>CAVTRT010000003.1:0-4735474 GCA_963737285.1 uncultured Actinomycetota bacterium
GCTGGCGGGCTCGTTCGGCATCCCTTATACGAGGGGTGACACACCGGAGGACCTGGCAAAGGCCCTGGCCGGAACAGGCTTGCGCATCCTGGAAGTCCGCACCAGCCGCGAGGACGGCGCCGCCCTGCGCGCGGCAATCCGCGCCGCGGCCGTCCACGCGACCGGGGCCCATTACCGTCAGCAGCTGTCACCGCGGTTGCGCGCCGGGGCGCGTGATGTGGATGAGGTTTCCGGCACGTACCTCGGGTAGCCAGCCACGATCGCCGCCAGGGTGTCGGCGCGCCGCACTGCGGTGCGCGGCCCGAGTTTGAGCGGTGGCGCCGACCTATCGAAACTGAACGTTTAGTTCACTTCATGGAGAGGGTCTCTCATGACCACCACCCGTTCTCCCGCCAGCGCGGCGGGCACCTTCGCCCTCGGTGGGGATCTCACGGTCAACCGTCTGGGCTACGGCGCGATGCAGCTGACAGGCTCTGGAGTCTGGGGTGACCCGAAGGACCCGGCCGAGGCGCTGCGCGTGCTGCGCCGTGCTGTCGAGCTTGGCGTGAACTTCATCGACACCGCCGACAGCTACGGCCCCGTCGTGGCCGAGCAGCTCATCAAGAAGGCGCTGCACCCGTACGCAGACGACCTGGTCATCGCCACCAAGGCGGGGCTGACACGTCAGGGTCCGGGCCGGTGGACGCCGGTCGGCCGCCCGGAGTACCTGCGGCAGCAGGCTGAGCTGAGCCTGCGCAACCTCGGCCTCGACCGCATCGACCTGTTCCAGCTCCACCGCATCGACCCGGCGGTCCCGCTCGAGGACCAGGTCGGCGAGCTGAAGAGCCTCCAGGACGAGGGGAAGATCCGCCACATCGGCCTGTCCGAGGTCACCGTGGACCAACTGCGGGCTGCGCAGGAGATCGCCCCGATCGTCTCCGTGCAGAACCTGTTCAACCTCGTCAACCGCTCCGCCGAGTCCCTGCTCGACTACGCGACCGCCAATGACATCGCGTTCATCCCGTGGTTCCCGCTGGCCACCGGTGCACTGGCAGGCGCGGGCAGCCCGCTGGCGAAGCTGGCCGCCGCGCACGGCGCGACCCCGTCGCAGCTGGCTCTTGCCTGGCTGCTGAGGCGCTCGCCTGTCATGCTGCCGATCCCGGGCACCTCGACGGTCGGCCACCTCGAGGACAACATCGCCGGCGCCGCCATCGAGCTGACCGACGAGCAGTTCGCCGAGCTGAACGCCGTATCCGAGTAGTCTTTTCCCGCGGATCACGGCGATGTCCACGCCACGGTCAACGGGCGCTGGGGCCGGGCGAGGCAATCCTCGCCCACCCCAGCGGTCCCCGCAGTGCGCGATCCTCCTACTCGCACCGCCCCGCCCCGCCGATGCCGTGGGTCGGCAACGGTGCAGCTTCGCCTACTTGCTGGCCTGGCGCCGGCGCGCCCCCTTGAATGGACGCGTTTGTAGACTTTGGCTGGGGCGACGGATACGATTGTGGACCATGCAGCGCCACGCGTCAGTCATGGTCGGCAGGGATCTGAGAGCGCCGGCGACCAGGAATTGAACCTGACACGAGCACGTCGATACGGAAGTGGCGCGAGAGTATTTAAAGGTAAAAGGCCGGATCCGCTGGATAGCGTAATTCCATTGGACGAGGAAGCGGCGGATGCTCCGGCGCGGACGTTCGCCTTGCTCATAAATCTGCTTGCCGGAACCCGCCTAGTCCAGATCCTTGCCTGGTCAATCACGCTGATGATCGACGCAAACTTCAAGATGGCAAGTCCGCCGCTGACCATCCTCAGTTTCTGCATACAGACGACATGGTCGCTGCTCTTTGCCATTCGCGCGCTCCGCACCAAGACGCTGCCTGACTGGGTGATACTGACGGATGTGCTGGTGGCCTCGGTCTGCATAGTGCTTGCAGGCCGGGGATGGGCGGCCAACGCTGGTACGAGCTGGAGTAACTCCGCCGTATATCCCGCTATCGGTGCCGCGATCTCCACCGCGGTCGCCTGGTGGCCGCGGCGGGTAATTGCCGCCAATACGCTCCTCATCATCTCCTACCTCGTCGGCGTGCAGCCGGAACTGCGAGGCGGGTCGATCATCGCCTCGGCCGCTGGCAGCGTGCTGTCGCTGATCGGCTTCAGCGTCGTCATGAGCATGGTGTCAAACCAGCTCATGACCAACGCGCGGATAAGCGCATCCACCAGGGCGGTGAGACTTCAGGCACGGGAGCAGGCCGCCATTCAGCAGGCGCGCTACGAGGAGCGCAAGCTGCAGTACAGCATCCTGCATGACACGGTCCTGTCCACACTGAATGCGATCGCGCGCGGGGTCGAATGCAGCCGGGAGGTCCGGCAGCGGTGTGCGGCCGAGGCCGACTTGATCCGCAACATGATCTCATGCGACGCGGAGCCACTCCGGAGCCTGACGATCGAGTTGGCACTGGCCGCCCGTCACCAGGCCGCGCTCGGCCTGCGGGTGCACTGCCAAACCGCCGGCATACCCGAACTGGTGCCCCCGGAGGTGGTCGCCGCGCTAACCAGCGCATGCCGGGAGGCACTGAACAACGTCGCCAATCATGCCGGAACCAATGAAGCGTGGGTGACCGCTTCGGCGGGGGCCGGTGGCGGCGTTAGGGTAACCATCGTAGACCGCGGGAAGGGGTTCGACCTGAGGTCGCTCACCCCCGGCCACGGCCTGAACCACTCGATTGCGGCGCGCATGGCACGGGTGAGAGGGACCAGCGAAGTGGACAGCGAGATCGGCGAAGGCACGACCGTGGTGCTGAGATGGCCGAAGTAATCAGCATCGGCATGATCGATGACGACAAGATGCTTCTTGATGGCCTGCAGGCGTGGTTTCGCCCGCTGTCCGACGTGCGCGTAGTACGGGTCGCCACGACACTCGATGCGTTCCTCGCCACACCCGTCGACGCCCAGATGGTGTTGCTAGACCTCAACCTGCGCGATCACAGCGTCCCGGTCGACAATGTGGCCCGCTTGTGTGCCGCAGGCTACCGGGTGCTGATGGTTTCCGTCGTCCCGGACCCTGAGCACGTGCTTGCCACCATCAAGGCAGGTGCCGCGGGCTATATAACCAAGGATCACGACCTGGACACGCTCGCGGCCGCGATACGCGAAGTCGCCGCCGGGGCCACCGCCCTGACTCCGGAACTCGCCTTCATCCTGAGCCAGGACCGCAGGCCCGCCCGCCCCCGGCTGTCTCCTCAGGAGCAGGCGATCCTGGTGGCCTATGCCCAGGGCAGCACTTTGCACGCCGCCGCTCGTCAGGCCGGGGTGGCTTACGGCACCGCACGCGCCTACCTGGAACGGGTCAAGCGCAAGTACGGCGAGGCGGGACGGACGACCCGTACCAAGCTGGAGCTGGCCGAACGGCTACGCGAAGACCGGCTGGAACTCGACTACCTCGATACCACAGGGATTGAAGACTTAGGATCCCCTGTTTGGATTTTAGGAAGGGCGTCAGCCGACAGCACCTGGACTTCCAGTCCTTGAAGCTTCCACCGTAGCACGAGGCCGCTCCCCGGGCAAGGCGGCAATTTTGTCGGCAGCAAGATGGCCGACGACAAAAAGGCTGACTCGTGCGGACATGGCAATGCTCTTAAATTAGGACTCATGAGGACATTCGCTGGTCAGGGATCACCAGGCCCGGTCATCTTCAGAGCAAAAGCGACGCGATTGCATCGCTGACGCGCGGTCTCAACAATAAGTTGGCCTTCCAGGAGAATTTGGCCACCTGGGAAGTTTCTATTGCCCACTTTCAACATTTTCGGGAAGGGCGAGATAATGGAGTCTGCGGCGGAGATCCAGGGCGATTTGCATGCCGCCAATCCTCCGGTCCGATATAAGGTTGATATAGCAGGGGTCACGCCGACCTGGCGCCGGACCAAATTCGAGGAGGAGGAGGATTTCCTGACAGAGATCGTGCGCAAGACGTACGAGAAAGATTCCGTCGGGCTCTACTGATGACCGGCATCCGGCAAATAGTGGAGGGCCTGGCGTCGTGGCAGCAGGCCGTCCGGCTCAGGGACGAGGGTATCCACGGCCTGTACGGCGCCATCTCTCACCTGTTCCCGGTCCCGTCCGTCATCTCCGACGACCTGTTGCTGGCCAGGCTGGCCGAAATCGTACGAGATGAAGAGGCCCTGCGCATTGCCACAGGGACGCTGGACAGGGGTGCCACCGTCGGCTACGCTCCGGCCATCGAGATCCCGTTTCGGCGTCAGCGAGCCGGATGCGCCGAAGAAATGCTCGCGCTCGCCGGGCAGGCCGCCGCCCGGACCTTCGAACGCGACGGCAGGCCGCTGTGGGAGTTCACTGTCTTCAGTTACACCGACGAGCAAGGCGAGCCGGCCCGGAGCGCATGCGTGGTCCTCGACCACTTCGTGACCGATGCCCGCAGCATGCAGGTCATGGAGCAGGAACTGACTCGCGATGCGGGCGCTCCCAGGCCCCGCGGTCGTGGCCGGTATCGCGACTGGGTGCAGTCACAACGCTCACAGTTCCCTATGCCGGGAGGCGGATCGACTGGCGCCGCACCCGAGTTCTGGTCCCGGCATCTGGACGGGACCTCGGCTGACCGGCCCACCGCGCTACCGTTCACGACCGTGCCAGCCCGGCTCCTCAAGAGCGAGGTTAGTTCGATCAACCTGCCGATTCCGGTGTCGTCAGAACTTATCCGGAGTGCGGCGCGGCACCTGGGCCTGACGCCATTCGTGCTGATCTTTGCGAGCATCGCCGCTTCGGTTGCCGCGGCAGCGGGAACCGACGATATCACCCTGAGAGTTATCGTCAACGGCCGTCCGCCGGGCTATGGCAAGACGCTGGGCTGGTTCGCGGACTCGGTACCCGTCCGCCTCGCCTCTCCCGGACTTCATGACCCGAGTCAGGCACTCGCGACTGTCCGCAAGGTCTGGGCAGAGGTATTGGAGTTCCAGACCACTCCGCTGGACTACATCCGACAGGCATGCCTGCCTGACCCGCGACTAGACGTTCCGCCGGAGCGCAGGAGAATGCAGCTCGTCGTGAACTATGTACCGCACGACATCGGCGGGATGTATTCCGAGCGGGTCCCCGAACGCACGAAAAAGGGTGACATCGACGGCCTGCATGTCGTCGTGCTCCCCGGACCTGATGGGCAGCTTCGGCTGGGCGCCCTGTTCAATCCTGAGCACTTTCCGGGAAAGCCGACCCGATTGTTCTTGCAGCGTCTCGTCAGCGAGCTTGCAGATTCGATCCGTTCTCACACTCACCTAGAAGGGGCCTGATCAAGTGGAGACGAGTCCGACCCTGGTCTCCTCACGTCCGCAGGACGCGAAGGCGGGCCGCCGGTGCCTGCACCATGCATTCAGCGAGGTCGCCTACCGCTGGCCAGGGCGGGTGGCTATATCCGACGGCGGCAGGACGCTGACCTACGCTGAGCTGGACCGCCAATCCAATCGTCTCGCGCACCGACTGGTGGAGCTCGGGGCTGGTCCGGAGACCCTGGTCGGGTTGTGCGTACCACGCTCAGCTGATCTCATTGTCGGCATGCTGGCGATCCTGAAGGCAGGGAGCGGATACCTGCCGCTCGATCCGCAATATCCCGCCGACCGCCTGCGAACGGTGGCTGCCGACGCGGGATGCGCACTGGTGGTCGGAGAGGAGGTCGCGGGTGCCGTGTCGGTCAGGCCGGACGATGAGTCCCTCATGGACGAACCGGATAGCGCCCCGGCATCGGCGGCGACGCCGGACAACGTCGCGTACGTGATTTACACGTCAGGTTCCACAGGCCAGCCAAAGGGCGTGGTGGTCACGCACGCTAATGTCGAGCGGCTGTTCTCCGTCACCCGGCCTGAGTTCGGCTTCTCTGAGCGAGATGTGTGGAGCGTTTTCCACTCGGTATCCTTCGATTTCTCGGTCTGGGAGATCTGGGGCGCGCTGCTGGCCGGCGGACGCCTAGTCATCGTCCCGTACGTGGTAAGCCGCGACCCGGACGCGTTCCTGAGACTACTAGTGGCCGAGCGGGTGACCATGCTGAGCCAGACGCCGACGGCCTTCCGTCAGTTGCTTCGGGCGGTGGAGACGGCCGGGTTCCCGCCGACCAGCCTCCGGTTTGTCGTGTTCGGCGGGGAGAAGCTCGATCCGCCCATGCTGCGGGGCTGGGTCGAGCACTACGGCGACACGAGTCCACGGCTCGTCAACATGTACGGTATTACCGAAACGACCGTTCACGTGACCCTTTGTCAGCTCGGCGCCCATGACCTCGTGCGTACCGACAGCCTCATCGGGCGGCCTCTCGCGGACCTGCGCGTGCACATACTGGACGAGGAGCTAAGGCCGGTAGCCCCGGGCCAGGTCGGCGAGATGTTCGTCGCTGGTGCCGGGGTGAGCAGGGGCTATCACAACCGCCCCGACCTTACCGCTCAGCGTTTCGTGAAAGATCCCTTCGGTCCCGAGGGGTCGGTGATGTACCGCAGCGGCGACCTAGCCGAGATCGACGCGAATGGCCAGCTGATCTTCTGCGGCCGGGCCGATCGCCAGATCCAGCTGCGTGGCTTCCGCATCGAGCCCGGTGAGATCGAGGCAACCTTCCGTTCGCACCCGGGCGTCAGTGACGCTGTCGTGGTGACGGGGCCTGGCGACCAGCGGCTCGCGTGCTACTGGATACCGCGTTCCGGTTCCGGCCCGACCACGGCCGAACTGCGCGCCTGGGTGACTGCCCGGCTGCCTGACTACATGATCCCGGCCTCGTTCGTGGCCGTGCACGAGTTCCCGATGACGGCAAACGGGAAGCTCGACGAGGCCATGCTGTCGAGGCGGACAACGCCTGAATCCACGGCTGAGAGCACCCATCCGCGCGGCCAGATCGAAGACCGGCTCGCCGACATCTGGGCGGAACTTCTGGAAATGGATTCCGTTGACGTCGACGAGAATTTCTTCGCCGCGGGCGGAGACTCCATCCTCGCCACGGAGCTGATCGCCGAGGCGAGGGCCGCGGGCATCATGATCAGCGTCGCCATGCTGTTCGAGCACCCAACCATCGCCGGCCTTGCCCGCGCGGTGGCGCACCCATGAGGAAGCTAGACCCGGATCACCCGCTGCGTGACCCGTCGTTCCGCGGTCTGCTCCTTGGCAGGACGGCCTCGTCGCTCAGCGACTCGATGATGCCCGTCGCGCTGAGCCTGGCGATTATCAAGGTTACCGGTTCGGCCGAGGACCTGGCGCTGGTGCTGCTGTGCGCGGTCGGCGCCCGGCTCGGGTTGCTGCCACTGGCGGGCGTGCTGCTGGACCGGTATAACGTCCGGATAGCCGTGATGCTCGCCGATCTGGCGCGGTGCGCGGTCCAGGCATTCGTGGCGGCGCAACTGCTGTCTGGGCATCCAGATATCGCGGCCATCGGCGGTTCGGAGCTCCTTGCCGGTGCGGCCTCGGCGGTCTCACTGTGCGGTCTCTCGCCGCTGGTCGCGGGTGGTGTCGCCAAGGAAGGCATGCGTCATCAGGCCAACTCCCTTATCGGTGCGGGGCGCAGCACGTCACAGCTGCTCGGCCCGTGCTGGCCGGGATCCTAGTGCTGACAGTCGGGGCGGGCTGGGTGTTCGTCCTAGACTCCGCGGCCTTCGCGATCGGTGCCGTCACCTTGGTGAAGACCCGGATCACCAGGATCACGGCCACGCCCCGGTCCCTCCGGCACGACCTGGTCGTCGGGTGGGACGAAGTCCGTCGCAGGGACTGGTACTGGAGCAGCCTAATCGCGCACGCGTCGGTCAACTTCGCTGACATCGTGCTGGTCACCCTCGGGCCGTTGCTGGCGTCAAGGCACCACGGCGGACAGGTCATATGGGCGGCCGTGATCGAGGCGGGCGGGACCGGGCTGCTCGTAGGGTCGCTGCTTTCCTCGCGGTGCCGCCCTGAGCGGCCCATTCTCGCTGGAAACCTGGTTCTGGCCCTGTGCGCCGTGCCCCAGGTGATGTTCGCCCTGTGGATGCCCGCGCCCATCCTCATCGCCAGCTACGGGCTGTCATGGGGCGCGATGGGCTTCCTCAACCCGATCTGGAGCACCACGGTACAGGCCGCGATCCCGCCGGATGCGCTGGCGAGAGTCAGTTCGTACGACTGGCTCACCTCGCTCGCCGCGCAGCCGGTGGCGCTCATCTGTGCACCGCTCGCGGCCAGCGCCTGGGGTCCCGCGGTGCCGCTGACAGGCACGGCACTACTGGTGGCCGTCGCATGCGCTGGCACCGCGCTTGTCCCTGGCGTCCGGAACTTGCGCCTGTCCGGCCTTCAAGCTCCGCCGGGTCCCGGTCACCGGGTCCTCGAGACGAATGGCGCGCGATGACCCTTCCCCGCGTCGCGGTCGTGTACCGGCCCGGTGGTGCCGCCAGTCTCCACGACATTCACCAGGCCGCAGCCGGGGTATGCGAACCGGTCATCCTGGTTCCCGACGAGGCGGCAGTGCAGCCGGGGATCCTCGCCGCGGCTAGCGAAGGCTTCCTGACCCAGGTCGTACAGGACCCCCTTCCGGACGTATGCGGCCGGCTCGGGGTAACTGGCCTGACCACGTTCCACGATCTGGAGCTGGACCGGGTCGACGAAGTGCTGCGGCTGTTGGGATGGCCCGGTGCCAGCGACGTGGATCATCCCTGGGACAAGCTCACCCAGCGAGAACGCATTCCGGCCGATATCTCCGTTCCAGCGACCGCGGTGGACTCAGAAGCGGCGTTCCATCGCGGAATCGACCTGATAGGCATGCCCGCCGTGCTCAAGCCCCGCCGTGCCACCGGTGGGACCGGGGTGGCATTTGTCCTTGACGAGGACGACGTCCTGCATCAGGCGCGGACCCGTAAGCGGTGGGACGGCCTGATCCTGGAGGAGCGGTTTCCCATGATCGCGCATCCGTCCGGAGCATCGCACCTGGCCGGGTTCGTGTCGGTCGAATCCGTGTGCACGGCAGATGCTCGGCGACATGTCGCGATCGTCGATAAGGTCCCGGTAACCGTCCATCGCCGGGTCGGTGACGATGGCTCGGACACGATCAGGGGAACGGGTGACGTCGTCCCATGCCGTCTCGGCCAAGCGGATCGCCAACGGGTGCTCATGGCAGTCGACCGCAGCCTGGCGGCCCTGGGCATCTGGTGGCGGGTGACGCACACGGAGGTCGCCCTGACCCCGCGAGGTCCGGTGGTCATCGAGGTCAACGGCCGGGTGGGCGGCCACCTGAACCGGCTGATGAACCTTGCTGGCGGCACAGACCTAGTCCGGGCCGCTCTGCAATGCGCCGCTGGCGTTGCACCGGGCATCAGTGATCGGCCGCTATCCGCCTGGGCGATGGGGTATTACCCTACCTTTCCTGCTCTCGGTGGCCCCGTCCGCTCTCACGTATCTCGTCGCGTGATCCGCGCGTTCCCTGGAGTCGTAGGCGTGAGCGAAGTAGCGCGGTACGGGGCAGACCAGGCTGAGACCAGGTGCAGGATGGCGAACCTCACGATCAGCGCCGCCGATGCCGGAACCCTTGACTCTTGCTTCTACAGGATTCGCGCTGGGATCGAGGAGCTATTCGCCAACGACAGGCTTCCGGCCGAGCGAGTGTTAAAGCATAATTGAGAGGAGTTTATCAATGTCACGTCATGCCATCGTCATCGGCGGCCTCATGATCACGTGTCTCCTGGGAATAGCTGCCTGTTCCGGCAACGCATCATCGGGGAACGGCACCGGGCACGCGGCCGACACTACCGCGCCAGTCAGTATCATCTATGCTTCGCCTCAACTGACTAATCCCAATGACGTCGGGACTCAGACAGGAATCAAGGAGGAGGCCAAGGCGCTCGGCGCCACGGTCAGCTTCGCGGACGCGAATGACTCAGTGACCACTCAGGTTTCCGAGGTCGAGAATGCTGTGGCCTCGGACAAGTACCAGGTTCTCATCATAAACCCTCTCGACAATCTGGCGCTTGAGTCCGCCGTTAAATCGGCCATCGCGGCCGGAATGAAGGTAGTGACCGTCAACGAGCCCATCGGCCCGAGCCTTACTCAGCTCAAGCCTCAACTGCCAGGGATAGTCGCCGATGTGACGCAGACCGCGCCAGTTCAGGGGCAGCGCGCCGGTGAGCTCGTCGTCCAGGCATGCCAAGGTATCACGCCCTGCGATGTGGTCTATCTCTGGGGCCTCAAGTCAATCCCAAATGATCATGGGGTGACAAATGGCTTCCTCTCGGCCATCTCGGGACATTCTAATATCAAGGTGCTGTCCCAGAATAGTGAGTGTTCGTTCACCGTGGCTGGAGGAATTCAGGCGGCGCAGGATCTCTCGCAGCTATTTCCCTCGGCCAGGCTCTGGGTGGGACCTGACCAGTGCATGGTTGGCGCGCAGAAGGTGATCACTGGTGGCAAGGTGAAATTTATCGGCATCTCGTCGGCCAGCACTCAGGCGGTGGCGGGTGTTAAAGACGGTACCTGGTATGGATTTTCCCCGGTAACGCCTATAGCGAACGGTAAGTACGCCGTCATCTACGGCGTGGAGGCGGCCCGCGGATCGCATGTCGTCGGCGTCGGCATTGATCCCGCCTCGAAGTTCCCTGACGACGGCCTGATAACGCGATCCAATATAAACGCGTTTGGCCCCGGCGAGTACACGGACTAATCCATGACGTCTTCGGTTCATGTCCGTGTGCAGAACGCGGATAAGTCTTTCGGTGCCGTTGAGGCACTGCGCGGCGTCACCCTCGATATTCCGCGCGGCGTGGTTCATGCCCTAGTCGGAGAGAATGGCGCGGGAAAGTCAACCCTCGGCAAGGTCATCGCTGGGGTGGTGCAGCTAGATAAGGGCGATCTAATAATCGATGGCAGGCGCGTCCGGTACAGGTCGCCGCGCGAAGCGCAGGCCGACGGTATCGCCATGATAACGCAGGAGATCGCACTCGTCCCGCGCCGTCCGGTGATTGAGAATGTCTTCTCCGGAATCGAGTCAGCCAAGTACGGATTCATTCAAGGGAAGAGAATCGTCGCGCGGTACGAGGAACTGACCGACCGCGTGGGGTTCCGGATCCCGGCGTGGAGAGAAGTCGGCTCTTTGCCCCTAGCGCAACAGCAGCAGGTCGAGGTACTGCGTGCGATCGCGCGCGGCGCGAAGCTGATAGTCATGGACGAGCCGACCGCGGCGCTGAGCCAGAGTGACACAATTTCATTTCTCAGCATGGTGCGCGGACTCAGGAAGAACGGCATCACGGTGATATACGTGTCGCATTTTCTGAGCGAGGTGCTGGAAGTCGCCGATTTCGTGACGGTAATGCGGGACGGCGAAGTGGTGCGGACCGCGCCAGCGTCCGATGAAAGCCGGGAATCACTCGTCACGGCGATGCTCGGGCGTCCCGCCAGGCTGTTTTATCCCGACCGCCAGCCGCCGCCGCCGGGATCCGATATCGTTCTCTCAGCCCGCGGGCTAACACGTGGCACGGCTGTCCTGGATGCCGACCTGGACGTGCGGGCAGGAGAAATCATCGGGCTAGCAGGCCTGACGGGAAGCGGCCGTACGGAACTTGCGCGTTTGCTATTCGGTGCCGATCGTCCGGACAGCGGTGAGATATTTGTCGGCCGAGTTCGTGCGGCGATCCGTTCACCACGGCATGCCATCCGACTGGGGATCGTGATGGTTCCAGAGGATCGCAAGGAAGCGGGCCTGCATCTCGATCGCCCGATTTTTGAGAATATCACGATGGCACATGTTAGTGATATGGCACATGCCGGGCTGATTAGTCGCTCCTCGGAGCGGCGCGAGGCCGACGAGGCCTGCGGCCAGCTTGAGGTGCGCATGCGCGGCCTTGATGCACCGGTGCGTGATCTCTCCGGAGGGAACCAGCAAAAAGTTCTCTTCGCGAAGTGGCTACTCAGGACACCGCGGGTGCTCATTGCTGATGAGCCGACTCGCGGTGTCGATATTGGCGCCAAGCACGCGATCTACACTCTTCTAGTGTCGCTGGCCGCACGAGGCGTGGCGGTCATCATGGTCTCGTCTGATATTGAGGAGCTTATACATATTAGTCATCGGATACTCATCATGCGTCACGGCAGGATCGTGGCTCAGTTCGATAGCCAGACGGCAACCGAAGAAGCCGTCATGACAATCGCGCTTGGAACTCCCGAAAATTCGTCCGTACCACGCGGGAAGCTTTTACATGGATGCAAAATCAGTCACCAGGGCGGAATCCGGCCGTAGTGCCGCTCGTGCTGAACCAGGCGCTCTCCAGGGAATGGTCCGCGCACTCCGTTCACCGCGCGGCATCCGCGAGTATGCAGTCATCTTCACCTTCGTGGCACTATTTGCCTTGCTGAGTGCCACGAGCAGTGCTTTTCTAACCACGATTAACATTCTCAATCTTCTCGACCAGAATTCGGCCGCTATTATACTGGCGACTGCCAGTACATTTGTTATCATCGGAGCCGGGTTCGATATATCCATAGGCGCTGTGCTGACCCTGTCTGCCGTCGTCTCGGCTGTGGTCGCCGTACACCTCACCTTCTGGGCGGGTCTGCTGGCCGGTCCGCTCACCGGAATCGTATGCGGTCTTATCAACGCAGTCCTGGTTGGTATAGTGCGAATCAATTCAATTATCGCTACCCTTGCGACGAACCTGATATTCGCGGGCGTTGCGGTAGTCGTGACCGGTGGTGGTGTGATAACTGTGCCAGACCAGCGGTTCACCGTCCTGGCCAGTACCGGATATCGCTTCCTTGGCCTGCAGTATGACATAATAATTGCTTTCGCATTCGCCGTGATCTTGGAGATCATCCTTACCAGGAGCGTCTTCGGTAGGCACGTATTCGCCGTCGGCGGGAATGCGCTTGCCGCGTGGCTATCGGGGATCAACGTTGCTGGGATCCGGGCGGCAACCTTCGTTCTTAGTGGGTTCGCCGCCGGCCTGGCAGGTGCTATTACGGCATCCAGGATCGGTGCCGGGGAGCCAACGACCGACCCGACGACAGTCTTGGCGGTGATAGCCGCCGTGGTAGTCGGTGGCACCTCAATACTTGGGGGCGAGGGTGCTGTCTGGCGCACCGTCCTGGGTGTCATGTTCATCGCATTGATAGGAAACGGATTTGACCTGCTCCAGATCAACGCCATCTATCAGCAGATCGCAGAGGGAATAATCGTCGTCCTGGCCGTGGGCTTCGACACGTGGAGTCGAAAGCGCCAGGTCTAAGCCTCGATCCACCGATGATTTAGTGGTGGCCCGGGCGTCGCGTAGGCCGCTCCAAGGTCCTCGCTAGTCATCTTCTCCGCAAGGTGGTGCATGCGGCCGCCCGGCTCCATGATCTCCGGCTCTGGCTCAGGCTTCTGGTCTGGCTTCATCTCTTCACTCCCTCATCACGTCCATAGCCCTGATTCGACCTTGGCCCCTGCCCCATGTTCGCAACGAGACGGGAATGTATGGTTAGCGTGCCACCCGGGGCGTACGGCGGGTATTGACAATGGCTCCCCAGTGTGATTGGCCAGGTCGAGGGTGTCGCTGCGGAATCGGGTCGGGTAGGTGCGGAGGGAACATGGAGCCGGCAGAGTCAAGCGCAAAGAAGCGGTTCGGAGCAGAGCTGAAGGCGCACCGTACCGCGAGGGGGTGGACACAGGCCGAGCTAGGCAAGAAGCTTGGCTACAGCGGATCGTTCATCTCTGATGTAGAACGCGGTGACCGCGGAGCCTCCGAGGACTTCGCAACCCGATGTGACGAGGCCGTCGAGACACCTGGTACGTTCCTCCGACTCTGGGAAGACCTGCAGCGCGAAGAGTTCCCGGTCTGGTTCGCCCCGATCGTGCCGATAGAGCGTGAGGCGACCAAGATCAACGGGTGGGAGTTGGGCGCGGTTCCTGGCCTTCTCCAGACAGAGCAGTACGCCCGCGCGTTGATCCGTGCCAGGCTAGACAAGCTGATCAAGGCTGCGGATACGCCCGGATACGTGCTCCAGGTTCTTTCCTTCTCTGCGCAGGCCCACGCGGGCATAGACGGCCACCTGTACCTGTATGAACGTCTCGGGCAACCTGTCGTGGCCTACACCGAGTGCTTCGGCGGCGGGCGCCTAGTCGAAGACTCGCAGGAGGTATCGACCTCACTACAGTGATGGGGATGCTCCGGGCGGCGGCGCTGTCGCCCTGGGACTCGGTAGCACTCATGCGAACAATCAGGAGAGACCTTGAACGGTGAGAACTGGCGGAAGTCCAGCTACAGCAGTGGGCAGGGTGGCAACTGCGTAGAGATCGCCAGCGTCCCCGGACACATCGCCGTACGGGACACGAAGGACAACGGCACGGGGCTAGTACTGCGGGTCAGCTCCGCGGACTGGTCACGCTTCATGAAGTCGATCAAGCACTAGGCACCCAAGCACGAGACCCCCCCGACCGATCGGGCCGGGGGTCTCTTCTCTGTCGCCTCCATTAGGCTCTCACGTCTGCCCAAGGGTAACGATGCGCGGCAGTGCAAAGTGTGCAAGTGCATGTTCCCGCGCACAGACGTGCGCGCGTGCGCGCAAGGCCGAGACAACTCCCGTGTTTGGCTCCAGTAGCCTGACCAGCCTGTCGTGCGCGTGAACAACCCGACATGCAACGGTGTTGTCTACTTACACGACAGGGGCGCCAGGGTCGGTCGCAAGCGTGACCTCGTACGCTGGGCGAGAGGACGAGGAAAGAGGACCAGAAGCATGTCAGGCATCGAGATTAGACGGGCTGTCCGGACCGATATCTCAGCCATCGTGGACCTACTGGCCGATGACGAACTTGGCGCGGCGCGAGAGTCTCCTGATGATCTGGCTCCGTACCAGGCTGCATTTTCGGGTCTTGACAACGACCCGAACCAGTACCTCATGGTGGCAGTCTCCGGCGACGCGATTGTCGGCACCTTCCAGCTCACGATTATCCCGGGACTCGCCAGGCGTGGGGCAACACGGGCGGTCATCGAGGCCGTGCGAGTCCACCATTCCGCGCGCCGTGCGGGGATCGGCGAGCAGATGATCGGATGGGCCGTAGCTGAGTCAGGCCGACGGGGATGCAGCCTTATCCAGCTGACCTCGGACAAGATGCGGGCCGACGCTCACCGGTTCTACGAGCGACTTGGATTCGTCCCGTCGCACATCGGCTTCAAGCTCTCGATCTAACATCATGCACCGGACGCTACATACCGGAACCCTGCTGCCGTAGCGGCCCGGTGACTTCCTCGGCCGCGCCGACCGCCGCCTCGGATGCCCGCGCCTGTGTAACCCGGTAGCCTAGGCCCACTGACGCCATGCCGAGCGCTGCACCGGACGCGGCCCCCGTACGATGCACTACTTGACGTGCAGAGGACGGCGAGCGGTTTGCTGAGTCCCGCGCATTGCTGGCGCGGGACTCATCGGCTGTAGCTCGTTACGGGGCGATTAAGGTGCTGCCGAGGTTCTTCCAGGAGCCCCAGTTGGTCTTGTAGGAGATTACCGAGACGGCGCCGCTGGTGAGGGCGCAGATGTCCAGGCTGGTGGTGACCTGGTCGTAGATGGCGGCGGGGCTGCCGGTGACGGTGCTCCCGCTGTTGACGGTGTACCAGGCCTTCCAGCCGGTACTGGGGGTGTGGGCGGTGCCGGTGAGGTAGCCACTGGTGCCGGTGGCGTAGACCTCGGTGGTGTTGAAGATGCCGTCGTGCATGGGGGAGGGGGTCCCGGCGTCCCGGTGAGCGTGACGCCACTGGGGGCGCCGCGGTTGCTCCATCCTGCCCAGCCTGAGCTAGAGGTGTACGCGTCCTCTTCCATCGTCGCGGTGCTGGTGATCGCGTACACCTCGAAGGTGCCGAAGATCGGGTCGTTGACGGCCGGGGTGGCGGAGACGCTGGCGGTGCGTGACGAGGGGGCTAGGCTGCCCAGCCCGGTCGGGCCGTCGTAGCCGGTGCCGGCGGTGCACAGGTAGGTCACCGAGCACGTCCCATTGCTGCCGCTGGTGATGTCGGTCAGCATCGACGCGTGGGTGTAGAGGTACTGGGCCGGGCTGGTGCCGAGGTTGTCCCCGCTGGCGGCCAGGACCGCGTAGTAGGCGGCGACGATGGCCGCGGAGATCTCTGCCCCCGATCCGGTGTTCCAGCCGGCGCCGTCTCCTGCGGTGTTGTAGTAAGCGACGTTGGTGGCGACGGCGGATACGTCGTTGAGGGTCCGCCCGGCGCAGCCAGTGTCGGCCTGCCAGGACGGCTTGGGCTCGAACTCCGAGCAGCCTGACCCGGAGTCGGGCCAGGCTGCCTCGCTGACGCAGATCAACCCGTGCGGCGACCAGACGCAGGCGACGTATGACTACTTCGGCGAGCAGGCCACCACGACGGACCCGATCGGCACGGCGACGGGCACGTCCGGCCACACGACGGACTACGCCTACGACTACCTGGGCGACCTGACGAAGGTCACCACCCCCGATGGCGATGTCAGCACCAGCACCTAACCAGTGAAGCAGACTTCCCGCCCGCGGCGGCGGGGCAGGCGACGACGCCAGAGCGGTCGGAGTCGTTCGGCTATGACGCGTCGGGGAACCAGACGTCGGCGACGGACGGGGACGCTTCTGCCTCCTCCTCCGCGTGCGCCACCTCCTACGCCTACAACGCGCTGGGCGAGCTGACCGGCCAGGTGGTCCCGGTCTCGGCCTCCAAGTCGATCACGACCTCCTACGGCTACGACGCCGCGGGCAACCAGACGTTCATCACGGACGGCAACGGCAATGCCACCTGGACGACGTACAACCCGTGGAGCCTGCCCGAGTCGGTCATCAAGCCAGCGACCACGACCGGGCAGGCGGCGTCGCAGCGGACCTGGACGACGTCGTATGACGCGGACGGCAAGCCGGCCGCGGTGATCCAGCCGGGCGGGGTGTCGCTGTCCTACGACTACGACGCGCAGGGCAACCTGACCGGGGAGTCGGGGGCGGGCGCCACGGCCGCGACGGCGGCCCGGACGTTCACCTACTACGGCGACGGCCTGCTCGCGACGGCCGCCACCGCGGCGGGCACGGACACGTACGCCTACAACGCGGACGGGGACCTGACTGGCGCGACCGGCCCGACCAGGGTCACCAGCGGCCAGACCGCCTGCAAGACCGGCCCCTGCGGCATCGTCGCCACCACCGGCAACGGCAAGAACGCCCACGGCACCAGGGCCATCAAAACCGCCACTAAAGTAAGTGGCGGCAACACTCCATCCACTGGCAACGGCGCTGCCATGGGAGGTGGCGGCGGCAGCCCGTCAACTAGTAACGGCGACGCCTGCGAGCCATCTGACGACGGATCAGGCGATTCAGCGGCTTCCAGCATCCCCGAATCTACGATGAACCATGTGCTCAATGGGGACATCAATGAAGAGGGGAATTTGGCGGCTGGCATATGAATCCAGGGAACGACCCTGAGGCCTATCCAGAGGGGCGTTTCATTAATGGCGAGATGACCACAAATGCGGATGGATCGGCTAGTGTCGATGGGACTGTCGGGGCGTACGACCCCGAGACTTGGGACGTGACGCCGAAGTCAAGCATCGCCCACACGCTCTTCCCTGAAGACTGGGGTGAAGCGGAGATCCGCGCAGCAGGTTAGTATCTCTTCCAGAACGGGACGTATGATCGTAGCGGGAGCCGTGTGACCGGGACTTGCAACGGTGTCCAGATGCTAGGCTTCCTCGAAAAGAACGCTGACGGCGAGTATGTGCCGTCCACCTTCTTCCCCACGGGATGACGAACTTGGTAGAGAGCACCGCGAGCTGGGACTTCCATTACCGTGAAGGGATCTGGCAGCCGACCCGCACGCCTCCGGCGGACAGCAACCCGCTCTCAGCGGTGGAGACTCTGGCGATTTCGTTCGGTAAGAGAGCCTACAATGTCCGGCTGTTCCTGGAAGAAATCGAAAAACTGGATCCTTCCTTGCCAGGCCATGCGACGGTTAATACTACAACCGCATTTGTTCGAAAAGCTGGGTCCGACGATATGGAGATCCGTGACAAGCACGGGCAGTTTGAGAATGTGATCCTCTCCGCGGAAGAGCTGAAGTCTCTGCTCTCCGCGCTTCTTCGGAGAATTCTCAGTGAGTTTCCGGAATCTGGTCAGAGCTGACTGGGCCTGGATCCACCCGGCGAAGGGCCCCGCTTTTGTCGGCGTTAAAGTAAGAAGGTGCCCTCTAGGCTGGGATGATGGTAATTCCATGCACTCCCATCGCCCAGCACGAGAGGACACCTCGCACGTGGCTTGCGACGTGAAGTCGCTCCTGGTGAGTGAATGCGCTGGAGGAGATCGTGCAGGCGGCGGCTGCGGGATCCACACGTGACACCGTGCAGGCACCGCTGTCCCGGGGTATAGAGGGCGGTGCGACACGAGGTCGCAGGTTGTGAGTGGACTCGCTATTGGAGGTTCGGTCGATATCGAAGGCGTAGTCCCGGGTCAGTTCCCGTGAGACCTATGAGTCCGCGCACGAGCAGGCGCTGACGACGCATCCGGCGGGCCAGAACTATGATCCTGACGTGATCGACCAGTTCCCGGAGCTCGGTTCCTGGTGGCGCAAGATGACCTGTTTGGGGCCGCGGTGCTCACTATCGATGTCGAGCGCATGGCCTGGTCGCGCTCGATCGAGACGACGAGCGGGCGGGCTTCACTCAAGCGGGGAGGCTCAGTGCCAGGCGGTCAACATCGCGGAGTCCGGGCCGGTCGGCGCGTGTGCTCGTCGAGGTTCAGCGTCGCTTCGGGGCTTGGCTCCGCGGGCCTTGCTGGGAGCGGAGTTCCGCGCCGTCCCGGGTATGGGCACTGTCTTCGAAGTAGGCTATGCCGCGCGGTCTGACGGCGAATCGGCCACGTGCCCGAGTCAGCTGTGGAAGCGGCCCTTTACCACCGGACTCCCCGGGGAATTCGCCTCGGCGGTACTCGATGGCCTGCTCGGCGACGGTGTGCTGTGGCCGGCCGGTGCGCGGTCCCTGGCCATCGGTAATCATGGGGAGGGCTTGTGACGGGAGTGATTAGGTCCCCGCGCGGGTAGGCAGCACGGCAGCCCTGAGGGGCAGTGGCGGCCAGGGCGGGTGGACAGCGATGACGCGTAGGCGGGCCAGCGAGCGGGTGCGGGTCCCGCAGCCGGTGATCAGGTCACGGCTGCCGTCCGGTCGGGGGGCTACCGAGCAGCCGAACGTGGCTGGTGAAGGGGAGGCCGCCCTCAGCCTGGCCTTCTGGCTGCTGGTCGTGGTGACCGGGATCGGCGCGGGCCTGCTCGGTGACGCCATGATGGTGATCTTGTTCAACGTCCAGCATCTGGCGTACGGGTACGACATCGGCAGCTTGTACCATGCGGGCAGCTTCGAGGCGGCTGCCGAGCACGCCCCGGCCCTGCGCCGGGTGGTCGACCTCATGGTAGCCGGGGCGTTCGGAAGCGGGGCCTGGTACTTGCTGCGCCGGCTCACGGCGGGCGAGAAGTCCGAGCTGGACGATGTGGTCTGGTACGGTGGCCGGCTGTCGGCACGCCGCTCGCTCGGCACCGCGATCATCTCCGAGGTCGTCATCGGGCTTGGTGCCTCGATCGGCCGGGAGCAGGCGCCCAAGCTGCTCGGCGGGGTGGTCGCCAGCCTGCTGGCGGACCGGTTCCGGCTCGCCCCGGCGCAGCGGCGGCTGCTGGTGGCCTGCGGCGGCGGGGCGGGACTCGCCGCCGTGTACAACGTGCCGCTGGGCGGCGCGCTGTTCACCGCGGAGATCCTGCTCGGCACGGTCACCCTGCCCGTCGTGCTGCCCGCGCTCGCCTGCTCGGTGGTGGCCACCGTCACCTCCTACCTCTACCTGTCTGCCAGCGTCACCTATCTGGGCATCCCGCAGTACCACCTCACCTGGCCGCTGATGGCGTGGGCGCTGCTGGCCGGGCCGGTCATCGGCCTGATAGCGGTCGCCTACGTCCGGCTGATCGGGTGGGTCTCCCATCATGCGGCCAGTGGGCGCGCGATCATCGCGGCGATGATCGCGGCCTTCACCGCGCTCGGCCTCATCGCAATCGCCTACCCGCAGCTGCTCGGCAACGGCAAGGACATGGCGCGCGACGCATTCACCGGCGCGGACGGGCTCGCGCTGCTGCTGGTGCTGTTCGCGCTCAAGCCGATCGTGACGTGCATGTGCCTGGGCAGCGGCGCCTCCGGCGGCCTGTTCACCCCCACGCTGAGCACTGGCGCCGCGGCGGGCGGGGGAGCCGGCATCCTGTGGTCCATGGCCTGGCCCGGCTCGCCGACCGGAGCGTACGCGATGATCGGGGCGGCCGCCATGCTCGGCGCTGGCATGCAGGCACCGCTGGCCAGCCTCGTCCTGGTCCTCGAGCTCACCTACAGCGGCTTGCAGATCATCGTGCCGATGATGACCGCCACGATCATCGCCACCGTGGTCGCAAGGCACATCGACGGTTACTCGATCTACTCGGCACGGCTGGGCGCACAGCCGGGAGCGCCACCAGCGGCAGAGTGCGCCCGGCCGGGCATCGGCATGCTATCGGAAGTTCGGCAGCGTGCCATCCCGGGCAGGTGTGATGTGCACACGCACGAAAGGGCCGGACAGCGGGGGCCTGTTGCCGGGCAGGTGAACCGAGGCAGCGTCGGCATCCCTGGTGAGAGCCGGATCCTGAAATCACGGCAGCTGCACCGCGAGCAGGGTACGAAGCTCGGACAGTAAGCAGAGGAGCAGATCATGGGATTGTGGGACAAACGTGACGACATGATCATTCATGAGGCTGACCCTTATAACGCTGAATCGCCATGCGGCGCGCTCGCGGACCGGATGCTTACCCCGGTCGACTCGTTTTACGGTCGCAACCACGGCCCGATCCCGCTCATCGAGCCGCAGGCATGGCGGCTGAGCATCGGCGGCCTCGTCGAGCACGACCTGGAATTGTCCCTGGACGACTTGCGCGGCCAGTTTGTGCAGCGGACGCTCACCGCGACCCTGCAATGCGCGGGAAACCGCCGCGCTGGCCTGATGAAGGTGCGGGATATCCCCGGTGAAGCCCCGTGGGGACCAGGCGCGACCTCCACCGCCGAGTGGACGGGCGTGAGCCTCGCCGAGGTCCTTCGCGCGGCCCGGCCGCGCGAAGCAGCGACCCATGTAACGTTCGACGCGCCGGATATCTCCCAGATCCCCCAGCCGCCCCAGTCTTACGGCGGCTCGATCCCCCGCGCGAAGGCGCTGGCCGGAGAGGTGCTCCTGGCCTGGGCGATGAACGGCGAGCTGCTTCCTGCTGTGCACGGCGGCCCCGTCCGGGTGGTGGTCCCCGGCTACATCGGCGCACGCAGTGTCAAGTGGGTCGAGCGGATCACCCTCCAAGACCATCCGTCCGATAACTACTTCCAGGCCACCGCCTACCGGCTCCTGGTCGCGGAAGCGGACCCAGCCGTCGCCGGGCCCGGCGACGGCCTGTCTCTCAGCGCCGTCGCCGTCAACGCCGACATCCTGCACCCGGGTGACGGGGCCGTCGTTGCTGCCGGGGCCATCGAGGTCACCGGCTATGCCTTCGCCGGAGACGACCGTGGCATCGCCCGCGTGGACGTGTCCGCAGACGGCGGCCGTAGCTGGCGTCAGGCCGACCTCAGAGAGGAAGCCGGTCCCTGGGCCTGGCGCCAGTGGCGCGCCGTCATCGACATTCCCCCCGGGCAGACTGAGATCATCGCGAGAGCCTGGGACACGTCAGCCGCCGCGCAGCCCGAGTCCCCCGTTCACCTATGGAACCCCAAGGGATATGTCAACAACTCCTGGGCACGGATTCAGGTAACTTCCCGCTAGTCCAGCCTTGCCTCTCGCCGCGGTGCGAGTGAAGTCCTGGCCAGCACCGGGGCACGGTCGTCGGTGACGTTCAGGCGGCCTCCGGCCTGCCGGAGCTGGGCCAGGCCGGCTACTCAAGGGGCTGGCGGGCGATCGCGGATGGCTCGCGGAGGGTGAGGAGCCAGGCCACGACCGCCGCGATCAGCGGCATTCCGACGAGGATCAGCAGCAGGTTCGCCATCGGGATGCTATCCAGCTCGGACAGGGGGTCGAGGTGGTTCCTGCTGGCGTAGCCGATCGCCGCCAGGTACCCGCCGGCCATGCCGATGAGCGCTCCGGTGAACCCGAGCGCCGCCGCCGTCGTCGCGACCAGGATGCAGCGGGTGGTGCCGCTCGCCCCGGTCACGGACAGCGTCCGCAGGTCCCTGGCCGCCTCGGCGCGCACTAGGCCGACGCTCATCCCGAGGATGGCCAGGGCCAGCACGATGCCGAAGACCGTGGCGTCATTGACGATCGTCTGCGGGGACGGGATGCTGTTGCGCGTCTCGACGCTCAGCCCGGCCGTCGTCGCGGCCTGCTGGGCGCTGCGGATCTGGACCGCGCTCAGCCCGCCAGGCACCTGGATGAACCAGCCGGACGTGGTAATCCACGGCTGCAGGTGCAAGGTGTCGACCGCGTGCTCGGTGATCACCGTGTTCGGCGCTGAGGTCCCCGACGGCAGCTGGCTGACCTCCTGGATCGGCGGGTTCTCCATGTCCCTGCCGTCGTCGTTACCCCCGTAGCTGAACCACATCAGCGACATCGTGGACAGCCCCGGCCGCATCGTGAGGATGTCGGCGCTGGGGTCGATCTGGGACTGGCTGATGCCGAACATCCGCAGCAGTTGCGGCGTGGCTAGGTAGATCTGGCCGCTCCACTGCCGTCCGCTGGACTCGCGGGTCAGGCCCGCGTTGGTCTGGTAGAGCGTGATGATGTCGGCGTTGCCGAGCGACCTCGCGATATCCTGCGCGACCTTCGCCTGGGCGACGAGCGACGGGACCGGGGCTGATGAGACCCCGGTGCCCTGGCCCTGCTGGCCATTCGGGGTGACCTGGATGGATCCGCTGCTGGGGGGCACGTTGCTGTAGACGATGAGCTGGCTGGAGGTGAGGTTCGGGCCGGCATAGTCGAGCGTGTTGTCGAACCGGGCCGCGCTCTCCACGCAAACCAGCACCGCGATCAGGGTGGCGAGCGCGATCGCCGCCAGCGCCGGGCCGGAGCGTGACCGGTACCTGGACAGGTCGCGCAGCGCCAGTCGCACCGCGATCGGCCCGCGCCTGCCGAGCCAGGCGACCACCCCGAGGAACCGGGGAGACACCATGAGGACGGCCACGCAGAGCAGGAGAAGGCCGACGACGATACCTTCCAGCGCCCTCTCGCCGCCACCGTCGAGTCCACCGCCGGAGCCGCCGGACGTGGCGCCGGCCGCACGCAGCAGGAAAAACGATGCGACGAGGAAAGCGATGCCGATGAGGCCGACGACGAGCCTGCCGCGCTTCTTCGCCGCGGGCGGGCGTCCGGACAGCGCCGCCACGACGGGGATCCGGGAGATCGTCTTCGCGGGCCGTGAGGAGGCGAAGAACGTGGCGGCCACCGCGAGGATCGTGGAGACGATGATCACCGTCCACGGCAACTGGAAGGTCCCGATCACGTGGTGGGCGCTGCTTTGGACGGTCGGCCGGTACAGCAGCCAGCCGATGAGGCCGATTACGAAGCCAGCCACGGCGCCGCCGACGCCCGTCGCGACTCCGTTGGCCCGCACGACGAGCCGGATGTGCCGTTCGGTGGCGCCCTGGGCGGCGAGCATGCCGATGGACCGCAGGCGGCGCTGGGCCAGGACGGTGAAGCCGCCGATGCCGACGAGGGCGATGAGCAGCATGCCAAGGGTGGCCGCGGCGAGCGAGATCGTCTCGGGGTTGATCGCGTTGCTGTTCGCGAGGGAGCTGGCGCTGGTTACGTCGGGCAAGTTGGGCACGCCGGGCAAGCCAGGGAGCGCCGAGGAGACCTGGTCGTCCGTCATGCCGGGCGCGTCGAACAGCACCACGACGTTGCCGGGGCTGGTGACCTGGCCGGGGATGACCAGGGCGAACTCGTCGAGCAGGCTCTGCGGGTTCTGAACGATCCCGGTGACGGTGCGCCTGACACCGTGGACCGACCACGTGCTGCCGGCATGGAGGCTGAAGTCAGCGGCGACCCCGCTCGTCACCGCGACCTGGCCCGCGGTAGCCGGGTAGCTGCCGCTGACCAGGCTCAGCAGCGGCTGGCCGAACGGCCCGTGCGGATCTTGGGCGCGCAGGTCGAATGTCTGTACCGAGCCCGGCACGCTCACCTGCTGGTCCTCGATGACGTCGGCCTGCCCGAAGCGGTTCTTGACCGCGGCGATGTCCGCCGCGGCCTGTCGGCTCGTCCCGGAGAACGTGACTGCGAACTGGGCGGTGCCGAGCGTGCCCGCCGGGCTCGCCGGGGTGGTCGTGGCCACCGCCGAGGCGATGAGCGTGGCCGCCACCGCCACCGTGATCAGCGCGAAGATGAGCAGCTGCTGCCGCCATTCACGGCGCAGCAGCCGGATGGCCCAGCGGATCACCGCGCGGCGTGCCGGGACGCCGCCGCCCTTGGGGCGCTTGGTGGCAGGCCGTTGCAGGGTGGCTGTGCTCACTTCTCCGGCTCCGTGCCCGTGCTGGCGGTGAGCAGGGACTCCGGCCCGGCAGCCGGGGCGGTCTGGTCGGTGATGTGGCCATCGCGGATGAAGATCACCCGGTCGGCCCAGCTCGCGAGCTGGGCGTCGTGCGTCACCACGATGGCGGTCATCCCGCCTTCCTTGCACGCGCTGTGCAGCAGGCGCATCACGGCCTCGCCGTTGGCGGAGTCGAGCGCGCCCGATGGCTCGTCGGCGAGCACCAGCCTGCGCTCGCCGACCATCGCGCGGGCGATCGCGACCCGCTGCCGCTCGCCGCCGCTCAGCTGGTCGGGGTAGTGGCCGCCCCTGTTGCTCAGCCCGAGGCCGTCGAGGGCCTTCAGGGCGGCAACCCGCGCCTTGCGTCCGGGCATGCCGTCCAGTTCCAGGGGGAGGCTCACGTTCTCCGCCGCGGTCAGGCCGGGCAGCAAGTTGAAGTCCTGAAAGACGTAGCCGATGGTGCGGCGGCGGAGCTGGGCCTTGGCCGACTTGGACATCTGCCTGACGGGCTGGCCAGCGATCAGCACCTCGCCGGCAGTCGGCTCCTCCAGGGTCCCGGCGATGGTGAGCAGCGTGCTCTTGCCCGAGCCGCTTGGCCCCATCACGGCGACCATCTCGCCACCGATGGCGGCGAGGCTGACCTCATATAGCGCGTGCACCTCGGCGTCCCCTTGCCCGTAGGACTTGGATACCTGGCGGAACTCAATCATGGTCATCGGGCAGTCCTTACTCGTGTGCGGAGGCGGGGCAGCGCCCACTGGGGCTGTCCTGGGGCAGCCCGGTCAGCGGCGGCGGTCTCCTGGGCCGCCGCTACGCGCTTGATGCGGCTGTCGGCGGCATCAAGCCACCGGATGACCGAGTCGAGGCGGAAGATCTCGGCGTCCACCGCGAGGCCCAGGCTCAGGTCGCCGGCATCGGGCTCGTCCTTAATGCGCGTCCATTGCTGCATGAGCTGCACCAGGTACCTGCGGTGCGCCTGGATGATCGCGGGCACGTTGGCGTCCGGGACCCGCAGTGCCACGAGCACCTTCATGACAAGCTCGTCCCGCGGCGGGGGAGCTCAAGTCGGGCGGGGTTCGCAGCCAGGCGTTGAGCTCGTTACCGCCGCTCGGCGTGATCCGGTATGCCTTCTGCGGGCCATCGCTGTCGCCGTCGGACTCCACGAGGCCGTCGCGCTCTAGTCGCTGGAGCGTCGTGTAGACCTGCCCGACGTTGAGGGGCCAGACCTCGCCGGTACCGGCCTCGAACTCTTCACGGAGCTGGAGCCCGTACTTCGGCCCCTCGCTCAGCAGCGCGAGCATCGCGTGCCTGATGCTCACAGGTCCACCTCCTATTTATCCATGACCTGGGGAGTACCGTGGTATACGCGGTACCATACCGAGTATGTCATTGCGTATACCACGTATACAAGCCGGGCGACGGTGGGATTTTTTACGTCGTTGCGTCGTTAGCCGTGCTACGCGCTGCTCGGCCGGCCGGGGCGGAGATCTCCTGCGGTGGCAGGGCGGACAGCGTCTGGACCACACGCAGGAAGGCCTGCCGGTCGGCGGCCGGGAGCCGGGAGAGGATACGGTCCTCGTTGGCCTGGATCTCGGCCTGCGCGGCGAGGCGGGTCTGCTGGCCGGCCGCGGTGATCGACAGCAGCCTGGCGCGACGGTCGGCGGGGTCCGGCTCGCGGGTGATGAGCCCGGCCTGCTGGAGCTCGTCGAGGGTGGCGATTATCCGGGTCTTGTCGGCCCCGATCGCCTGGGCGAGTGCCACCTGGGTGCGTGCCGGGCCGCCGTCCAGCGCGGTGAGCACGATATAGCCCCACATGGAGATCCCGCGCCGGGCGAGCACCGGCTGCTCGGCCGCGACGAGCGCCCGGACGAGGGGCTGGAGCATCGCCGCGAGGTCCCGCCGACGGCCGTCGTGATCCGTCATGCCATTAAGATACCCATAGACATATTATAAGCAACTGCTTATGATGTGCGTATGCAGATGAACTTGGATCCCGGCATCGTGGCCCTCGACGCGCAGGCGGTAGGCGAGAGCGTCCGCCTCGTGGCGCAGGCCACGGCGGCGGACCTGGCGCGGCCGACACCGTGCGCCGACTGGACATTGCACGGCCTGCTGAGGCACATGACCACGCAGCATTACGGGTTCGCGGCCGCGTCGGCTGGCGATGGCGACCTGGCACGGTGGCGACTTCGCCCGCCGGGCGAAGATCCGGTCGCCGCCTACCACTGCGCAGCGCAGTGCGTGCTGGCGGCGTTCGCCGCTGATGGCGTGCTCGACCGGGCGTTCCCGCTTCCGGAGATCAGGCGCGGCCTGAGGTTTCCGGGGCCGCAGGCGGTCAGCTTTCACTTCGTCGACTACGTGGCTCACTCCTGGGACGTCGCCGCGGCCCTGGGCCTTCCAGTCCGCTTCGACCCCGCCTTGCTCGAGGTGGCGCTCGCTGTGGCGCGAGCCGTGCCTGGCGGCGATGCCCGGCTAGAGCCAGGAGCCGCGTTCGGACCGGAAGTCGCCTGGTCCGGCGGGTCACGCCTGGACCACATCGTGGCTGTCCTTGGCCGTTCACCTGACTGGCGGCCTCCGAGCGCTGATAGCCCGGTGACTCCCGTCGGCTAGCCGCCAACCGGCCTACACTCGGGGGAGGAGGCCGATGCGCAGATGACCGAGATTGACGTCCGCCCGGAAGAGCTCCAGGCCCTCGCGGCCCTGTTCGCCCCCGGTCACGTTGAGGACCCCTATCCGGTCTACGCGCAGTGGCGTGCCCGGCGGCCGGTCGCGCGGCCGCACGAGTACCTGTTCGTGCTCAGTCGGCACGAGGACTGCGCTGCGGTCCTGGCTGATCCCGCGTTCGGGCATGGGCCGGCGAACGCGATGCGCCCGCTGCGCGCGGCGCTACGGCCGAACGCGCCCAAGGCCGCGGACGCTGGCACCGCCGCCGAGGTCGGGCTGTTCGCGCAGGTCAACGCTCGGTCCATGCTCCGCCTGAACCCGCCGGATCACACCAGGCTCCGCCGCCTGGTGTCCGGTGCCTTCACCCCGGCGCGGATCCGGGAACTGGTGCCGCGCATCGACGCGATCGCTAGCGAGCTGGTGGGCGACCTTGGCCCCCGCTTCGACGTCATCGGCCAGCTCGCCCTGCCGCTGCCGGTCGCCGTGATCAGCGAGCTGCTCGGCATCCCGGAGGCCGACCGGCCGATGCTGGTGACCTGGTCCGAGCAGCTGTCCCGGAGCCTGGATCCCGGCTTCCTCATCCCGCCCGCCGTCCGCGCCACGATGCGGGTGGCCCGTGACGGATTCCACGACTACCTCGGGGCACTGATTCCCGAGCGGCGCCGCAACCCGGGCGGGGACCTGGTCTCCGGCCTCGTCCAGGTCCACGACGAGGACGGCAAGCTGACCGAGGACGAGATCATCACCACCTGCAGGCTGCTGCTCATCGCCGGCCATGAGACGACTCGCAGCCTCATCGGCGGCGGCGTCCTCGCCCTGGCGCGCCATCGGGCCCAGCTCGCCGCTGCTAGGTCCGATCCCGGCCTTATGGACAGGTGCGTCGAGGAACTGCTCCGCTATGACCCTCCCGTCCAGCTGCTGGTCCGCTCCGCGATGGAGGACGCGAACATCGGCGGTGCGGCCATCCCGGCCGGCGCGACTGCCCTGATGCTGGTCGGGGCAGCCAACCGCGACGAGGTGCTCGGCGACGACCCGGACGTCTTCGACATCACCCGCAGCGCCCGCCGCCACCTGGCCTTCGGCCACGGCATCCACTTCTGCCTCGGCGCCCCGCTCGCCCGCGCCGAGGCCGCCATCGCCTTGCGCCACCTTCTGCCTATCCTCCCCGAGTGCCAGATAGCGCAGCCTCCCGACTGGAAGCCTCACACCGTCTTGCGCGGCCTGGAGCACCTGTGGCTTACGAGGCCGTAACGCGCCCAGGCGCGATCCGCCCGGGCTCGGGATCAGGGGCCAGCGGGCCGTCCAGGCGATGCCGGCGGTCCAGTATGAAACGTGCCGCGCTACCCTCGGGGCGTGGCTGACCACACGGCCCTCGCCGCTGGCCCGGTGAAACTGCGGCCTGGTGACCCGCGAATGCGCCGGGTACGGATCGGCCTTTTCGCTGCCGGGCTTGCGACGTTCGCGCTGCTGTACACGCCACAGCCGGTGCTGCCCATGCTGGCGGCGTCGTTCCGGGTGGCCCCGGCGGCGGCCAGCCTTGCGATGTCCGCAGGCACTGGGGCCCTGGCGGTCGCGGTCATCCCGGTGAGCTCGCTGTCTGAGGTGCTGGGACGGCGGCGGGTCATGACCGTCTCGCTGCTCGCGGCGGCCGTGGGCGGGCTGGTGGCCCCGCTCGCTCCCTCGCTTGGCGCCCTTGTGGCGATCCGCGTCGTGCAGGGCTTCGCGCTGGCCGGGGTCCCGGCGACCGCGATGGCCTACCTCGCCGAGGAGGTCTCGCAGGACGGCCTTGGCCGCGCCATGGGCCTGTACATCGCGGGCAACGCGATCGGCGGGCTGAGCGGGCGGGTGGTCTGCGGGGTGCTCGCCGACCATGGCGGCTGGCGGATCGCCTTTACCGGGGTCAGTGCCGCGTCGCTGCTATGCGCGATCACGTTCGCGGTTGTCCTGCCGCCGTCAGCGTTCTTTACCCCGGCACCGCCGAGACTGCGGGCCCTGGCCGCCACACTGCGGCGCAATCTAGCCGACACCGGCCTGCTGCGGCTGTACGTCATCGGCTTCACGCTGATGGGCGCGTTCGTGGCCGTGTACAACTACCTGACATTCCGGCTGAGCGCCGCCCCATTCAGCCTGCCGGCCTCAGTCATCGGCGCGCTGTTCACGGTGTACCTGGCGGGCACGTACTCCTCGTCGGCGGCCGGCCGGCTCGCCGACCGCGCTGGGCGGCGCATCATCGTGGTCCTGGGCGTGCTCGTGGCCATGGCCGGGGTGGCCCTGACCCTGCCCGCGTCGCTTCCCCTTATCGTGGCCGGCCTTGTCCTGCTGACGGCGGGATTCTTCGCGGCCCACTCGGTGGCGAGCAGCTGGGTGGGCGCCCGCGCCCCGGTGGCACCCGCGCAGGCATCAGCCCTTTACCTGTGCCTGTACTACGTCGGAAGCAGCGTGGCGGGAACCTTTGGCGGCGTGTTCTACGCCCGTGGCGGCTGGCCGCAGACCGTGGTCTTCGTGGCGGTGCTGCTCACGGTGGCACTGGCCAGCGCGGCCTCGCTGCGGGAACCCCGGCCTGGCGGGCGCGGGTGGCGTGGACCGCCTCCAGGCGTGCAATAGTAAATGGTGGACGACAGCGCGGATGGGGACGTCGCGGCCCTGGAGCTGATGACGCGGGCGATGGTCGGGCTGACCATGCGAAGCGTAGATGTCCTTGGCGGCGAGGTGAGCCTGCCGCAGTTTCGGCTGCTGCTCGTGCTGTCGGGGCTTGGGCGGGTGCCGTCGTCGCGGCTGGCGGTCGAGATGGGGATCGGGGCGTCGTCGATCACCAGGCTGGCCGACAAGCTGGAAGGTGCGGGATTGCTGACGCGCGGAAGCGACCCGCGCAGCCGCTCCGTCGTCACCCTCGAGGTAACCCCGGCCGGAGTCGAGCTAGTGGCCCGGGTCGTCGCCCGGCGCCAGGAACTGCTGGCGCAGGTGCTCAGCCGGCTGACCTCGCGCGAGCGCGCCGAGGTCAGCCGGGTCGCTCGCCGGTTCGCCGACCTCGCCGGGGACGCGGACACCATGACGACGGCAAGCCCGCTGCCTCTTTGAGCACGCGGCACGAAGTTGTCCTCCAGGAAGACGTTGCCCACGGCGGTCAGTCCTTCGCGTCCGCGGCTGGCGCGAGCGAAGCGTTGAGCAGCTGTCCGCCGCGCTCGGCGATGAGCTGGCGCGCGTCATGCAGCTTCTCAGGGGTCTTGATGGGCAGGACCTGAACGCCGTGGAGCGCCCGCTTGGCGATGCCCGCGAGCGTTCCCGCGGGTGGCAGCTCGATCAGCGCGGTGACGCCGAGACTTCCCATGGTCTGCATGCACAGGTCCCAGCGGACGGGGGCAGCGACCTGACCGACGATGCGGTCCAGCCAGTCACTCCCAGTGGTGACGGCACCGCCGTCCCTGTTGGACAGCAGCGTGATCGTCGGATGATTCACAAGCGTGCCGGACGCGGCTGCCGCGAGGGCCTGAACGGCGGGCGCCATGTGCGCAGTGTGGAAGGCGCCGGCCACTCGCAGTGGGCGGAGCCTGGCACCCGCGGGCGGGCTGGCGGCGAGTGCCGCAAGCTGGGCGAGGGTGCCGCCGACGACGATCTGGCCGTTGGCGTTGATATTCGCCGCGGTAAGTCCCTGCGCGGCAACGGCGGCGAGCACGGCATCCTGCTCGCCGCCGAGTACTGCGATCATCCCGGTCGGGGTGACCGCAGTCGCTTCCGCCATCGCCCGGCCTCGTGCTCCGGTAAGCCGGATGGCGTCCTGCGCGGACAGGACGCCGGCGATCACGCCCGCGGCAAGTTCGCCTACGCTATGCCCGGCAGCGGCGTCGGGCCTGGCCAGCTGCTCTGCAGCTAGCAAGGCAGCCGCGACAAGTAGTGGCTGCGCTACGGCCGTATCGGTGATCTCGTCGGCGTCCGCGCGCGTTCCGGCGCGGATGATGTCGATCCCGGCGAGCTCGGACCAGCGGCCGAGCCGATCAGCTGCCCCGGGAAGCTCGAGCCACGGCGCGAGGAACCCGGGAGCCTGGGCACCCTGTCCGGGGGCCACCATGATCAGCACTTCGCTATCCTCCTGGAGTCAGGGCACTGCCCAGGACCACGCTGAGGCCGACGACACGTCCTGGCGTCTAAGCCCAGTCATCCCGCAGTTGCCGGGTGAGGCCTGTCACTTACGGATTCCGTAGTTGTGGGAGTGCGCTCGCCGAGGAGGCTGCGGGCGCAGTCGAGTACGGACTCGCGGACCGGCCGCTGGGTCCACTCCAGCAGGGTCCTGGCTTTCTCGGTGGAGTAGTCGCTTCGCCGCCCAAGCTCACCGATGACGGACCGGAGGCTCGGATCGAAGAACGAGAAGAGCCGGATGAACGCGTCCGGCATCTGACGGCTCGGGACCTTCGATGCCTGCTCGCCGAGTTCGTCGCGCAAGATGGCGGCGATGTCGGCCAGCCATAGGAAGGTCCCGGTCCCCAAGAACCGCTGGCCCGCCGCCCGCGGGTCGGTCATCGCGCGAAGGTGCAAGCCGGCGACGTCCCTGACATCGACAAGGGCGAAGCCTAGCCGGGGCATGGCGGGCATGGCACCGTCGAGCAGTCGCTCGACGGTCTGCAGCGAGAACGACTTGTGGCTGCCGAGCAGCGGGCCGATGATCGCGCCCGGGTTGACGACGGCGAGACGATCCCGCGCGCCGACGCTGTCCGCATAATCCCACGCAGACCGCTCGGCGATCGTCTTCGACCGCGCGTACGGACTGAGCTTCGGATTGCCGGGGTCGGCCCAGTCGTCTTCGGTCAGCGGACGCGCCGGGGCGGGGGCGCCCAGATTCCGGACCGCCGCCGACGAGGACGTGACGACGACGCGGCGCGCGCCGGCCTCGAACGCCTCGCGCAGCACGCGGAGCGTGCCGTCACGGGCCGGGACTATCAGGTCATCGGGGTTCTTGGGCTGGGCCGACGGGAACGGCGACGCCACGTGCAGAACGTAATCGCACCCTGCGACGGCCGCCTTCCATCCTTCATCGCGCAGCAGCTCAGCCGCGAAGACGCGGAGTTGATCCGCGCCTTGCGCCGCCGGGAACAGGGACCGCAGGCCCGGCTCTTCGGACAGGTCCCGCACAGTCGCATGAACCGTGTATCCGCTGTCCAGCAGCTCGCCGATGCACCATCGGGCCAGGTAGCCGGTTCCGCCCGTGACCAGGACTGTCCCTGGCCCGCGCTGTGTGTCCATGGGATGCTCCTGCTCTGGGGGCGACCGCAAAATCCGAACACTGATAAGATGCCAGCTAGATATGAACACTGTCAAGATTAACCACGGGCCCAACCGTCGACCCACTGACCGCTACCATCATGGCGATCTCCGCAACGCCCTGATCGACGCGGCGACAGCACTGGCCCGCGAAGGCGGCCCCGACGCCGTCGTGCTGCGCGAGGTAGCGCGGCGGGTCGGCGTGTCTGCCGCTGCGGCCTATCATCACTTCGCCAGCCATGAAGAGCTGGTCCAGGCCGTTAAGCACCGTGCGCTGGCCATGCTAACCGAGGAGATGCGCTCGGCCCTGCGCGCTACGGGCGACGCCGCCGACGCGCCCGTGGCGGCCCGTGGCAGGCTACGTGCGCTTGGCGTCGCGTATTTCCGCTTCGCGAGTAACGAGCCTGGCTTGTTCCGTCTCGCGTTTAGTCCGCGGGGCGCGTGGCCTACCGGGGAGGCGGCCGGCTCGGGCGACGCGGCCGAAGATCCGTTGGCGCTGCTTTCCCAAGTCCTAGACGAGCTTGTCGGCGTCGGCGTGGTCGCCGCCGAGCGCCGCCCGGGCCTCGAGTACGTCTTGTGGGCTGCGGTGCACGGCACCGCAGTGCTCTGCCTGGACGGCCCGCTCGCCCGGTTCGACGCTGCCCAGCGCGAGCAGATGCTGGAGCGCGTGCTAGACACGACCATCCGCGGCCTGTGAACCACATGGCAGCGCCGGGGTCCTTCAGGAGCGTTACTGATGACTATCTATAACTCAACTAGCTATGAATAGTAAACTGAATTTTCAATGTGATCCGGTGAGCCAGGATCACGCGGTCAGGAGGGCAGATGCGCATCGCCGAGCTTAGCCGGGACAGCGGCGTCCCGGTGCCGACGATCAAGTACTACGTCCGCGAGGGACTGCTCGAGCCAGGCGAACTGACTAGCCATAACCAGGCCCAGTACAACGACTTGCACCTGCGTCGGCTGAAGCTCATCCGCGTCCTGGCTGAGGTAGGCGGCTTGTCCATCGCCGCCATCCGCCGGCTGCTCGCCGCCGGCACGCCCGCCACCAGCTCCCATGACGCGCTGGGCATGGCGCAGTACGCTACCACGCCCCGGTATGAGTACCACGCCAGCGACGCGTCCCGGCAGGCCGCAGCCCGGTACGCTGCCGAGCTGATCAGCCGCCGCGGCTGGCAGGTCCGGCCGGACAGCCCAGCTCGGGAACTGCTGACCAGCGTCCTAGCCGCCCTGTGCGACCTCGGCCAGGATGACCTCCTGTCCCTTGCCGACGCATACGCCGCGCCCGCCGAGCAGATCGCCACTGCCGACCTGGCCGCCATCCTCCGCCGCCCCACCCTCGACGGCCAGCTCGAGGGCGTCATCATCGGCACCGTCCTTGGCGACACCCTGATCGCATCGCTGCGCCGCCTAGCCGAAGAGGACACATCGGCACGCATTGCCCTCACTCCGGGCAGCACGCACCCGTAGCCATGAGATCCCGGCCTGGGCAGCTGCCCGGCGGGGCTGTGCGTGGCCGCAGCGGAAGCCGCGGCCACGCAGCCGGGGTTGACCAACCTGACGGGGGCGGTGCCCGTCCCTTTTACCCGGGGCCCGCGGCTCTAGCTGGGCTGGCCGCACTGTCCCTGCGGCAGCAGCAGGAAGCCATAGTGCCGGATAGTGCTCAGTGCGCGGGGATCGGTGCAGATCCAGCTGCTGCTTCCCAGGAACAGGCGGGCGAGCTGGGGGCTTACCGTACCGTCAGGGTCCTGGGCCAGGACCACCCACTCGGGGAGCAGGAAGGCCGACGGGTAGGCGGCCACGCCGCGGACCTGGCCCACATTGATCTGGATGCGATGGCTGGCCGGGTCAAATACCACCGGGGACAGGCCGTTGACCTCCCCGAGGACGAGATCGCCGTGGACGTTCGCGATGCCCTCGAAGGTTTGGGCGATGTACTTTCCGACTGAGTAGAAGACCAGCGCGTTGGGGTTGTCGGCGATGCCTGGGCTGGTTCCCTGATCTTGCTGCGCGTACCTCACGCACGAGCCGATTTGATCGACTCCGGCTATGTGCTGCAGCAGCGTCAAGATGCCCGGCCCTTGCGCTGGAAGGTATGCGTCGATGGCCTCATCGCTCGTGCCGCCCACCTGATCCCAGCGGGTGGCGGTGCACTCGATGATCGCCTTGAGGTCCGCTGTGGTCAGCGACCTGGGCGCGTTGGACCCGGCGTTCGTGGCCCAGCCGATCGCGTCTAGCGCGAACGGGGTCCACACGAGCGTGCTCGGAGCGCCGGGCGTCCTAGGGGACAGGGAGCGGGCGAAGTCGATGCAGGGCGTGCCGTCGGGCAGGAGCTGGCTGCCCAGCAGTGCCAGCACCCCCGGCGACGAGCCGTTGGGCCGTTCGATCGGCTGGCACCCGGCCTTCGGCGTGATCGTGGCGCTGCCCGTGGCCCAATAGCTGTCCAGGCCCTGGCCCTGGCCCTGGCCCTGTAGATGCTCCGTGTTGTAGACGTGGCTGAGTTGGTCGAAGAGCACTTCGGTGGCGTCGTTGCCGACTCCCACGATGGCGGACTGCGGGGGAAGGCGCCTCGGGTCCGCGGATGCTCCAGTGGCGATTCCCAGCGTGAGCGTGGCGGTGACGATCGTGACCGTGACGATTCCCAGAGCCAGGCACATGCCCCTGGTCCGGCGAACAAACTGCCTGTTCAGCAGCGGTTTTGGTATCACTAGGCCAGCATATCGTCCGACGTCGACCAATGTCGATGACCGTCGTGTAGTGTTCATCTGATAGACGTGTCCGCTAACGTCCGGGCTCACAAGCCTCCTGGGGCGACCGGTTCCTCGGCGCGCGGAAGCTCCGCCCGCTCGGCGACTCCGTACCGCGCGTGTAGCCACTTGAGCGGTCCGGGTGCCCACCAGGCGGCGTGGCCAAGCAGCTTCATGGTGGCGGGTACCAGGACCGCCCGCACGATGGTGGCGTCGAGGAGGATCGCGACGAACATTCCCACGCCGACGAGCTTGATGAAGGTGATCCCGGAGGCGGAGAATGAGCCGATCACGATGATCAGCAGGAGGGCGGCGCTGGTGATGATCGGGCCGGTTCGCCGCAGTCCCTCAACGATCGCCTGCCGGGGATCGCTGGTCAGGTCGTATTGCTCCCGCATCCGGGAGACCAGGAAGACCTCGTAGTCCATGGACAGCCCGAACGTGATCGCGAGCATCAGGATCGGCATGGACGGCTCGATGGTGCCGGTGGGAGTGAACCCGAGCGCCCCGGCTAGGTGGCCGTACTGGAAGATCCAGGTCACGATGCCGAAGGTCGCGCCTAGCGTGAGCAGGTTCGCCACGATCGCCTTTAGCGGCAGGATCAGCGAGCCGAACGCCAGGAAGAGCAGCACAAAGGTGGACAGGCCCATCACCAGCGCCATCCAGGGCAGTACCGACCCGAGGCTGGCTAGCTCGTCGGCGAGATCGGCGGCTCCGCCGCCGACGTACGCCGTTGCCCCCGGCGGGGCGGGGACGTCGCGTATCCGGCTGACCAGCGCGCGGGCCTGCGGCGAGAGCGCGCTGTACTGGAACTGGACGGAGAGCTCCGCGGTGGTGCCGGCCGCGCCGCTGGGGTGCACGGAGGTAACGCCGCCGACGGTCTTCAGCCGGGACTCGTAGGCGCCGATGGCCGCCTGCTCGGCGGCGACCGGGCGCGGCAGTGACATCACCACGACGATCGGGGTGGTCGAGTTCGACGGGAAGTCGTTTTGCAGCGCCACCGTCAGCTGGGCTTCCGGCGAGCTGGCCGGCAGGTCGCGGGCGTCGATGCCACCCCAGCTGATGTTCCTGAAGGGCAGGGCGAGCACGATCAGGCTGGCGACGATCACGACGGCGCAGATCGCGGGCCGGCGCGTTACGCCGCTACCCACCTTGCCCCAAAAGCCCTCGCCGGACGGGCGCTGCCCGGCCGGCCTGGAGCCAACTAGGCGGAGCCTGCGCAGTACCGGGGTTACCGACAGCGAGTTCACCCGGTGACCCATCAGGGCGAGCAGCGCCGGCAGCACCGTCAGCGCCAGCAGCATGTCGATGAGGACGGTCGCGACCCCGCCGAATCCCATGGACCGCAGGAACGTCTCGGGGAACAAGATCATGCCGGACAGTGCGAGCGCCACGGTCAGGCCGGAGACGGCGACTGTCCGCCCGGCCGTTGCCATGGTCCGCGCGAGGGCCTCGTTGATGGCCGCCGGACTGGCCGGCCCGCTGGCCTGCCCATCTCGCGCAGCGGCAAGCTCATCGCGGAACCGCATCACCATGAAGAGCCCGTAGTCGATCGCCAGTCCTAGGCCGAGGATGGTGGTGATGTTGACCGCGTACACGGCCACGTCGGTGACGTGGGTGAGCACGTGCAGCACGGTGAAGGTGCCGAGGATGCCCATCCCGCCGATCAGCAGCGGCAGGCCGGCTGCGGCGAGGCTGCCAAAGATGAACACCAGCAAGATCAGCAGCACGGGCATCGAGAATCCCTCGGCCTTGCTGATGTCCGCCGTCACCTCTTTGTTGATCGCCTCATTAGTGGGGACCTGGCCGCTGATCAGCGTGGTGAGGCCGGGAGGGGTCAGCGCGGCCTTGATCGAGTCGTAGGCATCCTGGCGCGCCTTCGCCGTCGACCCGGCCAGGCCAAGCACCGCGTAGGTGGACTTGCCGTCGGTGCTGACCATCGCAGGCGAGTGAGTGCTCCAGTACGACCGCTGCGAGATGACCTTGGAGCGGGGCAGCGCGTCCAGCGACTGCGTCACGGCCGCCTCGAAGCGCGGGTCGCTGACGGGGACGCCGTGCATGCTGTAGAGCACCACCACATCAGAGACGTCACGGCCGATGGTGGCGGCGGCGAGGTTGTCCGCCTTAGTGCTCTGGGAGCCGGGCGCGTTGAAGCCACCGCCGGACTGCAGGGCACCGAAGACCAGCGGTCCGTACACGCCTGCACCGATGAGGAAGACCAGGCCAAGTACAAGGATCAGGCGTCGGGTTCGGTAGGCGGTACGCCCCCACGTCTCGAACATGGGCTCCTCCGGCCGGAAGTGAATTATGGATAGTAATACTTACCGCTACCCGTGTAGCATTACATCCGGGCGCAAGCGTTGTCAAATGCCCCGCCCGCCTGGGCAGACGGGAAGAGGAGGGCCAGATAACGGAGTACCGGGTGCTAGGCGCCGGACCCCGCGCTGCGGCGCCGCTGACAGGTTTCCTCCCGTTCCTCCCGCCCGCTGCGGGAAGGAGGAACGGGGAGGAAGCTGGCGGGCGTCCTCCTACTCGTCGGCTCCGAAGATGCCGGGACCGTGGGTAAGGATGAAGCCGGGGTCATAGCCCCTCTTGAGCGAGACCAGTTCGGGCCACGTGCTGCCGTACTGGATCCGCCAGTCTTCCTCGGTGAAGGCGATGGTGCCGATCGGGTAGCGGGTCGCCCCGCACAGCGCCCGTGCCTGATAGAAGAGGCTGGTGTTGCGGTTCGTCATGGCCTGGGCGAAGGCAGGGTCGGGGCCGGGCGCCTGCGAGGAGGTCAGGATGTCGAACAAGAACACCCATCCGCTCCCGTCATCTGGTGGCAGCCGGAAGAACTTCCTGGTCAGCGCGGCCCGTTGCTGCGGGAACAGGAAGCCGACCCCGGTGGGCGGCCCGAAGTCGGCCGGGGTGAGCGTGGGCATCACCGCGGAGACGTAGGACTCGATCGTCGACCCGGTCAAGATGGCATCGAACCAGGGCTTGACCAGGTTGTCCCAGTCCAGATCCTGCCGCCACGCGGCAATGATCGGGTCGTAGCGCTCGACCCATTCCAGGTAGCTGGTATTGGCTATCGTGGCCGCGGAGGCCGGCACGCTGAGGCCGCTCAGCAGCGCGGCGGTATCCGGCGGCTGCACCGGGTCGTACAGCGACAGCGCATTGATCTGGTAGATGAGGAAATCCGTCCCCGGCGGGGAGAAGATCAGTACGTAGACACCAGTGAACTTGCCGCCATCCAACAGGGTCCACAGGTCGGAGAACATCTCCGCGGTGGCCGATAGCGGGTAGTTCAGCTGGCAAACTTGCGCGCTCGCCTGCGCGGGGACCAGGTCTATCGTGGCCCGGGTGATGACGCCGCACTGGCCGAGGCCGCCGAGCATCACCTCGAACAGCCGGCTGCGCTCCCGCGCCGAGCAGGAGACGAGATCACCGGTGCCGGTGACAACCTGCAGCTCGCTGACGTGGTCGATCTGCAGGCCTAGGTCGTTCATCGCCGGGAACCCGCCGACGGACAGCGTCCCGGCGATGGACAGTCCCGTGTAGGTGGTGAACAACGGCGGAGTGAGGCCCTGGGGCACGGTCGCGTTCACGAGATCACGCCAGAGCACGCCAGCATCGACGTCGGCGCCATCAGCGCCGATCGAGTGAATGGTGTTCAGCGAGCTGTTCTGGATGATGAGGCCGCTGGTGAGTCCCTGACCATAAGTGGTATGGCCCTGCCCCCTGGTGGACACCGGGATACCGTGGCTGAGGCAGAACCTGATCATCACCTGAATGTCCCGGACCGATCCGGGAATTAGCACGGCACTAGGCAGAATTTCGACGATCCGGCCTAGGTCCTGGGAATCGGCCTGCCGGTCTGCCAGAGCGAAGGAGAGCGTCCCGTCTAGCCTTGGTATGGGCCGCCACTTTGATGCCTGGCTGGCCTGGGCCTTGTTGAGCCACGCTCCGGTTGCCGGCTCGAATCCCACGATCAATGCCGTAGCGCCGGCACCGGTGAGGAACTTGCGACGATTAATGATCATGGGGCGAATGTAACCATCCGTGATGTGGGCAGCAACGCATCTTTAGAGGCATTGCGCTGCCTTGCCCGCATCCTCGCCGGGTGGATCAGGAAGCGATCCGTTGCCAAGCGCCCGCATGCGCGGACTCATTAGCGAGGATCGTCTGGTATTGCAGCCGAAGCTCAGGGGAGGGGCTCCACGCCCAGCTCGCTGACTAGGGTCCGCCGCAGGTCGGCGAAGGCTGTCAGCGCCTCTGCCCGGCGCCCGCTGCGCCGCAGGCTCTCCATGAGCTGCGCGTGCAGCCATTCGTTCAGTGGATGCGCTGCGACCAGGCCACGCAATTCCGCAACGAGATCGCGATGCTTGCCAAGCCGCAGATCGGCCTCTAGCCGCAGCTCCGTGGCGCGAAGCCGGGCCTCGGCCAAGCGCGTGACATGGCCGCCGAGCACCCGCCCGCAGGCCACATCGACGAGCGCCGGCCCTCGCCACAGGCCCAGCGCCTGACGCAGGACGGCAGACGCCTCGGCTAGCTCCTCGCGATCGAGCAGAATGCGGCCCTCGTTCACCAGCCGTTCGAAGCTCGCGGCGTCGATCTGATCGGCAGATGCCCGTAGCCGATAGCCGGCCGGCTCGGTCGCAATCAGGTCTGTGGCCTGCGACAGGCCGCTCTCCTGGGCCAGCGTGAGCCTCAGGTGATAGACATGCGAGCGGACCGTCGCGGTCATCGTGGCAGGCGGCGAGTCTTCCCAAAGCTCCTCGGCGAGCGTGGGGATATCGACCACCTCGCCAGGCCGGAGTGCCAGCGCAGTCAGCAGCTTTCGGATCTTTGGTCCGCGGGGAGCCCACGCGTCGTCACCGTCTCGCAGCTCAAGCGGGCCGAGAATATTAATTGCTATCATCTACGCCGCCGCCGACTATGACTATTCCTATCACTTGAATCGTCCTTGCCTGTTGCACTAGTTGACTGTACGGTAACCTTCAGGCTAGTTAACATGGCGTAAACTCCTGGAAGTAATTTCGCAACTAATGGTGATATCGTCCGCCCTCCTGGCCAGGGATATCATTCCTGCTTAGCTGGCGAAGCGCGATTACACAAAAGATGTATACGTAGGTATTGTCACTAAAGACGTATGCGCAGGGGCTGGAATCCGGTCATCCGCTCCCGTAATATCTGGCCGTGTAGCAGAATGGTGTCTACGCGATAAAGGTGGCGGGATGACAGTTGGCGTGACGATCGCCAGGCCGCAGCGGGTCGGCCGCCCCGCGGTGCGACTCTACCTGCTGCATCACGCAGGGGGCTCGCGCGCGGCGTTCCGCGGCTGGCCCGGCCTGTTCCCCGCGGACTGGGAGATAATCCGGGTGGACGCGCCGGGCCGCAGTTCCGCGGCCGAGCGGCTGACGCTCAACGACTTCGTCGAATCGGTGCTGGCGCGGATTCCCGGTGACGGTGTCCCCTATGCCGTTTTCGGCCACAGCATGGGTGCCCTTGCCGGGTTCGCCCTAGCCCTGGCCGCGGCGGCGGCTGACCGCGAGCCGCCAGTCTGGCTCGGGGCCTCCGCTCATCCGGGCCCGCATGTCGCCAGCCAGCCCGCCGTGCAGTTGCACCGGCTCTCGGCGGAGGCGCTGCGCGAGGCCATGACCGGTCTGGGCGGCACCGCCGCGGAGATCCTGGTTGACGACAGGATCTGGTCCTGGCTCGAGCCAGTAGTTCGCAGGGACCTGATCATGGCCGAGACCTGGCTGCCGCCCGCGCCCGTCGTCCGGGTGCCAATCACGGCCTACTGCGGCCAGGACGACGTGGTCGCCTCGCCGGCGATGGTGACCGCGTGGGCCGCCCATACCGAGCGGTTCCGCGGAGTCCGGGTCTTCCCCGGCGGACACTTCTACCTGCAGGCCACGCGTGACCGCGTGGCAGAGGCGATCGCGGCCGATGTCCTGGCCGCGCTCAGCGAACTCAAAGGAGCTCACTCATGACCGAGACCTGGCTTTTCGCGGGCGGTTACTCCTGGACCGAGACACCGGAGCGGGGGATCACCATGGCCCGGATCGATGGGCTTTCCGGTGTGCCGTCGGCAGTGGACGCCGCCGCGACCGAGATCCTCAACCCGTTCCATCTGCTGCTCGCACCGTCGGGACGTGTGCTCTACGCCGCGAGCAACGTCGCGCAGGGGACGGTCCACGCGCTCGCCGTCAAGAACGGGAAGCTCCTGCCGCTGAGCGAAGTGCCGGCCGGCGACGGGCCGATCCACCTGTGCCTTCACCCGTCGGGCGGCTACCTCGTCGTGGTCAACCACGACTCAGGGAATTTCATCACCTACCAGGTCGGCGACGACGGGCGGATCATCCGGCAGGTCCAGGACGTCACCCATGTCCAGTCGGTTCCCGGGGCTGGCGATCCGTACGCTCAGGCGGGCCCGCACCCGCACATGTCCGTCTTCGATCCCAGCGGCGAGCGGATGCTGGTTCCCGATAAGGGGACGGACCACGTGCACGTCTACCGGTTCGACCCGCGAACCGGCCGCTCCACCCCGCAAAGCCAGGTGTACCTGGGCGCAGGCTTCGGGCCACGTTACCTGGCGGTGCATCCCTCCTGGCGCTACCTCTACGTAATCGGTGAAATCCAGTCGCTGGTCACGGTCTGCGGGTACGACCCCGAGACCGGGGCGCTATGGACCTTGGACTCGGTGCCGACGGTGCCCGCGGCCGCCGAGCCGGGGAACGCCCCGTCGGGCCTGGCGCTCGCACCGGACGCCCGGTTCCTCTACGCAGCCAACCGGGGGCACGACAGCATCGCCATCTTCGCCGTGCGCGATGGCGGGGCACGCCTGGAGCAGGTGGAGTGGTTCCGGGTTGGCGATCCGCTGACGATGTTCCCCTGGGACCTGCGGTTCGGCCAGGCCGGGCAGGTGCTGTACGTGGCTAACCAGATAGGCGGGACGGTGCTGACCTGCGCGGTCGATCCGGGGAACGGGACCTTGCGGCCGGTGGGCACAGCGCTCCAGGTACCGGGGGCGGCAACGGTCGCGCTGGCCTGAGCCTGTCGCTACGGCCCGCCGGCGGCCAGCTGCTGGGCCGCCCCGCGGACGTCGCCGTTCGATGCCTCCAAGACTAGGCTGCCGCTCAACGCCGGCTCCGGGGCCAAGCTACCCGATACCGCCTCCTGCGCCAGGCGGCGGAGCGTAGCCATCAGCGCGTCGCCGAGAACCGTGCCTACCACGACGACCTCGGCCATGCCCTCGATGTCAGGCTGCGCTACGACGTGCGCGACCTCGGCGGCCGCCAGTCGCTCGGCGGCATCAGCGTAGCTGCCGAGCAGGCTCAGGTAGCTGTCCTGGCCCAGGCGGCGGAACATGGCGATCGTCTCGGTGAGGGACAGCAGCGCCGGCCCCCCGGGCCTGATGACCCAGCCACGCCCAGCGATCAGGGCGCGCACGTCCTCCTCGGCTTGCCGCCACTCGTCGGTGTCAGTGCCGGCGTCATTTCGCGCCGTGGTCGCGTACTGCGCCTTGCCGAGCAGGTCATGGAGGCTGGACCTTTCGTCGTCGAGCGTCTGGAGTACGTCGCGCGCGACTGCCACGGGCAGCCCGCCGACATCGATCAGCGCCCGGGCCAGGCGGAGCCTGCGCAGGTGGGACTCGTCATAGATAGCCTGATTGGGCCTGGTCCGCTCGCCCTGCGGGACCAGCCGCTCCCGCATGTAGTACTTGATGGTGGCGACAGGCACCCCGCTACGCCTGCTCAGCTCCGCTATCCGCATTCAAGCGTCCCCTTCCGAATTCCCCGCCCGGGCAGGCCCGCCGTGGTCCCGGCAGGGCCCCGCGCTTGGAACCTCCTGACGGACCCGCCGCTCCAGGACGATGCAAACCTTTGCATTCTTATGGTCAGCCAGCTTGGGCAGCGTCGTCAACCTGGGCCAGGTACACGTCCTGGCGTGGCTGCTCGGCCTCGGCCGCCGGACTCGACGGGGTGAGCGCTGCCGCCACGACCGCGATCACGAGTACTCCCGCCGCGGCCAACAGCGCCGGCCGCAGCCCGTCGACGAAGGCCTTAGCCGAGCCGTAGCCGCCACCCTCGCCTGCGAAGATCCGGGAGAATACGGCGACGCCCAGAACCACTCCGACCTGTCGCACGCAAGCGTTGATCCCCGAGGCGACGCCTTGCTCGTCAACGGTCACGAACTCGAGCATTTGCCTGGCGTTCAGCGCGAAGTACAGCCCCATCCCGACCCCAGCGGCGACCAGTGCGGGCAGTATGAGGGCATAGGAGACGGTCCCGGAGACGATGAAGGCGAGCCAGCCCAGGGCCGCTCCCTGGAGTGCCGCGCTGATCACCATGAGGCCCCGCAGTCCCAGTCGTGGGGCGAGGAAAGTGGCCAGGGGCACCACGAGAAGTGGCATCAGTGTCCAGGGCAGCGTGCGCACGCCGGCCGCGACCGGACGATAGTGCTGAGCGTCCTGCAGGAACTGGACCAGCAGGAAGACCGAGCCGAAGGTGCCGCCCTGGATCAGGAGCGCCACCATGTTGGTGAGCGTGAACCCGCGACTGCGGAAGAGTGGCGGCGGCATGACCGGATTATTGGCCCGGTGCTCCCAGGTCACGAAGGCGGCGAGCAGCAGGATCCCGGCGATCACGGGGACCAGCACCTGGGCACTGGCCCACCCTAGATCGTCGCTGCGTATCACCCCGTACACGATCCCCAGGAGGCCGCCGGTGACGAGCAGTGTTCCCGCCGCGTCCAGCGTGGTGTGTGGCCCGCGACTGTTGCGCACCCAGCGCAGCGCGGCCGGAGCCACGGCGACGCCGATGGGCACGTTGATCCAGAACACCCAGTGCCAGTCGCCGAATTGGACGATCGCCCCGCCGATCCACGGGCCGAGGGCGATTCCCAGGCCGCTCATGGCGCTGAGCGCGGCGATTGCCGCTCCCCGCCGGCGTGGCTGGACCGCCTGGATGACAAGCGTCAGGCCGAGCGGGAAGATGACCGAGCCGCCGGTTCCCTGGATTACCCGCGACATGACCAGCATGCCCGGCGAGGTGGAAAGCGCGGCCAGCGCCGACCCGATCGTGAACACCGCGATGCCCGCAACGAAGATAGTGCGCCGGCCAAACCTATCGCCCAGGATCGCGGCGGCGAGCAAAAATCCAGCAAAAGTCAGCGTATAGGCATCTACTGTCCACTCCAGATTCTCCAGAGTGGTATGGAATTGATTGCGAATTGTGGGCAACGCGGTGGTGACGACCAGGTTATCGAGGGAGGCCATGAAGGAAGCCGCCCCGGCGATGAGCAGGGTGGAGCGGCTGTTGCTGTGCGTACTCATATCGCTACCTCCAGTGGAGTCGCGATGGCCTCATGCGGGCGATCTTGCACTCCATCGTAATGGATAGTATAACTATAGATAGTTCGTCTACCCGCCCGTGTCTCTGCCTCTTTGGAGTGATGGATTATCCGCGCCGACGCGGTGAAGGGATCCTGAACCCCTGCTTGGTGACGTAAGGCCTGTAATTTTGTATTCCAGTAATCATGTAAGCAGGCGATGGGCAGTGGGCTAGGCAAGCGGTTCCAGAGAGCGGCAATAGCGCATTGAGGGGCTATCTACCGCGCCGGCAAGGCTCCGCCGGAGTCCAGCGTTAGGGATAGTTATGCAAGCAGCAGTCACTATGGTCGAGTCTGGTATGCAAGCGAATAACCACCCCGCAAGATCCTCTAGAGCGGCATCCGATGTCCTGCTCGCCGCGCCCATCCGAATCATGATCACCAACGGGTACCGGCTGCTCGGAGAGGCGCTAGCCGAATTGCTGGCCAACGTGCCCGACTTCGCCGTCGTCGGGCAAGCCTCAGACAGCGAGAGCGCATTCCGGCTGGCCGAGCAGACCCTCCCGGCGATCGTGCTGCTCGATCTGGATACGTCTCGTCAGCCCGAGCGCACAGTGCGGCAGCTGCTCCAGCTCGCGCCCGCGCCCAGGGTGATCATCCTGAGCGTCCACGCCGACCCGAGATTCGCGGAGCGGATGCTCGCGCTGGGCGCGCACGGCTACCTGCACAAGGCGATCAGCCGGCAGGATCTGGTGCTGGCCATCCACCAGATCGTTAGAAGTCGCCGCGCCGTGACGCTACCTGACTCGCCTGCCGGGCCGCCGGATGCCGCCTCGGGGCCGTTGACCGGACGGGAGCGTGAGGTACTGGTACTGGTCGCCAGAGCGCTCAGCAACCGCCAGATCGCGGTCAGGCTCAAGATCACCGAGGGCACCGTCAAGCGACACCTGCGCAACATCTTCGGCAAGCTCGGGGCCGTCTCCCGCATCGACGCGGTGAACAAGGCAGGTGTCTCGCTGGCGGAGGCCTGCGGTACCTCTCCGGTCCCGCGACAGCCGCCCGGTCCAGGCACAGTCACGCCAGGCACCCTGCCGCAGCCGCAGCCGCAGCCGCAGCCGCAGCCGCAGCCGCAGCCCGGCCAGGAAGCAGGGCTGCCGTCATTCGCGGGCGCCGAGACGGTGCTGGCTGGGCGGGGCTCGGCGTAACGACGCTGTTGCGGTTACGGTGGCGCTGACTGCACTGCGCATCCAGGTGTCTACGCGTGCGGCAATGGCGGGCCGTAGCTCGCCTGGGGTGATGATGGCATCGACGGAGCCGACCTCGACGGCGCGCTGGATGGAGTGGATGGCGTCGAACTCGGTGGCCAGGGCTGACAGCTTCTCGGCGCGGACCGTGGCGCGTGTCTCGGCCAGCTCGCTGGCGAGCTCGGCTTTCTTCTCGGGCCTGGTGGTGGTGGCGAGGCGGGCCTCAAGTCCGGCGACGCGAGGGTCGGCAGCGGTCCGGGCATCGACCTGGCGGGCGAACACGACTGCCGCGGCGGGGGCACCGCCGATGACGGAGGCGAAGGAACCGTCAACGGCGAGGACAGTCATGGTGTCGTTGAGCGCCTTGGAGAACACCACGAACGCGCCGCCGTGGTAGCGCGAGATGACGCAGAAGATGATCTTGCCGTCGAAGTTGACGATGGCGCGGCCGATCTCGGCGCCGTACTCCAGCTGCAGGCGGCGCATCGACTCGGGCGAGCCGTCGAAGCCGGACAGGTTCGCCAGCACCACCACCGGACGGCTGCCCGAGGCCGCGTTGATCGCGCGAGCGACCTTCTTGCTCGACATCGGGAATAGCGTTCCTGCGGTAAGCGGGTCGGGGCCGTCGGCGGGGGGGAAGCCGTGGCGGGCTACCGGGCGGGACTCGATGCCTATGAGGCATACGGGCCAGCCGCCGATCCGCGCGTCGGTGACGACGGCGGTCTGGGCCTCGGCCATGTCAGCCCAGCGCTCCAGGATCTGGTGGTCCTGGTCAGCGACCGCCCGCATGACCGCGCGGATGTCGAAGGGCTTCTTGCGGTCCGGGTTGGCCTTGGCAGAGAAGATCTCGCCAACCGTGGTGAAGTCCGTGTCGGGGTGGTTGTGCGGGTAGCTGGTGACGTCCCGTGACGTCGGGTCGGTGGTCGGGGCGCGGCGCGGGGCCGGCTCGCCAGCGGCGACATAGGTATGGGCGTAGTGGCTCATGAGCACGTCGCGGGCGGCGGCGAGGTTGGGGGCCCAGTACTGCGCCTGCCCGTTGGGTCCCATTACCCGCGCGTACCCGCCGATGCCAAGGTTGTCCTCGGCGGACACGCCGCCGGAGAAGTCCAGGGACTGCTTGCCGGTGAGGACCATGGCTGAGGCCGGGGTCATCACGAGGATGCCCCTGGTGTGCATGAGCATGGTGGCCTCGGCGTTCCAGTATGGCTGGGCGCCGACGTTGATGCCGGTGACCACGATGTTGATCTCGCCGCCTGCCTGGGTGAACTCGACGATGCGGCGCAGCGCGCGGGCGATCGCGTCCATGTTCTCGGTGCCGGAGTCCATGGCGATGCGCGCGCCGGCCGACACGGCGAGCCATTCCAGCGGGATCCCCTGGCGCTCGGCCAGGTCGAGGGCGGCAATGATGCGGGCGCATTCCGGCTCCGACAGCGCGCCCAGTGCCTTGGTCGGGTCGCCGAGCAGCACCACTCGCCGGATGCCTTCGGGGTGCAATGGCGTCGGCGTGGAGACGATCCCGGCCACGATCCCCGCCGTGTTGTGCCCGCGCGGCCGGTCAGCCGGCCCGAGCTTGGTGCCCTGCAGGTCGAGCTCGGTGAACTGGCCGTGCGGCCCGGCCAGCAGCCTCACCAGCTCGTACGGGTAGACGGTGCCACGGCGGCGCGCCCGCAGCACCTTCTGCTGGTAGTCGTTCAGCGGCGCGAGCGGCCAGGTCGGCGGCTCCTCAACCGAGACGGCGACGCTGTCGCCGGGCTCGTAGGACAGCCGGGTCATCACGTAGCGGAGCGCGCCGTCAGGTCCGGCGAGCCGGCCTTGCACGAGGACCTCCTCGATGCCGGCCTGGGCGGCCTGCGCCGCGGTGGCCCGCTGCCAGGCGGCCAGGTCGTCGGGGGGCACGTCGATGACGGGGCGGATGTCGAGCCACACGTGGTTCATGTCCAGCCACTGGCCCGCTGGGTCGAGGTCGTGGCGGGCCTTGCCGATCGCGTCTGCGCAGGCGGCTAGCACCGTTTCCGCGCCCTCGATCGCGGTGATCCGGCCGCCGGAGTCGCGCGCGACCTCGAACCGGTGCACCTGCGCGAGCGCCACGAACCGCTGGTCGTCGGGGTTGTCCCTGGCCACGCAGTGGTACAGCAGGACGCCTTCGGGCACGGGCCCGCCGCACGGTCCGCGGCCGGGTCCGCGACCCGGGTGACATGGAAGTTCTGCAGCCGCCACAGGTGCAGCCGCCGGCCTACCAGCGGGTGGACGCCGCGGACCAGGGCGTCCTCGACGAACTCGCCGGCACCGGTGGCCACGCGGCGGCGGAAGGTGAAGTACTCAACGGGCGGGCCGCCCTCGGCGCGGCCGGTGATCCCGACCACGACGCGCCGGACCTCGTCGGCGATGCCGCTGCAGACCAGCGCCTCGTGCAGCGCGGCCGCCCGCTCGGTGGCGGTGGCGGGAGCGCTAGACCAGGTCAGGTACAGGTCCGCGACCCGGACGTGGCCATCGGGCGACGCCCGCAGCTGCGCGCACAAGTCAGCGGGCAGCCGCCCGTCCGCCACAAGCTCGTCGAAGCGGCCCGCAGTGACCACAGCAGTGGTCGCCGACGCCCGGTGCGGCTGGATCTCCAGGTTGTAATCGCACACCACGAACGGGCGGCCCGCGAGCTGCTGCACGTGAAGCGACTGCATGTCCTGCAGGCCGTAGTGCCACCGCGCCATTACCTCGAGCATCGGCTCGCGCGCCTGCCACTGGCCAGAAACCCGCTCGGCGAGGAAGGCGTCCAGCGGGTGGGGGATGTCGACCAGTGCCGCGATGCCTCGCTGGCGCCGCGGCCCGTCGGGCATGTCGGCCAGTGCCCGCAACTCGCCGGGCACGCCTGCGAGCACGGCGGCGCGTGCGGTCTCGGCCTCCGGCCAGCGGAACCAGCGGAACGCCACCCTGCGGGCGATGTCGGCGGCGAGCGGCGAGCGAAGTTGCAGGGCGCGCACCAGCCGGTCGATGAGCTCGCGCGCCTCGGCGAGGGCGGGCTCGGTGATCCACGCCGTCAGCAGCGCGCGGACCGCGTGCGCGCCGGTGTCGTACCGGTCGCGGGCCAGGAAGATCCGGAACACCGCCTGCTCAAGCGCGGGGGCGGGGTCCAGTCCGGTGACACCGTAGTGGCGCAGTGCGCGCTGCAGCCCGCGGCGGAACTCCTCCGTCGCCCCGGCCCGGCTGGTGTCGAGGCTCTGCAGGTAGGCGTGGAACTGCTCGCGCGGGCTACGGTGCGAGCCGGGATCCAGCTGCGGCGAGGACAACTCGGCGATGTCGGCGAACGCTGTCACCAGGCCCAGTTCGCCAGGCCGCACCAGGGCGCCCGCGGCAAGCGCGGCATCGCGGTCGGCAAGGTAGCCGGCGATCAGGTCCGCCGGCGGTCCCCCGGCCATGTCGAATCCCAGCACGAGGCCCCGCAGCCGCTCGAGGGTGGCCATGGCCCGCTGCGCCGCTGAGGCCCCGGCCTGCCGCGGGATCATCAGGTCGACCGGCGCAGCCGCGGGAGGCTGCGCGGCGACCCCATCGGTCCCAGCCGGCTCCAGCCGGGCCAGCGGCGTTCCGGAGGCGACCTGGGTGCCTACGGAGACCAGCAGCTCGCGCAGCCGCGCGTTGAACGGCGCGCGCAGCACGGTCTCCATCTTCATGCTCTCCAGCACCAGCACCGGGTCACCGGCGCTCACCTCGGCGCCGGCCGCGACCGGGGTGGCGACCACCAGCGCCGGAGCCGGAGCCCGCAGCGCGCCGCCCTCGTCCCGGCTGACCCGGTGGGTGACCCCGTCTACCTCGACCACGTGCACCGGGCCGTGGATCGCGGTAGCTAGCCGGTAGGCGCGCCCGTTCACGGTCAGCCAGCTCAGGTGCTCGTCCAGCCGCTCGAGCGTGGCGTCGAAGCCGGCGGTCTCGCCCGCGGCCCCGGTGATGTGGACGCGGTAGCGGCCGGAGCCGGTGCAGGCGACGCCGACCTTGTAGGGTCGGCCACCGTCCTTCAGGTCGATGACCTGGCCGGGCTCATGCCGCACGTGCGGGCGGCCGCCACGGCCAGACTCCCGCAGCCGGGCGCGCTCGGCGCGCTCGGCCTGCTCGTAGCCGTCGATCGCGGCGGCCGTGAGGGCGACGCCGACGTGCTGATGGGCCACCAGGCGGCCGCTGGCGCGCGCCCGGTCTACCCAGCTGGTATCCGCGGTCGCCTCGATGACCTCCGGCGCTTCCAGCAGCGCTGCCAGGAAGCTCTTGTTGGTCGTCCCGCCATCGATGATCACGGTGGTCTCCGCCACCGCGCGGCGCAGCCGCGCCAGCGCCTCGGCGCGGTCCCTTCCCACCGCGATGACCTTAGCGACCATCGAGTCGAAGTCCGGCGGGATGACGTCGCCCTCGACCACTCCGGTGTCGATGCGGATCCCGGGGCCGGCTGGCCAGCGCAGCAGCTGGATGCGGCCCGGCGCGGGCGCGAAGTCGCGATCCGGGTCCTCCGCGTTCAGCCGCGCCTCCACAGCGTGCCCCCGCTCAGCCGGCCGCTCCCCGTCAAGCCGCCCGCCCGCCGCCACGTGCAGCTGCGCCTTTACCAGGTCGAACCCGGTGGTGGCCTCGGTGACGGGGTGCTCGACCTGCAGCCGCGTGTTGACCTCCAGGAACGCGAAGAGCCTGTCCGCCGGGTGGTACAGGAACTCAACAGTGCACGCACCGCGGTAGCCGACCGCCAGGGCCAGTCGCTCCGCGGACGCCTTCAGTTCCCGCGCCTGCTCTGGCGACAGCAGCGGCGAGGCCGACTCCTCGATGACCTTCTGGTTGCGCCGCTGGATGGAGCAGTCACGCACCCCCAGCGCCCAGGCCGTGCCGTGGCCGTCCGCGATCACCTGCACCTCGACATGCCGAGCCCCGCTGACCAGCCGCTCCACGAATAGCACGCCGCTGCCGAACGCCCGCGCGGCCTCCTCGCTGGTGCGCCGGTACGCCTCCCGCAAGTCGTCGTCCGAGCCGATGGCGCGGATGCCGCGACCGCCACCGCCGGCCGTCGCCTTCAGCATCAGCGGATAGCCAATACGCCGTGCCTGCTCCAGCGCCTCACCGACAGTGCGCACCGGCCCGCGGCTCCATGGCGCCACCGGCACCCCAGCCTCCTCGGCGAGCAGCTTCGCGCCGATCTTGTCGCCGAGCTTGCGCATCGCCGCCGCGGAAGGGCCGATGAAGGTTACGCCGAGCCGGTCGCACAGCCCGGCGAATGCCGGGTCCTCGGAAACAAAGCCCCAGCCCACCCAGGCCGCGTCCGCGCCAGTCTCGACCAGGGCCCGTTCCAGCACCGCCAGGTCCAGGTACGGCCGCGCCGACGCGGGGCCCAGGCAGTAGGCCACGTCCGCCTCGCGCACGAAGGGAGCGTGCCGCTCGGAGTCGGTGTACAGCGCGATCGTCCGCAGTAGCAGGTGCCTCCCGGCCGGGAGCCGCTCGGCATTAAGTTCCCGTACCGCGTGAATCAGCCGTCGCGCCGACTCTCCACGATTAACCACGGCAATCCGCGTGAACATGCCCACTCCATTCAGTACTGCTTTTGCGCCGTGCTTCGAGCCGCTTCCGCCATTGGTCAGAAAGCGGGAAAACAGGGCCTCGGAGTTCAGCTCAGGTGAGCGCCTGGGCTAATGCAGCGCGACCATCGTCCGCGGCATGCTGAGCACCGTCGCGCCCGCGCAGCGCACGGTCACGTGCAGCCGGACCAGGGGCGGCTTGAGCTTTTCCGCCACGGTGGCTGACACCTCGAGCTCGACGCCGACGCCGTCGTTGGGCACGGGCACCGGGCGGGGCCAGCGGCCACCGTAGTCCACCAGGGCGGCTGGATCGCCCGCCCAGGCAGTGACGACCCCGACGGCTAGCCCCATCGTGAGCATGCCGTGAGCTATCGGATTGGGCAGCCCGATCGAGGCCGCCGTACGGTCATCCCAGTGGATGGTGTTGTAGTCGCAGGACGAGCCGCCGTACCGCACCAGGTCGGATCGCTGGACCTGGACAGTCCTGCCTGGCAGGGCGAGGCCGACCTCGACCTCCTGGTAACGGGGACCGGTCATGGCGCCGCTCCTTCCACGGGGGCGTACATCACGAAGGTCGAGCTGGCGGTGCAGACGTGCTCGCCTTCAGGGGTGGCGATCGTCGTCTCGAAGGTGATGACGTCGTTGTCGCCGATGGCGTTGATGCTCGCGATCCGCACTGTCGCGGTGATGACGTCGCCGGCGACGATCGGGCGCCGGTAGGCGAACCGCTGCTCGCGGTGGACGAAGCGGACCTGCTCCCGCGCCCCCAGGCCGGGGTCGTGGACCACCTGCCGCTCGGCCTCCAGGGAAATGATCATGGGGAAGCTCGGCGGGGCGATCACGTCGAGGTAGCCAAGCTTCTTGGCTACCTCGGGATCGAAGCAGGCCAGGCTATCGTCCTTGATGGCCCGCGCGTACTCCTTGATCTTCTCGCGGCTCACCTCGTATGGCTCGCTCGTCGGATACACGGCCCCCACGCGTGCCGGGTTGAGTGCCATGTCAGCCTCCCGTCCCGCGCACGACCAGCGCGCCCACGGTTCCCTCTTCGCCGGCCGAGGTGACGAGCGCGGTCCAGTCGGTCCGTCCCTCGAAGTAGCCGAGCAGGGCCGCCGTCTGCAACGCGCCGCTGGCGCTGTAGCAGTGGCCGATCACCGGTACTACATCCAGCCGCTTGACGACGCGGCCTAGGACCAGTTCGGTGGCCTCTTCCTCGATCTGCGCCATGGTCGGCTGCCCTTGGCAGCCTGGGACGACAAGGTCGAGATCGTCCGCTGTCACCGCGCTGCGCCGCAGCGCGCGCTCGATGACCGCCGCTAGGCCCCGGACGGCGCGCGGGGCATGGATGCTGCTGCCATCGTCGGTACCCGCATAGCCAATCTCACAGGCGAGGATCTCCCCCAGCGAGACGCGGCCAGCCTCGCTGGCCGCGGTGGAGTCCTCCAGCATGAACATGGCCGAGCCCTCGCCGGCCGCGATGCCTTCGATCAGGACCCCGCTCAGGTGCCATCCCCAGCTGCCGATCGGTGACAATTCCTCCACGCCTCCGGCCAGGATCCTGCTGACCCGGTGGTCGGCGAGGGCGATCCTGGCGTACCTGAACGCCGCCAGGCTCGACACCTGGCCGGCCGAGACCGTGGCGTTCGCGCCGTGCAGGCCGTTCCTGATCGCGAGCTGCCCGGCGCAGCTGTTCATGACCACGTTGGGGAACAGGCGCGGGTTGACCATGTAGGGCTTCTCATTGCGAACCGTGTCAAGGCCCACTTCAGACAGGCTGCGCATGCTCCCGCCGGCCGTGGCCATTGCCACGCCGATCTCGGCTCGCTCCTGCTCGCTGCCGCCGCCCGCCTGATCCAGTGCCTGCTGGCAGGCGACCAGGGCGATCCGGGACATGCGGTCGACGCCCTGCAGGCCCTTGCGTCCGAGACGCTCGGCGAGCGGGCCGTCGGAGACCGCCCAGGTCGGCATCGCTGGCGGGTAGTTATCCGCCTCGTCGACCGGGCCCCGGTGGCCGAGGTAGCCCGTTTCGAGAGCCCGCGTCAGCGCGGACAGGCCTATCCCCACCGGCGAGACCGCGCCGGCGCCGGTGATGCTCAGCGGCGCGACAGCGGGAGCGGGAGCGGACATCATGCAGCCCCTTCATCGAACTTGCCGAAAACGGTTACCACGTTGTTGCCGCCGAAGGCCAGGCCCTGGTTTTGGGCTACGGCCAGTTCTGCGGGCCTGGCCTTGCCGGGTACCACGTCGAGGTCCGGGCCGAGGGCCGGGTCGAGTTCTTCCAGGTTGGCGGTGGGCGGGAGGAACCCTTCCTCCAGCGCCTTGCTGCAGACGATCGCGCCGAAGGCGCTGGCGGCTCCCATCGTGTGGCCGATCATCGACTTGACCGAGCTGACCGGTGGCAGCCGGTCGCCGAACACCTCGCGAACCGCGGTGATCTCGGTGATGTCGTTGGTCGGCGTGCCGGTGCCGTGCGCGCAGATGTAGTCGATCTGGTCGGCGGTCACGCCCGCCCGCTTGTGCGCGTTCCTGATGCACTCGGCGATGCTGGGCGCGTGCGGGTTGACCATGTGCTTGGCATCGCAGTTCACGCCATAGCCGAGGACTTCGGCATAGATGTGGGCACCTCGTTCCAGCGCGGTTTCCAGCGATTCGAGCAGCAGGCTCGCGCCGCCCTCGGCGGTGAGGATGCCGGAGCGGTTGACATCGAAGGGCCGGCAGACATTCTCGGCGAGCGCGCCGAGCCGGAAGAAGCCGGCGTGGCAGGAGCGGTTGACCGCGTCGGCGCCGCCTGCCAGGGCGAAGTCGGACTCTCCGGCGCGGATCAGGTCGTAGGCGTAGCCGATGGCCATGTTGCTGGCCGAGCACGCCGTCGGGATGGTGATGCACTCACCGGTCAGGCTCAGCTCGCTGCTGACCGCAGCGGCGATCTTGCCGGCCGGGGACAGCGGCGGCAGGGCCGGGTCCATGCTGCCCAGGCCTGTGAAGACCCACTGCCCGAGCATGGCCTGCAGAACCTGGGACTCACCTGCCGTGGTACCCATGATGGAGCAGCTACTGGCCCGGCTGAGTACCTCCGGATCGATGCCGGAATCCTGCACGGCGAGTCGGGAGGCGGCGGCCGCGAAGCGCCGGCCCGGCCCCACTTGCTGACGTCCAGCCGCTCCAGGTGCGCGGACGGCTCGAAGTCCGAGACCTCCGCCGCCATGACGTAGGGGAAGCCGGTGGTGTCGAAGCTGGTAATGGGCGAGGCGCCGTTGCGTCCCTCCTTCACCGCCGCGATGAACGCACCGACTCCGATACCGATGCTGGCGACGGCGCCGAGCCCGGTGATGACCACTCGGCCCTTTGCTTCCTTGTCAGGCACCTTAGGACCCCGTAGCGTACTTCTCGGTCACGGCGAAGACGCTGGCCAGATTCCTCATGTTCTGCAGCTCATCTTGCGGCACGACAACGCCGGCCTCCTTCTCGATCCGGGCCAGGATCGTGATCAGGGACAGGGAGTCGGCGTCATAGTCTTCGACGAAGTCGCCGGCGTCGGTGAGATCAGCTGGCTCTAGCTCGAGTTCCTGCAAGATGATCTCGCTGATCTTCTGCTGCAAAGCGGCGATGTCGTGTGCGTCTACCTTGGGCATAATTCGAACCTCTCGCGATTGTCCGACTTTGGCGTTGCGGCGACGTTGCCATTACTGGCGCAACATTAGCAACCGCGCGCCTGATCGCAACAGGAAGGGAACCGAAAGAGGTAGCGCGTAATGAGCTGGAGACATTTTCTTTAGGTTTCCACGGACCCTGCATCCGGCTTTCATCTATCTTTTATCTGGCCATGCCATGCTTAGGTCTTAGTCCGGCCTGAAAGCAGAACTGTTGGAGATGGCGCATGACAACTCTCAGCTCCGGCGGGCGCGATGCCGCCGCTACCCGGTTGAGCGATGCCCCGCTGAGTTACCAGAGCACGGTGCGCCGTTCACTCGTGCATCGTTCGGCGGTATCAGGGGTGTTCGTGACAGACCTGGTCCCGGTGACGGGGCAACTTTTCCTGGCGGCGGCCCAGCTGCCTCTCACCCATGCCTACTACAACGACCACCTGCAGCCGCTGCCCTGCTTCGACCCGCTAGTCATCCTGGAGGCGGGCCGTCAGGCGGGCATCGCCGGGGCGACCCTGGTCGGCTTGCCGCCTGAGATCTTGATGCTGGTTGGCTCCTTCACCCTGCAGCTGGACGAGCCTAGGCTGCTGAGCTACCAGAGGCGACCGGGCGAGCTGCGGATCGAGAGCTCGTTCGAGGCCATACGGGTCCGCCGCGGTGGCCAAATCCGTCGCGGCCTGGTGCGGCAGGCGCTCGCCCTGAACGGCCAGTACCTTGGCTCCCACGTCATGGAGTGCCAGTTCGTCTCGCTAACCGAGAACGAAGCCCTGCGTCAGGCGATGCGCCGGACCCCGGCGCCCTCGACCGCGGATTTCCCGGAAGGGCCCGTGCCGGGCCACGTCCCCGCGCAGCAGGTCGGCCGGATGGACCAGCGCAATGTGGTGCTCGCCGACGTTACCCGGGCTCCGGGGCGCGTATCCGCGCGGGTGGCCCCCCGGTTCGACAACCGGGCGCTGTTCGACCACTCCTACGACCACTTGCCCGCGATGACCCTCACGGAGGCCGCGCGCCAGCTCGCCCTGATAGCCGTGCAGGATGAGACGGGAATCATGCCCGATCCGGCTCAGATCGTCACGATCACCGGGGTCTTCGAGCGGTTCGCCGAGCTCGACTTCCCCTTGTATGCCGAGGCCGTCACAGCCGGGCGCGATGGCGGTGGCTGCCAGGTCGACGTCACCTTCCGGCATGACGCCGTGATCTCTAGCACACAGATAACAATCGCGGGGGTCCGGCGGGCCGCCCGGGCCGGAGAGGTTGCCGTCCGTGTCTGAGTCCGAGGTACGCGCGGTGTGGACCGATTTCGGGGGAGTGCTCACCCCGCCTATTAGCGAGACCTTTGGCGCCTTCTGCGAGAAGACGAGCCTTCCAGCCGAGCTACTGCTGACCGCGGTGCTCAAGGTCACCGCGACCTACGGTACCGACGATGTGCTACTGCCCATCGACACGCCGCTAGTCACCGAGCAGGAGTGGCTGGCTCAGATCGCTGAGGTGCTGTATGAGGACACTGGGCTGCGGATCGACGGGAAGCTGACCTCGATAGCCGACGCGTGGTTCGGAGACCGGCCGGTCAACCAGCAGTGGCTGGACCGGCTCGGGCAGCTCCGGGACCAGGGCGTCTTCATCGGGATGATCTCGAACATGGTCCCCACGTGGGACCAGTACTGGCGCCGGATGGTCGACCCGGCCGCGAACTTCGACGCCGTCATCCTCTCCTTCCAGGCTGGGTACCGCAAGCCGGCGCGGGAGATTTTCGAGCTAGCCGTCGAGCAGTCGGGGGTCACGGCCGAGCACTCGGTCTTCGTCGACGACCTGCCAAAGAACGTTGACGGGGCACGGGCGGTCGGCTGGCAGGCAATTCACTTCACCGGGGCGGCGGCGGCCATAGAGGCCCTCGACCGCGTCATCGGCGATCCCTTTCACAGCAAGGAGCTACAGTGAGCCGATCCGTACTCGTCACCGGCGGAAACCGGGGCATAGGCCTGGCCGTCGCCCGAGCGTTCGCCGATGCCGGCGACAAGGTGGCCATCACCTACCGCAGCGGAGAGCCTCCTGCGGGATTCTTCGCGGTGCGCTGCGACGTCACCGACACTGAGTCCGTCGAGCGGGCCTTCGCCGAGGTCAAGGCCCAGCAAGGCGCGGTCGAGGTGCTGGTCGCCAACGCGGGGACGACCCGTGACAACCTGTTCATGGCCATGACGGAGGAAGACTTCGCCCAGGTCATCGACACCAACCTGATGGGCACGATGCGGGCGGCCAAGTGCGCGGTCATGGACATGGTCAAGGCCCGCTGGGGCCGGATGATCTTCATGGGGTCGACTACCGCGTTCTGGGGCTCCCCCGGCGTGACCAATTACTCGGCGTCCAAGGCAGCCCTGATGGGCCTGGCCCGCTCGCTGGCCTGGGAGCTCGGGTCCCGCAAGATCACCGTCAACGTGGTCTATCCCGGCCTGATCGAGACCGACATGGTCTCCCACCTGACCGACGAGCACCGGGCGTACCTGCACAGCACCACCGCGCTACGCCGCTCCGGTACCCCGGAGGAGGTCGCCTCAGTCGTACGGTTCCTCGCTAGCCACGAGGCCTCCTTCATCACCGGTGCCCTGATCCCGGTCAGTGGCGGCCAGGGCCTCGGCCATTGACCGGGCGCCTGGATTGCGCCAGCGAAGTCCCGTCAGCTCCAGTGAGAGGGAGAACCAGTGACTGACCAGTCCGAGGTGACCGAGATGCTCTCGACAGTCGCCGATCAAGTGGCGCAGGCACCGCCGGCCGACGATACGATCTTGCACGTTGCGATCGGCGTCGCCCGGGTCTTCGGCGAGCTCGACGAGGAGGCCGCCCGGACCTTCATCGCCCCCGACTTCATCGATCATGAGGCCTCGCCAGGGGTCGCCGGCGGTCCCGAGGGCTACCTGTCCACCGCGCGCTACATGCGCCGCGCGTTCTCCGAGGCACGCTGGCAGGTAGACGACTTCATCTCCGAGGGCGACAAGTTCGCCTGCCGGGTCACCTTCAGCGGCAAGCACACCGGCGAGTTCCTGGGCATCGAGCCAACCGGTCGCGAGGTCAAGGTGCAGCACCTGCACTTCTACCGGGTCGCCGACGGCCAGGCCAAGGAGCACTGGGGCGCCAGGGACGAGCTGACGCTGCTGCGCCAGCTCGGTGTATTCACATCGGAGCACGCCACGCCCGCCGACGCCGGCGATGCCTTGTCCCCGAGCGGCTCCTGACCTCACCGCGCGTCACGGGATTGCGAATTAGCGTTGCGGCGCTATTTACCCGCGAAAAGAAACTCGCGGGACGGAACGGGCGGCGAGTCTTTAATTCGCCATTCGCATTTATCTCGCGCGAAAATGGCTTCGGGTGTAAATTGTGTGACAGGCGGAAGTTCGTTAAGATCATATTGTCCAATATGTAGTACACGGGCAGGTCCCCCCAATTACAGGAGGCAATTCAGCATGCCCTTTAAACCCTGGTTCAGACGCACTGTGGTGATCGCGGTCGCGATCGGCGCGGGCCTCGGCGGCACCCTGGCCGTGACTGCGGCCAGTGCCTCGCCCGTCCATTCCTCCAGCCCGCAGTGGCCGGGGCAGTCCCAGGATGACTGGTCCATGCGCGGCCAGAACTACAGCAACACCATGTCCCAGCCGGGCGACGACCTGATCAACCCGTCCGACGTCGCCAACCTCAAGGTGAAGTGGACCTACACCGCCGCGGGCGACATCTCGGCGACTCCCGCGGTGGTCGGTCGCTACGTCTATGTCCCGGACTGGGGCGGTAACCTCACCAAGCTCGACGCCCGTAGCGGCAAGGTCGTCTGGTCCTACCCAGTCTCCGACTACAACGGCGTTCCGGGCAGCCTCTCCCGCACCAGCCCGGCGGTGGTCGGCAACACCATCTACATCGGCGACCAGAACAAGCCCGGCTTCGGCGGGGTGGCCCATTTCATGGCGGTCAACGCCACCACCGGCAAGAAGGAGTGGAGCACCGTAGTAGACACCCACCCGCTGGCCGTGGTGACCGGCTCGCCCGTGGTCTACGACGGCGTCGTCTACGTCGGCATAGCGTCCAAGGAGCAGGCCGCCGCGTCCGAGCCCGGCTATCCCTGCTGCACCTTCCGCGGCAGCGAGATCGCCCTTAACGCCAAGACCGGCGCGATCTTGTGGAAGGACTACATGAGCCCGCCCAATGGCGGGCAGCCCGGCGGGTTCAGCGGAGACGCCGTGTGGGGCACCCCTGCGGTCGACCCGGCAACCGACACGCTCTTCGTCACCACCGCCAACAACTACACCCTGCCTGCGTCGGTCACCACCTGCGAGAGCGCTGGCGGCACCCCGGCGCAGTGCATGCCCGCCGACAATTACCAGACATCGATCATGGCCATTAACCCCCAGACCGGGGCGATTAAGTGGTCGACCGGGGACAACGGGTTCTACCAGTGGACGCTGGCCTGCCTGCCCGGCTACCCGCCGAACAACTGCCCCACCGACTCGGGCGAGGACGGGGACATCTCTGATAGCCCGCACCTGTTCACGATCCAGGGTCCGCACGGCCCCATCCCGGTCGTCGGGGCCGGGCAGAAGACCGGGACCTACTGGCTACTCAACCGGGACACCGGCAAGGTGATCTGGAGCGCGAACGTCGGCCCGTACGGCGTCCACGGAGGCATGGAGTGGGGCACGGCCTATGCCGACGGACGCATCTACTTCGCGGAGGCCAACACCGATGCCGTTACCACCAAGCTGATCAACGGCCAGACCGTGACCACGGGCGGCTACTGGGGCGCGCTGGACGCGCAGACCGGCAAGATCCTCTGGGAGACCGCCGATCCCGCTAACGCCCAGGACATGGGTGCCCTCAGCACCGTGGACGGCGTCGTGTTCGCCGGCTCGATGAGCGGCGAGATGTACGCACTGGACGGTGCCACCGGCAAGATCCTGTGGTCGTACAAGGGCATCGGGTCATCGAACTCGGCGCCGGCCATCGTGGGCAACACCATCTACTGGGGTAACGGGTACGACACCGATTTCATCCAGGGGTTGCCCGGCAAGACCCTCTACGCCTTCACTATCGGCAAGAGCAAGAGGTAGCGCGGGCTCGCGGCGACGCCGTGAGTAAAGGCCTGTGAGTGAAGGCCCGTGAGTAAGGCAAGGGACCGGGCGGGATTCTCCGCCCGGTCCCTTCTCGCGTGTTCAGTCCCCGCACAGCCCGCCACGTCCGCCGCGGCGGACGTGGCGGGCCTTCCCGCCGGATGGTCAGCGCACGCCCTCGGCGACCAGGAGGTCGTGCAGCTCGGTGTAGAGCGGCTGCCAGTACTGCGGCGTGCCGCCGTACTGCTGGAAGAAGGCGATGCTGGTGGCCAGCCCGCCGAAGCGCTCCCAGATCTTGCGAGCCGCCACCTTGGGCTCACCGACGATGGCGAAGGTCTCCACCACGCTGTCATCGATGACCGAGGCCGCCTCGTCCGCCCGCCCGGTGGCCGCCAGCCGGGTCAGCTCGGTCTTCAGGTCGCCAAGGCCATGTAGGTCGAGGACCGGGCCGTAGCTTGGAATCGAGGCGTAGAAAGCGATCTGGCGCTTGGACCGCTCGATCTCCGAGCGCAGCTCGACCTCGTCCCTGCCGGTCGCCACGATCGGGGTGACATGCAACTCGAACTCCTCCATCGTCGCTCCCGCGCCCTGCCTGGCGGCCCGGAGCTGGGGCAGCGTGACCTCCTCCAGCAGCCGCCTGGTGGTGATGATGTGCGCCAGGAACCCGTCAGCTAGCTCGCCGGCGAGGTCGGTCATCCGGGGCCCGACTCCGGCCACCAGGATGGGTGGCCTCCCGTACGGATTGGGGCCGGGATTGAAGAAGGGACTCATCAGCGTGTGCCGGTAGAACTCGCCGCGGAAGCGCAGCCGTTCCCCGGTCTCGAAGCACGTCCAGATGGCCCGCATCGCCAGGATGTACTCCCGCATCCGGTCCGCGGGCTTTGACCAGGGCATGCCGAACCGCTTGGTGATGTGGGTCTGCAGTTGCGAGCCTATGCCCAGCGCGAACCGTCCCCTGGACACCAGCTGCATGTCATTGGCGAGCATCGCGGTGCTCATCGGGTTCCGGGCGAACACCACGGCAAGGCCCGTCCTGATCGCCACTCGCTGTGTGCGCAGGGCCGCCGCGGTCAGGCCTATGAAGGGGTCATGCCGCGTCTCGGACATCCAGATAGAGTCATACCCTACCTCCTCGATGTGAGCGGCCCAGGAGTCCAGCAGATCCGGCCCGTCGGTGACCGGGTGAAAATCGATCCGCACAATCGCCTTTCCGTCCTTAACCCTGATCTTTCATGGATGGATGGACAGCCGCCGCGCAGCGGCGACCTCTATCCTCACCCCGGCTTTGCAGGAATCTATGACAGACTATAGAACGCCATAGCGCAGTTATGGCACGGCATTCTACAAAAGTAATACGGGGCATGAGGCTCGGCGGACGGCACCGATGCCGCATTCTTCCGGGCAGCGCGGCCCACTCGGTGGCGCCAGAACGCAGTGACATGCCTCCAAGGGCATAGTTGCTCTGAGCAAGTCTTGCAGTGTGCAATACTAGGACCTGTGAACTATCTTGCTGGCGAGACGACTGGGACGGGAGCGGCTGGGGTGGCTGACCGGGCGAGCGGACGGCCCATGCACCTAGGGGACTTCACGGTGAGTCCCCGCGTGCTGCTGATCACCGCGATAGCCCTCGTCGTCGGCGCGGCGAGCGCGCTCGCCGCGTTCTGCCTGCTGCGGCTGATCGGCCTGATCACCAACCTGGTCTTCTACCAGCGGGTGTCGGTAGCACTGGTATCACCAGGCCTGCACCATCACTCGCCGTGGCTGATCCTGCTCGCGCCCGTCGCTGGAGGCCTGGTCATCGGACCGATGGCCCGCTACGGGTCGGAGAAGATCCGCGGTCATGGCATCCCCGAGGCCATCGCGGCGATCTTGACCGACGGCAGCACGGTGTCCCCGCGCGTCGCGGTGCTCAAGCCGGCGTCGGCGGCGATCAGCATCGGCACGGGCGGCCCGTTCGGCGCCGAGGGGCCGATCATCATGACTGGCGGCGCGATCGGGTCGATCCTTGCCCAGTTCCTGCACCTGTCGGCCGACGAGCGCAAGACCCTCCTGGTCGCCGGCAGCGCGGGCGGAATGGCGGCCGTATTCAACGCGCCGCTGTCCGCCGTGGTGCTCGCGGTCGAGTTGCTGCTGTTCGAATGGCGGCCGCGGAGCCTCATCCCGGTGTCGGCGTCAGTGATGGTCGCCACGGTATGCCGGTGGGGACTGCTCGGCACCGCGGCGGTCTTCCCGGTGACGCCGGCGGCGAGCGTCGCGGCCGTCCCCGCCTGGGCGATCGCGCTCGCGGTGCTGCCCGGCCTGTCCGGCGGGCTGTTCGGCGTGCTCGCTTCCGCGCTGGTCTTCAAGGCGGAAGACGCCTTCGGACGGCTGCCCGTCCACTGGATGTGGTGGCCGGCGATCGGCGGCCTCATCATCGGGGTCGGCGGGCTCTTCCAGCCGCGGGCGCTTGGGGTCGGCTACGACGTGATCGCCCAGCTGCTGGCCGGCCGGGCCGGACTGGACCTCATCGTCAGCCTGCTGGTCGTCAAGGCCCTGATCTGGTCGCTGTCCCTCGGCTCTGGCACCTCAGGCGGCGTGCTCGCACCGGTCTTCCTCATGGGCGGGGCGCTGGGGGCGCTGGAAGGTCAGGCGCTGCCGCACGTGTACCCGGGCTTTTGGGCGCTCCTCGGGCTGGCCGCCGCCGTCGGGGGAGTCTTCCGCGCCCCGCTGACCGGCGTCGTGTTCACGCTGGAGGTCACCGGCGCGTGGAGCTCGCTGCCCGCCGTGCTCACGGCCGCCGTCTCCGGCTATGCGCTGTCGGTGCTCATCTTGCGGCGCTCGGTGCTTACCGAGAAGGTCGCCCGCCGGGGCGTGCACGTCACGGCGGAGTACACCACCGACCCGCTGGAGGCCTGCTTCGCCCGCGAGGTCATCATCGCGGTGAGGCCGCTGCCGCTGCCCGCCTCGCCGCTAGTCGTCTATGACGACCAGACGCTCATGGAGGTCGCCACTGCCTGCGCCCGCGCCGGGGTAACCAGCGCCACCGTGGTTGACCGGGCAGACCCCCGGCGGACCCTGGGAATGATCAGCGCCGCCGAGTTCCTCCACGCTCGCCTGCGCGACCTGAACGAGGAGGAGCACCGGGAGCGCATCCTGACACTGCCCTTCCGGTAGCCAGGCGCTTGGCGGCTAGGCGTCGCCGGCGGCGGTTCGCACTTCGCGCAGGGCGGCGATGAGCGCGACGGCGCGCTCCCTGGGCAGGCCGGGCAGGCCGAAGTCGGCCTCGTTCAGGGCGTCGGTCGCCGCGGCCACGATCGCGCGACCCTCGTCGCTGATGGACGCCAGCACGATCCGGCGGTCGTCGGTGGACAGATTGCGCTGGACCAGGCCGCGCAACTCCAGCTTGCGGATCGCGTTGGTCACCGACGCCGGGTGCACCATCAGCCGCTCGCCGATCTTGCCCATCGGCAGCGAGCCGTGCCGGGTGAATGCCAGCAGGCGCAGCGCCTCGTAGGCGGCGAACGTGCGCCCGTACGGCTTGAGCGTGTCCTCGACCAGGCTGATCAGCAGCTGCTGGACGCGCATGACCGACGTGACGGCCGCCATATGGTCTGCGTGCTCGGGCCAGCGGGCGGACCACTGCCGGTGAGCCTCGGCGATCGGGTCGAAATCCACCACGAGCAAACCGTACGCTAGCACGCCACCGCTGGCGAGTTGGCTTGACGTGAACGACAAAATTCCTTTAACGTCCAAATATTGGGCGTCCAAGGAGCATGCTGCTCGGATGCCAGGGAAAGAGTCTCCTGGGAAGGAGGTTCCATGGCTGAGCTGCGCAAGCAGGATCTTCACGTGCCCGTGAACCCGGTACGGTTCGTCACGGCCGCCGCACTGTTCGACGGGCACGACGCCGCGATCAACATCATGCGCCGCATCCTGCAGGCGCAGGGCGCGGAGGTGATCCACCTCGGGCACGACCGGTCCGTCAAGGACGTCGTCGACGCAGCCATCGAGGAGGACGTCCAGGGCATCGCGGTCAGCTCCTACCAGGGCGGCCACGTCGAGTACTTCGAGTACCTGGCGCACCTGCTGGCCGAGCGCGGTGCCGGGCACGTGCAGGTCTTCGGTGGCGGCGGCGGCGTCATCGTCGCGGACGAGGTCGCCCGCCTCAAGAAGGCCGGGGTAAAGATCTTCTCGCCCGAGGACGGCCAGCGGCTCGGCCTGCCCGCCATGATCAACGAGCTCATCCGCCACTGCGACACGGCCTTGTCAGCCATCCCGCCCGCGCCGGAGGCGCTGCTGGCCGGCGAACGGCTGGCCCTCGCGCGCGCCATCACGTGCCTGCAGTCGGGGACCCTGCCTTATCCCATCCCGGCGGCAGCCCATCCCGCGCCCGTTCTCGGCATCACCGGCACCGGCGGCTCGGGCAAGTCGTCGCTGACCGACGAGCTGGTGCGGCGGCTGCGCACCGACCAGCAGGACAAGCTGCGCATCGCCGTCCTGGCGGTCGACCCGACCAGGCGGCGCGGCGGCGGCGCCCTGCTCGGCGACCGGATCCGGATGAACTCCCTCGACGGGGAGCACGTGTTCTTCCGTTCCCTGGCCACCCGCGGCGCGCGCGAGCTCCCCGAGAACATCGCGGGCATCATCGCCGCCTGTCGCGCCGCCGGGTACGACCTGATCATCTGCGAGACCCCTGGCATCGGCCAGGGCGACGCCGGGATCACGCACCTGGCCGACGTGAGCCTCTACGTCATGACACCGGAGTTCGGCGCCGCGTCCCAGCTGGAGAAGATCGACATGCTCGACTTCGCCGACGTGGTCGCGGTCAACAAGTTCGAGCGGCGCGGCGGCGCGGACGCGGTCCGCGACGTATCCCGCCAGCTGATCAGGAACAGGAACGCCTTTGGCCAGCGCCCCGAGGACATGCCGGTCTTCGGCACCAGCGCCGCCACCTTCAACGACACCGGGGTCACGGCCCTGTACCAGCACCTGGCCGGCCTGCTGCGCTGCGGGGGGTTCGGGCCGGGGCGCCGAGGGTGGTGCCCGCGACAGGCGCAGTGGCACCCCGGGTGGCAGGGTCGGGCCTGCCGCTGAGCGACGGCCGCCTGCCCAAGGTGACCGGCCGCACCTCCGAGCAAGCCATCCCCGTCATCCCGCCAGCCCGCATTGGCTACCTAGCCGAGATCGCCGCCACGATAAGGAACTACCACCACGATACAGAACGGGCCGTCGCCAGTGTCCGGCGTCACCAGCGTCTTGCCGACGTGGCGGCCGAGCTTCCCGGCGACGCGGCGGTCGCGGCCAAGCTCGATGAGGCGGCCCGCGCCGTCCCAGCCGACGCCGCCGCGCTCATCAAGCAGTGGCCCGCCGTCGCGGAATCCTATAAGGGGGAAGAGCAGGTCGTCATCGTTGGGGACAAGGAAAGCAGGACCAGGCTCACGCGCGAGTCCCTGTCGGGCATCGCGATCTCGCGGGTGGCGCTGCCCCGCTTTGCCGATCACGGCGAGCTGCTGCGCTTCTTGCGGAAAGAGAACCTGCCCGGCCGGTTCCCGTTCACCGCGGGCGTGTTCGCGTTCAAGCGGGAGGGAGAGGACCCGGCGCGGATGTTCGCCGGTGAAGGCGACGCGTTCCGCACGAACCGGCGATTCAGGCTGCTGTCGCAGGGGCAGCCCGCGACCCGGCTGTCCACGGCGTTCGACTCGGTCACGCTGTACGGCCGCGACCCAGGGGAGTCCCCGGACGTGTACGGCAAGGTCGGCACGTCGGGCGTGTCGATCGCGACCCTTGAGGACATGAAGGCGCTGTACGACGGGTTCGACCTCACCGCGCCGAACACGTCGGTCTCGATGACGATCAACGGCCCGGCGCCGGCGATCCTCGCGTTCTTCCTCAATACGGCGATCGACCAGGGGGCAGCTAAGGGAATGCCGGCATCGCAGGTGCTGGCGACGGTCCGCGGCACGGTGCAGGCCGACATCCTCAAGGAGGACCAGGGACAGAACACCTGCATCTTCTCCACGGACTTCAGCCTGCGCGTGATGGCGGACATCCAGGAGTGGTTCATCGCCCACGGGGTGCGGAACTTCTACTCCGTCTCCATCTCCGGCTACCACATCGCCGAGGCGGGAGCCAACCCCATCAGCCAGCTCGCGTTCACCTTGTCGAACGCGTTCACCTACGTCGAGGCGTACCTCGGGCGCGGCATGAAGGTTGACGACTTCGCGCCGAACCTGTCCTTCTTCTTCTCCAATGGCATGGACCCTGAGTACACGGTCATCGGCCGGGTCGCCCGGCGGATCTGGGCCGTCGCGATGCGGGACCGCTACGGTGCGGCGCAGCGATCGCAGAAGCTCAAGTACCACATCCAGACCTCCGGGCGGTCACTGCACGCCCAGGAGATGGCCTTCAACGACATCCGCACCACCCTGCAGGCCTTGTGCGCCATCTACGACAACGCCAGCTCGCTGCACACCAACGCCTACGACGAGGCCGTCACCACGCCCTCAGAAGAGTCGGTCCGCCGGGCGCTGGCGATCCAGCTCATCATCGGCAAGGAGTGGGGCCTGGCGATGAACGAGAACCCGCTGTCCGGGTCCTTCATCGCCGATGAGCTGACCGACCTGGTCGAGGAAGCCGTCCTGCTGGAGTTCGAGCGGATCTCCCAGCGCGGCGGCGCGCTCGGCGCGATGGAGACCGGCTACCAGCGCGGCCGGATCCAGGACGAGTCCATGCTGTACGAGCAGCGCAAGCACGATGGGTCACTGCCGCTGATCGGCGTCAACACGTTCCGGGCGCCGGCGGCTCGAGGGAGCGCGGCCCGGCTGCGATCCCGCTATCACGCGGCACCGAGGAGGAGAAGAAGTCCCAGCTCACGCGGGTCCACGACTTCCAGGCCCGGCACCGGTCGCAGGCCCCGGCGGCACTGGCGGCGCTGAAGGAAGCCGCCCGTTGCGGTGGCAACGTCTTCGAGGCCCTGATGCCCGCCGCGCGGGTCTGCACGCTGCAGCAGATCACCGACGCCTTCTTCGAGGTAGGCGGCCAGTACCGGCGCAACGTCTAGTCGCGACGGCCCTTGTGGTGAGCGCAGGACTGGCGGCGGGCTAGGATCGATGACCGTGACTGCTGGCGAACTGGACCTTAGAGCAGGCAAGTCGGACGAGCCGCCGCGGATCGATACGTCCGTGGCGCATTCGGCACGGATCTACGACTACATCCTCGGAGGCAAGGACAACTTCGAAGCCGACCGCAAGGCCGCCGAGGCAGCGTTGGCGAGCAACCCGGGCATGGGCGTCGCGATGCGCGCGAACCGTGCCGTGATGCGCCGGATGACGGCTTACCTGGCTGGCGAACTCGGCATCCGCCAGTTCCTCGACATCGGCACCGGCCTGCCCACGAGCCCGAACATGCACGAGATCGCCCAGCGGATCGCCCCCGCGTCCCGCGTCGTCTACGTGGACAATGACCCGATCGTGCTCTCCCACGCCCGCGCGCTGCTCACCAGCGCCCCGGAAGGCGCCTGCGCCTACATCGACGCCGACGCGCGCGACCCGGAACGTATCCTCGCGGACTCGCGGCTGCGCGCTACGCTGGACCTGTCTAAGCCGACCGCGCTGATGTTCTTCGGCATCATGCACTTCCTCCCCGACGAAGCCGACCCGCACGGGATCGTCTCCCGACTGCTCGGCGCGCTGCCGTCCGGCAGCTACCTCGCCATCCAGCAGCCCACCGCGGACTTCTACCCGCCGGGCGTCGGCGGCCAGGCGGCGTACCGCGGCGCCGGGATCGCGTTCCAGTACCGGACCAAGGACGAGTTCGCTCGCTTCCTCGACGGGCTGGAGCTGATCCAGCCCGGGATCACGCCCATGGCGGACTGGCGTCCGGAGATCGAGCCGGGCCCCGGCTCAGCCCCGCCGAGGCGGGCGCGTACGCGGCGCTCGCCAGGAAGCCGTAGGCGTCTCGTCCCGGAGTCAGTCGCAGCAGCCCCCGGTTGGCGACCCCCCGGTGTCTGTATTAGCGACGCTAAAGGCGTGGGCCGGGGTAGTCGATTGACTACCCCGGCCGCACTCCTAATTCCGTCAGGAATTCTGCGGGGCGGAGTCTACGATGACGCAGACGGATGGGTCTCGAAGGCGTCGACGATCATGTAGCTGCCGCTCATCATCGTCCCGGTGATGGTGTGCACGCCGGGAGCCAGGCCGGTGACCGAGATCACGTTGCTCTGGTATGACACTGTCGGCGTCTCAAAGCTGACCGGGTTTCCCGAATACGGCTGACCGTCGACCGTGAGATCGACATTGCCCTCATTCGGGGCAGTCTCCGAGATGATCGTGATACCGGTGCCGTTGAAGGTCAGGCTCCACGAGTCTCCGATGTTCTGCGTCGCCCAGATGTCGCTCAGATATGAACCGCCGCCACCGGTTGACGAGTTCCGCCAGATCCAGCCGGTGCTAGCCGGCCCATTTCCGGTGGAGTTGTATACGACGCCCGAGGTGTCGTTCAGTTCCTCCGGGGCGGTCGTCTTGTCGAAGGTGAGTGTCACGTCCTGCTGTCCGCGACGGACCGTCAGCGTGATCGGTGCGCCAGCAGCCAGGGAGTTGTATGGGATCCAGAATGTATTTCTGTCACCTGTCACCTGATTGCCGTTGATTGCCGTGATGTCGTCACTCGACTGAAGCCCGACCTCGGCCGCGTATGACCCGCTCGGGACCGAGACTAGGTAAAGCCCGTAGTCGTTGCTGATGCCCAGCAGTGACTCGACCGCCTCACTCGAGACGTTAGTTGCGGTCGCGCCCATGAGATCTTCAGGCTGAGTCTGCAGTGACGTCCCGAGTTCGCCGCCCGGCGTCCCGTATGGAACAGAGTAGGCTGGTGGCAGCGAGCCGTTGCTGGCTCCAAACCCTGTCATCGGGAAGTTCTTGAACCCTACCGTCAATGCCGGGGATCCGGGCGCTACCGTGAAGTTAAACGTAGTGGCCGGATCTGGCGACTCGAAGTCTGGATTACCGACTAGCGAGTGAACGTCGAGTCCGTCTTTAACCCAGGTCGATTGCGTGTTGAGCGTCACTCCATCGGTCGATAGCTGCTCCGTGCCAGACCCGCTCGGAGAGTCAGAGATCGGGGCCCCGTTGTCCCAGAACAGGTTGTAATCGGCGGCGTACTCCGCGGTTACCGGGTTGTTGAGAACGTTGCTGTAGGCGGTCGGGCCTAGCACGATGTTGTGCTGGATGACGTCCCCGTTGTCGTCCTTGCTCACCTGCTCGAAGAGCCCGGTCGGCCCGGCAATGACGTTGTTTACGACCGTTCGGTCGAACCCGTCACGTAGCTTGACGCCGCCGCCGAGGATCACGTTGTCCTTGACGACGAAGTTCGAGGAGCCGTCGTCGAAGTCGACCGACCATGATGACCCGGTCTGCTCGATGAGATTATGCTGGATGACAATGGGCTTGATGGTGTCAAGAAGCATCATCTGCTTGGCTTGCGCGTCGGTCAGGGGCGCGCCCGTGTCGCCGTCAAAGGTGGTTCCAGCCGCGAGCTGGTTGTTGCCGCTGGCAGCCCACCAGCGATCACGGCCCCATACGTTGATGGCCCCGTTGTCTCCGGTCCCGGTCACGCAGTCATCGAGCACGTTGTTCTCGATGTTGTCCCCGCCCCAGGTTCCGTCTTCGATGTTCAGGCAGGCTCGCGGGCTTCCCGAAATCGTGTTGTGATCGACGGTCACATCCTCGCTCATCGAGATGTTGATCCCGGCTGACTGCAGCGCGAACTGGCCGTTGTTCGTCATCACGTTGCCGCGGATGTCGATGTCGCGCGGGTAGTAGTTATTCTTGGGTCCCTTGCCAGTGTCGTTGATCGGCACATCGTCGTAATAGTTGTCCGAGTAGTCGCGCACCGCGGATGACGACCCCACGACCTGTACGTCTGTTTCGCCGATGTCGGTAAACGCGTTGTCCGAGACCGTGTCGGCGTCCGCGTATCCGGAGATGAATACGCCGTTGCCACCCAGCTGATCGAACTTCGATCCGGTGACCGTCACGCGCTGCGAGTTGGACATGTAGATCGCGCCCTTGTGGTCGATTGACCAATCGCCCTTGGCGTCTGGAACGTAGACGCTGTTGAAGAGCGCGCGGTGTGTCCCGGTGAAGTTGAAGCCCTTGAAGGTGATGTCCCGCACCGGATCAGACGCGGACTTGCCGTTGATCGTGATCAGCTGGTCCAGTTCCGCGGTCTGGAAGGTCGCGGAGCTGAGGTTCAAGCCAGCGGTCGGGTAGTAGAGAAGTTGCCCGGAGGCCGGGTTGTACCACCAGTCCCCGGGTGCGGTTACCAGCTGAGGAAGGCCCTCCACGACGAGGCCTCCAGGGCTAGGCTCGCCCGGTGCCATCTGCGGGCAGTCGACTCCGCGGTTGGAGTCGCCGACGTACTGGAGGCCAAGCTGACCCCCTGTGTACCCGGTGATCTTGTAGGACAACTGTCCCCAGTCATCGCAATGCTCGGCGCGAACGTCGCCCATGGTGAAGTCGGACCAGTTAGCGGCCAACGCGTTGACCTGAGCAAGGGTCGCGGTGCCTTGGAGCCCAGCCTGGGAGGGATCCGCATTCGGGTAGCGCGCGAGCGTCTGCCGGGTGCCGTTTACAAACAGCTGATCGAAGTTCAGCCCTCGCTGTACCGTGGTCTCGAAGACGCCGCTCTGCGACGAGTCCGGTGTCCATGTATCTGGCGTGAGCGACGTGCCGCCGCTCACTGTCACGTTGGCCCCGGACTCGGCCTGCCACGTCACCGGGCTGCGAGAAGTACCGGAATCCGCATTGGTGAAATCTAGCGTGGAACGCAGGTAGTACGTTCCCCCCGCAACGTCTACCGTGATCGGCCCCGGATTGCGCCGGAGCGCCGCGCGCACCAGTTGTTGAGCGCGAGCCAGCGTTGCAACTGGCCGCCGGGGATTCGTTCCGTGGTTGCGATCGTTGCCGTTCGTCGCCACGTAGAAGGTCGGGCCATGCCGGACGTTGCCGCGCTGCGACGCCGGAGCGATCGACCGCTGCGACGCCGTAGCGATCGACGCCGTAGCGATCGACTGGCCTATGGCGAGGCTCGCAAGCGCCAAGCCCGTCGCCACCAGCAGCAACGGTCGACGCGAGCCCGAACGGGTAGCTCCGAATCGAGGGGCCCCGCGTGGATCTCGGGTCAATCGCCCCGACCCTTCATGTTTACCGAACATCGTCTTCCTTCCTGAACAGATTTCGAGGGGTGGCCGCCACCTGCCAATCGTTTCCGAAGGCTCGAGCGCACCACCGCCGCGGTCATTCAGTGGCCGCACGGACACTGTTCCACCAAAGTCCTCCGATGTCTAGCCCCAAGTTCCGGATGTTATGGTAAGCAAACCAGCACAGATCATCACTTACTTGCGGTAGCGTGACGGAGCATGTGACGAGAGATAGGATGTATGTCTTGCGCTGCCTTGCTTGCGCGCCGCTCGCAACGTCCCGTGGAGGTGGTCGCCTGGGCACCCTGAAAGGACCATCGCTCTAAGAAGCGCCCCGCGACTGTGTGTGCCGAAAACCCATGCCACCAGGCGATATTCATGGATCACGCCTCCGGCGCGATCACGCCGCCGGACACGGAGGTGGTCTAGATCGGTATCGCCAGCGGGCGGAGCGGCGCAGCCTGGTTTTCAAGGTGCGGTGCGGCCGGTGCGTGTTGTAGAAGTCTTCGTACTCGCGCAGGACGGTCAATGAGGTGCCGCTGGTTCCCGGTCAAGGTCTGGTCCAGCAGTTCGAGGCGGCAGCTCATCCCTGCATCTTCTGGGTCCGTCAGGAGATTCCGGGCCTGCTGCACTACCCAGGACGGCAGGCCAATGCCAGGGGTTAAGGGGGTTGGCCGGCTGGGATGCCTGCGTTTATTGCGGTGGGTGACCGGCAGGGCTGCCAGGCGCGGTCGGCCAGAGTTCGAGAGGGAGACGCCGCCAGCCCGCACGCTCGCCTGGTTCATGATCGCGTGTTCATAGCGGGCCTGGAACAGCCTGGAACACCGGGAACAGCACGTGATCATGAAAATCTATCCCGGGCGCTGTTGCCCTGGGCGGCACGCGGCACCAAGCCGGTCACCCGGCAGGCACCCTGCGTGATTATACGGCGAAAACCCCTCGCAGTGCTTCCACCTGTGCGACAAAATCGGGCAGCCTGCAACCGATAGGAAATGGGCCGTTGGTGATCGTGTCTACTCCGACCCCTAGCAAAGACATATCATGTGAACGAGGAAACGGTCCAGCGCGCATTGTTCGTGCTATTTGTCAGGAATCGGCTTGCCCGAGACGCCTGGCTTATTATGTGCCGCCGATCCGTAGGTTGGACAGTATGAAGAACCAAGCGCACTGGGCCGAACGGCTCGCATGCAAGCTCCTCGAAGATCCGCTGCCGCGTCGTTGGGCGCACGTCCAGGGAAGTGGCGGCGCAGGCCCGGTCCCTTGCACCGATGCTTGGCGATGACGTCGACCTACTCGAAGCCGCGCGCGACGCGGTCGCCCGTCGCGACGATGCTGGCGCAGCTCAGGAGATGAGCGCGCATTTGCGGGTCACTCGTGCACGGCTGGCCGACGGCCAGCCGTGCACGAGTGACCGAATTCGCGTCGCAGGTCGCTACCACCGCGAGGTGAACGCGTCCACGGTCAGCGGGGCGGCGGTCGTGTTCACCAACTGCAGGGTGTGGTAGCCGCCGGCAAGCCCCGTGATCGCGTAGTCCACCTGTTGCGTGGGATAGGGCGCGCTGCCCGTCGGTGGCGTCACAGAGCCCTCGTCGACGCCGTCCACGTAGACCTCGACCGGCCCGCTGGTTGCGGTGCGCGGGGCCAGCCAGGACACCGCCGTGCCGTTGAATGCGTAGGTCACGGTAGCGCCCACTGACGAGCTGACGTGAGTGTCCTGGTCGTAGTTCCCGCTTCCTGGGCTGTCCGAGTACGTCCACCCGCTGCCCGAATACGTCACTGTCGCACCGTCGTCATTCATGACCTGGCGGCCGTTCTCCACCGAGAACGCGTCGACGGTGATCAGCTCAGAGGTGCTGTTGACGATCTCCAGCGTGTGGGCGCCCGGGACGAGGCCAGTGATCGAGTAGTCGACTTGCTGGGTCGGGTAGGGGGATCCGGAGGTTACTGGCGTGACGGTGCCCTCGTCGACGCCATCGACGTATACCTCGACCGGGCCGGTCTGATCACTGCGCTGCGCCAGCCAGGACACGCCGCTGCCGTCGAAGGCGAACTGGACCGTCGCGCCGGCGGTGTAGCTGTAGTGGACGTCGTCGTCGAAGTCGCCGTAACCGCGATCGCTTGAGTAACCCCAGCCAGGGCCGGTGTAGGTCACTGCGCTGTCGGTGTCGTTGCTGGTGGTCCATCCGCTGTCGACGGTGAACGCGTCGATCGTGACGAGCGCGTTGGAATTGTTGACGATCTTGAGGGTGTGCCAGCCGGGTGCCAGGCCGCTGATGCGGTAGTCGACTTGCTGGGTCGGGTAGGGGGATCCGGAGGTTACTGGCGTGACGGTGCCCTCGTCGACGCCATCGACGTATACCTCGACCGGGCCGGTCTGATCACTGCGCTGCGCCAGCCAGGACACGCCGCTGCCGTCGAAGGCGAACTGGACCGTCGCGCCGGCGGTGTAGCTGTAGTGGACGTCGTCGTCGAAGTCGCCGTAACCGCGGTTGCTCGAGTAACTCCAGCCAGGGCCGGAGTACTGCAGGCTGCTGGCGTTGTCGTTGATCGTCCGGCTGGTCAGGAGGTCGGCGTAGGCGGGTTCGAGGCCCGCCGAGGCCATGATGGAGTAGGCTGCCGTCGGCCAGCTGGTGAGGTTGTCGTAGTTGTTGGCAACGGTGTTCGAGGGGTCCGGGGTGCCGTGCAGGGTTCCGGAAGCGTTGGAGTAGTTGTACTCGACGGTGTTGTTGGTTGCGGCCACCCCGCAGCAGTCCTGAATGTTGCGGGACGCGGCCGAGCCGGTCTGTAGAACGTTGTTCTCGACCGTCCAGTTCGCCGTCGTGGAGTCCAGGTACAGCGGCGCGCCGCCCGTGTAGTCCTCGTCGTGGACCCAGTTGTATTCCATGACCGAGGGCGTCGTCATCGGCATCTGCGTGTACAGCGCACCACCGTCGTTGAGGACCCCCATGTCTTGGTAGATCTCGTTGTAGGTGACCGTTGCGCCGCCGCTGTACGAGGTGCCCTCCCAGCCGAGGTTTACGCTGATCGCCGTGTACGGCAGGTTGCCAAGGACGTTGTGCGTGATCGTGGTCCCCGTCGTGTAGCCGATGAAGATGCCGACCGCACTGCGGTAGACCTGGCCGATAAAGGTGATCGCGTTGTCCTGCACGGTGTTGTTGGTGACCTGGTCCGCCGGGGCGGCAGTGCGATCGACTGTGTCGACGCTGCCGATCTGCAAGCCGTTGCCGCCGATGTCGGTGAACCGATTCCCGATCACGGTGTCGCTCTGGCTGCCGATGCCGAGTTCGAGGCCGACGGTCGCCAGATGCGTGAAGGTGTCGCCGGTGAACACGATGTTGCTGTCGTGATTGAACGTGATCTGTCCTGGCGTCCTGGTCAGGTCACTCATCGGGACCTGCGTGAGGCCACTACCGGTGATGCGCCACTGCGCCTGACCTTCGGCGTAACCCTCGGAGGTGGCTGGGACGAGCCACGTCGCGTACTCGAAGGTCAGTCCCGAGAACGTGATGTTGCTCAGCGGCGAGTTGCCGGTACCCGATCCGCTGACGAGCGTCTGCAGGACGGGCGCCTCGACGTCGGCAGTAGTTAGATCCTCGCCGGGCCGGGGAACGTAGTACAGGGTGCCGGTCGTCGAGTCCAGATAGAACTGACCGGGCGTGCCCAGCAGTTCGTAAGCGTTCTGCACCCACGAAACGTTGAACGGGTTCTGGTTGACGACTGCGCCGCTCTGGAAGTCGTAGGGGAGCTCGGCGTTGGTGTAGCACGGCTGGGCGAGGGTGATCGCTGTGCCGGATGCGGCCGTGATCGGGCAGGACTTGTGTACCCACGTGTTCTCGCTGACGACCTCGGTACCGACGATGTCCGGCCAGGACGCCATCGAGGCATCGGGCGCGGTGAGTCCCGTGGCGGTCTGCGACCAGCCGCTCGGGTTCGCCTGGCCCACGGTCAAGCTGAGCTCGCACGCCGTTGATGTAGAGCTCTCGAGTCTGCAGGGTTCCGACGCTTGCACTCCAGATGTTCTTGCTGCTGTCGTGCAGCGTCCAGCCAGTTATGCGCTCGGCGCCGCTGATTTCCGGCGTCTCCCCGGGGTATGCCTGGTAGATCACCCGGTATCCGTTTTGGCCTGAGTCGCCGGCGGCGTCGCTGAACGTCCAGGTACTCGTACGCTGGTAAACCCCGCCGCGCAGGTCGACGACGATGTCGCCGGTCATGCTCGCGGTCATGCTGCGCACGACGCCCTGCACCCCGTCCAGGCTGCACGGCGCGCTGAGGGTGCAGCCGCTGGTGGCGGTGGCTGTCGGTGATGCGTAGAGCGTGACTTCGGCATTCGGGTCGTCTGCCGGCTGCGCGTACGTGGAAAGGTACGGGCGGTCCAGTGTCACCCCGTTAGCCGGCGTTGACATCAGGCCCATGCTCGTCGCTAGGGCCGCAGTAGCAAGGGCGCAAATCACCCGCATACGGGTCATTGCTCGACCTTTCTCAGGAGAAGACTCTTAGGACGAGACCGGCATCGCACGTTGCCGTCGCCAAATTTCCTATATGGTCTACGATCCTGAGCAGGGAAGTCAAGGGTCTTGCCATTGCCGGCGGGCATCGAACCTTCCGGGCCGAACCCGAGGAGGTGGAGCGTGCGACTCGCTCGAAGCGGATCGTCTTCATCCTCGGCGTTGTCCTGCTGGCGTCCGGAAGGAAATGACTGGCAAGAGGTAACCACCGCGTTGGCGTGGCGAGGTAGCGTCTGCGTGTGACCGGCACTGGCGAGCTCCCCCTAGACGACCTCGGTTTCCCCCTTCCTGTACGACGTCGGGTGGAGCGGGTCGTTTCCTTGGTGCCGTCGCTGACCGAGTCAGTGGCCGTGACCCGGCCGGGCGCGCTCGCTGGCGCGACCCAGTGGTGCACGCACCCAGTGGACTTGGATGTGCCACGGGTGCGCGGGACGAAGAACCCCGATGTTGGCGCCGTCATCGATCTTCGGCCCGACCTGGTGCTGGCGAACCAGGAGGAGAACCGGAAGCTCGACGTCGAGCGGTTGCGCGCCGCCGGGGTCCCCGTCTGGGTGACCGTCATCCGGTCGGTGGCGCAGTCCTTCACATCGATGCGGCGGATGTTCGCCGAGGGCCTGGGATGGCCAGTACCCGGCTGGCTGGAGGAGGCAGAGCGGGCGTGGGACGCGCCTGTTGCCGGTGCGGCCGAGCGGGTGAGTGTCTGTGTCTGGCGGGACCCGTGGATGGTCGTCGGCTCGGACACCTTCGCCGGGGACATGATCGCCAGGCTCGGCCTGGTGAACGTCTTCGGCGACCACCCCGAGCGATACCCGCGTGCCTCCGTGTCCGACATCCTCGCGGCGGGCCCCGACGTCGTCGTGCTCCCGGACGAGCCGTACGTGTTCACCGAGACCGACGGGCCCGAGGCTTTCCCCGGCCGCCGGGTGGCGCTGGTTTCCGGCCGGGACCTCACCTGGTACGGTCCGTCGTTGCTGGCCGCCCGGACCCGGCTTCGCGACGCCCTGCTGTTAGGCCGCCGAGCCGCGCGGGACCCCGCGCCGGGCCTGACGTGCCGCCACCAGGGCGCCGCCGCCTACCGTTTACGGCAAGCCAGCAAGATGGTGCCGGGACCCCGGACCGTGCGTCAGGTCCGGGGTCCCGGCACCGGCCGTTAGGTGCAGGTCACGCTTGACGGGGAGGCGCTGGCGCCGTTCGCGGTGAAGCCAACCGTGGCGGTGGCACCCGGAGCCAGCGAGCCGTCGTACGAGAGGTTATTGACAGTAACCTTCTCGCCGGACTGGGTATAGCTGCCTGCCCACAAGTCGGTGATCGCCTGGCTGCCGGGGAACGTCCAGCCAAGGGCCCAGCTGTTCAGCGTCCCCGAGCCGGTGTTCTTGACGACCACCTGCGCTTGGAAGCCGCCCGACCAGCTGTTGACCACGGAGTACGTGCCCGAGCAAGTGCCGGAGCCGGAAGTCGTCGTCGTCGGGGTGGGCGTCGGGGTCGGGGTCGGGGTAGTCGCCGTCGGAGTTGGCGTCGGGGTTTGGGTCGGCCCGCTGCCACTGCCGCTGACGGCGACCGAGAAGGAGTTGGTCGCCAGGCCGGCCCCGCCTTGCCAGAGCTCGAACCCTGCCTCGATGTCGATCAGGTAGCAGGAGCTCGACAGGTAGCCGAGGCTCACCGCGTTCTGCGCGAGCGCCCCGACGTCCAGGCCGCTGACCGACGTGGCGCCGGTGGTCATGTCGTAGGTGATCGTGTCCCAGCTCGACTGGCCACCCTCCCAGACGTTGTACGTGTGGCCGCCTACCGTGACGCCGCTGTCGACCACCGAGCCGAAGGGCTGGACGCTCCCATTGTGGTTGAGCCAGACCATGAGCTCTGTGCAGTTCGGCTGGGTGGTCGTGGTCGGGGTCTTGTTGAACCAGATGTCATAGGCCACGTCGTAGGCGTTGGCGCTGCCGCCGGGCTGGGTAGTGGACCAGCTTGTCGTCACCTTGCCCGTGGTCAGGCTGGAGACCTCGACGGGGGTCGAGGTAAGACCGCCCGAACTGCAGTCGCCCCAGTGGCAGCCCTGGTAGATGGACGGGTAGGCGCCTGGCGACCCGTTGGTGGCGTTGGCGATCCCCGAGTTCGCCACCGTGAAGTCGGCATTGCCGTCGGTGGTGACGCACTCGGAGGTGCTTGAGTCATACTCGTTGTTCTGCACGATGTACGTGCCGGCCCCGACGGACGCCGTCTGCTCCTGGCAGAGCGTTGTCGTAGCCGCATGCGCGCTGGTGCTGCCCAGCACTGCGGCAAGCACGGCGCCCAAAGTGAGTACCAGCGCGGCGACGGCCGCTAGGGCCGGTTTCCTGTGTCTCATCAGGTCTCCTTCACGACTGCACACACAGATGGCGTCAACGTAGACATCGGCTGAAGACACGTACAGGGGTGCAACGTCCCCATTTTGTGTATACACCGGTAATGCCTGGTCAGGCGGTTCTAGCCGGAACCGGTGGCCGGTAACCTTCCGGAAAGTTTCAAGATGACTTCCGGATCACGATCTCGGTGGCCAACGCCGCTCGGGACGGGCCGTCGAGGGGTCCCTGGCTGCGCATACGGCGGGCGGCGGCGAGTTCGCAAGGGGCCGGCGACCGCCGCCAGAAGGGGGTCAACTAGCAAGTACTGCCTGGTGCCTGCGGCCCGCGTATCCCGGGAATGCTTCAATTCAAGTGTGAAAATCAGCAGACCCGACAGCGAACGCCGGGCACGGGTGACCATCCGGCAGGTCGCCGAGACAGCCGGCGTCTCCATCGCGACCGTCTCGCGGGTCGTCAACGGGCGCTCGGACGTGTCGGCAGATACCAGGGAGGCGGTACAGCGCGTCCTGCGCGAGCACGGCTACCAGGCGGGCACCCGGTCCCGGTCGGAACCGACCGGCGTCGTCGGCGTCATGATGCCACTGGTCCACCCCGCGTACTTCGCCGAAATTCTTTCCGGCGCGTCGGAGGCACTGTACGAGCACGACCTGCGCGTGATGCTCTGCCCCACCCGGCATTCCCGCGAACGGGAGGCGTCGTTGCTCGACCGGCTGGCCGGGGGCGAGGCGGACGGCGCTGTCCTGGTGCTCCCGGAGGAATCGGCGGAGGAGTTGCTCGCGCTGGCGGACCACGGCTTCCCGTTCGTGGTCGTGGACCCGCATACCGAGGTGCCCGAAGGGATACCGGTCGTCTGCGCCGCGCACTCGTCAGGGGCTACGCACGCGACCCGCCACCTGCTCGAGCTCGGGCACCGCAGGATCGGCGTGGTGGCCGGCCCGGAAGGCTGGATGGCGACGCAGGAAAGGCTCCGCGGCTACCAGGCGGCACTGGCCGGGGCTGGCGTCCTTCCCGACCCTTGCCTCGTGAGGTACTCGAGCTTCCGCGTCTCCGGCGGAAGCGAGGAAGCGGCGGCGCTGCTCGACCTGCCGGATCCGCCGACGGCGGTCTTCGCGTTCAACGACAGCATGGCGATCGGCGTGATGCAGGAGGCCGCAGCGCGCGGCCTGCGGGTTCCCGACGAGCTCTCGGTGGTCGGCTTCGACGACACCGTCGAGGCGGCGGTGGTCGTCCCGGGACTGACCACGGTGCGCCAGCCGCTGGCCGAGATAGGGCGAACCGCTGTGAGCCTGCTGCTGCGGCAGGTCCAGAACCGGCGCTTCGAGCCGCTTCGCATCGAGATCGAGACAAGGCTGGTGCTCAGGGACTCGACCGCTGGACCCCGCCTGACACGGGCCGCGACCGGCCAAATGCGCCATTGACCGCCATACGGCCGACTGTTACGTTTAGTCCCGGAAACGTTCCGGTAATTTTCTAAATGTGTTCCGGGAGTCTGTATGGGTCGTTTCGCTTCTCGCCGCGCGCTGCGGTGGGCATCGCTCACGGTCGTCGTCTCGGCGTCCCTCGTCGCCGGGTCTGTTGCCACCGTCTCCACCGCCGCGGCCAGCACCTCTACGCAGGCTGCGGTGAGCCGAGGCATCGCCGCCGGCACCCGGTTTTTCACGCCCCCGCCATCGACGGGAGCGCCGCAGCAGGTCGTGCAGTTGCTTAAGGCCGGCGACCTCAAGGACGCCGCGCTGATCGCGAAGATGGAGGCTATCCCGCGCGCCGTGTGGTTCACCAGCGGTACGCCCGCGCAGGTACAGCAGCAGGTAGGCCACACGATGGCCGAAGCCGCGATCGAGCGGGCCGTGCCCGTCCTGGTCGCCTACGACATCCCCGGCCGTGACTGCGCGCAGTACTCGGCAGGTGGCGCGCTGAACGAAGCAGACTACGAGGCCTGGATCGACGGGCTCGCCCAGGGAATAGGTGGCCAGAAGGCGGTCGTGATCCTGGAGCCGGACGCGCTCGGCAACATGCCCTCCGATTGCGGCCTGTCGTCGTCGGTATACCCGTTCACCGACGCCGAGCGGATCGCCGAGCTCCAGTACGCGGTCGCCACGCTGGAGAGCGACCCCGGAGTGAGCGTCTACCTCGACGGCACGCACAGCGCGTGGCAGTCCGTGGGCACGATAACGCAGCGCCTGCTCGAGGCCGACGTCCAAGACGCGCAGGGACTGTTCCTCAACGTCTCCAACTACCAGCCGACCCCGCAGCTCATCGACTACGGGACCTGGATCTCGGACTGCATCGCGATGGTCACCGACGCCTCGGGCGCTTACTACAACAACCCGTCAGCGTGCGCCAGCCAGTACTACCCGGCGACCCCGTCCGATTTCAGTACCTGGGACCTAACGACGCAGTGGTACGCGCAGAACATGGGCAGCGCGGTCGCGACAACGCACTTCGTCATCGACACCAGCCGCAACGGCGACGGGCCCAACAGCATGGCGGGGTATGCCAGCGCGCCATACGACCAGCCCGCCGCGGTGATCGGCTCGCTCGCGGGTGGCAACTGGTGCAACCCGCCCGACTCCGGGCTCGGCATCTTGCCGACTGCGAGCACCGGCGTTCCGCTGCTCGACGCCTACCTGTGGGTGAAGACACCCGGGCAGTCCGACGGCCAGTGCGACTCCGCCGGCGGCGTGCGGGCCTGGAACTACGCCGACTACACCCAGTCAAGCTGGCCAGCCACGGCGTCGGCCCAGGCCCTGTTCGACCCGCTGTGGGGAATCGATGACCCGGCGGCTGGCGCGTGGTTCCCGCAGCAGGCCATCCAGCTCGCACAGGACGCCAGCCCGGCCCTCACCCTGCCCTGAGCGCGAGTCCTGACCGCAAGCCCTGGGCGTCACGCCCAGGGCTTGCGGGCCTAGGCGTCGATGATCGTGGTCGCCTGCAGGGGCGTGGTGCCGTTAGGGTCGGGCTCGATGCCTGCTGGCAAGACCACGCCGACAGGACTGGCCGGCGGGTGCGCGTAGCGCTTGCCGGACAGGCGCAACTGGACGGTGCCCGCGAGGATCAGGCGGTCCTTGGCGGACAGGTAGGTCTCCTTGTCGGACGGAACCTCGCGGGACGGCAGGAACCCGGCCCCCTGCCAGCGCTCCACCTCGGTGTGGTTCCTGCTGTCGAGGTCGATCACGGTTAGTCGCCAGTTGACGTCGGTGACCGCCTCGATCCGCATCAGCAGGTGCAGCCTGCTCACCCGTCCCACGGCGTCATGGAACGACTCGGGGACCTTGCGTGACAGTCCGGAAAGCAGGGACAGCGCTGTCGGCGACAGGTCGATGCCCTTGACGGCGCCACGGCCCACGATCACCGGAACGTCAGCCTCCAGCGGGAACCGCATGATCTCCGCCTGCGAGGCGCGCTCGGCGACGACCACCTCAAAGAGCTGCGCCCGCGGGCCGAGGGCCTCCAGCGGCCGGTCGCACGCGGGGCACATGGCCTGGCCGGACAGTGACAGTACGGGCCATACGAGGAGCTGCCCCTGCCAGGTCGCCGCCTGCGAGCAGGCTGTGTTCGTGCACTTCCAGCGGGTGTGCAGGATGCGGCGGTGCTCTGGGTTCCTCATGTCGAGCCTGGTCCGCCGCAGGTCCTTCAGCTCGCGGGCCATCGAGATGTCCTGCGCGCTGCGCGGCGTGATGTCGGCCGCGATGATCCGCACCTCGCCGTCCACCGTCTCCCAGCGGTGAAAGCGCTCGGGGAACCGCTCGATCCAGGGATGGGTATCACGATGGTCGACGTAGTGGTCATGGGTAATGACGTGCAGCCCGTTGTCCCTGGCCAGCTCGAGGATGACCCCGTCAGCGACAGCCGCCGTGAGCACCGCGCCGCTTTCCCTCAGCAGCTGGAGGTCGTCGGGGTTGTCGAGCACCCGCCGCAGTGACGCGTCGGCCACGAGGTGCAAGCGGGTGTCGTCACCGTGCTCCCTTCGCCAGGCGGCCATGACGAGCCCGAGGCGGCCCCAGTAGGCCCGGCGCTTGCGCAGCGGGGGCAGGGCGGGAGACCAGCACACGTTCGAGACATCGATCACGGCATCCCAGTCACCCATAGGGAAATCGTAACTTTCAAGAGGCCGCTTAGTGGGACAGATACCGCGTACCGTTCGGAAGCGGCCATACGGATAATTGCATGCGTGAGTCGGGATACTGGAGCGGCGGCCAACGTGGGCAGGGCCGACAGGCAGGTCTTCACGTCGAGGCTGCAGGGCCGTCCGTTCATGGACGGTGAGGGCATGACCATTGGCCGGGTGCGGGAAGTCGTGCTGCTGCCTGTCGTGGGCAGCGAGCCGCCGCACGCGCTGGGGCTGGTGGTGCAGATGCGCAGACGGCGCATTTTCATCAGCTTCGGCCGGATCGAGGAGATCACCACGGAGGGCGCACGGCTCATCGGCGGTACTGTCGACCTGGGGGGATTCATCTTGCGCCAGGGGGAGATCCTCGCGTCGAGCCTGGTCGGAAAGCATGCTTCCGACGGAACCGTCGCGGACATTGCCATCGCGCCCCGCGACACCCGGCGCAGCGGCTGGGAGGTGACCGCGATCGCCGTCGCGAGGAGCCGTGGGCTGCTCGGTGGTGCTTTCGGGAACAGCGGGCCCATCATTGTGCCCTGGCAGGAGTGCCGCGAGCTGTTTAACACCGACCCCCTCTCGCAGCAGCTCACCGCGCTGCGCGACATGGAGCCGGCGGACCTGGCCTCCGCGTTCGAGGACCTGGCGCCCGCCCGGCGCACCGAGCTCGCGGGGGCGCTCGATGACCACGAGCTGGCCGACCTGCTGGAAGAGATGCCCGAGGAGGATCAGGTCCGGCTGCTCGCCAGCCTGGCGCTGGAGCGTGGCGCCGACGTCGTGCAGGAGATGCAGCCCGATGACGCCGCTGACCTGCTTGGCGAGATGCCGGCCGAGCAGCGCGAGCAGCTGCTGACGGCCATGAAGGCCAAGCAGGCGAACGAGGTCCGTCGGCTGCTGCGCTACGACCCGGCGTCCGCGGGCGGGCTGATGACATCACAGCCCCTGATCTTCGGCCCGGACACCACCGTGGCCGAGGTGCTTGCCAGGATCCGGAGCCCGAAGTTCGCCCCCGCCGAGGCCGGCCAGGTCTACGTGTGCCAGCCGCCGCTGGAGACGCCCACCGGCACCTACCTGGGCACCGTCGGCTTTCAGCGGCTGCTGCGCCGCCCGCCAGCCGTCCCGCTCGGTGAGGTCATCGAGAGTCGCGTGTTCGTCCGGCCCGACCTGCCCGAGCGGGAGCTGGCGGCCCGGCTCGCGGCCTACAACCTGATCGGCGTGGCGGTGTGCGACGAGGCGGGCAACCTGCTCGGCGCTGTCACCGTCGACGACGTGCTTGACCACCTGCTGCCGACTGGCTGGCGGCGATCCCGGACTGGGGTATAGAGGCTCCATGGCGCGCATTAGGTCCAGGCTCGGCGGCGGGGATAACTCTGACCTGTCTATCCCGCGCGGCGCGGCCTCGCGGGGGGCGCTGTACGACGCGGACGCGTTCGGCCGGTTCTCCGAGGCACTGGCCCGGTTCCTGGGCACGGGGCGGTTCCTGGTCACCCAGACCATCTTCGTCGCCGTGTGGATCGCGCTCAACATCGCGAGCTTCGTCCACCACTGGGATCCCTACCCGTTCATCCTGCTCAACCTGGCGTTCTCGACGCAGGCCGCGTACGCCGCGCCGCTGATCCTGCTCGCGCAGAACCGGCAGGACGAGCGGGACCGGGCCAACATCGAGCGCGACCGGCGGGTGGCGGCTCGCACCCAGGCCGATGCCGAGTACCTGGCGCGCGAGCTCGCGGCGGTGCGCTTCGCCCTCGACGACATGGTGACCAGGGAGGACCTCGCCGACGCGCTCGGCCAGCTGGAGAAGCTGATCCTGGACCAGCGCCCGGACTCGGAAGCCTGACGGTGGCCGCTCGGGAGCTCGTCGTCCTCGGCACGGCGAGCCAGGCACCTACCCGCACGCGCAACCACAACGGGTACTTCCTGCGCTGGGACGCTACTGGCCTGCTCTTCGACCCCGGCGAGGGAACGCAGCGGCAGATGCTGCTCGCTGGGGTCACGGCCTCGTCCATCGGCTGGGTGTGCCTCACCCACTTCCACGGTGACCACTGCCTTGGCCTGCCCGGCGTGCTGCAGCGGATGGCACTGGACCAGGTCACCCACCCGGTCCAGGTGTGCTATCCGGCCGAGAACGGCGAGTACTTCGGCAGGCTGCGGCACGCGTCGCTGTCTCGCGAGTCGCTGTGCCTGGCCGAGCACCTCCTCTCGCCTCCCGGCGGCGAGGTTGTCGCTGGCGAGGCGTTCACCATGCAGGCCCGGGCACTGTCGCACCGCGTCCCGGCGTTCGGTTACCGCCTGGTCGAGCCCGATGGCCACCGGATGCGCCCGGACCTGCTCGTCGCCCACGGCATCAGCGGCCCGGATATCGGCCGCGTGCAGAAGAACGGAAAAATCATACGGAACGGAAAGGTCGTGTCTCTTTCCGAAGTCAGCGAGCCGCGACGGGGCCAGAAGTTCGCCCTCGTCATGGACACCCGGCTGTGCGATGCCGCGTTCGAGCTCGCCGACGGGGTTGACATGCTGGTGTGCGAGTCAACCTTCACGGACGCGGACGCCACGCTAGCCGAGGAGTATGGCCATCTGACGGCCGGCCAGGCCGGCCGGATCGCGGCCGAGTCCGGCGCCCGGCTTTTGGTCCTGACCCACTTCTCGCAGCGTTACGGCTCGGCCCCGCGCAGATGTCCCAGTTCGCACGGGAGGCGGCCGCGGTTTTTGATGGCGAGATCGTGGTCGCCAACGACCTGGACCGCATCCCGGTCCCATCGCGCCGTCGCGTCTAGAGTTAGGGTATTGCTCGCAAGCACGCCCCCCATATCCAGGCAGCGACGCATCGAGGAGGCTGGGATGGCCAAGCGAAACGGTAGCGCCAAGTGGCACGGCGGCCTGCAGACCGGGTCAGGTACCGTCAAGGTCGGCGACGCGGTCTTCGAGGGCCCGTACTCCGCCAACTCGCGCTTCGGTGAGGGGGACAGCCCCCAGACCAACCCCGAGCAGCTGATCGCCGCCGCGCACGCGGCGTGCTTTTCGATGGCGCTGTCCAACATCCTCGCCACCGCCGGCCACAACCCGAACTCGGTGCACACCGAAGCACGGGTCACGCTCCGCCTCGTTGACAATGCCCCCACGATCACCGGCATCAACCTGGCCACGACGGGTGTGGTCCCCGGCCTCGATCAGGCCCAGTTCCAGAAGTACGCCGAGGAAGCCAAGGCGGGCTGCCCAGTCTCGCGAGCCCTGGCGGCCGTCCCCGCCATCACGGTGACAGCCGAGCTCGGGTAGCGCGGCTGGCCAGACGAAGCTCTTAGCAAACGCATACGATCTGGCCAGGCGTCCGACGCCCGCCGTTCACCATGGCGCCCGCTGTCACTGTGGCCTGCGTCATGTGTGAGGCGTAGAGGTTTCCCTATGACATTTTTCAGCAGGAGTGCGGCACGATTGCTGGTGGCAGCGCTCGCGACCACTGCCGCCGTTGGCACGACCGGGGCGCTCGCGCTGTCGAGCGCCAGCGCGGATGCGGCCACGAAGGCAACCGTGGCCACGGTGAAGCAGGCCCCCCTCACCGTGAAGCAGATCGCCTTCGGCGCGAAGCTGCACCACAAGTTTCAGGCGGACGGGAAGGGGGCGTGGCATTCTGAGGCTCTGTCCAGCCCGGACGACATCGCGTTCCTTAGCGGGCACATCTTCGTCACCTTCCAGGACGGCGTCGGCCCGCAAGGCCAGGCGAGTCCTGACGGCGACCTCGACAGCACGATCGTCGAGTTCACGCTCGCCGGCAGGCAAGTGCGGCAGTGGGACGTCAAGGGCAAGGTCGATGGCCTCACCGCTGACCCGGTGACCCGGCAGGTCATCGCGACCGCCAACGAGGACGCGAACTCCAGCCTCTACACGATCGCGTACGCCAGCGGCTCGGTCGTCCACTACGCCTACAGCAAGTCGCCGCTACCGCACAACGGCGGCACCGACGCCATCTCGATCTACCAGGGGCAGATCGTGATCAGCGCGTCCGCGCCGGGCACGGCGGGCGCCCCCGCGCCGCAGGGCTCCTACCCCGCGGTCTACGTGGCCCAGCTCAACGCTAGGACCAAGATCGCCGCGATCTACCCGCTGTACTACGACGAGGCGACGGCCACCGCGGCCAACGGCCCGCAGGCCGGCCACGATGTCAGCCTCGCGCTCACCGACCCGGACTCCAACGAGGTCGTCCCGGCCGTGGCGCCGAGGTTCGGCGGGGACTTCATGCTGACCTCCCAAGGCGATGAGGAACAGATCTTCGGCAGCTTCACCTGGTGGTCCCAGTCGCTTTCGGTGCTGAAGCTGACCGCATCCGTCGATGACAGCTCCTGGGTGACCGCGCCGCGCGGGACCATCTACGTGACCGACAACAGCGGCGACACTATCGACACCGTCACGGGTCCCTTCAAGCTAGGCACGATGTACGCCTCGGTGACCCCGTGCGACGAGAACAGCGCCCCGGCCACCTGCCCGGCTGCGGGCTACTCGCCTAACTACCTTGGCACCATCAACATGACGACGGGTGCCATTACCCCAGTGGCCCTCAAGGGACCGAACCTCCAGCCCCAGGGCGAGATCTTCCTCCCTTAGGGACTTCGTGTTTATCCCTCCTTGGCGGCAACGCCGCCAAGGAGGGATAACCGTGCGCGGTGACTCGTTCGGGTCGCAAGCCGGCGATCGTTTACTTCGCATTCGTCTGGAAGACCGTCGTTACACCGCCTGGGCCGACGGTGCCTTGTGCGGGCACGAAGGCGGGGATGGGCTGGGCGCCGGTCGCGGTCAAGTACTTCTTGCCAGAGAAGCGGAGCGTCACGGCGTCGCCGAGGACGATCCGGTCCTTTTCCATGGCGTAGGCCGACTCACCAGGCTTGACGACCGTTGGCCTGCCGGCGCCCGGCGGGTGCTCTACGGTGGTGCCGTTGCGGCTGTCGAGGTCCGTCACGACCATGCGGCGCCTGCCCGGTGCGGGCTCCTCAACTGTGAGCGTCAGGTGCCGCCTGCTCACCTTGTCGATCGCCGCTATCGCGTCGCCGGACAACGACAGGCCGTCGACCTGGAGGTTGACGCCTTTGAGTGACAGGCCGCGCCCGATGACGGCGGGAGAGCCCGCCTCTACCGGGAAGCGCATGATCTCGGCACCGGAGCGCTCCTGGACAACGATCTCGTGCAGCCGCTCGCGCTTTCCCAGGTCATCCAGGGAACCACCGCAAGTGGGGCAGCGGGGCTCGCCGCGCGCGGTGACCTTCGGCAAGACCAGCAAGTGTCCCTGCCAGTGCGCGTTCTCCGGGCAGCGCATGTTCGTGCACTGCCAGCGGGTCTCGATGATGGCGCGGTACCGCGGGTTGTGGGGGTCCAGCTTGTGCTGGCGGAGATCCTTGATCTCGACCGCCACCGAGAGATCCTGCGGAGGGCGACGGGTAATGCCCAGCGGCATGATCTTCACCGTCCCGCGCTCGAACTTCCAGCGGTGGAACCGCTCGGGCGAGCTCTCGATCCACGGATACTTACGGCGATGGTCAAGATAGTGGTCGCGGGTCAGGACATGCAGCCCGTGCCTTTCCGCGAGGTCGAGAACCTCCGCGTCAGCGACCGGCTTGACGGCGATCTTGCCGCTGCCTACCAGGCGCCCGAACTCGCGTGCCTCGTCAAGGTCATGCACCAGGGAGTCGTCCGCTACGAGCCTGAACCGCGAGTCCTGCCCGTACTCCGCCCGCCAGGCCTCCGTAACCAGCCGCAGCCTGCGCCACATTGGCCGCCGCTTCCCACTTGGCGGCAACTGCTCGTCCCAGCACACGTTTGACACATCGATAACCGCATTTATCCCGCCCATTGCGGCATGGTACCGATACAAGCGGCTTGCGCGCGACGGCTGTCTACCGTCAGCGACGCGGGCGGATTACTGAGGGCAAAGTTGCGAATTGGCCTTGTAGAAGGCGAATGGCGGGGGGCTACTCGCGGCAGAGCGCCCGCCTAGGTGGCGGGTGAGCGGGCTGCCATCGCCACAGCCTGCGCGATGAGGTCGCGCAGCGCCGCCTCGGCGGTCTCCGGGTCGGGGGACAGCCTTGTGATAAGGCCGGGCAGGTCCGTGCCGCCGATGTCGCCGACCTGACGGCACAGGTCCGCGACGTCGGCGGGCGGGGTGGCCGCGGTGCCCAATTCGCGCAGGCCAGTGGCGGCGGCGCTGACCGACTGGTCTTCGTCGTCGGTACCGATCATGGCGCTGATGAGGGCGGATGCCAGGTGGCTGGCAACGGCGGCGGCGGGCTGGCGACCGTGGTGGAGGCAGTGGCCCAGGTTGTGGTAGCTGACGGCGATCATTTCCGCGTCCCTGGCCAGGTAGAGGTAGCGCAGGGCGTCGCGTCGCAGTCGGAGGGCGGCTTCGCCGTGGCCTCGGATGTACTCGGTGTCGGCGAGGGCGCTGAGGGTGGCGCCGAGGCGCCCGGTGTCGTGGGCGTCCTGGAAGGCCTGGCGGCAGTCCAGCAGCACCGCCAGTGCCTCTTCGGTGCGGCCTAGGCGCAGCAGTGGCATGTAGTCGTTGAACCGGGCGCGGGCGATGTCGGCGGCGGGCGCACGACGGGCCCGCATGCTGGTGACCTGCTCGGCGTTGAGGGCGAGGGCGTCATCGTGGCGGCCAAGCAGTCCGGCGGCGCCCCGGCCGGTGTCCAGCAGCAGCTCGCGGACGTTCCACGGGGGGACGGCCTCGCCGGTGCCGGTGCCGGGCAGGGTGGCCATGTGGTCGCGGAGCCGGGTGACCTCATCGCGGACCTGGCGGGTCGTCCCATCATGGTCAGCACCTGCAGCCGCTGCACCTCATTGCTCAGCTTGGTCCAGGCGCCAGGCCTGGGCCGTGTAGCCGGCCTTCTGCCCGGCCAGGTCCAGGGCCTCGGCCAGCCGCCCTGCGTCCCGGCACAGGTCGACCAGTTCCCCGGCGGCCGCTGCCGCCCACTGGTAGTCGCCGCGGGCGGCGGCGTCGGCCATGCAGGCGCGCAGCCGGGAGTCGGCTGCCGCCGGGGCGGTCACCGTCAGTACCTTGGCCAGCACGACCGCCGCGCGGGGCTGGTGACGGGTAATCTGCTCGATGGCAGGCAGCACAGCTGCCGCATTGGCCCGTGACGGGTCCCGGTTGAAGGCGTCCTGCAGCAAGGTGGCGGCCTGGGCCCATTGCCGCTGGCGCAGCAGGTAGGAGACGGCGGCCAGCCCGGCGCGCACCAGCAGCCCGGTATCCACGCTTCCGCCGTCGGCCTGCCCGGACGCGTGCTCGTGCCTGGCGCCCCAGAACGCCGCGGCCTCGGTGTCGGTGGCGTCCCGGAACGGCTGGCCGGCCTGGCCCCGTCCGGCCGCAGCTACCCCGGGGTGCACCAGGTAGGCCGCGCCGCCGTCGCCGGGTGCCTGCTGGGTGCTGGCCAGGCCGCGCGCGGCGATCGCGGTAAGTGCCTGGTCCAGGCCGGGTGACTGGCCATCCCGGCCGAGCGCGTCCCATAGGTGTGGCCAGATCGCCTCGACAACGACCCGCTCGCGGTCGGACTCTTCCAAGCAGCACAAAAGCCAGAACAGGTCCCGCTGGCCGGGCGCAAGTGTGTCCGCGACGGACTGAGTCCACACGGTGAGCACATGCCAGTAATCTGCCGCCAGCCCGCCAGCCTCGACGAGCTGGTCCGGCTGCGCGGCCTGGCCGTCGGCGAGTTCTAGCAGCTTGGGGTGGCCCCCGGCCATTGCTAGCGCGCGGCGGGCGAGCTGACGGGACGTGAGGCGATCAATGCCAGGGATCTGGCCTCGACTGAGTGCCTGCAGGTGCGGAAGCTCCCGCGCGAGCAGCAACGCCTCGTCAGGCGATAGCGCGTTCACCGCCTCTACCCGCAGTCCGTTCAGGCCGGCTGGTGTCCGGCGGCTGGTCAAGATGAGCCGGCCCAGCCCGCGATGCGCCGTCAGCGCGCCGACCACGTGGCCCCAGCGGGGATCTCGCCACTGGCCCCCTTCGCGGATCAGCGATTCGGCGTTGTCGATGACGAGCAACATCCGTCGTTGCTCCAGCAGTTCCCTAAGCCGGGGCAGCAAGCCGGTGAGCCCGGAGTCGTCTGCCAGCGCGCCGAGCATTTGCAAGCCGGGTAGTTCTTCCTCCAAGACGAACGCGAGGTCGGCTAGCGCCCCGCGGATGTCCATGCCATCGTCGGGGGCCTTGTACCAGGCGAGCCGGTCGAAGGCGTGCTCGTGGCCGTAGGCCAGTTCCAGCGCGCAGGCGGTCTTGCCGCCGCCGGGCATGCCGTGCAGCAAGACGCCGGGGATGCCGCTACGTACCGCCAGGGCCGCGCTGGACCGGGCCATGACGGCGACACGTCCGACGAAGCGCTGCGACTGGGGCGGGAACGCGGCCATCTTCAGCGGGCTGGTGCCGTAGTCGGCGGGGCCCTGCGATCGGGTGCCGTAAGCGACAAGCCAGCGGCTGTGCCGCCGAACAGCGCGGGCGTCGCGATCGACAGGGCCGGGTACGCGCGCGCCGAGGGATCGCAAGCTGACGAGAGCTCCCGCAGCGTCATCCCGACCGCGCGGGGCAGCGGTTGCCCCTTGGCGAGTAGCCGGTCATACAGCGTCCCGGTCAAGGCGATCGCGAACTCGTCGTCGACCGGATAGCGCATGGCGAGGACCGCGCAGCCGAGACTGCCGGCCAGTTGCGTGGCCAGCGTGCTTGACGGGGTGGGGGGCGGGACCGGGGGACTGCCGCGTTCGGTATCGGGAGGCTGAGTCCTTTGGTTCTCGACAGGCAGGCCCAGGCGGCGGCGCTGGTCGGCGACGGACTCGGCGGCCGACCAGCAGGTGGCAACGGTGATGAGCTTCACGTGCTCGCGGGCCGGGACGAGCATGTCTGCCAGGCCAGCGGCAGTCACCCGGTCGGGCTTGCCATCGGCGGTCTCCAGCAGCAGCTCACCGGGCGCGCCGTGACCGGAGACGTGGATGATGTCCCAGCCCTCGGCCTCGGCTAGGACGTCGCCGAGCAAGGCGCGGGTGACGCCGTACTGCAGGACGCGGACGTCGGCGGCCTTTCCGGTCGCGGCGATGCCCCGGATCAGCGTCACCAGGGCCTGGCGCTCGCGCCGCAAGTTGAGCGGCTGACCGCCCACTGGCAGGCTGAACAGCCCCAGGACACGCAGCCGCTCGCGGTCGGCGGCCGGGGCGTCGCCGGTGACGGGGGACGTCCCGCCCGGTGATAGCTGCATGACGAGCGTGACGTCGTGGGTGGCCAGCGGCCTGCCATCCACGTGGGCGAGCTCCAGTGGGCGCAGGAGGAGCGCGCTGGCCGCTTCGGGGACGATGACCCGCGCGGTGACGTGGCCCTGGCTGCCCATGGCCGCGAGCGCGCCGGCGACCGGGCCGAGGACGTTCACGGTGATCCACTCGCCGACCTGCCTGACGAGCGTCGCGTCGCCGGCGCCGCGGCGGTCGGGCGCGACCTGCCAGGTGAGGTACTCGTGGACGTTACCGAACGCCTCGAACTGCCAGTCCTCGTGGTTGAGCCGCACGGCGTGCGTGGCGAGCTCCTTGCCGCTGGCCTCGTCGGCCAGCACCCAGCGCCACCGCGTCAGGTCCCCGAAGTCCCGGACCTCCAGCCGAAGCAGCCCCGCCACCCGGTTCATGATCGCAGTATGTCACCGCCAGGTACCCGAAAAGTCCCTATCAAACAGGTTCGGCGGGAGCCTTAGCTGGCATGAGCGTCACGAGCGGTCAAGTCCGCGAACCGCCGTCGGCCGCCTTGCCGCCAGAGCGCCACAGAACGGACCGAGCACCTGCTTCCCAGTCAATCGAGAATCGAACAAGAATCCATATGCTACTTATTGAGATCTATGGCTGTGGATGCTATTCTATGAAATAGCTGAATAGTAGCTGACCGACTGGCAGGCCGGGGGAGGTGATCCAGGGTGGGCACTAGCGGAGCTGGCTTCGATGGCGAAGGGACTGCCCCCACTGTTCCTGGTGGCGCTCTTCCTGGTGGCGCTGTTCCTGGTGGCGCTGTTCCTGGTGGCGCTGTTCCTGGTGGCGCTGTTCCTGGTGGCGCTGTTCCTGGTGGCGCTGTTCCTGGTGGCGCTGTTCCTGGTGGCGCTGTTCCTGGTGGCGCTGTTCCTGGTGGCGCTGTTCCTGGTGGCGCTGTTCCTGGTGGCGCTGTTCCTGGTGGCGCTGTTCCTGCTGGCGCTGTTCCTGCTGGCGCTGTTCCCGGCGATGTCGCGGGGGCGCTGGCGATGGCTGGTGCGGCGGCGGACTACCTCAACGGCACGGGCGGCGATGCCCTGGATGCGGCCTCGCTCGGGGACGTGCTGGAGTCGCTCGGCGTGATCAGCGCGAAGTTCGCGGCGGCCCGTGCGGCGATCCTGGCCCGGTTCGACGCGGGCCGCGGGCATGACGCGGACGGGTACGGGTCATCGGCGTCATGGCTGGCGGCGAGGGGCCGGGTCACCCGGAAGGCGGCGAGCGCCGAGATGCGGCGGATGCGCCAGTTCCGCGATCACCCGCAGATCGCGGCCGCCGTCGCCGCCGGGGACATCTCGGATTCCTGGGCAGCGGAGATGGCCGAATGGACCCGCAAGCTGCCGCCCGGCTGGCGCGCCGACGTCGACAAGCTCCTGGTCGACACGGCGGCGGCTGGCGCCAATTTCGAAGACCTTGCCGTGATCGCGCAGGCGGCCTACGAAAAATGGCGGCAGCGCAATGCCGACCCCGACGATCCAGATGACGGCTTCGATGACCGCTACCTCAAGCTCGGCGCGACCCTGGACAACGCCGGCCGGGTCAGCGGCAGCCTCACCCCGGAGTGCACCGCCGCCCTGCAGGCGGTCCTGGAGGCCCTGGGCAAGAAGGCCGGCCCGCAGGACGACCGCACCGAGTCGCAGCGCTACCACGACGCCCTGCAGCTAGCCTGCGAGCTGCTGATCCGGGCCAAGATGGTCCCGGACCGGGCCGGGGCGGACACCCGCATCGACGCGGTTATCTCCCTCGCCGACCTGCTGAGCCTGCCGGGTGCCTCCGAGTTGCAGGAGGCCTACCTGGCCGCACTCGCTGGCGAGCACGGCTACCTGGCCGGAAAGGACGCCGAGAGCGCCGCCTGTGACGCGATGATCGCCCCCGTCGTCACCGGCCACCCCGACCTGTCGCTGGTCGACGCGATGATCGACCTGGCGTCGGCGTTCCTCGACGGCCACTACCGCGCCGCCGCCCCAGCAGACGATGCCGCCCCAGAAGACGACGCAGCCCCAGAAGACGACCCCGCCACCGATGACCCGGCAACAGGCGGCGCCGACCGGTCCAAGGCCCTATCACCGCAGGCCTGGCAGGCACTGCGGTACGCGATGGCCAGGCTCGCCGTCGACCTCGTCTCCGGACCCGACGGCCTCGCCTCCTACCTGCGCCGCAGCCTGCTCGACGAGCCGTACAACAGCAAGTCGGTCATCCTCGACATCGGCTACTCCGATAGCATCCCGGCCGCCATCCGCCGCGCCGTCCACCTCCGCGCCAGGGGCTACTGCGAGTGGCCCGGCTGCCGTCGGCGAGCCGTCCACTGCGACGTCCACCACCTGCGCCACAAGAGCGACGGCGGAAAGACGAGTATCAGCTCGTGCGTTCTGCTCTGTCAGTACCACCACGACGTGTGCATCCACCGTAGGGGCTGGCGGCTAGTCCTGCACCCCGACGCCACCACCACCGCCTACGGCCCGAAAGGCCAGGTTCTCCGCAGCCACGGGCCATCAGGCGGCAAGGGGCCACCCTGCGACCAGGGGCCACCCTGCGACCAGGGACCGCCGGGCAATCAGGGGCCATCCAGCTAGTACTCCCACCGAGACAGCCCGCCAGCGGGCCTTATGCGGGTCCCAGGCCAGCCCCATACGGACACGGCACCCGCGACCGGGAAGCACCAGAACCCGGCCGCGGGCGTAAGCATGCCCGCAGACGAGGCAGTCGGCGGGCGGCGGTCAGTCCTGGTTGGCCAGCAAGGAGAGGTCCGGCCATGCGTACCGGAACGCGAAGGCGTGCCCGCCGCCGGGGAATGGCCCGGCGAGCACGCGCTCCACGCGCGTGCCGCCTTGGCTCTCGTAGAACGCCTGGGCCGCCGTGTTCTGCTCGAGTACCCCTAGGTAGAGCCCGCTCGATGGCCTGAGCCGGGCGACCGCCCGGGCTGTCTCAGCCATGAGCCTCGCGCCGATTCCCTGGCGCTTGAAGTCGTGCCTGACGTGAAGATTGTCAAGATAGGCGCCCAACGCCGGGTGGGCGTCAAGGGTCGTGTGGGCGAAGCCCGCGATGGTGGCGTCAAGGTCGGCGACGATGGTGCACGGATCCGGAGCCGACCGTGAGAGCAGGCCGGTCCACACCGCCATCCGGTCAGTGAAGACGTCACCGTCAAGGAACGAATCCAGGTACGCTCCCCGGTAGTTGCGCCTCCAGCTGTCAGCATGCAGGCCAGCGATGGCCTGCGCGTCGTCAGTCGTCGCCTCACGATATTTCACATCACGATGCTTTCAGATATTGCGCCCCGGGTCACGGTTAAGGGCGAATCACGCATCGCTCGCCGCTAACCACGATCGTCGTCGGCCTCCGGGGGACCGGCTGCCAGCGCTTGGCCCGCGCGATGATGTCGCGCAGGGCCTGCTCGGCGGCGTCCGGGTCGGCGGACAGCGTCCCCACCAGGTGTGCCAGATCGGTGCCGGGAATATCGCCGAGCTCGCGGGACAGGTCCGCCACGTCCGATGGCGGGGTGACGACGGTGCCGGCCTCGCGCAGGTCGGTCGCGGCGGCAGCGACCGAGTCATCGCCGCCCTCGCCGCTGGTCAGGGTGTAGATCAGGGCGGCGGCCAGGTGGCAGGGAAGGGCTGCGGCCGGCTGGCGGGCGTGACGGTGCAGGTAGTTGCCGAGGTTGTGGTAGCTGACCGCGATGCCGATCGCGATCCCGGCCAGGTACTTGAAGCGCAGCGCGCCGTGTTCCAGGCGGATCGCGGCGTCGCCGCGGGCGCGCGCGCTCTCGGTGTCGGCGAGGGCTGTGAAGGTCATGGCGAGCAACCTGAAGTCACCTGCGTCCTCGAAGGCCTGCCGGCACTCCTGCAGCAGGGCCAGCGCCTTATCGGCCCGGCCGAGCTGGAGCAGCGAGGAGTAGTCGCTGAACCTGGCTTGGGCGATATCGGCGGCCGGGGCGCTGCGGTCCCGCTTGCTGGCGATGACCTCGGCGTTCAGGTCGAGCGCGTCGTCCCAGAGGCCGAGCTGGGAGGATGCGTTACGGCCGATGTCGAGCAGCACCTCGCGGACGTTCCACGCGGTCGTGACCTCGTCCTCGCCGGGCGTGGCGGGCAGGGAGTCCATGTGGTCGCGCAGTCGCCGCACCTCGGCGAGGACTTGGCTGGCCTGTCCCGTCGCGTTCAGCACCTGCAGCCGGGTGGCCTCGTCGAGCAACTGGGTCCACGGTCCAAGTCCCGCCTGCCGGGTGTAGCTGGTCATCAGGTCGGCGAGGGAGAGGGCTTCGGCGAGCCGTCCGTCGCGATGGCACAGGTCGACCACCCACGAGGCGGTCACCGCCGCTGCCACGTAGTCGCCCCGGGTCGCGGCGGCCTCCATGGAGGCGCGCATCTGGAGCTTCTCCAGCGGCGGGATCGATCACCATCAGCACCCTGGCGAGCACGCCCGCGGCCCGCTCCTCATGGCCCGCGATCTGCGCGATGGCTGGCAGCACGGCGCTGGCGTTCGACCGCGATGGGTCCCGGTTGAAGGCGCGCTCAAGCATGACGGCAGCCGCCGTCCACTGTTCCTGCCGCATGAGGTAGGGGACTTCGGCTAGTCCGGCGCGCACCAGCAGGGCTGTGTCAGTAACCTCGTCCGTTCCTCCGGTCGCGTGGGAGAACACGCAAGCCCAGTATTGAGAGACGCCGGCGTCCACTGCGTCCTGGAAGGGCTTCCCGGCTTGGTCGCGTCCGGCGCGGGCGACTCCAGGATGGACCGTGTATGCCTCGCCAACGTCATCGTTTCCGGCCCGGATGGCGGCCAGGCCCAGGGCGGCCAGCGCGGGCAGCGCCTGATCCAGTCTGGGTGGCTCGCCGTCGCGGCCGAGCCGGTTCCACAGGCTGGCCCAGTTGCCATCCACGACCGCCCGATCGCGGTCGGGCTCTTCCAGGCAGGATAGGAGCCAGAACAGGTCCCGCTGACCTGGAGTTAACGTGTCAGCCACTTCCTTGGTCCAGATGGCGAGGATGTGAAAGTAGTCGTCGGCGGTCGCGGTCGTCTCGCCGGTGGTGAAGAACCCTTCCGGCACGCCGCCCCGCGCTTGCCATGCCTGATCGGCTGTCAGTACTAGCTGGGCGAGCCGCGCCGGGCTTGCGGCCTGCCCGTCGGCGAGCTCGAGCAGCTTCGGGTGTCCCTGCGCGACGTTCAGCGCGCGGCGCGCGAGTCCCTTTGCCACGTGTGGCTTGAGCGGTGGCATCTGGCCCTCGATCAGCTTGCGGAGGTGCGGGAGCTCGCTGGCTAGCAGCAGCGCCTCGTCCGCCGACAGCGCGTTCACCGCCTCGGCCCGCAGCCCCGTGACGCCGAGGGGCACCCGGCGGCTAGTCATGATCACCCGTCCCAGTCCGGCATGCGAGACGAGCGCGCCGGTCACCAGGCCCCAGCGCTCGTCACGCCACCGGCCGCCTTCGGTGAGCAGCGACTCGGCGTTGTCGATGACGATCAGCACCCGCCGCTGCTCGGCCAGCTCGGTCAGCCGGGGCGCGAACCTGGCCAGCGCGTCGTGGCTGGCCAGCACGTGGGCCATCTGGAAGCCGGGCAGGTACCGCTCCAGCGTGAGCGCGAAGTCGGCCAGCGCTCCGGAGATGTCCCTGCCCTCGTCAGGTGCCTTGTACCAGGCGAGCCGGTCAAAGGCGTGCTCGTGCCCGTAGGCCAGCTCTGTCGCGCACGCGGTCTTCCCGCCGCCGGGCATGCCGTGCAGCAGCACGCCCGGCATGCCGCTCTCAGGCGCCAGTGCCGCGCTAGAACGGGCCATCACCGCGGTGCGTCCCACGAACCGTGACGGCTGCTGCGGGAACCCGGCCATCTTCAGCGCGGCGGTGCCGTAATCGGCTGGCCCGTGGCGATCAGGGGCGGCGAGCCGCAGGTCCACCGCCCGGTCGCCGAACAGCGCGGGCGTCGCCGCGGATAGTGCCGGGTACGTGGTCCCGGCCAGCAATTGCCGCAGCGTCATCCCGACCGCGCGCGGCAGCGGCTGCCCCTGCCTGGCCAGCAGGTCGTACAGCTTGGCGGCCAGCGCCATCGCGAAGTCATCGCCGACCGGGTACCGCATCGCCAGCACGGCGCACCCCAGTTGCTTCGTGAGCTGGGTCGCGACCGCGCCAGCGGCCGCGCCGGTACTGGAGGCTGTGCCGGTGCCAGGGCCAGGGACGTCTCGTTCGGGAAAATCGTCTTGATCTGGCACGGGCAGGCCTAGTTGGCGTCGCTGCTCGGCGGCCGTTACCGCTGCTGACCAGCAGGCGGCGACGGTCACCAGCTTGAGGCGGTCTCGCGCCGGGTCCAGCAGGTCAGCCAGTTCTGTCGCGCTCACCAGGTCGAGTGTGCCGGTCGCTGTCTCCAGCAGGAGCTTCTCCGGGCAGGCCGTGCCCGGAGATGTGGATGACGTCCCAGCCCTCGGCCTCCTCCAGGATGTCGCGGAGCCGGTCGCGGGTCACCCCGTACTGCAGCACCCGGACGTCGGCGGCCTTCCCGGTGGCGGCGATCTGCGCGATGAGCCGCACGAGCGAGTGCCGCTCGCGGCGCAGGTTCAGCGACATCCCGCCGCCCTCCGGCAGGCTGAACAGCCCAAGCACCCGCAGCCGGGCACCGGGCGGGGCGCTGCCCACGTCCGCGGAAGCCGCCGCCATGACCAGCGTGACGTCCTGCACCGACAGCGGCCTGCCGCCCGCGTGCGCCAGTTCCAGCGGTCGCAGCAGCAGCGCCTCCGCGCCCGGCGCCACCATGACGCGCACGGTGACCGGGCGCTTGCGGACCAGCGCGGAAGCGATCGGCCCGAGGACCTGCGACCCGATCCACGCGCCGACCTCGCCGACGATCCGTGCCTCGTCCTGCGTCGTTCGGTCCGGTGCCACATGCCACCGCAGGTATCCCCGCAGGTCCGCGAACGCCTCGTACTGCCAGCTTTTATCGTCGAGCCGGACCTCATGGTCGGCCACGAGCGCTCCGGCCTCGTCGGTGAGCGCCCATCGCCACCGGGTCAGGTCCCGGAACTCCCGTGCCTCAAGCCGTAGCCTTGCCACCGCCAGCCTCCTGCCCGGAAGGCATCACCCCGCGCGGCCACCGCAACGCGTACCGCCACAATAGGGCAATGCGGAAGACCGGCCCACTGGGCAAGGACATCGCGAGCGGCGATCAGCTCATTTACCGAGTTGACGTCGGCAAAGGCATCGTCGTAGGTACGGTCGTCGCCGTCGGCGAGACCGTGACGACCGGCACGTACGTCGGGCCGCCGTTGTTGTCTGTGGCGCTGAAGAACATGACGGCTCCGACGACCACCAGTACGCCGCCCACCAGGAGCCACCGGCGTGACTTCTCCAGGTCGGTCTTCACGTGCCAGGCATGTCCGAGGGCAAGCAGCCACCGGACGTACCTGCCCACTCGTTCGGCGTTCTCTTCCACCCGGCTGAGTTGTGCCTGCAACTGAGCGCGTCGCTCGGGCTGTTTCGCCACTGCCGCCTGCGCGGCGAGGCTGGCCGCAATCTGACGGTATTTGGCCTGCAGTTCGAACAGTCCGTCCACGGTCGTCGCCACCACGCCCAGGAACTCCGCGGCTCCGCCTCGATTCGCTCCCGAAGTCCGGCCAGTTCGGGCAGTCGGAACGTCGCCGGGGTCGTCAGCCGTGGCGCAAGCACCTTGCTGGTGGACCAGATGGCCAGGCCAATTCCGGCAAGAGCGACGGCTAGGCCTAGCCCGGTAGCGAGCGCCTGTCCGGTGGTATGCACCTGGCCGACCGCCACGAGGGAGCCGCCGCTGATCAGGGCCGCCGCGACGGCGCCGGCCGCTGCCAGCGTCCACTTCGCGGCCGCTCGCATGTCATCAATCGAGTCGATAGGCGACGGCAGCGCGTCGGGGATACCCGGTGCCTCAGCGGACCCTGCCGCGCCGCTCGCCGGGCCCGCCATCAGCTGTCCCGGATCGCTGAATTCGGCGAGAAGTAGGGCTTGTCCTCGAACGGCATCCACTCGGTTCCGTCCCAGGTATACAAGTCGCCAGCATCATCAACCCAGGCGTCGTTCAGCTTGGGATCCTTCGGCGGCTCGGAAACAGTCATGGTCGCAGTATGTCACCGCCTGGGGCCGGAAATCCCTATTCCGGAAGGCTACCCCAGCCTCCCAGGACTAGAAGGACTAAACGGATTGGTCTGACTACAGATAGCGAGAACCTCTATTCTCGCTGGTGTTGGGGACTCCTGGCCACCGGGACGGCCCGGGCGCCGCCCGCTTGGCGCCCGGGCTTTGCTGCGTCATCACCCGCCACCCATGGTGGGAGTCGCCCCGAGTTCTTAGCCCGCGCGATTAGGGCGCCGAAGGTCTGCTCGGCAGTGGCTGGGTCGGGGGAGAGCTTCGCGAGGAGGCCGGGCAGGTCCGTTCCGGGGATGTCGCTGACCTGGCGGCACAAGTCCGCCACGGTCGCTAGCGGAGTATCTGCTGTACCGAACTCGCGGAGGTCGGTCGCGGCGGCTTGGTCGGCGACGGACTCGGCGGCCGACCAGCAAGCCGCGACGGTGATGAGCCGGACGCGCTCGCGGGTCGCCATGAGCAGGTTCGCGAGCTGGGGGGCGGTCACCCGGTCGGGTCTGCCGTCGGCGGTCTCCAGCAGCAGCTCGCCCGGTGCGCCGTGGCCGGAGATGTGGATGATGCCCCAGCTCTCGCCCTCGGCCAGCAAATCCCGCAGCAGGTCGTGGGTCACGCCGTACTGCAGGACGCGGACGTCGGCAGCCTTCCCCGCCTTGGCGATGTCGCGGATCAGGGTCACGAGGGACTGGCGCTCGCGGCGCAGGTTGAGCGGCTGGCCGCCCTCGAACAGGCTGAACAGGCCCAGGACGCGGAGCCGCTCGCGGGGTGCGGGCTCGCCAGCCTCGGCGTCCGGGCCGGGCTGCATGACGAGCGTGACGTCCTGGACCGCGAGCAACCTGCCGCCGACGTGCGCTAGTTCCAGGGGTGCGAGCAGCAACTCGGTGGCTCTGGCAGGCACGACAACCCGCACGGTGACGTGCCGCCGCCGGGCACGGCTCGCGAGTTCACTGGCGATGGGGCCGAGTACCTGGGTCCCGATCCACTCGCCGACCTCGGCGACGATGCGGGTATCGTCGACGCCCCGCCGGTCCGGAGCGACGTGCCAGGTCAGGTGCTGGTGCAGGTCATGGAACGCCTCGAACTGCCAGTCCGTCGTGTTGAGGCGGACCTTGTGCGCGGCAACTTCCGCCCCGTCAGCCTCATCGATGAGCACCCAGCGCCACCGCGTCAGGTTCTCGAAGTCCCGGGCCTCCAGCCGAAGCAGCCCCGCCACCCGGTTCATGATCGCAGTATGTCACCGCCAGGTATCCGAAAAGTCCCGTGCTGACCGCTGGGCGCGACGGGATGGCTATTTCGCGGGCTGGGGATGGCGGGCTTAGCTGGCGACGATCGTCGGCTCGCTCAGGCCGTGGAGTCGCGGCCGAGCCATCCGCGCCGCTTGAAGAGGATGAGCAGGAGCACGACCGCGACTATTTCGGAGCCGATGCCGAGGAAGAGGAAGTAGCCGAGGCTGGCCTGCAGGTGAGCGGTCAGCCAGGCGAAGTTCTGCCCGAAGAACCCGGTCAGGAAGCCGAGGGGGAGGAAGATGGTGGCGATCATGGCCAACTGCTTCATGATCACGTTCAGCCGGTTGGACACCATCGACAGGTGCGTGTCCATGGCGCCGCCGATCAGGTCCCGGTATCCGTCCACCATGTCGCTGATGCGAATGAGGTGGTCGTATAGGCTGCGAAAGTAGGCCGATCCCTGGTCGGTCATCCCAGGGATTGCCACCATGCCGGCGTTGAGGCTGGAGATCATGTCGCGCTGTGGCGTGATGACCTTGCGGATCGTCAGGATCTGCCGCTTCATGGCGAACAGCGTCCCCAGCTGCTCCTCGGTCGGCCTCTTCAAGATGGCGTCCTCGAGCTCGTCGATCGAATCGTCGAAGTCGGCCAGCACGGGGAAGAACGAGTCGATCAGGGTGTCCATGATCAGGTAGAAGACGGCGATCGGCGGCCCGGCCGCCGTCCTGGAGTGGTGGCTGGCGATGCGGTCGCACACCGTGCCGAGTGCCGGGCAGTTGCCCTGATGGATGCTGATGATGAATTTCGTGGTGACGAAGCAGTGCACCTCGGCCACGCTCTTCCTGTCACCGGCCATGCCGAAGGTGATGATGTGGACGAAGTCGTCGTAGTCGTCGATGCGGGCCCGCTGGCCGAACTGGCTTGCCGCCTCCACGGCCACCGGATGGAAGCGGAAAGTATTGACCAGCAGTCCCGTGACGTCGTCGTCGGGTCCCGGGTCGTGGATATCGAGGTCGAGCCAGAAGAATGAGCCTGCGGCTGCTGCCTGCTCGATCCCCTGAGTAGTCGCGCTGGTGGTTATGCCGTTTTGGGTGATAGTGCCCTTCATGCCAGGGATGCTCTCACGCTTGCGGTGGCGCCGCTGAGGAGTGCCGCTGCGACGGCCCTGCCGCCACCGGGACGGCCCGGGCGTCGCCCGCTTGGCGCCCGGGGTTTGTGCGGCGCTGGCGTATTTGCCTGCCACCTCCCGTCTCTACTACCACCAGACGGGCATCACGGGTAGTTCGCCCGTCTTCAACGAGGGAGTCCCATCATGAAGAACGTCGCGCGCATGCTCCGCAGCCGCAAGGTCCAGGCGCTCGCCGCCGCCGCGATCGTCGCGGGGGCCGTCGCCACCACCGTCCCAGCCGTCGTGGCCTCGGCCAGCCCGGCCGCCCCAGCCGCTGCGGGTAAGTGCTCCGCATCTGACCTGCGCGTGTGGCTGGGAATCCCGGGCGACGGCGCCGCCGGGTCCAGCTACTACCAGCTAGAACTGTCAAACATCTCAGGCCACACCTGCACCCTGTACGGGTATCCCGGAGTGTCGGCGGTGGGGCTGGGCGGCGGCCAGCTGGGCAGCGCCGCGGGCCGCGAGGCTGGCGACCCCGAGCACGTGGTTGCCCTCGCCAACGGCGCGACCGCGCACGTGCTCCTGCAGATCACCGACACGGGCGTCTATAGCCCGTCGGCGTGCGGCGCGAAGAACGCGATCGGGCTGAAGGTCTACCCGCCGTATGACACGGCCGCCCAGATCGTCCCCTTCACTTTCAGCGCGTGCGCCAAGAAGGGACCGGTCTACCTCCACGTCCGCGTCACGGTGGCGGGCACCGGCATTCCTGGCTACAGCGTCTAGCAGCCAGGCGGCACTAGCAGGCGGCACTAGGAGGACAGGAACGGCCCGGACACCGCCGCATCGCGTCCGGGCCGTTCCTGTCCTAAGGGATCAGGTGGGTCGGCCGACGGGACGGACACCGTCGCCCAGTTGCCGATGCTGGCAGCTGTCCGTCTTGCCGCTGTCGAATGCCTGGTGCTGGGTGGCCCAGGAGTGGTCCAGCGACGGCCGCAGGCTCTAGGATTCGCCCGACTACTGCATCAAGCACGCTCCCCAAGACCGCGGGAAGGTTCCATGACCTCAGGTTCCACGACCCCTGCACATGACCTGGCCGACCGGTTCCACGAGCAGTGGCTGCGGGCCAACCCGTTCGCCGCGACCTCGTACGGCATCCCCGGTTACGACCACCTGCTTCCCGATGACAGCGAGGCGGGCCAGCATGCCTGGCGCGCCGAGGCGCAGGAGTTCCTGCGGCAGGCGCAGGCCCTGCGGCAGGCTGCCGCCCGCGACCAAGGCCAGCTGACGGTGGCGGAGGCTGTCACGCTTGACTGCGTGGCGCAGGCGGCCAGCCAGGAGGTCGACGTCGTTGACATGGCGAGCGACGAGCACACCGTCACCGCGATGCACTATGGCGGTCCCGCGCTCCTGCTGGCGGTCGCGGCCCGCACCGTCCTGGTGAACACGGACGCGGCAGAGGCCTACCTGACCCGGCTGCGGGGCAGCGGCACTTGGCTCGACCAGATCACCGAGCGGCTGCAAGCTGGCGCGGGCAAGGGAAGGCTGCCGGTGGCGTCTCTCGCGGAGCAGGCCGCGGGCTGGGCTGAGGCGGTGCTGGCCGCCGCTGACAGCAGCCCTGTCCTGTCCCCGCGGCCACCGCAGGACTGGGACCGGGGGGCGCAGTGGGACGCCGAGCGCCGGGCAGCGGTGGCGGACGTCATCCACCCGGCCCTGCAGCGATGGCTGGCCACCGTCCGTAAGCTGCTCGCCCAGGCGCGGCCCGACGACCAGGCGGGGCTTCGCTGGCTGCCAGGCGGAGACGCCGACTACGCCCGCGCCATCCGCGTCTACACAACCCTGCCGCTGACCGCCCGGGAACTGCACCAGACCGGGCTCGATCATGTGGCGGCGCTGGAGGCCCGCGCTGTGGAACTGGGCGCGCGACTCGGGCTGTCCGGCCGGGAGGCGGTGTTCGCCGCGCTGCGGGACTCGGCCGGGAAGCTGGATCCGGCCGAGGCGGTTCGCCGCGCCCAGCAGGCCGTCGCGCGGGCCGAGGAGCGGGCACCGCAGTTCTTCCCCGCCCCGCTGCCACCGCCGTGCGCGGTGACGCCGATGCCAGAGGTTGTGGCGATGAGCGGCGCGGCACCCCACTACACCCCGCCGCGCCTGGACGGCGGCAGGCCTGGCACGTTCTGGTTCAACACCCTGCGGCCTACGGCGGGCACTGGCTGGGACCTTGACGTCGTCGCCTTCCATGAGGCGGTGCCCGGTCACCACCTGCAGCTTTCCCGGCTGCAGCTGCTGGGCGACCTGCCGGCGCTGCAGCGCCAGCGGAGCCTGGCGGTGTTCTCCGAGGGCTGGGGCCTGTACGCGGAGCAGCTCGCCGAGGAGGCTGGCCTGTATGCCGACGAGCGCGGCCTGCTCGGCGCGATCAGCGCGTCGCTGATGCGCGCGGTCCGGCTGGTCGTCGACACCGGCATCCACGCGCTGGGCTGGAGCCGCGAACAGGCTGCCGCGTACGCCGTTGACCATGTCCCCATGCCGCCGCAGTTCATGGCCAGCGAGATCGACCGGTACATCGTCATGCCCGGGCAGGCGCTGGCCTACCTTACTGGCAAGCTGGAGATCGAGCGCCTGCGCGAGCAGGCCCGCCGGCGCCTTGGCCCCGCGTTCTCCCTGCCTGCCTTCCACTCCGCCGTCCTGGACCACGGCTCGCTGCCGATGCCGACCCTGGATCGCGCCATCGCGGCCTGGCTGGACGCCAGCGCGCCATCGGCCTAGCCTTCGCGATACCCCGGTGGGGGTAACTGTCCGGCCCGCCCGCTGGCGCCTGTGAGCCTCGATGGCCTGCGAGCTCGATGGCGCCTGTGAGCTCGATGGCCTGCGAGCTCGATGGCCTGCGAGCTCGATGGCGCATATGAGTCGCAACCGATTCAGGTCGCTGGCGCCGGCGAGGTCCCTTAAGGGGCTGCGTGGTGCCGGCGAGCTAACTGCCCGCGAAGTCGCTGGCGCCGGCGAGCCAGTTCGCCAGCGAGCTCGATGGCACCACCGGGGCAGTTCCCGTCAGCCGATGCCGGCATCAAGCAGGGACCGGGCGCTGCGGCCTGCGGCGACGAGGCAGTAGTCGCGGTCGGCCGGGTCGGTCAGCACCGTCCACCACCTGAGCTCGGCGCGGACCCGCGCGCCGGCGGCCACGTGCCGCCGGGTCGCCTCGGCAAGATCGCTGCACACGACGTCCACGTGCCCGGCCACGCGCGCTCCCGGTCCCGCCTCGTCCCTTCGCTGCACCACGAGCCGAACGCACCCATCCCTCCGTCCCAGGTAAGCGAACTCGGGTCGCCCCCCGACGCCATGCCGCACAGCGAGCCCCAGCAGCCCGGCCCAGAACTCCGCCTCCCTGGCGAAGTCCTCCGGCGGCACGTCCAGGGACAGCTGGTCCGCGAGGCCGCTGCCACGCAGTGAGGACCGCTCGGGCAGCATGGCCTCACCCCTCCAGTTCACTAGGCAGAACGGGAACCCGCCGGGACTGTTCGCCACGACCAGGCCATCCTCGCGATGACGCACGATCGCGCCGAGGGCGACCGCCTCGGCCGCCGCGTCGTCGAGTGCCTGCGCGGAGGCATCGACGTGCAGGTCGAGATGGCAGCCGCCGGGACCGGACGCGACCCGCTGCACCCGCAGCCACGGATCGCCGGACGGTGGCAGCAGCGTCGCGAACTCCTGGCCTGCCCCTCGCAATGCCGACAGCCCGCTACCGGTCACCTCCCGCCAGAACGCCACACCCGCGTCGTAGCCGCGAGGAGGAAAGTCGAGGAAGATCGTCAGCCACCGGACCCGCATGGCCGCTACTGTCCACTGGTAAGAGAACGGACTCGCTGGATGACCGGGGCGAACTCCTCGGCGAACGGGGCGTGCACGGTGTAGTAGGTGAACCCGTACCGGTCCCGGTTCCGGGCGATCTGCGCCGCGATCTCGTCCACCGTCCCGAGCAGGACGAAAGGCGTCTGGAGGAACTCTTCGGCCGACATCGTCTCGCCTTCCTCCGTCACGAACTTCTCGGCGGCGGCGAGACGGTTGCCGGTCACCTTGACGAACTGGACCAGGACGTTCCACTCAACCGCGTCCGCGCGATCGCCTGCCTTGGCTCTGGCGAACCCGACCACGTCGTCGGTCTCCTGCGCGGTGCACATCCGCAGGGCGCCTGGCGGCCGCCCCTTGGCCTGCTTGCCACCGGCGATTCCGATGATGTCCGCGTTCCGCGCGGCGACCCGCAGCACCCGCTCACCGGTACCCGCGACCAGCAGCGGTGGCCCGTACCCGCCGAACCCGGTCTTCTGCACGGGCCGCAACGGCGACAGGCCGAAATGCTCCTCCTGCGCGCGGCGCTGCTGGTACCCGCCAGCCGCGAAGATCCGCCCGATTTCCTCGACTGTTGCCTGTAGCCTGTCGGCCCGCGCTGCGAACCCCTCCCAGGCAATCTTGGCCTCATCGAACTCCCACTTCATGTACCCAGACCCGAGGCCAACCTCCAGCCGGCCCTCGGTCAAGATGTCCGCGGTGATGATCTCCCGCGCGAGCAACGCGGGGTTCCAGAACCCCGCGTTGAGGACCAGTGTCCCTAGCCGCAGCCGGCTCGTGGCCGCAGCGGCGGCGGCCAGCATCTGGAACGGAGCGGTGCTCCCCAGGTGATCGGCAGCGAAGAGCGTGTCGTACCCAAGATCCTCGGCCCGCTGGCAGTGGGCGATGAAGTCCGCCCGCGACGTCAGCCCGAAGATGTTGGTGGAAAACCGGAACCCGTGAGGAGTAGCCATGAGGCCACGCTATAGGAGAGCCTGATTGACCTCCGCAATTCAGCGATGAGCGTTTCAGGTTCTTGCTTGGGTCTGTGAGCTGGGATTCTGCCTCGTTCCGGGTCCTGGGAAGCTTCACCTTATAGGTGCGGGACTATCCGTAGCCTGGCGAGATGAGGAGGGGGGACGGCCGCGCAGCGGCCGTCCCCCTCCTGCGGTTTGTGGTCTTTGGCAGGCGAAGAGCGCCCTGGCCCTGGGAGATTACGGGTTACCACGCCACGTAAGCCCTGGAACTGGAGCGCTCTTCGCGATGAAGGATATGTCCTGGGATCATGCCCTGGAGGTCACTGCCGGCGGGAACGGCCTGGTCGGCCATGGCGGCGGGATCTTGCTGCGGAAGCTCGCCGATCAGTGCGGCCTGACCGCGGCCCTGGACGGGGCGCTGACGCTGAAGAGCGCGTCTCCGCTGCTCAGCCGGGGAATGGTGCTGGTCTCGACGGCGATCGCCATCGCGCTGGGCGCCACCGCGATGGCCGACATAGCGATCCTGGGGCAACTGGGGCCGGTGCTCGGCCCGGCGCCGTCGGCGTCCACGGTCCGCCGTGTCCTGGACCTGGCCTCTGACCGTATGCTGACACGAATAGCGCAGGCCAGGGCCAGGATCCGGAAGCACGTGTGGGAGCAGATCGAGGCGGCGGGCGGGTTCCCCTGGCTGGAGATCGCGGGCAAGTCCCTGGCCGGGTGGCTGTTCATCGACATGGACGGCACCCTGATCACCGCCCATTCGGATAAGCAGTGCGCAGCTCCCACGTGGAAGATGGGGTTCGGCTTCCACCCACTGGCGGCCTGGTGCATGAACACGCGAGAGTGCCTGGACATGCTGCTGCGCCCCGGCAACGCCGGCTCGAACACCTTCACTGATCACAAGGAAGTGCTGGGCCGGGCACTGAAGCAGGTTCCCGCGAGGTTCCGGCGCAGGGTCATGATCCGGATAGACGGGGCCGGCGCCAGCCACGACCTGGTAAAGCACCTGCTCACGCTGTCCTCCCCGCGCAGGACCGTGCTGTTCACCTGCGGCTGGATGATCACCGCAAGCGACGAGGCCGCCATCGCGGCCGTCCCGGACGGCGCATGGAAGCCCGGCGTCCGCCAGGACGGCAGCCCCGAGGAGGACAAGGACATCGCCGAGATCACCGGCCTGATGAGCAGGGCGGAGAACTGGCCGGACGGGCTGCGCTGGATCGCCCGCCGCGTGAAGCCCTCGCGCCGCCACAAGAAGAACATGACCGCCTACGAGAAAAAGACCGGCTGGAAGTACTCCGTCACCTGCACGAATGTCCCGGACACCGGGATGGAGGGCGTTCCCGGCAGTCACCATCCCCAGTTCATCGACGTGCTGCAGCGCGACCATGCCACCGTCGAGACCGACGGCGTCCGCACCGCGAAAGCCATGGGGCTGCGGAACCTCCCGTCGAAGGCCTGGCAGGTCAACAAAGGCTGGGCCCTCGCCGCGAACCTCGCCGCCGACCTCACCGCCTGGGCCCGCCTCCTCGGCTTCCACGACCAGCCCGGCCTGCGGGACGCAGAGCCGGGCACGCTCCGCTACCGGATCTGGAGCATCCCCGCCCGCCTGACCCGCCACGCCCGCAAGCAGATACTCAAGATCAGCCCGGACTGGCCATGGAAGGACGCCTTCATCACCTGCTGGAACCGGCTCCGCGCCCTCCCCGCACCCAGCTGACCAGCGCTAACTGTCCCGTCGATACGGAAGGAGACGCATTCCGGCCAGGTGGAAGCCGGTGCCGCCCCGGGCACACCGGGCAGTACCGCCTACCGCCCGCCGGAACCGAAACGGACATGAAGCTCAAAAACCGGCTCCAGCGCGTACGGTAACCAAGCCCGGCGAGCCTGACTCATTGAGGTTGAAGGCGGTGTGTGCACGGACCCGGTTCCTGACGGAGGGCAGCATCCCGCACCGCCTCGGGCAGGCCGCATCCCGGATAGCGTGCCCAGTAGCCCAGGGGGCCAGGAAAGTTTAGCCTGCATCGACGGCCTCGTGCCGATTGCCGTCCCAACCGGTCGCGTTATCCGGTGTGAAGACCTTGATAAAATGCTCATCAAGTTCTTCGGTCGTGATGGCGACCAGCCCGCACAAGCACGTCAGGCGGCCCAGTTCCTCGTGGACCAAGCCGTCATTCCCCCTGCTGTCCGCAGGCTCGAAGACAAGCTCAAGGTGATCGGTCATCTCCTCGTCCGCGAGTTCCGTGAAGCCACATGAGCATCGCGCGGCGATCATGGCATTACCTTTCGTTGAGAGTTTCAGCTGGATTAAAGAAGCAGAATCATGGCATCATTCGGAACGGTACCCACTCAATGGGCACACCCTCAGCACAGGTGGCTGTCCATCCGGTACCGAGCGGGCTGCTGTGCCCGCATGAGGAAACCACCTTCTCGACACGTGCCGTCTCGCCGACCGCCAGGTGCGATTCGGCATACGCCAGTGCGTGTCGCTGACCCCGCGCCAGCGCGACCCGGCGTTCCATTCCCACATCGTCCGCATTGCCAAGCCTCCACCCGGGGATGATTAGCGCCTCCGGGCCCCGTGGACGGTAGATGCCCACTACAGTCCCGATTGCTCGCGGACCCGAAAGCGTGTAGCCAGCATGCACGAACAGCGCTACCTTTGAAGGTATTGTGAGCTGCGTTTCTGGATTGCGCAGGATGGCTTGTAGTACCTAGAACATGATGCGAACATGGTGGGAGTGATCGCGATGGCTGTGGAACCGAGTGGAATGGGCGCGGAGCAGGGTGGGACGGGCGAGCCCTCGCTGGACCAATTACGGCATTTGAATTCTCGGATGCGCCGTCAGTAGGGTATACTGAGGCGAACCGTGGTGGTCGGCTGATCGAGGATCAAGCGGAAGTGTTGGAGAGAATTAACGACATCAACATGATTCGAGCATCCGCTTTGTCGCCCCGGGAATCGATAGAGTTCTTGCGAAAATTGAGGAGCGACCTAGCGTGAGCGCTATTTCTCTGGATTGGCATAAATCCTCATACTCAAGCGGGAACGGGGACAACTGCGTTGAGGTCGCGGCACTGCCCGACGGCGGCCGCGCGATCCGCGACAGCAAGGACCCCGACGGCGGGATGCTGGTGCTGGCCCCAGCCCAGTGGCGAGAACTGGCCAAGTCGCTGTAGCACCCAGACGAGCACGGCAGCCCTCGGCGGTCTCAGGATCACCGGGGGCTTCGTCGTCTCAGGCCACCGGGTCGGGGCTGGCCTCGGTCGGGGGCGCGACTGCGAGTTCCTGGGCCTGCGCGATGAGGTCGCGGAGTGCCTGCTCAGTGGTGTCCGGGTCGGGCGAGAGCTCCGCGATGAGGCCGGAGAGGGCGGAGCCCAGCGAATGGCGAGGACGGCGCAGTTCAGGCGGGCAGAGAGCGCAGTGGCGAGGGTGCCCGAGTCCGCTTCGGTGGGAGGGGATCTGCGGGTCCGTTCGGCATCGGGGGCCTGAGCGGGGATGGGGAGGCCGAGATGATGGTTCGCTGAGCCGACTCATCGTGTCCTACGCATCGAAGATGTTGCTGGCGGTCACTGCCAGGGTGTCGTCGTCGGGGCGGTCCACGGCGTCGCGGGCGCAGACCGCGTACTTGAGGCTTTCCGTGTTCTCGGTGAGGACGGCGGCCTTGCGCATGAGTCCGGCCTTGATGCTGCGGGCGTCCACCGTGGCGCGCCACTTGGACTCGCCGGCGAGGACCAGGACGCGGGTGAGTCCTTGCTCGGCGAGCACCACGGCGTCGATCTTCTGCTGGCTGTCATCGCTCCACCAGGAGCCGATGGCGACGATGTCTTGGCCGAGGTCACCGGCTTTGGCCATCCGCCGCAGGTGCTCGCGGAATGCCTCCTCGTACACCGGGCCCATGTGCTCGTCCAGCCAGGCCGCCAGGGGTCCGATGATGGACTTGCCGAGGCCGCGCTCGATCTCGGCGCGGAACCTGGTCAGCGTGCCGAGGTAGAACGCGAGGTAGTTGTCCGTGATCCGGTAGATGCGACGCCGCGTGCGGGTTCCCTGCTCGGTCACCGGGAGCATTCGCTCGATGATCCGCAACTCGATGAGGCGTTCCAGGGTCCGCGAGGGGTCGGCGTCGATTGCGTCCTTGATCTCGCTGTGCTTAGTTCGGCCTGCCGCGATCGCGGTAAGGACGGCCATCGTGTGCTCGCCCGCTCCTACTTCGGTGGCCATGACAAGCTGGCCCTCCGTAAGCAACGGCGCTCCCGGACGGCCAGCCAGGTCATGCAAGTTGTCCGAAATGGAGGCCGACTGATTCCACCAGGAGAGGTACAGCGGCGTGCCACCGCAGATTCCCCATACCCGTGCTCGGTCGGCTGCCCCTAGGCCGGGCAGCCTGAGAGCTGCCTCGTGTGGCCGGAACGGGTGCAGTTGCGGCGTGAGGTCAAACCGCCCGTACAGCGGCGCACGGTACTGGCGCATCTCGTCAATCGTCCGGATTGCCGAGCCGGACAGAATGAACTTCAGCTGGGTGTGCCCGTGGATCCGGTCCAGGAAGGCGCGGAGCGTTCCAGGCAGGGCGGGAGATGACGCGATGAGCTCGGGGAACTCGTCAAGCACCAGCAGCACAGGTGATTCCTGCGCCGCCCGCGCGAGGTATTAAAGGATGTCCCGCCACTCGCTGTAGGGTTCGACGGCCAGATCACGATGCCGGTCTGGCAGTGCGTACGCAGTCTGCCGGCAGAGACTGGCGATCTCCGACTGTGCTGCTTCGCCGGTACCCGTGTGGAAGACGACTGGCGCGCCCATCTGCGTCGCGAAATGCTGGAGCAAGGCCGTCTTCCCGACGCGGCGTCGGCCCCAGACGAGCGCCGGCCGCGCGGCCGGACGCTCCCACCATGAGCGGAGCGCGCCGAGCTCATCCGATCTGTTAACGAACGTCACACGGGGCAGATACTAGCACTAAGTGTAAGTGACACCTACTGTCACTTACATAATGCGCCAGTTAGCTGTCCCTGAGGATCGCCGACCTGGAGGCCCTGTAGCGGCGCGCACAAGCGTCAGGCCGCGCTGTCGAGGGTGCCTGGGGCGATGAAGAAGTTGTCGCGGAACAGCCCGGTGGGGTCGTAGCGCCGCTTCAGCGCTCTGAGCCTGGTCAGGTGCTCGGGCGGGAACGCGCGCGCGAGCACCTGGGGGCCTACCGCGGACTCGAAGCTGGGGTACAGGCCCTCCATGTGCGGCAGGAGCTTGTCCCACCAGTGGTCGAGTCCGGAGGATCGGGTGCCGAAGGCCGCGATGGAGAAGTTCGCCTCCCGCCACGCGTACGCGGTCGCCGTCGAGGGAACGTCGGACACCGCCCCGCCGACGGCGCGGATCTGGAAGAAGTAGGAGGCTCCGGCGGCGAGCAGCGCGGCGGCGTCCTGCGCGAACGCGGGGGTAAGGTGGCGAAGGTTCCCGGAGTGCGAGTGCGGCTCGCCCCGGCCCTGCTGCGGCGCGTCGCTGAGCATGAGCCGCATGATCTGGTCGTAGCTGCTCAGCGAGACTGCCTGGTCGAGCAGCGGGGCGATGTCAGCGATGGGCTGCAACCGCCTGACGATAATGTCAGGGTCGTCGGAGTCGACGACCAGCATCGCCTGGGCGTACTGCCGCCCGCCTTGGCGCCCGCCGAGGACGACCTCCCCGGTGACGCTACGGTCAGCCGCCTCGATCGCCGCTCCCCACCGGTGCAGGAATCCCGCCGTGTCGGTGGCGTCGAAGGCCAGCTGGGCGAACGCGACCTCCCCCACACGGGCGGCCTCGAAGTCGAAGGAGACGGCGATGCCGAAGTTGGCGCCCGCGCCGCGCATGGCCCAGAACAGCTCCGGGTTCTCCGCCGCGCTGGCGCGAGCCAGGGTGCCGTCGGCCAGGACGACATCGACTCCGCGCAGGTGGTCGATGGTCAGGCCGCGGGAGCGGGCGAGCCAGCCGATGCCGCCGGCGGTGGCCAGCCCGCCGACGCCCACGCCGCCGTAGTCGCCGCTGGTGATGGCCAGTCCGCGCGGGACGAGCGCGTCGGCCACGTCGGTCCACCGGGCACCGGGGCCGACCCGCACCCGGCCAGCCTCGGCGTCGAGCACCTCGATCGCGTTCAGCGCGCCAACGTCGATGACGAGTCCGCCGTTGTTCAGGGATCGGCCGGACAGGCCGTGGCCGGCGCTGAAGATCCCGAGCGGGACATTCCTGTGCCGGGTCGCGACCGCGACCGCGTCGCGCACCTGGTCGACCATCTGCGGACGTAGGACGAGGCCTGGCGCGCCGCCACGCATGTAGCCGGAGGTGTACCTGACGTACCCGGCATCACCGGGCTCCACCGCGCCCGGCGCCAGGGACACCGGGAGCCCGTCATAGTCGATGCCGGGCCGGCGCTTGGACAGTGCGGTCGAGTTCCGCACCCGGCCTAGGGACTGGGTGCCGCGCTGGGCGCGGTCGCGATCGACCTGCTCGCGCACGGCGGGCGCGATCTGCCCGGCGAAGTGCCGCAGCCCGTCCGGGTCGTCGCCCATAACGATGAAGGTGCTGATTCCGTCCTCCAGCGCCAGTCGCGCGAGGTCCTCGGCGCCCTCGCGCGGGGTAATGTTCAGCAGCCGGGTGATCTCCCGTGGGTCGCGGCCCGCCGCCGTGGCGGCGTCGTCGATGAGGCGGTTGTCGCGTTGCAGGTCCCCGGGCTGCAGGTACGACAGCGACGGCAGCCAGCCGTCGGCCTTGCGGCCGACCAATCCCAGCATGCGCGGCTTGTACGCGCCTATCCAGACCGGGATCTCGTGCGCCGGCGCGGGACCGCGCTTGGCGCCGGCGACGCGGTAGTAGTCGCCCTCGACGCGCAGCGGTCGCCGCTCGGCGGCGTCCCAGATGCCCCGGATCACGTCGATCGCCTCATCGAGGGCGTCCACGCTCTGCGCGGGCGTCAGTCGGCGCCCGCCCATCGCCTCGATCGCGTCCCAGAACCCGCCGGCACCGATGCCCAGGCTCACCCTCCCTCCCGACAGCAGGTCGAGGCTCGCCGCCGAACGCGCGAGGACCGCTGGCTGGCGCAGCGGCAGGTTGAGCACGTTGCCCGACAGGGCAATCCGTTCGGTCTGCGCGCCCGCCCATGACAGCAGCGTCCACGTGTCCAGGAACGACGCCTGGTACGGATGATCCTGGAAGGTCACCAGGTCGTACCCGAGCTCCTCGCTGAGCACCGCCAGGCGCACTGGCGCGGATGGCGGAGAGTTCACCGGGCTGATGAAGGAACCGAAGCGAAGCGGGTGTCCGTAGTCAGGCATGGCTCCAGCGTTCCCCCCGCCTGAGTCCGCATACCAAGCCGGACTGATCGCCGGTCATGATCACCTCCTAAGCCTCGGCCGGGGAAGCGGACGCGAGCCCAGAGCTCGTGCGATTGGCCCAGCTTTGGCGGGTGCAGTAGTTGGTTGGCGGTGGCGAGCAGCGAGTAGTGGTTGAACAGGTGAGCGGACTTACCTACGCGGTGATGATCTCCTTTGCGATCCACTGTGCGACGTTGGCGGGGTAGGGCGCTGGCAACGACAAGACGATGTGCTGGAAGCCCGCGGCGATGGCCTGGCCGACCGCTTCCCGGGTAGTGCCGGGGTTGTCGTAGGACACTGGCAGCGGGATCGAGCGGGTGATTGACGCCGGGTCGCGGCCGATCTCGGCGCAGAAGCGATCCAGCAGCGCGCCGCGACGCACGACGTCGTCGATGCCGCCGGGCAAGTTCCATATGTCGGCGTGCTCGGCGACCACGCGCAGCGTCGCGGCGGAGCGCCCGCCGATGAGGATGGGCGGATGGGGGAGCTGGACGGGCTTGGGGTTGCAGAACGCTCCGGTGAGGTTGAGGTAGGTGCCGTGGAAGTCGAACGGCTCTTCCTCGGCCCAGAGTCGCCGGATGACCGTGCACGCCTCGGCGAGGCTGCCCACCGCTTGGCGGGCGTCCAGGTAGGGCAAACCGTGCATGTCGTACTCCCGCCGGCCCAGGGGATGTCGGTTCGTGCGCCCGCTCCGATGCCGAACTCGAGCCGTCCGCCGGACACGACGTCGACAGTAGCGGCGATCTTGGCCAGCATCGCGGGTGGCCGGAACCGGTTGCTGGTCACGAGCAGGCCCAGGCGCAGCCGCTGCGTCTGGGCGGCGAGGGCCGACAGAAGCGTCCAGCCTTCGTAAATCGGCCCGTTTGGGTCTCCGGCGATCGGCATGAGGTGGTCGAACAGCCAGGCATGCTCGATCTGCGGGATCGTGTCCGCCTCCTGCCATACCCGCAGGATGTCGGCGTAGTCAACCTGCATCGGGGCGGTGGCTATCCCGAAACGAGGCCGGGTGGTGTGGGTCATCGGGTTCCTCCGTCGCGGGTGGGCTGCCGAGGCCACCGGAACTTGGCCGCTGGCCGTCCGGCATGGCATTATGGTCAAGCGGAACATTGCTCCGCCTAACATATCGGAACATCGTTCCGTTTTCCAGGTTTTCGCGCGATGTCGTGCCGTAGTGAATCGCGTGCGTATCCTTGCCAAGTGCGTATCCTGGCTGCCTGCTCGCTTGGTGGGGCTGGTCATCTCCGGCCGCTAGTGCCATTCCTCGATGAGGCACTGCGCGGTGGCGGGGAGACGCTGGTGGTCGGCCCTCCGGGCCTGATGGACATGGTCCGGGCGACGGGGCATCCCTTCCTGACGGGCGGGGAGCCGTCCGAGGAGCAGGTGCGGCCCATCCGGGAGCGGCTTCCGGTCGCGCCGCCGCATGAGGCGGCAGTGCTCGGCAACCGGGAGCTGTTCGGCCGGCTGGCGGCGACGGCGATGCTTGCGTCGATGGAGCAGGCGGTGCGGGACTGGCGGCCCGACGTGATCTTGCGTGATCCTTGCGAGTACGCCTCGGCCGTGGTCGCGGCGCGACTGGGTGTCCCAGCGCCGCAGGTGGCGATCAGCCTCGCCGAGGTCGAGTGGAACTCGATCGCCACCGCCGCGCCCGCACTGGAGGAACACCGCGAGGGAATCACCGACGAGCTGCGCCGGTCGCCGTACCTGACGCGGTTCCCGGCCGCCCTCGATCCGTCGCCCTTCCCTGACACCTGGCGATACCGCGAGCCTGCCGCGGGGCCGGAAAGGACGCTGCCCGACTGGTGGCCCGGAAACGGCGCCCCGCTCGTATACGTGAGCTTCGGCACCGTCCTGGGCCACATGTCCCTCGCCGAGGAGGCCTACCGCACGGTGCTCGACGCGGTCGCCGGGCTGGACGCACGGGTTCTGCTGACCACTGGCCGTGCCTTCGATCCGTCCCGGCTGCCCGACGTGCCCGGCAACGTGCACGTAGAAGCCTGGGTCGACCAGGCCGATGTCCTCGGCGAGGCCAGCCTGGTGGTCTGCCACGGCGGGTCAGGCACGGCCTACGGGACCCTGGCCGTCGGCGTGCCCCTCGTCGTCGTGCCACTGTTCGCCGACCAGCTCGCCAATGCTCCCACGGTGACCCGCGCCGGCGCGGGCGTCCAGGTCCGCACCGGCGAGGACTCCGGTGGACACCGTCGCCCACTTAGCCGACAGGACGCGCCGCGCATCCGCGACGCCATCGAGACCGTGCTCGCCGACGGCTCCTACCGGGCGGCCGCCCAGGCGATTGCCGCTGACATGGCAGGGGCCGCCACGCTCGAGACGCTCCTGGCGCAGCTACGATCTGGTGGCCGCGAGGGGCCAGGCGGGCGCGCCTGCGTCCTGGGCTGAACTGCGGGCTCTGGATCGGCCGTGGTTTCCGTCCCAGCACCTCAAGTCCCAGCACCTCAAGTCCCAGCACATCAAGTCGCAGCCCCGCCACTGCCAGTCAGCCTCCCCCCCCGGAGGGCGTAACCCCGCGCGGCCATTGCAGCGCGTACCGCCACCATATGGCAGTCCGGGCGTCACTCATGTGAGGGTGAGGAAGTCGTGGACTGCGACTTTGCGGCGTGCGGATGGCGTGCCGGGAGCCGCAGGTGGCTCCCGGCACCGACTATTACGCATCCAGCTATACCGTGTTGCGGTATAGCGTAGGACGGTATAGCGTGTCCTGAGTGAGCATGACGAGCGAAGCGTGGAGGTTGACATGAGAGACCGGCTGGACCGGTGGGCCGATCCGCCGTTGCTGGTGCTGGCCAGCCTGGCGCAGGACCCGAAGCACGGGTATGCGATCACGCAGGACATCGCGGACACGATGGGCGTGCAACTGTCGGCGGGCACGCTGTACGCGGTGATCTCGCGGCTGGAGTCGCGCGGGCTGATCGAGCCGCTTGAGTCCGACGACCGGCGGCGCCCGTACCGGCTCACCGCGGCCGGTGCCCGCGAGCTGGCGGAGCAGTCGCAGCGGATGCACCAGGTGGCCTCCGTCGCGCGCCATCGGCTGCGCTCGAACTACGGCTGGGTCGGCGCGTGAGCGCCCGGCAGCCCCGCCGGGCAGGGGGAGCTGGCGTCCTGGCCCGTGCGGCGCTGGCCTTGTACCCGCCGGCATGGCGGGCCCGTTACGGCGATGAGGTCCGGGCGCTGCTTGACGATTCCGCAGCTGGCGTGCGGGACGCGGCCGGCCTGGCCTGGCATGCGGTTCCCGCGTGGGCCTGGCCGGCGCGTCACCTGCATGACCGGTCCGGGCGGATGCGGGCGAGCCTGGCGACCGCAGGCGTCGCGTGGGCGCTGGCGGCGGGCATGGCGGCCGTGTTCGTGCAGCTGGCCCAGGCGCAGGAGTCGACGCAGGGCCTGACGCTGGCGCGGCACCCGGTGATCCAGTGGTCGTACTGGGCGTTCGACGGCTGCCTGATTGCCTCCGTACTGGCCGTGGCCGGTGGCGGGGTGCGGTTGTGGCTGCTGATGCTCCGCGATGCCCGCGGTGCCGGGCACCGAAGGGAGGTGGCCTGCCTGCTGGCGCCGGCTGTCGTGTCTGTCGGCTATCTCGCGGTGAGTCTCGCGGTCGCCATCCTTGTCCGCACGCCCGGCCACCCGGTCGTCCCGTGGCAGTCCAGGTCCGTGGTGGACCTGGCGAACGGCATGGTCGGTCCTTGGTGGTTCCTGGCGCTGGTGGTCCTCGGGCTCGCCGCCGCCGCGGTGTCCGCGGCCGGGCCGGGCCTCGCGCTGCGCAGGCTCCGCCCGCACGGCCCGGTCGTTGTCCTGGCCGCCCGGGCGGCGGTCCTGGCGGCGGTGACGATGGGACTGGCGGCAGTGGCCAGCATGGTCGCCTCGGTCGGCCTGTACCTGTGGGCGCCTGCGTACGCGGGATACCACGAGGCCTGGCAGCTTGCTGTCTACCTGCCCGCCGTGCTGCTGGCATCTGCCATCGCGGTAGTCAGCGCCGCTCGCGGCATCCGGGCCGAAGGCCGACCTGCCACGGCCTGACCCCGGATGGTTGCGCCCGGCGTGCCGGCAGCCCACAGTGGCTGCCGGCACGCGGGATCGGCCGCTAGCGGTGAGCCTGATGGCCATGCATTAGGTGAGGGAGATCGTCCGTATGGGCGTGACAGGCCACTCGCTGCTCAAGGTATGTCACTCACTGTAACTGCATATTCACTAACTAACGAGGACCGTGACGATGGAAGAGACGATCGAAGTGACCGGGCTGCGGAAGCGGTTCGGGCGGACCGTGGCGCTGGACGGGATGTCATTTACCGTCCAGCCCGGGCAGGTCACCGGTTTCGTTGGCCCGAACGGCGCCGGGAAGTCGACCACGATGCGGGTGATCTTGGGCCTGGACGCGCCGGACGCAGGCCAGGCGCTGGTCGGCGGGCGGCGCTACGAGGAGCTGCGCAGCCCGCTGACCACGATCGGGTCGCTGCTTGACGCGTCCGCGCTGCAGCCCGGCCGCACCGGCCGCAACCACCTGCTGTGGCTGGCCCGGTCCCAGGGCCTGCCCGGCAGCCGTGTCGATAAGGTCATCGCGCAGGTCGGCCTGGACAAAGCGGCGCGGCGCCGGGCCGGCGGGTACTCCCTCGGCATGCGGCAGCGGCTGGGAATCGCCGCGGCGCTGCTGGGCGACCCGCCGATCCTGATGCTGGACGAGCCGTTCAACGGGATGGATCCCGAGGGCATCATCTGGATGCGCGGGTTCCTGGCCTCGCTGGCCGCTCAGGGCCGGGCCGTGCTGGTGTCCAGCCACCTGATGGGTGAGCTGCAGGATGTCGCAGACCACGTGGTGATCGCCGGCCGTGGCAAGGTGATCGCCGACGCTTCCGTGGCCGACTTGCTAACGGCTGTCTCCGGTGACCGGGTTACGGTCCGCAGCACCGCGCGAGAGGCGGCGACCACCACGCTGGCGCGGGCGGGTGCCGCCGTGGCCGCTGACGGGCCGGGCGCTCTCACTGTCTCCGGGCTGCCTGCCGGGCGGGTCATCACGCTGCTGAGCGAGCACTCGGTGCCGGTCTCCGAGGTGTCGGCGCACCGCGCCACCCTCGAGGAGGCCTACCTCGAGCTCACCCGCGACGCGGCGGAGTTCCGCGCGACCGCCGGGGAGACCCGATGACCGCCACGATCGTCACGCCGGAACGCCCCGCCACCCAGCGGGCCGGCTTCGGCGCCCTGCTGTACGCCGAGTGGACCAAGTTCGTGACGGTCCGCGGCTGGGTTATCGCCATGGTGGTCTGCGCGCTGCTGACCGTCGGGATCGGGATCTGGGCTGGGGCTGGCACCCACGGCCAGCCGTGCGGCGAGACCCTCCCGAATGGCCAGACAATTGGTGGCGCCTGCGCGGTGCCACCGCTTGGCCCGGGCGGCGAGATGGTGACCGACAGCTTCTACTTCGTCCGCCAGTCGCTGCCCGGCGACGGCACCGTGACCGCGCGGCTGACGGCGCTGGATGGCTCGGCCACGCCGGGTATCGCGGGCGGTACCTCAGCGCTCCAGTCGTGGGCCAAGGCCGGCATCATCATCAAGGCGAGCCTGCGGCAGGGCTCGGCCTACGCGGCGATGATGGTCACCGGCGGCCACGGGGTGCGGATGCAGTACGACTACACCAAGGACATCGCCGGCCTGCCCGGCGCCGTGTCCGCCGCCGCACCGCGGTGGCTGCGGCTGGTCCGCTCCGGCGACACGCTCACCGGGTACGACTCCGCCGACGGCACGCACTGGACCCTGGTTGGCACCGCTCGCCTGCCCGGGCTGACCACGGCCGTGCAGGCCGGCATCTTCGTCACCTCACCAGACTGGGTCACGGACGAGAACGCCGGCCCTACCCTGGCCAGCGGCGTCTTCGACCACGTCACCGTGTCGGGCACCCAGTCGGCCAGCCAGTGGGCTGGCCAGGATTTCGGGTCCGGCGCCGCGTACAGCCCGCTGCCCGGCGGCTACAGCCAGGCCGGCGGGGTCTTCACGGTCCAGGGATCCGGTGACATCGCGCCCGCCGTGCGGAACGCCGCGGGCGCTAGCAGCACCGCTGACGCCGGCATCACCGGGGTGTTCGCCGGGCTGATCGTGGCGCTCGTGGTAGGAACGATGTTCATCACCGCCGAGTACCGGCGCGGCCTGATCCGCACCACGCTCGCCGCCGCCCCGCGCCGCGGCCAGGTCCTGGCCGCCAAGGCGATCGTGATCGCTGCGGTCACCTTCGCCGCCGGGCTGGCCGGATCGGCCGCCGCGGTGCTGCTCGGCGAGCGCATGCTGCGCGGCAGTGGGCGCGTCATCTTCCCGGTCGGCGGGCTCACCGAGGCACGGGTGATAGTCGGCAGCGCGGCGCTGCTCGCCATCGCCGCAGTCTTCGCCCTGGCCCTGGGCGTGATCTGGCGCAGCGGCGCCGGGCCGGTCACCGCCACCATCGCGCTGCTGGTCGTGCCCTTCTTCTTCACCGGCCCGATGGCGGTCCTGCGCGGCACGGCCGCGGACTGGCTGCTGCGGGTCACCCCGGCCGCCGCCTTCGCTGTCCAGCAGGTCCTCCCCGCCTACCCTCAGGTCAGCAATACCTACACAGCCCAGTACGGCTACTACCCGCTGCCGCCGTGGGCCGGGCTCGCGGTGCTGTGCGCCTGGGCCGCGGTTGCCCTCTGCCTGGCCGGGTTCCTGCTGCGCCGGAGGGACGCGTGATCCGGGCCGTGAGCGCCGAGTGGGCCAAGGTCCGCACCCTGCCCGGCACCGGATGGCTGCTGCTTGGCGCAATCGCGGTCACCGTGGCCGTCAGCGCCGGCGCCTCCGCGGCCACGTCCTGCACGTCCTCGGTCGCCTGCCACCCCGACATCACCCAGCTCAGCCTCACCGGCACCGACCTCGGCCAGGCGGTCGTCGCCATCGTCGCCGTCCTGGCCGTCACCGGGGAGTACGCCACCGGGATGATCCGCACCACCCTGGCCGCGGTGCCCCGAAGGACCGTCATGCTGACCGCCAAGGCGATCGTCGTCACGACCCTGGCAGCTGGCCGCTGCCGTTCTCGCCGCCGGTGGCTCGCTGCTGGCCGGACGGCTGATCCTGCCCGGCCAGGGCTACACCCCAGCGCACGGCTACCCCGACCTGTCCCTCACCGACCCGGTGGCGCTGCGCGCCACCGCCGGGACCGTCCTCTACCTCGCCCTGATCGCCCTGCTCAGCCTTGGCGTCGCGACCGCCGTCCGGGACGCCGCGACGGCCATCGGGATCGTGCTCGGCCTGCTGTACCTGTTCCCGGTCCTCGGCCTGGCCGTCACCAGTCCCGGCTGGCACCGGCACCTGCAGCAGATCGCGCCGATGACCGCCGGACTGGAAATCCAGGCAAGCACCGGGCTGAGTCACCTCCCGATCAGCCCCTGGGCCGGCCTCGGCGTGCTCGCCGCCTGGGCCGCCGCAGCCCTCCTGGCCGGCGGCCTCCTACTCCGCCTGCGCGATGCGTGAAGGAGAACGCGATGCGAGCTTTCGCACGCACACGGCCTGAGGTCTACGGTCCCCGCAATCGCGGTGCGGGCACCCGCCCAGCGGCGATCAGCGAGTCGAGATCCGCGAGCACGCGAGCTTCCCGGCGGTGGAATCGGGGAGAGTCGGGATTGGCCTCGGCCGATACTGCCTTGACAAAGCACCGGGTCTCATCGGCGCAGCGAACTCGCGCCGCCACTCCGGGGCTGAAGCCGCCCGGCTGGGTCTGGGCCTCAACCACGCAGGCACCGCAGACCCGCTCAATCGCCTCACGGACATCTTCAGGAACATCGCGCCAGGCGACCCTGGCGCCCTCAGCCGGCGGTGCGCTCACGCAGAGCATTGTTCACGGACGCCTCCCGGGCCCGCAACGGAATTAGGCCGCAGCGCCGAGGGGCTGCCGGGGTAGCCGGGCCAGCAGGCCCTGCGGCCGGGTGCTGGTGAGCCAGCCGTTGCGGAGCACGACGATCGCCCGGTCGGTCACCACGACGGTGACGTAGCCACGGGTCAGCAAGACGATCCACGTACTGAGGACAGCCCAGTACGGTGAGGCTCCCGACTGGGCGGTGAAGATCGCCTGGATTTGCTCGCCAGGTTCCAGGAACGGCACTGCCCGCTGGGCGAGCTTGTCGCGAAGTGCCATGAAAGCCCCTAATGCGAGAAATTCCGGAGATGCTAACGCCCAGGTAGGAGCTGCCCCCCTGCCCTCAGATACGTCCAATCACGGGAGCTTTTCCACGGGACTGCTGTCTTCGAGGGCACTGCGCATTGGCCGGAGCTTGGACATGGTCTCAGCCAGTTCCGCCGCCGGATCCGAGCCTGCGACGATCCCGCATCCAGCGAACAGCCGTGCCTGGTTCCCGTCCACGTGGGCACAGCGCAGCGCGATGCCCCACTCGCCGTTGCCGTGGGCGTCCATCCAGCCGACTGGCCCGGCGTACCGGGCGCGGTCCATGTTCTCTAGTTCGCGGATGACCTCCACCGCGACCTCCCCCGGGTCGCCGCCGACCGCCGCTGTCGGGTGCAGGGCCGCCGCCAGCGCCAGGGCAGAACGATCCGTGGCCAGTCGCCCCACCACGCGCGTCCCAAGGTGGTGGACGTTGGGCAGCGTGAGCAGCTCCGGCTCGGGGGAGACGTCGAGCGCCTGGCACAGCGGCGCGAGCACCTGGCGGACCGAGTCGGCAGCATAGCGGTGCTCCTCGGCCTCCTTAGCCGAGGCCAGCAGCGCGGCAGCCAGCCGACTGTCCTCATCGGCTGAGCCGCCCCGGGGCATGGTCCCGGCCAGCACCAGGGACCGCACCTCATCGCCCTCTCGCCGGATCAGCAGTTCCGGGGTCGCGCCGAGGAGTCCGGCGCACGCGAACGTGTAGCACTCCGGATACCGTGCCGACAGGCGGCGCAGCAGCGTGCGCGGGTCGATCGGGCGCTGCGCGGTCGCGTACACGTCCCGGGCGAGCACCACCTTGCGCAGGTCGCCCCGGGAGATCCGGCGCACCGCCTCAGCGACCGCCTGTTCCCATCGCGGGCCGGGCAGCGCCCCGTCCCGCCACTGGAGGGCGCCGGGATCGGCGGGCTGTCCCGGCGCGCCGTCCTCGCTGTCGGCATCGCCCGCCCGCGTGATGGCCGTGAGCCAGGCCAGCCCCGCGCCGTCCCGGCCGAGCACGACCCGGGGCACGCTCATCACTGAGCCGTCCGAGCAGTCATCGAACGTGAAGCTGCCGAACGCGACCAGGCCCGTCCCGAGGACGCCTACCTCGTCGCGTACCTCGGCGTCGTCAAAGATCTCCCGCAGCCACTTCTCCCCGGCGGTGAACCGGTCGTTTCCGGCCGGAAGCGTCACCTGGGCGGCCTCACCCCAGCCGACCAGGCCAGCCCCATGCCGGACCCAGGCGTGGACCGCTGCCGGGGCGGGGATCGCGCCCAGCAGGTCAGCGGGATCGGGGATGGCGGTGGTGCGCACGGACAGGCGCTCGACGCTCAGTCCCGCCACGGGGCCATCCTGGTATAGATGCTGGCTGCCATGACCATGGAAGGCTATTTTAGTGGCCCGGCCCATGCGGCCGACTGCATGCAGCCCCCCGAGGAGTGCGGTGCGCGTCACACCGGGGCGGTTAGCCCTCCGGGGCGAGCATCCGCGCCATCGCGGACAGCACCCCAGGGGCCACCCGGCAGTAGACCCAGGTGCCGCGGCGCTCGGAGGTAATGAGTCCGGCCTCCCGGAGTTTCTTGAGATGGTGGCTGACCGTGGGCTGCGAGACGCCCACGTTCTGGATGTCGCACACGCAGGCTTCCCCGCTCTGGTGCGCCGCTAGCCGAGAGAAGAGCCGGAGTCGGACCGGGTCGGCGAGGGCCTTGAATATCGTGGCCATGCGCTCCGCGTCGGCGCTCGAAAGCTCTGCCGCCCCCAGTGGCGGGCAGGGAAAGTCAACGGCGCTCTCGGCGATGAGTTCCGCTGGAATCGTCATAGGGCAATACTCACCCTCACCACCGCTGGTGTGCCACCGAACTCGCCATAACGTGACATCACCTATACCTAGCAACTCGAAAGATGGTCCGATACTCGCCGGTAACGATTTCCTGCCACCCGTTCGCGAGATACCATCGCCCTCCGGACGGGGCGTGGCGCCGGGGTTCCAGCGCGCGTAAAGCAAAGAGATCGAAAGATTTCAAACATGCCAGGCGGTGCCCGCTTCGCCCCGGCGGCGCTGAACGGCGCAAGCGGCGCGTTGCCATTGTTTTCCTGAGTCACTGTAGTAACATCAGTAACCACGCTGGACCTGATGCGCTATTTGGCGGCAGGCTGCCTGGTAATAGCAGGGTCAGCTGCTCGTGCGCGACGGGGGCCGTGACGGAAGGCCTTGCAGGCGGCTCCGTCATTATGCCGCGCGGATTTCCGTGCTGCCGGTCCCCCCGCCGCCCGACACCGTACTTGCGAGCCAGTTCCCTGACCTGGCCAATGATCTTCTCCTGATATGGCCGGGGTGCGTACGCGCCCCGGCCATAGAGCTCGGCGTAGCGCGGCAGCAGCCGCGGATGAGTTTCCCGCAGCCAGCCCAGGAACCATTCCCGCGTTCCGGGCCTCAGGTGCAGCACGATCGGGGTGACGTGCGCCGCGCCCGCCGCGGCCACCTGCCGCACGGCCGCCTCCAGCTGGGCGGGGGAGTCCGACAGGTAGGGCACCACCGGCCCCATGAGGACCCCGCACCGCAGGCCGTGCTCCCCCAGGGTGGCGCACGCCTCCAGGCGCCGCTGCGGCGCGGGGGTACCCGGCTCGATGGCCCGCCACAGGTCCTTGTCGACGAACCCTGCCGAGACGTTCAGCCCCACGTCGGTCACCTGGGCGGCCTCCAGCAGCAGGTCCAGGTCGCGCAGGATGAGCGTCCCCTTCGTGAGGATCGAGAACGGGTTTGCCGCGTCCCGCAGCGCCGCGATGATCGGGCGCATGAGCTGGTAGCGCCCCTCGGCCCGCTGGTAGCAGTCGACGTTCGTGCCCATCGCGATGTGCTCCCCGGCCCACCCCGGCGACGCGAGCTTCGCCCGCAGCAGTTGCGGCGCGTTGACCTTGACGACCACCTTGGAGTCAAAGTCATGCCCCGCGTCCAGGTCGAGGTAGGTATGGGTGTTGCGCGCGAAGCAGTAAATACACGAATGCTGACATCCCCGGTAGGGGTTGATCGTCCAGCGGAAGGGCATGCGCGAGGTCTCCGGGACGCGGCTGACGATCGACTTGGCGTGGACCTCGTAGAAGGTCATGCCACGGAAGCCCGGGGTGTCGAAGGTCCGGGTCACCGCGTTGCGGGCGAACAGGGGGACGGAGGCATCCGGCACGGAGCCGTCGACGGTCGTCGGCTCGTCCAGCCGGAGGTTGTCCCAGCGCATGAGAGCCATCATAGAACTATCGTTCGATCGATGCAAACATGTGTTCGTTTGCTTGGTAAGAACCGATGCTTCAGTTACTTTCTGATCATGACGCAAATACAATGTGCAACAGGAACGTGAGTGCTTTAAAAACGAGCGGGAACAATCTCGCAGCGATTGGATAAAGCTCACTCCGTGGGGGATAGTTAGGGGAAGTTCCCACTGGCGCGCGGAACGCGGAGGTATGGCGCAATGGCGCTGTCGATGGACGAGCAGCGCATGCTCGCCGAGATTGAGCGGCGGCTTGCCGCTGAGGACCCAGGACTGGCGACCCGGCTGTCCTCGTTCAGGCGCTCTAGCCCGGCGGCCGGGCTGCGGACACCGCGGGGGAGGGTCATCATGCTGGCCTGCCTGATCGCCCTTATCGCCGTCATCTCAACCGTGGTCTACGTACTGGTCCCGTTCCGCTCGCAGGCGCTGAAGTCGCCCACTGCTCCCCGTTCCCATCCCACGTCCCTGGTTTCCGGCGGTAAGCCGGGCACCAGGAACAACAGTGCTGCCGCGCCAAGCAACTAGGAGTCGCGCCAGAGCTGGATGAGGTACCTCTCCACCCCTTCCAGCTTGCGCTTCTCGCGCTGGAAGTCGTCGCTGAGTGGGTCACGGTGCTGGTTGAACAGCTCCTCGTACATGCGCACGACCGCCTCGCGGTAGCGTGCGTACACCCGGACCTCGTAGTTCCCGACGCCTCCGGACAGGCGCAACCGCTCGACCGCCGTCCCCGCCGAGCCCATGTCGATGGACAGCTGGCCGCGCAGGTACAGCCGGGCCTTGCCTTCCTCTTCCCAGGCATCAGGCAGCAGTGGCTGGCCGTCCCACTCCTCTAGCACGAGGCGGACGTCGATGTCTTGCTGCAGGCTCCCCACCCACAGTTGCTCCCGGGTGGCTGAGATGAGCGCGCCGACTGGCGGCGGCGGGCCGCCTGGCGCGTCCGGGTCGACCTCCGGATCATGGATGCGGAACGAGCGACGGTCCGGGAAGACCGGCATGACGAGCTGCAGCAGCCTGCGGCTCACGTATCCCCCTTCTGGCACAGGGCAAATTTAGACTGCTCTAAGCCCGCGTGCAGGCAGAACGCCGGGGAGAATTTCTTGCGCACTATCTGTGACCCTATTGACTACAGCGTGCATCCGTGCGAGGTTATATCCGTAATAGCGCAACGGAACCCCACGGATGGTGCCAGATGCGGACGGCGACCCCTGCCCACGATCAACTACATCAAGTGCCTATTCAGTCACAATCAGTAACTGAATTGCCGGCTATCGGGTCGGGCCAGCGTGTGCTGGTCCTTGCGGTCTGCTGCAGCGCGCTGTTCATGGTCGGCCTGGACAACACGATCGTGAATGTGGGGCTGCCGTCAATCGGGCGGTCGCTGCACGCCAACGTCGCCGGCCTGCAGTGGACAATCGCCGGCTACACCATCGTGCTGGCCAGCCTGCTGATGTTCTCCGGGGCAGCCGCCGACCGGATCGGCCGCCGCGTCATCTTCCAGGTCGGCCTGTCCCTGTTCACCCTCGGGTCCTGGCTGTGCAGCCTCGCGCCGAGCCTGGGCTGGCTGATCGCGTTCCGCCTGCTGCAGGGGGCTGGCGGGTCGATGCTCAACCCGCCCGCCCTCGGGATCATCACCAACACGTTCACCAGGCCGGCCGAGCGGGCCCGGGCGATCGGCGTGTGGGACGGGGTGTTCGGGCTGTCAATGGCACTTGGCCCGGTGATCGGAGGCATCCTCGTCGGCGCCGTCGGCTGGCGGGGCATCTTCTGGGCCAACATCCCCGTGGGCCTCGCGGCGATCTCGCTGACCGCGCTGTTCGTCCCCGACTCGCGCGCGCCGAAGGGCCGCCGGGCCGACCCGGTCGGTCAGTTCCTGGTCATCGTGATGCTCGGCTCGCTCGCCTACGCGATCATCTCGGGGCCGGACTACGGCTGGATGTCAGCGAAGATCATCGCGTTCTTTGCGCTGTCCATCGCGGCGCTGGCGATCTTGCTCGCCTACGAGCCGCGCCGCCCGGAGCCACTGCTGGACTTCCGGCTCTTCCGCAGCGTCCCGTTCGCCAGCGCCAACCTGGTCGCCATCTGCGCGATCGCGGCCACCGCCGGCTTCTTGTTCCTGACCACCCTCTACTTGCAGGACGTGCGCGGGTTCAGCGCCGTCCGGGCAGGGCTGACCCTATTGCCGATGCCAAGCGCGATGGCGCTGTGCGCCCCGCTGTCGGGCCGGATGCTGGCCAGGGGCTCCTCGCGTGGCCCGCTGGTGATCGCCGGCGCCGCCTTGACCCTGTCCAGCGCGGCGCTGTCCCAGCTCACCAGCTCCTCGACCATGATGTTCCTGGTCATCACCTACGCGCTGTTCGGCGTGGGCGTCGGGATGGTGAGCTCGGCAATCACCGTCACGTTCATGTCCGGCGTGCCGAAGTCCCAGGCCGGTGTTGCCTCAGGGATGAACTCGGCCAGCCGCCAGCTCGGCACCTCGCTTGGCGTGGCGATCGTCGGCTCGGTCCTGGCCGCGTCCCTGCGCGGCTCGATGCAAAGCGGGTTCCTGCCCGCCGCCCGCTCTGGCTGGTGGGTCATGGCCGGCTGCGGCTACGCCGTCTTGCTGCTCGGCCTGGTGTCCACCACCCGGTGGGCCCGCGCGACAGTCGCCAGGATAGGCGTCGGCGAGTAGGGCGCCTAAGGCGCCCGTATCGGGTCCGGGGGTCGTCCCCCGGGCTAGCTACAGCCGCATGCGCCGCCGCAGCACCCGCCGCCGGCTCCGCCTCCGAAGCCTGTGGCGGGTGCGGACTTGGAGGCGATCCCGGAGACTGCCACCGTGGACAGCAGCTTGACGGTGTCACCGTGCCCCTGCGGGCAGGTGCACGGCGCGGAGGACTCGCTCATCGGGCGGGTCAGCTCGAACGTGTCGCCGCAGGCGCGGCAGCGGTACTCATAACGTGGCACGCCACTGATTTTACCGAACGGTTCCAGCCTGTTCTTGCACGGCGGCATCCTGGCCGGACGGCGCGTCGGCGGTTGGCTCGTCCAGCTTCGTCGGCTTTCCGCGCAGCATCGACACGATCGCCCCGGTCACTGACATGATGGCGGCGGCGGTGAAGACGATCATCAGGCCGTGGTGGAACGGGCCAGAGATGAGGCTGGGGAAGAACTGCTTGCCGGTCAGCGTGGCGACGTTCGCGGCCGGCAGCCGGGACAGCACTCCGGTCGGGCCGAGCAGGTCCTGCACGGGGTTGTAGCCGAGCATTGCTGAGAAGACCACCGACACCGGTGGCAGGTGCGCGATCGTTGACGCGGTCGCGAGCGGGACGCCCTGGGAGGCCAACCCGGCGGTGAGCGTCCGGGGCAGGGTGTTCGCCAGCCCAGCGATCAACAGCGAGAAGAAGATGCCGATCGACAGCGACATGCCGGAGTTCTGGAACGTCGAGCGCATGCCCGAAGCCGCGCCCCGGTGGTAGGCGGGAACGCTGGACATGATGGCAGCGGTGTTCGGCGAGGTGAACAGCCCGGAGCCGACGCCGTTGCCGAAGATGAGCAGCGCGAACACGGGGTAGGGGAAATTGATGGGCAGCAGCATCAGCCCGGTGAAGCAGCAGGCGGCCACCAGCAGGCCGCCGGTGGCGAACGGGCGGGCGCCGAACCGGTCGCTCAGCGTCCCCGAGATCGGCCCGGCGATCAGGAACCCGGCCGTCAGCGGGAGCATGTAGATGCCTGCCCACAGCGGCGTCTGGATGAAGTCATAGCCGTGCAGCGGCAGCCAGATCCCCGCCAGCCAGATGACCAGCATGAACTGCAGCCCGCCGCGGGCGATCGCACCGAGCCAGCTGGCGAGGTTCCCGGCCCAGAACGCCCGGATGCGGAACAGGCCCATCTGGAACATCGGGTCGGTGATCTTCGTCTCAATGAAGCAGAAGAAGACCAGCAGCGCCGCGCCGCCGGCCAGGCCCGCGTCGACGAGCGGGTCGCCCCAGGCGGTCGGGGAGTTGCCGTAGGGACGGATGCCGAAGGTAATCGAGGTCAGCAGCAGGCTGGCGCCGACTGCGAACACGATGTTCCCCACCCAGTCGATGCGCGCCTTGCGCGTGACGGCCAGCTCGCGCAGGCTGACGTAGGCCCAGACGGTGCCGAACAGGCCGAACGGCACGTTGATCCAAAACACCAGCCGCCAGTCCCACTGGGCGAGCAGGCCGCCGAGCAGCAGGCCGATGAACTGGCCAGAGATGCCAGCGACCTGGTTGACGCCGAGGGCCATGCCGCGCCGGTTGGCGGGGAACGCGTCGGTGAGGATGGCGGCGCTGTTGGCCATGAACATCGCGCCGCCAAACGCTTGGACCATGCGGAAGCCGATCAGCCACAGCGCGCCATGGGTGCCGGTGTACGGGTCGAGGCTCAGGGCGACGGACGCGGCGGTGAAAACCACGAACCCGAGGTTGTAGATGCGCACCCGGCCGAAGATGTCGCCCAGCCTGCCGAGGGTGACCACCACCACCGACTGCACGAGCAGGTAGCCGATGATCATCCACAGCAGGTACGTGGTGTTGCCAGGGGCGAGCGGATTCAGGCCGATGCCGCGGAAGATCGCCGGCATCGACACGATGACGATCGACGCGTCGATGGTCGCCATCGTCATGCTCAGCGTCGTGTTGGACAGCGCAACCCATTTGTAGCGGCTAGATAGTTGTCCCATGGCAACTATTATGCTCGCTAACCATTTGAGCTTGGGATCCGCACTCCTTATGCTATAATTTACCCGTCCTCACTGGCTCGCTGCGGCGGGAGGAACACCGACTTGGTCGTCAGGTAGGAATCCAGGCCTTCCGGGCCACAGGCGACGCCCTGCCCGCTAATCCCGCGCCCGCCCCACGGCGCGCCGATGTCGGGCACGTACAGGTTGATGCCGAAGGTGCCGACCCTGGCGCGGCGGGCGATGTCCAGGCCACGCTGCGGGTCCCGTGTCCAGACGGTGGCGGCCAGCCCGAACCCGTCGTTCGCGAAGGACACGGCCTCAGCCTCTGCGCGGTAGGACAGCACGGACGCGACCGGGCCGCAGATCTCATCGCGCGCGATAGGCATCGCAGGCGTCACGTTGGCGAGCACGGTCGGCTCGTAGTAGTAGCCACGCACCCGGGATGCGGGGCGCCTGCCGCCGGAGGCGACCCGCGCGCCGCCCGTGACGCTGGCCCGCACCCTGCTCTCCACGTCCGAGCGGCGGCGGGCGGAAGCGAGCGGGCCCATGGTAGTGTCCTCCGCCAGCGGGTCGCCGATCACGAACCGCGCGGCGTGCGCGGACAGGGCGCCGACGAACTCATCGTGGCGCTGCTCGGGCACCAGCACCCTGGACATCGCGAAGCAGGTCTGACCGGAGTTGCCGAAGCAAAGGAAGCCCAGGTTGGCGGCGGTCTGGTCGAGGTCGGCGTCGTCGAGCACGATGGCGGCGGCCTGCCCGCCAAGCTCCAGGCTCGCGGGCTTGAGCTCGGCACCGCAGATGGCGGCGATCCGGCGGCCCTGCGCGGTGGGACCGGAGAACGCCACGGTGTCCACCCCAGGGTGGCGGGCCAGCATGCTGGCCGTCTCGTGGGTCCCGGTGACGAGGTTGAACACGCCCGGCGGGAACTCAGCTGCCTCGAATGCCTCGGCCAGGATATAGGCCGACAAGCTGGTGGCCGCGGCCGGCTTCAAGACGATCGTGCACCCGGCGGCCAGCGCCGGGGCGAGCTGGTGCAGCGCCAGCATCAGCGGGTAGTTCCAGCTGGCGATGATGGCGGCAACGCCGGCCTCGCGGCGGACCAGGGTCACGCCTGCGAAGCTCACCGCCTCCCGCGTCTCCTCGGTGCCGAGCGTGCGCGCCAGGCCCGCGTAGTACCGCAGGATCGCGCACGGCGTGGCAGCGTTGTTCTCCCGGGAGTAGGCGATCGGCATGCCCATTTCGGCCGTCACGAGGCGGGCCGCGTCCTCGGTCCGGGCCTCGATGGCAATCGCAAGTCGCTCGAGGGCGGCAGCGCGGCGCGTCGGCTCGCAACTGGCCCACTGCCCGTCGTCGAAGGCACGCCGCGCGGCGCGGACGGCCCGGTCGACGTCGGCGCTGACGGCCGACGGAACGGCGCCGACTATTTCTTCTGTAGCTGGATTGATGATTGTGATCACGTCGGGAGAAGCTGATCCGACGAGACGACCCCCCGCGTAGATATCTCGGTACTCAAGCAACGCAGGCACCTTTCCACCATGAAAGTGCCTGATTATTTGCGCGGAGGATATGCCTGTGTCAAGTGCTGATGACACATGATGCCCGCGAAGCGGGAGCGACGGCCGGCGTGGTGCTGTCGCGGCCGGCCGATCATGGGCACCCGGTCCTGCCGCGGCGGCCCGCGCGCATCGGCGGGCACCCCAGCGCCTGCGGGCCGCCGCTGTGGCTGGCACAGTCCGCTGACCTGGTGCCAGGCCAGCTCTTTGGCCACGGGCTTGCATCGCCGGACAAGGGGGTTAAGCTCCCTTTGTGGGATACCACAAGGAAACGGGCCAATCATCGACGTATAGTGCTGTGAACATGCCGGACAACGTGCCGGCCGCTGGGCGGCCCTTTGACGCGCCGACTCCCGCGGGCAGCTCGCGGGACGTCGAGCGGGAGAACGCTGTCCTGCGCGAGCTGGTGACCGTCTACCGCCACCTGTCAGGCCTGGCAATGCAGGACGCTGACCTCGCCGGGGTCGTGCAGCTCATCTCCGAGCGGGCGTCGGCCACCGTCGCGGTGGTCAGCCAGCTCATGGACGTGACGACCGCGGCCTCACCGGGCCTGGAGCCGGAGAAGGCCGCCGCGCTGGTGCGCGAGCAGGTCGTCCACCCCCGCCTTGGCCAGGTGCTGCGAGCCTCCCGGCTCAGCCAGCGGGCCTTGCGGCTGCCGAACGTCGGCGGCATTCCCGCCATCATCGTCGCACCGATCCTGGTGGGCGACGAGGTACCGTCCTACCTGATCACCCTCGACCCGGCGGAGGAGACCTTCAGCGAGGACATGTCGCTGCTGGTGACCGAGCACGCCGCGACGATCTGCGGGGTCATACTCGGCCGCGAGCGCGTGGTGGCCGCCGCCGCGCGACGGGTCCGCGACGACCTCGTGGAGGGGCTGCTGCTTGGCCGGAGCCGGGACGCCGACGACGCCGCCCGGTGGGCCGCGCACCTTGGCTACGACGCCACCCGCCAGCACCAGGTGGCGGCGATCGCCTTCGAGCTCCCGCCTGCCAGGGCCACCGACGCCGACGCCCTCAGGCAGCGGATCCGGGAGTCCATCGAGCACTTCATGACGACCCGGGCACCGGAGGCGATCGTGTCGGCCCGCGAGTCGGAGGTGGTCGTGGTGGCCGCCACCACGCCCGACCCGCGCCGCCTCGGCCAGGCCTGCCTGTCGCGGCTGGCCGAGCTGTTCCCCGGCGCCAAGGTCGTCATCGGGATTGGCGGTCCCTGCCGCGACCCGCACGAGATCGCCCGTTCCTATGATCAGGCGCGCCGCACTACGCAGACGCTGTGGCGGCTAGGGCGGGCCGGGGCGGTCGCCGCGTTCGAGGACCTGGGAATTCACCGGCTGCTGCTGCAGGTGCCTGACATGGGCGAGTTGCGGTCGTTCGCCGCCGAGGTGCTCGGCAAGCTGAGCGAGCACGAGCATGAGCACAAGTCTGAATACCTCACCACCCTCGCCTGCTACTTCCGGGAGAACAACAGCCCCCAGCGCGCCTCACGGCTGTTGCACGTCCACCCGAACACGGTGGCCTACCGGATCAAGCGGATCGAGGAGATCACCGGCCTCAAGCTGGACAACTACCGTGACAGGCTGATCGCGCAGGTGGCCCTGGAGATCCTGGACGCCCTGCCCGAGCCGGCCACCTCCGCCGAGTCGGGCAGGGAGCACTCGTGAGCAGCGTCTCAGATCTGCTGTCAGGTCAGCGCGTCCTCGTCTGCGACGGCGCGATGGGCACATTGCTGCACGCGGTGGGCGCCGCGCTCGACCGGTCGCTGCCGGAGGTGAACCTCTCCGACCCTGGACTGGTATCCACCCTGCACGACAGCTACCTGGACGCCGGCGCGGACATCATCCAGACGAACACGTTCGGCGCGAACCGGCTGTGGCTCGGCGACCACGGCTTGCCTGACAAGGTCGACGAGATCAACCGGGCCGGCGTACGGATCGCGCGGGCAGCCGCGAACCGCGCCGGCCGGCCCGTCCTGGTGGCCGGGTCGGTCTCGCCCGCCGTCACCGGCCTGCAGCGCCGCCGTGTCGGGGCCAGTGAGCGGATGCAGGTACTGCGCGAGCAGATCGTCGCCCTCGTCGCCGACGGCGGCGTGGACCTGCTGATCCTGGAGACGTTCGGCTACCTCGACGAGCTCGTCGAGGCGGTTTCCGTAGCGTCCTCGGTGACCGACGTGCCGCTGATCGCGCAGGCCACGTTCGCCGATGACGCGCACACCCTCGGCGGGGAGACCCCGCGTGAGGTCGCAGGAGTGCTGTCCGGGCTGCCGGTGGCGATGCTCGGCACCAACTGCACGATCGGCCCGCAGCGGATGCTGGCCGTCGCCGAGGACCTGATCCGCTACTCGGCGGTGCCGGTCAGCGCCCAGCCGAACGCCGGGCAGCCTCGGCGCACCGGCCCGCGCAGCTTCGAGTTCTCCATCGACGGCGGCTACTTCGCGCGGTACCTGCGCCGGTTCGCCGACGCCGGGGTCACCCTGGTGGGCGGCTGCTGCGGCACGACGCCCGCGCACATCAAGGCGGCAGCCGAGGCGGTCTCGGCCGTCCGGGATGGTGGTGCCCGCCGGGACGCGGGGCCGGGCCGGCTTCAGGTGGCCTCCCGTGCCGAGGCCCGCTCGCGGGCGGCGGTCACCGCGGGTCCGCTGGCGGGGTCGCTGGCCGAGCAGCTCACCCAGGGCAGTTTCGTGATCGGCGCGGCGATCACCCCGCTGGCCGGCGGCCGGACCGGAGAAGCGGAGCAGGTAGCGGCCATGCTCCAGGCCCGCGGGATCGGGCTGATCGCCGTCCAGCCCCGGTGGAGCGCCCGCACCCATACCGACTCCCTGGGCCTGGCGCTGCAGTTGCAGCAGACCGCCGGCGTTGAGACCATCGCCACGGTCACCACCTGGGACAAGACCATCATGTCCCTACAGGCCGACCTGCTCGGCGCGCATGCGCTTGGCGTGCGGGCGGTGGTGTCCACGACCGGCAACCCGCCGGTGCTCGGCGACTACCCGGCGGTAGACGGCACCTGGGACGTCGACTCGGTCGGGCTGACCAGGCTGCTCGCGCAGCTGAACGCCGGGCGCGACTCCAACGGCCTGGGGCTGTCCGCACGGACGTCATTTTGCATCGGGGCCCGTGTCAACCCTGGCGCAAGTGACCCCGAAGCCGAGATCGCCAGGGCCCGGGCCAAGGTCAGTGCCGGCGCGCACTTCCTGATCAGCCGCCCGGTCTACGAGTCCGACTCGCTGGCCCGGCTGGTCGACGCGCTGGGCAGCACCGGGGTCCCGCTGCTGCTGTCCGTCGCGCCCCTGCGGTCCTTCGAGGAGGCGGACTACCTGGCCAACGAGGTCCCCGGCGTGACCATTCCGGATGCCGCCTTGCAGGCCCTGGACTCCGCCGGCCGGGGCGCCGCCCGCGCGGTGGGCCTCGAACTGGCAGCCGACCTGCTCGTCAAGGCCCGCCCGATGGTCCGTGGCGTCCTGCTCACGGCTCCCGACGACGACGCCGCGGCGATTTTGCCGCTGCTGTCCGTCTTGGCCTGAGTCCAGATCTTAGGCACGCCAGCTCGCCGGTTGCTTACGATTTGGTGATGATGCGATCAATGTCCTAGGCATATGCGGGCAGCCAGGTGGAACGCTAGCCTCATGGACCGTAAGGTGACCCGAAGGGCGTTTATCGGGCTGACCGTCGCAGCCGGCGGTGGCGCCATCGCGGTCGAGGCGATGGCCCTGTTGCCGTCCAGCACGCCCGGCCCATCTACGAGCGCGCCCGTCGGCCTGGCCGCCAGCCGGTCATCGGTTGTCAGGCCCGGCCAGGCCGGCCGCACGGTGATCCCGGAGAGCTCGCTGCCTGGCGACGCGGACTGGGAGATCAGGAACCTGGGCGCCGAGCACGACATCGAGGGATACGCCGGCAAGGCCAGCGTGCTGGCGGGCGAGTCGTTCCCGCTGTTCGTGTCCTGCGCGGCGCCATGGTTCACCGTCACCGCCTACCGGATCGGCTGGTACCAAGGGGCGGGTGCCCGGAAGATCTGGCGGTCCAGGTCGCTGCGCGGCGGCGCGCAGCAGCCGTCCGGCGTCACCGGTGCCACCAGTACGGTCACCACCGACTGGGACCCGGTGACCCAGGTGCCGACCGATGGCTGGCCCGCCGGGTCCTACCTGCTGCGGCTCGACGCCGACAGCGGCGCGCAGCGCTACGTTCCGGTGACAGTGCGGTCGCGGCAGACCGCGGGACGGGTCGTTCTGAAAAATTGCGTTCAGACCTGGCAGGCCTACAACCAGTGGGGCGGCTACGACCTGTACATGGGCCCATCGGGTGCCTACGGCGACCGGTCGCTGGCGGTCAGCCTGGACCGTCCGTACGACGACAACGGCGCGAACATGTTCCTGACCTACGAGCGGAACGCCATCAAGCTGGCCGAGTACCTGTCGGCCACGGCCGGACTGCAGCTGGCTTACCTGACCAGCATGGATATCGCCGAGGACCCGAACGCGCTGCGCGGGGCGGCCGCCTTGGTCTCCATGGGGCACGACGAGTACTGGACGCCCGGCGAGCGCGCGAACGTCGCCGCCGCCAGGAACGCCGGGGTCAACATCGCGTTCCTGGGTGCGAACGCGGTCTTCCGCCGGACCCGGCTATCGACCACGGCCGTGGGAGAGCGCCGACTGGTGGAATGCTACAAGACGTCCTACGACCCGGTCGCCGCCGCGAACCCGGCCCTGGCCACCACCAACTTCGCCGATCAGCCACGCCCGGACCCGGAGTCCTCGCTCACCGGGACGAGCTATGAGGGCTACCCGGTGGATGCCCCCTACATCGTGACCACCCCGTCGAGCTGGGTGTTCGCCGGGACCGGCGTCACTGCGGGCGCCAGCTTCCCGCACCTGGTCGGCGTGGAGTACGACCGCGTCAACCCCGGCTACCCGGTGCCGCGGCCGATCGAGGTGCTTTCTCACTCGCCGCTGACGCTCCATGGCGCGGCCAGCTACGGGGACTCCGCGTACTACACCTGCACAAGCGGCGCTGGCGTGTTCAACAGCGGCACGATGCGGTGGGTGGAGGCCATCTATGGCGATCAGCCGCACGGCATCAGCGGCGCCACCCCGGGCATGGTCCGCCAGGTCACGGCAAACGTGCTGCGTGCCTTCGCCGACGGCCCCGCGGCGGCCCGGCACCCGGCCCACGACAATCTCGACGCTATGCGCGAGTACGCGGGCGACCCCGTGGGCAGCCCCGGCAACCTGCAGTAACGCCATCAGGCGAGCCCGTTGTCATTCAGGCGAGCCCGTTGTCATTCAGGCGAGCCCGTTGTCATTCAGGCGAGCCCGTTGTCATTCAGGCGAGCACTGTCATCCGGCGAGCACTGTCATCCGGCGAGCACTGTCATCCGGCGAGCACCGTCATCCGGCGAGCACCGTGTCCAAGGCCTGGTCGAGGGCGGCGGCTAGCCCGGCGACAAGGCGCTCGCCCTCCATCGCCGAGGCTCCCGTCGGGTCGCCGAGCACGCCGCTGGGGCTGACGGCGCGGACGCCGTCCGCTCGCAGCGCCGGCATGACCTCCGGCAGCGACCGGGTGTCGCCAGGGGCGGCGAGGTCCAGCCTGACCAGGTCAGGGGCCAGCGCCAGCATGACCGACGTCTCGAAGCGGCCAGCGTGCGGGTCGGCGGACGGCAGGCCCGCCGCCGCGAGCGACACCGCAGGCAGCCGGGCGTGCCACGCGTGGCACGCCCGGCCCTCCTCGCGCAGCTGCCGTACCGCGCTGGCGATCGCCGGCGCGTTGCCGCCATGCCCGTTGACCAGCAGCATGGCCGGCCAGTGCGCGCTGGCGTGTCGCCCGAGCTCGACCAGCAGGAACGCCAGCGCGTCCGTCCCGATCGACAGCGTCCCGGGGAAGGCGGCGTGCTCGCCGCTGGCCCCGATGGCGACCGGCGGCGCGACCGCGACGCCGGGCCGCCGCGCGCAGGCCCGGGACGCGACCGCGACCGCGATCCGGGTGTCGGTGTCCATCGGCAGGTGCGGGCCGTGCTGCTCCAGCGACCCTGTCGGCACCACGAGAAGGCGGCGCGGCCCGGCATCCACCTGCGGCCACCGGAGCACGCCAAGTTCGGACATGACTTTCATTATGATGCCAACTCGCCGAACAGTTATCGGGGGCAGCGCCCGGGACACCACCCGGCAAGCTTGACGAACAAATTTCCGCTTAATCGAACAAATTGGTCCAGGTGCGTCCGCTAAGTATCGTGTAAGTGCCTAGCAAGTTCACGGACCTGGAGTCCGCTGACTCCGGCCTCTACGTGGTCGGCGGCGATTACCTCATCGTCAACCTCAACGGCGTGAGTCCCGAACCGCCGGTCGCCGCGGTCATGACGCCGTCGATGAGAAGGGCTAAGAGCCTCCAGGCGGCCGGCGAACGCGTCAGCGAGCTGGCGCATCGCCTGGTCCAGCAGCGTGCCAAGCTCGGCGGACGGGTCGTCGAGCCAGTGCTCGTAGGCGGCAACCGAGACGCCGAGCACGGCGTGCGCGATCGCCTGCGGCGCCAGCTGCCCGGTTCGCTGGCCAGTCCGGGCCGCCACGAACTCGGCGATCACCTCACGCCAGGCGGTAAACCGCAGCGTGGAGTGGGCGAGCAGCGTGGGTACCCGCAAGATCAGCTCCATCCGCCGCCGGTGCAGCGGCACCTGCGCCTCGTCCACCCGGTTGAAGTCAACCAGTGCCTCCCGGATCGCGTCCATCACCGGGATATCGGCCGCGCACGCCCGCAGCCGGACCCGCATCCGCTCCAGCTCCAGCTCAAAGGCCCCCCATGGAATGTCGTTCTTCGACGCGAAGTACCGGAAGAACGTCCGCCGCCCGATGCCCGCCGCCGCCGCGATGTCATCGACGGTCGTGGCCTCGAACCCGCGGGCCGCGAACAGGCCGAACGCCGTCTCCTCGAGCTCCGCGCGTGAGGTCGCTCGCCTGCGCCCCGGAGCATGTGCCACCCCCATGGCGCCCAATGTAGCCATAGCGAGCAGGCCGGGTGGTGGTCTTGATTCCGGCACCGAGTGCCGTTACGCTCCCTCTAACTGCTATTTCGGCACTGAGTGCCACAAAGGTGCCCGTGCCACGCGCGAAGTGAGGTACCGATATGGCCGACGAGGAGCTGACCACGGACGAGCTGCTGGTCGAGGAGATCTCGATCGACGGCATGTGCGGTGTCTACTAGCCAGCCATTCGACCTGGATCACGCGTGGCGCGTTGACGTCCAGGTATCAATGCGCCCCGAGCCGTTCGGTGCCCTGCTGTACCACTTCGGCACCCGGCGGCTGTCCTTCCTGAAGAACCAGACGGTGCTGGCGGTGGTCCGGTCCCTGGCCGACCACCCCAGCGCCCGGTCCGCGTGCGCGGCCGCCGGCATCCCCGAGGCCGACCTGCCCGCCTACGCCCGGGCACTGGGCGCACTCAGGGACTCCGGCATGATTACAGAACGGACCGCGCCATGACCGCCACCCACGAAACTGCCCAGCGTGCCGCTGTGAGTCCCGGCCGGCTGGTTGACTTGTTCGAGCGCGGCCTGGACGCTCCCATCTGCCTGACGTGGGAGCTCACTTACGCCTGCAACCTGTCGTGCGTGCACTGCCTGTCGTCATCGGGCCGCCGCGACCCGCGCGAGATGACCACGCAGGAGGCCATGGCGGTCATCGACACCCTAGAGCGGATGCAGGTCTTCTACGTCAACATCGGCGGCGGCGAGCCGACGGTGCGGCCAGACTTCTGGGAACTGGTCGAGTACGCCACCGCACATCACGTGGGCGTCAAGTTCTCCACCAACGGGGTGAAGATCGACGCCGCCGCGGCCCGGATGCTGGCCGCAAGCGACTATATCGACGTGCAGATCTCCCTCGACGGCGCGACCGCCGAGGTCAACGACGCGGTGCGCGGCCCGGGCTCCTACGCGATCGCGATGGCGGCCATGCGCAACCTGGCCGACGCCGGGTTCAGGGGGTTCAAGCTGTCGGTCGTCATGACCCGGGCAAACATTGCCCAGCTGGATGAGTTCAAGGCCATCGCCGACCGGTTCGGTGCCCAGCTGCGGATCACCCGGCTGCGACCTTCGGGCCGGGGCGCGGACGTGTGGCAGGAACTGCACCCGCTGCCGTCGCAGCAGCGTGAGCTGTATGACTGGCTCGTCGCGGCCGGCCAGGACGTGCTGACCGGCGACTCGTTCTTCCACCTGTCGGCCTACGGCTCGGCGCTGCCCGGCCTCAACCTGTGTGGCGCGGGCCGCGTGGTCTGCCTCATCGACCCGGTCGGCGACGTGTACGCGTGCCCGTTCGCGATCCACCCCTCGTTCCTGGCAGGCAACGTCCGCGACGCCGGCGGGTTCGAGACGGTGTGGCGCTCCTCGCCGCTGCTGAGACAGTTGCGCGAGCCGGGCGACGGGGGAGCGTGCCGGTCCTGCGGCCACTACGACTCCTGCCGGGGGGGCTGCATGGCGGCGAAGTTCTTCACTGGCCTGCCCCTTGATGGCCCGGACCCCGAATGCGTCCAGGGCTACGGCGAGGCGGCCCTGTCGTCGGTGGTGCCGGGCCAGGCGCCCAAGCCGTCGGAGGACCACTCGCACCGGACCGCACCACGGCGGGCGGCCGTCCCCGTCACGATCGGCCGCCGCCGTCCTGCGGAGCGCGGTTGTGACGAGAGCCCCTCGCCGGCTTCTCGCCGCGCTGAACGTCGGCGGCCATGTCGGGTGCCCGCGAGTAACTGTGTACTTGGGGCCCGCATGAGGTGGCCAAAGTACACAGTTACTGTTCGGTAACCGAGGATGAGGACCGGGGAACGTGGGGGGCTGTGGGCTGGTGCCGGCGGGCTTGCGGCTGCGCTCCGACGACGGGACGCGACTGCATGGCGGGGTGCTGGTAGGCGGGTCGCCGACGCGCGTGCTGCGGCTGACCGGCAACGGGGCTCGCCAGGTCGAGTCCTGGCTTGCCGGCAGGCCGGTCGGCGACAGTGCCGCGGCGCGGAAACTGGCCCGTCGGCTGCTGGATGCCGGGATCGCGCACCCGGACCTCGGTACCACCTGGCCTGGTGCTCCCGCCCCGGCTGATGTCACCGTCGTCATCCCGGTCAGGGACCGCTACGACGAGCTGGCCAGATGCCTCGGCGGCCTAATAACAGCAAGAGGCGCCCGCCACCCGGTCCGCGAGATCATCGTCGTCGACGACTGCTCCGACGACCCGGCTGGCATCGAGGCGGCCGCCGCCAGGGCCGGAGCACGGGTCATCAGGCGGCCAGTCAACGGCGGCCCCGGGGCCGCCAGGAACACGGGCCTTGCCGCCGCGAGCACGGAGCTAGTCGCGTTCCTCGACTCGGACTGCGTGCCGTCACCCGGCTGGCTGGACGCGCTGCTGCCGCACTTCGCCGACCCGGCGGTGGGGGCCGTGGCGCCTCGCATCGTCCCCGCGCAGCCGGGCAGGTCCTGGCTGGCACGGTACGAGGGCGCGGCCTCGACGCTGGACATGGGCGCGCGGCCGAGCATCGTCGCGCCTGGCGCCCGAGTGTCGTACGTGCCAGGCGCGACGCTCGTCGTGCGGCGCGGCGCCGCCGGCGCCGGGTTCGCACCGGGCATGCAGGTGGGGGAGGACGTCGACTTCGTCTGGCGGCTGGCCGCCGCCGGGTGGCGGGTTCGGTACGAGCCGCGGCCCGGATGGGCCACCAGCACCGGGTGCGGCTGCGCCCGTGGTTGTCCCGTCGGGCCGACTACGGGACCTCGGCGGCCGTCCTCGAAGGCCTCCATCCCGGCTCGGTCCGGCCGTTGCAGGCCTCCTGGTGGACGGTCGCCGCGTGGGGCGCCGTCCTCGCGGTCCGGCCCCGCTGGGCTGGCGTCACCGTGGCGGCCGCCGTCACCGGTGCTGCGACTGCCCTGCTCGCACGGAAGCTGTCGCGGGTCACGGGGGAGGGCTGGCCGGTGCCGGGATCAGGGACCGCGGTCCCTGGTTTCGCTGACGCCGCCGTCGGCCTTGCTGGTTACCCTGGTGCTGCCGGGTCTGGCTGGACCGCCTGGCGGCTAGCAATTCGGCTCGCTGGCGGCGGGACCGCCGCCAGCGGTCGACCGCTGGGCAGCGCGATCTCCCGTACCTGGTGGCCGGTGGCCATCCCGGCCGCGATCGCCGTGCCCCGGCTGCGGCTGCCGGTCGCGGCGCTGGTCCTTGCCCCGCCGCTGGCGGACTGGGCCGACCGGCTGCCGCCACTCGACCCAGTCCGCTACGTCGCGGCACGGCTGCTCGACGATGCCGCCTACAGCGCTGGCGTGTGGAAGGGCTGCCTGCGCCAGGGGTCCTTCCGGGTGCTGCTGCCGTCGATCGGCGCGCGTCGGCCCTGACGACAGGTGACCACTAAGGGGTGAGCCGGTTCGGGCCGCGGAACAGGAACATCGCGTCCCGGATCGATTCCAGGCCGAGCAGCACCATCAGCAGCCTGCCCAGTCCCAGGCCCAGTCCCCATGCGGCGGGCAGCCGAACCGGAAGCAGTCCAGGTAGCGCCGTATCGGCTCGGGCGAAAGGCCCTTCTCTGCGACCTGGGCCATCAACACGTCGTAGCGGTGCTCGCGCTGCGCGCCGGTGGTGATCTCCAGTCCCTTCCACAGCAGGTCGAAGCTGCACGTCAGCTCTGGGTGCCCAGCCGGCCGCATGTGGTAGAACGGCCGCAGCGCCGACGGGTAGTCGGTGACGAATACGAACTCGTGCCCGGTCCGCTCCCGGATCGCGGCAGCGACCGCCCGCTCGCCCGCCAGGTCAAGGTCGCCCCGGCTGGCAGTGCCGCCAGCGGCAGTCACGATCTCGCGCGCCTGCGCCATCGTCACCCGGGGGAACGGGACCGCCGGCACGGTCACCTCGACGCCGAGCATGTCCCAGATGGCCTGCCCGTGGACGGACGCAACCTCGGCGATCACGTGCGCCAGCATCCGCTCCTCGAAGGCCATGACGTCCTCGACGCCCTCGGTCCAGGCGAGCTCCACGTCCACGCCGGTGAACTCCGTCGCGTGCCGGGAGGTGAAGGACGGCTCGGCGCGGAACACCGGCCCGATCTCGAAGACCCGGTCGATCCCGGCCGCGATCGCCATCTGCTTGAAGAACTGCGGCGACTGCGCCAGGTACGCGCTACGCCCGAAGTAGCCGAGCTCGAACACCTCGGCGCCGGATTCTGACGCGCTGCCCATGAGCTTCGGCGTGTGCATCTCGGTGCATCCGGCCGCGTAGGCGAACTCGCGCATCGCCCGCTCGACCGTCGTCTGCACGGCGAACACGAGCGATCGCGCCGGCTGCCGCCGCACGTCGAGGAAGCGCCAATCGAGCCTGCCCTCCGGGCCGGTCTTGTCGTCGACCGGCAGCGGAGCCTGCGCCAGGGCCTCGACGGTGACATCGGCGGGGAAGACCTCGATGCCTGCCGCCTTGACCAGGTCGTTGGCCGTCACCCGACCGGTTACCCGCACGGCGGACTCAGCGGTCAGGCCATCGAGGACCTTCTCGATCGGGCCGCCGTCGCGCCGCCATGTGAGCTGGACCATTCCCGTGTGGTCCCGCAAGACCACGAACTGCATCGCGCGCTGCAGTCGCAGCGCGTGCACCCATCCTGCTATCGATACGTCCTCGCCGACGTGCGCGGGCAGGTCGGCTATGGGAACGCGGATCATCGCCAGTCCTCCTCGGGACCGAAAGGTGATCCCTTGGGGACGCGGGCGAGAAGGGAACTCGCGGTGCCACCGCGTCTTCGCCGCGGCCCGGGAACCCCGGGACGCGACCTCATTACTGCCAGTAGTCGCTCGGGAGTGTCTTCACTCCGGGGTGCGAGTCCGCCATCACAGCAGCGGCGGCTCTCTCGGCTCGCGGCAACCCGGTGCTACTCGTCTCCGTCGACGCGCTGGCGCCAGCGTAGGCGGGTGCCAGCGTGCGTGGCAACGGATTTTCGCGGTCCGGTCCTGGCAGCCCGGGCACGCGGCCGCCGGACGCCGTCGGTGGTGAGGACCCTCGCGGCAGCCACGGCGACGTCGGTGGCGGCGATGAACCCGGCCCGTTCGCGAGCCCTCGCTGGCTATCTGGTGATCATGACGGAGCTTCCCAGGGGGACCCGCGATAGTACGCGCAGGGCGGCGGCGGGAACCCGGACGCAGCCGTGGCTGACCGCGTGGCCGAATACGGCCGGGTCCGGCCAGCCGTGCAGGGCGACGGTGCCAGGCCCGCCGCCGTAGGTAGTCAGGGTGTCAGAGTGGGCGCCTAGCGGGAGGATAAGCGGGCTGTAGGCCGAGTGGAGTGGTGCCAGCGAGGCAAGCAGGAACGTCCGCCCCGCCGGGGTGGGCGTGCCCGTGGCGCCCTCGGCGACCGTCCAGGATCCCAGGCTGCGGCCAGACTCAAGGATGGTCAGCCGGTAGGCGGCCAGGTTGATCTCCACCCGGTAGGGGGTGTAGGCAGCCTGCAGTCCACCGCTGCCGAGGTAGATCCAGCCTGTGGACCCGTTCGGCCGGGTTGGCAGCAGGACCCGGTCCCAGCCTGGCTGGGACGCGACGACCGGGACCCAGGTCGGGTTTCCGATCTCCGTGACAGGCAGTGCCGCCGTCGGCGGCCCGCCCGGGCGCGCGTAGACCACCCGGATCGCCGTGGGATGCACGATGATCCCCGTCTCCGGCGTGAACAGGGCCGGATCCTGCGGTGCCCGCGGAGTTGTTCCCGCCGTCGTGGCCAGCGGCAGTGCCGCCAGCTGCGACGGTGAGACGCGCGCGGGCAGTACGGGCCGGAGCGAGGCGGCGGCAGTTGCGGCGTGCGGCGGCCCGGCCGTCCCGCAGCCAGCTACCAGGGCAACGATAGCCAGCGCGATAGCCGGCAAGGCGGGAATGGGCAGCTCCTCCTTTCCTGCGGCGCGGCGGCTTGGCCGGTCAGGCCGGGTGCGATCAGACATTGCGGGCCTCCGGGGTAGAAAGCGCTTAAGATCGGTGAACTCCATTTCGGCGGCGCTTTTAGCTGGCATGCCGGGTGTCACCGTGCCAGGGAAATAGAGGCCCGGTTCCGGGTGTGCGGCTCTGGGCCTCTGATGATTCCCGGGAACCCTAGCACGGCGGAACCCGGTAGCCCGCGTGCCAGCCCGTGCCGCACGCGCTCGAGTGAGTCCTGGGGCCGGTGCTAGCCTTTCCGTAATTTCATTCTTAGCGCCTGTATGCCATGCCCTATTACCCGGCGGAGAATTCAGGTGGTGTGATGTCGGGTCCTTATCGCAGGCCTCCGGAGAAATCTGGTGTAGCATGCTCGCTAACCTGGCAGGCCACCGGGCCGGGGTGATTAATAATGAGCTGGGGAATCTGCGACCGGGTTTTGGGCAGAATTGTCCCTGATCTCGCGATAACAGTCTTTAGGGAAAGGTCCCGCATATGACGGACATTCGCAGCCTCGTGCCGCGCAGGCGCGCGGGTTATTACTGGCTGGCCGCGTGCCCCGTGGTCGCCGGCGCCGTGGCCATGTTCGCCGTCTCGCAGTCAGTCTCGGTTGCCGCAGTGGCCCCGGTGGGCCTCGGGACGGCCGACAGCTTCGGGGTCCTGGCCGGGAGCACGGTCACCAACACCGGCGCGAGCGTCATTAACGGAGACATGGGCGTGAGCCCGGGCAGCGCGGTGACCGGGTTCCCTCCCGGCACCGTGACCGGTACCAAGCACGTGGCCGATGGCGTCGCGGCGGGCGCCCAGTCCGACCTGACCACCGCGTGGAACGATGCCGCCGGCCGGACGCCGGCGACGAGCCTCGGCGGCTTCATCGGCGCCGGGCAGACGCTCGGGCCGGGTGTCTACAAGGCCACGTCATCGCTGGATGTCGGCGGGGCTCTCACCCTGGACGCGCACGGCGACCCGGACGCGGTCTTCATCTTCCAGGCCGCTTCCACCCTCGTCACCGACTCGGCCAGCACCATCGTCCTCACCGGCGGCGCTCAGGCATGCAACGTCTTCTGGCAGGTGGGCAGCTCCGCGACACTCGGAACGGGCTCCGCCTTCCAGGGCAGCATCCTCGCACTAACATCGATCTCGGTGACTACAGGCGACACCATCACCGGCCGCGCGCTGGCCCGCAACGGGGCCGTGACCCTCGACGACGACACCATCACCGTGCCAACTTGCGCCACCACTCCTCCGACGACGGCTCCTCCGACGACGGCTCCTCCGACGACGGCTCCTCCGACGACGGCTCCTCCGACGACGGCTCCTCCGACGACGGCTCCTCCGACGACGGCTCCTCCGACGACGGCTCCTCCGACCAGCAGTCCGACGCCGACGCCGACGCCGACGCCGACTGCCCCTTCCCCTTCCCCCATCACCTCTAGCATCCCGGTCACCGGCTGAGGGCCGTCTTCTGTCAGGGCTTCACGTCGGCTCCAGGGCCAGGCTGGATGCCCCTGCGGTCCCGGGCGGGAGGCTAGCCTGGCCTGCCGCCCGGGACCGCAGGGCGCCGTCACCGTCGTGCTCGCGACCACGGAGCGGGGCGCGCCGGAGGACAGGGTGTTGCGCACGACGCTGTTGCCCCGGGCGTTAAGCCCCGTCACCCGCGACTGCGGGAGGTGGCGGACATGGTGGTGTTCCTGCTGTCCCCGCGCCTCCTACATCACTGGCGCGGAGATCTCGGTCGCTGGCGGGCACACCTCGCACGGCGGCACCAAGTCCATCATCGACGCGCTGGCGCAAGTGGGTCGCTGGCCGCCCGTGCGCCGGCCCGCCTGCCTCCCGTCGTCGTCGTGGTGGCCGCGATCCTGGCGGGGACGGTACAGCGCTGGTGGGCCGCCGCGCACCCGATGGACACGCTCACCTCCGACGGCGCGATAATCGGGCTGATGGTGCTCCGGTTGCTCGATCACGGGCAGTACCCCGCCTACCTCTTCGTCACCACGTCGAAGACCCTCAACTGGTTCACCATGTGGTGCCACGATCACGACCTCGGCTACCAGGCTTGGCAGGACGCCGGCTTCACCGTCGTCCAGCCCGCGGTGAAGGTCGGTCCAGCCGCCGCGCTGCCCTAAATCAGGCCGTCGCCTTGGACGCGCTCGGGCAAAACGAGCCGAAGCCAAACTGAAATCGGTCCGCTTCCCGGCGTGTCAGGAACATCAGGGCGCCCGATGGTGTTTAATGTTTTCGGCTGTAGCGGAAGTTGGTGTTCACTAGTAGCGCCTGCACGTTCTGACGACGGCACCGCGGGTTTCAGAGTCTGGCTTTCGATGGCAGGCGGTCACAGCAGCCCGGGACCTCGCATCTGTGGGGATCCCGAGGATCTTCCCTCAAGGAGAAAGCACATTGGCTCAGGGCACAGTGAAGTGGTTCAACTCGGAGAAGGGGTTCGGCTTCATCGCTCCGGACGACGGTACCCCGGATGTCTTCGTTCACCACTCAGCCATCAAGACAGACGGCTACCGTAGCCTCGAGGACAACCAGCGGGTCGAGTTCACCTCCAGCCGGGGCCGAGGCCCGCAGGCTGACGAGGTCCGTCCCCTGTAGTCGAGAAGCGCAGGCGGGGGCTGGCTCGGTTGGGCTGGCCCCCGCCGTTTGCCATGCTCATGACGGTGAAGGCCGTCAAGATCGCCACCGACATCGACAAGCGGATGCGCGAGTCACGGCCGTAGGTGGTTGTGAACGAGATGGCCCATTTGGTCGACAGGCGCGAGGGGCCGTTTGGCGAGGTGGCGCTGCGCCGTCGCGGGGGGCATTGCGAGATCATCGCAAATGGCTGTTTCCTCATGGACTCCGGATGGCCGCTCCGAACGATTGATGGTCAGCGCCGCTCAGGGGCTTCGCGGGAACAGGGCATGACGATCCCCACGAGCTTCCGTCACGAGTCCTGGTGATGACCTACCCAATCAGCACCTGCTGGCCGCGCGGCGCGCCCGCGCCGCAGTCCGGGAAATGACGCTAACTACATAACGTGACCGTCTATAATCAATACGTGATTAGGACGGGGGTCTATCCTTGACGCGCGACCGGCTGTATGAGTCCTACGCGTCCCAGCACGGCGGATCCGGCTCGGCCGGTGCCACGCGGATCATCGACCGGCGTGACATCCGCCCGCCGGGCAGCGCCGCGGCCCGTTGAGCACCCACGCCCTCGCCGGGCAGGTCGCGGACGACCGACCCGTCCTGTGCAAGCGCGACTTCGGCGCCATCGCCCGCACGGCCTGCTGTAACGAGGCCTCAGCGGCGGCGGCGGCACTAAGTGGCGTCATCGTCGCGCGAGCGGTGGGACCCACCGTACGCGGCGAGTACGCCGCCGTCATCTCCTGGTTCGGCGTGCTCCTCCTAGCTGGCGAGATGGGGCAGGCGGCAGCGGTGTGCTTCCACGTCGCCGGCGATCCGCGGCGCGCGCGGGGCTACGTCGCCACCTCCCGGGCGATGATGATGGTCACAGGTACATGCGCGCTGCTGTCCGGTCTTGTCGTGGCGCCCGTCTTGGCACACGGGGACCCGGAACTCACGGACGCCTACCGGATCGTCTTCGCCGGCGCGGTCATCGCCTTCATCGGCACCAGCTACACGTACTCGCTTCAGGCCGCGAGCATGCGGCGGTGGAACCTGGTCCGCATCAGCCAGCCCGCGGTCGCCCTTGCGGTGGTCACCGCGCTGCGACTGCTGGGGCTGCTCACGCTCGACACCGCCATCGGCGCGGTGCTGACGAGCATGACGTTCCAGCTCGGGTACGCCTACTACTGGTGCCGCCGGTGCGGGCTGGCCCCAGGACGCGCGCAGGCGCGTCTTGTCGGTCCGCTCGTGAAATGCGGGCTCGCGCAGCTCGGGGCGATCACGCCGTCCGCGGTCAGCTCCCTTCTCGACCAGCTCGTGCTCTGCCAGCTCGTCTCCCCGGCCGACCTGGGCCGCTATGCCATCGCGGCCTCGGTCACCATGGTCCCGCTGCCGCTGGTGTCCGCCATCGGCAACGTAGCCTTCCCCCGGCTGGCCGCTCGTCGCGGCCGTCCTGCCGGCAGCAGCCGGGTGCCGCTGGCCGCCGCGGCAGTAGGCGCGGGCATCGCAAGTGCCATCTTGCTGCCCATCGCGGCGAGCGCCTCGTGGCTGATCCCCGCGGTCTTCGGCCCGGACTACCGGGGCGCGGTGCCGCTGCTGTGGATCCTCACCCCCGGCGGGATCTTCCTCGCCTGCGGTCAGGTTGTCGGCGACATGCTTCGCGGTCTCGGCCGCCCAGGACTGGTGGCCATGGCCCAGGGACTCACCGCCACCTGCACCGTGATCCTGCTTGTCGCCCTGCTGCCCGCGGCCGGGGTCGCGGCCGCTGCCATCGCCTCGACGATCGGCTACGGCACGGCACTGGCCTTGATGATCCGCTGGCTGCGGCGACCGCCGCGCCCGGGCCCGGCGCGTCATCGGCGAAGGCGGGTCCGGCATCAGGAAGTGCTGTCGAGTTAGACATCGCAGAGCCATATCGTGCTGGCGCACGCGCGGGCGCTGATGACCAGTGACCCGGCCGGCACCATTGCGTTCATCCAAGCCGGCATTAGACGCGGCGAGCTCCCCGGCGGAGGCCGTGGGTTCCCTTGACGCGCCTTGCCGCCATACTGTCAGGCACTATGGATGAGATGCTCCCGCTGTTCCCGCTGGGAACCGTCCTGTTCCCCGGGATGGTCCTGCCGCTGCATGTCTTCGAGGAGCGCTACCGCCAGATGGCCCGCGACCTGCAGGACCGGCCCGAGCCAAGGGAGCTCGGCGTGATCGCGATCCGCAAGGGCGGCGAGGTCGGCACGGAGAACCTGCACGAGCTGTACGACATCGGCTGCGTCGCGCGGGTCCGCGAGCTGGAACCGCAGCCCGACGGGGGCTACAGCCTAGTGGTCGTGGGGTCACGGCGATTCCGGCTGCTGCGCACCGACGACACGCGGCCCTACCTGCGCGGTGGCGTCGAGGAACTGCCCGACGAGCCGGGTGATGATGCCGCTGCGCAGACGCCCGCCGTGCAGGCCGCGTTCCGGGAGTACCTGAACGCCCTCGCGGACCGGGCGGGGGCGGTCGTCCGGATCGCGGACCTGCCGGATGAGCCAGTGCTGCTGTCCTATGTGATCGCGGCAGCGATGATCATCGATATTCCCGAACGGCAGCGCCTGCTCGCCGCACCGGACGGCCTATCGCGACTGAGGGCCGAGCGCCAGCTGCTGACCCGCGAGCGCGCCATGCTGCGCGTCACGACGTCGCGCCCCGCACCCGACCTCAGCCGCGAGCCCTACAACCTGAACTGAGGCCCAGGACTTATCGATGGGAAAGCGGGCAACTAGCGGCAGTAGCCTCGGTCGCCGCAGATCAAAGGCACGCGGCCCTCAGGGACATGCTTTCCCGTCAATAGCAGTCCACCGGGATCTGCTGCAGGAACTGCAGCCGGTTGCCGAGCGGGTCGCGGGCATAGAACCGCCGGTAGCCAGGGAACTTGTTGTCCCACTCGATCGTGACGCCCTGCTCGGTGAGCCGGGCGGCGAGGGCGTCGATGTCCGGCACGAGCGTGCCCGGGTGCGCCTGGCCCGGGATCCGCGTGCCCAGCTCTACGTCGAAGTCGAATTCCATGTCGCCGGAGCGGAAATGGCAGCCGCCCTCGTCGCGAGTGCTGGCGATCTCGGTCATCCCCAGGAGGCCGCCGTAAAAGGCGCGAACCTGGGCCTGTGTCCCTGGCGGGATCGTTAGCGCGATATGGTGCACGCCTTGCCTGTACCCAGTGTGAGCTGTCTCACTCTTCACGCTCTGATCACCCTTCACGAGATGCCGTCAGTGCTCGTGGATGATGACGCCGCGGATGTTCCGTCCCGCCATCATGTCCTCGTAGCCCTGGTTGACCTGGTCGAGGGTGTACCTGGTGGTGATCAGCTCGTCGAGCTTGATCTTCCCCGCCTTGTACAGGTCGAGAATCCGCGGGATGTCCTCGAACGGGTTGCTGCTGCCGAACAGCGCGCCCTGGAGCCGCTTCTCGAACAGCGTCAGCTCAAAGCCCGAGACGCTGACCGTCTTCTTGGCCGGCCCGGCCAGCCCGGTGACGACCACGATGCCGCCCTTGCGGATCGCGGTGAAGGCCGCGCTCACGACCTCCTCGCTCACCACGCCGACCGTGATGAGCGCCTGGTCGGCGCCGACGCCCTGGCTGAGCTGGCCGACCAGTTCCTGGGCCTGCTCCGCCGACGCTGCCGCGTGGGTGGCGCCGAGCTTGAGGGCGGTCTCCCGCTTGAAGGCGACCGGATCGACGGCGATGACGTAACGCGCGCCCGCGTGCGCCGCGCCCTGGACCGCGTTGACGCCGATGCCGCCGACTCCGTAGACCACGGTGATGTCGCCCGGCTGGACCTCGCCGGCCTTCACCGCCGTGCCGAACCCGGTTGGGACGCCGCAGCCGACCAGCGCCGCCGTCTCGAACGCGATATCGTCGTCGATCTTGACGGTGGAGGCCTCGGGGAATACCGCGTACTGCGAGAACGTGCCGAGCAGGCACATCTGGCCGAAGCCCAGGTCGCCCTCGTGGTACCGGAACGTCCCGTCGGGCAGGCAGTTGTCGACCAGGAGGCGGCCGAGGTCGCACAGGTTGCTCATGCCCCGCGCGCAGAACCGGCACCTGCCGCAGACCGGCAGGAAAGAGCCGACGACATGATCACCGGCCGCCAGTCGCTCGACGCCGGGGCCGACCTTCTCCACGACGCCGGCGCCCTCGTGGCCGCCCACGATCGGGTACCTGACGGGGATGTCCCCGGTACGCAGGTGATCGTCGGAGTGGCACAGGCCCGAGGCCTCCAGCCGGACCAGGACCTCACCGGCCTTAGGCTCGTCAAGGTCGAGCTCGACGATCTCGAAGTCCTTGCCCACGTCCCGGAGCACCGCTGCTCGCGTCTTCATGGCCATCCTCCCGGTGATAAACGCAGTTCGGTGGCCATCATCCGCCGATGCGTCTCATAGGTCACTGGGGATGGCAACAACTCGGTCGCGCCGTATATGTGGTAAACGACGGGAGAACCTATTTCCCACCCCGAACGGGCCGGCCCTGAGCATCCCAGTAGTGTCTTTGATACTACGACTTGATATGGTCGCCCAGTGATGATTTTCCACAGTGCCTCCCGCAAGCTCGCGGTGGCTGGCCTGCTCTGCGCCGCGGTGGTGGTCGCCGGATGCAGTTCGTCCAGCAACTCCAGCTCGTCGACCTCGCGCGCCTTGTCCAGCCCGTCAGCGTCGAGTTCGCCGACGGGCACCGCGAACGTCGCCTATGCCTCGTCACTGGAATACCTCAACACGAAGGTCGTGGATCCTGCCTTCACCGCCGCGACCGGCGACGCCTTCTCCGGCACTGGCAATGCCTCCGGCACGCTGGAGTCAGACATCGCCGCGGGCGAGATCGGCCCGAACGTCTTTGAGTCGGTGGGCGGCGACAACATCACGCCTCTGGAGCCGAAATTTACCACGTGGTACATCCCGTACGCTGGGACCTCGATGGTGATCGCCTACAACCCGAAGAGCACGTACGCGAGCGAGTTCAAGGCCTACGCGGACGGGTCCAAGCCGCTGTCCACGCTGTTCACCACACTGCTGCAGACCCCGGGCCTCAAGCTCGGCCGCACCGACCCCAACACCGACCCGCAGGGCCGCGACTTCATCTACATGCTCGAGCTCGCGCAGTCTTACTACCACCTGCCGTCGGACACGGTCGCGAAGATCCTGGGCACCAGCAACCTCGGCACGTCGAACTCGTCGCAGATCTACGCCGAGTCCTCGCTGGACTCCACGCTGGAGTCTGGCCAGCTGGACGCGTCCAGCGCGTTCATCACGCAGGCCATCGAGCTGCACCTCGACTACATCCCGCTGCCGGCGGCGATCAACCTCGGCAGCTCCGCGCTCGCCTCCAGGTACGCCGCCGCCAAGGTGAAGCTGGCCAACGGCGACACCAAGAGCGGCTCCCCGCAGGTCATCGACATCACGACGATCGGGGCCCGACGCCGGCTGCCATCGCGTTCATCAAGTACACGCTGTCCCCCGCGGGCCTGGCGCAGTACAAGCAGGGCGGGTTCACCCTCTTCACCCCGACCGTTGTCGGCAAGGCGAGTGCCGTGCCCGCCGCCATCACCAGTGAGCTCGGAAGCTGATAATGGGAAAGCGGGTCACTGGACGCAGCTGGCCTCGTCAGCGCAGCTGCTGACCAGATCGCAGTTACTACGGAAGATGCCTTCCCATTAGCCAGCAAGTCGCCGCTCCTACCGGGCGCGGCGGGATCGCGATGAGCGCCCGCCGCGCCCGTTCGGTGTCCTCAGTCGTCTCCGTGGCGGGGGCCGCGGTCATCTGGATCGCGCTTCTCGGCCCGGTGATCACGCTCATCACCCGGATGTCGCCCGGTGACATCTGGGCCGCGCTCACTGGCCCCGGCGACCTGGACCCGCTGGTCACCTCCGTGGAGTCAGCCGGGCTGACGCTGGCGGTCCTGGCCTGCGTCTGCACGCCGCTTGCCCTGCTGCTGGCGCGCGGCCGGCTGCCGTTCCCGCGGATCTGGGAGGCCGGGCTGCTGTGCTCGCTGCTGCTCCCGCCGCTGGTGATCGGGCTGCTGCTAGTCTTCATGGTCGGCCCGTACACGTGGATCGGGTCGCTGCTGGACTGGGTGCATGCCTCGGCGACCAACACGTTCCTGGCCCTGGTGATCGCCGAGGTGTACGAGTCCGCACCGTACTACGTGCTTGGCGCGCAGTCCTCCTTCGCCAGCGTGGACACGCGACTTGAGGAGCAGGCCGGACTCCTCGGCGACCGGCCGTCGCGGGTCTTCCGGCGGGTGACGCTGCCGCTGGCCGCGCCCGGCCTGGCCATGTCGCTGGCAATCGCCTGGGCACGGGCGATCGGAGCATTCGGCGCTGTCGTCATCATCGCCTACCATCCGTTCGGCGTGCCCATGCAGATCTACACCACCTTGCAGGAGACGGGCCTGTACACGGCGCTGCCGTACGCGCTGGTGCTGCTTGTGGTCGCGCTGCCGTTGCCGCTGGCCGCCTACACCTGGAGCGCCCGTGCTGAACGCCGACGTCACGGTTGACCGCAGGGACTTCCCGGTACGGGTCGCGCTGCGGGTGGCTGACGGCGAGCGGGTGGCGCTGTTCGGCCCGTCTGGCGCGGGCAAGACTACGGTGCTGGAGGCCATCGCCGGACTGGTCCCGCTGCGAGCCGGACGGGTGGAGGTCGCGGGGCGGCAACTCGCGTCCAGCGCCGCGCCCGTGATTAGCGTGCCGCCCTGGCGGCGGCGAGTCGGCTTGCTACGCCAAGATCCCGGGCTGTTCCCGCACTTGACCGTACGGGACAACCTCCTGTACGCGCGATCGGCGCGAAAGAACGAGCTGAACTCGCTCGCCGCGGCGCTGGGGATCGGCGGGCTGCTCGCCGAGATGCCCGCCCGGCTGTCCGGCGGGCAGCGGCACCGCGTGGCGCTAGGCCGCCTGCTGCTGGCCCACTGCGATGTCTTGCTGCTCGACGAGCCGTTCGCCAGCCTGGACGCTACCTTGAGGCGGGCGCTCACCGTGCTGGTGGCCGACCTCGCGGCCGAGCGTGCGATCCCGTCGGTCCTCGTTACCCACCAGCTTGCGGACGCGCAGGCGTTCGCCGATCAGCTTGCGGTCATCGACCGGGGGCAGGTGCTGCACGAAGGCGCCCCCGACGAGGTGGTGCTGCGCCCCGCCTCCCGTCGGGTCGCAGAGCTCCTCGGCTACCTCGGCTTCGTCCCGGTCGCCGGCAAGCATGCGGGAGGCATGGTGGCCGGCGTGCACCCGGACCGGGTGATCACGGGCAGCTACCCCGAACAGGGGCTGGCCGTGACCGCCACGCTCGTCGCGGCCCGCCCGAGTGGTGCCAGCTGGGAGGCGGACGTGCTCGTCGCCGAGGCGGCCGTCACCTGCCGGCTGCCGGGCCGCCCGGAGGGCGCGACGATGTCTCTCACGATCCTTGACCCGCCCTGCTTCGGCCCGGACGGAACGGCTCTCCAATCCCCGGCGGATGGCGGCCGGACATGGCATGATCTCAACGTACGGTAACTAGGTGGTCACTAGAAACGAACGGGAAGCATGATCGGGGAGAAGCTCACCGCAGTGGCGGTGCTCGCCGCGCTGGTCACGGGTGCCGTCGGCTGCGCCACATCCGGGCCGGACGTGGCCGGGCCGACCGCGTCCCGGCCACCGGAGTCAAGCAGCGGTGGTGCCATGCAAGCGGGCACCGCCTCGGCGGACGCGGCGCCGTTGCTCGTTCCCGCAACGGCGGCACCCAGCGAGTCCCTGCCGTCGGCCAGCAGCTCGCCAGTGGCCATGCCCGCCGCGGACGTTTACCTCGCCGAGGGCCAGGATGTCCGCGGACCGCTCGTGCGAGCGCCTGCGTGCGCGGCCGGCTGCCCGCTGTCGGGCGACGGCACCATCGTCTTGTACGACATGACCTGGCGTGAGTGGACCAGGACTGAGGCGGTCGGAACGGGCACCGAGGAGATCCAAGGCTGTGTCCCGGACTGCGCGGCCGGCCCTCAGTACAAGGTCGCGGTCACCGTGACCCTCGCCGCGCCGAAGAGGGACTGCGTCACCCCCGGCGCCAGCGTGTACCTGTGGACGAAGGCGGCCTTCCGCTGGCCGGACGGGCTGCCGAGCCGGCTGCAGGGGCCGAACGCCCCCTACAACCCGTGGCCGTTCACCGCCCTGAAAGCCCAGCTGGGCTGCGGTTAACCGGGGCGGGCCCAATCTCCGAACCCGGCGCCGGCCGGATCCGGCTTCCAGGGTTGAGCGCAGGGGATCAAAGCGAAGGGGTCGCTCCCCAGTGGAGGGACAGCCCGGTGGCGGCGCGATCCGCGGTGATCTGCATCATGCTGCCCAAGATTGTCGCCCTGTCCGCCACCAGGGCCGTCCCGTCTGGCCCGTAGGTGATTCGGTCGCTGACCAGCACCGGCGCGCCCTCGTCCTCGTCTAGGTGCCGGGCCACGTCCGCGTCGAGTACCTCCGGCCGGATCGTCTCGGATGCCCGGGCCACTACGACCCCCACGTCGGCCAGGGCCGCGTACAGCGACGTGGTGGTGAAATCCGCGTCACGCAACCGGTCCGCGTGCGGCTCGCGTACCCAGGAGACCTGATGAATCGCGCGGCGGCCGGCGAATGCGCGGACCCGCTCCAGCCGCAGCCCGGTCTCGGTCTCGCGGACCCGCAGCCGCGCCGCGATGCGCGGGGGCACGCGGCGCTGCTCGCGGGCGATCACCGTGGTGCGGACCTCGTGGCCCTGCTCGCGCAAGTCGTCGGCAAGGCTCCGCAAAGCTCCCAGCTGGTACGCCAAGTGGGGCGATGCGACAAAGGTGCCCTTGCCGGGTCGCTGGACAATCAGCCCCTCGGCGCCCAGCTCCCGCAGCGCCTGGCGCAGCGTCATCAGGGTGACGCCGTACGCCGAGCTCAGCTCACGTTGCGCGGGCAGCGCCTCGCCGGGGGCGTAGTGACCGTCGCGGATCTTCGCGGCGAGGTCGGCGGCGATGGCCCGGTAGCGTGGCATGCTGCTTCCTCCTGTTCGCCTGTCGGGCCGCTTCGCCAGTCCGGCCGCGCGCCTCGATTGTCGCCACCGACGATCATCGCACGGCGATCGGCCCGGAAAGCGCGGCCCGCAGGGCCGCCACGAACGCGCCGGCCTCGGCCGGGCCGGCGCCGTCGAGGATGCGGCGCATGACGGCCGCGCCGACGATGACGCCGTCGGCGACCGCTGCCGCCTCGGCGGCCTGCTTCGGCGTGGAGATCCCGAAGCCGAGCAGGACCGGCAGGTCGGTGACCTGCTTGACCCGGGCGGCGAGGGGCGCGGCGGACGGGGCAAGCCGGTCGCGCTCGCCGGTCGTGCCCATGACCGTGACCGCGTACACGAAGCCTTGGCTGCGCCGCCCGATCTCGGCGAGACGGTCATCCGGCGTCGCCGGGGAAGCGAGCAGGCTGACCTCGATGCCTGGTGCGCTCAGCGCGGCCAACTCGTCGAGCGGCAGGTCGGGCACGATCAGCCCGGTGACCCCGGCGGCACGGAGGGCGTCGGCGAAGCCCGGTCGCAGCGCGATGTTGGCGTACGTGCTCGCGATGAGCGGGATGCCGACGCGGATTGTGGCCAGCCCCGCCAGGATGGACGCGGGCGTGGCGCCACGGGCGAGCGCCGCGTCGGACGCCTCCTGGATCGTCGGGCCGTCCACTGTGGGGTCGGAGAACGGTAGCCCGACCTCGATCAGGTCAGCCCCAGCGTCCTCGAACGCAGTCAGGTAGGTGGCCCAGTCCGGCCCGACGCCGGCGGTGATGTAGGGCATCAGCAGCTTCCTCACAGCTGCGCCTGCGTCATGAGGGTGGTGACGTCCTTATCGCCGCGCCCGGAGAGCGTGACGAGGACGGTCGATCCGCTGGGCAGGACGGATGTCCCGGCGGCGTGGATCACCCAGGCCAAGGCGTGCGCCGACTCGATCGCGGGCAGTATGCCCTCCGTCCGGGCGAGCCGCACGGCCGCCGCGATCGCTTCCGCGTCGCAGACCGTGACGTAGCGGGCGCGCCCCAGCTCCCGCAGGTACGCGTGCTCGGGGCCGACGCCGGGGTAGTCCAGCCCGGCCGCGATCGAGTGCGCCTCCTTGATCTGCCCGTGCTCGTCCTGGAGGAACAGCGACTGGAAGCCGTGTAGTACGCCGAGCGCGCCGTTCGAGGCACCGGAACCGCCTTCGGCCTCGACGCCGACGAGCTTTGCGGCCGTGTCGACGAAGCCTGCGAAGGTGCCCGCCGCGTTGCTGCCTCCGCCGACGCAGGCGACGACGTAATCGGGGACAGCGGCGGCCAGTTCGGCCGCGCACTGCCGCCGGGCCTCGTCGCCGATGACGCGCTGGAACTCGCGCACCATCGTCGGGTAGGGGTGCGGGCCGATGACCGAGCCCACGCAGTAGTACGCGTCGTCGGCGTCGGTGACCCAGTGGCGCATCGCCGCGCTGGTGGCATCCTTGAGCGTCCGGCTGCCAGTGGTCACCGGGATGACCTCGGCGCCCAGCAGTCGCATCCGGAACACGTTGTGCGCCTGGCGTTCCACGTCCCGCTCGCCCATGAAGACCTTCACGGGCAGCCCAAGCAGGGCGCCCGTCGTCGCGGTCGCGACGCCGTGCATGCCCGCGCCGGTCTCGGCGATCAGCCGCGTACGCCCCATGCGCCGGGCCAGCATCGCCTGTCCCATCACATTGTTGATCTTGTGGGAGCCGGTGTGCGTCAGGTCTTCCCGTTTGAGCAGAACGGTCACGCCGAGTTCGGCCGACAGCCGCAGGGCGGGCGTCAGCGGGGTGGGGCGGCCCGCGTACGCCGACAGTAGCCGGGCCAGGCTGTCCCGAAACCCGGGATCGGCCCATGCCTGGGCGAACGCATCCGCCACCGCCTGGCACGCGGGGATCAGGGATTCCGGCACGTATCGCCCACCGTAGCCGCCGAACCGACCTGCGGTCTGGCTGGCGCTTGAGGTAACTGTTATAGAACTCATGAGACAGTTATAGAACAGTCGCATGAGCCTGGCAAGCCGGCGGCTTTCGCTCGGGCATGCGCCGCTACTTGTCGCGCATGGGGGAGTGTGTCGGAAGCGATGGAGTTGAACCGGCATGCCGCTGTCACTGCGGCAGGCTCATTTTGTCGTCGCGCGCCAGGCGGCGGGCCACGGGCCGCGGCGGCTGCTCCGATCGTCGTGACGAGCAGCACGAACGCCGCGACGGCCATTGCGACAACCGCGCTGACCTGCAGAACAAGCCATGCGCCGAGGATGCCGCCGGCCAGCATGGTGGCGACCGCGAGCAGGCGGCGGCTCAGCGTCACGTGAGCGCGGCGCCCGGTGCGGGCGTCGGCGCCGATGCCGGTGAGCGTCATCGTCAGGACCGTCGTGGTCAGGTCGGGGACCGCGAGCTTGCGGGCCGCCGCGTTCTGGATCCCCAACGCCCAGGCCAGCAGCAGCGCCAGGACATCGGTAATCGCGGCGCTGAAGGCGGGCGCGCTCCCGCCCTGGCTGGGCGAGTTGCGGGCCGCCACCAGGTGCAGCGTGCCGTGGCCGACGGCGGGATCGCCGGATGTCGCGGCGACGACCAGCGAGATGGCGACAAGCAGCAGTTCGGCGGCGGTGACGGCTCGCAGGTGCTCGGCCCGGTCATGGCCCAGCCGGGTGGCCAGCATCCCGCCCAGTATGGCGCCGATCAGGAAGCCAGCGAGCGCGAACAGCGAGGCGCTCAGCGAGAAGCCGGGCGCCCCGACGACCGCAAAGCCGGCGAACACCACATTGCCGGTCATGTTGGCGACGAATACGCGACCGAGCGCGAGGATCGATACCGCGTCCACTAGGCCAGTGACGACCGTGAGGGCCAGCAGCAGCTCTGGCAGTGGTCCCCAGCCCGGCGCCGGGGCCTGACCCGACGGCTGGCCCCCGTCCGGCACAGGCTGCCACAGCCGGGCCGGCCGCCACAGGCCTGGGCGCCCCGCTGGGCGTGGCCGGGCCGGCGCGCTGCCGCTGTCGCTGGTCACGGTTCCTCCTGAACTTAATCACCTTAGCTACTGGTCAGCCGTCACTTACCCGCCATTGCGGTTGACTGATCAGTGATGCGCTCACTGGTGCCGCAGCCGCTTGCTTCCGGGCGGTCCAGGTCGGGCAGCGTCGTCTTCCGTGGCACGCACATGACCGGGTTCCTGTCATGTTTTGCTTGTGTTAGGCCACAGTGACTGCATAGGAAAGCTTGTTCCGGCGGGTAGGTGACCATCGACTAGGATTCTGGCACCATAAATGACGTGGGACAAGGCATTATTCATCCTGGTTTGCCGGGGTCTGATTCGTCTTTGTGGCTGAGCACAAAATTTTCCACTGCATTACACTCGCCGGGGTCAGGGGATTCCCGGGGTGGGCGGCGTTCACCACGGCCGGCGCGTAAAGGAGCGCGATGCACATCGACGTGCGCCCTGTCCGTCGGCTTCGGGAGTCGCCGGGGGTCCGGGATGTCTTTGCCCCGATGATCGGCGCGCTTGCCGACTCGGCGGCCGACCTGGACCGACTGAGGGTGGTCTGCGACTGGATCCAGTACAAGGCCAACTTCAGGGAGCCGACTACGGCGCGGCCAGTGCTCGCTCCCGGTGCCACCGACCCTTCCGCCGACTGCTACGAGATCGCGGTCGACCTGCGCCGTCTGGCAGCGCCGGGCGCGGACGTCCCCGCCGCGATGACCGCCGCCCTGGAGCAGACCACACAGGGCCGCGCCGCGGGTGCCGCCCCGCCCGATGGCCGGGTATGGCTGGAGCCGTGGGTGCCTGGCTCCGGCAGCCTGATCTGGCGCTTCAACGCGCTGTACTGGCAGGCCCTGGCCGGCTGGGAGAAGACGACCGGCAAGGAGTACGAGCAGTCGCTGCCCGGCGGCGCATCCGACGCGCGGAACGTGGCTGCCGCCCATGATCTGATCCTGGACCTGTTCAAGGTCTGGGACGAGCTAGCGGCACGCCGGGCGCTGCCCGAGGAGCTGTATGTCCTGGAGGTCGGGGTCGGCAACGGCGGGCAGGCGCGGACCTTCCTCGAGGAGTTTCACGCTCTGGACCGGCAGCACGGCCGGGGCTACTATCGTCGGCTGCAGTACCTGATGGGCGATTACTCACCCCACGTGCTTGAGCGGGCGCGCCAGGAGATCGGCCAGCACGGTGAGCACACCAGCGGGCTGGTGCTTGAGGCCACCCGGCTGTCAGGCAGCGTTGGCTTCCTCGCCGGGAAGGCGTTCCTTGTCTACATCTCCAACGTGTACGACAACCTCCCGACCGATGAGGTGGCCTGCATCCGGGGCCAGAACTACCTCGTCCAGGTCCGCTCCTACCTCCCGGCGCGGGACGCGGACGCGATCGCCGGCCGGTTCGGCCTGCCCCGCGACCAGCTTCCCGCGCTCACCGGGCGGCTGGCGCGGAGCGGGCCGGAGCTGCTGAGTGAGTCGCTACGGGAACGGTTCGCCGACACCGGGCAGGCGGTGGCGTTCTGGCAGGCAACCTGGGAGGCGCTGCGCCAGGCCGAGCGGTACCTGCCGCTGGAGGGCCTGGACACCTACCGGGTGGCCTCGTCGGTTACCGGCGAGATCCTCCGGCCGCTGCTGACGGCGGAAGGGGATGTGCGGATGCACGTCAGCAACGGGGCGCTTGCCAGCTTTGCTGACACGCTGCCGCTGCTGCACCCGTTTGGCCGACTGGTCTGCCATGACCTGTTCACCACCACTCCCGGTGAGTACCACGGCGGCTTCTTCGGGCCAGGCAAGTACGACGGGTCGGTCGTCAACTGGGTGAACGGCCCGCTGCTGCAGCTGCTGGCCAGCAGGCGTGGCTTCGGAGTCCAGTTCAGCCCCTTCAGCCAGCGCCCGGCCTCCCATATCAAGACACTCACAGCCCAGGTCAGGGATTAACGGGCATGACACGCGCTCAACGCCGAGGCCAGGTCGCTGGCAGGCGCTGGGGCGAGCCTCCTGCAGATCGGCGAGCCGTTCCTGGCCGGGTACCCGGCCCGGCCGCGCTCGCCGCGCTCGCCGTCAGCTGATCAATGCCGATTGCGGACTGCGACATCTTGCTCCCGATGTGGCACGAAGCAAGCTACGCGCTATGGTTGCTGGCGCGGCTATTGTCCGAGGCGAGCTGGGGGAAGTCACGGTGCCAGTCCCGGGGGGCGACCCCCTGGATCTCCCGCATCCGTCGTCGGCCGAAGCTGAGGCTGCCCTAGGTCCCGCCCCGTCCGCATCCGCGGCGTCGCCTCCAGCGGCGTAGCAGTAGTAACGTATACAACCTATCGACTTGGGAGACAAACCGACTCCCGTAGCCCAGGAGACAAGCATGAGCAGCGGATTCCTCTTCACGTCTGAGTCGGTGACGGAGGGGCACCCAGACAAGATCGCCGACCAGATTTCCGACGCGGTCGTTGATGCGGCGCTCGCCGGAGACCCGCTATCCCGGGTGGCCTGCGAGACCCTGCTGACCACTGGCCTCGTCGTGGTCGCGGGCGAGATCACTAGCCTCTCGACGATTGACTACCAGTCGATCGCCCGTGACGTGGTCAACCAGATCGGCTACGACAACGGCGAGTACTACTTCGACGGCAACGCCGTCGGCGTGATCGTCGCGATCGACAAGCAGTCGCCAGACATCGCGCAGGGCGTGGACACGGCGCACGACAGCCGGGTGGGCGGCTCGGAGGACCCGCTGGACAAGATCGGCGCCGGCGACCAGGGCATGATGTTCGGGTACGCCTCGAACGAGACCCCCGAGTACATGCCGGCTCCCATCACCTGGGCGCACCAGCTGTCGAAGAAGCTATCGGAGGTTCGTCACTCCGGCCTGCTGCCCTACCTGCGCCCGGACGGCAAGACCCAGGTCACGGTCCGCTATGACAATGCTGGCAAGCCACTCGGGGTCGAGAAGGTGCTGATCTCCACCCAGCACCAGGATGGCGTCGAGTCCAAGCTGCCGGACGCCCTGTGGACCGAGGTCGTGCTCCCGGTGCTGCCGGAGGGCCTGTACGACCCGGCCAAGCTCCGCAAGGAGTTCTACGTCAACCCGACCGGCCGGTTCGTCATCGGCGGCCCGGTGGGCGACACCGGCCTGACCGGCCGCAAGATCATCGTCGACACCTACGGCGGCTTCGCCAGGCACGGCGGCGGCGCGTTTTCCGGCAAGGACCCGTCGAAGGTTGACCGCTCGGCCGCGTACGCGGCCCGCTACGTGGCCAAGAACCTCGTGGCGGCGGGCCTGGCCGACCGGGCCGAGGTCCAGGTGGCCTATGCGATCGGCGTCGCGCACCCGCTGTCGCTGCTGATCGAGACCTTCGGTACCGAGAAGATCGACCGCGCCCGGATCGCTGAGCTTGTCAACGAGCACTTTGACCTGCGCCCCGGCGCGATCGTCCGCGATCTGGACCTGCGCCGCCCGATCTACCGCCCGACCGCCGCTTACGGCCACTTCGGCCGAACCTCGGATGAGGGCTTCACGTGGGAGCGGACCGACAAGGCCGCCGCACTGAAGGCCGCCGCCGGCCTTTAAGATCCCGCCTGCTTCAAGCACGCAACGCCCGTCCCGCGCCCAGCGGGACGGGCGCCCGCGGCAACGTCGCCATGATCGGCGAAAAGTGACCCGGTGGGTTAATGGCCGTCAGGAGGATGGCTCCGCTCCCACCACGGCTGCTCCGCCACGAAGCGGCCGAGCGCGCGCTGGGCTGGCAAAAGAGGCAGCGATGGCTGGTCAAGCGCGGGCTGGCCACTGTCATGCAGCGGCGCGTCCTCGTGCTCGTCGGGCCACTGGCGGATGGCGGACGGCGGGGGCAGTGATCCGGTGATCACGCCTGGCAGGCCGACGATCTGCGGGTTGCACTCGACCGCTCGCAGCCGGAGGTTGCGGCCATAGCGGTCGGCAAGCAGCAGGGCGTAGTCCGGCAGGCCCTGCAAGACCGCCGGCTCGACTGCGTACTCGTAAACGCGCTGCGACGCCCGCGCGTCGCTCCAGTTCGTCCCGTCGGCCTCCGACCAGTTGGTTCCCCAGGTCCGCGATGTGGACGTGCCGGTCGTCCTGGTCCTGCCCGCCGCTTGGGTGCTGCCGGAGAGCAGGCCGCCGGCCGGGTTGCCCGACCAGTCGCTCGTGCGGGCGGTGCTGGCGTTCGTGCCGGTCCCGTAGGAATCGCTGGTGCCCTGCGTCGTGGTCCGACTGCCGCCCATGGTGGCGGTGAACGACGATACGACAAACGTGTGCCGCCGCCCGATGTAGTTGGCCGCCTGCTCCGCCTCGCCATGGTTGCCGAGCCGCATGAACGCAGCCGTCCCGCCGCCGAGCAGGCTCGTGGCATCGTCTCGCAGGTGCCGGAACATCAGCGTCAGCGGCACGCCACGGGCCTCGCACACGTCCGACAGCCGTTCGGCGTGCGCGCGTGACATCTCGTCGGCTCCGGCGATGATGACCGCTGGTACCGGGCGATCCAGCGGCCCCGCCGATACCTGGACGGTCAGCCACTGCACGAGCAGGCTGGTGATGACCTCACCAGACGCGCTGCGCGCCGCCGGGTCCATGACCAGGCACGTGAGGTGGGCGGGTCGGCCGGGCCTCCTGTCGGGCGCGTAGGCGGCCAGGTCGGCGAGGACCGCGTCCAGCCGGATGAGGCTGGGCATCACCTGCTCCCGGTACGCCGCCGGGAACAGGTCCCCTCCGATGAGGTCGACCTCATCGGAGGTGAGAGTGGCACCGGCGAGGGCATGCCCAAGCGCCGCCTGGACGGCGGCCGACAGCCGCCGTGGGGTGACACCGCGATCGGAGAGTACCTGTGCGAGCAACTGCAGTACCCGGACATCCAGCGACCGGTCGGGGCGGGCCGTCGCAGTCCCCGGTTCGCCCTGGGCGCCGGTGTGAATCGCCTCGGCGATCGCGGTGGCCAGTTGCCCTGGTGACAGCTCGGCGAGCAGCCCGCTACGGCCCAGGTCGTGCGGCAGTCGGAAGCCCGTGGCAGGGACGCGAGCCTCCCGCGCCGTCATCATCAGCAGCCGCGCGGCATGCTGTCCCGACAGGTCGGCCACCAGGACCGGCCGCTGCGCCAGCAGGGAAGCGCCATGCACCGTGAGCAGACCCTGCCAGCCGGCCAGCGTGCCGCCGAAGACGTCGGTACGCGGTGCGGGGACGATCATGGAGCTCCACTCGGGCTGGCCAGCCAGCCGGGCCGTCTCCCTGGCCTCATGGCCGGCGGCCCGCTGGTCCCACTCGGCGAGAGCCTGCTGGTACTCGCGCTCCGGGGCGGCATTGCGTCGTCGGCCTCGCCGCAGCCAGCACCAGCCGGTATAGCCCAGGCCAGGCAAGCAGGCGACGCAGAACGCGCCGGCTAGTCCGGTGACATGGTAAGAGCCGTCCAGCAGCCTGGACGCACTAGCCACGACAACCAGCAGGATCGCCAGGCCGATGCTCGGCTTGCCGGTCCACTTCCAGGCCCTCGACAGTGCCTTGTCAGCAGCGGCCGCCTGGCTGGCGAGCCTGGCCCCGATCGCCTCCGGGTCCGGCTCTGGCTCGGGGTAGGGGACGGCCAGCTCGCGACGGTCACGGAACACCCAGCCAAGCCGGGGACCGGGCGTGAACAGCGGGTCCCCCGGCTCGATGGTCATCTCACGGGTCCCTTCGGTCGCGCGCGAATGCCTTGCCGATTACTAAGAGAGACGATAGCTAGCGCTATACATTCAATAGTGGATATCCTACGCCCGCGACAAACAATCTGTCACCTATTGATGACGATATGTGTTGCCCTGGCGGCTTCCACGTCAGCGCCTAGACTTCGTGTCAGCCGGACGCGATGGCCCCGCAGCTTACAGCTGGTACTGCGTATACGCGGGCAGGCCGAACTTGGCGGCGACCGGCCTCCATGCCTGCGCGAATTCTGCCTTGCCGGTGGATGCCGGGGTTTCGTAGCCGTTGCTGGCCTGATAGTTGGGGTCGGACGTAACCGTCTTGGGGTTGCACCCGCGGCTGATCTCATCCTGCGTCCAGGCGTGGAAGTCGGTGTCGACCTGGATGGACGCCTTCCAGCCACTGGCCAGGTCCTGCAGCATCGTCGCGGGGAGCGCGGAGTGGTCAGGCAGCACGGCGAGCTTGGCCAGCAGGTTCCGCCGGTTCGAGGCGGAGGCGCCGAAGGTGTCCCGCGAGGCGCGCAGCGATCTGCAGGCCAGGACGTCATCCAGTGCTACGTTCACCTCGGCGCGGTACTTGCCGCTTTGGGACAGGAGCTTGTTCAGCGCAACAGCCGCCGTCCGCTCCGACGTGCTGCTCTCGCCGCCCCGCGCCGGGGAGATCGTGGCTCCAGTCCCCAGGGTGCCGCTCGTCGCCGCAGTCGCGTTGGGCGACGCAGGGGAGTTGCTCACGACAACCAGCGCGATGATCGCGATCACTGCCGCCGCCCCAACGGCCAGGGCCGGGATCAGCGGGCCACGTGACCTCAGCGCCGCCAGCACGCCCGGCCGCTGGCCAGGCGTGGAACCCGCGTACTGGCCGGGACCCTGCGGCCCGGCACCGAACTGCCGCGGCCCGAACTGAGGGTCGTACTGCTGGGTGCCGTCATACGGCATCGCGCCCGTGTACTGCGCAGTGCCGATCGTCGGGCCATGGTACCCGCCACCGCCAAACGACGACGTGCCACCGGGGTACTGCTGCGAGCCATCGTAATGCTGGCCAGGGAACTGCTGGCCAGGGAACTGCTGCCCGGCGCCGACCTGGGGGCCGGGCGGATCCTGCGGGCCAGCCCACTGCTGCGGGGAACCACCGTATGGCGGCGCGGCGCCATAGGTCGGGGCGGCACTGTAGCCCTGGTCGGCACTGTAGCCCTGACCTGCGCCGTAGCCCTGACCTGCGCCGTACGTCTGACCTGCACTGTAGCCCTGGGCGTCGTAGGAGGAGGCTGAGCGCCCGGGTCCCGGCGGATGCGGGGCAGCGTGGCCGACGGGCTGTCCTGGGACGGCTTCCTAGGCTTGCCATACCACGACGCCCACGGATCGTCTGCCTGGTCAGGGTTGATCGGGGGCTGATGGATCTCCGGCGGTGGCGCGGGCCATGCCTGCCGGGATGCCGCCGACGGGGGTGGTGGGCCGCCGACAGGGCCGAGCGTGGTCATCGTGGGCATGGCCTCGCCGCCGCCGGCCACAGGCGCGGAGGGCTGCCCGCAAATGTCGCAGAACTGTGCCCCCGGCTGCACAGGATGACCGCACGCCGGACCCCAAGAACTACCCAAACCGACCACAGACTCCCTTTCAAGTCCCCAGCAGGCTAGTGCAGATGACCGCGTGCGCCAACCGGAACGGGCACTTCTTTGGAGTTTCCCAAGGGTTCTTTCTAGGAATCCGCACGAGCTGCCGCGCGATGCTCTCAGACAAGGCCCGGAAGAGTTCGGGACTAACCCGGTAGGGTGGGCGATTATGGACTGGGATGGACGGCGCCAGAACCGGGCACCCGTGGTGACCATGCTGGGCACCGCTGGCGGCATTATCGTGCTCGTGGTGGCACTAGGCGTCCTCTACCTGGCCTTCCGCAGCCCTTCATCGGGGCATCCGGTAGCCACCACCACAGTAGCCCCCACCCTACCGGGGAGCCTGGCCGGCGTGGGAACTTCGTCGCCGTCGGCTGCCGCGCCGACGACTCCTGCCAGGACGTCCCCAGCCGGAGCGCGCCCCACCGGGTCGGCCTTGCCGGTCTCCCACGACAACCCGCTTGGCGCGGCGGTGCAGTCCTACGTGGAAAGCAGGGACGGAACGGTCCGGCTGGCGGTTTACGACCTCACGACTGGTCAGGAATGGTCCCTCGGTGGCGGCGTGGCCCAGGCGGAGGCGAGCGTCGTGAAGGTCGACGTCCTGGAGACGCTGCTGTCGCAGCGGCCGGGGGGCCTGACGGCTGACGACCAGTCACTGGCTGAGGAAATGATCGAGGACAGCGACAACGACGCGGCTACCAGCCTGTGGGACCTGGTGGGAGGCGGCGCTGGCATCGGCGCCTACAACACCCAGGCCGGACTCACGCAGACCACCCCCTCGTCCTGCGTCGTGTGCTCGGGTTTCCCATGGCCCGGCTGGGGGCTGACCACGACTACCCCCGAGGACCAGATCGTCTTGCTGCGCCTGCTCCTCGAGCCTGGCGGGCCGCTGGCGGCCAGCCAGCGGGAGTACGCGCTGTCGCTCATGGAGAACGTCACGCCTGACCAGCAGTGGGGAGTGAACAGCGGCGTCCCGTCCGGGGTGACCGTGGCGCTGAAGAATGGCTGGCTGCCGCTGGATGACGCCGACGACAACTGGCAGATCAACAGCATCGGCTGGGTCAATGGCGGTGGCCGGGACTACCTGCTGGCGATGCTCAGCACCGGCAACCCGAGCGAGCAGTACGGTATCGACACTCTCAACTCGCTCGGGGCCACAGTGTGGCAGGGGATGGCTCCGTAACGCTCGGCGCTGCCGGGCTGAACTAGATCTCGCTCTGGTCGTAGGTGGGCAGGCCGTACTTCTGCGCGATCGGGTTCCACAGCGCCACAAAGGCCGTCTTGTCGGCAGTGGCCTCTTCGTTCGGCGAGTTGGCTGCTTCATAGCTGGGGTCGGTGTAGTCCTGGTCGGCACAGCCCTGGCTGTTCTCGTCGGCGGCCCACTGGGCGTAGTCCTGGTCTACCTCTTCCGAGGCCTGCCACGCGCTGGTCAGGTCCGACAGCATCGCGGACGGCAGTGACTGGGCGTCGGTCAGGCTGGACAACTGGGTGATCAGGTTTTGCCGCGAGGACGCCGCCTGCTGGAATGTCTGCTGGTCCTGGCCGAGCAGTGACCCGCAGTCAGATACGTCGCTGTACGCCTGGTTGATGGCGCTGCGGTCGGAGACACTCTGCGTCAGCAGCGCCGACAGTGCGGTCGCCGCCTGCTGCTTGGCCGGCGACTGGGACGGGGTTGGCGTGGCCGCCGGTGTGGCTGGGGCGACCGGCGAGGCCGGCGCGCTGCTGACCGTGGCCTGGCTGGCGGACTGCGACGCGGCCGGCAGCCGCGACGAGTCCGCTACGTTGTTCGCGGTCGACGGCGAGTGGCTGAACGGGTGCGCGACCAGTACGAAGGCCCCGGCGCCACCGCCGAGGAGGGCGGCGGCGAGGACGATCCCGGCAACGACCGGCCACCGGGGCTGGCGTCCGCCGGATGGTCCCGGCCCGGATAGCCCCGGCCCGGGGCCGGGAACCGCGGGCCCGGGGCCGGTGGGATATTGGCCGGCCTGCCCGTAGCCCTGCTGTGCGAAGGCTTGCCGCGGGTACTGGGGCGCGGCGTAGTCGGGCGCGGCGTACCCCGGCTGACTGGGCTGCTGACTGGGCTGCTGCCAGGACTGCTCAGGCTGCGATGGCCACGCGTTGTCGGGTACCCACACCTGCCCGGGTTCCCAGGGCTGCGCGGGAGGCCCGCTGGGCGGTGGCGCGGGCTGCTCGCTCCTAGGCCGGACCGCTACCGTCTCGGTCGACGAATCGCCGGGCATAGGCTGCCCGCAGATCGTGCAAAATCGCCTGCCTGGCTGCAGCGGATGGCCGCAGGGCGCCGTAGTGTTCCCGGGCTGGCTACTTCCGGGAATGTTGTTCCCGCTCATATTCATCGTGTCTAACCCCCCCGAGGTCAGACTACTCGTACGATATCCGTCCGCCAAGGAACGGCCACGATTTCCCGTGATTTTACGGTGAAGCCGTATACATCTGGCAAGTGTCGCTGAGACAATCTGCTTGGATGGCAGGCCGGAACGCTTAGATGCGTTGGAATCCGTCAGGCTGAGGTGTGGATGCGGGTGGACGCGCGAATAGTCTCACGCCGTGGCGTGCTGGGCATGGCGGTCACGGGACTGACGGCGGCGGGCCTGGCCGGGACCGGCCTGACCGAGGGGCCGGCCGCGCGGGCGGCGGTGCTGGCGGGCACTACGCCGGCCGTGCCAGGCGCTAGCCCCTCCGGGGTGCGGGCCCCGCACACGTACCTGGCCGACGCGGCCACCGGGGCGGACATCTGGTCGCGGTCCTCGAATGTCAGCGTGCCGATGGGGTCCATCACCAAGGTCATGACCGCCTACCAGGTTATCAAGGCGAGCACGCCGAGCCGGGTGATCACCGTCCCGGACGGCATCATCGCCTACGACGAGGCCTATGGCGCCAGCACCGCCGGCCTTGTCCCAGGGGAAAGACTGACGACCAGGGACCTGCTCATCGCGATGATGCTCCCGTCCGGCTGCGATGCCGCCTATACCCTGGCCGATGCCTACGGGCCGGGGCTGTCGGCCTTCATCGCGAAGATGAACGCCACGGCCAAGGCACTAGGGCTGCGCCACACGCACTTCAACGACTTCAGCGGGCTGCCGGCCGGCGGCGAGTACACGACTTACTCCAGCGCGGGCAACCTGGTCAGCCTCGGCCGCACCGCGATGGGGCTGACGCTGTTTCGCCAGGTAGTCGCCATGCGCAGCTACCACCTGGCCGCCGGCAGCGGGCACTACGCGCACTCCTGGGATAACATCAACCCACTGCTCGGCAGCTACCGGGGCGCGACCGGCATCAAGACCGGCTACACCGCGGTGGCGGGGGACTGCCTGCTGTTCGCGGCCACTCGTGGCAAGAAGGCCCTGATTGGTGTGGCGCTGCACAGCTCAAGCTCAATCGATGACATGAGCGTAGCAGCCAGCGACGCGCAGACGATGCTCAACTGGGGTTTCGCTCACTATAAGTAGTCGAGCCGTGCCTAGTTCGCTGCCTGGCCGTCGAAGCCCGCCGACTGGCTGCAAGTGTGCTCCAGATTCGGCGGTTATTTGGCGTGATTAAGGATCACTCGGTACGGTCGGATGAGTGAGCAACTCTGGCGATGAGCGTCCGGACGACGGACCATACTACGGCGACGAGCATTCCCCGACTGAAGCGCGGCCGTCGTTCGGCCAGCAGCAGTTGCCACCGTGGGACTCCCCGGAGTCTCGTGGTGGCTGGAGTTCCAGCGGCAGGCGGGCTTTTAGTGATTCACAGGGGTCTGGTGGTGTGCAAGACCCCGGTGGTGCGCAGAATTCTGGGGGATCACAGGCTTCCGGCGAGTCACAAGGTCCTGGCGAGTCATGGCGCCGGACAGGGCCAGCGGGCTACCCAGACCAGGAAGGCGGGCGCTCCGGCTACAGCGGCCAGGCCGGGCCTGGCGGCCAGGCTGGGTATCGCGGCCAGTCGGAGTGGGGACGCCAGCAGGACTACAGTGGCCAGGGTGGCTACGGTGGCCGGCCTGGGTTCGGAGGTCAGCCTGGTCACGGAGGTCAGCCTGGTCACAGCGGTCAGCCTGGCTACGGCGGTCAGCCTGGTTACGGCGGTCAGCCTGGTCACAGCGGTCAGCCTGGTTACGGCGGTCAGCCTGGCTACGGCGGTCAGCCGGGGCCCGGCAGCCGGCTGGGCGACGGTGGCCAGTCAGGCTCCGGCCAGCAGGGGCAACCGGGACGGCCGGAGCCTGCAGGCGGATACGGGGGACAGCCGGGTTACGGGAGCTACGCGACCAGCCGTGTCTACGGAGCGCCTCGTAGCCCCCAGGCGGGCAGTGGCACCGAACAAGCGCAGCGAACTGAGGGCCGGCCCGGCAAGGGACGCAAGCGCGTCGTCATCATCACATCCGTGGCCGCAGCCCTGGCGGTCGTCGTGGCGGTCGTGTTCGTCGTGACCCGGCCTAGTGGCCCGGGCGCTCCCGTCAAGGGCTTCGTGCCGACCGGGTCCTCGCCCAGCCAGGACGCGCAGCAGATCACCACGGCGTTCCTGAGGCAGTGGGAAAAGGGCAACTACGCGACCGCGGCGAGCTACACCGACGACCCGGCCGCCACCCAGGCGGCGCTCGCCTCCTACGACAAGCACCTGGGCCTGACCAAGATGAGCGTGACGTACCAAAGCGATAAGGCGGTTACGGCCAGCACGAGCAACAGCGCCTCAGCCAGCGCGTCGGCCAACCCGGCCGCGGCGGCGAGCGCCAGTGCCGCCGCGGCCACCCCGCACGAGTCAGCCACGTTCCTCGTCACCGACGCGGTGAGCGCTCCCTACCTCGGCAAGTCCCTTCGCGCCAGCTGGAGTTACCATTCGACGCTGGTCGCCTACCAGCAGGTCGGCTCGCCGGGCTGGTACATCGCCTGGCAGCCGGATGTCCTCGCGCCGGGCCTCACCGCGACGACCCATCTGGCGACGGTCGCGGTGCCTCCCAAGGTCGGCCAGGTCACCGACGGCAACGGGCAACTCCTTACCAGCTACAACGACGCGGGCCTCGACACGATCTCGGGGCTGCTGAGCCAGGACGCCCCGCCAGGGCAGGGCGGCAACGCCGGCCTGGACGTCGAGATCCAGAACGCCAAGGGCGTCGCGGTGCCCTACAGCCAGGCGGCGCTCATCAAGGAGAACGACATCCCGTCGCTGGCCACCACGATCAGCCCGCAGGCGGAGAACGCCGCCCGGTCGGCCGTGGCCATGCACAAGCAGAGCGCGATGGTTGTCATTCAGCCCTCCACCGGTGACATACTCGCGATCGCCAACAACGCCGGCTTCAATGACTTCGCGCTCACGGCCGCCGTCGCGCCCGGCTCGACGATGAAGATCGTCACGTCGACGGCGCTGTTCAACGAGGGGGTCTACACGGCAGACAGCCCCGTAGCGTGCCCCGAGACGTACACGGTCCAGGGCGTTACGTACCACAACGACGGCAACGAGTCCACGCCGGCCAGCACGCCGTTCTGGGACGACTTCGCCGAGTCCTGCAATAACGCGTTCGACAGGCAGTACACGTACTTGAACGGCAAGTACTCGCTGGCCGCTACCGCCAAGGACTACTACGGGCTGGACCAGGACTGGGGCATTGGCATCCCCGGCGTCACGGCCAGCTACTTCAACGCGCCGCCGAGCGCGAGCGGGTCCGAACTAGCGCAGGAGGCGTTCGGCGAGGGGCAGCTAGAGGCTTCCCCGCTCGCGATGGCCTCGATAGCGGCCACCGTCGATGAGGGCGCCTTCAAGCAGCCGATCCTGCTGAACGGCACCAAGCAGGTGACCGCGACGCCGCTGCCTGCCAGCACCGACGCGAACCTGAAGGTGATGATGCGCTCGGTGGTCAGTAGTCCCAGTGGCACCGCCGCGGGGCTTGGCTTCGGCTCGGACGTCTACGCCAAGACCGGCACTGCCGACATCGTGGGCCAGGATCAGCCGAACAGCTGGTTCGTCGCCTTCGACCCGGCTGAAGACGTCGCGGTCGCCGATCTCGTCCTTGACGCCGGGTACGGCGCGCAGTACGCAGCCCCGGAGGTGCTGAAGCTCCTGAACACCTACTGATGCTCCTGGCTCGCCGGGATCCCGGCGAGCGGGCGCGACAGCAGGCACGGCCAGATTCAGATGACGTCACCGCGGAGCTGACGGACCTTGCAGGCCTCCCAGTACGAGAAGTAGGAACGCGGGCGCAGGCGACGGACTGGCGGATCCGCTCGCCGGTTTGCGTCATAACGCGACAGCGGGCATGCTTGTCTGCGTGACTCAACCAGCCGGGCTTGTTGAAGTCCGTCATCTGTCTAAGCGATTCGGCGATAAGCTCGCCGTCGATGCCCTGTCATTTACCGTCGAGCCGGGGCACGTCACTGGCTTCCTCGGGCCGAACGGCGCGGGCAAGTCGACCACGATGCGCCTCATTTTGGGCCTGGACCGGCCGACCACCGGGACGGCGACCATCGGTGGCGTGCCGTACACGCAGCTGCGTCGGCCGCTGACCGTCGTCGGGGCGCTGCTGGAGGCCCGCGCGCTGCACCCCGGCCGCAGCGCCCGCAGCAACTTGCTGTTCCTCGCCCAGACTCAAGGCCTGCCTGCCCGCCGGGTCGATGAGGTCCTGGATCTCGTCGGCCTGTCCGCTGTCCGAGGCAAGCGGGCCGGCGGCTTCTCCCTGGGCATGACGCAGCGCCTGGGCATCGCGGCGGCCATGCTCGGCGACCCGCGGGTGCTGATGCTGGACGAGCCGGTCAACGGCCTGGACCCGGAGGGCATCCGCTGGGTGCGTACCTTCACGCGTCAGCTCGCCGCTGAGGGCCGCACGGTGCTGGTCTCCAGCCACCTGATGAGCGAGATGGCGCAGACGGCCGACCACTTGATCGTCATAGGAAAGGGCGCCCTGATCGCCGACTGCTCCACGCAAGAGTTCATCGAGCGCAGCTCCGAGCGCTCGGTGCTCGTCCGCACGCCCGATGCCCGCCTCGCCGACCTGCTGAGCGCGAACGGCGGGCAGGTCAAGCCGGAGCCCGACGGCGGGCTGGGGATCATCGGCCTGGACGCGCCCCGGATCGGGGAGCTGGCGGCCGGCGCGGGCATCGTCTTGTATGAGCTGACTCCGCGGCTGGCCTCGCTGGAGGAGGCGTTCATGGAGCTGACCGCCGACAGCGTCGAGTACGGGCGGCGCGTCGGCGCGGGAGTCCCCGACGGGGCCGGGGAGCCCCACTACACCGGACGGAGCGCGTCATGAGCACGCTGCAGGCCCCTGGCCGTACTGACCTGCCCGCCGGGCGCGGTGCCCGTTCCCCTTGGACCGGCCTGCTGCTCGCCGAGTGGACGAAGATCCGCACCGTGCGCTCAACGGTATGGTCGCTGGTGTCCTTCGTGTTGGTGGCCATCGGGCTGAGCACGCTCCTCGCGCTCGTCGTCTCCAGCCAGTGGAACAAGCCTGGCTCGCACCCCGAGCACGCCACGATCCTGGCCGACCCGACCGGGGCGATCTATGGTCTCGGTTTCGACCTGGGCCAGCTCGCCCTCGCCGTCCTCGGTGTCATCGTGATCACCAGCGAGTACTCTAGCGGCGCGATCCGGTCCTCGCTGCTGGCGGTGCCGAAGCGGATCCCGATGCTGGTCGCCAAGGTCGCCGTCTTCGGTGCGCTCGTCCTGGTCGTCGGCGCGATCACCGTGTTCGCGACGTTCTTCATCACGACCACGATCTACCATCCGGATTTCGTCGTCACTCTGGGCCAGCCCGGCGTGCTCCGGGCCACCATCGGCGGCATCTTGTACCTTGCCGTGCTCGGCTTGTTCGCGATGGCCATTGGCGGCCTCATCAGGCACACGGCCGGCGCTGTCGCCACCGCCATCGGCTTGATCCTTGTGGTGCCGATCGTGGTTGGCCTCATTCCCGGCACGATCGCCGCGCACGTGGACGCCTACCTGCCGACGCAAGCAGGGCACCTGATCGGGCAGACCGCGCAGCAGTCGGGCGACCTGCTCTCGCCGTGGCAGGGGTTCGGCGTGTTCTGCCTGTGGACCGCGGTCCTGCTGGTCGCGTGCGGCTGGCTGCTCAAGCGGCGCGACGCCTAGGATCAGGGAGTATGATCGTATCTATCCGTATTTCCCTGTTGCTGCCGAATTTCTCCCGTTACTGCCGACAATTTCCATAAGAGATGATTCGCGCGGGTTCTTTGCTATCTAGTACGGCGCATGAGGCTTGCCTTGCAACAGTAGCCACTGTGCGTTCTGGAAATGATCTTGATGTGATCTTCTCCTCTAGATTGTGGCTTTGACCTGCGAGGCATTGAGCGCTACGGGATGTAGAATGAGATTACGGCCGATACGGGCGGCCATGATCAGCACGGTTTTACCCTCACGGAGCAGGGAATGGCGGAGCAGCGGGGGCAGGGCCTTTCGGCGACCTGTCCGGTACATCCGGAAAATAACCTGGTTCGGCGGGTCTCGGTCGTTTACGCCGCCGAGGCGCCCCGATTGCTGAGCCCTGGCCCGGTCTTGAAGGCCGCGAACCGCATCGCCTGGGCGGGCACCTGCTGCGGCCTCGCGGGCGCGATCGCGCTCTGGATCGGCGCCATGCTTGGCAAGGGAGCGTTCGGCCCCGCGCTCATCGCCGCCCTCGTGTGCTTTGCCTATGCGCTGGCCCTGTACGGGTGGGCGGGCGCCCGCCGGGCCCGTGTCACGGTCATCGAGCGGGGCATGCCTCGCGCGCTGGCGGTCTGGGGAGCTGCCTGGTACTGCGAGGAGTGCGACGGGGTGTTCTTCGCTTCAGAGACGGTGCCGGGCGCCGATGTCACCGTGGACCAGGTCATCACGCCGGCCGCCTTCCACCGCATGGTCTGGAAGGCGGGCCGCTTTGCCGGCATCCCTGGCCGCCTGGCTGGCTAGCCCGGCATAGCCTCGTGAGCCGATCAGGGCACGATGATCGCGCTCCGGGCAGTTGGCCGCGGCCTTGGTGACCGACGCCTCCACCGAGCCGTCCGCGGGATCGGTCACGATCGCCAGCCTGTTGGCCGCCGGAACGCTCACTGCTGCCCGCGGTGCTCGGCCTCGATCGTCGGGAAGAAGCCCTTTAGGGTGCCGGCGCTCATCGCGGCGATGGCGCGCTCCCGGTCGATCTCCTTGCCGTGGTGGCTTTCCAGCGCCATCATCAGCGCCACGCCCATTACCGCGCGCGCCGAAATGTCCGCGGACCCAAACGGGAAGTCGTAGCGGTCCTCGGCGACGCGCCAGGCCTCGGCCAGCCGGTCCATCGCGACCGAGAAGTTGTCCCGGTAGAACTTCCTGGCAACCTCGGGATCGCCGAACAATACCAGGCCCAGCAGCGGCAGCACCTCTGACAGCGTAGCGACGAGCCGCTTGTACAGGCCGGTCATGCCGGACAGCTGGCGCTCAGGGGTCAGCGGCTCATCGCGGTCAAAGAGCTCCGTGGCGGCCACCAGGTCATCGACCGCCCGCTGCAGCGGCTCGACGACGGCCTCGAAGAACAGCTGGTCCTTGCTCTCGAAGTGGCGGTAGATCACGCCCTCACTAATCCCGCTGCGAGCGGCGATAAGCTTGATCGTCGTGCCGTTCATGTCGCCGGTCTCGGTGAACGCGTGCCGGGCTGCCGCCAGGATCGAGCTCTTGCGGGCCTGCGCTGTGAGCCTGCGGCGCGGGGGCACCGACGGGAGAGCCGATGAGGTGTCCGGCACTGTGATCCTGCCTTCCCGGTGATGACGCGGAGTATGTGCGCGGAGTATGTGCCCACTTACATATTACCCAGTCGCACTATGGCGTCGCGGAACGTGATTGGTTCGGCGCGTCACGCCCGCAGGGGAGCGCGGACGCTAGGGCTAAACCGGTTTACCATGTACATAGAGAGCCGATATAATCACTTAGTGACGAGTACGCCCGGTCCGGCGGAGGGCGCGCGCCAGCCAGGTGGGGTGAGCCACCTGGAGGCCAGGGATGTGGTGCCGCTCGCCGGGGCAATCGGGACCTACGGGCTGACCGTGGCGTTCCAGGGCCCGACGATGAGCCTGTTCCTCGCTGACGACGTCCACGCGGCACCCTTGCTCATCGGGCTGTTCTACGCGATCCGGGGCGTGATCTCGATCGGCGTCAGCCAGGGGACCGGTCGGCTGTCGGACCGGTTGCGGGACCGCCGCCTCATGCTCGGGCTGTCCGGGGCGGGGGGTGTCGCGGCCGGCCTGTGCTTCGCCTTCGTGCGCGACTATGTCGTCCTGGTCACGGTGGGGCTGGCGGCGCTCAGCGTCGGCATGGTCCCCTTCTCCCAGCTATTCGCCTACGCCAGCGAGTACGCCACCGCGCGCGGCCGGGCGGTGACCGCGTTCACTACCGTTATGCGGTCGGTCTTCTCGGCGGCGTACGTAGTGGGGCCACCGCTGGGCCTGTTCATCGCGGCACGCTACGGATTCGGCCCGCTGTACCTGGCCACCGCCGGCCTGTCGCTGGCGACCGCCCTGATCGGCCGGTGGGGGCTGCGTGACGTGCCCATGCCACAGCGGTCTTCAGCAGCAGGGCTGTCTTCAGCGGCACAGGGGCCCTGGCCCGGGGCGAGCCGGCCAGCCTGGTGGCCCCGCGGCGGCGACGCCTGCCGCGACCTGCAATCCCGCCGCGGTTGTGGCTGCTGCTCGGGGCTGTCCTGGCCATGGGGACGGCCAACCAGACGTACGCGATCGACATCTCGCTTTATGTCACCAAGGACTTGCACCTCGGCACCCAGCTAGTGGGGTGGATGGCTGGCCTCACGGCGGCCGTCGAGGTGCCCGTGATGATCGCCGCCGGACGGATCGCCGACAGGCTCGGCAAGGGCCGGGTGGTGCTCGCGGCGATGGTCGTCGCGACGGTGGTCTTCTGCCTGCTGCCGGTGGCGACGTCGGCCACCGCCCTGCTCGGGCTGATGCTGGCGAACGGGACGTGGGGGGCGGTGGCGCTCAGCATCCCGATGATCATGGTGCAGGAGGAGGGCCAGGGCGGCGCGGGCGCCGCGATCTCGCTGTACAACTCCGCCTTCACGGTCGCCATCCTGCTAGCCGGGGCGGTCGCCGGGGTGACCGCATCGGCCATCGGGTACGGCGGCGTCCTGTGGGTGTGCGCGGGCCTGACCGCCCTCGCCGGCGCCACGCTCGCCGCCCGGGGCCTGGCTCCCGCGCAGCCCGAGGTCTGCGCTCAGCCCGTGGATCGCGCTGTGGCTGTGGCGCCCGCGCCGCGGACCGCCGCGTCCGGCGAGGTCGCACCCTAGTCCGCCGCCTCGCTGATCGGGGCCTGGAAGTGGTCGGCTGATCCCGGCCATGGCGGCCGGCCGTATTTCCCGGCCCCGTTCGCGACTCATTGTCCTGAGAACGGTTTTTTCAGAGAACTACTTCGCTGGGTGCTGTGCCGTGGAGCACGGTACCCGGCTGATCCAGCCATCACGGGCGGCGAGTCCCCCTCTCTGCCGCCCGTGTCCGGCGCCCGGCTGGCAACCCCCAGCCACTGCCGGGCGCAGCGGCACCCGGACCGCGGCCGATTCCCCCGATCGAGCGGTCCGGGTGTCGCCCCCTTGTGCCTAGACCGGCCACTGCTCCGGCAGCGGCGGCACGGCGTTCGCCCGCACGACGCTGGTGTAGAATGCCGAGCTGGCCTTCGGGATCCGGGTGCCCGTCGCGAAGTCGACGAAGACGATGCCGAACCGCTTCTGGTAGCCATAAGCCCACTCGAAGTTATCCAGCAGCGACCAGACGTAGTAGCCGGCGAGGTTCGCGCCGTCCTTGACGGCGCGGGCGGCGGCGTGCAGGTGCTGGTGCAGGAACTTGATTCGCTCCAGGTCGTTGACGGCGCCGTCGGGGCCCAGGTAGTCCTCGGCGGCGCGGCCGTTTTCCGTGATGTACAGAGGCAGGTCGGGGGCCTCCTTCGATACCCGAAGCAGCAGCTCGTACAGCCCATCGGGGTCGATGAGCCAGCCCATGTTGGTGTGCTCCAGGCCGTCGGGGTCGAACTGCACGATGCCGTCCAGGCCCGGCAGTGCCGGCTCCTCGTCGCGCAGCAGCCGGGCCGCGTCGCCATGGCGCAGGTGGATGGGCCGGTAGTAGTTCACGCCGAGGAAGTCAATAGGGGCGGCGATCGTCGCCAGGTCCCCATCGCGGATCAGCTCGGCGGGTGGCAGCACATCCGGCTGGGCGTACTCGGGATAGCGGCCGAAGAGCAGCGGGTCGATGAACAGCCCGTTCATGGACGCGTCGGTGACGCGGGCGGCGTGCTGCAGCGCCTCATCGGCATCGGGGCCTAGCCGCACGGGGGTGAGGCTCAGCGTGATGCCCACGTCCGTTCCGGCCGGGATGACCGAGCGCAGTGCCTGGGCCGCCAGTCCATGGCCGAGCAGCAGGTGGTGGGTGACCGCGACGGCGATGGCGTTGTCGGTGAGGCCAGGGGCATGCGCCCCGATCCGGTGCCCATTGTGCGCGACCACATGTGGCTCGTTCAGCGTGATCCACCGGGACACCCGGTCGCCCAGCGCTTCACCCACGACGGCCGCGTAATCGGCGAAGCGCAGCGCGACCTCACGGTTCGCCCAGCCGCCCTTGTCCTGCAGCGGCTGCGGGGTGTCCCAGTGGAACAGCGTCGCGCAGGCGGAGATCCCGCGCTCGGCCAGCGTGTCCAGGAGCCGCTTGTAGTAGTCCAGGCCGGCCTGGTTGACCGGCGCCCCGCCAGCCGGGAGGATCCGGGGCCAGGCGATGGAAAACCGGTAGGCCGACAGCCCCAGCGACTTGATCAGGTCCGCGTCCTGCGGGTACCGGTGGTAGGAGTCGCAGGCGACGTCGCCGGTGTCGCCGCCACGCACCTTGCCGGGGGTGTGGCTGAATGTGTCCCAGACCGAGGGACCTCTGCCATCCTCGGTCGTCGCCCCCTCGATCTGGTACGCGGCGGTCGCCGCTCCCCAGATAAACCCTGCGGGGAAGGAGAGTCCTTCGGCAGATGACGTGATATTGGTCATGAATCCTCCTTGACGCGAACCTTGGCACGGATTAGCGTAAGCGCTTACATAGCAGGTTGTAAACGCTTACATTTCCGGTAGGTCACTAAGTGGTAACGCTCTATGATGTCGCGCGGCATGCCGGCGTCTCGATCGCGACGGTGTCGCGGGTGCTGCACGGGCAGGACTCTGTCCGTGAGGGCACCCGCGCTCGGGTGCGGTCAGCGATCGACGAGCTGGGCTACGTGCCAGACGGCGCGGCGCAGAGCCTGGCCAGGAGCCGCAAGGACGTGATCGGCCTGGCCGCCGTAGAGCACACCGGCCTGAAGCCGGACCAGTACGACATCGAGTCGATGAGCCTGCTGTTCTACGACGAAGTGATGCGCGGCGTCGAGCTGCGGATCCGCGAGCAGGCCTGGTCGCTGCTGATCACCTTCTTCCGCGACGAGGACACGATGTCCGCCACCGTGCAGGAGAACGAGCCGGTCCACTCCCGGCTGCTCGCGCTGTCGGGAAAGGTGGACGGCCTGCTGATCGGCGAGGGAATCTTGGCCCCGTCGGTCCTGGTGAAACTGGCCAAGCGGTTGCCGCTGGTGGTCGTTGCCGGCGACACCACGCAGCGGGGCGTCGACGTGGTGTCGGCAGACAACTGGTCCGGCGCGCACGCGCTCGTGGAGCACCTCGTCGCTGACCACGGCAGGCGCCGGCTGTTTCACATCGACGGCCCGCCGACCGCGCCGGACGCCAAGGAACGACGGCTGGCGATGCGGGCGGTGATCGAGGCGCATCCTGGCACCCAGCTCGTCGGCAGGTCCAGCGGGCTGTTCAGCGTCCTGTCCGGCCAAGAGGGCGCCACGGCGATGCTCGAGGCTGGCGGTGAGCTGCCCGACGCGCTCGTCTGCGCGAACGACCAGATGGCGATCGGCGCGCTGCGCGTCCTGGCGCACCGCGGCATCCGGGTGCCGGACGACATCGCGGTCGTCGGTTTTGACGACATCTTCCCCGCTAGCCTCTGCGACCCGCCACTGACGACGGTTCACCAGCCGATCCGCAAGCTCGGCGAGGTGGCCTGCGACCGGCTGACCGCGCGGATCGCCGACCCGACCCTGCGGCCCATGCAGGAGCTGCTGCCAACCGAGCTGGTGCTGCGGTCAAGCTGCGGCTGCCCACCCGGCACCGTGGAGCGGCGGCCAATCAAGCACCTCGCGCGGCGCAAGCCAGCGCCCGCGCGCAAGATCACCGTCAATGGGGCGATGCAGCCCATGATAATAGAAAGGTAGGTGGATGGCCCTATGTCGTACATACTTCGCCGCCTGGCCTTCTACCTGGTGGCGGCGTGGGTAGCGATCACCGCTAACTTCTTCATCCCGCGCGCGATGCCGGGCAATGCCGTGCAGGCTATCATGGGCAAGTTTCCGGGCACCCTGAAGCCAGCCGCCTACAAGGCGATCGAGGCAGAGCTCGGCGTGGGCCACCAGGGCTCGATTGTGGCATCAGTACGTGACGTACCTAGGCGACGTCGTCCACTTCAACTTCGGCACCGACGTCATTCAGTACCCGGCCAGCGTCTCCACCGTCTTGGGGGCGTCGGTCTGGTGGACGCTGACGCTCGTCGGCGTCGCCACCGTCATCGCCTTCACCCTCGGCACGGGCCTCGGCATCCTCGCCGGGTGGCGGGCCGGCGGACGGCTCGACCGGTCGCTGCCAGCCCTGATGTTCCTGCAGGCCATCCCGTACTTCTTCCTGGCGCTGCTGATCGTCGAGATCTTCGCTCTCACGCTGGGCTGGTTCCCGTCGGCGGGCGGCTACAACGGGGCGTCGGTATCGCCGGGCTTGAGCTGGACGTTCATCTCCAACGCCCTGGACTATTCATTCCTGCCGGCCCTCACCATCGTCCTCACGTCCGTGGCCGGCTGGATGCTGCAGATGCGCAACGTCATGGTGACGACGGTTGGCGAGGACTATGTCGTCGCCGCGCAGGCCAAGGGCCTCAGCGACCGGCGGGTCATCTTCACCTACGCGGCGCGCAACGCGCTGCTGCCGCAGTTGCAGGGCTTCGGCCTGGCCCTCGGGTTCGTTATCTCCGGCGCCCTGGTGATGGAGATCGTCTTCTCCTACCCGGGCATCGGGCTGCTGCTGGTCAACGCGGTCAACTCCAGCGACTACCCGCTCATGCAGGCCATCTTCCTGCTCATCACGTTCACGGTGCTGATCGCGAACCTCATTATCGACCTAGTTCTGGTGCTGTTCGACCCGCGGGTGCGGGCAAGGGAGGCTCGATGAAGGCGCTAGCCCGCGTGTGGCGGCGGTTGCCCGGCACCGCGAGGGCCGGCGTCATCTTGCTGGGGGTGTTCATCCTCGCCGCGATCATCGGCCCCGAGGTGACCCCCTATAACCCCAGCGCCATCTCGGCGCCGCCGATGCACCCACCGTCCGGGAGCTACCTGCTCGGCACCACGCAGACCGGCGGGGACGTGCTGTCGGAGCTCCTCGTCGGCATCCGGCTCACACTGGAGCTCGCCTTCTGGGTCGGCGTGATCGCCACCTCGCTGTCAGTCCTCGTTGGCGTGACCGCCGCGTTCCTCGGCGGCGTGTGGGATGAGGTCCTGTCGCTGCTGTGCAACGTGTTCCTGGTCATCCCGGCGCTGCCGCTGCTGATCGTGCTGCTCGGCTACCTGCCGTCGAAGGGCCAGTTGCCGACCATCGTGGTGCTCAGCGCCCTCGGCTGGCCCTGGGGCGCGCGAGTGGTCCGGGCGCAGACGCTGACGATCCGCAACCGTGACTTCGTCGCCGCGTCCAAGGAGACTGGTGAGAAGGGCTGGCGCATCATCTTGTTCGAGATCATCCCGAACATCGTCAGCCTCATCGCCGCGAGCTTCGTCAACACCGTGCTCTACGCGATCGGCACCTCGGTCGCGCTGGCCTTCATCGGCCTGACCAACACCAGCACCTGGTCGCTGGGCACCATGCTCTACTGGGCGCAGAGCGCGAACGCGCTGCAGGGTGACCAGTGGTGGTGGTTCGTGCCGCCGGGCCTGACGGTCGCCTTGATCGGCACCGCCCTGGTCCTCCTGAACACCGGCATCGACGAGCTGAGCAACCCCCGGCTGCGGGATGCCCGGAGCGTGACGAAGATCGCCGGCCGCCGGGTATGGCCGACCGACCCCACGCCCGTCTTCGGGCACCTGGACAGCGGCCGGGGCCGGCTCGCCGTGTTCGCCCGCTCGTTCTCGCGAGGCCAGCTGATCGAGGAGGCCTTTTCCGACAACGTCCCGGTCGGCAGAAGCGCCACTGGAGGTGAGTCCTGATGAGTCCCGTCCTGGAGATCAGAGACCTGTCCGTCGCCTACAAGACCCCGGGCGGTGACGTCCTGGCCGCCTCGCACGTGAACCTGTCCCTGAACAAGGGGGAGGTCGTCGGCCTGTGCGGGGAGAGTGGCTCCGGCAAGTCGACGCTCGCCTACGGGGCGTGCCGGCTGCTCCGCCCGCCCGCGGTGATCACTGGTGGCAGCGTGCTGTACTCCGGCAAGCGGACCGGCACTACCTCACCGGTCGACATCCTGCGCGTGCCGCAGCGCGACCTGCGGGCGATCCGGTGGCAGGACATCGCGATCGTGTTCCAAAGCGCCATGAACGCGCTCAACCCGGTGCTGCGGGTCCGCGACCAGATCCTCGACGCGATCCAGGCGCACCTGCGGTTGCCTAGGGATGAGGCGCATGAGAAGGCGGCCAGGCTCCTTGACCTCGTCGGCATCCCCCGCGAGCGGCTGCGCAGCTACCCGCACGAGCTGTCGGGCGGCATGCGGCAGCGGGTCATGATCGCGGTAGCGCTGGCTGCCGATCCCGAGGTCGTCATCATGGACGAGCCGACCACCGCGCTCGACGTGGTGGTGCAGCGGGACATCCTGGCCCAGATCGTGGAGCTCAAGGAGCGGCTCGGCTTCTCGGTCCTGTTCATCACCCACGACATGTCGCTGCTGCTCGAGCTGTGCGACCGGATCGCGGTCATGTACGCGGGCCAGCTCATGGAGCTCGGCAGCGCGGCCGACATCAAGGACGCCCCCGCGCACCCCTACACCCAGGGCCTGCTGCGGTCGTTCCCGTCGCTGCGTGGCGCCCGCCGCGAGCTGACCGGCATTCCAGGCTCCCCGCCGGACCTGCGCGACCCAGCCCCGGGCTGCCCGTTCATCCCGCGCTGCGGGCACGCCCAGCCGAGCTGCTCGCAGGTGGACATGTCGCTCATCCCGGTGCGCGGCGGCCGCGGTCCGCTGCACGTGACGGCCTGCCCGGTCGTCACCCCCGAGCCGGCCGCCCAGGCGGCCACCGAACGGGAAACCACGGCCCCGGAAGGAGCGCTGTCATGAGCCAGGATCAGGCTAACGCCGTCGTCACCTCCGCCGCCGCCAGCCGGGGGCCGCTCACCCTGGAGACGGTCGGCCTCAGCAAGGACTTCCGGCTCGGCCGGGGATCGACGCTGCACGCCGTGCGCGACGTCTCGTTCGGCCTCTACAAGGGCGCCGTCGTCGCCCTAGTCGGGGAGAGCGGCTCGGGCAAGTCGACCGTGGCCCGGATGCTGGCCGGCCAGGAACGGCCGACGGCCGGCACCATCATGCTCGACGGGCAGCCTGCCGACGTCAGGAGCGGGAGGTCCTTCCGCCGCTACAAGAGCGAGGTGCAGTACGTCTTCCAGGACCCGTTCAGCTCGCTGAATCCGGTGCATAGCGTCGGCTACCACCTGAGCCGCCCGGTGCGCCTGCACCAGGGCCGCGGCGTCGACGTGAAGCACCAGGTCACCGCGCTGCTGGAGCAGGTCAGGCTCACCCCGCCGCAGCAGTTCGAGCCGAAGTACCCGCACGAGCTGTCCGGCGGCCAGCGGCAGCGGGTCAGCTTCGCCCGGGCGCTCGCCGCCCAGCCCACGGTGCTGCTCGCCGACGAGCCGGTTTCCATGCTGGACGTCTCCATCCGGCTTGAAATGCTGAACCTCCTGGATGACCTGCGCAAGCGGCTGTCGCTCGCGCTGCTGTACATCACCCACGACATCGCCTCGGCGCGGTACTTCGCCGACGAGGTGCTGGTGATGTACGCGGGCCAGATCGTTGAGCGCGGCCCGGCCGAGGAGGTCACCCAGCAGCCCGCGCACCCCTACACCCAGCTCCTCATTTCCTCGGCGCCCGACCCGGACAACCTCGGCAGCGTGCTGAAGTCCGGAAGTGGCGCCACCCGCACCGGGGGCACCGGAGGCGGGCCAGCCCTGACCGGCTGCCCGTTCAGCACCCGGTGCCCCTTGGCGGACGACAAGTGCCGGGCTGAGAACCCGGCACTCCACCAGCTCACCGCCGTGCGCGCGGCGGCCTGCTGGCGGTTGTCCGAAGCCGCGTCAGCACTCGCTGGTGGCGCGGCCTAACCTCAACACCCGAGAGGATAGTCAATGTTGACAACTAGTACTAGAACGCAGAGAGGCAAGCGGCTCGCGGCCATCGCCGCCGCAGGCCTCCTCGCGGCGGGGATCGCGGCCTGCTCCTCGGGCAGCAGCTCGACGAGCTCATCGAGCTCGTCGAGCGGCGCCTCCGCCGGCAGCGCCTCGCAGCCGGCCCTGGTAATGGAGAGCTCGCCGGAGAACAGCATCACTGAGGACTTCAACCCGTTCTCTACCACCGCCCCCATCTACGGCATGGGTGCCGACGGCCTGATCTACGAGCCGCTGATCCAGTTCAACGTGGCCAAGCCGCCGCAGTACTACCCGTACCTGGCGACCGGCTACACCTGGGGCGTGGGCGGCAAGTCCATCACCTTCACGATCCGGACGGGCGTGAAGTGGAGCGATGGCACGGCGTTCACCCCGGCCGACGTGGTGTTCACCTATGACCTGCTGAAGGCCAATCCCAAGATCAACCTGAACGGCCTGCCGATCACCGGCGCGACCGCGTCCGGCAACTCCGTGACGATCACGTTCTCGGCCTCGCAGTACACCAACCTCCAGAACATAGCTGGGGTGGCGATCCTGCCGCAGCACATCTGGTCAACGGTCAGCGACCCGTCGACCTACGCCGACACCAAGCCGGTGGGCACCGGCCCGTACGTCCTCAGCACCTTCACCCCCGAGGGCTTCACGCTGACCGCGAACCCGAGCTACTGGCAGGCGGTCCCGGTTAAGAAGGTCTACTTCCCGGCCTACGCATCGAACACCGGCGCGCAGAACGCCCTGTTCGACGGGCAGATCGACTGGACCGGTAACTTCATCCCCGGCCTGCAGACGAGCTTCGTGGACAAGTCCCCGGCTACCCACGGCTATTGGATGGCCCCGAACGCCACGAACGCGCTGTTCCCGAACCTCAACACCTGGCCCACCAACCAGCTCCCCGTCAGGCAGGCCATCAGCGCGGCCATCGACCGTACCCAGATCGGCGCTCAGGGCGAGGCTGGCCTGGAGGCCCCGGCAACGAGCGCGACCGGCCTTACCCTGCCGACGTTCTCGGCCTGGACCTCGTCCGCGGTCACGTCGAACAGCCTCAGCGCGACCGCTAATGCCGCATCCGCCGAGACGATCCTGAGCAATGCCGGCTACAAGAAGGACAGCGCCGGCTTCTACGCCCTTAACGGCAAGGAAGTCGCGCTAACCCTCGTGGACCCGGCGTCGTACACCGACTATGCCCAGGACGACCAGATCATTGCCCAGGAGCTGAAGAGCGCCGGCATCAACGCCACCTTCTCAGGCCTCACGGTCAACGCCTGGAACGCTGACGTCGCCGACGGCAACTTCCAGCTCACCCAGCACTGGGGCAACGGCGGCATCTCCCCCTACAACCTCTACGACAACTGGCTCGACGACACGCTCGTGAGCGGCAACAACGCGACCGGCGACTACGAGCGCCTCAAGAACCCGACGGTGCAGGCCGAGCTGGCCAAGCTGGCCGGCGACTCGACCGTCGTCGCCCAGACCACGGACCTGATCCCGCTGGAGCAGTACGTCGCGCAGAACCTGCCGGTCATCCCGACCGTCAACTCCGCCGCGTGGTTCGAGTACAACTCGCAGCACTTCACCGGCTGGCCGACCCAGTCCAACCCCTACGACAGCGGCCAGCCGTCGGGCGACAACAACGGTGAAAGCACCGGCAGCGACGAGGTCGTCATCCTGCACCTCAAGCCGGTCTCCTGATTACCTGATTACCTGATCGACCGGACGCAGCCGGCCTGGCCCCCACCCACTAGGGCCAGGCCGGGCTCTCCTAATGATCAGGAAAGAGCCGAGCAGCCGCCTGCGTCACATGGCGCAGGAGGAAAGCGGTGGTGACCGGCCCGACACCGCCCGGGACCGGAGACAGCGCGGCAGCCACGTCGGTGACGGCTGGCGCAACGTCCCCAGCCAGGCCGCCGTCGGCAGTGGCACTGGCACCGACGTCGATGACCGTCGCGCCCGGGCAGACGTGACCGGGGGAGATCAGCCCAGCCTTGCCAGCGGCGGCCACCAGCACGTCGGCTTGGCGCGTGATGGCCGCCAGGTCAGCGGTGCGCGAGTGGCAGACGGTAACCGTGGCATCCCGGTCCAGCAGCAGGTGAGCGACCGGCTTGCCGACGACCACCGAGCGGCCCACCACGACCGCGTGCCGCCCCGCGAGCGGAACCTTGTAGTCATCGAGCAGCGCGACCACGGCGGCCGCAGTGGCCGGGGCGAACGCGGGCAGCCCGGCGGCCAGCCGGCCCAGCGACCGCGGGCTGGCGCCGTCCACGTCCTTGAGCGGCGGGATCGCCTCTGCCAGCTCCGCCAGGCGGGCTCCATCAGGCAGCGGCGTCTGCACGATGATGCCATGCACCTCCGGGTCGTCCGCCAGTTGAGCCAGCGTCGCCGCGACGCCACCGGCAGTGCCGGTGCGCAGCACGTCGCACGCAATGCCCGCCTTCGCGGCGGCGGCCGCGATCGACCGGACATAGGCGGCGCTGGCCTCGTCGTCGGTGGCGGTCACCACCACGAGTCGCGGCGGCCGTCCGGCGGCGGCCAGCTCGGCTGCGGCCTTCGAGGCTTCCGCGCGGATCGCCGCGGCCAGCCCCCGGCCCGTCAGATCCCTGGCGGTCACTGTGTTTCCTTGGCCCACTGTGTTTCCCTGGCTCACTGTGTTCCCCCGGCCTACTATGCTCTCCCGGTCGCCGCGTCCTGCGATGACCTCGGGTAGGTCACGGATCCACGCCGCGCCGCCGTACCGGTTACTTGCTCAGTATCTCCCGGACCTGGGCCGACAGGTGGTCGGTGCGGACAATGATCCCCGCCGCGCCGCCCACGGCCGCGGTAAGCTCGCCCCGCACGGCCTGGTCAGCGATGCCGGACGCGTTGGCTTCGATGTTGACCCGCGATATCTCCAGGGCCGCACGGACGGATGCCGCAGCGGCCAGCAGGTCACCCAGCAGGTTCCGGTTCGCGGACGGCAGCAGATCCTCAGCCAGTTCGATAATGCGGGCTGACATCGCCAGCAGGTCCGCCGGCGGGCGCGCGGCACCCTCGAGGGCCTTCGCGATGGCCGAGAACCGGACCTCGCGTTCTGCCTGCGACTCCCGAGGTAGCCCGTACGCGTGCGCCACGGCCCCGAAGGCTTGCGCATCCGCCTCCGCCAGCTCCAGCGCCTCGGCGATCAGGCCGTCAGCCGCGGCGAGCACACGCCCGACGATCTGCGCGTCGTACCGCGGCCCGTCGCTGAACCGGGCGACCATCGCGATAAGGGCTGCCGCTTGCGCGGCGTGCAGCGCGGCGGTCGTGCCCCCGCCCGGGACAGGGACCCGGGCAGCGAGGTGGCGGAGAAAGCCGTCGATGGTCTCATCGCGCATGTGATGACGCTACTCCCTAATCGGTGGCGGCCGGGTCAGGCTGGCAAGACCACACCAGAAGCTGACGCGCTCGTCGTGTGCCCATGTCCCCATATCGGCGAACACCTGTCCCGTTGCGGCGACAAGGCGCGCCGCCCCTGCCATCTCCAAAGCGGCGCGTATCGGCAGTTCAGCTGTGGCCTGGCAGCTTAGCTGCGAGCATCGCAGGGTGGAGGTTCTTAGTAGCCGTATTCTGCTGCGCCCGGTCGACCTGGACCGGAGCCGGCGCTTCTACCGTGATGTGCTGGGGCTGGCGGTCTATCGCGAGTTCGGGCCCGCAGAGGATCCAGCGGTGGTGTTCTTCCTCGGCCAGGGGCTGCTGGAGGTGTCCGGGCATGCGCCCGGGCCTGCTGGAGCCTCGGTGATGATCTGGCTCCAGGTACGGGACGTCCGCGCCGAGCACGGCCGCCTCGCCGCGGCGGGAGCCCGCGTGCTGCGAGAGCCGGTCATGGAGCCCTGGGGCCTGGTGGAGATGTGGATCGAGGATCCCGATGGCATCCCGATCGCGGTAGTTGAGGTTCCCGCCGGCCACCCGCTGCGCCGCGACCCGCGATAGCCCAAGGCGATTGGCGAAGCTGCGGTCAGCGGTGTTCCGCGGTCACGTGGTACTACCGGTGGCGACGTTGACGAGCACGCTCTCGAACCGGCGCATGAACGTCTCCATGTCCGCCGGGCCGACGTAGCGGGTATCCGCCCACAGCTCGTAGCAGAGCGTGCCCGGGGCGTCATTGATGTAGAGGAACAGCTTCTGCTCCGGCTCGTCGTTGCGTTCGCCCCAGGTCAGCGTGGTCCGGCACAGCTCCTCGTCCGGGTCGGCAGGGTCCGCGCGGTCGGGCGCGTCCGCGACCTCCCGGCTGCCCACCCGGGGGTCGTTGAACAGGATGGACAAGTCGAGCTCTGTGCCGCGCTCCGCGCTGATCCTGGCGCCCAGCTCGTTCTTGCCGTCCAGGTCGTAGTAGGAGTACTTGTACGCGCCCATCGCGGCGCGGAAGGCCCGGGTGATCACCTCGCGGAAGCCGCCGGCCGGGTCGATGACGCACGGGCAGCTCTGCGTCACGGCGCTGACCGGCTCCGAATGCGCGGCCAAGTGCGCGCCGATGAACCCGGGTCCAGCCAGCGTGCCGCAGTCAAGTCGTCCGCTACTATCACCTCAAATTCCTTTGCCGGGAGTAAGTTTCACGATCGGCGCAGGACTTCTTCCCCGGCGATCCATGCGCCGAGGGCCTTTGCCATTGTCTAGGAACTCTTCGGGGTGATTGTAGTGGCGGTTCGTCACGCGATCTCGCGGCTGAACAGCCGCGACGACAGCACCACGGCAACTAGGGCCACCGCGGCCATGATGAGGCTCGCCTGCCAGACGACCCTGGTGCCAATATCGCCCTCGAAAATCGCCCGCATGGCGTTGGCGCCCCAGGCGAACGGGTTCCAGTCGGACACCCGCTGCAGCCACAGCGGTGCGACCGTCAGCGGGATGAGCACCCCGGCCAGCAGCGAGACTGGCTGGGAAATGGAGTTGATCAGCGTGCCGAGCGCGTTCTCCTGGGGCACCAGGAGCGCTAGGTCGTAGCCGATCGACACGCTCAGCACCATCATCAGCGCCAGCAGTATCAGGGCGAAAAGCAGGTTGCCCGGCTGCACTCGCAGGCCCATCGCGACGGCGGCCAGCGTGATGATGATGGCCTGGAACCAGAGCAACAGGATATGCATCAGTATCCGCCCCGTGAGCAGGCTGACCCGGCTGACCGGGGTGACCCGGCACCTGGTGATGACGCCCTGTCGTATCGCGCCGAGCAGCGTGAAGCCGCCGAACATGCCGGTGAACACGCCCATGGCCGTGAACAGCGAGGGCACGTAGGCCTGGAAGGCGTTGCTGTAGCTGTGCAGGCCCATGACCGCCTTCAGGAACGGGGTGAAGACCAGCAGGTAGGTGATCGGCTGGATCAGCGTGATCGCCACGTTGACCGGGTTGCGCACCTGCAGCCCGATTTCAAACTGGAAGATCAACCACGTGTCGCGGAGATGCTTCATCGCTGGCTGCTTTCTCCTTCTTTGGTTGTCGGCTAGTCGGCAAGAGTGCGGCCGGTCTTGGCCAGGAAAACGTCGTCCAGGCTCGGGCGGCGGGTCTCGATCGCTCCCGGCTCGATGTTCTTTCCATTCATGGTGCGTATGATCTGCGGGATAGCCGTGGCGGCGCTGTCCACATAGAGGCGCAGGGTGTGCTCGATGGTCTCGCAGGATTCCACGTACGGCTGCTCGGCAAGGATCTTGGATGCTTCCACGATGATGGCGGCCTCCGGCACCCCGGCGGTATCAGGCGCGGCCAGGTCAACGATGACGACGTCACCGGAGATCTCGCGCTTGAGGTCCGAGGGGGTGCCCTCGGCGACGATCAGCCCGCCGTCGATAATCGAGACCCGGTCGCAGAGCGTATCTGCCTCGTCCAGGTAGTGCGTGGTGAGGAATACCGTCATGCCCTCGTCGCGGAGCCTGCGCACCTCCCGCCACATGCGAGCCCGGCTGGACGGGTCCAGCGCGGCCGTCGGCTCATCCAGGAAGAGAACCTGGGGCGAATGGATGACGCCGAGCGCGACGTCCAGGCGCCGCCGTTGCCCGCCGGAGTAGGTCCCGATCTGGCGGTCAACGAAGTCCTCAAGCTGGAAGGCCTTGATGACTCCTTCCGCTAGCTCTTGCGCGGTGGATTTCGATGCGCCGTACATTCGCGCTTCGAGGATCAGGTCGCGCCGCCCGGTGGAGTTCGCGTAGGTGCCGCTGGACTGCGCTACGAAGCCGATGCGCTTGCGCACTTGCCCGGGATCGCGCCGCAAGTCCGCCCCGGCGATCGTGGCGTCGCCGCCGTCCGGGCTAAGCAGGGTGGCCAGCATCCGCAAAGTGGTCGACTTCCCGGCTCCGTTGGGGCCGAGGAAGCCGAATATCTCGGCGCGCTGCACGGAGAAGTCCACGCCACGGACCGCCTCGACAGTGGCGACCTTGCCGCGGCGCCGGGTTCGGTAGGACTTTCGTAGTCCGCTGACCTCAATCATTTTTCTCCTCGTATCCAAGGAATGCTACGTGCGAGCAGCCGGTCTGGGTCGCTCTCCTTCACCAGCAGATGCCCGTGCGCGCGATGGTTCGCCAGCATGATGTTTCGGGCCATGGTCTCATCAAGGCACGCGGCGGACAATGCGTGCGCGCAGGCAAAAATCGGGGTGGGGGTTACCACGGGCTTACCCCGACGAGGCTCTCTAGGCGCGAGGCGGCGGTCGGCGCCCCCCCGGCGGCGGCGAGCGAGTCCCGGACCTTCCTCGCGGCACTCCGGTAAGACGGGTCGTCGAGGATCGTGAGCAGTGCCTGCCGCAGTTGTGCGGGCCGGACCCGGCTAAAGGACACCCGGATGCCGGCCCCGGCGCGGGCCACCTGCGTGGCGACGACGGGCTGGTCGTGCCTGATCGGGGCGAGGACGAGGGGCAGGCCGTGCGAGAGCGACTCGGCCACCGTGCCCATGCCACCGTGGCTAACCACCGCCGCCATCTTCGGCAGCAGCGCCAGCATCGGCACTGAAGGCACCACGATGACGTTATCTGGAGGCTCCGGCAGCAAGCCAGGCGGCCCGACGAGGATCCCCTGCACGCTGGCGCCGAGCGGGGCGACAGCGGCTATGGCGCGCTGGTAGAAGTCCCCTGCCAGGTCGGTGGCCAGGGTGCCGACGGTGACTAGCACCTGGCGCCGCGCGGGATCGAGCCATTCCCAGGCGAAGTCGCAGGGATGCTCCAGCATGGCCGCGCCGACAAGCGCGAAGTGGCCGGGGAACGACTGCTCGCCGGTGAGCGCCTTGGTCGTGAACGCGATCACCAGGTCAGGCGAGAACAGTGGGTCAAAACCCGCGTCGTTGACGCCCGATTCCTGGCAGAATGCCGCGACCTGAGCATGCACCCAGGCGTCCACGCGAGGAAGCGCCGCCAGTGGGCGCGTTAGCTCCATCGCTCCGGTGGCCAGCGTGGCCCAGCGCAGTCCGTGCCGGTGCGCCGCCAGTGCGCCGGCCAGTGCGTGCTGATCGGCCAGAACCACGTCGGGCTGGTAGGCCAGCACGGCGTTGTCCACCACGGGCAGCATGAAGCGCGCCATGGGGATGACGTACTCCTGCCACAGCGACTTCAGCGCGGCGATCCCGTGCCCAGCCTGCTCGCGCAGCAGCCTGGCACCAGTCGGGAACAAGGTCGCGTCCGAGCCGAGCAGCGGCCGGCAGTACGTCTTAGGACCGCACCAGGCCACCTCATGCCCGCGCGCGCGCAGTTCGTCCGCGACGGCCAGGGCAGGGTAAAAGTGCCCGGCCAGTGGCAGCGACACGATCAGGAACCGGCTCACGGCTCCTGCCTCGGGCACCGGTTCACATAGTCGGTCACGTCACCCACGGTCAGCCCGATGATCTCGTCGAGGCCTAGTCCGGCGACGTAGCCGATCAGGTCCACGGCCGGCCCGTGGCGGTCGCGCAGGACAGCGGCGAGGGCTGCCAGTTCCACGCTGTCGAGGCCCAGGTCACCCTCTAGCCGGGTCGCCGCGGTGATGCAGGCGCGCGGGAGTGACTCATCGCCGGTCGCGGCGGCGAGCGCCTCGACCACGTCACCAGTTGTCACACGCGACACGATAGACAATTAACGCAAATAAGACAATCGTTGCGACGGCCGATCGAATACGTCATCATTATTCGGGCGGCTGAAGGCGGTGGGGTGGTGAGATGCTGTGCCAGACAGCGTCATGGTCCGGTTCGAGGGTGACGGCTCCGGCGTCGAGGAACTCAGCGGCGGCCAGCAGGAGATCTGGTCCGCCATCGGGCAATCGGATGACCGCCTGTCGCTAGGTGGCATGCGGACGCTCCCGCCGGGGGACCGCGGTGGCAAAGGCCGGGCTGCGACGGCGGACGCCGCCGACGGGCGCGGCCTGCTCCGGGCAGGGACCGCTGTGTCATCGCTGTGTCATCGCGGCGGCGGGTGCCACGTTCTCGGCAATGGTCTTCCAGCGCTAAATGGACGGACACCAGGAAGAGGTAGGAAATGAGCGACAGCGCTCTGCGGGATCGCGTCCTTGAAACCATTTACATTGCCTTGCGCGAGGCACTCGCTCTCAGCGGCGAGGGCGCGCCCGAGTTCTCCGGGCAGACGCGACTCATGGAAGATCTTGGCATGACCTCGGTGGCCATGCTGGAGCTGATGCTTGGGCTGGAGGACGCCCTGCACATCCAGCTTGACATCGAGGAGATCCAGCCGGACGACGTGGCCTCCATCGGGGCGCTGGCTGACTTCGTCGCCGGCCAAATGCCGGTGGCGGACTGAGGCCCGTCAGGGCAGGCACGCCGGGCAGTTATGTCTGGCAGGCTGAGCACCAGAACCTGAGCCGTTCCTGGCCCGGCGGTCCCTGCTCGCCCCTCCTGATCACAGTGCCGCAGCGTCGGCACGGTCGGCCCGCGCGCCCGTATACCCAGCTCTCGTGCCCGGGCCTGGTGTTCCCGGTCGCCACGTGCCCGAGCCGCGTCTTGTTGGCATCAAGCAGGCGGTGCCCGAGGTCCACCAGGGCTTCCAGGTCCTTGACTTCACCGACAGGGCGCCAGGGATCGATGCCCCGCAAGAACAGCATTTCCGCGGTAAACCAGGTACCGAGCCTGCGAGGTTCCGCTGGTCTAGCAGTGCCTCGCCGATGGGGCGCTCTGGGTGTTGCGACAGTCGGCGGACCGCCTCGTCGGCGTCCCAGTCCGGGGCGAGCAGGTCAGGTCCTAGGTGGCCGGTCACCCGGTGCTCCTGAGACGTTGACAGTACCTCGGTGATGCCCAGCAGGTAGCCGGCCGCCTGCCAGTCCTCGTTGGCGAGAAGCAGCCGGACCTTATAGGACTCCCCTAGGGGAGTCCCGGCCGGGCGTACCCGCCAGAAGCCGTCCATCTTCAGGTGCGTGTGGACACTCAGCCCGCCGCTTGTGCGGATCAGCAGGTGCTTGCCGCGCGCGACGGCCTCGGTGACCCGCTGTCCCACGAGGCTGACGGTGGCGTACTGTGGCACCCGGAAATCGCTGCGCGTCAGGACCCGCCCAGACAGCGCCACATGCAACTGGCGAGCGGTGTACCAGACGACGTCTCCCTCGGGCACGCCGTCCAGGGTACTGCCGCGCGCGGCGGCGCACTGATGTGGTGAGCGTGGGCCAGATCAGTACCTGGTGCTTCCGCGCCGGGGGTCGTAACGGTCGTTGTAGTCGCTGTGGCCGTTTCCGTAGTCGTAGCCGCCGTCAGCGGGCGTTGGGCTGCTGAGTGGGGTGCTGCCGGTGCCCGGCCCGCCGCCAGATGGGGCGCCGCTGGCCGGGACACTTCCAGCTGGGTAGCTTCCCATCGGGTACGCGCCGGTCATCGGGTAGTCTGCGGCGCGCGCACCGTACGCGCCGCCCCTGTCGTACGGGCCTGCACCGCTGTCATACGCCGCAGTGGACCCAAATTCGCCGTCGGCGCTGTATGCGCCGCTGGTGCCGCCGTACGCACTGCTCGTGCCGTACCCGTCTGGCAGTGGATAGCCGCTGCCTTGATAGGCGCCGCTACGGTGAGTGCCACTTTGGCTGGTGTCGCTCGGGTATGAGTTTCCGGAGGACGCGGCGTAGCTGCCTGAGTTGTAGCCAGCCGCACCGCTAGCGTAGTTTGCGGTAGCGCCGTAGTCGGGGGCTGCGTAATTGCCGGCAGAACCCGGGGTGGCGGGGGAGCCGTAGTCGGGGGCTGCGTAATTGCCGGAGGTCCCACCACTACCGGGAGCAGCGTAAGGAGCGGAACCGGTGTTTCCTGAGGCGGTGTAGTTTCCGGGGATACCGGTGTACCGGGCGGCGTCGTAGCTGCCGGATGAGCTGTAGTCGCTGGTGGCGCCATAGCTGCTCGTAGCGCCATAGCTCGTGGCGCTGCCATACGGGGATGCGCTCGATGGGCTGGCCGGCCGCGGGTACGGATCGCCCGGTGCCTTAGGCAGCGGCGGTACCTGGTTACTCGTCTCGCTGTACGCCGCAGTGCCCTGAGCGCCGTACGAGGAGTAGCCGCTGCCGCCCTGGTGGCCGCTGGTGCTGGCGTAGGGGTCAGCTCCCGTCTGGTACTGGCTGGCAGCGGATTGCGGCTGGCTGGACGGCTGGGCGGGTGAACCGGGCCCATATAGGTCGCCCGACGTGTTGGCGCGCCGGGCGGCCTGATAAGAGCGGGTGTCCGTCGCCGCCATCGCCTCGCGGGAGAACAAGGGACTGGTCAGCGGGTCCTCGTCACGAGACCGCGGCGTGCCAGCCGGACCGCCTAGTGCGGCCCCGCCGACCCCCGCTCCGCTGCTCCGCATCGGGTCGCCACCGCGGAGCGGGTCACTGGCACGCACCGAATCGTGGCTACGGGGTGGGGCGCTGCTGGCGAATGGGTCGCTGCCGCGCGCGGAGTCCCTGGCGCGGGATCCGGGTGGCAGGGAGCGGAGTGGGTCGCCGCCGCGCGATGGATCACCGCTTCCGGGGCGCGCGGCGTCGATCGCGCGGGGAGCATCCGGGCGGCCACGGGACGGGGCCCGGCGCGGGTCGGCACCCGGGCGGGGGAACCCGCTTGCCCGCGGGTCGCTGCCTCGCGCGCCGGCCCCCCGAGGGTCACCGCCCCGTGGCTGGATGCCGCCGAGAGTGATCCGGTCAATGCGCTCCGTCTGATCTGACCTGTCGGCCCAGTCCGGCTGCCGGGATGAGTCGGGCCTGCGCCCTGCGGCCGGCTGGAAGCTGGGCTGTCCCATCCCGGACCCGGTTCCCGGCCCCGCCGGAGGAAGGCTTGCCGCCGGGCGTGCGAAATCCGGCCGTGCGGAATGGGGCCCTGTGCTGGAACGAGCGATGGGACCCGAGGTTGCGCCGGGCCGTGCGAGCGGTCCCGAGCTTGCGGCCGGGCGTGCCAGCGGCCCTGAACTGGTGCCAGGCTGTGCGCGAGGTCCCGAGCTCGCGCTTGCCCCCTGGGGCGCGGGGTTGTTCCCGGGCCACGACGGCGGCCCAGAACTGGCGTGTGGCCGGGCCAGTGAGCCGAGGCTTGCGGGGCCGTCGGACGTTGCCTCCGGCGTGGGCCGTCCCCCCTGGTACTGCTGGCCAAGCCGCGGGTTGACCGGGTGATCTGGCCCGCCTGCGGCGGGCGCGTTGCCAGCATTCGCGATGGCATCGCCACTGAGCAACTGCGTCGAGTCATCGACGCCTAGCGCAGAGCTGGTCCCCGGCAGCGGCCGGTCGGCGGCTACCGACGCCCAGTAGTCTTCATCGGATACTCCATCGTCGGGCCAGAAGTCCTCGACCTTGTCCCGGCGGCCAATCCGTACCCGTCGTTCGCCCTTGTCCCGGCGCTTGCGGCCGCTGCCAGAGCGGTCCGCGCCCTCGGCACCGTCGCCCTGCCCGCGAGGGCCGGACTCGTCGCGCCCGTACTCGCCGGGCCGGAAGCCGCCAGTGTCGAACTCTCCGGTGTCCGGGCCACGGGCACCGTAGCTACCGGTTTCGTAGCCTCCGGTCTCATGGTCATCACTGTCGTGACCGCCCGTTTCGAAACCGCCGCTGTCGCGCTCTCCGCCACGGCTCCAGCCGTAACCACCGGACCTGTCGCGATCCTGCGCGTCGTGGCCCCCGCCGCCGCGTCCGGTCCCTTGGGCGCCACCGCCGTAGGATCCAGCGCTGTAGGACCCGGCTGAGCCGCCGCGTGGGGTCCCTCGGTCATATCGGTCACCGTAACCGCCGCCGAAGTCGTCGCTGCCTCCCGTTGAGCGAGATGGAGCCGCGCGAGTACCCCGGATGTCTTGCGGGGAGAAGTACTCATCCGGTGACCAGTCGTCATCGCCGTGCTCACGGCCTTCACGCCACTGGGCGTCCGAACCATCGCGGCCGTCGCTATCACGGCTGTCGTCGCGCGATGAGCGACGGTTCAGAAACGGCATGCAACACCATCCAGCAGGGCACGGCCTTGCGTCGGTGCTAGCGAGGCGCGCGCGGCCATCTACGCGAGCCTGCCCCCATAGTCGCGAGCACCCTAAACCGGCACTGGTTCACAGCATTGTTACCTACCTGAGGCCGTGTTGTCCGGTGATTGGACAAGTTACCCGCTGGACCCCGGGTAGTGCCAGAGGGAAGCAGAGCAACGCCTGGGACTCAAGAGATAGCGCTCGCCGTCGTCCGCCCGCGCCCGGAAGGAATCGCGGCCTTCGCGATGGCCTGCCAGGCCGACTGCAGCGACGTGCCGTTCGGCAGGTTGAGCATGGTGTTCAGCGCGTAGACGGTGAACCGGTAGGTGTGGGTCGTCGTGCCCGGGCAGGGCGGCTGGTAGCCGATCGTGCCGGAGGAGTTCCGTGCCTGCCTGGCCCCCGGCGGGAGCTGTCCCTCCGGGATGTCTGACGTCTGCGGGCTGATGTTGAAGACGATCCAGTACACGTAGGGCGTGATGGGCGCGCTGGAGTCATCGATGATCAGGGCGAGGCTCTTGGTCCCTGGCGGCTGGCTCGTCCAGGCTAGCGGCGGGGTCTTCGCGGGCGTCCCCGGCGCTCCGCAGGTGTACTGGACCGGCAGGACCCCGTTGACGACCGCGCTGCTGCTGACCGTCATGAGGCTCGGCGACGCGATCGCCTGCCCGGATCCCAGCAGCCCGCACCCCGATGCGGGCAGCGCACAGCACGCCGCCACGACAACGGCGGCAAGTTGCCGTCTCAGACCCAGCTTCACGCGCACCTCCGGTCCAGATCTTATGGCAATCAAGACCGCGTGCTTGCCGCCCGGCCGCAGCAGGCCGCACCCGGCATTCGGCGGGCTACCCTCCCGCGCGGCCTTCGCCAGGCCGCTGGCGGGACCCGTTGGCTCGCTCGCGGCTGCTTTCCAGGCTACGACCGGAAGGCCTGCTGTCCGGTGAGGGCCTGGCCGAGGACGAGGGTGTGCATTTCGGTTGTGCCCTCGTAGGTCAGGACGGACTCCAGGTTGGCCATGTGGCGCATGATCGGGAACTCGTAGGAGATACCGTTGCCGCCGAGGATCGTCCGGGCCGTCCGGCAGATCTCCAGCGACTCGCGCACGTTGCTGAGCTTGCCGAACGATACGTGCTCCGGTGCCAGCCGCCCCTGGTCCTTCAGTCGCCCGAAGTGCAGCGCCACCAACTGGCCCTTGCCAAGCTCCACCGCCATGTTGGCGAGCTTTTCCTGGGTCAGCTGGAACCCGCCGATCGGCAGCCCGAACTGGATCCGGGATGAGGCGTAGGTCAGGGCCGTCTCGTAGCACGTTCGGGCCGCGCCCAGCGCGCCCCACAAGATGCCGTAGCGTGCCTCGTTCAGGCATGACAGCGGCCCGCGCAGCCCGTGGACCTCAGGGAACACGGCGTCGGCGGGCAGTCGCACGTCATCGAGGACGAGCTCGGAGGTCACCGAAGCACGCAGCGACCCCTTGTGCCTGATCTCCGGGGCGGTGAATCCGGGCGTGTCCGTCGGCACGACGAAGCCGCGGATGCCATCGTCTGTGCGCGCCCAGATGACCGCGACGGACGCGATGGAGCCGTTGGTGATCCACATCTTCCGCCCGGACAGCACCCAGTCAGAGCCATCCCGGCGGGCCGCGGTCCGCATGGCCGCCGGATCGGAGCCCGCGTCCGGCTCGGTCAGCCCGAAGCAGCCGATGGCCTCGCCGGCCGCCATCCGCGGAAGCCACTGCAGCTTGTGCTCCTCGGTGCCCCAGCGCCAGATCCCGAACATGGCCAGCGATCCCTGCACGGACACCAGGGACCGCAGGCCCGAGTCGGCGGCCTCCAGCTCAAGGCATGCCAGGCCATAGTCGACGGCGCTCATGCCAGCGCAGCCGTAGCCGCTTAGGTGCATGCCGAGCAGTCCGATCTTGCCCAGTTCCCGGGCCAGCTCGCGGGCGCCAGGCAGCTCGCCAGCCTCATACCAGTCGGCCACGTAGGGCGCGATCTTGTCCGCGCAGAAGTCCCGAACTGTCTGCCGGACGGCCAGTTCCTCTTCCGACAGCAGGGCGTCCACGCCCGCCGGGTCATGCGGGTCCAGCCGCAGCCGGCGCGGAAGCCGCGCCCCCACCATCGTGTGCACTCATGCGCCCAGTATCCCGTCAACTCGTCGCGGCAGCTCCCACGGGTTGGCCGCTCGCAGCGCTGGCGGGAGGGCGCCGTCCGGGACGTCCTGGTAGGCGACCGGCCGGGTGAACCGGTCCAGCGGCCTGCTGCGTTGCCGCCTTCCGGGCTCGCTGGCGCAGGTGCGTTGCCGCCTTCCGGGCTCGCTGGCGCAGGTGCGTTGCCACAGTGCCCTCCCTGGTGCCGCCGAGCCAGGACGTTCCCGGCTCGGTGGCGCGGTCGTGCCAGGGTCAGCTCCTGGCCTCAGCCGTCGGCTGCGTGATCTCGTAAAGCAGGGCCGCGATGGTGGTGCCGCCGCTGATCTTGCCGTCGGCTACCAGGCGAGGGATGTCGGCGAGGGCAACCCAGTCGATGTGCTCGGACTCGAAGGCGTCTTCCGGCGGGCCGATGTGGGTGGCATCCTCGGCGCGGTAGACGTGGTGGACCGCGTCGTAGATGCCTGGCGTCGGCTCGACGCGCAGCAGGTACTCCAGCGGGCCAGGCCGCCAGCCGGTCTCCTCCTCGAACTCGCGGGCCGCGCCCGCGGCCGGATCCTCGCCGGGGTCGAGCTTGCCGAGCGGGATCTCATACCCCCAGGAGTCGGTGATGAACCGGTGCCGCCACAGCAGGAGAACCTGGCCGTCCCTCACGAAGACGACGCCGGCACCGGGCCGGGTCCGGATCAGCCGGTGGTCAATGCGCCGCCCGTCGGGCAGTTCCACGTCCGCGATCCGGACGTCCAGCCACTCATCGGTGTACAGCGGCCTTTCCGAGTGAACTTCCCAGCGCATGCTCGCCAGTATCCCAGCCTCGGCGATTTTGTCTCACCACGGCACTGCGCCGGACGTGGACCGAGCCGACCTGATCCGATGGAGCGCGGCCTGCAGGATGCTCTCGGCCTCGTGGAGCAGGTCGCCCAGCCGCTTTAGCTGACTGACAGCTTGCCGGGGGAGAACATGAGCATGGGAGCGTGGTAGACGACCTTGGTCACCTGGCCGGGTGCCACCTGGACCGCTGCGCTGCCCTCGCCGCACCGGGACTTCCACAGGTAAGGGAAGTAGATGCTGACCTCGTGCTGGCCGGGAGGGACGGGGATGAACCGCGGCTTGCTCCACGAGCCCGTCGTCGCCTGGCCGTCCACCTCGACGGTCAGCGGTATCAAGTACAAGATCCAGGCCAGGGGATTGTGCCGCCCCGTGGCCTCGATTCCCTCGCCGGGCACTGGAGTGGTCATCTTACTCGTCTCATCATGAGCCGCCACAATGTTATGGAAGCACGCCTTAATGATAACCGGGAGGGGCGTGGCGAGGAAGGGCCACGGCCATTGGGGCGGATGAGGCTCGTGTGGCGACCCGTGAGGTAGGCTTTGTCGACTGTTTGCTCGATGCGAGCTTTGTGCGCATGAGGACCGCGGGCAGCCCTCAGCCGCTCATTACGAAGAGGAATTTCGCATGCCCCGGCTGCTCGCCGACATCACTCCGCTGCGGGAGTCGCCGGCGTTCCGGCGACTGTGGATCGGCAGCACCCTGTCGCTGATCGGCGGCGGCCTGACCCGGTATGCGATCCCGCTGCAGATCTGGGACCTTACGCACTCGTCGCTCGCCGTCGGGCTGGCAGGCATGTTCACGCTCGTGCCGACCCTGACGGCTGGCCTGCTCGGCGGCGTGCTCACCGACTCGCTCGACCGGCGGCGCCTGGTCCTGGTGACCAGTTCCTGCCTGGCGCTCGTGTCGGTCGCCCTCGCGGCCCTAGCGTTCGCAGCGGGGAAGTTCCCAAAGCCAGGCATACTCGCCGCGCTCTACGCGATCATCGCTGTCCAGGCGGCGCTCCAGTCAGTCGACTTCCCGGCCCGGCAGACGTTCGTCACGAGCCTGCTGCAGGCCGCGCAGGTACCGGCCGCCGTGAACCTCAACCGCACGAGCTCCCTGCTCGCACTTACCTTCAGCCCAGCACTCGCCGGGGTCATCACAGCCGCACCGCACCTGGGACTGCGAGGGTGCTACGGCATTGACGCCGTGTCGTTCTGCATGGCCATGTATGGAACCGCCGGGCTGCCGCCAATGCTTCCGCGCGACGCAAGCGCCCGCGACCTGCGGGCGGTCCGCGAGGGCTTGGCGTTCGTGCGGCACAGCCAGCCGCTGTCCGGCGCCTTTCTCGCCGACCTGGCCTTTACTGTGCTTGGCCTTCCAGTCACCTTGTTCCCCGCAATCAATGCGCAACGATTCGGCGGTGATCCGCGCACGCTGGGCTTCATGGCGACCGCGGTCGGCGTAGGCGGGGCTCACCGGGGCGATCATGTCCGGGCCGCTGCGGCACGTGCGGCGACAGGGGCTGGGGATGGTGGTGTGCGTCGGGATCTCGGGCGTGGCGTTCGCCGGCTTCGCGCTGGCGCCGGACCTGGGGCTGACCTTGGTGTGCCTGGCGGCCGTGGGAGCGGCGGACGGGTTCACCGTGGTCTTCCGCGGGACGATCGTCCAGACGGTTACGCCCGAGGAGTTGCGCGGCCGGGTGCTGGCGGCCGACTTCGTGGTAGCGGCCGGCGGCACGCAGCTCGGCTCCCTGGAGTCAGGCGCGCTCGCAACGCTCTCGACGCCGGTGATCAGTGCTTTCTCCGGTGGCGTAGCCTGCGCGGTAGCCGCGGTAATCATTGGCGTAGCCCTTCCGGGCCTGGTCACCTATCGCCAGCCTCAGGAGTAACGACTGCCCTTCCAGGGGGCTTGCTGCGGTTCGCCCTGAATACGTCAGCTGACTGATGTCTTGCACTGCAATTTGCAGCAGCCTTGTCATTGCAACCAAGTGTGAGTGGCCGAGCAAGCTACGCGAGGCCAGCAGTGAGGGGCGAGACCCGGATGAACGCGAGGGCGGTGAGTCGTCAGGCCGAGCTTTACCAGTGCCGTGCGCGACTGGTAGCGGAGCCCACCGCGCCGGGTGACGCCCGCAGGCGGGTCCAGGCGGTCATCCGTGACTGGAACGTCCCCGTGGATGAGGACATCGCGGTACTGCTGACCAGTGACCTGGTCACCCACGCTATCAGCCAGGAGTCCGGTGGCAGCCTCATGCTGGCGATCCGGTGCCTTCCTGAGCGGTTGCGGATCGAGGTCCATGACTCGTCACGCTCGACGCTGGGGTCGGCGGATGCCCCGGCACCGGACGTGGCGGCGGAAGGAGTTCTGTCCCTGGTCGGCAACCTGTCGGCCGAGTGGGGCTCCTACCGCACCCCTGCGGGCCTGGCGTGGTTTTTCACGCTCGCGTTTATGCCCGACCTGGCCGTGGGTGCAGAGCGCGACCCGCAGGGGATCTCAAGTGGGGGCGGCGAGGCGTGCGCCCCGTCCGGCTTGCCGCCCCCACAACCCTATAACCACGTTGAACCTGTTGCGAACCGGGCGTTTGGAGACCAACCGATGGAAGCTGCTGGCAGTGGGAGAGTCCGCTGGTGCCCTCGGGGCACGCGGGTGCGCGCGGCCGACGTTTGGGTCCGCCTTGTCACCCCCCTTGAGCGGCACCCCCGCCGATGCCCGCACCGCCAGCCTGAGCCGTGCCAGCAGCGGGAACGGCGGGCCCAGGGGCGGGAGTGCCCGGACCAGCACCCGCTGACGAGCGCTGCCTGGCCGCGTCCCCGGCATCGCGGCGCATGCGAAACGCCTCGATGGCCGGGCCGACGGCGATAGCCGCGAGCAGCAGGAACGCCGTGATGTAGGCGGCCTGGCCGGTTCCGCCGCCGATACGCAGGAGCACCGTCGCCACGGCGACGGCCAGGCCCGCCGCCATCTGCTGGGATGTCGCCAGTAGCGTGCTCGCGTCGCGCACGTCCTGCGGCGGCGTGTCCGCGAACCCGACCGTCGAGTAGGTCGTCATCCCGGTCGAGCGGAACACGCCCTGCGCGATGCACAGCAGCGCGATCAGCGGGATCGGGGTACTGGCGGTGATAAGCGCCAGCAGGGCGACGATGATGACCGTTCCCACGGTCGAGGCGATCAGGAAGGCGCGAAATCCGAACCTGTTGATCAGCGGCGTGGTCGCCGGCTTGATCCCGACGTTCCCGACGAAGACGAACAGCGTCACCGCGCCCGACTTGACCGGCGACCAGCCGAACTGCGTCTGGAACTCCAGGGGCAGCAGGAACGGCATCGCGCCGCAGACCAGGTAGTAGAGCGTCCCGCCCCGCTGGGTGATCCGGAAGGTGTGCACCCGCAGGGTGGCGAGGTTGAGCAACGGGTAGGGCGTCCGCCGAAGGTGCCAGACGGCCCCGGCGAGCAGGACTACTGATGCCGCCGCGAACGCCGCGGTGATGGCCACCGGCGGGCTGGTGTCGGAGACGAGGTGCGCCGTGTACGTCAGGCTCCCCAGCCCCGCGCAGGTCAGCAGCACGCCTAGCCAGTCCAGCGGGGCCGTGACTCCGGTGCCCGGCAGGTTCTGGATCAGCCGGGTGGCGACGGTGAAGGCCACGATGCCCAGCGGCACGTTGATGAGGAACATCCAGTGCCAGGACGCGTACGTGGTGATCAGGCCGCCCGCCAGGGGCGCGATGACGGGAGCGATGAGGCCGGGCCAGACGACATAGGACGTGACCTTCAGCAGGTCCCGCTTGTCGGCCATGGAGATGACCATGTTCCGCCCGACGGGCACCATCATCGCCCCGCCCGCGCCCTGGATCACCCGCATCCCGACGAGCGTGCCGAGGCTGACGCTACTCGCACAGCCAATGGAGGCGAGCGTGAAGACGGCGATGGCGGTGAGGAAGATAACACGGTTGCCGAACCGGCGCGTCAGCCAGCCAGACAGGGGGATCAGCACGGCGAGCGTCAGCAGGTACGCGGTGACCACGAGCCCGACTGACGCGGGCGGCGCGTGCAGTGACTTGCCGATCTGCGGGGTAGCAGTCGTCACGATGGTGCCGTCGAGCATCTCCATGAAGAAGCACCCGGCGACGAGCAGTGCAGTATTACGGTGCCGCGTGGTGATCACTAGACCCATTATGCACCGAGATGTCCGGTTGAATTAGCCGTCGGTTCCCCGCAGCCCCGGCGCGATGGGCGCGTCGTCGGGCAGTCGCCGGATGCTGGGCACGTAAGGGTCGGGCACGCCGGGGCCGAAGCTGGAGAGCTTCATCGTCCCACCACAGCCGGTCGCCGGGGTCGCCCGGTAGCCATATCACTGTGCGCGTGCCAGTATGCGTATGGTTCGCGGATCTGCGAGGAGGGCGGGTGGACGGCGGTGAGTTGTACCTGCTCGGCCAGAAGCTGGTCGGGATCGCACAGGAGACGTTGCCGGAGCAGTCCAGCCTGCGGCGGCTTACGCCCGCTGCCCGTCTTGTGCTGGCGGACCTGACCCGGCGCATCACGTCGACCACGGACGCCATCGCGGGCCGGACTGGCCTGACGGAGGACCAGGTGTCCGCCCTGGCGTCGCGACTGGCCAACGACGGACTCCTGACGGTCGCGGCTGACCCGGGCGGGCACCAGCGCGTCACCGTGGATCCTCGCTCTAACGTCTGGTCGGCACAGGGGACACCGGTCGATGAGGCGCTCGGCGCTGCGGCCGGTACCCAGGACCCGGCGGTAGTCCAGGAGATCGTCGCGATGCTGGACGTGGTGGCCCGGAGACTAGAGGCGGGGCCCGCCATGCCTCAGCCCGGCGCCTTCGACGCCGCCTACAACGGCACGCCCGCGTGGGAGATCGGGCGGCCGCAGCCTGCTCTCGCGGAGCTATTCGAGGCAGGCGCGATCTCAGGCGCGGTGCTGGACGTCGGGTGCGGCACTGGGGAGCACGCCCTGCTAGCGGCGGCCCGTGATCTTACGGCCGTGGGCATCGACCTGTCGCCGAAGGCCATCGAGATCGCCCGGCGCAAGGCGGCCGAACGGGGCCTGCCGGCCCGGTTCGCCGTCCATGACGCGCTCGACCTCGGCGGCCTGGGTGAGCAGCTTGACGCGGTGGGTGCGGGCTGCTGCGGGAGGGTGCTGGGCTGGGGCAGCACGTAGTAGCCGATGCCGGGTAGAGCCTGAGCAGCCGGTCGTACCGGCCGCCCCCCGCCTGCCGCCCCGTCCGGCCTTGCGCCCCGTACCGGAGCGCGAGCCGCCCATGCAGATAGGAGGGCCGGGCTGAACGCTGGTATTGCCGAGTCGCTGTCAGTGGTGGCGCTGCTGGCTGTGCTGGCGTGGGCGGTGATCAGGCCGCGTGGCTGGCCGGAGGCCGTGGCGGCGCTGCCCGCCGCTGTCCTGGTCACCATCACGGGCGCGATCCCGGCCCGTGACGCGCTCGCGGAGGCCCGGCGGCTGGGGCCGGTGATCGGCTTCCTGGCCGCGGTACTGGTACTCGCGCAGCTGTGCGCGGATGAGGGCCTGTTCCGGGCGTGCGGGGCGTGGATGGCCCGCGCGTCCGGCGGGCAGTCGCGGCGGCTGCTGGCGCAGGTGTTCGCGGTCGCGGCGGTGACGACTGCGGTGCTGAGCCTGGACGCGACGGTGGTGCTGCTGACCCCGGTGGTGCTCGCCACCGCGGCGCGGCTTGAGGCCCGGGCCCGGCCGCACGTGTATGCGTGCGCGCACCTGGCGAACTCCGCGTCTTTGCTGCTGCCGGTCTCCAACCTGACCAACCTGCTCGCGTTCGCCGCCAGCGGGCTGTCGTTCGGCCGGTTCGCCGAGCTGATGGCGCTGCCCTGGCTGGCCGCCATCGCCGTCGAGTACGTAGTGCTCGGCCGGTTCTTCGCCGCCGACCTTGACGCGGGCGGGCAGCCGGAACGGGCCGACCCCGAGGGCGAGCCAGGTGTCCCGGTGTTCGCGGTGGCCGTGGTCGCGGCTACGCTGGCCGGGTTCGTGATCGCCTCCGCAGCAGGCGTGAACCCGGCGTGGGCCGCGCTCGCGGGCACGGTCATCCTGGCGGGGCGCGCTCTGGCGCAGCGCCGTACCACCCCAGTGAAGCTGGGGCGTGCCGCCGACGTGCCGTTCCTGGTGTTCGTGCTCAGCCTGGGGATCGTGGTCGCGGCGGTGACCGGCAATGGCCTCAGCAGCGCGCTGCGCCCGCTGCTGCCGGGCGGCACCTCGTTGCCCGCCCTGCTCGCGGCAGCCGCGCTAGCCGCCGCGCTGGCCAGCCTGATCAACAACCTGCCGGCCGTGCTGGTGCTGCTGCCGCTGGCTGCGCCATCGGGCGCCGACGCGGTCCTGGCTGTGCTGCTGGGGGTGAACATTGGGCCGAACCTAACCTATACCGGGTCGCTGGCCACCATGTTGTGGCGGCGGGTGCTGCGCCAGCACGGGTCAGGGCCGTCGCTGGGGGAATTCACCAGGCTGGGCCTGCTCACCGTGCCCGCCGGGCTGGTCCTCGCCGTGCTCGCCTTGTGGGCCGCGCTGCACGCGTTCGGAGGCTGATCGCGTTGACGGTTAGCCCCGGGCCCGTGTCCCTTGTGGCTCAGCGGGCGGTCCAGTAACAGCCGCACCAGCCGTTGCTTCGATGAACGCGCAGGTGAGAGGCATCCTTCGCATGGTCAGCTGGATATACGTCAGTTGGCTGATGTCTTGCAATGCAAATTGCACGACATTTTTCTTGTCAATCGGCACGCGAGCGCGGCCAACTCGGCCCCCGTCGAGGAGTGTCGTCAGCTCTCCGTCAGCGAAGGAACCCGATGATCGCGATGGCGCCGCCCCGACCTACTAGCCAGAACGGTCCCAGCCGCTACCCCACAGCCATCCCGCGGCAGGTTGAGGCCGAGCCGGTCCCGAGCCAGCCGGCACCATCGCCAGCCTGCCGCTTCGCGCTGGACGCAGGCGTGCAAGCGGCGGCCGAGGCGCGGGCCCAGTTGCGGACGCTCGTGAGCATGTGGGGGATGGGAGTGGACGTGGACGTTCTGGTACTGCTGGCGAGCGAGTTGGTTGCCAACGCGGTCACTCACGCGGAGGCCGGACCCACGGAGGGGGCCATCTCGGTATCCGTGCGGTGCCTGGCGGGGGAGGTGCGGGTGGAGGTGCATGACGGGTCGCACGACATGCCAGTCCTGATGCCGCTTGGCGTTGACGACGACGCGGAGACCGGGCGCGGGCTGATGCTGGTCGACGCGCTCGCTGCCGAGTGGGGGTTCTACCGGACGCCAGAGGGCAAGGCGGTCTACTTCACGCTGCCGTTCAGGACAGCGTGACAACAGCGTGGGGATGGCGTGCCGTGGCCCCCGGCGGCTCACCATCCCCACCCGAAACACTGGTGGATGTAAGGGGAAGAGAAGACGTGGGAATTCCATCGCTGCAGGGCCCGCCGAAACAGCCTCGCTGGATCAAGAGCTCGCTGAGCTATTCCAACGGCGCGTGCATCGAGGTGGCCGGGTTGCCTGGCGGGGAGATCGGTGTCCGTAACAGCCGGGACCGCGGCGGGCACGTCCTGCGGTTCACCCCGGATGAGTGGCACGCGTTCCTTGGCGGAGTGCGAAGCGGGGAGTTCGCCGACGTGACGACGCGGGCGCTCGCGCAGGCCACCGGATAACGGGGGGACGCGGGCGCGGGCTGCGCCCGCCGCCCGTGGCAGAACGCAGGTGCCCGCTCTGGCCCGCCGTCCCCGGGGCGGGCACCTGCTGCTCTTCCTGTAGTTAACGGCACAACGAACGGCCGTGCGGCGGGCCGGGTGTGGCAGCAGCCCAGGGGTCAGCCCTTGGCGATGGTCACGGAGTTGATGACGACCTTGTCCTTGGGGACGCCGCCGCCTGCGCCGGCGTAGGTGCAGGTCGTCCCTGCCGCGGCGACCTTATGCAAGACGGCCAGGCCCGCGGCGCTGATCGTGCCGAACGGCGTGTAGTCCGGCGGCAGCTGCGATGCCTGGAACACCAGGAAGAACTGGCTGCCGTTCGTGTTCGGGCCCGCGTTCGCCATGGCCACCGTCCCAGCCTTGTACGTCGCGCTGGTGAGGTTCTCATCGTCGAACGAGTAGCCGGGGCCGCCGCTGCCGACGTTACTGCCGCAGGCGAGCGTCTTGCTCGCCTGCGAGGTCGGGTCGCCGCACTGCAGCATGTACAGCCCGCCGTTGGTCGAGAGCCGGTGGCACTGGGTGCCCGCCCAAAAGCCCGTGTTGGCCAGGTACTGGAACGAGTTCACCGTGCATGGGGCCTGGGAGTTCAGCAGCTTGAAGGCGATATTGCCCTGGCTGGTGTGCATCGTGGCCGTGTAGGTAAGGGACGGGTTCGTCTTCGCTGGCGGTAGCGACGCGGTGCCGCCTCCAGTCGGTGTGTACGTGCAACTCTTGGTTGCCCCCGCCAGCGTGGCCGCGGACGATTTGGACGAGGCTGCCGAACCGGAGCTAGAAGAGCACCCGGCAATCACCAGGGCGAGGATGGCCGCGAACGCGGCTGGTAGTTTTTTGGTCACCGTATGCACGGACCGGACCCTATCAGGTCACGTGCTGCCAGGGTGCGCCGTCCAGGCACGCCCCGGAATACGGCGCGTCTAGGGCAGTACTGGCCGTACTAGCCATCTTGCCGCTTCCGGGCTTCCCGGGCGGACGGGGTTCCCCGGCCGCTGCGCGACCGGCCGAGGCCGTGCCCGACCACGAGGCGGACGGGCACGGCCTCGAGGTCGGGCACGAGGCGGACGGGCACGAACTGGGCCGGAGTCCGGACGCTGGTCGGCCTGCTCACCATCGTGGGCCGGGGCGCAGGCGCCTGGGCAGGCCGACGGTCAGACGGTTCCTGACTGGGCTATCTTGATCGATGCCTTGGGCTTGCCGCCCTGCGTGCCATACGACTCGATCGTCTGCACGAGATCGAGGCCTTCGACGACCTCGCCGAAGACGACGTGCTTGCCGTCAAGCCAGCCGGTTTTGACCGTGGTGATGAAGAACTGGGAGCCGTTGGTGTTGGCGCCGGCGTTGGCCATGGACAGCTGGCCCGGCTTGGTGTGCTTGTGCTTGAAGTTCTCGTCCTCGAACTTCTCGCCGTAGATGCTCTTGCCGCCGGTTCCGTCTCCCCTGGTGAAGTCACCGCCCTGCAGCATGAAGCCCGGGATGATGCGATGGAACTTGGAGTCCGCGTAGCCGAAACCGTGCTCGCCGGTGGCGAGCTCCCGAAAGTTGCGGGCGGTCTTGGGCACGTCCTCGTCGAAGAGCTTGAAGACGATTCTGCCCGCGTCCTGGTCGTTGATCTGAATGTCAAAGAAGACGTTGTCTGCCACGAGAAGATCATGGCAGACAGCGCTGACCGGTACGCCAGTGGACTCTCGTGTCGGCCGTCGTGCCTGTGAGCTGGTTCGCCGCGCCCTTGTCCCGGTAGCGCCTGAAGCTCCGGGTCGTCGAACCCAGGGGATGGTAAGGCTCACGCTAATCTTTACCGGAAATTTATTGCTAGTTTGATTATTCAATTATAGGCTCGGGCCAGGCACCCGGGGAACAGCCGCCGGTGGCGGTCAGACGGAGACAGCGCATGAAAGCGATCGTCCAGGGCACCTACGGCTCGGCGGATATGCTCGAGCTCCAGGACATCGGCAAGCCCGCGATAGCCGCCGGGGAGGTACTGGTCCGCGTGCATGCGGCGGGCCTGGACCGGGGCGTGTGGCATCTCATGACCGGCCTGCCGTACCCGGTACGCCTGGCGGGCTACGGGCTCCGCGGCCAAGACCCCGGTCCCGGGCACGAACATGGCAGGGGTCGTGGAGGCGGTCGGCCATGAGGTGACCAGATTCCAGCCCGGCGATGAGGTATTCGGCATCGGCAAGGGCGCCTTCGCGGAGTACGCCCGGGCTCCGGAGAACAAGCTCGCGCCCAAGCCGGCGAACCTCACCTTCGAACAAGCGGCGGCGGTCCCTGTCTCCGGCCTGACCGCCCTGCAAGGCCTGCGTTACCACGGGCAGGTCCAGCCAGGCCAGGAGGTGCTGATCACCGGCGCGTCGGGAGGGGTCGGGACCTTCGCAGTGCAGCTGGCCAAGGAGTTCGGCGCACAGGTCACCGCCGTGTGCAGCACCACGAAGGTGGACCTGGTCCGGTCTGTGGGCGCTGGGCATGTCATCGACTACACGCGTGAGGATTTCGCTGACGGCAGCCGGCGCTACGACCTGATCCTCGACATCGGAGGCAACCCGTCGCTGTCACGCTTGCGAAGGGCCCTGGCCCCGGAAGGGACGCTCGTCATCGCCGGAGGCGAGGCGGGCGGGCGGTGGCTTGGAGGCACCGATCGCCAGCTTCGGGCGCTCCTGCTGTCGCGGTTCGTGAGCCAGAAGCTGACGACGTTCATTTGCCAGGAGAACCACGAGGACCTGCTCGTCCTCAAGGAACTCATCGAAGCCGGGAAGATCGCACCGGTCATCGACCGGATCTACCCGCTGAGCGAAACACCCAAGGCCATCCGGTACCTGGAGCAGGGGCACGCCCGGGGAAAGGTTGTTATCACCCTCTGACGCCACCGGATGCTTACACGCCTTCGGCGGGAGGTCAGCCAGTCGCTGCCGTGCCTTTCGGCAGCGGCACGATAACTTCCTTCACGTGTGGCGACTGTGCGTCCTTGCTCGCCTGAGCGTTACTGCCTGCCGCGCCGGCGGGCGTAGCGCAGACCACGGAGACCGTCATCGTCACCGTCGATGCGCCGACATTCGCCACATTCCCTAGCCATGAGGTCGGAGTGCCGATTTCCGGGCTCGGGCTGTCCGTCACGATGGACACGCCCGCTGCGTAGCTCCCGTACGTCACCCCACCGCTGATTGCCACCGAGCCAGTGGGGCATGGCCGCTGATTCTCCTTCGGCGACCCGGCCGCGATTGCCGGAACCGGCGCCACCATGAACTGGCAGGCGGCACGCCGGTGGCCAGAATGCCCAGCGGCCGTGGCGGCACCTGGGTGTCGTCACGGCCGCGGTTTGTCATCCCCTTGTCAGCCTGTCGGCTGGCTTAGCTGAAGAAGCCGGGCTGGGCCATGGAGATGTCGTAGCTGGTGCCCCAGTACCACTGGGTGGCGGATGCGCCTGGCACCATGTGCGGGGTGCCGGTGGGGTCGGCGATCCAGTACTTGACGTGGGAGTGCATCCAGGTGGGCAGGGCGTTGATGCTGGCTTGGACCTGGCTCCAGTCGGCCTTGAAGGTGTAGACGATGGCGGTGGAGGCCGGGTTGGCGGTCAGCTTGGCGGAGGTCCAGGCGGCGGCCTGGGCGGGGGTGGCGTCGCCGGGCTCGACGTCGAGGGCGTCGGCGTGGGTGTCGGTGGCGTTGGTGTCGATCCACAGGACGTTGCCGCGGTCGGCGACGGAGGCGCTGGTGGCCTGGAAGGGGCCGTCGGCGTAGGTGGCGACGTGCTGGCCGGGGGGGATGGAGGCGGGGCTGACGGAGTCGTAGATGGCCTGCGGGCCGGACTGGGAGGCGTCCTGGGTCGCGGTGGCGCGGGTGGTGGTGGCGTGTGCCTCGGCGGTGGTGGTGCTGGGGGTGGTGGTGGCGGCCCAGGGGGCGGTGGCGGCGATGGCGCCGATGGCGGTGGCGGCGGCGATGCCGGCGCCCCAGCGGGCGGGCTTGCGGAAAGTCAAAGGTAACCCTTGGACGTGGGCGCCGGGGGGACGGCGCTCGGCTTCACCCAGGGGCGCTGCCAGCCGGTGCGATGCACTACGGCGAGGGGCAGGGGCGCGGATGTCGACGCGGGTCAGGGCGACATGCTGTGAATGAGGGGCAACCATCGCACGCCTGGGTGCTGTCTGCCAGGTGTAACCACCGATGCGGTCCTGGCATGCCCCGGACGGGACTGATAGGCGCGTGACATGGCACACGATGTCGCTACAAGTATTCGCGTGATAACAGAACGTCGATAGGCGTAGTGCGCCCGCCTTCGTTAGGCGATCACCATGATGAGGTCGCCGCCGTCCACCTGGGCGATTCCGGCCAGTGCGATGCGGGTTACGGTGCCGGCGACCGGGGTCGTGATGGAGGCCTCCATCTTCATCGCCTCGATCTTGGCCACGACGTCCCCAGCTGCGACCTGGTCGCCGACCGCCACCACCGGGGTCACGCTGCCCCCGAACGGGGCGGCGACGTGTCCGGCGCTAGCCGGGTCGGCCTTCTCGGCCGCTGGTGCGGCGGCCTCGACCGAGCGGTCACGGGCGAGGATCGGGCGAAGCTGGCCGTTGATCGTGCACATGACGGTGCGGATGCCGCGCTCGTCCGGCTTACCAACCGATTGGAGGCCGAAGAGCAGCATCTTGCCCTCTTCGATAGTGACGCCGTGCTCCTCCCCAGGCTGGAGCCCGTAGAGATACTCGGCGGTGCCGAGCACTGACAAGTCCCCGTATGTCGCGCGCGACTCCTCGAATTCCCGTGTCGGGCCTGGGAAGAGGAGCCGGTCGAGGGTACGGCGGCGGTCCGTGCGCAGGCCTTCCTCCTGGGGGCCGGTGAGCTCAGTGTCGAGCATGCGGGCCGTGCGGCCGGCGAGGGCCTTGGTGCGGAACGGCTCGGGCCAGCCGCCGGGCGGGTTGCCGAGCTCTCCAGACAGGAAGCCGATGACGGAGTCGGGGATGTCGTACTTGCCAGGGTTGTCGGCGAAGTCGTGCGGGTCCGCACCAACGGCGACCAGGTGCAGCGCGAGGTCACCCACAACCTTGCTGCTCGGGGTCACCTTGACGATGTTTCCGAGGATGTCGTTGGCGGCGGCGTACATGTCCTCGATCTGCTCAAACTTTTCGCCGAGGCCGAGGGCGATCGCCTGCTGGCGCAAGTTGGAGAGCTGGCCGCCGGGGATCTCGTGGCGGTAGACACGGCCGGTCGGCGCGGGCAGGCCCGACTCGAACGGCGCGTAGAGGCGGCGCACGGCCTCCCAGTAGGGCTCGAGGTCGCACACGGCCCGCAGCGACAGGCCTGTCTCGCGCGGCGAGTAATCGGTGGCCGCCACGAGGGACGACAGCGACGGCTGGCTGGTGGTGCCAGACATGGCCGCGTTGGCGGCATCGACCGCGTCGACCCCGGCGTCAATGGCGGTGAGCAAGGTCGCGAGCTGGCCGCCGGGGGTGTCGTGCGTGTGCAGGTGGACCGGCAAGTCAAACCGCTCGCGCAGCGCCGTGACGAGCGTCCTGGCTGCCGGCGCGCGCAGGAGGCCTGCCATGTCCTTGATCGCCAGGACGTGCGCGCCCGCCTGGGCGATCTGCTCGGCGAGGCGTAGGTAGTAGTCGAGGGTGTACAGCCTTTCACCCGGGTCCGACAAGTCGCCTGTATAGCAGAGTGCGACCTCGGCGATGGCCGTCCCCGTAGCGCGGACGGCGTCGATGGCTGGCCGCATCTGGCGGACGTCGTTGAGGGCGTCGAAAATACGAAAGATGTCGATGCCAGTCGCCGCCGCCTCCTGGACGAACGCTTCCGTCACCGCGGTCGGATAGGGGGTGTATCCGACCGTGTTGCGGCCGCGTAGCAGCATTTGCAGGCAGATGTTCGGGACGGCTGCGCGGAGGTCGGCAAGGCGTTGCCATGGGTCCTCCGCGAGAAAGCGAAGCGCCACGTCGTATGTCGCGCCGCCCCATGCCTCGAGCGACAGCAGTTCGGGCGTGGTCCTGGCGATGTGACCGGAGACGTTCAGGAGGTCGCAGGTACGCACCCGGGTCGCGAGAAGCGACTGGTGGGCGTCACGGAAGGTCGTGTCCGTGACGGCAACTTTCGGCTGGGCGCGTAGCTGGCGCGCGAATTCGGCAGGCCCGAGCTCTAGCAGGCGCTGACGTGATCCGGCGGGGGGCGCCTGGTTCAGGTCCACTCGCGGGAGCTTGCTGACGGGGTCGATGCTGACGGGGCGGGCACCGTGCGGCTGGTTGATGGTCACGTCGGCCAGGTAGTTGAGCAGCTTCGTGCCGCGGTCAGCAGACGAGCGGGCCGTGAGCAATTGCGGGTGAGTCTCGATAAAGCTTGTGGTGAGCCGTCCCGCGCGGAAGTCGGGATCATCGAGGACGGCCTGCAGGAACGGGATGTTCGTCGCCACGCCGCGGATGCGGAACTCGGCCACGGCGCGGCGGGCACGGTCGATGGCCGCCTCGAATGTCCGGCCGCGGCAGGTTAGCTTCGCCAGCATCGAGTCGAAGTGCGCCGACACCTCGGCGCCGGTGTACGTCGTGCCGCCGTCCAGGCGGACGCCCGCGCCGCCCGGCGACCGGTACGTAGTGATGATGCCGGTGTCGGGACGGAAGCCGTTGGCTGGATCCTCGGTTGTGATCCGGCACTGCAGCGCGGCACCGCGGATCCGGACGCTGGCTTGCGACAGGCCGAGGTCGGCGAGCGTCTCGCCAGCCGCGATACGCAGCTGTGCCTGCACTAGGTCGACGTCGGTGATCTCCTCGGTTACGGTGTGCTCGACCTGGATGCGCGGGTTCATCTCGATGAAGACGTAGCTGCCCGAAGGGTCGAGGAGGAACTCGACCGTGCCCGCATTGGTGTACCCGATCTCCGTGGCGAACCGCACCGCGTCAGCGCACATCCGCGCCCGCAGGTCCTCATCGAGATGCGGCGCGGGCGCGATCTCGACGACCTTCTGGTGGCGCCGCTGCACCGAGCAGTCGCGCTCGTACAGGTGGATGACGCCGCCGTCGGCGTCGGCGAGGATCTGCACCTCGATATGGCGGGGCTTGACCACGGCCTGCTCGATGAAGACAGTCGGGTCTCCGAACGCGCCCTCCGCCTCGCGCATGCAGGTCTCGATTGCCTCACGCAGGCCGCCTGGCTCCTCGACCCGACGCATGCCGCTGCCGCCACCCCCGGCTACCGCCTTCACGAAGACTGGGAAGGGGAGGGTGAGGGCTTCCTCGATGAGCGCGGCGATGTCGCTGCCTGGGGCGACGCTGTTCAGGGTCGGGACGCCCGTGGCCCTGGCGGCGGCGATCGCGCGAGCCTTGTTGCCGGTCAGCGTGAGCACGTCGGCGCCTGGCCCGACGAACGTGATGCCCGCATTCGCGCAGGCCTCGGCGAGGGCAGGGTTCTCCGACAGGAAGCCGTAGCCGGGGTAGACGGCGTCGGCGCCGGCCCGCACCGCGGTCTCGACGATCAGCCTAGGGTCAAGGTAGGCCCGGACCGGGTGTCCCGGCTCGCCGATCTGGTACGCCTCGTCCGCCTTGAGCCGGTGCTCGGAATTGCGGTCCTCGTAGGGGAACACCGCCACCGTCTGGATGCCGAGCTCGTAGGCGGCGCGGAAGGCACGGATCGCGATCTCACCACGGTTGGCCACGAGAATCTTTGAGAACACGGAGGGCAGTTTGCCATGATGAAGGGCCTGGCAAACGAGGGTGCATGCGGAAATAAGTGCTGTTTTTGACGAAATGTGCAGTCCTGTGAAACTGAGCGTCGCGGGTCCCGCGGTGACCACCTCGATGTAGGCGGGCAAGCCAGTCGTGCTATACCCACCGTCAGGACCATTGAGCTTTGCGTAACGTCGCTTGGTGTGGGGTGCCCTGCGCCATCGCGCAAACCACCGGTGATTGCGCAATGACGCGGCGCGTACGTCGTCTTGTCCGGGCGCGACCTGGTGCGCGGTGGTGAGGCAGTAACCACCAGTGTCCGGGGCAATGCGGTCAGCGGCCGCGGCAGCCATCGGACTGGGCGGAATGGTCAGCCGCGTGGCCGCCCGATCGGCCTGGTCCCAATGACGACGACGGCGTACTTATTGTCCGGCCTGAATTCGCTCATTACTATTTCTCCTCTTTGTGATGTCACGACTAGGAATTGCGATGTTATGGGCAGTGGCGCAGGGCCGGGACCAGCCACTTGAGTCCGCGAAACTAGCTGTGTTGATGATGCGCGGCTTCCCCATGGCAATTTATGCTGGCCGTACAAAGCATTGGCATCCCGGGAGGAATGGATGAGCAGTTTGTCCTCGCAGCCATGGCTGCATCAGCGTGGCCGTCAGGTGCAGGAGTTCGGGACGGTACGGCAGTTTCCGCTGGGGCTTGGGTTCGAGGCGCGGATGGATTCGTGCCAGCGCCTGAACCACCTGCTGGCCGACACCCAGATCCTGTACGCGCTGTACAAGAAGCACCACTGGCTCATGCGGGGGGCGACGTTCTACCAGCTGCACCTGCTCCTGGACAAGCACGCTGGCGAGCAGGTGGCCCTAGTCGACATGATCGCCGAGCGCGTGCAGACCCTCGGCGGGGTCGCGGTGGGTGATCCCCGGCACGTCGCAGAGATCACCTGCGTGCCCCGGCCGCCGGACGGCGCCGAGGAGGTCCCCGAGATGCTCTCGCGGCTGCTGGAGGCGCACGAGAAGATCCTCATTCATGCCCATGAGGACGCCGGCCGCGCCACGGAGTTCGGTGACGACGGGACCAACGACCTGCTCGTCTCCGACATCATCCGCACCAGCGAGCTGCAGGCATGGTTCCTCGCCGAGCACCTAGTCGACACCCCGCTCGTGCGGGTTGTCGGCCAGCGATCGGCTGCCGGCTGAGACAGCATGCGCGGCGATGTAACGAGGGGCTGCCTTTGGTGGGGTGCGGCGGTTCTTGGCGCCGCACCCCATGATGCGCGGCAAGCCAAGGTTCGGCCAGCGTCGCCTCGGCCGCCCTTCATTCACGCGGTACCTTCGAGGGCATGACGACCCAGATGGACAAGGCAGCCTTGTTTCTCGACCTGCACCGTCCAGGGGAGCCGCTGCTGCTGCCGAACCCCTGGGACCACGGAAGCGCGAGGCTGCTCGCGTCCCTGGGGTTCCGGGCGCTTGCGACCACGAGTTCGGGGTGCGCGGCGGCGCTAGGCCGACTCGACGGGTCGGTCAGCCGCGACGAGGCCGTGGCGCATGCGGCCGCCATTGTCGCGGCCATCGACTTGCCGGTCTCCGCTGACCTGGAGAACTGCTTCGCCGACGATCCGGATGGGGTTGCGCGGACCGTCTCCCTTGCCGCGCGGACCGGGCTGGCGGGCTGCTCGGTGGAGGATTTCACCGGTCGCGACGACGAGCCGATCTATCCCGTCGGGCAGGCGGCTGAGCGGGTCGCGGCTGCCGTGCGGGCCGCGCACTCGGGGGCCGCGCGCCTCGTGCTGACGGCCAGGGCCGAGAACTACCTGCACGGGCGTCCGGACCTCACCGACACGATCGCCCGGCTGCAGGCTTACCAGGAAGCGGGCGCGGATGTGCTGTATGCCCCTGGCCTGACTAGCCTGGCGGACATCAGGCAGCTGGTGCGGGCCGTTGACCGCCCGGTGAACGTACTGGCTATCTCCGGCGCACCGTCGGTCGCTGAGCTCGCTGAGGCCGGCGTGAGCCGGGTCTCCGTGGGAGGCGCCTTCGCGTTCGCCGCCTATGGCGCACTGGTCGACGCGGCGGCCGAGTTCCGCGATGAGGGTACTTACGGCTACCTCGCCAGGAGCGCGGCAGGCAGGCGTGCCGTCGGGCGTGCCATGCCTAAGTAGGGGCGACGCTGGGCGCATAGCGCCGGCGACGCGCAGGTCATCCGGTGCCGATGGTCGCCGCGGCCAAGCTTGGCTGCCAGGCGCGGCGGCCATTCTGCTGGCCTGTGACCCGGCGGGTGGGTGGTCTGGGAAGATCTTCCCTATGGTGGTCCCTCTCGCTGCCCGGTGCGTCGCGGCGGTCCTTGGTGCGGTGGTCGTAGTGGCGGCGTGGGCCAGCGTCATCGGGACGCTGATCGTGCCCCGGCCGGTGGGCAACTGGCTGACCCGCTGGGTGGACCGGGTGGTGCTGGCCGTCTACTGGCTGGTGACCCGGAACGTCAAGGACATCCACCGCAGGGACCGGATGCTGGCCACTCAGGCAGCGGCGATCCTGCTCACCCAGCTTGTAGCCTGGCTGCTGACCGTCCTGGCCGGCTTCACGCTGCTGCTGTGGCCGTTTGCCCACGCCGGGATTGTGTCGGCGCTCGGCGACGCCGGGTCCTCGCTGTTCACCCTCGGATACGACGAGCCGGGCGGATCGTGGCCCGCCGTGGTCGTCTTCATCGCCGCCGCCACCGGTCTGGTGATCGTCGCGCTGCAGGTCGGCTACCTACCCACGCTGTATGGGGCCTTCAACCGGCGAGAGACCGAGGTCGCGTTGCTCAACGGGCGCACCGGGGTGCCCAGCTGGGGACCGGAGCTCCTGGCCCGCACCCATTACGCGCTCGGCTCGGGAACATCGACGGTCAACACCCTCCCCGGCCTATACAGCAGGTGGGAGCGCTGGGCGGCGGACGTGGCCGAGAGCCACACCACCTACCTGCCGCTGGTCCGGTTCCGCTCACCGCGCCCGCTGTCGTCCTGGGTGCTCGCGCTGCTGGCCGTCATGGACTCCGCGGCGTTGTACCTGGCGCTGTCGCCGGGCGCTGCGCCCACCGTCCCGGCCCGGCTGTGCCTGCGTGGCGGGTTCGAGTGCCTGAGGCGGGTCGCCGGGGCGATGGGCTGCGAAGTGCCTGACAAGCCAGACCCGGCCGACGGGATCTCCCTCACCTACCCGGAGTTCCTTGGCGCGGTGCACCGGATGTGCGAGGTCGGCTTCAGCATCGAGCGCGATCCCGCCGACGCATGGCCGGACTTTGTCGGCTGGCGGGTCAACTACGAGCAGGCCGCCTACGCGATCGCCTACGCCATTGACGCGCCACCTGCCCTGTGGTCCGGCCCGCGCCGCCGCCCGTCGGCGCCCATCTCGCCAGACCGACCGCCCGCCTAGGCGCGACAAGGCGTGCCGCCAACACCTCGGTCCCTAAGCCCGCTGCGTGCTCCATGATAGGAGCATGCGGGTTGTCGGTCTGGTCGTCACGGTGTGCTGGGTCGCGTTCTGGATCTTCTGGCTGGTGGCCGCGGCGAGCGCCAAGGCCTCGCGGGGGAGGCCGGGCTGGGGCAGGTTCGCGGGCGCGCGAGTCGCGCTCCTCATCGTGATCGTCTTCCTGGGGCGCGACCTGGGCTTCCGCTCGCACCCGGCGGCGACCGGTCCAGTCCTGACGGGCATCGGCCTAGCGCTGCTCGCGGCCGGCTTGGCGCTCGCCATCTGGGCGCGCCTGTACATCGGCCGGAACTGGGGCATGCCGATGACCCGGAGGCAAGAGCCGGACCTGGTGACCACCGGCCCGTACCGCAAGGTCCGCCATCCCATCTACAGCGGTATGATCGTCGCCCTGATTGGCACCGCGCTGGCGACCACCCTGTACGGCCTGATCGCGGTGGTGGTCCTCACCGGCTACTTCATCTATAGCGCGACCCGGGAGGAGGCCTTCCTGGTGCAGGAGTTCCCGGACGCCTACCCCGGCTACAAGCATTCCACCAAGATGCTGATCCCTTTCCTTTTCTGAACCCCGGGTGCCCAACTGCCTGCGGGGAAGCGTGGCGCGGCTAGCCGTTGCGAGGCCCGTGGCCGCCTGGCAGGCTGCCATGGTGCTCGAAGGCGGGTTCGCGCGGCACCGCCTGCGGCTGCGGCACCGCCTGCGACTGCTGCGTGTCCTTGCCGGAAGCCACGAGGAACCAGATACTCGCCACGACGATAACGATGAGTACCGCGGCGACGGCCTCGTGCCCCAGGCCCAGGCCGCTTGCGGACTTCGGCTGGCCGAAGAAGTCGGCGAACGAGGCCCCGATCGGCCGGGTGAGGATGTAGGCGACCCAGAATGTCGCCACCGAGTTCGCGCCCAGCTTCCAGGCGATCAGCGGGACTGCGATCACGCCAAGGAACATCAGGGCCGACGTCAGGTAGCCCAGGTGCAGTGGCGTCGCCGTCAGGTCGCCAACAGCCGTGCCGAGAGCGAAGGTGAAGATGACCGTGGCCCAGTAGAAGACTTCGCGCCGCGGGGCGTTGATCGTGTGAATGTCCAGCGTCCGCTCGGTGGCGTACCAGGTGACGAGCGTGATTACCAGCAAGATCGCGAACAGCGCGGTGGAGTCCGCGTACGGGACGTGGAACTGAATGTGCAGCCCGTCAGCGCACATCGTGCCGAACACCGCGACCATTGATACGGCGAACCAGTACAGCCCCGTGTGGTACCGGCGAGCGCCGAAACTGCGCGACCATCGCGATGACCCAGATGGCGAACCCGATGAAGACGGCGAGGAACTGGTTGAGGTCCGCCGCCATGGTGTCGGAGACCGCCTCGCCCATCGCGGTTGTCAGTAGCTTGACAATCCAGAAGTAGATGGTGATCTGCGGGACCTTCAGCGCCCCGGCGCGCAGTGCCTGCTGGTAATGCGGTGCCTGCTGGTAATGCGGTGCCTGCTGGTAATGCGGTGCCTGCTGGTAATGCGGTGCCTGCTGGTAATGCGGTGCCTGCTGGTAATGCGGTGCCTGCTGGTAACGCGGTGCACCCTGGTCGTCCGGCGCGTGCCGGCTATGCCGTCCCAACTTACGGCTTCCTCGCGACCCCGCCCCACATGGCGGTGGGCAGGCTGCTACGGTCTAGGTCGGATTCCAGTCGCCAGTCCTGAACCGGGACGACGCCGGGGTCGATCAGGTCGAGGCCATCGAAGAAGGAGGTCACCTCGGCGCTGCCCTCGGTGGCCATGTAGCGGACGGCGCGGCCGCGGAAGCGGCGGTTGGCCCGGACACCAGGGACGATCGTTGGCGTGGCGGCAAGGGCGAGCTCAGCCGCCTTGCGGTCGGCCTCGAAGTTGTCCTTGCCGCCCAGCCAGTAGTCGTAGATACGGGCGATGTGCGGGGTACCGGTATCGAGTCTGGGCAATTCGTCTGATTCGGGCACCGTCGAATCGTATAGCAGTGGCCCCGCTCAGCGGACGGCAAGCATCACGATCTTGACGATCACCAAGATCATCGCGACCGCGAGGTAGCTGCGCATCGACACGAGGCCCCACCTGCGCACGCCGGCGATCGCCGGCGCCGAAAGCTCGGCCAGCGGCGGCATCCGCCACGACATCTTGTCGACCGCATCGCCGTGACCGCTGGGAATCTCGGTCCCGCTCGCGGCGGAGAGGGCTGGGGCGGGAGAGTGGGCGAGCCCGTTGCGGACAAGGCCGCGGATGAGCCACCCGGCACCCACCGCCACGGTGAGGGCGGCGCAGACCGCCATGATCGCCACGATCTGCCCTGAGGTGATCGCCGGGAAGACGACGGACGCGGTGAGCACCACCGACAAGGTGATGAGCACCGCGATGACGGTACTGGTGAAGAGGTTGACCGCGCGGCCGTTGACCCACGGGCCGAGCACCTCGCGGTCATTGCACAGCAGCAGCAAGAACATGGTGGCACTGGGCAGCAGCACGCCAGCGAGCACCTGCACGCCCTCGGTGATCAGCCCGAGCGGCGAGCCGGGAAGGAGCACGATGGCGGCGGCGCCGCAGATCAGCGCTGCGTAGACCGCGTAAAAGCCCTTGGCCTGGCCGATGCCCCGGTGCAGCGAGTGACGCAGGCCGAGGACGTCGCCAATGGCGTAGGCAGACGACAGCGAGACCGCGAACGCGCCGATGACGGAGGCGTCGAGCAACGCGATCGCGAAGATCAGGCCAGCCACGTGGCCCGCGTGCGCGGCGATGCCCCGCGCTAGCCCGGCGGCGTCGGTGAAGTTCCCCGCGCCGTTGGTAGCGGCGAACGCGGCCGCGGTCGCGCCCATCAGTGCGGCGCCGCCGATCACCACGACGGCGATGCCGATCCACAGGTCGGTCTTCTCGTACTTCATGAACCGCGGCGTGATCCGCTTGTCGATGACGTAAGACTGCTGGAAGAACAACTGCCAGGGCGCGACAGTCGTGCCGACGATGCCGATGACCAGCAGCATCACGGTCGCCATCTGTCCTGAGCCGCCGGGCAGGGAGGGGATCACGAAGCCGGTCGCCATGCTCGCGGGCGACGGGTGCGTCATGAAGTACAGCGGGATGAGCAGTAGCGATCCGATGCAGAACGTGAGGGCGATGCGCTCGAATCGGCGGAAGCTGCCGGTGAAGGCCGACGCGATGATGATGATGGCGGCGGCGATGACCGCGAGGGCCTTCGGCACGCCGAGGTAGCCGGCGGCCAGCGTGATGCCGATGAACTCGGTCATGATCGTCAGGGAGTTGAGTAGGAACAAGTCGATGACCGAGAAGGCGCCCCAGAACTTCCCGAAGCGGTTCAAGATCAGCCGGGCGTGTCCCACGCCGGTGACCGCGCCGAGGCGGAGCACCATCTCCTGGTTCACGTACAGCACCGGGACCAGCAGCAGCAGGGTCCACAGCAGGTGGGTGCCGTAGTTCTGGCCGGCCTGCCCGTAGGTAGAGAACGCTCCGGCGTCGTTGTCGCCGACCATGACGATGAGTCCGGGGCCGACGATGGCGAGCAGCGTCTTCAGCCGGGCGCTGAGGGTGGTGCGGGCGGCGGTGTCGTCGAGCCGGATAGTCCCGAACGCGCCGTGGATGTCGCCAACGTGGGCCTCGTCGAGGACAGCGGACTTGGTGATCTCAGTGGTAACAGCAGTCACGGTAATACACCCCTTTCACGCTTGCACTCAAGCGGGAGTTAGGGCACACGCCTGGGCACGCGGCGATGTCCCGTGCCGGTTCATGGGAGCTCGGGCAACTCGCGTGCAGCAGTGGACGGCCTACCCGGGTTGGTCGCCAGCGGGGGCTTACAAGGCCAGGGTCGGCAGTGAGGCGTGTGCCAGGGACTGAAGGACAGTGCTGGCGGGGACAGCGACGGGAAGGGCCTGACTTCGGCCCGGACTATCGGAGTCCATGGCGCACCTCCCTTCGTCCGTGGCGCGCGGAGCGCCCTGGCGCGCGTGGCGCCATAACCCGTGACACACGAGGGGTGCGGTGCCCTGGCATGCGGCCTGACGGCACCGGGACGATCCTCTCTCGTAAGAGCTTTGGCACGTCACGGCGTAACGAGCAGGCGCGGCTGGTCAACCACGCGGGCCCTGTAGCCACTTGGCCTCACCCCTTAAGCCGGGGAGAGGTGTCCTGATCCGGAGCGTCTCTCGACGGTTGGGATCAGTGGCCTGTGTCCATGACGACGCCTCACCGAACGAGGTGTCCTGAATTGATCATCATAAGCATGCCCGCTTGCCGGACTCCCTGTCAAACCAGCAGCCCGGCGCGCCTGGTGAGGGATGTGTGCTGTATCACGCGGCGACACCCGGCTCACCAGGAACAGATCGACGCACTGATTAGTTTGCATAGGGCAACTATTGACGTTGCCTCGCCTTGAAGGAAGCACAAGTGCCCCCCGCCTCACCGCAGCCCGCCCCGGCGCATCAGCCCACTGCGAGCGCCCCGCACCCCCGCGGTTCTCGCTACAAGTGGATCGCCCTGTCCAACACCACGCTCGGCATGCTGATGGCCACCATCGACTCGTCCATCGTGCTGATCGCCTTGCCGGACATCTTCCGCGGTATCGGCATAAACCCGCTGCAGCCAGGCAACACCACCATCCTGCTGTGGATGATGATGGGCTACCTAGTTGTCACGGGCGTGCTGGTGGTGAGCTTCGGGCGGCTCGGTGACATGTACGGCCGGGTGCGCATGTTCAACGCCGGCTTCGCGATATTTTCCGTCTTCTCTATCATGCTGTCGGTCGCGTGGATGCACGGCACGGCGGCCGGCTGGTTCCTGATCATCATGCGGATCCTGCAGGCCATCGGCGGCGCCATGCTGATGGCTAACTCCAGCGCGATCTTGACCGACGCGTTCCCGCCGCACGAGCGCGGCTTCGCCCTCGGCCTCAACCAGGTCGCCGCCATCGCCGGATCGTTCATCGGCCTAGTCCTCGGCGGCATCCTTGGCCCGGTCGGCTGGCGGTGGGTGTTCCTCGTGTCGGTGCCGGTCGGCGTCATGGGCACGATCTGGTCCTACCTCAAGCTGAAGGAGGTCGGCGTTCGCCGCCCGGCCAAGCTCGACTGGTGGGGCAACCTGACGTTCGCCGCCGGCCTGATCGCCGTGCTCGTCGGCATCACCTACGGCATCCAGCCCTACGGCAAGCACGTCATGGGATGGACCTCGCCGCTGGTGGTCGGCCTGATCGGCGGCGGCGTGGTGGTGCTGGCCGCGTTCTGCGTCATCGAGACCCGCGTCACCGATCCGATGTTCCGGCTGTCGCTGTTCAAGATCCGCCCGTTCACCGCCGGCAACCTGGCATCCCTGCTGTCCAGCCTCGGCCGCGGCGGCCTGATGTTCATCCTGATCATCTGGCTGCAGGGCATCTACCTGCCGATGCACGGCTACAGCTTTGAGTCCACCCCGCTGTGGGCTGGCATCGCGATGCTCCCGCTGACGGTCGGCTTCCTCGCGGCCGGGCCGGTGTCCGGCTGGCTGTCGGACCGGTTCGGAGCCCGGCTATTCGCTACCGGCGGGATGATCTTGGCCGCGCTGTCCTTCGGCCTGCTGGAGATCTTGCCGGTTGACTTCGTCTACTGGCAGTTCGCCGGCGTCCTGCTCCTGAACGGCATCGGCATGGGCTTGTTCGCCTCGCCGAACCGCGCGGGCATCATGAACAGCCTGCCGCCCGACCGGCGCGGCGTCGGCGCCGGCATGGCCGCGACCTTCCAGAACTCGGCAATGGTGCTGTCGATCGGCATCTTCTTCTCGCTGATCATCTTGGGCCTGTCCAGCTCGCTGTCGGGCTCGCTGCTGCACGGCCTGACCGCGAACGGCGTCCCGGTGGCGGCCGCCACGCAACTGTCGCACCTGCCGCCGACGGCGGTCATGTTCGCCGCGCTACTCGGCTACAACCCGATCTCGACGCTGCTCGGCCCGGCGCTGGCCAAGCTGCCGGCGTCGTCGCAGGCCTACCTCACTGGCCACTCGTTCTTCCCGTCGCTGATCAGCGCCCCATTCGAGCACGGCCTGCAGATCGCCTTCGACTTCTCGCTGGCCTGCTGCCTGGTCGCCGCGGTCGCCTCGCTGCTGCGCGGCAAGCACTACGTGCACGACACGGACGCCGCGCCGCCGGCCTCGCCCGCCGCCATCGCCGGCAAGGCTGGCAAGATCGTCAGTGGCAGCCCGGTCAACGACAGCCCCGCCATTCCGAACGGGACTGCCCCCAGCCGCACGCCAGCCTCCGGAAGCGAGCCCGGCTCAGCCGTGTCGCGACGGTAGCCCGCCGAGAGCCAGGCTGCAAGACCCCCGGCCCGCACCGCAGCGGGCTGGCCGCCCTGCCCGGGATCAAGGGCTACGTCACCAGCCTCGCCGCCTGCCCGGACGGGACGCAGGCTCAGGTCGGTGGTTCGCGACGCCTTGCCGCCTCCGCTGCCATTCCAGGACCTCGTTGTAGGGCGGCTACCGGGAGTAACGCGGCTCCCGTGCACCAGTTAGTCACTATGAAAGGTAACTTAATGGCTTATTATACTTAGCGCCATGACTTCAGTCGCTAACGTTCCAGTGCCGGAGGGACTGCGCGAGCGGAAGAAGCGGCTGACGCGGATCGCGATCTTCGGGGCGGCTCAGAGGCTGTTTAACGAGCGTGGCTTCGATGAGGTGACCGTTGCCGAGATCGCTGACGCGGCGAACATCTCGGTCAAGACGCTGTTCACCTACGTCCGCTCCAAGGAGGAGCTCATCTTCGGGGATGGCCCGACGGTGCTTGACGCCCTCGTGACCGCCGTGCGTCACCGCAGGCTGGGGGAGACACCACTGGTCGCCGCCGCCAAGACAGTCATGGCGGCCACCGAGGATGGCCGCCTGGAGGCGTTCGCCCTGTTGAGCCGCTCCAGCCAGGAGGCGGCCTCCCGGATGCGCGCGCTATGGCAGGACACCGAGGACGCGCTCACGCTGGCACTGGCCAGGCCGAGGGACGGGGTACGCGAGCGTGCCGCGCGCCGCCTGGAGGCCGCGCAGATCATGGTGCTGATTCGCGTCGTGACCAGCGAGGAGGTGCGAGAAGTTGTCGCGGCGGCGGGGCAGGAGCCGGGCGAGCAGAAGGTGCGCCAGGAGGCACTGCGCGAGTGGATCCGGGACGCGGCGGGAAGTCTGGCCCGCGGACTGCAGGCGACCCGCCGGTAGTGGCGACTTGGGGAGGTCCGCCGAACGGGGATGGGCGGGCTCGGGACAATGGCGCCGGCCCGTTGGGGCGTGACGCAGATCGCAACTGGACAATGGAGCTGATGGACCCAAACGATTGCCGCCGGAAACCGGATGGCGCTTGCCGCCGATGTCGTCTAGTCTTGTCCGCCGGTGAGTGAAACCGGTGAGTGAATCGACGGCCCCGCCCCTGGACCTGCGCGAGCTACGGGGGATGCTGCCTGAGCTGATGCTGAATGACCAGCACCGGCTGCGTCGTCATGCCGACCGGGCGGGCAGCCTGCGGGACCCGAAGGCACGCCAGGAGGCGCTCGCCAAGCTCGCCAGCGACATCACTAGGGCCAGGCAGCGCGTCGCGGCCCGCCGCGCGGCCGTGCCAGCGGTCAGCTACCCCGAAGAGCTTCCGGTCAGCCAGCGCAAGGACGAGATCGCCGCGGCTATCAGGGACCACCAGGTGGTGATCGTGGCGGGGGAGACCGGATCGGGCAAGACCACCCAGATCCCCAAGATCTGCCTGGAGCTCGGCCGGGGGATTACCGGCCAGATCGGCCACACCCAGCCCCGGCGGATCGCCGCCCGCACCGTCGCCGAGCGCGTTGCCGATGAGCTGGGCTCACCGCTCGGCGACGCGGTCGGCTACAAGGTCAGGTTCACCGACAAGGCGACCGATGGCACGCTCGTTAAGCTGATGACCGACGGCATCCTGCTTGCCGAGCTCGCAGCCGACCGTGACCTGCTCCGGTATGACACGCTGATCATCGACGAGGCGCACGAGCGCAGCCTTAACATCGACTTCATCCTCGGCTACCTGCGCCAGCTGCTGCCGCGACGGCCTGACCTGAAGGTCATCATCACTAGCGCGACGATCGACCCCGAGCGGTTTGCCGCCCACTTCGCGAGCACCGGCGGAACCCCCGCGCCCATCGTCGAGGTCTCCGGCCGCACCTACCCGGTCGAGGTCCGCTATCGCCCGCTGGACGACGAGGACGAGGACGGGGCCAGCAGCGACGCCGACGCCGAGCGCGACCCCGACCGCGACCAGGTCCAGGCGATCAGCGACGCCATCGACGAGCTGCTTGCCGAGCCGCCCGGCGACATTCTCGTCTTCCTGTCCGGCGAGCGAGAGATCCGCGACACCGCCGACGCCCTCAAGGGCCGCCCCGGCCTGGATATCCTGCCGCTGTACGCGCGACTGTCCTCGGCCGAGCAGCACCGGGTGTTCGAGCTCCCTGCCCAGCGGTCGGCGATGGCGCGGCGCGTCGTGCTGGCCACCAACGTCGCCGAGACCTCGCTTACCGTCCCTGGCATCCGGTACGTGATCGACCCCGGTACCGCCCGGATCTCCCGCTACAGCCACCGCACCAAGGTTCAGCGGCTGCCTATCGAGCGGATTTCCCGCGCCAGCGCCAACCAGCGCACGGGCCGCTGCGGCCGGGTTGCCGACGGGATCTGCATCCGGCTGTACTCGCAAGCCGACTTCGAGGCGCGCCCGGAGTTCACCGACCCGGAGATCCTCCGCACCAACCTGGCCTCCGTCATCCTCCAGATGGCCGCCGCCCGGCTGGGCGACGTTCGCGAGTTCCCGTACCTCGACCCCCCGGATCCGCGCGCGATCGACGACGGCGTGCGCCTTCTTGAGGAGCTGAACGCCTTCAGTCAGGGCCGCCTGACCGAGACCGGCCGCCAGCTCGCCCGGCTCCCGGTCGACCCGCGCATCGCCCGGATGATCCTCGCCGGCGGCAGGAATGGCTGCGCCCGCGAGGTGCTGGTCATCGCCGCCGCGCTGTCCATCCAAGATCCACGCGAGCGGCCCGCGGAGACCCAGGCGGCGGCCGACGCGATGCACCGCCGGTTCGCCGTCGAGGACTCCGACTTCCTGTCCTTCCTCGGCCTGTGGGACTACCTCGCCGGGCGGCAGCGCGAGCTGTCAGGTAGCGCCTTCCGGCGGCTGTGCAAGGCCGAGTTCCTCAACTACATGAGGGTTCGTGAATGGCAGGACCTGCACGGTCAGCTGCAGAGCCTGGCAGCTGACCTTGGGGTCCCCGTCCGCTCCACCTCGCCGGAGCGATCCGGAATCCACCAGTCCATCCTGGCCGGGCTGCTGTCCCAGATCGGCATGAAGATCGTCATCCCGCAGCGGTCAGGCAGTGGCGGCGCCGTATCGGCGGGCTCTCGGGGCCGACGCCCGATGACCGAGTACCTGGGAGCGCGCGGCGCCCGGTTCGCGATCTTCCCCGGCTCCGGGCTGGCCCGCTCGCGAGGGAGCGACGGGGGGCCGCCGGACTGGATCGTCGCCGCCGAGCTCGTCGAGACCTCCCGGCTGTGGGCCCGGACGGCGGCCGCCATCGAGCCGGAGTGGATCGAGCCCCTCGCCGAGCACCTGGTGCGCCGGTCCTACAGCGAGCCGCACTGGTCCCGCAAGCGCGGCGCGGCGGTCGCCACGGAGAAGGTCACGCTGTACGGGATCCCGATCGTGGCCGACCGCACGGTCGCCTTCTCCCAGATCGACCCGGTGACCTCACGAGACCTGTTCATCCGGCACGCCCTGGTGGAGGGCGACTGGGAGACCCGGCATCACTTCTTCCGGGACAACCAGAAGCTGATCGCCGAGGCCGCCGAGCTTGAGCAGCGGGCCCGCCGCCGCGGCCTGGTGGTCGGCGAGGACGCGCTGCATGAGTTCTACGACGCCCACGTCCCGGCCGATGTGACCTCGGCCCGGCATTTCGACGCCTGGTGGAAGAAGGCGCGGCACGTCACGCCGGACCTTCTTACGCTGACGATGCAGGACCTGCTGGCCGGGTCGGCGGCGGACGTGGACCATGGTGCCTACCCGGAGGTCTGGACGTCACAGACCCCGGGTGCCGCCAGCTCGCCGCTGCCTGTCTCGTATGAGTTCCAGCCCGGCAGCGACGCGGACGGCGTCACCATCGACATCCCGCTGAAACGACTCAACCAGGCCCGTCCGGAGGAGTTCTCCTGGCAGGTGCCCGGCCTGCGGGAGGAACTGGTCACCGAGCTCATCCGCTCGTTGCCCAAGGTCTTGCGCCGCGAGCTTGTCCCCGCCCCGAACGTGGCGCGAGATGTTCTCGCGTCCCTGAGCGCCGGGCCCCGCCGGCCCTGCTGGCGACATCCGCGACGTGCTGTCGCGTGAGCTGCTGCGGCTACGCGGCGTGCGCGTATCGCCGGAGGATTTTGACCTGGAGAAGCTGCCGCCCCACCTGCGGATCACCTTCCGCGTGACGGACGGCGCCGACGGCGGGCCGGGGACCGAGAAGCTACTTGGCACCGGCAAGGACCTTGCCGCACTGCAGCGGCAACTACGGCCGAAGCTGCGCGCCACGCTGTCGCTGCGAGCCAAGTCGCTGATCCGGACGGGGCTGACCGAGTGGTCGTTTGGTGACCTGCCCCGTGAGTTCACCGACGGGGAGGTCCGGGCCTATCCAGCGCTGGTGGATACCGGGGCGTCCGTCGACATCCGGCTGTTCGAGACCGCGCAGGCGGCGCGGGCCGCGATGCTCGCGGGCACCAGGCGGCTGATCCTGCTCGGCGCGCGCTCCCCGGTCAAGGACATCGCGGCTCGGCTGACCACGCAGCAAAAGCTGCTGCTCAGCAAGAACCCGCACGGCGGCGTGGCGAAGCTTTTCGAGGACTGCGTCACCTGCGCCGCCGACAGCCTCATCGCCGACGGCGGCGGCCCCGCCTGGGACCAGGCGGGCTTTGAGGAACTCGCCGCCTCGGTGCGCCACGGGCTGCACGCCACGACGCACGAGGTGGTCCAGTGGGCGCAGGCCACGCTGGAGCTGGTGCACGCCATCGAGGTGCGGCTTGGCGAGCTGCGCAGCACCGTGGCCGAGCCGGCCGTTGCCGACATCAGGCAGCAGCTGGCGGGGCTGGCCGGGCCGGGATACCTGACCAGGGCGAGCCTGCGGCGGCTGCCGTCAGTGGCTCGCTACCTGCGCGGGATCGAGCGGCGGCTGGATAAGCTGGCGGACAACCCAGGCCGGGACGCGCAGCTCATGGCCATCGTCCATGGGGTGGCCGACGAGTACCAGGGCGCCCTGGCGGCACTACCGCCGGCCGCGCGGACCGCAGACGACGCCCGGGCAATCCGCTGGATGATCGAGGAACTGCGGGTCAGCCTGTTCGCCCAGACGCTGGGCACTCCCGTGCCCGTATCCGAGCGCCGCGTCCGCTCAGCCATCGAGCGCCTTCGCTGATTGGCCCAAGGGGGACCGTGTATTAGCAGGCGCCGCCGGCGTGTCGCGTCCTCATCGAGGACTACTTATAATGCTACGTTTGTTCTTGGGCGTTACATAAATCTCAAGGTGGCAATGTTTATCCACTAGTGAGGAGAGACGCATCATGATCGGACAACCCCCCATCAGGCGACGTCTTCTCGGCAGGGCGCTGCGCAAGTATCGGGAGGCCATGGGATACGGGCTGCAGGACGCGGCTGAGCTCTTGCACTGCGACAGGTCCAAGCTGAGCAGGATCGAGACCGGGCAGCGCGGCATCGGCGTCCAGGACCTGCGCGCGCTGCTCGATGAGTACGGCGTGCCCCGCGCGGAGCAGGAGGCGCTGGCCGCCATCGCGCACCACGGTCATGACGCCGGCTGGTGGCACGGCTACCGGGACGTGCTGTCGGCGGCCGGCATCGACCTCGCCATCATGGAGGCGTCGGCGACGGAGATCTTGAGCTTCGATGCGCAGCTCATCCCGGAATTGCTCCGGACCGAGGACTACGCGCGGGCGGTGGCGCAGGCCGATCCGGGGCGCCCGACCGAGGAGCTGCGCGGCCGGGTCGTTGACTCCACCCTCATCCGCCAGTCGGTCGTCCTCAGCGACCGGCACGCCCGCGTGCGAGCGGTAGTCGCTGAGGGGGCCGCGCGGCAGATGGTCGGCGGGCCGGAGGTGATGCGGCGCCAGTTGCGGAGGCTGGCCAACTTGGGCGATGACAGCGGTAGCCCGGTCGGGGACGTGACCGTGCAGGTGCTGCCGTTCCAGCGCGGCGCCCACGCGGTGGCCGAAGCCGGGGCAGTGACGCTCTTGCGCTTCGCGACCGTGCCCGGCATGGGCGTCGTCCACCTAGGCGGCCTGAGCGGAGGGGCCAGCCTGGACGCACCGGAGGACCTCGCGCGGTACGCGCGGGCACTCGAACTGTTGCGGGGGACCGCGCTCACGCCCGCGGACTCGGTGATCCTGCTGCGGGACATGGCCAGGGCGCTGCCGCGCGGATAAGGGGGCCAGGATAGCCGTCAGCCGGGTCCCGGTTGCGGCCCCGGGTACCCGGCTGACGGACGACTGCTACCGAGGCTTGCTCAGCCCCACGAAACACTCTTCATGCTCTGCCGCACCGCCTTAGCTACTTCCGCTCTCCGTACGGTTCCCCGGCCTCGCCTTGGGCGGCCGACTGGGCGTGCGCGAGTTCCCCCGCGTGCCGTTGGACGAGCATCGACCGCGGCGGCAGCTCAAGCTGCTTCGTCACGATCCGCAGCTTGGCGACCAGTTCCTCAATGTCGCGCAACTGCCTACTGCCATCGGGGACGTCGATGTCCTCGCCGTTCTCCGTTACGGTCGGCACGCCGTTGCCGGTCGTCATGGGCGGGAATCTCCTGGGGTGGGAGGGGGCTGGGGCTGCCTTGGGAGAGGCTAACTCCCTCGGCGGGTCTACCGTGACTTATCTTACTCCCATTTGCCAAGTATGTAGTATCTGATGCGACAGTTAACCCGGTTATTCACAGAGGATTATCCAGGCGTGGCGGGGAGGTAGCGCCTGGTGCATAATCCCTGTTCAGAGATCCATGACCGGGGTCCATGAGGATCCCTTGAACGCCCTTCCAGAGCTGCTCGACGCAAATGCACGCCATAATTCTCGCGACATCTGCACGTGCATTCGGAGGGTGGTCCGGAGTGCAAATGCGCAGTACAGTGCACGTGCATTTGCAGGTGAATAGGAACGGCCCGATTGTCGTGTGCCCTGCGAGGTGGCGCGCTAGCGCCTTGTCGCCTCGCGGCTACTGTGCGCGCGTACGACCTGTTCCATTTCCATCGGCGTCTGGGCTGGCAGCGGCAGTGGCGTGGCACCATCGGGGCGTAGCGCGTCGAGGATCAGCGTGAGGTAGCGCTGCCAGAGGCCGGGCGCAGCGGGCGCGGCGTACTCGGCGGCGGTGGCGAGCATGGCCGTGAGCATCGGCACGTCAGTCGCGCGCAAGTCCGCCCGCAGTGCGCCCGCCTCCTGGGCACGGGTGACCAGGAGGACGACGACAGGCCGCGCACGCGGAACACCTATACGATATCCGTAACGAAGGATTTATCTCCGTTTTGCCGGGTGGCCCGCGATGGACGCGGGCGGGCACCTCCGGCGGCTACCTCCAGACAGGCAGATACCTCCAGACAGGCGGAGCGCCAATGTCCGAGATGAGCGTCCCGGTGCCGGCCGGGGCTGGGGTGCCGGGAGCGCCCGATAAGCGACGCTGGCTGATCCTCGCCGTCATCGGGATCGCCCAGCTCATGGTCGTCCTCGACATGACTGTGATGAACCTGGCGCTGCCGTCGGCGCAGCATGCGCTGAGCTTCAGCAACGCCGACCGTCAGTGGATCGTGACGGCGTACTCGCTGTCGTTCGGCAGCCTGCTGCTGTTCTGCGGCCGGATGGCCGACCTGATTGGCCGCAAGATCGTCTTCATCACCGGCCTGGCCGGATTCGCCGCCGCGTCGGCGGTCGGCGGGGCCTCGGTCAACTTCACGATGCTGGTGACCGCGCGTGCCTGCCAGGGCGTCTTCGGGGCGATGCTCGCGCCGGCCGCCCTGTCGCTGCTGACTACCACGTTCAGCGACCCGAAGGAGCGAGGCAGGGCGTTCGGCGTCTACGGCGCGATCGCGGGCGCCGGCGGCGCGGTCGGGCTGCTGCTAGGTGGCGCGCTCACCGAGTACCTGTCCTGGCGGTGGTGCCTGTACATCAACCTCTTCTTCGCGGCAGTGGCCATCGCCGGCGGCGCACTGCTGCTGCGCGACCAGCCGCGACGGCAGGGAAGCCGGCTGGACTTTTCCGGTGTCCTGCTGGTGTCCGGTGGCGTCTTCTGCCTGGTATACGGGTTCGCCAACGCGGCGCTCCACTCCTGGGGGGCGCCCTCCACATACGGTTTCCTGGCCGTCGGCGTGATCTTGCTGGCGCTCTTCGTCACCTGGCAGGGCCGGACCGTCCACCCGTTGCTGCCGCTGCGGGTCGTCCTGGATCGCAACCGAGGTGCCGCCTACCTCGGCATCCTCATCGTCGGTGCCGGGATGTTCGGAGTCTTCCTGTTCCTGACCTACTACATGCAGGGAATCCTCGGCTACTCGCCCGTCGTCAACGGCCTGGCGTTCCTGCCGATGGTGTTCTGCATCGCCATCGCGGCCAATGTGTCCAACATCGTGCTGCTGCCCCGGATCGGCCCCAAGCCGATCGTCATCGTCGGAACGCTGCTGCTGACAGGCGGACAGGTTTGGCTCACTCAGGTTGGGGTGCACAGCAGCTACGCGCAGGCCATCCTCGGGCCCATCCTGGTGACCGGGCTCGGCATGGGCCTGATGTTCTCCACCTGCATGAACACCGGCACCTTCGGGGTCAGGCCACAGGACGCCGGCGTCGCCTCGGCCGCCGTCAACACCGGCCAGCAGCTCGGTGGCTCGATCGGCACCTCGCTGCTGAACAGCATCGCGGTGAGCGCCGCGGCCAGCTACATCGCCGCGAACGCCCGGACCTTCCACGGCCCGGCCCTGGCGCTGCAGGCGGCGGCCGCCGTGCACAGCTATACAACCGTGTTCTGGTGGGGCGCTGGCGTCTTCCTGTGCGGTACGGTCATCTGCGGCACGCTGATGCGGCGCGGCCCGCTGTACGTCAAGCCCGGCTCCCCGCCGCCACAGGCTGAGCCAGCGGCCGCCGGTGAGCCGGATGCCATCGGAGTCCCGCCGCACCTGGGGTAGGCGCGGTGCGGGAAGGCACTGCCTGTGGCGGCCCTACATCCGTGCTTTCCGCGACGGCTTCGCACGGTGCGCGGTAGCGTCGGCCGCCTCGCTCAGGCGCGGCAGGAAGACCGTGAACCGCGTCAGGCCAGGACGGCTCGCCGCCTGGACGGAGCCGCCATGCGCGCCGATCACGGCATCGACGATGGCCAGGCCCAGGCCAGTGGAGGCGGGGTCGGTCGCGTGCGACCGGGCGGCGTCCGCGCGGGTGAACCGCTCGAACAGGTCGGGCAGCAGGTCTAGGGGGATGCCCAGCCCGTCGTCCGTTACGGTCAGTACCACCCGGGGAGCTGGCGGCACGGTGCCCCGGCGCACCGTCGCGGCAGGGGTGCCGTCGTCCGCCGCCGGCACGTCGTCCGGGAGCGTCGCGGACGCGGCGCTGAGCTTGACGGTGACCGTGGTCCCCCCCGGCGTGTGCCGGCCCGCGTTGCTGAGCAGGTTGCCGAGTACCTGCCGCAGCCGGTGCTCGTCGCCGGCCACCATGACCGGGTCGTCGGGCAGGTCTAGCACCCACCGGTGGCCGGGCCTGGCGACCTGGGCGTCGCTCGTCGCGTCGATGGCCAGCCGGGACATGTCGACCGGGTCCCGCTCCAGCGGCCGGCCTGCGTCAAGCCGCGCGAGCAGCAGCAGGTCATCGACGAGCACCGTCATCCGGGTCGACTCCGATAGCACCCGGTTCAGTGCATGGATTACCGAGCCGGGCGAGTCACCCGGCTGGCGCAGGGCGAACTCCGCGTAGCCCCGAATCGCGGCCAGCGGGGTGCGTAGCTCGTGGCTAGCGTCGGCGGCGAACCGGCGCAACCGGGTCTCGGAGGCATTGCGCCGCGCGAGGGCGGTCTGGACGTGCCCTAGCATCCGGTTGAAGGCCGCGCCCAGCTGGCCTGTCTCGGTGCGCGGGTCAGTGTCCGGCACCCCGGCGGGGAACGCGACCTCGCCCCACTCAAGCGGCAGCTCGGCGACTTCGGACGCGGTGGCGGCCACCCGCCGTAGCGGGCGCGTCGACAGTCCGACCCACACGGTGCCCAAGACGGTGGCAAGGGCCAGCACCAGGCCGAAGACGACGAGCTCCGCCGCGGCGAGGTCGTGCAGCGTGTCCTCGATGCCAGCCAGCGGCAGGCCCGTGATGCAGGTCGCGCCGCTGTCGGAGTCGCTGATGGCCGTCAGCGCGTACTCGCCGTTCAGCGGGCCCAGGGTCCGGTAGTAGACCGGCAGCTTGTCCATGTCCTGGGGGTGCCGGGTCACGGGCAGCTGTCGCAGCGTCTGCTCATCGGCCGGGGAAAGCGCGGCCCGCGACAGTCCTTCGACGCTCGGGGCGATCACGCCGGCCGGTGAAATGGTTGCCTCAAGCGTTCCGGGGGCCAGCCCGGTGCAGGTCTGCGACAGCTTGGGAGCGTCGCCGCCGTATTTAAGGACGGATGTGCAGTGATACCACTGGCTGGTCGCGGTCTTCAACTGGCCGCTGATCTCCCCCAGCAGCGAGGCCCTGGTCGCGAAGTACGTGGTCACGCCTACGGTCGCGCAGCCGATGGCCAGCAGCGCGACCAGCCCGGCGATGAGCCGGCCGCGCAGTGTCCTGGGGAGCACTGTCTTGGGGAGCACTGTCTTGGGGAGCACTGTCTTAGGGAGCACTGTCTTAGGGAGCACTGTCTTAGGGAGCAGCCTCTTAGGCAGCGCGGTCGTTGCCAGCAGGGCCTGGCGAAGCAGTGTCCCGCGGAGCGGGATCGTCTGGCCTGCCGCCCCGCGACGCCGCCCCCGGTGCGGGCGGCGGGACGGCCCGGCCACCAGCGTCACCCAGCCGGCTTCAGCACGTACCCGACGCCGCGGACGGTGTGGATCAGCGGATCCCGGCCCGCGTCGATCTTCTTGCGCAGGTAGCTGATGTACAGCTCGACGACGTGCGCCTGCCCGCCGAAATCGTAGTTCCAGACCCGGTCGAGGATCTGCGCCTTGGACAGCACCCGCCGGGGGTTGCGCATCATGAAGCGCAGCAGCTCGAACTCGGTGGCCGTCAGGTCGATCAGCTCGCCGCCGCGGCGGACCTCACGGGCGTCCTCGTCCATGGTCAGGTCGGCAACAGCCAGGGCGCCCTCGACGGTGGACCTGGCCAGGTTGGCCCGGCGCACCAGCCCCCGCAGCCTGGCGAGGACTTCCTCCAGGCTGAACGGCTTGGTGACGTAGTCATCGCCGCCAGCGGTGAGGCCGGCCACCCGGTCTTCAACCGCGTCACGGGCCGTCAGGAACAGCACGCAGATGTCCGGCAGTTCCTGCCGCATCCGGCGCATGACCTCGACGCCGTCGAAGTCCGGCAGCATGATGTCCAGGACAACGGCGTCCGGGCGGAACTCCCGTGCGGCGCGGACCGCGTCCGTGCCGTTGCCCACGGTACGCACGTTCCACCCCTCGTAGCGCAGCACGCTGGACAGTAGTTCCGCGAGACTCGGCTCGTCATCCACGACCAGAACCCGAACTGGCGTGCCATCCGCGCGCAGGGTGCTGACACGCGGCTGCTGGGCTGGCGCCGCAGCGGCTGGGACGGTCGCCGGCACTGTCGCGCCGTTCGCCGCCGTCGCAGGGCCACCATTCGCGGGGTAGTCAGGCATGTCCGTTCGCAATCATGTGGGGTCCGCAGTCCTACCCCATAGGATGGCAAGCTGATCAGGGGGAAGGTGCCCACGTTCTGTATGGATTCCCTCTGAGAATGCCCGGCAATCACCGTAAAGTTTCGATGAGAATGCGTTCCGTGACGTCGGACCTGGCCCGGTCACGACGGGCAAGGCGGGCGGTGCAGGCCGAGACCCGGCAAGTGATGAAGCTGCCTTCGCCGGGCCGTTAGCTGTCCAGCACCCGGGCGAGCTTGGAATCCTTGCTCGCCGGCCGTGCTCCAGCGGCCAGCAGCAGGTCCGCGGCAGCGGCCAGCACCTCGGGCGGCGTCCCCTCGGGCACCTCAACCTCCACCTCGCGCCACCGCAGCGGCTCGTCGGCTGACCCCTCGCGTTGTGCGGTCACCAGGTCGTCGGCCACCTCGGCAAGGATGTCGCAGGGGGTCCGCAGGACAGTGCGGACGGTTCGCTGCGTCGCAAGGGAAGCGATCGGGCGCAGCGGCAGGCCGGCCGTGACGTCGGAAACCAGGTCGGCGAGCTGGGCAGGAACATGTCCCTCCGGGCCAGCGGCCAGCGGCGCGTGGATCTCACGCCTGGCCTGGGCGCTGACCGGGAGCTTAAGGTGCCAGCCCTCATCGGTCCCTCCCGTCCGGCGGCGGAGAGTGATCTTGCTCGCCGCCAGGCGGTTGCCCGGGGTGTCGTAGTAGGTCGCCGACAGGTGGTGAGTCACCGGCGCGCTGACTGCCTGACAACCGGGGAGGGCGCTGAGATCGGGCAGCGTGAACCCGCCATCGACGTCGAACTTCTGCTCGATCTCCAGGTGATCGGCCATGCCTGCCTCCCGTTATTGCCCGCCGGGTAACTTAGCGCGGTCACGACGCGCTGGTGAACACATTAGAGTGCCTGCCATGAGACCAGCGACGAGCCCTGGAACGGGCGTGCCTGACTCCGCGGGCGCTAGTACTGGCGACGGCACTGGCGCCCGGGGCGCCGCCACCGGCGGCGCCCCGGGCGTCTGGGCCGGCGGGCGCGGGTCGCGGGCGCTGCTGATCGCGGGAGCCGTCGTCGCGGTCGCCGCCGCGGTGGCCTACCTCGTGGCGCTGGCGACGCACCCGCTGAAGACCAACCTGGATGGCTTTGACCTGCAGGTCTACCTCGGCGGCGCGCATGAGGCCCTGCACAAGCCGCTGAACCTCTACAGCTGGCACTACCGCAACGACCTCGGGATTCAGTTCACCTACACCCCGTTCGCGGCCCTGCTGTTCGCCGGCGGGCTGGCGGTCCCGTTCAAGGCGCTGATGGCGCTGGTGTCGATCGTGAGCGTGTTCGCGCTGGCGGCCACGGTGTGGATCGCGTTCCGTGAGCTGGGCTGGCGCTCGCTGGCCAGCCGGGCCGGGGCGACGCTGCTGGTGACGGGGCTGGTGTTCTGGACCGAGCCGGTTCAGCGCGAGCTGTACCTGGGCCAGGTCGAGCTCGCGCTGATGGGGCTGGTCGTCTGGGACATGTGCCAGCCGGACCACCGCCGCTGGAAGGGCGCCGGTGTCGGCCTTGCGGCCGGGATCAAGCTGGTGCCGGCGCTGTTCATCGTTTACCTGCTGCTGACCAGGCGGCTGCGGGCTGCGCTGGTCGCCTGCGGGTCGTTCCTCGTCACGGTCGTGATCGGGTTCATCGCAGTGCCGCACGCCTCGGTGACGTGGTGGCTGCGCTTCTACTTCTGGCAGGCGGGCCGGACAGGCTTCGTCGGCGACCAGCAAAATCAGTCGCTGCGTGGCATCATCACCCGATTCATGGGGAGCGTGACCGCGGGGGAGGTGCCCTGGCTGATCGGCTTCGTCGTCGTAGGGGTGGTCGGGCTGGCGGCCGCCGTCGTGCTGTGGAACAGCGGGCGCGCGTGGGGCCGGTTCGCCGGGCTGATGGCGTGCGGGCTGACCGCGCTGCTCATCTCGCCGATCAGCTGGGACCATCACTGGGTGTGGATCGCGCCGGGCGTTGCGGTCCTCCTCGACGCGGGCGTCCGCGCCGCCTCCAGCCGGGCCGCGCGGGCGTGGTGGCAGGGGCTGGCCGGACTGGTCCTGGTGGCCTATGGCGCGTGGCCGGATTTCTGGTGGCCGAATGCCGGGCTGCTGCAGGGCGGGCTGATCAACTACGCCCCGGCGGCCGTGTTCGCGCACGGCGACAACCCCAACTACCCCGAATACCACTGGCATGGCCTGCAGCTCCTCGCGGGAAACCTCTACCTGCTCGGCGGCCTTGGCCTGTTCGCGGTCACGCTGGCAATAGCGATCCGGCTGGTCCGGTCCGACGGCACTAGGCTGCTGTCCCTCCCCCTGCCATCAATCAGAAGGGGCGCACGGTGATGAGGTCGCCGCGGCGGAACGCTCCCTGGCCGAGGGGGATCGTCCACCACGCGTCCGCGCTGGCCAGCTGGCTCGTCGACCCCGCCCCGCGCCTGGCCGGGGTGGCCCACGGGAGCGCGGTCTGCCAGGGGACGGCCTGGGCAAGCGTGGCCCGCGGGAGCTTCGGGGCCGACGGGGCCAGCGTCACCGGGATCCATTCCTCCACGGCGGGCGCAGACGTCCAGTCGCGGTCCAGTTGCGCCTGGACGAGCGGGCCGCTGGCGGCCGTTACGCCCTGCAGCCCCGCCAGCAGCGGAAGCGCGAACAGCTCGGCAATCACCGCGGCCGCCAGCGGGTAGCCGGGAACGCCGATGACGGGCACGACGCCGGGCTCGCTGCGCTTCACGTGGCCAAGCAGCACCGGATGGCCAGGCCGGACCGCCACCCCGTGCACGGCCAGGCCGCCTACCTGCTCGACGACCGCGGCGGCGTAATCGTCACGCCCGCGACTGGATCCGGCGATCATGAGCACGAGGTCGGCGGCGAGCGCGGTGCGGCGCAGGTGTGCCGCGAGCACATCCGGGTCGTCGGGCTGGACGTCACTGACCACCGGGACCGCGCCAGACGAGGCGGCCAGCGCGGCGAGCATGACCGAGTTACTATCCGATGCCTGGCCATGCCTGAGCGGAACGCCGGCGGTGCGGATCTCATCCCCGGTAGGAATAATGGCAACCGTCGGCCGCCGGGCAACCGCCACCGTGGCGTGCCCGCCGGCCGCGGCGACCCCGAGGTCACCGGGGCGCAGTCGCTTTCCCGAGGGCACGAGCAGCGCACCAGCCTGGAAGTCCTCGCCAGCGGACCGTACGTTCAGCCCCGGCTGCACCGCTCCCGCCGCGTTGGCCTGCGCCGGCCCGATGATCTCGGCGCCACCATCGCTGCCGATAACCACACGCTCGCGTTGCATTACGGTGTCGGTCCCTGGCGGCAGCGGATCTCCCGTGTCGGCCCAGGTGAACGCCCTAGCCGGCAGCCGCCCGCCGTCAGCGTCGGCTGCCAGGAACACGATTCCGTCCATCGCGGCGCAGGCCGCCTGGGGCGATGCCCACCGCGCGCGCACCTCGCATGCCGTCACCCGGCCGAGCGCGGCCGCGAGCGGAACCTCCTGAGCCACGGCCGTGGCTCGCCATCCGGCGCGGGTGCAGGAGTCCATCCACTGCGCGTAGGCCTGTGCCGGGCCCGGCCGTTCCTGGCTCGCCATGGTCACCCGGCCACGAGGCGGTGCTCGCCGCAGTAGACGTTCATTGACTGGCCCCGCAGGAAGCCGACCAGCGTGAGTCCCGCCTCCTCCGCCAGTTGCGCGGCTAGCGAGGATGGCGCCGACACCGCTGCGAGCAGCGGAATGCCAGCGAGCACGGCCTTGTGGACCAGCTCAAACGAGGCCCGGCCGCTGACCAGCAGTGCGTGGCCGGCCAGCGGCAGCCGCCCGGACAGCAGTGCCCAGCCGACGACCTTGTCAACGGCATTGTGCCTGCCCACGTCCTCGCGCACGACCACAAGGTCGCCCGCTGGGGTGAAAAGCCCGGCGGCGTGCAGCCCACCGGTTCGCGCGAACACCCGCTGCGCCTCACGCAGCCGGCCGGGCAGCGCCGCGAGCACGGCAGGGGAGAACCGGGTGTCGTCACCGGACAGTGCGGCCCGCGGCAGCACGCAGATGTCCTCGATCGACGTCTTCCCGCAGACCCCGCAGGCGGAGGTGGTCATGAAATTCCGCCGGGCACCCGCAGCTACCGGCACTTCGGGGGCGAGCCGCACGTCCGCGATGTTTCCCAGGTCCTCATGACGGTGATCGTGCCCGCACGAGGTACCGTCACACAGCTTGATCTCCACGATGTCCGCCGCCGACCCGATGATCGCCTCGCTCACCAGGAACCCGGCGGCGAGCTCGACGTCCTCGCCGGGCGTCCGCATCGTCATCGACAGCGCGCTGCCGTTCACCCGTATCCCCAGCGGTTCCTCGGCCGCCAGGAAGTCAGCGCGCGGCGTGACTGTCACCTCCGCCACCCCGGGGGATGTCATTGCCTGGGAAACGGCCTGACGCGAAGCCACCTGCGTGGAAGCCGCCTCAAGGAACGGCGGCTGCGGGGAAAGCGTCACCCGCAGCACTCGCCTCCTCGCCGTGCGTCCCGACACTGAGCGTCCCTTCCAACTATCACCCTTGTCATCAGCGTAACGTGCGACGCGAGGCAGCAGCATGAGCGGCTCTCCGCCAGCTACGGCCTCGCTGCGCGGGAAGGGGCGAAGTCAGGGTCCGGCTCCACGAACGCCTCCACGATGCCGAGGTAGGCGAATGCCGCCAGCGACCATGGCGCGGTACCGCCATGCAGCCCGGGACCGGGAAGGGAGGCGTTCAGCAACCCGTCCACATGCCGGACAACATCGTGGCTGGGATCCGGGCCGCCATCCGCGGCCGGGCCGCCCCGCTCGTCGGCATCCCCCTCCCCGAGCGCCGTCTGGACCTGGACGTTGCGCAGCGCGAGCCCCTGGATGAACAGGCCGCCCGCTAGCTGTAGCTGCTCCACCGTCAGGGCTGGGTCCCGCAGCCGTAGCCCAAGCTCGGTCGCCACGATCTCGAACACCGCGACCATCGCATCCCTGGACTGTGACTGCGCCGCCTCCAGGGCCGCGGCGATCTTGCGCCGCGCCGCGCCGGTCCGGGTGGAGCCGAGAGTCGCGACGAGCGCCATATGCAGCCGCCACTCGAGACTTTCCGACAGCGTACGGTAGTTGTGCTCGGCAGTGACGCGCACCACCTCCCGCAGCAGCGCGCGGCGCCCCTCCGCCGTCGTCACCAGCTGCTGGTTGTCGGCGATGAGCCGCCCGACGACTGCGGGTGTCTCGGGCGACAGTACAGCCCGGTCGCGCAGCCAGCTGCCCGCTCCCGCAAGGTAGCACAGCAGGTCGTCGGTGTAGTCCTCCTTGTACGGCCAGGCCCGGTACGCCGAGCTGCGCGGGACCCCTGCCCGCGCGATGACCTCCTCAAGGCGCAGGTGCTCGATCGTGAGCGCAGCACCGGCCTCCAGGGCCAGGTCCCGCCCCGCGTCGAGCATCCGCTGCCGGATCTCCTGCGCGGGCACCCGCCCTGGCCGGGTCGTCATCGGCGCCTCCCCACGCTTTGCCCTCATGCGAGGGATTGATGTGAGCAACGTACCCGGACACGCTACATGAGACATTAGACTTCGTGTCTCAAGAGGTGCGGGCGAGCGAGCACTCTGGGGACGGCTCTCAGGAGGGGGAGGGCCGGGACAGGGGCGGGCGCGGAGGCAATGCCTCCGCGCCCGGTGCTCAGCCCTGTCGCCCTTGCGGACTGCCTGCCTCACCGGTGGTCCGCGCCCGCTGCGCTTGCCCGGGTGCGGACGTACAGCCGGCCGATGCCCCAGGAGTAAGCGCCGACGGCGGTGAAGGACTGCTCGAACCACCTGAGCAGGCCGGGGGTCCACGGGATGCGCCGGGCGGACCCGCCGCCGGGTCCCCGCCCGGGCGTGAACCAGACGTAGTCCGCCCGGCTAAGCCAGGCCTTCCACGCCGCGACGACCGAGGGCATGCGGGCCGCACCGCCCTGGACGCTGACGCCGCTGCTGAGCACCAGGGTCTGTGCGAGCGAGTCGACGATGATCGGGCAGGACGCCGGGTACCCGGTGAACCGGTCGGCGGCGATCGTCAGTGACACCTCGTCGGTCACCACGCACGAGCCGCGGGGGATCTGGTGCGCGACCGCCTGCGCGGTCACCTGCTTCATCGGGTAGATCTCGGCGACCTGCAGCGCGGCGACCAGGCCGAAGGCGACAGTGATCGCGCCCGCGACGACCCGGACAGGGGAGCGCATGACCACGCCGGCCGCGCCGCCGGCGGTGAGAGCCAGCCACGGGGCCGGGAAGTCGGGATAGTGATAGAAGAACGCTGAGTAGCTCACGATCGCGACGCACGCGGCCGCGGCGGTGGCGGCCGAGAACCACTCAAGCGGCGACGGCGGCAGCGACAAGTAGCTGGCCCGCCAGCAAAAGCCGCCCGCCAGCGCGGCGGCGCCGGCCGCCGCTACGACGTAGGGCAGCCACGTGAGGCTCGTGCCCGCGTCCTGCGGCGCCGAGCTTCCCGGCGGCGTAGATGGACAGGGCGCCGCCGTCGAGGACCGCAAGGTGACCATGGACGGTCAGGATGTCGATCAAGCCGGTGAGGTGGGCGAGGCGGACGGCGACTGGCACGGCGGTGCCGGTGCGGGCCACCTGGTCGATGATCGTGCTGCGCCACAGTGTCCCCGGCGCGGCTAGCGCGAACGGCGCGAGCGGCACGGCGAACCCGACGGCCAGGCCGGCGACGTACCGCCGGACCCGGGCACTGCCGCCCGGATCGCAGGCGGCCAGCCAGGCGGCCGCGCACACGGCGAGCAGCACCGCGGCCGGGACCATGGCCCAGAACTTGACCGCCGCCGCGAAGCCCATCGCCAGCCCGGCCCACAGCAGGTTCCTGGCCGGGGCCAGCTGGCCGTCGCGGAAGGCGGCGGTGACGGCGAGCAGGCACAGCAGGTTCATCCAGGGCTGAAGCATCAGCGTGTGGGCGGTGCTGATGTCATCGGGGTAAATCGCCAGGGAGCCGCACGTCACCAGCGTCACGAGCGGGCCACGATGCAGCACCAGACGGCCGGCGAGCGGGACGCACGCGGCGCTGGCGAGCGCTGTCAGCACCCGCGCGAGCGCCAGCGCCTTGACGGTGGTAGTCACCGCCGCGACCAGCGCCACCGGCATCATCAGCAGCACGATCCCCGGCGGCTGGACGAACGCGAAGTCGCGGTAGGGGATGGCCCCCTCGGTCAGGTGGATCGCCGCGCCGAGGTAGACGCCGTCGTCGTACTCGGTGATCCCGGTCAGGTAGCCCGGCCTGGTGAACGTGAACATCCGCAGCGCGAGCGCGGCGACGGTGGCCACCACGACGATCCAGGCCGGCAGCGTGCCGAGGAGACGGCGCTGCCTGCCTGGCCGCTTCCGCGCGTATGCCTGGTGCCCGGTCCTGGCCGCACTCGCCCTGCGTGGGACGCCGGTCACGTTGCCGGCGGTCCCCAGATCCCCCATCACGGAGGGAAGATATCAGGTAACGAAGAGTAATCAAACGGCAGTGCCCATGGAGGCTGAGTCACCCTTCAGAAGCCAGGACCTTACACCGCGAGCCAGACGGTCGTGCTCGGCGGAACCGATACGGATCCGCCGACATCATCGAGCGGCGAGCTCGACAGCAGCACCTCGCGGTGCGGCGGCGCCGGTACCGGGTCGGGGCCGAGGTTGGCGAACAGCTCGAACCTCGGCTCGCGGCGAAAGTGCAGCTGCCTGCTGGCGGGGCCATCCGTGCCTTGCGGGCGTCCCGTCGCGGAGCGCTCCCCGCCGTCCCCGTCCAGCCAGCGGAGCGGGCCGGTCCCGCCGAGTGCCGGGTGTGACCTGCGTAGCCGCAGTGCCGCCTTGTACATGCACAGGAACGACGCGGGGTCATCACGTTCAGCTTCGACGGAGAACGTGTCCCACCCCGGCGGCTGCGGGAGCCAGGCAGGAGCGGACTGGCCACGCGGCGTTCGGGAAAATCCAAAGGAGGGGCCGGAAGACGACCATGGAAGCGGGATTCGGCAGCCATCGCGGCCGGCGCGCTTCCCGCCGGTACGGTGGAAGGTGGGGTCCTGGCGGGCGGCGTCCGGGATGTCCAGCACCTCGGGCAGCCCAAGTTCCTCGCCCTGGTAGATGTAGGCCGATCCGGGCAGGGCAAGCTGCAGCAGTGCCGCCGCGCGAGCCGCTGCGGGGCTGCCGAACCGGGTCACCGGCCGTACCACGTCATGGTTGCCCAGCACCCAGGGGGCCTGTGACCCGTCACACATGGCGTACGTGGAGTCGATCGCCGCGCGAACCGACGCCGCCTCCCACGGCGACAGGATGAGGCTGAAGTTGAAGACCTGCGGCAGCTCGTCGGCGGCGAGGTAAGGCTGCAGCGTCGATGGCTTGTCGTACCAGACCTCGCCGACCGCCGTCCGCGCGCCGGGGAACGCGGTGGTCGGGTAGGAGTCCAAGATCTTGCGCCACGTCCGGTACAGCGCGTGCAGTTCGGGCTGGTGGTAGTAGCCAGACGGCGCGTGTGACCGCTCCGGGGATGGGCTGTCGGCCAGCGTCGCGTCCTTGAAAAGGCCGTGCGCGACATCAACCCGGAAGCCCGCGACCCCGCGGTCCAGCCAGAACCGCAGCGTGTCCTCGAACATGGCGACCACAGCCGGGTGGTGCCAGTTGAAGTCCGGCTGGCTGACGTCGAACATGTGCAGGTACCAGTCATCATCAGGCGGTGCCTGCCCGGGGGCGCCTGCCTGGCCGCCCAGGCCTGGTACCTCCCGCACCCGGTCCCACGCGGGACCGCCGAAGGCAGAGGGCCAGTTGTTCGGCGGCTGCGAGCCGCCGGGACCCCGGCCCGGCCGGAAGATGAACAGCTCGCGCTCCTTGCTGCCCGGCCTGGCGGCTAGCGCCGCCCGGAACAGCGGGTGATCCCACGAGCAGTGGTTCGGGACGATGTCGACGATCACCCGGATGCCGCGCGCGCCAGCGTCGGCCACCAGGGCGTCAAAGCCGGCCAGCGTCCCGAGCCGGGGGTCGACGTCGCGGTAGTCGGCGACGTCGTACCCGCCGTCGTGCAGTGGCGACGGGTAGAACGGGGTCAGCCAGATCGCGTCGATGCCCAGGTCGGCCAGGTAGTCCAGGCGGGCGCGCAGGCCCTCCAGATCACCAATCCCGTCCCCGTCGCTGTCGGCGAAGCTGCGCGGGTAGACCTGGTAGACGACAGCATCTTTCCACCAGGGACTCTCGCTTACGGCCAAAGGGTTCTCCTACTGACTAGAAACTAGCGACCTGAGAATTCCTCTCGCACCTGCGCAGGCCCCGAGCATGCGCCCACCGTCGCAAATCTAGTTGTGGTCAGCTAGTCGTCGGCGGAGGCGTCAGGCTCCTGGTGGTCCCCCTGGTCGTCAGAACAAGCGGGCAGCGCGCGGGCGCAGTCGGCGGGTTGGATGCCCGTCCGCCTCGGCAATAAACGACAGTCCTGCTAAGCCCCAGAACCAGAACGGGCCGTGCTCCCGGTCCTGCCCGTCATGGCGCGGGCCCGACGTAGTGATGTGGCCACCAGCCGATAAGGAAGGCGAGCAGGCCGGCCGACGCGACAACGACCGTCCAAAAGAGCCACCGGGGCAGGTTGGCAGCGGCGAACCCGATGAAGATACCGAAGGCGCTCCACACCATCCGGGGCTTGGTGCTCTGGGCGTCGGAGACGATGCACGCCAGCAGCGTCAAGACGGTGAACATGGTCAGCCACCACGGCAACCGTGTCCTGACCATGAAGAAGACCCCGGCGACGGCGGCCGCGAACATGATCGTCAGCACGATGGTGTAGAGCACGTTCACGCTGTCATAGGGGCCGACTTGCCAGGTCAGCAGCTTGAACGTGTGAAGGCCGCCATCGATCTTCTCGGCCCAGCCATGCTTCTCGGTCGAGAACCAGAAATCCAGGTCGTGGTAACGGTAGCCCAGCCAGCCGAAGAACACGGCCACTCCGACCAGCGACAGCGGGGCAGCCACCAGCGAGCGCCACTCCCGCCGCTCCCGGATCGCGATAATGGCCCCGATGCCAAGGACCGCGGTGAGCACGATCAGCGTCGGCCGCTCGGCCGTGCCCACGGCCGCCAGCAGGCCAGCTAGCAGCCAGCGCCGGTCCAGCATGGCCAGCAGCACCGCCGCCGCGATGGCGACCGCCAGCGGCTCGGAGTACAGCAGGCCGAACGTCATCGCGCCAGGGAACACGCAGAACGCCACGACCGCCCGGTCGGCCACCCAGCGGCTCGCGACCCGGTTGGCCACCGCCCACACACCCAGCGATGCCGCGGCCCCGCTCGCGATGCTCGCGAGCAGGGCGCCGGCTAGCCAGTTCCCGCCCGCGACCCAGTGCATCAGCCGGATTAGCGCCGGCCAGGCGGGGAAGAACGCCGGCAGGTAGGGGTAAGGCGCTGGCGGCACCGGTGGCTTGTACGTGATCGGCGGATTGTAGGACGCCGGCAGGTTGACTAGCTTGAACGACTGATAGGGATGGTGGACCAGGGGCGGCGGGAAGACCAGTGTCTTCGGGTAGCCGTGCTGCGCGATCGCCAGGTAGTGCGTGGCGTCCTTGATCAGGAAGTAGAACGTCCAGGGCTCGCTCGTGCCGTAGATGGCGTTGGCGACCTGCCAGCTGACAACGATGAGAATCCATGTAGCCGCGTAGACCAGCAGCGGAAACAGCCACGGCTGCGGTAGCCGGTCACTGATCGCGCACCGCCGGCCACGCAGCCTATGCCGGCCCGTGGCATCATCAGCGGGCCTCGTAGCGCGACCGGAGGATGCTTTGGTAGGTGCCATAAAGCGCCGTTACTTCCCATCGGGGGGTCCAAGCTCGATGTTGTGGACGAACCGGGAGCTTAGCAATTGTCCCCACTGTACCGAGGACCATGTCCGCCGGATCGCTCGCAGCGCAACACCAGGCTTGACAAGGTTGCCTTGTGTTGCCGATACAAGCACCGCCGCAGGATGCTCGTGGTGCGCGAGCGGACGCGTAGGCTTGAGCGATGCTGGCTGACTCATATGGACGGATAGCCACAGATCTGCGGGTGTCGCTGACGGACCGCTGCAACCTCCGGTGCGCGTACTGCATGCCCCCCGAGGGCCTTGCCTGGCTGCCCAAGCCGGAAGTACTGTCTGGCGACGAGGTTAGCCGCCTAGTCCGGATTGGTGTTGAGCTGCTGGGCATCGCGGAGGTGCGGTTCACCGGGGGTGAGCCGCTGCTGTGCCCAGACCTCGTGTCGATCATAGCCGCGACGGCCGGGCTCTCGCCGCGCCCGGAGATTTCGCTGACCACCAACGGCATTGGGCTGGGGCGCCTCGCGGCACCGCTGCGCGAGGCTGGCCTGGACCGGATCAACGTGTCGCTGGACACGCTGCGCCCTGAGGTCTTCCGCAAGCTGGCGCTGCGCGACCGGCTCCCGGACGTGCTGGAGGGGCTGGCCGCCGCCGCTGCCGCCGGGCTGTCCCCAGTCAAGGTGAACGCCGTCGTCATGCGCGACGTCAACGACTTCGAGGCTGTCCCCCTGCTGCGCTACTGCCTGGAGCGCGGCTATGAGCTTCGCTTCATCGAGCAGATGCCACTGGACGCCCAGCACGGCTGGAAGCGCGCGGAAATGGTGACCGCGGACGAGATTTTCCGGCTGCTCACGGCCGAGTTCAAGCTCGCCCCCGATACCGAGCGATCCCGCGGCGCTGCCCCCGCTGAGACCTTCCTCGTCGATGGTGGACCCGGACGGGTCGGCGTGATCGCCTCCGTGACCAGGCCGTTCTGTGGCGCCTGCGACCGGGTGCGGCTGACCGCCGATGGCCAGATCCGCAACTGCCTGTTCGCCCGCCAGGAAAGCGACCTGCGCTCGGCGCTGCGCGGCGGCGCCTGCGACCAGGAGATCGCCGCCCGCTGGCGTGCCGCCGTGGCGGTCAAGCTACCCGGCCATGGGATCAACGACCCCACCTTCCTGCAGCCTGACCGCCCCATGTCTGCTATCGGGGGATAGCGGCTTATCGCTGGGGCTGGTCCCGGCTACGCCATGGCCCGCTGGTAGGCGCGGGTGCCCCACCACAGGGCCAGGGCGGCCGCCGCGCCACTGACGGGGAAGCCGACGCCGACGGTGGCCGTGCCGATTGTCCCGGCGGCCAGGTCGCGAGCGGCGTAGCGCGGCATATCGCGAGTTGACTCAAGGACGCCGGCGTCGTCGGCTCGTGTCGCGCCTGACTCGCTGGCGTAGCCGCGCCGATACCGTTCCGACTGGCCGGCGGTGGAGAGCTGGCTGTGGCAGCTCGCTGGCATAGCTGCGCCACTACCGGCGCAGCTCGCTGGCGCCCGTGCGCCGATACCGTCATGGCTCGCTGGCGGCGGTGCGCCGATACCGTCATGGCTCGCTGGCGGCGGTGCGCCGATACCGTCATGGCTCGCTGGCGGCGGTGCGCCGATACCGTCATGGCTCGCTGGCGGCGGTGGGTCAGTTCACGCGCTGCCCGGCGGGGCGGCCCGGTAGCTCGGGCCGTGCGGGTCGTCGCAGTGCGTGCCGGTGGGTTCCGGGTCGCAGTGCGTGCCGGCGGGTTCCGGGAGGATGGCCCGCAACTCGGCCGTGGGCACATGATCGACTTGAAGGGTCGCATGGGTGATGCCACGCCTGGCTAGCAACTGCTCAAGGTCAGCCCGGACGCGATGGCAGTCCTGGCCCCTGGCGACGAGCACATGCGCGGACGCGGCGGGCATGCCGTTGGTGATCTCCCAGACGTGCAGGTCATGCACCTCCGCGACGCAGGGCTGGGCGGCCATCGCGCGGCCGAGTTCGGCGAGGTCCAGGCCCACAGGCGCGGCCTCAAGGAAGATCCGCCCGGACGCTCGGATCAGGCCCCAGCCCGCGTACAGCATCAGCCCGACCACGACCAACGTCGCGATCGGGTCGGCCCGGCTGAACCCGGTGGCGAGCACGACGACGGCCGCCACCGCCGTCGCGATGAACGCCCACAGGTCGGTGAGGACATGCGCGAACGCGCCCTCGACGTTCAGGCTCCGGCGCCGCCCGCCGACAGCCCCGTGGTCGTGCTGGTCTTCATGGTCTTGGCCGTGGGCGTGGGGCTGAGTTGAGCCTTGGGACGGGCGGGCGGCACGGGATATCAAGGCGGCGGCGGCCAGGTTCACGAGCACCCCGGCGAGGGCGATGGCGAGCATCAGCCCGCCGGCGACCGGACGCGGCGTGATGAGCCGAACAATGGCCTCATAGCCAAGCCAGAGGGCCAGCAGGACGAGCGTGATTCCATTGGCCTGCGCCGACAGGATCTCCGTCCGGCGCAGGCCCCAGGTGTACTCGCCATAAGCCGGGCGGGCCGCGACCTTCATCGTGATCAGTGCCAGCCCGATCGACGCGGCGTCGGTCAGCATGTGCGCGGCATCGGACAGCAGCGCCAGCGAGTGACCGGCTACCCCGGCGATGACCTCGCCGCACATGAACGCGAGGATCAGCACGCCGGCGGCCGCGAGCCAACGGCCGTCCGATCCCGACTGGATCCCATGAGCATGAGCATGGGCATGGCCCTGCCCGCCGCCGTGTCCGTTTTCGTCGCTCATCTCAGGTCGCTAAATACCCGCTTCGGTAGATCTTGTCCCGTGCTGTGCGCCACAGCCGCTGATTGCCATTCCAGTATCACCCAGACCTCCGGCCGAGCGGTGCCGGCAGCTGACCGACGCCCGCGCGGACGCGCCGAGCGGCTCGCCACTGCCGGTAGTTCCCGGTCTCCCGCCCCGGCGCGGGGACTGCGAGATGATGTGGGCATGAGTGAGCGTAGGGACGCCTCCCAGGCGCCCGGGAGGCGAGCGGGGGGACAGCGCATGGGCACGCTGGAAGAGTGGATGACGACGGTTCGCGAGGAGCTCGGGCTGGCGGGGGACGGTGTCGCCGACATCGAGGCCGTCACGACGGTGATCTTGGACCTCGCCCGAGACACCGCACACGCGGTGGCCCGGCCGGCCGCGCCGCTGACCGCCTACCTGGTCGGGGTCGCCGTCGGCCAGGGTGCCTCGCTGCCTGAGGCAGCGAGCCGAATCGCGGCGCTCGCCGTCGCGCGAAAGCCGTCGGACGAGGGGTAAGCGCCTGTTACCGAAGGTACGCCAGGAGTCTCCCGAGATGTCACAATATAGTCATTAATGACTATATTGTGCACAAGTGTTCTCGTCATGAGCTGCCAGCCGCTAACGTCCCATGACTGGGAACGTCACGGCCAGGTCGAAGTTCTTTCGAGAGGACCGTGATATGAGGCTGCCTGGCGGGCGCCGCGGCCGTTATCGCAGGAGGCTGCGCAGCAAGTACCGGACGTCGCGCGGCGGTTCCGGCGCTGGGCAGTGGCGCGACACCATGCTGTTGCAACCGCCGCGACAGTCAAGTCAGCGGCCTTCCGGCGACGGGTGGTTCAGCCAGGAGTGGCCCGGCTACCGGCAGCCGAGCCGACGGGAGGCGCAGCGTGGGCGGGAGGCGCAGCGCGGGCGGCTCCGCCGGGCGGGTCGCAGCGGCGGACTCGCGCTCGGTGACCTCCCGGTCTCCCTGATCGTCACCGCAGTCGTCAGCGCCGTGATCCTCATCGCCGGGGCGGCCGGGGTGGTCGGGGTCAACCAGTGGGTGGCTGCGGGCAACGCCGCCAACACGACGGCCGCGGCCCCGGCGACGCCCAACCCCAACTGCACGATCATCGTGCCGGCGAACCCGCTGACCGCGCAGGGGCTGGCAACGCCGTACCAGTTCACCGCCACCGACCCGGCGGACGGGCCGTGCAACGAGGTCAATCAGATGCAGACCGCCTTCGTCCAGGGCGCCGTCATTGACCCGGCGACCGGTGCGATCTCGATCTACGATCCGCTGGTCATTGACGCCGGCGCCCGGCCCGCCCGGCGCCCGGTGGTGCCGCACCTGCCTACGGGCGCCGTCGTGGCCGTGTGGTTCGGGTACAACGGGGACGTCCTGACCCTGCGAGGAGCCGACCAGGCCAGGAGCGGCGCGCGGCGGTCCATGGCGTCCGCGTCGGCATCCCCGGGCACCGCGTCGGCGTCGTCCTTGGCGTCGCCGAGTCCGGCGGTCACTGCTGACGCGTCATCAGCCACGGTGACGGCGACGCCCGATCCCGTCGACAGCCCGGCCGCCTCCGCTGGGCCCGACGCCAGCCTGCAGCGAGCCGACTGCGTCGCGGGGGAGGACATCGGCGGCCAGTTCACCTCGTTCGCGCAGGTCGGCGCCTGCAATGCGGCCGCCTTCTTCCGGGCCGCCAACAAGGCCAGAAAGGCAGGGAAGCTGCACGTGCCGAACCCTGGTACCGCCAGGGACGGGCTACCCTGCCTGACCACCCGCAGCTTCGCGCTCATCGACCAAGACCAAAGCGACAACGTCACGACCGAGTACCTGGCCAATTCCGCCGGGCAGACCGCCCAGGACACGACGGCCAACAAGCGGTCGCTGGGCCGCGACGCGGTCACCTTGTTCAACGGAAGCGACAACGGGCTACTCGACTTCTTCATAGACCCGGCCCTCGGCTGCTCGCCATGGACGGTGCCCGACCTGGCCAACGGCGGTGCCCCGGCGACCGGCCTGCCGCTGGATGAACTGCAGGCCGCGCGATGGGCCGGCCAGGTCACCCGCGGCGGGCCGGCCGCGCTGGTACCGCTGAACGACCCGATGACGGTCGATGCCAACGGCAACTTCAGCCGGGCCAAGACCGACGCCTACCGGTCGATCATGGATATGCCACCGCTCCCGGCCGGCCAGTCGCCGAAGGCGTACTGCGCGGACATGGAACAGGTTCAGGGCAGGCGGCTGCAACAGGACGTCAACCTGCTGCTCGGCGGTCCCAGCCCGGCACCTGGCACGGCGGACAGCCTGTTCACGTTCGTCTCGTCCCGGTTGCAGGCGTCGTTCCTGAACCTGAACTGTGCCTCGTTCGGGATGAGGAACGATGTCACGACGATGGCCAACGGTAGCGGTGTGGTCGTCGCGGCGTGTTTCCTGCGTCAGGTGGCTGCCATCACGCCCGGCCCAGGCAATCCCGCTAAGGGCATGGCCACCTGCCCACCGGCCACCTCCAGGCCATCGGCCGCGGCCAGCCCCAGCCTGACCGTCGGCGCCAGCACTAGTGCTGTCGCGAGAACCACCGCGCCAGCCACGGTGACTCCACCGTCGGCTCCCTCCACCGCCGCCGCGGTTTCCCCCACAGGACCTACGACGACCGCGCCGCCGCCGGAATCTCAGCAGTCCCCGGTTCCCCGGCAGTCGCCAACGTCTGAGCAGGCCCAGCAGATACCGACCGCCCAGCCCGTTGTTGTATCCCAGCCGACCCTCGCGCCCGGGCCAGTGCCCACCGGCGCGGCCGCCAGCGCCGGGCGCGGCTGGCACGACAGCGGGTGGTCCGCCACCGTCCGGGGGGATACCTGGCCTGGCCTTGGCCCGCACTGGGCGCGGCCAAACCCGCGGCGGGTGCTGCTGAGCGCGGTACTCAACGTGATCTGGTCCGGCATCCTTCAGGCGTTCTTACCGGATCCTTACCAGCCGGCCTGACGCCCGGCATTTCGCGGCCGGGCACCGTAGAACTGTGCCAGCGCCCCTCCCCCGATACGGCGAAGGACATCCCATGACCCACAAGCCCCCCACGCCCCCGCAGCACGAGTGCGCGTCGCGTCGCGGCCTGCTCCTGGGGGCAGGGCTGGTGGGGGCAGGGCTGGTGGGGGCCGGCGCGGCGCTCGCCGCGTGCAGTACCGCCCCCGTGCCCTATGACGCGAACGAGGAAGGGCAGGCCACTGGCACGCAGCCGACAGCCGCCCTGACGGCCGGGTCGGCAGCCACCCCGACGGCGGGGTCGAGTGGCGGGATCACCGGCACGGTCCTTGGCGACACCTCGCAGGTTCCCGTCGGCGGCGGCAGGATCTTCACGGCCGAGAAGGTCGTCGTCACCCAGCCCGCCACCGGGCAGTACAAGGCGTTCAGCGCCATCTGCACGCACGTCGGCTGCCTGTGCGACGCGGTGGCCAACGCCACGATTGACTGCCCGTGCCACGGCAGCAAGTTCTCGATCACCGATGGCGCGGTGGTGGCCGGCCCGGCGCCGCGCCCGCTGCCCGCCCGAACGATCGCGGTCACGGACGGCAAGATCCTTCTGCAGTTATCTGCCGGGGTACGCCTTTGAGAGGGCAAGCTCAGCGGGCAGGCGGCGCACTAGGATAAACCAATGGGCTCGCTGATGCTGCTGGACACCGCGTCGCTGTACTACCGCGCCTTTTACGGTATGCCGGAGACGGTGACCGCCCCCGACGGCACCCCGGTCAACGCCATCAGGGGCCTGCTCGATGCCATCGCTAGGCTGGTTCGCGATCATCAGCCGCAGCGGCTCGTGGCCTGTCTTGATGCCTCCTGGCGTCCGTCCTTCCGGGTCGCGGCGATCCCCTCCTACAAGGCGCACCGTGCGGAGCCTGACGGCACCGAGCAGGCGCCGCCCGCCCTGGTGGTGCAGATCCCGCTGATCACTCAGGTGCTGGACGCGGCGGGCATCGCCCTAGCCGAGCACGACGGCTACGAGGCCGACGACGTCATCGCGACCCTGGCCGGCCGGGCGGCCGGCCAGGCGATCCCCGTCGATGTCGTGACGGGGGACCGGGACCTGTTCCAGCTGGTCGATGACTCCCGCGGCATCCGGGTGCTGTACACCGTCAAGGGCCTGGGCAAGCTTGATGCGATTGACGAGGCGGCGGTCAGCGAGAAATACCACATCCCGGCCCGCGCGTACGCCGACTTCGCGGTGCTGCGCGGCGACCCGAGCGACGGCCTGCCGGGTGTCCCCGGCATCGGGGACAAGACAGCCGCGGCGCTGATCACGGCGTTCGGTAGCCTGGACGCGCTCAAGCATGCCCTTGACGCGGGCCACGGCGGATTCCCGTCCGGTACCCGCAAGAAGCTCGAGGCGGCGCGCGGCTACCTTGACATCGCCCCGCCGGTCGTCGCGGTCGTCGCCGACGTGCCACTGGCCGAGGCCGATGGCAGCCTCCCGGCCCATCCGCCGGACCCGGACCTGCTGAGCGAGATGGGGGAGGCCCTGGGCCTAGGCTCCTCACTGAGCCGCTTCCGCGCGAGCGTGACCGGGAAGCGATAACAGCAACAAGCGCGGTAACGCGCTGATAACAGCAAGGAGCGCTGGACTATGACCACGGATCTCGCCGCCCTCTACCCGAAGCAGCGGCTGTCGGCGGTCGCTGATGCCGTCCGTGACGCCGGGCTCGGCGCGCTGCTACTGACGCCGGGGCCGGACCTGCGCTACGTCACGGGCTACGACGCCAAGCAACTGGAGCGGCTGACCTGCCTGGCCGTCCCCGCCGAGGGCGAGCCGTTCCTCGTCGTGCCTGGCCTGGAGCTGAAGGCCGCGCTTGCCTCGCCAGTGGGAACGCTGGAACTGGAGGTGGTGACGTGGGGCGAGACGGACGACGCGTTCGAGATGATCAAGGACAGGCTCGGGGACCCGGCGACCCTCGCCCTGTCCGACCGGATGTGGGCGCTGAACGTGCTGCGGTTCCGTGACGCTTTCCCGGATGCCCGGCAGGTCCTGGCCAGCACCGTGCTTGCGGACCTGCGGGTCCGCAAGAGCGAGGTCGAGGTGGCGGCGCTGCGCGAGGCGGGCGCGGCCATCGACCGGGTGCACGCGCAGGTGCCGGGCTGGCTGAAGCCTGGCCTGACCGAGCGGCAGGTCGGCACGAAAATTGCCGAGGCCATCCTCGCCGAAGGGCACGTCCAGGTTGACTTCGTGATCGTCGGCTCCGGGCCGAACGCGGCCAGCCCGCACCACGAGGTCTCCGAGCGGGTGCTGCGCGAAGGCGACGTCGTCGTGGTGGACATCGGGGGCACGATGGAATCCGGGTACTGCTCGGACTGCACCCGGACGTACGCGATCGGCGAGCCGCCCGCGGAGTTCGCCAGGTATTACGCGGTGCTGAAGCAGGCGCAGGAGGCGGCGTGCCAGTGGGCGCGCCCTGGCGTGAGTGCGGAGTCGGTCGATGCCGCCGCCCGCGACATCATTGCCGAGGCCGGGTACGGCGACTGGTTCATCCACCGCACCGGCCACGGCATCGGCCTGGAATCCCACGAGAACCCGTACATCGTCTCCGGCAACCTGACCCCGCTGGCGCCCGGGATGGCGTTCTCCGTGGAGCCCGGCATCTACCCCGGCCCGCATGGTGCGCGCATCGAGGACATCGTCGTCTGCACTGACGACGGCCATGAGCGCCTCAACAACGCCCCCCATGACCTGATCGTGGTCTAAGGACCGGGCAGCGACGGAAGCGGGGACTGGCTAGAGTTCCTCGCCGCGCTGCTGCTCGGCGAGGAACTGCTCGAACTGGGCCGCGAGCTCGTCCGCCGTGGGCATCTCCTCGCCTTCCGCGAGGAGATTGCCGTCGGTGGCGATGGCCGCGTCCCACTGGATCTCCAGGCCGTGCACCAGGTCGGCAACCTCAGAAGACTCCGATACCTGCTGGTCTATGAGCGCGTTAGTACGGTCGGCCGCGTCCTTGAGCGCGCCGTCGGGCAGGTCGAGGCCAGTCATTTCGCGAAGCGAGTCCAGCAGGGTCAGCGCGGCCGTCGGGTAAGCGGCCTGTGACAGGTAGTGCGGGACCTGGACAACGAGCCCGGCTGCGTCCCGGCCGGCCTGGCCGAACCGGTATTCCATGAGCGAGGCCGCGCTGGCGGGCACCTGCAGCTTGCCGGGTGAGGGCACTCGGCTGGTGACCAGGCCGGGGCGCGTGGCATGCGTCATGACGCCAAGCGGCCGGGTGTGCGGGATCCCCATCGGGACACCGAAGTAGGTGATCATCACTCCGGCGTTCAGCCGCTGCGTCAGCGTGCGTACCGCCGTGACGAACAGTTCCCACTCGTGATCGGGCTCCGGGCCGGTCAGCAGCAGGAGCGGCCTGTCCTCGGAGTCACGGAGCAGTCGGATCTCCAGCCTGGGGTCGTCGTAGCTTTCCCAGCGGGTCTTGTCGAACGTCATGAGCGGCCGGCGGGACCGGTAGTCCAGCAGTCGGTCGGTGTCGAAGCGCGCGATCGGCTGGTTGTCGAGCTCGTCGAGCAGGTGCTCGGTCAGCAGTCGCCCGGCCGAGCCGGCGTCCATGAACCCCTCCAGGTGAACCAGGAGAGCCGCACCGCTGACGTCGGGCGTGTCCTGCTCGAGTTCGTAGAGTTCTTCCGGCTGCCGTCGCATGCTTCCAGTCTCCCACTAAGTACCACGTTCTTTGGCCGTCCAACGTACGGTACGGCAACTTCGGTCCCAGGATGCCCTCAGGAATGATGGGGCTACAGCTGGAACGCATGGGGTGGAAGTCACGCAGGGGGCGTAGTTGCGCTCTGTGATATTGCGAGAGCGTAAACGGGCGAGATCATTCTGTAATCGAGTCAACTCGCGGCGCCGCCCGATTCACGTTAACGTGCAGTGGTGGAAGAGACCGATCGGAGGATAGTGTCCCTGCTGTCCCGCAACGGGCGGATGAGCTTCACTGAGCTGGCCAGGCAGGCAGGGCTGTCGGTGTCCGCCGTCCATCAGCGGGTTCGCAGGCTGGAGACCGAGGGCGTCATCACTGGCTACGTCGCGCTCTGCGACCCAGAGGTGATCGGACTTCCACTGACCGCGTTCGTGTCGATCAAGCCGTTTGACGCGTCCGCGCCGGACGACCTGCCCGAACGATTGCGCCACCTCACGGCCATCGAGGCCTGCTACAGCGTAGCGGGCGACGAGAACTACATCCTGAAGGTGCGCGTGGCGTCGCCGGCCGCCCTTGAGGACCTGCTGCAGCAGATTCGCAGCGCGGCGAACGTCGCAACGCGCACCACTGTCGTTCTCAGCACCCCGTACGAGAACCGTCCGCCCGCCATCTGAGAAGGGCCGTACTAGCCTAGGACGGCAACCCCTGGGCTAGTGCTGCGGGCGCATTCCATCCAGGAGAAGGGATAGCAGGCGGTCGGTTTCCCCGGGTGCCTGCTCGGTGGTGATCGCCACGCCGTGCACAAGGCGCAGCACGTCCGTGGAGGTCAGGTCCGCACGTAGCACGCCCGCCTGCTGGCCGGCGGCCAGCAGGCGGTCGACGGTCTCGCGCATTGCCAGGAAGCAGCTGGAGACGAGCTCGGAGTCCTTGCCGAGCGAGTCCATCACCGCGCGGGACAGGCCGCGCTTGGTGACGAGATAGCGGGCCAGCACCCGTAGCCACGCGGCGAACGCCTGCTCCGGTGGCCAGCTGGCCCGCAGGCCCTCTGCCTCCGAGCACACGCTGGTCACCTGGATGCGGAACACCGCGGCCTGCAGGTCGATCCGGGTCGGGAAATGCCGGTACAGCGTGCCGATCCCCACCCCAGCGCGGCGCGCGATGTCATCCAGCGGCGCGTCCGCGCCGTTCTCGGCGAACGCCACCGTGGCGGCCTCGATAAGCCGGGCACGACTGCGCCGTGCGTCGGCGCGCATCCGTGGCTCGTGGTCCGCTGAGCGGTGCTCAGTCGTATCTACGTTCATGGTCAACCCAGGAGCCGGCTTGCCTATGCGGAGGAAACCCTCCATATAGTCACAACCGGAGATCCTCTCCGTTTCTTCCCTTCATCGTATCGGGGTGATAGTACCGTGAACACCCCTGCGCGAGGCCCGGCCAGCAAGCCGGCCGTGGCGAACTGGAGCGCGCCAAAGCACAGCCCCACGTTGATAGTGAGCAGGGGACCAGCCGGACAGCGCGCCCGGCGCGGTGCCTACGACGTCACGGTCAGCCGGATCGCCTCGCTGTAGCGCGTGCGGCCGAAGTACATCAGCTTCACCAGCAGCCAGGTCTCCCAGCCAGCAGGCGTGGTCGCCGGTACCGTGACGGGGAAGCTCACCGACGCCGACCCGCCCGCTTCCGCCCGCACCGCCGACGTCCACGTCGGCACTGTCTGCCATGAGCCGAACGGCGACAGCACCTGCACCTCCCCCCACAGCGGCGAGGCCAGGTGGTTGGCGACCAGCACCTGCAGTGCCCCAGACGCGCCTGCTGGGAGCGACAGCGACGGCGTCGCGACCGTCAGCTCGGCCTCGCCCGCCAGGGCAAGCGTCTCCGCCTGCAGCAGGACAAACGACTCCATCGGGTCCTGGTCCGCGGTCACGGCGGCGGCTCCCCGATGGTGATCAGGGCCGTGTCCTCAACGGCCTGCCCCAGCCCGTCGCGGATCCTGGCAGCGACGAAGTACCGGCCATTGAGCGCCTGCGGCAGCGCCCGCACGGTCACGTCCCAGCTGGCGTATTCCCCGCCCGCCAGGCTGTAGGCCAGCGACTGGCCTCCCTCAACTGCCATGACAAGGCCATCCGGAACGAGCACTTCCACCTGTCCCGCCCCGCCTGCTGGTCCGGCCGCCACCGTCAGCCGCAGTCGGCCGGCATTAGCAGTGCCCGCGGTGACAGCGGCGGCTGCCTCGGCGTCAGCAGGGGCAGTGTCGAACACCTCGAGCCCGGTCTCGCACAGGGTTACCCGGGCCGGGGTGAGGTGCACGGCGACCGGCAGGTTCCCGGCCGGGGCGGATCCCTTTCCGTGCAGCCAGTACCGGCTGTGCACCGGCTGCACTGCCTCAGGCAGTGCGCCCGTGCCAGGCAGTGCGCCCGTGCCGGCCGCAGGCGTGCCGGTCGTGGCGATATCCGTCGTCGTGCTGCCGGCCACCCGCTTCGGGCGCAGCGCCACCGTCACGGTCGCGAACGGCGCGAGCTCCACGAGGGCCGAGCCGCGCGCGATCTTCAGCGGCGTCCCCTCGGACTCCTCAAGCAGGTCGATGAGCCGTGCGGACACGATCCCGGTGGCCAGCTCGATCCGGGCCACCGTCCGCCTGCCGTCGGTCTCCCGCAGCCGGACGGTGATCTCCGGCTCCGCCGCAGGCGCCGGAGGATCCCAGGGGATGGTGCGGCCGGATGCCAGGGGATTGCCCCGCGGCTTCAGGGCCAGCAGCGAGACGTTCGGCGGCACCACAGTGACCAGCGAGACGCCAGGCGCCACCGAGGCAGGCACGGCTGCCGGGACTTGCGCTGCCGGGATCTTGGCGGGATCGATCACGACCGCGGTGATGTCGTGGTTATAGTCCTCGGCGGCGGCGTTGAACCCCGCCGAGCGCCAGTCGCCACTTTCCGTGAATGCCAGCGCGTAGCAGAACGTATGGCTCCAGTGCTGCCACGCGAAGCTGCTGCCGTCGGGCACGGTACGCCGGTCGCCATCGATCCACACCCCGCTCGGCCACGACGAGCAGGCCCGCATCAGCGACATCCACAGCGTCCCGTCCGTGTCGACGGCGCCGCCGGGCGTGCCGCGGTTGAACAGGGCGACCGCCCCGTCCCGAAGCAGGTCACCAGGCCACGGCTCGTCGGGTGCCAGCTCCACCGTCGCGGCAAGGCCGCCGGCAAGCAGGTCGGTGCGCACCGCGTCGACAGCGGCCGTCGTCTGCGCCCGCTGGCCCGGTGAGGCGGTTCCCCCGGGCGCCCCAGCCCCGGCCCCGGCCCCAGCCCCGGCCCCGGCCCCGGCCCCGGAGTCAGAGTCGGAGGCGCCAGCGACGATCAGCACCGGCAGGTCACGCGGGCCGCGCAGGTCAGCATCGGGGCCAAACGCGGCGGCACGCGGCCTCGCGGCGGGCACCCACAGCCGCGCGGTGCCCTCCTCAGCCAGCAGCTTCGCCAGCCGGTCGGACACGGCAGGGTCGCACGCCGCGAGCACCGCGGCGGTAAACGAGCTCTCCTGCGGCCCGCCGATCGAGATGCGGAAGTCCGGCAGGTTGGAGTCCACGTCCATCGCGCCATAGCGGGGGCCGTCGGCCCGTGAGCAAGTCGCGGTGACGCCGACTCCGGCCAGCGAGATGAGCAGGTCCCTGCTGCTGGGGGAGGGGACGTTCGGAATGAGGTCGGGGGTAATCACTTCCGCTACCCCGATCGCCTGGGCGACGACAGACGGCCGGCCGGGGGCGACCAGGGCGACCCGGGCGACGGACCCCAGCCCGAACCAGTGGTGGGCCGGGTTGTCCAGCGTCCACCAGTGCTTGGCCGTGTCCACGGCAGGCTGGCCGAATGGGCGGCCGATCACGGCGGTTGCCGTCTGGTAGACGGGCAGCGCGCCGGGCAGGTCGGCGGGGAACCGGACCCGCAGCAGCCGGTCCTTGCCGATGGACCCGTCGATGTGGGTACGGAACTCCACCCGCTCGGCGCCGTCGCGCAGCAGCGTCTCCTGCGTGACCCGAAGGTCCCCGAGCGTGAATGTCGCTACCAGCCGGGACCCGACAGGCGAGCGCTGCGCCCGGACCTGCGCCGTGACAGAGGCGGAGCCGGTGGCCACGCCCGTGGGCGACAGGTGCCACGCGCCCTCGCCCCACTGCGGGTGCTTGTCGTACTCCTCCTGCAGCACGAGCTCGTTGCCGGGGCCGCGCAGCACCCGCCGCCCGGTGCGCCGGTCGGTGATCGTCAGCGTGCCGCCGCGCGCGGGGTCGGCGGTGATCTCGACGGTGTCGTTCGCGATGCCCGGCTCGGCGCTGCCGTCCTGGGGCAGGTCGGTCCAGCCCTGGCCGGTGGCCGGCCCGGGGACCGCGTGCAGCGCGTACTGGCGCAAGCCCAGCGCCGGCAGCCGGCTCGCGCGAAACGTCAGCGTCACCTGGGCCAGCGACCCGTCCGGGTGCCGGGTGACGCCCTCGGCTAGCGCCGGGACTTCCATGCCTTCCGAGCCGGTGGCGCCCTGCGAGTCGATGGCCTGCGAGTCGATGACCGTCAGCCACGGCGTGCCTGGCTCCTCCAGCGTTACCGTGACCGTCGCCAGGCCATCTCGCTCGCGGGGCAGCCCGTTGAAGACGGTGACGGACCGCTGTGAGCCGGAGCTTGCCTGGCAAGCGCCTGCCAGCGCCGTGATCGCCGACAGCCGGGCCGCCTCGCCGCGCTGTGCCGCCTCCCGCCAGCCCGCCAGGAGGTCCAGGTACACCTGGTCGCCCTCGGTGCCGGTGAGTGCGTCGTGATGCGCGCCGAAGGCCAGCTGCCGCCACGCCTTGTCCAGCGACTGCGCCGGATAGGGCGCCCCGGCCAGCCAGGCCAGGGTCGCGAGCCGCTCTCCCTCGCTCACGGCGGTCTCACCCGCCCGGTGCGCCTGCTTGGTGTCGATGTAGGAAACGTCCTTGCCGGTGTACAGCGGGTTCATGTCCCGGGTCTGCGGCGTGATCCCGCGCCGCGGTGCGTCGGCCGGGCTGGAGCCCGCCTCAGCGCGGACCGCGTCGAAGAACTCGCGCGGGATCGCCGTCACGAACCGCGGCCACACGTACGTGTCGTTCCAGGCCCGGTGGATGTCGGTCACCCAGCGGGCGGGGATCACGTGGTCCGCGCCGACCGGCAGCATCACGTTCCTCGTCGCCGCGACCGGGGCCAGCGACCGGAACTCCGCCAGCGCCGCCGCCTGCGCGGCCGCCAGGTCCCTGGCCGTGTGAAGCTTCCAGCCCGCGCCGTAGTGATTGGCCATGTAGGCCGTCAGCACGCCGGTCCCGTCGGGGGACAGCCACTCGAACTCGGCTGGGAACTGCATCCGCGCGTTGTCGCCCGGCCCCCACTGGTGGAAAGGCCCGCGCGCCCACGACGAGCTTGTCAGCCCTGCCTGCGCCATCAGTCCAGGGAACCCTGGGTCGTGGCCGAAGCTGTCCAGCATCCATGCCGACCGCGGGTCCCCGCCTAGCACGCCGCGCTGGAAGCCGATGCCGTAGACGGCGTTGCGGATGGTGACCTCGGCACCGGTGAGGTTGGTGTTCGGCTCGTTGTACGTCCCGCCGACGAGCTCCAGGCGGCCGTCGGCCAGCAGTTCCCGGACGAACGCGCGGTCGCGGGGGAAGGCGTCGAAGTGCGGCTTGAGGTAGTCGACCTCCGCGAGCACGAACTTGTAGTCCGGGTCCCGCCGGGCCTTCTCCAGGTGCAGCTGCACCAGGTCGAATGCCGTCCGGGTGTCTGGCATCGCCCCGTCCTCGTCGGGCAGCACGAGCCGCGCCTCGGCGAACTGCCCTTGGGTGCTCCACCACACCGGGTCGTAGTGGAAGTGGCTCACCATCCACATCGTCCAGCCCGGCTCGGCGACGGTGACCATCGCGGCGTGCTCCGCGCGCCGGTCGCCGGCGCGGGCGATGACGGTCACCGGCACGACGGTCCCTGGCCGGTGGTGGTCCGCTACCCGGACCCCCACGTCCACGGTGCGGGCCTGACCCTGCCCGGTGCCGGAGTCCGCCGGGTTGTCCGCCTGGGCTGGAGCGGCAGTGCGGACCGGCCCTTGCGTCTCTATTCCCGGGCCGCCAATGCGCACCTCGATGGCCGAAAGGTCGGCCTCCGCCGTGACGGCGACCCGGATGATCTGCAGCGGCCGCCCGGCGCTGCCCATGAAGAGATCGGTTGACTCAACGCCGGTGATCCGCATGGTCTCATCCTGCCATGACGCCGGACGCGCCTGCCGGTCGCGACTGCCCGTTCCAGCTGCACTTTTATTGTGGTCTACTCTGCGTGATGTCCTGGCTCCCGATATCACGCAGCGGTACCCTGGGTCTCACATTTCAGGGCGGGGTCCGGCGGTACGGGCGGGAATCGTGACGACGGCGGAAGGAGATGGCAGCCATGGGCATCACCGAGCGGCCGGCGACTCTACGGGACGTAGCGACGGCGGCGGGCGTCCACCCGGCGACCGCGTCTCGTGCCCTCAACCCAAGCACGCGGCTACTGGTCAGCGAGGACACCGCCCAGCGGGTCCTGGACGCGGCCGCCCGGCTTGGCTACCGGCCGAACCCGGTGGCCAGGAGCTTGCGGACCCGCCGGTCCAACACGGTCGGCGTGCTGATCCCCGACCTGAACAACCCGCTGTTCCCGCCGATGCTGCGCGGTGTCGAGGACATGCTGGCCGAGCGTGGCTACGTCGCGCTGATCGGCAACACCGACGCGGACGAGCGGCGCGAGCGGATGGTCTTCGACCAGATGCGCGCCCGGCACGTGGACGGCTTCGTGCTGGCGACCGCGACATTGCGGCACCCGATCCTGGACGAGGCCGCCGAGGCGGACCTGCCGGTGGTGCTGATGAACCGGACCGCGAGCGGCTACCCGTTCTCCTCGGTCTCGGTGGACAACGAGCAGGGCATCCAGGCGGCGGTGGCTCACCTGGCCGCGCTCGGGCACACCAGGATCGGCCACATCGCGGGACCGCAGGACACCTCGACGGGCGTCTCCCGGCTGCGCGGCTTCTGCGACGGCATGCGCGCCAGCGGCCTGGAGCCCCGCGACGAGCAGATCGTCGAGGCCCGCGCGTACACGACCGAGGAAGGCATGCGCGGCGCCCTGGAGTTGCTGGCCCGCCGCGGTGACCTGACCGCGATCGTCGCGGCCAACGACATGGTCGCCGTCGGGTGCTACACGGCCTTCGAGGACATGCGCCTGAGCTGCCCGGAGGACGTCTCCGTCATCGGCTTCAACGACATGCCGTTCATTGACCGGCTCCGGCCACCGCTGTCGACCGTCCGGTTTCCGCATTACCAGCTCGGCATGGAGGCCGCCAAGCTGCTCCTCGAGCGCATCGACGACAGTGGCGGACCGGTCAAGATCCTCTACCTAGCCCCCGAGCTCGTCGTCCGCGGCTCCACGGCCCCGCCCGCCCAGCTGGCGGCCCTGCGCCCCGCCTAGTCATGGCACCCGCGCTGTGCACACGATTGCAGTCCGCGGCATCTCAGAGAACATCGTGTCCCGTTAGGCATTGACAGAATCCCTGCAGTGGTAGCACTCTCAGTGCGAACCACCCAATGCAAACGATTGTTCTCGCTGTTTTGATGAAGAACACCAGAGCGCTTGAAGCGTGGAGGTAGCAGGCATGAGGGCGAAATCCCCCGGGGTCTCCAGGAAAGCAGTCGCGCTCAGCGCCCTTGCGGTGCTGTCAGTGAGCGCTCTCGCCGCGTGCAGTACGAGCAGCGGCTCGTCCAGTGGCTCGTCCAGTTCGTCGCCGTCATCAGGCACCCCGATCACCATCGGGGCGTCGCTGTCGCTGACCGGCGACTTCTCGGCTGATGGCCAGGCGTACGAGAAGGGCTACGAGCTGTGGGCTAAGGACGTGAATGCCAAGGGCGGCATTGGTGGCCGGCCGGTCAAGCTGACGATCCTTAACGATGACAGCTCGGCTAACCAGGTCGTCACGAACTACCAGACGCTGATCAGCTCTGATCACGTTGACCTGACGTTCGGCCCGTTCTCCTCGCTGCTGACCACCCCGGCGTCGGCGGTGGCGGCGCGGGCCGGGTACGCGTTCATCGAGGGGGCTGGCGGCGCGCCGTCGGTGTTCAGCACGCCGCAGAACGAGGCTGACCACAACGTCTTCGACGTCAGCCTGCCGATCGCGGACGAGCTGCTGCCGTTCGTCAGCTACATCGCGTCGCTCCCGGCGAGCCAGCGGCCGAAGACCGCGGCGTACCCGAGCGCGCAGGACCCGTTCGCGACGCCGCCGGTGGCGGAGGCGCAGGCGGCCCTGCAGAAGCTCGGCGTCAAGACGGTGTACTCGCAGGTCTTCCCCGAGGAGGTCGCGGACTACAAGGCGCCGGCTGACCAGGTCGCCGCCGCGAGGCCGGACGTCGTCGTGCTCGGCTCCACGGACGTGCCCACGGTGGCGGCGTTCATGCAGGCCTTCGAGCAGCAGCACTACGTGCCGAAGATGTTCGTCGCGGCGGCCGGCCCGGACCAGGGCAGCGCGTTCACCTCCGCGGTCGGCCAGGGCAACGCCGCGGGCATGATGGTGCCGGACGGCTGGTACCCCGGCTACGCCAACGCGGCCAGCCAGCAGATGGTCAGCGAGTACGTCGCGCAGTACGGCGGCACCGCCTCCGGCGTCAACGCCGACGTCGCCGAGGCCTACTCGGTCGGCCAGGTGACGGCCGACGCGATCACCGCGACCGGCGGCGTCAGCAACGCGTCGATCATCAAGTACCTGCACAGCGGCGTCACGCTGACCACGGTGCAGGGGGCGGTCAAGTTCGACTCCCTGGGGGAGAACTCCGCCGCCGACGCCTTCATCTTCCAGTGGCAAAAGAGCGGCACCTTCTCCCAGGTGCTGCCCGCCGCCGCGCCGGGTCGGTCCCGTTCCTCGCCGTCAAGCCCGCCTGGGCCAGCTGAATGGCACGGGAGCTTTACCAGGCCATCGCCGACGGCATCCTCGTCGGCGGCGTGTACGCCCTCATGGCCGTCGGGCTGACGCTGATCTTCGGCGTCCTCGACATCATCAACATCGCCCAGGGCGTCCTGGTCATCCTTGGCGCCTACCTGAGCTACTCGCTCTACGCCCACCTGCACATCGACTTGTTCCTCGGGCTGCTCATCACGATCCCGGTGATGTTCGCCATCGGCGTGGTGATCCACTGGGCCTTCATCCGGCGACTGCGCGGCACTGAGCGCACGGCGATGACCCTGCTGGTCACCTACGCGGTGGCGCTGATCATCGAGGGCATCTTGTACAAGGTCTACGGGGCCAACCCGGTGATGCTGAGCACCCCGTACAACTCCCCGAAGGAGAGCGTGGAGGTCCTCGGCTTCTACATCCCCTACATCTACATCCTCGGGTTCCTCCTCGCGGTCGCCCTCGTCGTCGTGATCTACGCCTTGCTGTACCGGACCCGGTTCGGGCGCAGCGTCCGCGCGGTCATGCAAGACGACATCGCCGCGCGGCTGATCGGCATCGAGGTGAACCGGGTCGCGGCCGTCACCTTCGGCATCGGGGTGGCGGTTACCGCCGCGGGCGGCATGCTCTTCGGCGCGACCAACGCGTTCAACCCCAACAGCGGCTACGACCTGATCTCCCGGCTGCTGGCCATCATCATCCTCGGCGGCCTTGGCAGCGTCGGCGGCGCGCTGGCGGTGTCCGTCTTCATGATCACCCTCGAGTCGGTCGTGAGCATCTGGCAGCCTACCTGGGCGATCGCGGTCTTCTACGCCGCGCTCATCGTGGTGTTGCTGGTCCGCCCGCAGGGCATCTTCGGCCGGACGGCGGTGCGCGCCCAGTGAGCGAGCGGAGGGACGCGGCGGTGCCTGAACTGAGCGCAGTGACCGAGGGACGAGGGAGCGTAGCGAGCGAAGGCGCCGCCTCCCAGGCGCCCCGAGGCGAGCGGGGGGCACTGTGACCCGGCCCCTGGCCATCCGGTCCGGCCTGCTGCTGGCCGCGGTAGCCGTCACGATCGCCTTCCCGCTGGTCTTCACCAACCCCGCGGTGACCAACTACGGCGTCTTCGCGATGATCTACGTGACCATCGCCAGCGCCTGGAACATCTTCTCCGGCAACAGCGGCTACATCTCGCTCGGCCAGGCCGTGTTCTACGGCAGCGGCGCGTACTCCCTTGGCCTGATGGCCAAGGGCTGGAACGTCCAGGGCACCGCGGTGTTCGCGCTGCTGCCGCTCACTGGCCTCATCGGGGCGGCCGTCGCCGTCGTCGTCGGGCTGGTCGCACTCCAGGTCCGGCGGCACACGTTCATCGTGATCACGATCGCGGTGTTCTTCATCTTCCAGCTGATGGCGTTCAACTTCAGCTTCACCGGCGGGTCCAGCGGGCTGAACTCCCCGTTCCTCAACTGGTCGGAGCAGGGCTACAACGGGCCCTTCTACTACATCGCGCTCGGCTACGCGATCGCCACCATCGCCGTCGCCGCTTTGGTGCGCCGGTCCCGGTTCGGCCTGCAGTTGCGGGCCATCCGCGACGACGAGGACCGAGCCGCAGGACTCGGCGTCAAGACCATGCGGGTCAAGCTGAGTGCCCTGGTCATCTCCGGCGCGATCACCGCGATGATCGGGGGCGTGTGGTTCTACTACATCAACCAGGTCCAGCCGCAGACCGGCTTTGACCCGCTGTTCGACCTCACCATCGTCCTCATGGCCTTCCTCGGCGGCTACGGCACGATTGCCGGGCCGGTGCTCGGCGCGCTGATCATCGAGCCGGGGACGCTGTGGCTGAACACCCAGCCGCAGTTCGCCGGCGGGTACCTCAGCCAGATCCTGCTCGGCGTCATCTTCCTGGCGATCGTGCTCGTCATGCCGCGTGGCATCGTGCCCGCTGGTGGTGAGTGGCTCACGAGGCTCCGCACCAGGGGCCGCCCGGCGGTCATCACCGCCGTCGTCCCTGGCGCCACCGAGAAGGCAGGTGCGGCCCAGTGAGCGAGAGGGAAGCACAGCGAGCGAGAGGGGCAGACAAGTGAGCCAGCTCCTGCTGGCCGAGGGCGTCAAGAAGGCCTATGGCGGCGTCCAGGCACTCGACGGTGCCACCCTCAGCGTTGAGGAGGGCACCATTGCCGGCCTGATCGGCCCGAACGGGTCCGGCAAGACCACGCTGTTCAACGTGATCACCGGCTACGAGCGGCCTGACGAGGGCCAGGTGTACTTCGGCGGCAAGGCCATCACGGGCCTCGGGCCGGCCAAGGTGTTCGCCGCCGGGGTCGGCCGGACGTTCCAGCTCACCCGGATCTTCCCGCGGCTGACCGTGCTGGAGAACATGCTGGTCGCCTCCCAGCACTCCGGAAAGCAGCGGCACACCGTGCGCCGCCGTGCCATGGAACTGCTGGAGCTGATGGGCATCGGCGGGCACGCGGAGCTGCTGGCCGGGTCGCTGTCCTACGGCCAGCGCAAGCTGCTCGAGCTCGCGTACGTCCTCATCGCGCAGCCGCGGGTGATCCTGCTCGACGAGCCGCCGGCGGTGTCAACCCGACGCTCATCAACCACATCGCCGACCGCGTCCGCGAGCTCAGCGCCCAGGGCACGACGTTCCTCATCGTCGAGCACAACATGGAGTTCGTCATGGGCCTGTGCTCGAACGTCACCGTCTTGCAGGCCGGCTCCTGCCTGGTGAGCGGGCCACCGGAGATGATCCGCACCGACAAGCGCGTCCTGGACGCCTACCTCGGCGCGGACATCGAGAACGACGACCCGGCGGACCAGGGCGCCCCTGGCCGAGTTTCTAGTGCAGGAGGACCCAGTGACGTCGCCAGCTGAGCCGGAGCTTGTCCTGGATGGCGTCGTCGCTGGCTACGGTGGCGGGGACGTGCTGCGGGGCGTCACGTTCACTGTCCCGCGAGGCCAGATCACCTGCGTCGTCGGCCCGAACGGCGCGGGCAAGTCCACCGTCATGAAGGTCATCAGCGGGCTGCTGCGGCCGCGCCTTGGCAGCGTGACGCTGCGCGGGGAAAAGCTGACCGGCAAGTCGCCCAGGCAGGTCCTGGCGGCGGGCGTCGTTCAGGTCCCGCAAAATCACAGCCTGTTCCGTGACATGACCGTCGCGGAGAACATCGACCTAGGCGGGTACATCCTGCGCGACCGCAGGCAGGCCGCCAGCCGGATGGACACCGTGTTCGACCTGTTCCCCCAGGTCAAGGAATGGGCGGCCAAGCGTGCTGGCGAGCTGTCCGGTGGCCAGCAGCGGCTGGTCGAGTTCGCCCGCGCCCTAATGCTCGATCCGGCCATCATCTTGCTCGACGAGCCGTCGATGGGACTGTCGCCCCTGGTCCTGAAGTCGGTGTTCGACGCCGCGCGGCAGATGAACCAGGCCGGCGCGACCATCCTGCTGGTGGAGCAGAACGCCCGCGCCGGCCTGCGGCTCTCCCACCACGGAGTCGTCATGGAGAACGGCACGGTCCGCCTCGCCGGCACCGGCCGCCAGGTCCTTGAGCATCCCGAGATCGCCGCCCTCTACCTAGGCGGTGCCGTCAAAACATAGTGCCGCCGTCAGAACATAGTGCCGTCACGCGGGCGGGCTGAGCGTCGGTCGCGGCACGGGGAGAGCCTGGGCCGCCCGGCGGGCTACAGTGACACCGTGGCGGAAGAGCAGTCAGTAGCGGGGCGGGTCGACAGCTGGATCTGGTCGGTTCGGCTAGCCAGGAGTCGGTCCGCCGCGGCTACCGCGTGCAAGGGCGGGCACGTCCGGGTCAATGGGGTGCGCGTGAAGCCCGCGCACGTCGTCAGGCCCGGTGATGAGGTCCGCGTGCGGCAGGGCGACCGGGACCGGATCGTCGTGGTGACCAAGGTCATAGCCAAGCGCGTGGGTGCCACCATCGCCACCGAGTGCTACGTCGACAACAGCCCGCCCCCGCCGCCGCGCGAGATGGTCGCCGCTGCTGGCAGGCGGGACCGGGGCATGGGCCGCCCGACCAAGCGCGACCGCCGCAGCATCGACAAGCTCCTGGGACGCGGCGGCTCCAGCGGGGTTCCCGGGGCTACCGGCGGCCTTGACTGATTTTTCGGTGGCATGCCCGATAGCGCGTCTGTTTCGGCACGGCTAGCGTTATCGGCGTGAGCTGGAAGATCGTTGAACCTGAAGAGTGCCTGCGGTCGCTGGTCGACGAGGCGCTGCAGCGCGCCCAGGGCGGCGCGCAGGTAATGCACTGCACGCTGAGCGTGCGGGCGACCGCGAACGCGTTCGTGCTGCTTGGCCTGATTCCCGACCGGCAAGCGGACAAGATCCTCTTGGACTATCAGGGCGGACTCCAGCAGAAAGGGCTGGGGACGTCGTGGGGGCTGACGGATGGGGAGCTCCCCTCCCGGTCTGGTGCCGAGCAGATCTGGCAGGCGCACGTCGACGGCCCGCCCATGCTCAGTGACGTGCCGGACATGATGGCACCCGCCAGGGCCAGCTTCCCCGCCACGATTTCCGGCCTGGCAGCCGAGCTGCGCCTGGAGTGGGTGACGCTAGCGGACGGCCAGTGGCGGATCAGCTTCCGCGCGTCCGCCAGCGACCCCGGCGGGCAGCCGGACCGGCCGAGCGTGGTGATGCGGGAGACGCTCGCGATGCTGCGGGTGACCGACGACACGGGGCACCGGTACCGGCCCCGGGTCGAGAACGTCACCTGGGAGCGCATCCCGATCTCCCGCCAGGAGTGGCGCGGCGAGCTTGTCGCCGACCAGAACCCGGACGCTCCCAGCCCGGCGTGGCTGCGGATCGCCTCCGCCGAGTCCGGCACCGCCGAGACGATCCCCCTGACAGGCGCCGATGGCCACGATGGCCCAGGCAGTCCGCAGGCGAGCGCGGATGCCAGCCTCGCCACGGGCACCGCCGCGGCCCGCTGGCCCACCCCTGCCGAGGGATACCTGGAGGCGCTCGCGCAGGTCGGCGCCGTCAAGATCGGCTGGACCGACGTGGAGTCCGCCAAGACGGCCGAGATCGTCGCCGTCGTCGCCGACTGCCTGCTCGCCGTGGGCGCGCTTGCCCCCGATAGCAAGCTGCTGCTGGCAGCGCCCGCAGGCAGTGCCAGCCTCGTCCCCGCGGCGCCGATAGCACCCTGGCAGGCCGCGCTCGCCGCGCGGCGGGCCTCTCGCGCCTACCTCGGTGGCGTGGCCACGTCCGCCGAGGCCGTGCACCGGGTGATGCTGGCGGGGCTTCCGCTCACGCACGCCAGCGTGGTCATCGAGCGCGTCACGCAGGCCGCGGGCGGCCTTGTCGCAGTCACCCTGTATGGCAGCCCCTGGGTGCCGAAGGCGCCGTGGCCGGTCATCGCCCCCACCTTCACGGTATCCGCCGTTGATGATAACAGCAACAAGTATGAGGGTGTCCTTGAGGGGTTCTCCGACGGCGCGAACGCGACCGGGCGTGGCACGTTCTTTTTCTGGCCACCCCTGCCGCGCAAGGCTTGCAGCCTTACGATTACCGTCGCCACCCTCTGGGAAGCGGCGACCGCCGAGATCACCGTCAACCAGCGCAATGGGAGCGAATAACGCGATGGAGCACGTTCGCGGCCACAAGGACGGCCAGCAGGTGCTCGCCGTCCGCTACGGCACCCGGGTGACGAGGAAGGCCGAGAGCTTCCTCAACTACCACGTCTACGGCGAGCCGGACGCGGCGCTCGGCGTTGACTACTACTTCTGGGTCATCCGCGACGGCGAAGGGGCGGTCACGCTTGTCGACACCGGCTTTGCCCCGCAGGTTGGGCGCCGCCGCAACCGCGAGCAGTGGCTCACCCCCGCTGATGCCCTCCCGCTGCTTGGCATCGAGCCGGGCAGCGTGCGGACCGTCGTCATCACGCACGCGCACTGGGACCATACCGGCAACCTCAGCCAGTTCCCGGATGCCGAGATCGTCATGAGCCAGGCCGAGTACGACTTCTGGATGTCGCCCATCGCCCGTCGCGAGCTGTTCGCGCTGCACTCCGAGGCTGACGAGCTGGAGCTCCTGGCGTCGGCACGGAAGGCGGGCAGGCTTACCCTCACCTGCGGCTCCAGCACCCAGCTGGGACCCGGCATCGAGCTCGTCGAGGTGGGCGGGCACACCCCTGGTCAGCTCGTCGTCATGATCGACGATGGGGCAGGGACGGTGATCTTGGCCTCCGACGCCCTGCACCACTATGAGGAGGTCGACCGCGACCGGCCGTATGCGATCCTCAGCGACCTGCCGGGCATGTACCGGGCCTACGACTTGCTCGCCGAGCTCGCCGCCGCGCCAGGCGCTCGGCTGGTCGCCGGCCATGACCCGCAGGTCCGCGCCCGCTTCGCGGCGCACCCCGCCCACGCCGCCGTCTGCGACCTAGGGACACCCCTTGCCTGATACAGAACGCTCCCATCCCGCTGCCGCACCCGACCCCCCGTCGGAGCCGACGGACACCGGCCCGCCGGCACTGCGGCCCGGATCACGGATCGGCTTCGTGGGCCTAGGGCACATGGGTGTCCCGATGGCCGCCCATCTCGCCGCCGCCGGGTACCTCGTCGCCGGGCATGACATCAGCGATAAGGCACGGCAGCGAGTCAAGGCGGCGTTCCCCTCGGTCGAGGTGCCAGGCACCCTGGCAGACGCGGCGCGAGGCGCGGACGCGGTCGTCCTCATGCTGCCGGACTCCAAGGTCATCAAGCAGGTGACGACGGAGCAGGGCCTGCTCGTCGCAATGCCGGAAGGCAGCCTGCTCATCGACATGAGCTCCGCGGAGCCGGCCGCGACCGAGAGGCTGGCCCGGCAGGCGGCCGCGCGGGACATCGCGGTGGTGGGCGCTCCGGTGTCGGGAGGCGTCATCGGGGCGGCCCAGGCGAGCCTGACCGTCATGGCGGGCGGCGCGGGGCCGGCCGTCGAGCGGGCCCGGCCTGTCCTTGAGGTGCTCGGCAGCCACGTGCTGCACGTGGGCACCATGCCCGGGGCAGGGCACGCCCTCAAGGCGCTGAACAACCTACTGTCGGCCATTCACCTGCTCGCCAGCTGCGAGGCGATGGTGGCGGGCCAGCGGTTCGGCCTAGACCCGGCGATCATGCTCGAGGCGATCAACACCTCCAGCGGCCGCAGCGGATCCACCCAGACCAAGTGGCCGGACTACATCCTCCCCGCCACTTACGACTCCGGCTTCTCCGCCGCCCTGCTGGTCAAGGACATGCTGATCGGCCTTGGCGTGGAAAGGGAGTTCGGCACCGGCTCCCGGCTCGCTGAGACCGCCGTGGACATGTGGCGGCGGGCAGCCACCTGGCTGCCCGCCGACGCGGACCACACGCAGATCGTCCGCTGGCTGGATAGCACCCGCGAAGGGGACGGAAATTGGGCTGAATAGTGAGTGCGGCTTGGCGTGCAGCCGCGTGGGAGGCAACGTCACCCCGGCATCACCGTCACCAGCGTCCCGTACGGCAGCAGCGGGAAGGCATCCTTTGCTGACTCGTAGGGCAGTTCCACGCAGCCGAGGCTCTGCGGCCAGCCGTAGGTGTACCGGTTGAAGGCGTGTATGGCAGCGCCGCCGGAGAAGTAGTTCACCCACTGGACCGGGTCGGAGTAGTGCGAGCCGCCTGGATTGGTGCCCGACATTATCTGGAAGGCAAACTTCTCGTAGACCGGGAACGTGCCGATGGGTGTCGGCGTTCCCCCCCCGCCGGTGTTGGCCAGGCTGTGGAACGCTACCGTCCCGTCATGGTAGATGGTCAGTGTCTCCGGCTCGGCCTCGCTGACGACCGCGTAGCTGTATCCGTGGCTGCTGACCTGGTCAGCCGCCGCCGCCTTCAGCAGCGCCGCCCATATGGCGGGGGTGGCCTTGGTGTCCATCGTGAAGTTATGGTCGGCCTCGAACCCCATGAGCGCGCCCTCGGTCATGGTGTTCTGGCTACCAGCCGTCCAGAACGACTGCAGCTGGCTCGGGTACCCGCCCGGCCAGCCGAACGTCCCGGACGGCGTGTCGTAGGCGTCCCAGACCTGCTGCCGCATGCTTGATGCGAGGGTCGTGCTGCCGCGCGCGGGGGAGCCTGGCTTGCCCTTTGCCAGGGAGCCGCGCTTACCTTTCGCGGAGGAGCCCCGCGCGGAGGAGCCTTGTGCCGCGGCCTGTGTTGAGGGGCCCTGCGTCCACGTGAACGGCAGGTATCCGAGCTGCGTGAGCAGCTCCTGCAGGCGCAGGACCGAGTAGGTGCCCGTGGTGAACCTGGCGGTCGCCGTGGTGGCGCTCGCGACGGTGCCCGTCGCGGTCCCGGGCGCGGCCGTTCGCGTCGAGGTCTCCGGCGTGGGGGTTCGCGTCGTGGAGGCGTTCAGTGGCACACTGAGCGTCACCTGCGTGCTCTGCGTGAAGCCCGTGCCTGGCGTGAAGACCGCTGTCTGGCCGTGACGATGCCAGGTTCCCGGGACAGAGGGGGAGATCGCCGGGAGTGGCACGTTGGCCGCCGGCGGTTCGTTGTAGGTCACAGTGATGGGCTCGGCACCGTTCACGCCCGTCGCGCCTGGTGCGGGGCTGATCGACACGAGCCGAAGCGGGGGCTGCTTGGCGGCGCCGATACCCATCCAGCCCTGGGCTTCGCCGCAGCCAGTGAGCAGGAGGGCGGCGAGGCCAGCGGTTCCGGTCGAGGCGATCCCGCGCGCAAGAGTGTTCGTTCGTGATGCTTTACTCACAGGAGTCCCCCATGTTCTCTGAGTAAGACTGTGACTCATTGGCACTAAGTTCGCACTCACAGTCAGTCACTCATATACCCAGTTGGATCAGCAAGTTGACATTGGCGTGATCGGCGGTAAGTTTTCTGCACCAGTCCAGCATCGAGTTCGCCGGTCGGATCGACTGGCGCGTAGCATGGAGCCGCGAACGGTAGGGGACGAAGGTAGCCAGCCTTCGAGTGCCAGGGCGTGGCAGCCGCACAGCAGGCCGGTGCGCCTGCTGAAAGCTGGTCAGCGCTGAAAGCCGGTCAGCACTGTCAGTTCGACAGGGGGTTGGGACCTGGAAGAGGCCTGGGTGGCTCAGTAGACAACGGAGTCCGTGCTCGCTGCCGGCGAGCCGGATCCGGCCCGAGGTGCCACCTAGGCCTCCTTCCGCTGGACACGGAGAGGTGAAGTCAACTTATGACCGAGGCGGTTTCAGCCATCGGCCGCGTCGTGATCGTGATGCCGACCTACAACGAGCGGCAGAACCTAGAGATCATGGCCGGCCGGATCAGGGAGTCGACGCCGGACGTTGACCTGCTGGTAGTCGATGACAATAGCCCGGACGGCACGGGTGACCTGGCAGAGAAGTTGGCTGAGACCGATCAGCACGTCCACGTCATGCACCGGACCGAGAAGGCCGGGCTCGGCAAGGCCTACATCGCCGGATTCACCTGGGCCCTTGAGCACGGCTATGACGTGGTTGTCGAGATGGATGCCGACGGGTCGCACCGTCCCGAGGATCTGCCCAGGCTCCTGGTCGCGGTCGCGGGCGGGGCGGATGGCGTCATCGGCTCCCGTTGGGTGCCCGGTGGCAAGGTCGTCAACTGGCCGAAGAAGCGCGAGGCCCTCTCCCGGGGGGCCAACATCTACACGCGCCTGATGATCGGCTTCAACATCAAGGACGCGACCGGCGGGTACCGCGCCTACAAGGCGTCCACCCTGCACAAGATCGATCTCAGCAACGTCGAGTCGACCGGCTACTCATTCCAGGTGGACATCACGGTTCGTATCCTGAGGGCCGGCCTGCGCCTAGTGGAGGTGCCGATCACGTTCGTCGAGCGTGAGCGCGGTGTCTCGAAGATGGACAACGCGATCATCCGCGAGGCGTTCTGGCGGGTCTTCCAGTGGGGCGTCCAGGGTCGCTTGCACCGCAGCAAGTAAATACGGCACCGGGTGAACCCGAGCCGACGGGCGAGTCCTGGGGGGTTGCTGGTGGTGTACCCCCCAGGAAGTTACGCGCGGGGTCGGCTGAGGTTAGGCGCTGCGGCGATGCTGCTGCGGGCGGGGAAGCGGGGTCGGCGGATTGCCCTCCAGCAGTCGCCGCTCCCGGATGACCTCCAGTCGCTCGGCGAGCACCGCCTCTAGGTCCTCGACGGTGCGCCGCTCCATGAGCATGTCCCAGTGGCTACGCGGTGGCTTGACCTTCTTGGGAGAGGGGGAGTCTCCGGTCGCGGCCTGCGCCATCGAGCCACAGATCCGACACTCCCAGGTTGGGGGTAGCTCCGCTTCGGCGGCGAAGGGCACGGTAAAGTGGTGCCCGCTGGGGCAGTCGAAGGGAACGTCCTGACGGGGAGCCAAGTCGGTGTTGCGGTCATTCTCGTAGCTCGTGGCGCCGAGCCGGGTCCCGCGAAGTGCGCGTTCGGCCATAAGTAAACTGCCTCCCAGGCGGTTGGCGATCTTTATCGGCAACACTGGATACCGTCACAAGATTCCCTCGCCTGGGAGCGTCCAACCTTATTTCGGCGGTGTTTCGCCGGAGAGTTCTCGTTTGCGGCCGGGTGGCGACTTCGCCGCTACCCACTGCACTACACCGTCACTGCGGGGTGCCACTGGCCGCGCTCGGTGAGGATGCCGCGCAGCAGGTCCACCTCGTCGGTCGTGACGCCGTCCGCTCCCATGTCGAGGGCCCGCTCGATCTGCGCACGCGTGTTCAGCGTCCAGACGTGCACCTGAAGGCCGAGATCGTGCGAGCGCCCGATAAACCGCCTCGTCGCGATCCGCATCGGCACCTGGGCGCACTGCGCGCCGGAGCGGAACTCTAGTGAGCCGGGTGCCATTCGCGGCGGCGGACCTCGGCCATCGCGATGCCGGCCGCGACGCCAGCGTTGAGCGAGCCGACCCGGCTCGGCTGTGGGATGTAGGTGACGGCGTCGACGGCCGCCAGCACCGCCGGGGAGCAGCCGTGGTCCTCGTTCCCGATGACGAGGCAGATGTCGCCATCAACAGGGGCCTGCGCAAGCGGCAGTGCGTCAGTGGCGAGCTCCACCGCGACGACCCGGTAGCCGGCCGCCTGCGCCGCCTTGACCGCCAGCGGAGCGCTCGGCTCGCGGGTGACCTCCAGGAACCGGTCGGTGCCCAGCGCGACCTTGCCGACCGACGGGTGCTCAAGGTCGGGCGTGTTCCCGCACAGCCACAGGGCTTCCGCACCGAACGCGGCCGAGGTGCGGACGATAGAGCCAACGTTGAACGGCTGCGCGACCGAGTCAAGCAGCACGGCGAGCCTGCCCTCGGTGCGCCGCCGCCAGTCGCGGTTCAGTCGCTTGACGTCTGTCGGGCGCAGCTGCCGGGGAGGGCCGCCGCCCGTCTGGCCGGGAAGGGTCATGGAGGGAGCTACCCCTTTTCGTTCTGCATCGGGGAAATGAGAAGCACCCGGTAGCCACTGCGCGCGGCGATGCGGGTCGCAGGCCAGCCCTGACCTTCGAGCCAGGACTGCAGCGAGTCCGATCCCAGGTTACGGCCGACTACCAGGCAGGCGTGGCCGCCTGGTGCCAGGCGCGCGAGCCAGGTGCGGAGCATGTCGTGCAGGACCGTCTTGCCGACGCGGATCGGCGGGTTGGACCAGATCGCCGCGAGCTTGCCCGGGACCGCCGGATCGTCGGGGGTGGCGGTCCGCACGTTGGCCAGGCCCGCGCGCCGCGCGTTGCGGGCGGTGAGGCCCAGGGCGCGCTCGTTGACGTCCATCGCCCAGACGGTCGCCGTGCGGGCACGGCTGGCCAGCACGCAGGCGATAGGGCCGTAGCCGCAGCCGAGGTCAAGGAAATCGCCGTCCGCCGAAGGCGGTGGTGCCTCCTCAAGCAGCAGCCGGGTGCCCGGGTCGAGGCGGCCGGGGGAGAACACCCCAGAGTCGGTTTCCAGTTCCAGGTACACGTCGGGCAGCACAACCCGGACTTGCCCAGGGCGGTGCGCCGCCGTCGGCTGGGCCTCGAAGTAGTGGCTGCTCACGCCGTGCTCCACGCTCTTAGGATCGCACCTTGGCTGGTTTGACGGAGGCGGGCTCAGCCACGGCGGCGAGGGCTGGGGCGATGTACCGGCGGGTTATCCAGCGCTCGACGACGAACGTCATCACCGGGATCGTGCCAGCCAGCAGGAGCAGGAACGTCTGCCAGCTGAGCAGCCGCATCGGCAGCTTCAGGGCGAGCAGGAAGGCCATGATCATGTACACGATGTACAAAAGGCCATGGACCTGGCCGACGTACTCAACGACCGCCGGATGGTGGAAGGCAAACTGCAGCGGGATGCCGACGAAGCACAGCACGATGATCAGCACACCAGTCGTGAATGCCATCACCCGGTAGCGCAGGACAGCTGCGTGCATGGCGGGGTCTTCCTATCTGCTCAGTCTGCTAGTCGATGCTACTTGCGGTCCTTGGCGCTGGCCCGTTTCTTGACCTCGTCCTTGGCGCCCAGCTTGGCCAGGTAGATGTTGTACTGCGCGACCTCGGGGTCGGCAGCCCATTCGGTGGCGGCGCGCACGATGTCCCCGCGCCAGGCGCTGGCGAGCACCGGCTCGGACCTGGCGGCCCCGGTCCACTGGGCGACTCCCGGGGCGCCGCCCATGTAGGCTCCGGCCTGCTCCATGCCCAGCCCGGCAGGGAGCTGGATGCCGACCTCTACGCCTGCCCGCTCCAGGTTCGGGTCCAGGCCCGCGCGGCGGATGCGGAACTCATCTCGGATCGTTCTGGCCCAGAAGACCGCGCCGAAGCCGGCGAACAATGGCCACTCGAAGGTGTACGCCCAGCTCAGGCCGTTGCCGCTAACTGCCCGGTGGTACTGCCAGTCACCAAGCCACAGCATTCCCCAAAAGCCCACGACTGCGGTGAGGTGCCAAAGCAGCCACCTCGGCGAGATGAGGAACCGCCAGATCGGGCCATCCTGCGCGGGGACCTCGACAGGCGGGGCAACCCCCGGGGGCACGGCGACTCCTGTAGTCACCGCGTCGCCCACTGTCGCCGCGCCATCCAGGGTCGCGGTGGTGTCCACAGGCACTGGACCACCCGCTAGGACGGTGTCTCCTGGATTAGGACTTTCCATGCTACTGAGGGTAGTGCATGCCTGGTGGCCTTGCCGTTCCGGCGGAGCTCGCCGACGGGCTCCGCCGGGGAACTGGCGCCGCGCGGGCGATACGTTTGCGTTTCCGGTGGTCCATAACGGGCCGTGCCAGGCAGGTAAGGTGTCATCCCCGGGTAGTGCACACGAGAGTTGGGAGACGGCAGTGAATGCGGAGATCGTCATCTTCGGGGGCAGCGCGCACCCGTACCTGGCTGATGAGATCTGCTCGCATCTGGGCGTGTCGCGCAGTCCGGTGGAGATCACCCGGTTCGCCAACGACTGTCTGCAAGTGCAGCTTCAGGCCAACTGCCGGGAGCGTGACGTTTACCTCATCCAGCCGCTGGTCCGGCCGGTGCAGGAAAATCTGGTCGAGCTGCTGCTGATGGCCGACGCGGCGCGGGGCGCGTCCGCCGCCCGGGTGACCGCCGTGATGCCGCACTACTCCTACGCGCGCTCGGACAAGAAGGACGCGCCCCGCATCTCGATCGGCGGCAGGCTCGTCGCGGACCTGCTGGTGACGGCCGGGATCAGCCGGGTGCTGACGCTCACCTTGCACTCGCCGGAGGTGCACGGCTTCTTCTCGGTGCCGGTTGATCACCTGCACGCGCAGCGTGAGCTGGCGGCGCACTTCCGCCAGCGGGACCTGTCGCGCGCCGTGGTGCTTTCACCGGACCTCGGCTACGCTAAGGACGCCGCCGCGTTCGCCCGCCGCATCGGGGTGCCGGTGGCCGCCGGGTCGAAGGAGCGGTTCAGTGACTCGAAGGTCGCGATCGCCTCGATCATCGGCGAGGTCGCGGGCCGGGACGTGATCATCATGGACGACGAGATCGCCCGCGGGACGACGGTCATCGAGCTGCTGTCGGTGCTGCGCAGGCAGGAGCCTCGGTCGATCAGCGTGGCGTGCACGCATGGCCTGTTCGCCGACAGCGCGCTGGAGAAGCTGGCCGCCCAGGAGGACGTCTCAGAGATCGTCTGCACCAACTCGGTCCCGGTCCCGGTGACGGACTCCAAGCTGACCGTGCTGTCGGTCGCGCCGGCCCTGGCGGAGGCAATCCGCCGCACTCACGATGGCCAGTCCGTGAGCGCCCTGTTTGACCAGTAGCATTTGACTAGTAGAGATCAGGCCGCCTCGAAGGTCGTGCCGGTGCCACATGCCAGGGATCCTCGTGTGGCATATTGTTGCAGCGTGACAAAGCAGGACGACCTACTCGACAACCCGGCCTGGTCCGCCCTGAACGGCCCGCAGGCGGGCTTCGCGGAGCGAAAGGGCCGGGTGCTGCGCTTCCAGCCACACTTCTGCCCGTTCTACGGGATGCCCGGCGAGCCGACCGAGCAGGACTGGGCCGATGCCGCCGCCCTGGCCGGGCCGGCGGCGTCGTGACGCTGGCCATGACCCGGATCCCTTTCCCGCAAGCCTGGGAGCAGGCCTGGAGCGCCGAGGGCGTGCAACTGGTCGCCACCGACGCGGTAGGGCGGAACGTGCCAGCCGACGAGGAGATCGTCCGCCTAGGTCCAGACGACGTGCCGGAGGTGCTTGAACTCGTGGCGCGAACCAAGCCGGGCCCGTTCCAGCAGCGGACCATCGAGTTCGGCACCTACCTCGGCATCCGCCGGGAGGGAGCGCTGGTGGCCATGGCGGGGGAGCGGCTGCACCTGGACGGCTACACCGAGATCAGCGCCGTGTGCACCGACGAGGCCTGGCGTGGTCACGGCTTCGCCTCCCGCCTGATGCTCGCCATCGCGGCCGGCATCCGGGAGCGCGGCGAGATCCCCTTCCTGCACGCCGTCGCGACGAACGTCAACGCGATCCGGGTGTATGAGCAGCTTGGCTTCAAGCTCCGCCAGGCGACCATGTTCAAGGCCGCGCGGGTCCCTGCCGAGGGGCAGGAGGGATCGCCTCAGGGGTACGTGGTCGCCCGGAGGACCTGAATCTGGCCGGTCCGTGGCCCGCGGCCGGGCGGTGGTGGAAACCCTGGCGCCCGGTCGTTACGGTTGAGACTCATGAGTGAAGATCACTGGCACCGGCCCCTGTCCCGCATCAAGGGCGAGGACGTCATCGGTGACACCACCCAGACCTCCGGCATGACCCGGCGGGAGGCGATCTCCGGCAAGACCGTCGGCTCGCAGAAGCTGTGGATGGGCCAGACCCACGTCGCCGCCGGGGTCAAGTCCGCCGACCATCACCACGGGGAGTCCGAGACCGCGATCTACGTAGTGTCGGGCACCCCGTCGTTCGTCTTCGCCGAGGGCGACAAGGAAGTCCGCCTGGACGCCAGGCCCGGCGACTACATCTTCGTCCCGCCCTACGTCCCGCACCGCGAGGAGAACCCTGGGGGAGCCGAAGCCGTCGTCGTCATCGCCCGCAGCACCCAGGAGGCGATCGTCGTCAACCTCCCCAGCCTCTGGCCCGCAGAGCCAATCGAGTAGGTCGTGACCCCCTCGAGCTCGCGCCGCAAGCCTGGCACCGCTTCGCCGCAACCTTCAAGCCCACCGGCCGGGCATAGCGTCCCGAGCGAGATCTCCGCGACAGCAATGGCGCCGCTGCTGTCGCGCCATCTTGTACGCGACGGTCCACCACTGCTGCAATAACAACAGCTGTGGACCATTGCGTACATCCTCTGGGCTGAGCGCCTGGAGGGCGCGATCGCCGCGCTAGCCGACGCGTTCCACGTCGCGTCCTGGTGGTCCGTCGGCTTCTCCGCCGTCGCCGTGCTGCTGTCCCTGTGGCTGCCGGGCGCTGCGCGCGCGAAGGTATCCAGCGGCAGCGGTGCCCCAGACCAGCACAACGACCCCGTAAAGGCCTAGCGGCGCGGCGGCGGCCGTGCCGAAGGCGGCCACCGCCAGTCCCGCCGCGATCGCGAAGTCCCGCATCGAGGTGGTCAACAGCAGGGCCGCCCGGGCGGGCCGCCCCGACCGCAGGCCCAGTACCCACCCGATGGCAGCTGAGCCGATACAGAACGACACCAGCCCCGCCGCCACCGGCAGGTACCCGGCAGACACGTGCACCTCGGCGGCGATGAGCGCCACCAGCAGTGCCACCGTCACCAGCGCGGTCGTCTGGGCTGGCTGCTCGTAGCGGGCGACGGAAGGGACACGGGCACGCAGCAAGATCCCGGCCGCGAGTGGCAGCGCCACCACGACCGCGAGGTTGGCGATGATGGCGCCCGGCGAGACCGTCCCGTGCCCTGCCCCCGACGACACTGCCTCCAGGCGCAGGATCGGCCCGGCGAAGATCACTGTCGTCAGCGTCGACCCGATGAGCACCCCAGCCGACAGCGCGGCCTCGCCGCCGGCCATCGCCGTGGTCGCGACCGACGCGATCTCGCATGGGGCCAGCCCCATGGTCACCAGCCCGTCTCGCAGCGGCCCGGCCGGGGCGATCTGGGCGACGGCCCAAGATAGCGCGGGCAAGACGGAAACGCCGACGAGCAGCGCCAGCGCTAGCGACCGCCACGCGGTCGCGATCCGGCCCAGGGCAGCGGGCGATATTGTCACCGCGGTCGCGAACACGAGCGCCGCGAGGGCGACGTTGATGCCCTGATGACTGGCGAGCCACGCCAGCGGCGACGCGGCGGCCAGCCCAGTGGCCGCCGCCGCCAGCACCGTGGCCAGTTCCGGATACCCGGCAACGAGCGCCCGCACTCGGGAAAACATATGAGACTCGCTTCCCAGACACTCGGCCAAGAAGCGGCGCGCTGCCGCGAAGAATCTGAAATGGAGACTAGAGCAGCGCCCGACCGCAGCGCCGGCCAGGGGTCAGCAGCAGCGCACGCCGGTGACGCGGCGGCCAGCGGCGAGTAATGCAAAAGCTCCCGCTTCGGCACCGGCAGCCGCCCGCGATACCGTGTCAAGCGTGAGTGAGCAGACGCGGGACATCACGGCTTTCCTGTATGAGATCGGGCAGCTCAAGCGCTATCCGCGGACCGGATGGCTGACTGCCGGGGTGCCTGGGCCGAGTCGGTCGCCGATCACTGCTACCGGGCCAGTGTCATCGCCGCCGTCATCGCGGTCATGGAAGGGGCCGATCCGCAGCGCGCCGCGTTCCTGGCGCTGTGGCACGACTCGCAGGAGACCCGGACTACGGACCTGTCCCACCTCACCAAGAAGTACGTCACCCCGGCTTCGAATGCCGAGGTCACGTCCGCCCAGGTAGCACGGCTTCCAGCAGCCCTCGCGAACCTTGTCTCGGCGGCTGTCGCGGAGTATGAGGCAAGGCAGACGCCAGAAGCCCGGTGCGCCCGCGACGCGGACAAGATCGACCTGCTGCTGCAGGCCCGCGAGTACACCGGCCAGGGGCACCCCGGCCTGCGCCCCTTCATCGACTCGGCATTGGCGGCGCTGCAAACGGCCGCGGCCCGTGAGCTAGCCGCTGAGGCCCTGCGGCAGGGCTTCCTCGACTGGCTCGATAGGGCCTTAGGCTTTCGTTGTAGCACTGCCGGTGGCGGTCATTATGATCCAGCCGAGGACGAGAGCCTCCTCCTGCCAGGCGTCGTAGCGACCGCTGCGGCCGCCGTGGCCAGCCTCCATCTCGGTCTTCAGCAGGAACGGGCCACCTCGCGCGGTAGCGCGCAGTCGGGCTATCCACTTGGCGGGCGTGATAGTAAACGCGAGTGTCGTTCAGGCTGGTGAGGGCGAAAATGGCGGGGTAGGCCACCGGCGCCACGTTCTCGTACGGAGTGTATGACTTCATGTAGGCGTACACGTCGGGGTCGTGCAGTGGGTCGCCCCACTCCTCCCACTCCCCAACCGTCAGCGGCAGCGACGGGTCGAGGATCGTGTTGAGCGCGTCCACGAACGGAACCTGCGCCACGATCCCGGCGAACTGCGCGGGTGCCAGGTTGGCGACCGCGCCCATCAGCAGCCCGCCAGCCGAGCCGCCGCGCGTCACCAGTCGCGAGGGCGACGTCCAGCCCGTGGCCACCAGGTGCGACGCGCAGGCGACGAAGTCGGTGAACGTGTTGCGCTTGGCGAGCATCTTGCCATGGTTGTACCAGGACCGGCCCATCTCGCCGCCGCCCCGGACGTGCGCGATGGCGAAGACGAAGCCCCGGTCCAGCAGCGACAGCCGGGCAATCGAGAAGCCCGGGTCGGTGGAGTGCTCGTAGCTGCCGTACCCGTACAGAACGGACGGGGCGGACCCGTCGCGAGGCGTCCCCTTCTTGCAGACGACGGAGATCGGCACCTGCGTCCCGTCGGCGGCGGTTGCCCACTCACGGTGCTGCTCGTAGTCCCCGCAGGAGAACGGCACGCCTGACGGCGACGGGAGCACCGCCTGCTGCTTGAGCAGCGTCAGTTCGCCGGTCGCCAGGTCGCAGTCGTAGACCGAGCCGGGCGTGACCATCGAGGCGTAGCTGAGACGGAACGTGGACGTCGAGAACTCGGGGTTCGCGCCCGGCCCCACCGTGTAGATCGGCTCGGGGAAGGCGATGTCGCGCCCGGCATCCCCAGGGCCGGACGCGGCGGGCAGGACGCGCAGGCCAGTCATCCCGTCGCGGCGGAAGTACACCACCGTGTACTCCTCGAACGCCACCGCGTCGAGCAGTCGGGTGCCCAGCGAGTGCGGGATCAACGGCGTCCACCTGGTGGTGTCCCCGGACCCGGGCAGCGGCGCGGTCGCCAGCTCGAAGTCCTCAGCGTCGCCCGTGTTGTGCAGCACCAGCAGCCGGTCTGTGGCGTCTTGGATGTCGTACTCCACGCCGTGGCGGCGCGGCGCGATCACGGTGAGGTCGCCCGTCGGGTCGGCGGCGTCCAGGACGTGCCACTCGCTGGTCAGCGTGCTGCCCACGTGGAAGAAGATGTACCGCTCGCTGCGCGACAGCCCGACGCCCACCCGGAACTTCTCGTCGGGCTCTTCGAGCACGATCACGTCGTCGGACGCCGGGGTGCCGACGGCATGCCGCCAGACCCGGTACGGTCGCCATGCGTCGTCCACGGTGACGTAGAACAGTGACGTGCCGTCCAGCGACCAGGCGATCCCGTAGAACGTATTCGGCACCTCATCGGGCAGGTCCTGCCCGGTCACCAGGTCCTTGACCCGCAGCGTGAACCGCTCGTCGCCCGAGAAATCGGTCGAGTACACCAGTAGCTTGTCGTCCGGGCTGACCGCGTACGCGCCCAGCGAGAAGAACCCCTTGCCCTCGGCCACCGCGTTCCCGTCGAGCAGCACCTCCTCGCCGTCCAGGGGCTGGCCATCGGCCGGGATGGGCGGCGTGACCTCCCCGTCCCGCACCGCCCGCCGGCAGTACAGCGGGTACTGCTGCCCCTCAACGGTGCGTGTATAGCGCCAGTAACTGCCCTTTCGATACGGAACGGACAGGTCCGTCTCTTGCGTCCTTGCCTTGATCTCGCTGAATATCTCGGCCCGCAAACCGGCTAGTCCAGCAGTCAGGGACTCGGTGTAGGAGTTCTCCGCCTCCAGGTAGGCGATCGTCTCCGGGTCCTTCGGGTCGGTCAGCCAGGCGTACTCGTCGATGAAGACATCGCCATGGTGAACTCGCTCAGTGGGGACGGGCTTGGCGGAAGGCGGAACCGGGCGCCATGGGCGCCAAGTCTAGACCCAGATCCGGTCTGGCCCCGATGATGTAGTGTCGGCCAGGTGCTGACGGGGACGTATCAGACTTTGATGATCGGCCGGCCGCGATCACCACGCCGACGGCCCTGACGCCGCGGGCAAGTCAGGCACCGAGCCCGGCCCGGCGTTACGGGGTCGGGCCGACCGACGTGTTCTCCAGCCAGCCGCCGTTGAAGTGCACCAGCGCCAGCGCTCCGGTGGCCAGCGTCAGCCAGCGGGTCAGGGAGTTGCGGGGGAGCAGTGCCAGCGTCACCCACGCGATGGAGGTGTACCAGGGCAGCGACCAGGACTCGGCGATCACCCAGGCGAACGTCAGCGCGCAGGTGGCCGCGACGACCGTTGGCACGTCCGGCGACAGCCGGTTGTACAGGTACCAGGCGAGCGCGAGCATCAGCGGCGGCCACGAGAAGCCGATAATCGTGGTGACCGTGTCATGGCTGTGCGGGTTGATCTGCTGGCACCACACCTGAAGCAGTCGCCAGATGGTGGGCGAGATGACCATCTTGGAGGCGTTGCGCAGCGGGCTGAGCGCGCCGAAGCCCCAGCTGAAGTAGTACAGCGCCGCCGCCGTGACCCCGGCGATGGACATCGTGCGCAGCAGGCGCTTCCAGTCCCGGTCGTGGAGCAGCGGAATCGCGATGGCCGCCGCCACGTACACGGCGTTGATCTTGATGCCGCCGGAGATGCCGACGAGCACGCCGACAAGGATGTCATTGCGTACCGTCTTCGTCCGCCGCGACGCCACGATCGCGCAGATCGCGGCCAGCGCGAGCAGCGCGTCCAGGTGCCCGCCCATGACGAGCTCGACGATCAGTAGCGGGTTGGCCACCCACATGAGCGACGCGCGCACAGGGTTGTCGGCTGTCCGCATCAGTACGTAGCCAGTGGCGAGGAATGCCATCGCCATCATCATCATCAGCACCCAGATCGTCAGCCACGGACGGGTGCCGCCAATCAGGGCAGCGAGCGTCTGCGTCCAGGTGGCGATGGGGCCGTACACCGACGGGGTATACCGCCACATCGGGTTGATGATCGCCGGGTACGGGCTGGCGTGGCCGAGACGGGCTGGCACGAAGGTGTACGGGTTCATCCCGAGGGCCGCGATCCGCCCGTAGGCCGCGTAGCTGGCGATGTCCCCCGAGCCGACCGGCGTGATGTTGACCAGGACCGCGATCGCGCCCGCGGCCACAGCGAAGACCTTGCGCGGGCTCGGTGACCAGCCGAGGTGGCTGTTGGCCCACAGCATCATCGCCAGGCCCAGGCAGCACAGCCCGATGGACAGGTACATGATGACGTTGGACTCGCTGATGCTCAGGTGCGGCGCGCCGGCCCGATGGGCCAGGTCGGTCAGCGGAAGCAGGACCGGGGGACTGGCGATGCTCGGGCGCGGCGCGGTCGCGCACAGGCCCACGAAAGCCACCCCGAGCAGGCCCAGCGCGGTTAGCGTCACCGCTGGCAGCGGGCGGGCCAGCGGGCTGTGGGCCAGCACCTTGATGATCTGGCCCATCATCGCCTCGACCTTGCCGCCACTGATCGGCGGCTCGGCCAGCTTCGCGGCGGCCTCGGGCACCGCAGCGTGCTCCGGTGACATCACCGACTGCCGTTGCGCCCTCACCGTGGCGGCAGGTCCCCTGCCCGGGCGACCCCGAGGCGGTGGGTCTACCAGCACGGTCATGGGACTCCTAGGGAAAGGTGAACAAGTGGGGGTCCGCCAGGCCCGGGGGCGACCCGGTACTGATCCTATCTCCGTAAGCCTGGCTGAAACACGTCCGGCCCGGCCGGTCGCGCGCTGGTCCGCCTGGTTACCTCCGCGTTCGCCGGGCGGGGCACAATGGGTTCATGTCACGTGAAGCTCCAGGGCAGTGGTTCGCGACCGCGATGGCCGCTGCCGCCAGGCGGCTCCCTTTTGGCCTTGCTGAGGTTGTTCCGCCCAACGTACTCGGCTACGTGCTCATCAACCTGTGCACGTTCTGCATTGACCTGGGGCTGCTTACCGTCTTCCACGGCGTCCTCAAGGTGATCCCGCCGGTCGCGGTGACGCTGTCCTACGCCATCGCGTCCCTGGTGAGCTATGCGGTAAACAGGGTGCTCAACTTCCGCTCGCACGGCTCGCTGGGCACCCAGGTCCCGCTGTCCATCGCGATCTTCGCGGTCAACTACCTCGTGTTCCTCCTCGGCGTCTTCGAGGGCCTGCTCGCGCTTGGCCTGGAGTACCAGCTCGCCCGGATCCTCGCCGCCTGCTGCGAGGGGGTGTTCCTGTACTGCTGCATGCGCTGGCTGGTCTTCCGCGACGCGATGGGGAACAAGCCTGTTGTGCCCCATCGCGCCGCCGAAGCTTCGGACACGACTGCCCCGGTCAATGCGCTCCAGCGGGGAGAACCTCGTCCGGCTGTCCCTGCAAGGCGGGAGGGAGAGTAACCGCCGCGAGCGGCGTCCCGGCCTTCGCCAGTCCGGCGTTCAAATCACGGTTGGTGACCTCGGCGATAGCCTGGATCGTGTCGATGCCGTACTGCTCCGACGGGTTGTCGTAGGTGAGCACAGCCATCTTGTAGTCGCGCCCGTGGCCCTCGATCGCGCCGATGCTGTTGATGACCCACAGCGTCGGGTCGGGCAGCCAGCCGTTCTTCACGTAAACGCTCAGCCCGCTCGGCACGCCCGCCGTGATTCCCCAATAGTCGTACGGAATCACGTGGTTCATCAGGTTCAGCTCATAGGCGCGCGAGGACTTGGTCAGCACTGAGTTGGACTCGGTCAGCAGCCGGATCAGCTGAAGCTCGTCACGCGCGGTGATGTTGGTGAGGCCCCAGGCACCCGAGGGGTCGAGTTGGGTCTCGGTCATCGTCGCCGCCTTCAGGAAATTCCGGACCCGGGACTCGCCGAGCTCGTCCCACAGGTACGTGGCCGCGTCATTGTCCGATTGCTCGATCATTAGCGTGGCCTCATACTTTTCGGTCGCTGACAGCGACGTGTGCGTCTGCTGGTGCCAGTACAGCAAGGCGGCCAGGATCGTCACCTTCATCACGCTGGCGGAATGGCTACGGGACCCCTCGTTGTACCGGCACTCCACCCCCGTGCGCACATCCTCGACGCGGACGGCGATGTGGCCATGGCGCCCGTGCATGGCCGCCGTGATGTCCTTCGACAGCTTCGCGGCCAGCGCCGCGTACTTTGCGGGCGCGGTACACAGCGGGGTTGAGGCCGCCGGCGTGATGCCCGCGGTCGCGGCGGTGGTCGTGCTCGCCCGTGCAGGGCCGCCGATGGTGAGGGCGGCGGCGGTTATCGCGAGGGCCGCTGATCGCGCGGCCAGTACCGTAAGTGTCCCTGTGTTCACGAGCACCAGATATACCGAGGCGTAAAGCTGGGCTCAACCGTGGAACCCCTCCGAATTTGATGAAGATCTCGTTACGTGCACCTGTTGTGGCTGACAGCAGCCTTTTACGGCGTTCTTCTGAAATATGCCCCGATGAGCGCATACGATCTCGCTGGCCGGTTAGCCCCGTCGGCGACTCGATGACCCGCTCGCCGTGCCCGCACCCTGGAGCGTCCCTGTTGTCTACTCCCTCGGAGCACCATGCGCCGCCTGTCAGCCGTTCGGGTCCCGGTCGTCTGGAGGATCCTGGTCGTGGGCCTGACCATCGTCCTCGGCGGATCGCTCGCGGCCTGCTCGTCCGGGGTCGGCGCGGACTACGCCGCCGGCGCAACCACCCCGGCCGCGCGGGCGGCAACGGCGAAGATCCCGGCCGCGTCGGCCACCCCGGCCGCCACGCCGGTCCCTGACATCGCGGTCACCGGGACGCCGAAGGGCGTGAAGGCCAAGTCGGGAGTGCTCGAAGACGCGACCACTGGGCAGATTCTGTGGAGCAAGGGGCTGAACACCGAGCGCCCGATGGCGTCCATCACCAAGGTGATGACCGCGTACCTGGTGATTACCGCCGGGGACGTCGACCGCAAGGTCACCATCCCCAAGGCCGTCCTCAACTACGTCGCGAAGTACGGTGCGGCCAGCGACGACCTGGTGCCCGGTGAGGTCCTTACCGTCCGCGAGCTGCTGTACGGGCTACTGCTTCAGTCAGGTGCCGACGCCGCGTACACCCTGGCGACCACCTACGGCCCAGGCCTGAGCGAGTTCATCGCGAAGATGAACGCGGAGGCAGTCAAGCTCGGGATGCTGCACACGCACTTCGCCTCGCCCGACGGGCTGCCGTATCCCACCGAGACATCCACCTACTCGACGCCCGCCGACCTGGTGCTGCTGGGGCAGGCGGCGATGAAGCTGCCGCTGCTGCGCTCGATCGTCGACACGCGCTATTACACACTGGCGAAAGGCGACGGCCACGATGCCCACTGGTGGGGCAACGACGATGCCCTCATCAGCAGCTACCGCGGCGCGGTAGGCATCAAGACCGGCTACACCGACGTGGCCCTGCACTGCCTCCTCTTCGAGGCGATCCGCAATGGCCGCACCCTCATCGGCGTCGTCATGGGCAGCCCCGCCACCGGCCCCAACGCCGGCGCGCAGGACGCGGCCAAGGTCCTCAACTGGGGCTTCAGCCTCAAACAGACACCATAACCCTGCCCCCCCCACGCCAGCGCGAGCCATCTCCACCCGCAACCGTGATGCCGCAACTGCGCCATCGGGTCGCGGCTGTTCTGCCGCAACTGCGCCATCGGGTCGCGGCTGTTCTGCCGCAACTGCGCCATCGAGCTGCGGCTGTTCTGCCGCAACTGTGCCATCGGGTCGCGGCTGTTCTGGCTCGGCTGTGCCATCGAGCCGCGGCTGTTCTGCCGCAACTGCGCCATCGGGTCGCGGCTGTTCTGCCGCAACTGCGCCATCGGGTCGCGGCTGTTCTGCCGCAACTGCGCCATCGGGTCGTCATAGGCGGCGCGCATGTGCCACCGAGCCCGGACGGTAGTGGTGCGGTGGCGTCACCGAGCCCGGACGGTAGTGGTGCGGTGGCGTCACCGAGCCGCAACGGGTAACGGCACGGTGACGCCAGCGGGTTATCGTGTCAGAGGCTGCTGGCAGCATCACCGCGAGTTGCACCGCTCCCAGCAACCGGAGCACCTTGGCACACCTCAGGCGGGTTGGCTACTCGCGCTGGCGAGAACTGCCGAGCATGATCTCGTCCCACGACGGGACCGACGAACGGCGACCCTTTGACTTGGGGCCCTTGGCAGGCCGCGGCCGGGCTTGCTGGTCTTCGGCGGGCGGCTGCTCGGGCTCCGGTGCCTTCGCTGGCTCGGCCGCCTCCGGCGTCTTGGGGACCACGTCCGTCTCCTGAGAAGTCTCGGTCGCTCCAGACTCGGTAGTCACCTCAGCAATCGCAGTCACCTCAGCAACCGCAGTCACCTCAGCAATCGCAGTCATCTCAGCAATCGCAGTCACCTCAGCAGCCGCAGTGGGCTCAGCAACCGCTGTCTTGGTCGCGGAAACGGGCTCGATTGCGGAAGCGGCTTCACCGGCCGGAGCGGTCTTAGTTAGCAGAGCAGCCTCGGTGGGGAGGGTGCTTACCGTGTCGGCAGTCACCGGCGCGACCGCAGTGGCCTCAGCAGCTGCGGCAACCTCAGCGACAGGGTCAGGCTGTGCTACCGGCCTGGATGCAGCAGGTGCGTCGGGCGCCAGTTCGGACTCTGCTGCCGGAGTGACGGTTGACGCCGCAGCCGCTTCGGCTGCGGCGATCTCCGCAGTCGCCGGGACGTCGGCGCTTGGTGTGACCGGGGGGTCCGCAATGGTCTGCGTGGCTGGTGTTGGGTCAATGACTAGCGTGGCGGGGGCTGGTGTGACCGGGGGCGCCGCAGGGGCAGCCGTGACCGAGGTGGCCTGGCTGGGTGCCGCCGCCTGGGTGGTCAGCGTTGCCTGGGCGGCTGTCGTGGCCTGCGCGGGGGCAGGGATTTCGGACGCTGGCGTGGCCGCGGGTACGAGCACGGCCTGTGCGGCAGGGGGTGGCTGGACGGCATCCGGTGCGGCTGGGACCGGCGAGGCGACGAGGCCCTGCTGTGCGGCTGCCGACTGCGCTACCGGCTCTGGTGCCCGTGGAAGATCCGGTGCGGGGAGCGGAGCTTGCCTCACGGGGGACTCGGCGACCGAGTAGGGCACAAAGGCGGAAGGTGCCAGGGTAGGGGTGGCGGAGGCCTGCCACTCGTCAGCTGGGTCCTGTGGCTGCTCGGCCCGGATGGTTCGGTCGACCCGGGCTGGCGGCGCGAGGATGGGATCCGGGTCCTCGAAGGCAAGCTCCACCCGGGGCGCCTGCTCCGCGCTGCCGGCCGCCTGCTCCGGGGAAAAGCTCTCCGCACCCGGCGTTGAAGGGCCGCCCGGTGATGAAGGGCCGCCCGGTGATGAAGGGCCGCCCGGCGATGAAGAGCCAGCCGACGAGGAAACATCAGCCGGGGGAGTGGTCGCGTGCGGCGGGACGGGTTCCGGGTTCGGGTTCCAGGTGGGCGGATCCCACATCGGAACCAGCCCGTGGCCAGGCAGCAGGGTGTGCGCGGGCGGCTGTGGTGGACGCGGAGGCTGAGCGTAGGCGGCTGGCGGGGCGTAGGACGTCGGTGGCTGCGGGCCGTAGCCGACGGGACGCTCGTAGCTCGCGGAGTCCTCATAAGACGGACGTTCCGGGTCAGGCCGCTGCGTGGCATATGGCTCCGGCGCCGGACGGTCATACCCTGAGCGACGCTCATAGGCAGCCGGGCGGTCGCTAGCTGGCCACTCCGGCGCGCTTCGCTCGCCGTACTGGCGAAAGCGCGTGCCGCTCGCGGCAGACCCAGTCGGACCGTAGCCGCCGGCCCCGTTGCCGACGGGGCCGTAGCTGCCGGGTGCGGAGCCGGCCCCGCCTGCGGCGACGCCGCCAGAGCCCGCACCACCTGAGCCAATGCCACCAGGGATCCCGCTGCCACCGAATCCCATGCCGCCGCCCGCCACCGCGCCAAGGCGCGGTGCCAGGGGCGTCACGGTAGCCTCGCCAGGCATGCTCACCGGGAGTGGCGGAAGATCAGACTCAGGCAGGCAGAGCCGCTCGGCCCACTCGTCGACGGGTGAGACGTGCCGTCGGCGAGGGTCGAAGACCCACTCGGCCACATGAAGTCGGCCACCGGAGGTGAACGTCACCGACACCTGCCAGTTGCCGTCGCCACGCTTGCGAGAGTCCCATTCCGCGTCCTGCGGGTCGCCACCCGCAGTGGAGATCCGGTCGGGCACGACCTCGCTGAGCCGAGGTCCGGGTGCGGAGTCGCCCGGGCGACGAACCGAAGCAGCCTGCGCCTGGGTCGCGATATAGGCACGCTCAGCGAGGACGGGTCCTTCGAACCAGCGCACCCGCTCGACCGGAAGCCCAGCCGCGTCGGCGATCTCCTCCGCAGTCTCCCCGGCGCGGATGCGTGCCTGGATCTCCTTGGGTCGCAAGGGACTCTCCACTTCGATTTCGTACTGGGCGAGCCGCGAGGTCTGGCCAAGCGCGACTGCCCGGAGTCGTTCATCGATCGGCAAGGTAAAACGCGCGCTTCGTCCCGGTATGGCGAGCACGGCGTAGCTACCGTCCTCGCTCACCGCGACGAAGCGCAGTTCCTGCATCGGCGTCCCTTCCCGGCCGAACCACTTCCCGCACGAGTCTCCCGGTCGAGAAGCGATAAGGCCAGCACCCCGCCCGGCATGTCCAACGCTAATCTAGAGAATGCTTGCGCTCGGGTGGCACCGAGGGGGATACTTCGGTGCTCTTGTCCGGCGAAGACTGCGGGGAAACCAGGCCCAAGGCAGCCGCTGACGCGCTGACCAGGTCGGAGTCCGGAGTGTCGACGGTTAGCTTCGACGGCCACCAGTTCCACCGGCCGAGCAGCACGCAGGTGCAGGGCACGAGGATGGTGCGGACCACGAACGTGTCCATCAAGATGCCAAGCGTCAGGCCGACGCCCATGTCGCGGACCTGGTCGCCGCCCGCTCCCTTGGAGCCGACCACCGCGAAGACCGCGAAGGTCGCCGCCAGCACGACGCCCGCCGAGGTCACGGTGGTGCCGGTGACGCCGATGGCCTTGGAGACCGCCTGCCGGAGGGGTAGCTTGTGGGCCTCTTCCCGGATCCGGGTCATCACCAGGATGTTGTAGTCCTCACCAAGCGCCAGCAGGAAGATAAACAGCAGGAACGGCAGGATGAACGTGATGCCGGAGTGGTGCTCGACCTTGATGAAGATCAACACGGACGCGCCGAGCGACGCGAAGTAGGAGATCGCGACCGAGGCGATCAGGTACAGCGGCGCGACCAGTGACCTCATGACCAGCGCGAGCAGGATGCCGATGACGATGATCGCGATCGGGATGACGTGCCCGAGGTCGCTGTTGGAGGTCGAGTTCACGTCGTAGAAGGCCGGAGCCTCGCCATAGACTCCGTTCGCGGTCGCGTGCAGTGTCGCGCCCACGGTTGCCGTCTCGGCGCGCACCGCCGGGACCGCGTTCATCGCGGGTGTGGTCGACGGGTCACCTGCCGTGAGTCCGACCTGGAACTGGATGGTCGTCCCGTCCGCCGACACGTACTGCTCACTCGCCCGGTACAGCTGATAGTCGGGGGCGGGCACCTTGCTGGCCAGCGCCGCCGGCTCCGTGGCGGGCAGCGGGCCGGACCCCACCACGGCGGTCAGCCCAGCGTGCAGTTGGGAGTACTGGGCCGCAGTGAGCCCGGAGGACCCGATGGGATTGAGCGGCCCGGTGATGCCGGTGAACAGGCCGCTGGACTTGAGTTGCTGCTCGGCGGCCACCAGCGGCGCGGGGTTGTCCCATACGGGCGCGGAGAGCTTGTAGATGAGCTGCGTGGGGTTCGCCGCGGTGGCCGGGAAGTACTTCGACAGCAGGGCCGTCCCGGCCGCCGAGTCGCTTCCGGCCGGGGCGGAGATCGAACCGCCGAAGCCACCGCCCACGTAGCTGGTCACGAACGTCGCCAGCGCGCCGAAGACCACCACGCCGATCGCGAGCGCGACCGCGGGCCGCCGCACGACGCGGATCGCGATGGCGCCCCAGAACCCGGTCTTGGCCTGGCTAGGCTGGTACCTCGACGGCCAGAACGCCGCCTTGCCGAAGATCGCGAACAGCGCTGGGGTCAGCGTGAGGCCCGCGAGCAGCATCACGGCGATGCCGATCGCCAGCGGAACGCCGAGGTTGGAGTAGATCTCAAACGTCGCGGCCAGCAGCGACAGCAGCGCCGCGATGACGGTGAGCGCGGAGAACGTGATTGACTCTCCGACCTTGGTCACCGCGTTGACTACCGCTTCCTTGGACGTCTCGCCCTGGCGCATCTGCTCTCGGATGCGGAACACCAGGAACAGGCCGTAGTCCGTCCCGGCGCCGAGTATGAGGACGATGAGCAGGATCTGGACCAGGAAGGAGACCTTCAGCCCGTGCTGCGCGGCCTCGCCGACCAGCGGCCCGGAGATGGCTACCGCTAGGAACGCGGGGATGACCGTGAGAAGGGCCGCGAGAATGGCCCGGTAGAAGATCATCAGCAAGACGATGATCACGATGAGCGTCACGCCTTGAACGGCGTTGCCGGTACCGCCGGATTGCTTCTGCTGGTCAACGTTGATGGCCAGGTCGCCTGCGAGGTGAACCTGCAGCCCGGACGGGGGACCGGCCTTGGTGATGGCGGCGCGCAGGCCGTCAATGAGGTTTGTGGTGGCGTTGGCGTTCCCGCCTCCGGAGAGGCTGGACAGCACCTGGACCTGCGCGGCCTGCCCCGTGACCTTGGCGCTCAAAGCGGACTGAGCGAGTTCCCTGACTTTCACGACGGTTGCGACCTGGCCGAGGTCGGTCGTCAGCGGCCCGCTGATCCATGCTTGGTCGGCCGCGGTAAGCGGCCCGGTCGTGCGTGCCACCACCACGGGGACGGGAGTCTGGTTGCTCGAGGTCCCAAGGGGCGCGGCCAGCGTCAGGGCCTGCTCGCTTGGGGCGCTCGCCGGCAGGAACGCGCTGTTGTTCCCCTGGGCGGCGCTGCTGAGCGACGGGAGAGCTATCGAGGTCACCACTGCCGCGGCGATCCAGAAGACGACGATCGGCCAGCGGAACTTGACGGCGAATATCCCTATTGCCCTGAACAGGTTGTCTATGCGCACGTGCACAGAATATCGGCAGGGGCGGGTACGCCGTAGTACCCGCCCCTGCCCATGGGAAACCGCTTCTCAGCGATTTCTCAGCTCGTAGCCCAGCGAATCGGAAACTCAGTGGGCGCCGGCGAACTGCGCGCTTTCGGTCGAGCCGGCCAGCGCGACGGTCTCCGCGTCCGGCTTGATCGCCCGCGTCACCAGGTCGAAGTACCCGGTTCCGGCCTCCCGCTGGTGGCGCGTGGCGGTGTAGCCGTCCGGCTCGGAGGCGAACTCGGCCTGCTGTAGCTCCACGTAGGCGGACATGCTCGACTCGGCGTAGCCCTTGGCCAGGTGGAACATCGAGTGGTTGAGCGCGTGGTAACCAGCCAGCGTGATGAACTGGAACCGGTAGCCCATCTGGCTCAGTTCACTTTGGAACCTGGCGATCGTGGCGTCGTCCAGGTGCGCCCGCCAGTTGAAGGACGGCGAGCAGTTGTAGGCGAGCATCTGGTCCGGGTAGACCGCCTTGACCGCCTCGGCGAACTCGCGTGCCTCGTCCAGGTCAGGCGTGGAGGTCTCCATCCACAGCAGGTCCGCGTACGGCGCGAAAGCCAGGCCGCGGGCGATGCACGGCGCCATCCCGCTGCGCACCCGGTAGAAGCCCTCAGCGGTCCGCTCGCCGGTCACGAACTCCCGGTCGCGGACGTCGATATCGGAGGTGAGCAGCGTCGCGGCGTGCGCGTCGGTGCGGGCGATCACCAGCGCGGGCACGTCGCAGACGTCAGCGGCCAGGCGCGCGGCCGTCAGGGTCAAGACGTGCTGCCCGGTCGGGATGAGGACCTTCCCGCCGAGGTGGCCGCACTTCTTCTCCGACGACAGCTGGTCCTCGAAGTGCACGCCGGCCGCGCCGGCCTCGATCATCGACTTCATCAGCTCGAACGCGTTCAGCACGCCGCCGAAGCCGGCCTCGGCGTCCGCGACGATCGGCGCGAGCCAGTGCGGCCCGTCGCCGTCGCGCAGCCCGTTGTCCGATTCCGACCAGGCGATCTGGTCCGCGCGCAGCAGCGCGTTGTTGATCCGCCGCACGACCTCGGGCACGGAGTTGACCGGGTACAGCGACTGGTCCGGGTAGATCTGGCCCGCCAGGTTCGCGTCGGCCGCTACCTGCCAGCCGGACAGGTAGATGGCCTTCAGCCCGGCCTTGACCATCTGCACGGCCTGGTTGCCCGACAGCGCGCCAAGCGCCCGCACCGACTCCTGCGAGTGCAGCAGCTGCCACAGCCGGTTCGCGCCGCGCAGGGCCAGGGTGTGCTCCTGGTGCACCGAGCCGCGCAGCCGGATCACGTCCTCGGCGCTGTAGGTCCGCTCGATCCCCGCCCAGCGGGGGTCGGTCTCCCACTCCTGTCGCAGGTTGGCCGCCAGCTGGCTGATCGTTTCCATCGTTAAGCCTTTCCGGGGGTTCCAGGAGTCGCCCCTGGGATAGCGCGTGTTTCCAGGGCCTATCGCCTGGCTCATCGCTGCGTGCTTCCAGCGTGCGGGCTGGGCGGCTAGCGGGCTAGGGGTGAATGTAACGAATATATCGATTTTTTTACGCAACGAGACGTGCTATCTTTTTTCTCGATGAAAGAATCAAAGAAGTTGGTAGAGACCAATGGTCTAGACCTAGCGACACTAGGCCAGCGCGTGCGCCACCTCCGCAGGGCGCACGGCATGACCCTCGCCGACCTCGGCGAGCGAGTCGGGTGCGCTCCCTCGGTGCTGTCCCTGCTGGAAAACGGCAAGCGCGAGCCAAAGCTGTCCATGGTGGAGCAGTTGGCCGCCGCGCTCGGCGTCCCGGTGACCGAGTTGCTGAAGAAGCAGCCCCCGAGCCGTCGCGCCCAGCTGGAGATCGCGCTGGAGACCGCCCAGCGCGATCCGTCCTACAAGGCCCTGGGGCTGCCGAGCCTGAAGGCCGGCGCGCGGGTCCCCACCGAGGTCCTTGAGCATATCGTCGCCCTCGCCGCCGAGTTGCGGGCGCAGCGCTCCAAGCCCACCGGCACCCCCGAGGAGGCGCGCGCCGCCAACGCGAAGCTGCGTGAGGACATGCGCGAGCGGGGCAACTACTTCTCGGACATCGAGCACAAGGCCGCTGAGGCGCTATCTCGAGCCGATTACATTGGCGGCCCGCTGTCGCAGGGCATGCTCATGTCCGTCATGGGCCACCACGGGTTCGAGGTACGGTACGTGGGAGATTTGCCCCGGTCCGTTCGGTCCCTCACGGACCTTCGGCTTCATCGCATCTACGTCAAGCAGGAGCCGGTCGGCGGCCACACGCCCAAGGCGGTCGTCTTGCAGGCGCTCGGCCACTTCGTGCTGGGGCACGAGGCGCCCCGGGACTTCGCGGACTTCCTGCGGCAGCGGGTGGAGTCCAATTACTTCGCCGCCGCGATGCTCATCCCCGAGCAGACGGCGACCGCGTTCCTGCGCGAGTCAATGGACCACAAGAACCTCGCGGTCGAGGACCTGGCGGACGTGTTCTCGGTGTCCTACGAGATGGCGGCGCACCGGGTAACCAACCTGATCACCCACCACCTCGACATCCCGTGCCACTTCATGAAGAACGACTCCACCGGCATCATCTACAAGGCCTACTCCAACGACGGGGTGGTGTTCCCCGCCGACGCCTCCGGCGCGATCGAGGGCCAGCGGATGTGCCGCCAGTGGGCCGGGCGGCAGGTGCTCACCGCCGCGAACCGGTTCTCCCCGCACTACCAGTACTCCGACACGCCATCGGGCTCGTACTTCTGCGTCGCGCAGGTTGACCCGCGCGACAACATGTCCGCGATCACCTTCGGCGTGCCGTTCGAGCACTCGCGGTGGCTGCGGGGACGGGAGTCCCGCATCCGGATGCGGTCCCACTGCCCCGACGGGGAGTGCTGCCAGCGCGCCCCGCTGGCCCTGGCCGAGCGCTGGGAGGGCATGGCCTGGCCGTCGGCTCGTGCTCACTCCCACATCCTGTCGGCGCTGCCGGCGGCCCTTCCCCGGCGTGGACGACGTGGACATTTACGAGTTTCTCGACCAGCACGCCGATGGGTTAGGTCAAGTCCCGGTGATGTCTGGCTGAGTAGGTGAATGGCGCGCGTTTCGCGGGAAGCCTGCGTAGGCGATAGCTTTTGCCCGACTAGGTCGGAATCTCCGGGAGGTTGCGCCGTGAGCGTGCTCATGTACGACGGAATCAACGCGCTGGCGGCGGGAATCGCCCGCGAGTTCCCGAACGCGGCTATGGTGGCGGGCTACATCAATGGTGCCTACGCGTGGTCGCAGCAGGACTGGAACCTGTTCCCGCACGCCAACCACGTGCAGATCACGACCACGGCCAGCGTGAACTCTGGGGACGTCCTTGATGTCGAGGCGGGTGACGCGACCCCTGACCAGTCGGCGGGGTGGATCGCGATGCGGAAGGCGGCTGGATACTACCGGCCCACGATTTACTGCTCGCGCTCGGTGATCCCTGCGGTCCGGGCCGGAACCGGCAGTTACGTCCTCGGCAAGGACTACGACATCTGGGTCGCCGACTACACCGGCTCGCCGCATGAGGTGACCGCGCCGGGGTCGCCGTCCGCCACCTGCTGCGCCACTCAGTACGAGTCCACCGCCAATTACGACGTGTCGATGGTCTACGACGACGGCTGGCCGTACCGCAAGTCCCAGACACCGGCACCAGCACCGACGAAGCTGCCCGCCCCCACCGGCATCTCGGTGACGGTTGATGGCCAGCTCGCCGACTTCGGCTGGAGCGCGGTCCCCGGCGCGAAGACCTACCTCTTCCAGGTCTTCCACCATAACTCGACGGGCACTTACGGCGAGGCCGTGGCGAACGAGGCAGTGACCGGCAGCCACGTCGAGCACTTCGAGCTGCCCGGCGGAGGCCAGTACGCCGTCCGTGTCCGCGCCGACGACCCCGCGGGCGACTGGACCGACTGGAAGATCTTCTAGCCTCAACCGAACGAGCCTCCCCCCGTCGCACCCCACGCCCACGGCGCAGAGCGCTCAAACGGCAGCGATAGGGCCCTCCAGGACAGGCGCGCCCTTCCTCAGCAGCTCCCGCACGGTGCGCTGCCCAGGCTCGGTCAGCGGCACCAGCGGCGGCCGGACGTAGCCGGACTTGATGAGGCCAGCCTGGGTGAGGACCCATTTGACGGCGGCAGGGTTGGTCTCGGTGACGATGACGTCGGCCACCGGGTGCAGCCCGAAGTGGATCGCCCGCGCCTTGTCGAGGTCCCCGGCCTGCCAGTACTCGTACATTCTCGCGACAGCGGCCGGGGCCAGGTTAGCGGTCGCGGTGATGAACCCGGCGCCGCCCAGTGCCAGCAGCGGCAGGCAGAGCAGTTCGATCCCGGACCAGACCAGCGTGTCGGTGCCGGCCAGGTGCATGACGCGCGAGAAATGCTCGAAGTCCCTGGTCGTCTCCTTGACGCCCACGATGTTGTGGTGCGCCCGCCGCAGCCGCGCGAAGGTCTCAGGCGCGATGTCCACCGCCGTCCGCGACGGCACGTTGTAGACGATGATCGGCAGGTCGGGGAACTCCCGGGCGACCGTCGAGTACCAGGCGAACAGCCCTTCCTGGGTCGGCCGCGCGTAGTACGGAGTGATGACCAGGGCGGCGTCCGCGCCCGCGTCCTTCGCGATCGCGGTGAGCTCCAGCGTCTCGGGTAGCTGGGCCGACCCGGTGCCTGGCACGAACGGCACCCGGTCCCTGATCTCGGCGGCGGCGGCCCGGATCGCGGCGGCCCGCTCCTGCGTCGAGTGGGCGCTGGGCTCGCCGGTAGACCCGCCGAGCGAGACGCCGTGGCTGCCCGAGTCCATCTGCCAGCGGATCAGCCGCCGCAGGCCGTGCAGGTCCGGCGTCCCGTCGGCGGCAAAAGGGGAGACGACCGAGACGATCGACCCCCGGATCTTAGCGGGGTCACCGCGCCACTTCACGGGGCGACTCCACAGATTTGTTCACACCAAGAGCTGCTCATGTGTCCAGGCCCTCCCTCGGCGCGGCTGCGGTGGCTCGTGTGAACGGCGACGATCTTCGAAGGTGCGGGCGGTCCCTGCTGCTCAGTCATCGCGACATGATCGTATATGAAACCACTGTTCCCGCCCAGACCCATATCCGCAGGCAACAGAGGCGCGCAGTAGGCTCGGGGCATGCGACTAGCCACGATCCGAACCGGCGCCGGGACCACAGCGGCGCGACTTGACGGGGACGCCCTCATTCCGCTGGACGCCGCCGACGTCGGCGAGCTCCTCGCCGCCGCGCACGCGGCGGGCGACGACCTCGGGGACGCGCCCGTCAGGGAAGGAGCGGCGCCGGTGCCGCTGGCGGAGGCCGACTACGCGGCGGTCGTGACGAGTCCGGCCAAGATCATCTGCGTGGGCCTGAACTACCGGACGCACATCGCCGAGACCGGCCGCGAGATGCCGGAATACCCGACGCTGTTCACCAAGTTCGCCGACACCCTCATGGGCCCCAATGACGACCTGGTGATCCCGTCGGTCAGCGAGAAGGTCGACTGGGAGGTCGAGCTTGCCGTTGTCGTCGGCGCGCCGGTGTACCGGGCGACGGCGCAGCAGGCGCGCGAGGCGATCGCCGGGTACGCGGCGAGCAACGACGTGTCAATGCGCGACTGGCAGCGACGCACCCTGCAGTGGGTGGCGGGCAAGATGTTCGAGCGCTCCACGCCGGTCGGCCCGTTCCTGGTCACCCCGGACGAGGTGGACCACGCCGGCGACCTGGAGATCCGCTGCGAGGTCGACGGCGAGGTCATGCAGCAGGCGCGGACCTCCGACCTGCTGTTCAAGCCCGCCGACGTGATCGCGTATGCGTCGCAGGCCATCACGCTGCGGCCCGGCGACCTGATCCTCACTGGTACCACCGGCGGCGTCGGCGACGCGCGCAAGCCCCCGGTCTACCTCAAGCCAGGCCAGGTGCTGCGCAGCTACGTCGAGGGCCTCGGCGAGTGCCTGAACCTGTGCGTACCCGATAAATGAACAAGCAGGAGAGGACGTACACGATACTCCGGGACCGGATGCATTCCGGGGAGTTCCAGCCCACGGCCCGGCTGAATATCGATGCCCTCTCCCGCGAGCTTGGCGTTAGCCCGATCCCCGTGCGGGAGGCACTGCGCCGGCTGGAGGCCGAGGGGTGGGTGCGCTTCCAGCCTAACGTCGGCGCGATCGTCGCGCCGGTCGACGCGACAACCTGGGAGCAGGAGATGGCGGCGCTGGCGGTCCTGGAGGGGGCCGCCACCGCCGACGCGGCCGCCCGGCTGCGCAGGCCGGACCTGGCCAGGCTGCGCAAGATCGCCGCCGAGATGGAGCAGGTAGCGGCCGCGGGCAGCCCGCTGAAGTTCAGCGCGCTCAACCGCCGCCTGCACGCCACGATCGTCGCCCGCTGCGCCAACGCCTACCTGCTGGAACTGCTGGAGCAGACCTACACCCGGCTGGGCCGGCTGCGACCGGAGATGTTCGCCTACTTGCCCGAGCGGTCCTCCCGCGCCCTCGCCGAGCACGAGCACCTGCTTGACCTGCTGCAGGCCGGCGACGCGGCGGAAGTCGAGAGCTACGCCCGCTGGCACAAGCTGCAGACCGTCGAGGCGTACCGGGCCCTGCGCTCGGGACCGCCGCACGCGGGCACGCCGGACCAGGAAACGCGGCGATCACAAGCGGATACTGTAACCGTGAGGTAATCGATTGTGATGTGACGGACATCTCCGTGGGTAAGTATGTGGACACTGTTGCTCGCGTGTAGGAGTGTCCATGGCAGAAGCCACCCTTGATACCGTGACCCTCGCGGCGTCGGTCGAAAGCCAGAAACTGCGGCGGCACTTCGGGCGCTTCGACATCCTGTTCTTCCTCATCTGCACGATCGTCGGCGTCGACACGATCGCCAGCGTCGCCGCGGGCGGCGGGCAGGCCTTCAGCTGGATGGCGATCCTCGCCATCGCCTTCTTCATCCCGCAGGCACTGTTGTTCTCCGAGCTCGGGACGGCCTTCCCGCAGGAAGGCGGGCCGTACCTGTGGACCCGGCTCGCCTTCGGCCATCTCGCGGGGGCGGTGAACAACTTCCTGTACTGGATCACCAACCCGGTCTGGGTCGGCGGGTCGCTGGCGGTCACCTGTGCCGGCACCGTCGAGGTCTTCTTCAACAACAACAGCCCGGTGCCCGCACCGGTGCTCTACACCGTGATGCTGGCGTTCGTCTGGCTGTCGATCATCGCGGCCATCTTGTCGTTCGACAAGGCCAAGTGGCTGCCCACGGCGGGGGCGTTCGCGAGGTTCCTGGTGCTCGGGTTCTTCTCCCTGTCGGTCATCATCTACGGCCTCAAGCACGGGGCGCACGGCCTGGGGGCGAGCAGCTACTCGCCGGACTACGCCGGATTCATCACCCTGGCCGGGGTCTTGCTGTTCGACTTCGTCGGGTTCGAGCTCCCCAGCAGCGCGGGCGAGGAGATGACCAACCCGCAGCGCGACGTGCCGTTCGCCATCGCGCGCTCGGCGATCGGCAGTCTCCTGCTCTATGGCATCCCGGTTCTCGGCATCCTGGTGGTGCTTCCGCGGTCGGCGATCACCAACTTCAGCGGGTTCACCAGCGCTATGCGGGACGTCTTCACGGTCTACGGCGGCAGCATCTCGGCGAGCGGGACGCCGACGCTGAGCGGGGCCGGCGTGGTCCTTGGCGACGTCTTCGCGATCCTGTTCATCCTGTGCCTGCTGACCTCCGGTGTCACCTGGATCATGGGGTCGGACCGGGCGCTCGCGGTCTCCTGCTACGACGGAGCGGGGCCGCGGTTCCTTGGCGTCATCAGCGAGAAATTCGGCACCCCTGTCCGGGTGAACATCTTCAGCGGCATCGTGGCGACGATCATCGTCATCGCGGGCAACGTGATCACCAGCGGCAACGCCGCGAAGTTCTTCGCCGCGATCCTCAGCGTGACCATCTCCACCACGCTGATCAGCTACATCGGCATCTACCCGGCGGCGTGGAGGCTGCGCCGCAGCCACCCGGACACCCCACGGCCCTTCCGGATGCCGCTGGTCCGGACCCTGACCGTCCTCCTGCTGCTCCTCGTCGTGGTCGCGAGCGTCCAGCTGATCGCCCCCGGCGCGGGCGACGGGTGGTTCAACAGTTCCGTCGCGCCGAGCGGCTGGGCCTACTCCGAGCGGTTCGTCTACCTGTTCACCGAGCTCATCCCGGTCCTCGTGTTCGTGGTGGTCGGCGTGCTGTTCTGGTGGCTCGGCAAGGGCACCCGCGCGCAGACGGTGCCCGCCGCGAGCCAGGAGGCGAAGGTCACCGCGAACTGAGGGCGCCCGGCCAGGCTAGTGACGGGAAGGCTCGCCCAGCATCACGCGGAAGCGGCCACGCCGGCACCTTGGCCGGCCGACTACTCGCGTTATATCGTGTAATTTAGCCGAGGAGGCGATTTTCATGCGAGACATCCTGAGGCTGCTGCTCGGAGATGGCCCGGGCGAGGACGGCAGCGAGATCTTCGACGGCCGCGCAGGGCCGCGCCCTGGCGTCGCGGGCCCCGGGACTGGTGCGGCACCGAGCCGGACGGCAGCGCCATCGGGCAGGTCGCCCGCACGCTGCGTGGCGGCGGCGGGGGCCGGGGTCGGCTCGGCCGGGCGGCGGCCGGAAGGAGCCGGGGGATGGGCGCGTTCTGAGCGTGTTCAGGAAAAATTTGCGAGGACACTAGCGGAAGCGCTTTCGCGACCGGGGCAAGTATATTACCCTCGAGTAACATGACGGACGCTACACCGGGTTTCTCCCTGGAGCTGAGCAGTGACCTGCGCGAGATGCGGGACTGGGTACACGAGTTCGCCGGGTCGGTAATGCGGCCAGCGGCCGCCGAGTGGGATGAGCGGGAGCAGACGCCCTGGCCGGTCCTGCAGGAGGCGGCCAAGATCGGGCTGTACTCGCTGGACTTCTTCGCGACGCAGTTCTTCGAGGACTCCGGGCTGGGCTTCGTGACCGCGGTGGAGGAGCTGTTCTGGGGCGATGCAGGGATCGGCCTGTCGCTCGTGGGCTCCACTTTGGCGGCGGTCGCGGTCGTCGCCAACGGCACGCCGGAGCAGGTCGGGCAGTGGTGCCCGCAGATGTTCGGCGGGCCCGACGACGTGAAGCTCGGCGCGTTCTGCTCCTCAGAGCCCAACGCCGGCAGCGATGTCGGGTCGATCAGGACGCGCGCGGTCTATGACCAGGCGAAGGACGAGTGGGTCATCAACGGGGTGAAGACCTGGGCGACCAACGGCGGCATCGCCAACGTGCACGTGGTCGTCGCCTCCGTCGACCCGTCGCTGGGGTCGCGCGGGCAGGCGAGCTTCATCGTGCCGCCTGGCACCCGCGGGCTGTCTCAGGGGCAGAAGTTCAAGAAGCACGGCATCCGCGCCTCGCACACCGCCGAGGTGGTCCTCGATGACGTGCGCGTGCCGGGGCACTGCCTGGTCGGCGGCAAGGACAAGCTCGACGCGCGGCTGGAACGCGTCCGGACAGGCGGCCGGGGCGGCGAGCAGGCCGCGATGAAGACCTTCGAGGCATCCCGGCCCGCAGTCGCGGCGATGGCGGTCGGCGTGGCCCGCGCGGCGGTCGAGTACGCGACGCAATACTCGCGCACCCGTACCCAGTTCGGCCGCCCGATCGGCCAGAACCAGGGCGTCGCTTTCCAGCTCGCCGACATGCAGGCCGCTGTCGACGCGGCGCGGCTACTATGCTGGCGCGCGGCGTGGATGGCCCGCCAGGGCAAGTCGTTCGAGCACGCTGAGGGATCCATGGCCAAGCTGGTCGCGGGGGAGACCGCGGTCCGGGTCACCGAGCAGGCCATCCAGATCCTCGGCGGCAACGGCTATACCCGCGAGTACCCGGTCGAGCGCTGGCACCGCGACGCCAAGATCTTCACGATCTTTGAGGGCACATCGGAGATCCAGCGGATGATCGTCGGCCGGGCCGTCACCGGGCTGGACGTACGGTAGCGCTGACCTGCGGTTTTACCGAGGGGTTCGCAGAGGGTGGGCCGTTCCAGGGGCATCGAGGCCCGGCGCTATGGCGTCCCGTCGGCAATGATCGAGGCCGCGACGCAGCGGCGATCGGCTGGCGACTGGCGAGGTGCGTGCGCCGCGGCAGACGTCGAACTTTTCTTCAATCCAGAGACGCTACGACGCCGCTACGGCGCTGTAGCGGCTGGTGCGATCTTGGATGACCTCCAGACGCTGGCACCGGAGCTGCTCCGCTGGCACCTGCCGCGTTACGCGCACGGGCCGGGGCGGCTACTGGCGGGTTTGCTCATTACTTGATGGTGAAGTAGAACCTTATGGGCAGGATCGAGAACAAGACGGCGAACAGGGTGCAGGGCGTGCTAATTGAGGTGCCTGAGGCGCGGAACTCGGAGCTGTCGGAGTGGCGTCGAGCCTGATCCAGAAGCGGTCCTCACCCCGCGTCTGGCCATCGGGCTCGCCGCCGTTCGACAAGATCACCTTGCGTGACGGCTCATTGCCGGGCTCGCATGTCAGCAGGACCTGGCTGATCCCCAGGCGGCGGCATTCCGTGGCCCCGGCCGCCAGCATCCGGGTCGCATGGCCCTGCCGGCGCCACGGGGCCACCACGTGATACCCGACGTGACCTCCGGCCTCGGCCAGCTCGGGCGTTTGCCGGTGCCGCACCACCAGGGTCCCCAGGTAGTACTCGCCGGAGATGTACCAGAAGATCGTGGACGGCACTTCCCACCGCGTTCGCACCCCGCGCCGCACGGCAACGAACTCGGCGAAGTTCTCGCTGGCTGGTCCCAGCCAGTCTGTCGGCGTGCCCCTCAGCAGGCAGTCGGCCTGCTCGCCCACGAGGTAGGAGATCTGCACCGCGGCCGTCGGCCACATCAGGCGGGGCTCCTCAACAAGACGGATCATGCCCCCAGTCTCCACGGCCAGCACCACGAGCGCCTCTCCTTATCGATTTCAGTCAGGCTCCCGCGAGTCGCCGCCTTCAGGACCCTGCGGCGGCCAGCGAGGCCTGCGCGCCCTCGAAGTCTGGGTATCACTCGCCGTAGCCATCCTCGGCTTCTCCTGCGGCTCCCCCCTCGTGGGCGTCAAGCGCTGACTCCAGTTCAGCGCGCAACTCCGCTAGCGCACCGGGCACCTCGGGATCCACGGCCTCCGCCAGCAGCAGCCGGGTCAGCTCCGCGTTGCCGTCCGCGATCGCCGCCAGCCGCAACGCCAGCCACGCCGTCGACTGCTCCTGCAGGACCGCGAGCAGGTCGGGCGTCTCCTCATCGGCCCCCGTTCGCACCCAGGCCAGCGCGGCGGCCACCGCGTGCACGCACGGGGCACCGTCCGAACAGGGGCACTTCCACGCCAGCGCGTCCTCCAGCATCCGGACGCTGACCGGCGTCCCGGCCACGGTCGCGAAGACCAGCAGCCCGTCGAGCCGGACATCCGCCACCATCCCGCCATCGACCAGCCCGGCAGCCTGCCCGAGCACCTCATCGCCCACGATCAGCCGCAGGCTCTCTTCGCTCACCTCGATAACCGCCACCCGCAGATACTGCCGCATCCCGGACGCCGCCGCCCGGCAACCGCACAGATCGATGAACAACCCGTCTCGCGGGCGCTCCCAGTCAGCGGGTGACGATGACCGTCGCGTGGTGCCCGGCGGCGTCATACGCTGCCGCTGATTCATGCGCCGTGCATGAATCAGCGTCGGCGTGGCCACTTCGGGCGGGTGCGCTGCGTCCGGGTGACGTGGGCAGTGGGGTGCGGCCGGGGTGGTCCGTGCAGGAGCGGCGCGGCGACTAGGGACCGGAACTCTTCGAGGGTCTCCGGGACCGGGAACCCGGAGGCGAGCACGGTGCGGACGAATTCCTTGCGCTGCCCGGGAGGGAACTGGGCGAGCTGCTCGATGACCGCCTCGGGGCCGCCGAGTTCCAGCAGTTCCAGCAGGGTACCGATCATCATCGCGGTGGCCTCCTGCGGGGTTGCGTCCGGCGGGCGCAGGTCCGGCCGCCGGGCGAGCAGGACGACCGGGCGGCGACTGGGGTCACGAGCCAGGTCATCGAGGAGCTGGGGCATCTTCCGCTCCGCGTTCAGGGCGCGCAGCCTGGCCTGCCGTGCCAGGGCGGCCTGGACTACCCCGGGATCGACGTCTGGCAGGGTCTCGGGCCCGCCTTGAAGGAAGGCCTCGCTGGCCTCCGGATTGTCGAGGCCGGCGGCCAGCGCTATGGTCTTCGCCAGCCCGTACCGGTCCGGGTCGGCTATCGCGGCGTTGAACTGCGCCGCCGCGGCGGCCGCGGACACCGAGCTGGTGACGGCGGCGTGGCCGCTGCTGGGCACTCCCGAGTCGGGCGCGTGTCGTGCCAAAACCCGGCGCTGATCGCCGCGGCACGTCAGGAGAAGGCGGGCGAACCAGCCGATGCAATCGTTGAAGGGGCAGGACATACGGCATCGGTCCAGCGGCCCGATGGCTAGCCGGAGGAAGACTGGCCGCGTTCCCGCGAGCTAGGCAGCAAGCACTCCGCAAGGGCGAGGCCTGCGGGAGGACGCTGGCCATGAACGCAGCGGACCGCGCCACCGGGCGGCGGCCCCGGACGCCAAGCGCGCAGGTGGCACCGGAACTGCTTAATGCCGCCGAGAGGGAAATTCTCTAATTTCAGAAATTTTCCGCTGACCTCTGGAAGTTGACGACACGCCGTGCACGGTAACGGCGGCTGGGCAATGTATGCAATGGCGCGCCGCTGTCGTCATCGTGGCAGCAATGGAACACCGCCCGCACGCCTCGTGAACGGCGATGCTGCCATCGCTGTCGCGAGGCAGGCGTCCTAAGGAAGCTGCCGTGCGGCAGCTAGGATCCTCTTACCGCCCCTTACCGCGCGTGCCTTCGCCTAGCGATCATGGCGCCCAAGGCTTTCGGCCCCCGTAAGCCCTGACGGGGAAACACGTCAGCGCTACAGGCCTGCCCGCCGGTCACCCGCAGTGCACGGAACCACCCAGTGGGCAAGTTTAGAGATGTCGCCAGGCCGCAGCTGGGGCACCGTAGATACATGTCTATCTCGCGGATTAGATTGCGCCATCTGGTGCCCATAGTTGCGGCCGTCGTGTTGCTTTCCTCGCTATACGCTGCCGCGAACCTGGCAGTAGCCTCACCGGCAAATGCAAGTAAAGTCGCCTCATCGTATAAGTTCCAGGAAATGCCCATCGCGATGCCACCCGGTTATCATCCGACCCAGACGATCCGCAAGGTAAACCCCGCATACCAGCATCTGGTGTCGTGGATTTCATCGGTCGGCGCCAGCATCGCGATGACCGACGTCACAGGCCACGGCCGTGACGACGGCATGTGCATCGTCGACCCGCGGACCAACGATGTGATCATCACCTACGCGCCCACCGCGCCGAAGGCCGACCGGTTCACGCCGTTCGTGCTCAACCCAGCGCCACTGCCGATGAACTCTACGATGGCGCCCATGGGCTGTGTCCCGGGCGACTACAACGGTGACGGGCGCACGGACTTTCTCGTCTACTACTGGGGCCGCACGCCGATCGTCTTCCTGGCACGCTCGACCGCGAAGACGCCGTCGGCGAGCGCCTACCGCCCAGTGGAGCTGATGCCCGAGGATGTCGACGGGCAGTACGACGGCCCCTTGTGGAACACCAACGCCGTCGCGGTCGCGGACTTCGAGGGAAACGGCAACCCTGACCTCTTTGTCGGGAACTACTTCCCGGACTCGGAAGTGCTTAATCCGAGCGGAATCAATGACGTGCAGATGCCCTCGTCGCTGTCCAACGCGCAGAACGGCGGCGGTGACTATATCTTCCGATGGCTTGGCGGCACGTCTGGACCCAACCCGACGGTTCGCTATCAGGAAGTACAGAATGCTATACCGTACGCGGACTCGACCGGCTGGACGCTCGGCGCGGCGACCGCTGACCTCACCGGTGACGGACTGCCCGATGTGTATATCGCGAACGACTTCGGGCCGGGCCACCTCCTTTACAACCAGTCGACGCCCGGGCACATCAGGTTCTCCGTCACGGTCGGGCGGCGCGGTGCGACCACGCCAAAGTCGTTTGTCCTCGGCCGAGGATCTTTCAAGGGCATGGGAGTCGATTTTGGTGACCTTAGCGACAACGGCAAGTTCGACATGATGGTGAGCGACATCACCTCGGCCTGGGGACTTGAGGAAAGCAATCTTGTCTTCATGAACCAGGCGTCCAGCGGGACGCAGATGCAGCAGGATCTCGCGCGGGGCGTGGCCCCGTTCGACCAGGACGCCCAGCAGATGGGGCTGGCCTGGACTGGATGGTCGTGGGACGTGAAGTTCGGCGACTTCCTCAACAGCGGCAGCGAGGACATCGTTCAGACCGACGGGTTCATCAAGGGCACGATCGACCGCTGGAACTGGCTGCAGGAAATGGCCATGACCAACGACGACCTGCTCAGCAACCCGGCGAACTGGCCGGTGGTGGAACCGGGCGATGATCTCGCCGGACACCAGTGCCTCGCCTTCTACGCGAACGCCGGCGGCGGCAACTACGTGAACGTCAGCAGCCAGCTAGGCCTGTGCGACCCGACCCCGACCCGCGGCGTCGCGACCGCCGACACCCGCGGCGACGGCCGCCTGGACTTCGCGGTCGCCCGCCAGTGGGGTCCGCCCGCCTTCTACGCCAACCAGTCGCCCGACATGGGGAACTCCCTCGGCCTGGACCTGTACCGGCCCAGCGTAGGCGGCAGCACGCCGGGCCAGGGCCTGGAAGGCATCGGCGCACCGGCCTACGGGACGACCGTGCAGGTCTACTACCACGGACACACCCAGATCTCCCAGCTTGACGGAGGCAGTGGCAGCGCCGGGAAGCGCAGCTTCGAGGTCTCCTTCGGCCTCGGGTCCTACAACGGCCCGGTGAGCGTGCGCCTGCAATGGGTCGACAACAGCGGCCAGCAGCACCAGCAGACCCTCACGCTCACCCCCGGAACACACAACCTCATGCTCACCAGTACCGCAACGGAGGTTGCGAGCTAATGACCGCCATTACCCAGTCACCGGACGGCACGCTGACTGCCGGCCAGCCCGCGGCGAAGGCCAAGCGGCCCGCCGACCCCCGCTACCTCGCGCTGCGGAACTTCGCGATCTCGATCAGCGCGCTCAACGTCTTCGGCTACACGCTGCTCGGCTTTGAGCAGCCTTGGCTGTGGCCGCTGTTCGCCGTCCTAACCGCGTACGCGACTGAGATCGTCTTCGAGCTCATCCACTCCTGGGCCTTCCGCCACAGGGCGAGGTTCCTTGGCAACGGGCCGCGGGGGATGTATGAGTTCCTGCTGCCGGCGCACATCACCGCTCTGGCCGTCAACATGCTGCTGTACGCCAACAACCAGCTCTGGCCCGTGCTGTTCGGAGTGGTGCTGGCGGTGAGCCAGAAGCACTTCCTGCAGGCTCCCATCGCCGGGAGGATGCGTCACTTCATGAACCCGTCCAACCTCGGGATCAGCGCGGTGCTGCTCCTGTTCGGCTCCTGGGTCAGCATCTCCCCGCCGTACATGTTCACCGAGTGGGCCAGCAGCTACTTCCGGATCTTCATCCCCATGGTCATCCTGGTCTCCGGGACCGTGATCAACTCGATGCTGACCCGCCGGGTCATGCTCATCGTCGGCTGGATGGGGACGTTCTTCATCCAGGCCTTCGTGCGGCACTGGCTGTGGGGCGTCCAGCTCAACACGGCGCTGAGCGTCATGACTGGCGTGGCGTTCGTGCTCTTCACCAACTACATGATCACCGACCCGGGCACCACGCCCACCAAGCCGCGCGCCCAGTTCATGTTCGGCAGCAGCGTCGCGATCGTGTACGCGATCTTGATGCAGTTCAACATCGTCTACACGCTCTTCTTCGCCACCTCCATCGTCTGCGCGTCGCGCGGCCTCGGCTGGTGGATCGCTTACCTGCGGCGGGCCCGGCGGGAACGCGGGAAGACCGTCATGCGGTCAGCGCAAGCCGCCGCCATCGCGGACGGCGGCGCGGCCGCGGGGCAGGCGGTGACGCCATGACAGATCCGATAGCGATAGTCGGCATTGCCTGCCGGTACCCGGACGCCGGCACGCCAGACGAACTGTGGGAGAACGTCCTGGCCGGGCGGCGGGCGTTCCGCCGGATACCCGACGAGCGGATGCGGCTTGACGACTACTGGTCGGCTGATCCCGCAGCGCCGGACAAGTTCTACGCCCGCAAGGCCGCCGTCATCGACGGCTTCGAGTTCGACCGGGTGAAGTACAAGATCGCCGGCAGTACCTACCGCGCCACCGACATGACTCACTGGCTCGCGCTTGACACCGCGGCGCGCGCCCTCGAGGATGCGGGCTTCGCCGACGGCGAGGGCCTGCCGAGGTCGTCTACGGCGGTCATCGTCGGCAACAGCCTGACGGGTGAGTTCGCCCGGGCCAACCTGATGCGGCTGCGCTGGCCGTTCGTCCGCCGCACGCTCGGGTCCGCGCTCAAGGAAATGGGCTGGGACGACGCCGGGCTGGCTGGCCTGCTCGCCGCGGTGGAAAGTCGCTACAAGAGCGTCTTTCCGCCGGTCGACGAGGATACGCTCGCGGGCGGCCTGTCCAACACCATCGCGGGCCGGATCTGCAACCAGTTCGATTTCGGCGGCGGCGGCTACACCGTCGACGGCGCGTGCTCGTCATCCCTGCTGTCGGTGGTGACCGCGTGCAACGCCCTCATCGACGGCACCGCCGACGCCGCGGTGGCCGGCGGCGTCGACCTGAGCATCGACCCGTTCGAGATCATCGGCTTCGCCAAGACCGGCGCCCTGGCCACCAGCGAGATGCGCGTCTACGACCAGCACTCCAACGGCTTCTGGCCGGGGGAAGGCTGCGGCATGCTCGTGCTGATGCGTAAGGGCGACGCCGAGGCGCGCGGGCTGCGGGTGTACGCGACGATCGCCGGCTGGGGCTACTCCTCTGACGGCCGGGGCGGCATCACGCGACCTGAGGCTAGCGGCCACCGGCGGGCGATAGAGCGGGCATACCGGCTGGCGGGCTTCGATATCGGCACCGTCGGGTACCTGGAAGGCCACGGCACCGGGACCGCGGTCGGCGACGGGACGGAGCTGCGAGCCTTCACCGACGCCCGCAGGGACGTCAGCCCGGACGCTCCGCCCGCGCTGATCAGCACCGTGAAGGGAAACATCGGGCACACGAAGGCGGCGGCGGGAGTCGCTGGCCTGATCAAGGCGACCATGGCGATCCACCATCAGGTGATCCCTCCGGCTACTGGTCACGCCGTACCGCACCCGGTGCTGACCGAGGCCCGCCCGGCGCTGCGGGTCCCGCTGACGGCGGAGCTGTGGCCAGACAGCCTGCCCGTCCGGGCCGGAGTCTCGTCCATGGGCTTCGGCGGGATCAACGCGCACGTCGTGCTGGCCGGCGATGCCAGCATGCGCCGCACCAGCCTTGACGCCTTCACCACCCGGCTCGTCGGGTCCCGCCAGGACGCCGAGCTGCTGCTGCTTGATGCCGGCAGCCCGGCGGAACTGCGCGACCGGGTGGCCAGCCTGGCCGAGCTGGCCGACCGCCTGGCGTTCGCCGAGCTCGGCGACCTGGCCGCAACCTTGGCCGGCGAAGCTGGCGACGGCCCGGTCCGGGCCGCCGTGGTCGCCAGGTCCCCCGACCAGGCGGCCGAGCGGCTGAGGCGGCTGCTTGAGGTGCTCGACGGCGGGACCGCCCGGCTGGTCGACCCGTCCGGCGGCGTCTTCCTCGCCGCCGCGGCGGCGGCCGTGCGGATCGGTTACCTGTTCCCCGGCCAGGGCTCGGGCCGCGGCGCCGGGGGCGCCTTGAGCCGCCGGTTCAGGCTGGCACGGGAGGCCCCGCGGTCGGCCAGCGTGTCGGCGGACGGCGACCAGGTCGACACCGACGTGGCGCAGCCGCGCATCGTGCAGCTCCTCCCTGGAGGGCCTGCGCGTTCTTGGCATGCTTGGCATCGAGGCCACCGCGGCCGCCGGGCACAGCCTGGGCGAGCTGACCGCCTTGCACTGGGCAGGCGCGATGGGCGAGCAGGCAGTGGTCGACCTAGCCGCTGAGCGCGGCCGGGTCATGGCTGACGCCAGCGAGGGTGGCGGCGCGATGGCAGGCATCGCGGCCGGCCCCGAGGCGGTCGAGGCGCTGCTGCGCGAGGCGCCGCCCGCAGTCGGCGAGGCGGTGGTGGTAGCGGGCTACAACGGCCCGCGGCAGACCGTCATCTCCGGCCTGGCCGCGGCGGTGGCTCAGGTGAGCCGCGCGGCGGCCGAGAAGAACCTGGCGGCGATGCCGATCCGGGTCTCGCATGCCTTCCACTCACCGCTGGTGGCACCAGCCGCGGCCAGGCTGGAGCGGTACCTGTCGGGCTTCCCGCTGCGCCCGCTGCGCCGCCGCGTCCTGTCGACCGTCACAGCAGACGCCTTGGCGGCCGACGCCGACCTGCGGCAACTGCTGGTCAGCCAGGTGCGCGAGCCAGTCCTGTTCGCCGCCGCGGCTAGCCAGCTGGCGGCGGACGCGGACCTGCTGATCGAGGTCGGCCCGGGCCACGTGCTGTCCACCCTGGCCGCGGACATCGCGCCGCAGGTTCCGGTGATCGCACTGGAGACCGACAGCGAGTCGCTGGCCGGCCTGCTGTCAGTCGTGGCCGGGGCGTACGTCCTCGGCGCCCCGGTCCGCGTCAGCAGCCTGTTCGCCGACCGGTTCACCCGGCTGCTTCCCCTGGACAAGGAGTTCCAGTTCTTCGCCAGCCCCTGCGAGCTCGCTCCCGCCGACGTGCCGGCCGGGGATGCCGAGAGGGGACAGGCCACCGAGCAGGCCCTTCCGTTCGGCGATGGGGAAGCCGGGCAGGCAAGCGAAGTACCGTCCAAGGACACGCTGGAAATCGTGCGGCGGCTCGTCGCGGAGCGGGCCGAGCTTCCCGCTGGAAACGGTGCTGCCAGGCAGCCATCCCCTGGACGAGCTGCACCTGTCGTCGATAACCGTCGGCCAGGTAATGAACCAGGCGGCGCGCGAACTGGGCGTGTCCGCGCCCATGGTGACATCCGCCTTCGCCAGCTCCACGCTGGCCGACCTGGCGCGGACGCTGGACGACCTCGCGGCCACCGCGCTGCCGCCAGACGGCCAGGCGCAGGCGGCGCCGGATGGCATCGAGCCGTGGGTGCGGGCCTTCTCGGTGGAACTGGTGGAAGCCGAGCGGCCGTCGGCGGCGGCGGGGATGCCCGGGCAATGGCAGGTCTTCGCTTCCGCGGGGCATCCGCTGAGCGAGTGCCTGGCCCAGGCGCTGCCCTGCGCGGGCGCGGGCGATGGCGTGCTGCTGTGCCTGCCGGCCGACTGCGGCCCGGGGCAGGTTGGCCTCATGCTGAGCGCCGCCCGGACGGCGATGGCCCACCCGGGCCCGTGTCGCTTCGTGGTCGCTCAGGATCGCCGTGGTGCCAGCGGGCTGGCCAAGACCCTTCACCTCGAGGCGCCGGCCGTGCCGGTCACCGTGGTCACCGTCCCGCTGGCCAGCGGGCTGACGAAGCAACGGGCCGCGGAGCTCGCGGCGGCGATCGCGGCTGACGTCGCCGCGACGGCCGGCTTCAGCGAGGTGGTCTATGACGAGACAGGCATCCGCCGGGTGCCGCTCCTTCGCCCGGTCACGGACTTGTCCGCTGGCCAGGGGCTACCGGTCGGCCCGGGCGACGTCCTGCTCGTCAGTGGAGGCGGCAAGGGCATCACCGCCGAGTGCGCACTGGCACTGGGCAGGCAGGCAGGCGCGGCGGTGGCGATCCTTGGACGATCCGATCCGGCCGCAGACGCGGAGCTCGCCGCGAACCTCGGCCGGCTGGCGGCGGCCGGCGTCCGGTACCGCTACGCCAGGGCGGACGTGACCTCAGCGGCTGAGGTGGCAGCGGCGATCGCCGAGGTCAGCGTCAGCCTGGGACCCGTCACCGCGATCATGCACGGTGCCGGGCGAAACGAGCCAGCCTCGCTGGCCAGCCTCGACGAGGACGCCTTCCGGCGGACCCTGGCACCGAAGATCGACGGGCTCGAGGCGATCATGGCAGCCGTGGACCCGGCGGCGCTGAAGCTGCTGGTCACGTTCGGCAGCATCATCGGGCGTGCCGGGCTGCGCGGCCAGGCGGACTATGCCACGGCCAACGACTGGCTGACCGGCATGACCGCCCGGCTCGCCGAGTCATACCCGCGTTGCCGCTGCGTCGCACTCGAGTGGTCGGTCTGGGCCGGCGTCGGCATGGGCGAGCGGCTCGGCGTACTTGAATCCCTGACCAGGGAGGGAATCAGCCCCATCCCGGTCGACGACGGCATCGAGATCCTGCTCCAGATCCTGGCCAGCCCGCAACTGCCGCCGGCGCTGGTGGTCATGGGCCGGGCTGGGGGACTGCCGACGATCTCCCTGGAGCCGCGGGACCTGCCGCTCGCTCGCTTCATCGACAGGGCAAGCGTGCACTATCCAGGGATCGAGCTGGTCGCCGACACCGACCTGTCTGCCGACAGTGACCCTTATCTGGCCGATCACCTGCTCGACGGTGACCTGCTGTTCCCCGCTGTGCTTGGCATGGAGGCGATGGCCCAGGCGGGGGCGGCGCTGGCCGGGGCGCAGCACACGCCGGTCTTCGAGAACATGGAGTTCCTCCGGCCGATCGTGGTGCCGCCCGACGGCACGACGACGATCAGGGTTGCCGCGCTGCGCCGCGACGACGCCATCGACGTCGCCATCCGCAGCAGCGACACCAGTTTCCGCGCGGATCACTTCCGCGCGACGCTGCGGTACAGGGCAGGTCAGTCACCTGCTTCCGAACGAGGCGTGGTGACTGCGTCCAGCGAGTTGCTTCCTCTTGACCCGGCCACCGACCTGTACGGCGGCATCTTCTTCCAGGGCAAGAGATTCCAGCGGGTAGCCGGCTACTGGTGGCTCTCCGCCACGTCATGCGTGGCCGACATCTCGGTAGTGCCCGGCGATGCCTGGTTCGCCGCCTACCTGCCTTCGGAGCTGCGACTTGGCGACCCAGGGGCGCGAGACGCGTTCATGCATGCCATCCAGTGCTGCGTGCCGGATGCCACGCTGCTGCCGGCGGGCATCGAGCGGTTGTACGCCGCCCGGCCGCAAGCCGCGGGCGGGCAGGTCACCCTGCACGCGGCCGAGCGAGCCCGTGACGGCGACACCTACACCTACGACCTGGACATCCGTGACAGCACGGGGAGCCTTGTCGAGCGCTGGGAAGGATTGCGCCTGCATGCGGTCCGCAAGACCGGCGGCGGCGGCCCGTGGGTCCCCGCGCTGCTCGGTCCCTACCTGGAACGACAGGCCGCGCCGTTCCTGCACCGCCCGGCCAGGTGCGCGATCGCGCCGGACCCGGCAACGCCGTCGCAAGGCATCGCGGCCAGGCGGAAGCAGACGAGCGCGGTAGTGGCCGGGATGCTGGCCCGGCCCGTGACGGTGCTGCACCGCGGCGATGGCAAGCCGGAGCTGGCGGGGGAGGGCATGTCGATCTCCGCATCGCACGGCGCGGGAGTGACGCTGGCCGTCGGCGGCACGGGCCGCGTTGGCTGCGACGTGGAGATCGTCACGGAACGGACGGCGGAAGACTGGCGGGCACTGCTCGGCACCGGGATGTTCCAGCTCGCCGAGCTGGTCCAGCGCGAGCGGGGCGAGGAGTTCCCGGTAGCCGCCACCCGGGTGTGGAGCGCCGTGGAGTCCCTGCGCAAGGTCGGCCGTGTCCTGCCCGGGCCAGTCATCCTCTCAGGAGCCGGCGGGGACGGATGGGTCCTGCTCGAATCCGGCCACTCAAAGATCGCCACGTTTTCCACTCGCCTTCGCGATCAACCGAACCCGGTGATATTCGCGATCCTGACCGAAGGGGATGGCCATGAATCGGTATTACGAATACCGGCACGTTGTTGGCTTCGAGGAAACCAACCTGGTCGGCAACGTCTATTACGTCAACTACGTGCGGTGGCAGGGCAGGTGCCGCGAGATGTTCCTGCTCGAGCACGCGCCCGGCATCCTGGATGAACTGCGCGGGGACCTCAAGCTGTTCACCATCAAGTCGGAGTGCGAGTACCTGGCCGAGATCACGGCCTTCAACGAGGTGTCCGTCAGGATGCGGCTTGAGGACCTGACTCAGACCCAGATCGGCTTCGCCTTCGACTACGTGCGCATCGACGACGGGCTGGAGGAACTTGTCGCACGGGGCCGGCAGCGAGTGGCGTGCATGCGAGGAACGAACGGCGCCACCACCCCGGCCCGCGTTCCTGAGCAACTGCGGCGCGCGCTAGGGGACTACGAGGTCCGCGTGCCGCAGCAACCCAGGGCGACCGGCACCGGGGGCAGGGCGTGATCATGGCGGTCTTCTCGCAACCGCCTCCGGATACGCTCCGGCTGCGGTCGGTTCTTGGACAGTTCGCGACGGGCGTCACCGTGGTGGCGGCAGGCAGCAAGACGCCATGCGGCATGACAGCCAACGCCTTTGCCTCCGTGTCGCTCGACCCGCCACTGATCTTGATCTGCGTGACCCGGGACTCGGAGCTGTGCAAGGCCGTGCTCAGGGAGGGCTGCTTCGCCGTGTCGGTTCTTGCCGCGCACCAGGAGGACCTGGCGCGGTACTTCGCGAGCCACACGCGGCCACGGGGGGTGGCCGAGTTCGCGAAGGTGCGCTGGTCGCCGGGACCCGGCACCGGAGCACCGGTGCTCGACGAAGCGCTCGCCTGGCTCGACTGCGCTGTCACGACGTCGCACGACGGCGGTGACCACGAGATCTTCCTCGGCTCAGTGCTGGCCAGCGGGGCCGGGCCGGAACGGGACGCGCTGATGTTCTTCCGCGGCAGCTTCTGCCGGTCACCGCATGACAGGATGCCCCGTTCCCGGGAGGCAAGGACGCCATGATTTGCTCACTTTGGAAGATCAGATGACCGTCAGCAACCGTGTCGGCGAGGTACCCTCGCGCCCGGCCGGGCCAGCTGGCTCCGGGCCTCGCGTTTACCCGGGACCGCCGCTACGCCAAGTCCCCGGGCTGCTGCGCAAGCTCTGGCGCGACCGGCTGAGCCTGCTGTCCGACGCGGCAGGCGAGTACGGGGACGTGGTGCGGTTCGACATGGGGCCCAAGACCATCTACTTCTTCAACCATCCCGATCATGCCAAGCACGTGCTGACCGACAATCCCGCGAACTACCGCAAGGGAATGGGGCTTTCCGAGGCTCGCCGGATACTTGGTGACGGGCTGCTGACCAGCGAGGGAGAGACGTGGCGGCGGCAGCGCCAGACAATCTCCCCGGCGTTCCGCCGGGAGCGCGTGGCCAGCTTCGCCGGCGTGGTCGCCGACGCTGGCGCCGCCCTGACGCGGCGACTCGACGCCCACGTGGGCGTGGGCACCGTTGACCTGGGTCGCGAGATGACCGCGCTGACGATGGACGTCCTTGGCCGGATGCTGCTCGATGCCGACCTGACGCAGATGCAGATGCTCGGGCCCGCCTTCGATGTGGCGCAGGACCAGGCGATGTTCGAGATGCTCACCCTGGGCGCGGTGCCGCTGTGGCTGCCGTTGCCCCGCAACTTCCGGTTCCGGGCAGCCCGGCGAGAACTGGAGGAGGCGGTGCGGATCCTCCTCGCCGCGCGGCCGCCCGCCGGGGATAAGCAGGGGGCCGACCTGATCTCGCTGCTGTCCGCGGCGCTCCAGGACGAGCCGGATGCGCGGCTGCGCTGGCGCGGCCTGCGTGACCAGCTCATCACCATGCTGCTGGCCGGGCACGAGACGACAGCGAGCACGCTGTCATGGACCTGGTACCTGGTCAGCGGCCAGCCGGCGGTAGCGGCGGCCATCCGCCAGGAGGCCACCGACGTGCTTGGCGACCGGATGCCCGCCTTCGAGGACTTGGCCCGCCTGCCGTACACCACCATGGTGATCCAGGAAGCCATGCGCCTGTACCCGCCAGTGTGGGGGCTGCCACGCAAGGCCGTAAGCGCCGACGAGATCGACGGGTACCAGATTCCGGCCGGCGCGGACGTCATGATCTGCCCCTACACCCTGCACAGGCACCCCAGTTTCTGGCCAGATCCTGACCAGTTCCGTCCGGAGCGGTTCGCGCCCACCGCACCGCCTCCCGCCCATCGGTACGCCTACATACCGTTCGGGGCGGGCCCGCGGGTCTGCGTCGGGAGTCATCTCGGCATGATGGAGGCCGTGCTGGTCGCGGCGATGGTGGCCCGCGGGTTCCGCTTCGAGCTGCAAGGACCCGCCGGACGCGATCCCGAGCCGAACCTGTCGCTGCGAATGCGCGGCGGCCTGCCAGTCAAGGTCGTGCGCGCGTGACCGCCGGGTGATCCGCCAGCGGCCCAGACGTCACGGGAGCCAGCCCGCGTCGTAGGCGCTCTTGACCGCGTCTACCCGGGTGCGCGCGTTCAGCTTGATCACGATCGTGGTCAGGTAGTTGCGCACGGTCCCGATGGACAGGTGCAGGGTCGTGGCGATCTCGGCCGGGTCGGCCCCTCCCGCGGTTAGCCTGAGCACCTCATGCTCCCGTGCTGACAGCGGGTTCTGCCGGTCGTCCCAGGCGGTCACGGCGAGCTGCGGGTCGATGACCCTGCGCCCAGCCGCGATGTTGCGGATGGCACTGGCCAGTTCCTCGGAGGGAGCGTCCTTGAGCAGGTAACCGGATACCCGGGCGGTGAACGCCCGGCGTATCGTCCCTGCCCTCGACAAGTTGGTGAGGATGAGTGTCCGGCAGGCGGGCAGGGCCTCGTGGAGCTGCGCGGCTGCTGACAGGCCGTCCAGTCCCGGCAGGTCGATATCGATGATGGAGACGTCCGGCTGGCACGCCAGTGCCGTGGGCACGATGTCTGATCCGTTCTTGATCGACGCGACCACCTTGAAGTCAGGCTCGAGCTCGATCAAGGCCACCAGCGCGCCGCGGACCATGGCGACATCTTCGGCGAGCAGGATTCTAAGCGTTGACAACTCCGCCTCCAGGGGGCTGGTCAGGTCAGGATCGCGGCACTGCGTCGTTGACTAGGTCCGCCGTGATGACGTCGCCGATCTGGCTCGCGGTGATGCTGCAGCTTCCCGCGGTGCTGTGCCGGAGTATGTTGGTCACCCCCTCGCGCAGGACCGTCGCCAGGACGGTGTCGATCCTATCGTCATGGGCGCTGCAGTCGATCTTCAGATCTGCCGCGATGCCGGCCGCGCAAGGCAGGGACGCGACTGAGGCCGCCTCGCGCGCCAGCGACGTGCATCGGTAGCCAGCGGTCACGAGGCGGACGTCCGCGACGAAGGTACCTCGGCGCTGAAGCCCAGCTGATGATGAGCCATGCTGTTCCTTAAGTGGGAAGCCCTGACAGGATGGACTGGTGTACCTGCTGCAGCCGGGGACCGGGCTCGAGGCCCAGTTCATGATTGAGCGCCTCGCGTAGTCGCCGGAACGCTTCGAGTGCCTGGGCGGTGTGGCCGGAATGGTAGTAGGCGCGCATCAGCAGCCCGCAAAAATTCTCGTTGAGGGGATGCTCCGCTACGAGCGATACCAGTTCGCCGATGACGACATTATGGCGGTTCAGGGCAAGATCGCATTCGATTCTGGTTTCGATTACTCCTAGCCTTGTTTGCGCGAGTGCGACCGCCTCGACCTCTAGGACGGCTCCCAGGCGGATGTCCGCCAGCGCCGGCCCCGCCACAGCGTCAGCGCCTGGCTGAGGAGCTCCGACGCGATCCGCGGGCGCCCTGCTTCGGCGGCCTCGCGCCCGGCTCGTGCCAGGCGCCTGAATTCCTCAACGTCGGTCTGGCACTCCAGCAGGTATCCAGAGTGCCTCGTGCTGAGGAAATGCTTGGTGTCCGGCCCTTCCGGCAATGCGGCCGCCAGCCTTCTGCGCAGCTGGAAGATGTAGGTCTGCAGGGTTACCGCCAAGCTCCGCGGCGGACGACTCCCCCACAATTCCTCGGCGAGCGTGGACGTGGTGACGACCTGCCCCGAGCGAAGCGCGAGCAGCGCGAGGACCTGACGCTGCTTGGCCGCGGTCGGGGTGACTATCTGTTGCCTGAGCCTCGCGGAAAACGGGCCAAGCACCTGGACGCTGATTTTGTCGGAATCGGCGTGGTTCTTGTCTTGCGTACCGTACCCTTCATTGCGGTTCGTCACTACTTGAGCATGCTCGGAGTTGAAGCGCCAGTTCAAGTTAGGTCGTCATGACTTGCATAGTGAAAGATTCATGATCCGCTCGGGTGCATGTGGCGCCTATGATCTCGTCATGGACTCATGACCGGTTCATGACCGATTCACGCCTGATGAATTAGGCGTTCATTTGTCATGGTCACGCATTGCGCGCATAATCTGGCAGTAGTGCGCATGCCTGAGGAGTGGGACTGCCTGGGGACTTCATTGGCTGCCGTTCCTGAGCTTCCAGATTACTTAGTATTGCTGTATGCGTGGTTTCTGTCTGGACGAGTGCCGGGGCCTCGGTCATAGTGGTGTTGGGCTGGCGCACTGGGCCGAGCGTGGTTGGATAACTGACGCATCTGGAGTTAGTCATGGCTACAACCTGGGCGGGCAGGCTGCGCTGCCGCGTGTTCCTGCCGGATCAGTCGGAGGTCACCTTTGAGCGGCGCGGGTTCCGCGCGCCGGACGTGGCCCGGCGGGAGAACCTGGAAAGGGTCGGCCTTAAGTTCCTCCTTGGCTTCGAGTACGGGATGGGCGGCCGGTCCCTTGCGGAGATCGAGTCGTCGCTTGAGGGCATTGAGCCCGCGTTCCGCGGGTTCGGCTATGAGGGCTGCTCGATGGCGCTCGCGGTACGCGACGCGATCAGCCCGGCCGGCCGGCCTGGGTTCGCGGCCTGCTGGCCGGGCGGGGAGCCGCGCACGTCTACATGGCCTACATCGGGGTCGGCTGGGCCATGGCGCGGCTGCCGCGTGCCCGCTGGCGGGCGATTGCGCCGCGTGACCCGCTGCTGCGCTGGCTGGCGCTGGACGGGTACGGGTTCCACCAGGCGTACTTCCGCACGAGCAGGTACCTGGACGGGCAGTACCAGGCGGCGGTCCCCGGGTGGCGGTCGGCGTACGCGAGCCGTGCCGTTGACCAGGGCATCGGGCGGGCGCTGTGGTTCGCGTGCGGCGCTGACGTCGCCGGTGTCGCCGCGGCGATCGGGAAGTTCGCGCCGGCCCGGCGGGGGGACCTGTGGAGTGGCGCCGGGCTGGCGAGCGTTTACGCGGGGGGCGCGGGCGAGGAGGAGCTCACGGAGATGGTGAGGCTGGCGGGCCAGTACCGGCCGCACGCCGCGCTAGGGGCCGCGTTCGCGGGGGAGGCACGGCTACGGGCCGGCCTGGTGACCGCTGGCACGGAGCTGGGCGTAAGGGTCCACTGCGGCATGTCGGTGCAGGACGCCGCGGCGGTCACGCTAGAGGCCAGGAGCGGGCTGCCTGAGGCTGACGGGCCGGTGCCGTCGTACGAGTTGTGGCGGGAGAGGATCAGGCAGCGGCTTGCGTGAGCACTACGGCCCGCGCCCGCCGGCGACCGCAATCTTGAGGATGACCATGAGGCGGGCGGCACGCCATGATCAGCGTGACCGGTCGTGACAGCTTGCGTTAGTCAGTGGAGGACACAATGCCGACGGCCCTTGACTCATTGCGCAGGCTGGCCGGAACGGCAGCACAGAAGAAGCCACCTCGCGTGGCACGCCGCACACTGCAAATGACGACCATAACGCCACGATGAGCGCTGCTTTCATGGCTGCGATCATGAATCTATAGCAAGCCCCCTCGTGGCGGCTGTCTGCTGCGCAATTTACGACTTCCTTTCATCGAGATCCAAGGCTGACTCAAGCGGCGCACGAGGTAGGCCCAACCCGGGCACCAGTCCTTTAGTGCATAGTAATGATGCGTGCAGTTGACACGCTCCGCAGAAGATTTATCAACGTACCGGTGCCACGCAAAGAGTAGGTGTTCAATGAACAGCGCCGTGGAACGTGCAATAAGGTTTATCTGTGAGAGGTACAGCGAGCCGCTGTCCCTCGATGATATCGCAGGCAGCGCGATAATGAGCCGTTTCCACTTCTGCCGTATCTTCGCGAATGCTACGGGTGTCACCCCGGGCCGCTTCCTGTCGGCGATCCGGATCTACGAGGCCAAGCGCATGCTGCTGAACACGGCCATGAACGTGACTGACATTACGTTCGCCGTCGGGTTCAACAGCCTTGGCTCGTTCAGCAACCACTTCACCGACAGCGTCGGCATCGCGCCAGGCCGGTTCCGCCGCATAGCGAGGACCGGGGGACTCGGGCTGCAATGGACGCTCATGGGATCGTCCTACGCTGATTCAACGGTGACCGGCATGATTACCTTTCCGAAGGGCTACGCGGGCGCGCGCATATTCCTGGGCGCCTTCGACACGCCCATCGTGCAGCGGCAGCCCGCCGCCGCGGTCGTTGTCGAGCCGACGGACACCTGCGAGCCCGTGTTCTTTCGGCTCGCGGGAGTGCCACAGGGACGGTGGCACCTGCGTGCCGTGGCCGTGGCCGACAGTTCCGATCCCGAACCATGGACCCGGCGCACGCTGCTCATCGGCGGTTGCGGCCTGAGCGCTATCGCGGACGCCCGCTGTGCCCCTATCGAGCTGCGCCCCAAGCAACTGACCGACCCACCCATCTTGCTCGCCCTGCCGGAACTGGAGTCTCCGCTCGAGGAGCCGGCCATCCTCGGCCACAGCCTGATCTAGCGCGGAGAACACCGGCCCGCCGATGGGCGAAGGCGATTCCCGAGAAACCGGGCCTGCCGGCGGAGGCCCGGCTCACCGGCCGCGGCACCTTCATTTCGTGGCATGACTGGGCAGATTGGACCGAGTGGTGCGGACGTTTACGCGGATTGCCGTGGTTAATCGAGGTGAGGCGGCGCGCCGGCTGATTCATGCGGTGCGGGAGCTGCAACGCCGAGCGGGCCCTGGCCGGCGGATGCGCGCCGCTTCAGGTGATCGCGCTGTACACCGAGTCCGAGCGCCACGCGACCTTCGTGCGCGAGGCGGATCTGGGCTATTGCCTCGGCCCCGCGGCAGCCCGGCCCTACCTCGACCTAGCGGTGCTGGAGCGGGCACTGGTGGAGACCGGCGCGGACGCGGCCTGGGTGGGCTGGGGCTTCGTTGCCGAGGACGCGGCGTTCGCCGAACTGTGCGACCGGCTCGGGGTGACGTTCATCGGCCCGTCCGCGGCTGCGATGCGTCGGCTTGGCGACAAGATCGGCGCGAAACGGCTCGCCGAGGAGATCGGGGTACCGGTGGCGGCATGGAGTCGCGGCCTGGTGGGCACGATCGAGGAGGCACTGGAGCAGGCGCGGCGCATCGGCTATCCGCTCATGCTCAAGGCGACGGCGGGCGGTGGCGGGCGCGGCATCCGTGCCGTCAGCTGCGATGACGAGCTGCGGGAGGCCTTCCAGCGCACCGGCGAGGAGGCCGCCCGGGCGTTCGGCAGCGGCGTGGTCTTCGTCGAGCGCATGGTCAGCGGGGCACGGCACGTAGAGGTGCAGGTGATCGCCGACAGTTACGGCACGGCCTGGGCCCTGGGGGTGCGCGACTGCTCCATCCAGCGGCACAACCAGAAGGTCATCGAAGAGTCGGCGTCGCCGCTGCTATCACCAGAGCAGGTGCGGGAGCTGAGCGCGTCCGCGGAGCGGCTGGCCGTGGCGGCCGGCTACTGCGGCGCCTGCACGGTCGAGTTCCTGTACCACCCGGCGGAGCGGTTCTTCGCATTCCTTGAGGTCAATACGCGGCTGCAGGTCGAGCACCCTGTCACCGAGGCCACCACCGGGTTCGACCTGGTCAAGGCGCAGCTGCAGGTGGCGGCGGGCGGCCGCCTGGACGGGGAGCGGCCGGCGGAGCGAGGGCACGCGGTGGAGGCGCGGCTGAACGCGGAGGACCCGGATCGCGACTTCGCGCCCGCGCCGGGTCGCATCCAGCTGCTGCGCTGGCCGACTGGCCCCGGGATCCGCATCGACACCGGCGTGACTGAAGGCGACGTCATCCCGCCGGACTTCGACTCAATGGTCGCCAAGATCATCGCGACAGGGACGGACCGCGCTGAGGCCCTGGCGCGGCTGCGCCGCGCCGTGGCGGAGACCACCATCATCGTAGACGGCGGCACGACGAACAAGAGCTTCCTGGCAGCGCTGCTGGAAGCGCCGGAGGTGATCGAGGCGACCGCCGACACCGGCTGGGTAGACCGGGCGCGCGCGGCGGGCCGCCTGGCAGCCCGCCAGCACGCCGGCATCGCGCTGGCAGCCGCGGCGATGGATGGCTATGAGGAAGCCGAGAGCGTCGAGCGCGCCCGGCTCCGGGAGTCCGGCCGCGGTGGCCGCCCGCACGTCCAGCACGAGCCGGGCCAGGTTATTGGGCTGGAGGTTGGCGGTCGGCCGTACAAGGTCGGGGTCGCCCGCGCCGGCGCGGACCGCTATCGCGTCGCCATCACCGGCGCCGCGGGCCAGGACGTCGCGTTCGACGCCACGCTGGAGCGGCTGGATGAGCACGTGAGCCGGCTGACGGTGAACGGGCGCGCCTACCGGCTCACCACCGCCATCCACGGCTCGGTGCACGCCGTCGAGGTGGACGGGGTCACCTACCGGGTCCGTCGCGACGAGGGCGGCGTGCTGCGCGCCCCGGCCCCGGCACTGGTGGTTGCCGTGCAGGCCGCGGTCGGGGCCGAGGTGAGCGCGGGCAGCCCGGTGCTGGTGCTGGAGAGCATGAAGATGGAGACCGTGCTGCGCGCGCCGTTTCACGCGCGGGTGCGGGAGCTGCTGGTCTCGGCGGGTAGCCAGGTTTCCTCCGGCACGCCCCTGGCCCGGCTGGAGACCGTCGTAGCGGATGACGCTGCCGTCATCGCGGAGCCTGCGACGGCGGCAGCCGACCTGATGATCCCGCCAGAGGCCGCGGGCTCGGCGGCGGAGTGCGCCGTGGCCGCGCTGGAACAGCTGCGGGGCCTCGTGCTCGGCTTTGACGCGGCCGGGGACCCGGCGGACCTGATCGCCGGCTACCTGGCCGGCCGCGACGCGGCGGGCACGTCGGTGCGGCATGGCGAGCTGGACCTGGTGTCGGCGTTCGCCGACATCGCGCAGCTCTGGTCGGCGCAGCCGGACGCTGGCTCGCACCGCAGCATGCGCGAGCAGCTCCACGCCTACCTGCAGAGCCTGGACGTGGACCGGGCGGGGGCTTCGGAGGAGTTCTGCCGGGTCCTGGAGCGCGCACTGGGGCATTACGGCGTCACCGGGCTGGACCCTGCCCCGGCGCTGGAGCAGGCGGTGTTCCGGCTCTTCCTCGCCCGCGACCGGTATGACGCTGGCGCGCGCGCGGTCCGCGCGCTGCTGACGGCCTGGGTAACCGAGCCCGCTCCCGCCGCGCAGGCGCGCGGGCTGCTCGACCGGCTGGAGCGGATCTTGCGGCCGCGCTCGCCGCTGGCCGCTGACATTGCCCGCAGCGTGGCGTTCCGCTGGTTCCGCTGGCCGCAGGCGCAGGCTGCCCGTGCTGCCATGCTGGCCGGGGTACCCGGCGAGCTGCGGGCACTGACCGGCATGCCGGACGGGCCGGAGCGCGAGCGGCGCATCGCGGCTCTGGCCGACATCCCCCAGCCCCTGGACGGCTTTCTCGCCGGACCGGTCACGGGCCAGTGGCCGGCCCGCGAGCCGATGCTCGAGGTCATGGCGCGACGGCACTACGGCCTGCAGGACATGCAGGCGCTTCGCGCGTTCGAGGTCGCGGGCCGCTCGTTCGTCGTGTGCCACTACAACCTGGAGATCCAGCCGAACCGGGCGTCGGCGACCACTGCGGTCGTTACCGTGGGCCGGTTCGATGAGCTGGTCGCCGGCAGCCGGTTGTGCGCTGACCTGCGCGCCCTGCTGGCCGCCACGCCCGGTGGCCGGGTCCGCGTCGCGGACCTGTACCTGACGTGGGCCGATGCGCCCGCCGTCGCTGAGCAGCGATCGGCGGCGCTGCGCGAGGCGCTGGCCGCCAGCGGCATCGCCGGTGAGGTCCGGCGCATCGTGGTCGGGGTAGCGGGCCGCGACCCGGGCAGCCGGCAGGTCGAGTACTTCACCTTCCGCCGTCGCGTGGCCACCAGCGCCGGGGAGCTCGCGGAAGATGCCCTCGTCCGCGGCGTGCACCCGCTGGAGGGCCGCCGGCTGCACCTGTGGCGGCTGCAGAACTTCCACGTCACCCGTGTCGCTGACCTGGCCCCTGTCGGTGCGGGCCCGGTGACCGAGGGCGTCCTGCTGTACCACTGCGTGGCCAAGGACAACCCCGACGACCAGCGCCTGGTGGCGCTGGCGCAGGTGCACCGGTTCGAGGTCGCGCGTGACTCCAGCGACCGGATCACCGAGATCGAAGGCGCACAGACGGTGCTGGCGGCCTGCGCTGACGCGATCGGACGGGCCCGCCAGGACCTCGACCCGGCGGGCCAGTGGATGGACATGAACCACGTGTGGCTCGACATCCGCCCGGTGGCCGAGGTAGCACCGCAGGAGCTGGCCGCCTGGCAGCGGGCCATCGCTCCATGGCCCCCCCAGGCGGGCATCGAGGAGGTCCTCGTGCAGGGCCGGGCTGGCCGACGCGGACGGCACGGTTCGCTCCGTGGTGACCCGGTTGTGCTACGAGCCTGGCGGCAGCGTCGCCGTCTCGGTGGACAAGCAGCCGGCCCGGCCGCTCGCGCCGCTGAACGACTACCAGCAGAAGGTGCTGCGGGCACGCCGCCGCGGCACGGTGTACCCGTACGAGCTGGTGGGGCTGCTGACCGGCCCGCACGGCGAGTTCACCGAGCTGGACCTGCGGGGCACTAGGCTCGTGCCGGCCGCCCGACCGCCCGGTCACAATAGCGCGGGAATCGTGGTCGGCCTTGTCTCCACGCCGACGCCACTGCACCCTGAGGGCGTCCGGCGGGTGGTCCTGCTCGGCGACCCCACCAAGGCGCTGGGGGCGCTGTCGGAGCCAGAATGCGCCCGCGTGATCGCGGCGCTCGACCTGGCCGAGCGGGAGGCCATCCCGCTGGAATGGCTCGCCGTGTCGGCCGGCGCGCTCATCTCCATGGACTCCGGCACCGAGAACATGGACGCGATCGCCCGGGCGCTGCGGCGGATCGTCGAGTTCACCCAGGCCGGCGGCGAGATCAACGTGGTGGTGGCGGGCATCAACGTCGGTGCCCAGCCGTACTGGAACGCCGAGGCCACCATGCTCATGCACACCAGGGGCATCCTCGTGATGACCCCGGCCTCAGCCATGGTCCTCACCGGCAAGCAGTCGCTGGACTTCTCCGGCGGCGTATCCGCGGAGGACAACTTCGGAATCGGCGGATACGCGCGGGTAATGGCACCGAACGGGCAGGCTCAGTACTGGGCTCCCAACCTTGCCGCCGCCCGGGATGTGCTCATGAGCCACTACGCGCACGCCTACGTCGCCCGCGGCGAGTCGGCTCCGCGCCGCGCGCCGACCACCGACCCGGAATCGCGCGATATCACCGGCTATCCGCACAGCCATCCCGGCACGCCCTTCACCAGCGTCGGTGAGATCTTCTCGGCCACTGCCAACCCGGACCGCAAGAAGCCCTTCGACATCCGCGCGGTCATGCGGGCGGTGGCTGACCAGGACCACCCGCTCCTGGAGCGCTGGGCCGACATGGCCGAGGCGGAAACAGCGGTCGTCACCGACACAAGGATCGGCGGCTGGCCAGCCTGCCTGATCGGCATCGAGTCCCGCCCGCAACCGCGCCGCGGCTTCCCGCCGGCCGATGGCCCGGACCTGCTCACCGCGGGCACGCTGTTTCCCGCCTCGAGCAAGAAGGTCGCGCGCGCGATCAACGCCGCCTCCGGCAACCGGCCGGTGGTAGTGCTGGCGAACCTTTCCGGCTTCGACGGCTCGCCGGAGTCCATGCGCCGCCTGCAGCTGGAGTACGGCGCCGAGATCGGCCGCGCCATCGTCAACTTCGAAGGCAAGATCGTGTTCTGCCTGGTCTCCCGCTACCACGGCGGTGCGTTCGTGGTCTTCTCCAAGGCGCTCAACGAGAACATGACCGTGCTCGCGGTCGATGGCTCGTTCGCCTCCGTCATCGGCGGCGCGCCCGCGGCCGCGGTGGTACTCGCCCGCCAGGTCGACGCCCGCACCGCCGCCGACCCCCGTGTCGCCGGGCTTGAGGCCCGGCTGGCCGCCACCACCAGGACAGAGAAGAAAGCCGAGCTGGCAGGCGAGCTCGCCGAGGTCCGTACCTCGGTACGGGCGCAGAAGCTGTCGGCGATGGCCGCCGAGTTCGACGCCACTCACTCCATCCAGCGCGCCGTCCAGGTCGGCTCCGTCGATGCCGTCATCCCCGCGAGCCAGCTCCGGAAGGCCATCGCCGAGCACATCGGCACCTGGATGCGCCAGCACTCATCGGCGCACTGGCCTACAGCGTGACGCGCTTGCCAGCGCTATCGCTGCGGCCCGGTACGCGGGCATCTTCTACGTTGTCGTCCCGAAATTGCTGCTAAAGCGGTTAAGAGAAGCGGCCACCGATGCCTTGGCGCGGGCCCGTTCGTCGCCCGCCCCTACCATCAGGCTGACGAGTTGCGGCTCGAGAACGCCATTCCCGTCGTAGGGCGGGACGAGGTACCGGCCGAGTTCGAGCACGGTCGTTCCGTGGACGCCGACCCACATGTGGTGCGCGATCAGCGCCGGATCGTTCGGGCTGAAGCGGTGAGCGGCGACACAGCGCTGCGCGCACTCCACCACCGTGTTTAGCGTGTACCTGCCACGCTGCCGGTCCTCATCCGTCAGGGCGAAGCCGGCCAGGTTCGATGAGCCGAACATCACTTCGATGGCGTGCCCGTTGGTCATGGCGTTATAGCGGTATATCCGCCCGAGCATGGCCATGTCGGCGACCGGGTCGTCCGTTTGCTCTGCGAGCATGAACAGGCGCTCCAGGCGCTTGAACCCATCGCGGGCGATCTCGCGGACGATTCCGTTCATGCTGCCGAAGTATGTATACACGGCCATCGTCGACATTCCGGTGGCCGCTGCCAGGCGCCGGGCAGACAAGGACTGCGGACCTCCCGTCGCAATCAGTCGCGCGGCGGCGTTCAGCAGCGTGATGCGGTTGCTGGGATCCTGTCGGCGTGGGTTCACCCTTGAGAGGATCGCATAACATCGTTACCTTCCGGAAGCGCAACAGCGTTGCAAAAGACGGGGACCCCGGCATGCCAGGCCCGGAGGGACCACGTACCCGGTCGACGGGACCGTTCCCGCCGGGCCGGTCGGCAGGCCGCGAGGACGCCAATGACGGGTGGTGGGCGCCGACGCGAGCCTGGACGCCGCCGTCATAGTCAGCTGATTCTGGCCTCGTTAATGCCGCAGGCTGGCTCGGTGACCTGAGATCGCAGGGCAATCGCGATCGTGCCCAATTTCGGTGCGGTATTACTCGGGTGGCTGTTTTGATGCGGCAAGGCAAGAGAAGGATGCGTGGGGTGCCGCGTCGTAGGGTGGGGGTGATGGTGATTGAGTCTGGTGATTGGAGGAGAGTTGTCTAGCCTGGCAGAGAGCGATCATTATCTGGTGACGCTGGAGGCGTTCGCGGATACTTTTGTTCCGGGTGAGAAGCGCTTTCCTGGAGATGTCGCGGTGGCTGGCGCTGCTGCGGGGCCTGGTGCTGTGGCGGCGGGTGCTGTTGAGCTGCTTCACGATCGGGCTACGGGGGTGTCTGATGGCCTGGGGGAGCTTGTCGAGATCCTGAATGAGCACGCGGCGGGGTATGCGGCGGAGCGGGGGATCGTGATTGGGGCGGGTGCCGCCTCGTTTGCCGCCCTGGGGTTCGAGCAGCGCACGGAGCTGGTGCGGGGCCTGACGGCGCCTGGTCACCCGGAGAGGGAGTTCTGGATACTGACGGCGCTGTTCTGCTTCATGGCCTTTGACACGGCCGCGCACGCGGGGACGGCCAGCGCCCTTGAGGACGGGCATCCGGGGCTGGTGATGATGGGATTCGCGCGGCCTGACCCGGATGGGCTGTGGCGGTTCCCCGATTTTTCCTATGGCCGCCAGCTGGCGCGGGTGCACCCTGGCACGACACTTTCTGGAGACCCGGCATGACGAGCGGCACGACGAGCGTGGAGCGGACCGATGTCGTGGTGGTCGGCAGTGGCTTCGGCGGGGCGATCACGGCGTATCACCTGGCGGCGGGCGGGGCGAGGGTGCTGGTCCTGGAGCGTGGCCCGTGGGTGCCGAGCGATGAGTTCGAGCATGACTTCAGGCTGGGGACGTCCTCCACGCGGGTCTTCGACTTCGTGGCGGGCGACGGGATGAGCGTGCTGGGCGGGAACTGCGTGGGCGGCGGCAGCGTGGTGTACTTCGCCACGATGCCGCGGGCGCCTCGGTTCGTGTTCGAGCGGCAGGGCAGCATCGGCAGGCGGATGTGGCCGTCGGCCATTACCCGCGACACGCTCGAGCCGTGGTATGACCGGGTGGCGGAGGCGCTGCCGGTCAGCAGGCAGGACTGGGGCGAGGTCCCCTATCCTGGCGGGCTGTGGGCCGCGCTGTGTGATCATGCCGGGCGGACGGCCAACCCGCCGAATGTCGCGATTGATACCGCGAGGTGCACCAACTGCAACTGGATGATGGCCGGCTGCCGGTTCGACGCCAAGCGGTCCCTGCTGCTGAACTACCTGCCGGCGGCCGTCTCCCATGGCGCGCAGGTCCGGCCGCTGCACGAGGTCCAGCGGCTGGGCAAGGATGACGACGGCCTGTTCCGGGTGGACTACAACGTCATCGACGGGGAGGACTACCGGGTAACGGCCGGCAGCGGGACGATCGCGGCGAAGATCGTGATCCTGGCGGCGGGCGCGGGGGCCACGCCGGTGATCCTGCAGCGCTCGCAGGCGTCGCTCGGCGCGATGCCCCGTGCGGTCGGCCGGTACTTCTCCGGTAACGGCGAGCGGCTCAACACGGCCGTCATCGACGAGGGCAGGGTCCGTGACGTGCTGGGCCTGTCCCGTCCTGGCGGGCTGGCCTACGAGGCCAACCAGATCGGCAGGGGGCCGAGCATGGCGAGCTGGGACCGGCTCGATGCCTCGCTGCCCGAGTTCTCCCGGTTCTCCCTTGAGCAGCTGTACTTCCCGCCGGGCCTTGGCACCATCCTCGCGCAGGCCCCGGGGGCCGCCGGCCCGGGATGGTTCGGGGTGGAGAAGAAGGAGATGCTGCGGCACTGGAAGTCCTGGCTGACGATCTTCATCATGTCCGAGGACAACAACGAGGGCGTATTCGGGCCGCCGCCTCCTACCGGCAACGCCGTGCGGATCTCCCAGCAGATGCTGGGGCGGGGGAGCCTGTCCTACCAGCCGACCCCGCAGACGCTGCGCGGCTGGGCCGAGGCCGACGCCGAGCTGAGGGACATCCTGGAGCGAGACGGCCTGGCCCGGGTCAGGCCCTGGACCAATGACGTCGTGGGCGCCTACACGGTGCACCCGCTGTCGTCATGCCGCATTGGCGATGACCCCGCCACCTCAGCGCTCGACGACCGCCACGAGCTGCGCGGCCACCCGGGCATCTTCGTCACCGACAGCTCCGCCGTGCCGGGCGCGCTGACCGTCAACCCGGCGCTGACCATCGCGGCCCTGGCCGAGCGGGCCGTCCCGGCGATCGTTAGCGCCGCGCGGGAACGAGGGATACCAGTCAGCTATGGCGCTCCGGCCCCGGACGGCGCCACCAGCGCACGACGCGAGGCCTTCCGGCTGGCTCCCCCCCAGGCAGCACGATGAGCGCCCTGCTGGCCAGCGGGGTCCGAAGGTCGCTGGGCCAGATCCGGTACGTCTCCCCGGTCCTGCCTGGTGCGGCCGACGGCCTTGTCGCCAGCGTCTATGCCCAGGCGGAGCGTGACTTCGGCCTGGTCGCCCCGCCGCTGGTGCTGCACTCGCCCGCACCGCAGGCCCTCGCCGCGGCCTGGCTGATGCTGAGGGAGACGCTGCTGGCCACCGGCTCGGCCGCGCGGCAGGACAAGGAGGTGGTGGCGGCCGCGGTGTCGGTGGCGAACGAGTGCCCCTACTGCGTCGCGGTGCACTCGGCGGCCGTCCGGGGCCTGGTTGGCGGGAGCGTGCCGGCGGACCTGGCGGCCGGGCGGCTGGAGGGCATCGCCGATCCCGCGCTCAGGGACATAGCCGTGTGGGCGGCGTCGGCCGGCAGGCCCGGCGCGCCCGTGCCCGTGCCAGCCGGGCAGCCTTCCCGAGCTCGCGGGGGTGGCCGTCACCTTCCATTACCTGAACCGCATGGTCACCATCTTCCTGCCCGAGTCGCCGCTGCCGCCCCTGACGCCAAAGCCCATGGGCGGCTGGGTGATGGGCATGCTCGCCTCGGCCATGCTCGCGCCCGCGCCTGCTCCCGGCGCCTCGCTTGACCTGCTGCCCGATGCGCCGCTGCCCGCGGAATTCTCCTGGGCGGCCGGCCAGCCCCACGTCGCGGGAGCACTCGCGCGGGCGGCCGCGGCCATCGAGAAAGCTGGACAGGATGTCGTTCCCGAGCCGGTCCGCGACATGGTCCTCGACCGACTGCGCGGCTGGGACGGGAAGGCGCAGGGTCCGAGCCGGACGTGGGCCGATGACGCCGTGGGCGTGCTGTCCGCAGCTGACCGCCCCATCGGCCGCCTGGCGCTGCTGGCGACTTTCGCTCCCTATCAGGTGACCAAGGAAGACATCGCGGCGGTCGCGCGCCCCGGGGATGAGGCGCTTATCGCGCTCACGTCCTGGGCGAGCATGGCGGCGGCCCGCACAATCGGGTCGTGGCTTCCTGCGCGGTGACACCTTCAGTAGGCTGGCGGTTCAGCCGATGCGGTGAGGGCGCCATCGGCGCCCCACCGTCTTTGCAGGCGCATGACGCGCAGCGCCAGTTCGAAGGTAAGCCGCTGGTCAGCGTCATCGATCCGGTCGCCAAATATCTCCTTGAGCTGCTTGATCCGGTACCTGACAGTCTGCGCGTGGACGCCAAGCACGTCGGCGATCTCGGCGACGGTCTGGCGTCTTTCCAGCCACGGCTCGAACGTGTCGATCAGCCACTTGCGTTCGTTGGCCGGGATGTGGTCAAGCACGCTCATCTGCCGTCGCGTGATCTGGTCCGCCAGCTTCTGGTCCGACAGCAGCCACAACTCCACGAGGTGCGCCTCGCACCGGATTACGGGCACGGACTCGATCACCCCGCTGTCGGCCAGGGACAGCGCCTGCTCCGCCCAGCGCAGGGAATCAGCCGCCAGGTCAAGCGGCACGGTCAGCCCGATCACAATCTGATAGCTGCGCAGCACCGCGGCCAGGACCGCCAGCCGGGTTTCCGGAACGGATCCTGGGATGAGGAGGTGGGGGCGGGAGCCGCCCAGGTCGGAGAGAATATCGTCGTCGATATGCGAGACGCTGCCCTCCGCGCAGTCAGCGTACGACGTTTTCCCCGTTCCGCTGGGATTGGCCAACGGGCGCACCGCCACGAGCGTTACAGTTTCTGGCAACGGCCAGTCGGCCCCTTTCGCGAGATCGCCCAAAACGTCAGGGGAGGGTCCGGACTCCGAGAGGATCATCCGCAGCAGCCTGGCGCGGAACTGCTGCCGTGCCGTACCGGAGCGCTGCTGCGCGTTCCGATATCCCTCGGCTGAGACCACGGCCAGTTCGTCGGCGTAGCTGAACACCGCGTCCGCCAGTGCCGCCATGACCTGCGACGGCAGCTTCGCGCGCAGCAGCACCTTGGCCAGCCGCCGCCAGGCGACCTGGCAGCCAATGCGGTAGGCGGCCTGCAAGTCGTCCAGCGTGCGACCCTCCTTGGCCTCGAATTCCCCGAGGAGCCGGCACATCGCGTCCCGGCCGTCCTTTGGCGCGGACGGGTCGGCGACGAGGTCGACGAAGGTCTTCAGCGACTGCCTCACACCCGTGCGGAACGCCTCACCGTACGGGCCTTCCATGGACCGCGCGTACTCTGGAATGACCCGCCGGATCTCAGAGATGATCTCCTCCGCCAGGCTCGGAAGTTCCGCGCGCATGGCGGCGGGCAGGGCGCGGGGAATCCCGTCGATGATCCTGCCCTGAGGGACAGGCCGATTGGCAGAGTTCGTCATCGAACTGCGCTCCCGGGTTGTGTGCTCAGGACCCACGGCCGTCTTGCGACTGACTGATCGGGAGCATACATCGTGCAAACCAAACCGTAAATATCATTTTCCCAGCTCCTCGCCCGGGGTGTCGCGGTAACCAGCGGTTCCCGCTCCTCTGGAATCTGGTGCCTCACATGTATCGCATGCCTCACGCCCTCGTCACCCCGAGCCGCCCGGCCAAAAATGGGTGACCAGGCGAACAGAGTTTCGCAGCCCGCGATCAGCCGTACGACCTCGGCGATTGCTCCGTGATCGGCCCGGAGTTCTACTGAATCGCCCGAATAATCCTCGGTTGGAAACTAACCGACTGATAAAACGCCTTGCCTGGTATTATGCATCATTGATAATACAGGGCCGCGACCTCGGCGGATTTCCTGCAGATCGCGTCTCTGCCTGACGGGGTAAGCCGCATGCGGAGCAGCCCGTCACGCAACACATGTGACACCAGTGCACAGGCCTGTGACGCGCAAGACCCGAGTTAACTTGAGTGCCGGGCGAGAGGACCGCAAGCGGCTGCCCTCATATGCACCGAGCAAAAAGGGTAGCGAATCTTATCACCCTCGCTAAGCTGCGGGAATCTTCGCGCAGTTAGCATGCGGAATGCTTGACTCCCCCCGAGGAGCGTCTTACTTTACTCACCAGTAGCACTTACTCGCCGGTAGCACTCCCGGGAGATTCCGGGAAATGCCCGCTGGCGAGTCGCCTGCCAGCTCACAACGATGCGGCCAGTTCCCGGCAAGGCTGGCCGCGCCCGTCGATGATCGCCGGATCATCACTCAGCGAGGAGAGTATTCCATGCGCAAACGACTAGCAAGTGTCATCCTGGCGACCGGAACGGCAGCGGCAGCCGTAATGCTGACCGCGAGTACCGCGTTCGCAGCCCCGTCTACATGGACCATATCGCCTGGCGGCGCCTATACCTCCAGCCAGGCGAGCACGACGTCCACGCTCACTGACGTCACCGCTAGCCAGACAATCACCTGCAGCACCGAGACGGACGCGGGAACCATGAACACGTCCGCCAGTGGAAGCCCCGCGGTGGTCGGCACGATCACATCGTCGAAGTTCAGCACCTGCCATGACGGTATTGGCGACACCGGATGGAGCGCGACCTCCAGCGGAACCTGGAACATCAACGCCGCCCACTACCAGGGCACGGACGGAACCGGAACCACCTGCGCGAACACCGGCGTGACCTGCGGGACGATCTCGAACGTCACGTCGGTCGTCTCGGGGACAATCCTGGGCGCCTCCTGCAAGTTCACCGTGAGCGGTTCCGTCGGCACGTCCAGCGTGCCGGAAAGCGCGTCAGACGTCCCGGTGACCTACACCAACTCGACCGGAGACCTGTTCGTGCCGAACACGAAGACCTTGAAGGTCACCTCAGTGACCGGGTGCGACAGCATCATCAAGATCAACGACGTCGCCGAGTTCACCGGTACTTTCGCGGTGAGCCCAAAGCAGACCATTACCGGTTCGCCAACCGGATGACACCCCCGCGGGACCGGACGCCAGTTATCTAGCCCTGACCCGGTCCGGCCGATTCTCCGGCCGGACCGGGTCAGGCTATGCCGCTGTTGTGCGCAATCCCAAGGAGGCTATTACCGGTTCGCCAACTGGGTGACACGCCCGCCGGGCCGGATGAGGCTGCGCGAAGAGCGTCCCGTGACGCGTGGGACTCAAGTTAAATTGAGTGACCGGATGGATTGGCGTGGACGGCTCTCCTCATAGGGATCAAACAAAGGAACTGGCAAGTTTTATCACCATCGCTAAGCTAAGGAAATATTTGTGCGATTACGTGTGGGATGCTTGACTCCCCTGGAGGTGCGCCCTAGTTTACTCCCCAGTAGCATCTGCTCGCCGGTAGCACTCTCGGGAGATTCCGGAAATGCCCGCTGACCGAGTCGCCTGCCAGTTCACAACGATGCGGCCAGTCCTGGCAAGACGGGTCGCCCTCGACCACAACACCCGGAGGAAAGAGTGCGGCTGAGCAGGTTCGCCCCGCAGACCCGCCGAACGAGAATGGCGACGATCGTTGTCGCGGCCTTCGCCGTGGTGGCCTGTGCCGGCGGAGACCTCGCTGCCCCAGGCCAGCTGTTGATCGGCCAGCGGGCTGCTGGCGCTGTTGTCACGCTTGCCGGAGACACGGGGGCTACGACTGCCGTCAAGCCGGCGCACCTCATAATCCCCATCCCGCCCCAGCCGGATACCTCATATACCACTGGTTTCGCGAATGTCCAGAAGCTCGGTTATTCAGCACTGCTCGGCGAGCCGCCCCCGGCAACGGCCGATCTAGATATCACCGTGTTTCAGACCCTTGAGATCTCCAGTGGGTCGGACTGCGATAATTCAGCTGGCCCGGAATGCACGCTTATCGCTTATAGCACAGCACAGCTGAATTACAAAGGCCACCCTGAACTACCGCCGGTCACTGCTACGTTCCTGGCGTATGGCTTTGTTCCTGTCACGGCCACCATGCAGCTGATCGATGAGCGAAGTAATTGCCCGGCGCCCACGACCGCAGACCCGCATCACACTATCGCGGCAGGAATCTGCCTCCTGACGATCGAGCATGGCTCATACCCGGTTGGCCAGGAATCCACCGGGACGGCTATGCTGGCCGTTCATCTCTCCAGCGTGGAGGTGGACGGCACTTCCCTCAGCGTCGGCTCGCATTGCCAGGCCGCGCCGGCGGATCTCCAGATAGTGGGCTCATCGTCGGGCACTTTGGCTTCGGCGCCCCCGGGCCAGTTTGCCATCAACCTGGGTGGCACGCTGACCGGATCCGTTACCATTCCGGCCTTCACGGGTTGCGTGACTCCCTCGGGCGAGAACCTGAATCCGCTATTGACCTCGGCGGTGTCAGGCTCGGGCAACGACGTCCAGCTCACGGAGGGAAATCTATGTCCAGTGCCGGCCGACGGGTGCGTGACCACACCGCCAGCTCCCGGCCGCGGCCAGGGACAGGCGCTGCTTTACACTTTTCAGGGTGGAAGCCAGACGGGCACCATCAGCTGCACGTCGGCCGACCTGCCTACTATAATCACGGGGCGGGCGGGCACGATCGGTGCCATTGGTGCTATCGATTCATTCGGTCTTGGCGGGTGCACCGCACAGGTCAATGGCCAGCCGGATGGCGCTACGTGCACGGCAAAGGCAAGTGGCCTTCCATGGTCAATCGATGCGGTTTCCTATGACCCGATTGCTGACCAGGCGACCGGGGCGATCGGCGACTCAAGTGATCCCGTCGTCTTCGACTTCACGTGTAAGGGCCACACGCACCCACTTGCTCCGTGGAGGAAAGCAGCAATGCGCTAACGCAGGATGGCCCGGGTGCCGTGAATGTCATATACGATTACCAGACCCGCACTCTCACTGATTTCGCGGCTGCGGTGGCTCCAGTCAATAGCGACTGTCCTGGATTTGTCGCAGGCCCTCCGGAGCTTAACGACTTTGACGAGCTGTTTATACCCCCATACGTGGTTAACAGCTCGCCAGCCGGCAAAAAATCGTAATGATCTCACCAGAAGGAGCCGTAAGGAAATTCCTGCGGCGCGTCTTGTCCTGATTGGAGGACCGTGAAAAGATACATGTTGAAGCGGCTAGGAATGACGGTTACCGGTGGCCTCGCGGCGCTGGCCCTCTTCCTTCCGGTGAGTGGGGCGTCGGCCGCGACGACCACTTTGAAGGGTGACTGGGCGCCGTTCAACCGGTGCCCGGTCGAGAACTCGGCGATGCTCGCCGCCGACGGGAAGCTCGACGCTCGCGTTCTGCCTGGCCTCCGACTCGCCGTCCGGAAGCATCACGCTCGGCAACCTGACCGTACCTTCTGGCGACGTCAATCTGCAGGCTGGCGTGCTGGAAAACCTCAACACTGGTGCTTTCACCGTTGTCTCACCAAGTGGTGGCGCGCTCGTCACGGCGCCGGTCCAGGTCCCCGGGGGCCTGCTCGGCCTGATGTGCCCGAGCAGTGTCCCGGTGGTGAGCGCCGTCTGCGCCGAGATCAGCAACAGCACGCTGAACACGATCACCGCCGTCGTCGAGCCGGCCGGAAGCCGTCGGGATTCAGCCTGGCCGCCGGGCGCAGCCAGGGAGTGCCGATCATCACCGTGCCGGTGATGATCGCGCTGCAGAATCCGCTGCTCGGCTCGACCTGTTACGTCGGCTCGAAGAGCAACCCCATCCTGCTCACCCCGGAGAACCTCACCGCTGCGACGATCGGAGGCGAATTCTTCGACGCCAATGGGACACCCGACCCGTCAGGCGTGATGCAAGCGATTGCCAGCACTGGCGGGACACAGGGTGCCGGGTCCGCCGCTATCCCCGGGGCGACCGGCTGCGGGTTGCTCGGCGTGCTTGACGGTGCCGTTGACCTGAAGGTGGGGCTGCCATCGCCCGCTGGAAAGAGCAGCTTCATCCTTGACAACGCGTCCAGCTACTTCGCCGGTCTTGCCTCACCGGGTTCCGGCGACGGGAAGCTGCTCGCCCAGTACTGGAACTCGGCCCGGTAGTCCGCAGCCGCGTCATCTCCGACAATGGCCTGGCCGGCGGTCACTGCGGCCGGGCCATTCCGCTATTCGTGCGCTGACCAGCAATTTTTGTTTTTGTGATAAATCCATGTTCGCTGTTTTGTCATTGGGTGATGAACGGCATTGGCGAGTCACGTTTGGGGAACATTGACTTGTGTTATTCCGGAGAAGGGGAATAATGTACCCGACAGTAACTTACTCGAAGCCGCCGTTCCGCACTCAATCGCGGTAGCGGCCAGCGGAATGCGGTCAGTCGGGCCTTGCCGCGGGAACGCGAGATGGGCGGAACTGGAAGGAGCGGTGGTCGCCGAGTGGGCGCTGAGGTGGTGGTTGAGGGACTGACCAAGTTCTTCGGCCGCAAGAGCGTGTGGCAGGACATATCGCTCACGATCCCCGCAGGCGAAGTGAGCGTGATGCTTGGGCCGTCCGGCACTGGGAAGACAGTCTTCCTCAAGTCGCTGGTCGGGGCCTACGGCCCGAGTACGGGCACGTGTACGTCGACGGCACGGACATCGTGAACTGCTCGGACAGGAAGCTGTACCGGGCGCGCCGCCTGTTCGGCCTGATGTTCCAGGACGGGGCGCTGTTCGGCAGCCTGAGCCTGTTCGACAACATCGCGTTCCCGCTCCGTGAGCATACCAAGCTCAAGGAGAAGCAGATCCGGGAGATCGTCTTGGACAAGATGGCCCTCGTCGGGCTCGCCGGCGAGGAGAACAAGCTGCCCGGGCAGATCTCCGGCGGCATGCGCAAGCGCGCGGGCCTCGCCCGCGCCCTCGTCCTGGAGCCGCAGATCATCCTTTGCGACGAGCCGGACTCCGGCCTCGACCCGGTGCGTACCTCTTACCTGTCCCAGTTGCTGATCGACCTCAACGCGCGGATCGACGCGACGATCTTGATCGTCACTCACAACATCCAGATCGCTACCACCGTCCCTGACAACATCGGGATGCTGTTTCGCGGCGAGCTCGTCGGCTTCGGTCCCCGCGAGATGATGCTCACCAGCCCGAACCCGGTCATCGCGCAGTTCCTCGAAGGCCGCCGCCTCGGCCCGATCGGCATGGCCGAGGAGAAGGACGAGGCCACGATGGAGATCGAGCGGGCCCACCTGGACGCCGGTCATCTTGACGGCGGCACCGGCGCCAGGCCGCCAGGCATAACGCCGCAGCTCAATCCCACGCCCGGAGTGCCTGCCCGGCAGGCCGTCACGCGCCGCAGGGAACGCGTCATGTCCATGATCGACACGGTCCCCCCGCACTTGCGCGACACGATCCTGGACGGCTTCACCCCCGCCGACCTCGCCCGCTACGAGATCTCACACGGCGACCCCGGCGCCGGAAGCCAGCCCGGCGCGGCGGGGGGGCTGTGGGGCCAGCGGTGACCGACTTCCCGTCCATCCTTCCCGAGCCGCCGGCGCCGGACCCGGGCTGGCTCCCCGCCCAGCGCCAGGCCCTGGAGCCGCCCAAGGCGCCCGCGGCCGCGCTCGCCCCGCTGCGGCAGGTCGGCGAGATCTTCGCCTTCGGCGGCACCACCGTGATGGCGACGTTCCGGCGGCCGTTCGCGCTGCGCGAGCTGATCGAGCAGTTCTGGTTCATCGCCAGCGTCACGATCTTGCCCACCGCCCTGGTGTCCATCCCGTTCGGCGCCGTCATCGCCTTGCAGGTTGGCTCGCTCCTTCAGCAGTTCGGCGCGCAGTCGTTTACCGGCGCGGGCAGCGTGATCGCCGTCGTCCAGCAGGCCAGCCCGCTCATCGTCGCCCTGGTGATCGCGGGCGCGGCGGGCTCGGCGATCTGCGCGGACCTGGGCGCCCGCAAGATCCGCGAGGAACTGGACGCGATGGCCGTCATGAGCGTCTCGCCCATCCAGCGACTCGTCGTGCCCCGCGTGCTCGCCGTCACTGGCGTCTCCGTCCTGCTCAACGGCCTCACGAGCGTCGTCGGCATCCTCGGTGGCTACTTCCTCAACGTGTATGTCCAGCACGGCACGCCGGGCTCCTACCTGTCCAGCTTCTCCACCCTGGCCCAGCTGCCCGACCTGTATATCAGCGAGATCAAGGCGCTGATATTCGGCTTCATCGTCGGCATCGTCGCCTCCTACCGCGGCCTGCACCCCAAGCCCGGGCCGAAGGGCGTCGGCGACGCCGTGAACGAGTCCGTCGTCATCGCGTTCGTGCTGCTGTTCGTGGTCAACGTGGTGCTGACCGCCATCTACCTGCAAGTCGTCCCCGCGAAGGGAGCATGACCCGATGGCCCTCACCGAGGACCTGGCCGCTAAGGCCGCGCGGACGGCCGACCGCAGCCTGTCGTGGCTGGACATCCTCGGCGACCAGCTCCTGTTCTACATACGCGCGCTGCTGTGGATACCGCGCGCCATCCGCCGCTACCCGAAGGAGATCCTGCGGATCTTGTCCGAGGTCGCCTTCGGCAGCGGGGGCCTGGCGCTGGTCGGCGGTACCGTCATCGTGATGATCGGCCTGACGCTGTCCACCGGCATCGTCGTCGGCCTGCAGGGCTACTACGCCCTGAACCAGATCGGCGCCTCAGCGTTCACCGGGTTCATCTCCGCGTACTTCAACACGCGGGAGATCGCCCCCCTGGTAGCCGGGCTCGCGCTGTCCGCCACCGTCGGCGCCGGGTTCACCGCCCAGCTCGGCTCCATGCGGATCAACGAGGAGATCGACGGACTCGAGGGCATGGGCGTACCCAGCCTGCCCTACCTGGTGACCACCAGGATCATCGCCGGCGTCGTCGCCATCATCCCGCTGTACGCCATCGGCCTGGTCACCTCCTACTTTGCCTCCCGTGAGGTGACCATCGTGTTCGACGGCCAGTCCTCAGGCACCTACGACCACTACTTCAACCTGTTCCTGTCCCCGGTCGACGTGCTGTGGTCGTTCCTCAAGGTGCTGATCTTCTCCACGATGGTGATCTGCATCCACGCCTACTACGGCTACCGCGCCAAGGGCGGCCCCGCGGGCGTCGGCGTCGCCGTCGGCCGGGCGGTGCGCACCGCGATCGTGCTGATCAACATCGTCGACTTCTTCATGTCGCTCGCCATCTGGGGCGCGACCACGACCGTGCGGGTGGCGGGATGAGCGAGCTGAAGCCTCCCTCCACCGTCTGGTTCAAGACCAGGCAGCGGCTGGCCGGGGTGGTCTTCCTCGCGATTCTCGCGCTGCTGGCGGGGATCGCGGTCGCCGCCTACAACAAGGAGTTCAGCTCGGACACGATGGTCGCCCTCTACACCGACAGCACCGGCAACGAGATGAACATCAACGCCGACGTGAGCGTCCGCGGCGTGGTCGTCGGCCAGGTCCGCTCGATCACCTCGACGGGCGGTGGCGCGAAACTCGAGCTAGCGATCACGCCGTCAGTGGCCGCCAGCCTGCCCGCGAACGTGACCGCGCAGATGCTGCCGACCACCTTGTTCGGCGAGCGGTACGTGGCGCTCATCAGGCCCTCGGCACCGTCGGCGCAGACGCTGGCGCAGACGAGAGTCGTCGATCAGGACCGCTCCGCCGACGCGATCGAGCTGGAGACCGTGCTGAACGACGTGCTGCCGATGCTGACGGCCATTCAGCCGCAGAAGATCTCGGTCACCCTCACCGCCATCGCCGACACCCTGCAGGACCGGGGAAGCACGCTTGGCCAGACGCTGGATGAGGTCAACACCTACCTGAAGCAGTTCAACCCGCAACTGCCCACCCTAGATGCGGACATCAGCGAGCTGGTGAAGGTCACCGCGGCCTACACGCAGGCCGCGCCGGATGTTATCGCGGCGCTGCGGGACTTCAGCGTGACGAGCCAGACGGTCGCCAGCGAGGCGGGCAACCTGGACTCGCTGTACTCGGTGGTCACCAGCGCGTCACAGAACCTCACCACGTTCCTGGACGACAACAAGCGCAACCTGATCTCCTTGTCCGACGACGGCGGGCCGCCGCTGCGGGTGCTGGCGAGGTACTCCGCCGAGTTCCCCTGCGTCCTGCAGCAGCTCACCGACTTCATTCCGAACGTGGACAAGGCCCTCGGGGCCGGCACCAGGCAGCCCGGCCTGCACACGACCATCGCCGTGGTGCCCGCGAAGCAGCCGTACAAGCCAGTCGTCAGCACTCCGCGATACGGCGACAACACCGGGCCGGAGTGCTACGCCACCCCGCTGCGTGGCGTCAGCCTGAACGACGGCGCCCCTGACATCTCCACGGCCGGCCTGGGGCTGCCCAACTCGCCGCAGGAGAACGAGCTGGTCAACGAGCTCGTGGCCCCCGAGGTCAACGTGGCACCGGACAGCCTGCCCGACTGGTCCAGCGTCCTGCTCGGCCCGATCTACCGCGGAACGACGGTGAAGATCGGATGACCGCGACACAGGAGATGCCGGCAGCGCCGACCGGGCCGCCACCGCAGGCGCAGGCGGCCCGCCCCCGTATCCGCCGCACGTCCGTCGCGAGACCGCTGATCTTCTCGATCATCTTCATCGCGACGACGGTCGCGGCCACGACCGTGCTGGGCCTGTCCATCGCCAACACGAGCGTCGGTGCCTCCACCGGCTACTACGCCACGTTCACCGACGTCACCGGCGTGCAGGTCGGCGACGACGTGGACATCGCCGGCGTCGAGGTCGGCCAGGTCAGCTCGATCAGCGTCAGCGACAGGAACCTGGCCCAGGTCGGGTTCTCCGTGCAATCCGGCCGCGTGCTGCCCGCCTCGGTGACCGCGACGATCTACTACAAGGACCTGATCGGCGACCGGTACATCAACCTCGCCCCTGGCACGGGCGTGCCGGGCCAGGCGCTCGCCCCGGGCGGCACCATCCCGGTCACCCAGACCACCCCGGCGCTGAACCTCACCGAGCTCTTCAACGGGTTCCAGCCCCTGTTCGAGGCGCTCAGCCCCGGCGACGTGAACCAGCTCGCCGCCGAGATCATCCAGGTGCTCCAGGGCGAGGGCACCACGATGGACACCCTGCTGACCAACGTCGGCTCGCTGACCACCACCCTCGCCGACCGAGCCAAGGTCATCGACTCGGTGATCAGGAACCTCAATAGCGTGGTCGCCACGATCAACGCCAGAGGCGGCGAGCTCACCGGCCTGGTCACCACGCTGCAGCAGCTTGTCACCGGCCTCGCGCAGGACAGGGAGCCGATCGGCAATGCGATCGGCGCCCTGTCGAACCTGACCAACGCGACCGCAGGGCTCCTGCGGCAGGCCAACCCGCCGATCACCGCCGACATCAAGTCCCTCGGCGCGCTGTCCGGGACGCTGGCCGACAACACGCCGCTCATCACCGCGTTCCTGAAGAACCTGCCCGTCAAGGAGGAAGACATAGCCCGCCTTAGCTCGTACGGCTCCTGGTTCAACCTGTACGAGTGCTCCGCGTCGGTCAGCGGCGTGCAAGAGGCCGACGGCCCCGCCCCGACCGGCGTCCCGGTGACGGCCGCGAGGTGCAAGTCATGAAGGGGCCCCGCAGGCCAGTCCTGATCGCCGTCATCGGACTGCTCGTCATCGCCGCAGTTTCCTGGATCGGGTTCAACGCCAACGACCTGCCGTTCGTCAGCCGCGGCACGAGCTACACCGCGTACTTCACCGAGGCCGCCGGGCTCGCGCCGGGTAACACGGTCCGGGTCGCCGGGGTCACTGTCGGCACGGTCACCGGCGTGTCGCTGGACGGCGCGCAGGTCAAGGTGTCGTTCGACGTGAAGAACGCCTGGGTTGGCGACGATTCCACCGTGGCGATCGACATCGTTACGATCCTGGGGGAGAAATGCCTCGCCGTTGACCCGCTCGGCCCGGTGCCGCAGGACCCCTCGCGGCCTATCCCCTCCAGCCGGACCACTTCGCCCTACGACGTCACCCAGGCGCTTGCGGAGATGGGCACCGTGTTCCAGCAGGTCGACACTACCTCGGTGGCCAAGGCCCTGGAGGACATCTCGGCCACGTTCGCGAACACGCCGCCCGCCGTGCACCAGTCGCTCACCGGGCTGGCCGCGCTGTCGCAGGCGATCGCGTCGCAAGACAGCCAGATCGCCACCCTGCTGCAGGGCACCAGCCAGCTCAGCGGGACGGTGGCCAGCGAGGACAGCGAGTTGCAGACCCTGATCAGCGACGGGAACCTGCTGCTGGCCGAACTGGAGCAGCAGCAGCAGGCGATCGGCTCCCTGCTGACCGGCACCGAGGCCCTGTCCACGCAACTGGAGACCCTCGTCAAGAGCGACGACGCCACGCTCGGCCCGATGCTGGCCAAGCTGGACAAGGTCACCACCGTGCTGGAGCAAAACCAGGCGAACCTCCAAAAGGCGCTTCAGCTCGCCGGGCCCTACACCCGGCTGACCGGGAACCTGCTTGGCAGCGGCCCCTGGTTCGACGCCTACCTGTGCGGGCTGATCCCGCAGTCCTACGGCGGCACCCAGCCGACTACCGGATGCGAGCCACCCAAGTGAAATTCAAAGTCCCGCAGATCCATTTTCCCCGAACGAGCCGTGGTCCTGCCCCAGCCCACGCGCCTGGCCCGAGCGGCAGGACGGGGAAGATCGTCATCCTGACCATGGTCGCGTTCGTGCTGGTCGTCGGGATCGGCGGCACGGTGATCTCGCTGCGCGGCCCCGGGCCCGCCCAGTACACCGCGTACTTCAGCGAGGCGGTCGGCGTGTACCCGGGATCGGACGTCGACGTCCTCGGCGTCAAGGTAGGCGCTATCGACTCGGTGCAGCCGCAAGGAAAAGACGTCAAGGTCGTCATGTCGGTCGACCAGAACGTCACCATTCCAGCCGGCGCCGACGCGGTGGTGATCGTGCCGAGCGTCATCGCCGACCGCTACATTCAGCTCACGCCGGCCTACACCGGCGGCGCGGCGCTCGCGCCCGGCAGCGTCATCCCGCGCAGCCGCACCGCCACCCCGGTGGAGATCGACCAGATCTACTCCGCCATCGCCAAGCTGGCCGGCGACCTCGGGCCGAACGGCGCCAATTCCCATGGCGCGCTTTCCGACGTCCTGAACACCGGCGCCGCCAACCTCAAGGGCAACGGCCAGTCGCTGGCGACGACGATCGACCAGATGAGCCAGCTCGCGCAGACGCTCCACGGAAGCCAGAGCAGCTTCTTCGGCACGATCAGCAACCTGCAGAAGTTCGCGGACATGCTGCAGTCGAACAACGGCCAGGTCCAGACCGCGCAGGCCCAGCTCGCCGAGGTGTCCGGGTTCCTGGCCGCGGACCGGTCCCAGCTCGCGGGGGCGCTGTCCGAACTGTCCACCGCGCTCGCACAGGTGCAGTCGTTCATCAGCGCCAACCGGGCCGAGCTGAAGGCCAACATCACGAACCTGGAGGGGATTACCACCGTGCTCGTCAAGGAACGGGCATCCATCGCCGAGGCCCTCGACAACGAGCCGCTGGCGGCCGACAACTTCATCGCCGCCTACGACCCCTCGACGCAGACGCTCAACGCCCGCGACGACCTGAACGAGCTGAGCACAGGACCCTGCAGCTACCTCACCAACCCAGACCAGGCTGACTGCCCGCTGCCGCTCCCGGCCACGGGAAGGCCGTCCACGGGGAGCTCGCCGTGACCCGCCGTCGGCTCGCCGCCGTCATCGCGGCGGCGGCCGCCGTCGGCCTGCTGACCGGGTGCGGCTCCTCGGGCGGCTTCCAGGGCATCTACAGCCTGCCGCTGCCCGGCGGGCCGTCCCTGGGCAGCCACCCGTACACGGTCAAGGCCGTGTTCGCCAACGTCGTCGACCTGGTCCCGCACGCGAACGTGGAGGTCAACAACGTGGCGGTCGGGCAGGTCACCGGGCTGTCCGTGCCACCGGGCAGCTGGGACGCCACCGTGACGATGACGATCAACGGCTCGGTCAAGCTGCCGGCCAACGCGATCGCGGAGCTGACCGCCACCAGCTTGCTAGGCGAGGAGTACGTCGCGCTGACCCCGCCGCCGGGAATCACCGATAGCGCCGCCCTTGGCAACGGCGACACGATCCCGCTGCAGCGAACGACGCAGGACGCGACTGTGGAGCAGGTGCTCGGCGCGCTGTCGCTGCTGCTGAACGGCGGTGGCCTCGCGCAGATCCACACGATCACGGTGCAGCTCAACGACGCCCTGTCCGGCAACGAGCCGCAGGTCCGGTCGGTTCTGTCCGAGATCACCACGCTCGTGACGAACCTCAACGCCCACCGCAGCGACATCACCAGCGCGCTCGACGGACTGAACCAGCTGTCGGCGACGCTGGACGCCCGCGACCAGCAGATCGCCTACGTCCTGGACAACATGACTCCGGGCCTGGCGACGCTGAGTTCCGAGCGGAACCAGCTGGTCACGATGCTGGACGCGCTCGACAAGCTGTCCGGCGTGGCGGTCTCCACGATCAACGCGTCGCAGGCGGACATGGTCGCCGACCTCAAGAGCCTGCAGCCGATCGTGGCGAACCTCGCCAACGCGGGGAACGCGCTGCCGGACGCGCTGCAGGTGCTGTTCACCTACCCGTTCCCGGACGCGGTCCTGGGCGACATCAAGGGGGACTACCTGAACGCCTTCCTGAACGTGACGGCGCAGAAGGGGACGTGCGTCTACGCCCCGCTCGTGCCCGCCGCGCAGCCCAGTACCTCCTTCGCCCCGCGGCAGGCGACCTGCCCGCCGCAGCCATGAGGAGGTGACGACCAGATGCTTACCGTGGCGACCAGGATCAAGGTGGCCGTGTTCGTGGTCCTGGCGGTCGTGGTCCTCGCGTACGCGGGGATCCGCTACGCGAACATCGGGCGGTTCTTCGGCGTGCCCGGCTACTACGTGGTCAAGGTCGACCTCACCCAGGCCGGCGGACTGTACACGGACGCGGACGTGACCTACCGCGGCGTGACCGTCGGGCGGGTCGGCTCGCTGTCGCTGACCGGCAGCGGCGTGCAGGCAGACCTCGACATCGACAACTCCGCGCCGAAGATCCCGGCCGACACCCAGGCGGTGGTCGCGGACCTGTCGGCGGTGGGAGAACAATACCTGGACCTGCGCCCGGCCACTTCCTCCGGCCCGTACCTGACCGCCAACGCCGTGATCAGCCAGGCCAGTACTGCGATCCCGCGGCCGGTGACCGACCTGCTGACCAATGTGGACGCGCTCGCCAGGTCGCTGCCGACGTCGTCCCTGCAGACGGTCGTGAACGAGCTGTACCAGGGGTTCAACGGCCAGGGACAGGACCTGCAGACGCTGCTGGACGACTTCAGCGACTACTCCAAGGCCGCGAACGCGAACATCACGCCGACATCCGAGCTCATCAGCGAAAGCCAGGGCGTGCTCGCCACCCAGGAGGAGGACAGCGGGGAAATCGAGTCGTTCGCCGCCAGCATCGACCTGCTGGCGCAGCAACTGGTGAGCTCCGACCCGGACCTGCGCGCCCTGATCACGGCCGCGCCGAAGGCGGCCGAGCAGGTCAGCGACCTGCTCGACGACAACGACCCCGACATCGGCCTCACGATCGCCAACCTGCTGACGACCTCCGAACTGGCCGATAGCAGGCAGCCCGCGCTCGAGGAACTGCTCAGCGCCCTGCCCGCCGTGGCCGCCGTCGGTGACACCGTGGTGACGAGGGACGGCGCCAACTTCGGCTGCACGCTCACGTTCTTCGACCCGCTGCCGTGCACCGACGGGTACCAGGGCACCACCTACGAGAACGGCACGGACACCAAGCCGGGCACCCTGAACGCCAGCGCCGCCTGTGACAGTCCGCCGTCCACGGGCATCGACGTGCGCGGCTCCGCTAACGCCCCGTCCGGTGGCCCTGTCCCTCCGCCGGCAAAGCCATGACCCGCCGCATCATCGCCGCGGGCTGGCTCGCGGTCGCCGTGGCCGCCGGGTTCGCCGCGTGGGCCGGGACGCGGTACGCGTCCGCCGCGTCCAGCCCCGCCCTGTCCGCGGGCAAGGCGCGTGACGCGGCGCTGAGCGCGGGCACCCGTGAGATCGCCGACCTCAATACGGTCTCAGTACACGCCGTCACAGCCTGGGAGCAGCGCTGGCTCGACGACACCACGGGCGCCGAGCACGCCAAGGTCCAGCAGACCAATCCTGCGGCGGCCGCGCAGATAGAGAAGGTGAAGACGAGCTCGGTGGCCACCGTCACCAGCGCGGCCCTCACGGCCCTTGACACGCGGGCCGGGTCGGCGCGAATAATCGCGACCGTGAGCGTCGTGCAAACCAATGCCTCGGGCGTCTCGGACAAGGTCGCCAATCGCTACCTCGCCACCTTGACCCTCACCACCGCGGGCTGGAAGATCAGCTCGCTGACCGGAGGCTGACCGATGCGCGAGCTGCGTACGCCGTCATCGCGGTCCGCACCGCCATTGCGGTCCGCACCGTCATCGCGGTCCGCACCGTCGCTCCGCTCCACAGACGCCGAGCCGGCCGCTGACTCATCCGTCGTCCGCCAGGCCATGCCCGGCGCCGCCAGCGGCCTCCGGATCCTCGCTGCCTTCCGGGGGCCACTGGCCCTGTTCGGCGCCAGCGTGCTGCTGGTCGCGGCCGCGGTCGTGCTGCTCGCCCTGGCGGGGCGGGTCGCCGGCGCCCCCGCGTCCGGCAACCAGGCGCTGACCAATGCCGCTCGGACGCGGCAGGTGACGGACGCGGTGAGCGCCGGCGTGGCCGGGATCTACTCGTACTCCTACACCGACCTGGCGGCCACCACGCGCACGGCGCACCAGGTGCTCGCCGGGCAGGCCGGCGTCCAGTACGCCGAGCTGTCGCGGATGCTGTCGGCCGTCGTCACGCAGCGGATCACCGTTGTGACGAAGGTAACCGCCGTCGGCGTCCGGTCACTGACCGGGGATACGGCCACCGTGGTGGTCTTCCTCCAGCAGACCACCACGCGGGACGGCAAGCCGGCCGGCAGTGTTCCCGCGCAGCTTCAGGTAACCGCGCATCTCGTCCGCGGCCGGTGGCTGATTACCGGCATCACGGCGCGATGACCACTGTCGTTTGGAGGTACTGGTGAATCCCCGGAACTTGCCGCTGGCGGCCGCGTCGGCGCTGGCGGTCGCCGCCGCGGCGTGCGCGGCCTGGTTCGGGTGGTCGTGGCACAGCGCCGAGCACTCGCCGGCGCTCGCGGACGCGCGGACGCGCAACGTCGTGCTCCAGGACGCCGAGCAGGCGGTGCTGAACTTCAACACGCTCGACTACCACCAGGCCTCCGCCGGCGCAAGCTGTGGCTCGACTCCAGCACCGGCGCGCTGCACAGCCAACTCTCGGCGGGCCTGCGACAAGAGGTCACGCTCGTGCAAGGCAAGAAGACGATCACGACGGCGAAGATCCTGGACGCGGCGGTCACCCAGCTTGACACCGCCGCGGGAACCGCCAGCGTCATGGTCGCCGTGGACGTCACCGTTACGCCGTCCAAGGGCAGCCCGTTCACCGAGCGGGAAAGCGAAATCGGCCAGCTGACCCGGACGGCCTCCGGCTGGAAGCTCAGCGCGCTCGGCTACCCGCAACAGTGATAGGAGATGCCAGTGTCCGCGAACAGGCAGCCGGGCCCGCCAAGGCTCCGCCCGCGCGTCCGCCAGTCAGGCGTGGATGCGACCGCGGTCCGCCGGCTCGCCGCGCGTGGCGCCACCACGTCCGCGGCCCGCCGGAGCAAGCCTGACGACGAGCCCGCGCTGGACGCGGCGCCGGAGGAGACAGCATGCCAGGAGGAGACAGCATGCCAGGAGGAGACAGCCCGCCCGGAGGTCGAAGTTGAAGAGGCCGGCGCCCCTTCGGATGACGCGAGGCATCGTGACAGGCCGCGACACGCCGGGTTGACCTTGCGCTTGATCGCGGCAGTGGCGCTCGCCGCGACGACGCTCGTGCTTGGCGGCCTCGCGGCATGGTTTGGCACCGAGGCCAGCAGCCTGGACAGCGAACCGTCCGCGCAAAACCAGGCTCTCGCCGACCCGAGCGAGACCAGCCAGGTCACGAGCCAGGTAACGAGCGCGATTAACGCCCTATTCTCCTACAACTACGCAAACCCGAGCACGACGACGAAGGCGGCGAGCCGGCTGCTGACAGGAGCCGCAGTCAAGGAGTACGCCGCCTTGTTCGCGGAGGTGGAAAAGAAAGCGCCGAAGGAAAAGCTGATCGTCACCACCGCGGTGTCCAACGCCGGCGTGGAACTACTCACGCCGAACACGGCCCGCGTCCTGGTGTTCGCCACCGAGAGCGACGGCAGCGCCGGCGCCAGCACTCCCTCGACGGCAGGCGCGATGCTCGCGGTCAACGTGGTCCTCGGCGGCGGTGCCTGGAAGATCGCTGGCATCGACACGTTCAGCGGCTAGGACACATGAGCTGCCCGGCGACCAGGCCGGTGCGCCGTCCCTAGCTGGCATGATGTGCCCTCGCGGGCGAGTAGGCGGGCGGCTGGCTTGGAAGGATCCTTCTCATGGTGGTCCCAATTGCCGCCCGGGGCGTGGCGGCGGTCTTCGGCGCCGGGCTCGTCCTAGGCGCGTGGGCCAGCGTCATCGGGACGGTGGTCATACCCCGGCCGGTCGGCAGCTTGCTGACCCGTTACGTGGAACGGGTGGTGCTCGGCTCCTACTATCTGGTGGTCTGGCACGGAGACCGTCACTACCGTGATCGGATCCTGGCGACCCAGGCGGCGGCGATCCTGCTGACCCAGCTGGCCGTCTGGCTGCTGACCCTCCTGGTTGGCTTTGCCCTGCTGCTGTGGCCGTTCGCCAGTGGCGGGATCGCTTTCGCCTTCCGCGGCGCCGCCTCGTCGCTATTCCCCCTGGGGTATGAAGAGCCAGCTGGCCCCTGGCCCGCCATGACGGCCTTCATAGCCGCCGCCAGCGGACTGGTGGTCATCGCCTTGCAGATCGGCTACCTGCCCACGCTGTACTCGGCCTTCAACCGGCGGGAGACCGAGGTCGCCCTGCTCAACGGGCGCGCCGGGGTGCCCAGCTGGGGACCGGAGCTGCTGGCCCGCACCCATTACGCGCTCGGGTCGGGAAGATCGACCGTCAACACCTTGCCGGGGCTGTACATCCAGTGGGAGCGCTGGGCGGCGGACATCGCCGAGAGCCATACCACCTACCTGCCGCTGGCCCGGTTCCGCTCGCCGCGCCCGAATTCGTCCTGGGTACTGGCGCTGCTGGCCGTGATGGACTCCGCGGCCCTCTACCTCGCGCTGTCGCCGGAAGCCGCGCCCGACGTCGAGGCCCGACTGTGCCTACGGGGCGGCTTCGACTGCCTGACCCGGGTGGCTCAGGCGCTGGGCTGCGACGTGCCGGAAAACCCTGACCCGGCCACCGGGATCTCCCTGACCTACCAGGAGTTCCTCGACGCGGTCGAGCGGATGCGGGAGGTCGGCTTCAACTTCGAGTCCGACCCCGCCGAGGCATGGCCGCAGTTCGTCGGCTGGCGGGTCAACTACGAGCAGGCCGCCTACGCCGTCGCCTACGCGATCAACGCCCCGCCTGCGCTGTGGTCGGGTCCCCGGCGTTACAAGGCGCCTCGAATCAGGCCGGACCGCCCGCCCGCCTAGCCGTGGGGCGGCGGGCCGGGACCGCCGGCCGGGCAGTCGCCGCGCGCGCTGCCCTCGAGCAGAACCGCGGCGACCAGTTCCGGGTCGTCGGTCATCGGGACATGCCCGCAGCCAGGGAGCGAAACGATCTTCGCCGTCGGCAGCTGGCGGACCGCGACGCGGGCATTAGAAGGCGGCAGCACCCGGTCGGCCGTTCCCCAGGCGATGGTCACCGGCACATCGCGCGGGACGGGCGCGGTGAACCGCGGGGCCGCGGCGAACACCACCCGCATGACATCCCCCGCGGCGGCGAAGCCGGCCACGTCGCCGCGGGCCTGCTCCGCGCTCACCCGGCCTGGCCGGGAGACCATGACGCCGTACAGCAGCGCCCGTCCGGCGGTGCTGTTCGACAGCATGGGCACCACCGGCCCGATCGCCGCGGCGGCTCCCCGGATGACGGTGAATACGGCCTTTACGTAGCGGAACTCGTAGTCGTGGCCGGAAAAGCCGCCAGGGGAAAGCGCGGTTACGCTCGCCGCGCGGCCTATGGCGGCCAGGCCCAGCGCGACTGTGCCGCCGAGCGAGTTGCCCGCCACGTGCGGGCGGGCCAGGCCCAGCTCGGTCAGCAGGCCGGCGACCTGCTCGGTGATGACCTCGACAGGCTCCCGCCCGGCGGGCCGCAGCGGCGGCGACTGGCCATGCCCGGGTAGATCGACGGCGATCACGTCTCGGTGCGGCGTGAGCTGGTCAAGCACCGTGGCCCAGCCCTGGCGCCGGTGCCCGAGCCCGTGCAGCAGGACGAGCGGCGGCCCGGCGCCCGCCCTCTCGTAAGCGAGACCCATAACGACCTCCCCTTGAGTGCCATCACACTGTCATCACGCCGAACGTTTCGTGGCATCCCGGTCCCGCCCGATATGCTCGGCGATCGCGGCGAAGTGATCCCCGAGGGCTTCCTGGACGTGCCGGGACATGCCCTGGGCGAGCAGGGCGTCCACCGCGGTCTGCGCCAGTGGCCGCAGCCGCCGGGTCACCGCGGCGACCTCGGCGATGTTCTCGCCGTACAGCAGCCCGTCCTGCAGCCGGGGCGCGAGCACGTGGCTGGCCACCGCGAAGGTCAGGTCGCTGGCGATCGCGTCCACGTGCGCTCGCAGCCGCCCGGTCAGGTCAAGCACGGCGCGCAGCGGCATGCCTGCCGCCACTAGCTCGGCGCCCGCGCTCAGCAGCCGGGGGCTGCAGACCCGGAAGCGGTCGCCGTCGGGTTCAAGCAGGCCGAGCGTCACGGCCCTGTCCAGGTTCTCTGCCGTCACCTGCGCGCCGAACATCTCGACGAGCGCGCTGGCCGTGACGTGGCCGGGAACCTCGTCCGACCACGGGTCCCCGAGGGCCGACTCGAAGTCGAGGACCTCGGCCAGATCGCCGCCAGCCTCCCACGCGCCCAGCAGTTCCGCGATGTTCGCGAAGGTGTAGCCCCGCTTGAGCAACTGGCCGATGAGCCGCAGCCGGGCCAGGTGCGCGTCGGTGTAGATGCCAACGCGCCCCTGCTTGCGGGGCGGGGCAAGCAGGCCGCGGTCCTGGTAGACGCGGATGTTCCGCACGGTGACCTCCGCCAGCCGCGCCAGCTCATCGATCCGGTACTCAGCCATGAGGCTTATATTACATCTTGTACTGAGACAATGAACATTGTAATCTTCATTTGTCGGTCAGGGGGACCGGGAGGAGCGTGCAAATGCCTCGCCAAGCAATCCGAACCCGCATCGCGCCTTCCGCGCTCGCCGGACGCGCGGTGCTGGTCACAGGCGCGTCCGGAGCGTTCGGCTCGGAAACTGTCCGGCTGGCTCGCCAGCGTGGCGCCGACGCCCTCGGGATTGACCTCAGGCCGGGCGACGGGGTTCTGGCCTGCGATATCACCGATGACCAGCAGGTTCGCGACGTGGTCGCCGAGGCCATCGGACAGCTGGGCCGTCTGGACGTCCTCATCCACTACGCCGGCATCGGCCCCGTGGCAGACGTCGGGCAGATGCCAGGGCCGGACGTCAGCGACGCCCTGCAGGTCAACCTGCTCGGCGCCTGGCGAGTCACGGCCGCCGCCCTGCCGGCTCTGCTCGAGCGGCGCGGCCGGGTGATCATCACCGCCTCCCTGCTGGCCGGCGTCACGATGCCGTTCAGCGCTGCCTACACCGTGTCCAAGCGGGCGCTGACCGCCTACGCGGACGTCCTGCGGGCGGAGTACGGCACCCACCTCGGCGTCACGACGGTGTACCCCGGGTACGTCGACACGCCGATCCACGACCGGTCGCGCGCCGCCGGCGTGGCCCTCGACGGGCTGGTGCCCGCCGAGCAGGTCAGCGACACGGCGATGACCGTGCTGCGGGCGGCCACTGCGACCAACCCGCCGCGCGACGTGGCGTCGACCGCGCTCGGCACGGTCGCGCTCCGGCTGGCCAGGCACGCGCCCGGCCTGGTCGACCGCGCCGTCGGGGCGCGGCTTGCCGCTGTCATGCGCCGCGGCACCTACGCGGGCGCGGAACTAGCCGACAGCCTGCGCGACCGCCTGAACACGAACGGAAGGGAGACACGCGCGTGACCCCCGCCTCGCTGCGCACTACCGAACGGGAGGAGCTCGGCCGCCGCCTGCTGACCTCCTCGGCCAGGGCCTCGTACGACCCGCTCACCGAAATCGACTGGGACGCCCCGGTGGACAAGGACAAGTACGCGATGCCACCGCAGCGGCTCTCGCTCTACGGCACCTACCTGTGGGACCAGCTCACTGAGGAGCAGCGCAAGGAGTTGCGCCGGCAGGAGGTGGCCTGCATCGCCAGCACCGGCATCTGGTTCGAGGCTGTCTTGATCCAGATGCTGATCCGGTACGCCTACGACCGCGATCCCACCACCAGCCACATCCAGTACTCCTACACCGAGATCGGCGATGAGTGCCGGCACACGGTCATGTTCGCCCGCATGGTCAGCAAGCACGGCGCCACGTACTACCGCCCCGACCCGCTCGCCCAGTTCCTCGGCCGGGTGCTCAAGACGTTCTCGAACGGCCCGCTCACCTTCGCCGGGGCGCTGTTCGTGGAGGAGCTTCTCGACCAGGGGCAGCGGGAGATCATGCGCGATGAGAGCCTCGAGCCGCTGTCGCGGGCGGTGTGCCGGATCCACGTGACGGAGGAGGCCAGGCACATGCGGTACGCCCGCGAGGAGCTGATCCGCATCTGGCCGGCCCAGCCCGCAGCCGTGCGCGCGGTGAGCCGGATCGCTCTCGCCGTGGTCGCGGCCCTGAGCGCGGACCGGCTGATCAGCCCGACCGCCTACGCCCGCGTCGGCCTGGACCCGAAGGAGGCCAAGCGCGTCGCCCGCCGTAACCCGCATCGCCGGGCGTCTACGACGTGGCTCGCCCGGCAGGCCGTGGAGACCTTTACCGCGGCCGGGCGATCGAAGGGCCCGCCAAGCTCATCTGGCGCCGGGCAGGGCTACTGGAGGCGGCGGCTGCCTGAGGCACCAGCCGCGGATACCTGCGGCAGCCGCATAGAACGGGCCGCCCCACTCCCGAGTGGGGCAGCCCGTTCTCGTGTCCTCACAAAGTTGCGAGCGCGTCGTTGAAGGTCTTGGAGGGACGCATCACGGCACTGGCCTTCTCGGCGTCGGGCAGGTAGTAGCCACCGATGTCGGCGGGCTTGCCCTGGACGGCGAGGAGCTCCTCGACGATGGTGGACTCCTTCGCGGCCAGCGTCTCGGCCAATCCCTTGAACGCCGAGGCGAGCTCCACGTCGTCGGTCTGCCTGGCTAGCTCCTGGGCCCAGTACAGCGCCAGGTAGAAGTGCGAGCCGCGGTTGTCGATCATGCCGAGCTTGCGGCCCGGGCTACGGTCCTCGTCGAGGAACGTTCCGGTCGCCCGGTCCAGCGTGTCGGCCAGCACCTTCGCGGCCGGAACGCCGGCGAAGTCGGCGTACTGCTCGAAAGAGGGCACCAGGGCGAAGAACTCACCTAGCGAGTCCCAGCGCAGGTAGTTCTCCGCGACGAGCTGCTGGACGTGCTTGGGGGCGGAGCCGCCGGCGCCGGTCTCGAAGAGGCCGCCGCCCGTGATCAGCGGCACGATCGAGAGCATCTTCGCCGACGTGCCGACCTCGAGGATCGGGAACAGGTCGGTGTTGTAGTCGCGCAGCACGTTGCCAGTCACGGAAATCGTGTCGAGTCCTTGGCGCATGCGCTCCAGCGAGTACGCCGTGGCCAGCACGGGCGAGAGGATCTCGATCTTCAGGCCGGTCGTGTCGTGCTCGGGCAGGTAGGCGTTGACCTTCTTGATCAGCTCGGCGTCGTGGGCGCGGGCCTCGTCGAGCCAGAAGATCGCCGGGGCCTGCGAGGCGCGGGCCCGCGTGACTGCGAGCTTCACCCAGTCGCGGATCGGGATGTCCTTGGTCTGGCAGGCGCGCCAGATGTCGCCGGCCTCGACGTCGTGGGAGAGCAGGACCTCGCCGGCCTGGTTGACGACGGTGACGGTGCCGTCGGCGGGGATCTCGAAGGTCTTGTTGTGCGAGCCGTACTCCTCCGCGGCCTGCGCCATGAGGCCGACGTTCGGGACGGTTCCGATCGTCGCGGGGTCGAGCGGGCCGTTCTTCTTCACGTCCTCGATGACGGTCGCGTAGACCCCCGCGTAGGAGGAATCGGGGATGACCGCCAGGGTGTCGTCCTCGGCGCCGTCGACTCCCCACAGCTTGCCGCCGTTGCGGATCAGGGCCGGCATGGAGGCGTCCACGATGACGTCGCTCGGCACGTGCAGGCCGGTGATCCCCCTGCCGGAGTTGACGTAGGACAGCCGCGGGCCAGACGCCAGCGCGGCCTCGAAGGCCGCCTTGATCTCGGTGCCGTTGGGCAGCGAGGCCAGCCCGGCCAGGATCGCGCCAAGGCCGTCGTTGGCCGAGAGGCCGGCGGCGGCGAGGTCGTCGCCGTACTTCTCGAAGACGTCCGTGAAGTATGCCTTCACCACGTGGCCGAAGATGATCGGGTCGGAGACCTTCATCATGGTCGCCTTGAGGTGCACCGAGAACAGGACGTCCTCGGCCTTCGCCTTCGCCAGCGCGTTGACCAGGAACGCCCGGAGGTTGGCGACCTGCAGGAGCGAGGCGTCGATGACCTCGCCGGCCAGCACCGGGAGCGACTCGAGCAGCACCTTCTGCTCGCCCGCGGTGGTCTCCCAGACGATCTTGAGGGTGTCGTCGGCGGGCAGCGTGACCGACTTCTCGTTGGCCTTGAAGTCGTGCTCACCCATCGTGGCCACGGAGGTCTTCGAGTCCTCGCCGAAGGGCTTGTTGGTGTGCGGGTGCTTGCGCGCGTAGGCCTTCACCGACAGCGGGGCGCGCCGGTCGGAGTTGCCCTCGCGCAGCACCGGGTTGACCACAGAGCCCATGACCTTGAAGTACTTCGCCCGGATCGCGGCCTGCTGCGGTGTCGCCGCCGCCTCCGGGTAGTCCGGCACGGCGTACCCTTTGTCCTGCAGCTCCCTGATTGCGGCCTTGAGCTGCGGGACCGAGGCGGAGATGTTGGGCAGCTTGACGATGTTGGCCTCGGACTGCTTTGCCAGCTCGCCAAGCTCGGTCAGCGCGTCGTCGGCAAGGCCGAACTGGGCCAGGATACGACCCGCCACAGAGATGTCACGAGTCTCGATCTCGACGCCAGCCTTCTCGGCATACGCGGAGACGATGGGAAGAAAGGAGTACGTCGCCAGCAGCGGCGCCTCGTCAGTGTGGGTGTAGATGATCGTGGCCATCGTGTTGCCAGCTCCTGCCCTGAAGATTTCTTCTCGATGTCAAGATACCTTGCCGTGCCCGCCGAAGGAAACGCGGCGTCCCACGAGGCAGCACCAGTCGGCTCGCCTTCTATGCTCTTGTTCATGTCCGAAGAGTCCGCAGACCTGATTGGCGGGCGGTACCTGCTGGCCGAGCCGACCGGGCGCGGTGGCCTGGGGCGGATATGGCGGGGGCACGATCAGCTCCTCGACCGCGAGGTCGCCGTCACGCAGGTCTCGCTGCCGCCGAGACCAGGCGAGGATTACGCGGACATGGTCGACGACATTATGCGCAAGGTACGGGCAGCGGCCCAGCTAGGCGCCCCTGGCGGTATCACGGTCCACGACGTGGCGCAGCACGCTGGCGCGCTGTGGATAGTGACCCAGCCCGGCGACGGCGAGTTCCTCGACGCCGAGATCACCGGGGCCACCCGGCTGCCCTGGCAGCAGGGGCCAGGCAGCGAGGCGCCGGCCGCCGCCGCGACCGCTGCTGACCTCACCGTATCGGGCACTGCCACGCCCAGCCATGAGGCTGTGCCCCCGGCCAGCGCACGCGCACCGCGGACGGCACCATCGGCGCCTGGCCCCGAAGGCCGTGGCACAGGCAGGCTGGTCGCGGCCATGCGCGCCAACGCCGGGCTGGCCGTGGGAATGGCTACGGGGATCGTCATGATCGTGGCGCTGATCTTGGTTGTCATACTCTTCCCGTCCCATCACCAGCCGGCGTCGCCTCCCGGCCACCCGACAGTCTCGCCGACCTCCTCGCCATCCCCGCCATAAGGAAGCCGATTTGACCGGCTTGCTGGTCACCGGTGCTGGGCGGGCAGGTCGAACGGGCGCAGGTACGGGGCGGGCCGGTACGTGGTGAACTGCGGCGGGAGCGTGTTGGCCGTGGCGCCGAGGGCGGCGGCCGTGGCGTTCATCCGCGCTGGGGACGGCACGTGCCAGCGGCCGGTGGTCATCCGGTCCAGCAGGACGCTGATGGCGGTGATGACCTCCGCCGGGGTGAACGCGCAGTGGCCCGCACGGTCGACGAAGACCTGTCGGAGCAGGCTGGCGTCGCCCGCCTGGTCGACGGCCTGGCGGTAGGCCTGCTCGTTTTCTGGCACCACCAGGCCGTCGCCGGTCGTGTGCATCGTCAGCACGGGTACGCTGATCCGCCCGGTGTAGGCGACGTTGTCGGCCACGTACCGGACGGACGCCGGGTTCGCGGAGATCCTCGGTGCGCCGTTGAGCGTGCGCAGGTCGGCGCCTAGGCTCAGCCCGGCGGCCGCGTAGAGCGCCTGGACCTCGCGGCGGTCGGTCGACTTGGCTAGCTGCACGGCGAAGTTCACGCCGGTGGTCCAGGAGGGGTTCCCGCCGGCTCGGGCCTCAATCTCGGCGCGGAAGGCGAAGATGAACGGGAACGTGACCTGGGATGCCCAGTCGAACTGGTTGGCCTCCTGGCCCGCGTAGTCGGTGGCCGCCGGCTCAGGCGAGCCGGGGGTGAACCAGCCGGGCGTGTCGGCCATCGCGGACACCAGGGCCAGCCTCGCTCGGCCCTGCGGGGTCTGCTGAGCCGCCGCCAGCGCGGTCTCGGCCGCCGTGAGGTTGGCGGTGGGGTTGGCGATGCCGGTGACCTGGACGTCTGGCGCGATGAGCTGCTGGAACGCGAGCGCGGCATCAAGCGCGGTGTTCCAGGTCGCGACGCCGCCTGAGAGCACGCCGCAGGCTGGCAGCGCGGCGCTGAACAGCCGGGGGTACTCCTGGACTAGCCCCGCCGTGATCATGCCGCCGAGTGACTCGCCCCACGCGACGGTGCGGCGGGGGGCGTGGTAGTCGCTGCGGAAGGCGGCAACCGTGGCGGCCTGGTCAGGGATGGCCTGCTGGACCGCCCAGCCGGTGGTGGCGTAGGACGAGCCGGCGAGCGCGTAGCCGTTCGCGAGCAGCCAGCCAGCGGTCACCGGGTCGCTGGCGTCCGTGGCCGGGTTGGCCGCGCCGGGCACGACGTAGCCGTGGCTGAACAGGAACAGCGTCCCATTCCAGGTTCCGGCCGGGCATTGCAGCTCGTACGTCGCCCCGTCGCTGAGGGTTCCCGTTACGGTGGTGATCGTTGCGGTCCCGCCGCAGGTCTCACCGTCCGTAGTATGTGCGGCCCTGGCCGTGCTTGCCGGGGCCGCGCTTGCCGGGCCAGTCATGGCGGCGACGGCCAGCACGGCCCCCGCGATCGCAACCCCGGACAGGCGCCTCGTGTGCCTCATCGCATCACGCTCCTCATTCCGTGTCCGGCACCCTTGCCGGCCACGTGGCATCAATGATGGAACGGTGCGAGACAGGGCACAAGAGCTCCACAGCGACCATATAAGACTAATTAAAACGAAATCAATCGAGCATGTCTTAACAGCCGTGCCCTGAGCGCTTCGGAAAAATAGTCCGCTGTCTTGAGCATCACGACCCGTTATAGCAGCCTTGCCTTTCTGCCTTTTCCTGGCTACACGGCCCCGGTGACGCCCATCTCGCCGAGCGGGTCGGCGGCCGGCACTATCTGGACACGTTCACGTGCTAGCGCGTCACGATCCTCGCCCGCGAGCCAGGTCATAGCGTGGCCGGCCGCAGGCCGGTCAGGGCCGGGATTTCGCCGACTGCGACGTCCCGGTAGGCAGCCTCGACAATGATCGTCTCGATGCCGCGCAGCACCGCCTGCGTCGTCGGCAGCGGCAGGTACGCGGTGTCTGCCATCAGCTCCAGTCGGCACAGGTCCGCGCCGGACTGCGCCTTGAGGAAGACCTTAGGGCCATGCGCTTCCATGGTTCCAGCCGGATTGATCACGGTATCGCTCAGTAGCTTGCGGGCCTCGGCTTCGGGGAAGTCCGCGCCGGCCACGGCCGGGTTCATGTCGAATGCATCGCCGCGGAAGGCGGACTGGTCGTTGAAGAACATGGTCAGGTCGAACTGCACGCCGCGCTGGGCCGCCACCGCCTCGAGCAGCTCGCCGATGGCGGCCGGGTCGTAATATCCGTAGAAATACGCGGCCCGGGCGGCCTTGCTGGTGGCGCGGGCCGCTTCGGCGACACTGCCCGAAGAGTAGTCGACCACCAGCAGCGCTTCTTGAGCCATCGGCGCCACTAGGCCGCGGGTGTGACGGTCGAAGCGGTTTCCGGCGATCACCTTCAGCACGCAGGTGGCCTGGCCGCTGACTGCGGCGAGGGCCAGGGCAGCCCCGGTCAGCAAGGTGGCCGACTCCGAGACCTGGCAGCCGGCGGCCAGGCGCGCCGCGGCGACGGCCAGCGCGCGAGACTCCAGGCGCAACTCCTGGAATCGCGGCCTCGCCGCTGGACCAGCCGGGAAGCTAAACATGGACGGGGGCATCCGCTCCAGTTGCTTGCGCCAGTACGCGATCGCGGCCTGGTTCCGCCTGAGACTCTGCTTGGACTGCTCGCGGAGCACCTGGTCGCTCGGCTGCCAATGGGTGGCCGGCTCGCCATCGGCGCAAGACGCGCGCAGCAAGGCGAAGAAGTCTTCGATGAGAGCCTGGAAGCCGCCCCCATCGGCCAGCACGTGCGAGAAGGCGAACACGACGTGGCGCGGCACCTGGTCCGCGCAGACCAGGGCGATGCGAATGGACCATTCGGCGCCATGATCGAAGTGGGCGGATGCTAGTTCGGCTGCGAGCTCGTCGGCGCGGGCGCGGCTGTCGCCTGGCGTGATCTCCGCGAGCCGCACGAGGAAGATTCCCGACCGTGCGATCTGCTGGACGGGGCCGTCTGGACCGTCCAGGAAGTACGTGCGCAGCGCCTGATGCCGTGCCACCAGGCGACGCAGCGCGTCAACCACCGCGGCCTGATCAGCCGTCCCGGCGTCATCAGGGAGGTCTGCTACCACGGAGATGTTGAAGAAGGAGCTGTCATCGCCGAAACTCCTGATCGGCGCCCAGATTCCCTGCTGGCCCCACGTCATGGGGAACGTGCCGCCTGTGTCAGCCCGAAATTCCACCTGAAGCTGGTCCATGGTCCGCTCACCTCCAGGTGTGACCTCACGAGCGGGTCCTGACATGGTGATCGTAAACCGGCCCTTGCCGTTAATCCAGGGTGACTAGACAGGGCCTCGGCGTGGATGGCTGGCGGAGATTACCGACAGCGCCGGCAAGATCCCGGCTGGTCAGGCGCCTGACGCCGCCAGGCATAAATGCCTGGCGGCGTCAGCGCGTGCTCGCGGCTGGGCGGCCGTCCGCCGCGGGCCGGCACCTTACGTGCTGGCTGCCGGTATCGCGGCGAGGATCCCGTCCCAGAGCCTGATCCGCGCCGCGAGCGCGGCGTTGACTGTCTCCTCGCACTGACGCCACTTCTCAGCGTCATCACCGCACAGGTCGGCGAGCATCTGCATGGCCATGGGAGTGTGCTCTTCGCTATCTACCTGAATATGGCGCTCCAGGTAATCCACGAAGGCGGAAAGCTGGTTCCCGAGGGCGCGGTTGACCTTCACTACCTTGTCGAACATGTCGGGAATCAGGTCCTCCCGGCCGAAGGCGAAGGCCGCTGCCTGGCAGTGCGTAGGCGCCGTCTCGACGAGTCCCCACGTCATGCTGCTGAACCTGGCCGCCGGCTCGGGGATCTGTGCCTCCTTCAGGGCGGTACGCACGGGGACGTCCCGCCGCAGGAGCTCGATGAAGGCGTCGATCGCGGTCCGGTCCGCGCCCGCCTGGGTCATGCCGTTGAGGTACAGCTCGAAATGGCTGATGAAGCCACCGCCGAGCTCGTCGCTCTCCTCCACGAGCACGATGTCGTTAATCAGCCGGCGGCTGCCAGCGTACGCCGTGGGCACCCAGGGGACCTGCACGCATGTCAGGCTGCGCTGCAGGGACTTCAGCAGGGACATGAAGTCCCAGACCGCGAACACGTGGTGTCGCATGAAGGTCTGAATCGCGCCGAGATCGTCAAGCCGGTGATACAGCGGGTGTTCGATCACTTGCCGGCGAGTCGGCTCCACGGCCTCCTTCAGTTCCTCCACGCCCGAGTTCGCTCCGGTCCAGGAGTATCGTGACATTCTGTCTCCTAAATCATCCTTGCGGTAAACCGTCCCTTCTAGCAAAGTAGAACAAAGTCGGCGGCAAGTACAGAGGACGGTTCGCCATGTGCTCATACACGCATAGTCATGATTTGTCAACCTCTACGCTCCACGGCTCGTTGGCCGAGCCCGCCCTGGAGTCGATGAACTTTCTCAACGAAGTGGCAAGCCACTACCCGGAGGCGATTTCGTTCGCCTCGGGGCGCCCTTTCGAGGGATTTTTTGACGCGTCGCTGATCCAGGGTTACATCGAGACGTACTCTCGGTACCTGAAGGTGGACAAAGGCCTCAGCGACGCGCAGGTGAATCAGCTCATCTTTCAGTACGGCCGGACTAAGGGAATCATCCACGAGCTGATCGCCGGCCAGCTCGCCCGCGACGAGAAGGTGACGGTCGACCCGGAGGCGATCGTGGTCACCGTCGGCTGCCAGGAAGCGATGCTCATCACGCTGCGGGCGCTGCGCGCCGACGAGCGGGACATCCTGCTCGCGGTCTCGCCCACCTATGTCGGCATCACCGGGGCCGCGCGGCTGGTCGACATGCCCGTCTGGCCGGTGCGAGGTGGCCCGTCTGGCGTCGACCTAGCTGACCTGGCCATGCAGGTCCGCCGCGCCCGGGAGGCGGGGCTGCGCCCCCGGGCATGCTACGTGATGCCCGACTTCGCGAACCCATCGGGAGTGAGCCTGGCCGCATCGCAAAGGAAGGACCTGCTCGCCCTCGCGGCTAGCGAGCACGTCCTGCTGCTGGAGGACAACCCGTACGGGCTGTTCCACGACGGGTCCCACCTGCCGACGCTCAAGGCGCTCGACACTAGCCGTCAGGTGATCTACCTAGGCTCCTTCGCGAAGACCGGCTTTCCGGGCGCGCGAGTCGGCTACGTCGTGGCCGACCAGCGGGTGGCGGCCGCCGATGGCAGCGTGAGCCTGCTCGCTGATGAGCTAGCCAAGATCAAGAGCATGGTGACCGTCAACACCTCCCCGGTCGCGCAGGCAGTGGTGGGCGGGAAGCTGCTGCAGCACGACCTCAGCATGGCGGCGGCCAACGAGCGGGAGACAGCCGTCTACCTGGGGAACCTCCAGCGCCTTCTCAGCGGGCTTGCCCGGCGCTTCCCGGGCGGCGACGTCACCTGGAACCGCCCGTCCGGCGGTTTCTTCGTGGTAGTCACGCTGCCGTTCGCCGCAAACGACAAGCTCCTCGAGCACTGCGCGCGCGAGTACCGTGTGCTGTGGACCCCGGTGTCGCACTTCTACACCGGCGGAGAGGGCCTGCGGCAGGTCAGGCTGGCGTGCAGCCAGCTCGCCCCGGAGATGATCGAGACCGGGCTGGACAGGTTCGCGGCGTTCGTGGCCAGCCAGCGCCACGACTGAGCCGGGGCCGGAAGTTAGCGCGGGGGCGCGCCCGATTACGTGCGCCACAGGACCGGGCAGTACACGGGATCGCTGTAGTCGGGAGTGCCCTCGCTGGTCTTGCGGACCACGAGGTCGTGGTTGTAGGCGAGCAGGCTGCCGTCCGGGCGCCGGTACGGGCGCCAGCGATTGTCCCCGTCCTGCAGGTGCAAGGAGATCGCGCGCCGCGGCCGGCCACTGACGTTGTGGCCGCTGCCGTGGTAGGTGCGGCAGTGATGGAAGCTCATGTGGCCCTTCGGGATCACCACGGGGATCGGGTTCACCGTGGCACCGTTGTGCCGCGCCATCTCGTCGAGTATGCGGGCGAGCTCGCCGCGGTCGCGCTGGGCGAAGTGCCGCGTCGAGTCGTCGCCTGGGACCTCCTGCCACAAGTTGCTGCCGTCCACGAAGGTGAGCGTGCCCATCTCCACGTCGCAGTCGTGGAAGGGAATGAACGCGGTGAGCATCCGCTCGGAGGTGCAGGTCTGCCAGTAATGGCGGTCGGCGTGCCAGGGCACCACGTTGGTGATCTCCCCGGCGGCTGGCGGCTTGTAGATCAGCGTCGACTGGAAGAGCCTGATCTCGCTCGCCTCCGCCAGCCGCGCGGCGACTGCCCCGATCAGCGGCTTGCGCAGGATGCGCGCTATCTCATGGGACTCGTAGTGGATGTAGTCGTTGTGCCGCTGCACCGGCCCGTGCGACGGCTCCCAGTACGCCAGGTTCGGCGGCCTTACCGGGAGCACGCCGTCACGATGGCCGGCGTAGAAGTGCTCGCTCGCCGCGGCCAGCGCGTCGGCCTCGTCGTCGCTGAGCAGCTTTCTCGTCAGGTACCAGCCGCGTGCTGCGTACTCCTTGACCTCGTCGTCTGAAGGGAGAAGCTCCCGCTCCGCATCGCTGAGCTGGAACTGATCCAGGGTTCGCATTGCCTGCCTCCGTGTTGCCCTAGCCGTCAGGCTCGTGGAGCCGACGATGCCCGCTCATCGTCAAGCGCCTCGTAAAGAGCCCTGATATTGCCGCTGCCGAAGGTGCGCGCGCCGCGCCGCTCGATGAGCTCGAAGAAGAACGTGCGGCGCTCGTGCGTGGAGTGGCTGAAGATCTGGAAGAGCTGTCCCCACTGGTCGCGGTCGGCGAGCACGTTCACGTCCCGGAGCTCGTCGACCGAGATGGCGAACGCGCCAAGCCGGCCCTCGAGTGACCGGTAGTATCCGCCTGGCGCGGTGAGGAACTCCACGCCGCGGCCTGACAGTGTCCGCACCGCCTGCACGATGCCGGGGGTCCGCAGCGCGAGGTGCTGTACTCCCGCGCCGTCGTGCGCGGCGAGGAACTGGTTGATCTGGCCCGGCTCACGCTCGGGGTCCGGCTCTAGGAGCGTGAAGGTGACCGATCCGGTCCGGTCCTGTATGACCTTCGAGATCATCGCCTGGCCGCCCACCTCGATCCGCTCGTCGAACGTGTGCGCGAGCGCCGAAGGCATGCCAGTAGAAGCTGACTACCGGCTCCAACTGGCCAGCGAGCAGGCAGATCGCGACATGATCCAGGGCCTCGAACAGATCGCCGTCCCGGATGTCTGCTGCCTCCTCGTCCTGCGTTGGCCCGTCATGCTCGACGAGCCGGTGGGTGACGTCCCCGAAGCCGGAGACGACTGCCTGGCAAACTGGGCCGTCCCCGAACTCGGCAAGCGCCGGGGCGGCGATGGGCTCCGCGCCGCCGGCGACGGCCTTGTCGAACGCCTGGCGCACGTCATCGGTCCGGAACGCTATCGATGCCACGCCGTCACCGTGCCGCGCGACAAAGCTGGCAGCGGGGTGGTCGGGCGTGCTCGCCGCGGTCAACAGCAGCCTGATGCGCCCTTGCCGCAACAGCACCGACCGGCCACCTGCCGCGGGGGCAGCGCCTGGGCTGCCCGGCTCACCGGGCGCCGGGAGGGCCCGCCCGGCTGTCCGGAAGCCGAAGTCACGGCACAGCGCCGCGACCGTCTTCTCCAGGTCTGCTACATAGAGCTCAACGTGGTCGATTCCCAAGATTGTCATTGTCAGCTTTCTCCGTGAATGTGTTTGCGGCCCTGGTGCGCTTCGCTAAGCCTGCGGGCGCGGGCCGGGCCGCGCCGGGCCACCATGCGGGCCCGATGAGCATCGCCGTACCGCTGTCGTCGGCCGGCATCATTGCGCCACTGTCGTCAGGCCGCCCCTGGTCCGCGAGGATGACCAGTGCCGCGGCCGCTTCTGCGCCCTCGATCAGGAGGGCGGCGCTGCCTACCGCGTCGGCTAGGCCGCGCCCGGCCGAGATCGTGCACGTTACCGGTCCCTCAAGGCCCCATCGGGCGGCGATGTGCCCGGCCACCGCGTTCGGGTTGGACTGGTAGAACAGCAGCGGCGGAACGGGGCGGCCCTGGTCAACGGCCCTGGCCACCGCAGCCGCGGTGGCGAGGTCACCGGTGGTGCTGGCCAGCACCACCGCGATCTGCCGTCCGCGTTCCGGATCGGCCGGCGGGCTGCCGAAGTACTGGAGCAGGCACAGCTCGGCGAGGTGCGCGGCGAGCGGGCTGAATGAGGAGACGATGAATCCGGGAACCGGGGGCAGCGCCACCGGCGGCCGGGCCGGCCACGCCGAGCGGGCGAGCACGACCAGATCGCCCGCGGCATGTGCCAGCGGGCCCGGCGGGCCGTCGCGGCCGATGGCGCAGGGCGCGATCATGCCGTGTTCCCCGCTCGCTTCGGGGGCGCATGGGGAGGCGGTGCCTTCCCATGCTGCGGTCAGTCCAGGCGCCGCCGCGCCCCTTGGCTCGCTCATGCGGCAGCGACCAGGAGCGCGGTACTCGCGCCACCGAACGCGGCGTTCAGGCTCAGCGCGCGCTGGCACCCGCCGGGAGCCTGCCGCGCGGAGCCGAGCACGAGATTGAGCCCGCAGTCGGGATCTGGCCCCAGGTAGCCAGCGTTGGCCGGCAGCAGCCCGGCCCGCACCACCAAGACGGTCAGCACGAGCTCCAGCAGTGCCGAGGCTTCGAGCGCGTGCCCGTGGACGGACTTGGTGGAGCTGATAGGTACCGTGTCCGCGTGGCCGCCCAGCGCCCGCCGCAGGGCCGCGGCCTCTGCGGAATCCGCCTGGCTGGTGCCGGTGCCGCTGGCGTTCACGTAGTCGATGTCGGCGGGATCGGTCCGGCCGCGGCGCAGGGCCGCGTCGATCGCCCTGGCGAGTCCCCTGCCATCCGGGCTGGGCTGGCACACGTGGTAGGCGTCGCCTGCCCGGCCCCAGCCCGCCAGCCGCGCCAGCGGGGACGCGCCGCGGCTGGCGGCGCCGACATCGGACTCCAGCACGACGGCGGCCACGCCGTCGCCGAGCAGCATGCCCTGCCGGCCGGAGCTGAAGGGCCGGACCTGGCCGTCGCGGGCAAGGACCCGGGCACCGTCGAAGAGGCCGAAGCTGTCGGGATCGACCAGGTAGCCGGCGGCGACCACGATCCGCGCCGCCCGGCCCGAGGCGATCGTCGCGGCGGCGTCGGCGACCGCGGTGCTGCCCGCGACGCACGCGGTCGCGTACACCCGGGGCGGCTCCGGTAGCCCGGTGCGCGCCGCCACCTCGGCGGCGGTGCTGCCGGTGACCGCGCGGGCGGTGACGTCCCTGGCCGCCGACGAGTCGGAGTGCAGAGCCATCAGCAGCTCCGCCGACTCGCGATCGGCCGGGCGCAGGCCCGCCTGGTCGCAGGCGGCGCCGATCACGGCCACGAGCTCGTCCGCGAGGGACGCAGGCTCCGCCAGCTCCGCTGCGGCCGTGGCACGACGGCTGTCCACGCCGAACCTGCTGACCGGGCCGAACGCGGGCCGCCCGGCCAGCGCCCCGGTCAGCAGCGGCCCGGTGCCGCGGCCGAACGCGGATGTCGCGCTCATGCCGGTGATGATCACCTGCGCGGGCTGCCCGGCACCCGCCGTCGCGTCAGCCATCGGCGGCACCCGCTAGCATCTGGTGGATCGTCGAGACCGCCCCCGATACGGTCGTCATCTGCTCCAGCGCGTCGTCGTCGAGGTCCAGTGTCGTGTGGTAGCGCTCCTCGACCTGGCTGACCAGCCATGCCAGCTCTAGTGAGCTGATCTCCTCGGTGACCTCGTCCGGGGCGCGATCTCCCAGTGTCGCGAGGATGGCAATTACCTCTGAGCGGCCGGGTAGCTGGCGCCGTGGCATTGTCATGATGCCCCCGCGGGCTGGGCGTCCGCCGCCGCGCGCAGCACGACGTGATCGCGGCTGATCTTGCCGGTGGCGGTGCGGGGCATGGCGCTCAGGACGCGCAGCCGTCGGGGCCGCTTATACGGCGCGAGCCGTTCGGCGAGCGCCGACTCGACGCCCGAGATCGGCTCGCCCTCGTGCAGCACCAGGTAGGCCTCGATCGTCCCGTCGTAGGCGATGACGGCCGATTCCACCGCGGGTAGCGCGCACAGGGTCTGCTCCACCTCGGTGAGGTCCACCTTCAGTCCGCCGACGGATATCTGGGAATCGAGCCGTCCCAAGATCGTGACGAGCCCGGTCGCGTGATCGATGCTCGCGGCGTCCCTGGTGTGCAGCCAGCCGTCGGCCCAGCGGGTGTCGTCAACCAGGCCGATGTAGGGCGAGGCCGGCAGACGCAGCAGCAGCTCGCCGTTGGCGAGGCGCAGGCTCATCCCCGGGGCGGGCGCGACTGCGGGCGCGTTGCGGCCCGACAGGTCCGTGGCGATGACCCCGACCTCGGTCATCCCGTACATGGTCCCGAGCGGCACGCCGTAGGCCGCCGTGAACTTGGCGGGCACCCAGGGTCGTACCAGCTCGCCAGCGACCACCATCTGCCTCAGTGGCGGGAGGTGAGCGCTGGCGGTGGCCAGGAGCTCGGCGTGGAAGGGGACGCCGAGGATCGTCGTCGGCTCGCTGCCCGCGACAACGGCGGCCCGGATGCCGTCGGCGGTGAGCCGGTCGGGAAACACTAGCTCCACCCCGGCGTGCAGGCTGTGCAGAAGTCCCCCGACGAGCCCGAGCACGTGCACCATGGAGGCCAGCACGACGATCCGCTCGCCCGGTCGCGGGTACTCATCGAGCTGCGTGTACCGCTCGAGCTCGGCAAGCAGGTCGGCAGCGGTCCTCGCAATGATCTTCGACGGCCCGGTAGATCCTGAGCTGAGCTGGATCAGGACATGCGGCGTGACCGCCGGGCGGCCGCCGGGCCGGGCCTGCGCACGGGCCACGGCCTGGGCATAGCCCGCCATCGGCGCGGTGGTCGCGCTGTCGGCCGTGACCACCACCTGCGGGGCGAGCCGGTCCAGGGCGTTGTCCACCTCACGGCGCACCAGCCTGTGGTCAAGCAGGCTGACCTGTGCCCCGGCGCGCCATGCGGCGAGCAGCACGGCGACGTACTCAAGGGATGGCGGCAGCCGGATGGCCGCGGTGCCGCCGGGACGCAGGCCGGCCGACTCGAGCAGGTGCTGCCGGGCATCGACCAGGCTTGCCAGCTCGCCGCGGGTCACTGGGCCACCCATCCAGAGGCAACGATCGCCGGGATCGCCGGCAAGCAGCGAGTTGCTCACCCATTCCCCAGCGTGTTCAGACATGCGTGACCTCATATTCTGTCTTCTGGACGACGCTCAATGATGTGTATATACATTACGCGTGCGCGTAGTTTATGATTGTGCTGTAAGCACAGTGATATGACTGCATGAGACATGCAGGCAGGCATGCGCATTCCAGTGCCGACCGGCTTGTTGAGGGTGCCCTCCCTGCCTCCCTACCCTCCCTACCTGACGGCCTGAAAGGCCTGTCCATGACTGGCAGCTTTGACGCTAAATGCGTGATAGAGGGTTGTCAAGACAGTAGATGGCAGTCATTCCAATGCTGGGACTCATGGGACGCCTGTGAGCGCATAAGGGCGGCCCGATAGCGCGGGCGAGGCGGATGCCGGCGCAGCTATCTGAAATGTAAAAGGCGTGCCCAGCGGCGGGCGACGGCATAGCCGCGCGTGCCCTCCACGGCCACCGCGGCGCGGTAGCCCCTCGGCGCGCGGACGTCTCGCACCAGGCACGAGCCGCCAGGCCCGTTGCCCGCGCCGACGACGCCGGTGCGGGGAATCACCTGCTCCAGCCCGGGCGTAAGGCGGCCGCCGGCCACCTTCAGGCACGCTTCCTTCCGCGCCCACAGCCAGGTGAAGCGGGCGGCCTGCCGCGCGGCCCCGGGCGCTGACGCGACGAACTCCGCCTCCTGCCGCGGGTAGAACCGCGCCGCCATGCGAGTGACGTCGAGGCCGGACAGCAGTTGCTGGATGTCCACGCCGACGCGCCTGCCAGGAGCGATGGCCAGCGCGGCGAGGTCACCGGAGTGGGACAAGCTCACCCGCGGCCCGGACCCACGAGCTCGGGCTTGCCGTGGGGTCCCCGCTGCCAGCGCAGCGATGCCGGGGGCACGCCGAGGCGGCGCCCGAGGATGACGCGGAACGCACCGTGTGCCGCGATGAACTGGCGGCGGCTGGCCGGGTACAGCAGCCCGTCGGCCCGCTCGCGCTCGCCATCGTCAAGGAGCGGCAGCAGGTCAGCGAGCACGCGCTCGGGCAGGTCTGTGCGGATCAGCCACACCTCGACGACATCACCGGTCATCCGGGAGACGCCGGGGAGGGACCCGCGACGTCGATCGCGGCGAGGCAGAGGCTGCCGGGCAGTGGATCGTAGTCCGCGACCAGCACGCGCTGGCCGCGCGTGGCCCAGTCGTCTAGGCGTCCGGCGACCTCCCACCACACGCCCGTGGACGGCTGGCCGGCGGGCGCGAGGACCACCTCGGCCGCCACCGGGAGCGCGGCCGCAGCGACCTGCTCAGCGAGCTCGGCCCCCGCGATCACGGTCACGTGGCCGTGCCCGGCCGATAGCTCCGCCAGTGCGGCGGTCAGCAGGCTGCCAGCCTCGGACCTGGTGACTCCCGTCCGCAGTCGCACCGAGTCCACCAGGCCAGGCCCGGCCGGGTCGCAGCGCAGCGCGACGGCTGCGTGCCTGACGGGCGTGGCGGCGGGTATGGGCAGCTCGTGGTTGATGTCGGCCTGCTCAGCGACGATGAGCAGCGCACGAGGGGAGCCTGCGCCGAGGGCATGCGCGCGGATCAGGCGTAGCCCGGTGAACGCCGCCGTGGTCCCGCAGTCGCAGACGGCGAACGCCATCGGGCTGCCTGGGCACAGGTGGCTCAGGTAAGAGGCGGTGCAGCGCCAGGGCGTGACATCGGGTATCGCGAACGCCATGACGAGCAGGTCGGCTGGTTGATCCTCGGCAGCGATCTGGGCGATCAGGGGGCCGGCCATATCGCCGTAGGACTGCCCGCGCCCTTCGCTGAGCGCCTCGGTGTCCACGCTCAGCCCGTAGGGGCGCACCATGTCCGTCAGGTAGGTGCGGTACGCCGGGCTGCGCGCGGCCTCGGCCTGCTCGTCGAACACTGCGCGCGCGGCCCGGGATATCCGCAGCGGGGGAGCGCCCGCGCCGATCGTCGGCGGGCTGGAGCGGTACACCGCTCAGCTGTCCGTGATCGCGTGGCTGGCGACGAAGTCGGCCAGGTCGCCAACCGAGGTCATGGCCGCCTCGTCAATGTCCTCGACGTCGATCTGGACGTCCAGGTTGTCCTCAAGTTCGAGAAGCAGCTCCAGCATGCTGGCCGAGCGCATGCCGAGGTCTTCCATGAGCTTCATCTGCGGCGCGATCACGAGCGTCTCCCGGTCGAGCACGCGCGGCAGCAGCACCGCGATGGCGTCGACGGCCCGCTGGCGTAGCCCGGCATCGGGTAGCTGGGTCACGGTTTCCTGCTCCACTACTGTCCGTCCAATCTGGCGCGGCATGCTCGTTGGCGTACCGTCATGACACCACTGCTCAATGCTCGACAACCATGGCGGAGAACGTCGCTCCGAGTCCTGCGGCCGCGATGAGGTACCTGTCGCCGGGCCGGAGCAGGCCGCGCTCCACGGCGGTGACGTAGTTGATGAACGAGTCCGCGCAGAACGCGTGCCCGGTAACCGGCACGTTGTCCAGCAGCACGCGGCTCACGGGAAAGCCGATCCGGCGGCACAGCCGCTGCCAGGACAACGTGTTGACGTTATGCGGCAGGATCAGGCTAAGCTCGCTGACGCTCACTCCCGCCTGGTCGGCGGCCGTGGACATGACCTCGGCTAGCGACGCGGGATATTCCTTCTCGAAGCGGGACGCTATGTCGGGTATCTCGTCAAGCCGGCCGTCGAACTCCCCCCGGGTGCACACGGCGTAGGAGAGCACCCGGTCGGCCGGCCCGTCCGTGCCGACCAGGCACGCCGCGGCCGCCTCGCTGAAGATCGACGTGCCCGGCACCAGCTGCGCGTCCCGGGTAAAGGCTTTCTCCCCGGTCAGGACAAGCGCCAGCGCGTCGCGGTCCCCGTCCTCCGCGAGCAGGCGGCCGGCGATGTCTACGGCGAGCAGCCCGGTCGCGCACGCGTGGTGAGTCACGGTGAAGCTGACCGCGTGGCCCAGCCCGAACGCCCGGCACAGGTCGCGCAACGGGTTGGCTGGATAAGGCTCGACGACCGGCAGGACACGCGCGTACAGCACGTAGCGGACGCGGTGCTCCAGGCCCTGAAGGGCGCCCAGCCGGGAGGTCGCGGCGGACAGCAGGTCCAGCAGCGTCCCCCCGTGGTCCAGTCGGATCTCGGCCAGCCCCAGGTAGCGCCGGAACAGCCTCGCCTGCATGGAGGTCAGCCCGAGCTGCTCGGCCACGTCCTCGACCGGCACGCACTTGTCCGGCAGATAGCACGCCACCGCTTTCAGCGTGGTCATTCGCACCTCCAGAGGTAACGGTGCATCGCTGTCGCCTCGAAGTCAAGGATTGACCGCGCCCACAGGCGGTGGTTCATTTGTCTGGATATTGGGAGGACCGATGACGGAGGAACCGGCATGGACGGCCCAGGCGAGCGACGGATGGTCGGCGAGGTCATCGCGCTGCTGCGGCAGGTCATCGGCGATGATCCCCGGTGGGCGGACCGGGTGACCCCGTCCGCGCGGCTTGACCAGGACCTGCGACTGGACAGCCTGGAGATGACCGCCCTGGCGGCCCTGCTGGCGCAGGCCTACGGCGACCGCGTGGACCTGGCCGCCTTCATGGCCGGGCTCGACTTCGACCAGCTCGTCGCGCTGACGGTCGCGGACGTGGCCAGCTACGTCCGCGCCTGCGGTGCCGGGGCGGCCCGATGAGCCGGTTCCTCATCGTCACGCTGCCGCTGGCCGGGCATGTCAACCCGCCCGCGGCAGTGAGCCGGGTGCTCCAGGAGCGGGGCCACGACGTCGCCTGGTCCGGCTCGCAGGCACGGCTGCGGCCGTGGCTGGGCCCGGACGCCACGGTGTACCCCACCGGCATGCGACTGTTCCGCGGCCAGGCTGACAACGGCCTCGCCTCGGTGAAGTCCCTGTGGGAGAGCTTCATCGTCCCGTACACCCGGTTCACTCTGCCCGCCATCGAGAAAGCCGTCGAGCAGTACCAGCCCGACGTGGTGGTCACCGACCAGCACGCGCTGGCGGGCGCGCTGGTGGCGCAGCGGCACGGCATCCCCTGGGCAACCCTGTGCACCTCGACGATCGAGCTCGGCGCGCCATTCGCGAGGCTGCCGAAGGCGGCCGCGTGGATACGCGGGCACCTGGAGACCTTGTCAGCCGAGGCGGGACTGGCTGACGGGCAGGGGATCGACCTGCTCTTTTCTCCCTCCCTGGTGATCGTCTTCAGCAGCGGCTACCTGCTCGGCGCGCAGAACTTTCCCGGCCATTTCGCGCTGGTGGGACCCGCCTTGTCGGGCAGGCCCGCGACGGTGAGCTTCCCCTGGGACCGCCTCGACCCGGCGCGCCGCCACGTCCTGGTCACCGTGGGAACGATGGCGGACGCCGACGCGATGGAGTTCTACCCCCGCGCCGTGGAGGCGCTGCGGCCGCTCGGCGACAGCGTGCAGGCGATCGTGCTGGCCCCGCCCGAGGCCCTGCCCGCCCTGCCGGAGCACATCTTGGCGATCGAGCGGATCCCGCAGCTGGAGCTGCTGCCGCGGATGGACGCCGTGGTCTGCCATGCCGGCCTGAATACGGTGTCCGAGACGCTGAGCAACGCGGTTCCGCTCGTCGTCGCCCCGCTCACCCGCGACCAGCCAATCAACGCGGCCAACGTCGCCCGGGTCGGCGCCGGCATCCGGGTGCACTTTTACCGTGCGACGCCGCAGGACCTCCGCGACGCAGTTATTGCTTTGCTCAGCGACCCGGCCTACCGGGCGGCGGCCGGAATGGTGCGCGATTCCTTCGTGGCGGCGGGCGGCGCGCCAGCGGCAGCGGCGCGCCTAGAGCGGCTGGCGGCACGACCCGAGCCAGCGGCGGGCGCTGAAAACTGCCCATTGCCGGGTCTTGCATGACCCTTTACGCTGATCGTGGCATACGAGCGTGCCGTTACTAGCTGATCCCGGAGTGAACCTGGAATGATCAAGACGACACGGCTCCGTAAATCGTTTCGCTCAGGCAAAGGGCGGAAGGCCATGACGGTCGAGGCGGTCCGTGGCGTGGACCTCGACGTCGCCGAGAGCGAGATCTTTGGCTTCCTCGGGCCGAATGGGGCAGGGAAGACCACGACGCTGCGGATGCTGGCCACGCTGCTCATCCCTGGCGGCGGCACCGCGAACATAGCGGGCATCGACCTGCTGGCCCACCCGGCGGAGGTCCGGCGCCGGGTGGGTTACGTGGCGCAGGGAGGCGGAACGTGCGACGAGGTGTCGGCCCGCGAGGAACTGGTGCTCCAGGCCCGGATGCACGGCATCAGCAAGGCCGAGGCGGAACAGCGCGCGACGGCGGCGCTTGAGGCGTTCCAGCTCACCGACTACGGCGACCGCATGTGCAAGACGTACTCCGGCGGCCAGCGGCGGCGGCTGGACATCGCGCTCGGCGTCGTTCACCGGCCGCAGGTGCTGTTCCTCGACGAGCCACGGCCGGCCTGGACCCGCAGAGTCGCGCGCGCATGTGGGACGAGGTGCGCCGGCTGCGCGCCGACGGCATGACGGTCTTCCTCACCACGCACTACCTGGAGGAAGCCGACGCCCTGTGCGACCGGATCGCGATCATCGACCACGGCGAGATCGTCGCGGAGGGCACCCCGGACGAGCTGAAGCGCGAGATCGCGGGGGACGTCGTCGCGGTGACGCTGGACGGACCGGCCGCCGTGGCCGCCGACCTGCTCGCCGCCGAGCCCTTCGTGCGCGGGCTTGAGATCCGCGTGGAGGGCACGCTCCGGCTGCACGTCGACGTTGGCGCGACGGCGATCCCCCAGATCTTGCGGGTACTAGACAGCTCCGGCGCGGAGTTCGGCGGGATCGAACTGCACCGGCCGAGCCTGGACGACGTGTTCCTGAACAAGACCGGCCGCTCACTGCGGGAGTCCTGACCGTGGAGCAAGGGGCCGTGAAGGTTGCGCGCGACACCTGGCTGATCCTGCAGCGGCAGGTCCTGCTGACGCTGCGGACGCCAATCGGATTCGCCATCGGCCTAGTTCAGCCTGTCGTCTACGTGCTGCTGTGGGCGCCTACGCTGAAGCTGGCCCTGCGGAGCGCGGGCGTTACGAGCTATGCCGAGGCGTTCCGTTCCTACGTGCCGGGCCTGCTAACCGTCATGGCGGTGTACGGCGGGCTATTTTCCGGCTTCGGCCTGCTCGTCGACATCCGCTCCGGCGTCATCGAGCGCGGCCTGGTGACCCCGGTCAGCCGGGTGGCGCTCGTGCTCGGGCGCGCGATGCGCGACGTGGTCAACCTGTTCACGGGAGCGGCCCTCATCACCATGTTCGCGGTGCTGGTCGGGATGCGCATCGGGCTGGGCGACCTGCTGCTCGCGTGGCTAATGGTCATCTTGCTCGACGTGATGATGGTCTCGCTCGGCTACGCCTTGTCGATGTCAGTGTCTAACGAGGCGGCGCTCATCACCGTCATCGACACCGCTGTCCAGCCGGTGATGCTGCTGGCCGGCGTCCTGCTCCCGCTGTCGGTCGCGCCACTGCTCCTGGTGCGGATAGCGAAGTGGGACCCCCTCTACTGGGTCACCACTGGTGTCCGCTCGCTGTTCAACGGGGACACAGGCGCAATCGCGGTCTGGGTGAGCCTGGCCGTGGTGGTGGCGATGGCGGGCATCGCGATGGCCTGGGCGGTTCGCATGTTCGCACGCATCGCCCAATGACAGCCGAGCGGGCAATTACCCAGGAGCAGGAGGAGACAAGGACTATGGTCGCAGGGCAGTCAGCGTCGTCGCCGCGGGACCTATACCGCATCATGCGGCTGATCCGCCGTTTCGAGGAGCGCGCCATCGATCTCGTCCGGTCGGGCGAGATCGTAAGTGGCACCCATGCGTGCATCGGCCAGGAGGCCGTCGCCGCGGGCATCGGCGCCGCGCTACGCCAGGACGACATCATGATGGCCAACCACCGGTCCCATGGTCACATGCTGGCCAAGGGAACCGACCCCGGACGCCTGCTCGCCGAGATGGCGGGACGCGTGGACGGCGTCGCGCGAGGGCGGGGCGGCTCCTTCCACCCGTCGGACTTCAGCGTCGGCGTCTTCGGGTGCACGGGCACCGTCGGCCACGGCGCGCCCATGGCCGCGGGAGCCGCGTGGGCGCTCGCGCGCAAGGGAACTGACCGGATCGCGATCAGCATCTTCGGCGACGGCGCCGTGAACCAGGGAGCGCTGCTGGAGTCATTCAACCTCGCGGCCCTGTGGCATGCCCCGGTGGTCTTCGTCTGCGAGAACAACCTGTACGCCACCACCTTGCCGGTCGACCGGGCCGTCGCTGGCTCGATTACCGCCCGTGCCGCCGCCTTCGGGATCCCGGCCGCCAGTTGCGATGGCATGGACCCGGACGTCGTCTACGAGGCGACCGCGGCGGCCGTCAGCCGGGCGCGCGGCGGGGAGCCGTCGTTCCTCGAGTTCACCACCTACCGGTACGAGGGCCATCACACGTTCGAGCTCAAGGCCGGGCTGCGGTACCGGGATCCGGCGGAGATAGCCGCGTGGCGCGCCCGGGACCCGGTGGCGCTACAGCGCAGCCGGATCCCCGATGACCTGCGGCAGCGGATCGACGACGAGGTCGAGGCGATCCTGGAGGCGGCGGTCCGCTACGCGATGGACAGCCCGAAGCCCGATCCGGCCCAGGCGCTGGACTACCTCTACTCGGGCGGGGTGCGGCCCCGAGCCGGGATCACTAGCGATCTGCTCAGGCCATCCGCTGACCCGGTCGCACCGGGAATCGACCGGGAGGGATAGCCAGATGCCACTGCTGTCATACCTGCGAGCCATCAACCGGGCGCTTGGCGACGAGATGGAGCGAGATCCCGATGTCTTCGTGATCGGCGAGGACATCCACCAGGCCCTGACCAACACCACCGTCGGGCTGCTGTCCCGGTTCGGCGACCAGCGGGTGCTGGAGGCGCCGCTGTCCGAGCAGGGATTCACCAACTTCGCCACGGGCGCCGCCCTGGCCGGCCTGCGGCCGGTGGTGGAGTACCAGATCCCGTTCTTGCTGCTGCTGGTCTTCGAGCAGATAGCGAACCAGGCGAACAAGGTGTCGCTGATGAGCGGGGGGCAGGCCAGCGTCCCCGTCACCTACCTGCTGCCCGCCGCCGGCTGGCGGCCGGGCTGGGGCGCCCAGCATTCCGACCAGCCCTACAGCCTGTTCGCCCACTATGGAGTGAAGACGGTTCTCCCGGCCACGCCCGCAGACGCCTACGGCCTGGTCACTAGCGCGATCAGGGACGACGACCCGGTCGTGGTCTTCGCCCCGATCGGGGCGCACGGCGTGCGGGAGGAGGTCGGCGCCGGCGCCCTGGCGCCGGTGCCGCTCGGCGCGAGCCGCGTGCACCGCGAGGGCCGGGACGTTACCCTGCTCGCGGTCGGGCACCTCGTCCACGACGCGCTCGCGGTGGCTGAGGACCTGGCAGGCGAGGTGTCCGTCGAGGTGTTCGACCCGCGGACGCTGTACCCGTTCGACTGGGAGGGGCTGGCGGCATCGGTGCGGAAGACAGGCCGGCTGGTCGTCCTCGACGACACCAACCGGTTCTGCGGCTTCGCCGCCGAGATAATCGCCACCGCGGCGGAGGAGATGCTCATGCTCGCCCCGCCCCGCCGCGTCACCCGGCCGGACAGCGCGGTGCTCGGCTGCGCCCCGGAGCTTGACATGGCGCTGCAGCCGAGCCGGGAGCAGGTCGTCGCCGCCATCGTCGCCGTGATGGCGGGAAGTCGCTGAGAGTGCGACTGCTGGCTGTCGGCGCGCATCCTGACGACATCGAGATCGGTGCGGCGGCGTTCCTGACGAAGGCACTGCAGCACGGGATGGACACGCACATCCTGATTCTTACCGATGAGAACGGCTCCCGAGATGCCCGCCGGGCTGAGGCCGTGCAGGCGGCCGGGTCCCTCGGCGTTCCGCCTGAGCGGGTGATCTTCGCGGGGCTGCGAGACGGCCGGCTTCGGGTGGACCGGACATCGGTGAGCCGGGTCAGGGAGAAGGCCGGGGCGCTAGGCCTGAGGCCGGACCTGATCGTGACCCACACGCTGGCGGACAGCCACAACGACCACGTCGAGGCGAACCGGATCGCGCACGCCGCCTTCCGCAAGTGCGTCTTCCTCCACTTTTCGACGTACCTGTCCAGCGAGCGGGAGCGCTTCGCACCCAGGCTCTTCGTCGCCGTGTCAGGCCCGAAGCTGGAGAAGAAGACCACGGCACTGGCCGTCTACGGCTCGCAGCAGAGCCGGCTGGAACGCAATGACCTGGCGGACTACGAGAGCCGCCTGGGCGCGCTGGCGCGACTGGACCGCGCCGAGGCCTTCGAGGTCAGTCGGCAAGACGGGGCCGATGGCCTGGTCGATGAGGTACTCACGCTCAGCGAATCGCCGTTCCACCGGTTCTGGACCCGCATCATCGGCAGCAAGGAGATCACGCTCTTCTATGAGGCTTACGCGGTACCCGGCGCGGTTATCGACTGGCCGTCGAGCCACGCGAACACCGGGCGTGACCGGCTACGCCAGGTGTTCCGTGACCAGTGGCTGCCATCGTCACCGCTGCGGGAAACGGGATCCGGCAGTTCCTCGGTCCAGCAGATCCTGGAGAGCCAGAGCGTGGTCCTTGTCGGCGGCGCCGTGAGCAACCTGATCGTCCGCGACGTCTACAACCGGTTCCGGAGCACGGTGTGGTCCGTCGACTACGAGATGCCCCGACTGGACCCTGCCTACCTGTGCAACCGGTCGACTCAGGTCCGCATGTACCCGCGTTACGACGCGGCGGGCAACACGGTGCAGGACTACGGGGTGCTGGCCCGCGTGGCCAACCCCTACGCGCCCGGCGAGCATGTCGTGTGCGTGGCGGGCGCCAGTGGCCTCGGCACGCGCGTGGCCCTGGAGTTCCTCGCTGACCCCGGCGCGCAGCCCGATGTCCTCAAGGAGTTCGAGACCCGGGAGAACGTTCAGGTAGCGTTCTCCGCCAGGCCTGACACTATCGGGATGGAGGTACTGGATGTGTGCCACGATTAACCGCGCGGAGGCCAGGCCAGTGCAGCTTGTGCTGATTACCGGCCACACCTTCGGCACGCGCGCATTCGAGGGAGTATTCTCCTCCGGTGCCTTCCTTGACGGAAAGGTTGAAGTCAGCCTGATGATCGGGCTGGATGATTCACGGGCCGGGGCGACGGTCGGCTATCAGCCGCTCAGCGGTATCGCCACGGAACAGGGAGTGCCGTATATTGGCACGTCCGACGGGCGGCTGAGCTCGCTGGCCGGCCGTATCCGGGACACCGCGCCCGACTACGTGCTCGTCATAGGATGGTCCTACCTGGTGGGAGAGGATATCCTGTCCATTCCCGCGTCCGGGTGCATCGGCATGCATCCCACTCCGCTGCCGCTGGGCCGCGGCCAGGCGCCCATTCCATGGACCATCATCAAGGGACTGAAGCGAACCGCGCTCTCGGTGTTCTTCCTGGGCGCGGCCGCCGACACGGGGCCGGTCATAGCGAGCTACGACCTGGATGTCCGCGATAACGAGACCAGCTCGTCGCTGTTCTACCGTATCGGTCACGCGCATTTCACGGCCGGGCTGATCTCGCCGAGCGCATCGGCGGCGGAGCCGTCACGGCGCGAGTCCAGGATGAGGCCGCCGCGACGAGGTGGCCGCGGCGCAGGCCCGCGGACGGCGAGATCAGGGACACGATGACGGCCTCTGAGATAGACGCGCTGGTCAGGGCACTGCTTGGCCCGTACCCGCGGGCCTTCACCCAGGTGGCGGGGCAGCAGGTCGCGATCCGCGGCGTGGAGCGGGTCGCGCCCGCCGCCGACGGCCCGGACGGTAGGCGGCAGATTGCGTTCCCCTGCCGTGACGGCTTGGTGTACCTGCTGCCCGACAGCCCGCCGGGGACTGAGCGCGGGCTGGGCGCCGCTACCGGACGTCTCGCGAGAACAGCCGCAGCGACCAGTTCATGGTGAGCGCCGTCAGCGCCGCCACGACCACGAAGCTCACCCAGACGGGGGTCGCCGAAAGATCGCCCGCGAACAGGTCCCGCATGCCGTTCGTGGCCCAGTAGAACGGGTTCACCTTGGCGATGGCGATCATCCACAGGGGCGCCAGGGTCAGTGGCAAAAGCATTCCCGAGATGAGCATGACAGGCTGAGCCGCCACGCCCAGGATCGGGCCGAGCGCGGTGGCGTTGCGGATCCGCAGGGTCATGGCGTAGGAGAAGGACACGGTCAGCAGGGCAATCATGGCCATCAGGAGGTAGGACAGCAGCAGCCCGCCCATCCCGACCCGCAGTCCCGAGGGCAGCGCGAGGACCGTGATGATCACGCCCTGCAAGAGTAGCGAGGCCACCTCGCGCAGTGCCCGGCCGAGGAGGAGCGACGTCCGGCTGACCGGCAGGACCCGTGACCGCTCGATGACGCCGGCGCGGATGTCGGCGAGCAGGATGAAGCCGGTGGCGAGCCCGCCGATCGTCGCGGTGTACGACAGCAGGCCCGGCACGTACACGCGGTACGCCTCCGTGTAGCTGGTGACGCCCTCGAGAGCTCAGGACTCCCTTGAGCATCGGCGCGAAGATCAGCAGGTAGGTGATGGGATAGACGAAGGTGAGGACGATCCGCACAGGCAGCCGCAACAGGAGCAGCATCTGGCGCTGAAACACCAGCCACGTGTCGCGAGCGACCTTCACCGGGCCGTTCCATCGGAGGGGGGTGAGGGCTGCAGGCTGGGCGGCGGCGTCGACCATCGTGGCTCCTGCTGTTGAGGGGCTAGCGTGCATGACGCTACAAGGGTCTTCCGGTGTGGTCAATGGCGGCCTTGCCGGTCCGCTGTCAGCGCTGCCTGCCTTCCTCGCTGTCACCTACTTTCACAGGAGTCGCGGCTAGCGGCGAATCTTCCCACTAGACAAACCGGGATCCAATGCTACGATAAGGGCAGTCCTCGATGTGCCATGGGAGCGCACTCATTAGAGCCGAGATATTTCATTAGCGTCCTTATTGCGGTCCCTGTCGGGAAAGGATCCTGTCATCAGATGACTGGTTCGATTGACTCTATACGGCAGTTCATATTCACCTCCCTGGGGGAGATGAATTACGACACCGGCGGCATTGATGATGATAGTCAGCTTGGGCCACGGGGAGCCGACCTGGCATCCCTTGCCCTTGCCGAGCTCGCGCTGCGGGTCGAAGACGAATTCGGCGTGAAGTTCAGCGAAGAAGAGGCAGAGGAGCTGGCTGGCAAGACGGTCGGCGAGTTCTGCGCCCTCGTGGCCGAGCGCCTGCCCAGCGTCGGCGTCCCGGCGGAGTGACTCGCGTGGGCGCATCCGATATCCGCGATATCCGCGCGGCGCTTATCGCCGATCCCGACGTCGGCGCGGGAAACGCGCTGGTGAAGGTCATCGAGCATGGAGCCGCGCTTGACGGTCCCGGGATCACCTTCGACGTGGAGGTGGACGGGCATCCCGCGTGGGAGCCGCTGACGCTGGGAGCGCTGCGAGACAGGGTCGCCGCCCGTGCTTCCTGGCTGCACTCGCGGGGGGTCGGGCCACGGGACCCGGTTGCGGTCTACACGACATCGTCGGCCGATATCCTGCTGAACTTCATGGCGCTGACGTGGCTCGGCGCGATCCCGGCGCTCATGAACGGCGGCATCCCCGGTGACATCGGGGCCGGCTTCATCCAGCGGCTACGCGGCGTGGCAGTGATCGCCGACTTCGCGCACAGTGAGCTGCTCAGCGACCACGACCCCGGCGTCCCGGTCTATGACGCCGCCGAGGTCGGCACCGGCGATCCAGGGCAGGCGCCCGCGCACTACCGGCACCACCTTGACGACCCGGTCGCGATCACCCACTCCTCCGGCACCACCCGGGTCCCGGCCGCGGTCGTCCATTCGCATAGGAGCATCTTCGCCGCGGTCCGCAGGGTTCACCTGGAATCGCCGCGGGCACCGGAGCGGACGCTGTGCGTCATGCCCGCCGCGCATGCCGCGGGGATCATCAGCACCCAGCTTGCGCTATGCAACCGGCACGAGCACTTGTTCCTGTCGGCCCAGGGCGGCCGCTTCCGCAGCAGCGGGGAGGCGGTGCTGGACGCCATCGAGCGGTGGCGCCCGACCGGCGTCTACGGCTTCGCGGTGACCTGGTCCGAGCTAGCGCGCTTCGACCTGACCAAGCGCGACCTGAGCTCGGTCCGGATGTGGTTCAACACCGGCGACAGCGCGCACGAGGCGCACGTGCGCAAGCTTGTCGCGGCCGGCAGCCACCTGGCCTACACGCGGGAGAAGGGCGCCGTGCTGGTGCCCGGATCGAAGTTCATCGACGGCATCGGCTCCAGCGAGATGGGGCACTCGGGATTCCGCATCGTGCATTCCTCGACGAGCAACCGCTACGGCCGCTGCGTCGGCAAGCCGTATGACTTCGCGGAGATCGTGCTGTTCGATCCCAAAGACGGCACCGAGGTCCCGGTGGGGAAGGTCGGGCAAGTGGGCATGAAGTCGCCCACCCTGGCCGTCGGTTACTGGAACGACTCGGTCAGCACCTACCGCACCAGGCACCATGGCTACTATCTCACTGGCGACCTGATGTACCGCGACGACGAGGGCTACTACTACCACGTGGACCGGCTGGTGGACGCGGTAGACCTCGGGAACGACCGCTGGCTCTACACGGCCATGACCGAGGAGCGCATCCTCGCCCGGTGCCCGGACGTGCGCGACTGCACCGTCATCGCCGGGAGGGTGGGCGACGCGGTGATCACCGATGTCTTCATCACGCTGGCCGTCGGCGCGGACGCCGAAGACGATCACGGCGACGTGGTCAGGCAGGCACTCGGCGAGCCGGCGGCGGCCACGCTGCGGCGGATCGTGATCGCGGGCGACGGCGATGACGATATCGTGCTCGGGCCCACCGGCAAGGTGCGCAAGTTCCTGATGCGGCAGCGCCACCTGGTCGGCACGGGGGCAGTGTGAGCGTGGCTGCCGACGGTCTGCACCCGCAAGTCGTTGCCATGCGGGAACGGCTCAAGCGAGACAACGCACCTCACCTCACCACGCTGACGATCGAGCAGGCTCGCGCTGCCGACCTGGCGGCCATAGTCGCCGGGGCGGGCAAGGGCGAGCCTGTGGGAGCCGTGACGGAGACCACGATCCCGGGACCGGCCACCGACCTGCGGCTAAGGGTCTACCGCCCGGCCGGCACCGGGCCGTGGCCGGTCCTCGTTTACTTCTTCGGCGGCGGCTGGAGTCTTGGCACGCTGGATACGTGCGACGGGATCTGCCGGATGCTCACCAACGCGGCGCGATGCGTGACCGTGTCGGTGGGCTACCGGCTGGCACCGGAGCACAAGTTCCCCGCGGCAGTCGAGGACTGCTACGCGGGCACCGCGTGGGCCGCCTCGCACGCCGAGGAACTGGGCGGCGACCCGGCACGGGTCGCCGTCGGCGGGGACAGCTCTGGAGGCAACCTGGCCGCGGCCGTCGCCTTGATGGCTCGCGAGCGCGGCGGGCCCGCGATCACGCACCAGCTCCTCGTCTACCCGAACACCGACTATCAGGCCGACACGCCCTCAACGCGGGATATCTCAGACGAGTACTTCTTCAACCCGGCATCGGTTCGGTGGTACTGGGGACTGTACCTAGCCTCCCCAGAAGACGGCGCGAGCCCGCTCGCGTCGCCCTTGCGGGCCGATGACCTTTCCGGCCTGCCTGCCGCGACCGTGATCACAGCGGAGTATGACCCGCTGCGCGACGAGGGGGAGCTGTACGCGAAGAAGCTAGAAGAGGCAGGGGTGTCCGCCGAGATCCTCAGGTACGACGGCATGATTCATGGGTTCTTCACCATGGCGGGCGTCCTTGATACCGCGCGAACGGCCGTGCTCGATGCGGCGCAGCGCCTCCGGGATGCGTTCGCGCAAGACTAAGCGAGGTCCGCGCCGCAGGGACATTCACCTTCGTATAGCTGGCCGATCCGCTGGGCGGTGATCATCAGCCGGGGGACCCCAGCCGCGACGAAGCAGAGCGAGGCGGCGTTGCGGCGCTGGGAGCCGCTGCTGAGGATGGTCCCGACCCGCAAGTTCCCCGGCCCCGCGGACCACCGCCAGCCGCGCTACTGGCAGACCACCTACGACTCGCCCGCTTCCTTCCTAGCCGTCCAGACCGTCGCGGCCCGGACCGAGGTAAGCACAGGGACCGTCTTGCTAGCCGCCTATGCCGTCGCTCAGGCCCGGCTAACGGAAAGCAATCCCGCGGTCGTTCAGCTCGTCGTGAACAACCGGTTCCGGCCAGGCTTCAAGCAGGTGGTGAGTCAGCTGTGCCACTTCGGCTTGTGCGTGATCGACGTGGCGGACATCACCATCGACGAGGCCGTCCGGCGTGCGGGTAACAGCTCGTTGGCCGCCTATAAAATCGCGTACTGCGATCCGCTCAGGCGCCGGGAACTAGTAGCCAGGATTGGCCGCGAACAGGGTGAGGAACCCGACATCGGCACCTGCTTCGTCAACGACCGCCGGATGCAGCACCGCCAAGAGTCCGGCGAACGGCCTCCCGGTCCAGCGGAGATACTAGCCGCCCGGCCATCGACGCTCATCAAGGGATATGAGAACGCCGACGGCGGCGAGAGGTGCTACCTGCACATCAACAACGAGCCGGACACCATCCAGTACGAGCTGCTGGCCGACACGCAAGACCTGTCGCCGGCGAACATCGAAGCGCTCCTGCGCGGCATCGAGGCAGTAATCGTCGAGGCGGCACTCGACCCGGCCGCACCCACCGCCGTCGGAAAGGCCGGGCAGCGCACCACCCCCGGCATGGCCTTCAAGGACCAGAGTTCAGGGTAATTCCAGGGCGGCGCCGAGCTAGGCACAGCTCGTGCCCCGGCCTCCGTCCTAGCTACTGCCATGGGGCCTGTTCCTCGGCGTCGCCCTACCCTGGCGTACCTACCTGCACCTGGTCGCGGTGCCGGGGCGCCGCCTAGCAGCGGCCGCAGGCGCCCGCAGTTGAAACGGCCGCAGGCGACCGGTAGGCGGCGCCCCGTAGTCTGGCGGCCGTGCTCGCATTGCTACTGGTCGCCTTGTCTCTCGGGTTGTCGAACTACGCCGCCGCCATCGGCATCGGCGTCTCCGGGGTCGACTCGCGCACGCGGTTGCGAGTCGGCTTGGTCTTCGGCGTCTTCGAGGCCGGCATGCCAATCGTGGGGCTCCTGCTTGGCCATGGCCTGGCCCGTGCGCTCGGCCAGGCGGCGCACTGGACCGGTGGCGGCCTGCTGATCGCCATCGGTGCCTACGGCCTCATTAGCGCGGCCCGTCACCAGGCAAGCCACCAGTCGCACGATGATCCCGCCGCGCTGCGGACCGGCCGACTGCTGGTGACAGGGTTCGCGCTGAGCATCGACAATCTCGCGGTCGGCTTCGCCCTGGGCACGTACCACGTCAGCCTGGCCTTGGCCGCCACGGTGATCGGCCTCGTCAGCGTCGCCATGTCCCTGGTCGGCCTGGAACTTGGGAGCAGGCTCAGCACCAGGACCGGACAACGCGGGGAGCTTCTCGGTGGCCTGGTCCTGATCGCGGTCGGCGTAGCTGTCGCCTCCGGCGTCTTGTAGCGCGGGGCTCGCGAGCCGCGCTTGCATCCGGGTACCCGGACGTCGCGCATGGGGACTCCCGACTTCACCCTCCCGTCCCAGCCCGGCGAGCCGGGCCGGCACCGAGGGCGGAGCGGTCGCTGTCAGCAGCCCACGAGGCGCTCGGCCAACTCGCTGACCACGCCGTCCAGCTCGCGTGCCGCATCGATGACGATGCCAGATTCATCGGGGCCAAGCGGTTCGAGCGTGGACCGCTGCGAGTCCAAGAGGGAAGTCGGCATGAAGTGACCCTCGCGCGCCCGCATCCTCGCCACGAGCGTCGCTGGGGGCACAGCGAGATGCACGAAGAAGACCCCGGGAACGGCATCAGCGATCATGTTCCGGTACGCCCGCTTCAGCGCGCTGCATGCTGCTATCGCGTCAGGTCCCGAGGCAAGCTGCCGTGCGACCGCTGCGAGCCAGGGACCGCGGTCCTGGTCGGTGAGAGGACTGCCGCCAGCCATCTTGGCGATGTTCGCCGCCGGATGGAGGTCGTCGGCGTCGATGAACCGCCAGCCGAGCCGGGCCGCCAAGGCTGAGCCGACCGTGGTCTTCCCCGATCCGGAGACGCCCATGATCACGACGCGGCGGGTCCCGCTGGTGGTCATGATGCTGGCACTCCTCGCCCGGCGCGGTGAAGCCCGGATTCCGGGTCGTACTGACGACAGGCCAGCGTGCTTGCGCCCTTGGGCACGGGCCGCGGCCGGGTCGAAGAAGTTGATGACCTGCGCCCGCGTGAAGGGGGCGAGGGCGCGAAGTGGCTCCTGAAGGATCTGGTCGATGCTCATGGGTGGGTGAGCGAGCTGTTGGGGTCCTGGAACAGTCCAAGCATGGACGATCATAGACCTTATGGGTACTTTGATACGAGTAAACGCCTCCTAAGCGGTAGGTCGCGCGTTCGAGTCGCGCTCGGGGCACTTCTAAGGCTCTGAGCTGCGGTTACGCGGCCTTCAGCGGCGGTTCGCCGGGTGCAGGGATCAAGCATCCCGGTACTACAGACATAGCCTTCATGCTTAAAAGTTCTGTAGTGCTCCCCCACGGTCTAGAGGGAGTGCGCCATGCCCCGTCCAGTTTCGTCGGCCGCGCCGAGTGCGACCCCGGCCCGGAAGCCCGTCCTGAAGAGCCCGCTGCGGACCGCGACCATGTCCCTGGTTTTCCCGGGTTCTCCTGCTCCTGAGGTGGTGCCGCCGCCTGCCCCGGAGGTGACGGCCCAGCAGGTGCGGCTGATGCAGGTCAGTGAGTTCGCGGCCTGGCTGCGGACGCAGACCAGCCCGAAGACCAAGCGGCCGTTCGCGGAGCAGACGATCACTGGGTATTCAGAAGCGGCCCGCGTGCTGGACCGGTGGATGGAGTCGCAGGGGGTCGAGGGCGACTTCAGCGCGTGCGACGTGGCCATGCTGAACCGGTTCTTCGCGGAATATCACGCCGAGCACGGCCAGGGCGGCACCAACAACCGGCAGCGGAACCTGCATCACCTGTTCAAGTGGCTGGTTAAGCACTACGGCCACCCCGACCCCTGGGCCTCGGATGAGCTGGTGCGGTACGGACCGGTGAAGTCGCGTCCCTCGACGCTGGCCGAGGACTTCATCCGTGACCTCCTCTCGGTCACGGGCGATGGCAAGGCCAGGTCGTTCATCGACGTCCGGGACCATGCGATCATCCGGATGCTGACCGAGGGCGTCCGCCGCACGGAGCTGGCCGAGATCCAGATCGGCGACCTGTCGGAGGATCTGGTCGCCCGTCCGTTCGTCCGGGTAGTCCCGCTGAAGGGGGCTCGCGAGTTCTCGCAAGGTCGGCTGGTGCCGCTGATGATGGGCACGGCGTCAGCGCTGTCGGCGTACCTGCGGGTCCGCCGGACGCATGCCAAGGCGGCGCTGCCCGCGCTGTGGCTGGGCAGCGGCAACCGCGGCCCGATGACCGGCGCGGGCATCTACCAGATGCTGGAGCGGCGGGCTGAGGAGGCGAGGTACGACCCTCGGGCAGTTCATCCGCATATGTTCAGACATACATTCGCAAATGACTGGCTAGCCGGCGGTGGCTCCGAGGGCGACCTGATGCGTCTGATGGGTTGGAAGGACCGGTCGATGGTCGACAGGTACGCCGCCGACATGCAGGAGCAGCGCGCCTTCGAGGCCAAGCGACGGAGGGGCGATCTGTATTGACGGCTCATATCCGGGGACTGGTAGTACCGGTCGTCGTCTTTTCGCTGGGTTCGGCGCTCCGCTCGCGAAGGCTGCGCGAGCGGGTAACCTGCCGAGGTCAGACTTCGTAACGCCATGGGTGGGGACTGGGCCACCTACAGCTTCAGTGCCAGATGGCGTGGCGGACGCCCATATCTAAGCCTGGCTCAGGAGTCGCGGTGCAGAAGGGTAGCGCAGGTGAGTGCTGTCGCAACGCCAAGTGAGTCTGCGCATGTCATCATGCACTTCACCCACGTCACGAACCTGACGGGTATCTTGGCAGCGGGGTGTCTCCAGGCCGACAGTAGTGTCAGGCGCGGCTCCCAGCTCCTGATAGAGGCTGCGGATCTGGGGATCAAGGCGAGGAGGAGGACGATCCCCGTCCCCTTTGCCCCCTACGGGTGCGTCGCGGACTACGTACCCTTCTACTTCGCGCCCCGATCACCGATGCTGTACAAGCTATGGAGGGGCGGTGTACCAGGCTACGTCGACGGGCAGGATCCGTTGATATACCTCGTGTCCACAGTGGAGGCTGTGGCGAACTCAGGACTCAGGTACGTCTTCAGCGATGGCAACTGTGCCGCCGCTGTCACTCAGTTGGCCTGTGACCTCACGTTGCTCGACTCCATGGTTGACTGGGAACTGATGCGAAGCCAGATGTGGAACAACACGGCGGAGGATCCTGACCGGATGAGACGCCGTATGGCTGAGTTCCTTGTCCACGGTCGGCTCCCTGTGGGGTGCATGACTAGGATTGTCGTCCGTACCGAGGGGCCGAAACGGCAGGTGGAAGCGATGCTCATGGCGTGCGGTGTTCGGCTTCCGGTGCTGGCGCTTCCCGACTGGTACTTCTGAAATGTCAGACCCTGGGTGTATGTATGGACGAGAAGAAGCTGAGGGGAGGTAACCGGTGCTTAGCGAGGAGGACGGCAGCCTGCTGGATGCCGATGCGGAGGCAATCGTTAACACGGTGAACACTGTCGGGGTCATGGGCAAGGGTATCGCATTGCAGTTCAAGCAGGCTTACCCAGACAACTTCCATGCGTACGAGGCAGCCTGCCGCCGTGGAGAGGTCCGGCTAGGGAAAATGTTCACCTATGAGACCGGCTTGCTGAGCAATCCTAGTTTTATTATCAATTTTCCCACCAAGGGGCACTGGCGTGCGAGATCGCGACTTGATGATATCAAAGAAGGCTTGGCTGACATTCGTCGCGTTATCCGTGACCGCAATATCAGGTCTATAGCCATCCCTCCGCTGGGCTGCGGAAACGGTGGACTGGACTGGGGTGATGTACGTCCGCTCATCATGGAAGCTCTGGGTGATCTACCCGATGTCCATGTGATGATTTACCCGCCTAAAGGGTCGCCTGCGCCTGAGTCAATGAAGGTTCGCACCAAACGTCCCGAGATGACAGTGGGGCGAGCGGCCTTGCTGGCTACTATTTGCCGCTACAGTCAGTTGAGTCAGCTTGAGCAGGTTGCGGTGCCTGAAGGACCGTCCCTCCTTGAGATCCAGAAGTTGATGTACTTCCTGCAGGAGGCAGGCCAACCGCTGCGGCTTAACTACAGTAAGGCGCGCTACGGGCCGTACGCCGAGAACCTGAATCATGTCCTCCAGGCACTAGATGGTCACTACCTGCGCGGCTACGGCGACCGCACACAGCAAATCTTGAAGCTCAGTCCGATAACACTCCTTCCTGGCGCTGAAGATGAAGGAAAGCGATGGTTGGATAACCATCCCGACGAGACGGCGAACCGGATCGAGGCTGTCATTAAATTGGTCACAGGGTTCGCATCCGCCTACGGCCTTGAGCTGCTTGCGACTGTCCACTGGGTTGCGACCCGAGAGGACGCCGACCAGGTCATCGACGCCTCGGCATTGACTCGGCATATCGCGAGCTGGAATGAGCGGAAAGGTCGGCTGTTTACGGAAATCCACGTGCGCAAGGCATTCGATCACCTATGCCATCTTGGATGGGTGACGGCAGCTTAGGAGTGGGAAGTTGCTGCTGAGGGTCATGGGAATGCTCGCATGAGGAGCGGGACGCCTTGGTCCGGGCGGTCCATTGCTTGCAGGCGAGCCTCTCCGCGCTGTATGGCCGGTCTGCTGCCGCGTAGACCTCGGCAGCGGACGGGTTGCGGCGGCAAGCGCCTGCTGCATCGTCTCACTTCGAACGCGTTGCGCGCTTGCGCGCCTTGGCGGCATTGAGCCTGGCGGACAGCTCGCGCCCGGCGGCGCGGACGAGGGCCGCCCGCTCGTCGGGCGGCAACTCTCCGTTCGGGTCGACCTGGCGCTCCAGGCGGGCGAGTATGGCTGACCGCGCCGCGTCGGCCTGGTCCTCGCGGGCCATGTACTTTGACCAGCGGGCGTTGGCGGCGATCTTCGCGCGCAGGCGGCGTTGCTCCGGAGTCATGCCGCGCCCCTAGAGGATCTGCCTCGGCTCCGGCCCCTGGGCCAATCTCGGTCGTGACAGTGGTCCGGCCCAGGGTCGCGCAGTTCGGCGCTGCCTTGGCGTGGCCTCAGCGCCCGCATCCTCGGCCGGGTCGTCCACGAAGACGTTCGCCGTGATCCTCACCGAGATGGTGTCCCGTCGGCCGCTAGCCCGAAGGTGCGCCGGCCACACAAGCCACCTGCTTGAGGCCCGCATCCAGCACCGGCCATGACTCGTCACCCGGATGCTTCCTTTACGACGTCCCGCTACTGGAGTTCGGGGATGGCACGTCAACCTGGCGGCCGTATTTTTTTCTTCCCACGGGGTGTGGCTCACGCGCTGCTGGAACGTGGCGCGGGGCGGGTATTTTCTCCCGGCCCCAGGGCTTTCCTTCACGAGACTCGCTGGTCGCGGGGAATACTGTTGAATGTGGCCCGCGTCTGCTCGCGGGCTGGACCTCCAGGCAGCGCCGCCCGAAGGCGTCTACGGTTAGTGGCGTGCCAGTAACACGGTCACCGGGGGGATGGTGGGACAGGTGTCGGCGCGTAACCCCAGCCAGCGGGCTGAGCGGCGCAGGCTGCGAGAGCAGATGCGCGGGCTGGGCATGAGCCGGGCCGAGGTCGCCGCCGAGATGTCCCGCCGCTACCGGCTCCGGCCGCGAGCGGCCTGGCGGACCGCCTGGGGGTGGACCCTGGACGAGGCCGCCGACCGGTACAACGCACTGCGCGCCAGCGGGGGACAGGACATCGTCGCCTCCCTGTCCGGGTCCCGGCTCAGCGAGTGGGAGAACTGGCCCCTCAGCCCCCGCAAGCCGCCCGTCACCGGCCTGTGCCTGCTCGCCGAGATCTACCAGTGCGCCGTCCTGGACCTCATCGACCTCCACGACCGCGAGAAGCTCACCCCCGCCGAGCTCATCACCGTTGGCAAGACCGCAGCCGCCCGGCCAGCAGCAGGCCGCCATCAGGCTTGCGGTGAAGGCCGCGAATCGGCGCCTTCGCTGCTTCCGGGCGTGGATGCGGGGGTGATCGCGGGAGTCTCGTCACTGGGCTCCGGCTCGGGCCTGGCCGTCGTGCGCCCTGGCCCGATGATGGCGGAAGTACCGGGTCGCGGTGGCTGGGCTGAGATCAGGGAGCTGGTAATGGCGGCTGCGGAGGAGTCCGGTGAGCGCGCGGCCCGCGAGGCGGGCATGCTCGCGCCTGCCCCGCGTGTCGAGCAGGTCCGCCAGGACGTGTGGAGGCTCGCGAGGACCTACAGCGTGACGGCGCCGGTGGCCTTCCTCGCGGAGGCCCGGAGCGTGCGGGACCAGGCGTGGCGGCTGGCCGAGCGGACGCGGCGCCCCGGGCAGCTCGCTGAGCTTTACGCGGTCGCCGGGCAGGCCTGCGCGCTGATGTCGGTGGCGTCGTTCGACCTTGCCGTGTGGCCTGCGGCCATCGAGCAGGCTCACGCTGCGCTCGGCTTTGGCGAGATGGCCCGGCATCCGGCGCTGCAGGGGTGGGCGCTGGGCATGCAGGGCCTGATCGCCTACTGGCGCTCCCGCCCTCAGGACGCGACGGAGGCGGTGGCTGCCGGGCTGGCGGTGGCACCGCCAGGGACGGCCAGGGCCAGGCTGTACTGCATCTCCGCCCGCGCGTGGTCGCACCTCGGTGCCAGCGGGCGAGTCCGTGAGGCGCTGGGCGCGGCGGACCGGGAGAGGGACACGGAGGCTGCTGGCGGGGATGAGCTTCATGACGTGATCGGGGGCGAGTTCGGGTGGGGGCCTGCACGGCAGGCCATGTGCTCGGCGAGCGCGCTGCTGCGCATCGGCGACCCGGACGGCGCGGCCATCCGGGCTGCGGAGGCCATCCGCCTGCACTCGGCTGACCAGGCCGGGGGCATTGTCCACCTGAAGGCCCGGGCTGACCTGGCGCAGGCCGAGCTGGCGCGTGGCCGCCTCGACGCGGCGGAAGACGCCCTGGCCCCGGTGTGGTCCCTCCCGGCCGCGCACAGGCGGCACAGCCTGGTCGGGCGGCTGGACGGGATCGCTGGCGCGCTCGGCGGCGCCCGGTACCTGAAGGCTGGCGGCGCGGCGGGCCTCGCGGAGCGGATCAGGGTGTTCGCGGCGGAGTCCGCGCCGCGCGCGCTACCGCCGGCTGGCGAGCTGCCCGGCCCAGGCGGCGAGTAGCCGCTGCTCCTTAGCTGGGTCGATGCCGATCTCGCTGGCCCGCTCGTGGGGCATCGGCTCTTCTGCGGTCATCCATTCCCACGTGTCCGCGACCGTCTGAGTCAGGGGGCGGCACGACAGCCCAGCCGCCTGGGCGCGGGCCGAGGTGACGTTCCATGCCCCGGCTGCCGTGCGCCACAGCGGGATCTCCGTCCATGGGCGCACGTCCTGCCCGGACAGCCACTCGTCATCGACCCACGCCAGCTCGGCACTCCGGCCGGTCACGTCACGGCACGCGCCGAGCATCTCGCCGTAGGTCGCGTGGCCGACTGGAGCGGTGACGTTCATCGCGCCGCAGCGGCGGTCGCTGATGGCCTGCAGGATGAAGGCGGCGAGGTCGCGCACGTCGAGGGGCTGGACCAGGCGGCCCGCGTCGCCTGCCGCCAGGACCGGCCCGCCCCGCTGCATGCGCCGAAGCAGCCATGGCAGGCGCCCGACGTACTCATACGGCCCCAGGACCACCCCGGGCCGCAGGACCAGGCAGTCCTCATCCCCGAACCACTGCCAGGCGGCCCGCTCGCAGTCGGCCTTCAGCTGGCCGTACTGCGCCGTCGGGGCGATCCCCCGCGCAGCCCCAGCTGCCAGGGCAGGCTGATCACGCATGGCCGCGTAGACGGGAGAGTCGTCGGCAAGCGCCTCATCGGGCCAGCCCTGGTAGGCGTTGACCGTGGAAACGTACACGTACCTGGATGCCGCCGGGCGCAGTTCCCTGGCCGCCGCCTCGACGGCCTCCGGGACATACCCGGACGTGTCCACCACCGCGTCCCACGAGCCCGCCGAGGCCAGCCTGCTGACGTCCGCCAGGCTGCCACGATCACCCCTGACCTGCTCCGCACCGGGTACGTTGTGGCCAGAAAGTCCCCTGGAGAACGTGGTCACCTGCCAGCCGGCGCCCAGTGCCAGCTCGGCGAGCGTCCGGCCAAGGAACCAGGTCCCGCCAAGGATCAGCAGCCGCATGGCGTCCATGATGCCCGCTGCACCCCCACCCGGGAGCCCCGACAGCCTCAGTGCCCGTCAGCCGCGCGGGATGAAGGCGCGCCCCGCAGGGATGTTCCCGCTGGCCAGCCGCCAGCCTTGCCCGGGAGGGAAACCTTCTCACGGCGGGTGTGGCACAGGGGCCTGTCGGCATTCGAGAATCGGGGGAACGCAAGAGCGCAGGGATATGCGATACGGCTGCGGAGGTCAGCAAGAGCCGGTTCGGGTTCGGCGGCGTGCCTGGCGGCTTTGTCGCCGAGTCGGAGATCCTGATCGCCGGTTCCGCTTGCGGGCCTTGGCCGCGTTGAGCCTGGCGGACAGCTCTCGCCCGGCGGCGCGGACCAGGGCGGCCCGCTCGTCGGGCGGCAGCTCTCCCTTCGGGTCGACCTGGCGTTCCAGGCGGGCGAGCATGGCTGACCGTGCGGCGTCAGCTTGGTCCTCGCGGGCCATGTACTTCGACCAAGGATCGCGGTCAGCTCGCGGGCTGCTGCCCGCTGCCAGTGGAACCGGTCGGCCTGCGTGACCAGTGGCCTGTCGGGCGGGACGTTGTCGCCTGCCTGCTGAACGTGGTGGGTCATGGCGAGTGCTCCCTCCACGGCCCGCGTCTGAGGACCGCGGGGCCGTGATCGACAGCCGCGCCGCACGCGACGCGACCGGGGGGAGCAACGTCTTCATCCCAGTCATCTGGGACATCACTCATTGAGCCACGCGAAGCGTCCTAAGTCAACTTAAGACACGCCAGCTAGGCAGGCCACGCCAAAGTCACCGACAGCAGCTCAGGCAAAAGAAACGAAAGCATCTCGGAACTCACAAGGGAAACTACCTAGACACCTTGTGCATCGTGTTCGCGGTTCCCGGCCGGACGACATCCGACCGGAACAAAGCCGACGCGCAGCCCGGGGTCGAAGGGGGTGGCAAGCGTGGTGATGACGAGGGCGAAAATCACAGCTGGGGGCGGGTACACGTACCTGACCCGGCACGTCGCGAACGGTGACTCGGGCACGGAGGGGCGCAATAAGGCGGCGGCGTACTACACCGCGCAGGGCAACCCGCCGGGCCGGTGGATCGGCCGTGGCGTCCACCTGATCGGCCTGGAGGGGCAGGAGGTGACCGAGGAGCAGATGCGGGACCTGTTCGGCTCGGGCATGCACCCGAACGCCGACGCGATGATCGGCGACTACATCAGGGCGCACATCCGCCACGGCATGACCGAGCGGCAGCGGGCCCAGGTGACGCAAGCCGCGATCCGCAACGCCACCCTCGGCACCCAGTTCCCCCAGTTCACCAGCGCTGGCGACTACGACCAGCGCGTCGCCCAGCGTCTGGCGATCATCCAAGACGAAACCGGCCGCGCTCCGACGAAAGCAGAGGAAGGCAAGGTAAAAGCAGACGAGGCACGGCGTCAGCGGGCCGCTGTCGCCGGGTTCGACCTGGCTTTTCTCCGGTGAAGTCGGCCGCCTTGTTGTGGGCGCTGGACGAGCGCCCGTGGGTCCGCGAGGCCATCCGAAAGGCCCACGAGGACGCCATGGGCGAGGCCCTGGACCTGCTGGAGGACCACGTCGCCTTCACCCGCACCGGGGCGGGCGGCATCGCCCAGGTGAAGACGAATGGCCTGATGGCCGCCGCGTTCGAGCACTGGGACAGCCGCGCCGGTGACCCCAACCTGCATACCCACGTCGCGGTGTCCTCCAAGGTGCAAGGGGCCGACGGGAAGTGGCGTGCCCTGGATGCCCGCCCGCTGTACCGGGCCACCGTCGCCGTGTCTGAGGCGTACAACACGGCGTTCGAGGCCCACCTCACCGCCGCGCTCGGCGTCCGGTTCACCGCCCGCCCGGACACCACGGGTGGCCGGGAGCCGGTGCGGGAGATCGACGGCGTCCCGTTCGGGATGATCGACTACTTCTCCCGCCGCCGGGCCGCGATCGAGAAACGGTACGCCCAGCTGGTGCGCGACTACCGCGGCCGGCACGGGCACGACCCGTCCGCCGGGGCGGCTCACGGGCTTGCCCGGCAGGCCAACCTGGACACCCGGCAGGGCAAGAAGCCGCCCCGGTCGCTGGCCAGCAAGCGCGCCGCCTGGCGCGGGGAGCTGGACGAGCACTTCGGCCCCGGCGCCGCCGCCCGCCTCATGACGGCCATTCCCGACCGCACCCGCCAGGCCCCGCCCGAATCTCCCGCCGAGCCCGTCGCCCTTGACCATTTGGCCGAACGGGCCGTGGCCGGCGTCGCAGCGCGCCGCTCGGTCTGGACGGCGTGGAACATCCGCGCCGAGGCCGAGCGCCTGCTCCGCGCCGAGACGCCAGCCCTGCAGCCCCGGGCGGCACCGGGAGATCGCCGACGCGATAACAGCCCTGGCCATCTCCCCGAAGTACTCAGTCTCCGTCGATGCCCCCGCCCTGCTCGACGAGCCACCCGAGCTGCGCCGGGACGACGGCGAGTCAGTCTTCGATGAGCACGGGGCGGCCCGGTACACCAGCCCGGCCGTCCTGGATGCCGAGCAGCGACTGCTCAACGCCACCCGGACGCCTACCGTCCACGGGCTGTCGGGAGCGTCGGTGGGCGCATCGCTGGACGGCTTCGAGGCGATCGCCGGCACCCGGCTGGACGGCGGGCAGCGGCACCTGGTCACCGCGTTCGCGTCCGACGAGCGGCTGCTGCTTGCCGGGCTGGGCCGGCCGGGTCGGGCAAGACGACCGCGATGCGCGCCTACGCCCACGTCGTGCGGCAGCACGGGAGGCGGCTGGTGCCGCTGGCGACCTCGGCGGCAGCGGCCGGCGTGCTCGGGCGTGAGCTTGGGGTTGACGCCGAAAACGTGCACAAGTTCCTTCACGAGTGGACCGTCGGCCCGTTTGCCGCCCGGCTTCGCGCGGGGGCATCGGTGCCGTCCCCGGCACGGCCGTTCGCGCTCCGCCCGGGCGACGTGGTGCTGGTTGATGAGGCCGGGATGGCGGGCACGCTCCTGCTCGACCAGCTCGTCCAGGTCGCCGCATCAAAAGGCGCGGTCGTGAGGCTGCTGGGCGACCACCGCCAGCTCCCCGCGGTCGAGTCGGGCGGCGCGCTGCGCCTGATCGCGTCCCAGCCGGGCACGCCCGAGCTGACGGTGCTGTACCGGTTCCGCGACCCCGGCGAGGCCGCCGCCACGCTGCGGCTCCGGACCGGCGACGGCACTGCCATCGACTGGTACGAAGGCAACGGTCGCATCCGGGCCGGGTCTCGCGACCACATGACGCAGGCCGCGTACGACGGCTGGAAGAGCGACATGCTCGCGGGGAAGGTGTCGCTGATGGCGGCGCCCTCCAATGCGGACGTGGCCCGGCTGTCGGCCCAGGCGAGGGCCGACCGGGTCGCGGTCGGCCAGGTCGACCAGGACGGGGCCGCCCTGCATGACGGCAACGTCGCGGGCCGGGTGACTGGATCGTCACCCGCCATAACGACCGCCGCATGTCCACCTGCGGCGGCCGTGACTGGATTAAGAATGGCGACAGCTGGCACGTCGAGCGCCACCACGGCGACGGCTCCCTCACCGTCCGCTCCATGGCCCACGGTGGCCGCGTCCGGCTCCCCGCCCGGTACGTGGCCGAGCACGTCGAGCTGCTGTACGCGACGACCGCGCACCGCGCCCAGGGCAGCACCGTCGACACCGCCCACCCGCTGATCACCGCGGGGATGGCAAGGGAGAGCCTGTACGTCCTGGCCTCCCGGGCGCGGGAGAGGACGACCTTCTACGTCGCGACCCACGACCTTCCCTTCGACGAGGACGACCGGGTCGACCGGACTCGCACCAGCCCGCACGCCTACGCCGCCCGCGAGATCCTGCTCAACGTCCTCGCCACCGAGGCCACTGTCTTGTCGGCCACCGAGACCATCGCCACCGCCCAGGAGGAAGCCGGGTCGCTGGCCACCCTGGTACCCCGTTACGAGCACGCCGCCCGCCAGCATGCCGAGCGCCGCTACGTCGGCGCGGCCACCGGGGCGCTCGGCGACCAGGTCGGGGCCGACCTGCAGGCCGACCCGGCCTGGCCCCAGGTCGTCCGACGGCTCCACGGCGCCGAGGCCAGCGGCTGGGACCCCGTGCGGCTCCTCGCGACGGTCGCGGCGTCATGGGAACTAGGCACCGCCGGGAGCATCGCGGAAGTCCTGGCCTGGCGGCTCGACGGCCACCTGGCCGACGGCGAGGCCCCGCCGAGGAACGGCCAGCCATACGAGCCTGCCGCAGCCGCAAGGGAACGACTGGCTGACGTCGCCAGGACGACCCTGGGGTCGGAAAAGGCCGACCTCGCCCAGGCTGAGGTCGCCTGGCCAGCCCTCATCACCGCCCTCCGACGAGCCGAGACCACCGACTTCGACGCAGCCGAGCTGCTGTCACATCTCGTTGACCCGCGCGAGGTCCGTACCGCCCGCAGCGTCAGCGAGGCCCTCGCCATCCGGATCAACCGCTACCTCGCCACCCACCCCGACCCCGAGAGCACGACCAATCCATTGCGAGTCCCGTTGCCCTGGATGACGCCCCAATCCTCTGTCGGCAGCCCGGCGGTCGCCCAGTACCTACGCGACGCCATGGAGCTGATCAACACCCGCGTGGCCGAACTAGCCGACACCGCCGTCCGCCACCGCCCCCCGTGGATGCAGCCCCTTGGCCAGCCGCCCGCCGACCCCGAGCGCAAGCGCCAGTGGCTCGCCCACGTCGCGATTGTGGCCGCCTACCGCGAGCAGTTCACGGTCACCACCGACGACCCCGGCCACGTCCTCGGCCCCCACGCCGAGCCCGGCACCCCAGCCCGCAAGCCCTACTGGCACGCCGCCGAATCCATCCTCGCCGCCCGCCGCCTCGCCGGACTCGAAGCCTCCACCAGCGCGACCAGCCCCGACACGGAAGCCCGCGCCCAGGCCGCCAGCGACATCTACCGCGCCCTGCCAGAGAAAGAACGCGCGGAGATCAGCACCGAGATGGCTAGGAAACTCGGCCCCCTCTGGTTCGGAAGCTCGACGACGCCCGACGAGGAAGCTGCGTCCCGGCCCGTCCACACCGCCGCCCTGGCCAGGACCCTCGCCAGGCACGGCTACCTGACGACCGGCGCGCCGCATGCTCCTGAACCGTCGGCGACCGGCGGCCTGGTCGAGGCGAGGGGCGTCCGCCGCAGTCCTGTCCGAGATGGCCGCCACGGCGGCAACCGCGTCCCCGCGCCACCCGGGCCAGTGGCAGCCCCGCTCCACGTGCCACCACGCCCGCATGATGCCACCGCCCGTCAGGGACCGCAGCCCCGTATCATCTGACGCCGCTGAGATGCCCCGACGCACGCCAACAGCGAAGCCCGTGACGACTCCCGTCATCACGGGCAGGTCTTGTTCTGTCGTCGCTATTTAACCCCCGGCATTCAGCTTTATCGGTGGTTTATGGCTGGGAAATCCTCTGCGTTTTGCTGACCTGGGGTTTTCTGCCTGCCGTGCGTGGGATCGGTGATCGCGGGGCGCACCCGGCGGGTGCAGAGGGCCGGAGTAGTCGGCTGCGGTGCGGCGGGCTGGCTGCGGCGCGGCGGGTCCGGGCTGGCTGGTGCGCATGGAAGGCGAAGAGCGCCCTGGTTCTGGGAGATTACGGGTTACCACACCATGCAATCGCCAGATCTGGAGCGCTCTTCACCATGCAGGATACGCCGTGGGACCGCGGGCTGGAGGTCACCGCCGACGGGGCGGGCCTGGTCGGGCATGCCGGGGCGGTGATCCTGCGGAAGCTCGCTGACCAGTCAGGGCTCACGGCCGCGCTGCGGGAGGCGCTGGAACGGGAGGGGCGGTTCCCCGAGCGTGACCGGGGAGTCGCGATGGCGTCGGCGGCGGTGATGATCGCGCTGGGCGGGACGGCGATGGGCGATATCGCAGTCCTGGGCCACCTGTCGCGGGTGCTGGGCGAGCCGGTGACCCGGCAGACGCTGCGGCGGACGCTGGACCTGGCCGGCCCGGAAGCGCTGGAGAAGGCGGCGCGGGCCAGGGCGGGGACCCGGGCGCACGTGTGGAGGCAGGCCAGGCGGGTTCCCGTGGCTGGAGGTCGCCGGCCGGCGACTGGAGGGCTGGACCGTCCTGGACATGGATGCCACCCTGGTCACCACGCACTCACCGGAGGAAGGAGCCGCTCCTACCGATAACCGTTAACCGTCCGGGTTCGGCTTCCACCCGCTCGGCTGCTGGTGCGCGAACACGGACGAGAGCCTGGCGATGAAGCTGCGGCCCGGGAACGCCGGCTAGAACACGGCCGGTGACCACATCGAGGTGCTGGCCGCGGCGCTCGCGCAGGTTCCGGCCCCGCGCCGGCGGAGCATCCTGGTCCGGCCCGACGGCGCCAGGGGCCAGCCACGACTTCATCGAGCACATGATGAAACTCGAAATCCCGGATGGGAAGCTCATTTTCACCTGCGGCTGGACCATCACCAAGAGCGAGGCCGACATCAGGAAGATCCCGGAAGGAGCCTGGAAACCCGGCGTGGACCAGGACGGGCACGTGCAGGAGGACACGCACGTCGCGGAGATCACCGGCCTGATGAGCCGCGCCGGGAACTGGCCGGACGGGCTGCGCTGGATCATCCGGCGGGTGAAGCCGTCCCGCCGACACCTGAAGAAGCTCACCGCCTGCGAGAAGGAGGCCGGCTGGAAGTACTCCATCATCTGCACGAGCATCCCCGAGGACGGGATCGAGGACGTTCCCGGGAACCGCCATGCCCAGTTCATCGATGTGCTGCACCGCCAGCACGCCGTCGTCGAGGACGGTGTCCGCACCGGCAAGGCCGCCGGCCTGCGCAACCTCCCCTATGATCCTGGAGGGTCAACTGCGGCTGGACCCTCGCCGCGAACATCGCCGCCGACCTGCAGGCATGGTGCCGCCTGCTGGGCCTTTACGACCAGGATGGCCTGTCAGACGCCGAGCCGGACACGCTCCGCTACCGCCGGTGGCACATTCCCGCCCGGATCGTCCGCCACGCCCGCCGCCAGACCCTGAAAATTAGCCGGGGCTGGCCATGGAAGAACGCGTTCCTCACCTGCTGGCAGCGAATCTCCGCCCTGCCCACACCCGCATGACCAGCACGAACCACCCGGCGATACGGAGGCCATCCCGGCACGGTCGGAGCCGGTGCACACCCGGGCATACCGGGCGACCCGCCCACCACATCCGCGAAAGTGAAACGGACATGAGAATCAAAAACAGACACCAGCACGATCAGTAACCAAGCTCGTCCGACCCCTGGATGATCGAGGATAGGGACACGCCGGAGTACCTCCGGGGCGCGGGCACCCGGAGGGACCTTCGTAGGGCATCGTGATAAATTTGCGTGGTTCAGCACCCCTGCTGTGCATTGGCCTCAGAGCTCACTTCCGCCCCCGCTCTTCCAACGGATGACATGTATGGTTCCGTCGTCAGAAGATAGAAAGTTTGCCCAGCTTTTGCGCCGGGCAGCCGAAACAAGCAGCTTGACTGCCATTGAAAAGAAATTGATTTTCCTCTACATTACCGAGGAACTGCTTCAGGAAGAGAATCCGGATTTGGCGGCAGACCTTCCTGATTACTCTGATGAAGATGTCGAGCATATTTTCGCACTCGCTGTCTCCTCAAGCGAGCTGACTGAATCGGAGAAAGCACACCTTTCGCAAGGGCTTTATGAAGAGGATGAACATGACGGCCCAGGCAGTGTCGCGGGACCAGCCGACGCTGGTCGCTTCGTGCAGCCTGGAGAGACGCCGCAGCCGGAGGGAGCAGTACTGGTGGAGGCGTCGCGAAGGCCCGTTGGGGTCATGTACTCCGCCTCGGACGCCAGGAACAGCCACATCCTCGTCTGGTGGCTGCCGGACTACGACGAGGTGCTCCGAGAGCTCGTGGACGAGTACCAGTGGCGGTGGCCGTCGATGGCGCGCGTGCGGCTGGAGAAAGCGATTCCGGCAACGGTGCTGAGCGCCTGGCACGACAGTGATCCGGTCTGCGAGCAAAGGCCCTGGCCTTTCGTCCTCGCCCAGTTCGCCGCCGCCCGCGCGGAGCAACTCAGGATCCTGCCCCGGCAGTCGCGGCTGGTCGCCTGTTCCTGCTGCTCGGAGGAGTTCCTGGAGTCGCATGCGGTGCATACGACCGTCCAGCGGCTGGGCGCGAACAACCTCGACGTCTGCTACGACTGCCTTGTGAAAAGCCTCTACACAGATGGCTCGGCGACTTCGTCGCGGGAGGTCATCACGGCCGTGCTGCAGGCGCTCGCCACGGCACTGCAGCGCCCACCGAGGAAGGGTGACATCAGCGGGCGCATCAACCTCAAAGAGCTCACCCGGGACCAGCGCAGCCTGGCGATCCAGGCTCTCATGGTCAAGCCGACCGCGGCTCGCGTCGAGCAGGTATTCGGAACATGGCGCGCCGCAGTCGAGCACGCCGCGAAATCCGAGGAGATCCCGCTGCCGGGACACGCCCCGCGCATGCAGGTGCTGTCCGGCAAAATCGGGTTCAGCAGCACGGACCCGGCGCGCTACAAGGAGGTAATCGGTCCGCTCCCCGACGTTGCCGTGGACCCGGAGCGGTATCCGGGTGACCATGTCTGGCAGGTCATCTCACTGCTCGAGACCGGGTACCTGGCGCTGGCCGAGGCCGCGCTGTCGAAACTGGTCAGGCCCGGTGATCCGGGGAGATCTGTCCAGGAGCTTGCCTACCTGTATGCGCAGACGGCGCGGCTCGACGACGCGCGCGCCGTCTATAAGGCCACCGGGGAAGACGCCGAGCTGCCTGACTACATGCTCAAGCTCCGCGACTTCCGCACCATCACTACGGTCCCGGCCTTCTACGAGCCGCTCCCGTCGGCTCCCCGAGGCAACGCCCGGTTCATCCTTGTCGGCGGGCCGATGGAGTACGTCGACCGCCGGGGCCAGCACAACTGCGTCACCGGAGAACCGGGCGGGCCGGACCCCGCATCCGACCGGGCCGAGAGCGTGATGCGGGTGCACGCCATGGTGCACAGCGACGCGTGGCTGCACGTAGCCGCGGAACTCGGCAGGGCCCTCATGGTGACATCAGTCCGCGGGGAGACCAGCCCGCGGGCCTACGGGCACCTCGTCGCCCACACCAACAGGCAAAGCCAGCGCGCCGTCAAGGATGTCACCGGCACGACGGCGAAAGAGTTCCCCGAAGACACCTGGACCATCGGGCCGGCCGGCAAGCTCCGCTGGTACTACCAGGGCGACCCGCGGCAGTACGTCTACAACGCCAGGGCCAGCTACGGCCTCATGACAGTGGACCCCGCGCCGGCCGTAAGCATCTGGGCCTGGCCCGACCGCAGCGACCTCGTCCTCCAGGCATTCATCGACACCATGACGGTCGGCGCGCAGGAACCCGTCATCACCATCCTTCCGGACGTTCCGGCCTTCCGGAGTTTCGCCCGCCGCTACGTCCGCAGGCAGCAGATGACGAACATCGAGCGCACCTGGATGGAGGAAACCCTGTTCCCCAACTTCGGGATGAGTGAATCGAGGCATGCGCGTGTGTTGTCCGGCGAGTTCGCGCCGCGCCTGGTCATCAATGCGGACGGCACCGAGGAAGACGGGGCTGCCCTCGCCGGCGCGCTGGCGTACCTCGACGCTAACCACGCCGTCCGCCTCTCCGTCTGGGACGTTCTCGCGGATCCTCTCATGCGCGACATCGTGGCGCTGACACCCTTCGCGCGGCGTCCCTTCGCCCTGCCCGACCCCGATCGCCGGGACCTCATCCGGTCCTACGCCATGTCCAGCGGCACCGAGGGCATCGACGGCATCGCGACGCTGCTGCGCATCTACCGGCCGACCCTGCTGGACGCGATGCGGGCATGATCACGCGATCCGATTCTCACGACCTTGACCCCCGGCGGTTCTTCACCCCGGACGAGGTGACCGCCGCCTGGCTGCGGCAGGACCGGAAATGCCGGGAGTGCCAACGAGACGTTCCCCGCGACCTGCTCGAAGGCGACCACATCATCCCGTGGTCACGGGGGGGCCGGACCGTCATGGAGAACCTGCAGGCGCTCTGCATCGCCTGCAACCGGCGCAAGGGCATCCGCGAGGGCACGGCTGAGGAGGTGCTGTCCGCCCCCGTCGCGGTCGCGACAGCGCCACTGCGCCAATGGCAGGAGCGAGCGCTGCAAGCAGTACTCAGGACCCGTGAGCCCGTACTTGTAGAAGCCTGTCCCGGGCTGGGAAGACGCGCTTCGCCCTCGAATACGTGACCCGGCTGTTCAGCGAGCAGGTCATTAACCGCGTTCTCATCGTGGTCCCCACCCGGCGGCTCATCGAGCAGTGGGTCGAGGCAGGCACCGGCGCGGGCGGCGGAGCCGTCGTTCCCCTCGCCCCGCCAGGCTGGCGGCCGACGCAGCCCCTGCTCGCCCGCTGGGCCGGGGCCGTGTTCACCTATCACGCCCTCGCCTGGCACACGACGATGTTCCAGGCACTCGTGGCCGAGCCCGGCTTCAGGACCCTGGTGATCTTCGACGAGATTCACCACGCCGGGACCGAGAGCACCTGGGGGATCGCCGCGCAGCAGGCGTTCATGTCATCGGCGGCCTGCGTTCTCAGCCTGTCCGGAACCGCCTTCCGCACGCGGGACCCGATCGCCTTCGTCCAGACCCGGGGCGGCAAGTCGGTGTCCCACGTCGCGTACACATACGGCCAGGCCCTCGCGGACGGTGTCTGCCGGCCGCTGCGGTTCGCCGCCATCGGCGGAACAGCCACCTTCCAGACGCCCGCGGGCATCGTCGAGACCGTCTCCTTCGACGACGACCTCAGCGAGCAGGGGGAGTCATACCGGCTACGAACCGTGCTCGACCCGGACGGAGACCACCTCCGGGAGATGCTCCGGACCGCCGAGGAGGAACTGCGCCGCCTGCGCGCCACGGCCGACCCCGACGCGGGCGGCCTCGTCGTGTGCATGGACTGCGACCACGCCGACACAGTCGCCGGCACCCTGCAGCAAATGACGGGCACCCGGCCCGCACTCGCCTACAGCAGGCTCAATGATCCCGACGATCCCGCACCCCGTTCCGCCATCGAGGCGTTCGACAAGGGCACCGCCCCGTGGATCGTGTCGGTCAAGATGATCAGCGAGGGCGTCGATATCCGCCGTCTGCGGGTGCTCGTCTACGCGACCAACGTCATCAGCGAGCTCTCCTTCCGCCAGATCACCGGACGGGTAGTCCGCACCGACCCGAAGAACGGCAGTGACGACTACGGCAGCGTCGTGCTCCCCGCCGACCCCAGGCTCCTGGAGATGGCCGAGCAGATCCTCGACGAGGTCCCGCCGGGTCAGCGCGGTGCGCTGGTGATCCGGGATCAGGTGGCCGACGCACGCGACCTGCGGAGTCACCGCGAGGAGAGCGGGTTCGTGCTTCTGGGCAGCACGGGCGAGGTGTCCTTCGTCACCGACACCAATGGCCGATCGGCCCCCGCCGAACTGGTTGCGGCCGCCAAGCGGTACGTGGAAGCATCCAGGTCCCCGATCGCGCCGTTCGAGCTGGCACTGGCCGCTGCTCACGACGAGCGGCTGCGCGCCAGGCTGCTCGAGTACTGACCGGCGCCTCCGGCTTTCTCCTGGGCACGCGCCGCGACATCGCCGACGCTCTGCTGCCTCTCGCTGGTCTCTCTTGCGGCTGACTGGACCACCGCGACGAGCTGCGCCCGATTAGGTGAAACTGAAGCTCTCCAACGCAAGATGCCTCGTCTTTGTCGGTGACGCCCGGCACTGCTGTCCGCCACCAGGTCCGCCGCCCAGATCCAGGCCTGAAGGGGAACCCGCCACAACGACTCCGCGAGCTGGCGATGCGCGAACGGCCAGCGGCCACGAACACCCAGGGATTCGTCAAAGTCGCGGGGTGTGTTTAGCCTGGCCAGAGGCATGGGTCGGTGGTGTAGGTGGCTGCGTGCCGGGGGTCTTGGGCGCATCGGCGGGTCTCTGCCTTGAACTGGGTGACTCCGTGTATGCGGAACAGGCTGATCGTGAGGTTGGTGAGGGCTGACCAGATCTGCGGCCCGTTTCCGGTTCTTTGGGGTGCTTCGTCCTCATTCCATGTCACGTCGCGTAGCCAGTGGGCGTGCTCCACCCGCCAGTGGCCGCGGACATGGGCGAGCAGGTCTTCCGGGGTGGCCTCGCCGGGGGCGAGGCTGGTGATGTAGAGGACGGCCTCGGCGCGGGTGCGCCACTGGCGCTTCTTGCGGTAGGTGACGTGGCGCTCGATCAGGATCGCCTGCCGTGCGCCTTGCATCTTCACGCCGTCCGGGACTGGCAGGACGCGGATGGTGCGGGTCTCGATCCGGCCGTGGCTGATCTCGCTGGTCGCCGCCGCGACGGGCACGTCGTTCCAGGGCAGGGCGTCGAGGGCCGCGTTCAGGGAGGGCTGGTTGCCCAGGACAGGCCACAGGTAGTGTGCCTTCTTCTCGTTGCGCAGGAATGCGGCGTTGCCGTGCGTGACCTGGATCGCGTCGGTGGTGACCAGCGCGTCCTCCAGGGGCAGCGGCTCCGGCAGGGGCCGGAAGCAGGTGGCCTCGCCGGCCTTGGCCGGGCCGACGACCCGGTCCTGGGCGATGACGATGCCCGGGACGTGCGTGACCGCGGCCAGCAGCAGGACCTTCCCGTTCCCGCCGGCACGGGCGCCCCGGCGCTCCTTGCCGTCCACCGCGACTGCGGGCCGCAGCGGGACGTGCCCGGGATGGCCGCAGGTCACGGGTTGATCCAGGGATGCAGCGGGTGCGGCCGGAACCAGCCATCCTCCCTGTCCTCGCGGAAGGAGGCCGCCTTCGGCGGCCGCCTTCGCCGCCTGGCGGCGGGCGGCAGCGGCCTGCGGGACCACCGGGCTCAGCGCCATCGCGGCCAGCGCGCCAGTCAGCGCGGCCTCGAACTGGCCGGCGTCCAGCGCCCGCGGGAGCCGGTCCAGCGTCGATGCCGACGGTGCCTCGTGCTGGCCGGTCCGCGGCCTGAGGCGGCAGCCGTGCAAGGCCAGCACCTCCTGCGGCCACCCGGCCGCGACCTGCGCTACCGCCAGCGCGCCCCGGCACCCCGACGCGACCCCCGCGACCAGCACCGATACCAGCGAGGCCAGGCCGTGCCGGGTGCCCCGCGGGTCCCGGCCATCATCCAGCCGCCCGTCCAGGGCCTGCCGCAGCGACACAGGGTCCGGGACGATCCCGTCGCTCAGGTGGCGGCGGACGCAGTCAGTAAGCCATGATGAAGCGGGCGCGGTCAAGGCAGTCCTCGTCGTGACGGTTCAACAGGTGTAGGAACCTGAATCATCACCCGGCGGACCCTGGCCGCGCCCGCCAGATCCGCGATGTCCCCTTCACCCCGGACAATCCGAACTCACGCCCGGTAACCGCCAGCCCCAGCCACTCCCGGCCTCCGCACGCAGGAACCAGCTACAGACCGTCACGCCGACTTTGACGAGTCCCTGCTCGAACACCAGGGCGACGAGGCCAAGCCGAGGAAAACCAAGACCTATGTCGCTGTCGCAGCACACTAAACGGCATTCGCTCGGTGGCAATTGAGGATGTCTGCCTCCATCGGCTTGAGCTACGCTGTCGTTGGCTGAGCTCGTCGTGGGGACCGTGCGACCGGTAGCGGCGTACCAGCACAGAGGGGTCGTCGTCCCTATCCCGCAGTGCCTACCAATCAGGTCAATAATATCGAAGGCAAGCCGACCGAACCGTCAAAGCCCAAGGCATGGCACCTGTCGGGCTGGGGGAGAAATGCACTCTCCCAGCCCCGCCGCTGAATAATGAGAGTCTCCCGGAACCTGCCAAGAGCGCCTGCGGCGTCGCTATGCGATGGAAGTTTCGCCAGTTCAAAGACTTGTGTGGTCAGGGCGAGGTCGAACCGTGGACCTTCCGCTGCGATGTCCGGGCCGAGAACCGAGGTAGGCGCAGACCGACTGAGGAGCCTTGCTGCGGCGGCATCTGATAGCTTACCTTTGAGGGTGGCGGTCATCGCGGCGAGTCTCGCGAACCGATAGCTGACGCTCCCACAGGATCGATCGTGAACAGCAAAAATCGAAGTTCCCGGCCGACCATCAGGTGCATATCATCTCCACGCGGAGGTCAAGGAATTAATGCTTCCTATTCCACCTAATATCTTGAAGCGCTTGCGCCTGGAGCAGGCGATCCATGATGAAGCACAGAGCTGGCAGTCTCTAATACCTTCAGTTCCCGGCTGGAATCACGCGGATGCGAATGCAAAAATGTTCGAACATTGACTCAAGGGCCAGCTAGGCTCTGGCCTGCCAGCCGCTAGACAAGTAACGGTGTCTGCTCGAAAGGTAGCTCACGGGATCCGGCCCGTCCCTGTTTGGGGTTTCGCCGAGCGCGTTACCTACAGGGCGCTGGTAGATTTCATTCTTCGCAATGAGCCACCGCTAGATCGCTCGGCAGGGACCTACCTGAAGTTCACCAGGTCGCCTGTAAGTTACGCTCAAGAAATTGAGCCTCACCAGACGAACATGCAACGGTTCTTGGGAAGTTCTATTATAAAGTATGTGGTAAAGACTGACATTACTGCGTTTTATGATTATATCGATCACGGAATCCTTGGTCGTGAACTACTGAGCCGCACCGGAGACAACGAGACAATCGATTGTCTTATGAGTTTGCTTGCAGAAGTCCAGGGCCGCGCTTTCGGGGTTCCGCAACTACTCGACGCGTCTGATCGGCTATCGGAAATATACATCGACATTGCCGAACGAGACATCTTGCGTCGCGGGTGGCCGGCGTGGCGTTTCAACGATGATTTCCGAATCGCCACCCGTGATTTCAGCGGCGCCCTATCAGCCATCGAAGATCTCGCATCTGCGGCTCGCGAAATCGGATTGACATTGAGTGATGGCAAGACGACCACCCCGCGTTACAGTACCTATGAAGGTTATTCAGCGCATTCTGTAGAAGTGTAGTCCGATGACCGCCGAGATGGTTGTGGCGAAGGTCTTGAATGGTCGCCGGTAGTCGGTGCTCATTATCCTCCAGTTCTTGAAGTGGGAGATTACCTGCTCGATCTTCCAGCGAAGCTTGTTGACGCCAGTGTTGAACTCCTTCTGCCATTCGAGAAGCTCGCCACCCTGCGGCTTCTTGAACGGGGTGATCATGTCGTTGCCGACGTATCCCTTGTCGCCCATCCAGTTCCCGGGATCCACCGTCTCCAGCGCCCCGGAATCGCCGAGGCAGTAGCTGTCGTGACGGTTTCCGCTGACCGGATCCGAGATCCATGAAAGGCGGCCGTAAATCGAGTAAGCGAGCTGAAGGTTCACGCCTGTGGTCTTGTGCTTGCCTGAGTACAGCTTCGGGTGCGCCTTCCATGACCAGCACGGGAGCAGGGTTCCGTCCACGATGTACTGCTCGTCCTCGTCCAGGTCGTCTGCCGTGGGCACGAATTCCCTCATGCACTCGGCCAGGAGTGGCGTTATTACGGATATGGCACGGCTAACGGTCGGTTGGGAGACCCCGAAGGACTCGCCTATTTCCGCCTGGGTTCGATTGTGGCGCTTGTACGTCAAGGTCACTACAACGGATTCGTGAAGGCCAAGGCTTGGCGGCCACTTCTTCTGATCCTCAGGCACATCAGTGCACGCGACCCGCATGCAGATGTCGATTATCTCGTCCCTGTCGAATCCCGTGGTATGATACATGCGCGGCCTGTTTCTGGTTGATTGAGTGTGGTAACCCAATCCTCTCCAGAAGCAGGTCGCTTTTCATTTAGGCGCGCCGCAGCTAGACATAAATTTCACATAACGAACAAGGCCCGTGAATAACCTTCTATCTATTCGATACCATCGGACTGAGCGTCGATGATGAGGCCCCAGATGAACTGCAGAGTCTCCAGCCAGAGGATGCCGTAGGTGATTACACGGAGGGTGTTGGCGAAACGGACCCAAGTTGGGCGGTAGAATGTATTTCCAAATCCTACGCGCCAGATTCAGGTGAACGAACTGAGAACGGGATCGATCTCGGAAACGTTCGAAATGACGACTTCCGTCTGCTCCGTAGAAGCCTTGGCAGACTGATACGAGCGGGCATTCCCGACGCCCTTCCCCACATAGTCAAGCTAATCGCTTATGTTCCTGCTCTCACTCCATGGGCGCTTCGTTATGTCATAAAAGCCGGAAGCCTGCAACTCGATATGGCGGTTGCTGTGCTGGACGAAATTATGCAGAAGATTAGCCTCAGGGATTGGCAGCGTCTGTGGGTGGTGCGTGCGCTGGACGAACTCGAAGCTCTGAAGTCCGGCGCTCCGGGCAACCCGTCAGCCAGAGTTAATTGGGTAACCAATTTGCGACATGGGCGACAACATCCAGTCGTGATGGCGGAGGCCGCTCTAGCTCTCTCTGCCGGGGGTTCTGTATCGTTCGCGGAACTAGAGTATGCACTTCGCGACCAACCGGGAGCGCTGACTTCGTGGTATATAAGTGGAATTCTCCGTTTGAAGGAATTCGGCACGGTCACGAGCAGTGAGTATGCAGCAGTGTACGGCGAAGGCGGACTGTTTGCAGCCCTCTTGCCGAAGGAGTGACATGATTCGACGCGTTCAGTGGGCGGTAACTGAGACGGCTATCAGCTATCTTCACACTACATATCTCGACCTGACGGGACCTGCAATTACCGTCGCCCCACCCAAGCGAGGTCGCATTCTGCGAAGTACTACCGCACTAGGCGAGTATGATTTTAAATCGGCAAGCGGACAAGGCTGCTTTCTCCGCATGGTGAGTATAGTGGAGGTGTATGTTGATATCGTCTGCACTACCCTGTTCCAAGAGAGTGTTCCTACGACACACGATCTAATCCGACGCCTGGTCGAGGATGCTGAACTGCGCGCTTCAACAACTTGGAACGAGCGAAAATCTGCATTTTCGGTGTACCACAAGATACTCCTTGGCGAATTTCGTCGCTGGTCAGAGTTGGACGCAGTAATCGAGGTGAGAAATTCGATTGCACATGGTCTCGGCAAGCTGACTCCCCGCCAGCGCGGAAGCAATGTTCAGTCAAAAATGTCCCAGATTGGCGTGATAGTATCTGATGGCAACATTGCAATAGACGAGGCCAGCCTCCGGCAATGCCGCGATATCTGCATAGAATTCGTGCGTTACCTTGACGAAAAGAGTCATTGATCAACTTTCGGCCTCGGACCTAAGAATTCAAACTCCGACCTCCTCACACCCGACCGTAGGACCGTGGCAGCAGTTGTCAGGACGTCATTCCGCAAGAGAAGCCAAAAGGTCCTCGTAGTCATCCACATGTAGGATGTAATCACACGCTCCGTAGGAGTTCTACAGTTGCATGTGCAGGTGGTTGACCAGCAGAGTCAGCACCCGCGGTGGGGGCTGGTGCGGATCGCCCAGCGGTGCACCGGACGCCACGATTGGCGCCGATCCGCGTTTGGACTACCAGTTGTCAAGGCTGAACGGGGTTCCGTGGTCGTAGGCGTGCAGTCCGGTGCGTATGTAGCTGACGATGTCGTTCGGGAGGTCGCCGGTCTCGTGCCAGGCGATCTCGGTGCACTTGCCTGGCTCGGCGTTGACGGGCTCGCCCGTCCAGTGGGTTGCTGCGAAGAACACTCCGATGCGGGCGAGGCCGTCGGGGTCTGCGTGGTGGGAAAGGTGGGCGAAGGCAAGGTCTGCTGGGTCGATTACGATGCCGATTTCTTCGAGTGCTTCGCGTGCTGCGGCTGCGGGGAGGGTCTCGCCGTCTTCGAGGGAGCCGCCGGGGACGGACCAGGAGCCGTCGGCGAAGCCGGTGTTCGCACGGCGCAGGAGGAGCACTTTCTGTCCGTCGGTGAGGATGAGGTGGACGCCGACGTGCGGGCGGTAGCTGGCGGCTTGCGCGGGCATGACCATGACCTCCGATAGGAGAGCGCGGTAGCTGGCGTTGCCACGCTACCGCGCCCGTACATGCCGGGGCTGTCGCCTGCCAGGATCCCCTACCTGTGTGCCGTGAGCACCGGGAGCATTGCCGTGACCAGGTTCGCTAGCTCATCTGGTGTCCGGCCGGCGGTGTGCAGGTGCCGGGCGGTCGGGTCGGTGGCGGCGATTTGGTCGTAGCGGTCCTGGAGGCGTCGCAGGAGCTCGGGATCGGCGAGGAGGTCGCGGTCGCTGCGGGTCTGGTCGTGCTTGGCGTGCAGCCGGGTGGCTAGCTCGGCCGGGCTGGCGTGCAGGTAGACGGTCAGGTCGGGGGCCGCCAGGTAGCTGGTGAACGGGCTGATCGCCGCGTTCACGGTGTCGTTGTCGAGGTTGTGGACGGCGGCGTGGTTGGCGATGACGGAGTTGACGTAGCGGTCGGCGATGGCGTGCCCGTCGCGGAGCGCGTCGCGGGCGAGGTCGGAGGCGTGCAGGGTTCCCGCGAGGTAGAAGGCGAGCTGCGGCAGTGGCCTGGTGCTGGTGTTGACGTAGGGCTGCAGGTCGCTGACCGGTGCCGGGACGGTGTGGAACCAGCGGCCGTGGAGCTGCCTGCCGAGCAGGGCGGCGAGGGTGGACTTGCCGGAGCCGCTGATGCCCTCCAGCACGATGAACAGGCCTGTCCGCTGGCCCTGGCGCGGCTGGTAGGCGGTGCCGAGCGTCGTCGCGTCGGTCGTGATCATTACAGGGCTCCCTCGGTGAAGGCGTCCAGGTGCGCGCTGACTGCTGTGGTGAGCGCGGCCGGGTCGCTGGCGATGCTGGTGATGTCGAGGCGGAGGTCGGGGCGCAGCAGGCACGGGCTGAGTGCGCCGGCGGAGTCCAGCCGCAGTGCCCAGAAGCCCTCGGTGCACCGCTCCTGCTGCGGGCAGGTGGCGCACTGGCCGGCGTGGTGGCGGCCGAGGCTGGCGTCGATGACCTCCACCGTGATCGGGTCCAGGGTGAAGACGCGCTTGCCCTGCCCGGTTCCTGAGGTGATGACCTGCTCGCTGCTGGCCGTGGATCGTAGCCACGCGCTGAGGCCGGCCGAGGAGACCTTCTGCCCGAGCCCGGCGTTGTGGCCGGTGCCGACCAGCTCGATCACCTGCACGCTGACCCCGAGGCTGCGGGCGTAGGCGATGATGGCGGGGACCTCGCGGGCGTTGCGCTCCTGCAGCAGCAGGTTCACCTCCACTGACGGGATCACCGTGACGGCCGCCTCGATCCCGGCCTTGATCCTGGCGACGTCGCCGGGCCTGCCGCCCGCGATTGCGGCGATGGAGGCGTCGGAGAAGTAGTGCAGGCTGACCTTGACCCGGTCCAGCGAGGTGGCGGCCAGCCAGGGCAGGTCACGGGTGAGGGTCAGCCCGTTGGTGATCAGCGTGGTGGTGTACCGGCCCGGGTCGTGGGCGGGGATGCCCTCCAGGACTGGGTGGGCGAGCGGGGACAGCAGCGGCTCGCCGCCGGTGAAGAGCACCCGGCGGATTCCCGCCCCGGTCATCGCGCCGATCGCGGCCAGGAAGTCATCCGCCGTCAGGGTTCGGGGCCTGGGCTGGATGGTGCGGTCGCGGCGGGTGATGCCGGGCGGGACCTCGCCCTCGTTGTGGCAGAACCAGCAGCCGAGCTGGCAGCGCGGCGTGAGCGACACGCGCAGCTGCCCGCCCCGCCGGGCGAAGTCAGCACCGCCAGTACCAAGTCGTGGTGCTGGCAGGCCGGTCACCTTCGTCATCAGGGATTACCTCGTTTCCTGGTGGGTGCGTCCCTGCGGTGTCCCGGGGACGTCACGTCCATCAGGCAGGCCTGGCGGGCGGTGGCGGCAGGGGGCTTGGCGCCGGCCGCAAGCCGTTTGCGTGTCACGCAAAAACCCTGGCGGCACAGGCCCTCCCGTGGTTACGGTGAGGAGGGGAGCGCTGACGCGGAGCGGGTGATGGACCAGTCAAGCCGGGCAGTGCCAGCCCTTCTGGCACCAGGCCGCCAGCTCGGGGCGGTCGTGCGCGGAGCGCGGAGCGCTCAGGGGCTGACCCTCGTCGAGCTTGGCAGGCGCACCGGCTACTCCGCCGCCCAGGTGTCCCGGTACGAGCGCGGCCTCGCGCCGCTGACCGACATCGCGGTGCTGCGCCGCTTCGCCGACGCGCTGGCGATCGCCCCGCAGGTCCTGGGCCTGGCCCCCCATGCGGGCCGCGTGCGGCAGCCGCCAGGTGCCCAGCGGCCGGGAACCGGCTCCGAGCGTGCGGGAGTTGCCGCAGAGTCGGTGAAGCCGTACGCGGACCGGGGCCTGGTCACCCGGGAGCAGTGGAACGAGATCATCCACGGCGCGACCCGGGAGCTATGGCTGTACGGGATGGCCGAGTACGGGTACGCCACCGACGGCGACGTGCCCGCCATCCTCGCCCGCGCGACCGCGCGCGGCTGCCAGGTCCGCGTCCTGCTGCTCAGCCCGGCCTCGCCACAGTCGGCGACGATCGACCGGGACGAGGGCCACCCGCCCGGGACCCTCGCCGCCCGGACGAGCGCGGCGCTGGCCCGGTTCGCCCTGATGCGCCGCAAGTGCGGGCCGCGGATGCGGATCCGGGTCTACGATGAGTACCCCACCGTCAGCGTGGTCCGGGGCGACGACAGCATGCTGGTCACCCCGTACATGCGGTTCTTCATCGGCAGCAACTCGCCCACCTTCGAGTTCCGCGCCCGTGAGGCACCCAGGATGTTCACCCGCTACACCCGGCACTTCGAGAGCACATGGACCAACGCGAAGGACTGGCACCCATGACCGACCAGCGGCGGGCCGCGAGCATGAAGGACGCCCGCATCCTGGAGACCGAGGTCCTGCTGCCCAAGCCCAAGCGGTTCGTCCGCGAGCTGGTCCAGATGCCCGACGGCTACCAGTGCGACTGGTACTACACCGACACCCCGCCCAGCGTCATGATCGTCCCCCTCACCGCCGACGGGAGCCTGGTCTTCGTCCGCCAGTACCGGCACAACCTCCGGTCCCACCAGCTGGAGCTCCCCGCCGGGGCCATCAGCGACGGGGAGGAGCCGGAAGCCGCCGCGATCCGCGAGCTGGAAGAGGAGACCGGGTACGCCCTCGCCGAAGGGGCGACCATGCGGCCGATGGGCGCCTACTACTCGCTGCCGTCAGAGACCAACAAGTACACCCACGTCTTCCTCGCCACCCCCGTGGCACTCGCCGGCGCGGCCCTCGGGGACAGCGAGATCGAGAAGTATTTCGACATGAGCGTCGTCCTCATCCCAGCGGCCGACGCGCTGAACGGGATCGGCACCCTCATCACCAGCATGGAAACTGTCGGCGCGCTGATGGCCGCACGCACCGTACTCGGTACGTGACGCGCACGCCGGCTGAGTCGCCCGGCGTTCCGCCTCACGGCCCGTAGCAGGAACGACTCGCTGCCGGGCAGCAGGTCATCCCCGCTCAGGGAAGCGCCTCGTGCTTCCGCCCGTCGCTGCCGACCGAATCGACAGGCATGAATACCGCAAGGAAATGCGCGTCCATTTCGCCACCCGAGGCGAATGAAAGGCCGCAGGAGCACGCCTTGAGCGCCATTTCCAGGTGGACCAGGCTATCGGCCCCGGCGGAGTCCGGTGACTCGAACACGGCGAGCAGATGGTCAATGACCTGCTCGTCTTCCAGCTCCTCGAAACCGCACGCGCAACGTCTTGCCAGCATGACCGTTTTCCCTTTCTGCTGACTACGACTGACTGATTACGGCCATAGTGACCTTCCCCGTGAACGGGGGCGCCGGGAACCAGAAGTTCCATTGGCTGGACAGGCTCTCCACGAACGCAAGCCCCCGGCCGCTTTCATCCCACAGGTCCGCCTCGCGTGGCACGGGCTCTACGGGCACGTCGTCACCCACCGCGACGGCGACCTTGGCGTCGCTGCCGAGCAGCCACACCCGGACGGACGGCAGCCGCAGGCCAGCGACGTGCAGCCGGGTCGCCGCGACGCTGTTCGTGGTCAGCTCGGTCGCCACCAGGACAGCACTGTCCCGCAAGTGGCCCAGCCCCCACAACGGCAGCCGCGCCCGGATCATCGCCCGCACCTCTCCCGGCGCGGTGTCCACGGCGTCCAGCCCCAGGAAGTCGCGCCGCTGCCATTCCGCCAGCCAGCTGCCCGACTCCGCCGGATTCGGCGGCACGACGGGAATGGGAGTCATGGTGCTCGGGATCATGGAATTCACGGCGGTCCCCCTTATGCAGGCACGAAGAAATAGAGGCTCACGCAAATTAGGCCGACACCTTGGCAGGTGATTGCTATGCCCGAAAATTTGATGCGTGATCCGTGTTTTAAGACCATGACATGAGGCGGCCGGGTTAAGCTACTTGAAAGCACGTGCAGCGAAACGGAGCGAAACACTACGGAGGTTCTCCGATGCCCCGACGAAACAGCCGAGACCCCGAGACTGACCCGGCAGCCGCGTTCGGCGAGTCCCTTGGACTTTTGCGGGAGGCTGCCGGGATCACCTCCCAGGAGGCCGCTGCCGCCCGGCTGAACCGCAGTCATGACACGGTCTCCCGGTGGGAGACTGGCGCGGTCGTCCCTGATGGCGATGCCTTGGAGCAGGTGCTTGGCCTGTACGGGGTCACCGGCCCCGTCCGCGCCATGATCATGGTCGCGTGGCGACTGGCCCGCAAGGCCAAGGGGCCGGTCCCGGTCTTCGCCCAGAAGTACTTCCAGGCTGAGGCGGTGGCCGCGTTCATCCGGATCTGGTCGCTGCTGTTCATGCCTGGCCTGCTGCAGACCCGCGAGTATGCCTACGCCATGTACCGGATGGCTGGCCAGCCGGAGGACGAGGCAGCCGAGAAGACCGGCGTCCGGATCGGCCGGCAGGCCGTGCTGGACGGGCCGGAGCCGCCGCACGTGACGGCGGTCATCCACCAGCTGGCGCTGCGCTGCCTCGTCGGCGACCCCGAGACGATGATCGGCCAGCTCACCAGGTTGCTGGAGTGGTCTGACCGGCCTAACATCACGATCCAGGTGGTCCCGGACAAGGGGTACTTCGTGGGGATGGAGGGCGCGTTCCAGGTCGCGAGCGGCGGTGGGATCCCCGATACCCTGTTGATGCTGGCGGCCGAGGACCAGCCGTCGGAAGACCCTGCACTGACCCGCAAGCTCCTGGCCTCGTTCGAGGTGATCCGGGGGCACGCCCTGAGCGTTGAGGACTCGCGGGCCATCCTCATGGAGGCGATCGAATTTTGGCGAAGCCAGCAGAAGTGAACCCCGGCTGGCGCAAGTCCAGCTACAGCAGCAACGGCGGCGCTGACTGCATTGAGGCCGGGCACATGCCTGGCGCAGTCCTCGTCCGCGACACCACCCAGCACGGGCGCGGCCCGGTGCTCCGCGTGACCCCCACCAATTGGAGCCGCTTCACTTCGGCCATCCGTGCCGGCGCGGCAATCCGCTAACCGCTAGAACTGCCCGCCTGGCCATGCATGCGGGCAAGCCTCAGCCATGCCCCCGGCCAGCCCACGGCTGCCGGGGGTTACGCATCTCTAGAGCCAGAGTCCTTGCGATAGTTCGGTCCGCTGCCGCGTTCGGGGCAGAGCCCCAGCGATCCCAACTGGTCAGCCGCCCGAGGCCAACAAGGCGGCCACAAGCAACAGACACTGCTTCGAACGCGCTACACACACTGCTTGATAGCATCTCGCGATTCATCGAATGTGTTGCCGCCTGGGCTTTCGTGCGGTAGCATCTCGGATAGCACCTGGTGTCTGACCGTGAGAATCAGCAACCAAATGCGGGCATGGTTTAACGGCCCGTGGCACTGGGGGCAACGGGCCTGGTAGGCGGGGTTTTGGGTTTAGGCGGCGGCGGTGGTGAGGGTGACGTCGAGGCCGAGGGCCTGGAGCTGGCGGAGGTGGGCGCGGATCTTGCGGTCGCGGTTGCCGCTGCGCTCGTGCCAGTCGGGCCCGAGGTCGTTGAACCTGGCTGAGGGGTCGGCGAGGAGGTGCCAGATGATGACGAGGATGGAGCGGGCGACGGCGCACCTGGCCCTCATCGGGCCGATGCGGCGGGACAGGCGGCGGAGTCTTTCGCCGAGGAAGGTGCTGGTGCCGATGGCGCCGGCTGCTGCCTGGGTGCAGTAGCCCTTGAGGTAGGCGTCGCCTTGTCCCTTGCCGGGCTTGCGGCTGCGGGGGCCGGACTGGCGGGTGACGGGCGCGAGGCCGGCCCAGGAGACGAGGCAGTCGGCGGTGGGGAAGCGTGTCATGTCGAGGCCTGTTTCGGCGATGATGGCCATGGCGAGGTTGCGGCTGATGCCGGGGATCTCTGCGAGGCGGTCCGCGGCGGGCAGGGTGGCCGCGTCGGGGCCGGGATCGGGGGACGGGACGCCGTCGGCGGTGATGCCCCGGGCGGCGGGGATGGCGTCGAGGGCGGCCTCGATCTCGTCCTCGATCCTGGTGACCGTCCGGTCCAGGAGGGTGATGTGGTCCAGGTGGGCCCGGATCAGCATCGGGTGGTGATTGCCCAGGCGCATGCCGTCGAGGGACTGCTCGATGGCGGCGCGGCCGCCCTTGACGTGGACGGCGGCCAGGGCGGCGAGGGCCTTCGGGTCGCGCTCGCCGCCGGCGAGTGCCTCCAGGATGTCGCGGGCGGTCTTTGTCCTGGCTAGCGAGTGCACCACTGATGACAGCTTGACCAGGGCTCCTTCCAGGAGCTTTTCCAGCCGCTGCCATTCCCGGGTGCGGTCGCGGACCATCTGCAGCCGGGCCCGGGTCAGGTCGCGCAGCGCGCGGATCTCCGGGGGCGGCACGAACGACGGCCGCAGCAGGCCCATCTCGGCCAGCCGGGCGATCCACTGGGCATCCAGCCGGTCCGTCTTCGGGCGGCCGGCCAGCTGCCGGGCGTGGGAGGAGCTGGCCAGCTGCACGGCCAGGCCCGCGGACTCCAGCAAGTAGAACCATATGCGCCAGTAATCGCTAGTTGACTCCATGACGACCAGCTCCACGCCGTCGCTGGTGAGCCGGCCCGCCAGGTCCAGGATCTCCCTGGCCCGCGCGGGGACCTCCTCCAGCCGCGAGGCGCGCCGCCCGCCGTCGCGGGCCGGGGGGAGCCGGGTGCACACGTCGGCCTTCGCCTTCGCGATGTCGATGCCTGCGACCCGCTCGTGGCGGAGCTGGTAGTCCTCGTCCTCGACGAGCTGCGCGGGAACCTTCCGCGCCCTCGCATTGCCCATCCGGGCCTCCTGTGCTTGGAACCGGCAACAGCAAGGCGGGCTGCCCGGGGGCCCGGTCAGCTGGCTCGGAGGCCGCGAATACTGACCGTCGTGCTCACAGGCGACAAGACATCCGATTGGCGTAACTGTCAAGCGGCGGCTGCTTGAGGGGTGCGGAAGGCGGTCGTCTCGTCGTAGGGGGTGCCGGCCTGGATGCAGTGGTAGAGGCAGCCGAGCAGGCGGTTGAAGAGGTTGCGGAGTGCGGCTGGGTGGCCGTCTCCGGCTTCCCGGCGGCGGTCGTAGTGGGCGCGTGCTCCCGGTGAGGGGGTGAGGGCCGCGAAGGCCCAGGTGAAGCCGACGGCGGCGAGGCGGTCGTTCTTGACCCGGCGGCGCGTGACGACGGTGGAGCGCCCGGATGCCCTGGTGACGGGGGCGGCCCCGGCGAACGCCTTGACCGCTCGGGCGTCAGCGAACCGGGTGCGGTCGTCGCCGGGCTCGGCCAGGACGCGGGCGCCGGACAGGTCGGCGAGGCCGGGGAAGCTGGTGATCACGGCGTAGTCGGGGTGCTGGCGGAACGCCTCGAGGCATGCCCTGCCGAGTTCCTCGACGCTGGTGCACTCGGCGTCCAGGGTAGCCAGCAGGCGCAGCGCCTGCGCTCCCATGGCCCGCTCGACGAGCGGGTCCTGGCGGAGCTGGGGGCGGCGCAGGATCTGGAGGAGCCCGGCGGCGGACTGGTCGATCCCGCGCTGGCGGCCGGCGCGGCGCAGCGCAGCGGCGATCCGGGCGACCGGGAGCCTGGCGGCCTCGGCCGGGGTCGGTGCGATCCGGAGCAGCTCGCGGGCCACCGGGGTGATGAGGCTGCCGCTGCGGTGGGCGGCGGCCTCGAGCATGCCAGGGTAGTACTCGCGCAGCAGGGAGCGCAGCTCGTTGGAGGCCCGGGTCCGCCGCCAGGCGGCGTCCTGGGCGGCCCGCGCCAGCACGGCGACCGACCTGGCCAGTTCCGTGTCGGCGGGCAGCGTGCGGTGCATGGCGGCGCCGGTGCGCAAGATGGCGGCCAGGACCATGGCATCGGCGTGGTCGGACTTCTTCCCGCTGGGCGAGTACCGCTCGCGGTAACGGGCGACGGCCATCGGGTTGATCGCGTAGACCTTGCGGCCGGCGGCGCGTAGGGCGGCGACCAGCAGGCCGCGGGGCGTCTCGATCGCGATCGGAATCGGGTCCTCCGCGGTGTCGCCCGCCTCGGCCAGCATCGCGATCAGCTCGCCGAAGCCCTCCGGTGCCTCGGCGATCCGCCGCTTGGCAACCAGGACGCCGTCCTCGCCGACGATCGCGATGTCGTGGTGTCCCTCGGCCCAGTCGATGCCGCACGTGGTCTTCAAAGCTCATACTCCCGGTCTCGGTACGTGTCTGCGCTGGTCGCAGCCCTGGCGGAACCACACGGCGCTCTAATGGAAAGGCTCGCGGGCCTGACATCCGATTAGCCGTCCGTGATCCCGGCGACCGTCACGGGCCCCTGTCTAGCTCGAGGCGCAAACGGCCCGGAGGCTTACGGGGGGTGCGCCGTGCTGGCGGGCTCGGACCACGGGGAACGATCAAACCGGACAGCAGGCAGCGGTAGCGCACCGGGGTCGCGCCTGTGACTGCTGTCACGTGGCGTGCTTCCTGGCCGGTCTTGTCGAAGGCCTCAGGGGGCCGAAGGCGAATAGGTCGTCAGGAAGCACGCCACGCTGCTGCGTTCTCGACCAGGCCGGTCTTGCACGGGGCCTCAAAGCCAGAGGTGTCTCAGGTCTCCGGAGGGGAACGCTGCACCACCATTAGAGGCGACCCTCAGGTCAGGGCCCCGCGCCAGGCTCCTAAACGGGCTCGCATCCCACAGGTATGCCGGCGTCGCGGGCAGCCCGCGCCCATCCTCCCAGCCGCGCCCGCCCCGCGCTGCGGATCAGCTCTCCCGGGCCGGGACGCGCCGGGCCGCGGGCAGGACCCCCGCACTGGCGGGCTCCGCCCGCCAGCCCCGGCGCAGCCGGGGGCACCCGCCCGGGACCCGCACCAAGGGCGCGAACCGCGCCACGGAGCGGCAGCGACGCCAGCCAGCCGGCCGCCCGCAGCCCCGCACCAATTCTCAGGGCAGCGCGACCGCCGGCCCCGGCGAGGAGGCTCCTAAGCGGTAGGTCGCGCGTTCGAGTCGCGCTCGGGGCACCATCCCGGCTACGTCGTGTTAGCCCTCTCACCTGCGCATATGGCAGGAAGAGGGAGTTCCCGATGACGCAGGCAGCGCCCGCGATCTTCAAAATCCCCACAAGTGGCCCCTGGCAGGACCACGCGGCCTGGAGGCCGGACCCGGCGACGTGATGGCACGGGCCGTCCGCAAGTACTCCCAACTGGAGCGAGAGGCCCGCTACTCGCGGCACCGGCGAGGTCATCGAGCTGGAATGCGGGATCACCGTCTACCCCGCGAGGTCCGAAGGCGGCCGGTGGCGGGCCACCTGGTACGAGAATGACGAGCGGCAGCAGTGCGAGGCGGCGACCGAGGAGAAGCTGGCTGCCAAGCTGGAGAAAGTCAAGGCGCGGCTGGAGGCCGACGCGCAGAGCATGAGCAAGCCCGGCGCGGAGCTCATCGCCCATTATCTCGACGCTGACCGGCTTCCCGTCAGCAAGCGCTGGTCGCGCAAGCATGCTCACACGCAGCGGGTGCTGTGCGAGCGGTTCGCCGCCCCGGTGATCGCCATGGTCACCTGCCAGGACATGAAGGCCAGCCACATGCAGAAGATCGTCAACTCTGCTCCCACCGCCGGGGAAGGCGACCGGGTCCGGCGGATGATCTCCGCGCTCGTCACGGCGGGAGTCGAGGCCGGGTACCTGGTGAACTCCCGGCTAGCGAAGGTGCACTGGCAAGCTGGGGATCGTCCGCTGCCCGCCGTCCAGGTGACCGTGGCCGGGGAGTCTGCCCTGTGGGTTGACCCGGCCGAGATCCCCTCCGGCGGCGACATCGGCAAGCTCGGCCGCGCCCTGGCCGCCGGGACGCACGGGGAGCGTGACGAGCTGATGGCAACCACCGCCGCCTACAGCGGGCTGCGCTGGGGTGAGCTCGCGGCCCTCACCATCCCTCAGGTCAGTCAGGCTGCCCGCGTCATCACGGTGGACCGCAAGGTGGTGGACGTTGCCGGGCACCTGTTCGTTGAGGCCCCCAAGAACCGCAAGCACCGCAGGACGATCTACCCGCGGCGCACGCCCGGCGGGTACCCGCTGGCCGAGCGCCTGGCCGCCCGGATCGAGGAAGCCCGCGCCGAGCAGGAGGCCGGGACCAACCCACTCGGGCTGATCTTCCCCTCTCCCCGGGGGAAGCACTGGCGTGCCTCCAACTTCGAGCGGCGCGTCCTGGTCCCCGCCTACCTGGCGGCCGGGTGGCGCGACGCCGAGGGGAACGGCAGGTGGACCTGGCACTCGCTGCGGCACGTGTTCTGCACCACGGCGCTGTTCACCTGGAAGCTCGACCCCACCGACGTGTCCCGCATGGCCGGGCACGCCACCTATCGGACCACGCTCGACATGTACGTCAAGTCTCGGGAATTGCATCTGACGGGCGAGCTTTGCCCGGTTTAGCGGCTATGCGGGCCTCTTCAATGAGCTGATTGTAGTGACGCGCATACCTATTGTTTGCTGAGGTTGTTGCGGGGGCAGCCCGTTGGATGCATGATCCTGCCGTCAGGCGGTTGCCGTTTCGGGGTGCTCGGGGGTCGGGTGAGCCGGGGGGATCTGGCGGGCGCTGCGCATCTGGAGCTGGTCTCCGGGGTGGTGCAGCTGTGCCCGGAGGACGCGATGTTCGAGGCGATGCTGCGGGGGTGGCGGGCTCAGCAGGTCGCGCGAGGGCTGCGGGAGGACACGGTCGGGCCGCGGGAGCGGCTGGTTCGCCGCTTCATGGAGTTCGCCTGCGAGTACCCGTGGGCGTGGTCGCCGGGGCACATGGACGACTGGTCGGTGTCGCTGACGGCGGAGCGGCGTCTCGCGCCCTCGACAGTCCGCAGCTATCAGGGCACGGTCCGGCAGTTCAGCGAGTTCCTGATCGATGGCCGGTACGGCTGGGCGGTGGCGTGCGAGGAGGCGTTCGGCCCTGGGCAGCACCCGGTGGCGATCGCCCACGAGTGGAACACGATTGCCCACCTCAATGACTACGAGGGGAGCCCGGAGGCCAGGCCGTTCACTCGCCAGGAGCTGCAGCGGTTCCTGGACTACGCCGACGACCAGGTGGAGCGGGCAGCATGCTCGAGGCGGAAGGGAGCGCTGGCTGCCTACCGGGACGCGACGCTGTTCAAGGTGATCTACGGGTGGGGGCTGCGTCGCACCGAGACGTCGAAGCTCGACGTGGCGGACTTCGGCAGGAACGCGGCGGCCCCGGAGTTCGGCCGGTTCGGGATGCTGAACGTCCGCTACGGCAAGGCGAAGAAGGGGCAGCCGCCGCGGCGGCGGAACGTGGCCTCCGTGATGGGCTGGGCGGTGGAGGCGGTTGCTGACTACGTGGAGAACGTCCGGCCCCGGTTCGGGTGCGGGGACCACCCGGCGCTATGGGTGACCGAGCGAGGCGGCCGGATAAAGCCGGCGGAGATCAACGCCCGGTTCACTGCCTACCGTGACGCGCTCGGCCTCCCGGCTGCCCTGGTCGTCCACAGCCTGCGGCACTCCTATGTCAGCCACCTCACCGAGGACGGAGTCGACCGCAGGTTCATCCAGGTCAACGTCGGCCACGAGAACGACAGCTCCACGGCGATCTACACCCATGTCAGCGACGACTTCATGAACACGGCGCTGCGCCGGGCGCTGGGCCCGGCGCTGGAGGCCCTGCCGGGGCGGGGAGAGGGCTGATGGCAGCCAGGCTGGACTACCGGTGGCACTTGCGGCAGGTGATGGCCAGCCGGGGCATGTTCGCGACGACGGACCTGATCGGCCCGCTGGCCGACCGGGAGATCAGGCTGTCGTCCAGCCAGGTCTACCGGCTGGTCACCGAGCGGCCGGAACGGCTGAGCCTGAGGATCCTGATGGCGCTGCTCGACATCCTGGACTGCGCCATGACGGACCTGATCGAGCCGGCTCCGCCGCCGGCCAGGACAAGAAGGCCAGGACGGCCAGCGGCGAGGCCGGCATCGGCAGCCTGCGGCCGAGGCGAGCCCGGATCGTCCCCGCCGGTGACTGACCCCGCGGGCGATGCCGTCACCGACCCGGTTGGCGTCATGGTCACGCTGATCGCCGGCGTCGAGCACGGGCTGGGCCGCGACGCGATCCGGGCGGCGGTGACCGCGGTCGCGGGCGGCCGGGCCAAGCAGCGCAGGCTCGCCCTGGCGCTGGCCGGGCGGCCCGGGGTCTTGTCCGACGGCCGGTCGCCCGCGTCCCGGGCGGTGGGAGACCTGCTGATCGCGCTGGTGCGGGCGGGGGCGGCAGAGATCTCGCCGCCGGCATGCGCGCAGTGCGGCAAGGCGCTGCGCACCCTGCAGCGCCGCGGCGACGACTGGTACTGCGCCGTCTGCGGCGAGGCCCGGGAGCCGTGCGCGGCATGCGGCCGGCTCCGGCGCCTCTCCAGCCGCGACCGGTCAGGCCGGCCCCGGTGCACGGAGTGCCCGGACGGCGACGGGCGCGACCCGGTCGACGTCATCCATGGCATCGTCGCCGCCCTGGACCCCGGCACGGGGAGGGAAGCCGTCGCCGATGCCGTCTGCCGTTGCGCTCCCCGGCCTTCATACCAGCAGAAGCTGGCATGGGCGATCGAGGGGAACCCGGCGCTGCTGACCGGGGACGGGCATCTTTCGCCGCTGCGCGCGGTCCTGCGGCTCATCGAGATGCTGGACGACGCCGGCGTGGCCGGCGTCGTCCGCCCGTCATGCGGGCGCTGCGGCCGTGTCGTGCGCATCGACAAGCCGCTGGACGGGGTCCGGGTCTGCCGGACCTGCATCGCGCACTCCCGCGCCGAGCCGTGCGGACGCTGCGGAGCCGTCCGCGAGCCCGTCACCAGGGACGGCCAGGGGCGGCCGCTCTGCGCGAACTGCATGATCAGCGACCCGGTCAACCTCGAGGCCTGCGTGAACTGCGGCCGCCGCCGGGTGGTGAACACGCGCAGCCCAGACGGGCCGCTCTGCCCTGGCTGCCCGCCGCTGCCGGCGCTGGAGTGCTCGGTCTGCGGCCAGCGCCGGCCATGCGGGATATCCCGGCTGACCGGGCTGCCGTGGTGCCCGCCCTGCCAGGCGCTGCTCGCCCGCTGCTCCGGCTGCGGCCAGGTCGGGCCGGTCGGCTCGGGCACGCTGGCGGAACCACGCTGCCGGGACTGCACCATCCCCGTCTTTCCGGACTGCGCGGCCTGCGCGGACAGCCTCCGGCCGGGCCAGTGCGCCAGCTGCCTGCTGGAACTGCGGCTGCGGGAGCTGCTGTCCGGCCCGGACGGCGGCATCCGCCCCTCGCTCGGGCCGCTGAGGAAAGCGCTGGCGGCGACCGACCCTCCGGGGACCGCGCTGCGCTGGCTCGCCAAGCCGCCGGTCGCGGCTGCCTTGTCCGGCATCGCGGCCGACGGCCGCGATCTCAGCCACGGAGAGCTGGACCGGCTAGAGCAGACCCCGGTCCTCGCGCACCTGCGCAGCGTGCTCGTCGCCACCGGGACGCTGCCGCCCCGCGACGAGCAGATGGCCCGCCTGGAACGCTTCACCGCCGACGTGATCGACGGCCGCCCCGACCCGGAGCAGCGGCAGGTCCTGCGCTGCTACGCGACCTGGCACCTGCTGCGCCGGCTCCGCGGCCGGAACAACGGCCGGCCCGTCACCCGCGAGCAGCACAGCGTCGTGCAGCAGCAGGTCCGGGGCGCAGTCGCCCTGCTCGACTGGCTGGATGCCCGGGGCCAGGCCCTCAGCACATGCGGGCAGGCCGACCTCGATGAGTGGCTGCCAGGCAGCGGGACCTCCCGCAACCGGGACGCGGGGCACTTCGTCCGCTGGGCCGCCCGGCAGCGGCTGACCCCGGCATCCATCCCCGCCCTCAGGTGGCGGCGCCAGCCCGGGCGCTGGACGACGAGGCCCGCTGGGACGCCGCCCGCCGGCTCCTGCACGACGACACGATCAGTGCCCGGGACCGGCTCGCCGGGCTGCTCGTCCTGCTCTACGCCCAGCCCGTCGCCCGGGTCGCCCGCCTGACCACCGGGCACGTCACCGTCAGCGGCACTACGGTGCAGATCCGCCTGGGCACGGTGCCGATCACCCTGCCCGAGCCAGTCGCCGGCCTGGCCCGGCGGCTGCTGGACGGCAAGCGCGGGCACGCCACCACAGGCGCCGCCGATCCCTCGCCCTGGCTGTTCCCCGGCGGGCAGCCCGGCCGCCCGGTCAGCTCTGGCCACCTCGGGCAGCGCCTGAAAGACCTCGGCATCCACCCAGGCCAGGCACGCTCCACGGCACTGTTCCAGCTAGCCTCCGAGCTTCCCGCCGCGCTGCTGGCCCGCATGCTCGGCATCCACATCGAAGCCGCCGTCCAATGGCAGCGCCTGTCGGCCGGCGACTGGACTGCCTACGCCGCCGACGTCAGCCGCAGGACCACGCCGCAGCCCGTTCCGTCACGTCACGAAACGCCGGCCCATCCGTGACCGCCTCCCGCTGCCCAGTCTGCGACGGGCAGTTGCCCGACCGCGACCGCACGCACGGCGGCCGCAAGGCCCGGTACTGCTCCGGCGCATGCAAGGCAAAGGCCTACCGCGCCCGCCAGAAGGCCAGCAAGCCGCCCGGCACGAACGCGCAGCCGCTCACGGCCGCAGCCCGGCACGCCCGCGCCGTCGACATCCGGCAACAGGCAAGCGACCTCCTCGGAGCCCTGGCTGACAGCGCCAGTGGCCAGCAGGCACTCTTCCCGGCCCCCGGCCAGGCCCGCCGCACCCGGCCCGCCGAGACCACCCGGATCCTGCACCGCCTGATCGCCGAGCTGTCGATGCTCGCCACCGCCGCAGTCGTCACGAAACGCGTAACGAAACGCCGCCTGCCAACAAGCCCCATGCAGGTCCTGCCCCTGTCCGACGCGGACCTCAACGATGCATGACACGCGCCCGGATCGCCCGGTTTGCGTCCGCCAACGGGAGGCATTCGGACACTTCCGATATCCGACTGTGCCATTAGGCGCCACCGCCGGCGTGCTTGAACGCGCACGCACAGCCACCGAGTAACCGTACCCGACCGCGAGGAGGGGCCGGGCACGCCATGCAGGCTGTGAGCTGCCCGGTTCCTCTCGCCCTCCTAGCAGAGCCATCGTGTCGGACACTGCCTTCACCAATCCGATCCATGCTGACTGCGCAGCGGCCGAGTAGGCTGAGTTCGCACAGGCGGCATCTGGACTGGTCGGCGCCAGAGGACACGGACGTCGACGTAATCACCGCCTTCGAGCAGGTCATCTGATGCGATCATGTCCATGCCGACAATGCTCTTGTCCCCGCTACCGGAACAGCTCGGACGCGACGTCCACCACGTACCGGATCATTGGAACCCGCGACTTCGAGGACTGGTAGAAACTGAGCAAGCCGAACCCCGCGACCTCGGGCCACACGACCGCCGCGCTGCCTCCTGCCACTTCCAGCCAGCTGGATGGGCACTGGCCGCGGGCTGACCGCCCGATTACGTCCCCCGATCAGGATGCGCTCGGGCGCGGCCCGTTCGCCAGCCGAGTGGCCCGGGTTATCGACGAGATCCGGCACATGGAGGACAGCAGTGTCCTGGCCGTCGTTGGCCCGTGGGGCAGTGGCCACTGGGCCAACTGCACCAAAAAGCCCATGCCTTCTGTCCTGAGAGTTTGTCCTGTGGGTGCCGGAAGCCGTGTCGTAGGCCTTGACTTGGTGCTATATGGGGGTGAGGTCTGCGATGACGACGGCGTGGTCGCTGCCGGCCTTGATTGCGTCGTCGTAACGGTGGTCGATGTGCTGGACGGCCCAGTGCTGGGTGACCCAGATGGAGTCGTAGCGCATCCAGCTTCCCGGTGTCTTCGGGCTCTTGCCGGTCCGGTACGTGGGCGCAAGCGGGCCGGACGGGACCGACTTCGCGAGAGCGGAGGCCTTGGCGGGGTGATCGGCGAGCCAGCGCCGGTACGCGTCGTCTAGGGCGTGGATCTTGGCCGGGCCGTAGAGGAGGTCGTCTCCCGGTTCTCCCTTAAGGTGGCTATCGCCGGTGTGCCAGTGAGTCCGCGTCTTGGCGAAGTCCGCCGCGTCGATCTTCGGGGTATTGCCGTCGGACCCCATGATGACCGGCCCGGGGTGCGCGGCTAGCCACCTGGCGAAGGTGACCGCTTGGCGTGCCTTCCAGTTGCGCCAGCGGACCCCGTCGGGCGCGTGGTAGGACACCGCGGTCAGCTCGCGTCCCGCCACGGTGATCTGGGCGAGCAGGATCCGCTCTGGCACGTGCACGTCGCGCTGGAGCCAGGCGCATCTCGGGCGCTGTCCCCGCCCGGCGATCGCGACCCCTCGCGGCTTCTTGACCGCGCGGCCCTGCGGCGGGTTGACCATGAGGTCACTGGCGAGGATTAGCCAGTCCGCCCCGGCCGCCAGCCGGAGGGCTTCTGCCGAGCCGGGATTGACTTCCTGCAGCAGGATCAGGTCCGGCTCGAGCTTGCGCAGAAGCTCTCCCTGGCGCACAGTCCGCTCATTCTTCTTCCCCGGGTAATTGATGTTCCATGTCGCGACCCGCATGAGACGGCATTGTGGCCGTGCACATTACGGAAAGTGCTGACATGTGAAATATTGTTGTCAATAGTCCTGTTTTGTCTGCGTGGCCCGGGATGTCGGGGCAATAGCGCGCCGGCGTGGCCTGATGTAATGCCGTACCCGGGGTCCCGGTCGATTTCCCGTACGTGGGCCCCGATGACGTCATGACCGCTTTAAAGTTCGTGGCGGCAGCAGTGCGGAGCGTGAACTGCAGCTGGCCTAGTTCGCGTAGCCCGACGCACTGCGGCGACCGGACTTCATGGCCCTTGAGGTCAACGGCGAGGTCGTCCTGATCGCGCGCTTCAGCGAGTACGCGGCGGCGGACGGCAACGGAGCGTGGATCGTCTCGTCCCAACCCGCTCGGCTGTTCAGCTTCAGCCAGGCGATCACGGCCTTGACCCTCGCCGGGCGCCTGGCCATCGGCTACCACGACGACGATCCGCCCGTGGCTGCCTGGCACAAGGAACTATTCCTGTGACCGACGGGTGATCAGGTCGACGACGGCGCTGGCGGTCCTTGTGGCCGCCAGTGGCGCGGCGCTCATCTCCCTCGCAGGTGATCCCCGACTCCTCAAGGGTTTCCCGGATGGCGGCCTGCGCAACGGACTCGCCTATGTCGATGGCGCCGCCTGGGACGGCCCAGTTGTCGTTGTCGGAGCGGGGGATCATCAAGATCTCGCCCGCGTCGTTGACCACGACCACGTTGACGGAGGGAACCAGGCTGTTCGCCGCCGGAGCGAACGGATCGTCGTAGTAGTCGATCTTGCGCGCCACGCTCACTTCCCCTCCCAAGATTGCGAGCCTTCGCCGACGGGCTGCGCATGGCCAGTCAACCTCGTCGAGCAGGAGGTCGAGCGGGGCATGCCGGTCCGCGATGCAGGGTTGGCAAGCGACTCGGATTACGGAGTCGATTATGGCATCCCATAGACGAGTGCCCAAAGGGCAACAACACGGTACTGGGCAGTCGCTGAACCTGCGTCTCATCAGAGGAAGGCGAACCGGAAGGCGACGCATTCACCCGCTGGGAGAAGGCATCGGACGAGCTAAACGCCCGACTGGAGGACGCTGGACTGCGTGCTGCCCCGGTGAGGGACTGGCCCGCGGACCGGCGTGCCGAGATTGAGCGATCCTGGGAGCGCATCTTCGACCGGGTGCAATTACGGGCGCTACGAGGTCTGGCAGGCGACGATGTGCGCCCTGCACGCCGAGGACGTGGTGGAGGCGGTCCGGATGGCCAGGTGAGCTGCCTCGCCCACACCGAAAGTCCAGTCGTGCTGCATGGTCGAACTTGCGCGTCGTCGCTCATGTCACGGTCGGTGACGTCAAATACACGCTCGTCGGTTCGAACTGGAATCGATCGCGCCTCTGTCGAGCTTTGATTGGCTCGTCTTATCACCCGTGCGCCTGCCGTGACGGGTCCGGCCCCGCAATATAGTCGTGCTTCACCCATGATGAAAGGTCTGTGAAAAGCGTGGAATCCTTCACGGTATGGCATGGCACCACGCGCTCCGCAGCTGAGCGTATCGCTCGCCTTGGCTTCGCTCGCGCGGATACCGCTCGCGTGATCGGAGAGGTCGCCTGCGAGCATGCGGTGTCCGTGACGGAACTCCTTGAAGTGCTGCGCGCGGCCGGGCGATTCGTGGTGATCCAGGACGGGCGCGACAACGCGGCCTGGTTTGCAGCGAGCAAGGACCGCGCTGCCGCCTGGGCGCAGCGGGCACCGGAGGTTCGATGGGAAGCCCTGTGGGGAGTCTGGTGGCTTACTCATGGGGGCATGGAAGCGAACCCGGTGCCGTGGACCGATCCTGTGGCCGCCGGCTGGCACGAATCGCAGTTCTTCGCCGACCCGCCTGCCGTGATCCAGGTGCGGGTTCCGGCGGACCGACTGCAGGATCGCTCCCAGCAGCCGTTGTCGCCGGAGCGTGCCCACCGCTTCCTTGAGGTCGGCGCCGCGGAGCTAAGCGTCGCCGCCCCGGCCCCCGCGGGCTGGGTCGTCGGGTACGAGGTGCTTCCGCGTAAGGTCTCATTTACGGCGGCCGCCGGGCTGCTGGGGCTCACCAGCGAGGACCTGACGCGCAGGGTCAATGAGGGAGAGATTTCGGGACTCCGGCGCCCCGAGCGTCCCCTGGGCGACTGGTACTGGCACCTAGACGAGTTCGCGGCCTTCGCGCCAGGAGTCAGCGGCGTACTGCCATCGGTGGAACGCTAGGGGTTCAATCTCCCGCATCGGCGCCATCGGCGATCTGGCCTGGCAAGCCAGCCTGGCTGCCTGACCACCCCAGCCCGAAACCTGGCTAAGGCGACCAGCAAGACGGGAGCTTGACCTGAATTTGAAGACCCTGGTCACCTCACCTCGCTGGTTGGTCTTCGGCCCGCTACCCAATAGTGGCGGCGACGCGCTCGGAGATCTCCCGGGCGAGGTCCACCATCTGCGTGGCGACCCAGGCGACGGCTTCCGTGATGAGCAAGGGGCGGGCGAAGACGAAGGCCATCGGCGGAATCGTTACCTCGTAGCTGAGGCCAGACTGGTCCTGCCGCCATGTCCCGAGCAGGCTCACGGTGCTGGACGCCGCCCACTCGTCCGGCACCGCCGTGAGGTCCAGGCCGGGGAAGCTCCACGGTGAGGCGCAGGGCGGCGCTCTTATACGGCCGGAAGTCCGGCATGTCGGCGAACCGCAGTCGCCCGCGGCTGGTACCTGCGTCGAAGGTGAAGGTGCCCTCTTCTTTGACCCAGTCGAGCGTCCCTGCGTCATCGAGCATGCCGAAGCCCTCATGGACGGGCTGCCAGGGGAAGCTCCAGTCCTGGTCCTCGCCTGGGACCAGATCGTTGGACCGGGACCGGGACCGGACGCGGCTAGCGGACCGGCTCAGGAATGCGGCGAGCAGGACGCCGAGCGTCGCCCAGTTGCGGGCCAAGGGTACGCGTACGATCGTCCGCGTGCCGTCCGGTCCATTGGAGGCGAGCGGCAGCCTGTCCATGCCTGCAGCAGGTCCCGTGAGCGTGACATCGACCTCCTCGTCACCCGCGACCGCCGACCAGCTGACGTCGGACGGGAACTCAAGCACCTGGCCGAACGTCTCCAGCACCCGCAGCAGCCCCTGCGCCAGCTCGCCCGGGGTGAGGGAGGTGACCGTTATGGCATCCGGGTCGGCGTGGATGCCCGTGTGGACAGCGCGGGCGTGGTACATGAGCATGTTGCCGACTAGTCCGGCGGCGGGCACCACGTCGTCAGCCGCGAGTGCGGGCGATATCCAGCTGGTCAGGCAGCATTCCCCGGCTGGGGTAACTCCCCATCCGCCAACCAGCACCTGGTAGTCGACGGAGTCGTCGCCTTCGGCAAGCGATGCCAGGTTGCGGTCGTTGCACCAGCCTGCCTTGAAGCCCATGTCGCCGGCGACTGGCACCACGCTGCGGACCAGCCATCCCGGCCCGGATCCCACATCGCCAGGCGATACCCCACCCAGATGACAGGTTCGACGGGCAGGTCCGCGTTGCCCTGTGACGGCCGCCAGCTGAAGGTCAGCCCCGCGCCATCCTCCCCGCTGGACGACAGGTCGATCGGGAGCGTGTACGGCCTGCCGAGCGCGAGCAGGGCGACGATCGGGGTCAGGCCTTCCTCGACGGAGGCGGCCCAGCCGATGAGTGTGCTGTCCCGGATGCCGAACAGTTCGTCCGGCACCGGCCGGGGGCCAGAGAACGGGTGCGCGGAGACTGCCTCCTCGCCGAAGCCGCCGACGGCGGCGAGCCGTGCCGACAGGTCCCGGGCCATGATGAACTGCTCAGGAACGAGCATCTGCGCCCACCGGCTCGCCCAGTGGCTGGTCCCTTCGTGCACGTAGATCCGGGTCGCCAGGAACAGCAGGCCGTCTTCCCGGAGCGCCAAGGTGGCCTGTCCCAGCTCCGCGTTGATCCCGGCGACGACTCGCAGCGTCTCCGGGGTCACCGGGACCTCGCGCCGCACTTCGGTCGCGATGCGAACCGAGACGCCCTGCGCGACGTCACTCGCGCCATGCAGCGTCGCGGTGACCTGCTGGGCCTGCTGGTACGGCCACCAGGTGAACCCGTCGGGCCGGGCGTCCGCCCAGGCCGCGTCGGGGCCGACGCAGAAGTCGTGCACCTGATCCAGCACCCGGACCGCCGGGTTACGGCCCTCGCCGGTCTCGCCCCAGGCCAGCCCGTGCGGGCCGCGCGCGGTAGTGGCGAACGGGTCCGCGTAGACCGCGAGGCCGACGCCGGGGCCGTCGTCGGCGGCCAGCCGCTCCGCTGTGAGCAGTTCCCGCCGGGCCAGCAGTGCCTGCCGGGTGAGGGTCAGCAGGATCTCCCGCATGACGGCGCGCCCGTTCCCGACCTGTTCCGCGAAGGCGGCGGGGAGGAAGACGACGCAGGCCGGCGCCGCGTCCCCGGCCACGTTCCGTGCCATCGTCCAGCCGCCGAAGCTGTGCGACGCTCCGGCTACCCGGGCGTCGAGCAGGTTCAGCTCGTTGGCGCAGTCGCCTCCCGTGCCGGTGAAGGTGGCGATGAGGTCCTGGGCGAGTTGCTCCCATTGCGCGTAGGCGCCGGGGTGGCTGGAGTGCTGGACGTCCTGGGCGGCGACGGTGAGCGGGAGTGACTGCCAGTCGGGCACTTGCTCGAGTGCCTGGTAGAACCTGGTGGACGCGTAGACAGGGTCCATGATCTGCGCCGGGGTGCCCCAGCCCTGGGATGGCCGCTGCTGGAAGAGGCCGAGGCTGTCGCTGGTGCCGTGGTCGATGTTGACCAGGCTGGACTCCTGCATCGCGGTGGCGATCGCGATGACGGCGGCCTGCTGGGGGAGCTGCAGGGACGCGGAGACGTCGTAGATGAGCTGCGCGTCCGCGAGCTGCGTGGAGTCGAGGACCGTGCCGTCGATGGCCTTGCCCGCCTGGGCCGGCGCGGTCCCGCAGGCGGCGCTGACGGGAGGAGACTGTGCTGCCGCTGTGCTCGTGGCGCCCGCGGCGAGGGCGACGCCCAGGACGAGGACGACCGGAACGGTGAGCGCGGCGGCACCAAGCGGGATGAGAGTGGGCATGGCGGATCCCCCTGAGGGCGTGAGTGCGACGGGGGAGCCATGTGGATGCCGGGTCCGTCATGGGGCCGGACTCAGCTTGGATAATTGCTGTAGCAAATGATCTGGATGCAAGTAACTTCCGCAGGCCAGCAGAGTCAACTAAGGCAAGCGAGGACCTGGCCGGAGAACTCCCGAGATGGCTACTCAGGCACTACCGGGCAATCCGGTCCGGCCCGCTGATGGCCGTGCGGCCTAGGGGGCGTTCCGGTCGTCCTCGGGGAGCCCCTCTAGTCGCCGGGCGTTCTCGATCACGGCGCGCACGGCGGCCAGCGAGGACTCCGACAGGCCGGCCGCGCGGAGCGCGACGGAGCGGACTCCGTCGTCGCGGAGCGCGGCCAGGACTTCCAGCTGCCGGCTGGTGTCCTCGGCGGTGGCCTGGTCGGAGAAGTAGCCGGTGGCCACGCCGAAGAACCGGGCGAGTGCGGCGAGCCGGGTGTGGCTGGGCTCGGTGCGCTGGCCGGTGCGCAGCTGGGAGATGTAGGCGGCGGAGATGAGGCTGGTGCCGGCCTCGGCGTTGATCGCGTCGGCGATCTCGCGCAGCGTGTACGGCCCCCGCCCGGCGGGGTGCACGGTGGCGATCAGCTGGTCCAGCCTCTCGGCCAGCACCCCGCGCGTGGTGCCGTCTTCGGCCATGCGTGCCGTCGTCGCCTTCCCGGTCGCTGCCTGCTGCTACGGCAACCAGCATGACTCATTCGCCAGGGCAACCACAAGGCAGGCTGCAAAGAAAATCTGTTTGCTCTAGTTGACAAAGTGCCGGATGGTGCGCTCATGCTCAGGAAGCGGTTTGCTACAGCAAATGCATGGCGTGTTGCCAGCTAGCCCCGAGGAGGCCGCCCCGCATGCTGATCCACCACCTGGTCCTCCACCTGCCCGTGATCCTGGCCGCCGGGCCGGTCGACGACCCGGCCCCGGCCAGCCCGGTGGCGGGCAACGGCATTGACCTGCTGCTCAGCTACACCAAGTACGGGGCGCTGGTCGCGTGCGGGCTGACCGCCGCGGTCAGCGGCAGGATGATCGCCTTCGGCCAGATGTCCAGCCGGCCCGACGCCGCCGACAGGGGCAAGCGCGCCCTCATCTGGGCGCTGGCCGGGGCCGCCGTCGTCGCCCTGGCGATCCCGACGCTCAACACGATCTTCGGCTCCGCGTAGCCAGCAGGACTTGCGCCAGCAAGCCAGCCTCTTTTTCCTTCACCGAACGAAGGGAGCCTTCCGTGACCACCTACCGCCCATCTTGCGCCCGCCGCTGGGCACGTCGGCTAGTGCTGTACCTCGTCGGCGTCTCCGTCCTGGCGGTGATCGGCCTGATCATCCAGGCCGGGCTGACCTCACGGGACGGCAAGCCGCAGGCGATCCCGCCGACGTCGCTGCCCACGGCCCAGTGGCAGGCCATGACGCCCACGCCGGCCGTCACGGCCAGCCCGGCGCTGACCGGGCCGGTCCAGGTCATCGGGGGCAGCCAGGAGGTCAACGGCGTCGCGCTCGGCTTCCCGCACTCGACCGCCGGGGCGGTCAGTGCCGCGGTCGCGCTGGCTACCGAGGTCGGGTCCACGCTGGACCCCGACCGGGCGGCGGCCGTCATGCGGATGGTCGCGGGCCCGTCGTACGCGAATGGCCCGCAGCAGGCCGCCAGCGGAGCGGCCAGCGACCGGACGGCGCTCGGCCTCCTGGCCGGCGGCCCGGTCCCGCAGGGATATGACCTGGAGCTGTCCCCGCAGGAGTACCAGGTCCGGGACATCACCGCGGACCGGGTGACGGTTCTCCTGCTATCTGACATCATCGCCACCACGCCAGGCGAGGGCACCACGGCCAAGGTCGGCGTGTTCCCCGTCGCCATGGGCTGGGCGCAGGGGGACTGGAAGGCCCTGACCGCCCCGGCCACTGATTACTCCGGCTTGACCGCCGAGCCCGGCAGCGCCCAGGCTACCTCGCTCGGCTGGCATCGAGCTCATCGAGTCATAAAGGGACACGCCGACGTCATGCATCATCTATGAGCCGTGGACCTGCGGCGAGCAGGTCGCCGGCGGGGCCGCCAGCGCGGCCGCCAGCCAGGCGGACACGATCTGCCAGGCGTTCGCCGACGCTGCGGCCACGCTGTGTTTCACGTTCTTACGTAGTGGTCACTGGGTGCCCGGCGGGTCGCCGGGCACCGCTGGTGCCGGGGTGGTTACTTGTACTGGAAGCTGGCGGTGTGGTGCCGGGCCGGCGGGGTGGTCAGCTGATCTGGATGAGTTTTCCCTGTGCGGTGGCCGGCGCCAGGGCCGGGGTGCCGGCGAAGGTGGCGGTGTAGTGCAGGGCGAGCAGGGCCTGCAGGACCGGGCACGGGCCGTGGCAGGTCGCGGTGCCGTTGCTGCCGGTGACAGCGGTGCACACGGTGGCGGTGCCGACGGTGAAGGTGATGACCTGCCCGGCTACGGGCTTGCCCGTGGTGGTGTCGGTCAGGGTCGCGGACAAGTTCAGGGTGAGGGTGAGCTGGCCGAGGCTGATGCTGAACAGGACCGGCCCGGCGGTCAGGCTGGTGGCGTCGGGGGTGTAGGTGTACTGGCCGGCGGTGCTGGTGGCGCTGGTGCCGCCCGCGGTGGTGACGGTGACGTCGACGGTCCCGGCGGCCTGGGCCGGCGCCGTGGCGGTGATCTGGGTGTCGCTGCTGACGGTGAACGAGGGCGCGGCGGCGGTGCCGAAGCTCACCGCGGTTGCGCCGGCCAGCCCGGTGCCGGTGATCGTGACGGTGCCGCCGCCGGCGGCCGGGCCGCTGGCGGGGCTGATCGCCGTCACGGTGGGCACGGCGGCTGCTGGCGGGGCGACGCGGATGACGCTGAGGGTGTTGTCGCCGTTGTTCGGGACGTAGGCCACGGTCCCGTCCGGGCTCAGGGCCACATCTTGGGGGATGCTGCCGGTGGCACCGGTGGCGCCGACGGTGTTCGTGGCGGTGTCGATGACGGAGATCGTGTTGTCCTCGCCGTTGACGGTGTAGACGTGCGCGCCGTCGGGGCTGACCGCCACGCCGATGGGGGCGTTGCCGACGGTGATGGTCGCCGTCGTGGTGCCGGTGGTGAGGTTAAGCACGGTGACGGTGTTGCTGTTGGTGTCGGTGACGTACGCGGTCTGGCTGTCGGGGCTGATCCCCACGGAGAAGGGGCCGTCCCCGGCCGGCAGCGTGGCGGTGACGGTGCCGGTGGCGGTGGAGATGACGCTGAGCGTGCCGTCTTGGATGTTGGCCACGTAGGCGTGGGCGCCGTCGGGGGCGACGGCCACTCCGTACGGGTAGGAGCCCACCGGGATGGTCGCGGTCACCGTGCCGGTGGCGGTGGAGATGACATCGACGGTGCCGTCGTACTCGTCGCTGACGTACACCTCGGTGCCGGCGGGGTTGATGGCCACCCCGGCCGGTCCGCTGCCGACGGGGATGGTCGCGGTGACGGTGTTGGTGGCGGTGGAGATGACGTCGACGGTGTCGTCGAACTGGTTGGCGACATAGACGCGGGCGCCGTCGGGAGTGATGGCGATCCCGGCCGGCCCGCTGCCGACGTTGATGGTGGCGGTGACGGAGTCGGTGGCGGTGCTCACGACGCCGACCGTGCTGCCGGACACGTTGTTCGCGGGGTTGCCGTAGTCGGAGACGTAGGCGTACGCCCCGTCGGGGGTCACCGCCACGAAGGCGGGGCCGGCGGTTCCCACCGGGACGGTGGCGATGGTGGCGGGCGTGGTGTCGGCGAGCGCCGGGACCGCCTGGGCGGCCAGGCCGGCCACGCCGAGCGAGCACGTAGCGGTCAGCGCGGCCAGCCCGGTTCGCCAGCGGGCGCGCGGTGGACGGGAGCGAATGGCTGAGGACACGAAGATCCCCCCTTCCAGGGTCACGCCGGCGCGGCAGGAACCGGCGGGCCCTGACGTCCGCGGCGGCGCGGTCGAACGCGGACACGCCACGGCCGCACCGCGATGCCGGAGCGGTGCCGCCCCTCATCGGCCGGGTGGCCGGACGCCGCCGACGGCTGGGTGCAGGCTGCCGGCAGTTCCCAGGGGCACCGTCCGGTCCGAGCGACAGCCCGGCAGGCGGCCCCTAGGGCATCCCACATCATCTCTACTCCGGATCCGCATCCGTGTCAGGACCCATCCGGCCCTGGCGAATCCGGCCTCAACCGCGATACTGCGATGATCGCAGGACGACCGGAGCAGGTCCCGGGACAATCCGCAGTCTCCAGCTCGCCGCTGATGCGCAGGCGGGAACCGCTTCCCTCGTTGACCCGCAGCCCGACGCCGGCCATCAGCTTGCAGGCGGTTTAGTTCCGGGCGATCGGAGCGAACTTCCGGCAGGTTTGACGGCGGTCACGAGAGCCTGATGTCCCTTGACACAGGTTCGCCAGCTCCACCCGCCACCCAGCAAACAGCCGGCCGACCTGCCCGGCCGACGGCGGGATCCACAGCCTGGCCCCCTGACGGCCGCGGGGGTGTTACCAGCCTGCTCGACCCGACCCGGCGCAGCCACTTAGCACCCTAGGCGGCTACGTGCGAGCCACATCAAAGCCCATTAGTCACGCTAAGTAATCACATTATCCGCTACCGGGCAGACCCGGCTTGACCGCCCGCAGGTTCGGCTGACCGCCGTCAGCGCGGGTGCGCACAGTTCAGGGCGCTCGGATGCCAGGGGCAGGACCATGGTGAATGACCACAGCCAGGGGCTGACCGGAGTGAACAATATGTGGGCATCGGCCTCGGCGGCGTGCTCCGGGAATGGCAGGGCGGACGAGCCTGGCACGGGATGCCTGCCGGGGAACGCCGAAGCTGGACGTGCCCTGAGGGTGCGTCCTAGGGGCGCCGTGCGGGTGTGGCGCCGACGCTTGGCCGGGCTAGCGCGTGCTGGCTAGCCCGGCGGAACTAGCTGAGGGCGGTGCCGATGCTGACGGCCGCAGTGAAGCGACCCCAGTCGGTCGGCGTTACCCGCAAAACCGGGCCGACGCCGTTGTCCTTGGTGTCGCGGATGAGAACCGCGCCAGGGGCGTGGGCGGCTTCGACGCAGTCACCGCCATTGCCGTTGCTGTAGGTCGACTTGCGCCACGGGACCGCGCTAACCTCGACACACGCCCCGCCGTTGCCATTGCTGTAGCTAGGCTTGCGCCAGCCGGGATTTACTGCTGCTGCAGTCGGCTCTTCCATTGCTGTAGTGCCTCCGTTATGAGTGCCCGCGACTCCGGCACGCTGCGGGCGTAGCCGTGGACCTCCTCGAATAGGGCGATGACCTTGCCGCACGCGTCTGGGTCGTCGGATACGTGGTCCGTCACGGTCACCTCGACCACAGTATCGGAGATGGCGGGACCGCTCGCGATCGCAAAGTGCCCATCCAGTCCGGGGAAGTAGCTGCCATCGTCTGGGACGACCTGAAGAACGATATTACGCCGGTTCGACAGTTCCAACAGGTGCTCCAGTTGACCCACCATGACCTCGGGGGTGCCGACGAGGCGGTACAGCACAGACTCAAAGACGAGTACCGTAACGTGCGCGGCGTCGGGTCCGTCGACTTTGGCGTGCCGCTTTATCCGCAGATCGGTCTGCTCGGTGACCTCATCCTCGTCCATGCCCCTCTTACGGAAGATGGCCTGCGCGTACTCGCGGGTTTGGAGCGGTCCGGGGATCAGGAGGAGGCCCCACATGCGCAGGAACGCTGCGCGCTGTTCGGCCTGGAAATATTTTTCGAAGAAGTCCTTGATGCCTTCGGCGGTGGCGGTGCGGGCGCAGGCCCAGAAGTCGGTGATGTAGCCGCGGAGCTCCTCGCTGACGTTGCAGGCATCGAGCCAGGCGTTGAGGGTATCGAGGTGCGGGACGTACTTGCCGGTCTCGATCTTGGACAGCAGGTCGGGTGAGACCCCCATCTGCCTGGCCAGCGGTGGCAGCGTGGTGAAGCCCACTGCCTGCCGGGCCAGTCGCAGGTGCTTGATGAGCTTGCCCCGGGGGGTGTTCTCAAGGTCGGGGATGCTGCTAGCCAGGGTCATGGGGAATGCCTCCCGCGCGAGCCGAATGTTAACGAACGGACGTCATGGGAGCAGCGTAACGCGCGGAATACCTGGCATTGTGGATGTCACGGAAAATCACGCTCCGCGTGTCGCGGAAGTCCTTATCTCCGGGGGTGATGACACCGCCGGCGTGATTCCGGCATGCCTTAATGCTATCCCGAGAGGGGAACCGGTGAATGCCTTCAACAGTACGTGGCCCCCAGCGTCACCTGTCATGCACACTCAACCATCGTCACCTGATTCCAGGTGGCTGAGGAGCCTGCCGCATCGTGACTGCCTGGAGATGGACGCGTGTGATTCCGCTCCGCGGATAGCGCGGCAGTGGCTTGGCAGCATCCTCGGAGAGTGGGCGCTGGAGCAATTCACCGATGATGCCATGCTCGTTGCCAGCGAGCTAATCACGAATTCCGTGGCCGAGACGGGAAGAGTGGAGTGGGTGCGGCGTCCGCCGGTCGGGCTGCGGCTGCGCGGCGGCCCGTCAGTGCTGGTCATGAAGGTCTGGGACGCAGTCCTCGGCGCTCCGCTGCCACGTGCCGCCACGGAGGACGATGAGAGCGGACGGGGCCTAGCGATCGTGGCCGGACTCAGCGCTAGTTGCGGTTTCTACTATTCAGAAAAGCGTGGCGGCAAGGTGACCTGGGCCATTTTCGGTACCTGTGGCAACCGTGCCGAAAAGCTGGCACGGCCGGGACTGCGGACGATGCTCCTTACCTCCCGGCCGTGCCGCCAGGAATCTTCTCATGCTGATGAAGGAAGGTGATTAGCATGCCCATTGCGCGGTGCCTGTGCGGGTTCGCGGAGCTTGACGATGAAACCATCGCGGACCATCTCGCCGCGGTCTTCATGCCTGATGACTGCGTCGGGAATGATGGCAAGGTGCACGATGAATTGTCCGGGCGCGCATGTGCGTGCGGGTTCTTCGGAAGCTCGGCAAGCGAACTCGAAGGACATTTGGCGGCTGCTTTCACGCCGGGTGACGGCATCGGGCTGGACGGCCGTGAGCACGGGGTCTGCGATGCCACCTGAGCCCTGCCTGCCGTTCCGTGAGCCAGGACTAGGCGTGCCGGGCATGGTGCTGGCCGCCGCGGTGCAGGTGGGCCGCCGGGGCAGGCGGCCGGCCGACCTGGCCCTGTTGCAACGGGTGCGGGACGCACTGGTGCGACTTCCCGATAGCGCGGTGACCAGGCACTACATCAAGGTTCCGGGTGACTGCCTGGCTTCCCCGCGAGCGGCGGGCCGATGAGCGCCGTTCTGGACGGGATCGGTTTCTCCGCTGGGAGAGGACGGGGCGGTCATGGCTCCTGAGGAGAGCAGGGCAATGGGTGCCACGGGTACACGGTCCAGCCGGCCCGTGGAGGCGGATTAGGAGGCAGCATGGAACAGGAAGGCACTCCTTGCGGGCACGACGACGGGGACGGGGTCCCGTTGTTCCCGCTGGAGGTGCTGGCCGGGCTTGACGCCGGGGCCAGGCAGGTGATGGCCGAGGTCATCGGCTTGCACCGCGAGTTCCCGTCGTGGGCGGTGTGGGTGCCGCACCGGGGCCGGCCTTGGATCGCGGTCCGCCCGGCGTCGGCGCGGGCTCCCGGCCCGGACCTGCCGATGATCTGGGTCCGGGCGGGTACGGTAGCGGACTTGGCAGCTCGGATGCGGGGCGCGGAGCAGCAGTTGGCCCCGCCGTGACCGCTGGCCGTTCCTTAGCTACCGCCTGGCTAGTTGTGCTGGCTGCTGGGTCCAGCCTGGTCAGTCGGTCGTCGGGGGCCAGCGCGATGCTGGCCGCCGCGGGGGCGACGCGGGGCCGCTGCCAGCGGAGGGGCCTCCCAGGGTTGCCGGGCTGGCGACTGGCGTGGCGGGGCCAGCTCGGGCCATCCCGCCCCGGCCGCCGGGCGGCTGCTGCCGGGGTGCTCGGGCGCGGCCAGTGTGGTGGCTGCGCCGGGCAGGGTGATGATCTGCGGGTCGCACTCGACGGCAAGCAGGCCGGGGCTGGCGGTGCCGCGCGCCGGGAGCAGCAGGGAGTTGCCGGGCAGGCTCTGCAAGACCGAGGGCTCGACGGCGTACTCGTAGACACGCTGGATATTGCGCGAGGTGCTCCAGCTGGAGCCCTCGGACTCAGCGTCGGACTGCGACCATTCCTGGCTGCGGCCATGGTCGCGGGACCGGGTGTGCCCGCCGGAGGCCGTCCGGTCCCACAGGCCGTCGCCGCTCCATCCCCGGGTGGCCGTGGTGCCGTGGGACTGGCTGGTGCCGTGGGAGTAGCCCGTCGTGCTGGTGGTGCCGTGCTCGCCGCCACGGGTGACGGTCCAGCCGGAGAAGGTGAAGGTGTGCTGGCGTCCGATGTAGGACGCCGCCTGGTCGGCCTCGTGGTGGTTGCCGAGCCGCATGAACGCGGTCGCTGCCGCGCCGCCGATCAGCGCGGTGGCATCGTCGCGCAGGTGGCGGAACAGCAGGGTCAGTGGCACGCCCCGCCACTCGCACGCGCCCGCTAGGGCCTCCAGGTGATCGCGGCCGATCTCGTCCGCCCCGGCGATGATCACGGCCGGGGCCGTCGCCGCGGCCTGCGTGACCCGCACGGTCAGCCACTGGACGGTCAGGGCGGTCAGCAGCTCGGCGCTGGCGCTGCGCGCCCCTGGTCCCAGTGCCAGGCAGGTGTACCAGGCGGGCCGGGCCGGCTGCGGGGCCCCGGCCCCTGTGTAGCGGGCGAGGTCGGACACGAACGCGTCGAGGCGCACCAGGCTTGGTCCTACCTGGGCGCGGTAGGCGTCACCGAACAGGTCCCCGCCGATCAGCTCGGCCTCGCCGGCGGTGAGCAGGCCGGCCGGCACGGGCTGGCCGAGGGCGGCCTGCACGGCGGCGGCCAGCCGGGCCGGGGTCAGGGTGCCGCCCAGCGCGGCGGCGATCTGCCCGGTCACGCGCACGTCCACCGCCCGCTCCGCGCGGGTCGCCGGGCCGGGGGTCCCGGCGTGGATCGCCTCGGCGAGGGCGCTGGCGAGCTGCGCCGGGGACAGGCCGGCCAGGATCCCGGAGGCGGCGAGGGCACCGGGGAGCAGGTGGACGGCGGCCGGGACGCCATGGCGGCGGGCGAGGCCGGTGAGCTCGCTGGTGGCGAGCTGGCCGGAGAAGTCGGCGACCAGCAGCGGCTGCCCGGCGAGGATGGAGGCGCCGTGGACGGCCAGCAGCCCCTGCCAGCCGCCTAGGGTGCCGCCGTAGACGTCGGTGCGCAGCGCGGGGGAGCGGGCGCTGCTCCACTGCGGGACCTGGCCGAGGCCGGCGAGCTCGGCCTGCTCGTGCTCGCCGGCCCGCTGCCGCCACCCCTCCAGCGCCGCCTGGTGCACCCGGGCGGGGTTAGCACGGCGGGCCAGGAGCAGCCGAACCAGGCACCACGCAGGCCACGCCACCCCGATGGCGGCCAGCGTGACGGGCAGCCATGCCAGCGCCCCGGGGTGCGCGCGGTGGGCCAGGTCCCGTGCGAGCGCGCCCTGCCCATACAGTGCCACGGCTAGGGGCAGGAGTGGCCGCGCCACCCACCGCAGCGAGAGCGACCAGGCCCGCTGCGCCCGCGCGCGGCGGGTCGTCACCTGGCCGGTGATCGCCTGCGGGTCTGGCTGCGGCTCGGCGTGGGGGGTGATGAGCCGGCGCCGGTCGCGGAAGGTCCAGCCAAGCCGCGGCCCGCCGGTGAACAGCAGGTGCTCGGCCCCGGTGATCCCGCCCTCGGGGCCGGCGGGCTGCATCGTTACCTGATGTGGTGAACCGCTTCCGCTCCGGGGTCGTACTTGTTACCGTGAGCGTGTCCGGCCGGGGGCAATGTCCCAGTAGCACCGGGCGGCGTCCGGGGCCAGTGACTTTGCAGGCCGGCTGATGCGAGGAGCGGGATGGTGGTTCAGGGGCAGCAGCCATGGCAGGTCCTGTCGGCGCTGCCCGCCTGGCAGCTCACCCAGGTGCCCCGCGCCCCGCAGCGCCGCGACGAGGCGCGCCCTGATGACAGGGCCCCCGGTGACGGGGCGGTGCAGCGGGCCGCGGAGCTGACGTCGGCGTGGTGCCGGGGCGCCCCGGTCGCCGTTGCCTGGCTGCGGGAACGGGCTGGCGGCCCGGTGCGGGTGATCACCGCGGGCCCGGGCCTGGCCGCGGCCAGCGATGACGGGCAGCAGGTGCTCACCCTGCCCGCGGGCGCGCGGGGGCTGCCGCTGCCCGGCGGCGACGCTGCCCGGCTGCTGGCGGCGATCGGGTGCTGGGTGCCGCTGGCCGGGGTGTGCGACGTGCTGCTCGCCGGCCAGGACGCGCCGGGGCTCTCGCCAGCCGGGCGGGACTGGCGGCCGTCGCTGGAGGACGGGCTGCTGTCGGCGTGGCTGGGGCCGTTCGGGTGGCTGCTGCTGGCCGAGCCGGCCGATGAGGGCACGCTGGAGGAGCTGACCAGCCAGGTGTCGCTGGCCCAGCTGGAGGCGCAGCGCTCCGACAGCCCCCGCGCCAGGCTGGCCGAGCGCCGCGCCGCGGCCCGCCACGCGGAGCTGCGGCAGGCCGCCTCCACCGGGCTGTGGCGGGTCCACCTGCTCGCCGGGGCCGCCACCCCGGAGCAGGCGGCGCAGGTTGCCGGGCTGCTGCGGGCCTCATCGGACCTGACGGGCCTGCCCTATGCGCTGCTGCCCGCCCGGAACGCCGCCACGTCCCCCGGGCGCGGCCACGAGCGTCCCGTCCGGCGGCCGCTGCTCGAGGGCCCGAGCTGCCATGGGCGGTCACCGCCGAGCGGCAGCGCACTGCCGTGATGCGCCCCTACCGGGCCGCCCCAGCCCCAGCGCCGGCGTCGCCCGCGCCGGCGTCGCCGGAGGCGCGGTGGCCGGCGCCGCAGCCAGCGGCCCCGTTCTACGGCTCCACGGCGCTGGTCGCCGCGCTGGCCCGGGTGCCCGCGCGGGAAGTGCCCGGCCTGCGGATGGTGGCGCGCCCGCAGTTCGACCTCACCCCCGAGACCGCCGCGCCCGGTACGGGCGACGCTGGCGGGGTGCGCCTGGGCGAGGTGCTGGACTGGAACCGGGTCCCGTGCGGTGACCTGGCCGTGCCGCTGGGGTCGCTGAACCGGCACGTGTTCGTGTGCGGCGCGACCGGCTCCGGCAAGTCCCAGACCGTCCGGAACCTGCTCGAGCAGGCCACCAGGGCAGGCATCCCGTGGCTGGTGGTGGAGCCGGCCAAGGCCGAGTACCGGCTGATGGCCGCCCGCCTGCCCGGCACCCGGGTCATCGCGGTCCGGCCCGGCGACCTCGGCCAGCCGCCGGCCGGGATCAACCCGCTGGAGCCGGCCGTCGGCCCTGGCGGGTCGAGGTTCCCGCTGCAAGCCCACGCCGACCTGCTGCGTGCCCTGTTCCTGGCGGCGTTCCAGGCCGATGAGCCATTCCCGCAGGTGCTGTCGGCGGCGCTGACGCGCTGCTATGAGCAGGCCGGGTGGGACCTGGTGACCGGGCAGCCCGCCGTGCCCGGCGTGCAGCCCGGCTACCCGGGCCTGGAGGACCTGCAGGCTGCCGCGCTGGCCGTGGTGAGCGAGATCGGCTACGGGCGGGAGGTCGCGGACAACGTGCGCGGGTTCGTCGCCGTCCGGATCGGGTCGCTGCGGATGGGCACCACGGGCCGGTTCCTGGACGGCGGGCACCCCCTCGACTTCGCCGCGCTGCTCGGCTCCAGCGTGGTGCTGGAGATCGAGGATGTCGGCGACGACCGCGACAAGGCCTTCCTCATGGGCGCCGTGCTGATCCGGCTGACGGAGCACCTGCGGCTCCGCCACCGCGCCGAGGGTCCTGGCATGCCGGGGCTGCGGCACCTGACGGTGATCGAGGAGGCCCACCGGCTGCTGCGCCAGCCGCCGCCCGGGGCCGGGGGCGGCCCGGCCGCCCAGGCCACTGAGATGTTCGCGGACCTGCTGGCAGAGGTCCGCGCCTACGGCGAGGGCCTGGTGATCGCCGAGCAGATCCCGGCGAAGCTGATTCCGGACGCGATCAAGAACACCGCGGTGAAGGTCGTCCACCGGCTGCCGGCCGCCGATGACCGCGCCGCCGTCGGCGCGACCATGAACCTTACCGATGCCCAGTCGCAGTACCTGGTCACGCTGCCGCCCGGGGAGGCGGCGGTGCATGCCGACGGGATGGACTACCCGCTGCTGGCCCGGGTGCCCGACGGGACCGCCCGCGAGGCCGCCGTCCCGGCCGTCACCGCGCCGCCCCGGCCAGTGATCGGCAGGCGCAGCGCCACGTGCGGTGCTGCCTGCCTGGCCGAGCCGTGCACGATGGGCCAGGTACGCGCCGCGCAGCAGGCCACTGGCCCGCAGCTGACGCTGTGGGCGGAGCTGTCGGTCGTCGCGCACCTGACCGGCTGGGACATGCCCCGCCCCTCCCCGGCCTTCCTCGCCAGCCTGCGCTCGATGGGCGCCCGGCAGCGGGACTGTGCCATCTCGCACGCCGTCGACGTCGCGGTCGCCGCCCGCGTCCCGGCCATCGCCACCAGGGTCAGCCCCGCTGTGGTCGCCGCCCACGTGGCCGGCGCGCTGCGGCAGGTAGTCACCGACGGCAAGCCAGGCTGCGCGGTGGAGGAACCGCAGTACCTGGCACCGCCATACCGGTGGATGCTGGTGCGGGCGGAGCTGCGGGCCACCGCCCCCGGCACGGGGCGGCACCCTCGCAGCGATGAGTGGGAGCACGCCTACGGCGTGCCCGTCCCCGGCGCCACCGTCGCGCAGCAGCTGCGCGTGGTCAGCCGCAGGTACGTCCGGGACCAGCGCGACACCCGGGCCGTCCGCGTCGTCGCCTGGGGCACCCGCGCCCATCCCGCGATCGAGCAGTGCGTCGGCACCCGGGCCGGGAGCGATGACTGGGCGGCCTGGCTCGATGACGCCCTCACCGCGTTCGCGCGGCTGCCATGGCCGCGCACCCTGCTGACCCTCCCCGGCAGCCAGCCTCAGGAGACGGCCAGAAGGCTGGCCGCCGGTGAGTGACCTGTACTACGAGACTTCCCAGCCGGCCGGCACCGCCGCGCGCAGCGCGCGGGAATCCGGGCACGACTCCAGCACCGGCCGGCAGCACGAGGCGGCTGAGCCCGCAGTCGGCCACGGGCATGAGTCACTAGCCGAAACGGACGGTTACGGGGAGTACCGGGAGACTCAGGCCGGCACCGAAGACCGGATCGCCGGACAGGACGAACTGCCCTCCCCGGCACAATCCCACGCGGTCACGTGGGGCGACGATCCCGACTACTACGACGAAGCCGAGCTAGCCGCGGAGTACGACGGCGACCTCAGCGCCTTCCTCGCAGCGGAAGACGAACTGCCCACCCCGCAGGAATCCCACGCGCGCACCTGGGGCGACGATCCCGACTACTACGACGAAGCCGAGCTAGCCGCAGAGTACGACGGCGACCTCAGCGCGCTCACCACCGAAGAAGACGACCTGGCCGCCCAGCACGCCCGGGCAGGGCCAGGCGCTGACGACACTAACCCGGAGCCTGCCCCGCCACCGCAAGATACGCAGGGCGACTACGCCCAGCAGGCAGACACGGAAAACCGTGATCAGGACACGGCAAGCGTCGCTGATGAACATCCAGCTTCGGCGGAAACGGCCCAGATCGCGGCCGGGCAAGGCCCGCCACCCGAGGCAGACGCCATGACGGACGTCAGCACCGAGGCACAACCCGGCCGGCCAGATCACGCCGAGCTCCCCGAAGGAGACACCGCCAAGCCCTTGTCGCCCGAGGCAGAGCAGCTCAAGGCATTGGAGACCGAGAACGCCCAGGCAAGGCAGAAGATCGCGGACCTGGAGGCGAGGAACGACGAACAAGCCGCACGCATCGAGCAACTACTCCCGAGCACCGAGAGGCACCCGGACAGCACAAGCACACCGGAGCACAGCGCAGACGAACCAGGCACTCCACCGGATCAGGACGCGTCGCGCGCTGAGCGCAAGAGCAGCGGCGAGTCCACCGATATCAAGGACGCCAAGCATTCTCGCTGGCGGAGTGCCGTCTCGGCGGATAGTTTCGGTGCCGCCGCGACGCTCATCGACGCTGCCGATACGGTCCGGCTTGTTGCCGTGCACGCGACGCCGGGTGATGCAATGATCGGCCTCGGGGCGACGATTCTCGGGCTGGTCTCGTTGGGCCTGGCGAAAATTGAGCAGCACAGGAAGGAGAAGAAGTGATACCCCGGATCAATGCCAAGGTGGAGAGGGCGCTGAGAGATGCGATGGGCCACGTGGCGCACGCCGAGGCGGACCAGATCGAGCCTGCCCTTGCCGTTCTCGACGACACGGAACGCGCCGAGGCTTTCGGCCTGGCCATAGTCATCACTTGCTATGTCATGGTCGATGTTTGCCGCAGCACCTGGCCAGTCCAGTCCACCGTGCGGCGAATCGCCGAGGACCTGGCGACAACCGGGACGACCGCCAAGCAACTGCACCTGGACGCTGAAGAAATCTACGCTTACCTGTCGCGGGTGGTGCTCGGGCCGGAGCGGATGGAAGACGTGGTCCCCGACGAGCCGATGTTCACGCGCCTTCCGGTGATCGTCGCGCAGCGCGCCGCTGTCGTCTACAGCCCCAAGGACCTTGACACCTGGGATTACCTGGACCGGATCGAGTCAGCGATCGAGATCGCGTCGGCACTGGACGCGTCGGTGCTCCCCGCAGCCGTGATGCGCGCCTACCTGCCTGAGCCGAAGGCAGAAGGCCAGGGATAGCACAGTGGCCGGAGGCTGGCGATGACTGAGCAGGAGAGCCCTGATGGCCGAATGGTGCCTGTTTCCGCGCTCTGGCGGCGGCATCGAAGCCCGGCCCTGATCACCGGAACCGTGGTGCTGCTGGCGGCCATGCTCGTGGTCTCGGCCCTGAGCCGCAACTGGGGGACGGGCAGCGCCAGGGCGCTGACCGCCGTGGCCGTCGGCCTGTCCGCCCCCGCGCTCACGGTGGTGGCCGCTGTGGCCGCCGCGGCCGAGTGGCTGCGCCAGTGCCAGGCCCACCGCAGCCTGCCGCCGTCCCCGGCACTGGCCGGCCGCCTCGCGGTCAAGATCTTGCGCAGCGTGAGGTTCCTGCTGCCTGCCATCGTGATCATGGTCGGGAACTTCTCGCTGGGCCTGGCGGGCGCGGTCAACGCGGTCGCCTGGCTGTCGGGCCGGCATGCCTGGCTGCCCCGCGGCTACCCCACCGTCAGCGGCGCCGGAGGCGCCTGGGGGTCGCTGGCAGTCGGTGCTTTCCTCGCGGCCATCCTGGTGTTCTGCATAGCCGGGCTGGTCATCACGGTCCGCAAGGATGTGCGGTCGGTCACCAGGGCTCCCGCCCCACCGGAAGACCAGAGCCTGGTCAAGGGCAGCGCGGTTGTCCGACGGTTAGAGCCGATGCCGGGGGCTGCCTTGATCGGGCAGAACTGGGGGTTGCATCGGCCCCTGGAGATGGGCAGGCGCCTGGTGCCGCGACGATGCACGCGGGCACGGAGTGCCGTCGCCCTGATTTCGGAAGTCGGCAGGCGCCTGCTCTGGCGAGTCGACGAGGGCGGGGCCCAGGCTGGCGGGGCCGTCGGGAAGTGCCTACTTGAAGTGGATCACTTCGGGGTCAGTGGTGCCGTGGACGGCGGGGACCGTCAGGAAGCCGTCGCCGAGGTCCTCGGTTGCCGTGAGGGTGTACTTCTGCGAGCTGCCTGTCCGGGCACCTGGCGGTATGCGGACAGCGCAGGTGAGGTCCTGCTGGGACGCGCTCCAGGTACAGGTCGCGGTGACTGCCTTTATCCCTGGTCCGGTCAGGGTAGCCCGTGTGTCGCGGGCTTCCGCGAGGGCCTTGGCGAGTGAGGCGGGAATCGCGGTGCCACTGGCATTCGTCAGGCGGAACCGGGTGGTGACTGCCTTCGATGATCGTGCGATGGTGGTGCCACTGGCTGGCGTGATGAACCCATGCAGCCCGTATGCCACCGTGTAGGTGACGGAGACTGGCGCTTCCTGCTTGTTGCCGGCCAGGTCGGCCGCGCCGGAGCAGATCGCGGTGAACCGGCCGACGCCGTTGTTGCCTGCCGTCGTGACCTTGACGGCAGCGGGAGTGACCCGATGCCCTCAGCGACCACATTCCTCGTCATCTCCTCCGTCATCGTCTTCATCAGTGGCTTCGCGCTCGGGGCGCTGGTGCTGTTCTCCGTCAGCATTCACCGGACTCGCCGCGCCTCGCTCTTCGAGGTCAGCGGGCAGCAACCGGGCTCGACCTCCCGCAGCGTGCTCGTCACGACCCGCACCGGCCGCAAGGAGGGCGGCGAGTGACCACCACCAGGAGCGAAGCCCTCGCCATCATCCGCGCCGCGGCGGCAACCCGCAGGCTGCCCGGCTCGCCCGCCCACTGCGGGCAAGAACCATGAGCACAAGGGCAGCCCCGGTCAGTCTGCACGCGGTCTACGCCCGCCGCGACAGCGCGCACCACGTGGTCGCCGGGCTCGCAGCGGCCACGCTAGCGCCCTCGACCCGGCCGGACCCGGGGTCGACCTGAGGCCGACCTCGGGCCGGCCTGTCCGTGATGGCCATGTGCGGCGGTCGGCGAGCCCGCCCCGAAGGGCGGCACACCCGGCAGGATCGTGCGGCTGCACGACTTCGGCCGATGGTGTCAGGAGGAAACGGCGTCCGCAGTGTAGGCCAGAACCACGCATCCGTTGCTCCCCGCATTGCCGGGGTCGGAAGGCTCCTGTTTGGGACTGTCCCCGCCGGAACTGCCGGCGCCCTTCCCTCCACTGCCGCCCCCACCGAAGCCCTGGCAGGTGCCGGTGACCCGGCCGGGCTTGCCGCCATAGCCTCCCGAACCGGGCTTTTTGCGGGATGCTTCGCTGCCGGCCTCGCCGTGGTGGCCTGCGGCGATGGTGCGGTCAGTGCCATCGCACCAGCTTCCCGCTGCGGGACCGCCCGGCCCCCCCGCCCTGCCGTCGCCGCTGGCCCACACTCCGGACGCGTCGCCGCCTTCCCCCTCTTGGCCGTGTGCGGCGGACGCCAGGATGCGCTGGCCGATACCGATTGTGGTGGTGGTCCCCCTCCCGCCATTGTCACCGTCGTTGTTCTGGCCGCTTCCGCCCTTGCCTGCCTCGCCGCCACTGCCCACCGTGATGGAGATCGTCGATCCGCTCCTGACGGTGACGAGGCACGACGCCGCGGCCCCTCCGCCGCCTCCGCCGCCTCCGCCGCCGCTCAGGGACCCGCCATCGTTGCCCCCGCCGCCGCCTCCTCCGCTGCCGCCGGCCAGAGCCGTTATGAGGATCTGGCTGACGCCCTGCGGCACGGTGAAGGTGTGCCCGCCGGGTGAGGTGAACGTACGCACGTCGGGAGTGGTCGCCGCGGACGCGGTACCAGGCGACTGCAACGACGCGACCGCCATCGCGGACACCAGAACCGCGCACCGCAATCCGGAAGATGTGATGAGTTTCATGGGTGACTTCCTGAAGATCGATTAGGGCATCCCGAGGCTACCCATCTGCGCCCGGGTTCTCCCTGGCTTTCAGGAATTGACTTACCCAGCAGGCTTTCACGGATTCCCCGAGGGCGAGACGGTGATGACTTCTATCGCGGCTGCTTCTGGGCACGCGTCGGCAAGCCGGGTGGCGATGCGCATGAGCATGTCATTGACGGCATCCGGTGTCGAGGCTCGCGGCGGATCCCAGATGCGGGTTACCGCAGCGCCTGTGTCATGCGCACTGCCCTTACATTTCCAGAATTGTGTCCCATTTCGGGAGATTCGACTCTGTGATGTCGATGGTGTAGGTGACCTCCTCGGTATGGCGGGTGCGGCGTTTGACTGTGGTTCTTCCGGAGGTCCGCTGGCGGCCGGCCCGGTGGCGGGTCAGGGCGATCTCACAGGACCTCCTGTCAGGCGGCGGCTCGTGGGCGGGGCGCTCCGCCGGTACCGCGAGAACCTGGGCTACACGCTGGGCGACGCGGCCCGGGTCCTGGAATGCGACCCGTCGAAGGTGAGCAGGATCGAGTCCGGGCAGCAACCGGAAGCCCCTCCTGCGCCTGCGGTGCCCCCGGTACTTCCCGGCAGCCTCCTCGCCCAGGCGCGCGAGCTCGACGCCGAGCACCGTGCGGCGACCGGCAGGCCCATCTCGCGAGATGCGCTCCGCGCCCAGTTGCGCATCGGCCGCGACAGGGCCAGCGCACTGACCGCCGCTGTCCGCCGCTGTCCGCACTGAGGCGGCCGGAGCCGCAGTCGGAGCCGCAGTCGGGGCCGGGACCGAGTCCGGGTCACTGCAGCCCGCGGCCTAGGAAGGGCCGCCGATCCTGCTCGGCGGCCGGCTTCCTGCCTTCCGGGCGACCCCGCGGCCCGAGCCCGGCCGGTTCCCCGCGACCCCGCATGATGCCCTCGCCCTTGCAATAGCCTCCCCGCGACGGGCTGAACTCGCGCGTATCTCACCGTGATATCTCACCGCGATATTGGCTTCCCGGTCCTGCCTTCCTACCGTCGAGTCAAGAGGCTTCCCGGTAACGCGGAAGGGAGTGGTCTTCTGACGGGAAGCTCTTGGCCAGCACGGCGATAGGACGGCCTGGCAGGCGCACCATCCGGGCGCAGCTGTCCCGTCGCAGTGAATTCATTGCCCGCGCTTAGGCACAATGCCTCACGGCCTTTTCAGGCCGGGTCACATCGGATCTTCAGCTCAGCAGGAGAGCGTAGCCATGCCCGAAACGGCAGAATTCACTTCCCCATCGCCCACCCCGATAAGAAAAGGAGAGTCACCCGCGTTGCCGATTACCTCATCAAGATCCACTGGCCAGGCCATGTCTACTGCAAGTGGACGGCCTAGCGGTCCGGGCACCTGGCTGTACTGTGCCGCCGCCGGGCTGCTCGTTCTGTCTGGGGCTGCCGCTGCGGTGAGCTTTACCGCGCAGTACCGGCTGGTCTTCGAGGCGGGGGGCATTCCGGTTGCGGCGGCGCTGGAGGCCGCGATCCCGGATGCTACCGCGCTGGTGTTCGCGTGCCTGGGCGTCGCCCTTGCGCTGCATGGCCGTCGTGCCATCCGCGCCCGGCTCCTGAACGCGGCGTCGGCCGGGACGAGCATGTTCATGAACGTGATCGCCGCGGCGCCGGGCCTGGGTGCTGGAGGAGTGCCCGGTTGCCCCTGGCCGTTGCGCCCTGGCCCCGGCTCAGCCGGCTGTCTTCGTGCCCGCGCTGGAGGAGGCTGCTGTCTCGCAGCGGGGGAGTGGTACCGCACGTGACGGGACCAAGACCGCGAGGTTCCTGGCCCTGGTCACCGAGCAGCACGGGCCGCTGGCCGCGATCCCGGTCCCGATGGTGTCGAGGATTTCCGCCGCGATAGCGCCTCAGGCGGGGCTGAACGCCGGCGCCGCGCGGACCGCACTGCGCCGCGCGGTGCTGGCTGCGCAGGACGGGGGCGTCCTATGTCCGCCGCCTGCCGAAAGCTCGCCCGACAGTCGCCCTGACATCTTCAATCTCGACTATTGAGTCTTGCCGCAGCTGACCTTGTAGCAACATTCAGCAACTCTGGCATCCGCTGCATGAAACGGACTAAAATTTACATCTAGTCTTGTTTGGCAACATAGAACACGATCCGGCTGCAAGGAGCTACGGACTCGCGACAAGGTGGGCAGGATGTTCGACGACCCGGGCGAGCAGGCCCGTGCGGTGGCTCTCAGCCCGCATGACGCTGCTGCCGACACCTATCTCAAGGCGATCCTGCTCGGCTCCCGCGACGCGACCCTGTCCAGCGCTTTGCGTGGCCTTCGGGAGGCCGCAAGGGCCAAGCCAATCAGTGTCGGGCCGGACGATGTCGCGGCGTATGCCCGCTTCCGGGGCGACTTGAAGGCAGCCGACCGCGGGCAACTGCAGCAGGCGGCGGCCGAGGCCGCCTACCGGTGGGCGAAGTTCCTGCACCCGGATGACGCGCCCGCACGGCGTGATCTCGGGGACCTCCTGAACGGCCTCGGCAGGACCGCCGAGGCAGCCGAAGAGTACTGTGCCGCGATAGAGGCGGTGCGCCGCGCAGAGGGAGACATTGAATTGTTCACCGGGCTCGCGGTCCGCCTGACGAAGATCGACCGCCCCGAACTCGTAGCGGTCGCCTACCGTGACGAGAAGGGTGTTTCGGGCATTCAGGTGGCCTACGGGCACTTCCTGGCGACGGCGGAGCGATTCGACGAGGCCATCGAGGCGTACGCCTCCGGTGGCGGGTCGTGGGACTTGGCGTGGGGCGATCTGACCGCAGTTGACGCACTCGCCGATCTGGCCGACACCCTGGTAGGCCTGGGGCGTCCCGCAGAAGCCGAGGCGGCCCTGTGCGCAGCGCTCGAAATGGCCAACGTGCCAGCCCCGCTGCTCCTACGCCTCGGCCGACTCCTTGCGGAGCAGGAACGGTTCGACGAGGCGCTACACGCCTACCGCGAATGTCTAGAGGAACGCGACTACCGAACGCTCGACGAACTGACGGATGCGCTCATCGCCCTCGGGGGCACGCTCCAGAACAAGGGCGATCAAGTCACCGCTTGCAACGCATACCGCACGGCTATTGGAGTCAGCCCGGAGAACACTCGCGCGCATACTTCCCTAGGGCACGCACGCCGGAAGCTAGGGTTGCTCGACCACGCAGCAGAATCGTATCACGAGGCCATCCGGCTGGATCCTGGCCATATACCTTCGCATAACGGGCTCGGGCTGGTCCAGTTGGCTCGGAAGGATTTCGCCAAGGCCGAAGAATTGTTCCGTACGACGATTAAAATGAACGCCGATGACCCTGTGCTTCGCTTTAACCTCGGGGTCGCGCTGTACGCCCAGAGGAGCTTCGGGGAAGCCACAGCAGAGTTCACGCAGGTGGTGCGCCTCGACCCGAAGCACCCTGACGCATACCGCTACCTCGGAGACACCCTCCAGGGACTCGACCGCCTCGCCGAGGCGGCATCGTCGTACCACAAGGCCATCCGCCTCGATCCCGACGATAACGGCGCACACGACGGCCTTGACACCGTCCTAGACAAGATCCAGGCGCGACTACTGACGCTCGGCACCGCGACTGTCCGCCCGGCTGACAGCGAAGAGGACGACGGACAGGAAGAGGAGTGGGAGGAAGGCGAAGAAGGCGAGGAGACTGACGACGGCGAAGAAGACGGGGACGCGCTAGAGATCGCGGAACTGCTGGAGGCGGCACTCGATGGCCTGAGCGATCACGACCGGGCCATCGAGATCTTCTCTCGGAGGACCTTCGCCGCTGAGCCGGAGACCCTCGATCAGATCGGACAGTCCTGGGGGAAGACTCGCGAGCGAATTCGACAGCTCGAGAGAGATGCGCGTGCTGCGCTGGTCCATGTCCTCCAGAACGACACTCCGCTCGACTGGGCCGCCGCCGAGGTCCGGGAACTGATCGGCACGTTGCTTCCTCTCAGCGACCTGCTCCGACGGATTCCCTCACTTGCCGAGGAGGTCGAGTCCGTGGCAGAGCCCGCCTGGCGGATGCTGAGCAGACTCGATGCCGCCTACGAGATCGCGGACGACTGGTGTGCTGCTCCCACCGTCGAGGCCGCCAAGGCGGAGACCAGTAGCTGGCTGCAGCAGAACGCCGACACGCACGGGGTGGTCGCGATGGCCGGCTTCCCCCTGCTACTCGGTAACCAGAGCGTCGCCGATCCGGATGAGGCCGCCCGGAACTGGCTTGCCTACTGCGGCTATGAAGTTCACGGTGATCGCGTGTTCACCAAAGCCAGCACGATCGGCGACCGGGCCTCTGCCGTGCTATCTGCCACCGGCTCGCCGCTTTCCGCGCAAGAGATCCTCGATCACCTGCCCGGCGGCCATTCGCTGGCATCCTTCAGGAACGCCCTTGCGCTGGATAAGCGCTTGATGCGGGTCGATCGCGATACGTGGGCGCTGACCGAGTGGGGCATGGGGGCCTACAGCACCATCAGGGACCAGATCCGCCAGGAACTCGAGGGCGTCGGGGGCGAGATCCCCATCGACCTGCTCATCAGGAGCATCACCAGCAAGTTCAGCGTCGCGGAGAGCAGCGTCCGCGCCTACGCCGACGCACCCCCTTTCGAATCCAGTGGCGGCATCGTCCGCTTCGCCGCAACGCAGAAAGCGAGCAGCAAGGGCCTGCTAGAGACGCCGCGCCTCTACCAGGGTGACACTAGGTGGCTGTATCGAGTCACTATCACGAGCGAGCACATGCGCGGCAGTGGCTCGCCCGCACCCGTAGCGCTCGCCGCCTTGATCAGCGTGCCGCGCGGCTCGTCTTGTCAGCTCAGCTCACCGCTCGGACCACAACTGTTCAGCTGGGTAAGCCTGCAGCCCGCCTTCGGCACCATTCAGCGCTTCCTCATCAAACGGAACCTCGTGGTCGGCCAGCAGGTGTTCCTGGTGGTCGGTGCCGACCTGTCGTTCGACATCCGCCTCGTGGCTACCCGCTGGACCACCCCAATGGCTAGGGCGCTGGGCCTGGTCGGATGCGACACCACCGATGAGGCGGACGCATGGCCGGACCTCGCCCTCACGGTAGGCCTACCGGAAGGCTCTTCTGCCACCGAGATAATCGATGCCTATCTCGACCGTGGCGACGACGACGTCGCCGATCTCCTGCAGCAAGTTCGCTTCTAGGCCAGGGCGCATCATGCGCTCTAGGGCTGGCCCTCTTCGTAGTTCCGCGCGAAACAAGGATGCCCCAGGATTGCCGCGGCCTCCACGACATTTTCCTTGCTGCGCTCCGAGGTCGGCGACCTGGCTGCCCACCAAGTTATTCGTGGACAGCCGGGTCCGTCCTCTCGAGCGCCGTTCCCCCGAGCGGCTCGCCTTTGCGTTACAAGTCGCAGCCTGCTCCGGCTGCAAGCGCCCTTGGGGAGACCCCCACTGCCGCTGCGCTTCCCGGCCACGGGCTGGCCGGCCGGGTAAAAGCGAAGACTTAGATTATCAATGACGTTGCCGACGAGCGCGCCCAAGCCCAAAGCCGCCAGTCAATAACAGATAGCCGAGACGCAACAACTACCAGCGCGCCTACAGGAATCCTCGCAATTCAACCTCTGTAACTCTCGAAACGCGCTGGCGGCAGGCTTCGGGGATACGACCTGCATGTGATCGCCTGGCGGGAGGAACTGCTCCTCTGGCCGACTCACCCGCCCGACCCGGCGCTGGTGATGGTCCTCGTGGGCGCCAACGCCTCTGCGTCCAGGTCAAGCGTTGCCGTTGGAGAGCAGAGGGTCAGGTCCGCTGACGACATGATCTTCAGGAAGTAAGGTCACCACGGGGCTTGCGCTCCGTCGAGAGCCTGGCAGGCGAGAAAGGTGCTCCCTCCTATGGCTACACCGCCCTTGCCGTCGCCGTGGAGCGTGATCACCTCATCGTCTTCCTCGTGGCGGATGGTGCAGAGCAGGCCGGTAGCCCGGCTGGCCCGGTCCAGAAGAGGGGCGTAGGCCGCTGCTCTCTCGCCGGTCAGGAAGTTCTCTTCGCAGATAGAGACAGACTCGTATGCCTCCTCTTCGTCTTCGTCTTCGTCCCCGTCTTCACCCGCAGTTCCCACCGCCACCGCGGACGTCACTGGTGCGGCAGCTCTCTCCATAGCCGGGGCCTTCGTGAGCTCAGCGGGGCGATCGACAGGGGGTTCGCTGCCGTCGGCATCACGAGCATCCTCGTTCTTTTCGGCAGCGGCAGTCACCCAGGCAGGCAGCCAGCGCTCATCGGCTGCCGCGGCGACGTCAGGCTCCGGCTCGACGGACCATCCCGTCGACGCGACCCGCATCCCGGTGCAGCCCAGAACCTGGCGATAGCGCGGCGTGAGCGCGAAGATCGCCTCTTGCCCGAACTGAGCGCCCAGGGCGACGGCATCTGCCGCCTGGATTCCGGCCACCGCGGCGCTCGCCTCAACATGCGACCACGTCGGATCCCCTCCGGCGGCAGGCCACCAGGTCAGCCCTCGCCGGCCAAGCTCCGCTACGAGCCGCGCCTGAGCTGCGGCATTCTCCGCGTCAGGAGCCAGCCGTCCGCCCGGGTTATGCGCCGTGATCACATAGATCGTGCGGCCTTCCGGGTCCGGATACTCCCCGGTGGTCTGCAAGATCGGCATGCGCCGCACCCAGATCGCCCCGCCGGGTGCCTCGATCCGGACCACGGCATCCTCATAGGCGTCCCACCCGCTGGGCTGATCAGTCATGGCTCCTCATCCCACTCGAGCAAAAGGAAACTTCGTCCCGAACGATCCGTGCCGGCTGCTTCCGCGTATGCCCATCCCACCTATGCCGGGCGGGACGGAATGGGGACAGGCATGCCTCCACGTCGAGCTCGCCGGCCACCGTCAGCAGGATCTCCCGCATGACGAAGGCCAGGTCGATGACCTGGGCACCGGCCTTCTCGGCCAGCACCGCCGGGAGGAACAGGTAGTACATCGGGCCGGGGTCCGGCATCGACCACCCGTCGATGCCATGCGTCGTCCCCGGTTGCTCCGCGTCCAGCTGGTTGAGCCTGTTCACGGTGGCCGCGGCCTCGTCCCCGGGAACCGCGGCGAGATGCCGCGAGATGATCAGCGATATGCCCAGTCCGTTCCCGAGGCCCGGGTGACTGACAGGCATGACCGAAACCGACGCGGTGGGCAGCGGGCGATCGCCCGACGCGGCGGTCACCCCGTCCGGGTATTCCTGCCAGGACAGCGGCATCTCCAGCAGGAAGCCGTCGTCGCCACGATCTTCGGAGACGGGCCACTCTCCCGTGCCATCGGCCCGCATCTGCCGCAGCAGGCCGTCGAGCGCGCCGCGCATTTCCTCCAGGAGCCGGTCGCTGGGCAGGTCCGTGCTGGGGCGGACGAGGTGGTCAAGGTGCCGGACGGCCTCATTCCATGCTGCGGGGTCGTCGCGGTCCCTGCCCTCGAACTGCGGGAAGCTCCAGTGGCCGCCGTTCACCTGGCCGATGACGTCGTTCCAGAGGGCGGCGGACGCCTGGGCGACCTGCTCGCGGACGCACCAGGCGGCGTAGCCGGCCAGGGCGTCTACGTTGTGCGGCCCGACCACGAATGAGCAGGAAAGCTGCATGCTCCCCAGGGCGTCCCCGCGCGCGACTACGGCCCACCGGTTCGACAGCGCGCCCGTGGTGGCGCAGTACTCCAGCGCCGCGGCCTCGTCCTCGGCGGCCGCCACCGGCGTCTCCACGCGCAGGACCCCGAGGTCCGGGGTCTCCTCCGAGGCCGGCCGGATGGTGAAGAACGTCGTGGGCAGGCCAGGCTTCCAGATCATCTGCGTGTGCTCGTGCTCGCCATCGATCCACTCCGGCTCGGCGCCAAGGAGCTCCAGGACCCGCGCGCGCAGCCCTGCGGCGGCCGCCAGCCCGTTACCGAACATCGGCGTTCCTCACTGCCCGATCGCTGCCTGGACGTGCCCGATGACGTGGCGGCCGAGCCATGACAGCGTCTCCTCGAGCATGAAGGAGCCGGGCCATGCCGACGGGATCGGCGGCAGGACGACCTCGTAGGCAACGGCGTCGCGGTAGCGGGTCCAGGAGCCGATGACGTCGTCGTCCACGGCGAGGGCCTTCACGTCGGGGTCCGGGACGGTGCCGGAGATCCGCATGCAGTGCGGGTCGTGCATCCACAGCGCGGACTCGATGCGGTTCGGCCCGAATTTCACGTACTCGACCTCGAACCGGGCCCGGCTATCGCCAGCCTTGAAGGTGAACGTGCCGTCGTCGCCCCGCTCCAGGCCCTCGTCCTCCATCTGGACGGGCAGCATCCGGGCGTGCCAGCCAGACGGGAAGCCGTCCTGCTCGCCCGGCCGTGTATCGGACTGGGTGAAGGACAGCAGCGCCGAGTACAGCAGCGACAGCTCGGCCGCCTCATTCACCTCGTCGCGGGCGAAGTGCGGGGACAGCCACGTCGTCAGGCAGCACGTCCCGTCGCCCATGGTGCCCCAGCCGCCGGCAGCCGTCTGGTCGTCACTGCCTGAGCTGTCGAACAGCGCGGCGTTGCGGTGGCTGCACCACCGGGTCCTGGTCCCGGCGTCCCCGGCGACCGGCACGCTGCTGCGCACCAGCCACCCGATGCCCGCGGGTGACTCGCCCCGGCTGACCGTCACCCGGACGGCCGGCTCGGTGCCCGGCGCATGATGACCCCCGGACACGTGCCACGTGAAGGCAAGGCCGCCCTGGTCATCGGCCGACAGCTCATGCGGCAGGGTGTACTGCCCGGTGACAGCGACCAGGGGCACCAGGCTGTGCAGGCCCGCCTGGACCTTCGCCGCGGCGGGGATCAGGTAGTCCTCCCGGATGCCGAACAGCTCGTCAGGCTCCGGCCGGGGACCCGAGGCCGGGTGCGCTGACGCGGCGGGCGTGCCAAGGCCCGCTAGGCCCTCGCCGAGATCGCGGGCGGTGACGAACTGGTCGGCGGCAACGGTCTGCGCCCACCTGGACGCCCACCACCGGATCCCCTCATGCAGGAAGATACGGCAGGCAAGGTCCAGGCCGCCGTCCTCGCGCAGCACGAGCGCCGACTGGGACAGCTCCGCGTTCAGCCCGGCGATGGCCTCAAGCGACTCCGGGGTCGCCGTGACGTCACGGCGTACCTGGGTGGCGATGTGCACGACAGCGCCGTCCCCGTTAGCCCCGCCGTACGGGACGGCGGTCACCACCTGCGCCTGCTGGTACGGCCACCACGTGAACCCGCCGGGCCACGGGTCCGCCCAGGCGGCGTCCCCGCCCACGCACGCGCCGTAGATCTCGGCCAGCACCTCCGCCCCGATGTTGCGGCCCTCGCCCGTCTCGCCCCAGGCGAGCCCTCGGGGCGCGTCGGGGGCCGCGAGTCCCACGCGCGAGTCCCGGTCCGGGTCCGTGAGGTCATCCTCATCCAGCAGCACCCGCCGGGCCAGCAGCGCCTGGCGGGCCAGGGTGAGCAGGACCTCGCGCATGACGGCACCCATGTCGCCGGCCAGGCCCGCTAGCCCTGCGGGGAGGCGGACGACGTACACCGCGTCATCCCCGCGCAGGCACCAGGCACCGACATTATGGGTGCCGCTGGCGGCCTCGAAGCCCAGGAGGTTCAGCGCGTTGACATCGCCCAGCCGATCATCGCCGGCACCGCCGTGCACGCGCATCATGATCAGCAGGCCATGCGGGCCGCGGCCGCCTCGACCAGGGCGGTCGGCAGGCGAGCCTCGTTCAGGTGGGAGATCGCGCCGTCGGGGTAGGCATCCCAGCAGGACGGCATCTCGCACGTCAGGTCCGGCCCGTCCTCATCCTGCTCGCTCGCGCTGAGCCACGCGCCCGTGCCCGCCTTGAGCATCTCCGCCACCAGTTGCCGGAACGCCGCCTTCAGCGCGTACCCCAGCGCCTGCCCGGCGTGCTCGGGGCGGGGGACCGGGGTCGCTGGCCGCGCCTCACCAGTGACGGCGTGCGCCACGGCGGCTGCCTGCTCGCGGACGCAGGCAAGGATGAACGGCTCCAGCGCGGTGGCGTTATGCGGCCCGACCGTGAAGGTGCAGCTGGCCCGCACGGACCAGCCGTCCAAGCCGGGACCGGCCGGCCCGGCTGTCCACCGGCTGGTCCCCCCGAGCGCGTTGAGCGCGCCGCACCGCCCGAGCGCCGCTCCCATGTCCCCGGCGGTCCCCGCCGGCGTGACGACACGAAGCACAGCCAGGTCAGGAGTGGCCTCCGCCCCCGCCTCGACGGCGAGGTACGTCGTCACCGGCCCCGTCTGCCATGCCGCCACGGATTCGTCTGCCGCTGGTGCCGTCTCAGCCCCGACGCTCTCCAGAATCCTTGCCCGCAGCGCGAGCGCGGCCGCCATCCCATTCCCGAACATGCCCACCCCAGACTCTCAGCCGAACACGAGCACGATACGCCCAAGTGGTAACAAACTAGTCATAGGCCATGTATTGGACAAAAGTTGCATCTAGTTGCGCCAAGCCTGCGTGGGCAGCATGGATCCAGCGCGCCGCACGCTCCGGTTTCGCGAGCGCCGCCGCGTTCAGGGCACTCCTTGCCGCGACGGCGGATGCTGACCCGATGTTCACCGCTGCCCGCGCCGGTGACGGCGACGCTTGATGCGTTTTGCAGGTTGTCAGGCGGTGAGTCGGCCGCCGGGTGCGACGGAGGGGCCTGTACCGGTGCCGCGGCGTCTTCCCAGGTGCCCGGTTATGCAACTCCTGATAACTTGTGTGATTATATAGCTATATATCATAGTTTGTTCTGTATGTCTGGATGAGGCTTTCATCTGGGGATGCAGGTGTGCCTGTGCGGGGACTGTCGGTGGTTGCGCTCGCGGATCCTGGATCGCATCAGCGCGGAAGAGGCGTGGGCTAGGACCAGCAAGAGGCCCGGGTCATCGCCTCGCACCGGCGATCATCCCGGCATCAAGCAGGGTCAGTACAAACTCGGCGCCTGACCGGCCACCTCACTCCAAAGGAGCTACCCCCTTTCGCATCGAGGCAAAATCGGGCCGGAAGTACTGGAATATTTCCCGGTAGTCCATCTCGATGGTGCGGTAGTGGCGGGCGGTGCGGACGAACTTCCCGGATCGGCTAGCTAAGCCAAGCTAGGAGGGGGCGTAGATGAATCCACTGACCGTGGGGAAGTCCGCGCTCAGGCCCGCGTAGCCGATGTTGACGGCGAATCCGGCCGTGAGCGGTACGAACGGCGTGACGGGAAAGTCATGGGTCAGCGGGCTGCCCGATCCCGTTGTGAGGTTGAGCGTCATCGTAGCGGTCCCAGCCCGGAAGGAAAGTGACACGGAATATGAGTCGCCGCTACTGAGCGGGAAGGAGTTCGTGGCCACTTGCCTGCCCAAAACGACGCTGCTCGTGCCGAGTCCGGTCACCTGCCAGATGTACCACTGGCTAGTATTGCAAAACAGTGCCATGTAGCCGATGTCCTCAGTTCCCTCCACGGCACCCAAGCAGAGGTCGTCATAGCCACTGCTATCCGGCAGTGACCCGGTAACGGTCACCGTGTTACGCGCGGTTAGCGGAATCCGCGACGGAAATGTCGCCATCTCGTAGCCGTAGCCGACTTGATTGAAGCCGACAGTCATGTCCGGCCCGCAGGGCGGCAGGGACTGGAGTCGATGCCGGGGGCGGCGTCGTGGCCATGCATCATCTTCTCGCCGGGCCCGGCACCACTGCAGCGGCTCGCGTTGCGGGTGGCGCTGCTGACGAGGGCTGACGCAGGATCGATACAGGCGACAGTAGAGAAGACTCCAGCCAACTTCAGGGTGACCGCCCAGCAGGCCGCCCTCGCCGGGCAGGTCCCATACGCCCCGGGCCGTGTGCCCGAATCCGTGCCCGGCACTGGTGGCAAGCCAGCGACCGTAGATGGCTGTGGCAGTCGGCTGAACAGCTGTCGACTTGAGCATCAACGAGATGGTCAACTCGCTGGCCTTCAGCCCGGATGGCGGCACGCTGGCCGTCGGGTACTACAGCGGGACGACAGGCATCTGGAATGTGGCCTCGCCATCCCGCCCGGTCGAGATCGGGCAGCCCATCACCACCGATACCAGCGCTGTCAACGCCGGCGCCGCGACGCGGAGGAGAAGTCCTACCCGTGGATCACGCGCGAAAGCCGGGTGGTCACCCAGTGGTACTTCTACTGCCACGACGCCTGCGCCGGGCCGTTCTTCCTGCAGTACTGCGCTACTTCCCCTGCAACGCCAAGCTGTGCTATGGAACCCAGGTACCGGCCAGCCCATCAGTAAGCCCGTCCCCGTCGGCTCGGGCGTGTCCGCCCTGGCGTTCAGCCCCGATGGCAAGCTCCTGGCCGTGGGCGTCGAAAGCGGCAGGGCACGGCTATGGGACTGGGCCACAGGCCAGCCTGTCGGCCCATCCATCCCCGCCGACACCCAGGGCGGCGGCGTGTCGACGATAACGTTCAACTCCGACGGCACCGACCTGACGATCACCACCGACGACCAGACGACGCAGCAGTGGGACCCGTACACCGCCCGGCCCGTCGGGAATTCAGTTCCCGATGACACGGACAGCACTGACCAGCAGGTCATCGTCGTGTCCGACTCTAGCGGCACGCGCCTGGAGGTAGAGGCCCAAGACGGCCGCGGCCCGGTGTGGCTGTGGAACCCGGTTACCGGCAAGCCTACCGGCAGCGCCCTCCCTGCGGGCAAGGGCAGCGCCCTAGTGCTTAGCAGCGCTGGAGTGCACACGATGGCGGTCAGCCCCAATGGCAAGCTACTGGCCACTTTGGACGACCTGGCCGGTCGGCTCCCTGGGCTAGGACGTCGAAGATCGCGCCGAGCGGCATGAGCTGGCCGACCGGCAGCGTGTCCCGGTAGTCGACGAGGAGTTGCTGCATGAGCTTGAGCGCGGTGCGCTCGCGCTGCAGCGCGCTGGAGATGTCCACCATCGCGTGGACGAAGGCCGGGCTGAACGGGTAAGTGAGCCGGAATCCCTCGCGGTCCCCCTTGTCGCCGTGGGAGTCCAGCAGGATGTCCCAGTCCCGCTGCGCCATCGCAGCCGACTTGCCGAACGCGTCGGCCAGCGCCTGCCTCGCTGCCTCGTCCTTGGGCGCCAGCAGGCGCTCGTGCGCGATGGCGGGGAGGTTGCCGTCCTCGAGCACGATGTGCTCGAAGCGGCCGTCCCAGTACTTGAGCGTGTCGAAGAGGCTGGTAACCTCGTTGCCGGCAGCGGACGCGCTGACGAGCTGCCGCAGGTCGCGCTGGCGGGGCACGAAGCTGATGATCGGGGCGGGCCGCTCATGCTCGGCGGACTCGACGAGCTTGGAGACCTTCTGCGCCTCCAGGCTGACCTTCGTGGGGCTGCCGATGTACCCGGCGAGCCAGAGGACGAGCTCGTCAAGCAGCAGCACGACCGCGTCGTAGCCGAGGACGTCCTTCGCGTGCTTGCTGATGACCGACAGGCCCTCGTCCAGGGTGATGTAGGACTCCTGGTCGGCGCGGACCGCTTTCACGTACCGCGAGTACGGCCCGGCTAGAAGGTCGCCGATGAGGCGGCGTCGCTCCGGCCCGCCGGGCGGCTCGCTGAGCGCCACGTCGAGGCTGGCGGAGTCCCAGGCGGCCGTGCCCCACTCCTCGTCCGCGCCCGGGAACTGGCTGATGAACTGCTCGTCGCCCAGCCGACCGCGGTCATTGCGGGCGTCGGCGATGAGGTCATCATCGATGTAGACGGCGGGCAGCGGCTTGCCGGGGTGCTCGTCGGTGACATGCTTGACGTACCCGCCGAGGATCGCCGAGTCCAGGGACTGCGAGTCGGGCAGGTGGTAGGTCACGAGCAGGAACTTTCGCCCCTTGAGCCAGCCGTCATGCTTGATGACGACGTCCGCGAGGCTCTTCTTCCCGCGCGCGTCTGCGTCGCCGGACAAGATCGCATGCAGCACCGCCATGAAGTGGCTCTTCCCCGAGCCGAACGAGCCGTCCAGGTATGCAGCCCTAGAGGACCCTGTCTCAAGCGCTGACTTGATAAGGCCGAGCGCCTTGTCGAAGTTGGCGGCCAGCGCGTCGGTGACGACGTAGCTGGTGATCGTGTCCTTGCGCCCGACACCCTTCGAGAGGGCAAGGACGAAGTCGCCATCATGCACCGCATCCGGGATCGAGACGAGGTCCCTCAGCAGTACCTGGCCCTGACCCGCCACGACGCCTTCCCTGTGCTGCTACCTCAGAGGCTCATCTTAGGGGCGATCTGAAAGGACTTGCGCGTTTACGTACGGACAGCAAGGCCCCGATCAGGATGGGCCTGCCGGGGCGCGTTGCTCGCTAGCCGCGCTAGCGCTTGATCGACGTCGTGAACCGCTCCCAGTCGCCGAGGGTGACCCGCAGGACCGGGCCGTTTCCACGGTCCTTAGTGTCGCGGATGAGGACCGCGCCGGCGACGCTTCCGGTCTCGACGCAGTTCGCACCGCCGCTGCTGACGCTGTAGCTGGACTTGCGCCAGCTAGGGGTTAGCTCTGCCATCTCTCCATCGCCTTCGTGAGCCGTACCCGGGACTCGTGGACGTTCAGCGCATCGCCCCGGACACGGTTAAAGGTAGTCGACGCCTTGCGGACCGGCACCGAGTTATTCGTGACCTGGTCCTCGACGAGCGCTTCGATGACCAGCAGTTCGGGCGCGTCGTCGGTGGCCGCGAGACCGATCGGGCCACCGAGTCCCGCGTTGGCTCCCAGGCTACCGGGCACGATCTGGATCACGGCCTTGCTGGACAGCTCGAGAAGGTGCGCTAGTTGCTCGGACATGGTCTCGGCGGTCCCGATCTGGTGGTGCAGCACGGGCTTCCAGAGCAAGATCGTGGTGTCGGGCGGGTCATCGCGCGTCAAGATCGCCTGGCGGCTGATCCTTAGCTCGACTAGCTCGGCGACCTTACGCTCGTCGTGGCCTAGTGCGCGGTACAGCTCGGCGGCGTAGGCCCGCGTCTGGCCGATGCCGGGCACGATCGTTGGCGCCCAGTACCTCAGCGTGTGGCCCTTGGCCTCGGTCTCGTACCAGGGGATGACGCGCAACCTTCCGGGATCTTCCCTGGCGCGGGCGACAATGGCGAGCCTTTCGTAGACGCGCCTGAGTCGTCCGGTGACCTGATAGGTGTCGAGCAGGGTCGTGAAGACTTCCGGTGTGGGTGGCTGATCACCTGTCTCGGCCTTGCCAATGACACTGCGATCGACGCTGAGGATCAGGGCTACGTCGTCCTGGCTGCGATAGCCCGCCTCTTTCCGCAGTTCCCGCAGTTCATCGCCGAGGAGCGCAGCGGGATCGTTCTCGGGACTCCGGGCCTGGGATCGTGGAGGCACGTGGAATCACCTTCCTATCGTGGATGCTGTGGCATTTCCGTGGTGATGAAACCTGACCACGATCTTATTATCGATTACCCGTGACAGGCTAGGTTTCACGGATCACGCGGCCCTCCGGGAACGGATGAGGCTTCGTTTCACGCAATTGCATTGCGGGTTATGACGATCGGCTGTCAGGGGCGCGTGGTCTCCCGGACACCCCCAGTCGCAAGGGAACCAAGCCATGCACCCGTATGCCGCTAACGCACCCGTGACAGCCCGCAGGCTGCCCGTGCCTCCTATGCCGCCGCTTCCGCCGCCTGGGGACGCCGCGTGGCATCTGCGCGTCCCCGCTGATGACGTTGAGCTCGTCATGGGCGAGTTGGTTGCCAATGCCGTCAACGTGACTCGCGCGGCCACGTGGAGCGGTCCTCGCCCGCCGGTCCGGGTCTGGGCGATCGGGGGCGGGGACACGCTGTTCGTCTTGGTGTGGGACGCGACGGTCATCCCGCCGGTGGTTGCCGAGCCGGGAACCTGGGACGAATCTGGGCGCGGCCTTCAGCTTGTGGCCGCGCTCTCGCGCTGGGGGTTCTACTATCCGCCTGGGGAGGGAACGGGGAAGGTCGTCTGGGCGCAATTTCCCAAGCCGGGCAGGCAAGACGGCCCGCTCACGGCATGAGTGCCCCCGCCGCCGGCACCGCAGCCGGCACGGAACTGCGGCATGGCTACACCCTGGACAGCCTGACCCGGCTGGCGTACTTCGCGGCCCGCCGCAAGCGGTGGCATGGCGGCACCGAGCTGCCCGTGCGGTTCGAGGTGGCCTGGTCCGCGATCGCCGAGCACCTGTACGCCGCCGAGCAGCCACCCGGAGCTGGCGATCTGATCCAGGCTGGGTGGAAGGCCATAGCCGAGCACGCAGACGCCCGCCGGCAGTTCCTTGGCCGCGCCCACGACGGGCCTGGACCCTGGCGAGGGTTCGAGCGGTACTGGCGGCACGTTGCCGCACCCGCCGACGGCCCGGAGGACAAGCTCATTGAGCGGCTCGCCCTCGCCCAGATCTGGCCGTGCTTGCGCCCGGTACACCGCGAGGCCCTGGCGGCACTGGCCGCCCACGATGACTACCAGCGAGCAGCCGATGCCCTCGGCATCTCCTACGCCACCTTCAAGTCGCGCATCAGCACCGGACGCCGGGAGTTCCTCGCCCTGTGGCACGAGGGCGAGACCCCCTCCCGGCCGTGGGTCCGGGACCGGCGGGCTGGCCCCGGCACCGACATGCACACCGTCACCTACTTCCTGCGATCCCGCCGCCTGCGCCGCGCGGCACAGTCTGCGCACGACCTCGAAGACGCCTCGTTCGCCAAGCGGGACCGCTGACGAGACCCGCCGTGCCGATCCCGCAAGCCGTTACAACCCTGGCCCTTTGTTTGGAACCCGGCAGTCGGGTTCCCGGGTTCCATGCGGGCACACGGCTACGTGGTGAGACTTGCGTATCCAGCCCGATACGTGGCTGGTAATGACTTGAACGACCTGCGTGACCGTATGTATCCTCAGCGTGTCGGCCCTGTGGAGGGAAGCGAAGTGGCACGAAGTTGGGAGGCCGATACTTCCGCATCGTTCAGGCGGCGGCTCGGCAAGTCGGCGAAAGAGCTGGGCGAGAGCTATGACCGCGATGGCTGCCCGGATATCTGGGAGCTGAGCAACGGGGACATCGCAGTGGTCGGCCCAGATGCCACGAGAGCATATACCGGGCGCCTGCCAGACGACGTGACCGTCGCCGCCGGCGAGCGCGTCGTGGTGATCCCGCGCAGCATGCTCATCGCGGCGAAGCCGGACATCCCAGATGCCTGAGCCGCTGAGCCCAAGTGACCTGGCGGGCGAGCGCTTGTCCCTGGCTGACTACAAGGCGGACTTCAGGGCCGTGGAGTGGACCATCGGAGGCCAGGAGTCCTGGAAGCTCGAGCGGCGCCAGTACTTCCGGGAGCCTGGCTTCGGGAGCTGGGAGGCGTTCGCGCGCGGCGACTGGGATCGGGCGCTGGAACTAAGCGAGGGCAGGCGCGCGTCCGTCGCGGAGTTTCAGGCCAAGGTGAGCGACTTCGGCATTGAGCTGTACCGGCTGCGGGTGGTGGAGGAGCCCATCAGCCCTTACCTGCAGTGGGAACTGCACGGGCTGAAGTTGCGTGCCGAGTGCGGCGAGCTTATCCGGGTGGCAACAGCGGACCTTGTCCGGGAGTTCGAGGCCGAGGCCGAGCTACCGGAACTGATCACGCTCGGGCCGTCGGTCCTCTACCAGATCCTGTACGACGATGACGGTGAACTCGCGGGTGCCGTTAAGATCACCGATCCGAAGGTTGTGGCCCGGGCCACCGAGCTCACCCGTTACCTGTACAAGGCGGGGGAGGATCTGGCGCCGTTCTTCGAGCGGGTGGTGGCACCGCTGCAGCCGCCGCGCGGGGAACGCGTCGTCAATGGCTAGTGGAAGGGGAGCCTTCGGAGGGTAGCGTCCGGTCGGAGATGTCGGGCGCTGCCGGGGACCTGGTCCAGGCCCGTGACGTGTCTGGCGGCATCCACTTTCATCGGCCCGCCGCCGTGGTGCCGCGCCCGCGTCAAGTGTTGGGGACGCAGCCAGTGCAAAAGTGCATCACCTCCATCTGGTCGTGGGGCTGGCGATCGTCTGGCGACTCCTTAGTGTCGTTACGTTGGGTAGTTGTCTACGTCTTCGTCTAATGCCACGTTTACCGGCCATAACGTGCAGACGCGCGTAGACGAGTAGACGTAGACAATCACGGTGTGTCACTCGCGGCGGCTCGCCACCGTCCGCGACTGACTTGGATGACCTGGCCTCGGTCGGCGAGTTCGCGTAGGCGGAGGTACACCCATGGGCGGCTCATGCCGGTCTCTGCCATGAGGTCGGGCACCGTGGTTCCGTCTGGTGGGGCGAGCACTAGTGCGGCCCATAGGACGACCTCTGGCGCGTCGCCGGAGTCTTCGTCGTCGTCCACGGGGACGGGGGCGGGTAGGAGACTGGCCACGGACCGTTCTGCCCAATGGTCTTGATTGAGGGCTTGCTGAGAGATCGAATCGAGCGGCGGGCGGGAGTCGGCTATACGTCGCCACTGTGCCCGCTACGGCCTGGTCGGTGATGAGGTAGGCACGGGCGCGCTTGGGGGTGTCGTGCTCTGCGGCGGCGACTAGGAACTTGCCGGGTGCGTTGAGCGTGTGGGCGTGCCAGCCTGCGGCGAGCATGCCTTGGCCAAGGATGAGATCGACGTCCTTGCGCTCGCGGACACGGAAGCTGATCCGCACGTCCATTTGCGAGCGCACCGCGCCTTGCCCCATGGCCTTCTGGGTTGGCCGCTGGGTCGCGGCAACGAGGTTCACGGCGACGGCGCGACCGCGTCGGGCGATCGAGTCGGCGTGCTTGATGGCTTCGGGGGCGTCGTCGGCGAGCTCGGCGTACTCATCGACGATGATGACTAGCGCGGGCATGTCGGGCGAGGGTTCCCAGACGCGCTCGCCACGCTCGGATAGGTGGTTGGCGCGGGCTTCGAGGATCTTCACGGCGTCGGCTAGGAGAGTCTTGGCCTCTTCGGGCGTGGTGGCCAGGCGGTCGCGGCACGATGCCCACGGGCCTAGCTCCATGCCCTTCTTGAGGTCGATGGCCCAGATGACCACGTCTTCGCACGCGGCCAGGTTGCCCATCAGGACGTTCAAGCCGCCGCTCTTGCCGGCGCCAGTCGCTCCCCCGAACAGGACGTGCCGACGCAGGAAGAGCACCCGGCACGGTACGGCATCTTCGAACGGACCCAGGTCGATGGACTCGGTGATGCTGCTGACTGATGGACCTGGCCACGTGATCGCGTTGGCGTGCGGGTCGATGTCGAGGACGCGGAGCTCGCATCGGTTGGCGAGGTCGTCCGCGGTTGGGTAGACGCGGACGGCGCCGCGGTGCGTGCCTAGCGCGGATTCGATCGCTGGAATCTTCGCGATGACGTCGTGGATGGTCTGGCCGCGTGCGAGCCTGAGCGCGCGCACGCCATCCCCAGACGCCGACCAGCGCGGACATGACCTGCGAGCCGGGTAGGCCGATCGTGTGGGCGATGTCCGGCCAGGCTTCAAGCTGGCGTTCCACGCGGACCTTCGAGCGGCGCCTTCGGCTGATCCACCACGGGATGCCACAGGCCAGGGTGAAGACTCCGCCGAGCGCGGGCATCGGGGTTACGCCTAGACCGATGGCGGTCGCCGCTGTGAGCCATCCGCCGAGCATCGCCGCAACCACGGCAAGGTAGACGCGCTCGGCGGGTCGCTCGAAAACGCCCCATGCCTTGCGTGCCCACTGCGGTAGGGGTAGCGCGAGAATCGCGGGGATGGCGGCTGTGATGAAGGCCAGCCAGGGCCAGGCGCTCGTGGTGGGTGCGGTGGAGGATGATCGCGGCGAGAACGTGGTCGCGACGGCGACGATCAGGGGCGTGAGTTCGGAACGGTACCGGCAGACCCGCGGGCGATGGCGACGATCGCCTGCTCGGGAACTCGTTCCGGAGTTGAGCACCATCATCGGCTGGTAGCCGTCGCGGTGCGCCTGGCGGGCGCGGCGGCGGAGCTGGCGACGCGAGGGGCGACGGGTGCTCATGGCCGCTCCCGCGTTTGCGGGTGCTCGCCATCTCGGGGCAGGAAGCCGAGCGCTTGGAGCTCGTCGCGGAGGTAGTACAGCGGGTCTGGCTCGCCGTCTGCGTGGGCGCCGAGCGTAGCCATGCCGGCTGCGACTCAGGTTGTTAGATCAAGGAGCGTGCTGGCGAGCCGACGGCGGAGATCGCCGATCTCGATGCACAGGAGCGGGATCGTGGCTGAGCGCGTCCGTGATAGGACGGATGACGGCTAGCGCGCTGTCGTGGCGGGTGGTTGCCTCCTGAAGATCGGCGTCCGAGTGGTTGGTGCGGTTGGGCGTGTTGACCACCTCCTGACGTGTCAGCTCTCTCAGCCGTGGTCGGCTGAGAGCGCCGACGATGCTGGTTATGACGGTGTTGATCTCTGGCGCGATACTGCTCGTTGCCAGGTAGAAGCCGAAGGCGATGCATACCAGTGCGTGCCAGAGCTTCATGCCGCCGTACCGGTAGAGCACCCAAGCGGCGATGGCGAAGAGGAGAACGAGCGAGATCGAGATGGCCATTCGGTCGATCACATCCCTTCGTTGTCGCGATGGGTGGGCGTGTATCCGGCTCCGGCGAACCATGGCTCAGGGGGCGTGTCGAGGTCGGCGACGGCCTGGCCTTCGGTCGGCTTGCGGACGGAGACGCCAAGCATTCGGCGGGTCAGAGCAGCGAGCGGGCTTGGTGCCCTGTTGCTCAGTTGGTCGTAGGTGGGTTCGCTCCGCATGCCGACGACTAGGGCGACGAAGAGGACCAGGGCGACGGCGGCGAGTGCGAGGATGACGATGAGGACTACGGCGATCATCAGCTCTCAACTCCCTTGCTCGTCGAGGTCCGGGACATGGTGTCGGCGAGAAGCCGCACGAAAGTGCGGCCGTGGCGTGCGGCCAGGCCGCACGCACCGCGACGACTGGTCCGCATGGCCTTGCGGTGCCAGGCAACGCGGGCCTGGCACTTGCGGCACAGGCCGTGGGCGTGCTCGGCCACCGCACCGCATGGACACTGGCGGTGCTTGTCGGCGACGAGAGTCGCGATGAAGTCGGGATGAGGCAACGTGCATCACACTCTTTCGGCTGATGCCTTGCATCGGAGACAAGGCTGCTATGTGCCAGAGTGCGACAAGAGGTGAGGACGCAGTCACTACGCGGTAGGACATACGTTGGACGTGCGAGACGTCCCCGCTAAGATGAAGCCGTCCTATCACGTCCCACGGGTCCGGGTGACATGCCGAACGAGAGGCTGCGAGCGCTCTTGCTAGAGCGGCGGGTGACTCCTGCCAAGCTCGCTGAAGCCGTGGAGGTAGACCCGAAAACCATCGAACGGTGGATCGTGGCGAGCCGGGTCCCCTACCGACGTCACCGCTACGCCGTCGCGGCCTTCTTCGGCGTTGACGAAGCCTACATCTGGCCCGACGCCCTTGACCGTGACGAGGTCGTTGCAGCGTCTGAGAGCGAGATCGTCGCCGTCTACCCGCAACGCTGGGCCATCTCAAGAGACACATGGCAGCACCTCTTCGAGCAAGCTGAACGAGAGATCGGCATCCTCGTGTACGCTGCTACGTTTCTAGCGGAGGATGCCGGATTCAGGCGGATGCTCGAAGGCAAAGCAAAGTCGGGAGTCCGGGTGCGCATCTTGCTGGGCGATCCCGATAGCCCCGCCGTTGCCGGACGCGGCCACGATGAGGGCATAGACGAGGCAATCGCAGGCAAGGTTCGGAATGCGATCATATTGTTTCGCCCATTGCAGCAGATCGATAACGTCGAGATCCGATTGCACGGGACCACGCTGTACAACTCGATCTATCGAGCAGACGAGCAACTGCTGGTGAACACGCACATATATGGCATGATGGCCAGCAATGCGCCCGCCTTCCACCTGCGCAAGATTCCCGGCGGCGACATGGTTAGCACTTACCTTGAAAGCTTCGAGCGCGTGTGGGAAAGCGCCACGCCGCACGAAGGAGTCTGAGCCGTGCCCGGTAAGATCGATTACCATGACGACCCCAACGCACCGAAGCCCAACAGCATGGTACCTGCGGTGAGCGTGGTGGTAGTCAATGGCGCGGGCGAGATTCTGATGATACGCCGTTCCGACAACGGAAACTGGGCACTCCCAGGTGGGGCGGTCGATCTCGGCGAGTCAGTCGCGCAAGCGGCCGTCCGCGAGACCAGGGAAGAAACCGGAATTGACTGTGAAGTCACCGGTCTAGTCGGAATTTATTCAGACCCGAAGCACATCATCTTCTACACGAGCAACGGCGAAGCACGCCAAGAGTTCTCTATCGTGCTGACCGCCCAGCCACTCGGCGGAGAGCCTACACCAAGCGATGAGTCGAAAGAGGTCCGCTGGTTGCCACCGTCCGAATTGGCCAGTTACACGATCGACCGGTCGATGCGCAGGCGTATCACCGACTACCTTCGCCGCGACCCGTCGCCAGTAATCATATAGTCGCGACGGAGAGCCGGAGTTCGGTGCGGGTAACGCTCGAAACGAGATCGGACTCAGCCTTTCGGATGAAGCGGGTGACGATGGCGCCTGGCCCGTACCGCTCGACTATCTCGGAGAGTCGAGCGTGGACCGTCACCACGTGTCCAGTCGGCGTTGTCGTCATGTCGCAGTACGCGAGAGCGTCTTCAAGTACCGCCTCGACGCGCGGGAACTTACGGAACAGATCGCCAGCCAAGCCGCGTTCTTCGGCTTCAATGCCCGCGCACGAGTGCTGACCGACCAGGCTGCACAGTCGCGGGTCAGCGCTCTCTACGTCCCGCAGGTAGCGGGCTCCGTCGAGCGGGTGGAAGCCGGTAGCAGCCAGGTTGGGGGCGTACCCAATGTCGTGCAACCATGCTGCGGCTTCGAGTAGGTCGGCGTCATCGCCAAGCATCGGCGCAAGGGACCGGGCTTGCGCCGCCACTCCCTGGACGTGCGCCCAACGACGCGGTAGCGGAACTTCGAGGATCTCGCATGCGAGCCGTTCGGCCCAGTGTGCTTGGTTCTTCATGCTGACCAACCTACGTCGAGCGCCTAGGGACGTTCACGGACGCGGCACGCCGTCTCGGGACGTCCCGCGAGCATCCTGAGTCCTATAAAGATCCTCACATCACGAGCGAGCTCCCCTGTCCTCGCGTTGCCAAACCGAGTCCGGTAGCACGTAGTATGCCTGGCGATCTTGGGCGAGCCGGTTCCTGACGTGCAGCACGAACAGCGCGCACTTCACCGTTTTCTTTTTCTCGCAGTATTCTTTTGCGAGGTATGAGGCGGACGGCATCCGTTCGCCTGGCTTCCATGTCCCGTCGGCTATGTGTCGCCCGATGGTGTCGGCGAGCTTGCCATAGCGCGTGCGATTCCCTGCGCGTGCCCATGCCTCGTCGACGCAGTGCCTCAGCAGTTTGGTACGGTAGGCCCGGAGCGCTGTCGCGAGGCCAGGCGGAAGCACGTGGCTATCGGAGAGCAGGCCGTCTAGGTGCCACACGATGGCTTCGGCGGTCTCTCTATCCGAGGTTATCATCACGGGACCTCACATAGTATCCGTCATGACGCACCGCAACTTCCCCTCTTGCCGCTAGCACCTGCATAGCACGGCAGAGCGTCTGACGCGGCGCGCGGCTCAGGTAATAGGGGTCGGAGTAGACGCGATCACCAGCGGCCCATTTACCATCGGTTATATGCTGCGCAATTTTGTCGGACAGGTGGAAGCACTGCGAGAGAATCCCCACGCCTTCCCATCGGCCGCCTGTCATGTCTCTCAGTTCCGGCAGGTAATCCCGGAGCATCGCCACAAGCACGGCAGGGAGCACGCTATGGTATTCGAGCAGCCTCTCCACGCGGTTGGCGATATCGCATAGCGTCTGCTCGTCTTCCCCGCTCAGTCCGGGTTGGTAGAGCGCAGGGTTCCTGAGCGGGGCAAGGTCGCGGTCCAATACCTCTTGCCCGTTATCCATCGGTGGACTTCCTCGGGTACCAGCGATTGGGCGTTGACGGGTCTACCAAACCATGCCTCTCGCCGTCGTTGTCGATTCCGTCGGGCGTGACGAACACCATGAGGATGTGATCATTGAACTCGGCTGCGTCATCGGCGACGAACCCGCAAGCGCAGGTGCGCCTGCCTGGTCCCGTGCGGGCGAGCTCCAAATGAACGCGGCCATCGGTGCCGATGTCGTCGAGGCGGGCGAAGGCCGCTTCCAAGTGGTCGCCGTACTCGTCGGGCTCATCAATGGCGAACCCGCATGCGCAGTGGAACAGGCTCATGAGCGTTGGTCTCCTGCCTTGGCTTCACAAGTCATTCGGGTCTGCTAGCAGACGCGGGTCAACGGGCAGATCGAATGGCATGCCGTCCGGCTTGTACTCAATCCGGGCGTAGACCACGCGGTTGCCATTCGTCTTGTCCTGCGTGCCCAGCCAGGTCGTGAGCGCTTGGCACACCGCGAACCCGTGCATAGGGTTGGGATCGAACGACCCGCTCCACTCGGGATTCCCCATGTCCTCGACTTCCACCCAGATGTACGGGACGTCCCGCTCGGGAAAGTGCGCTACTCGGACTGTGTAGGTGCCATCGACCAGGCCTGAGCGCGAGTGTCGCACGGCGTTCGCCGCCAGTTCTGACGCCACGGTCTCTACGTCGTCGGCTAGAGGATCCGTACAACCCACCAGGCTTTCCCGTACGTCGCGGCGAACCTCATGCAACGTACCGAGCACCCCAGCGTAGGTCTTCGTACACGACATGTTCCTGGCAGCTACACGGGTAGCGGCTATCTCGTTGACCATGGACAGTCCATCTCTCGGAGGGTTGGCAGCAACCCGGTACCGTGCCGTTCTGAGACGCGGGACTATGCCCCCTCATCGGGAATCCCTGATCGTTCCGCGCGGCGCGCAAGCGGCGGGCGGTGCCTCACGCGGTCCCGGTACCGGGTTGCCTGGCCTCCAAGCCTGCCGAGAAGCCCAGGACGCCAAAACCACCGTTAGGGACTTCTAGGGACGTCTTCTGGTACCGTCGAGGTGTCCGCCGGTACGGGGAGGCAGGAAGGTTGAACGAGCCACTGCGGCAAGCGCTGCTCAGGGCCGGTTTGCGCGAAGACGACGTCGCGGCACAGCTGGGCGTTGATCCCAAGACTGTCCGCCGTTGGCTGAGCGGCCGAGTGCCGTATCCGAATAGCCGCGTGGCCCTGGCCGACCTCGTGGGGGCGAACGAAGCCGACTTGTGGCCCGATGCAGGCGGACCACTGACTAGTCGCACGCGACCCGATGAGCTCGGCGCGGTGTACCCGCATCGCTGGGCGATCCCCCGCGACGTCTGGAAGCGCTTCTTCGAGTCAGCAGAGCATGAGATCGGCATCTTGGCCTACAGCGCGTTGTTCCTCGCCGAAGACGCCGGCTTGCTCGCCATCATCGCCGCCAAGGGGCGTAGCGGCGTCCGTGTCCGTCTCGCACTCGGCGATCCTGATAGCGCGTGCGTAGCCCGACGTGGCCAGGAAGAAGGCATCGGCGACGCGATGGCGGCGAAGGTCCGCAACGCACTGACGCTATACCGCGCAGCCCTGAAGGTGGAGAACGTAGAGATCCGCCTACACGACACCGTGCTCTACAACTCTCTCTACCACGCCGATGATCAACTCTTCGTCAATCAGCACGCCTACGGCATACCCGCCGCACGCGCCTCGGTGTTCTGTCTCCGAGAGTCCGAGAACAGCGACATGCTAAGGGCCTACCTCAACAACTTCGAGCAAGTCTGGACTGCCGCTGCCCCATTAAGCTCATTGTGTGCCTCAAGTTCCTCGCAGGTTCGATAGTATGCCCACCATGGCAGAAGACCTGGCAAATTGGGTACGCCTCCTCTGGCAAGAGCAAAAATTTAAGCTCATGATACTTCAATCCCCAGCAAGCAGGTTCGAAGAAATAATCACCACAATCATGCGCGCGGAACGCGCTAATGAATTCCATATAGCGCGCGCCGGCGGCAGGAAAGGCGACGTTAAATGCGATGGCTGGGATTCCGGAACAAAAACGCTCTATTCAGTCTACGCACCGTTTTCAGTCAAGAAAAGGACGGCAATTCGCGGAAAAATCAGAGGCGATTTTATGGGAGCCAGGGAACAATGGCCGGAAATGCGATGTTGGCGCCTCGTGCACAATGACTTTTTCGGCCTATCGGCAGAGATTACCCGCGAACTTGAGGAGTTGAGGTCTGATCCCTGCTCGGACGGGGTGAATGTACTCGACGACTGGGACCCCCAGGAACTCTGGCGGATTGTCCGTAGCCTTCCGGAAGCCGAACGTTTCGACCTACTAGGCGGTCCGGAATTCAGCACCTTGGTCAACGCTGGTGGCTGGAATACGGAGACGTTGCGTTTCCATGACAGCGTGCATCCGTCCTCAATTCGCTCATCAATGGCATCCCTATCTCAATTGTGTGGAAATTTTCAGCCGGATTCCTCCCTAGACCCTCTATGCGCCTCTGCGATGGCGAGCGCGATCACAACCTTCTGGCTCGAAGATCAACAATTGTTTTCAAGCTACCTAAATTTCCTGATGGATCGATCCGATTCTGCCCCTCGCGAATCACAGATAGTATCACTCGTATTCGTCATGCGTACCATTGAGGTCTGCGCCCACCACCTCAGGATGACGATAGACGAGCTTGCAAATCTTTCACACTGGAACGACGACGAGCCGGGACCGAAAACCAAGGTAATTTACCAAATCGCCATGGATGAACTCAAGGGGACCGGGACCGGGATTTTCACCGAATCCCCCGAGACCCGACGGAAGTATGTTTCCGGCTGCGGGCTCGCGGTTGCCGAACTTCTCAGAGTAACATCCTCCGTCACGTCGATTCCGGTTGTATTCATTTTGCAGGATTTGATTATCTCTCTGCAAAGAGTAGACCATAACGGCGGCCGCTTCATCGTGTAACAATCCTTGCTCCTCCCGAAAGGAAAGAGGTTCTGCCGCCAAAAACGACGGCAGAACCTCTTAGCCGTGATCTACGCAGCTTCTTGACCAATGAACTGCTTGACCTTGCGACGGTCGATATTGAGGTCGCGGGCGATCGCGCGCTGGCTGTGGCCTGCGCGGTACAGGTCTCGCACCGCCTGTTGCAGCGTGGGCGCCGGCTGTGCCACAGGTGGTTCGGACTGTGCCAGGGCCGGCGCAACGTCGCTCAGCGTGTCATCGGCTTCGGCTTCGGGTTCGGCGTCGGCTTTGTGGTGCTTGCGGATGAGCAGCATCATCAACTCGAAGGAGCCGACCAGTGCCAGGGCAGGCCACGCACTGACCAGGGCGCCAACTGGGCCGTGGCCTAGACCGTGTGCCAGGTTGGCACCGACTGTAGCCACGATGCCAGTGCCTAGGCTCCACAGTGCCAGGCGTGGTACCGGGTGGTTCCGACGGCTCGCGTCTAGGATCACCATCGACGCAGCCCATATCAGGCCGTCCACGGTGAACGGCAACAGGCGAGCCGTCAACCCTGTCTCGCCGTGCGTTCTGACGAGTTCGTAGGCGTGCTGGTACGAGATGACCGCCGCGACGCCAGCCACCATCAGGACGGCGAGCGCGGTCGTGAGCCGGATGAGTCGATCGGTCACAGGAACAGCTCCGCTCGCCAGGACTTCACGAACGGGTCGTCGTCGCCGTAGCCGACAGACAGGCGCTCGGCGAGGGTCAGGGCCGTGATGGCCTGGTTGCGGGTGAACAACCGAGCGGTGTGGGTCGAGACGATCCACGCGCCATTGCCGTCGGCCGCTACGTGCTGACTGAAGCGAGCCGTTGCAACGACTGCCCCATCGACCTCAAGAGCCATGGTCTCGGACTCGATACGGATTGCCATCTTGGGACCTCCCTTGTTCGGGAGGTTCCGAAAGCTAGTGACAGAACTAGTGACAACGACCCCAGATCTCGCCGGTCGGCGTGCGACGTAGCCAGACGCCACACTGCCGATGACCTGCGGGAACCGGACTGCATGCGACGCCGTCAAACGAATCTGCGGTGCATGGTCGCCAGCATCCGGTTCTCCGACATCCTCGACTGGACCGGACCCAACCTGACGACCAGCCAGCTCATCGTCTACACCTCCTACTACCCGACAAGCACCGGCCCGGGCACTGCCCCCACTCAGGCCCAGCTCGAGGTACTGCACGCGAAAGTGGACAGCTTCGCCATGTCGCTAGACGCCCGGGCCGTGCTGGCCCTGGACGAGGCAGGGACTGCCGTCCCGGCAATCCCGGGCAGCCCCGGAGACCTCCTCCAGGGCGCGACCCTTCAGGCAGGCCGACTTGAAAGCAAATTCACCGGACCGCTCTACGTGGCCACCCCAGCGCTGCTCGCCGAGTACGGGATCAAGCCCAGCCAGATCGGCGCTGACACGGACATACTAACCATGCGCCCCGGCCTGGCCTCGCTGCCCGGCATTTACCTGGTCTGGGGCACGGACAGCGCCCAGTCCGGCGCCCGCAGCTCCATCGCCAGCCCGCTGATGCAGACGTTCAGCAGCCTGCCCAGCGGCACGTCGGCGCCGAACACGGTCCTGACCACGCAGGCCGTGCGGCGGCTGCACCTGCAGCTGATCCCCTACGGCTGGCTGATCCAGGCTCCCGCGCCGCTCACCGCCACGCAGATAAGCGCAGCCAGGGAGCTTGCCGTCTCATCGGATGCCACGATCGAGTCCAAGTCCGGCGAGCTCGGGCTGGGCGAGATCAGCGCCGGGGCCACCGTCTTCGGCATCCTGCTGGCGCTCGGCGTCCTGGTGATGACCGTCGGCCTCATCCGCAGCGAGACAGCAGGCGACCTCCGGACGCTCACCGCGGCGGGAGCAAGCAGCGGGATCCGCCGCACTATCGTCGGCGCGACAGCCGGCGTGATCGGCCTCCTCGGAGCCATACTGGGCACCGCGGCCGCCGCTATCGCCGCCGCGGCCTGGGCGAAGAGCAGCCTGTCCGCCATGTTCGGCGGCATCCCGGCCATCGACTTCCTGCTCATTCTGGTCGGCGTGCCCGTCGTGGCCGCGGTCGGCGGCTGGCTGCTGGCCGGCCGCGACCCATCCGCCATCGCCCGGCAGTCGCTGGAGTAAAATCAGTTCGCCCGAACGAGCGGTGGCTAAGTCCGTGGTGTTGGCCTAAGGTCGAGGTCCAGTGCAGAGAAGCACTTGAAATTACTAATCCGCAGGCCGGTGATCATAGCCCCGCCCGGGCTGCGCTCTCGGTGCGCTCGAACCTCAGCCGCATCTTAGCCAAGCTGCCGGTGCTAGCAGTGATGGCGTCGATGTACTGCCTATCGTCAGTCATGAGATCTCGTGCGGCCCGCACTATACTAGTAGCCAGGTCAAACTCTTCCGCGCGCGCACCGCTTGAGAAATTCCCGGCTGCGGCCAAGGCTCATGCAATGCCTGCTGCATCGCTGCCGGAAGAGGTCCGGGAGTTCGCCCGGCGGAGACGGTCAAGTTCCTACGGGAACGGGTGCCCATCTCGGCCCCGGTCCAGCCTGTCGCCATCGACCCGGCGCCTGAGGAGGCTGCTGTCGCGCTGCGGGGGAGTGGTGCCGCTCGAGACGGGACCAAGACCGTGAGGTTCCTGGCCCTGGTCACCGAGCGGCATGGGCCGCTGGCGGCGATCCCGGTCCCGGCGGTGTCGAGGATTTCCGCCGCGATCGCGGCCGAGGTCGGGCTGAACGCCGGGGCGGCGCGGATCGCGCTGCGCCGTGCCGTGCTGGCTGCTCAGGACGGGGGCGCCCGATGATCAGGTACGCCATTGCCCTGGCCGTTGTCCTCGCCTTGGCCGCGTTCTTCTCGCGGGCGTTGCTGCCGGCGCGGTACCTGCCCGGTGACCGGGTGCGGCACCTGCGGGGTCGACCCCGTCAGCCGGGTCATCACGGTGGACCGCAAGGTAATCGAGGTTGCAGGGCATCTTTACCTAGAGGCACCGAAGGGGCGCAAGTCGCGCAGGACGATCTACCCGCGGCACACCCCAGTCGGCTACCCGATCGCCGAACGGCTCGCGATCCGGATCGAGCAGGCTCACGCTGAGAAGGACGCCGGGACCAACTCGCTCGGCTTCATCTTCCGCGGATCTATACGGTTCGGGGATCGGTCAGTGCGGTCATCCGTGAGGTACACGAGGATTAGTCTGCACGCATGTCCGCTTCTGTTAATCGAGAGGCATGAGGCGGACGCCCGCCAGAGCGAGGATTGCCACACGGACGCTGTGGAACCTAAACGGATGGATGGAATCTCCGGTGGGAGTCTTTAGACGGGACAGCCAGTGGGCGTTGATTAAAGTGCAAGTCCGCGTCTTGCTGGGTAAGCCGTCTGGCCACCTCCGTGGCGCTCGCCGGCTGGCCCTTGGCCAATTTCTTCCCATGGTTCGGACATTATGAGAAAGCTCGCGGTAGGGGGGATTTTCGGCAAGCCCCAGAAATATTTCGACAAGACGGGAAGGGGCTGTTGACTCTGCGGCTATCGCGCCTACCTGATAAGACTGATATGTAGAGAAAACTTGCTCTATCGTGCTGAGGGACACCTCCTACCTGGACAAGCACCCCCCGCAAGGTGCTGGAGGCCGTGCGGGAGGCGCTCGCCCCGCACTACGGCACCGCCCGGGTCTGCACCGACCGGCGCGCCGTCCGCGTCGACTTCGGCGTCCAGCGCGTCGACGACCTGACCGGTGAGGTGATCTCCTTCGACGTGGTCCCCGCATTCGAAGACGGCGACCACTACCTGATCCCCGACGACCACCTCGGTATCTGGGTCCCCACCAACCCCAAGATCCACGCCGAGCTCGCCACCGCCGCGAACGAGAAGTTCGCCGGCCAGTGGAAGCCGCTCGTCAAGATGATCAAGAAGTGGAACCAGGTGCACGGCGGCCCCGTCGAGCCGGGCTTCCTGATCGAGGTGATGGCACTGGAGCTGATCACCGGAACCTGGACCGGCTCGCACGCCTACGAGCTGCGCCAGTTCTTCGCCAGCGCCGCCGACCGGATAAGGGAACGCCAGGACCAGCTCCAGCACCAGCATCCCTGAGCTGCCGAACTGCCCCAGCTTCGAGGTCAGCCATTTATTTCGACGCTTCAGCAACGGTTCACTCGCGGTCGCCTTCCCGGTCCCCACCTGACGCCTCAACGGGCGCCTTCTCCTCATTGCTCACCATGACGGTCTTCAGCCAACGCAGCATGAGGCGGTTTGGAGCCTCCCTCCGCAGGAGCGACTCCGCAGGAGCGACTCCGCAGGAGCGACTCCGAAGGGCCAACCTTCATCAGTCACGCAGCACCGCATCAGCAGCTTCGCCTACATCAAGCCACCTCCATGTTCAGGACACACTTCGGCACCCACAACAACGTGGCTCACTGTAATCACGTTTAGGGTGCGTGACGCATGTTACCCAGGTGAACACCATCACGGGCACAACGGGCGATTACGTGGCGTGACTGGACTCGTAAATGCACGGTTCTCTTCATGCAGAGCCGTCATATCGCGTTGACAGCAATCTCTAGGAAGCGGCTATACTTTACCTGTCACCCAAGAACACGCGAAGGCGAAAATGGATATCCTGCTTGTCGGTTACCGCCCCATCGGTGATGCGGCTGGTACAGTGATTCTCGCTCTTCAGAAGATAGCCCGCGGGCTTCGATGCTGCCATTCCTGGGCGTGAGTATGAAGTCAGGCTGCGAACGATCTGTCCGGCACCCTGGGGCTTCCGCTAACAAGTGCCAGAGCTGTTGAGAACCGCATTGATTTATCAAGAACATCCCTGGCATCCCTGGGTCAGTAATGGAATCGATTGCGGTCGGCGATCGCCAGCCTCGCTGGAGGTGCCTATGCGTAGTCGAGGAGAAAGCCGCCGAATTGCAATTTCTCGAATTTATGACGCAAATCCAGGGCTTACTTCCGCCCTAGCCTACTGCAAGAAATTCGTCAAGCACGCCAAGTCATGCCGCAACATAACATGCGAGTTCTTGATCACCGCGAGTCTTCGTGAGCGGATCGGTTGCGTTTGCTTTGACGCGTCTTTTGTGACAACCTAAGAAGGAGCATCGTGGTAGCCGAACCCCGGCTCAGTAATCTTACCGAGTCTGCTGGCGCTGGCTGGCAGTATGAGCCAGCCGGGAAGCGTGACGTGCAGCCAGTCCGCGTCGACAGCTTGGTGCTGGCTGATTCGCCTCGCCGGGTCCGGGTTGATCAGGCGCACGTGGCCCGACTTGCGGAGTGCGGCGTCGCGCTGCCGCCGATCGTGGTGCATCGGCAGACGATGCAGGTCATCGATGGCATGCACCGGGTGGAAGTAGCCCGGCGCACCGGGTGTGAAGTGATCGAGGCGACGTTCTTCGATGGCGGCGAGGACGAGGCCTTCGCCTTGTCGGTCGAATTGAACGTTAAGCACGGCCTGCCGTTGTCGCTGGTCGAGCGCAAGGCCGCAGCTCGCCGCATCCTGGCGGCCGACACCATACTGTCGGACCGCGCCATCGCCGCGAAGACCGGCCTGTCCAACAAGACGGTCGCGGCGATCCGGGCGCGTTCGGCTGAGGAGATTCCTCAGCTAGACAGAAGGGTCGGCCGTGACGGGAACGCGTACCCAGTGAGGGGCGCGGCAGGCCGGGAGCGGGCGGCGCAGTTGATCACCGAGCGACCTCACGCGTCGCTACGGGAAATCGCGGCTGCTGCGGGGATTTCGCCCGGCACCGTCAGCGACGTTCGCAAGCGGCTCGCGGCGGGCCAGAACCCGGTCGGTGAGGGGCGGCGCTCGAATCCGCTATCGGAGTCGGTCGCGGCTGCAAAGCCTACGGGACAGCGTACGGGACAGCGTACGCCGTCGCCCCGGCAGGGCGCTGCAGTCCGTAGCTGCCTGGCAGCCGAAAAGCAGGAGATACTGGGACGGCTGAGGGCGGATCCGTCGATCAGGGGCAGGGCTTCTGGCCGGGAAGTCCTGCGCTGGCTGGCACATCACGCCATCGACCCTGGCGACCTGCCATCCCTGACCGAGGAACTAATCCCGCTGCATCAGTGCCCGAACATCGCCGGGCTGGCACGTTACACTGCCGAGGTATGGCTTGAGTTCGCGCGCACGCTGGAACATAAGTATTCGGAAGTCCTATGAAAGAGCATGCCAATAGTCGGCGCGGCAATTACGGTGACCGCGCCGGTGCGGGGGTGGTCGTCTGAGGCTCACCGGGATGGCGGCGGCTGTGCCCAGGTGCGGAGGTGCTCGGGTTTGCAGGCTTTCCCCCGCACCTTGGCTCGCCGCTTGCTGATGGCGGAGATCCTGCTAGGCGACTGGTGGCTCGTTCTTGATGGCTTCGGCCATGAGGCTGGTGAGCTGGGGGGTTGCCGGGGTGAGGGGAAGGCGGACCTCGCTTGTGCACAGGCCGAGGAGTTCGTAGGCGGCCTTGATGGGGGCGGGGTTGGGTTCCGCGAAGACGAGCCTGATGATGGGCAGGAGGTCGTAGTGGATGCTGCGTGCCTGGTCGAGGCTGCCGTTGCGGATGGCGGTGAGCATCTGGCTGAAGGCCCGGGTGCGCAGGTGCGCGGAGGCCGCGATGGCTCCGTGGCCGCCGAGGCAGGCGGTGGCGTAGATGAGGTCGTCCTCCCCGGACAGGACGGCGAAGTCGTCGCCCCTGGTGCCGTCGATGATGTCCATGAGCTGGCGGAGGTCGCCTGCTGATTCCTTGATGCCGACGATGCCGGGGTGCCTGGCGAGCCGGGTCACTGTGTCCGCGGTCATGTTGACGCCGGTGCGGCCGGGGATGTTGTAGATGAGGACTGGCAGGTCTGTTGAGGAGGCGACCGCGCTGAAGTGCGCAAGGATGCCATCCTGGCCGGGCTTGCTGTAGTAGGGCGCGACGACGAGCACCGCGTCTGCGCCGACTGCCTGTGCGCGGGCGGTGAGTTCGATCGTGTGGCGAGTGTCGTTGGTTCCGGTCCCGGCGATGACGGGGACCTGGCCGGCGGCCTCCTTGATGACCGCCTCCCAGACCTGCTGCTTCTCGTCGTCGGTCAGGGTGGGACTCTCGCCGGTGGTGCCAGTGGGGACGATGCCGTCGGCGCCGTTGCCGATGAGGTGCCGGACGGTCCTGCGGAGGGCGGGGATGTCGAGTGCCCCGTCCCTGAAGGGCGTGATGCAGGGAATGTGGATGCCCTCGAATCGTGGTGACACTCTCATGCCTTCCTGTCGCGACGGGTAGCGGCAGTCATGCTACTGCGGGACGGAGCGATCCTCTGCGCAATGCTGCCAGGGCGTGGCGACGTCCCAGTCGGTGCCATAGCCGGAGACGTCGGCGTATACGAAGAAGGTGCCCCGCGGCGCGATGAGCCGCAGGCCCTGGACCTGCCGCAGCAGCCTGGTCATGAGGTCGCGCTTCGCGCGCATCGCGCGGTCCATGGCGGTGATCTCGTCGTCCATAGCCAGGGCCTGGACCGCGATGCGCTGGGCCACGATCGGCGCGGAAGACGAAGTACAGGTGGTGAACCGTCAGCCGGGCGATCACCTGCGGGGCCGTGAGGCAGTAGCCCAGCCGCCATCCGGCGAGGCGGAAGAGCTTTGGAGAGGTCGAAAAACAAAAACAAACACAATCAGCAACCAGACCTCAGAGTGCCTGAACGATTGATGTTAAACCTTCTTGACACACCTCGACGCATAACATAAGCTAATGCAATGTGATTATAGCTACATTGCGCGCAGAGCATTGGATTCCCCGCAGTTGAACCGGTTGAAATCCTCAAGCTAATCGTGCCATTTTGCGCGAGCGCTCGCCTCCTGCACTGGACTAGTCATAACATCTATCGGCATGATATTTACCGCTTGGCTGCGTCGCTTAATTCGCACGAGTCTTAGCTTGAGTAAATGTCCTGTTCCATCTTTCCCCGGCATCTGGTTAATATGATCTCGCACAGCGCCAAAGAAACATCAAAGGAGAGCAGCTCTATGACCAATTCGCGGACCGAAGGTGAAGATTCTACACTGTTTCCTCTCGTCTCTCCGGCTGAGCGACGGAGCTCCGCCAGTTATCTTGCCGAAAAAGGTGACTTCGACCGCTGCCTTCTTCTCTTCTCCGGGGGCCTAGACACATCCGTGATGCTCAGATGGATTGCGGACACCTACAACTGTGATGTATACACTTTCACCCTGAACGTTGGGCAGCAGGAGGATTTCGCGGCACTGGAAAGCAAGGCATATCAGCTCGGGGCCAAAAGCATTTCTGCGTCGATGCCCGTCAGGAGCTTATCGAGGATTTTTGCTGGAAAGCCATAAAGGCGAATGCCACGGTAGGCAAGAACGGACACCCCGTTTCCTCATCCCTGACCCGGCCGCTGATGATCGGGCATGCTCTAAAAATCGCGGAGCAGGAGCAGATACCAGTTATCGCGCACGGCGCCTCAGGAAAATCTAATGACTCCTTGCGCTTGGACACTGGTCTGCTGACCTTGTCGCCGACCATGAGAGTGCTTGCCCCGGTCCGGGAGTTCCAGTTTACTCGGGAGAACGAACTAGAGTATGCGAGACAACGCGGCATCAACGTGTGGGCAACTCCTCAGAAAAGCTACAGTATAGATGATAACATCTGGGCTAGGGAGACGGAGGCGGGACTGCTTAGCCAGACCGATGCTGTCGCGCCCGAGGACGTGTTCTCATGGGTGCGCCCGGACGCTCTGACTGAGCCAAATCCGTCCGTAATAGACGTAGACTTCGTCGCGGGCGAAGCGGTGGCACTGAATGGCGAGTGCATGCCGCCCCTGCAACTGGTGCGGACTCTCAATGACATTGGTGCAGCTCATGGAGTGGGCAAGTTCGACTTCATGGAAGACCGCGGCCCTGGTGTTAAGGTTCGGGAAATCCATGAGGCTCCAGCAGCCGACATCCTCATGAAGGCACATGTCGACCTCCAGGAACTTACTCTCACGAAGGAGGAGCTGCGGTTCTCGCGGATAGCTGAAGCAGAATGGACGGAGAGCATACTCAATGGGTTTTGGTATACGCCACTCATGCGGGCACTCAACTCTTATTTCGATGAATCTCAAAGGCGCGTAACCGGTCGGATAAAGCTCCGATTGCACCATGGCAACGCCACCGTGATCGCGCGCAGCTCCCCGTATGCGCTCGATGCTACAAATCTAATAAGGAGCGGTTTCTTTCATGGTGTCAACGAAAGAGCGACATCTGCTTTTATAGAGGTAAGTGGGCTACAACGTCGTGCCTCCTACTGGCTGGCAGAGAGGGCCGCTCGCAATGCTGAATTATCTTTCTCTCGCCAAGCATCAGGTAGCTCAGCGACGCTCTCTGATGACAATCATCTCCGAGAGGGCCGCACCGGGATGCATAAATTTCGGACTGGGCGAACCTACAGATCCTGCGCCCCCCAAGTTGCGCCGCATAATTTCCATGCTAGCCGCAGAGGATTCAGCGGACTACGGGCCTGCAGCTGGGCTTTCGAGCTTTCGCGCAAAGATAGCGCAGCAATATAAGACTTCCCGCTTTGGCGCCGCCAGCGAACCCGAATGCGTAGTGGCGACGTGCGGTACAACGCATGCGATCTACATAGCGCTGGCCACGTGTCTCGAAGCCGGCGGGGAGGTGATCTATCCCGATCCGGGCTACGTGCTTTATGAGCCAGCCATCCGGCTCTGCGGAGGAATCCCTGTGCCGCTGCAGCTTAACCGCGAAGCAGGCTTTGCGCTCGACCCTGACCGGCTGCAGCAGATGCTAACCAACAACACCAAAGCTGTAATTATCAATTCTCCGGCGAATCCCACTGGCAGGGTAATTCCGCCTGACGACTTGACGAAGATAGCGGCAGTGTGTGACGCGAGAGGTATCCAGATCATATCCGACGAGGTATATGAGCATCTTGTCTACGAAGGAAGACATCGAAGTATTGCCGAGTTCAGCGAGAACGTCATCGTATGCAGCGGAATATCAAAGCTATTTAGATTTGCAGGATGGCGCCTAGGATGGTGCATTGCCAGCAGGGAGCTAGCCTCGCGGCTTCTGATCCACCATCAATACTCCGTCTTTCGAGCCCCGACGATTTCGCAACGTATTGCTGAAACGGTTCTCGGGATGCCCGCCGAGATCGAGCAGGTGCGGCAGGCCACGCGTCGCAGACGAGACCTTATGACAGGCATGCTGCGCGAGATCCCTTCCCTGACATTCACCGAACCGGAGGGCGGGCTCTTCGTTTACGCTGACGTCTCGGTATTCGGTAGCGATTGGGACGTCGCTCTTAGGCTATTGAATAATGGCGTCATCTCCGTGCCGAGTACTGGTCCTGGCGTCGGTTTCGGCTCGGGCGGTGCCGGACTTCTCAGGCTCTCGTTCGCCTGCGATGAACAAAGCATTAGAGAAGGCGTAGACCGAATTAAGAGTACTCTTTCTAGCTCTTCGTGAGAGGTCTAGTCATGAATCAGACAGCCCCTGTTCATGAGGTAATTCGAAGCTGGGCTAGGCGCGATCCAGAACGCCCTGCCATTCAGTTTCGAGGTCAGGTCGTGTCGTACGGCGAACTGGACGCTTGGTCCGACGGATTTGCCGCATCAGTTGTCGCAGCCGGCGGGAAACCAGGAGACCTAGTCGGTGTAATCGCCTCGCGAAGTGCAGCTACAGTGGCATGCTTTCTGGGCATCCTTAAAGCGGGGGCTACATGTCTTCCCATCTTCGCGGGCTATCCCGAGGAACGGATTCGCTTTATCCTTGCCGACGCTAGTCAAGATCTAGCCTGTATCTTCTGTGACGAGGAAGGCTCGTCGGCGGTGCCCGCGAACCAGCTCGTCTTCAGGGTTGAAGACGTGCCGCGAGATGCGAACCAATTCTCCCCCCAGGAGGCACTCGAAGAAAACGCGCTGGCATACGTGCTATATACATCTGGCTCTACGGGCGCCCCGAAGGGCGTCATGATCACGCACTCTTCGCTGCGTGCAGCTGTCATGGAATTGATTAGAGTTTATGAAATCGGAGCCGCCGATCGTGTACTGCATTGCGCTCCACTAGGCTTTGACACGTCGATCTCTGAGATCACCCGGGCATTGTGCGCTGGCGCATGCTTGGTAATCGCGCCCACAGAGGTAACAAGCTCGCCAAGCTTTCTCTACAGGCTGACCTTCTTGGAGGAAGAGGGTATAACGCGAGCCGTCTTGCCCGCGGCACTACTGCGATCTGTTAGACCTGGATCCTTGCCTAATCTCGGAGTTGTCGTCACGACCGGTGAGGCATGTAACCAGGAAATTGTAGACAGGTGGGTCCGGAAAGAAAACTGCTGAACGCCTGGGGATCAACCGAATCCACGTTCTCAGGCACAATCGCACAACTGCGCCCTGGGCACCAGGGCAGGCCTCCCGTGGGAAGGCCGATTCGCATCGCCGAGGTCTTCGTGGTTGACGAGGCCGGTGAACTGGTCAATCAAGGCGAGGCTGGGCAGATTCACATTGCGGGCCTAGGAGTATCTGCCGGGTATTACCGTCGTTCAGAACTGACCGCGAGGCGGTTTGTACCTAATCGCTGGGGAAAGTTGTCCGAAACAGCTTTCGCGACTGGTGATCTCGGCCGTTGGTTGCCGAACGGCCTGCTCGATTGCCTAGGGCGGATGGATCAACAGGTGAAGGTCAGCGGCTATCGGGTTGATATGACCGAAGTCGAATCGGCGCTTCTGGCCTGCCCAGTCATCCGGGTGGAGGATGCGGTCGTGGTGACTGCCGATAGCCCTATAGGAGGCAAGGAACTCGCCGCCCATATCGTTGTGGCCTCGGTGAGTCGGGGTTCGGCGGTCGATAATCCGGGTGCCGTCGGCGCAGCCGTACTGGGCCACCTGCGTCAGGTTTTGCCGTCGTATGCTCTGCCCCGGAGTATCCGTGTATGGGATGTATTGCCGCTAAACGCCCACGGGAAGGCGGATCGGCACTGGCTGAGCGAAAATTCCGCGAGGTTACGACATTTAGATGAGAAGGGATTGGTCCGGTTTCAATGCATCAGATGCGACAGCATCGGCCCTGGCCGAAAAAGTTCGAGGAAATATTGCTGCGATACCTTCCCTACGCCGACGATAGTATCGTGCTTACCCCGGACCTGAGCCTTGCCGATCATGGTTTGAATTCAATCGAAATGGTTGGCCTCTTGATCTCTATCGAGGAGATCTTCGAGATTAAGCTGCCAGACTCGATGCTCACGCCAGAGACATTTGCCACTCCCGCCACTCTCTGGCGCAGCCTTTCGGCAGTGCTTCCCGAAAGGGAAACCCACCCGCTTCCACCAGACCAAGTAACGCAAGGAACATAAAGCATGGCGCCCGACAAGGATGTCGATGCTGACTCGCGTTTTATTTCCCTCGCCCATGTTTACGGGAAACCCTCGCACTTGAAAGGAGAACGGGGAACGGGCCTGCGCGGCACCGCACCCTGAATACCGATGAGTGAGTCTGTCATGGTTCAGGCATCCGGTCTCACCAAGGTCTACCCGGCGCGAAGAGGCATTCCTGACTTTCGCGCTGTCGACGGGATCGAATTCGAGTTGTGTCGCGGAGAGACCTTCGGGTTCCTGGGGCCGAATGGGGCCGGTAAGTCCACGACGATGCGGATGATCGGAGCGACCTCGCCGCGTTCTGGCGGGACGCTGCGCGTGCTGGGGATGGATCCGCGGACGCATGGATCGGCGATACGCTCGCGCCTCGGCGTCGTCCCCCAGGACGACGCCCTGGACCGTGAGCTGACGGTGCGGGAGAATCTGTACATCTACGGGCGCTACTTCGGGTTCAAGCGTGCCGAGATCCGGGCGCGCAGTGAGGAGCTGCTCGACTTCGCCCAGCTGAGGGAAAAGGCTGACAACCCGGTCGAGGCGCTGTCCGGCGGCATGCGGCGACGGCTGACCATCGCCAGGTCGCTGATCAACAACCCGGACATGGTCCTGCTGGACGAACCCACCACCGGGCTGGACCCGCAGGCCCGGCACGTGCTGTGGGAGCGGCTCTACCGGCTCAAACAGGATGGAGTCACGCTGCTGCTGACCACCCACTACATGGATGAGGCCGAGCAGCTATGCGACCGGCTCATGGTCGTCGACCACGGCCGCATCGTGGCGCAGGGCGCACCACGGGAGCTGATCGCGGCCCACGTGACGCGCGAGGTGCTCGAAGTGCGCTTCGCGCTCGACATCAAGGACGCGGGCGGCGCGAAGCTTCGCGGCTCCGAGCTCGGCGGTGACGGCACTGACGTCGGCCCGCGGGTGGAGCTGCTGCCAGACCGTGTGCTCGTCTACGCAGACGACGGGGAGAGCGCGCTGGCGGCCGTCCACGCCATGGGCCTGGTCCCGCTGACCGCGCTGGTGCGTCGAGCCACGCTCGAGGACGTGTTCCTCAAGCTCACCGGCCGCTCACTGACCGATTGAAGGGTACGTCCTGGTGATCCGCGTCTTCACGTATTGGTTTATGCGCTACCGCCGCACCTGGCGCGGCACGATCGTGATCAGCGTGGCCAACCCGCTGTTGTTCCTCATCGGCGTCGGGATTGGCCTGGGCCGACTCGTTGACCAGCACGCACCCGCGCAGATGGCCGGAGTGTCCTATGCCGCTTTCTTTGCGCCCGGTCTGCTGGCCGCCGCGGCGATGCAGACCGCGTTCCTAGAGTCGTCCGGGCCGGTCGCACAAGCGGCGGGCCGGAACGGGGCCTACCAGAGCACCGTGCCCACGCCGCTGGACCCGGAGCAGGTCATAGCCGGCCACATGCTGTACGTCTTCTTCCGGGTGCTGACCTCCAGTGCCGCGTTCGTCCTGGTCATGGCCTGCTTCGGGCTGGTGACCGGTACCCGCGGCGTGACGGTGCTGATCGCCGCGACACTGACCGGTGTCGCATTCGCCACCCCTGCCGCAGCCTGGGCCGTCACAGTACGCGTGCCACGCCACATCAACACTGTGTTCCGGATGCTGATCATGCCGATCTACATGTTCTCCGGAACCTTCTACGCGCTTTCCCAGTTGCCCGTCCCGGTCAGGGTCGTGGTCGAGGCGCTGCCCCTGGCCCAGGGCGTGCTGTTGTGCCGCTCCCTCGCGCTGGGGGCTGCCGGGGCATCGGCCGTCGCCGGTCACGCCGCTTACCTGTGTGCCCTGGCCGTCATCGGTTACGCCCTAGCCCGCATGACCTACCGCCGGAGGCTGCACGCATGACGACCGCCACGCTCAGCGCGAACCCCGCGACCTGGACGGTCAGTCGCGTCCTGGCGCTAGTGGAGCGCAACATGATGATGTACCGGCGCTCGATGACACCGCTGGCCTTCGGCTTGGTCGAGCCGGTCATGTACCTGCTCACCATCGGGTTCGGTGTAGGGACGCTGGTCGGAAATGTTCCCGGCGTGGGCGTCCGATACGCCGCGTTCGTCGCGCCGGCGATCCTTACCACGACGGCGATGAACACCGCGTTCAACCAGACCTGCTTCAACGTCTTCAGCCGGATCAAGGTGGACCTGACCTACGAGGCGATCGTCCCGACGCCGCTATCCGCCACGGATATCGCCGTCGGCGAGGTCGCCAGCGCGGTCCTCAACAGCCTGCTGACCTCGATCGGCTTCCTGGTGGCGGTCACCGCGATGGGGCTTGTCGTCTCCCCGGGCATCCTGCTCGCGATCCCAGCCGCCGCCCTTGTTGGCTTCGCCTTCGCCGCCGGGGGCTTGGCGGTGACCACCTTCCTTCGCGACTTCCCCGACTTCCAGCTGATCCAACTCGTGATGCTGCCCATGTACCTGTTCGCCACGACCTTCTACCCGCTATCGACCTACCCGGGCTGGCTGCGCCCGCTGATCGAGGCCCTGCCGCTGTACCAGAGCATCCAACTGATCCGCGGACCGGCACTCGGCAGCTTCGACGCGGTGACGCTCGCGTCCGCCACCTGCTATCTGGCCGTGTTCGGCGCCGTGGGCATGGTCATCGCCACCCGGCGGCTCGAAAAGCTCCTCCTGAAGTAAAGATGGTGGAGCCGATACTTCAGGAATCAGCGAGTCCACCAGCCTGAATTAGTTCGATCAACTAAGCCCCCCTTCCAGGTCGAATGTCAGAGATCTGCAGGAATCTCTGCCGGTCATCTACAGATCTGTCGTACGCCCTATTGACTTTTTATGTGCAGCTATTTGACAATGATTGAAAAAACTGCGACGTGCCGCAATGATACTTGCGTTGGTAGGAGGTTCCTTGAATACAACAAGTGTAGCGGTGCCGTTCAGGCGCATCCACACGAGTAAACGAACCGGCCCGCTCTGCTGGGCACAGCGGGCGATGTGGGAAGTCATTACCTGGCTGCCCGAGGGAGACACGTCGCTCAACCTGGGCAAGCGCGTCAATGTCCCGGCAGGCCTGTCGCTGAACACTGTTCTGGAAGCCGTCGCCACGCTAATGGGTCGACACGACTCCCTGCACACGGGCTATATGGCCACGGGCGAGGGACCAGAGCAGCATGTCACCCATGAGGGCGAGCAGCCTGTCATAGTGCATGACTCGAAAGGTCAGTGGACTGAGCCGGAGGTGGCCACTCTCCACGAGGAGCTTCTTGACGGCCCCTTTCCCCCGGCCAACTGGCAGCAACTCCGAATCGCGGTGCTCACGCACCGGTCGAGTCCTCATCACATACTCCTTGCCATCAGTCACCTGGCACTGGACGCGTGGAGCCTAGACATCGTGGTGGGCGAGCTCCAGAGCATGCTCGTCCCAGATCCTCTGCCCCTCCCGCCCACCGCCCAGCAACCGCTGGACCGAGCCGCCTTTGAGGCGACGCCTCGCGGGCAGGCCCTCAACGAGGCCACTCTCGCCTACTGGTCCGGCATTGTTCGCTCGGCCCCCCGCAGCATGCTCGAACAGGCTGCCGAGCCACATGCCGCGGCCTGGGCCCGCCTGACTTCTGGCGAGCTCGCGAGCGCCCTCCTGCAACTCGCCGACCAGAACCGGACCACGGCTTCCTTGGTACTGCTGACGTCCGTAGCACGACTTCTTGGGCAGATCACGCACCAGTCAGAGGCTGTCTTGAGGCTAATCGTCGCAACCCGCTTCCGGCCGGAGTCACGCGAACTGGTCGGCGCGTTCAACCAGAACGCTGTGTTCCGGCTTCCCCTAGCCGACTCTGATTTCGCTGACCTGCTCCGCCAGGGATCCCGCGCGGCCATGAAGGCATACCGCAACTGTGAGTGCGACCCTGTCGCGCTCGAGGAGGCTATTGCTGCTATAGCCTACGATCGCGGTTTCGAGGCGGATGGGTACTGCTTCTTCAACGATGTCTCCCAGATGGCGCGGCCAGCCGCACACGCACCGCAAGCGCTCGACTGGAACTCCCCGACCCTGGTCGGGGAGTTCCAGTCCCCCGTGGTACCCAAGGGGGCGAAGTTCTTCCTCAACGTACAGCAGACGTCTGCGCCCTGCCAGCTAACCCTTTACGCAGATCGGGCGTTCATAGCCCCCTATGATCCGGTATCCGTCCTGCAGGAACTCGTCAGGCAAATCGCGACCGAAGCCAAGGTGGCCATCGAGTCCTAGACCGAGCCAACTCTCGGCGCGTCAGGCACGGTCGGCGTGATGAAGCGACCACTCGCCCCGACTCGGCCGGGTCACGCTCTGTGCTGATACTCGGCGCCAGTCGTGGCCTTGGAGGGGCCGACGCCAAGCACGAAAGGTGATCCCCGCCATCCGAAGACAGCGGGAAGCCCCACGTGAACCAGAGGCAGCGACTAGATCTATAACCTCCGGCCTCGGGTGCAGGGCCGCTAGTGCCCTCGCCAGCAGGCCGGTCCGTTGTGACTACTCCGCCGAAGTCAAGGATCAGGCCCTTGTAGGGCATGGGGCCCACCCTACGCGCCGGCTCGTGCCGCTAGGAGCCTGCTCTCAAGTTCCCGCGTGACGGCAGCCTCGGTCCGGCGCAGCATCCCCAGGGCCGGCCAGCAGCAACCGGGCAACCGTCTGCCACTCGTACATGCGGTTGTCGCGGTTCAGTTCGATCAGCGCAACGCTATCGATCACGCACGTCGCGGTGTCTTCCACGGCAGTGCCTTGATATACGGCTCGGCGGATGCCGTGCCTGAGCTATAGGCAGCGCTGACATGGGGCATCCGCCGCGCTCACTCCACCACCAGTGATCGGCCATCTTCTCTGCAGCCACTGAGTTCCCTTCGTGGCTAGCGCAGACGCGGCAGTCTGCTTGCAGTATGCGCGGATATCCCCGGCGAACACCACAGCGTCAGCCCCGGCACCGGCCATGGCGGCGGCCTCGCAGGCAACGGCGAGTTCCATGAGCTTCCCAGTCAGCGTCACCAGCGGGAGCAGGTGGGCGGCGGTGCCGCCTAGGACGGACAGTCGCCGATCGTTGTGGCGGGTGATGATCCAGTCGCGGTACCCGGCGCGGTTCCCATCGTGTAGCTGGGCCCCGTCGGCCTCGACCTGCCCGGCGCGGACCCGGTCGGCCCGCGCGCGGGCTGCCAGGTCGGCCCGTCGGCGCTGGTGAACGCGGGCATGAGGGTGATCTTCCCGGCGAGCATGTCGGCGACCCGGGCCAGCTCCGCCGCGCGGCTGGGCACCAGCCGCCGCACGACCTCATCGACCGGTAGGTGAGCCAGGTCCTTCGCAAGACCGGCCACGACCCGTTCTGCCGGAAGGTCCTGATCTTCTTTGGGCTTGCCCGCCTTCGCCTCGACAGCCGCCAGCCCGCCGTTCGCGAGCCGCCAGTTCGCGTCCGGTGGGGGCAGCCCGGACTCGGTGAGGTTGAACCGCTGCCGCCACTCGCGCGACAGGCGCACCAGGGCCGCTATTCGAGGCTGTCGATGCGGGCGACGCTGGTGTGGAGGCCGTGCTGCTCGCCGTAGCGGCGCAGGGCGGCGAGGTCAGGCGCGGGGACTTCCAGTTGCCTGGCCACGGCCGCGACATGCTGCCGCAGCCCCTCCTTGGTGAGTCCGAACGCCGCGGTCATGGCGAGTGCGCGCTCGTTCAGCGCCTGGGTGCGAAGCGCGGCGTCCTCGCACCAGAGCTGGAGGAAATGCCGTTTGCGCAACTCGTAGGAGCCAACCCGGCTCAGCGGCAGGCCGGCGCCGGAGCCGAATGCGTCGGCCCGCAGGGTGGCCCGCCACACCCCGTTGGGGAGCTGGCTGAAGGTGCCCGGGCCACGGCCTTCCGCCAGCCACTCGGTCCAGATCTGCCGGGGACCGGGGTCCTGCTCCGCGCTGATCAGCTGGGCAAGCACGGGCGCCTGGCCGGCGGCGCGTTCGAAGAAGGCGTCCCGTTCGGGAGCGAGCGGCGTATACACGAGCAGGCCGCTGCCAGCGGTCTCGATCACGTATCCGGGCAGGAACGCCGGTCGGCTGCCGATGATTTTCAGGTCGCGCAGCAGCCGGGGCAGGTTGTACTCGGCCCGGTCCTCGCGCCCGCGAAGCCGCAGCACCATGTCGTCGCGGAACTGGGCGCTGGCGTAGAGCGGCTGGAAGCGGCTCCGGTCGCTGAGCCGGTCCGCGGGCACGTCGGGGCTGTCGAATATGGGAACCGACCCCTGGTAGTAGTCGCGGCGCAGCGGCTGCGCGGTGAACTGCTCGACCAGGATGTCCTGGCGGCTCTCCCTGAGCTCGTATCGCGTCCCGTCAGCGGCGGAACGCCGGCCGAGGTCGGTCAGCGTGACGATCCCGCCGTCCATCCGGACGTGCCCGATGGCCGTTAGGAAGTCGGCGCACCGCTGGACGAGCGGGGCTGGGACGGCGTAGAAGGTGGCCAGCTCGTCGGCGGTGCGCAGCCCGGCGTCCCTGACCGCGAGCACCAGGAAGCGGTCGATGACCTCATACGCCCTCTCGTCGTAGAAGCTGGCGGCGGTCTCCACCCGCCATAGCGGCCAGATCACGGGGAACAGGCGCAGTGGGTGCACCCCGGCGAGGCTTGTGGCGTGCTCGACGGCGCGCAGCGCTGGGTAGAAGCGGCTGCTCACGGGCGCCCCGTGGCTAGCGTGCTAAGCCGCGCTGCGACCTCCCGTGAGGCTCTGATGTCCCCGTTGTCGCGCAGGTAGGCGATCAGGTGCCGCATCAGCTCGGCGAACGGTTCATCGCTGGCCCGGGTAAGCGTCGTGGTGTCGCCGACGAGGACAAGCTGGCGGCGTGCCCTGGTGACGGCGACGTTGAGGCGGCGCTGTTCCCTGAGGAACCCGATGTCGCCGCGGGAGTTGCTGCGGGTGCAGCCGTAGACGATCAGGTCCCGCTCGCCGCCCTGGAAGGCATCGACCGTGCCTACGCTTTCGGCGGCGTCACCGCCAATCCTCATCGCGATGAGTTCCCGGATCCGCTCAACCTGCGCCCGGTAGGGCACGATCACTGCCCAGTCCCGGTAAGCGCCGGCGTACCCGGTCACCAGCTGCGTGATCAGGGTGGCCTCAAGGTCGTTCGCGTAGCCGTATGCTCCCCACTCCTCGCTCCGGCGCCCCGGGCGCTCGCGGCGCTGGCCCTCGGGCTGGTCGGCGGTGTCTACCATGGCGAACGGCCGAGCAAACACCAGGTCGCCGGCACTGCTGGCATGCTCGGTCCGCAACGCGCCGCCGTAGAAGGCGCGGGAGACGAAATCGGCGATCTCCGCGGGCATCCGGCGCTGCACGGTGAGCATGACCCGGTGCTCTTCGTCCGCGGTCGCGTAGCAGTCCTCGAAGGCACTGCGCTTGAGCAGGCCGGCGATCCGCTCGGCCCTGGCGGGATCCGCCTGGGCCGAGCGGCGCAGGCTATCGACCCAGCCTTGCACCTCGCTGTCGAGGAAGGGCGGAAGCTGGTGGTGGTCGCCGACCAGCACGCTGCGCCTGGCCCGGACAAGCGGGACCAGCAAGTTGGGGGTCGAGATCTGTCCCGCCTCGTCCACGATGGCGAGATCGAAGTCCAGGCCGGCGAGGAGCGGGCTTGTCTCGGTGCCGATGCAGGTCGCGGCCACCACGTCGGCGTACCTGACCATCTCGCGGTGCAGGTCGTCTCCGGGGGCGGTCACCCTGGCACGCCATTGCGCGAGCAGTTCCGCGCGCCGTTCCGCCAGCGTGATGGCCTCGCCGAGCTGACGCGCGTACCGCTGCCAGTTCTCGATCGCTGCCTCCGGAGCCGCGCCCGCCAGAGCCTCACCAGCCCCGGCCACGGGCACGGCCCCGAGCAGCCCGTCCCGCACCCTCGCCGCGGCGTCCGCGGCATCGGCCAGTGCCCGCTTCCGTTTCGCCTCTGCGTCCGACCGGGCCTGGGCGAGCGCCGCCGCTTCTGGGTCACGCGCGAGCGCGGTCCCTGCCTGTTCTCGCAGGGTCACGCGCTCGCTCTCCGCTTCCGCCGCGATGGCACGCGCCTGCGCGAGCGTCAGCTCCGCGGCGTCCGCCCGGCGCTGCCGCCGCCGGGCCAGCCATGGCGTGCCTGGTCATCGAGTCTTCGTTGCCGATGCGGACCGACACGATGTGCCCGGGCAGCCGCTCAAGTACGTTGTCGACCGCGCGGTTGGTGTGCGAGGTGACGAGCACCCGCTGCCGGCGTGCCGCGCAGGCCGCGGCGATTTCGCTGATCGTCCTGGTCTTGCCGGTCCCGGGTGGCCCCAGGATCAGCAGCTGGTCCGGCACCGTCAGCGCCCGGCGGAAGGCCGTCAGCTGCGCGGGATCGAGCGGGTGCAACGGCCTCGCCTGATCGTCGGGGGAGTAGCTGGCGAGCCGACGGTCGACAAGCGTCGCGAGCAGGCCTGGATCTGCCGCCCGGCCCTGTCGCAGCACGTCGATGGCGGTGAGTTGCGCCCGGTAGACGCGCTCGCTTGGCAGTACCCGCAGGGAACCCTGCGGGGGGATGCGCCGGTAGTCGATCGCGTCGTCGAATCGGACGACCACTTCCCCGTCGGCCACCTGAACCACTCGGCCACGCAGGTCCGGCTCGCCGGCCAGCGAGACTGGCGCGCCCGCCGCCAGGGCCACCGGCCGCGCCAGCCGGAATGAGTAGACACTGCGCACGGAGTGCCGCTGCGCCTGGCCGGCACCCATGCTGACGTAGGGCACGGGCGGCGCCGTGCGCTGCTTCTCGATCTCGATGTCCCTGGTCGCCTCGACGGCCTCGGTCAGCAGATCCAGGTAGTCCGCGTGCTGCGGCGGCAGGTCGTCCGGAGCCGACTGGCCGGCGGTGGCCGCCGCCCAGGCCCGGGTGATGGCGGACCAGTAGGCGGACAGGCCCTGGATCCCACGCAGGTCCCTGAGATGGTTAACGGCGCGGAACCCGGCCGGGCAGCGCAGCAGGATCGAGGCGCGCAGCAGCCGCTCATGGTCGGCGAAGGTGAGCGGGCCTGTGCGGCCGAGCCGGTAGGCGTCGCCGTCCCGGGTCGGGTACAGCGCAATCCGGTGCCGCTGCGTGTAGACGACGAGCCGTTGGGGCGCTTCCTCCACCCGCGCGGGCAGCGCTCCGGCGCGGGCGAGCGTGCTCATGTCCCTGATCACCGACGCCAGCGCACCGGCACCGCCGATACCACCCGGCCCGAACGCCGCCGCCTGCTCGATCGCCTTCGGTGATGGGACCACGGCGATCCAGCCGGGCAGGTCCGCCGTCTGGGTGCTCACGTTCCGCCGCCGAGGGACAGCGCCCGCCTGCCATCTCGGAACGCGGCCGCCAGCTGCCCGATGCCCGGACGCCAGTCGGGATCGGCGTGCAGGCCACGCAGCAAAACCCGGTCGACCTCCTCGGGGAGGCCTGGCAGTGCTGCCCGGGCCGGCGGTGAGCCTGTCGGTGCGGGGGGATGGCCTGTCAGCGTGTGGTACACGATCGCGGCGAGTCGGTAGACGTCAGTCGCCGGACCAGCCGCGTGCGCTGAACGCCGCTGCTCAGGCGCCTGCCACACGGCCACCTCGTCCGCTCTGCCACCATGCGCAGCGCCACCACCCTCGCCGGTGACCCGCGGGATAGCCGCGAGCCCCGCGTCCCGGAGCCGGCAGCGCGGTCCGTCGATGAAGAGCGTGCCAGGATGCAGCGCGCGGTGACTGATGCCGTTGGCGTGCAGGACGGCCAGCGCCGTTGCCACGTCGGCGGCTGCCGCGAGCGCTGCCGCCGCGGTCAGCGTGGCCGCTGGACCCGGCCCTGGCCTGAACAAGTCAGGCCACCCACGTCCGGGCGGGTGCACGGTGATGAGGGTCAGCCCGTCCCGTTCGGCCTGCTCGCCGGCAAGCCGCGGCAGCCCAGCCCGGCCGCCAAGTCGGGTGAGCAGGGTGCCCTGTGCTTGCAATCCGGCGAGTTGCTCCTCCGCTTCCGTCGTGTGGCGCTCCACGCGCACTTGCCGGAGCCAGACCAGCCACCGGCCCGGTGCTGGCGCGGACTCGATCCGCTCGGCGGTGGCCTCGCGCCAGACGTAGGACCTGTCGCGGCCGGCCCACTCACAGGCTGGATCATGCAGCAGGTAGACCCCCGGCCGAGTTCGCATTCGGCGCCGCCTTGCCAGGACACCGCGGGCATCACGGACCACGAGGCCCGCGGTGGGGCACAGTGTTCCTCGGCGATATCGGTACCGACGGACGGCTCGTAGTACGCGCGGCGGACGTGGGACGCCTCCGGGGCGATCAGCAGCGAGCGCAGCTTGTTCTCGTCCCACAACTCGATACTGGTACCGGGATGCTCGCGTTCGCGTCCGGCCTGCCAGTCCTGCCACCACCGCATCGTCGGTGGGTCCAGGCTGAGCGGAACGCACAGGATCCACCGGTCTACCGTGTAACCATGGCGGGCGGAATTCCGCATTGCGGACCGGAAAGATTCGCCCACCTGGCTTTTCTGTGGTTCCCTGAATTCGCGGATGAAGTACTTCGCCTGCCAGATCGCCACCCGGCCGTTCAGGTTCCCGACGAGAACGTCGATTCCCCAGTCGCCTGGGTTGGCGAAGACGAGGTGCGCGTCGCCGTGGATCGCCTGCACGAGCAGTCCAAGCATCTGCTCGAAATCCTCGCGCGCTCCCTGCTGCCCCTTCCTGACATCATGCATGATGAAGTTGATCATGGGACCGCTACCATAGCTCAATCATATAGCTGTCCGTTACGCATTGGCTACCATCGGCGGGCATCTCGCATAGCATCCGGTGCTTCCTAAACGGAGGACGCATTTCGCCTCAGTCAGTGATGCTTCCAGCCTGGGCGAAGAGCCGTTCTCGCTCGGCGGCGACGACGATCCGTGCCAGTTCTGCCTCGGACACGTCAACGGCGTCAGGTGCCTGTTGCGCGATCACGCTGTCACGTGCGAACTCGTCGAAGAGTTGCTGCTTGTTCGCGACGATCTCGCGGATGCGCTCATCCACGCTGTTCTCTGTGAGCAGTCGGTGGACCTGGACCGTGTTGGTCTGGCCCATGCGATGGGCTCGCGTGATCGCTTGCGATTCCGTGGTTGGCTTCAGCTGGGGCTCGCAGATGATGACGACCGATGCGGACTGGATGTTGAGCCCGACGCCACCTGCCGTGATCTGGGCGACGAGCACTGCGCCGTGCTCGGCTTGCGAGAAGCGGTCGATGAGGGACTGCCGTTCAGCGGCTGGCACTGCTCCTGTCAGGGGGCCGAATACCTGGCCAGGGAGGAGGCGAGCCACTGTGGAGAGGACTTCCCTGAAGTATGAGAACACGATGACGCGGCGGCCGTTTGCCTTCGCCTCCTCGACGATCTCCATGAGCCGCGTTACCTTGAGGGAGTGTTCGGAGAGCATGGCCGCGCGGCGCATGCCCATGAAGTGCCCTTCTTGGACGGCATTTCGGTAGGCGTGCTCGTCGGCATCGGACATGCCCGTCCACTCGTCGATCTCCACGAGCTCGGGGAGCTCCGTCAGCACGTCCTCCTGGTTCCGGCGGAGGTACGCGGGCGCCACGTGCTTGCGGAACATCGACGCGAGGAACTCGGGAGCTGACTCGGCGAGATCTGGCCGGATGTACCCGATGAGGTTCCTGAACTCCTGGACGCTGTTCTCCAGTGGGGTCCCGGTCATGAGCACCGCGTACTTCAGCGACTCCATCACTTCGGCAGCGGCGAGCGACCTCTTGGCGTTGGGGTTCTTGATGTAGTGCGCCTCGTCAAAGACAGCGCACCCGACCTCGACCTGGCTGATGTATTCCTGGGCCCATGGAAGCAGGTCGTAGGTGGTGACGGCAACGCCGCCGCGGCGAATCCAGGACTTGGCGGCCTGCTTCCTGTCCCACGGCGGCCCGTGAAGCCTCGTCGCGCTCAACTTGGTATGCTTCTCGGTCTCGCGCATCCAGTTGCTCATCACCGCTGCCGGGCACACCACGAGGAAGTGCGACTGGCCGACTGCTCGCAGGTGCGCGAGTACGGCGAGCGCCTCGACTGTCTTGCCCAGGCCCATCTCGTCACCGATGACGACCTTCTCCTGGACAAGGGCGAACCGGGCACCGAAGCTCTGATAAGCGCGAAGCGATGCCGTGAGGAAGTCGCGCCTCAGTTCCTTGGCGCGAACCGCCTCGACGATCTCCTCGGGGAGGTCGCCGTGCATCTTCTTCTCGTCCTCGGTCATGAAGCCGAGCTCGGTGAGCATTCCGAAGTAGTCGGCCGGCCGGGACAGGAAGTCCTGCCAGATGTCGATGTCCTCCACCGGCGGCGCGATCCGGTCGAGAGCCGATATCAGCAGGTCTGCGAGGAGCTGAGGCGGCCCACTGCCGGGTCCCTCAGTCACGGCGAGCACACGGTCGGCGGAGACATTCTCCTGGAAGACTGTCAACAGGGCATGAGCGAGGGCGAGCTCATCCTTGGGAGGGTCGAACCTCCGGACGGCGTCCCACCGGCGAAGCGATTCGAGGAGCGCGGTGGTCCGCTCGTCCCTGCGCTTTACGTCGATTCGCACCGGGGTCTCGTCGCGTACGGCTTCGAACAATCGCAGCGCGGCCTGAGTGATCGTCCGGGCCGACGACTGTCCGATGCCTTCCAGCACCTCAAGGTTGTACTTCCGCCGGTACTCGATCACATCCCACACGTTGTGGAGGCCGCGGTCCTCCAGTGGCGAGACTCGGAACCTGTCCTGGGTGGACGCCTTCCTCAGCATTTCCAGGTCCATCGCCCTAAGCGCGTTGGCCACGTCTGCGGCCCGCACCTTGTCGGCCGCAGCGTGGGCCTTGGCCGCTGCCTCCCTGGCGGCACTGGCTGCGTTCACGACCGCCGTCAGATTGCGGCGGGCTCGCTCGGTTGTGGCGGCCGACAGCAACTCGGGATAGCCGAGGTCGCCGGGTACCCAACCCAGGAAGCCAAGAGACGGCTCAAGCAGCAGGTCGATGCCGAGCTGCTTGTCAGCCAGGTCGGCATCGAGGCGGCCGAGCTCGTTCTCGATCGCATCCGCCCGCCCGTACACACCTGGGATCAAGTCGTGGGCGCGTTCGCACTTGGCTCCGCCGCAGCACCACCATTGCGGCGTGAATCCTGCTTGGACAGCGGACAACACTGAGGCGGCGGTGGTGGCCGTCTCAGTCAGGAAACGCTCGTCTGCCTCAAGGAGCGGGTTGTCCCGCAGCAACGCGAGGCACGCCGCGAGCACGTCGTCTTGGTCCTGAAGGGGGATCAGGCGCATGGGCTTCTGGTTGATCTTGACGGCGGTCGAGTCCTCCACGAGTTGGGCCGCACGCGATCTGACGAACCTGGTGGCGACGGCGCGCTCCTGGCGGATTGCCTCGACGCGGCCAGGCCAGGTGGCCACCCTCTCGTGGAGCCGCGCTACTCGCTGCCGTTCATCGAGCGACTGCGCGGCGACTCGTTGCGCCGCGCCGACGACTTCCGCCCCGAGGCCCGACCGCAGGCCGTCCGCGTGGAACCGCCCCACGAGCGCTCCTGACTGGTGATCGTCTTGGCAGACCCCAGCCAAGCACCCGGTCGGATCAACGAGCGCCCCGGCCTGTTCACCATGAAGGGTCACAAGCTCCAAGATTGTCCTTATGGCGGCGCGCTCGGAATCGGAGAGCACCCGGAATCGCGTGAGGGGCATGTGCTCGGCGTCGTGTAGTGCCTGGACGGCTGCGGAGCACCAGGCATCGAGGTCGCCCAGAGCGACAGCCAGGCGCTCGCGTTCGGCCAGCATCTGGTCGGCGATCCTCTCGGCGGCCCCCACGACGAGTTCAGCGTCGCCAGACGTGATGGCTTTGGCTCGGTATGCGCGAAGGGTGGCAACTGGTTGGTGGAGCGCTGCGCAGCCACCCGTCTCGCATAGCGACGGGTGGAACGCCTGTGCCGCCTGGATATTGGCGTCGTAGATCTCTGTCAGTGCGCGGAGCGCCTCAGCTTCGCGTTCTGTCAGGGCGCCCGCCCTCGTGAGCGGTAGGTGCTCGATGTCCGTGAGCACCTGGCGTGCCGCCGAGCGCCACTGATCAAGATCCGCAAGGACACCTGGGAGACGGTCAAGCTCGCTCGACAGCTGGCTTGAAACCCGGGTCGCCGCCTGCTCAATCAGCTGGAACAATCCGGCTTGGCATGCTTCGGCATGGGCCTGGATCAGGGCATGAGCCGAGGTGTGGGCCTCCGCGCAAACATTGGCTCTGCACGCAGACGTGTCGAGGAGGAGGGTCGCCTTCTTGTGATGGGCGTTGACGACCTGAATCATCCACTCTGCAGCGGCGGCTTCCCCGCTGGAGAGTGCGCCCGAGCGGGTCATCGGCAGGTGGGGCGCGTCGTGGAGCATCTGCCTCGCCAGAGAGCCAGAGTGGTCCAGGTCGGCAAGGACCCGCTCGAGCTCCTCGCGCTCGGTGCTTGCGTGATCTGCCAGCCTGGCCCGCAGTGCGGCCAGGCTCGCGTCACCCGCCGACGCCTTGAAGTCGTGGTGAAAGGCTGTCACGCGATCGGCGGCCTGATGGGCTGGCTGCAGCTTCCTGCGACCGTCGAACCAGGCCGTCTCCGTAAGTCGCCAGGCCTCGTCGGGCGTTCCCTCGGCGGCCACACGCTCAAGGGATATAAGCAGCGCGTCATTGTCTGGCAGCAGCGCGACAGTACCCGAGGTTGGCATGTGCGCCGCCAACTGCCGGACCTCTTGGGCAGTATCGACCCAGGCGCGGACTTCCTCAATGACCGCGCCAAGTCGATGCCGTCCGGCGCGCTTCATCGTGTCCCCCTTGGCAATTGCAGTCGATCCTAGGAGAGGTCTTCGACAAGCTCCAGTGGGTTCCAGTAATATTGGCCAAAATTGTTACAGAAGGGAAAAGGATGCGGCTGGAGGAGCTGGCCCCCGGGCTGCGGCTGACTGGAGTGGTGCCCCATGAGGTCGTGCAGGTCATCTTTCCTCAGCCGCACGGTGCCGACGCCGTCGAGATCACCTACAAGACTGCTGCCGGCGACCTGGGGCAGCGTGTCCTGTTCCGGCGCGACGAGGAGCCCCTGGCTGTCGCAACATCCGGCAGCCGTCCCTTCGACGCTTCCGCTGCGGACTTCAAGATGGTCGCCGAGGCCCAGCGCATCAAGCTCGCCGGCCTGTACGACCCGATGCTTGCCGCGGCAACCAGCAATGTGCCGGCCGCTGCCGCACCAGATCCGAGCGGTGTATGGGGAGCTTGTGCCGCGCACGCCGCTCCGGTTCCTGCTGGCAGATGACCCGGGTGCCGGCAAGACGATCATGGCCGGCCTGTTCATCAAGGAACTGATCCTGCGCGAGGACGTGCATCGCTGCCTGATCGTCGCGCCTGGCGGCCTTGTCGAGCAGTGGCAGGATGAGCTCTTCTTCAAGTTCGGGCTCTCCTTCGAGATCCTCACCACGCAGATGATCGACGCCAGCGTCAGTCTCAACGCCTTCGAGAACCACCGCCTGCTGATCGCCCGCATGGACCAGCTATCGCGCAACGAAGACCTCCAGCGACAGCTCCGGGACTCGACGTGGGACCTTGCGATTATCGACGAGGCGCACCGGATGAGCGCGCACTACTTCGGGGGCAAGCTGGAGAAGACAAAGCGCTTCCAGTTGGGTGAGCTGCTCGGCGACGTCGCCCGCCACTTCCTGCTGATGACGGCAACGCCCCACTCGGGCAAGGAGGAGGACTTCCAGCTCTTCCTCAGCCTGCTCGACAAGGACCGGTTCGCCGGCAGGAACGTCGCATCGGTCGATACGACCGACATCATGCGGCGCATGGTCAAGGAAGACCTCCTGACCTTCGATGGCCGCAGGCTCTTCCCCGAGCGGGTCGCCGAGTCTATCCCGTACGAGCTCACCGAACGTGAGAACGAGCTGTACGAGCAGGTCACCGACTACGTCCGGAACGGCATGAACCGGGCCGCCAAGCTCGACGGCAGGCGCCGCAACACGGTCGGCTTCGCGCTCACCGTCCTCCAGCGACGCCTGGCATCGAGCCCGGAAGCCATCTACCGCAGCCTGGTCCGCCGCGCGGAGCGGCTCGAAGCTCACCAAGCGCGGCATCCAGAACGGCACCTACAGCGAAGAGAAGTACGGCATCGACCTCAGCGCCATCGACGACGACGCCTACCCAGCCGGCGAACTCGAGGAGTTCGAGGAGAACGTGCTCGACGCGGCGACCGCGGCCAAGACGATCGCCGAGCTTGAGGCTGAGATCACCGAGCTCAACGCGCTGGCGAAGGTCGCCAGGGAAGTCCGCGACCGCGGAGACGACAAGAAGTGGTCAGAGCTCAGCCTGATCCTCCAGGACAACGTCATCCCGCCTGACAGCAAGGGCAAGCCGCGCAAGCTCATCATCTTCACCGAGCACCGCGACACCCTGAACTACCTCGCCCAGCGCATCAGGGTCCTTCTTGGTCGCCCCGGAGCAGTGGTCGCCATCCACGGCGGCGTCCGGCGCAACGACCGCCGGGCAATCACCGAGGAGTTCACCAAGAACGCCGACTGCCAGATCATGCTGGCAACGGATGCGGCAGGGGAAGGCCTCAACCTCCAGGCCGCGCACCTGATGGTCAACTACGACCTTCCCTGGAACCCGAACCGGATCGAGCAGCGCTTCGGCCGCATCCACCGCATCGGCCAGGAGGAGGTCTGCCGCTTGTGGAACCTCGTCGCATCCAACACCCGAGAGGGCGAGGTCTTCACGGTGCTGCTCAGCAAGATCGAAGAGCAGCGGAAGGCGTACGGCGGCAAGGTCTTCGATGTCCTGGGCACGGCATTCGCTGAGACCTCGCTCCGGGACCTGCTGATCGAGGCAATCCGTGACGGCGAGCGGCCAGAGGTCAAGGCCCGGATGCGCGAGGTCATCGACCGCAGCGTCTCAGAGGGCCTGGCGGAGCTCCTGAACGAGCGTGCCCTCGCGACCGAGCGCCTGTCCGACGCCGACCTCGCCTCGCTACGCGCCGCCATGGACGAAGCCCGCGCCCGGCGGCTGCAGCCCTACTACATCGAGCTCGCCTTCAAGGAGGCATTCATGCGCTTCGGCGGGCGCATGACGAAGCGAGAGAAGGGGCGCTACGAGGTCAGCACCGTTCCCGCAGTGCTTGGGAGGGGCAAGTACGGCCCGATCGCCTCCCGCTACGACCGCGTCACATTCGACCTCGGCACCGTGCAGCCCGACGGCCTCGCACGCGCTGACCTGCTAGCACCTGGCCACCCGCTCCACGATTCCGTGATGGAGCACGCGGTCACGGCACTCGCCGGCGTCCTCAGCCGGGGAACGATCCTGGTCTCGGGCACGATCGAAGCCCCGCGACTCCTCGTCGGCGTCATTGAGGAAGTCATCGACTCCACCGGTGCCTCGGTGGCCCGCAGGTTCGCCTACGCCTACGCGGACGAAGATGGCTCAGTGGCCGATGCAGGCCCAGCGCCTTACCTGGACTGCATCGCGGCCCCCGATGCCGATGCGACAAGGCAGGCGATGACACTCCCTTGGCTGCATGATGCCGAGTCCAAGATTGTCAGCTGGATCATCGAGCACCGGCTACCGGATTACCTCTCCGAGGTACAGCCGCGCAGGGCGGCCGAGCTGGAAAAGCAGCGCCAGCTCGTCCAGGCCCGGCTCAAGCGCGAGCGCGAGCGTCTCCTCCTAGAGGCAACGGTCGCCTTCGAGAAGGAACAGATAGGGGAGAAGCCCAAGGAGTCACCTGCAAGCCTCAAGGGCAAGGCCGTCGACCTTCAGGTCCGCCTTGACCGGCGCCTGGAACTCATCGACCAGCAGTGCACTATGGGAACCAAGCCACCGCTCGTGGTCACCGCAGCCCTGGTCCTGCCAGTCGGGATGCTGGAAGCCGATCTCCCCGCAGGGCCCCGGTCCGCGCCAAGGAGACCAAGAGCGTCGAACGGCGCGGGATCGACCTCGTGATGTCCCGAGAACGCGCCCTTGGACGGACACCGCAGGAGCAAGCCCGCAACAACCCCGGATACGACATCCTCTCCACTGACCCAGTGACCGGACAGACATACAGGATTGAGGTCAAGGCGCGCCTCGTCGGCGCATCGGACTTCTGGGTCACCCATAACGAGGTCATCACCGGCAAGAACGCCGTCCCAAGGTACCGGCTCGCCCTCGTGAAGGTCGACCCATGCGGCGCAGAATTCGACGAGGTCCGCTACCTCGACGATCCCTTCACCAACGTCGAGATGGGCGACTTCCAGGCGACGGGACACACGGGCGACTGGGCCAAAAACTGGGCCCGCGGGAAGGCCCCGTTCTGAGGACTGGCCGGGGAGCCGGACTGTCGCGACATCGGCCAGGTTTGGCGTGATCCTGCAGCGGTCTGAGCATGGACGATGAGCAGAGGACGGCTGCGGTGGCTTCAGTCTTGCTCATGTTATGCCAGGTAGTCTTCGGCGAACTCGAGCCATAGGTTGCTGGGCACTCGACCGCGAGCGGCCAAAGGCCGGTCATTGGCTTGCGCCCACTCGCGAACACGCTTTTCTTCCAGGAGTCCGTCGGCGCTAAGAATCTCCGTGTGGTCGGCCTGGTGAAGCCTGTGGGACGCGATGATGCGATCCGGAAGCGGCCCGTTGCCGCTGGTCTCCATCCCGCTCTGGCGGACCCAGTCACGCGCGGCCTGAGTTTCGGCCCGCGAGATGGCCGACCGCTTTTGCCGCCTGGCTTACTCTTGCGCAACGGTAGTCCCGGAGAATTTTGTGGGCCGTTCCGGGTTTCCGGTAGGGGTTCCCGATGGGGATCAGGAGGCTCTCGGGATGTGGGTCGGTTGCCTCGAGCTACAGTGGCGTCAGCGGCGATCACCGTTGCATTGACCGCAGCTTCGAGCGTGTGCCAGCCGCCGCCCGTCACTACTGCGCGATCTAGTGCCGCGTCAGGCAAAGTTTGCCCGTTGGGGCACGTAAGAGTGTAGACATGCCGGGATTATTCAGTCGGCGCTCACGCCAGGGACGCGTTAGCGTGTGGGAATGTACTCGTCTTGGATCACGCCGAAAGCACGTAAGGGTGTCAGCAGCGCCATCGCCGGACGTGGGCTGTTCGCCACTGAGCGAATCAGTTTCGGCGAGGTCGTCGCCGTCAAGGGCGGCCATATCGTGACCACAAAGGCCTTGGCCGCTCTTGCGGACCCGCTGCCGAACTCCGAGATCCAGATCGCCGACGGGCTGCACCTCGTGGCCTTGTCGCCGGAGGAGTACGAGCCAGTGATGTTGTTCATCAACCACTCCTGCGAGCCTAACGTCGGGTTCGCCGGCAACGTGGTGCTGGTGGCCATGAACGACATCGATCCGGGGCAGGAACTTACCACCGACTATGCGCTGTTCGACGACTACGACGGTCAAATGACCTGCAACTGCGCGGCCACACCGTGCCGAGGTGTGATCGACGGGCACGACTGGAGGCGCCCCGAGCTGCAGGACAGATACCGCGGTTACTTCTCCTGGTATCTCCAGCGCAAGATCGATGCGCTGAACCACGCCGTGTCAGGCAACGTTGGCCCTGGCGACGACTTTGCGTAGGCACGGGTCGGTGGCCGCCGTCGCCAGGCTGCGCCCACCACCGGGCATCCACCCCGGCCGAGCGCCCCGGGCACTGTGCCCTCGGCTCCGGAGCGTGCGGCCTCCTAGGCGGCCTCGTCACCGATTACGCTTGCCGAAGGTCCGCTTCGGCAATCGCGCGAGGTGAATCACACGCGTGACGGCGTCGCATCTAGTCCGGCTTCCATAGGTGTCAGGCATAGTGTGGCGTCTGAGGGCGTCGGGCGTCGTCTGGCGAGAACTGGGATCGTTGGCACTTGCGGCACCGGGTCTGGCACACAGTCGTCATCCAGTCCCCATAGTGGATCAGCGCGGCGGAGAAGCCGCCTGGCCTCGCCTGGGGCGATTTCGCTGGCGTTGGTCTGGATGACGCTGGCCCGCTGCCGCCGGGTTTCCGCGGTAAGCCAGGCTGGTGGCGGTGATCCGGTGCGGTTCCCGGTCTTGTCGCAGGCGATGATGCTGACCCATGCTAAAGCAGCTGACAGGCGACGGAACTGCCAGGTGGCCAGCTCCGGTGAGCTCGCCGGTTCCGGCTTCCCTTCGGTGGCCTGGTGGGCTACTTGCTCGCATCGAGGCTGACTGTTATGAGGAGCGCGGCATGGTCGGTGAGCTTCTGCGTGCGGCGGGGGGGCGTAGTGGCACTCGCGGATCGTCCCGGCTGCGGGGCTGATCATGGCGTGGTCGAGCCGCTGGCTACCGAACTGGGGGCTGAACCAGCTGTGATCGCCGACTGGATGAAGAAGGCGGCGGTGGTCCGGGGGCGTAGCGGTGTGCTGCTCACGACCCCATCGTGCGCGGGGCGGCGGCAGGACGGCACGCCAAATGACCTATTGACATCGGTTACATTACCTATCTGGCGTCCGCACCAGAGAGGGTATGTAACTGTCTCTCTTGCCGTGGGTTCCGACTGTGGGCAGTTGGGCTTTTGCCCTTGGATTCCTTGCATGTAGCGGTTCTCCTTCTCGGGCGGAAAGTTTGTCGTTTCGTCGGGATTCCTGAACAGAACCTGCTATTCATGACTCATGAGGGCGATCTGTGAATGCTCGGCTTCGGCCCGGGGCAGCCGGGGTGCCCGGTGACGCTGGCGGTGGTGCGGAACCTGGCGTCTCCCCGCCGGCTGCGCTCGGAGCAGGACGACGAGGACTTCGAGCAGGAGATCGTTGACCAGTACGCGCTGTCGATGGCCGCGGCGGGGCTGGGCGACTCCCACATCTGCGCGTCCCGGGCGGCGGTGGTCGACTTCGCGAGGTCGCTGGCCGGGCCGCTGTGGACGGCGGAGTGCGGGGACGCGGACCGGTACCTGGACGGCCTGCGCCGCGCGGGCCGCAGCCGTAGCACCGTCTACGGCCGGGCGCTGGCCATCGCGCGGTTCTGCGACTTCATGGTGTCGCGCTACCAGGGCGACATCCACGCGCTGACCGGGGTCGTGGCCGGGCAGCCGGTCGACGAGTTCAACCGGCCGAAGACCCCCACGCGCCCCGAGGCCCGCGTCCCGCCGTCGGATTCCGAGGTCGGGTCCCTGTTCGCGCAGTGGGGCCAGGCCCTGCCGGACGCCCGCAAGTACCTCCCGGCGGCGCGTGACTACCTCGCGGCGTCGCTGTGGCGGCGGCTGGGCCTGCGGATCAGCGAGACGGTGATGCTGGACATCCGGGACTGGCGCCCGGACCTGGGCGGGCTGGGGAAGCTGCACGTCCGTCACGGCAAGGGCAGCGGCGGGCGCGGCCCCAAGCCCAGGCTGGTGCCGGCGATCAACGACGCCGGCAAGCTGATCGACTGGTGGCTGGCCGACGTCCGCCACCAGTACGGCGACGACTGGCAGGACCCGGACGCGCCCCTGCTGCCCAGCGAGCGCTACGACCAGGACCTCGGCCTGGCACGCGCGGGCCGGCGACGACGCGCTGCGCGCCGGCCTCGCCGCGGCGGCGGGGGCCTGGCTGCCCGCCTGGGCCGGCCGGCTCACGCCGCACGTGCTGCGCCACTACTGCGCCTCCTCCCTCTACTGCAGCGGGATGGACCTCAAGGCCGTGCAGGAGCTGCTCGGGCATGAGTGGCTGTCCACCACGACCCGCTACGTGCACGTGCGCAGCGAGCACATCGAGCTGGCCTGGGCGCAGGCGAACCAGCGCACCGAAGGCCGCTTCGCGACGGAAGGACGATGAGGCCATGCGGTGGAACCTGCGGATGAAGGCCGCCGAGCGCGGCATCTGGAAGTCAGCCGAGCTACGGCGGCAGCTGGCCGCCGCCGGGCTGGAGGTCAGCGCCGGGAAGATGTCGGCGCTGTGGACCGGCACCCCGGTCACCATCCGGCTCGACGACCTGGACGTGATCTGCGCCGTGCTGGACTGCTCGCCCGCGGACCTGCTCATCCGCGATCCCGCCAGGGCCGCCGCCCTGCGCCCGTCCCAGGCCGCCGAGGCCAGCCCCGGCCAGCCCGCCGTCACGCCCCGGCTCGGCCGCAACCGCTCGGTGCCGCCGGCGTGACCGCCCCCCGCCCGCCGGCGCTGTGCCCGCGCTGCCAGGCCGCCAGGGCCGCCTGGACCGCGCCCCGCGTCGACCTGTGCTACGGGTGCCTGCCCGGCGGGCCGTTCACCCCGCCCGCCTGCACCGCCTGCGGATCGCCGGACTACTTCTGCCAGGGCCTGTGCGGCTCGCTGCCATCCCGGCTCCCCCCGCTACCTCGGCTCGTGCCGGGAATGCCTGGCCTACGGCGTCCTGCGCGAGCACAACTGGCGCTGCTGGGGCTGCCGCGCCTGGCACGCCAGGTATCCCTCCGGCGAGTGCCCCTACTGCGGGCGCGACCTCCCGCTGGGCCCGGCCGGATGCTGCCGCCTGTGCTGGCAGCAGGCCCTCAGCCAGCGGAAGCCCGGCGAGCCGCCCGACCCCGCCACGGCCTGCGCTCACGGCCACCAGCTGTACTTCGCCAACCTCCACCAGTCCCGCAGCACCCGCCAGCGCCAGCCCCCCGCCGTCCCCGTCCCCGGCAGCCGGGCCGTGGCGGAGCCGTTCACGCCGGCCCGCTGGCGGCAGTACCCGCTGTTCTGGCTGCGCCCCAGCCTGACCGCGCTGCGGCAAGCGACCGCCCCTGACCAGGCGATGAGCGCGCACCTCGCGGCCGTGCTGCGCGAGCACGCCACCAGGCACGGCTGGAGCCCCAGGCAGGCCAGCGGCACCCGCCGGTCCCTGGCCATCATCCAGGCCGCCCAGGACACCCCCGGGGCACCAGTACGGGCCAGCGAGGTCGAGGCCCTGTCCGGCCACGGCGTGACGGTCCAGTCCGCCCTGGAGGTCCTGGCCGCCGCCGGACTGCTCGACGACGACCGCGTCCCGGCCGTCCGCCGCTACCTCGACGAGCACACGGCCGGCCTGCCGGCCGCCATGACCGCACAGCTGGAAGCCTGGTTCCAGGTCATGCTCAACGGCAGCGCCCAGCCCCCGCGCCGCCGCCCCCGCCACCCGGCCACAATCCGGCAGCACATCATGTGGATGACGCCCGCGCTCCGTGCCTGGGCCGCACGCGGCATCACCACGCTCACCGAGATCACCCCCGACGACATCCGGGCAGCCCTCCCCGCCCGCGGCGCCCCGCGCGCCGAGGCAGACCAGGGCCTGCGATCCCTGTTCACCGTCCTGAAGGCACGCAAGCAGCTCTTCACCGACCCGACCCGCGCCATCCCCAACGCCCAGATCCCCGGCAACATCCCCCTGCCGCTCGACACCGCCGCGATCAGGCAGGCACTCGACTCCCCCGACCCGGCCGTCGCCCTCGCGGTCGCGCTGGTGGCCTTCCACGCGCTGACCGTCGCAGAGGTCCGCCACCTCCAGCTCACCGACATCGCCGACGGGCGGCTGGCCATCGGCGGGCGCTCCATCCCGCTCGCCGGGCCAGCCCGCGCCCGCCTCGCCGCCTGGCTCGACCACCGCAGCCACACCTGGCCAGCCACCATCAACCCGCACCTCCTCATCAACCGCAAGAGCGCCCCGCGCGCCACCCCGGCCGGCCCCCGCTACCCGTGGACCGGCCTCGCCGTCCGCCCCCAGGCCCTGCGCGAGGACCGCATCCTCGCCGAGATCCACGCCACCGGCGGCGACGCCCGCCGCATCTGCGACCTGTTCGGCATGAGCATCAGCGGCGCCCTGCGCTACACCACCCCGGCCGCCGGCGCGCAAGACCAGGACAGGCCATGACAGCCAGGGAGCCCGCGCATGCCGCACGCCGGTTACACCACCCGCGCCGTCGACGCCATGAGCGAGGCGATCACCGCCGGGGAAGACTTCGCCGGATGGCTCGCCACCGCCCTCGCGCACGTCGCCGCCCGCCACGGCAGCACCAGCGCGCTGACCGCCCGCCGCCCCGGATCCTGGGAAGCCGACCTCGTCGACCGCCTCGCGCGAGGCACCGTCGGATGGAACGACGAGGACCTCTGCCACTACGGCCAGCCAGTCCCGCGAACCCAAGCACCCAAACTCACCCATGACGACCGCCAGCCCCCGGGTTCGGGGCCACAGACCCGTCAGAATTCCTGAACTCGCGGGAGAGCGCCGACATTAGGATATTCGTGACAACCATCTATGATGTCGCCCGCGTGGCCGGCGTCTCGACCGCCACCGTGTCCCGCGTGCTGCGCGGCTCCGACCTCGTGCGGGCCGATACGCGCCAGCGGGTGCTCGCCGTCATCGAGGCGCTCGGCTTCATCCCCGATGCCTCGGCGCGCGGCCTTAGCTGGGGGCGGAAGGACATCATCGCCCTGGTGGGCCTGCACCGCGGTACTGACGAGATCGACATCGAGCGCAGCAGCCTGCTGTTCATCGACCACATCATTCACGCGGCCGAGCAGGCGCTGCGCGAGACCGAGTACTCCCTGCTGCTGACGTTCGGTACCCGCGGGGAGCAGTTCGACAAGCGCATACGCGCCCTCGCCGGCAAGGCCGACGGGCTGCTCCTCGCCGAGGAGATCCTGGATCCGGCAGAGCTGAGGTCCCTGGCCGCGCAGGTGCCCGTGGTCGTCATCGCCGGAAGCCCCGGCCAGGCCGCGACCGATGCCTACCTCAGCGACAACGCCAGCGGCATGACAGCGCTGGCCGCGCACCTGACCGGGCAGCACCGGTACCGCAGGCTCTGCTTCGTCGCCGGCCCGAAGGACGCGCCGGACGCCGTGGCGCGGCAGGCGGCGTTCGAGGAGGCCGTCGCGGCCACCCCGGACAGCGGCATCGACCAGGTCATCCACGGGGACTTCTCGGAGGACAGCGGCGTCGCGGCCGCCCGGGTCCTGCTCGGCCGCACGGCCCTGCCGCAGGCCGTGGCGTGCGCGAACGACCAGATGGCGATCGGCGCGCTGCGCGAGCTGCAGCGGGCGGGCGTCCGGGTCCCGGCCGACGTGGCGGTGACCGGGTTCGACGACCTGTACCCCAGCCGGGTCATCGACCCGCCGCTGACGACGGTCAGCCAGCCTATCCACGAGCTCGGCAGCCGCGCGACGCACCGCCTCATGGCCAGGATCGCCAGCCCGGGCCTGGCCCCGCGGGCCGAGGTCCTGCCCACCCAGCTCGTCATCCGCGCATCCTGCGGCTGCCCGCCACAGGAGTACTAGAACAGGCGGCCCAAAGCCGGGCCGCGTGTGCTGCTCATGACTCCATCGTGCGCGGGGCGGCGGCCGGGCGCCTGGGCGCGGATGCTCATCCGGCCGTGCGGTGAAGGCCTCAGTGCCGGTGAGCAGCCTGCACCGTGCCAGGCTTGAATCTGGCGGGGCGATATGCCAAATACGCTATTGACAGCGGTTACATACCTATCTAGCATCCGCACCAGAGAGGCTATGTAACCGCTGACATTAGGACATCCGTGACGACCATCCATGGTGTCGCCCGCATGGTCGGCATCTCGACCGCCACGGTGTCCCGCGTGCTGCGCGGCTCCGACCTCGTGCGCGCCGATACGCGCCAGTGGGTGCCCGGCATCATCGAGGCGCTCGGCTTCATCCCTGATGCCTCCAGTTCGACAAGCGCATACGCGCCCTCGCCGGCAAGGCCGCTCATTAGTACCCCAGGCACTCAGCCTGGTCCAGAAGTAAGCCGAGAAGCTGGCCCGGCCAGCTACCAGAGGAAGAACAGGAGTCGAAGGAGACCATGATGAGGCACTTGCCCGTTCTGCGGCTGCCCGCGCCCGTGCGCGGCTGGCCCCGCCGGTCCCGTTCCCGTCCCAAAGTCCGTGCGGCCATTGTGGTGGCGGCGCTGACCGCCCTGGCGCTGACCGGCGCGGGCTCTGCGGGCTCCGCGGCCTACGCCGCGACCGAGGGCCCCTACGGCGGCACCCCGGCGGCGGTGCCCGGCGCCGTGCTGGCGGAGAACTACGACACCGGCGGGCAGGGCGTGGCCTACAACGTCACCTCCGTCAACGGCACCGACAACGCCTACCGCTCCGACGGAGTGGACCTGGAGACCACTACCGACACCGGGGGCGGCGCCAACGACCTGGGCTGGACCACGGCCGGGCAGTGGTTCAAGTACACCGTCAACGTCGCCACCGCCGGCACCTACACCGTCGGCTTGCGGCTGGCCTCACCCAGCGCGGTCACCGACGGCCTGCACATCGCCAGCAGCGCCGGCGCCAACCTGAGCGGCAACGTCAACGTCCCGGCCACCGGCGGATACCAGGACTGGACCACCGTCACCGCCACCGTCACCCTGCCCGCGGGCACCCAGACCCTGACCGTGGACCAGGACAACGCCGGCTGGAACATCCACTTCCTCGCCTTCGGCTTGAACACCTCGACCGGCGGCGGGGAAGCCCCCTACGGCGGGACCGCGGCGGCGATCCCGGGCAACGTGCTGGCGGAGAACTACGACACCGGCGGGCAGGGCGTGGCCTACAACGTCACCTCCGTCAACGGCACCGACAACGCCTACCGCTCCGACGGAGTGGACCTGGAGACCACTACCGACACCGGGGGCGGCGCCAACGACCTGGGCTGGACCACGGCCGGGCAGTGGTTCAAGTACACCGTCAACGTCGCCACCGCCGGCACCTACACCGTCGGCTTGCGGCTGGCCTCACCCAGCGCGGTCACCGACGGCCTGCACATCGCCAGCAGCGCCGGCGCCAACCTGAGCGGCAACGTCAACGTCCCGGCCACCGGCGGATACCAGGACTGGACCACCGTCACCGCCACCGTCACCCTGCCCGCGGGCACCCAGACCCTGACCGTGGACCAGGACAACGCCGGCTGGAACATCCACTACCTCACCTTCACCGCGTCATCGGGCGGCGGGAGCGGCTTCGGCGGCTTCCCCGCCGCGTTCTGGGGTAACACCAGCAGTATCCCGACCACGTCCAACGGCATCGAGTTCGACTTCATCAACGCCACCAACGGCGCGTACCCCGACAGCGAGGTCTACTGGGACGTCAACGGCGTCGAGGAGTCGATCGCGCAGTCGCCGTACTACTCGATGGCCTCGTGCAACTCCTGCCGGATCTACTTCTACCTCGGATCGCCCACCAGCAACTACAACGACTTCATCGAGCTGAACTCCAGCGGCACGACGATCAATGCCGACACCTCACGCGTCGACGCGTTCGGGCTGCCGTTGGCGATCCACCTGCACAACTCCGACGGCACCGACACCGTGGTCGGGGAGGACGACCAGGTGTTCTCCGAGAGCAGGACCGCCCTGTTCCAGCAGTTCGAGAACTCGGTGCCCGCGGCGTTCCAGCAACTCGCCACCGTGGATGCGCCCTACAGCATCCCCTCGCCTACCGATGTCGCGGCCTTCCAGCCGGGCGGAGCGGACGCGAACTACATGACCGCTTACGCGGCCTCGGTGGGCGCCACCGAGACCACACAAGAGGTCTTCGGGTGCCAAGGCGGTGGAAGCCCAGCCCTCAACGGTAACGCGAGCCTGTGCGCGGGGCTGAACCGCTGCGTGGCGCAGTTCTCCACGACGGTGCAGAACACGCCGTCCGACTACTACCAGAACGCCCCGTGCAACTACTACTCCGCGTTCTGGCACTCAGTCGCCGTCAACGGCCTTGCGTACGGCTTCGCCTACGACGACGACAACGGCCAGTCCTCCGATTTCAACAGCACTGACGCGCAATACGTGCAGGTAGCGATCGGCTTTTAATCCGGTCGCAGGGAACTGCCCTGCGACGGTCGGCGGCTGAACCCGGCCTGCGGCACCGCTGCGGTCGGCAGGCTCCCGGGACCGCCGACTCAATGCCGGTGCTCCCGCCGCGCCACCCGGCGCGGCGGGAGCACCGGGCAGATGACACGCTGCGTGAGCCCGTACTCCTAGTGGCCCGGCTACCGTGCCCAGGTCGCCGACGCCGTCCGGCACGCCTACGCCGAGGCCCTCGTGACTGGATGCCGGGCAAGACGAAGAGGCAGGCCCGCGGCCTGGCTGGCAGCGGGGGTGGACCTACATCGAACCGGATCGCACGTTATGGCGGTTCGGATAGGTCAGCGGCGGTGTGCGGGCGCGGGTGGGCGGGGCCCATAGCGTGCGTTCTGGTTCGGCCGGAGCCCGCGTGTGATTGTGGGCGGGGCAGGGAATTGCCTGGCAGGGTGGCACTGGGTGATGGTGATCTTCGTGTCCGGAAGTCCTCAGTAACGGACAAGATCAACTTGGACCGGTATGAGCACGCTCTGGCGCCTGGCGGGCGTCCGTAAATCAGTCCGGAATCAATGCCCTGAAGCCTTCGTCACGGGGAGTCATGCAGGTAGCTGATGCCGATGATCGTGCCCCTGCCCAGACGGCGAACGAGATCGCCGACTGGATGAAGAAGGCGGCGGTGGTCCGGGGTCGTAGCGGTGTGCTGCTCATGACTCCATCGTGCGCGGGGCGGCGGCCGGGCGCCTGGGCGGCGGCGTCTGACCAGCGGAGTTCCGGAAACGTCGCTAGCAGCGGGCTCGCGGTGGCGGCCGGACGGCCCGAGGCGGCGTGCCAGCGTCATGCCGATGTCACGTTGTCGTAACGCCGATACTGTGGGGTCTTGCGTCGATCCGCAGCCGGCCGTAGAGTCCCTTTTGATCGCTTGGTAAGCGCTTACCGCGATCCAACCCCTGAACTGCGCAATTGCGCAGGTCGCAGAGGCATAGCACGGTAAGCGCTTACCGAGAAGGTTGCCCCAATGGCCCGTGGCAGCGGAGGACAGATGAACGACGACCGCGGCACGACCGGAGCTGACGGCTCCGGTGTGTCGGACGCGGCCGCCGAGGCGGTGCCGGTCTACTCCCTGCCGCCCGTGGATGCGGAACGACCCGCGGGCGAGGCGCCGGACATCCAGACGCCCACGATCTACGACGTGGCGCGGGTAGCCGGACTTTCCATCGCATCGGTTTCCCGGGTACTGAACGGCCGTCGCAACCCGCGCCCAGAGACCAAGGACCGGGTGCTGCAGGCCGTCGCCGAGCTGGGTTTCGTGCCTGACGGCGCGGCCCGGGCGCTGAGCGCGCGGGTCAAGGAGGTCGTCGGCGTCGCCGTCAGGCGGCCGCGCTGGCGTGACGACGACCTGTTCGCCGACGAGGACGAGAACCTGCAGTTCCCCGACATGATCAACCGAGGCATGGAGGTCGTCGCCCAGCGATACGGCTTCGACCTGCTCATCAGGTCGATCGGGCTGGACGAGCCTGATCCGGTAGGGCGGGTCTTCCCGCTGGCCCGCAAGAGCGACGGGATCATCCTGCACGACCGGGTGCTGACCCCCGCCGAGCTCGCCCGGCTGGCCAGGCAGGTGCCCGTGGTCACGCTGGCCGGCGTGCCGACGCCGGCCACGGCCAACGTGCACGGCGACAACGAGTCCGGGATGCGCGAGCTGGCCAGGCACCTGATCCACGACCACGGCTACCGCACCATCGCCTACCTGGCAGGCCACGAGGGCAGCCCGGACAGCCTGAGCCGTGAACGGGCACTGGCCGCCGAGGCGCACGCCGCCGGCGTCACGCTGGTACGCGGAGACGCCTGGCGCGGCAGCTACCAGGCGGCAGAGAGCGCCCGCGCGATCGACAAACTCGTCACGAGCGGCGTGTCGCTGCCGCGCGCCATCGTCTGCGCGAACGACCAGTCCGCGATCGGCGCCATGTGGGCGCTGTCCCAGCACGGCATCTCGGTCCCCGGGGACGTGGCCGTGACCGGGTTCGACGACATCCCGGTCGCCCGTCACCTGCACCCGAAGCTCACCAGCGTTCGGCAGTCCATCCAGGAACTGGGCGCTACCGCGTTCGAGACTCTCCTTTCCATGATCGGCACCGAGGTGGGCGGGCCAGGAGATACCCGTGGCCGCGACATCGCGCTGCCGACGCAATTGATCCGCCGCGAAAGTTGCGGCTGCACTCCGCAGCCGATGACGCCCCGCCGCGCTGAGGAGGCACGATAATGCGCGCGATAGCACGACGGCTTGGCTTCTATATCGTGACCGCGATCATCGCGGTCAGCCTTGACTTCCTGATCCCGAGACTCATCCCGGGCAACCCTCTCGACGCCCTCTTGGCGAAGTCGCAGGGCCAGCTCAGCTCGGCGACGATCACCTCCATGGGCGAGCAGTTCGGTGTCGGCACCAAGACCGGCATCTGGGGGCAGTACGTCCACTTCTGGTCGAACGTCTTCCACTTCAACTTCGGCATCTCGATCAGCGACGGGTTCGCGCCGGTGTCCGGCATCATCGGCGCCGCGATGCCGTACACGCTGGGCCTGATCGGGGTGGCGACCGTGATCAGCTTCGTGCTCGGCACCGCGATCGGCGCGATCATCGGCTGGAAGCGCGGCAGCTGGATGGACAACCTGCTGCCGCTGGTCACGTTCTTCCAGGCCGCGCCGTACTTCTTCCTGGCGTTCCTGGCCGTGGAGTACCTCGCGGTCAAGCTCGGCTGGTTCCCGAGCCAGGGCGCGTTCACGCAGATGGAGTTCCCTGCCTGGACGTGGAGCTCCATCGTCGACATCCTCGACCACGCGATCCTGCCCGCGCTGACGATCGTGGTCGCCTCGGCGGCCGGCTGGATCGTGGGCATGCGCAACGTCATGCTTACCACGATGGACGAGGACTACGTGCTCCTCGCCGCGGCCAAGGGCCTGCCGAAGCGCAAAGTCATCTGGTACGCGGCCCGCAACGCGGTGCTGCCGAGCATCTCCGGCTTCGCCCTGGCGATCGGCTTCGTCATCTCCGGCTCGCTGCTGACCGAGATCGTGTTCAACTACCCGGGCCTCGGCACGCTGCTGGTGAACGCGGTGGCGGACAACGACTACGGGCTGCTGCAGGCGATCTTCATGCTCATCACCTTCGCGGTGCTGGCGGCCAACCTGATCGCCGACTTCGTTTACGTCTTCCTCGACCCGCGCATCCGACAGGGGGCCTGAGCCATGGCAATAGGCACTGGCACCGTTACCGCCGACGTGGAGGCGACCGCCACGCTGGCCCCCAGCCGGGGGAGGGTGCGCCTTCCCCGTTCGCCGAAGATCTTCACCGGCCTGGGTATCCTCACCTTCTTCGTCCTGCTCGCGATCATCGGGCCGTACGTAAGGCCCTACGACCCGAGCAGGAGCTTCGCCAACGCGACGGTCCCGCTGGCACCGTCAGCCGTGCACTGGCTCGGCACCACGCAGCTGCAGCAGGACGTGCTCTCCCAGCTGCTCGTCGGCGGCGGGAGCATGATCCTCGTCGCGCTCGTCAGCGGCGTGATCGCCACGGCGCTGTCGGTGATCATCGGGGTGACCGCGGGCTACAGGGGCGGGCTGACCGACGACCTGCTGTCCATGCTGGCGAACGTCTTCCTGGTGCTGCCGGCGCTGCCGCTGCTGATTATCCTGCTCGGCTTCATCGGCACGACGTCCGCCAACCTGATCCTGGTCGCACTCGTCATCTCGCTGACCGGCTGGGCCTGGGGCGCGCGGGTGCTCCGTGCGCAGACGCTCTCCCTGCGCAACCGGGACTACGTGGACGCGGCGCGGATCACCGGCGAGAGCTCCTGGAGGATCATCAGAAGCGAGATCGTGCCGAACCTGATGCCGATCATCGCCAGCTCGTTCCTGTTCACCGTGCTGTACGCGATCGGTACCTACACGGCGCTTGCCTTCCTCGCCCTGGTCAACCCCGAGTGGAGCTGGGGCGGCATGCTCTACTACGCCTCGAGTCAGACCGCCGAGCTGGACGGCTACTGGTGGTGGTTCCTCCCGCCGGGCCTGGCGATCGCGCTGCTCGGCACCGCGCTGGTGCTGCTCAACTTCGGCATCGACGAGTTCATCAACCCGCGGCTGCGCGTGGCCGGGCTGACCGGGCGCCCCAACCGGCGACGTGGCGGCAGCAGGCAGGGATTCGCGCTTACCCCGGTGATCATCCGGGCTGAGGGAGACAACTCGTGAACGGCAACCTCAACGGCATGGCCCCGGCCCCGGCCGCGGAAGGCGGCAAGAACGCGGGCACCGCGCTCGGCGAGCCGCTGCTCGAGATCCGCGGCCTGCGCGTCGAGTACGGGTACGGTCCCAGTGCGACCCGCGCGGTGGACGGTGCGAGCCTGACGCTGCACCGCGGCGAGGTGCTCGGCCTGGCGGGAGAGAGCGGCAGCGGCAAGTCCACCCTGGTCATGGCGGCCACCCGGCTGCTGCGGGATCCGGGCGTCATCACCGGCGGCGAGGTGACGCTGTACCCGGGCGACGGCAAGCCGCCGGTCGACATGCTCGGCGCTGGTGCGAAGCAGTTGCGGGTGCTGCGCTGGTCGGAGATCTCGCTGGTGATGCAGAGCGCGATGAACGCGCTCAACCCGGTGATGACGATTCTCCGGCAGCTCACCGACGCGATCGCCGCGCACGTGCCGGAGATGTCCGCCGCACAGCGGAAGGAACGGGCCGGGGAGTTGCTTGAGATGGTCGGCATCAACGCCGACCGGCTCTCCAGTTACCCGCACGAGCTGTCCGGCGGCATGCGGCAGCGGGTCATGATCGCGATGGCGCTCGCGCTGCGCCCGCAGATTGTGATTATGGACGAGCCGACCACCGCCCTCGACGTGGTCACCCAGCGGGAGATCCTCGAAGAGCTCAAGGACCTGCGTGACCGGTTCGGGTTCGCGATCCTGTTCGTCACCCACGACCTGTCGCTGCTCCTTGAGATCGCCGACTCGCTCGCGGTGATGTACGCGGGCCGGCTGGTGGAACGGGCAAGCGCGAACGCGCTATTCCGCGCCCCGCGTCACCCCTACACGGTCGGGCTGCTCAACTCGTTCCCGCCGCTGCACGGGGAACGGGTGCACATGACCGGCATCCCCGGTTCGCCGCCGGACCTGCGCGCGGTACCGACCGGCTGCGTGTTCAGCCCGCGCTGCAAGTTCGCCTTCGACAAGTGCTACACGGAAGAGCCGCCGTTCGCGGCGGTGGGCGAGGGCCGGTTCGCCTCCTGCTGGCTGCAGCACCCGGGCCAGACGGTTCCCGATGAGCTCGGGCTTCCTGAGCCGGACAAGACCGCACGGGCCACCCTCACCGTCATCGAGCGCGAGCCGGAGCCGCTGTGCCGGCACTGGCGTCCGCGTTGACCGCCGAGCCGGCGCACGCCGATGGTGCGGGGGAAGGCGCCCCGCCGCTGCTTGAGGCGCGCAACCTCACCAAGCACTACCCGGTGGGCGGCGCGCTGAAGGGCCGGCAGGCCCTGGGCCGCCGTCAGGGCGAGCGCCCCGTGGTGCACGCCGTCGACGACGTGTCGATCGTGCTGCCCCCGGCGAGCGTCACCGCCGTCGTCGGTGAGAGCGGCTCCGGCAAGTCCACGATCTCCCGGATGCTGGCCGGGCTCACGCCGCCGACCAAGGGCGAGCTGCTGCTCGACGGCAAGCCGGTGAACACAAGGAAGCGCGGCCTGGACTACGCCAAGGCCGTCCAGATGGTGCTGCAAGACCCGTTCGCGTCGCTGAACCCGATCCACGACGTCCGCTACCACCTCGGCCGCCCGTTCCGCGTGCACGGCCTGGCCGGTTCCGCCGCCGACCTCGACGCGAAGATCGCCGGGGTGCTCGACCGGGTGTCGCTGACACCGGCGGCGAACTTCATGGCCAAGTACCCGCACGAACTCTCCGGCGGGCAGCGGCAGCGCGTGGCGATCGCCCGGGCGCTGGCGGTCGAGCCGAAGGTGCTGCTCGCCGACGAGCCCATCTCGATGCTGGACGTCTCGATCCGGCTCGGGGTGCTGAACCTCCTGAGCGACATGCGGGAACGCGAACGGATCGCGATCCTCTACATCACCCACGACATTGCCTCGGCCCGGTACCTGGCCGACACGATCGTCGTCATGTACGCGGGCCAGGTGGTCGAGTCGGGCCCGGCCGTTCAGGTCACCGACTCGCCCGCCCACCCGTACACCCAGCTGCTGCTCAGCGCCGCCCCCGACCCGGAGCGGACCACCCCGGTCACGCTGCGCGGCAGGGAAACGCCGCCGAGTTCAGTCAACCCGCCATCCGGGTGCAGGTTCCACCCGCGATGCCCGTACGCCATGGCGGTCTGTGCCGAGCAGGCGCCGCCCGCCTTCCCCGCTGGCAACGGCCACATCGGCGCGTGCTGGCTGCTAGAGCCCGGTGGCGCGCACGTCGCGGCACCGGGACCCCTGCTCGCGGAATCCGGTGCCGCAAGCACCGGGACCGCAGCCGCCGACACGGTCAAGCCAACCCTGGAGGCGTGATGAAGGAAAGGTGAGCCCCGTCACGATCCGGCCGGAGCGTTGTTCTCCGGTATTAAGCGGCGCACGGCGGCCTAACCCGGCCGACCGGCACCATTCCCTCTCGAAAAGACCCCGACACGGTCACTTCACAAGCAGGCCGCGCATGGCCGGCCGGGCACATAGGAGTGTAGATGAAACGCAAGATCGCGTATGGCGTCGCGGTAGCGGCAACCATCGCGCTAGGCACCGCGGCGTGCAGCTCGTCTTCGAGCAGCTCGTCCTCAGCCCCGAGCAGCTCGTCTTCGGGCAGCTCGAGCTCCGCGGCTCAGGGCAAGCCGCTCACGATCGTCACCACCGAGCTGTCCCCGATGACGGACAACTTCAACCCGTTCATGGCGACCGGCACCGGTTACACCATGCACGTGCAGGACCTGTACAACCTGCCGCTGGCCGTCTACAACACCCAGAACGCCAGCCAGGCGCCGACCGACGAGCTCGGCACGGCGTTCAACTGGTCCTCGGACGGTAAGACGCTCACTGTCACCGTCCGGTCCGGCGTCAAGTGGAGCGACGGGACCCCGGTCACCGGCGCCGACGTGGCATACACGTTCCAGACGATCTCCGCCACGGCCAACGCGAGCATGGACCAGTACCAGGAGCCGAGCGTGGTCTCGGCCACCAGCTCTGGCCAGACCGCCACGCTGACCTTCGCCACGTCGGAGCTCGCCAACCAGTTCTCCATCCTGCAGGTCCCGATCGTGCCGCAGCACATCTGGTCGACGCAGTCCAACCCGGCGACCTGGACCGATCCGACCCCGGTCAGCGACGGGCCGTTCGAGCTCGGCACGTTCAACGCGCAGGGCTTCACGCTCAAGGCAAACCCTGACTACTACGCGGCGAGCAGCATCTCGGTGCCCTCGGTCAACGTCCCGGCCTACTCGAGCAACGCCACGCTGCTGACCCCGACCGCCAGCGGCACGATCGACTGGAGCGGTACGTCGATCGTCGGCGTCCAGTCGAACTACCTGGACAAGAGCAGCAACAACACCCTGTGGACCTCGTCGTCGCCGTACTTCGCCGACAACAACGTGGTGGGCCTGTTCTTCAACACCACCAAGCCGGGCCTGAACAACGCTGACGTCCGCAAGGCGATCAGCGACGCGATCAACCGGCAGCAGCTGGCGACGACCGGCGAGTCGGGCAACGAGCCGCCGGCGAGCACCGGGGCCGGCATCCTGCCCGGGCAGAGCTCCTTCATCCCCGCGGCAGACGCCAACGACCTGTCGGCCACCGGCAACTCCTCCGACGTGACTACCCTCATGAAGGCGGCCGGCTACGCGGAGGTCGGCGGCTACTGGGAGAAGGGCGGCCAGAAGGTCACCCTGGCTATCCAGGACCCGGCCACCTACACCGACTACGCCAGCGACGCCGGCCTGATCGCCACCCAGCTCAAGGCCGCGGGCTTCGACGCCTCCACCGACCTTGACGGCGGCGCCAACGGTCCGACCGAGTGGACCACCAACCTCAACAACGGCAACTTCACCGCCGCCATCATGTGGGGCCAGCAGGGTCTGACCCCGTACAACACCTACGACAACTGGATGGACTACACGAAGTCCGCCCCGATCGGCAAGGCCGCGGGTGCCGACATCGGCCGGTTCGACGACCCGGCGGCGCAGGCCGCGCTGACGGCGTACTCGGCCGCTACCAGCGCGACGCAGGAGCAGGCTGCCATGGCCACGCTGGCCGGGATCGAGGAGTCCCAGGTTCCGGTCGCACCGCTTCTCTACGGCGCGTCCTGGGCCGAGTTCTCCACCCGCGACTACACCGGCTGGCCGTCGTCCAGCAACCCCTACAGCGACCCCGGCCCCAACCCGACCGAGGTCCTGGCCATCATTCCGCACCTTAAGCCCGTCTCCTAACGGACTACTTGGGCATATGACCATGCAATCGCACGGCGCGCCGGCCTCCCAGGCCGGCGCGCCGCCTGCGCTGGCCACGCCGGCCAGCTTTTCTTATGACCGAGCGGTCTCTCTCGACCGCACCGATTCTCACGACAGGACCGTCGCCGCTGGCCTGCCGCTGGCCGAGAAGGTCCGGCTGCTGACCGGCGCGAACAACTGGGAAACCCACGGTCATCCCGGGATCGGGCTGCGTCCCATGGTGACCTCAGACGGCCCGGCAGGGGTCCGCGGCACCACCAGGGACGAGCGCAGCCCGTCCACGAGCCTGCCGAGCCCGTCCGCGCTCGGTGCCACCTGGGACGCCGCCCTGGTCGGTCGGCTGGCCACCGCGCTCGGCGTCGAGGCCAGGAGCAAGGGCGTCGACATTCTGCTCGGGCCCACTGTCAACCTGGTTCGCACCCCGCTCGGCGGCCGGGGGTTCGAGTTCTTCTCCGAGGACCCGGTGCTCACCGCCCGCCTTGCCAGCGCCTACGTCCGCGGCCTGCAGAGCGAGGGCGTTGCCGCCACCGTCAAGCACTACGTCGGCAACGACTCCGAGACCGGTCGCTGGATCTACGACGCCCGGATCGACGAGACCACGCTGCGCGAGGTGTACCTGCTGCCGTTTGAGGCGTGCGTGCGCGAGGCCGGCGCCTGGTTGATCATGGCCGCCTACAACAAGGTCAACGGCACCCGGGCCACCGAGAGCCTGCGACTGCTGCGGGACGTGCTGAAGAACGAGTGGGGATTCGACGGCGTCGTCGTCTCCGACTGGGACGCGGCCCGCTCCACCGTGGAGACGGCCCTCGCGACCCTCGACCTGACCATGCCAGGCCCCGGCGGCCCCTGGGGGGAGAAGCTCGTCCAGGCGGTCCGCGACGGACTCGTCGGCGAGGAACTCGTCAACGACAAGACCGCCCGGCTGCTGCGGCTCGCCCGCCGGGTCGGCGCGCTTGGCGCGCCCGCGGATGACGCACCGGGGTCTCCCGTCGCGACGGCGGATTCCACCGGGGCGAACGGCTCGACGGCGCGCCGCCCCAGGCTCGTCGAGGCGGACCTGCTGCGCGCGGTCGCGGCTGACTCGTTCGTGCTGCTGCGCAACGAGGGCGGCGCCCTCCCGTTGAAGCTACCCGGCCTCCGCCGGGTCGCGCTGATCGGCCCGAACGCGCTGTATCCCGTCGTCCAGGGCGGCGGCAGCGCCGGAGTGATGCCGGCCAGCGTCAGCAGCCCGGTCGACGGCCTGCGCGCCGCCCTGCGTGGCAAGGCCGAGCTAGTGACGGCCGTGGGCTGCCGCACCTGGCATACCCTGCCCGAGCCGCCGCTCAGCGCGCTTAGCGACCCGGAAACCGGGGAGGAAGGCGTCCGTCTTGAGTTCCTCGACGGCGATGGCACTGTTCTCGCCGCCGAGCACCGCCGCTCGGTGAACCTCACCTGGTGGGACACCCCTGAGGGCGTGGGCTGGGGGCAGCCGGGCCGGCTCGTGCTGCGGACGGAGTACCGCGCGCAGACGACTGGCAGCTACGAGGTCAGCGCTGCCGGAGTCGGCGCGCTGACGCTCACCGCTGACGGAGTCACGATCATCGACGGTGTCACCGAGGTCCCCGAAGACCCGGTGGAGGCGATGACCAGGCCAGGCGAGCTCCGGGTCGGCCTCTATCTGGAGGCGGGCAGCAGCACCGCGCTGCGACTGGAGTTCCTGCCCGCCGCCGGCGGCGCCGGCCCGCTGACCTTCCGGCTTGGCCTGGTTCCGTCCGCCAGCGACGAGACGCTGCTCGCCGAGGCGGAGGAAGCGGCCCGCGGTGCTGACGCGGCGATCGTGGTCGTGGGGTCCGCCGAGCTCACCGAGAGCGAGGGGTTCGACCGGTCGACCCTGTCGCTGCCCGGCCTCCAGGACGAACTGGTGCGCCGGGTCGCCGCCGTCAATGACCGCGTGATCGTCGTGGTCAACTCCGGCACGCCGGTACTGACCCCATGGGCGGATCAGGCGGCGGCGCTCCTGCATGTCTGGCTGCCAGGGCAGGCGTTCGGTGATGCTCTGGCCGACGTCCTGCTCGGCGCCGCCGAGCCCGGCGGCCGGCTGCCGGTGACGCTGCCGGCCGTGGTGGAGGATGCCCCAGTGCTGCACGCCGTTCCTGATCCGGATGGCGCGGTGCACTACGCCGAAGGGCTGCACGTCGGGTACCGGGGCTACGACGCCCGCGGGACCGACCCGCGGTACCCATTCGGCTACGGCCTCGGCTACACCAGCTGGGAGTACGAGTCGATGGGCGCCCCGGAGGCGGTGGCCGCGGGTGAGGATCTCCGCCTTACCGTCACCGTCCGGAATGCCGGTGGGCGGCCGGGCAAGGAAGTGATCCAGGTTTACCTGGCCGATCCCGGGCTGGGCGGCGGCGGTCGCCCGGCATGGGCGCTCGCCGCGTTCACCGTGGTCCGTGCCGCCCCTGGGGAGCGGGTCGCCGCCGAGATCACCGTCCCGGCCAGGGCGTTCGCCCGGTATGACAAGGATCTCGCACGCTGGATCTGGCCGGGCGGTCCGTTCGCGGTGCACGCGGGCCGGTCCTCGCGTGACCTGCCGCTGTCCGCGGTGGTGCGCTCCGGAGCGCCGGGCTGACGTCCGGCCTGACGATGCGGCCGGGCGGCCCGGGTGGACTCCCTTCCCATCCGGGCCGCCCGGTAGCCGGGCTGGCCATCCACTCGCCGATAGAATCTGCCTGTGGAGGATCGGGTGGCCCTGACGTTGTACGACGTGGCGAGGGCCGCCGGGGTGTCCATCGCGACTGTCTCGCGTGTGATGCATGGACAGGCAGGGGTCCGTCAGTCGACCCGGCAGCGTGTGCTCGAGGTGATCGACGACCTCGGCTACGTGCCTGACGGGACGGCTCAGCCGATGGCCCGCCACCGCAAGGAAGTCATCGGGCTGGTCACGGCGAAGAACCCGGACGCAGACGTGGAGCAGGAGGGCCTGCTGTTCGTCCATGTCGGTCATCGCCCAGTACACGCGCGACGCGGCGAGGACGACGACGGCGATGACCAGGCCCAGGACGCCCACGGCCGGGCACCGCTTGCGCCCGGCATAATTGCCCGGGTCCTTCCCGGTCGTGCCCGCCGGGACCGACGCCGCCGCGCGCACGCTCTGGGTGTCCAGCACGACCAGGGCCGGGTCGGCCCTGCGGCCCTTCCCCTCCCGCGCGTGCCAGCGCAGCAGGTCGTGGATGGCCTGGTCAGTGCCGTCGTCGCGCCACCGGGCGAAGTAGTAGTACGTCGCGCTGCGCGGCGGCAGGTCCTTGATCCGCCAGAAAAATAGTTAGCTCGGGAAATTACCTATCCAGGTATAGCATTATGGAGCTTGGCCATGAGGCTGTCCCGGGCCAGGCAGGAGCCGGTCGGTTGGCATGCGTAGCGAGAGGATCTCACGGAGCGTGAGCAAGCAGGGCAATCGGCGTGCTGGGGACACCTCGCCGGACATCGACGCGCTGCACGGCAACGAGAAGCGCTGGCTGCGGCGGCTAATTGGCTACACCTGGCGGTTCAAACGGGACGTGACCTTGTCGGTCATCGGGGCGCTCTTCTACGTGGCGGCCTCGCTGGCCATCCCGCTACTGCAGCGCGACGTCATCGACAACGTCATCGTGACTCACACCGAGTCGGTCTGGCCCCTGGCCATCGGGCTGATTATCGCGGCCATCGCCAACTTCGGCGGCGTGTACCTGCGGCGCTACCACGGCGGCAAGGTGGCCCTGGACGTGCAGCATGCCATGCGGACCGACCTGTTCGACTCGCTGTCCAAGCTGGACGGCAGCCGGCAGGACGAGATCCACACCGGCCAGCTCGTCGGCCGCTCCATCTCCGACGTCAACATGGTGCAGCAGCTCACGCAGTGGGTGCCGCTGATCCTCAGCAGCCTCATGCTCTTCGCGTTCTCGCTGGTCATCATGCTCATCCTGTCGCCGCTGCTCGCGCTTGTCGCGCTAGCGGTCGCCCCCGCGCTCTGGCTGATCGCCATCGCTTCACGCAAGAAGCTCTTCCCCGCAAGCTGGCACGCCCAGCAGCTCGTCGGCGAGGTCTCCGCGACCGTCGACGAGGCCGTCGGCGGCGTCCGCGTCGTCAAGGGCTTCGGCCAGGAAGAGCAGGAGATGCAGCGGATGGAGGCGACCAGCGAGGAGCTGTTCGGCTCGCGGATCCGGATGGCGCGGATCACCGCCCGGTTCAACCCCGCCCTCACCGCCATCCCCTCGATCGGCCTGATCGGCGTGCTCATGCTCGGCGGCTGGCTTGCCATTCGCGGTGACGTCACGCTCGGTACCTTCCTCGCCTTCTCCAGCTACATTGCCCAGCTCGCCGGCCCCGTCCGGGTGCTGACCAACATCGTGACCATCGGCCAGGAGGCCCGCGCGTCGGTCATCCGGGTCTTCGAGGTCATCGACTCCAAGCCCGTCATCACCGACAAGCCCGGCGCCATCAACCTGCCGGCCGAGGCCAACGGGATCACGTTCGAGGACGTGAAGTTCGGCTACGTGCCGTCCCAGCCGGTGCTGCGCGGCCTGTCGCTCCAGGTGCGGCCCGGCGAGACCGTCGCGGTCATCGGGCCGTCCGGCTCCGGCAAGTCCACCCTCTCCCTGCTGCTGCCCCGCTTCTACGACGTGCGCGGCGGCGCGGTGAGGATCGGCGGCCACGACGTCCGCGACGTCACCCAGTACTCGCTGCGGTCCACCATCGGGATGGTCATGGAGGACTCGTTCCTGTTCTCCGACTCGGTCAAGGCCAACATCGGCTACGGGCGGCCCGACGCCACCGACGAGCAGGTCGTCGCCGCCGCGAGGGCCGCCGAGGCCGACGGGTTCATCCGCGACTTGCCCGACGGGTACGACACGGTCATCGGCGAGCAGGGGCTCACCCTGTCGGGCGGGCAGCGGCAGCGGGTCGCGCTCGCCCGCGCGCTCATCACCAACCCCCGGCTGCTGATCCTCGACGACGCCACGTCCGCCGTCGACCCGCGCATCGAGGCGGAGATCCACGCCACCTTGCACCGGGTCATGGAGGGGCGGACCACTCTGCTCATCGCGCACCGCAAGTCCACCCTCAACCTGGCCGACCGGATCGCCGTGCTCAACGCCAGCGGCACGGTCGAGGACATCGGCACCGACGCGGAGCTCAGCGAGCGGTGCGCGCTATACCGAGTGCTGATCACCGGCCCCGGCGACGGGCTCGACCTCGCTGCGCCGGCGTCCGGCACCACGCCCGCCGTCACGGGCGAGACGCGGCGGCAGCGGCGCGAGGCACGGGACCGGTCGATATCCGTGCTCGCCGAGCGGTCGGCGGCGCGCGCGATGACGGCGACCCCGGCCCTCGCACGCGGCGGAGGAGGCGGCGGCGGCGGCGCCAGCGGCCGCGGCGGGCGCGGCGGCGGTGGCATGGACGGCATGATCGGCTCGGTTCCGCCGAGTCCCGAACTGCTCGCCAGGGTCGCGGCGCTGCCGCCGATCAAGGACAAGCCGAAGGTCGACATCGCGCAGGCGCGGACCGCCGACTACAACTTCACGCTCAGCAAGCTGCTGAAGCCGATCCTCGCGGCGGTGATCTTCGGGCTCGTCCTGGACGCCCTCGACGCCGCCGCCGGGCTCGCGCTGCCCGCGCTCGTCCGCGGCGGGATCGACTCCGGCGTCGAGGCGAAGGCCTTCCACGTGGTCGTCCTCATGATGATCATCGGGCTCGCGATCACCGGCGCCGACTGGGTCGTCAACACCATCGAGACCATGGTCGTCGCGCGCAACGGCGAGCGACTGCTGTACACGCTGCGGGTGAAGCTCTTCGCCCAGCTCCAGCGGCTCGGCCTGGACTTCTACGAGCGCGAGTTGTCCGGCCGCATCATGACCCGCATGACGTCCGACGTGGACGCGCTGTCGTCCTTCCTGCAGACCGGCCTGGTCACGATGGTGTCGTCGGTGCTCACCTTCCTCGGCGTGCTCGCGGCCCTGCTAGTCATCAACATCCAGTTGGGGCTGATCGTGCTGACGATCGTGCCGGTGCTGCTCGTGGCCACGGTGATCTTCCGCAGGAAGTCGGCGCAGGCCTACACCGAGGCCCGCGAGCGGGTCTCCATCGTCAACGCGGACTTCGCCGAGAACGTGGCCGGGCTGCGCGTCACCCAGGCATTCCGCCGGGAGGCCGCCAACAAGAAGCGGTTCGCCGGCCGGTCCAGCGCGTACCGCGAGTCTCGGCTGCGGGCGCAGTGGTACATCGCGCTGTACTTCCCGTTCGTGCAGACGCTGTCCACCGTGGCATCCACGCTCGTGCTCGTCCTCGCGGTGAGCCAGGTACGGTCCGGGACGCTGACCGCGGGGGCGCTGATCGCCTACCTGCTCTACATCGACATGGTGTTCGCGCCGATCCAGCAGCTCTCGCAGGTGTTCGACGGCTACCAGCAGGCGACCGTCGGCCTGTCCCGGATCAAGGAGATGCTGCGGCTCACGACCTCCACCCCGCCCGTGCCGGAACCGGTGCCGGTCCCGACCGGCGGATTCTCCGGCCGGATCGAGATGCGGGACGTGCACTTCGCCTACACGACCGGGTCGTCACTGTCGAGCGGCGGGACGGACAAGCCACAGTCCGCGGAGGCCGCCGCCAGGCTCGGCAGCGGCAGCAAGCCGAAGGCCGAGGCGATCAGCGGGGTATCCTTCACCATCGAGCCGGGCGAGACCGTCGCGCTCGTCGGGGAGACCGGGGCGGGCAAGTCCACGATCGTCAAGCTAATAGCCCGCTTCTACGACGTCACCGGCGGCGCGGTGCTGGTGGACGGGACAGACGTGCGTTCCTACGACCTGACTGAGTTCCGGCACCGACTCGGCGTCGTCCCGCAGGAGGCGTACCTGTTCAGCGGGACGGTCGCGGACGCGATCGCGTACGCGCGGCCGGACGCCGCCGACGAGGAGATCGAGGCGGCGGCGCGGGCGGTCGGGGCGCATGACATGATCACACGGCTGTCCGGCGGCTATGACCACGAGGTCGGCGAGCGCGGGCGCAACCTGTCGGCCGGGCAGCGGCAGCTCATCGCCCTGGCGCGGGCCGAGCTCGCCGACCCCGACATCCTGCTGCTCGACGAGGCGACCGCGGCGCTCGACCTCGCGTCCGAGGCCGCTGTCAACGCGGCGACGGACACGCTGTCGGAGCGGCGGACGACGATCGTGGTAGCCCACCGGCTGACCACAGCGGCGCGGGCCGACCGGATCATCGTCATGGACCACAGCCAGGTCGCCGAGACCGGCACCCACGACGAGCTGCTGGCGCTCGGCGGCACCTACGCGAGCCTGTGGGCCGCCTTCATCGGCGACGCCGAGTACGCCGCCTGAGGCTGGCCGTGTCGGCGGGCCCTAGTGCGGGTGCACGTCAAAAATGTAGGGCGGACGCGTTCCCGCTGGTAACGGCGTTGCTCCAGATCGTCGCGTGCGACGATCGCGGCGGCAGGTACGTCCTGGGCAAGGCCGTCTTCAGGCACTCGGACATCACCAGCATCGCCACCGGCCAGGAGCGGAACACCGGGCAGTGGGTCGTGGACGTAACGCTCGACGGCTCTGCGGCCGCCGCGTTCGGCACGCTGACCACGAACCAGTACAACAATTACTGGTCCGGCTATCAGCACGGTAACGAGGACGACGCGGTGCTGGACTACATCGCGTTCGTCATCAACGGCGACGTGCAATCCGCGCCGGAGACGAGCCAGCCGATCACTACCGGCAAAATGGAGATCGCAGGACCACCGCCAGTCGGCTTCACCAAGGCCCAGGCACTCGCCGCGGAAGTGAAGGCCGAGGCACTCACCGCCAAGCTGCTGCCGCCCGGCGGTTCTGTAGGGGACCAGCATCTTGGCTGAGCGGCTGGCCGGGCGCTCGCCTGGCGGGAGATTTCCCTTCGGGTCAACCTGGCGTTCCAAGCGGGCGAGTAGGGCTGACCGTGCGGCGTCGGCCTGGTCCTCGCGCGGGGCCAGGATGGTGGCGAACGCGTTGTCGGAATTCGTCACGACGATATCAGCGCCTTGCCTGTAGAAAGATAGTCTGCACCACCGCCACTCTTTCCTATCTTCGCTCCGAATTGCGCGCGCGTGCCCCGTTACAGCTTGCGACCGACTGCGCAGAGCATCCAGATGCCCGGCGCGGGGGCGGCAGGCGAGTAGCTGAACCCGGGATCGGTGAACGTCCGCACGTCGGTAAGGCCGGGCGGCTGCAGCTCGAACCCGGTGAACAGTTCCCGGACCGCGGTGCTGGTGCGCACCTGAGGGTCGGCGGGTGACGCCTCATAAACCTCGGCGACGCCCGCCACATCGGACGGGGCGGCGCCGTTGCTGACAGCGTGCGACAGCGCCAGGTAGCTGCCTGGCGCGAGCCGCCGCGTGTACTCGGCCACCAGTGGCGTGATGTTGCCACTCACGAAGTGCAGCACAGACACCAGCAGCAGGCCGCACGGCTGGCCGAAGTCGATGAGCTCCCCGAGCTCAGGTGCCGCGAAGACCGCCTCCGGGGAGCGCACGTCGGCGCGAACCGCGGCGATGCCGGGGGAGCGCCGCAACGCTAGCGAGCGGGACACCACCACCGGATCGACATCCGCGTACACGACACGGGCATCGGGGACCAGGGCGCGGGCCACCTCGTGGACGTTCGGCGAGGTGGGCAGCCCGGAGCCGATGTCCAGGTACTGGGTGATCCCCGAGGCAGCCATCCTCCGGACCGCCTCGACGAGGAACGCCCGGTTCGCGCGAGCCAGCACCGGGATCACTGGTGCTGCGGCCATGGCCTTTTCGGCGGCCTCCCGGTCGACGGGGAAGTTGTCGTTGCCGCCGAGATAGTAGTCGTACATGCGTGCCGGGCTCGGCGCACTGGGCAAGGCGCTGTCCCAGACATCGGGGGTAGCACGTGCCGGGACGCTATCACTCATAGAGGCTCCGCGTGAAAGAGAGTCAGATTTCAAGAATTATAGTCGTTAATGCGATGCGCATTGAACAGTCCATTGTGTGGCCGGAAAGGTCGGAGTAGATGCCCACTAGCCCCACGGCCCCGGCATGTTGGTGTTATGTGAAGTTACGCTTCTAGGTACCTTGACCGTCGGGCGTTGGCGGCGATCTCGGCGCTGAGGTGGCGCTGCTCGGGGGTCGTGCCGCGGCCCTAGATGGGCCATGATGTCACCACACGCAGTCGAGCACAGAATCATTAAAGTCCAATTCGTCGGCCTCGTCCGCCGGGACAAATTCCCAGTCGCCGGAGAATTCATAGCCATCGCTCGACGGCGTGCTGATGTTGATCGAGTAGGTCCCCGCCAGCAGCCTCATCCGGTAGCGGGTTCCCGACGTCCTCAGCGGCAGGCGCTGAGAGGCCACGATCTTGCCGGCCTGATTCTGCGCGGACACGATCACGACCCGGGAGGGATCCGGGTCCGGGTTCCAGCCTTCCGCCTTCACCTCAGCCGCAGAGCAGAGCATGACGATTCCGGTGGCGGTACCGGTCGCCGGCCCGTATGCGTATCCCGGGCCGCTGGCAGCCGCAAGACAGGGCATGGCCGCCGCCAGCAGGACAAACGCCAGGTGCCAGCGCGGCTGGCGGTCGCCGCGACGGCGCAGGCTCAGGGTCAGAAGCGCGACGGCGACGACCCCGGCAGCGGGGCGCAGGCATCGGTGATGTAGACGGAGCTGGCCAGCGCCAGGAGCCACAGGCCGATCTGCAGGTAGCGCAGCCAGCGGGCACGCCCCCGCAGCGCGAGCGCCACGACCGCCAAGACCGCCCCGGCACCCGCGGGCCCGACAGACAGCAGCTCGTCCCACGTGGTGACCGAGCTCGGCCAGAAGGACGCCCCCGTTGCCGGGTTCATCGCGGTGTAGGCGAGGATCCGCCACATGAGAAGCCCGCAGGCCATCGCGATCACCCCGGCGACAATCGCTACGACCTGCGCGCCAGTAGCCCGCTGCAGCCGGGCGGGCGGCAGCCTGTCTCCGGCGGCGCTTTCCGGCTCATTGCCCATATCCGGCATCACAGAGGGACAACATACAGTGATTCGGTGCAAGATAGGCCATTTTGGTTATCGATCCAGCGGGCGCGGCGGCGCGGAGTTTCGCTGTGCGTACCGGAACCCATGCCACCCGGGCAGATGCACCGCGAATCGCCGTCGGCTCGGTCTTGCGCCAGGTGGGCAGGCGCCCGGGTTGTGGTACCTTAGTGCGCAACTTCAGCCTCTGCAAGCGACAAAGTCGCAGCTAAGCGCGCCGCAAAACCTCTCCCAACGCCCCAGCAGGCCGCGCCCGAACCTCCCGCCCCGGCCCTCGACCTCGACCAGTTTGCCGAACGGGCCGTGGCCGGTGTCGCAGCCAGGCTGCGGATGTCCGAGACCGTCGGCACCACCACGACCGCGTTCGCCTGGGACCAGTCCGGCAGCCAGCCGGCGCTGATCGCCGCCACGGATCCCCGGTATCGACAAGCGCCCCGCTGCGGGAACCACGAGCCACCCGAGGTCCCTGGCAAGATCCCTCTCAGGCGGCGATGGAGTTTTCCAGCAGCGCCCGATGGCGGACCATCCAGGCCGCTGACCGGCCCCTCCAGGCCAGCGCCCACAGCGGCGCGGGATCGGCGGAGTCAGGCGTGACGCGTGCCTTGACCGCCTCTGCGGCGCAGTCGCGGATCGCGTACTCGATCATCCTGGTGACCAGCCCGTCCCGTTCGGCGGCCGGCAGCCGGTAGCCATCGAGGAAGTAGCGCAGCTGCGCAGCCCGCGCCGCCGCAGGTGGCAGCGCGTGCCGCTCGGCGATGTCGTCGTCGTGCAGCTGCGCGTTCCACCAGGCGGTGGCGGCGACCTCGTCGAGGCGGCCCGCTGGCCCTGCGGTGTCCCAGTCGATGAGCGCGAACGGCAGGCCGTTGCGGGCCGCGATGTTCCACGGCCCCGCATCGCAGTGGCTGATGATCGTCCCGGGCGCGTCCAGGGGGGCACGGAACGGCCAGGGGTACCAGACGGCACCTGGTGGCGGCCGGAAGTCGGCGGTGGCGTCGTGCAGGGCCCGCAGCAGCCGCCCGGCGTGCCAGATTCCCTCGTCGGTCCAGGCGTGCGGGTGGACGAACGTCCCCTCGATGAAGGTCAGGACCTCGCGGCCCTGGTCGTCGTGCCCGTCGCCCACGACGCGCGGGGACCCGGCAAACCCGGCCCGCTCCAGGTGCCGCAGCAGGGCGTGCACCGTCGGTGTCCACTGCCCGGCCGGGCGCAGTACGCTACCGCCGCGGCGGAGCACCCGGGACGGCTGCCCATCTGAATCGGGCAGGCGCGTGATGGAAGTACTCGAAGACACTGATTCTCCTCATGGCTGAAGCCGCGACGCCCACCAGCCGGTCGTCGCGCGGATAACTGGCGTGCTAGTCCGCGACCCTGCCGAGAGCCATGGCCCACCTCCGTGTGTCCCGGGGCCTTCGTGCCTTCACCGCCAAGCATTCACCGCCGGGCGGACCACCGCAACCGCTTATCCGGGGGATCACGCGCTCGCCGGCCAGGCTGACGCGGGGACGTTCGCGTCACCCTGGGCGGGCTTCACTAAGCTAAGACGTCACGTGGGTCGCCCAGGGTTGCATGCCTTCGGGGACCGCGGCGCGGGCCGACAAGACGGCATAATCTAGCACACGTCGGCACGATCGCTATAATAAATGCATCCCCTTCATCGGCGTATGACCAGGTCAGCTGGCCTGAAGGGGAAAAGTCGCCAAAGCGTGAAAGGCTGCCCGGGCGGGCGCTTCTTCTAGTCACTGCCCTTGGCGAAGCGCTCGATGATATGGGAGCCAGGCATGCACCCCCACCGGCACCGTCACTATCACGACCAAGTCCACCGCGCTCTGCACAATCCGCCTTGCAAACGGCACCGGCAGCTGCACCCTGTCTGCCAAGCGCCTCAAGCCGGGCACCTACTCGCTGACCGCCTCCTACGGCGGCAGTACCTACTACACCGGCACCTCCGCCATCAAGACCCTGAAGGTGACCGGGTAGAGGAAGCGGTCTCTCATCCCTCCGGGCGGTGCCAGTTCTCCCGGCACCGCCCGTTCTCGTGGAGGGCTTGCGGCGGGACCTTCTCAGGCGTGCCGGTCAGCCGGCCGATGGCCTGAGCCATGAACGCTGCGTTCTGTTCGTGCAAGCACACGCACCTCCGGCGCCGGTCAGGCCTGGCCGTCGCGGACGCCCTTCTGGACCCTGTCGCCGATGCTCTGGTTCACGTTGCGCAGGTAGCTGAAGGTGCGCTGCAGCACCGGCTCGGTGACGCCGTTGAGCAGATGGGCGACGATGTTGCCGACCAGCCGGTCCCGTGCGGCGTCGTCCAGCACGTCACGGACCAGGCTGGCGGGCTGGACGAAGTCGTCGTCCTCGGCGTGCGTCTCGTAGGCGGTCCGCATGATGTCGCCGTCGGCGTACCAGCTCGGCGGGGCGTAGCGCTCGGGGTAGGCGCGCGGGCCGCCCTTGGAGTTCGGGAAGTACACCGGGTCGGTCCGGTTCACCATCCGCATCGCCCCGTCCTTGCTGTAGGTGTTCACGGGAGCGACCGGTGCGTTGACCGGGATCTGCTGGTAGTTGACGCCTAGGCGGTAGCGGTGGGAGTCGGCGTAGGAGAACAGCCGCGCGAGGAGCATCCGGTCCGGGCTGGCGCCGATGCCGGGCACCAGGTTGTTGGGCTGGGCGGCGAACTGCTCGATCTGGGTGTGGTTGTCGACCGGGTTGCGGTCCAGAGTGATCCGGCCCACCTCGATCAGCGGGTAGTCCGAGTGCGGCCAGACCTTGGTCAGGTCGAACGGGTTGAACCGGTAGCCCGGCGCGTGGTCGAACGGCATGATCTGCGCGTATAGCGTCCAGCTCGGGTGCTCGCCGCGCGCGATCGCCTCGAACAGGTCCCGGGTGTGGTAGTCGTAGTCGGTCCAGACCAGCTGGGCCGCCTGCTCGTCGGTGAAGAACTCGATGCCCTGGTCGGTCTTGAAGTGGTACTTCACCCAGAACCGCTGGCCCTTGTCGTTGATCCACATGTAGGTGTGGCTGGAGTACCCGTTCATGTGCCGCCAGGTCTTCGGCAGGCCGCGGTCGCCCATCAGCCAGACCACCTGGTGCGCGGTCTCCGGCAGCAGGGTCCAGAAGTCCCACTGCATGTCGTTGTCGCGCAGGTTGTTGTCGGCGCGGCGCTTCTGCGACCGGATGAAGTTCTGGAAATGAATCGGGTCCTTGACGAAGAAGACCGGCGTGTCGTTGCCGACCATGTCGTAGTTGCCCTCGGAGGTGTAGAACTTCACCGTGAAGCCGCGCAGGTCCCGCCACAGGTCTGGGCTGCCGCGCTCCCCGGCCACGGTGGAGAACCTGGTCACCATCGGTGTCGTCGTGTTCGGCTGGAACAGCGCCGCCTTGGTGTAGGCGCTTACGTCCCTGGTGACCTCGAGCCGGCCGAACGCGCCGCTGCCCTTGGCGTGAGGCTGCCGCTCCGGGATCCGCTCCCGGTTCCACTGGGCCATCTGCTCGATCAGGTAGCTGTCCTGCAGCAGAATTGGACCGCCCTCACCCACGGTCAGCGAATACTTGTCGCTCTCGATCGGGATGCCGGCATCGGTCGTCTGCGGCCTGGGCTGCTCGCTTGTCATGGGCGTGCCTCCTCCGGTTGATGCCTGCCCGGTTGAGCCCCTGTCGCCCCCGAGCAACTCGGGCAGGCTACCCGGCCGGGTGGACCAGCAAACCGAGCCGGGTCAAGAGCCGCCGTAGTCTCTCGCGGGAACCGTGCTGCATGCGCTTTTCACCGGTGAACCCGCCCATCGGCGATCTAGAATCGGACGGCGCCCTACCTACTCGTCACCGTTCGGTCTCCTTAGAGCCGGTGTGCTGATGCAGCCAACCGCTGATCTGGTCAAGTTCCTGGTCGCCCCAATGGGTGGGGTGGCTTTCAGGGAGGGAAATATCGAAGTGTTCTTCGAGCCATGCCTTGATCTTGTCCCACTCCCGCTCAACGAGCGCCTCGACCGCTTCGAAGGGGCGGCCGTCGAAGTATCTAGCCTGAGTGGGAGGGCCGTCTGGATTTCCATGGCCAGTGTCGATCGAATTTCGCCAGAATTCGGCGTGATTGGCCCATTCGACTTGGTCGACATGGCTGGGCGCATCGAACCAGACGTTCCAGCTCAAAGTGTTTCCCTGGCGCAAGATGTTGCCGGACACCACGTTGAATATGTCCATGACCAATGCATTGAAGTCATCGACCACAGGATGGTTGCATGTCAGGATCGGTCCGATCTCAACCGCCACGTTCGCGAAGGCCCAGGCTTCGTCATAGTGGGTGGCAAAGTCGGGGTTCGGAAACTCTGGATTCAAGCCCGAGCGGATTGGGAGAATCGGCTCGAACGGGTCACCCGCTCGATGGAGCAGAACTTGGATCGCGTGGGCCTTATCGAGGGGGAAAGGCAGGTCGTGGTAATCGAAGATCCCCTTGATCAGGCGATAGATCGCCCTATCCTTGGCGCTGGGCGCAAACCAGACTTTGCCAGTCACCGTCATATCGGCGGCGAGAAGGTCGCAGCTTCGGTCTGCTACCTTCTCATCGATCCATCCACGCTGAGCGGTGACCGTCACTTCGATGTTCAGGCTTCCCAGCAATGGCGAGTAAGCCCCTTGCTGTGGGCAGATGATCGACCAGAATCGGCCGGCATCGTCGTAGCCACCCCGGGAGATATCGGGCGCAAACATTTCGTAACAGCGAGAGCTCGGGTTGCCGATCTCCGTTTCCCAGCTAAACTCCGGCCAGAGCACGTGGAACTGGCGCTTCAGGCGGGGGATGTTGTCCATGTTGCCCAGCATCGGCAACGATTTCAGGTTCGGGTGGGGGTAGGCGAATGCCGGATTGGAAGACGAGAACCCTCCGATCCAACCGGGCGCCGGGATCCTATTGTTCGGAATCTTTTCGATTGAAGTCATGTCCCTGGCCTACACGCCGTCCTGGTCCGGCCCATGTGAGGCAAGCACGGGGATTTCATGCGGCCAGATTAGCGGGTGCGCCCCGGCTTGTGTCAAGCAGTCCTAGTCGGCTGGGCCGCAGAGTAAGAGTCCACATGGCGACTGTTCTTACGCTCTAGTGGAGAAACGGCGCTCTGGCCTCTGGCGTAACTGCGGGGCTGATGTGGCGCTCGCCTGTGCTATCTGTGTCTATGCTGCGGCAGTTCCGAGCGGATCTGAGCGGTTCCCAAGGCGCGCAGGCTGGTAACGGCAATGTTCAGCACAACTACTTCGGGCCGGCATACCAGGGCGGGTGGCCTGATGACCTTCCCCGGAGGACTTTCTTCGAGCGTTCTTCGCTGACTACCATGCCGGGCATGGCCACTGCTGCACGAACGGCGGTGCAGGGCCATTGCAACATCGGACTTGCCCGTGGCGGCTGGGGCGTCGCCGCGTTACGCTTTTTCCACGCACTTGTGCGAGCGGGGGTGATGCCGGTGGCGATGGAAACGGAAGATCCGGGGGCAGCGGGCGGCGGCCGCCTTAGGGCGGGCGATGACGACCGCGATCGCGTGATGGACCTGCTGAAGACCGCGTTCACGCAGGGCCGGCTGACCGGGGAAGAACTCGACGGGCGAACGGGCCAGGCGCTCGCCGCGCGGACGTTCGCCGAGTTGGACGCGCTCACCGACGACATCCCGGGCATTCCCAGGGCGGATGGCCGGCCTGGCTCGCCGGTCCCCAGCCAGGCCAGGCCGGCGCGCCCACCCTCCCCGGTACCCCACTGGAGGCTGGCCCGGGCGTCCGCCATATCGGTTGGCTGCCTGGGCCTCGCGTTCGTTGCCGCATACTCCGGCAACCTCATCGACAATGCCTGGCAGGGTCCCGGGCCCGGCCCTGAGCATGGCTGGACCCGCCTGCTGCTCCTGCTGGCCATTACCGCTGTGATCACGGCATTCGTCGTCATGGGACACGCGGTGGTCACCACGCTGGAGGAGAGGAGCTCCCGAGGACAGCACCCGGGCACCGGGTGACGTGAGGTCGGCGCCGGGCGTGGCATTCTGCGGCGGTGAAGGTTGTCCTAGACGCTGAGTTGCGGCCAGCCGCACCATCTGTGGCCGTTCATCGTCTCTGAGAATGCGGGGACCTGGGGTGACGCCCAGCTGGTGAACGGCTTCACCAGCCTCGGCCAGGGACGGCTAGGCGAGCTCAGGTCCGTGTCCTGCGCTGATCCTGGCGACTGCACGGGCACAGGCTTCTATCTCGGTACCGACAACTCATCTACCCGCGCTGTTGATTGTGCCGTTATTTGTGGCACAATCAACAGCCAACGCGACGCGCGGCCGGCCAGTGCCCCGGAATCGTCGCAATACTTGCGACCTGCGTGGCAGGACAGTCTCACAGTGATTCTGTGACGGCGGCCCCGAGATCGACGCGCACCTGCGGGACGCAGGCGTCTTCACCCTGGCGTGGTTCGGGACCGGCCTGCCATCCGCCGGCTGGGCCAGGGCTTCGGGATTTCCCGGCCACCGCCTAGGAGGCGAGACGGGCCGGGGTGACGTGGCGACTGGCCGGGGCGACGTCGCTGGCCCCCGTGCTGCCGGTCGCCGGGGCGATCGGGATCGCGCCGATCGTGCCGGCGACAAAGTAAGTGGAAGGGTCGGTATTGTAGTCGTGGCATTCGACTGTGAGCTGCTGGCCGACCGTGGCGATGACGGTGTCCTCCACCGACATGTTCTGGTATGCGAGGGACGAACTTGGGCCGGCGACGTCATCCACGCTGTTGGCGCCGTCGGCGATGGCGCAGCCAACGTAGTCATTGTTCACCGCCACGGTGAACGAGGCAGTCACGAGGTACGTGCCGGCCACGGTAATGGGGCTGGTTGTCAGGACCGTATGCACTGCGTCGTCGCTGAGGGGAATTTCGACGTTCTGGTACCCCGAGACACCCGCCGGGCCGGGCGCAGCGGGACCGCGGGCCCCGGTGGCTCCCGTCGCTCCGGTGTCTCCCTTGGGACCTGCGGGTCCCTGGGGACCAGCCGGGCCCTGCGAGCCGGCCGTACCCCGCGGACCAGTCGCGCCGGTGGCTCCGGTCGCGCCCTTGGAGCCGGTCGCGCCCCTGGAGCCGGCTGGCCCTGTCGCACCGGTCGCTCCCCGGGGGCCGCCGGCCCTGAAGGTTCCACACGAGCCTGGTGTAGCCCTTGGAGCAGGAGGCCCCGTTGCTCACCCGCTCCAGCGCCGTCGGCGCGGTGCCCGTCTTGTAGCAGGCGGTGATGGTCGCGGGAGCGGATGAGTTGCTGGCCAGCGCCATGCCACCACCGCCTGCTAGCAGGGCGACCGCGACCACGGCGACCGCTCCCGTCGATCCCATCCGGCGAATCGGCGCCGGAACCCTGGTCATGAAGCTCATCGAAAGACTCCTCGCATGCTGTCGCCCATCCCTGACGGCATGAGCTCAGCCGCGCGGTAAGGAGCCGGGGCGCCGCACTAGACGACTGCCCCTACCAGGCGGGCCCGGTCACCTCAGAACCGCGCGGGAGATCCTTAGGCTGTCATTTGCCAGGAGCACGGGCGCAGGGTGTTGCCACGGCCTAAGGACCACCGTGTGGCTGCCGTGCCATTTTGTTGCCAGTTGCGTTACTGGTCAAATTGGCGGCAGGCTGCTGGGAGGCCAGCGGCGCGGGTAGAAGTCGCCTTCGACGATCAGCTCGTGTCAGGCGGAGGTGAGCCGGCCGACGGCGAAATGGCTATGGGCTGGTCGTGCATGAGGATGAGCCATTTGACACCATCAACCTACGTGAACGATCAGGGCTAGGACGGAACAGCCCGGTAAGGCGATCACGGCGGCGATCTTGCTGGCTGTAGCTCACGGCCGCCATGCACGGCTGGTGACAGAGACCCAGAACCCGAATCGCAGATTAGGGTAGGAGGCATGGACGAGGCGAGGGCGCGTGAACTTCTGCTGGCGGAGCGCGCGGAAGTTGAGAGCCTGCTGAAGGGCGCGGACGCGGCTAGCGCGGCGGACCTGGAGCGTGATGGCCCAGTTGACTACGGAGACCAGGGGGAGGCGCTCTCGGCGGAGGCACACGATGGTGCCATCGCCGAGGGCCTGCGGGACCGGCTAGCCGCCATCGACCGGGCGCTAGCCAGGGTGGACGCCGGGACGTACGGGCGCTCGGTGCGCAGTGGGCAGCCGATCCCTGACGAGCGCCTTGAGGCCGACCCGGCTGCAGAGCTAACCATTGAGGAAGCCCGCGGCTAACAGCCCGGGTGATCGGTGGTCCACATCGCGCAGTTGCCCGCCGTGGAGCTGGCCGTACCTGCTGCCGATCCGGTCGACTCCGTTGACTGAGGAACGCGGGCTCGACACGATAGCCGTGCTGCGCCGCTACCCGGTCAAGTCGATGCTGGGGGAGGAACTGACGGCCTGCGACGTGGACCAGCGAGGCCTGGTCGGCGATCGCCCCGGCCGCGTCCAGGTTGGCGACATCGCGTCCCTCGCCTGAGCTGGCCCAGGCCATCCCAGGGCCTGGCTAGGGCCAGAGCAGGTGGCGGGTCCACGCCTCGGCGGTGCGCTGGTATTGCAGGCGGATGTGGCGGCGCTGGTGATCGGCTTGCCAGAACTCGACCTCGTCGGCGGAAAGGGCGTACAGGGCCCAGGTGGGAGCGATCAGCCCGGGGCTGGCGGCGAGCTCGGCTTGGGCGCCGCGCAGGGCCTCGTCCAGCTCGGTCAGGTCTTCCAGCGGCTCGGACTGCCGGCCGGTCAGCGCCTCGGCGCGGGACGCTGGCGACAGGGCCAGGAAGTCCGCGGCGCTCGCCTGGCCGCCCGCAGGGGCGGCTGTGCCGCGGATGCGGACCTGGCGCCCCTGCTGAGGCCAGTAGAACGACAGGGCCGCGCTGGGGCAGGCCGCCAGTTCCCTTCCCTTCTTGCTGCCCGCGCTGGAAGCGAAGTACCAGCGTCCGGCCTCGTCGATGTCCTTGCAGATCAGCACCCGCGATGAGACACGGCCCCTGCCATCGGCGGTGGCCAGGGTCATGACGTGCGGCCCGAGGACCTGGTCCCTTATCGCGTCCCTGAGCCACATCAGGAACAGGGTGACCGGATCGCCCGGCGCCGAGCCGGTGTCGAATCCCGGCAGCTCGGCCGGGAATACCGCCAGGGAACTGAGCATGTCCCGCGTGCTCTGCGACGCTCCCGTCATCTGCTGATCTCCTTAGCCCAGGACCCCGCGAGAGCCCGGGTAGCCATGGTGATCGCCACCGGCCGCGGACTTCCGCTCGCGTTACGGACGGCATAACCTTACAGTGGCGCCGTCCCGGTTCCTGGCGTCCGATGACCCATGGCGCGGCGCCCGCGGCTGGACCCGCGTGCTGTCACCAGCCCGCCGCGAGAGCATTCCGATCTCCAGGAGCAGCCGGCCAATGCCGGGCACCGAGATACCGCTGGACGGCGGCAACATGAGCAGCGGGGTCGTTCGGGTCGAGCGCGGACGCGAGATCCTGACCTTCATCCCCGGCACGGCCGCCTGGGCCGGCGGCTTCCGCCTGCTGGACGGTGACGGCCAGTTGCGCCGAGTTGCCTGCCTCATCCGCGAGTTCCACGACGCCGTCGCCGGGTTCACCCCGCCGCCCGGCGCGCGGTGGCAGGCGCTTATCCCGGCTGACGGGGACGAGATCATCGCCCACCACGACCTGGCGCCCTGGAACCTCATCATCGGCGACCGCCAGTGGGCTTTCATCGACTGGGACGTCGCCGCGCCAGGCACCCGGCTGTGGGACCTCGCCTACGCCATGCACGGGTTCGTCCCGCTGACCGCCGACCCCGCCTGCCAGCGCGCCGACGCCAGCCGCCGGCTGCGCCTCATCGCGGATGCCTACGGCCTGACCGAGCATCAGCGCCTGGACATTATCGGGCTGCTCGCCCGGCGCACCCAGGCGATGCACGCCTTCCTGGCCGAGCAGGCCGCCCTGGGCACCCAGCCATGGGCACGGCTATGGCACGAAGGTCACGGCCACGCCTGGCAAGCCGACACCGGCTACATCACGCGGCGCGAGCACCAATGGCACCAGGCGCTCCTCGGATAACCCGAATGCCTTCCGCTGCGCGTGGCGTGGACGTCAGCCGGGGCGGCGGAAGCCGCCTTCGGTGCTGATGACCTGGCCGGTGATCCAGGCGGCTTCGTCGGTGGCCAGCCAGGCGATCAGGCGTGCGGGGTCATCGGGGGCTTTCCAGCGCCCTTTACCTGACGGACCTGATGCGGTAGACCATGGTGGCGCCGAAGAACGTGAAGATGCCGGCGAACGCGAACAGCACGCGGTAACCGCCGAGCTGGTCGATGATCAGCGCCGCGGCCACCGGGGCCAGGGCCTGGGGCACGTTGTTGCCGATGTTCATGATGCCCAGGTCCTTGGCGCGGGTCTCCGCGTCGGGCAGCACCTGGGTCACCAGGGCCTGGTCCACCGACAGGAAAGCGCCATACCCCGCGCCGAGGAAGGCGGCCGCGATCATCGTGGTGGAAAAGCTGGGCCAGGTCACCAGCAGTAGCGCCGCGATGCCCTGCAGGACTGACGCTATCGCGACGAACACCCGGCGGCGCCCGGACCGGTCGGACAGCACGCCACCGCCATAGGTGGTGAGCAGGGTGAACACCAGGTAGACCGCAGTGACGTACAGCAACGCGGTCTCTGGATCCTTCAGGTGCAGCCCGTTGGTGAAGAAATACAGCAGGTAGGTGGTGCCGAGCGCGTTCCCGATGTTGACCGCCACCCGTCCGCCGAACGCCCAGGCGAAGTCCGGATAGGCCCGCGGTGACACCCACATCGCCTCGGTCAGGGCACGCACGTTAAGCGGCAGCCTGGCTTGCCCGGGCGGCGAGTCGCGGTACCGCAGCACGAACGGCACCGACACGATCACCACAGCGACCGCCAGCACCAGGTACCCGCTGGCGGTGCCGGTGATCACCTCTGCCAGCAGCGCCAGGCCGACGAGCAGGCCAAGCGCCTGTGGTCCGAAGATGGCACCGGAGATGATCCCGCGCTGGGCCACCGGCACCTGGTCGGCGACCGCGGCGAACAGCCCCGCCGACGCGATGGAGAAGCCCAGCGAGGCGAACATCCAGCAGATCATCACCCCCGCCCAGGAGCGCTGCGGGCCGAGCGCGGCGAGGGAAGCGGCCAGCACGACCACCCCGGCCGCCATCCACACCCGCCGTCTGCCCCACCGCGACCGGGTGCGGTCACACAGCGCCCCGGCCACCGGCAGCGCGATCAGCGCCACGACGCCGGCTGCCCCGTTGGCTATGCCGAAATCCCGCACCTTGTGCGCCGAGTCCAGTGCCGCGAACTGGTTCGGCAGCACCAGCTGGACGGGCACCAGCCACGCCATCCAGAATCCGAACCAGAGCAGGGTGAACCGGCTGGTCCAGCCGACAGGTACCCGGACCACCGGCTCTGTGGTTGTCTCGGCAGGAGCCATGCTGGGAATGTACAGGTCTGCGGTACCTATCACTAGAGCCCAGGAATTACCCGAACGGACTGTGATTCCCGCCCTGTACCGCTTCAGCACTCGATGATGTTGACCGCCAGGCCGCCGCACGCGGTCTCCTTGTACTTCACGTGCATGTCCCGGCCGGTGTCCCGCATGGTCTTGATGGCATTGTCGAGGCGGCCTGGGACCTGGACCCGGTGTCGGCCTCAAGGAGCCTGTGCTATCGCCGGCTTCTCGGCTTGAGCCTGGCGTTGGGCAGTACTGGCGCGGGCAGCCGCCGAGGCGTCCCCGCGTAGCCCTCGACGCGGCCGAACTGGTCCAGTTCGCCCTCCCAGGCCGCGCGGAAGACCACGATCTCCTCATGGCTGCGGCCGACGAAGTTCCACCACATGACGATGTCCTCCTCGAACGGAGCACCGCCAAGCAGCAGGATCCTGGCCGGGTCACCGGTGAGGTTGGCCAGCTCCATCGTGGCTGAGCCAGGCGGTAGGTAGCCCAGCTCAGCCGGCTGGAGCCGGGTACCGGACATGGCGACCGGGCCGGCGTCCACGAGGACGCCGTACTCGTATCCCGACTCCACTGGCAGCAAGATCCGGGCATGCGGCTCGAGCGTGATCTCGGCGCCCACCAGCGGGGAGAACGTCGGCACGGGTGACTGCTCGCCGGCGAGCATGCCCAGGAACACGCGCGCCGTCGCCGCGCCTAGCCCGACCGCAGGGGGCGCGTAGTGGTGGAATTCTCGCGCCCCACCGCGGCGCGCGTCCGGAAGCGCCAGCCACAGCTGGACACCATGCAGCACCGTCGTGGCCGGGGCGGATACCTCCGAGTGACAGATCCCCCCTCCGCTGGTCATGAGGTTCAGCTCGCCAGGTCGGACGAGTGCGTGCGTGCCGAGGCTGTCGCGGTGCTCGATCTCACCGGCGAACAGCCAGCTCACGGTCTGCAGCCCGGTGTGCGGATGCGGTGCGACATCCATGCCGGGTCCGCGCGTGACGTCGTCAGGGCCGTAGTGGTCGGCGAAGCACCAGGCGCCAATGAGGGACCGCGCGCGCTGGGGGAGCGTTCGGCGGACCCGCATCGCCCGCGGCCCGCCCAGCGGGACATCCCGGGCGGCCAGCACCTCGATCTCGCGAGTACCCGGATCGCCGCCGCGGAAGGCCAGTTCGGCCGGGGCCGCTTCCAAGTTGCTCATGAGCTGTCCCCCTCGCCACCGAGTCACCCACGCCACCGCGGACGGTGAGATCGCCACGGCAATCGCGGCCAGTGCATCTTACTGCTGCGTGTGCTCATCCCGGGGGATCAACCGGTCAGGTGGTGACCGTGGCCGGGAAGCCGACCGGGCTGCGGTGCCCGGCCCGGTCCATCGCGCGCATGCCGAACTGCACGTTGTCCTTCGCGATGTCCAAGGTGACCGAGGTGACGTTGCCGACGGGAATCGCGTCGGTCCAGTCCGGCGCGCTGGTTTCCCGTGTCACCACCTCGTACCCGGCCAGGTCGGCCTCGGGGTTGGCGTCCCAGGGCACTGCCGCTGCTTTACGGCATGGCCGAGGACATCGTCACCGCCGTGACGCCGGCCGCGCCGCGGCCGGAGGTTCCCAGCCGGCCCCGCCAGCGTCAGGCACGCGCCGTTCCCGGCTGCTGTCAGGCGTCGGGTACCTGCCGCATTGATTCCGAACGGACTTGTGGTCCTGGGTGCCGTGGGTTCAAGTCTCATCCCTTACCCATCAAGAAGGTTGGGTGACCTGCGGTTTCGTCAGGTCACCCAATTTTTTCTAGCTGACTGGTTAGGATCCTGGTTAGAACCAGGATGTGACGCTGGTCATATGGTGCCGCGTGGAGCCCCGTGCTGCCTGCTGTGCTTTTATCGGTCCTCGGCACCTCTGGAAAGCCGGTGCCCCCGGGCCCGTAGCGAGGCTCGCCGGGGGGCTTGCGCTGGAGTGCTGGTACGGCTAGCTGATGGGCGCGTTGGCGCGGATGCTCGCGGTGAACTGGCGCCAGCTCTGCGGGCGGCGGGACACCTCCTCGTCTCCCTCGCCGGGCAGGTCCAGGCGGATCAGTGCCCGCGCGTACCCTTCGGTCGGAAAAGCCCGGGGACCAGGTCGTTCTCGTACCAGGAGATCCGGGCTGCTGCTGCGCCTGCCCGCGCCACACGTCCCGAAGCACCTCCAGCGCCTCCGCGCTCTGCACCCATGAGATGTGTCCCTCCTGCCGTAGCCGGGCCTGCACGTGACCCTAACTCCCCGGCGATGACGAAGACGAGCCGAGATTAAGCCATTTCTTAATCCGGCTACGCTGCTGGCAGGCCCATGTGCTCTGCCAGCCACCGTCGCCCCGGCCTGCAGCAGCCGGTCGAACACCCCGACCAGGGTCGCGACGTCGACCGGGTGCAGGCCGGTGGACGGCTCGTCGAACACGTACAGCGCGCCCCGCTGGCTGCTGCGCAGCCGGGTGGCGATCTGCAGCCGCTGCGACTCCCCGCCGGACAAGGACGGCGTGGACTCGCCAAGCCGCAGGTAACCAAGGCCGACCTCGCTGACCGGGCGGAGCGCGGCGGTCACCGGCCCGTGGTCCGCGAGCCTTTCCAGGGCGTCGGTCACGCTCAGCCCGAGCACGTCGGCGATCGTCATGCCGTCGACCGACACGGCGAGCGTGGCGTTGTTGAAGCGAGCGCCATGGCAAGTCGGGCACGCGACGGTGATGTCGGGCAGGTACTGGACGTCAAGGTCGATGTCACCGAGCCCGCGGCAGGTCGGGCACTGGCCCTCGCGAGTGTTGAACGAGAAGTGCCCGGGCTCCCAGCGACGCCGCCGGGCCTGCGGCGACTGAGCGAACAGCCGGCGGATGTGATCGAACGCCCCGCAGTAGGTCGCGGCCGTCGATCGCGCGTTCTGGCCGATCGGCGAGGCGTCGACCTGCACGACCTGGCGAATGCCGGCCAGGTCCAGGCGGCGGACGTGCCCGGGCAGCGCCGCCCCGGCCAGCAGCGCGTGCGCGGCGGGAATGAGGCTGTCGAGGACCAGTGCGGTCTTGCCTGCCCCAGATGGTCCGGCGACCCCGGTCAGCCGCCGCACAGGAAAGCCGGCGGTGACGTCGTGCAGGGCCAACAGGTCCGCGACTTCGATGGTGACCTGCGCGTCGGTGGCGGATCGCGGGAGGCGCTCATCCGGCACGGCGCAGGACCCGGCCAGGAACGGGCCGATAACGGACCGGGGGTCGGCTTCAACGTCACGCGGGCTGCCCTGCGCGATGACCTCGCCGCCATGGACGCCTGCCGCGGGGCCAAGCTCGATGCGCTGCCGCTCTCCCGTCGAGAGCGTGGCGCCGGGACGGTCGAGGGTCAGGTAGCCGAGTCCCACGTCAAGCAGTGGCGCCAGCGTGGCGTTCAGTTCGGCCAGCAGCCCGGTGGTCATCCGCCCCAGCTCAGCGGGAAGCCCCTCGGGCAGGCCCGCGATGAAGCCGGGCAGCTGGTCCAGGCCCATCGCGCTGATCTGGGCGAGGTTGCAGCCGCTCAGCAGCGAGGCCAGCGCCTCGGGCCGCAACCGGGTGCCGTGGCAGACCGAGCAGGTGTGGGTGGCGACGAGCCGCTGCGCCAGGCGGCGGCTGCGCTCCTTGTCGCTCCCTAGCGAGCGCTGCGCCGCGGCGACCGCGTTGTCGTAGTTGACCGACAGCCGTACGGTTCGGCTCTTCCGGCCGCTGCGGCCAGTGCTTAGGGTCACCTCGCGCTTAACCGGCTCACCATGCAGCACGATGTCGACCTCATGGTCGGTCAGCGACTCGAAGGGAACGTCGAGCCGGACTCCGAGCTCGCCCGCCGCGTACATCGACAGCCGCCTGCCGCCGGAGTTCCACGGCTTCACGGCGCCCTCGGCGATCGTCTTGGTCGGGTCGGGTACCAAGGTGGCGACATCGACCTCGGACCGCACGCCAAGGCCCTGGCAGGCCGGGCAGGCGCCGTAGGAGTTAAACGAGAAGGACTCGGCGCCCGGATGCTCGAAGCGAGCGCCGCACTGCAGATCGACATGGTGCCTACCGTGCTGCGCGGCCCGGGTATCGGCGGGCGCTGCCGCAACGCCAGGGCGGGCGGCAGATGGTCGATGCGGTCGACATCCGGCCGCTGCGCCTGGGTGAGCCGACGGCGGCTGTACGTGCTCAGGCTCTCAAGGAACCGGTGCATGCCCTCGGCGTACAGCGTGCCGATGGCCAGCGACGTCTTGCCCGACCCCGACACGCCGACCACCGCGACCACCCGCCACAGCGGCACGTCAACGTCGATGTTCCGCAGGTTGTTGTGCCGCGCGCCGCGCACGCTGATGAACGCGGGCAAGGTCCCCGGTACGGCGAGATCGTTGGCTGCCGCGCAACGCACGATACGGCCAGGGGGCAGGCGGTGGTGCTTCTGGTCAGCTTCCCCGGCTTGTACGGCGCCAGAATCCAGCGCAATGCCTGAACTGCCGCTTTACGTTCGGCGGTCGTGCTCCCGGTTCCACAGATTGGACATTAAGTAACTTCAGTACCATTAACACCGTGGACCTCCCCCTGATCATCTGTGTCGTGGGTGCGGGCCCGCGCGGCACCTCGGTAGTGGAGCGGCTCATCGCCAGCGCGCCGGAGCTGCTGGGCGGCCGGGCCCTGCGGATCGAGGTGATCGACCCGTACCCGCCGGGCCCGGGGCGCGTCTGGCAGCCGGACCAGCCGGGCCACCTGCTGATGAACACCCTCGCCGCGCAGGCCACCGTGTTCACCGACGAGACCATCGAATGCTCGGGACCGGTCGTGGCGGGCCCCAGCCTGCACGAGTGGGCCACGGCACGCGGCGATGCCCTCGACCCGTGGTCCCATCCCAGCCGGGCACTGCTTGGCAAGTACTACGCATGGGCGTTCGCGCAGGCCGTGGAGCGCGCCCCCAGGCAGGTGAGCATTGCTGTCCGGCGGACCAGGGCCGTCGCGATCAGGGGCATGAAGGTGCTGGCGGAAGACGGCCTGGGGATTGACGCCGACGCCATCATCTTGACGACCGGGCACAGCGACCTGGTGCCCAGCGCGGCCCAGCGCGCGCTCGCCGACTTCGCCCGGTCCCGTGACCTGGTGTACATTCCGGCGGCGCACCCGCTGGACCTGGACCTGGACCGGGTGCGGCCCGGCGAGACGGTGCTCATCCAGGGCTTCGGGATGAACTTCTTCGACCTGATGTCGCTGCTGACAGTCGGCCGCGGCGGCCGCTTCGGCCCCGGCGGCAGTTACCAGCCGTCCGGCCGTGAACCGGTGCTGGCCGTAGGGTCGCGCAGCGGCGTCCCGTACCGGGCCAAGCCGGTGTACGGGGCGCTCCCGCCGGCCCGGCCGGCACGCCACTTCACGGCGGAGTACGTGCGCCACATCACCGCGCCCGCCAGCTTCCGCGGCGACATCTGGCCGCTGATCGCCCGTGACGCCGCCGAGGCTCATCAGGCGGCGGGCGGTGACGGCCGCCTGGACTTCCGTGCCCTCGCCCGGCCGCTGGACGGGGCGGCCTTCACCAGTGAGGCGGATCTGCGGGCACGGCTCCTCAAGGACCTGCGAGCCGACCTGGCCGAAGCTCGCAAGGGCGCGAAAAGCCCGGTAAAGGCGGCGGTCGCGTCGATCGGCGCGTCCCGCGTCCGGGTCCAGGCACTGATCGCCGGCGGGGGGCTTACCCCCCGCTCCGCCCAGGAGGACGTGGCGGGCTGGTTCCGCGGGTTCGCCGCCGCCCTGGCCAGCGGGCCGCCCGCGTCCCGCATCGCCGAACTGCTCGCCCTGGCGGAAGCGGGCCTGGTCCGGTTCGCCGGACCTGGCATGACGCTGGAGGCCGACCACGCCACTGGCCTGTTCGCGAGCCGGGCGACGGGCGGGCTGTCCATCCGGGCCCGCGCCGCCATCGAGGCCCGGTTGCCGGAGACCGACGTGCGGCGGACCGCGGACCCGCTGATCGCCGACCTGATCGCTACCGGACGTGGCAGGGCCGAGGGCGGATCGCTGGACGTCACGGCCAGCCCGTACCGGGTGGTCGCCGCCGACGGCCGCCCGCACCAGGCCCTGTTCGCGCTCGGCATCCCGCTGGAGGGTGCCCATTTCCTCACCGCACTGGGGCCCGCGCCCCGTGCGGGGTCGCAGTTCCTCGCCGAAACCGACGCCGTGGCCAGGGAGGCACTCCGCACGGCCAGCATGCGTTTTGCTTGAATCAGACCGTTTTAGTATGGTTATGCAGTTATCTGAGTGAAAGTTGTGGTGTAATGATTCAACTTGGCCGTCGTCAGGCCATAGCGACGCTCGCGATCGGGGCGACCGCGGCGATGGTGGACGCGTGCAGCGTCAACACCGGAAGCGCGTCGACCGGCAGCAAGACGAATGCCCATGAGTCCATCACGGTGACCGCGTTCTCCGGCTCGTGGGGAACCGATTTCGAGACAGCCTTCGTGAAGCCCTTCGAGGCTGCGACCGGGATCGGCGTCAACCTCGTCTATGGCGCGGACGCCGACTGGCTGACCAAGCTGCGCGCGGCCGGCGGCAGCAACCCGCCGTTCGATGTGAGCGCCTTTACCTCGGAGTCGGTGCTGACGGCCGTGGAGGGCAAGCTGATCCAGCCGCTGGACACTTCCAAGATCAACTACTGGAAGCAGCTCGACCCGGTGCTTGTGAACCAGTCGGTGGTGAACGGCCAGGCCTATGGAGTGCCGCTGACGACGGGCTCCACCGGCCTGATGTACCGCACCGACAAGATCAAGACTCCGCCCACGAGCTGGCTGGACATCTTTGACGAGGCGTACTGGGGTCACGTGGCGCTGCCGCCGCTCACCTACAACACCGGGCTTGAGTTCTTCTCCGAGCTGGTGAAGATCGAGGGCGGCACCCTGGCGGACCCGGCCGCTGTGAACGCGGGGTTCACCAAGCTGGCCACGCTCAAGGGCCACGTGTCGGCGTTCCCGGCCGACCCGGGCACCATCGCGACGGACCTTGAGAATGACGACGCCTGGATCGTGCCGTTCTTCGACGGCCGGGCGTTCGCGCTCCAGGCGCAGGGGGAGCCGATCGGGTTCACGTACCCGACGCCGAACCCGGTAGGCGCCCTCACCTCCTACTACGTCGCGGCGGGCACCACTAAGACCAGCGCTGTCTACAAGTTCCTGAACTACCTGTCCGCCGCCAAGTACCAAAAGACGTTCGCCGAGGCCACCTTCTACGGAGGCGGCAACGACACGATCCAGTACAGCGCCGCGTTCAACTCCAAGATCAAGCACGGGTACTCCGTCTACAAGGACTTCTCCTGGGTGGACTACAGCGCAGCGACTCCGAACCTCGACGCCTGGCAGCAGCGGTGGGCCAGATCTTCGGGTAGCCGGCCTGACCGCGGGCTATGCCGGTCACACAGTCCTGTCCGTCGATGAGCTGGTCATCGAAGGCGGCGAGTTCCTCTCGGTCCTTGGTCCCAGCGGCTGCGGGAAGAGCACGCTGCTGAACTGCCTCGCCGGATTCGTGGAGCCCCTGACGGGACAGATCACGCTGGACGGCAAGGACCTGACGCGGGTACCGCCGCATCGCCGCGGTCTCGGCCTGGTGTTCCAGAGCTACGCGCTGTTCCCGCACCTGACGGTCGCGGACAACGTCGCATACGGGCTGCGGGCGCAGCGGGTCCCCAAGCCCGATCGCCGGGAACGGGTAGCGGAGGTCCTGCGCCTGGTCGGGCTGGAGGACTACGCGGGCCGCCGTCCTCGGCAGCTGTCCGGCGGCCAGCAGCAGCGGGTCGCGGTCGCCCGCGCGCTAGCGACCCGGCCTGGCGTGCTGCTGCTCGACGAGCCGCTGTCGAACCTGGACGCTAAGCTCCGCCGCGAGATGCGCGCCGAGCTGCGAGCGCTGCAGAAGGAGCTGGGCATCACCGCGGTGTTCGTCACGCACGACCAGGAGGAGGCGATGTCCATGTCCGACCGGGTCGCCGTCCTCAACGGCGGGCGGATCGAGCAGATCGGCGCGCCGGAGACTGTGTACAACCAGCCGGCGACCCGGTTCGTGGCTGGGTTCGTCGGCGCGGCCAACGTGCTGACCTGGGACGGTGCGCAGGTCGCGATCCGCCCCGAGCGAGTCCGCCTCACAGCCGGGAACGGGGCCGGCCAGGCCCAGCGCCAGGCCACGGTCACCGCCACCGCGTTCACCGGCGGTGCCTGGCACGTTGAGCTGGAGCTCGATGACGGCACGCGGCTGTCCGCGAAGGTCACCGAGCCGCCACCCGCGCCGGGAGCGCGTACCGGGGTGCGGGTCGATCCCGAGGACGTCATCGAGTTCGGCGAATGAGGCGCCTGAAGACAGCGGGGTCCCTGATCTACCTGGTGCCGCTGCTGGTCTTCCTGGTGGCCGTGTTCATCATCCCGATGGTGAAGGTCGTGGAACTGAGCCTGCACCGGGTAGACGACTTCGGCAACCCGCTGCCTGGCGTGTCCGGCACCGAGTACAGGCAGGTGCTCACCGACTCGTACTACTACGGAGCGCTGCTGCACAGCCTGCTCACCGCCGTGATCGTGACCGCGCTGTGCACGGCGCTGGCCTTTCCTGTCGCGTCGGCGCTGGCCCGCCGCAAGCCGGGCCTGATCCGCACGATCATGTTCGTCATCGTGGTCTCGCCGCTGCTGACCAGCGTCGTGGTGCGCAGCTACGGGTGGACGGTGCTGCTGTCGGCCAACGGCTTCGTAAACCAGGTGCTCGTCGGTGCCGGGATCCTGAGCCAGCCCGCGAACCTGCTGCTCAGCTACGGAGCGGTGCTAGTGTCGGTCACCCACGTGCTGCTCCCGTTCATGATCATCCCGCTCACCACCGCGCTGCGCGGCATCGACTCCTCGCTGACGCGGGCATCCCGGAGCCTGGGCGCCGGAGGCGTCCGCACGTTCTTGCGCATCACGCTCCCGCTCAGCCTGCCGGGAATCGCCACCGGCGTGCTGATCGTGTTCCCGCTGGCGATGGGCATCTACATCACCCCGCTGCTCATCGGAGGGTCCAACCAGCCGCTCGCCGGGATCAGGATCTACAACGAGATCACCAGCGTCTACAACTTCCCGGTCGCGGCGGCGCTGAGCCTGGTCCTGCTGGTGATGTCGCTGCTGTCGGTGTCCGCGATCGGTCTAGGGTTCCGCTCGTGGGAACGGAGGCTGTACGGCAATGCGTAGGGTTCTTCCGAACGCCGCGGCCGCGCTGGTGTTCGCGTTCCTGCTGGCGCCCATGGCGGTGCTGGTGGTCAGCTCGTTCAACTCCACCGCATCGCTGGCGTTCCCGCCGAGCGGGTTCTCGCTGCGCTGGTACGACGAGGTGCTGAGCTCCCAGGGATGGCTGGTGTCATTCCAGCTCAGCGCGATGCTGGCGCTGCTCGTGGTGATCACCACGGTGGTGATCGCCACTCCGGCGGGATACGCGCTCACCCGCAAGAAGCTCCCGGGCAAGTCGGTGATCACCGGCCTGGCGCTCGCGCCGCTGCTCGTCCCGGAGATCATCATCGCGTTGGGGCTGCTGTACTACCTGCAGGGCCTGCACCTCATCAACACGGTCACCGGCCTGTGGCTGGCACACTCGCTGATCGCGCTGCCGTACGCGCTGCGCGCCATCATGGTGAGCGCGACCGGGCTGGACCCGGTGCTCGAGCGCGCGGCGGCCTCCCTCGGCGCCAGCCGGGCGAGGACATTCTGGACGGTGACGCTGCCGCTGATGCGGCCGGGGATCGTGGCGGGCGCGGTGTTCGCCGCGGTCACGTCGCTCGGCGAGATCGCGATCACCGCGCTCATCTCGGGCGCGAACACGGTCACGGTACCGGTCCGCATCTTCTCCGCCGTCCAGTTCCAGCTTGACCCGTCGGTAGCCGCGGTCTCCACCTTGCTGATGGCCGCGAGCGTGATCGTGCTGCTGGTGCTCGACCGGTTCGCCGGCATCTCGGAGGTCGTGGCATGACGGTAATACGGGTCGGCATCGATGTCGGCGGCACGTTCACCGACTTCGTGCTCGCGGAACCAGGCCGCACCACCCACCACAAGGAGCCCAGCACGCCGCCGGACCCGGCCGCGGCGGTCATCTCCGGTCTGGCGGTCCTGCTGGAGCGTGCCGGGGTGGCACCGAGCGCGGTCACGGGCATCACGCACGGCACGACGATCGGGCTGAACGCGATCATCCAGCGCCGCGGTGCCAGGCTGGCCCTCGCCGTCACCGACGGGTACCGTGACCTGCTCGAGATCGCCCGCAGCCGGATGCCCTCCTTCGACCTGTACGCGGGCAGGGAATCGGTGCTCGTTCCGCGTGACCGGGTCACCACGATAGCCGCGCGGCTGCGCCCCGACGGGACCCCGGCGGTCGCGCCTGACGAAAAGGAGATCGCCCGCGTCGCGGCCGCGATCACGGCGACCGGTGCCGAGGCCGCCGCGCTCACCGTCCTGCACGCGCATGTCAACCCGGAGTTCGAGGCGCAGATCGCCGACCGGCTCTCGGCGCTGTCCGGCGTCCCAGTTGCCGCGTCCGCGACTGTATGGCCGGAAGTCCGTGAATATGAGCGCACGCTGGTGACGTTGCTGAACGCGTCGATCACCCCGCTAATGCGTGCCTACCTCACCCGCCTCGAATCGGGCATCCGCGACCTTGGCGTCACGGCCCCCCTGCACATCGCCGCCTCCAACGGCGGATCGGTAGGCATCGCGGCCGCCCGGGAACGCCCGATCGAGACCGTGCTGTCCGGCCCGAGCTCGGGTGTCACCGCGGCCGTGCGACTCGCCGGGGAGCGGGACATCATCACGCTCGACATGGGCGGCACCAGCAGCGACATCGCGGTGGCCCTCGGTGGCGAGCCGGAGTTCGCCACGCACACGACGATCGGCGGGCTTCCGCTGATCCTGCCCGTGGTGGCCGTGAGCGCGATCGGCGCGGGCGGTGGCTCAATCGTCGCCGCGGACGACCACGGCTTCCTCACCGTCGGGCCTGACAGCGCCGGCGCCGACCCTGGCCCGGCCGCCTACGGCCGGGGCGGCACCCGCCCCGCCATCACCGACTGCTACCTTGCCTGCGGCTATATCGACCCGCAGCGGTTCCTCGGCGGCCGGATCACCCTCGATTCCGCGGCTGCCCGCGAGGCGCTGGGCAACAGCCCCGAGGAGACCGCCGAGGCCGCGCTTGCGGTCGCCACCGCTGGCATGGCCACCGAACTGCGGAAGATCCTCGCCCAGCGCGGGCTCGACCCGGCGGATTTCACCCTGGTGCCCTACGGCGGCGCGGGCCCCGTGCACGCCGCGCTTCTCGCCGCCGAGGCGGGAATCGGCGCCATGCTGATCCCGCCGGCCGCAGCCACGTTCTGCGCGCAGGGCGCGGCCGCCACCGACCTGCGGCGTGACTTCGCGCGCAGCGTCCGCCGTCCACTTGACCCCGGCGGCCACGCCGAATTCCGCGCGGTCCTGGCCGCGCTGCGCGAGCAGGCCGCCGCCTGGGCCGCGACCGAGGACGCCGGCTCGGAGCCGGAGCTCGCGGTCAGTGCCGACATGAGCTATCTCGGCCAGGCGTACGAGCTGCGCGTCCCGCTCCCGGACTCCCAGTCGGCCGGCGCGGTCGCCGGTGCCTTTCACGCCGAGCACGAGCGGCTTTACGGGTTCCGTGACGAGAAGACGACGATCCGGATGGGCACCGTGCGGCTCGCGGCGACCATCCGCCGTCCGCCGCTGGCCACGCCGTCCTTGCGGCCCTCGGCCGAACCACCGCAGCCGGTCGGCGCGCGGCGGATCCGGGTCGGGGGGGAGTACTGGACGGCCGACGTGTACTGGCGCGACAGCCTGCTGGCCGGCGACCAGCTGGCCGGCCCGGCGATCGTCGAGCAGGACGATACGACCGTGCTGGTCCCGCCGGGCTGGCGGCCGCACCGACGAGACAGGAAACCTATGGCTGGACGCGACGTAGACACCGAGGTGATCGGCGGCAAGCTCGCCGCGCTCACCGAGGAGATGTGCCTGGTGCTGCAGCGCTCCAGCCGGTCCCTTTATGTCAAGGAGACCGCGGACTTCTGCTGCGCGCTCGCCGGACCCGATGGCAGGTTCACCGCCTACCCCAGGGCGATGGGCGTCTCCGGATTCGTCGGCCTGAGCGTGCTCGATGCCGCCGAGGCGGCGGGACCGCTGGAGCCGGGGGACGTCATCGTCACCAACGACCCGTACACCTCCGGCGGCCTCGCGACGCACCTGACCGACATCCAGCTCATCGAGCCGTACTTCCATGACGGCGAGCTCGCCGGGTATGGCTGGGCGTTCATCCACTGCTCGGACATCGGGGGCCGGGTCCCGTCTAGCTTGTCCCCTGTCAACACAGAGATCTTCCAGGAGGGCCTGCAGATCCCGCCGGTGAAGCTGCTGCGCGCGGGGGAGTGGAACGCTGACGTGCGAAGGCTGCTGGCCGCCAACACCCGTACCCCGGACGCGAACCTCGGCGATATTCAGGCCATGATCGCCGCGCTGCGAACTGGCCGCAGGCGGCTGGCCGACGTGATCACGCAGCACGGCGGCGCGCGGGTCCGCGCGGCGCAGGACACGTTGCTGGAGTACACCGCCGCCCGGGCGCAAGCCGCGCTCGCCACGCTCAGCGACGGAAGCTTCCGCTTCACCGACTACCTAGACGATGACGCGGTCTCCGACGTCCCGGTCCGGATCAGCGTGACCGCGACGCTGGACGGGGGCCGCCTGCACCTGGACTTCACGGGCACCGATCCGCAGGTGGCCGCCGCGTTCAACATCGCCACCCTCGGCCGGCCGCACGCCTGGATCACCACGAGGGTGCTGGCGCTGATCTGCACGCTCGACCCGCGGATACCGCTGAACGGCGGCCTGCTCGCCCCGGTGACCGTCACTGCGCCTGAAGGGTCGGTGGTCAACGCGGTCCGGCCCGCCGCCGTCGGCGTGAGGCACGCGACCGCGCAGCGGGTCAACGACGCGCTGAACGGCGCGCTCGGCCTTGCGGGGCCGCAGATCCTCCCGGCGGCGAGCAGCGGTCTGGTGGTCCCGGTGGTGGTGGCCGACAGCGGCAGCGTGCAGGTGCTGGAACCGATGACCGGCGGTACCGGCGCGCGGCACGGTGCCGACGGCACCGACGGCCGCGATCCCGGCATCTCCAACTTGTCGAACAACCCGGTCGAGACGGTCGAGACCGAGATCGGCGCGGAGATCTTGCGGTACGCGCTGCGTCCCGACTCCGGCGGCGCCGGTCGCTGGCGCGGGGGATGCGGTCTTGAGCTGGTCTTCCGGATCACCGCCAGCGAGGCACGGCTGCTGGCCCGCGGCCTGGAACGGCTGTGCTTCCGCCCATGGGGAGTGGCTGGCGGAGGGCCGGGCGCGCCTACCGAGCTTGAGGTCAATGGCGAGCCGGTGCGCAAGATCGACATGCTGACGCTGCGTCGCGGCGACGTGGTGACTTTGCGGACCGCCGGCGCGGGCGGTTACGGGGACCCTCTCCAGCGTGACCCGGCCGCGGTGGCGCGCGATGTCCGGCTCGGGCTGGTGTCTGAGCGCGCTGCCCGCGAGGATTACGGCGTCAACTCCGCCGGACGGCGGGTGGCGTCGCCTCAGGGTTCCTTCGGGCCGAGCGCGACGCGTGGGAGTCGGTGTTCGATACCGACAGCATCGACCGGCTCGTCGCCGCGCTGTTCCGCCGCCCGGCCGATACCCGCCAGCGCGACCGAGCCGAGGTGTACGCGACGGTGCTGGCCGGCCTGCCAGCGGGGTTCCCGCGCGCGGCGGCGTCGCCTAGCGAGGTGGAGCAGGCCCGTAAGCTGCTGGCACGAGAGATAGGACGGCTGGAATGAGCGACCTCGTCGAGCTGTACAAGGACCTGCACTCTCACCCGGAGCTCCCCTTTGCCGAGCACCGCACCGCGAAGATCGCCGCGCAGTGGCTGGACGGCGCCGGATTCACGGTGTTCACCGGGATCGGCGGTACCGGCGTCGCCGGCGTGCTGCGCAATGGCGACGGCCCGGCGGTGCTGCTGCGTGCTGACATGGACGCGCTGCCGTTGCGGGAGGAGACCGGGCTCGACTACGCCAGCGAGGCGGTGGCGACGGACGCGCGCGGCGACCGGACTCCGCTCATGCACGCCTGTGGCCACGACATGCACGTGACCTGGCTGTGCGGCGCGGCGGCGGCGCTGGCCGCGACCCGGCAGGCCTGGTCGGGGACGGTGATCGCGGTATTCCAGCCGGCCGAGGAGATCGCGGCGGGCGCCCGGGCGATGCTGGATGACGGGCTGTTCGGCCGGACCGGCGTGCCGGACGTGGTCCTCGGCCAGCATGTTTTTCCCGGGCAGGCCGGCCGCGTGCTGTACCGGGGCGGGGCTTTTCTCGGCGCCGCCGAGACGTGGGACGTCACGCTGTACGGGCGCGGCGGGCACGGGTCCCGACCGGAGGTGACCGTGGACCCGGTACTGCTCGCGGCTTCCGTGATCACCCGGCTGCAGGGCCTGGTCGCCCGGGAGATCTCGCCGTCCGACAAGGGCGTCGTGACCGTGTCCCGGCTCCGGGCTGGGCACGCGGAGAACGTCATACCGGACGACGCCACGATCACGCTCAACTTCCGGGCCTTCGATCCCGCGGTCGCCGAGCGCCTGACATCGGGCGCGCGGCGGATCATCGACGGGGAGGCAGCCGTCTCCGCCGCGCCGCGTCCGCCGTCCTACCGGACGCTGAGCGCCTTCCCGGTGACGGTGAACGACCCGGACCTTACCGCTTCGCTGGCGTCCGTGCTACCGGACGCGACGCAGATCGCCCCGATGATGGGCAGCGAGGACTTCGGCCTGTTCGGCGCTGCCGCCGGCGCGCCCTCGGTCTTCTGGGGGGTGGCGGGGTCGTTCGACGGCGCGCCGGGCAACCACTCCCCGCAGTTCGCCCCGTCTGTTGACCCGACGCTTGAGGCGGGCGTGACGGCCATGGTCACTGCAGCCCGGCACGTCCTCAGCTGACCGCCTCCCGCGGGCCGGCGGCCACTAGCCGATCGTGGTCCCGGTTATCAGGCTCGACGGGACTGACTTGCCCTGCGCTAGGTCGTTGAATAGCTCACTGGCCTGAGACTGGTTCCACTGCACCGCGTCGCCAGCGTTCGTGGTTTGGTAGTTCGCGTTGGCGATCGGCACCGTGGTGGTCAGCGGGCTCTTGAGCGCCTGGGATGCCTGGTACAAATCCCACAGGCTGGTTCCCTTGTCGACCGTGATCGAGCTTGCGGCGGTCGAGCCGAACGGGATGGCGGTGAACGGGTTGAGGTACACGCCGGGACTGGTGGCCTTCTTCATCAGCGCCTCCAGGAACAATCGCTGGTCCTGCTCGCGCTGCAAGTCCTGAGTGGCGAAGGAATGCCTGTCCCGGACGAATGCCAGTGCCTGGGTGCCGTTCAGGTTCGAGCACCCGGCCGGGAGATTGAGGCCGGAGTCCTGGTCGTTCAACGCGGCGGGCAGGCAGATCTGGACGCCGCCAACCTGGTTGACCACGCTGACAAGGCCGCCGAACCCGATCCCCATGTAGTGGTTGATCTGCAGTCCCGTGGCCTCCTCGACGGTCTTGATGAGCAGCGCCGGGCCGCCGGCGAGCGCCGCGTTGATCTTGTTCCATCCCACGCCGGGAATGTCCACGTAGGAGTCACGCGGGATGCTAACCAGCACGGGCTTGCCGGTGGTGCCCATGTGCAGCAGCATGATCGAGTCGGAGTTCGCCGTGCCGAAGTCAAACCCGACATGGTCGGCGATGATCTGCTGGGTGGACAGCCCGTTGCGGGTGTCCGCGCCGGTGATCAGCCAGTTCGTGCCGGCCGTCGCCGTGACGTCGGCAGGCAGCGTGACCGTCCGGTTGACCTTGCCGTTGACGTAGAAATACGCCCCGACGACCGCAAGAACCAAGACGAGGACGAGTGTCACCGCGTAGGCGACGATACGCCTGACGCGGTGGCCCGGCTGTCCCCAGAACCGGAAGCGGCGCCCGCGACCGTACGTGGGCGGGCCGGACATAGACCCGCTGCCGTACGCGCGCCCGCCGCCGTGCGCCGAACTGGACGAGGGCCTTCCCTGCGCGGAGACCGGGGGCTGGTCGGGCCACGCGCCGCGCGTCGGCGCGTTCCGCCCCCGCGCCCCCTGTGGTGACGCGCCGCGCGCCGGTGCGCCGGAACTGTCGTCCTGGTACCAGCCTTGCGGCCAGTCGTCACTCATTGGGTAGTCCCTTCACAGAGTCTCGGTCGCCTGTAGAACGATCCTCGACCCGTAGGCGTTTCTTCACAGAGGCGGACAGCACTGTGCGTGAGGTGAAGTGCGCGATGTGAATCTCCGATTGTACCTGTGGCTCTGGCGTTGACGGGCACACTCCGTAGCGCTTAGTAAGTTCTTTGGCGAAATCGCAACTCGTCTGCACCTCCTGGGACCGCCGCGCCCGCATCACCATCGACAACGCCCCACCAGCAAAGACCGGCACCAGCAGCCTGACGGGAGCCCGTGCCGAATCCGCGCCGACAGAATTGCTGCAGAAGGTAGCGATGGGTACGCGAAGTGCGACCAGCCCGCTGCCGTGGTCCGGCAACGGCAGCGAGGACGATCCCTTCTTGGTTCCCAAGGGTCAGGCCGCCGCTCTTTCCGGCAATGGGCATTCACGGATGCGCCAGCTCAGCCCAGACGACCTTGATGAAGCCGTCCGGTTTGACAGGCACCGCGAAAGCTCGTTAACCGCCAACGATCGTGTAGATGCCGCTGGCGCGGACGGCGCGATGACCGTTACTCGTGAGATAGCAGTTCGCGAAGACCGTCCGCGACGTCTGATGCTGGATATCTGCCTGGGCTTGCACCCACTGGCCCACCGCGATTGGCCTGGCGAAGTCCGCGCTCAGCCCGGCCGTGACCAGGCGGACGTCGCGGCCGACCACGGCTCGGATGCCGCGGGCGAGAGCCATGTCGGCCAAGGCCACGAGCAGGCCGCCATGAGCGGTGCCTCCGGAGTTGCAGTGCCGGGGCGCGATCCTGATGCCGATGGTCGGCGGCATATCGCCGCGACGTATCCACGCGGGACCCACGGCAGCAAAGAAGCGGCTCGAGGCAAACGCCTCGAAGCCGTCCGGCACGTCCTGCTCTTCCTCCACTGTCACGGTGGATAGCCTGCCAGGTCTTCCGTCAGCTCGGTGAGCTGCGGCAGGAACGGCGGGAGCTGGCTCGCGTCGTGGACGAGGTGGGCCATCTGGAAGCCGGGCAGGCGCCGTTCCAGCGTCAGGGCGAAGTCGGTGAGCGAACCCGTAACGTCGGCGCCCTCGTCTACTGGGTAGCGCATGGCGAGGACCTAAAGCACGTGGCGCTGGGCTTTGAGCGCGGACGGGGGAACTTGCTGCGGAAGCCACCTAGTGTCGAAAAAAGATCTTGGTGCTACATGTTGCGTTACTACTTGCTGGATGCGATACTTGAGAGAGGTTCGCGAGAGCGCCGGCAGCAGCTGATGAGCCAGTCATGATGGTCCCTGTGAGGGGGTGCCTGGCAAGCCCCGGACCGTGGTTCCGCCTCGGGGGAGGTGATCCAGGATGTGCACTCGTGGTGACCAGGCACCGGGCGCTGTTGTTTCCGGCAGCGTTGCCGGGGCGCTGGCGATGGCGGAGGCCGCTGCGGATTACCTCAACGACCCCGGAGCCGCCTCACTGGATGCCGCCGCGCTGGGGGACGTGCTGCAGTCACTGGCCGGGATCAGCGGGAAGTTCGCGGCGGCGCGGGCGGCGGTCTTGGCGCGGTTCGATGCCGCGCGTGGCCACGACGCCGACGGGTACGGATCTTCGGCCTCCTGGCTAGCCGCGAAGAACAAGACGACCCGCAAGGCGGCCAATGCCGAGGTGCGACGGATGCGGCAGTTCCGGGAGCACCCTCAGATCGCTAGCGCCGTGGCCAGCGGGACGATCTCCGAGGCGTGGGCTGCGGAGATGGCCGACTGGACCCGCCGGCTACCCGAGGACTGGCGGGCCGATGTGGACCGGATCCTGCTGGAGACCGCTGCTGCCGGGGCGAGCTTCGAGGACCTGGCGATGATCGCGCAGGCCGCATATGAGAAGTGGCGTCAGCAGAAGCCCGACCCCGACGACGACCCGGACGACGGGTTCGACGAGAGGTACCTGAAGCTGGCGACCACGATCGATGACGCGGGCCGCGTGACCGGGAACCTTACCCCGGAGTGCGCGACCGCGCTGCAGGCGGTACTGGAGGCGCTAGGCAAGAAGGCCGGCCCGGAGGACCTGCGGACCGAGGCCCAGCGGCGGCATGACGCGCTACAGGAGGCGTCCGAGCTGCTGATCCGGGCGGGCATGGTGCCGGGCCGGGCGGGAGCGGACACTAGGGTGGACGTGATCGTGGCACTGTCGCAGCTGCGGGAGATGCCGGGCGCGACCGCGTTCGAGGACGCCTGGCTGGCCGCACTGGCCGGGCAGCACGGCTACCTCGCGGGGATGGATGCCGAGGTCGCCGCGTGCGACGCGCTGGTATCGCCAGTCGTCATCGGCCATCCTGACCTGGCGATCGTGGACCAGATGATCGAGACCCTGCTGGCCTTCCTGGAGGCCCCGAGTGGCCTGGAGACCACCGGCACCGCCAGGAGGGGCTCCGGGGGCGGAGCATCCGGACCCGACTGCGGTCAACCCGGCAGTTGTGGCAGCACCCGACCCGACAGTGGGACCGGACCCGACAGTGGCACCAGCTGCCAGCCCGTCGGCAGCACAGACGACGGCAGCACAGACGACGGCAGCGTTGGCGACGGCACCCTAGGGCGTGTCGGGCGGACCCATTCCAAGGCGCTGTCCCCGCAATCCTGGCAGGCGCTGCGGTACGCGATCGCCCGGCTCGCCATTGACCTGGTCTCCGGGCCGGACGGGATCGCCTCGGTCCTGCGCCAGGGCCTGCTGGAGCAGCCCTACAACAGCAAGTCCGCCATCCTCGACGTCGGCTACTCAACGAGCGTCCCGCCGGCCATCCGTCGCGCTGTCCAGCTCCGCGCCCAGGGCCACTGCGAGTGGCCCGGCTGCCAGCGACGCGCCGCCCACTGCGATGTGCACCATGTGGTCCACCAGAGCCATGGCGGCGAGACATCTATTCGAAATTGCGTTCTTTTGTGCCAGTTTCATCATGACATCTGCATCCATCGGCGGGGCTGGCGGCTCATCTTGCACCCAGACGCCACCACCACCGCCTACGGCCCCAGCGGGCAGGTCATCCAGAGCCACGGGCCGCCCGCCGGCAGCCCCCCGCGAAGCGCTGCACCGCCGGGGGGTTAGGCGGAACAAGGGGACGACAACCGCACAGACGAACGCCCGCGGCCAGGAAACTACGGTCCTGGTCGCGGGCGTTGGCATGCCTGCTCGCGCCGTATCAGCCCGGTGCCGATGGCAGCTCGGTGAGCGGGAGGACGGCTCGTCGAACAACCGCTTCGAGATCGCCTTCGGCAAGGCGTACGGGGCGCTCGCGCTCGGCATGGGATCGCGGTCCCTGATGGCCCGGGCTGAGCAGCAACCGTACTTCATCTCGTCGGCGGCGGCCGCGATCGGCGGCAGGCTGGTGCCCGTTCCCGGCGGCGTGCTTGTCAAGGACGCGACGGGGGCGGTCATCGGCTGCGTCGGCGTGTCCGGCGACACGTCGGACAGCGACGAGTTCGCCGCGATCTCAGGCATCAAGGCCGCCTCTCTCGTCCCGCAGCCCGACTGACCTGCCGTGCCTGTGGGGTTGCAGGACGTGACAATGGTGAAGAAACTGGTCGCCGAGCGCGCCGCCGAGCGGTAATGATCTACCTCCGCTCGGCGGCGGTCGCGTCACCTGTGACAGCGGTTCGTTCAGGTCACGATGAGGCCAGCGCCGGCATGACCGCATGGTGGCATGCCGTGAGCCGCAGGCCGTCCGGGTCCGCTGCCACCAGTTGCGGCTCGGTGGCGCAGGCGGCCACCGCCACCGGGCAGCGCGGCCGGAACCGGCACTCGCCCGCGCTCGGCGTCCCCGACGCGGCGGGCGCGGACGCGGCGGCCTGCACCAGCTGCTTGTCAGCCCCAGGGTGGGTGATCAGCCTCGGCACGGAGCCGAGCAGCAGGCGCGTATAGGGATGGCTCGGCTCCTCGAACAGGCGGGCAGTAGGCCCGGTCTCGACGATCCGCCCCTGGTACATGACCGCGGTACGGTCGCTGACCTGCCGGACAACCGACATGTTGTGCGAGACGAAGATCATCGACAGCCCGAGCGACTCCTTGAGGTCGAGCAGCAGGTTGATGATGTTCGCCTGCACCGACACGTCAAGCGCTGAAACCGCTTCGTCGGCGATGAGGACTTTCGGCTCGACCGCGAGCGCCCGCGCGATCCCGATCCGCTGCCGTTGCCCGCCAGAGAACTGACGCGGCGTCTGGTCAAGCGCGCGGTGCGGCAGCCCGACCAGGTCGAGCAGTTCCCTGATGCGCGCGGCGACCTTCTCGCGCGGCACGACCTTGTGGTAGCGCAGCAACTCGCCCAGGGTCTGGCCCACGGTCATCCGCGGGTTGAGCGAGCTGTAGGGATCTTGGAACACCATCTGCACGTACCGGCGCTGCTCGCGGCTCGGCACTCCGGTGACGGGCTTCCCGGCGAGGCGTAGCGTGCCGGATGTCGGCTTGTACAGGCTGACGAGGCAGCGGCTCAGCGTGGACTTGCCGCATCCGGACTCGCCCACCAGGCCGAGCGTCTCTCCTTCATGCAGCACCAGGTCGACGCCATCGACCGCCCTGACCACGTGCTGTGCGCGTCCGGCGAACCGGTCGGCAAGGCTGTGCCGGGAGGCGAAATGCCGTACCAGGCTATCTACCGCGAGCACTTCGGGGCTTTGGTCGTTCACCGTTCTTCCTCCATTCCGGCGCTGCGGCCCGCCAGCGGCCCGCCAGCGGTCACGAGGTCACTCCAGCGGTCCCACTCCTCGTGCCGCAGGCAGGCCGAGGCTCGCTCCGGCCCCACCCCGACCAGCGGGGGAGTGGCGGCGGTGCATTCGTCCGCGGCGAATGGGCAGCGGGGCGCGAATGCGCAGCCGGATGGGGCGTTGGACAGGTCAGGTGGCTGGCCGGGGATGGTGAGCAGCCGGTGGACGGGTGCGTCCGGATCTGGCACCGACCGCAGCAGCGCGAAGCTGTACGGGTGGCGCGGTCCGCTGAGCAGATCGAAGGCCGGGCCGCTCTCGGCCACTTGTCCCGCGTACATCACGTAGATGCGATGGCAGGTCTGGCTGACCACGGCGAGGTCGTGGCTGACCAGAATGAGTCCGACCCCGTCTTCGCGGCGGAGGCTCTCGATCACGCCGAGCACCTGTGCCTGGATGGTGACGTCGAGCGCGGTTGTCGGTTCATCGGCGAGGATCAGGCGCGGCTGGCTCGACAACGCGATCGCGATGCAGACCCGCTGCCGCATGCCGCCGGACAGCTCGTGCGGATAGGCCCGATAGCGGCGCTCGGGATCGGGAATGCCGACCCGGTCCATCAGTTCGATGGCGCGCTCGCGCGCCTGCGACTTCGACATGCCGAGCCTGCGCCGCGGCACCTCGCCGATCTGGTCTCCGACGCGCATGACCGGGTTGAGCGCGGTCAGCGAGTCCTGGAACACCATGCTCATCATGGAAGACAGTCGCTTACGGCGTTCGCCCGCCGACAGGCCCGTGACATCCACGCCGTCGACCACGATGCTGCCCGACACGATGCGGGCCGGCTGCGGGAGCAGTCCGAGGATCGCGCGGAGCGTCAGGCTCTTGCCGGAACCTGACTCACCCACAAGCCCGATGGCCTCACCGGCATCCGCGGACAGCGAGACACCGCGCACCGCGTGCAGCGTGCCGTGCGGCAAGGGGATCTCTACGTGCAGGTCATTGACCTCGAGTAGCGCGGTCATCGGCGCCCCATCCATTCAGCAAGGCCGTCGGCAATCAGCGCCAGCGCCAATCCCGTCAGCACGACGGCGAATCCGGGCACCGCGGCCAGGGTCCAGTGGGTCAGCATGAACTGCTGCCCGTCGGTGATCATCGCTCCCCATTCAGGGGTCGGCGGCGATACGCCCAGCCCGAGGAAGCCCAGCGTGACGATGGCCAGGATCGAGAGCACGATGTCGCTCATCGAGTAGACGATGGCTTGCAAGATCACGTTGGGGAGCAGGTGCCGCAGCAGGATGCGCCACACCGGCAGGCCGCTGGCCCGAGCCGCCAGCGCGTACTCCTGGTTCTTGGCGACGAGCACCTCGCCCCGCACGATCCGTGCGTAGGCGACCCATCCCACCAGCGTGATGGCCACGTAGATGCTTGTCGTGCCCGGGCCGAGGGCGAAGACGAGGGCGATCACGAGCACGAAGAACGGGAACGCGACGACCATCTCGACGATGCGCATCAGCAGCGTGTCGAACCAGCCGCCGACCCAGCCGGCGACCAGCCCGAGCAGGCTGCCGATGATGAACGGGGACACTACGGCGAGCACGCCGACGGTGAGGTCGATGCGGGCGCCGTACAGCAGCCGCGACCACACGTCACGGCCGAGGTCGTCGGTGCCGAGCAGGTGGCCAGGCGAGCCGGGCGGCAGGAGTGTCTTGGTCAGGTCCTGCGCCGTGGGGTTGGCACTGGTCAGCAGGGGCGCGCAGATCGCGGCGAGCGCGATGATCGCGAACAGCGTCAGGCCGATGGTGAGCGGGACATTGAGCCGGCGTGTGCGGCGGCGGCTCGTCGTCGCCTGCCCGGTCAGTCGGCTCCGTATGGTCAAGGAGGTCATGGGTTCAGCCTCACCCTGGGATCCAGGCTCGCATGAGCGATGTCGGTGAGCAGGTTGACGATGACGACCAGGACGGCGAAGACCATCGTGACGCCCTGGACGACGGGGAAGTCGCTGTCGAAGATCGCCTCGACCATCAGGATGCCGATTCCCGGAAGGGAGAAGACAGTCTCGATTACGAGTGTCGATCCGATGAGGTAGGCGATGTTAATGCCGAGCACGGTGACTGACGAGATGGCGGCGTTACGCAGCGCGTGCCCGAACGCTACCCGGCCGGGGTTCAGGCCCTTGGCTCGTGCCGTGGTGATGTAGTCGCTGCCGAGCACGTTGATCATGCTGGTGCGCAGGCTCCTGATCAGGATCGGCACGAGCGACAGGGCGACGGTGAGGCCGGGCAGCACGATGCTGCGCAGGTGTTCCGGGATCGTGGTTCCGAACCCTGATACCGGGAACCAGTGGAGCTTGAGGCCGAATATCAGCACGAGCATGATGCCGAGCCAGAACGATGGCATCCCGAGGCCGAGCAGTGGCACAGCGCGGATGGCGTTGTCGGCGACGCCGTTGCGGCGACTGGCGGCCCACACGGCCAGTGGCACGCTGATCACGACAGCGAAGATGGCGCCGGCAACGATCAGCCAGATCGTCGCGCCGAGTCGGCCCAGTATCAGGCTCATCACGCTAGCGTTGTAGAAGTAGGAATGCCCGAGGTTGCCGTGCAGGAGCCGGCCGAGGAACTCGAGGTACTGGTCCCAGACTGGCTGGTCGAGCCCGAGTTGCTTGTCGATGAGGGCTACCGCCTGGGTGGTCGCGTGCGTGCCAAGCATTGCATCGGCCGGGTTCCCGGGAACCATGTGAATCATGAAGAAGACGATGATCGTGACGCCGAACAGCACCGGCACCGCGGCCAGCAGCCGCCGGACGATATAGAGGACGTAATCCATAATTCCCCTCCTTTCTGTTTTTCGGGAATTTAAGAGCTGAAGTAAACGTCTTCCAGGTGATAGGTCCCGGTGGGATAGACGAAGAAGCCCTGCACGTTGCTGAGCCGGGCGTAGGGGAACGGCTGGTAGAAGAGGAATGCCATGAACGCGCTCTCGGCAGCCAGTACCTGGAGCTGGTTGTAGAGCTGCTGTCGCTTGGCCGTGTCGAAGGTCTTCTCGGCCGCCTCGGCCAGGCCGATGATCTGCGGATCATTGAAGTCCGTGCAGAACGAATGACCGCCAGTGGACGGAAGCAGCGCGTACTGCACCAGCTCGTCAGGGTCGGAGATGTCCATCGTCCAGTACGAGTGGCTTATCTCGTACTGGAGCGCCTCCTGCTCCGCGTGGACCGCGGTTGGGTCGCCGTTCTGAATGTTCATGGTGATGCCGAGTTCCTTCAGCGACTCCTGCATGACCTGGGCGATCGCCGCGTCCGTGGTGTCTCCCGACGAGGCCAGGTACGTGGTGGTGAAGCCATGGGGCACGGTGGAGAGCGCCATTTCCTGCTTGGCCTTTGCCATGTCGTACTGGAGCCCGGGGGTGTTCGGGTCGTAGTAGGCGACCGTCGGCATGAACACCGAGTTGGCGGCCTGGCCATTTCCGTACAGCACCGCTGAGATGAGCGCCTGGCGGTTGATCGCGTAGGAGATCGCCCGGCGGACGTGCACGTCCTGGTAGGGCTTCTTGTTCTCGTTCATCATGATGTAGTCGGTCCTGGTGGACTGGAACACGTCGACCTCGACACCGCCTGAGGCGCGCAGTTCGGCCAGCGACGAGAACGCCGGAAACTCGTCGATGTCCGCCTGGCCGCCCTGGATCATCAGGGCCCGTGAGGTGGTGTCTGGCACGACCTGCCAGGTCACGGTGTCGAGCATGGGCTTGCCTGGCACCCAGTAGTGGGGATTGCGCTTCAGCGTCAGCGCGCTGCCGACCGACCAGGTGTCCCACATGAACGGTCCGGTGCCGATCGGTGCCGCGTAGAAATCCGAGCTTGACTTCCCGCCGTGGTTGTTGGGAATGATGCCGTTGCTCGGGCAGGCCAGGTCCGCGAGCAACGGCGCCCACGGGTACTTGGTCGTAATGACGATCGTCGACGGGTCAGGGGCGGCCACGTCCTTTATCGCGGCGTTGATGAACCCCCAGCCGGCCGCCGCCGCAGTCGCCTCGTCGAGGGAGAACTTGACGTCGGCCGACGTCATCGGCTCTCCGTTGCTGAACTTGATGCCGGACTTCAGCTTGAAGGTCCACGTCATCTTGTCCGCTGAGCTGGTGTAGCTGTCGACCAGCAGTGGCGTGACGCCCTTGCCGTCCGGCGTGTTGGCGAACAGCGACTGGTAAATATTCACGTACACCCAGATCGACGCGTTGTCGAAGACCATGGTCTTGTTCATGTTGACCGCGTCCAGTTCCCTGACGATCGTCAGGTTCCCGCCGGTTTTGCCCTTCCCGCCACTGGCGCCACTGGCGCTTGAGCAGGCAGTGACCAGGCCTGCGGCGCCGGCGGCACCGGCGAGTCCGAGGAAGCTTCGCCGCCGCATTTCATGAATGCGTGAATACACGCTGGAATGATCCGGCTGACGGTTGCTGGCCTTATCCAGATCGGGCATTGGCATCATTCGACTCCCTACTATTTGGTACAGGCGTATGTCAGCTATTTGGGTACAGATGTATGCCAGCAACGGTGCGGGCGCGATGTTCAGTCAGATATCGAGAGGAGCTCCGCGAGTACTGCTGGGATGAGATCGTTCTCATTGACCGGTGTCAGTGCTGGCGAGACTGTAAATGTGCTGTTGCGAAGGAATAGCGCAGACGTTCTGGCGGAGCCCACCAGGCTATTCGTGAAGCGCGGCTGCCGTCTTGTCTGGCATCATCGCGAGAATGGCCGCGTTCGGTATCGTGAATCGCAAGTGCCAAGAAGACCTGGCGAGCATCGGGGCATTGTCCGTCCGGTGCGTGCGGACCGGGGAGAACGCTGCCCGCCGGTCACCCCGTGGGGTTAACGCCATTGGCTACGCCGAGCAGGACACCGTCCGCGAGTACCGCCGGACTGGTGGTGAGGAAGAGTGGTACACCCGCGACGGGTGCCCGGACCTCGTGCAGCAGTTCACCAGAAAGCGCGCTGACAGTGCCGAGAAGATCACCTTCAGCGACGTCCGTGCCTACCGGGACCGCGGGTGCCCACCAGCCGGCGACCGGAGTGCGAATCCAGTGCCAGCCCTGATGCTCGCTAGGCGGTGGCGCCGGCAACGGGTGACCCTCGAGCAGGCCGAGATGCCGTGCCACGTTGGCGAGCCCGGTCAGGTGCCGCTCGACCGCGCCAGGTTCGACCAGGCCGTTCTGCCCCGATTCCGCGACGATGGCGGGGATCCCGGCGTCCGCGGCCGCCGCGGACGTGCTGCCGCCGATGGTTCGCTCGGCTCTGGCCTGCCGCACCACGTGGCCAAGGCCGTAGGCCCGGGCAAGGTCACGGGCCACGGACTCGACGGGCGACTCCTCGTACAACGTGAACGGTTCTAGCGCCTCGGGCAGGTCGCCCGCGTGGAGGTCGAGCAGATAGTCCGCGTCCGCGATGAAACTCTCAAAAACGTGGTGCGCGTAGACCTCGGTATAGCCGCCCGCGGGATCGCCGGGGAAGCTACGGTTGAGGTTCTTGCCGTCGGCTGGTACGACGAACGGCGAGCGGGCCCAGAAAGCCGGCACGTTCACCACCGGAACCGCGGTGATCCGTCCGGCGATCACCGCCGGATCCAGGCCGCGAGCGAAGATCCTCACGGCCTCGATCGAGGTGTATTCAGTTCCGTGCACGCCCGCGATGATCGTCAGCCGTGGCCCCGGCGCGGCGCCCGTGACGTCGAGATAGGGAATCTCGACAGCCATGCCGTCTGGCAGCGTGTCGATCGTAAGGGTTCGCCAGGTCTTCACAGGGACGCTCCGGACAGTTATCGGGGGTTGGCAGGGAGTTGGGAGGGTGGTTCGGCGTGCTCGCCGGTGGTCAGTAGGTGCCCGAGTATTGGCAGTAGTGCGTCGCGGCCGTGCTCTATGATGTCGGTGGCTGCCTGCCTGGCGTCCGCGGCGGCCCGGGCGCGGATCGCCGCGTGCAGCTTCTCGTTGCGGGCCAGTGACTCGGCGGGGTAGTCGCCTGATCCGCGTACGAGCAGGTCCCAGTAGCGCAGTGCGCTGCGCCAGGAGCCTTGCGCGTAGTCGCTGAGCGGGCGGTTGGGGCAGGCCGCCAGGGCGGTCCAGTTGTAGTCCTTGAGCGCGTCCACGTACTCCATGGAGTCGCGGGCGGCCACCGCCGCGGTCATGCGCTGGAACGTGCTGTCCAGCTGCGCGGCGGTGGCGTCGGTGAGTGCCGCTGCCGCCAGGGCGATGCACGGCGGCTCGAGCAGGATCCGGCAGGTGTACAGGTCGGCCGCGTCTTGCGCGTCGAGGGTGTTGACGCGTGCGCCGCGGCGTGGCTCGACGGTGATGAGCCCGTCCCGTGACAGTGCCTGCAGTGCCTCGCGCACCGGCGAGCGGCTGATGCCCATCCGCTCGGCGAGGCTGGTCTCGGTCAGCTTTTCCCCGGGCTTGATATCGCCGGAGATGATGTGCGCGGCTATCCAGTCGGCCGCGCTGCGGGCGAGCGAGTCGTGCCGCAGCACCTCGCCGACCGCGGCGGTCTTGCCTGTTAGTTCGCTCACTTGACGCTCCAGCCGTGCTCGATGACCTCGCGGACCTCTTGGACGCCAGTGAGCGAGATCTCATCGAGCGCCTGGATCGCCAGGCCCTTGTCGGCCATGACGGCGACATGCGCGGTGTCCTTGTCGACCATCTCCACTGCGGTGCCGGACCGTGCAAGGTACGCGCCGGCCGTGCCGCCGGTAGCGCCGGCGCCGACAATGGTGACCCTCACATGGCCTCCTTAACCGCAGGGCGACCCGCACCGGCGGGCCGCGGATACCGAGCATTCACGTTGGGCACCTGGTCTTCCCTCCACCTCAAGGGCGATCAGATGATGGGGACACATGACGGCGCTTCAGCGCGCCGCATGGGCCGGAGTCGGCATTCCGCTGGGCCGGAGCTGCCGTGCCGTGTGACGGCAGGCCGCGGAAACCGGGTGAGGAGGGTCCACAATCCGTCACGAGAGCAAAGTTTATCTTCTGTATGCTGTGCTCAACAGGCAGTATGTTGTGTGCAAGTTGGCCCTGTCAAGAGGTATTTTGGCTGTTGGGAAGCGCTTTGGCAGGGCGTGGCGGCCGGGTAGCGCAGCGTGCTGGAAGGCGGGGGCTGCAGCTAGCCCGGCCGCGTCCGTCACTCTGCGGCGTTGAGCTCGGGCATGGCCCGCGCCAGGAAGTCCCGCATCGTCTTCTGGAACAGGTCGAATTCCTCGAACTGCGGGGAGTGCCCTGACTTCTCGAAGATGACCAGCTCGGAGTTAGGAATCAGCGACGCGATGGTCTGCGCGCAGGAGACGGGCGTCACCCAGTCGCCGCGGCCCACGGTGACCAGCGTGGGGCACGTCAGGCTCGGCAGCGCGGGCTTGACGTCGTAGGCTGCCCAGTTGTGCTGGAAGCACCAGTTGTGCGCCTCGTGCCGGTAGGACCCGGCCTCGACGCGGGCGGCTGACGCTTCGGCGTCGTATTCGTGGTCATACAGCCCGATCATCTCGGCCCACCGCGCCTTCAGGTCGGCATCGTCGTAGATCTGGCCGCTCCAGTACCTGTTGAAGTTGTCCCAGGGGATCTCGATGCGGGTCTGGTTGCGGGCATTGTCGAAGGCAAGCTCCAGGTTGGAGCCGTCCGGCGCGGTGTCCCGCAAGATCATTGCCCGTACCCGGTCGGGGTAGGCGACCGCGTACTCCATGGCGATGAAGCCTCCGTAGGAGCCGCCGGTCACCACGATCTGCTCGGCGCCGATCCACTCCCGCAGGCCCTCGACATCCGCGGCCCACTGGGCGTGCGAGTAGGGCGGGATGCCCTCGCTGATCCCGCAGCCGCGGGCGTCGAAGACCACTACGCGAAACAGGTCCGACAGCGGGCCGAACGTGGCCTTCGGCTCGGCCAGCGAGCCGATCCCGCCACCGCCGTGATGGGCGATCAGTACTGGCTTGCCCTCTTCGCCGAGCACCTCGACGTTCAGCTTGGCACCGTTAATAGTGACGATCATCGTGTTCCTTTCGTGTCATCAGCTGTCTCGATCCAGCGGGAGACGATCTGGTCGAGCACATTGAGGGGGACGGCCCCGTTGCCGAGGACCGTCGCGTGGAAGTCGCGGACGTTGAACCGGCCGGCTAGCCGCTGCTGCGCCTGCGCACGCAGCCGCACGATCTCGCGGCGCCCGATCATGTACGCGAGCGCCTGTCCTGGCCAGCCGATGTAGCGGTCGATCTCGTTATCGACGTTCGCCCGTGTCGTGGCCGTGTGCTCCCACATGAAGTCCGCGGCCCGGCTGCGTGACCAGCCGAAGTGGTGCATTCCGGTGTCCACGACCAGTCGGCAGGCGCGCCAGGCGTCGAAGGAGAGCATGCCCAGCCGCGCGATGTCGGAGGTGTACAGGCCCATCTCGTCGGCCAGCCGCTCGCAGTACAGGCCCCAGCCTTCGACGTAGGCGCTTACCTCGGAGTCGATGTAGCGCCGGTAGTCGGGCAAGTCGGCTAGCGTCTGCGCCGATGCGATCTGCAGGTGGTGGCCGGGCACGCTCTCATGGAAGGCGAGTGCCTCGTACTCGTAGGTGAATCGCTGTTCCGGCTGCACCGTCAGCACGCAGTGGGCGCCGGGCCGGGTGCCGCCGGCTGGCGGCCGGTAGTACGCGAGCGGCCCGTTGTCCGCCTCGACCGGGTTGATCTCCTCGATGACGCAGTCAGGGATGCGGTAGTCGGGGAACCAGTCGGGGCGGGCATCCTCGGCGCGCTGCAGCGCCGCCGCGACCATGTCCACGATCTGGTCGGGACGCTCGAAGCGCAGCGCCGGGTCCTGGCGCAGCCGCCCGAAGATCTCGGGCAGGCTGGTCGTGCCCAGCACTCGCCCGCCCAGTTCGGCCCATTCGCCCGCGAGGTCGGCAAGGCAGTCCAGGCCGATCTCGTGGATTTCCTCAGGGCTGAGCGTCGTGGTGGTGTGGCGGCGTACCGCCGCCCGGTATCCTTCCTCGCCGCCAGGCACGAACCTGATGCCGACCAGATCGTCAGGGCGGGCGACCGGCATCAGCTCGTCGGCCAAGGCCGCCAGGAGCCGGCGCATCGCGGGGCGGACCCGTTCCCCGATGATCGCCGCCGCCTTCTCGCGGACGGTGCTGCCGGCGGGCAGGTCGGGGTGCAGCAAGACGTCGCTGGTGACTTCTGCTCCGAGGTAGCCCGACAGCTGGGTGATCGCGTGCTGGACGCCAACCGCGGTTGGCATGCGGCCGTCCGCCTTGGCCTCCCGGTACCGCTGGGTAATCGCGTCGAAGTAGCCGCCCAGCCCATCCAGCCGCTGCATATACCCGTCGATGGCGTCGGGATTGGGCAGCGGGGCGGTGGGCACGGTCTGGAACGCCATTCCCTGCGGGGATGCGTAGCTCTCGGCTGAGGCGTTCGCCTCCCACAGGCCGTGCTCAAGATCTGACCGGGCGCCCCAGGCCAGCGTGCCCAGCACGGCGTGGTTGATCTGGTCGGCCTCGTCTAGGGCCGACGGGTCGATCAGCGCCAGGCGCCGCTCGATCCCGGCGATCGCCGCGGCCGCTGCCTGGCTGCCCGCCCGGCTTGGATCGGGCAATCGGTCGTCAAAGCCGGTGACCCCCAGCAGCGTGGCGGTCAGCGGATCCGTGGAGTGCTGGACCTGGAAGAAATCGGCGCTCAGGCGTGCGAGCTTCCGGGTTGGTCATGGGCTCTTCCTTTTCCTCAAGGGTGATCATCCGAAGACGGTCACGTGGCGGCGAAGGCGCACATGGACCGCGGCTGCAGCTGTGACAGCAGGCCCTGGGAGCCAGCTGAGACGGAGATCAACAATCCGTGATATTTCCCGACAATCCGTATTTCTGTATACTGTGCTCTGAACGCAGTATGTTGTGCGGCTGCCGGGCCTGTCAATGGTTGTTGTGGCGCTAGAGGTTGCGCATCATCGCGCTCGACTCCGTCGTTCCCGGTCAGGGTCCCGGCGTGCTCGACCAGGAGGCGGTCGGCGTCGCAGCCGGCGACCCCGCCGCAGTCGCCGGGATCGCGCTCGGTTCAGCGGCCAGACAGGAGGATGTCACGGCGCTCAGTGGGAGGCGCCTGCCGACATGCGGACGCTCGGCTGCGGGCGAAGCGAGCCGCCGGCGGCGAAGGCGGCGAGGAACAGGGCGGCGATGAGCCACAGGGCGCTAAGCAGCCCCGCGGACTGGGCGAGCACGCCGATGACGGGCGGGCCAGCGAGGTTGGCGAAGTAGCCGATCGATGCGACGACCCTAACCCGGGCGGCGGGATCAGGCCCGCTTTCGGCCGCTGCGGACATGCCGAGGGGGAAGCCCATCGAAACGCCGACGGCCCACAGCAGCACGCCGGCCAGCACGAGCCACGGACTGCGGGCCTCGATGAACGCCACCACGCCGATGACGCCGAGGGCAGTGGTGAGGCGGATGGTACGGACCCGGCCGAGGCGATCGACGACGGGGCCGCCGAAGATCCTGGCAAGCGCCTCCGCGGCGGCGAAGGCGGTAAAGAACATCGCCGCGACCGCGGCGCCCTGCCCGTGGTTGTTCCGCATCGCCAGGGTGAGCCAGTTGCCCGCCGACCCCTCGCCGAGCTCGACGCCGAGCATAACGACGCCGATGAGCAGCAGCCGCCAGTCCAGCCAGCCGCGAAGCCACTGCCTGAGCATCGCCGCCCGGCTCCTGGACGGTTGCTGTGCCGGCCCGCGCCTGCCGTCAGGGATCCCCGCTACCACCCCGAAGGCGGCTGCGGCGATGACGGCGGCCTCACCGATGAGCTGCGCCGAAGGGGTGATGCCGATGGCCGCGCAGGCCGCGCCGATCCCGGACCCGGCGGCGGCCCCGATGGACCAGGCGGCGTGCATCATGGGCATGAGGGTGCGCCCCGCTGCCTGCTCGACAGCGGCACCCTCCACGTTGATCAGCACGTCGAGGGTGCCGACCCCCAGCCCGGTGATCACGAAGGCGACCGCGACCAGCGGAACCGAGCCAAGCATCAGCGCAACGCCCAGGACGGTCATCGCGGCGGCGATGAGCAGCAGCGCTGCCGCGACGGCCCGGCGGCCTCCTAGCCAGTGCAGGACCGAGGTCGAGGCGAGCAGCCCGAAGATCGCGCCGACGGTCACCCCCGCCAGGAGCAGCCCGATCGTGGCCGTGCCGACGCCAAGGCCCGCCTTGATCGCCGGCAGTCGCGGCCCCCACCCCGTGACAGTGATCCCGCCCATCCCGAACGCGGCAGTGATTGCCCACCGCCAGCGGGCTACCGCCGGCAGTGCTGCCGTTGCGGCTTCGTCCGTCATGGGCATGATCCGCGGCGGTGGAAACTGCTACCAGATCTCGCGGAGTGCCCGGATGATGTTGCCGCCGATGACGGCCTGGATATCGGTGTCGCTGTAGCCATGCTTGACGAGCCATCCGACGATATTGCGGAAGTTCTCGGTCGGGCTCTCCAGGCCGGCGACGTAGGGGACATGCTCGAACGCCGGTCCCGCCGCCGCGCGGTCACCGAGCCCGAGGAGCTTGGCGAAGACGCCGTGCAGGCCCACGTGGTCACCATAGAGGGTGTCGGGGCCGAAGGCGACGTGCTCGATGCCGACGATGTCGGCGCAGTGCGTGAAATGGTCCATCACCGACTCAATGCTGTGCGCCGTGTGCTGCTGCGAGATCGTGGTGTGCGGCGCGGCTGACATGCCGAACACGCCACCGGTCGCGGCGGTCGCTCGGAGCAGGTCGTCGGTCTTCATCCGGGAGGTGTCCCAGACGGCCCGCGCGCCGGCGTGCGTGACGAACACGGGCTTGTCGCTGACTTCGCAGACGTCGAGACCGGTCCTGTCCGAGGAGTGCGAGACGTCGATCGCGAGGCCGAGCCGGTTCATCCGCTGGACCGCGCGCCTGCCGAAGGCCGTCAGGCCGCCGTCACTCGTTTCGCGCAGCCCGGAGCCGAGGGCGTTGGAGTCCGAGTACGCGATCCCTATCTGGCGGATGCCGAGCCCGTAGAGGATGTCGAGCCTGTCGAGCTCGTTCTCGATGGGCGTGGCGGCTTCGAGGCCGAGTACGAGCGCCAGCCGCCCGGTCTGGTGGGCGTCGAAAATGTCATCGACCGTCCGGGCGACGGTGACGAAGTCCTGATGGGCGATGTCAGACTGCCGCATCCCGAGATCGGCGATGATGTCGTCCCATCTCCACGGCGCGTTCCCGGTGACGCAGGCCGTGCCGTCCATCATGTTGTCGAACACGGCCGTCATGCCGGACCTGGCGAGTCCCTCGAACGCGGTGTGCTGGCGCGCCGTCCTGTTATAGGCGGGAATCTCCTCAACGTGCCTGGGGAACAGCACCGGATGGTCATGGAGGCTGATGACGACGCTGTCGTCAAGCAGGCGCCCGGCACGCTCTGCCTGATCCGGCGTCAGGCCCAGGTCATAGGGCGGGACGCGGTCAACCTCGGGGTCAAGCTCGAAGGTCTCAAAATCCTCGCCTGGCCTCAGGTAGGAATACGAGCGGTACCCGGCATATCGGGGTTCTGGCATGAGGTCTCCTTCTCCGTTGCGGTCACGATGAGGCCGGCGCCGAGGGTGGTTCGGCGTGCTCGCCGGTGGTCAGTAGGTGCCCGAGTATTGGCAGTAGTGCGTCGCGGCCGTGCTCCAGGATGTCGGTGGCTGCCTGCCTGGCGTCCGCGGCGGCCCGGGCGCGGATCGCCGCGTGCAGCTTCTCGTTGCGGGCCAGTGACTCGGCGGGGTAGTCGCCTGATCCGCGTACGAGCAGGTCCCAGTAGCGCAGTGCGCTGCGCCAGGAGCCTTGCGCGTAGTCGCTGAGCGGGCGGTTGGGGCAGGCCGCCAGGGCGGTCCAGTTGTAGTCCTTGAGCGCGTCCACGTACTCCATGGAGTCGCGGGCGGCCACCGCCGCGGTCATGCGCTGGAACGTGCTGTCCAGCTGCGCGGCGGTGGCGTCGGTGAGTGCCGCTGCCGCCAGGGCGATGCACGGCGGCTCGAGCAGGATCCGGCAGGTGTACAGGTCGGCCGCGTCTTGCGCGTCGAGGGTGTTGACGCGTGCGCCGCGGCGTGGCTCGACGGTGATGCGCCGTCCCGTGACAGTGCCTGCAGTGCCTCGCGCACCGGCGAGCGGCTGATGCCCATCCGCTCGGCGAGGCTGGTCTCGGTCAGCTTTTCCCCGGGCTTGATATCGCCGGAGATGATGTGCGCGGCTATCCAGTCGGCCGCGCTGCGGGCGAGCGAGTCGTGCCGCAGCACCTCGCCGACCGCAGCGCCCGGAGCCCCGGGGATGGGCATCGCGTTCGTCCTCCTGCTCGTCGGGAACCGGCGCTTACCGCAGGGTTCTGGCCTGCGCCAGCGCCGTGACCCTGGCCATTTCGTTGCCAACGAGCATAAGGCCCTCGTCCACGCCCATTCCCGGCTTGGCGAGGAGCTGGTCGGCGCCGCAGGCCATCGCGATGTGGGTGCACGCGCGCGCCGAGACGTCAGTCTCGTTGCAGGTACCGCCACAGTAGGTGGCCAGGCCATGGCGGCGGACGTAGAGCAGGGCGTCGATGGTGTTGTTGACGCCGCCCAGGTCCGGTGTCTTGACGTGGATGACGTCCGCTGCCTGCGCGTCGGTGAACGCGCGGATGTCATCCATCGTGTTGCACCACTCGTCGATGACGATCTCGACCGCGGCACCGCGCTCATGGAGCGCGGCCCGCAGCTTGCTCATCGCCTCCACCTGCCGCTCGCGGCTGCCGGCGTCCAACGGCTGTTCCACGCGCAGCCGGAACGGGGCCGCCACGTCGGCGAGCCGGCTCAGGTAGTCCGCCATCCGCGTGGTGTCCATGCCGAACGCGCGCCCGATCGTGCCGTAGGTGTCGAAGTGCAGCACCGGCGCGTAGTCCTCGCGCGTTCGCAGGGCCAGAACCCGGTCGCGAACCCAGCGCAGGTACGCCTCGAACAGCTCGCCGTCGGCTCCCAGCTGTTCCGCCATATTGTTGATCAGCCCGTGCGGGAGGGCGCCAGCCTCCTTGAGGATCATCTTGTCCACATTGGTGTACCGCTCCTCCCCGCATTGCGTGAAGACCGGTACCGGTGCCAGCGTCACCCCGGTCTCGTACTCGTCACGCACCAGCTCGGCCATGGTGACCTGGCGCTGGTGGGCAACCGCCGCCAGCAGCGCCTGGGTGATCCCGTACCGGACCGCGGTGTGCACCGGCAGCGCGTCCAGGGACCCTGCCATGTCACGGAACGTGGTCAGTTCCCGGCCCGTCAGCGCCGACACGACGTGCTCGGCGATCATCTGCTGGCCGGCCTGCGCACGGAACAGCGTGTCCCGCCCGCCCACGCCGGAGTACTGCACGGCCGCGCAGTCCCCCTCGGCGACGAACCCGTCATCGAGCACGAACATCACCGAGACCGCTTCGCCGGCCTGGCGGACCGCGGTGAAGCCGGGAGTGACAGGCGTGCTGGCATAGGTGAAGCCGTCCGACTGGGCCCCGATCCCGATGGCCGCCTGGTCGTCGGTGAAGAACCCGGTGCGCGCGGGCACGGACAGGACCTGGGTGATTCTCATTTGGCAGCTCCCGTCTTCCATGCGGAGGCAGCCATGGCCCCCGGCTTCTGCTCGCTCAGCGCCCGCCACAGCAGGGACCAGGCCCGCATGCCCTCGCCGAGGCGGCGCACGCGCAGGAACTCGTTGGGGGCGTGCAGCATCTCGTCGGAGATGGAGAACGAGAAGAACAGCGTCTTGGCGTCGAGGACCTCTTCGAACAGCACCGTTCCGGGCAGCGTGCCGCCAATGCGCGCGTGGATCACGTCCTCGCCGGGGTACACGGCGGTGAGGGCGCTGCGCGCCGCGGCCACGGCCGGGTGCTGCGGATCGATCGTGTAGGCGGTGGCGCCGCCCTTCTCGGCGACGACCTCTACTGCCACTCCTGGCGCCGCGGCGCTGCCCAGGTGATCCCTGATCGCCTCAAGCACGGCCGACGGCTGCTGGCCGGGCACCAGCCTGCAGGTGACGTGCGCGGACGCCACGTGCGGTATGACCGTGTAGGGGCCACCGCCGGTGATGCCGTTGACCTCCAGGGTGGGCCGCATGAACAGTCGCTCCAGGGTGCTGTGACCCGGCTCTCCATGCAGGCCTGGGACACCGAGCTCGGCCGCGTAGGCGGCGTCGTCGAAGGAGATCGCGGCGATCTCGGCGCGCTCAGCGTTGCTCAGATCAGCCACTCCGTCGTAGAAGCCCGGCACGGCGACCCGCCCGTCGGGGCTGTGCAGCCCGGCTAGCAACTCGGCCAGCGCGTGGATCGGGTTCTGCACGGTTCCGCCGTAGCGGCCGGAGTGCAGGTCCCGGTTGGCCCGGTAACCCGGATGTCGAGCGCGAGGAGGCCCTTGGACGCGATAGACACCGACGGCTCGGTCGGCCGCCACTGCGCGCCGTCCGCGGAGATGACCAGGTCGGCTGCGAACTGCTCGGCGTTCTTGCGCAAGAACGCGGGCAAGTTGGGGCTGCCGATCTCCTCTTCGCCCTCGAAGAGGAACTTCACGTTCAGCGGCAGCGCGCCGAATTGCTCCATGTAGGCTTGCGCGGTCTTCAGGACCACCAGGATGGGGCCCTTGTCGTCGGTGGCGCCGCGTCCGAATGCCTTGCCGTCGGTGACGGTCAGCTCGAACGGCGGGGTGCGCCATTCCTCGAGGGATCCGGTGGGCTGCACGTCGTAGTGCCCGTAGACCAGCACGGTCGGCGCGCCTGGCGCGCCCAGCCATTCGCCAGTCACCACCGGGTTGCCGTCGGTCTCCAGGAGGTGGCCGCCCGCGAAGGAGATCTGGTCAGCCAGCCACTGCGCGGCGGCACGCATGTCCGGTGGGTTGGAGTCACGGCTGACGCTCGGGATCGCGACGAACTCTGCCAGTTCGGGCAGGTACTGCTCGGACTCCTTAAAAGAGGGCATGTCCGCCATCAATGGAAATCACCTGCCCCGTAATCCAGGAAGCGTCTGAGGAAACAAAGAACTTTACGCCGTTGGCGATGTCCTGAGCCGAGCCGAGCCGGCGCAGGGCGATGCGCTCCACGAGCTGGCGCTGGCCTTCCTCGCCGTAGCTTTGCCACTGCTTCTCGGTCGAGGGGTTGGAGCGCACGAACCCGGGCGCGATGCAGTTCACCGTGATGCCGTACTGGCCGAGCTCGTGGGCCATCTGCCGGGTGAAGCCGATCTGGCCGGCCTTCGCGCTCGCGTACGCCTGGATGCCGGTGAGGCTGACGCTGCGGCCAGCGCCGGAGGAGATGTTGACGATCCGGCCGCTGCCGGCCGCCTTCATGCCTGGTACCACCGCCCGGATGCACAGGAACGTGCTCGTCAGGTTCGCGTCGACGACAGCACGCCAGTCCTCCTCGCGGATCTCCTCGATCGGATGATGGACCTGGCCAACCACGCCGCCGGCGTTGTTCACCAGGATGTCCACTGGCCCGACCTGCTCAACGAAGCCGGTGACTGCGGCAGCGTCGGTGACATCCACCGTGTCCTTGTCGATGCCGTGGACCCGCGCGCCCATCTGCTCCAAGGTCGCCGCGATCGCCGCGCCGATGCCATGCGCGGTCCCGGTGACCAGCGCGGTCTTGCCTGTTAGTTCGCTCACTTGACGCTCCAGCCGTTCTCGATGACCTCGCGGACTTCTTCCACGCCGGTCCGCCAGATCTCCAGCATTTCCTCATCAGTCCGCGCATAGGAGCCGCCGAAGGTGCCGTCGACGGTCAGCTCGCGGATCTCCTGGGGGGTGGACTGGACGATGACGTCGGTGGAGACCACCGGCTTGCTGCCCTCGGGCAGCGCCACGCCCGGGATGCGGGTCCACGGGAAGTTCTCGACCCAGGAGCCGTGCGTCATGCTGGACTCGAGGGCCAGCGACGCGGCAGCGGTGCGAGGGGCGTTGTACCAGCTGTGGAACACCACCTGGACCCGCTCGGGGCGGTCCTCGGCGATCCACTCGCGGATCACGCCGACGGCCGGGGAGTTGCCGCCGTGCCCGTTCACGATCGCGATCCGGCGGAAGCCCTGCTTTGTCAGGGAGTCCAGCAGGTCGCGGATGAGCGCCAGGTAGGTGCTGGCGCGCAGGGTCACGCTTCCAGGGAACGCCGCGTGATAGGGCGCCAGCCCGAACGGCAGTACCGGCATCACGGGCACGCCCAGCGGCTCCGCTGCCTCCAGCGAGACCCGCTCGGCGAGGATGGCATCGGTCCCCACCGACAGGTACCCGTGCTGCTCGGTGGAACCGATCGGCAGCACGACCCGGTCGTCGTGCTTTAGGTACTCCTCCACCATCATCCAGTTACAGTCGTGGACGCGCATATGGTCCCTCTCTATCGGTTTTTCTGTGATCAGTTGGCACCGGGGAGGTGCCAACCGGCTCAGTGGCGTCCCGGAGCCACCTCGCCGCATTTCAGTGCGGCGAGGTGGCTCCGGGACTTATGCCCGCTGTGGTTGCAGAGCGTCCCGCACGGCCCGGGCGCTCAGGAATGCCCGGCCAGCGGTCACTCGTCGTCGGGGGTATCGGGGGGAGCGTCCTCCAGCGTCCAGCGGCCGGTGCGCTTGCTCCGCAGGTAGATCACGAAGTACAGCACCGAGCCGAGCACGATCCAGCCGGTGATCTTCAGGTTCGCGCCGGTCTGCTGCGTCATCACGTAGATCGTGGCGGCCAGGGCCACCAGCGGGGCAAGCGGCCACAGGGGCATCCGGTACTCCCGCTGAGCGGGGATCTTGCGCCAGCGGCTGGCGATAGCAGACAGCGTGACCACGACGTACACGATCGTCACCAGGACGCCGGTGAACGTGACGACCTCGGCCAGGTTCGAGGCCGCGGTGAGGACGATGATGGGGACGCCGAGGACCAAAGTGGCCACCACCGGCACCCTCGTCTTCGAATGTACGCTGCCCAGCCACCGGCTGATCGGCTGCGGCCAGGCGTGGTCGCGGCCAGAGGAGTACAAGATCCGGGCGAACGCCATGATGCCCGCGATCACCGCGTTGAACACCGACAGGACGACCATCACGCCTATCACGGTGTTCAGCGTCTTGTTAGACAACGCCGTCACGAAGTAGGTCATGGGCGAGGCGTTGTGGCTCATCGCGCCAATCGATGGGGCGCCGAGCAGGATGGCGATGACCGGGATAAGGGTCACCAGGACCACGGCTGCCAGGGACATCAGCACGACACGCCCGACCTGGCGCCGGCCGCCCTTCAGTTCCTCCGAGAAGTAGACAGCGCTTCCGTAGCCGTTGTAGGTGTACAGGGAGAACGAGACGCCGGCGACGATGGTGCCGATGCCGATCGGGGTAGTGTGACCTGCCGCCGAGAACAGGTGGGGAGAGAACAGCGCTGAGGCCCCGTTGTGGACATGAGAGAAGCCGAGGACGCTGATGATCGCCAGGCACGCCAGCTCGATGACCATGAACAGGACAGTTACCTTGGCACCGCGGTTGACGCGGAAGATCGAGATGAGCGTGGCCAGGGCCGCCAGGATGGCGCCGAACATGTTCGGGTTCAAGGTGGGCCAGATGCCGCTGAGGTAGCTGGCGGCGCCCAGCGAGATCGCGCTGAGCCCGAATATGATCTGGATCATCCACATGACGAGCGTGACGAACCCGACCGGCCTGCCCACCACCCGACCGGCTATCGAGTACTCGCCACCCGCGTAGGGGAAGGCTACCCCGAGCTCCGCGTAGCAGAAGCCGACGCACACTGCGATGACAGCGCCGAGCAGGAAGGTGTAAAAGGTCCCGGTCCCGGTCGCGACCAGCGCGACCGGGATGATGATGAAGACCCCTGCGGTGGGAGCGACAGCCGCAATCGTCAGCGCTATCGTCTCCAGCGTCTTCAGGCTGCGGCTCAGCGGCAGCCGCTCTCCGCCCCCGCCGGGCGGGCTCGTCGGCGGTGATGACCGGGCATCCGCACTAGGGTCGGGCTGGCGGAGGTTGGGTGTACTCATCGGACTCACCTCTTAGGGATGGTTGGCAGCAGAGCGGTCGTCATTGGTGGGCCCGGCAGCGCCGGAGGAGCGCCGGAGAAGTTCCAGTTCGTCGATGCTGGCGAGTGCCCGCTGGCGGACGCCGTCCTCCAGCTCGTGGATCATGGTGACGAGGCGGTCGGTCAGGGGCATCGGCAGCCCGCCGGCGCGCCCGATCCGCAGCGCAGCACCGATCTGCTCGTCCACTTCCGTGGTGCGGCGCTTGCGTACGGCGAGGTCGCGCCAGATGCCGCTGCGTGCCTTCTTGTCGACCCGGCGGCGGGCCACGAGGTCGTCCAGTGAGGCGTTGATGCGGTCCCAGTCCTGGGTCTCGCGCGGGTAGTACAGCGACGGCTCGACGTTGTCGAACGGCTCGGGCCGCACTCCCTCCAGCGCGGCGGCCTCGTACACCTCGGCAGCGAGCTCCACCATCAGCGGGCGGTACCGGTCGATGATGTCGGCCATGGTCTCATCGGTCAGCGCGGTGCCGAACAGCATGTTGGCGTATCCGAGCTTGCCCCACAGGTAGCCCCAGATGTTGTCGGTCACCTCGACCGGCCCCAGCCCGACAGCAGCGCGGCCGCCGCCTCCAGTTGCGGCGACGGCTTGCCGTCCAGCCCGCCGATCCGGACCGTGCCCGCGCCGCCGTAGGTGATCAGCCCCGGTTCCAGGTAGTCGGCCGAGAAGTTCACCAGCGCGCCGATCGTGCGCTGCGCGCCGATCGCCGCCGCGATGGTTCGCGGGCACAGGCCATTTTGCAGCGACACCACGGTGGAGTCCGCTGTCAGCAGCGGCGAGATCAAGCTGACCGCGTCCGCGGTGTGCTGCGCCTTGACCGCGAGCAGCACTACCTCCAGCGGGCCTGACAGCTGGGCCGGGCTGATCGCCTCGACTCCCACGGTGAACGTCTCATCGAACGCCTGGATCGTCAGGCCCTTGTCGGCCATGGCGGTAACGTGCGCGGCGTCCTTGTCGACCATCTCCACCGCGGTGCCAGATCGCGCGAGGTACGCGCCGACCGTGCCGCCGATAGCGCCGGCGCCAACAATGGTGACCCTCACATGGCCTCCCTAACCGCAGGGCGGCCCGCACCGACGGGCCGCAGATACCGAGCATTCACGTTGGGCATGTGCTCTTCCCTCCACCTCAAGGGCGATCAGATGACACACAGGAGCACATAACAGCGCATCAACACACCGCATGGGCCGAAACTTCCGTGCGTGACGGCAGGCCGCGGGAACCGGGTGAGGTGGGTCCACAATCCGTCACAAGATGCAACAGTTAGTATTTTGTATACTGTGCACTACGAAGTATGTGGCGTGGTAGCTAACCCTGTCAATAGGCGTCCTATGCTGTCGTGAAGGCTTACACTACGTTACAGTATACCACAATCTGTATCATTGTATACTGTGGACTTCACGCAGTACGTTGTCGCTCGACCTGCCAGTGGTCATTGGGGCTGTCCGGGACGAGCTTGAGGAAAGAGATGGTGATCGTGGGCAACGAGATGGCGCTGGCCGCGACGCTGGGTGCTGCCAGGTGCCCGGCCAGGGTGGGGCCAGGGACGGGAGGCACGGCATGAGGCCGCTGGAAGACATCCGCATCATCGCGGTTGAGCAGTACGGTGCCGGGCCGTTCGGCAGCGTGCACCTGGCGGACCTCGGCGCTGAGGTCATCAAGATCGAGGACCCGGCCAGTGGCGGCGACGTCGGCCGCTACGTCCCGCCCTACCAGGAGGACGAGGACAGCCTGTTCTTCGAGGTCTTCAACCGCAACAAGCGCAGCGTGAGCCTGGACCTCAACACCGACGCGGGCCGCGCCGTATTCGAGGACCTCGTGCGGGTCAGTGACGTAGTGTACTCGAACCTGCGCGGCGACGTGCCCGCGAAGATAGGCATCACGTACAACGACCTGAAGCATCTCAACGAGCGCATCGTCTGCTGCGCGCTCACCGGCTTCGGCATGACCGGCCCGCGGGCGAGCGAGCCAGGCTACGACTACATCCTGCAGGGCATCGCCGGGTGGATGGACATCACCGGTGAGCCGTCGGGGCCGCCGACCAAGTCCGGCCTGTCGCTCGTGGACTATTCAGGCGGCCTGGTCGCCGCCTTGTCGATCCTCGCTGGCGTGCACGCGGCGCGGCGGGACGGTGCCGGGATGGACTGCGACGTGAGCCTGTTCGATACGGCGATCGGGATGCTTACCTACCCGGCCATCTGGGCGCTCAACGGCGATTTCCGGCCGGCCAGGACGCATCACTCGGCGCACCCGTCGCTCGTCCCGTTCCAGGCGTTTCGCGCCAGCGACGGCTGGCTCGTCGTCGCGTGCCCCAAGGAGAAGTTCTGGGCGCGCCTGGCCGCGACGGTTGGCCGCCCGGAGCTCGCCACCGACAGCCGGTTCGTGAACTTCGCGGCCCGCCGCCGCAACGCCGATGAACTGCTGGCGATCCTCGACGACATCTTCGGCGCGCGCCCCGTGGCGGAATGGCTCGACGCGCTGCGGGCCGCCGGCGTCCCGTGCGGGCCGGTCAACTCGGTGCACGACGCCCTGTCTGACGCGCAGACGTCCGCCCGCGGCATGGTCATCGAGACGGAGCACCCGCGGTTCGGCACCGTGCGCCAAGTACGCAGCCCGGTCCGCGTCGGGGACGGCGACACGTCCTACCGGCGGGCGCCCGCCCGGCATGAGGATGCCGGTCACGTGCTGGGCGAGCTGCTCGGCTACGATGCCCGGCGAATCGACGAGCTCAACGTCGGCGGCGCGTTCGGTCAGGTGACACGGTGACGGCGGGCTGCGGCGCAGGTCGTGAATTGAACCGAGCGGAGGGGCAATGAGCATCAAGCCTGGCTGGAGTGGCCGGTTTTTCGAGGACTTCGAGGTGGGGGACGTATACGAGCACCCGCTCGGACGGACCGTGACGCAGACCGACAACGCGTGGTTCACGCTGCTGACCCAGAACACCGCTCCGGTGCACTTCGACCACCAGTACGCGTCCCAGACCGAGTTCGGTCGCCCGCTGGTGAACTCCGCGTTCACGATCGCCCTGGTGACCGGGCAAAGCGTCAGCGACGTCTCGCAGAACGTCATGGCCAATCTCGGGTGGGACGAAGTCCGGTTGCCTCATCCCCTCTTCGAGGGAGACACCGTGTACTCGACGTCCGAGGTGATCGCGACCCGCGAGTCAAAAAGCAGGCCGAACGTTGGCATCGTGACCGTCCGCACGACGGGCTTCAACCAGGACGGCGTACCGGTCATCACGTTCAGCCGCACGGTGATGGTCTACCGCCGTGGCCAGGGCCCGTCGATCCCGCGGGTGGCGTCATGACAGACGCGGCCGGGCCCCTCGTCACTATCGAAGACATCCGTGCGGCAGCTGAGCGGATCGCCGGCCGCGTCGTGCGGACGCCGCTCGTCCCTTATCCGGCGGCGGAGCCGGGCCGGCCACTGTGGTTCAAGCCCGAGTCGCTGCAGCCGATTGGCGCGTTCAAGCTCCGCGGCGCATTCAACGCGATCCTGCAGCGTCTTGACGACGCGCGGGCCCGCGGCGTGGTGGCGCACTCCAGCGGCAACCACGCGCAGGCGGTCGCCTGGGTGGCGCGCGAGCTTGGCCTGCGGGCCACTATCGTCATCCCCGACGCCGCGCCGGCACTGAAAGTCGACAGGGTACGCCGGCTGGGCGCCGAGGTCGTGATCGTCGCTCCGGAAGATCGCGACAGGCGCGCCTTCGAGCTGGCCGCTGAACACGGCTACGTGATGATCGCGCCCTACGACGACGCCGCAATCGTGGCGGGCCAGGGGACCATCGGGCTGGAGATCGCCGCCGACCTCGCCGGCCTGGCCGGCGTCCTCGTCCCGATCAGCGGCGGCGGGCTGATCGGCGGGATAGCCACCGCGGTCAAGGCCCTGTCGCCAGGAACCCGCGTGATCGGCGTGGAGCCGGAACTGGCCGCCGACGCCGCTGAGTCGTTCCGGACTGGCCAGCGGGTCTCGTGGACGCCCGAGCAGACCTACCGCACGATTGCCGACGGACTGCGCACGACGTCGGTCGGGGAGATCCCCTGGCGCCAGATTCAGAAGTACGTCGATGACGTCATCACGGTCAGCGAGGATGAGATTCGCGATGGCGTGCGCCGGCTGGCCGCGGATGCCAGGCTGGTCGCCGAGCCGTCGGGGGCGGTGCCGTTCGCGGCGTACCTGCATCACGCCGACGAGCTGGGCATCGATGGAAAGGTCGTCGCGGTCGTGAGCGGCGGCAACCTGGCCATGGACACGCTCGCGCGCATCATCGCGCCGGGCACGCCCGCCACGGGCGCCTGAGTCTCTGGTTAGCGGGGCCGGCCCTGCCGGGTCGGCCCGCGTCAGCGGCACCGTCGGCGGCTGCGGACGTGTGGCTCCCCTGCTGGGCGAGAAGGGCAAGATTCTCGGCGTAATCGTCGCGTTCCGGGCCTTGTGCGGCTTTGCAGGTGATATATCTCACCGATATCAGTTTGGCCTGGACGGCCGGACCCATCGATTGAGATGGCCCATGACCGATGTCCCTGTGGAGATGCCCTCGTCACCGGGCGAGCCGCAGCGGCTCCAGCGCGAGCGTCCGCAGGCCCGCGTGAATCACAGTTCACGCGGGCCTGCGGACGCGTTTCTAGCCGGTTACGGTGAGTGTCTTCTTCGCCGAGGACCCCTTGAAGCCGGCGTTCCCCAGGTAGGTGGCGGTCAGCGGGTGGCTGCCGGACTTAAGCTGGCTGGCCTTGAGGGTGCAAGAGCCCTTGCCGGACTTGACAGTGGTCGCGCAGACCGGGATTGCGCCCGAGGCGATCTTGACCGTCCCGCCGGGGGTCCCCGCATACTGGGGCTTGACGGTGACCGACAGCTTCTCGGCGGTCTCGTGGCCGTAGGTGACGCTAGCGAGCGCGAGCGTGAGGGCCGTCGCGGAGCTGGCCTTGGTGACCTTGAGCACCTTGTGGCTCGAGGTCGACGTCGCGTAGCCGGGGGTGGTTCGGCAGGAAACCTCCGCCCCCGAGATGGCGTAGCGGCCGTCGATACCCAGAACGGGGCGCCGTGGGCGCCGGGCATCCGCCCGCGGCTACGAGTTCGCGGCGCGGGTAAAGGCCGGCTTGGGGCAGCGTGTGACGGGAGGGGCCTGAGGATGTCAAGCGAGGTCGATGACCCGATGGGGGCCGAGTTTGGCACCGTGGCCGGATGGACCGCTGAGGTCGCCTCTCGGCTCGGTCCGGACTATGCCATCCCGGCCGCCTGCCGCGGCAGCGGCCAGCCTGCCGCGCTGGACTGGCTGCTCGCGGGCCTGGACCCAGCGCCCGGTGCGCTGCTGGCCGACGTCGGGGCCGGCCTCGGCGGCCCCGCTGCCTACGCAGCGGCCAAGACGGGCATCCGGCCGCTGCTGCTCGACTCCGAGCACGCCGCGTGCCGCGCTGCGGCCGGGCTGTTCGGCGTGCCCGTCATCGAGGCGGACGCGACTGCCCTGCCTGCGCCGGACGGTCGGGCCGGCGCGGCCTGGTCCCTGGGTGTCTTGTGCACGCTGCCTAGCCGGGACGCTCAGCTGGCCATGCTGCGGGAGCTGCGTCGTATCGTCCGCCCGGGCGGGCCGATCGGACTGCTGGCCTACGTCGCCGCTCGCTTGCCGCTCGACGACCCGCCGGAGGGTAACCGCTTCCCGGCTAGCGCCGACCTGGACTCGCTGGTCCGCGGGGCTGGCCTCGAAGTGCTTCGCATGGCGGACGCCCACCGCATGAGCGCGCCTCCGGCGGGCTGGCGGAACCGCACCGAGGCCGTCGAGCGGGAGCTGCACCGGCGCTTCGGCCGTACGCCGCAGCTGCGGACGGCCGACGAGCAGCGCGAGCGGATCGGCAAGCTGCTCCAGTCCGGCCAGCTCGCCTGCCAGGTCCTCGTGCTGCGCGGCGGCTGAAGCCCCGGTCCTGGGCGGGCAGGCCGGCAAGCGCCTGGGCGGTATCAGCAGTTAACTCCCGCGCGGGCACCCGCGAACAGCAGCGACGTCAGCTCTTTCGCAAGGGATTCCAGCCGGTTAAACGGTACCATCCTGCGCAGCGCGCCAAACCCCATGGTGGACAGCGCCGTCCTGGCTAGGGGTGCGTCCAGCAGTTCCGCTTCGGTGCCACGCAGGAACGCGGCCAGGGTCTCGACGAGGCGATCGGCCGGCAGGCCACGCTCGCGCAGCAGTCGGGGTGCCCGGACGACCTTGCCGGCAGGTCCGGGTGTCTCGCGGACGAAGTGGCACAGGGCGCGTCCGGTACCTTGGTGCACGAACGGTATCGCTACGGGGCGCAGCACCTCACAGGTCAGTCGGGACCGGAAGTCGGCACACGGAACGGCATCGTCCTGCAGCACCAGATGGTGGGTGGCCCCTGGATACGCCGCCTCCCAGGCCAGCCGGGCCGAACGAAGCGGGGTCGGTGCGCCATCCGGTTCCCGGGTCCACCACCACCGGGTTGAGATCGGCGCAGCACCGGGCGAGTGCCTCCGCATGCCCGCGGCGCGTCGGATGCGTCATGATCGCTGTGGAGAACCGCAGGCCGCCTGTCATCGGCTGTCCGGCCCGGCCGTCTTCCCCGGGTGGATAGCGCACTCGCCACTCCCGCAGAACGTGACGGCACGTCGCCCGCTTTCCGTCAATTCCCGGAGCAGGATGACTTCCTTGGCTGTCGGAATGTAATTCTTGAAGGAGGGCAAGTCGTAAATTTTTTCCTCGTAGGACGAGCGGAAGTTACAAAGCATATTGCAAGCACCCATGATCCTGATCCTCATATGGATGGGATGGAACGGCCTTAATTCGACGAATCTGTGAATGAGCTCCGGATTCGCCGCACCTTGTTGAGGGCATGGGTGGTGTCGAGCGATATGATAGGGAGTCCTTCACGATCTGTCGGCCTGGCAGCGTCATGGATTTTTGTGGGATCAGATGCTGACGCTTTCCCTCCCGCAGAGGAACCGTGCCAATCGGTACCGTTCGGCAATGTCAATTGTTAGCATCAGGAAAGGTTACTGTCAAGGGAGGGAGCGTCCGCGCTCCAGCCTCCGTCGGCGTCGGATGCCACCGCCTGCTTTGGGTGGGTCCACAGGCTCAGCCGTCGCCACGAAGCAGCTCCGCCACCCGGTTCATGATCACAATATGTAACCGTATTCTGGCTGAAAAATCCCTATCTTAGTCGCGGCTGCATCGGGAGGACCGGAGCTGATAGGACGGATGATCCGTGGCGAAGGACATCAAGATGGGCGATCACGTCAGCTGGAAGTCACATGGCGGTGAGACCAGCGGTACCGTGGAGCAGAAGTGGCGGACGACGAGGAGGTGCGCCGGGCCGTCCCGGGCTAACGATGTTCGCTCGTGAGCTGGGGGGCACTATACGCTGAAGAATGGGCGGGTGGGACTGCGGAAAGCCCGCCCGTCCGCACATCAGGAGAAGAGGAACGGCCAGGAATGCGGTATCTAGACATCGACACGGCCCCAAGGATTTCCAAGATAGGACTCGGCGCGTGGCAGTTCGGGGCGAAGGAATGGGGATACGGGGAGGGCTACGCCCGGCAGGGGGCCCTTGACATCGTCCGCCGGGCGGTCGACCTGGGAGTCACGCTGTTCGACACCGCCGAGATGTACGGCTTCGGGCGCAGCGAGCGCATCCTGGGGGAGGCGCTCGGCGAGCGGCGAGCATCGGTCTTCCTGGCGACGAAGCTCTTCCCGGTCCTGCCGCTGGCGCCGATCGTAGAGCAGCGCGCCGTGGCCAGCGCCAGCCGGCTGGGCACGCGCCTGCTCGACCTGTATCAGGTGCACTGGCCGAACCCGCTGGTCTCCGACGGCACGATCATGCGGGGCATGAGCGCGCTGCAGAGCGTCGGGCTGGTCGGCGAGGTCGGCGTCAGTAACTACTCGCTAGCGCGCTGGCAGGCCGCCGAGAAGGCGCTCGGCGGGCGGGTGCTGAGTAACCAGGTCCGCTACAGTCTCGTTAACCGCGCGCCCGACAAGGAGTTGCTGCCCTTCGCCGCCAGGGCCGGCCGAGTCGTGATCGCCTACAGCCCGCTGGCCCAGGGGCTGCTATCGGGCCGCTACGACAGGGCCAACCGCCCCGCCAACCGGGTCCGGGCCGGGAACCCGTTGTTCCTGCCAGAGAACCTCGACCGTGCCAGCGAGCTGATCGGCGTGCTGCGCGAGGTGGCGGACGCTCACGCGGCCACTGCGGCCCAGGTGGCGCTGGCCTGGGTGATCCGGCACCCGGCGGTCGCCGCCATCCCCGGGGCGTCCAGCGTCGAGCAGCTCGAGAGCAACGTCGCGGCGGCCGAGATCGAGTTGTCCGACGACGAGTACGCCGCGCTGAGCGCGGCCTCCGACCGGTTCCGGCCGGTCACCGGGCGCGCCGCGGTCCCCGCCATGGCCATGGCCCGCCTGCACCGGTGAGCCAGCCCAGCGGCGCGGAAGAAGGCGACGGCGGGGCGTCAGGGGATGCGGGCGTCGTGGCGGGCGGCTGCGGCCTGGCGGACCTCGTCACTTATTTCGGCCCTCTTGAGCTGGTGAACCAGAGTGACGTGCTTGCCGACCGGGCACCACTGCACCCGCCAGAATCCCAGGCGGAGTGACTTCAGTGAACCGCCCGGTATCCAGATGGTGCTGAACACGTGGCCAGAGCGGCACTTCACCACGACGTTCCCGCCGAAGGAGTAGCCCAGCCGCGTGGCGACGACCGTACCCGCCACGTAGGCGGCGGCGACCGTTCCGGCGACGATCAGTCCGTGCTTGCCCTTGGCGCAGATCCTGTACTTACCCGCGGTCATGGAACCGAGCCTAGTCGTCGCCTAGCGCAGCTGCCAGATGGGCCGGGCTGGACTTACCGGCTAGCGAGGTCGAGGCCGGCGCGGATGATGCTGTCGGTGTCGATTCCGTGGTAGCGGTAGACGTCGGGGATGGATCCCGACTGGCCGAACCGGGTCACGCCGAGGGTGATGCTGGGCACCTGGTTGATGGTGGACAGGAACGCGAGGGTGTGCGGGTGCCCGTCCAGGACGGTGACCAGCGGGGTGGCACGGGAGGCGGGGAACACCTGGTCCAGGATCCAGGCCGGCGCCTCTGCCTGGCCCTGCCGGGTGAGCAGGGCGTTGAACAGCAGCCCGGGGCTGGTCACGCAGATGACGTCCGCGGGGACGCCGGCGGCGTCGAGGCGCTCGGCGGCGGCGAGTGCCTCGGGGACGATCGCGCCCATCGCGGCGATGGTCACCCGCGGATGCTCCGTGCGGCGCAGGCGGTACGCGCCCGCGACCGCTTGCCTGCGGCGGGCTTCGCGGGCGGCTGGGTCAGCTGGCACGGCGGCCAGGCCCTGGTCCACTGACCGGGTGGACAGCCGCAGGTATGCTGAGGTGCCGTCGGGCTTGCCGAGCTGGGCAAGACATGCGAGCAGGGTCCATTCCACGTCGATGGCGAAGGCGGGCTCGTAGCTGACGCAGCCTGGCTGCTCGATGCCGATGGACGGCGTGGTGATCGACTGGTGCGCGCCGCCTTCTGGAGCGAGCGTCACGCCGGAGGGCGTGCCGACAAGGATGGACTGGCCGCCCGCGTAGATGCCGAACGACCAGGGTCGAGGGCCCGCTCGACGAACGGGTCGTACAGGACGCCGATTGGCAGCAGTGGCTGGCCCCAGCGGCTCCACGTCGCACCCAGCTCGCCGAGCAGGCCGGCGAGGTTGGTTTCCGCGATGCCCAGCTCGATGTGCTGGCCGGTCTGCTTCTCCCGCCAGTGCAGCGCCGTCTCCGTATCGTCGGCGAACCAGTCGACCCGGTCGCCGGGAGACCAGACGCCGACCTTGTTGATCCAGCCGCCGAGGTTGGTGCTGGAGCTGACGTCCGGGCTGACCGTCACGACGCGCCGGGCGGCTTCCGGCGCCTCCCTGGTCAGGTCGAGGAGCACGCGGCCCAGAGCGGCCTGGGTGGAGGCAGCGCCGGCCGGGGTCCGGCCGATGTCCGCTGGCATCGCGGGCACCGGGCGCAGCCGATGATCGGGCCGCTGCAGCCGCCGCGCCGCATCGGCGCATAGCCGGCCCGCGTCGGTGTCGGCGGCGAACCGGCTCCACGGATGGTCGAGGTCGGTCCCGAGACGGCTCGCCAGTTCCCGCATCTGCTCGGAGGTCAGCAGCGCGGAGTGATTCCTGGGGTGGCCCTGGGTTGGCAGCCCGTATCCCTTGATGGTGTACGCGAAGATCACGGTGGGCCGGTTGTCGTCGATGGACGCGTATGCCTGGTCGAGTGCGGTCAGGTCGTGGCCACCGAGGTTGCGGATCGCCTCCGTCAGCGTCTGGTCGTCCAGCCCAGCGATCAGGCCGGAGATCGGCGCGCTGCCGCCGGGCAGCCGTTCCCGTAGCTGGGCGGGGGTGCAGCGCAGCAGGCGCTGGTACTCGGGGTTGGGCATCTCGTCGATGCGCGCGCGCAGCTCAGGTCCGCCCGGCCGGGCAAACAGCTCTTCCAGCAGGTGCCCGTACTTCACGGTGAGCACCTGCCAGCCGGCGCTGGCGAACATGCCCTGCAGTCGGCCGGCCGCGATATCGGGCACGATGCGGTCCAGGGATTGCCGGTTCAGGTCCACGACCCAGACGATTTCGCCCAGCTCCGCGACGGCGGGTCGAGGACCGCCTCCCACACCGCGCCCTCGTCCAGCTCGGCGTCGCCGAGGAGCGAGTACTGCCGTCCGGCGCCGGCGCCGCCGACTGCGGCCTCGGCATACCTGCGGGCCAGCGCGCCCCAGATCGGGGCGGTCGCGCCGATGCCCACTGATCCGGTCGAGTAATCGACAGGATCGGGGTCCTTGGACCGGCTGGGGTAGCTTTGCAGCCCGCCGAACGCGCGCAGCGTCGGCAGGTACTTTTCGTCCAGCTCGCCAAGCAGGTAGTTGATCGCGTGCAGCACCGGGGAGGCGTGAGGCTTCACCGACACCCGGTCCTGCGGGCGCAGGTGCCGGAACCACAGCGACGTCATGATCGACACCATCGACGCGCTGGAGGTCTGGTGGCCGCCCACCTTGAGCCCGTCTTGGCTGGGGCGGACCAGGTTCGCCTCGTGCACGATCGCCGCGGCCAGCCACAGCACCCGGCTCTCGATTTCCCGCAGTCCGCCGGAGGCGTCCGTCTCCGCCAGCGGCCGCTCAGCTGCGATGGTCACCGTCTGATCACCAACCCTAGACAATACATGTGTGCATAACAAGCTAGAATTTCATCATTCATGGGGACATCTGCACAACCTGGCACGAGGTTTTTGAGCAGATTGCCCATACCAAGGTGACTACTCCTGACCGAAGGTAAGCATTGTGCGCAACCAGCACCGCATCGACGCCACCGACGCCCGCCTGCTCCTCGCCCTCGTGACGCAGCCCCGCGCCAGCGCTGTCACGCTCACCAGCCAGACTGGGCTGTCGCGCAACACCGTTCAGGCGCGGCTCGCCAGGCTGGAAGCCGACGGCGTGCTCGATTCACTCGAGCGCCAGGTCCCGCCCGCGGTCCTCGGTTACCCGCTCGCCGCCTACATCACGACCCAGGTCACCCAGCGCCGCCTCGACGAGGTGGCCGCCGCGCTCGCGAGCATTCCCGAAGTCCTGCAGGTCGACGGGGTCAGCGGGCAGACCGACCTGCTCGTGCACGCGGTCGCTGCCGATGCCGACGACCTGTATCGCGTCGCTGAGCAGATCCTCGCGATCCCTGGCGTCGAGCGAACCAACATCGCACTCGTCATGCGCGAACTCGTCGCCTACCGCATCACGCCACTGCTCCAGCGCCGCGCACAGCAGCAGCCCCGCTAGCCCTGAGCGTTGCCGGCCGGTCCAGTCTGGTATCTGTGCTCTCGACCGGGGATGTATGTTTCTGGTGCGCCACCGCAGGGATTAGCAGAGCGCCAGCCAGAAGCGGAATCCCAGCTCGGCGTCGCTGTGCTCGTCCCAGGAACATGCAGAGCTTGCGGCGTCTGGCAGGTGGGTGCCACTGGTTTCCTCTTCCGTGGCTGGCTTGAACTCCGTGGCGAGTACCTCGGCCGCGATCATGTCGCGCTGCGCGGCCAGTGCGGCGGCGAGGTCTGGATCGACGGCGGACCAGCGCACTGAGATGCGGTCGGTGACGTTGAGAGCGGTGCTCTTGCGCGCGTCCTGGATGAGCCGGATGACCTCGCGGGCCCATCCCTGCGCACGCAAGGCGGGCGATACCGACAGGTCCAGCGCGACGGTCTCGCCGCCTGCTGTCGCCACGCCCCATCCTGTCATCGGTATTTGCGTGACGGTAACGTCGTCGTCGGTGATCTCCACCGTGCCCAGCGAGGGGACTTCGAGGGAAACCGGTCCAGCACTGGACGCGAGGGCGCGTGCGAGCGTTGCCGGATCTGCCGTGCCAATAGCTGTCGCCACCGCCTGCGTCGTCGCGCCGAACCGGCGTCCCAGCGACCTGAATCGTGGCTTGACCGAGTATGTCACCAGCGGCCCTGAGCCGGCTGTGTCAAGTGGCACGATCTCGTGGACGTTGAGCTCCTCGGCCACCAGGGCGGTAGGTCGGCCGGCAGCGAGGCGAACTGCGGTGCGTCGGCCAGGGCCCGGGATAGTGGCTGCCGGGTCCGGACGCCTGCTGCCGACCGAGCCGACCGGCCGAGCTCTACGAGCCGTCGCGCTAGCGCCATCTGAGACGACAGCTTCATGTCGACTAGGGACGCTGAAGGAACGGGCCATGACGACAAGTGAACCGACTGTGGCTCGGCGGCGGGCCGCAGCACGCCCCAGACGTAGTCGGCGAGGAACGGAGTGATCGGCGCCATCATCTTGGTGATCGCCATCAAAGCCGCATGCAGCGTGGCGAATGCCGACGCGCCGTCCGCCGAGCCAGGCCCTGCCCAGAACCGCCGCCGCGACCGCCGCACGTACCAGTTCGACACATCGTCGATCAGGGCGGCCAGTCGTCGCCCCGCTGCCACTGTGTCGAAGGAATCCAGGGCCATGGTCACGTCCCGCACGCATGCGTGTGCTTCCGACAGTAGCCACCGATCCAGCAGCGGTCGCTCGTCAGCCGGCGGCGCCGACAGGGCAGATTCCGGTGTCCACGCTAGGCCGCTGCCCGGGCCAGCCGATGCGGCGTTCGCGTAGAGCACTAGGAACGAGACGGTGTTCCAGTAGGTGAGCAGAACCTTCCGGACAATCTCCTCCAGCACTGACGGCCCGATCCGGCGTGCGGCCCACGGCGACCCATAAGCCGCGAAGAACCACCGCACCGCGTCCGCGCCGTGAGCGTTCATCAGCCCGATGGGCTCCATCACGTTGCCGAGATGCTTGCTCATCTTGCGGCCCTGCTGGTCGACAACGTGTCCCAGGCAGACCACGTTCTCGTACGACGATCTTCCGAAGACCAGGGTTCCGACCGTCATCAGTGAGTAGAACCAGCCGCGAGTCTGGTCGATTGCCTCGCAGATGAACTGCGCGGGATATGCCTGCTCGAACTCGACCGCGTTGTGCAGCGGGGCGCCGTGCTGAGCGAACGGCATCGAGCCAGAGTCGAACCAGGCGTCAATCACCTCAGGGACGCGCCGCGCCCTGGCACCGCAGGACGGGCACGGGAAGGCCACGTCATCGACATACGGCCGGTGCGGGTCGAGTCCGGACAGGTCCCTGTCGGCCAGTCCTCCGAGTTCCGCCAGGGACCCGACACAGGTCATGTGGCCGGATCCGCATCCCCACAGCGGCAGCGGGGTGCCCCAGTACCGTGTACGGGACAGCGCCCAGTCCACGTTATTGCGCAGCCACTCGCCATATCGGCCATTCTTAATGGTGGCCGGGCTGCCAGTTGGTCTTCTCATTTTCCGCGAGCAGTTGCTCCTTGATCGCGGTGGTCCTGATATACCAGGACGGCAGGGCGTAATACAGCAGCGCGGTGCTGCACCGCCAGCAGTGCGGGTAGGCGTGCGCATGCATCTCAGACCGCAGCAGCAGGCCGCGCCCGGCTAGGTCGGCAGTCAGTGGCTTATCCGCGTCCTTGAAGAACATCCCGCCTACGAGCGGAAGGTGCTCTTCGAATCGCCCGTCCGGCCCAACAGGATTGACCACGGGCAGGCCGTTGACCCTTGAAACCTCCATATCGTCTGCGCCGAAGGCCGGGGCTATGTGGACGAGGCCAGTCCCGTCCTCGGTGGTGACGAAGTTGCCGGCCACCACCCGGTGGGCGCTGGGTATGTCCACCATCGTGAACGGCCGGTCGTAGGTGGCGCCTATCAGCTCTGCCCCGCCGATGGTGCTAAGCACGTGCCAGTCCTCGCCAAGCACGCGTGTGCGCAGCGACTCGGCGATCACGACCTTGTCCCCGTCGTCATCCTTGCGGGCGATCACGTACTCGACCTCAGGGTGGACCGCTACGGCGGTGTTGGACACGAGCGTCCACGGCGTCGTCGTCCACACCAGCAGGTCGGCGCCGGCCAGGTTCCTGTTGGCTCCCGCCGGGACTGAGGCGAGCGGGAACCGGACGGTGACCGACGGGTCCGAGACCTCGCGGTAGACGTCCGGCTGCCCCATCTCGTGGTCCGACAGCGGAGTGCCGCACCGCGGGCAATACGGGCTGATGCGGAAGTCGCGGACTAGCAGCCCTGCGTCGAAGATCGTCTTCAGCGCCCACCACACGGACTCGATGTAGGCGGGGTCCATCGTGCGGTAGGCGTCCGACAGGTCGAGCCAGTAGCCCATCCGCAGGGTGAGCTCGGCGAACGCGTCTACATGACGAAGGACGGACACCCGGCACCGTTCATTGAACTCCGTGACGCCGTACGCCTCGATGTCCTTCTTGCCGGACAAGCCGAGCTCCTTCTCTACGGCGACCTCGACCGGCAGTCCATGGCAGTCCCAGCCGGCCTTCCGCCCGACATGGAACCCCTGCATGGTCTTGAAGCGGGGAAAAAGATCCTTAAAGACCCGGGCCTCGACGTGGTGGACGCCAGGCATCCCGTTCGCAGTCGGCGGCCCCTCATAGAACGTCCAGCGCGGCCCGCGGGCAGTCTGCCTGAGCGAGGCGTCGAAGGTTTTGTTCCTCGCCCAGCGCGCCAGGATGTCGTGCTCGATCGCGGGAAGGTCCACCTGTGCCGTTACCGCCGGCATGGGCTGCCCTGGCTGGCGGCCTATCCAGTCTGACATTTGAGCGTCCCCTCCTGTTTTTCTCCACCAGTTCCCGGCACTGCCGCCATCCATACCTCGTGGGGCGCTGGGTGGGCCGCGGCGGCGCGGGGTGGACATCGGACCGGCGTGGCAGCCTGATCCGCGGGTATTCCCCAGGGCGCACGGGGACTGCGGCTGCGTCGTTGTGCGCATCGGATCATCATGGAAGGCCTGTGCATGAGCGCATCAATGATCTCTCAACCGCAACGGGGTCAGTGATGGGCGCGAAGCCACCTGGGCTGCCGCGCCTGCGCACCGTGATCGTGGTGTTCACCAGGGACCTGCGAGTCAGCGACAACCCGGCCCTGGAGCTGGCCTGCCGGTCTGCCGAGCATGTGCTGCCGGTGTTCGTGCTGCATGAGGGGCTGGGCTTCGCGGTCCCCAACCGGGCCCGCTTCCTGCACGACTGCCTGGCCGACCTGCGGGAAAGCCTGCGGCGGCTGGGCGGGGACCTGGTGATCCGGCGCGGCGACCCGGTCAGCGAGGTGCTGCGGCTGGCTGACGAGACCAGCGCCGACGGCGTGGTGCTCGCCCGCGACGTGAGCGCGTACGCCCGGCGCCGCTGGCAGCGGCTGGAAGAGGGGTGCGAGGAACGCCGCATCGCGCTGCGCGCCGTGGACTCGGTCACCGTGGTCCCGCCTGGCGCCCTGACTCCTGGCAGCGGCGACCACTTCAAGGTGTTCACCCCGTACTGGCGCGCCTGGTCCGGGCACCGATGGCGCGGCGAGGCAGGCGTCCCGTCCAGGGTGAGCCTGCCCCCGGCAGTCGCGGTCGCCGCGCTGCCGGCCGCCTCGTCGATGGGCGCGTCGGGCGCCGCCGCGCTGCTGCCCAAAGGCGGGGAGCGCGCGGCCCGCCAGCGGATGGACAAATGGCTGTCGGGCGGGCTAGCGCAGTACGCCAGCCGGCACGACGATCTGGCGGGCGATGCCACCTCACGGCTGTCAGCCGACCTGCACTTCGGCTGCCTGTCACCGCTGGAGCTGGCGATCCGGGCGGGGGAGGCCGGCGGCGAGGGCGGCGAGGCGTACGTCCGGCAGCTGTGCTGGCGTGACTTCCACGCCCAGGTCGCCAGCGCGTTCGGCGACCTGGCCTGGCGCGACTACCGGCCGCGCCGCGACGGATGGCGCGAGGACCCCGCGGCCCTGGAGGCATGGAAGGCGGGGGAGACCGGCTACCCCATCGTGGACGCGGGGATGCGGCAGCTGGCAGCCGAGGGGTTCATGCACAACCGGGCCCGGCTGCTCGCGGCCTCGTTCCTGACTAAGCACCTGAACATCCACTGGACCGCCGGGGCCCGGCACTTCTTCGACCTGCTGGTGGACGGGGACATCGCCAACAACGGCGGCAACTGGCAGTGGGTAGCAGGCACCGGCAACGACACCCGGCCTAACCGGCGGCTGCGCCCGCAGCGGCAGGCACAGCGCTTCGACCCGGACGGGGAATACGTCCGGCGCTACGTTTGCGAGCTGGCCGCGATTCCCGGCGCTGCCGTGCACGCCCCGTGGAAGCTGGGTCACCAGCCCCGCGGCTACCCGGCGCCGCTGATCGACCCGGACGGCGCCGGGTCGCGATGAGCCATGAATCCAACGTGATGACAGGCGCTCCTGCCGATGGCCATCGGCCGGGCGTGCCTCAGCGCTTGCGGCCTAGGGCGCACCACAAGGATGACCTGCCCGCATGGCTTGTGACTGGGGCGGGGCGCCATTCCTCGACGCGCACCAGCCCGGGCTCGACCAGGTCCGTGCCGTCGAAGAACCGCGCCACCTGCTCGCGGCTGCGGGTCGCGAGCTCCTGGTGGGCCCGCTGGATCGCGATGTCCTTGAGGCCGTCTAGCGCTTCGACGCTGAACAGGTCCGAGCCTGGGTGGGAGATGGCGAGGTAGCTGCCGGGCGCCATGGCGTCCATGATCGCGGCCACGATCGCGTGCGGGTCGTCGGCGTCCGGAATCGCGTGCAGGATGGCGATCAGCGTGACCGCCACCGGACGGGTGAAGTCCAGCAACTGGGCAGCCTGGGAGAGGATCGCGGGAGCGTCGCGCAGGTCGGCGTCGATGTACTCGGTGGCGCCTACCTCGTGGCTGTTGAGGAGGGCACGGGCATGGGCGAGCACAATCGGGTCATAGTCCACGTACACCACCCGGGACTCGGGCGCGATCGCCTGCGCCACCTCGTGGGTGTTGCCCGCCGTCGGGATGCCAGTGCCGATGTCCAGGAACTGGCGTATCCCCGCATCGGCTACCAGGTAACGGATAAGGCGCCCGAGGAACGCCCGGTTCGCGCGGGCGCTGAATGCCGACTCCGGGTCGATCTTGAGCCATGCGTCCATGGCCTGCCGGTCGGCTGCGTAGTTGTCCTTGCCGCCAAGCAGGTAGTCATACATCCGGGCCTGGTGCGCCACACTCGTGTCGAATGGCAATGACCTGGCCTTGCTGGTGCTGCCGGGCCCGTTCTGTGTCGGTGCCTCGCCGGCTGTCATCTGCGCCGCGCCTTTCTCGGCTGGTCCTGGTCATCCCTCGCGGCTGGCCTTCTCGACGAGGCGCGCGGCGGCGGATGTTCGCTTTGCGATAGATGCCGCGAACATGCCAGTAAAGACTGTTCGTGGCATCGAGGGAATTGTGCCACGAGATCGGCCGCGCCGCCTGCCTGACCTGGACGGTCAGCGGGAACCTGCGGTAAGCACCTGCCTGGCGAGGCTGACCCGGAGGCTTTCTAGCGTGCTGCGCTGGCGATTTGCCCGCGCGAGCAACTGATCCAGGTACCCTGCGTCGAGTCGGCTCTCGCCGTCGGCGAGCTCGCGAAGCGTGCGCCACACCGCGGCCTTGCCTTCCACCCCGAGGCGGAGCATCTCGGTCTCTTCGAGGCCACTGAGCGGGGATCGCGTCAGCAGGTGACCGTTGAGCTTCAGGCGCCCGGCCTTTTCTCCCGCCCACGCGGCGAACACCTTGTAGCCGCGGACCGGGACTGCGAGCGGCGCCATGATCTCCACCAGCGCGGACCGGTCCTCGGCGATCTCGCCCGCCAGCTTGCCCAGCACCCTCGCTGGCTCGGTGCCAGGCTCGGCCGACGCCACCATCCGCCGTGCCAGTTCCACGCCCGTGGTCGCGCCTGCCAGATGGTCGTTGAGGTAGACCCCGAGCAGGTCTTGCCTGATGGGCCGCGCGGTTTCCGTCAGCACTGTATTCATTGTCTTCACCTTTCCCTCGTGGCGGCAGTTATTCAGCGTCCGGGGTGGACCCAACCGCGGGCCAGGTGCTCCAGCAGATGCGGCCGGACGCCGGACGGCACGAGCACGATCCCGTCCTGCCGCACCGGGGGAGCAGGGAGCGGGCCGCCGCGCTGCTGCCCGCACACCAGGTGCGCCATCCGCGACTGGATGCCCTGGTAGAAACGCTCCTGCGTCCACCGGCCGAAGAGCCGAAAGCCGTACCGAATGACCGGGTTCCCGATGGGGGCGCCCCGGGAGTACCCGGCGACACGGAACGTCACCTGCCCGGTGCTCAGGTTCTTGATGACCTCATAGCTCAGCCGGCCTTGCTCAAGATGGCCCTCCAGCGTCTGATACCACCAGCCCCAGACGCGTTCCGGGCCGCCGCCGTTACCATCCCGCTCCTCGTCGATGACCCCGGTGACCCGGACCCCGACGTAGAAGCGCAAGCCGAAGAACCGCGCCTCGAGCAGCATGTTCCTGCCAAGCAGATCGCCGCCCCGCCGGTAGACACCGCGCAGGATCCGGGCGTCGGCGAACTCATACTCGCTGACCAGGCGGCATGCGATATCCCAGGGGCCACCCTGCTCCGGCGGCCCCGGTCCCTCCCGGCCAATCACCTTGGCGCGAGAGTCGACGTGCCAGTACCCCTCGACAGCGTCGCTGCCATGCTCTGGGGCCCGCGCCGGGTCATAGTTGACGCGAAGCGCCGACAGCCCGTCGAGCGCGGCGCCCTCCCGCACATGACTGAGTATCCGCTCACGCACCTACCCGCTACCCCTCAGCGAGTCGCCCATCAGCCAGAACATCGGCGGCCAGAGGCCGACGAACAGCGCCCTGCGCTCGGCGTTGCCGCGCTCGTCCTGATCGACTGTCTTGGCCCGGATCCACAACCCGATGCACAAGCCGATCGACCCGATCGAGGCCGCGTAAAAGTGCGTGCTGCGCACTCCTGCCCTTTCCAGTACTTCACTCAACGTCATCAGCCAACCCCCCCGCGTCGAGGCAATGGCTGCCCGCCGTGCGAGCATTTACGCATGACGACGGTGAGCCGTTCAGCCCGGCTGCGGACCGTCCTGGGCTGGCCAGCCGGGATCGCGGTAGTCACCTGGCGCTACATGTGGCGGACGGTCCCGCTGCACCGCTGCGAGGAAGCGGGCACGCGGGCCGACCTGCCAGACCTGGCGTATGACACCAGCGGGTTCGCGGGTCGGCACAAGCCCCTCGACGCGGGCGTCGGGCCCATGCTGCACCGGTCGTACGCGGTCCGGATCACCGGCAGCAGCATGACTCCCTCAGCACTCATCGAACTGGTGTGCGCCAGTCTCAACCAGGCATCCCCCGAGATGGCGGTCTTCCGCAAGACCCGCGGCGCCCAGGACGCCCTGCGGCAGGGCGATGAGTTCATCATCCGGATGCCAGGGCCGTGGGACGGGCCCGTCCGGGTAGTGCACCGCGGCGAGAACTCGTTCCGGCTCGCCACGCTGAACGGTCACCTGGAAGCCGGAGAGATCGAGTTCCGGGCGGCGCCGGACGGCGACGCGCTGCACTTCGAGATCGAGTCCTGGGCCAGGGCAGGCGACTGGCTGTCGGCGCTGCTCTACAACAAGCTGCGGGTGGGCAAGGAGATCCAGCTCAACATGTGGACGCACTTCTGCGTCCGTACGGCCGCGCTGGCCGGAGGCCGCCCGCGGGGCGGCATCACCATCCGCACCCGCTGGGTGCCCTGGGCGTGAGGCCTAGCTGCCCGTCACGCTCGCCGGCAGCCTCTGATACCGGCCATCCCTAGTACTAGGCTAAATCCCGCTAAAGTAGGCCAGCAGGGCCGCGTAGCAGTCTGCTCAAAGGAAGGTAAGCGTGGAAATAATAGTCGATGACCTGACCGGCCCGGAGATAGCGGCGTTCCTTGACGAACATATCCAGGAAATGCGGGCACTTAGTCCGCTGGAAAGCAAGCATGCGCTGGACCTGGAGTCGCTGCGCAAGGCCGAGATTACGTTCTGGTCGGTCTATGACGGCGACAGGCTGGTAGGCAGCGGCGCTATTAAGAAGCTCGACGACAGCCACGCGGAGGTCAAGTCCATGCGCACCGCCTCCGACCGGAAGCGATCCGGTGTCGCGTCCATGATGCTGGAGCATATCTTCAGGGAGGCCAAGGCCAGGGGGTTCTCTAGGCTGAGCCTGGAGACCGGAGCCAACCCGCCCTTCGAGCCGGCAAGGAAGCTCTATGAGAAGTTTGGATTCGAGTACTGCGGTCCCTTCGCGGACTACCGGCTGGATCCCTATAGCGTCTTCATGACGAAGGTGCTATAGCTCACGGCGAGCATCACCAGCTAGAGCCGGCTACCGGCAGCGGGGCGTCGCTCGAGGGGAAAGGGGTGACACAGCGTCCAGCTGGGCATCTTCTCGCTGATGGAGATGGACAGCTACACACCGGCCGATGGGTTCATCATGGACTTGGCGTTCACCCAGTCGCCCTTCGCCCAGGCGATCCATGACGAGGACCTGCTGTGCCGGGCGATCAACGACCGCATGCTCGCGATGTTCGGGCTGTCCGGAAGCGAGCTGCGCGGTCGGCGCCTCACCGATGTCTTGCACGGTCCCCAGTACGACGCGATGGAGCGCTACATGCGCCAGGTGCTCGGCTCCGGTGCGCCCACGCGCCGGGAAACCTACCGCCGGGTGCCAGGCGAGGCCCACGAACGTGCCTGGTCGGTCCTGGTCTCGCCACTGAAGGATTCCGGCGGCCGGACACGGGGCGTGCTCATTGGGGTGCTCAGCATCACCGAGCAGTACTGGGCACGCCAGCGGCTGACCCTGCTGAACGAGGCCAGCACTCGCATCGGCACGACCCTGGATGTCACCAAGACCGCTCAAGAGCTGACCGACATGGTTGTCCCCCGGCTCGCCGACCTGGCCGTCGTTGACCTGCTCGACGCCACGCTGAGCGGCAACGAGCCGGCCCCGGGGCCGCTGTCCGGCACCGTGGTGCTGCGCCGCGCCGCCCAGCAGTCCATCCTGGAGACAGTCCCCGAGACGGTCGTCAAGCCCGGGGACACCGAGACTTATCCGGAATCTTCCCCGTCAGCCCGCTGCCTGGCCACCGGCAAGACTGTACTGACTGGCGAGGACGACCCCGGGTTCGTCTCCTGGACCGGCCACAACCAGGCCCGGTCGGAAGCGAAGCGCGAATTGCGGCTCCATTCGATGCTGTGCGTCCCGATACGCGCCCGCGGGATCACCTTGGGCGTCGCGGTCTTCCTGCGCGAGCAGCGCCCGGAGCCTTTCCAGCAAGACGACGTGCTCCTCGCTGAGGAACTTACCGCCAGGGCGGGTGTGTCCCTGGACAACGCCCGCCGTTACACCCGTGAGCGGACCACCGCCCTTGCCCTGCAGCGCAGCCTGCTGCCGCAACGACTGCCCAGGCAATCAGCGGTGGAGGTCGCCAGCCGGTACCTGCCCGCCAGCGGTCACGCCGGCGTGGGCGGGGACTGGTTCGACGTGATCCCGCTTTCCGGCGCCCGTGTCGCCCTGGTCATCGGTGACGTTGTCGGACATGACCTGCATGCCTCCGCAACCATGGGCAGGCTCCGTGCCGCCGTGCGAACGCTCGCCGACGTCGACGTGCCTCCCGACGAGATGCTCACGCGCCTGGATGACCTGGTCAGCCGGATGTCGGCGGAAACGGACGACGACGCCGGCAACGAGGCCAACCGGGATGTCTACGCCACCTGCGTCTACGCGGTCTACGATCCAGTCTCCCGCCGGTGCTCCCTGGCCCGCGCCGGTCACCCGGTTCCCGCTCTCGTCACCCCGGACGGGGCTATCAGCTTCCTCGACCTGCCCGCCGGCCCGCCCCTCGGCCTCGGCGGGCTGCCCTTCGAGAGCATCGAGATCGAACTGCCGGCAGGGAGCATCCTCGCCTTGTACACCGATGGCCTCATCGAGTCCCGCGACTTCGACCTTGACCTCGGGTTTGACCGCCTGCGCCAGGCGCTGACCCGCAAGGAGCCGTCGCTGGAGACCGCCTGCGACGACATCCTGGCGACCGTGCTCCCCGATCGCGCCGCGGATGACGTGGCCCTGCTCATGGCCCGTACGTGCGTCCTGACCGACGACCGGGTCGCCACCTGGGACCTGCCCGCAGACCCGGCCGTGGTCACCACCGCCCGCGAGCAGGCGATGACGCGGCTTTCCGACTGGGGCCTTGACGACGCGGCCTTCACCACCGAGCTGGTGATCAGCGAGCTGATCACCAACGCCATCCGCCACGCGCGCAGCCCGATCCAGCTCCGGCTCATCCGTGACCTTACGCTCATCTGCGAGGTCTCCGACGGCAGCAGCACCGCACCGCACCCGCGCCGGGCCCGTGACTTCGACGAGGGCGGACGGGGCTTGCTCCTGGTTTCCCAGCTCACCCAGCGCTGGGGGAGCCGTCAGACCCCGCAAGGCAAGACCATCTGGACCGAGCAAGCCCTCTGAGGGCGCAGGGCGTAGGCATCGGACGGCATGAGGGTCTCCTTGAGGTCGCTCGCAACGTCAGGAGACCAGGCTAGGCAACGCCCTGATGACCGCTGCCCAGTCGGGCGAGGCAGGGTCGATGAGGGTGAAATGGTCCCCGTGCGTCTCGATGAGCGTTGCGCGGCCGCCCGCCGCCGTGGCCGCCGCCACGTACCGTTTGCTGTAGGCGAAGGGAACCCTGTTGTCGCCGCGGGAGTGCAGGCACACCACGGTGGCAGGTACCGGGACCGCGGCCAGCGGGTCGGCCAGCAGGTACTCGCCGGGCAGGTCGTCCGGCCCGCCGCCCATCAGGTCGAGCGCCGCACCCTCCCCGGCCCCCTCCCGCGCGCAGTCCGCGAGCGTGAGCACCCCGGCCTGCGACACGACCCCGGTGACCGGCACAAACGGCCCGCCGCCGGGGCCGCCGGGGCCGCCGGGGCCGCCGGGCGTGCCGGGCGGCAGCTTCGCGCGGCCCGCCGCCCAGGTGCCCAGCTGGCCGCCCGCGCTGTGCCCGACCACCACGACCCGCGAGGTGTCCACCGGCAGCGTCGCTAGCAGGTCGATCCCCGCCGCGACGTCCCCGAACGTCGCGGGCCAGCCGCCGCCCGCCGGCACTCGCCGGTACTCCAGGTTCCAGGTCGCGTACCCGCGTGCCGCCAGGTCCGCGGCCAGTGACCGCCCCAGCGACAGGTCAAACCGCGCCCGCCAGAACCCGCCGTGCAGGATCACCACGGTCCCGGGCTGCCGCGCGCCCGCCTCCGGCAGCCACAGCTCCCCGAACTGCGCCGGATCCGGCCCATAGCAGTGGATCGTCGGCTCTAGCATGCGGCTCCCTCATCGAGCGAGGGCTATCGGGCGCATGAGGCTGATCAGGCGCCCTGCGACACGGCAGACTAACCCTCATTTTTACCGAACGGACCCTCCACATCTTGCCAGGCAGACCAATGCCGCAGCCCACTGACCAGCCAGGTTCCGTCGGGCCAGGTCCCGTTGAGGCGTGGTGGAGTTCCGCGGCCACAGCCACGAGACGCGCGACCTTGAGGTCCGGGCCGGACAGGTGCTCGTGGCTACAGCGACCGGGCGGCCGCGGTCACCCCTGTCGAGGTGCACACACCACCTGGCTGATCGCTCGTGATCGTGCAGATGGCCGCGGTGATGATGTTCGCCGCGCCGTCGATATCCCTGGCGACCGGGCTGGACGGCGTCCGCATCGCGGTGGCCACCTGCGACCAGCTCATGCCCGCCAGCGCGGAGGGGATGTACTGCACCCCCGTCAGGTACCGGTTGCCGATGTCGACGAAGGGGATGGACCCGCCTGCGTACTTGCTGAAAAGCGCGGCTTGCGCTGCCGTCGGCTGCTGCAGGTACACGTGGCCGAACGGGGTGCTGGCGTCGTCGGCCTCTCCGAACCACTCCACCGGGATGAAGGACACATACCTGCTCGTGTAGCCGGACTTGTAGAACGACAGCGTCGGCGTGCTGGCATAGACATCCGTCGGCGACGAGTGGATGAGGCTCAGCCCGGTGAACGTGCCGAAGCGGCTGAGCGCCGCCGCCAGTGCCCATCGCTGTGCCGCGCAGTACGGACAGAACTCACCGCCCATGTAGAGCACCTCGGGCTTCCCGTCCGACGTGAGCGGCGGCTGCCCGCTGGTCGCGGTAAGCCCGGTCGCCGTGCCCGCCTGCACGGCGTCGAAGGTCGCCGTGGGCACACTTGTGACCTCACGCGCCACGGCTAGGTCTTGCGCCGTCGTTCCGGTCGATGCTCCCGCCGCCTGGGACGCGGGGGACTGCCCCGGCCTGACCACGATCGCCACGATCGCGAGCACCACCACGAGCGCGATGGCGCCGCTGGCGAGAAGGACTCGCCTGCGCCGCTCGGCTCGCCGGCCGGCGGCCCGCTGGACGGCCACCTTCTCCCGGGCGCTGCGCGCCCGCGTCCGCTCGCCTTTCCCCATGACAATTCCTCCTGATCTACTAAGTACGTACATAGGTAGTAGATAATGGGTGCCAGGCACCCATGCCGCTTGCGCCGCCAGGGCGACGGCATCCATCTCCTGCCTACTTACTATCTACGTACTATGTACGTACGTAGATAGTAGCAAGTACGATGGGCGTGACGGCAAGAGGAGAAGCGAGGGCAAGCGTGCGCGGGTTCGGCGACCTTGAGGCGGTGGTCATGCACCGGGTCTGGGAGCACGGCGGTCTGGTGACGGTCCGCGAGATCTTCGACGAGCTGAGCAAGACCCGGCCCATCGCCTACACCACGGTCATGTCCACGATGGATAACTTGCACCGCAAGGGCTGGCTGGCCAGGGAGCGGGACGGCAAGGCCTACCGGTACACCGCGGTCGCGAGCCGCGAGGAGTACAGCGCCCGGCTGATGGGCGAGGCCCTCGCGGCGGCGGGCGACACCGAGGCGGTGCTCAGCCATTTCGTCGCGGCGATGGATGGCGGGCAGGCCGAGGCGCTGCGCGCGGTCCTTGACAAGCTCGCCGGCCGGCGGCCGTCGTGAGCGCCGCGCTCGCCGTGGGCGGGTACGCGATCGCGGTGGCGTGCTGGGCTCCCGCGCTGCTTGCCCCGCTGACGAGCGGCGGCGCGAGCGTGCGCCCCGGGCTGGCCGCATGGCTCAGCGCGATGGCCAGCGCCGTGCTGGCCGCGGCGATTGCCGTGGCACTCCTTACTCAAGTGGCCGCAGCCGACTGGCCCGTCCTCACCGAGGCCCTGTGCCGGGGAGTAGCGGGCACGCAGTGCACTCCGCAGGTGTACCGCAGCGCCCTGTACTCCGCGGGCGTGGCCGTCCTCGCGGCTGCGATCATCCTCGCAGCCGTGGCCGCGCTATGGCGGTACGGCCGGCGCACCCAGCGGGCGGTGGCCAGTACCAGGCTGCACGCGCGGGCCGCGCTGCTGGCCGGGCGCGAGCTCGCGGGCACCGGCGCGGTCGTCCTCGATGACCCGCGGCCGGTCGCGTACTGCGTGGCGGGCCGTCCGGCGGCCATCGTAGTCTCCAGCGGCGCGCTCGCCGTCCTGGACTCCCCGCAGCTCGCCGCGGTCCTCGCGCATGAGCGCGCCCACCTGGCTGGCCGTCACCATCTGCTCGCCACGGTCACCCAGGGCCTTGCTGTCGCGCTTCCCGGCGTGCCGCTGTTCACCAGGGGCGCGCAGGAGGTCGCCCGGCTGGCCGAACTGGCCGCCGACGACACGGCGGCCCGCTCCGTCGGCCGTCCGGTCCTGGTCGCCGCGCTCCTGGCGATCGCAACCGGAACGGCCGTCCGCGGCGTGCCGCCGACCACCCGGGGAGCGCTGGCCGCGGCCGCTCTCGCGGTGCCCGCCCGGGTCGAGCGCCTGCTCGATCCGCCGGGACGCCGCACCGCCGCCACGGTCGGCCTCGGCCTCGCACTGATGTCGGCGGCCCTCATCGTCCTTCCCGCCGCACTAGCCGGACTGGTCTCCTAGCAGCAAGGGATCTGGCCGTCGGCGCCACCTCGCCACGCCGAAGATCGCGCGGTGGTGACGGAGGGTCGCGGCTCGGGGTCGCTTCGGCCATCGCTTTTTGTAGAGTTCCTACAACATGCCGACGATGCTATGAGCCGGGTCCGCAGTGCCGTCAGCGCGCCTGATCCAGCAGGATAGACGCAGGTGAAGGCGGCGCACCGGGTTCCGGGCATCGCCTTCTGCGCGTTCATACTCGGGAGGCTCAGCCGGTGTTCAGCCGTGTCGCTATCGTGAACCGCGGGGAGGCCGCGATGCGGCTGATTCACGCGGTTCGGGACCTGTCCGCGCAGACCGGCAGCCGGATCGAGACGGTGGCCCTGTACACAGAGGCTGACCACGGAGCCATGTTCGTCCGGGAGGCCGACCGAGCGTACCCGCTCGGCCCTGCCTCCGCCCGCCCGTACCTCGACTATGGCGTGCTGGAGCGAGCCCTGATCGAGACGAAGGCCGACGCCGCGTGGCCTGGCTGGGGCTTCGTCGCCGAGGACCCGGCCTTCGCCGAGGTCTGCGAGAAGATCGGGGTTACCTTCATCGGGCCGGACGCCGACGCGATGCGCAAGCTGGGCGACAAGATCGGCGCGAAGCTGATCGCCGAGGAGGTCGGCGTCCCGGTCGCCCCGTGGAGCGGGGGCGAGGTCGCGACCTTGGACACTGCGCTTAAGGCCGCTGAGCGCATCGGCTACCCGCTCATGCTCAAGGCCACCGCTGGCGGCGGCGGGCGTGGCATCCGGGTCATCACCTCGCCCGCCGACCTCGCCGAGGCATTCGAGCGCACCAGGGCCGAGGCGCTACGCGCGTTCGGCAGCGGCACCGTCTTCCTGGAGCGGCTGGTCACCGGCGCCCGGCACGTCGAGGTCCAGGTGATCGCCGACGGCCAGGGCACCGCCTGGGCACTGGGCGTCAGGGACTGCTCGGTGCAACGGCGCAACCAGAAGGTCATCGAGGAGTCCGCCTCCCCGGTACTGGCACCAGAGCAGGTCGCGGACCTGAAGGCGGCAGCCGAGCGACTCGCCCTCGCCGTCGGCTACCAGGGCGCCGCGACCGTCGAGTTCCTTTACCACCCGGGCGACAAGCAGTTCGCCTTCCTGGAGGTCAACACCCGACTGCAGGTTGAGCACCCGATCACCGAGCTGACCACCGGCACCGACCTGGTCCGGCTCCAGCTGCATGTTGCTGACGGCGGCAAGCTCGGCGGGGACAAGCCAGCCGAGTCAGGGCACGCCATCGAGGCGCGGCTGAACGCCGAGGACCCGGACCGCGACTTCGCGCCCGCGCCCGGTCGCATCGTCCGGCTAGCGTTGCCCGCCGGGCCCGGCATCCGGGTCGACACCGGCGTTGGCGAGGGCGACACTATCCCGGCCGACTTCGACTCGATGATCGCGAAGATCATCGCCTACGGATGCGACCGGGAGGAGGCGCTTGGCCGCCTGCGCCGGGCGATGGCCGAGACTACCGTGGTCATCGAGGGCGGCGCCACCAACAAGAGCTTCGTGCTTGACCTGCTCAGCCAGCCCGAGGTGCTCGACGCGAGTGCCGACACCGGCTGGATCGACCGGGTCCGGGGTGAGGGCCGCCTCGCCACCCGCGAGCATTCCGCCGTCGCGCTGGCGGCGGCCGCGATCGAGGCCTACGAGGACGAGGAAGAGGTCGCCAGGCAGCGGCTGCTAGCGACCGCGCACGGCGGGCGCCCGCAGGTACAGCACGATCCGGGCCGCCCGCTGGACCTGAAGCTGCGCGGCGTCGGCTACCGGGTGAGCGTCGCGCGGCTCGGTGACAGCAGGTTCCGGGCCGGCATCTGCGTCGGCGATGACATGCGCCACGCCGATGTCGAGATCGAGCGGTTCGATGAGCACACTGGCCGGATCACGGTCAACGGCCAGCGGTTCCGGCTCACGACAGCCACCCACGGGCCCATCCACCTGGTCGAGGTCAACGGCATCACGCACCGGGTGAGCCTCGATGAAGGCGGCGTCGTCCGGTCCCCGGCCCCGGCCCTCGTGGTCGCTACCCCGCTCGCGGTTGGCGACGAGGCCGAGGCGGGCGCCCCGATCCTTGTGCTGGAGAGCATGAAGATGGAGACGGTGCTCCGCGCGCCGTTCCGCGCCCGGATCCGCGAATGCGAGGTCTCGGTCGGCAGCCAGGTCGCGGCAGGCGCGCCGCTGCTGCGGCTGGAGCCGCTCGCCGCCGATGACGACGCAGACGGGCCGGTACCGGGGCAGTCCGATGCCGCACCAACCGCCGAGATCGACCTGCCCGCGCGGCCTTCGGACGTCCCGGCCGCCGAGCGCGCCGAGCAGTACCTTCGGGACCTGCGCGGCCTGCTGATGGGCTTCGACGGCGCCGCCGCGGACCGCAAGCGCTTGCTGGCCGGGTACCTGGACGCCCGTGAAGAGCTGGGCGGCGGGTCGGCGGACGGCGAGCTGGAACTGCTCACCGTCTTCGCCGACATGTCGGAGCTGAGCCGTAACAAGCCGGGAAGCGACGTGCCGGCCGGGCCTGGCGGGGACGGACCGGGCCTGGCGGTGCATAGCCCGCGCGAGTACTTCTACAGCTACCTGCGAAGCCTTGACGTCGAGCGGGCCGGTGTCCCGGATGCCTTCCAGGCCAGGCTGCGGCGGGTGCTTGGCCACTACGGCATCACCAGCCTGGACCGCTCGCCGGAGCTGGAGACGGCGGTCTTCCGCATTTTCCTGGCGCAGCAGCGGATGACCGGCGACGCCGCGATCGTGTCCGAGCTGCTGCGGCACTGGCTGGCCAGCGCGCCGCTGGCCGACCCGCTGCGCGAGCGGGCCGGGCTGGCGCTTGAGCACCTCATCGAGGCGACGCAGCGGCGCTTCCCCGTGGTATCCGACCTCGCCCGCAGTGTGGTGTTCCGCTGGTACGCCCAGCCCCTGCTGCGCCGGAACCGGGCCAGGGTCTACGCCGCTGTCCGAACCGACCTCCGCTACCTGGATTCCCATCCGGACGCCCCGGACCGCGGCGAGCGCATCCAGGCGATGGTGGCCACGTCAGAGCCGCTGGTCCGGCTCCTCGGCCAGCGCATAGAACGGGCCAGCGCCGACCTCGCGCCGCTGCTGGAGGTGATAACCCGCCGCTACTACGGCAACCGCCGGCTGGCCGAGGTGACCACCAGCGACGTCGCCGGCTGCCGGTTCATCACCGGGCTCATCACCACGCACGACGCGGGCGCCGACAAAGTGACTCAGGTTGCCGCCACGGCCGCCGACATCACCAGGCTGCCGGATGCCGTCGCCGCCATTGCCGAGCTCGCCGAGCACCAGCCAGGCCGCGGCCTGGTCGCTGACATATACGTGACCTGGGCGGGCCAGCCGGAGGCCGACGGCACTGCTATCCGCCTCGGCGAGCTGCTGGCGGCGGCTCCGCAACCCGCGCGGCTCGCGCGGATCACCGTCACCGTCGCTGGGACCAGCGGCGCGGCCATGCACCACCACTTCACGTTCCGCCCGCAGGCCCACGAGGCCCTGGCGGCCGAGGCGGCCAGCATCCCCGAGGCTGGCGGCACCATCCGCCTCGTCGAGGACCGGCTGATCCGTGGCCTGCACCCGCAGGTCGCCGAGCGGCTGCAACTGGACCGGCTGCGGGAGTTCGACCTCACCCGGCTGCCGTCGGCGGATGAGGAGATCTACCTTTTCAGGGCCGTCGCCAAGACGAACGCCGCGGACGAGCGGCTAGTCGCGATGGGGCAGGTACGGGACCTGACACCGCTGCGCGAGGCGGACGGCCGGCTGATCGCGCTGCCGGAACTGGAGAACGTGCTGGCGGGTTGCCTGGACGCGATCCGGGGCGTGCAGGCACGGCGCCCGCAGGACAAGCGGTTCAACACCAACCGGGTCCTGCTGTACGTCTGGCCGGCGAGCGAGCTCACCGTCGAGGAGCTGAGCCGGCTCATGCACCGGATCCGGCCGACGGTAACGGGCGCGGGCCTTGAGGATGTCCAGGTCGTCGCCCGCCAGCGCACTGCGGGCGGTGAACTGGCCGAGGTGGCGTTCCGGGTCACCGGTGACGCGGATGGTGCCCCAGTACTGCATGTCGGTCCGCCGCCGGCCGAGCCGGTGGCGCCGCTGGATGACTACCGGCAGAAAGTGCTGGCCGCGGCACGGCGAGGCACCGTCTACCCGTATGAGCTGGCCAGCCTGCTGTCCGGCCCGGACGGCACGTTCACCGAGTACGACCTGGATGAGACCGCAGCCCTCAGCCCGGTCAGCCGGCCGAAGGGCAAGAACACCGCGGCCATCGTCGCCGGCGTAGTCAGCACGCCAACTGAGCGGTACCCCGAAGGCGTCACCCGCGTGGTGCTGCTCGGCGACCCCACCAGGTCGCTGGGCGCGCTGTCGGAGCCGGAGTGCACCCGCGTCATCGCGGCCTTGGACCTAGCCGAGCGGATGCGGGTGCCGGTGGAGTGGTTCGCCCTGTCGTCGGGCGCGCGGATCTCGATGACCTCAGGCACCGAGAACATGGACTGGGTCGCCGCCGCGCTCAAGAGGATCGTCGAGTTCACCCAAGGCGGCGGCGAGGTCAACATCGTGGTCGCGGGGATCACCGTCGGTGCCCAGCCGTACTGGAACGCCGAGGCCACGATGCTCATGCACACCCGGGGCATCCTGGTGATGACACCGACCTCGGCCATGGTGCTGACCGGCAAGCAGTCGCTGGACTTCTCCGGCGGCGTTTCGGCCGAGGACAACTTCGGCATCGGCGGCTACGACCGGGTGATGGGACCCAACGGCCAGGCCCAGTACTGGGCACCCACCCTGCCCGCCGCGGTGCAGGTCCTGATGGCGCACTACGACCACGCGTATGCCGCCCCCGGTGAGACCGCCCCCCGCAAGGCGTCCACTAGCGACCCCGCGGACCGCGACATCTCCGGCTTCCCGCACCAGGTCCCCGGCAGCGACTTCACCACCGTGGGGGAGATCTTCTCCGCTGCCCACAACCCCGACCGCAAGAAGCCGTTCGACATCCGCACGGTGATGCGGGCACTGGCCGACCAGGACCACCTGCCGCTCGAACGCTGGGCCGGCATGGCCGACGCAGAGACAGCGGTGGTCCAGGACGTGCACCTGGGCGGATGGCCCGTCTGCCTCATCGGCATCGAGTCCCGGCCGGTGCCCCGGCGTGGCTTCCCGCCCACTGACGGCCCGGACACTTATACCGCGGGCACCCTGTTCCCTCAGTCGTCGAAGAAGACCGCGCGGGCGATCAACGCCGCCTCCGGCAGCCGGCCGGTGGTGGTGCTCGCGAACCTGTCGGGGTTCGACGGCTCACCCGAATCGATGCGCAAGCTGCAGCTGGAATACGGCGCGGAGATCGGCCGGGCGATCGTCAACTTCGACGGCCCGATCGTGTTCTGCGTGATCTCGCGCTACCACGGCGGCGCGTTCGTCGTGTTCTCCAAGGCCCTCAACCCCAGCATGACCGTCCTGGCCCTTGAAGGCTCGTTCGCGTCAGTGCTGGGCGGTGCCCCGGCGGCGGCCGTGGTGTTCTCCGCCGAGGTCACCAGGCGCACCGCGGCCGACCCCCGGGTGGCCGGGCTGCAGGCCGAGGTGGCCGCGGCCAGCGGCGCCGAGCGGGCCGCGGCCAGCGGCCGGCTGGCCGAGGCCCAGGCATCGGTCCGGGCGGAGAAGCTGGGCGAGGTCGCCGCCGAGTTCGACCGCGTCCACTCCATCCAGCGGGCGGTCCAGGTCGGCTCGGTCGATGAGATCATCAGCGTCGTCCAGTTGCGGCCCAAGATCATCGAAGCCATCGAGCGAGCCCCGCGCGGCTAGCGCCCCGGTTTGACAGTCCGGCGCCGCGCGCCCGACTATAAAACCCGAATCCGGACAGGAAGGGCGCTATGCCAGTCAGCATCATCAGCGCGGACGACGCCGTGGCGCTGAACGTCCTCGGCGAGGAGCTGACCCCGCTGACCCCGGCCGGGCAGGCGCTGGGCGTGCATGTCTTCGACACCAGCGCGCCGCGCCAGCATCCGGGGGAGGCAGGGCCACCGCCGCACCGCCATCCCTGGGACGAGATCTACGTGGTTCTCCATGGCGTGCTTGAGGTCTTCGACGGGCAGGACTGGCGCCAGGCCAGGGCCGGCGCGTGCGTGACCGTGCCGGGAGGCCAGTGGCACTCCTACCGCAACGGCACCGCCGACTGCCGCTTCCTCACCATCACTGGCCCGGGCGGCGCCCGCGCGTTCTTTGAGGAGGCGGACGCGGAGATCACCACCTTCCCGCCCGACATGGACGCGGCACTGGCCCTTGCCGCCCGCAACGCGGTCGAGGCCAAGCCGTGAGCGGATAATCACCATGTGCGCGACAAGCTTCTCACCCCCGGAGCGCCTGGCTCGCGACGCAACAGCGCGCGATCCCCACCCGAGAGGACCGCGGCTGGGTAACGTTCGAGGAGGAGAAGTGAGCACCACCATCAACGAGCGGGTCTCCACGCTAGAGACCCGGGCGGACGACATGGACGCCCGAGCCGACGCCCTAGAGGCCAAGGGGGAGGCTCTACGGGGGAGGACCGCCGGCATGGAAACCGGGCAGGGTGCCCTGGAGGCGAAGGTGAAGGAGCTCGACGCGTTCGCGGGTCCGGGCCAGAACCAGGCCCTCTCGGACAACATCGTCGATGTTCGCAAGAAGCTCGACCTGCTACTGAAGAACCAGGAAAAGTTCGGCGAGCGCCAGGAGTCGCTCGTGCAAGGCCAGGGCGAGGTCAAGGCAACGCTGGTTGAGATCCTCGATCGGCTACCGGCCAGGCCGGACAGCATCTAGCACGCAGCGCGCGGCCGCCGGCCAGATCCTGACCTCAGGGTCCGGGTGGCGGCCCGCGACGCCTTAGGCAAAAATGTGATTTTATAATTACTCTTGGTAATCTAAGCGAATGCTGGTGGGGACTGGGACTACGGCGGGCACGTCCCGGCACGCAGGCGCAAGACGGCAGCCCCGCGCGGGTTAGCGCCGGTGATAGCGCGATCCCGTCGCTAGATCACTATTGATCGCTTTGCTGGCACGTGATGCCATGGCGGCGTAGGGTTTTCCCGAATAACTTGCTGGCCCGCTATAGCAGAGGATCTGGAGGCTGCGGTGGAATCGGCACCATTCGATCCGGAAGTGCCCAGCATTGCCCGGACCTATGACTACCTGCTCGGGGGGAAAGACAACTTCCCCGCCGACCGGGAGCTTGGCGACGTCTTCTTCCGGGACTACCCTGGCGCGGTCGCCATCGCGCTGGACAACCGGGCGTGCCTGGTCCGCGCGGTGCGCTACATCGCCGACGAGCTGGGCATCACGCAGTTCCTCGACCTCGGCTCCGGGCTGCCGACGGCCGATAACGTGCACCAGGTCGCCCAGCGCGTCAGCCCGGCCGCCCGCGTCGCCTACGTGGACATCGACCCGGTCGTCCTGGTCCATGGGCGGGCACTGCTGGAGGAAGACGATCAGACGATCGTCGTGCGCGGGAACATCACTGCCCCCAGTTCCCTGCTGGCCACGCCGGAGATCCGCGCATTGCTGGACTTTAGCCGCCCGATCGCCATCATCGCGAGCGCGGTCTTGCACCACCTGAACGACAATGAGGACCCGCATGCGGTCATTGGGCAGTTCCGCGACGCGGTCCCGGCTGGAAGCTGCCTGTTCGTCTCGCATTTCCGGTCCCTCGATGACCCCGAGTCGTCAGCATTTGAAGCGGTGCTGAAAGAATCGCTGGGTCGCGGTACCTGGCGCACCGACGAGCAGATCGCCTCCTACTTCGACGGCATGACGCTCATCGAGCCGGGCATCGTCGCCTGTGCCGCCTGGCACCCGGGTTCGGTGGAAAGCGAGCCGGGCGAGCTCACCCACTTCCAGCGGCTGATCGTCGCCGGCCTAGGGCGCAAGTAAGGGTAACCCGCACCCGGATCTCGCCTGCGGCGGCGGCGGGATCCGCTGCGGGATGGCGCCAAAATTCTCCAACCGTTGCAGCCGGACCGGCGTCTTGGAGGACGTAATTACCGCCCATTGTTGAAAGGCGTGATGAGATGTCCGGTAAGGGGTGGCGCCGCGCTAAGGGCGCCACGCTCGCGACTGCTGCCGCGATGCTCAGCATGGGGATATTCGGGGCCGCCGGGGCGAACGCCGCTCCGGTGACGCCGGGGTCCGACGCGTTGCGCAGCGGGGCGCGGGGCGTGGCGACGGTGCCGTGGAAGTCAGTCGGGGCCGGCTGGGTGCTCGCCGAGGACTCCTCAGGAAAGAACGGGCCGGTCACGCTGTACCTGGTCAGCCCGTCCGGGACGAAGTACCCGCTGCGCGGTCCGGGAGCGGGATGGCTGATCGCCTGGTCTGGTAACAAGACAGACGCGCTACTTGACCTGAGCTCGCCGAACAAGCTGGAGCAGCTGAACCTCCAGACCGGGAAGGCGAGCAAGTTCGATCTTCCCGCGGGTAGTTATGCCCTCGGCTACATCCAGCCGGCCGGGCAGCAGGTCCTCGCCGTCACGCAGAAGGGCTCGACGGACACCCTGGCCACTTACAGCCTGTCTGGCAAGCTCGTGAAGACGCTGGGGAGCGCGAAGGAGCCCTTCGGGATCGCCGGGATCGGCGCGGCGAACGGCAGCGCTTTCGCGATCTCCGCGCCGACCGGCCTTCGGCTGGTCAGCAGCTCAGGCAAGCTCCTGAAGAACCTAACGGTGCCGGATACCGCTGGCTGCGGACCAGTTCGCTGGTGGACGTCCAGCACGGTCCTCGCGAGCTGCATCACCAAGTCAGGCGGTTCGCAATACCTGCACCTGTACCTGGTGCCGGCAAACGGCGCCAAGCCGACCGAGCTGACGCCGTTCCGTGAGTCCTCGTACGACCTTGGCGACATGGACGCGTGGCAGCTGCCGTCCGGCTTGTACCTGCAGTCGGAGGGCGCCTGCGGCACACTGGAGATCAACAAGCAGGCGGCGAACGGTTCGATCACCCCGGTGACGGTGCCGGGCACGTCCGCTGCCAGCTACGCGGTGGTCACCGCGGACGGGTCGCGGCTGCTCGTCGAGACCGAAGGGTGCACCGGCGGCGGCCAGCTGCTCTGGCTTAACCCGGCCACCCACGCTGAGACGTGGCTGTTCAAGAGCGGCACGCAGCAGGTGATCCCGTTCGCGGACTCGCAGGACCCGCTGCTCCCGATCTAATGCTCCCGATCTAGCGAACGCCCTGATCGCGCGGGCGGTGGCTGTCGCCGCTGCCCGCGCGGTCGACAAAATCAGCGACGGATATCCGGTTGCCTACGGCTACCACCGGATGCGATAGTCCACGTGGTTCGCCAAGGCAGGCCACTTCGACGCGGATCCCGAGGCGCTAGCGCGCCTGCTGGCGCAGGAAGCGCGCCTGGCATGAGCGGCGAACTCGTCCCAGTCCGCCCGGCATGGATGACCGCGAGTTCGCTACGCTGACCTCTGCTGCCAGGAGGCGAGCGGCAGTGAGTGAGATGAAGATGCGTGTCATCCTGAGTTGCCCGGCTCTCCCGGGTTCAATAGGGGGTAACAGACCATGACCTTGGTGAAGATTAACGCGATTACGGTGCCCGCCGACAGTGGTGACGAGCTGGCCAACAGGTTCGCGGCCCGCGCGGGCGCGGTGGACAACCAGGACGGCTTCGAGGGCTTCGAGCTGCTCAAGCCGACCGACGACCGCACTACGTGGCTCGTGGTGACCCGCTGGCGCGACGAGGAGTCCTTCAAGGCGTGGCTGAGCTCGCCGGCGTTCAGCCACGGCCACCGCTCCGAGGCCGAGCGCACCGGCACCGGTGAGGCCCCCAGGCCAGTTGGCGTCCACAGCGAGCTGTGGTCCTACGAGATCGCGGGCGGCTCAGCGCCCAAGCCCTAACGCTCGGCCGGCTCTGACCGGAAGGCCGGCTTCGCGAGTCCTAGCCCGTACCTGCCACCAAGATCACCTACTCACGCTGTTGATTGTGCCGGATGTGCGGCACAATCAACAGCAGGCGCCGGTGGGATGATCCACTGTTCCGGCCGTGTTGTCACCTCAGACACGACATATCTTGATGTTGATTGGATCGATGAGGGGTGAGCGACATGACGACTTGGCACATCGCACGGACGACGGGCTGGCCGGCGAAAGCGGTGATCGCCGCAGGGCTGCTCGCGGTACTGCTGATCGCGGCCGTGCCGGTGGCGCTGTTCGTCGGCGTGGTCATGATGCTAGTGGGGGACGCCGTGAGCGGACTCGCGCTGTTCGGCGCCTCGGTCCTCGCGGCCATCGCTGCCGTCACGATCGCTGGCCTGGGTGGCGCACGGCATCTGCGCAAGCTGGTCAGCCACCGCGGCGACCGGGTAGTGCAACTTCGCCGGGGCGACTACCACTACGAGTGACCGCGCTGTTGGCTCTTCGCGCTGTATCGCTCTCCCCGTCACGCCGGGACTGACAGCGACAGGCCGAATTGCCCTGCTGGATCGGTCCACCAGGAGCGCATCTCAAAGCCGGCCGCGGCCAGCTCGCAGGCCACCCCGGAGCGGCGGAACTTCGCGGAGATCTCGGTGCGCATCTCCTCGCCCGCCCCGAACGACACCGTCAGGCCGAGGGCCGGGACCCGCACCGACTGCACGGCGGTCGAGCGCAGCCGCATCTCGATCCACTCGGCTTCGGGGTCCCACCGGGCTACGTGCTCGAACGCGTCCAGGTCGAAATCCGCGTCCAGGGCGGCGTTCAGCACCGACAGGACGTTCTTGTTGAACGCCGCCGTCACACCGGCGGTGTCATCGTAGGCCGCGACGAGGATGGCCGGGTCCTTCACCAGGTCCGTGCCCAGCAGGAACGAGTCGCCGGGGCGCAGCTGCGACCGGACCCGTGCCAGGAACGCGGAGCGCTGCGCGGGCGCCATGTTCCCGATCGTCGATCCGAGGAACGCGACCAGCCGGGGGCCGTCGGCCCGAGCGCCGTCCAGTCCCAGGTTCGCCTCGAAGTCCGATACGACCGCGTGCACCTCAAGTCCTGGGTAGTCCGGCGACAGCGCGGAGCCTGCGCCGGCGAGGGCGGCCTCGCTGACGTCGATCATCACGTACGACCGCAGCGTCCCGGCGGCGCGCAGGGCCGACAGCAGGAGCCGTGTCTTGTCCGACGACCCGGAGCCGAGCTCCACGAGCGTTGACGCCCCGGACAGGGCAGCGATCGAGGAGGAAGCCGACCGCAGGATCGACCGTTCCGCTCGCGTCGGGTAGTACTCAGGCAACTCGGTGATCTTCTCGAACAGCGCGCTGCCCTCGGCGTCGTAGAACCACTTGGGCGGCAGCGACTTAGGAGTGGCGGTCAGCCCCGCACGGGCATCGGCCCGCAATGAGGAGTCCAGGAACCCTTCTGGCAGCAGTCGCTCGATGGTCGTCATCGACTCTTAGTCCCTTCGGTCAATCCGACAGTGGGTGCATCTGCGCATGGCCCCGGATAGCGGTGAGGACATGCTCGTCCGGAACCTCGATCCAGCCGGGGAGGTCGTCGGTGGGCTCGGAGGTGACCGTCACGGAATCCGCGCCGGGCGCCTCGCCGGACGTCGTGCGGTACCACAGCGTGTCCCCGCAGGCGGTGGCCGCGATCGCAGTCCCGTCGGTCCACAGGAAGTTGAACCGTCCGCAGATCCCGGCGCCGCGCACCATGTGGATCGCCATGGCCAGCGCCGCCTCCGGGGCGGCTCCCTCCCGCAGCAGGTCCAGCACCAGCGCCCACAGGTACGCCGAGTCGGTCATCGCCTCCATGCCCGGCAGCGACACCTGCGGCAGTGGCAGCGTGGGCCACCCTTCCATGATCCCGTTGTGGGAGAACAGCCAGGCCCCCGAGCAGAACGGGGCCGCTGCTCCCTCCCCGAGGGTCATCCCCGGCGTTGCCGAACGAACCGCCCCCATCACCGCACCGGACCGGGTCACTCGCGCGACGTCCGCCAGCGACGGGTCTCCCCAGATCGGTATGCCACGCCGGTACCGCGCCGGCATGGGGTCGTCGGCGGTGTACCAGCCGACGCCGAACCCGTCGGCGTTCACCGTCCCGTAGCGCTGCATCCGGGGTGCCCACGACTGCCGGTACAGCCCGTGCGGCGGGTCGATGAGCAGCGACTTCAGCGACACCGGCGGTCCGAGGTAGGCCAGGTGCCGGCACATCAGCGGGCCTCGCCAGCCGACCGCGCGGTCCGGAACCCGGCGAAGATCTGCCGGCGTACAGGGTAGTCCCAGTTCCGGAAGGTGCCCCGGCAGGCCACCGGGGACACCCCGAACGCCCCGCCGCGCAGCACCTTGTACTCCGGGCCGAAGAACACCTGCGAGTACTCCTTGTACGGCCACGCCTCGAAGCCGGGATACGGCAGGAAGTCTGAGCTTGTCCACTCCCACACGTCCCCGATCAGCTGCCGCGCCCCGCACGGGGCGGCACCAGCCGGGTAGGAGCAGGCCGGCGCGGGCCGCAGGTACCGCTGCCCGAGGTTGGCCACGTCCGGCGTGGGATCGGCGTCGCCCCACGGGTAGCGTCGGGACCGGCCGGACGCGGGGTCGTAGCGGGCCGCCTTCTCCCACTCGGCCTCGGTCGGCAGCCGCCGGCCCTTCCACCGGGCGTAGGCGTCGGCCTCATGCCAGCACACGTGCAGGACCGGCTCGTCACCCACGACGGGCGCGGTCACCCCGAACGAGGTCCGGACCCATCGGTCGTTGCGGCCCTGCCCGTCGGCTGGTGACCAGAACAGCGGGGCGACCAGGCCGGCCCGCTGCCGGTGGTCCCAGCCCTGCGCGGTCCACCAGCGCGGGTCGTCGTAGCCGCCGTCTGCGATGAACTCGATGTACGCGGCGTTCGTGACCGGCGTCGTGTCCAGCCAGAACGCGGGCACGTCCACCTCGTGCGCGGGTCGCTCGTTGTCCAGTGCCCACGGCTCGGCCGACGTCCCCATCGCGAACGAGCCGCCTGGCACCAGCACCTGCGCGGGCAGTGCGGCGGCTTCGGCCGGGGCGGGCGGCGGCAGTGGCCCGGACAGGGCCGGCGCTCCCAGCCGTAGCTGGTGAGTGGCGAGCATCGTCTCGTCGTGCTGCACCTCGTGCTGCGCGACCATCCCGAACGCGAAGCCCCGTTCGGTCAGGTCCCGGGAGCCGGGCAGCCGGCCAGCCCGCGCCCCGGGAGGAAGGCCCGCGCCGGCTTCGAGCTGGACGGCTTCCAGCAAGTCAAGGACCCGTCCGCGCACCTCATGGCCGTACGCGCGGGCCTGCGCCGGCGGAAACAGCGGCAGCGATGGCCGGGTCGCCCGCGGGTGCTCGAACGCGTCGTACAGCGGGTCCATCCGCGGGTACATCGCGTCCCGGCCGCCGACCGCGCGCAGCAGCCACAGCTCCTCCTGGTTGGCGATGTGCGCTAGGTCCCAGACCAGTGGCGACATCAGCGGCGAGTGCTGCTTGGTCAGGTCCGCCTCGTCCACCACGGTGGTGAGCAGCGTCGTCCGGTCGCGCGCGGCCAGTAGTTCCGCCGCGATCCGCATCCGCAGGTCCTCGGTTGGCAGGGGATCAGTCATGGGGGTCCTCCCGTGATACCAGGTCGTCCGCTGGGCAGCGGTCGCGCTCGACATACTGCTCGATGAAGGCGTCCACCGCCGTAGTGATCCGGTCAGGGACGCCCATCCCGTCCAGCGCCTCGCGCGCGGCCGCGAAGCACTCCCGGCTGGCCCGCGAGATCGCGGGATCTGAGGGCCCGAGCTGGGCAGCTCGCAGCCACTGGTCGCCCGCGGGTGACTGCCCTGCCCGCGGGTCGCCGCCATGGACGGGCAGTTCCTGGGTCGCGGCCAGTGCCCGGCCGGCGGCCTGCTCGTCATGCAGTAGCGCCGTGGTGACCGCGATCGGCACGATCCAGCCGTCGCCGGGCTGCGCGTCGATCATCCGCAGCTCCAGGTGGCCACGGGGCCGCACCGGCGGGAACAGGGTCGACAGGTGATAAGCCAGGTCGTCGTCGGTTGGCTGGCGCAGTACCCCGTCCAGGCCCCGTACCCAGTGCCGCAGCGTCACGCCCGGTGGCGCAACCCAGTTCTCCGACGCCTGGTCCCTGACCAGCATCACCTCGGCGTCCAGGGCGTAGGCGGCCCAGGCGTCACGCGGGTCGCTGGCGTCCTGGGGCGGCCTGGTCCGGCCGGGATCCATGTTGGCCCACACCTGCTGCCTGGTCGACCGCCACTCGGTTGGCCGTCCCTCGCGCAGCGGGGAGTTGGCGAACGCGGCGACGAGCACCGGCCCGAGTGCGTGGACAAGCCGCCACCGGTACCGGTACCCGGTGAAGCCACCGGAGTCGTCCCCGGCGTCCAGGCACACCTGGACGGACGCGGTGCCGCACATCATCCGCCTACCCCACGGACCGCCCCGGTCGAAGAATGCCTCCATCGCGGCGTAGCGGGGCAGGTCAAGCACCCGGCGCGGGGGCCGGAGGGGATCCAGCCCGTACCCGGCCAGCTCAAGTCCGGCGCATGCCACGGCGGAACGGAGGGCGGCCATGTCGGCGAGAGCGGCGGAAACGCAGTCAGCGAGGGAATCAGCGGGCAGCGAGCTCAGCTCCAGTTGCCCGCCCGGCTCTGCGGTCAGGAGCGCCCCAGACGGCAGGGTGCCAGGTACGGTGCCGAAGGCTGTCTCGCCGAACAGGGTTCCGCCGAACCCCGAAACAGCCGCCGCGATCCGCTCCGCCGTGACCGGCAGGGCGGGATCGCGCGCGTCGCGAACCAGCCACTCAAGCTCGACACCGACCCGCCGAGGCGGTCCGGTCTTGAGGCAGATCCCGTGGACGTGCGCGGCTGCCCGCTCCTCGCGATCGATATGCATGCTCACACGTCCACCCTAACCACACCCACTGACATTCGAGAATGCCTCAGCACGCATGGATTGTGCGAGCAGGGGAACGGCCGTCACGTAATGTTAAGACCGGCGGCCACATGGCCGGCGAAGCCGGCGATGACCTCGCCAATGTCGTCGGCGGGGATCCTCGGGGTCCGCGAGCAGTTCAGGGTCCGCCAGGCTCGCTGGACAGCCTCCCCAGCGCCGTCATCAGTTTTTCCACAGACGACGGTGGTAGCTTGCTGGCACAGCCCGCGCCACGCGACAGTGATGTGAGACGGGTCACGCTTACTATGATATGCCCCATTCGCCGAAAAGCGCCGCAGCGTCGAAGCGGGGCAGCCACGACGCCAGCGCTGGCATGACATAGGCCAATGAAGGTACTCACGGTGAGGTTTCCGCAGGTCAGACGGGGCAAGGCCGACGAGCCGCCCGGTATCGTCGCAGCCGCGCGGGTGGACGTGAAGACCAAGTCCCTGGTCAAGCGCCTGCTGCCGGGCGAGATCGCGGTCATCGATCACCCCGACCTGGACCGGGTCAGCGCAGATGAGCTAATCGCCTGCAAGGTCGCCGCCGTGGTCAACGCGGCCAAGTCGGTCACGGGCAGGTACCCGAACCTTGGCCCGCAGCTTCTCATCGACGCGGGCATCCCGCTCGTCGACGACATCGGCGGCGAGGCCTTCATGAGGATCACGGAGGGCACGGTCGTCCGCCTTGACGGCGACACGCTTTACGCTGACGGGCAGGTCATCGCCAAGGGCGTGCTGCAGACCGAGGAGTCCGTCCGCGGTGCCCTGGCGAACGCCGAGGCCGGCGTCACCACGCAGATCGACGCGTTCGCCTCGAACACCATGGAGTTCCTGCGCCGTGAGCGGGACCTGCTCACCAACGGCATCACCGTGCCGAGCCTGCGCGTCAGCATGAAGGACAGGCACGTGCTCGTGGTGGCGCGCGGCTACCGGTACCGGGAGGACCTGCGCACGCTGCGGCCCTACATCCGCGAGTACCGGCCAGTGATCGTCGCGGTGGACGGCGGCGCGGAGGCGCTGCTGGACGCCGGCTACCGGCCGAAGGTGATCATCGGTGACATGGACTCGATCTCGGATGCCGCGCTGTGTTGCGGCGCCGAGCTCGTCGTCCACGCCTACCCCGACGGCCGTGCGCCTGGCCTGACGAGGGTCACTGGCCTTGACCTGGTGGCAACGGTCCTGCCCGCCCCCGGCACGAGCGAGGACCTGGCCCTGCTGCTGGCCGACGCGATGGGTGCGAGCCTGATCGCGGTCGTTGGCACCCACCTGAACCTTTCCGAGTTCCTGGAAAAGGGCCGCCCGGGCATGTCCAGCACGTTCCTGACCCACCTGCGGGTTGGTGACAAGGTCGTCAACGCCCGCGGCGTCCACCAGCTCTACCAAAGTCGCATCTCCGGCTGGGCGCTGCTGGTGCTCGTCCTCGCTGCCGCCGCCACGATCGTCGTGGCCATCGCCTCGTCACCCGTTGGGCTGATCCTCGGCAACTACTTCAGCGCCACCTGGCGAACCTTCTCCTACTGGCTCACTGGACTATTCCATTGATTGACTTCCGGTATCACCTTGTCTCCATCGTGGCCGTGTTCCTCGCGCTCGCGATTGGCATCGTCTTGGGCTCCACCGAGTTGCAGAGCGGCACCATCAGCTTGCTGACCTCCACGTCGAACCAGCTACGCAGCCAGTACGACGCCGCCAGCGCCGCGCGGGACGCCTACGAGGCGCAGGACAATGCGGCCCAGTCCTTCCTCCAGGACTCCGAGAAGCTGCTGCTGGGAAGCGGCCACCTGCTCGACAAGGACAAGATCGTCCTGATCACCGAGCCCGGCGCCCCCAGTTCGGTGATCGACGGGGTGAAGACGGCCGCCGCCGACGCCGGGGCGACCGTCACCGGGCAGGTCGCGCTGGAGCCGTCCTTCAACCAGGTGTCCGAGACGACCAAGTCGACGCTTGCGACCATCAACGGGACGGTCGCAAACAGCGCCGGCACCACGTTCCCCCCCGCCGCGGACCAGCAGTTGGCCAGCCAGCAGCAGGCCGCGCAGATCATCGCTAGCGGGATCTTGCAAGACAGCGCCCAGCCGGCGACGCCGGGGGCCGGGTCCGCCCCGGGGGCGCCGTCCACGCAGCCGGCCCAGTCCACGCAGCCGGCTCAGTCCAGGCAGCCGACCCCGTCCGTGCAGCCCACCGCATCCGCCTCGGCCAGCGCGAGTACCCTCCTGGGCAGCTACGTCCGGGCCGGGTTCATTACCCTGTCAGGCACCCTCGCCAGCCGGGCCAACGTCGCGGTGATCATCACCCCCGGCGCCGTCCCAGCCGACGGCGCGGGCGACCCCACCAACCAGGTCCTGGTCGCGATCGCCCAGGTGTTCGCCGACGCCAGCCAGGTCACCGTCGTGGCCGGCGCCACCACGCCGTCGGGCCAGTCGGGCAGCGCGATGGCGGTGATCAGGGCAAGCAGCGTCTCCAGCCTGGTGTCCACGGTTGACGACGCCGACACCATCGAGGGGCAGGTCACCGTGATGCAGGCAATCGCCGTGCAACTGGCGGGCCGCAAGGCAAGCAGCTACGGTATTTCAGGTGCGTCCTCGATCAGCCCTGACCCAGCGCCCACCCCGCAGCCCACGGCCACGCCGAGCACGCAGTCAGCGGGGCAGGGCAAGAGCAACGGTAAGCAGGTGAAGAAAAAGTGACCTACCGGACGCTGAGGGCGTCTGTCCTCACCGGTGCCGCGGCCGCCGTCGCGGCGCGCCTGGCCTACCGCGCGCTGACCCGGTTCCCGCCGGGCGGCGAGAAGGCATGGTCCCGCGTCAACCACCGAGGCGAGCCTGTCACCCTCCTGGAGGGGCCGGCCGCCGTAGCAGGAGCCATCGCCGCGACCGCCCTTACCTGCGCTGCCTCCGGTGCCCCGAGGGGGCGCCTGGCCCCGGCCTTGTGTGCCGTGGGCTTCGGCGCCGGCGCGTTCGGCATGCTCGACGACCTGCTGGGCTCGGGCAAGCGGCGCGGCCTGCGCGGGCACCTGGGGGCGCTGCGCGATGGCGAGGTCACCACTGGGGCCGTGAAGCTCGCCGGCCTTGCCGCTACCGGCGCCGTCGGCGCCTGCCTGCTGGGGCACCAGGGCGGCAGTCGGCTCGACTGCGCCGTCAACGCCGGCCTCATCGCGGGCGGCGCGAACCTGCTCAACCTCTTCGACCTGCGCCCGGGCCGGGCGATCAAGGTCGCCGCCCTGTCCGCCGGGCTTATCTCGGCGGCGTCGGCTGTCGCGGACAGGTCCGCTGATGGCGTCGCCGCCGTCGCCGCACCCGTTGGCGCCGCACTCGCGGTGCTCCCCGAAGACCTCGGTGAGCGGGCCATGCTCGGCGACACGGGCGCGAACTGCCTCGGCGCCATGCTTGGCGTTGCGGCCGCCGCCACGCTTCCTGGGCCGGCCAGGATCGGGCTGCTCACCGCGATCATCGCGCTGACCGGCCTGTCCGAGAAGGTCAGCTTCACCAAGGTGATCGCGCGCACCCCGGCACTGAACTGGCTCGACATGCTGGGCCGGCGTGCCCCCGCGGGGACGAAGGCCCCCCTGACACCATTGCGTCCGGGGGAACCCGCACAAACCGCGGGTACTGCGTCCCTCCCGCCTGCCGGGCCGAGGGAAACACCCTTGACCTCGTCGGCGTGATAGCACCAGTGGCCGAGCGCGGCGGGGCTCGGCGGCGAAGCAGGTCCATCGGCCGCGCCGCGCTGACGATCGGGGTCATCACCGTGCTCGCGCGCGCCGTGGGCTTCGGCAGGCAGGTCGTCTTCGCCCACACCGTTGGCACCACGTGCCTCGGCACCGCGTACACCACGGCTAACATGGTGCCGAACATCATCTACGACGTCGTCTTGGGCGGCGCCCTGAGCTCCGTCGTGGTCCCCGTCCTCGCCGGGCCCGCGGACCTGGCACGGGAGCAGGTCCGGCAGATCGCCTCGGCGCTGCTCACCTGGACCGTCCTGCTGCTGGTCCCGGTCAGCGCGCTGCTCGCGCTGGCTGCCAGGCCCATCGTCACCGCCGCGCTGTCGGACGCCAGCGGCTGCCCGCACGGCAGCCTGGCCGGCGTCGGGACACGGATGCTCATCGTCTTCGCGCCGCAGGTCCTGCTCTACGGGCTGGCCGTCGTGCTGTACGGGGTCTTGCAGGCACACCGTAAGTTCGGTGCCCCGGCACTGGCGCCCCTGCTGTCCAGCCTGGTCGTCGTCGGCGCGTACGTCGGCTTCGGTGCCGTGGGCGGTCAGTACGCCGACAGCCTGGACAAGCTACCGCGTGTCCCTGAGTACCTGTTGTCCGGCGGGACGACCCTCGGTGTGCTCGCCCTGGTCCTTACCGGGCTGGTGCCCGCCTGGCGGTTGCACCTCGCGCCCCGGCCCACCCTGCGGTTCCCGGCAGGCATCGGCAACCGGGTGCGGAAGCTGGCCATCGCTGGTGTCCTGGCCCTGATCGCGCAGGACACGTCGGTTGCCGTGGTCGTCGTGCTAGCCAACCGCTTTGGCCACTCCGGGGCGCTGGTCCTCTACGGGTTCGCGTGGGCAGTGTTCGTCGTCCCCTACGCGGTGCTCGCGGTCCCGATCGCGACCAGTGCCTTCCCCGAGCTTGCGGCCCGGGCCGGCGAGTCCGATCTGGCCGCGGGCGGGGCATTCGACGCGACGGCGGCGGCGTCGACCCGCGCGGTGCTGCTGTCGTCGATGCTGGGCGCGGCGGCCCTTTTCGGGGCACGCACGCCGTTGTCGCGGGTCTTTGAGTCACACTCGACCGGGGATGCGTGGGTGCTGTCGGCCGCGCTCGCCACCTTCGCGCCCGGCCTCATCGGGTACGGCCTGTCCGCCAACTTGTCCCGCGTGCTGTACGCCCTCGGCCGCAACCGGGCTCCCGCGTTCGCGATCAGCGCCGGGTGGCTGCTGGTCATCGCCGCGGATGTCGCGATCGTCCCGTTCATCCCGCGCGCCCGGGTCGTCCCGGTGCTGGGCCTGGGCACCACCATCGGCCTGACGGCGTCCGGCATCGCGCTGATCGTCTTGGTGCGGCGGGAACGCGGCAGTCCGGCGCTGGCCGGGATGTGGCGGGCGTTCCGGGCCGGCCTGGCCGGGTGCCTGCTGGCGGCGCTGGCCGGCTCGGCGGTCGCGCTCGGTGTCCGCGTCACCGGCTTTGTCTCCAACGTCGGCGTCTCAGTCCTGGTCACCGCCGTCGTGATGGGCGTGTTCACGCTGGTCGTCATCAACCTCGACGGAGGTGACGCCAGAGCCGCCCTCCGCCGCCTGCGCGCCTCCAAGGTCCCCGTAACACACCATTGACCGCCTCCGCAGCTTCCGGTAGCTCCGCGAGCCCGCTCGGCGGCACTGGCGACGCCGCCAACGCTGCTGGCACTGGCCCTGGCAACACAGCGCTGCGCGTGGCACTCGTGCTCGGGACAAGCACCGGCGGCGTCGCCAGGCACGTGGCGATGCTGGCCGCGGGCCTGGCGAGGGCCGGAACCGCGGTTGCGGTGTACGGGCCGCCCACCGCGCTGCACGCACTGACCGCTGGCCCGCCGCTGCCGCCGGCGGTCTTGACCGCCACGGTCGACATCGGCGACCGCCCCCGGCCGAGTGACGCTACCGCGATCCGCCGCCTGCGACGCCTGCTTGCGGCTGGCGCGGGAGGCGATGGTCGCCCAGTTGACGACGGCCCGCCCGACGTCATCCACGCCCACGGCCTGCGGGCCGGCGCCCTCTGCGTGCTCGCGACAATGCTGGCGCCATCGCCGCGACCCGGTAAGCGACCCTCGGCGCTCGTGGTCACGGTTCATAACGCCCCGCCGCCCGGTCGCGGCCCGGCCGCCCTGGTGTACCGGGTGCTTGAGGTCGTGGTCGCTCGTGGCACGGACCTGGTGCTGTGCGTCTCGCCCGACCTGGAGCGCCGGATGCGGCGGGCAGGCGCCCGCCACGTCGCCCGCGCGGTAGTGCCCGCCCCGGCTCCCGTGCCGGTCCCCGCCCCGGCAGTAACTCCACCCATGGCAGTAACTCCATCCCCGGCAGTCACGCAAGCCCCTCACGGTCGCCCTGTCGTGCTCGCCGTCGGCAGGCTTGCGCCGCAGAAGGGGCTCGGCACGCTGCTGGAGGCGGCCGCGTCCTGGCGCGACATGGACCCGGTGCCACGCGTGCTGATCGCCGGCGACGGGCCGCTGCTGCGACGGCTCCGGGACCAGGCGGCGTCCCTCGGCGTCGACGCGCAGTTCCTCGGTCACCGCGATGACGTGCCAGCGCTGCTCGCGGCCTGCGACGTCTTCGCGCTGCCTAGTCGCTGGGAAGGCCAGCCGCTCGCTGTGCAGGAAGCCCTCCGGGCGGGTGCCGCCATCGTAGCGACGAGGGTGGGCGGCATCCCGGACCTGGTCGGCCCGCAGGCCGCCTGCCTGGTCAGGCCGGACGACGCGGCGGAGCTCGCCGCTGCTGTCCGCGCGGTCCTGACCAGCCACACGCTGGCCGCGGGCCTGCGTGCTGCCGCCGTGGGCCGCGCGCAGGCGCTGCCCACCGAGCAGGACGCCACCACCGCGGCCCTGTCGGCCTACGCCAGCGTCAGCCGGCGATACTGAAGCGTGCTGATCTCCACGTGCCTGTGCCTGCTGACCCGGACCGCCCTCGACGGTGAGCAGGAGGTGCTCCTCGGACATAAGAAGACGGGCCTCGGCACCGGCAAGATCGTCGCGCTGGGCGGACATGTCGAGGACGGCGAGACGCCCGGCGAAGCGGCGGCCCGTGAGGTGAAAGAGGAGGCCGGGATTAGCGTGGCCCCCGGCGCGCTGACCGAGGTCGCGTTCATTACCTTCCTGTTCCCGGCCCGCCCGCAGTGGGACATGACCGTGAACGTCTTCACGTCCACCGAGTGGGCCGGCGAGGCGGTGGAAAGCCCGGAGATCATCCCGCGATGGTTCCCGGCCGCAGCCTTGCCGCTACGCGGCATGTGGGACGATGCCCGTCACTGGCTGCCGCGCGTCCTGGCCGGCGAGCGCATCCGCGCGGCCTTCAGCTACGCCGGCGACTGCGAGACCGTCGCGACAGCGGACATCGAGTCGTGGCCGCCCAGCTAGGAAACGGGACTTAGCCAGTCTGCGGCGATCTGACGGGCTACCCGCTCCAGCAGCGGGCCGGGACTCGCGCAGCACAGCCCCACGTCCGGCTCGACATCGGTCAGGGCGTACGCCGCCGCGATACCCGCCTCCCGCAGCTGTGCGGGCGACAGCGAGCAGACCCCGGCGACGGCCACCACCGGCACCGCGGGGTCATGCGCGGCAGCGGTCCGGGCGACGCCCGCCGGGGCCTTGCCCCGCAGTGTCTGCTCGTCCAGCGATCCCTCGCCGGTGATCACCAGCCGTGCCCCGTCCAGGTGCTGCTCGAACGCGGACATCTCCAGCAGCAGCTCAATCCCCGGTCGCATCCGCGCGCCCAGGAAGAGCTGCGCGGCGAACCCGAGTCCGCCTGCCGCTCCGGCCCCAGGCAGGTCACGTGCGGCCTGCCCGACCGCGGCCTCAGCGACATCCGCCCAGCGAGCCAGCCCTGCCTCCAGGAGCGCCACGTCGGCGGCGGATGCTCCCTTCTGCGGCGCGTAGACGGCCGCTGCCCCGGTCGGCCCGAGCAGGGGATTGTTTACGTCGCTCGCCAGCAGGAATTCCATGCCCGACAGGTCTGCGAGCCGCGTCAGGTCCAGGGTGCCCAGGCCGGACAGGGCCGCGCCGCCGCCGGGAACCTCATCGCCGCGCCTGTCGCGCAGCCTGCCGCCCAGGGCCGCGACGAGCCCGGCGCCGCCGTCCGTGGTCGCGGTGCCGCCGAGGCCGATGATGACCGTCTTCGCGCCCATCCGGACGGCGGCCAAGATCAGCTCGCCGACCCCCCGCGTGCTGGCAGTCAGCGGCGCCAGTTGTCCGCCGTCGCGACCCGCCAGCGCCAGCCCGCACGCCTGGGCCACCTCGATGACGGCCGTTCCGTCTAGCAGCCCGAACGACGCCGTGACCGCCTTCCCGGTCGGCCCGCGCACGCCTAGCTCCACTCGCCGGTAGCCCGCGGCGACGGCGGCGTCCACCGTCCCGTCGCCCCCGTCAGCCACCGGAATGCTGACGATCTGGACCGGCCCGCCAGCCGTAAGCCCGGCGGCGACGTGCGCGGCGACCTGGCTCGCCGTGAGCGTCCCCTTGAACTTGTCTGGTGCGATCAGAACGTGGCCCATAGCCGCTTATCAGATCACGAATCTGGCGGCGCAGCTACGACATGACCGTGCGCTGGGCCGACATCAGGGGCGGTCTGCGTCCAGCGGCGGTGAAGTCCCGCGAGGCCGTCTTGGGTCAGCGACCCGTGCAGCCGCAGCCGCGCGATGCCGCCATCGGGGAAGACATCCAGCCGTGCGTGCGTCACCGGCGGGCCGCCGGCCAGCCGGAACCGGTGCGGCGTGTCCGGGACCACGGCCGTGAGCGGCAGCAGGTCGACCCACTCGGACTCACGCGCGGAGGCGGGCGCGTCCGAGTCGATGCCGCGCAGCCGGACAGCCCCGGGGCAGTTGCCGATGTATCCCGAGGTGTCTATCTCCGCCAGAGCAAGGACGGCCCGTTCGGCCAGGGAGATAAGGAGCCATTCGTTGCCCGCCGAGCGCCTGCGGCTAGTCTCCCAGCCTTCGCCCATCACCCGCGACAGGCCCGGCGAGATCGCGTTGCGGGGCACCGAGTAGAACTGGTCGCTGCAGGCAACGATGTCGCCGCCGTTTTCCAGCGCGGCCAGGTCGAAGGTCAGCCCCTCCAGCAGCGAGGGGTCGGGCACGACCTGGCCGTGAACGCGCAGCCGGGCGACGCCGCCGTCGGGGTAGACCCGCAGCCGCACGTGCGAGAACCGGCGCGGGCATGACACCTCGAACACGTGCGCTGCATCGCCCGCTAGGGGGCTGCGCGGCACGATCTCGGTCCAGCGCGCGCGCTCCAGCTCGCAGATCGCCGGGTACCCGGCGACATAGCACGCCTCCACTGAGCAGGACTGCGGGAAGTTGCCACGGAACCAGGCAGTGTCCACGACGACCGCGTTGACCACCGCCACGGCGCCCAGTCGCACGATCGCCCAGTCATGCTGGCCATCAGCGGGCAGCGCGCCGTCAGGGCCGCGCCGGCGCCTGGTCTCCCATCCGTCGTACACCTGTCCCTTGTGGCCGAAAGTCTCCGGGGAGAATGTCGCGGCCGACGGCTTGATCAGGTTCTCTTTCTCGGCGAAGAACTCATCGGAGGCCGCTAGCACCGAGCCGCGCAGTGCCCGCGACGCGACATCAGGAGACCGCAGCGGGTCGCGGGGGATGTCAGGCATCAAGCACGCTCCCGCCGCGGCGCAGCAACTGACCGTGACGCGGGCCGTCCGGTGTCACCTCGGCGCCGCGCAGCCAGGTCCGCCGCACGACGCCGGCCAGGGTCCGCCCGTCATACGGTGAGACCGGGTTCTTGTGCAGCAGGTCCGATGCCCGCACCGCGAATGTCGCCTCGGGATCGAACGCCACCAGGTCCGCGTCGAGTCCCGGCGCGATCATGCCCTTGCGCCCGGACAGCCCCGCCAGCGACGCCGGAAACTGCGACATCCACCGCGCGATGTCCGACAGGGTGCGCCCGCGTGCGTGCGCGACACTCCACACGGCCGGCAGCGCCACCTGCAGCGAGGCGATCCCGCCCCAGGCCGTCCGGAAGTCGCCCTCGGCAAGGCGCTTGAGGTCGGCGGTGCAGGGGGAGTGGTCGGAGACGACGCCGCCGATGACACCGGCCTCCAGGGCGCGCCACAGCGCCTCCCGGTTGGGCGCGTACCGCACCGGGGGGCAGCACTTGAACTCGGTGTGCCCGGCGGGCACCTCCTCGGCCGCGAAGAACAGGTAGTGCGGGCAGGTCTCCGCCGTCAGGTCGATGCCGGACGCCTGCGCGGCGCCGATCAGCGCCGCGCACTCGCCGGCCGCCAGGTGCACGATATGTGCCCGCGCCCCGGTCGCCGCCGCGGCGGAGATGACCATCTCGATCGCCCGCCGCTCAGCCACCGGAGGGCGGGAGGCCACGAACGCGTCATAGGACGGCCCGGTGGGCACGGTCACCTCGCCCGGGGATTCCGCGTGCACGATCATCGGCGCCCCGGAGCCGGCCAGCTCGCGCATGGCCGCCCGCAGCCCGCCGGCGTCCAGCGGCGGGAACTGCGGGATGCCGGAGTCGATCAGGAAGCACTTGATGCCGATCACTCCCGCGTCCAGCAGCGGCCCGATCTGGTCCGCATTGCCAGGCACGGCCCCGCCCCAGAACGCGACGTCCACCGCGCACTGCCCGCGCGCGGCCTCGACCTTGATCTTGAAAGCATCGACTGTCGTCGTTACGGGCACGCAGTTGAGCGGCATGTCGCAGATCGTCGTGATGCCGCCGGCCAGGGCCGCGGCCGTCGCTGACGCGAACCCCTCCCAGTCCGCCCGTCCCGGCTCGTTCACGTGCACGTGCGAGTCGACCAGTCCCGGCAGGAGCGCCGTGTTCCCGAGGTCTGCCTCCGCCGTCGCGTCAACGCGCGCGTCGTAGTCCGCGACCTCACTGATCACGCCATCGCGAACGATGACAGACCCCGGCCGCACCCCGTCAGCCAGTGCCACACGGGCAGATCGCAGCACCAGGTCAGCCCGTATCCCATTCGTCCGCACGAACCTAGTGTGGCACCCATTCCCAGGGGACGTCAGCCCGGCTGCATGAGGGCGCGGGCCATGAGGCCGCGCCAGGCCATGTTCAGCTGGCCTGCCCGCGCACTGGGTGCTTCACCATCGGGGTCTAGAGGCAGCAGCGGCGAGGCGCAGCCGTCCGCCACCGACAGGTACTCCGTCAGGACCCGGTTCTCGTCCCTGGTGAACTCCTCCATCGCCGCGGCGTTCCCGGCCAGGCCGCTGTGGGTGATGAGCTTGTAGACGCGGGTGGTGCCCCAGTCCTCGGGCTGGCAGGTGACCAGGACGCCGATCGTGGCGTACGGCAGTTCCAGCCGCAGCCGGGCGGTGGCATGCGGGCCGGCGGTCTTGACGGTCCGGTGCGGCGCGCCTGTGCCGCCGTCCCGGTTCCCAGCGCGCCATTCGCCGGTGACCCGCCATTCTCCGGTCGCTACCTCGTCGGCCTCCGTGTCAAGGAAGCCGTCGATGAGCTGCCCGGCGCTGGCGTGGACGGTGACGCTGCGGCAGGTGGCACGGCCGGCCGTGTCGTCTTCCCACTCAGGGAACTCCGGCAGGGGCGCCAGCGGCTCGTCGGCGGCGAGCCAGACCAGGCCGTACCGTTCCGCGACGCCGTAGGCGGCAAGGAGCCTGGTGCCCGGGCCGCGCCTGCCGCGATCGGTGTATCCTCCACGGCTCCCGTGTTTTCCCTGCCAGTCCTGATGACGGTGGCCGCCACGGTGGCCGCCACGATGGGCGTGCCCGCCGCGGTCCAGGCCGGGCATCAGGTCGCACTGGCCCATGGCGTCGAACCGCCAGCCGTGGAAGGCACACGACAGCCGCGGTGATCCATCGTCGGCCCTGGTGACCGATCCGGCGCTCAGCGGGGACTGCCAGTGCGGGCAGTGGTCATCGAACGCGGTGAGCACTCCGTCCATCCGGGTGAGCACCCAGGCGTCGCCGGCGACCAGGACTTGCACCGGTGTGTTGTCGGGAACTTCCTCGGCGTGCGCGACCGCGATCCATGAGCGCCGCCAGACTCCAGTGGTGTTCGCCAGCGGCGGAAGCCTGCGGGGAGGCTGAGGCACTGGTGAACCCACGCTCACATCGTAGGTGATCGCCTGTCCGCCCGCTAAGCCCAGTATGCCGGGCCGCCCTCGACACCGCCCGCGATCGTGACCCCGGCCTCGGGCGGTCTGCGGTGTGATATCGCCCCCTTCCCCGAAACGTTACGAACGAGTACATATGGATCTATGGGACAGCTGTTTTCCGACTCTGGCAGCAGGCGAAGCTCGTTCTGGTTCGGGGCCGCCGGCCGGTCCGGGATGAACCACCGGGCGTGGATGCGCAGTCAGGGGTTCACCTCCGAGGTGTTCGATGGCCGGCCGGTGATCGGGATCGCGACAACCTGGTCGGAGCTGGCGCCGTGCAACGTTCACCTGCACCGGGTGGCCGAGTCGGTCAAGCGCGGCGTGTGGCAGGCGGGTGGCTTCCCGCTGGAGTTTCCCGCGATGGCGCTCGGTGAGACGCTGCTGAGGCCAACCGCCATGCTCTACAGGAACCTTCTGGCCATGGAGGCCGAAGAGCTCATCCGCGCCAACCCCCTGGACGGCGTCGTACTGCTGTCTGGCTGCGACAAGACCACCCCCGGCCTGCTCATGGCGGCGGCCAGCGCCGGCCTGCCCGCCATCATGGTGACTGGCGGGCCGGCCCTGAGCGGCAAGTACCAAGGCGGCGACGTCGGCTCCGGTACCGCGGTCTGGCGCTGGGAGGAAGACCTCCTGGCAGGCCGGATGACCCAGGAGGAATGCGCGTTCGCCGAGGGATGCATGGGCCGCTCCAACGGGCACTGCATGACGATGGGGACAGCGTCCACGATGGCGTCCATGGCCGAGGCCCTGGGCATGCAACTGCCCTACTCGGCCACCTGGCCCGCAGTCGACGCCCGGCGCTATGAGACCGCGCAGCGGGCTGGCCAGGTCATTATCGACCTGGTCGGCAATGAGGTAACCCCGGGGAAGATCATGACCAGGCAGGCGTTCGAGAACGCGATCCGGGTCAACGCGGCGATCGGCGGGTCCACCAACGCGGTCATCCACCTGCTGGCGATCGCAGGCCGCCTAGGGGTGCCCCTGGAGCTCGACGACTTCGACGACCTCATCCGCGACGTGCCGACCCTGGTAAACCTTCAGCCCAGCGGCAGGTACCTGATGGAGGACTTCTGCTACGCCGGGGGCCTGCCCGCCGTCATGCGCGAGCTCGCCGACGGCGGGCTGCTGCACCGGCATGCGCTCACCGTGACTCAGCAGACCGCGGGGGAGAACGTCAAGGACGCGCCCTGCTGGAACCGCGACGTGATCACTTCGCTTGGCCAGCCGTTTCAGCCAGCCGGCTCCGGTACCGCCGTGCTGCGCGGCAACCTGGCACCCGCCGGCGCGGTCATCAAGCAGTCCGCCGCGTCCGCGCACCTGCTCAAGCACCGCGGCCGGGCGCTAGTCTTCGACTCGCCGCAGGACTACCACAAGGTCGTCGCCGACCCCGACATCGACGCCGACGCCGACACGGTCCTGGTCATCCGCTACTGCGGCCCCAGGGGCTACCCTGGCATGCCCGAGGTCGCCAACGTCCCGCTGCCGGCCAAGCTGCTCAAGCGCGGCGTCCGTGACATCGTGCGGATCTGCGACGGCCGGATGTCAGGCACCGCCTACGGCACCGTCATCTTGCACGTCGCCCCCGAGGCGGCGGCAGGTGGGCCTCTTGCACTGGTCCGCACCGGCGACTGGATCAGCCTGGACGTGCCCTCCCGCTCCCTCACCCTCGAGGTCCCAGACTCCGAGCTGCAGGCTCGCCAGCGCGCGTGGAAGCCCCCGCCGATGCCCGCCAGCCGCGGCTGGACCTGGCTGTACACCCAGCATGTCCAGGGCGCGGACACCGGCGCCGACCTGGACTTCCTCACCGGCGCCAGCGGCGCTGCGGTCGGTCGCGACCCGCACTAAATACTCGCAGTGTCGGGTAGTAACGCATGGTTACCTTTGGAGGAGGAGGAGCCATGCCGCACGCCGAGCGCACGATCGTCATCGCCCGGCCGCAGATGGAGGTCTTCGCGTTTTTCGCCGACGGCGAGAACGACCCCCGCTGGCGGCCCGCGGTCAAGGTCATGCGGCGTGAGGGCCCGCTCGCGGTCGGCGTGCGCTACAGCCAGCGCGTCGACGTTGGCGGGCGCGAGGTTTCCGCGGACATCGAGGTTACCGCGTTCGACCCGGACGAGCGGCTCGGCTTCCGCGCCGTGGCCGGCCCGGCTCCGCTGGATGGCAGCCTCACGTTCCGCGGCGCCGAGGGCGGCACCGCGGTCACGTTCACCCTGCATTGCGAGCTGACCGGCGTCAAGAGGGTCCTGCTGACCAAGCAGCTGCAGCAGGCCATGAACGGCGAGATGTCCAACCTCGACAACGCGAAGGCGATCTTGGAGTCCGGCGGCTAGGAGCTTTCGGACGGCAGCAGGCCTAGCACCCACCCGGTCAGCCTGGCAGCCCCTGAATGCGGGCGGCCGCCGCTGCGTGCCTGCCCAGGATGTTCTGCACCCCGGGCGCTGTCAGCAGGCCGTCACGGACGACAGGCCGGCGCGACGACCGTGTGCCGGGCGGCGACCGGGCCGCACCGCAGCCACGCCTCGACCGGGTCCACCAGCGCGCCCGCGTACTGCACCCCCTCCTGGGGCCAGCACACCAGGTCCGCGGCCGCGCCGAGGGACAGTTCGCCAAGCTCCCCGCCGCGGCCCAGGCACTGCGCCCCGCCCCTGGTGCCCATGTCGAGTACCTCCCGGGCCGTCATCCCGGCAGGCCCCTTGCGCTGGCGGCCCAGCAGCAGGGCCGCCCGGGCCTCGATCCACAAGCTGGCGCTGTCGGTCGACGCCGACCCGTCGCAGCCGAGGCCCACCGGCGCCCCGGCGGCACGCAACTCCCGCACCGGCGCGAAGCCGCCGCCGCCGATGAGCATGTTGGAGCTGGGGCAGTGCGCGACGCCGACCCCGGCCGCGCCGAGCCGCGTGACCTCGGCCGCGTTCGGGTAGATGCAGTGCGCCACCCACGAGCGCGACGTCAGCCAGCCGACCTCCTCCAGCTGCTCCACTGGCCGCCGCCCGAACCGCTCCATGCAGAACGCGTCCTCATCCGGGTCCTCGGCCAGGTGCGTGTGCAGCCGGACGTCGAGCCGCTCGGCCAGCTGCGCGGTGCGCCTCATCAGCTCCGGCGATACCGAGAACGGGGAGCAGGGCGCGAGCGCCACCCGGGTCATCGCGCCCCAGGACGGGTCGTGATGCGCCCTGACAAGGCGCTCGCTGTCGGCGAGGACCTCGTCGTCGTCCTGGACCACGGAGTCTGGCGGCAGCCCGCCGTCCTTGACCGACAGCGTCATCGAGCCGCGCGTGCACTGGAACCGCATGCCGAGCTCACGCGCCGCGGTGATCTCGGCGGTCCACAGGTCCCCGCCGCCGCGCGGGGCGACGTACAGGTGGTCCATCGTCGTCGTGCAGCCCCCCAGTGCCAGCTCGGCCAGGCCCACCCAGGCCGACAGGTAGGCCGACTCCTCGTCCAGCCCGGCCCACAGCGGGTACAGCGCGGTAAGCCAGGCGAACAGCGACCCGTGGATCGCCGGCCCATACGACCGCGTCAGGTTCTGGTACATGTGGTGGTGGGTATTCACCAGCCCTGGCGTCACCAGGCAGTTGGAGGCGTCCAGCGTGTCGCGGGCCGGGGGAGCGGCATCGCCGGGCCCGCCGATCCCGCGGATCAGCCCGTCGGTGATGGCTACCCAGCCGCCGGCGATCTCCCGGCCGTCGGGGTCGCAGGTGGCGACGTACTTGGCGTTGCGGACTAGAAGGTCGGCGGGATCACCCGCGGCAGCGTCAGCCATGTCCTGAGCTTGCCACAACGTCGTCCGCTGTCAGATCCGGCCGCGTTTCACTGGCGTTACGGGCTACGGCCCAAGCGGGGCTCGCTAGCTGCCCGTCGCGATCTTCTCGGCCGCCGCCAGGGGGATCTCGGTGGAGGCAGGGCGGCCAGGTGACGAGTGCCCGAAGGTGGCGACAATGCCGTGGGGCGTGCTAGCCGGGAACGCGACCGTGTCCCAGCAGCCACCGGGGCTGAGGATGACCTGTCCCCTGACGACTGCCGCGGCCGATAGGACCGGTGCTGGCAGGCCAGAGTGGGCCGGCGGGTACACGATCCCGAACAGTTCGCGCGCTGGTGCGACCGCCTCCGGCGCCATGCCGGGGCCGGTGCTGGCACCGGCGGCGGCTGCGGTGATCCACGCGACGGCGCCGGACGCCACCGTAGGGCCGGCCAGCGTGCGGACCGACCGGAGCGTCACCGGGTAGTAGGTCGCGCCGACGCCGCCCGTCGGGTGCCCGGCGGTGGGGTCGCTGGTCAGGATCGCGGAACCGACGATGACCGACGCCCCGGAGCGTACCGCCCTCGCCAGGAGCTGCGCGAGTACCGCTTGCGTGCAGGCCTCGGGCGTGCGCGCAGCGCCGAATTCCCCGCTGATCCCGTTGGCCCCTTCGGACGGCAGGCCGGAAGCCGCGGGCGTCAGGGCGGGGATACGGGACACCGGGCCGGAGAAGGCGCCGCCGGGCGCGGCGGCCGATGACGCCTGGGGGCCAGGGCTGGTGGCATGCTCGAGCGCGCCGAAGACGATGGCCACGACGACGGCCAGCCCGCTGGCCGCGGCGCATATTGTCCGGTTGCGCGCGGCCCGCCGCTTGCGGCGGACCAGGTACAGCACGTTGCCCGGGCTGGGGTCGCTGCCAGCCATGGCATCCAGGAGCTGATCGGTGTTCATGCCGTCACCCCCTCTCCGTCGGCCGCGGCAAGCCGCAGGGCCGACCGCGCTCGCGACAGGTGCGAGCGGACCGTCCCGGTGGAGCAGCCAAGCGCGTCAGCGATCTGCTCATCGGTCTCATCCATCAGGTAGCGGAGCACAACCGCCGCCTTCTGCTGCGGTGGCAGCGCCGCCAGCAACCGCGCGACCTCCACCCGGTCGACCACGGCGTCCACCACGTCAGGGACCGGGTGGTCAAGCACCTCAATGTCGCCGGACGGCGTGGTGCGCCGCCGCTGCGCCTTGCGGCGGTCGTCCAGGTACGTGGTCACGATGACGCGACGGACGTAGGCGGCTGGGTCGTCGGCCGATGAGATCCGCCGCCATCGCCGCGCCACCTTCACCAGCGCGTCGGACAGCATGTCCTCGGCGAGGTACCTGTCGCCCGTGAGGGCGCCAGCGAACCTCGCCAGCGCGGGCATCTCCGCACGGACGAACTCCTCAAACGACACCGCGCCTTCCTTCCGGACGGAAAGCACTCCAGTTGCCAGCTAACGCTTAGACGCTATGAGCAACGCCAGATGTTGAGCCGCGGGCTTACAGTCTCGAGCGGGAGGCCAGCTGAAAGAGCTCGGGAAGCTTCCCCGCGGCGACGGCCGCCCCGATCGCGACGCCTGCACAGGCTAGCAGCCCGCCGTAGACGGCACCGCCCGCGATGAGCGCGGGCATCCGGATGGCGGCCGTCACCGAGCCGGTGGCGGCGATCGCGACGACGGGCGGGATCTGCGCGATCGCCACGGCTGCCACGCTGCCGAGCCTGCTCACCATCGCCGGCACCCCATACCCGTCCAGCTGCCGGGGCGTCGGGCTGCCGGCCCGCCGTTCGACCGGGTAGGGCAGTGCGGCGGAGAACACGTCGCTGATGCCTAGCCCAGCCCCGATAGCGGACAGGCCGACCGCCATGGCGAGCAGGCCGTCCGCCGGGTGCCCGCTGATGATCGCCATGACGAGCGGGACCACGAGAACCAGCGGTACGGCGATGACGGCGATCGCGGTGTCGCGCCCGGCGAGCCAGGCGCGCAGCCCGCGGCGGCCTGACAGCGCCAGCGCGTCCAGGTAGAACGCAGGCCCGGCCATCCCGAAGGCGTCACCGCGCAGTATCCCGGTGAACGCCCCGCCGAAGCCAGCGCTCATCAGCACCCCCACGACCGGGCGGTGACCGCGCAGCGTGCTGATCGACACGACCACCATGATGACGAGCGTGATGCCCCAGTAGACCATCGACGTGGGCTCGCGACGCTGGTAGATCAAGGACCGAGCGGCGACAGTGCCCGTCAGCTTGCCGCGCCGCAGCGGCCCGGTCCCGAAAGGCAGGGCCCTGCCCTTCACCGCCGCCGCCTGGGTGGACGCGTCGGCGGTGACGAGGGCGCGGCTCAGGGACCGGCCCCACAGCCACCATCCCGCGGCGATCACGGTGGCCAGCAGCAGCAGGCGCGCCACCGCGGTGCCAGCGTGCCCGGCTGAGGCGTCCTGGACGGCGTGGGCGGCCAGCCCCGGGGGCAGCCAGCGCAGCCAGGCGTCAACCCCGGCGAAGCTGGCGGCGCTGAGCTCGTGCTTGGCCACCGCCCTCGGCAGCACCTGGGCGAACGTCTCGTACAGGCCGAAGATCGGGATGATCGCCAGCACCGCCAGGTCCCGGCCGCGGCGCGAGCGAAGCAGCCCGGCCATCGCCGTCGTGACGCACCGGGCGAGCGTGATGCAAAAGAGCACCTGCAAGAGCGCGGCGATGATCGCGATGACGACGGCCAGCGGGCCGCGGGCCAGGCCTACGGTCATGCCGAGCGCGCCGATGAGGTTGGCCAGCGGCCAGGCGCCGGTCGCGGAGGCCGCGAGCAAGCCGATCATGAGCGGCCGTGTCTTTACCGGGTACAGCGCGAGGGTGGCTGGATCGAGTGTGCTGTCCAGGCCGAACGCCAGCAGCGGCAGGATCAGCCAGCCGAACGCGAAGGTGGTCAACAGTGCCGCTGTCAGGTCGACGGCCGCCGCGTTGTGCCGCAGTGACGCGAGCTCAGCGAAGGTGCCGACCGCGACCAGCAGCGCGGCGAGCGAGCTGAGGGCGAACGACACCTTTGCGGCCCTGGAGGAGCGGAGCGCGCCCAGCAGCAGCCGCAGCTTCAGCTGGATGAGGATCCAAGCCACGACAGTCCCTCCCCGTCGTTGCCGCGCGCGCCGACCAGGTCGATGAACGCCTGCTGGAGCGTCTTTCCCGCCCGTACCTCGTCGGTGGTCCCGGTAGCGACGATCGCGCCCTTGTCGATGATCGAGACATGGTCGCAGACCTGCTCGACGAGCTCGATGACGTGGCTGGAGAACAGCACCGTGGAGCCGGAGCCTGCGAACCGCCTCAGCAGGCGACGGATCACGTCGCCGGAGACTGGGTCCACGCCCTCCAGCGGCTCGTCAAGGAAGAGGACCCGCGGGTTATGAATGAGGGCGCACCCGAGGGCGGCCTTCTTGCGCATGCCGGTTGAGTAGTCGGCGACCAGCCGCCTGGCGTCGTCCTTGAGGTCCAGGACATCGAGGAGCTGGGTTGCCCGCTCGCGGGCCTCGCGGGCCGGCAGGCCGTGCAGCCGGCCGGAGTACTCCAGCAGCTCCGCGCCGGTCAGCCGCTCGAACAGCCGCACTTCGGCAGGCACGACGCCGATGATGGCCTTGGCCGCGGCGGCGTCGGTCCAGACGCTGACGCCATTAATCGTCACCGATCCCATGTCAGGCCGCAGCAGGCCCGTCATCATGGACAGGGAGGTGGTCTTGCCCGCGCCGTTTGGCCCGACAAGGCCAGTCAGGGATCCCCGGGCGACGTCGAGGTCGATCCCGGTGACCGCCTGCTTGGAGCCGAAGCTCTTGCGCAGCCCCCTGACGGTGATGGCCGCCTGTTCCTGCTGGGCTTGGGCTTGCTGGGCTGGGGCTTGGGCTTGCTGGGCTGGGGCTTGCGGTGCCTGCGATAGCCCGGTGCCCATGAGCTCGGCCACTGTGCCTCCTTGAGGGATTCTCGTGCCGCTGAGCAGTAGCGTACGCCGCGCGAGATCGAGTTATTACGGAACCGCGACCGCGGAAGATGTCAAAGGTGTTACCGAGGTGGGGCCCATCTCGCCTACAGCCATCGTCGGCATGCTGGGGCATGTGGACAGTTACGAGACGACGAAATTCCCGGTTCCCGAGACCAGGCGCTGGCTGACCACGGTCTTGCGCCCGGCAGGACTGCTGAACCGGTCTGGCCTGGACCAGGTCGCGCAGGCGCTCACCGTCCTGGCGGACTGCAGCGACATGGTCGTCATCGACCTGACGGCGGCGATCGTTACCAGTTCGCATGCCCTTGCCCAGACACTAGCGGCACCCGCCACCCAGCTGGACCGGGCAGGACGGTGCCTGCTGCTGCGAGGCGTCCCACCGCAAGTGCGGGCGGAACTGGACCGCGCGGCCGTCCCGGCCATCACCCTCGCCGACGACGCCCCGCTAACGTAGCCGCCTGCCAGGCTAGAGGTACTTCTGGGCGCCGGCGCCCAGGGTGAGCTCTTGCTCGTCCCTGTCGTAGTCGTAGAGCTCGGCGTAGCGGCCCCAGTCGATGGCGGTTTCCAGCTGGCGGCGGGCCTCCTGCGGGGAGAAGCCGCGGCGCAGCACGTCCAGGAAGAACCCCTCGCGCAGGGTATGGTCCTCGGTCGCGGCCAGCGCGTGGGTGATCGCGCGCACGAGCGGCGCCTGCCGTGCCGCGTGCCGGGCGAACAGCTGCTTGGTGGTGAGGATGTCAGCGGCGGCGAGCTCCTTGCCGTCGGGGGTGATCGCGATGTCCGAGCCCTCGATGGCGGCTAGGCCCAGCAGGACGGCCGCGTCGGTCAGCGGCAGCAGGTCGTCCACCTCGAAGCTGAGGTCGCCGGCGAGCTCCGCCAGGCCGTCCCGGCCGCCGCGCGCGGCCAGGATCTCCAGCAGGCCGGCGAGGCCGCCGGGGCTGACGTCGGGCAGCGGCGCGCTGATCGGCGTAGGGGCGGGGACGACTGCCGCGATGCTAGCCAGCGCGCCGCTGTCCGTGGTCCCCAGGCCGGAGTTTCCTGGGGCCGCAGCTGCGGCGGTGGCGGCCTCAAGCACGTTCAAGGCGGCCTGCTCGCGCCCGGTGAGGATGCCGTAGATGGTATCCACGTGGTCCTCGAAGGCGGCGCTGTGCCGGTTCCTGGGCCGCGGCAGGCCGATCGCCAGCTCGGCCTGGATGCGGCCAGGGTTGGACGACAGCACCAGGACCCGGTCGGCGAGCAGGACGGCTTCCTCGATGTTGTGCGTGACGACGAGGATGGACTTGACCGGCGCGCCGTGGCCCTCCCATAGCTTGACCAGCTCATTGCGCAGGTTCTCGGCGGTGAGCACGTCCAGGGCGGAGAACGGCTCGTCCATCAGCAGCGCGTCCGGCTCCGTCACGATCGCGCGGGCGAAGCCGACCCGCTGGCGCATGCCACCCGACAGTTCCTTCGGGTAGGCGGACTCGAAGCCGTCCAGGCCGATGATGTCGATCGCCCGCAGCGCCCGCTCGGCCCGCTCCGGCTCGGCCACGCCACGGGCCTCCAGGCCGAGCTCCACATTCTGCTGGACCGTCAGCCACGGCAGCAGCGCGAACGTCTGGAACACCATCGACACGCCAGGGTTTGCTCCCATCAGCCGCGAGCCCCCGGTAGGAGACGGTGCCGGATGTCGGGGCGATCAGCCCGGCGACGCAGCGCAGCAGCGTTGACTTGCCCGAGCCGGACTTGCCGAGCAGCGCGACGATCTCGCCCTCGGCCACCGTCAGGCTCACGCCGTCAAGCACCGGGAACTCGTGGCCGTCGGGGGTAGTGAAGGTCTTGGTGACCGAGTCGGCGCGCAAGATCTCCGCGCCCGGCGTGGACAAGGGCGCAGTGCTCAAAGCGAGTACCTCCGCTCGGCCAGGGCGTACAGGCGGCGCCACACCAGCCGGTTGGCCGCCACGACATAGATGCTCATCACGACAATTCCTACTAGGATTTTGGGGAAGTCGCCGACCGCGGTCGCCTCAAAGACGTAGGCGCCAAGGCCGGTGGCGGTCAGGTGACGGTGACCGTAGCTGACCACCTCCGCGACGATGGAGGCGTTCCACGCGCCGCCCGCGGCCGTGATGCCGCCGGTGACATAGGAGGAGAAGATGGCGGGCAGGATGAACTTCCGCCACTTCAGCCAGCCGCTCACCCGAAGGCTTGTCATCGCCTCGCGCAAGTCCGACGGAATGGCGGACGCGCCGGCGATGACGTTGAACAGGATGTACCACTGCGCGCCCAGCGCCATCAGCAGGATCGACCCGAAGTCCAGCGGGATATGCCACGCGATGAAGATGACGGTGGCGAAGGGGAACAGGAAGTTCGCCGGGAAGCCGGCCAGGATCTGCACGATGGGCTGCGCCAGCCGGCTGACCTTCGGGTTCATGCCGATCCACACGCCGACCGGCACCCACACCACGGTCGCGACGATGGTCAGCCCGACGACCCGGGCGAACGTGGCGGCGCCGAGCGCGAATGCGTACCCGAACTCCCCGAGCCCGGTGGTGGCGCGCACGTAGCCGAGCGCCTCCCACGCCCCGTAGGCGATCACGGCGGCGACCACGCCGGCGAAGAACGCGTCCGTGGTGCGCTCGCGCACCCGTGAGACGGTCAGCGGATGCTCGGCCAGGCCGAACGGCCGGGTCGCAAGGTCCATCACCCGGCCAACCGGCTTCAGCGGCCTGGCGAGCTGCCCTGGCACGTGCGAGCGGCGCAGCACGTCAAGGACCAGGCTGCGGGGCTTTTCGGTGGCCTCGGACTCCTCGACGCGGAACCGCTCCGCCCACGCGATCACCGGCCGCCAGAAGAAGAAGTTGACCCCGAGGACCAGCGCGATCTCGACGCCGATCGCGATGCCCACGTCTGGAAGGTCGCCGCGGGCGATCGCGGCGGCGGCGTAGGAGCCGATCCCGGGCAGCGCGTAGGTGTGATTCAGCACCGAGATGGCTTCTGACGCGGCCAGGAAGAACCAGGCCCCGCCGAAGCTCATCATGCCGTTCCACACCAGCGGGATCATCCCGGACGGCACGTCAAGCCGCCAGAACCGCTGCCACTTGGTCAGCCGCAAGATCCGCGCCGCCTCGTCCAGGTCGCGCGGCTGGGAGATCAGCGAGTAGTAGAAGGCGAACGTCATGTTCCACGCCATCGCCGTGAAGATGGCGAAGACCGAGGCGCACTCAAGGCCAAGCTCTGACCCGGGGAACAGGTCGATGAACGCGGTCACCGTCACCGACAAGAAGCCAAGCACCGGCACCGACTGCAGGATGTCGAGAATAGGCAGCAGGACCTTCTCCAGCCGCCGCATTCGGGCCGCCGTGGTCGCGTACACGAACGTGAACAGCAGGGACAAGATCAGCGCCGCGAACATCCGGACCAGCGAGCGCACCGCGTAGTACGGCAGGTTCGCTGGGTCGGTCGAGATGGAGCTAGGCGCCGTCTTGGGCAGGAACGGCGCGTTCAGTGCGGGGGCCAGGCGCACCAGGCCGTAGATCAGCGCGATCAGCGCGGCGCCGACAACGATGTCCACCCATCGCAGGCCGGGGCGCTGCCACAGCCCCCGCGCGGGGAACCCGCCTGTCGGACTCGTCACGTACTTGCGTCCTTCCGTTAGCCTCTGTGGTCACCCCCGTTGGCGGTCGGGCCATGCCAAGGATGGCTAGCCGTGACGCATGCCGTCAAGCCAGGCCAGTGGGCCTTTAGCCTAATTTCTGGTGAGCAGTCCTCAGGCCCGCAGTGGGCCGGCACGGTAAGGCACCTCGTACCGCGCACCCCCGGCCAGTGCCACCGCCGGCGCCCGCGCCACCTGCCGGCCAGCGCAGCATCACCGGCGTGAGCAGCACTACGGTCGAATCCAGGTTCAGTCGCACGGTGGTGGCCGCCACGAACGCCGCGAACAGGGCGGCGAAGCTCCCGCACGGCGTCGCCGCGGACGTTCTGCCAAGATTGCGACCCGATTGCGATGTCCTGCCTGTTGATCACCCGCTCATCCCGTGCTCCTTATTTTACCGGGATTAGCGGCGATTATCCGGGGACTTAATTTCCGTTTGCCGGGGAAAATTAGCCAGTTGGCCCGGTACAGTTATCTGCGGGACGGTCGGGTGGCCGTCGCCGCTCCCGGCGGCTGGAGTCGCTTCAGGGACAGCGTTCTGCGTGACCGGCCGCTGAATTGTGTTGGAGAGAACAATCGTGATAAGGGCCATTTCGCGCCCCGTGATCGGCTGCCTGGCAGTGGCCGTTGTCATTGCAGGGGCCCTGGTCTTCCTTCCTGTGACGCTTTTCCTTATCGGCCTGTATAACCTGGCAATCGCCAGCATGGAGGCATGCTGGCGGCTGTACTCCGAGCGGCACCCGGACGCCTGCTGCGACCTGGCCTGGCCGGAGTCGGTGCGACCGGGCACCGAGCGGCTTTCCTTCACGCTCATCGTCTGCGCGCTGGATGAGGCGTCCGTCATCGCGTCCACGCTAAGCAAGCTCCTGCTGCAGACGCATCGCTTCTGCCAGGTCATCGTGTCACTGCGGGACTTCGACGCATCGACCATCGAGGTGGTCCGCAAATTCGCCGCCGATCACCGCGGCCGGATCGATCTGGTTATCGGCCACTACCCGGAAAAGGGCAAGCACGCCCAGCTGAATGGCGCGCTGCCGTACGCGACGGGCGACTACGTCTGCCCGATCGACGCTGAGGGCGATGTCGCGGCTGACCTGCTGGCGCACGTCGAGTCGCTGATCCTCAAGACCGGGGCCGACATCGTGCAGGGCGCGGTCCAGCTCATGAACCTGGGCACCCGGCCGAGCGAGTGGTTTCAGCCGCATAACGTCCTGGAGTACTTCGCCTGGTTTTCCAGCCGGATGCTGTTCCAGGTGGACGCCGGGTTCGTGCCGCTCGGCGGCAATACGGTGTTCTTGCGCACCGAACTGGCCCGTGCGGCTGGCGGCTGGCCCAACAGCGTGACCGAGGACTGCGCGATGGGCGTCCTGCTGTGCAGCTCGTTCAAGGCCACGGCGGTGGCGGCCTTCAGCCCGCAGCTGGCCACCAGGGAAGAGGCGCCGCCGACCATCTTCAACAAGCCGAAGGGGTCGCTCTACCACCAGCGGGTGCGCTGGCTGGAGGGCATCTACGCGGAGCTGCTGCGTGGCCGCTGGCTGCAGATGCCGACGATGCGGCAGAAGTTCCTGGCTGGCTACATCCTGGCCGCCCCGCTGCTGCAGACGCTGTCGTGCGTGATGCTGCCGCTGGCGCTCATCAGCGCGTTCTTCCTCAAGGTGCCCGAGGGCCTGGCGCTGTTCTTGTACACCCCGCTCATCCCGCTCGCGCTGACGATGCTGTCCATGCTCTCCGGGCTGCGGCAGTTCGGCCGCGACTACCAGCGCAAGGTCCGGCTGGGGCACTACGCGTCCATCCTCTTCCTGACCCCCGCCTACCAGGTCATCTTGGCCGCCGCCGCCGTCGGCGCGGTGTACCGGCACTACTGGGGCAACGGCGAGTGGTACCGGACCGGGCGCGGCATGCAGCACCGGGCGCCCGTTCCCGAGGGCGGAGGAGTTTCTTAGTGACGACGGCTGAGCCGCATACGAGGCGCGAGGCACAGGTCACCACCCCGCGACCGGGCACCCTGGAACCGGGCACCCTGGAACCGGGCACCCTAAGACCGGGCACCGGGGTGCCGGGACGGGGCACGGGGCGGCGCGGACATCGGAAAAGGGGGTGGCTGACGCGGCACCAGGGGAGCCTGCTGGCGCTGTTCGGCTGCCTGGTGGTCGTTGGCGCGGCCATGGCCTGGAACCTGCAGGGGTACCCGGGGCGCGTCAACGACGACGAGGGCACCTACGTGGCCCGCGCGTGGGCGATGATCTACCAGCATCACCTGGCCAACTACACCTACTTCTGGGACCACCCGTTCCTCGGCTGGGCGGCCATCGCCGGCTGGGCGCTGCTGACCGACGGGTTCCACCGGGACCCGCGGGCCGTCATGGTGGGACGCGAGCTCATGTGGGTCATCACGCTGGTCAGCTGCGTGCTCGTCTACGGGCTGAGCCGGCGGCTGTCGATGAACCGGTTCTTCACGTGCGTGGCTGTGCTGGCATTCGGCCTTAGCCCAGTCGACATCTTCTACCACCGCATGGTCTCGCTGGACAACCTGGCCACCGTGTGGGCGCTGGCCGCGTTCCTGCTGGCCACGTCTTATCGGCGCGGCCTGGCCGCCGCCGTCGGGAGCGGTGCCTGCTTCGCGCTGGCGACGTGGAGCAAGGAGACCATCGCGCTGCTGCTGCCCGCGATGGTCTGGGCCCTCGGCCAGCAGCTAGGGCACGGCCGCCCGGGCCTGCAGACAGCCCGCCAGTTGCGCCGCAAGTACATCAGGGCCTTCCTTGTCGTGTACGGCGGGATCGTCGCCCTCTACCCGCTGCTGGCGATCGTCAAGGGCGAGCTGACTCCCGGCCCGGGACACGTGAGCCTGCTCGGCGAGATCGACTACCAACTCGTCGGCCGGGAGTCCACCGGAAGCCTGCTCGACATCCACAGCGCCACCTTCTACCAGGCCCGTGACTGGGTCATGCTCGATCCGTGGCTGACGCTGGGCGCCGTGGCGGCGCTGGCCGGGGGGTTCGCGATCGGTCGCTGCCGGCCGGTCGCGCTCGCCCTGCTCATCCAGGTCCTGTACATGATCAAGGGCGGGTACGTTCCCTACGCGTTCGTGACCGCCATGCTGCCGTTCGCCGCGATCCTCATCGCGGGACTGCTGGACTGGTGCTGGGCGCAAGGCTGTCCAAGCCTGGGGCGGGCCTGGCTGCGGCTCCCGGTCGTGGCGGTCGGCGTCCTGTGCGCCGCCGTGGTGCTGCCCGCGTGGGGCCGGGCCCTGGTGGCCCAGTCGAAGGCCAGCGGCTTCGGCGCGCAGAACGCGGCGGTCGCCTGGATTACCACCCACGTTCCCCAGGGCGACGTCGTCGTCTGCGACGACTACCTGTGGCCGGACGTCAAGATGCGCACCAAGGCGACCCCGGTGTACCTGTGGACGATCAACTATGACCCGGCCGTGATGCGCGAGATCCTGCCGGACGGCTACCAGGACATCTCCTACCTGGTCCTCGACCCGTCGAGTTCCCAGACGCGGACCGCCTTGCCCGGACGGCCTACGCTGGAGGCCGCCTTCCAGCACTCGGTGGTGATCGAGAAGTTCGGCCCGATCGACGTCTACAAAGTCACCGAGACGCGACATCGCGGCGGTGCGCCCACGCCGTGATGTCGCCGCCCTCAATCGCTAGGGCGAGCACCTCGGGGAACGCGTCCGGTGTGCACGCGAAGGCGGGAATGCCAAGGTCAGCCAGCGCGGCAGCGTGCTCGTGGTCGTAGGACGGTGCGCCCTCGTCCGACAGCGCGAGCAGCGCGACGACCGTCGCCCCCTCCGCCACCAGGGTGGCCATCCGGGCCAGCATCTCATCGGCGATGCCACCCTCGTACAGGTCGGAGATCAGCACGACGATGGTGTCCCGTGGCCGGGTGATCAGGCCCTGGCAGTAGGCGATCGCCCGGTTGATGTCCGTGCCGCCGCCTAGCTGAGTGCCGAACAAGACGTCCACAGGGTCACTGAGGTGATCCGTCAGGTCCACCACCGCGGTGTCGAAGACCACCAGTGAGGTCTTCAGCGCCCGCATCGAGGCCAGCACCGCGCCGAACACCGACGCGTACACTACCGAGGCCGCCATCGACCCCGACTGGTCGATCGCCAGCACCACGTCCTTGGCGACGACCTGCTGCCGCCGCCCGTAGCCCACCAGTCGCTGCGGGATGACCGTGCGGTGCTCTGGCTGGTAGCGGGACAGGTTCGCGGCGATCGTCCGGTTCCAGTCGATGTCACGTGGCTTCGGCCGCCTTGTCCGCGCCGACCGGTTCAGCGCGCCGGACACGGCGGCCCGGGTCCGCTGCGCGACCCTGCGCTCTACGTCGGCCACGACCTTCGCGACCACCTGGCGGGCGGTCGCCTTGGTCGTCTCCGGCATCAGGTGGTTAAGGCTCAGCAGCGTACCGACCAGGTGGACATCTGGCTCGACGGATTGCAGCATCTCCTTTTCCAGCAGCAGCCTGCGCAGGCCCAGTCGGTCGATCGCGTCGCGCTGCAGCACCTGCACGACTGTCGTCGGGAAGTAGGAGCGGATGTCGCCCAGCCAGCGGGCCACGCTCGGCGCGGACGCGCCCAGGCCAGCAGAGCGGCTGCCGGGCCTGCGCGGACCGTCCGGGGTAGCGTCGTAGAGGGCGGTGAGCGCCGCGTCGACACCCTGGTCCGTGCCGGTCAGGGACTGCCCCTGCCCGCCGAGGCCGAGGCCGTCGGCAGCCGGCGCGCCAAGCAGCAGCCGCCAGCGGCGCAGCCGCTCGGAGGGGGAGACCAGCGTGCTCATCGGGCACCTGCCAAGATCAGGGCGACCGTGCGCAGCGCTCCCGCTGCCCGGCCGGCGTCGAACTCCTCGTTCCGCGCGTCGCCGTGCTCCCCAGTCCCGGCCGGCGGCCTGGTCGCGGTGCGGCCCTCCGGCATCTTCCGCACGGCGCTGCCGATGGACGCCCGCTCAGGGCCGGAGAACTCGCAAAACGTCCGCCGTAGCAGCGGCAACGCGTCCATGAAATCCTCCTCATCCAGCGTCGTCAGCCAGCCGTCCAGCACGCCAAGCAGGTCCCGGTCGTGGACCAGCAGTAGCCCGCCGCCCGACAAGAACCCCTCTACCCACGCCGCCTTGTCCACCGCCGCGACGCCCACCGACAGCGCGGCGGCCAGTCGCCGCGCCGCCTGCGGCCACGGCAGGACCCCGGCGTCAGCGAGCAGCCGGATGATGCGCCCGGCCAGCAGCCCGTGGACGTCGCGCCGTCCGGCGACCGAGCCGAGCATCGTCAGCCACCGCTGCCGGGCGTCCCGCCCGCTGCGGGTGCCGGGCGTCGCGCCGGAGGAGTACAACGCCAGCGCCGCGTGCATCCCGTCCAGCGCGCAGCGCAGCGCCGTCGCGGCCTCGTCGGCGAGCCCGCCAACGGCGGCCGGGAGCCCGGCGCAGACCCGGACCGTGAGCGCGTCCACCACCGCCGCCAGCGAGGCGGTGTCCGTGCCACGGACGTTCCCGTACCGGACGGCCCGCACCAGGGCTGGGACAGCGGCCATCAGGTCGGCGACGTCGGAGTCGGCGGCGGCCCGCGCGTCAAGCGCCCGCAGCACCGGGCGCAGGGCGTCAGTGAGCTCGGCGAGCAGTACCTGCTCAACGGCGGTCGTCACGACGGCAAGCTGCGACGCGCCCGAAGCCACATCGATAATCCGGGCGGCCGCCGCGCCCGCCACCGTGGTTCCCCAGATGGCCGCGTCGATGATGTCGACCGCCAGTTCCGGCCGCCAGCACACCGACCACGTCTCATGCCACGTCCCGGTGCCCTTGACCAGGTCATCGGTGATGATTCCCCAGCCGATGCCCAGCGCGACCAGCTGGTGCAGGAACGCGGACCTGCCCCGGTCCGTCTCCTTGCGCAGGTCCAGCTCCAGCGTCCGCTCGAGTGGCTCGATCTTCAGCCGCAGGGACCTTGCCCGCGCCCGCAGGTCGGCGTCGAGCGGGACCGGGGGAGCCTCGTCGGGAACGCTCCCCAGCAGCTCGCCCACCACCAGGTCTTTGGTGACGAACGCCGCCGCGACCTCGTCGCCCTCGCACAGGACCGCCTTGGTGGCCTCGCTCACCTCGGCCAGCCCAGCCAGCGGACGCCCCCGCAAGATGGCCAGCGCCTGCGCGAGCCTGACCGCCTCGATGACGTGCGCTGAGGAGACCGGCAGGTCATGGCCGCGCAGCACTCCGGCGACCCGTGTCATCCAGCGCTCGACCGTCTTGTCCGGCGCGGTAAACAGATGGTGGTACCAGCCCGGCGAGGTAATCCCCGCCCCGTACCCGGAGGCGGTCGCCAGCCGCGAGTGCGTCCATGGCACCCACGCCAGCGCCGTCTTCCGCTTGGGCAGGCCGCGCAGCAGTGCCGTGTCCTTGCTGGCCGGCGGCAGCGGCCCGGCCAGGGCCGGCGCGTGCCAGGCCCCGCACACCACCGCGACAGGCCCGTCGGTCTCCTTCAGGGCGGCGCGGAGCACCTGCCGCATGTGCGCCTCCCGGCGCTGCTCACGTAGCGTGGACGTGCCGGCTTGCAGCGGTGTCCCAGTTCGCCCGCAGTGCCGCTCCGCGACCTGCTGCTCGAACTCCCGCAGCTCAGCCATGGCCTCGGCCAGCGCGGCGAACGGCGACCCCCCGTCCATCCGTGACTCGACCAGGTCGTCCCACCACCGCTCCGGGTCGTCATAGCCCGCCGCCGCCGCCATCTCCCCGATCGGGTCCAGGGAAAAGAGCCTGCCGCCGGATCCTGGGTCCGGTGCGTCCCACGCGTCAGGCATGTCCTCGACGGGGCTGGCGGCCCCGTCGGGATCGGTCACCTCGACGGGCCCGGCTGGGCCGGCCTCCCGCTGCGGCTGTTCCGCTTCGCGCTGTGCGAGCACCGCCCCGGCTGGCAGGTCGCAGAACCGGACGGGTATTGCGTGCCTGGCCGCCCACGTGAGCGCCTGCCACTCCGGCGAGAAGATGGCATACGGCCAGAACGACGACATCTTCGGTGCCTCCGGCGCGTACGCCAGCAGTGCCACCGGCGGTGCCATGCCGGGGGCTACGGCCAGCGCCAGCAGCGGGTCGGCGTCGGCGGGTCCCTCAATCAGCACCATGCCCGGCCGTAGCCGGTCCAGCTCGGCGACAACCGACCGCGCCGAGCCCGGCCCGTGATGGCGGACTCCGAGCACCGCGACGCGGTCTGTTTGCCCGCTCGCCTGAAACCCGGGCTCGCTCGCCCCAAGGTACCGTCAGGCACCGGACACTTCCCGGCACGCCCGGTAGAAGTCTCCCCAGCCGGGGCGCTCCCGGACCACGGCCTCCAGGTACTCGGCCCAGACGGGGACATCGGAGACCGGGTCCTTCACCACCGCGCCGACGATCCCGGCGGCCACGTCGGCGGGGCGCAGCACCCCGTCACCGAAGTGGGTGGCCAGCGCGATCCCGCTGGTGATGACCGAGATCGCCTCGGCCGGGGACATCGTCGCCGTCGGCGACTTAAGCTTGACTCGCTGATCGGCTGTCATCCCCGAGCGCAGCTCCCGGAACACGGTCACTACCCGGCGGATCTCCTCCAGCGCCGGGGGAACCTCGGGAAGCTCCAGCGCCCGGCCGAGTTGCTCGACCCGGCGGGCGACGATATCGACCTCCTCGTCCTGCGTGGCCGGCAGTGGCAGCACCACCGTGTTGAACCGGCGGCGCAGCGCCGAGGACAGGTCGTTGACGCCGCGGTCCCGGTCGTTCGCCGTCGCGATCACCGAAAAGCCCTTCACCGCCTGCACCTCCGTGGCCAGCTCCGGCACCGGCAGCGACTTCTCCGACAAGATCGTGATCAGCGCGTCCTGCACGTCCGACGGGATGCGGGTCAGCTCCTCGACGCGCGCGATCCGTCCCTCGGCCATCGCCGTCATGACAGGAGAGGCAACCAGCGCGGCGCGCGACGGTCCCTCGGCGAGCAGCCGGGCGTAGTTCCAGCCGTACCTGATGGACTCCTCGGCGGTGCCGCTCGTGCCCTGCACCAGCAGCGTCGAGTCACCCGAGATCGCGGCGGCCAGGTGCTCAGATACCCAGGTCTTCGCGGTGCCAGGCACGCCGAGGAGCAGCAGCGCCCGGTCGGTCGCCAGCGTCGCGACGGCCACCTCGATCAGCCGCCGCGGCCCGACGTACTTCGGCGTGATGACCGTGCCATCGCTTGTCGCCCCGCCGAGCAGGTAGGTGACGACCGCCTGCGGAGACAGCCGCCAGGACGGCGGCAGCGCCCGGTCGTCGGCCCGCGCCAGGGCCTGGAGCTCATCAGCGTAAACCTGCTCGGCATGCGGCCGCAGCAGCGGAGTCGTGGGGGCTTCGGTAGCTGCCATGCCTCTACGCTATCGGCACCCGCCGACATTCGAGTGGCCCGCGAATCAGCCCAGCTCAGCATGGCTTTGCCAGCTCAGCATGGCTATTTCCAGGGGGTCGCCCCTGGGCTGACTGCGGGAGCCGTCCCTGGCCTTGCTCTCGCGTCCGGGTGTACTGGGCGAGGTTCGCCCTGGCGCTCGCGCTGGCGCAGTTCGCCGCCTGGCGGCCAATCGCCAGGCGGCTGGCGGCGACCAAGAGCTGACTGCTCATGGTCGCCTGCGGCCCCGCTGCGCTGGCCAGCGGGGGGCAATTGGCCAGCGCACGCCCGCTGCGAGTTACCGCGGCAGGAACCGCCTAGCGGTTAGGCCAGCTGCGGCTGCCTGGAGAACTCCCGGATAAAGGCGGCGCAGAAGGCCGGCAGGTCATCGGGCTTGCGGCTGCTCACCAGCGTGTTCGGCCCCGTCGTGCAGACCTGGACCTCGCTGTCGGTCCAGTTCCCGCCCGCGTTCCTGATGTCGGTCCGCAGGCTCGGCCAGGACGTCAGCGTCCGGCCGCGCACCAGGTCGGCCTCGACCAGGATCCACGGGCCATGGCAGATAACCGCGGTCGGCTTGCCGGCTTCGAAGAACCGCTCGACGAAGCTGACCGCGGCCGGCGACATGCGCAGCAGGTCACTGTTGGCTACCCCGCCCGGGATCACGAGCGCGTTGTACTCTCTGTGGTCGGTGTCACGCAGCGTGCGGTGCACCGTGAAGGTGTCGCCCTTGTCCAGGTGGTTGAAGGCCTGTACCTGGCCACCGTGCGGGGCGACGAGCTCGGGCGTGCCGCCGGCGTCCATGACCGCCTGCCATGGCGTGGTCAGCTCAACCTGCTCCACGCCCTCGTTCGAGGTAAGGAAGGCGACCCGCAGGCCCCTCAGTTCGCTTGCCATCCGGAAGTTCTCCTTCCGCTCGACGTCACTAGCGCCCCGGTTTGCCCGGGACCTTCGATCCACCTTGCCCTCCGATCGCCCGGCTATGCGCCTTACCCGCTGATTCCTGAACCTGCGGCTGGACCCGGCGAGTTCGCCGGCCTTGCCTCAACAGCGGTCAGGTCACTTCCGGCCCGTTCAGGCAAGCCGCGGGTCGATTACCGTCATGCCGGCCGGAGACGCCTGGTCCAGGGCTGGCAGCAGCGCCGCCCCCTCATCTAGGCCGATGACGCGCTCGATCAGGTCCTGCGGGCGCAGGTCGCCGCTCCCTATCAGCGCGAGCATCGCCGGATAGTCCGCCGCGGCCATGCCGTGACTGCCTAGCAGGTCCAGTTCCCACGCGATGACCCGGGCCATCGGGACCCGCGGGTGCCCGCTCACCGGCGGAAGCAGGCCTACCTGGACATGCCGCCCGCGCCTGCGCAGGCTCAAGATCGAGTCCGCACAGGTCTGCTCGCTGCCGACCGCGTCGACGGCGACGTGACTGCCGCCACCGGTGATCGCGTGGACCTGGTCCGGGATGCTGGCGCCATCCGCGCCGGCGGCTAGGACATGGTCAGCGCCTGCGGCTCTCGCCGCGTCCAGCGCGCCCGCGTTGCGGTCGATGGCGATCACGCGGGCATCAAGGGCCCTGGCGATCATGACCGCGCTCAGGCCGACGCCGCCCGCGCCGACCACGGTCACCCATTGTCCGGCGGCCAGCCCGGCGCGGCCGGTCAGCGCGCGGTACGCGGTGGCGAAACGGCAGCCGAGGCTCGCGGCGGCCTCCATCGGCACCGTCTGGGGGATCGCTACCAGGTTGGTGTCGGCGGCGTGGAGCGCGACGGACTCGGCGAACGACCCCCAGTGCGTGAAGCCAGGCTGCTGCTGCGCCGGGCATACCTGCGCGTTGCCGGACCGGCACCACTCGCAGCCGCCGCAGCCGCAGGTGAACGGCACGGTGACGCGGTCGCCGGGTGCCCATTTCGTTACCCCGGTGCCGACGGCGGTGATGACGCCGGCAAGCTCGTGACCGGGCACGTGCGGCAGCGTGATGTCATCATGGCCGGCCCACGCGTGCCAGTCGCTGCGGCACAGGCCGGTCGCGTGGACCTGCACCACGACGCCACCGTCCGGCGGTACCGGGTCGGGTACGTCCCGCACCTGCAGTGGTCCGCCGATACGGTCCATCACCATCGCTCGCACTGATCTCCGCCCTTGCATCCGCTGGATTCAACAGAATTGAAACACAAGCTCAGACCGTATGAGCCGGCGCATGCCTGCCTGCCGTGCAGGTCGCCGGCGTTGATGACGGTCGCGGCGACGGGGCGGGCCATCCGGACGACGTGCTGCTCGTACCTCTTCCCGTCCGTAGGTCTGCCTCCACCGCGCAACGCTCGCGCAGGCGGCTATCGCAGTCAGCACCGAGGGCGATAGCGTTCAGGGTGGACAGTACCGTGTCGTGCAGCATCCGGTACTGGATCTTCCGCTCCTCGACGCGGGCTCGCAGAGCGGCGGAACTCTCCCGTTCCGCCACGATCATCGCCGCGGTCCTGGCTGCCCCACGGGCGCTCCTGATGAGCTGACCTGACACTATGCCCGTAACAACATTGAATCCGAGCAGGGATAGCACGTTGCCGACAAAGGATGCGACGGTGATGCCCCCGCTGCTGCAGCTCCGGCTGCACGCCGATGAAATAGCAGGCGGCGAGTAGCGAGCTTGCGACAATGGCTCGGGATAGGGAAGTAGCTGGACCAGGCGTATGCCGGCGAGCAGGTTTATGAGGATGCCATGTAGGTGTCGCGGGTCATCCGCCACGTCTTCGGACTGCAACTGGCCTCGCCCTTGCGCGAGAGTGCTCATCGTGGTAGGCCCCTGCCTACATGCATCTAAATGGATGACAGCGCTCATAAATTTGGAAAGTCATGCGTCTATCATGACCGCCAGGCGGAATTGCGCGATAACGTCGTTCCGGCCCAGCGGGCGGGCCGGACCCGGAGCTAGCCCGCAGCGGCTGGTCCGAGATAACGGACGGCGACTACCGGCTCGTCGTCCGCGATGTTCTGGCAGGCCGGTGGCGCAGGCGGCCGGGATCCCGGCCGGCGCACCGTCGGCCTCGCGCTTGCGGACCCCTGCTGCGGGGCGCGGCGCCGCCGGCATCCAGGCCAGTACCACTACAGCACCGAACACGGCTACCGCGACCGCCGCCGCTAGCGTGATATGCATCGCGCTGGTGAACGCCGTGCGAGCCGGAGCCGCTAGCTGGGCGCCCGCTGCACCGAGATGCTGGGCGACGGCCATGGTCGCGCCGATCGACTCGGTGGCGGAGGTCCGTAGCGCGGGCGAGAGGAACTCCAGGTGCGGGCGATCCGGGCCGGTAGCCGGCCGTGAGAATGGAACCGAGCACGGCCACGCCGAGCGCTTCGGCGATCTGCCGGGCAGTACTGTTGATACCCGAGCCGGAGCCCGCCTGTTCCCTGGGCAACGCGGCCATCAGGCACTCGTTGGCCGGGGGCAAGATGTGCACGAGCCCGGCGCCAAGCACGAAGAAGATCATGCCAAGGACCCAGACCGGGGTGGCGGCTCCCATCAGCTCGTATCCGCTGTAGGCTGCTGCGACCAGCAGCAACCCGGCTGTGCAGACGTTCTTCGCGCCGAACTTGGCGACCATGATGGCGCTGCGCGGCGCGAAGATCAGCTGCCCGGCGGCGAACGGCAGCATGACCAGGCCGGCTCGCAACGGTGAGTAGTTACGTACGTTCTGCAGGTAGAAGCTGGTCACGAATAGCACACCGGACAGCGAGAAGAACACCAAGACGATGGCCGCCACAGCGCAGCAGAGCCTTGCGTCACGGAACAGCCGGACGTTCAGCACCGGATTCTTGATCCGCGATTCACGCCAGGTGAACAGTGCCAGCAGGACCAGTCCGGCGGTCAGCGGCGCGAGGGCGCCGAAACTGGCCCAGTGCCCGGTGCCGCCACCTTGGATGACACCGTAGGAGAGCGACACCAGGCCGGCGATGGACAGCAGGACGCCGGAAGCGTCGAGCTTGCCAGGGCATGGGTTGCGCGATTCGGGCACGAACCAGATGACGCCGGTCAGGCCGGCGGTAACAATCGGGACATTGATCAAGAAGACCGAGCCCCACCAGAAACGGCTCAGCAGCAGCCCGCCGGTGACCGGCCCGATAGCGACGGCAAGGCCAACCGCCGCGCTCCAGATCGCGATTGCCCGCGGCCTCTCTTCTGGCTCGAAGACGTTCGTGATGATCGACAGGGTCTGCGGCATGATCAACGCGCCGCCCAGGCCCATCGCGGCGCGGGCGGCGATGAGCTGATCGGGTGACCGTGCGTAGGCGCACAGCAGTGAGGCTGTCGCGAACCATGCCAGCCCGGTCGCCAGGACGCGCTTTCGCCCCAGCTTGTCGCCGATCACACCGGCGGTGAGCAGCAGCCCGGCGAATACCAGGGTGTAGGAGTTGACCGCCCATTCCAGCTGGCTCTGGCTGGCACCAAGGCCGGCACGCGGCTCGGCCAGGGTTCTGAGCGCCACGTTGAGGACGGTGTTATCGAGGACGATCACCAGCAGGCAGACGACCATCACGGCGAGGACGTGCCACCGGCGGTGCGGTCCCTGCTGACCCATTGATCCTCCGCGCCAGCGCAGCCCGCAGTGCGGCCGACACGTGCGCTGGAGCCGCGCATCGGCCTGGCGCATCGTTGACCTGGTTATTCTTCCGCACCGTGGTCGTCTTATCTTTGCAGTGATCGATGCCTATCTTGCACTCATCGGTACGTAAGTTTGCACTCATCGTCATCTTTAGTCAAGTTTTCGTTCAGATATTGCAGCCTGATGTCCCGAAGTTTACCGTGAAGGGCATAGTCTCTCGCGTTGAAGTCAGTCACTTCACTGATCCACAGTTCTTGGACCCATATATCAGGAACCGATGGATTGAGGCTAAAGAAGCGACATCAGGTCCCAGATTCGCACCGAAAGGATCAGCTTATGACGATCGCGGAACCGCCTGCCCGCATGCCGGAGGCCGCTACGTCCGCTGGTGCCAGGCGACTGTGGCTGCCCTATCCTGAGGCCCTTCCATCGCAGCGATCCGAGCTCGCCGTCGCCGCGCGAACCCTCTTTCCCCTCGCTGGCGTGCTCGCCGCGTTCGGTGCCCCGCAGGCGCGCGCGGAACTTCGGGCACAGCTGAGCGCACGCCAACCAGGCCCGGACCCGTGCTCCTTTCCCCGCCAGGCGCCTGCCATGCGGCCCGGCGGGCAGTCTGCTGGCCATCGGCCGCTGAGCCCCCAGGCTCAGGCCGAGCAAGAAGAACACGATCGCTACTTCGAGGTCGGACGGTCCGGCGGTGACGCGGCCCAGGGCTTTTGGGCCGGATTGGTGCTCGCTTACCTGTCCGCCTACGAGAACTGCCTGAGCATGGGCGTGACCCTGCTGGACGATCGGGAGTGGCACCAGCTCTTTGGCGGGCTCGCGATGCTGCTCGAGTTCGCTGCCGGGCCTGTGGTCCAGGGCGGGACGGAGATGCCAGCCGCGGCGTCGCCTGCTCCGCCAGAGCCGGCGGGATGGCGGGACGCCTACGATCCGCCCGTGCGGTGGCTGGTCGGGCACCAGCTGTTCTTCGCCTTGATCCAGGGCGTCATCGTGGGCCTCAACTGCTTCAGCCAGGCAGCGGCCGTCGAGGCGATATCGGAAGCGGACGAGGGACTGACGCTGGCGGCAGTATTCATGCGGAGTTCGGCGGCGGCGATGAAGTTCGCCAGCGACTTCGCGCCCGGCGACTACGAAACCACGGTGCGGATGGCCATGGCGCCGCCAAAGGTACGCGAGGGGTTCAGTGGGCTGCAGACACGCGACCACGCGTACCTGGTCCGCATGTTCGGGGCGGTCAGGCCCGCCCTCACCACGCTCGCCGGGCGGTCTGAGGCACACGAGGAGTTCGTGGAGTCGGTGGTTTCGGCCTACGCGGCACATGAGTATATCTGTGCGCGGTTCCGTGGCGACGTGCTACCGAGCCTGCGGATGGCCGCGGCGTCGCGTGACAGGACCGACCGGACAGGAGTCGAGGTGATCAGGGAAATGATGCGTGCCCGACTGGCGCTCATCGGGACCCGCGCAGTACCGAGTTCCGTGGCCATAGGTAACACGAGCGACAGCGATAACGCATGACTGACCGGCCAACCATCGCCGTCACGCTTCACGACGGCTTCTACGGCTCAGGTACGGGGGCCGGCTACGCCAACCGCGGCTTCCTGCAAACTCTGATCGGGCTGATCCCGCCGCGGATACGCCTAGTCGTGATGCCCGTGTACCTGGCCAGCGACAGCCCCCAGTACCAGGGCGACTGGCACCGGGAAAGCCTGGGCATCTGCCAGGCGGCCAAGGCGGCCGTGCGCCCACTCGACAACGGCACCGGGGGGCAGATCCGATTCGGGGACGTGCAGGCCTTCCGGCGCCTGGCCACCTCGACCGCCGAGGTGCTGGCCGGCGAAATCCCGCCTCACTCCCAGTCCGCCGTGATCTTCCTCGACATACCGTTCCTCGGCGCGGCGCCGCTGCTGCCGGAGCAGATCTTGCCCAGGCTCGCCGTCGTGCCGCGCTCGACCGGCCTGCTGCACGACCCAGGCAACCAGGCCCGTATCCAGTTCGAGAGTGACGGCCTGCGCTACATCGCCAGTCGCGGGGGGCGCATCGCCGCCATCTCTGGCTACATGCGCAATCACCTGATCGAGGACTACCACGTGACCGCTGACGCGGTGCTCGACCTCCCCGACGGGCGCACGGCCGGCGAATGGTCCTGCCATCGGCCGAGCCCGCCGGATCTGCCGTCTCGCGCCAAGGACGGATTCCTGCTCTCCTACGGTCGCGCCGAACCCTACAAGGGCTGGGACGATCTTGTCGAAGCGCTGGCGCAGTTGCGCGACCACCGGGCACAAGTGCCGCACGCACTGCTGGCCGCGGTCACCGACCAACCGGGCTCAACCGCCTACCAGCGCCACCTCGCGTCCCGTATCAAGTCCCTTGACCTGGACGCGACCCTGGTAACCCGCTTCGACCCGGCGATCCGCACCCTGCTCGTCCACCCCGCGCTGCGGGCGGTTGTCATCCCGTCTCGCGCGGAGCCGTTCGGGCGCGTTCCCTTGGAAGCCTATGCCGCAGGCGCCGCCCCGGTGGTCGCGACCACATCCGGCGGCCTTGCCGAGCAGGTCATCGATGGGGTCACCGGGCTGGCCGCGTCGCCCGCCGACCCGGCCAGCCTGGCCAGTGCTATCGACCGGGCGCTGAAGCTGACCGCCGCTGAACTCGACCGGATGCGTGCCGCCGGCCAGCACCTGGCCCGCACCAGGTTCGACTGCCGCATCGCCCTCCGCCGCTTCCTGGGCGAGTTCGCGCCATCGATCGGTGCGGTTAGCCTTGATTAAAAGTCGAGCGGCATCATCTTGCCCGTGATTCCCGGCAGGTGGCAGGCCGACGTAGGTCTCGCTGCAAGCTCACCGTCTCCGTCCGCCTCGGCAAGCAAGACGCTGAAGGTAACTATATAGCCGACCGCTAATAGTCTTCCGGCCTTCCCCGAAGTGGGCGGAAAGGCCGGAAGGTAATATCGATTGCGTCGTCAGGGATGCGGCCAGGGCAACAGCGCCCCGGATAGATTTTCATGATCACGTGCTGTTCCCGGTACTCCAGCCCAATGCCGCTTACCTCATTCGCCCCTTCGTCACCGGTGGCCCATCAGGGCGCTGTGGCCGCTCGCGGGCGCGGGAGTTGCATGTGCCTCCAGACGGGGCGAGGCGCGGCCCCCTTGCGCCGGCGGCCGTCCGCCCGTGCCGCGGCCTCCCGGTGATGCGGGTCCCAGGCAGGTGCCTGCGGGGGCCAGTCGCCGGGCGCCCCGGGCACCGGTTTATGGCATAGGCCGACATATGTCAGAAAATGACCCAAGATCGGGGTGGAAAACTATGACGTAACGGACATATGGGGTACATTTTCTGACATAAGACGCTCAGTAAGATTTAGCTACTTAACGCTACCCCGAGGGTCGCTCGTGCCGTGCCTCTTACTAGAAGGTCCCGAGCGCCATGCCGCTTACCTTATGCACCACTCCAACCCCAATGACATCAGCAGTCAATCGCAGTCGCGTGCGACGCTCTGAGCGCGGCACTAGGCGGCCGGACAACCCACCCCCTCGAACTCTGGCCGACCGTACCTCGCTACCCTGCCGGTCACCCACTGCAGCAAGCCGCAGGCATCCCAGCCGGCCCATATCGGCGAATGGGCGCTCGCGGCGGACTCGGCCGCCTGAACAGCGCTGACGCACATATCACCCGTATCTGTATTCACGCGGGCAGCCACCTCGGTCGCCCGTCAGCCGTGTCATCTCTTGGCTCGCCTCCGCGCCGTAGCAAGCATCTCGCCTGGGAAATCTTCCTCGCCATCCACCGGACCACGCCGACCGCAATCAACACGCAGCACAGCAAGCCCCTTTAGCAAACGAAAATCCACGCCACGCGCCGGTGCGGTGCCAACCGGAACCCGCCTGCCCCATCATCCGGCTTCCGAATACTTACTGCTCGCGATAGGTCATAGCCATTGCGCCAGGCGCCCGCGACATGCGAGTCTCGTCGCGTAGTGGTTGTGCGTGCTGCGCGGTACTCGGACTATTAACTCACGGCTTAATCACATGGCTAACCATCGAACGGAGCGGAAGTTGGCCTTGCCTCCACGTTCTTTCTTCGGACGTGTTCGTCCTGCCGCTGACGGTTCTGCGGCGTGTCCGCGAGGGTCCTGGGCGAAGATGTGGGGCGGTGTGCCTTGCGGCGTGGGGGAGGCAAACCTGGTCGGAGCTGGTCAGGCCGCGCGGGCGGCCCGCAGGCTTCTGTCCACAGGTTCCGCAATGCCAGGACTGCGTCCAACCTGCCGGGCAGGCCTCTGGCACGTCAGCCGGCATGAACTGCGGCACGGGCACACCCTGGACAGCCTGACCCGGATGGCGCACGGCCTCGCCCACGACGGCACTGAGGGCCCGGGGCGGAACTTCGAGCGGTACTGGCGGGCCGTCGCCCGGCCCGCCGACGGCCCGGAGGAACGGCTAGTCGAGCGGCTCGCCCTGGCCCAGATCTGGCCGCGCCTCACCTCGGCCAGCCGGAACGCCCTGACGGCCCTCGCCGTGTACGACGACCACCAGCGCGCGGCCGCCGCCCTCGGCATCTCCTACAAGGCCTTCGTGTCCCGCATCAGCGAGGGACGCAGCCAGTTCCTGGCCCTGTGGCACGACGGGGAGACCCCCTCCCGGCCCTGGGTGCGCGACCGGCGCGCCGGACCAGGCACGGACATGCACACAGCCGCCGCCACCGAGCACAAGCGCGTTCTCAACCGCCATCGTCAACTCCTGATTGCCGAGTGGAAGTCCCGGCGCAGTGCCAGCGTATCGGCGGCCCGGCGCAGGACCGCCAGCCAGGGGTAGGCACAGTCTGGCCTGTGGGCTAGCCGGATGAGCTCGGCGGAGTAGTCCCGGGGGCCGGTGACCGGGATGTTGCGCCCGGCCGAGGCGAGCAGGCCCTGCAAGGCCCGGGCCGATCCCTGCGCGCAGACACTGGCCGCCACCATGGCGAGCACGTGATCGGCCACGGCGTCGGGCCACGGCCCCGGCCACGCGGTGAGCTCGGCGATCGTCGTCGCCGACGCGCGACCGCCGGACTTCGTGCCCTCCAGCTCACGGGCCGCCCGGGTAAGGCGGGCGAAGAAGCCGGTGGCCAGCGACGCGCGGGTGGCCGGGTCGAGCAGCGCCGCCAGTTCGTGGTTCCCCGCCCACGCCGCTTCAGGCCAGCCGGGTGCCAGCAGTGGCCCGTCGCCGGACAGCAGCGCCATCGCCCATTCGGCGCTGCCCTGGCGCACTGCCGCGAGCCGCCAGCCGGCGTGAACTTCCACCGACAAGTCTCCAGTCGCGCCTTTGCTCTTCCCGGCAGTATCCGTCCGGGCAGCATCGCTGGTGGTGGCGGCGGCGCCCGCCACGGCGGCACTGCCTTCGGCCAGGTCGGGAGCGTGCCTGATTTCCAGCGCCAGGATGTCACGGGCGCTCATCTGGAGCCGGCACGACCACTGCTGCAGCGGTGCCGCCGCGACGAGATGGGTGAGCAGCCAGGCCCGCGTGCCGACACTGGTCCCGGGCGGGCTGCCCGTGATCCCGTCGCGGATGAGCCGCGGGTCGGGCTGGTCGTCTGGCAGGGTGACCTCCAGCCACCGCCGCCGCCCGTCGGATGCCAGCCGAAGCACCGCGGCGGCCCGAGCAGCCGCGCGCCGGCGGAACGCGGACTGTGGCAGCCGGGCGAGCAGGCTGCGCGCGGCGGCTCTGACCCCGGCGGCCCGGTCGTCGAGCGCCGCCTCCAGGAACTCCTCATCGGCGAGGGACAGCTCATCGGACATCACGGCCAGCAATTGCGCTCGCTCCTCGGCGGTCTCTCGCGACCACCCCGCGGCGAGCAGTTCGCGTCCGGCCAGCGGGTCGCGCTGCCGCAGCACCGCCAGGTAGGCGACCCGCTCGGCGCGGCTTCCCGTCTCCCACCCGCGTGGATCGGTGGCCGCTTCATTCCCGGCCTCGCCGGCATCTGGCGCCAGGTCAGCGATCCGCTCCCACTCGGCCCGGTGCGCGGCCAGCCACCGGCCGCGTGAGCCGAGCGTTGCTTTCACCGCGGGACGCAGCGCCACCGTCCGGCAGGCGGCGTCCAGCAGGGCCGGCAGCAGCGGGGCAGGGGCACGGTAGCCAGCGTCGGCTGTCGCCGCCAGCAGGTCCGCCAGCAGCCCGGTGTCCTTCATGGCCTGTCGCAGCACGTGGGCGGCACGCGGCGGAAGCCCGGGCGCCTCGTCGGGCTGCATCGGCGGGGGAGCGGCCACGCCGCGCGGCGGTAGCACGCCTGCCCGGCGGGCCGCGACATGCAGGGCCGCCGCCTCAAGCAGGGCATCCGCCTGGTCACCCGGAACGCCGGACTGGTCAGCTGGGCCATAGGGCAAGGGCGGCGGACAGCCCCACGGTCGCCGCCGTCACGAGGTCCTCATACGGAATCCCGCTCGCCGCAGTGCTTGCTGGCTCAGTGCTTGCTGGCTCAGTGCTTACTGGCTCAGTGCTTGCTGGGGGAGTGCTTGCTGGGGGAGTGCTTGGTGGCTCAGTGGTTTCCGGTGTGGCGCTCAAAGGGCCACCGCCTGGCCGTCGTGCCACACTGTCAGCGTGGTGAGGCCAGCGGGTGTCCACTCGCCCGCGACCGTGACCGGGTTGCCTCCGGAGACGGCGAGCAGCGTCCACAGTGACTCGGAATACCGCAGCGGCACCGCAGTGCCGGCCGGGTCCACGAGATGCCACGGCCCTGTGTCTAGCGCGGGTGTGCCGAGCGCGGGCGCGACCGGCGTCCCGCACAGCAGCGCGGGCCAGGTCGTCAGCCACGGGTCCGCCGCGAGGCCGGCCGCCCAGCCGGCGAGCAGCCCCTCGACGTCGCCGGGCTGCGGGGCACCCCCGCCGGGGGCCGGCGCCGTCCGCCGCTCGCCGAGGAGGGCGCGCTGCGGCGGATCGGCGGGATAGTAGTGCACGTCGGCGTCGATCTCGCTGCCCAGCGGCAGCAGGGCGATATCCGGGTCGGACCAGGTGCCGTTGACCGCGAACGCCAGCAGCAGGGCCGAGCGCGCCCGCGAGCGCCCGCGCAGCCAGATCCGCCGGGTGGGCACGGTCGCTTCGGATGAGTCGCGCACCCCGGTCACGACCCAGCGATCGGGCACCGGAGGCTGGTCGAGCACCTGCTGCCTGCCGGTGGTGTACCCGATCCGGGACCGGACGGTCGCCGCCAGGCCCGATGGCAGCTCATCGAGCCGCTCGATGGGCCCGGACCAGCAGGTGGAGCTGCGCGTACCCGGCTAGCAGCCGGTCCGGCCAGCCCTCACCAGACAGCGGGACTCCAGACAGGTCCCGCAGCATGCCGCCAACCCCGCTCGCCATCGCGTCGTTCATCCGCGCCGCGATCATGTCCGCGTGCCGCCCGTCGCCAGCCCCGCTGCCGCCCCCTGACCTGCGGCCAGTACCGGCACCAACCGAGGCGGGCAGCCCGACCCGCACCTGGTCACGCAGCCATTCCCCCAGCTCCGACAGCCCGCTGGCGACCCGCTCCTGCCGCTGCGCACGGCGGGCCTGCGCTGCCTCATCCCGCTTGCGCGCGGCCTCGGCGTCCGCTGGGGAGTAGTCCCCGGTGCTAGCGCCAGCCCGGGGGACCGTCCGGGCCGCCGCCTTCTGCGCCCGGATGCGCCGCTCGCTGGCCCACGCGGCCGCGTAGTCCGACGGCTCGGCCCGGTCGGGCACCTGCCCGTTGGCCCACGCCAGCAGCAGCCCGAGCGCGTGCTTACAGGGAAACTTCCGGGACGGACAGGAGCATTTGTAGGCGGGGCCGGATATCTCCACGACAATCTGGTACCGGCTCGACGCCGACCCTGCGCACAGCCCCCAGACGAGATCGGGGGTCGTCCCCGTATCGCTCCACCTGGCTGGCCGGGCCAGCCCGGACGCGGCCTTGCGGGACGACTCATCCGGCGCGAGCGCGAGCACGGCCTCGGCGGTCCAGCGCACGCTTGGCGGGGCATGGGGGGCCGTCTCCCGGGAGACTGTCGACATAACCGCGACGATAGCCGCCCCCACCGACATTCCAGCATCAGCTGCCCCGGTAGGTCGAGTACGCGAACGGGGATAGCAGCAGTGGCACGTGGTAGTGTCCCACGCTCACCCGGAACGTGATCGTCACCTCGGGATAGAACGACGCGGTCCCGCGCTCCTCGAAGTACGCCCCCGTCCCGAACGTCAGCCGCCACTCGCCTTTCGGCAGCGGCTCGGCGAACCGGTACCGCCCGCCGGCGTCGGTTACCCCGCACTCGGCAACCCGCCACGAGCCGGCGGCGTCGCGGCCAGCCAGGACAACGCCCACCCCGGCCGCAGGGCCCCCGGCCGTCGCGTCGAGCACATGCGTCGAGACCGTCGCAGCTGCAGCGCCAGCGGCGTTCCCGGCAGCGTCAGCCTCTGTGTCCCGGCTTTCCCCAGTGCCCTCGCCGGTCATGCCGCGCCTTCCGCCGCCAGCTTGCGGGCACGCTGGACAGTGATCTGGAGAAGCTCGGCACGGGCCACGGCTCGTTCGGTATCGAAATCATGAGAAAGCCTTTCCCGCAGCCGGGCCAGCATCTCCTGCCCGCTCAGCCCGGCCGCGCAGATGAGGAACACGTATCCGAACCGCTCCTCGTACGCGCGGTTGGCGTCGACGAAGGCGACGCGGGAGGTGTCGGTCACGCCGGACTGCTCGGCTGCCGACTGGCCCGACACCCGCTCGCCGATACGGGGGTGGGAACTCATCGCCTCCAGCACGTCATCCCAGGTCATTGTGGCGAACACGGATGAGATCGCGGACAGGAGCCGATCGGCGCGGGCGTACGGCCGGCCCGCCGCCATCGAGGAAGCGAACGAGCGCGAGCCGCAGCAGGACAGCATCGCGGCCTCGGCGTCAGCCGCCGAGGCCGCGTTGAAGGAGGAGAGGGTCACACCGCGATTATCTATTGACGGGAAAACATGCTTCTAGCCGACGTGAGCCTGCGTGCTGCGGGGATGAGGATCACTATCTGTCGGTTGCCTGTTTCCCGTCACACCAGCCCGTTGGCCTGGGTCACCTGGGCGTAGTACTCGCCGCTGCGCTTGAGGATCCGCCGCTGTGTCGAAAAGTCGACGAATGCGAGCCCGAACCGCTTGGCGTACCCCTCGGCCCACTCGAAGTTGTCCAGCAGCGACCAGGCGAAGTACCCGCGCACGTTTACCCCGTCGGCGATCGCGTCCCTGACGGCACCCACGTGGCTGCGCAGGTACGACAGCCGCTCGGTGTCCACGACCTCGCCGTTTTGGTTCACGTAGTCATACCACGCTGAGCCGTTCTCGGTGATGTAGACCGGCAGGTCGCCTACCGCCGGCCCCACCACCCGGGTCAGCAGCTCGTGCAGCGCCGTCGGCTCAACCAGCCAGTCCATGGCGGTGACTGGCAGCCCGGTCGGCCGGACATCCACGTAGCCGTCCCCTCCCATCGGTCGCTCATCGGCCCGCAGCTCCCCGTCGGCCGCGGCCACGCCCACGTACCCGGGGAAGTAGAAATTGACCCCGAGGAAGTCGATGGGCGTCCCGATCACCGCGAAGTCCCCGTCGTGGACCAGGCCGGGCGCATGAGCCGGTGACCAGTCCGCCCTCAGCCGCTCCGGGTAAGCCCCGGCGAAGATCGGCCCGAGGTAGACGCCGTTGTGCGCGGCTTCCATCTCGGCGGCTATGTCCGCCGCGGCCGGCGACGTCGGCCGCGACACGCCCAGGTTCAGCGTGATGCCGACCTCGGTCGGCGTCGGGCTGGCCGCGCGGATCGCGCTCACCGCCAGGCCGTGCGCCAGCAGCAGGTGGTGATTGGCCGCGACGGCCTCGGCGCCCGACTCGTGGCCCGGCGCGTGCCGTCCAAACCGGTAGCCGACGTTGGAGACAACCCACGGCTCGTTCAGCGTGATCCAACGGCGCACCCGGTCGCCCAGGGCCCCGGTGACGACCTCGGCGTAGTCCGCGAAGGCCTGTGCGATGTCCCGGCTCGCCCAGCCGCCGAACTCGTCCTGCAGCGCCTGCGGCAGGTCCCAGTGGTAGAGCGTCGGCACCGGCGCGATGCCGGCCTCCAGAAGAGCGTCGACTAGTCGGCTATAGTGGTCGAGGCCAGCGGAGTTCACGTCGCCGCGCCCCTTGGGCAAGATTCTCGGCCACGAGACGCTGAACCGGTAGGCGCCCACGCCCAGCCGCTTGAGCAGGGTGATGTCCTCGGGGTAGCGGTGGTAGCTGTCGCAGGCGACGTCGCCGGTCTCCCCCTCGTAGACCTTGCCCGGCGTGTGGCTGAAGGTGTCCCAGATGGACGGCCCCTTCCCGTCCTCCGTCGCCGCACCCTCGATCTGGTAGGCGGCCGTCGCCGCGCCCCACAGGAACCCGTCAGGAAACCTGTCGCTACTCATTCGCTCTTCGTCCTCCAGCCTTGGCGCATCGCGGCTAAACCGCTTAAGTACATCATGCCTCAGTACTAGTCTTGCAGCGTGATCTCGATCAGGGACGCCGTCGCGCGTGACCACGCGGCGATCGAGGCGGTCCGCCGCGCTAGCTGGCGCGCGGCCTACACCGGGCTGATCGGGCAGGCCTACCTTGACCGCGCGACCTCCGGCACCTGCGAGCCGCCCAAGCTAGCCCCCTGGCGCAGGACCCTGGTGGCCGTCCCGGACGGCGGTCCTGCCGTGGTGGGCTATGCGTCCTTTGGGCCAGAACGGGCAGTCCACGCTCTCACCCTCGCCCCCGCGGGCCCGACGGGGAATCTCCCGCGGTTCACGGACGCGGGCAGCGCGGGGCAGGCCGGGGAGCTGTACGCGATCTACGTCGACCCCGCCCACTGGTCGACGGGAACGGGACGGTCCCTGATGGACGCGGCCGTCACCGAATTGACGGTGGCCGGCTATGAGAAGGCCGTTTTGTGGGTCCTCGACACGAACGCCCGCGCCCGCCGCTTCTACGAGATCGCCGGCTGGAAGCCAGACGGCACCGACAACCGCCTGCCGTCCCTCGGCGGCGTCACAGAGACCCGCTACGCGCGCCCGCTGGTGTTTCCGGCGTTACGGGGCCATCCCGGCGGAGAAGTCGATTCCGTGGGCGGCGGCATGCTGGTGGATGACCTGGCTGGCCAGCAGCGAGAGCCGGTGCCGGTTGGTGTCGCTGAGCTCGCCCGTGAGCGCGGTCACCTGCGTGTCCACCTTGGCCATGAGCGCCTCGGCAAGCCGCCGGCCCTCGTCGGTGAGCACGACGCGGAATGCCCGGCCGTCCTCGGGGACCTGGGCCCGGTGAACCAGGCTGCGGGTCTCGGCCCGGCTGACCAGTCCCGTGGTGCTCGACTTGTCCAGGCCGAGCAGGCGCGATAGCTCCGCCATAGTCGGCTCGCGGTCGCGCAGCACGGCAAGCAGTCGGCCCTGCAGGACCGACAGGCCGAAGCTGGCGGCCGCCGTGGCGATGACCTCCTGAACGAGGAAGGACAGGATAACCAGGCCGTCCACGATCCCTAGGTCAGCGGGCACGCGCGCCGGGCGCCGGGTTTCTTCCATGCCCTCAGCGTATTTGATTTAGTACGTGAGATCAACTAAATTGTACGTATCACGTACTAACTATCGGGAAGGCGGGTGAGCGATGCGAAGCGCCACCAGCGACGTCCAGGCGCCGGCGGCCGGCCTCACCTCACGGCAACGCGCGGTCGCGCTGGGCGTGTGCTGCGTGAGCGTCCTGCTGGTCGGCATCGACATGACGGCGGTCAACGTCGCCCTGCCGTCGATCGGCCGGGACTTCCACGCCAGCGTGTCGGGACTGTCGTGGACCATCGACGCCTACACGCTGGTCCTGGCGGCCTTCATGATGTTCTCGGCCTCGGTTGCCGACCGCGTCGGCCGCAAGCTGGTCTTCCGGGTCGGCCTGGTCACGTTCGTCTGCGGCTCGGCCCTGTGCGCCCTGGCGCCCAGCCTCGGCTGGCTTGTCGCGTTTCGCGCCGTCCAGGCGCTCGGCGGATCCATGCTGAACCCCGTCGCCATGTCGATCATCACCAACACCTTCCCCGACCGCGCCGAGCGGGCCAGGGCGATCGGGGTCTGGGCGGGAGTCACCGGCCTCGCCCTCGCGCTGGGACCCGTCGTCGGCGGCGCTCTCGTCGGGTCGTCGCTGGGCTGGCGGTGGATCTTCGTCATCAACGTTCCTATTGGCCTGGCCGCCGCGATCGTAGCCACGCGAGTCCTGCCGGAGTCCAAGGCCGGCAGGCCGCGCCGCTTTGACCCTATGGGCCAGGTGCTCGTCGCGGTGATGCTGGCCGCGCTCACCTTCGCGATCATCGAGGGCCCCTCGCTCGGCTGGACGAGCGCTCCGATCGTCGTCGTCGTCGTGCTGGCTGCCGCCGCGCTGGCCGGCATCCTCACCTACGAGCCGCGCCGCGTCGACCCCCTAATTGAGTTGCGCTTCTTCCGTAGCATCCCGTTCTCCGGGGCGAACGTCATCGCCGTGGTCGCGTTCGCCGCCCTCGGCTCGTTCCTCTACCTCAACAGCATCTACCTGCAAGAGGCCCGCGGGTACAGCCCGCTGCAGACCGGGCTGCTCGTCCTGCCGCTCGCCATCGTCAGCCTGATCTGGGGACCGCTGGGCGGCCGGGTCCTGGCCCGCCACGGCGCACGGCCGTGCCTTATCCTCGCCGGCCTGGCCCTCGCCGCCGTGGGCGTCATCCTGGCCACGGTCACGCTCACCACGCCGATTCCCCTGCTGCTGGTCGCCTACGCGGCCATGGGCCTGGGAAACTCGGCGGTGGGCTCGCCCATCACCGCCACCTCCGTGGCCGGCATGCCCATCGCGCAGGCAGGCGTGGCCGCAGGAGTGAACTCAACCACACGCCAGGTCGGCACCACCATAGGCGTCGCCATCGCCGGCGCCACGCTCGCGGCCGTCGGCCCCAGCAACCCCGCCCGGCTCGCCGCGGCCACCCACGCCGGCTGGTGGCTCATCGCCGCCTACGGCGTCACCGTGGCAGTCCTCGGCATCCTCATCACCACGGCCAGGGCCAAGGCAACCGCCAGCCACGTGGCGGCCTAGTTGCCAAGCAACTCGCTGGCCCGCGGCTCCTGCCGAGTGTTTACCAGGTCACCACGGGTGTCTTCGTGATATCTGCGGCGAACTCCTTTGAAGCGGCATATCGGGCATGCTGAAGCGCGGGCACGTTTGTGTCGTCTCTGCGGCGCTCATGCTGGCGGCGTGCGCGGAGAGGGAGTAGCCGGGCCGGGTGGATCGACATGGCGCAGCCAACGTAGAGGCCCCTGTCTGCTGCGGTTTGCTAGATTGCGCTGAGGCCGGCGAAGGGGATGTCGACCGGGATGGGCTCGGTCAGCGTGAGGCGCCGGGTGTGTAGCTGGACGAGGCGGTAGGCGCCGGTGGGGTCCAGCCAGTACTCCTCGATCCGGTCGATGCCGTCCTTGGCCGCGTTGAGGAAGACGATGAGGTAGAACCGGATGCCGGCGTCGGCGTAGGCGGCCTTCTTCTCGACGGTGTCGGTCTTGAGCGAGCTGTCGGGGGAGACGACCTCGACGACGAGGACGACGTCGCTGCTGTACAGGCGCTGGTCGTCGGGGATGCAACGGGAGACGGTGACGTCCGGCTGGCGTACGTTCAGCGGCACGTCGGTGATGCGCACGTCGATGTCGGTGTCGACCATCAGGCATGGCTCGGGCTTGCGGTTCTCCTTGAAGGTGACCGTGAGGTTGAGCGCGACCCGGTTGTGCAGCCGTGACGGGCTCTCGCACTTGACGATGTGCCCGTCAATGACCTCGATGGTCTGGCAGAACTCCTCAGGCAGCGCCTCGTACTCCTCGGCGGTGATCTGGGCCGGGAAGTCGTCGATCCAGGAGTAGGGGGTAGCCATCGCGTCCCTCCGCAAGAGCGCCGCCCGGTCGGGCCGCAGTTACCGTCCCGGCTCCTCGCGCCGGATGACGCTCCCTACCCTAGCGGCTTGGCCGCCAGCCGTGATTCCGGCGGCGTAGAGCATGTAGTCGCGGGCGGCACAGTCGGCTTCCTCGGTACCGAGTTTCGCGGCCCTGCGATCAGCTTCGATGGCGAGGGGTTAGCGGTTGGGCGTCTCGTTCCGCATGCTCACCGCGCGTTTCCGCCCTGACGTGCACAACCAGCGACGGCTGGCCGAGCACTGCGGCAGCACCCCCGCCGAGACGCTTGTTGTCAGCGGATCGACCCTCGCGCTTGTGATGAGCATGGCCGGCCGCGTACCGTACCTGGCTGAGCTTGACGGCCCCGGCGTGCCGACCTTGCGGTCACGTCTCCAAGCCACTGCGACTTAGGCTAGGGCCGTGGAGTCCGTGGCGCGGTGGCGACCGATGGCCGTTGTGGGTCGTTCGGGGCACCTGGCGGGCCACGGCCAGTACCTTTTGATCCGTGCTTGCGGCACAGGCATTGCAAGCAGCCAGATGTCCCACTGCGTTTGACAGATTATGCCGCATCATGGCTACAATTGCGCCAGCCATTGACCTTCTGGTGACCGTCATCAAGGCTGCGGTCATTGCAAGAGCGCTGTGAAGGGGACCACTTGAACAAGGCACTCGCCGGGGCGGGGATGCTCGCAGTGACGGCAGGCGTGCTGGTGTCCGGCTGTTCATCATCTCCGCAGGCGACATCTAGCACGCTAGCTGTCAGCTCGAATGCCAGCGCTAAAGCGGACTCAGGCGACTGCCTGTTCGGCGTTTTCGGGGCTGACATCGAGGTCGGGATAGCTCACCCAACGAGGTCATGCTCCAGTTGGATGCAGACCTTCGTGGGGAAGGGGCTCGCCTGGTACCCGATCACTCAGATGGTCAAGCTGGGCTCGCCGGATAGTGCAGACACCGACACGATGGCAGAGACTTGCGACCTCACAGATGGTACACAGGAGCTGTTCGTTGAGGACGGCGGCGAGATGCCCTACGGCGACGGCACCTGCACCAAGGAAGAGGATGACGGCTGGAAACCCGAAGCCACGCCGGGTCCCCTGGCATTGCAGGCCCAACCGGCGGCGGCGCACTAGGCACAGTCCCAGGCATCGACTGACGAACTTTTGCCGGCCTGGCTCTGAGGCTGGGCAGCAAAACGAAGGGACCGGCTTACGGCTTTGCGCCGATGCCCGCCCCCGAGCTGAGCCCCCGACTCGTAGCCTGCCGCGCTCGCGTCCTCTTTACCAGCCCCGGGCGCGCCATTCCTCCAGGTGGGCGTGGTGTCCTCCCAGGACCGCCGGGGACACGCCCGGCCAGGCCACCGCTGCCCGATCTGTTACGATCTCGCTACCTTAGCTGCGGAAGGGAGCCGAATTGTCCGAGGTACCCGAGAAGAAGGTGCCCGAGGCGGGCGAGCAGAAGGACCACCCGCGCGGCGTGGTCGGCGCGATCTGGGCGCTCGAGCACGCGCAGGACTTGATCTCGGTCATGGTCGGCGTACTGCTTATCGCCATGGCCGCCGCGGTGCTCCTCCTTGGCGTCGTCGACTTCTTCCGCGACACAATGCATGGCTCGGTGGAGACCGCGGCGGTCAACCTGCTCAACCGGGTGCTGCTCGTGCTGATCCTGGTGGAGATCATGCACACGGTCGTGCTGTCGCTGCGCGCCCACCACCTGGTGACCCAGCCGCTGCTGGCGGTCGGCCTGGTCGCGGTGATCAGGAAGGTGCTGTTTGTGCTCAGCAGCGAGACCACCGCGAGCACGCCGGAACTCGCCCTGCTGATCGGCATGGTCGCAGTCTTCGTCGCGGCGCTGATCCTGGTGTCCAGGTACGACCGTTCCGAGAACTGAAGTCGGGCTGGCGGACTTGGACCCCAGGTCAAAGGCGTTTCAGGGAGTCCCGCGGCGTGTTTCTGCGATATTTCGGCCGCAGCCCTACTACCAGCCCCGGGCGCGCCATTCCTCGAGGTGCGGGCGCTCCGCGCCTAGGGTGGTGTCGTTGCCGTGACCAGGGTAGATCCAAGTGTCGTCGGGCAGAGGGCCGAAAACCTTGTCCTCTAGGCCAGTCATGAGGCTGTTGAACTGATCGGGTTGTGTTGTCCTCCCAGGACCGCCGGGGAACAGGCAGTCGCCAGTGAACAAGTGCGGCCGGTCGCCGGCCCGCAGCAGCAAGGCGATGCTGCCGGGGGTGTGGCCGGTCAGGTGGATGGCCTGCAGCTCCACGCCGCCGAAGCGGACCACGCATGAATCATCGACGAGCTCATCGGAGGTGACCGGGATGCCAGGGGCGTCCAGCGGGTGCGCGACGGTGACCGCGCCGGTCGCGGCCTTGACCTCGGCAAGCGCTCCCCAGTGGTCCCCGTGCTGGTGCGTGGTCACGATCTTCTCCACCGTGGTGCCGCCGATCGCCTCGATCAGCCGTCCCGGCTCGGCGGCCGCGTCGATCAGCAGCGCCTGCCCCGTGGCGTTGTCGCGCAGCAGGTACGCGTTGTTGTTCATTGGCCCGACGGCGATCTTCATCAGCGTGATGCCGTCGATCTCCCGCGTGTCGGCCGGTCCGCCGACCGTAACTTCTCCGGTGTAGGTCACGGTAAGAATCTAGTCCGGCGTGGCGCTGCGCTGGTAGGGCGGCACCCGCAGGCTCCAGATCGTGACCCTAGCCGAGCAGCGGGACGGACGCGCCATCCGGGGTCTGCGCTAGCGATCCAGGGTAGAAGCCGCGGGCCGAGTCGATGACCTCGGAGATCCCCGCAGCCCGGCGCAAGGTGGACGCGGCGTCCTCGTTGTCGCCGGGCCGGACGAGCGACACGTTCATGAACCGGCTAATCACGGCGAGTAGAGCAGCGCTGGCGTGCCCCGCCAAGACAACGACGGTGGACGGTTATGCCTCACGGATTGAGGGTAGCGACATCGGGTGCGGACACGCCCGGCCCCGGTGGGGTCATTACCGGAGGTGACATGATTTGCGTGCGGGCAGGCGCGATCGGTGGCACACTAAAGGCCCATGATCCCGCCTAATCATCTATGGGGATAGCGCTGCGCTTCCGTTACGTGCCGTGGCGAGCCTTGTACCAGGAGCTACTCGGCTACGGCGGCGAAGCGTGGGCAGACGAAGTGCTCCTGCCGTGGGTCGAGGCGAATCCCCGGTCGGTCGCGGAACTGCGCCAGATCGGGCGGGCAGGCGCCATGAACATCCCTATACCGAACGACCATGACAACTACACCCCGCTGCAGGCACTGTACGCATTGACTCGCGTGCTCGACGTGCTGATCGCGCCATTCCAGCAAGTGCCGGAACGGGAGCAGGACCAGCCGGATCATGGTGAGCCGCCCGGCTGGACTGGGACGCTTCCTGATGAAAGCGCGTACGGGACGTTCTGCAGGGAAATCGGCGGGGTGGAAATTGCCGAGGAGGCTTTTCACCCGTTCTTTCACGAGATCGTCGCCGTGCAGGCGGCGGATGACCCCGATGAGCCGCCCGTGCTTGTGGAGGAGAACTGGCCCGGGTTCCTCGTGGGATCGCTGCTGCTCGCGCGCGCCGGGGTCACGGTTCGGGCCGGGGCCCGGTGGCTCGACCCGCAGGTCGCCGCGCGGTCCTCGCTGTACTGGGCATGGTGGCGGCGGAACCGGGTCGCGGTCGACGAGTCGCGCGGGTGGGGGCCGAATTCCCAGTGGCGGACCGACTTTCGCCGCGACTACTACGTCAATGGGGAGGCGTACTACAACGTGGACGCCGCATTCCGCGCGCCCCGCCATGTCCCCGCCGAGCTTCGCGTCACCGAGCAGCGGGACCTGCTGAGGTACCGCTGCGGAACGCTCACCGACCCCGGCCCCGACCTGTGGATGTGGGACGTGAGCCATGCTGAGGCGGTGCACGCGGTCTAGCGTTCCCCGGCTGGTAGATGGGGGCGCTGCGACGTTTTCTGCCAATGCAGGTCACAAGTGCGCGTCACATTCACAATCGGTTTTGTGTGCGGATGAGCGGCTTTTATGATCGCTGTATGGCGAATGGGGCGGGCACCCTAATCGGTGGGCGATTCCGGCTGGTTGAGCCGGTTGGGCAGGGCGGCATGGGCCGGGTGTGGCGCGGCCATGATCAGGTTCTCGACCGTGAGGTGGCCGTCAAGGAGGTGCTGTTCCCGGCGCAGGTCCCGGATGCGGAGCGGGCCGGCCTGGTGGCCCGCACGATGCGGGAGGCCCGCGCGGCGTCCTGGCCAAGGACCCGCCGCCGCCGGTGAGATCCGGTGCGATGACGGGCCTGCTCGCCCAGCTTCTCGCTCCACCGGATCGACCTCGGCTGGAACGGCGTTGGCAACGTCTTGTCCCGGGACTACCCCGCGGTCGAGTTCGGAGTCGGAGGGCTGGTCGTCGCGGTGATCATGGCGGTGTACGCGGTGGGCATCTGGGACCGAGCCGTCGGTGGCGCGGTAGTGGCTGGCTGGTCCCTGACGGCCTTCTTCAGCCTGCTGCAGTTCGTCACGGCCGGCTTCCAGTTCGGCGGGGCCACCGCCCTGAACTTCCTGGCGGGCCTGTTGCTGCTCGCTAGCGGGATCCTCGCCATCGTCTACGCAAGGCGCGGGCAGCCCGCCTGACGTACCCTGGAAGGGTGGCTGGCCCAACGGGGGACTGGCTGGCGGCACCGGAATAATCCATCAGCCGGGCGGGTTCGTTTCGATGACATCACTCGAATGTCTGATCAACTCGCTAGCATGGCGGTGGTCCCTTCCCGAAGACTGAAGCAGAGAAGAGCGCGTAGTGGCTGACCGGCTCGTCGTTCGCGGCGCACGCGAGCACAACCTCAAGGACGTGTCCCTCGACCTGCCGCGTGACGCCATGATCGTGTTCACCGGGCTGTCCGGGTCGGGGAAGTCCAGCCTCGCGTTCGACACTATCTTCGCCGAGGGCCAGCGCCGGTACGTGGAATCGCTGTCCGCCTATGCCCGGCAGTTCCTGGGGCAGATGGACAAGCCCGATGTCGACTTCATCGACGGGCTTTCCCCGGCGGTGTCGATCGACCAGAAGGCGGCCAGCCGCAACCCCCGGTCCACAGTCGGAACGATCACCGAGGTTTACGACTACCTGCGACTGCTATATGCCCGGGTCGGCAAGCCACACTGCCCGCTGTGCGGGCGGCCGATCGCCCGGCAGACCCCGCAGCAGATCGTCGATCGCATGATGGAGCTTGAGGAAGGCACCCGGTTTCAGGTTCTCGCCCCGGTCGTCCGCGGCCGCAAGGGCGAGTACGGCGAGCTGCTCAAGGAGCTCCAGGCCAAGGGGTACTCCCGGGCGCGGGTCGATGGCACCGTCATCCGGCTCGATGAGGTGACCGGTGACAAGGGCGCGCTGCCCGCGCTGAAGAAGTACGAGAAGCACGACATCGAGGTCATCATCGACCGGCTCGCGGTCAAGGACACCGCCCGGCGGCGCCTAACCGACTCCGTCGAGACCGCCCTGGGCCTGGCCGGTGGCGTCATCATCGTCGACTTCGTGGACCTGCCGGAGGACGACCCGCACCGGGAGCGGATGTACTCCGAGCACCTGGCCTGCCTGTATGACGACTTGTCGTTCGACGAGCTGGAGCCGCGGTCGTTCTCGTTCAACTCCCCGTGGGGCGCCTGCCCGGACTGCACCGGCCTGGGCACCCGGCTGGAGGTGGATCCCGAGCTAGTCGTCCCCGACGGGAGCAAGTCGCTCGCGGAGGGCGCGATCGCCCCGTGGGCCGGCGGTCACGTCAGCGACTACTTCGACCGGCTGATCGAGGCGCTCGCCGACACGATCGGGTTCCGGCTGGATACCCCATGGGAGCGGCTGCCGAAGAAGGCGCAGACGGCGCTGCTCAAGGGCCACGACACCCAGGTCCACGTCCGGTACAAGAACCGGTACGGCCGGGAGCGCTCGTACTACACGAGCTTTGAGGGCGCGATCTCCTACGTCGAGCGGCGGCATGCCGAGGCGGAGTCGGACTCCAGCAGGGAGAAGTTCGCCGGCTTCATGCGCGAGGTGCCCTGCCCGTCGTGCAAGGGCGCGCGCCTCAAGCCGGTCTCGCTCGCCGTCACCATCGACGGCAAGTCGATCTCCGCCCTGTGCGCTCAGCCGATTGGCGAGCTCGCGAAGAACCTGCTCAGCCTCGACCTTTCCGACCGGGACCAGCAGATTGCCCGGCTCATCCTCAAGGAAGTCAATGCCCGGCTGGGATTCCTGCTCGACGTGGGCCTGGACTACCTGAGCCTGGACCGGGCGAGCGCCACGCTGGCGGGCGGGGAGGCCCAGCGCATCCGGCTGGCCACCCAGATCGGCTCCGGCCTCGTCGGCGTCCTGTACGTGCTGGACGAGCCGTCGATCGGACTGCACCAGCGGGACAACCAGCGGCTGCTTGACACGCTGCTGCGGCTGCGCAACATGGGCAACACGCTCATCGTCGTGGAGCACGACGAGGACACCATCCGCGCCGCCGACTGGGTCGTCGACATCGGTCCCGGCGCCGGCGAGCACGGCGGCCATGTCGTCGTCTCCGGGACCGTCGAGGAACTGCTGGAGTCGCAGACGTCGCTGACCGGCGCGTACCTGGCTGGGCGCAAGGAGATCGCCGTCCCGAAGACCCGGCGCACGCCGACCAAGGGCCGCGAGGTCATCGTCAAGGGCGCGGCCGAGCACAACCTGAAGAGCGTGGATGTCGCGTTTCCGCTTGGCTGCCTCGTCGCCGTCACCGGAGTGTCAGGTTCCGGAAAGTCCACGCTGGTCAACGACATCCTGTACCAGGTTCTCGCCCGCGAGCTGCACAATGCCCGCACCGTCCCCGGCAAGCACAAGACGGTCACCGGCATCGAGCACCTGGACAAGGTCGTGCACGTCGATCAGGGGCCGATTGGGCGCACCCCGCGGTCCAACCCCGCCACCTACACCGGCGTCTTTGACCACATACGCAAGCTGTTCGCCGCGACAACCGAGGCCAAGGTCCGTGGCTACCTGCAGGGCCGGTTCTCGTTCAATGTCAAGGGCGGCCGCTGCGAGGCCTGCTCGGGGGACGGGACGATCAAGATCGAGATGCAGTTCCTGCCTGACGTGTACGTGCCGTGCGAAGTCTGCCATGGCGCCCGGTACAACACCGACACGCTGCAGGTGCACTTCAAGGGCAAGTCGATCGCTGAGGTCCTGAACATGCCGATCGAGGAGGCCGCGTCGTTCTTCGAGGCGGTCCCGGCGATCCACCGGCACCTGAAGACCCTCGTTGACGTCGGCCTTGGCTACGTCCGTCTCGGCCAGCCCGCCACGACCTTGTCCGGCGGCGAGGCGCAGCGCGTAAAGCTCGCCTCGGAACTGCAGCGGCGTTCTACCGGCCGCACTATCTACGTGCTCGACGAGCCGACCACCGGCCTGCATTTCGAGGACATCCGCAAGCTGCTCGGCGTGCTCACCCGGCTAGTGGACAACGGCAACACGGTGATCGTCATCGAGCACAACCTCGACGTGATCAAGACGGCAGACTGGATCATCGACATGGGTCCCGAGGGCGGCTCAGGCGGTGGAATGGTCCTCGTCACCGGTTCCCCGGAGAAGGTCGCCGCGACCGACAAGAGCTACACCGGCCAGTTCCTGGCCCCGCTGCTCAAGTAGCCAGCCAGCGCAGGGCCGTGGTTGCCCTGCCACCCCGGACCTTTAACGTCAGCGGCCACAGTAGGGAAGGGCTGCGCTCGAAGGCGCGACGCAGTCCCTCGGGCATCGCGGCGACCACGTCCGGCGGGTACTCGACGCGATGCCCGTTCACCTGGAGTGCCATCGCGGGCGGGTGCCGGGTGAAGCAGCGGTCGCACCGGCCCGCGGATCCCGTCGGCAGGAAGCGTTTGCATTCCGGGCAGCGGTCACGCTCGGCGAGTGCCCGCCTCGACGCGTTCCTGCGGCACACCACCAGCCGGTTTCGACGGCCCGGCCAGTTCGGCAACGCCACCTGCTCGGCAACGCTCCAGTTCAGCGCGAGTTCCCGGTGGAACCGCACGGTCCCGGTCGCGCCGCCCGGCTCATCGCCGACGTACGCCAGTACGTCGCCCCGGTAGGCGCGCAGCGCCGTGTAGCTCGCCAAGTCGTCGTCGAACGGCGGCCAGCACAGGAACAGCACCCGATCCGGGTACTCGCGCACCGCGCTCACGGCATCGGATGACAGAACATCTGTCCACAGCCGATGTCCGGCTGGGCCTGGTCCGTTGGCCGTGACCGCATCGTTCGCGGCGTGGGCGTCGGCAGGGGAGTCGGCACTACTCGTTCGGGAAAACGGGGGTGAAATATCGGTCGCGAGAACGTCTGCCCCGCGATCGGCCAGCAGCGCCGCCCAGTAGCCGGTGCCCGCGCCGCACTCCAGCAGCGGTCCGCAGGCGGCCAGGGCCGTCAGCGCCTGGGAGCCCGGGACCGCGCTCGCGAACACGGCCGCCAGCTCGCGGCGGCGGGCAGGCAGGTCCAGCACGGTGCGCATGCCACCAGGAACAGCCTCCCACGCGACCCGCGCGCCTCCCGCGAGCACATGGACAAGCTCCAGGTGGGGGTTCTCGCCAGGCGGAAGCCGACGGCGGCGGCGTACGGCCGATAGTTGCCCGTGGTAGTCGCGCAGCCGCTGGGTGCCCTCCGCCCAGTCCGCCTGCGTGGTGATGACCCCGCCGCACAACTCCGGGCGGACCGTCCACGGGTACCGCTGCGTGAAGTCCCGGTAGCTGCGCATGGCGCGCAGCTCCCGCCAGGTCACCGGGGAGAACCAGCGCGACCTGCGGGGAAATGGACTGCCCTCGGGCACGTGCTCCCAGCGGCTCGCATCACGCGGCGCGACCGCCGCTCCGCACGACGCGCAGACCGGGTGGCCGTCAACGCTCACGACCCCGTCGCGGGCCAGCAAGGGGCTGGCATCGTGGCGCTGCCCATGAGGGAGCTGCGCGGAACCGTCCCCATGGGCGTGCGCAGAGATTTCGGCCACGTTAATCACAATGTCGTGAGCGTAAATTCACCTGTCCGGGGAGGTCAAGCTCTTGTCCTGAGTCGGTCCGGGTATCAGGTAGGACTCCAGTACCGTTGCACTTGATGGAAACCACGATCGAGACGACGGCAGGACCTGCCCGCGTCACCATCGACCAGCCGGCGGGGGAGCCTGCCTGCCTGCTGGTCTTGACGCATGGCTCGGGCGGGACGCCCGATACCGCTGACCTTCTCGCCGTCGCCGGCGCCGGACTTGCGCTGGGCGCGGTGACGGCCCTGGTCACGCAGCCCTACGTGGTGCGCGGGGCGCGGGCACCGGGATCAGCGGACAAGCAGGACGCCGCGTGGACGCAGATTGTCGCCTCGCTGAGGGGCCGGTACCCGGGGCTGCCGGTCATCGCCGGAGGGCGCAGCAACGGGGCGCGGGTGACGTGCCGGACCGCCCACGCCGTGGGTGCGCGTGGCGTCATAGCGCTGGCGTTTCCCCTTCATCCGCCTGGGCATCCAGAGCGCACCCGAGCCGCCGAACTCCCTGCGGCGCCCATGCCCACCCTGGTGCTCAATGGCGCACGAGACCCCTTCGGGATTCCCGAAGGAGGAGGGGATGTCCGGGTGATCGTGCTTCCCGGGCAGACGCATGCCCTTTCGAAAGACCCCGCCGCGATTGGCGGGGCCGCTGGCGAGTGGATTCGCGGGCTGCTTGGCTAGCCAGCCATGCCGGCTAGCCGTTCTTGATCAGTGCCGCCTCAGGCGGCGTGGCGTGCATGGTCGGTCGGGCGGTGCGGCGCGATGACCGCGCCGTCCGGCAGCAGTTCGCCGGTGTCCTCGAAGATGACCACGCCGTTGCAAAGCAGGCTCCACCCCTGCTCTGGATGGCTGACTACCGTGTGGGCCGCTTCCCGGTCAGGAGCCGAAGCATCCGGGCATGGCGGCGTGTGCGGGCACATTCAAGTGCCTCCTGTGTTTCCCTCAGCAGATTTCCGGTCTGGCCAGTTGGCTCCCCTGCCATGTGGCCTAGACCACTTACCCTAACTTTGCCCCGTCATCGGGTGATGCGCAAGCAACTTGCCCAATGGTTCATTGAGGATTCTGGGGTCCGATATGCGGAGATCCCGATCGCCTTCTGTGTCATGCCCATGACTAACGGTAGTCATGCGTAGTCCCGGGAGAAACAGAGGGTGACTGCTGAGGGTGGGAATGCCGCCTTTGCCGTCAAACGACGGGTACGCGCGGGACCTCGGGGATGTGGTTCAGCCGGTGGTTCTCCCGCAGTGTCAGCAGCCGCTCCGCCTCGGCGGTGATCGCCCGGACGGGGGGCTTGGCCTTGCCCTTGCGGTAATAGATGCGGTCCTCGTAGCCGCGCGGGCCGATCTCGGCACGCTGGGCCGCGTAGGTGGCCTGCATGGCCACCGTCAGCGCGGCGTCCAGCTCTTTCGCCAGCCGGTGCAGCTCGGTTACCGGAGCATGGCGTGCCTCCGCCTCCCGGAACGCGACGTCCGCCTCGCGCGCCGCGTCCAGCAGCTGGCCGCGCTCCGCGGCCAGCGCCACGTCCGCCGCGTGCTTGTCCGCCGCCTCCTGGCTAGCCTTGTACATCCCTGGTGCTCCGCCTTCCGACCGATATCCGCTCTGCGTTCAAGGGTGATCCAGCCAGGTTGCGGGTTCACTGCCCGGCATGTCCCGCTGAATCACCCTCATTAAACCAGGCTCGCCGCCCAGCGAGCGTGCAGGTCGGCGTACTCGCCATCGCCGCGCAGGAGCTGGGCGGGGGAGCCGTCCTCGATGATCTGTCCGGACCGCAGCACCAGGACCCGGTCGGCGATAGCCACCGTCGACAGCCGGTGCGCGATGATCACCGCCGTCCGCCCGGCCAGCACGGTGCGCAGCGCGGCCTGGACCAGCCGCTCGGACGGGATGTCCAGCAGCGCGGTCGCCTCGTCGAGCAACAGCACCCCCGGCGCGGCAATGAAAGCGCGGGCAAACGAGATGAGCTGCCGCTGGCCGGCTGACAGCCGCCCGCCGCGCTTGCCAACCGGCGTCTGGTATCCCTGCGGCAGGCAGGCAATGAACTCGTGCGCACCGATCGCCTGGGCCGCCTCCTCAACCTCGGCGTCCGAGGCCGACGGCCGGCCCAGCCGGATGTTGCGCGCGACGGTTCCCTCGAACAGGAAGCTCTCCTGGGTGATCAGCACGACCTGCTGGCGCAGCACCGCGTCCGGCAGGTCACGCAGGTCCACGCCATCCAGCGTGACCCGCCCGGCGTGGGGATCGTAGAACCGCGCCATCAGCCGGGCCACGGTCGTCTTCCCGGCCCCGGTCTCGCCAACCAGCGCGACCGTCTGCCCCGCCGGGATGTCGAGGTTGAAGTCAGCGAGAATAGTGCTGTCCGGGGCGGACGCCCCCCCGGCATCCCCCGGCGCCGCCGCACGGTAGCCGAACCGCACCGACTCCAGGCGCACCCGCCGCCCGGCCTGGCCCGCCGCCACCGTCGGCGACAGCGCCGCCGCCGCGACCGGCTCCGCCACTGACGGCTCCTCCTCTAGGACGCCGGACAGCTTCTCCAGCGCCGAGGCGGCCCCCTGGAAGGAGTTGTAGAACTGCGAGACGTCCTGCAGCGGGTCGAAGAAACGCTGCAAGTACAGCAGGAACGACGTCAGCACGCCGACCTGCAGCGACCCGTTGATGACCAGCAGGCCGCCGTAGGTCAAGACCACCGCGATCACCACGTTGGCCACCAGCGAGATCCCCGGGGCGAACAGCGCGTTCAGCTTCGAGGACCACGCGCTGGCGCGGGCGTACTCACCCGACAGCTCGTCGAAGATCTCCTGGTTGCGACCCTCCCGGCGGAATGCCTGCACCGCCCGCAGGCCCCCGAACGTCTCCACGAAATGCACGATCATCAGCGAGTTCGCCTCCCGGATGCGCCGGTAGGCGACGGCTGACTGATCACGGAACCACCGTGCAAGCAGCGTTAGCGGCACGAACGCCGCGAGCACCACCAGCGCCAGCCGCCAGTCCAGCAGCAGCATCCCGGTCCCTACCAGCACCAGCGTCAGCACCGCCGAGATCAGCGAGTCCAGGCCCTCCTCAAACAGCGCCGAGATCGCCTCGATGTCAGAGGTCTGCCGGGAGATCACCCGGCCCGAGGTGTAGGACTCGTGGAACGCGACCGGCAGCCGCAGCACGTGCCGAAATACCCGGCGCCGCAGTTCCAGCACCACCGACTGGCCCACCCGCCCGGTCATCGTCACGAACGTCCGCGTCGCCACCGCCTGCACGACGACGGTCACGGCGAACGCGGCACAGACCCACGTCAGCGGGCCGGCATTCCCCGAGCGCACCATCGGCGGGATGCCCCGGTCAATGGCCACGCCGACCAGCCAGGGCCCGGCCAGTGAGGCCAGCGACGCGACCACGATCGCCGCCCCGGTCCACGCCACCACGCGCCGATGCGGCGACAGCAGGTCGCCCAGCAGGGCACGCGAGCGGCGCCGCAGCAGCACGGCCAGCGACGCGGGCACGTCATCCACCTTCTCGGCCGCGATCCCCCGCCAGGCCGCGTCCGCGGTCATCGGGCGGCCACCTCCTGCATCGTCATCAGCGACGCGTACCGCGGCTGGGTGGCCAGCAGCTCCCGGTGGCTGCCGGTCGCCGCGATCACCCCGTCGGCGAGCAGGGCCACCCGGTCGGCGAGCGCCACCGTCGACGGACGGTGCGCTACCACCAGGGCCGTCGTGTCGGCCAGGACTGAGCCAAGCGCGCGGGTTACCCGCTCCTCGGTGTGCACGTCGAGGGCCGATAGCGGGTCATCGAGCACCAGCACATCGGGCTTGGCGAGGATGGCCCGGGCCAGCGCGACCCGCTGCCGCTGCCCGCCGGACAGCGCCATGCCCTGCTCGCCGATCCGGGTGTCCAGCCCCCACGGCAGGTCGTAGGCGAACCGCGCCTGCGCCGCCACCAGGGCCGCCTCGATCTCCTCATCGCTCGCGCCAGGCGCGCCGAACGCCACGTTCTCCCGGACGCTGGCGGAGAAAAGCGTGGCCTCCTCAAACGCGAACCCCACTACCGTCCGCAGTTCCGCCAGCGGGTAGTCCCGCACGTCCCGGCCGCCGACCAGGACCCGCCCGGCGCTCGCGTCCGCCAGCCGGGGCACCAGTTGCAGCAGCGTGGTCTTTCCTGACCCGGTCGCCCCGGTGAGGACCAGCGTCTCGCCGCGCGCCACCGCGAGGCTCACGCCCCGCAGCACGGGCCCGCTGCCTCGTGGGTACTGGAACCGGACATTCTCAAACGCCAGATAACGGGATGCTTCGGGCGCGGGGGGTATCCCTGGGATAACGGAGTGTCCTAGGAGACCAGGGCCATAACGGGCCGTGGCCGGTCTCTCACCCGCCAGGAAGCTCCCGCTCACGGGCGTGGTGATCGGCGCGGGCGCGGCGCTGGACGCGGGCGCGGCGATCTCGGGGACGGTGTCGAAGATCTCCAGTACCCGCTGCGCTGCCGTGGCGGCCTCCTCGCCCGAGGCGAGGATGTAGCCGAGGGCCTCGATGGGCCACACGAGCTGGAGTGCGAGCGTGATGAACGCGACCAGGCCGCCGAGGGTGAGGGCGTGGCGGCTGACGGCGAGCGCTCCCAGCGCCAGGATGAGGGCGATCGTGGCATTGGGGATCAGGTCGAGCATTGACCAAAATCCCCCGAGCAGCCGTGCCATCGACACCTTCGTGTGGTACATCCGCGTGGCCTGTGCCTCGTAGGCGGCGGCCGCCTCCGGTGCACGGCCGAGCGCCTTCAGCACCCGGACACCAGTGGCCGCCTCCTCGATGAGGGTCGTTAGGTCGCCCTCCTGGTCCTGCACCCGGCGGGCGAGCACCTTATACCGGCGCTCGAACCGGGTGCAGAAGATGAGCACCGGCGCGACCATGCAACTGGTGGCCAGGCCCATCCACCAGTTGAGCCGGACTAGCAGGACCGCGACGGCGACGAACGTGGCGACAGTGATGATCAGGAATACCAGGCCAAAGCCGGCGAACCTCCTGATCGAGGACAGGTCGGAGGTGGCGCGCGACAGCAGTTGGCCGGACTGCCACCCGTCGTGGAACTGCGGCTCCAGCCGCTGCAGGTGCGCGTACAGATCGTCGCGGATCGTCTTTTCCATGCCGGCCACCGCGTTGCCCTGAATCCAGCGGCGGATGAGGCTGAGCACGAACTGCGTGATCCCGAGCCCGAGCGCGGCCAGGCCAAGCGGGATGAGCAGCCTCGCGTCGTGGCGGGCGATCGCACCGTCGATGACCGCCTTGGCCAGCAGCGGGATGACGATGGCGGCGGCTTCCACGCCAACTGCCGCCATCAGCATCGTCAGTAGCTGGAACCGGTAGGGCCGCAGGTACGGGCGCAGCCGCCACAGGGCGCGTGCGGGGCGCTGCGGGCCGTACGTTGCGGGGGCGGTTCGACTGGGGAGCGAAGTGTTCCCCTGGACGGGCAGTGGAGTATCGGTAGCTTGCTGATGACTATCTGTAGTGTTGTCTGACCCCGAATCGGACACTGACGGAGCGTAAATCGATGCCCCTCATATTGTCATCTCATTTTCTCGCCTCTTCCGCCCGCGTGTTACCGACGGTGCCCGGCGTGCAGGAGTGCTAGCGTGTGGCAGTCGGTTTCGTGATCGCCGCGGGGGGTCGTGATGATGATCCGATACCTGTCCGGGCTGCTTGTCTGTGGTCTGGGCTTGTTCGGGGGCGGCTGGCTCATCGTCGTGACGGTGCTGCTGCGCGGGACGCCAACCAGCGCCAGCCTGGCCAGCGCCGGCACCGGGGTCGGCGTCGCGCTGGTGTCGGCGATCGGCATCGCGTGCTGGTCGGTGGCCTGGCGGCAGCGGATGCGCCTGGACGGGGTACTCGCGAGCCGGCCCCGCCCGATGGCGGGCGGCATGGCTGGTGGCACGGCAGGCCGCAACCGGCGGGCACTGCGCAGGGACATGCGCCACGGGGCGCGGATGGCGCGCCTTGAGGCCAGGCGGGATGAGACGGCGAAGCGGGATGAGGCGGTCTGGCGGGATCAGGCGGTCCGGCCGGACGAGATAGTGCTGCGGGAGGCTGCCGCTTGCGCCTGCCGCTCGCGGGGCGACGACCGGCAGCCGGTGATCCCCGGGCCTCGGGTCCCGTCGGCGGCCGAGACCGGTGATGGCGGGAGCGCGGGCGGCGTGCCTGGCGGCAGGGGGATAGGAGACCCGGAGCGGCCAGCGGTGGTGCTGACCGAGTTGCGGGCGCTGCTTGAGCCGCTGCTGACGACGGGGCCGATACCAGTCCTGGGAAGCGAGCCAGACGACCTCATGGCTGAGGATCTCCTTGGCGAGGAGGAGTCATGGTAAGCCGGGCCGGGACCGGCGTGATCGCGATCGTCTTCCTGGCTGGGCTGTGGCTGGTCGCCGCGCCATTCGCGCTGCGCTTCCAGCCGCCCCACACGGCGTGGGGCGGGGCCACCAAGGCTGATGTCATCATCGGCGGGCTGCTCGCGACCGCGGGCTTCGGCGGTCTCTTCGCGGTAGTCGCGGGACGAGTGCGGGAGATGTATTCTGACCCCTTGTGAGCTTTGATGTTGACCACGTCCGGGCGGGCTATCCCGCGCTGCGCGACGGGTATGCCTACTTGGATGGTGCCGCCGGGACGCAGGTCCCTGAACCGGTTATCGAGGCCATCGCGGGTGCCTACCGCGCCGGGATCGGCAATGACGGGGGCGCGTTCGCGGCCTCCGCGCGCTCGGCCGCGATCGTGGCGGAGGCCAGGCAGGCCGTCGCGGACCTGGTGGGCGGCGTCGCTGACGGCGTCGTCTTCGGCCCGAGCGCCACCGCGCTTGTCTACCGGATCTCCGCGGCAATGGCGCGGACCTGGGCGCCAGGCGACGAGGTGATCGTCTCCCGGCTGGACCACGACTCGAACATCCGCCCGTGGGTCCAGGCGGCCGAGCGGGCCGGCGCCACACTGCGGTGGGCGGAACCCGACCTGGCAACCGGCGAGCTTCCCGGCGAGCCAGTACGCGGACCTGATTGGCCCGCGCACCCGCGTGGTGGCGGTGACCGCGGCGAGCAACGTCATCGGCACCCGGCCTGACGTCTCGGCGATCGCGGCCCTGGCGCACGCCGCCGGCGCACTGGTCTACGTGGACGGTGTGCACGCCACCCCGCACGTCCCGGTGGATGTCCGCGCGCTCGGCGCCGACTTCTACGCGACCAGCGCCTACAAGTGGTCCGGCCCGCACATCGGGACAGTGATCGCCGACCCGGCCCTGCTGGCGACGCTCCGCCCGGACAAGCTCGCGCCCTCGTCCGACGACGTTCCTGAGCGCTTCGAGCTCGGCACGCTGCCCTTCGCCGACCTGGCCGGCGTCACGGCCGCCGTGAACCACCTCGCTGGCTTGGAGGGTGGCTGCGAGGGCACCCGTCGCGAGCGGGTGCTCGCCTCGATGGCCGCGGTCGAGGACTATGAGGCGGGACTGTTCGCCAGGATGCTGAACGGCCTGGCCGCGATGAGCCACGTGACCCTGTACGGAAAGGCTGCTGGCCGGGCACCGACCGCGTTCTTCACGGTGGCGGGCCTGACCCCGCGTGCCATCGCCGAGTCCCTTGCCGCCCGGAAGGTCAACGTCTGGAACGGCAACAACTACGCTTACGAGTTGTGCAACGCCCTGGGCCTGGGTCCCGACGGCGCTGTCCGGGCCGGCCTGGTCCACTACAACGACGAGAGTGACGTGGAACGCCTGCTGGCCTGCCTGGACGACCTCGCGTAACGGCCGGGCATCAGGAGCGGTGACCTGCTTGCGCGAGCTGCAGGGCGTACCCGAGCCAGAACTGGCCGGCGGGGGGTCCCCCGTTGCACGGTCCGTCGCTGGCTCCTGGGGGCTTGATCCACAGGTACGCGCTGATCCCCGGGGGACCAGGGTGCAGTGTTGGCGCCGGCCCTGGCGCCCGGCCGGGAGGATTGCACCACGCAGGAGAGTCGGGGCCGGTGTACGGGCCGTTGCCGTTGCGGCTGGTATCGATGACAGCCTCCACGCTGCCGCCTAGGGCGCGCTCCAGTCGCTGGCTCCACGCGACGACGGTGGCCGTCCACTGGAAGTTCGATACGTTCGCGGAGAATCCCCGGCCATCGGAGATGCCGGCCTGCTTGAGCGCGGCCGCAAGCGGTGCGGGGTCCGGGAACATGCCTGGATTGCCGGCATCCAGGTAGACCTGGGCATGCGGCAGCCTGCCCAGGTGGCTCATGCCGTACTGGAGCAACTGGTAGCGCTCGGCAGCCTGCGGGGGACTCAGGCAGCCTCCGACGATGTCCGGCACGGCATCCGGCTCCACGATGACGATGTCATCGCCGCTGCCGATCGCCGCCGCCAGTTCGTTGATCCACGTCATGTAGGCCGCCGCGCCGGCTCCCGGGGAGGCGGAGAACTTTCCGCAGGCATCGCGGTCAGGCAAGTTGTAGGCGACGATGACTGGGATCTGGTGGATCCTCGCCGCCGCCAGCGTCTCCTGCCTGACCTGCTCCATCTCATCGGACTGGCCCACCGCCCAGAAGGCGGCGGGCGTTTTCGCCAGCGCGAGTAGCTCGCCCGCCTGGGTTGCCTGCTGCTCCGCCCGCAGCGCCCTGACCCCGGCGAACAGCGGGTTACCTGGGTCAACGTAGAGCTGGGGAGCGGGATTGGCGGTCGACCCGCAGGCCGCCATCGCGACCATCGCAGCGCTCGCGGCTGTAGCCGCGACAGCAAGGCGCAGGCGTCGCCTGCGGACTGGCTGCGCTGTCACGGAACCTGAACCCAGGAAGCGGTGGACGGGATTGACTTGTTGCTGATCGCGAAGAGCATGTAGTAGCTGGGCGGGACGATGTTGTCGTTCGACGGGATCGTGATCTTGAGGTAATCGCTGCCGACTCGCGTGAAATCGACGCCGATCGAGCGCGCGTTGACGTCGGTGACGTGGGTGGAATTATCGGGGCGCATCAGGCGCAGGTACCGGATGGCTGACGCCTGCGTTACCTTGATGAGGTAACTGTGCCCGAGGTCCATCACCGTGGGCGCCGAGATGATGCTCGGGCGGGGCCGGTGGAACATGTACGGCGGGTAGTAGACGTCGATCTCCTGGTTGAAGGTCTGCGGCTCGGTGTCCTGCGCGTTGCCGTACAGGGGATTGCCGCCCATCGTTATGACAGCTCCGCTGGGCAGCAGCAGCCCTTCGGAGTGGTAGTCCCGGCCGGTGATGGAATCGGCCGCCCAGGAAAACGAGTTGGTGGCGACGTTGTAGATCCGCGTGTCACGATTGTCGCTTCCGTGCATGCCGCGGTAGTACCGTGACCCGCCCGTCACGAGCACCTCGTCGTTGGGCAGCAGCACGGTGACGGGATAACGTGTCGGCTCGGCCAGGTTGGGTCCCCGTACCCAGTGCGGGCTAGGCGCGTCCATGTCTATGAGCGCGGTACGCGCGGTCGTCGAGTTCGATTGCCCCACACCGCCGCCGCCCAAGACCATGATTTCCCCGTCTTGAGCGGGCGGCAGCAGGACAGAGGCGCTCGTCTCCAGGTCCTGCGGGTCTGGTATCCCGGGAACCGGGATGAAGGCGTTAGTCTTCACGTTCCAGAACCCGGGCGTGCGCCAGGCCGGCGTCGCCGGACCGTACCCAGCGTTGGAACCGGTGAAGAACAACTGCCCGCTGGCCGTGAGGAACGTTGCCGGGTAGGTTGGGAACCCGTGGACCGGACCTTGGGCCCACTGGTTGGTCGAAGGGTTGAACATCTCGCTGTTCATCGCGATCTGGCCCTGGCCGTTGAGTCCTGACATGGCCATGACCATGCCGTTGCCCATCTCGGCCAGCGTCGGGTACCAGCGGGCGTAGTTCATCGAGTTGACCTTCACGAACCGCGAGGTCTTGACGTCGAAGATGTACGCGTCCTGGGTCCCGAAGTAGTTCTGCTGCTGCAACGTCATCGGCGTGCCGATGCCGTACAGCAGGGAGTTGGACTCCGGCCCGATCAGGCCTTGGAGCGTGTACCGCTTCGCCGATGCCTGCAGCGACGCCTTGCCCTTCTTGACCGCGTCCACCCAGATGTCGCGCTGGGCGTCGATGACCGTCACCTTGCCGTGCGCGCCCCTTTGCGCGGTCGCGCGCGGGATCGTCATCGCGAACGCGGTCGCGTACGTCGCCCCGTTGGGCGCGACGAAGATCGTCCCCTTCGGCAGCGTCCATGACTGACTCGGGTCCGTGTTCACGACCGTCATGCTCCCGGCGGGGTAGACCGGGTCGAGGTTCTCGTAGCGAGCGGTTCCGCCCGCGATGAGGATGTTCCCGTCGGGCAGTTCGATGTGGCCGGCGCAGAACAGGTCCCAGGGAGTGGGGATAAGCCGCATCTTCATGGTCACGGGGTTGAGCAGGAGGGTCTTGAACGTTCCGGCGTCGAAGTACGCCTGGTTGTTCCCGGACCCGGCCATGATGAGGACGTCCCCGTTGTAGAGCACGGTGGAGTGGACGGCGTTCACCCGGTACTTGGAGGGGATGTTCAGCTTGACCCACACCCCGTACTTGGCCTCGTAAGCGGGCCTGGTGATCTGGTAGGTGTGGTACCAGTCGCCGACGTCGGCGCCTACGGTCGGCACATTCGCCCCGATGATGGCGCCGGCGGCCAGTACTGCGCCCAGTGTTGCCAGCAGGCGACGTGTCCATCTCTTGCGCGGTTCTCCGGACGGGCGGACTCGGCCGGGTGTGGTGACGGATGAGGCCATGGCAGGGGTTCTCCTTGATCTCGCGTCGGGTGCTTACACGATGTTGCTCTCGGCTGGTTGCGGCTGCGGCGATGGCTTCTGCGGCCGGCTGCGGGCGTGGTCGAAGAGCCAGATGGCGATAGGAGACATGCAGACGGTCAAGATGATGAAGGTCCAGGCGATCATCATGGGATAGGGCCGGTGCCTGCTGTACGCGATAGCCAGGATTACTATGGGCACGATTGCCCACATCAGCGAATACCGGAAAGTAAGCAGCCGGTCCGGGCTCGCCGATGATCCCTTGGCCGTGACGTTGAACGACAGCTTGCGGCGGAACACGACCTTGAGGAGGCTGCGGGCATATATAGGAGCGGTAAGCGCGGACACGAGCATCCCGGAAAGCCCCGACGATCCCGCTGGCTCGTGCGGGCTGACGTTGTGCCGTCGCATGAACCGGTAGAGCAGGAACTGCATGGTGGCTATGTCGACGTAATAGGTCAGCCACCAGCCCTCGTCCGTGCGCAGGCTGCTGATCCCGAACCCGAGGTAGCAGGCGCTGATGGTTATGCCCAGTATCCAGCCGATGGCAACGGATGGATAATACGTCAGCATCATGAAGTAGTGCAGCATGGCGCCAGGCCGGAGCCTGACGCCCACCCGCCAGACCTGCCGGAGTATGGCGTCAAACGTTCCCGCCGACCAGCGGGTCTGCTGCCCGAAGAACTCCGTCCACGAGGACGGCCCTTCGCCGACCGAGACAAGGTCAGGGGTGTAGACCGACCTCCATTTCCGGCCTGTTGCCGGGTTCCTGGTCGCATGGATCCGAAGGCTCGTCGCCATGTCCTCGGTAATGGAGTCGACGTATCCCTTCTTGATGGCACTGGTTCGCACCGCCGCGTTCGTTCCCACGAGCATCGGACACCCACGGCGATTGCCTGCCCGCTGGATAACGCTGTGGAACAGGTACTGGGCCGACTCGGCCCAGCGGGTGATCCGGTCCTGCTGGTTGCCGTAGAATTGCGGCCCGACCGCGAATGCCACATCCGGGTCACGGAAATACCCGAGCAGGCGCTCGGCCATGATCGGCATCGGAACGTGATCGGTATCCACGAACATGACGATGTCGTAATCGCCAGCGTGCTCCCAGAGCCAGCGGTTGTGATTCCCGTGCTTGGTCTTGTTGGCGAAAGTTCCGGAGTCGAAGTCTAGGTACCCCCGCCCCTTCCGGGTGAAGTGACGGGCACCCACCCGCCTGCACATCGCCTTGACCTCGTCGGAGTCACCCTCATCAAGCAGCCACACGTCCAGTTTTCCGTCGTAAACGATGGCCGTGGCCGCCCTCAGTGTCCGCTCTGCCATCTCGATCGGCTCCTTGTCGGGGACGATTGTGGTGAGGAAGGCAACCCGGAACCGGGCATCGGGTTCCACTGGAATGGGATCGCGGGCCACCAGGCATGCCCTGGAGACCGTCAGCACGTTAGTCAGCAGGAACAATTGCATGACGATTGATCCCACTGCCATGCCCGCGAGCAACAAGATGTAGGCGTCGGTCCGGACCGGTCCGATCCCCGCCTGCCACAGCCAGCCGTTGAGATCGGGGTACTGCGACTGGAAGATGAGCCAGTAAATGAACCGGACGTCAAGTGCCACGAGCACGAGGGCGATGAGCCTGGTCGTTAGCCATTCACGCCCGCTGCGATGTATGCCGCGATACTGGACCCGGTAAGGCTCATCCGGACTGGGCCGGCTCAGTGGGCCGGCCAGGTTAGTGTACTGCTTGTAGTCATAACCCGAGTCGGCCAGTCCGATGTCGACCGGGGCGCGGACGCCGCCGACGGTCATGTACCGCAGGGCGTGAGCGGAATTCGGCAGGTCCGGGTCAACGACGGGAAACGGGAGCGCTGGCTGGGAACCCTCTTCTCGGGGGGACAACCCAGCGAAGGGTTCCTGAAGGGCCGACATGCTTTCCCTCTCCTAGTGGAAAATCTGGTAGCTGCCCTTATCTAGTCCCGGTTTACAGGATATGTCGGTTTTCTGCTTAGATCATCGGTAAAAGCCCTGTTACCGTCGCGTGGCGCCCATCTCCTGCCGCGCTTTTCTTGCGGCGCTGACGTGACCCTTAAATGACAAGTGCCGCACCTGGTCTCCGGTGTCGATATGCCCCCCGAGTATCACGTTCCGGAATCATAAAGGTCAAGATATTATTACGCCCGCTATCCGAGTCCCATAAAAAACATAACACGCACAAATTATGGCGTCTTAGGGCCTTATGTCATGATGGGCTTTTGGATAGCCTCAATCATTTCGGCGGCTTGAGGTCTGGATGTTGACGCGGACGCCGCCAGTCTCGGCGACGGCGTGCTCGCGGTGCGTCGCGCCACCCTTACTGCCGGGCGGCGCGCGGGCGTCCTTTAGCCTTGCACGGTCACCTGGACTGACGGGTAGCCGGAGGCGCCGTTGGGGGCCACGTCGGCGATCACGGAGGTCTGCGTGTATCCCGTCTTGTCGGTCGCCCGGGCCGAGATCGTGTGGTTGCCGTGAGTGGGGCTCGTCCACTCCCAGGTCCACTGCCGCCACGCGTCGATGTCGGGCACTGGCGCGAGCGTCGCCTCATTCCACGGACCATTGTCCACCTGGACCTCGACGGCGGCGACGCCCTTGTGCTGCGCCCACGCAACCCCGGCCACGGTGACCGGGCCGGGGCCGACAGGCGAGTTGCCGGTCGGGACGTCGATCCGGGACTCGGTCTTGATCGGGCCCTGCTGCGCCCAGCCTTGCTGCGTCCAGTACGCCTGCGACTGCGCGAACGTCGTCACCTCGATGTCGGTCACCCACTTGCACGCCGACACGTAGCCGTACAGTCCCGGCACCACCAGCCGCGCCGGGAACCCGTGGGCGACAGGCAGCGCCGTACCGTTCATGGCCACGGCGACCAGCGCGTCCCGGCCGTCCATCACCACCGCCAGCGGCGTCCCCGACGTGAACCCGTCCACCGACGTGCACAGCAGCTCGTCAGCGCCGGCCAGCGGCCCCGCCTCGCGCAGCAGCGACGCCAGCGACGCGCCCAGCCACTTCGCGTTCCCGACGTAGGGGCCGCCGACCGGGTTGGAGACGCAGCACAGCGTGATGTAATCCTCGATCAGCGGCCGTCGCAGCAGCTCATCGAAGGTGATCGTGACCTCGCGCCGCACCATCCCGTGGATCCGTAGCTTCCACCCCACCGGGGAGACCTGGGGCAGGACCAGCGCGGTGTCCACCCGGTAGAACTGGCCGTTTGGTGTGATGTATGAGCTCAGCCCAGCGACCTTCGGGTTGATCCCGGCCGGCAGCGGCGGTGCCGGGACCGCTGGAGCCGGGAACCGGATAGCCGACCGGGCGGCGCTCACGTTCTGCCTGGTGGACGCCTCTCGTCCGAGGTACTCGCCGCCCGCCGCCGCGGCCAGCGACAGCCCCGCCGTCCACAGGAAGGCCCGGCGGCCTGCCGCGGGCAGGAGGCCGGCTGGCCAGGGCCGGGAGCACGGGACTCCCGGACCTGGCCAGCGTCTGCCGCGCCTGAGCGTGACTGTCCCGCCGGGATGGAGGCCGCCGGAGCCGCCTCGGCACCGGTGCCCGGCCCGCCCGCGATCCACCCCATCTCGCCGGTCTCGGCTGGCTCGTCCCTCGTCGCCGGGCCCCGGCCCCGGCTCGCGTGCCTGCGGCCAGCTGGTCGCTGGCAGGCAGGGGGCTGCCAGTACCGGTGCCACTGAAGTCGACGGGCGGCAGTGGCGCGGTGGCGGCCCGCTGCGCTGCTTGCGTGGCGGCGGCCTCGGTGGCGGTCTTCACCAGCATGGCCAGGGCGACCGCCCCGCCGCATGCGCCAATGAGCGTCGGCCAGGTCCATGATGGCGTCGAATCCGGGCGGGTGACCACGGCCGCTAGCCCGATCGCGGTGAAGACGGCAAGTCCCGCCATGCCGTACGCCAGCCGTCGCATGGCCACGATCCCGATCACGGCCGCGAACGCGAACAGCAGCACGAGGACGCCGCCGACCAGGAAGGCCTTGTCGTTCGTCCCGAACGTCGAGGTGGCCCAGTCTTTCACCGGCAGCGGCGTGCTGCCGATCACGCACTGACCGACAGCGACCACCGGAGACGCTTGCGGCGTCGTCAGCCCGGCGATCAGCTGGGCGACGCCCATCGAGGCCGCCGCAGTGATCAGCCCCGAGATCGCGCCAGTCCCCTTGCCAGGGCGGCTGGCGCTGCGCCTAAGTCCGTTCGTCATGCGGGGGTAGTCCGTTTTCGGTCGGATGTCGTTACATGAGTTACGCTACCGGCGGGCCGGCGGATTGGCCGTGTGACTCAAATCGCCTTTTGATCACGCTTCGTGGCTTCGCTCACGTGTCGTCGTCGAAGGACCACCGGGTCGCTGACCCGGTACTGTGCTGGCCCAGGGGGCGACCCCCTGGAACCCCCGCTGGGCGCTGGGCGCGGGTCACGTGTCGTCGTCGAAGGACCACCGGGTCGCCGACCCGGTGAAGTCGCTGCGCAGCATGGAGAAGACGCGCTGCGGGCGGACGGCGATCGTGGCGTTCTTCTCGGGGTCGAGGAAGTCGAGCGTGATGTCGCTGTGGTACTTGGCGTTCATCAGGTCCACGACGCGCTGGATGGCGGGAGTGTCCGAGACGATCCGCGCGGTGCCCTCGATGATCACCGGGTCAGAGGCATCCTCGGTACTCACGCAGCAGCGTGGGTCAGCGGACAGGTTACGGACCTTTCGCGACTGTGTGGCACTGGTAAACCACAATGTGCTATCGTCCCAGGTGCCCCATACTGGCATAGTGTGCGGGCGACCGTCCGGCCAGGTGCTCACCACCCAGTAGTGCCGGGCGGCGGTCAGCCGCTCGGCGGCCCAGGACCAGTGGAGGAGCCCGCTTCCCTGGTCTGCCCCGGCGACGTCATATCCGGGCATGTAGGGTCTGCTGACCCGAGGGATCTCCATGACAGGTGTCTACCACTCCGCGACCCATGGCGTCGCGACAACAGCGCCGCGACAACCAGTGCCGGCAGGGACTAACGTTGGGCATCGTGAAGGCATCTCCCGAGGCGCAGCTGCGGCTGCTCGAACTAGCCGACCTTGACACCGAGCTCGCCCGCCAGGACCACCGGCGGCGGACGGTTCCCGAGATCGCGGAGCTGGACAATCTCGCCGGCCGTGCGACAAGGGCGCGCGACGCGCTGGTGGCGGCCGAGACCCAGCTCAGTGACCTGGGCCGTGAGCAGGAACGGGCCGAGCGCGACGTCGACCAGGTCCGCGCGCGGATCAGCAAGGATCAGGACCGGCTCGACGGTGGCAGCGTGTCCTCTGCCAAGGAGCTGGAGTCGCTGCAGTCTGAGGTGGTATCGCTCAAGCGCCGCCAGGGTGACCTGGAAGAGGGCGTCCTTGAGCTGATGGAGCGAATGGAGGACCTGACCGCCCTCCGCAACGAGTCCAGGGCTGAGCGCGACACGGTGGACGCCGAGATCGCCGCCGCGACGGCACGACGGGACGCGACGCTGGCCGAGATCACGGAGGCGGCGGGGAAGGCCACGCAGGCCAGGGACGCCGTGACGGCCGGCATGCCGGCCGACTTGCTGGCACTGTACGACAAGGTACGCGCGGCCGTCGGCGCGCCGTCGGCCGCGATGCTGCGCCGGGGCCGTTGCGATGGCTGCCGGGAGTCGCTGTCCATGGCCGAGCTCAACGAGATCCGTGCCGCGGCACCGGACGAGGTCATCCGGCACGAAGAGTGCCGCCGAATCCTTATTCGCACATCTGAGTCCGGACTGTAATCGTAACTGGCCGTTATACCCAGCATCGTTCAATAGACTCAACCGCCGTGGACGAACGTGGCAAGATCAGCGCCCCTGGTGCCCTGTCCGAGGGCGCTTTCATCACGGCCGACGCGCCCGTGCTGCCCGATGAGCCGCTCGCCGACCTGGCGGCGCGCTACAAGCTGAAGCTCAGCGGCGCCCGGCCGTCACTGCGGGAGTACGTGATGTCGCTGTGGGGGCGGCGCCACTTCATCGTGGGGTACGCCACCGCGCGGAACGTGTCGATGTACACCGACGCGAAGCTCGGCCAGCTGTGGCAGGTGCTCACGCCGCTGCTGAACGCGGGCGTGTACTACCTGATCTTCGGCATCCTGTTCGAGCAGCAACGAGGCGTGCAGCACTACCCGGCGTTCCTGGTCGCGGGGGTGTTCGTCTTCGCGTTCACCGAGCGGTCGATCGTCACCGCCTCCACCGTGATGCGGGTCAACCTGCAGCTCATTCGCGCGCTGTACTTCCCGCGCGCGGCGCTGCCGCTGGCCTACGTGATCGTCGAGCTCCAGCAGATGTGCGTCGGCATGGTGGTGCTGTTCGTCATCGAGCTGGGCAGCGGCGAGCCACTGACCTGGTACTGGTTCCTGCTGATCCCGGCGGTCGTCCTGCAGGCGCTGTTCAACGTCGGGGCGGCCCTGATCGTCGCCCGGATGGGCGGCAGCCTCGCCGACGTCAGCGAGCTGATCCCGTTCTTCCTGCGGATCACCAGGTACTTCTGCGGCGTCATGTACGTGGTCACAACGCTGCCCATCCAGAACCTGCCCACCTGGGTGGGGAAGGTCCTGACCCTCAACCCGCCGGCGGTGTTCATCTCGCTGGTCCGGGTTGCCCTGATGCAGACCTACCGGGTGGACTCGCCCGGCAACGCGCCGTTCAGCGCTCGAGCGTGCGCGCTGTTCAAGGCCGATCCGGGCGGCAAGCACCTGTCGGCGGCGACCCGCACGCTGATACCGAACATCCCGCTGCAGGCCAGCTGTCACGCCATCGTGACCAACCCTGATCTGTGGCTCGCCGCCGTCTGCTGGGGCGTGGGCTTCTTCGTCGTCGGCCTGATCTTCTTCTGGCAGGCCGAGCACGTCTACGGCCGCGGCTGACACCCGCGGCCACGCCGCGCCGCCGAGATCATGATTTGAATGCGCCGTGATAACAGCAAGAAGCGACCCGGGTAGCTCATAACAGCAACAAGCGGGGCGGGGCGGGGCGGGGCGGGCGGGCATCTGGTGAGGCAGCGGCAGGCGTTAATTCCACGCTGAGGAAGGGGGCCTCGGCGCGGGCATTGCGGTAGTCGCCGGAGGCCAGGCAGGCCATGGTGGCCAGTCCCCAGACGGTGGCCCGGTCGGCGTGCGGCAAGGCGAGAGCCTTCTCGGCGGCAGTCGCGCTGATGACGTCGAACAGGCTGCTGGTCGAGCCGAGGTCCATCGTGTAGTCACGCAGGAACCGAGCGACCTGATCGCCGTACTGGCGTCGCCAGTCGAACGTGGATGGCACCGCGCCCTTGGCGGGCTTGCCCGCGTACGGGATATCGGCGAGGTCCGGGCGCAGGGCGCGGAGCACCGCGGCCGGCAAGGCCCCGCTGACGCGGTCGGCGAGCGGCACCTGCCGCGCCGCGCGGACCACGCCGTCATCGAACAGCGGCTGCACGAGGTTCTCGCGAAGCAGGTATGCCTGCCGGGCGGCTGCCGACCAGCGGCCCGCCCGGTTCACCAGGTAGAAGTCATCGAGCGCCTGCAGCGGGCCGTGGGCCAGCGCGGCCGCGCTCCACGGGGTCAGGCTGGCCAGGTACCGGGTGGCCGGGCCGGGGCGCAGCAGGGGCACGTGCCGGGCCGTCAGGCGGCGCAGTAGCTCGGTGGCCCGGGCCGCGCGCTTGACGGAGGCGACGGCCCCGGCGGCGGGCTGGCCAGCGCCCGCCGTCTCCGCGTAGCCGCCGCGCAGCAGCTCCCCGCCGTGGCCGCCAGCCGTGACCACGGACGAGGGAAAGTGATCAGGGCGGCCCACGTTCTCGAACGCCGACAGCATCCCGTCCGCCACCAAGACCGTGGCCCGGATCCGGGTCACCACGTCGATCTTCGCCTCGGGGCTGGCCGGCTCCCGTACCACGTGCTCGATGCGCAGCCGCCGGGCGATCTCGGCCGCCACGGTCACGTCCGGGTGCGCGGCGAAGCCATGAGTTTTCGCGCGGACCGGCACTCCCGCCGCCACTAGCGCGGCGACGATCAGCCGGCTGTCCTTGCCGCCGGTGAGGCTCAGCTCGACAGGCTCGGTCAGCGCCCGCAACGGCGACACCGCCGCGACGAGCGCCGCCGCGACGTTGCCCGGGCCCGCGACGTTGCCCGGGCCCGCGACATTGCCCGAGACCGCCGGGAAGTAGCCGCCGAGGCCGTCGCCGGCAGGCCCGCCCGTGTCCGGCCCGAGGACCAGCTTGCACGCCCGGACCTCGGCCGAGATCCCGCCATCGAGCGCCCGGATCCCGGCGAACGGGGTTGCCGCGCCGATCGGGAAGCCGGGGCCGCCGAGCAGGGCGCAGGAGTGCATCGGGTCATGGTGGGCGAGCCTGCCCGCCACGGCCGCCGCCCACATGGCCCGGTCGCAGAGGATCACCGCGTCTGGCATCTCGGCCGTATACACCGGGTCGACCCTGGTCAGCGAGGTACGGGCGCGCAGCGGGGCGCCCAGCCCGTCAGACGGGTCCACCCAGATGGTCCCCGCCCGGGACTGGGGAGTCCGCAGGCTGCCCACGTCGCTTCCGGTGGAACCGGGAGCAGCCGCGGAGCCGGCGCTCGCCGGACCTGCGCTGCCCGCATGCTGGTCTTCTGCTCCCCAGTACAGCATCGCCACCCGGCCATCGGGCGACCTCCACACGAGCGTCGCCGGGCCGGGGATCGGCATCACGCGCGGGTCGGTCGACCGCGCGCGCTCAGCCAGCGCCGCGCACTGCTGCGCGCTGGCGGCACTGATCGCGAGGGTGAAGAACATGGTGCTCTCCCGCCGCTTCGCTATACCAGCAGCTGATGCCAGGCACGGGTGACCGCCGCTAGGTCCCAGCCAAGCACCTGCTCCCGCGCCAGATCCCCAGTCGCCCGCCATGCCGCCAGATCCATCGAGCAGGCCGCGATCGCCTCCGCCATTTCCAGCGGCGTCTCGTGCAGCCACCGCTTGTCATAGATCGTCTCCGCGCCGGGCCAGTGCCGGATCACCGGGACCGCTCGGGAGGCCATCCCCTCGGCCGGCGCGACGTGGAAGGACTCGTCATCGCTGGTCGACAGCACGAATCCGATGCGGCGCAGCCAGGCTGGCACGTCCGGCCCGGCGTCGTCGAACACCACCGCGTCCTGCAGCAGCGGGGACCGCTGTACCCGGCGCAGGGCGGTCGTGTAGTGGTCCCGCTCCTGCGGGTTCTGCCACACCCACCAGTGCTCCCACGGCATCCCGGACTTGACGTACAGCTGGAACCGGTCGTCCTCGCGGCGAAGTTCCTCCAGGACGTCCAGCGCCAGGTCCAGCCGCTTGCGCATCGGCACGATGCCGACCAGCCCGAGGTTGAACCGCGCACCGTCCAGCTTGGCCCGGTCCAGCTGCCCCGTGTGCAGCGGGTTCGCGACGGCGACCACCTTCGACGAGGGCCAGCCGGTGTGCTCGCGGGTCAGCCGCGCGTAGTGCTCGCTGACGCAGATCACCTGGTCGACATTGGAGATCCGGACCTGGCCCGGGTAGTCGGAGTACAGCTCGAACCGGTGCAGGTGCACAAGCAGCCGGGAGCCGCGTCGCTTGTGGCGGCTGTACCAGACCGCGTTGGGCCCGCACCACTCGCAGATCACGACGTCGGCCCACTGCGCCATCTCCGCTGAGGCGGCCGGGTCATGCTCGCCGAGCGCCGCCCACTGGTCCAGTCGCACCTCCACGCCCGGCTGCAGCCGCAGCAGCGCGACAATCGGCCTGAAGAACTTCAGGTCGTGCCCGGCGATCACTACCCGCAGCGTCCGCGCCGCGCCGGTGGACCCGGCAGCGGGCGCGGCACCGGTTACCGTGGCGGGCACCGCCGCGACGAGGTACTCGCGCAGCCGCCCGGCGGCCCGTTCCAGCGTGAAGTCCCGCGTCGCCGCGACGGTCCGGCTGGCGGCCAGCGCGAAGACGGCCGGGTCGAGCGCGGCCGCGGCGGCCCCGTCCGCCACGTCGTCCAGGCTGGCGGCGAACAGCGGGTAGTCGGCACCAAGCAGCGCCTCGTGCATCGGCGTCCGGTTCAAGATGACCGGCAGTCCCAGCGCGCCGAACTCAAGCACCTTCGTGGACAGCTCCAGTGAGGCATCCAGCTCCGGATGGCGCCACGACAGCCCGATGTCGCCGGCGGCGGCGATCGCCATCGCCTGTGCCCGCGGCTTGCCGCCGTGCCACACCACGCCGGGCGCGGCGCCCTCGGCGCCCGGCTGGCCGACCTCGCCTAGGGCGGCGGCCATCCGGCGCTTGTAGGCCGGGTCCCTGGGGTCGTCGTGGATCTTGTCGCCGACCATGTCGACCTCGGCCGTTACGCCCCGCTTGGCCAGCAGTGCGGGCAGCTCAGTCATCTCCAGGGTGTTCCAGCGGGGCGCGAACTTCCCCGTGTACACCAGGCGCAAGGCGGTGCCCGGACCAGCTACGGGACGTTCGGGATCGCGCTTGACCGGGTCTGCCGGGAGGACGGGCGGGAACAGGACTGACTTCCCGCAGGCGGCGGCGACGCTGCCCTCCAGGAAGCAGCGCAGCTCCTCGGTCTGGCACAGCAGGTACCTGGAGGCGTTCGCGATCCGGGTGAGGTCCTCGGCGGCCTGCGGGGTCACGGCCGGGATCGCCTGCGGCACGTCGGTCAGGTACGACCACAGTCGGCCACCGAATGGCTCGTGCCTGGCCGCGGCCGACACCAGGGCGCGCCCGCGCAGCACGATCAGGTCGTGACCGCGCTGGCCGGGGCCGCCCTGCTCCTCGTCCAAGGCGGCCAAGACCGCGACAGCCTGCGCCACGGTCAGGCCAGGCGCCCCGGAAGAGGTGCCTTCCGTCAGGCCGGGCAGCAGCTGCTCGGCGTGCGGCATCCGGACGGTGACCTCATCCATGGCCAGCAGCGGCGCGACGAGGCGGTCGGTGCGGATCGGTGCCTTGAGCACCAGCGTCACCGCGCACCCGGCGGCGACCAGGGCCTGGGTGACCGACTGCAGCCAGATGGCGGAGCCGTCGAGCAGGTTCAGGTCCACGTCACCGTAGACCAGCGCGCTGGGGCGGGGTCCGGCCAAGTTAGCCCTCTTCTCGGGTGATCGCGAACAGTCGAAGGCCACGCGCGCCCCATGCCTGCGGAGCCGGGCTGCCCGGTAGGAACAGCTCCCGGCGGGCCAGGGCTGGCGCGGCGAGACGCTGGGCGACCTCGAACTCACCGGCGCCAGCGGCTGAGCCTGGGCTGAAGCCGACGGCGTCCGCCTGCGCGCATTCTCGCGCGCAGGCCAGGTCCAGCAGGTACTCCTGCGGCAGCGGCTCATCCGGGGCCAGCGGGGCGACCCAGGGTGAGCTGGCCTGCCCGGCAAGTGCCCCGCTGCCGGCGACGGACTCGGTGAGCCGCACCCGGATCCCGGCGGCCTCCAGCGGCGCGAGTGCCTCGCGGACAGGCCCCGCGTAGGCGGCTGGCGTGCCCATGATCACCTCGGCAGGCCGCAGTCGCTGCCGCAGCAGCGTGGTGGCCAGCGTGGCCGCCTGGGCGGCCGCCGCCTGGGCGGTGCCGTCGGTGGCCGCGAGCACGGCGACCTGCCGGCCGCCGGCTAGCGCGGCGGGCAGTCCCGCCGCCTTGATGCGCCCGGCCATCGCGACCGGCGTGGCGTGCTCGCCGAAGATCTCGCGCAGCGTCCCTCGGGTCTGCGCGGGCGTCAGCGGGGCGGCGTCCCGCGCTGCGGCGAGCTCTGCGGCCACTGCGGCCGCGTCCGTGCCGCTGCCCACCGGGCCGATCACTCGCGCCCCGCAGGCCAGCTGCTCGCGCGCCTGGTCGGCCGACCCCGTAAGGAACACCGCGTTGCCCCGGTACAGCTCCGGGAGCATCCGCCAGGACCGCGCCCCGGTGACCCGGACCGCTCCGGCGCCAGGGGTGTCGGCCGTCAGATGGTCGAGCAGCGCCCGGATCGCGGGGCCCTCCCGGGGGTCCCGCTCGCTGGCGTACAGCGGCTCGGCAGGCCGCGCCGGGCTTACCCCGACCGGGTTGAAGCGCGCGAGCTGGACGCCGAGGCCGCCATCCCACACCACGTCGCAGGCTGAGGCCACCCACCCGAGGCCGGGCAGCAGGGCCGGTGGGACGTTGCGGACAAGCGCCACCGGCTTGCCGAGCGAACGGGCCATGACGATCATCCGGGCCAGCCGCCTGCCCCGGTCGGCCGCCGCCGGGTCGGTCGCGTACGCCCACGCGGAGCCAGCCAGCAGCGCCGCCGCCTCAATGATCACCAGGTCCGCTCCGGTGCCGTCGATGAGCACGTCCGCGTCGTGCGGCAGCAGCGGGTGAACCACGGCGTCGGGGGCGAGCGTGGCGCACGCGAGGGGGGTCAGCACGCCGGCGATCACCAGCCGGGCCGGCTCGGCGCCCCGGCCGGCCGCCAGCAGCGCCGGGTCGGCCAGGGTGACCGCGCCGGGCGCGGTGACCGCGGACAGGAACCGCCCGCCGGTCCCCTTCAGGTCGTTGAGCTGCGCCGCCGCCAGGGCAGTCGCCAGGTTGGCGCCGCCAGACTTGCCGGGAGCGCCCCGGTCCCGCCACATCCGGTACAGGTCGCGGGGCAGTTGCGCGCCCCGTGGCCACGGGCGCTTGGCGGCGTTGACGAGCGTCTTGCCCAGCGTCATGGTGGCGGAGTTCTGCAGCGCGGTCAGCCGGGCCTGAGTCAACGCGAGCTGCATGCGGGTCTCCCGCAACTGGCGGGCCAGCCGCTCGCGCTCGGCGACAACCCCGGCGTGCTCGCCCGCACCGCCAGCGAGATCACCGGGGCCGGCCTCATCGGGGGGGACGCCGACGCCGAAGGCCGCCAGGTCGATGTCCAGGCCGCAGGCCTGCAGCGCCGCGGGGTCCAGGGCGGTGCGGCCCAGCGCCCGGGCGTCGGGCGGCAGTTCACTCATGGGTGTCTAGCCAGCCGGTGATGATGGCAGCGATGCGAGTCCCGGCGTGGCCGTCCCACAGCGGGGGCAGCTCTCCGGCGTAGGGGCCGTCGGCGACGGCCGCGAGGACAGCGAAGGCCAGGGCGTCGCGGGTGACGAGCTGGTTACTGCCGCTGGTGATGGTGATCGGGCGCTCGGTGTTCGGCCGGAGCGTGAGGCAGGGCACGCGCAGCAGCGTAGTCTCCTCCTGCACTCCGCCCGAATCGGTCACGATCGCGGCGGCGCCCCGGACCAGCGACATGAACTCGATGTAGCCGAGTGGCTCCACAACCTTGACCCGCGGGGATTGCAGCAGCCCGGCGGCGGTCAGCGTGGCCCGGCCGCGCGGGTGCAGCGGGAAGACCACGTCCAGCTCGGTGGCGACCTCGTGCAGTGCCTTGACCAGCTCGGCGGCGATCACCGGGGAGTCAACGTTGGCCGGCCGGTGCAGTGTCGCGACGACGTACGGGCCGTCAAGCCCGTAGTCGGCCCGTGCCGCGCCGGCGTCGAACTTGTCCAGGTTGGCCAGCAGCGTGTCGATCATCGGGTTGCCGACCAGGTGCATCGCGCCCGCTGGGCGCCCTTCCCTGGCCAGGTGCCCGATCCCCTCGGGGGAGGTGACGAACAGCAGGTCGCACAGCTGGTCGGTGACCCGCCGGTTGATCTCCTCCGGCATCGAGTTGTCGAAGCTCCGTAGGCCCGCCTCCACGTGCGCCAGCGGGATGCCCAGCTTGGACCCGGCCAGCGAGGCGGCCACCGTGGAGTTCACGTCACCGTACAGGACCACCATCGCCGGTGGATTGCCCGTGAATTCCTGCTCGAGGCCGATCATCACCTCGGCGGTCATCTTGGCGTGGCTGCCAGACCCCACCCCGAGGTTCACGTCCGGCTTCGGCAGCCCGAGCTGGACGAAGAAGACATCGGACATCCGCTCGTCATAGTGCTGGCCGGTATGGACGACCCGCTGGCTGACCCCGCGGTCGGCCAGCGCCCGGATGACGGGCGCCGCCTTCACGAAGTTTGGCCTTGCGCCGAGCACGTGCGTAATTGAGCCCTGCATCGCCTTCCCTGAGGTCGTATCCCGGACGTTGTTATCCCGTTCACCTGGTCTCGCCGCTAGTATCTGCCGCCGTGACTGTACAGCCCCTTACGCGCGCCACGCCGCGTGCCGTGGTCCTCGCCGCCTCCGTGGCGGTCCGGCATGTTTCCGATGACCCGGTGCGCGCCCTGACGCTCGCCTGGCGGGCACTGCCCGCCCCGCTGCGCCGTGCCGTGCGGCTCGCGGGCCCGTACGGTCGCGCCGCCGCCCTGTGGGGCGCGGGAGACCGCCGCGCGGCGCTTACCGTCCTGGAGGCAACGCCTGCCAGGCTGGCCGCCTTCAGCCTAGCGGTCGACCAGCCCGCTGTTGCGCGCTCCGCGCTCGCGCGGCTCTCGGCGGATTCTAGCGCGGCGCCACCGCTCGCCGCCCGGCTGTCGTACCGCGAGGGACAGCTGACCAAGGCCATCGCGGCGCTGGACGGGGCCACCGGCTGGCGGTCGCGGCGGCTGCGCGCCGGGCTGCGAGCCGAACTGGACATGCTGAGTATTCCCGGGGGGGCGACCCCCCTGTCGACCCCCCGGCTCAGGGGGGACGCCCCCCTGACACCCCCCCTCCCGGGGGAACCCGCACAGAACGCGGGCCCTCGGGACCTCCCGTCTGACGGGCTGGGGAGGGCTTCGTCGCCGTCTGCGGGGCTGGGGGAGGCTCTACCGCCGTCTGCGGGGCTGGGGGAGGCTCTATCGCCGTCTGCGGGGCTGGGGAGGGCTTCGTTGCCGTCTGGGGGGCTGGGGGAGACCCTCTTGCCCGTCCCCCTGGCGGGCCTCCTCCCGCCCACCGGGTTGGGGAAGGCACACCCGGTCAAGGGCCGGGTTCTGCACATCGTCACCGACGCGCTGCCGTCGGTGAGTGCCGGGTACACCGTGCGGACCCAGCAGATTGCCGTCGCGCAGCGGGCCGCCGGGCTTGACCCGCACGTCGTCACGCGGATCGGGTTCCCGGTCACGGCGGGGAAGATCGATGGCCGCCACCAGGTCAGCGTGGACGGGGTGACCTACCACCGGCTGCTGCCGTGGGTCATGCCCGGCCGGATGGACACGATTGCCGCCCAGGGCCTGCGCCGCGCGGGCCGGCTGGTCGCGCAGACCCGGCCCGCCGTCCTGCACGCGGCGAGCAACTACTCCAACGCGCTGACCGCCATGGCGCTACGGGAGGCCTTCGGCCTGCCGTACGTCTACGAGGTACGCGGCTTCTGGGAGGACACCTGGCTGTCGCGGCACGCCGCGACGGCGGGGCTGGAGTCATCGCAGCGGTACCGGCTCAGCCGTGAGCTTGAGGCCCACTGCATGCGCTCGGCTGACCTTGTGGTCACGCTTGGCGAGGCGATGCGCGATGAGATCATCGACCGGGGCGTGGACCCGGGCAAGATCCTCATCGTGCCCAATGGCGTAAGCGACGACTTCCTGCGCCCCCTGCCGGACGGCACCGCACTGCGCGCCCAGCTCGGCATCGCGCCCGGCGAGCTCGCCGTCGGCCTGGTATCCAGCCTGGTCGCGCACGAGGGCATCGGCACGCTGCTTGAGGCCGTGAAGCTGCTGCGCGACAGTGGGGCTGCGGTGCGGGCCCTGATCGTAGGCGATGGGCCAGAACGGGCCTCCCTTCAGCGCCACGCAAGCTCCCTCGGCATCGACGCCGTCTTCACCGGCCGGGTCCCCATGGCGAAGGTCCGCGACTACCACGCCGCCCTCGACGTGTTCGTCGTCCCCCGCACCCCCGACCGGGTCTGCCAGCTCGTCACCCCGCTCAAGCCTGTCGAGGCCATGGCCAGCGGCCTGCCCGTCGTCGTCAGCGCCGTGAAGGCCCTGGGGGAGATCGTCAAGGACAAGGTGACCGGCCTGCAGGCGGCCCCGCAGGACCCGGCGGCCCTCGCGCAGTGCCTGCGGGAGCTGCTTGAGCAGCCCGAGCTGCGCCGCGAGCTTGGCCGCAACGCCCGCGAGTGGGTCGCCGCCGGCCGCACCTGGGAGCACAACGCCCAGCGCTACCGGGACGCCTACGCGCGGCTCGGCGCGGCCTGAATTGAGGTCGATCACATCGCGGTATCGGCGCGTAACGTCCCACGCCAGTGCGCGGTGGTCCTACCATGAGGGGTCACCGTACGCAAGGAGGCTTGGTCGTGAAGGTCGTGATCATCGGGCTGGGCTACGTGGGCCTGCCGCTGGCCCAGGAGGCAGCACGGGTCGGGCTAAGCGTGACCGGCCTGGACGTCAAGCAGGCCACGATCGATGGCCTGAACGCCGGGCGCAGTCACGTCGATGACCTGACCGACGCGGACGTCAAGGTGATGGCGGACGGCGGCTTCCGCGCGGTCGCCAGTGTCCCCGAGGCCGCTGCCGTCGTCGGCGAGCACGGGCCGGACGTCATCGTGATCTGCGTGCCCACGCCGCTGTCGGAGTCCGACGGCCCGGACCTGACCGCCGTGAAGGCGGCAAGCGAGTCCGCCGCGCGGCTGATGCGCGCCGGGACCACGATCATCTTGGAGTCCACGACCTACCCGGGCACCACCGATGAGATCGTCCGCCCGATGCTGGAGAAGGCGACCGGGCTGACCGCCGGGATCGACTTCAGCCTCGCGTTCTCGCCCGAGCGCATCGACCCGGGCAACGGCGTCTACGGCATCCGCAACACCCCGAAGGTCGTCGGTGGCGTCACCCCGGCCTGCACTGAGGCGGCCGCCGCCTTCTACGCCCACGTCTGCGACACGGTCGTGCGGGCCAAGACAGCGCGCGAGGCCGAGATGGCCAAGCTGCTTGAGAACACCTACAGGCACGTGAACATCGCGCTGGTCAACGAGATGGCGATCTTCTGCCACGAGCTCGGCGTGGACCTGTGGGACGCGATCCGCTGCGCGGCCACCAAGCCGTTCGGCTTCCAGGCGTTCTACCCCGGCCCCGGCGTCGGCGGGCACTGCATCCCGATCGACCCGAACTACCTGTCCTACAAGGTCCGGACGGAGCTGTCCTACCCGTTCCGGTTCGTCGAGCTCGCCCAGGAGATCAACAGCCGGATGCCCAGCTACGTGGTCGACCGGGCGGCGGAGATCCTCAACTCCGACGCCAAGCCGCTCAACGGCGCCCGCGTGCTGCTGCTCGGCGTCACGTACAAGAGGGACATCGCCGACCAGCGGGAGTCGCCCGCTCGCCCGATCGCGCGCAAGCTGCTGCAGCGCGGCGCCATCCTCAGCTACCACGACCCGTACGTCGACAGCTGGAGCGTGGACGGCCGGCAGATCGCCCGGGCCAGCGCGCCCACGCAGGAGGCTGACATCACGATCTTGCTGCAGGCGCACTCCAGCTACGATCTTGCCGACATCGCCGCGCGGGCGCACCTGCTCTTCGACACCCGCGGTCAGCGGCTGCCCGGCGACTCGGTCTTCCCGCTCTAGACCCGCCGTACTACCGCCCCAGGCCCACCCAAGGAGGCCCCCCGGTGCGCGTCCTCGTTTGCACGGTCGTCCACCATCCGGCCGACGCGCGGATCTACTTCCGGCAGATCCGCGCGCTGCTGGAGGCCGGGCACGCGGTGACCTACATCGCCCCGATGGGCGAGCAGGGCGCGCCCGAGAGCCTGGGGGAGGGCTTGTCCACGGTCGCCATCCCCCGGGCAGTGGGCACGCGCCGCCTGGGGGCGCTGCGCGCCGCCCGCGCCGCCCTCGCCGAGCACGCGCCGTCGGCGGACCTGCTGCTCGTGCACGACCCGGAGTTGCTGCTGGTCCTTCCCGCGCGCTCCAAGCGTCCACCGACGGCCTGGGACGTCCACGAGGACACGGCGGCCGCCCTGACGACGAAGGCCTGGCTGCCGCCGTTCCTGCGCCCGCTGGCGGCCGGGGGAGTGATCGCCGCCGAGCGCCTCGCCGAGCGCCGCCTGCACCTGATCCTCGCCGAGACCGGCTACAACGACCGCTTCGCCGGCACCCACCCGGTCGTCCCCAACACCGCGTACGTGCCGGAGACGGCCGCCGCGCCGAGCGGCCCGCGCCGGGTTATCTACGTCGGCTGGCTCTCCCCGGACCGGGGCAGTGCCGAGATGGCGGAACTGGGGCGGCTGCTGGCGCCGCACGGCATCTGCGTCGAGCTGGTCGGCCAGGCCGACGCACAGGCCCAGGAGCACATCAGGGCCGCTGGGGACGCGGTGCACTGGCACGGCTTCGTCCCGAACGCGCAGGCCCTCGCCCTGGCCGACGGCGGGCTGGCGGGGCTGTCGCTACTGCAGGACGAGGCGAACTTCCGGGTGTCGATGCCGACGAAGGTCATCGAGTACATGGCCCGCGGCCTCCCGGTGATCACCACCCCGCTGCCCCTGGCTGTTGACCTGGTCCAGTCAGCGGACTGTGGCTTCGTCGTCCCCTTCAACGACCCGCAGGCGGCCTGCGAGGCGATCCTGAAGCTGGACTCCGACCCCGGCCTCCGGGTGGCAATGGGCGCCCGCGGCCACGAGGCGGCCTTGCGTGACCTGGGCTGGCCGGAGGCCGCTAAGGCTTTTGTTGCCCAGCTGGAGCAGTGGTCCCGCGTGTAATCCGTGAGCTTGGTAACTTCAGGTAGCGACTTCTCTAGCCATCTGGGGCCAGAGGGCCTCTGCGGGCAATTCAGCCCGATAGGATCGAGCGCGTGACAGCCACTACAACGCCAGGTATACAACGCGTACTCGGGTGGCCGCGACAGGCCTACTCGTCACTGCGCGCCGCCGTCGGGCGGAACCGGTGGTTCAGCGTCGCCCTCGCCGGTGGCGCGCTGATACGGCTGATCACGGTGGTTGGGTTCCCCGGCGCGTTGTGGTTCGCCGGTGACTCGTACGTCTACCTGGGCGCCGCGCTGCGGCCGCAGCCGAACCTGTCGAAGACCACCGGGTACTCGCTGTTCCTGCGGCTGCTGCTGCCGTTCCACAGCCTCACGCTCGTCACCGTCTGCCAGCACCTGATGGGGCTGTCGGACGCCGTGATGATCTACGCGCTGCTGCGGCGCAATGGCGTGTCCAAGAGATGGTCCACCATCGCCACGCTGCCTGTCCTGTACGACGGGTTCATGATCGAGGATGAGCACCTGATCATGGCCGAGGCGGTATTCACCTTCTGCGTCATGGTCGCGCTGCTGCTGGTCATGCGGTTCCGCCGGATGACCTGGTGGATGGCGCTGATCGCTGGCCTGCTGCTGGGCTACGCGGGGATCGCGCGGACCGAGGGCCTGATCCTCCTCGCCGTCTTCCCGCTCTTCCTGCTGGCGCGGGGCTTTCGAGTGTACGGATGGAGAAAGGCCCGCGCCTGGATCGCTGCCATCGCAATGACCATCGGGTGCGCGGCCCCGGTCCTCGGCTACGCGCTGTGGTTCCAGTCCTACACTGGCAGCTTCAACCTGACCCAGTCCGACGGCTTCTACCTGTGGGGCCGGGTGTCGTCGTTCGCCAACTGCGCGGTCATCAAGCCCACCGGCGAGCAGGCGCTCGTCTGCCCGAAGGAGCCCCTCAACGACCGCACCCCACCGGGCAACTTCATCTGGCACGCCCCCGAGGTCCACCAGGACCTGCCCGGCGGCCCGGTGACCCCCGCGAACAACAAGCTGCTCACTGACTTCGCGATCCACGCGGTGGAGGCGCAGCCCCTCGGCTACGTCAAGGCCGTCGCGCACGGGCTTGCGCTGGCCGTCGAGCCAGTGCGCAAGGACTACCCGGGCGCGGGCACGGTCTACTACTACTACTTCCACCGGCACCCGATCGCGCTCCCGGATAACCCGGATCATGAGTGGATCCCGGGCGGCACCGCGTACTCGGACTGGATATCCTACGGGCACGCCAAGCCCGGTGTGGTGCACGAGCCGTTCGCCGCCTTCATGATCGCCTACCAGCGGGTGTTCTGGACGTGGGGGCCGCTGTTCGGGCGCATCATGGTCATGGGCCTTGGCGGCCTGTTCCGGGTCCGCTGGCGGGTCCGGGACTGGCGGTTGCGGCGTGGCAGGCTACCGGTGTACTGGGCGCCGCGCGGCACGTCGATGTTCCCGTGGGCCGTTGCCGTCGTCATGCTCGTGACGCCGATCGCGATCGCCGACTTCGACTACCGATACCTGCTGCCGGTCATTCCGTTCGCGTGCCTCGCGGCGGGCCTTGCGTTCGCGCCCGGGCGCACCCGGGCCACCCTGGTGCGCGCGGCGGCGCCATCGGCGGCGCCGTCCCCGGACCGCGATCCCGACGTCGAGCCTGATTCCGACTCAGGTCCTTCCGGGGTGGCGGGCTGCGTCAAGGCGTCCACGGAAACTTTCATGACAAATTGACGTAAGTCCGGCGAGAGCTATCGCAGTGTGACGCTCGCCGGGCATGATCGGCCTGTCGGTCGGCTGCTACAACCCCGACATGGACTCGGATGCCAACTGCGCGCGGGCACTGGTAGGCCTGCTTGGCGAGGTACTGCGCCAGGACTAGCGTAGAGACGTTCGTTACGCTCATATCCACCAACCTTCGCATCAACCCCCAGCTGGCCTGGCCAGCTCGCATACTGGAGTAGGCATGACGCAGACGCCGCCATACCAGGTGACCGACCCTGCGACCGGTGAGGTCGCCCAGACCTTCCCCTTCGCCACCGACGCCGAGGTGGAGGAGGCTCTCGCCGCGACCAGTAACGCGTTCACGCAGTGGCGCGCCCGCCCCGTCCAGGAGCGCGCCGCGATCGTCAAGCGCGTGGGAGAAGCTCTTCGGCCAGCGCGCCACGGAGCTTGGCGCCATCATCACCAAGGAGATGGGCAAGCGGCCCTCGTCGGCGACCGGCGAGGCCCAGTTCTGCAACGACATCTTCAGTTACTATGCCGACAACGGCCCGGCGCTGCTGGCCGACAAGCCGCTGCCCGGTCACGACAACGCCCGGCTGGAGTACCTGCCGGTTGGCCCGGTGCTCGGCGTGATGCCGTGGAACTACCCGTACTACCAGGTCGCCCGGTTCGCGGCTCCCAACCTGGTCGCCGGCAACACCGTGATCCTCAAGCACGCGGAGAACTGTCCGATGTCGGCCCTGGTGATTGACGAAATCATGAAGGAGGCGGGGGTTCCCGAGGGAGCCTACGTCAACATCTTCGCGACGCACGAGCAGGTCGCCACGATGATCGCCGACCCGCGGGTGCACGGCGTGTCGCTGACCGGGTCGGAGCGGGCCGGCACCGTGGTCGCCGAGACAGCGGGCCGCAACCTCAAGAAGGTCGTTCTCGAGCTCGGTGGCTCCGACCCGTACATCATCCTCGACACCGATGACGTCGAGGACGCGGCCGAGACGGCGTGGAGCACCCGCATGGAGAACGTCGGCCAGGCCTGCAACTCCAACAAGAGGATGATCGTCATGGAGGATCTCTATGACGACTTCGTGGCCGCCCTGGTCAAGCGGGCCGCCGCGCTGAGCCCGCGCCAGCCAGGCGACGACTCGGACGAGGCCTACAGCCCGATGGTCTCCCGCAAGGCGGCCGAGAACCTGCTTGCGCAGGTCAAGGACGCGGTCTCCAAGGGCGCGACGCTGCACGTCGGTGGCCAGCTCGTCGGCGAGAACGGTGCCTACTTCGCTCCGGCCGTGCTTACCGGCGTGACCCCGCAGATGCGCGCGTACAAGGAGGAACTGTTCGGCCCAGTCGCGGTCGTCTACAAGGTCACCAGCGACGGGGAGGCGGTCCAGCTCGCCAATGTCGTCGACTACGGCCTGGGCGGCGCCGTGTGGAGCACCGACGAGGAGCGCGCGACTGCGGTCGCGCGCCAGCTTGAGGTCGGCATGTCCAACGTCAACACCCCGGCGGGCGAGGGCGCGGACCTTCCGTTCGGCGGAACCAAGCGGTCCGGCTTCGGCCGCGAGCTCGGTCCCCTGGGCATCGACGAGTTCGTCAACAAGCGCCTGTTCTACGTCCAGAAGTAGTGCCCCACCCGGGCGTGGCACCACCAGCGTGGCGCAGGTGCCGCGCCCGGGTCCGTTCTGGTTGGGAATCCGAATATCCTGTGAGACGGTGAGTCGGCCGGGCGGTCGCGCTGGGCTTCGGCCCGGCGAGGAAGGTCCGGGCTCCACAGGGCAGGGTGGTCGGTAACGCCGACCCGGGGTGATCCGCGGGATAGTGCCACAGAAAGCAAACCGCCCCGAGATTATCGGGGTAAGGGTGAAACGGTGGTGTAAGAGACCACCAGCGCCGCAGGTGACTGCGGCGGCTCGGTAAACCCCACCCGGAGCAAGGTCAAGTAGGGCACGCGCCGCAAGGCGCTGGCCTGCGCGAGCGTTTGAGGGCGGCCCGCCCGATGCCCGCGGGTAGACCGCACGAGGCTGTCGGCAACGGCAGCCCTAGATGGATGACCGTCGCCCCGCGCAAGCGGGGGCACAGAACCCGGCCTACAGGCCGGGCTCACCACCTATTATGCATCTGACCTGCGGCGGAACACCAGCTAGGCCGCCACGGGGGCACTTTCGGGTGCCCTGAGACGGGGCACCGGCGGCCTTAAGCTCGTCGGCTCGTGCCCGGGCGGCGTCGAGCGCGCCGTCGAGCGCGTCGCGGGTCCGGCCGCTCGCCTCAGGGACCAGGTGTAGGTGTCCATCGTCTCGGTGATCGAGGCGTGACCGAGTCGGGCCTCGGGCCAAGCGCCGTCGGCTTGCCCAGGCCCTGCCGGACAACCCGAGCGTGCTCGCCGACGGGCGGTCCCCGGCTCCCCGCGCGGTCACGGACCTGCTCATCGCCCTTCGCGCGGTCGGAGCGACGGGCATCTCCGCCGGCCTGGGCCGAGTTGGGCAGCCCCGGTGCGCTTCGTGCCTGCCCGATGCCGGTCGTGATCCTGTCGGCCTGATCGTGGCGGTCGCCGTCGGCATCGACCCGTCACTGCCTGCCGATGCAGCCGCAGCGGCACCCTGGGCCGGGCGGCGCGAGAAGCTCGCCTGGGCGCTGCAGGACCGCCCTGGCCTGCTTACTGGGGCCGGGGCGGAGGCAATGCGATACCGTCAGTCCTGCGCTTGATCGACAGGCTCTGCGACGCCGGTGCGCAGGCGATCAGCCATCCCGCATGCCCGGGCTGCGGCCGGGCCATTCACCTGCTCGGTGATGCGGGCACCGCATCGTCGAAGTGCGGCGACACGATGAGGTGGTGTGTTCGTCAGCAGTCACCGCCACACTCCCGTCAGTCGCTGGTTCGGCTGTCAGGAACCGTGCCGTGCTGCCAGGACTCCACGTAGGCTCGCTGCGCCGCAGACATTGAATCGATCTCGATGCCCAGTGCCGCGAGTTTGAGCCGGGCCACTTGGTCATCTATTTCCCCTGGTACTTCGTAAACCCCAGGCTTGAGCGCGGCGGCGTTGCTAACCAGCCATTCCGCCGTAAGCGCCTGATCAGCGAAGCTGAGGTCCATGACCGAGGCGGGGTGACCTTCCGCGGCTGCTAGGTTGACTAGCCTGCCCTCACCCACAAGCAGCAGCCTACGGCCGTCTTCCAGTATGTACTCATCCGTCTGATGACGGATGCGCGGGCGGCGTTCCTTCGCCATCTCCGCCAACGCGCGAACATCAATCTCCACGTCAAAATGCCCCGAGTTGGCGAGTATGGCGCCATCCTTCATCACCCCGAAATGCTCCCTGGTGATGATGGTAGTGTTGCTTGTCACCGTAATGAATACATCGCCGATTCGTGCCGCGTCCATCATTGGCATGACCCGGTAACCCTGCATCGTGGCGTCGAGTGCTTTTACCGGATCGATCTCGGTGACTACCACCTTGGCGCCGAGACCGTCAGCCCGCTGTGCCACGCCCTGACCACAGAATCCGTACCCTGCGACGACGACTGTCGTTCCCGCGAAGAGGAGGTTCGTAGCACGCATGATCGCGTCGAGACTCGACTGGCCGGTGCCATAGCGGTTGTCGAACATTCGCTTAGTCGGCGTGTCATTGACCGCCACCATCGGGAAGGCGAGTGCCCCGTCAGCCGCCATCTGCCGCAGTCGCTTGACACCGGTAGTGGTCTCCTCGCAACCTGCCCGGATGTTCGGAATTAGCTTAGTCCGGGTGGTATGCAGCGTGTTCACGAGGTCGCAGCCGTCGTCGAACACCAGGTGCGGCTCGATATCAAGGGCACCGTTGATGTGTCGGTAGTAGTCATCGACGTCGACGCCGTTTTTAGCGAACATGTGGATTCCGTATTCGCTGGCCAATGCGGCGACAGTATCGTCTTGGGTGGACAGGGGATTTGAGGCGGACAGCGCGACTTCGGCCCCGCCGGCCTTGAGTGCCCTCATGAGATTAGCAGTCTCAGTGGTCACGTGCATACAGGCGGCGATCCGCAATCCAGTAAACGGCCGCTCACCCTCGAACCTTTCACGGATATTGGTGAGTACAGGCATGGCCCGTGCCGCCCATTCCACCCGCGCGATTCCTTCGGGGACAAGTGATGAGTCCGTGACATCGCTTTGGACTGCCATCAGTTCCATTCCTCTCGCATCGCCCGGGGTTGGTCTCCCGAGGCTGACGGTTTGTCGGGGGCCACATAACCTGACCGCTGCGTTCACGGCGGCAAGGTGCTGCGGAGAGACTCCGCAGCAGCCACCCATGATAGCGATTTCGATTTCAGTTGCCAACCCTAGCATCGCGACCGCGAAGTCCGTGGGAGTCCCTGCCGTGTTGACGTAACGATTCACATGCTGACGTGCCGGGATATCCGACCGGTTTTCGAAATTGGGGTAACAACCGAGCGGTGCCCGGATTCCGGTGGCGCGAATAACAGTGAGCGCGGCCGCGCATTCCGTAAGTGGCGTGCAGTTAACGAGGATGGCTTCCGCCCCTGCCTCTGACACCGCCCGCGCGGCAACATCCGCTGGCTCTCCCGACAGCAGGCACCCATCAGCGGCGCAGACGAAGCTCACCCAGACGCGCAGTCCCGCGCGCTGACCTTCGGCTAGGACGATCATCGCCTCACGCATCGTATTCAGCGTCTCCGCCAGCAGAAGCTCTGCTCCGTGGCATGCTAGCCGCTCAATGTGCCAACGGTGCTCAGCGCGCAGGACTTCATCGGGCGGCACGTCTTCGGGCCGGTAACAGTCCTGGAGGGGCGGCACCGATGCGCCGATGGCGACCTGCCTTCGCGCGCCCGACCGACCCGCCTCAGTACGCGCTGCCATGGCCTCCGCCAGAGCCACCCTTGTAAGCTCATCCGCCTCCGCCTCGGAGGCACTCGCGACCGACAGCGAATACCGGCTGGTCCGGAAGGTGTTAGCAGTGATAACTTCTGCACCGGCCCTGATGAAATCCAGGTGTACCTGGCGAAGTAGGGCCCGACCATCCAGCGAGCGAAGGACGCCAGCGGACCACCACGGAGCGGCGACCTCAAGGCCCCGGCGTTGCAGTTCAGTCGCGGTGCCGCCATCCAGGAGAGTCACCGTCCCTCGAATGGGGCTGGCGGGTGGCTTGGACATCAGACTTGGCCGAGCGCCTGCAGCAGATCCTCCAGCAGATCCAGCGGATCCTCAATTCCTACGGCTAGACGCACTAGGCTGTCGGTCACGCCGTGTGCCAGGCGCTCTTCGCGTGGAATCGGGCGGTGCGTCATCCCAGCCGGCCATTCGATCAAGGAGCACACGCTCCCCAGGCTCACTGCCACCCGCCAGAGCCGGATTCGCTTTAGCAGTTCCCCCACGTCACCGTCATAGTCGAACGTGATGATGGATCCGGACCCGGTCATCTGTTCCTTTGCCAACTGGTGCTGCGGGTGCCCGGACAGCCCTGGGTAGTGCACCTTCCTTACGGAGGGGACGTCAAGGAGCGCGGTCGCGATATCGCCAGCGCTAGTGACCTGTTTCGCTACGCGCAGTGATAGCGTCTTAAGGCCGCGGTGAACCAGGTAGCAGTCGAGCGGACCGGGAATGTTGCCCGCGACAGCGCGGTAGGAACGGAACTCCTGATGAAGTTCGTCCTGGTTATAGACGAGAGCGCCGCCGATGACGTCGCTGTGGCCGGCGATTGATTTAGTTGTGCTGTAGAGACTTGCATCCGCGCCATGCGCGAGCGGTTGCTGGAGCACCGGACCCGGCAGAGTGTTATCCACTACCAAGCAGGCGTCGTGCGCGTGTGCCAGGCGGGCCAAGGCGCCGATATCACTGATCTTCAGCTGTGGATTCGTCGGGGTCTCCACCCAGATCATCCTGGTGCTGGCTCTGATGAGCGACGCGGCCGTAGCCACAGAGGTGAGGTCTGCGTAGGTCACCTCGATTCCCTGCCGCGCGGCCATAGCGAACAGTTGGTAGGTGCCCCCATACACGTCATCGGAGACCACTACGTGATCACCGGGGCGCAGCAGTGACAGAACTGTGGCGCCTGCGGCTTGGCCCGATGACAGTACCGTTGCGTACCGAGCTTCCTCGACCGCCGCGAGACAGCTCTCCAGGCTCTCCCTTGTGGGGTTCTCGCCGCGACCGTAGAAATAGCTCGGCTCTCCCTGGACAAGCTGGTCGTAAGTGGTGGCGAGATGGATGGGAGGGATGATGTCTCCGTGCGGCAGAGCTGGTTCTTGGCCGGCGTGTACCAGCCGCGTGTTCATTCTCATATGACCGCCTTTTCGCAAAATCCGAGGAACTCTTGGATCAGCCTGTCCGTGAACAGAAATACTCTTTGATCTGGGTAGGGCCTCGAGTCGGACGGAATGTAACCAGGCTCCCCTTGGCGGAGAGGCCGACCGCCGCCTGGAGCCAGCATGTGCGGCCCACAGTAGAACCAGCAAATCTGCCCGACTGTCTCAGTGAACAAGGCCCGTGTGGCTCGCTCCGAGTACATGCTCATATGCGCAAAAGCGGCTCGCAGTTCTCCTCGCAGTCCGAAATTATTCGGGTGCAGAACATGTCCGATGCCATCATGTACCGCACGGAATAGATCATTGTAGAGAAATGGCTCGCCGTCAATAGCGATCCCCGAGCGCTCGCAGAGAGGATGCTCCGGTGTGGGACCGCTACGTGTGCCGTGACCGCGTCGGGTGAGGAATACGAAGAGTGAGCCGGTCGAGGTGACCTGCGCGCGCAGATCGTCTGAGGATCTGTATGGCTGACCGGCCTTAAGCCAGGGCCTGATGGAAAGTCCAGCGTTGAGCATCTCAGAGAACTGGGCAGCGGTCTCCAGCTTGAATTTCGCGTAGCTGCCATGAACTAGCGTGTTCCCGGTCTCATCGCTTGTTTCATCATACACGCGCCCCACTTCCATGAAAAATTCCGTGCTAGGGCGCAGTGGCGAGTGCGTGGAGATTAGGCATCTTTCGAACTGTCTTTCGATGCATTGTAGGGTTCCCAGAACAGTCTCGGGATCTGAATTACTGACTGGCATGAGTAACCGCCTCATGCGATTGCACGTGATCGACTCAAGTGATGCCTGAGCATGACTTTTGGGTCTGACCTTGGTCAGAAGACATCGGTGTTGCTCCGTGCTCCCGTGATGTTTGCCTAGTCGACAACATTGCTCACAAAAAGTCATACATCATCCCCAAAGACATCGCAAGTAAATTTTCCCCTCATGCCCTGACGTGCGGCAATGGATGTCGCCGCTGCATGCCAGAGTGCGATTTGCCTGCGGACTGAGTGTGCTCGGCCCAGATTAGAGTTATGAATGTGGTGAATGAGGCTCATGATCATTTCGTGAAATTTTCCGCGTCTGAATAACAGCGGTCTCATACCGCAGCGCCAGCCACCTATCCCTCAGGCACATCATCAAGAAACACGACATGCCAACCTGCGCAAACCGCCAGGTCACCTTAGGGGGTCGCGGCCTCGATCATCGCCGCATCACCGAACATTTCCATCCTGCGTTCGCCTCGCGAGTCCGCAATACGTGGATGGGATTGGTGAGTTGTCCGGCGCGCCAGGGGCAGCAGCGGAGCTTGAGGGAGGACGTGCCAGGTCTTTAGCTGGACGTTCGCGTGCCCGCCGGCTGAGCGGATTTTCTGTGAGCGTGTTGGCCTCTTTTCCGGGAGTCGGGCTCGTTCTTTCCCTCGTACGGGACTTTCGCGTGCGCGGCTGCGATGCTTTCCGAAGCAGAAGGGCCTGTCCGCGCGGCCAACTCGGCGAACGTCTCGCCCTTCCTCGAGTACGCCAAGACATCAAGCGCCTGCTGCCCAGGGATTCAGCTTCCGCCAGCGCCACCCGACCGACGCCCGGTGGCGGCAGATAACCCCGACACAAACGTGAGGGCCTTGCGCGACAACGGCAGGCGCGGCACGATGGAAAAGCATGGAAGCCGGCGTCGGGATGAAGTGGTGATGAAACTGATCTGGGTGGATCGCTTCGTCTACTGGGGGCTTCCTTGTTACCAGTGGCGACACGCCGCGCCATAATCGGACCGTGACGAATCCATCACCATCAGGATGAAGATGAATCCATCAACATCAGGATGAAATTGGCTCACTGGACGTCATCCATCCCTTGACACTCACCCGCAAAGCCATTAAACTTCCCGCGTCGGCAGTCAGCAAATCTGATCGAATAGAGTTCAAATTGACGCCCCTTATTAGTGTGATTATCCCAACGCGCAATCGTCAGACCCTGCTTCGGGAGGGGTGCGTCTATTCGGCAGGTATGAATATTTCGTGATTTCGGATTAACCGGCTTGTGCTGGAAGAGTCCGGGTGTTTCTGGCGTTCCTGGCGTTACTGATAGTGATTCATGCTGGGCCGGCGGGGTGGTGGCGGTGTGCCCGGGACGCGGCCGGGATGTGGTCCCGTCACGGGCTCCGGGTGTTCCGTGGCCGTTTCCGGGATGCTGGGCGGAAATCATTCCCGGCAGGATCTGGAGGCACGGCGGTGACGGTGAGGTTCTCGGTGACGGTGAGGCAGGTCCGCGACGACGGGAGCGAGGCCCCGCTGGACGGGGAGCTGGCGGCGGCGCTGGCCGCCCCGGCGGAGCAGTTCGCCGGGCTGGCGGCTTGTGCCGCGGAAGAAGCGGGGTACCTCGATCACGGGGAGCGGGAGAAGGTGATCGGGGACGAGGGCCGCGAGCTGCAGCGGCTGCTGCTGCAGGCCACGTTCGACATCGACAGCGCCCGCGAGGAGCGGGCTGACGGGGTCACCAGCGCTGCCGGGATCCGGCACGGCACCGTCGAGGCCGGGCACGGCCGTGGCGTGACCAGCGTGTTCGGGCCGCTACGGGTCACCCGGCTGGCCTACCGGAACCGGCGCGAGCCGAGCCTGTACCCGGCAGGTCCTGCCGGAGGACCCGCACTCCCTGGGGATGCGGTCCCTGGCGGCCTTCCACCTGGCCGCGGGCGGGTTCGGGCAGGCCCAGGAGGTCATCGAGGCCCGGACCGGCGTCACGGTCGGCCGCGCCCAGCTCACCGGGCTGGCCGAGGACCTCGCGGCCTGGACGGGCGACTTCTGCGCCGGGCGCTCCCGCGACGCGGAGGAAGAAGGGCAGCCGGACAGCGACGTGATCATGATGCAGGGCGACGGCAAGGGCATCGCCATGCGCCCGGAGCACCGCGGGAGCGCCGGCAAGGAGGACGGCAGTCGTCCCCGCTGCGCCGCCACCGGCTGCCCGGCCAGGCCCGCGCCGCACCCCCGGCACTCCGCCGGCGGGCATTGAGGGACCCGGACGGCGCTTCCCCCGCTCCCACAGCGACCTGTCCCGCGGCTTCTTCTCATACGGGCTGTCCGACGACGGCGGCTTCGACGACGTGGAGGAATCGCGCCGCACCTGGCGCTCCAACTGCTCAACCCGCGCGGTCAGCCGGTACGCCTCCGCCAGCCGCGCTGCCAGCTCGGCATGCGACAGCGCAGCGAGCTCCTCCGCAGAGGGAACACCGGGCACGTCGGGCACAACATGCTCCGCGCCAGGGCCAGGGCCGGGGCATCGGCGTCTTCTGCCCGACGCACGGCGATCTCAGGCGGCAGGAGGTTCTGCGGCACGCCAGAACTCGATCGCGCTGGACGAGTCGATCACGACTTCCTCTCCGTAGGGAACGGTCCAGCAGGGGCAGAGGTTACTGATATCGGCGTTCACCACGAGGGGGATGCCGATGTCAGGCAGGTTTTCGTCGATCATGTCGCTGACCTGGCCCGCCCATTCGTGCGGCGCGATCGACGGATGCGCGCCGATAATCATGCCGGCGATCCGGGACAGGTCCGCTTTCTCGCAAAGCCGCCGGAAGGCCACGTCCGGAGGCGTGTCATGAAAGGCGACGTGCCAGAACAGAACCACCTTATCGAAATCGAGGCTGAACATTTCCTGCAGATCCGGTAGCGCTGTGATCTCCCCGCCGAGCAACTGGCCGCGGGCCGTTCCCTGCCGCAGCCAGGTCCACCCGCCGGGCATGCGACGCTCCCTGACCGTCGCTTCCAGTTCCGGCTCGAACCAGCTGAGGAACTCACCAGTGCGGGACGGCACGGGGACGCATCGCAGCGGAGCGGTCCCGGCCAAAGCCTGAAGCAGATAGTCGCACACTTCAGGAAACGCGCCGCCTGCCTCGCCGAGCTGAGCCATAAGCGTGCAGCCGTACAGTGAGCTCAGTCCGGCGGAGGCGAGGAACTGGTTGACGAATATGTTGTCGCATGATCCGATGAACGGCTTGGGGTTGTCACGGAACACGGCAGGGTCGAGGAAGTCGAGTATTTCTCTCGTCCCCAGGCCGGCGTCCGACGCGAGCACGGCGTCCACTGCCGGGTCCGCGAAGGCCTCCAACAGGTCGCTCGCGCGGTCCTGCGCACTACCGGCCGTCAGGCCGTCTTCCGAAATGGTGCGGGCGTGCTTGCCGTAACTCACCTCGAAACCGAGCGCGGTGAGCACCTGCTCGCCGCGCTGTGCGCGGACTGGAATATGCGCCATCGTCGGCGCTGCCGGGCTGATGATCCGGACGTGGGCCGGCGGCCGGACCGGGGCTGGTATGCGAAGCTTTGTCCCCATGACGTTAATCTCCCTGAATAGAGCGGTCGAATCGATAGCGTAACCGCACTGCCTTATCTGACGGAACCGAATCGCCAGCACGGGCGGCCCACGTCAGCAGTCTTCCGTTGCCTGCCGCGCAGGCCGCGAATATACCGGCTAGGAGGAGCCATCCAGCGGTTCCGAGGTCCATGGTGAGTGCGGTAACCAGGACCGGCCCGATGACGCGCGGCACGGCCTGGCCCAGCCCGAAAGCAGCGCCGTAGGCACCCTGCGAGTCGGCCGACGCGAGTCCGTAGCGAAGCCACCACCAGGCACCTTCCCCCCACATCTCGCCTAGGGTCAGGGTGATGGTGCCCAGCAGAAGAACGATTGCAGCAGCCCATGGCCCGAGCGCCGAGGAGGGGCTGATCGCGACGCACGACGCGCAAAGAGCTACAAATCCCCAGCGCTGTACCCGCACGGCGCCCGGTAGGCCGTCAGCCCGCCGGGCTGCCCTGGTCTGCAAGAACACGACCATGAGCGTATTGATCACCAGCAGCCAGGCAGCGAGACCGCGAGGCGCGGCCGTCCGGGCGACGATCCACAGCGGTAGCCCTGCGGTCAAGATCGTGTCGCCCAACCTGGTCAGCCCGCTTATCTGGCCAACCAGCAGATACGGCAGATCGCGGAAAGCGGCCAGGAGGCGCCCGCCTCCCTCTGGCGGCGCGGTCGGCTTGACTCGCGGCAGCAGGACCAGCAGGAGGATACAGCCGACCGCCAGGACCAGGGCATCGCCGGCGAACAGCGAGTAATAAGCCGTGCGCGTGCCGATCGTGATGGCGACGCCGGCCCCCAGCAGGCCGACCGAGAAGCCCGCATTGAACGCGACTCGGACGTAGATTCCCAGGTCGAGCGCCTGATCAGGACCGGCTAGCTCGGCGATCAGCACCCCGACGGCCACATCGACGCCAAGCACAAGCATGCCCAGGACCGATGTCCAGATGAGGAAAGGCGGGAACGACCGGACCGTGGCCAGCGCGAGGAGCACCGGTGCGGCCGCCACCATCAGGGCCGCGGTGACGTTTCGCGCGCCAAACCGCTCGGTCAGGTAGCCAACCGGAACCCCGGCGATGATGCCGAGGAAAGCGGACACCGACAGCCCGGCGCCGACTTGCACCGCGCTCAAGCCGACGCTGCGGACGAAGTAAACGCTGCTCCCGGTGAGATAAAGCCCTGCGCCCAGGCTGGACAGGAAAGTGACCAGCACTACGATCTTCAGCGGGAGCGACGCCGCCCGTACCGCGGCGAGCTGGCGGCGGAGCGATCGGACGAGGCGAGCGGGAGCGGCACGGGTCCCAAAGGCGGTCAAGTCCGGTACCTTTCTACGACGTCTGCGCCCCGGGCGGGCCGCGAGCGCCGCGGGCAGCGCGCACCGCTGCGCATCGAGCCGACCGGCCAGCTCGGCGATCGTCGGCGAGGCGAACAGATCTTGCGCAGTGATAGCGCGATCCGCCAGCCGCCTGCTCAAGACGGCATGCATCCTGAGCAGGTTCAGTGAGTCGCCGCCGACGGAGTAGAAGTGGTCATGCCGACTGAAGTTCCGGTGCCCGAGTATCTGCTCCCATACCTCGACGAGCACCGTTTCCAGGCTGCCATCGGTTTCCCCGGCCGGGTCGGCGGGCGCCGGCGACGGTGTCGGCGTCGACTCCGGCGCGCGCCCGGTAGCTATGCTGACCAGGCGGCCAGTATCAAGCTTGCCGTTGGCGGTGACGGGCAGCTCGAAGAGCACCGCCCATAGTGCCGGCACGGCGTAGTCGGGAAGGTGCGTGCTGGCGTAGGTTCGCAGCGCCGCCGCCAAACCGGGATCGTCGGCGACGACGGCTGCCAGCAGGCGGCGATCGCCGCTTTCGCCGGGCACCACCAGCACGGCGCAATCCCGGACCGCCGGATGCTGGAGCAGGACACGGACGATGTGGTCAGGCTCGACCCGGTAACCGCGGATCTTTACCTGCCGGTCACGCCGGCCGAGGAAACGCAGGTTGCCGTCCGCGTCCCAGCGCGCGAGGTCACCTGTGTGGTAGAGCTTCTCGTCGAGGTCACGGCTGAACGATCCGAACACCCGCGCCGTCTCTTGCGGCATGCCGATGTATCCGTTGGCCAGCCCCTGGCCGTAGGCGCACAGCTCGCCGATCCCGCCTTGGGGGACTATCCGTCCCGCGCTGTCCAGGATGACCGTGCCGGTTCCCTGGATCGGCCTGCCGATAGGCAAGACAGCGGTGGCCTGCGCCGGATCATCGACATGATAAACGGTAGTGAAGGTGGTGTTCTCGGTCGGGCCGTAGCCGTTGGTAATCCGCAGCCCGGGGCACGCCGACAGCACTCGCGCCACCTGGACCGGCGGGACTACATCGCCGCCGGTCAGCAGCTGGCGCACCCCCCGGAAACTCTCCGCCCGGTAATCCGCGACCAGGCGGAACAGCCCGGCGGTGAGCCAGAGTCCGGTGATGGCGCGATCCTCGAGGAAATTCGCGAGCTCGTCCGGTGCGACGTACGTGCCCGGGAATACCTCGACAGTGCCTCCGGCCAGCAACGGGGCGAAGATCTCCAGGGTGGAGGCATCGAACGGGAGGGGAGCGAGCCGCAGGAAGTGCTCGCAGGCGCCGTCGCGAAGGTGCCCGGGCTGGTGTGCGAGGCGGACCACGCCGCAGCACGGGACCACCGTTCCCTTCGGCGCACCGGTCGAGCCGGAGGTGAATGCTATATACGCGGCCCGGCCGGGGTCCGGCGGGGCGGGCGGAAGAGCCGCTGAGTCCGGGTCATGAGCAGCGGTGGCCGGCACGACGGGCAGCCTCGTCCGCCCGTCGAGCGATGCGCCCAAGGCTGCCAGCCTTCCCTCGTCCCCCAGCACGACCTGGACGCCGGTGGCGTCGAGGACGCTGGTCACGAGCGAGGGCGGCATTGTCGTCTCCAGCCCCGTATACGCGGCGCCGACTCGCAGGATCGCCAGGATGGCCACGATCTCGCGGGCGGAGCGGCGCACGCAGATGGCGACGCAGTCGCCCTCGGTCACCCCCGCGGTCAGCAGCGCAGCCGCCTGGGCGGTCGCCGCAGCCAGGAGCTGACGGTAGGTAATCGTCTTCCCGTTCGCATCGCGGATGGCGATAGCGTCCGGATTGCGCTGCGCGCAGTCCGCGAAAAGCTGCCAGAGCCCGCCCGACGTGTCGGCCGCGGGGCCGGTGCCATGGTCGAGCAGAGCCGTTCGCTCGCTTGCGGGCATCGTGCGGACATCTGCGAGCGGGGCCTCCGGGGCGGCGGCCATTTCGACCAGCGTGCAATCGAGCGCACGGGCCAGCCGCGACACTTCGTCTGGCCGCAGTACCGCCGTCAGGTACTCGATAGTCAGTACTGGCCGGGTACCCCAGCGCTGCACGTAGAGGATGGCGTCGAAGCTGGAGCCGCCGCAGTGGCCCTCGCGCAGGCGGAAGGTCAGGTCGCCGGCCTGCAGCACGTCGGGGATGAGTTCGTCGTGGGCACCGAAAGCCACCTGCACGAGCGGGTTACGCGATCCGTCGCCACTTCCCCCCAGCGCGGCCACGACATCTTCGAAGGCGATATCCCCGGCCGCTAGCGCATCCACCATCGCGCTGGCGCTCGCGCGCAGGAAGTCGCGCGTAGTGTCCTCGGCGTGCAAATCGCACGTGACGGGAAGCACTGTCGCGTAGCAGCCGACCGCATTTATCGCGTCCGCCGTCGTGCGTCCGCCGTATGACACGCCGAGCAGGAAACTGGCGGTCGCGGCGCGACGGGCGATGACTAGCGCCCATGCGCCCAGGAGCACCGCATTGCGGGTGATGCCGAGGTCGCGGGCCAGCTTCTCACAGCCGTCGCGGGCCGCGTCGGAAAGGCTGAAACCGAACCGGCTCCCGTCCGCGCTGATCTGCTTCGGACGGTCGAAGTCACTGGGTATCTCCACGACTGCCTGGTAACCCGCCAGCGCGGTGGCTCGCCGCGCCGCGGCATCGGCGCTGCGCCGGGCACCAGCGGGCTGTCCATGCTCGGCGGTTCCGTTTCCCTGCGGCGCACCGGACTCGCCCGCGTATCCGGCCGCGATCTCGCGCCAGAGCAGGCCGATGCTCCAGCCGTCGAGGATCGCGTGGTGGGCAAGCAGCGACAAGACGGCATGGCCGGCTGCGACGTTGGTGAGGATGAACACCGCCGGCGGCCTTTCATAAGGCCGCAGCAGCAGCCGGGCTGCTGGCGAAAGCTGGCTGTGCACTGCCTCCACCGCGTCGGTCCCGGGCGGGAGCACGGGCAGCGACTGCTCGATCAGCAGTGGCTGCCAGTCAGCGATGATCCGGCGGGTGATGCGGCGGGTGTCCGGGTCGCGCACGAAGACGGTCCGCAGAGCCGCGTGACGCTCGCGCAGCCGCCGCAGGACCATTTCCAGCCGGCCGGCGTCCAGCGCGCCGGTGATCTCCGCACTGAACAGAAGATGAAATGAAGATGGCTGGCCGATTCCGCGCAATTCATCGGCCAGTAGTATTCCCGTCTGACCGCGCGAGGCGGCGTTATTGGGGTTATCATCGCTTGCCGCATCAGCCTGGGTTGTGCTGGCCGGGGCTTTTGCTGCGGATATGGGCGAGCCGGTCGCCGACGCGCTAAACGGCGCGGGTCCGAGTACGGCCTTGAGGATTACCGCCCGCCCGCATTCACGAGCCATCCGGGCGGAATACTCAGCTGCGCGCAGCGAGGTTCCCCCGAGCGCGGTAAAAGAGCTGGCATTCGCCAGTTCACCAAGCGTTCGAGGATCGAGACTGAGGACCTGCGCGGCTATCTGGATCCACCGAGAACTGGCTGCGTAAGCCTCCGCCACTACCTACTCCCTTGCTTGTTGGACTGCTGGCTGTGCCCGTAGCATACACCAGCATCTCAATGCGCCGAGTGACCCGCACAGCCGCACCGCACCGGTAACTCAGTGTGGTGCCGGTGGTCTCTTGCTTTAACGACTACTGAGCCTTTTCCGTGCGCCCAGCTGAACAGGAGGTGACACCGTGACGTAGAGCCATGGTGTTTCCTTCGCGTTCGTAAGATCGTCGTCACCTGCTGGTGAAAGTCCGGTCCGGGTAGCTGCCAGGAGGCCCGGTAGCAGGCTGGCGGATCGGCCTGGAAACGGGCCGGGTTGAAGCCAGGGCCGATTCAAGGTAGCCGTCTGTAATGTAGTTACGTTACGCAGCCATGAACCGGAGTGCCTTCGTTCGGTCGCCTGCCCTGGTGGGCGCCGGTGCCGTGGCGATGAAACCCCAACCGCGCCAGCCAATCCTGCCCATCAAAATCACGAAGTACCCGCCCGCCACTCCTGCAACATACGACCATCACTTTGCGGAAGCCCAAGATCGCCAAGACGGATTGCCGTCGAAGTCGTCTATGAACAGGGCCTGTACCCATCTGGGCCACGGGATGCTCCATTCTTCCTCGATTGGTGCACCAGCGTAGGGTCATCTGCACCGCTTCAGCCGCAGGCGTAGCACCAGCCTCAATCGTTCGGGCGGTTTGAGGTCTGGTTACTGATTGTGCTGGTACCCGTTTTTGGCCTCATGTCCGTTTGTCCTTGGGGAGGGGTTCCCGGGGTGCCCGGGTGCGTACCGGCTCCGACCGCGCCGGGACTGCCTCCTTCCGTGTCGTGCGGGTGGCTCGTGCTGGTCAGGTTGCTGGCCTGCCAGGCCTTCGACGGGAGGGCGCGCAGGCCCATGGCCTTGGCGGTGCGGGCGCCGACGGTCTTCGACGCAGGCGTGCTCGCGGTGGACGACGTCGATGTACTGGGGGTGGTGGCTGCCGGGGACGCCGTCGATCCCGGTGAGCGGGATGCTCGTGCAGGTGATGGAGTACCGCCAGCCGGTCTTCTTCTCGTAGGCGGCCAGGTTCCTCGCCTGTCGGCGGGACGGCTTCACGCGGCGGGCGATCCAGCGCAGGCCGCCAGGCCAGTTCCCGGCGCGGCTCATCAGGTGGGTGATCTCCCCGACGTCCTTGTCCTCCTCGGTCTCGCCGTCCTGGGTGATGCCGGGCTTCCAGGCGCCGGCGGGGAGGAGTGCGATCGCCTGCTCGCCGGCTGTGGTGATCATCCATCCGCAGGTGAACAGCAGGGCCCGCCGCGGGGAGGCCAGGGACAGCAGGTGAATTATGAGGTCGTGGCTGGCTCCGGCGCCATCGACGCGGACCAGGATCTGGCGCCGGAACCGGGCGGGGACTCGCAGGGCTAGCAGAAAAAGTAATCCGTGATCTTGCTCCACTCGCCTGAGGCTTGAAAAAACCCGGCATCGATTGGACCAACTTCTGTAAGACGCAAACTTTTAACGAGGGACACACTCGATCCTGCGGAAGAACGCTGGGGCGTCGGCGACGGGCACGCGGCGGTCCAGCAGGAAATGGAAGCCAGTCGCGCGGACGGCGTAGGAAATCCAGTCCTCGGTGTCCGGGATGAGGTAGGCGGCGTTACGCTCAATCTCTATGCCGGTGCCGCCGCTTCCCCGCATCACGGCTGCCGCCACCGCGTCGCCGAACAGGCCGTCGGACAGCAGGGAGCCGACACCGTCATCGTCTGGTTGGTAGCATAGCGAGCACAACTCGCAGGACACGATCAGGACGTTGCCCTCGGGGTAGGCCCGGCAGAAATCATGGGCGCGGTTGATGGCGGCGCCGCCCGCCGCGCAGCCTAGTTGCGCAATAGGTATCTGACGCGTATTGGACCGGAAGCCCATGTTGTTGATCAGCCACGCGGTAGGCGACGGCATCAGGAATCCGGTGCACGACACGTAGATAATAACGTCGATGTCTTGCGCCCGCAGGCATGCGTTCGCCAGGGCTTGTTCGATGACCTCAGGGCACCGCTTCTTTGCTTCCACCGCGTAGATGCGGTTGCGCTCCTCGAAACCCGGATGACTGAGCGTCTTCTCGATAGGCTGTACGATATGACGCTTCTGCACGCCAGTGTTCCGGATCAATCGGAGCGCCAGTGGAAGCTGTGGCTTGCCCGCATGTACCTTTTCGGCGAAGGCAAGCGTCTCTTCCATTGTGATGATGTATTCCGGCACGCTCACCGATGGCTTGCATAGAGTTGCCATGCTTGGCATCCCATCTTCTGCATGTAGATATCTGCCGTCCCGGCGCTGGGCACTTACATACGATCGGTCACCTCCCTTGCCTTTGGCTTGGGGCCGAGTTGGCGCCCCCGCCGGTAGTGGCCGGAACAGGCAGTGGCCTGCGAGTTCGCCGCCAAGATTCTCGGTAACCGGCTCGTTTCGGTAGTCGGCTAGTCAAGGCCCCGGTCAATCGGCCGGTAGCAGCCGTGGCACCCTGATGCGCGATATCGTTGACAAGTTCCGTCATCGCTGGGTACTTTGACGCCGTGCAGGCAGGAGCGTCCTCGTCGATTTCGCATTGCTGGGCCGACGGAAGCGAAGAGGGCCGTTAGAAAGGGTTTCTCGTGACCAATCCAGTAAAGCTGAGCGTTATCTATTACTCCGCGACCGGTACCGTCGCGGAAATCGCTAGGACACTAGCTGATGAGGCGGAGAAGGCCGGCGCCGAAGTGCGGCTGCGCAAGGTCGCTGAGACCGCCGCAGACGCCGTTATCGATGCCAATCCCGCATGGCAGGCCGCCGTGGAAGCCGCCCAGGGCATTCCTGAGGCGAGGCCAGATGACGTCGCGTGGGCCGATGCCGTGCTGTACGGAACTCCCACGCGGTTCGGCAACGTATCGGGGCAGCTAAAGCTGTTCATCGACAGCCTGGGACCCCTCTGGGCCAAGGGCCTGCTAAGCGACAAGGTCTACAGCGGCTTCACGGCCAGTTCCACGTTGCACGGCGGGCAGGAAAGCACGCTCCTGGCGTTGTACAACACCATTCATCACAGCGGCGGCATCGTGGTATCCCCGGGCTACACCGATCCGTCCAAGTTCATCGACGGCAACCCGTATGGCACAAGTCACGTCACCGACAGGGGAAAGAGCCGGTCGACGACATCGCCCGGACGGCTGCCGCGGTGCAGGCCAAGCGCGCGGTCGCGGTGGCCAGGGCGCTGCGCGACGGCCTGGTCCGAAGCTAGGGGTGGGTCAGCCCGCCGTCCAGGGCCGGAGCTTGTCGGGGTTGCGTACGGCCCAGACATGCCTGATCCGGCCTCCTTCGATGTCGAACGCGTAGACCGTCACGGTGACGCCGTCGATCTGGGCCACCAGGCCGGGCTGGCCGTTGACCACGCGCTCCAGGATCGTCAGGCGAGGTGTACGGCCCGTTATGCCTGCCAGGTAGCGCGCGACCTGCTCGGCGCCTTCGATCGGGCGGAGCGCCGCGGTGACCAGGCCGCCGCCGTCGGTGATGGCCCTGGCGTTGGGATCGAGGAGGCCGACGAGGGCCTTGATGTCCATGGCTTCCCAGGCCGCCTTGAAGTCCCTGACCATGGTCGCCTGCTCGGCCATCGAGGGCGTGGAAGCCTGCGACGCGCGTACGCGACGGCGGGCTGAGGAGGCCAGCTGGCGGCATGCCGCCGGGGTCCGGCCGTTGATGTCGGCCACCTCGACGAAGGAGAAGCAGAAGACGTCGTGCAGGATGAACGCGACGCGCTCGGCCGGGGTCATCGATTCGAGCACGACGAGGAAGGCCATGTTGACGGACTCGTCATGGGTGATCTGCTCGGCCGGGTCAACGGTGGCGGTGCCCTTGCGCCCGCCGGCCCACTCGATGCGATCCGGCAGCGGCTCAGGAAGCCATTCGCCCACGTAGGCCTCGCGCCTGGCCCGCGCGGAGCCGAGCACGTTGAGGCAGATACGGCTGGCGACCCTGGTCAGCCAGGCGCCAGGGGATGCGATGGCCTCCTGCTCCTGCTGGGGCATGGCGTACCAGCGGGTATACGTCTCTTGCACCGCGTCCTCGGCATCAGCCAGGGAGCCCAAGAAGCGGTAGGCGAGGCCGATCAGCATGCGTCGCTCGCTCATGACCGTGCTCCTGCCCGGATCGGGTCGGCCATTTCCTCGCTCAGACTGGATGGTCACCGTGCCGCGGACTCCCTCGGTCGCAACCTGCCTTGATCAGTTCGACAAGCCTATGTACTGAACCGGGGTTAGCGTCGCCTCACACTTGCTGGCATTGCGTTGTCGTACTGATGAGGCTAGCCCGCCGCTGCGCAGGCGGGAAGCTCACCAGCACGATGACTGGCTTGTCCGCGCGGAGCGGTCACGCCCCCCAGGAGGAACGAAATGCCAATAGCCGAGCAAGTAACCAGCAAGGCGACCATGCGTGCTGCCTTCTTCGCCGAGCCGGGGTCGGCCGAAGCGGTCAAGGTCGGCGAGCTGCCCGTCCCGGTCCCCGGCCCGACGGACGTCCTGGTGGCGGTCGAGGCCGCCGTGATCAACCCGGTCGACGCGCTCATTCGCTCCGGTCGCTGGCCCACGCTGACGCCGTTGCCGTTCGTGACCGGCCGCGACCTGGTCGGCACGGTGGCCGCCGCCGGCGAGGGCAGCGGGTTCTCACCAGGTGACCGCGTCTGGTCCAATAGCCTGGGCCACGCCGGCCGGCAAGGCTCGTGTGCCGAGTACGCGGTCGTCTCGGGCGACAGGCTCTACCCGCTGCCGGACGGCGCCGTCGTTACGGAGGCCGCCGCCGCGTTCCACTCCGCCGGAACCGCGTTCGTCGGCCTGCACCACCGCGCCCGCGCCCGCGTGGGGCAGACGATCCTCATCGGAGGGGCAGCGGGGGGCATCGGGTCAGCGCTAGTGCGGTTCGCGGCCGAGGCGGGCCTGCGCGTGATTGCGACCGCCCGTCCTGGCGATCATGCCCGCTGCCTGGACCAGGGAGCCAGCGCGGTATTCGACTTCAGCGCCCCCGATCTCGCCGACCGGGTCCGCGAAGTGGCACCAGGCGGCGCCGACATCCACTGGGACACCTCTGGGCGGATGCCGCTCAACGCGCTGGCGTCCATGACCGCCCCCGGCGGGAAGATCATCGTCACCGCCGGAGCGGAGCCGCAACCACCGAAGACGTCGCTGCTGCCGATCTTCAGCCGGGACATCAGCGTGATTGGCTTCGTCATTAGCATGGCCACCGTCACCGAGCTGGCCGAAGCCGCGCGCGCGATCAACAGGCACCTGGCCAGCGGCGGCTTCACCGCGAAGGGCACCATCGTCATGCCGCTGGACAAGGCCACGGAAGCGCACGCGCTCGTCGAATCCCGCCAGTCAGCCCGGGCCGTCATCCAGGTCGGCCGGCCCTCGTAAGTCGCTCAGCGCGCCCTGCGGAAATCGCCAAGCCGCCGCCAACCAGCTGAATACTCCCGGCCAAGCCGGATTGCCGATGCTAGTTCCACGCGGCGGCGTGAGGGCAGAAGGGTGCCGATCCGGCCGGCTACTACGGTGCCGGGCGCGATGTCCGGCACCCGGCCGTGAATGTGGCGGGTCCTCGCCGCCGTCGCCGGCCACTTCTGACCGGTCCGCTTAGCTCCCAAGCGATAGGCCGCGGACCAGCTCTGGTGCGCGGCCTATCGCTTGCCTGACGCGCGTGGTACTCAGGGACGTAGAGCCGCCAGGCCGCGCTCCACGACGGCGATGATCCGCGGGCGCAACTCGCTTGGCGCGATGATCGCGTCGACCGATCCGACTCTCTGAGCACGCTGAATCGAATGCACGCGGTCAAACTCGGCCGCGACCTCGCTGAGCTTCTCCGCCCGCACCGACGCCCGCAACACGGTCAGCCGGGCGGTGAGCGAGGTTCGCTCCGTCCCTGCCGCCCTGGCGATGCGAGCCTCGAGTTCCGCGACCCGAGGGTCACGGGCGGTACGCGCGTCGACGTCGGCGGCGAATACCACCGCCGCGGCCGGTGCCCCGCCCAGCACCGAGGCGTACGACCCGTCAACGGCGAGCACCGTCATGTTCGGGTTGAGCATCTTGGAGAAAACGACGAACGCGCCACCGTGGTAGCGCGAGATGACGCAGAACACGATGGGCCCGCGGAAGTTGACGATCGCGCGACCGATCTCAGCGCCGTATTCCAGTTGCAGCTTGCGCATCGACTCCGGCGACCCGTCGAACCCGGAAAGGTTCGCCAGCACACCAGAGGCCGGTTCCCGCTCACCGCGTTGATGGCCCGCGCGACCTTCTTCGACGAGGACGGGAACAGCGTGCCGGCCGTGTAATTCTCCGGGCCGTCGGCGGGCGGGAACCCGCGCCGCGGCACCGACCGCGATTCGATGCCCAGCAGGCACACCGGCAACCCGCCAAGGTGCGCGTCGTGCACGACGGCAGTCTCCGCGTCGGCCATGCTGGCCCAGCGTTCCAGGACCGGATGGTCCTGGTCGGCCAGCGCCCGCAGCACCGTGCGAATGTCGAACGGCTTCTTGCGGTCCGGGTTGGCCGCGCGGGAAAAGACCTGCCCGACGCTCGTGAACTCGCTGCCCTCGATGGCGTGCGGGAAGTCGCAGATGTCCCGGTCGACTGGGTCGCAGGTGACTGCCCGGCGCGGGCCGCTCTCGCCCGGCAGCACGTAGCTGTGGTCGTAGTGCGATTGCAGCACGCCGCAGGCGGCCTGCAGGTCCATCGCCCAGTACTGCGCCTGGCCGTTGGGCCCCATGATCCGGTCGTGGCGCCGATGCCCATGTTGTCCTCGGCGGACACGCCGCCCGAGAAGTCCAGTGACCGCTTCCCGGTCAGCACCATCGCCGAGTCCGGGGTCATCACGAGGATGCCCCTGGTGTGCATCAGCATCGTGGCCTCGGCGTTCCAGTATGACTGGGCGCCCACGTTGATCCCGGTCACGACGACGTTGATCTCGCCCCCGTCCTGGGTGAAGTGCACGATGCGGCGCAGCGCGGCTGCCGTCGCCGGCTGGACTTGGCTCATGGCCGGCGTCCCGGATTCCTCCTATCTCGCGCCGTGCGAGCCATGATCCACCACGCTCTCTGTCACGGATGGGATCCTGCGGTCACCGGCGAACGTCGTCAGCTCCGCGCTGATGCCGGACTGGACATCCCGGGCTTCCCAGGCCTACTTCACGACCGTGAGTGCCTTCGAAGCCGACGTCGAGGCGTCCAAGTCGGCGCTGCCGGCGTAGGCGGCCGTGATGTGGTAGGCACCGGCCTTGAGCACGCTCTTGGCAAGGGTGCAGCTGCCCTTGCCGGCCGACAGGGTGATGGTGCACGCGATGGTGCGGCCGTCCGTGACGGTGGCCTTCCCGGTCGGGGTGCCTGCGGCGGCGTTGACGGTGACGGAGGCCCTCTCGGACTGCTCATGGCCGTAGGTGATCTTGGTGGCGGACAGGGTGAGTGCCGTGGTGGTGGACGTGAGTGGTGTCTCGATCGCGGCGAACGGAAGCGCCGGGCCGGCCTTGGTCGTGTAGTACCCGGCCGTGACGCAGCTCGCGGCGGCGGAGCAGGACAGGCCCGCCGCGCCGGAGTAGTCACCGGTATTCAGCGCGGCAAGGCCGGGCGGCACCTCGGCCGCCTCCCAGTTCCCGCCGGACTCGTCGGCGACGAACGGGGAGGTTGCCGCGATCGGCTGGCCGTCGTCCCAGTAGTAGCCGCCGGTCAGGGTGCAGTTGCCCACGGAGGCACAGGAGATCCAGTCGGTACCGGCCCCGGCGACCTTCGGCAGGCTGGTCGCGCCCGGCAGTTCGACGGGCTTGCCCCACGTCCCGTTGACCTCGGTCAAGGTGGCGGCCACCGACTTGGCACTGGACCCCACCTGGGCGCTCACCACGCAGTCGCCGGTCGCCGGGCACGCGACGTTGCCCAGGCCGAGCACGCCGGTGACCTTCTGCGCGGCGGACAGCGTCCCGCCGGACAGCGGGACGATGAACGAGTACCCGTCAGTCCCGTTGGGGCCGGACGCGCTGCCGGTGGCGAGGCAGTTCCCAGCCGAGGAGCAGCCGAACTGGCCGATGGTCGCCTCGCCGCCGGAGGGGGCAGCGGTGCCCGGCGGCTGCCTCGCCTGGTCCCACGTATAGCCCGACTCGATGGCGGCGACGCGTCGATGGTGCCGGTCTCGTCTGCTCCGGTGTGGTAATAGCCGTTGATCACGCAGTCGCCGGCCGCCGGGCAGGTGACTGCGCTCGACGTCGAGCCGCCGACCCCGAGCGTCGCGATGCCGGGCACCTCGATCGCCTGCTGCCAGGTGCCGTTTACCTCCTCGGCGAGGAACGCGTCCCATTCCGACGAGATGCCGTAGGAGTCCAGGTCGGTGCCGTAGTCACCGACGACCTCGCAGTTGCCCGCCGAGGGACACGCGAGGCCGTTGATGTCTGGGTATCCGCCGATATCAAGGGCGGCCAGCCCCGGAAGAGGAGTGGCCTCGCTCCAAGCGCCGTTTGTCTCGGTCGCGGTGAACGCCTGCTCCGCGCCCGTGCTGGCGTCGGCGGTGTAGGTCCCGACGGCCACGCAGTTTCCCGGTGAGGTGCAGGCCAGCTGGTTGACGGCCGATGGACTGGGCGCGTCCGAGGATGCCGCGATGAACTGCGTGGACCAGGTGCCGTTGTCCTGCTGGCTGACGAAGGCCTGGCTCCCGCTGCTGCCTTCCAGGGAACCGCCGACGGCGCACGCGCCGGAAGCGCTGGGCGGGCACGCGACCGAGAGCACCTGCACGTAACCCGTCGTCGATAGGCCGGGCAGTTCCTGCGCCGAGCCCCAGGCCCCGTAGACGGCGGTCGGCGTCGTCGCGCCGGCGGCCGGAACTAGGGCAACCGACGCGGCAAGAGCCGCGGCACATGCCGCCGCGACCGATCTCACTCTCATGGGTCTCTCCCGCTCCCCTCAGGTGCGCATCCCACGAGAATGATTCACAACAAAACCGTCATAGTCCACTTTTCTAACTGTTTTCCACAGTGCCGCGTCATGACGATGATCATCGCCCAGTGGACCATCGTCTTGTGGTGCTCGGGGAGTCGCTTCATAGTCGCGGACTGTGCGCCGAGACCTGGTGATCCAGGGCAAGGTGCGCTCCACGACCCAGCGGTGATGACCCGCACCGAGTACGCAAGTTACATGCACCAAGGGGCCGCCGTCAGCCGCCGGCCGAGACGACCATGGGACCATTAACACAACGAGCCAGCCGCACTCGGAGACCTGGCCCGTGAGAGCTGTTGTGGCCGAGGACTCTGACAGTTCCCGAGTGCGTGGCATGGCGGCGGCTGAGGCGGATCAGCCATCGACTGATCGTCCCGACATTGCGGCCCGGTACCCCGCCGATTACATGCCGACGTCTGAAGGACCGCCACGCTCAAATCCCCGAGCCTCCGCTTCCGACCTGGGCCTCCGCCGATCCGGCTGGGGCTTTTGTTATATTTTGTCCCCTGGTGAGCACATGGTTGCAGCGGAAGGCCGGTGGCTGCGGATAGCGTTCCGGTTAACCAAGTTGCGACGCCTTGTCGTATATGCCAGGCTCGCTGAGAAAATAGTGAAGATTGAGCTTGGGGGACCTGTGCGGCGTACCTCGGTAATCCTGGCCAGCCTGGCCGCGGTCGCCCTCATGGTGGTCGGCTGTTCTCAGTCCCAGACGGGGAGCACGGCAGCCGGCGCGGCGGGAACGCCGGTAGCCGGGCGATGGAGCGCGGCCCGGGCGGTTCCCGGCACCGCCTCCAGTTCCATGGCCGCGGTCGAGGCGGTCTCATGCGCGCCGCGTGCGGAGTGCACCGCGGCCGGCGATACCACGGGCGTCGGCGCCGCCACGGGCGCCTTTGCCATCAGCGAGCGGGACGGGACCTGGAGCAGTCCACGGCAGGTACCAGGACTGGCTGCCCTCGCCGCGGCCCATGGCAGCGTGAACGTCACTGACATCTCCTGCCCCGCGTCCGGGGACTGCCTGCTCACTGGCGCCTACTCCCGCTCCAAGCCCGGAGGAGGCATGCTCAGGGGATTCGTCGCCGAGGAGGAGAACGGGACCTGGGGGACGGCAACGCCGGTCCCGGGCCTGCTGAAGCTGGGTCCGCTGCAAGGCACGGCCACCAGGGTCTCGTGCACATCGCCCGGCAACTGCGTGGTCACCGGCACGTATTACACCCGCGGTACCGGTGGCACGACGGTGAGCACCTTCGTGGCCGGTGAGTCCGGCGGCAGCTGGCACAGCGCCATCGCCGTCCCCGGCCTGGCCGCGCTGAACGCCGGCCGCGACGCCGAGCCCGGCTCCCTGGCCTGCACGTCCCCCGGTAACTGCACCCTGGCTGGCTATTACAGCGTGACCGCCATCTCGCACTCGACGGGCTATCCGAACCAACTGGCGTATGTCGCCAGCGAGGTCAATGGCAGCTGGCGCCCGGCAGTCGAGCTTCCCGGCATCGCCGCACTGGTCAAGACCGGGATGGTACTGATCGGATCGGTCGCCTGCCCGTCAGCGCGACAGTGCGTCCTGGACGGAAGCTATCTCACGTCCCCGTACGGATCCTCGGACGTCAGGGGAGCGTTCATGGCGAGCCAGTCCGATGGCCGGTGGTCGCCAGCACGCACGGTGCCCGGCATGGAAAGCCTCACCGCGGTTGCCTGCCAGCCGCCCGGGACCTGTACGGCGGGCGGGACAGATGCCCACGTCCGCGCCGCTGTCATTGACGAGGCCGACGGGCAGTGGGGAAGGCCGGTAGAGCTGCCGGGTACTGCCGACCTAGCCCATAACGGCAAGAAGGCCCGTCAGTCGCAGGTCGTCACCATGGCCTGTCCCTCGGCGGCGGACTGCGTCGTCGGCGGGAGCTTCCAGTTCCCGGAGGGCTCGCAGCTAGGACAGGAAGTCTTCCTCGACGCGGAGACCAGCGGCCAGTGGACGGCGGCGCATGTTCCCAGTGGCATCGTCGCGCTCAACGCGGGCGGGGACGCGCAGCTCGGCTCACTGGACGCCCTTTACGGCGCCACCAACGACGGGCTGTCCTGCTCGTCAGTAGCCAACTGCGCGGCCGGGGGCTTTGACACCCCTCCGCCTGGCCCCGTTCAGGGAGCCTTCATCCTCGCCGAGACCCCGGTCCACCGCTGAGCTAAGCCTGGATCCACCGGCGAAAGTCTCCGATTTTGCCGGCATTTAAATGAAAAGGTGCCCTCTGGCCTGGGGTGATGGGAATTCCTACGCTTCCATCCGACCCATTCGAGAGGGCATTTCGTAAGTGCGATTGTCTCACAGCGTTGTGAAAACGCGTACCGTGTTCGATGACCCGAACCTGCTCGCGCACGCCGGCCTGGCCCCGCTGGCGGCCCTCGCCGACGACGCTGGCCTGCCGGACCTGCTGGCGGGCGTGCGGCCCGGCGGCCCGTGCGGTGCCAACGCGGTCGCGAAGGTGACGTGCCTGGCCGCGGGTGCCGACTCGATCGACGACATGGACCTGCTGCGGGACGGGGCGATGGAGACGCTGTTCTCCGGGGTCCGCGCCCCGTCCACGCTCGGCTCCCACCTGCGCTCCTATACCTGGGGCAACGTCCGCCAGCTCGACGCGGCGCACCGCGGGCTCACGGCCGCGCTCGCGCGGGACCCGCGGCTGCTGCCCGGCTGACTGGGGAGCTACGACGCCTATAATTTCATGCTTACGGAGGCTCCGTGAATGAGGAGGAAGCCCGCCGGGTGGCGGATGAATACATCGCGGGCGAAGTTCAGCAGTGGTATGCCGCAGATCTTGCGATCTCGGTGATCAAGGAGTTCGAGACTTACTGGGTCGCAGTGTGCAATTCCCGCGAGTACATCGAAACAAAGGAGAATCGTCTTAAGATTATAGGGAATGCCCCGCTGATAATCAATAAGCGCACTGGGACGATCAGGCGAGGGGTGACGCGCCTACCCATCGAAAAGCAAGTCGATGAGACATGAAGATATCGGTGAGCGGCGTAACGGCAGCGCTTCCGATTGCCTGGAAGCACTCCCTTCAGCCGCAGCCACACCGCGCCGCGAGATCGGCATTCTCCTGCGGGACCAGGGCGATCTTGAAGGAGCCCGGCAGGCCCAGCCGCCGCGGCAGGCAACGCCAGCCGGGCGCTGTCAGGCCCGGTGATCACAGCGCCGGGCGGCGGCTGGTGCTGCGGGCTGTGGCACGGCCTGCGGGCCACCGCCGAAGACACACCCACTTCGGCCTGCTGCGGGGGCCTGGCGGGGAGGTCTCAGAGAACTCGCTGCTCTTCGGCTTAGCCCAAGACAGCGGCCCCAGCGCGGGGCCGCACCATGAAGGCACGGGTCATCGAGTTCCACATCGACTTCATCACCCGCCTGGCCCCCGGCGACCAGCTGCTGACCAGCGCCGGCACCGACGCCGTCATCACCATCCAGCACGCCGGCGAGACCGGGGACGACAGCGGCGCCGGGTCCGGCCAGGCAGCGGGCACCGACAGCTCGCTGGCCTGCCAGGCCCGAACCCGCAGGGTGAAAGTCCAGGTCAGCCAGACGTTCACGCTCATCACCTCACTGCGGGACGTGGTAGCGTTCGCCGCCATCGACATCGGGGAAGGACCGGCGGCAGACGGTACTCACATCCACACAGGGGGGGAAGTTCTCATGAAGCACGCCTACCGCAAGAAGCTGCGCATCGGCGCGGCAGTGGTGGTGACGGGGGGAGTACTCGCCATGACCGGCACCATGCGCACGGCCTCAGGGGCGGCCGTGGCACCGATGCCCGCAGCAGACCAGGACACGGTTCTGCACCTGAACCTTACGCCGATGCCGCAAGGCACCGTCAGGGTCGGCCAGGGCAAGGTGGAGGTGAGCTCGTACGGGTTCACCCCGGGTTCCGCGCACACCGTGGAGCTCAGAGCAGGCGCCAAGGTAACCGTGCTCGGCACACTGCAAGCCAACGGGGTCGGGCAGGCCAACGCCTCCTTCGGCGCTTCAGGGAGTGGCCCTTGGTCGCTGCTCGTCTTGAACGCGGGGACGGGTACTCCGCCAATCGCGATAACCGCGCAGTTCGGCTCGAGCGCGTATGTCCCGCTGCTCGCTGTCGAGCCAGGCGTGTCCACGCCACTACAGGGGACCGCGACCATCGTCTACAACGCGGCTAAGCAGACGATAACCGCGACGCTGAACGCGAGCGGCTTCAGTCCAGGACGGCATGCCGCCCACATCCACCTCGGCAGCTGCCAAGCGCAGGGTCCCGTCATCTACATGTTCCAAGACTTCACTGCCAACACGTCCGGATACGTCACGAATGAAACCAGAGTGGTCACTGGCGCTACGACCTTCACCACCCACGACTGGTACTTCAACACGCACCAGGGCACCAGCGCCAACATCCTTACGGCGAGCGGGCAGCCCACGATCTACTTCAGGCCGCTGCTCTGCTCCAACCTGGCACCGACGCCAACGCCAACCACCCCGACCAGCCCCGCGCCCGCTCCTGCGCCTGTCGGGACCACCTTCCCGGTAACTGGCTTAGGATCCTGTCGCCTCCCGGGAGGTCTGCGCCAGCTAGGGCGGACCTCCCGCGGCGGCTGACACGAAACTGGACCCAGCCATGGCATGCGGCAGCAGTCCCTGGCCCATGATGTCGGCGAGGGATCGTGCGGGGCGTTGCCTGCCCAGGGGAAGGGGGCCTCGCGTGCGGGGGAGATCGGTGGTGGCCGCTCCGTGCTCGGTGCGAATGGCGGGGGTGCTGCGGGCCGTCAGGGCGGCCTCCGCGGTGGTGATGGTGCAGCCAGGGGTGAGCTTTTCCAGGTGCCGTAGCACCCGCGGGCCGCCGGGCGTGACAGCTCGCATCGCACCAGCCAGGAAACGATCATGAAGGCCGTCGCCGGCTTTGTCCGCTGGATACCGAAGGCGGCCTGCCGGGGCGGCCGACCAATATTATGATCTGGCTCGTGCTGGTGGTCGGGTGAACGCTGCTCCTCGCGGCGCACATCGTCAGCGCCAATGCTAACTTCCTGCCGGGCTGGTTTTACGGGAACGGCATTCAAACTTCCCGCTGAACCTTGTTACGACAGTCGCAGAGCTATTCATTGGATTTCTTGTGGCGACCGCGCTGTGAACCGGTCAGAGCGGAACCTGGAACTGACCCTGGAGGCTATCGCGGATCAGGAAAAGCACATAGAGAATGTCGAGGCCAAGCTATCCGAGGAAGTGGCGGCAAACACTGCTCTTACCCAGCAGGTCCATGATATGGCATCCCGGATCCACGCTTTCCTGACCGCAAGCAACTCATCGTAGACGTGGAGGGCCTGCGGTGCCGCGGGTCGGCGCCGGACCTCGCTTGCTAGCTGGTGATCATGACAGGGCTTCCGAGGGGAACCTGGGATAGTGCCCGCAGTGCGGCTGGGGGGACCCGGACGCAGCCGTGGCTGACCGCGTGGCCGAACACGGCAGGGTCCGGCCAGCCGTGCAGGCCGACCGTGCCGGGGCCGCCCCCGTAGGTGGTCAGGGTGTCGGAGTGCAGGCCGAGCGGAAGGATCAGCGGGCTGTAGGTCGGGCGGCTCGGGACCAGCGAGGCGAGCAGGAACGTGCGTCCTGCGGGGGTGGGGGTGCCGGTGGCGCCCTCGGCTACCGTCCACGATCCCAGGCTGCGGCCGGCATCCAGGACGGTCAGGCGGTAGGCGGCCAGGTTGATCTCTACCCGGTAGGGGCTGTAGGCGGTCTGCAGTCCCCCGCCGTCGAGGTAGATCCAACCGGTGGACCGGTTCGGCCGGGTCGGCAGCAGCACCCGGTCCCAGCCTGGCTGGGATTGCACGACCGGGACCCAGGTGGGGTTCCCAATCTGCGTAGCGGGCAGCACCGCTGCTGGCGGGCCGCCTGGGCGGGCGTAGACCACGCGCGTGGCCGCGGGATGCAGCACGATCCCCGTCTCTGGCGCAAACGGGGCCGGATCCCGCGGCGCTGCGGGCGTTGTGCCGTACGTGGTAGCCATCGGCAATCGCGCCATCTGCGCTGCGGAGACTTCGCTGGGCTGCACGAGCAGAGGCGTGGCGGCGGCGTGCGGCCGGCTGGCCGTCCCGCAGCCCGAGGCCAGGGCCGTGATGACCGTCGTGATGACCGGAATGACGGCTATCGCTTTTCTAGCGGCCCGGCGGCGGGACCAGTCAAATCGGAAGTGATCACGCATCGAGGAACCTCCGGGATAGGAAGAACTAAAGACTGGCGTACTGCATTCGGCAGCTCTTTCGCAAAGTGGAGTACATTCCGCGCCAGGGCATTCACGTGACGGCGAAGGCGCGCCCGCCTGCACGTCAACGGCAAATTAGTGTAGCGTTCACTGGTCTGGCAGGCTCCCAATGGCGTTCGGTTGAGTACGCCGGAGGGCTGTGACCTGCGGTTTTACGGTTGCGGCGAGCCGAGGGGCCATCCGATGCTTCCCGCCACGACGCTACCTGCTGCCGTCCCCGCCGGCCAGAACGCCGCGTCCTGGTCTCCCGCCGCTTGCGGCACGTCCTGGCGCAAGCACCGCAAGACGCCGCCCCGCGACGGGGCTGCCGCCCTGGCAGAACTGCAGGCGATGTGCTCGCTGTGGCGGGGCGCCGACGGCGTGATCGAGGAAGGCCCGGTACCGCCCGAAGGCATCGTGGTGATCGGCGCGAAACCGGGAGCGTACGCACCCGGCCTGGACGCTGCAGTGGCGCCGCGGGCAGCGGTCCCGGTCACCGGCGGTGCCGGGCAGGACATGGACGCCGCCCGGTAATCGCTTCGCTCGATGGCAGCTTTCAGGAACGCGCGCAGCCCGTCTTCCGCTGCGGCGGGGTCGATCACCCGCAGGACCCTGGCCAGCACGCCCGCTTGGCGGCCTTTCGGGTTCCCCGAGCCGCGGTCGAGTTCCGGCACCTTTTCTGGAACGGTGGCCGCGTCTTGTCCGGACGTTCGACGGCGTGCCCCAGAGTGCTGCGTGACCACGGCTGGTTCCCCACCACTTGGATATCGAGCCTTAGCAGCACTCCGCCCTTCCCAACCCGGGCCCCTTAAGCCAGCAGGTCGCGCGCTTCGGCCTCGGTCACGGTGAAGCAGGCCAGAAGATCAGGTGGGCGACTAGGGCGCCGGGATCTGTCAGGGGTTGGCTTCCGACGCGTCGATGATGCTCGCCCGCCCGTTCAGTTCCCGGGCGAGATCCCGCCATATGCTCTTTCATCGAGATGTGCGAGGAGGCGGGCAGCGCGGACCGCCCGGCGGTGCTGTTGTGGGGGCACGAGCCGCGCCCGGCCACGGGCTGGACAGATCCCCGGGTCGCCGCCTGGATGTACATGGGCTGAACGGCTGATTAAGTCCGACGAAGCCCTTTTGGACTACGTCGGATTCCGGAGGCCGGAATTTCTGTCGCTTTGCCCGCAGGGCCGGGCCTCCTCAAGGTCGCCCAGGTAGCTGCGCACCAGATGGCATAGGTGTCATGCGCCGAGATCTGAAGGCTGCAGCCGACCTCGGCGGCGATCCAGGTCGGCTCCAGCGCGAAGGACCGCGACAACTGTTAGCCACCAGGCTTGTCCTGGTATCCCGGGTTATACGCGATTGCCCCATCGTCGGCGAGCTGTAGTCACGCGCCCGCCTAGGCATGTGGCCGCTTCCGTGGCATCACTGGCCGGTATACCGGGAAGATGGCCGTTGAGTTCACCCCGGCTGTCGCAGCAGGCACAATCGAGCCACGAGGCGTAGGAATCACAAAAAACACTACGAAACAGGAGCACATGTGGCCAAGAAGATCCAGACCCTGTTCATCGACGACATTGATGGCAGCGAGGCCGAAGGCACGGTCCGCTTCGCCCTGGACGGGTCAGAATACGAGATTGACCTCAGCATCGCCCACAGCACCGAGCTGCGCCAGTCCCTGGACAAGTACGTCGCCCACGCCCGTAAACTCGGCGGGACAACGCGCCGCGCTCCCCGTGGCACGAGTCGCAAGGGCAGCAGCCCCATCGACGCCACGGCGGTCCGCAGCTGGGCCCGGGAACAGGGCATTGACATCAAGGAGCGGGGGCGGGTTCCCGCGAACGTCGTCGCCCAGTACAAGGAGGCCACCGGGCAGTAAGGCCGTGGTGCCCGAGCCGCCTGCCCGGGCACCATGCGTACTGACCCCTGGCTCCTCATCAGGTTTCTTGCCGGGGAAGCCAGAAGCCACCGCGATGACGCGCATCCCCGAGATCTCGGCCCGGCAACCGCCGTTTTCCTGATTACGCAGGTGGTTCACAGGCGGGGTGTCCCGGCGCCCTCTCCTGGATCTCCTTGATCATCTCCAGTGCGCCGGGACGGCCGAGAGCGGCGGCCTGCTGGAAGGCGTGCGTTGCCTCGCCTAGCTCACCGAGGTCGCAGCACGTCAGCCCGTAGAAGTAGAAGCGTCGGGATTACGGAACTCCATCTCACGCAGGAAGCCTTCCTTGGCCGTGGCAAGGCGCTGCCTGCCTTCCAGCGGGTCATCGTGCTTTATGAGGTAGCTTCCGAGGAAGTACGCTGCGCCCGGGTAGCCCGCGTCCGCGCCCTCCCGCCAGGCGTCGAGGGCGTCCTGTTCCTTGCCCTGTCCCATGAGCAGCAGGCCGAGGTTGCCGTTGACCCCGAGATCGCCGAGCTCGGCGCACCGCCGGTAGGCGACGGCGGCCTCGTCTGAGCGTCCCGCCTGGCTCAGCAGGTAGCCGAGGGTCAGCGCTGCCCCGGAATCGCCGCCGTCCGCGGCCTGGCGGTATATCTCCATCGCGCCCTCGACGTCGCCTGTCGTCTGTAGCAGGCGGGCGAGGGCCCTGGGCGCCCTGTCGTGGCCGTACTTGACGGCCACGCGGCGGCCGCCTCGGTGAGAACCTGGGCCGCCTCGCCGCGGCGGCCCTCCTCCCGGTAGATCGCGGCGAGGGCTGCCATCGCGTCGGCGTGGCCGGCCCGCGATGCCACGGTCAGGGCGTGCATGGCTTCCTCCCGCTGTCCTGCCACGTGCAGCAGCCAGCCCAGCATGTAAGTGGCGTCGCGGTGCCCCTGCCCGGAGGCCTGCCGGAAGGCGTGGATCGCCACCGCACGTTCCCAGTAGTTGTGGGCCGCGTTGCGGCCGACCTGGAATGCCTTGTCCGGATCGTCGCGGCTCAGCTCCAGCGCCAGCTCCCAAACCAGTGGCTCGATGGGACGGTGGCCTGGGTACGCGCGCTGCGCGTGGTCCACGAGCGCGTCGAACGCGCGGCACGCGTCGCCGGAAACCCGCAGGCACGGCTCGAGCCCGTCCGGCGAGGCGCTGACCCAGTTCAGCTCGGCTGCGACGTCCTCGGTCGACGGGAAGGCGCCACCACGCAGGTACGCCGAGTGCGCCGTGAGTAGTGCGTTTGTGGGAATAGGGCCAAAGTAGCCTGCCCGCCGGAAGTCGACGGCCGCCCTGATAAGGGCAGCACCGACTTGGTGGGCGTCGCTGTTCTCGGCGCTTTCCCACCGCCCGATCGCAGCCGATGCTCCGGCCAGGTACTGGGACACCCTTTTAGGAAAGCTGGAGTCAAGCGCATCGGCGATGCGCGAGTCCTGGGACCGCAGCATGACGGCGCGGCTCATCTCGCTCCGCGAGAATTCGATGCCGAGTACCGACTGGTACCCCGAGGACCAGGCACTTCCGCGCTCGAGCAGCTCCGCGATCTGCCTCGATGAACTTCCGCCGCCGGGGGCGCCACTCACAGGAAGCATGAGATCGTCGCGGGCCTTGATGCGCAGCGTAGCGATCACCGCGACATTCCCGCGGGCGCGCATCGCGTTCAGCATGCCCGGCGTGAGGCCGCCCGAGCCGACGAACTCCTCCATGTTCTCCAGCCAGATTACGGCGTCGGAGATGCCCGCATCCGCGAGGCGCCAGAGATCTTGCCGACTGTCCGGCCGCAGCAGTCGCCAGTCCGGCACCGCGTCCCTGGCTGCCTCATATCCAAGACGGGTCTTGCCGGTCGCGGAGTCGCCAAGGACGACGTGCAGACCTCCTCGGGAAATGCTGGCCCGGAGCGGCTCATGCAGGTCCCGCCGGACATAGGGCGTAAGGCCCGCAGGCCGAGGGCTGTCCTCCCGGGGGGCCGTCGCCCTGCCCGGCTTGTGCAGCCCAAGCTCGTGGGGAGCCCACTCCGCGACCGGCCGGGCGGCAGCCAGCCAGCGATCTAGGTCCCCGGCGCCATCTTGCGCCGGCCGCTCGTCCGCCATCCCCAGATTCCAGACGTGCACTACATCACGGCCCGCGACGTACGCATCCCGACTGGCCACGACCTCCTGCACGGGCCGAGGCTCCCCGCTAGTCACCGCATCACCATGCTCACCCGCCAGAGCCATAGCATCCCGCGACTTGCCGGCCGTTACCTTCCGGCCGGGCATCCGGTCTTCCAGAAACGCACTGTTCCGCAGACCCAGCTTAATGCCGAAAGCCAACGCTCGTTAGCAAGTAGTATATATCGTGGAGCGTGACTCGGCAGCCTCGACTCGCGGTGGCTCAGCTCAAATGAGCCGTGCGCCATGCGCGATCAGGACCCGGCGTTGAGCATCAGTGGTCATCGAGGTATGGGGACACCATCGATGCCGGGCAACTAAGTTATCGACCCCGGAAGGCCATCCGGCTTCGTTCGCGAGACCCCACATCACACGAGCAGAGCCAGCCGTCGCCCCGACTATCAACGACCTACGGTCCCACCAGAGCCAGCGGACTCCAGAAATCCTGTTATGCGTGGGCTGAATACGAAGCGTTTTCCTGACAGTATTCCGTCGCCATGTCCCTTGTGCCCATTGGCTCTACTGCTCGTATGCGCCGTGGGCGAGTCCGGGTGGAAGGCTACCAGTCACCGGTGGTTGGTGCGGATGCCGGTCCGGGTGGGCTGGTGTCCCCGGCGATGACGGCGGTGACTCGCTCGATGAGCACGAGAGCCCGGCGAGGGCCGGCGAGCATCCCGAGGTAACCGAGGCCGGCGACCCTGGAGACGTTGGCGCCTGCGCCGGCGGGATCGGTGTGCCCGACGGCTCGCAGTGAACGTTCCACGGGACCACCGTAACAAACAAGAATGGCAGATCCTCATGGGCGGGGTGTGGGGCGTGTTCGCGGCCCTGGGCATCATCGTCGCCCAGCGACTGCTGTCCCAGGCCGTCGCGGCCGCCTCAGCCGTCTTCATGAGCTCCACGGCGATCGCCAGCGCCCTCGGAGGGCTGACCGGCAGCCTCGGCGTCAGCGTTCTCGCCTGCCGCATGTGTTCTTCGCCCCGGCTCTCTACGGACTCATCGCTACCAGCGGGATCGCCGTCATGAGCCGCTCCCGGTTCGCCGTGCGCTAGCCCTGGCGTCCAGGTCGTCCGCCAGGCAGCTCATCCACCCGCCAGAACGCCCCGCTCCCCGCCAGCTGCGCCCGCCCCGCTGCGCAGCCGCCCGCGCCGGGCACAGCATCGGCCACGAGTACCCGTGCAGCCCCGCCCTGCCGGGCCGCCTCCCACCACCGCACGGCGACCGCAGCCAGTACATCAGCGCCGTGCCCTCCCAGATCGCGCCGGATTTTCCACGGGGCTTGGGTTGCGGGTGGCTAGTGTGCGACGACACCGTGGACATGTCGGAATGGGGTCGGCCATCCCCGTGACCTGGTGCCGGGATGGGAGCTGGCGGCGGTGCTCACGCTGGGATCGCTGCTGTCCCCTGGCCGAGCGACTTTACCTAGCGGTTACCAGGTCGGCAGGGGTGTCCGCTAGGCCAGACCGGACAGCACGACGGTCCGGACCTGGGACAGGGCCTCCATGGCGTACCGTCCCCCGACCCGGCCGACGCCGCTGGCGCTGCCCCCGCCGCCGCCGAACGGCAGGTGGGTCTCCCAGTAGTTCGAGGACTCGTTGACGTTCACCCACGCCGCCCGCACCGCGTCGGCGTACCGCAGGCCGGTGCCCGCGTCCGCGGTGTAGATGGACGCCATCAGCCCGTAGGGCAGGTCATCGGTCAGCGTGATCGCATCCTCCAGCGACGCGACCGCGATGACCGGCGCGACCGGCCCGAAGGTCTCCTCGCGGGCCACGACCGCGTCCCTGGGGACGTTGTCGAGCACGGTGGGCTGCCAGTACAAGGCCGTGGGCCACCCGGGCTCCGCGCCGCCGCCGGTGATGAGGTCGGCGCCCCGCGCGAGCGCGTCGGCCACGTGGCGGGCGGTCTTGGCGGCGACGTCGGCGTTGTTCAGCGGCCCCATCGTGGTCCGCGGGTCGAACGGGTCGCCCAGTACGACCTTCTTGCTGACCGCAGCGGCCAGCGCTTCCACGAACGCATCGTGGACCCGCTCGTGGACCAGGATCCGCTCGGCGGCCGTGCAGCTTTGCCCGGAGCACAGGTAGGCCCCGGCGATCGTCCCGGCGACCGCCCGGTCCAGGTCGGCGTCGTCCATGACCACCAGCGGGCCGTTGTTGCCCATCTCCAGCAGCTGGGCCTTGCCCGCGGCCCGCCGGGCCACCGACAGGCCGGTCTGGGTGGACCCGACGAACGCGACGCCGGCCACGCCCGGGTGGCCGGCGATCTCGTCGCCGACGACCGGGCCGGGGCCGGGCAGGAAGGCGACCACCCCCGGCGGCAGCCCCGCGTCGGCGATGGCGTCCACGAGCACCGCGCTGCACACGGAGGTGCCCGGCGCGGGAGCCCACACGACCGTGTTGCCCGTTGCCAGCGCCGGCGCGATGACCTGCGCCGGCATCGTGTACGGCCAGTTCCACGGGGTGATGACCGCGACCACGCCAAGCGGGCGGCGCTCGATGAGGACCCGGGCCCGGGCAGCCGGCTGGGCGGGATCGCGCCGTCCAGGCGCAGCACGTCCTCGGCCGCGTCGCGCCAGTAGCCGATAAGGTCATCGACTTCCGGGTAGGCCTCGGCATGCAGCGGCTTGCCCTGGTCGAGGGTGAGCGCTCGGGCCAGCTCATCCCGGCGCCGCTGGCAGGCATCAGCGACCCGGTGCAGGGCGCGCGCCCGCTCGAAGGCAGTGGCGGCGGCCCATTTTCCGAGCGCGCCGGCGGCGGCCTGGACCGCCGCGCCCGCGTCGGCGCGGTCGCCCTGAGCCACCTGCCCGATCAGCTCACCGGTCACCGGGCTAGTGGCCGGCTCGTACTGGCCCGCCTGCGGGGGCTGCCAGCGCCCGCTCACGAACAGGTCCACGGTGCGCGGTGGCTTCGGGGTCATCGGGGTGCCTTCCTGCGTCGCTGACGGTGCCAACAGTGCTAACGGTAAAGCGGCCGGGCCGAGTCGTCGCAGGACCGGCAGCTCCCGGCAGGCTCCGCGGCCGGCGATCAGCGCCAGCCCGGCCAGCTCGACGGTCAAGCGCGCGGCGTTGAAGACCCGCTGCCACCCGGGAAGGTGATCGGCATCAACCTAGCCGGCCGCCGCAGCATGGCCTCCAGGATGGGCCAGTACATCAGCAAGCCGCACGCGACGACGTTCGTCGCCCCTGATTCAGCCCGGCGGCTAGCCACTGACAGCAGGGAACAACGACCTGGGAGGAACGGCCCCGTCCGCCGGGCACGCGGCCCGTGGAACCACCGCCAGGCTGGGCGCCGCCAGGCTGGGCGCCACCGGGGAATCCATTATGCCCGCGCCCATCCCGGACAACAGAAAACCGGACATTAATGCCGACACGGCACCCAGAGAACAAGCACCCCGGTGGCGGTAAAGTCGCGCCGACGGGACCCACGAGAACAGCAGAAGATTCCGTATCGTAGCGTTGTGATCTACATCACATCAGGGATTTAGGTGGCGTCACCCTAAGTGATGATGGGCTGTGCACGCAAACAACTCAAATGCATGCAGAATGCGGTCTACCTCGAGTTTCGCCCCCGCCTGGCTTCGGGGCGCGAGCGCCGTAGCTGTCTGTAACTGCATCAATGATCATCATCGCGTATCTGAAACTGATCCAGTTGACCCTCCTGCGGATGTATTGCATGATGGCCGAGTGCGGGTCCCAAGAGATGGGATGTTGGCATATCAATCGTATTCATCGGGGGCATTAATTCTGTTCGGTAACGGACTTTTCATTATTTATCTCATCCCTGCAAATAAGGAGGTGCGCTATGCCCGCTTCAATTTCTAGCGGGATTGGCAGTTCCGAAGAAATCGATTCTGATAAATTCGTTGACATGATTACTGGCTGGCTTTCCCTGCCGGCCGGCGAGCTTGACGTGATTGCGTCCGGGGTTCCTTACGTCGATGCCATCCGCGGTGTTGGGAGGCTGAATGCCGAGGCCGAGTCCGGAAATCCAGCGGCACTCTACAGCCAGCAGTTGCTCTTGGCTCGTATATATAAGATGCACACCGTGTTGCCCAGTCGTGACTCGGCCGAGGGGTCCGTGCTCATTCACCACATCACGCGTCTGCTCGAGGAATCGACCCTGCGCCAGGAGGACGCCTGCATAGAGCCTGGACTGATTGACCAGGCTCCGTCGGAGCCACGGGCCTTCCTGTCCTGGCTGAAGACCCTTGCCCGCGAGCACCGGGTCTACAAGCACCCTTACTACCTCGAGTTCATCCGTAACGATGCCACCGCGACGGACCTGCGTCAGTACGTCATGCAGGAGTCGGTGGTCGATGGACGGTTTGATGACCTTCTGGCCATGATGCAAGTGGGAACCAGTGGTGCGGCGAAGATGGAGATAGCCGCGAACTTCTGGGACGAGATGGGGAACGGGGACCCGGAGCAGGTACATACCAGTCTCTTCAACGAGATCTTCAAGGTCTTTGAGATCCCGGCGGCGGAGTTGGAGCGATCGCTGACGGCCAACGCACTGCTGTCCGGGAACCTAGCCGTACTGCTGTCTCGGTATCGGCGACTGTACCCGGAGGCTGTGGGCTTCCTCGGCATGACCGAGTGGCTGGTGCCACACCGCTTCACGAATGTGGTGCATGCATGGGAACGGCTGGGGCTGCCAGAGGCCGGGATCGTTTATCATCGACTTCACGTCACGATCGACTCTCAGCACGCTGCTGGCTGGTTCCGTAACGTCGTGATTCCGGCTGCCGAGTCCGAGTATATGCGTCGCGGAATCGCGCGTGGGACTCTCCTTCGGCTCCACTCGTCCGCGCGCTACCTAGACGAGCGCATGCCGGTCCCGGTCGCCTGAGAGCAGGCTGCCGGATGGGAACGTTGCGCCATGCTCTGGTACACGGCCAACCTGCCGGTGTGCCGTCCAAGAAAGGATTAAGAAGTGCCTCTGGCTCCCGACGGATTCCGGATTATCGACCTTCCGGCTGTTTCGCAGGAACTGCTCGACAGCTACGAGAACTTGCCGGTCGATGAGTACATGGGTAATGGCACTCGCTTCAAGCGCTTCGCGCAGTACCGTCTCGACCGGCCGACGGACCAGTCGGGTTGGGCGTTCGAGCGCCTGCCGCAGCGTGACTATACCACATACCTCAAGTTCAATTCGGTGGGTGGAGGAATGCGCCGCACGTATGAGCCTGTTGAGGTCGATTTCACGCCCCTGATCGCACTCGGTATCGAGGCGATCGGACTGGACCCCAGTGAGCCCTGGCAGATCAACCTGCACCAGAACAGGACTCGGGCCGAGGGCGGCCGGCCCGGCCCGCTGACGCCAGAAGGCGTTCACCACGACGGCCATGAGTTCGTGATGATTGCAGTGCTGCGCCGGGAGAACGTGGGCGGTGGCGAGACCCGGTTGTGGCACTCAGGGGCGGACGAGCCTTTCTGGAACGGCACGTTGAATCCGGGGCAGGCAGTTGTTCTGGATGACCGCGCTCTCGCCCACGACGTGACCGATGTCGAGTCCGCCGATGGTGGCCCGGGGCACCGTGACATCATCATCGTCGCCTTCTCACGGTGGCGCGAGAAGTGGTACGGCGACGACCACGACCAAGCGGCGCTAGCGAACGCCTGACCAGATTGGGCCGTGATCCCCCGGAAGGCTCAATCCGTGAACGGGTTCTCGAAATACCAGGCACTTGGCAATGACTATCTCATCGTTGATTCCACTAAGCTGGACTTTGAAGTGACGTCGGCCGCTGCGCAGATGCTATGTGGCCGCAATTTCGGAGTCGGAGCAGACGGTGTCCTTGTAACCCGTACCCTCCCCATCAGGCACGATTCGCCGATCGACGTGGCCATCTTCAACTCAGACGGCAGCGTCTGCGGGAAAAGTGGCAACGGACTGCGAATGCTCGCCTTGCATCTGGCGCGCCGAGATCCCGAGCGGTGGTGCCAGGGTAAGGCACTCTACCTGCGCACGGTGGCCGGACTGTCGCTCGTTCAGGTCACAGACCTGGCCGCAGGTGAAGTCGGCATTAATATGGGCGCTCCGGACTTCTCGGCAGCAGCTGTTCCCATGGTCGATGCCAAACTTCGCCGATGGGAGGAGGTCGCGTCCGGTGTAGATCTCGATCTGGATGGTCGGCACGTCCTGAGCACGAGTCTCAGCCTGGGGACCCCTCACACGGTTGTTCAATTGAATGAGATAACTCGCAAAATGGCTCTAGAATTGGGGCCGCTGATCGCGCATCATCCCCGCTTCCCGGTCGGCACGAATGTGTCCTTCATGAAGGCCGTGGATCGCTCCCACATTGAGATCGAGATCTGGGAGCGGGCCGCCGGCTACAGCCTGGCATCCGGAGCAAGCGCCTGCGCCTGCGCCGTCGTCGCGCAGGCAACTGGCCTCATCGACTCTGAGGTCACCGTTGCGATGCCCGGCGGCAGCCTCCAGGTTTGCGTCGCAGACGGCACAGTGAGGATGACTGGGCTGGTTGAGCACGTTCTGGACGGTACCCTCGCGCCTGCGTTCCTGCGTCGCCTGTCGTCACAATCCCGTGAAAGACGGGCTTCGTGACTGCGGCTGGCACGGAATCCGATACGGCCCTGGCGGCCTCGGGGCCATCTGGGGATTCTGCTGGCTTCCTCCCGTTGCTGTCAGCTCGTCTGTCCTCGGTCGCGGGCGCGGGCATCTATTTCATAGCCACGGCGTGGCTGCTGATCGGCAAGGGAGCCGGCAGCAGCGGGCTCGCGGGCCTCGGAGTTGCCATGGTGGCGCCGAGCCTGCTGTTTGCCCTGCAAGGCGGTGTCGTGATTGACAGGTACAGCCGTCGGCGCATTGGGCAAATAGCGGAACTAACGGTAGCACTGGCTATTGTGGCAATGGCCGTGGCCGAGTCCAATGGGCACCTTCCCGGTTGGGCGATCTATGCAGTGACGGCTGTGCTCGGTATGGGCACCGCGATCACGTTGCCTTGCTATGGAGCCATGCTCCCGCAGGTTCTTCCGCGCCAGCGGCTCATACGGGGCAACGCTGTGTGGCAGATCGCGACGCAGGTGGGGGCGATCTCAGCCTCGGGTTTCGGGGGCCTCCTGGTTGGCGCGGGCAGTGCGGGCGCAGGACTGTGGACAGCCGCAGGCTGCTGCTTCGCGTCGGGCGCGGCGCTGCAATTGGTGCCCGGTACGCCTGGGGCCGGTTCCAGCGGCGAGGCCGGCTTCCTTCGTGCGATGGCATTGGCTGCCAGGACCGTGAGTGCAAACCGGATCACGCTGTGGGTGACTGTCTTGTCGGTACTCCCGCCCAGTACCCTGGCAGCAGCCAATGTGCTGCTTCCGGTCTTCTGCCATCAGCGGCTCGGTACAGGGGCAACGGGATTTGGCGTGGTCGAGGCGGTCTGGGGCGTCGGCGCGATGGTCAGCGGGGCGGCGATCAGTCGCTGGTCAGGACTGATCCGCAAGGAACTTCGCGTGCTTATCGCCACGCTGTTGCTGAGCGGGACGACCATGGTGGTCTTCTCTTTGGTCTCCACATTCGCCGGCTCAGTTGCCTCGGCAATTGCTCTGGGCTTCGCCCTCAGTTGCTCGGGCGTGCTGTTCCCTGCCTATGTGCAGGCCAACACGCCCGAGCGAGTCCTGGGCAGGGTTCTGAGCGCTATTCAGTTCACTTCCTCGGCTGTCCAGATGGTGTTCTACGTCTGCCTTTGGGGGTGGGGAGGGCAGGTGCCCAGCTGGACGCTGTTCCTCGCCTTGGGCCTGGCACTGACTGCTTCCGCCCCGATCCTGTTGTTCCTGGTCAAGGCTCACGCCACTCAAGGCGGCGTTGTCGCCGCGCAGGCACTCAAAAGAGAAATGGTGACAGAACATGACCGTTGACAACGTTCAGCAAGTCGCACCGGCCCTGATAGGTCGGATCCTCCTGGTCCTTGGCACGAGTGATCCTTCCAAGCCTGGCCTGTTCCGTGCCGCGAAGGCCAGGGGAATCCGCGTCGTGCTGGTCAAGGAGGACGCAGTCTGGGAGAAGGAGTACTGCGACGCGATCCTTCCACTCGCGATCGACAATTACGTGAACCTGGATGCCACCGTTGCCGCGGTCGTCGATTTTGCCCGAGAGCACCGGGCCGAGGGTGTGATCACCCCCTCTGACATGGCGGTGCCGGTCATGGCGCATGTTGCTCAGGCTCTTGGCCTGCATGGCCCCTCGCCGGAGGCAGCCGCTGCCCTCCGTGACAAGAATGCGATGCGCAAGCGCTTCGCCGAGCTAGGGCTGCCGTCTGCAGAGAGCATCCTGGCTCGTACCCTCCAGGAGACTGTCGATGCGGCGGCAAAGATCGGCTATCCCGTAGTTGTCAAGCCGACCGTCGGCACGGGCAGCGCCGGAGTCGTGCTCGCGCACAACGAGGGCGAGATTGAGAACGCGTTCAGCGTGGCCCGCTGCGTCGGTCTTGATCTCAGTGACTGCGAGGACCTGGTCGTTGAGGAGTACCTCGACGGGCTCGAGGTCACCGTCGATGCCCTCGTCTTCGACGGGGAGGTGCTCTTCCATAACATCTCCGACAACCCTGAGCTGATGTCCGGTCCGCACTTCAGGGAGGTTGAGTTCATCACTCCGACTGCCTTCCCGGCCGAGATCGAGCAGGCCGCATACCGGGCCAACGTGCAGACCGTCAAGGGATTCGGGCTCGACTTCGCCGTCGTCCACTCCGAGATGCGGATGACCAGCCGGGGACCGAGGCTCCTGGAGTTGCACCCGCGGCAGGCCGGCCAGCGTGTGCCGGAGATTATCCAGCGATCGCTGGGGGTTGATCTGTTCGGCGCGGCCATAGAGATCGCTCTCGATCACCGGCCAACTATCACTCCGGTGCGCAGCGGCTACGCCGGGTACCGCTGCCTGTGCCCGGAGAAGGCTGGAGTGCTGCGAGCCATCAACGGAGTCGAGGCGGCTCGTAAGTCCCTGGGCGTCTACGACATCGAACTGACTGCCCGGCCTGGAACTCGCATGGCAACCGTCCCGGAGGCCATGCAGGAGGAGGCAGGCTACGTGTACGCGGCCGCGGACACTTATGAGGCCGTGCACGAGCGCGTTCTCGACGCGTGCGCCCAGATTGAGCTCGACCTTCAGGTCGAGAACTGAACGATCACAAGAGCATCAAGCTCAAGGTCAACACGCCGGCCAAGTGCCCAGCAGATATGGCCCCCAGGGAGAGGAGCGCAAGTAGTGACTGCTGACCGGATCGTGCCAGGGGCCTGCCCGCTGGACTGCCCAGACGGATGCAGCTGGCAGGTGACCGTACGGGATGGCACAGCAGTTCGCCTGCGGGGGACACCGGACCACCCCTTCACGAGGGGGACGCTGTGCGTGAAGGTGAATCAGTATCTCGACCACACCAGGGCCGCGGACCGCCTGCTGTATCCGATGCGCCGCACCGGCCCAAAAGGCAGTGGTTCGTTTGAGCGGATCACTTGGGACGAGGCCCTGTCGCAGATCGCCTCTCGGCTTACGGACGTGACCAATCAGTACGGCGGCGAGGCGATCTGGCCCTACCAGGGTACGGGCACGCTGGGCTGGATTCAGGGATTGGAAGGCCGTGCGGGAAGTCGGCTCTGGAACGTCTTGGGGGCTTCCCGGCACCACATGACCATCTGCTCCATCGCGGGCCTGGAAGGCCTGATCTACACGATGGGCATGAGCAGAGGCATGGATCCCGAAGATCTACGCCACTCCAAGCTGATCCTGCTCTGGGGTACCAACACGCTCACCAGCGGACATCACCTGTGGCGGCCGATCCAGGACGCCCGCAGCAACGGCGCGCACGTGGTGTCCATCGACCCGGTCCGGACAAGAACCGCTGAGCAGGCAGACGAGCACATTCCCATCCGTCCTGGAACGGACGCCGCGTTGGCCCTTGGCTTGCTCCACGTCGTGGTCTCGGAAGGGGCGCAGGACACGGACTACCTGGCCGATCACACGTTGGGCTGGGAACGCTTCCGGGAACGGGTCGAGGCATTCACGCCAGAACGTGTCGCTCAGGAGACGGGGCTGGCATCTGAGCGGATTGTGGCTCTCGGACGACGGCTGGCCACGACCAGGCCGACCGCGATTCGCGTGTCCCAGGGGCTTCAGCGGCATGCCGGCGGAGGCATGGCCCTGCGGACGCTGGCGTGCATCCCGGGAGTGACCGGTGACTGGCAGTACCCGGGCGGCGGGCTGCACTACTCCACTGACGGCTACTTCCGCCCAAATGTGGAGGCGCTTTTCCGCGATGATCTGCTTGAGCGTCCGGTGCGGCAATTGTCGATGACAAGGATCGCGGAGTGCCTGCTGGAGCGTGACGACCCGCCCGTGAAGGCGCTGTTTGTGTATGGAGCGAACCCTGCGGCGAGCTCACCCGATCAAGTCCGTATCCGCAAGGGACTCGTCCGCGAGGATCTGTTCACGGTCGTCATGGAGCACTTCCGGACCGACACCGCGGATTATGCCGACATCCTGCTGCCCGCGACGATGCAGCCCGAGCACATGGACCTTAACAACGGTTACGGGCACCTGTACCTCGCGTGGAACGAACCGGCTGTTCCGCCTCCAGGGGAGTGCCTGTCCACCACTGAGACGTTTCGCCGACTCGCCCAGGCCCTGCACTTGACGGAGCCATCGCTGTACGACTCGGACGAGGACATGGCGCGACAGTTGCTTGACAGTGACGATCCGTCTCTGGCAGGTATCTCGCTCGAGGGGCTTCGGGAGAAGGGCTGGGTGCGACTGGGGTATCCCAGCCCGCACCTCCCATTCGAACATGGCTTCCCCACGCCGTCAGGCAAGTTGGAATTCGTCTCCGAACAGGCCAAGGCCGACGGTCACGATGCCCTTGCTGGGTACACGCAGGCGCTCGAGGTTGACGACGAGCGGCTCAAGGCCCGCTATCCGCTGGTTCTTCTGTCGACCGCATCGCACTTTGCAGTCAACACCATCTTCGGCAACAAGCCTGAACTTCGGCGCCGAGCCGGCGTCCCGCAGGTGACTTTGCACCCCGACGACGCGTCCGCGCGCGGCCTGAAGACCGGCGATCCGATTCACATCTGGAACGCCCGTGGCGGTTTCTCGGCGGTCGCCAGGATCGACGACTGTGTCGCGCCGGGCGTTGCTATGACGCCGAAGGGTCACTGGGCGAAGCTCTCACCGGGGCGCTCGTCTGTCAATTCCACCGTAGCCGAGCGCGATGCGGACCTCGGGGGCGGCGCCGTCTTCCATGACAACAGGGTGCAGATTGCCCGGCTGACCGCTGAAGCCGTGGCGACCCGCAAGATCGAGGACAGCCATGAACGACTTCGCTCCATTTGACCTGCTTGCCTGGCAGGCGGCCAGGCTCCAGGGAGTCGAGTACAGTCTCGCGGACAGTGGCTGCCAGCCGCTGCTCCTGGAGGAACTGCTGTGCCATCCAGGTGACCTTGCCAAGTTTCTGAAATCCGAGCTGGCCTACCCTCCGACTCGCGGCACCGAGCAGCTCCGATCGGCTGTGGCCGCATGGCACGGGGCTGCCGCCGATGATGTGATCGTCACGGTGGGCGCTGCCGAGGCGGTGTCGGTGGCCGTATCCACGCTGGTCGGCCCGGGTGACCACGTGGTTGCGATGACCCCTGGCTACTACCAGGCTTGGGGCAGCTGCCTCAATCGCGGCGCGCAGGTATCAGCGTTCCCCCTGCTGCGCGACAACGGCTGGCGTCCTGACCTTGACGCCCTGGAAGAGATCGTCCGTCAAGGTACGCGAATGATCACGCTCACTAACCCGAACAACCCCGCTGGAACCGTGCTCACGGAGCCAGAAATGGCTGCCGTCGTGACTGCGGCCGATCGCGTCGGCGCGTGGATCCTCGCGGACGAGGTCCACAGGGGTACCGAATTCGGCGACGAGACGCTGACTCCCTCCTTCTGGGGGCGGTACGAGCGGACCGTATGCGTGGGGAGCCTGTCCAAGGCATTCGGCATGCCGGGTGTCCGCCTTGGCTGGCTGGTTGCACCGCCGTCACTGCTGCATCAGCTGTGGCGTAGGCACGAGTACGCGACAGTCTCCACAGCCTCGCTTTCGATGGCGCTGGGCGAGATTGCCCTCGCTCCGGAGAACACCTCAGCACTGTTGCACCGCTATCGCAGCTACCTCCGCTCAAGCAGGCGCCGGTTGGAGCAGTGGGTCGAAGCCAATTCCGATCTGGTGTCCATGGCTCCGGCTGGGGCGACGGCACTGGGCCTGGTCCGCTATCGCCTGGACATCCCCAGCACGGCGCTGGCGGAGGAATTGCACAGCGGTGCAGGCGTTCTGGTCGCCCCTGGCGCTCACTTCGGAGCGGAGGGGCACATGCGGATCACCCACGGCCTGGACGCGAAGTACCTGGAGCGGGCTCTGGAGCGAATCGCGAAGACCCTCGCTGCACTGGACAAATGACCGTACAGGTGAAGGGGAGATGGGCTGATAAGAATCACCCGGGAGCTGACCCCATTCCTTCGAGGACTACACGATGATATTGCGACTGCTCGGACCGGAAGACATCTCGAAGGTGATGTCCATGCGGTCTGCCATCCAGGCGATCGCAGCCTACCTTGCGACTGGATTCGACCCGGAGGCCGAGGCTCAAAGAACCATCGCCGATGTACCAGGCGGGCAGCTTCTCTTCATGCCCGCGGCCGGAAACGGCTATGCGGGGGCGAAGCTCATCAGCCTGGCTCCAGGAAATGCTGGCGCAGGCATTCCCCGGATCCATGGCCTGTATGTCCTGTTCGACGGTGACACGCTCGAGCCTGTGGCTTTGCTCGACGGGGGTGCCTTGACCTCGTTGCGCACACCAGCAGTGTCAGCGGTGGCTATCGATGGTCTCGCTGTGCCGAACGCAGAGACGATGGTGATCTTCGGAACTGGCCCTCAGGCGCGAGGGCACCTGGAAGCAGCTCGCCAAGTGCGGCCTATCCGGCAGGTGGGCGTTGTGGGTCGCACGCTTGCTCGAGCCAGGGAGTTCGTTGAGAAAATTGATGTGCGCGGCCTTGACGTCAAGGCTGTCTCAGCCGAGGCGGTGAGCGATGCCGACGTTATAATCTGCTCGACCAACTCCCGCACGCCACTCTTCCCGGGTAGCGCTGTGCGAAATTCGAGTCTTGTGGTCGCGGTTGGCTCTCACGAGGCGAGCGTGAGCGAAGTGGATGCGCAACTGGTCAAGCGTTCCACCGTCGTGGTTGAATCTCGAAGTGCCGCCCTGCACGAGGCTGGTGACATCCTCCAAGCAATGCGACTAGGTGGTCTTCAGGCGGACTGCATTAGCGGAAGCCTCTCTGATCTTGTTCACGGCAGACTGGCGGTGAAGACTGACGCTCCGAGATTCTTCAAGAGCGTCGGGATGGCCTGGGAGGACCTGGTGGTTGCCGCAGCTGTCTTCGATGCGCTCCGGTCGAAGAGCTCACCGACGTAGTAGCAGAGGGTCAGGGCATGCCGACCGTGCCGGGGACGTGCCGGTAGACAGGGACCCGGCCCGTTAAGTAAAAAGGCTTTCCTGCGCCGCGCGAAGAACATGGGTACGTTCCACCCATGCCCGCTGACCAGCGGTCATGTCATCGTGGCGGCGTGGGAATCGAAGCGGTGCCCGTCGCCCGGGACCCCGGGCCCGCGTCCTGGCCCCGGGCTGGTGGACACGGGCCCTGACGCGGGACGAGGAGCGGCGGTGGAGCGCGGGCGGCCCGGCGCGCCCGTCCTGGGTGGACGTCGCGGAGCAGGCCGTCCGCGCCGCGACCATCCCCGACGCGATCCCGGCGGCGGGCCAGTGGCGCGACGCCCTCGCCCTGCCGGTCCGGCCCTTCCTCACGGCGGTCTCCCTCGACCTGGCCACGGCCGCGCGCGACCGCCTGCCGGCCGAGCACGCCGTCGCCGCCGCGCTCGGCGACGCGTACGCGCGCAGCCTCGGGCAGCGGCTCTCGCGCATCGCCGGCCAGGCCCTGGCCTTCGAACTGGACCGGGCGCTAGAGCCCGGCGGCGTCGCGACCGGCGGCGCCCAGGGCCGGGACGCGCTTGTCGCGGGCGGCCGCGGGCAGCAGGTCCTGCGCGCCTTCATCACGCGACGGTGCAGTCCCGCCGGGCTGGCGGAGACCTTCGCCGAGTTCCCCGTGCTGGCCCGCCTGCTCGCCGTCACCTGCGAGGCCGCCGTTGGCGCCGGGCGCGAACTGCTTGATCGCCTCGCCGCCGACCGCGCCGCGATCGTCGCGGACCTGCTCGGCGGGCGTGACCCCGGCCCCGTGATCGCCGTCCGGTCCGGCCTCGGTGATCCGCACCAGGGTGGCCGCTCGGTGATGGCCGTCTGCTTCGCCGACGGCCGCGAGGTGATCTACAAGCCGCGCAGCCAGGCCCCGCACGCGAAGTTCAGCGAGGTCATCGGCTGGCTCAACCAGCGGATGCCGGGTGCCGGGCTGCGGGCCCCGCCGTGGTGCCCCGCCCGGGGTACGGCTGGGCCGAGCACATCGCCAGCGCGCCACTGCCTGGCGGCGACGCGACCGCGGCCTATTACCGGCGCGCGGGAATCTTGCTCGCCGCGCTCTACGCCATGCACGCCACTGACATCCACTGCGAGAACATCATCGCCAGCGGCGCGGTGCCGGTAGTCGTGGACTGCGAGACGATCTTCCACCCTGCCCTGCCGGCCCCGCGCACTACGGGCGATGACCCCGCGGCGCAGGCACTGGCCGGCTCGGTGCTGCGGGCGGCCCTGCTGCCGCACGCGATGGTCGATGGCGCCGGCGCGTTCGACCGGTCCGGGCTGAGCGGCGATCCCGCGCCTGGCCGGCGCGGGGGAACCGGCCCTGGCGCGGTGGCGAGGTGGCCGACGTCAGCGGGCACGAGGACGCGCTGGCCGACGGGTTCCGGGCCGGCTACGACGCGATCGTCGCCGGCCGCGAGGCGTTCTGCCAGCTGGTCGCCTGCGGCGACGACCTTCAGGTACGCACCGTCGCGCGCCCCACCCAGGCCTACGCCCAGCTTGCCGCGGGGGCGCTGCACCCGGACCTGCTGCGTGACGCCGCCAGCCGGGACGACGCCCTTGGCGTGCTGCGCGAGGCGTCGGCCGGCCACCCGCTGTGGGAGTCGCTGGCGGACTTCGAGCTGGCGGACCTGCGCGACGGCGACATCCCCCTGCTGACCAGCGACCCGGCGTCGGCCGACCTGTGGACCTCGTCCGGCGAGCGGCTGCCCGGCGTGCTGGACAAGCCAGGGCTGCGGTGCGTCCTGGACAAGGTCGCGGCGATGGGCGAGATCGACCGGGGCCGCCAGGAATGGGTCATCGCGGCCAGCCTCGCCACCCGGGCCGCGGACGCGGGACATCACAGCGCGCGGCTCGCACCGGGACCGGTCACCACGACCGCCGCCGACGCCGGCCGCCTGCTCGCCGCCGCCTGCGGCCTCGCCGACCAGGTCGTGGCCCAGGCCGTCACGACGGGCGAGGGCAGCGACGGCCGGATGAACTGGATCGGGCTGCAGCTCGTCGAGGACAGCCAGTGGATGCTGCTGCCCATGGGCGCCGGGCTGGGCGACGGCTACCTGGGCGTGGCGCTGTTCCTCGCCCAGCTCGCCCGGCTCGCGGGAATCGGCAGGCACGCCGACGTCGCGCGGCGCGCGGTCAGCCCGGCGGGCCAGCTCCTGACCGCCCTGCACGGCCGGCCCGAGCTGGTCCAGGCTGTGGGCCACGGCGGCATCAACGGGCTTGGCGGCATCGGCTACGGGCTGGCCCGGATGGCCGCGCTGCTCAACGACGGCGACTTGGCCGACCAGGCCGAGCTGGCCACCACGCTGGCCGCGAGCGCCCTGGAGGCCGGGGCCACGGGGGCCGCGCCCGGCTGGGCCGCGGGAACGGCGGGCTGCCTGGCCGCGATGGCGGCGGTGCACGCCGAGACCGGCAGCGCCCAGGCCGCCACGGTGGCCCGGCGGTGCGCCGACCAGCTCAGCGACCTTGTGGAGCAGACCGACGGCTGGTGCCATGACGTGCCCGGCCAGGCCAGGCCCGGGTTCGCCGACGGGCTGGCCGGGATCGGGTGGGCGCTGACCCGCTTCGCCGCGATCACGGCGCAGCAGCGGTACGGGTCCGCTGGGCGCCGGGCGACGCGCCGCGCGCTGGAGGCGACGCCCGCCGCGGCCGGGACGCCCGGCTGGTGCCGCGGGCCGGAGGGCCTGCTGCTGGCCCGGGCCTGCCTGCCCGCCGAGATCGGGGGGATAGACGCCGCCGTCGCCGCCATCGAGGCCCGGCCCGTCCTCGGCGACCTGAGCCTGTGCCACGGGGAGCTTGGCGTCGCCGAGGTCCTCACCGTCTTGGCCGACGTCACCGGCAGCAGGAAGGCGTACCACGCGCGCCGCCGCCGCGCCGGCATCGCGCTGGACGCCGTCAGCAGGCACGCGTCCTATTGCGGGACGCCGGGCGGCGTTTCCACCCCGGGGCTGCTCAGCGGGCTGGCCGGGATCGGGTACGGGCTGCTGCGGCTCGGCTTTGCCGAGCAGGTGCCGTCCGTCCTGCTCCTGGAGCCCGGGGCGCCACCCCCGCGCACATCCCAACCTAGGTAACCGGCCACGAGCAGACAAGAAAGAGGTCATCGACATGCATGAGGCACATGAGGTCCCCGGGCTGGACGGCCACGTGGCGGAGCAGGCCACGAACGGGGATCGGCACCCGGCGGGCCGCCCGCAGCTCATCCACAAGGTGGCCTTCGGGCTGGGGGCCGCCGTCCTGGCCGGGGCCGTGGTGGTCGCCATTCCCGTCGGCACCACGTCGCGGGCCGCCGGCGGTCACGTCCTGACCTCGGTCAGCCTCGGCGCGGCCATCAACGGCCTCGCCGGCGAGCAGGCCGCGGAGACGACCTGCTGCGGGCTGTCGTGAGCGTCAGGCGGTACTGACCAGCACGGCGGGAACGACGCGCGCGCGGGGCCGGCCCCCGGGGCCGGCCCCGCGCCGTCGTATCGTGTTATTACTGTCGATATAACCACCTCACAGAGTCTGGGAGAACTCGTGTCCGCGGGGTAACGTCTTGATATGCGGACGCGTGCTTCGACCATGGTCGGCAGGGATGCGGAACTGCGGACCATCGGGCTGGCACTGCGCTCCGCGCGCGGCGGCGAGGGCGGTGCGGCGTTCATCGTCGGCGAGGGCGGCATCGGGAAGTCCCGGCTCGCCGCCGCGGCGGCGGACCTGGCCTACGCCGAGGACATGCGGCTGCTGCGGGGCCGTGGCAGCTCCATCGGCCCCATGGTGCCGTTCCGCTCCCTGACCGAGGCCCTGATGTCCCTCATGCGCGGCGGGGAGCGGGTCGACCTGACCGAGCTCGGCCCGTACCTCCCGGTCCTGGGGCGGCTGATCCTGGACCTGGGGCACTCGTCGCCGGGGGAGGATGGCGGTTCCCTGGTCGTCCTCGCCGAGGCCGTGCTGCGGTTGCTCGCGGTCACCGGCCAGCAGCGCGGCTGCCTCATGGTCCTCGATGACCTGCACGACGCCGATCCGGAGACCCTGGCGGTGGTGGACTACCTGGTCAGCAACCTCGACCGGATGCCGGTGATGCTGCTGGGCACGGTCCGCCTCGCCCAGTGCCCCGCCCTCAGCCTGGTCCGCGCCGCCGAGCAGCGCGGCGCCGTGACCCTCATCGAGCTGCGGCGGCTGCGGGTCGGCGACATCCGCCGCCTGGCCGCGTCATGCCTGGGCGTCCCGGAGGACGCGGTGCCCGACGACATCGTCGCCCACCTGGACACCGCCAGCGGCGGGATACCCCTGCTGGCCGAGGAGCTGCTGAACGGCCTGCTGCGCACCGGCCTGCTCGCGCTGACGGCGGAGGGCTGGCAGGCCACCGGGCCGCTGCGCACCCGGCCGTCGGTCAGCCTCACCCGGACGACGGCCGAGCAGCTCGACCGGGTCAGCCCGCAGACCCGCGAGCTGCTGTCGGTGGCGGCCATCCTCGGGCGCCGGTTCCCGCTGGCCGTCGTCCAGTCCGCCACCGGCCTTGAGCACCTGGAACTGCTCGGCCTGCTGCACGCCGAGTCTGTCGCGCAGTTCATCGAGCCGGACGAGGAGACGCCCGACTGGTACGCGTTCGAGCATCCGCTCATCGGCGAGGCGCTGCTCGGCCTGCTCACCTTCCAGGAGCGTCAGGCCTTGACCCGCCGGGTCCTGGCGGCCGTGGCGGCCGTGTACCCAGGGCTGCCGGGGGAGTGGTGCCAGGCATCGGCGGTCCTGCATCTCAAGGCGGGCAACCGCGGGCAGGCCGGCCTGCTGTTCGCGGAGGCCGGGCGGCGGCCCTCGCGCAGGGAGCCGCGCAGTCCGCGGTCGCCCTGCTCGACCGGGCGCTGGAACTGCTTGACCGCAAGGAAGACGCCCAGGGCCGCGCCGACGCGCTCGCCACCTTGCTGTACGCGCTGGCGGAGGCCGGGCTGGTGGAGCGGGCCGTCATGTCCGCGGCGCAGGCCGGGCAGTTCATCGGCCTGCTGGACCCGGGTACCCGCGCGCAACTGCACACCAGGCTCGCCTGGGCCGCCGCCGTCGCGGGCCGGTCGGCCGAGGGCATTGACCAGGTGGACATCGCCCGCCGCCTGCTGGGACCGGGCGCCTCGGACCGCGACAGCGCGCCCCTGGACGTTGTTGCGGCCCACCTGGCGCTGGACGTGCCCGGGCCGGGGCAGGTCCAGGTGGCGGACCAGCTTGCCCGTCGCGCGGCCGCCGCCGCGCAGGCCGCCGGGCTGCCCGTCGTTGCCTGCCAGGCGTGGCAGCTCCTCGGCGCGCTCGGCCGGTCCCGGGACCCGCAAGAGGCGACCGCGTGCCTGGAGCGGGCCCTGCGCATCGCGGTGGACAACGACCTGCCGATCGAGGAGATCCACACCCTGGTGCGGCTCGGGAACGACGACGCGCTGCGCGACGGCAGCACCGCGCGGCTGGAGCAGGCGCGGCGCGAGGCGACCCGGGTCGGCGCGGTGACCTCCCGCTATCAGGCGGAGGCGAGCCTCGCCCTGCAGGCCATCTTGCGGGGGGACTTCGCCGAGGCCGAAGCGCTCATCGAGCAGGTGCTGACGGCGACGACCCGGCTGCAACTGCTGGAGACGACCCGGTACACGCTCCTGCTCAAGGCGATCCTCGGCGCCCACCGCGGCCGTCGCCGCGAGATGACCACGGCGCTGGCCGAACTGCGGCGGTGGGAAGGCGACCACCCCCAGCACGCGCCCCGCGTGCACGGCCTGGCCCGCGCCTGGTGCGCCTTGCTGGAGGAGAACCGCGCCCTCGCGCTGCACGAGCTTGACCTGGCTATCACCGCAGAGGAGCAGAGCCCGAGCATCTTCCAGCTCACCGGCCGCTACGGGCTTCGCGTGCTGCTGCGGGTCATCGAGGGCACGATGGACCTCGCCGAGTACGAGGAGATCACGGCGGCACCGGTCAGCCGGCTGCGCTGGGACAGGCAGTTCGCCCTGTTCGCCAGCGCGGTGCTCGCGGGGCGCGCCGGCCAGGAGCCGACGGCGGCGCGGGCGGTGGCCGAGGCGGTGCGGATGGGCTCCCCGTACGCGACGGGGCGCAACCTGGGCCTGCGGCTGGTCAGCGAGGCGGCGGCCGCCGATGCCTGGGGCACCCCGGTGCAGTGGCTGCGCGAGGCGGAGGAGTACTTCCACGAGCGGCAGGTGTCAGCGGTCGCCAGCGCCTGCCGCGCCCTGATGCGCCAGACCGGGGTCACCGTCGCCCAGCGCCGGCGCGGGGCGGGCGAGATCCCGGCCGCGCTGCGCTCGGCCGGCGTCACCGTCCGGGAGTACGAGATCCTGAAGCTCCTCGCCGACCGCCTCAGCAACCGCGAGATCGCCCTGCGGCTGCACCTGTCCCCGCGCACCGTGGAAAAGCACGTCGCGAGCCTGATCGTCAAGACCGCCCAGCCCGACCGGATCGCGCTAGGCCAGCTCGGCGCCACGGCGGCACGCGAGGCCTGACCGGTCATGGGTAGTACGCCCCCAGATTTACCGGGGCGGCGCGGCCCTCAGGACCGCGATACCCGCGGCCGGAGGGCATGCCCAGGCCAGCCGCCCCCAGCGTGGCGGCCGGGCCTCCTGGGCGGCCAGGAATGTGGGGGCACAGCCCCGATGCACCGGTCGGCGTGGCCCGGTTGCATGGAGTGCGGGTGGCCGTGCCTGAGGCAGTCGACGGCCGCCGAGCCAAGGAGGAAGATCATGGCCTTTGACGCGCTTGCGGCGCTGCGGCAGGCTGGCACGCCCGTGGAACTGCTCACGCCGGAGCAGCAGGATGTCCTGGCCCAGCTCACCGAGGAGGAGGTAGGCGTCCTTAACTCCGTCAAGGAGCGGCTCGACGCCGTTTCCGACGTCGAGGTCGAGGCGCACTCGTTCAGCATCAAAATCGCCTGACATGACCAGCGCTGACATCATGCGACCGGATGGCGGCGCGAAGGCCTGGCAGCCGGCGACGCGATTCGGGATCCTTGGCCAGCTCCGGGTGACCGACGGCGGGCACCTGGTCGACCTGGGCTCGCGCAAGCAGCAGATCATCCTCGCGCTCCTGCTGTGCAAGGCCAACTCGCCCGTTCCGGTCGACGCCCTGTCGGAGGCGCTATGGCAGGACGAGCCGCCGCGGACCGCCCGCAAGAACATCCAGGTGTACGTCTGCGCCCTGCGCGGGCTGGTCAGCGCGGGCGGCAGCCCGGCGATCAGCCACGAGCACGGAGGGTATGCCTTTCGAACGGACCCGGCGGACGTGGACGCCCTGCTGTTCACGCGGCAGGTCCACCAGGCCCGCCAGGGCGGCCACCCGGCCGCGGTCGCCCAGGCCCTGGCGAGCGCGCTGGAGCTGTGGCGCGGGCCGGCCCTTGAGGGACTGCGCGACATCCCGCTGGTAGCCGCCGCGGCGCAGCGCCTGGAACGGCAGTTCCTGGTCGCCTTCGAGGACTGGGCCGAGGCTGAGATAGCGTCGGGCGGGGCCAGCCAGGTGACCGAGCGGATCGCGGAGGTCGCCGCGGCGCACCCGCTGCGCGAGCGGCTGCGGACGCTTCAGATGAGCGCCCTGTGCCAGGCGGGGCGGCGCTCGGAGGCGCTGGCGGTCTACGACGAGCTGCGGCAAATGCTGGCCCACGAGCTGGGCCTGTCCCCAAGTCCCGCGCTCGTCGCGTTCTACCAGGCCATCGTCAGCGAGCGCCCGGACGCCGCGCTCACGCGGCGCCCGGGACGGCCAAGCCTGCTGCCGCGAGAGGCGCCCGGGTTCACCGGGCGCGCGGAGTGCGCCCGGCTGCTGACGACGGGGCTGGCCGAGGGCACGGGCCAGCTCACGGTCGTGACCGGCCCGCTCGGCGTCGGCAAGACCGCGCTGGCCGTGCACGCCGCCCACCAGGTGGGCGACAGCTTCCCCGACGGGCGGTTCTTCGCCCGGCTCCGGGACGACGACGGGACACTGCGCCCGCCCCAGGAGGTCATCGCCCAGCTCATGCGGGCCGCCGTGCCAGGTCCGCGGCACCACCAGGACCATCCCCACCAGGCCCTGCGCGACCAGGACCCGGGCGCATGGCGTGCCTGGCGGCCGTGGCTCGCCGGGCACAAGGCCCTCGTGGTGCTCGATGACGCCCGGCACGAGTCGGAGGTCAGGCCGTTCCTGCCCGAGGCGGGGGACAGCGCGGTCGTCGTGACGGCGAGGTCCCGGCTGGCCGGGCTGGACGCCTACCGGGTCACCGTGCCGCCGCTCACGACGACCGAGGCGGTGGCGCTCCTCGGGCGGGTCGCCGGCGCGGCCAGGGTCGCCGCCGACCGGCGGGCCGCGGAGCGGGTCGCCGTGACCGCCGGGCTCACGCCCCTGGGCGTCCGGCTGGCCGGGGAGCGGCTGGCGGTGCTGCGGCACCTGACGCTGGGCGAGTACGCTACCCGCCTGGCGTCGGCGTCGTCCCTGCTCGGCGAGCTCAGCCGGGGCGACGGGGACATCCGGCCGCGGCTGTCGCGCGCCGTTGACGACCTGCCGGCCGCGGCCCGGCGGGCGCTGCTGCGCCTGGGCGGGCTTCCCGAGCCGGTCTTCACGCTGGGCGAGGCGGCCGAGGTCCTCGGGACCGACGAGGCCAGCGCCAGCCTGGAGCTGGAGGAGTTGCTTGAGGCCAGCATGATCGCCGTCCCCGACGCCGAGACGCTCGCCCACGCCGTGCTCTATGAGATCCCGGCGATCGTCCACGCGTTCGCCCGCGAGGCTCTGCTCGCCGAAGGAGCCCCTGCTCGCGAACGAGACCTTGCTTGCTAACAAGGCCCTGCTCACGAACAAGGCCCTGCTCACGAACAAGGCCCTGCTCACGGTGGCGAGCCAGGCCTCGTGGCTTAACCATGGCTGAACCGCCGGCTAGCCGCGGCGATACCGGGCCCGTACCGCGCTCGCCTACGCTCCGAGCGAGTGGATGCTCCCTCATCAACCACAGCTGACCAGAGGTGGTTCAGATCGCCATGCCGTTGCATCGATACCCGCCCGCCCCTCGCGCCGATTGCGCGGACGACATCCACGGGCATCGCGTTGCCGACCCGTACCGCTGGCTTGAGGACCCGCGCGACCCATGTACGCAGGCCTGGGTCGCCGGGCAGGAGGCCCTGTACGAGGCCGAGCGCTCCTGCTGGCCTGACCGTGACCGCTGGGCGGCCGAGCTGGCCGCGCGCAGCCCGGTGAGCCTGGTCATGGTGCCGAAGCTTCGCGGCAGCCGGGCGTTCTGGCAGGAGCGGGAATCCGGCCAGGAGCACCCGGTCCTCCTCGTCCGCGAGGGCGCGGACGGGGAAGGTGGCCAGGGCAGCGCCCACGGGGCGCAGCGGCGCCTGCTTGACCCGAGCATCCTGGACCCGTCCGGCGGCACCGTGGTGGAGTCCTGGGAGCCGTCCGTGGACGGGGGCCTCCTGGCTTACCAGGTATCCAGCGGCGGTACCGAGAACACGGCGCTGTGGGTGCTCGACGTGGCCACTGGAAAGCTGGTGGACGGGCCCCTCGGCCGGGTCCGGAAGTCGGCGGTGGCGTGGCTGCCCGGCAACGAGCGCTTCTACTACGTCGGCCGGGCGGCCCCGCCAGCGCAGGCCGGGCAGCCGGGAGCGGGGAACCCCGACGGGCGCTACCACCGCCGCGTCTACCTGCACACCGTCGGGACCCCCCAGGACCAGGACGTGGCGGTGCTCGGCGAGGGACGGGACAAGACCGAGTACTACGCTGTGGCGGTCACGGCGGATGGCCGCTGGCTGGTCATCACGGCGACGCTCGGCACCGGCAAGGGCACGGACGTCTACCTGGCCGACCTGCACGTCAGCCCGCCGGGCCAGCCGGAGCTGCGCCCGGTACAGGAGGGGAAGCTAAGCCGCACGCGGCTGCACGCCGTCGCCGGCAACGCCCCATCGGACCCGGTGTGGCTGCGCACGGACCTGGACGCCCCCAGGGGCCGCGTCCTGACCTGCGAGCCCCGCCCAGCTCGCCGCGGGTACCAGCGCCTGGCGCGAGCTGATCCCCGAGCGGCCCGACGCGACGCTGGCCAGCCTCGCCATCCTCAACGGGCCGCAGCTCGCCGCCCCAGTCGCCCTCGTGACCTGGACCCGCCGGGCGATAACCGAGATCACCGTGCATGACCTGGCCACCGGCCAGCAGGTGGGCACGGTCCCGCTGCCGGGAACCGGGACGGTCGGCAGCCTTGTCACCAGGCCCGAGGGCGGGCACGAGGCATGGTTCTCCTACACCGACTTCACCACGCCGTTCCGGGTCCTGCGCTACGACGCGCGCACGGGCGAGGTCACCTGGTGGGGACGTGATGGCGAGCCGGGCGCCGGGAGCGGGCCGGTGACCGCCAGCATGGAGACCTACCAGGCACCGGACGGCACGACGATACGGATGTTCGTGCTGTCGGCCGCGGGCCACCCGGACCGGCCGCGTCCGGCGATCCTCACGGGCTACGGCGGCTTCGGCGTGACGTTGTCGCCGAACTTCTCCCCTCGCGTCCTGGCCTGGATCAACGCGGGCGGGATCTTCGCCTGGGCCTGCCTGCGCGGCGGCGGCGAGGAAGGCGAGGAATGGCACAGGGCCGGAAGTGGCCGGTGCAAGCAGAACAGCTTCGATGACTTCCATGCCGCGGCGGACCACCTCGTCGAGCGCGGCTGGACAAGCGCCGGCCAGCTCGGCATCCTGGGCGCGTCCAACGGCGGGCTGCTAGTTGGCGCGGCGATCACCCAGCACCCGGAAAAGTACGCTGCGGCCGTCTGCATGGTGCCGCTGCTGGACATGATCCGCTACGAGCTGTCCGGCATGGGGCCGAGCTGGGTTCCGGAGTACGGCAGCGCATCGGATCCGGAGACCTTCACCACCTTGCTGTCCTACTCGCCGTACCACCACGTCGCCCCGGGCGTCGCTTACCCGCCCGTGCTGTTCGTCTCGGCCGACGGCGACACGCGGACCGACCCGCTGCATGCGCGCAAGATGTGCGCTGCCCTGCAGCACGCCTCGCCGGGTGACGGGCCGGCCCTGCTCAGGTTCGAGCGCGGGGTGGGCCATGGAGCGCGGGCCGCGTCGCGGACGCTCAGCCTGCACGCGGACTGCCTGGCGTTCCTGGGCACCCACCTCGGCCTGCCCGCCCCGGCGGACCCGGCCCCGGCGACCGCCGCGCACCCGGCCCTGGCGAGTCCCGGCCTGCTTGTTCCCGGGGACCTGCGCGTGGCGGCATCGGAGCGGGCATTATGAAGATCTTGCTGTGCCCGCTCAGCGACGGCGGCTACCTGTACCCGGCAATCGCCGCCGGTCGCGAACTGCGCCGCCGGGGCCATGAGGTGAGCGTGCTGGCCCGGTCGTCGGCCGCGCCCATCGTGGCCGGGGCCGGCCTTCCGCACGCGATCGCCGAGGAGCACGGAGGTCACCGGGCGTTCGCCGCCGCGCGGTGGGGCGAGATGGGGCTGGCGCAGTACCAGGCGACGCTGGCCGCGGCCAGGCAGGCGCGCGCCGACATGCTCGTCACCTCGGTCCTGTGCCACGGCGCGCTGGTCGTCGCCGAGGTCCTCGACATTCCCGTGGTGGTCATCGGCCTGTCGGTGCACCTGTGGGACTACCAGTCCGGCGGCGCGGGCGAGCCCAGGAGGGCCGGAGCCGGGACAACCGGACGCGGGAGACCCTTCGCCTCTACGCCAGCGTGCGCGAGCAGGCTGGCCTCGGCGGGCGGGGTGCCCCGTGGCGGCGTGACCCGCTGCTCGGCACGGCGCTGCTGCTGCGCGGCGACCCCGCGTTCGAGTACCCGGGAACCCGGCTTCCGGCGCGCGCGCACCACGTCGGGCCGCTGGCCTGGGAGCCGACGGCGGACCGGGCCGAGGTCGAGGAGATACGAGAGCGCCTCGCCCGGACCGGCAAGCCCGTCGTGTATGCGCACCTGGGCCGGTTCTTCGGCGGCGCCAGCCACTGGCCCGAGCTCAACGCCGCGTTCACCCGCGGCCGTTTCCAGGCCGTGGTGGAGCAGGGCCGCTCGACCAGCCCCCAGCCCGCCCCCGACGCCGACATCGTGCTCGTGCGCAAGCCGTGGATGGGGCCGCTCATCGACCAGGCGGGACTCGTCTTGACGAGCGGGACGTCCGCGCCGGTGCTGTCCGCGCTGCTGCGCGGCCGGCCGCTCGCGGTGCGCCCCAACGGCTCCGAGCAGTCGGTGCTGGCCGGGGCCTGCGTGCGCATGGGCGTGGCCGTCCGGATGCCGGGTGCCCCGGGCGCGGACCACGCGCAGGTGCTGGCATCGGCATGGCGAGACCAGGGCCTGCGAGAGCGGGCCGGGGCGGCAGGGGCCAGGCTGGCCGCGACCGGCAGCGCGGCACGCGCCGCCGACATCATCGAGCGGGCAGGCGCCGGCGATCTGGCGGGCTGCGCGCACGCACGCTTCGCGGTAAGGCACTCCGCGTACAAGTACTCAGTAGCGGAAGGAATGACAATGGCGGCAAACAGCACGCCCGGCGGAGCCGACGACTGCCTCGGTCAGGTCTCGGCTGGCGCCCGGGAGTGGATTGGTGCGAACGCCGGCTACCTTGACTCGCCGGCGGCGAAGTCCGAGCTTCCGGTGACCCCGAGGGTCAAGGCGCTCCTGCAACTTGGCCTGCTCCACCACTACTGGCAGCGGGCGTGGCCGGACGACGGCAAGCTCGCGGGCGTGACCGCCATCGTGGAGCGAGTCTGGCGGGATCCGCAGTTCCCGCGGCTCATGGACGACCCCGGCTGCGCGCCCTACCGGCTGATCTACGGGGCGCTGGCACCGCCGGCGGTCACCACTGGCCTGCACCGGGACGGCCTCGCGCAGGTCGTCGGGCACCTGGCGACCCGCGGCCGGTCGCCGTTCGCGCGCATGGAGACCCGGTACCTCGCGGACCTGGCCGGGGTCAGCCATCCGATCGAGTCCTATCCGGACATCTTCCGCCGCAGCATCCTCGGCGACGAGGGGCCCGGGACTCCCCTCGCTGAGATGGACGTCTGCGAAGTCACCCACACCATCTTCTACCTGACTCACTTCGGCGCACGTGACCCCGGCCTGGCGCCCGGCGACCTGGCGCGGGCGCAGGGCGTCGCCTGCGACCTGGCGCAGCATGCGGCACGCCACGACGAGTGGGAGCAGGTCGCCAAGCTTCTGCTCGCGCAGTTCTGCCTGGGCGGTGACCCCGCCGGCACCGCGGCAGGACAAGCCGGGATCCGGCTCCTGGCGCGGGCGCAGATGCCGGACGGGGCAATTCCGGGGCCAGCGCTCGCGCGGCGGGCGGCGGATTCGGCGACCCCGGTCCAGTACTTCCGCAAGTCCTATCAGTCGACGCTCATGACCGCCCTCATGGCCGTGATTATCTCAGCAGGCAGGCCAGTGGCAGGCCGGCCGGCCCGGCAGGAAATGGCAATCCCGGCTTTACCGTTATCGAACCGGCGGTTAATCATTAGGCAAGCAGGCGACCCTACAGTTGTTATTGCGAGCCGGAGAAATGGTCCGCCTCGCGGGCACATGACAATGAGGAGGGCGTCATGCCGGAGAACGAGAAGCCCGAGCTGGACGACGAGGCCATCGAGGCCGAGGACGTCGAGGTCGTCGCGCACAGCGCGGACGAGGACGAGGAAGACGGCGCCATCGAGGACTGGTGCGTCGTCAACAACAGCTCAAGCCTGTAGCCGCCTGCCGCGAGTTCGCGCAAGCGAGAATGCCACCCGGCGAGAATGCCAGGTGGCATTCTGGCGTACCCGGGCGAGCGCCATGGCGGCGCTTGCGTCCAGCCATCCACGACCGCGATTTTACCGTTATCGAACCGGCGGCTAATCATTGATAAAGCCGGCGGCCTTATGGTTGTGATTGCCAGCCGGGGAAAATCCCGGCTCTGGTATCAGCGAAAATCAAGGAGGGCGTCATGCCGGAGAACGAGAAGCCCGAGCTGGACGACGAGGCCATCGAGGCCGAGGACGTCGAGGTCGTCGCGCACAGCGCGGACGAGGACGAGGAAGACGGCGCCATCGAGGACTGGTGCGTCGTCAACAACAGCTCAAGCCTGTAGCCGACGCTCGTCAGTGCCATCCGGCCTTCCAGGCGACGCGCTGTCGCCGGGCGGGCCGGAAGGCTGCACGCCTTTCCTGATTGACTGCCGCCGAAAGGGCGATATCGGTGAACACGGTCCAGTCCGCCGGAGAGCGGATCTTGCGGGGCGAGCGGAACTGGTGGTTCCTCGGCCCTGGCGGAGTGGCCCGCCTGCATGACAGGCACTTGACCCCCGAGGGCGGCCTGCGCCCGGCCGCAGAGCAGCGACTGCGCGACAGCGGTCTGCTCACCGCCCCACGGCCCCACACCTACTCACTCACGGTTCTCACCAGCACCGCCTGCAACCTGGGCTGTGGCTACTGCTTCCAGAACACCGGCCAGGATCCCACCGGCGGCAGCCGGCCGCCTCGCATCGAGCGCGCCCGGCTCTCCTCGCCGACCATCACGCAGATCCTGGGCTTCACGGCCCGGCAGATGGAGGAGTCAGGGCTGGAACGGCTATCCATCCTGCTGTTTGGCGGCGAGCCCCTGCTCAACCCGCGAGGCTGCGAGGAGCTGCTGACGCGGGCGGCCGATTATGGCCTGCGCTCGGCCCGGATGATCTCCAACGCCACCCTGCTCACCCCGGCGCTGGCCCGTCGGCTGTCCGCGGCCGGGCTGCGCAGCGTGCAGGTCACCTTCGACGGCGACCGCGACGACCACGACCGTATCCGGGTCCGCCGCGTGCGCCATGGCACCGTCGCTGAGCGGGCCGGGACCTTCGACGCTATCGTCGCCAACATCGCCCGGGCCACCGACGCAAGCCCGCTGCGCTGGACCCTGCGGGTGAATGTCTCGCACCACAACTACGCCGGGATTGACGCGCTCATCGACCGTCTCGCGGCAGCCCTGGACCCCTCGCGCTGCGCCATCTACTTCACCCACGTCGGGGACGTCGGCGTGGGATACGCCAACGACCTGACGCGCTCCGGCGAGCTGTCGGGCCGCTTTGCCCGCTGGCAGCGCCGCGCACTCGACCTGGGCTTCACGGTAGGCCGCCCGCGGGCCGCCGCGCCGTGCCCCACCTGCGGGTTCGGCGACGGCCGGTTCGGCGCGGTCGTGAACGCGGACGGGACCCTGTCTAGCTGCTGGGAGACCGCCGGACAGCCGGGCTGGGCCGTTGGCTCGGTCACCGATGGCTACCTGCCAACCGCGACCACCCGGGACCGCTGGGTCGGCTGCGGGGACCTGTACCGCGAGCACGACGACAAGCAGACCCTGGCGTCCTTCCGCGACGCGGTGGACGCCGACCTCCTCGACTACCTCGACCAGACCCAGCGCCTGTAGCAGCGGGGAGAATGACGATGTCATCCGCCACCCAGTTGGCCGACGGGACCCTCGGCTGGCTGGCCAGCAACCTTGACCGCTTCGACCCGTTTTCCGCGAGCGCGCAGCGCGGCCGGGGCCGCAAGATGAAGGCCGTCTTGGAGCTGGCCCTGCTCTGCCACTGCGCGTCTCGGCTGGACCCGGTCCCCGGCGCCCTCGGCGACGCGACCGGGCTGCTGCGCGCAACCTGGCGCAACCCGGACTTCCCCGGCCTCATCGCTGGCTGCCCGCCCGTCGTGGCCAGCCAGTACACGCTCATCGCCGCCGCGCTGGCACCGCCCGGCGGCGTCTCGCCGCAGTTGCGGGCCGCGCTCGGCGCGCTCACGGGGGGCGGCCACCTCTCGCCGCGCGGCAAGTCGCCGTACGGCCGCCTGGAGACCCGCCTCTACGCTGACACGGCGGGCCTGGCGCACGCCATCGAGCCCTACCCGCGGCTCATCGAGCAGTGCATCCTCGTCAGCCAGCCGACGGCCTTCCCGCCGACCACCGCGCAGGCCTACGAGATCACCCACACGAGCTTTTACATCACCGACTTCGGGCGCAATGAGCCCGGCTGCTCGCCCGCCATGCTCACTCGTGCGCGAGACCTCATCCGCCGGGTACTCGCGCACGCCGTGCAGGAAGCCCTGTGGGACCTGGTCGCCGAGTTGCTGCTCGCCTGGGCCTGCCTCGGCGGCGATTCGGCGGGCACGGACGAGGGCCAGGCCGCGATGGCGAGCCTGGCGTGCGCCCAGCTACCCGACGGGCCGATCCCCGGCCGGTCGGCCGCGACGCGGGCGGCGAGCGCGCCGGGCACCCTGGAGTTCTTCGCGACGGCCTACCACACGACGCTGGTGACCGCCCTCATGTCGCTGGTCATCGGCGCGGGGCGGCGCGTCCTGGCCACGACCGAAGGCAGGTAAGCCATGACACCTGATCAGCCACATGCCCGGCGGCTCGTCCTGATCAACCCAACGTATACCCGCCTTTGGGTCGGCCAGTCGGTATCCGCACTGGGTGACGTCATCTTCAGCACGACCCTGGTCCTGTGGGTCGCCACGGTCCTCGCCAAGAACCAGCCCTGGGCGCCGGCGGCGGTCAGCGCCGTGCTGCTCGCGACGGGCGTCGCGATCCTGGTCATGGGCCCGCTCGCCGGGGTGTTCGCCGACCGCTGGGATGGCCGGGCTCACCATGCTCCGCGCCGACCAGATCCGCTGCGGGATCGCCGGCGCGCTGGCGATCGTGTCGTTCGTGCCAACGCATGACCTGCCCGTCGGGGCGTGGCTCGCGATCGTCTGCGCGGACGTCCTCGCGCTGAACGCCGTCGGCCAGTTCTTCACCCCGGCCCGCTACTCGGTCATGCGGGCGGTCGTGCACGGAGACGTGGACCGGGCGCGGGCGGCCGGCATCGCCCAGGCAACCAGCGGGACGCTGGCGATCGTCGGGCCGCCGCTGGCGGCACCACTGCTGTTCGGCATCGGCCTGCAGTGGGCGCTGGTCTTCAACGCCGTCTCCTACCTGGTCTCGTTCATCGCAATCAGGTCGGTCAAGATCGCGCCGAAACCTGCCGCACACCCCGCCGCGCTGCCTGGCTCAGCGGCAGGCCAGCCGATGCGGCCCAGCGTTCTTCGCGAGTTCGCCGCCGGCCTGCGCTACTTCGGCGCCAGCAGGTTCCTGGTCGCCCTGCTCACCCTCGCGGTGATCGGCCAGTTCGGGGTCGGGGCGGTTAACGCGCTCGACGTCTTCTTCCTCACCCGCAACCTGCACGCATCATCCCAGCTCTACGGCTACCTTGGCACGGGTTTCGGCATCGGCGGCATCATCGGCGCGCTCATGGCCGGGCGAGTGGTCGGCTGGATCGGGGCGCGTGCCACTGCGTGGGCGGGCCTGCTAGCAGGCGGCGTGCTGCTGATCGGCTACTCCCGCCAGGTGAGTTTCGCCGGTGGCGTCGCCCTGATCTTCTTGATGGCCATCCCGATCACCATGCTGAACACGGCCATGGCCCCGCTGCTGATGGCGTCCGCGCCGCGAGAGCTCATCGGCCGGGTGGTCGCGGTGTTCCAGCCGGTCACGCAGCTGGCCTCGATGCTGTCTACGGTCCTGGCCGGCTGGCTGGCCAGCGCGCCACTGCGAAACTTCACGGCCGCCCCGGCCGGAGTGCGGCTCGGCCCGATCGACACGATCTTCGCGGTGGCCGGGCTGCTGATCATGGCCGCCGGCCTCTACGGCCGCAGAGCCCTGCCAGCGCTCAATGCCAGCGAGGCAGAGCCCGCGGCGGCGCAGTCCGCGCAGGCAAGGCTCGCGGCGGGAGCGCAGGTCGCTGCCGGGGCGCAGATAGCGAGCAGGGCAGAGATGGCGACCGAAGCCGGGCCGCTGGCCCTGGCAGGCGATGACAGCGATCCGGAGCTTGAGGTCGTGGCGCACTGCGTCGACCTGCCGCCGGACGACAGTGGTCTCGCCGGGGACCCGAGCGCCGATGGAGGCTCGCGGTGACGTGCCCGTCCTGCGGTGCCCAGGCTGGGGAGCGGGGCCGGTTCTGCGCCGAGTGCGGCACGCCGCTGGCGGTCGGGCAGGCCGGCCGTGAGTCGCGCAAGAAGGTCTCGATGCTGTTCATGGACATCGTCGGCTCGACCACGCTGGCCGAGCGGATGGACCCCGAGGCGCTACGGCAGATCATGGACACCTACTTCGCCGCGTGCGGGGCCGCCATCGCCGACCACGGCGGGGTCGTGGAGAAGTTCATCGGGGACGCCATCCTGGCCGTCTTCGGCGCCACCGTCGCCCGCGAGGACGACGCCGTGCGCGCGGTGCGGGCTGCCGTCACCGCGCTCGGCGCGCTGCGGGACCTCAGCGCGGAGCTGATGGCCAGCTACCAGGTGAGCCTGGAGGCGCGGTGCGGGATCTGCACCGGCGACGTCGTCGTGACCCTGCTGGCGACCGGGGACTTCCGCGTCATCGGGGACGCCGTCAACACGGCGAGCAGGCTGCAGAACGCCGCCCCGCCAGGCGGCATCCTGCTAGACGCCGCCACCGCCGCGATGGCCCGCTCGCAGGTCGCCATCGAGCCAGTCGCGCCGCTCGCACTCAAGGGCAAGGCGCAGGCCGTCCGGGCCTGGCGCGTCGGCGGGACGGCCCTCCCCGAGGCCAGCGTCCCCGACCCGGCCGCCTCGTTCATCGGGCGGAACGACGAGCTCGACGAGCTGCGGCACTCCTTCCGGCGTGCTGCCCGCCGCCAGGCGTGCCTGGTGACCGTGCTCGGCGGCCCCGGAATCGGCAAGTCCCGGCTGGTCCGGGAGTTCCTCGCGACGCTGCCAGATGGCCCGGTGGGCAGCGGCCCGGGCGCGGACAACGCCGGCGAGGCAGTCACCATCTTGTCCGGTCGTTCCTCCGCCTACGGCCGGGGCATCACCTACCAGCCGCTGGCGCAGATGCTCCGCTCCTACCCGGGCGGCTGGTCGGCCCTGGCCGCGGCGCTGGGCGACGAGGAGGGGCCCTCGCCGTCCGCAGCCTCGCGACCATCATGGACGACGCGCCGGCCGCCGGGCGTGTCGGTGCCCGATCAGGGCCGGCCGCATCAGCTGGGGCCGGGCCGGTCGGGGTCGAGGACATCTCCTGGGCTGTCCGGTACCTGCTGGAGGTCCTGGGCCGGACCCGCTCGCTCGTCTTGGTCTGGGAGGACCTGCACCAGTCGGAGCAGACCCTGCTCGACCTCGTGGACGACATCGCCACGTGGCTGACCGACGTCCCGGTCCTCGTGCTGTGCGTGGCCCGCACGGAGCTGCTGGAGGCCCGGCCCGGGTGGGGCGGCGGCAAGCCCTGCGCCATGGCGCTCGAGCTCGGCCCGCTGAGCTATGAGCAGAGCGCCGCGCTGGTCACCGAGCTGGCCATGACCGGCGACGTGTACCCGCAAGAGCACCAGGAGGTCTGTGAGCGGGTCGCCGGACTGTGCGACGGCAACCCGCTGTTCGCCGAGCTGCTGCTGGACGTCTTCGCCGAGGCCGTGCCTGCCGATGAGGTCCCGCCCACGATCCAGGCGGTGCTCGGCGCCCGGCTGGACCAGCTGCCCGGGCCGGAGCGGGCCGTGATCGAGCTGGCCGCGACGATCGGCCGGGACTTCACCCGCGACGCGCTCGCGGCGATGGCCCAGGCGGACGGGATCACCAGCCACGACCTCGGCGAGCGCCTGGGCCAGCTGACCCGGCGGCGAGTCATCCGCCAGGCCCCACCCGGCAGCTACTCCTTCGCCCAGGCCCTGCTGCGCGATACCGCCTACGCGTTCACGTCCAAGGCCCGCCGCGAGCGCTGGCACGACTTCCTAGCCGGCTGGTACTGCGACCCCATGGTCATGGCGTATCACGTCGAGGCCGCCTGGCGGCTGCACAGGGAGCTGCGGCCCGGCGACCCCGGTCTGCCGACGCTCGCTTCGGCGGCGGCAGACGCGCTGACCGCCGAGGGCATGCGGGCGCTGGGCCGCAAGGACCTGCCAGCCGCTATCGCCCTGCTGGAGCGCGCCCGCGACCTGCTGGCGCCCGGCGACGCCCGGCACACCGCACTGGCGGTCCATATCGCCGACGCCGGGCTTGGCCTGTGGGATGAGGCCCGCCCCGCCGCCGCGCTGGCGGCGGCGGAGGCCGCCCTGCCGGGAAGCCGGCGAAACGCCGCCGCGTGCGCGGTCACCCGCAACCTGGTGGCGCTCCGGCTGGGCCTGGCGTCGCCTTCGGCGGTGGCGGTGGAGGCAGAGCGGATCGCGGCGGAGCTAGCCGGCGACCCGGATGACCACCTGAGCTGGAGTCGCCTGGACCAGTTGCAGGCCCACGTGCACCTGATCGCCGAGCGGACGGCGGCGGCGGAGGCGGCGCTGCGGCACGCCCTGACGCGGGCCCAGGCGATGGGCGACCGCTACGAGGAGGAGCGGCTGGTCTGCGCGATCTGCGAGCTGGCGCAGTGGACGCCCACGCCCGTGCGGGACGGGCTTGAGCTATGCGCGGCGCTGGCGGACCGGTTCGCCGCGGGTCGCGGCCTGCTCGTCCCGGTCCTGGTGACGCGAGCGTACCTGCTCGCGCTCGGCGCAGACGTGGCCGGGGCGCGGGGCGCGCTGGCGACTGCCCGCGCCTCCACCAGCGGCCTGCACCTGGACCTCGCCGACGCCGCGGTCATGGAGATGACGGGGTTCGTGGACTCGCTCGCCGGGGACCACCGGCAGGCGGAAGCCCACTACCGCCGCGCCCTCGCGGTGCTGCGCACCGCCCAGCAGGCCCCCGACACGCAGAACATCGAGGTCGCCATCGCCCGTGAGCTGTTCCGGCAGGGGCGCGCCGGGGCCGCGGCCCTGGCCCTGGACCGGATCGAGGCGGGCGCGCCGGTCATGAGTACCCGGGCGCGCATCGCCGCGACCGGGCTGCGCACCCGGATCGCCGCCGCGTCCGGGCGCCACAAGCAGGCCCTCGCCCTGGCCCGGGACGCCGAGGAGCGCGGCGCTGAGACCGATGACCCGTGCCTGGCCGCGCAGGCCCTCACCGATTTCGCCGTCGCGGCGCGGGCGGCCGGCCAGGCGCGCGACGCGCGGCGGGCCGGCCGCGACGCGCTGCGCCTGCTGGCGGCGAAGGGCGCCGACTTGCCCGCCGCCCGCCTGCGTGACTGGCTGGACGCGGATGAGAACGGGGACGGGGGCCAACCGCAGGAGACAGGGGCTGATCCAAGATGACCGACGTCCCGCCGTGGCGGCGCCCGCCCCGGGGTCACTTTCCCGGGGTCCCCGCATGGGGGCTGCCCACGTCCGTCCTCCCCGAGGCCTTCGAGGTAAGCCCGGTCGGCCCGGTGACGCCGCAGTGGGCGTGGGGCGGCGCCGACGGCGCTGGGGTCCGGGTCTGCGTGCTCGACAGCGGCGTGGAGGCCGATCATCCCCTGGTCGGGGGAGTCGAGGCGGCCATGGAGGTCGCGGCCGCCGACGACGAGGACGGCTCCCTGACCGTCGTGCCCGCAGCGCCGACTGACCCCGCCGGGCACGGGACGGCCTGCGCCAGCGTGATTCGGTCGATCGCCCCGGCCGCCGCCATCACCTCGGTGCGGGTGCTGACTAACGGCAAGCACGGCAGCGGTGCCGCCCTCCTGGCCGGGCTGCGCTGGGCCATTGACGAGGGCTTCGATGTCATCAACATGAGCCTGTCGACCGCGAAGGACAAGTTCCGTGACGAGCTGCGGGAACTGGCGGACCGGGCCTACTTCCGGCGCAGCGTCCTGATCGCCGCAGCGCACAACATGCCGGTGCACAGCTACCCGTGGCCCTTCGCCTCGGTCATCTCGGTGGCCTGCCACGACAGGCAGGACCCGATGACCTACTACTACAACCCCGCGCCGCCGGTGGACTTCTACGCCCGGGGCGTCCGGGTGCCTGTCGCCTGGCGGGGCGGGAAGGAGATCCGCAGCACCGGCAACAGCTTTGCCGCCCCGCACATCGCGGGCATTAGCGCGCTCATCTTGAGCAAGCACCCCATGCTCGCACCGTTCCAGCTCAAGTCCGTCCTAATGCTGGCCGCCGGGAACGTGGCCAGCCCCGATGGAGGCACACATGTCCTCAATTAACTCCACCGCAGCAGGCTCCGCGCCAGGAGAGGCCGACCTGACCCAGCGCCGGCTCCTGCAGTCGATCGTCGAGATCGCGCGGGGCATGTACGGCGCAGCGGCGGTGTCGGTGTTCCTCATCGACCCGGAGACCGGCGACCTGATCTTCGAGGCCGTCGCGGGCGAGGGGGAGGGGATGCTGCCGGGCACCCGGTTCCCCTGCGGGACCGGAATCGCCGGGTGGGTCGCCATGAGCGGCCAGCTGCTGATCGCCGACGACCTGTCATCGACCCAGCTGTTCGCCAGGGACGCGGCCGAGACGACGGGGTACGTCCCGCGCAGCATCATGGCCGCGCCGGTCGTCGTGAACGGCGACTGCGTGGGCGTCCTTGAGGTACTCGACCGGGACACCTGCCAGCGGGGCGACCTCGTGGACATGGGCTCGGTCGGGCTGCTGGCCACCGAGGTCGCCACCGTGCTCGAACTGCTCATCCGCGTGCGCTGGGCGGAGGGCGGCGCTACCGCCGCCCCGCAGTGCCCGGGCCTCGACGTGCTGCGCCGGGTCGCGCAGCGGCTGCCGGAAGCGCCGCAGGCGGTCCAGGACACCGTGTCCAAGCTCCTCGTGATGGCCGACGAGCTGCTGGATGGCGGCGGCATCGTCGCCGCCTGATAGCAGGTGCCCAGTACATGGGACACGGGGCCGGGCCGCGCCGCAGGACAGCCCGGCTCCTCGAGCCAGCCCGGCTTCCTGGGGCAGCTCGATGCTCCCGCTCATGTCGTTGACGTCCGCCCCCCGCATACCTGCCCCCCGCGGGCCGGGTCTCCACAGGTCATGCCGCCGCATGCCGGGGCGCCGCAGGTGGGACAGACGGGACAGGCAGATATCCGGTCGGCCCCCGTCCGCGCCCCCGGTCACCCGGACGGCACTGAGGCCACCCCATGCGTCCTGCTGCTGAGCCGCACCTGCGACACGGGCCTCATCAAGGTGCAAGCCCTTCTGGAAGGCGTCGGGATCCGCGTGGCCCGCGTGGACGCCGATGCGCCGCGCGCTGCTCTGGACCGCACTGCCCTGGACCGCACTGCCCTGGACCGCGCCATCTTCGGCCGCGCCGGCCTGGACCGCACTGCCCTGGACCGCGCCAGCCTGGACCGCACCAGCCTGGTGCTGGACCTTGGTGCCGGGCGGGTGTGCCTGGACGGTCACTGGCTGGCGCCCACCGTGGTCTGGCTGCGGCACTTCACCGGGCGCGCGATCGAGGTCGGGCAGGCGGGCACGGCCGCATCCGCCCTGTTTGCCCGCGACTCCTGGCAGGAGGTCGCGGAGCAGGTGGCGGCCGTCGCGCCGCGCGCCCTAGGAGCGCGGCGGCTGGGGACCATCGAGCAGCTCGCCCTGGCCCGGAGGCTTGGCGTGGCGGTGCCGCGCACGATCGTGACCACCGACCTGTCCGCCGCGCGCGCCGCCTTCTCCTGTCCCCGCCTGGTAGTCAAGGCGGCGCGCGAACATTTCGTCGAGGCCGAGCCAGGCCGCCTCACCGGGATCTTCCCGCAGGTCATCGAGCGGCACGAACTGCCCGTCTGGCCCTGCCCGGGGCCGCCGGTCATCGTGCAGGAGCACGTCGAGCACACCGCCGAGTTGCGGGTGTACTACGCGGCCGGGCAGGTGCTCGGGTTCAAGGTCGGCAAGCGCTCGCCGGCCGACCCGTGGACGAGCCCGGCGGACGTCACCGTCACGACCGTGGCGGTCTCCGCGGCGGTCGACGCGGCAACCCGGGCGCTGGCGTCCGCGATGTCGCTGGAGTTCGGTGCCTTCGACTTCCTCATCAGGGCCGGCCAGCCCGTCTTCCTGGAAGCCAACCCCGACGGCGACTGGGACTGGGCAGAGCGCATGGCGGGCGGGGCAGCGGTCACCCACGCCGTCGCGGCCATGCTCGCGAGCCTGCACCGGAGCGTGACCCGCCCCGCGCCCCGCGCCCACTTCAACCTCGTCGCGTTCCTGACGGCCCGCACCACGAGCCACCCGATAGAAGCCATTCGATGAGGCTGCCCGAATCACGGCAAGGCCTGGGGCTGATCTCGCTGGGTGATGAGGGCCTAGGTGGCTGGCCGCGCCGTGAACGAGTCGTCAACGCCGGTGCGGCCAGCACCGCGACTAGGGCTGGAAGGCGGCGGCCGCAGCTTCGGCCACGGACTGGTCCTGCGTCCCGGAACCGCCGCTGACCCCGACCGCGCCGACGACCCGGCCGTCGCCGCGCAGCGGCAGGCCGCCGGCAAAGATGCGCACCCGGCCGTGGTTGGACATCTGGATGCCGTAGAACTGGGCGCCCGGCTGGGAACTGGCACCTAGGTCCGAGGTACTGACGTCGAAGGCGCGAGCGGTGAACGCCTTGTTGATCGAGATGTCCACGCTGCCGATCCACGCCCCGTCCATCCGGACGTGGGCGACTAGGTTGCCGCCCGCGTCGACCACGGCGATGTTGCTCGGCTGCCCGTTCTGCCGGGCTTTCTCCTCACCTGCGGCGATCACCGCCCGGGCCTCATTGAGCGAGATCGATGGCTGGTTGATCACGGTGTCTCCTTCCTGCCGGGCGGCCTGTCAGGCAGCGGGAGCAAGCACGACCTTGGTCCAGCCCTTGTCCCGCGCGTCGAAATGCTGGTACCCCTCGGGCGCCCTGGTGAGGGGCAGCTCGTGCGAGATGATGAACGACGGCGCGGCCTTGCCGAAGTGGATGAGGTCGCGCAGGTGGCGGTTGTAGGACTTCACCGGGCACTGGCCGGTCCCGATTCGCTGGCCCTTGAACCAGAACAGGCCGAAGTCGAACGGGAACTCGCCTCCCCTTACCGACGCATCCGGCGCGCCCGGGTCGGCAGGCACGAAGACGCCGACCACGCCGATCGACCCGGTGTACCGGACTGAACGGACCAGGCTGTTCATGGTCCCGTTAGGGTGCTCGGTGCCCTGCGGGTCGTGCGCCTGGTAGCCCACGCACTCGCAGCCGCGGTCCGCGCCCCTGCCGTTAGTCTGTTCCAGTACCTGGTCGACCGGCGAGCCCTTGGAGTCGTCGATCGGGATGGCGCCGATCTTCTCGGCCAGGGCCAGCCGGTCGGGATGGCGGTCCACCACGAAGACCTTGCTCGCGCTCTTCAGGATGGCTGAGTAAGCGGCCATCAGCCCTACCGGGCCGCTGCCGTAGATGACCACGGTGTCGCCGGGCTGCACGCCGGCCAGTTCGGTGGCGTGGTAGCCGGTGGGGAAGATGTCAGACAGCATGACGTAGTCGTTCTGCTTCTCCGTCGCGTCCTCGGGCAGCTTCAGGCAGTTGAAGTCCGCCCAGGGCACCAGCAGCAACTCGGCCTGCCCCCCTTCCCATGGCCCCATGTCGGCGAAGCCGTAGGCACCGCCGGCGATGTCCGTGCCGGGGTTCGCGTTCAGGCAGTAGGCGGTCAGGTTGTGCTCGCAGTTCTCGCAGTGCCCGCAGCCTACGTTGAACGGGATAACGACCATGTCGCCGGGCTTCAGGTGCTCCACGGCCGGGCCGACCTCCACCACCTTGCCCATGTTCTCGTGGCCGAGTATCCGGCCGTGCTGCATGTCGGTGCGCCCCTCGTACATGTGCAGGTCGCTGCCGCAGATGTTGGTCCTGGTGATCTGGATGATCGCATCGCCAGGGCGGGTGATCCGGGGTTCGGGCACTTCGGAGACGGTCACATCGCGCGGGCCGTTGTAGATGAGTGCTTTCATGGACCGGCTACTTTCCTTTCGCGCGATGGGTAAACAGCACATCATCAATGTTTGCGGACCATTCGGTTACATTGAGTTACTGGATTGCGGGGTCATGCTTGTGCTGCGGGCCGGGTGTCGAGGGGCGGCCGGGGCTTGGCAGCCGATCTGAGCCCGGGGTGTGAGGAAGTTCCTGCGATCTGCGCCCGCCACGGCGCCGCAGGCCTTAGCACCCGATTATTGTTGGATCGTCGGGAGGAGCCTGTCATGGAGCGCGAGGTCGCCGAGCTGTACCAGGGCCAGCCGATGGCGGCCTTCCCGGACCCGGCCGCGTGGGAGAAATGGCTGGCTGCCGACCATGCCAGCTCCTCGGGGTTGTGGCTGAAGCTGGCGAAGAAGGACTGTCGTGTTGACGCCACCGTAAGCTACGCCGAGGCCCTCGATGTCGCCTTGTGCTATGGCTGGATCGACGGGCAGAAGCGCCCGCTGAACGAGGATTACTGGCTACAGCGATTCACTCCGCGCAAGCCAGGCAGCAGGTGGTCGAAGATCAACCGCGGCAAGGCGGAGGCCCTGATCGCGGCCGGGCGCATGCGCCCGGCCGGCCTGCGCCAAGTGGAAGCCGCCAAGGACGACGGCCGCTGGGCCGCGGCCTACGACGGGCAGGGTAGTGCGACCGTCCCCGAGGACCTGCGCCATGCGCTGGACCAGGACAAGGACGCTGCGGCCTTCTTCGCCAAGCTCGACCGCGGGAACCGGTACGCCATCTTGTACCGGATCCACGAGGCGAAGAGGCCGGAGGCGAGGACTGCCCGCATCGCCAAGTTCGTCGCGATGCTGCATGATCACCAGACCGTGCATCCCGTCCCCGCCCGCGACCGCGCGCCTGGCGCGGGGGACTGACCGGCGCGGAGGTAGCTAGTGTCCCGCGTCGGCACCTGGGGTGTCGTCACGGCCGTGGCTTGTTGTCCCTTTGCCGGCTTGCCCGGCTGGCTGGCTTAGCTGAAGAAGCCGGGCTGGGCCATGGAGATGTCGTAGCTGGTGCCCCAGTACCACTGGGTGGCGGATGCGCCTGGCACCATGTGCGGGGTGCCGGTGGGGTCGGCGACGGAGGCGCTGGTGGCCTGGAAGGGGCCGTCGGCGTAGGTGGCGACGTGCTGGCCGGGGGGGATGGAGGCGGGGCTGACGGAGTCGTAGATGGCCTGCGGGCCGGACTGGGAGGCGTCCTGGGTCGCGGTGGCGCGGGTGGTGGTGGCGTGTGCCTCGGCGGTGGTGGTGCTGGGGGTGGTGGTGGCGGCCCAGGGGGCGGTGGCGGCGATGGCGCCGATGGCGGTGGCGCCGGCGATGCCGGCGGCGCCGGCGATGCCGGCGCCCCAGCGGGCGTGCTTGCGGAAAGTCAAAGGTAACCCTCGGACGTGGGCGCCGGGGGGACGGCGCTCGGCTTCACCCAGGGGCGCTGCCAGCCGGTGCGATGCACTACGGCGAGGGGCAGGGGCGCGGATGTCGACGCGGGTCAGGGCGACATGCTGTGAATGAGGGGCAACCATCGCACGCCTGGGTGCTGTCTGCCAGGTGTAACCACCGATGCGGTCCTGGCATGCCCCGGACGGGACTGATAGGCGCGTGACATGGCACACGATGTCGCTACAAGTATCCGCGTGATAACGGAACGCGGCTGCCTGGCGGGAGTGCGCGGCCGTGCGAGGGGTTCCGCCTAGCTATAGCTAGGCAGTGTCTACGCCTAGGGTACGGCGGAGGGCGGGGACGTCTACCACGTCTTCGCCTGGGAGGGCCAGGGCGGCCTGGTACTCGAACTTGCGGAGCATCGACTCCAAAAGCATCTTGTACGGCACGTCCCCCTCAGCCGCCTCGCGCGGCGTCAGGCCGTACAGCTTCTGCAGGGGAGCGTCCACCCAGTCGTCGGTGGTGGGCGCGGGGTCATCAGCGAACTTGCCGAGCCGTGGGCCGCGGACCCGGCGCAGCGCGACATCAGCGAGAAGCCGGCCGGCCAGCATCATGAGGATGTCGCCCGACCCGGCTGCGTACATCGGGCCCAGCGGCGTGAAGTACTTCCACCGCACGCCGTGAGGCGGCGGGTCGTCATAAGGGACCGGCTCTGGCGGGTCCAGTTCGGCCAGTGGTATTCCCTGAGCCGTGCTGATCACCTTGCTGACTGCCTTCTCGAGGGTCTCGGTGACGGCGTCGCCCTCATCGGGGCTCAGCATGATCCCGGTCCCGGTGATGCGCCAGACCCCGTCGATGGGGATCGCGCAGCCGAGCCATACCGACCACGGTGCGACGCCGTCCAGCTTGCCCGGCGGGAAGTCCAGGTACCGGCGGGTTCCGGACGCTAGGTCCATGGCCTCGACGCCGGGCGACGGGGCGGGGTCGTGCAATTGCCAAAGACCATAATGGCCGTACTCGGTCCAGTCGGCGGCCCGTTTTGCCAGGTGGGGCGGAGTTGCGGGGTCGTCAGAGAACGCCATCAGCGGGGTCCTCGGATCGTGGTTGCCCCGGTGCAGCCCGATGGTGTCCTTGGAGGTCTTGCCCCTCATCGCCAGATCGGCACCCCTGACGTTGGCCTCCAAGATAAGGGCGGCGCACTCGCTTGTCGCCTCGGCCGACAGGAGCTTGCCGGGCACCAACTGGAAGTCCTGCACCGCCCGGTCCTTGACGAACCCGTCCCAGTCGGGATGCCGATCCAGGAACTGCGTCACGGCGCGCTTAGTCTCCGCGAGGCCTGACCGGTCGGTGAACCGCTCGAGCGCTTCGCGCTCGCGGTCGCCCTTCGGCTCCATGGCCGCTGCCTGGCGGAGCAACTGCGCGTAGGTGAGCGCCGCTTGCTCGTCGTACAAGTGGTCGCGCACGAACGGCTCGATCTGCTCGATTGCCTCGCCAGGATGCCCGCGCTCGCCCACGCCCTGGAGTTCGGCCAGCCAGTTTTCGTCAGCGGCCTCTTGGCGCCGTGCGAGGACGCCAGCGACATACCGCTCCGCGTCGGGCGGCAGCGGCACCTGATCCACGCGCATCAAACGCGCCTGCTCGGCACGCCTGGCGACGGCAGTGGCGTGGTCCTGCCTCTTGCTCCTGCGACGATTGTCCTTGGCCATGGCACGTCCTCCTTTACAGGCGGAATACTACTGATTACGCGCAGCAGGCATAGGCCATTTCACAAGTAGCTGGCGCCGTAGCCCCGTCCTGTCGCATGCCGGCCAGGTACAGCTCAAAGTGGCTGATGCAGCCGTCCGTCGCCCCGGACACCGCTCTCCTCAGCCAGCACGATGTCATTTATCAGCCGCCGACTGGCGGTAGGCCCATTCGGGACCCACGGCTGGGACGCAGTTGGCCGTTCTCGGATTGTGGCGTGCCTTAGGACTCCAGGTACTTGATAGCTGCGAGAACCCGGCGGTTGTCGTTGTCCGAAGGCACTAGGCCCAGCTTGTCGAAGACATTCGCCACGTGCTTCTCCACAACCTTCGGCGAGATGAAGAGCGCACCGGCGATCGCGGCGTTGGACCTGCCCTGGGCGAGTCGCGCGAGCACCTCCCGCTCGCGCGGGGTGAGTGCCGCGAGGGCGTTGCGGCGCCGTCCGGCGTTCAGCAACTGGGCGACGACCTCCGGGTCGAGCACGGTGCCGCCGCCGGCGACCCGGGTGATCGCGTCGATGAAATCACTGACGTCCGCCACCCGGTCCTTCAGCAGGTAGCCGACCCCGGCCGGATTGCTGGACAGCAGTTCGGCGGCGGCATGCGCCTCGATGCACCCGTCGACAGTCTGGACGCGTTCACGCAAGCCGGCCAGCCCTCCGCCGCTGGTAATGCGCGCCCCGCCGACGCCGTCATCCACCACGGTCAGCAGTATGCCGCAACCGCCGAACGCACCGTGACCGTGATGCGGCTGGCATCGCTGTAATGGCCGCCAGAGCTGCCCCGCACAGCGGCGGACTCGCCACGATCGTTGCGCGGACATCCTTTCGGTCCTACGTCCGGGAGAGCCACCCGGCCCGCACGGCGACGCAGTGCGCGTCCACGCCGCCCAGCCTGTGAGCCTGCCATGCTGGAGTGGTGTCCTCGACTGTTCCGGCCGCCGTCCGTGCCGCGGTGTCGGTCGCCTCGCGCCTCGGGGTGGCATGCGCTGAGCCGGTGGTTCTTGCTGACGGGGCGAACGTTATCGTCCATCTGAGCCCGTCTCCTGTCGTGGCGAAGGTCGCCGCGAGCACTCCTGCCGTCCGGCCGGATGTCAGCGCCTGGCTCCAGCGCGAGCTGGCCATGGCCCTGTTCCTGGCCCGTGCGGGCATCCCGGTTATGGCACCAGCCAGCGATCTTCCCGCCGTGATCCAGCACGCGGACGGGCAGGTGATGTCCCTTTGGACCCACCTCCCGCCGTCCGGGACGGGGCTGCCGGACGAGGACACCATCGGGTCGATGCTGCGGGACCTGCACGCCGCACTTCGCGCCTATCCGGTTCCCCAGCCTGTCCTGGCCCCGCTGGGCGACATCCCGGCGTTCCTTGCCCGGCGTCAGACGCTGCTCAGCCCCGACGACGTCCTGCGGCTCGCCGAGACCTTCCGGTGCCTGACCGAAAGACTCGCGGCAGCCTCAGCCCCCGGCCAGGTGCTGCATGGCGATGCCGGCGCCGGCAATCTCATGGCGACCGGTGGCCAGTGGGTATGGCATGACTTCGAGGACGCCTGCTCTGGCCCGGTGGCCTGGGACCTGGCGGCGACGACGGCAAGCCCGCGACTGGACCGCTCGCGCATCCTGGCCGCCTACGGCGGCCCCGTTGACCTCGCACAGCTGCATACCTGCGAGCAGCTTCGGCGGCTTCACCTGACCATCTGGTACGCGCTCTACGCCGAACGGCTCCCTGAGTGCCGGCACCGGGCAGCCGACCTGCTGGCAACCTGGCAGGCTCCGTCCCCCTGACCGCAGGCTCAGCCCGCGGCGGCCTCGGCGGCGGCCAGCCGGTGGTTGCCTGGAGTCGAGGCAGGAAAGACACGACACAGTCCAGGCTCTGGTGCGTAGCGGCCAGACGGTCGACACGGCCCGGCTCGCCGACGCTAGCGTGCCCTTGGACCACAGATCGCCAGGGGCTGATCACCGCGTCGATCGGTGGGATGGGCTGGCCAGCAGGGTAGGAGGGTTATAAGAACAGTCCGCGATACAAGGAGCGCAATCCGTGACCTCATCCATCGCCGGCGTTCCGATCCCGGATACACGGCTGGTCGCCGAAGCGACCGAACTCGTCATGGCCGAAGAGCCGCCACTGCTGTTCCATCACTCCCGTCGCGTCTACCTGTTCGGCATGCTGCAGGGGCGGCGGCGTGGCCTGTCACCTGATCCCGAACTGCTCTACGTCGGTGCCATGTTCCACGATCTGGGCCTGACCGAGAAGCACCGGACGAAGGATCAGCGCTTCGAGGTTGACGGCGCGGACCTGGCACGCGAGTTCCTGGCGGCTCACGGCACCAGCGACGAGAAGGCGCGCCGCGTGTGGACCTCGATCGCGCTGCACACGACACCCGGCATCCCCGAGCACATGGAGCCGGAGGTGGCGCTCGTCAGCGCCGGCGTCGAGACCGACGTTCTCGGCATTGGCTACGGTGACCTCGATCCGGCCGACATCAGCGCCGTCACCGCGGCGCATCCCCGGCCGAACTTCAAGCGGCAGATCCTCGCCGCCTTCACCAGCGGGTTCAAAGACCGGCCGGACACCACCTTCGGCACGATGAACGCCGACGTCCTCGAACATTTCGTGCCGGGCTTTCGCCGGACAGACTTCGTCGAGGTCATCGAGTCGAACGCCTGGCCTGAATAGCGGACCCGGCATCGGAAAAGGAGCCAAACATGACTACATCAGCACGAGATCATCGTCGAGCTCGAGAAGCAGGCCTGGATGGTCAGCGCCGAGAACCGCGTTGCCTGAGCTGAGGCAGTGCTCGGGCGCGCGCCGGTGTGATGCTCCAGCGCAGGGGGTATAGCGCTGGAGCACCCGCAGGGGCCCGCGGGGCGAACTGCCGTGGCCAGTCTGCACGCTCGCCTGGTTTCATGTTCGCGTGCTGTTGGCGCTTAAAGCCCATGGCGTTGGCCTGAGGCTGGACTGCGCTTCGCGGCAAAGCGGGTGCGGCCACGCCTTGAACGAAGATCAGGGGGAGAAAGAATGAGCGATCGACCATCCAAAACGACCACGGACGCCGGTGCCCCCGCGTCCAGCGATGAGTACTCACTCACGGTAGGCCCGACTGGCCCCAATCTGCTGCAGGACGCCTACCTGGTCCAGAAGCTGGCCCGCTTCGTCCGCGAGCGTGTCCCTGATCGGGTGTATCACGTCAAGGGGACCGGCGCCTTCGGCTACTTCGAGGTGACCGCCGACGTCACCCAACTGACGAAGGCCGCCTTCCTCGGCCAGGTCGGCAAGCGCACGCCGGTGCTTGTCCGCTTCTCGCAGGTGGCCGGCGAGGAGGGGTACCCCGACACCGACCGCGACGTGCGCGGCTTTGCCCTGAAGTTCTACACCGAAGAGGGCAACTACGACCTCGTCGGCAACAACACGCCGGTCTTCTTCGTGCGTGACCCCATGAAGTTCCCGGACTTCATCCACTCCCAGGAGCGCATGCCCGACAGCGGCCTGCGCAGCAACAACATGCAGTGGGACTTCTGGACGCTGTCACCGGAGTCGGCTCATCAAGTGACCATCTTGATGAGCGACCGGGGCACGCCGCGCACCTTGCGGCACATGAACGGCTTCAGCAGCGACACGTACATGTGGCAGAATGCCGGCGGGGAGAAGTTCTGGGTCAAGTACCACTTCCAGACCGAGCAGGGCATCGAGAACATGACCGACGCCGAGGCCATGGCCATGCGCGCCGAGGATCTCGACTTCCACCGGCGTGACCTGCGGGAGGCGATCGCTCGCGGCGACCACCCGTCCTGGCGCCTTGAGATGCAGATCATGCCGTACGAGGACGCGGCCGACTACCGCTTCAACCCGTTCGACGTGACCAAGGTCTGGCCGCACAAGGACTACCCGCCGATCCCGGTCGGCCGGCTGGTCCTCGACCGCAACCCGGAGAACTTCTTCGCGCAGATCACGCAGGCCAGCTTCGACGTGGCGAACATGGTCCCAGGCATCGGTCCCAGCCCGGACCGGATGGTGCTGGGGAGGATGCTCGCCTACGGCGACTCCAGCCGCTACCGCACCGGCCCGAACTATGAGCAACTGCCGGTCAACCAGCCGCTTAGCGAAATGCACAACTACAACAAGGACGGCCCCATGCGCTACCACCACAGCGATGGCCAGCCGGTCTACGCGCCCAACAGCTACGGCGGCCCCAGGGCCGATGCCGAGCGCTACCGCGACCCGGGCTGGTTCGTGGAGGCCGGCGATCTGATGCGCACGGCCTACGAAGCGCATAAGGACGACAACGACTTCAGCCAGCCTGGCACGCTGTACCGGCAGGTCATGACGCCGACCGATCGGGACCATCTGGCCGGCAACATCGTCTCGCATTTGAGCCAGGGGGTGGAACGCGCCATCCAGGAACGCGCGGTCAACGACTACTGGGCCAAGGTCGACCCCGACCTTGGCGCACGCGTCGCCCGCGATCTGGGCCTGGCCGCGCCAGCGCGGTAGGGCAGGCAGTTGCCCGCGATACCGTCGGCTGCTTGTCAGTGATGGAACAGGCGGAGGCCGGTTTGGACGTGGGCGATGCTGTGCGAGGCCGCGCTGTCGGCGACTTCGCTCGTGCGGGTTGACCCTCCGGGTTCCACGATTGTGGTGACGCCCGCGGCTGCGGCGTGCTCGACGTTGTCGCGGAAAGGCAGGTATCCGTCGGAGGTCATCGTGACGCCGCTGAGGGTGGCGGTCCACTCGCCTCGCCAGGTCGCGTCTTCGTAGCGGCTGCGCGCCTCGGTGCCGAACAGGGACTCAAATTCTTGCAGCTGCGCAGCGGTCATCTCCTGGCCGGCGCACCTGATCTGCCAGTTGAGACGGTCCTGCCTGCCCATGCCGCCGACACTGGGCAGGTCATCGACGAACGGATGCCTGCGCAGCCACCATGTGCGCGCCTTGGCGCCCGCGAGTCGCACGCAGTCAACGCGGTTCTGCTGCCCGGCGCCGATCCCGAGGGCGGCTCCGTCGCGAACGAACGCCACCGAGTTGGACTGGGTGTACCGCAGGGTCACCAGCCCGAGCAGTGCGTCGGTCCGGGTCTTCGCGTCGAGGGTGCCGTCGTCGGGCAGCACGGTGGCAACCGGCACGGTGTCGCGATCCTGCTCGATCGTGACACCGAGGACATCGCGTCGTTCGCTGGCGGGCGGCACTCGCCCGGGGTCGGCTTCGAGAACGAGGAACCCGCCGCCGCGCTTCGCCGCGAGGACCCCGGCCGCGCCCGGCTCGAATCCGGGCGCGATGACCGCGTCGCAGACGACCGTGCGCAGGAACTCAGCGGTGGCCAGGCCGACCGGCCGCGACAGTGCGACGACGTCTCCGAACGACGACTTCGGATCCGCGTCACGCGCCCGGACGTAGGCCGACAGCAGGCCCCCGTCATCGGCTTCGTCGACTCGCCAGATTCGCGCCGCCGTCGCATCGACGGAGCCGGCGAGCGCCGCGCCGGCTGGCGAGACGTGCTTGAACGATGCGGCCGCGGGCTTGCCCGTTGCGGCGTCGGCCTCGCGAACGAGCTCGAAAGCGTTCAGCGCGTCGAGGTAGTTGATCATGGACGGTTCCCCGTTGATCACTCGCGGGCCGTGACCTGCGACGATCGAGGCGGACTGGTGCGGGTTCATCCCGTATCGCATCGGCGTGCCCCTTCGGTTGCTACCAAAGGGGCACCCAGGCGGTCGATGCCACTCATTCGCTCCACGCCGGTCACATCCGGCTACGCCAGTCGCGACATCCAAGGTACCGTCACGCCGTTCCCGGCCGGCGCGGTCGCGCCAGGCAGGTCAAAGGGACGTGACGCCTGCCCGCAGGGCGGCGTTGATGGCATCCAGCGCCGAGGACTGCCGGACCGAGTCAGGCCCGTCGAACGGCCCTTGCCACCGGTAGCCGAACTGGGCGACGCAGTTGCGGTTGCTCGCCAGTACCGAGCCGGCGTTTCGCCGGATGAAAGCGACGTAGCTGGCATTTCCCGGCGGGCCGACATGCTCCGCCAGGTAGCCCAGGTTGCGCATGAAGATGCCCTTGAACTGCGGCGAGTCCGTGGAGGTCCCGGCGTCAGGACTGCCGAACTCGGTCAGGATGCCCTCTTGCACCAGGACCGGGCTGGCCAGCACGGCGTCCGCGATCTGCCTCGCTATGGGCAGTGGGTCGTGCCCGGCGATGTCGATCTCGGTGGCGGCCATGTCCACGAGGGCGCCGAGGATCACCCCCTGGGTGTAGGTGTAGGTCTGCTGGTGTCCTTCATGGCCGCCGGCGGCGGTCAGCCCGTCATATATCAGGTGCCGTGGGTCGGCAACGATGAACTTCTCGTAGAACCACTGCCCTGCCCGCTGCGCCCAGTGCCGGTAGTGCTCCCGCTCGCCGGCGGGCACGCGCTGGTGCAGGCGCACCGCGACGGCTAGGAAGAGCTCGTTCTCGATGGAGTTCTTGATGTCGGTGCCCTTCTTCCAGATCACGCCTCCGTCGCACGTCCGCTCATCCCAGCCGCGGGTCATGTCCTCGAAGATGTGCCTGGCCATCGTCAGGTAGTGGTGCCTGCGCTCCTGGTCGCGGGCGAAGTCATGGGCGTTGATCCAGGTCAGCGCCCACCAGCCCTCATCGTCGTAGAACTGGTTGAGGAAGCCGCTGCCCTGATGCCGGTCGAAGGCTTTCTCCATGACGCCCAGGTAGCCTGCCGTCCCGGTCAGGGACATGTAGTCGATCACCGCGTACAGGGCGTTCGCTGAGTTCCACCAGCCGGGGTCGTCCGGGCCGCGCAGCTTCGTCCGGCCAGGTATCGCCCACAGCCCGGTCTTGCGGTTATACCAGTTCTGCAGCGAGGCCACCGCTGCCGTGGCGTAGTGCGCAATGGTCTCGTTCTGAAAGCCGCCGGGGTCCGTGCCGCCGATCGTCATGCCTCGCCCCCTCCGTCTGGCAAGCGAGCGTAGCCCACTGGTCACCGTCGCCTGAAGATCATTACGGTCTCGTTCGGCGTGTCGCCTGGGCGAGCCGGCCGCAACCACCCGGTCCCGTTCCACCATCCTCACGCGCGCAGCGGTGGATGATCGAGGAGAACCCGCTAGCTGAGCGGCGGCTCGACCGCGTACGTCCCGTCTGGCCCAGCTAGCAACGGCACGGCCCGGAGCACAGCGTCCGGGTTGAGCGGGCCATAGATGTGCGGGAATGGCTCATCCCACCCGGGCACGTCGTCGTACCGCAGCGGCGATGCCAGCCGCGCGGTGTCGATGACCAGAAGCAGCAGTTCACCGCCAACACCTTGATAGAACCTGTCCGCGACCCAGTTCACCTGGCTGGCGGACGACGCGTGCAAGAATCCCTCCTCGGCCAGCGTGCGGCCGATGGAGGACGTCGTGTACTCGCCCTCCTTGACTGCCAGGTACCAGTCACTGGCCATGGCGATGTGGTAAATGATCGGCACGGCCCGACTGTATCGCGCGACTAGCCGGGCCAGCACCACCGCAGCAGCCTGCCAGTCAGGGCTTGCGAATCACGATCCGCACCGGGCGCACCAATTACATGCCGATCTCGCCGCCCTGTCAGCTAGCGCATCACGGCTTGACGGCGATCCCGGCGGGCATCTGGAGCCGGCCGGGGCCAGGCGCCGCAGCGCCGGCCCATTGGCGAACGTCGGCCAGGCCGGGCGGGTCGAGCAGGTCCCAGCCGTCGAACAGCGCCCTGACCTGGGCCGTGGTGCGGGCCTGCGGGCTGGCGCCTTCCCCGTACACGCTGGCCACTGCGCTGACACTGCCGGGGTCGGCGCCGTCGCTGGCGGCGTGGGAGATGGCCAGCCAGCTGCCGGCCGGCACCGCCTGCTTGTAGGCGTCCACGACCGGGGTGATGTCTCCGTCGCAGAAGTGCAGGACGGCGATCAGCAGGACCGCGACCGGCCGGGCCAGGTCGATCAGGCCGGCGACGACACCGGAGCCGAGGACTGCGGTGGGGTCGCGCAGATCCGCGCGGACGAACCCGGTGCCGGGGGCCTCCCGGTCCACGCGTGAGTGGACGATCACTACCGGGTCCCTGTCGACGTAGACGACGCGCGCGCCAGCGCTGACCGCCATGGCGGTCTCGTGGACATTCGGGGAGGTAGGCATCCCGGAGCCGAGGTCGAGGAACTGGGTGACGCCGGCGCGGGCCGCCCGGGTGACGGCGCGGGCGAGGAACGCCCGGTTTGCCTTGGCCAGGTCGGGCAGGTCGGGGATGATGGCGGTGACCCGGCGGGCAGCTTCCCGGTCGGCCGGATAGTTGTCCTTGCCGCCGAGCATGTAGTCGTACATGCGGGCCGGCGCCGGATGATCGGGGCCATGGCCATCGAAGGCGTCAGGATCAGGCGGGCGGAATGCCGTCATTGAGATGCTCCGCTGGGCTTGTGGTGGTCAGCGCGAGCTTCAAGGCTAACGCCATCCACGGCCAGTTAGCCAGGCATTCCTGACAGCTACGTAGTCCTTGGCGGCGGGGTTCCCCTGCTAGGTGACGGGCAGGCCGGGTGCGCAACGGGCTAGCCCTCCTATTACGTTGACTGATATATTCGCCAACGTAATAGGAGGGCAGATGGCCACACGAGAGCAGGACGTGCTACGCCGGGTCGGGGAGGCGTCGGTGCTGATCCTGGTCAGCCTCGCCGACGGGCCGAAGCACGGCTATGCGCTGATTCAGGACGTCAAGCAGTTCGCGGGCGTCGAGCTCGGGCCCGGCACGCTCTACGGCGCGCTGGACCGGCTCGACAGGCTCGGGCTGCATCGAGTCCCTGCCCGCCGACGAGCGGCGGCACCCCTACCGCATCACCGCACCGGGTGCGGCAGCACTCCGGGTGCACCTCGATTCGCTGGAGCGGGTCAGCGCGGCCGGAAGGCTGCGCCTGCAGCTTGGCGGCGCCTGATGAGCGCCCCCAAGGCCCGAGAAGGCAGGCTGGTCGATGCCGCGCTCCGCTGCTACCCGGCCCGCTGGCGGCGACGCCACGCAGACGAGGCCGCCGAGCTAGCGGCGCTCCTCATCCGCGACGGCACCCCGGCGGCATCGATCGCCTGGAGTTACCTCGTCGGAGCGGCCCGCGAGTGGCTGGCCCCGCCTCCCGGCCGGTCCCTGAGCACGGTGGCCGCGGCGTTGCTGGCCGCGACATGCCTGCTCGGCTTCTCGGCAGCGCTAGTAGCCGAGACCGCGCCGGCCAAGGCCGCGAGCACGACCCAGTCGCCGTCCGGCCCGGTCCCCCCGAAGGTCAAGCCCACGCCCCCGAGCGCCGGCTCCTCGCACGAGTTCACCTCGTGTCGCCCCGTCCTGCCCAGGCAAGGTACGGGCGCTACTCCCGCCACAGGCCACTCGCAACTGAGCATCAAGGGAACCGCACATGCCCGCTCCTGCTGATCCCGGTCCCGCGAGCACCGATCCGGCCAGCGCCGAGCCCGCCAGCACTGGCCCGCGGCAGCGCAGGCGATGGCGGCGGGGACTGGCCGAGACGGTCATCGCGCTCCTCGTGGCGGCGCTGCTGTCCGTCGGGCTGCGAACGTACGTGTTCGAGACCTTCTGGATCCCGTCGGCGTCGATGGTCCCGACGCTCGCCGTGAACGACCGGATCCTGGTGCAGAAGGCATTCTTCAACTGGCACGACGTCCACGAGGGCGACATCGTGGTGTTCACCCACCCGCCCCTGGACCAGTGCGGCGGAGCACCGGCAGGAGACCTCGTCAAGCGCGTCATCGCGCTGCCAGGCCAGACGATCTACTCCGCTGGCAACACCATCTACATCAACGGGCACGTGCTGGCCGAGCCGTACCTGCCGGCCTACGACCCGCTAGGCCCGCCGATCGCAAGCAGCCAGCATCCCTACCGCGTCCCGCCCGGCGAGTTCTACGTCCTGGGCGACAATCGCGCAGACTCCTGCGACAGCCGCTACTGGGGACCCATCCAGGGCTCCAGCATCATCGGCAAGGCGATCGTGGTCATCTGGCACGACAACCATCCCGACCTCCACGGCCTTTAACCCCGAGGCCCCGTCCGACGTCGCTGAGTTCCTAATGGGTGATCCAGCTCGGAACGCATCCGCTGGTGCGGATCTGGGAGAGCCGGATCTGCGCGTAGAGATCCAGGATCGACGGGGGACTGGAGCCGACGGCGTCATCCCAGTTAGCGGGGCGCGTGGTTGTGCTGCTGATATTCATGCGCGGGCCGCTTCGTTCCAGGCACCCGGTTTCCGCTGACAGCCAAGACGACAGCGTGGGATCGGTGGACTTCGCGTGGCCGAGCGCGAAGCGCGCTGTATCCGTCACTTGGCTGACCGCTTGACGCAGGGCCGGCGAGGATGGCTGGACGCATCCGGGCGCATCGCTCAGCGCGAAGATAGACCACATGAGGCTGGAGTCAGGCGCCGTGTGGTCAGCAAGGCCGGCGAGCCAGTGCGTGATGATGGCGCGAGTGCGGGGCGTGCACTGCCCGGAAGCGGCTGCCGCCGCGGCGAGGATGGCGACGTCCTGGGCGGAGGCGTGATTCATCGAGCTCTCGAACCGCTGGATCGCGGGGGCTGTGATGGATTGGGGGCTGAAGGCGAGGGCGATGGTGAGCCAGCCCGATGGATCGGCATCCAGGCCCGGCAGGCTGATCTCGGTGAGCACGCTGTTGAGCATCGAGGCCTCCTGCGTGCTGAGGGAGGCGGAGCGAGCCCGGCTATCGCAAAGGCGGCGGAGATCATTGACGGCTGGTAGGTCTCGGGCAGCGCGCCGTGCCATCGCAGCGCCCGCTGCACACACGATTGCAGTGCCTGGGGCAGCGGCGGGGCGTGGACTCCAGCGGCTTGCGCGACGTACGCCGCGGCGCGAAGCGAGCTGAGCGGGCATGTCACAGTCGGCTCATCGGCCAGTGCGGACTCTATTCGCTGATACTCGGCAGTCGCATATTGTCCGAACGAGAGGTGCGGCCCGGTTGCCCGGCCCGACGCCGGTCACCTGCAGTTCGGCCATGACCGCGATGTCGTCCGGCGATGGGGCGGCATCGGCGCCCGCCGCGCGGAGGTACGCGGTCTTGATCGCAGGTGCATTGATGCATCGCTGGCCGGGGTCGGCGTGCGCGGCGTCGAGCAGGAGGCCCAGGGTCGCGACCTGGTTGCTGGCGGCTGCGTGCAGCAGTGCGCAGTGAGCGGCTATCTCGCGTGAGATGAATCCGCCGAGGGCCAGGCCCACGGGGCGTTCGGGCGTCCCAGCAGCGATGAGCTGCCGTACGTGCGCGGCGTCCTCAATGACGTCCAGGAGCTTGGCGGCGCTGCCGCCGTCGGAGGGGGACTCGGCCAGGGCAGCGGCGACGCCGCGTTGACGGCCGGGTGTCAGGAGGTTGTAGCTGTCTTCCGCGTTGACCGTCAGGGTATCCAGGACTACCAGGATCTCGCTGGTTGTCGGCGCCCCGGCGGGGAGGTCGTCGAGGTACGCCCCTAGTGCCGCCGTGTTGACCGGGTCTGGCGCCACCATCGTGCCGGCCGCGTGCTCGATCTCCAGCGCGATGGCGATGCCCGCGGGATCGGCGGAGCTGCGGGGATCGATGAAGGCCGGCATCGGCTCGGCGGGCTGCATGAGATCAAACAACAGGTCGGCAGGAGTCACGGCGGCCGCCGCATCCAGCTGGCCAACAGAGCCCTGGGGCGGCCGTGAGGTGCAGGCGGCCGTGCCGGCAAGCGTTACCGCTGCCGCCATGACCGCCGCGATCAGGCGCGCGGGCGTTGCCGCCCGGCGCTCACGCCGGGCGGCAACGCGGATGCGACAGAAGATCACAGGTACTTTGTTCCTGAGGCGTCTGGGCTGCAGACCACGCCCGGCAGGTAGATGTTGACCGAGGTGTTCTGGGAGAACCATGCCGGGAACCCGCCCCACGAGATCTCGTACTCGCCATGGTGCAGCTGCCAGATGTTGGACCCGGACATATGGAACGAGAGCGTGTCCGAGGAGAAGTTCCAGCCCGATCCGGGGTTGTTCCAGCCGGCGAACGGCCCATTGATGCTGTAGCTGTCGGTCAGGTCCATCGACTGGGCGTTGCCCGAGCCGAACCAGTAGCCCCACGAGTCACCGTAGACCTGGCCGCTAGTCCAGCCGTAGGAAATGGTCCCGTCGTTGAACTGCGCGACCGCGCCTGCGCTAACCCCGTCGCAGCCCAGGGCGGACTGCTCGGCGAGGCTCACCGAGGTGTCCGGGCGGATCGCGCCGGAGTCCAGCCTGTGGCTGACGGCCGCCAGCCTGGCCGCGGCTGCCGACTCGGCAGCCGCGACCTGGGCGAGCCGGGCCTGATCGGGGCGGCTCTGGGCAGTGGCCGCGTGGGCGGAGGTTCCGGCCGCCAGCGCGGCCATGGTGGCGGCGGCAGCGACGATCACGGCTGCGCGATGGGTCCTGTGCATGGTGCTTCCCCCGATTGCGTGGTGGATGGATGTTCCGGTCATGACGTGCGGTAACGGCTTGCGGATGCCCTGAGCGCATGGGCGGTTCGCAGCACGCGGACAGCACGGGCCACATCGATGATGGTAACAATAAGTGACCATGAGACTGCGGGATAATGAATATCGCAGTCCTGTGAGGTGCCAGATGACATGGCCCGAGTCCCCGCGCGCTGGCCGTCGCCGAGCCGTTCGCCCGGCGCATCGGCGATCACACCGTGGTTGACATCCCGCTGCGCTACGAGGCCGACGACATGAAGGCCCGGGTCGCGTTCGACACCGACGAGAAGGTCGCCGGCCTCTTCATCCTCGCGCCCGAGACGCCGTGAGGAACCCGGCGCGGGCCGACAGGGGCCGCGGACGTCAGGTGGCGACGGATGCGGCGGCGGTGCGCTCGCGCAGGTAGTCGGCGGCGGTGACCGGCTGGTAGCTGGTGCCGGGGAAAAGCGGCTCGACGACGGTGTCCATGTCGGCCTCGTGGAACAGGATCAGCGAGACCAGTTCCTCGTCCGGATCTCGCGCCGACGGCGGCAGGACCCGGTGCCGGGTGGAGCGCCACCGGTCGGCGGTCCAGCGGGCGAGGATGTCGCCGACGTTGATCGTGAAGGCACCCGGCTCGTAGGGCGCGTCCGCCCACTCGCCGCTAGGCATCCGTACTTGCAGGCCGCCGTAGCCGGGCTGGCGGTCCAGGATGGTCAGCATTCCCCAGTCGGTGTGCGGGGCGACGCGGAACTGCCCGTCAATCGGCGTCCCGGTCTGCGCAAGCGGGGGATAGCGGTTGATGTTGAAGGTGTGCGGTGACCGCCGGGCCCGCGATGTGAAGAAGCCCCCGGCTAGGCCCAGTGCCACCGTGCATACTTCCAGCAACTCGTAGTACAGGTCTTGCACCTCAGTGGCGTACCGCTCGCACGGCGCCTCAAGGCCGGGGCACTCGGCCGGGTACACGTTCGGCGCGAACCACTCGGCGTCCGTCGCCGGATCGCCGGTAGCGAAGGAGCGGCCCATGGTCAGGCTCTCCTTGAGGTCCGCCCGCCTGGGGTCGGCGGTCTTCCTGTAAAAGGCGTTGGCCTCCCCACCCGGCCGGATCCAGCCACGGCCGCCAACCGGGGTCGAGTAGGCCTGCTTGAGTTCCGCTGGCAGGGCGAAGAAGCGGGCGGCTTCGGCTCGGATCGCCGCGCCCAGGCCGGGATCGATGCCGTGGCCCTCGATCAGCAGGAACCCCGACTGCCGCAGCGCCTCATCCAGTCGCCGCGCCAGGGCGTCCCGCCGCGCAGCGGACCCCGAGCGCCATACCGAGATGTCCAGCAGTGGAATGCCAGGGGTGCTCACGCCACCAGATCCTTTCACTCTCCCGTTCATTCTCGCAGGTCCTGCAGGGCAACCGGCGCTACCCGCCTCCTTCCTGGCCTTGACTCAATGCAAGCCCTTACCTTCGGGCCGTCAGTGCCCCGGAATCGTCGCAACATTTGCGACCTGCATGACAGGAGCGGCTCATAGTAATTCTGTGACGAATGAGGTAAGTGACATTTGGCCTTGACGGGCGGGCGTACCGGGCGGTCGCGTGCATGAGCGGCATCGCCCCTTCCTCCCCAATGCCAGACGGCTAAGGCGATTGGCCGACCGGGATGTCCGCGGTGGGTGCGGTGGGTGCGGTGGGTGATCGGCAGGGTGGCGGGGCGCGGCTCGCGGCCGATCGAGGGCTGGCGCCGCCAGCCTGCACGCTCGCCTGATTTCATGATCGCGTGCTGTCGGCGGGGTGGTAACACCGGTAATGACATGCGATCATGAAAACTGCTTGAGGCGCCATCGCCTCGGCCGGCTCGTGCTTCTTGGTGGGCTTCGTCGCCACCGACCTGAACAACTTCGCCGGCATCCGCACCCCCGCCCAGGGCGCTGCCGCGGCCGTCCGGATGGCCACCATCCCCGCCGACGGACCCACTGGCACCTTCACCGATGACCAGGGTCCGGTGGCCTGGTAACCCCCATCGGCTCAGCGGGAGGCGCAAACTTGTCCCGGCGGAACTCCTCCATCGCGGCGGTCGAGTCGTACAGCGGGTCGAACCGGTGCTCCAGCTCCGCCAGGCTCTCCGCGATCCGGTTAGAGGGCATCCGCCCGGTCAGCTCATCGACCCGGGACGGCGCCGGCGCGTTCGCACCTGCTGCGACGACAGGCCCTGCAAGCGGAAACCGCTGAAGCAGATTTTATCGTTTTAAGATAGTCGCATCGGCCGGCCATTTATCTGGCCGAATGGCTGCAGATCGGGGCTGATGGCGGGACGTCCTCGCCGTCCGCTGAGCGTGCCGGTCTCCAGGTCATGAAATCGAAGCTGTCCAGCCTACGGAACAAGGCAATGGCTGGTGGATCGAGGCTTACCTGTTTCAGGCGCGGCCGGTTCCGGTAGCCACGGGTGCGGGCCAGGCGGTGAGGTCGGCCGGGTCGGGCGGTGCGGTGCGGCAGATGACGTAGTAGCGCGGGGTGATGGCCGTGGGGTGGTGGGCGAGGGCGGCCATGCAGCGGGCGTGCGCCTGCTGCGGCGTGCGGACGGCGTCGGTGGCGGCCAGGCAGGCGACCAGCGGGCGCCCGCCGGCTGAGGCGAAGACATGGGCTACCGCGGGTGCGACGGCGTCGTCGGCCAGGCGCTGCACGTCGGCTACGTCGACCCAGCAGTGATCGACCATTATCCGGTCCGGGGCGCTGGCCAGGGGTTCCAGCGCGATGAGCCCGGCCATCTGAACGGCGGCCACGTCACCGTGAGCGGCTGCGACCAGCAGGCGTTCGACGGCCAGCAGCACTGATTCCAGTTCGGTCCGCGGTAGCAGGCCGGTGTCGCCGTTCCACGTGTCCAGCCGCAGGCAGCCGTCGATCTGGTTGAGGCGGAACTGGATCGGATTTCCGCTGACCGGCAGCGGGCGCCACCGCAGTTCGGTCCGGGCGAGCGCGAGGTCGATCTCCTCGGGCTGGAGACCGACGCCCGCGGTCAGCCCGGACCACGACTCAGGGACGAGGCTGTTGAACAAGGTGCCGTAGTCGAAGCGCAGGCCCCGTTCGTGCTCGATCAGTTCGGCCATGGCATCCCGTTTGACCGTGTCGTACCTGCCGCGTCGGCTCGCCTCCATCACCGTGGTCCAGGTGTGGCCGGCCAGCTCGTCGAAACTTTTCCCGCCGATCTCGACGGTGGCGAGGGCGCTCTGGACCAGGGGGCCGACGTAGTTCACCAGATGGCGCTCGAAACGGTTGCTGGACGTCACGGGGAACACCAGCTCCCGGTAGCCGGCGCGGCGGGCGACCACGGCGCAGATGGCCGCGAGAACGACGCTGGACCGACTGGCCCGGGTGCGCGCCGCCACCCGCCGCACAGCCATCGCGGCGGCTACCGACGACAGCTCTACCGCCAGCGACTCGCCGTTGGCCCGGGCGCCCGGCAGAGCGTACAGGCAGTGGGGGATCCGCCACGACTGCTCCCGCACGTGGTCCAGTGCCGTCTCAGCCGTGCGCCGCCCGGTCGGCGTCGCCTCCAGCTCGGCCTGATCCAGCGGCTGGTGACCGGCCGGTGCGGCCAGCCGTCGCGCGGGATCGCCGAGCAGGCGGGCGAAGTCGCGCTTGAGGATCCCGATCGCGCCGTCGTCCACCGCCAGGTGAATGAACCCGGCGGCGCACGCGATGACCCGGTCGCCCGAGTCGGGAGCGATGGCCACCGCCACGCGGACTGGGCACCGTCCCGGATCGGGTGACTCGTGCAGCCACCGGACCAGCGCCTCGCCCACCGCAGGGCGGTCCTGGGGTCCCCACTGTCCCTCGCCGAGCGAACAGACTTCCAGCAGCTGCACGCCGGCCGCCGCGACCCGCTGGCGCGGCTGCTCGCCGGGCACATACGTGGTGCGCAGAACCTCGTGCCGCGAGATCAGCACTCCAGTTGCCTCGGCCACGTCATCGACCGACACCACTCCCGGCACCGGGAGCCCGACGCACAGGATCGCGTAGAAGTGGTCCGGGATCCCGCTCACCCATGCATAGACGTCGAGCTGGCCCAAGGTGAGCGGTCCCTCGCCGGCCCGTTCCCCGGCGAACTCGACCGGGACCGGCGGCATCGGGGTCAGCCGCAGGCGGCGCCGACGGCGCTGACCGGTCTCGGTGCCGGTGCTCATCACTGGTCAGCCGAACAGCTCGCGCAACGCGCCGGCCAAGCGCCCGGTTGCCGGGGAGGCTCGTCCAACCAGGACTCAGTACCGGTGTCCGGTGGTTCCGGCAGCCCGGTGCCGGTCGCGGCCACGAGCCGCACGTCATCGAGCCGGGCGGCCATCTCGCAGGCGATCGCCGCGCTGATCCCGCAGCCGCCGGCCAGATAGGGACCAGTGGGACGTACCGCCCGGACGGTGCCGGCATAAGCGGCGGCCATCGCGGGCACCATACGGCGGGGTTCCGCGTCGGAGCAGAGGCCGGCCGCCTGGATGCCGAGCACAGTGAACTCCTCGCCCAGGGCACGGGCGAGCCGACAGTACGCGTCCCGTCCGGATTCGTCGGCCGATCCGGCCAGCTCACCGTAGGACAGTACGGTATGACCCTCGAGGTAAACAGTCGGAAATGCCGGCCGCGCATCGTCGTGGTCCACGAGATCTAGCGTCGCCAGTGCCCTGGATGTCATATCAATCTCGCCCAGTTCTCTCACTTCGAAACGGGGATCTGGTTGTCGGCGGCGCGGCGCGCGGTACACCCGCACAGGCCGCTGGTAACCGTACATCTGCGATTGCTGACCCTGCTGTCGAAGACAAGCATACGCCGACAGCCGCGGATAGTCCCCTCCGAGATTGCCGATCGTCAGTTATCAGATCCGGCCGAGTCTTCTCCCCTCGCCCAGACCCTGACCAGAGCTTGGGCTGACGCGGAGATTGCGTCACGCGACAAAACATTCATTCTCGCGCGCTTGGGCGAGCAGCCTGGCCGACCGCCAGGAAGTGCATAACGGCGGCTCTGGCGCTCTCGCTGCTCTAACGACGATTACGTAGGGTGACACATTTCTTGCTTACTAACCCGCCAACCGAGACTTGCGGAGTTTTATGAGGACGCGAACACGCAGGTCATGATGAGTCTGACATCTAGGTGCTCGAGCTCATGCACTCGGCATGAGCATCTCGCGACGCGTCCGGAACAGTGTCGTTGACGCGATGGCGGCGGCCTGCCTGAACCTGCTTCCCGCTCATGCGCCCCACGACATCCGGCGTATTCCTCCTCGCGCCTGGGCGGAGGCACTAGACCTCCGCCCGTGTGCAGCGGGTTCGTGCGTCAGGAGGTGGCGACGTCGTCGTACTTGGTGAAGGTGGCGTTGCCGGGGTGGTTGTCGTCCCGGTTGGTGAGGGTGATGGTGTAGGAGTGGCCGGCGGTGATGGAAGCGGTGACCTGCTTCCAGCCGGAGCTGGCGACGCAGGTCTTGGGTAGGACGGTGGTGGTCTGCCCGGTGGTGTTGTCCTTCAAGGTCGCGGTGGCCCAGTCGTGGTTGACGGTGTCGGGGCAGGTGACGTTGTACCAGAACGACAGGGTGTGACCGCTGCCCGCAGGCGCAGTGAAGCTCTGCGTGGTCGATGAGGTTCCGTTGGTCGGGCTGGTCGAGCCGAGCATCGCCGCGTACTGGCCGCTGTGCGGACTGCTGGTGGTGACCGAGCAGGCCGCTGCCTGCCCACCGCAGGTCCAGTCCGTCAGGTTGCCGGTCTCGAAGCCGCCATTGACGATCACATTGGTGTTGGAGGTCACGGTGAGGGTGTAACTGGTGGTGTGAGTGTTGCTGGTTCCGGTTCCAGTGATCGTGATCGGGTAGCTGCCGTTCGGCGTGGTCGTGCTGGTGGACAGGGTAAGGGTGGCGGAGCCGCCGGCAGTGACCGAAGCCGGGCTGAAGGTAGCGGTCACGCCCGCGGGCAGGCCGGAGGCCGTCAGGTTCACCGCCTCGGTGTCACCGCCGTGCGCGGTGGTGCTCACGGTCGTGGTGGCCGGGTTGCCCGCGACGACAGTCCCGGATGCCGGGCTGGCGGACAGGGCGAAGTCGGTGAGCGGGACCACCGTCGCGTAGATCTCGGAGGTCGAGCCGCCATTGATGGCGCTGCCCCAGCTGAGCGCGATCTGGTTGCTGGGCATGAGGGCCATGCCGAAGGTGTCGCCGGGCCAGACCGAGGAGTTGCCGTAGGCGGTGCTGATCTGCTCGGGAGTGCCCACCATGCCGGTCGCGGTGGTGAAAGTCTGCAGGTAGGTCGCGTATCCCTGGGATGGCGCGTCGGTCTGCCAGGCGACGTAGGCGGTGCCGGCGGCGCCGCCGATCACCTCTACGTCGTGTATTGCGCTGTCGGTGTCGGGCGTCACGCGCACCGGGGTGGACCAGGTGTTCCCGCCGTCACTGGAATAGCTCAGGTATCCGATGTCCCCCGCGGAGGCCTGAGTGTCCCAGGTGGCGTACAGCGTGCCCCCGGAGTCGATGGCGAGGTCCCCGTCAATCCACCAGGTGGACAGCGCTATGGAGCCGCAGGACGGGCAGAGTTGCTGCGGTGCCGAGGACCAGGTGTTCCCACCGTCGGCGGAGTCGGTGAAATACTCATAGCCGGGAGACAGCGCATAGGTGTTCGGGTCGGTCTGATGTCCCCAGTACAGCGCGTCGACCGTGCCAGATGGGGCGACCAAGACCGGGGCGCTGAAGCCGCCCATGATCGGGTAGCCCGGCCCGATCGGGGTGATCGGCCCGAACGTCTTCCCGCCGTCGGTGGATTTCTGCACCACCGAGTTCAGGTCCCCGGCCGAATACGCGCATGAGCCGGACGAGTAGCACTGTATTTGCACCTTGGACGCGTCCGGGCCGTAGTCCCAGGTGACATAGACGGTGCCGTCTGGGGCGACCGCGATGAAGTCCCGGTCGCCGTAGTTCCCGGTGGCCGGCGGCAGCAGATTGGTTGTCTGCGTGAACGTCGCGCCCTGGTCGAACGACGCGGATACCACCGGGTAGTAGTAACCGCCACCCTGAACCATGTACGCCGCGTACACGATGCCGGTCGGACCGACCGCGATCGATGGATCCCATCCGCCGCCCGATCCCGGCATCTCTATCGGGCTGCTGTAGGTGGCACCGCCGTTCGTGGAGCGGGCAAAGCCGATCCCGCCGCACCCGATCCATAGCTGGTAGATGTTTCCCGGCGGCGCGGTCGCCTCCTCAACCTCGGCATTCTGCCCGCCGCAGTTCCCGCTGACGTTGACGATGGGAGCCACGGCGACCGCCGCGGGAACCGCGACGGTCGCAAGGCCGAGCAAATTAAGCAGCACAACGGCCGCGGCGCACGTTACAGCCTTCGGACTCGGCAAGCGCATGAGAACGGGTCCTTCCCCTGTGGGGCGTAGCCTCCACGGTGACCGCGGGAAGTATCCAGCCGTGAGAGCGTCTTACGGATCAGAACTCACAATAGAGGGACTAAGGTCACCAAACAATAGGGGACCAACCTGGATCTTTCGTGATCTTGGATGGGTGGCTTAAGACTGCGGCTTGGGCGCGTTTTGCGCTTGCCGATGATCCCGCTGCCCTTTACTTCCGGGACTTCTGTGACCGCATGTCCGGTTTCTAGCTCTGTGTTACAGGCCTGTCACGATCAGGACTCGCAGTTAGGCACGGCCGTGAATGCAACGAGGCCCCTCGCTATGACTTCGGGTGTCGAATCCACAGTCAGCAGCAACAGGAGCCTCGTTGGCTACGAATTTCGCCGTGCCCGTGCCCCGGAGCTCTGCTCAGCTCTGCCCCGCCGCCGAACTCGCGTCCCTCGCACCGGATCGGCCAGCACCACTGCGTGAACGTCCACCATCTCGTCGCCGAGGGAACAATCGAAGACCGCATAGCCGAACTGCTCGCCCGCAAGCGCGGCTCACCGAGGCCGTCGTGAGGTGCGCAAGCGTCGCGGTCTCGCCGTCGGTGACCTGCAGGCCGGTTCCGAACGATCACCGACCCCGGCGCGGCGCGCAGGCGCATGACGCTCCCGGCCATGCGGGCCTGATTCGCGCCTCCGCTGCCGGGGTCGGTCAAAGTGGCGATCCGGTCGTGAGGTCATAGGCTCCCGTGCTGGTCAGGCGTTGCGATGAGAGGTGAGCAGGCGCGCTGGGAGAGACATCTCTACTGCCGTGCCATCAGCCTGGGTGACATGGTGAACAGTTGCGCCAGGTACCCGGGCCACGACTTCGGTCAGTTGTTCGTCTGTGAAGAGAGCCGCAGCACCGTCATCGATTGCCCAGCCAGCAGGCAGGGCGCCGACGGCGACGGCCGTGCGATAGGCAGGACGTCGCTCGCCTTCGCTGTCATAATGCGGGCATAGGCTCCCTTGGAGAAATCCTAGTCCGTCTTTCAAGGGCGCTAGTGAGCCGAACGAGTCGGTAAGGCATGATTCCAGCCAGCAGGCCGCCCCTGCGCTCAGCCCACACAAAAGTGTTCCCGCTTCGTATGCCTCGCGGAGAATTTGGTTCGAGTCCGTGGAGCCGCCAGACCGCGAGCAGATTGGCTGTGTTCCCGCCGCCGACGTAGATGATGTCCTGCGCGAGCACATTCGATCGCAGATCACGTTTATCTCGCCGGAAGAGCTCCAGGCCTGTCGGCTCGCAATCATGGTGGTTGAAGGCTGCATAGAAACGCTCGATGTAGCCCCGAGAGTCACCGCTCGCGGTTGGGATGAAGCAGACCCGAGGACGAGGCCGCTGCACCGACGCGAGCACGAAGTCGTCCAACACAGTGTCCGGATCGTCGGAAAACCCGCCACCAAGCAAAGCGATTCTTCGAGTCATGTTATCCCTTCATAGCTTCTTCGTCTGGGGTAGAGGCAGCCTGTGACGTGTTTCTCCGCCGGATCCGTGACATCTCCGAGGCCAGCAGCAGAGCTGCGGGTATTGACGCGAGCAGCAGTGCTGGCGCCCTCGATCATGCCGGTGGCGATCGGCCAGCCCTTTTCGAGTGCCTTGTCGTAGCGCACGTGCTTGTGGTTATTGCTGAGGTAGGTGACGGCCTTGTCCGTGTTGGTGAGGTCGAGGTGGCGGGTGCGGAGGCTGGAGCGGGCCTTCGCGGCGATGGAGGGCGAGGGTGGCGGCGACGGCTTTCGCACGGACGCGCAGCAGTTGCCCGTCGGCCCACTGGCCTGCCGCGACGGGGTCGCCGGGGTGGAGGGCGGCGGCCTTGTCGAGGTAGCCGCTGACGTGGATGTAATCGATCAGGACCGGCACCCATTCATCGCGGGCCTTCGGGCCGGGGTGCGCCGGCACGTCCCACGGCAATGGCCCGCCGGGGTGATCCGGCGTTCACCGGTTCCCTGGAGTCGGCCTCATTGGGCCCTTTGCCGCCCGGTGGCGACGGACGGCAGTCTTTCTCGCGTCAGCGATGACCCGGGTGCTCAGGTCTACCTGCACTACGATCCCTAAATCGCCGGTCCGGTGGGGACGATGAAGCGGTGCAGCAGCTGCAATGCGTGGTCGCATTGCTGGCCTGCCTGCCAGAACAGTGGTCACGCTAGACGGCTGAGGGGGTTATTTCTTGGTCAGTAAACGCTTCCACTTTCGTCGGTGATGCTAATGCCCTGCCAGAAGTTAATTTTGATGCCCGCCGATCTGCGTGGTGCGATGACGGTCTGTGAACCACCGGAGGATGACGATACCCCCACCGGGTCGTTGCTGAGATTGGTGACGTCCACGCAGTCGGCACCCGACGGTACCGAGCTCTCCTGCGTGGTGCCCGGCGGGGCGTCCACGAAGTCGTCGGTGAAGACACCGTCGGGGACACCGGTGCATCCCGGGTCCGGGTAGAACGTGCCGATGACCGTGCCGGTGTCGTTGGCGAGCGGTGCGGCGACGGCCGCCGTACCGGCAATGGAGAACATTGCCGCGCCGAGCAGCAGCCCCGCGAACACCGCACCTGACCGTATTAGGCGCACGGCCTCTCCAATCGTTGGGCAGGAACGTACCCGGCTCTGCCAGACTCCGGTGTGACAGGTTCTACCCCACCCGGCCGCCGTCCTCACCATCCCCTGGTCTCCTGCCCGTCACCAGCCAGGGCCTGAGACGTTTCCACCACAGGCGGGGAGCAGCCCACCCGCACCTGCCGAAAATTTCACGCGAACGCGACGAGTCGCGGACTTCACGCCCGCCGTCAGCGAGCCGGAGGACATCACCGCCCGCCCGCCCGCCGCAGAACGCAGGTCGTGGGCGTCAGCATGCCTGCGGCCAGGCACAACGGCGTCCCGTCAGCGGGACGAGGCACGTGCCTGGCCGGCGAGCTGGCGGACCTCTTTGGCGATGGCTGGCCACAGGGGCGCGGGAAGGTCGTGGCCGACACCCGGGAGGACCACCAGGCGGGCGCCGTCAACGGCCTTCGCGATGGCGCGGGCAGCGCTGACGCGCAGGATGGGGTCGTGATCGCCGTGCAGGACGAGCACGGGCTTGCGCAGTTCGCGTAGCTTCGGGCCGTGCCACTGAGCGCCGGCTTGCCTGCTTTGCGCCCTGGTGTCCCGGGGGCCGCTGTCGACTTCGCGTTCGATCCACTCCCGCGCGGCGTCCTCGTCGAAAGGGTAGGCGGGAGAGGCGACTTCGCGGGCGAGCATGAGCGAAAGCTGGATGTCGCCATCCCTGCCTTCGGGGAACCTGGCCCGGGCGAGCCTGGCCAGCAGGCCGAAGCGTATGTACCGTCCCAGCCTGATCCCGGACACGTCGCTGGGCACGGCCGCTGCCGACACGACGCTGAGGACCCGGTCGGGGTGGCGGAGCGCGATGCGCTGGGCGATCACCCCGCCAAGCGAGGCACCGAAGATGTGCGCCTTCTCCCAGCCGAGCGCGTCCAGCACGGCGACCGCGTCGTCGGTCATGTCCTCGGAGGAGTAGGCGCTCCGCCTGCGGGCCACTGCGGCGAACGGGTTGCTGCCACCGGTGTCGGGCAGCCGGGTTGACTGCCCGGCGTCCCGCTGGTCGTAGCGGGCCACCGCGAACCCCTGGCCGGCGAACTCCTGGCACAGCCCGGCCGGCCACCAGAACCTGGAGACGGCCAGGCCCATGACAAGCAGCAGCGGGTCACCTTCCGCGCTGGCCAGCCTGTCGTAGGCGATCTCCACCGGGCCATTGCTCGCGTACTGCGCCGGCGTCCACGTGCTGGCCCACGGGCCGGCTTCGGCTGCACCGGTGATCTCTGCCATCTCTGCTCCTGGCCTGCCTCGTCACAGATACTGCGATCAATGTTCGCAGTATCAGCAGCCTAACTTACTGAGTACAGTGTTCGCAATGACGAGGGAGCTGAAGACCAGCGCAAGCGGGGCGAGCATCTGGATGCGCCCGGAGCGCTCGGCCCGCGGGCCGGCCCCGGAACACAGCCGGGCGCAGATCGCGTCGGCTGCCGTCACGCTGGCCGACGCCAGCGGCCTCGCCGCCGTGACCATGCGCTCTGCCGCGGCGGCCATCGGCGCCGGTCCCGCCTCGCTGTACCGCTACGTGGCCACCCGCGACGAGCTTGTGGAGCTCATGGCCGACCAGGTCTACGGCGAATTCTCATACCGCGAGCCCGGCTCGGGGCATCCAGTCGCTGACCTGCTCAGGCTCGCTCAGCAGGGCCGTGCCATGTACCACAGGCACCCATGGCTGATCGACCTCCCCGCCACCGGGAACCTTCCCGGGCCAAACGCGGTCGCCTTCATCGAGCACGCGCTAGCCGCGCTGGCCAAAGCAGACCTGACTGGACCGGCCAAGCTGGAGACGATAGGCCTGTTCTCCGGTGTCGTGCGGCTGTTTGCGCAGACCGAGATCAGCCAGCAGCGAGCCGGGCAGGACACCAGCCAGTGGCAGGCGCCGCTGGCGGGCTACCTCGCGCAGGTCGCAGCAGGCGGCCAGCACCAGCACCTGGCGGCCGCCCTCGCGCACCAGCCCTCCCACGGCGACGCCGGCCAGCAGCAACAGCCCCTGTTCGACCACGCGATGACCCGCATCCTGACCGGCCTGCTCCCGCCCGCCAGCCCGGGCGGCCAGCCTTGCCAGCCCGGCCAGGTGCGCTAGCTGGCGCGTGCGCCGCTGGTCCCATCCCCGCTCACGGCCGGTCAGGCCAGCGCGGAGGCTGGCCAGTTGATCGCCGGGTTCTGGGTCTGCAGGCACGATGAGGGGGCGAAGCTCGCCGAGTCCCTCGCTGGCGACCCCATGCCAGCAGGGCGCGGATGCGGTCTTCCCCTGCCGGGTACTGCCGCCTGATGGCGTCGGCCAGCCGGGCCTCCGCGACTTCCTCGCGCTGGGAGGCGGCCTCAGCGGCGGCGGTGAGGCCCGGGCGGACACCGACAGGTCCTGCCACGCCGGGGTCGATCGTTTGGGCGAGGGCCGTCAGAGTGCGTCGAGGCGGCGCTTGAGCAGGCAGAACTCGTTGCCTTCTGGATCGGCGAGGACGTGCCAGGACGCCTCCGCCGGCTGACCGATGTCGACAAGCTCGGCCCCGGCGGCCAAGAGGCGCTCGAGCTCGGCGTGCTGATCGCGGTCGGTGGGGTTGACATCGATGTGCAGCCGGGCATGCCCGTTCTTCGGCTCGTCGTCGCGGATGAGGATGATCGTCGGCTGCGGGCCGCCGAAGCCTTCGCGCGGGCCTATCTCGATGAGGACCTCCTCTTCGCGATCGAGCTCTGTGAAGTCCAGGACCTCGCACCAGAACCGCGCCAGCACCTCGGGGTCGCGGCACTTGAGCACGAGCTCACTGATACGGCATGCCATTGACGAAACCTACTCTCAGCACGGGAACTGCCGGGACGGCCGCGCGCGGATCTCATGGGCTCCCTGCAGTGAGACCAGCTGGCGACCATACCAGGCGAGGCGAGCGGGGTCGAATTGATTTGGGTGCAGCCCTTCTGAAGGGATTTCTGACCTGGAGCCTTGCCTGATTTCCGGTTGATCGATGCCGCCTCACCGCCCGGCCGGACGGCTGGCTCGGCCCAAGATCATCTGGCTGCGCTGGAGTCGCCGTCTCCAGCGCTGTCGGGCACGAACTCAATCGGACGGGTGCCCGGGGGACCACATGCCGAACCACTGCTCGGCGCCGTAGGCTTCGAACCGCTCTACCTCGGTGAACCCCAGCTTCGCCGCGAGGCGCATCGAGCGGCGTTGGCGGTCTGGGTAAAGAGCACCACCGGCTCGCCGGGAAGCTCGTCGGCGAGCACGAGCCTGTCGGTCCTGATCGGGGCAGGCGGCCAGGCGACGGGTCCCAGCTCAGTCATAGCGGGCAATCTATCGCACGCCCGCCGGGCAGGAGCCTGCTCCTGCCCGGTACCGCGACGGTCGTCGGCGGGCTACCTCAGGTAGTGAGCCAGGGGTGGAACACCGGCGTGGCAGACATCGCGACCGCTCACGCGCGGATGAGTGCACGCCCAAAAATGTTTGAATCCGGGGATGGACGTTGACCCGGCATCGTCGAATGATTACTCTATGTGATTGAAAACTTTCCTAGAGTCAAGGAGGATTTCCTTGCGACATTCCGTCAAGACCACCATCGGTGTCCTCGCCGCGGCCCTGGCCGCCGCTGCCTGCACCGCCGCCGCTCCGGCGCCCACCAGTGCCCACCACGCCGCAGTCACCCGGACGGTCGCGGACGCGAGCGACCCGGCGTACTTCGAGATGACTGACATCACCGGGGCAAGGTTCGTGGTGAAGATGACCGACCCCGAGGACATCGCGCACGCCCGCGCCCTGCTCGACGGCACGACCGACGACATGCCGCACGTGATGGGCCGCATCGTGCCAAGCCCGGCACCGTACAACCCGGCGTGGAGCTTCTCCATCGAGCCGCGGAGCGTTACGTTCTTCGACGTCGCGATCGAGGTCTGCGACGCGACCATCCCCTACGTCGAGGACCACCTCGACGAGGCGGGCGGCCCGTTCCTGCCCGGACGCTACTGGTGCGACTGGACCTCGCGACTGGTGCGCGAGATCCGGGCTCCAGGTAGCAGCTGAGTCCTGCGGGGCGCCAGAACCGGGCCTATGGCCTCTGACCTGCACCGCCCTGGACCAGTGACCAGTTATGCCGGCACTGGCAGCCAGCCTGGGCTGGCAACTCGGGACCGATGAGCGGTTCCCGCCGCCGGGCAGGAACTGTCGCGCGAGACACAGACGGCCTCGGTGCCAGGCCTGCCTTGCGGCCTGGCACCCCCCGTGCGAGGGCGGCCGGCTACCGGCTGCCGGCTGGCGGTGCTGCTGATCGCCGCGATCATCTGGCTGGTCCACCGTGAGGTCGCGTGAGGTCAGCACCCGCGCTGTGGTCGGTGCCGCCGGGCCACACTGGCGGCCTCGCCGTCAGCAATTCCTGTCATACCGAAGCCAACCGCGTCAGCCCGGCGCGACAATAAGGTATGCAAACGATTGCTCTCGAAGAGCACTTCTGGACGGCCGAGCTCGCGGCTCCCCCGGGCACTGGCCCCCTTGCCCGGCCCGACGGGGCGCGCCTCGATGAGCAGTTGCGCGACCTTGGCATGGACCGGATCGCCAGCATGGACGCGGCCGGGATCGATGTGCAAGTCCTGTCGCACGTCCAGCCGGGCGCGCAGGGCCTCGCCGGCGACCAGGCCATCATGGCGGCAAGCAAGGCAAACGACGCCCTCGCCGGGGCGATCGCCCGCCATCCGGATCGCCTCGCGGGCTTCGCCGCGCTGCCGACCAGCGATCCAAAGAAGGCAGCTGCGGAACTCGAACGCGCCACCAAGAGCCTCGGCCTCGTCGGCGGCATGGTGCACAGCACGCTCGGCACCAACGGCGCGTTCCTCGACGACGAGCGATTCGAGCCTGTCCTGGCGGCCTTCGAGTACCTGGACGTGCCGCTCTACCTGCACCCGGCATCCGCCCCCAAGGATGTGGCCGACGTCCTGTTCGGCGGCCTCAAGCCCGCCGTCGCCGCCCGCCTCGCCACCAACGCGTGGGGCTGGCACGCCGAGGCCGGGCTGCACGCGCTGCGCCTCGTGGCAAGCGGGACCTTCGAGCGCCACCCGGGGCTAAAGCTGATCGTCGGGCACTGCGGCGAGATGCTGCCGTTCATGCTCGCCCGCATCGATGAGATGCTGCCGCCGAAGGTCACCGGGCTGCCGCACCCGCCAAGCACGTACGTCCACCGGAACGTGTGGGTGACCACGAGCGGCATGTTCTCCCTGCCGCCCGTGCTGTGCAGCATCGCGGTGATGGGCGTCGATCGCGTTCTGTTCAGCGTCGACTACCCGTTCGCCGCGAACATGGCGGGCCGGCACCTCCTCGATGCCCTCCCGCTTAGCCCCGCCGACAAGGAGAAGGTGGCGGGCGGAAGCGCCGCCAGCCTGCTGCGCCTCGGCTAAGTCGGCGCCCCAGCCGCGGAAGCGCCTTCCGGCGAGGCCATCGCTTGAGGTGAACCCCGCCGGTCCGCGCTGAACGGTCCTTCAGGGCGACGGTCCGCCACGCCGTTGCTGGCCGTTAACCCGAACGTCACGCACGCTGGTGTCGCGGAGACATCAGGATTTATGCTGACCGGAAAACACGCCGCGCTATGCCGTCATTGCGCTCAATGGCGAGAGAGGTACGGCCCGATTGTGATCGAACCGCTGCCTGTGTGGCCGAGCATGGACGAGGAACATGCTGTGGCAACGCGCGTCCCGGGAGGCCAGGATGCAGTGCGGGTGATCGTGGGCAGGCTCTCGCGGCAGCTTGAGCCGACCGCTAGGCGCATGGTTACCTGCTACCGCGACACGATCCCGGACTACCGGCTGGCCCATGATGACTTCCTCGACCGGGACGTGTATCCGGTGTCCCTTGGCGGCCTCCAGATCACCGTCGGCAACCTGGAGCGGGGGCTGGGAGCCACGCCGGATGAGTTCAATGAGGTCCGGGCCGGGGCGGCGCGCCGGGTGCACCAGGACGTGGCCCTGGAGTCGTTCCTGCACGCGGTGCGGCTGTGGGGGAAGGTGCTGTGGGAGAGCGTGCTCGGCTGCACCCTCCCGGACGTGGCAGCGGAACGGGAGGCCGCGCTCACGATCGCGGGCCGGGTGCTCGACCACATTGACCTGATGTCGGTGGCCGCCGCCCAGGGGTACCTGGAGGAGTTCCAGACGGTGTGGAGCGACCGCGAGGTGGTCCGGCGTGACCTGCTGGAGGCGCTCATCTCCGGTGAGGGCGAGTCCGAGCAGGTCCGTCGGCTCGCCCGCTCGCTGCGGCTGCCGCTGGCCCAGAACTACATAGTGGTGGTCGTGCGCCCCCTGAGCCGGGAGCCGGAGGGGGCCTCGCGCTCGCTCAGCCGGCAGGCCACGGCGCGGCGGGTCGTGGAGGGCGTGCGCGCCCGGCTCGTGCCGGCCACGGGATCGCTGCTGGTGGGCATCCGCCACGGCGAGGTGATCGCGCTCTACCCGTACAGCAAGCCGTCCGAGCTCGCCGTGGCCCGGCACCTGTGCACCGCGCTGGCCGCCCACCTGGCGGACGCGGACGCGAGGATCGGGATCAGCAGCTGCCATCAGGGCCTGGCCCCGCTCGCGACGAGCTACGCCGAGGCCCGGGAGGCCGTCGAGATCGCCGCGGGCACCGATGCCCATGGGCCGGTGGTGGCGTTCGATGAGGTGCTGATCGACTCGGTCGTCCGGGCCAGCCGCCACACCGACCGGATCCTGGACGCGACAATCGCGCCGCTGCTCGCCTACGACGCCGAGCACAAGGCCGAGCTGGTCCCCACGCTGCGCGCCTACGTTGAGTCGGGATTCAACCTGACCAGGTGCGCGGAGAGCCGGTGCGTGCACCCCAACACCATCGTCTACCGGCTGCGGCGGATCCGGGAGCTCACCGGGCGTGATCCGCACGTGCCGGACGACCTGCTGCTATTCCAGCTCGGCCTGAAGCTGGCCGGTCCCGGCGGGCCGGACTAGCCCGCCCGGTTTGCGGATCCTACGAGTCCCCGCCGGGGAAGTCCTCGGTTTATCGCATATATCGCGTCCAGGTGCTGGCGCTACGGTCTGTGTGAATCGTCCGGAGCCGCGAGCTAGTCGCCAATGATGCTACTGACCAGCGTCTTTATTGCCATGCCCCGCGTTCTTTGGATGCCGAGTGCGACTGGAGGAATTGTCAATGGGCACAAGGCATAGACATCAGGGGCGGGGCCTGCTGCGCCGGGCGCTGCTGCCCGCCGCGGCGGCCTGCGCCGTCCTGCTGGCCGCGGGCTGCGCGAGTTCGTCCGGGGGATCCACGGCGAGCCGACCGGCTCGTCTAGCTCGTCTGGCGGGACCGTGGACATCGGGGTCGCCTCCACGCTGAGCGGCCCGTTCGCCGACTACGGCACGGCGGGCCTGGACGGCATCGAGCTGGCGATCAGCCAGATCAACGCCCAGGGCGGCCTGCTCGGCAAGAAGATCACCGTCGTGAGCGGGGACGACCAGCTCGACCCGGCGACCGGCGAGACCGTCACCCGCAACCTCATCCTCGATGACCATGTGGCCGCGCTGTTCGGCTCGGTGTCCAGCGGCGTGGCCGCCGCGCAGGAGCAGCTCGCCGGCGAGTACCACGTCCCGATCTTCTTCCACATCGCCAACGACGTCGGCCTGACCACGAAGACCTTCAACAAGTACGTCTTTGAGCTCTCGCCCAACACCGACATGGAGCCGGCCGCAGCGGCCCTGGCCTTTGCCAAGGAGATCGGGCACGGGCCGGTCAGGATCGCGACGATCACGCCCAACTACAGCTTCGGGCTTGACACCGTCACGGCGTTCCTGGCCGACCTGAAGAAGGACGGCGTCACCTATACGGTCACCGACCAGCAGACGCCGGAGCTAGGCGCGAGCTCGTTCACCGCGCAGCTGTCGGCGATCTTGGCATCCAGCCCGCAGTACGTGTTCGTCGGCGAGTACGGCGCGGACCTGGTGACCCTGACCAAGCAGGGCCTGGGCCTCGGCCTGTTCAGCAAGGCGAAGGTCGGCGCCATGTACGACGTGGAGGTTCTCCAGGCGCTCGGCGCGCAGGCCCCGGCCGGCGCGATCGCGTGGGATCGCGCGCCGTTTTGGACCGACAACAGCAGCCAGATGCAGGCCTTCGCCACCGCCTATAAGGCCGCCTACGGCAGCTACCCGTCGGAGTTCGCGATCATCGGGTACTCCGCGGCGCAGGCGTGGGCGTACAGCGTCAAGCAGGCTAGCAGCTTCAGCGCCGACAGCGTGGTGACCGCGCTGAGCGGCGCGACGGTCCCGACGGTCCGCGGCGACATCACCATCCGCGCCTGCGACCATCAGGCGGAGGTGCCCGAGGAGGTCGGCACGGTCGCTTCCACCGTGAGCCCCGCGTACGGGATACGGCTGTGGAACCCGGACGTGCTCAGCCCCAGCCCGGCCGAGCTGATCGAACCCTGCTCCTAGCAGATGAGTCATTACCTGATCACGTTCCTCAGCGCGCTGACCGAGGCGAGCTCCCTGTTCGTCGCGGCGGCAGGCCTGACGCTGGTGTTCGGAGCGCTGAGGATCATCAACATCGCCCACGGCAGCTTCTACGCCTTCGGCGCGTTCGCGGCAACGACCCTGGTGGGCAGCGCGGCAGGCGGCTGGCGCTTCTGGCTGGCGCTGCTGGCCGTGCCGCTCGCCGTCGCCGTCCTCGGCGGGGCCACGGAGGTCTCCGTGCTCCGCCGGGTCTACGGCAGGGATCACCTCGCCCAGCTCGTGGTCACCTACGCGCTGTTCCTGATCTTCGGGGACATCACGCTGCGGCTGTGGGGCAGCGCCGCGCGCAGCGTGCCGGTCCCTTTCGTCCTCGCGGGCTCGGTCACCCTGGGCAGCGGCGAGTTCCCCGTCTATGACCTGTTCGCGATCGGCGTCGCGGCCGGCGTCGGGCTGGCGCTGTGGGCGCTGCTGCAGCGGACCGCACTGGGCTGGCGGATCCGGGCGGCGGTCGAGGACCGGGAACTGCTCGCCAGCGCCGGCACCAACGTGCCACTGCTGTTTACCACCGTCTTCATCATCGGGACGCTGCTGGCCGCCCTCGCCGGGGTCCTTGCCGCGCCGCTGGCGTCCGTCGCGCCGGGGCTGGACGCGAGCATCATCATCTCCGCGTTCATCGTCTCGGTGATCGGCGGCTCGGGTCGGTCACCGGTGCCGCGATGGGCGCGCTCATCATCGCGCTGTTCAACACCGTGGGCGTCCTGTGGGCGCCCACCTGGGAGCCTGCCTTTATCTACCTGGCGATGATCGCGGTGCTCGCGCTTCGCCCGTGGGGACTGCTGGGAAGGACGGAGCGCTGACATGACGACCTTCCTCAAGAAAGCCGCCGGCCAGCGCGCGCTGGCCGGCGCATCGCGCTCATCGTGGTCCTGGCAGTGGCGCCGCGGGCGCTTTCGGTCGCAGCGCTGCTCAACGTCCAGGACGCGGTCGGGCTTGCGCTGTTCGCCTGCGCCACTAACCTGCTCATCGGGTATGGCGGCCTGGTGTCGTTCGGCCAGGGCGCCTTCTACGGGATCGGCGCCTACACGGTCGCCCTCGCGTGGACGCACCTGAACACGTCGTTCTGGGTCACCCTGGTGGCCGCGCCCATCGCTGGCGGCGTGGCCGCGCTGGCCGTGGGACTGCTGGCCCTGCGCACCAGGCAGCTGTACTTCGCGCTGCTGACGCTGGCGGTGTCGCAGCTGCTGTACGTTATCGTGCAGCAGCAGGAGTCGTTCACCGGCGGGGCCGACGGCGTGTTCGGGCCGATGCTGCCGAGCTTCCTGCTCAACCCCAGCGACGCATACTGGTTCACGCTCGCGGTCGTCGTCATCAGCCTCCTCGTGCTGTGGCAGATCACCCGCTCGCCGTTCGGGATGACGCTACGGGCGATCCGCGAGAACCGGGAGCGCGCCGAGGCGCTCGGCGTCAACATCTTCAGGCACCAACTGCTGGCGTTCACGTTCTCCGGGTTCTTCTGCGCCCTGGCCGGAGTGCTCTGCGTGGTCTGGGGCCAGTCAGCGAACCCGGACCTGTTCAGCTGGACCGAGTCCGGGTACCCGATCTTCATGGCGGTGCTCGGCGGCCAGTACACGTTCCTCGGCCCCGCGCTCGGCGCGCTGATCTACGAGCAGGCCCGCGACGTGCTGCTCGCCAGATTCTCCGACTCGCAGCTGGTATTCGGCGCCGTGCTCCTAGTGATCATCCTGGCCGCCCCTGACGGGGTGGCAGGGCTGCTTGGCCGCGGCAGGCGCCTGCTGGCGCGCCGCTGGCCGGCCCTGGCCCCGGCCGCCCGGCAGGCCGCGGCCGCCGCCCGGCCAGATGCCCAGCAGGACGCGAACCAGGACGGTCAGCACGAAACGGTGGCACAGTGAACGGCGGTGACACAGTGATGAGCGCGCAGCCGCTGCTTGAGGTCTGCGGGCTGACCAAGGCGTTCGGCGGGTTCACCGCCGTTGGCGAGGTCGACCTTGCGGTCAGGCCAGGCACGATCCACTCCGTCATCGGCCCCAACGGCGCGGGCAAGACCACCTTGTTCCGGCTGCTCACTGGGGTGCACCGGCCGACCAGCGGGTCGATCCGCTTCGAGGGCAGGGAGCTGAGCGGCGCCCGGCCCCATGTCGTCAGCCGCCGCGGCCTGACCCAGTCATTCCAGATCACGAACGTCTTCCCGAGGATGACCGTGATGGAGTCGGTGCAGGTCGCGATCCTGGCCCGGCACCGCCGCAGCTGGGACTTCGTCTCGGCGCGCCAGGACAAGGTCGCCGCGGAGGCAAGGGAGCTGCTGGAGGAGGTCGGCCTGGCGCAGGCCACCGGCGTGCAGGCCCAGACGCTCTCCCACGGTGACCAGCGGGTCCTTGAGGTCACCCTGGCGCTGGCGACGCGTCCCCGGCTGCTGCTGCTTGACGAGCCAACCGCGGGCATGTCCCCCGCAGAGACCGGCCGGATGGTCGACCTGGTGACCGGCCTGGCGCGGGCGCGGGGCCTGACCGTCGTGCTGTCCGAGCACGACATGGACATCGTGTTCGGCGTCTCTGACGAGGTGACCGTGCTGCACCGGGGCCGCGTGATATGCCACGGGTCGCCCGCCGAGGTCCAGGCGGACCCGCAGGTGGCCGAGGTCTACCTGGGAGGCGAGGAATGAGGCTAGTTCTGCAGGACGTGCACACCTATTACGGGGACAGCCACGTCGTCCAGGGGATCTCGCTCACCGTGGGCGAGGGCGAAGTAGTGGCCCTGCTCGGCCGTAACGGGGCCGGCAAGACCACCACCATGCGGACCATCACCGGGTTCACCCGGCTGCGGCGTGGCCAGGTACTGCTGGACGGCGCGGACATCTCACGGCTGGCGCCGCACCGCATCGCCCGCGCCAGGGTGGCGTACGTGCCCAGCGGCAGGCGGTGCTTCAGCTCGCTCACCGTCCGGCAGAACCTTGAGCTCGCCCTGCGCGGCGCCCGCAAGCCAGCGCGCGGCGAGGACGCGGCGCAACTGCCGCCGTGGACGCTGGCTCGGGTGCTCGCCACCTTCCCCCGGCTGGAGGAGCTCGGCGGACGGCGGGCCGGCTTCCTGTCCGGCGGGGAGCAGCAGATGCTCAAGCTGGCGCGGGCGCTGCTCGCGCGCCCGAAGCTGCTGCTGCTCGACGAGCCGACCGAAGGGCTCGCCCCGGTGATCGTGGGCCAGATGCGGAAGTGGATCGAGCTGATCAAGGCCGAGCGGATGAGCATCCTGCTGAGCGAGCAGAACAGCCTGTTCGCCCTGCACCTGGCCGACCGCGGCTACATCCTCAGCAAGGGCCGCATCGAGTACGAGGCCCCGGCCGCCGAGCTCGCCGCGAGCCAGGAGGTGCGCGTTCACCTGGGCGTCGCCGAGCGTGGCGGGCGCGGTCGCCAGGACCCGGCGAGCGATAATTCCAGCGATACCGCCCAATGAACCGGAGAATGCCTCACCCATGACCATGATGGATGTACCGCTCACCTCATGGCTGTTGTTCAGCCATGCGTCCACGCACTTCGCCGGAACCGAGGTGGTCACCCGCCTCCAGGCCGGCGACGTGCACCGCTACACGTACGGGGACTTCGCGCGCCGGTCCCAGCAGCTGATGCACGCGCTGGACCGGCTCGGCATCCCGGCGGGGGAGCGGGTCGCGACGCTCGGCTGGAACAGCTACCGGCACCTGGAGTGCTACTTCGGCGTGCCCTGCACCGGGCGCGTGCTGCACACCCTCAACGTGCGGCTGTCGCCCGCCGAGCTCGGCTGGATCATCGCGGACGCCGACGACCGCGCGATCTTCCTCGACGCTGACCTGCTGCCGCTGCTTGAGCAGGTGCCGCAGGCTGACCGGCGCGGCGTGCGGCACATCGTGGTCCTTGCCGACACGGTGCCGGACACCTCGCTGCCCGGCGTGCTCAGCTACGAGGAGCTGATCAGCGGCGAGCCGGGCAGCTACCCGCGCACGGAGATCGACGAGCGGGCGCCGCTGGGCATCTGCTATACATCCGGGACCACTGGCCGGCCCAAGGGCGTCGTGTACACGCACCGCTCCACGGTGCTGCACTCGTTCGCGGTCAGCTCCGGGGCGGGCATGGGCATCGGCCCGCGGGACTGCGCGCTGCCGGTGGTCCCCATGTTCCACGCGAACGCCTGGGGAATGCCGCACGCGGCCGTCGCGGTGGGCGCCAAGCAGGTCTTCCTGGCCGGGCCGCTGGACCCGGTGGCGCTGGCTGACATGTGCCAGCAGGAGCAGGTGACCGTCACCGCCGGCGTCCCCACGGTCTGGCTGGCCCTCGCCGACGAGCTCAGCCGCAGCCCGCGCCCGCTGCCCGCCCTGCGGCACATCTTCTGCGGCGGCAGCCAGCCGCCGCGCGCCCTCATCGAGCGGTACCTGCGCGAGTTCGGCATCGAGATCGTCCAGGCCTGGGGGATGACCGAGACCTCGCCGCTGGCCAGCGTCGCCTGGCCGACGCACGCCATGCGCGAGTGGGAGGACGAGCGACTCACCACGCGGGTGCGCACGCAGGCCGGCCTCCCGCTCCCCGGCGTCGACGTCTCCATCCGCGGCGCTGACGGCACGCAGGTGCCCTTCGACGGTGCCACCATGGGCGACCTGTACGTCCGCGGCCCCTGGGTCGCCGGCGGCTACTGGAAGGGCACCGGGGCGGAGCAGTTCGGCGAGGACGGCTGGTTCCGCACCGGCGACGTGGCGATCGGCTCCCCCGAGGGCTACTTCGTCATCGCCGACAGGTCCAAGGACCTCATCAAGTCGGGCGGGGAGTGGATCTCCTCGGTCGACATGGAGGCGGACATCATGGCCATGCCCGGAGTCGCCGAGGCGGCCGTGGTGGCCATCCCCGACCCGAAGTGGCAGGAGCGCCCGCTCGCCTTCATCGTGACGGCCGGCACAGCCCCGGTGACCCGGGAGGCGGTCCGCGCCCACCTGGAGGCGCGAGGCTGGGCACGGTGGCAGTTGCCCGACCGGATCGAGGCCATCGACCGGATCCCCACCACCAGCGTCGGCAAGTTCGACAAGAAGATCCTCCGGCGGCCGCGCCGGCCCCGGCGCGGAAGAGACCGGGTAGCGGGCGGGGACGATTCCCGAGACAGGAGCGATGAGGACCTAAGTCCCTGGAATCACCATTCCGGCGGGTGGTAAGGATGATTACACGGGACTCAGGTATGGGGGAGACCATGGTGTCAGCTGATATGACTGCACCTGCGACGACGTCGTCCTATATGCGATCGGTGGCCGCCGGGGCGAAATCCCTGCGGGAGTGCCTCGATGCCGGGCAGCCGGCCACGGAGGCGATCAGCGCGCTGGTGGAGCGTGCCCGCGGCGGCGCGCGGAGCTCGGTACCGAACCCGACGAACTCGGCCTGGCGCTGGCCCGGCTGACCGTGGCCGGCACACTGCTGGCCGCGGACCGCGCCACCATGCCGGGGGCCAAGCCCGGCGCGCGGGCCGAGCTGGCGGCGTCGGCGCACGAGCTGACGGAGACGAGCCGCGCGCTGGAGGAGGCCGCGCAGGCCACGGCCTCCGGGTTCGCGCCGAACGTGCCGGTGTCGCCGACCGCCGGGGCCGCCGCCGACCAGTTGCGGCAACAGGCGGGCGACACGCTGGAGGCGATTCTCGAGGAGACCGCCAGGTTTCTACGTCGCGTATCCGACAACCTGTCGCGGCACACGGTCCCGGACGCGCTCAGCGCCGTCGGCGGCGAACCCAGGCTGGGCCAGTGGGCCGGTGAGGCGGCGGCGGTCGCCAACAGGCTGATCGAATTGGTCCTCGGCAGGCTCGTCCGGCTGCTTCAAGCCAGTCACCTGGACGAGCTCAAGGAGAAGGTGAGCGACCTGCTGGCCGCCACCGACCTGCGCGGTGTCGTGGCCGTCGTCCTTGGCGTGCCCGAGACCAGCAAGAGGATCGAGGGGTGGCTGTCCGCGCCGGGCCTGGATCTGGCCTGCCTGGACGGTGGCACTGCAGAGCTGATGAAGCTGGAGCACCGCTACGCGCGGCAGATGCGCTGGGCGCACCACTCGATCACGGCAATCCTGTCGCTGTCGGTCGCCGGACTGGTGGCGCCAGCGGTGGCCGTGCCGCAGGCGGCACTGGTCGTGCCAGTACTGCTGCTCACCGTGACCTGTGCCGCGCTGGGGCTCTCCCTCGAGTACGCCGGCTCCGGGCACTGGCCCATCGAGGGCGTCGGCCGGATCGTCCGGACGGCATGTGAGGTCCGGCCATGAGCGACCCGGACCTGCTCCAGCTGCGCGCGCTGGAGGAACTGCGCGCCCTGGAACGGGTCTGGGCACTGCTCGCCTCCCACCGGGCCGGACTGATGCCGCCGAAGCTAGCGAGTCTGCGCAGCACGTACGACCGGCACCGCCGCGAGCTCACCGGCATCAAGGACGCGCGGGGGAGCGACGGGTGGGAGCGGCTAGCCATCGCGGCCGCCGACGCCGGCAGGTTCGAGCGGGAGGTCTTCTGCTACGCGATCGGCAGGCTCTTGCACGCCGACGGCAACGGCCGCCCGGACGCGTGGGCCGCCGCTGACCGGCTGCTGACGCAGCTGGCGAACCGGACCGGCGTCGCTGATCCGCCCCTCACTGGCCAGGAGTTCGAGCTCGGCTGGGAGAGCCTGGCTCCGCTGATCGGGCTCGTCCGCCTCCGGTATCCCGGTGCCGGGTTCTGGGACCTGCCGGTCCTAGCTCACGAGTTCGGTCACCACGTCCTGGCGGGTCCCGCCGCCGTCGACCCCGGTGACCTGTTGCCGCTCCGCGAGGCCGCCGACGGGTTCGCCGCCGAGCAGTCCCGCCACCAGGTGCTGTGGCGGCCCGTGTTCGCCGAACGGGAGGACCAGTGCCGGCGGCGGGTCGCGGAGCTGGTGGCGGACGTCTTCGCGACCTATGCCGTCGGGCCCGCCTACCCCTGGTGCTGTGTCGCGCTGCGGATCCCGCCCGACGACTTCGACCGCCTCCACTCCGAGCATCCGCCCTGGCAGTTCCGGGTGGCCGCGATGATCGAGATGCTCCGCGTCATGTCCGCGCGAAGCCATGACGGCGGCTACCTGGAGGTGGTCGCCGACGACGTGGCAGGACTGTGGGACGCTGTCGCCGGTCCGTGCGCGGGCCTGGCAGCGGACGGCCTGCGGGTGGTCGGGCGCTGGGTCGGCGAGATCGCCGATGCCCTCGATGGCGTCACCGGCCTCCGGTACGACCGAGGATGGCTGGCCGACCGGTGGCCCGGAGCCGCCGAAGGCCCGCCCGGCGAGTGGTCCGTCGCGCACGTCCTCAACGCCGGATGGAAATGGCGGCTGAGTTCCGCGTATCACACCTGCGACGAGGTGGACGCGGCCGAGCGGCGATTCCTCGGCTACTGCGAACTAGTGGAGGCATGATGGGTGAGCCTGTCGTCCTGACCGCGAAGCCGTCCCCCGGACCTGGGCTGCTGTACGCCAGGCTGGACACCCTGGACGAGGACATCAGGAAGGTTCGTGACACGGTCGAGAGGGCCATAACAGCAACTCGTGAGGTTGAGGACATCCAGGCCTCGCTCCGTGCCGTAGCCGGTCCGCTGAAGCGGGTCGAATCGATCGCCATACATATCAGCGGCCACGTCGAGAGCAACGAGTCGCTGAGTGATCCGGTTCCCGACATCTGCGATTGCACGGATTCTGAGTCCCTCAAGGGATTGATCAACGAGATCATCAAGACGATTGGCATCGTCGCTGGCAGCAACAGGAACGCCAGTTTGGGGATTAACAAGCTCGTCAAGGGGTTCGTCAGCCTCGGCACGGCACAGCAGGACGAGTTGGGGAACCACATCACACGTCGCTGCGGACTGGTGACCTCGGAGATCGCCGAGCTCCGGGGCAAGCTGGAGATCCCGGGCGGGTACCGCGATCGCTGGAAGGAGTTCGACGGGATCGAATTCCTGGTCCGCCCCCTGTTCACAGAGTACGTGGACTTCGTCAGCGGGCTCGCCATCCGCGACAACGCGCTGGACGACCGGATCTGCTCCATGACCGATGAGCTGCTGGAGGAGCTGTACGAGGGTCATTTGGGCGGCCCCCTCGTGGTGCCGGCCAACCAGGCCGCTCTCGGTCAGGTACTGCAGAGCGTCATCAAGCTGGGATTCCCGGAGTGGACCATCTGGGGCATCCCGCTGGTCGGCCACGAAGTGGGCCTCAAGGTCCCCCCCACCAACGTGAAGCTGGCGAAGCTGCTCGAGGAGGACAAGGAGTACGAGATGCGGCCCGGCCAGCGCGCGAGCCTCCTCGCTGACGTCTTCGCCACCTACACGCTCGGCCTTTGCTACGCCCACGCCGTCATACGGCTCCGGCTGCGGCCGTTCCACGACAGCCAGCCAGACCCGGACCAGCCGCGCGACGCCGACCGAGCCAGGGTTATCCTGGCGGTGCTCGACCGGCTCAAAGGGCCAGGCCACGGCCGCAGGCCCGCTGGCTCCGGCTCCTCCAGCGGGCCGACGAACCCCGGACCCGACGGCGACCTGGGCAACGACGCGCGCTACCGCGGCGCGGTAGACAAGCTGCGGACGTTCTGGGAATCGGAGGCCGACGAGCCAGCGGACGCCGACGCCCAGCCCCCCAAGGGCCTGGAGAAATTCCTCGACCATGCCCTGGACACCCTCACCGCCCGCGAGTTCCAGGCGTTCAGCCCGCACCGGTGGACCAGCTCCATGGCACTCCGGGACCTGTGCGACGACGGCGACAAGCCGGAGGCCGTGGGTCCGCAGGCCATCCTCGACCTGCTGACCGCCGCTTGGCAGCTCCGCGTCGACATGCCGGAGACTGGCGCGGAGGGGATCGAGAAGATCAAGCGGATCGAGGGGTGGGTGAAGGAATCCGCCGACCAGTCTCTGCTGGCCCAGTCGGCCCTGCGACGCCAGCGTCGCAGGCTGTACGACGGGGCCTATCCCCAGCAGTCCGTGGCGAAGCAAGGTGATCAGAAGCCATGACCCAGATCCCGGGATTCCCCGACGAACCAGCCCAGCCGGCTGCGGGACACGGCGTCCTCATGCCCGGCGACGAGCTCGAGCGCGCCCGGAGCGCCTATATCGGCGGGCACGCCCTGAGAGCCTCGCAGATCACCCAGATGCTCGTGCGGAGACTTGCGGACGTGCCAGGCACCGAGGCCGCGGAGGTCCTGGGGTCCGCGCACACCCTGCTGGGGCTGGCCTGGCGTGTGCGCGGCGAGCTGCCGGAGAAGTGCTTCGCCCAGGCCGTCCGGGTATTCGAGCGGCTGCCCGCCGACCGGCTCGAAAGTATGGGCGTGACCATGGGTGACTACGGTATTGCCCTGGAGGAGATCGGCGAGTACACACGGGCAGTGGCGGTGCTGGACCGGGCGCTAGAGCTTGGCCAGGACAGTCCTGACGTCAGGCGCTACCGCGCCGCCGCACGGCGTGACCGGGGTGCGCCCGGTGACCGGGATGCGGCGTACCGGCTGCTGGAGGAGGCAGCGCGGCGAGCGCCCGGGGATTGGCAGGCGTGGAGCTGGCTGGCCGAGCTCACCGAGGCGGCGTCCCCCGATCCAGCGGTGGCCGCCCGCCGCTGGGCACGGGCCTGGCGGATCCTCGACGAGGCGGGCACGTTCGGACGGGCGCTGCGCTACCGTGAACGCGCCGTGGCCGGCTACTGGAGCGCGGTCGCGGCCAGGCCTGACGACGCCGGGCTGCTCATCGAGACGGCTCGAGTCCTGGCCGAGGCCGGGCTAGAGGCTGAGGCGGCAGACCTGCTGAGCCAGACCGCGGAGCTGCCCATCGGCGCGCAGGCCAGGCTCGATGCGGCCGAGTTGCTGGCCGACATCGGTGAACTCCAATTCGCGGCCGATCTCGCCAACGACGTCCTAGCCGAAAATCCCGGCTTGGGGCGGGCCACGGTCATCCTGGCCACGGCTCTGTTCAGGCGTGATGACGTGAACTCGGTCGAGCTGGCCAGGCAGAGACTGACCGACTTCCTGCGTACTAGGCCGTCCGACCCCGTCGGCGCGGAGATCCTTCTCGGCGAGGTCTGCCATCGGAGCGGGCACCCTCAGGAGGCGCTGGCCCACTTCGACACCGCGATCGCGAGCGGCAAGCTGGACGACGCGCGGGCGGGGTCTTTGTACGCCGGTCGGGGGAGGGTGCTGCTGCAGCTGCGCCGTACCGCCGACGGCGTCGCCGACCTGCGGCGAGCCGTCGCGCTGCGGCCGCGTGACGCTGAGATCCGGTTCTACCTGGCCGATGCCTACTGCGGGACGGGTGACCGCCCCGCGGAGATCGTCCAGCTTCAGGAAGTGGTCGACTGGACGCCCGGCCGGGGCCGGCAGAACTGGGTGGAGGCAATGACCAGGCTCGGTGCCGCGCTGCTGGAGCACGGCGAGCGGGAGAAGGCCCTCGCCACGCTGCGCCGGATCCCCGACCCCGAGGCACTCGCCACGGACGTGCTGCGGCCCTTGACCAACGCGCTGCTGGAAGGGGGCAGGGAGAAGGAGGCGCTGGACGCCCTAGTCGACGCTGAGCGCCGGAGCCACCGCGATCTGAACGTCCTGGCCCTGCACGCACGGGTACTCTTCCAGCTGAGACAGCTGGAACGGGCGAAGGAACTGCTCACCGAGGTGCTTGCGGCCGAGGCGACCCGCTGGCGGGACCGCGCCTGGCTGGGAGAGGTCCACCGGCTGCTCGGGGAACCGGAGGAGGCCCTTTGCCAGCTCGACCAGGTCCTGCACGACCATCCGGGCAATCTGTTCAGCCTGTCCAGCCGCGCCGCCGTCCACCTGAGCCGGAACGAGCCCGGCATGGCCGAGACCGACCTGGAGCGCTGCCTCGCGAGCGACCCCACCGACCCGTTCGCGCTCCGGGTCCTGCATGACCTGCTGATCCAGCGGCGGGACTACGCCGCCTTGGTCGGCAGGTACCGAAGGGCGGCGCGGTCTGCGGACGCCGCGCGCGCACCGGCCCTGTGGCGCGGGTACGGCTCGACCCTGCGCCTGCTGGCCGCCTGCGGGCAGCCCGCGGACATCCTCGTTCAGACGGAGCGGGAGCTAGCGGAGGACCTGGCGAAAGACCCCAGTGATACAGGCCGGGTGCACGCGCTGAGCGACTTGCTGGTGGCCCAGGGCCGCATCCGCGAGGCGATCCACCGGTGGCAACGCGCCGTAGGCACCCCGGTCGGCAAGTCCGACGCCCGGCTATGGTGTGAGTACGGCGAGGTGCTGCGCCAGGCGTGCCGGGTCGGGGAGGCGCAGGAGGCCCTGGACACCGCGCTGTGGCTGGCGGACGCGGGCTACACACCTGACGTCTACCACGCCATAGGCCGGCTCCTGCTGGACGAGTCGCGGTATGAGGAGGCGATCGGTGTCCTCGATCAGGCCTATCGCGACCCGCGCGATCCGACGGCGTGGTACGACGGCTGCGTCGCGCGGATCCTCGCCGACCGGTTCACCGAGGTCGCGGGCCGGCTCCACGGCTGGTCGCGGGAGCATCCGGACGACGCGGAGGCCCGGTGGCTTCTCGGCTGGCTGTACTACCACGCCGGCGCCTACACCGAAGCTGCGGAGCAGGCCGGGGAGGCGGTCGACCACGACCCGCTGGACGGGCGGAAGCAGGAGTTGCTGGGTTGGTCCCTCCTGCGCAGCGCCGCCGATCTCGAAGGAGCGAGGAGCGCCTTCGAACGGGCGCTCAAGCTGGAACCGGCGCTGTACTCCAGCACGGAGGGCAGGATCCGCGTGCTGCTGCGGTCAGGCAGGTCCGACGAGGCCCGCGCGGCGTGCGAGGAACTGCTGGCCACCACGGAGGGCGGCGGCGAACGGGGGACGGTCGCCCCGGACGTGCGGGGATCGTGCCTGGCCCGGCTCGGCGAGCCGCTGCGGGCGGTCTTCGAGTTCCGGAAGGCGCTTCCCGAATCGGGTCCCGACCATGTCCTCATCGAGTTCTCCATCGCGTTCTGCCTGCTCCAGGCAGGCCGCGACGAGGACGCCCGGAACACCATGGAGCAGGCGTGGGCAGATCTGGAGACCGGTGGCCGCCCCAACGAGGACGACCGCCGGCTTCAGCGCCGCGGGATCCTGACGGAGGTCCTGCAAGACATGCCAGACGCCGTCCCGCCCGGTCAGGCGGGGCCCGGTAGCAAGCTGATCGAGTCGACCCGGCTCACGATCGTCGAAGAACTCCGGCGCCTGCCGGCCGCAGCGGCGATCACCATGGAAGATTCGGTCTGAAAATGTAAGATTTCGCCTGAAAGGAGCCATGGGCATGGCACTGACCGTTCGTGAGCTGGCCTACTGCCGGTCCCAGATCCGCCACAGTGCACACGAACGCGCAGCAGGAGGCCCTGGCGATGACTGGGTCGGAGCCGAGTTCCTGATGCACCAACTCGTTGAGGAGGCGGCCTACTACCACTGGCTCAATCGTGGCGGGTCCGCGGGCGACGCCGACACGGACTGGCTCGCCGCCGAGGCGGATATCTGCTACGGCCGGCATGACGGCCACCGCCACGTGTTGCTAGGCGACGTGGACCGGCGCCTACGCCGTCAGGTCATCCGGGAGAAGGCGTACCTCCACTGGCTCGGCCGCAGACAACCCTGGGGCGACCCCTTGCCAGACTGGCTCGCCGCGGAGCAGGAGATCCAGCTGAGTGCGGGCTTACAGCCAGTCGCGGCTGCGGAAGACGCGGTAGAGGACGACCATCGAGACGATCATGAGGCACATCGCGATGGAGAACCCTAGAGCGCGGCCAAAGTAGGGGTAAGGCACGTTCATGCCGTAGAACCCGGTAATGAACGTCGGCACGGCGATGATCGCCGCCCAGCCCGTTACCTCCTTGCTGATGACGTTCATCCGGTTGCCCTGGATGGTCAGGTTGGTTCTACCGATTTAGGGCCACCGGATCACGCTGAGGTTCTCCTTTTCGCACGCTCAGTTAATGGACAGGCTCCTGCCGGACGGCCGCGCTGTCAGCGGGCGAACTTCTCGATGGCGGCCGGGGTAACGGGCGTGAAGAAGTTGACGAGGTTGCCATCCGGGTCGCGGAACAGCAGCGACCGGTTACCCCACGGCATCGTGGCGGGCTCCTGCACGAAGTCACCGACGATGCTGGTCAGGTTCTCATGCACGCGGTCGACGTCGTCGACGAGGAACTCGATGATCACGCTGTGGTTGTCGGCCGGCCGCGCGGCGCCAGGCGCGAACAGCGGAACGGTGCGCTCGGCGCCGACCGCGAGGGTGGCATGGGCGGTTCGCAGCTCGGCGAAGTCCTCGCCGTACCAGTTCGCCGGCACTCCGGTGACCTGCTCGTAGAAGCCGATGAGGCGCGCGACGTCGCCCGTGATGATGCGGACAGAGATGAAGTCCATGGTGACCTCCGTGACTTGGGTGTCCTTACGTCTGGAACGCTATGACAAATACCGGACAGAAGCCGCCCGGTATTGTCTGCTAATTTGAGGGCATGGCCCGGCCCACCGCTCACGTGCTGACCGTGCTAGAGCTCCTGCAGTCGGGCGGCACCCGGACGGCGGCCGAGCTAGCCGATCGGCTCGGTGTGGACGAGCGGACCGTGCGGCGGTACGTGGACCACCTCGTCGACCTCGACGTGCCCGTCGAGTCGGTGCGCGGCCGCTATGGCGGGTACCGGCTCGCCCCCGGGTACCGCCTGCCCCCGCTCATGCTGTCCGACGAAGAGGCGCTGGCCGTGCTGCTCGGCCTGGTGGCCGCCCGCCGGGCGGGACTGATGACCGCGACCGGCACGGCGAGCGAGACCGCAGCGGCCAAGATCCGGCGGGTACTGCCGGAGCGGCTCGCTGGCAGGCTGGAGGCCGTACTCGATTCGCTGGTTTTCACGGCCCCGCCGATCACGACCCCGCTTGGCGAGCCCGGCATCCCGCAGGCCCCGGTCTTGCTGGCCATCGCCGACGCGGTGCGCCATCACCGACCGGTCTCGATCAGGTACACCGCGGCCGACGGCCGGCGCAGCGAGCGAACCCTGCACCCGTACGGGCTGGTCGCCCATTCGGGCCGGTGGTACGTCACGGGCGCCGATCCTCAGGTCGGCGAGGACCGGACGTTCCGGCTCGACCGCATCGCCGACGCCAGGGCCCTGCCCGGCTCGTTCGAGCCCCCGGCCGGGCTGGATCCGGCGCAGCGCGTCCTGTCAGGGCTCGCCACCGCTCCGTACCGGCATCACGTGATCGTCTGGGTCCAGGGGACTGCCGGGCAGGTCCGCGCCCGGCTTCCCGCCAGCATCGCGGAGGTGGCTAGCTCTCCGCTCGCCACGGGCACGTCCGCGGAGGCCGCGGGGTGGGTCCGCGTCGACATGCGGGCCGAGCGACTTGACTGGCTGCCGCCGCTGCTCGCGTCGCTCGATCTGCCCTTCGTGATCGAGGAACCCGATGAGCTGCGGGGCCTCGTCATCGCACTCGCCGACCGGCTGGCCGCCGCCGCCCGCAACGTCCCCCGCAGGCCCGACGACGACCCTCCCGCCGAAGACGCCGCCCCCGACGGTCCCTAGGCCAGCCCCAGTCCCATGTGTGGCCCCAGTAGCTGCCGACGGTCAGCGACAGCCGGTCCAGCTGGCACTCGGCCGGCCAGACCCAGGCCGGGCCATCGCTAAGCTGAGCCAGGTCGCGACCCGCGATGTGGCTAGGAACCGAGTCTCGATGAGGGTCGGCTTAGTGGATCTGGAGGAGGGGCATGAGGGTCTTGCTGGTATCGGGAAGCACCAGGACCGGCTCGATTAACACAGCCGCGCTGGTGACCGCGGCGGCACTCGCGCCCCGCGAGGTGACGGCAGTGCTGTTTCACGGCCTTGCCGCCCTGCCCGCGTTCAACCCTGATCACGACGGCGAGCTCGTCCCGGAGCCGGTCGCGCAGCTGCGGCGGGAGATCGGCGGGGTGGACGCGGTGCTGTTCTGCACTCCCGAGTACGCGGGGACGTTGCCGGGCAGCCTCAAGAACCTTCTCGACTGGACGGTAGGCGGTGGCGACCTCTACGAGAAGCCCGTCGCCTGGGTCAACGTCGCCGCCGCGAACCGGGGACAGGGCGCGCAGGAGACCCTGGCGACTGTCTTGGGGTACGTGGGCGCGGCCGTGGTCGAGCCCGCCTGCCGCCACATCCCGGTGAACCGGTCGGCGATCGGCTCAGACGGGACGGTCACCGATCCGCATTTCAGGACGGGCATGGCTGAAATCTGGACCAGCCTCGTTCGTTACGCAGCCGGTGCCAGCTGAGACCGCCGTCCAGGAAGGGACGTCGGCGCTACGAGGCGCGGATGGCCTCCAGGTGCAGGGGCTCGGTGATGGCGACCTCGGCCCGGACCTCTGAGTCCGCAGAGCGGCCGGCTCGCTGCAGCGTGATGACGAGGTAGGCCTGTAGTTCTCCCTCGTGCCGCGTGTCGCCCGCCTTGCGGAACGCTTCGGCCGCGGCCTCCAGCGTGGCCACAGCCTCGTCGTAGCGGCCGAGTTTCGCCAGTGCCCGGCCCTTGCCGCCCAGGGCCATCGCCTCCCGGGCGGACGCTTCGGCCACCGTCAGCAAGGTGGCCGCAAGGTCGAAGACGTCGACCGCGTCCTCGTAGCGCTTGGCGGACGACAGGGCGACGCCCAGGTTGGTCAAGATAACCCCCTCAGCACGCCAGTCGCCAAGCTGGCGCACCATCTCCAGCGCGGTCTCGTGCGCCGCGAGGGCGACCTCGATCCTGCCAAGGCCGGTGAGGGACACACCCCAGTCGGTCAGCGCCCCCGCCGTCCGTGACGTGTCGCCGTCGTCGCGGAAGGCCAGGACGGCCCGGCGCAGCACGTCGGCGGCCTCCGCCGTCCGGCCATCCTCGGCCAGGGACCGGCCCAGTGCCTGCATCACCTCGCCGTGCCGGCACAGGGGCGAGTAGCCCGCGGTCTGCTCGACGGCTCTCTTCAGGGCATCGTCCAGCCCTGGCGGGCGGCCAGGATCTCTGCCTGGCTTACCGCCAACCGTCGTGTCCGGACGCCATGGGCGACCCCACTTCACCGCCCGTCACCCCCAATGACTGCGAGTATGAGATCTTGGGCTAGCCTCGTACCCATTGTCCGCAAACAGCGCGTTCATGCAAACTACCGTAAGCCTGACGCGGCCGGATCAGCGGTTGCGAGCCGCCAGGCCAGCCGGGCCAACCCCCCTCATCACCGAGACTAAACATAACAGCGATCGCCCGGGCCGGCGCTTCGAGTCTGGGGAGCGTTGGCTGGGTATATCGGTTAACGGGTAGGGAGGCCTGGTTTGCGATTCGGGTCGGAAGGGCTGCGCATCGGTGTACGCGCTTGGTGATGGGCCAGTGGGTGATGTGGTGACCGCGATCTTGCAGGTTGACTCGCGGCTGCGCGTGATCCAGCGCACGATCGAAGCCTGGTCGGGTGGCGAGACACCGGGTGAGGCGATGCCCGGCGGACAGCCGCCGCAGATGCCCGTCATCGCGGGCGCCGAGGATGCCCGGGACCTGCTGGACGGATACTGCACGGTCGTCTATGTCATCACCCAGTGGGCCTGCGCGGCACGCGAAGGCGACGGCGGCACCGCGGCGGACGCGCTCGCGCAGATCGTGCGGATGCTGCTGCCCCGGCTGATCTTGCTGAAGCGGGTGGTGCCGGGGTCAGCGATCCCGACCATGATCGCGCTCGTGACCGCCGCCGCGACGGACGGCAGCCCGCAGCGCTGGCGCGACCAGTACGGCCACGTCTGGAGCGAGGGCGATGTCGCCGCCCTGGAAGCGACGACGGTGTGCCTCGCGGAGTGGGTGAACACGGCGCAAGGCTCCCCGGACGCGGCGCTGCGGCTGATCATGGACGCCTACGAGAGCGCTGTCAGCGAGGGCTGACGGCGGGCATCAGGTCAGGGGCCTTGTGCCGCCCGGGGTGCACGGCGATTTTCGGTGGTGCCGGGCGCGGCCCGCAGCGTACCGTTAGGGACAGGCCCGTGCGGGGAAGCCGGTTCGCGGAAGGCGATGAGGCGGCGTGACTCAGCCTGCTCCCGAGGAGCCGTCTGATGAGGACATAGTCATCCGGGCGGCGGTGCAAGAGCGGGAGCGGGTGCGTTCAGGTCAGGGGATGCGCGCGCAAGCCGCGGCGATCGTGGTCCTGGCGGCACTAGCCTGCTGGCTGGTCCTTGTGCTGGCCCGGGTTCCGTCCGTGGGCTACGTCGGGATCGGCCTAGGCGTCGTAGTCGCCGTGCTGACGGTGCCGCTGATCTTCGGGCGGTTCACTGCTGGCCCGCTGGTGCCATGGGGCAATGCCGTCCGTGATTGCTGCCCCCGGTGCGGCCAGCGCACGCTGCGCGAGGACCGGGTGATCCACTGGGAGGTGCCTGGCCCGGGCACGCGCACCGTCGCCGCCATCGTCACCTTGTGCGTGGCGGATAACTGCGGGCACGCCGCTGTCCGCAGGCTCAGGCACTGGCCCGTCATGCGGTAGCCCCAGGGACGCGGCTCGCGATCCCCGCGAGGCAGTGCTTACAGCAGCGGCCCCTGTGAATGTACGGCGTGGGCGGGGCCATCGCGGGCACGCCCAGGAAGCCCGAATGGGGGGTGTGCCTGACTGCGGGGGCACTTTACCCTGTGGAGCGTGCTGCAGATTCGCGACGCGACCGATGAAGACTGGCCGGACATCTACCCGTTCTACTCGCAGATCATGAACGAGGGCAGGACGTATGCCTGCCCGGTGGGTCAGAGCCTTCAACAGGCACGGTCGATGTGGATGGAGCCACCGCCGAGCCACGTCGTGGTCGCCGTCGCTGACGGCGCGATCGTCGGCTCCGCGAAGATGGGCCCGAACCGGCTCGGCCGCGGCGCCCACGTCGGCACCGCCTCGTTCATCGTGGACCCGCGTGCCCGGTCGCGGGGAGTGGGCCGGGCGCTCGGTGAGTACGTGATCAGCTGGCACCGCGGCCGCGGCTTTCGCGCCATCCAGTTCAACGCCGTCGTCGAGGCCAACGAGCAGGCGGTGCGCCTGTGGAAGTCACTGGGCTGGGAGGTGATCGGCACGGTGCCGGAAGCCTTCGACCACCCCGACCGCGGCATGGTAGGCCTGCACGTGATGTACCGCCGCCTTGCGTGACGCGTCCGTCAGGACGTGTCGCAGGTGAGCCTGGTGATGATCTTGGCGGGGGTCGGCCGGTCGACCGGCTTCTTCTGCAGGCACCAGGAGATCAGGTCGCGAAGCGGTCCGCTCAGGGTGCCCAGGTTGGGTTCCTCGTACTGGATGCGATGCAAGATGGTGGCCGGGTGGGAGGCGATGAAGGGGCTGCGCCCGGTGGCGGCGTAAGCGAGGACGGATCCCAGCGCGAACACGTCGCTCTTGGGGCCTACCGGCTGGCCGTTGATCTGCTCAGGAGACATGAACGGGAACGTGCCAATGAGCGTGCCCGTGGAGGTCAGCGTCGTCGTGCCGTCGCGCCGGGCGAGGCCGAAGTCGATGATCCGCGGCCCATCGTCGGCCAAGATGATGTTGCTCGGCTTCACGTCCCGGTGCACCAGGCCGCATTCGTGAATTGCCTCAAGGCCCTCGGCGAGCGCGGCACCCAGGTCCCGTACCTCCAGCGGGCACAGTCCGCCGTGCTCGGCGACGGAAGCGGCCAGCGATGGCCCGGGGACGTAGGCGGTGACGAGCCACGGCGGGCCGCGGCGGGGTCGGCATCGACGACGGGGGCGGTATAGAACCCGCTGACCTGGCGGGCCGCGGTGACTTCGCGGGCGAACCGGCTGCGAAACTCCTGGTCGCTGGCGAGCTCGGGGAGCAGGATCTTCACGGCGACCTTCCGGCGGCCGGGGGAGGTGCCGAGGAAGACGCTGCCCATCCCGCCCGACCCCAGTCGCCCGGTGAGCTTGTACTTGCCCACCTGCGCGGGATCGCCGGGCATGAGGGGCGCCGCTACGAGGGGGCGCGGCACCGGAACCCTGACGAGAGCCTCCACGTCCGCCGGCACCGGGCTGCCGAGGGGCTGATGGCTCGGTGCGGGAGGCACCTTCGACCGACGTCGGCCGTTGCGGGCACTGGCGTCCATGAAGCGCGGCACGAGTCGCAACGGGCCGGTGTCGTCGTCGGGTCGCGAGTCCCGCCGTGAGGCGGGATCGGGACTGGCGGGCAGGACCTCGCTCAGCGTGGCCGCAAGCACCTCGTTCTCCCGGTCCAGCCGGCTCACCTCCACCGCGATCTGGCCGAGGAACTCGTTGACCTCCTCCACCTCGTAGCTGGGCCGGAGTCTGGTTACGGAAAACTGCTTATTCCGGATATCTGACGCAATCAGGCGGCGGGATGGCGAGGGCGGCAGGACTATGTCGTCATGGCTCATTCCGGGCTGTATCGCCGTTGCCAGGGCAGTCCGGAGGCGCCCATTGTGCTGCAGCAGCACGTTAAGCTCATGCGCGGCTACGCCGCGGAATTGCTCGACTTCCTGCTGGTCGTAGCCGGGCCGGAGCCTGGGGATGCTGAAGTGCCTCTCATGCATGTCTGCAGGCATCAACGGCATAAAGCCCCCTATAGTCGCTGATGGACTGAGATTACACCAGGCTTCCCCGCTATAAGCCGTCATTTACGAACTCACTCAAGCGCACTAAGGCATAGACCGGACAAGCGCGACCCCTGTCGCCCTCAACGTCCTATTGGCGACATATAGCACCCATGTGTACGTTAACAATCTGAATTGCCCGATACGGTCGGGATCCGCCACCGTTCGCGGAGCCCCGGCCAGCGGCATCTGCCACTAGCCGACCGCGGGTACTACGCTCGCCCCGCGAGCGACGTACTCGATGGCGCCACCACTGTCATCAAGGCTTGCGGGCAACGGGGCATCGCTGTTGCGATAGCAGCAGTGGTGGCGCGTTGCCCGCAAAGGCGCGCAACAGCAACGACGCCACCGCTGACGTAAGCACCAGGCCGCTACGCCGTACGGACATCAGCGCACTGCTAGTGACCTTCAGGTCGTAATTGTCGTAATTGAGGTGCGGGGTCTGGAAGACTATGACTATGGACGAGACCGCCGCACCCGTCGTCGTGGGTGTCAGCAAGGACTGTCAACACCGCTTCAGCAAGCAGCCGTGCGAGGCCATCACACTGCTGGAAGGCCTCGGCGTCGAGGGCGACGCGCACGCCGGCATCACCGTGCAGCACCGCTCTCGTGTAGCTGCGGACCCCACGCAACCCAATCTGCGTCAGGTGCACCTGATCCATTCCGAGTTCTTCGATGAAGCCTGGGAGCACGGATACGAACTGGCCCAGGGGAACCTTGGTGAGAATGTCCTGACCGCAAGGCTGGATGTGCTGGCACTGCCGCGCGATGCCCGCCTGCACCTTGGCGAGCAGGCGGTCGTCCGTGTCACGGGCTTGCGCAACCCCTGCCAGCAGATCAATAACTTTCGTTCGGGCCTGCTGAAGGTTGCCATCACCCGCGATGCGAACGGCGAGCTCGTGCGCAGGGCCGGGATCATGGGCGTCGTGGAGCGCGGCGGGGTCGTCGTCCCCTGCGACACCATTCGCGTTGAGCTCCCGCCCGGTCCCCATATCCCGCTGGACCGGGTTTGACCCGCAATAGCAGGCGAGAACCGCGAAGCTGGCCGCCACGGTGGTTACCATGAGCGTCCCGGTGGCCGGCCCAGACGGCGAGGGCGGTCGCCGCGAGGAGGGGCCCGGCCAGCATCGGCGTCCCGTGCGCACGGGTGAGGGGGGCCTACGACCGATGATGCCGCACCGCAAGCCAGCGGCGTCCCGTGCGCACGGGTGAGGGGGGCGGGCATGAAGAACTGGGCCGACTCTAGGGACACCTGTGACAATCGCCGCCACAAGGGCCAGCCGCGCCCAGTGATGCATCGAAAAAGTAGCTTCTGCCTGCGTAGATCCGCAGACGTCGATGCCGAAGACGGATACGTCAGGTGACCGATGTCTTGCAATGCAACTTTCACGACTATTTGATCAGCATCTTGGCCAGCAAGCGATCTTGCAACACGGTGCAAGCAGTCAGCTACTCAGTGCACGCGCGGTCGAACCGATAGCCCCGGCCGCACGTATACCTAGCAGGAACCCCCGCACTCCAGCCACACAGCCAGCAATGCCGAGCACTCCAAGGACCCGCGATGAGCGTGACCATCCCCTTCGAAGCCGCATTTCCCGCCGCCTCCGGCTCCGCCTTCGACCGAGCCAACGGTAACCGAGCCAATGGTAACCGGACCAATGGTAATCGGACCAGCAGCAACCGGACCAACGGAAGCAATGGCAGTAACGGCAGCGTCTACGCCGCCCCCACGACCTTCGCTGACACCTGGACTTCCATGATCCCGCGCGCCCGCGGCAAGCGAGCCGACACGTGGACTAAGACTATCCAGCTCCCCGCGGACGCGCGCGCGGCCAGCGCGGCCCGCGACCACATCCGCCGCTGCGTCCGCGCGTGGAATGCCGCCAACGCCGCCACCCGCTTGGCCAACTCCCGAACGGACCGCCACCTGCCTGCCAAGGAGCCCATCGGCGACGACTCCACGCAGACCGCCGTCTTGCTGACCAGCGAGCTGGTGACGAACGCGCTGACCCACGGGGAGAGCCCCGTCACGGTTGCCGTCAGCTGGTCCGGCGAGCAGCTGCGCATCGAGGTCCACGACCGCTCGCGCTACCTGCCGACCCCATGGCCCGTGCACATGGCCCCCGACGACGAGACCGGCCGCGGCCTGCTCCTCGTTGACACGCTTGCCACCGACTGGGGCTTCTACCGCACTCCTGGCGGCAAGGCCGTCTACTTCACTCTCGACTGCGAGTAATAACAGCAAGAAGCGGGCATGGGGGTGATCCCTTGCCGGAAATGAGTGCGGGGCACTTGTCGGCCAGTGGTCTGATCGGGCGCGAGACCGAGCTCGCGCTGCTCGCGGACCTGGTCAGGCAGGTCACCGCCGGACGCGGCAACACGCTGCTCGTCGAGGGCGAGCCAGGTATCGGCAAGTCCGCGCTGGTGCAAGCCGCGCTCCGCGACGCCGCGGCGCTCAGCGACAACGCCCGCTGCCAGGTGCTGCGGGGGACCTGCGATGAGCTGGGCCAGGCGCTGCCGTTCCTGCCTTTGCTCGACGCGCTGCGCGTGCATGATCGCGCCGGCGGCTCCCGCCGGGCGGCGATAGCCCAGATCCTGCGCGGCGAGACCCCCGCTGAGCCAGGCGCCGGCTGGCTGGCCGCGCTGGGGGAACAGCTCCTCGCGCTGATCATCGACCAGTTCAGCAGCGACGACGGGGCCACCCGGCCCACTATCCTCATCATCGACGACGTCCAGTGGGCGGACCCGCCAACCGTGCGGCTGCTCGGCCGGCTGGCGCGGCTGTCGCACCAGCTGCCGCTCCTGCTCATCGCGGCCATGCGCCCCGTTCCGCAGCGCGACGACCTGTTCATGCTGCGCCGTGCGCAGAACGACGCCATCCGCCTGGACCTGGCCCCGCTCTCTGGGCCGGCCGTGGCCGAGCTCGTCGCGGCCATGGTCGGTGGCGCACCCGACGAGGGGCTTCTCGCCATCGCGCAGGACGCGGCCGGCAACCCGCTGTACCTGACGGAGCTTGTCGCCGCGCTGCGACGCGGCCATGGCGTCGCCGTCACCGCCGACGGGGTTGCCGCGCTGGCAGTCGACCCGCTCCGGGCAGGCGCGGTACCGCGGTCACTGGCGGCGGCTATCGCGAGCCGGCTGGACTACATGTCTGCGCCCACCAGGGACATCCTGCAAGCGGCGACCGTCCTCGGCGTCGAGTTCGACGTCGCTGACCTGGCCGTCGTCCTCGCCCGCGCCGTCCCCGACCTAGTCCCCGCCATTCACGAGGCCTGCACCGCCGGCGTGCTCACCGACTCTGAAACCCGGCTGTGCTTCCGGCACCCGCTCATCCACCGGGCGCTGTACGAAAGCATGGGAACTGCCTCCCAAGCCGAACGGCACTTGGATGCCGCCCGCGCCCTGGCACACACTGGCGCCCCAGCCGATCGCGTAGCCCGCCAGCTGCTGCGAGCGGCAGACAGCTTCGCTGACGGCCCGGTGCACCCGGCGGGTGACGGACCTGAAGTCGGGCCGGGAGATGGGGCGGATCGCGGGGCGCGAGGCCACGATGAGTCAGTCCTGCTACAGGACTGGACGCTGACGTGGCTTGCTGGCTCCGCCCGGCTGCTGGTCAGCGGGGCGCCCCAGGTGGCCGCGCGGCTGCTGCGGCTAGCGGTAGGGAGCGTTGCGGATAGCTCGGCGGAGCACGTGCGGCTGGCAAGCTGGCTGGCCGAGGCGCTGTACTGCCTGGGCGAGCGGGCTGATGCCGAGCAGGTCGCCGATCAGGCACTGCGACAGGCCGAGGACCCGGAGCTGCGCCTGGACCTGCTGTGCACGCTGGCGCGCTGCCGCATGCTCGCGGGCATGTCCGCCGGATCCCTCGCGACGCTGCGCGAGACTCTCGCCTCTCCCGGACTGGCTGTGCGGCAGCGCGCCCGGCTGCTTGTCATGGCCGCGCGGACCCATTGCAACGATGGCGCACTAGACGCGGCCGCCGAGGTCGCTAAGCAGGGGCTGGCAGCGGGGCAAGAGGCTGGCGACAGCTGGGCCGTTGGCTGGGCGCTGAGCGCGCTGGCCGCTGTCGCCTACGGTCAGGGCAGGCATGGCGAGGCGATCGGGCTCTACGACCGGGGACTCGCGGTGGCAGGCGGCGAGCCGACGCTGATCGACTTGCGGCTGCTGTTGCTGATGAACAAGGCGAACACGCTGACCTGCGTTGATCGCCACGACGACGCCATGGTGCTGGCCGACCAGGCCAGTTCGCTCGCGGACCAGGCCGGTGCCGCCTTTCGCGCGTCGCAGGCGCGTAACCTGCACGCTCAGATAATGTTCGAGACGGGCCAGTGGGATGAGGCGCTCACCGAGGCGCTCACCGGCCAACCAGACCTCAAGGAGCCTGCGGCGGCCTGCTGCGACCTGGGAATCGCGGCCCTGATCTGCCTGCACCGCGGGGACCACGAGGCCGCGCGGTCGCACCTAGACGCCGCCGAGCCGTACGCCGCGCGCATTGGCGCCCGGCTCGTCCCAACTTTGGTCCTGGCGCGCAGCCTGTCCCATGAGAGTGCCGGCCGGGCGCGCCAAGCCCTCACAGAGCTGACGAGATGGCTCAACGGCGGCACTCAAGAGGCCGGGCAGGCGGAGGATCTCCTAGCCGACGCCGCCCGTCTTGCGACGCAACTCGGTGACGAGGACACCGCCAGGGCCATAGCCAAGCAAGCCGAGGAACTGGCGGCCAGTTCCGACATCCCGCACCGCCAGGCAACCGCCCTCTACTGCACTGGCCTGCTGACCGCCGACCCGGAACTCTTGCGAGCAGCCGCGGTCCGGTACGCGGCAGCGGGCCGCCCGCTCCAGCAAGGCAGGGCCCTGAAAGCGGCAGCCAGATGGTCTGATGTCGCTTATTGACAGCCGATTGCCCGGTCTGCAACGTTGACAGCATTGACTGCGGCAGGCAGGAGGCATTCATGGCTGAGGTCAGCACCATCGCGGCGACCACCGGCTCATGGCAGGCACATCAGTACGTGATCATTGGCGCTGGCCCGGCCGGACTCCAGCTGAGCTATTTTCTGCAGCAGGCGGGGGCCGACTACGTGACGCTGGAACGGGAGGCCGCGTCGGCGCATTTCTTCCGCCGATATCCCCGTCATCGCCGGTTGATCTCCCTCAATAAGGTGCACACGATGAGCACCGACCCTGAGATCCGGCTCCGCTGGGACTGGAACTCTCTGCTGAACGACTCGCCCGAGCTACTATTTCCTAATTTCAGTGACGATTACTTCCCGCAAGCAGATGACCTGGTGCACTATCTTTCGGAGTTCCAGCGGCTACACCGCCTCGCGGTGCGCTACGACACGGTTGTGGAGCGGATCGAGCGGATCGAGGACGGGTTCCTCGTACGCACGTCCGAGGGCACCTTGCGCTGCCGGTGCGTCATCGTGGCAACCGGCTGGGGAAAGCCGAACGTGCCGCCGATCACCGGGATCGAGCACGCCGTCGGCTACGAGGAAATGGAGGTCGACCCGCTGGCCTACGCCGGCCAGCGGGTCCTCATCATCGGGAAGGGCAACTCGGCCTTCGAGACCGCGACGGCGCTTCTGGGGCAGGCGGCGATGGTGCACCTGGCCAGTCGCAGCCCGTTGCGCCTGGCGTGGAACACCAAGCACCCGGGCGACGTGCGCGGCCAGTATGCCGCGATCTTGGACAGTTACCAGTTCAAGACGCTGCATTCGGTGCTGGACTGCACAATCGACGAGATCCGCCCCGTCGGCGACCACTTCGAGGCGCACATCACCTATACGCACGCGGAGGGGGAGCGGGCGGTACTGGAATACGAGTCGGTAATCAGATGCACCGGCTTCCGGATGGACACCACGGTCTTCGACCAGACATGCCTTCCTGAGATGACCAACGACGGGCGGATCCCGGCGCTGCGCCCGGACTGGCAGTCAGCCAATGTGGATGACCTCTATTTCGCCGGCACGATTGCCCAGGCCCGCGATTCCCGTCACGCGTCATCGCCATTCATCGACGGGTTCCGCTACAACTTGCGTGCGCTCACCGTTTTGCTGCGTGAACGTTATGATGGGGTTCCGCTGGCGTATGACGTGACGATAGCGGACCCCGAGCTCCTGACGTCGCTCGTGCTGGACCGGGTGAACTGGAGCTCAGCGCTGTGGACCCAGTTCGAGTACCTGTGTGACGTGCTGGTGCTTGACGAGGTTACCGGCCAGGTCCGGCACTACTGCGACCTGCCCGAGGACTACGCGGTATCCCGCTTCCGTGACGCCCCGCACTACTACACGGTAGCGCTGCGCTGGGGCCGCGAGGACTACGGGGATGTTTTCGCGATCGCTCGGCATCCAGTTCCGGACCGGGCCGCCGACAGCGCCTTCATCCATCCAGTCGTCCGGCGCTACCGCGGCACCGAGCTCATCGCCGAGCAGCACCTGCTTGAGGACCTACTCGCGCAGTGGCGCCGACCTGACCGGCACATCGACCCATTGAGGGCCTTCTTCGCGAGCGACCTCAAATAGCCACGCCGAGCGGACGTCAGCACGCGACCATCACGTCAGCGAGCGTCTTACGGGCCAGGTCGGGTACCACGGCGCCGCTGGCCGGGTACCCGACCGGCATCACCAGGTACGGGCGTTCCTCTGCGGGCCGTCCGCATACTTCGTTGAGGAAGCGCATCGGGCTGGGCGTGTGAGTCAGCGTCGCCAGGCCAGCGTGGTGCAGCGCCGCTATCAGCAGCCCGACTGCGATGCCCACCGATTCCTTGACGTAGTACGGCCGAGGGCTATTCGGTCCCTGGTGCACCTCAAACACCACGATCACCACGGGGGCGATCTCAAGAAACGGCTTATGCCAGTCGGTGCCGATCGGCGCGAGGGCGCTGAGCCAGTCTTCCGTGGCGCGATGGTCATAAAACTCCCGCTCCTCGGCCTCGGCGGCCTCCCGCAAACGTCGCTTGCGCTCTGGGCTGGTCACCACGACGAACCGCCATGGCTGTACGTTGGCCCCGCTCGGTGCGCTCGCGGCCGCCCGGATGGCCGCTTCTATCACTTGTTCCGGCACGGGGTCAGGCGAGAACTCCCGCACCGACCGGCGCACCGACATCCGGTCGGCGAACGCGCTCGCGGCACGGACCATGTCGGCCGACGTCATACGGGTGTGATTGAGGGGCCGCATCGGGTGCTGAACGATTTCGGGCAATGGGATGCCTCCTGCCAGTGCGTCGTCTCATCCTAGAATCGCTGGCAGCCGAGGTCGGCGCATATTTCGTCGTGCTCCGCTTATCGCGAAGCACCCCCGATTCCTGGCGTGCCCACGGGAGCGGGATCTGATGGCCGCCGTGGCGCGCTGCGCGCGATGAGGTGGTCTACAACGTCGGTGAGCCTTCCCTGCCGCGCGGCGACCCGGCGTTGCCGCGCGGCCCCGCTCCCGTCCCCGAGGAGCTTGCGCAGCCAGCCGGCGACGAGATCGAGGTCGCCATGCTCCTCCAGTGCCGGTCGCACGGTCTGGAGAAGCCCTCTGGCCAGTTCCGCGGCGGGTACCGGCCGTCCGGTGTACACATCGATGCCGTCACCGTCCAGCCCATCGCGGGCCGCCCGCCAGTAGGCGAGCCGCAGCAGCTCACCCGGGATGACTGGCCCCGGATCACCACGGTCCACCGCAACAGTGACAGTCGCTACCAGGGCGCGGACCAAGGCCGCGAGTAGCGCTGATTCCTGCGCGGTCATCGGCACGTCGGCCGCCCGGATCTCCAGCGTCGGGTAACGCGCTGAGGGCCGCGTGTCCCAGAAGATCGTGCCCTTGTCGACCAGCCCGCCGGCCTCTAGCAGGACCCCGACGAGCTCGTCATAATGCGCGGCAGAGGTCAGGTAAGGGGGCGGGCCGGCCACTGGCCAGCGGCCCCAGGTGATGGTACGCCAGCTGGCGTACCCGGTGTCCCGCTCGGCCCAGTACGGGGAGTTGGCGGCAAGCGCGATGATCGTCGGCAAGTGCGGCCGCAGGTGGTTGCTGACCAGCACCGCCCGCTCCCGATCCGGCACCTCCACGTGCACGTGCACTGCACAGACGGCCAGGTCGTCGTGCAGTCCTCGGAAGGTCGCCGTCCCGCGATCCTGGCGGGGTCCTTCCGTCATCGGTGGCGGCACCACATCCCCTAGTACCGGCGTACCGCTGGCCACGATCGCCAGCCCTTCGGCCTCAGCCGCTGCGCCCAGCACCTCGCGTGCCCCGATCAGCTGGCCAAGCAGCTCCCCGACGCTGCGACAGGGCAGCGTCCTGGTCTCCAGCTGCAGCTTGGTGACCTCACCGGATACCCGGGCGCCGAGTATGGTCTTGGCGCGGTTCACTACAGCTTCCGCCTGCGGGACCGCGGCCCTGGTCACCGGGTCGACGACCAGGAACTCCTCCTCCACTCCGAACAGGGGACCCGCCCCGGCCGGGGACAGGCCGTCCTCGATGCTCATGCCGATGCCGCCTCACACTGGCTTCCGACGGCCGTGGGGGTTGACGGCCTAGGTCACACAGTAGCCGTCACGGCAAAAGGCAGCACCAAAAGCCTCGACCATCGATGGGCGACTATCTAGGCCTGAGCCAGAGCAACATGGAGGTTGTCCCGTTGCTGTCTTGCGCCTATGGTGTGTATCGTGAAATTTCTCCCACACGTGAATGAGGAGTCATGCCGCATATCACGCTGAACTCTGATGAGCCAGGAATACGTGGCCTGTTCCGTTTCCGGCCGGAGACTGCTCGCCCGCTAAACGAGCTGGTCGAAGTCCTGCTGCGCGGGCCCGGCAGCCTGACCCCTGGTGAGCGTGAGCTGATTGCCGCCCACGTGTCGGCGCTGAACAACTGCAAGTACTGCTGTTCTTCGCACTCGGCCTATGCCGCGGCACAATTGCCCGGCGGCATGGCGCTTGTGGAGGAAGTGCGTGCCGACGTCGCCAGCGCGCCGGTCTCAGCCAAGCTAAAGGCCCTTCTGGGGATCGCTTCCGCCGTACAGCAAGGCGGGCTGAAGGTCTCAGAAGAAGACGTGGCCGCGGCCCGCGCGGAGGGAGCCACGGACCTGGAGATCCACGACACGGTGCTGATCGCGGCGGCCTTCTGCATGTTCAACCGGTACGTCGACGGACTGGCCACTGTCGCCCCTGACGACCCCGCCAGTTATGACGTGCGGGCGCAGCGGATCGTGGCGGGCGGTTACCTGGCGCTGCTGGCCGAGTCGCAGGCTCAAGGCTGACGAGACCGTATGCCCACGGCGTACGGTCGCTGATGCCCCTGGCAGCCTGCAGAGGTCATCGGCGGGTGAGGTGCCGCGGCCCGTTCGGGATGCGAGGCCTTGAGTTATCCGGCAGCGGCGATCTCCCGGAGCTGCGCTAGGGCATCCCTGGCGATCTGCTGGAACGGCGCCTGGTCCGGGTCGTTGACCCATTGCTCGAAAGCGACGTGCATGATGGTCGTGCCCGTCCAGGCGGCAAGGGTGGCGGCGCTGTCGCCGAGTCCCCGTGCGCGCAGTGCCCGTGCCATGGCGGCGGCCAGTGACGCGGCCTTGATCAGCTCCCGCTCGCGCAGCTCATGGCTGGAGGCGATAATGCGGTGCCGCGGGCCGGCGAACTCACGGGCCTCTTCGAACCGGGCGGCGGCGGCGTCCAGCGCCGCGCCGATCATGCCCAGAGCCGTGGCTGACGCGGGGGCGGCCTCAACGGCGGCCACCATCTGCTGCTCTAGTAGCTCCGAGCCCCAGAACAGCACCTCGCGCTTGTCGGTGAAGTACCGGAAGAACGTTCGCTTCGTCAGCCCCGCGCGCTCGGCGATCTCCGCGACGGTCGTCTGCTCGTACCCGCGCTCGCCGTACAGGGCCAGGGCTGCGGCCTGCAGTCGCGCTCGCGCGTCCGGCTGCCATCTGCCCATGCGGCAAGACTAGCGGATGTCACTTGGTGACATGGGCGTGCTATAGTGATGGCACCAGGTGACATCATTTGATCCAGGAGGGTTTCCATGCGTGTTTTCGTGACTGGCGCGTCCGGGCACATCGGCTCGGCGGTCGTGCCCGAGCTGCTGCAGGCGGGGCATCAGGTCGTGGGGCTGGCGCGCTCGGACAGCTCGGCCGAGGCGCTCGCGGCCGCTGGCGCCGAGGTCCGGCGCGGTGACCTGGACGATCTCGACGGGCTGCGCGAGGCCGCCGGGGCAGCCGACGGCGTCATCCACCTCGCCTTTAAGCACGACCTGATGGGGGCCGGCGACTACGCCGGCGCGGTCGCCGCCGACCTCGCCGCCATCAAGGCGCTCGCCTCGGCGCTCGAAGGGACGGGAAAGCCGTTCGTTATCACCTCCGGCACGCTCATGCTTCCCTTCGGGGGCATTACCGGACGGCCGGGCACCGAGGCCGATTCCGCTTCTAGCGGCCCGCGGGTCGACGCGGAGAACTTCGCGATCGGGCTCGCCGGGCACGGCGTGCGGTCATCGGTCGTCCGGCTGCCCCCGATCGTGCACAGCTCGCTCGACCACCACGGCTTCGCGCACATCCTGATCGGCATCGCCCGGCAGGCCGGCGTGTCGGGGTACGTGGAGGACGGGGCCAACCGGTGGCCCTCGGTCCATACGCTCGACGCTGCTCGGGTGTACCGGCTGGCCCTGGAGGGCGCCGCGGCCGGGACCCGGCTGCACGCGGTCGCCGACGAGGGCATCCCCTTCCGCGACATCGCCGCCGCCATCGGCCGCGGCGCCGGCGTGCCTGTGGCCAGCATCTCAGCAGCCGACGCTGGCGAACGCTTCGCCTTCCTCGGCGCGGTCGTGGGGGTGGACAACCCGGTCTCCAGCGAGGTGACGCGCAAGGTGCTCGGCTGGGAGCCGGCGCACCCGGGGCTGCATCGAGGACATGGAGCAGGGGCACTACTTCGGGCAGGGCTGAGCGGATCCGGCACCAGGCCCAGGCCCGCGCCGATGCGGTGTCCCCCGCAACAGCCAGGGCGAGGAGGCCACCGATCCCTGGTGCCGGACCGCCACCCGATGGCCCCTCGACTGGCTCCGCTGGCTGCTCGCGCCGCGTGAGCTCGCGAACGCGGCTACCACCTCATCTGGCGCCGCGCGCCCATGCCGCTGCCACGGCGATGGTCAGTTGTCGGGCAGGGCGTCGGCCGCCTCGGTGAGGAACTTGGCGCTTTCCTCGGCGGTCAGGGCCGCCTCCCGGATGCGCTCCCATATCCGCTCGTAGGGTGCTATCTGGGCCTCGTCAGTCAAGATCACGTCAGAGGTCACGGTGTCGATCGCGACCACGCGCGGGTCCTTGGGATCCGGGTAGGTGTACAGGAAGAACCCGCTACGCGGGACCGCGAAGTCCCTGATCCGAGCCTGGGCATGCAGGACGCGGAGCGTGACGTTTGGCATCGCGCCCTCCATGACCTCGGCGAGGTACTGCAGTTGCCGTTTCACCACTCCAGTTGGAGCGAGGGGGCGCCGGACCGCATACTCGTCCACAATCAGTTCAAGCGATGGGCCACCAGGGCGGCGCAGGTTGCGCTGGCGGCCCGCGCGCCCGGCCAGGACCCCGTCGATGGTCCCAGATAGTGGCTCGATCGCTGCGTTGGCGATGCACATGGACCGTGTATAGTCCGGGATCTGCATCAGCCCGGGCAGTGCCGTCTGATGGTACTCGCGGATGGTCGCCGCACCGGACTCCAGATTGGCATGCCGACCCATCCTTCTCATCTGTCTCACCTGCCCGGAGTCGGACGCTCGCCGGGCCACGCCAAGCCTAGCCCCCGTGCTGGGTCTCGAGCACCCTCGTTTTTCCGTGCACGGCCCTCATCCGGTGCACGGCGCGGATCCGGTTCATGGCCCTGATCCGGTTCATGGTGCGGATTCGATGTACGGCCCTGATCCTGGGGCACGAGATGATCCGGATGAACGGCGCCAGTCGCAGGAACACCAGCGATGCGAGGAAGCAGCGCGGGACGAGGAAATTACAGGCCATTCGTCTGGGCTCGGTTATCTGGCAGTGCGTGCATTCTTTGCAAAATTGCCGCGCAAATTTCCCGAGTGCGCTTGCCGTGATTATTCCGGGCTGGCTACGTTGGTCGGCAATTCCCGTTCACGAAAAGGGCGCACTGATGGAAAGCAGGGGTGCCGCACTGATGACCAGGGCCACGCAGGCTTCGGGCTGGCCGTTGTTCGCTGGCCTTGGGCCGCTGGGAGCATTGGGGACGGTACCACGGCTGGCGCGGTCGTTCTGCCAAATGGTGGTGAATGGGTGGGATCTGGCCGAGCTGGCCGATGATTGTGAATTGGTCGCCAGTGAGCTTACTGGCAATGTCGTACGGGCGGCGACCGGGCGAGATGGCAATCCCGGTTACGACGAGTGCGGTCGGCTGCCGGTGTTGTGGCTTCGGCTGCTGTCGGACCGCGCACGGGTGCGCCTCGAGGTCTGGGACACCGTCCCACTGGAGCGCGGCGTGCCACTGCTTCGCCACGCCGCCGATGACGACGAGTCCGGGCGCGGCCTAGACCTGGTTGACGCGATCAGCGACGACTGGGGCTGGGACCACCTGCCCGCCCATTCCGCGAAGTGCGTCTGGGCGCTTCTTCCCGCCATCAGGACTCTTCCGTGAACGACTACACCTGCGTGTGCGGCCACGAGGCCATCTGCGGCGAGGACCTGGCCGACCACGTCGGGGACATGATGATCCCCGACGACGACACCGCGACGGACGGCGTCCGGCACGCGGAGGCAGCGGGCCAGCCCGGGCACCAGTGCCTATGCGGCTTCACGGCGCAGGCCGGGGCGGCTCTCGACGAGCACCTGCTGGCCGCCTTCACGGCTGCCGGCGCGGTCGGCCGAGACGGGCGCGGGCACGGAGGATGACTTTCCGGACGGGGCGGTTCACGCGCCAGCTCGGAGAGCCGTTTTCGCCACTGGGCAGGCTCATGTCGTAGTCGCCGCTGAATCGATGCGCGTACTCGATCGCAAGCTGCGTCTTGCCGACGCCGCCCATGCCGTGCAACGCCTGGACCGCTGCCCGGTTACCCGACAGCAGCGCTAAACGAATGGCGGTGAGCTGTTCTTCGCGGCCGGTGAAGGAAGGGTTTCGGGCCGGGACGTTGCCCCAGGCACGCAACGGCGGGGGAGTCCAAGGCGCCGGGGCCTGGTGGACGTGGACGTCGTGGCCAGCAGCGTAGACGTCGCGCCCCGTGTTCGCGTCCTGCCGTACGTCGGGACGCCCGCCTTCATCCCCCGGCCATGCCGCTCCTTTGGCGTGTTTTGCCGCTGGGTCCAGTATCGCGGACGAAGCGGGCACTGGGGCGTTATCAGCGCCGACTCAGTTAGGTGTTGGGGACGGTGGGCTGGCGGTTGCGAGGGGGCGCGACCGTTCTGGAAATGGACAGGTTGGGTCGGCGAAGAGGCAAAGGCCCGGCGCGTCTTGGGAATGGTTCGGAAGGCTGGTCCGTCCGCTGGGCGTGCTTTCGGGCGCGCAGCCGCAGCGATTGCCAGGCGGTGCCGGGAACGGCCCATTATGGTACTTGGATGGACGAGGTTGAGGGCGTGGCGGATGCCGCCATCAAGGAGGCGGCCCGGTTCGCGGGGGAGTGCGCGGTCATCCGGCGCGGGGTCGCGCTAGCGCGCTGGGCAGGCGAGGCTGCGAAGCCACTGACAAGTACGGGCGTGCTGCGCAAGCCTGACGTGGGCGCCGCCTGCGCGGCCATCGGCGTGCGGCCGCCGGCGCAGTTCCGGTCCGCTGGTGACCTCCCGGATCTGCACCGCGCGTGGACCCTTGCCCAGGACATCGGCCTGCTGGAGGCGAGCAAGGGCAGGGCGACGAGCGGCCCCGAACTGGAGAAGTGGCCGCCAGGCGACCCCGAACTGCTGGGACGCTGGCTCGACGGCCTGCGGGCCGTATGCGAGGCGATTTGCGGGAAGCCCGATAAGAGCCTGGGCCTGCGCTTCCTCTTGCTGGCGCTGCTGGTGCACCTGCAGGAGCCGGAGGCGGCTCGCGGGCAGTTGTCCTTTCAGCGGGTTCTCCAGGTGGCGGACGGCATTCTCGGCGAGCGCGAGATGAGCGTGCTGCAGGTAGACCTGCTCGGCGGTGCCTACGCGCTTAGTCGTGGCTTTTCCTACGACAACACGGGCGCGATGATCGACCTGCTTGCTGACTTCGGGGCGGTCACCCCGCCGGCCAGGAGCAGGCCGCCAGGCGTCACGCCACTGGGCCGGTGGCTGCAGGGCCAGCTGGCCGCAAAGTTGCCCAGGGCGGTCGCCCCGGACGCCCCGCCTGCCCGGGCGATCTGCGAGGCGGCGGAGGTCGCGCCCGATAACCGCTGGGGGGCCGTCCGGATCTGGCTGGCCCATCGCGCGCCGGCAACGGCCGTCCGCGAGATGCTGGAGGCGGCCGACCCGATGCCCGCGCGGCTACGCGAGGCCGCTGTCGACATGGCCCGGATGACTGGGGAAGAGGGGCTTCCCGGCTGGACCGCGGTGGCCAGGAACGGCGCCAGGTGGCCGAACGGCGCTCGGCACGCTCGTGCCGAGCTGCATGCCTGGAACAGGGGGCCGCGGCCCGGTCGCGCCGACCGGCAGTGGCTCCGCGTGGAGGCCGCTGCCGCCGCGCTCGGCAATCGTGGCGCTGATGAGGCGCTGTGCCGTCTGTGGGAGTCCGCCGAGGATGACCAGCGCATCGACGGGCTGCTCGCGATGGCGTGCGGGAGTGGGCACCCTGAGGCGGAAGACCTCATCGCCGCGGTGAGCGCGCTCGTCGCCTCGGGGGAGCCGCTCACCATCAGCCAGGGCGTGCAGCTGAGGGTCACGCTGAAGTACGTTCGGCCGCCTGCCTGGCGTAGCGTTCAGGTCCCCCTCACCGCCACCCTCGGTGACCTGCACCGAGTCATCCGGGTGCTGTTCGGCTGGGGGGGTGATCACTTGCATGACTTCACCGTGGCCGGCGCCCACTACAGCGACCCGTTCTACGACCTGGAAGAGGTCGGCGACGAGGACGAGGTCCGCGTCCGCGATGCGTTCCCGGCCGGTGCCCGCAAGCCCGTCGTGTACGAGTACGACTTCGGGGCGAGCTGGATCCATGAGATCAGCCGGGAGAAGGCGTTCTCGCTCAACCCAGACCAGGCCTACCCGGTCTGCGTGGCATTCAGCGGCGACTCGCCGGTCGAGTACCCGGACGAGGACGAGTCGGAGGAACCTGAGCCGTTCAGTTTGGCAGAGGTCAACGCCGCGCTGACCGCAAAGCAGTAGTGCGCCGCCCGACGCGGGCTGTGCCGCCTACCGGCCGGTGCCGCGGAGGGCGTACTCGCGAGCGATCTCGGCGCGGGAGGCGAAGTTCAGCTTCTTCAGGATGTGCGAGACGTGGGTGCCGACCGTCCGGTGGGACGTGACCAGGCGCTGGGCGATCTCCGGGTTGGACAGGCCCTCCGCGACGAAGGCCGCGATCTTCAGCTCGGCGTCGGTGAGCGAGTCCCACCCACTCTGCGCCCTCCGGTGCTTGGCGTGCGACCCAAGCCGCATCCCGTGCTCGCGGAACGCCGCCTGCAGTCGGTTGACATCCGCCGCCGCGCCGAGTGTCGAATAAGCATCCACCGCCCGGCCGAATGCATCGCGGGAGGCGGCGCGGTCATCGATGGCCAGGAACTCCTCGGCCGCTGCCTCCAGCGCCTTAGCCATGAGGAGGGGGCGCGAGGCGTCGTTGTAGCGCTCGGCGGCGGCAACGAGTTTGGCGGCGTCATGCTCCACAAGCCCAGAGCAGTAGAGCGCGTTGGCTTGGCGGTACGGCGTTTCGGCCCCTTCGGCGAAATCGGCGGCCTGCTTCGCGAGATCTTGTGCGGTGTTGAGATTTCCAGCCTTGACTGCTAGTCGAACGGCGTCCGCCACAAGATCTTCGGCTTGCCCAACTTCTTCCGTGCTGCCATCGAACCATGCGGACAATTCGATAAGCGCCGCAGATGGGTTCCCTGCCTGCTCGAGGTCGAGGCTCCGAGCGAGTGTCAAGGCCGGAATTAGCCGACTTCCGATACGCTTAGCGTATATGTCAGTGGCGGCAAGGTAACTACGTGCGGCGTCGGTCTGGCCTCGGTGGAAGCCTATGACAGCCGCTATACCCAATTCGTCGCATGCGGCGGCAGGTTCCTTTAGATCGTTGGGAACGAACCCGATCTCTACCAAGGCATCGTCCCATTGTCCAGTTCCGAAAAGCATCGCGCCAAGAACGCCGTGGGCTTGGGCGAGACGGAACGTGGTCCCGACTTGGTCGGCGAGTCGCCTTGCTTGGCGGGCCACTGCCAGTGCGTCTTCATATCGATCAAGGTTGCCAAATGCGGCAGCCTTGTTGATTTGAAGCAGCAATCGCAGGTCGGATAGTGTCGGATCCGCCTGTGTAACGGCAAGGGCCGGTCATATAGGGGGAGCGCATCCACCATGTGACCTTGGACGGTGGCAACTAGGGCCATGTATAGCAGTGTCCACCCCATTGCCCACGTGTCGCCAGACTCGGTCGCTTCGGCGAGTCCATCTGCGGCGACCCGATCGGCTGTGTCGGCATCACCAGAAAGGAAGTGAGCGCGAGCGATAGGAACTAGCAACCGCGCCCGATGTCGTGCAGTGAGTGCAGGCGACGTTAGTGCTTGGTTCAATGTCGCAAGGGATTCCTCGGTACGGCCGACGAATGTGCAACATTGCGCCACCGTCCAGTGCAGCTCTATAAGCAGATCAGGCTCAGGTGAGCTGATCTGCTCCAGGGCGCGAGTTGCTATCTGCTCGGCCGCGGTCCTATCGCCGATCCGATACAAGGCGTCAGCTAGTCGACTAGCTAGCCAGCCGTAGGCTGCGGCCCCGATAGGTGTATTGGCGACCGCTTGGGCGAGGAGTTCGGCTGCGACGCCTGGCGCCTGGCTAACGAGTAGGTCCGCAGCGTCAGCCAGCCACTCCAGCATCCAGTCATCCAACTGTGCGACAGACGTCGCATCCAGTGATGCGGCACTCGTAGCAGGAGAACCCACCCCGCCGCCAGTGCCATCGGCGCTATTCTCGCTCGATCCGCCAATAGCGCGGAGCAACTGCCGTGCTACCCGATCTACCGGGACACCTGCCGCAGCAAGCTTCCGTCCAGCATCGCGATGCAGAGCTGAGCGCATCGCGATCGGCATCTCGTCGTACAGCGCGGCATGGATAAGTGGGTGTCGGAATGTGAGATCGCTCCCAGATTCAGTCAAGACACCCACGGTCTGCGCCTCATCGATCGCCGGGACTAGATCGAGCACAGTCTTGCCTATTACGCTTGCCAGATCCATGATTGCGAACTGGACGCCGAGGAGGGCGGCCATCCGTAGCATCTCACGCACCGGCTTGGGCACGAAGCCCAGCCTGTCTGCGATCGCCGCAGATAGCGTCCGAGGGAGTGACGTTGGCGTGATTCCACTAGCCAGTTGCGCGGTTCCGGACTCCGTAATGGTGAGACTCCCGCTACGGGTAAGCGCGTCGACGATCTCTGTGACGTAGAAGGGATTGCCTGCCGCGCTGCCTGTAAGCCGAAGAAGGGACCCGTCGGGCTTGCCCCCCGCCAGTGCAGCAACTAGGTCCGCGACAGCGTCCTCGGTGAGAGCGAGTAGTTCGATCCGTGTGGCGTCGTTCTGCGCGCGGCGCAGTTTGAGCAGGTCGTCTCGCTGTGGAACCGGCCGCATGACGCCGACAAGGAGCAGGGCCACCTGTGGTGCCAGTCGGGCCAGCCGTCCCCAGAGCGTCACGCTGGCAGGATCGCCCCACTGCAGGTCGTCAATGACGAGGATCACCGGTCGTGTGGCGCATTCGTCCGCGACAAGCGCGAGAAGCTGCTCAGCGATGGCCGCCGTCACGTCGGTGCCACGATCGGTGGCCGCTTCGCCACGCAGCATCGCTGCGATGGCGTTACGCCGTGCGCTCGCACCGGGTGTACGGACCTGGAAGGCATCGAGGAATGGCAGCAGGGGAAGTTCCTGACCAAGTTCGTCGCCGGTACCCCAGAAGACCTGGGGCATCACTTCCAGAGCCTGTGGCGCGGTGGCCTTGTTTACTAGCACTCGCACCAGGGTGGACTTGCCGATTCCAGGTTCGCCCTCGATCAGCACGGCGTTGCCAGTTCCCCGGGCCAGATCGCGTAGCAGATCGGTCAGCCGGGATAGCTCGTTCTCGCGGCCGACGAGGGCGTCTGCCGGAGTGACGGGGGGCATGCCACGAACTGTACCGGGCCGTCATACGCGGAGCAAGCGGAACGAACTAGGACACGGGTTCGGTTGCCGCCTATATTCGCTGGCTGCGACCCTGAAAGAAGCCTTCTGCATCTTGCGATGAAACATGCATGGCATTATTTGACGCATCCATCGGTAAATCCATCAATAAACCATGCAATGCCATTATCTAGGGCACTTTCTTGGCACGGTTGATTGACAATCAGGGGTCTAGCCGAATTGTGATTGGCACCTTACATTAAGTGTTGTAAGAAAAAACCGCCGAGCGGTAACAACTCGATACGACAGCGCCGTCGTGTGGGCCGTCGAGTTTTGCCCGTCTAGGCTCCTGACCTGGGCTTTTGCCTTGGAGGATTCAATGCGCGCAAAGCGACTCATCACCCGAGCCATTCTAGCGGCTGTAGCTGTCGGCACCATCGCTGGTGGGGTGGCTGTGCCCCTCGTGACCGTTGCGGCCCCTGCAGCCGGGACGGCAGCTGTCCATGCTTCGCCCGACTACATCGTGTACGGCAGCTGACGCCACATCACGCTCTTTCAAACGGCCCGGGTCGGTTTCCAGAATCGGCAGCGGGCCGTTAGCGCGCCCGGTCAGTAAATGTCGCAAGTCCCGCTGCAAATTTCATTTTAGTGACACTCCGTTGGCCAATTACGGAAAGTAAACGTGCGCGAAACTCTGGCAATTCTCCGTTGCCGCAGTCCCTGGCGTGGTGCGGGTTCCCGGATGTTTGCAATCATCATCACAATCACCAGTGGTCTACCGCTGTCACATTGGTCACCAGCGGCTTCGCGGCCCGGTGGCCTACTACCCGTGCCTGGTGCTGTTACCCGTCGCGCGCAGAGGGGAAGGCGGCATTACTACGCCAGCGGCCGCTAGGCAAGGGTGGCAATGGCCACTGCTGCACCCCCTCGCGGTTGTGCGTGGGCGATGTCATGATGTGAGACGGAGCTAGGGGTGCGTTCTGCCAGCTAAATAGAGGGATACGCGGCGTTTGGCCTTGATCGCGGGGGGTGTGGGTGCGGTATATTTAGGCTTGCAGCAAATGTGGCCTTGCAAATTTCACAGGCGCACCAGCGGGCTCGTCGCGGTTCACTGGCGGTTCAGCAGGAGGAAGCTCGTGGAAGACGATCCGACTAGCCCCACTGTGCGGCGTCGTCGGCTTGCCGCCGAGTTGCGCGCCCTCAGGGAGCAGCTGAATCGCAGCGGCGACACGGTCGCCGCGCAATTGAACTGGTCTCCGTCGAAAATTAGCAGGTATGAGCGAGCCAAGACGGGGCTGAAGCCGCGCGAGGTCGAGCGGCTGCTTGACTATTACAAGGTCAGGGGAGAGAAGCGGGCCGCGCTGCTGGCCCTGGCCGAGGACGCCCAGCAGAAGGGCTGGTGGGAGGAGTACGCCTCCAGCCTGCCCGAGGCGTACCAGGAGTACATCGGCCTGGAGCACGAGGCGTCGCAGATCTCCATCTGGCACGTCGACGTGGTGCCGGGGCTGCTGCAGACCGAGGGGTATGCCCGGCACATCATCACCTCCTATGGCCGGGTCGAGCCGGTCACCCCGTCGGCGATCGGGCGGCTGGTCCGGGTCCGGATGCGGCGCCAGCAGGTCCTGGACCGCGACGCGCTGCAGGTCTCCCTGGTGCTGGACGAGTCGATCCTGCGGCGGCGGATCGGCACGCCCGCGGTGATGTACGAGCAGCTGTCGCGCCTCGCGGTCGAGTCCAAGCGGGACAACGTCGACATCCGGATCCTGACGCTGGACGCGCAGCACACCGTGTTCGGCGAGTCGTTCGTGATCTTCGGCTTCGGGACCGATGACGAGGCCTCCCTGCAGGACGTCGTCTCGACCGAGCAGCTGAAGTCCGGGTTCATCCTCGAGGGAGAGCGCGACACCTACCTGCACCGGCTCGCCTTCCACGCCCTGTCCGACTCGGCCATGTCTCGAGAGGACTCCCGCAAGCTGATCATGGAGACCGCCGAGGAACTGTGGGCCTCCGAAGGCCGCATCGACTAGCCCGGGGCCCGGCCGTGGTGCTGCCGCAATCGCCCCTGACTCGCCTAATGGCCTGCTTGCGCAGTTAGACCGCTGGCCGGCCTTCGGCCACTGCCGTCGCGGCACTCACTGAGCTCAGGAGCGCCGCCGTCACGACCAGTACGGCAGGGCCTGCTCCGCCCCGACGACGATGGCACTTCCGTCGAGCGTGGTGGGGGTGGTGTCGATGCCCATGCTGTGCCACTCGATGACGAACTCGAACGGGCCGGGCGGCGGGAGTGGCCAGAGCCAGAGCCGTCGATCGCTCTGGTAGAAGCAGTCGTCGTTGGAGGATCCGCCGCCGGCGTCAATGAGCATGGGTGGTTCCGGCCGGTCGGTGGGATGCGCCCAGCCGCGGAAGGCGTTGCCGACGGTCGTGGCCTTCGAGCCGTCAGGAAAGCGGACGCCGAACTTCAGGTCGGCCTCGGCCGGCGTGAGGTCTGGATCCCCTCCGGCGTAGCTTCCGAGCAGGCCTTTCCAGGCCGACTCATCCAGCGAGCCCGCCGAGCGGCCAGTTGCAGGGCAAGGGTGCAGCCTTCGGGAAAGGCGATGACGTGCTGCAGGGCGACGACCGCGTGGTCCGTCCTGACGACGAACTGCCGGATTGGTACTGGATGACCCAGGATGTCCGTGGGCGGTCCCTGCCAGGCAGCGGCGTTCATGCTCCTCAGACTAGCCCGCAGCGGGGGTGTCGGTCGATCACTGCGGCGACTTCCCCGCGCACCCGGTCACGCTGGTATCCAGACCCTCGTGTTTCCCCAGGTCATCGAACTATGCGTCACGCTGAGTGCTAGCCTCATCCCCGATAGTGGTTCTTATGATCAAGGCGGGTCACCCGCGTCGTCCAGGTTCCGGGCACGTGGCTGCCGCCTGGTTGCTTCCTCCTTTGCCAACGGATGGAAAGGCCTCACGCGCAATGACCGTGAACCGGAACCTGACCAGGACGTTGCTGGTACCTGCCATCGTGCTGGGGGCGCTGTGCGGTTCCTCGGCCGCGCTTGCCGCCACGGGTCGCCACGCAGCACCCACCGCCAAGAGGCCGGCCGCTAAGCAGCGGGTGCTGCGGCGAGGCATGAACGTGGTGGGCTTCAACGCGGCCGTCGCCAAGGCCCACGGATACAAGATCGTCACCTACGCCAACGGTGACCAGCAGTCAGTCCCCATCGACCCCAAGTCCCGCCTGCCCAAGAGCCCGATCCTGCACCACGACTACGGACTGCACCCCGACGGGAACTCGGACTACAACAAGGTCGTGGGCAATTGCGGAACCTCCTGGATCGCCGTCCTCCAGACCGGCGCCAGCCAGGTCCAGGTCGCCAGCGGCTTCACGGTTTCCTCCTCCCCGGCCATCGGCTACAGCTGGACCGTCTCGCTCAGCGACGCCAACGGCACCTCCCAGCAGAGCGAATCAGGAGAGCTCTTTTCCGGACGGCCTGGGCCCACACCTGGACCCGCCTTAACCAGCACATCTACACCTATGATTACGTTCAGAGCGGCCTGGCGAACCTCGAGGACGGCACCATCTGCTTCGCCGGCCGGCCGGACGTCTCGATTAGGGGACTCGCCTGACCCGTCTGGCACCCATGCCGCGTTTCGCAGCCTCAACCCGGGCGCGCGGGGCTACCAAGCCCACCGTTGCCATCGGCTGCGGACACTGGGCCTTGGCGGGCTCGGGGACAATCCGCCTTGCGGCTCTGCGTGGCGTGGCCATATGAGTTCCAGTCCGTAAAATTCTGGCTCGCTGGCGCAGGTGCGTTGCAACGGTCCTGGTGCGGTGGCGCAGTCGCGCTGCAACGGTCCTGGCTCGCTGGCGCAGGTGCGCTGCAACGGTCCTGGTGCGGTGGCGCAGGTGCGCTGCAACGGTCCTGGCTCGCTGGCGCAGTCGTGCTGCAACGGTCCTGGCTCGCTGGCGCAGTCGCGCTCCTTTAGCTGTCTCGCCGGCGCGGCTGTGTCGGCATGGCTCCGGTTCTCTGGCGCCGCTGTGCCAGAACGGCTCACGGCCTCCCGGCCGGCGACGCCCAGGTCGGCGGGGGCGCCCAGGTCGGCGGGGGCGCACCGGCAAGCTCTGACAGTAACGTAACGTGCCAGCTGAATCACAGGTGCGACTGAAGCGCTCGCGTGAAATCCGTTTTGGTAGCTAGAGTTGCCGATCGCGTTCTGTATCCTTATTGATATCGATGATACGTAAACGGCCTTATAGTACGTAGTGGGATTTTTTGGCGTGAATGGGCTGTGTTGGAACATAGTTAGCTTATAGTCCTAATTGGTTAGTTGACGCGCCGTGGGGCTACCGTTGCGCTACTCTCGCGGACTAGACGGGTGGCTATCGTGAGCGCGGAAGCCAACCACGTGTCATGTTCGGCGCCCGTCCTGATCCAACATCCGCAAATGATCAGTGAGGTGGTGGCAGCAATGCCCGAGACTCAGGACTCTGGCCCGATCTGGGTGAAGAGCTCGCTCAGCTTCTCTAACGGCGCGTGCGTCGAGGTGTCCGACCTCCGGGAAGGGACCGTCGGCGTTCGCCACAGCAAGGATCCGTCGGGGCCGGTCCTGCGGTTCACCCCGGCCGAGTGGCACGCCTTCCTCGGTGGTGCTCGACTTGGCGAGTTCGACAAGTTCGGGGCGTAGCGAGCGCAGCCCGCTAGCCGGCGACGGCTAGGCGGCCCTCGTGGCCGAAGGCATAACTCCCATAAGCAGACTGCCGTATCGTCCCGCTCGTTGCGGCTCTCGAACATCAAGCATCAACGCGGGAGGCCCCGCCTCGTCGGCCAGGGCGAGGTGGGGGTCCTTCGCCATGTCGTGCGACATGCTTGATTACGGTCAGCGCGGATCGCCATGACGACGGCACATACGTATGGCACATGCCATCGTGCGCATGCCGTACGCGAGAACCGCAAAGCGGACACTCCGGCAGATACGTCAGCTGACCGATGTCTTGCATTGCAAATTGCAGCAATCTTAGGTACATGGCCGGAGACCCCGATCGCAGTGGCCCTAGTAAAGACCTGGCGAGCGAGTGATCCGGTTGTAGGTGACACCCAAGGTGGCCGAGCTGTGACGCCGGGCCGTTAACTACCGTACCTCTACGGCAAGGCTCTCGTCACTAGCTCAGGCGCTTCCGGCCGACGTTCCCAGCCGATCCCTCCCTTCCTTGATTCCGGAGGGGGCAGTTCACCGGGAGCGCAAGGACACCCTGGGTGCCGTGCCGGCAGGGACGGTGGGCCATGGCCCCCGGTGTGCTTACCGTCCCTGGCCGGACGTCGTCTCATTGCGACGGATGGCGACGCATGGCAACCGGCCATGCGCGGCAGGTGACCCGGCGCGCGGCCATCGCGCGGCGGCCAAGACAACTACTAGGAGTCCCGTGACAAGCCCCTCGCTCGACAGCCCCGCCGACCGGCCGGAAAACGGCCTCGCCTGGGTGAAGAGCTCCAAGAGTTACGCCTTCGGCAACTGCGTGGAGGTCGCGAACTATCCGGGTGGCGACATAGCGCTCCGCAATAGCCGTTTCCCTGACGGCCCGGTGCTTCGCTTCACCCCAGCCGAGTGGCACGCCTTCATGGGCGGCGCCCACCTCGGCGAGTTCGACCGCTTCGCCGGCCCTATCGGCCAGTAGGCGTAGGCTCACGGCGCGGCTCGCGGGCAACCGCCCGCACGCGGCCGCGCTGAGCGCCTCCGGCCGCGAGCATCACGGTCGCGGCACGGCTTCCGGAGGCGCGGTGTGCCCTCGCCAGCCAGAGGACGGCTACGGTCCCCTGCCGGCCTCTCCTTTGTCCATCCGCCAGGTAATCGCAACGAGGGCCGCACCTTCGTTCGCCTGTTCTCCGCTAACTATTGATAACAGCAACAGGCGTCGTAACGCGGCAGGCTCCCCGGGGACCGGACGGGGAGCCTGCCGTTTTTCCTTGCCCGCTCCGGCTCCGCAGCCTAGACCAGGACCTGGCCCGCACCGGCTCTGATCTATGGATCTTGGCTAAGGCGCCGAACGTAGTCCGGATCTTCTTGGGAGCGAAGCGTGCAGGGCGTGAATGCCGTCCCCGTGGCAACTGTCTTGGCCAACGAGTAACGGGTCAGGCTAGCCGGAACAGGGCCTCCGCGTTGCCGGACGCGATCTTGGCGCGGTCTGCGGGGTCGGGGATGGCGTCGAAGAACTGCCCGACCGCCGCCGCGACGGGCCGGTGGAAGGGGTAGTCGGTGGAGAACAGCACCCGGTCGGTGCCGGTGAAGTCGAGGGCGTGGCGCAACAGCCGCTCCTGCAGCATCCCGCTGCTGGTGATGTGGATGTTGGTCGTGATGTAGTCCGACACCCGGCGCTGGAGGTGCTTGGCGATACTGGAGAGGCTGTCGGCCCGGTCCATCCAGAACAGCAGCATCTCGCCCCAGTGACCGAGCACGAGCTGGAGATCGGGGTGGCGGTCGAACGTGCCACGCAGGATCAGCCGCAGCGCGGACAGGCCCGTGTCCATGTGCCAGCCCCAGCCGAAGCTCGCCAGGCCGAGGTCGACCAGTGGGTCCAGGCCTCGGTAGGCGGCATCGCGCAGCTCGTTCGACGGGATCTGCGGGTGGATGAAGATCGGCTGGTGCAGGCGGGCCGCGGTGGCGAACAGGTCGTCGTAGGCGGGATCGTCCAGCGTGCGGGTGCCTGTCCGTCCGTGGATCATCGCGCCGACGTGACCCAGTTGCGTCGCGCACCGTTCGAGTTCCGCGGCCGCTGCCTGCGGATCGCTGGTCGGCAGGGTCGCGAACGCGCGGAAGCGGGCCGGGTGCGCGCGGACGGCGTCAGTGGCCTCGTCGTTCGCTTCCCTGGCCAGCGCGACGGCCTCCCGGGCGGGGAGTGCCTGGGTGGCAGGCGTGACGACCGACAAGATCGAGACGTCGATCCCGGCTGCGTCCATCGCCTCGAGGCGGCCCTGGCCGATGTCCTCGAGCCGGGCCTGGTTGTCGCCCATGGTGTTGAAGGCGACGCTCTCGTCTCGTGCTGGGCCTTGCAGGCGGTCGAGCGCGTCGCGGATGGTGGCGCTGTTCCAGTGCTCTTCGATCGCGATGATCGTCACGGTGGTGCCCTCCAGATTCACTCATCGCTTGTTGAGTCAACTGTACACGATCGCTCAACAACAGTAGAGTCAATAGCGTGAGTGAGTCGGGAAGCAGGTCCGCGACGCGCGCGGCCACCGCACAGCGCATCCTTGACGCGGCACTTGAAGAGTTCGGGGAGCGCGGCCTGGAGGCAGCCACGCCGCATCGCCCAGTGGCGCTTCCAGCCGCAACTGGCCGTGGTGGATGTCCGGGGACGTTACCCGGAGGCGGGGTCGACTCCGGTGGTGACCCATGGCTTGGCGACGCGGGCGATGTCGGTGTCGGTGGCGCGGGTGAGCGCGTCGAGCTTCAGGAAGTGCCGGGCGATGGTGAGCCCGAGGATGCTGCTGACGATCAGCGCTGCGCGCAGGTCGGCATCGTCGCCGCCCATGGCGCGGCTTAGGTTGGCGACCCGCTCGTTCAGGAACGCGCTCATCGAGGCTGCTGCCTCGGGTGCGGTGAGCATGGACCGCACGAGAGCCTTGGTCTCTGGGGGCAGGGCTGCGAGCCGGACGTCCAGGACGTCGTGCAGGTGGGCCGCTATCTCGTCCGGGGCGACGTCATCCAGCTGGATGGCGATGGCGAAGAGGGCGGCCTTCGATCCGTAGTGCTGCATGACCAGGGACGGGTCCACGTTCGCGCGCTGGGCGATGCGGCGGATGGTCGTTGCCTCCAGGCCGCGCTCCCCGAACTCCGCACGCGCCGCGTCAAGGATGCGCTGTGCGGTGGCCGCGCGCTTGGCGGCCCTGCTTGTCGGCTCACTCACGCTATTGACTCTACTGTTGTTGAGCGGATCGTGTACAGTTGGCTCAACAAGCGATGAGTGAGTTTGGGGCCGGGTCTTCCCGTCCCGGGAGCGAGGAGCAGCAATGACGGCAGCTACCGGCAAGACCGCCCTGATCATCGGCGCGTCACGCGGGCTGGGCTACGCGCTGGCCGCCGAGTACCTGGCCCGAGGCTGGCAGGTGACCGCAACGGCGCGGGAAGCCGGGCAGACCGGGCTGCACGACCTGGCCGGGTCCTCAGCTGGCCGCCTCGGCGTGGAGATTGTCGACATCACGGTTCCCGAGCAGGTCGCGGCGTTGCATGAGCGCCTGGCCCAGGCAAGATTCGACCTGCTGTTCGTCAACGCCGGGGTGACCAATGGCTCCGAGGAGACCGTCGCCGACGTGTCCACCGACACCTTCGTCCGCCTGATGGTGACCAACGCGCTGAGCCCGATGCGCGTGGTGGAAGCACTGCAAGATCTCGTCACCCCGGACGGCACGATCGCCGTGATGTCCTCCGGCCAGGGAAGCATCGCCAACAACACAAAGGGCGGCTTCGAGGTCTACCGGGCGAGCAAGTCCGCGTTGAACCAGTTGATGCGCAGCTTCGCCGCACGCCACGCCGACGACCCGCGCACGCTGCTGCTGATGGCGCCCGGCTGGGTGCGGACCGACCTCGGCGGCCCCGCCGCGCCCCTGACGACCGGCCAGAGCGTCCCCGGCGTGGCCGACACGATCGAGGCCCAGGCCGGCAAGGGCGGACTGCAATACCTTGACTACAAGGGTCAGATTGTCCGCTGGTAGCGCGTGCGGCCCGCCGTTGATGGTGTCATTTGCCAGGAGGACCGTCACCGGCATGGGTTGCTTGTGACGGTAACTAGGGCGGCGTCCTTCACCAAGAGTCCGTGTCTTCTTGGTGGGCGCCGTGAGGGCCTGCCTCGACCCCGCGGCGGTCGCCGCTGCGGTCACCCCGCGCACGGCGGCGGTCATCCCCGTGCACCTGTACGGGCATCCCGCCCCGATGGGCGCCTTGCTCCCGCTGGCCGCCCGCCACGGACTGGCAGTCATCGAGGACGCCGCCCAGGCGCACGGCGCGATGCTGGACGGCCGTCCTGCCGGGACGCTCTGGGCCGCCGCCGCGTCGTACGGGACGGCTTCGTCAGGGCGCTGGCAGAGGCGGGCGTGGGTAGCCGGGTCTACTTCCCGGTTCGCATCCACCGCCTCCCCGCGTACGCCCGGTTCCAGGCCCCGAGCCTGCCGAACACCGAGGCGGCGGCCGGCAGCGTCTTGTCGCTCCGGCCCTGATCGCCATGCGCGCCCGGCTCGCCGACGGGCAGCTAGGCCACGTGTTCCAGGTCGGCACCCGCCGCACCGGGCCGTTCCCCGCAAGGATCACCGACATCGGGGTCGTCCAGGACCTGTCCACCCACGACCTCGACCTCACCAGCTGGGTCACCGGCCAGCGCTACACCGAAATGACCTGCTAAGCCATCCCCAAGAAGGAACCCCTGCTCGCCGAGCACGAGGCCTGGCGCGACACCATCCTCGGAAAGCCCGCCAGCGTCACGTCACTCCAGCACGGCATCAGTGCCATCCCGCTCACCTGGCGCCGCCAGTCCCCTACGCTGAGGGCGGCCCTCCAAGTGGCCACCGGGTCCGCCGCCGCCGTGGGCCAACTAGCGATCACAGACGGGCCAGCTACAAAACACAGTGGCCAACTAGCGGTCACAGTCCCCGCCAGCACGGAGTACGTCACCGCCGGGATTGGAGCTACCTGCGGTTACGCCGTTTGCCCGATGTCTGCATCGCATATTGCAGGAATATTGTGTTGCAACCGGCATTATCTGGTGAGCCTCCCTTCCGCCAGGGGAGCTCGCGCCTGCTGCTCCAATCCTTCCCCGGGAGCAGCGGCGAACGGGGTTCCAGCGCTGTCCGGCCTGACGCCCACCGGGGCACCTGTCGCCCGGTGGGCACCCATCTTCTACCTCAGCTCTAGGAGCCTGATGACAGCGTCGGCGGAAACGATCCCGGCTCGCGGGCCAGCACCACTGCCGCGGCAGCGGCGAGTCCGGCTATCTGAGGGCCTTGCGGCGGTAGCCGAGGCCCGCGAGCACGTGCGGGAGGCGATCCGCGACTGGGGCCTCCCGGTCAGCCCGGACATCGCGGTGCTGGCGACCTGGGACCTGGTGACCAGCTTGCTCACGGAGGGACCCGGCGGGGCCGATGGGACCGAAGGTCCCGCCGGGTCCGGGAGCCGTACGCACGGCAACCCGGGCCAGGGCCGATGCGGCCCGTTCCTGTATGGCACGATCACGGCGGGCATGGTGACGCTCGGCATCAGCGGCGAGCGCGGCAGGCTTCGCGTGGATGGCTATGACGGCCGCCGGTACCGCGGGGGCACGCCCGGCCTTGCGATCGTCGCCAGCCTGGCCGACGACTGGGGCCGGTACCGGACGCCCGCCGGCCGGGCCGCGTACTTCACCCTCAACTTCGGCATCCCGTTCTTCACGGAGATCCACGACGGGGCCGCCGCTGGTGTCGCTGTTCCCGAGACCACTGGTGATAACAGCAAGAAGCGACTGCTAGTCGTGGTTGCTGACCAGCCGGAACGTCCCGCGCCTGCGGATACGTCAGCTGACTGATGTCTTGCGCTGCAATTTGCAGCACGATTTGAAGTGCAACCGGAACTACCCGATTCGGCGATCGGGACAGCCGGGAGCCGGTGATCATGGTGCCGGCTGACGAGCAGCCGGGCGGGCGCACGCCAAACCTCGGTGGCCTGAGCCAGTCGCAGGCGTCGCTCTCGGCCCGGCCGCACGCTGGGCGGTAGCCCCTCAAAAGGCAGCCGCCAGGCGTCGGGCCGGTCGGCACAGGTCGCCGCGTGGGGACGGTGGGCCCGTAGCCCCCGGCGGAAACCACCGTCCCCACGAAACATCCCCCACACGGACCGCCTCGCTGCTGATCGCGGTACCGTCGGCTCGTGACCGAGCCACTCCCACGATGCGAGGCCCCGCAGGACGGCCCAGACGCTGAGGACCTGGACGCGCGGAGCCGAGATCCCCGCAACCCGTGGCGGACGCTGGCGTGCCGCGTCGTCTACGCGAACTCCTGGATAACTGTCCGGGAGGACAGCGTCATCCGCCCCGACGGGCAGCCGGGCATCTACGGCGTCGTCCAGATCCGCCCCTCCGTCGGCATCATCGCGATTGATGACAGGCCCAGGGACGGCGATGCCCCGCAAGGCAATGCCCGGGAAAACGGCGGGGCTGTCACGGAGCCCCGGATCGCCCTTGTCAGCCAGTGGCGCTACACCCTCGGCAAGACGTCCCTGGAGATCCCCACCGGCGGTTCCGAGACGGGGGAGGGGCTGCTGGACGCCGCCAAGCGCGAGCTAGCCGAGGCCATCGACAAGGTCCTGGCCGGCGAGATCACCGAGTCGGTGAGCGTCGCCGGCATCCTCAAGGCCGAGGTTCTGCAGGCCTGCCGGCTCAGGGCGCGAGCATCTGGCTGATGTCGAACGGCTTGGGCAGGACGCCGAACTGGTACATGACGTCAGGAACGCGCTGCAGGCGTGCCTTGTCGACGCCGATCGGGTAGCTGTTGAACGCCATCACGTCCGCGATGATCGCCGGGGTCCCGGTGAGCTTCTCCATCGCGGCCTCGACCTCGCCACGGTTGGTGTCAGCGATCTGCTGGCCCTCCTCAAGGGCAGACAGGAACGCCTTGAGCGTGTTCGGGTGCGCCTGCGCCCACTGCTTGGTGACGACGTAGCCGAGGATGGGGAATGCCTGCGTGGCGCCCTGGTTCATGTCGGAGAGCGCGGTCGCGCCGAGCTGCTCCTCCGCCATCGTGGCGAACGGCTCGGGCAGCGCCGCGGCGTCGACCTGGTGCTTGGCCAGCTTGGTGATGAGTTCGGGGAACGCGATCGGCTGCGTCGTGAAGTTGACCGCGTTCGGGTTGAGGCCGTCCTCGGTGAGGACGGAGGCGGCGAGCAGGTAGTTGATGTTCTTCGGCGCGTTAGTGCCGAGCACGTGCCCTCGCAGGTCCGCCAGCGTCTTGATGGGGGAGTTCGGCAGCGTGTAGATGGCCTGCGATCCCTGCTGCATGAGGGACCCCTCCGCGATGATCTCCAGCCGCTGATGCTGGAAGACCTCGTGCTGGACGTAGGAAACGTAGTTCCCGGCCGTGATGTCGTACTGGCCGGCCACCTGGGCGTCGATCACCGTGTCGCTGCTGAGCGCGGGCGTGTAGTGGATCGTTAGCCCTTCGGCCTTGAACAGCCCCTCGTACAGGGCGACGAAGAACCCGGCCGAGTCAACCGACGGGACGGCCCCGACGTTCAAGACATTGGTCTCCAGCTGGCCGGATGCCACCTGGGCCGCGGCGTTGCCGCCCCCGATGATCCCGCAGCCGGACGCGATGCCGGCGAGGGGAAGCAGGGCGAGCGCGACGAGGGGTGCCAGGGCACGGTTCTTCCGGCGGGCGCGGTGAAGTGCGCGCTGTGCCATGGGTGCTCCTTACCTTTCACAAGATGAAGAGCCCCCGGCGTGGTGCGTTATGAAAGGAACCCTAGCGGCAGGACCAGCCCCATTCCGGTCAAACACATCAAAACGTGACGTTAGGTGAGAACGAGAAGATAAATACCCAGAAGTGCCGATGTGACCACTGTGGGTACCGTGACAGAAAGCAGTGCTAACAGCAAGAGGCGGCTGTCAGGCCACAAACAGGCCAGGACAGGCGATAACCGGTTGTGCCCAGCGGGGGATGCCGGTTGAATGACGCCGTGACAACGGCTGGCACGGCGCAGGCGGGCGATAGGGCTACGACTGCGCAGGCGGCACTGCCCCTGCTGGGCTTGCGGATCGCCGCCGGGCCGATCGAGTTGCGGGGCATCACCGATGACCTGCTCGGACCGCTGGCCGATCTAGCCGTCGAGGGCATCAGCTCACCTGGCGGGCCGCCGTTCCTGACCCCGTGGAAGACAGATCCGCCGCAGGACCTGCCTCGTTTCCTCGCCCAGTACTACTGGCAGCTGCGAGCCGAGTTCTCCCCCAGCCGGTGGACGGCCCCGCTGGCCGTGCTCTGGGACGGCGAGCCCGCCGGAGTCCAGGAGCTCTTCGGCGACAAGTACCTGGTGAACCGCACCACCGAGACCGGGTCCTGGCTGGCCCGCCGGTTCCAGGGCCGCGGCATCGGCACCGCCATGCGCCAGGTCATCGCCGCCTTCGCCTTCGACCACCTAGACGCACAGCACGTCACGTCGGCAGCCTTCAGCGACAACGCGGCATCAGTGTCGGTGAGCAGGAAGGTCGGCTACGCCGAGAACGGAGTGGACATCTGGGCCCGGGAAGGAAAGCCCGTCCCGCACCAGCGCTTCCTGCTATCGCGTGCCAGCCTGGTCCGCTACGAGCACCCGCTGACGGTCACTGGCCTGGCCGCCTTCCGCCGCTCCATCAGGCTGGACGCCTAGCCGACGTGCGGGCCGGCGCGTGCATGAAGTCGTGATCGCCGGGGGAGGCCCGACCGGGCTGATGCTGGCGGGCGAGCTGGCGCTGGCGGGGGCCGACGTCGCGATCGTCGAGCGGCGGACCAGCCAGGACCTGCCCGGCCAGCGCGCGGGCGGCGGGACCGGCGGGTGCTGCTCGCGGGCGACGCCGCCCACGTGCACTCCCCAACCGGAGGCCAGGGCCTCAGCACGCAGGCTGACGGCGCAGAACCTGGCCCGCCGCGACGATGACCGCAAATACCCGATCCTGCTGACCCAGGTACTGCGCGCCACCGACTTCCTCCCGTGGCTCTCCGATCGGGGCCTTACCCTGTCCGGGTGCCGCCAGGCAGACCTCCACGCCTGGCATGCCTGGAGCAGCGAGAACCACCGCAACGCCGTCCGGCCCTTCCTCCAGTGGTGCATGGCCAACAAGCTGACCGGCCGATTCCAGCTGCCCCAGGCGGTCACGGGCCACTCGGCGCCAATGCCCGATCCCGAGCGGATAGAGCACCTTGGCCGCGTCCTGACCGACGGCGCCCTGCCCCTGCGGACCCGGGCCGCCGCCGCCATCGTCTTGCTCTACGCGCAGCCGGCGAGCCGCATCGTCCGCCTCGCCGTAAACGACGTGACCTGCGAGGACGGCGAAGTTTTCCTGCGACTCGGCGACCTGCCGAGTCCCGTCCCCGGCCCGGTCGCCAGCATCCTGCTCAGCTGGATCGGCAGCCGGACCAACATGAGGACCGCGACGAACCGCAACTCGGCATGGCTGTTCCCGGCCCGCAGGGCCGCCCAGCCGATGCGCCCCGACTACCTCGCCAGGCTGCTCAACGGTTGCCGAAGTCAGCGTGCGGGGGTCGTTGCGTGGCGCCGGAGCGTAGGCCGTCGAAAAGGACGGCGAGGATGCGCTGGTTGTGTTCGGGTCCTCGCCCGGGGACGGGCTGGGACAGCTGAGTGATGGCGTGCAGCAGATCCTCGGCGCCGATGTCATCGCGAACCGTGCCGTCGGCCACTGCGGCGTCCAGCAGCGCCGCCAGGGTCGGGCCGAGTCGCTGCAGGAAATAGCCGGGCAGTCCCTCGAACGCAGGATCGCCCGAGTGCAGCGCTGAGGCGAGCCCGCGCTTGGTCGCGAGCAGTTCGGCGAACCGGTGGATCCACTTGATGAGCGCTTCCGCAGGCTCGTGCCCGGCAATCAGGGCGGGGCCCGCGTCGGCGACGGCGTCGATTCCGCTCTCCACCACGGCTTTGACCAGGTCAGAGCGCTGCGGGAAGTGCCGGTACAGCGTGCCGACCCCCACGCCAGCCAGGTCGGTAATCTCCTTCGCCGGCGCGTCCACACCCGAGGTGGCGAAGACGGTCCTCGCGGCCTCGATCAACGCGTCGACGTTGCGTCGCGCGTCGGCGCGCCGCCGCCGCGCCGGCCCGCCGGCACCCGGATCCCAGGAGCCGGACGGAGGGGCTCCGGACTGCGTCGTGTGCTGGGTCACCACACCACCTCGCTTGCATAACCGGAAAGACTTTCCGTATAGTAGAGGAAAAGCTTTCCGCTTAGCTTGAGGATACGGCACCCGCACGGTGCCGACCACCGCAGGGAGAGATTCCATGCAGTACCGCACCCTCGGCCGGACCGGCATCCAGGTCAGCCCCTACGCTCTGGGCGCCCTGATGTTCGCCACCTCCATGGGCAATGCCCCCGAGGACTCGGCCCGCATCATCGGCAGGGCGCTGGACGCCGGCATCAACGTCATCGACACCGCCGACGCCTACGGCGACTCCGAGGACGTCGTCGGCAAGGCCCTGAAGGGACGCCGGGACGACGTCGTGCTCGCCACCAAGTTCGGCCGCCCGACCGGGCAGGACCCCAACCACCAGGGCGCGTCCCGGCGCTGGATCGTCACCGCCGTGGAGAAGCTCGCTGCGTCGCCTGCGGACCGACTACATCGACCTCTACCAACTCCACCGCCCCGATCCCCGCACCGACATCGAGGAGACCCTCTCCGCGCTGACCGACCTGATCCGCAGCGGCAAGGTCCGCGCGATCGGCGCGTCGCAGACCCCCGCCTCCGACATCGTTGAGGCCCAGTGGGTCGCCGAGCGGCGCGGCCTCGCGCGATTCCACACCGAGCAGCCGGCCTACTCCATCCTGAACCGCGGCATCGAGCGCGAGGTCCTGCCCGCCATCCAGCGCTTTGGAATGGGCACCCTGGTGTGGGGGCCGCTCGGCCAGGGACTGCTCACCGGCCGCGTCCGCAAGAACGAGCACAATGACCTGCGCCGCGCTGGCCTGGTCAGCCACCTCAGCGACGAACGCCGGCTCGACGTCGTCGAGAAGCTCATTCCGCTCGCCGCCGAGGCCGGACTGCCCATGACCCACCTCGCGATGGCGTTTACCATCGCCCACCCCGGCGTCACCAGCGCCCTCCTGGGCGCCCGGACCATGGACCACCTCGACGACCTGCTCGCCGGACTGGACGTCACCCTTACCGACGACATCCTCGACCGCATCGACGAGATCGTGCCGCCCGGCACCGACGTCGGCACCCTCGACCAGGCCTACCAGCCCCCGGCACTGGCAAACCCGGGCCTGCGCCGCCGCCCCCCGGCCGAACCCGCCGCAGCCTGACCACAGCTCCCCGCCCCAGCGGGGTGGCCTTTCCGCCGGCGCCACGGGACCCGTTATCGCCCTGGTCGGCGCCGGGGACGGCGACCTCGCCGATGTCGACGGGACCCACGATGAAGATGAGGAAGACGACAGTGTCGCCGGCGATGACGAGGAAGACCAGGACTCGGTGCTGGCGCTGGTCAAGTCGGTGCCGGGGAACGTGAGCCTGGACTCGATGCTGACCGAGGTCCGCAAGCTGCAGGCGGTCCGGGCGGTCGGCCTGCCGGCGGGGCTGTTCGCCGACGTCGCGCCGAAGGTGGTGTCCGGGTGGCGGACGCGGGCCGCGGTCGAGTCGCCGTCGCACCTGCGCCGTCGGCTGGGGAAGTTCCCGCAGACGACGGTGACCCTGCTGGCTGCGCTGCTGCGGGAACGGGAGCGGGAGGTGACCGACAGCCTGGTCGACCTGCTGATCGCCACGGTGCACCGGATCGGCGCGCGGGCCGAGCAGAGGGTCACCAAGGAGCTGATCAGCGCGTTCCAGAAGGTGACCGGCAAGGAGAACATCCTGTTCGCGATCGCCGAGGCCTCGCTCGAGCGCCCGTCGGACGCGGTGCGAGAGGTGGTGTACCCGGCGGTGCGCGGCGGGGAGGCGACGCTGCGGGAGCTGGTGCGCGAGTACAAGACGCACGGCCCGGCCTACCGGCGGACCGTGCAGACTACGCTGAAGGCCTCTTACACCGGGCACTACCACGCGGGCCTGATCGAGTTGCTGGGCGTGCTGGAGTTCCGGTCGACCAACACCGCGCACCAGCCCGTCGTCCGGGTGCTGGGCCTGATCGCCCGGTACGCGCGGGCCGGGAACCTGACCTACTACCCGGCCGGGGAGACCGCCCCGGAGCACAAGGGCACCGCGGGCGAGTGGGCCGGCCTTGTCTACCGGGCCGACAAGCGAGGCCGGCGCCGTGTGGTCCGCATGGTCTACGAGGTCGCCACGTTCCAGGCGCTGCGCGATCAGCTGCGCTGCAAGGAGATCTGGGTGGTCGGCGCGGGCCGGTGGCGCGACCCGGACGAGGCCCTGCCGAAGGACTTCGAGGAGCGCCGGGCCGAGCACTACGCCAGCCTCCGCAAGCCGCTGGACCCGGCCGAGTTCATCGCGGGCCTGCGGCAGGAGATGGAGGCCGAGCTCGCCGCGATGGAGGCCGAGCTCGCCGCGCTCGACGACGCCCTGCCTCACCTGGACTGGCTGGACATCGCCGAGCGGCGCTCCGGCGCGATCAGGCTCACCCGCTCGACGCGGCCCCGGAGCCGCGGAACCTGCGCCGGGTCAAGAACGAGGTCGCCCGCCGGTGGACCGCGGTCCCGCTGATCGACGTGCTGAAGGAAGCCGTGCTGCGCACCGGCTGCCTGCAGGCGGTCACCGCGGTCACCGGGACCGGCCACCTGGCCCCCGAGGTCCTCGCGGAGCGGCTCATGCTCGCCGTCTACGCCTACGGGACCAACTGCGGGATCAAGCCGGTCGCGTCGGCCGAGGGCCACGGGGAGGACGAGATCCGCTACGCCCGCCGCCGCTACCTCACCCCGGAGGCCGCCCGGACAGTCGCCGTCGCGATCGCCGACGCGACGTTCGCGGCCCGCGACCGGGGCCTGTGGGGCGAGGGGTCGACCTCGGTGGCATCGGACTCCACGCACTTCCGGTCCTGGGACCAGAACCTGTTCACCGAGTGGCACTTCCCGCTACGGGGGCCGCGGAATTCTGGTGTACTGGCACGTCGAGCGGGGCTCGGTGGTGGTCCACTCCCAGACGCTGCGCGCGTCGGCGTCAGAGGTCCACGCGATGGTCGAGGGCGCGATCCGCCACGGCACCGCCATGAACGTGGAGGGAAACTACGTAGACAGCCACGGCCAGTCCGAGATCGGGTTCGGCGTCACCCGCCTGCTGAATATCGACCTGCTGCCCCGCATCAAGCGGATCAACAAGGTCCGCCTCTACCGGCCCGCCGCCGGCGACCCCGGCGCCTACCCGCGGCTCACCCCGGCGCTGACCAGGCCCATCCGGTGGGACATCATCGCCGACAACTACGACCAGGTCATCCGCTATGCCACCGCGATTCGCGAGGGCACCGCGTCCACTGAGGCGGTACTGTCGAGGTTCACCCGATCGGCCACCCACCCGGCCTACCAGGCGATGCTGGAAATCGGCCGTGCCCAGAGGACGATCTTTGTGGCCCGCTACCTGCGCGACCGCGACCTGCAGTGGGAGATCGAGGAAGGCCTCAACGTCGTCGAGGCGTGGAACGGCGCCAACGCCGTCATCTGCTACGGCCGGGGCGGGGAGATCTCCACCAACCGGCACGAGGAAGTCGAGATGACCGCCCTGTGCCTGCGGATCCTCCAGGCGGCCCTGGTGTACGTGAACACGCTCATGCTCCAGGACGTCCTCGCCGAGGAGGAATGGGCCGCCATGCTCGGCCCGGCCGACCGCCGCGGCCTGACCCCGCTGTTCTGGCAGCACGTCCGCCCCTACGGCGAGGTCCGCCTTGACATGGGAGCACGCCTTCGGATCAGAGGCACCGGCTAAGCTGCGCGCAGCGTCGCCAGTTCGCTCAGGCGCCGCTGGGCGGGTGCCGGCAGCCAGGGGTCACCACGGCGCACCCCGCGCGGCGGTGATCAGGACGCGGGCGAACGTGCTCACCATGGCGGCGTTCCTGCGGGATCGCGGGTTTCTCCTTGCCAGAGGACATCTCAACCAGGCCATGAGCAGGCACGATGCAGCCATGTACGCCGACCTGGGGGCCTATTCGGCACAGTCGCGAGGCCTGGTGCCCGCGCATGGCCGCTAGATCATTTGACGAGAGAGCCGAGCAATGCCATAGTGTCTTAGCATCCTAAGACATTGGAGCGTTGGCATGATCAGATTCCGGGTGGACGGGCGGTCCGGCGTCCCGCCTTACCAGCAGATCGTGCAGCAGGTGCGGCAGGCACTGCGGATGGGGGTGCTCGCCGTGGGTGACCAGCTACCGAGCGTGCGGGAGGTGGTCGCGGTGACGGCGGTCAATCCCAACACGGTGCTGAAGGCCTACCGCGACCTGGAGCGCGAGGGCCTGGTCGAGGCCCGCACCGGGCACGGCACGTTCGTGCGGGGCCGGCCGCCGGGTCCGCCGCCCGGCATCCACGCGCGGCTGGGCCGCGCGCTGGCGGCGTGGGTGCGCGAGGCCCGGGCCGCAGGTCTTGACGATGACGCGATCGAGTCGCTGCTGCGGGTCACGCTGCAGGCGGCTGATGAGGAGGACATCGCATGAAACCTGCGATTGAGACCAGCGGGCTGACCAAGCAGTACCGGCGGGTCACCGCACTGAGCAACTGCACCATCAGCGTGCCCGAGGGCCGCATATCGGCGCTGGTGGGGCCGAACGGCGCGGGCAAGACCACGCTGCTGCGGCTGCTGGCCGGGCTCGCCGCGCCGACCGGAGGCCGCGCCGAGGTGCTCGGCGGGCCGCCGAGCGAGGATCCGGCCTACCTGGCGGAGATCGGCTTCCTGGCCCAGGAGATCCCGCTGTACCGGCGGCTGACCGCCGAAGACCACATCGGGATCGGCGCGCACCTCAACTCCCGCTGGGACGGGCAGCTGGTGCGGGAGCGGCTCGCCGGCCTGAAGATACCCGTGGACCGGCGGGTTGGCACGCTGTCCGGGGGCCAGCGCGCCCAGCTGGCGCTGGCGCTGACGCTGGCCAAGCGGCCCCGGCTGCTGCTGCTGGATGAGCCGCTGGCCGCGCTCGACCCGCTGGCCAGGCGGGACTTCCTCGCGGCGCTGGCCGAGGCGGCGGCGGGCGGCGGCCTGACCATCGTGCTGTCCTCGCACCTGATCGCGGACATCGAGCGGACCTGCGACCACCTGATCCTGCTGGCCGAATCCCAGGTGCAGCTGTGCGGCGACATCGAGGCCCTGCTCGCGCAGCACCGGATTCTGACCGGCCCGCGCAAGGACACGACCGCGATCGCGGCGACGCAGACCGTCGTGCGGGAAGACACCACGCCGCGGCAGACCACCCTGCTCGTCAAGCTGAACGGCCCGGTGATCGACCCTGCCTGGACGGTCGACGAACCCAACCTGGAGGAGATCGTGCTCGGTTACATGAGTGCTGGCCAGGCCGGCCACGGCGCCGGCCCCGCAGGTGCCCGCCTGTCAGCGGTCGGAGGGGACCGATGACCTGGGTCACCTGGCGCCAGTACCGCTACCAGGGCGCGCTCGCCGCCGCGCTGTTCGCGGCCCTGGCCGTGGTGCTGCTGTTCACCGGCTTGCACGCGGCCCATGTGTGGCATTCGGCCCTGACGGGGTGCGCGAAGAACGGCACCTGCGCCAGCCTGGCCGGATCAGGTCTTTCCCTCAGCAGCCCCGCGTTCCTGACGCTCGTCGTGGCGACGTCTGCGGTGCCGCTGCTGCCCGGGCTGTTCTGGGGCGCCCCGATGGTGGCGGGCGAACTGGAGGCCGGAACGCACCAGTTCGCCTGGACGCAGAGCATCACCAGGCGCCGCTGGCTGGCGGTCAGGGCCGGCTGGCTGCTGCTGGCCGCGGCCGTCCTGGCCGGGGCGGTCTCGGCTGTCGTCACCTGGTGGTCCGGCCCGGACAACGCGCTGAACGCCGACGCCTTCCAGGTCAACCGGTTCGACATCACCGGCATCGTGCCGGCCGGCTACGCGGTCTTCGCGATGGCCCTGGGGATCTGCGCCGGCGCGCTGCTGCGGCGCACCCTGCCGGCGCTGGCCGTCACGCTGGCCGGCTTCGTCGGGCTTCGGGCGCTGACCGCGCTGTGGCTCCGGCTGCACTACATGACCCCGGTCACCGTGTACTACAAGCTCACCGCCCCTTTCACCCCGGCCGGGTCCTTCCTGGGAATCAGCCAGGGCTGGATCGGCCCGAACGGCCAGCCCCCGGTGCCCGGCCCCGGGAACTACGGGTTCGACGGGGAAGCAGTCCCCGCCGCATGCGAGAAATTCATGTCAGGCCCCAACCCCAACCCCAACCCCCTGCCCTGCCTGATGGCGCGCGGCTACCGGGGGTTCGTGACCTACCAGCCAGCCAGCAGGTTCTGGGCGTTCCAGGGCATCGAGACCGGCATCTTCGTAGTGCTTGCCGCCATCCTGCTCGCCGTCACGTTCTGGGTGCTCAAACGGCGCGACGCGTAAGCCGACCAGCCATTTCTGTGCCCGGCTACCGTCAGCCAACTCGCCCGGAGATGGGGGCCGCATGCTCACACCGTCCAAGCGGCCGGGCAGTTGCCCGTGAGCAGATGGCCACCGCGCTCGCCGTGGCGAGGGACCCGATCGACGGGGAGGCTGGCCCTCGGACCCAGAGTACCTGCAGCACCGAGTCGTGTCCCGCGCCCGGATCAGGTGCCGCCTTGGCGGCTGGCAAGTACGTGATAACTGGCCGTTATCCGGTAGGTTGGCCCGTGAAGAGGACCGGCGACCGGCGGCAGCGGAACCGCTCCGGCTGCGCGACTCGTGCACGTTATCCGGTAAGTCAATCGGGACGGAGGCTCGCAGTGGCGGCGACCGTGGCGAAACCGGATGCCCGGCGGGGCGGGCAGCGGCCGGCGGAAACCGGGGGCCCGACCGTGCGCGCCGTGATCGACACCTTCCTTGACTCCCCGGACGTCAGGGCGAACCCGAACACCCTGCGCGCCTACACCAGCGTGCTCGACCGCGTCGGCGGCAAAATCGGCACCAGCCGGAGGCTGGCCGAGGTGCTGGATGACGAGATCGCTTCCGCCCTGACCGGGCTGTGGGGCGGCGCGAAGCCGGCGACCTGGAACCGCAACCGCGGCGCGGTCGGGTCCTGGCTGGCCTGGTGCGCCGACACGCAGCACTGGGCCGCGCCGGCACTCCCGGCAGCGGCGAAACGGCGCCGGGAGAACAACGGCAGCACGAAAGCCGTGTCCAGGTCGCGGATCGACCGGCTCTGCCGCCGCCGGGACGTGCCCTTGCGGGAGAAGACGCTGTGGCGGCTGCTCTACGAGTCCGCCAGCCGCGCAAGCGCAGTCCTGGCGCTCAACGTCGAGGACCTGGACCTGCCCAACAAGCAGGCCCGGATCACTGCCAAGGGCGGCGACACCATGTGGATCACCTGGGGCACCGACACCGCGCACCTGCTGCCCCGCCTCATCGCCGGGCGCGAACGCGGGCCGCTGTTCCTGTCCGGGTACCGGCCCGGCCCGCACCGCCTGGCCACCACCGACCCCCGCGACATCTGCCCCGAGACCGGCCGCACCCGGCTGGGCTACGACCGCGCACGCATCCTGCTCGCCCGCTACGCCGACAGCCTGCGGCTCCACCAGCTCAGGCATTCCTCGGCCACCCACCTCGGCGAGGCCAACGTCTCCGCCAGCGTGATCATGGCCAAGACCGGGCACAAGAGCCTGCGGTCGGTACAGCGCTACGTCAAGCCAGGCCTCGCCGCCGTCCACGCGGCCACCGAAACGCTATCGAGCCCCGGCGGCGAGGCTGACCCGCGCCCGCATCGCGAGTCCCTGCAGAAAGTCCATCTCACCCAGGGCAACCACGCCCGTTTAGACCGGGTGACACGTTTGTTAGGGCCACCCCCCAGCGCACGGGCGAGGTAGTCACCCCTGGCAGGGGAACTCGCGACAGTTAAATACGCGCTCTCACCAGTAGAGTCGGCCGCGTAGCGGGACCTGCCGGCGAGGCTGGCGACCCGACGCGAGCTGCGCTCCAGAGCAGTTATGACCGCGCGGCGGCCACGCCGACGGTCGCGTACCCCATGGTGAACGAGCCGCCGAAGCTGTCGATCGCCTCGCCGATGCCGTCCAGAATCTCCCGCTGCCCCTGGACCGGGATCCGGCCCCAGCCGCCGAACGTCTGCACCGTGTCCAGCCACTCGGCTGTGGTGTAGTCCCGCGACCAGTCGAACCGCCAGTGCTCGGGCTCACCGAACGCCCCGGTCGTGGCCATTGCCTCCGCCGCCCCGTCGCACAGCGTCCAGTACCCCTGCGGCCCCGGCATTCCGCCGCTCATGATGGGCGCATCGGGCAGCACGCGGGGCATGACGCGCCCGTACACCGCGCCGATGGCAGCGTTGACCTGCGCTGGCGGCATGAAGGAGTTCCAGAAGACCGCCAGCAGCCCGCCGGGTACCAGCGCGGATGCCGCCTTGGCCGCGCCGGCGACCGGGTCGACCCAGTGCCAGGCCTGGGCCGCGGTCATCGCGCTGAACTCCCGTCCGGCTGGGTCCCAGTCCTCGATCCGCGCGACCTCGACCGTGAATCCGGCCTCGCGGGCTAGTGCGGCCATCCGCTCGTCAGGCTCAACGCCGAGCACGTCGCAGCCGGCGTCGCGCAGCGCCGTCGCGGCTATCCCGGTTCCGATGCCGACATCGACCACGCGTCGTTCGGCCCCTGGAAGTGACCGGACGATCTGCTCGAAGACGGCGGTGGGGTAGTCAGGCCGGGCGCGGTGGTAGCGCTGGGCGTCCGCGCCGAAGCCCTCGGACACGTCTCGTAGAATGGGCATGTGCCCACATTAGCGGGCGCACGGATAAATGGGCAAGTGCCCATTAGATACAGGAGCAGAACGGACGTGCCCACCGGTATCGCCCTTCATGATCCTCGGACGCGGCTGTTCGGGGCCGCCGAGCGGGTGCTGCTGAGGGATGGCCCCAGCGGGCTGACGTCGCGCGCCGTCACCGACGAGGCAGGCGTCGCGAAGGGCGTGCTGCACCGGCACTTCGCGGACTTCGACGAGTTCCTGGCCGCCCTGGTGCTGGACCGCGCGGCCAGCCTTGAGGTCCAGGCGGTGGCCCTGCTTGGGACGGCCGGCGCCGGGACCGTCGCGGGCAACCTGGCCGAGGCGCTGGCCACGGCGTTCAGCCCGGTGGCCGTCGCGATGCTGGCCCTCATCACCTTCCACGACGAGCTGCGGCGGCGGCTGCGCCAGACGTGGCCCAGGGGAGTGCCGCTGGCGGCGGAGATCGTCGCGATGGCCCGCGCCTACCTGGCGGCCGAGCGCGACCTGGGCCGGGTCCCGGCGGCCGCGGACCTGGACATGCTCGCGCTGTCCCTCATCGGCTCGGGGCACCTGCTGTTCGCCGACCGCACGGGGGAGGCCCCGGGTCCGGAGGCGCTTCGCGCCCTGGCCGGCGGCATCCTCGCCGGGGCGGCCAGGTAACCACTTCCGCTGATAACAGCAACATGCCGACTCTGTTTAGCCGGGCGCGGCGGCCGTGCCGCGACTGCCGCCCACTAGTGATAACAGCAAGAAGCCATGATTCCACACCTGTCAGGCGCGGCCCTCCTGACAGCCAACGTCACAGCGCTAACCTGCGGCAGGCACCTAGCCAGCAACAGGACTCGGGCGGTGGTTATCTGGCGTGCCTTTCATTAGCTGTCCATAATTGCCCGGTTTTGGGGATTGTTTCGCACCGCTAACGAGTTGGAGGTAACCGGCGGCTGACGGAACGACTTGCTGGAGGGTCATGGGCGCGGGGGGACAGGGCGAGGCAGGAGCGGTGGCGGCCAGCGGCCAGGGAAGGGGCCAGGCAGCGCTGCCGGGGGCGCCCGGCGCCGGGGAGCTGTCGCCCAGGCTGGTGCGGCTGATGGCCGTGACCTGTGCGGTGACGGTAGCCAACCTGTATTACGCCCAGCCGCTGCTGCAGTCGATCGCCGGCGCGCTGCACGCGAGCCAGGGCAGCGCGTCGCTGCTGGTGACCGCCGGGCAGCTCGGCTACGCTGCCGGCCTGCTGCTCATCGTCCCGGCCGGGGACATCATGCGCCGCCGGCCGCTGCTGACCTGGCTGCTGGCGGTGTGCGCCCTGACGCTCGCGGGCTGCGCGGCCGCTCCCAGCCTGCTGGTCCTCGACGTGGCCGCCGCGCTGGCCGGCGTGACATCGGTCGTCGTGCAGATGCTGGTCCCGTACGCCGCGACGCTGGCCAGTGACGCCGAGCGCGGCAAGGTGATCGGCACGCTGATGGGCGGGCTGCTGATCGGGATCTTGCTGTCGCGCACGTTCGCAGGGGTGGTCGCGGAGCTGGCCGGCTGGCGCTCGGTGTACGTCGTGGCGGCGGTGATGATGGCGGTTACGGCCGTGGCGCTGCGCCGCTCGCTGCCCGACCACGGCCCGCAGCTGGCGATCTCCTACGCCGCGCAGCTGCGCGGCGTGCTGCATGTTGCCCGGGCAGAGCCCGCGCTGCGGTGGCGGTCGCTGATCGCGGCGTGCGGCTTCGGGAGCTTCGCGTGCTTCTGGACGACGGTGACGTTCCTGCTGGCCAGTCCACAGTACGGGTTCACGCAGCTGGACATTGGCCTGTTCGCGCTCGTCGGGGCGGCCGGGGCGGCCACGTCGCTGGGCGGCGGCCGGGTCCTGGACGCCAGGCCGCAGCTGCGCTGGCCGGTGACCGGGGTACTGCTCGCCATGCTCGTGGCGTCGTATGCCGCGATCGGCGCCGGCGGGGCGCATCTGGGCTGGGTTGGCCTGATGCTGCTGGTGATCGGCGTGCTGGTGATGGATGCCTGCGTGCAGGGCTCGCATGTCACCAACCAGGCCGTGATCTACGACCTGCTGCCGGAGGCCCGCTCGCGGCTGACCACCGTGTACGTGACGACGATGTTCGCCGGCGGCGCGCTGGGCTCGCTGGCCGGGGCGCAGGCCTACGAGCACTGGGGCTGGACCGGTGCGACCCTTACCGCGGCCGCGTTCCCGGTCGCGGGCCTGGGCTGCTGGCTGGCTACCCGCCGCCACGAGATGGCCGCGGCGGCCGCTTAGCCCAGGACTGCAGGTACGGGGCAGACCAAGTAAGCCGAAAAACGGCAATGGGCTGCTGAGAGGCCGTTGCCTAGGCCGGGCTGATACGGCCGCGGACTCCTCTAGCTACGGCGAGCCGCAAATGGGCAGCCTCGGCCGCTACGTCCAGCTCGGCGAGCAGACCTCCGCCCGCGTCACCGCCGACGCAGACCCGGCCGCCCGCCGCCGCGTGCGCTGACCGCGCGGGTCAGCAATGTCTTCTCGCTGGTGACCCACTGGCCGCGCGCGGCCAGGACCGCATGCGCCGCGCAAGACGTTGCCTGGGCGACGAGCCCGGCGCACTGGGCCAGCCGTCCGTATGGAGCATGGTTCACCCGCGCATAGTCGAACGTTTGCTCAGCCCTGCCCCACCAGACTCCCGGAGCCCGCTCGCGCAGCGCCGGGGGGTAGTCCGGTGCAGGCAGCTCGCCGCGCAGGACCTGCTTAATGGCCAGCTCCGCAAGCACCAGGTAAGAGGGGATGCCCGCAAGGTGAAACATCAGCGGCTCGATGCGGAACTGGCCCTCGCGTGACGCGGCGATCTCCCGGTCAATGGTGTCCAGGTCGCGGTAGTGCACATCGGCGCGGCGGCCGTCGATCTCCAGCCATGCCCCGCCGTTGAATACGCCCGTGCTCCAGCCGCCGACCTCGGAGGCCTTACCGGGCCAGCCGATGTCACGTGACGGAGGATGGCGTCATCATCCACAAGCCGAAACTAGCAAGGACGCCAGCGGCCTGGCCAGCAGCTCCTGACTGCAGGAGACTCCCTGCCACCCGACCTACTCGAGGCCCCCACGCTCATCAAACGACCAGTGGCGCGCACTAACTTGATAAGAGCCGGGTCGGCCTGCTGGTCACGGCGATCCGCCACGCCTCCGGACGACGCCAGTTCCCCCGCTAGCGGCTGACCGCATCTGGGAGCTATACGCGACGGTTGAATCCGCGAGGTCCCCAGTACTGCCCCCGAGGTAGGGGCGCATCGCGGCGAGGTCCGGGGCGATGCCAGGCCCGGGTTCGCACGCGTCGGAACGGTCCTGGCGCCCGGTGGCGAGGGACAGCATCACGTGACGTTATAATTCTGTGATAGAGACTGGCCCTGCCGCGTTGCGCTGACGCCCCGGCGGAAGCCCACCCCTGTCCCTGATGCTCTGGTCGGCTGGAATGACCCACGCTGGCCGGGGCCGTGCGTTTTCATGGCGGCACCACCCGGCCGGCGTTCCGGACGAGGGTACAGACAAGGAGATGGCATGGAGCGAGCTGACTGGCTGGACGGGCGCGTTGACCCGGCCGACGCGCGGTTCCTGATGATGACCGCGATCACTCATCACAGGTTCAGCGCGCCGATCTGGGGAGCGCGCGAGGTTCGCAAGCTCCAGGCTGAGCTCGCCGAGATCGGGAGGCGGTCGGCGGAGATCTTGCACGAGCACCAGGCTGCCGCCAAGGCCGCGAAGAAGGCGAGGCCCAGGCCGCAGTTCCGCGGTGTCTTCGGGGCTCCCGTCTGGTGATGGCCTGAGCCGTCACGCCAGGGAGCGCGGCTTTCCTGCTTCGCGTTGGCGATCATGGTGCTTGCGGGGCTGAGTGCCGATCGGGGCCGTGCCGGTTCCGGGCGCAGGCGGCGTGCCGCTGCGCCGCGTACGTGCTGAGGCGGTCTAGCTCATCGAGGTACAGGCGGCGCAGGGCGCGCTTCATGTCCGCCAGATACCCGCAAACCACGTCCCCGGGAGCGTCAATGCCGCGCTCGGCGGAGGCGACCACCTTTGCCATAGTGCCATGTCTACCAAAGGGAAGCCCTGGGTGTGGAGCGGGCTGCGTGATTCGGCGCGGCGATGGCGGCCGGGGCCCGGTCAGGGCGGCACCTGCGCACTGTGGCCAGGCAGGCGGTGACTACCAGCCCGGACAGTGGGGATGACAGCCACGGTGAGTGAGATCCGACATCCGAAGTGGAGCAAATCCCATGACAGAGCCCACGTCCCGCAGCGATGACCTGCCCCTGCCCGCTGAGGGGATCTTGATGACGCTGTTCATCACCGTTCGCAAGGTCGCCTCGTCCCGGGATTTCTACTCGCGTGTCCTGGGCGGCACCGTCGTCATGGAGGAGAACCCGTGCATGATCAAGCTAGCCAACTCGTGGATCATCATGAATCCTGGCGGACCGCCCACGCCCGACAAGCCAGGCATCTCGCTGGTCAACTATGAGCCCGGCGCTACCACCTCGGTCTTCCTGAACTTGCGGGTCGCCGACATCCAGGCCCGCTACGAGGAGTGGAAGGCGAGGGGGGCGGAGTTCATTACGCACCCGATCGACCGCGGGGCGGAGATCCGCTGCTACCTGCGAGACCCTGACGGGTACCTCATCGAGGTCGGCCAGTCCACGGGCCTGCAGCATGGCCAGCTCGCGGCCAAGCGCCCGGAGGATCTCCCGGGCTGAGCTAGTGCTTTGACCGGGATGGTTCACCGGGTTGCTGCTCGCTGCCGGGACCGCTGAGACGGTTGAAGGCATCTGGTGGGGCGGACGCCCGTCGATGCTGGCGGCAGGGAGTCCTCCGAATCATCTGTGCGGCCAGGATCTGGCCTGGCCGCAACTGGCGAAGGTGGACAACCACCAGGGATCGGCGCCGGCCAGCAGTCCCGCGTGGATTGCACCCCGACGGTAGGGGTGCGGTACTGGTGACCTGGCGTAATTGACTGTCGCGAGTTCTCCCGGCGGAGCCATGCCCGGTTCGTTCGGTGTGGCAGAGACCGCAGTGGCCGCGCCGCGAGTTACCAGTGCACGGGGCGGCTGAGCGCCGGGGGCAGCTTGGTGGCCGCGTCGCCATTGGCCGCGTTGACCTGGGCCTGGGTAAGGAAGATGCTCCCGGTGAGGTCGGCCCCGCTCAGGTTAGCGCCGCGCGTGTTCTGCCCCGATCAGGTCGGCCGTGCGGAGGTCGGCCTTCGTGAGGTCGGCCGCGATGAGCAGGGCGCCGCGCAGGCTGGCTCCCCGGAGGTCGGCGCAAGCAAGGCTGGCCCCGGTCAGGTCGGCTCCCCGGTGGTTCTTCCTGCGGCCGGGGACCTTGCCCCGGGCCAGTTCGCTGGCCCGCAGCAGCAGGACGTTGACGTCGGCCCGCAGCGCGGCCATGTCGAGTTCCTGGAGTGATAGTGCTCGTGACTGCTGGCGGCAGGAGCTTGGTGCTTCGGGGACAACGTGCGCGCTCTCCTGTCGCAAGTCAAGCACCGCTTCCCGCCGTGCACCGAGACCGGCTTCCATTCTCACCCATGGCCGAGGGCACTTGCCTGGGCGGGTACGGAACAAAATGACCGTAGTGCAGGCGACTCCGGGACACGCCGGAGACCCGAAGTCGCCTGCACTCAGGCGCGGTAGCCCACGTCGCTGGTGCAGACGAGTTCTGCCCGGTCCAGTCAAGGCCGCTGTTCGGTCGAAGGATGACCCAAGCCGTCGAAGTATGGCATCGGGTCAGCGCCGACGACGGGTTTTCGCCCTATCACCGGCGCTTATCGACTACCGCCCGGAATGCCCTCAGCTCCTGCTCGAAGCGGCCTCGGGCCTGGTCGAGCTTCCGATTGCGCACCGCCAGCACGAGGTCCATCGAGGCGGCAAGAACCTCGGCAATGGCCTGATCGCGTGCGTCCTTCGCTGCGCGCCGGGCCTTCAGCGAGTCGGTGATGGCGCTGCCGCCGAAGGTCACCACGGCAGTTCCTTGGGCTCGGGCGACTCCCTCGCGTCGACCTCGAAGCTGAACGAGGGCAGGGGGAGGAACCTCACCGTCAGCTTCAGCAACTTCGGCTTGTCCATCCGGGCAATGGTGAAGAACAGGAGAGCGGCGATGAGCACGACGGCAACCTGGGAACTGGCCATCCCGCACGCGGACTACCGGCCCGCCTGACGTGGGCATCTCCGCGTCGTCCAGCGTTCAGCGCGCCCGCCAGGAGCTGGCCGACCGGCTGCGGGACATCCGGCTTGACGCTGGCCTGACCGCCCGTGCGCTGTCCGCTGCGGCTGGCTGGCACGAGGCGAAAACCAGCAGGATCGAGGCAGCACGGCAGGCACCGAGCGAGAGCGACATCCGGACCTGGTGCGAGGTCTGCCGGTCCCCGAGCCGGGCCATTGACCTGATCGCCTCCTCCCGTGCCGCTGACTCGGCCTACATCGAGTGGCGGCGGATGAACCGGACGGGCCTGCGGCACCTACAGGAGAACAAGCGCCCGCTGTACGAGCGCACGACCTCGTTCAAGGTCTACTGCTCCACGGTCATGCCCGGCCTCATCCAGACGTCCGGCTACCCGGCGGCCCTGCTGTCGGCCATCAGGTCGTTCCGGGATACCCCGAACGACGTGGAGGACGCCGTGGCCGCCCGGATGAGCCGCAACCACGTGCTCGGCAGCCCTGGCAAGCGGTTCGTGTTCCTCATCGAGGAATCCCTCCTCAGGTACGGCGTCGGGGACGCGGAGACGATGCTGGCCCAGCTCGGCCACCTGATGGGCATCACGACGCTCCCCAACGTCAGGCTGGGGATCATCCCCCTGTCCGCCCTAGAGCGACCCATGTGGACCGTCGAGAGCTTCAACGTCTTCGACGACGCCACGGTCCACGTCGAGCTGCTGTCGGCCCAGGTCACCGTGACGGTGCCCGGTGAGATCGTCGTCTACCTCCGGGCATTCGATCAGCTCGCAAAGCTTGCCGTCTACGACGCTCAGGCCCGCGAGCTGATCGCCACCGCCAATTAGCAGTCTCTAACGCGGCCCGGCCGATCTTCTCGCCCTTCAGCTTCTGGTAGCCCCAGGGCGGGCGCTCCTCGGTGGCGCGGCCATCCAGCCAGGAGAACTCCCAGCCGGTGACGTCGGCCGCGCAGGCCTCGGCGATCAGTTCCTCGAACCTCTTGTCCATGACCGCTAATGATCGCCTGGCCGCCTGGCAGCCCGCCAGCCAATTATGTCTCCGGAGCCGATGAGGTGGCTCGTCTCGCGCTAGGGCAGCGGACCGGGCGAGTCGTCAAGGACCGTGGCCGGGACCACGGCCGGGGTGACCTTTTTCGCCGGCCGCACGACGGTGAACCCGCCGTCGCTCCATGCCCGGTAGGCGATGGCGTGCTCGCTGCACCAGGCCTGGAAGGCTGCCGCCGTCCGGGAAGCCGAGATAAACAGGTACGCGGGATCGGGGCTGGCGCTTACCTGCTGCGCGATGGGCGGGTAGCGGTCGTAGTCGTCCGGGGTCACCGTGGCCCGCCCGCCCGTCTCGAACGTGACTCGGTAGGCGATCCAGTAGCTGGCATAGGCGTCGGTGATGCCGTGTGCCGCCAGCAGGTGCAGCAGGCCCGCGTCGCTGACGGGCATCGCCACGTCGGGGGCCCGGAAGGCCACGAGCTGCTGGCCTGGCTCGGCGAGCAGGCCAGCAGTGCCGAGCGCGCAGGCGAGCACCAGCCCGATGGTCGCTGTGCGGCGCGCCGTCCTGATCCGGGCGTGGTCGCGCCCTGCCGCGTGGCCCCGGCTTGCCGCGTGGTCGAGGCCGGCGCCGATCAGGAGCGCGCCCATCGGGATCGCGAACATCGCGTAACGACCCTGGCCTATGTGGTCAGCCAGCGGGTTCAGGGCGTACAGGACCGGGAGCAGCGCGATCGTCAGCAGCGGAAGGCGACAGCGCGGTGCCCGGTTCCTGACCACGGCCGCGGCCGTGACGAGCAGCGCGGCGACGCCGAGCCAGGCGAGGACCTGGCCCGCCGGGCCGCCGAGCCAGGCGAGCGAGCCTCCTCCCGCACGCCCATCGCGATCGGGCCCTCGGTGGTGAAGAACTGGCCGAGCCGGCCCGGGAAGCCGGACAGCGGGTCATTGCCTGGCATGTGCAGGTTGGTCCAGTTGTGCGTGACGCCGAAGACCAGCGACGGGAACCAGCCAGCTATTGCCCCGGCGGCGGTCGCGATCAGCTTCCAGCGGAGCCTTGCCAGATCGGGCAGGGACCACAGCGCTGCCGGGATGAGCAACTCCAGCGCCATCGGGCTCGACCAGGCCGCGAGGCCGCACCACAGGCCCGCGAGGGCCGCGCCGCGCCAGGTCCGGTCGCCCTTCTTCATCCTTGCCAGCGCCCCGACCGCGCACAGGGTGATCGCGAGCCCGACCATGTACGTCCCGCCCGGCTTAAGCGAACGCCACAGGAACGTCGCGGGCCACACCCAGAAGGCCAGCGCCGCGATCAGCGCGGCTGTCTCTCCCACGATGAGCCGCCCGGCCCGCCACAAGGCGATCACGCACAGGCCGGTCGTGAGCGCGGTAGTCGCCAGCAACTGGCTGGTGCCGGCTCCGGCGACGAGGAAGACGACGGCGGTCAGGACGGCCTCCAGGCTGCCGCCATAAGACTGGCCCCACATGAAGGCCGTGAACTGCCCGTGATGCAAGATGCGCAGCGCCATGAGCCCGATCACCGCACCGTCGGAAGCTCAGGGTGCCGATGGGGTGGGCGGCGATCCACCAGCGCTGCAGCGCGCCAGCGAGGATCGCCGCTGCGATGAGCACGCGGGGGACGGGCCTGGCGAGCGGAGGCCGCTGGCCAGGCGCCGGCCGCTGGCCGAAGCGAGGCGCGGTCGCAACGGAGCCGGGTGATGTCATGAGATCCTCCTGAGAGCCTGTCGCCATCCTGGTGACCGTGGCTCCGGACGATGCTCGAAAATCGTGTGAGTTCGGCGTCAACTGGACGCTGCGCCGGCTCACGCGCGATCTTGAGATTCCTTGGACATGACGTTCAGCCCGCGATGATCTGATGATGCGATGACGGATGACTCGGGTTCCCTGCTCGTGGTGGACGACGAGGAGTTCCTCAGGGACGCCGTTGCCGCGCTGCTCAGCTCACTGGGGTTCACGGTGACGTCCGCGGGCACCGGAACGGAGGCCCTCCGCCTTGCCCGGACCCGCCCTTTCGACCTGCTCATCCTCGACGTCATGCTGCCGGACCTCGACGGGCTCGAGGTCGTCCAGCGGCTGCGCGGGGACAGGAGCCAGGTCCCGGTGATCTTCCTGACCGCGAAGGACACCCGCGAGGACAAGGTCGCGGGGCTCACCATGGGCGACGACTACATCACCAAGCCGTTCCACCTCGATGAGCTGGCCGCCAGGGTCCGCACCGTCTTGCGTCGTACCCGGCCGATGCCGGAGGAGCCGGTGCTGACGTTCGCGGACATCACGCTCGATCAGGACAAGTATGAGGTCAGGCGCGGCGGCCGCCTCATCGGGCTGTCGCCGACCGAGTTCCGGCTGCTGCGCTATCTCATGCTCAACCCGGGCCGGGTGCTCAGCCACGCCCAGCTCCTGGCCAGCGTGTGGGACCAGGAGCTCGTCGGGTCGAGCAAGGTCGTGGCCACGTATGTCGTATACCTGCGGCGCAAGCTAGCGGGCACCGGTCCTGAGCTGATCCACACCCAGCGCGCCATCGGCTACTGCCTGCGACTGCCCCGTCCGGAGGACGACGATGAGACGTAGGCTCCGCAGCGCCCTGGTCGCGCGGAGTCAGCTACGGATCAGGGTGCTGGCCGGCGTCGTCGCCGTCACGCTCGCGGCCCTCGCCGCCTTCGACCTCACCGCTGTCACCACGATGCGCCATTACCTGTACGGGCAGGCCCAGAGCCGGCTGGGCGCGGCGCTCGAGCAAGCCGCGCAGGAGCTGCAGGCCCTGGCGACGACCAGCACCGGGCAGCCGGGGGCCGGCACCAGCAGGCTGGCGAACGGGGTCGCTGGCCAGTTCGACATCATCTGGCTGCCGGCACGCGGCAGGCCGTTTGCGGTTCAGGTCGCCATCAGCAGTGTGGAGGACCTGAGGGGGGCTTCGGCACCGACCGTCACCAGCGTCGTCGCCAGGGCCGTTACCAAGCCGGGCCTGGACACGGTACCCGTCGCAGGCCAGATGACGCTGCTGGAAAGGATCAGCGTTCCCGGCGGGTCCATCGTCGCGGGTATCCCCCTGGCCCAGGTCACGAGCATCGTAGCCCGGATCGAGCTGATCGTCATGACCGGCTCGGCTGCCGTGGTCCTGCTCATAGGCGCCGGGGTCTTCATGGTGCTCCGCCTCGGCCTGCGGCCGATCGAGGCGATGGCCGCGCAGGCCGACCGGATCACGGCGGGCGATCTCGCGGGCCGGGTAGCCCCGCGCAATCCCCGAAGCGAGGTGGGCAGGCTGGGAGCTGCCCTCAATGGCATGCTCACCAGGATCGAGGCCACGGTGCGCGAGCGTGAGGCCAGCCAGGAGCAGATGCGCCAGTTCTTCGCCGACGCCAGCCACGAGCTGCGGACGCCGCTGGCATCGCTGCTCGCCAACGCCGAGCTGCATCAGCACGGCGCCCTGACCGAGCCCGCCCAGGTCACCGAGGTGATGCGCCGGATGGCCCTTGAGGCCCAGCGCATGGGGCGCCTGGTCGACGACATGCTCCGCCTGGCACGGCTCGGCCAGCATCCCGGCCAGTGCCGCGAGCTGGTCGGCCTGACCGCGCTCGTCGCCGACTGCGCCGAAAGGGCACGCATTACCGATCCCGGCCGCCACTGGCAGGTCGATGTCGCCGACGGACTGGAGATGACCGGTGATGAGGAGCTGCTGCGCCGGGCCGTCGGCAACCTCTGCGCGAACGTGCTGGTGCACACGCCCCGCGACGCGACGGGCACGATCGCCGCGACCGCCAGCGATGGCCAGGTCCGCATCGAGGTCAGCGACGACGGTCCTGGAGTGGCGGCGGACAAGCTGCCGCGCGTCTTCGAGCGCTTCTACCGGGCAGGCGCCGGGGCGTCCCGTCCCGGATCCGGGCTCGGGCTGGCCATCGTGGCGGAGGTCGCCGCCGCCCATGGCGGCATAGCCGAGGCCTCCCCGGCGTCCCCGCACGGCCTGCGCATAACCCTGACCCTGCCCGTCGGTCAGCCAGCCGCCATGGCTGCCGGCCTGCCCGTTCGCGCTCGCTAGGCGGGCGGGGCCAGGCTGAGCCGCTCGGTCATCCCGCGTCTCGAAGTGACGCTGGCGCATGAGGAACTTGCGCACCTTGCCGGTCGGGCCCACCACGATGTCGCGGTCCGGGACGACCTCGATGCGCCGCAGCGTCGCGGCGGCCGGGTCGCCGAGCGCCCGCCGCACCGCAGCGCCGCGGTCCGCATCGGGATCGGCGCCCGCGCGGAGCGTCAGCAGCACGTCGGTCACCACCTCGCCCGCCTGCAGGCCGGCGACCACGGTGCAGTCCCGGACGTCGGGGCACTGCGTGAGGATGCGCTCCTCGGTCATGGCCGTGTAAAGCCAGTTGCCATCGCCGAGGTCGACCGCGTCGATGGCCCGGTCGACGTGGTAGTAGTAGCCTTCCTCGTCGCGGTACAGCAAGTCGCCGGTCAGGTAGTAGCCGTTGGCCCGGGCCCGGTAGGTGCTCGCCGAGTCGTTCCAGTAGCCCAGGGCCAGGGTCGGTGATCTCAGCGCCATATGACCGACCTGCCCGGTCGGCACCTCGGTGCCGGAGTCAGGGTCCAGCAGCCTGACATCGGCGAAGATGTGCGGCCGCCCGACGCACCGGCCGTAGCGGTCACTGCCAGGCCGGTGCGTGATGCGGAAGGCCGAGTAGCCCATCTCGGTGGAGCCCAGGCCGTCCGCGAACCTGGAGCCTGGCACGCTGACCACGCCCTCGCGGGTGCGCTCGGGATGGGAGCCGGCCGCCACCAGGCGGCGGACGTGGGCTTCGTGCGCGCAGTCACCGGTGTTGAACCACAGGCTCACCGAGCTCAGGTCGCGCTCGGCCAGGTCGAAGCGGGCAAGTTCCGCCCAGGTCACGGCGAACCCGAACACCCACGTGGGACGCCAGGACTCGATCGCGTCGAGCACCGCCGCCCCGCTGTGCGCGAACGCGTTGCCCTGCTCCGGCGTGCCTCCCTGCCCGGAAAGGAAGAGCAGCTCGTGACGGCCGCACAGCGCTTCGTTCACGGTGATGATGCCGGCCGTGTGCGCGGCGGGCAGCGCGGACAGCACCCGCACCTGGCCGAACGGCCTGGGCTCGGTGAGGCGGACGTGCCGGATCACGGCGAACAGGCTGCTGTGCGAGTGAACGACGGCGGCGGGCACTCGGGTCGTGCCCGAGGAGTGCGTGATAGCGACCGGGTCGTCGTCGTGATGCCGGTAGAACGCGGGAGCCTGGGCCGGATCTCCGGTGCCGGCCTCGGCGGCATCGGCCACCATGGGCGCGTCGAGCTCGCTGCCGTCGAGCAGCGCGCGGTGCGCCGGGTCGGTAAGGACGCCCGCGCACCGCAGCCTGCTGACGAACGCGGCAGCCGTCGGTGCCGGCATGTTGCCGTTCATCAGGGCCGGGATCGCGCCAAGCCAGGTCAGGGCCAGGAAGGACAGCAGGCAGTCAGCTGCCGACGTGACGTAGACGGCCACCGGATCCCGCGCCCTGATGCCGTGCGCGTAAAGCCACGCGGCCCGTGCCGCGGCCCGTTCCTCCAGGTCCCCCAGCGTCAGCGGGACCCAGGCCGGATGGCCGTCGACCGGGACATCGAAGGTTATCCCCGGGCCGGCCGGGTCGGCCCCGTGCTCCCGGAGTTTCCTCAGCACGTTTCCCGCGCCGAGCTCGCGGTCGGCGGCGAAACGGGTACGGAGTTCCCCGGCACTCATTGAGCAGGACGTGTTCTACTCATTGAACAGCTCACGCGCTAACGCTACTGCCGGCGCGCTCAAGTTTTACTAGTGGAATCCTCGAGGGCGGCGGCGAGGGCAGCTGCAGCCCGACGGGAGGGCGTGACATGATCGTTTCCCTGGCGTCTACTTGACCATATGTCGACCGAAATTCGAGTGCTCGGCCCGCTGCAGTTTACGCATGCCGGGTCCAGCGCGGCACCGACCGCGCCGAAGCCCCGCGCAATCCTGGCTCTAGCGCTCCTGCATGTCGATCAGACCATACTGGTGCGCGACCTGGTCCAGGAACTGTGGGGCGACCGGCCACCATCCAGCGTCCTGACTACCTTGCAGACATACATCCTCAGCCTGCGCAAGCTGCTGGCCCGCGCCTTCGTGATCCCGGCCGCGCAGGTGGCCGAGACCATGCTGGTCACCAGGCCAGGCGGCTATCTGCTCTGTAACATCTCGGACTTCTTCGACCTGCACGAGTATGAGCGGCTGGCCGCTCTCGGGCGGCGCTGCCTGGCCGCGGGCGACAAGGCATCCGCCGCCGACCTGCTGCTCCGTGCCCAGGAGACATGGCAGGGGCCGGCCCTGGCCGACGTGCGGGCAGGACGCATCCTCCAGCCGGAGATCCGGGAGCTAGAGGAGTCGCGGCTGACCATAATCGAACAGGGAATCGAGGTAAGGCTTAGCCTTGGCCGCCACCGCGAGCTGCTCTCCGAGCTAAGCGGCCTGGCGACCAGGCACCGGCTGCATGAGAACCTGCACGGCCTGCTCATGCTGGCGCTGTACCGCAGCGGCCGGCGCCAGGAGGCGCTCGGGGTGTTCCAGCGGCTGCGGCAGACCCTGAAGGAGGAGCTCGGGCTGGAGCCTGGCCGGCGGCTTCAGCTCCTCCAGCAGGCAATGCTGCGTGACGACCCGTCGCTGGAGTCCGCTGTGCCCGCCGAGGGGTGGCTCAAGGACGGATCGAAGAGCGCTTGAATCCAGGCCGGTCCTGTTGACCGCCGGGAACGCTATTGTTAGCCTCTGATTCGGCGAGTGTCGGAGGTTTCAGTAAAGCATCTGCGTGATGAGGCGCAATGTTTACTCCCCAATCCTGGAGAATGGCGTGCTTAATGACCTGCGATATGCCCAGGCTGATGGCGCGGCCGATCCGGATTGGGTCGACGAATACCTGCTCGCCGGCGGCAATGCCGACTGCATTGCGCTCGGCGAGCCGCTCTCCCGGGGAGCGCTGCGGGCCCAGGTCGCCGACCGCGCGGCGGAGCTGCGGTCAGCCGGCTTGCGGCCGGGAGGGACGGTCAGCCTGCGGCTGCCGCCCAGCATGGCCTACGTGGTCAGCCTGCTGGCCGCCTGGCGGCTAGGGGCGCAGGTCTCGCTGCTGGACCACCGGCTCACGCCGTACGAGGTCGACAAGGTACTGACCCGGATCGCCCCGCAGCTCGTGGTCTCCGCACCGGGCATCTCGGGGCGGCTGCCGCGGACCTACGCTGACGTCAAGGCGGCCACCGCGCCATACCCAGGCCACCCGGCGCGGACCGGGCACGCCCTGCTCCAGCTCAGCTCCGGATCCACCGGAGCCCCCAAGATAATCGGGCGCACCGCCGCTGACATCGTCGCGGAGATCGACAGGTACGCCCGGATCGACGGCACGCCGCGCGAGGGCGAGCGGATCATCCTGCTCGCCTCCATGGTGCATGTCCTCGGCCTGGTAGGCGGCCTGCTCTATGGCCTGCACGCCGGCGCGCAGCTGGTGCTGCCGCGCTCGCTGGCCCCGGATGCCGTGCTCGGCGCGGTCGCCGGCGACGCCTCGCCGGCCACGGTGCTCGGCGTGCCGTTCCACCTCAGGCTGCTGCTCGCCGCGGACGCTCCCGCTGGCGGGCTGCCGCAGCTCAAGCGCGTCACGGTGGCCGGCGAGCCGACGAGCCCGCAGGCGCGGGACGCGTTCGCAAGCCGCTACCAGGTGCCGCTCGGGAACATGTACGGGATGACCGAGGCCGGCGTCATCGCCACCGACCTGTCCGGGCAGCACTACCCGGCGCTCACGCCGGCACCGGGCATGACGCTGCGGGAGGAATCCGGCCAGCTGCTGCTGGCCAGGCCGGCGAGCCCGTACCTCGAAGCCGCGCACCTTGAGGCAGGATGGCCGGACGGCTGGCTGCGCACCGGGGACGCCGGCATCGTGGACCAGGCGACCGGCCTGGTCACGGTGCTTGGCCGCGGCGACTCGCAGGTGTCGGTCGGTGGCCTCAAGGTCGATCTCACCGAGGTCGAGCAGGCAATCGCCGCGCTGCCCGGGGTCGCCGAGGCGGTCGTCGTCTTCGACGGCTCGATCGAGGCGTTCGTCATGCTCGCCCCCGGAGCCAGCCAGGACGCCGCGGCCAGCCTGCGCGGCGCGCTGGCCAGCCGGCTCGCGCCGTACAAGATCCCGCGCAAGGTGAACGTCGTCGCCGAACTGCCCCGCACCTCAAGCGGCAAGCGCGTCAGGAGCACCAGCTCGCTGCGGGCAGCCGCGTCCCAGGAGCCAGTCCAAGCACAACGCAGCCCGAACGCAGAGGAGCCCGTCTCAGGTGTCAGATGATGTGATCGCATTCGTCCTCGGCGTGCTCCGCGACATGAACTTCGACGTCGAGGCGGCCGGCGCGGCCAGTGAGTTCGGCCCGGCCGGAGTCGACCTGGACTCGCTGGCCGTCGTGGAGCTGGCCGTCCGGGTCAAGGACGGCTACGGCGTGACGCTCACCGACGATGACCTGGAACGGCTGGCCATCGCGACCATCGGCGAGTTCGCCGCCGAGATCGCCGGGCGCTCGCGCTCGCTGGCGCCGCTGGAGCCCGAAGGTGCCGCCGGATGACGGTCCGGCCCGGCTCATGAGCGTGGCCACGCATAACCACCCGGCCGGCAAGGCGAGGCGTCCGCGGATCGCGAGCAACTTCTCGAGGAGGACAGACATGTCACGGAGCGACCGGTGACAGGCACGCAGCCATCCCAGGCGCAGGGCACCGAGCTACCCCAGGCGGAGCGGCTGTACCGCTCGGCCCGGCTGATCCGCCGCTTTGAAGAGCGGGCGATCGAGCTGGTCAGGTCCGGCGAGATCGCCAGCGGCATTCACCCGTGCATCGGGCAGGAGGCGGTGGCCGCCGGGGTGTGCGCGGCCCTGGCGCCGGGGGACGCGGTCTTCACCCACCACCGCAACCACGGCCACATGCTGGCCAAGGGCACCGAGCCGCGGCGCTTGCTCGCCGAGCTCTACGGAGCCGAGACTGGCGTCGCTCGTGCCCGTGGCGGCTCCTTCCATCCGTCCGATGCCAGCGTCGGCGTCTTCGTCTCCAGCGGCACCCTCGGCCATGCCTGCGCGAGCGCCGTCGGGGTGGCATGGTCGGCGGTGGAGCTGGGCACCGGCCAGGTGGTGGCGAGCTTCTTCGGCGACGGCGCGATCAACCAGGGAGCGCTGCTCGAAGCGTTCAACATGGCCGCGTTGTGGCGGCTGCCGGTGGTCTTCGTGTGCGAGAGCAACGGCTACGCCACCACCGTGCCGATCTCGGCGACCCACGCCGGGTCAATCGCCGGGCGGGGCGCCGCCTTCGGCATTCCGGTCCTGGCCGGGGACGGCATGGACCCGGAAGCGGTGCTGCGGCTAGCGGGCACCGCGGTGGCCAGGGCCCGGTCGGGGGAGGGGCCGGCGCTGCTTGAGCTGACCACCTACCGGTTCGAGGCCCACCACACCTTCGAGTACCGGGTCAGGCTGCGCTATCGCGACGAGGCGGAAATCGCCAGCTGGCGGCTGCGTGACCCGGTAGAGGCCCAGGGCGGCCGGATCACGGCGGACCAGCGCCTTCGGCTCGACGAGCAGATCGAGCGGCAGCTCGATGAGGCCGTGCAGTTCGCCAGGACCAGCCCGCGGCCGGATCCGGCGGGCGCGCTCGATCACCGTTACGCCAGCCAGGTGAAGATCCGGCCCGGCGTCCCGGTTTCCCTCCACTGACCATCGCGTCCGGAGAAAGGCAGAGCAGATGCCCAAGCTGTCGTACCTGAAGGCGCTCAACCGGGCTCTCGGCGACGAGATGGAGGAGGATCCTGCCGTATTCGTGCTCGGCGAGGACGTCCGGGCCGGCGCGCACCGGCACCACCGCCGGCCTGGAAGAACGGTTCGGCCCGCGGCGCGTGCTGGAGACGCCGATCTCGGAGCAGGGGTTCACCGGCTTCGCCACGGGCGCGGCGATGGCCGGACTGCGCCCCGTGGTCGAATACCAGAATCCGTCGACGCTGATCCTGGCCTTCGAGCAGATCGCCAACCAGGCGAACAAGTTCTCCGCCACCAGCGGCGGCCAGTTCACCGTGCCGGTCACCTACCTGCTGCCCAACTCGGGCGTGCGGGCGGCCTGGGGAGCTCACCACTCTGGCGCGCCATACAGCATGTTCGCCCACGTGGGCGTCAAGACCGTGATCCCGGCGACTCCCGCCGATGCCTATGGCCTCTTGCGGACCGCGATCAGGGACGACGACCCGGTGCTGGTGTGCGCCCCGTACCAGGCGCTCCAGGTGCGGGATGACCTGGTGGCCGCCGACCTGGTTCCGGTGCCGCTTGGCGTCGGCCGTATCCACCGCGAGGGCGCCGACGTAACGGTGGTGGCACTCGGCCACCTCGTGCACGACGCCATCGCGGTGGCCGATCAGCTTGCCGGCGAGGTGTCGGTCGAGGTGTTCGATCCGCGGACGCTGTGGCCGTTCGACTGGGACGGCCTCGCGGCCTCGGTCAACAAGACCGGACGGCTGGTGGTGGTCGACGACGCGAGCCGGTTCGCCGGGATCAGCGGCGAGATCGCGGCCACCGCCGCCGAGGAGATGCGGCTGGCCGAGCCGCCGCTGCGGATCACCCAGCCGGACGGCGCGGTGCCCGGGCTAGCGCCCGAGCTGGACAAGGCGCTCCAGCCCAGCTCCGGGCAGCTCGTGACGGCCGTACGGCAGCTCGCGGGCAGGACCGCGAGCGGGGCGGCGCGCGCGCGAGCCGAAGCCAGCATCGGAAGGTAAGGCGAAACGATGGCCGATGACGCGCAGGACACCCGCGAGTACCTGGTCGTGGTGAACGACGAGGAGCAGTACTCCGTCTGGCTCGCCGGGAGGGACGTTCCCGGCGGCTGGCGGGCCGAGGGCAAGCGCGGGATGAAGCCCGAGTGCCTCGCCTACATCGACGAGGCCTGGACCGACATGCGCCCGCTGAGCATCAGGTGACGCTGTGCGTCAGGTAACGCCCGGTATCAGGTAGACACAGTCGGATCGGAGCAGGTATGCCGGTTGAGGCGGGCACGCGCCAAGGATCACTGCCTGACCTGGTCGCCGACCGGGCGCGGCTGTGCCCGGGGGCGGTGGCGCTGGCATGCGGCCAGGCCCGGGTTAGCTACGCCGAGCTTGACGAGCTGGTCCGCGGCCTGGCCGCGGAGCTGGCCGGGCGCGGGATCGGCGCCGAGACGCCGGTGGGCGTGTGCCTCGCCCGCGGCATCTGGTCGGTGGTGGCGCCGCTGGCGATCTGGCGGGCCGGCGGCTGCTACGTGCCCCTTGATCCGGGGTACCCCCAGCCGAGGCTGCGGTTCATGGCGGCTGACGCGGGCCTGCCGCTGATCATCACCGATCACGACACCGCGCAGGTGACCGCCGCCCTGGCCGCCGGGGTGGACGCCGGCTGGATGCTCGCCCAGGCCGCTCGTCCCGCGGGGCCGGCACCCTGCCCGGCGGGCCCGGCGAACCTGGCCTATGTCATCTACACATCGGGGTCCACCGGCACCCCGAAGGGCGTCGCGGTTACCCGCGGCGAACTGGCGGCGCACGTGCTTACCGTACGGGACCGGTTCGGGATCACCGCCGCGGACCGGGTGCTGGCGTTCGCGTCCTTCTGCTTCGACGCGTCCCTCGAGGAGTTCCTGCCCGCGCTGGTCAGCGGCGGCGAGGTAGTGATCCGGGCTGGCGAGCTGTGGACGCCCGCGCAGCTCGCCAGCCAGGTCAGGGACCGGCAGCTGACGGTGCTCAGCCTTCCGCCGCTGGTGGCGACCGAGCTGGCAGCAGCGCTCGAGCCCGGGTCGATGAGGTCGCTGCGGCTGCTGATCGTCGGCGACGACGTGGCGCCGGCCGCTGCCCTGGCCAGGTGGCGTGAGCTGGCCCCCTGGACGGCGGTGCTCAATGCCTACGGTCCGACCGAGGCCACGGTGACCGCGTCGGTCTACCAGGTCGCCGGCCCCGTCCCCGGCCGGGTCCCGATCGGGCGCCCGCTGCCCGGCCGCCGCGCTTATGTCCTTGATCCGGGCGGCCAGCCGGTTCCGCCGGGAGTGCCTGGCGAGCTGTTCGTGGGCGGTGCCGGGCTAGCGCGCGGCTACCTGGGCCTGCCGGGCCTGACCGCCGGGCGGTTCGTGCCCGATCCGTTCGCCGGCGGCGGTGCGCGGATGTACCGGACCGGCGACCGGGCCCGCTGGCTGCCCGACCGGAACCTGGAGTTCCTCGGCCGCATCGACGGGCAGGTCAAGGTCAGGGGCTTCCGGGTTGAGCCTGCCGAGATAGAAGGGGTGCTCGCCACTCATCCCGGCGTGGCCAGCGCCGCGGTGACGGTCCGCGAGGACAGGCCGGGCGACCAGCGGCTGGTGGGCTACGTCGTGCCGGCCGCCGGGGGCGGCATCAACTCGCTGCTGCTGAGATCGTGGTGCGCGCGGGCCCTGCCGCCCCACATGGTGCCCTCTGCCTTCGTGCTGCTTGACGCGCTGCCGCTGACGTCCAGCGGCAAGGTGGACCGCAGGGCGCTGCCGGAGCCGCGGCAGGACCGGGCGGTGGCCGCAGCGGCCTTCGCCGCGCCCGGCGACGGGGTGGAGGCGATAGTCGCGGACGTCTGGGCCGAGGTGCTCGGGCTGGACCGGGTAGGGCGGCACGACGACTTCTTCGACCTCGGCGGGCACTCCATGCTCGCCACCATGGCCGCCGCGCGGCTGTCGCTGTACCTGGGGCTAGACGTGCCTACCCGGCTGATCTTCACGGCGCCCACGGTGGCCGGCTTCACGCTGGCCCTCGGCAAGCGGGACGGCATTGCCAGCGCCCCGCCGGTCACGCCGCGAGACCCCGCGCTGACGGCCATCCCGCTGTCGTTCGCGCAGCTGCGGATGTGGCTGCTGGCGAACCTCCAGCCGGACAGCAATGAGTACGTCGTGCCTGCTGCGTTCCGCGTTCACGGCCCGCTCGACGTGCCGGCCTTGCGGGAGGCACTCGCCGACCTGGTGGCCCGGCACGAGGTACTGCGGACCCGCATCGCGACCGGGCCCGGTGCCGAGCCGGTCCAGGTGATCGGTGACCCGGCAGACCGGGGCACCGTCGGCGTGCGCCTGCTCGACCTGTCCGGCATCGCCGGCCCGGCGCAGCGGGACCAGGCCGGCAGGCAGGCGATGCGCCGCGCGGCGCGCGAGCCGTTCGACCTCGCCGCCGGCCCGCTGCTGCGCTGCCTGGCGATACGGCTCGGCGACGAGTCCTGGATGCTGGCGTTCATCTTTCATCATGTTGTCTTCGACGCGTGGTCGGCCCGGGTGTTCCTGGGGGAGCTGGGGGTGTTCTACCAGGGTCGGGTGTCGGGGGCGGAGGCAGTGCTGGACCGGCTGCCCGTGCAGTACGCGGATTTTGCGGTGTGGCAGCGCAGGTGGCTGTCGGGGGAGGTGCTGGCGAAGCGGCTGGAGTTCTGGCGCGGACGGCTGGAGGGGGCGGGGGTGCTGGAGCTGCCGGGTGACCGGCCACGTCCGGCGGTGCGGTCAGGGCGGGGCGCAGTGGTGCGGGCGGGGCTGTCGGGGGATGTGATAGCGGGGCTTGCGACCGTGGGGCGCAGCTGCGGGGCGACGTTGTTCATGGTCTTGCTGGCAGCGTTTGAGGTGGTGCTGGGGCGCTGGTCGGGGCAGCGGGACATGGTGGTGGGGACGGCGGTGGCGGGGCGGGAGCGGGCTGAGACCGAGGGCCTGATCGGGTTCTTCGTGAACACGCTGGTGATGCGGGCGGACCTGTCGGGGGATCCGTCGTTTGCCGGGCTGGTGGGCCGGGTGCGCGAGGACGTGCTGGCCGCCTTCGATCACCAGGACCTGCCGTTCGAGCGGCTGGTCGAGGAACTGCGCCCCGAGCGCGGCCTCAGCCGCAACCCCCTGTTCCAGGTCTTCTTCTCCTACCAGGAGGCGGCGCGGGAAGAGCACGCCTTCGGGCCGGCGACCGCGGCTCCGCTGGCCGTTGAGCTGGGTACCGCGAAATTCGATCTCTCCTGGCAGGTCACGAGGAAGGGCACGGAGATCACCGGCGCCTTCAGCTACAGCACCGACCTGTTCGACGAGCAGACGATCGTCCGGCTGGCAGGGCACGTGCGCCGGGTGCTCGAGCAGGTGGCCGCGAGCCCGGATGCCGCGATCAGCGACCTGGACCTGCTGGACGACGCCGAGCGGTCCTGGCTGCGTGAATGGTCTGCCGGGCCGGTCACGGAGAATCCGGGCCGGCTTTTCCACGAGATGTTCAGCGACCTCGCGGCGGCGTGCCCGGCAGCGGTGGCGGTGCAGCACGGGGAAGGCGAGCTGACCTATGGCGAGCTCGACCGGCGGGCGAACCGGCTGGCCCGGCAGATCCGCGCTCTCGGCGCCGGCCCGGAGTCCGTCGTCGCGATCTGCGCCGGGCGCGGGCCGGCCATCGCGCTCGGCGTGCTCGGGGTGCTCAAGGCGGGCGCCGCCTACCTGCCGCTCGACCCGGACTACCCGGCCGACCGCCTCGGCTACATGCTGGCCGACAGCGCCGCCGCCGTGCTGCTCACCGAGCACGGGCTGTCCGGACGAGTGCCAGGCTGCCCCCGCGTGGTCTGGCTGGACCAGGAGCTGTCCCGCCCGCCCGATCCGTGCGACCCGCCAGGCAGCGGCCTTGCCCCGGACAACGCCGCGTACCTGATCTACACGTCGGGCTCCACCGGGCGTCCCAAGGGGACGGTCGTCTCGCACCGGAGCCTGGTCAACCTCGTGCATGCCCAGCGCGACGTGCTGGTGCCCGTCACGTCGGACCGGGTGCTCCAGTTCGCCTCGTTCAGCTTCGACGCCTCGCTCTTCGAGCTGACCTGGGCGCTGGCCAACGGCGCGCGGCTGTGCACCGCGCCGGGGCAGTCGCTGCGCCCCGGGCCCGACCTGGAGCAGACGATGGCACGCTACGGCGTCACCGCGGCGGTGCTGCCGCCCACCGCGCTGCAGGTGACGGACCCGGCGCAAGCCGGCCGCCTGCGGACGCTGGTCGTAGCGGGAGAGGCGCTGCCAGCCGAGGTAGCGGCGGCCTGGTCCGGGCGGGCCCGGCTGCCGAACTGCTACGGGCTGCACCGAGACCTCGGTGTGGGTCACCGCCGGGCAGCACGCCGGCGGCACAGGCCGGCCGCTGATCGGCAGGCCGATCAGGAACACCCAGGCCCATGTGCTCGACCGCGAGCTGAGGCCGGTGCCCGTCGGCGTTCCCGGTGAGCTGTACATCGGCGGCGCGAGCGTGGCGCGGGGCTACCTGAACCAGCCGGGCATGACCGCGGGCCGCTTCGTGCCCGACCCGTTCGCCGGCCTGCCGGGAAGCCGGCTGCTGCGCACCGGGGACATCGTCCGCCAGCTTCCAGGCGGCGCGCTGGACTACCTTGGCCGCGCCGATGCCCAGGTCAAGCTAGGCGGCTACCGCATCGAGCCCGGCGAGATCGAAAGCGCGCTGCGCGAGCTGCCATCGGTGCAGGCCGCCGCGGTCGCGATCCGGTCCGGCCGGCTGGTGGCCTATGTCGTAGCGCGGCCAGGACACCCGGCGGAACGGGACGTGCTGCGGCGGGAGACGGGCAGGCGGCTGCCGTCGTACATGCTCCCGTCCAGCTTTGTCTTCCTCACGGCCATGCCGCTGACCAGCAGCGGGAAAGTCGACCGCCAGGCCCTGCCCGATCCGGCGCAGGAACGGCCGGACCTGGGCCGTGGCTACGCCGCGCCGAGGACCGCGGCGGAAGCGGCGCTCGCCGGGATCTGGCGCGACGTGCTGCACGTGGACCGGGTGGGCGTGCACGACGACTTCTTCGACCTCGGCGGCAACTCCCTGTCCGCGGTCCAGGTGGTGATCAGGTCCAGGGCCCGCGGGGTCGAGGTCACGGTGCGCGACCTGATCGAGAGCCCGACCGTGGCGGAGCTCGCCCCGGTCGTCGCCGGGCCCGGTGGCAACGTCGCCAGCGGCCGCGGTGACGCAGGTGACGGCTCGGTACGGGTCCGGCTGCGCGAGGGCACCGGCCGCCCGCTGTACTGCGTTCATCCCACTGGCGGCAGCGTCACCTGGTACCGTCCGCTGGCCGCGGCGCTGCGGGCGCCGCGGCCGGTGATCGGCTCCAGGCGCGGGGCCTGTCCGGCGGCGTGGACCCGGTGCGCATCGATGAGCTGGCCGCCGGCTACGTCGCGCAGATCAGGGCACACGACGACGACGGCCCGCACGCCCTGCTCGGCTGGTCGATGGGGGCCAGCATCGCCTTCGAGATGGCCAGGCTCACCAGCGAGGTCGACCCGCTGATCCTGGTCGAGCCCGCCCTCCCGAGCGAGGCCACGCAGCGCAGGCTCGCGTCGGTGGCCGCCCTGCTCGAGGAGGCTCGTGAGCTGCGCGACGCGGTGCGCGGGCTGCCGGCCGGCGCGCCCGCCCGCGCTGGTCGGCTGCACGAGCTGCGGCGGGTGCTGCAGGCCGCTGGCCTGGCGGGCCCGGAAGTGGAGCTCGGCGCCGACGCGCCCATCGAGGTCTGGCACTCGCTGATGAAGGTGATGGCGACCTTCCGTCTCGGCCCTGCTACGCCCCGGTGCACCTGGTGGTCGGTGACGAGCTCGCCGGCGCGGTCATCCCGGCAGGCGGCGGCATCGGCTATGCGGAGTACCTCCAGGCCTGGCGGTCGGTCTCGGCTGGCGGGCTGACCGTGCACCGGGTGCCAGGCACGCACCGGGCCATGCTGGCCGAGCCGCTGGTCCACCACGTCGCGCAGGTAGTCGAGGCCTGCATGCCCGGAGAGCGAGTGTGGCAATCGTGACAGGCGCAGTGAGCTGGCTGCCGCTGTCGGCGGCACAGCGGCAGGTCTGGATCGGGCAGAGCCTGGAGCCGGTCAGGTCGCGGCACAAGATCGGGCAGTACCTCGAGATCCTGGGGCCGGTGGACCCGGTGCGCCTGGAAGCCGCCGTGCGCAAGGCCTTCGCCGAGGCCGAGGCCATCCAGGTGCGCTGCGACGGCGACGGGACCCGGCAGTCGGTCGGCCAGCGGACCGGCTGGGCCTTCCCGGTCGTGGACCTGGCCGGCGCCGCTGATCCGGTCAGCCTGGCCGAGCAGCAGATGCGCGCCAGCATCGCCGAGCAGATCGACCTGAGCCGCGACCAGCTGTTCGCCACCGCCCTGTACCGGCTCGGCCCGGAGCGCTACCTGCTGTTTCACGGCTACCATCAGTTCGCGATGGACGCGGTCAGCGTGTTCCTGACCGCGGGCCGCGTCGCGGCGCTCTACAGCGGCGCCGAAGAGCGTGCCAGGTTCGGCCCGCTGGCCCGGCTGGTGGCCAGCGACCAGGATTACCGGGCATCGCCGCGGTTCGCCGCGGACCGCCGCTACTGGCTCGAACGGCTAGCCGGCATGCCAGGGCCGCCGGCGCGGGTAGCCGGCGGCGCCCCGTCCGCGGCGGGAGACATCATCCGCTGCTCCAGCTACCTCACGCCCGCCGCCATCGCGGACCTGAAGGGCGCCAGCCGGCCCGCCCACAACCTGGCCGCGTCCGTCGTCGCGGCCACCGCGGCCTACCTGCACCGGCTGACCGGAGCCGGCGACGTCATCATCGGGTTCCCGGTAACCGCCAGATCGGACCCGGCGCTGCGCGACATCCCGGGAATGGTCTCCAACCTGCTGCCGCTGCGGGTGCGGGTGCCGGACGGGATCTTGCTGTCGGACCTGCTCCGGGAGGCGTCGCAGGCGATATTCGAGGCGCTGGGACACGGCCGCTACCGCGGCGAGGACATCGTGCGCGACATCGGCTTCCGCGGGACCCTGCGCGATTACGTCGGCCCGCAGGTGAACATCTTCCCGTTCCGCTATGACCTGCGGTTCGCCGGGTACCCGGCCATTCCGCACAACCTCACTCCCGGCGTGGTCGATGACCTGACGGTCGCCGTGTACGACCGGGCCGACGGCCGGGACGTGAAGGTAGAGCTCAGCGCCGGAGCCGACCTGTTCGAGCCCGGGGAACTGGCGGTTCACCAGGAGCGCTTCGGCGCGCTGCTGAGCTCGTTCGGACGTTCTGGCGACCTGCGCCGCCCGGTCGGCGCGGTGGACATATTCAGCCCGGCCGAACGCAGCCAGGTGATGGTGCAGTGGCCAGGAAGGCAAGGCGACATGGAATCGGTAGTACCGGAAATGCTCGAGGCGCAGGCGGGCCGCACGCCGGGCGCGCAGGCGGTTGCCTGGGCCGGCGGCACGCTGACCTACGCCGAGCTGAACGCGCGGGCCAGCCAGCTGGCCCGGCTGCTGATCGAGCGCGGCGCGGGACCCGAGACCCTGGTGGCGGTGCTGCTGCCGCGGTCGGCCGAGCTGGTCGTGGCGCTGCTGGCGGTCCTGAAGGCCGGGGCCGCCTACCTTCCGGTGAACCCCGACTACCCGGCGCAGCGCATCGGCCTCCTGCTGGATGACGCCCAGCCTGCGCTGGTGCTGACCTCGGGCGCCGTTGACGTGCCGGGCGGCCTGCGCCCGCCCGGCTGCCTGCTCATCGACAGCCCGCAGGTGTCGCAGGCACTGTCGCGGTACCCGGACGCCAATCCGGCCGATGCCGATCGCCTCGCCCCGCTCACCCCGCGCAGTCCCGCCTATGTGCTGTACACCTCGGGCTCGACCGGCGTGCCGAAGGCCGTCGAGGTCGAGCAGCGGTCGCTGGCCAACTACCTGGACTACTGCGCGTCGGCCTACCCGGCGCTGCGCGGGCACACGCTGCTGCACTCCCCGGTGTCGTTCGACCTGACCGTGACCTCGCTGTTCGGCACGCTGGCCAGCGGCGGCTGCCTGCACGTCGCGGCGCTCGACGAGGACTGGCCGGCCCGGGAGGCGGGGCGTCCGACGTTCCTCAAGGTCACCCCTAGCCATCTGCCGGTGCTGGCCACGCTGCCGGCGCAGTGCGCACCGGACGCCGAGCTCGATGATCGCCGGCGAGCCGCTGACCGGCGAGCTGCTCCAGGACTGGCGCCGCGACCATCCGGGGGTCGACGTCGTCAACAGCTACGGCCCGACCGAGACCACGGTCGCGTGCGCTGACTACCGGATCGCGGCGGGCGACGAGGCGCGCCCCGGACCGGTCCCGATCGGCCGGCCGATCAAGAACGTCCGGGTGTACGTGCTCGACTCCGCGCTCCAGCCGGTCCCGCCGGGAGTGACCGGTGAGCTGTACATAGCCGGCGCGGGCGTCGCCCGCGGCTACCGCAGGCGCCCCGGGCTGACCGCGGAGCGCTTCCTGCCCGATCCGTACGGCCGGCCCGGCACCCGGATGTACCGCACCGGGGACCGGGCACGGTGGCGTGCCGACGGGAACCTGGAGTTCGTCGGGCGCGCGGATGACCAGGTGAAGCTGAGGGGCTTCCGGGTCGAGCTCGGCGAGGTCGAGTCAATGCTGTCCAGGCATCCGGACCTGGACCGGGCAGCCGTCGCGGTGCGCGAGGACCGCCCGGGCGACCGGAGGCTGGTGGGCTACATCGTGCCGATGGCAGGCCACGCCGTGGCCGGGCCGACATCCGCAAGTACCTGCAAGAGCAGTTGCCCGATTACATGGTTCCCGGTGCCTTCGTGACGCTGCCCGGATTGCCGCTGACGCCGAACGGGAAACTGGACCGCCAGGCGCTGCCCGCGCCGGACGTGTCGGCGTGGCAGGCCTACCGGCAGCCCCGGTCCCCGCAGGAAGAGATCCTGTGCGACCTGTTCGCGGAGGTCCTGGGGCTGCCCTCCGCTGGCGTCGATGACGGCTTCTTCGACCTCGGCGGCCATTCGCTGCTGGTGATCCGCCTGATCAGCCGGGTGCGGGACACGCTCGGCGCCGACCTGACCATCCGCAACGTGTTCGAGGAACCGACCGTGGCCGGCCTGGCCCGGCACCTGGCGGCGGGGCAGAAGGCCTGGCCAGCGCTGCGGCCCGCCGCGCAGCGCCCGGACGTGCTGCCCCTGTCGTTCGCGCAGCGTCGGCTGTGGTTCTCCTACCGGCTCGAGGGACCGAGCCCGACCTACAACATCCCGCTGCCGGTGCGGATCGCCGGCCCGCTCGACCGGCAGGCCCTAGCCGCGGCCCTCGGCGACCTGGCCGGGCGCCATGAGACGCTGCGGACGGTGTTTGCCCAGGTCAGCGGAATTCCGCAGCAGCAGGTTCTCGACCCGCGGCCAGGACGCCCGGAGCTGATCGTGACCGCGATCGAGGAAGGCCAGATCGCGGACGCGCTGGCCGAGGGCGCACGGTACAGCTTCGACCTGGCCACCGAGCCGCAGCTGCGGGCCCAGCTGTTCGCCGTCGGCCCAGACGATCACGTGCTGCTGCTCCTGCTGCACCACATCGCGGCGGACGGATGGTCGCTCGGGCCGCTGGCCCGTGACCTGGCGGCGGCCTACGCGGCGCGCCGCCGCGGGCAGGCGCCGGACTGGCCGCCGCTGCCTGCCCAGTACGCCGATTACACGCTGTGGCAGAACGACCTGCTGGGCGACAAGGCCGACCCGGGCAGCCGGATAGGCCAGCAGCTCAGGTACTGGGAGCAGGCGCTGCGGGACATGCCGGCCGAGCTGGAACTGCCCACCGACCGGCCACGGCCGGCCGTCTCGTCCTACCGCGGGGCGCGCTACCGGTTCAGCATCGAGCCGGCCCTGCACCGCGGCATCGCCGACCTGGCCCGCGACGAGGGCGCGAGCGTGTTCATGGTCATGCAGGCAGGGCTGTCCTCGCTGCTGACCCGGATGGGCGCGGGCACGGACCTGCCGATGGGCGTGCCGGTGGCCGGGCGCACCGAGGAAGTGCTCGATGACCTGGTGGGCCTGTTCGTGAACACCCTCGTGCTGCGCACCGACACCTCGGGCGACCCGGATTTCCGTGCGCTCGTGCGGCGGGTACGGGACGCGGACCTGGACGCCTACGCCAGCCAGGAGGTCCCCTTCGACTACCTGGTGGAGATGCTCAACCCGGTCCGCACGCTGGCCCGGCATCCGCTCTTCCACGTGATGCTCTCGTTCCAGAGCCAGCCCCGGAGCGCGATCGTCTTGGAGGGCTGCCAGACGACGCGCCTGCGGGTGACGCTGCAGACAGCCAGGTTCGACCTGTCTGTCTCGTTCAGGGAACGCCGGGACGCCGCCGGCAGCCCCGACGGCATCGACGCCTCGGTGGAATACACCACAGACCTGTTTGACGAGGCGACTATCGAGGCGCTGATGCAGCGGCTGGCGCGACTGCTTGAGGCGGTGATCGCGGACCCGGGCCAGCCGATCAGCCAGGCGAGCATCCTCAGCGACGAGGAACGCCAGCGGCTCGTGACGGAGTGGTCTGCCGGTGACTACTGAGGCCAGGCCGAGAGCCGGCATGCGAGGCGCGCAGAGAGGAACTACCGTGGGCACGCCACTCGTTCCAGCCGATGAACTTCCCCTGCAAGGCATAACCGAGGAGCAGCTGGCTCCGGGGCAGCCGCTGCCCCTTGTCATGCGGCCCGGTAATGAGAACCCGGGCACAGGCCTGCTGGAGCTCGCGTCCCGGCACCGGAAGCCCATCCGCGAGCGGCTGCTGCGCTACGGCGGAATCCTGTTCCGCGGATTCCCCGATGTCACGGTCCCCACGTTCCGCAGCCTTATCGTGGCCATCTGCGGCGACCCGCTTCATTACCTGGAACGATCCTCGCCGCGCCATGAGGTGAAGGACAGCATCTACACGTCAACGGACTATCCGGCAGAGCAGTCGATATTCCTGCACAACGAGCAGTCCTACAACATCACCTGGCCGCTGCGCATCTTCTTCCACTGCGTCGCCGCGGCGCCCTCCGGCGGGGCGACGCCGCTCGCGGACTGCCGGCGGATCTACCAGCGGATCTCGGTGCCGACCCGCGAGAAGCTGGCGGCTGGCGGCTACTGCTACGCCCGCCACTTCGGTGGCCAGATCGGGCTGACCTGGCAGGAAGCCTTCCAGACCAGCGAGCGGGCGGTGGTCGAGGAATACTGCGGGAACAACGACATCGGCTTGGAGTGGGCACCGGACGGCACGCTGTCCACCCGGCAGGTCCGCCCGGTCATCTCGCAGCACCCGCAGACGCTGGAGCCGGTCTGGTTCAATCACCTCACGTTCTTCAACATAGCCACGCTGGGACCGCAGACCGCCATGGCGCTGCTTTCCCTGGGCAGGGAGCAGCTGCCGAACAACACGTACTACGCCGATGGCACCGACATCGAGCCCGCCGTCCTGGAGGAACTGCGGGCCGCGTACCTGGCCGAGCTGGTCACGTTCAGCTGGCAGCCGGGCGACATCCTGATGCTGGACAACATGCTCGTCGCCCACGGCCGAGAGCCGTTCACGCCCCCCAGGGAAGTGGTCGTCGGAATGGCCGAGCCCTACGCCAGGCCCTGACGGCCAGTCAGCAGGACGCTTCCATGCAGCCTCCCGGCCTCCCCGGCTGGATGACCAGGACGCGTGGCGCAGCGCTGCCTCCTCAGGAGGGCAGGCAGGCGAAGGAGGACGGGGCCACGGCAGCGCAGGGCTGGCTGAGAAGACTGGCGGGCTACTGCTGGCGCTATCACCGTAATGTCAGCCTGGCAGCTGGCGCCGCGCTGCTGGCCGCCGCCGCGACGGCGGTCATCCCGCTGGCGCAGCGGCAGATCATCGACAACGTGATCGTCGCGCACCGGCAGCCGGTCTGGCCGCTGGCCACGCTGCTGCTGGCCGCCGCCGCAATAAACTTCGCCGCCGTCTACGTGCGCCGGTACACCGGCAGCCGGGTGTCCTTCGACATCCAGCACGACCTGCGGAGCGAGCTGTTCGGGGCGGTGGCGAGGCTGGACGGGGCCCGCCAGGACGAGATCCACACCGGGCAGCTGATCAGCCGCTCGATCACCGACCTGAACATGGTGCAGAGCCTGCTGCAAATAGTGCCGCTCACGCTCGGCAACCTCGCGTTCGTCGTCGTCTCCATCGTCGTCATGGCGGTGCTCTCCCCGGTGCTGGCGCTGGTCGCCCTCGCGGTCGCCCCGTCGCTGTGGCTCGTCGCGCTGGCATCCCGGCGCAGGCTGTTCCCGGCGAGCTGGCACGCGCAGCAGGGATCGGGCAGCGTGGCCGGCGTCGTGGAGGAGAACATCGGCGGCGTCCGGGTAGTCAAGGGCTTCGGCCAGGAAGAGCAGGAACAGCAGCGGCTGGAGGCGGCAAGCGCCGGCCTGTTCGGGTCCCGGCTGCGGATGATCAGGCTCACCGCCCGGTACAACCCCGCGCTGATCGCGATCCCGTCGCTCGGCGTGGTCGGCGTGCTCGCCCTCGGCGGCTGGCTGGCCATCCACGGCTCCATCACCCTCGGGACATTCCTCGCGTTCTCCGCCTACCTCTTCCAGATGAGCGGGCCAGTGCGGTCGCTGACCATGATGGCCACCCTCAGCCAGGAGGCGCGGGCCAGCGCCATCCGGGTCTTCGACGTCATCGACTCCCGCCCGGTCATCACCGACAAGCCGGACGCGACCGGCCTGCCGCCGGACGCCAGCGGCATCGTCTTCGACGACGTGCACTTCGGCTACGTGCCGTCCCGGCCGGTGCTGCGCGGCCTGTCGCTGCGCGTCGACCCCGGCGAGACGGTCGCCATCGTCGGCGCCTCCGGCTCGGGCAAGTCGACGATCGCGCAGCTGCTGCCCCGCTTCTACGACCCCACCAGCGGGAAGGTCAAGATCGGTGACTACAGCGTCAGTGGCCTGACCCGACAGTCCCTGCGTGCCGCCATCGGCCTTGTCATGGAGGACAGCTTCCTGTTCTCCGATACCATCCGCGCCAACATCGCCTACGGGCGGCCAGGCGCGACTGACGAGCAGGTAATGGCCGCAGCCGCGGCGGCACAGGCCCACGAGTTCATCGCGGCGCTGCCGAAGGGCTATGACACCGTGGTCGGCGAGCAGGGCCTGACGCTGTCCGGCGGGCAGCGGCAGCGAGTCGCCCTGGCCAGGGCCCTGGTCACCGACCCGAGGCTGCTCGTGCTTGACGATGCGACCTCGGCGATCGACCCGCGCCTCGAGGCCGCGATCCACGCCGCGCTGCGGAAGGTGATGCGCGGCCGCACCACGCTGATCATCGCGCACCGCAGGTCCACGCTGAACCTGGCGGACCGCATCGTCGTGCTCGACGAGGGCAAGGTCCTCGACACCGGCACGCACCAGGAACTGACCGCCCGCTGCCCGCTGTACCGCCTGCTCATCGAGGGCCCCGAAGACGATGACGTAGCGCTCGAGGACCGCCTGGACCAGGTTGCCGGCAGTGGCGGCGAGCGTGCCGCCGCAGGCGGCGGCCGGGGCGCCAGCGCCGGCCCCACCGGAGGCAACATTACCGGCATGCTGGCCAGCCTGCCGCCCTCCCGGGAACTGCTGGCCCAGGTAGAGGCGCTGCCTCCGGTCAGGGACGAGCCGCACGTCGAGCTCAGCCAGGCCCGCGCCGCGGACCAGCAGTTCACGCTGCGCAAGCTGCTCAGGCCGCTGACGGTCGCGCTGATCATCGGGCTGGTGCTTGACGGCCTCGACGCGGTGGCAGGCCTGGCGCTGCCCGCGCTGGTCCGCAACGGCATCGACCACGGCATCGAGACCAGGGTCGTCCACGGCGTGCTGGTCGTCTCCCTCATCGGGCTCGCCATCGTGGCGGCCGACTGGCTGGTCAACATCGCCCAGACGATGGTGGTCGGCCGCAACGGCGAGCGGCTGCTGTACACGCTGCGGATCAAGCTGTTCGCCCAGCTGCAGCGGCTCGGCCTGGACTTCTACGAGCGCGAGCTATCCGGCCGCATCCTGACCAGGATGACCACCGACATTGACGCGCTGTCCGGCTTCCTGCAAACAGGGCTGATCACGATGGTCAATGCGCTGCTCACGTTCTTCGGCGTGCTCGCGGCGCTGCTGATCATCAACCTGGCACTCGGCCTCGCGGTGCTGTGCATCATCCCGGCGCTGGTGGCGGCGACCCTGGTATTCCGCGCCAAGTCATCGAAGGCCTACTCCGACGCCCGGGAGAAGGTCGCCGCGGTCAATGCCTGCTTCGCGGAGAACGTGGCCGGCCTGCGGGTGACGCAGGCGTTCGGCCGCGAGCCGGCCAACGAGGCCCGGTACGCGGCGCTGAGCAGGGCGTTCCGCGATTCCCGGCTGCGCGCGCAGCGCAACATCTCTGTCTACTTCCCGTTCGTCCAGGCGCTGTCCACCGTGGCCGGCGCGATCGTCTTGATCATCGCCGCCGGCGAGGTCCGCGACAGCACGCTCACCGCGGGCGCGCTGATCGCCTACCTGCTCTACATCGACATGCTGTTCTCCCCCGTCCAGCAGCTATCCCAGGTCTTCGACAGCTACCAGCAGGCCGTGGTGGGACTGAGCCGGATCACCGGCCTGCTGCGGCTCGGCACCTCCACGCCGCAGCAGGCGCATCCCGTCAAGCCGGGCAGGCTAGCGGGCCGCATCGAGCTGCGCGACATCGACTTCCGCTACGGCGGGTCCGGGGCCAGCACGCTGGCCGGCATCAGCCTGACGATCAAGGCCGGCGAGACGGTCGCGCTGGTCGGCCAGACCGGGGCGGGCAAGTCCACGCTGGTCAAGCTCATCGCGCGGTTCTACGACGTGACGGACGGCGCGGTGCTGGTCGACGGGACCGACGTGCGGGACTACGACCTGGCGGCCTACCGGCACCAGCTCGGCGTGGTCCCGCAGAGCCCTACCTGTTCGCCGGCACGGTCCGGGACGCGATCGCCTATGCCAGGCCGGACGCCAGCGACGCCGAGGTGGAGGCGGCCGCCCGGGGCACCGGGGCGCACGAGACGATCATGCGGATGCCCGGCGGGTACGACCACGAGGTGAGCGAACGCGGCCGCAACCTGTCAGCCGGCCAGCGGCAGCTGATCGCGCTGGCCCGCGCCCAGCTGGCCGATCCGGCCATCTTGCTGCTCGACGAGGCGACCGCCGCACTGGACCTGGCCGCCGAGGCGGCGGTGAACCGCGCGATCGCGGAGCTTACCGCGGCACGCACCACGATCGTGGTCGCGCACCGCCTCACCACCGCCGCCCGGGCCGGCCGGATCGTCGTGCTCGACCAGGGCCAGATCACCGAGACCGGCTCCCACGGCGAGCTGCTCGCCATGGGCGGCACCTACGCCGCCCTGTGGGCCGCCTTCACCGGCGAGCCGGAACTGGTCGCCTGAGGCACGGCGCCCGCACGCGCCGCCGGGCACCTGATGCTGCTCGTTTCCGCCGACAACCTCAACGACCGCGCGACCCTGCACGATGACGCCGAAGTGACCGCGATGGTCGCCGCCGGCGTGCACGCCTTCCTCCACGGCCATCGGCCACGTGACCGGCCCGATCCCGAAACGCCAGCCAGCCGCGCGAAGAAGACCACGCCCTGAGCGCCCCTGCCGCCCAGGCCTCCGGCCCCGTCACCTCTCCGGGCTCGCCCCGGTCATCTGCGGATAGTTATTCAAAGGCCGTCAACCTTCCGTTTGGCCGGCCGCCTTCCCGGACTGGGAACATGGCCTCGCTTTGGCTGCGATCACCCCCAGGAGGACAGTAATGACGGAGAGCATGGAGCGCGCCCGCGTCTCGCGGCGGTCGTTCCTCGGCGGCGTCGGCGTCACCGCCAGTGGTCTCATGGTGGCCAGCGGCCCGGTCCTGTGGCAGCAGGCTGCCAAGGCTGACACGGTCACCGCCGAGCAGGTTCACCTGACCTTCGGCGAGGACCCGGCCCGCGAGGTCGTCGTGTCGTGGGTGACCCCGACATCGGTATCCAACCCGGCCGTGATCGTCGGCACCCCGGAGGGCGGCTTCGGCCACGCCATCGCGGCCGGGACCCGCACCTACACCGACTCCAACGACGGCATCGAGACAATAGCCCAGCACGCCCGGATCGACGGCCTGCGCCCCGACACCGACTACGTGTACCGGATCGTCAGCGACGGCGAGACCCAGCTCTCCGGCGCGTTCCGCACCGCGCCCGAGGGCCGCGTGCCGTTCCGCTTCACCAGCGTCGGCGATATCGCCTGCGGTGACACCGCCTACTCCAAGGCGTCACTCAACGCCGCGGCGACCGCCGCGTCGGTCGAGCTGTTCAACCCGGTCGTGCACCTGGTCAACGGCGACCTGTCCTACGCCAACTCCAACCAGCTGTACCAGCCGCAGGTCTGGGCGGAGTACTTCAACAACACGCAGCTCTCGGCCGCCAGCCGGCCGTGGATGCCGACCATCGGCAACCACGAGAACGAGCCGGCAATGGCCCGCAGGGCTACCTGTCCTACCAGACCCGGTTCACCCTGCCGAAGAACGACTCCACCGACTTCGAGGGCAACTGGTACAAGTTCCAGGTGGGCTCGGTGCTGTTCATCATGCTGGACAACAACGACGTCTGCTTCCAGAACGACTGCGGCACGTACCTGAGCACGGGCGACGCCCAGTACCTGCTTGGCTACTCGGCCGGCGAGCAGGAGCGGTGGCTGGAGAAGACGCTACGCGAGGCATCGACCGACGCCTCGATCGACTGGATCGTCGCCGTCACGCACCAGCCGGCCATGTCCACCTCCGACGCGGGCGGCTCCGACCTGGGCATCCGGCAGACCTGGATGCCGCTGTTCTACAAGTACGGCGTCGACTTCGTCCTGGCCGGCCACGACCACGACTACGAGCGCAGCTACCTGGTGCACGGCACCGACTCCGGCACCTACCTGCGGCCGCACGTCGTCAGCACCGACCTGGACGACGTTGACTCCGACAAGGGCCTCGTCCACCTGGTCATCGGCACCGGCGGCACCAAGAGCCACGACGACGTCTACGTCACCGGCACCGGGGGCGACCCGGTCGAGGGCATCCACACCCTCATCGGCGAGGCCCCCGGGGCCAACCCGGAGGAGTCCGAGGTGGCGCCGTGGTCCGCGGTCCGCGACCCCGACACCACCCACCCGTGGGGCATCGGCGTGTTCGACGTGGACCCCGGCCGCTTCCCCGGCGACAAGACCACGATGACCTTCACCTACTACCACACCCCGGCCGCCACGGCCTCGAGCCCGTACCCGGCCCCGGTCGAGTTCGACACCTTCACTGCGACCCGGACCCGCTCGGACGGCTTCGGCTTCCGCCAGCGCGACGCCAAGTAGTCCTCGGCACCCCTGAAAGAACGGCCGGGGCACCAGGACCGACAGGGTCCCGGTGCCCCGGCTCAGCCCTCACGTCGGCGAAGTCCTGCAGGCGACATGTAAAAAATAACCCCTGAGTTCCCTGCGGCCCCAGCGGTCCGTATCGGCCCAGTACCAGCGTCTTCTTGGCTGTGACGGTACCAGTTCTGGGCGCCTGCCCTGGCACCAGCTGTTTTTCGACCGGATGCAGTTCCGCCGCCCCGAACGCCCGGCCCGCAGGTACGACCGCCGCGGTGCCCCCGTCAAGCCCCCGCCGGCGCCGGCGGTCCGCCCCGCCTTCCGCTGCGCCCAGCCCCGGCTGTTCGAGGCACGGCGGGACTTCACCCGGTTCGACGAGAACGCGGAAGCCGACCCCGGCAACCCGTGGCTGGCCTGGGGGCTCTACCTGGCCTGGCAGCGCGGCGAGGCCCGCGGCTGGCACCGGGAGCTGCGGCTCAACGTCCGCCGGGCACTGACCATCGTGCTGTCCCGGCACCAGCCAGGCGACGCCGTCCGGCATTCCGAGATCGTCCCGCTGCAGCAGGGCATGGACATCAGCGCCAGGCGGGTCGCCGAGGTGCTCCAGGAGATGGGCGTGCTGGACGACGACCGTCCCCCGCCCCTGGAGGACTGGCTGGAGCGCAAGCTCGGCGGCCTGGCCCCCGGCATCCGCGCCGACACCGAGGCCTGGCTGCGGACCTTGCGCGACGGCGGCCCCCGCAGCACGCCCCGTGAACCCGCCACCGTCATCAACCACATGAACTACGCACGCCCGGCGCTGCTGGCCTGGTCTTCCCAGTACGGCCACCTGCGCGAGGTCACCCACGGCGACGTGCTCGCCGTTCTCGGGGAACTGCACGGCGACCGCCGCTCCGGCACCCTGGTGGCGCTGCGGTCGCTGTTCGCGTTCTGCAAGAGGCGCAAGACCGTCTTCCGCAGTCCCGTCCAGGGCATCCGGGTCGGCGAGCGCGCCCGCGGGGTCATCCAGCCGCTGAGCCAGGAAGACGTCGACCAGGCCGCAGAGGCCGCCATCACTCCGGCCGCCCGGCTGGTCCTGGTCCTCGCCGCGATGCACGCCGCCCGCTTCAAGGCGATCCGCCAGGTCCGCCTCGACGACGTCGACCTCGGCAACCGGCGGATCACCATCGGCGGCCGGGCCGCCCGCTCGACGACCTCACCCGCCAGGTCCTGCTCGAGTGGCTCGCCCACCGGGCCGCCCGCTGGCCCTCCACGGCCAACCCGCACCTGCTGGTCAACCAGCACAGCGCCAACGGCACCGAGCCCGTCAGCACCAGCTACTTCGCCAAGACGGCGCTGAGGGGAAAGGCCGCCACCCTGGAAAGGCTGCGCGTCGACCGGCAGCTGCAGGAAGCCCTCGCCGTCGGCCCCGACCCGCTGCACCTGGCCTCCATGTTCGGCCTCGACCCCAAGACCGCGATCCGCTACGCCGAGAACGCCAGGCAACTCCTCGTCACCGCTGCCGAAGAGCAAGACCCCGCGCGATGACGCCAAGAGACCGAGCTAGGCTGCTGACCCGGCTTCCGGCGAACCCAAGGGCCAGTCCAGCCCATAGAACGTGAAGAGGCTTCAGTTCACGTGCTCGATCCTTCAGTTCGGCTGAACTCCTGGGATTCCAGGCCAACTCGGACCATTCAGCGGAAATCCAGCGATTAGCATCACGGCCAGGTAACGGCGGATCAGGTGAGGCCGGATAAGGCATTCGGCCAGCGGCGGCAGTCCAGGGCGGGGATGCTTGGCCTTGTTTCCCTGCCCGCCGCCGTTGCTGGAGGCTCTTCCCGTGGACATGACATCTGCTGACCTCGATGAGGTAGCCGAGGATGAGCTTGACGAGGAGGCCGAAGACGGTGAGGACGAGCGGGCCGGGAACACGCGCCGCTGGGTCCGCTACGTGATGCCGGTGATGGTCGAGGTCGACTGCGACGCCGACGAGATCACCAGCGTGGTCACGCTGCCGGGCGAGGTCCGCCTTGACCGCGACGACATGATGGGCATCTGCGTCTACGACGAGAAGTTCGGCCGTCAGTCCCTCGATGAGCAGCCCCAGGCGCACGCCCTGTACGTCTCAGAGCCGCAGTGGCAGTACCCGGGCCTCCGCAGCGGCCGCCCGGAGAACTGGCCGGAAGAGAACTGGCACGAGGACTACTTCCCGCGGGACGCCGACGATGACGCGTACGCCGGGGCGCACCCCTACGTGGACGGCGGCCAGGATCTCTGACGGCCCGCCGGGCCGGGCTGACCGTGCCCCGTGCTGTCCCGCCCGGCGGAGGCCGGCCTCGCCGCGCCCGCGCCGGCTGCGTGAGCCGTGCCGGGGCGTTCATCTAACGGTCGTTTGACGAACGCCGGCCGGGGGGTTGCCGGAGGTACCGCCGTGTCCGGTTCCCGCGTTCATTTTGGCGTTCATTTTCCGGTACGGTTCATCTACCCTGCGCACCACGTTTGATGAACGAAAGGCGGGCCGCAGTGGCGCTCATCGGCCTCGTCCGGGTCAGCACTGACAAGCAGAAGACCAGACGGCAGCATGACGCCCTCGACCCCATCTGCCTCAAGGTGTTCGAGGAGAAGGTCAGCGGCAAGCTCACCGCCGACGACCGGCCCGCCCTGCTGGCCGCCTTGTCGCACGTCCGCGACGGCGACCTGCTCACCGTGCAGGAAGTCGACCGGCTCGGCCGTAACCTCCTGGAGGGGCTGATCGTGCTGTTCGAGCGCGGCATCGGCGTCAAGGTGCTGGAGGGCATCGCGGCCGGCGAGCACGCCGAGCGGTCCCTGATCCTCGACCTGGCGCTCGCCCTGGCCGAGGACCGGCGCCGCGACATCGTCCGCAAGACCAAGGACGGCCTCGAGGCAGCCCGGCGCCAGGGCCGCGCCGGCGGCCGTCGCCCCGTCGTCGACGACGACAAGCGCGCTGCCATCCTCGCCCGCCGCCAGCGCGGGGAATCCATCCGCGTCATCGCCGCCGGGGTAAAGGTTTCGGTCGGCGTCGTGCACAAGACCCTGGCCGAGGCCCGGCAAGGACAGAGCCCCGCCGGGATCCAGGCTCCGTCAGCCGGCCAGACGGGCACAGGCCGGCGTTACCCGCCGGCGGGCGGCTGTGCTGTCCCGCCGAGCGCGGCGCGCATCTCTTCTTCCCGTGAGGTGATCACCACGGTGGGCCCGGCTCCCGGCCGCATCCGGACGGCGGCTACGGCCCTGCCCCGGGACACCTTGCACGGGGCGAACGCGTACGCCGGGTACTGGCCGGCCATGTCCGCGCCCACCCGGGCAGCTTCCTGCTGACTTCCGGTGGTGACGGCTGGCCGGCGCCGCCCGCGTTCACGGTCATGGTCTCCCCCTTCAGTTCCCTGTCTCCGGTCCTGCGGGTGTGCCGGCGTCGTCTTGCCCGCGGAGCAGGTCCATGCGGACCGAGTCCGCGACGACGTACATGTGATCGGCGTGGCTGTAGCGCAGTTCCAGGATGGCCTGCTGCGCGGTCCCGCGCGGATGTGCCCGGAACCACGCCAGCAGATCCTCCCGGCGCTGCGCCATCACGCCGTCGCGCTCCAGGCGCTCGGTGGTCCCGGCGGGCACAGCCGGGACCACCGCAGGCCGGCGGCACGGGAAACCGGGCAGGATGCCGGTGCCGGGCAGCGGGTCGCCGAGGATGCGGAGCATCACGCGGCGGCCGACGTAGGGTTCCCGGCCGTGCAGCCACGGCCGCCACCGGCGAAGAACACGCCGCCGCGCGGATGCTCACCACCGCAGCAAGACAAGCCGAAACGCTCCGCCTGCCCCACCAGGTCCAGCGCATCATCCGGATCACCGCCCAGCCCGGCACAGAGAGCCTCCGCGCGCAAGCGACAGAAGCACGGTCACGGCTCAGGCGGCAGCTGTCAGAGGCAAGCCCCGCCTGACAAGGACCCAGTCCCGGACGGGCTGACCAGCCCATTGCCGTTTTTCTGCTTACTTGGTCTGCTCCCAACATCCAGCCAGACCGAAACTGACATCGTGGGGTGCAGCCACGGTACGGCGGAAACCGGCAATAGGATGATCTTGATGACTGAAGGTGCCTGGTCAGGGCCGTTGCTGGGTCTGTAGTACCTGGCTATACTCCGCCGCGCTCAGCCGCTGGCGTCGCTGGTTTTGTGAGCCCGGAGTTGCTCGGCGAGGCGCTCCATGGCGCGCTTGTTGCCGCGGCGGACCATGGCACGGACCAGCGGCGCGGCGAGAGCCTCGCCGCGCGGGACTCGCAGCCAGGCGGATTCGAAGGTGATCCGGGTTCCCCCGCCAGGAAGCCCGGCCAGCGTGTAGGTCCCGGTCGCGACGCGGCCGCTCGCACCAACGTTGCGCTCCACGTTCCGCGTCGGCCGCTCGGCTTCGATGACCTCCACGTCGAGAGCTTCGGCGCGCCCGGCGGCGATGGCCGTTACCTTGGCCTTCGCGCCGACGCCCCGCGCCGGCCCCTCGCACTGCCAGTCGCGGAACATGTGGCCAGTGAAGAGCTCGTGGTTGGCGAGCACGTCGAGGAAGTCGTAGACATCCTCGCGTGCCTGGGGAACGTCGATGCTCACCCGTACTGGCTTCATGTACCACATGGTACATTCCATGAGCGTGAGCGGCAACGCCGCGAGGCAGCAGCTCCTCGACGCGGCGATCGGGTACACGGCGGGGCACGGGATCAGCGACCTGAGCCTGCGCTCCCTCGCCGCCGCGCTGGGCACCAGCCACCGGATGCTCATCTTCCACTTCGGCTCCAAGGAAGGGCTCTGGGTCGAGATCGCGCGCACCGTCGACCGGCGGCAGCGCGAGCAGCTTCACGGTTTCCCGCCCGACCCCCGCCAGCCGCTCGGCGAGCTCGTGCGCGCGTGGTGGAAGCACTTCTCCGCCCCCGCGCTGTGGCCGTACGAGCGCCTGTTCTTCGAGCTCTACGGCCAGGCCCTGCAAGGCCGCGCGCATACCGCCGGGTTCCTCGACGGGATCATTGACGACTGGCTCGAGCCACTCGTCGCTGCCATGGTGGCCAGGGGGATCCCGGAGCCGCAGGCACGCGCGCACCTGCGGCTGGGCATCGCCGTCACCCGGGGCCTGCTGCTCGACCTGCTCGCCACCGGCGACACGGAAGCGGCCGACCAGGCGATGGACGCCTTCATCGCCCTGACCGAGAGGTGGCTCGAAACGAACGCCGCCGCGCCGTTACGCGGCTAAGCGGAGTGATCGAGGGGCGATGCTCGCGCCGAGGCCACCATGCACCTGGTGACTCGCCGCTGGCCGCCTCATGACCAAGGTGGCGGGAAGCGCGTGGCGCCCCGCCACGGGACGGGAAACGCGTCGACGCAGAACAGGGCAGGCGGGGACACCGATAATGGCCGGGTGACAGGCGAGATGTCAGCCGCCGACGTCGGCTGGGCCGCAGGGGCGCATGGAGCGCAGGCGCCAGGTCTACGCAGGCTACTCCCCGGTCTTTTGGCGGCCCGCTGAAGGTGCCGCGGGCTTGCACGAGCAGTTCCTGCGCCGGCAGGTTCGCTCGGAGGCGGCCGTGGCGCTGCGTACCCGGCACGGCTTCATCATCTGCGAGCGCCGCCAGCCGGAGGCGCTGGTCGATGACTTCGCCGTCGCGCCGCCCGGAACCTGGGGAACTGACGGGGCCGCCCTGCTGCTGGCAGCGGCGGGCCGGCGCGGCCGGCGGCATCAGCGCCGTCCGGGTGGTGACCGCGCACGCCGACCAGGCGAAGGCCGGCATGCTCACCGACCTCTCCCTGTCGCTGTCCGAGCAATGGTGGGTGCGGGAACTGCGGCCAGCCGGACAGCCGGCCGCACCGGGCCGGGCCAGCGGGCCGGGTTTCTCCGGGACGCTCGGTCCCGCCCCTCCGGTCTATGACCCGGGCGGACTGGTGTTCCAGGCAGACCAGGCCGGCAGCCACTCCGACGCTGGTGCCATCGCCCGGGGCGCGGAGGCACTCAGCGCCGTGCTCGCCGTCATCCCGGCCGCCCCCGGAACGGCCTTCTCCAGCACGCTGTCCCAGGAGGGATGGACAGTCGCCTCCGACTGGTACCTCGGATGGCCCCGGGAACACCAGCCGCAGGAGCCTGCCGGGCCGCGCTGAACCGTGCCTCGATCATCGGTTCCATCGCGGGCAGGCCCGAAGCGCAGTACTGGTACACCCCCGAGTCGTCATCGACGACCGGACGATCCTGGGCCCGCTCGTCCGCGGCGAACTGCCTTCCCCCAGCCACCGCAGGGGTCAGAGACCTACTCGATGGCCTGGATGTCGCCGCCGGCCTTGCAGCTCGGGGACGTACTTGTAGAGCGTGGAGCGGCTGACTCCCAGCAGGCGGGCGATCGAGGCGATGGTCGCGTCGGGCTGGGCGAGCAGCGCGCGGGCGTGCCTGACCTGCTCGGGAGTCATCGCGGGGGCCGGCCGAGGCGCTGGCCGCGCGCCCGGGCGGCGTCCAGGCCTTCGATGGTGCCCTCGACGATGAGCTCGCGGATGAACTCCGCCAGCGCGGCGAACACGTGGAAGACGAGGCGGCCGCCGGGGGTGGTTGTGTCGAGCGCTTCCTTCAGGGAGCGGAACCCGACGCCGCGCTTGCGCAGGCCCGCGACGATCGCGATGAGATCCTGACGGACCAAAGAACGTACCAGCAACCGCAGCCCAGGCGCGGTAACTCGCGCCAAGGGCACCCTATTGCCGGTTTCCGGCGCATCTTGGCTGCCCCCCCTCGATGTGCATCAGGCGGTTGTTGCACGGCACGCACACCAGCCCGCGGACCCAGCCGTGCGCGTGGCAGTGGTCGCGGACCAGGTGCCCGGTGTCCGCTTCGATGCCGTAGGCGCGGCAGATGCCGATCTCGCAGGAACCTTCGCGCGGGTACCTCGCGCGGAGAGCCCGTGCTTGTACTGGACGAGGCCGTGACGCTGGATGAAACCCCGGCCCGTCACTGCGGAACTTCTGGCCAGGTGCTGCTCAGCCGTCATCTTCGTCGTCCGGGGCGTCGGGGTCGCGCAGCGGGCGGATGCCTGCCTCGCCGAGGTCGGGGAGGGAGAAGGTGTACTTGCCGACCACGTTGAGGTGCTCGCGGACGAACGGGGAGAGCCGGGCGATGTCTTCGTCGAGGACGAGGTAGCCCTGGGCGCGGAGCTGGTCGAGGGCGGCGTTCATGTAGCGGGTGTTCCACAGCACGATGCAGTTGAGGATCAGTCCGAGGGCGCCGAGCTGGTCTTCCATGCCCTCGTGGTAGCGCTGGTACAGCTCGCCCTTCTTGCCGTGGAACGTCTTGCCCGCGAGGGCGTGGCGGCCCTCCTGGAGGTTGCGCATGCCCTTGATGTCGCGCCGGTAGGCTTCCTCGGCGGCCATCGCGCAGATGTGCAGGGTCTTGGGGATGCGCCCGTACATCGCGATGGCCTCGCCAAGCGCGGTGGGGTGGCCGTCGCGCTGGAGCATGCGGACCACGTCGTAGGCGCGGACCTCGCTGGTGTGGATCGACGCGACCACGCGGAGGATGTCGGGCCAGTTGGCGCGCACCCGGCCGAGGTCGATCCTGCCGCGGGCGAAGGTGTTCAGCGGCCCGTAGTCGGCCGAGGGGCTGACGCGCCAGCCTTTCTGGTCGGGGATGTCGGCCAGTGCGGGCCGGTACTCCCCGCCCAGGAGGGAGATGAGGCCGAAGACCAGGTCTGAGTAAGATCCGGTGTCGGACACGATGATGTCGGGCCGCTGCCCGTTGTCCTGGCTGTACCAGACGTCGACCACGTGCAGGGAGTCGCGGACCGTGCCGCCCACGACCTTGGCGGCGATCCCGGCGGCCTGGTCGTTGATCATGTTGAGCCAGGTCACCCCGCGCTTGGGGCCGAAGTACTTGCGGTTGGGCCGGACGTAGACGCTGGGGACGGGGACGACGAACCGCATCCCGTCGATCGCGGCGACCAGGCCGCCGCCGAGGACCTGGGCGAACGGGATGCCGGCCTGGGCGTCGATGAGCGGGGCGTTGGCCTTCGAGTAGGCATCGGCCGACAGGTAGGCGCGCGACACGTGCGCCAGCCGGGCGGGCTCGAGCGCGGGCGTGCCCTTCTTGGCGACCGGGGCGTAGCCGATGTTCAGGGCCTGCGCGGTCAGGCACGCGGCCACCGACACGTGCAGGTCGTCCAGGCGGGTCCGGCCGCCGGACGCCAGGGTGAACGCGGCGGTGAACTCCGGCACCCAGCCCATCACCTCGAGGATCACCTCGGGCAGGTCGACGCGGGGCAGCATCGCCGAGACCCGCTTGCGCAGGTCCACCAGCGACGGGGGCTCGGGGATGGCGGACAGCTTCGGCAGGTGCAGCCGGCCCTCGCCGTCCACCGTGGCGTCGACCGTGCCGGCGGAGACCTGCGCGGCCAGGTCGCGCAGCGCGGCGTCCAGGGCGGCGGACTGCTCGGCCAGCAGCGCGGACGGGTCCTCGCTCAGCTGCAGGTCGGTGAGCGCCGGCCCCTTGGCCCGCTCCCACCGCTCGCCCGCGAGCAGCTGGGCGCGCGGGTCGCGCCGGCGGGTGGATGCCTCCGCGTAGATCTCGCGGCGCTTCAGGTGCCGGTGGAAGGCGGTCAGGACGCAGAACACCCACGCGCTGCGGTCGACCCCGCCGTCCTTCGGCAGCACCAGCGCCTTCCACGACCCGGCCAGCGGTTGAACAGGGTGACCGTGTCGCCGCGCCCGATCGCGGCTTCCGTGATTGCGCGGCCGAGGAACCGGGTGCCGCCGAGGATGGGGATGTGCACCGGCAAATCCTGGCAACCCGCATCATCACCAGTCCACTGGTGAAACATGCCCTCTCGGTGGCGGCGCAGTCGAGCTCGACTCCATCGAGGAGGGCTTCGTCGATGCGCTCGGTGCCACTGACGATGGCCGTGATGGCCAGGGGAAGGAGGCTGCCGGCTTCGTGAGCGTGCAGGCGCAGCGCTCGGGCAGAACGTCACAGACGGCCCGTGGCGCCGAACAGGCCTCCTTTCGCTCCAGCCGGAACTCAGGCGATCTTCCGGCGGTAGGCCAGCATGGCGAAGGTATAGGCGACGAGCAGGACGCCTGCGCACCAGGCTAGGGCGATCCAGATGGCGTTGCCGGCGGGCTGCTGGGCTAGCAGGTCCCTGATCGCGTTCACGATCGAGGTGACCGGCTGGTTCTCCGCGAAGGCGCGGACCGGGCCGGGCATCGTGGCCGTCGGGACGAAGGCCGAGCTGATGAGCGGCAGGAAGACGAGCGGGTAGGAGAAGGCGCTCGCGCCGTCCGTGGACTTCGCCGTCAGGCCCGCGATCAGGGCGAGCCAGGTCAGGGTGAGGGTGAACAGGATGAGCATGCCGGCCACCGCGAGCCACGGCAGGACGCCAGCCGAGGAGCGGAATCCCATGATGAGGCCCACGGCGATGATGACCACCACGGAGATCGCGTTGGCGACCAGCGAGGTCAGCACGTGGCCCCATAGCACTGACGAGCGGGTGATCGGCATCGAGTGGAACCGCTCGAAGATGCCGCCCTGCATGTCCTGGAAGAGGCGGTAGGCGGTATAGGAGATGCCGCTGGCGATTGCGATGAGCAGGATGCCGGGCATCAGGTAGTTCACGTAGTTGCTCGTGCCTGCCTTGATGGCGCCGCCGAACACGTAGCGGAACAGCAGCATGAAGGCGATCGGCATGATCGCCGTCGTGATGATGGTGTCCGGGCTGCGCAGGATGTGCCGCAGGGAGCGCTTGAGCATTACGGCCGTGTCGCCGAAGAAGTGAGGGGCTGATTTCCTTCCGCTTCCGGTGATGGCCAGGAAGATCTCCTCCAGGGTGGGCTGGCGTTCGACGTACTCGGCCTTCGCGGGCGGGAGCAGCTTCCTCAGCTCCGCCAGGGTGCCGGAGGTGATGATGGTGCCGCCGTGCAGGATCGCGATCCGGTCGGCGAGCCTCTCGGCCTCGTCGAGGTACTGAGTGGTGAGGAGCACGGTGGTGCCGCCGCTGGCGAGGTCCTGGATGACCTGCCACACCTCGAGGCGGCCTTCCGGGTCCAGGCCGGTGGTGGGCTCGTCGAGGAAGACGACCCTCGGGTCGCCGATGAGGCTCATGGCGATGTCGAGGCGGCGGCGCATGCCGCCGGAGTAGGTCGCTACCCGGCGCCCCGCCGCGTCGGCGAGGCCGAACCGGGCAAGCAGGCCGTCGGCGACCTTCGCCGCGCCCTTCACGCGCCGCAGCCCGGCGATCATGACGAGGTTCTCCCGGCCGGTGAGGATCTCGTCCACCGCCGCGAACTGGCCGGTGAGGCTGATCGCTTCCCGGACCTTCGCGGGCTGCGCCGCGACGTCGAGCCCGCTGACGGTGGCAGTGCCGCTGTCGGCCTTGAGGAGGGTGGCGAGGATCCGGACGAGCGTGGTCTTGCCGGCGCCATTGGAGCCGAGCAGCGCGAGGATGGACCCGCGCGCCACGTCGAGGTCAACGCCCTTGAGGACTTCCAGGTCCTTATAGGACTTCCGCAGCCCGCGGACCTGTATTGCCGCTTCCATTCCGTGCTTCCTTACTGGTGACCGGGAGGTCAGGACCGGTGGATGTCGATGTCGCCGCGGCCGGTGTGGACGCGGATCTCGGCGACCGTGTCGCTGGCCTCGGGGCCGTCGGCCGCGTCCAGGTCGCTGCGGACCACGCCGCTCTTCGACTGCAGGTCCAGCCAGGCGGCCGTGCCCTCGGCGATCCCGATGCTGACGTCGCCGCGGCCGGTCTCCAGGTGGACGGTGCCGCTCACCACCTCGTCGATGCGGACCCGGCCCCAGGCGGTCCTGGCGGTGACGCCGGCGAGCGAGCGGCCGATGGTGATGCTGCTGTTGGCGGACTTCACCTGCACGACGCCGCCAGTCTCGAGGAGGGTGACGCTGCTGTTGGCGGACTTCACCTGCAGGGCGCCGGCAGTCCTGTCGACGGTGATAGAGCCGTTGGCGGACTCCAGCGTGGCGGTGCCTTCGAGGGCGCCGATCCGGATCGCCCCGTTGGAGGTGGTCACCTCGGCGGGGCCGGCCACCCGGTCCACGGTGACGGAGCCGATGGCAGCCCTGGCCTCCAGCCGGCTGGCCTCCTCCACCTGGAGGTCGCCGATCGAGCTGTGCAGGATGGCCTCGCCGAGCGGGCCGGTGGTGGTGATGCCCGCGAGGCTGCTGGCCTTGACGTGCGACCCGGCCGGCAGCCCGACGGTTACCTTGACGGAGCCGCGCGGGCCGATCAGGGACGCGAGGGGACCGAGCCTGGGCCGCTTGACCAGCAGCCGCCCGCCGGAGAACTCGACGGTGGTCTGCTCGGCGGCCTGCACGCTCGCCTCATCGGCCGGGTCGGCCGGGAGCACCTCGACGACGGTGTCGACGCGGTCACTCGCAGCGACCTGGACGCGGCCGACGATGTCGATGTCGGCGGTGATGGGTTCGGGGGTGTCGAAAACAGGCATGGCGGTGCCCTCCTCATGGGCGCGGTGGGGCGATCCCGGCCGCTGGGGCCGGGCGGTGAGAATGGGGGAGCGGGGCAGGCTAGCGCACCCAGCCGGTGTAGCTGCGCCCGCTGCGTGGCTGGCTGACGGGGCGGGCGCCCGCGCCTGGCTCGAGCGCGGCGGAGACGGCGCGGACCAGCCAGGCGTTGACCGAGATCCCCTGCTGGCCGGCCGCCTCCTCGACGCGCGCCTTCAGGTGGTCGGGCAGCCGGAGGGTCATCCGCGCGGTGCCGCCGTCCTCGCCGGCCAGCGGCCCGGTGAGGGGCGCGGCGATGGGCGGGGCCCCGGTCTCGTTGTCCTCTCGGGGCGGGACTGGCGGGGGCGTCACCACGAACGCCGGGTCGCCACCGCGCAGCAGCACGTCGACCGATCCCGGGGCAAGGTCACGGGTGATCTCTCCTGCCGCAGCCGACAGCGCCTCCAGCAGGGCCAGCCGGGCGGCCGATTCAAGGGGGCCGGTGAGGCGCTCGGCCAGCGCGCGGGCTTCCGGGCCGCCAGCTTCGGCGGCCACGGCGAGCTCGCGCCGGAGGCTCTCGACATATGGCATCAGGTCCATGACTCCACTATGACGTCATCATGACGTCATGTCAAGTGCACTATGACGTCATGATGCACGCGGTGGCGTCATGACGAGTAGGTCTGACGTCAGTAGCGCGGTCATGCTGCCGCCAACGTGCCGCGAAGGGAGCGGGCCGGCCTCCGGTGCAGGCGGCCCCAGGAAATGAGGTTGACTGGGCCGGTAAGTTCGGGCCGTGCGATTCGTCGAGAGTGCCCGGAGCCAGCCTGGGGTGGTAGGGGCGTTCTTCATCGACGCGCTCGGGTCCGGGATGTTCCTGCCGTTCTCGCTGCTGTTCTTCCTGGCGACCACGTCCCTGTCGCTGACGCAGATCGGGCTGGGACTGTCGATCTCCGCCATTGTGCGGATCCCTGTGACCATTGCGGCCGGCCCGCTCTCCGACCGGCTCGGCCCCCGCACCGCTATCGTCTCGTCGCAGCTCCTCCAGGCTGCCGGGCTCGTCGGCTACCTGTTCGTGCACGGGTTCTGGCAGCTCGTCGCGGCCGCGGTCCTGGTCCAGGTCGGTAACTCGATCTTCTGGGTCGGCTATGCGCCGCTGATCTTCGCCATCGCCGCGGACGGGGAGCGGGAGCACTGGTTCGCGCTGGTGGGCGCGCTGCAGAGCGCGGGCCTCGCCGCCGGGGGAGTGATCGCGGGAGCCACCGTGGCCTTCGGCGGGCGAGGCGGGTTCATCGCGGTCGCCGCGGCGGACGCCGCCTCCTACGTTCTCGCTGCTGCTCTTTGCGCGAAATCCCGGTCCGGCAACTTTGCGCCGGCGGGCCGGGACGCCGGACCTGATACCGGGCCAGCGGGCAGCTGGAGGCAGCTGCTGCATGACTACCCGTTCCTCGGGTTCGTGGCCGTCAGCACGGGGCTTACCTTCCTCGCGATCGCCTGCCAGGTCGCCCTCCCGGTGTTCCTCGTCAAGATCCTCGGCCTGCCGGCGTGGGCACCGGGAACTGCGCTCGCCCTCACGGCCGTCCTCGTGACGGTGTCCACGCCGGCCGTGATGGCTGTCATCTCGGGCTGGCGGCGGCAGCGCGTCCTGATGGCCTCCCAGGCACTCATGATCGTGGTGTTCGCCCTTTTCCTGCTCCTGCGCCTGCTTCCGGCCGGAGCGGCCATCGCACTGGTCCTGATCGCCATCGTGCCCCTGGCCGTCTGCCAGGCAATGCAGGCGTCCGTCGTGCCGACGGTCGTCACCGAGTCAGCGCCCCCGGCGGCCCTGGGCCGGTACATGTCGGCCTACCAGCTGACCTGGAGCATCGCTGACATCATCGTCCCGGCCATCGTGACCGCCGCGCTGCACGCCGGCGCGGATGCACTGTGGCTGCCCCTGGCCGCGGTCGCACTTGCCGACCTGACCGCGGTGGGTCTCCTGGCCCGGCGCATGACCGCCCTGGCCAGGCGCGTGGGCCAGCCTAGGCCGCAGTCCGCCAGCCCGGCGGATCGCCTGCTCGAAGCCGACGGAATCTAAGTGATTGCGCGGAGGCGGCGAATGGACCGATGTGACCGCGGCGGTCATGCAGGCGCAGCGCCGTAGATTCCGGAATCTCGCCTATTTGCCCCTGGTGACAGGAACCCTACTCCGGGCCTGGACCCTCGACTGCGTGGCAGGCTACAGGCGAAAGAGGAGCGAGGTCTTCTTCGCGGCGAACTCCTCGTCGGTCAGGATGCCGCGCTGGCGCAAATCGCCAAGCCGTTCGAGGGCCGCTAGCACCGCATCGGCGTCGGTTCCGGCCGAGGATGCCCGCTCAGGCGGCGCGGCGGTCCGCCCGGCGGGCCCGGTCGGCTGGGCGGGCGCGGGCCGCGCAGCAGGAGCGGGGTCTGCGACATGCCCGGGAGCGGGCGGCGTTGTCTGAGCAGAGCTCACCAACGGCAGGCTCTCGACGGTGAACGTGCCGTACTGGCTGGTGAACGACAGCCTGCCCGGCAGCCCGCCCTGCTGCACGCCGCCGATGACATGGCCGAGCGTGTCGTAAACGCGGACGGGCCCGCCGCCGCTCTGCACGGCAAGTCGCCTGGCCTGTGGGAACACCGTGTAACGGGAGTTGTCCTGGCTGCCGCTCGACCCTGGCCGTCCCAGCTCGCCTGGCCACCAGGAGTCCAGATTCGCCTGGTGAACCGGGCCGGCCAGGCCGCAGTCGCCGGACCGGGCGCGGGCGCGTACACCGGGGTGGAGGCCAGCAGGCTTGACAGTTCGCTCGCGAGGCCGCTGACTGTCGCCTGCAGGCCGTGGTTGGACATGTCGCCGACCATCGTCATGCCGCCCGCCATCCACTGCCCGCGGCCACCGAACTCGGGGTGGGAGAACTGCGCCATAGTGCCGTTGCCCAGCCGGACCGCTTCCAGCATGACGCGTACAGCGTCGGTGCTCACGCCGTACCTGGCGGAGAGATCCGCGACCACCCGCTCGCCCTGACTGGTCAACTTGCGCACGGTGCGTCCCGTCCTGGAATTTGCGATCGCCGCCCGCCGCCGGTTGCTTTCAGGCTAGGTGCAGCTGACACTGACGCGGCCGCAAGCGGTGAAGTGGGCACTACGATTCTAGGCGGACCGGGGGGCTTTGTCCCGTGACCGTCATCATGTCGCCCGGAACCAGGAAAACGACATGTTGATGGCGCGCCGAGAGCTGCGTTCGTGCCAGCGATCGTGTCGTTTCCGGAGACGGAAGATCCTGTTCCGCACCAACTCATGCCGCATCAGCAAGATGGCCGGGCAGGCAAGGCTCCCGGACACGTGGTCTGGCCCCCCGTGGCCTGAGCTCGGCGGGCCCTAGGGCGCAGGCCAGGGGGAGTGGGCGGCCGGCGCGCCAGCCCGTCGGCCGCCCAGGGAGGCCAGAACCTTAGCCATGCGCCGCCAGTGGCTGGCTCAGCCGCAGGTGGTTGCCGCTGGGGTCGCGGACGGCGGCGTCGCGGACGCCGTAGGGCTGGTCGACGGGCTCCTGGAGGATCTCCGTCCCGGCGGCGCGCAGCGACTCGAAGGTCTTGTCCAGGTCGTCGACCTGGATGAAGACCGCCAGGTCGCCCTTGGCGACAATCTCTCGCATCGCCTGCCGGCCGGCCGGCGGGATGTGGTGGTCTACAGCGGCCAGCAGCAGGTCGTGGGCGTCACCGGGAGCATGGACGGTGAGCCAGCGCATCTCCGGCCCCATCGGGACGTCGTCGCGGACCTCGAAGCCGAGGCGCTGGGTGTAGAAGGCGAGCGCCTCATCCAGGTCAGTGCAGTACACGGGCGTGTGCGTGATGGAAAGTGCCATGTCAGCGACCCTACGCGCGGTCTGCCACGAACGCTTCTCCGATCCTGCATGGCTGTGCGATCCACCCCGGGCGCGCCCAGGCACGGGTCATGCACGGCGGGACCGGTGCGAGCCGCGTGTGGTCACGTGCCTTGTAGACGGACGGCGGCTCGCCTACAAGGCGCGTGAACGTCGAGCTGAACGAGCCGAGCGAGGTGAATCCGACGGCCATGCACACGTCAGTCACGGACACGTGGCCGCGGCGCAGCAGCGCCATTGCCCGTTCCACGCGCCTGGCCTGCAAGTAGCCGTACGGTGTATCGCCGTAGGCCTCGCGGAACCGGCGGGAGAACAGTGACGGAGACATCAGCGCAGCGCGCGCCATCGCCGGGACGTCCAGCGGCCGCGCGTACTCGCGGTCCAGCAAGTCCCGGGCCCGGCGCAGATGCCCTAGCTCAGCGGCCTCCATACGAGGACCGTACACCGTGGCGACATGATGGCGCCGCGGCAATGGTTACCTGGCTTGTGTCCGAACAATATCGAAAGCGGACTACCTGGCCGGCGCTCTAGGCACCCTGTGCATCGGCGCGCGGGGGCGCGCCGAGCCGGATCTCCCAGGAGGGCTGCTCGGGGTCATCGTTGTGCACGATGATGTCGGCGTGATCGGCTGGACGGGCCTCGGCGAAGTAGAGCTCCTGGGCGGGGATGTAGCGGTCGCGGAAGCGCCGCTCGACTGCGGCGGTGGATCCGAGCCGCGCCAGGTCCCGGATCCGGCCGCGGTCCAGCATCTCCTCGAACGTGGCGGACACGAAGATACGCAGATCCCACCGATCGATCAGCTCCGGGCGCTGGAGGAACACGCCGTCCAGGAGCAGAACCGCGTCCGCGCGGGCCGTCGCCACCGGCGGGGACAGCGCGGTGTCGGTGTGCCAGTTGTAGACCGCGTCCTGGAACCGCCGGTCGCCGTCCGGGCCCAGCGGGTCGAGCAGGACCCGGCGGAGCCCGCCGTAGTCGAAGGAGTCCAGGTAGCAGGATTGCGGCGAGTACTCGCCGCGCTGGTAGCGCTGCGCCCGGGGCAGCATGAAGCTCTCGATCGTGGCACGGATGACCTCGCGGCCCCTGGCGCGCAGGACCACGGCGAGCTCGTCGGCCAGCGTGGTCTTGCCGGCGGCGGGCGGCCCGTCGACGGCGACCCGCAGCGGGTGCGCGGCCGGCACGGACTCGATCGCCCCGGCCAGCCCGTCAAGGAGCTCACTGCGGGTGCCTTCGTCCATGGTCTGTCACCTTCCCTGGGTCGTGGTGTCGCGCCGGGCTTGCCTGGTCCCCGTCCCGGCACGTGTCAGGCTGCGGTCACCTGCTCGTCCGGCGAGGACGCTTCGCTCGCAGCGGGCTTCGCCGCGCACGCGTCGCACATGCCGGGTGGTTCGTCGCAACGCGGGCTAACAAGGTGCCGTCGGCTTTACTGGCGCCGTTCGAGCGTGAGCAGCGGCTCAGAAAACACGGGCGCTGGTGCGCCGGGATCTGCGGCAACAGCCTGCTCCAGGCGGCGGAAGCCGGCCTCCAGCTCGTCAGGACTGAGCTGGGCGAAGAGCGAGAGGGTGCGCAGGCGCAGCCGTTCGAGCGCGTCACCGCAGGTGCCGGAGGACGGCAGGGTAACCGTGCCGAAGCTGGCAACGCGCCAGCCGGCCGACGTGAACATCGCGATGACCTCGTGCAGCGGCTGGAATAGCGCGGTGTCCGCCTCAAGGCCCCGGGGGAAGTGGTCCAGCCACCACGGCTCGGGATGGTGGTCGCTGAAGTTCGCGCGCAGCAGCAGCCGCCCGGCGGGCCTGAGCACCCTGGCCAGCTCCCGGGCCGCCCGCGGCTTGTCCTGGACGTGGTGCCAGGACAAGAACATGAGAGCGTAGTCGGCGCTGCCGGACGGCACCGGCATGTCCTCGGCGAAGCCGCCAGGTACCGGACGCCGGGATGCCGGGACCGCGCCTGCGCTACCTCGCGCATGCGGACCGACGGCTCGACGCCGGTGACCGGCCCGAACGCCCGCGCCAGCGCGGGGGTGAGCCTGCCGGTCCCTGAGCCGACGTCCAGCCCCGCCAGCGGGCGCCCCTCGGGCAGCACCGCTCCGAAGGCGCTGATCCACGCCTGCATCTGCTGCTCGGTGAGCGCGCGGCCGCGCGCGTAGTCCTGGTGCTGCTCCGTGTCGTAGTCGATCCGCCTCATCGCAGCTCCTGCGTTAGTCGTGCTACGGCAAACCGTCGGCCCGATATATCGATCCGATACATTGGCACGGTATGCCATAACGCGTCATGCCGCAAGCGGGGCATGACGGGTCAGGCGGACCGCTCACGCGTACGGACAGAGCGTGGTGCGGTACCGCCACTGGGCGGCATGGATCCGCCTGCCAGGATCTGAACCACAAGCGACACGATGGGTGGCACAGCGACATGCCAGATGACAAGATGGCTGTCAAACGACATCTTCCATGAGACGGGACAACAAACAGGAGCCGGGCCCGGTTTCCGCCCTGTCCCCAAGTGCCGATAATGAGCATTATGTTAAGTAGATTCCTTCGGTGACTGCCCGGCTGCACCGCAGGCCGCTTGTGTCCCGCCTCAAGGCACCTACGTCTACGGCGACTGGGACCAGGCCCCGCCGTCCGCCGCCGCGCCCGGGCTGATCATCGGTGAACGCCGGCTGCCCTGGCCGGCAGCCACCACCTAACCCCGGCGCGGCATCGCTCATAGCCAGCAGCGGTGTGACCGCGCCGGGATGTCGTCGACATGTCCCGACTATGGTCGCTGCTAGGCCTGAGGATCACTGCAGACCTGCGGCCAGAGCTGCCGGTTCGGTTTCTCCTCGTTCCCTGACCTGGGCTGTCACGGCCGGCTCAGCATGACTTGCCATGACGGAAAGTGACGTCTAGACTTTCCGTCATGGAAAGTCGCGAAGGCCCCGGCCGTCCGGCCGCCGGGATGGCACCCGGCGAGGCCGCAAGCGCCATGTCCGCCGTCGACGCCACCCGTTCCTGGCTGGCTGGCCGGATCATCGCGCCAGGCTGGTTCCACCTGGCGTTCGGGGTGCTCGCCGGCGGCACGATCGCCGAGGCGGAGATCCGCAACTGGGTGCTGTTCGGCTGGTCGGTGGTTGCCTACACGGCCAGCTGCGGTGCGCTGGCGTGGTGGAACCAGCGTCGTGTGGGGGTCGCGATGGAGTACTTCGACTGCCGCACGCGAGCCGTCTTCGCGGGCCACGTCCTGGCCCTGAGCGGGCTGATCGCGATCGCCTGCTGGCTCGGCCTCGACCGCGGGGCACACGGCGCGTTCCTGGCAGCAGGCGCGCTTGCCGTGCCTCTCACCGTCGCGTTCGGGCGCTGGACGGACAAACTGCTGCGAGCTCGCCTGCAGGCGAGCCGGTGAGTACTGCCGCCCGCTTCGATGAGATCGTGCACGCGCCGAACCGGCTGCAGATCTGCGCGATACTGTCCGCTGTCAGCTCCGCCGACTTCGCCACCGTGCGGGAGGGCCTGGGAGTGGCCGACTCGGTCTTGTCCAAGCACATCAGGGTCTTGCACGAGGCCGGCTACATCGACGTGCACAAGTCCACCTGCGCATCGCGAGTGCGGACCAGCATGTCCATGACCGCAGCCGGGCGGTCAGCATATGACGGGCACCTCGCCGCCCTGCAGGCAATCGTCAGCAACGAGGGCTTCCACGCCGATGCCCGCCGGCGCGACGGGCTCGCCCAGCGGCCCGGACCGGAAGGAACCCCGGTCAGTGCGTGAGGACGCCCGGCAGCGGGCCACCGGGTTCGTCAGGGAGCTGTACGCTGCCGGCGCGATCGACGCCGACCGGCTGGATAGCAGCGTCGACGAGGTCCTGGCGGCCAGGTCCGAGATCGAACTGGCCGAGGTGATCCGGTCATTGCCGGCGCCTGTCACGCTCACCAGCCAGGAACGGCAGCTGGCCAAACCACTGGAGGTCCACTCCGGCATCGGACGGCTGCGGCTGCAAAACAGGTGGCAGCTCGCCCGGGAAACGCATATCAGCGCGGACCTCGGCAGCATCAGCCTGGACCTCACTCAGGCCGAGTTCGATGATCACGTCATCGACCTGCACGTTTATACCGGCTGTGGCAGCATCACGATCATCGTGCCCCAGGGCGTGGACGTACAGGTGATCCGCCACCGAGGCGGAGTCGACTCGCGGCTGGACCCGCCGGTGCCCGGGCTACCGCTGGTCCGGCTCGACGTGACCACCAATATCGGCAGAGTCCACCTGCGCCACCCTGGAAACCATGACCGCCCCAGACGCTGGCCAGGCAGCAGAAGGCACCGATAACCAGCCGCGTGGTCATGTCAACCCGGAACAAGGCAGTCCGCCACGCCTCCGGGCAACGCCAGTTCGCATAGCGCCGCCGCCCTCATCGCCACGGACATGCCGAACGAACCAGGCGCGGCTCCAGCGGGAGAACTCGCGACAGTTGAATGCGCGATCTCACCAGTAGAGTTGGCCTTAGCGAGCGTGTCCTGGATCATCATGAGCTTGCCGATCGTGGCGTGCCGACGGGCGGTGGCCCCGAGCTCGTGCGCCGAGATGCCGGCCATGTGCCGGGCTGCCTGCGCTGGCCCGAGGTTCGACCCGTAGGTGAACGTGGTCAGCGTGTACCGGAAGAACGCGTCGGCGGGCTTCGGGTCCGACCCGGACGCGGGGCCGAACCGCCGCCACCATTCCAGCCAGTGCCCGGTCCGGGCCAGGATCCACGTAAAGGGCAGCCAGGGAGAAGGCCCTGTCGGCTGGCCAACTTATCTGAGCGGCCATGTACACCGCTAGCACCAGCCCGAAGTCATCATGGCTGTGGTGCTGCCCCAGGCAACCTGCGAGCGGCGACTGGTGGCAGTGGAGACCCGGCCGCTGGCGACTGGCCAGCATCCCAGGTGGCAGCGCTGGCTCGCGGGCCATCGCGGCGGTTGCCTGTCGCGAGATTCAGGCCATGGTCGTTCAGGACCTGCTCAACGGTTTCGCTGGAGCAGCCTGCTGCCATCCTGGACGAAGACCCGGCCCGGTGCGTCGAAGGGCGCGAGAACTTCCGTGCCTGGATGCAGGAACATGCCGAGCGCACCATTTCGGAGCTGCACGGGAAGCACTTCGACATCCCGCAGCCCGCGCACCGGATCGAGGCCGTGATCGCGCCCACCAACGACGGAGGGATCTACTGCACCGGCCCCTCCGATGACTGGTCCCGGCCCGGGCGGATGTGCTGGTCGGTGCCGGACGGCGTCGAGGCTTTCTCCACCTGGAAGGAGGTCACGGTCGTCTACCACGAGGGCGTTCCCGGCCACCACCTGCAGATATCGCACGCGATGGCGGACAGGGAGAGCCTGAACCGGTGGCAGCGCACGTCCTGGGTATCGGGCCACGGCGAGGGCTGGGCGCTCTACGCGGAGCGGCTCATGGGAGAGCTCGGATACCTGGACGACCCAGGGGCATATCTGGGGATGCTCGACAGCCAGCAGCTGCTCGCCGCCCAGGTGGCCCTGGACATCGGGGTGCACCTGGAGCTGGATGTCCCACGGGGCACCGGCTGGCGCGAGGGCGAGCGCTGGAATGCCGAGATCGCCTGGGAGCTCCTGCGCGCCCACTCCAGCTGGGATGAGCGGCAGCTGCGCTCCGAGCTACGCCGCTGCCTCGGCATGCCGGGTCAGGCCCCTTCATACAAGCTTGGCGAGCGGATCTGGCTACAGGCCAGGGAGGACGCGATGGCACGGGCCGGCGGAGCCTTCAGCCTCAAGGACTTTTACGCCAAGGCACTCAGCCTGGGCGCTATGGGCCTTGACCCGTTGCGCGAGGCGCTTGCCCGCATCTAAGGACGCTCAGCAAAGCACTCTTCGTTGTCACGGGACATCATTCGCGTCGCCATCACCTCGGGCGAGCGCCGGCAGTCGTCCCAGATCAGACAGTGGGCCGAGGTGCCCGAGCTTGTCGGGATTCACCACCGAGCGGATCGCCTGGACCATGCCTGCTGCGATGTCGAGTCCGAGCACGCTGACCACGCGATCTTCGGCGTCGTACACCACGGCGCCCGGCTGGCCGTTGACCCTGGCCAGGCGCAGGGAGGCGCCGAGGACCTGGCCCCGGCGGAACAGGCCGAGGAGCAGCCTCACCACGCGCTCCCGCCCGGCCAGCGGCTTCCCGAGCGCCTGCGCCTTGCCGCCGCCGTCCCCGTGGAACACCACGTCGGGCGCGAGCATGCCGAGCAGCGCGCCCATGTCGCCGCCCGCGGCGGCCTCGAAGAACCTGCGGGCGAGCTCCTCGCCTTCCGCCCGCCGCGCCGGGGGCTTCGCGGCGCCGCTGGCCTGCATTCCAGCGGCGATGCGCGCCCGCGCACGGGCGAAGATCTGCCGGCAGTTCGCGTCGGTCTTGCCGATGACCCTCGCCACGTCGGCGTAGCGGTACCCGAATGCCTCACGCAGCATGAACACAGCCCGCTCCGTCGGCGAGAGGGTCTCAAGCAGCACGAGGAAGGCCATGGACAGCGAGTCGGCCAGCTCGGCGTGCTCGGCAGGCCCTGGCCCGTCGGCGGGCACGACGACCGGCTCGGGCAGCCAGTCCCCCACGTACGTCTCCCGCCTGACCCGTGCCGAGCGCAGATGGTTGATCCCCAGCCGCGTCACCGCCGTCGTCAGGTACGCCTTGGGATCGGTGATCGCGGTTCCGGCCTGGCGTGCCCGGGCCAGGCCGGCGAACGCGTCCTGCGTGATGTCCTCGGCGTCGCCCACGGATCCGGTCATCCCGTAGGCGATGGAGAACAATAGCGGCCGGTATCCGAACTCGGCCGCCTCATCAGCTGACCCAGGCACGAAACCCCTCCCGCCAGCTCGCGTACCGTGGCTCCCAGCCGAGCTCTTTCCTTGCCTTGTCATTCGATGACCCGCGCGCGCTCGTCATCTGCGCCACGACCAGCTCCCCGGCGAGCAGCCGGCCGAGCCAGGCGGGCACCCGCAGCGGTGGCTTCGCGCCCAGTACCTCGGCCAGGTACGGCAGCCACTCCGCGACCGGCGCCGGGTCGCTGTCCACGATGTTGTAGACGCCTGGCGCGCCGCCCTCCACGGCGGCGACCGTGGCGGACGCCGCGTCCGAGGTCTCGATGAACGACCAGATCCCGGTCCCGCCCCCGATCACCGGTACCTGCCGCTTGCGCACGATGTCCAGCAGGGGCTGCGACGCTCCCGGACCGTAGAAGCTGCCGTACCGGAGCACGACTCCCTCCGGGACGCCCGCGGGAACGGCCTGCTCGACGTGCCTGAGCGCCGCCAGCGACTGCCGGGCCGACGGAACGGGCCGCGGGTCGAGCGGGTCGACTTCGGGCTTCACCGGGCCGCCGGAACGCTCGTTCGGCCAGCCCGTGTAGCTCTGCGCTACCACTCGCCGGGTGCCCGCCTCGGCGGCGGCCGCCAGCAGGTTGTCGGTGCCCCTGGTCCGCAGCTCGTTGGTGGCGGCGAACACGCGGTCGAGCCGGCGCAGGCTGCGCATGTCCGCCAGCGCCGTCATCTGGTGCACGATCGCCTCGGGCGCCGCGGCCCGCACTGCCGTGATCACCGCCGCCCGGTCCAGCCCGTCCACGACGACCGGCTCCGCGCCTGCCTCTCGCAGCTGCCCGGTCTTGGCCGCAGACCTCGTGGTGGCGGTGACCTGATGACCCGCCGAGACCAGGCCGGGCACGAGGTGCCGTCCCAGTGCCCCGGTCGCTCCCGTGACGAAGACTCGCATGACTTCTTCCTTCCTCGTGATGCCTCCCTTGAAGACAAGGCGTCACCCGAAGCTGTGACACGTTCCCCGCCTCGCTTCGCGACCCGGCTGGTGCACCGCCCCACCCGGCCAGCTTGCGTAACCGCCGGCTCAGGGGCCTTTCCCGAGCGGTCCGCGATGGCACCTAGGCCGCGGGGGCCAGGCGGTAGATCGCGCCGGCCGTGTCGTCGCTTACGTACAGGGCGCCGTCCGGGCCGGGCACCGCATCCACGGGGCGTCCCCAGTAGCTGCCGCTGGGGTTCTCGAACCCGCCGACCAGGGTGACCGCGGGGAGCGCCGTGCGCTTCGCGGCGTTCCAGGCGAGCCACAGCACCGCCGGGGCCCGCGGCGGCTGGCGGTCCCATGAGCCGTGCGCGGCGACCACGGCACCGGCCGACCACGGTGCCGGGATCTTGCTGTCCTGCAGGAAGGTGATGCCCAGCGGTGCGCTGTGCGCGGGAAGCCCGACTTCGATCGGGGCCAGCGACGCGCAGTCCAGGCTGGTCCCGCCCGGGTTGGTCGCTGCGTTGGGGACCAGCGGGACGTCTGCCAGCGACCCCGCCGGCTTGCTGTCGTCCTGGTCCGGGTCTCAGTATGGCCAGCCCAGGTCCCGGCCTGCCGTGACGGGGGCCACCTCGTCAGGCGGGTGGTTGTTGACATAGGCCTGGATGACCTGGCCGAAGGCGTCGCTGTAGTTGCCGTAGGGCCCGTGCGACGGATACGGGATGTTGTCCCGCTCGTTCACCGCGGTCCAGACCGAGCCGTCCGGCGCCACCGCCAGGCCCTCGCCGTTGCGGACCCCCCGCTCAACCACCCGCAGGTCCGCGCCATCGGGACGCACGGCCATGATCACCGCGTGCGGCGGCGACATCGTCCGGTCATCAGGGCTGGCGTTCGACGAGCTGCCCACGTTGAAGTAGACCGTCCCGTCCGCGGCGACCGTCACGTCCTTCGCCCGGTGCACGTCGTTCCCGCTGGGATCGAGGTCCGGTAGCCCGCTGGCGATCACCGTGCGGGTGCCGCTGATCCCGCCAGGCCCCCACGGGTACCGGTCGAATGGATACGGCACTTATCGCGGCTGGCTGGCATGGGCAGGTCAGGCATGCGGGGCCTGGTGACGCCGACGGCGTCGCCGCCCTCGCCGCCGAGCTGGCGCAGTCGTTCGCGTTTTCCCGGGAAAAGTTCCGCGTCAGCTACCCGGACCTGCTCGCCACGGACGGCGCATGCCTGTTGCTGGCCGCAAGCGGGCACGAGAGCCTTGGCTACCTGCTGGGGTTCCGCCACCTGACGTTCTACGCCAACGGGCCCGTAGCCTGGGTTGAGGAGATCGTCGTGCGCCGCCACGACCGCGGCCAGGGCATTGGCGGGGCCCTGATGAGCGCGTTCGAGCAGTGGGCGGCCACCCGGGGGTGCGCGCTGGTCGCGCTGGCCACCCGCCGGGCGGCGCCGTTCTACCGCGCACTGGGATACGAGGAGTCCGCCACCTATTTCCGCAAGGTCCAGGTCAGCCCGGCGCCTCATGGCTGAAGTGACTCGGCCGGGCGGGCAGTTCCTCGTCACTGCCCCTGGCCACGGCGGTGAGCCCCGTGCGGCCATTGCCCGGTTGCGGTCACCGTGCCCCTTCCTCCGGGGGTTGCCGCCGGACCGTGTCCTGCCACGGGAACGGAGCGAGGTCGGGCTCGACCCAGCCGGTCCTGGCCTGCGGGGAGGCCAGCGTTGCCGGACGGTAGAAGCGGGCCAGGAGGCGCTTGTCGAGCAGGGCGGGGTGGTGGCCGGCGAACGCGGTGAAGTCGTCTTCGCCGCACTCGGCCGCGTGGTGGCCAACCAGCTCCACCCAGGCCCGGCTGATGGTCGCGTTGTACTTCTGGGGCACCCCCGCATAGCGGGCGGTGCGCTGGATGCCGTCGCTGACCAGGCCGACCGCCGCGGGCACGCCGGCCCGTCGCACGGCCAGCCACGTCAGGTGGACGTGCTCCCGGTGGCCGAACCGCCCGGCGGCCGCCGTCACCTCCGCCATCAGCGCATCGAAGCCGGGGGCGCCGGCGACGTGCTCGCCGGGGGGGGGTGCATGGTCATGACGGCACCTCCGTCAGGGCTTGCAGGGCAGCGCGCAGGCAGGCGATCGCGTCGCCTGGCAGGCCGTCGAGCGCGCGGTGCTCCAGGCCGGCGATGGCCTGCCGGATCGTGGTGGCGGCCAGCTGCCCGGACGAGGCGAGCTCGATGAGCACCACCCGGCGGTCTCCGGGGCGGGTGCCGCGGGTGATGTGGCCGCGTCGTTCCAGGCGGTCCAGCACGCTGGTCAGCGTGGTGGGGCGGGTGCCCACGGCCGCGCCGAGCTCGGACTCGGAGGCGGTCAGGTCCAGGTCGACGAGCTCTGCGCAGAGCACTTGCGAGTTGGCATGGGTGGCACGCTGCAGCGCAAGCAAGGCCGACCACCCAGATGGCACGGATTCGGACTCCACGATTTCGAACTATACGATTTCGTATCGTCTGCTGCAGGCGAGGACCATCGCTCAGCCGGGCCAGACCGGTCAGGAACCGAGAAGCGCTGGTGGCCGGGCCGCGCCTAGCATGACCGGGCAAGGGCGTCGCCGTCAGCCGGACAGGCGCCGCCTAGACGAGGGAGGCACGATGAGCATGGCCACGAGGGCGCAAGCGCAGTCGCCCGCACTGCACGCGGCCGACAGCCACGGCCTGATCAGCGTGCATGGCGCCCGCGAGCACAACCTCAAGGACGTCAGCATCGAGATACCCAAGCGACGGCTGACGGTGTTCACCGGCGTGTCCGGCTCGGGCAAGAGCTCGCTGGTGTTCGGCACGATCGCCGCCGAGTCGCAGCGGCTGATCAACGAGACCTACAGCGCCTTCGTGCAGGGCTTCATGCCGGCGCTGGCGCGGCCCGAGGTCGACGTGCTCGAGGGGCTGACGACCGCGATCATCGTGGACCAGCAGCGGATGGGCGGCGACGCCCGCTCCACGGTCGGCACCGCCACCGACGCGAGCGCGATGCTGCGCATCTTGTTCAGCCGGCTCGGGCAGCCGCGCATCGGCGGGCCGAACGCGTTCTCCTTCAACGTCGCCACGGTCCGGGCGAGCGGCGCGATCACGGTCGAGAAGGGTGCCAGCAAGGCGGTGAGGCGGACCTTCACCCGGATCGGCGGAATGTGCCCGCGCTGCGAGGGACTGGGCACCGTCTCCGACGTCGACCTCACCGAGGTCTACGACGAGTCCAGGTCGCTCAGCGAGGGCGCGATCACCGTCCCCGGCTACACGGCGGGCGGCTGGAACTTCCGGCTGTACAGCCAGTCGGGCTTCTACGACGCCGGCAAGCCGGTCCGCGACTTCACCGAGGCCGAGCTGCACGACCTGCTGTACCACGAGCCGGTCAGGATGAAGATCGCGGGCATCAACCAGACCTACGAGGGGCTGATCCTGCGGCTGCGCAAGTCGATGTTCGACAAGGACCAGGACTCGCTCCAGCCCCACATCCGGGCCTTCGTCGACCGGGCGGCCACGTTCACGGCCTGCCCCGAGTGCGGCGGCACCCGGCTGTCGCAGGCCGCCCGGTCGGCCAAGATCAGGGGCATCAGCATCGCTGACGCATGCGCGATGCAGGTAAGCGACCTGGCGCAGTGGGTAGCCGGGCTGGACGAGCCGTCCGTGGCGCCACTGGCCGGCGCGCTGGCGCAGGTGCTGGGCTCGTTCGGGGAAATAGGGCTCGGGTACCTGTCGCTGGACCGGGCCTCAGGCACGCTGTCGGGCGGCGAGGCGCAGCGCGTCAAGATGATCCGCCACCTCGGCTCCTCGCTCACCGACGTCACGTACGTCTTCGACGAGCCCACCATAGGGCTGCACCCGCACGACATCGCGCGGATGAACGAGCTGCTGCTGCGACTGCGGGACAAGGGCAACACCGTCCTGGTGATCGAGCACAAGCCCGAGGTGATCGCGATCGCCGACCACGTCGTCGACCTGGGGCCCGGGGCCGGGACGGCGGGCGGGGCCATCTGCTTCGAGGGCACCGTCCGGGGCCTGCGGGCCAGCGGCACGCTGACCGGCCGTCATCTCGGCTACCGGGCGGCGCTCAAGCCGGGCTTGCGCGCGGCGCGCGGCGCGATCGAGATCCGGCACGCGACCCGGCACAACCTGCGCGACGTGAGCGTCGACGTCCCGCTTGGCGTGCTGTGCGTCGTCACCGGGGTAGCCGGGTCGGGCAAGAGCTCCCTCATCCACGGGTCGGTCCCGAGGCACGCGGGCGTGGTATCGGTCGGCCAGGGCGCCATCCGCGGCTCGCGGCGCAGCAATCCCGCCACCTACACCGGGCTGCTGGACCCGGTCCGCAACGCCTTCGCCAAGGCCAGCGGCGTCAAGCCCGCGCTGTTCAGCGCCAACTCCGAGGGCGCCTGCCCGAACTGCAACGGCATCGGCGTGATCTACACCGACCTGGGGGTGATGGCGGGCGTCGCGACGACGTGCGAGGAGTGCGGGGGCAGGCGGTTCGGCGCCGAGGTGCTCCAGTACAAGCTCGGCGGCCGGGACATCGCGCAGGTGCTCGCCATGCCGGCCGACGAGGCCAGGGAGTTCTTCGCCACCGGGCCGGCGCGCGTGCCTGCCGCGCACGCCATCCTCAGCCGGCTGGCCGACGTCGGGCTCGGCTACCTGACCATCGGCCAGCCGCTGTCCACCTTGTCCGGCGGCGAGCGGCAGCGGCTCAAGCTGGCCACCCGGATGGCCGACAAGGGCGGCATCTACGTCCTTGACGAGCCGACCGCCGGCCTTCACCTCGCCGACGTCGAGCGACTGCTGGGCCTGCTCGACCTTCTCGTCGACTCCGGCAAGTCGGTCATCGTCATCGAGCACCACCTGGCGGTCATGGCGCACGCCGACTGGATCATTGACCTGGGGCCTGGCGCCGGCCACGACGGCGGCCGGATCGTCTTCGAGGGCACCCCCGCCGGCCTTGTCGCCGCCCGCTCCACCCTCACCGGCGAGCACCTGGCGGCTTACGTCAGCGCCTGACCGGCCCTGCCCGGCGGCGGGGCGGGCAGGGCCGGCGGGGGCGGCGACCGGGGCATCCGGGCCGATGATGGCCAGCCCGGGCGGGCCTGCCTCTAGCGTCTACCGCATGAGTGAACGACGCGCGATCCTCGGCGGATCGGCCTTTGAGGAGCAGATCGGCTATGCCCGTGCCGTGGTGGACGGCGACTGGGTCCACGTGTCCGGGACGACCGGGTTCGACTACGCCACGATGACGATCTCCGGCGACGTGGTCGAGCAGGCCCGGCAGTGCCTGGCCAACATCGGGGCGGCGCTGGCCGAGGCCGGGTGCTCCCTGGCCGACGTAGTGCGGGTGCGCTACCTGCTGCCCGCCCGGGAGGACTTCGAGCCCTGCTGGCCGCTGCTTCGCGCCTGCTTCGGCGCGATCCGCCCGGCCGCGACCATGATGGTGTGCGGCCTGTCCGATCCCCGGATGAAGATCGAGATCGAGGCGGAGGCCCGGATCCCGGCCGCCGCCGCGCGACGGCCGTCCCCCGGTGGCGGCCGGGACCGCCCGCAGGGGCCCTGTCAGCTTCCCTGACGTGGTTCCCCGGTTGCGTCGTGGCCCGCGGACGGGGGCGCGTACGCGCCCCCGAGGTCGCCGGCCGCGCCAGGCTCCGGGATCCGCCAGCGGGGGGCGCGGGCCGGCTTGCGCGGGGGCCTGAGTGCCTCGGCTAGCTCCTCCAGGGCCGGCACGGCGGCGAGCAGCGTTTGCGCGACCTGCGGGGGGAGGCTTTCCACGCACTCGGCCAGCACCCGCGTGCGCTGCTGCCGGACCCGCTCGTGCGCCTGCTCCCCCGCTGGCGTCACCGCCACCCGCGCCGCGCGCATGTCGCTCGGGTCGGGCAGTCGCCGGATGAGGCCTCGCTCGTCGAGCACCTTGACGATCCTCGACACCATCGTCGGGTTCAGCCCCTCGAGCTCGGTCAGCTCCGCGAGCCCGAGGGGGCCGCGGAGGCGGACGAGCGCCAGGACGGAGTACTGCGTGGGCGTCAGGCCCTCGCCAGTGGAGGTGTCGTTGAGCTGGCGGGCCAGCCGCGGGATGACCCCGCGCAGCCGGCTCATGAGTTCGGCGTCCATCACGTCTCCGGAGTCAACTTGTATGCTTGCCAGCAAGCAACTAACCTTACCTCATGTGAGTGCGACCGGAGAGATCTCGACAACCAGCCAGAACGCGCCGCGAGGCAGCGGGCGGGCCGAACCGCCGGACCGGCGCAGGCTGATCTTCGCCATCGTCTCCATCGGCCTGTTCATGGCCTCGATCGACCAGACCATTGTGGCGACCGCGCTGCCCTCCATCGAGCGGGACCTGCACTCCACCATCAACTGGAGCGGCTGGACGATCTCGATCTACGCGCTCGGCCAGGTCATCGCCATGCCCTTGGCCGGGAAGATCAGCGACATGTACGGCCGCAAGAAGGTCTTCATGGTCTCGGCGGCCGTCTTCACCGTCTCCTCGCTGTGCTGCGGCTTCGCCGGCAACATGGCCCTGCTGCTGGTGCCGCGGTTCATCCAGGCGCTCGGCGGCGGTGCCTTCATGCCCTCGGCCACCGGCATCGTGTCCGACCACTTCGGCAAGGAGCGGGACCGCGCGGTCGGCATGTTCACGTCCATCCTGCCGGTCGGCGGCATCATCGGCCCCGTCCTGGGCGGCGTGTTCGTCAGCTACTGGTCGTGGCGGGGAATCTTCCTGGTGAACGTGCCGATCGGGATCATCCTCGTCGTGATGACGGCGAGGTTCATCCCGGCCTCGGCCACCCGGCCCGCCAACCGCGTGGACATCCGCGGGATCGCGCTGCTCGCCGCGCTGATCGCGACCGCCATGTTCGGCATCTCCTACCTCGGCAGCGGGCAGGTCCCGCTTTACAGCCCTGTCTTCCTTGGCTGCGAGGCGGTCGCCGCCGCCTTCGCGTTCCTGTTCGTCAGGCACGCCAGGCGGGACCCGGCGCCATTCGTCCCCTACCGGCTGCTGCGCGGGCGCGGCTTCGGCGTCATGAACCTGATCAACTACGTGTACGGGGCGGCCGCGCTTGGCTTCGCCGCGCTGGTGCCGCTGTACGCGCAGGAACGGTACGCCATCGCGCCGCTGGGCGCGGGCACGCTGCTCACGGCCCGCGCGATCGGCATGATCGCCGTCGCGGGCGCCGCGGCGATGGCGCTGCGGCGGACGGGCTACCGGCTGCCGATGATCGGCGGGTTCGTGATCCTGGCCGGCGGCCTGCTGATGATGGCGACGTCGGCGGCCTTCTCCCCGTACGCGTGGCTGGGCCTCGGCGCGGCCATCACCGGCTGCGGCATGGGCCTTGCCGTGCCCGCCGCCAACAACGCGAGCCTGCAGCTGGCCCCGGACCAGGTGGCCGCCATCGCCGGCCTGCGCGGCATGTTCCGCCAGTCCGGGTCGATCACCGCGGTCTCGGTGACCACCGCGCTCGTCGCGCGCAGCGCCCACCCGGGCCTGGTCCAGGCGCACGTGTTCCTTGTGTTCGCGGGCCTTCTCGTCCTCGCGCTCCCGCTGGTCAGGCTGGTACCCGAGCACCGCGGGAACTGGTGACGGCGCGGAGCGGCGCCGGCTCCATGACGCGGGCCAGGGTCGCCCCGCCGGCGGCCGGCGTGCGGTGGCGATGATGGCCTGCGAGCTGGCGCGCGGCCTCAGCCTGCTGGCGTCTGCTGGTCCGCCGCCCGCGCCGGGGCTCGCCCGGTGGCGACGGCCGGCGCGCGGCGGCGAAGTCGCGCCAGGAGCGCTGGGTGAGGCCGCCCAGGATGGCGGCGGCCAGGACGGCGGCGGCGCACAGGAAGAACGAGGAGGTCCCGAAGCCGCGGCCGGCCAGGCCGGCCAGCGCGACCGACACGGGGTAAACGCCGAAGCTGGTGATCAGGAGCAGGCCCATGAGCCGGCCGAGCATCCCGTCCGGCGCCCACTGCTGGAAGGCGGTGACGGTCACCACGTTGCCGTAGCCGTTGCAGGCCCCCACCAGCGCCACCGCGACGGCGACCGTGACGGTGCCTGGCAGGAACGGGACGGCCGCGATGAAGGCCGCCTCGGCGAGGAAGGCGGCCGATCCCGCCACGGCGGGCCGCCGGCCCGGCCAGCCTGGGCCGCGGCGATGATGCCGATCAGGGCGCCGCCGCCGAACGCGGCGAGGATCGCCCCGTACCCGGCCGCGCTCGCGTGCAGGGGGCCGTGGGCCAGCGCGGGGATCGCCACGCCGTCCAGCCCGCCGGAGCCGAGGTTGGCGGCGACGCTCACGACGATGATGACCAGCAGCACCCGCTCGGTCCGCAGCAGCGTGCCCAGGCCGGGGCCGCGCCGGGCCGATTGCGCCGTGCCCCGGGCCGGGGCCGCGCCGGGGACGGGCCGCGGCCGGGTCGGTCCAGCCAGGGCGGCCGCCGAGACGGCGAAGGACGCCGCGTCGAGGCCGAACGCGAGCGCCGGGCTGCCCGCCCCTCGGTCAGCTTGATCCGCACGGGGCGGGCGAGCGCCCGCAGCGCCCGCGCGCCGGTGACCTCCCGCAGCTCAGGGCCGGCTGGCGGTCCTTGCCGTGAGCCATCGCCAGGCACGTCTCGAGCATAACTTTCCGAGAGATTCCCCTCAAGACTCTTATCTCGAGGGGCTGCGCCCGCGCCCCGGGCCCGGGGCGGTCAGGACCGCGGGGCCTCCGGGCCGGGCTGGGCGTCGTCGTGCAGCGCCCGCAGCGTGCCAGGGCGCAGCGGCGTGCCGAGCATCTGCGACACGTAGACGCGGTGGGCGTGGTGCAGGGTGCGGACGGCGGCCGGGACCAGGCCCGGCTTGACGGGCGGGTCACCGCCGCGCGGCCGGCCCGGCTTGACGGGGATCCACAGGTAGCCAGGGTCACTGCCGTCGAGCTCGGCGATGATCGCGGCCCGGGCCGACAGCCAGCGGGACACGACGTGGACGGTCTCGCCCCCCAGCCGGAACGAGTCCTCCCCCAGCTCCACCGACGGCGATCCGCCGGACAGGTGCAGCGCGTCCACCGTGAGGCCGGCCAGCTCGGGAACGCCGCGGCCGGTGTCGGCGACGAGCGCGGCGACGGCGGCGGTGCGCAGCGCGGTGACGGCGTTGGCGGTGACGGGCCTGCGGACGGCCAGGTCGTGGACGAGCCGCTCCGCCTCCGCCGGCGGTAGCCGGAACCCGTCGGCGGGCTTGGCGGCCGGCAGCCGGGCGGGCAGGCCGAGGAGCTCGGCGAAGCCGTTCCAGGTGTCGGCGCGGGCCCGCATCGAGTTCGGGTAGGCGGCAGCCTCCCGGCCGCGCGAGGTGCCCCGGGTACGGGTCTTGCCGGCGGCGGCGTCGGCCAGCCAGGCGGCGGCGCGGCCGGGGTCCATCAGCTCCCCGGCGGTGAGCCGGGCAGCGCCGGCCGCCGGGGAGCTGGCGTCCGGTGCCCCGGCCGCCGCGCCATCGCCATCGCTGGCCGCCGCGGCGAGCGCGTGCCGCAGGTACTCGCGCAGGAAGTGGACGCGGATCCGCCGGGTGGCTGCGGACAGGCCGCGGCCGGCGAGGTGCCGGCCGAACTCCTCGATGGCCACGCCGGCCGGCGTGCTCGCGTCGGGTGCAGGCATGCGGCACAGCCTACTCCTGCCAGTTGATAACAGCAAGATATATCGGACGGCGCCTCCCCGGCTGCGCCCCCGCGCCCCCGCGCCGGTGCGCGAGGGCGTCGCGGTGCCTCCGTGCCCTGATATGCGGCATACGCCGCCCGCGGCCGGGTAGCGGCATTATCGTGGCAGTCGTGACCTCGCGAGCGGCGCGCCGGGCGGCCCTGCCCCGGGACGCGCGGACCGGGATGCCCCGGCCAGGCGGGGCAGGGTGAGGCGCGTGCCCTGGCCCTGGCGGCCAGCCCAGGGCAGCACGCTCGCCATCGCCATCGCCGCGGCGGCAGTCCTCGCGGCGGCCGGGCTGTCGGTCGCCACCTGGGAGGCCGGGTCCGCCCCCGGGCCGCCGGCCGGCCCCCCGCGGACGGCCGCCGCGGCCGCCACCACGCCGCCCGCGGCACCACCCGCGCCGGGAACACCCGCGCCAGGCCGGCAGGCGCCGCCCTCGCCCGGCCAGCAGCAGGAGCAGGGCCAGCTGGTGGCCGGGACCGGGTACGTCGCGTCGGTGCCCTCCTCGGCGCTGCCCGGCGGCGGCCCGCGGGCCGGGCAGGTGCTGACGCTGGTGATCGTGAGCGGCGCCCCGTCCGTCACCGTGACCGCCGCCCCGCTGGGCGGGACGCTGGTGCGGGCCGTCACCGCCGGCGGCTACGGCGCCCGGCCAGTCCTGGGCGTGGCGCAGGGGCCGGGAGCGGGAGGCAGCGGCGCGGGCGGCGATGAGGACACGGCCGTCGGCCTGTCGCTGGACCCGGCCGGGGCGGCTGGCGGCCCGCCCGGCGGCGCGGCGCTCGCGGTGACGGTGAGCACCGCGGTGGCGTGGCAGCTGGACTTCGGCGGCGGCACCAGCCAGACGGTCGTGAACATGGCCGGCGGGCACGTCGCGGGCCTGGCGTTCGGGATGGGGTCGGCCAGCGTGCAGGTCGCCCTGCCCCGGCTGGACGGCACGGTGGTGCTGCGGCTGGAGGGCGGCGCGAGCCAGCTCGCGGTGTCCGTGCCGGGCGGGGTGCCGGCCCGGGTCACCGCCGCCGCCGGGGCCTCCCGGGTCGCCCTCGGCGGCACCGCCTGGAACGGGGTCGGGGACGGCATCGTGCTCGCCCAGCCCGGCTGGGCGGCGGCCGCTGGCCGCCTCGACATCGACGCCACCTCAGGGGTCGCCCAGGTCACGGTCACCGACCGGTAGCGTTGCCCCGCGGGCAGCTGCCGTCACCCGGGCATTCGTGACCGGGCACGTCGCCGGCGTCCCGCTGGACCACTGCCGGCCTGGCGGAGGCGGTGCCGGGCCGGCTGACCGCGATGAACAGGGGCGAGGCATGAGCGGCAGGCAAGACAGCGGGCTGGTCACGGTCGGCACGGGGCCGCTGGAGCCGGCCGAGGTGATCGCCGTGGCCAGGGGCGGCGCGGCCGTCGCCCTGTCGGCGGAGGCCGAGGCGGCGATCGGGGCCAGCCGGGCGGTCATCGACGCCCTCGCCAGGGATCGCGCCCCGCACTACGGGGTGTCGACCGGCTTCGGGGCGCTGGCCAGCCGGCACATCCCGCCGCAGCTGCGGGCGCAGCTGCAGCGGTCGCTGATCCGCTCGCACGCCGCCGGGTCCGGGCCGGAGGTTGAGCCCGAGGTGGTACGGGCCATGATGCTGCTGCGGCTGTCGACCCTGGCCACCGGGCGAACCGGGGTGCGGCTGGCGACCGCCCGCGCCTACGCGGCGATGCTGTCGGCCGGCATCACCCCGGTCGTGCATGAGTACGGGTCGCTGGGCTGCTCGGGCGATCTCGCGCCGCTGGCGCACTGCGCGCTGGCCGCGACGGGCGAGGGCAGCGTGCGGGGGCCGGCCGGGGACCTGGTCCCGGCGGCGGACGCGCTGCTGGCCGCGGGCATCGAGCCGGTCGTCCTGGCCGAGAAGGAGGGCCTGGCGCTCATCAACGGGACCGACGGGATGCTCGGCATGCTGGTGCTGGCCTGCGCGGACCTGCGCCTGGCGGTGCGGGTGGCGGACATCGCCGCGGCGATGAGCGTGGAGGCGCTGCTGGGCACCGACGCGCCGTTCGCGGCCGACCTGCAGGCGCTGCTGCCGCATCCCGGCCAGGCCAGCAGCGCCGCCAACCTGCGGGCCCTGCTGGCGGGGTCCGCCATCGTGGCCAGTCACCGGGGACCGCAGGACGGGGGTGCAGGACGCGCGGGTGCAGGACGCGTACTCGCTGCGCTGCTCCCCGCAGGTGCACGGGGCGGCCCGGGACACTCTCGGGCACGCTGAGCTGGTCGCCGGGCGGGAGCTGGCGTCGGCAATCGACAACCCGGTTGTCACCACCGACGGGCGGGTCGTCAGCAACGGGAACTTCCATGGCGCGCCAGTGGCGTACGTGCTGGACTTCCTGGCGATCGCGGTGGCCGACCTGGCGTCGGTCTGCGAGCGGCGCACCGACCGGCTCCTGGACGTCGCCCGCAGCCACGGGCTGCCAGCGTTCCTGGCCGGCGACCCGGGCGTCGACTCCGGGCACATGATCGCCCAGTACACCCAGGCGGCCATCGTCAGTGAGCTGAAGCGGCTGGCCGTGCCGGCGTCAGCCGACTCGATCCCCTCCAGTGCCATGCAGGAGGACCACGTGTCGATGGGCTGGTCGGCCGCGCGCAAGCTGCGCCGGGCCGTCGATGGCCTGCAGCGGGTGCTGGCCATCGAGGTCCTCACCGCCGCCCGCGCCCTGGACCTGCGCCGTCCGCTGGAGCCGGCGCCCGCGACCGGTGCCGTGCTCGCCGCGCTGCGCCGGTCCGCCGCCGGGCCGGGGCCGGACCGGTTCCTGGCACCGGAGATCGAGGCGGCCGTGGCGCTGGTGACCTCCGGCGAGGCGGTCCGGGCCGCGGAGGGGGCCGCCGGGCCGCTGGCGTGAGCCCTGGCGCCCGCAGGCCCCCTGAGGGTCAGCGCCGGCGAAGGTGGCGCAGCCAGGGCGCCCGGCGGCGGCCAGCCGCAGTGCGCGCGGCAGGCTCGCCCGCCTCCCCCGCCGCCTCCCCCGCCGCCTGGCAGGCCGCGGCCTGCCGCGCTGCCCGGGCCTGCCGCCACGTGGCGAGCAGCTGCCGCTCGTCGGCCAGCTTCACGTAGACCGGCGGGCCGACCGGGATGCGCCGCCAGTCCATGATGCGCCGGTTCAGGTCCGCGACCGCCGCGCGGACGGCCGCCTCGGACGGGAAGCCGGCGACCGCCTGCGCCAGGCGCTCGGACTCCGCGCGCAGCCGCAGCGGCGGCGGCAGCGCGTCCTGGAACGAGGCGCCCTCCCGCCGCACGTACTCCCGTAGCCACTGGTCGGTGAAGTCCCCCTCGCCGGACAGGTCCAGCGGCCTGCCCGCGCCCGGCAGGTCCCGGAACACGCCGCGTGCCTCGGCGTCGGCGACCTGCTGGTCGACCCACGAACGGAAGGACATCCCCTGGGGCTTGCGCTCGGTCATCACTTCCATGATGGCGCAGGCCAGGCAGGAGGCGGTAACGAGGCGGCGCCGCCGTCACGGGCAGGCGGCGGACGGGAGCGTCCAGGCACGGACCCGCCTGGACGGCCAGGCGCACGCGGGGCGGGCCAAACGCTAACGGGGCCTGAACGGCCGGCGGCCCGCGCGGCGAGCGAGTCGGGCATAGCGTCCTATCAGGACGCGCGGTGCCGTTGCCGCGCCGGCTTCCCGTGAGGTCGCTCTATGGCCGGGCTCGCCCCCGTCGCCGCCGCTGCTGAACCAGCGGCACCCGCCAGCTCCCCCGACCCGGCCACCCCGGCGCGGAACCTGCCGCCCGCGGGCGCCGGCTCCCCGGGCGGCGGCGAGCAGCCGGCTCCCCGGCCGGCGGCAGCCAGGCACGGCCGGGCCGCGATCGCCCGCGGCCCGGCCGCGCGGCTGCGCACCACCCCGGGAACGGTCCGGCTGCTGGCAGCCGGGTCCGTGGCCGGGGCGGCGCTGCTGGCCGCGGTGATCGCCGTGGCGTTCGGCGGGGTCGCCGGCGGGGCGTCGGCCATCGGCGGCACCGACGCCCCCGCGGTCACCGCGGCGACCGGCCTGTACTTCTCGCTGAACGACATGGACGCCCAGGTCGCGAACATGCTGCTGGCCGCGTCCGACCCTGCCCTGGCCGCCGACCGGCCGCAGTACCAGGCCACCTACGACGCCGACCGCGCCACCGCCTCCGCCGACCTGCAGCAGGCGGCGGTCACCGAGGCCCGGAACCCGGCCGCCGAGCGGCAGCTGCGCCAGGTCCTCGACAACGCCGGCCAGTATGAGGCCCTCGCCGCCGACGCCCTGCTCGCCAGCCGCCAGCCCGCCGCTGGCACCGCGGCGGCCAGCCCGTCGGCCGGCTACTACCGGCAGGCGACCGACCTGATGCGCACGGGCATCTTGCCGGCGGTCGCCTCCCTCACCACCGCCAGCTCCGCCAGGCTGGGCGCCTCCTACACCGCGGGCCGCTCGGACGCGGGCACCGGGGCGGCCGTCGCCGTCGCCGCCGGCCTGGCCCTCATCGCCGTCCTGGCCGCCTTCCAGGTGTTCCTCGCGCGGCGGTTCCGGCGGCGGGTCAGCCCGGCCCTGGCCGCCGCCACCGTTGTCGCGATCGCCCTGGCGTTCACCGCCGCGGCCCGGCTGGGCGCGGAGGATTCCCACCTGGTGGTGGCCAAGCAGGAGGCCTTCGACTCGGTCGTCGCCCTGTCCCAGGCGCGGGCGGTCAGCTACGCCGCCAACGCCGACGAGAGCCGCTACCTGGCCGACCCCGGCCGCGCCGCCATGTACCAGCAGTCGTTCCTCGCCGAGTCCCAGGAGCTGGCCACTGTCGGGAACGTCCCGCTCAGCGGGTACGAGCCGGAGCTCGCCGCCGACTTCAGCGCCTGGCAGGCCGATCACGGCGACGTGCGGTTCGGCGGGTACCTGGGCACCGAGTTCCGCAACATCACCTTCCCCGGCGAGCAGGCCGCCGCCGTCGCCGCGATGAGGGCCTACCTCGCCTACGAGCGCGATGACCACGTGCTGCGGGCCCTGGACCGCAGCAGCCCGCAGGCCGCGGCCAGCTACGACACCAGCCTCCAGCCGGGCCAGTCCGACTGGGCGTTCTACCAGTACGACAAGGCGCTGACGGCGCTGATCGGCATCAACCAGCGGGCGTTCACCGCCGCCATCGCGGCCGGGCAGGGCGGCGCCGCCGGCTGGGACGGCCTCGTCCCGGCGGGCGGGGCGCTGCTGATCGCCGCCCTTGTCCTGCTCGGCGCCCGGCCCCGGCTGGCCGAGTACCGGTAGCCGGCCGGGCACGCGAGGGCCCCGGCGCCACCCGCGGCCTCAGGGCAGCAGCTTGATGGCACTGGCCCAGTCCAGGCTCAGCGGCCCCTGCAGGGTCACGTGCAGCAGTTGCAGGGCCTCCAGCTCGCGGGCGCGGCGCAGCGGCCCGGCGTCGACCGGCCGCATCCCGCCGGCCGTCACCAGGGCGGCGACGGTGGCCTTCGCGGCCGCGTCGTCGCCGGCCAGGAACACGTCCAGTGGCAGGCCGCCGGCCTGCCCGGCGATGAGCGCCGCGGCGAGCGTCGTGCTGAACGCCTTGACCACGCGCGGCACCGGGGCCACGGCCGCGACCGCGCGGGCGATCTCCTCCGCCGCCGACATGCCCGGGCTGGTCAGCAGGGCGTCGAGCGTCGAGAAGTCAACCGGGTTGCAGGTGTCGACCACGGTCAGCCCGGCCAGTGCCGCCCCCTGCTGCGCGGCGACCCGCCTGCCTTCCGGGTAGGGAAGGGCGAGGATCACGACGTCTGAGCCTGGCAGCAGCCCGGCTAGCCCGGTGCCGCCCGCGGCCGGCCCGACCCTCCCCCAGCCCGGCGACCCGGCACCCGGCGCGCCCGCCAGGATGGTGGCCAGGGCGCGGGCGTTGCCGGGCTCGGAGTCAGCCAGCCGCACCGTGCACCCTCCAGCCAGCGCCCGGACGGCGATCCCCTCCGCCAGCCGCCCGGCCCCCACGATGGTCACGATCATCACAGCCCCCTGGCTACTGTGTGTATCCACACGGGCGCCGTTCACACCCCGCTCCCCACGCCGCCCGGGATGCCGCTAATGTCACGGCTGTGCATGTAATCATCGCAGGGGCGGGCATCGCGGGCCTGACGGCCGCGCTCAGCCTGCACGCCGCAGGCATCGAGCCGCTCGTCCTGGACACCGCCCTGGAGCTGCGCCCCCTGGGGGTCGGCATCAACCTGCTGCCGCACGCCGTCCGGGAGCTCGCCGAGCTCGGCCTCGCCGGCCCGCTGGCCGCGGCCGGCATCGAGACCGCCGAGCAGGCCCACTTCGACCGGCACGGCAACCTCATCTGGAGCGAGCCGCGCGGCACGGCGCTCGGATACCGCTGGCCGCAGTACTCGATCCACCGCGGGCGGCTGCAGATGATCTTGCTGGAGGCCGTCCGCGACCGCCTCGGCGGGCAGGCCGTCCGCACCGCGACCGAGGTCACCGGCTGCACCGAGCGAGACGGCTCAGTGCAGGTGCACGCGACAGGCCGCGGCGACGGCGCGGCCCTCAGCCTGAGCGCCGACGCCCTCATCGGCGCCGACGGCCTCTACTCCGCGGTCCGTGCCGCCCTCCACCCGGGCGAGGCCCCGCCCCGGTGGAGCGGCGTCATGATGTGGCGAGGCATCACCGAGGCGCCGTCGTTCCTGTCCGGCGCCACCGTCGCCATCTGCGGATCCAACACCGCGGCCAAGCTCGTCGCGTACCCGGTCGCCCGCGGCGGGGCAGGCGACCGGCTCCTCGTCAACTGGGTCGCCGAGGCAATGGTCGGCGGCGGGCAGCCGCCGGCCCGGCCCGACTGGACCCGGTCAGGGCTGCTCGCCGACGTGATGGCCTGGTTCGCGGACTGGAAGCTCGGCTGGCTCGACGTGCCGGGCCTTATCGCGGGCGCCCCGCGGATCCTGCAGTACCCGATGGTCGACCGGGACCCGCTGCCGTGGTGGGGCCGCGGCCGCGTCACCCTCATCGGCGACGCGGCCCACCCGATGTACCCGGTCGGGTCCAACGGCGGCTCCCAGGCCGTCATCGACGCCCGCGTGCTGGCCGCCAGCCTCGCCGCCGGCCAGGGCGACGTGCCGGCCGCGCTCGCCGCCTACGAGAAGGCCCGGCTCGGCCCGGTGAGCGCGATCGTGGCGGCCAACCGCGACATGCCCGCCGACCACGTGCTGAGCGAGGTCGCCCGCCGCGCCCCGGACGGGTTCGGGCGCATCGAGGACGTCATGTCCCCCGCCGAGCTGGCCGTCCTGCGCGACGCCTACCGGGCCACCAGCCTGCAGGACGCCGCCGCCCTCAACGCGCGCCCTTCCTTCCTTCCCGCCTTACCCTCAAGGGCCTGGCGCCGGCCACAGTCGGGTAAATGCCGCAACCGTGGCGAGCGACGGCGCGTTAAACCGTCATGAGGTCACGCATGCCAGCCATCACCCGGGTTGCCCTCGCCGGCTCGAACCCGGGCTACAACGTGAGCGCCATCCCGGCGGCGCCGCTCAAGGACGTCATCGACCAGATCGGCACCGGCTGCCAGGGGCCGCGGCCGGCCATCGCGCGAAGCGGCTACCGCTGGGTGAACCCGGCGAGGCCTAGCGGGGGCCCCCAGTGGTGCGCGACGCGCCTGACCCAGCCTGGCGGCTCATCTCCCTCGAGCCAGGCGAGCAGCTCACGGCAGCGGGCCTGCGGCCCCTCGGCCACCACCTCCACCGAGCCGTCGTCCAGGTTGGCGGCCGACCCGGCCAGCCCCAGCCGGGTGGCCTGCACCCGGACCGACGCGCGGAACCCGACGCCCTGGACGTGGCCGTAGACGTGCGCGGTCACCCGTGCGGGCGGCAGGCCGCCGCCGCTGGTGTCAGGCGCCACGGCTGGCGTCCGGCCCGGGCCTGCGGTAGCTGGTGATGCCGCCCGGCACGACCTCGGTCAATGGCATGCCCCGATCATGCCCGGCATGCCGCCGCGAGCACCACCGGTTACGCGGCGGGCGTACCACGGCGCCCTGGCGCCTTGCCTAGCGGGACTGGGCCAGCCGCCCGAGCAGGCGGCCGCGGGCCGCGCGTGCGCCTGCCGCCACCCGGGCAGGCGCGGGCACCGCCGCGCCCTGTCATGCCGAGCGCGCCGGGACGCCCGCGACGGCGGCCTCCTCGTGCCGGGTGACCAGGGCCGCGGCACGCTCGGCGCTGGCGCGGCGGCGCCGGCCGGTGGTGGCCAGGGACAGCAGCAGCACCGCCAGGCCCAGGCCGGCGATGATCCACCAGGCGGGGCGCGCGGCACTGGTGAACCCGGCCAGCGGCCCGGCGGTCGCCCCGGACAGCGCCAGGCCCCCGGCCAGGACCGAGCCGGCGACCGCGACGCCGAGGGACGACCCGACCTGCCGGCTGGTCGAGGCGATCCCGGACGCCACCCCGGCCTGCGCGCGGGGCATGCCGGAGACGGCGTTGTTGGTGATCGGCGCGTTCACCCAGCCCATTCCCAGGCCGAACACCATGCACGCGACGATCACGTACCACAGCGGGCAGGACGCCGTGATGAAGGCGAGCATCACCCCGCCGACGGTCAGGCTGACCCCGGCGATGAGCAGCGGCAGCCGGGTGCCGCGGGCGGCGATCATCCGGCCGGCCATCGGCGCGGAGCAGGCCATGACCACGGCCATCGGGACAAGGCACAAGCCGGCGTCCAGCGGCCGGTAGCCGCGCACGTCCTGCAGGTACAAGGTGATGAGGAACAGGAAGCCGGCCAGCGCGCCCATCGCGCTGATCGCGGTCAGCGCCGCGCCGGAGAACGGCAGGCTGCGGAAGAACCGCAGGTCCACCAGGGGCTGCTCAGTGCGCCGCTCGTGCCAGCAGAACGCCGCCACCGCTGCCATGGCCGCGACGAAGCAGGCCACGATCCGCGCCGACCCGAACCCGTAGGCGGGGCCCTCGATGATGCCGTAGCTGAGGGTCAGCAGCGCCGCCATGACCAGCGCCTGGCCGAGCGGGTCGGGCCGCCGGTAGGTGCCGGCCTTCGACTCCGGCACGAACCTGGCGGTGAGGAAGATCGCGGCGATGACGACCGGGACGTTGACCCAGAACACGCCGCGCCAGCCGACTGAGTCGACCAGCGCCCCGCCGATCACCGGGCCCAGTGCCATCGACAGGCCGAACACGCTGCCCCACACGCCGATTGCCTTGGCCCGCTCCCGGGGGTCGGTGAACGTGTTGGTGACGATGGACATCGCCACCGGGTTGAGCATGGACCCGCCGACCGCCTGCATCGCCCGGAACGCGATCAGCCAGCCCAGGCTGGGCGCGAGGCTGCACGCCAGTGACCCCAGGCCGAAGATCGCCAGCCCGGCCTGGAAGACGCGGCGCCGCCCCACGCGGTCCCCGGTGGACCCCGACAGCATGAGCAGGCTCGCGACGACCAGCGTGTAGGCGTCAATGGTCCACTGCAGGCCGGACACGGGCGCGTGCAGGTCCCTGCTGATGGACGGGAGCGCCACGTTGGTGATCGTGGCGTCCATCCCGACCAGGAACAGCGACAGGCAGCAGATGACTAGCACCAGGTAGCGGCGCTTGCGGGTCAGCTCGGGCAAGGGTCGTCCAATCCATGTGGTTAGTTGCTTCGTACAACTAATCACATGGGCCGGTTATGCCCCGCCACGCGCCAGCCCGGCGAGCAGCGGGCGGTAGTGGTCTAGGCCGGGAACCCGGGCGGCCGGGTCCTTGGCCTGGTCATCCCAGCGGCGGACGGCGACCGCCGCGCGGTAGTGCGGGCCTGCCTCGAAGGCGCGGGCCTCCGCCTCCCCCAGCGGCCCGCCCTGGACCGACAGCGTGTACCGGGACGCCTGCGACAGCAGCCCGTAGTAGGCCGGATCGGTGCCGCACAGGTAGCGCTTGGCAGCGACGTGCAGCCGGACCGGCTCGGTGACCTCCGGGCCGAACCATGACGCCAGCCAGGCCGCGCCCCGCTCGCCGTGGTCATTGTCGCGGCCGGCCATCAGCTCCGCGCCGGACAGCCCCGCCGTCCCGTCGGCGTCCAGCAACTGCCCGGCGTCGTGCAGCAGCGCCGCCGCGACCAGCGCGGGCGGCGCCCCGGCCGCCTCGGCCAGCGCCCCGGCCTGCAGCAGGTGGTCCAGGACGGTGACCGGCTCTCCCAGGTAGTCACGCGCCCCGGCGGTGGCGAGCAGTTCAGTGATGGCGTCGGCAGGCGCGATGATCATGTGGCTCCGCTGCTTTGGTAGGAGTGGCTTTTCAGGGGCACTGGCCAGGCCGCCAGGGCCGGGGCAGCAGCCTGCGCCCGGCCCTGGCGGCGGCCAGGGCCGGCGTCGCTAGCTGACGGCCGCGGCTGCCTCGCCGGCTGCCTGGCCCGCCAGGCGGCGGGGGGTGACCAGGACCGGGACGGCCGGCAAGGTCACCTGGACGGCGCCGCCAGCCTCCAGCGTGGCGGCCTGCGCGCTGGGGACGTCCACCCGGACCTCGGTGTCGCCGTCGAGCAGGACGGTGACCCGGGTAACCGGGCCGAGGAACGTGCGGCTGGTCACGATCCCGTTGCCGCCAGGGGCTGCCGCCAGGGACAGCTCCTCGGGGCGGATGAGGGCGTCCACCGGCCCGGGGGCCACGCCGGCCGAGCCGGCGACCGGGACGCCGCCGCCGAGGACGGCGACCGTCCCGTCGGCGGACAGCTCGCCGGGAACCCGGTTCATCGTGCCGACGAACTCAGCGACGAACGCGGTGGCCGGCCGGGAGTACAGCTCGGTCGGCGTGGCGAGCTGCTCCAGCCTCCCGGCCCGCATGACCCCGACCCGGTCGGCCATCGACAGCGCCTCCTCCTGGTCGTGCGTGACGAACAAGGTGGTGGTGCCCAGCCGCTGCTGCAGGGTGCGGATCTGCTCCCGCAGCTGCACCCGGACCTTCGCGTCGAGGGCGGACAGCGGCTCGTCGAGCAGCAGCACGCGCGGCTCGATGGCCAGTGCCCGGGCGAGGGCGACGCGCTGCTGCTGCCCGCCGGACAGCTGGTGCGGGTACTGCAGTGCCCGGTCGGACAGGCCGACCATCTCCAGCAGCTCGCCGGCGCGCTTGCGGCGGGCGGACGGGGCCATCTTCCGCATCCGCAGCCCGAACGCGACGTTGTCGAGGGCGGTCATGTTGGGGAACAGGCTGTAGGACTGGAAGACCATGCCCATGTCACGCCGCGAGGCGGGCACGCCGGAGAAGTCCTGGCCGTTGATGAGGATCTCGCCGGAGTCGGCGTGCTCGAAGCCGGCCACGATCCGCAGCGCGGTCGTCTTGCCGCAGCCCGACGGGCCGAGCAGGGCGACCAGCTCGCCAGGGGCGATGTCCAGCGACATGCTGTCCAGCGCCCGCACGGTGCCGAACGCCCGGGTGACGTCGCGCAGCGACACGCTCGTCCCGGCGGGCCGGTCGCCACAGTGCTCACGCTCGTTGCCATCAGCTCTCGCCTACTGTCGAATTGGTACGGGTAACGGTGAACAGGCTGACCTCGCCACGGCCGAAGCGCCGGGCCTGGCGGGTGCCGACGAGCGTGATCGCCAGGAGGACCACCCAGGTGACGTACAGGGCGAACAGCGACGCGGCGACCGACATCTGCGCGTTGAGCTGGTCGAACTGGACGATCCACACCGGGAACGTCACCCACAGGTCGAGGCTGGACATGGTGAACTCGCCGAGCACGAGCGCGACGATCAGGATGGTCGCCGACATCAGGGCCGTGCCGAGGTTCGGCAGCAGCACCCGCCACAGCGTGGTGGCCCAGCCGGCGCCGAGCGAGCTGGCGGCCTCGGTGAGGGTCTTGAGGTCCAGCGCGCGCAGCCCGGCGTCGATCGCCCGGTAGGCGAACGGCATCGCCAGGATGACGTACTCCAGGGCCAGCAGCCACTGGGAGGACTTCAGCCACAGCGGCGCGACCTGCAGGACGCCGAGGATCAGCACGATCGGCGGGATGACGATCGGCAAGATCGTGATCCCCTCCAGCAGCCGCTTGAGCCGTGGCAGCCGCAGGTGCACGTAGATCGTGGTCGGCACCATGAGGGCCAAGGTGATGAGCGTGGTCACGATCGCGAGCTGCCCCGACAGCCAGATCGCCGCGCCGAAGCCGGGCTGGGTGAACACGGTGGAGAACGCCGCGAGGCCGGCGAACCGCTGCGCGGTGGCCAGCGGCGCGATGAAGTAGACGCCGGCGATGAGCAGGACCACCCACCGCCAGATGCCCAGCGGGCGCCGCCGCCGGGCCCGTGCGGGCCTGGTTACCGTAGCCATTTGGCCGCCCTCCGCTGCAGCAGCACGTACAGGGTCATGACGATGCCGATGATGACCACCATGCCAAGGCCCAGGGCCTTGCCGACGTTGGCCTGCCCGGCGATCACGTTGCCGTTCAGGAACGAGCCGATCTGGATCGCGGTCAGCGGGATGGTGCCGGTGGTCAGCGCCTCCGCCGTCGCGTAGGCCGACAGGGCGCCGCCGAACAAGAGCAGCACGCAGCCCAGGAACGAGGGGAACAGGACCGGGCCGCCGACGTAGCGCCAGTACTGCCAGCCGCGCGCGCCCAGGTTCTCGGCGGCCTCCCGCCACGACGGCCGCAGCCCCTCCAGCGCGGGGAGGATGATCAGGACCATGAGCGGGATCTGGAAGTACATGTAGACCAGCACGACGCCGGACAGCGTGTACAGGCTGAACCCGTGGTCGTAGATGTTCAGGCCGAGGTCGCTCAGCCAGCCGGTGAGCAGGCCGCTGGAGCCGAGCGAGGACACGAACAGGAAGGCCAGCGGGACGCCGCCGAAGTTGGCGAACACGCCCGAGACGGTGATGACGAGCTGGCGCAGGAAGGAGGCGCGGGAGGTGAAGATCGCGTAGGCGATGAGCAGGCCGAAGATCGCGGGGATCACTGACGTCAGCACCGACAGCAGCAGCGACTGCTCGAACCCGGTGAGGTAGACGCCGTGGACGGCGATGTCGAGGTTGCTGAGGGTGAACGCCCCGGTGACGGAGTCCTGGAACGCGCCGACCACGATGGCGATCAGCGGGATGGCCAGGCCCAGCGCGACGTAGGCGCCGAACGGCACGACGGCCGCGTACCGGCGCGCTGCCCGGCGCGCGGCGCGCAGCGACCATGCCGCCGGCCGCCGGGAGGTTGGGATGGGGCGAGCCCCGGGGCCTGGAGCAGGCCCCGGGGCCGCGACCGTGTCGGTCTCGGTCATGTGTGTCAGCCGGTGACGGACGGCCACTGCTGGGCGACGACGTTCGTGGCCGTGGTCAGCTCCGACGTGGTGGGCAGCTGCAGCCCGCCGTCGGCGGCCGGGACCGCCGGCAGCGCGGCCAGCGCGGTCTTGTCGACCGTGCCCGCGGCTTCCAGCGAGCTCAGCTCGATCGGCCGGGCCGGGCCGCCCAGGAACAGGTTCTGGCCCGTGGTGGAGTACAGGAACTCCTCCCACAGCCGGGCGGCGGCGGGGTCCGGGGCGGTCTTGCTGATCGCCTGGTCGTAGTAGCCGGCGTAGGTGCCGTCGGACGGGATGACGATCTTGAAGTTCTTGTCCTGCGTCTGGACCTCGGAGGCCAGCAGGTAGTCCCACCAGATCAGGATCGGGGTCTGGCCGCTCTCGACGGTCGCCGGGGTGCCCTCGACCGGCACGAAGTTGCCGGCCGTGTGCAGCTGCTTGAAGTAGGAGACGCCGGGGGCGATGTTGGACAGCGACCCGCCGTTGGCGATGGCCGCCGCGTACACCGCGGCGAACGCCGAGCCGGTCTGGGTCGGGTTGCCGTCGATCGCGACCTGGTTCTTGTAGACCGGGTTGAGCAGCGACTTGAAGGAGGTCGGGGCGACCTTCACCTTCGACGGGTCGTAGCCGATCGCGATGTAGCCGCCATAGTCGGCGTAGTAGTCACCGTTGGCCGCCTTGGCCGACGCCGGGATGTCGGACCAGCTCGACACCTCGTACGGCGCCCACAGGCCTGACGTGTCGCCCGACACCGCGTACGAGGTGCCCACGTCGACCACGTCCGGGGCGGTGCTGCGGCCCTTGAGGGAGTTGATCGCGTTGACCTCGTCCTGGCTGGAGCCCTCGGGGTTGGCGTCGGTGATCTTGATGCCGTACTTGGCGGTGAACGCCTTCATGATGGCGCCGTAGTTGGCCCAGTTGGACGGCAGCGTGATGACGTTCAGGTGCCCTTCCTTCTCCGCAGCGGCGACGAGGGCGCTCATGCCCCCGCCGGCCTGGGCTGAGGTGACGGTGGCCCAGTTCACGCTGCTGGAGCCGGAGCCGCTGGCAGTGGCGGCCGAGCTGGAGCTGGCGCTGCTGCAGCCGGCGGCGAGCAGGACGGCCCCGAGCGCGGCGCCCGCCGCGACGATCGCCTTGGTTGCGCGCAAAATATCCTCCATATGCAGCCCCTGGCCGGACAGGCCGGGGCATACCTGATCATCTTGGCTAGACAAGTCCCATGATGGCTACTCAAGATGAACGGAACGTTACCTGCCAGCAGAAAACAGGCGTCCCCTAAGCCTCAAAATGCCGACGAAACAGCCGCGTCCCGGGAAACCACGTGAACAAATCGTCCCTTTGTTCACCAACCGCCCGGCCTGGGTCCAGGCGCCGCCCCCCGGGACGCCGGCAGGGGGCATGAGCGGCCCCGGGCGCAGCTCAGGATGACAACGGGATCACCGGCCCGCGCCCTGCTGGCCGCCAGGGCGCGAGCGCCCGGCTCACCCCGGCGGGCGCCGAGGCGGCCCGGGCACTGCTCGAGGCGCCCGCGGTCGCCTGCGCCCAGCTGGAGATCCCGCTGGAGGCGGTCACGGCGGCCGCCGCGCTGGCGGCGGACGCCGGAGCGCGGTTCATCCTCAGCCTGTCCCCGGCCCGGCAGGTCGGTGACCGCCTGCTGGCCGCCGCCGACCCCCTGGTCGTCAACGAGCACGAGGCCGCCCTCCTGGCGGGCGGGGACGAGCGGGACTCCCGCGAGCAGCAGGCCAGCGCGCTGCTCGCGCCCGGCCCGGCGTCCGTCGTGATCACCTTCGGCGCCGGCGGGGCGCACGCGGCGGACGCCAGCGGCGCGGCCCGCGTCCCCAGCCCGGCCGTGACGGTCGTGGACACCACCGGGGCCGGCGACGCGCTCACCGGGGCGCCCGGCCTGGCGGCTGTCCCTCGGCGACCCCCTGGCGGGCGCGGCGGCCTTCGCCGCCCGGGTCGGCGCCGCCGCCGTCACCGCCCGCGGCGCCCAGGGCTCCCATCCCGCCCTGGGCCAGGTGCCGGCTGCCCGGCAGTGACGCGAGGGCCTGCTACCGGAAGGCCGTGAGCTCGCGGCCCGCGGCGACCAGGCCTGCCGCCGCTCGCCTGCCGCCGTCCCGCTAGGACGCCGGCGCCTCCGGCAGCGCCCGGCCCGCTCCCGCGGCCTGCCCCGGCGCGGCGCTCCCGTCCCCGGCGCCCTCCTCGGCCCGCTGTCCGCCGCGGGCTGCCCTGGAGGAGGCGCCCAGCCGGCGCTCCTCCTCGGTGGTGCCGCCCCACACGCCATGCCCCTGGCGGGTGGCCAGCGCGAACTGCAGGCACTGGCGGCGCACCAGGCAGGAGGCGCAGACCTCCTTAGCGCGGGCGACCTCGTCGTGCCCGGGCCCCACCGACGAGACCGGGAAGAACATCTCCGGGTCCGCCGTCCGGCAGGCGGCGGACCGCCACCAGTCGAGCCGCCCTGCCCGCTCCCCCAGCAGCAGTTCGGTTCTGCGCATGAATCAACCCCCCGATTGGCTTCGCCCCCCGCATGAGCGCTGGTCCCCTAATCTCCGGCGAGGCGACCCATCTCGACATCAGTAACCATACGTATTCACCTACCGATCATCTTGTAAACGCCTGCGCCGATAGCAGCCCTTCTGCCAGGGAGAATGCCTCGCGATCGAGCCGACGGGACGGGATTTAACCACTCACCGTGATCACGGCCGCTGGTCCTTCAGCCATCGTGCTGGCCGCCGGCGAGCCCGCGGTCGGCGAGGAAGACCCGGGCGCACAGCGACCCCCGGCCAGCCGCCTCGGCCAGGTCAGCCGGGTCCGCGCAGTACCGCCACGCCGTGTACTGGGTGACCGCGAGGCCCGCCTGCGGCACGTGCGGCGTCCCCCCCGTGATGACCGCCTCGTACTCAGCGAGGCGGAGGGACGTCCCGTTCTGCACTGCCCGCCCTTCCCCTATCCTGCGGACCGCCCGCAAGGTGACGCCCAGCTTGCCCAGCCCGGCGCGCGCGACGCCGTCGAGCTCGCCCTCGCCGGGGGCCAGGGTGACGGCCGGGAAGCCCCACGCCCCGGCGAGCGGGTCTGCTGGGTCATCAGGCCGCCTCACCAGCAGGAACGTGCCGTCGTCCGGCCCGCGCACGACGACGGCCACCGAGTGCTTCATCGCTGCCATGAGGCCTACTGTGCCACCGCCGCCGGGCCGGCGCCACTGCTGGTGACCGCTGCCGCCAGGGCAGGCAGGCCGCCCGCGGCCGTCCCGGGCCGCCGGCCCCGACGGCCGGCCACCGCGACGGGACGGCGGCCAGGCGCACGGGCGGCTCCGGGGGCGGTGGCCGGCGGGCGCAGGCTCCCCGCGCCCGCCGCCGGAAATACGGCCAGGGCCTGCGGTTTTCATCCGCGCGGGGTTTACCGGCCCAAGACAAGAGCAGGGAGAGGCGCATGACGCTTATCGGGAACTCTGACCTGGACGCTTACCCGCTGTCACTCGGCGGGAACACGTTCGGCTGGACGACGGACGAGGAGCAGTCGTTCGCGATCCTCGACGCGTACGCCGCAGCGGGCGGGAACTTCGTCGACACCTCCGACTCCTACTCGGCGTGGGTGCCGGGGCACTCCGGCGGGGAGTCCGAGGCCATCATCGGCGCGTGGCTGCGGGCACGCGGGAACCGCGACCAGGTCATCGTGGCCACCAAGGTCAGCCAGCACCCGCAGTTCCGCGGCCTGAAGGCCGCGAACGTCGCGGCCGCTGCCGACGCGTCGCTGAAGCGGCTGCGCGCCGACCACATCGACCTGTACTACGCGCACTTCGATGACGCCAGCACGCCGCTGGAGGAGACCGTCGCCGCGTTCGGCGAGCTGCAGAAGGCGGGCAAGGTCCGGCACGTCGGCGTCTCCAACTACACCGGCGCGCGGCTGCGGGAGTGGATCGCCGCCGCCCGGGCCGGCGGCTGGCCGCTGCCGGCCGCGCTGCAGCCGCACTACAACCTGGTCGCCCGCCAGCCGTACGAGTCCGACCTCGCGCCGGTGGCCGCCGACTGCGGCCTCGGCGTCGTGCCGTACTTCGCGCTGGCGGCGGGGTTCCTGACCGGCAAGTACCGCACCGAGGAGGACCTGCGGGGAGCGGCACGCGGCCAGATGGCCGGCCGGTACTTGTCCCCGGCGGGCCTGAAGGTCGTCGAGGCGATGGACGCCATCGCCGCCGCCCATGGCGTCCAGCTCGCCTCCGTGGCCATCGCCTGGCTGCTGGCCAGGCCCGGCGTCGTCGCGCCGATCGCCAGCGCGACCAGCCCGGCGCAGCTCGCGGCCCTGACCGCCGGCGCCACCGTCACGCTGTCCGCCGGGCAGGTCGCGGCCCTGGACGACGCGTCCGCCGCCGTCGGCGGGTAGCGCTCCTGCCCCGGGCAGGGGCAGGAGCCGCCGCGGCCTTAGGCTGGACGTCATGGCAGTCATCCCGCAGGGCCCGGCCGTGCGCTCGCCTCGCGTGCGGTGGGCGGCGGCCGCGATCATCGCCACCGTGCTGGCCGCTGACCAGGTGAGCAAGTCGCTGGTGCTGGCGGGGCGGATCTCCGGCGGCACCGGGTGGGTCACCGTCCGCCTGGTACGCAACACCGGGTCGGCGGGCGGCCTGGCGTCCGGGCACCCGGTCCTGGTCTTTGCCGTGGCGCTCGCCATCACGGTCGTCGCGGCGGCGCTGCTGCTGCGCGCCCGGCGCGCTGCCGTCGCGGTGGCGCTGTCCCTGGTGGTGGCGGGCGCGGCAGGCAACCTCGCCGACCGGGCCTTCCGCGCGCCGGGCCTGGGCCGCGGAGCCGTCGTCGACTGGATCCACCTCGCCGGGGGAGGCGGCTCCATGAACCTGTCGGACCTGGCCATCAACGCCGGCGCGATCACGATCGTGATCGCCATGGTGGCCACCCGCCAGAAGGCCGCGAAGACGGCACCGGGCCAGGCGGCGGTGCGGGACGGCAGCTCGCCAGCGCATGACGGGCCCCGGCACGAGGACCGCCCCCGGTCATTGCGGTTAGCCGCGCGGCGGCGCTCGCACGGCCACGGCGCGTGACCCCTGTCCCAGACGGGACCGGGGTCACGCGCCGCCGGTGAGCTCGCGGGCAGGCGCGCTCAGTACCTGTTGGCGACGAACAGCTCCTGGGCGGGGAACCTGGTGAGGATCTCGGTGCCGTAGTCGGTGACGACGACCTCCTCCTCGATGCGGGCGGCCGAGACCCCGTCAGAGGCGGGGCAGTAGGTCTCCATCGCGAACACCATGCCAGCCTTCAGCTCGACGGGGTGCTCCAGGGAGTTGAGCCGGGAGATGATCGGCCGCTCGTGCAGGCCCAGGCCCAGGCCGTGGGCGAACTGCAGGCCGAACGCCGCCATCTCGCTGTCGAACCCGAAGTCGCGTGCCGCCGGCAGCACGCGGGCCACCACGTCGCTGGACACGCCGGGCCTGACCGCGCTGATCGCGGCGTCCATCCACTCCCTCGCCTGCTTGTAGGCGTCGTGCTGGGCCTGCGTGGCGCTGCCCACCCCGAACGTCCGGTAGTAGCAGGTCCGGTAGCCGTTGAACGAGTGGATGATGTCGAAGAACGCCTGGTCGCCAGGGCGGATGATGCGGTCGGTGAAGTTGTGCGGGTGCGGGTTGCACCGCTCCCCGGAGATCGCGTTGACCGCCTCGACCTGGTCGCTGCCCAGCTCGTACAGCCGCTTGTTGGCCAGGGCCACGATCTCGTTCTCGCGCCGGCCCGGCTTCAGCGCCTCCACGATGTCCTGGTACACGCCGTCGACCATCGCCGCCGCCTGGTTGAGCAGCATGATCTCGTCGGGCGACTTGATGACCCGGGCGTCCAGCATCGGCTGCTGGGCGTCGGCGACGGTGATGCCCTGCCGCTGCAGCTCGAACAGGAACGGCGGCTCGACGATGTCGATCCCCAGCGGCGCCCCCGCGACGCCCGCTTCCTGCAGCAGGCCCCTGATCTCGGTGACGGCGTCGCGCATGAGGCCGGCCTTCAGGGGCGACCGCGCCGCGGAAGCCGAGGAAGCCGGGCCGCCAGTTCTCCTCCGGCAGCCACCGGGAGTACAGCTGGTGGTGGCGGACCGCCGACCCGAAGTCCCACAAGATGGGGTCGCGGTCGCGGAAGACCAGCGCGTAGCGGATCATCTTGTCGCCGAGCGCGCCGCCGATCCACGTCTGGGTGGTGTAGCGGATGTTGTAGAAGTCGAACAGCAGGAACGCGCCGCACTCGGTCGCGGCGAGGGCCTGCCTGGCGCGGGCCATGCGATAGGACCGCAGCCGCGCGAAGTCGACCCGCTCCTCGTAGTCGACGCCCATGTGGCCGGGCGCGCCGACCGGCCGCGTCCCGGCCGGGCCGGCCGCCGGCGGCCATTACCTGTCCTCCGGCGCGAGGCCGTCGTCGACGGGCGCGTTCTCCGGCTCCGGCACGTAGCCGGAGCGGCGGGCCTGCTCCAGCAGCAGGGTGGCGAAGTCGTCGTCGGTCAGCCCGGCCCCGATCGCCTGCGCGATGAGCATGTCGGTCGCCGCGGCCAGCGGCATCGGCACCCCCAGGTGCTGGCCGGCCGACAGGCCCAGCTGCATGTCCTTGCGCAGCAGCACGTTGGTGAATGTCGGGTGGAAGTCCAGGTTGACCAGCGCCGGCGACTTGTAGCGGCTGAAGGCCGAGCCGAGCACCGAGTCGTTGAGGAACTCCAGGAACGCCGCCCGGCTGACCCCGCCGCGCTCGGCCAGCACGGTGATCTCGGCCAGGGACTGGTAGACGACGCCGAGGAACACGTTGTGGGCGATCTTGACCAGCCGGGCCTCCTCGCCGTCGCCGACGTAGGTGACGCCCCGGCCGAACCGCTCAAGCAGCGGCCGTGCCAGGTCGAACGCGTCGCGGGGGCCGGACACGGCGACGGTCAGCTTGCCCGCCTCGATGACCTTCGGGTTGCCGCTGACGGGGGCGGCGAGGAAGCCGGATCCGCGCGCCGCGGCCGCCGCGCGGATCCGCGCCGAGGCCTCCGGGGAGACCGTCGAGGAGTCGGCGATGACCCGCGGCGCGGCATCGCCGCTGAGCAGGCCGCCCTCGCCGAGCACCACGGCCTCCAGGTCCCGGTCCGCCGAGACCATCACGAAGACGATGTCACGGCCCGCCAGCGCGGCCGGGCTGTCGACGATCGTCGCGCCGCTGGCGGCCAGCGGCTCGGCCTTGGCCCGGGTCCGGTTCCACGCCGCCACGTCATAGCCCGCCTCCAGCAGGCGCGTGGCCAGCTGGGACCCCATCCGCCCGGTGCCGATCCACCCGACGGTCGGCGCTTGGGTAGCCAATTCATCCTCCTCAGGCACCATGCCTCTGGCAGGGTGTGCAATCGTTTGCATTCTTCTGGCCAACACACTGGCGCCGGCCCGGCATTCCTGTCAAGTCAGGAACCCGGGCGCGCGGCGCGCCCGGGCGCTAGCGGAAGATCTCCGGGTGCCGCAGCAGCTCAAGGCGGGTACGGCGGATGTGCGTGACCAGCACCCGCTCGGCGTCGTCGGGATCGCGGCGCCGGATGCAGTCGAGCAGCAGCCGGTGCTCCAGGTGCGTGACCTCCAGCCCGGACGGCCCGTCGCCGGCCGCGTCTCGCGGCCGGCCGCGATCTGGGTGAACTCCCGCCGGTAGTGCTGGGTGGTGTTCCACATCCGGGCCACGATCCGCCACGCCTCGCCGGCCTGCGCGCCCGCGTAGCCGGACAGGTGGAACTCCCGGTCCGCGCGCAGGAACGCGTCCACGTCCGGTTCCCCTGGCGCGCCGGTGGCCGCCTCCATCGCGGCCGCCAGGTCCCCCATCCGGGCGATCTGCTCCTGCCGCAGCCCGGGCAGGCTCATCGCCAGCAGCAGCGGCTCCAGCCGCTCGCGGACCAGGTAGGTCTCCGACAGCTCCCGGGCCGTCAGCCGGGTGACCCAGGCTCCCGAGTTGGCGACGACGGTGACCAGCCCGTCGGCCTCCAGCATCCGCAGCGCCTCCCGGACCGGGATGCGGCTGGCCCCGGACCGGGCCGCGAGCTCCTCCTGCCGGATCCGCTCGCCGGGCCGGTAGCGCCCGCCGAGAATCTCCTCCGCCAGCGCCGCCGCGATCCGCTGGCTCGCGACGGCGTCACTCACCGGGCCTGCCAGGATGCCACAGCAGCACGCTGGCGCCCTCCTCGTAGGCCTTGCCGCCGGGGTAGCTGACCAGCTCGAACTGCATCCCCCACGGGGCCAGGAAGTACACCCACCGCTGCCCCGCCGAGGCGTTGCGGCTGGCCACCGGCCCGGCCAGCACCCGCACGCCGCGCGCCCTCAGGTAGGCCACGGCGGCGTCCATGTCGTCGGTGTACAGGGCGACATGATGGCCGCCCAGGTCGCTGTTGCGCGGCACCGGCCGCTGGCCGGGCAGCGGCTCGTACTCGAACACCTCCAGGTTCAGCCCGAACCCGCACCGGTAGAAGCGGATCTCCCGGACCGCCGCCCGCGGCTCGACGTTCAGGTGCCGCTCCATCCAGTCATCGTCGTGGCGCATCTGCGGCAGCGAGTACACGTAGTCGCAGCCCAGCACGTCCACCAGGAACGCGTGCGCCTGCGCCATGTCGGGCACGGTGATCCCGACATGGTCGCCGCCGCGCAGCCCCGGAATTCCCATGAGTTCCTCCCTCGGACGAGCCGCCTTCCGTATGTATCCAATCAACCAGAACGGGCCAGCCCCGGTCCAGCAACTTAGGGAATCTCTGCTTGATATGGATACATTCGCGCGGTAGCCTCCTGTCCAGAGCACGTTCCCGCCCGCCCCGGCCACCGCCGCGGCGCCAGCGGGCGGAAGGAGCCCCCATGCCCCGCGTCACGCGGATCCCGCACGCCGCCCAGTGGACCCTCATCGCCACGACGGCGGCCGACTGGAAGGCGGCAGACCCGGGCCTGCTCGCCACGATGCTCGGCCAGCTGCACCTCATCCGCGCGTTCGAGGAGACCGTCCTGGAGCTGGCCGGCGAGGGCTCGTGCACGGCCCGGCGCACTCCAGCATCGGCCAGGAGGGCGGCGCGGTCGGCTCCATCGCGGGGCTGCGGTCCACCGACGCGGTCAACGGCTCGCACCGCGGCCACCACCAGTTCCTGGCCAAGGCCATCGGCCACGTCACCAACGGGTCACTCGACCTCGGCGCCCTGGTGACCACGCAGGTGCAGGAGGTCCTGCAGCGCACCCTCGCCGAGATCCTCGGCCTGGCCCAGGGGTACTGCGCCGGGCGCGGCGGGTCGATGCACCTGCAGTGGCTGGAGGCCGGCGCGCTCGGCACCAACGCCATCGTCGGCGGCGGGGTCCCCATGGCCGCCGGCAACGCCTGGGCGCAGAAGCACTCCGCCACCACCGACCTCACCGTCACCTACTTCGGCGACGGCGCCGTCAACATCGGCTCGGTCCTGGAGACCATGAACCTGGCGGCCGCGTGGCAGCTGCCGCTGTGCTTCTTCATCGAGAACAACGGCTACGCCGTCTCGACCACCGTCGCCGAGGCCACCGGGGAGCCGCGGCTGTCGGCCCGCGGCACCGGCTTCGGCATCGCCTCCTACCAGGTCGACGGCATGGATCCGCTGGCCGTCCACCTGGCCATGGGCAAGGCCGCCGAGCGGCTGCGCGCCGGCGACGGCCCGGCCGTCATCGAGGCCCTCGTCTACCGGTTCTTCCACCAGAACGGCCCGTTCCCCGGCAGCGCCTTCGGCTACCGCACCAGGGCGGAGGAAGCCGGCTGGCGCGCCCGCGACCCCCTGGACCGGGTCGCGACGGAAATGCGCAAGCTCGGCCTGATCAGCCCCGACGGCCTCGCGGCGGTCCGCGAGCAGGCCGCCGACGCCATGCGCCTGGCCGCCGGCCAGCTCGTCGAGCCGGACCCGTCCGCCGACAAGCCCGGCAAGCGGCGCATCCGGCCGCAGCTGTGGCCAGACCCGGCGTTCGCGGACGTCGGCATCCGCGGCGACCTGTCGGAGATCGCCGGGGCGAGGACCGCCGAGCAGTCCTCCTTCACCGGGGGACTGCGGCGCGGCAAGCTCATCGACGCGGTCGCCGCCGTCATGGACCGGCGCATGGACGCCGACCCCAGGATCGTCGTGCTCGGCGAGGACGTGCACAAGCTGAACGGCGGCACCAACGGCGCGACCAAGGGCCTGCCCGCCAAGTACCCCGGCCGTGTCCTGGGCACCCCGATCAGCGAGAACGCCTTCGCGGGCCTGGGCGGCGGGCTGGCGCTGGACGGCAGGTTCCGGCCCGTGGTCGAGTTCATGTACCCCGACTTCCTGTGGGTCGCCGCCGACCAGGTATTCAACCAGATAGGCAAGGCCCGGCACATGTTCGGCGGCCGCAACCCGGTCCCCCTGGTCCTCCGCACCAAGGTCGCGATGGGCTCCGGCTACGGGTCGCAGCACTCGATGGACCCGGCCGGCATATTCGCGACCAGCCCCGGCTGGCGGATCATGGCCCCCTCGACCCCGTTCGACTACATCGGCATGATGAACGCCGCCCTCGCCATCGGCGACCCCGTCCTGGTCCTTGAGCACGTCGACCTGTACGGCACCGAGGGGGACATCCCCGTCGAGGACCTCGACTACCAGGTCCCGTTCGGCACCGCCGCCATCCGCCGCCAGGGCCACGACGTGACGGTCCTGGCGTACCTGTCGATGGTGGACCAGGCGCGGCTGGCCATCGAGCAGACCGGGATCGACGCCGAGCTCATCGACCTGCGGTTCCTCGACCGTGCCTCGCTCGACTGGCAGACCGTCGGCGCGAGCATCCGCAAGACCGGCGCCGTCCTGATCGTCGAGCAGGGCGCCCAGGGCACCTCCTACGGCGGCTGGCTGGCCGATGAGGTGCAACGGCGCTTCTTCGACTGGCTCGACCAGCCCGTCCAGCGGGTCACCGGCCGCGAGGCCAGCCCGTCCATCTCCAGGGTCCTGGAGCGCGCCGCGACGGCCAGGGCCGAGGAGGTCGCCGCCGGCCTGGAGCGCATCCGCGAGGGCTTCGGCGCCGGGTCCCAGGCGGGAGGCGCGGCGTAATGGCAACGGTCGTGGTAATGCCCGCCGTGCTGGCGGGCGCGACGGAGGCGGCGATCTCCCGGTGGCTGGTCGCCCCCGGGGACGTGGTCGACGCGCCGGCACCCCGGTCGCGGAGATCGAGACCGAGAAGGCCCTGGTCGAGTACCAGGCCGAGGACGCCGGGACCGTCGGCCGCCTCGTGCTGCCCGAGGGCGGCACCGGCCAGATCGGCGACCCGATCCTCGTCCTGCTCGCCGACGGGGAAGCCGGCGCCGACATCGACGCGGCGCTAGGCATGGTGGCGGCCCCAGTTATCCCGGCAGACCCAGTTATCCCGGCGGCACCGGCCGCCCCCGGCGCGGTGGCGCCTTCCGGCATGCCAGCACCAGCGGCTGCCGTGGCAGTCCCCGTCCCGGCAGCACCGGCCGCACCCGCCGTGCCCGCGCCCCGGTCCCGGATCTTCGCCAGCCCCCTGGTCCGCAAGGTCGCGGGCGAGAAGGGCATCGACCTGTCGGCCATCGAGGGCACCGGCCCGGGCGGCCGCATCACCCGCCGCGACCTGGAACGTCACCTCGCGGCCCCGCCGGCCCCGCAGCAGGAGGCACCCGCCGCGGCGACGCCCCCGCCCTCGCCGCCACCGCCGGCCCCGCAGCCCGAGGCCGCCCTGCCAGCGGGCGCCCGGCTCATCGCGCACACGCCGATGCGCCGCGCGATCGCCCGCCGCCTCACCGAGGCCAAGGCGACCATCCCGCACTTCTACCTGGCGACCGAGTGCGTCGTCGACGAGCTGCTGGCCCTGCGGGCGCGGGTCAACGAGACGGCCCCGGTGAGGACCTCGGTCAACGACTTCGTCATCATCGCGGCTGCCGCGGCGTTCGCCGACGTCCCCGAGGCGAACGTCACCTGGGCCGACGAGGGCCTCATAGCCCGCGAGAACGTCGACATCTCGATAGCCGTCGCCACCGACGGCGGCCTGGTCACCCCAGTGCTGCGGGACGTGGCCCGCAAGAAGCTGACCGAGATCGCCCGCGAGTCGGCCGACCTCGCCAGGCGCGCCCGCGACCGCAGGCTCCTGCAGCACGAGCTGGAGGGAGGCGCCTTCGCCATCTCGAACCTCGGCATGCACGGCACGCTGGAGTTCTCCGCGATCATCAACCCGCCCCAGTCCGCCATCCTCGCCGTCGGAGCGGCCCGCCAGCAGCCCGTCGTGAAGGACGGCGCGGTCACGGTCGCGACCGTCATGCGCTGCACCCTGTCCGTCGACCACCGCGCCATCGACGGCGCGCTGGCCGCGAGGTGGCTCGCGGCCTTCACCGCCCGGATGCAAAGCCCCCTGGGCGCGCTCTTCTAGGCACCGCCGGCCTGTGCGCCTGCCTCGCGGGCATCGGGGTAGGACCTGCAGCGGAACCGTTTCGTACGTTAAGGCGGTTCGGCGAGGTCAGGATGGGTGCTGAACGGGGTCATGCGGGGGCGCCTGGCGTACGTTCCGGTTCGGTCGCAGAGGTGTGCGCATCTCCGGCTCGGCGGGCGACGCTGCCGCGGCTCCTGCCGGGTTTCCCGCCTGCGCTCAGCTGAGGTCGGCCGTGCCGGTGCGTCCGTGGCCGTCCGTCGGGCTGATCGGCATGCGCGGAACGACCGAACCGGTCATGCAGCCGGCCGTCGTAGCGCAGGCCGAGCCGCGTCGCCGCCTCCGCCTTCGCCAGCTCGGCGCCGAGTTAGCCAGCGTGGCTGGGTTGGGTGACCAGCCCGTCCCGCACTAACCCGGCGAGCATGTAGGTCAACTCGGTTATTCGAGTGGCTGGCGGGCGATGGCGGATGGCTCGCGCCCGGCCAGCAGCCAGCTCACGGCCACCGCGATCAGCGGGATGCCGACCAGGATCCACAGCAGGCTGGCCACCGGGACGCTGTCCAGCTCCGAAAGCTGGTCCAGCTGGTTGGTCCTGAAGAAGCCGATCGCCCCGAGATAACCCCCGGCCGTTCCGACGACCGCCCCGGTCAGCGCGAGCGCGCCGGCGATCGCCGCGGTGAGCGTGCGGCGGGCCGCGCCGCTCGCCCCGGTGGCGGTCAGCGTGCGCAGTTCGCTGGCGGTCTCGCAGCGGACCAGGCCGATGCTCATCGCGAGGATGCCGAGCGCCAGCACCATGGCGAAGATCGTGGCCGCGTCGGTGACCTGCGTGTCCGAGGGGATGTCGTTAACGGTCTCGATGCTCGCCCCGGCCGCGGCCGCGGTTTGCCTGGAATTCGTGACCTGGGTGGCGGTCAGCCCGCCGGGCGACTGGATCAGCCAGCCGACCGTGGTCGCCGTGAACTTGAACTGCTGCATGGCATGCTCGGTGAACACCGTGTTCGGCGCCGAGGTCCCCGAAGGAAGCGCGCCGATCTCCTGGATCGGCGGGTTGGCCACGCAGCTGCCCGGCGTGCAGGGGCTGCCCGGAAGGACCTTGGGGGTGTCCCAGAGCTGCATCTGCTGCGTCGTGGGCAGGCCGGGCCGCATGGTGAGGACGTCGGCGCCGGGATTGACCTGCGCCGGCATGATCCCGAACGCGTTCAGCAGTTGCGGGGTCGCAACGTAGAGGCGGCCGGGACCGCCGCGTCCGGATCCGCCATACTGCAGGCTGCCGCTAGCTGTCTCGAGCGTGATCATGTAGCGGTCATCGAGCAAGGCGGCGATGCGCTGCGCGGCCGTCCCCGCCGCGGCGAGCTGGCTTGCGGTCGGCGGAGGCCCGTTCGGGTCGCCATGGCCGGGTGGGTAGACGATGAGCTGGCTGGACGTCAGGTTGGGGCCCACGTAGTCGAGCGCGTTCCCGAACCGGGCGGCGCTGACCACGCTGACGATGGACGCGATCAGCACGCTGAGGCTGATTGCCGCGAGGGCCGGGCCGACCGGGCGCGGTACCGGGCCAGGTCCCGCAGCGCGAGCCGCACCATGACCGGCATCCAGCGGCCGAACCTGGCCAGCACCGCGAGGCAGGCCGGGGACAGCAGCACCACGGCGGCCACGAGCGTGATGAATCCACCCGCGAGCTCGTGCAGCGGGGCTGAAGTGTTCCCAGAGTCGCTGGTTCCAACGCCGGCGCCGGCCAGGCCGAGCAGGAAGAACGCCAGAGCCAGAAAGCCGAGACCGAACGGAACCGCCAGGTGGCGAACCGGCCTCGGCGCGGGCGGGCGCCCGGACAGCGCGGTCATCACCGGTACCCGGGCGATTGCCCTGGCGGGCCGCGCGGCGGCGGCATAGGCCGCCAGCACGGCGAGGACCATCGAGACCCAGACCACCGTCCAAGGCAACTGGAACACGCCGATCACGTGGTGGGCGCTGGCCTGCACGCTCGGCCGGTAGACGAGCCAGGCCACCAGGCCGAGCGTGAACCCGGCCACCGCCCCTACGACACCGGTGGCGACACCGTTGGCTCTCACGACGAGGCGGACATTGGCCTGGGTGGCACCCTGGGCGGCGAGCATGCCGATCGAGCGGAGCCGGCGCTGCGCCAGCACCGTGAACCCGCCCGCCCCGACCATCGCGATCAGCAGCATGCCGAGCACGGCCGCCGCGAGCGAGATCGTCTCCGGGTTGAACACGGCATTCGCCGCCACCGTCTGCGGGGTCGCCGCGGTCGGGCCGATGTCTGACGGCGAGACCCCTGGCGCGTCGAACAGCACTGTGACCTGTGTCGGCGCGGCGACCTGGCCGGGGGCCACCAGGGCGAACTCATCGAGCAGGTTCTGCGGGTTCTGCACGATGCCGGTGACTGTCCTGCTGACACCGCCGACGGTCCAGGCGCCGCCGACCGAGAGATGGAAGTCCGAGGCAAGCCCGCTGGCCACCGCCACCTGGCCCGGTCCGGCGGGGTAGTGCCCGCTGACCAGGCTGAGCATCGGCTGCCCGAACGGGCCGTGGGGATTCTGGGCGCGCAAACTGTAAGTCTGGATCGAGCCGGGAAGCGAGAACGTCTGGTTCTCGATCACGTCGACCGTACCGAAACGATTCTTGATCGACGCAATCTCGGCCGCGACGCGCGAGCCCGGCCCGGTGAACGTGGCGAGGTCCTGCGCGGTACCGAAGTCAGCGGTCGCCGGGCTCGGCGTGGTGGTCGCGACCGCTGAGCCCACGACCGTGGCGGCCACCGCGACCGTGATCAGCGCCAGGATCAGCAGTTGCTGCCGCCACTCACGGAGCAGCAGCCGTATCGCCCAGCGGATGACCGCGCGGCGGGCAGGCATGCCGCCGCCTGGCATTCTCCGCTCGGGCCGTTCGGTTACCGCCATGGCGCTCACTGGTTCCCTTCCCGGATGCGGCGGGATTCCGGGCCCGGTGCCGGGGCGGACTGGTTTGTCACCCGGCCGTCCCGCAGGAACACCATCCGGTCCGCCCAGCACGCGAGCTGCGCGTCGTGCGTCACCACGACCGCGGTCATCCCGGCGTTCTTGCACGCATCGTGGAGCAGGCGCATCACCGCCTCGGCGTTCACTGAGTCCAGCGCGCCGGACGGCTCGTCGGCCAGCAGCAGCTTCCGGTCGCCGACCATCGCGCGCCCGATCGCGACCCGCTGCCGTTCCCCGCCGGACATCTGGTCCGGGTAATGGGAGGCGCGCCCGGACAGGCCGAGCCGGTCGAGCGCGTTCAGGGCCGCGGCCCGGGCCTTGCGGCCGGGGACTCCGTCCAGCTCGAGCGGCAGCGAGACGTTCTCCGCCGCGGTCAGCCCGGGCAGCAGGTTGAAGTCCTGGAACACATAGCCGATCACGCGCCGCCGCAGCCGTGCCTTGGCGCCGCGCGATAGATTCCTTGCCAGCTCGCCGCCGATCAGCACCTCGCCCGAGGTGGGGTCCTCCAGGGTTCCGGCGATGGTCAGCAGCGTGCTCTTGCCCGAGCCGCTCGGTCCCATCACCGCCACCATCGCGCCCTCGTCCGCCGTCAGGCTGACGTCGCGCAGGGCATGCACCTCGGCGCTACCCTGCCCGTAGGACCTGGATACCTGGCGCAGCTCCAGCATGCTCATCGCCGTGTTCTCGCTTCCCGCCGGTGCCGTGGCAGCGGCGCTCGTGTCTGGGTTCCCCGGCTCGCCTGGCCCGCCCAGGTCAGCGTCCCGTCGGCGGCCGCGCGGCGGACGCGGACATGGCCTTTCGCGGCGTCCAGCCACCGGACCACCGAGTCAACCCGGAACAGCTCGGCGGCGACCGCCAGCGACGTTCGCGCGCAAGCGGGTGCGCGCCGGGACTGCAGCCGGTACTGCCGCCGGGTAACCCGGCTCACTACGCGTCCCTCCCTCGGACGATGACGAACGTGACCGCGATCAGCGCCGCGGCCAGCAGGACGTAGATCCCTGTCTCGATGCCCTGGAACGGCCAGTAGCGGCTGGAGGGCTGATAGGTGGCGAACCCGCGCCAACCGTGCGCTTGCATGCAGGAAAACACGGCGGACAGCGGAGAGCCAGACTTCGGCACCGGGCCCCCGTTTCCGGGAAGCAGCTTCTGGCAGGAGGCTGGAAGCGCGGGCTCCAGCTCGCCCCATCCTGCCGGCACGACCTGGCCGGTTTTGCTGACGGCGCCCTGGCTGAACACCCACGCCGACCCCGGCGGCGTGAACGAGCCCGTCACGTTGTAGTAGGTCGTGACCGCCGTCATGTAGTGCTGCCGGACGAAATCGGCGATCACCAGACGCAGCGCGACGAACCCGCCGAGCGCGACGGCTATCGCGGGGAGGGTCCGGCGCGCCACGGTTCCCGCAGCGATGCCGAGCGCCATGGCGAACACCGCGTACCCGATCGGGACGATGCCCTGGGTATCGAACTGCCCGGGATCGAACGCGCCGGCCGACTGCGCGTTGCTCGGCCCGGACCACCAGGTGGTCAGGGCGGCGATCGCGCCGCCGCAGGCGGCGGCGGCGAGCAGCAGCCAGCCAGCCTTGACAGTCAGCCAGCGCGTCCGGGTGACGCTCTGCGTCCACGCGAAATCGCTGGTGCGGGCCTCGAGCTCGTGCGCCACGAGTGGCGCGCCCCACAGCATGCCGAGTATGGCCGGCACGATCAGGGCGAAGTAGGGCACGTCACTCACCACACCGTTCACCAGTGGCCCCTGCTGTTGCAGGCACGCGCTGTTCCCCGAGCACGTGACCAGAACGGCGTGCCAGTGCGAGGCGATCTGGAAGCCGTCCGCAAGTATTACCGCCGCGGCCGCGGCGAGGAGCACGGATGCGATCGCGGCCTGAGCGCGGTACTGGCGCCAGACAAGCCAGGTCATCAGTCTTCTCCAACCGTCGTGAAGCGCCTACTTGCAGACGCCTCGCCGGCGCCCATATAAGCCAGCACCAGCTCTTCGAGGGTCACGTCCTGGGCCTGGTAGGCGGGGTCGGTGAGCAGGCCGTTGAGGCGGACCAGCAGGGTGGACTGAAGGGCCGTGACCGTAGTCTGGATGACCGTGTGCGTCCGCTCTATCAGCGCGGTGTCCTTGCGCGGCCCGACCAGGACCTTGTGCTCCGCCAGCACCGCGCCGATGTCACCGCAGAGCTGCACCCGGGATCCGGCCAGCAGGATGAGGTGGTCGCATACCCGCTCCAGGTCGGTGACCAGGTGCGAGGACAGCACGACGGTGAGGCCACCGCCGGCCTGCGCCGCGGCCGAGGTAAGGGTGGCGAGGAAGTTCCGCCGCGCAAGCGGGTCCAGTGCCGCGAATGGCTCGTCGAGCAGCAGCAGCCGTGGCCGTTTGGCCAGCGTTAGCGCCAGCGCCACCTGGGCGCGCTGGCCGCCGGACAGCGTTCCCACGCGCTGGTCGAGCGGAATGCGCAACTCCCCTAGCCGGGTGCGCGCCAGCTCGGCGTCCCAGCGCGGGTTCATGTGCGCCCCGATCCGGATGTGGTCCTCGCCAGTGAGCCGCCGGTACAGCGGGATCTCCTGGGCGAGGAACCCGATCTCGGCGAGGAATGCCGGGGCCTGCCGCGGCGCCCCGCCCAGAACCGAAGCCGTGCCGCTGGTCGGGCTGGCCAGCCCGGCGAGGAGCCGCAGCAGCGTGGTCTTGCCCGCACCGTTCGGCCCGACCAGCGCGGACACCCGGCCCTCGGGCACGGTGAGCGTGCACTCGGTCAGTGCTCGGACCTGCCGGTAGCGCTTGGACAGTTCATATGTCTCGATCGCCGTGCTCATGCGATCTCCTCCGATTTTGAATCCGCTGCGTCCGCCGCCGGCAGCAGCGACTCCACCGACTCGTCGTCAAGGGGGCCTCGCGGACCCAGCGGGCCAGGCTGCGGCGGAGCCGGGAAGAGGTGCCGGGCGGCGGCCCTGGCGGGCGCGCCCGGACGGACGTGCCGTGCCCGGCGCGCGCCTCGACCAAGCCCCCGGCGCTCCATGTCCCGGCAGGCGTTGAGCACGGTGTCCGGGTTGACCGCCACTGCGGCCACGACCTCTCGCACGGCCGGGAGCTGGTCACCCGTGTTGAGGACGGGCGCGGACCGGGTCCGCGGCCGGGGCACTTGTTCATCTCGTGTCTGCTCGCGGGCTGGACCGGGTGACTGCGGGTTCATGGCAGCCAGCGTCCCGGGCGGCGGCGGCGGGCGCATCACGCGCCGGAGGTAGCGCGGGTCCCTCCTTGGAGGGATACGCCGCAGGGTTGCGCGGAGGTAGCGTACAGGTGTGCTGGACTGGGTGCGACGCAGGGTGTGGGGGCTATCGGGCCGGCTGATCGCCTCCTACATTCTCGTCACGATCGCCGTCGTGGTGCTGGTCGAGGCGCTCGTGCTCGGCTTCCAGGTGCCCTCACTGGTTAACGGCACCCAGCTGCAGGCCCAGGTGGACGCCACCGCGCAGAGCTATGCCCACCGCTATCCCGGCGGCGTGCCGGACGGAACCGCGCTGGGCGAGCACGGCCAGCCGCCGCTACCGGGCCTGGCCCGGCCGGCCCTGGACGGCACGCTGATCGTTCCGGCGGTCACCGGCCCGGTCCACGGAGGCCAGGCGGTCACCGCGGTCGTCGCGATCGCCGCCGACGGCACGGTCGTCGCGTCCTCCGCGCCATCCCTGTACCCGCCCGGACGGGCGGCGGCCAGCGAACTCCCCGCCCAGGTGACCTCGGCAATCGCAGCCGACCACATCTTTAAGAGCGGCAGGGTGCCGACGTCGCACGGCAGCGTGCTCTGGGACCTGGCCTGGACGGCGGGCCGCGCTGGCCTCAGCAAGCCGCCGGCCAGCGCGCCGGGACTGGTCATCTTTGTCCAGGCGCCATGGTCGCCCAGGTTCATCAACCCCGTCCGCGCCTGGAGTGAGCTCGGTCAGCTCGGCGAGGACGGCCCGCTGCTGGCGGGTTCCTACGCGCTGCTGTTCGCCGTCGTGCCGGTCGGCGTGCTGTTCGGGCTGCTCGCCTCACGCCGCCTCGTCCGCCGGGTACGCCGCCTGGAACGCGCCACCCTCGCGGTCGCCGACGGCGACTACACCGTCACCCTGCCCGCCTCCGGCCGGGACGAGGTCAGCCAACTGGAGGCGAACTTCACCATCATGACCCGCCAGCTCGTCTCCGCGCTGGCCGCCGAACGGCAGCGCGCGACCGGCGACGCGCGCGCCGTGGAGCGAGCCCGGATCGCGCGGGAGATCCACGACGCGATCTCCCAGCACCTGTTCGCCCTGCGGATGATCGCCGCCGGGATGCGCAGGGCCGACCCCGGCAACCAGCAGGCCCGCACGATCGAGCGCATCAGCGAGGAGGCACTGCGCGACATGCAGGCGCTGCTGACCGAGCTGCGCCCGGCCAGCCTGGACGGTGCCGGGCTCGCACCGGCCCTGCAGGAGATCTGCGCGGCCTACGACGACCGGCTCGGCGTCATCGTCGATGCCAGCCTGGACGACGTCGCCGTCCCGGCGCCCGTCGAGCACGCTTTGCTGCGCATCACCCAGGAGGCATGCGTCAACGCCGTCCGGCACGGCAACGCCCGCCAGATTGCCGTGTCCATGACCCGCCAGGACGGGCACGTCGAGCTTGCCGTCCGCGACACCGGCAGCGGCTTCGACCCGGCCGCCCAGCACGCCGGCTCCGGGCTTGCCCACATCCGCGACCGGGTAGCCGAACTCGGCGGCACCGTGGACATCGACAGCGCACCCGGGCACGGCACGGCCATCACCGTCCGGGTGCCGGTCCCGTGACGATCCGGGTGGTGATTGCCGACGACCACCGCGTCGTCCGTGACGGACTGTGCTACCTGCTCGGCCAGGAACCAGGCGTCGAGGTCGCCGGCGAAGCCGGAGACGGCCAGCAGACGGTAGACGTCGTGGCCGCCACCCGCCCGGACGTGCTGCTGCTCGACCTGTACATGCCCGGACTGGACGGGCACGCCGTCCTCGCCGCACTGCACGACGCGCCGCACCGGCCTGCCGTCGTCGTGCTCACCTCCGCCACCGGCGACGAGGACCTCCTCCGCGCCGTGCACGCCGGCGCAACCTCCTACCTGCTCAAGACCGCCCCGGCCGAGGACGTCATCGCCGCCGTCCGTGACGCCGCCGCCGGTACCGCCAGCCTCAGCCCCGAGCTGCTGACCCGGCTCACCCGGGCGCTCCGCCGGCCACCGCCGCCGGACCCGCTGCACCCGCTCTCACCGCGCGAACGCGACGTACTTAATCTGATCGCCCGCGGTCACAGCAACCGGCAGATCGCCCGGGACCTGGCGATCGGCGAGCAGACCGTCAAAACCCACGTCCGCAGCATCCTCACCAAACTCGGCTTGCAAGACCGCGTCCAGGCAGCGATCTTCGCCCTCCGCCACCAAGCCGGCAGCGGCGAGCACCGGACGTAACCGCGTCGGGATGCAGGATCCTTACGAGCACGCTGATCACCCATCAAGTGGCGACGCGGGCCAGCGGTCTTTGGAGGCGGAGACTCGCGTTGGGCCGGAATACGCCGGGTGGTACCGCGCGGTCATGGACCCTGTCTCGGACGCGTACGCGACAGCGCGACCTACGGCAACGCGGTATTTGATCTCCGTCACCCCGGATAACGCTTGAGCTACTCGGATGCTTTTTCTCACTGTGGACGGAAAGGCCGTGCCCAATGATCACCCGGGCTGAGGCAGAACTGATAGCGGCAGTGGTTACCGGGCCGGCACCGGACGGAAACAGGCGGCCGGACGCTGGTCGAGTTCACGGCCGGAAGGCTGATCCGCCCGGCTTCGCTGAATGATCCCGCAATGCGCGGCGCAGGAGTGCAGGTGGTAGACCGAGATTCTTGGCGTTTCATGCGGTTTCCCTCATCGACCTCACCTGACCGCATCCTGACCCACTACGACCAGGTCGTGCACATAGGTCTTCCCATCGCCCGCACCGCCGCGTCCCGCTCCCGCGCCGCTAGTGCAGCCCCTCACAAGTTCCTGACTGGGTCTTGGTGACTGAGGGTTGCTGTCATGCGGCTTCGGGGAGGGCGGTCTGTGGTTCGGGCTGGGGTGCGTTCGAGGTAGCGGGCGTGCCCGGCGTCGGCGTCGTAACTCCGCTTGCACGGTCGGGCTCGCTTGTTGCGCCGGATGGTGAACGGGTGATCCGGGTTCCGGGGTCCTCGCGGGAGGTGAAGTCGCCGCGGCGCAGGCCGCGCGGGGGGCTACTTTGCTTGCGGGACTGTCGTCTCCCCTGCCGGCGGCGCGAGTCCGACGAGCTTGGAGAGGAACCGGTCGGCTTGCTCGGGGAAGGGCGGCCAGGGCAGGTCGGGCTCGTTGATCCGCAGGGACAGCATGCCGGTGACGGCCGTCCGGAGATCGAGTGCGACGGTGGCGGCGTCCCCTGGCGGGGCAACCCCGGCGTCCATGCAGCGCTGTATCGCAGCCGTGGTGCGCGTGAACATGACCTCCTTGAAGGGCATGCCGACCTTGCTCTCATGCATCACCTTGTGGATGCCGGGATGCTCCTGCACCCAGGCCGCCTGCGCCAGGATCCGTGCGCGCAAGGCGAGAGCGGGGTCCTGATGTGCGGCCTCGGCCTCATCCGCGGCCTGGAGCATCTCCGCATGGCAGCGTTGCATGGCCGCCGCGACGAGCGCGTCACGATCTGGGAAGTACAGGTAAACAGAAGTGGGGGATACCGACACCGCACGTGCGACCGCGCGCAGCGACAAGGCCTCGTCGTCGGCCAGGTCGCCGAGCATCTGCACGGCGGCGGAAATGATCTCCTCCCGCAGTCGCTCCCCCTGCCCGCGCGCGTTGGGGCGGCGAGGGCCAGCAGGGAGACCTGCCGGGGTGGTGTCGTCCATCGCCCGGTCATTCTAGCCTCGCGTGCTTGCGCTGCGGCTGCCCCTAGCGATACGGTCGTTCATGCAAGGACGGTTGTCCATATAACTCAGGGGATCGCAATGCCGCTAACGCTCCAAGAGGCTCAGGCAGTCATCGGCGGCGCACACGAGCGCGCCGCCACGATAGGTGCACTGGTCACGGTCGCGGTCGTCGACGAAGGCGGGCACCTGCAGGCCCTGGGCCGCATGAGCGGCGCGGCGCCGCTCTCAGCCCGGATCGCCGAGGCCAAGGCGGCCAGCGTCGCCCTCTTCCGCCGCGACGGCGCCGCACTGCGGCAGATGCAGGAGGCCTCGCCTGGCTTCTTCGCCCAGCTGGACCGGGCCGTGCGGGAGCACATCCTGGCGGGCGCCGGCGCGCCGCTCATCAAGCGGGGCGACACCGTCCTTGGTGCGATGGCGGTAAGCGGCGGAATGATGCCCGGGCAAGACGACGAATGCGCAGAAGCCGGGCTTGCTGTTCTCGCTCCCTAATGCAGCCCGGCAAAAGTTCTCTACTGCTCGGCGGTTACGTTCTGCTGACTCACGCGCCTTCGGCGAGGATGTCCTTGCCGGGTGGCGTTCGAGGTAGCGGGCGTGCTCGGCGTCGGCGTCGTACTTCCACTTGAACGGGTGCGCTGTCTCGTTCCAGCTAATGGTGAAGTCGGTGATCTGCTGGTCGAGGTCGTCGCGGGAGGTGAAGTCGCCGCGGCGCAGGAGCCTGCGGGCCAGGATGCTGAACCACTGCTCCACCATGTTCAGCCAGGACGCGTGCTTCGGCGTGTGCGTGACCTCGAACCTGGGGTGCGCGGCGATCCACGCCCGGGTGGCCCTGGAAGTGTGGCTGGAGCCATTGTCCATGACCAGCCGGATCCGCAGGTGCGGGGCGGTGCACTGGTCGAGCATGGCGAGGAACTGGGTGAACGCCCCGGAGTCGTTCCGCCGGATGCTCCGGGTGATGACCTCGCCGGTCGTGACATTCATGGCGGCGATGATCGAGACGGTGCCGTGGCGGCGGTACTCGAACTCGCGGCGGGCCGGGACGCCCGGCCCGCCCGGGACGTCTGGGCGGATCCTCGTCTTCGCCTGGATGCCCGTCTTCTCGTCGATGCTGACCAGCACGGTGCCGGGCCCGGGGTCCAGGTAGAGGCGGCAGACCCGCCCGGCCTGGGCCCAGAACTGCGGGTCGTCGGCGCGGTTGAGCCAGCCCTTCACCTTGTGGGGGCGGACGCCCGCGTCGGCCAGGACCCGCCCGACGGTCGCCCCGGACATGCCCAGCCCGCGCTCGCGCAGGTGACGGGCAATCGACGAGTGCGACCAGCACGATTCCCCGTCCGGCGGGACCGAGGTGGCGGCCGCGATGACGAGCAGCCTCGCGGACGGGCCGTGGACCTCCGGGCGCCCGGAGCGGGGCCGGTCGAAGATCCCCGGGACGCCCTCCGCGGCGAACCGCTTCCGCCACTTCCCGGCGGTGCCCGGGCTGCAGCCCAGGTCGCGGGCGATCTCCGCGTCGCTCTTCCCGTCCTCCGCAGCCAGGACGACCCTGGCCCGCAGCACAAGCCGCTGCGGGCTCGTCGCCGCGGCGATGACCTGGTTCAGCTTGCGGCGCCGCTTGATCGTCACCTGCACCTGTGCCGGCCTCGGTCCCGTCATCGCCGTCTCTCCTCCCCGCTGCAGTTCCCGGAAGGATGCCGCACCCCGCGGCCGCGCGGCGCCGGCCCGCGGCCGGCCACACTGGGAGGCGTGCCGGTGCCGTCCAAGCGCGTCAAAGAGATCACCGAGGGAACCGTCGACCACCACGCGTCGAAGACCCACCCTGATCTGCAGGAAATCACCATCCGCTGGCGAGGGTCGTTCGGCTACATGACCGCCTGGGCCGGCGAGGGCGACGACAACGACGAGGAAATCCGGCTCTGCCGCATCGAGTACCTCGGCGGCGACGACTGGGCCTTCGCCCTCTACGACCCCGCCGCCGAGAAGTACGACAACGCCGTCCTGCGCACCGGAAGTCCCTTCGGCAGCGCCGTCGATGCCTACGACACCGCCGCCATCGTCCACCTCGCCGACTACCAGGAGTAGCAGCCCGGCTGGTCAGGATCGATCAAGAACTTCTGCGGCGCTGCACTAGGCGGGCCAGCCGCGACACCCCCGGCAGCAGCACATCCAGCTCCCGCAGCCACCCCGCCGCGTCGAGGAAGATGACCTTCGGGCCGTCCCCGGTCACCCACGCCCGCTTGCCCGCATACCCCGAAAGCTCCGCCTCCACCTGCGTGAAGTCCTTCAGCCCCAGAGCCTCCTGGATCTTCCCGGCATGCTCGCGGTGGGTCGGCTCCCGCTGCGCGTACTTCTTCACGCACGACGGGTCGGCTATCAGCAGCTGGCCGGCCAGGTAGTTGATGACCTCGGTCGGCACCCCCCTCCAGCAGGTCCGCCAGAAACCTGCCGTCAAAGCGAGCCGTGGCGAGCTGGACACTGAGGCCGAGCCGGTTGTGATCACCCCGCAGCCCCGCCACCAGCTTGAGATCGGCGTCATCGAGGTAGAAGAACTGCTCCAGGTCCCGCCTGGGACACCCTAACAGCGCACGGTGCAGGAAGGCGGCGACCGCGGCGACGGCCTGCGTCACGTAGGGCTCGCGGTCGTACAGGTCAATGTGCTGGCGGGCGTCCAGCCAGACGGCCTCGTTGTGACCGGGTGCCCGCTCGCGCAGCTCACGGGCCAGCTCCGGCGAGCAGTAGGCGTCCTGCTTGCCGTGGACGACCAGCAGCGGAGTGCCGCCGAGCAAGTCGGCGGCCCCCATGGCGTCGAAGGTCATCAGGGAGTGCAGCGAGCCCCAGGTGACCTGGTTACGCCAGTGCCGGGCGGCCGATCGCTGCGTCCCGTAGTACTCATACGGCTCATCACCGCCCATGGCCGCCTCCCCGCCATCGGCGGCGACGGCGGGAAGGTACTCGTCGTAGCGGGCCAGGAACCCCGACAGCGCCGCCCGGTACGCCTCGGTGCCCATGCCCTGGACCATCGCGGCCGGGCTGTTGTAGCCGCCCGCAACCCCGGCGACCGCCTTCACGCGCGCGTCGGATGCCGCCGCCCGCACCGCGTACCCGCCGCCGAGGCAGATGCCGACGATGGCGATCCGGCCCGGGTCCACGTCGTCCCGGCTGGCGAGCAGGGTGACGGCGGCCCGCAGGTCGGCGAGCTTGCCCTGGGCGTCCTCGTGCTGGGGCCGCCCGCCGCTCTCCCCGAACCCCCGGTGGTCGAACGCCAGCGTGACGAAGCCAGCGTCCGCGAGCAGCCGCGCGTAGGTGCCGGTGACCTGCTCCTTCACGCCCGTGAACGGCCCGGTGAGCGCGATAGCCGGACGCTGGCCGACGCCAGGCGGCACCCTCAGGTCGCCGGCAATGCCGATGCCCTCGCTGCTGAACGTGACCCGCGACTTATCCTCAGCCATGACGGCACCGTACGCATGCCGGCCCGGAGCCGTCCAGAAGGCACCTCCAGGTGCCCATCCCGCCGGCCAGTGAGGGAGGCCCCCGTGTCCCTGGTGATCCCCGACGTGCTCGAGCAGGGCTGTGCCACCCGGCAGGCCCTGGAGCGGCTAGCGTCCAAGTGGCGGGTCCTGATCGTCTACGCCCTGCTGGCCGGCCCGCAGCGGCACGCCGAGCTGCGCCGCAGGCTGCCCGGCATCACGCAGAAGGTGCTCACCCAGACGCTGCGCGCCATGGAGGACGACGGCCTCGTCGAGCGCCACGTCATCAAGGCGACTGCCCCGCAAGCCGTCGAGTACGAGCTGACCGGCCTCGGCAAGACCATGGAGGCCCCGCTGGCAGCCATCTGTGACTGGGCAGCCACCAGCGCACTGCACTAGTAATACGGTAGTCGACCACGTCGACCCTTCCTGGCTGTAGTAGGGTCTTCAGGTGAGGGACCTATTCACCGTAGCTGCCGGGAGGAGGCAGACTGGTGCTCATGACATCGCTGCCCGAGTGGCTGTACCCGGGACCATCCGGCGGCTGGACCGCGGACGACCTGGACGCGCTCCCGCCGGAGGCGCCCAGGCGCGTCGAGCTCGATCGACGGAGCCCTCATTTTGATGTCGCCGCAGACCTCGTTCCACATGCTGATGATCCGTCGGCTCGAGAACGGCATACGGCCCCCGGAGGGCCTGTACGTTGCGCGGGAGATGAGCGTCAGGCTCGGCACCCGGCAGCGGCCCGAGCCGGACGTCATGGTCGTGACCGTGTCACCCGAGAGCGACCTTGGCCGGACGTTTTACCTGCCGGATGAGGTCCGCCTCGTCGCCGAGGTCGTCTCCCCCGAGTCGGAGGAACGGGACCGGAAGACCAAGCCAGGCAAGTACGCGGAGGCGGGCATCAAGTTCCTGTGGCGGGTGGAACGGGAAGGCCGCGCCGCGGTCGCCTATACGTACGAGCTTGACCCCGCGTCCGGGGCCTACGTGGCGACCGGGGTGCACCGTGGCCGCCTCAAGGCCGACATCGGCTTCTCCGTGGACATCGACCTTGCCGTCCGCGCGTAGCCAGGCCCATGCCCGCCTCATCGAGGCAGGCCGCACTTGATCGGCCTGGGTCAGTGGTGCCGGGCTGTCAGGCATGTTCCTCAAAGGTAGGACGAGAGCACCCGGGCTTCTGCGCGCAGGGCCTCGGCGCGTTCCGGCCGGCCTGCGCGGTCGTACTCCAGGGCGGCGGCCTCGCGGTCCGCAACTTCAGAGCGCACGATCCGGGCGATGTCCTCGTCGGGCAGGGCGCGTCGCTCAGCCTCGGCGACGCCGATGCCGGCGGGAGACGACTCGATCGTCAAGGACCCGCTGGCCACCGCCGTGGCGTCGACGGCCTCCGCGTTGTCGATCGCGGCCAGCGCGGAGCGCAGCGCGGTGACCGCAACGCGGTCGCGTTCCTTCATCGCGGCAACGAGCGCGTTGCGCAACCGCCGGCGCAATGAGGCCTCGCGGGATGGCTGGGCCTGGGCAGCATCGTTCGGCACGGCCGTGATCCTACCTGGCCTGCTCGCCGCCCCGCTGCCGGACTGACCAGCCGGGCCGTGACAGCCCGCGCAGGCCGCCAGGGAGACCGGCCCCGGGACCACCCTGGCGGCTGAGCCGCCCGCCCCCTCCGGGGAGCCGCGGCGTTCACGGTGCCCTAGCGCCCGGGCTTCCCGGGTACCTACCGCCCTCGGGCCTGCTCCAGGTTCGACTGGTGGACGGGGAGCCAGTATCGGCCGTAGGTCGCATCCGGCCCCAGGCGCGCGTCGACCGGTTCCCCTCCTCGCCGCAGCGCGTCGATGTAGGCATGATCGGCGGCGAGGCGGGCCGCCACCTCCCGGCCCTCGGCAACGGCGCCGTGGCCGGGGACCATGACGTCGGCGTGCCTGGCGGCCTCGCCCAGCCGGCCGAGTGCCGTCTCATAGGCGCCCACCTGATCGGGGCGGCGACGGTCGAGGATCGGGATCAGGACGTCGGAGAGCATGTCGCCGGCGAGCAGGACACCACGGTCAGCGAGGAGGACCGCGGCGTGGCCGATGGCGTGCGCCTGATGCTCGACGATCTCGCCCGGCACGGGCCCGCCGTCCGCGGGCAGCGGGGTGACTAGCCCGAGCAGCTCGACAGGGATGCCCGACGCGCTCTCCGCCGCCATCTCCCGCCCCCGCTCCCGGGCTTCACTGGCAGCGCGGGCGCCGGCGGGGGTGGCGTAGCGCGGCACGTCGCCGAACCGGGGATGCCAGAGCAGGTGGTCCCAGTGGGGATGGGTGGAGAACCCGGCGACCACCGGAATGCCGAGCCGGTCCAGGTCGTCGGCCAGCTGGTCCAGGTCGCGGCCATCGATGCCGGGATCGACCAGGATCAGCCCGCCCTCCCCGCGCACCGCGACGGCATTGCTCAAGACCCACTCGCTCTGCCGGACCCAGACTCCGTCGGCCACCTCATTCAGCATGGGTCCACTCTGTCAGGTATCTCCGCCCGCTCTCGCCACGTTCTCCGGTCCCGGGCAGCGCAACCCCCAGCGCTCGACGGCCGCCGCGCCCGCGTCGCCCTGGCCCCGCCGGCACCGGCCCCGCCATCCGCGCCGCCCGCATGTCACCGACGAAAGCACTGAGGGGCACCTGGCAGGCCCTGGCGCGCGGCTGCCGGCGCGGGCCCGTCAGGTGCGGATGATGTGGGCCTGGACCTGGGAGGAGTCCTCGTTCGTCCAGCCGCGGGTCTTGGCGTAGGCGAGCATCGCGTAGAAGTCGACGGTCCAGCCGGAGCTGCCGTCGCCCGCGGCGCGCAGCGCGTCGGCGTCCAGCCACACGCGGTCGCCGTCCACGGTGCCCAGGCCGGCGGCGCGCAGTGCCTGCGCCGCCGCCGTGTCGTCCACCCCGCGGAACTCGGCGTGCAGCTGCCTGAGGTTCTGCGGGTCCTCGACGGTCGCGGTGACGCCGAGCTGTCCGCCTGTCACGAGCACGATCATCGGCACTTCCCCTCCTGGATCGCCATCAACGAAATGCCCGTGCAGGCGCCATCGCTAACATCCGGGGGCAGCGCCCCGGGCGCCGGGGCCCCCGATGAGGAGGGAGCCGCCATGAGCAAGCCTGTCATGCTCCCGGCGCCGCCGCCGGGGCGGGCATCACCCTGGCCCGCACGCCGCCTCATGAGGTGGGACCGGAATACGAGCGAAAGGGGCCATGGAGCGACCTGGCCGCTTGGCCAAACTGACCCGCTACGAACAGAACAGCCCCTGGCCGCCTAGCCGGACGCCGCCACGGCGCCCACAACGCCGGTCAGAGACGGGCACGCGGATGTCCAGCCGTCGGATCACCCGGATCCGGTCTCGGGTGCACGGATGGCGGCGCGCCAGCGTGCCGCCTGTGTGTGTGCCGACGAGGCTGGGCCGGGCAGGGGATGGGCGCCTTCGGGGCGCAGGCCGTCGAGGCGATGGCCAGGGTGCGTGCCTGCGCGAGGTGGTCGAACGGCGTGCCGGGGCTGGCGCTGGGGCGACCGCCGCCGCGCGCGCCGCCATCGCCGAGGTCACCGCGACAGACTGAGCACCCCCGCGACACCATGAACACCCAGCCCCGCCCGGCTCCGCCGGGCGGGGCGCTTCACTGCGAGCACATGCTCAACCCCAAATGACGCCGCCATGCTCATCTTCAACGCGCAACACCCGGTACCCGCCCGGACCGGTGCCATGGTTCGGCTGCGTGGGTGAGTCCGGCCCTGGCCCCTGGGGTGAGGGGTCCAGGGCCGGTTGCGCGGGTCAGGTAAGGGTGCCTGGCCTGGGGTTGTGTTTACCTGAATTGGAAGGTAGCGGTGTGGGTGGTGCCGTCGTTGAGGGTGAGGGTGAACAGCTGGCAGGTGCCGGACCAGGACTTGGCGGTCTTCCACACGTAGGTGTAGCTGCCGCTGCCGTTGTCTTGCAGGCCGCTGCCGCCGGCCGCGGCCCGGCAGCGCGCGGCCGCGCGAGGGGAGCCCATCGGCGACCCGAGCGGGCCCCGCCTGGCGCGGTCGCCGGACCCCGGGTGCTCGGCTGGTGCCAGGCCCGGGGCGTGGCCCTGCGGGTCCTGTCCGGGCCGCTGTCCAACTTTGCCGACCTCGCCGCGAACGACGCGACCACCGACCTGATCGTCAACGTGCTCATCGCCGTCGGGCAGTTCCAGCGCGACCTGCAGAACGAGCTGACCGAAGAAGGGGATCGCCGCGGCCGAGGCCGAAGGCCGCTACCGCGGCCGCCCGCCCGCGCTGTCGGGGACCCCAGCCGAGGAAGCGCGGTCGGCGTACCTGGAACAGGGCGCCTCGATCGCCGCCCTCGCCCGGGCGCACGGGGTGAGCCGCGCCGCCGTCCGGACCGCCCTGGCCGGCCTGCTGCCCGGCGAGCTGGTCCCTCCACCGGTCTGACCAAGACAAGCCCAGTAGCGTCGGCCCTGCTGGACCCGGCCGGGCCGGGCGGGAAGACCGGCTTCGACCGGTTGAAGCGCTCGGCGCCGCGGCCGTCGCGGACGAACTTCCGCAGGCAGCTCGATCACCTGCGGTGGGCTGGCGATCTCGGCGATGCCGCCGGCTGGGTTGAAGGGGTCGCTCGTAGCCTGCGACCACTGACCACTTTGAATTGGTCATCTAGCCTGATAGGCATCGCGCGATGCAAGTCGGATTGGAACCGCTCAGTTCCAGCGGGGAATACCTTGCGGATCTTCTGGCAGGGCGGAAACAGCCGCCAGTTCCTCGGAGCGGACCCGGACGGAGTCTGGATGTTCCGCGGGGATTTCTGGAGCAGGTCTTGCTTCCCGGCGAGGCCCACCGCCTCATCGCGAGCCCGTGACCCTCTTTCTTGTCCCAGGGACTGACATCCCTATAGCGGGCGACGCGCTAGCGACGAGCGCCGGGTTGCGCGAGCACATCACCCGAGTCGCTGTGGACAGCCGCGGAGGTGCCCGCTCTGGCCAGCCTGCGGTGCCGGGCGGCTGGGCCTGGCTGGCAGGCCGTGGATGCGGCTGTCCCGGCCGGTGGCCGGCCGGGACAGCAGGGTGTGGTGGTTACTTGAACTGGAAGGTGGCGGTGTGGGTGGTGCCGTCGTTCAGGGTGAGGGTGAACATCTGGCAGGTGCCGGCCCAGGCTTTGAGGGTCTTCCACACGTAGGTGTAGCTGCCGTTGCCGTTGTCTTGCAGGCCGCTGCCGCCGGCGGTGTCGGTCAGTGTCGCGGTGTTGACCGGGACGCCGGTGGAGCAGCTGATCTGGGTGGCGGCCGGGGAGCCGGAGGCGAGGATGCCCAGGCCGTAATCGGCGCCCAGGCTCCATTTCATCGGGATCGCCTGACCGCCGTTGACCTGGTCGAGGGTGGGCGGGTTGTCGACCGGTGAGCTGAACCCGGTGAAGGGGTAGGCGTAGGTGTACCTGTCGGCTGCGCCGGCCGCGCTGGTCCCGGCTGGTGTGGTGACGGTGATGTCGACCGGGCCGACCGTGGTGGCGGCCGGGCTGGTGGCGGTGATGCTGGTGGCGGAGTTGACGGTGAAGGAGGCCGCGGCCGCGGACCCGAAGTGCACCGCGGTCGCGCCGGTGAACCCGGTCCCGGTGACCGTCACGCTGGTCCCGCCGCCCAGGTCCCCGAACCCGGGACTGACCCCGGTCACCACCGGCGCAGCGGCGGCGGGGGTGGTGGCGATGCCCTCCGGGTTGGCGAAGCTGGGGTCGGTGACCGTCGTGGTCACCGTGTTGCTGCTGGTGGAGATCACTGACACGTCCTGGTCGCCGGAGTTCGCGACGAGGACATCGGTGCCGTCCGCGGTCACGGCCAGGGCCCAGGGCAGGCTGCCGACGGCGACGGTCGCGGTGACCGTGCCGGTAGCGGTACTGATGACCGAGACCGTGTTGTCGACGGTGTTGGCGACGTAGGCGGTGGTACCGCTGGGGGTGAAGGCCACCCACTGGGGCGCTGTGCCGACGGGGATAGTACCGGTGACCGTGCCGGTGGCGGTGCTGATAACCGAGACCGCGTTGCTGCCCGCGTCAGTGACGTAGGCCAGGGTTCCGTCCGGGCTGAAGGCCACGGCCGAGGGGTAGCTGCCAGCGCCGGTGCTGATGGTGGCGGTCACGGTATTAGTGGCGGTGCTGATGACCGAGACAGTGCTGTCGGAGTTGACAACGTAGGCGGTCGCGCCGTCCGGGCTCACCGCTACGTCGACGGGTCCGATACCCACCGGGATGGTAGCGGTGACCGTGCTGGTCGCGGTGTTGATGACCGAGACGGTGCCGTCGTAGGTGGAGTTGACAACGTAGGCCAGTGTCCCGTCCGGGGTGAAGGCCGCGGCCTGGGGGCTACTACCCACCGTGACGGTGGCGGTCACGGTATTAGTGGCGGTGCTGATGACCGAGACCGTGCCGTCGCTGGTGTTGGCCACGTACACCAGGGCCCCGTTGGGGCTGGTTGCCACCCCAATGGGGGCGAAGCCGACGGGGATGGAGGCGGTGACCGTGTCCGTCTGCGTATCCAGCACCGAGACAGTGTTGGCGCCATTGTTGGCGATGTAGGCCATCGGGTCGCCGGCGGCGTGCGCGGTGCCGGCCACGGCGGCCAGGCCCGCGCCGGCCATAAGGCAGGCCGCGGCGCACGCCGCCGCACGGCGGCGCCAGCCCCGGTGAGCGGCCTTGGGAATCAGTTGCGGAACAGGGTGCATCGGGGTTCTCTCCTCCGAGCTGGGCGCCGCATCCCGGCAGGCCTCCAGGGTCCGGCACGGCAGGAATCGCGCGAGACGGACCGCCGGCCCCACCAGATCCCACGACGCCGCCGAACAAGGCGATCCCGGATCGGGATCGCCCGCGCACACAACGTAGACCCGCGATCCGCGCAAGTCCATAGCGCAATGGCCCGGTTCGGAGACCGCGCCGCGGACGCCGGGATCCTCCTCCTGCCTCACCAGGTAGCCGCACTCCGGCGTTGAAAAAAACCGGGACAGTGCCTTGCGGTGCCGGGCAGTGCGGGACAAGGTGCAGGGCGCCGAGACCGTCCTATTGAGTAACCTGGCAGATCACGGCCAAGACCCGGCACAAGCCCCCGCGTACCGCGCCATGCGCTACGCCAGGCCCTGCCACGCCGCCGTAGGCAAGGTCACCAGCCTGCCTCCCTGACTCAGTACGCGGCTGTCTGATACGCGATGCTGTTGAATGCGCGACACTGCCAGTAGGGCTTGCAGGCGGTGGACCGGCTGACGCACAGGAGACCTCCGCCCGGATCGCCGCGGACAACGACTCGCTCGCGCGCCGCCGCGCCCGCTGACCCGGCAGGGGCAAACCGCGAGGTTCTACCCCTTCAAGATCAGCTCATGTCGGGTTTTGCCCTTATCTTGGCCGCACCCCAACAGCTGCCGACCAGCCATTGCCCCTTTCGGGCTTACTTGGTCTGCCCCCCCTGTGAAGACTGCCGCCAGCCTGCGCGCGCTGGCCGACCGGATACCCGACGGCGCCGCGCCGCCCGCCAGCCTTGCTCGGCAGCGGGCAGCCGCCGCCGCGGATGCCGTCGAGGCGGCGCTTGCCATCGACCCGACGGTAGCCGAGCGGTGCATGCGGGACATTGACGTGCTCGCCGAGATCCTGCGGCGGCTGACCCCGCTCGCCCGCCAGGCCAGCAACCTGCTCGAGCACCAGCGCCTGACCGCAGCAGGGGAGAGCACCGCCCGCCTAGGGCGCATCAACCCGGACGCCCCGGAGGAGCTTGACGCAATGTCGCAGCGGTGCGCGGTCTACGCCGCACGGATCACCGCCCAGGTGTGGCCCGACTGGCAAGCACCTGATCGCGTCCGCGAGCTCTCTCGCCTCCGGATGCCCGGCGAGGACACGCTGGCCGCGATCGCGGCCACCCTGCGGGCCGCCGTCGCCGCGTCACTGGCGCTGCCCCACCCGGACCCTGAGGCGATCAGGCTGGCAGCGCTCGCCGGGCAGATCGCCCCCGCAGACAAGGGAAGAACATGAAGCTAGACGTGAGGATCGCTGAGCGCCTCGGCGTTATCGAGGGAACCCTGGAAGTCATCAGCGTCATCGACTGCACGTACATCCCGGCGAACCCGTCCGGCAAGGGCGTGCGGTTCAGGTACCGCCACGACGCGGGCGGCGGGCACGTGATACCCGCAGAGGACTACGCCCCGCTGGAAGCCTTCGAGGGCCACGACCCCACAGGCTACGTCACCCGGCTCCTGGCCATCGGTCGGCGGGCCAGGCTGCCAGCCAGTCCCGCTGACCACCACTACCTGACCATTTTGTGGTCTGACTAGGGTGAACACGCCCGTTTGGACCCGGTGACGCGATCGTTAACGGCACCCCTACTTGGTCTGCCCCCCGAGTTCAGGCTCACGTTCCCCGGCACCGACTTGACCAGCGCCAGCACCGAGTCCTGGTCTTCCTCGTCATCGCCGGCGATGTCCCCGTCATCCTCATCATCGCCCCCGGCACCTTCAACGATGCCGGCGAGGTCGCCGTCACCGGCGCCGACCAGGGCGACAACGCGTCCCGTGGCGCCGGCGGCGGCGATCCGCGAGGCGATGACGGTGAACCACTTCTGCTCCGCCTTATGCAGCGCCGACCGGACGATCCTGGTCACCCGGTCGGGGGCAGGCGGCTCGATACGCTCCGCCCGGCACCGGCGGAACAGTTCCGCGCGGACCTTGTCCCGGTCCCGCTCCGCGTTCGCGACATGGGCGGCCAGCCATTCCGTGAGCTTTTCCTGGTCGGCGACCGAGCACTCGCGGAACCCGAAGTGACGGCGGATCTGGGCGCGGTGGTACTTCGTCGTGCTGCTGGACCACTCGTAGAACCCCAGGTCCGACGCCGGGACCTTCACCTGCCTGGCAACCCACTCAACCGGCTCGTCAGGCAGCTCCGACCGGCCCTCGGGAAACCGCCCGTACTGGGTGAAGAACTTCAGCAGCAGCGCGAAACCCAGCCGCGTCGGCCCCCGCTTCCCCGCGATCAGCTTCTGATCGTCCTCCAGCACCGTCCAGCGCTCGACAAGCTCATCAAGCCCGAGCGGCATACGATCCATGCGCACATGGTGACTTAAAGCCACGAATCGTCAGAATCGATGTCTATCTAGCTCGTCTGACCAGGGTAAACACGCTCGTTTAGACCGGGTGACACGTTTGTTAAGGGTACCCAATACAGGTCTGCGGTGGCGGTGACGGTGCCTGCGGTGCTGGCCGTGATGGTGGCGGTGCCGCTGGTGTCGCCAGGGTTGTTCGTGTGTTGCATTGCCCGAAGCTGGTGTCGCAGACGAAGTCGGGGTTGCTGGAGGTGATGGACGTGGTGGTGGCACCGGCGCCGGACAGGGAGAGGGTCACCAGGTCGATGTTGGGCTGAGATCCGGGATGGAGATGGGGATGGTGTAGGTGTAGGCGGTGCCGGCCGGGACGGTGCCGGCCGGTCCGCTGATCTGGATCAGCGAGTCCGCGCGCGCGGGCGCGGCCGGCGCCAGGCCGGTCAGGGCGAGCACAGCCGTGCCGGCCAGCAGTGTTGCCAGGTACCGCAGTCTCCTGTGTGGTGACCGGGCGGGGGTTGAAGTAGACAGCACTGAAGGTTATTCACGGGCCTTGTTCGTTATGTGAAATTTATGTCTAGCTGCGGCGCGCCTAAATGAAAAGCGACCTGCTTCTGGAGAGGATTGGGTTACCACACTCAATCAACCAGAAACAGGCCGCGCATGTATCATACCACGGGATTCGACAGGGACGAGATAATCGACATCTGCATGCGGGTCGCGTGCACTGATGTGCCTGAGGATCAGAAGAAGTGGCCGCCAAGCCTTGGCCTTCACGACTCCGTTGTAGTGACCTTGACGTACAAGCGCCACAATCGAACCCAGGCGGAAATAGGCGAGTCCTTCGGGGTCTCCCAACCGACCGTTAGCCGTGCCATATCCGTGATAACGCCACTCCTGGCCGAGTGCATGAGGGAATTCGTGCCCACGGCAGACGACCTGGACGAGGACGAGCAGTACATCGTGGACGGAACCCTGCTCCCGTGCTGGTCATGGAAGGCGCACCCGAAGCTGTACTCAGGCAAGCACAAGACCACAGGCGTGAACCTTCAGCTCGCTTGCTCGATTTGCGGCCGCCTTTCATGGATCTCGGATCCGGTCAGCGGAAACCGTCACGACAGCTACTGCCTCGGCGATTCCGGGGCGCTGGAGACGGTGGATCCCGGGAACTGGATGGGCGACAAGGGATACGTCGGCAACGACATGATCACCCCGTTCAAGAAGCCGCAGGGTGGCGAGCTTCTCGAATGGCAGAAGGAGTTCAACACTGGCGTCAACAAGCTTCGCTGGAAGATCGAGCAGGTAATCTCCCACTTCAAGAACTGGAGGATAATGAGCACCGACTACCGGCGACCGTTCAAGACCTTCGCCACAACCATCTCGGCGGTCATCGGACTACACTTCTACAGAATGCGCTGAATAACCTTCACTGTCTTCCTTTCCTGTTCCGCGCCGCCCCCGGCCGGTCCCCCTCGGGTACCTGTCAGTCCGCGGCGGCGCGGCAGAACATGAACACGCGAAACTGTCCCTGCGCGGGAGATCACGGCAGCAATGCCGGATGATGGACTCCCGGCCGGCCCGGTGAACGTCAGGCCGGCGGCGCAAGCGGCGGGGTCCGGGCCGGCGGCGCACAGGCGATGCGTCAGATCCGGTTCGATCCCGTTCCAGGCCCTCGGGCCAGGGATAGTGGTGAGACGACCGGAGCGGGAGCCGCGCCGACAGCGGAACAAGCTCCTACAGCACCACCCCGGCACCAGGAAAAGCAATAGACAACCAGCGAATTCGGTCCTGGCACAATCCGTGCCGGAAACCCGGGGAAGGAAATGCGAAGCGGCTCCTGCCCGGGATTCGCCTGACCCGGTCACGGACACCCCTCGTGACCAGCCTTCCGTAGGCCCGGAGCCCGGAACCCGGAGCCTCCGTGCACCCGGCGAGTGCGTCACGGTCCTTACGCCCCGCCGCCATTCCTTACACCGCCTTCTGAATGGATGGACTGTCCCGGAATGCTCGGGGCACCTCAGCTGGGGTTTGGTGGCCATGTGGGGGGAGTTGTCGCGGCGGGGATGCTGCTGCCGGAATTGTGCGGGCTGTCCCTGTATCCGGGGTCTTGCGGGGGCGTGCAGTGCGGAGGATTATCAGCGGTGGCGACCCGGAATCTGCGGGTGATCTCTGAAGGTGATCACTGGTCTGGGGGTTGTCGGGGCGGGACCTCGCTCCGGCACGGGGGTGTTTCCGGCTTGCAGTGTTCTCGGGGTTATCCCTGGTCCGGGCTGGGCTTCGTTCGCCTGGTACTGCCGCGCTGCCACGGACCGACCAGCATTCAGCTAGGGCCCTTTCCGGGTTCCGCCGTGGCGGCGCGAACCTGAAAGGGGAGACTTCCCGATGTCCTCATCAACCTGCCCGCGCCCGCCCGGCGCGGCACGTGCCCGCTGGCGTTACCGGCTCACCGCGGCGGGCGGCGCCGCCGTCCTGGGTGCGGCGGGGCTGGCGGTCCTGGCCGGCCCGGCCAGTGCCGGCGGCGCGTGCGGCGCCCCGGTGGTCTCGGGCGCCACCACCACGATCACCTGCACGGGGGGCAGCGGCAGCATCACCGTGCCTGCCGGGTCCACCAGCGGGGTGGTGACCCTGGACGGCGCGGGCGGCGGCGATGACGGCACCCCCGGCGGCGCGGCCGGGGGCCTGGGTGCCCAGGTCACCGCGACGCTGGCGGTGACCGGCGGGCAGACCCTGAATGTCGCCGCCGGGCTGCAAGGCGCCCCCGGCGGTGGCGACCCCGAACCGGGCGGCCTCGGCGGCGGCCTGGTCGCGGTCACCACCAGCACCGGAGCGCCGCTGCTGACCGCCGGCTCCGGCGGCGGCGCCGGCGCGGTCGGTTTCGGTGCGCTCGGCGGGCCCGGCGGGAACAGCGACGCGGCCGGAACCGCCGGCACCGGAGGCCCCCCGCTAGCTGAAGGCGGCGGCGGCGGGGGCGCCGCGGCCGGTGCCACGGGCGGCGCGGGCGGCGCGGCCGGGCGCGGCACGGACGGCTCGGGTACGGCCGGGAGCGCGGGAGCGGCCGTCAACCTCCCGGGCGGCTCCGGCGGTACCGGAGCCACTGACCAAGACGGGGACATCGGCGGCTACGGCGGCGCCGGCGGCGCGGGCTACGCCTCCGGCGGCGGCGGCGGAGGAGGCGGCGTGAATGCCAGTGGCCCCGTTGACGCCTCGGGCGGCGGGGGCGGCGGCGGTTCCAGCTTCGTGTCCGGCACCGTGCCCGGCTCCACGTCCACGGTCACCGACGGCGTCAACGCCGGCAACGGGTCGGTGGTGTTCGTGTTCACCGCCCAGAATCCCGCCCCGGCCGTGACCGGGATCAGCCCGGCATCGGGGCCGCTGGCGGGCGGCAGCACGGTGACGGTCACCGGGACCGGCCTGGCCGGCGCCACCGCGATCACCTTCGGCGCTAACCCCGCCACCGGCATCTCCTGCACCGCCACCTCCTGCACCGCCACCGCCCCCGCCGGGAACCCCGGAACGGTCGACGTCCAGGTCACAACCCCCGCCGGGACCAGCCCGGCCAGCAGCGCCGGCCAGTACAGTTACCACTTCGCGTCCACCGGGTTCCTCGCCCCGGTGGCCGGCCCGCCGACCATCAACATGGTGCACGCCGGCCAGTCCACCCCGATCCAGTTCAGCCTCGGCGGCAACTACGGCCTGGGCATCATCGCGGCCGGGTACCCGACCGCCCAGCAGGTCTCCTGCGCCACCGGCGTACCGGTCAACACCGCCACCGAGACCGACACCGCAGGCGGCAGCGGCCTGCAATACGATTCCGCCTCCGGCACCTACACCTACGTGTGGAAGACCTCCAAGGCATCCGCGGGCACCTGCCAGACCTTCACCCTCGCCCTGACCGACGGCACCTTCTACACCGCCTCCTTCCAGTACGCCAGCTAACCCAACCCCCGTCCACCACGCGTGGTGCCCGGCAACCCGCCGGGCACCACGCCCCATGCCAGGTGCATCGAAGGTGCACGAGAGGCCGGCTCGCCGATCGGCGAGCGCCTCTGGCTACGCCTGCCCACGGCAACAGGCAACAGGGTCTGCCAGAGCGCGGCGACCGCGCCGGACTACTGAACTGTCGCCCATATTTGTCCGGCCAGCTGTGCACAGAACATTCAGTTCTGCGTCAGACAAGGGGCAGAAACCGAGAGCCTGGGTGGCTGCAATAAGGCGGATATCGCGCGGTTCGTAGCTGTCGGACCGTGACGGCCTGTGACGAAACGTCGGCCCCGGGCAGGCACACCGGGTGCCCCAGGCCCAGGTCTCGGTCAAGCAGAAGCGTCACGGCGAGCATGACAGCGTCACCGTGACCATCGCCGAAGGGTTTCGGTCGGCCTCATACGATCTGCCCATATTGGAGTGCAGTACCAAGGTACGGCGGAAACCGGCAATAGGATTCTCGGGGCACCGTACGATACATCCGGGTATTAGCGCTAAGGCTGAGGCGCTGGTCAGCGGGCGCGGCGGCGGGCGGCCGGGTCGGCTTCGGCGGTGACGCGGGCGGAGGTCTGCTCGCCGAGCCGGACGTAGCGGCCGAGGCTGGCCAGGTGCTGGTGGCGGGACTTGGCCTGGAGCTCGGGAGCGGTGCGACCGTCGGCGGCCAGGTGCTGGAGGGCCGAGTGGCGCAGCTGGTGCAGGGTCCAGCCCTTCTCGTGCGGGTCGAGCACTGCGCTTGCCTGCTTGAACAGGTACTCGGCGCGCGGGTACGACAGCCGGGCCCGCCCGGTGGCCGGGCAGATGTCCCTGGCGGCGGGCGCGCGGCGCCCGGAGGCGGGGGCGCGCCGGTCGGCGAGGAAGACCGGGCCTGCGGTGCGGCCGCGCAGCAGCCGGGGCAGGAGGCGGGCGGTGCCGGTGGCCCAGTGGACGTACTCGACGGCGCCGCCCTTGGAGGTGACGCGGGCCCGCCGGAACTCCGGGTCGAGGTCCTCGACGTTGAGGGTGAGGATCTCCTCCGCCCGGGCGGCGGTCTCGTAGAGCATCCGCCACAGGACCCGCTCGCGCAGGCCGTGCCGGCCGTCGGCGAACAGCTTCTCCAGGCGGGCGCGCGGGATGGACCGGTCGCCGCGGCGGGCGGGCTTGCGGCGCTCCAGCCGCCGGGCGGGGTTGGCGGCCAGGATCTCGTTGCGCTGTGCCCAGGCGGTGAAGGAGATCAGCGCGGACAGGTGCCGGTTCCAGGTGGCCGCCGCGGCGCCGTCCCAGCGGGCCATCACCGTCGCGTAGTCCCCGGGCTGCAGGGTGCCCGCGTCGCGGGAGCCGGCGGTCGCGGCCAGGCGGGCGAGGGTCTCGGCGTAGCCGGCCCGGGTCGTCGCGGCCTGGACGCCGTCGAGGTAGCGGTCGACGGCGTCCGCAACGTCCGTGCCGGCGCCGTCTGACTGCTGGCCGCCGGGCGCGGCCGGGAACGGGACGACCGCCACGGGCACCTCCGCGCTGATGTGACACATAACGCTGCCGACTCGGGCCGGCCCGGCGTCCGGCGATCAGGGCGTGCCTGCCACCGTGAGGTCCAGTGTGACACATAATGCAGATTCTGTGTCACAGGAGGGATCGTGAGCAGCCAAGAGACAGTTCCCGCCTAACCGCCGGCCAGGCCCATATCCGTTGGATCCCTCGTCAGGACTACGGCATCCCGCTTACGCAGGACTCCAAGATGTCACTCATCGCTACTTTGCGGCTCGCCGTAGCTTCAGGAGCCCTATGTCCTCCGCCGCCCGCGCCGAGTCAGTCCTCGGCCTGGACGTGCCCGGCCTTGACCTGGCCAACCGGCAGGCGCGGGCACACGTCAAGGGCGGGGACATCCACCTCCTGCACTTCCAGACCGCCGCCGCCCGGCTGCTGGCGAGGCTGAACGCCGGCCGCGAGTCCGGGCCGGTGTTCCTCACCGAGCGCCGCGCCGCATCCCACCGGGTGACGGCGGCCGCCGACCTGGACCCGGAAAGCGGCCGGGCGAGGCTGTCCTACGAGATGGCCGAGCAGCTGTTCAAGGAGCACTCCGGCGGCGCGACCCTGCACCGGCTCCGGCACTCCCGGCTCGCCCACCTCGGCGACCAGAACGTCAGCGCCCCTGCTGATGGCCACCTCCGGCCACAAGCAGCTCGCCACCCTGCGCAGTACGTCAAGCCCAGCCAGGCCGCCGTCGCCAAGCTGATGGCCGACACCGACCCCGACCGCCGCCGCCGCCGCTGACGCGCGGGAGGCGCTCAGGCTACCGAGGCGGGGAACAGCACCCGGGGCTGCAGGTCGAGGCGCGTGACGGGGCTGCCGTCGGGCGGCCTGAGGTCCAGGACCCAGTCGCCGAAGCGCCGGATCGTGCGGGTGATGTACGGGGTGATCGTGGCCAGGTCATCGGGGTTGACCGGGTGGCCCTCGGCGGCTAGGGCGTTGGCGGCGTCGGTGATGTCCAGCGCGGTCGAGTAGATGGCGGCGTTGGCGACCAGCTCGTTGAACTTCACGACCTTCTCCTGGTAGTCGGGGTCGTTGTGGCCGATGAGCCGCCCGCCGATCATCAGCCAGGTCGCGTAGTTGTGGAACGACTCGGTCCGGTTGGTGACCGCGGTGATGTGGTCCCGCAGTGCCGGCTCTGACAGGTACCGGAGTAGCGTCACGGTCCTGACTACCCGGCCGAGTTCCCGCAGTGCCTTGTAGAGCCGGTTGCGCCGGGAGTGGTTGCCCAGCCGCCGCAGCAGCGTCACCGACGACAGGCGTCCCTCCCGGATCGATATCCCGGTGCGCAGCAGGTCGGACCAGTGCTTCTCCAGCAGGTCCCAGTCGATGGCCTCATCGCCGAACAGGGAGTCGATGTGCCTGTAGCGTGCCCGCGGGCCGGGGCGGTAGAAGATAAGGTCATGCCAGTTGCGGATCCGCGGGAGGAGCTCGAACCCCAGCAGCGCCGCAAGTCCGAAGACCGGCAAGGACTGGCCTTGCGTATCTGCGTGCACCGAGCCTGGCTGGATCGCCGAGTCGTTGGACAGCAGCAGGTCCAGCAGGTACACGGCCTCCCAGACCCCGCAGGGGATGAACCGGGAGAAGAGCGCGACCTAGGTGTCGGAAATCAGCCGGTACGCGAGGCCACCGAACCCTCCGTACCGGATGTGGCTCTCAGCCAGGAGGTTGTCCTCCCAGGTGTCGATCTGCGAGCCGTCCGCGGCCGCGGTGCGGCCGTCGCCCCACACCCCCGCGACGTCCAGCTTAGCGAACGCGCCGATGATGTCAGCCGAGGCCCGGTGGATCTTGCTCGCGTCGGCGTGCTTGTTCCCGGCGGTGTAGATGTCGTGCGCGCTGACCCCGCGCATGTGCCGGGCGACCTCGGTCGGGCCGAGGTTCCCGCCGTAGGCGAACGCGGTCACCACGTACCGGCCCATGGTGTCGCCGATCTTCGGGTCCGAGCCCGACGGCGGCCCGAAGTGCCGGTGCCAGCCGGCCAGGTGGGCAGTGCGGGCCAGGATGTCGAGCAGTCCCCGCTCGGGCAGCCGGTCCAGGATCCGGGCCTCCAGCGTGAGCGCCGACGGCCTGCGGTCGGCGCCCTTGCGGCGGGCCAGCACCGGCCTGCCGCCCTCCAGCCGCAGGTCGGCGTTCGCCGGGTACCCGGCGTCAACGGCGCTGGCGGTCTTCTCCAGCCCCGCGCGGAAGTGCGCGACCAGGTCCCCGGCGCTGGCCGGGATTCCGGCCTGCTCGCAGAACTCCGCGACGTGCGGCTGGCACTCCCCCCAGCTCATCAGCTGGTCGTGCAGGTTAGCATAGGAATCCGAGCCCGCCACCGCGATGTCGCCGCTGCGGAGCTCAGCGGCGAGGTGGGACAGCACGCACACCTCCAGGTGCCGCCGGGCCAGCAGCCCGGGGCGGCCCTTGTCGCGTAGCGTCTTCCTCCACTGCTCGGAGGCGAAGGAGTCGATGTCGATAGCAACCGTGACCTGCTCGCCGTCGCGGAGGTGGACGGTGGACTCCTCGATCCACTCGCCGCGCCGGTCCCGGTTGGCCCTGATGAACTCCACCGCGTCCAGCACGCCGCGCTCCGCCGACGCGGCCTGCAGGTCCAGGGAGTCCACGAGCGTGAACAGCACCGGCCGGTGCGACCGGTAGAACCGCTCCAGCAGCGGCAGGTAGTTGTTGCCGTGGTGCGCGGCCACGGCCTCGTGCGCGGCACTCAGCTGCTCCAGGCCACCGCCCGACTCGAGGGCCTTGAGGACCAGCACGCCGGCCCGCGTCGCGGCCTGCCCGCGATCGGCATCGCTCACCGCCCCAGCGTCCGTGCCTCCCTCGGCGCTGCCCTCTTCGGCGGCCGTCGCCTCGCGGGCCGCGGCCAGGACGTCGCCGAACACCTCCAGCAGCCGCTCGGACTCGGCACGGTGCGCCTCGCGCAGTTCCTCCAGCCGCTCCCGGCCCTTGCGGTGGATGATCGCCATGCGCTTGCAGAACATGTCGGTCACCTCGTCCCGCGCGCTGACCCGCAGGGTATGGACCATCGCCGCCAGCAGCGTCAGCCGCCTGGCCTCCCCGGCCTCACCGGGCTTCTTCATGTCGGCGGCGTCGGTGAGCCGCGCCTCCCCCGCGAAGTGCCCGACCTTGGCCATCGGCACCCCAGCCAGCCACGCCTTCGTCGGGCCGATCGCGTCCAGGTCCGCCAGGTGCTTCAGCCGGGCCTTGAGCTTGCCGATCGTCGCGGCCCTCGCCGGGTCCTTCAGCCGGTCAAACGGGCTTCGCCGGGTGGCCGGATCCGCCACCAGGAGCCGGGCGAGCCTGGCCCTGCCGTCAGCCGGGATCCTTGACGAGACCGTCCTGAACACGCCCGCGTTGACCTCGGTGCGGACCCGGGCGACCATCCGGTCCAGCGTGGAGTAGCCCAGCAGCTCCAGGCGCCTGCGGACCAGGTGCTCGATCGCCACGTTGATCAAGACGGAAGCGTTCCTTTGTGGATCAAGGTGTAAAGGGACGCACAAATTGACCGGCGGTTCTCGCCGTCGGCACCGAATTACGTTAACGGCCTGGAGTTTTTGCTCGACTCCCGGCCGTTCTCGGTTTTGTGCCCTCTCATCGTCTCTTCATCGTGGATGGGACGCAAGGGGTTCGTGTTGCCATTCGGCCAGCACGGTGCGGCCGAAATTTTAAGCTTGATGACGGGTTCGTCACGTTATCAACCGCGGCGTTGCGGTAGATTGCGTGGTTTACGGATTTTAGAACGCCTAATGAGATTGTGCAAGCGTAATTTTTAGGCGTAGGCGTCGTCGCCGATTTCCCGGGTCGAATGGACCCGATTCGGGGCTCGTAGGGCATCGGTCGGGGCGAGATGGCCGGTTCCGACCGGTCTCGGGCATGCTGGCCCTGGTCATTGGCCTGGTGGCCGGTTTCTGCCGGGCTGTCTGGGGGCGTGGTCAGACGGCGACCTGAGCCGCAGCCCCCGGGCGTTGGGCATTGAAACCAATCCCCGGCGGTCGCAGGCCCGAGCGCGGTCGCGAGGGCCTCGTCGGAGCGGCGGGGCGGGCCGCTGCCTGGATGGGCGGACGCGAGCGGCAACGGTCCGGGGTGGTGGCCGGATGCCCCGGGTGCGCAGCCCGGGTTGCTTACGACTCGACCCGGCCCGGTCGTCTAGGCGTGGATAATCCCTATAACAACAGTTGGTATGTAGTACGTATGGATGTTTCGGAAACGCCCTCGTCTCCCTCAGTGCGGCGGATTCGCCCGTCGCCCCTCGAAGTCTCGGAGGTGGGACATGAGTTCCTCGAATTCGCCGGCATGGGGGACGTCCTCGTGTTGCCCCTCCAGGCCGGGGTAGTGCGCCGGAGTTCGTCCGGATCCCGGCCCATGGCCGAGAGGATGTCCTCGACCATCTGCCGGCTGGGTGGGGGCAGGGCATCGATGCCGGCCTTCATGTGAACGAAGGACGCATAATCGTTGCGGGAAATCTGCACGTCCCGCCATCGAGTCAGGCCGTCAACGACGGGCTTAATCGTGTCTCGTCTCGCCCTCAACTTGTCGGCGAGGGCGGCCTGCTTGTGCCCCACGAGGTCGATCAAGAGGGTGGCGAGGTTGGCGGGGTCGCCCCGCCTCCTTGGAAGTATTCATCATCCTCGTGATGCACAGGATCACATCCTTGATGATGACATCCTGGACCACTCCGAACCCGTGCGCACCGTGGCGGTTGAGCAGGTCTATGCTCGATATCACCGAAGAGTTGCTTGTATAATCTCCATTTCACTCTAATGATGCTGTATTCTTGGAAGAATCCCCGGAAGACCTCGCCCAATTCGGCAGGCATCGTGCTCATAGCAACCTTCCCGCGGGACGGCACAAGACTGGGGCTGAGATTGTTCATTGACCTCATTTAAGCGAAATCGCTCGGCGGAAGCTAGCTTGGGGCGACCGTCGGGTGTTCCGACTCGATGGGGGAGTGCTCAATTCCTATCCGCTCGATTTCATCGAGCGTGATCCGGTCGCCGGTGCGGTCGTAGGGCCGGGTCGTCCGCGGGCCGGCGTGGTCGGCGATCCGCCGGGCGTGCTCGATGGTCCCGCCATTCTTGCGGTGGGAGGTGATGCCGGTGGACCGGGAGGTGTGGCGACGGAACCATTCCGATAATCCCCGGCCAGCCCGGTCGGTTGCGATCACGCCGGCCGGGCCCGGTCGAGGACGCGTTTGACCTGGGTCTTGTTCCAGGGCTTGCCGCGGCGGGTGGCGTGGCCCTCGGCATTGAGGTCCTCGGCGATGCCGGCGAGCGATCGGCCGGCGGCCCGGAGCTCGAGCATGCGGGGGACCAGGTGGCCGTAGGCCTCGCCGGCCCGGCGGCGGTGGGCGACGCCGGCGGCCCGGGCGCCCTGGCGCGGGCCTCGTCGGTGAGGTTGCGGCACTGGGGCAGCGCGGCGCCGAGCTTGCCGGCGGTGGCCGCGACGACCTCCGCCGGGACCCCGTCGGGGTGCATGGCCCGGATCCGCTTCGAGACGCGCTGGCCGTCGCGGTAGGCGCGGAGGGCGTCCCTGGTGCGGAGGCTGATGCGTCGGCCCTCGTCGGCGGCGACGGCGACCAGGATGTCGATGGTCAGCTCGTTGGCATGGGGGTTGTCGCAGGCGACGAACTGGACGCCCAGCTTCTTGAGGTAGGCCATGACGACGGTGGACCGGACCAGGCGGTCGATCTTGGCGATGACCAGGCGTGCCCTGGCGAAGGCGGCGTGTCCGGCGGCGGCGCGGAGCTGGGGGCGGCTGTCGACGTCGTCGTGCATGCCGCTCTCGACCTCGACGTAGGTCGTGATGAGTTCGCCGCCGACCATGGCGCGGTAGGCCTCGATGGCGGCGAGCTGGGCGTCGAGGCCCAGGCCGTGTCGCCCTGCTTGTCGGTGGAGACCCGGACCAGGCCGATCAGCTTGGGCGGCATCGCCGGGTTCCTCCTCCGGTGATGCGATCGGCTTCGTTCACATCGTGGGCAATACCATGGAGCGTCCGTTCATGGTCTGTTCGGCAGCCGTCAAGCCGCGGGGCCGGTGTCGCGGCCCTGGCCTGATCCTCGGGCACCGAGCTTCTGTCGGTATGTGTTCATAATGCGCGGCCCAAGAGGGCCCGGGCGGCGCCGGTCGGCGAGCGTCGGCGGGGCGGCCCGGGCGACAGGGCCGCGAGCGCAAAGTCCTACTGTCGCGAGTGTCCCATCCAGCCGATGTCATATAATCATCAAAACTTGCTGATTTTCTATTGACAACTTGGTATAATTCTTCTGTGCGATGAAAGCAGACCCTATCATCTCTTACGAAAAGCCCGTCGAGGGCATGCCGGCCGATCCCCGCCCCGGATCGAGACCCGCGAGCGGGGCGACCCGAGCGATATCGTCGGTATGCCCGGACCACACCCCCCCGGACTGAAGAGCAAGCTGGCCCTGGCCGTGGCCAGCGGCCAATCCATCGTGAAGTGGGCGCGCGCGCAGGGGATCGGCGTCCGCACGGCGCACACCTGGGCGAAGGACCCGGCGTTCCGGTCCCAGGTGGCCGAGCTGCGGGGCCGCTTGCTGGATCGCGCCATCGGCGTGCTGGCCCGTCGGGTGGCGGCGAATGCGGCTGAGATCAACCGTCTGGCGTCGAAGGCCGAGAGCGAGGCGGTCCGGCTGGCGGCGGCGCGGGCGGGGATCGCCGACTTGCTGGGGGCCTCCCGATTCGTGGAGCTGCGGGCCGAGGTCGAGGAGCTGAAGCGCGAGCTGGCGGCGGAGAAAGAACGACGTGCGTGCAAGCCTGGCCCGGATCCGAACTGAGCTCGACCGCCTCAAGGCCGAGCCGCTGGCGAACGCCGACCGGCGCCGGTCACCGCGCTTCGACTGGTACGCCCCGGGTTGCCCGTGCGGGCTGTCGGCCGGGTCTGCCGGGAACACCCCCGCGCCGGCCGTCGCAGCGGCCGCCGGCCGGCGACTGGCGGACCTGGTTATTGCTCATGGGTCGCGGGGCGGGGAAAACGCGCGTGGCCGCCGAGTGGGTCCGCCATCGGGTCGAGACGGGAGCGGCCCGCCGGGTCGCCCTGTTGGGAGCCACGGCGGCCGACGTGCGGGACGTGATGGTCGAGGGCCCCAGCGGCATGCTGGCGGTCTGCCCGCCCTGGGACCGGCCGCGGTATGAACCGTCGAAGCGCCGGCTGACCTGGCCGGGCGGTGCGATGGCGACGACCTACTCGGCCGAGGAACCCGACCGTTTGAGGGGGCCCCAGCACGACGGCGCCTGGCTCGACGAGCTGGCGGCGTTCCGCTACCCGTCGGCCCTCGACAACCTGCTGTTCGGGCTCCGCCTGGGCGCGGACCCCGGCTCTGCGTCACGACCACCCCCAAGCCGGTCCGGCTGGTCACCGAGCTGGTGTCCGACCCGACGACGGCGATCGCCCGGGGCACGACCTACGAGAACCGGGCCCACCTGGCGTCGTCGTTCTTCGATCGGATCGTGACCAGGTACGAGGGGACCCGGCTGGGCCAGCAGGAGTTGCTGGCGGAGATCCTCGAGGTGAGCGATGGGGCGTGGTTCAAGTCGTTCGACCCGTCCCGCCACGTGACCGAGGGGGCCGAGTACGTGCCGGGGTTCCCCGTGCACCTGGCGATCGACTGCGGGGTCTCGCGCCACGTGGCGGCGGTCTGGTTCCAGGTCCGCCCGGTGCGATACGTGCCGGCCCTGGCCCTGCCCGATCGGGGCGAGGCCCGAGTGACCCCCGGCGGCTGGGTGCTGCCTCCGCCGGTCCCGCTGGTCGCCGAGCACGGGCTGCGGTCGTTGGTGTCGGTGTTCGGCGACTTCCACGTCGAGGGCGTGTATTCCGAGGCGGCGGCGAGGGCGATCGTGGCCCACGGCGGCGACGCTGCCCGGCTGCGGCGGGCGGCCCGACCTGGTGCGGCTGGACCCGGCGGCCTCGGCCCGGACGGGGATCGGTCCGACGGCCTACTCGGAGTTCGAGCGGGTCTTCGGCCCGGCGTCCTGGCCCGTTGGCCGTCGCACCGGGTGCCCGACGGTCTCGATCAGCTCGAGGTGCTGCTGGATCAGGACTGCTTGCTGCTGCACCCGCGTTGCGCTGCATCTGAAGGCCGCGTTCCAGAACTACGCCCGCCGACGGACGCCGGGGGGCGACTGGCAGGACGAGCCGGCGGACCCGCAGCATCCCCACGAGGACCTGATGGATGCGCTGCGCGGCGGGGTGCGGGATCGGTTCCCCGAAGGGCGGATCGAGCAGCCTCGGCTGCGGAGCGTGCCGGCCGGGGCGGTGTGAGAGGTGTCCCCCGGGACGTTGGCACGGCCCAGGGACTGTAGGTGAACGTGTCGTCATGGGTCCTGAGGGTGGGGCGGGCGGCGTTGCCCGTCACGAAGAGTATAAGACGCGGGAGTCGAGACCGATGGCGGCGGAATCCTCGGACGGCCTCGGGCGGGCCGCCGGGCACACGCTGGCGGAACATGACCGACGACACCTGGTATCAGCTCGTGTCGTCCCTGCGGAAGCCGTGCACCGCCTGCCTGCGGCGGGACGCGCGCGGATCTCGCCCAAGCCCTGGGGGATACCGTTGCCCACGAACATTGCGAGTGCGAACAGCTCGAGGTCCCGCCCAGCGGCCCCCGGGCTCCGATCGAGTTCCGCGACGCCGCCGGCCTGGCCGAGGCGATGCCGGTCGGCGGCCAGGTCGAGCTGGTCGGGGCACTAAACTGGCTGATCCGGTCGGCCGGGCTGGTCTCGTGGTCGGATCTCTTCGACGAGGGCGGGGATTTCCGCGACTTCGACCAAGTGGTCAAGCGCAAGGGCCTGACGGTCAACCGGCTCGTCGCCGCCGGTGTCGCCGAAGGCGTGGCGCGTCGGGCCGTCGGGCTGGGGCCGCTGGGGAAGTGATGGCTACATTTTCACGCGGGTCGCGATTGACGATACGGGGCGAGAACGTAGCATGTCCGATGAAACTCATCCTGAAAGCCACCACCTAGCCGATGAAGGTGTAACACTTGTCTGGTTGAGACCAAGTGTCTTCCAAAGGGAGGATGAGGCTCATGTCCAAGCCGGTTCTCGCTCGCGTCGCCAATTGGGGGTTGATGCTCTTGGGCATCGTGTGCCTGGGAATTGGCCTGTGTTTCGCAACCGGAGCGTTCGTCGACCTCGATTTTATCGATGTCAACCACCTGAAGAGTTGGCCCCCTCAGGTCATCATCGAAATGAGCATCGCCATGATGCTGATGGTCTTCGGTCCGTGGTGTTTGTTGCAAGGTATCCGCTCGACCGTCCGTCATAAGTAGGCCCGTGAGTAGTCACCCCCCCCTGTAAGCCGCGTCCAGGCTGGCGTAGGTCCGCACCGGCCGGACGGGCCGGTTGCCGTGGTCGTCTCTCATGGGCGGTCCTCGTGTGTATCGTACGATACAAAGCTAACGGCCGCCCGGGCCGGTCCCGGGCGGGCGTCGCGATCGTCTCAGCGTTTGGCGGCGGCGGCCCTCACTTCGGCCCACCAGATCTTTTCGAATTGTCGCCGCTGACCGGCGGTCCATCGGAATGGCGACGTGACACACATGTGTGCGCCGCCCTGACAGAGGATTAGCCGAGTCGTGCGAGCAGGGTCGCTCATATCGTTTTCCCCCAGAACGCTCGAACGATCCGCTGCACCTCGTGGGGTTCCTCGACGTGGCAGAACGAACCGCTCCGCTCAAGCAAGTGCATCTCCGTCCCGGGTGCATGGGCCAAGATTTGATGCTGCATTGCCGGATACAATGCCCGGTCGAATTGGCCCGCTAGAATGAGAAGCGGTACAGTGAGGTCGCGAAGGCGCGGCCGAAAGTCTGGGATCGTCGGGATTTGACCGCCGACGGTGAAGTCCACGTCGTCGCCGCAAAACACCGGGTAGAGCGCGAGGTTCCGCGCCCGGCTCCGTCGCGACTAGCGCCGCCTTATCGGGGTCGAAAAACCGGACGACCCTTGCGGCCCGCCCGAATAATTGCGACATCCGCGGATCGGTCGATCGAAAGCCCTGGGAACGCAACCGCTGAATCTCGGTCCAAATTTCGGGGCACTGGTTAGCGATCTCGCGATTGATGTTGGCATGATTCTGCTGCCACATCTCCGGGCTCGACAAGCTGTTCGCCAGCACGATCGACTTGACCAAGTCCGGATGTCCGAGCGCCAGGGCCTGGGCCAGCAGCCCACCATACGAAAACCCGTAGATGTGGACTGGGCCGAGGTTGAGCCGGCAGAGCAGTGCCGCGACGTCATCGACGTCGGTGGCGAAGGTGATGGTATGTAGATCGTCAGGAGCTTCCGACCGGCCGCGGCCGTGAAGATCACGTAGCGAGTGGTGGTCTTCCGCCAGTGCGTCGAAGTGCGGGTGAAACACGACGTGTGAGCCAGCCGGGCCGAAGCCGGCCAGAGCATGGGACGGGTTCGCCATGTCCGTGCCGCTCGACCCAAAGCCGCTTGCCGGGGATCGAGACGTACTCTCCGGGAGGGTGCTCGAAGACGATCGGAGATTGCGGTGAGTTCATAGTATTCGGCTCGTGTTAGGGAATTTTCAGAGGCACATGCTTTTATCGGCGACCATCCCGCCCAGCGTCGCGGCTTGACATGCCGCGCCAGATCTCGATGATGGCCCCGTCTTGTCACCCGCCCAACTCGATCTGCCCCTCCAGTTCGCGCACGCGGAGTGCATCGGCTTCGACCTGGGCGGGGTCCGTGTGGGCCAGTACGACGAATCCCAAGTCGAGGCTTCCAAACAGATCGCGGGTCGATTCGATCCAAACGCCGTTAAGAAGGGCGAGCTTGGAGAAATGGTGGCTTTCCAGCTCTCCAATGCCATTGAGCACTTCCGCGTTGCGCACGTAGCCGGCTCGCCGGGCTATCAAGAACACAACGCGGACATGCCCGAGCAGGGATTGAGTAACACTCGGGCAGCGACTCGCCGGAGGCGATTCGCCGGACCATGCGATCGACCTGGCTGTCGCCGGTGGCTACCCGGCAGAACCGCGGGTGGCCGCCGCCGTGCGGGCGGGCGGCGACCTCGATCAACCGAAGCCCGCTGTCGGTGAGCATGATCTCGGCGTGGCCGCCCCATAGCGGATGCCGACCGCGTCGAGCACTCCACGGGCATAGGACACGAGGTCGTCGTAGTCCGGGAAGCCGGGCGGCATCCAGTCCATCGACTCGTAGACCGCCATGTAGCTGCCGTTATCGACCTTGTGGTAACGGCAGACGTCGCATACCGAGTGCTGGCCGTCCCAGCTCGCGGTATCGACAACAAACTCGGTGCCGGTGCAGTCCTCCTGCACCACCAGGTCGTCGTTACAAATTACCGAGCCGGTTCTTCCGCCCCGAGCATCTCTAGAAACACGCGACGCCAACCGTCACCACGCGGCACGCGAGTGACTCCGTCGGTGCTCGCACTCTTCGGGCGGCTTCACCACGAGGTCGCGTCCGCCCAAGCCTGCACGTTCGATCCACGCTTCGACTGCGTCCGGATTGTCCGTGCAGATCTGCTCGATCACCGGCAACCCGGCCCGCGCCACGGCCGCGGCCATCGCCCCCTTGTGTCGGCGGGCGGCGGCGGTCTCGGGCCGATTCGCAAGTTCGGGCACCACCTGCGGCGCGACGCACTCCGCCAGTTCGACCCCGGACTCGCAGCCCGCGAGCACGCACCGCGGACGCAACTCTCGCAATAGCGCGACCATGTCGGACAGGTCGTCGTTGGCGACGATGATGCCGTGGAAATCTTCGGGGCGGTACGACGCCGCGTAGACCTCAGGGGTGGTCGGTGCTACGAGGGCGACGACCGGGATACCGGAGTCGAGGAACGTCGAGCGCGTAGGTCGCCCCGGATGAGTATGGATGAACGATCACCACCGGCCGGGCCTGCAAGAACGCCGGCACGGCCGAGACCCTGGAAGGCGTCGCGAGCCGCGCCGTGGCGGCGCGAATCGCCGCCAAGCGTCCGCGACCCGGAGGCTCAGCCCGCGGCGCGCAGCGCGGAGTGGACCAGGCCAGGCTCTTCGACGAGCGTGACGGGGATGCCGTTGTCCCGCAGGTGGCGGGCATAGGCCCGAGCATCGATCAGTAGCGGGTCGAGTTCGGCCCCCATCACGTAGGCGGCCGGCAGACGGTCGAACCGGCCCCGGACGAGGGGCGAGACGTACGGGTCATCGACCAAGCCAGCGTCCGGCAGATAGCAGGCGGTGTAGTACTGCATCTCGCCGCTGGTCAGCAGCGGCGCATCGTCGCCGCCGGCCCGTCAGCGGGTGAAGTCCAGAACCGGGCTGATGAGCGACTGGCCGCGGAGGGCGGGCCACCGTGGTCGCGAGCCATCATCGCGACGCAGACTGCCATATTCGCGCCGGAGCTGTCGCCCGAGATGACGATCTTGGCCGGGTAGATCCAAGCCGGCCCGGCCGCGCCGCGAGGCCGCACAACGCCGCGTAACAGTCCTCCAGGGCAGCGGGGAACGGGTCCTCCGGGGCCATGCTAAAGTCGATCGCGACGGTCACCAATCCGGTGTTGGCACACAACTCCCGTAGACCGTGTCGTGGGTCTCCAGCGAGCCGACGACGAAGCCGCCGCCGCGGAAGTAGATCACGAGGGCGTCGTCGACCGTATGGTCGGGCCGGTAGACCCGCGCCGCGACGACGCGACCGCCGTGCTCGATGACCACGTCGTCTTTGCTGACCCCGGCCGGCATGGGATAGGGAAACACCTTGGTCAGGCCGAGGTACAACTCGCGCTGGCGGTCGAGCGGCTGCCTATAGAAGTCGGGAGGCATCGCCGCGTCACAGCGCTGGATAAACTCGCGGATGCCGGGTGCATAGTCCATATCGCTCTCCTCAAAGGTTAGTGGTCAAGTTGGCCGAGACACGGAGTTCTCCAGGGTGACGCCGGAGGATCGGCCTATCGTCGGGTCAGATGGTGGGTTCGCCCTGCGGGCAGGCCATGGCGAGCTGCGTCTCGCGCCTCAGCACAACTTCCCGCAGCAGCCCCCGGCGTAACAGGACCGGCAGGCACAAGACCGTGCCCAAACCACCGACCCACAGCGCAACGCTAAGCCCCCACAGGTCGATGCAGACGAACGTCATAAGGCTTCCGAACGGGACCGCGCCCCAGATCAGGAACCTCTGGACCGAATTGACACGGCCGAGCAAGGCACCGGGCGCCTCGGTTTGCCGCAGCGTCAGCGAAGTCGGGCCGAACGCCCCTTCTCCCACCCCGTGGATGATGCTCGCGACAATCAGAGCGGTCACGGAGCCCATGGCCCCGGCGACGGGCGTCAGCATCAGGCCGAACACCGAAACCGCCGCGCTGAAGGCCAGGGTCCCGTCGACCCCAACGCCGGCGACTAGGTTCGGCGAAAGCAGGTTGCCGATGGGAAGCCCGCGGCGGTGGCGCCCAGACGAGGCCGATCGACGCCGCGTTCAGTCCAAGGACGTCCCTGCAGTAAAGCACCAGGCTGGACTCGATCATGCTCAGGAAGGCGACGTACACCACGCCGCACGAGATCGCTGGTTCGATCCTGTCGTGGCGGAACACGAACGACAGCCCTTCCCGGATGTCGCGGAGCATCCAGCCGCGCTCACGGGGCTGGCCGTCGGCCGGCTGACCGGTGCCGAATCAGAGCAGGAACGCGACCGACACCACAAACGTCATGGCATCGAAGGCGAGGCCGCGACCACCCCGAACGCAGCGATCACCAGGCCGGCGACCATCGGCCCGACGGTCCGCGACACCGACTCGGAGAAATACAGCCGCGAATTGCCGGACTGGAGTTCCTCCTCGCCAAACATCAGCTCGGGCAGGTAGGACGTATAGGCGACCTGGAAGAACACCACGGCCGAGCCCGCGACGAACACCAGCCCCAGCAGCGAGGAGAATGTGAGCAGGCCGAGCACAGTCAGTGTGGCGATCGCCGCGAACACCACAGCCTGCATCGCGTCGCAGGCCAGCATGGTTTGGCGGTGCGGCAGGCGGTCGATGACGGCTCCTGCGGGCAAGCCAAACATCAGGAACGGAGCGAACAGGGCAAACGGCAGCAATGCTGCTTGGGCGACGGAAGCCCCCGCCGCCTCGACCGCCAGCAGGGGCAGGGCGAGGACGGCGAACTGGTCGCCGAGCAGGTTCAAGGACTGGCCGGCCCAGAGACGACGGAAATCCCGGCGTTGCGCGTGCTGGTTGGGAGATATCATTCTGGGGGGGTCCTTTTTGGCTTTGGTTTCGAAGATGAGAGGCGGCGGCCCTGCGTGTTTATTCGATGACCAGCGCGAATGCACGCTCGGCAGCTTGGGCGGCCTCGTCGCACGCTTCGGGGGTGGCCCCGTGCACGACAGCGTAGCCATAGCGGCACGACACGTGGTCATTGGGTGGAAGCACCAATCGCTGCCCCGGCAACGCCAGCGACTGCGCCCACGTTGACCGCCGGCGGCAGCATCCGGTCGTTCACACTGACGGACACGACCGTGGCGTTTCTCTCGGGGTAGAAGAAGCGGATCGCGGCGACGTGGGGTGGATAGGGCTTGATCACCGGAGCTGCGCCGCAGGCGACATCCACGGCGACGCGGCCGGGGTTGACGCCCGTCGCCACCCAGCCGACGTACGGGATCATGTCGCCGCCGAGCCGGGCGTTGATCTCGACGATCTTCGGCCCGGTGGCGGTAAGCCTCAGCTCGGTATGCGTGATGCCGGTGGGATAGCCCGATCGCCCGATGCGCGGTCTAGAGCACTTCGCGCAGCCTCGGATCGGTCAGGAGCGGATCGGCGGGATTCACGAGGTGGCCGGTCTCCTCGAAGTGTGGGTAGAATCCCGTCATCTTGCGGGCGAGGAACAACGGTGTGAGCGTCCCGCTCGCGCAAGCGGCGTCGACGCTCATCTCAGGCCCATCCATGTATTCCTCGACCAGCACCCCGGCATCGAACCGAGGCACCCCGTCCTCATGCGCGTCGCGGGCGTGGGCGTAGGCGGCTTCGAAGTGCCGCCTTGGTGGTTCGCGAGGCTGACGCCGAAGCTTGCGCCGATACGCTCTCGGCTTGACGATCACCGGGTAACCGATCGAGTGGGCCACGGCTGCGGCCTCGTCAGCCGACGACACCGGCACCGAGCGAGCTTGGGGTACCCCGGCGGCGGCGAGGACAGTGTGGTTGGGGTGTTCATCCCGGCAGTTGGCGATCGCCCCTGCCGGCCCTCCTGGCAGCCCGAGCGCCTCGGCAACTCGGGTCGCATGGACCATCCGGATCTCGTCCCAGCAGATCACGCCGTCGATCACCACCCCGTCGGGCAGCGTGCGTGCGGCCGCGACCATGGCCTCAACGTCCAGGGTATTCACTCGCGTGTTCCCGACGACATACGGTCGTTCCCATCCCACATCCCGATCCAACAACAGCCAGACACGGGCGTGTCGCGCGATCATCCTGAGGAGATACTCGCGGTAGAGGTGATAGCCGCTCGAGATCAATAGCACGGTCCGAGTCGGCGGACCGGAGGTCGAAGATTGGGTCATGATTCGTCATCTCCGGGAGTGTTGGAGGTCGTGTTGCACCCAGCCGCGATCGGCCGATGAAGGATGACGGCCCGTCGGACGGGCCGAGACTCCGCGGACTCTGGCACAATCGCCGTCCATGGGCCACTTTGCCGCTGGATCAGCGGCAGGGCTCGGTTGCGGAGCCAGCGAATTTTCACCGGGTTATCGTGCCAGGGGCAGAGCACCGCTTGCCCCTCGGTATCGATAGTGCCGAGGCGGAGCGGGCCGCCACGGTGGGGGCATCCGGCAGGGAGCAGGTACACGGACCCGTCGCCGAGCATCGTGAGAAACCAGCCCCCCCTCCGTCAACCTCGATAAGTTGACCCGCGATGGGTCGAACGTCATGACAACCATTTGGTGTGATCCTTGATGGATGAGATGTGATACGTGCACTGGTCGGACTCGATGATCGCACCATGCAGCCGGTTCTTCAGGATCACCGTCCCCTCGCCAGAGTGGAGCATGGTGAACCGCCCGTCGCCGGTGACGAACTTCATCGTGCCGGACTCAACCCAGCACAGCTCGTCGCCGTCGTGGACGTGGGTCACTGACAACTCGCCGCGCGGCTCGACGAGCTTCTGTGTCGGTACCTCTACACCGCTGGCGACGAGGTTGATGCGGACTTTCGGGGCGAGTGCCTTGAAGTATTCTCCGTTGTCGGACCAGGCCACCTGGCGGATGAAGTCCTGATCGGCGATCTCGGCGAGGAGCTTGGCATTCTCGGTGCCGCGGACGATCTCGGGAATGACGCTTGGTCCGTGCTGCCGGATCGCCGGCAGGGCCAGCTTCTCGAGGGCCATACGGCTGTGGTGGCCATCGATGTGGGCATGCTCGAGGAAGTAGTGGACTTCGGCATCCTTCCCGAAGACCTGCCTCATCATCTCCGCCATCTCCCGGCATGTCCTAATGAACGTGGTTTCGGCATACAGGACGGCCCCCAGATAGCGGAAGAAATTGCCGTGCGAGCGAGACAGGTAGTTGAAATAGTTGTTCAGGAGCAGCGACGAGGTCAGGTAGAACTGCCAGTAAGCGTGCGGCCGATGGTCCAGCCTGACTGACTTCATCACCCGCTCGAACAGGGTACTGTGCTTGGCTCCGTGCACCCCGTAGCCGTACTCGTCAATGAGGATCTTGAACAGCTCGGACTGGAGCGGCCCATAGGCTCCGGGGACATTGCGGGACATCGCGGACGACTCAACCAAGAAGTCGCCGGCCAGTTGGACCAGGAACGTCTTAGCCGCGTGGACCGGGTCGGAGGAGCCGGTGATCGCGTCCATCACCGCGTTGCCATTTGCCTTCAGCGCCGAGCTGATGAGATCCTCAGCGTAGGCCTTGAACTGCTCGAGGGTCCACGAACCGGTTATCTGGATCTCGTCGTCTAAGAACGAGAAGAGATAACTCTCGAGCTGGGGGCGGATGAGTGCGCCGAGGGTCGCCGCCTCTGGACCGTAGAATGTCCGGAAGTCGCCCTGCTTCGACCCGAACCCAGTCTCCGGCAGGAGCACGAAGTCGGTCTCGTACACCGTCTGCAGGACACGGTTCGCGGCCATGCTCGAGTAGTCGAGCACTTGGACGCGGCTTATTGGCTCATCGAAGCTCAAGTGCTTGAGTACTCGCGACCGAAGCGGGCGGCGATATGGGTTATCGATAACCAGCCAGTCGTGGGTATCAGCGAAGAGCCCGATGTTGCCGAATTGCCTCAATGCGTCCTTGAAGCACGCCGTGGTGTAATCCGTATTCGCTGCGCTGCTGCCGGTGTGATCAACGCTTGTCATGGGAAAGTTCTCCGAGTCTAGGGAATGGTTCCTCGTCCGATGCCTGCTGGGTGGCCCGAGCTGCCGTCATGTCAAGGCAGCCGTGGCGATGGATCGATCAGAAAGCGAACCGGATGGCTTCGTCGTCCTGAGCGACTTGGAGCGTCAGGATCTCGCCAGGCTGGACCGTCCGCGGCCGGTCGAGCATGGCCACCGCCTGCATCCAGTGGGATTGGACGTTGCTCGGGCTGTTCGTGAGGATGACGCCGGGCCCGATGACCATGCGCCACCAAAAGGCGACGCCGTGAATGGTGCCACCGGCGATCACTTTCACCTTGATAGTCACCCGCCGGGGGGTGAGTGGGTCGACGCGGAAGTCGAAAGCGAAAATGTCGAATGGGCCGCTCAGGAAGCGGTGGGGCCAGGTCGTCAGCCGGCACGGGTAGTAGTCGGCGGTGGAGAATTGGTTGAACGCCGAGACGTCGAATCCGGCGGCCTGATTGACGGAGTTCAGCCGATGTATCGCCTCACTCTCGAGAAGCCGGCCGCTGACCACGGCGGCGGCCGGGAGGATAGCGGCGGCCGGGCCGAGCAGGTGCTGGCGGGCGTGCCGCACGGTCGGAAACATCCCCTCGCCAACCAGGCCGCAATCGACGATTTCGGTCACCAGCACGTCGGCCGGTCGCGGCAGGTGTATCGCAGGGTCGAGGTCGTAGGAGGAAGCCGGTACGACCACGACCTTGTCGGCAAGGCCGTTCTCCCTAACGATCCGACGGGCCATCGCCGCAATCGGCCGCACCGCCTCGCAGGAGATCACCGCATCAGCACCCAGGCGAGCTGCTATCATGGCGAGCAAGCCGGATCCGGAACCGATGTCCAAGACCACCTTGCCCCGCAGGTCGAGCTGCTGGAGTGCCTTTTCGAAGGCGATGTTCCGTTGGACGTCGTTCAGCATGGCAAAGTGCCACCGGGGCACTAGACGCCGATAGAGTCGTTTGAGCCGCGAGTGCTTCCCACGCGATCGTTGGTCCGTGGCGAGATCCTTCCCCAGTTGTGGAACCGCATCCCGAACCTGCCCGTTCACCGATCCGGACAATGGACGGTCCGTCCACGTCGCACTCTGAGTTATAGTAGTTTGCATATATAGATTTTGTGAATTTTGCATTCTCAAGAGTCCCGCGTGAAGATAGCCCTGGATTGGAAGCCGAGGAACCCGGTGTTTAAGCGAACGACCCGCGAATCAGGTGAGGAAGCGGATGTCTTCGATCGGGGTGCAGTCAGCCCGATCCGCTTCGTTGCTCAATGCTTGCGCCGAGAGCGTTGCCATTTCCCACCCGTTGTCCACGAGGCGGAAGTCGTGAAACCACGTTGGTTCAGCGGTGATGTGCGGCGTGGGCTCCTGCCGCTCACCGGGAGGCGGAAGGCAGTTAGTGATCGTAGGGCATGTCTCGATGATGGCGGACGAATTCATAAGTGGAATATTGAATTCAAATGCATGAGCACTTGGTCCGTGCATCCGCAGGTGCGCGAGCCGCTCTTCACCCTCGGCGATGGTGGGCACCTGGCCCGCCCGGACCCACCACAAGACGTAGCCCGAGCTGGTGTGCGACTCGAACCAGGCCCGCTGGCGGCGGAAAAAATCGGCGTGCGCCGGGCCGTGGACGAACGACTCCAACGACGGCATATCCTTCCATACGGAGAGACCAACCAGGATCTGGTTGTCCTCAAACGGGCGGACGGACCCTGACCCGTCGGCCGGGTCAGTGAGCCGCCAGATGAACCCGGAGCTGCTCTCCGATACGGAGTACAGAGCCTTCTGTTGGCTCACGAATTCGGCCATGCGGGTCGTCGAGAGGGGCGACCGCGCGAGCCCGATTGTACTGGCAGAGATAGAACTTGATGACCACGCCGGACCTCCTTTCGTGGAGACCTCGCGGCGACCGAGTGCTACAATGCGCGTAGCACCACCGATGAAGGCCGTCGCGCGGTCCTTTCACGGGCTCGGTTCTGGCTGCTTACCCATCCAGAACCGAAGAAACGGTTCACTGCCACAGCGGATCGAACGCGGTGCTCGAGGTGGTCGGATGCTGGTTACATCCGGTCGCCTCGCTTTTTCCATCTCGAATTCAAGCCGGCTTCCGTTCCAACCTGAGCTCGCTATCCACCTCCCTTCGGTTTGCGCAGCGGCAGGACGCTCATAGTTGAGGCGCCGCCCCGACTTAACAGGATGGTTCACCAAGCAGGAGCGGTAGAATTCGTGGTTGGCCGAATCCGGGGTATTCTCACCCCTCTGACTCATTCCACACCATCACGGCACCGGGATGGCAAAAACTCGAAAAGAATTTTCGAAACCATCCCGGAACATACGCCCGAGACGAGATCTAGGAGGCTCCCGACCGCCTTCAGGCCACTTTTCATCACGCGACCAACCAACGTCATGCAATCATGGCGTCTGATTATGGGTCGGATGGTGATGGGCAGCGACGGCCGATCTCGACCCGGTTCTCGCCCCGAGCGATCGGTCACGGAACCTTCCCGTCTCGACGGACAGCGAAAAAGCCCTGGGAATCGAGGACGAAGATTTCCGAAGGTCGGGCGTGCGTGGGCCGAATGGCGGGCAGCGGATCTCCTCGCATCGTTCCGGTGGGTGTGCAGCGGCACTGCTGGGGCGCGACCCAGCCACTTCATTCGTGATTGCCGACTCTCAGCGCGAAGGGTAAGCGACGATCGAGAGAGGGAAGATCGCTCGTTCGAGTAGCGTCTTCTTGTTCCGGATCTGTGGATTCGTGAGGTTCACTGTCGGGACTTCAAAGTCGATCGTGATAAAGTTGTCGTCGGAGAGGATCGAGAGGAGGACCACCGAGCGGTCCGTCCCCTCGATCACGTAATGCCGGTAGCGGTAGAAGGAATGCTCGAGTTGGGTAACCCCATAGGGCAGCCCGGACGCTGGGTCGCCGAAGAGGTTATCGAATGTGCCGCGCTGGAGAGTGGCATTGGCCGTCTCGCGTCGAACAGGTGGTTCGTTCATCTCATACGTTTCCGGCCGGAGGTCGTAGTCCTCCTGGAAGTATTGCAGTGTGTAGCGCCGACAGAAGATGGCTCGGTCCATCAGCATTCCTGGGCCGTCGTGTGCAAATCGTGTCCGACCATCGGGGAGGAGCTGGATGTAGGACCATGGGTAAGAGATCTTCTGAGCTGTGATTCGGACCTGTCCGATCTCGGGCTTGTCGTAAACCGAGACCAACATTTGCTCTTGGAGGTAGAGAGTCTCCGTCAAGCGGTATCCGGGGGGAGCTACGACCGCATAGGCGAAGGCATCGTTGCGGACTAGGGTGGACACTTCCTGGAGCGTGATATGTGGGTTAGCGGGGAACATCGCCAGGGCGAAACGGTCGGTCAGGTTCAGGACATTGGGTTGGACGAGATAGCGAGGTGAGGTGGCAACGTGCTTCCACTCGCGGATGTCCGGGACCGCAGCCCCTTGGAACCGGCTGGTGTAGACTCGGTACGGATCGTCGGCCGCAGGGAAACGGGGGCGGATCGGCTTGGGTGCGTCGGCGGCGAAGGCGTCCACTAGCTGTCCGGGGGGTACGGCCACGAGCATCTGATCGGCGGCGTTGAGGAAGTTCTGGATCAGCTCCGCCGAGACGCAGTAGAACATCTTTGCGTCCGGGTTCCTTTGGTCACGAAGTTGCCCGCAGAAAATGCCGATCACCTCGCCTAGTTCGTCAAACACTGGGGAGCCGCTCATCCCACGGATCGGCCCGATGAGGTCTAGAAGGTAGAGAATCACGTCCTGCTCTAGGTGAGGCGGTTCGACGCCGATCTCCCTGGCATGATTCAGGTCGGCTCGATCCCCGAACCTCAGCCGTTCCTTGACCGTGCCGCTCGTCGTCAGGAACTGCTTTAGCGAATTACCGCTCCCGATCAGGCCGATGGGCCTCAAGGGTCCGACTGGATTTACGCACAGTGTCCTTTAAGATCAGCGGGTCGGGAGGCATACCCGCCAGAGGCCGGATCAATCGGATGGCCGCCAAGTCGAGACCCGGGTCGGAGTGAACGAGGAAACCGACGGCATTACGCTTGTCTGCGAGGTCGCAATAGATAATTGTTTTGTTCTTCGTACAGCCACGGACGACGTGCTCGTTGGTCAGAATCATGTTGTTGCCAACGAAGAAGCCGGTCCCGTGCCTCTCGTCGCGCCGGATCATCGAGTCGGATACTGATAGCAACAACGGCGTCGGAAACCAGTTTGTAGGCCTTTTCTAGTCCCTTCGGCTCGTCCATCGGGCTCGCCAGGACGCCCATGAGCAGGCCCATGATCATGAGTTGAGATATCATCGTGAACATAAACCTCTTCAGTTCTTGAAGTGAAGAACTTCGCCGGTCATCGCGTTCACAATCCGGGGGCCTTCCTCGGAGCGAGCAACTGCTCGATCTTGTTCAAGACCTCTCTCCGCTTCTCTTCCGCCGTGCGGCTTCCCTGGACGTTTTCAAGAGCGCTTATAAGCTCGTGAGTCGAGAGGGTTATCGTGGGCTGGAGGGAGATCAGCTTGTTGATCCGGCTCTCATCGGAGAGCCCCTCCGGGTTCGACCAGATATCCTCCAGTTCCCTTCTCCTGTCAACTTCGACTCCGGAGCCAGCGTAAAGGTCTTTCGTGAACCTTGGCTGATCAGATATCGGTTGCGTTGCGTTACGCGGTCCCCAGGCAAAAATTAAAAGCAGGGAGGCCGCCATGAACCCGGAGGTGGCCGCGGCCGCGTAGGAGAGCACAATCAGGCCCCGCCGTCTCTTCCGCGAGGTGTTACCTGTTCCATTCGTGATTGTCGGGATCGCTTCGTCGTCGTTGAATCCATCCCACGCCGCCCCACTCCCCCACTCCCGGCCGAATGAGGATGGGAAGTCGGGCAGCGTTTCGTAGATCTCCTGCAATTCCCCTTGGCCCGGCGATCCGCTTGATTCATCCATCTCAAGCCCTCCTGATGATGTGGTCCTCGAAGCAGGTCTTGAGAGAATGCTCATTGAACCGCCTTCGGTCATCGGCGATGGTAGCTAAGTCCATCATCCGACCGGTGACTACGAAGACGAAGATTTGATAATCGGTCAAATCCTCCCAGTTATAGACCGCGTCCATTGCTAAGAGGACCTTCTGATAGACGACCCACTGTTCGAGACCCGGCTCTAGGATCGAGCGGTGGCACTCCTCCAGGAGCTTCCTCTTGCTGCCCAGTTTCTCAAGGAAGTCCTCCCAGTTCCGCCACTGATCGACCAGATGACGAGCATCCGAAGATCCCGAACCTGCGAGGGCCTTGACTGCCGTCTTGAGAAAGCCATAGGTACCCTGGGCTATTAGACAGGCCGTCCCGTACATGAGTAACATACTATTGAATGAAGCCAGGGTCTCATCCCAGCTCTTCCAGGGTGGCTTCTGGGGGTTCCTGGCGTCGAGAAGGAGCGCGCGTTGTCTCTGGAACCGGCACTCGAGCCAGTAGCGGACGATCAGGCGATGGCGGGCCTTGGCCCACGCCCTCTGCTTGCCATTCGCATCCCAGTTGGGGGCCGGTACAGACCCCTCAATGCAGCGATAGAACTGCTCGTACCTCTCGGGGATCGACTCGTCATCGATCTCGCCGGACATGTTGGCGATCCGGACCTTTCTCGTGGCCATCAGTGTGTCCTCATGGCCGGGATCGGAGGATAGGAACATCCCTCCCGCCGTTTTGCCGCGTCGCTGATCGCCTTGCGCCAGAGGGGCGGGACGAGTCAGGGCGATATGATAACGAATATGTCCTCTGTTCTCCAATGGGTTTGCATGCGAGATTTGTCGGACATTATGAATCGGAGGAGGGATATGGGCTCGGCCGCGCCTCATTCAACCCTATGATACGATCGATCTGCTTGCTCTGCACGCTGGGCATGTTCGTGCCCTGGGCCGTTGGAGACACGTACCCGCGACAGCCGGGCATTGACGTGACTCATTACATCTTCCGGCTTTCGCTGGGCGATGACACGGACCAGATTACCGGCGAAACGACCATCGAGTTGAAGTTCCTCCGGGATGGGCTCGATGCCTTCGTACTCGACCTGGCATCGCTCTCCGGCGACCGAGGGATGGTCGTGACCGAAGTGACCACAGGGGGCATGCGGGTCGGGTTTCAGCATCAGTTCGACCGGCTGAAGATCGCCTTGACAGCCCCCTCCCGGGTCGGGGCGACGCAAACCTATACGGTCCGCTACCACGGCGTCCCGGCGGCAGGCTTGCGGATTGGGGCGAACCGTTACGGCGAGCGGACTTTCTTCAGCAACAACTGGCCGGACAAGGTCCGGCAGTGGCTCCCGGCGATCGACCACCCATACGACAAGGCGACCAGTGAATTCGTCGTCACCGCACCGGCGCGGTATCAGGTGGTTTGCAATGGTTTGCTCCAGGAAGAAATCGATTTGGCGGATGGCCGACGATCCACCCACTGGAAGCAGTCAGTGCCGATCGCATCCTGGCAGAACGCGCTGGCGATCGCCCGGTTCGCTTCGCGACATGCCGGGATCGTCTGCGGCATTCCCCTCCAGATCTGGCTTTTCCCCCAGGATCGCGAGGCCGGCATTGTCGCCCTGGAATCGTCGATTCGCCGCGTGCTCAGCTTCTACATCGACGCGATCGGGCCTTATCCTTACGAGAAGTTAGGCCCGTCCAGGCCTCGGGAGTCAGCGGCGGCATGGAGCACGCTAGCGCAATCTTCTATGGTGAGGACACGCTCGACCCCCGAACTGCTACCCAGCTCGTGGCCCACGAGGTGGCACACCAGTGGTTCGGTGATTCCGTGACCGAGCACGACTGGGACGACGTATGGCTGAGCGAAGGATTCGCGACGTACTTCGCACTGCTATTCATCGAGCGGGACGCTGGACACGAGGCGTTCGTCGGCACATTGAAGACGGCCCCGCGAGATCGTCTTCGCCGCCGAGGCGACGAATCCTCGGCGAAACGGTCATCCGTCATGATGCCGGCGATCCGAGCCCGCGTCTCAGCCCGCTGGTCTACCAGAAGGCGAGCTGGATCTGCACATGCTTCGCAGTGTGATCGGCGACGATGCGTTCCGGGCTGGGATACAGGCGTGCTACCGGACCGCCGTGATGGTAACGCTCGACCGACGACTTCCGGCGTGCCATGGAAAAGGCGGCGGGCGTCGACCTCTCCTGGTTCTTCCGACAATGGCTACACCGCCCCGGCTCGCCGATCCTCCAAGGCGTGTGGCACCACGACCCGGCTACCCAGACACTCCTGATCAATCTTGAGCAGGTACAGTCGGGAGATGCGTACCGGTTGCCCTTGCGATTGGCCATCACATTCCTTAGTGCCCCCGAACCTCAAGACCTCCGGATCGAGATGACCCGCCGACAGCAGTCCTTCGCGATAAAGGGGATGCGGGCCGCTCCGTCGTCCTCGATCCCGGGACCTTGGTCCTGATGCGTGCCCATCTCAGACCATGACGACCCGACGTGGGACGCGATCGTCGCGATCGGGGACATTGGCAGAGAGTCGACGATCCAACGCCTTCGGAGCCAGAACAGCCCTAACAGCCCTATATGTTGCGAGTTGTCTGATCGACAAATGGCGGTAGAGGGGACCTATTCCCGGGCGGCGAGAATCCCGCTCACGTGTATCTCGACGATGAGCTTGAGGTATCGGGCTTCGCCCTTTGCATCCCCTTTGCTCCGTCGATACTGCTGGGCGAAGAACGGGTTCGCCTTCGCGAGCACCTCGGCTTGGAGTACCTCTCGCTCCTGGGGGGTGAGCGAATCGAGGTAGGCGCTCACGCGGAGTTGCTCCGCCTCCTCGCGGGCACTCTCCTCGGCCTCGGTGCGTCGCCGGGCTTCCTCGGTCTGGCGAGTCCGCTCCAGCTCGTCGGCCCGTTTCTTCTCGCGGGCAGTCTTCGACTCGAAGCATTTCGGCGGGACGTAGCCCTTCCGGATGGATTCGGCGAGATAGCCTCCCGAGTTCTTCGAACGCGCTGTCCTTCTTCTCCGAGAGCCAATCGAACACCTCGATTCGTTCTCGGATATGCTCGGTGGGATGGGACCCGGCAAGCCCGGCGGCGACGACCGGCGTCACGCCGCGGGCGATCAGGGCTTGCTTGAGTTCGTTGATCTCGGGCGGTGATTCCCGTCCCTCTGCCCTTCGGGTCCTCCCTCCGGGCAAGCGTGATCTTCCACTCGCCGCGGGCGACCTTCTCGTAACGCGAATCGCGGTCCATCTTGTCGATGAAGCCGATGGTTTCCAGCTCGTCGATGGCGGGCTGGAGCTTCTCCTTGATCTTGGCCGCCGTGTAGTTCTGACTCAGGCCGATGTGCCCGAATGCGAACGCTCGGAGGTCGAAGGTCCACTCGGAGCGCACGTAGAAGCGTTTGTCGAGGAATCGATACATCTGTTTCGAGACGGCACTCTCGAGCGACAGGTAGGTCTCGAGGTCGAGCCTCTTCAAGTTGTCGGCCTGGCAACTCCGGAAGAAAATCTTGTTCCAGGTGAATTGCGAGGAGGGGAGTTGCCGCCGGCCTCGGGCCTTGAGCTTCTTCCTCACCGACGGCTCGATCGATGACCACGCTCTCGAGGATGTGGAAGGCCGCGTTGACGCGGCACTTGATCTCGTTGTCCCACCAGGCCTCGTCATAGCGGAGGGTGACCCCGACCCAGCGGTGGAGCGAGTCGTCCAGCCTCTGGTAGTAGGCCCCTCGGTCCGGCCATCCGAGGATCTTCAGTAGCTCATACCGGGTGAAATCCACCGTAGGGTCGGTGAAGTCATTCCGGATCTTCGTGAGCTGGATGAGGCCGACGATGACATCGCCGTCGGCCGCAGTCGGGAGTCCATAGTCGTCGCTTCCCGAGACGACGAGCTTCCCTGCTCCGGCCTGGAACTCGATGGTCTTGAGGCCGTCCGGGACCCGCTCGGTGAGGAGTGTGATCGGGAACTCGGCCAGGTTCATCTCGTCTCGCCCGATCAGTCGGGCGAGTTCGCGGATGTCCTGGCGTTCCGGGGTTCGAGCGAGTCCCATTTCTCCGTCCTCGACTTCAGAGAAGAGCAACAACACCCGCCCTGTTGTTGCGAGTTATCAAGGTTATAGCAATAAGTTACGGCTCCGAAAAGCTATGAGTGTCAACGATTTAGGTTCTCAAACCATCCCCCGAAATGCGGTATGGGCGCCTCAAACCATCCCCCGGAATGCGGTAAACCATCCCTCAGAATGCGGTACTTCCATCCCCCGGAATGCGGTAGTCGGGTCCAAACCATCCCTCGGAATGCGGTAAGCCATCCTTGGGCTTGTAAGCAACGGCCGGGCCGGTTGCCAAAACGAACGACCCGCCCAGGATGGCCGGGCGGGTCGAGGTTAGATTCATGGCCGATCCGCCTTGGTCCTGGCCGCCGCCGTAAGTTCCTGCATACCAGTGTCCTTGAGACCTCCGCCGTTGCCCGGCGGTCCATCGGTTGAGGTGCCGCCTTCTCGCACCAGGCCCAGGCCGATCCGCGAACGGGCCCGAGGCGTGGGCAGGAAAATTCGGTCATCGGGTCGTAGAGTGCCGGCGGGCGAACCGGTAGGCCGCCGAGACCTGCTGGGGCGCCCATTCGACGATCTTCGTGTGCAGGCCCTTCTTCTTGCCGTAGCCATCGGGGCCCCTCATGTCTGGGACCTGCTTCGACGCCCAGCCGAGGAGCTCTCTCCCGTCGGCCGGCGCGTCGGGTCGGCTCGTCGGCCGGGGCTCCCAGGCATCGCCCCGATCCGGCCGGCCCGGGGACCGGGCCGGGGATGCTTCCGGGTAAGAATCCTCCTCCGTCGTCGGGTGGCGGGCGACGGGTGATGGGCGGCGGGGACGGACCGGGCTTCGCCTGCCGCCATCGGGGGCGTCGGCATCTCAAGGCCGGCCAACAGCGCCATGACCCGCCGGAGGCGTCGGGCCGGGCCAGCCAGGCTTGGTGGATCGTGACGGTGACTAGTCGGGGTGAGTCTCCAGGTGCGTGGTCTCCGGCCTCGGCGCCGGCCGGGACAACCGGCCGGTCCGGGGGCGGCGTCGTTGTCGGGGTCGGTCGACGATCGGCGGGAACACTCCCAGCCGCGCCGCTCCAGTTCCTGCGCGAGGACTCGGTATTGATGGCCTCGATCGCAGGGGCTCGGCCGGGCCGGGGTCGCCCGCTTCGAGCTGACGGCGATGAAGCCGATAGCCCACGGTCGCGGAGCTCTTCCATCAGGTCTTGGACCGTGACTTGCAGAGGTTGACCTCGGGTGCCCTCGACTCCTCGAGGGGATCGGCGGGATTGCCGTCGGTGCTCTCGTCGGTCTGGGCATGTCTCATCTCCTGGTGCATGGCGTGCGGCGCCGCGATCGGGTCCGGACCGACCGGACTTCTCGCGGCACCCGATTCGGCCCGTGCCGACCGGGGCGGGCGGGCGACGGGATGCGGATGGGGGGGGCGGCTAGTTGGTGCACGGGTTCCGATAGCGGAGGACGGATTCCCGGCCTTCCTGGTAGCCGCGCTCGAAGTGCTGCTCCTTGACGGCTTCCTCGTTGGCGAACACGCGATCGTCGTATTGCCCGGGCGTTTCCGCGCCGGTGAACAGGATGAGCTGCGCCATGCGCTCGAGCTGATCCGCGACGAAGGCGGCATGCGAACCGCCTCGCTCGCGCTGCCGGATGGCTTCGGCCTTGACGTGATTGAGTAATGACGTGTTCATGCATCACCTCCTTCGGCAACGCATGGCAGAAATTGGGATCGCCGCTGATCTGGATGTCGAAATCCATCCCGCAACCATCGCAGATCTCGTAGCCGCCGCGGCCGATGCGGGCGACGTGGCGCGGACCGCCTGGTTGAACTCGGAGGCGAAGAGGCGGAACACCGCCGGGCTGCCAACCTTCCGGCAGGCGACGGGGCGGGGGCGGGCGGTGCGATTTCCGCCAGGTGCTGGCGGGCTTCTTCGAGGATGGCCTTCGCCTGGGCGATGGCGTGGCGGGCATTCTTGGCATGAAGCCGCCGGGCCCGGCGGAGGCCGGGCCTTGGGCGTCCGGGATCAGGCCGGGGCCAGCAGTGCGCCGAGGTGCTTGCACGTCCAGCCGGACCGTTCGTGATCCGGGCAGGTGCAACGGGCGGGCGCCCTTCGGCGCCGCGACGATGTAGCGGGCGGGGCGTCCGTGCCGATCTTGCGCAGCGACCAGGCTGCGAGGATACCCGCTTCGGGCGGGCAGGGGCGGAGGCGGTAATCCGTGCCGTTGATGCGGATGGTCAACCGGCTCATGCCGTGACGGACGGGGGGCGGGGCGGCGCCGACGGGCGCGCAGGATCTGCTACAGTGGCCATGGGACGTGAGCTCCAACACAGCTTGCGGACCCGGCCGCGGGGGTGTTACCAGCACCTCGCGCGGCCATTTTTTCCGGCCGGACGACCCGGCCGGGCTGCCGCGATTGTACCAAAGTACAGCAGGGCGGTGGAACCCGAAAAACCGGCAGATGCGGAAAAACCACCGTTTTCCCCGAGAAAACTGCGTGTGTGCTACCGAAAAACATGAACTGAGGACATGCAGATAGGCCGCATGAGTGGCATGGTAAAACGATGAGGCGGCGGGCCGCGGCTGCCGACCGGCGGGCCGGGCGCGACCACGGCGGCCGCCAGGACGAGCCGGCCGGGCCGCGGGCAGGATGCCGGGCGGGGCGATCGCGGGCAGGATGCCGACCGCCCAACGAGGCGGGCGGCGGGGCCGCGGGGCGACGCCGCAACGAGCGGGCCTGCATTCCGGCGGGCACGATGCCCGACGTGCCTTCGGGGCGGGGCCGGCCCGGATGGCGGCCGCGGGGGGCGCCCCTTTCTCCTTCCCTTTAACCCCCACTCAACACGAAACGCGGCGTACTCGCCGCTTCCACTTTTCCCTGCGGCCCGAACCCCCCCCGGTGGTGCTTGGGGGGTGAGGGCCGAGCCGGCGGGCCGATGCCCGCCGAATCCGGGCCCGGATGCCGGGCCCCAGGGGCAGCGGATTTAGCAGGGGGCATGACGACGCCTGGCCGGGGTCGGCCGTACCCGGCCGCAGCGCAGCGACCCGGACGGCGGCGGCGTGACCCCTGCTGGAGCGGGGTGGGCTGATCAGAAGGCGATCGACGCCCCGCAAGCCGATGCGCTACCAGCCGGCGAAGTCCGCCCGCGTCAGCGTGTCTTTGCCGACCGCAGGTCCTCCCCAATGCATTGGGAATGATGCGATGAGCGGTGGCCTGACGCCATGGGCTTCGAGGATCCCCGCGCAATGCCCGCGTCATCGCCCAGGTCGTGCTCGAGCAGCTCGGCGTCCCGGCGGGCGGGCCGTCCGGCCGCGGCCGTCGGCGTCGTGGCGGTCGGTCAGGCGGACGGGCGGGCCGTCGCCGGCGATGGTCCCAGGCATTGCTTTCAATGCCCAGGCGGTGACGGTCGCGGCGCAGATCGTCGCGGCGGAGGCCTCCGGGCGGTGCCGCTCGAGCGGCACCGGCGGCGTCGGCGCGGCGTGGCCGGCAGGATGCCGGCCCTCCGAGTGCGGCGGACGGCGGGCGGGCCGGTCGAGTTGGGCCGGGCGGTCGGCGCGGGCGGGAGCCGCGGCACGAGGCCGCGGCGGGCGGGGCCGGCAGGGAGGCCGGCCCTCTGGGGGGGTGGGGGCCGGACCCGGACGGGCCGGCGGGGATTAAGGCCTTGCCGTCTTCTCGAACTATGGGGTTTCTGGGGGAGGGCTCTTCCCAGGATCAGGAATGAGTATTCCGGCGATGGTCTTGTTTAGTCCGGACCGGGGCCAGTCAACGCAGCGTTCGAAACTGTCAGTCCAGTCGTCATTCGGGGTCGGCGACACCGGTTGGAACTTCAAGATCAGATGAACGGAACCGGGGACGGGAATCAACCATCTCGCAACGGTGTACATGAAAGTGTCCCACCTCTGACTGGAAGGCTCGGTGGCGACAGCCAAGATGTCAAATTCGCCGAATCGATAGGGGCGGGTATTTTCGCCGGTCTTCGTGTCTTTTCCGCCACGCGTCCGTTGGGTTTCGACAACGTACATCGCACTCGATAGCCATCGATATCCTTCACTAGCCATCATCGGCTTGTCCGCTTTTTTCCGCTGCAACTTGACCTGGACCTGATTGTCCCGCGACCATCATCGAGCAGGTAATCGTAGGGCGGATCGCTCGTGGCGGCCAAGCTCTCCCATCCTACGAGTTTTCACGACGTTGATTTCGAATGCCGACTCCGCAAGCACCCCCCTGATGCCTCGCAGGGTCAAGGGTCCGGCCGGATCGATCGCCTCCAAGATGACTTCAGCCGGTGCACCCAGCTTTGCTTCGAGAGGGTGGATGGGATATTCGACCCTGAGTCGCTGAAAGACTTCGTGCCGCGTTTTCGGGCTGCACAGGGCCAACGCGCCGAGAATTCGTTCGAGTTCCTTGGTCTCTTCGGAGGACATCGGTCTCCGGCGTTTCTCGGCCGAAATTTCAGGATCTCGGTCCGGCTCACGAAGACATGGCCGCCCACTTCGAATGTCTTCAGGCGTCCCAGGCGGATTAATTTCGAGATCGCTTGCCGCGAAACGTTGCGAAGCTGCGCCGCCTCGGCCTGCGAGATCCAATCGGAGAAATCGGGCGGGTCGCCAGGAGAATTGGTTGACAATGTTAACCAAGCCAATTAGAGTATAATAGTCGAGAACCTGGATCGCCGGGATGCGTCGGAGATCGGTGATGATGACGACTTTTTTGCGAGCGGGATGAATGAGCAGCGGAACGGCGCCGGTGCCTTGCAGAACCAGTTCATCTTCCACGGCAAGGGCCGGCTGACGGTCCCCGGTTTCTCGCCATATTACAGTACAACTCTCGGTGACGCGTATCTAGCAGATTCGCTCTCCCTCCTCAAGTCTTTGCCCGATGATTCGATCAGCGTCGTCCTGACGTCGCCGCCTTACGCCCTGCATTTCAAGAAAGAATATGGAAATGCAGACAAATCTGATTATGTAGATTGGTTCTGCAATTTCGGCCGGGAGATCTTCCGCGTCCTGGCTCCGGACGGAAGCCTGGTCCTGAACATCGGGGGGAGCTATAACCCCGGCGTGCCGACCCGTTCGCTCTACCATTTCAAGTTGCTCATCGAGTTGGTCGAGAACGTCGGCTTCCACCTGGCCCAGGAGTGTTTCTGGTACAACCCGGCCAAGATGCCCATGCCGGCCGAGTGGGTGACGGTCCGGCGGATTCGCCTCCGGGATTCCGTGGAATACGTGTGGTGGCTGTCCAAGACACCCTGGCCCAAGGCGAACAATCGGACCGTCCTCAAGCCGTACAGCAAGGACATGGAACGGCTCAACAAGAGGGGATACGCCGGACCGTACGCCCCTCGGGCCACAACATCAAGTCGAGCTTCAGCGGCGTCGATCCCGGGGGCTCTATCCCCCCGAACGTGATCGAGGATGAACCGCCGGCAGACCTGCTCAAGTCGGCAACAATGCCGCCAATGACTCCTATACTACGCGATGCAGGTCCGCGGTTCTCAAAATCCATCCCGCTCGTTTCCCCGCGGCCCTCCCGAATTCTTCCTCAAGCTCCTCACAGAGGACGGTGACATCGTGCTCGATCCGTTCGCGGGGTCGAACACGACGGGCGCGGTCGCGGATCACTCGGTCTCCGATGGGTCGCCGTCGAACTCGTCGAGTCCTATCTGGAAGCGAGTCGCTTCCGTTTTTCTCATGACAGGATCGTACCTCGCGATTGGCTCCTTCAACCGGGCTGCCTGGAGTCGAAGCCTGGGCGAGTTCGCGGACCCGGCCGGGCGGGTGCACGGGACCGCTGATGCTCGGTGGTCCCCCCTGCTCTGCCCACCCGTGTTCACCCCGATCGCCGCGGCGGGCATCTCATCCATCGTCGATCGCCGACGACATCCTCCTGAGCGATCCTGGGCCGTTCGGCGTGAGTCACGGTGACTCACCCCAGCCCTGGATGGTCGGCACGTCGCGTGAGTCACGGTGACTCACCACGGCCTCGGTGGTCGGCGCCGGCCCGGTCGTACTCCTCGGCCGTTGCTGGAGTCCGCCCCGTGAGGCGGTCGATACTGGCGGCAGACAGCAGTTGAGTCACGGTGACTCACCGGCCGTTTCGTAGCGGAGCCGCGCCATGCCGACGATCGTCCTCCTGAACCAGAAGGGGGGCGTGGGCAAGACCAGCACGTGCCACCATCTGGCCGGGACGCTCGCCCAGGCCGGCAAGAAAGTCCTGTTCATCGACACCGACCCCCAGGCGTCGCTGACCCAAGGTTTCTGGGGGCCTCAGACCACGCGGGGGCTGGACCCCGCAACGACCATCGCCGCCATGCTGGCCGGCGACGAGCCGTTCCCCGGTCAGGTCATCAAACCGACGGGGATCCATGGGATTGACCTTGTTCCGGGATCGCGGCGGGCGAATTCCCTCAACGTTCCCGATCCCCATCTGGCCGACCCGGAGTCCCAGGACCGGCTCCGCGAGTTCCTCGATGGCGAGGTCCGCGCGTCATACGACCTGATCCTGGTCGATTGCCCCCCGAACCTCTGCATGTGCTCCTGGGCGTCGCTGACGGCCGCCGACTCCCTGATCGTCCCGTTGCAAGCGGAAGATTACGGCGCCCAGGGAATCGTCGATGTCCAGGAATCGGTCGGCCTGGTCCAATCCCGGACCAACCCGGGCCTGCGGGTCCTCGGCTTCCTCATCACGATGTATGAGGCCAGGAAGACGCTCCATCAGATGTACGATCAGCGGCTGCGGGCGATATATGGCGAGGCCGTCTTCGAGACGCGGGTCCCCCGGGCGGCCGATTTCCCGGAGGCCATCGCGCACGCACAACCGTCGCCGCCTATAAGCCGCGTGCCGCGGCCGCCAAGGCCATGAAGGCCCTGGCCGGCGAGATCCTGGGCCGGATCGAGACGGCCGACCAACTCCGGGAGGTGGCGTGATGGGGAAGCTCGACGAGCTGATGCGATCCGCGGGCCCAACGCCGACGAGAGCATGGGCAAGGGGACGATCTTCGGCGCCGGCCCGGCCGCGGCGAATGCCGGCCCGGTTGACGCCGGCGAAGCTCCAGGGCCTGGTGAAGGTCAAGAACGTGGCCGAGGTCCCTGGACAGGATCGCCCCGGACCCCGACCAGCCTCGCGAGGAGTTCGACCCGGATTCCATCGCCCGGCTCGCCGAGTCCCTGAAGGCCACCGGCCAACTCCAGCCGATCCGGGTCGCCTGGCGCGAGGAACAGGGCCGGTACACGATCATCGCCGGCGAGCGGCGCTGGCGGGCGGCGGGGGTGGCCGGGATGCCCACCGTCGCGTGTATCATCCACGACGGCCCCCCCACGCCGGCGGAGCTCCTGGTGATGCAGATCATCGAGAACCTGGACGAGAGGACCTGCGGCCGATCGAGCAGGCGAAAGCCTTCCACCGGTTGATGGAGATCAACGGCTGGTCCGCCCGCCAGCTCGGCCGGGGACTCTCGCTGACGCAATCCTCCGTCCGCGGGCCCTGGCGTTGCTCGACCTCCCCGAGCCGGTGCAGGGGCTCGTGGAGCAGGGGACTCTGCCGGCGGCCACGGCCTGCGAGGTCGGCCGGCTCGACCGGGCCGAGGACCAGGTCGAGATCGCCACGCAGATTGTCTCGGAGCGGCTGACGCGGGATGAGGCGGCCGAGGCGATCCGGGCCAGGAAGGCCGGCAGCCCGATGTCGGCGGCGAAGACGGTCCGGCACGAGTTCAAGCTCAAGAACGGGCGCAAGGTCATCATCGGCGGCCTGCCGGAAGGTTACAGCCCGGATGACCTGATCGCCACGCTCCGGGAGGCCACCAAGCAGGCCCAGGCCGTCTCCCGGGATACCGGGCGCGTCGAAGCCGCCTGAACCCGGAGGCTGGTCGTGGACGGGCCGGCCGGGGGCGCTCGACGACCTCGTCGTCGACCGGTCCGACCGGCCCCAACAGTTTCCGCGACCGTCGCCAGGCTCGCCGTCGCGCACGCGCCGACGCGCTTCCGCTCCTGACCGCATACTCTCCGCGACGATGATGCATCGGCGGGGTTCCGCGGCTCGTCACCCGGGGGCTCACGCCCATACTCTCGGATCCGGAGATGCTCCGATGCGATCGCCCAAACTGCCCGCGAAGTCGCCTGCACCCGCACGCTCCCGTACCTCCGTCGTCATCAGCGCCGAGGCCCTCCAGAGATCGCGCCGCAGCCGTCAGGGAAGGCGTCAACCAGTCCCAGATCGTCGAGGCCTTGGTCAATCGATACCTCGCCGGATACGTCATCCAGGTCCGCGGCGATCGCTTCGAGATTCACGACCGGCCGGGCCACGCCGCCGGCGCGAACCCTGCCGGCTCGGCGACGTCCTGACGCTCCGCTCGGTGCCGATTATCCGCCCGGGGAACGGGTCCCGCGGCCGCCCGAGGGGCGGGGCAGGGCAGGGGCCTGGAGGTCCGGCGGACCGGCTGGATCGGCGACGACCGCCGCTTCAGCCGCGCCGGTTCGCTCGCACCGGCCCCTCCGCCTTCGCCACCTTGGGCGTCACCGCCAACCCGGCCGTATCCAGGATGTACGGGCCGCCCTCGGTGGCCGACGGCTTGAGATTCCCCTGCAACAGCGCGTTGACCCCGTCGGCGCCATGTTCCGCGATCATCTTCAGCGCACGGCGCACCGATTTGCCGTTCAGCGTCGCTCGGATCACCAGCGGCGATCCCTCGATCTCCAGGTCGATCACCGGGGTGCCCGCAGGCTGCGGTTCCGGCGGGACCAGGCCCACCAGCGACGCGGCCGGGATCAGCGTGTTGATCTTCACGCCCTTGAGGCGGATCTTCTTCGACGCGGACATGGGACAAGCCTCCAGTGACATCGGGTTCAATGCCCAGCTCGGCGCCCGGGGTGCATGGTATCGTACGACACTAGGTCCCATCGCCGGCCCGGTCGCCGACATCAACCCGCGGCCCGTCGCGCGGGCCAGGCCAGGATCGGCGGCAGGCCGGGACTAACCGTTCGCATCGCGGCGGACGTCACTGCCGGCATGCGATGCCCACTCTCCGTTCAACACCGCGGGTTCCACGACTGGGATGCCGTCTCGCGCGCCTTGAGCCAGCCGCGGATCGGTCCCTCCTGCTCCTTGATCCGACGACGCAGCGACTCCGGCAGCTCCTCCCACCCACACGCTTCGGCCTCGGAGCTTTCCCCGGGCCGCGGTCCCGTCGGGCTTGAGCACGATCGTCCAGCCACGGCACGCCAACTCCTCCAGCGTCGCACGCGCCTGGTGCTCCGTCGGGCCGTCCCGCACCGGGCCTCCCTGCTCGGCGTACTTGTCGAGAATCCCCCGGAAGTACACCCAGGGACTCCCCTTGATCTTCCGGCCGGCCTTGGCCTTCTCGGTCTCGTCCAGGGCCTCGCCGAGCCACCGCACGTCGAACGCGAATCCCAGGGCCTTGGCCTTGGCCCGGAACTCGCCCCACAGGCCGATCAGGATCGGACGGGCCTGGTCCGGCGGCTTGCCGAAGAAGGCGGCGAACCGGGCGAGGATCGCGATCAGGAAGGCCCGGTGCACGGCCAGCTCCGCCGGCAGCTCGGGGACCGGGGGAGGGGCCTCGGCCTCGACATGGGTGGATGCGTCTGCCGGATGGGATTCGCCGGCAACCGGACCGAGGGACTCGGCGCGATCCGGCGGTCCCGGGTCTCGGGTCTGATTGGATGGAGTGAAAAACGACGACGACGACTCGCCTGTCGTTGTTGTTTTTTGCGCCGTAACTTCTTCCTCTTTATAAAGGGCGGTCCCCAAAATTTGGGGAGCGTCGGTCCCCAGGATTTGGGGACCACGGTCCCCAGGAATTGGGGACCGATCCGGTCCGGGATAGGCGAAGGGGACGGTCCTCGGCCGGCCCTTGGTGCGATTGATGTCCGCAAGCATCATCTTGACGACCTGGTCGAAGGATGCCGGGGTGGCGACCGGTCGGTCGGTCGGTCGGACGAACAGGACGAATCCGAGTCGTCCGGTGGCCCGACCCTGTCCGGCGGGGATCAGGACGCGTCGCCCCCAGCCGGCGAGCTCGTAGCGGTTCAGGAGGGCGGCCAGGGTGTTCTTGCTGATGCCCAGGGCGGCCATCAGTTCCTCGTTGGTGGCGAGGGCGTAGGGCTTCTCCTTGGCGGAGCCGCTCGAGGCGGAATGCGAGCCGTTCGAGGTCGGGATCGCGAGCCAGCTCGGGTCGGTCGAACCAGTCGTCATTGACGTAGTGCTTCCAACCGCCGGAGTTGATCCTGGGTCGGGCCGGTGCGGGACTCATGGCATCGCCCTCCCGGCGCGGTGCCGGCACGGGGCCGGACGGAGTGCCCGGGGCGCGCGACGAACGGTGATCCCTTGGCGGGATCTTGCCGGCGCTGTATGATGTCACGGAAGCGTTCCTTTGTGGGTCAAGTTGAAAAGGGACGCACAAATTGACCGGCGGTATCAGCCGTCGGCACCGAATTACACTGACGGCCTGGAGTTGCCACACTCCCGGCCGTTTCGGTTTTTGTGCCCTATCATCGTCTCTTCATCGTGGATGGGACGCAAGGGGTTCGTGTTGCGGATCGTCCAGCACGGCCCGGCCGAAATTTTAAGCAGTCCGCAGGGTTGTCCTTGGACTGCGCGGCCGCGCGGACCGCAGCTTCCGCAACGTCACGCGACGCCGCCTTGTCAGACTTCACTCCCAGGCGCAGGCGGATGTTCTCCCGGTACCGCTTCCCCGTGCGGTCCGCGTCGACCTCCGCCCTTACGTCCTCAGCCAGCCCGAGCACGCTGCGGACGTGCGCCAGCACAGGCCCGGGCACTTCATGCAGCCCGGGAAAGTACCCCAGGTACTGGAAGGACTTCAGCCAGGCCAGCAGCGCGAGCGTGTTCGGCGCGGTCACGGTCTTGCCCCGCGCCCACTCGATCTCCTTAGCCGACGGCGTGAACACGTCGGCGACCTCGCGAGCCGACATCGTCCGCTTGAACCGCGGGTATGCGGTGCGGTCGATCGATGTCAACGGGCCTCATCGGGTCATCCGGGACAACACGGGGCAAGAGCAGCTTACTGGCTGTGAAAAGCTCCTTACGCCGACCTGGCCACTAGGAGGTCAGAGGCCCTGTGGCCCCTTTCGCTCGTATTCCGGTCCCACCTCCTCATGACGCGGTGGCGCAGATCGCCGGCACGCGGCGTTCCGCCCGGACCGGGCGGACCGGGCGGCGATCAGCGTCACGGGACGGGACACGCCCGGGAGCCGCCCGAAACACGTCCGTAACGTGCCCGACAAGGCGGCGGAACCGTGCGACCGTACACTTCTCCTACTTGTGCTGGTCAAAGTGGACAGGAGCCGGAAGCCAATGACGACTGCCGACCTGCAGTGGGCGAGCGTTCCCCGATGGCGCCCCCCCGAGCTGCCCGCCGCCGCGTGCTACCTCGCCTGCTGGTTCGGCGAGCAGGCACGCCAGCGGGCGGAGGAGCTGCTGGCCACCGCGGACCCGCAGGTCCCCGTCCAGCGGGCCGGGTTCGCCGCCCAGTGGAGCCCGGCGGCCGAGGCGGAACTGGGGCGGCTCATCGGGGAGTGCCGCACCGGGGTCCGCATCATCTTGGCGGGCCCGGAGGCGGTCGTCATGCGCGCCATGTCGCTGGCCCGCGAGCACGGGGCCTGCAGCGAGGAGCTCGTCCCGGTCGCCGTCGAGGCCACGGGCGAGCACGTCACCGGCCCCGCCGTGCGGCGGGTCTACTGCGTGACCTGCGGGCGGCCGTTCGACGCGGTTGCCGCCCTCGGCGGGACCGTCACCTGCCCCGGCTGCGTGGCCGTCCTCACCGTCGACACCCGGTTCTCCCGGCGCCACGCGGCCTACCTCGGCTGGCCGTCGGGCCGGGCCCCGCCATTGACCGATGGCCGCCCAGAGCTGGTGCTCGTGGTCACCGCCACCCAGGAGGTCGCCGACGGCGTCCGGCAGCTCACCCTCGCCGCGCCGGGCGGCGGGCGGCTGCCGTCCTACCGGCCCGGCAGCCACCTGGGGCTGCGCTGGCGGGCCGGCCGCGTCAGCTCCTACTCCCTGACCGGCGACGGCGAGTCCCCGGCCGCCTACACGGTCTCGGTCCTGCGCGTCCCGCGCAGCCAGGGCGGCTCGGCCTGGGCGCACGCGCTGCGCCGCGGCCAGCAGGTCCGCGCACTGCCGCCGCGCAGCGGCTTCGCGCCCGTCGCGACCGCCCGCCGCCACCTGCTGGTGGCCGGCGGGATCGGCATCACCCCGCTGCTGTCGCATGCCCGCTGGCACGTGCGCTGGGGCGGCGACTTCACCCTCTGGTACGCCCACCGGCCCGGCCGCGCCCCGCACCTGGCCGAGCTGCGCGGCCTGTGCGGCGCCCGCCTGCACGACTGCGAGGGCCGCGCCGCCCTGTGGGCCAGCCTCGGCCCGGCCCTGGCCGCCCAGCCGCTGGGCACCCAGCTGTACGCGTGCGGGCCGCCCGGCCTGACCGAGGCCGTGACCGCCGCGGCCAGCGCCCTGCACTGGCCGCGGCGCCGAGTCCGCACCGAGGCCTTCGCCGGCGCCGCCGACGGCCCCCGTGCCCCGTTCCGTGCCCGGCTCCTTCATTCCGAACGGCACGTCGCCATCTGCGCCGCCGAGACCTTCCTGGAGGCCCTGGAGCGCGAGGGCATCGACGTGCCCAGCCTGTGCCGGCAAGGCGTGTGCGGCGAGTGCCGGCTGCCGGTGGCCAGCGGCGCGGTCGACCACCGCGACCTGGTGCTGACCGACGCCGAGAAGGCCAGCGGCCAGTGGATCATGCCGTGCGTCTCCCGCGCGGCCGGCCAGGAGCTGGGACTGCCGCTATGACCGCCGGCCCCCTTCCCCGCCGTGTCCGCGACTTCCCGTTCCCGCTGGGCCGGGACGCCTACCGGTACTCCGCCAACCTGGAGCCCGCCCCCGGCCTGCGCCGCACCGAGGCCGGGACGTGGGGCGAGACGGTCATGAACGCCGGGGGCGACTACGAGGACTTCATCGCCGAGCGCCGCGCCGTCCTGGCCCGCCGCCCCGCCATGCTGGTGACCGCGGCGCACATGCGCGCCGCCGAGTGGGACGCCCTGCGGTACGTGATGCGCGCGCTGGCCGCCGGGTACCCGGGGGACTTCGCCCTCGCCGAGGACGGCCGGCGGTGGCACTGGGCCAACCGGCGCCTTGGCATCACCGGCGACTTCACCGCCGGCCAGGACGCGACGCTGCCCTGCGGTCCGCTGCAGTACATCGGCACGCAGGTCGCCGAGGACCTGGTGCTGCTGGACCGGCGCGAGGGGCGCCTGCACGCCGACGCGGGCCTGGTCACCTTCGCGTCCGGCTGGTCGTTCCCGTTCACCGCCGGGATGAGCTTCGCCGAGATCCACGGCCCGGTGCCCGGTGCCAGCGCCGACGGGGTGTTCGCCCGCGCCGAGGCGCTGCTGGCGCGACTGGAGGCGGGGCAGTGCCTGCGGCGAGTCAACTGGGGCCTGCAGGCCGGGCGGACCCTGGATAAGTCACTCGACAACCACGCGGCCTGGATGCCCGAGGCCGCCCGCGTCATGGCCACCGACGGAGCGGAGTTCGGCGCGCGGGTCAGCCTGCGGGCCGAGGTGCAGCACGTGGTCGGCCTGGAGACGTCCGATGCCGTGCTGTTCCTCATCGACACCCGCCTGCTGTCCCTGGCCGACCTCGCGGGAGTCCCGGCCTGGGCGAGCCGCCTGGTCGCGGTCCTGGAGGAGCTCCCAGCCGACATCGCCGCCTACAAGGGCATTACCGAGCTGGGCCCCGCGTCGCGGCCTGGCTCCGCAGCCAGGCCGCGAGATGACCGCGCGCTAGCTCCTGGTGCCTCAGGGGACGGGCAGGCCCAGGAGCGACAGGACCCCGGTCAGGCCGGGCAGGACGGGGCCGGGCCAGCGCCTCTCGCGGTCGCGGGCCTTGCCGTCATCGCGGTCGCCGTCGCGCAGCAGGTAGGCCGTCATCCCGGCGGCCGACGCGCCGGGAAGCTCGCCGTCCCCGCCGTCCCCGGTGTACAGGCACTCCTGCGGCCTGACGCCCAGGCGGCGGGTGGCGGTGCGGAACAGCTCCGGGTCAGGCTTGAGGCGGCCCTCCTCGAACGACAGGACCCTGGCGGTCACCAGGCCGGCGATCGGCAGCGACGGCCACGCCTCGGCCAGCTCCACCGAGCACTCGCTCAGCACCCCGACGGGGATCGCGTTGGCGTGCAGGATGCGGAGGGTCCGTTCGGTATCGGGGCGCAGGTTATGGATAAGGTCCCGCTCGCAGGCACGGCGGGCGGCGCAGGCGGCGGCGAGGGCGTCCGGGGCGGGGTCGGCACCGCAGCGCCGTGCCAGCGCCGCGAACGTCTCCGGCAGGCCGCCGAGCCTGCCCGTGGCGCGCTCGGCCCAGGACTCGTCGAGGGCCTGCCGCCACCGGGCCGCAGGGATGCCGAGCGGCGCCGCGCTGCGCGCGGCGTGCTCGTCCCACACGGCGGCCGGCGTCCTGGTCGTCAGCGTGCCGAAGTAATCGAAGACCACCGCGCGGATCGCCACGCAACCGACCGTAGCACTCGCGCCCCGCCGGCCAGGCGCGCAGCGCCCTGGCAACGGCGCCGGTCGCCTTGCTCGGCGTCCGGGCCGCTGGCCTTGCTTCTCCCAGCGGGGACCAGCAGGCCTCAGAGGTTGTATCCCGGGACTCCGACGCCCGCGAGGACGGTGCCTTCTTCCAGGAACACGGGCCCCTTCTTGCTGCACGCCGCGAACGGGAAGCTGACGATGGTGGAGGCGGTGCTGTCCGGCGGGTAGACCCGCAGGCCGATCGCGTTGACCTTCTTGCAAGTCGTCGGGTTGAAGGCAGCGGCACTGGTGATGCCGAGGTTCACGTGTGCTGTCGCGCCCTTGGCGAGGGTGATCACCTGCGGCGTGGCCGGGATGCGCGCCACGGGGCTGCCGAGCTGCGTTCCGCCAGGCCCTGCCGCTGTCACCAGGGTGTACCCCTTCAGGGTGCAGGTGCTCGAGGAGGTGTTCGTCAGCTCGAGCGCGTAGTGGACGGGCCCGACGGTGCCGTCGCCAGGCACCCCCATCCATACGCGGAGGTGAGTGGTCGTGCACTGGGGCACCACCGCCGCCGCCGAGGCCGAGACGGCGGGGACGGCGGCCGCTATGGCGCCCCCTCCCGCGATGATCGCCGTGGCGGCGAGCGCCTGGACGTTGCGCCGGCGGAGCGCGCGAAGGGCGTTGTTCACGATGAAACTCCCAACTCAGAACTAAACGGGCAAATGCTACTGATAACTGGGACGCCACTGCTGAAGTAACGACGCCGATGGTATCCGCCTGGTTGTGATAGTCCAGGGTTGATGAGCCCTTTTCATCCTGCAGGTCAGGCTGTCCCTTGGAGTTGCAGGACGCGGATTGCCTTCGGGTGACGATCTGCAGGCTGTCCTATCGTCAACCTGGTGCAGGTGCCGCGATTGGCGCGACACTGGGATGGAAGGCGACGACGATGCGTTACGCACTGCTGATGCACTACCAGGAGCCCGGCGAGGGGCAGATCAGCGAGGAGAGGATCAACGAGGCCAGGGATGCGTTCGGGGCCTACGGCCGTGCGCTGGAGTCCGCCGGGGTGCTGGTGTCGGCCGACGTGCTCCAGCCGCCGGGCGCGACGGCGACTGGCTACCCGCGCACGCCGGAGCCGATCCAGCGGTCGGTGACGTCGGTGAACAGGTCGTTCGTCGCGTCGACCAGGCGGGCGTTGCGCTCGGCGGCCTTGCGGCGGGTGAAGTAGCCGATCGTGGTGGACGGGTCGGCGTGGTCGGCGAAGGCCTGGATCTCCGCCAGCGGCTCCCCGGCGTCGATCATGTGGGTGATCCGGGACGCGCGCATCACGTGCGGGGTGACGTCCCGCCCTGGCAGCACCCCGGCGCGCTTGCCCAGGCGGGTCACGATCCGGTCGACCGCGAACCGGTCGACCCGGCCGCCGTCATCGCCGGCCAGCAGCGGCCCGCCCGCCCGGCCGCCGGCGTGCAGCTCCAGCAGCCCGGCTACGGCCGCGGGCAGCGGCAGGATCCGCTCCTTGCCGCCCTTGCGGGTCAGGTCGAGGCTGACCCGCCCCGGCCGGACGATCCTCGCGTCCAGGTCCAGGGCGCACATCTCCGAGACGCGCCCCGCCAGCGTGTACAGCAGCAGCACGACCAGCGCCTCAAGGACGGTGCCGGCCGCCCCGGCCAGCGCCTGCAGCTCCGCCACCTCCAGGACGGGCGTCGCGCTCGAGGTGTCATGCCGGTCGACCCGCGGCCGGTGATCCTCGGCGTCAACCGGGCTGGCCAGCCCCGCCCAGCCGTGCCTGGCGGCATGCTCGTGCAGCGACGACAGCGACGACAGCCGCCGCGCCATCGAGCGGTCGCCGGCACCGCGGGACTCCTGCAGCAGTCGCCAGGCGCTGACGTCGGCATACCTCAGGGACCCCAGGCGAAACGGCACGCGCCCCAGTCCCGCCGCGAACGCCGCCCAGTGCCGGACGTCATCGGCGTAGGCCCGCCGGGTCGCCCGCGACCGGCGCCTTCCCGACGACAGCCAGCGGATGACGGCCTGGAACGTGTCCCGGTCGCAGGCCTGCGCCAGCAGGTCCAGCCGCCCGACGACCGGGTCGGCAGGCCGGTACCCCAGCCGGACGGCGCCAAGCTCGGCCCGCAGGTAATCCGCGACCTCCTCGCCGACTGACGGCCCGGGCAGGGCGACGCGGCTTTCCGTCCGCACGGCGGGCTGGCGCGAAGGCTCGGTCACGGCTTCATCATAGCCTCATAATCTGAATTATGAGGCTCCTTAAACCAGGCGAACTTTCCATCTATCTATCTTTCTAACTTTCATAAAAATCCGATGGAGTGATAGAATCGGCACCATGACGCGGATCAGGTACGCCACGGCCGAGGACGACGCGGAGGACGTCCCGCCCGAGGAGCGGTGCATCTGGCCCGGCTGCACGCGACGGCGGGCGCCGGGCCGGGCCGGCGGCTCGGGACGGCAGAAGGAGTACTGCGAGAAGGCCGACCGGCCGGGCACCCACGGCACCGGGCGGGGCGGCGGCCCTGAGCACAACGCCCGCAGCCGGTGGGCAGCCCGGGAGCGCGCCCTGCGCGCCGCGCCCGGCGCGGCTACCTCGCAGGGCGAGGCGGTGCCGCCCGCCGCCGCGCCGCAAGGCAGCCTCGCGGCGCGCGACGACAGCCTTGCCACGCCCGCCGCGATCGCGCCGGGCGAGCCTGGCGGGGACGGCCCGGACGCGGCGCCCTGGACCTACGCGAAGCTGCACGCCACCGAGCTCCTCGGCCGGGCGCGCCGGCAGCACGCCGCCGCGCTGGAGGCACTCACCACCGAGCGGGACCTGTACGCCCGGCTCGCCGGCCAGCTCCAGGTCCTGGCCGATCCGGCGGCGCTGGACCTGGAGATCGCCGCCGTTACCCTCAGGGCCGGGCGGGAGGTCTCCCAGGCGGCCGAGGACGCCGCCCGCGCCCGGCAGGCCCAGCTCACCGCCCAGCGGGAACGCGACGAGGCCATCGCTGGCAGGCGGGACGCCGAGGCACTCGCCGCCAGCCGGACGGCCGAGCTCGACGCCGAGCGCGACCGCCTGCTGCGGGAGGCCCTGGACGCGGGGCTGCGGGCCGATGCCGCGGTGGAGCAGGCGGCTGACGCGCGCCAGGACGCCGACCAGGCCCGCCAGGACGCCGGCCAGGCCACCCGCGAGGCGGGGCAGGCACGGCAAGAGGCCGAGCGGGTGAAGGACGCGGCGGCCCGGCAGGTCGCCGAGGCAGCCGCCAGGGCCGACGCCGCCGCTGTCCGCGCCGATGAGGCAGTCCGCCGCGAGCAGGAGCGGGCCACTGCCGAGCGGGCACGAGCCGACGCCCACGCGCAGCGGGCCGCCGAGCAGGTGGCCTCCGCCGCAGCGGCGGCCGACAAGGCCCGCGACGAGGCTGGCGCGGCGCGGGCGCAGCGGGACACGGCGCGCGTTGAGGCCGGGGCACTGCGCTTCGAGCTCACGGCGCTGCGAGCCGAGGCGACGGCGTCCGCCGAGCGCGCCGCCCAGCAGTCAGCGACGCTGCGCGCCGACATCAGCCGGCTACGGGAGGAGGCGCGGCAATCGCGGCAGGACGCCGACCGGGCGCGGGCGGAGCGGGACCGGGACCTGGCGCGGCTGGAGGCCGCGCACCGGGACGCGATCAACGCCGAGCGGGCCAGGGCGGTGCGGGCGGAAGGCGAGCTCGACTCGCTGCGCGCCGCCCAGCGAAAGGCCCCTTGACCGGGGCAGGCCGCGGGCGACCAGGTCCAGTTCGCCGAGGGCCAGCTGTCCACCTACCGCGACCAGGTAGACCAGGCGACCGCCGACCTCGCCGCAGGCGACCCGCTCCTGTCGCAGGCGGAACTCGGCTACCATCCGCGGCTTCGAAGCCGCCAACCCCGGGACGACGGTGCGAGTCGAATCCACCCGCGCACTGGAAACCGAGCTCGACGCCGACCTGCAGCAGGGCGACCCGCCGGACATCGCCGCGCTGCCCAGCATCGGCGCGATCAGCCAGTACGCCGCGCGCAGGGGGCACTGCAGCCCCTCGACGGCCTCATCAACAGCGATGCCTACGGCGAGCCATGGAGCTCCCTCATCCGCCCGCAGGCCAATGGCCGCATCTACGCCGTCCCGGTCAAGGCAGACGTCAAGAGCCTCATCTGGTATGACCCCCAGGCCCTCCAGCGGGACGTCCCCGGCGGCCAGCTGTCCTGGACCTCCCCCCAGGTCACCAGCGCGTGGCAGGCATGGAACTCCCTCACCGGCCCCGCCAGCGCCATCTACGGCGGGGCGGCGTCCGCCCTGACGGCCGCGACCGGCTCGATCCGCCCGACCGCCGACGGCTGCCTGCTGTCCCACGGCACGCTAGTCGACCAGGGCTTCCCGGCGACCGCCAGGTACGGCAGCGACTACGCGTTCTTCCCGTTCCCCTCCGCCAGCGGCGCGATCCAGGTATCCGCCGACTTCGTGGGATGCTCCGCGCCACCCCCGCCGCCGAGAACCTCATCCGGTACATGACCAGAACGGCCGTCCAGGAGGCCTGGGTGGGCTTCCCCGGCGCGGACGGCTTCTCCCCCAGCAGCCAGGTACCGTCGAGCGCATACCCCAGCGCGGCGACCCGGAACATCGCCGCGCTGCTCACCTCAGGGCGGGAACTGTGCTTCGGCGCGGCCGACGCGATGGAACCAGACCTGGGGGCGGCGTTCGACCACGCCGTCCTCTGGGACCTGGCCCAGCCGTCCGCCCTTGCCAAGACCATCCTGCCCGACCTCGCTCGCGTGCCATCTGCTGCCGGGCGCCCTCCTCCTCCGGTATGCGGAAAGCCCTCTTGACATACCGGGCGCTCACCGGCCCGGGCCGGACGGCTGCCCGGTCCGGCTACGCAACAGTGCGTGAGTTCCTCGGCTAGCGTCCCGCAGCGCCGTGCTGCGCCGCTGGCCGCTGCCGGCGGTTGGCCTGCTGCTGGCCGGCTCGGTCACGGCCGCGCTGGACGTGGGTTCACCCACGATCCACCTCGCGCATTACCTCGCGGCCGATGTCGCCCTGGGCGTCATCGTGGCCAGCCGGTCCCGGCCGGCTGGATCGCCGCCCTGGCCGCGATGCTCGCCGCACTGCCCGGCTACGCGATCTTGCGGATCCACCTCGGCTACCCGCCGGACCTGATGGACGGGTGGTACCTGTATGCGGCGACGGCCGCCGTCGCCTGGCTGGCCGGGAACTCCGCGCGGCTGGCTCGCACCTACGCGGAGGAACTGCGTGCCCGCGCGGCGGCCGAGGCGGTTACCGCCGAACGGCTGCGGATCTCCCGCGAGGTCCTCTTCCCGCCAACTCCCGAGCAGATGAACTCGCCGGGATTTCGGCCCTGACGTCCGCTGAAACCGCGAGTTCACCGTGAGGAACCTTCAGTCCGGCTGAACTCACGGAAGAGCTGGAGCTCCCCGAAGCCACGGCGAGGGGCAAAGTAGCGTTGCGTCTGCTTCCGGGTTGTCCGGGCACCAGGCCGCCCGCTTGCGATGTGTCGTACATCTACTTATGATGGTCATGTGAGTAAAGTGAGGGGCCCGATGCGGGAGCCGACGTACTTCGTGCTGGCGTCGCTGCTGGACGGGCCGCTGCATGGTTACGCGATCATCCAGCGCACCGGGGAACTGTCGGGTGGCCGGGTCCGGCTGGCGACCGGGACGTTGTACACGGCGCTGGACCGCCTTTGTAGTGAGGGCCATGTGGAGCTGGTGCGCGAGGAGATCGTGAACGGCCGAGTACGGCGCTCCTACGGGCTGACGCCGCCTGGCGCGGGGGCGCTGCGGGCCGAGGCGGCGCGGATGGCGGAGGCGGCCCGGCTGGTGACCGACCGGGGCCGCGACCTGAAGGCGGGCGGCCCGGCCCGGAAGGCGAGTCCTGCGTGACCGGGCTGGAGCGGCGCTGCCGGTGGCTGCTGCGCGCCTATCCCGCCTGGTACCGGCGCGAGCAGGGCGAGGAGATGCTCGGCACCCTGCTGGAGGCCAGCCCGCCCGGCCGGAGATGGCCTTCCGCCCGCGACGCGCGGGCCCTAGTTATCGGGGGCCTGCGGGTCCGGGGCTGGACCTGGTCGCTGTCGATGGCGTGGACTGCGGCAGGAGCTGTCATCACTGGCTACATCTTTTACGCCACCACCAACCAGTACATCTCGGCTGACATTATCGGCACCGGGATCATCGGGTTCAGCGCAGGTCCTGCGACCGTGCAGATCGCCGCGGTCCTGGCGGGTGCCGCATGGCTGGCCCTCCCTCTCCCGGTGCTGACTGCCGGGGCCATCAGGCTTCGCGGCTGGCGGCCGGCCAGCTGGCTCCGCGCGGCCGCGTGGGCAGGTGCGTGGATCGCAGGCGCCGCCCTGCTGGGGCTGGCCCGTACCTGGGGAAATTCCCCAGGGGTGAGCTGGGGAGAGCTGCCAGTCTGCGCCGCGTGGCTGGCACTCGGGGCCATGATGACCTGGATACTGGCCGTGCCGGCCCGCCGATCGGATGTACCCGATACAAGCGGCCGTGCTAGCGACGAAGCCAGCGCATAGGCGGCCTGGCGTTCACTGTTTCTGGCAATCGGGCCGCTCCTGGTGCTCATCGGAGCCTTCATGCTCGTCATCGCCTTCGTCGCCGGCTGACGCGCTGCGGGAAGGTCACTGGCTCCGGCAAACCGCGCCGACAGGCTGGGGCCGGCGCCGCGGTCGCCTGTCATGGTCGGGGCGCAGCGTCCGTGCGCGCTGAATCTGTGCACTGCCAGGGGCGCGAACACGAGGAACAGCAGCACGCACCCCCCGAGCGCAGCCTCGACGGGGTGCGCCAGAGGCCAGGGCGAGGCGGGCGCCGCGCCCGTGGTGTCTCCGAACAGCGAGCGGCACGCGGCGGCGACGCAGCTGATCGGGTTCCAGTCAGCGATCACGCGCAGCCAGCCGGGCATTCCCGCCGTGGGTACGAACACGTTGCTGACCATGCCGATCGGGAACACCAGGAGGCCGGCTTGCGCGGCGATCTCCTCCCGCCCGCATAGCAGGCCGAGGTAGAAGCCCACCCAGACCATGGCGAAGCGCAGAAGGAACAGGATGCCGAGCGCGGCTGCCGCCTTGCCGGGCCCGTCGTGCACCCGCCAGCCGACCGCGAGGCCGATGCTCACCATGGCGGCGAGGATCACCGCGCTGACGAGCAGGTCTGCCAGTGCCTGCCCGAGCAGCGTGGCACCGCGCGATATCGGCATGGTGCGCAGCCGGTCGGTCATCCCGCGGTCCAGGTCGCGGGCCGCGCCGACCATGCTCGCCATGACGCTGTTCACCGCGATCAGCACGAACAGGCCGGGCATCAGGTAGGTGCGGTAGCTCTCGCCGCCCGGCGTCTGGATCGCGCTGCCGAACACGTACCCGAACACCACCAGCATGAGCAGCGGGGCCGCGAGGGAGACGCCGATCAGCCCGGGAGAGTTCTTGTAGAACAGCAGGACGCGCAGGGTGAGCGTCCAGGTGTCCGACAGCCGGCCGCTGACGGGGCCCGGCTTCGGTGCCGCGTGCGGGATGCTCGCGGCGAGGGAGCTCATGACGCGGTCCTTTCGGGGGCGGCGGTTTCGGGGCGGGCCGGCTCTCCGCCTGTGAGCGCGAGGAAGACCTCGTCAAGGGAGGGGTGGCGCAGCGCCACGTCGAGCGCGTCGACTCCGGCGGCGTCGAGTTCGCGCACCAGCCGGGGCAGCGTGACGGACCGTGCGCCCGTGGTGATCACGGTGACCTGCCGCTGCTCGGGCTCGCTGACCGGTTCGCCGCCGGTCAGCTGGGCTAGGAGCCGGGCCGCGGCCGGCAGGTGCGCCGCGTCCGCCAAGGTCGCCTCGATCCGGGTGCCGACGGCCTGCTTGAGCCGGTCCGGCGGGCCCGAGGCGATCACCACGCCGCGGTCCACGACCGCGATGTCTCCGGCGAGCCGGTCCGCCTCGTCCAGGTACTGCGTGGCCAGCAGGACGGTGGTGCCGTCGGCGGCGAGCTGCCTGACGGTGGCCCAGATCTCTCCCCGGCTGCGCGGATCGAGCCCGGTGGTCGGCTCGTCCAGGAACAGCACCTCGGGCCGGGTGATCAGGCCGGCGATCAGGTCGAGCCGACGGCGCATGCCACCGGAGTAGGTGCGCACCAGCCGGTCCGCGGCGTCGGTCAGCTCGAAGCGTTCAAGCAGTTCGTCCGCGCGCAGCCGGGCGCCGCCGGCGCCGAGGTGGTGCAGTCGGCCGAGCAGCCGAAGGTTCTGCCGGCCGGTGACGCCCTCATCGAGCGCGGAGTGCTGCCCGATGAACCCGATGCGGCGGCGCACCTCGTCCGGCCGGCGCACCACGTCCTGGCCGGCGACGCGGACCTCGCCCGAGTCGGGCGAGGCGAGTGTGGCCATGACCCGTACGGCGGTGGTCTTGCCCGCGCCGTTGGGGCCGAGCAGCCCGCACACCGTGCCCGCGGGGACGGTCAGGTCCAGGCCCCGCAAGGCGTGGATCTTGCCGTAGCGCTTGTGCAAGCCCGTAACGGCGATGGCCGCTTGGCTGGTCCCACCCATGAGAACACCTCACTTAGTACGTTGTACGCTGTTTCTTCTTTGCGCCGAGCATACTACGTACGCTGTACGGGTTGTCTAGACTCAAGCCGAGGTGATCGCGCATGAAGGACAACTCCGGGAACGCGCCGGCGTCGGACCGCGCCCGCGCACCGGAACTGATCTGGCTACGCCCCGAACGCGGTGTCCGCGGCCCGGCACCCGCGTACAGCCGCGCCGCGATCGCCGCTGCGGCGATCGCGCTGGCGGACTCACAGGGACTGGCCGGGGCGTCCATGCGCAAGATCGCGGCCGCGCTCAACGCGGGCACGATGTCGCTGTACACCTACGTGCCGAACAAGGAGCAACTGTTCGACCTGATGCTGGACGCGGTGGCCGGCGAGTGGCGGCTGCCCGAGCACCCGTCCGGCGACCCGCGCGCCGACCTGGCCGAGTTCGCCCGGCAGGGCCTGGTCGCGATGCGGCGGCACCCGTGGATGCCCGCGCTCGTGCTCACCCGCGCCTCGATCGGCCCCAACTCGCTGCGCAGCATCGAGTACTTCCTGGCCGTGATGGCGCACAGCCCGCTGCCTGGCGGCACCAAGATGGAACTGTTCGCCTTGCTCAACGGCTTCATCTGCCAGTTCGCCCAGTGGGAGGCGAACCAGCGCGAAAGCGGGAGCGGCGAGCAGTGGCAGGCCGACCTGATGGCCTATCTGGGCACCGCCGTCGCCACCGGTCACTATCCGCACCTGGCCGCCGCGTTCGCTGCCGACGAGAGCCCGGACCTGGACCCGGACGCGGTCTTCGACCGGTCCCTGGCGCGCGTGGTCGGCATGATCCTGGCTGCTGGCGTGGGCTGCCGCGGTGGTGAGGGCGGTGACGGCGCCGACAAAGACCACCATGATGCCGCTGATCCAGGCCCGGCCCGGCTATAAATCCGTCTGGCTAGCCATGGTCATGGCCCGGCGGGGCAGATGCCCGGCCGAGGGGTAGCGGGACGCGAAGTCGGCCCTCGGCCCGGTCCGGTTAGGGTGATCTTGCCCAGGTCGCGGATGCGGGGGGACAGCTGCAGGCCGACGAGGTCGAACAGCGCGAAGTTCGCGAGCGTTGCGCCGCGGGTATCGGTGGCGTGCTCGGTGACCTGCAGGTCGGTCTGGTTGCCGAGGATGCCGTCGAGCGCGTAGGGGCTCTCCGGCGCGGTGGTCGCGATGACCTTGGTGTCGAACGTCGAGTGCTGGTCGCAGACGTGGGGGTAGGTGGAGATGCCCTGGCCGCGGGCGAAGTAGCGGGACAGGTGCCGGGTGGTCAGCGACTTGCCCTTGAGTGGCGTTGGCCGCCTCGAGCGTCTCGGCGCGGAAGTACCACCGCTGGGAACGCCAGTAGGTTATGGCGTTGAGACCGAGGCCCAGCGCGCCCAGCTGGCCCTCCATCCCCCGCTCGTACCCGCGCATGAGGCGGCCGAGGTTGCCGAAGAAGACACGGCGGGCCAGCTGGTGGCGGGACTCGCCGATGTTGAGCTGGGCCCCGATCATCCTGCGGTACTCCTCGACATGGATGACCTGGAGCAGGTGGAGGGTCTTGAAGATCCAGCCGTAGTGGGCGAAGGCGTTCCCCAGGCCGGCGAGGCGGCCTGACCGCGGTCCACTCGCACCCCCAGCTGCTCGGCGGCATACCGGGTCACGGCATTTCTCCCTTGCCTGATCCCGTATGCCCGGTCACTTCCACTAGTTTCTGGCGTAGAAGGTGCTGAACGAGTCACTGGCATGCACCCGCGCTTTCCCGTTGTCGAAGACCACGGACTCGTGGAAATCCGGCGTAGCCAATGCCAGGGGCGGCGTCACCCCGGCTGTCGGCGCAGTTACCTTGGGAACGGCGAACTCAACATAGGCGACGTCGATAAAAGTGTCTGACAGGCTGTAATAACCAGCCCAGTTGCTGCTGTGCGTTACCGCTGCCCGCGAGGTGCTGGCTGTCGCCGTCCGCGGCGTGCTGGCGAGCACGCCGATGCTGGCCGCGGCAACCAGGGCCACCATTGCCATGCGAATGCCGGTTACGCCGGTGACTCTTCATGCTCATGATGCTAGTTCCCGTGGCATTTCCTGACGTGGGTCCTTGGCGGGACTTTTCGTTCGGCAAATATGTTACACTAGGTGCTACTTTGAGGCGAGGGTCCCTGAAGCAGACTCCATTCTCCGCCTGAAGTGAAGGGCGAGGTCTCCTCCAGGAGGGTTCCATGACGACAGGGCCCGCGCTATACCGGAAGGTCGCGCAGGACATCAAGACGGCGATCGCCGCCGGAGCATACGGCGCGGGAACTCGGCTTCCCTCCGAGAGCGAGCTCGCCGAGCAGTACTCCGTGTCACGGGGAACCATCCGGCAGGCATTCGCCGCGCTGCGCGCCGACGGGGTGATCGCCTCCCGCCGCGGCGCCCGCCGCGTCGTCATCGCCGGCCCTCAGGTACAGAGCTTCGGCGAGCTTCTGTCGTTCTCCCGCTGGGCACGCGCCCTGGGCGAGCCCCCTCAGGGCGCGTCGTGCACCTTGAGCGCCGCCCTGCCCTCCCGGACGAGGTCCAGCAGCTGGCCCTCGAGCCAGGCGTGCCCGTCTACTACCTCGTCCGGGTGCGGATGCTGTCTGGCCGTCCGGTCATGATCGAGCGGGCCACCTACCCCGAGAAGGTCGGCATCCTCGTCGCCGGCCTCGACCTCGCCAGCGACTCCATCACCGAGCGCCTGGAGGAGCTCGGCATCGTCTTCACCGATGCCGAGCACGTTATCGACGCCATCGCCGCATCGCCCGCTGACGCCAGCCTCCTCGGCGTCCCTCCTGGCACTTCGCTGCTACGCGAGCGGCGGCTCACCACCGATCCCGCCGCCCAGGCCGTCGAGTGGTCCGACGACCGCTACCTCGGCACCGAGGCCGCCTTCAGCGTTCGCAACTCGGTCGCCGTCAACGCTCTGTCCCGCACCCAGCCTGCGCTGTTATTAGGGCGGCGAAGCCGCCTCTCCTGAGATCCGCTTTCTGGCGCTTCTTGCTGTTATCATTCAGCCGAGATACTCGGCCCTCGGGTCCAGGCCGCCGCGTGCGGGGGGCGCATCCCCGCCGGGATCGCGCGTGAGGCGGCTACCCGCCTGGCCGCGGCCTCAGCGGGGGACTTCGACGCGGTCTCCGCCGCGCTCGGCGTCGCCAAGCCCGCGCCCGCCGCCTACCAGCCCTGCGCACCCGGCCAGGACGCATCTACTTCACCGACGACGAGATGATCCGCGTACGCGGGCATGATGGCCGGCCAGTTCACCAGCCCGGGCCAGCTCTCGGCTACCCCGGCGAGCCTCGGCCTGCCGCTAGCGGCCCTCCACTCGGGTCCGTGTCACCAGCCCCAAAGTAGCTATCTGTAGTCGATCCGCCTTGACGGCCCGGGACTACGCCGGGCACGGGTGCCCGGCGGCGGCAGGTCGCGCCGCCGGCCGCGGGCGCGCTGGCGGCGGCACGAGGGAGTAGAGGCGGTCTCCGCTGGCCCAGTCCTTCGCAAGGTCCCAGGCCACGCCGGGCACCGCCTGGCAGTCGGCGGACAGGGCGCAGGCAGTCGCAGCGCCGATCTCCTCGGCGTCCGCCTCATCCAGGCACGCGATCAGGTCATCGCCTACGGCCGCGAGTTCACCCGGCCCCGCCCGTCCCGGCTGGAAGACCTGGCCCGCGCCGTCGGCATGTCGATCTCGGGGTCCGCACCGCCTACGCGCCCGCCGTACTGGTGAGATCGCGTATTCAACTGTCGCGTATTCGTGGCACGACAGTATGATCCTGGTTCCGTGAGCGGAGACTGGTCCAGTGGGCTTGATCTCTTCCTGGATCTCGATCGGCGCCGTGGCCTGCGCGCCGGCATTGAGCATGCAATGCGCGAGGCGGTCCGTGATGGCCGGCTGGCTCCGGGTGCTGCGTTGCCGTCATCCCGCTCACTGGCCCGGGACCTCGCCGTGGCCCGCGGCACGGTGAGTGCCGCTTACGGCCAACTGGCGGCGGAAGGGTACCTGGAGATACGTCAGGGCACGCCAGCGCGCGTGCGCCGGCACAATCCCCGGCTCCTGGCACAGCCCGCCCGGTCACCCGGCCCGGCCGACCCTGCGGGACACTTCCGGTGGGATTTGCGCCCCGGCCGGCCCGAGAGTACAAGCTTCCCCCGCACGGAGTGGCTGCGAGCCTGCCGACAGGCGATAGCACACGCGCCCGGCGACGCGTTCGGGTACGGCGACAGCAGCGGAAGCCCCCGGCTGCGCAGCGTGCTGACCGACTACCTCGGGCGGGCCAGGGGCGTTGACACCCATCCTGAGCATCTGCTCGTCTGCAGCGGGTTTACCCAGGCCCTGACGCTCGTATGCCGCATGCTGGTCATGGCGGGCAAGACCAGCATGGCGGTCGAAGACCCGTGCGCTCCCCGCTACCGGCGGATCATCTCGGCCGCCGGGCTGCGCGTGGTGCCTGTTCCCGTCGATGACGATGGCCTGGTCGTAGCCGAGCTCGAACGCTGCGACGCCGCGGCGGTGCTGGTGACTCCCGCTCACCAGTTTCCGCTCGGGGTGACCATGACGGCCGCCCGCCGCACCGCCCTGGTCGAGTGGGCCCGCCGCCGCGACGCCCTCATCGTCGAGGACGACTACGACGGGGAATTCCGGTACGACCGGCAACCGCTGGGCGCCTTGCAGCGCCTGGACCCCGATCGCGTGATCTATGCCGGCACCGCCAGCAAGACATTGGCACCAGGACTGCGACTGGGCTGGCTCTGTGCGCCCGCCGTCGTCCGGGATGTTCTCGCTGTCGCCAAGGACGAGACCGACCGCGGCACCGGAATCGCCGGCCAACTGGCATTCGCTGAATTCATCGCCTGCGGCGCGTTCGACCGCCACGTCCGCCGTATGCGCACCAGGTACCGCCGCCGACGAGACGCCCTGGCGCAGGTCGTCAGCGAAAGCCGGCCGGATCTACGACTGGCCGGAATCGCGGCAGGACTGCACGCCGTGCTTCACATACCGGAAGGCAAGCCGGCCGAGGACTACATCCAGGCACAAGCCGCCGAACGGTCGATCGCTCTCCATACCCTAGGCGAGTACTGGCAAGTTCCGCCCCGGCCTGCTTCTACGGCCATCATCATCGGGTATGCCGCCCCCGCCAGCCACGCGTACCGGCCAGCCCTGGACGCGCTGGCCTCGCTGCTCACCGCGCTGTAGGACACGGGCAACTGGACCAACAAGTGCGGGCGAAACTGGAGCAGCTCAGGGAGCCACTAGCCGCCTACTGTCATCGCATGAGCCACCAGAACCCGCCCCGCGAGCCAGGAGCCAGCAGACCGCCCTCTCCGCTGACAACAGTGCGACGCAAGCCTGGCCGCGCCCGATACGACACGGCCGCCGTGCATGCCGTGCTAGACGCGGCACCCATCAGCCACGTCGCCACCGTGCGCTGTGGTCGGCCGGTCGTGCTGCCGATGGCCCACGGCCGCATCGGGGACACGCTTTACCTGCATGGATCGGCCGCCGCTGGCCTGTTTCGCGATGCGGCCGCGGGAAGCCCCGTCTGCGTCACTGCTACGCTCCTCGACGGGCTTGTGCTAGGCAGGTCAGCCCGCAATCACTCTATGAACTACCGTTCGGTGACCGTGCACGGGAATGCCGTGCGTGTCACCGGTCCCCAGGAGATCCTCGCTGGGCTGCAGGCGATCGTGAACCACATTGTCGCAGGCCGCTGGGACCAGGTCCGCAAGCCGACCAGCGCCGAGATCCGCGAAACAGGCCTGTGGCGCGTCCCGGTAGCCGAAGCGTCAGTCAAGGCGCGTACCGGATCCACGCTCGACCCGGACTCTGACTACGCGATCCCGGTATGGGCCGGAGTCATACCGGCCCGCATCGCTTTCGGAACACCAGTCGCGGCTGAAGGCGTTCCGCCTGGCACCGAATTCTCCGGCCTGACGCGGAGATAGGCGTGCGGAGGTGGGCGAATGAAGAGGCGATCCAGCGGTGGGCGGAGTTTCCCCGCGAGGTACTGGACGCGATGGAGCCCGACGGGGCTTCGGCCGACGACACCTGCTGAACCCGGCGCTGCTGCGGATGTTGGACTCGCGTTTTACTTTACTGGTGAGATCGCGTATGTAACTGTCGCGAGTTCTCCCAGCGGCCCGAGTCCGGATCGTTCGTCAGCGTCGCGACGTCGGCAGCAGGGCGAAGCCCCTGTGCGGCGAGCGCCAGGTACCCCAGCACCGAGGCGAGGCGGTCCCACCTCGGCGTCACTAGCCTGGGCGAGCTGCGGAACCCGGTCCCGGGAAGTTGACGGTCGCCGACCGAGGGAACTCCTTGACCTCGATTCCGTCGTGTTGAGCACCGTGACGATCCGCGCTGAGGTCAACGAGGCGATCTTCGCGGGGCATCCTCGACCGAACCGCCCTGCTACTAGGGTGGCGTGATGAAGCTTCTCCTTACCGACTCCGGTGTCAGGATGTCCTCCGTCGGGTGATGCGCGACACCTGTCCGCCAAGTGATCTGCGACAGTCGAAAGCGCGGATCGCGGCAATTGCGGACGTTCGGCGTAACGGTGGATCTCGGCTGGAACGAGGTGGCGGGGGTCGATCGGGGAGTTGGTGGCGGCACTGAGGAGAACGCGCTTGGTTGCTCTGCTCGTCGTCCTTTCGCGTGCAGGAAAGCCGGACCCCGGCGCTCACCCACGGGCTTCCGAGTTCAGCGTTTCCTTCCTCCAACACCGGGCACGGAGGCGACCTGCTTCATCCAGTCGGCGAGCTGGCGGGCATCGACGTCCTCGATGGACTCGAGCTCGACACCTCGTGTCGCCTTGCCCATCCCCACAGGTGCTACCGGTGGTACTGGCCTAAGGTCCACACCATTGATGAACATGACCTTGACATGGCCCGCGAAGCCGCCGCAGCTGAAGCACCACCCGTCACCGACGCCGTAGTAGGCCATTCCCCACTTCACGGACCGCTGGAGGCCGGGGAGGGTTTCGGCCGCCAGGGCGTCGATCGCTTCGGCGATGCCGCGCTGGGATTGCGGGAGGCTGTCGATATAGGCGAAGACCGGCTTGTCGCCGACAGCGGCCTTCGCGGGGCTCGCCCTGCCGGTCATGGCTTCTGGCAGCGTGAATCCGGCGCCGGCCTGCGCTGAGGGCTTCCTGCCGGGTCGGTGGTCTTCGTTGTGGCCAGAGAGGTCGGCGGGCATGATCACTCCTGTGTCGAGGGCGCCTGGCGTTACAACCAATAGACCATCGACGTCAGGTGAAATCATCGGCCCCGCCGGGCACGGACTGGCTCCCTCGTCGACTCTCAACGAGACGCCCGGTCGTCGGCAGATTCGTGCGTTGCCGCCCGTCACGTGAACGACAGGCTTCTAGAGCTGTCGCGCATCAGTTGGCAGACATGTGTCGCACATCACTCGTCGGATGACAACTCCGGTGTCAGGAACGCGAGCATTCTGGCGGCGCTGGTCGATCTCCTGGGCAAGCCGATCGCCGAGGCCAGCGCCCTCTGCATCCCCACCGCAGGGTACGGGGGCCCGTACGGGGAACCGGGCGGGCCCTGGCAGTTCGTCAGCGGGCAGTCCCCCAGTCCCATGACCGGGCTGGGGTGGAAGTCGGTGGGCGTCCTGGAGCTCACCGCCCTGCCCGGCATCGATAGGGAACGCTGGGTCTCCTGGGTCCGGGAGGCAGACGCCCTCCTCGTCAACGGCGGCGACGCGCTCTACCTGTGCCACTGGATGCGGGAGTCCGGGCTGGCCGATCTCCTCTCGTCGCTGCGCGACACGGTCTACGTCGGCGCAGCGCCGGGAGCATGGTGCTGACGCCCCGGACCGGGCGTGAGTTCGCTGACTGGCAGCCGCCCACTGGTGACGACAGCTTGCTGGGAGTCGTCGATTTCTGCATCTTCCCGCACCTCGACCTCCCGGACCGCCCGGACAGGAGCCTGGCCGAGGCGGAACGCTGGGCCGCCCGGATAAAGAGTCCGGGATACGCCATGGACGCTCAGACCGCCATCAAAGTGACCGACGGCAGCATCGAGGTCGTCTCCGAAGGCCACTGGAAGCTGCTCAACCCAGCATCAGAACGCCGACGACCATGAGCCCGCGATCGAAGCGATCCTCGCCGGCACCAAGTCCGCGATGACCGGGCTGCCCACGCTGCACCATGTGCGGGCGAGCCATCGCCTAGCGGTCGGTGACAGATTCCGCGTCGCTGACTGGGCCGGACGACCGGTGGCGCAGCCCCGGAGAGGCGGTACGCCTGCCTGCCGCGCGGCTGGTCATGACGCACCACCGCTGGCCGTTTCGCCTGATGGCGATCGGTCGTGATCGCCCGGGGCATAGCGGCTGAAGGTGCCGCCGGCCTGGGCAGCCAGCCTGGCGGTGGTGCCCTGGCTGTAGCTGAGGGCGTCGGCCACGACGGGCGCCGGCGTCTCCAGGACGTGCTGGCGGATCGCTGAGGTTCGCCCTGCTGCCGTGGGGATGCCGATCTCGTTGAGCAGCCTGGCGAGGTAGTCGGGGCGCATCGGCTGGCCGGCCCGGCGGCCCGGGAACAGCCATGCCGAGTTGCGGTTCGTCGCGGTCCTCATGTTGGTCCGGCTGCGGACCCAGCTGAGCAGGACGTCGGCGACCGGGCCGGGGACCGGGCTCGGCGGGTCGCCCAGGCGCAGGAAGACTTCGCCGTCCTCGCAGGTCACATCGTCCACGGTGAGGCGGACGATGCGGCTCGCCGACTGTGCGTAGAGCAGGACGATAGCCGCTGCGGCCCGGGTCCGGAGGGGCAGGGCGTGGCCGGCCAGGACGCGGCCGAGGTGCTCGATCCGCTCGTGGTCGGGCATCGGTGCCGAGTGGCCCGAGACCGCCTGGGGCAGCTGGAGTCGCCCGGTCAGCTTGTTGGCCATGCACCACTGGAGAAAGGGCCGGACGGCGCTGCGGTGGTTCTCGCTGCTCCCGGCGTGCCAGGCGTCGATGTCTGCCTGGCGGCACCCGGACAGGGTGAGGCCCTGCCCGGAGAGCCACTGGAGGAACTCGGTGGCGCGCAGGACCTGGCCTACCGCATAGCCTCGCGAGCCGACGCTGAGCGGCTTCCTCTCCGCCCTGGCTCGGAGCCTGGGCAGGACTTCCCACGTGGCGAAGCGCCGGATGACCTGGGCATGGCCACTGTCGGTGACGGTGGCGAGGTGGATGCCCAGCCACCGCTCGAACGCGCAGAGCTGCTTGTCGACGGCGGGGAGCACGCCGCAGGCCATCAGGAGGTCGCGCAGGTGCGAGGCGGCCCGCCAGGGCTGCAGGTCGTTGAACGCCTCGTGGGTCAGCTGTATCTCTCCCCGCCCTAGACGCCGTAGCAGGTCATCGGCGGACCCGGAACGGCCCTGGCGGGGGTATAGCCAGGTCAGGCCGGACAGCGGGTTGTCCATGGCGAGCAGCGCGTCCGCCAGCGGGGCTAGCTCGGGGCGGATCGTGCCGGTGCCGTCGTCGAGCAGGCCGGCCAGGCGGTCGGCGAATGCGCAGCGGGTGCAGAGCCGTCCCGCGTGCAGCTTGCCCTCGAACCCGCACCGCCGTCAGCACCGCGTTGACCCGGCGGGCGCCGCGCACCGGGGGCCGCCCTGGCCCGTCCAGCACCTCCCCGTCCCCGGCCGGCCCGGCGTCCACGCCGCTGACCTCCTGGGGAGCGTGGCGCAGCCAGGTCATGAACAGACCGAAGTCGGACGCCGCCGTCCGCCAGTCCCGGCCCGTCCGGCGGCACCACCGCAGGAACAGCGCGACCCCGCCCGCGTACGCCTTGCTCGTCGACTCCGCGCCATCACGCCCGAGCCGCACCTGCCGCAAGAACGCGTCCGCCTCGGCCACCACCGCCAGGTCCTCATCCAGCACCGTCCAGTACCGCACCCCAGACGGCATCCTCACCGGGAACGCCCGCACAGATCTCCCTCGCTTCTCTCGTCAGACCACATCGGCCACGAGAGCCACACACTAGGAGAACCGCTGCGAAACCTCCCGGCGAGGGTGGTTATGCTCTACGCGGCCGGGGAGCACGTGCCCCTCGACGGGGTTGTCCCGAAGGCGTGGCGGGACGCAGTGGTCGGCGAGGACGGGCGGGTGCAGCGGATCCCGTACGAGCTGTGCGTGCTGATCGCGCTGCGCGAGGCCCTGCGCCGCCGCGAGGTCTACGTCCAGGGCGCGGGCCGGTGGAAGGATCCTGATGAGGACCTGCCCGGCGATTTCGAGGACAACCGCGACGTCCACTACGGAGCGCTGGCCAAGCCCCAGGACGCCACCGAGTTCATCGCCGGGCTGCGGCAGCGGCTGGAGGGCGCGCTGGATCGGCTCGACACCGGGCCGGCGAAGGGCACCACGGGCGGGGTGAAGATCGTGACCCGCAAGGGCAGCCCGTGGGTCAGCGTCCCCAAGCTGGACAGGCTCCCCGAGCCCAGGAACCTGGGCGCGCTCAAGGCCGAGGTCCAGCGCCGGTGGGGTACCATCGACCTGCTCGACATCCTGAAGGACACGGCGTTCATCACCGGGTTCTCCGACCTGTTCCCCTCGGTCGCCGCGCGCGAGGTGATGGACAAGGCAACGCTGGGCAAGCGGCTGCTGCTGGTGCTGTTCGCGCTGGGGACGAACATGGGCATCCGGCAGATGGCCGCCACCGGCGAGCACGGCGTCGGCGAGGCCGAGCTCCGCCACGTCCGCGCGACGTACGTGACGCGGGAGAACCTGCGGGCGGCGGTGACCGCGGTGGTCAACGCGACCCTGGACGCCCGGGAGCCGCAGTGGTGGGGCGAGGCGACCACGACGGCGTCGGACTCCAAGCGGTTCGCGTCCTGGGACTCCAACCTGATGACGGAGTTCCACGCCCGCTACGGCGGGTACGGCGTCATGATCTACTGGCACGTCGACAAGGGGCGGCTGTGCGTCTACTCCCAGCTGAAGTCCTGCTCCTCCTCCGAGGTCGCCGCAATGATCGAGGGCCTGCTCCGCCACGGCACCGACGCCGACATCACCGCCAACTACACCGACACCCACGGCGCCAGCCTGGTCGGGTTCGCGTTCACCGAGCTACTCGGCTTCAAGCTCCTGCCCCGGCTGAAGAACATCGGCGCGATCCAGCTCTACGCCTCCGACGCGAACATGGCCGCTTGGCCGCGGCTGGAGAAGATCCTCAAGAAGCGGCCCATCGAGTGGGACCTGATCGCCCGGAACTACGACCAGATGGTCAAGTACGCCACCGCCCTGCGGCTGCGCACCGCTGAGACCGACCAAGTCCTGCGCCGGTTCACCAAGGGCGGCGGCCCTAAGCACCCGGTCTACCTCGCCCTGGAGGAGCTGGGCCGCATAGTCAGGACGATCTTCGCCTGCGACTACCTCGCGGACGAGGGGCTGCGCCGGGAAATCAGCAGCGGCCTGCAGGTCGTGGAGAACTGGAACTCCGCCAACGACAAGATCTACTACGGCCGCGAGGGCGTCATCACCGGTGACGACCGCGAGCACGCCGAGGTCTCCATGCTCGCGCTCCACCTCTTGCAGTCGAGCCTGGTGTTCATCAATACCCAGCTCCTCCAGACGGTCCTCCGCGACCCGGCCTGGGCCGCGAGGCTCACCGAGGAGGACAGGAGGGGACTGTCACCCTTGTTCTGGTCGCACGTCAACCCGTACGGGCGGTTCCGCCTCGACATGAATACCCGCCTTGACCTCACGGCAGGGCGGCCCGGGGGTGATTCCAGGCAGGGCGCCCGCTAGGCGGTGAGCGCTGCCCTTTCGTCGCTGTGCTGGCTGGCGACCTGCGGGGACAGGCCCGCGATCAGTCGCCGCCGAAGCGAGGAGGCACGTTGCGGGACCTATCCCCCGCCCGGCGCGGTGCGGGCGGGGACGTCGGCGCTAGGGGCACTTTGCACGCATGCGCGCAACTCGCCCATGACGCCGTCGATCCACGCGCCGGGCAGGGCGCGCATGCAGCCAGAATCGCCCGGCCATTCGCCGTCCTTGCCCACGGGACCGTCAGGGTTCCGGTGGCCGACCGTGCGCGGGATTTCCTTCAGCTCATCCACCTCACGCGGCGGGGGTCGCTGTTTTCGCGGAGGAGGAGAGGCGGGTCCGCGCGATCCCGGCTATGGCGGAGCAGGTCGCGAGGGCAAGGCCGGGGCCGAGGAGGGACCAGCGGGTTCCGGCGGATGCCGCTAGCGCGGTAACGAGGAAGGCGCCGACTGGCACGAAGCCGATGAATGCTGCGTTATAGGCGCTGACCGCGTAGGCGCGCTGCGCAGTGGGCGTGGCCTGCTGAATGTATACCAGCGAGCTGCTGGTGAAGAGGCTGAGGAGGGCGCCGATGGCGACCATGGCCACGCCGTAGGCCCACACGCCGGGCACCAGGGCGGCGCCGGCCTCGACGGCACCGAACAGGCCTGACCAGACCAGGTACTCCCGGGCGCCTGGGTCGCTGCGGCGGGAGGAGTAGTAGCTCCCGGCGATCCCGCCGGCGGCTAGCAGCGCGCCGATAATCCCGTACCCGACGGAGTCCAGGCGGAAGACCTCGGTGGCCATCAGCGGGTTCGTGACCTCGAACTGGTAGGCGAATCCCCCGAGGAGCAGGGACATCCCGATCACGGCGAGGATATTCCGCGGCAGTCGGAGCAGCCAGCGGAACCGGCGTGCCTCGGCCGCCCCGACCGGATCCGCCCCGCCGGGGCCGGTCCGGGATGCCGCGGACTCCGCAGTCCGGGCCACCCGGATGAGGACGCCGATTACGAAGATGAACGAAGCGGCGTTGATCAGGAACACTGGTGCCTCGCCAGCCGACGCGATGATTCCCCCGGCGATAGCCGGGCCCAGGATCTTGCTCAGGCCCATGATGGTGCTGTACAGCGACACTCCCCGGCGTAGCTCGCGCTCGCCGACCAGCTCAGCCATGAAAATCTGGCGTCCGGGCACGTCAAAGGCCTGCGCGCAGCCGATGGCGCAGGAAACGACGCACAGGTACCACACTGCCTCCCGGCCCGCGAGCAGCGGAATCGCTATCAGCAGCGCGCCTGCCGCCTGCGCCGTCTGGGTCACGATAAGCACCCGGGCCGCCCGGTAGCGCGTGAGGACGGCCGCGGCCCGCCTGCTGAGCAGCAGTATCGGGGCGAATTGTACTGCCACGATGACCGCCAGGACAATGGCATTGCCATCCGCGGCATGAATTCCCAGCCAGTAAAGCGCCGCGTAACTCATGCTCGTGCCGACCATTGATGTCGCCTGAGCCGCAACATACCATCGATAGCCCGAACTTTCGACCCGGCTGTTGTCTGGCCGCTGCGGGCTAAGGAAATCCTCCGTGTGTCATGCAAGCAAATTATAGCCTAGGGTCGACCCATCATACTTGCGGTACCTCACCATTCGCAACGCCGGGGCGGACCGTGCGAACACCTGCCTGCCCAACTGCAGTACGGAGACCTGCCCCAGGCAGCAGCGATCCCGCCACGGCCAAAATAAAGTTACCCTAAATAATGGTTGTCGCTCTATGTAGCGATGAGGCAGGCTGCCCGATCCTGGCTTCCCACAATCCATTCCACGGCATCTCAGGCTTGACCGCGCGCTGGGACACATGCAAGGATGTCGATGTGATGGCCTATTTCTCTGGATGGTAATTATTGGCCACAGCCATCTTCCAGGGAGCCATCTACCGTAGAAGCTTGCTCCCGGAGGCGGCCTTGGATCAGCCCCGGGATGCCCTCAGGCGCCTCGAAATTGCGCATCATCAAAAAGGACGCACCCTTGACAAGCCCGTATATGTGACCTAAATTTTCCTGGGGATGCATCCTCGGCGCTTATATGGCGCAAGATCAACCAAGCCGAAAGGGACGGAACTCGATGGACGACCAGAACGGAACCATGCCCAGCCCTGACATCACGGGACCTGCAGATGACATCGTCATCGTCGTCGACGATGGCGCTCTGAGGGATCACCCGGACTCCTGACAATGACGGGCTGCGGGGATTGCGCCATGGCGCAATCCCCGCAGCCGCCCTTCTCGGAGCCGATCGCTTGGAGTCATCTTTAGATGAGAGTCCGCCGCTCGCCGACGCTTATATGCAACTGGGAGCCGCAAGGGTTGCAGGTCATGAGACCTCCAGGAAAAGAACGAGTCCAGCTGTCTGCCAGGATCGTGCGCCTGCTGGCTGATCTGGGCGACTGGAGGCAGGCCGAGGACGTTGATCCCGGACTTTATGGCTTCACCCACCAAGAATTCAGCCCCGTTCTGCAAGAACTGAAGCGGCTCGGAGTTATCGAGATGGGGCAGCCTGCACCTAGCCGGGATTACGAGGATATATGGGCGGCATGGGGAGGCGTGACTGAGTGCTACCACGCCCTGAGCCGGGACGCCAACTACGTCATCGGCGGCGAGGGCAGCGCCGAGCTTGACGAGGAGCTTGTTTCTGCGTGCCCCGCGCCGCCGCAGTTCAAGTCGTACCCTGAGTCCAAGGCGATACCGCTTCCGCGAACAGGCCCGGTCCTCTCCAGAGGCCTGGGAGATACGCTCCTAAGCCGGCGGACGTATCGGGAATTCGAGGAGAAGGCAATACGGCTGGAAGAACTCTCGGTGATTCTTCACTACACCTTCGCTCCCATCCGATTCACTGATTCCGGCCGCTTCGGGAATCTTCCGCTGAAGACAAGCCCGAGCGCGGGGAGCCGACATGAAGCCGAGTGCTATCTAATCCCGCTGAGGGTTGACGGCGCCCCTCCTGGCCTTTACCATTACGATGGCCTTCGTCATGCACTTGAGGTGGTCGACCAAGACTTTTCGGCGGGCCAACTCGGGGACCTTGTATATGGCCAGCGCGCATGCCTTTCCAGCGCCTTCGTATGCTTCACGACCGCCGTCGCCCGGCGCCTCACCTGGAAATACCGGCACCCTCGGGCATACCGTCTGCCGATGATCGACGCCGGGCACTACGCCCAGTCCTTCGCGCTAACGGTCACCGCGCTGGGCCTCGGGGCATTCCAGACGATCGCCTTCCGTGACGATGCGGTTGAGCGCGCCCTCGGAATAGCCGACGGCCAGGAGTTCGCGGTATACGCCCTCGCGGCCGGCCATCCGGTCCTGTCAGAGTCGGGCATGCCCTCCCGGTACAGGCAGCCTGGCCCCTTCGACGTCGAGTAAGCAGCTAGTGCAAGATCTGGCTAGGCCCTGCAGCCGGCATGACCATGACCTACCATCGCGCTCCAGAGGGGATTCCCGCGAGATGTATGACGCAACCTCGTTCCTTGACCTCCTCGGTACCCACGCGGCCGACTTCCGCAGTGACTACCTTGGGAAACAACTGCTTCTGTCACGCGGGGGCGAACGGGCCGCGCAGGTGCCCCTGGATGACTATGAGCGATCGGTAAACGACGTTATCAACCACGGTGGCCTTCGGGCCTCGTCTGTACGAGTCGTCAGGGACGGCTTGGATTACGAGGGAGAACTCGGCAAGCGTGCCGCAGGGGACCAGTCGGGGGCAGAGCCGTATGTTGAGCCGCGATATCTGGCGAGGGCCTTCGCGGAAGGCTACACGATAGTCGTGCGCAACCTTGACCGCTATCTTCCGGTGGTCAGTGCCCTGGCCAGCCAGGTAGCAAGAGAGTTCGGGTGCCGGATCAGGGTAAATGCCTACGTGACCCCTGCCGACAGCCGAGGGCTCAGGCTTCACTATGATGCCCACGACGTGTTTGTACTGCAGGTATCGGGTTCCAAAGAGTGGAGCCTGTGCGAGCCTGCCATCAAATGGCCGGTCGAGTCATTTGCCTGGCACCGGATCACTGACTCGAAGCGCGCATCATATACGGCGTCAGCGGCCGAGATCGCGCGTCTGCAACTCCGCGCGGGCGACGTCCTATATGTGCCAAGAGGATTCCTCCACGCCGCGCAGACTTCCGATGAGGCATCGATTCACCTCACCATCGTGATGCATACGGTTACGCGCGCCGACATAGCGGCCGCGCTGCTCCGGCATCGGGAGGGAAGCGAGTGGTTCCGCGAGTCGGTAGACGTCACCGCCCTGCTCAATGACGAAGCCACCGCCCGCGCCGTTGTTGAAGCGATCTCCGCAAAACTGCAGGAGATACCAGCCGACGCCGACATCCGGAGATTCGTCTGGCAAGCCCGCGGCACTACAGCAGAGAACGCCGCAACCTGGCCCTCGGCAGTACTACGGCAGGCTGCTGCCATCAGGGACCCAGCTTCATTCGGCAGCTACGAGACGCCGGAAGGCCTCCTCTGGTTCCTTGAGCGCTCCGGCGACCAGCTCATCCTGCACACCAACATCACCAGGATCCGCCTGTCGCCGAATGCTTACGACCTGGTGGCAGCGATCATGGAAGCGCCTGCCCCCGTAAGCCAGGCCAAGCTCAGTGAGAACTTCCCGCCGCAACAAGTCGCCGCGCTGATCGAGACCCTGCTGCAGGTTGGGATACTGCAGCCATCCCGCGCCGACGGCGACGAGTGAGAATGGGCCGCTTGATCCGCTCATCCAAGCCAAGACCCCGTGCTCGCCGGAAACGGGCACGGAGGCAAGCAAAACGGAAGCCATGAATCAACAATGCCCAGGGAGCGAGCCTCAAGATACTGGACTGGGCTGCTGACTCGCATGGAGACGAGCGGGCTTCGCGCTATGATAAATACTCCGGGCCATCAGCGGGCTCTGGCCGCCGATCCGGCAGGTTCCTGCGCCGCGAGGTACCTGTGCAGGGATGCCTTCGGGATGCCAGTCTTGGCGCTGATGTCGCCGTAGCTCTTGCCCTGGCCGTGGAGCAGCCGGGCGTACTCGATCTTGTCGGCGGGGTGCGCGAGGGGGCGGCCGACCTGTCGGCCGTTGGCCTCGGCGACGCTGCGGGCGTGCGCGGCCCGCTCTGCGGTGAAGGTCCGCTCCATCTCGGCGAATAGCGCCAGGAGCAGGAACGCGATGCGGCCCATGCCCTCGTCCGTCGTATTGACCGGCAACGGGTCGGCCAGGGAGCGGACGGCTATGCCGCGCCCGGCGAGGTCGTGGATGAGGTTGAGGACGTCACGAATGTTGCGGCCGAGCCGGTCCAGGGTGTGCACGACGATCACGTCGCCGGGCCGGGCGTAGCCGAGCATCGCCTTGAGGCCCTCGCGCTCGATGGTCGCGCCGGTCTTCTTGTCGACGAACAGCCGCTCGGCCGGGATGCCCAGGGCGCTGAGAGCGTCGAGCTGCCGCTCCAGCGACTGCCTGGTGGTCGAGACACGGGCGTAGCCGAGCTCGAAGCCCGGACGGCGCCGGCGCAGTGCTGTGACCCATGCCGCAGATCGTACCGGAAATCGTCTCCGCACCATCATTGCGGAACGGTAATTGTGGAACAAGTTCAGGAACGACCTGATGCCTGTTTCGCCACTGCGGCACACCTCCCGGCGGCCCGTTCCACTTCCAAGGATCTGGAACGGCAGGCACGGGCAATGCCGTCTGCGCAGGCGAAGACACAACTATTTACAGTCAGTGATCTGCCACCAAGGCACATGGCTCCATGTGTCCACCACGCCAGAAATCAAGATGTATCTCGCCCACCTTGCCCCTCGCCGTAGCTTCGGGAGTTCGGGGCCGAGTAGGAGCCGTGCAGGTGATAGCGGACCTTCTCCGCGACCGCCCGCTCGGTCGCCTTCAGCTCCCTGGCCAGGGCGTCCAGCGTCTTCACCCCGCCGGGGACCACGGGGTAGAGCGCGTCCCGGACCGTGTCGTCGGGGTGATCGATCGCTGCGTCGACGATCTTGGTGAAGATCCCGCGCTTGCCCCTCACGGTGACCAGCTCGCCGATGAGCTCCTTCTCCACCCGCCGCTCGGCGCGGGCGTTGATCTTGTGGATCAGCCCGATCAGCAACTCGACCAGGCCGTCGACGAGCTCGGCCTGCCGGGTCCAGCACAGCGCCGCCAGCAGCGCCCGCCCTACCTCGTCCCCGCACTCGGCGAAGTCCGATGGGTACATCCGCGCGGCCCGCGCCCGCCACGACCCCACCACCCGGTCCGACGCGTCCGCGAACACCGCCTCGGTCAGCCCCAGGGAGCGGACCTTCGACAGCTTGCCGATCTCCGTCAGCAGCGTGTCCAGGCCCAGCGCGCCCGGGTCGGACTTCAGCTCCGCCAGCACCCCCGGCTGGGAGACCAGCTCATCGAGCCGCGCGGCGACCGCCGGGCCGAGCCTGGCCTCGGTCACCACGGCGAACGCCCCTACATCACCGGCGACAACCTCATCGTCTCTGGAGGCATGGGTGTTCACGCCCGTGCCTGACGAGCAGTTCCGCACTCGGCTCTGACCGGGAACGTTCACCGGGGTAAGTATTCGGAAGTCTCGTGAGGGCATGTCGATGGGCGGCGTGACCCTTTCTTGGTGACGCCGGTGTGGATGGTGGCTGCTGGCTAGCCGGGAGGCTTTGCCCAGGCGGCGTTGTCCTCAGCGGTGGCCTGCCAGGGCGTGAACCGGTCGAGCTGGTCGCCGCCGGGGGGGCTTTCCGCCGTTGCGGCCGCACTCGTCGAGGTAGGCGGTCAGGTAGGTGACGGGGTTCAGTCCGTGCATCCGGGCGGTCGCGGTCACGGTCCACATCGTCGCGGCGAGCCTGGCCGCGTCCTCATTGCGGGAGCCGTAGGCGTTCTTCCTGGTCACGACCGGTCCCCGCAGCGCCCGTTCAGCCGGCTTGTTGTCCAGCCCGATCATCGGGTAGCCGCGGTGGGCGACCAGGCCGTCCCATTCCCGGTTAGGGTGGCCAGTGCCTTCTTCGCGGGCTCTTGCAGGCCGGGGGCCGCTGCCTGCTCCTTGCGGGCGGCGTCGATCGCGCCGATGGCGTCGTCCCAGGCCGCGAGGGCGTCATCAGCGGGAGCGCGGTCCTGCCAGGCCGCGGCGAGCTGCCGGTGGGCGGCGTAGAGCGCCCGGATCCGGTCCAGCCAGGCTTTCACCCAGAAGCCCAGCTGGGCCGGGCTAGCGTCGCCGGCGCGGACGAAGTGGCGGCGGACGTGGGCCCAGCAGTAGAGGTTCACGATCCCGTCGGCCTTCTTGCCCGCCGACTCGTAGACGGCGTAGAAGTCGCTGGAGATGACGAGCGTGCGCGGCCCCTCCCCGTCACCGGGGGCGAGCTGGCCGGTCTCCTTGTCGATGCCGGCGTGGCTGGCCAGGACGTCGCCGGAGCGGGTGGCGTCCATGACGAAGGCCGTGGTGTCCGGGCCAGGATCGCCTCCGCCAGCGGGAGGAGAAGGGAGCCGGCCTGGGCAAGCGCCCCGGTCAGCGTCGGGGCCGGGACGTCCGCCCCGGACCGGGCCAGCCCCTGGGCCAGCGAGTTAAGGCTGCGCCCGGCCACGTACCGCTCGGTCATCAGCATCGCCAGGAACGCGTTCGTGAGCGTGCCCTTGCCGATCGACTTCGCTGGCCCCGGTGCGGTCACCGACTGCGGCCCCTCGCAGCGGCACGCCTTCTTATATAGCGGCGCCGGCAGTGCACGACCAGCCGGACGGTCACCTGCCAGTCCAGCTGCTCCACGACGTGGTCGCAGAGCCGGGTGAACGCCTGCCCGCAGTCCGGGCAGCAGTAGCCGCCACCGGCGAAGTCCCATGCCACCTCGACTTTCGGCAAGTGCCCGTAGTTCCTGCGGCCTGACCGGGCACCCGGTCCCCGCTTCCCGCCCGGCTTCCCGGGGCCAGTCCCAGGGCCGCTCCCGGCAGGGCCAGCGGCCCCGCTCTCCGCCCGGGACCGCTCCGACGACCGGCCGAACACCATCCGCTTCAGGATCGCCAGCTCAGCGGCCAGCGCATCGTTCCGGTCCCGCAGCCCGGCGTTCTCCGCCCGCAGCCGCGCGTTCTCCTCGCGCAGCTCGCCCGCCAGCCGGGAAAGCTCCCGGTTCGCCTCAATCGCCGCGGCCAGCACCCCAGCCGGGGACGCCTCCCCGGCTTCCTCGCCTGCCATCACGCCAGCCGCAACCACCACATGACACAGAGAACATCATCAGCAGCCCAGAGTCACGCAACGCTGGCCCACGTGTCGGTCCCGGAGAGCACCACCACCCGATCACAGGACTTGCGAATACTTACTCACCGGGTCCGGTGATCAGGCTGTGGCCTTTGTGAGCCGCCGGCCCAGAGCTACTTTGCACTTGGTCGTACGGACCCGAGCACCGGGCCTAGAACGTAGCCGCGAAGACCAGTGACTGTCAGAGAAGCCTTCGTTATCGCAGTTCAGCGGTATACCCGTTGGAAATTTCTTCAGTGCTACCGGGACCCCCGCTGGAGGCGGGACAGCATCAGGATGGACTGCTCAGCATTCTGCTGCCCCATGATTGGGTAGATCTTCATCCTCTCTCTTTTCAGTTAGGCTCAGGGCGCCGAAGAATGAGTGCGCAGACTTCTTCCTGTCCATTTTTAGTTTCGTTCTCTTGCCTCGCGGAAGCCACATCCACGCCGCGTCTCGGCCTCATGCTCGACGCGGACTTCATCAACCGTATACACCTCATATCCCTCGGCTAGCAGGCCTCTGACCTGCTCTTTAATCTCCTCCATCCGGGATGCGAGATCTTGGCCTCGTCGCGTCACCGCTTGGCGCTCTCCACCTGTCGGGCAACGTGGCTCCCGAAAGCGCGAGGGTAATGCTCAGCGGTCAGGTACCCCGTGGGGTTCGAGGATGTTCAGTTCAGCCGATGTGATCCGGCGCGCGTCGGGGTGGGTGCTGGCTGGGCCATGGAGGCGAGCAGGCGTAGCTTCTCATCGCTGGCGCTGCCCTGATCGGCGTAGTAGAGGACCAGGAGCAGATCGTCGGCGGGGAGCTTGTCCCGGTGCAGGCGCAACTCGCCGACGACGGGATGGTTCACGGTGGTGGTGCCGCCTTCGAGGCCGCGGACGTCGTGGCGCGCCCAAAGAGTCCGGAACCGCTCGCTCGACAGGGAGAGCTCGCCCACCAGTTCCACAAATCGCGGGTTGTCAGTGCCGTCCCCGGCGGACCTTCTGAAGGCGGCGATGAAGCCTTCAATGGAGCGCATCCAGTCCTGCTGGAAGGCCTGCTCCTCAGGATCCAGAACTAGCGATCGGAGACGGTTGTACCCAGGCTGAAGGCGCGGAGAGAGCGCGACCGCCAGCCGGTTGGAGGCGAGCACGTCGAACGCGCGCCCTTCCACGAACGCGGGAACCTGAACGCTCGCCAGGAGCTGATGCAACCGGGCGGGCACGCGTTCAGGCTTCCGGCGCCGCTGCGTCCTCGGGCGCGGGGCGGCCAGGCCGAGGAGGTATTCCTGCTCGAGCTCGTCAAGGCGCAGCACCCGCGCGAGCGATTCGAGGACCTGCGGTGAGGGACTCCTGTCGCGGCCGCGCTCCAGCCGCAGGTAGTAGTCGGCGCTGATGCCCGCGAGCAGGGCGACTTCCTCGCGGCGAAGCCCGGGAACACGGCGATTGCCGCCCGCCGAAACCCCGGCCTGCTCCGGAGTGACCAGCGCCCGCCGGGCACGGAGGTAACTGCCGAGTGGGTTGGTTCGGTCGTCGTCGCTCATATTCAGCATCGTAAGTCAGGGTCCCCGCAGCTAAGGGGCCCTGCTAGGACCCCGGAAGACGGGGGTACTGCCTCCGGCCGGAAAACAGGTCAACACTGAAGGTGTCGCCGCACAGGAAGGGTGGTGGAAGCGCACGGAAGCCCGGCCGGCGACCCAGCCATTACCTACTGCGCCAGCAGTTGCCGCTGCCGGCGCCATGAGCAGGAGCAAACAGTGGACATCACCAACCGCACCGTCTTCATCGCCGGCGCTACCTCGGGAATCGGCCTCGAGCTCGCTCGCCGCTTCGCCGCGGCCGGCAGCGCCGTCATCGTCGGCGGCCGGCGAACCGACCTGCTCGACAAACTCGCGGCTGAAGGGTTCGCCACCGTTTCCATCGACGTGACCGACGCCCGCAGCATCGACCGTGCCTGCGACACGATCCTCCGCAGTCACCCGGGCCTCGACACGATCGTGACGATGTCCGGGGTCATGATCCCCGAGGACCTGCGCGATCCCGCCCACTTCAGTTCGGCGCAGGAGACGATCGACACCAATCTCCTCGGCACCATCCGCGTCATCGACGCGTTCACCCCGCACCTGATCGGACGCGGCGCCGGTGCCATCATCACGGTCTCCTCGGGTATCGGGTTCCTGCCGTTCCCGGTCATGCCCACTTACGCCGCCTCGAAGGCCGGCGTGCACGCCTACTCCGAGGCGTTGCGCGCGCAACTGGACGGCACCGGGGTTGAGGTCTCCGAGCTCGTCCCCCCGGCTGTCGCCACTACGCCGGAGCAGGCACAGATCAACCCCCGGGCGCTCAAACTGGACGACTACGCCGCCGACGTGATGGACCTGCTCCAGGCCGACTCCACTCCACAGGAGATCCTCGTCAAGGGCGTGCTGACGCACCGGTGGGCCGAACGCGACGGCACCTACGACGAGCTGGTCGCCCAGCGGTCGCAGGCACTCGCGATGCTCCCGAGCCGTCGGTAGGGGGTGGTGGTGACCATGATCACAACAGCGAACAAGCAGCCGGCCGACCGGCTGGCACACGTAGCCGAACTCCGGTCCGCGACCGTGAGGGGGTCACGGTGAGCACGGCGTTGGTATTCGGCGGCGGAGGGGCGGTGGCGATGGCCTGGGAGTTTGGCTTGCTTTCTGGTATCACAAAATCCGGCGTGGACTTGGAACACATCGATCTAACCGTCGGCACGTCTGCTGGATCAGCGGTCGGCACCTGGTACCACGGCGGCGTGGCCGACGCCGATGTCATCGGTCGCCTGGAGGCGCTCGGCGGGGAGTTCCTGGACCTTATGACGGAGCTGACGGCGGTGGCCTCGCAGACATCTGGAAGACAGGCCGCACTGCCGGGCACCGCGCTGACGAACGCGATGGACGCGGTAGCGGAGGCGGGCAAGGACCCAGCGACGAGCAACCGCACTATTGGTCAGCTGGCGCTTGATGCTCCCGCGATCCCCGAGGCCGCATACGTGTCGGTGTTCGAGCGTCTGGTGGGCACGCGATGGCCTTCGGCGTTCGTATGGACGGCGCGAACGTGGTGTTTATCTGCTCCGGCGTCGAGGACTCTGAGCGCACACCCGCAGTCAGGGTCGGGTACCGCGGTGGGCGCTACATCTCGGCAGAGGCCAGCGCGCGTGGCGAATGGCAGCCCGGCGGCTCCTCCCACGCCGGCTACGACGCCTACGCCACTTCCAAGCAGTGCAACCTGGCCACCGTGCTCGCGTTCGCGCGAGAGACGCCAAGGCTCCGCTTCAACGCGGTCGAACCGGGCTTCAACCCGGGCACCGACCTCGCCCGCGAGGCGCCCGCCGCCGTCCGCTTCGTCCTGAACTACGGGCTCGCGCCGCTGGCGCCCCACAGCAAGTACTGGAGCACCCCAAAACGTGCCGCGCAGGTGATCACCGGGGTCCTGGCCGACGATTGGAATCGGACAGGGATGTACTACGACGAAAACGGCGAGCCGATGGCCGCCTCGGCCCAATCTCACGCGCCGCGCTCCAAGGCTCATTCCTTCGAAACGGAGGAGCCGGACATGCGCCCCGTCGGCGGGCAATACCTCAGTGGGCTTCATAACTGCTTCACCGCGGACTCTGTGGTGGGCATGAGCTGGTTCACCGGTCCCGGCGCAGAGTTCGTCGCGCGCTCACGCGAGATGTCTGCTGGCGGCTGGGGCGGGCTGAGCGTCCACCGCCTTTCCCCGCCTGCGGTCCGGGTACGCGGTGACCGCGCTCTCGCCGAGCTGCCGATCGTCATCGAATTCCGCATCAAGATCGACAGCATCGAAGCTGACCTGCTCTCGTGGGCGCGCTCGCAGTACAGCGCGCAGCGCGCCGATGGGGCATGGCGGATCGCGCGGATCACATCGATCTACGAAAGGGACACGCTGACCCCGTCCGTCCCCGGAACCCAGCTCAACATCGACTCCGCTGAGTTCACCGCGCTGCGCCCGTCCTACCGCTGCCTTGCCTGGCGTGAGCCGCCTCGGCCGGCCGCTACGCTCCGACTTGCTCGGAGACGACCAGCCCGGACCCGTCCAGCGTCAGTACGAAGCCGAGGCCGCCTGGCTAGCAGGCTCGGTCTGACCCCATCAGCCAACCATCTGAAAGGAACCCAATGCCTAAGCTCGCACTCGTCACCGGAGCGTCATCCGGTATCGGCAGGGCCTACGCCGAGGAGCTCGCATCCCGTGGCTTTGACCTGATCGTCGTCGCCCGCCGCCAAGAGCGGCTCGATGAACTCCAGGAGTCACTCAGCGGCGTCAGCGTTGAGCCGCTCGTGGCCGATCTCGCCACCGACAGCGGAATCGACGCCGTCGCGCAGGTGGCCGGCTCCGCCCGCTGACGATGCTCGTCAACAACGCCGGCGTCGCCCACTACATGCCGTTCGCCGAGCTCCCGGCCGAGAAGGCGGCTGAGCTCATCCGCCTTAAGGAACTTGCCCCCACGCTGATCACTCGGGCCGCGCTACCCGGCATGCTGGAGCGGGGCGAAGGCACGATCATCAACGTCTCCGGAATGATCGCGTTCAGCGGGCCGACCGGCCCCGAGCAAATGCCGCGCCGCGCCGTCTACGCCGGAACGCTCTCCCACTCCGTCGCCTGGACGCAGCAGCTCCACGCCGAGCTCGCATCCGCAGGCATCAAGGTCCAGGTCGTCTGCCCAGGCGTCGTGGCCACCGAGTTCCACACCCGTCAGGGCATGGACCTGAGCGCCGTCCCGCGCATGTCGGCCGAGAATGTCGTCACCGCCAGCCTGCGCGGCCTGGAGCTCGGCGAGGTCGTCTGCGCGCCCGGAGTCGAACGCCCTGACCTCCTGCAGGCCGTCTTCGACGCTGACCTTGCCGCCTTCGGCGGCCAAAGCCCCAAGCTCGCCCAGCGATACCAGACCCGCGCCGGCGCACCGGCGAAATGACGATCCCGCGACCCGCCGGTCCACCGTCTGGGCGACAGCGGGGGTGGTCCACTGGATGCGGTCGACCGGGTTGGACGTGAGGTGGCCCTGCTCGACGGCGTAGCCGAGCGCGTTGCAGAACACCGACCGCTTGCGCCGCTGGATCGACCCGGCGGCGGGCTTGCCGGTGAGGTTACGGGCGCAGGCGGCCAGCGCGAGCCGCACGGTCGCGGTGTCCTCCAGCTGAGCGACGGGCAGCGAGGCCCGTTCGGCCCAGTCGAGACCGCATGGCGGCCGTACCGGCCAGACCCCGCCATCGATGACGCCGACCGCCTCCTGGCGAGCCTCGCCAGGCCTTCCTGACCCCGGCATCCGAAGCCGGGTACTGGCACGACCAGTGGCGTTAACGCGGCCCCAGACATGGCGGGGCCTTACCACCCGTCATCAGCCAGCACCCCGCAGGACGCTGGCAGCCTCGCCCTCGAGCAGCTAGGTCCCTGGCGGCTCCCCGATCTCAAGGTCCAGGAACTTGCCCATATCAAGCTCGAAGCGGCCGTACAGGTTCAGGGGGGGTCCAGAACAGGGCTGACAGGCCGCGCCGGTCGGCGTCGGTGAGCCTGGCCCGCCACTTTGGGTCACGAAGGATGATCTGGATCATGTGGGTGTTCAGGTATCCGATCGCCGCCTGCGTCAGGTGCAGCGCCAGGGCGGACACCTCGACGGTCTCGCGGTCGTCGCCGGTGAGGTCGCCGGCCACCTCGGCGCCGCCTCCGCCAGCCTGACCAGGATGCCGTTCTTGCCGTGCACCCGCCGGAACTCCGAGTTGATCTCGCTCTCGACCTTCCGCTCCGCCCGCACGCTGATCTTGCGGACGAGCCGGATCAGCAGCTCCACCAGCCCGTCGACCATCTCGGCCCTGCGGACATGGCACAGCGCCGCCAGCAGCGTGATCCGGATCGGGTCCGGCGCGCCGGCGAGGTCGGAGGGGTACATCTTCATCGCCCGGGCCCGCCACCCGGCCACGATCTTCTCCGAGACTCCCTCGAACAGCCCGTCGGGCAGCTTCAGCGCCTTGACCCGCTCCAGCTTGCCGATCTCGGCCAGCAGGGTCTCCAGCGTCAGCGGCCCGGGGTCGTCCTTCAGCTCCTGCAGGAACGCCCGCCCGCCCCCGGCGCGCCCGGCCCTGGCCTCTTCCCCGGGGCCCGGCTCAGGCCCGGTGCCGTCCTCGCCCGCCTCCCGCCCCTCGGCATCGGCGGGGGCAGCCGGGGCGCCGGGAACGATCAGCTCCTCGAGCTTGCCGATCGACTCGGTGCTCAGCCGGCCTGCGGTGGCCTGGGTGAACTGCCGCTCGAACATCGCCTCCGCGGCAACCAGCAGCCGCTCGGTCCGGGCCGGCGCTGGCGGCTCGACCTTCTCCTGGCGGCAGCGCGCCAGCAGAGCCGCCCGCAGCCGGTCCGGCGACATCTCCATCGGGCAGATGCCGGCAGCCAGCCACACGATCAGTAGGGCGAACCCCAGGCGCGTCGCACCTGTCTTGTTGGCCAGCAACTCGAACTCCGCCTCATCCAGCGTCCAGCACTCGATGAGGTCCTCCAGCTCCCACTCACGCCGCACGACATGGCCTCTTTCTCCCGATCCACACCAAAGGGTCGGGAGAACACTGATCCGTAACAATACGACTACCGATCGGTATTACTCAGTCGTGATCACTACGTAATGAACCTGAAAGGTAACGCTTAGCTACTTTGGGGCTGGTGGCACGGACCCGAGTGGAGGGCCCTAGCGGCTGCCGGCAGCGCCGCCGCCTGACACCGCGAACCGGGCATCCTGGCCCAGTACCTCCAGCACCTCGCCGGCCAGCCGGGCCGCAGGCAATTCGCCGTCAAGGATGATCGCGTCGTGCGGCAGGGCATCCTCAGCGGCCGTGCACCGGTCGACCTGGGCCAGCCGCCACTGCCGCACCTCGGCGTCCCGCTGCGGGTCAGGGTGCATGACCTGGGCGGTGATCCGCTCCCTCAGCCGGGCGGCGGGCACCTTCAGGAAGAAGTGCCGCACCGGAACCCCGTAGGAGGCCAGCCCGCCGAAGATCTCCCGCGCGTACGACGGGCTGACCACCGTCATCGGCGCGATGACCAGCCTGCCCTCGTACTGCTGCGCCAGGACCCGGCCGGCCTCCACGACCAGCAGCCGCCAGGCGGGCAGGTCCTGGAAGTCACCCGACGGGGCCGGAGGGACCATGCCGCGCAGCATGAACCCGACCTCCTCAGGGTCGAACACCAGCGCGTCAGGACACCTGGCCTTCAGCTCCCCGGTGAGCGTCGTCTTGCCCGCCCCGAACGACCCGTTGACCCAGCAGATCATGTGGCCCCCTGTAGCCGAGGAAAGAACAGCGGAAACTGGAGTGTGCCCAGCCTGGGGTCTGAGGAAGAACGGTACAGGATCCTCCGCTAAGTAGCGCCGATATCGCAGCGTTACTTGTCGCGATCCGTGGAGTCAGGAGGAGGTCGATCCGCGCGGTCGTAGGCTTCCCGCGACGCTGACACGTTCCCTGTCCGGGCGGCTAGCTGTCGGCAGCGAAGCTAGACGTTGTCGCTGGGGGTGACGCGGGGGCCACGAATGGTATAGGCGATTAGGGCGACGGCTAGGACGGCCATGGCGGCGATCCAGCCGCCGCGGTCGGTCGGCGGGCGGGCCGGCCAGGTCCATGGCCAGGAGTAGTTCGCGATCAGTGCGAACTGGGAGACGGCCATGAAAGCGAGCGGTCCGATCCAGGCGAGGAGCCCGCCAGTCGCCAGGGAGCAGAGCAGGCCGATACCGGCCATGCCCAGGACGTTCCTGGCGACCGGCAGCACGCCTCCGAACAGCGCGACGCCAGTTCTCGGGTCAGTGGCGACGGCCGCGCCGGCGGCAAGGAGCCCAATGGCGGCACCGCACAGCGCGAGAGCCGTCACAAGCCTCAGTGTCGGCAGCCAGCGGCCGGTCGCCCGCTCCGTCTCGCCGAGCGGGGTGTACGTCGCCACCGCGATCATCGCGGCGGCGCAGCCCTCCATCATCATCGGCATCTCCCCGGCCGCAGGGCCACTGCCCAGCCACCAGTGGTAGGCGAGGGACGCCCAGAGGAACACCCCGCAGCCGGCCAGGCCCACGAGGGCGGCCGGGACGCGCCGGCAGCGCAGGTGTAGCCAGGCGAGCCGGGCCGCCGACCGTATGCGCCCTGCAGACGGAGCCGACGCCCTGGGCTGCTGAACGTCGATGGCGGTCATCGCGTTGGCCTCCCTGTCGGCTGGGTCTGTGGTGAACGGTGGAAGCTTCTCTCGGTCGTCATGGGATCTCCGCCAGGGTGACGTAACCGGCGCGGAGCGCGGCCAGGTGGGCGCCCAGCCAGGCGTGCCGGGTCGCGGCGGGCAGCGCGACGAACCGGTTGACCGCAGCCTGAACCGACTCAGCCGTGGCCCCTTGCGGGAGGAAAGGCTGCAGAGTCGCGGCCGTGGGTTGCCAGCCGACCACCGTGAGCAGGGCACTGGTGACGACGTACTGCGCAGGGTCAGCGGGACCGTAGCTCAGCACCGTGCCGTCACCGGTATTGATCGTGATGGGCGGCCCGGCCAGGAAAGCGTTTACAAGGTCCTGCTGGAGGACCGACCGGATGAGGGCCGGATCCTGCCCGGTGCCCGACAGCACGAGGTTGTAGGTGAACTCGAATCCCGGCGGATTCCCCGCGAGGTAGCCGCCTACGGCTTCGGCATACGCGGGCAGTGCCCTGTCGGCGACATCATCCGCGTGGGCCGGGGCGCCGGGCAGCCCTGCGATCTCGGCAACGACCGGCGCGAGCGCGGCCTCGGACTCGCTCAGGTACTTGCGATAGGCCGGGTGAACGCAGGTCTGGAAGCCGTCCGGGCCGCTCTCGCACACCGGGGTGTACGGGATCGGCCGGTTGGACGCCGCGTCGTGCAGCGCGGGGATCTCCACCCCATTCGCGACGTTCCCTGCGACGAACGTTGCCGTGGAGGCGAGCACGGCACCGGCGACGGCCGCCGCAATGCCGACCGCCAGCATGCCGGCCGCCAGCATGCCGGCCGCCACCGTGCGCAGCCGCGCGCCTGCGCGCATCCGTTGCCGGCCCGCCCAGGACCAGCCCGCCCCGCCGGTGCGCGAGGACAGCCCGAGCACGCCGAGCGCAGCGAGCACGAGCCCGCCCATGAACATCACCTGGACGATGGAGACATCCGGCGCGACAGGGTAGAAGACCCCGGCGTCGCTCGATGGCACGCCCGCGTTCGGCGACAGAACGGTGATCCCGGTCCCGGGGATCCCGTTGTGCTGCGTGACCGCTTCCTTGAATCCGATCAGGGACAATACGAACAGGCCCACCGCGACGATCGGCGCGGTAAACCGGCCGGGGAACAGCGCGCCTGCCGTGAAAGCGATCACGCAGATCGTGGTGAGCTCGACCGTGCTGACGATGACGGGCCACAGCGGCGGTCCGCCCCAGGTTGTGATCATCGCGGTACGCACATACAGCACGGCGACCGCAGCCAGGAAGCTGGCCACTACCCAAAATAGCGTCCCGGCCAGCGCGAAGAACTGCCGCGTCCAAGCCGACCGCGCGGTCGTGGCTAGCAGGTCACCGATCCGGCGGCGCCCTTCCCGGGATCCCGTCCAGGCGGAAAAGCCCGCGGCGAACGGGAGGAAGTCGGGCAACATGTGCGGCACGACCGAGGCCCGGATGGTCCAAATGTAGGGATAGCCGTTGGCCGTCCGGAACGGGTCGAAAATGAAGAGAATCGCGAGCAGCGGCAGCACCCAGACGTACGCGCTGTGCCTGATCTCGGTGCGCAGAAGGCGCGCGGCGAAGGCCGCGGCGCCTCTCCGGCAAGGAACGTGCTCCGGAGCCGGGGCGGCGGCAGTAGTGGTGGCGGTCATGCGGCCCGCACCCCCTCGCGGGCAGCCTTCAGGACCGAGCTGTACCCGCGCTCAAGCGGCGCGTCGCCCACGCCGCCGCCCGTCTCTCCCCGGGTAATCAGCTCGCCGGGAGTGCCACGGAACACGATCCGGCCAGGCGTCCATCATTGCTACCTCCGAGCAGGCCGCCCCCACGTCCTCGACCAGGTGCGTGGACACCACGACCGTGGCATGCTGGCCAAGGTCGCGCAGCAGTGCCCGGAAGCCAACTCGCTGCTCCGGGTCGAGCCCGGCCGTCGGCTCGTCCAGCAACAGCAGGTCCGGGTCGTTGACGATGGCCTGCGCGACGCCGACCCGGCGGAGCATGCCGCCAGACAGGGTACGCAGCCGTGACCTGGCCTTCGCGCCAAGGTCAACGCGCTCGACCGCTTCGGCGACAGCGCGCGGGACATGCCTGGGCGGCATCTCCTTCAGCAGCGCGAAGTACTCGACGAACTCCACGACGGTGAACGCCGGGTAGTAGCCGAGGCTCTGCGGCAGGTAGCCGAGACGGCGCCGGATCTCGCGGCGGTCGGCGGCATGCCGGGGGTCACGGCCGAGCAGCCTGATCTGGCCGGACGAGGGCGGCAGCACGGTGGCGAGCATGCGCAGCAGGGAGGTCTTGCCCGCGCCGTTCGGCCCGAGCAGGCCAAGGACGCCGAGGTCGGCGTCCAGGCTCACGCCGCTGACGGCGTTGCTCTTCCCGAATGACCGGGTAACGCTGGACAGTTCGATATTCACTGTGTCCTTCTCCGGGAACGAGTTGCGAAGGCGACGGCGAGCGCGGCGCAGGCCGTGACCGCCAGGTACGGGAGACAGCTGGAGTCGTCGGTGACCGCCGCGCTGAACTGGCCGGTGGTGATGGCCGAGACGAAAACCGCGATCGCCCAGGCGGCGACACCCGCGACGGCGCCCACGACCGCCGATAGGGCGGCGACCGCGACCGCCAGGGTCAGCGCGCAGATCGCGGTCATCGGGAGCAACCAGCCGACGGTGATGGCTGCGGCACCTGCGGCGGTTGCGCCAGTGCCCTTCGGCGCGACACCACTGGCCACCGCGGAGTAGCTGGCGAGACTCACCGCGATGCCGAGCAGGGCGTTGACGGCGAACACAGCGACCGCGCGGACCAGCAGCACCATGCGGTCGCTGACCGCCATGCTGTGCGTCAGCTCCCACGCGGGGTCCACACCGGGACCGTAGGCGTAGGCAATGGCGACCGCAGCGATGGCGGGGGCGAGCAGCCAGGTGACCGGCTGCCCGCCGACCACGCTGATCACGCCGCCGAGGCCGAAAACGGCGACCGTCGCAATCAGCCACGGCAGGAGCAGCGACGGGGTGGTAACAAGAGCACGGGCGAGACCAGGCGAGCGGAGCAGCCGGGCGGCCCTGCGCTCAACTCGGCCGGGATGCCGCCGCCAGACTTCGGCGGCGACGCCCGTCCACACTAGGTTCAGGTCGACACCGCCCGGCGAGTCACTGGCGGCCGGGAGACGACCGGATCCGTTCGAGGTGCTCATCTCGTCCCTCCCAGGGCGACGCGCAGCAGGCGGCGGGCGCGGTGCGCGCGGCTCTTGACCGTGCCGACCGGGACGCCGAGCAGGGCGGCAACCTCGGCGACGGGGCGGTCCTCGACATACATGAGACGCAGTACGTCTCCCTCCGGGCCGGAAAGGGCGGCTGCGATCTCAGCGCGGACGAGGGCGGCTTCGGCGGGGTCCAGGCCGGCTTGCGGGATCTCCGGAAACGACTCAGCGGCCGGGCCGCGCCGACGGAGCAAGAGTGCGGCCTGGTTGCGGGCGATCACCCACATCCAGGCCCGCGGCGTCCCCTGCGGCCGGTAGGCGTGCGCGCCCTTCCACACCGCGAGAAACGTCTCCTGCAGCACGTCCTCGACGTCCGGCAGCGGCAGTGCGGCCAGCAGACGCGTGGCCAGCCACGGCGCGTGCCGCGTGAACAGCTCGCGCAGCGTTGTGTCGTCGCCTGCCGCCAGGGCCGCGATCAGCTCGTCGTCGTCCATCACCTTATCTATTGCGCCCAGCCCCCGTCCGGTTCGCAAGACGCGGCTATTTTCTTGCTGGCTTCGCTTGCCTCGGGCGCGCCACGCCCGGCAAGACGGGCAAAGCGCGCAAAACGCAGTGGTGGGGGCGCTTGTTCTTGACAGGCACGCAGCTGTAGCTCGTTACGGCCGAGGGACCTCGTCGGCGCATGCGGGCCAGCGCCGTGGGCCTGGCTGCGCGCTACTGGTGGCGGCGTCGTCAGGAGGTCCAGGCATCGTGGCGGGCGCTCAGCAGGCGGAGGTGCTACTCGAGCAGGCCTTCGGTACGCGCGACGCCGCCTGGTGGGTAGCCGTGCTCGCCACACGCTCACCCTATTGCGTATAACTGACCAAGGGGTCCCCGTAGTTCTGACGAAAAATCCAACGGATATGCCTGTGACCTGTGATTAGGCGGGAGCTGCCGCCGGAAAGTGGATCACTTCCGCGACGTTCTGCCTTGTTTGTTCCGGCGTGGCGTGTGTGTAGCTATTCACCAAGCGTCAGCGTGTTATCGCTGGTTGCGGGGTGGGTCGGCCGGGTTGCGGGCGACACGCCGTGGCGGGTTGTTGACTGGGGGCCGGGATGGTGATGATTGCCTGTTGTGCCCGACGTGCCCGGTGTTCCCTCTGCTGAGGAGCTTGCAGCGCTGCCGCATGCCGAGCTGGCGGCGCGGCTGGCGGAGGCGTACCGGCTGATCGCGCAGCTGACCGCGCGGGTTGAGCAGCTGGAGCGTCAGGCGGCGAGGGACTCGTCCACGTCGTCGCGGCCGTCGTCGTCGGACAGCGCGTACAAGAAGAAGGAGCCGCGGGACAGGTCCCTGCGGGAGCGGGGGAAGCGCCGGCCGGGCGAGCAGCCCGGCGAGCCGGGGACGACGATGCGGCTGGTGGATGACCCGGACGAGCGGCTGGAGTGCCCGCCGGCGGAGTGCCGGGGCTGCGGCGCGGGACTGGCCGGCGAGCCGGTGAGCACGCAGCGCCGCCACCAGGTCACCGACATCGTGCCGGCGCCGGAGCGGAGGGTCACGGAGTACGTGGCTCAGGCGAAGCAGTGCCCGTGCTGCGGGACGGTCACCGAGGGCGTCCTGCCCGCGCACGTGCGGGCGCGGGCCAGCTACGGGCCGGAAGCGTCGGCGCAGGCCGCGAGCCTGGTCGCCGGGCATTACATTCCGGTTTACCGGGCGACGCTGCTGCTGTGCCAGCTCGCCGGCCTGCGGGTCTCGACGGGGTGGATGGCCGGGATCCGCGGGAAGGCCGCCGCCCTGGTTGAGGCCAGCGGGGCCACGGAGCGGGTGCGGGAGCTGCTGCGGTCCGCGGCGGCGGTGCACGCGGACGAGACCCTGGCCCGGGCGGACGGCGGGCTGCGCTCCCGCCAGCCGCGCCCCAGGTCCAGCCCTCGCGCGCCGTCCTCAATGTCCACCGGAGCCAGCAGGTCCACCCACGAACACCGATGGCGCACTCCCCGTTCCCCGGCACACCCCCGACCCCGCCGACCAGGCGGAGATCCTCGACCTGGACGCGGATGTGCTCGCCGAGCACATTGCTTCCATCACCGCATGGCTGCCCATCAACAGGGCACCGAGCCACATCGTGGACCTGGGATGCGGGACCGGGGCCGGCGCCTTCGCCCTGCTCGCGCGCTTCCCCGAAGCGAAAGTGACCGCCGTCGACGCCTCGGCCGGTCATCTGCGCCGCCTGCGGGAAAGGGCCAAGGCGCTCGGCGTGGCCGACCGCGTCCGCACAGTACAGGCCGATCTCGACACGGAATGGCCCGAGCTCGGTCAGCCTGAGCTGGCGTGGGCGTCAGCGTCGATGCACCACATGGCCGACCCTGACCGCACCCTGTGCAAGGTCCACGACATGCTCGCACCCGGCGGCCTGTTCGCCGTCGTCGAACTGGCCGGCTTCCCGCGTTTCCTGCCCGACAGCGCTCCCGAAGAACGGCCCGGCCTCGAGGAGCGCTGCCACGCCGCCCTCGCGCACCACCACGCCGAGCACGTGCCGCACCGCGGTGCCGACTGGGGCCCCAAGCTGGCCGCCGCCGGGTTCACCGTCGAGGGCGAGCGCACGATCACCGTGAACGTCGACGCCTCCCGCAGCAAGGCGGTCGGCCACTACGCGCTCAGCAGCCTGAAGCGCCTGCGCGACGGTGCCGCCCACGCCCTTACCGCCGAAGACCTCGGCTCCCTCGACCACCTGCTCGACACCGACAGCCCACAGACCATCCTGCGCCGCAACGACCTCGCGGTCCGCACCGAACGCACCGTGTGGGCCGCACGCCGCACCTGACCCAAGCACGGTTATCAGCCCGCGAGCTGTCAATGGTCGCAACCGGCACATCGACCTGAAGAAGCTCAACTCCGCGATCGCGACCGTGGTCAACGCCTTCAACGAGCTCGACGTGGTTAAGGCATGGGGCGACGGCACAACAGTCGCCGCCGACGGCACCCAGGATCGACACGGCGGCTGACCCTGCCGGGATGTGGCGGTGGGGCAGTGTGGATGGGGGGCGTGGGATGTCGCTGACTGGCTGTACCCGGCTGAGTGCGCCCGCGCGTCGGCCGACGCGTGGGGCAGAATGTCCGGGTGAGTGAGCTAACCGAGGCAGCGGCGGCCCTGACCGCGGACCTGATCGCGGACGGCAGCCAGGCGGCAGATCCGGTGCTCTCGCCTGACGGCCGCTGGGTGGCCTGGACAACTTCCCGGACAGGCGAGCGGGAGCAGCGGGCCAGCGAGTTGTGGCTCGCGCCCGTCGGCGAGCGCGCGGTCCCGGCCCGGCTGACCGACGGCAGCGGGCACGCCTGGCTGCCGCGCTGGTCACTGGACTCGGCCTGGCTGTTCTACGTCGCCGGCGAGGAGCTTCGCCGTCTCCGGATCACCGCCGATGGGCCAGCCGGGGCTGCCGAGACCGTCCTGCGCTGGGGCGGCGAGATCTCCGGGCTGGTTCCGCTCGCCGGCGGACAGCTGGTGGCCGTCGTGGCCGGCGACGAGCTGACCGAGGACGACGAGCGCCGGCAGGCCGAGGGCGACGATGCGATGGTCTGGTCCGAGCGGGCCCTGCGCCAGCACTGGCTCTGGCACCGGCTGCGCCTGCTCGACCTGGCCTCCGGGGAGCTCACGCTGGCCGCCGGGCTGGCCGGACGGCACGTCATCGACGTTGCGCAGCGGCCAGGCGGCGGGCCGCTGGCGGTGGTGAGCCGGGACTGTCCGGAAGACGAGCCGGGTGCCTTCACCGGCAGGCTGCACATCACCGACCTGGACGCCGGCACCGCGGTCGACCTTGGTCAGCTGGGCTTCGAGGCACGCTCCCCCGCGTGGTGGAAGGGCCGAGATGGCTGGCATGTGGCCTGGCTGGCCGCCGTTCCGCCCGCCAATGCCTCGGCCGTGCTCGACCTCGCCGTTCCGGCCGACGGGACCGCGGCGGGCGCACCCGTCGACCTGACCGCCGGGATGACTGCCTGTCCGGACGAGCTCGTTCAGGTCGCGGGCGGTCCCCCGGTCGCGCTGTTCGCGGAAGGACTGGACACCGCCCTGTACCGGCTGGATCCGGCGGGCCCGTCGTTCGAGCGGGTGGCGGGCTGGACCGGCCAGGCCGCCACGCTCACCGCCAGCGACGACGCGACCGTGATCGCGGTGCTGACGAGCACCGCCTACGCGCCGCGCGACGTCAGCGCCGGCGATCCGGATGACCTCATCCGGATTAGCGATACCCGCCCGGAACTGCGCAGCGTCGCCTGGGGCACCCAGGAGCGGCTGTCCTGGCGGGCGCCCGACGGGCTGGAGATCGACGGCGTGCTGATCGTACCGCCAGGCCGGAGCCGGGCTGACGGCCCGTTTCCCCTGGTGACGATGGTCCACGGCGGCCCCTACAGCCGGTGGGCCGACGAGCTCATGGCGGTCTGGTGGTCGTGGGGCCAGTGGCTGGCCACCGCCGGCTTCGCGGTGTTCCACCCCAACCCGCGCGGCAGCCAGGGACACGGCCGGGCATTCGCCGCCATGGTGGCCGGCGCCGTGGGCCAGGATGAGTGGACTGACATCCTGGCCGGCGTTGACGACCTAGTGGCGGCCGGGGTCGCGGACCCCGGCCGGCTCGGCATCGCCGGGTGGAGCCACGGCGGGTTCATGGCCGCCTGGGCCGTCACCCAGACCGGCCGCTTCCGCGCCGCGGTGATGGGTGCGGGCATCGCCGACTGGGGCATGCAGGTCGGCGCCGGCGAACTCGGCCGGGCAGAAGCCGTCCTGGGCGGCAGCTTCGGCTGGGAGGGACCCGGCCCGCACCGCCACGACCAGCTCAGCCCCGTCTCCTACGCGGCGAACGTCACCACCCCAGTCCTGATCCTGCACGGCGAGGACGACACCAACGTCCCCGTCGGCCAGGCGATGTACTTCCACCGGGCCCTCACCCAGTTCGGGGCCGAGCACGAGCTGGTGATCTACCCGCGCGAGAACCACGACGGGTTCACCGAGCGCGCCCACCAGATCGACGTCCAGGAACGCGTCCGTTCCTGGTTCACGCACTGGCTCGGCGATCCGGCCATCGGCTGACCAGCCCCATCAGCCATCGCGCCGTCCCAGGCAACATCCCGCACCCGAGAGACTGGACGCGCCGGGCGGAGATTCCCGACTACGCTCCCGGCTGGCCCGGGACCTTCACCAGGCTGCGACGCCGTCACAATGCAGGCCGGGCGCCGCGTCCACGGCAAGATCGTGGTCACGCTGTGACCGCGTGCCGGTGAAGGGGTGCAAGCCCGCAGGACTGCACCGGCGATCAGGCCGAAAGGGCGGGCACTTTCCCGGCAACTGGCCCATCAAGCGCTGTTCAACTACCCGAACGCCCCAGCACGGAGTGTTTAAGCTCAGGTGATCCTTACAGAGGAATGATGCTGGCGTCAGGGCTGCGCGTCGGCCTCGGCGGCCAGCCCTCGGAGTACCTTGATATCGTCGATGTCCTTCTGCCGCCATGGTGAGCCGTTGCGCAGGCGAGGGTACTGCTCCTTCATGGCGAGCATGCCGGCGACGCTCATGGCCAGCACTGGCGCGCCATCGAGCATCCCCGGCTCGTCGCCGAAGGAGCCAGGCGGGAATAGCCAGTCCGACCATCGCCCCAGGGGCTGGCTGAACGATCCGTCTGGCCGCCGGTCAAAGTAGGCAGTGCTGAAGTCGACGCCGTCCCAGGTAAACTCGCAGGCCTCCGCTGGCGGCTGAGTCGCGAGAGCCGTAGCGCCAGCTCCCAGGATCACTGCCTTCGATCTCCCGGCGTCGATGCGCTCGACCCAGAACTCGACGTCGCCGTGCTCGCGCGTGATCCGGCCGATCCTCACATCGAGGCCCCAGCCTCCGAACAGCCATGCTGAGATGCCGGCTGCCCCCAGGGCGTTCGCCACGGCCCTGATGACACGCAGCTGCGCGGCCGCCCGCTCGTTCACCGCATCAGTCTCCCCGAGGCTCTGCCGTCCGGCAACCGCGGAACATGCCAGGGGCCGCAATCCGGCAGGCGATCAGCGCCCGTCTTCACCGGCGCCCGCTGCCCGGGCGTTCTCCGCGTAGCTGCGCCCGGCGCTCCTGGGCTCGCCCGCGAGTCCGGGTCCCGGCGGACGGCCGTTTCGATGCGCTTAGGCGCCTCTTGCTGTTATCACTGTTCATCGAAGCTTGGCTATACAAGTTGGTGCAGACCGCATATCCTGTCCCCTCGTGAGCAGTGAGCAGGGCAGGATTGTCATCGTCGGCGGAGGCGTGCTTGGCACCATGCACGCGATCCACGCGCGGCGCCGCGGGTACCACGTCGTCCACCTGGAGCGCGAGCCGGAGGCGCGCGGGGCCAGCGTCCGTAACTTCGGCCTCGTCTGGGTCAGCGGGCGCAAGGCCGGGCCCGAGCTGGCCCTGGCGCTGCGCGCCCGGCAGCTGTGGGAGGAGATCAGCGCGGACGTGCCCGGCGCCGGATTCCGCCCGGCCGGGTCGCTGACCATCGCCACCACCGAGGCCGAGCTGCGCGTCATGGAGGAGGCGGTCAAGCTGCCCGACGCCGCCGACCGCGGCTTCGAGCTGCTGGCCGCCGACACCGTTCGCGAGGTCAACCCGGCGCTACGCGGCGACTTCCTCGGCGGGCTGCTGTGCCGCGCTGACGGGATCACCGAGCCCCGGCGCGCCCTCCCGGCCCTGCGCGAGTATCTCTCCCGCGAGCCCCGGTTACCAGTGGCTGCCCGGCCGCGAGGCCGTCGCCCTCGAACCACACGGTGTCCGCGACCACACGGGCCAGTGGCACCGCGCCGACCTTGTCGTCCTCTGCACCGGCGCCCATTTCACCGGCCTGCTGGGCCCGCACCTGAACGCGACGGAGGCGCTCGCCGCCCATTCACCCAACGGAACGGGCCTGCGTCGCGTCCGCCTCCAGATGCTGCAGACGGCCCCCTTCGAGGGAACTGTGACGACATCGGTGGCCGACGGCGACTCGCTGCGGTACTACCCCGCCTACGACGTTCCGTCCCGGGACTTCCTCGGCCCGCAGCCGGAGATCGCCGCGACGGCGCGCGCGCAGTTGCTGATGGTGCAGCGCCTCGACGGCGGGCTGACGATCGGCGACACCCACGAGTACGACGAGCCGTTCGCGTTCGACGTGGACGAGGACGCCTACGACCACCTGCGTGCCCGCGCGCAGGCCCTGCTCGGCGTGCCCCTCCCCCGCACCCAGCGCCGCTGGGCCGGCGTTTACAGCGAGGTCGTCCAGCCAGGTGCCGCGACCACCAGCGGCCTGTATCATCGCAGCGAAGTCGCCCCCGGCGTCGTCCTGGTAACCGGGCCCGGCGGGCGCGGCATGACCTGCTCCCCCGCGATCGCCGAGGAGACATTCCGTTCGCCCATCTCCGTACTCTGCCTGGACATGGCCGGGACGACCGTCAGCGACGGCAGTTCCGTCATGACCGCCTTCACGGCAGCGATCAGCGCCGAGAGCCTGCCCGTCCGCGAGCTCAGCGCCGCCATGCAGTACGTGAAGGCCACCATGGGCCAGTCCAAGATCGAGGTGTTCCGGCACATCCTCGGCGACGAGGCAGCCGCCCAGCGCGCCAACGCGTCGTTCGAGACGCACTACGCGAAGGCCGTGGCCGACGGGCTGATCACCTCGATGCCGGGCGCCGAGGACCTGTTCGCCGCCGCCCGCGACGCAGGGATCAAGGTATGCCTGTCGACCGGCTTTTCCCCCGCGACGCGCGACGCGATCATCGCTGCGCTGCGCTGGGACGGCAAGGCAGACCTGCTCCTGTCCCCGGCTGACGCCGGCCGCGGCCGCCCCTGGCCGGACATGCCCCTCACCGCGCTGCTGCGCCTCGGCGGTGGCTCGGTCCACGAGCTCGCCGTCGTCGGCGACACCCCCAGCGACATCAAGGCCGGCCTGCGCGCCGGGGCAGGCCTGGTGGCCGGCGTCCTGACTGGCGACTCCCCCCGCGCCGACCTGGAGGCCGTGCCCGCCGCCACCGGCCTGCCCGGCACCCCGGTCATCCTGGATTCCATCACCGGCCTGCGACCCCACCTCGGCCTGTAAGCCGCACGATGCCGGTACCCGGGCGCTGGGGTACCGGCATGGCATCTTGCTGTTATCAGCCGTGCGCTCACTATCGTGTCCGTGCCTTGCCAGGCATCCCGGCGCCGCCGGCTCGCGGCCCAGGGTTAGCATTGGTCGCGGTACTGGGAGTTTCTCGTGACGTGCGCGGGCTGCCTGAGGAGAAAAAGGAGGCCCCGGTTGATAAGGATGGCTCAGGCCGGGCGCGGCGACGAGGCCGCCATCGCGGCGCTGCTCGCCGACATGGACGGCTTCTACGACGACGCGCCGGAGGGCACGCCGCAGGAGCGGGCCGCGCAGGTCCGGGCAGCGCTGTTCAGTGCCCCGCCGCTCGCCCGCGCACTGCTGGCGTGGGACGGCGGCATCCTCGCCGGGCTCGCGTTGTACTCGTTCCTGTGGCCCGCCGCCGGGCTGACGGCATCGCTGTACCTGAAGGAGCTATACGTTGCTAAGGCGCACCGCCGTGCGGGCGTCGGCAGGCTGCTGATGGGCGGCCTGTACGAGATCGCCGCCGAGCGTGGCTGTTCCCGCGTGGAATGGACCACGGACACGGACAACCAGGACGCTCAGGCGTTCTACGAGTCGCTCGGCGCCAAGCCGAAGGCGAGCAAGATCTTCTACCGGGTAGAGGGCCGCGCGATATCCTCTTGACGCGCGGCGAAGTTGGGAACGGGCCCGTTGCCGAGCTAGCTCGGAAGCCATGAAACCCTCACTGGCTCTGGCGATCCGGCACAAGGATGTGCTGTACTGAGTTTTGCGGCGTCGGGCGCTGTCCCGGCGGAACTGTTTTAGCTGATCACGGGGACATCACTTATGCGCATCCGCAACATCTCAACAGCCACGTCCGGCGAAGTCGCTGAGATCTCAGGCATGCTCCTGTCACGTAACCGGGCGGAACTGGCCTGCACGACCGAGCTGAAGCCTTATGGAAGCTGCGCACGCGGCTGATCGAAGAGCGCGCGGAGGACTCGCCAGCTCGCAAGTCTCCAGAAAAATGCCTTCCCATTAGCAAGGCGCTTTATCCCTAACCTGCCACGCTGGGCGATTTAGGTTGGCGTCGGTTGCCATGGTCCGGCTTGACGTGCGCGGTTGAATCGAGCGTGCATTTCCTGGCCGCTGCCCGCGACCCTCCGGGTCCCCTGGGTGAAGCGCCGGGAAAGGCGGTTGCCGAGCAGGCAGGAACCCGTGCTTGGATATCGCTATCCTGCTGGTGAGCGAGACTGCGTCCATGGCCTCCACCCGTTCAGGTGATGATGGTCCGCGCAATTTATTAGTAGTGCTAGGTAGTGACATTGCATGTTATGTAAGGCATGCTGGGCGTCATGGGATTAACGGAGTTCGCATGTACTCGGCCCGACAACCGCGAATCTCCGGTAACCCGCCGGGGTCCAGTCTCCGCTTCCGGCACATGCTCGCCCGGTCTTCCAGCGCGCCGCAAGACGGCTGTGCCCTGGCTGCTGGTGAGCAAGGCACGTCCACGTACTGCTGCGCTGCCGCGGATGTCCTGGGCCTGTCAGGTCCGGCTGCGTCAGCGCGGAAACATCAGGGGGGAACTATCCTCATGTCCCGACTCGCAGTCACCCGGCGACTCCCTGGCAGGCACCGCCGCCGGATCGCTGCCACGGCCATCTCATCTGCCCTGGCTCTCACCGGCCTGGTCTCACTCGCGATTCCCGCGCACGCGGGTACGGCGGACCGGATGGTCTACGTCACGAACGTGCTCAGCAACTCAGTCTCAGCCATCGACACCACGACCGGCACGGTCACCGCGACCATCCCGGTCGGCTCCGACCCCATCGGGGTAGTCGTCTCCCCGGACGACTCCACCGTCTACGTCACCAATGAGGGCAGCGGCACCGTATCGGTGATCAGCACCGCCACCAACACGGTGACGGCCACCATCCCGGTCGGGGTTGTCCCGGATACCGCAGCGGTCTCCCCGGACGGCTCCCTCCTGTACGTGGGAAACAACATCGGTCCGGCCATCGGCGGGATCGACGTGATCAGCACTGCCACCGACACGGTCACCGCGACCATCGAGACGGCCAACCAGCCTGACAGCATCGCGTTTACCGCCAACGGCGCCGAAGCGTACGTGGCCAACTTCGTCGGCAGCTCCGTCTCGGTGATCAACACCGCTACCAGCACCGTCACCGCGACGATCGCCAGCCCCACCGCCGAGACCCCGGACACCGTGGCGGTCACCCCCGACGGGGCCTACGCCTACGTAACCAACTACAACAGCAACAACGTCTCGGTCATCAGCACCGCCACCAACACGATCACCGGTACCATTTCCGGCTTCAGTGGCCCGGCCGGGCTGTCGATCACCCCGGATGGCGCCGACGTCTACGTCACCAACGAGAACAGCAACACTGTCTCGGTCATCAGCACGGCCACCAACACCGTCACCGCCACCATCGCCGCCGGCTCGGTACCCGACGGCATCGTGGCTGACCCGGCCGGCGGCGAAGCGTACGCCGCCAACGTCAGCGGCAACAACGTGTCGGTCATCAGCACGGCCACGAACACCATCACCGGCACCATCGCCGTCGGCAGGCTCCCGTTCGAGGTCGCCATGGCCCCCGCGCCGCCCGCCGTGACCGCGGTGAGCAGCAGTAGCGGGCCGGCCGCCGGGGGGAGCACCGTCACGATCACCGGCACCCAGCTGGCAGGCACCAGCGCGGTGGACTTTGGCGCCATCCCGGCCACCAACGTCACCGTGATCAACGACCTGACCGTAACCGCGACCGCCCCGGCCGGGGCCGCCGGCACGGTGGACGTCACGGTCACCACCCCGGCCGGCACCAGCGCCACCAGCAGCGCAGACCAGTACACCTACATCGCCCCGCCGGCCGTCACCGGCATCAGCCCGGCCAGCGGCCCGGCCGCGGGCGGTACAGCCGTCACCGTCACCGGCACCGGCCTGCTAGGGGCCACCGTCGCCTTCGGGACCACTGACGCCACCAGCGTGTCCTGTACCGCGACCTCCTGCACCGCCACCGCCCCGGCCGAGGCCGCCGGCACCGTGGACGTGACCGTCACCACTGCGGACGGGACCAGCGCCACCAGCGGCGCCGACCAGTACACCTATCTCGCGCCGTATCCGTTCACCGGGTTCCTGTCGCCCGTGGACAACCCGCCGACCGTCAACATGGTCAACGCCGGGCAATCCATCCCGATCAAGTTCAGCCTCGGTTCTAACCTGGGCCTGGGCATCATCGCCGCCGGCTACCCGACCGCCCAGACCGTCTCATGCACCACCGGCACCCCGGTCAACACCGCCACCGAGACCGACACCGCAGGCGGCAGCGGCCTGCAATACGACGCCGGCACCGGCACCTACACCTACGTGTGGAAGACCGCCAAGGCCTCCGCCGGAACCTGCCAGGTCCTCACCCTCGAACTGACCGACGGCACCACCCACACCGCCGACTTCCAGTACAAGTAGCCAGCACCGATCCACCCGTTCATGAACAACGCGGCGCCCGGTCACCGAACCGGGCGCCGCGCCCGTATTCGTAGAGCTCCGGCACAAGGCCGAGATCTACAACCTGACGGACCGGGTCGCCGAGTGCCCGCTGGACGAGATCCGGGCCGTTGAGCAGGCCATCACCCACCCGGGGCAGCGGCTGGTCATCGCCCTGGCCGCTGTCCTCGCCGCCCGCTGGGAGGCCATCGGCACGCTCACCCTGGACGACCTGGACCTGCCCCAACCAACGGATCACCATTGCCGGCCACTCCCAGCGGCTCGGCGACCTCAGCCACCAGGCGCTGCGGGCCTGGCTTGACCACCGTCGCGCCAGCTGGCCGCACGCTCCCAACCGGCACGTCCTGATCTCGCACAGGACCACCCTCGGGGACCAGCCGGTCAGCAGGGGCTACGTCAACTTCCACCGCAAGCCCCACAGCGTCAGCGTCGAGCGCATCCGCCGCGACCGGATCCTGCACGAGGCACTGACCGGCAGGCCCGACCCGCTTCACCTGACCCTGATGTTCGGCATCTCCGACCGCCCCGCCAGCCAGTACGCCCGCATCGCCTGCGACCTCCTCGCGGGCGCCGGACGCGAGCCACAACCTTTCGCTGCGCTCGGCTGCCTCGTCATGCTGACTGGCTTCGCGGTAGCTCCTGACCCGGCCCGATACGGTCAGCCCGGGCCAGCGCGGCCGGTACATCAGCACAGCCAGTTGCGCGAACCCCGACATGACAGCTCCTTTACAGGAAAGTTAGAGCCTAACGTAGCCGAATCAGGGTGTGGCGCACGACGGGGATCCGCCGCGCGCCACACGGTGATGCTGCGGCGATGCCAGGACTGGTCAGTAGCTGTTGTTGCACCATGCCTTGGGCACATTCTTACCCGACTTGTAGCTAGACCAGTCGCTTCTTGCTGTTATCACAAAAGTGGCCTGGCCGCTAAGGTCAGTGGCGTGCGGGCTTCTAGGCGCCGAAGACCGCGCGCATCTTGTCTAGCTGCTCGGCGATGCCGTCCCGCTGCCTGGTCAGCTGGTCCAGCTCGCGCTGCAGCTCAGCCCGGCGCTCGTCCGCGCTGGACTCAGCGGCGGTGAGGGCCTTGCGAGCCTTGTCCTTCGCCCTGGCGATGACCTCGCTGGCCTCCTGCTGAGCCTGCTTCACCACGGAGCGGGCCTCTTCCTCGGCGGCCTCCAGGGCCTGCTCGGCCTGGGCCTTCATGTCGGCGGCGCGCTTGTCGGCCTCGGCGGCACGCTTGTCGGCCTCGGCGACGAGCGTGCGGGTGGCTGCCTGGGCGATGGCCAGCTGCTCGGCTTCTTGCCGCTCGGAGTCCTCACGGCGGGCGGCCAGCTCGACCTCCCACTCGGCGGCGGCCTGGGACCGCAGCGACTCGCTCTCCTCCAGGAACCGCTGGACCTTCCCGCGCAGCTCATCGGCCTTGCGCCGGGCATCGACGATGAGCTCGTCGTGCTCGCGCTTACCGGCCACCCGCAGCCCGGCTACCTCGCGTTCGGCGGCCGCGCGTAGCGCGGCGGTCTCCCGCTCGGCGGCGGCTCGCCTCATGGCGATGTCGTGATCGGCGGCCAGCCGCAGCTCGGCCGCCTCCCGCTCCGCCCCGGCGACGACTTCGTCGGCCCGCTGCGTGGCGCTCGCGACGAGCTCGTCGGCCTGCTGCACCGCGTTCGCCCCGGTGGCGTCGGCCACCCGCGCCGCCGTGTCCCGCAGCTCCGCGGTCTCCCGCCTGGCCTGGGTCAGCAGCCGCTCGGCCTCCTGGACGGCCGCCTCCCGTGCCTGGTCGGCCTGGTGGATGCCCTGCGCTCGCAGGGCGGCGACATCCCGGTCAGCGGCGGCCCGCACGTCGGCGGCGTAGGCGTCGGCGTCCTTGCGGATGGCCTCGGCGTCCGCCTTAAGCGCCGCGACCACTTCTGCGGCCTGCTCCCGGGCGGCGAGCAGGAGCTTTTCGATGCGGATGGTCACCGGGCTTTCCAGGTCCCGCATCCGCCGGTGCGCCTCGGTCAGCTCCCGCTGCGTGGCAAGCGCCTCCATCTGATACTGGCGCAGATCGGCCCGCAGCTGCCGCATCTCCTGCTCGTCGGGACGGGCGCCGTAGGCCCGGCCGGCTGGGCCTGCGGCCTGGCGAGGGTCCCGCCCGGCCGGATCACGGCGGGGGTCGTAGTCCCCCCGGTCCCGGGGCCTGGGCCCGTCAGGCTCGCGGCGGCCTGGTCCGTCCTGCTCGTCCCGGCCATAGCCGTCGGCGTCGCGGGGCCTGGGGCGCGGCGGGCTTCCCGGCGGCCGCCCGCTGTCAGGGCGAGGCGGCTGCGCGGCCCCGGCATCGGGACGGACGTCGTCCCAGTCCCGCTGCCTCATGCCACTCCGATCGCCTATGCTGCCAGTACACGCGCGTCCTCAGGCCTTTAAGGGTAACGCTCCCATGGGGCCGAGTGCCCTCCCAGCGCAAGGAGCGCAACGCGGTGCCAGTTTTCCACAGGTTCTGTGGAAATCCTGTGGGCATCTGTGCGGACCACGCCGAACGGCCCTATGGGCAACGCCAATGGGCTCTGTGGGTACTGCAGTGGAAAGCACCCGGCCCTACTTGTTATCCAGCCCCAGGAGCCGGACGGCATTGTCCTTGAGGATCTTGGGGCGGACGTGCGGCTTGATGTCGAGGGTGTCGAAGTCCCGCAGCCACCGGTCCGCCGTGATCAGCGGGAAATCGGTGCCGAACAGCACTTTGTCCTGTAGCAGCGAGTTCGCGTTGCGGACCAGGCTCGGCGGGAAGTACTTCGGCGACCAGCCGGACAGGTCGATGTGCACGTTGGCCTTGTGGGTAGCCATGGAGATCGCCGAGTCAGCCCACGGCACCGACGGATGCGCGAGGATGACCGTCAGCGACGGGAAGTCGGCGGCGACGTCGTCAATCAGCATCGGGTCCGACAGCCGCAGCTTGATCCCCCTCCCCCCGGGCAGGCCGGCGCCGATGCCGGTCTGGCCAGTATGGAAGAGCGCCGGGACGCCGAGGGACTGGATTTCCTCCCACAGCGGGTAGAACTGCTGGTCATTGGGTGCAAAGTTCTGCATCGACGGGTGGAACTTCAGCCCGCGGGCGCCGTGCTCGGCCACTAGCCGCCGTGCCTGCGCTACCGCGTCCTTGCCCCGGAGCGGGTCGACCGAGCCGAACGGGATCAGCACGTCGCCGTGGTCGCGCGCCTTGTCGCAGATGTCCTCGCTCGACAGCGCCGGATGCCCGGTGAAAGTGGAGGAGTCAACGGTGAAGACCACGGCCGCCATGTTCAGCGACCGGTAGATGTCGGCTATCCGCTCCAGCGACGGGGCGCGGTCGCCGTCGCTGGACTTGAAGTACTTGGCCGATGCGGCCATCAGCTCGTCATCCAGGGAGAAGCAGCCATGGCCGTCGGACTCGATGTGAACGTGGACGTCGATGGCGGTCAGCGAGTCAACCTGCATTCGTGACACAATACAGCCCATCTCGCGAGACGATTGTCACGCGTGCTGTGCCCGCGGCCAAGAGCAGCCGACATGAAATCGTCACGCTCGCCATTGCCCTCGCGTGCGTCGTATGTCACTGTCAGCGATGTGACTCTTGGACCGGTACCCGATGACGTGAAGACCGGCGACCTGCTTTGGACGCCTTCCGCCGAGCGGGTCGAGCAGGCGAACGTTACCGCTTTCACCGGCTGGCTGCGCGATACCCGCGGCCTGCGGTTCACCGGCTACCAGGATCTGTGGGAATGGTCGGTCACCGACATCGACGGGTTCTGGCAGGCGATCTGGGATTACACCGGAATCCGCAGCAGCACGCAGCCCACGGCCGTGCTCGGCAGCCGGGAGATGCCCGGCGCTGAGTGGTTCCCCGGCGTTACGCTGAACTACGCCGAGCACGCGCTGCGCAACGAGCGGCGTGGCGAGGTGGCCCTGTACTTCACCTCCGAAAGCTCTGCGGTCACCCCGCTGCTGTGGGACGACCTTGCTCCCACGGTGCGGGTCCTTGCCACCTACCTGCGGCGCCTCGGCGTGCGCCCCGGCGACCGCGTCGCCTCGGTGCTGCCCAACGTGCCCGAAGCCGTCATCGCGATGCTCGCCGCCACCGCCATCGGCGCGATCTGGGCGTCGGTGTCCCCTGATTTTGGCTGGCGGGGGATGCTTGACCGGTTCCGCCAGCTGCGGCCGAAGGTGCTCGTCGCGACCGGCGGCTACACCTACAGTGGCACGGACTTCGACCGCGGCAGCGAGCTGCGGCAGGTCATTGACGACCTCACGCCCGTTGGCCTGCAGCACGTCATCTACCTGCCGTTCAAGGACGCTCCCAGGCCGACGGCAGCCGCCGTCACCTGGCAGGAGATCACCAGCCAGCCGCCGGTAGCCAAGGAGGACTTCGATTTCCACCGTGGCCCGTTCGGGATGCCGCTGTGGATCTTGTTCTCCTCCGGCACGACCGGCCTGCCGAAGGCGATCACCCACAGCCACGGCGGGATGCTGATCGAGCAGCTCAAGCTGCAGCAGCTCAACATGGACCTCAAGCCGGGCGACGTGCTGTTCTTCTACACCACCACCGGGTGGATGATGTGGAACTTCCTGGTCTCCGCCCTGCTGCACGGTGTCCGGCCGCTGCTGTACGACGGGAACCCCAGCTACCCCGCACCGGACGCGTTGTGGCGGGTGGCCGCCGAGGCGAAGGTCACCTTGTTCGGCGCCAGCCCGGCCTACATTGACACGCAGGCCAGGCGCGGCGTGGTCCCGAAGGACACCTGCAACCTGGAAGCCCTCAAGACCGTCATGCTGGCCGGGTCCCCGGTGTCGGCCGAGGTCTACGCCTGGGTCTTCCGGAACGTCAAGCGCGACCTGTTCATCCACTGCGGCTCGGGCGGCACCGACGTGTGCACCGGGTTCACTGGCGGCCCGCCGACCCTGCCCACTCATGCGGGCGAGCACACCCACCGCAACCTGGGCGCCGCCGCTTTCGCCTTCGACTCCTGCGGCAATGTCGTGGTCGGCGAGGTCGGCGAGATGGTCATCACCGCGCCGATGCCGTCGATGCCGGTGAGGATCTGGGGTGATGACGAGGAGATGTCCCGGTACGAGGCGGCGTACTTCGACATGTACCCCGGCGTCTGGCGGCAGGGCGACTTCTTCAAGGTCACCGAGCGGGGCAGCGCATTCGTGCTCGGCCGCTCGGACGCGACGCTGAACCGGTACGGCATCCGGATCGGCACCGCCGAGATCTACGCGGTCCTAGACGCGATCCCCGAGGTCAGCGACGCGCTCGTGGTCAACCTCGACCTGCCCGGCGGGAAGTTCTTCATGCCGATGTTCGTCGCCCTCGCCGACGGCTTCACCCTCGATGAGCGCCTGGAGAACGAGATCAAGTCCAGGCTGAGCAGCGAGTACACGCCCCGGCACGTCCCCGACAAGATCATCGCCGTCCCGCAGATCCCGATCACCTTGACCGGCAAGAAGCTCGAGGTCCCGGTTCGCAACATCCTGCTGGGCACCTCGGTTGAGCACGCCGCCAACCCGAGCGCGATGGCCAACCCGGCGTCCCTGGACGCCTTCTTGGACTACGCGCGCACCCAGCAGGACTACACCACCTAGCAAAACGAACCCAGAACCTGCCCTGTCACTGGCCGATCCGGCCGTCGATGCTCTCGCGGAGGATGTCGGCATGGCCATTATGACGGGCGACTCCTCGATCATGTGGGCCAGGAGCTCACGAAGCGAGGTCGGGTGCGCGGTAGACGTCCTGGGATCATCCGGGCTCGCCACCCGGGAATAACGCGGCACGGTCCTTCGTTACGTCTGGCGCAATAATGCGATGAGTGCAACTTTAGATGGAATGCAAGGTTTCAGTGGGCGCATGTTTAATACAGGCTCCGCTCCCGTGACGCAGCAGCCCGCCTCGCTGCGGGAGCGCAAGAAGCTGGCCACCCGGCGGCGGCTGCGACGTGTGGCGCTCGACCTGGTGGCCGAGCGCGGGCTGGCGAACGTCACCGTGGAGGACATCGCCGAGGCGGCGGACGTGTCGCCGCGCACGTTCTTCAACTACTTCCCGTCCAAGGAGGCCGCGCTGTTCGGCGATACCGACCCGGACCGGGCGGGCAAGCTCAGGGACCGCATCGCCGGCGAGGCACCCGGAGAGCCGGCGCTGAGAGCGCTGCACACGGTGATGGTGGAATACGCCGAGGGGATCGCCGATGAGTTCCGGTCACTGGGCGGTGACCCTGCGGACCTGCTGCGCCGGATGAAGGCAGCGCGCGGCGACCCGCATGTGCGGGGAGCGCACGCGGCGCAGATGGCGATGATCGAGCGGGCCATCAGCGAGGGGCTAGCCGCGCGCCTTGGCGTCAGCCCCGACGCCGATCCCTATCCAGGGGTACTGGCCGCCGCAGCCGTCGGCGTGGTCCGCGCCTGCACGGCATTTTGGGCCGGCTCCGGGGGAACTACCCAGCTCAGCCAGCTCATTGACCAGGCATTCGACGCACTCGCCGACGGGCTGGCGGAAAGCAGCCCGCTACGGCAGATCACCGTGAACACGACAGACAAGAAGGACAGTCTCTGATGGCTACTCCCGCACCCGCCAAGGGTCCCCGGGTCCCCGCGGCGAAGGCGTCCGACGACGGCGCCCTGATGGGGCTGAGCCGCCGCCGCATCCTGCTCATCATCGGCGCGCTCATGCTCGGCATGCTGCTTTCCGCGCTCGACCAGACGATCGTGTCCACGGCGCTGCCGACGATCGTCGGCGACCTGCAGGGCGGGTCGCACATCGCCTGGGTCATCACCGCGTACCTGCTCGCCACCACGGTGTCCACCCCGCTGTGGGGCAAGCTCGGCGACCAGTACGGCCGGAAGATCTTCTTCCAGGCGGCGATCGTCATCTTCCTGGTCGGCTCGGTGCTGTCGGGCCTCAGCTCGTCCATGGTCATGCTCATCGGGTTCCGCGCGGTGCAGGGACTGGGTAGTGGCGGCCTGATGGTCGGCGCGCAGGCCATCGTCGGCGACATCGTCTCGCCGCGCGAGCGCGGCAAGTACCAAGGGCTGTTCGGCGCGGTCTTCGGGGTCGCCAGCGTGATCGGCCCACTGCTCGGCGGCGTCTTCGTGGACGACCTGTCCTGGCGCTGGATCTTCTACATCAACATCCCGATCGGCGCGGTAGCGCTGGCCGTGGTCGCCAGCCAGGTCCCCGGCCACCTGCGCCGGGTGCACCACACGATCGACTACCTCGGCACCGTGGTGCTGTCGCTGGCCGCGACCGCGCTGATCTTGCTGACCAGCCTCGGCGGCACCACCTACCCGTGGGCCTCGGCGCCCATCTACATCCTGGGCATCGCCGGCGTGGCGCTGATCGGCCTGTTCGTGCTCGTCGAGCGGCGAGCCGCCGAGCCGGTCCTGCCGCTGCACCTGTTCCGGCTGCGAGCCTTCTCCATGACCAGCGTCGTGGGCTTCATCGTCGGCTTCGCGATGTTCGGCGCGATCACCTACCTGCCCGCGTTCTTCCAGGTCGCCAGGGGCATCTCGCCCACGATCTCGGGCGTGTACCTGCTGCCGCTGATGGCCGGCCTGCTGCTGATCTCCATCACCTCCGGCCAGGTAATCTCCCGGACCGGCAAGTACAGGTTCTTCCCGATCCTTGGCACGGCGGCGATGACCGTCGGGCTGTTCCTGCTGTCGCTGATGGGCACCGGGTCCTCGACCCTGCAGGACTCGCTGTCGATGCTCGTCCTCGGGCTTGGCCTCGGCGGCGTCATGCAGGTGCTTGTCATCATCGCCCAAAACGGCGTCCCGCATCGCGAGCTGGGAGTGGCGACCTCAGGCGCCACGTTCTTCCGCTCGATCGGCGGCTCGTTCGGCACCGCGATCTTCGGCGCGATCTTCTCCAACGTGCTGGTCGGCGATCTGGCGGCCCACCTGCACGGGCTCAGCCTGCCGACGGGCTTCAGCGCCGCGGACGCCACCCCGGCCACGCTCAGCCACCTGCCCGCCCTGGTCCACCTGGGCTTCGTGGCCGGCTACGCCGAGTCCATCCAGACCGTCTTCCTGATCGCGGTCCCCATCGCCGCGCTCGCGTTCCTGGCGTCCTGGCTCATCCCCCAGGTAGAGCTCAAGCAGTGGCCATCGGCCGATGCCGAGTCAGGCACCGCCGCGACCGTGGAGAGCCTGGAGGCACTCAGCCATCCCCAGGTCCCAGGCGACACCGCCGGGTCGCGGCACGTCAGTCAGCAATGAGGAAGATGCGAGTGTTACCGACCCGCAGGCGAGGGCTGCGCCCACCGGACAGGTGGGCGCGGTCATCGACCACGATGCGGCCGTCGGCTGCGGCCGGAACTGCTCACATCCTCGGCTTGGCGATGTACCGCGGGCCGAGGTCGGGGCTATCGCCCTGCACCTCGGAAACGAGGCGGTGCACGGCGGTCAGGTCGTGCATCAGCTCCCTGACCCGTGGTTCCGGCAAGCCGGCACCACGGGCGACCTCGTCGAGGTAGGCCCCCTCGCCATCGCGGGCCGTCTCGCCCTCCATCAGGGCCTGGAACACCTGCTCGTGCTCGGGCGTGTACTCCTCATCCCCGGGGAACCTCGGAGCCTCCCGCGCGGGCGGGACGGTCGCGACGCCAAGGCCCTCCCAGCCCTGCTTGCCCTGGTGCACGGTCGCCTGCTTCTCGTCGTGCGATTCCTTCCTGGGCAGGTGGGCGCGCTGCTTGGACGCCCCTGTTGTCTCCTGGAGCGCGCTTGGCGAGATCCCTGCCTCCCGTGCCTGCCGGGCGGCGGCGCGCCGCTGCTCCTCATTGCCTTCAGTCTTCTTCCGCACCATAACTCGCTATTAACCACAGGCGAAGCCCCCAAACCCGCGACGCCCGCGACGCAGCTGATATCGCCGGACCATTCGCAGGCGAAAGCGGGCATCCCCGCCATCGCGCTGGGCTGCGATAGCCTCGAGGGCATGAGGCTCCACGTCGGCTGCGCGATGTGGAGCCACGTACCCTGGCAGGGCCGGTACCTGCCTGCCTGTCTGCCACCACGGGAGCGGCTGCGGGCCTACGCGACCTGGTGCAACGCGGTCGAGGGCAATACGACCTTCTACGCGACACCGCAGCCAGCCGCGGTGCGGTCGTGGGCCGGGCAGACCGCCCCGGACTTCCGGTTCATCCTCAAGCTGCCGAGGGCGGTCACCCATGAGCGCCGCCTCGGTGACGTCGCTGACCCGATGCGCGCCTTCCTGGCCGCGATCGGGCCGCTCGGCCCGCGTGTCCACGCCCTGTGGGTTCAGCTGCCACCGTCCTTCAGCCCCGGCGATCTGGGTGCCCTGGCCGGCTTCCTGCGCCGTCTGCCGGGTGAGTACCGGTCCTGCGTCGAGGTACGGCACCGCGCGTTCTTCGAGGATCCGCGCTGGGAGCGGCAACTGGAGGCAACTTTGGGTGATGCTGGCGCTGAATGGGTGACCTTTGACACCACGGCCTTGTTCGCGAGCGCGCCCGCTAGTGACGCCGAACGGGAGGCGTGGGGGAAGAAGCCACGCCTGCCCCGACGGTCACGGGCTCTCACGTCCTATCCGGTCGTCCGGTACATCGGCCGCGACGACACGGCGCGTACCATCGCGGGATGGCAGCCCTGGGCCGACACAGTCGCCGGCTGGCTGCGGGAGGGGCGCTCCCCGACGGTGTTCATCCATACCCCCGACAACGTCGACGCCCCCGATCTGGCGCGCCGGTTCCACGACGACGTCCGGGCCCGGCTCCCGAGGTCGAGCCGCTTCCCGAGCCAGTCCCCGCCGGGCCGCTCACCTTGTTCTGATCCCCTTGCCTCCCCAGGACCATCCCCGTAAGTTACTGACTAGTAGACAGGAGCACGGCCATGCCCACGCTGGACCAGCATGACAGCGTGTTCGTCCTCGACCTCGGCGACGGGGAGAACCGGTTCCACCCCGACTGGGTCGCCGCGGTTGACGCCGCCCTGGACGAGGTCGAGAAGGCCGAGGGCCCCGGCCCTGGTCACGGCGGCGACCGGCAAGTTCTACTCCAACGGCCTGGACCTGGAGTGGCTGCTGGCCAGCGGGGATGCTGGCGACGGCTACCTCACCCGCGTCCAGGCCCTGCTGGCTCGCCTGCTGGCGCTCCCCGCCGTCACCGTCGCGGCCGTCCAGGGGCACGCGTTCGCGGCCGGCGCGATGTTCACCCTGGCGCACGACTTGCGGGTGATGCGCGCGGACCGGGGCTTTTGGTGCCTGCCGGAGGCGGACATCGGCCTGCCCTTCACCCCTGGCATGTCGGCCCTGATCCAGGCGCGCCTGGCGCCGCAGGTCGCGCACGAGGCCATGGTCACGGCCCGCCGCTATGGCGGCCACGACGCCGCGGATGCCGCGATCGTCGACCGCGCCGTGGACGAGCAGGCCGTGCGCGCCACGGCCATCGAGATGGCCGCGGCGCAGGCGGGCAGGGCCGGGCAGACCATCGCCACGATCAAGGCCCGCATGTACGCTCCCGTCCTGGCCGCCCTAAGGCAGTTACCGGCAAAAGCCGTCACGGCCCGCCCTGACCACTGCGGTCAGGGCGGGCCCGTGCTGATGGCGTGAGGCATGCCCTCGCCTTCGGCGGTGGCTGCGGGCCGAGCTAGGGAACCCGCGGGCGGCTGCCCGGCTCCTGACGCGGCATTTGCTGGCTCGTCGTGGGCCAGGTGGGCGGCGGGAACTGGCTGATCTCGTACTGGGACAGGTTGTACTGGCCGTTGGTGTCCGGCAGCGCGGGCGGGTTGTAGTCCGGCTGGCCGAACCGGAACGCCGAGGTCAGGTCCCCGACCGTCTTGCGGCGCCACTGGCTGATATTGGTCTCCTGCACGCCGGTGATGAGCTCAAGGAGACGCAGCTGTGAGGTGTGGTCGGACAACTCGGTGCAGACCCAGCCCCCTACCGTCCAGGGAGACACGATGATGCACGGGACCCGGTAGCCCAGTCCGACCGGGAGGTCGCCACCAGCCGTCCCGCTCTGGGACGTCAGCGTGACGTACTCATCCGGCGTGCCAGCCGGCGGGATCGGCGGGATGACGTGGTCGAAGAAGCCATCGTTCTCGTCGTAGGACAAGATGAACACGGTCTTGGCCCAGACCTCCGGGTTCGCCGCGAGCGCGTCGATCTTGGCCGCCACGTACGTGGCGCCCGCGGCCGGCGACGCGGCGGGGTGCTCGTCGAACCCGGCGGGCGGCAGCAGCCAGCTGACCGTGGGGAGCTGGTCGTTGGCCACGTCGTACTCGAAGCTGCCGACCGGCGAGTTCGCCATGGCCTTGTCGTACAGCGGGTTGCCCGGCTGCGCGTCGTAGTACTGGGTGAAGTGCTGGAGCGTCGCGTACCCGGTCGCGGTCTCCGCCTCGTGGTAGAACTTCCAGCTAACGCCCGCGGCCTCCAGGCGCTCGGGATAGGTGGTCCAGGTGAACTCGGCGTCAGGCCCGCTAGTGGTCAGCGACGGGCCGCCGGCCAGGCCGTTCGGGTCGATCGTGCCGCTGAGCCACATGTCGCGGTTCGGCCCGGTCGGGCCGATCACCGAGCAGAAGTAGTTGTCGAAGACGGTGAACGCGTCGGCCAGCGCGTACTGGAACGGGATGTCCTCCCGGGTGTAGTAGCCCATCGTGTACGGGCCGTTGGCCGCGCCGTCCGCGGCGATGTGCGCGGGCACCCAGTTGTCCATCTTGCCGCCGTCGAGGGCGGAGTGCTGGGGACCCCAGTCGTGGCTGAGTGAGGGCACCGCCTGCGCGGCGCTGTTGGTGGTGTTGAGCCGGTACGGTGGGCGGCAGGGCGAGCGAGGCCGCTGCGACGCCGCCCGCGGCGGCGGCGCCACCGAGCAGGCGACGCCGGCTGAAGCCGCCCCCGGCGGAGGGCATGGCTGTGTTAGTCATCAGGGTCCTTTCAACTGGCCGGCTGGATACGGGCACGATGACTCGCCTAGCCGGCTCACGATCAGCCCCATCCTGCCGGCCGTCGTTGTCCGGGCATTGAGCGACAGATGGCCGATGCTTGAAAAGCGGGTGAAACTCGGCATTTGCATCACAACAAGACGTGAACCTCACAGTTCCTGATCCGACACTTGCGTCACCGGGCGTGCGGGTGAATCTAGAGTTCAGTCCGCGCCGTGTGCCTGCTGGTAGCGTGCTGACTGTGGAAACGGTTGCCGATGAGCCGGTAGTGACAGTGGCTAGGGCCTATCGGCGGTTCGCCCGGCAAGAGGCGCGGGGCCGGTCGGCGGCGTACGAGCAGCTGGCGGAGTCGGTCGCCGATGACCTATCGGTGACGGGCTTCGTGGCGTCGCTGCCGGTAGAAAAGCGCCAGCCTGGCCTGCTGCTGGCGGCAGCACGCTACCTGCTCGGCGCGCCGCCCGGCATCCAGGAACTGCGCGACCTCGTCAGCGGGTCCCGGGACGTGCTCGCGGACCTCATGCTCGCCCGTCGCGTGCAGACCAACGAGCCCGCGCGCTGTGCTCCCGCCGCGGGTCCCGGCGATCGCCTGGCGGGCCGGGCTCGACCTCAGCCCTGTCGACGTAACCAACGACGATGACGTCCGCTGGCTCTCGTGCCTGGTCTGGCCCGGGGAAAGCGACCGCGCCCAGCGGCTCGCGGCCGCGATCGCAACGGACCGCCGTGACCCGCCCGTGGTGCACCGCGGCGACCTGCTCACCGGCCTGCCCGCGCTGGCAGCCCAGGCACCGCCAGGCGCCACCCTGGTCATCTACCATCGCTCCGTTCTCTACCAGGTTCCCCCGGACCAGCGAGGGCGGCTGGCCGCCACCGCCCGCAGCCTGGGTGCCAGCTGGCTATCGAGTGAGTCCCCCGGCATCCTGCCCGGGACAGCCATGCCAGCCGCCGATGACCAGGCACACGTGCTTGCCCGCGACGGCAACCCCATCGCCACCACCGACAGCCACGGGACATTGCTGCGGTGGCTCTCCTGATAACCGCGTGACCGAGCACTCGGGCTCGCCCACAGCGGTCCCGTTAGTACTACGACGGAATTCTGAGACACGGCAGGCGATGCACTTGGGGTCATCGCTTCCATCTGAAGGTACCGGAAGAATTCAGACAACCCGTTGATGGTCGGCGGGTCTCAGGATTGCCTGGCGCGAGAGCCTTGCCCCCCAACGGCCTATGATCTGCTCCTCGGTAACATTCGGATACGTAGCCAGCACAGCCAGCGCATAGTCTTCCGTCTGGAAGACCCCCGGAAAGACAGCGTGCTCGAAAATGTAGAGCGCTGTCGCTTCTTCCTCGGCCTCGGTGAAGGGCCGGAACTCCACTGGGAACGACAGCCGGCGGATTCTCGCGGCCAGCCGCATAAACGTCCCCGGCGTGCCGGGCTTGCCGGGCTTGCCGGGCTGGTCGTCGGTGTAGCCGGGCGTCTGCAGGAGCCGGTCCAGTGCGGTGGCCAGCTGGATCGTCGGGATCTTCCGGTAGGACTCCACCTGGGCAATTAGTGCCTCGCTGTAGTTCACCCGAGTCCCGAGATCCGCCTGCGACCAGCCGCGATCGGCGCGGTAGGCCTTCAGTTCCTCGACGAACGAACAGAGCGCGTCCTGGTCCCTGTCTTTGGCGAGTTTTACATAACCGACGATGACGTCGCGCCCGACGGGCAGGCCCATGCCGAGACTGGCGACGGCAGCATCCCCTGCCGGGACTGCCTAATAAGAGTTACCGGGACCGCTGATCCGGCAGACTCGGTGGCAGGTGGCCGCCGGCGGGTGAGCACTCGACGTGCCTGGGCTTCGAGCCCTTCGCACAGATCGTGCCCCCGCCGGTGACCGGGAGAGTTGATCGCTGCTGGGATATCGTGCCCGCCGCTGGCGTGAGCACTGCTTTATTAGGCCGCTGATGGTTCTCCCGCTGGCTGCCGGGCGGGTTCGGCACTGTGACCGGGAGAGTGGATGCGGCTGTTCGTGGGTGATGACTGGGCGGAAGATCATCACGATGTCGAGGTGATGGACGAGGCTGGCGGGGTGCTGGCGAGGAGGAGGCTGCCCGAGGGCGTGGCCGGGATGGCGCAGCTGCACGAGCTGGTCGGCCGGCACGCTGGCGAGGACGAGGACGCGGCGGAGGTGGTCGTCGGGATCGAGACTGACCGCGGGCCGTGGGTGGCGGCGCTGGTGGCGGCGGGGTACTCGGTGTTCGCGGTGAACCCGCTGCAGGCTGCGCGGTACCGGGAGCGGCGCGGCGTGTCGGGGGCCAAGAGCGATGCCGGCGACGCGCACTCGCTCGCGGACATGGTGCGCACTGACTCTCACCAGCTGCGCCCGGCAGCCGGGGACAGCCCGCAGGCGGAGGCGGTCAAGGTGACCGCGCGGATGCACAAGACGATGATCTGGGAGCGGACGCGGGCGGTGCAGCGGCTGCGGCACCAGCTGCGCGAGTACTTCCCGGCCGCGCTGGAGGCGTTCGACGACCTGGACGCCCCTGACGTGCTGGAGCTGCTGGGCAAGGCCCCGGACCCCGAGCGCGCCCGCAGGCTGACCCGCGCCCAGGTCAGCGCGGTACTCAAGCGTGCCCGGCGGCGCGGCATCGAGGCCAGGGCGGACGCCATCCTCGCGGCGCTGCGGAGCGAGCAGCTGGCCCTGCCGCCTGCCCTGACTGCCGCCTACGCAGGCACCGCCCGGTCACTGATCGCCCTCATCACCACCCTGAGCGAGCAGGTCAAGGCCCTGCAGCGGCAGGTGGAGGAGGATTTTGGCCGGCACCCGGACGCTGAGGTCTACCTGTCCCAGCCAGGACTGGGAAAGGTACTCGCGGCCCGGGTGCTCGGTGAGTTCGGCGACGACCCGCACCGCTACGCCACCGCCAGGAACCGCAAGAACTACGGCGGGACCAGCCCCATCACCCGGGCCTCGGGCAAGAAGAAGCTTGTCGCGGCCCGGTTCGTGCACAACGACCGGCTCGTCGACGCCCTCAACGCCTGGGCCTTCAGCTCGATGCTCTCCTCGCCTGGCGCCCGGGCCTACTACGATGAGCAGCGCGCCAAGGGAACCGAACATAATGACGCTCTGCGGAGGCTGGCAAACCGCCTCGTCGGCATCCTGCACGGATGCCTGAAGACTGGCACCAGCTACGACGAGGCCATCGCCTGGGGACACCGAGAAAATCCTGGGCAATCCTCGGCAGCGGCTTGACATCCAAGCTCCTGGGATATCTGTGCGGCTTCACGGGGGGCACGGCCGCGGGCTCGATGACCACCTGCTGCATGCCTTCACTCCGGACGACCGCATTGGCCGCGACGGCGCCAAGCATTCCGTCGCGGGAGTTGCGGGGGTGCCAGCGGGGGAACGTATCGTTAGGTAAAGTAAAAAGGTGGGGTGAATGCCTCAGCCCCCCGTCCCGACGGCTACAAGTGGATCGCGCTGTCCAACACCTCGCTCGGCGCTTTTATGGCCGTCTTGGATAGTTCGATCGTCATCATCGCCATGCCGGCCATCTTCCGGGGCATCGGGCTGAACCCGCTTGCCCCTGGCAACATCAGCTACCTGCTGTGGATGATCATGGGCTACATCCTGGTCACCGCGGTAATGGTGGTGACGGTGGGCCGGCTGGGCGACATGTTCGGGCGGGTCCGGATGTACAACCTGGGCTTCGTGGTGTTCACAGTGTCGTCGATCCTGCTGTCCCTGGATCCCCTGCGAGGTGGGGGCGGCGCCATCTGGCTGATCGGTTGGCGGCTCGTCCAGGCGACCGGCGGCTCGATCCTCATGGCGAACTCGGCCGCCATCTTGACCGACGCGTTCCCCGCCAGGGAGCGCGGCATGGCCCTGGGAGTCAACCAGATCGCCGGGCTGTCGGGGCAGTTCATCGGCCTGGTCGCCGGAGGGCTGCTGGCCGTTTGGGACTGGCGGGCCGTGTTCTGGGTCAACGTCCCGTTCGGCGTCTTCGGGACGGTCTGGGCGTACCGGAGCCTGCGCGAGACCGCCACGCGCAACCCGGGCCGGATCGACTGGTGGGGCAACGTCACCTTCGCCGCAGGACTGAGCCTGATCCTGGTGGCCATCACCTACGGCATCCAGCCCTACGGGAACCAGGCGATGGGCTGGGGCAGCCCGCTGGTCATCACGGGCCTGGCGACCGGGAGCGCGCTGCTGGCCATCTTCGCCGTGGTCGAGACGCGGGTGGCCCAGCCCATGTTCAGCCTCGGCCTGTTCCGGATCCGGGCCTTCGCGGCCGGCAGTATCTCGGCCCTGCTGGCCGCGGTCGCCCGGGGCGGCATGCAGTTCATGCTGATCATCTGGCTGCAGGGCATCTGGCTCCCGCTGCACGGCTACAACTTCACCGACACCCCGCTGTGGGCCGGCGTCTTCCTGCTCCCGCTCACCGCCGGGTTCCTGGTCTCCGGGCCGGTCAGCGGCAGGCTGTCGGACCGGTTCGGGGCCCGCGGCTTCGCCAGCGCCGGCATGCTGTTGTTCGGGGCCAGCTTCGTGGGGCTGCTCCTGCTGCCCATCAATTTCTCCTACCCCGCCTTCGCCCTGCTCGTGCTGCTCAACGGGATCGGCCAGGGCATGTTTTCCGCCCCGAACACGGCGTCCATGATGAGCGCCGTTCCGGCTGCCCAGCGAGGTGCCGCGTCCGGCATGAGGGCCACCTTCCAGAACGCGGGCATGTCACTGTCGATCGGCGTCTTCTTCTCGCTGCTGATCGTTGGCCTGCGCAGCCAGCTTCCGGGTGCCCTGCAGGCGGGGCTGACTGCCCAGGGGATCCCGGCGGCGCTGGCCAGGCACGTGGCTGGCCTTCCCCCGGTATCGACCATCTTCGCGGCGTTCCTCGGCTACAACCCCATCGCGACCATGCTGGGCCCAAGCGGGGAGCTCGCCCGCCTGCCCGCGAGCCACGCCAGCCTGCTCACCGGCAAGGAGTTCTTCCCGCACCTGATCGCCGGCGCGTTCCACCACGGCCTTGTGGTGGTGTTCATCGCGGCGGCCGTCATGGCCGCGCTCGCCGCCATCGTGTCCCTGCTGAGGGGAGGGCAGTCCTACTACCAGGAGCCCGCGGTCCAGCTCAAGCCGGAGTAGTCGCTTAAGCACGCAGTACCTGTCAACCCGGCTGCCGGGTGAAGGTGGCGAGGATGTTCAGGGCGCTGTTCAACCCAGGTTCCAGGTAGGTCGCCCAACCTCAGCGATGACCACATCGCTGAGGTTGGGCTTTGCGGGCGATGACGCATGAGTGCTGTCCCATCGACAGCAACGCCCCATGGCGTACATTTTCCGGTGGCAGCGATGGCGCCATTGCTGCTGCAGCCTGCGGCGAGGTCAGGCGACGGTCATGATGACGGGGCCGTCGGTGGTGATGGCGATCGTGTGCTCGACGTGGGCAGCGCGGCTGCCGTCGCCGGTGCGGATAGTCCACCCGTCCTCGTCGGCGTAGCAGCCGTCGTCACCGCCCGCCATGAACCATGGCTCGATCGCGATGACCAGGCCAGGGGCGAGCTTCATGCCCTTCTTCGCCTTGCCGTCGTTGGGGATGTGCGGGTCCTCGTGCATGGTCCGGCCCACGCCGTGGCCGCCCAGCTGCGTCGAGATGCCGTAGCCGCCCTTGTGCCCGATGGTCCCGATGGCGGCGGAGATATCGCCAAGGCGGCCGCCCGGAACGGCCGCGGCGATGCCCGCCGTCAGCGCGGCCTCGCAGGTGGCGATGAGCCTGGCGTCCTGCGGCGATCCCGCGCCGACGATGAACGAGATCGCCGCGTCGGCCACCCATCCGTCCAAGGTTGCCCCCGCGTCGACCGACAGCAGGTCACCGGGCTGCAGCTGGTAGCCGTCCGGGATGCCGTGCAGCGCGGCGTCGTTGACGGAGGTGCAGATGACCGCCGGGTACGGTACGGGCGCGAACCTGGGCTTGTAGTTCAGGAATGGCGAGGTCGCGCCGGCGTTCCGAAGGACCTCACGGGCGGCCTCGTCGAGCTCCTTCAGGGCGACGCCGGGCGCGGCGTGCGCGCGGGCGGTGCCCAGTACCTGCGCGACGACCTTGCCGGCAGCGCGGATCGCCTCGATCTCCCCTGGCGTCTTGAGCTCGACCACGCGCGTCTCCCCTCGAATGTCGTGCCTCACTATAGCGGCGCGTCGTCGAGTAGTTCCGCGTGCCCCCGAACAGGCCGCTAACTTTACCAAGCAGCTTGCTTGACATAGCAATCGCGCTTGATATAGTTAGCAGAATCCGCGAGATTCGCGCTAAGGAGGAAATCCCCATGGCTACGAAGGTCCCCACCACCGAGGAACTGCAGGAGCAGGTCATCACCGCAGTCCGCAAGAGCCAGCAGACCACGCTCGACGTGATCGAGAACATCGTCGAGGCCGTCTCGTCCGCCACCTCGAAGCTCCCCTCCTTCCCAGCTAGCCTGAGCGTCCCGTTCGCCGACCGGTTGCCGACCCCCGAGGCCGTAGTAGCCGGCGCGCACGACTTCGCCGCCCAGTTGCTGGCCGAGCAGCGGAAGTTCGCCGAGGAGATCGTGAAGGCCACCGCCGCGCTGCGCCCGGGCACGACCGCGTCCGCGTCCGCGTCCGCGACCAAGGAAGTCCAGGACGCGGCCGGGGATGCCGAGCCAGCCGAGTGATCCCGTTCGCGAGAGCCCTACGGCGCGGTGGTGCCGGGAAGCTTCCCGGCACCACCGCGACCGCGCACTATAGTTAGCAGATACCTCGAGGGAGGCTGCCATGGCGGACATGTGGGAGGCGCAGCGGGAGGCGCTCGGCGCCTACATCCGCGAGCAGCGCCAGCGGGCCAACCTGTCGCTGCGCCAGCTCGCCGAGAAGGCCAGCCTGTCCAACCCCTATCTCAGCCAGGTCGAGCGCGGCCTGCACCAGCCGTCGATCCGGGCGCTGAAGGCGATCTCCGATGCCCTCAACCTGTCCGCCGAGACGCTGCTCGCCCAGGCGGGCCTGATCGACGCGATAGCCGGGGACGCACCGAAGGCCGCACGGGCCGACGAGGCCCCGGATACGGAACGGGCGATCCTCGCCGACCCGCGCCTGTCGCAGGAGCAGAAGAGCGCGCTCATCACGGTCTACCGAAGCATGGTCGGGCCGGGCGACTGACCCACAATGGGAGTATTTAGCTAGGTTTAGTAACCTATATGAGGTCGCGCGCTGCGCGCACGCCCGTGCGGGGGACGATCGCCCGCGCCCCCGTGATCTCAGGAGCTTTTGCATGTGCCTCGCCTGTGGCGTGCCCACTCATATTCCGGATGTGGACGCCGAGCCACTGGCCGTCGCGGGCACCGGGGCCGGGCAGCCGGCCAAGTTCGCCGCGCTGCGCAACCCGACCTGCCGCGTCTACCTGGTCGGCGGCATGCTGTCGATGATGGCTGACAACATTGAGCACGTCATCACGTACTGGGTGCTGTGGGAGAAGTTTCACTCCCCCGCGCTGACCGGCTTCGAGGTGATCAGCCACTGGCTGCCGTACCTGCTGCTGTCGCCATACTTCGGCGCGCTGGCCGACCGCCGTGACTGCCGCAAGCTCATCCAGGGCGCGCAGGCACTGTTCATGGCCGTGTCCGCGTCCTGGGGCATCTTGTTCTTCACCGGCCAGCTGCGGGTGTGGAACGCCTGCGTACTGCTTATTTTGCACGGAACGGCCGGGGCCATCTGGGGCCCGCCGAGCAGCTGATGCTCGAGGACTTCGTGGGCCCCGCCGAGCTGCCCAGCGCGATCCGGCTGAACTCGACCGCGCGATCGCTGGGCATCCTCCTGGGCCCGGTGGTCGGGTCGGTGCTGCTGGTTGGGCTGGGCCCGACCTGGGGCATCTTCGCCAACATGGCGATCTACCTGCCGCTGACCATCCTCATGGCGCGCACGAAGTACACCGGCCACAGCCGCCATGGGATCGTCGCCAAGACCCGGGTCGGCGCGCTCGCCTCGCTGAAGGTGCTGCGCGAGGTCAGCCAGGACCGGGTGCTCGTCGCGATGATCATGCTCGCGGGACTCGGGGCGTTCTTCATCGGCACCGCGATGCAGACCGCCATGCCGGAGATCGCTGACACCATGAGCGGGATCTCGTCCACCACCGCCTACACCGTGCTGCTGTTCGCCAACGGCCTGGGCGGCGTGCTCGGGGGGTTCCTGCTGGAGGGCACCGGGAAGATCAAGCTGTCGGTCAAGGCCGCGTTGTGGGCTACCCTGGGCTACGGTGCGACCACGACGGTGTTCGCGTTCAGCCATCAGTACCTGATCGCGTCGGTGCTGCTCATCGTCGGCGGCGTCGCCGCCCTGGCGGCCCAGTCGATCACCCAGACCGTCGTGCAGTTGCGGGCCCCGCGCGAAAAGCGCGGCCAGGTGGTCGGCGTCTACGGGATGGCCGCCAACGGGCTGCGGATCGGCAGCGGGTTCACTGTCGGCATCCTCGGGGCCGCCATCGGCCTGCGGACGGCGCTGGGCCTCAGCTCGGTCGCCCTGTGCGTGTGCACGGTCGGCCTTGCGATCTACCTGGCGGTGGTGGCCCGCCGACCCGCCAAGCCAGCGGCGCTCTCCCCGCAGGTAACGGCTGAGCTGCGGTAACGCCGGAATGTCGGTGCCCGTCGCGATACTGCCTGTCATGGAAACCTCTCATGGCGCGATGCCCGCCGACCAGCTGTCGCAGATTCCCGTCGTCACCGACGCCGATGTGCTCGCCCGCGTCGGCGCGATCATCGACCCGGACGCCAGGCGGGAACGGTCTTTGTGGCTGTTCTTCTTCTATCCCGACGGGACGCAGGCCCCTGTCGTCGTGCCCCTCGACGACATGCCCGAGATGCCCGACGAGGACGACGCCGAGGTCGCGTTCCACCTGCTGCGGCACTTCTATGGCCTCGACGACGGCGGCAACGACCTGTCCTTCGTCCTGGTCATCTGCCGGGACGGCACGCTGGAGCGGACCGACAGCGACCGGCAGTGGCTTCGGATGCTCCAGTGGGGCATCACCCAGTACGCCACGCCGGTGCGGCTGATCTGCCTCGCCACCCCGCAGGGCGCCGCCGTCCTGAGCTAGGAACTCGGGACGGTGACGCCCTGGAGCTGGACGCCGGAGGTGTTGATGGTGGGGTCGAGCTCGGTCGCCGCGTCCACACCAGACGGCGGGATCGTGTCCAGGACGTACGGGACGGCGGACGGGCTGACCGAGCAGATGGCCGGCGGTGAGGCCTCGTTGGCGACGGCGGCCGAGCAGACGCCGAACGTGTACGCGCCTGGGGTGGCGGTGAACGTACGGGCGTCGTCGGTGCCGTAGCCGTCCTGGCCGGCCAGCGTGACGGTGAACGTCCAGCCCGGGCCCGGCGTGCCGAGCACTGAGGTCGGCACGGTGATCGAGACCACGCCAGGCGTGTCGCCCCCGGCGCTGGTGGAGCTGAGCTGCGCGACCGACATCTGCGGCGTGCCCAGCGACGAGGAGCCGCCCAGCCCCGAGGTGGAGGTGGCGGGCGTTACCCAGTCGTCGGTGCCGAACCCGTCGACCTCGATGAGCTGGTTCCACGCGCTGCCGGATGCGAGCGAGTAGTTGAACGCGCCCGCCGCCGCGGTCGACTGGGTCTCCCCCGCCGGGACGGCGCCCGACGGCGCGTGGATGTACAGGTCGATCAGCTGCGCGCCGAGCAGCGACCCGAAGGTGGACTGCAGGTTCGCGATGGCGACCTGGAACGTGACGGTCGACCCGGAGTTGGTCACCGTAAGGCCATTGAGCCGGAACGAGTCGGGGGCGAACACCGGCGAGCCGTCGGAGTTCGTCGCGGTCGGGTAGGCGTACGTGCCGGGGCCGTTGCCGCCGCCCGGGGCCGCGGCGGCGCTCAGCACGACCGTGCCGGGCACGTACAGGTCATCGACGGTGAAGATCGCCTCGTTGGTCGCCGGGCTGGTGGTAGCACTGCTCGCGGTGGCCGCGACCTCGACCGAGTTGGTGCCCGGCTGAAGGCTCACAGTGGCTGTGAAGGCGCCGTCAGGGCCCGCCGTGACGGTGGTGATCGTGGTGGATGGCGCGGACGCGCCCGGCGCGGTGCCAGTGACCGCGATGTCCACGCCTGCGCCCGCGGCCGTCGTCCCGGTGACAGCCGTCGTCGTGGCGTCGACGGTCGCGCCGGGCCGGGTCGTGTTCGCGGGGACGTTGCCGCCCGCGACCGAGATCGGCGCGGTGACCTGCAGCGGGGCCACCGCTGGCGGCCCGCCCGCCGAGGTGTACCGGTCGGCGACGATGGACGGCTGCTCGACCAGCGACCCGGCGGTCATGTCGGCGATCAGCCTCAGCAGCTGAGCCTGCGCCCAGGTCAGCGGCGCGGCCGACCCGTCGGCCTGGCCGCTAGTGAACCCGATCGAGGCCGTGGCCGGGTCCGAGCCGTAGGGCGAGGCGGGCACGTTCTGATCGTTCCAGACCTGCTCGGGGACCAGGCCGACGCCGGAGGCTGAGTTCAGCATGAAGTCCAGGTCGCTGGTCGCGGCGGCGCTGTCGCCAGCGAGGACCGCCTGCTCGCCGTTTTCCCCGCTCAGCACCGGCCACGGGTGCCCGGTGCCCTCGTCGCTGGTGGCCCACGGCTCGCCGCTGGCCGAGCAGTCGCCGTAAACGGACTGCTCGCAGTCGCCGTAGCCGTCGCCGTTGTAGCGCAGGACGCCAGTGCCGGACGCGGTAGGCACGTCTATGGTGGTCGCGGCGACGGCGAGCGAGTTGGTGATCAGCGGGCTGGCGGCCGGCAGCTCGCCCAGCCGGGTCAGCTCAAGGAAGCCCTGGTCGATGACGTCACGCTGGTCGTAGCTGGTCGGGTCGCCGTTGCCGAGGGTGTAGTCGTAGGCGGAGTTGGGGTCACCGTTCTTGCTGAGCCGGATGAAGTACGGCGCCGACGACAGCGGCCCGTCGCTGGTGACCGTGGTCGCCAGGATCAAATTGCGGAAGTTGTCGGCGGTGGCCAGGAACAGCCGCTGCGAGGCGGTGTCCCCCTGCGCGCTGGCGATCGCCGCGGCGGCGACCAGGCCCGCCACCTCATCAGCCATGGTGGACGGGGAGAAGCCGGCCTGCTCCTCCCAGCGCTCCACGCCGTCGGCCGGGCCGTCTGCGACCAGGAAGTCGGCGGCGGGCTTGATGTGGCTCTCGTACAGGGACGTGTCCGAGGCCAGGCCGGCCTGCCAGGCGGCCAGGATCGGGTCTGCCGTCTCATCCAGCTGCAGCCCGCCGGTGTCCGGTGCGGCCTTGCCGTTCAGCAGCCCGTTGCGAGGGAACGACCCGTTGGGCAGCTGCAGGTCATCGAACCAGTAGCGCACCATCTGCCGGGCCGTAGTCAGGTCTCCGTCGGTGAGGAACCCGGTGAACGTCTCGTAGGCGTCGCGCGGGAAGACCTCACGGTAGGAGCCGAAGTACGGGGCCAGCCCGTTGCTCGCCGGCTGCCCGGCCGGCACCGCCTGCCCCCACGGGCTGGCAAGCGAGGCGGCACTGGCGCCGAGGAAGGTCTTGTCCGTGCTCGCCTTGATCACGTTCGCGCTGAGGTAATAGGCCTTTCGTTCCGCCACGGTGACCTGGCGGGCGTGCCCGAACGACGACGGGGTGCGCAAGGTGGCATCGTAGGCCTGCCAGCCGGCCTGGTAGGCGCTGTAGGTGGCATCCCAAGGCCGGGCTGAGGCGGTCAGTGCGGCGCCCAGCGCCGAGTGCTCCGACGTGCCGAAGCCCAGTGCCACCGTCTCGCTGTCGCCGCGCAGTTCGACGGTCTGCGCGACGTTGCCGTCGCTGGCGTCCGGCGCCCCGCCCTGCTCGACGGCGGTGGTGAGCGCCCCAGAGCTGTCCAGCTCGGTGAGCCCGTCGCTCGCGGTGCCCTCAAACCCAGTCTCGACCTGAGCAAACGGCTGGGAGGCCGCGAGCGCCGCGTAGATCGGCGTGGCGTAGGAGCGGTTGACCGCCTCGGTGAAGGAGTCCGTCGAGTACGACAGCGGGACCGGCCCCCGCGAGGTCGCCGCGACCATGGCCGACTCACCGCCTGCGTTTGCGGTGCCACCGCCGCCGTGCCCGTTCAGGAGCGGATTAAAGTCTAGGTACAGGTGCAGTCCAGCGGGCGCTCCCTGCAGCGGGACTAGCGTGTAGCGCACGACGACGGCCTCGGTCGACGGGTCGGTGATCACGTCGGTGACCACGTTGAAGTCGTGGGCGCCATCATGCGCGGTGATCTGGCAGGCCATCCCGGTGCCGTCGAGTGCCCGCACCGCGTAGGTCATGTCACGGGGCTGCAGGTCGGTGAAGCCAGGCCCGGTGACGATCGGGTCCAGGCTCTTGACGTCGGTGTTGTCGATCGTCGGCGCGTACACGTCGGACAGGGTGCCGTCGGCTACCGTGTACCAGGCCTTCGAGCCGTCGCCGGCGGCGGTCCCCACGCAGTCCTTGCGGCCCTCGTCGTAGTACGAGGCGGCGCCGGGCGCCCCGGCCGCCTCCGCGCCTGGCGCGCCGACCGTGAGGCTGAAAATGTGCATGGACGGCACGTTGTCTCCGACCGACGCGCCGACCGTCGGCAAGGTCACCGAGACGACCTGCTTTCCGGCGGTCAGCGGGACCGCAGCGTAGAACAGGCGCACCGGGACCGTGCCGTCGCTGTTCCAGCCTCCGGTCGTCGCGAGCGTGTCCGTTCCCGCCACGGGAGCGCTGTCAATCCAGTTTCCGAACGACACGTTCCCGCTGCTCGACGACCCGTCGCTGTAGTTCACGGTGACCGTGCCGCTGGTGTCGCCGTACGCGGACGCGCCGACGACGCCGAGGGTGGTGCCGCTGCCGGCCACCGCCACCGTCTGCCCGTCGGCCACGACGTTGTCGGCTGCACCGGGCGCGACGTCCGGCCACCGGATGGTAAGCCCGTCGTGCGCCATCGCCTGGCCGGGCGACAGCGCGTCCGCCGCGAGTGAGGCAGCGGAGAAGGAGTCCCCGATGCCGTCGAAGTCACCGGCGCTCGCGGTCGCGCTGCTGGTGATGGCGACGTTGTTGAACGCCTCCCGCAGCGTCGGCAGCGAGCCGCCGCCGGCAAGTACTGTGTTGCCGGCAAGTACTGTGTTGCCGGCGAGCACTGTGTTGCCGGCGAGCACTGTGTTGCCGGCGAGCGCCGCAGGCGCGGCGGCCAGCCCGCCCAGCGCAAGCCCGATGACCGCCAGCGCGGCGAGCGTGCGCCTGCGCCGCGGGCCACTTCTGCGTAGCCTCATGACAACGAGCGTCGCAAGCATGGAACCAGGACTCAAGACTGTGACGGCGATATTAACGGAAGTTTCCGGCGGCAGGTCCCCGTCCCCGTCATCGAGCGCCCGGCCTGCGGGAAGCGATCGGTGATCGCCCGAACGCCGAAGTCCAGCGAATACGACCACCAGATGGCACATCCTGTAGTCGAGCAACTACTTGTAGCGACAAGGTGAGTCATGTCACCCGCTGATGAGTGGCATTTGAAACATGCCTCGCTAGCACCTATGGTTACTACTGTCAGTTAGCACCCAGGCGTGCGATGGTTGCCCCTCGTTCACAACAGTCGCCCTGACCCGCGTCGACATCCGCGCCCCTGTCCTAGCCATGGTGCCTTGCACCGGCTGGCAGTGCCCCCGGGTGAAACCGAGCGCCGCCCCTCGGCGCCCTTCCAAGGGTTATCTCCTTTGAGTTTCCGCAAGAAGAACCCCCCTGCCTTCCTGCTGCACAAGGCCACCAGCGCCGACCTGCGCGAGCTGGCTCACCGTGCCCGCCACGCAATGGCCGGTGCCCGTGGCGCCGTGGCCGGGGGAGCCCGCCAGGCCGCGGACCACGGGACGCGCCTCGCCGCGCACAGGCCCGCCCGGTGGACCGCCGGCATCGCCGCCGCAGCCACCATCGGCGCGATCGCGGCCTCGGCCCCCTGGGCCGGCGCGGCGGCCAGCACGACCGCCGAGGCACACGGCGGCCAGGCCCCAACCATCAGCGCCGCCGCCCACAGCACGACGACTAAGGACAGCTCTTCCCAGTCGGGGCCGCAGACGATCTACGACTCGGTCATCCCCACGGCGATCCCCTCAGGCCAGCAGGTCGCGACCTACTCCGACGGCCCCTTCCAGGCCTCCAGCGCGTCGGTCGCCGGCCGCGGCAACGTGCTGTGGATCGACGTCAACGGCAGCGACCCCAGCGCCAACGCCCTCGACGTCGAGCCAGGTGACGCCACCCCCGCCCAGGCCGCCAGCTGGGTCTCCGCCAAGCTGACCGCCAGCCCCAGCTCCACCGCCATCGTCTACACCTTCATCTCGGACTGGGGCGCGGTCGGCGACAGCATCGCCACGCTGCCCTCGTGGATGCAGTCACACGTGAAGTACTGGATCGCCGACCCCACCGGCACCCCGCACATCCTGCCCGGCGCGGCGGCCACCCAGTGGTACTGGGGCTCGAGCTACGACATCTCCCTGGCCCAGCCCGGCTTCTTCAGCTAGCCAAGCTGAGACAGGAACGGCAAGCCGCGGCCGTGACGACACCCCAGGTGCCGCCACGGCCGCCACGCTTGCGCTCTCGCAGTGCCGCGCACGGCTAGCCTTGGGAACCGGAGGCACATCAGCTGATGGCGGGCCGGCGAGATGGAGGCAGCTTCGGTGGTCTTGCGGGTGTCGGCTCGTAACGCGCGCTTCCAGCAGTGGGAGGCGCTACTGGCCAACCGGAACAAGCGGCAGCGCAGCGGCGAGTTCCTCGTCCAGGGGGTGCGGCCGATCACGCTGGCCGTCCGGTTCGGGTGGGAGATCCGCGAGTTGCTCTACAACGCCGACGCGATCTTGTCGAAGTGGGCTAGCGAGACGCTCGACAGCGCCACGGCGACGAGGGTGGCCGTGGCGAGTGAGCTGATGGCGGACCTAGGCGGCAAGACTGATGACGTGCCCGAGCTGCTGGCCGTGGTGGGGATGCCCGCCGATGACCTAGACCGGATCCCAGCCGGTCCAGGGATGCTGACGGTAGTGTTCGACCGGCCGACGAGCCGGGGAACATCGGAACCTTGATCCGGTCGGCCGACGCGTTCGGCGCGGGCGGGGTCATCGTGACGGGGCACGCGGCCGACCCCTATGACCCGAAGGCGGTACGAGCTAGCACCGGCTCGTTCTTCGCGGTACCTGTGGTGCGGTCGGCCTCGCACCGCCAAGTCCTCGACTGGGTCACGGCGGTGCGGTTGCGGGGGATCGCCATGACCGTGGTGGGGACCAGCGAGGACGGCGACGTCGATGCCGCAGGGTATGACTTCACCCAGCCGACGCTGCTGGCGATCGGCAATGAGGCGAACGGGCTGAGTGCCGGATGGAATGACGCGTGCGACCAGATGGTGCGCATTCCGATGGCAGGCTCCGCGAGCTCGCTGAATGCCGCGACTGCCGCGTCGGTTGTGCTGTATGAGTCGATCAGGCAGAAGACGGCAGTACAGCACGCCTGATGATCGGATAGTGCGCTTTGTGATCACGCGGATACTTGTAGCGACATCGTGTGCCATGTCACGCGCCTATCAGTCCCGTCCGGGGCATGCCAGGACCGCATCGGTGGTTACACCTGGCAGACAGCACCCAGGCGTGCGATGGTTGCCCCTCATTCACAGCATGTCGCCCTGACCCGCGTCGACATCCGCGCCCCTGCCCCTCGCCGTAGTGCATCGCACCGGCTGGCAGCGCCCCTGGGTGAAGCCGAGCGCCGTCCCCCCGGCGCCCACGTCCGAGGGTTACCTTTGACTTTCCGCAAGCACGCCCGCTGGGGCGCCGGCATCGCCGCCGCCACCGCCATCGGCGCCATCGCCGCCACCGCCCCCTGGGCCGCCACCACCACCCCCAGCACCACCACCGCCGAGGCACACGCCACCACCACCCGCGCCACCGCGACCCAGGACGCCTCCCAGTCCGGCCCGCAGGCCATCTACGACTCCGTCAGCCCCGCCTCCATCCCCCCCGGCCAGCACGTCGCCACCTACGCCGACGGCCCCTTCCAGGCCACCAGCGCCTCCGTCGCCGACCGCGGCAACGTCCTGTGGATCGACACCAACGCCACCGACACCCACGCCGACGCCCTCGACGTCGAGCCCGGCGACGCCACCCCCGCCCAGGCCGCCACCTGGACCTCCGCCAAGCTGACCGCCAACCCGGCCTCCACCGCCATCGTCTACACCTTCAAGGCCGACTGGAGCCAGGTCCAAGCCAGCATCAACGCCCTGCCCACCTGGATGCACTCCCACGTCAAGTACTGGATCGCCGACCCCACCGGCACCCCGCACATGGTGCCAGGCGCATCCGCCACCCAGTGGTACTGGGGCACCAGCTACGACATCTCCATGGCCCAGCCCGGCTTCTTCAGCTAAGCCAGCCAGCCGGCAAGCCGGCAAAGGGACAACAAGCCACGGCCGTGACGACACCCCAGGTGCCGCCACGGCCGTGGTTGTGGTTGTGATCCCGCCAGCCTGGCCGCGGACCTCCGGCCCGGAGCGAACAACCGCCGCCCGGCCACCCGTCCCGACGTGGGCAAAAGCGCCAGACAGCCCGAACCCGACAACGCGTGCCTTGACGTGCTCCAGGGTATCTGCTCCAATCCTAGTAAATAGGAAAGTTTCCTAATTGTTTTAGAAATTTTCCTGGAGTCTCGAGCGAGGGTTAGGATATGAGAGTTCTCAATCTGCGCGGCTGGCCGCGCCTGGTCGCCGCCGGGTCCTCGGTACTGCTGGCGGCCTCCGGCTTGATGATGGCCTTGACCGTCGCCGCAGTGCCCGCCAGCGCCTCGGTGGGGCAGGTCGCGCCGTACGTCGACATGTCCAACAACCAGGAGGGCGTGCTGAACACCGTCATCTCCTCGGACGGACTGCGCTCCTTCACCGCGGCCTTCACCATCGGCGAAGGTTGCAGCGACATCTGGGGAGACACCCTGCCGGTCGGCAGCGACCCGACTATCGGTGCGGAGATCTCCTCGGCGAAGGCGGCCGGCGCCTCGGTAATCGTGTCCTCCGGCGGCGCGGCAGGCGAGCCGATCTCGTTCACCTGCACCAACCAGACCGCGATCGACGCCGCCTACCAGGCCATCATCAACGATTACGGCACCAACGAGCTCGACTTCGACATCGAGGGCGCCGCCATCGCCGACACCGCCGGCATCGACCGAACCTTCCAGGCCATGGAGGACCTCAAGGCCTCGAACCCCAGTCTGGTCTGGTCGGTCACCGTTCCGGTCCTGCCCAGCGGGCTGGTCTCCACCGGTACGAGCCTGCTGCAGGACGCCCAGAACATGGGCGTGACCATCCCGATCGTCAACATCATGGCGATGGACTACGGCGAGGGCAACATCGAGATGGGCAATGCCGCCATCAGCGCTGCCCAGAACACCTTGGCCCAGATGAGGGCGGTCAACGGCTCGTACTCGTACGCCAACGTTGGGATAACCCCAATGATCGGCGTCAACGACGACGGCTCCACCTTCACGCTCTCGGACGCCTCGTCGGTGGCCAGCTGGGCCAGCAGCAACGGCATCGGCCGACTCGCCTTCTGGTCGGTCGATCGCGACCAGGCCTGCCCCGGCGGCAACGGCGGCGCTGCCTCGTCCACCTGCAGCGGCGTCTCCGAGAGCACCGGCCAGTTCACCAGTGCGTTCACGGGCGCTGGAGGCGGCGGAACCCCCCGCCCCCGCCCCCCACCGAGGGACCCTACGGCGGTACGGCGGCTGCGATTCCCGGCACGGTGCAGGCGGCTAACTACGACACCGGCGGGCAGGGGGTGGCCTACAACGTCACCTCGGTCAACGGCAGCGCCAACAGCTACCGCTCCGACGGCGTCGACCTAGAGGCCTGCACCGACACCGGCTGCGGGGATGACCTCGGCTGGACCGCGGCCGGGCAGTGGTTCAAGTACACCGTCAACGTGGCCACCGCCGGGACCTACACGGTCAGCGTGCGGCTGGCCTCGCCCAGCGGCGAGACCGACGGCCTGCACATCGCCAGCTCGTCCGGCGCCAACTTGTCCGGGAACATCAACGTCCCAGCGACCGGCGGCTGGCAGACCTGGGCCACCGCCACGGCGACCGTCACCCTGCCCGCGGGCCAGCAGACCCTGACCATCGACCAGGACAACGCCGGCTGGAACATCCACCAGCTCACCTTCGCGAGCACCACCAGTCCCGAGGGACCCTACGGCGGTACGGCGGCTGCGATTCCCGGCACGGTGCAGGCGGCTAACTACGACACCGGCGGGCAGGGGGTGGCCTACAACGTCACCTCGGTCAACGGCAGCGCCAACAGCTACCGCTCCGACGGCGTCGACCTAGAGGCCTGCACCGACACCGGCTGCGGGGATGACCTCGGCTGGACCGCGGCCGGGCAGTGGTTCAAGTACACCGTCAACGTGGCCACCGCCGGGACCTACACGGTCAGCGTGCGGCTGGCCTCGCCCAGCGGCGAGACCGACGGCCTGCACATCGCCAGCTCGTCCGGCGCCAACTTGTCCGGGAACATCAACGTCCCAGCGACCGGCGGCTGGCAGACCTGGGCCACCGCCACGGCGACCGTCACCCTGCCCGCGGGCCAGCAGACCCTGACCATCGACCAGGACAACGCCGGCTGGAACATCCACCAGCTCACCTTCGCGAGCTCCACCACGCCACCGGCCCACACGGTCACCGTCACTAGCCCCGGTAACCAGACCGGGACAGTGGGCACCGCGGCCAGCCTGCAGGTCAGCGGCACCGACTCGGCTTCGGGTCAGACGCTCACCTTCTCCGCCACCGGACTGCCCGCGGGCCTGTCGATCAGTTCCTCCGGCCTGATCTCCGGCACGCCTACCACGGCGGCGACGTCGAACGTCACGGTGACCGCCACTGACACGACCGGCGCGACAGGCTCGGCCAGCTTTACCTGGACGATCGGCTCCACTGCCCCACCTTCGAGTTCGCTGGTCAACGGCGGGTTCGAGACCGGCAGCCTGAGTCCGTGGGTGTGCCAGGCGGGTGACACGGTGGTGACCACCCCCGTGCACTCGGGCACCTACGCGGCCGTGATCTCTACGACCAGCAGCCAGACCGGCGAATGCGACCAGACCATCACCCTGTCCCCGAACACCACCTACACGCTCAGCGGCTGGACGCAAGGTAACTACGCCTACATCGGCGTCAGCGGCGGAGCGACGGCCAGCACCTGGACATCCTCCAGCGGCTGGACGCAGCAGACGGTGTCGTTCACCACCGGATCGTCGGGAACGGTAACCGTCTTCGTCCACGGCTGGTACGCCCAGGGCAACGTCTACGCCGACGACCTCAGCGTCAGCTGACGGCGCCTGGCCGACACCCAATCTCAGATCTGGGCCTGCTCCGGCAACTCGAACCAGTCCTGGAGCTTGCCCTAACCGCATGACGCACGTGGAGCACGCAGATAGCACCCAACCGGGGCGGACATCCGGCAGCGAGCCGGACGGGCCGCCCCGGTCTGCGTTCAGGGGAAACGCGTGCTGGCCGCGCCGCCAGCGATTTACCCTATTTGCCGGATTTCGCCAGGAAGGGAAACCACTGCGCGTCACTACCAGTCATGGCCGCGCCATGACTGGGTCACACGGGCTGACGGGTCCCACGCTTGGCCTACCCGGCAAGGCTCCTGGCGGTGTTGACCTTGTCCGGCGTGACCTTGAGGATCACGCGCCCTTCGGGACCTATCGGCATGCTGTAGTCCTGTCCCGTGTACTTGCGGCTCAGCTCGTCGATGTGCCGCCGCGCCTGGTCGCCGCTGATGGTCTCCGTCACATGGCCGCGGATTTCCGACCAGTCCCAGGGGTCATCGGCGGAGTGGATCAGCACCGTGATCCTCGGATCCCGGGTGATGTTCCGGACCCGCTGACGCTGCGGCTCGGTGTTCACCAAGATGTGCTCCCCGTCGGCGTCTACCCACGTCAAGAGCGCCTGAGGCTGCCCGTCCGGCATCAGCGTCACCACTGTCGCCAAGTTCTTGCCCCCCGCGAGCCGGGAAGTGTCCGCATCAAGCGGCATGCTCTGCTCCCTCCAGTTCCGGCTGGTCCACCGCACCGGGCTGCATACCCCCTCCCGCGACAGCCACGCCTCCTTCACCGCGTTTCTCGCGCAAGATCGCGAGCACCAAGAACCCGTGCGCCAACCTCAGCCTCTCGCTTTGCCGCCATCGTCAGCGGTCGCAGGCTGACGAGCTCTGCTGCGTCGTGACCGCGCTAGCGGGGAGGACCTTGCGAATGTTGCACGCCGCCCAGCCAGGACAGCTGACTTCGACTTATAGCGGTACGTTCAGGACTCGGCCGGTCACTGTGGCTGGCCTTCCGGGGTCTTGCCGGCCGGATGCGGGACGTCTTCCCCGCTAGCAGGACCCTGATCGGTGCGGTACCAGGACCGCCAGATGAGGCGGTGTACCGGGATGAGGCGGGGGACGTCGCGGAGGCCGGGAATGAACGGGACGAGCAGCAGCAAGATCGTGCCCAGGCCGGTCATGTAGATGGCGATCATGTCCACGTTGGCGGAAGTGGTCCATCCCGGTACCTGGTACCACAGGGTGTACAGCCAGAGCCAGGGCTGGCCGGGGTAGCTGCCGGTCTCGTTCATCACGCCCCACTGGCTGCCAGTCAGGCCCATCGCCTGGGCCTGGCCGGCGAAGTAGGCGCCATCCTCGATGAACAGCAGGGGCTTGGTGAAGTTGGTGCCGTAGAACGGCTGCTGGGCCAGGAGGTCGGTGTCCAGCGCGCCGCTGCGCGCGAGGGTGAGCTCGCCGGCCATCAGCGCCGGGACCGGCCCGTCGCCGGCCGCCGGGACAACCGGGCTCCCGGCGGTGAACGTCACCTTTGTGACCGCTGCGGCGTAGGCGTTTGCCCATTTCAGCTGCTGGGCGGCGGTGGCCGCCCGGTAGCTGGCGAGTGGGGCGGTGATGGCCGGGTCTGTGCCGGCGAGCACGGTCAGCGGCGCGATGACGAAGTCCTGTGCGGCATTGACCGGCGCAGTAACCCCGAACCAGGTTTGCGGGGAGAACAGGAGCTTCTGGACGCTGCCGGTCTGGTTGTTATAAGGCGGGCCGTAGGTGGCGGTCTTGCTGGTTGCGTTCAGCTCGCTGGCGGCGGTGGCCAGGAAGTCGGCGGGCGCGAGCCTGGCCCAGGTGGCAATGGTGACCGGCGGGACGTCCGGGGAGGACAGCACGCTGGCTAGGCCGAGGGTGAGCGCCAGCACGACGACCGAGGCGATGGTGCCTTCCTTCAGGATGTCGTACCGCCGGTTAGGGCCGCGCCACGGGGCGGCGCCGGCTGCCGCGATGGCGCGGCGGCGAAGCCGGCCGGTCCCGCTGGCCTGCGCGGCGTCGGTGTCGATCGGGTGCGACACTCCGCGTACCCGGACAAGAAGCACGTGCGCGCCGGTGATGGCGATCAGCGCGACGGGGATTAGCACGACATGCCATAGCAGCATCTGCCCGGTGTTCATCACGTTGAAGAACGCGCCGATGCCGACGGAGTTGAAGGCGTCCTTGCCGCTGGTGGAGATCCACTGCGAGTCGAAGTTCTGCTGGGACAGGTACCCGGTGAAGCACTCCACGACCGAGGCCACGAACGCGACCACGCCGGTGATCCAGGTCAGGGTCCGCCGTCCGCGCCAGGCGGCCATCCAGAACTTGCCCCACAGGTGGATGACGAGCAGGGCCATGAACAGCTCGACGCTCCACAGGTGCAGGCTATTGAAGAAGTGCCCGACCGGGTTGTAATGCCACCAGTCGGGGCCGCCGAGGGCCAGGGCAAACCCGGAGGCGATCGCCACCCCCAGCGCGGCCAGGGAGCCGGCGCCGAATACGTACACCCAGGACGCCACGTAGGCGGGCTGGCTGTCGGGCAGCAGCTGGCCCGGCGGCAGCGTCCGCAGCGCGCGTCGCCGCACCCAGGCGGTCCACAGGCCGGCGGCACCGTCATCAGCCGGCTCGTCCGCCGGGGCCACGCCATTGCCCATCGCTGCACCCGGAGCCTCGCCCGCCACCGCGGCGGGCACCCGGCGGTGTCCCCTGGGGAACGGGAGCAGCAGCGCGGCACCGAAGATGGCGACCATCACCGCGATCAGGACCAGGTTGGCGACCGACACGTAGAAGATCGACCAGTGCAAGAAAGAGCCCGGCTGATTCATGTTGATGGCCAGCGGGCCCGCCACGTGCTGAACAGCGGGGAAATTCATGTCGCGTGCTCCGATGCCAGGTAGCCGGGACGACCAGTGCTTGCCCCCGGGAACGGCGAGGCCGCAGATTACCGTTCGCCCTGCCGCTCGCAGGCCGGGTCACGGGACGGTTCCTGCTTCGGGGGATGGCATCGCGGAACTCGTGCGGGGCACACCGTTTGCTGGGTAGGTGCCGGGGTCCGGAGCGGGGCGCTGCCGGGCTGGCGGTCATGTCACTAACATGCCGCTATCCGTAAGCGCCTGCCTTGACAGTACCCCTGCGTTTGCCGGCGGGGAAGGGGCCGGGGTCAGGCATATTCATCCGCCATTAGCCTTCCCCGTCACCGGGTTCGGGCTGGGGGTCCCGGGGCTTAGCGAGGGAGAGGCCCCCGCCCCAGGCGACCGGCCTGGAGCGGGGGCAGCGGTTCCGTTTTCTGTGAGGTGAGGGCTCTAGAACTTGAAGCGCCAGATCCCGCGGCCGTGCGTGGCGGCATAGATGTAGCCCCCAGGGCCGGACGTCAGGTCGTCGACCGCGACGTTCGGCAGGCCGGAGCCGAGGTGGCGCCAGGTGGTCTGGGCGCCCTCGGACTCGCCGGCGGTGTACACCCCAGCGTCGGTTGCCAGGGCAAGCGTGCCATGGGCGAGCACTAGGGCGTCAGAGGCGATGTCCGGCAGGTTGCCGGAGATGTCGGTCCACGTCTCGCCGCCGTTCCACGTCTCGAAGACGTGGCCGGTGCCGCCGCCTGGGACGAACCGCCGGGAGTACCCGTTGAAGATCGCGTACGCGTGCGCCGGGTCGGCAGGGTCGACGGTGACGCCGGCGATGTACCGGTCCGGCAGCCCGGCCGTGCTCACCTGGTGCCAGGTGCCGCCGTAGTTGGTGGCGATGCCCGAGGCGAACGACGGGCCGGGGTTGCCGCCGTTGGCGACCCAGGCGGCATAGATGACATTGCCGTTGCCGGTCGACGACAGCGCGGTGACCGAGTTGCCCACGCCGGTGTCGTACACCGGCGTCCAGTCGCAGGTCGCCTCGGTGGTGCAGGAGGTGTTCCAGCCACTGGTGGAGATCCACACGTCCTCGCCGCCGCCGATCCAGGTGTCGGGGCTGCTCTGATCCTGGACGAGCGGCATGACGAAGCGCGGGCTCGGGTCGCAGTTAGCGTTCGGCGTCTGGCCGACCGTCGCCTGGCCGTCGCAGGTGAAGCTCGCGTAGTAGCCGAACGTGTGGCCGCCATCGGTGGTGGTGTACAGCGCGCCGTAGGTGTACTCGCCCACCCAGTCGTTGGCGTTGCCCGGGTCGACGATGACGTCGAAGCCGTCACCGCCGGCCGGCTCGGCGGCCTGGGTGAAGGCACTATCGTCCACCATCGTGCCGTTGTCCTGCAGGCCGCCGACGACCTGGGTAGTACCGTCGGACAGGCTTCCGGCCCGCGCGTCGTAGAACTGCAGGTCGTGCAGCGTGGCGTTGAGGTCAGTCCAGTTACCGTCCTCGGCGTCATCGCTCAGCGGCCGGCTGTAGACGCCGCCGTCGTTGCCGATGACGATCTTGCCGTCGGTGATCATCATGGCGTGCTGGTCCGGGTGCGTGGTGTTCGGGCACGTGCTGGTCGCGTCGCAGCCGAACGGGTAGTTCCAGTAGGGGCTGGCCGCCACCCAGGACTGGCCGGCGTTGGTGGACTCGAAGACCTCCTCAAGACCGGCGTACACGTGGTCGGGATTGCTCGGGTCGACTGCGAGGTCCTGGTTGTACCAGGCCTGGATGCCGACTCCGTAGCCGGAGCCGACCGCGAGGGCTGAGCCCGAGGCGGCCAGCGTCTGCTCGTCGCCGATCTTCGTCCACGGGCCGGTCACGCTGGCGGCGTGGCCGTTGCTGCCCGAGGCGACGTAGATGCCCTGGAGCACCGACTCGTCCCCGGCCGTGATCATGGCGACCGACTCGACGATCGCGTACAGCTTGCTGCCGTCCGCCGAGTACGCGAAGGTCGTGCGGCCGATGTCGGAGGCGACGATGTCTCCGGCCGGCGTGACCTCGCTGAAGGAGCGTCCGAAGTCGGTCGACTCGTAGAAGCCGTTGTAGGCCGTGTTGCCCGGCCCGTGCCAGCCGATCGCGGCGATGACGTCCTCGCCGTGCGTCCCCGGGACGATCGCGACGTCGGTCACCTGCTGGTCGTACGGCGGGAAGTCGGTCGGGCCGGCCGGGTCGAGGACCTCCGACCAGTGGTGGCCGACCGCGTCCCAGCGGAACAGCCCGTTGTTGGTCGCCGCGTAGGCGTCCCCGGACTGGTCAAAGGCGATGCGGAAGATGGTGCGCGGCCCGATCGGGTCGGCCTGCCCGCCCACGTCCTGCCAGGACCGGCCATCGTTGTCGGTGACCCACACGCCGTCGCCCTGGTAGGAGTCCTGCGACTCGTTGGCTTCGCCGGTGCCGAGCCACAGCGAGCCGTTCACCGGGTCGACCGCGAGGGCGCCGGTGGACATGTCCGGCAGGTTGTCGGTGACCGGGGTCCAGTGCGCGCCCTGGTCGTAGGAGCGCCACACGCCTCCGTCCGCCGCGCCCGCGAACCAGGCACCGTCCGCAGTGGTCGCCAGGGCCGTGACCCGGCCGCCGACAAGGGAGAAGCCAGCGCCGACGTTCGACCAGAACGGGTCGGTGTACCCGGATGGCTGGCCGTTGTAGGGCTGGGTGGTGAACTGCTGCCAGTAGCCCGGCGTTGACGGGATCTGCGCGGCCTGCTGGGCGGCCGGCGCCGATGGCGTCGCCGGTCAGGTAGCCGGCGGGCGCGGTGCGCTCAAGGTTGTAGGCGGCCATCGTGTCCGCCAGGTCATCGTCATCGCCCTGGTGGGTGTTGGTCGGGGTGGTGGCCTGGCTGGTCGCCGCGCGGGCCGTGCCGGTCGCACCTGCCTGGAGGTAGCCGTAAAGCGCTGACTGGCGCGCGGCCGCCCCCTTCAGCGGATGCAGTCCTGTCGGGGCGGCCGAGCCTGGCTGTGCCATTGCGAGCGCTGTGACCATTGCGGTGATACCGACCGCGAGTGACGCGGTGAGTGGCAGTCGGCGGGTGTGTCTCGGACGGTGCATCTGGTCTCCATTCGATGCCTGAATCCCGTGGTTCCGCTCTCTTTCCCGCGATTCACTCCGCGAGCGGAATGCCCCAGATGCTCCTACAATTTGACGGCAATTGATAGGGATTCAGTATTAATTTTCATCGCGCCTGCAGTCGCCCGTGCCGTCCGCTCGCGATCCCTGCCGTGGTCACGCGTCAACCTGGTCGCAGCCATCGCCGCGAATAGCTGTGGGCTATTTTCACGTCGGCAGTGGCAAATGAGAAACTTGTGGCTTGGCCATGGCGCGCTGTCGGTGGCCGGGGCCGGGCGGGCCGTAGAGCTAGCGCGGCTATATGGGCTGCTGTCCGAGTGCGCCGACGCTGCTGCTGCTGATGATGATGATGGGCGTGTCGGAGCGCCCCAGTAGCAGGTCAGTAGTAGATGGGACCGCGCGTGCCGCCACCGGTGGCGATCGCGTCGCCGTTGATCGCGACCGAGCGCGGTGAGCACAGGAAGGTGACCACGTCGGCGACCTCTGCCGCGTCGACCATGCGGCCGATGCTGACCCCGGCCGACAGGCTCGCGAGCGCGTCCTGTTCGGAGATCTCCCTGGCGGTGGCAATGGCGGCCACCATAGCGGGAGTTCGCTCGGTGACGGTGAGGCCGGGGTGGACGACGGTGACGTTGATGCCGTGCGGGCCAAGCTCGTCAGCAAGGTTCTTGGTGAGAGCGGCTACGGCGACGTTGCGGATCGAGCCAGGGATGGACCCGGCCTGCCGCGCGTTCAGGCCGCTGATGTTCACGATGCGGCCCCAGCCAGCGGCGGTCATGTACGGGGCGACGGCGCGGGCGCAGCGCAGGTAGCCGAGCACCTTCGTCTCGACCTCGACTCGCACGTCGTCGTCGAGCAGGACCGCCAGGTCCTTGCGAGCGCCGGAACTGGCCGGGCGGGCCGCTGAGTTCACCAGGATGTCAATCCCGCCGAGCTCGGCGGCCACCTGTGCCACCATCGCCTCGACCGACTCCTGCGATGCCGTGTCCGCGGCGACCGCGAGGACGCGGATGCCATGCGCGGCCGCGAGCTCGCCGGCCGCTTCCCGCAGCGCGTCGGCGCCCCGCGCGACGAGCGCGACGTCCGCTCCCTCGGCGGCCAGGGCGGTCGCCACCGCAAGGCCGATGCCGCGACTCGCGCCCGTGACAATAGCCCGCTTGCCAGCCAGTTGCAGATCCACGGGCACAGCCTAGTGGGCGGCGAGGGCGGCGACGCGGCTGACCCGCACCGCGCCGTGGCCGGCGACCACGGACCAGCGCACGACCACCAGCGCGATCATGGTCCCGGCTGCGATGGCGACCGCCATCGCCGCCAGCAGCAGTCCCGCACCGGGGATGAACGGCTCGACTCCCCAGCCCAGGCCGATCGCCGCGCCCTGGGCGTTGACCAGCCAGTGGGCGGCTAGCAGCCCGGCGATGCTGCCAGCGAGCACTCCGGCCGCGGCCAGCAGCCCGGCGGCGATGATGAAGGTCGCCGTCACCTGGGCCGGGGTGAGGCCCATGGCGGCGAGCACGCCGGCCTCGGGCAGGTGGTCGCGCAGCCCGGCCCTGGTGGCCGTCACCAGGTTCGCCAGCCCGAGGACCGCCAGCAGCAGCACAGAAATGACGATCACCAGTCGCAGCAAGCCCAGGCCGTCGGCGGGGTTGGGAGTGGCCTGGACGTCGAGCCGGCCGCCGGAGGCGGCCCGCAGCCGGGCGGCGACCCGCGCCGGGCTCGCGCCTGGTGCCAGGATGACGCTGTAGAACTGGGGAGATGCCGCGATGTAGGGCAGCGCGTCCACCGGGAAGTCCAGGACGTCCCCGTCTCCGGCCGGGTCGATCACCTCGCCCACGATGTGGAAGGTGACCGGGACGCCGTTGATGGTGGCCCAGACGCTGTCGCCGACCCGCGTGCCCAGCTCGGCCAGCAGCCGCTGGCTGGCCACCGCCTCCCCGGCCTGCCGGTAAAGCCGGCCTTCCACGATCCGGAACGGGTACGGCCTGCTCGCCATCCCCATCGCCCGCGCGGTGAACGTTCCGGCCTGTCCTGGCCGTGGCACCTGGAACTGCGCGCCAAGGTAGGCGGCCTGGACTCCGCTGGCTGCCGTGATCTGGGCGAGTGCCGCCGTCGCCGCCTCCCCGCGGGGGTAGGCGGTCAGCGCGGCGACGCTGATCCGGCCTGGGTCGGAGGTGAAGCCGTCGATCGTGGCCCAGGACGCCAGGGCGATCGTGGCCAGCGCCATCGGGATGGCGACCCCGGCGATGGTCAGCGCGGCCTGCGTCCGCCGGGTGAACGCGTCCCGCGCGCCGAGGACGAGCGGGGCCGGGAAGCGGGCGAGCAGGCCGACCCGTGCGAGCCGGGACAGCTTGCCGTGCGGCGGGCTTCCCGTGACAGCAGCGGCCACCGGGACGCGGGACGCCCGCCAGGCCTGGACGACGGCGGCGATGGCGACCGCGAGCATGGTGGCCGCCGCGATCAGCGCCGTCAGCCCGGTGGGCAGCGGGGCGAGCGTGACCGGGACGCCGCCAGGGGCGTACAAGAAGGCGGGCGCGGCTTGCGACAGCCCCCAGCCGAGGGCCAGGCCGGTGCTTGTGCCCACGGCGGCGATCAGCAGGTTCTCGCCGAGCAGCGTGCCGGCCACCTGGCCGGGAGTGAACCCGATCGCCTTGAGCATGGCGGTCGGCTGGCGCTGGGCGACCGCGTGGGCGGCGGTGACGTTGGCGATGGCGCAGGCCGCCGCGACGAGCGCGATGAGGCCGAACAGTCCCAGGAACTCCCCCAGCAGCCACCCCTGCGCGGCCATCGCCTGGCTGACCTGCTGCCAGCTGACGGACTGCTGCACGTTCTGCGGTCCCACGGCGCTGGATACCTCATCGACGGCGTCGGTGACGCAGACTGAGCAGCGGTCGGCGAGCCGCAGGCCGATGACTTCCCGCGTCGTGTCCGGCCGGGGGTCCACGCGGCGCAGCAGCGCGGGCGTGACCCAGGCCAGGCCTGGTGTCCACTGCGGGTAGGGAATCTGGCCGGAGGTCTCGGCGATTCCGGTCACCCGGGCGGTGACCGCGCCGCGGCCGGAGCCAGAGCCGGAGCGGGCCAGCGTGACTGGCGAGCCGACCGTCAGGTGGGCCGCGGCCGCGAAGGACGCCTCCACGACCACCCCGTCGGGACGGGCGGGGCTGAGCCAGGAGCCGGCGACGACGAGCGGGGTGAGCATCGCTGGCGCGGTGGCGGGCATGGCGCGCAGTTCCACCTGGGTGTCGCCTTGCTCCGGTGTCGCCGCGGCGCCAGAGTCCATCGTCGCCAGCCCGGCCGCGACCGTCTTGCTCGCCTCCCGCACCCCGGGGAGCGTGGCCAGGCTGCCGGCGGGGGTGCCGGGGGCGAGGTAGACGACGACGTCCGGGCCGCCGGTGCGGTCGTAAAGGCCGACCCAGGGGCTGCTGGCCCCTTCAAGCAGCATGGCGGCCAGCACCAGCCATGCGACGACGATGGCGACGATGATGGCGGTGACGGCGGCCTGTCCTGCGTGGACGCGCAGGTCGGCGCCGACCCATCGCCGGCTGGCCCGGGCCGGCGCCAGCCAGCCCGCGCCGCCCGCGCCCGGCACGGCCGTCAGCTCCAGTGCAATGGAGACAGCGGGCTGGCCTCGTCTGCCCGCCGGGCGGGTGGCACCGCGACGGGGGCGTCGTCGCAGATCATGCCGTCGAAGAGGTTGACGATCCGGTCGGCGTGGCTGGCTACCCGGGCGTCATGGGTGACCAGCGCGATCGCCTGCCCCTCGGCGTGCGCGTGCCGCAGCAGCTTCAGCACCTCGGTGGTGCTCGTGCTGTCCAGGTTTCCGGTCGGCTCGTCGGCCAGCAGCAGGCCGGGCTTGTTGACGAGGGCGCGGGCGAGCGCGACCTTCTGCTGTTCGCCGCCCGACAGCCGGGCGGGTGCCACCCGGGCCTTGGCGGCCAGGCCAAGCTCGTCGAGGAGCTCTTCCCGGCGGGCGCGAGCCTGCCGGGCGGTGGCGCCCGCGAGCAGCGCCGGGAGCTCGATGTTGTCCGCGACGGTCATGCTGGACAGCAGGTTGGCTGCCTGGAAGACGATGCCGATGCCGCGCCGGCGGCGCACCGCCCAGGCGGCCGGGGACAGCCGGTCGGCCCGCTCGCCGCCCAGCCAGATCTGCCCGCTGGTCGGCGGTTGCAGGCCGCCGATGACGTGCAGGAGCGTCGACTTGCCCGAGCCGGACGGTCCCATGATGGCGACGAACTCCCCGGTGTCCACGTCCAGGTTGACCCCGCGCACGGCCCGCACCACCCCCCCGTCAGCGTGATAGTCCTTCACGAGGTCCCTGGTGCGCAGGAGAACGGGTGGGGCGGCGGGGCTGATCTCATACCAGCTCCTCCTGGCATCGTTGCAGCCAGTCGAGGTCGGCTTGCAGGTGCAGGTACTGGCCCTCGATGAACAGCCGTGCCGCGGCGTCGCGGCTGTCGGTGGCGTCCTGCAGGTCGGCCAGGGCACGCAACTGGGCGTAGTAGTGACGGCGTTGCCGGTTGATGAGCTCCATCCGGTCTGCCAGGCCGGCGCGCGGCGCGAGGACCAGCTTGATGAAGAAGTCGTCGCGAACGCGGGCACCTTCGGCGGGCTCATCCACCCACGCGGCCACCGCGTCTCGGCCGGCCGCAGTCGGCTCGTAGACCTTCTTGTTGGGGCGGCTGTCTTGCGCCACGTCCTCCCCGCGCACTAGGCCGTCGGCCTCCAGTCGCTTGAGGGTGACGTAGATCTGCCCGATGTTCGGCGGCGGGTACGCCGCGCCGAACGTCTGCTCGAGGGCGAGCTTCAGCTCATACCCATGGGCCGGCTCCTTTGCCAGCAATGCCAGCAGGTGCTGCCGCATTCTCCTGATCTCCTCCGGACGGGGCCGCACCACCGACAGGGCCGCCCGTCCTCAAGCGTACCGCCGGGCCTACCTAACGACTAGGTAGGAAATCGTTGACATATGCCTAACATGCGTGCATAACATGAATGTATCAGACTGGTTCCCTGAGGCCGGCGCGCGAATGAGGCAAGCGCCACAGGAAGCCGGCACTGCCCGTCGACGACCGGAGGGCGCCATGGCACGCAGGGGACACGGTGCGCTCGTCATGCGCGCGGCCGGCACCCGCGCGGCGAGCCTCATCGGAGTCGCCTGCCTGGTGCTCGCCGCCGGCTGCGGCCTGCTGCCCGCGGCCCCCGGCACTTTGGACGCCGCCAGCCATGCGTGCGGGTCCAAGCTCACGTTCGCCATCGGCCCGGACGACATCGGCTGGCTCGAGCCGATCATCAGCGCGTGGAACAAGGCGCACCCTCGAGAGGAGGTCCAGCCCCTGTACCTGCCGCAGGCCGCCAACGGGCAGCTCGCCCAGCTCGTCGCGGACCTCCAGGCCAAAAGCTGCCTGTACGACGTGATCGACATGGACGTCGTGTGGACCGCGCAGTTCGCGAGCAGCGGCTGGATCATCCCGCTGGCCGACTTTCCCACCAGCGGCTTCCTGGCTCCGGCCGTCGATACGGCCATGTACGACGGCCGGCTGTACGCGGTGCCCGACTACACCAACGCCGACCTGCTGTACTACCGCACGGACCTGTTGAGGACCCCGCCGCGGACCTGGCAGCAGCTCGCCTCCGACGCCCGGCGGCTGGCCCGCCCGGCCGACCGCCTGTACGGCTACGCCGCCACGCTCGCGCCGTACGAGGGGCTGACGGTCAACTTCACGGAGGCCGCGCAGTCACCGGGCGGGTCATTCCTGACCTCGGACGGCACCACGGTCAGCGTGGACTCTTCCCAGGCGCTGCGCGCCCTGCAATTCCTGGTCGGCGGCGTCAAGGCCGGCTGGATCCCCACGCAGGACCTCGGCTTTGAGGAGACCCAGGCGCAGAACGCGTTCCTGTCCGGGCAGTTCGTGTTCCTCGACAACTGGCCGGACGTCTACGCGATGGCCACCACCCCGGGCCAGTGCGACAAGGTCTGCGGCAAGGTGGGGGTCGCCGTGCTGCCCGGCCCGAGCGCGCTCGGCGGCGCGAACCTCGCGATCAGCGCCTACTCACGGCATCAGCCGCAGGCGCTCGCCTTCATCCGCTACCTCACCGACACCGACAACGAGCTAGCCATGTTCGCCAATGGCGGCTTCCCCCCGGTGCTGACCCGGCTGTACGACGACCCGGAGCTCGCCGTCTACCCCGGCCTGATGCCGGTGCTGGAGGCCGCGATCAACGCCGCGCGCCCGCGGCCCGCGGTCACGACCTACGAGCAGGCCAGCCTGGCGATCTCCGGCCCGGTGGAGGCCGCGCTGCGGCAGCAGGAGACGCCGCAGCAGGCCATCGAGGCCATGACGAGCCAGCTAGCGCAGCTCATCGGCAGCGGCTAGCAAGCGTCGGGCTGGCCGCGCGGGGGCCGGCCAGCCCGACCGACGTCACCGAAAGAAATCATAAAAACACAAATAGAAGGGATCCGGTGGATGAGACCTACCCGGAGGCGGCACGCGGGCACCGCACTGCTCGCCTGCACGGCCACCATCCTGGCGGCCGGCGCGGCCGCCTGCTCCAGCGGTGGCAGTTCCAGCAGCGTCGCGGCGAGCAGCAAGCAGACGATCGTGTTCGCCGAGTCCGGCCTTGGCACTGAGGGCCAGCAGACCCAGAAGGCGATCAACGGCTTCGAGGCCGCGAACCCGAACATCAAGGTCACCGTCCAGGTGCTGTCGTCAGACTCGACGACCTACCTGTCCCAGCTCGAGCACGACTTCATCTCCGGGTCCTCCACCCCGGACGTGTTCGAGTCTGACGTGACGTACCCAGCGAAGTTCGCCCAGGCCGGCTGGGTGCTCCCGCTGACCCAGTTCAGCCCGGACACCGGCCAGTTCTTCAAGACCGAGGTCGCGGCCGGCACTTACAACTCCGCGCTGTACGCGGTCCCGTGGTTCGACAACCCCGAGGGCCTGTTCTACCGCACTGACCTCATCAAGACCCCGCCAACCAGCCCGGCTCAGGTAGTCGCCGACGCGCAAGCCGCCATGAAGGCCGATAAGTCCCTGAAGGAGGGCCTGGCGTTCGAGGCCGACAAGTACGAGGGCGCGATCACCGCGTTCCTCACCGTCGACTCGGCGTTCGGCGGCACGCTCAACCCCCAGGACCTCAACACGCCCGGCAACGTGGCGGCCCTCAAGTGGCTGCACGACGCGATCTACGTCAGCCACATCGCGCCGACCGCGGCGACCGGGTGGCAGGAAGGCCAGGTCGAGCAGGAATTCGTGTCGGGGTACACGCCCTTCGCGATCGACTACCCGTTCGTGGAGTCGCTGGCCGTGGCCGCGCCGGTCAAGGGCCATGTCGGCTACATCCCGTTCCCGGCCGGCCCGGGCGGGACGCCGGGCGCGGCGCTCGGCGGGGAGATGCTCGCCATCAACGCCAAGACCTCGCACGCCGCCGCCGCGTGGAAGCTGATCCAGTACCTGACCAGCGCGCAGGTGGAGACAGCCCGCGCGATCGCGACCGGTGACCCGCCGTCGCTGCCCAGCGCCTACACCTCACAGCTGTACGCTGCCGCACCCTACTTCGCGCAGGTCAAGACCCTGAACAGCTACGCGGCGCCGCGCCCGGTCAGCCCGAACTACCTGACCGTCTCGGCCGACCTGCAGACGCTGTTCTCCTCGGTGTACGCCGCTCCTGCCTCCAACGCCGCGGCGTCGGCCTTCGCGGCGGGGGCCGCCACCATCAAGTCCGACGCGAACGCGACACCGGGATCGTGAAAGGCCGCGCAGGCGGCCGGATCTCCTCAGGCGACCGGTACCTGGGCTACCTCCTGGTGGCCCCGGTGCTGGTCGCCCTGGTGGCGATCACCGGGTACCCGCTCGTCTACAACATCTGGAACTCGCTGCACTTCGACAACCTGTCCTACGCGAGCCTGCCGCACGCGTTCACCGGCGTGAAGAACTACAAGGCGGTGCTCACCAACCCCGAGTGGATCGGCGCGCTGGAGCGGACACTGGTGTTCACCGTCGTGTCGGTCGTCTTCGACATCGTGGTGGCCCTCGCCCTCGCGCTGATGCTGCACCGCCAGTTCCGCGGCCGGGGCTTCCTGCGCGCCGCCGTCCTGGTGCCGTGGGCGGTGCCAACCGTGGTGTCGGCGATGCTCTGGAAGACGATGTTCGACCCGCGCGCCGGGTTCGTGGACTACTTCCTGGCCGCGTTCCACCCGGCATGGGCAGGGCTGTCGTGGCTGGGGGCGAGCACGTTCCGCTCCTGGGTCGCGATCTTTGTCGCCGACTCGTGGAAGAACATCCCGTTCGTCGCCATCTTGCTGCTGGCTGGCCTGCAGGTCATCCCCGGAGACGTGTACGAGGCCGCTCGCGTTGACGGCGCGACGTGGTGGCAGTCGTTCCGCCGGATCACCCTGCCGCTGCTGAAGCCGGCCCTGTCGACAGCGCTGATCTTCCGCACGCTGCAGGCACTGCTGGTCTTCGACGTCATCTACATCATGACCGGCGGCGGCCCCGGCAACTCGACCGAGACCCTGTCGTTCCTCAGCTACAACACGTTCATCGTCAACACCGACTTCGGCACCGGCGGCGCGATGTCCCTGCTGCTTGTCGTCCTGGCCCTGGTCATCTCCGCGATCTACGTACGCGCCTTCCGGCCGGCCACAACATGAGCGGCGAAGCCGGAAGCCGTGCCCTAGGGCAGCGCGGCAGCCATCGCAGGCCAGCGCGGTACCACCCCGCCAAGGTCATCAGGGAAACCTTGTTCTACCTGGCCGTCGTCATTGTCGTGGCGATCGCGCTGTTCCCCTTCTACTGGATCGCGCGCACGGCCCTGGAGTCCAACGCGCAGGTGGCCGCGGGGGTAGGCGGCAGCAACGGGATCATCCCTGGCAGCCTGTCCGGGACGGCGTTCAGGGACGTCTTCACCCAGGCACAGTTCCTCACGCCACTGCGCAACAGCATCATCGTGGCCCTGGCGACCACGGTCGTCACGGTGGTCGTCGCCTCCATGGCCGGCTACGCCCTGGCCCGCCTGGACATCCGGGGCACGGGCGCGATCCTCGCGTTCATCCTGCTGGCCGGCTTCTTCCCGGTGCTCGCGATGATCGGGCCGCTGTTCTTGATGCTGCGCTCCATCGGGGCGCTCAACAACATCTACCCGCTGATCATCGTCTACCTGGTGTACACGCTGCCGATCTCGACGTGGCTGCTGAAGAACTTCTTCCAGCAGATCCCCGCCGACCTGGAGGACGCGGCGCTGATCGACGGGGCGACCCGGCTGCAGGTGCTGCGCAAGGTGATCATCCCAGTCGCTGTCCCCGGCGTGTTCACCGCCGCCATCTTGTCGTTCATCCTGGCCTGGAACGACTTCGCGTTCGCGGTGTCGTTCCTGACCTCCACCGGTAACTTCACCGCGCCCCTGGCGATCACGACGTTCGGCCAAAGCGGCTACCAGGTCTACTACAACCTCATCGACGCCGCGGTCGTCATCATCTCGATCCCGATCGCGCTGCTGGTCCTGCTCGCCCAGCGCCGCATCGTGGCCGGCCTGACAGCGGCGTCGTTCCGGTGATGCCACTGGCCCAGGGGACCCGCCCCTGGGCCAGTTCCTGGCTTTCCCATTAGTAGGCGACGCTTTCGGCCGCCGCCCGGCCGGCCGCGCGGCCGGAGAACAGGCAGCCGCCGAGGAAGCTGCCCTCCAGGGCGTTGTAGCCGTGCACCCCGCCGCCGCCGAACCCGGCTGCTTCCCCGGCCGCGAACAGGCCGGGGACCGGCTGCCCGTCAGGGGCCAGCGCCCGGGAGTCCAGGTCGGTCTGGATGCCGCCGAGCGTCTTGCGGGTAAGGACGTGCACCTTGACGCCGATCAGCGGCCCGGCGGCCGGATCGAGGAGGCGGTGCGGCCTGGCGGTGCGGCTGAGCCTGTCACCGAGGAAGGCGCGGGAGTTGCGGATGCCCTGCACCTGGGCGTCCTTGCTGTAGCGGTTGGTGACCTGCAGGTCACGCGCCTCGATCTGAGCGCGCACGAGGGCCGCGTCAAGCAGCGACTCCTTCGTCAGCGCGTTCATCCGGTCGGTGAGCTCCTCGATGGTGGCGGCCTCGGCGAAGTCCGCCCCGCGCCGCCGGAACGCCTCGACGGGGCCTGGCACTCCCCTGGCCAGCCTGGTGCGCAGCACCTGCTTCCTGCTGCCGCTGGTGATGTCAGGGTTCTGCTCGGAGCCGGACAGCGCGAACTCCTTGGCCAGGATGCGCTCGGTGAGCACGAGCCACGAGTGGTCGTACTGCGCGATGTCGGCGGTGGTCCGCAGGTACCGCAGCGTGCCGATGGTGTCGTAGCCGGGGAAGCAGGGGGCCGGAAGCCGGCGGCCGAGGGCGTCAAGCCACAGCGACGACGGGCCGGGCAGGATCCGGATGCCGTGGCCTGGCCAGACCGGATCCCAGTTGTGCAGCCCCTCGGTGTAGTGCCACATCCGGTCACGGTTGACCACGCGCGCCCCGGCAGCCGCGGCGATGTCGATGCCGCGCCCGTCGACGCAGGCCGGCACTCCGGTGACCATGTGGGCAGGCGGCGTGCCGAGGCTCGGCGGCCAGTACTGGCGCACGAGGTCATGGTTGCCGCCGATGCCGCCGGTCGTCACCACGACGGCCTGTGCCTGCAGGACGAACTCGCCGACGGCGTCGCGACTGGACGCCACGCCGCGCGGCGAGGAGTCCTGGGCCAAGACCGTGCCACGGACGCCCGCGACAGCACCGCCAGCAAGCACGATCTCATCCACCTGGTGCCGGTAGCGGAAGGTCAGGCGGCCTTGCGCCGCGGCGCGCTGCGCGCTGGCGGCGAACGGGGCGACGACGCCGGTGCCGGTTCCCCAGGCGACGTGGAAGCGCGGCACCGAATTGCCGTGCCCGCTGGTCCGCAGGTCTCCGCGCTCGGCCCAGCCGACGGCCGGGGTCAGCTCAATGCCGTGCCCGGCGAGGAAGGAGCGCTTCTCGCTTGCGGCGAACTCGACGTAGGCACGCGCCCAGCGCACGGCCCAGCAGTCCTGGTCCTCGAGGCGGTCGAACTGGGCGCTGCCCTGCCAGTCGCTCCAGGCCAGCTCGAAGGAGTCACGCACCCGCAGTCGCCGCTGCTCAGGCGAGTCGACGAGGAACAGCCCGCCGAATGACCACCATGCCTGGCCGCCGAGGTTCGCCTCGCTCTCCTGCTCGACGAGGATGACGCTGCGGCCGCGTGAGGTCAGCTCGTGCGCAGCGACCAGGCCCGCCAGTCCAGCGCCGACGACGATGACATCGCACTTGTCCACTCACGGCCTCCGGGGGGAACCTACCGACGAGTAGTCAGAAGGCTACCCCAGGGCTGGCGGCCGCGGAGCCCGCGTGGGATCCGCCCGGGGCCGCGGCGACGCAGCGTTAGCCCCGGTCTGGGACCTCAATCACAGGCTGCGAGTGAGGAGGCCTCAGGCAGCGCGAGCGCGGGCGCGGGCGGACCAGCGCCCGTCGTCGTCGCGGCGAACCCCGATGGGGTAGTCGAAGGCGGCCGAGACATTGTCGGTGGTGAGGACATCCCCGATCGGTCCAGCGGCGACCACCCGGCCCGCCGTCAGGAGCACCGCGTGCGTGGTGGTGGCCGGGGAGCTCCTCCAGGTGGTGCGTCACCAGGACAGACGAGGTGCCCGGATGGGTATCGTCGAGCAGGTCGATGGTATCCAGGAGCTGCTCACGCGCGGCGAGGTCCAGCCCGGTCGCGGGCTCGTCAAGCAGCAGGAGCCGGGGGCCGCAGATCAGCGCCCGTGCGATCAGTGCCCGGCCGCGCTCCCCCTGAGACAGGGTGGGCCAGCGCTCGTCCGCCTTCCCGGCCAGGCCCAGTGTCTTGATAAGGGCCTCGGCGCGGTCCAGTTCCTCGTCGGCCGGCCTCCACCGCGGCGGCAGCTCAATCGTCGCGGTTATCCCAGACAGAACGACCTCGCGGATCGGCAGCGACGACCGCAGCGGGTGCCTGGGATTGACGTGACCGATCATTCGCCGCAGCTTGGCCAGCTCGACACGGCCAAGCTGCTCGCCCAGCACGCGGACAGTGCCGGATGTCGGGTGCGTGACGGCCCCGCAGAAGCCGAGGACCGTGCTCTTGCCCGCCCCGTTCGGCCCGAGCAGTGCCCAGTGCTCGCCTTCGCCGACCGTGAACGAGATGCCGTGCAAGATTTCCTTATGCCCGCGCCGGTAGGTCACATCGAAAAGTTCCAGAATCGCGCGCGAACTCGTCACGTATACCCCATCTAGCCCCATCAGCAAACATTAGCAAACTAGCTTCCCATCATAGCGCGAGTGCCAGCTCCCAGATCGACCAAGCCAGGCTGGGCCAGCAACTGCCGGGCCGATGGCATGGGGATGCCCTGGAGCAGCTTCGCGTAGCTGGCGTAGACACCAGCTGGCAGCCAGCACTGCGCGGTGCCCAGCCGCTCGGTGACGACGACGCACCCGACCGCCCCGCCAGCCTCCCCCGGCGCCCAGAAGGCGCACCCGGCCTGGCGGCCGACCAGCCTGGCGAGGTCGGCGACCTGGCCGTGGCCCTCCTGCTCCCACAGCCACTTCTCGTCCAGCGAGCTGGCCGCCTCAAGGCCCGGCAGCACTGGCGGCCACCACGCCGGCTCGCTCCCGGCCAGCGGCAGCACTGCTATCCCCGGCACGGTGGACGGGTCCTCCCACGGCTCGGCGAGCCGGCCATGCGCGAGCAGGATCGCCCGGACCTGCCCGCCGCACACCCAGCCGAGCAGGACCCCATCGCGCGGGATCGGGACGCTGGCCGAGATCAGCCGGAAGGCCTCATCGCTGACGGGCGCGCCAGGCCGGATCTCCACCCGCGGCCAGTCCCGGCGGTCCCACGGCCGCAGGATGAACTCATCGCGGCGCTCCATGATGAGGACACTGAACCTCGTGGTCCCGGCGGCGCGGCTGACCAGCACCATCGACCCGTACCGGAACTCCGCGTAGTGCCGCCGTACCGCCAGCGGGCAGCTACGGAAGAGGCGCTCGCACACCGCGAACGCGCCATCGCCAGGGTGGACATCAGCCAGCACAGCCTGCTCCATGCGATAGAAGACAGCGCCCCGGCGATCCACATCATGACATACGCCGTGCCCGGCGCATAGGAAAACAGGCTGATTCGCGAAGCGCGCCAGGATGGAGCGGCGGCGGCCGCAACTCCCGCTCAGCGCAGCCGCCGCCATGTTCCCCCACCGGTTCCGGCCGCCGAGCCGAGATTGCAGCAGTTGCGGCTGGGCTCGCGGACGCTGGCCATCGCCGACTTCCCGGCCGTGACGGGCCTGGCGCCGACTGCCCTGCTCTCGGCTGCGAAAAAAGGCCAGCCTTTATCACGAACGCCGGATTTGGATCGCGGCCGGGCCGGCCAAGGTCCTAAGTTTCCCGCGCGAATGGCCGCGACACGCGCGAAGTCGGCAGGCGAGCCTGGTACCAAGGTAAGTGAGAGGAGGTATGCGGACCCCCGCACGAACTGATGTGAACCTCGCGTGAGGCGGCACTTCGCCAGACCTCGCTTACCGTGCTCACCGTGCACCAGCCTCTGGCGGGATGGGCCGCTGGCCCGGTTGTCTACCCCGTCAGCAACGGGTCCACCGCGCAGGCCGCTCGCGAGCTGGCCGAGCGCGAGACGGACCAGGCGCTGAAGGGAATCGGTGACCAGCTTCCTGCCGAAGTCACCGTCCGCGCGATCGACGGCCTGCCGGCTGAGGAACTGCTCCGCGCGGCCGACAGCGCCGAGATGCTCGTCGTCGGCTCCCGCGGCGCCGGGGGCTTCGCCCGCCTGCTGATGGGATCGGTGTCCACCCAGGTGACGCACCACGCGAAGTGCCCGGTCGTGGTGATCCCGGCCGACGACCGGGACTGACAGAGGGATCTTTGCGTCCTCTTGGCCCGGCGGGCGGGCCGTTCCACCCTCGTCCTGTGCCCGAACACCGCGATTCAGGCGCAGTGGATCGGGCAGTGGCGCGGCCAGTTCGCGCCGCCCGAGGAAGCACGGGCGACCGCCAGCCGTGACCTGCCGACCCCGCTAACCGTCTTGACGTACCAGGCCGTCGCGTCCTTCGGCCCGGCCGGAGCCGACGGCGACGACAGCGCGGACGCGGGGATCACCTGCGACGGCACGGCCCCGTCCCGTCCTGGCCGCCGACTGTCTGACCAGGAGCTGCTGGCCTCCCTGCACCCGAACGGGCAGCGCCTGCTCGCCACCCTCAAGGCGGCTGGGCCGGCCACGCTGATCCTGGATGAGTGCCACCACCTGCTGGAGGTGTGGGGACGGGTGCTGCTGGCGATCGTGGGTGAGCTGCCCGACCCCCGGATCATCGGGCTGACCGCCACCCCGCCGCACATGATGACGACCGAGCAGGCCGGGCTGCACCGGGAACTGCTCGGCACGGTGGACATGGAGGTGTCCGCGCCCGCGCTGGTCCGGGACGGGCACCTGGCCCCGTACCAGGAACTGGCCTGGTTCACCACGCCGACGCCGGCCGAGGCGGACTACATCGGCGGGCAGGCGCTGCGATTCGCCGAGCTGCGCGCCGGGCTCCTCGACCCAGGGTTCGCCAGCGTGCCGTTCCTGGCGTGGCTGCAACAGCGAGTAGTCGAACGGCGGGCGGCCGGCACTGGCGCGGAACTGTCCTGGGAGCGCTTCGCCACCGATGAGCCGGCCCTCGCGGACGCGGCGCTGCGCCTGCACTGCGATGGGATGCTACAGCTCGGTGCTGGCCCGGTCGGCGAGCAAGGCCACGGCGGCGGCAGAGATCTTGCGCGCTGAGCATGCCGAGCTCGGCGACCAGCTCCGCGCGCTGGTGCTGACCGACTTCGCCGAGGCGGGCGCGACCATCTCGGCCACGCTCGCCGGGGCGCTCGGCGAGGGCGCGGGCGGGGCGCTGCGGACGCTGCGGAGCCTGCTTCGGCGAGGGATGGGACGCCCCGGCCGTGGCCTGCGTCACCGACGCGCATCCCAAGGGCACGGCCGACTATGAGCGCTTCGTCCGCAATCACGATCGCTACTTCGCGCTGGCCAGGACCGGCGACATCGCCTCCGGCGTGTCGCACGTGGACCCGGGCCTGTCGCCCTTCGAGCCCCCGGCCACGGAGGCGATCGCCGGGTTGAACGCGCGGATGCTCATCCGGGCTGGCGACCGGGCGTCGGCTCGGGAGCTGTGGCATGTCGGGGCGCCCTACGCCGACGAGCCGGTCGCGACCGTGGTCGTGGCCTCCGGCCGCCCGCTGGGGCGCCGCCCGGCGACTGGCCCGCGGCGCGGCGGCTGCCGAGGCCACGGTCGTCTACCACGCGGTACCCACCGTGCTCGGCGTAAACGCCAAGCTGGCCAGGGCCTTCGCCGCCGCGTGGAACGCGCGGGTCAGCCCCGGCGGGATGCTCTACAGCGGTTCCCCGGAGGGTGCCGACATCCTGGTCGCGCAGCGCGGCGACGACCCGTTCGACGTGACGACGCAGATCCGCACGCTCTGGCGCTAGCCGTGGGCGCGAGCCGTCAAGACAGCTCGCGCTTGAGGATCTTGCCGGTCGCGGTCATCGGAAGTGCGTCGACGATGACCACGGTCCGGGGGTACTTGTAGGCCGCCATGTTCTCCTTCGACCAGGCGACGATCTCCTCCGGACTCGTCGTGGCCCCCGGCTTCAAGATCACGTACGCCTTGACTTCCTCGCCGCGGGACTCGTCGGGCACGCCGATGACGGCGGCAAGCGAGACCATAGGGTGGGTCATGAGGATCTCCTCGACCTCGCGCGGGTAGACGTTGAAGCCGCCTCGGATGATGAGGTCCTTGGTCCGGTCGACGATGTAGTACCAGCCGTCGGCGTCGCGCTTGCCCAGGTCACCGGAGCGGAACCAGCCGTCCGGGCTGATCACCGCAGCCGTCGCCTCTGGCCGCTTGTAGTAAGCCTTCATGATGTTGGTGCCGCGGATGGCGATCTCGCCGATCGCGTCAGGTGCCCACTCAACCGGCTTCCAGCTGTCCGGCTCGATGAGCTCCATCTCGACGCCGGGGATCGGCACGCCGATAGACCCGGGCCTGGCCGGCTCGCCCCACTTGCTGAAGGACGCGATGGGCGAGGTCTCGGACAGGCCGTAACCCTCCAGAATCGTGACCCCGAACCGCGTCCCGAACGCCTTGTGGATCTCCACCGGCAGGGCCGACCCGCCGGAGACGGCGACCCGCAGGTTCGCGCGCAGGCTCGCCAGGTCCACGGTGTCGTCCAGTGCGCCGAGCAGGCCCCAGTACATCGTGGGGACGCCGGCGAAGAAGGTGATCTTCTCCCGCTCCATCAGTTCGAGCGCCGCGCGGGCCTCAAACCGGGGCAGCATGACGATCGTGCCGCCATAGCACAGGGCCATGTTCTGGACCGTCGTCTGGCCGAACGCGTGGAACAGCGGCAGCACCGCGAGGTACCTGTCCAGGTTTTCGCTGCTCGCGCCGAACAGCTGCGCGCCGACCAGGACGTTGTCGCGCAGGTTGCGGTGGCGCAGCTCGGCACCCTTCGGCTGGCCTGTCGTGCCGGAGGTGTAGAGGATGACCGCCGTGTCGTCCTCGTCGGTCGCCACCGTCTCGAATGCCTGCGGTGCCGCGGCGATCGCCTGGAAGATCGTCTCGGTTCCCTCAATGGGGGACGGCGCGGTCATGTCCGCCGGGATGACGAAGAAGTGCTCGCAGCCGTCGGCCTGCAGGAAGCCGGCGTGCCCCTGGGCGCCGATCGGCAGCTCCGGGGTGCCCTCGAAGCAGATGTAGGCCCTGGCGCCGCAGTCGTCCAGATGGTAGGCGACCTCGCGGGCCTTCAGCAGCACGTTGAGCGGCACGACAGTGGCGCCGGCCTTGAGGATGCCGAAGTAGACGACGGTGAAGTGCGGCGTGTTCGGGCAGGTCAGCGCGACCTTGTCGCCCGGCTTGATGCCCCGGTCGGCCAGCATGCTGGCGACCTGGTTGGCCAAGGCGTCGACTAGGCCGTAGCTGAGCCGGATGTCGCCGAGCACGATCGCGTCCCGGTCGGGATGCGCCGCCGCGCCGGCCTCGAGGAACGACGACAAGTTGTACCTAGCCATAGTGCGACCCTGCCTTCCGCTAGCACACCCGAGCGCTCGCGGAGATCATACGCGCTAGCGCCAGGCCGCCACTTCGGCGGCGTGGCCAGGCTGGCTGGGATGCCGGGAATGCCGTTGCGGCCTAGCGGGCGCGGGCCGCGCGCAGGGCGGACAGCAGAGGGATCGCCGCGATCTTCTCGTCGGTCAGGTCGGCCCAGTCGATGCCAGCGGTGGGACGGCCCAGCGACCGGTCGCGGCAGTCGATCACGCGCTCTGGCGTGACGATCAGGTCGATGGGGACGTCGTGGCTGGTCACCGGGATCTCCCCGGCAGGGCGCAGCTGGATCTCGTGCACCGTGGTGACGATGATGGCCTGCGGCCCGATCAGCCCGGCGGCGGCGGCAAGGGCGAACTCCAGGTCGGCGAAGCCCCCGCCCTTGCCGAGCCTCGCACCGTCCTCCCCCACCGCGACGCTGCCCATCACTACGAGGTCTACCGGGCTCAGCTCGTCGATCGTCACCCGCCGCGCTGACCGGGTCGCCCCGCTGATCGACGCGGCCTTGCGCGGCGGCTCCGCTAGGTGGCCCGGGTCGAGCGCGAAGAACGGCTCCGGCTCGGCAAGCCGGGGCACGGCCATGTACAAGACCTTGCCGTCCTCAAGGGCACGCTGCCGCACTCGCAGCTGCGGTGAGTCCGGGTTCGCCTTTAGTGTCGCCGCGTTCTTCCATGCCGATAGGTCACGCAGGCGCTCGGCGGCGGCCTCCGCGCCAGTGAAGTTCGGGATGCGGCCGACCGCTCCGGGGAAGCGGGCCACCTTCGCCGCGCGCAGGGCCTGCCACACGTCCTGGCGCAGGGCGGCCTTCGCGGCCAGCACCTCGGCCGGGCCGCCAGCGTCACGGTCATGACGGGGGGCGGAACGCATGGGCACCAATTGTAGAGCGGGGATGCCGGTCACGGTCGCCTGGCACCCGTCGGCCCTACGCGATTAGCTGCCCTGGAGGACCTCGGAGTAGGCCTTCGTCGCCGAGGAGGTGGACGCAGTCACCAGCTGCTGCGTGGTGCCGGGGATGTGGGCGACGTACCAGGCCTGGGTGGAGGGGTCGCCGGTGAACGGCGGCACGACCGCGAGTTTGCCGCCGTAGGAGTGCAGCAGGACAGAGCTACCGGCATCGTGCTGGAGGGCCGTGAAGTAGAACCCGCCCTTGCCGTCGGGGCTAAGGCTCGCGGTGTCGAAGCCGTAGTTCTCGGCGACCTTGGACCACTTGTGGCCGTCATAGTGCAAGACGTAGACCGCGGCGGTTTCATGGCCGATGAAGTCGGACGCGAGCACGTAGACGTTCGTCGCGCTCAGGGCGATCACCCCGTCCACCAGCTTGACGTTCTTGTCCTTCGGCAGCAGGCCCGCGAGGCTGGTGACCGTCCACTGGTGCCCGGTGTAGTTCTCGGCGCTGTCGCCGGTGGACGCCCAGACGTCGGAGTCGGACACCGCGTACCCGTCGCCCACAGTGCTAGAGACCCGCGTCCAGGTGCGGCCGTCGTAGTGGTACACGCCCAGCCTGGCGGCGCCAGAGTCATCGGCGGTACCGAACACCCACACGTCCTTGCTGCTCAGCACGGTCGCCGAGGCGATCGGGAGGCTGAACGTCTTGACCACCGTCCACTTGCCCTTGACCAGCTCAAACGCTCGCGAGCCGCCGTTGGCCAGGCTCGAGAATGCCCACACGTCCGTCGGCGAGGTCGCCCCCGCCGTGCTAACGCTCTCCCCTCTCTCACCGGGGAACGGGACCTGCTTCCACGTGGTGGTGCCAGTGCGCTCGTAGGCGACCGGGTACGAGGACCCGAGCTCCCCCTCGAAGACGTACCCGCTGGTCTTCCCAGTCGAGACGATCGGGCCAGGGTAGGAGGGGTGGGTGGGGCTGCTGGTTATCGAGTCAACCACGTGCCAGCCCGCCGAGCTGGCCGGCCTGGTCGCCGCGTTCGCCGCCGGGGCCATCCCAAGGCTCGCCAAAGGCACCAGGCCAGCGCCAAGCAAAGCCGTAACACCAGCAACCTTCTTCGGCAACATGCGCTTCATGACTGCTTCCTTCCGTCATGTCCCGTTCTTGGGAGCTACGCCCCTAAAGACGCCACCGCCCCGGAATCGGTTGGAAGCATTTGTTGATAGCGACCTCAGCGTTGTTCAGACGGCACGGCGCCACGCGTCGGCCAGCGCTGTGTAGCTGCCCTTGCGTCGCTCCCGGTCCAGGCTCGGGGTTACGACCACGATCTCGTCGGCCCTGGCCTGTTCCTTCATCTCAAGCAGCCGCTCGGCCACGACCTTGGGCTCGCCGGTCACCATCCGGCCGTCGTCGCGACGGTTGGCCCGGAATTCGGCCGACCGCGCAAAATCGCGCACTGCCTCGGGGCGCAGTGGCTCCCTGTCGCCGCGCCGGATGCTCTGCATGGTCAGCGCCCATGCCGCCTCGAATTCGAGTACCGCCTCGTCGTCATGGCTGGCGAACGCGAGCACCGACATGGCCGAATACGGCGATGCGCCTTCGGTGCGCGGCGTGAAGTCGCGGCGGTACTCGCGCAGCGCCTGGAACGCCAGGTCCGGACTCATGTGATGCGCGAACACGGCGCTCATCCCGTTGACGGCCGCGAAGCGTGCCCCGTAGCCGCTTGAGCCCAGGACGAACAGCTCCGGCCGCTCAGTCATGACGGGCGCCGCCACCAGGGCAGCGTAGGGATGACCCGAGGGGAACCCGTCGCCAAGGAACGCCAGGAGCTCCGCGACTTGCCCTGGAAACTCCGCCCCCGGGTCGGTGCGCAGCCCGCGCCGGAGCGCATGTGCGGTGAGCTGGTCCGTTCCCGGTGCCCGACCGAGCGCTAGGTCAATGCGGCCCGGGTACATGGCGAGCAGCGTCCGGAACGTCTCGGCGACCTTAAGCGGAGCATGGTTTGGCAGCATGATGCCGGCCGCGCCCACCCGGATCCGGGAGGTCTGCGCGCCGACGTACGCGGTCAGCAACTCGGGCGCGCTGCACGCAAGGCTCTGCATGTTGTGATGCTCGGACACCCAGTAACGCCGGTATCCGGCCGCCTCGATGGCCTGCGCGATGGAGACGGCGCCGGCGAGCGAGTCGCAAGCGCCCTCCCCATACTCGATCCCGACGAAGTCCAGCACGGCCAGTGGAAGCGAATCTTGTTCGGTACTCATCGAGTACGACAAGTCCGGACCGACCGGTGTCATTCCCGGTGCCTGCCCACGCCCTGGGCCTGGTTCCAGCGGACTCAGTCCACGGCGCTACAAGGTGTCACGCGACGGGACACTGAGCCCGCCAAAAGGTAATGCGCTAGACTGCGGATTGCCAGGCTGGGGCTGGGTCTGGAGTGCACCTGAGTCTGGAGTGCACCTGGTAGTGAGGCACCCTCGCCTGAGCAGCGAGCACGCATCTAGCCATGCGAGTCGAGTAGCCATGCGAGTCGAGGTTGAAATGGCGGTCCCGGACGAAGCGAACCAAGCGTCGCGGGTCGCGGCCGCGCGAGACGCGTACGTGGCGGGCGGGGCCCAGTACGTTTTCAACGTGAACATGTCCCGGGACGGGAACATGGCCCAGCACCCGTCGCGCGCAAGCGATGCGCCCGATCTGGGGCGGCTCCTTTTCACCGCCCGGATTCCCCGGCACTGTGGACAACTATCGGTGGCTTTCGCGGCTGGTGACACCCTCGTCGTCTCGGAGAAGGACACCACCGTCCACCGCTGGTCGCTCACCGAGCGCACTGAGCTGCCTGGAGCGCCAGCCGGCCCCGCGCCGCGGTTCAACGTCATGCGCGTGGATGTAGGCACCCGGATGGCCGCGAGCACCGTAACGCCGTCCGTCGCCGTCTCGCGCGGCGCCCAGGTAACGCTCCTGCACTTCGGCGACGGCGGATATCGCACCGTCACGGTTCCGCTGGGCACCAACGAGTTCCTCGTCGCCGCCGACGGCGAGCGGTTCGCCACCCATGATGGGCGCGCGGTCGCGGTGCGGGACTTCGCCGACGGGTCGGTCATCTGGCGGGCAGCAGGTCCCCGCAACCTCGCGACCGCGGCCGTGGACAGACGCGGAACTACGGTCGCCATGGCAGGGGGCCCGAATTTCCTGGCCGGCTCTAACAAGGTCGTCGTGGCCACCCAGGATGACCCGAGCCCCCGTGATTTCTCGTTCGCGAACTTCCCTGTCGGCGCCGGATGTCAGCTTGGCATCTCCCCGGACGGGGAACTGGTCGCGTGCGCGTCCTTCCGGGAGATCGTCGTCGTCCGCCCCCGCACCGGGGAGATCGTCCATCGAAAGCGGCTGGGAAGCGTGCGCGAGGATGTCGTGGCATCCCTTGGAACGCGTCCGCACCGGCTGCTCTGCGGCACGCGGGGCGACATCCTGTGGTACCGGGGAGGCCGCGTCGTGCAAGTGAACTGGGAAGCCGAAGGAAACCGCTACCTCCCGCAAGACGGATTGTGCGACGACATCGCCCTCGACTACGCGACCTCCCGCCTGGCGACGGTAAGCGAATCAGGGCAGGTGGACGTCTGGGAATGGCGCGTCCTTCAGTGATCACCAGGGCGTCTTGGCCTGGCTCGCGATGCCTGCTGGGTCGACCATCCCGCTCATCGCGGTCAGCGTCGCCATAGCCGTCGGTTGCCTGATCGTCAGGCGGCCGAATGGCGTGGTGCTCGCGGTGACCGCCGTCCCTGTGACCGCGTTCCTGGACGACACGGTACTCAAGCACCTCGTCGACCGGACGCATCTCGGCCAGCTGTCCTTCCCCAGCGGGCACACCGCGTCTGCCATGACCCTGGCCACGGGGGCGGCGATGTTGAGATCTCGATCAGGCGAGGTTCCTCGTGAAGTCGTCGCGGACGCGGTGGCGGGCCGCCAGGAGCCGGCGGATCGCCAGCGGGGCCAGCGGCGGCGTGATGGCAATCGCCAGCGCGCCCGCGATCACGTTGCCCAGGGCAGCCCCGTGGGACAGGCTGCCGCCCCGGGACAGTGTGATGGCCTCGATGGCCGCTCCCCAGATGGCCAGCACCGGGACCGCTGCCGCCAGGACGGCTGAGGTCGCTAGCTCGGTCCACGAACTAGCCCCGCTGACCTGGAGGAACTGACCGACAGGGGCAGGCGTCCCGGCCCGGCGAGACGCCACTGCCCAGCGGATCAGGCCGACCACAAGGCGGGTGCCGAAGTTGCACAGCCGGACGCCCGCCAGTGCCCCGGCGACGCCCAGCCCGACGGCGATCAGGATCCGGGCGTCGCCAGCAGACGCTGGGACCAGCAGGCCCAGCAACGCTCCCCCGATGCCGCCTGCCAGGCACAGCACTGCCTGCCCGAGCCTCGTGGCAGCCAGCGCGACAGGGCCGCCAGCCGGCCACACCCGCAGCCGCTTGTAGCTCTCCGCGTTCACCAAGGACGGCACCTTGCGGCTCGCGTGCTCCGGGTCCAGGACTACTGGCTGCTTGTGGAGCCCTAGGTGCTGGCAGACTTCCCTAACGCCGGGTCCCCAGGCCCCCGGCGCCCTCAGCAGGACGTGATGCTTGGTGTCGAGGACCAGCAGAGCCGCACGAACGCGCCCGCCGGGAAATACCTCGAATTCCGGGTGGATCCACACCTGCCTGATTGACTTGCCAAAAATCTCGACACGCTGGCCGCCAAAGCCGTAGGCCACCAGCATCTTGCCCTCGGCGCGCAATCGCACGGGCATCTCTCCCAGGAGGCTAGCCCGGCCCTCAACCGGATACGCGGCGGGGAACTTAGGGTCGAATTCGGGATCGCCCAGCCTGCCGAACACGCCGGTTCGCATATTTCATATGTTACGCGCGCTCCCAGCGGTCGGCACCTGCCTTCAGTGACACCTGGGTGCTGACGGGCGCGCGGATGCCGTCCTGCGCGGCGGCACCGGCTTCTGCCGGTCGATCTCACGCAGGATCGGCATGAATATGGCGTCGCGTGCGGCCGGACCGTACTTCTGGTGGATTGCCCGGAGCACGCCCTTGCCGCTCGCCTCCGCGACCATGTCGCTCAGGACGCGATAATCGACCTGCCCGTCCCTGGCGAGCTGGCCATAAGCCGACTGGGCGAGCTTCGCAAGCCCCGGATGAGCAGCAGATTCAGCCAAGATCATGAGCGTCGCGTCCTTGAGGTCCATGACGGGATTTTACCGCCGCTACCAAGGCGATCCGTGGCCAGCCACCCGACGGCTTCGGGAACGCTGTCCTGTCCCGGGTGTATCGGTAGATATCGTTGGTTAACCCCCCTGCCTATACCTCATCATGAACCCCCGCCGGTATCGCGGCACGGGAAGCAGTCAGCCCTGTCCGCCAATGCGGGGCACCCAGATACCAACCACCGAGGAGCGGTCTTATGAGCGTTTCCCCACTAGCCACCAGTACCCCTGCCGCGCAGGGCGTCGATTCACGGAGAGTCAACGCGTTCCTCGACGCCATCGAGGCAGCCGCCGGCATCGAACCGCACAGCCTGATGCTCCTGCGTCACGGCCTGCTGGTCGCATCGGGGTGGTGGGCGCCTTATTCCGCCGACCGTCCTCATCTCCTTTACTCGCTGAGCAAGAGCTTCACGTCCACGGCCGCCGGCATTGCCGCTGCCGAGGGTCTGCTGAGCTTCGACGATCCGGTCATCTCCTACTTCCCCGAGTTCGAGGCCGAGATCACGGCCCCCGGCAGCCGCGCGATGCTCGTTCGGCATGTCGCGTCCATGGCAAGCGGTCATGTCGCCGATACCTGGGAGACGGCTTGTGACCTTGACCCGGATGAGCCTGTCCGCGGGTTCCTTCTGCTACCGCCCGACCGCGAGCCTGGCACGGTTTTCGCGTATAACCAGTCCGCCACATACACGCTCGCCACGATCGTCGCGCGTGTGACGGGCCAGTCGCTGACGCAATACCTGCGGCCACGGCTCTTCGACCCGCTAGGTATCGGGGAGACGGCCTGGCAGCAGTATCCGGCCGGTCGCGACCTCGGGTTCAGCGGGCTGCACGCGGCCACCGACGCTGTCGCCCGGCTCGGCCTGCTCTACCTGCGCAATGGCGTCTGGAACGGAAAGGAACTGCTTTCGCCCTCGTGGGTCGCCGAGGCTACGCGCTCGCATGTCTCGAACGCGGACGGCGCTGCCGAGGGGACTGCACCAGACTGGCAGCAGGGGTACGGCTTCCAGTTCTGGCGATCTCGCCACGGGTACCGCGGTGACGGGGCGTACGGGCAGTTTTGCCTGGTGCTGCCCGAGCACGATGCCGTGATCGCCATGACCGCGGCCACCCTGCAGATGCATGACATGCTGAACCTGGTGTGGGAGCACCTGCTCCCGGCGTTCGGAACCGCGCCGCTCAGCACACTCAAGGACGAGGACGAGGCGCTTCGGGAACGCCTCGCCCGGCTGCAGCTCCCGCCGATTCCCGCCACGTCCGCACGACCGGTCGATCCTGATGCCTGGTCAGGCGCCGAGTTCGCCCCGGAGCACGGTGCGTGCGCGGATCAGCCGAGCCTGACCGCAATCACGGTCACGGCGGGCGACGCTGCCGACTGGGCGGTCCGCCTCACTGACGACGGATCCCGGCTCGACCTCCGGTTCGACGCGATGGGGTGGACCACCGACGAAGGGCTTGACGGGGCTGCGCCAACGGCGGTATGCGGCGGGTGGACGGACCCGCACACGTTGACCGTCGACGTGGCGTTCCTCGAGACCCCGCACCATCTACTCGTGACGTGCTCGCTCCCAAGCCGCACGTTCGAGGCGCGGTGGCGAACGGCGCCGCTACACCCAGGGCCGCTTCGTTCATTGCGCGCACCACGTCTTGGCCCCGTGGGCGGCTACTTGCGGCGCGCGTAGCTGCGGGCCGCACGGACCCGGTTGCCGCACCGGTCGTTGTGCCAGCGCCGGCGTGGATCGGTGCGGATGAAGAGCACCACGCAGTCGTCGGCTGCGCATTCGGCCAGATCCGCATCTGAGCTGAGAAGTTCGATCGCCTCGCTTGCCAGGATGGCTAGCGAGGCGATCGCCTGCCCGGCGCCATGGCCTCGCGCGGCTACGGCGGCGTGGGCGTTGACCAGAGCGCTTCGTTCACCGCCTACGCCAAGGAGGCGGGCGGCCCGGCAAGAAGGCACGAATCGCGGATATTTCGGCTCCGTAACAGTACGCTTGCGCGAGTTAACCAGAAGTCATAGATTCCTCGGAGACCCTCTCGTGAACCCGTCCGTGACTGACGCGGAACCGGCGTCGCTGGCGCGGGCACGGCCAGGGCGACGAGCCTGGCCCGTGTCCCCGCGCCAGCTACTGATGGTGATCCCGCCGCTGGCCTGGGGGATACTGGCCTGGCACCAGCGCTGGATCACCGATGACGGTCTCATCGTTGCCCGCACCGTGCGGCAGATCCTCGCCGGAAACGGGCCGGTGTTCAACCCCGGGGAGCGGGTCGAGGCGGACACCTCCGTCCTGTGGACCTGGTTGCTGGCCCTTGTCGCCTGGGTCACCCGGCTCAACATCTATACAGTCCTTATCTGGACCGGCCTGCTGCTCGCGCCGATCGGCCTGCTGCTCGCCCTGCTCGGCGCGAGCGAGTTGCACCGGCGGTACTCACCGGATCGGCCGCTGCTGCCCGTCGGCGCCGCGGTCGTGCTCGCGCTGCCGCCACTTTGGGAGTTTGCCACCTCGGGACTCGAAGACAGCCTGGTCTTCTGCTGGCTCGGCCTGTGCTGGTGGCTGCTGGCCGGGCTGCAACCGGGCTCGCGCCGCAAGGCCTACTGGCTGGCGTTCGTCGCCGGGCTTGGGTGGCTCGTGCGGCCGGACATGGCAATCGCAACGATAGGGTTCCTCGCGGCCCTGTGGTACATCGTGCGCCCGGGCTGGCGGCTCTGGGTTCTGCTCGTGGTCGTCGCCGGGGCCATGCCGACGGCCTACCAGGTCTTCCGGATGGGCTACTACGGCCTGCTGGTACCGAACACGGCCGTGGCCAAGGACGCTTCGAGCGTGCGGTTCCCCCTGGGACTGGCCTATCTGGCGAATTTCGTCTCGCCGTACCGGCTGTGGATTCCGTTCCTGCTGCTGCTCGCGCTCTTCTTGCTCACTGTGGGCCGGCGCCTGGACCGAGCTGACGTCGTCCGCTGCGCCGCCGTGGTGGCCGCCGGCGTCCTCATGGCGGGGTACGTCATCGCGATCGGCGGCGACTTCATGCACGCGCGGATGCTGCTGCCCGCGACGTTCACCCTGCTCCTGCCGGTCATGGTGGTGCCGGTGCCGAAGCTGAGCAGGCGGGTCACGCGTGCGGCGGTCAGCGCGGGCTGCGCAGTCGCGATCGGCGCCTGGGCGGTGATCTGCGGGCTTGCCTGGCGCGATCAGCTGGTGGGCATAACGAACGGAATCGACGACGAGCGAGCTTACTGGGTGGCTCATGTCCACCAGCAAAATCCCGGCAACGGGGCGGAGTACGTCCAGGCGCTGCTTGGCTCCGCGAACGTGCCGGGCACCAAGGAATGGATGATCAGCTGGCACGCGAGCTCCGGAACGCCAGTGCTGCTGTACAGCATCACAACCGGGCCCCGTATGTCTCGGTACCGTTGAACCGGCCCGGCTACTCGGTCGCCGCCGCTGCCTACCTCCTGGGCACCGGGGGCGCGGGCACGCCGCTGGACGGACTGGTCGTGGACCAGCGAGGGCTGTCGTATGCCCTAGGCTCGCACCAGGTCGGTGATCCCAACGCCCGGCCCGGCCATACCCGGTGGGTCATGCCGGTGTGGATAGTCGCCGAGTACAGCAACGTCCCCACGGCGCCAGGGATACCAACCGCGCAGCTTGCCGCGGCGCGCAAGGCACTGTCCTGCGGCCAGCTGGCTGAGCTTAACCAGGCCACTCAGTCCCCGCTGACCGCTAGCCGCTTCGTGTCGAACTTCTTTCACTCGCTGAGCATGACCACTTTCCGCTTCTCCTCCGACCCGTTCCTCGCGGAAAAGGAGCTGTGCGGCTAGCTAAGCTAGCTACTTCGACCTGAAAAACCCTAGTGCGGCCCCGGCACGCCCCGGGACTGATGGCGGGGCTGCGCTTCCTCGAATATCAAGACGGTCTGGGTCGCGCGGACCTCCGGGATCTCCTGCAGCCGGGTCAGCACGACATCGCGCAGGTCGACGGCATCGCGGGCATGGACGCGCAGCGCGATGTCGTGCTCCCCTGACACCAGCGCGACGTGGTCGACTTCCGGTATGGCCAGCAGCTGGCCGCGCACCGACTTCCAGGACCGCTGGGCGATGTCGAGGTAGACGTAGGCCGACAGGGCATACCCGTAGCGCACCGGGTCGACGATCGCGGCATACCCGGTGATGACGCCGTCCCGCTCCAGGCGGGACACCCGGGCGTAGGCACTGGCCCGCGAGATGTGCAGCCGCTCAGCCAGCGCGCGCATGGACAGCCTGCCATCGGCGTGCAGCGCCTCAACGATCTGACGGTCGGTGTCGTCCATGGGCGCCATATGTCCAGCCGAGGCCCCCGCTGGCGGGTCGGTGCTAGCCATATGACAACACTAACGCCACCTGACAGGCTATATATCTGGAATTAGCGGAAAAACCTGGAAAAAGTGCACTCTAGCGGGCATGATTCCAGAAAGAGCACTGATCAGGAGGCACCATGGCCCTCCTCGCCGACACCGATACCGGCACCCGGAAAACCGCCGCCCTGCTCCCGGGCGCGACGCCGCTCCAGCTCATTGACGCCGGCGGCCAGCCCGGCGCCAATCCGGGCGACCTGGAGCTTCCCGGCCCCGAGGTCCTGCGTGAGCTGCACCGCCACATGGTCCTCGGGCGCCGCTTCGACGCCGAGTGCACCGCGCTGGCCCGGCAGGGCCGCCTCGCGGTTTACCCCTCCTCCCGGGGGCAGGACGGATGCCAGGTGGGGTCCGTACTCGCCCTGCGCGACCAGGACTGGCTGTTCCCCACCTACCGCGACAGCGTCGCCATCATCAGCCGCGGCGTGGACCCCGGCGAGACCCTGTCACTGCTGCGCGGCGACTGGCACTGCGGCTACGACCCGTACCGCCACAACGTCGCGCCGCAGTGCACCCCGCTGGCGACGCACGCCCTGCACGCGACAGGGCTCGCGCACGCGGCCACGCTCCGCCACATCGACCAGGCGGCGCTGGTCCTGCTGGGCGACGGCGCGACCAGCGAGGGCGACACCCACGAGGCGCTCAACTTCGCGGCGGTCTGGAAGGCCCCCGCGGTCTTCCTCGTGCAGAACAACGGCTACGCCATCTCCGTCCCGCTCGCCAAGCAGACCGCCGCACCGTCGATCGCCGCCAAGGGCATCGGCTACGGCGTCCCGGCGCTGCTCATCGACGGCAACGACGCGGCTGCCGTCTACGCGGCGGTGCGCGCGGCCATCGCCGCGGCGGCCAGCGGCGAGGGGCCAACCCTCATCGAGGCGATCACCTACCGCATCGAGGCACACACCACGGCCGACGACGCCACCCGCTACCGGAACGCCGCAGAGGTCCGCGACTGGCTCGCCCGCGACCCGGTCACCCGGCTGGCCTCCTACCTCGCAGCGCGAGGCCTGCTCGATGACGCGGCGGCCGCCCGGCTGGACGCCGAGGCGGACCGGCTCGCCGCCACCGTCCGCGACTGGGCGAGCCACGATGCGACAGCGGACCCCAACGACCTGTTCGACCACGTGTACGCCCGCCCGACAAGGGACCTGGAGCGCCAGCGCGCGGCCGCCTTGAAGGAGAGCCATTGACCATCGAGACGACGCAGGCCGCGGCACAGGCCGTCCCCGGCACCCAGCCTGTCGCGATCACCATGGCGTCCGCGCTCAACCGCGCCCTCGCCGACGCCCTGGCCGCCGATGACCGGGTGGTCGTCTTCGGCGAGGACGTGGGCACGCTCGGCGGGGTGTTCCGGGTCACCGACGGCCTGGCGGCTCGCTTTGGCACCCATCGCGTCTTCGACACGCCGGTGGCGGAGTCCGCCATCGTCGGCACCGCGATCGGCATGGCGATGAACGGCTTGGCACCGGTCGTCGAGATGCAGTTCGACGCCTTCGCCTACCCTGCCTTCGAGCAGATCACCAGCCACCTGGCCAAGATGCGCAACCGGACCAGGGGCCGCGTCGCGGTGCCCGTCGTGATCCGGGTGCCCTACGGCGGCGGGATCGGCGGCGTAGAGCACCACTGTGACTCCTCTGAGTCGTACTACGTCCACACGCCCGGGCTGCGGGTCGTCGTGCCCGCCGCCCCGTCGGACGCCTACTTGCTGCTGCGCCAGGCGATCGCCTGCCCCGACCCTGTCGTGTTCCTCGAGCCCAAGAGCCGCTACTGGGCTAAGGAGGCGGCCGTCCTCACCACGGGCGGCCCTGAGATCGACCAGGCCGTCGTCCTTCGCCCGGGCGCCGACGTTACCCTCATCGCCTACGGCGCGATGGTGGCCATCGCGCTGGAGGCCGCGGAGGCGGCGGCCGACGAGGGCTGGGACGTCGAGGTCATCGACGTCCGCTCGCTGTCGCCGCTGGATACCGAGACCCTCGCCGCATCGGTGCGGCGCACCGGGCGGGCGGTGGTGGTGCATGAGGCGGCGGGCTTCGGCGGGTACGGCGGCGAGGTCGCGGCGCGGCTGACCGAGCAGTGCTTTTACTACCTGGAGGCCCCCGTCGCCCGGGTCACTGGCCTGGACGTCCCCTACCCGCCGCCCCACCTGGAGCACCTGCACCTGCCCAGCGCCGACCGGGTCCTTGACGCCATCGCCGGCCTGGAGTGGGACAGCCCGCGCTGAACCCGGCGCGGGCGCAGTCCCTAGCCGACGAGCGCCTCTTCCACCTCGCCGGTGAACATCACGACGGAGCCGACCTCGAAGTTCTGGACGTCGGCGGCCGCCGCGGCCCCCTCGGCGGAGCCGAGCCCGGCGTTCAGCGCGTCGGCGTCGTCGAACCACAGTTCCGCGATGAGGTACGGCGCGGCGACGCCCATGCCGCGCGGCTTGCTGAGGGTGAAGCGCCGCAGGCCGGGAAGCTTGGCCGCGAGCGGCACGTGAACGTCCCGGTAGTGCTCGTCGAAGACAGCGGGATTGGCCGGGTCGGTGTACTGAACCGTGAGCTTGTGCATGCGTTCCTCGCTTCGCGCGGTTGCGGTGTCGCTGCCGCCGCCATAGTATTACAGAACAATCGGTCAGTAAATAGACCGGAGGACTCATGACGCTAGCAGGCCAAGACCGCGCCGACGTTGAGCAGCGGCTTGCTGAGCACTTCGAGGCGACGATCGCGCGGCAGATGCGGGTCGAGCCGCGCGACTGGATGCCGGACGCCTACCGGGCCACGCTGGTGCGGCAGATCGCCCAGCACGCGCATTCGGAGGTCATCGGCATGCAGCCGGAAGGCAACTGGATCACCCGCGCGCCGTCGCTGCGGCGCAAGGCGATCTTGCTGGCCAAGGTCCAAGACGAGGCCGGGCACGGGCTGTACCTGTACGCGGCGTGCGAGACCCTGGGCGCCTCCCGCGCGGACCTGATGCAACTGCTGGCGACCGGGCGGCAGAAGTACTCCTCCATCTTCAACTACCCCACCCTCAGCTACGCCGACGTCGGCACGATCGGCTGGCTAGTCGACGGCGCGGCGATCTGCAACCAGGTGCCGCTGTGCCGCACGTCGTACGGGCCGTACGGGCGGGCGATGATCCGCATCTGCAAGGAAGAGTCGTTCCACCAGCGGCAGGGCTACGAGCTGCTGATGACGATGATGAAGGGCACCGGCGAGCAGCGGGCGATGGTGCAGGAGTCGGTGAACCGGTTCTGGTGGCCGTCGCTGATGATGTTCGGCCCACCGGACTGCGACTCCCCTAACTCGGCGCGATCGATGGCCTGGGGCATCAAGCGACACGGCAACGACGAGCTGCGGCAGCGATTTGTCGACATGACCGTCCCGCAAGCGGACGCGCTTGGCGTCACGCTCCCTGACCCTGAGCTGCGGTGGAACGAGCAGCGGCAGTCCTACGACTTCGGCCAGCCGGACTTTCGCGAGCTCGCCGCCGTGATCCGCGGCGAAGGACCCTGCAACGCCCAGCGACTGGCGCACCGGGCCGCGGCGCACTGCGACGGCGCGTGGGTGCGCGAGGCGGCGCTGGCGTTCGCGAGCAAGACGGCTGCTGGGAGCAAGACGGCTGCTGGGAGCACCCATGGATGAGTGGCCGTTGTATGAGGTGTTCGTGCGCGCCAAGCGCGGCCTGAACCACGTGCACGTCGGGTCGCTGCATGCGCCCGACGACGAGATGGCGATCCGGCACGCCCGCGACGTGTACACCCGGCGCAACGAGGGCGTGAGCATCTGGGTGGTCCGCTCGGACGCGATCACCGCCTCCAGCCCGGACGAGAAGGACCCGCTGTTCGCCCCCAGCGGCGACAAGGTGTACCGGCACCCGACGTTCTACGAGATCCCCGCCGATGTTCCCCACATCTGATTCCGGATCCGTCTACGACGGGCTGCCCGGTGGCGACAGCGACCAGTGGGCGTTCGGCACGGACTTCGATGATCCCCTCGCCGGGATCGAGGCCGCGGTCCCCGACGGCGTCGATCCCGGCGCGCTGGCGGCCTACTGCCTGATGCTCGGCGACGACGCGCTCGTGCTTTCGCACCGGCTGTCGCAATGGTGCAGCCGCGCCCCCGACCTTGAGGTCGACATCGCCATCGCCAACATCGCGCTGGACCTGCTCGGGCAGGCGCGGGCGCTGCTGATCCGGGCCGCGACTGTCGGCCCGTCCGTCGTGCCGCCGATGCCCCCCGGCTCACCGGTGCCGCCCGAGGACGCCCTCGCGTTCTTCCGCGACGACCGGGACTATCGCAACGTGCGCCTGGTGGAGTCGGACAACGGCGACTTCGGTGAGACGGTGAGCCGCCTGCTGGTGTTCGCGACCTGGCGGCTGGCGCTGTTTGGCCAGCTGCAGGCCAGCCGCGACGGCGTGCTGCGCGCCGTCGCCGCCAAGGGCGTCAAGGAGCTCACCTACCACCGGGACTTCGCGGCCCGCTGGTTCGTCACCCTCGCCCAGGGCACGCCGCAGTCCCGCCGCCGGCTACTGGCGGGACTGGATCAGGTGTGGCGCCACCACGACGAGCTGTTCCTCGCCCACCCGGTCGAGCGGGAACTGGCGGCCGCGGGCGTGGCCGCCGATCCGGCCGACCTCGCCGCCGAAGCCGAAGCAGTCCTGGACCAGGTCTTCGCCGCCAGCGACGTCAAGTGCCCCTCACTGCCACAGGCTGGCCTTGCCCGTCTCGCCGGCACGCACAGTGTCACCGGTGGCCGCGACGGCGTCCACACCGAAGCGCTCAGCCAGATGCTCGCGGTGATGCAGTCCGTCGCCCGCGCGCATCCCGAAGGCCGCTGGTGAAAGGGGCGCGGTGGTGAGCGCGGGCACCGGCGGGGCCGCTTACGAGATCGCCGCGTCCGTCGTGGACCCGGAACTGCCGATACTGACGCTCGCGGACCTGGGCGTGCTGCGCCGCGTTGAGGAGCACCTCGGACAGGAGCGGGACGGCTGGGTGACCGTGGTGATCACGCCAACATACTCGGGCTGCCCGGCCCTGGCCGCGATGCGAGACGACCTGGTGCGCACGCTCACCGCAGCCGGGTACGCCACCGTGCGGGTCGAGGTGGAGCTGTCGCCCGCCTGGTCGAGCGACGCGATCAGCGAGCGCGGACGCCGCGCCCTGGCGGACGCCGGGATCTCACCACCGGGACCCACGCCCGCGCCCGCGCCCGCAGGGCCGATCCCGCTGGCGCTCGTGCCGAGGCCCCGGCCGCTGAGCTGCCCGCGCTGCGGATCGGCTGCGGTGCGGCTGATCTCCGAATTCGGCGGCACCCCGTGCCAGGCTGTGTACGGGTGCGACAGCTGCCGCGAACCGTTCGGTCACGTGAAGGAGATTTAAGTGCCCTTTCACCCGCTGCGGGTCGCGGCAGTGGACAAGCTGACCAGCGACTCGGCGGCGGTGACGTTCGAGGTCGCGCCGGAACTGGCTGGCGAGTTCGCGTTCGCGGCGGGACAGTCGCTGACGCTGCGGCGGGTGATCGGGGGGGCCGAGCAGCGTCGGTCGTACTCGATCTGCGCGCCGGCTGGGTCGCCGCCCCGGATCGGCGTGCGGGAGATCCCCGGCGGGCTGTTCTCCTCCTGGCTGGTGCACGACGTGCGGCCGGGCGACACGGTCGAGGTACAGGCGCCGTCGGGCAGCCTGCGGGCCGACCCGGCAGTACCCGGACGGCACCTGATGATCGCGGCCGGGTCGGGGATCACGCCGATGCTGTCGATCGCGGCGACCGTCCTTGCCAACCCCAAGGCGCGGGTGGCGCTGCTGTACGGGAACCGGACCAGCCGGTCGGTGATGTTCGCCGAGGAACTCGGCGACCTGAAGAACCGGTACTGCTCCCAGTTCCAGGTCACGCACGTGCTGTCTCGCGAGCCACGCGACATCGAGCTGCTGTCGGGCCGCCTCGACCCGGGCCGGCTGCGGACGCTGCTGTCGTACGTCACGCCCGCCCGCGGCGCCGACCACGTGTGGCTGTGCGGGCCGCTGCCGATGGTGATCGGCGCCCGGCCAGTGCTCGATGAGCTCGGCGTGCCACGAGACAAGGTGCACGTCGAGCTGTTCTACGTCGGCGAGCCGCCTCCGCCGCTGGACCGTGCCGCCCCCGAGGTAACCGGCCAGACCAGCGCGGTCACGATCGTGGCGGACGGCGTGTCGTCGATGAGCCGGATGCCGCGCGAGGCGGCTATCCTCGACAGCGCCCAGGAAACCCGCGCCGACCTGCCGTTCGCCTGCAAGGGAGGAGTGTGCGGCACCTGCCGCGCCCGGGTGACGTCCGGGCAGGTGACGATGGCCCGCAACTACGCGCTGGAGCCTGCCGAGCTGGCGGCCGGGTTCGTGCTCACCTGCCAGGCCCGGCCGGTGAGCGCGGCGGTGACCCTTGACTTCGACGCCTGACCGCGGCAAGGACTAATGAGGAGGCAAGCATGTCCGCTGTGACTGTTAAGCGGGACGGGGCCGTCGCGACCATCACGCTGCCCGGCCCGGCGCTGAGCCGTGAGCTGAAGCAGGACCTGCGAGAGGCGACGCGCGCCGTCGCCGAGGACGGCGACGTCCGCGCGGTCGTGCTGACCGGGACAGGCAAGGCCTTCTGCGTCGGGCAGGACCTTGCCGAGCACGCGGCCGCCCTGGCAGCCGATCGCGCGACGTCGATGGACACGGTCGACGTGGACTACAACCCGATCGTCACCGCGCTCGCCACCATGCCCAAGCCGGTCGTCGCGGCCGTCAACGGCACCTGCGTGGGGGCCGGGCTGGGATTGGTGCTGGCATGCGACATGGTCGTGATGGCTTCCGGTGCGGTGCTGGGAACCGCCTTCACCGGGATCGGCCTGACCTGCGACTCAGGCATGTCGGTCACGCTGGCACGGTGCCTTGGCCTGTCACGGGCGCGGGCGCTGCTGCTGCAGCCGCGGACGTTCACGGCGCGGGAGGCGGTCTCCTGGGGCCTGGCCGCCTCCCTGGTGCCCGCCGGCGAGGTGCCCGCGGCGGCCGCCGCGCTCGCGGCCACGCTGGCAGCCGGGCCGACGGCGGCATACGCGCAGACCAAGCGGTTGCTGTGGGACGGCCTGTCCCGGCCGCTGGCTGACGCGCTGACGGCGGAAAGCGCGGCGCAGCACCAGCTCAGCCTGACCACCGACCACTGCGGGGCGGTCACCGCGTTCCTCGCCAAGGAGAAGCCGACGTTCGGCGGCGCCTAGTGCCGCGCAGGCGGCGGTGTCAGCCCAGGTGCCGTGCGAAGAAGCTCAGCGAGCCCTCCGTCTCGAACCCCGGGCGGATGCGAGGCTCGGCGGCGACCAGCGGGACGCCCAGCCCGCAGCCCAGCGACATCCCCAGGTAGCCGACCGGGCCCGGGGCGTCGATCGCCACCGCGGTGAAGCCGCACTCGGCGGCGAAGCGGCGGGCACCGGCCACGATGCGCGGAGCCGTCTTGTGCTGGCCGCCGCCGTGCCCCATCAGGATCAGGGGCCGGATACCGGTCGCGCCCTCAGGCGTCCACAGCACGCCGGGGATCTCGCCGAGAGTGAACCGACGTTCGATGACGCCGTCGGACGACGTCGAAGAAGTGATATTGAGGCGCATAGCGTCCACACCCTTTCGAGGTGCTTTACGCGGGCGCTCCCTAGGCCATGCAGGGAAGGGAGTCCCGACTGGTCACTGTCACTGTGCTGATCGGACTCACCTCCTCAGGCTGCTGCGGTGCACGACAACGCCGAACTTATCACAACGGGCTTCGCTCAGTCTCGCCAAGGTGAACGTTGCCTGACGCGGCACTAGTTCTCGTCCTCGTCGCGGCCCTGGCGGGTGTCCAGGCCATCGAAGACGACGACCGTGATCGCGTCCGCCACCTCGGGCACGCTCACCTCGCCATCGGGACGAAACCACTCCACCAAGGAGTTGACCATGCCGAAGATCAGCCTGCTCACCAGTTCCGGGGCCAGGTCGTCGCGGATCGCCCCCTCGGCGACGGCGGCACGGGCCAACTGCGCCAGCTGCGCATCGATCCACCGGCGGCGCTCCAGCGCGCGCCGCTCGACCTCGCTGTTGCCGCGCACCCGCAGCAGCAAGGTGACCGCTGGCTGGTGGGCGGCCAGCACCCCGACACTGCGCCGCACCACGGTCCGCAGCCGCGCATAGGCGGTGCCACCCGAGGTGTCCTGAGCCTCGTGGACCAGCGCGGTCAGCTCGTCCAGCGCCTCATCCAGGGCCAGCGCGAGCAGGTGCTCCTTGCTGGGCACGTGGTGGTAGATCGCGGACTTGGCCAGCCCGAGCTCGGCTGCCAGCTCGGACATGCTGGTGCCCTCATAGCCCTGGCGGTTGAACAGCTCGATCGCCCGCCGCAGCACCGTCGCCTGGTCATAGCCCGGCCTGCCCCGTCCCCGGCGGGCACCGCCGGCGGGGCCGGTCTCACTAGCGGGCACGGACATGGGGTTACTATCGCATACCGGCCAGGCCCGCAGTGCCCGCAGCCGACGCCCGACCAGCCACAGCTGGTGGGAGGGAGCGCACGAGGTCCTTACGCGGTCGCCCTAGAGATCCGCAGCCCGAGAGAAGCGAACTGGTCGAACGGCCGGTGGTAGCCGCGCTCGATGTGCTGCACGCCATGCAGCACCGACGGCCGGTCGGCGACGGACGCGGCGAGCACTGCGGAAAAGCCGGCCCGTACGTCCGGCAGTTCGACCTCAGCGCCGCGCAGCTTGGATACGCCCCGGATGACCGCCGAGTGCACGGCATTCCCATCGTGGAAGCGGCACGCGGGCCCGCCGAGGCAGGCCGCGAACACCTCGATTTCACAGCCCATCTTCTGCAGCGCGGGCACGTACACGAGGCGGTTCTCGAACACTGTCTCGTGCAGCACCGACATGCCGTTGGCCTGCGTGAACAGCACCATCAGCGGCTGCTGCCAGTCAGTCATGAAACCAGGATGGGTGTCGGTGTGCACCGCCGCGGGCTGCAGCCCGTCAGGCGCGGACGCGGTGATCCACTCATCGGTGATGTCGAACCGGGTGCCCATCCGGGCCAGGGTCGTGATGGCGGTGACGAGCCGGTCCTGCGGACAGCCGTGCACCCGCACTTCGCCGCCGGTGATGAGGCCCGCGACCAGGTACGAAAAGGCCTCAAGGCGGTCGCCCGCCAGCCGGGTGGAGGCAGCCTTGAGCTTGCGCACGCCTTCGATGACGATGCGCCGGTCGGGACTCAGCTCGATGTGCGCGCCCATCCGCTGCAGGAACAACGCGAGTTCCACGACTTCTGGCTCGGTGGCCGCGTTGCGCAGCACGGTCTTACCCTCGGCAAGGACAGCGGACAGCAGTACCGTCTCGGTCGCGCCGACGCTCGGATAGGGCAGCGTGATGCGCGCGCCGCGCAGCCTGGTTGCCTTGGCGCTGATTCCAGTCGGCGCGTACTCGACCTCGGCACCGAGGGCCTTCAGCGCATCGACGTGGAAGTCGACAGGCCGCCGCCCGATGGGGTCGCCACCGACAAGCGGGACGAAGGCCTCACCAGCTAGGTGCAGCAGCGGGCCGAGCATCAGGATCGGGATCCGGTTGAGGCCGGTGAACGCCTCGGGTACTTTCGGCCTCACCTCGCTACCAGGGGCGATCGTGATCTCGCCGTCATCCCGGCTGATGTGGAAACCGGCCGCCTCCAGCATCGCCGCCGTAATGTCCACGTCCCCGACCTGCGGGGCGTTTCGGATGACACTAGGCCCGTCACCGAGCATCGCGGCCACCATGTGCTTGGTCACGGCATTCTTGGAGCCACGCACGGAGATGTCACCACGCAGCGGCCCCGATGGCTCAACTACCCACGTTCGCGTCACGCCGTTCACAATATGCGTCACCCGGCGCACACGTTCCAACTTTCAGCAAACGCGACCACGAGACCTCAACCCCCACGAGACTTGGGTCAGGCCGCATACCAGGGACATCCCCGAGGGCCTGGAGATGCGCTTCCGCTGGCAGCCCCCAAAATCCCTCTCGACAGGCTGTTGGCTGGTACCTGCGCTACGGTACGTGCGTGAGGTCCTTCAATACGGCGGGGCCATGTGTCCCGGTGCTGGACTACATGTTGCCGCCCGAGCCACGCCTGCCCGGCGCGCGGACGCTCGTCGAGGCCGGCAAGTACTTCGTCGTGCACGCACCCCGCCAGACCGGGAAAACCACCACGATGGGTGCGCTGGCCCAACAGCTGACCGCTGAGGGAAGGCACGCGGCGCTGATGTTTACCTGCGAGTCCGCCGCCGTGGCCGGTGACGACTACGCCGCGGCCGAACTCCAGGTGCTCGCCTCCATCAGTGAGACGGCCCGGGCACGGCGGCTCCCGGCGGAATGGATGCCACCGGACCCGTGGCCGGACGCACCGCCCGGAAAGCGGATCTCCGAGGGGCTACAAGACTGGGCGCTGAGGTGCCCGCTGCCGCTAGTGCTGTTCTTCGACGAGATCGACGCGCTCAGCGGTGCCTCGCTCAGCAGCATCCTGCATCAGCTGCGCGGCAGCTACGACTTCCGGCCGCATGCGTTCCCCGCCTCGATCGCCCTGTTCGGGCTGCGCGACATCCGGGACTACAAGGCGGCCGCCGGCGGGAACCCGTCCCGGCTAGGCACCGCCAGCCCTTTCAACGTCTCCGTGGAATCGCTGCGGATGGGCGACTTCACTGCCGACGAGGTGGCTGCACTGTACCGCCAGCACACCGAGGAAACGAGGCAGGAGTTCACTCCGGAGGCCATCGAGCGGGCATTCGCCTACAGCCAGGGGCAGCCGTGGCTGGTCAACGCGCTTGCCCGGGAGGCAACCGAGAAGATGGGCGTGCCGCTGTCCGAACCCGTCACCGCCGACCACATCGACACCGCCGAGGAGCGGCTGATCCTGGCCCGGGCCACGCACCTGGACTCACTGGCTAGCAAGCTCTCCGAGCCGCGCGTGCGGAAGGTCATCGAACCAGTCCTCGCCGGGACCATGCCGCCCAGGATCGATAACGTGTACCAAGACGACATCGCCTACGTACGCGATCTTGGCCTGATCGCCACGGGCAACCCAGTGCGGATCGCCAACCCCATCTACCGCGAGGTCATCGCCCGCGTCCTCGGGGACGGCGTCGAGACCGTCATCACCCTCGACCCGCACTCACTCGCCCTGCCCGACGGGCAACTGAACATATCCCGGCTGCTGGAGGAGTTCACCGCCTTCTGGATCGAGAACGGCGAGATCCTCGCCGCCGGAACCGACTACACCGAAGCCGCTGCGCAACTCGTCTTCATGGCCTTCCTGCACCGCATGGTCAACGGCGACGGCCGCATCGACCGCGAGTACGCCATCGGCTCGGGACGCATCGACCTGCTCGTCCGCAGGCCCTACGGTGACCACCAGGAACAGCGCGCCGCCTTCGAGCTGAAGGTCTGGCGCGACAAGCAAGCCGACCCCCTGCCGAGCGGCCTCATCCAGCTCGACGGTTACCTCGACCGCTTCCGCCTCGGCACTGGCACCCTCGTCATCTTCGACAACCGCGCCATCGCCGCGCCCATCTACGAGCGCACCACCATCACCGAGGCACTAAGCCCCGCAGGCCGCGCCATCACCTTGCTGCGCGCTTGACCCGATGGGTACGTTACACGCTTGACTCGCGACGGGCGGCCCGGCGCCTCCCGGTGGCCTGGCGGCTTCCGGCGACCCTGGTGCCGCCTGGCGGCCCGTTGCTGTGCAGGACCTGGCCTTGGGGGCCGTAGGCGGTAGTGGTGGCGTCGGGGTGCAGGACCAGCCGCCAGCCCCGGCGGTGGATACAGATGTCATGATGAAATTGACACAGCAGGACGCACCCGGACACGGAGGTCTCACCGCCGTCGGCCTTGTGGACCAGGTGGTGGATGTCGCAGTACGCCGCCGGGCGCTGGCAGCCGGGCCACTCGCAGTGTCCCTTGGCGCGGAGCTGGACGGCACGCCGGATGTGGCCAGGGATGCCGGCTGCGTGGCCAATGTCCAGGGGGATGGACTTGCCGCTATACGAGGCGTCGAGCAGGCCCTGGCGAAGGATGGCGGCAAGCCGGTCCGGGCCGGAGACGAGGTCGACGGCGAGCCGGGCTATGGCGTACCGCAGCGCCTGCCAAGCCTCGGGGGACAGCGCCTTGGAGCGGATCCGGCTGGCGCGCTCCCGCGCGTGGTCCCCGGTGCTTCCCGGATCGTCGTCGGCGGACCGGGTGCCGTATCCGGCGGCGTCGGGATCGGTCGAGGCCAGCCCCTCTCCCGGGCCAGCCTCGTCGAGGAAGGCCAGGACCAGGTCGATCATCGCGTCCACGACCGACAGGTCGGGACGGCCGGTCACTACCGGCGAGATGACCGCGTCGCAGGCGGCGACCTCGGCGTCCGGGCCGGCCAGGTAGCCGTGCTCCCCTACCAGCGCCGCGAGCCACGCCTCTTGCAGCTCGGAGGCGCCGGGAAGTTGCAGCAGTTCAGCCAGGGAGATGACGGCGTCGATGCGGGTGTCGGACCCGGCCCGGTCGGGCAGCATCCTGGACCGGATCAGCAGCTGGCACGCCAGCTGCAGCGCGTCGTGGTAGCGCTGGCCCTCGGTCCGGTCGTCCTCCGGCCCACTCTTCTTACCGAGCGCCTCCAGCACCGCCTGCAGGGCGGCGGTGCACTCGGGGGTCAGGTCCCCGGTCACCCGGCCCGCGTTGTCGATCGTGGTGCCGAGCTTGAGGTACCGGTCCCCGAATCCGCCGTCCCCGGGGTCGTCACCGGGGTTCTCCTGCTGCCGCCACTTCTCCAGGGCGGCCTGCGCGATCACGGCCAGGTCCGCAAGCTCCGCCCCGCCGGCCGCGGCGTCGAGCAGGATCTTGTCGACATCATGCCGCCAGTCGGCCGGCAACCTGCGGGTCCACTCGGCCATCTCGGCGGCCCACGCCTCGGAGACCGCCCCACTCGCGACCGCGGCGGCGATCTCAGGGTGCTCGCGGAACTGCCGCATCCGCCGTACCTCGGCGCTCGCGGCCTTACGCGTGGTGCGGTTCTTCGCCGCCAGCCAGGAGGCAGAGCTGCCGTACCCGTCGGCGACGTGGCCGCGCTCGGCGTCGAACCGGGCCAGGATCGCCGCGCGGGCAACGGCGAACTTCCCGCAGATCCCGCCCAGCGCCTGCAGTACATCCCCGAGCGAGGCGGCATCCAGGGACGCAGCTTCTGGGTCGTTGAGGTAATCCATGGCAGACTCTGCCATCCGCAGCGCCTCGGCGACGCTGGCCGGAACCTGGTCACCACCCGTGCACATCCTGGAATCACCTCCCCGAGGTGCAATCGCGGTCCCGGGCTTGCCAGGCACCCCCTGCCGGGGACCATCACGACTGGCTCATCGGCTGTGCCGGAGCTCTCGCGGACCTGACTTAAGTATGCCACAAGTTACACTCACAAAACTATGTAGCACAAAGATTTTTTGTTCGATATTAACCCAGGGCTTACGGCGCAGCAGCAGTGCCTCACCGTGCTCGGCCCAGCTGAAGCCTGGCTTGCGCAGGACTTTCTGGAACACCACGCTGGCGGCCTCTGGGAGGGCCACGGCGAGACGGCGGAACGGCAGCGGGCCGATGGTCTGCGAGCCCAGGTACCCGCGCAGCACGTCCGAGTATCGCCTGTCGGCCGCCAGGCCCGGGTTGGCGAACAGGTCCCGCAGCATCCCGTAGTCGTTGTAGAAGTTAAGCCCGTCGACCTCGTCGTAGATAACGCCGATGGTGTCGGCGTCGGCCAGTTCGGGCGGGAGGACCTCGAAGGCGCGCCCGGTCGCGTCCAGGTCGTCCCGTGACCGGCGGCGCTTGGGAAGCTGACGGAAGACGGCCGGGCCCATGTTGGAGTACGTGCGCGGCTGGCCAGGAACTGGTCCAGGACGGTCTTGCCGTTCGGCAACTGGTGCTGCAACGCGAACTGATCGACGATGGTGATCGCCTCGCCCTCGTCCAGTTCTTTTTCCGGACCCGCGGCCTCCAGCATCAGCCGCGCGAGGTGCCTGTCGAATCGCGGGCTGGACGCGAAGTCGACCAGGGCCCTCTTCAGCTCGGCGCTGCGCTCGATGCGCTCGGCCAGGTCTACGTCACCGCTGCCGGTCATGCCTAGTAGGCATACCGCACGCAGGCGTCGGGTGCGGCCCAGATCGCCCATCCGAAACCAAGGCGTCCAGTTCTCCCCCGGGCAGCCCGCGTCCTTGACCAGTTCCCATTTTTTCATAAATGGTCGATCACTTGCGTGTACTATACCTGCGAGGACGAGCATGGATCGAAATGGAGGATAAGGGATGCCGGAAGTCAGACGGGAGATTCGTACTCTCAGGTCGCCAGATCACGGGCTAGGACTGCTGGGGCGGTTCGCCCATGCGGTGACGGCCGACCACCTGGGGGTCCCGATGGGGTCCCCGGCGTTTCACATCGGGTACAACACGCTGCCCGACCCGCCGTACCCGATGCCGGCGCGGATCCTCCACGACCTCGACACGCTGGGCGGCTGGCTGGCCTGCGGCCAGGATCTGGGCCTGTTCCTGGAGATCGGCCTCAGGTCGCTGCACGCTCATCCGGTTCCCGACGCGGCCAGCTTCGATGACCAGACCCGGCTAATCCAGTACCTCATGCGCACGGACGCGATGGCGCTGGCGTGGAGGGCGCGCATGGTCGACCCCGCTCAGAGCGTGGCCGCCTGGACGCTGACCGCCGACCTGCTGGCCGGCCGCGCGGGTCCCGGCGACCTGACCGCCGATGCGAGCGAGCAGGTCCTTGTTATCGTGGCCGTCGACCGGGCAGGGGCCACGCTGCTCGCCTACGCCCCATCTGCCGGGACGCAAGACGACATCACCGTGGCCAGGGCCACCGGCAGCGCGATGGACGGCGTAGCCGTGCCGCTCCGTGACCTCCTCGACGCCCAGCACGCGTGGACGAGCGCCTGCTTTGGAAACCAGTCGCCCCATGGGGAAGCGGCACTGGCGCAGGCACTGCGACGCCTCGGCGATGCCGGAACGCCTGCACCGCAGTAGGAAACGACCGCCGGGCCGCAGGGGTGTACGCGACGACCTCGCCGAGCACCTCGCCCGGGTGGAGGCTCGCGGCTGGCAGCCGTCCGCTTCGCACGCTGCTGGTGTCACGCGAGGGGTTCGTGCGAGGGGTTCGTGCGTGCGGCCGCCGCGGCCGACCGAGTCGGCGGGGGTGAAGGCCGCAAGAAAGTGCGCGTGGTCCACGTAACAGCGGTAATCCACGAGTCTGTCCTAAATCGAGAGGTCGGCTCACCCGAGACCATGTGCCTCCAACTCGAGCACTTGCTGGCAATGTCGGAACTCCCGAACGTCATCGTTCAGGTGGTCAAAGGCGGCAAGTACTTCTTCGGCCTGGAGGGGCCGTTCTACATCGCGACCGGCGACGCGATCGCGGACGCTGCTCGATGAGACCGGTGCCCGGCGGGGGCAGCCACTCGACATCTACTGGTGGATCAACGACCTGCGCGCCATGGTCCACCTCGAGGGCACGAATGGGAGCCGGACTTTCCTGGTATTCCTCTTCGCGAAAGCCCTAGGGCCTTCCTGTACGACAAGACAACCCGATCAGGTCTTCGGCCGGGCTTTCCTTCGCGCTCTCGAACGCGGCCTGAGCTCGTTATCTGACCTGCCGGAAGTGGTGTGGTGCCGGAGACCTGTGCCACCTGGCTGGGTGCGCTGCGGGTAACTCTATCGCTGCGGGCGCCGTCCCACCGGCGATGCTCCGGCGGCGTCGAGGCGCAGCCTGGCTTCCCGGTACACATCATCGGGGAGCGGGCCCGCAACGCCTTCGCCACGTTGTCCGTGAGGTGATCGACGGACGCCGTGCCGACGATGATGGTGGACAGGCCGGGATGGCCGAGGGTGAACCGCAGCACGAACTCCACCCTTGACTGACCTTCTTCCAGCAGCTCCTCGAGCTTGGCCGCCTCCCATGCCTCCCACGTGTTCCCGACCTGGGGACGGTCGAGGCGCGGTCCGCCTTTGGCGACGCCGCCCCTGATGATCACGCCGGCGTCCCGCTCGCTGGCCTCTGCGATAGCCGCCTCGTGCTCCCGCTCAAGGGCGGAGTACGGGATCTGGAACGCGTCGAAGACATCAAGATCGAGGTGGTCCCAGATGTTCGGGATCGTGGAAGAGGAGCCGATGAAGCGCACCTTGCCCTCGTCGCGGAGCGCTTGAAGCGTCTCCACGGCCCCCTCAGCATTGATGGTCTCCAGCGACGGGCTGATGTGCAGCTGCAGCAGGTCCAGGTGGTCCGTCCGGAGCAATCGCAGGCTCCGTTCCAGGCCCTTCCTGATGTGCTCAGGACTGTAGTCGTGGGGAAGGGGGCCGGCTAGTGCGCCGGACGGCAGCTCCACGTCCCAGGGGCAGCCGGCCTTGGATGCCAGGAAGTACTCGTCACGGCGGTGTGATATCGCCTCCCCGATGAGCCGCTCGCTGTCACCGTAATCGATTGACGTGTCGATGAAGTTGATGCCTGCGTCGAGGACGGCGTTGAGCACGCGTCCGGCCCCGCCTTCGGGAAGCGGGCGGGGACGGCGCGCGCCCGCGCCGCGCAACTCCATGGCGCCGTAGCCGACGACGGTCACCTCCAGACCGGTGCGCCCTAGCGTGCGCTTGTGCAGACCTGTCATGTTCCTGCTCCTGTCCTGTCTCTCACTGTCCGCCGTTGGTCACCGCGACGATGCGGTCGGCGCGCATCGCCGTCGATAGCCTGTGGGCGATGAGGGTAGTCGTCCTGCCCTGCAGCGGCACGTCGAGGGCGGTTTCGATCCGGGTCTCCGATGCCGGGTCCAGGTTAGATGTGGCCTCGTCGAGGACGAGCACGCGGGGCGCGACAATGAAGGCACGCGCCAGCGCGATGAGCTGGCGTTCGCCGGACGACAGTGACTGGCCTCGCTCGCTTGGCCATCGTCGACTTTGCCGCACCGGTAGGGCCGACGAAGGCCACAGTCTCCCCGGCCGTAATGCGCAGAACAGGTTGAAGTGCAGGGGGCACATCAGTCGGCCACAACGACGGTGTGCTTGCTCGTGAACGGCTTCCCCGCGACGAGCTCGGACTCGCGTCCGTCGGGGCCGACGGGCACGTCGCCGACGAGCGTGACCCGGTGCAGGGTCCGCTGGACGTCCAGGTGCTCGATGTCACGGGGTGCCAGGTGCGAGGTGGCCCGGTTGTCCCAGAAGGCCACGGTGCCCGGCTCCCAGCGCAGCCGCACGGTGTACTCCGGCCTGGTGATCTCGGCGTACAGCAGGTCCAGGAGCGCCTTGCTCTCCCGGGCGGACACGTCCACGATGTGGCTGGTGAAGCCGTGGTTGACGAACAGTGCCTTCTCGCCGGTGACCGGGTGCACTCGCACCACCGGGTGGATCGCCACGAGCAGGTTGTCGTTGATCCGCCGGGCGAGGGCGCTGTTTCCCCGTGCCCCTCCTTCCGGGCCGCCGTAGCGGTGCTCGGCGCGCAGCGTCTCCACGAACGCCCGCACTCTCGGGGACAGGCCCTCGTAGGCCGCAACCAGGTTCGCCCACGTTGTGTCGCCGCCGATCTCAGGCACCACCTCGGCGCGCAGGATGGAGCCCGCTGGCGGGTTCACCGCGGCGGTCACGTCGGTGTGCCAGCCGGTGAAGTAGCTGTACTGGCGGCGCCGGTTCTCCTTGCGGTAGTCCTCGCCGTAGCGCTGCTCGTACCGCCGCGGGTCCACGGTGAAGATCTCCGGGTAGTCCTGCGGCGGCGCCTCGTCGTGCGGGTGCGCGTAGGTCAGCTCGCCGAACTGCCGCCCGAACGCGATCTGCGAGGCGTGGTCCAGGTTCTGCCCGCGAAAGAAGATCACCTTGTACCGGTGCAGCGCGTCGCCGATCGCGGCCACCTGCTCCGGCGTGAGGGGGTTGCTGATGTCGACGCCTGTGATGTCCGCGCCGATGTGTCCCGCTACCGGCCGCACGCCGACCACCGGCGCCTGCACCGTGTCTTGGATAGCCGTCATGAGAGCATCGCTCCTAGCTTTTCCCGGGGGCCACAGCAGCGGTAATTCACGCAGTAACCCCTGACCGTTCCGCTAAACGATTTCTTAGCGTCCCTAACAATTCTTGTCAGCGTGCGGGCGAGTGGTCAATATTGCAACTTGTTAAATTAATCCGGCTCGCTGGCCCGTCATTCACCTTTCACGGCAGCCGCCAGTCGCGCCCGCCACTATCGCGGCTGGCTGAATTAGGTCAGCAGGCCTGGGACACTACGGACCTGCGCTGCAGCGGGTTCGCGTACAGCGCGTCGAGGATCACTGTCCCGGCCGCCACTGGCAGGACGTCTTCGGCGAAGCTAGCCCCGACGATCGAGCGGCCGGGATCCGCGCACAGCCTCGACCGCTCGCTGACTTCCGCCCGCAGGATCTCCAGGCACCCCGGCACGTGCCGGATTCCCTGCTCGGTGACCACGAGAAGTTCCGGATTGAGCAGGTCGACCAGCAAGGCGGCAGCGGCGCCGAGAAGTCTCGCCCGCTCCCGGAAGAGTCCCGCCGCCCGCCGGTCGCCGTCCCGGGCCGCGGATAGCAGGCTGCCGAACGAGGGGTCCGCGATGATCCCCTCTCGCGCCGCGCGGACGCCGAGTTCATGACTGGACACGGCAGCCTGGAGGCAGCCGCGCCGCCCGCATAGGCAGCGCTCCGACCTGCCCTCCAGCGGCAGGTGCGCGACCGCCCCGGCCGCGGATTGCGGGCCGTGGTGGATATTGCCACCGGTCGCGAAGGCGGCATCGATCGTGTTCCCCACGAAAAGGTGCACAACACTCGTGCGTGCCCGCGAGTCGCCGAAGAGTTGCTCGGCCCTCGTGAGCGCGCGGGCGTGATTGTCCACGCGCACCGGCAGCCCCGTCGCGTCCGCGAAGACCTGACGGGCAGGCACGTCGCGCCAGCCGAGCAACGTGTGCTCGATGATGACGCCATCGCCGCGGTCCACCCATCCCCCGGTGGCGATGCCGAGTCCCACGGGCGTGCGGCCGGCCGCGTGGTCGGCGGCAAAGCCGGGGACGCGCGCCGCTAGTCGCGCCATCACCTGCCGCGGGTCTGTGTCCTGATGAAGTATCCGCTCACTCGCGATCACCCGGCCCTTGAGGTCGAGGAGCGCAAGGATCGCGTGCTGGAGTGCGATGTGCAGCCCGAGAGCCACCCGGCGGCTGGTGTCGATTTCGACGGGGACGTGCGGTCGGCCGACGGACTTCGGCACGGTGGCCAGGGAAGACTCGCGCAGCAGCGCCGGCCACGAGCAGGTCCGCGGACAGCCTGCTCACCGCCGCCGGGCTGAGCCCTACCAGCCGGGCTATCGTGCTGCGGGCGACCGGGCCATGGTCTAGGACGGCCTGTAGCACGGCACTGTCGTTCGTTGTGTGACGGTAGTCAATCATCCGGGAGATATCGCCTCGTCGCACGGGAGCACGAGTTGCGGTTTCCAAGGGCATAACGTGCTCCTCCACACGTGGATTCTGGCAGGTCAGGCGGGAGCCTACCGGAAGGCATGCACTTAGTCTACTAAATCACTAGGTTTTATCAACAATATGCAGGCGGCGAAGCCGCGGGCAGGCGCGCCAGCCGTGCGTCGCCTTCGAAGCTGCCCGCCGCCAGACCGGCATCCGGGCGCCGACCCGCCACCGATCCCCAGGCCCCAAGCCGACTGGGCGACCGGGCACCTCACCCGCCAAGCCGACTAGCATGGCATATTTTCTTACTTTAATTGCAATTTATTAGTTAACAATGTTACGGGCAAAATATCCACGATCCCCTATTGACTCAACAGGCGATATTTCCTATCGTCTAAGTATGGATTTGCACGACTGTAGGTTGGCGTGTTCAGGCACTCTGGCTGGCCACGCCGACCTTGCGCTAGAAATCAGCTTATTTAAACATCTCTCAGCACTGCAAGCCCGCGATAACGCCTATTTGGCATGCCCATTTTCCAGCGCCCTTGCCCTATAGGTTACGTAATAGGGAGCGTCACCACATGCCGCACAAGATCGGCCGGCTGCTCGGCCCCCTGACGCTGGCCACCGTCCTCGCGATGGTGGCTACCGCGTGCTCGAGCGGCGGATCTACGGCCGCCGACCCGCCCGCGCCGGGCGGCAGTTCATCTACGATAACCATTAACTTCGGCGACCAGGAGCAGGACTTCGAAACCCTGCTCACGGACTCCGGCGTGCTCAAGGACGCCAGCTACAAGGTCAACTTCGTCGAGTTCGACAGCGGACCGCTGGTTGACGCCGGCTTCGCCGCCCACCGCATCGACGTCGGCGAGATGGGCGACCTGCCCGCGTCGCTGGCAGTGAAGTCGGGCCTGCCGGTCACGGCGATCGGAGTCTCACTGCCAATCGGCGCGTCGGAGTACCTGCTGGGCAGGCCGGGCGTCACCGCGATCTCCCAGTTGCGCGGCAAGCCGGTCGCCTACACGACGGGGACCGCGGAACAGGCGTTCGCGCTCCGCGCCCTGCACTCCGCCGGGCTCACTCAGCAGGACGTCCAGCAAGTCAACGTCACCCTGCAGGAACTAGGCACGGCGCTGGACTCCGGTGCCGCCTACGCGTCGGTGGTCAGCGTGGAGCAGAAGGTTGACTATGAGCAGGCTCACCCCAACGCGGTGGTCCTGGCGACGGAGTCCACGGTCAGCCCGCCCAGCTACGGCTATCTGCTCGGCGACAACTCCGCCCTGGCTAACCCCGCCAAGCTCGCGGCGATCGACGACCTGCTCAAGCGGGTGGTCGAGGCCGAGAACTGGGCGAAGTCTCACCATGCTCAGTGGGTCACCGATTACTACGTCGACGTCGAGCACCAGACGCCAGCGGTCGCCAAGCTCATCCTCGCCGCGGGCGGCACGGAGAACTACGTGCCGATCAGCAGCGCGGTGCGCGGTGCGCTACAGCAGGTCGTCGCGCTGATGGCCAGCGCGGGTGCCGGGTCGGACTACAGCGTCGCCCCGCTCTTCAGCACTGCGGCGGAAGCCCGTTTCGCCGCGATCCTCAAGGAGGTACCGCAAAATGGCTGACATCACGGTCAACCCCGTCACCGGGCGCATCGGCGCGGAAATCGAGGGCGTGGACACGCTGCGCGCGGAGCACCGGTACGGCGCGAACTGGTCTGGTCTGCCCCGGCCTGGTCAGTCCGCCTACTCGGAGCGCATCGCGAGGAACTCCCTCGTCTCCCACCACCCGGTCGTCCGGGTGCACCCCCGGACCGGGGAAAAGGCACTGTTCGTGAACCCGGTCTTCACCGACCACATCCTCGACGTGTCGCCCATCGAGAGCCGTCTCATCCTCGGCTACCTCTTCGACGAGATCACCAGGCCCGAGTACACCGTGCGATTTCGCTGGGCGCCGGGTAGCGTCGCCTTCTGGGACAACCGGGCGACCTCTCACCTCGGCCCGCAGGACATCGGCCATCTCGACGTAGAGCGCGTGCTGCACCGGGTCACGCTGATCGGCGAGGTGCCAGTCGGCCCGGACGGCCGTGAGTCGGACCTGATCGAGGGTACCCGCTTCGTGTCGACGCCGGTGTTCGCGTCCGCGGGCGCCGCCGCGCCCGGCTCAGCGGGGACCTCATGACGGTCCTCGGCAAATCCGCCAAGGGCGGTCTCCCGGCTGCGCCCGCCGCGCAGCCGGGAGACCCGGTCGCGATCACGCTGGTCCGCCTGCCGACGGCGAAGCGGCACCGGGCCGGGCCAATCCGGATCCCGCGCCTGGCCCGCCGCGTGGTCGGCCCGGTCCTGGTGCTGATCGTGTGGCAGCTCGCCTGCGCGAAAGGCGTCTTCACCAGCGACGAGGTGGCCTCCCCGATCGCGGTGATCGACGCGGCCCGCGAGCTGTGGTCCCAGGACGTTCTCCAGTCGAACATGCTCGTCTCACTGCAGCGGGTCGCCGAGGGCCTCGTCTTCGGCGTGGCCGCCGGCGCTGCGCTCGCCGTGCTGTGCGGACTGTTCTGGGCCGGGGAGGACCTCCTCGACCCGGTCATCCAGGCGGCGCGGGCGGTACCGATCCTCGGCCTCGTCCCGCTGGTGATCATCTGGTTCGGGGTCGGCGAGTTCCCGAAGGTGTTCCTCATCGCGCTCGGCTGCCTGTTCCCGGTGTACATCAACACGTACGCGGCGATCCGCGGCGTGGACATGAAGCTGGTGGAGGCAGGGCAGACGTTCGGGCTCAACCGCCTTGGCCTGGTGCGAAAAGTGATCCTCCCAGGCTCGCTGCCCGGTTTCCTGGTCGGCCTGCGTTTCGCGCTGGTCGGCAGCTGGCTCGTGGACGTGGTGGCGGAGGAGATCAACGCCCAAAGCGGCCTCGGGTACCTCATCAACCAGGCGCAGACGACGGACCGCACCGACATCATGTTCCTGTGCCTGGCGATCTACGCGATCCTCGGCCTGGTCGCCGACGCGATCGTCCGGCTACTGGAACGGTACCTGCTGGTCTGGCGCCGCGGATTCCAAGGAGCATGACAATGACCACCACTGTTCAGGCACCCGCGAACGTCGCGGTCTTCGCCACAAGCGTCACCCGGACCTTCGGCGACCGCGATGTCCTGCGCGGCCTCGACATCTCGATCGCTCCAGGCGAGTTCGTCGCGCTCCTGGGCCGCAGCGGCACCGGCAAGAGCACGCTGCTGCGCATCCTCGGCGGCCTCGACCCAGACTATGGCGGCGAGGTGCTGGTCCCGCAGCGCCGCGCGGTGGTCTTCCAGGAGCCCCGGCTGCTGCCGTGGCAACGCGTGCTGCCGAACGTCGCGCTCGGTCTCAAGCCCACTGGCCCGGGCGAACGTCCGCGACTGCGTGAGCGAAGCCTGTCTGCCCTCAGCGAGGTAGGCCTGGCATCCCATGCCAGGGCATGGCCGGTGACGCTGTCCGGCGGCGAGGCACAGCGCGCGGCGCTCGCCCGGGCACTGGTCCGCGAGCCGCAGTTGATGCTGCTTGACGAGCCGTTCGGCGCGCTTGACGCGCTGACGCGAGCCCGCATGCATGGCCTGCTCCAGGACCTGTGCGCGCGCCACCACCCGGCGGTGCTGCTGGTCACGCACGACGTCGACGAGGCCATCCTGCTCGCCGATCGCGTGCTCGTCCTCACCGGCGGGACGATCGCCGTCGACCTCCCGGTCCACCTAGACCGTCCCAGGGACCGCGGCCACGCCCTGTTCACCGCGTTGCGGACGCGACTGCTCGGGGAACTGGGCGTCTCAGGCGGGTTAGCGAACTGTAGACAGCCCGGCCCGTGCCGGCACCACGCGCTGGCTGCGAGGCGGAACGGCATAATGGGGGCGCATGGGTGCTCCCGAGCCGACCGCACGTTATTGCACGGTCGCGGCCTGCGCGCTCGCGAGCGTGGCCTGGCTGTGCTGGCTCGCCTTCGGCCTGCGGGGCTGGCCGGATCGGCTGTACCTCGCCAGCCTGACCGCGATCCTGGCCACGATCACGTGGATGGCCTGCCTGTGCCGTCGCGACGGGGACGCGCGGGCCTGGCTGCCCGCCATCGTCGCGAGCCTGGGACTGGTCGCGCTGGTCGGCCTGTCCTTGCCCGCAGGACGGGAGCACGTCACCTTCATGGCTTACGCCGGCCTCGCCGGTGCCATCGCCGCGTGGGCAGTACGCCTCCTAGCCCGCGCCATGCCAGCCCCCCGGTTAACTTCGACGGCTGATAATGCACCCGAGCCGACGGCAAGGAAGTTAGCAATTTGGGAGCGCGCGGAGAACTGTTATCTCATCTGGCGGCCGTTGTCATTGCCGTGGGTTGTGGGCATGTAACGTGTTCGTGTGGAAGGCGAGAACGTCCTTACCGGCAGGTACCGGCTTGATGAGCGCCTAGGGCGAGGGGCCGCGGGCGAGGTCTGGCGTGCGCACGACCTGAAGCTGAGCCGCCCGGTGGCCGTTAAGGTGCTACGCGACGCCGATCCCGACAAGACCATGCGCAAGCGGTTCCGCCGGGAGGCCGCCACCGCCGCCAGCCTGCAGCACGCCTGCATCACGGTGGTCTTCGACTACGACGAGCACGATGGCCAGATGTTCATCGTCACCGAGTTGTTGCGCGGCGAGGACCTCGGCAAGGTCATGGCCGCCTTTCCTGACGGACTGGCGATAAGCCGGGCGCTGGACTTCGGCATTCAGCTGGCTGACGCGCTGATCGCCGCGCACGGGCAGGGGATCGTGCACCGTGACCTGAAGCCGGCGAACATCTTCATCCAGGTCGGCGACCGGCTCAAGGTCTGCGACTTCGGCCTCGCCAGGGACCTCAACTCGGCGTCGTCTTTGTCGATGACCGGCGAGGTCATCGGCACCCCGGCCTACATGGCGCCGGAGCAGTGGCTGGGGCCCGCCGCCAGCCCCAGCGTGGACCTGTACGCGCTGGGCTGCATCATGCACGAGATACTGACCGGCCAGCCCCCGTTCAGCGGCCCGGGCCTGCCGGTCGTCATGCACCAGCATCTCACCGAGACGCCCGTGGCGACGCATGACATCAACCCGGAGGTCCCCGAGCCGCTCAGCGATCTTGTCAGCGCCCTCCTTGCCAAGGACGCAGCCAGCCGGCCGCTGCAGGCCGACGACGTCCGCACTGCCTTCGCCCAGATCAGCACCGACCTGTACAGGGAAAAGCTGCTCGACCAGGTGACTCGTGCCGCCCTGGCTCCGCCGGCCCAGACCGCGCGGCAGGACCTGATGTCCGTCCAGTCCGCGACCGCGGAGGCCACGCCGGCTCCCGAGGCTGGATCAGCCGCCGCGTCGGAGTCGCTCATCGAGACCGTGCCGGCCTCTGAGGCCGGGGCGCTTGCTGCGGTGCCAGCGCTGGCTGCCGAGCCGGCCACGGCGCTGCCCCCCGCGCCCAGGACCTCCCCGTCGGGTCCGACCGTCGGCCGCCGGGCGACGGCACCCGACGCCAGCCCCGGGCGGCTGGCACCCGCTGTCCAGCCGGCAGCCCCAGCGCAACCGGAACGCCCGTCCCACCCGTCCCAGCCGCCGCACCCGGCATCAGCTCCGCCCGTGCCGCTTCTAGCCTGCGGCTCGCCGGTTCCCGGGCTTGTCGAGGTCTACGCCCCGAATGAGGCGGGCGGAATCCGGGGCCGCATCTACCAGGGAACGTCCATGGACAGTGCCAGCGGGGCCTGGAGTGACTGGGAGAGCACGTCGTTGCCCGCTGGCCTGGTAACCGCGCTCGCAGCGAGCGGCGCGTACGTCATCGGCGTCGTGGACGGAAGCCCGTGGGTCAGCTCCCAGGGGAACTGGGCGCCCATGCATCCCCTTCCCGCCTTCCGCCCCGCTGTGGCGGACGTCGCCATCTCCGCCAGCCCGCCGGGGGCCGCCAGGCCGGACGACCCTGAGCTGTTCATCTTGGACATGGCCGGCGGCATCTGGCACGAGGGATTCGCCCACCCCTTCGGGCCAGCCATTCCCGGCCCGAACGAGCGCAAGGCCACCGCGATCGCCGCCTGCAGCAATGGCAATGACCTGGCCTTGATCAGCGTCGCCAGCGGCGTCTTCTGCAAGTCCCGCGTCCGGGACACCAGTTGGTCCGGCTGGCGGGAAGTGGGCGGGCGGCGCTTCCCGGTCGAGGTCGTCACCTGTTCCTCGCTGCGGCACAAGTTCGAGGTCTTCGCGCTGTCGCGGGGCGGCCGCATCTGGCTCAGCGCCTCGCGGCCGCAACTCGTGGGCGGGGCGCCCGTCTGGTCGGAGTGGACCAGGGTGGCGGGTCCGCCCGGCCGCGTCGCCACCATCTCGGCCAGCGCGATCATCGGCCGGGTGGGTGTCCTGGTGGCCGTCACCGCCGACGGCCGCAGCCACTACGCGCACTACGAGCGCGTCCCGGGCGACCAGTTCGACGGGTTCGACTGGTCTGCCTGGTCCCAGCTGCCGTAGGTGATGCCGCCGCCACCTCACGGGGCTTGCCTGCGTGTCGCGGCCGAGGGCCCTAGACTCGCCCCATGGCCAAGTACCTGGACATTCATCCCGCTAACCCGCAGCCGCGCCTGATCGCCCAGGTCGCAGGCCTCGTACGCTCCGGCGGACTGATCGCCTACCCGACCGACTCCTGCTACGCACTGGGGTGCCAGCTCGGCAACAAGGAGGGCATCGAGCGGATCCGGGAGATCCGCAAGCTCGACGACAAGCACCACTTCACCCTCGTGTGCCAGGACTTCGCGCAGCTCGGCCAGTTCGTGCACGTGCCCAACTCCATCTTCCGGTCAATCAAGGCAGCCATCCCCGGCAGCTACACGTTCATCCTGACCGCGACCAAGGAGGTGCCGCGCATGCTGCAGCACCCGGGCAAGAAGACCGTCGGGGTCCGCATCCCGCGCCACGTGGTGACCCAGGCGCTGCTCTCCGAGCTCGCCGGGCCGCTTGTCTCCAGCACCCTGCTGCTGCCCGGCCAGGAGGAGCCCATGACGCAGGGATGGGAGATCAACGAGGAACTCGGCCATGCCCTGGACGCGGTGATCGACTCCGGCGACTGCGGCCTTGAGCCGACAACGGTGATCGACTTCTCTTCCGACGAGCCGGAGATCCTCCGCTACGGGGCGGGCGACCCGTCCCTCTTCGAGTGGCCCCGCGCTTTCCTTACCAGCGGTCCTTAACCAGCCCAGCTCATGGAGCCTGGCGTCGTCAAGGCCGAAGTAGTGACCGACCTCGTGGATGAGGGTCCGGCGGACCTGGTCGGCGACCTGCTGCTCGGTCTGGCACATCGCGCAGATCGCCTGCCGGTAGATGGTGATCACGTCGGGCGCCGCGAGCGCGTACTGGGTGCCCCGGCTGGTGAGCGGGATGCCCTCGTACAGGCCGAGCAGGCCGGGCGGTCCCCCGTCGTGCTCTACCATCACGGCGACGTTGCTCAGCAGCCGCCCGAATTCCTCGGGCAGCCTGTCCAGCGCATCGCCGACCATCTGCTCAAACCACTTCGGCTCAACCTCGACCACCCCTCCATTGTCCGCCTCAACCTGCTTGAATGGGCACATGACGACAGGGCAGGTGGAACCGCGGTTGGTCAGCGCGAGCCGCCAGATCGCCGCGGAGCCGGAGCGGATCTTCGCGCTGATCGCGGACCCGGCCGTGCAGCCGAGCTGGGATGGCAACGACAACCTGGCTGAGGCTGTCCAGGGCCAGCGCGTCCATCGCGTCGGCGATGTGTTCACGATGACGCTAACCACGGGCGCGGTCCGGGAGAACCACGTGACTGAGTTCGAGGAGGGCCGCCGGATCGCCTGGACACCAGCCGAGCGAGGCGGTAGGCCGCCGGGGCACTTGTGGCGCTGGGAACTGTCGCCAGCCGACCCGTCACACACGGTTGTCACCTGCACCTACGACTGGACCCTGCTGACGGACTCCAAGCGCCTCCAGCGCGCCAGGGCGACTACCGCTGACCACCTCCAGGCTTCACTCGACCGCCTTGCCGCGCTCGCTGAGGCATCCTGAGATGTTCCGGCAAGCCGTCCAGCGGGACGCCCCTGCCATCGCTGGCCTGTGACTGCCAGTGCGCTGGCAATCCTCTCGGCCACCCATCGCCTATTCGAGCACGCCGGCGTCGGCGTGTCGGGAAGACACTCGCAGTGCATCGGTCAGCAGCGCGGCCAGCGCGTCAAGCTGCACGCCGGCCGAGGAGGTGGCCTCTTCCTGCGACCCGTCCAGGGCACGGGCGGCAAGCCCTGCCTTGCTGTCGATCAGCTCGGCGATCCGGGTGTCGATGGTCTGCGCGGCGATGATGCGCCACGCGGTGACCGGCTCGGCCTGCCCGATGCGGTGGCAGCGGTCGATGGCCTGGGTCTGCTCTGCGTCGGTCCAGGACAGCTCGGCCAGCACGATGTTCGATGCGACCTGCAGGTTCAGGCCCACCCCGGCCACGGCCAGCGAGCATACCGCGACCGCGACGTCCGGGTCGTTCACGAAGGCATCGACGCTTGCCTGCCGCGCCGCGGGCGCCTGGCCGCCCCGGATCGACGAGAAGCGCACGCCCTGCCGGGCGAGGGCCTGCTCGGCGGCGTCCATCACGGCGACGTGCCTGGCGAAGAAGACGACCTTGCCGGCGCTGCGGGCCAGCTGCGCCGCGTAGTCCGCGGCCAGCTCGGCCTTCGCCTGGCCGATGCGCCGCATCATGGTGAACACGCTCTCGCCGGACTTCGCGGTCCTCGCGTCCTTCAGCTCCGACCGGGCCACCCGGCGGACCAGGTCGTAGTCGATGCCCCCGGCGCCGGCGTCGCGGGACTGGCTCGCGAGCGCTGTGTCGTACCGCGCCACCATCCGGCTGGCGAGGTCCCGCTCTGCCTCCCGGATCGACCGGCCAGCCGGCCCGTCTAGCTCGACGGGGAGGTCGGCGACGCGGCGGGCAGGGATGCCGGCGGCCACGTCGATCTTGCGCCGGCGCACGATGCCGAGATTGATCACGGCTTGGCGCGCCGCGACGGGAAAGCCCCGGTCGGCGGGCGTCAGGCCGGTGTCCTCGAGCGCGTCCGCCAGCTCGCCGCGGGGCTTGCCGTCGTCAATCCAGCCCAGGAACTGCCAGATCGCCCGGAAGTCCTCGACGTCGTTGACCAGCGGGGTGCCGGTCAGCGCTATCAGCAGGGGCCGCGCCGTACCGGACCGGATGCGCTCGGAGAGCGCGAGGACGTGCTGCGAGCGCTGCGAGGCCTTGTTCTTGATGAAGTGGGCCTCGTCCACGACCATGCCGCCGAAGCCGAAGTCGCCGAGCCACCCCAGGTGGCGGTCGAGTACCTCGTAGTTGAGCACGACGATGTCGGCGAAGCCGTCGGCAGTCTCGCCGTCTCCCTGCACCACGGTGACCCGGCGGTGCGGCGTCCAGCGAGCCGCCTCACCGGCCCAGCTGGCCTTGACGACATTGGGCACGACGACAAGCAGCGGGTAGGCGCCCGCCGCCTCCGCGGCGAGCAGCGCCTGGGCCGTCTTGCCCAGGCCCGGCTCATCAGCGAGCAGGAACGTCCGGTGGCCGGCAGCGGCCGCGGCGACCAGTTGCCCCTGATGCGACATCAGCTCCAGGCCCGCCGGGGTGAACCGCGCCGTCGGTGCCGGCAGCGCCATGCACGACGGGGCACCCCCGCCGGCCCGCTCGAAGGAGCCCAGCAGCGGGGCCAGCAGCTCCCATCCGGCCAGGCGGCGCGGACCGCCGGCGCGCTGCGGAACGGCGGAGAAGTCAGGGGCGAGGAACGGGCTCGCCATCTGCCGGGAGATCACCGACTGCGGCACCACCCGCGACTCCGTGCCGCCGGGAGCGGTCGGGGCCTCCGCCGGCGCGATCTGCTCGGGCGCCGGCTCGATGCCGAGGTCCCGCTCCATCTCCCGCTTGAGCGACCGGGCCGCGTCGGAGACGCCGCAGTCCTCGGCGAGCAGCGCTAGCAGCCCGGCGTCCCGGACGGCGGCCGCCGCGAGGATGGCCGCGATACCGTCCAGGCGCCTGAGCTGCCCAGCCCGGTCACCGCCGTTGCCTAGCGCCGTCTGGACGCGGGCACGCTCGTCGCGCAGCAGCATGGCAACGGCCTGGAACTTCGTGCGCACGGCAGGCGTCACGCGGCCGCGCTGGGCGGCCGCCTCCACCTCGCGAACGGCTCGGGACAGTTCCGAGACGACGTCGCCCCGGTGGCGGACGCGTCGCTGCCCCCGCGGGACGGCACGGCGAGCGCCCGCCTGGCGCTGGCCTGGTCGAGCCAAAAATCCTCCTCTGGAATGCCGGGGCACCGTGGCCGCGGCAGCATGCCACTCGGTCCTGCGGACCGGGCGAGGAACGTCCCCGGCACAGGGCCTGTTGCTTCCGACGCCGAGCCGACTTGCGGGTCTCCGATGACCAGCGCAGCTGGACACGGCGGGCGTCTCACGCTGACCCGAAGCCGCCGGCAGGTGGGCTGGTGACCACAGCACTGGCAAAGTCGTCGTCAGACGACCGGCTCTGCTTTCGGGTAGCTTGTCAATGATAACGCCTGCGAGGGCACATAATTCCCGGCCCGTCGCCCGCTCGACCCGGGACGGCGTCCACTGCCACGGCCAGGCCCCCTGCAACCGGCCGCCGAGAACGCCTGCAGGGCCAGTGTGCTCGATGTTCCGCGCCGGTCGCCTCCGAAACCGGCCAGGACGCTAAGTTTGACGCGGTCGTCATCTCCGGGCGGCCGTCGTGCTCGACGACGGTTCGGCGGAACCAGTGTTAGGGTGCGAGCATGGTGTCGGCCGGGCAAATCGTGGCATTCGCGGTGGCGGCGTTCATCTTGATCGTGATCCCGGGTCCCAGCGTGCTGTTCGTCGTGGGCCGCACGCTCGCCCACGGCCGGCGGACGGCCCTGGCGTCCGTCGTGGGAAATGCCGTGGGAGTCGAGGTGGTCGCCGTTTGCGTGGCGCTCGGGGTCGGGGCGCTGGTGGAGCGGTCCGCGATGGCGTTCACGGTGGTGAAGTTGGTAGGCGCGGCCTACCTGGTGTGGCTGGGGATCAGCGCGATCCGCCACCGCCGGGGGCTGCTGTCCGCCTTCACCGCCGCCATGCCGACTGACCAAAGCCGGCGCAGGGCCGTGCTGGATGGGTTCGTGGTGGGCATCGCCAACCCCAAGGCGGTCATCTTGTTCGCCGCCATACTTCCGGAATTCGTCGATCGCCAGGCCGGGCACGTCCCGGCTCAGATGCTCCTGCTGAGCCTGGTGTCGTTCGCGATCGCGCTGATCTCCGACAGCATGTGGAGCCTGGTCGCCAGCGGTGTCCGCGCGTGGTTCGCCCGCTCACACGTCGACTTGAGCTGGTCGGCGGCGTCGAGACGCCCCGCGTGCATCCCCCTAGAGCGTGCGCTTAGCTGCGTCTTGCGCGGACGCCCGCGCCTGCTGCGTTCGCAACCACTCGGGCACCACGGCCTCGCGGGGCGCGGCATGTGGCCACCTCCTTGTGCGCCGCGGCAAGCCAAGTATCGCCCACAAGCCGGTCGCGTCCGGGACAAAGGCGCGGGCGATCTAGCATGGTCATCATGTTCAGCGGTCTACTTTTCTTCCCCATTACTCCCTTCCGCGGCGACGGCGAGGTGGATCTGGACGAGCTCGCGGCCCACATCGAGCGCGGGGTCAGCGCCGGAGCCGGGGGCGTTTTCGTCGCCTGCGGGACTGGGGAGTTCAGCGCTCTTGAGCCGGATGAGTACGCGGGGGTCGTCACGACAGCCGTCGAGGTCATCAGCCACCGCGTTCCCGTCTTCGCCGGGGCGGGCGGGCCGGTGCGCACCGCCCGGCGGTTTTGCGATATCGCCGCGGACAAGGGCGCCGACGGGGTGCTGCTGCTGCCGCCCTACCTGACCGAGGCCGCCAGCGCCGGCCTGGTCGACTACGTCAAGGTCGCGACGCGACAAGACCTGCCAGCCATCGTCTACAACCGGGCGAACGCCCGCTTCAGCGAGCAGAGCGCGGTCGCGGTCGCGGGCCTGCCGCAAGTGATCGGCTTCAAGGACGGCGCCGGCGACCTGGACCTCATGATCCGCATCGTGCGCGCCGTCCGGGACACGCTGGGTGAGGAGCCTTTCCACTTCTTCAACGGCCTGCCGACGGCCGAGGTGACGCAGCGGGCCTACCGGGCGATCGGGGTGCCGCTGTACTCCTCGGCCGCGTTCGCGTTCGCGCCGGGCATTGCGCTCGCCTACTACGCCGCGCTTGAGTCCGGCGACCAGGCGACGCTTGACGCCCTGGAGCGCGCCTTCTACCATCCCCTCGTGCGGCTGCGGGACAAGGGCACCGGCTACGCTATCTCGCTGATCAAGGCCGGGGTGGAGCTTGCCGGCCACAAGTCTGGTGGCGTCCGGCCGCCGCTGGCGCAGGTGCCACCGGAGCACCGGGCCGAACTGGCCGCCATCCTGGACGCGGGGCTGGCGGTGCTGGCCCAGTGATCACCGGTAGCATCACGATCACCCGCGTCACCGTCACGCCTGTCGCGTTCGCCGACCCGCCGCTGCTGAACTCGGTCGGCGTGCACGAGCCGTTCGCGCTGCGCGCCATCATCGAGGTCGACACCGACGCCGGGCTGTCCGGTCTCGGCGAGACCTACGCCGACGAGGCGCACCTGGCCGCCCTGAACGCCGCCGCGACGGCCATCGTCGGCGCGGACGTCTACCACACCAACGAGATCTACCGCCGGGTTCAGGCCATCGCTCCGCCGCAGACGACGGTGGCGTCGGGGCTGACCGGGGATAACAGCGCGGTCGACCGGGTGTTCTCCCCCTTCGAGGTGGCCTGCCTGGACATCCAGGGCAAGGCGGCCGGCCGCCCGGTCAGCGACCTGCTCGGCGGCGCGGTCCGGGACGCTGTCCCGTTCTCGGCGTACCTGTTCTACAAGTGGGCCGGGCACCCGGACCGCGAGCCGGACGCGTGGGGTGAGGCCCTCGACCCCGACGGCATCGTCGCCCAGGCCCGGAAGATGATCGACGGCTACGGCTTCACCGCGATCAAGTTCAAGGGCGGCGTCTTCCCTCCGCAGGAGGAGATCGAGGCCGCCATGGCCCTCAAGAGCGAATTCCCCGACCACCCGGTGCGCCTCGATCCGAACGCCGCCTGGACTCCGGCTACCTCAATCAAGGTCGCGACTGCGCTCGACGGCGTCCTTGAGTACCTGGAGGACCCGACACCCGGCATCGACGGCATGGCGGAAGTAGCCCGGCACGCGAGCATGCCGCTGGCAACCAACATGTGCGTCGTCGCCTTCAGCCACCTGACGGCAGCGGTGAAGAAGGACGCCGTCCAGGTGATCTTGTCCGACCACCACTACTGGGGCGGCCTGCAGCGCAGCAAGCTGCTCGCGGGCATCTGCGCGACGCACGGCATCGGCCTGTCCATGCACTCCAACTCGCACCTGGGCATCAGCCTGGCCGCGATGGTCCAGCTGGCCGCCGCCACCCCGAACCTCACCTATGCCTGCGACACTCACTGGCCGTGGAAGACCGAGGACGTCATCAAACCCGCGCCGCTGTCCTTCACCGCGGGCTCGGTCACCGTCCCGACCGGACCCGGCCTGGGCGTCGAGCTCGACCGGGACGAGCTTGCCCGGATGCACGAGCAGTACGTGAAGTGCGGCCTGCGCAAGCGGGACGACACCGGCTACCGGCGGCGCTTCGAGTCCGGCTACCAGCGCGTGATACCGCGCTGGTAGCCCCGGCCGGTCCCGAAGGACCAGGCGCGGACAGCCGCAGTCAGGGCACGAACACGATCCGGCCGGTGGTGGAACCCTGCGCCAGCCGCCGGACCCCATCGGGCACGTCGGCTAGCGTCAGCCGCTCGGAGATCAGCGGCCGGATCAGCCCCGCCTTCACCAGCTCGGTCAGCTCGGCGTGGCAGTCGCGGACCGAGCCGGGATCCATCCGCTCGTACAGGCCCCAGTGCAGGCCGAGGATGGAGTAGTTCTTCACCAGCGCGTGGTTCAGCGCAGCTTGCGGGATGTCCCCGCTGGTGAAGCCGACAACGACGATGCGGCCCTCGAAGGCGATGCATTTGGTCGACTTCCGGAAGGCATCGCCGCCCACCGGATCGTAGACGACATCGGCGCCACGCCCGCCGGTGGCCTCCTTGACGACCGCCACGAAGTCTTCGGCGTGCCGGTCGATGACCACGTCCGCCCCGAGCTCCCTGGCCACCGCGGCCTTCGCCGGGCCGCCCACGACGCCAATGACGCGAGCGCCCGCGGCCTTGCCGAGCTGAATGGCACCGCTGCCCACGCCCCCGGCCGCCGCGTGCACGAGCAGCGTCTCCCCTGCCTTAAGTGCGGCCCGCCGGTGCAGCCCGAACCACCCGGTCTGGTAGGTGACGTGGAACGGCGCGGCCTCCGCGTCGTCGAGGTCACCGGGTACCGGGAACGCGGCCGCCGCACGCATGAGGGCGTACTCCGCGAACGCCCCGTGCGGCAAGATCGCCCCGCCGATCACCCGCTCCCCGGCGGCGAAGCCGCCCGCGCCCTCGCCAGCGGCCACCACCTCTCCGCACAGCTCCACGCCCGGGCTGAACGGCAGCGGCGGCTTCGCCTGGTAGGTGCCCAGGCACAGCAAGGCGTCCGGGAAGTTGGCCGCCGCTGCCAGCACCCGCACGAGAAGCTGGCCGGGACCCGGCTGCGGCCGGTCGACCTCGACGAGCTCCAGCACGTCCCGCGGCTCGCCATACGCACTTACCTGCCAGGCCTTCATGCCGTCTCCTCCTCAACGAGCCGCTGCAGCTTGTTCATGTCCCGCAGCCATTTGTCCGTCCCGGTGGCACGGGCCGCGTAGTAGTCCTGCACCTGCGGGTGCGGCAGCACCAGGAACCTGCCGTCCGCCAGGGCGTTCCACAGCGCGTCGGCCACTTGCTCGGGCTCGATCGCGGCACCGGAGAGCAGCACCTCACCGTGACGCCCGGAGTCTGCGAGCATCTGGGTCCGCACCCCCTGCGGGCAGATGCAGTGCACGGTCAGCCCGCGGTGCCGGTAGGTCGCCGCGAGCCACTCGGCGTAGGCGACCGCGCCATGCTTAGTCACCGAGTAGGCCGCGGAGCCGAGCATCATCAGCAGCCCGGCCGCCGACGCGGTGATGACGAGCGTCCCGGAGCCCCGCTCCAGCCAGCCGGGCAGCAGGTGCCGTGAGGCCCGGACATGGGACAGCGTGTTGACCTCCCAGGCACGCTGCCACTCCTCATCCGGGGACTGTGGCCCGGATCCGGTCCCGGTCCCGGCGTTGGAGCAGTACACGTCGATCTCGCCGAGGTAGCCGCGCGCGGCGGCGATGAGGCCGGCCACGCCCTCCTGCGTCCCGGCGTCACCGGGCACGGCGAGGCCGCCGATCTCGGCCGCGACCGCCTTGGCGGCATCGGCGTTCAGGTCGCTGACCACCACCCGGGCACCGCCCGCCGCGAGCCTGCGGGCGATCGCCCGCCCGATCCCGCCGCCGCCACCGGTGACGACAACACCGGCACCGGCCATGTTCTCGGCAACACTGCCATCAGTCATAATCGAACCATAGCCCCCGTATCAGGGCAGGGTCTTCCCGCGGCTCAGCTCGCGTTAAGAACGAGTGCCAGGGTGCTCGGCACCTGGCAGACCCCCTGGAATGTGTCCTCCAGCCTGAACTGCAGGCTCCCCGCCGCGAGCGGGATCTGGACGCTGGTCACATCGGTGACTGGCGTCTTGCACCACGACGGCGAGCTACTGGTCACCAGCTGGTGGCCATCAGACGGCCACCAGGACCCAAGCGCCAACGCCTCCGTCTGATCATGCGTGATGACAGCGGATCCAGCGCCCCCGGAAACCGATACATCCGCGGCCACGAATGACCCAGCGGATCCGGCTACCTCGATCGTCGCAGGCAGGCGCAACATGCACGTCCCCCCGGTATCTCGGACGTACTGGGTGACGGACACCGTCGTGGTTCCCCCCGACGTGAACAAAGTCCCCGCCTCCTGCTCGCCCAGCGCCAGCTGGGCCGCCGTGCACTGGCCCCCCGCCGCCGCTGACGGCGTGGTGGCAGGCGAGGTAACAGACGGAGTTGAGGCGGGGGTCGTGGTGGCGCCCGCAACGCGAGACGGCGACTGGCTAGGCGACGCGGTGCCCGCCACGGCCGAGCCCGCCGACGGCCCCGTGGTCACGGACGGCTGGACGGGACCGCCGCCAAGCGTGGCCGGAGAACTCGAGCAGCCAGCAGTGAGCGTGACCGCCACGCACGCGACGGCACCCGCCACCCAGGCCGTCCATAGTCCACCGCGCATTTTTCGCCCCTAGCACTCGTGCCAGCCTAGGGTAGAGCCGCTGATTCCCGCGAGACAAGAGCAACCGGCGGGTGATCGAGGCGCCCGCGAGGTGACGGGGCGCCCGGTACTGCCAAGCAGGTGCCCGGATTGTTCCAGCCCTATTACCGATCGTGCTCGTCCTGCCTGACTTCGCGCGGTACGCTTTTCCCTGTGTCGGATCAAAAGCCCGAATCGCCATCAATCGCCCGGGTGTATGACGCGATGATTGACGGCAAGGACAACTATGCCGCCGACCGTGAGGTCTTCCAGCTCCTAGCGACCGCGTACCCGTCGCTGCCGAAGGCAGTCGAGCGGCACCGGGCCTTTCTCCAGCGCGCGGTGACCTGGGTGGCCCGCCAGGGCGTCAGCCAGTTCATCGACTTGGGCACCGGAATGCCCAGCCCGCCGATGACACACGACATTGCACAGGACACGATGCCGGGCGCACGCGTGGCGTACGTCGATTTCGACCCGATTGTCACCTCGCACTTCCGCGCCCGCGTCGCCAAGGACAACAAGGGGATCACGGTCGTGGATGCCGACGTCCGTGACTGCGCGGCAACCCTGGCGGGAGCGGCCGAGGGCATCGACCTGAATGCCCCCGTGTGCGTGGTCATGGGCGCGCTTTTGCACTTCCTCGATGCGACCGCAGCCCGTGCCCTGATCTCCTCGTACGCCGCTGCGGTCGTGCCTGGCAGTTACGTCATTGCTGACGCCGGCCACGGGGAAGGCGAGGCGGCGGATAAGTTCTTCAGCTTGTACAGCGCTGAGGTAACCGCCTTGTACAACCATTCATGGGATGAGGTCCGTGACTTTCTCAGCCCACTGCAGCTAGTGCCGCCCGGCCTGACCGAGCCCCAAGCGTGGCTCCCTGATTGGTCTGACGTGCCCCCGCCCACGCCGCCGGGCGAAGCGACGTTCATCGTCGGCGTCGGCCGCGTGCCCCCCAAGAAGGGATGAGCCAAGGACCGGAGGCATGCCTGCGCGCACGCAGACGGATTGATGCAGGTCTCACGGTGCGCGGGTGTAGGTAGCCAGGATGGCACCGGTCGTGGTGACCTGGCTGTCGCTGAGGCATAGCTGCCTGGGCGTGCCACTGCCGGGGAAGAAGCGCTTGCCCGCGCCGAGCGTGAGGGGGTCGATCATCAGTCGCATCTCGTCGACCATGTCGTGGGCGAGCAGGGTCCGCGCCAGTTGGGCGCTGCCGATCAGGTGCAGGTCTGGGCCTTGCCCGTGCTTGAGCACGCGCAATGCACCGGGCACGTCACCGTGCAGCAGGATCGAGTTCGCCCACCCCAGTGGTTCGGTGAGCGTCGTGGATGCGACGTACTTGGGCCGGGTGTTGAGCGGTTCGGCGAGCGGCCGTTCCGCATCGGCCGCGTGCGGCCAGTGCGCCGCGAAGATCTCGTAGGTCTGGCGCCCGAACAGGAAGGCCCCGGCCGCTGAGATGCTCGATACGATCCACTTCTGGGAGAGATCGTCGAAATAGGGCGCGTGCCAGCCGCCGTACGCGAAGCCGCCGGCCGGGTCCTCGCCGGCGTAGCTCGGTGCCTGGACCACCCCGTCCAGGCTCATCCATTCGTGTGCGATGATCTTCCGCATCGGGACCTGCTTCTCTAGTGGTCGCGAGATGGCCTAGGCTCGGGGCGCTGGCCGCCCGGCGGCGAGGATGTCGGCTAGCGCGTCCAGGACGGCCTCCCAGCCCGGGCCGACGCTGGCCGCGACCTGCGGCATGGCGGCGGCCAGGTCATCGAGCCGCTCGTGCACCAGGGTCAGGCGGGTGGCCTCTCCGGGAGCCTCCCGCAAGGTGATCGTGAGCAGTGAGTCGAAGGCGGGCCCGTCCCTGCGCTCGGCCCGACGAAGCCCCAGCGGAACACGATGCGCTGATGCGGGACAAGCTCGGCCAGCTCGCAGTCAAAACCGCCCGCTGCCGCTCCCGATTCGGCTTGCCAGATCCGGTAGTGGCCGCCGACGCGCTCGTCGACCTCGGCCCGGGTAACGGTCAGGGCTCCCGGGGTCATCCACCGTGCCAGCAGGCCGGGATCGAGCCAGGCCCGGTAGACCCGGTCAGGCGGGGCCGGGATGATGCGCTCCAGCCGGATAACGGTGCGTTCACCGGTCACGTTCGTCACTGCTCCTTCTCGTGGGCGGACTCGGCCTGAAAAAGGCGATCAAGGGCGTCGAGGCTCTCGCTCCAGTGACGCTCGTAGAAGGCGAGCCAGGCCTGGGCAGAGGCGAGAGGGCCTGGCTCAAGCCGGCAGATATGCCTGCGGCCGTCGATCCTGCGGTGAATCAGGCCCGCCCGCTCCAGCACTTGGACGTGCTTGGCGGCCGCCGCCAGCGACATGGCCAGTGGCGCCGCGAGCTCCCCCACGGTCAGCGGTCCGGCCGACAGCCGGGCCAGCATGTCCCGCCGCGGCTGGCTGGCAAGCGCGTGGAACACCGCGTCCATCGCCACAGGATTATCAACCACACGGTTGACGATAGCCGGGCTGGCATCATTCGTCAACCGTTCGGTTGATGTTTCTGCGGCGGTACCGGAATTCCCGGGCAGCGGCTCGTCGCAGGTCTGCGCACTGGAGGGCTTCAACGCGCAGCTGGTCAGCACGTTCGGCTGGAGCAGCTCGGTGGCCTACGCGCACGAGGGCTTCTCCGGCATGAACGGCCGGACCGACAGCGCCGAGTACTTCTACCAGAGCGACTTTCAGACGGTGCTCAGCTTCGCGCAGAGCGTCGGCCTGGGCAGGTACACGTTCTGGTCGGTGAACCGGGACCGGGAATGCAACCCGGTTAACAACAATGACGTGCTGTCCAGTGAGTGCAGCGGCGTGGCGCAGAACCCGTGGGACTTCACCGCTTACACGGTCGCCTTCGCCAAGAGCGCGCCGGTGACGGAGCCAACGGCGCCTGCTGATCGACAGTTACGGCGCCCAGGGCAGCGACAGCCTTGGGCACCGCTGCGGCCACCGCGCCGCCTGACGTGCGAAAACCCTGGATTGTCGGTGGTCGTCTTCACAATGGGGGCATGCCTGGAATTCGTCATCAAGCTATCGTGCAGGTGCTGCGGGACAAGCCTCAGCTGCTGGTCATGCTGCTCGGAACACTCGGGGTCCGGCTGCCATCCGGGGCGGTCCCAGACTCCAGGGACTCCAACCTGTCGAACCGGGACCCGGACTACCTCAAGGAGCTAATCGCCGACAACGTCTTCCTCTTCAAGGGCCTCACCCGACAGGTCGCGGTCGTCTTCGAGGTTCAGACCGGCCGATCGGACCAGGACCGCAAGCTCGCCTGGCCCGCCTACCTGACCAATGCCCGCGCCATCCACAAGTGCGACACCGTGCTGTGCGTCATCGGACTGTCGGCGGACGCGGTGCGAGGCCGCATGCGCCAGCATCTGTCCGACGCCCGGCGGGAGGCCGGGGGCTAGGCGGGGTGGACTCGGAGCGCGCGAGCCAAAAAGGTGCGCCACTGTCCTGCGGAGATGACCAGAGCCAGCCCTGCGGGGTGCTTGCTGTCGCGGATCGCGATGCGGGGGCCGGGCAGGGTGGCTACCTCTACACAGGCGCCGTTGGCCTGGCTGTGGGCGGACTTGCGCCAAGACGCTTGGGTCAGTTCGGCGTCCATCGCCACGCACCGTCCCCTCGGAGAGTTACAGGCTGGTGAGCGCCTCCTTGATGAGGCGCTTGGTGTCGGCGACGTTCAGCGCCATCGAGCGAATGTGGTCGAAGGCCATCGTGTAGCGCTGAAGGTCACCTTCCCGATCAGGATACGGATCGCTGTCGCTCTCGCGGTACACGACGCCGGGATCGTCCGGACTGCCGAAGTCTAGGATGATGAATGGCCCGATCAGGGTGCCTGGATTCGCGCCGCCGCTGAACGGCACCACCTGCAGGATGACGTTCGGCAGCGCCGCGACCTCCAGCAGTCGGGTGAGTTGCTCGCGCATCACCTCCGGGCCGCCGACCATACGCCGGATGCATGCCTCATCCAGAACAGCGCGGACCTGTAGCGGGTCTTCCTTAGCAAGCACCTGCTGCCGCGTTATGCGGACCTCGACGCGCTCGTCCAGGACATCGGCGCCGAGGGCGGCAGTCCCGGTTCCCCTGATGATCTCCCGCGCGTATGCCTCCGTCTGAAACAGGCCAGGCACGACCTGCTCGTACGTGAGCATCAAGCTGGCCTCGGCCTCAAGTCCTATGTACGTCGAGTAGGGGATGTCACTGTAGAGCTGCCACCAGCCCTTCTTCTTGGCCTCCCTGAGCAGTGCTGCGAACTCATCCCGACGGGCCTGGTCGCTGACCCCGTACAAGTCCAGCAGGCCGGAGAGGTCCGGCGGCTTCGGGCAGTTGCGGCCAATCTCGATCCGGCTGAGCTTGCTATTTGACCAGCTCAGCCGCTTCGACACATCTTCGCCGGTCAGGCCTGCGGCCTCACGGAAGGCCCGTAGTTCCTGGCCAAGGCGACGTCGGCGGATCACGGGGTTGCTGGTTCTCATAGCGGCAGGATAGACCGCCTCACCGACACTCGACGGAAGAAAGTGCAAGAGCACTTTGAAAGTCTGTGACACATTGGCTTGATATCTGCATACTGGACTGCAAGAGCAAACCCCGGATGGACCGGAGGTGTCCTGTGGGAGCTGGTGCGTGGAATCCGCTTGAGGGGCCGTGTGGCGGGAACGGCGAGCTGGACAGCCACAAGTGGCCGCTGAGCGCTGGAGTCGGGCCTGTCGCAGTAGACCTCAGGGTGGCTGGGGTGGCGAGGGCGTTCTGTTCGGTGGTGGTCAGTGGCTGGCATCTGACCGAACTGGGCGATGACTGCCAGCTCGTCGCTAGTGAGCTAGTGACGAATGTGCTGCAAGCGGCGGGCGAGGACTGCGGGGCGCGGCTGTGGCTTGGCCTGATGTCTGATCGAACGCGGCTGCGGGTGGAGTGCTGGGACGATGTGCCCCTTACGCGGGGCGTGCCGGTCCGGCGGGCGGCCTGGTCGGATGACGAGAGCGGGCGTGGGCTGGACCTCGTTGATGCGCTCAGCGTCGACTGGGGGTGGGATCACCTGCCGGCATGCGACGGGGAGATGTTCCTGACGGCTCCGGATGACGTAGCACCGGACGGGGTGGTGCACGCCGAGGTTGACGGGTCCCGGTGCGCGTGCGGGCTGGTGGTCGCGTCGTTCGTAGAGCTAGACGAGCACCTGTTGTCCGCGTTCATGCCAGACGATGGGATCGGGGCCGACGCGCGGAAGCACGGGGCCTAGCCATGGCCACGTGCTTGAGCCGGGCACCGCCGTCGCGCCAGCGCGCGGCCACTCCGCGCCGCGCAGGACATGCCCGCTGGCAAGGAGAGGGCGCCGGGGCCTCGAATCGGGTGAGTTACTGAAGTTTTCCAAGCGGCGGACGTTTTCCGACTGACTGAAGTTATTTGAGCGGCAGGTATTATCCAAGGGGCCAGATTCAGGTGCATCACTGAAGTTTGCGAGTCAGTATAATTAGATAGTCACTGAAGTTTGTTCTATGACTGAACCACTCGATGGTACGGGCAGTGCCACAGTCCCTGGGAAGCCGGTCGCACCGAGGAGGATGGGAACGCCCGGTCCCCTCCCCGAGCTGCGGCTTCGAGGGGGTCCGCCGCAGACCACGGTGGGTGGCGCAGCATTAGCGGATCCGGTCCCCGGGTAGCACGGTGGATGGGAGGTTGCCAATGAAATATGACGAAGACGAGAGCTTCGCACGGCCCCACGAGCAGGTCACCACCACCAGTGTGCTGGTGGATGCCGGCGACGCCGGACTCGCCGGCGACCTTGCCAGGCCCGATCCGGCAGCTGGCTTGGTGCTGTTCGCCCATGGCACCGGAAGCTCCCGGCACAGCCCCCGCAACCGCGCGGTGGCCGCGGGCCTGAACCGGGCGGGTTTGGGGACGCTGCTACTGGACCTGCTGACCGACGATGAAGAACGGGCCGACGCGCAAAGCGCCGCGCTGCGCTTCGACATCGGCCTGCTCACCCGGAGGCTGGCCGCCGCGATCGACTGGCTGGACGCAACCCAGCCATCGAGCGTGCCGCTGGGGCTGTTTGGGGCGAGCACCGGAGCAGGCCGCCGCCCTGGCCGCGGCCGCCGCGCGCCCGGGACGCGTCCGGGCGGTGGTATCCCGTGGCGGCCGGCCCGGACCTGGCCAGGCCGACGCTCGGGCAGGTCGGCTCGCCGGTGCTGCTGATCGTCGGCGGCCGCGATCCCCAGGTGGCCGAGTTGAACCAGGCGGCCGCCCGCGAGCTGGGCGGCACCAGCGAGATCCGCGTGATACCCGGCGCGACCCACCTGTTCGAGGAGCCAGGGGCCCTCGACCAGGTGACCGACCTGGCAGCCGCCTGGTTTAGCCAGTACCTGGGACCATCGGGCACGACCGGCTGAAATTTCATGCTCGCGTGATCTATTCCAAGGACCCGACCTGGCGAAAAGGCATCGCGCCAGGTAGCTTCATGGCTTCTGGCCTGCTATCGCCATAGCGTCCCCAAGTATCCGATATCGAACAGATGTCGTGAAGGGAGACGTGACCGGTGTCATGGATAACTAAGGCGGCACGACTAGTCGCCACCGGGCTGCTCGCGGCCGGGCTGATCATAGCCGGATCGGCCGGCGCGCGGGCGGCAACCACCCAGCTATGCCAATCGCAGACGGCGTCCGTCGCTGGCGGCATCTACACCGTGCAGAACAACGAGTGGGGCTCCAGCGCGGCGGAGTGCATCACGACCGACGGCAACGCCGACTTCACGGTCGCTAACTCGTCCATCAGCAACGCCACCAATGGCGCGCCGGGCGGCTACCCCTCCATCTACCAGGGGTGCCACTGGGGTAGCTGCACGTCGGGTGGCCTGTCCGGGAACCCGATCCAGGCATCAGCCATCACGACGGGCAAGGTCACCACGAGCTGGAGCACCACGCAGCCCGGCGGCAGCAGCGACTACGACGTCGCCTACGACATCTGGTTCAACCAGACCCCGACGACGTCCGGCCAGCCGAACGGCACGGAGCTCATGATCTGGCTGAACCACAACGGCCCGGTCCAGCCGTTCGGCTCGCAGGTCGCCACCGGCACCAGCATCGGCGGGCGCGGCTACAACGTGTGGTTCGGCACGCAGGGGTGGAACACTGTCTCCTACACCATGACAACGCCTGCCACGTCGGTCAGTGGCCTTGACCTCGCGCCGATAGTTCAGGACGCGATCAGCCGCGGGTACATCCAGCCGTCTTGGTGGCTGATTGACATCGAGGCCGGCTTCGAGCTGTGGCAGGGCGGCGCGGGGCTGGCGACCAACTCCTTCTCGGTGAACATCGGCGGCTCGAGCCCGACTCCAGCAACCTGCTCGGCGACGTACTCGGTGGTGAATTCCTGGGCGGGCGGCTACCAGGGCCAGGTCGTTGTGACCGACACTGGCACCAGCCCCAAGAACGGCTGGAAGCTTGGCTGGACCTTCCCCGGCAGCCAGCAGATCACCAGCTTGTGGAACGGCCTCTATACCCAGTCCGGCCAGCAGGTCACCGTGACCAACCAGACCTACAACGGGACGGTCCCCGCTGGCGGCTCAATCACAGTGGGGTTCACGGCCAACGTCACCGGGACCAACACGGCCCCGGCGAGCATCACCTGTTCCTGACGCAACTGTAGGCCGCAAGGCGCACGGTTGCAGCACTTGGTCGCTGCAACCGTGCGCCCGCAGTCCGGCCCGACTCCGGCCGTGAAACCTTGCCGGGTAACTGGGCGCGGGCTCGTTCGGGAAGGGTGTTTCACGGGCCCCCTGGGGTATCGGGGTTCTCATGCACAGGTGGATCAGCAGGCTCCTCGCCGCTGTCGGTGCCGGCGGCCGCAAGGCGGAGGCAGACGTCTCCTACGATCGGGCGCTTGACGACGAGGCGACCGGTGGAGGCATCAGGTCATCGCTGGGGGCGCAGGAGGACCGGCGCTAGCGTCCGTCGCCTCCTGGCGACGGACCGTGGCCCGGCCCAGTGCGGCCCAGCCAAGGAACGCGATGACCAGCGCCACGATGACGCCCAGGTTCGCGGACTCCCACGCCCCGGTCTTGCCGCCGAGCCCGAACGGCCCGAGCAGGTACCCCTGCCAGGACAGCCACGTCGCGTACGAGTTGGTCACCAGCCCGAAGCCCACTACGGTGCCGACGACCATGAGCAGGACCGGCACCCAGCGCACCGCCCCGTACCGTCCGGACGAGGAGAAGAGCTCGGAATCGGCGTAGGCAGAGCGCCGCAGCGCGATGTCGGCCAGCATTACGCCGCACCACGCCGAGATCGGCACGCCGAGCGTGATGAGGAAGCCCTCGAATGGCCCGAAGAAGTTCGAGGAGAAGAACACCATGTACACCGACCCGGCGATCATCAGCGCGCCGTCGATCAGGGCGGCGGACCACCGGGGGATTCGGACCCCGGCGGCGAGCAGCGTCAGCCCGGATGAGTAGATGTCCAGCACCGCGCCGCCGACCAGGCCGAGCACCGCGACGATCACGAACGGCACGAGGTACCACGTCGGCAAGATCGTGGACAGCGCCCCGATCGGGTCGGTATTGATGGCGTTCAGCAGCTTGCTGGATGACCCGGCTAGCAGCAGCCCGAACACCAGCAGGAACACCGGCGCGACCGATGACCCGAACGTGGTCCACAACACCACCCCGGCTCCTGAGGAACGGCGCGGCAGGTACCGGGAGTAGTCCGCTCCGGTGTTCACCCAGCCGAGGCCGAACCCGGTCGCCACCAGCACGATCGCCCCCAGGAACGCCTGGGACGACCCGCCATGCAGGCCGGAGGCAACTGACCAGTGGACCTTGCCCGCCACCAGGATGAAGTAGATCACCGTGAGCACGCCGGTGATCACGGTGATGACCGCCTGCAGTCGCATGATCGTGTCGAACCCCAGGGCCGCCGACCCCACGATCAGCGCGGTGATGACGAGGAACGCGATGACCTTGGTAGCATCCCCGGACGACCAGCCCAGTTGGTGGAACACCGTCGCGGTCGCCAGCGTGGCGAGCACCACCAAGATGATCTCCCAGCCCACGTTCAGCAGCCAGGACACCAGCGACGGCAGAAGGTTCCCGCGCACTCCGAACGCGGCCCGCGACAGCACCAGGGTCGGCGCGGACCCGCGCTTGCCGGCCACCGCGATGAAGCCCACGAGCACGAACGACGCGATGATCCCGATGAGGCCGGCGATGCACGCCTGCCAGAACGAGACGCCCCCTTCCAGCACGTACGCCCCGTACCCCAGCCCCAGGACTGAGATGTTGGCGGCGAACCATGGCCAGAAGAGGCTGCGCGGCGATCCCTTCCGCTCGTCCTCGCTGATGATGTTGATCCCGTTAGCCTCATAGCCAAGCGGGCGCTGAGTGTCCGTGCTCACGGCGGCGGCTCCCTTCTCGCGGCCAGGAACGCCGCACTCCCCTGCCGCCGCCCCAGCCATGCAACGTACAGCTTCTACCATAAAGCTCGCATTCCAGGAGCAAATTTCGCGAGGAGAGGCGGGTAGCCACAGGCAACACAGGCCTCGCGGAACCTCGAGGGCACGCGCGCGGGCGGAGGGACTGCGGACCCAGGCGGAGGCGGTCCAGGCGCTCCCGGCTGAAAACCAGTGAGAACCCATACCCAATCGCTTTTCGCCTTCTCCATTTCCCCGCATACTTTTTCTTCCATTCCGCCCGTGTTCCTTTCACGGCGCAGACTGAAGAATAAATTCAGTGGACAGATTTTACCGGCCGACAGAAACGATAACGCACGGCCCGCTATACAAGCAAGCGCGCAGGCGCGCTATGAGATCTGCGGCTTGTTGTAATTACCGGACCTTGTTATAATCTCCTCGCACTTGACACTCTGCTGTGCCCACTTTTTTTCTGGAGCGGTATGTCTCAGCCTGTTCTCGATGCCGATCTGTGGTGCCGCCGCTACCGTCCGGCGAGAAATGCGACCGCGCGGCTCGTCTGCCTTCCGCACGCCGGGGGGTCCGCGTCCTCCTTCCTGCCGGTGGCGGCGGCGCTAAGTCCCGGTGTCGACGTAGTGGCCATGCAGTACCCCGGGCGGCAGGATCGCCGCGGCGAGCAGCCACTGACCGACATGACCACCCTCGCCGACAGCATCTGCGAGGTGCTGCTCGGCCAGCCGGAGCTTCCCGTGACGCTCTTCGGCCACAGCCTTGGGGCGATCGTGGGCTTTGAGGTGGTCCGCCGCCTTGAAGCGGCCGGCCACTACCCGGTGAGCCTGTTCGCCTCCGGGCGCCGGGCGCCGTCGACCGCCAGGGACGAGACAGTGCACCTGCGCGACGACGCTGGCATTCTCGCAGAGGTACGCAGGCTGAACGGCACGGCATCCTCAGTGCTCAGCAATGACGAGCTGATGCGCGCCGCGCTGCCCGCGCTGCGGGCCGACTACCAGATCGCCGAGATGTACCGCTGCGCGGCGTCGGCCACCGTGCGCTGCGCAGTCACGGTACTAACCGGGGACAGCGACCCGAAGACGACGCTCGAGGAGGCAGGCGGCTGGGCTGCGCACACCACGGGAGCGTTCGACCTGCGCGTGTTCACCGGCGGCCACTTCTTCCTCACGCAGCACGTGGACGCCATCAACGAGATCCTCAGCGGGCACTTCCAGGCTGAGCGCGCTCGCGTATCTCCCTGACGAGGCCGCTGACCTGGCTCAGCGTGGTTCTCGGATAATGCGGGCCGTTATATTACGTTACCGGCCATGTGTTCGAGGGAATGATACACCTGTGAGCGCTGCTGGCGTGAGCCGTACAGGACCGGGACTCCTGTCCTCCGCGCTCGCGGCGGCTGACCTTGGATGGCACGTCTTCCCCTGCGCCCCCGGATCGAAGCGGCCCGCACTCAAGGAGAACTGGCAGGACCTCGCCACCACCGACCCGGACCGGATCCGCTCCTGGTGGGCCTGCCAGGCCTACAACATCGGGATCGCCTGCGGGCCGTCCGGCCTCGTGGTCGTCGACCTCGATGTCGCGGGCAGCCGCGACCCGGACCGCGGCCCTGGGGCGCCAGGCTCCGGGGTAGCCAGCCTCGAGCTGCTGTGCCAGGCTCACGGCCAGCGATATCCCGTCGGAACGTACACCGTCGACACGCCGTCCGGCGGATGCCACCTGTACTTCACCGCGCCGGCGATGCCGGTGCGCAACTCCGCCGGGAAGATCGGGCCGTGCATCGACATCCGGGCCGACGGCGGCTATGTGGTCGGTGCCGGCAGCCGGATCGGCACCCGCGACTATGCCACCCGGGGCGACTTCCTCCCCCTGACGCTACCGTTTCCCGCATGGATCGTCAGGCTGCTCGCGGACAGCCCCCTAGGGCAGCCGACGCGGCCTGTGCCGCTTCCCGATGGCCCCCAGGGAAGGGCCTACGCGCTGGCTGCTTTCCGCGAGGAGACGCGCCGGGTCGCCGCCGCCCGACCCGGGACTCGCAATGACACGCTCAACCGCGCCGCCTTCAGCCTCGGCCAGCTGGTTGCCGCGCGCCTGCTGCCACCGCTGCCGGTGATGACCGCACTCGCCGACGCGGCTGCGTGCGCTGGCCTGCCAGACGACGAGTCCCGGCGTACCATCCGCTCCGGGATGGCCGCCGGCGCGAAGAAGCCCCGCGGCTGAGGCTGCCCGCCATTGCGGGCCACAGCTTCGGGGGTGGCTAGAGGTGCCGCGGATCGTTCGGCATAGGGTTGCTGAGAGGCATATCGAAAGGCGGTTAGCAATGGAGTATCGCCAGCTTGGTAGCAGCGGGCTGCGGGTATCGGTGCTGACGCTGGGCACGATGACGTTCGGCGGGCGCGGCGGGTTCCGGGCCGTCGGCGCGACCGACGTCCAGGGCGCGCGCCGGCAGGTCGACATGTGCCTGGACGCCGGGGTAAACCTGATCGACACGGCGGACGTGTACTCAGGCGGGGCGGCCGAGGAGATCACCGGGGAGGTGATCAAGGGACGCCGCAGTTCCCTCCTGCTCTCCACCAAGGTCCGGATGACTATGGGCGACGGGCCGAACAACGCCGGCCTTTCCCGTCACCACATCATCAGCGGCTGCGAGGCGAGCCTGCGCCGACTCGGCACCGAGTACCTCGACATCTACCACGTGCACGAGTGGGACGGGCAGACCCGGCTGGAGGAGACCCTGTCCGCGCTGGACACGCTGGTCGCCGCCGGCAAGGTGCGCTACCTGGCCGCGTCGAACTACGCGGGCTGGCAGCTGATGAAGGCACTGGCGGTCGCCGATGACCAGGGCTTCGAGCGGTTCGCCGCGCAGCAGGTCTACTACTCGCTGGAGTCGCGGGACGCGGAGTACGAGCTGGTTCCGCTCGCTGTCGACCAGGGACTTGGCATCCTGGTGTGGTCCCCGCTGGCGGGCGGGCTGCTGTCCGGGAAGTACCGGCGCGACGCCTCGCCGTCGGAGCAGACGCGGCAGCTGTCCGGCGAGTGGCACGAGCCACCGGTCCGCGACCGGGAGAAGCTGTACGACACGATCGAGGTGCTCGTCAACGTAGCGCGCGCCCACGACGCCTCGCCCGCCCAGGTCGCGCTGGCCTGGCTGCTTGGCAGGCCAGCGGTCACCTCACTGATCATCGGGGCACGCACCGAGGAGCAACTGCTTGACAACCTGGGTGCCGCCTCGCTGTCGCTGACCGCGGACGAGCGCGCTGCCCTGGACAAGGTGAGCGCGCCGGACCTGGTCTACCCGCACTGGCACCAGCTCGCCACGGCGAAGGACCGCCTCGGCCCAGCCGACCTCGCCCTGCTCGGCCAGCACCTGCCTGCGTAAGCGGTAGGACGAGGCCCGGCTCGGTCGTGCCACTCCGCACCCACTGCCTGCCCGTCCGGGCGGCCAGGTCCAGCGCTGCCCGCCCCGCCAGACGTCCCGTACGTACGGTCCCTAGGTAGCAGACCTAAATACATACCGAGCTTCCTCAGCACACCTGCACGCCGCGCAATTGCATACGTAGCGTTGCAACCAGTCGCTCACCCCCGAACTCCCCGATTCAGGACGTCACAGGGGCCAGCCGGTAACCCTTCACCGGCTGTCAGTCCTGGGTTGCGGAGCCGGGCTGCGGCCTCACCGGGGGCGCAGAAGCACCGGAGCGCTCGATACGGGAGCAGTTGAGGCATCGATGGCAGAAGGCGTCACCGATACTGACCTAGTCCGGCGAGGACCCGGAAGGCAGTCACTTCGTAAGCAGTCACTTCGTGAGCAGCCGCTCGCCACCGCGGCGGACGGCGAGCGTAGGCCAAGCGGCACGGCCCCGTGGCCACTGGAGGGGGCGCGGCCCGAGTCGCTCGCCCGCCATGTCGTGACCAGCGTGCTGGCCGGCCTTGGCGCCAGTCCCGGCCGGCGCGACGACGCCGAGCTGGCGATCCAGGAGCTCGTCGTCAACGCCCGCCTGCACGCCCCCGGCCCTTATGAGCTTCGCGTCAGCGTCACGGGCGACGCCGTCACGTTCGCCGTGGCCGATGGCGGCAGCGACCACGACGAGGTCGCGCGGCTACTCGCCGACCCCATGACGGCGGACCCCTTCTCGTCCGAGCGCGGTCGCGGCCTGCGGATCGTCGCCGCCTTGTTCCCTGCCGACTGCGGTGCCTGCAGCGCCGGTGCCGCCGGGCTAACCGGGGCCGGCAAGCACGTGTGGTTCCGGGTCGCTCCCGGCAGGGGGTGACTGCAGGCCCACGAGCGGAGCGGGTCATCCGGTCGGCTGCCACATCCAGGCGCTCAGGGTTGCCTTGATGACGTTGGAGGGCGCGGAGAAGTAGTACCTGCCGTCTTCGGTCGTCTTCGCGTTCACCACATGGGTAATGGCCCCCTCACTCGCGAAGGGGACCAGTTCCTGCTGCTCCCCGGCGAGCAGCACTGGCCGCCGCCCGATCTTCTCGATGCTGGCGATAGCGCTCGCCACCAGCGCCGTCGGCGCGGCTGGGTCCTTGTACATGTTGGCGTTGTCGGTGAAGCGGGCGACCGGCACGTTGCACATGCCCCGGATCGGCTGGGCCCACCGGTCGGCCATTGGCCCGTCGATGACGAGCACCGACGCGTTACTGGGGAGCTGCGCGCAGATCCCGTAGATGGCCGCCACCTGGTTCGTGTACGTCCGCTTCAGCGCGGTCCCGCGTGCGCCGAGCCCGGTCGGAACCACGAGCAGCAGCGCGCAAGCCGAGGCTAGGGCGGCGGCGGCCAGGCCACGGCGGCTTCCGGTCAGCCACGTGGCGAGCGCGCCCAGGCGAGATGGCAGGCGCACCTCCCCGCGCCGCAGCTTGCCGCAGGCCCAGGCCACCGCCCACACCGCGAGCAGGATGAAGCCCGGCAGCACGGCCGGCACGAGGCGTCGGCTGGCCCACGGCTGGTCGCCTGAGATCCCGGGCCGGTAGAGGAACAAGACGATGCTCCAGCTGAACATCATCAGCGGCAGCGCCCACGAAGGCCACCGGCCACGCAGGCAGCCGTACCCCAGGGCGGCCGCCCCGACGCCGGCTGAGCGCGATCGCCGGGCCGCCCAGGTACCAGTACACCCAGTGCAGGGCCAACTGGGCGTAGAACAGCTTGACGTAGTCCGTCTGGAAGCGCGCCCTGGCTTCGAAGGCCGCCAGCACGATGAACGGAAGGATCACCACGAACGCGGGCAGCCAGCGGGGCAGCCACCAGTGCTCGCCGACCTGCGGCAGAGCGCCGGTGACCCTCGTCCGCCGCCGCAGCCACAGGCCGACGGCCACCGTCAGGACCACGACGATCCCGATGATCTCGATCATCGGGATCGACGACGACTTGTTCGTCTGGAACACGTAGGGGAAGCTGACGAAGATCGCGTCGTACCAGCCCCACACCCAGCCGATCGCCATCCCGATGATGATCGGCGTCGCCTGCCGCTGGCGGCGCAGCAGTAGCAGCCCGAGGTACGGGATGATTGGCAGCAAGTCGGCGGGGGCGTCAATGCGCACCAGCAGGGAGATGCCAAGTCCCAGGCCGCCCAGCAGCGCCAGCACCCGGGCGCTGTCCCATTGGGCGACGCGCCCCCGCAGCCCGCCGAGCGGACCGCTCACCGTGGCCAGCGCCGACGTGCCCCGCTCGATGCGCAGCGAGTCGATGACCAGGGACAAGGCGCCAAGGAACACGATGAACGCCAGCGGCTCGCTGTAGGTGGACCGGCTGGTGAACATCAGCGGCTCGGAGATCGCGATCACCAGCGCGGCCAGCGGCGCCCAGCGCGCCCCGAGCAGGCGCGCGGCCAGGCCGCCGAACACGAGGACCGCCAGCGCCCCGAACAGCGGCGCGAGCAGCAGCGCCCCGTTGACCCCGCCAAACCAGAATCCCACCGACAGCGCCATCGGCAGCCCCGCCATGAACTGCGGGGTAATCAAGTTCGCGCTCCCCTCCTGGTAGATGGCGAACCCGGTGAAGTTGATGCCCTTCGCCGCGCCAAACGCCGGGAGGCTGGTCGAGATGGGCAGCGACCCATGGCGCTCGATCCAGGCCGCGAACTGCATATACGAGCCGGGGTCACGGTCCATGATGAGGAACTGGGAGTGATAGGCCGCCTGGAAGACGAAGAACCCGGCCGCGATCACCAGCACGCCCGCCACTGCCCACCAGGGCGTGCGCCGCGTGTCCCGGCCCCCGGTGGGGTCGCCTGGCTGCGCCCACAGGCGCAGGTCCGACACCGTCACGCCCGGCCGCAGCCCGGGCAGCCGGGCCAGGCCGAGCGGAGCTCCCGCCGCCGCCAGGATCACGGTCAGCGCGATCACCGGGACCGGATGGAACCAGCCGACGGCCAGCAGCGGGAACCCGGCGAGCAGGAACGCCGTCGCGACCAGCGTGGGTGCCACGCTGAGCCGGGCCAGCAGCAGGCCCGCCGGGTCACGGTCACCCGCCCGGGTTGCCCCGGAGCCGGCTGCGGCGGCCGTCCGACCAGTGTCCGGTGTCTGGGAACTAACGCTCATCCACGCTCCTTGCGGTTGCCATGACGAAATCAGCTGGGCCCTGGACGATCTTCTCAGTTCCTGAGGGGCCTGCGACGGAGATCCGGTTAGCCAGCGCGGACGTCGCGGTAGGTGTCGGCGGAGCGCCCGTCAATCGAGCACAGGCGCTCCTGCACCAGGTATTGCATGCGAACAGACTAGGGCCATTACCGCGATCATGGGCTAGCTGGTGCCTAAACGGGGCATTTACCATCACAAGCGCGGCGCAACCCTCGTCCCGGAGGCGATCAAGCGATGTTCGAACGGTTCACCGACCGAGCGCGGCGGGTTGTCGTCTTCGCGCAAGAGGAAGCCAGGCTGCTCGACCACAACTACGTTGGCACCGAGCACATCCTGCTCGGCCTCATCCGCGAGGGCGAGGGCGTGGCGGCCAAGGCGCTGGAGTCGCTGGGCATCAGCCTGGAGGCGGTTCGCCTGCAGACTGAGGAGATCGTCGGCCGTGGCCTGCAGCCACCGGAGGGGCACATTCGCTTCACGCCGTGTGCCAAGAAGGGTCTTGAGCTAGCGCTCCGCGAGTCGCTGCAGATGGGCCATACCTACATCGGCACCGAGCACATCCTGCTCGGCCTCACCCGCGAGGGCCAGGGGGTGGCCGCCCAGGTACTCACCAGGCTGGGCGGCGACCTAGACCGCGTCCGTCGGCAGGTGATCGCGTCGCTGTCGGCGTGAACATCGTCGCCTACAGGACGCTATGCCCCTAGCCCATCACTGCCCCCCTCGCCGCCTGGCGGCGGAGCTCGGCGCGGGCTAGGGCGTTCTTGTGGACCTCGTCGGGGCCGTCGGCGAAGCGCAGCGTGCGGATGCTCGCGTAGGCGGCGGCCAGCGGGAAGTCCTGGGACAGGCCGGCCGCGCCATGAACCTGGATGGCCTTGTCGAGGATCCACGCGACGGTTTGCGGGGTGGCGATCTTGATCGCCTGGATCTCCGTGTGGGCGGCCTTCGCGCCCTTGGAGTCCATCAGCCACGCGGTCTTGAGCACCAGCAGCCGCAACTGCTCGATCCGCACCCGGGACTGCGCGATCCACTCGCGGATCACGCCCTGGTCGGCCAGTGGCTTGCCGAAGGCGACGCGCGCGCAGGCCCGCTGGCACATCAGCTCGATCGCCCGCTCGGCCACCCCGATCGACCGCATGCAGTGGTGAATACGGCCCGGACCGAGCCTGGCCTGCGCGATCGCGAACCCGTCGCCCTCGCCACCGACAATGCTGGCGGCGGGGACCCGGACATCGCGCAGCACCATCTCGGCATGGCCGCCGTGGCCGTGATCGTCATACCCGAAGATCTCCATCCCCCGCAGGACCTGCAGTCCGGGCGTGTCGCGGGGAACCAGGACCATGGACTGCTGGCGGTGCCGCTGCGCCTGGGGGTCGGTCTTCCCCATGACGATGAAGATCTTCGCGTTGGGGTTCATCGCGCCGGTGATGAACCACTTGCGGCCATTGATGACGTAGTCGCCACCGACGCGTTCGATGCTGGTGGCGATATTGGTCGCGTCCGAGGACGCCGCGTCGGGCTCGCTCATCGCGAAGCACGAGCGGATGTCCCCGTTCAGCAGCGGCCGTAGCCACCGCTCTTTCTGCTCCAGCGAGCCGAACTGTGCGAGCAGCTCCATGTTGCCGGTATCGGGTGCGGAGCAGTTCAGCGCGGCGGGCGCGATCGCCAGGCTCCGGCCGGTGATCTCCGCCAGCGGCGCGTACTGCAGGTTCGTCAGCCCGGCGCCGTGCTCGCCGGGCAGGAACAAGTTCCACAGGCCGCGCTTGCGCGCCTCGGTTCGCAGCTGCGCCAGGACCGGCACCGAGTCCCACGCCCACCGGTCCGTCAGCTGCGCGAGCTGCTCGTGGAAAATTGCCTCCGCCGGGTAGACGTGGCTGTCCATGAATTCACCGAGCGCCTGCCGCAGCTCCTCGGTCTTTGCATCAAGAGCGAAATCCATTTAGCCCTCCCGAACGAAACTAATTCCCGCTTCAAGCAGCGGCTCGGTAATAGTGTTCACTGCCTCGAACCCGGCCCCTACTGTCTGCCCGTGCAGATGGCGGTAGTAAATGCCCTCGGCGATCACCGCCAGCTTGAACGCGGCCAGCCCCAGGTAGAAGCCGAAGTGCGCGAGGTCGCGGTGGCTGGCGGCGGCGTACCGGGCGATGACCTCGTCTTCAGCCAGGAATCCCGGTGCCGACGACGCGTCCGCGATCGACCCGCCCATGACGTCGGCGAAGCGCTGGTAAATGCTCATGAGCGCCAGGTCGGTGAGCGGGTCGCCGAGCGTGGCCATCTCCCAGTCCAGCACCGCGACCAGACGGTCATCGGCGGCGGTCAAGACGTTGTCGAGCCGGTAGTCGCCGTGCACGATGCCGTCCGGGGACTGCTGCGGGACGCTGGCGGCCAGCGACGCGTGCAACTGCGCCGCGGCAGGCAGGTCGCGGCAGTGGGAGGCGTCCAGTTGCTTCTTCCACCGGCTGACCTGCCGGGCGAGGAAGCCGTCGGCTCGTCCGAAGTCGGCCAGGCCGACACTCGCGGGATCGACGGCGTGCAGCGCCACAAGGGTGTCGATCAGGTCCTCGGAGATCTTGCGGGCCCGCTCGGGGCCAAGCGGCTCCAGTTGGCTGGCCCACCGGTAGGCGGTCCCCTCGACCCGCTCCATGAGGTAGAAGGGGGCGCCGATGACCTCGGCGTCGTGGCACAGCGCGTACGTCTTCGGGACCGGGACGCCGGTGCCCCGCAACGCGGACATGACCCGGTACTCGCGCGCCATGTCGTGCGCGGTAGCCAGCACGTGGCCCAGTGGCGGCCGCCGCAGCACCCAGCTTTGCTCGCCGTCGCTGACCTCGTAGGTGAGGTTGGACTTGCCGCCGGCGAGCAGCGTGGCCTTCAGCGGGCCGGTAACTGTCTTTTCGGGCAGCACTGTCTTGTCAGGCAGCACTGTCTTGTCAGGCAGCACTGTCTTGTCAGGCAGCGTCACGAGCCAGTCGGCGAGCCGGGTGAGGTCCAGGCCTGGCGGATCCTGCGATGTGCCAGCCGTCGATGTGCCACAGAGCATGACCGGACGATACAGCGCAGATCGTGACGCGGCCAGGGACCGGCACCGGCGGGCCTGCCTGGCAGCCGGCGCTAGACGGTCGCGGGCGGGCCCGACTGGACCACGAAGCCGAAGTTGCCGTCGCCGACCCCCGCGCGCAGCCTGGCCATGACGCCGTAGGCGTCGTCGTGCGGTCCGCTGATGTACATCGGCTTGCCGTCCATGCCGAACGTGACGTCGCTGCTGCCAGCAGACCACTGCCCCAGCAGCGACGCGCCTCTAGCGAAGTCAGGGTGCGGCTCCAGGCCCATCCCCCGGGCGTAATCGACCGCGCCGAACACCACGTGGCGGGCCATCTCCAGCGGCGCGGGCAGCGACGGGGAGGTCCACGTGCTGAAGAACCTGTGCACGAACTGGGGCAGCTTGCGCCGGTCAACCGACGAGGGCCCGGTGGTGTCCTTGACGCCCAGGCACCAGGCGTCGACCAGGTACCCGCACACCGTCGCGTTGCTGCCGGTGTCGCGCGCGACGAGAACGCCGACCAGCCCGCAGGCGTCCTGCCCCGGCTCCGGCGGCGACATGCCCGGCCAGTTCGGGTGTCCCGTGACGGTCAGCCTGTAAGCCCAGTGGTCAGTCACCCAGCAGCCGGCCAGTGGCGCCTCCCGCTTGGGCACCGTCGCGGCCACGGCCCGGATCAGCAGCATAACCTCGGCGGGCCCCAGGCCGAGCGCGCGGGCGATCTCCTGAGGGGCACGGCCCGCCCGCCGAAGCTCGGCAACGCGATCGACTAGCTCATGGCTCGACATGTGGCTACGTTACCGAATGCCACGCAATTACGCCGGTACTATCGCTGTCCGCCGCCACCACGATGGAATATGGTGGTTAAATCTGTATATATGTCTTATGGGATGGTTTAGTAGGCGATTTCACTCAACCTTGCCAGCGGCCTTCAACTCGTGAGCGCCCGTGAGCGCCATTACCCCGGATCACCCTCGAACTGATTGATAGATGTCTAGACTCGATGCTGGGCAAATCTTTGGAGAGTGGCAAAGATGCTCATGCAGGGACGCATTAATACCGCGATCGCGGCCGTGGCTGCTGGTGCTGCCATCACCACGGGGATATGCGGGTGCGCGATCAAGCCGAGCGGGCTGGGCGCTGGCTGCGGGCGGATCTGCGGCCAGGCCACGGCGTCCGCGGCGAGCCGTCAGGCATCGGCGCCTGCCGTGGCCGCGGTGAAGGCGAGGTTCACGGCGGCCATCAACGCCGTCGCGTCATTCGGTTCTCCGCCGGCGGCCTATCGGATGACCGTCGTGTCGGCCATCGCGATGCGGCAGCCGGTTCCGCGCTTTTCCGCCACCTTGATGAGCGACCTGACGGCATCGGGGACAGCCGCGATCATGAGGTACTTCGGGCCGCCTCAAGCGGCGGCCGAGCGCAGGGCACTGGCCAGGGCGATGGCCTTGGACGCCGACGCGTACATCATCAACCTGGGGTCGGGAGTGACGCGCATATCGTTCGGGAACGTGAAGGTAGAAGGGGCCGCCGCTACGGTCAGTGCTGAGGTTACGGTCTGGAGCAGGGCGGTGGCACGGCAGTCGCTGACCGGCACCTGGCTGACCGACGCTACGGTGCGCGTGATCGGCTACAAGGCAACGCTGAGCCACAGTCTGGGTGGCCCGTGGCAGGTCGCAGCGCTCACAGCTACCGCCGGAGCGCCTTAGCGGCGCCCGCGCTGGCCACCTTCCGCCCAGGCCAGACAGAAGGCACTGATCCCTGCATGCACCCCGCACCCCGAGTACGTGCCGATCTCCGGTAAGCCCCGCGCCTCGTCTTCGCGCTTAGGCTTGGGACATGTCGATGAATCCTGGCGAGACTGCCCCCAGCTCCACCGGGCTGCTTGAGCGAGGCGCGCAGGCGTTCGCCGCCAGTGTGCCCGAGCGCCCGGCCGACGACGGGCTCTTCGGGCCGCGCAGCGTCACATGGCGACTGACCGGCAGCATGACGACGCCGGTCATCGGGATCCGCGCGCTGCTGCTGCAGGCGCTGCACCCGCTGGCGATGGCCGGCGTCGACCAGCACAGCTCCTGGCGCGCCGACCCCGGCGCGCGGCTGGCGTCCACGTCGGCCTATGAGGTCACGGTCAGCGTCGGCGACACGGCCGCCGCGTCCGCTGCCGCTGCCCGGGTCCGCAAGATCCACTCCTACGTCAAGGGCACCGACCCCGCGACCAGGCAGCCGTATGCGGCCGGCGACCCCGCGCTGCTGCTATGGGTCCATAACGCCCTTGTCGACTCCACCTTGGCCTGCACCCGGCTGTACGGCTCGATCAGCGCCGGCGACGCGGACTCCTACCTACGCGAGCAGGTGGCCGCCGCCGAGCTCATTGGCATCCCGGCCGGCATCGCCCCCCGCACGGTCGCCGAACTGGACGCGTACTTCGAGGCCGTCCGGCCGGAATTGATGTGCACCCCGGCGGCCGCCTCCGCGACGTCATCCCTGCTGGACTACGTGGAAGGGCCGGCCTTGGCGGCGACGACGACCCTGAGGCTGCGCGACTGTGGCGCGACATCGCGGACGCCGCGATCGCGACGCTGCCCGACTGGGCGATCGCCCTGTATCGCGAGAAGGTGCCGGCTATCGCCGAAGCCCGGGATCGCTTTGGCGCCATGTCGGCAAGTGCCCGGCTGGCGGTTCGCCAGTCCCTCGGCGTCCTCGACGCGGTCTTCCTGGGCGAGCCCGGCGTCCTGGAGGCCCGCCAGCGCCTGCAGCGCCGCATTCGCGCGGCCCAGTAGCAAACATAGCGCGCGGGCAATTGGAGGCTCGCCGATGCACCATCGGCGATCGGCGGCATACTCACCGTCCCGGTCGCCGACGTCAGCGGCCTGCGGCCAATAGCGGGTGCCCAGGTCTTGTCGCGGCAGCGAGGGACTCGGCGTACAGCAGCTCGAAGACAAGCATTAAGGTCGCTCTCATGGCCCGGATCGTCGGAGGCGTCGCTGCCTCACACACCCCCACCATCGGCTTCGCCTACGACCAGCACAAGCAGGACGACCCCGCGTGGGCACCTATCTTCCAGGCGTTCCAGCCGGTGCAGGAGTGGTTCCGGGACAAGAAGCCCGACGCCATCGTGTACATCTTCAACGATCATGTGACGTCATTTTTCTTCGACCACTACTCCGCGTTCACGCTTGGCATCGGCGAGTCCTACGCTGTGGCGGATGAGGGCGGCTCACCGCGGGCACTGCCGCCGATCCAGGGCGACCCCAAGCTCGCGGCGCACATTGCGTCCTCGCTCGTCACCGACGAGTTCGACCTGTCGTACTTCCAGGACAAGCCGCTGGACCACGGCTTCTTCTCGCCGATGTCGGTGCTGCTTGACCACGACGAGTCGTCGTGGTCCACCCAGGTGGTGCCATTGCAGGTCGGCGTGCTGCAGTTCCCGATCCCGACGGCGGCGCGCTGCTACAAGATGGGCAAGGCGCTACGTCGTGCCATCGAGAGCTACCCCGAGGACATCTCGGTGGTGGTCGTGTCGACCGGTGGCCTGTCCCATCAGGTCCACGGCGAGGGCGCGGGGTTCAACAACCCCGAATGGGACACCCGATTCCTGGACGCGATCACCGACGACCCGTCGGCGCTGGCCGAGATGACGCACGCTGAGTATGCCCGCCTAGGCGGATTCGAGGGCGCCGAGGTCATCATGTGGCTGGTAATGCGCGGGGCACTGTCGGAGCAGGTACGCCGGGTACACAGCTCGTACTACCTGCCGTCGATGACCGGCATCGCGACACTGGTGCTGGAAAACGAGGCCGCCCCGGCCCTGCCCGAGGGCATGCACGAACGGCACCTGGAGAAGATGGCTGAGCAACTGCGCGGCATCGAGACCATGACCGGCACGTACCCATTCGACATCCCGCGGTCGGTAAGGGCATACCGGATCAACAAGTACCTGCACGCGATGGTCTCGCCGGAGCACCGGGCCAAGTTCCTCGCCGACGAGGAGACCTCGCTGGCGGAGGCGGACCTCACCGAGCAGGAGCGGGACCTGATCCGGCGGCGCGACTGGCCGGGGATGATCCACTACGGCGTCATCTTCTTCATGCTGGAGAAACTGGCCGCGGTTACGGGCATTTCCAATCTGCACGTGTACGCGGCGATGCGCGGCGAGTCGCTCGAGGACTTCCTCAAGACCCGCAACACCAAGGTCATCTACTCAGTAGCCGGCAAGTCTTCCGGCCAGGACTAGCCAAGCGCCCCTTCCCCAACGCCTCCTTCGCCTGCGACTCAGGGATGTCCTGACGCTCCTGCGCCAGCGACCCGTGAGCGTCCTGACGCTCCTGCGCCAGCGACCCGGAAGTGTTCTGACTCAACCGCGCCAGCGACCCTGAACGTTCTGACTCAACCGCGCCAGCGACCCTGAACGTTCTGACTCAACTGCGTCAGCGACCCTGAACGTTCTGACTCAACTGCGCCAGCGGCTCAGGGAGTGCTGATGCTCCTGCGCCTTCGACCCGGGAACGTTCTGACGCTCCTGCGCCTTCGACCCGTGAGCGTTCTGACTCAATTGCGGCTGCGACCCTGAACGTTCTGACTCAACTGCGTCAGCGGCTCAGGGAGTGCTGATGCTCCTGCGCCTTCGACCCGGGAACGTTCTGACGCTCCTGCGGCTGCGGGCCGGCTTCGCCGGCGTGCGGGCGGTTGCGGGCTGCATCGGTGAGGGGGCAGGTACGCCAGCGAGGCGAGATGGGATGGGAGCGGGCTGGCGGGCTGGCCCGGTGGCGTGGGAAAGCTCGCTGGCGCAGGAGGGCGCGAGAAAGCGCGAGAGCCGCTCGACCCGGTTGTGGCCGGGGAGCGGCTCTCGTGCTTTGTGAAGGTATGTCCGGCGGTGTCCTACTCTCCCGCAGGGCCTCCCCTGCAGTACCATCGGCGCTGAAAGGCTTAACTTCCGGGTTCGGGATGGGACCGGGTGTTTCCCTTTCGCTATGGCCGCCGTAACGCTATGGAGATGTATGCCCGTATCTCCAGAACCGCACAGTGGACGCAAGTATGTAGTGGTGATGCTAAGCCCTCGGCCTGTTAGTACCGGTCAGCTTCACGCCTTGCGGCGCTTCCACGTCCGGCCTATCAACCCAGTGGTCTGCTGGGGGCCTTACCAGGTTAACCCTGTGGGAACCCTCATCTTGAAGCGAGCTTCCCGCTTAGATGCTTTCAGCGGTTATCCCTTCCAGACGTAGCCAACCAGCCGTGCCCTTGGCAGGACAACTGGCACACCAGAGGTCTGTCCGTCCCGGTCCTCTCGTACTAGGGACAGCCCTTCTCAAGGTTCCTGCGCGCGCAGCGGATAGGGACCGAACTGTCTCACGACGTTCTAAACCCAGCTCGCGTACCGCTTTAATAGGCGAACAGCCTAACCCTTGGGACCTGCTCCAGCCCCAGGATGCGACGAGCCGACATCGAGGTGCCAAACCATGCCGTCGATATGGACTCTTGGGCAAGATCAGCCTGTTATCCCCGGGGTACCTTTTAGCCGTTAAGCGACGGCGCTTCCACAAGCTGCCGCCGGATCACTAGTCCCAGCTTTCGCTCCTGCTCGACATGTCTGTCTCACAGTCAAGCACCCTTGTGCACTTGCACTCGGCACCTGGTTACCGACCAGGCTGAGGGTACCTTTGGGCGCCTCCGTTACCTTTTGGGAGGCAACCGCCCCAGTTAAACTACCCGCCAGACACTGTCCCTGACCCGGATCACGGGCCGAGGTTAGACACCCAGAACGACCAGAGCGGTATTTCACCAGTGACTCCGCCCAGACTAGCGTCTGAGCTTCCCAGTCTCCCGCCTATCCTACACAAGCCGTCCCGAACACCAATGTCAAGCTGCAGTAAAGGTCCCGGGGTCTTTCCGTCCTGCTGCGCGAAACGAGCATCTTTACTCGTAGTGCAATTTCGCCGGGCCTGTGGTTGAGACAGCGGGGAAGTCGTTACGCCATTCGTGCAGGTCGGAACTTACCCGACAAGGAATTTCGCTACCTTAGGATGGTTATAGTTACCACCGCCGTTTACCGGCGCTTAAGTTCTGAGCTTCGCCCCGGAGGGCTGACCCGTCCCCTTAACGTTCCGGCACCGGGCAGGCGTCAGACCGTATACATCGCCTTGCGGCTTCGCACGGTCCTGTGTTTTTAGTAAACAGTCGCTTCCCCCTGGTATCTGCGACCCCGCACAGCTCAGGCAGCAAGTGCCATCACCGCACAGGGCTCCCCTTATTCCAAAGTTACGGGGACAATTTGCCTAGTTCCTTGACCACAGTTCACCCGATCGCCTTGGTATTCTCTACCTGACCACCTGAGTCGGTTTAGGGTACGGGCCGCTTAAGACCTCGCTGCGAGGTTTTTCTTGGCAGCATGGGATCACTGACTTCGCCTAACGGCTCGGCATCAGGTCTCAGGCACGTGCCGCGCGGATTTGCCTGCGCGGCGCCCTACGCCCTTACCCCGGGACTACCACCGCCCGGTACAGCTACCCTCCTGCGTCACCCCACCAGCTTGCCTACTACCCGATCGGGCCACGCGCCCGGCAAGGTCATCCCGAAGGAATCCCAGGCCTCACGCGCTTAGCATCACGGATTCAGCATGGGCGGTCCCACGCGGGTACGGGAATATCAACCCGTTGTCCATCGACTACGCCTGTCGGCCTCGCCTTAGGTCCCGACTTACCCTGGGCGGATTAGCCTGCCCCAGGAACCCTTGGTCATCCGGCGGAGGAGTTTCTCACTCCTCTTTCGCTACTCATGCCTGCATTCTCACTCGTGACGCGTCCACGGCTGGGTTCCCCCGCCGCTTCACTCGCAACACGACGCTCCCCTACCCAGCAACCCGAAGGTCACTGCCACGGCTTCGGCGGCATGCTTGCGCCCCGTTACATTGTCGGCGCGGAATCACTTGACCAGTGAGCTATTACGCACTCTTTCAAGGGTGGCTGCTTCTAAGCCAACCTCCTGGTTGTCTTCGCGACTCCACATCCTTTCCCACTTAGCATGCGCTTAGGGGCCTTAGCCGGTGGTCTGGGCTGTTTCCCTCTCGACTACGAACCTTATCGCCCGCAGTCTCACTGCCGCGCTCTGGCTTCCCGGCATTCGGAGTTTGGCTGACTTCAGTAAGCTTGTCGGCCCCCTAGGCCAACCAGTAGCTCTACCTCCGGGAAGGAACACGCGACGCTGCACCTAAATGCATTTCGGGGAGAACCAGCTATCACGGAGTTTGATTGGCCTTTCACCCCTACGCACAGGTCATCCCCCAGGTTTTCAACCCTGGTGGGTTCGGGCCTCCACGCGGTCTTACCCGCGCTTCACCCTGCCCATGCGTAGATCACTCCGCTTCGGGTCTACAGCACGCGACTGAACGCCCTGTTCAGACTCGCCTTCGCTACGGCTACCCGTCTCCGGTTAACCTCGCCACGCACCGTAACTCGCAGGCTCATTCTTCAAAAGGCACGCGGTCACATCACGCCCCCGAAAGGGCAAGCTCCCACGGCTTGTAGGCACACGGTTTCAGGTACTATTTCACGACCCCTCACCGGGGTGCTTTTCACCTTTCCCTCACGGTACTAGTTCACTATCGGTCATCAGGGAGTATTTAGGCTTAGGAGGTGGTCCTCCCAGATTCACACGAGATTTCTCGGGCCCCGTGCTACTCGGGAACACGCCCGGGAGTCACGCCGGTTTAATGTACGGGGCTGTCACCCGCTGTGGCGGAACTTTCCAGAACCTTCCACTACCAACGCGATTTGTAACTCCCCGCTGGATCAGCAACCCCAGCTGGACGGTCCCTCTACCCCCGGCACGCAACGCTTGCTGGCTTTAGCACGTACCAGGTTTAGCCTCTTCCGCGTTCGCTCACCACTACTAGCGGAATCGCTTTTGCTTTCTCTTCCTGCGGGTACTGAGATGTTTCACTTCCCCGCGTTACCGCCACCTGCCCTATGCGTTCAGGCAGGGGCGACGGCCATCTACGGCCGCCGGGTTTCCCCATTCGGACACCCTCGGATCACAGTCTGGTTGCCGACTCCCCGAGGCTTATCGCAGGCTCCAACGTCCTTCATCGGCTCCTGATGCCAAGGCATCCACCGTGCGCCCTTAGTAACTTAGCAAAAATCACTACAGACACTTCTAAGAAGAAGATGCTCGCGTCCACTGTGCAGTTCTCAAGATACGGACGGGCCAGGACCTTGCCGTCGCATCCGCGACAGCCCGGCTCCTGGCCGCTTCCGAAGACCCCAGCCAGCGCCCCCGTACGGGGACAACGGCCGTGCCCTCAGGGCCCAACAGCGTGCTCATCCAGCCACCCATGCCTGGCAGCTCGTTCCGCGACCCGGACTCCGCCCGACTAGAGCAAGCCCAGGGAGCGTACTAGCCGCGGCCATGCCGCAGCAGCTCGATGAATAACCAGTGCTCCACTAGGAAAGCAGTGGACGCCGAGGCAGACGATCGCTGCCTGACGGCGCCAGGTGCTCCTTAGAAAGGAGGTGATCCAGCCGCACCTTCCGGTACGGCTACCTTGTTACGACTTCGTCCCAATCGCCAGCCCCACCTTCGACGGCTCCGTCCCTTGCGGGTTCGGCCACCGGCTTCGGGTGTTGCCAACTTTCGTGACGTGACGGGCGGTGTGTACAAGGCCCGGGAACGTATTCACCGCGACGTTGCTGATTCGCGATTACTAGCGACTCCGACTTCACGGGGTCGAGTTGCAGACCCCGATCCGAACTGAGGCCGGCTTTCCGGGATTCGCTCCGCCTCACGGCATCGCAGCCCTTTGTACCGGCCATTGTAGCATGTTTGCAGCCCAAGACATAAGGGGCATGATGACTTGACGTCATCCCCACCTTCCTCCGAGTTGACCCCGGCAGTCTCCCGTGAGTCCCCGGCATTACCCGCTGGCAACACAGGACGAGGGTTGCGCTCGTTGCGGGACTTAACCCAACATCTCACGACACGAGCTGACGACAGCCATGCACCACCTGTGACCCCCCCTTGCGGACACCGCATCTCTGCGGCTTTTGAGGCCATGTCAAGCCTTGGTAAGGTTCTTCGCGTTGCGTCGAATTAAGCAACATGCTCCGCCGCTTGTGCGGGCCCCCGTCAATTCCTTTGAGTTTTAGCCTTGCGGCCGTACTCCCCAGGCGGGGCGCTTAATGCGTTAGCTGCGGCACAGACCCCGTGGAAGGGACCCACACCTAGCGCCCAACGTTTACGGCGTGGACTACCAGGGTATCTAATCCTGTTCGCTCCCCACGCTTTCGCTCCTCAGCGTCAGAACAGGCCCAGAGAACCGCCTTCGCCACCGGTGTTCCTCCTGATATCTGCGCATTTCACCGCTACACCAGGAATTCCGTTCTCCCCTGCCTGCCTCTAGCCCGCCCGTATCCACTGCACGCCCGGGGTTAAGCCCCGGGATTTCACAGCGGACGCAACAGGCCGCCTACGAGCTCTTTACGCCCAATAATTCCGGACAACGCTTGCGCCCTACGTATTACCGCGGCTGCTGGCACGTAGTTAGCCGGCGCTTCTTCTGCAGGTACCGTCTGAATTCGTCCCTGCTGAAAGCGGTTTACAACCCGAAGGCCGTCATCCCGCACGCGGCGTCGCTGCGTCAGGCTTTCGCCCATTGCGCAATATTCCCCACTGCTGCCTCCCGTAGGAGTCTGGGCCGTGTCTCAGTCCCAGTGTGGCCGTCCGCCCTCTCAGGCCGGCTACCCGTCGTCGCCTTGGTAGGCCATTACCCTGCCAACAAGCTGATAGGCCGCGAGCCCCTCCCTGGCCGAAGAACTTTCCACCCCCCACCATGCAGAGGAGGGTCATGTCCAGTATTAATCCCGGTTTCCCGGAGCTATCCCAGAGCCAGGGGCAGGTTGCTCACGTGTTACTCACCCGTTCGCCGCTCGAGTACCCCGAAGGGCCTTTCCGCTCGACTTGCATGTGTTAAGCACGCCGCCAGCGTTCGTCCTGAGCCAGGATCAAACTCTCCGTTGAAGGTCAAACAGGCAAGCCCCCCGCAAAGAGGACCGCCAGACCTGCCAACCATGAGAGCAACGCCCCCGCCAAGCAGACGAGGACTGTCCATGGCAAATCACACCATCACGACCCGCGAAACGCAAGCCCATGACGGGGTTGTGCTTAATGCACTGGCTTTTAGCACGCTGTTGAGTTCTCAAGGTACGGACGCACACCTCTGGTTCACGGTGTTCTAGCAAAAACAACCGCGTTCCTCAGGGGCTTCGTTTTCAAAGCTTACCCGGTCGAATCCCTGCCGCCAAATCGTTTATCCGGATCCGTCCAGTTTCCTGGTGACTCCAGAATAACGGCCCTTTCGGGCTGCGCTTTCGGGTTTCTCCCTGACGTCCTCTACATTACAGGAGTCTCAGTCGTCCCGCGAATCGGCGGGACTCCCATGAACCCTGCACGGTTTCACGAGGTGTCGTCCGCACAACGATACACACCCGCCCGAGCAGCCAGCACCGGGGGCCCCACTCGGAGCGCTCACGCCGACCTCGCGCCTCCCCACTTGCCATGATCAGCCCGCTGGGACATTCGAAAATCTGGCAAATCAGACAATGGTCGTCGGCGCGCGGTACCAGTGGCGTGACCAGGTGCGTCGCCAGGCGCGGCAGGACTGGCGACTCCACATGCGGCCAGCAAGCACGCCAGCGTCTCGCCGTGTAACGCCCCAGATACTCACCTATGAGTACATTGGACCTGGGGGCAGAGGGTGATGAGATGGTCCAAGCACCGCAGCAGGTTCCTGACCTGGAACAAGCCGAGGCACACCACGGCAAGCGGACGCCCGTCATCGTGGCCGCCACGGGCGGTGTCGTCTGGGTCACCATGGCGGTCGTCGGGGTGGCGATAGTCCGTCCCGAACTGTCAGCGGTCAGCCGAATCGCGGCACGGGTCGCCGCCGGATCCCCGTTCATCTCTCCCGAGGAGTTCGCGCAGGCACCGGCGCTCCCGTCCCCCGCCTCATCGGCATCGGCCGGCTCGACACGACCCCCAGCGGGCTGGTGGCGGTACACCGACCCCACTGGCTTCTCGATCAACTTGCCCGATGGCTGGACTCGGACGTACCGGTCGGTTAGTCAAGTGCGGTTCACCGACCCATCGCAACCGGATGCGGCGATCGTCATCGCCTACACGGCGAGCCCGAAGCCGAACCAGTACGCCGACTGGGAGGAGCAGTCCACGTGGAAGGCCGAGACCGACCCGTCGTACGTTCCGCTCGGCATCCAGCGGGTGTACTACCGCGGCTACAACTGCGCACAGTGGGAGTTCCTTGATGACGTCGACGGCGCGCCGACGCACTTCCTCGACCACGGCTTCATCTCCACGCCCGGCAAGCAGGCCTATGCGATCGAACTGGTCGCTACGCCAACCGCGTGGTTCACCGTGAAGAACGCCTACTGGGATGAGCTGCTCACAAGCTTCGCCCCGGCGAACAAGGGAAAGACGGCCGGATCGACGACACCGGGAAGGCCAGCGCCAGGGGCTACCGGAACGCCCGGGATGCGCACACCAGCTGCAACGGCGACCACGCAGTCCACCCCCACGCCAACCACCCGGACTCCAGCCACCCCGGCTCCGACGCCGACGTGGCTACCCACCAGCCTGCCGACAAGCCTTCCCACCTCAATCCCCACCGGCCTGCCCACGTCCCTTCCGACCAGCCTGCCAACGAGCTTTCCCACATCACTTACGTCGCTACTTCCGTCGCTGCCCTGAAGGTCGCTGCCCTGAAGGTCGCTGCCCTGAAGGTCGCTGCCCTGAAGAAGGCCGCGTTGACGATGACAGGGCCAGCCGACTGCCGGACAGGGACGGTGACTGGCTGCGGGGCGGCTCGATGCCCCGATGCGCGGGCTGGGAGGACGAGCTGCACGACCAGGTAGTGTCCCCAGTACTCCTGCCACTTGCAGTCGTCCGGGGTACGCTGCCCGCGAGGTCAGCCCAGCGCGGATGCGATCAGCAGGTACAAGCACAGCAGGGCGGCGGACAGGACCGCCTGCACGACGATGGTGCCGCCGCCCAGGCCGTGGGAGAGGCTACCGACCGCCCGCTGGCCCGCCCTGGCGCCGTGGAGGCCGCCGAAGGCAGCGATCACCTCGGCGACAAGCGGGAAGGTGCCGATGAGGCCGAGCAGGACGCTGAGGATGCGGCTGACCAGCCAGCTGGGCGTCGTGCCCATCCCGGTCTCCAGGCCGCCTTGGGCTGCGGCGTCGATCGGGGCGGTGCGGGCCAGCCGGATGGCGGCCGCCGTCAGGCCCGGGCCGCTGACGGCGCCGAGCGCCACCCACAGCAGCGGTGCCGGCACTGCTGAGCCGCCACTCGCGCGCAGCACGCCCGCGGACGCCAGCACTGCGAGCGCAAGAGCCAGCCAGCCGGCGGCCAGCAGCGCGGGGAGGACCGCGCGGGCTGCCAGGGCCGGGCGCGGGGCGACGCCGAGCATGCGGCGCAACGTGACATCGTTGGTGTCGCGGCGCAGCGCGGCACAGCCTTGTGAGGCAGCGGCGATCCCGCCGAAGAACAGCACCACCGCGCCGACCACCCCGCGTGCCGCGCCGGTGAGCGCCCCGGCGATCAGCGCGGGTGCGACGGCGCTTGCCGCCAAGGCAAGCAAGGTCCCCGGCCGCCGCCACAGTCGGCGCCAGTCCGCCCAGGCCAGCAGGAACGCCGGGGACATCCGGGCGCCCAGCAGCCGCCACGGCCAAGGTTTCCGCGCGGGCCAGGGCCTGGAGACCAGTACCCGGCGGCGCCAGTGGTTGTCTTCGGCTATCCAGCCAAGCAGCTGGACGTTCAGGAACGCCGCCGCGAGCCGGACCCGGCCAGCGTGGGCGGAGTCGGCCCACAGCACATCGGCGGGGAAGGACCGCAGCCGCGCCCAGGCCGCCAGCCCAGCAGCGACCGCGACGGCGACCGCGGCGACCGTCACCGCGTCCACGTCCGCGAGGGAGACCGGGGCGAGGCCGCGGGCCACGGCGCGCGGCAGGCTCGTCCAGTGCTCGCCCGCGACCGCGACGACCACAGCGGCCAGGGCGATCACCTGGAGCAGCGCGCGGACCGGGAGACGAGCGCGCCCCGGGTAGGGCTGGAGGAGGACCAGGGCATCGACAGCGGCGATGGCCAGGGCGCCGCCAGCAACGGCGGCGAGCAGGAGCCAGTCGCCCAGCCGGGCGGGAGCGAACGCGCGGATGTACGGGCCGGCCATGGCCAGGGCGAGGATGCCGAGTAGCGCGCCGGCGGGGGCGGCCAGCAGGGTGAGCGCCTGCAGCGAGCGGCGGAGCACGCCGCGCCGGTCCAGCGCAGACATCAGCAGCCAGGAGGCGTCAGCCGGGGACAATGTCAGCGGGCCGAGAGACTGGGCCAGCAGCAGCAGGCCCGCCGCCGCCGCGACGACGAGCGCGAGTCCCGCCTCGCCCTGGCCGACGGGCAGGTCTCGCGCGCCGCTGGTCAGCCTGCGCAGCGGCTGAACCAGGAAGTTTCCCAGGTAGATGCAGGCGACCAGCATGCCGAAGCCGGCCGCGTACCAGTCCAGCCAGCGGCCCTGCCGCTGGCTTCGGGTGAACTTTCGTACTGCGGTCACCCGCGGCGTGGCGCTGGCCACCAGGGTGGTCGTGCTAGAGGTCACGCGGGTCCCTCGGTCGCGTAGCCGTCCTCGATGAGGATCCGGCGCGCCCCGGCGACCTCGGCGAACTCCAGGTCGTGGGTCGCCATGACGACTGTCCCGCCGCCGGGCGCGTAGCTATCGCGCAGCAAGGAGGCTAGCTGCTTGCGGAAGCCCGCGTCCAGGCTCTGCTCGGGCTCGTCGAGCAGCAGCAGGTCACTGGGCCGGGCTAGCGCGCAGGCGAGGGACAGGCGCTGCCGCTGGCCGGACGACAGCGTGAGCGGCACGGCGTCGGCACGGCTCGTCAGTGCGAACGAGTCAATCAGCTCGTCGGGGTCCAGTCCCCAGCCGTCGGCCGGCGCGTTCGTCATCCGGACGAGCTGAAGGTGCTCTCGCACCGTCAGCCCTGGATACCAGGTCGGCAGGTCCGCGACGAGGACGACGCGCCGCCAGTACTCGGCGGTGTCGCGGGGCGGCCCGCCCAGCACGCTGATGCTGCCGCCGTTGGGCCGCCGCAGGCCCGCCAGGCAAGACAGCAGTGTCGACTTGCCCGCCCCGTTTACTCCCATGACGGCAACGATCTCGCCCGGGGCGGCGGACAGGTCCACGTCCTCCAGCACGACGACACTGCCGTAGGTTAGGCGCAACCCCTGAACCTCCACCACCAGTTCCGACACGCCGACCACGCTACCGCCACGCCGGTAGGTTCTTGGTGCGAGAAGTCATTGCAGAATGGTCACTGTGAAAGGAGCTGTGTTGGCTGGGGTTGCTCAATCGGCGGCGTGGGAGGCCTACGTCACTACCGAGGTCCGGATCGAGTTGCCCGGTGGCGCTGTCCGCGTGTTCCCCGGGCCACCGCTACAGGCGTCGGGCGCCTATCCAGACCCGGAAGGACGCACGATCGCGGTGATCATCGCGGGCACGCCGCTAGCGGTCGAGCTGCACCAGCCGGGGGCTGCAGTGGTGGCCGGCCACCGGTGCCGACCCCTCGTGGACCAACGTCGCCCACGGCGCCGCCGTGCCCGGCCTCAGCGAGGCCGACGCACTCGCTCTCGGCGCGCAGTTCGGCCAGGATGTCATCATCGTGCTGACGCCGACGAGCCGCAGGGTCATCGACTGCGTGACCGGGCGCCGGTCGGTCACCGGCTGGGTCATCGTCAGTGAGGCCGATCTCACAGCGGAGGAGGGCGAGGCCGCACTGGAAGACGACTTGGATCACCTTGTCGCTGACCATGGCCCGGACCCGCGGCAGTGGAGCATCCCGGTGCTCGCCGAGTCCCGCTGGGACTGCGACTCCGGCAGCGAGGACTCGCCCGTGGCGGGCGAGTTCCTGGTCCGCCTGCACGAGCGTTACGTCATCTACGAGACCGAGGGCGTGGAGTGGGGCTGGGACCACATCGAGGCCCCCGACGACGAGTCGGCCATCGCGGCGTTCCGCGCTGCGGTCGGCGAAGGCTGAGTCACCACGGAGCCCCCACGCCGCGCGATCATGGCGTGAGGGTCAGCACATAGACGGTGCCGCTGAACGGGACGCCGCCCTCGCCGAAGCCCGCCGAGGCGGTTACCTGGCGGGTGATGACCTGCTGAGTTAGCGTCCAGCCCCTGGCCTTGGCGGCGGCGGTGACCGCCGAGACGAACAGCTGGGCCCCGTCGTTGTACCCGTCGCGGTACGTGGACGTGATGCTGCCGGGGCCGCCGTCGACGCAGTGGTAGGCCCCGCCGGAATGCACGATGGCGTACGGCTTGTCATCAACGGCTGGCTCCAGCGCGCCGTGCGGGGCGATGCACATCGTCTCGATGCTCGCGGCGGCGATCCACGCGCCCTGCTCGCTGCCGGGCACGGCCTGGTGCCAGATGCGCACGTGGTCTTCGGTCCCGGACAGCGAGCGCACGTTCCCGTCAAGGCAGCCGCCCAGCCGCCAGGACATCGCCTGCGGCACGTAGCCGGTGCCGTTCACGTCGGCTTCCTCCGAGGAGATGCACTTGACGCGGATCCCGCCGGCGCTGGCCGACGAGGTGGTGGACACGGTCTTCCAGTCGCCGAGCGCGGCCTGCAGGTCCGTCAGCGACACCGTGGAGCGGGCGGTGATGATCACGTTGAGCGGCTCGAGGAACGGGTGGATCGCCGTCAGCGGGGTTGTCGCGATGGCTGTATCCCAGCTCGCCGGGATGCAGTAGCCGGCGTCGCAAGTGCCGGCGCCCGTGGCGGGGTTCGCGACCGTGGCGTCCGCGGTAGCCGACGTGCCGGGGCTGCTCACGCCGGCCACGGCAGCGGAAGAGCTGGAGTGCGCGCAGCCGGCCACGGCCGCCAGCGCGGTGAGCGCGAAGGTCGCTGTCAGCCTCGGTCGCGCCAGCCAGGGGGAAGGTGCCATCTGCCTAGTATGGCCAAGGGCCTAGCGGGCGTCCCCCTGGTGAGCACGGCCGGCAGTATGCCGGGGGGCCGGACCGACATCCCCCTCTGACGCCGGCCCGGCCTCCCAGCAGCCCTCGAAGAGCTAGTTTCCCCAGATAGCCCTCCGAGGGCTGGTCACCGCTCGCAGGCTCGGCATGGGGCCGGCATGCGCGCCCCTGTTGCGCATGCCGTCCGCGGTGCGCGTCCCTTGGCGCGCCTCCTGGATGCCGTTGACTCCCGCTCACGTCAGTAAGAGCCGCCGCCCCGGCTAGCGCCAACAACTTTCCGGGCAGCTTTTTTCAGGATTTTTCGGCGGCGTGTCTGTCCGCCAGCCTCGTGGGCGGCTCCACTAGGATTTGTGGCTGAGTGCCCCATCTGAGCCTCCTGCGCCAGGGCGTGACCCTCGCTGCAGCGGGTGGCCGGAATCTCGTAACCGTTTGGCAAATAGTTGCCGAGCATGCGGACATATGCAGCCCGTGCGACGTTCAACCGTAGGTGGAAGCCGATCATAAAGTCCACGGGGGGCAGTCACGCCCGTCCGCTCAGTAACCGGTACGGAGGTGTGCAGAGGTGAGCCACGCGGTGCGCATGCCTGCCTTCGGCCCGGCCGAGCCGACCTACCTGCCCAACGTAGGGGACGTCTACCTGGTCTCGCCCCAGCTGCTGGGATCTCGCGAGGACCGCGCCTTCACCAGCGCCGCTGACCTCGTGCCGGTGGTGGTCCTCGCCGTCCCCCGGCTCGCTAGCGCCCGGATCCAGGTGGTGAACAGGACCAGCGACCGGTCGGCGCCAGGCATCCCGCATGGCCCGGCGCCGCAACTCGGGCTGCACCAGCGCGGCGTGTGGACCAACGTGATCACGGTGGACAAGTCCTTGTGGACGAGCCGTGGCGCGCGCTGGCGCGGCCCGCTAGAGCGGGTCGTCCTGGCGGACGTGCTGGAGCGGTTCGCATGACCTCGACTGCCATGACAGCCCGCGAGGAAGTGCTCGCCACGCAGCGGATCGGGCCGACGGGTGCCGTCCTGCTGTACCGCCTGGTGCACCTGGTGGCGATCGCACGGAACTTCCCGCCGCCACCCGGCTTCGACCGCTGGGACCCTTCGGCGGTCACCGAGAGCGCGCACGACTTCCTTGACGGGCCACGCGGCGCCCGGCGCGTCATCGACATCGCCATCCGGTCGGCGGACGAGCATGGCTTCGAGCGGGTCCTGGAGCAGGCCATCATCAACCACCTGCGCGACATCAGCCGCCGGACCGACATGGGGCGGCTCGTCCGGCGCGTCACCGAGGTCCTCACCGACGAGCCGGCCTTTCTCTCGCGTCGCGGGCGGCGCCGCCACCGGGACGGTGGCCCGGTGGGCGCTCAAGGACGGCCCCGCCGCCGCCAGTGCCGTTCCCGACACCACGCTCATCGCCGCGCTGGCCCCCGTCGAGGTCACGGTCCCCGGATGGTCGAGCGAGCGACGGTCCGCCCCGCTAGCCGACCGCCACTCCTTCACCAGGATGCTGACGGCGGTGCTGGCCGCCGCCGGTGGCAGCCTCACCGCCGCCGACATCGCCCACGTTATCGCGACCCGGCTGGACCACCATCGCACGCCGCTGTCCATCGAGCTCGACGTGCTGGAAACCGCCGCCGAGCGCTCCCCCGCCCTCGACCCCGCCGTGCAGGCCAGCAGCACCGTCCGGGCGGCGGAGATCTTCGACAGCCTCAACGAGAACGAGCGGATCCTGCTCGCCAGCTTCCACCTCCCGGTGCGCGACCTCGGCACCGTGCTGACACTGCGCAAGTCCCAGGCGTCGCTGTTGCGCCAGCGTCTCGCCGCGCGCCTGCATGACGAGCTCGCCGACGACCAGGAGCCCGACGACACGGTCGCCGAGCTGTGCCGACGCTGCGAGCAGTGGACGCAGAACCGGACAGCCACCCTGGGTACGACGTTGGGACACGGTGACGACACTGAGGGAAAGGGTGAACGATGAGCGTCTACGATCACCCCAGCACACTGCAGCTCGCGGGTCACGAAGCAGACCCCACGATCCAGCAGCACCTAACGGCCTGCGTGGCCTGCCGGGTCCGGGCGGCCCGCCTGTGGCACGAGCTCGCGCCAGGCGAGCCAAGTGACGACACGGTCACCCGGATTCTCGAAGCCTGCTCCCCCGGACCCGTCATTCTCGCTTCCTTTTCTACAGAACGGGACCCAGGCCCGCCCCGACCCGGGGAGATATGGCGCATCGGGCGCAATGAGCCGATTCTCGGCTGGGTACGTCGGGTATTCAATGACGCGATAGACATCATTCCCGTTGTCCTCGACTTCGAATTGGCCGATCAGGAATCAGTCTTCCTGCCGCCCGAATCAACGCCCCTAGGAATACCACTGGCACTGCTTACCGGTATTCGCGGGCACGTGGGGCCACGCGCCCTGCTGCAAAGAATCGGCTATGTGCACGCATTCACGGCGGTCAAGGAAGTGATGGCGGCCGCGCGCGACGGCAGGGTGCCGACCGGCATCGCGGTCGGCCCGCCCATCGAGAGCGACGACGACCAGCGCATTGAGTACCGGCAGGTGATCGCCGACTTGCTCGCCGACCTAGGGCCCGACACCTGGACCGACGACGGCCCGCCCGGGTCCGAGATCGCCGGACTGCTTTCGGCGGAGCTTTCCTTCCTTAATTCCGGTGCCCGCGTACTGCCTATGCCATTGCACCAGGAACCTGTCGGCCCCGACATATCACTCTTCCCGTGCGCCCGAGTGACTTACCTTGATACCTCGCTCATCGTCGCCGTTCTCGCTGGCGCGGGCCTTGACGAAGTCATTAGCTCGCAGTCGGCCCTGGCCGATGCGTGCCTGAACGTGGCCCGGCTCGAGCCGGACGCGGCGGCAATAGCGATCACCAGCAAAACTGGCGGCCGGCTCGACTGGCCAGCCGTGGTTCTCAAGGTCGCGGACCTGCGCGCCGCCTACGAGACGCCCACCGGCCGCGTGACGGCACCGAGGATCGCCCGCGAGCCACTGCCCGTCGTTGACGCCGTCGTGAAGTACCTCGACAGCCAGGCGCCCGCCTGGGAGGTCACCGAGCCGGTCACGACGCGGATCGACGACATCGACATCGCCGGGCTCGCCGGGCGCAGCGCCGGTGACGCGGTCGCCGGCGTGCGGCCCAGTACCGCCGGGCGAGGACCCCGGCGAAGAAGTCAGCCGGGGGCCGGCTTCCTGGTGACCTGGCGGCACGCCTGGCGGCGGGCATCGAGGCAATCTTGGCGGGCGAGCAGGTCGACCGCGTCCTAGACGACCTGACCGACCGGGACCAGACCGAACGGGGAGATGCGTGATCCGTCGGCTCACGCTGCAGAACTGGCGCACCTACGAGAACCTGGACCTGCGGCTCGGGCCGGGGACGACATTCATCGTGGCCCCGAACGGCGTCGGAAAGACGTCGCTGATGGAGGCGGCGTCGTGGGCGGCTTTCGGCGCGCCGCGACCGAGCCAGCGGCCGGGCAACGCCGTCCGGGCGGGTGCGGCATCGGCGGTGGCGACCGTGGAGCTCGTGCTGCCGGACGAGCGCGTGCTGACGATCAGCCGGTCGCTGCCGAAGAAGGTGGGTGCGGGATTGCCCGATCCCGTTGCGTTCCTGGATGGCGAGGAGCTGACTGCCGACCAGGCGGCAAGTGAGGCGCAGCGGGCCTACGGCGCGGATCTTGGCTTCCTGGCGCGGGCCGCGCTGCCGCACCAGCCCCTGGAGCTCGGCGACCTGTCCGATCTGGGGCTGCACGACCACCTGTGCCGCATCTTCGGGGTGGACAAGCTGCTTGACGCGTCGGCGGAGCTAGACCGGCGCATCAGGGCCACCGACGGCCTGATCCGGGAGGCGAGGGACGGCGCTCCGGCCTGCGATGGTGCGGCGTCGAAGCTGCGTGCCGTCGTGGCGGCGCGGCGGGAGGCCTATGAGGCGACGGCCGCGGCCCACGCCCGCGCCTCCGAGCGGATCGCCCAGGCCCGGCAGGCCGACATCGATCGCAGCAGGCTGCGGGAGTGGCGGGAGCGGGCCGCGGCGCTCGGGACGTCGCTCGCGGAGCTCGCCAGGGACGCGGCACCGCACGTCACGCTGGACCCGCAGCGGCCCGACAGCCTGCCGGCCGAACTGGATGCCGCGCTGGCGTCCGCCCAGTCGGAGCTGGAGGCGGTGCGGGTGCGGCAGGCGACGCTCGCCGGGCGGGCAGCGGCCATTGAGCAGCACTCGGCCACCCTGCAGGGCGCGCACGGCGACTGCCCGGTCTGCCGGCAGCCGCTGGACGAGGCCGCCGCGAGCGCAGCCTGGTCCGCGCATCGCGGCGACCTGGCGCGCATCGGCGTGCAGGCGGCGGAGCTGCGCCATGAGGAAGCGGGGGCAGCCGCGCGGCTAGAGCGTCTACGGGAGCTGGCCCGGCAGGTGCGGGCGCTACCCCAGCCGGGGCCACGGCCGGCGTTCGAAGGCGCTGTCGAGCCGACCGAGTCCCTGGACGAGCTTACGGCCGAGCTGGAGCGCGTCTTCAGCTCGCTGGTCAGCCGCCGAAGTGATCTCGACCTGGCCGAGCGGGAACTGCGGGAGGCACTGCAGGGGGACGCGGCACACGCCCGGCTGGAGGACCTGTACGCCGGCGAGGCGGTCTTGCGGGCCTCACGCACCGCGATCTCCGCCACGACCAGGGAACTGCTGGACCAGACGATCGAGCCGCTCACGGCCGAGGTGAACGCCCGCTGGCAACGGCTGTTCCCCCGGCGCGGGCGGCTTCGCACCGCCTCGACGGGGGACGTGAGCCGCGAGGTCAACGGGGAGGACCTGCCGTTCTCGGCGTTCAGCACGGGCGAGCGGACCGGGCTGGCGATCTTGCTGCGGCTGCTGGTACTGGAGATGGCGACACGGGCTGACTTCTGCTGGCTGGACGAGCCGCTGGAGCACCTGGACCCAGAGGCCCGCCGGCGGGTGGCCGAGGCGCTGGCGCGGGCGAGCATGTCCGGGCCGCTGCGGCAGATCGTGGTCACCACCTATGAAGAGCCGCTGGCCCGCCGCCTCGCTGACCGCCACCCCGGCCACGTGCGCCTCATCTACGTCCGCCAGGGTGGCGAGGCAGCCAACGCGAGCAGCTGAGCACCTCACGGCTGCTAGCGTCCCCGCGCCCATCATCCGATGACCAGCCGGGGCGAGGCCGAGCCGAAGAACTGCGCCGAGCCGAGGTAGCGCGCAAGCACTGGCACCCCGGGACGCAGGGCCGCGGCGGACAGCAGGCACCGGCCGGTTCCCTGCGTGAGCGTGATCGCGCAGATGGTGGCGGTGCCGTCCACGAGCAGCACCTGGCCATCGGGAGTGCCCCCGTTGCGGGACATTACCCAGACAGTGGCGCGGGCGGTCTTCACCCCGCCATGACCTTTGATGGCGAGACCACGGACGATCGTGAGGCTGATTGCAGTAGGCATTGCCGCGCGCAGGACAACGCCCGCGCCCGGGAAGGGACCGGCCTGGCCGCCCGCGGCGCACAGGCCAGCGGCGGGGCATGACAGCGCCGTGAAGGCACCCGGGGTGCCGTCTTCCACGATCGTGGCCGGATCCCAGGTGCCGTTGGACTCGCTGCCGAGGAAGATCCCGCTGGTGCCCGCGGTGGGGCCCTCGCCGCCCCATTCCCCGGCGTAGGCGCAGTTCCCGGCCCGGCCAGGCGGGCACGACACCGCATCGATGAGGGGCTCTCCGTTGGCTTGCGCCGGAATGCCGGTCACGACGACCGGGACGCCCCACGTGCCGGCGGTCTCTGCCGCGACGAACGCGAATCCCTCGTCCCCGGTCACGTAGTCGCCGCCGGCGGCGCAGTTGCCCGGTGCTGAGCAGGAGACGGACTCGATCCCGGCTGGCCCGCCGTGGTTGGCCAGGCCACCCAGCGGCTCGACCGGTCCCCACGTGCCCTCGCGCTCGTCGGCGACGACGACATCACTCGTGCCGGCACCGCCGTACCTCCCGCCGACCGCGCAGTCACCCGCCTGCGGGCAGGAGATCGAGGTGTAGTAGACCTCGCCGCTGGCAGACAATCCGGTTCCCAGCGTGAGATGGCCGGCGCTGCCCCATGTCCCGTGCGCTGACGTCGCGACCTGGTCACCGGCAATGGCCCCGCAATTGCCGGCCGCACCGCACGACACCTGCGACAGCCCGCCGAGTTTCGCGATGTAGCGCGCGGTGCTCCACGGACCGCTGTCTTGGCTGGTGATGAAGCCGTGGGACGCGCCGCTTGCGTCGTCATTGCCTCCGGCGACACAGGTCCCGTCCACGGTGCAGGAGACGGAGGTCACCATTGAGCCGAGCGTGCTCGGGGCGATCCCCGGCACCGGCTGCGCGGTCCCCCAGATCCCGTTGACCTCGGTGACGACGTAGGCCCGCGTGCTGCCCGTGCTGGCGACGGGCACCATGTAGTCACCGCCGGCAGCGCAGTTGCCGGGCGACCAGCAGGACACCGAGGTGACCTCCGCGTACCCGCCGGTATTTCGCGCCTGCGTTCCAGGGACGGACTGCGGCGTCCGCCACCGCCCGTTCACCTCGTCAACGACCATCGCCTGCGGCACGCCGCCGGAGTCGTTCATGAAGCCTCCGGCCGCGCAGTTGCCAGGAGATCCGCACGACAGCGTTCCGATATAAGAGTTCTTGCTATCCAGGCCGGGCACCTGCCGCAGGAACTGCAGCGGCCCCCACGTCCCTCCCTGGGCCGCGGCGGCGACCAAGGTTGCGGCGGAGGCACCGGCCGAGGTGCCGGCTTGCGCGCCAGCCCCTAGCGCGCCTCCCGCGACCACGAGCACCACTGTCGCGCCGATACTGGTCCTCAGCTGGCTCCTCACGCGCCACCCCCGCAACGACGATTGTCCAGCGTTATCAGCCACCACTTTATTACTATGTGCTGTCAGGCAACTCCTTCACGTAGTGACACGTGACCTTGTCGGCGTACTTGCCGGGCTTGGCGGTGGTGCCCGTCCCGTCCACCATCGTGATGGTGCGGTAAGGTCACTGCCGTGGGACCGGTCTCTCTGCTTACAGACCCAAGGCTGTTCGAGTCGTGGTCGTCGCAGCATCGCAAGCTCCCCGACCCCAGCGACGCGCAGGCGTCCGTGGGCGCGGAGATGTTTCTGTTCATCACCGACGGCGTCATGTCGGACTCCGACGACACCGGCCGGATGAAGACCCTGACGGACGCGGCCCGCCGACGGCAGCGGCGCGACCTGTCAGCCGCTGTCGGAAGCGAGCTGCCGCGACCCCCGTCGCCGGTCCGGCTCGCCCTGCTTGCCCTCGTCCTGGTCGCGGTCGAGGGGGGCGTATGGGACAGCCCATCCGGCGACAATGGCTGGATGAAAGTGGTCGCGACGGCGCTGGAGAACCTGGACGGCGACGACATCCCGGCCAGCCTGAGCGAGCCGCTGGCGAGCTGGGCCGCGCTGGCGACGTACCAGCTCTACGACCGCCGCCTGGTGAGCGGGAACGCCGCCGGGACCGTCTGGTACGACAAGGCCGTCGCCGCCGTCGCTCACTTGTTCCCCGCCGCCAGCCCCGTGCTAGTCGCGCGCTACGCCGCGTTGTTCACCAATCGGAACGGCAGCCTGGTCGACCCGGAGGCGGTCCTGCACGTCGCCGAGCTGGCGGTACAAGACGACCCGCTGGCCGACGCGGTTGACCACCTGGCCTCCAGGCACCTCGACTGGGACGTCCACAAGCACAGTGCCAGCCTTCTTCACATCGACCTGGGTACCACCGCGACGCTGCCGCGAGCCGCCGAGGCACTCGACGCCATCCCGGACTTGCCGGGTCCCGTCGCGGTGCTGGCCACGGGCATCACGACAGCCTGGACGATCGCCATCCGGTGCGACGGCACGCTCATCCACGTCGAGCGGACCGCGCAGGGCACGATCATCTGGCGGCAGTACAAGCTGCACCCGCTGACCTCCCCGACAAGGATCGCCCGTGACCCCGAGGCGGCGACTCGCTCCCGCCTCAACCATGGCCCGCTTCAAGCCCCGTTCCCCGCTGCCCTGGAAGCCCTGGCCGCCACCGGCTTCGACCTGACCGCCGATCCCCCCTCCCCCTGCCCGTAGGCCGTGACGCGGGGGCCTCGCTGAGGCTGAGGGAGGCCCCGTTAGGAACGGTGGGGGTAGTGGCCCCTAGGTGAGTTCGGAAATCGTGATAGTGATCGTCTGCGAGCCGACGTCATGGCGGGCGTCGGTCGCGGTGACGGTGACCGAGTAGCCGCCCGTCTCGGTGGGGGTGCCGCTGATCACGCCGTCGCTCGACTTGATAGTCAGGCCTGGCGGGAGGCCGGTCGCGGTCCATGTGTACGGCCCGCCGTCACCGCCGGACGCGCCTAGGGCGGGCGCCGTGTACTTCACGTTGACTAGGCCCGCAGGCGGCGAGCTCGGCGGGATTGAGATGGCCGGCTAGCTGCAGCTGACTGACAGGGGCAGGGAACTGCTCTGCGTGACCGGGGAGGTGATCTCCAGGGCGTCGCTGCCGTTCCAGGTGGTCGAGGTGGCGGTGATGGCGTCATGGAGGGCGATGGTCGCGTTCGCGCCCACGTGGGCGGTCCGCGAGGCCGAGGTCCCGTTCGAGCGGTGGTAGTGGCCTTCGGCGTCGGGCTTGACGTCGTCGGCGCGGTGGTCGGCGGCGTGGCAGTGGGCGTGGCGCTCGGCGTCGCGCTCGCCGTGGGCGTCTTGGTCGGGGTGGCGCTGGCCTTGGGGGTCTTCGCTGGCGTGCCAGTCGGGCTGGCCGATCCCGTGCCCGTCGGGCTCCCGGCACCCGCTGAGCTGCCGCCCGCGGGCGGCGAGCTAGTGCTGGTGGTGTTGTCGCCGGTCAGCGCGTAGACGGTCCCCGTGGCGGCGAGCGACAGGATGACCGCCACAGCCGCGCCGCCGAGGACCATGTTCCTTCTTCGGCCAGGACGGACTCAGCGCGCGGGTGGCCTCGGCGGGCGATCGCTACGAAGCCGTTCTGGACCACGGGCAAGCGCGGCCTGGAGTAACAGCCACGGCCTTGCGGGGAACCACAGGCGGCGCGCGCTCGTCATGACAGATGAAAGCAGCGAGAATCACACCATTCGCCTTCGAAGGGCAGGGAAGTGACGACGCCATGAGTCACTACGACCGGTATCGCGCGCAGGAGGCTTACGACCTGCTCTACGGCGGGCACCACCACCGCCACCACGAGGTGACGCACGAGCTGCTCGCAGCTGCGGCTGGGTTCGAGGCGATGCGCCTGTATGAGCACCACCTGCAGCGCGAGGGCCTGCGCCCGCACCATGAGCTCGCCAAGGAGCTGCTCGCGGCGTTCGTCGCGGCGGAGATCGACAAGCACTTTGACCGCGGCCACTACGGCCACCTCAACCGCCACGAGGCCCGCCGGCTGGCGCACGCGCAGGCCGAGTACCTGTGGCGGGAGCGCCACGGCGGGGGCAGGTGGTAGCCAGGTAGCCGCGCGCCCGCGCTCGCAGCCGGGCGACGCCGGCCGTCGCCTCGGCGGTGCCGTCAGTTGCCTGGCTGGCGGAGAAGGTCACGAGCACCACCTGACCCCGCCCAGCCGACTTCCCGGCCTGGTCCCCACCACCCCCAGGCCAGCCAACGTCGTCGTGATGCCGGCTAGGTTTGCGACCTATGGGATTCTTCGACATGCTTGGCGCGCAGAACGCCTACGACCAGGTTTACGATAACGACCGGCCTCCGCATGAGGTCACCCACGAGCTGATCGCCGGCGCGGCCGGGTTCGAGGCCATGCGCGTGTTCGAGCACCACCGCGAGCGCGAGGGCATCCCCGAGCACCACGAGCTCGCCAAGGAGATGCTCGCCGGCTTCGCCGCCGCCGAAGTGGACAAGCACTTCGAGAGTGACCGCTACGAGCACCTCAACCGCGAGCAGGCCCAGTGGCAGGCCCAGCAGCAGGCCGGGTACCTGTACGACCAGCAGTACGGGCAGCAGTACGGCCAGTACTGACCTGTCAGGTCCACACCAGGTGCCGTGTCCCCCGCACCTGCCCTGACCTGCGGCTGAGATCTTGGCGGTTCTCATCGCTTCGGGCGTTGCCGGCCGCCATGTGCCCCCGATGTGCCCCGGCCAGGCCCATCGGGGGCCACCTCCAGCTGCTATGGGATCGGTATCTGGCGGCTACCCGCGCGATGCCTTTTTCGCGGCGTCGACGCTCGCCCGCAGTGCCGCTGTCAGGTCAGTTACGTTGGTCGTGGGCGACGGCCCCGCGGCTGGCTGGGGCTCCTTCTCGCTCTTCTTCGCCTCGATAAGGTCGTTGACGCGGTCGGCGTAGGTGTCGTGGTAATCCGAGGGCGTCCACGGCCCGCTCATCGAGTCGACCAGCTGGCGGGCCATGCGCATCTCTTGCCTGGATACCTTGACCTTGCCCGGCAGGTCACCGATCTCCGCGTGCGCGTCCCTGACCTCATCAGCGAAGAACAAGGTCTCAAGTACCAGCAGGCCGCTGTCTGCGCGCACCGCGGCCAGGTACTCCTTGCCGCGCATGACAAAGCTCGCGATGGCGACCTTGCCGGAGTCCCCCATCGCGTCGCGCAGCAGGGCGTAGGGCCTGGCGGCTTCCTCACCGCCCGGACCGAGAAAGTACGTCTTGTTGAAGTAGATGGCGTCGATCTCATCAAGGTCGACGAACGTGTGGATGTCCAGCGACCGGGACTGGCCGGGCGCAACCGAGTCAAGCTCGTCCTGGTCCAGCATCACGTAATTGCCGCCGCCGATATCGGCTCCCTTGATGATGTCGGAGTACCCTACCTCGTCCCCGGTCCGCGCGTTGACCCGCTGGTAGCGGATGCGGTCAGCGGTGCCCTCCGCGAACTGGTGGAACGCAGGCCGGTGCGCCTCGGTCGCCGAGTACAGCTCCACGGGAACCGATACCAGGCCGAACGCCAGCATTCCCGACCAGATCGCACGCGCCATGCTGCTCCCTTTCATCAGCAGACCTAACCTTCCCAGCCGTGACCGGCGGTTACCCGCCGCGGCCCGGAATATCCCGTCCGCATCCAAGCCGGCCAGGCCGTTCGCGGAGGCCGCCGCCTACGGCCGCCAGCAGGGCGTACCCGGAGACCATCTCAACTGGACCGAGTAGCCGGGCCAGTGCCGGGACGGCTAAATCTTCGGTTCAGGCTGTTTACAGCGCAGTCGTACCGGACAGGTACTCCGAGTCGGCTCTGACAGCCGGCAGCGGAGGGAACATGAGCCAGAACACGGCACGGCATGACCCGCACGCGAAGTCCGGGGATGAAGACGTCGCCGACTCGCAGTCCCGCCAGCCAGAGCGAAAGCAAGCCGCGCGCCCGCGACGGGCGCACCAGCCCGTCCGTCAGCCGGCCGACGATGGCGGCGTAAGCCCGGACGAGCCGGACGAGGACGAGTTCGAGCTGATCGGCGATAACGACCTGGGCGCCGCTGACCTCGGCCCCGCCGCCCCGGATGCCACCGACCCGGATGCCGGTTCCGGACGGATCAGGAAAATAACCCCCGACAGCGAGCGCGACACCGGGCGGCGGCAGTCCGACTCGCGTCACTAGCCGGGAAAGCCCCGGCCCGCCGGATCGGGGAAGACGCCCGCGATGCGCGCCTTCCTGCAGGTGCTCCGCCAGGACGACCGCGGGCTGGTCCCGCTAGCTACTTCGACCTGAAAAACCCAGAGGCATAGGGCCTTCGAGTCTCGCCATCGGACCGACAAATCCCCATGTTTCACGTTATGCTGTCCGCGTGCTGGAATACGACGCGTTCGACCCTCTGAAGATCGACACCAGCGTTGCGCATCCGGCGCGCATGTACGACTATTACCTCGGCGGCAAGACACATTTCGCCGCGGATCGTGCTGCCGCCGACACGGTACTCGCGGTCCTGCCGGAAGGCCGGGACATGGCTATCGCTAACCGCGCCTTCCTGGGCCGTGCGGTGCGCTTCCTGGCCCGCCAGGGGATCAATCAGTTTCTCGACGTGGGGACCGGCATCCCCTCGCCCGGCAATACCAGCGAGGTCCTGCGCGACGTCAACCCCGAGGCGCGCGTTGTCTTCATCGACAATGATCCGATCGTGACCACGCACACGCGTGCGCTGCTCGGGGACAGCGCCATGGCAAGCGTGGTACACGCAGACCTGCGCGATGCGGACAGCCTTCTCGCGGACCCGGGGATCAAGGGCGCCCTGGATTTCGGCAGGCCGATCGCGGTCTTGCTGGTGGCAGTCCTGCACTTCATCAGGGACCAGGAGGAGCCAGCGCGAATCATGGAGACCCTGCGGCCCGCGATGCCCTCCGGAAGCTACTTCGTCATCTCGCACGGAACGCAGGACTTCAGCCCGGCCCGGGCGAAGGCCGCGGTGCGGGGGTACGACGAGGCGACCGCGCCATTCGTGCTCAGGTCACGGGAGGTCATCGAGGGGTTCTTCGACGGACTCGACGTTGTGGAGCCCGGGATCGTCCAGTTGCCCTTCTGGCGACCGGATGGAGATATCGAGGGTGACCCGTCGAAGATATGGCTGTACGCCGGAGTTGGCCGCAAGAAGTAGCTCTCAGAAGGGTCGCGGCGTTATAGCGGGGCGACGGCCAGGGGAAGGATCAGGTCGTTCATCACCTGGGCGGTGAAGCTCGCGTCGGGGAGCTCGCCGAAGATGAGCAGGTGGTGGATGACCAGGGCGGGGAAGATCGGGATAAGAAGATCCAGGTTGCGGCCCTGGGGGATCTCGCCTCTGGCAACGGCCCGTTCGAAGACCTGCCTGAGCCGGACGCCGCCCGGGCCGAGGAGTTGCTCGCGGATGACCTGGCGGAGCTCGGGGTCGCGGGCCAGCGCGGTGACCAGGCCGAGCAGCAACTGGGCGTCGAAGCGGGTGTCGGGGCCGTCGGAGCTTCTCGCCATGGCCTCAAGGTCGCCGCGCAGTGAACCGGTGTCAGGTACCTCGCCAGGCTTTCGCAAGGAGCTGATCGCGTCGACCACGAGCTCGGCCTTGCCGGACCAGCGGCGGTAGATCGTCATCTTGCTCGCCTTGGCGCGGGCCGCCACCGCGTCGATGCTCAGGCGGTCGTATCCGATCTCGGCCAGCAGTTCAAGCGCGGCGTCACGAAGCGCGGCGTCACGAGACGCGTCCAGCTGGCGGCCCCGGTGCGCGGCGGCCTCCTGGGCTTCCTGGCTGGCGGCTCGGTCCATGACTCCTCTTCTGCACGGTCCCTGGAGTGCCGACTCGTTGGCCAGCATCCTATGGCACCCCTTCCGCAGTGATGCGATACGATACAGTCTCGTATCGCGACGTGAGCGGGAAACGCGCAGGACGGCAGAGGAGAGCGGAAGCATGTTCTTTCGACTAGGACGGGCCGTCGTCAGGCACCCGTGGCTAGTGATCGGGATCTGGATCGTGGCCGCGGTCGCGATCGTCGGGCTGGCACCGAAGTTGGCCACCTCAAGCAGCGAGTCCTCGTTCCTGCCCAGCCACTATCAGTCCGTGCAGGCACAGAACCTGCAGCAGAGCGCCTTCCCGACCGCGGCCGCCCCGGGCGCGATCGTGGTGTTCGAGCGGGCGGACGGCGGCAAGCTCACCGCCGCGGACTCCAGCCTCGTCGATGGCATCGCCGGCAAGCTGGCGGCGGACCACATTCCCACGCTGAGCACCATGCAGGCGGGGCCGCCGTCGGCGAACAAGCTCATTCAGACGATCTCGGTGCAGATACCCAACGTCACCGGTCAGCTCACCACCGCGCAGACCAACGCAATCGGGACGCTCCGGTCCAGCCTGTCCTCGCTCGTGTCTGGCACGGACCTCAAGGCGGGTGTGACGGGGACGGTGGCCGAGGACGTCGACTCGGCGTCAACGGGCAGCAACGCGCAGGAGATCGTCTTCGTAGGCACGATCCTGCTCATCATCGTGCTGTTGCTCCTCATCTTCCGCAGCCCCATCATCGTGCTGCTGCCCCTGCTCACGATTGGCCTCGTCTCCTCGGTGGCCAACGGGCGCATCGACTTCGTGAGCAAGGCGGCCGGCTGGAGCGCCGACAGCTTCACGTCCATCATGCTCATCGTCGTGCTGTTCGGGGTCGGCACCGACTACATCCTGTTCCTGCTCTTCCGCTACCGGGAGCGACTGCGCGCGGGTGAGCCCTCCAAGCAGGCCATGGAGAGCGCCATCGGGCGGGTCGGGCCGGCCATCGCCACCGCCGCCGGCGCGGTGATGATCGCGTTCCTGGCGCTCACGCTCTCCAGCCTGTCGCTGTTCCGCCAGTTGGGGCCAGCCCTCGCCATCGCCGTCTTCAGCGCCGCACTGGCCGGGCTGACGCTCGTTCCTGCCGTTGTCTCCCTGCTCGGCACGCGCGTGTTCTGGCCGTCCAAGGCATGGAAGACCGAGCCGAAGTCGGCGCGGTTCGCCGCGCTCGGGCGGTCACTCGGACGGCACCCGGGCCGGTTCGCGGGGACGATCGTGGTGCTGCTCGCCGTTCTCGGGATCGTTTCCTTCGGCTTCCACCCGACGTTCGACCTCACTGCCGGCAACACCGCGACCACCCAGTCTGCCGAGTACGCCAACGTGCTGCTCAAGGGGTTCCCGGCCGGGGACTCCGAGCCGACCGCCGTGCTCGTGCAGTCGACCGACGGCAAGCCGCTCGATACCGCGTCGCTGACGTCGTTCGGTGCGCGCCTGGCCAAGGTCGCGGGCGTGGCCTCGGTGAGTCCGGCGAAGGTGAACGCCAGCGGTGACGTGGCGGACTACACCGTGGTCCTGTCGTCAGCGGGCGAGTCCAACGCGGCGATGAACACGGTGCGCGGGCCGCTTCAGGCCGTGGTGAACGACGCACCGGCAGGCAGTCGCGCGCTGGTCGGCGGCGTCACCTCGGTATACGTGGACCTGGAGTCGGCGATGGAGCACGACTACTCCATCGTGTTCCCGGTGGCCGCGGTGCTGATCTTGATCATCCTCGGGCTGCTGCTGCAGAGCGTCGTGGCGCCCTGGTACCTGATGGTCTTCGTCGGCCTCGGCTTTGCCGCCACCCTGGGCGCCTCGGTGGGCATCTTCCAGGACCTCGACAACCAAAGTGGTCTCTCCTTCGTCCTGCCGATCATGATGTACCTGTTCGTGGTGGCGCTCGGCACCGACTACAACATCCTGATGGTGTCGCGCCTGCGGGAGGAGGCCACCGAGGGCAAGACCCCGAGGGAGGCGGCGGCCGAGGCGCTCAAGCACGCCGGGCCGACGATCGCGTCAGCAGGACTGATCCTGGCCGGGACCTTCGCCTCGCTGATCCTGGCCGGTGGGTCCACGTTCGAGCAGATGGGCTTCGCGATCTCGTGCGGCATCGCCGTCGCGGCGTTCGTGATGGCGATGTTCCTGACGCCAGCCGTGACGGCGCTGCTCGGCGCCAGGGCGTGGTGGCCCGGGCACCAGAATCGCGGCGGCCATGGCGGCCAGACGGCCGGCGACGACCTACTCGGCGGTCTCGACGCCACACGCGGAGTCCGCGCCTGAGGGAGTGCCGCAGCCCCGGTTCGTCCAGTGAGAGGTCCTGACTCTGGACGGACCGGGGCGCGGGGGCCGGCCGTGGGTGACCTAATTGACCGGCATCTTCTGCCGTCGGCAGCGGTCAGGACCCAATGGCATCCACAGGCGGCCACTACCGGGGAATTGGCACTGCCGGGCCGGGCGGCCAGGCATATAGTGTGCGCAGTTCCGTATCGCCAATGCGCGGAGATACCGTGAAACTGCCGCCCTGGCTACCACCCCGTCGGCGGCTGGCGTGCCAGGCACTGGCCTAGTCCTATTGGAGCAATGATGAGTGCTGGCACGCCGGATGGGCCGCAGCCGGATCGCGGCCTGGCAGACGCCCCAGCTGAAGCACCAGGCCTCGGTGTCGCCACAGGCACGGCCGGCCAGCCGGGGCTCGGCCATAGCGTGGCGCACCAGTCCCGCGTGTATGACTACCTGCTCGGCGGCAAGGACAACTACGCCGCCGACCGGGCAGCTACCGCGGCATGGCTCAAAATCGACCCGGGGCTGGCCTTCACCGTGCGGGCGAACCGGGCGCTCCTCGGCCGCGTCGTCCGCTACCTCACCGGCGAGGCGGGGATCCGCCAGTTCCTGGACATCGGCACCGGAATACCGACGGCGGGCAACACCCACGAGGTCGCCCAGGCGATCGCGCCCGAGACCCGTGTCGTGTACGTAGACTACGACCCGATCGTTCTCGCGCACGCCCGCGCACTGCTGATCAGCAGCGCGGCAGGGGCTACTGACTACATCGACGCCGACCTGCGGGACACCGACGCAATCCTCGGCCGGGCTAGCCAGCTCCTGGACTTCACGCAGCCGGTCGCAGTCACGCTGCTCGCGATCCTGCACGCGATCCCGGACTCCGACAGCCCGCACGCGATCGTGGCCAGGCTGCTGGACGCCATGCCGCCTGGCAGTTACCTCGCCATCTCCCACGCAGGCTCAGACCTCCTGGACCGGGACAAGCAAGACGGCCTCATGGACGTCGCCGACCGGATGGTCCAGAACAAGATCACATACCGCACCAGCGAGCAGATCCTGCGGTTCTTCGACGGCACAGACCTCGTCGCACCCGGGCTGGTGCGGGTCGAGCAATGGCGCCCAGATCCAGCGACAGGCGCCACGGAAAAGTCGTCCCTATGGTGCGCAGTAGGCCGCAAGCGCTGACCTTGGCAGTGCGTGCCGGGAGCCATGGCGGCCACTGCGGCTCGCGGTGGCAGGCACCGTCACATCCTGGCAACAGCGCGTGACCTGACAGCCGCCGCAAGGACACCGCCAAGATCACGTGTACAAAACGGGATGGAAGCATTACCCGCGCTGTCGGTTGTGCCGTTATTTGCGGCACAACCAACAGCCGACGGTGCACTGCCCGGGCTGTCCAGTGGCTCGATCACCAATGCTGGCTGAGGGAATCGCCGGGCTGCGCAGGGGTCGACGATCGCCTTGGCTGGCGTTGGCAGAGCAGGTAGACAGCGCCGCCAAGGGGGCTAATGCACACGATGGCAGCTGCCCAGGCCAACTTGGCTGTGGGGTCTTCGCCAATGCCCCAGCCGAATACGCAGCCAACGCGATCCCTGCAACTGGTTCCTGCCCCGCCGCTCTGCTTCCACTCTTATACTGTGCGTTACCTTATGGTTCCCTGGGCTGGTGGCGCCCACGGCGGGCTGGCGTGTGTCGCGGCGGCCGGGCGGGACCGAGATCATGTCGCTTGCGAGGGAGGACACGTGCGTATCCTTGACGAGGTCTCGCGGTCGCTGAATGAGTACTTGCTGCTCCCAGGACTGACTACCGCGGACTGCACGCCGGAGAACGTTGACCTGTCGGCAGCGCTGGTGCGGTACCGGGTCGGCGATCAGGCCCCGCTGCGGGTGGCGCTACCGCTGGTCAGCGCGATCATGGAGGCGGTGTCGTCGTCGCGGCTGGCAATCGCCCTGGCGCAGGCAGGGGGGCTAGCGTTCATCCACCAGAACCAGCCAGTCGGCGACCAGGCGGACGATGTCCGGGCGGTGAAGCGAAACAAGGCGGGGTTCCGGCACAGCACCCTGAACGTGCGCCCGGACACGGCGCTGGGCGAGATCGCGGCCCTGCTGCGGGCGGCGGACCAGCCCGTCGCCGTGGTGACCAGCGACGGGACCGCCGGCGGGACGTTCCTCGGGCTGATCGGCGAGGACGACTTCAGCATCGGCCGGTACCCGGCGGACCTGCCGGCCCGGGAGCGGATGCAGTCGGCCCCAGGGCTGGCGACCGCTTCCCCGTCCATCTCGCTGCAGGAGGCGAACACCCTGCTGTGGGACCGGCGCCTGCAGGTGCTGCCGGTAGTCGGGGAGGACGGGCGGCTGTCGTCGCTGGTGCTGCGGCGAGACTACCTGATGCACAAGCGGTTCACCAGCGCGTCCGTCGATGGCGACAAGAGGTTCCTGGTGGCCGCGGGCATCAACAGCCGCGACCACGAGGACCGGGTCCCGGCCCTCGTGGAGGCTGGCGCTGACCTGCTATGTATCGACTCCAGCGACGGGTACACCGAATGGCAGGCCAGGACCCTGCAGTTCATCGGGGACAAGTACGGCGACCAGGTGCACTGCGGCGCCGGGAACGTGGTCAACGGGGCGGGCTTCCGGTACCTCGCCGAGGCGGGCGCGGCGTTCGTGAAGGTCGGCATCGGCGGCGGCAGCATCTGCATCACGCGGGACCAGAAGGGCATCGGGCGGGGGCAGGCATCCGCGCTGATCGACGTGGCCAGGGAACGGAACGCCTACGCGCAGGAGACCGGCTGGTACGTGCCCCTCTGCTCTGATGGCGGGGTCCTTTCTGACCGCGACATGGCGATCTCGTTCGCGCTCGGGGCTGATTTCGTCATGCTGGGCAGGTACTTCGCCAGGCTCGACGAGAGCCCGTCCCGCAAGGTGACCGTCGGCGGGCAGGTGTACAAGGAGTATTGGGGCGAAGGCTCGCGGCGCGCGCGGAACGCGACCCGCTACAGCCAGCACGAGGATGGCATCGCGTTCGCGGAAGGCATCGACGGGCTGGTCCCGTACGCGGGGAGCCTGCCCGACAACGTGGCCATCACCACCGCGAAGCTGAAGGCCACGATGGTCAGCTGCGGGGCGACGACCCTGCGGGGCCTCCACGACTCCGCCGAGCTGACGATGGTCTCCCTCGCGTCCTACACCCAGAATGGGGCGGAGGTCCTGCTGCGCGACCGGACAGTTGATCCCACGTCGTCCTGACCGCTGGCCGCCAGCCAGGTGCCCGCGGCCCGGGGACCTTGGCCCAGGGGGGCACTGCGCAGGTACTCGTCCCGTGCTGACCTGATTACGAAGACGGCAGTGCGAGCTCGGCTAGCCGCCGTGCGATGTAGTTGCGCTCGGTACAGGTACGAGACAGTTCGAGCGCTTGCCGGTATGCAGCGGCCGCCTCGTCGCGTCGGCTCAGTCGCCATAGCAGATCAGCCCGGACCGCCGGGAAGAGGTGGTAGCCGGCAAGACTGCCGTCAGCCGCCAGATCGTCGATCATCTTCAGACCCGCTGCGGGGCCTTCCGCCATGGCCACGGCCACGGCCCGGTTCAGTTGCACGACGGGTGAGGGCATCACCTCGGCCAGCCTGCGGTAGAGGTGAGCGATGGCCACCCAGTCGGTGTCGTCTTCGGAGGTTGCTGTCGCATGGCAGGCCGCGATGATGGCCTGGAGCTGATACGGACCCACGTCACCACGGTCCAGCGCGGCCTCGAGCGCGGCAACGCCTTCATCGATCTCATCTCTCCGCCAGGACGAGCGGTCCTGTTCCGCTAGTGGGATTAGCTCTCCGTTCTTGCTCGTCCGGGCGTCTCTGCGAGCATGGTGAAGCAGCATCAAGGCGAACAACCCCGGTGCCTCGGGCTGATCCGGCATCAGCCTGACCAGCAGGCGCGTCAGCCGGATCGCCTCAGCGCACAAGTCCGGGCGCAGCAGATCACCCGTGCTGGCCGAATAGCCCTCGTTGAACAGGAGGTAGAGCACAGCCAGGACACCGGGCAGCCGTCGGGGCAGCAACTCAGTCGAGGGAACCCGGTAGGGTATTCCCGCGTTTCTGATCTTCTCCTTGCCGCGGACGAGGCGTTTGGCCATCGTCTGCTCCGAGACCAGGAAGGCCCGCGCGATCTCGGCCGTTGTCAGCCCGGTCAGCGTCCGCAGGGTCAACGCCACCTGCGAAGCGAGCGGCAGGGCAGGATGGCAGCACGTGAAGATAAGCCGGAGGCGATCGTCCTGTATGTCGTCCGTGTCCGCGAGCAGGTCACCTATGTCACGGTCCAGTACCAGAGCGATCTCACGCAGCTTCGCTGCCTCCACGCTACGCCGCCGGAGCCGGTCAATCGCGCGGTTGCGCGCAGTGGTCACGATCCAGGCACCAGGCCGGGACGGAATCCCATCGCTCGGCCACCGGGCCAGGGCCTGGGCGAACGCCTCCTGGGCGCACTCTTCGGCCAGGTCCCAGTCCCCGATGGCACGGATCAGCGTCGCGACTACAAGGCCCCACTGGGTCCGGAAGGTCTCCGCGACCGCCTGCTCGGCGTTCACTCCCTGAAGGGGCGGATCTCTACTGAACCAAAATGGGACACCGGATGCCGGGCGGCGATCGCCACAGCCTCATCCATGTCCGCACACTCGATGATGTCGTAGCCCGCTATCACTTCCTTGCTCTCAGCGAAGGGACCGTCCGCGAGCAGCACCTCGCCACCCCGCACCCGGACAGTCTTGGCCGTCTGGTACGGGCGCAGCTCGTCACCGTCGAGCCGGATACCCGCCGCGTCAAGTTCATCGGCCCATGGGATCGGTTCCCCTGGTTTACGCGGCTCCGGCGCCTCACTTTCATACTCGGCCCGGTTCGCACAAACGAATAGCATGAATTTCATCGCTAAGGAATCTCCAGTCCTCTCCTGCGGATAGTCGCGCATCGCGGGCCTCTCACGCCGTAGGGCCTGGCGGACTGCGGGGCCCCGTGCGCGGCTCGCGAAATGGATCCGCACATAGTCTAGCTGCGCGGCACCAGCGCGCGTCTTTCTTAGTGCGGAAGCCGAGGCAAGCATGCAGGTCCCAGGGCTTGCTGCTGCGGTGAGTGATGGCTGGTGCCTGTTTCTGCGGCCGGGACCTAGCCGGTGTCGCTGACCTGGGTGTTTCCCGGTCGTATCAGCAGGAGGAGGTCCCGGTCGCGGCAGCGGAGCGGGTGTAGCACGACCTGCACAGCTCGAAATACGCCTGCGGGCCGGTGGACCGGCGCCGGCAGCTGATCCGCGCCCCGATCACTGCGTCCCCGGGTGGTCGGCTTCGACGAGACGACGCTGCGGTCCGGGCCGGCCGGGGAGAAGAAGGCATCTTCCCCGTAACACCAGCCCGCCAACCCGGCTACCCATCACCACGCGTGCATGGGCAGAATGTTTAAAGCCGAGGTCCTTCCGAGCCGACGGCGCGTTCGGAAGGACCCAGCATGCGGCGCCGCGTGGTCAGGACTGCGACAAATCCTGCGCTATTTCCCAGACGTTGCCCGCGGGGTCGGCGAATGCGGCAGTACGGCGGCCCCATGGCCGGTCCACCGGGCCGTTAAGCAGCTTCACTCCGTGCTTGTCTAGCTCCGCGCACATCGCGTCAGCGTCCTCGACCATGATGGTCAGCAGCAGGCGACTGCCCGCCGCTGGGCTGGCCACAGGAGTTGGCTCCACCAGGGTCGGTGCCTGGGACGTGACCAGGATATTGATGATCAGGTTCTCCAGCCGCACGACGGTCGAGTTGGCGTCCTCGTAGATCACCTCGAGTCCGAAGACGTTCTGGTAAAACGCCCTCGTGGCGGACAGGTCCTCTGCGAAGAATGTGATGACTTCGAGCTTGTTCAAACCTTGAATCACGCGAACTCCTCCGTTGCTGGTGTCTGTTGTCCAGAGTCGCCGACGCGGCACGTCACCCATCGGCATGACGGCGGGACCCACACTACCTCGTCCACTACGACGAACGGGGGTGCCCGCGATGGACACCTGCCACTGCGGGCCAGATGAATCTTCGGGTGCGATCATCAAAGCGGTTCGAGCGCCGCCACGTCCGGCTCCGCCAGGAACGCCGGGCGTGGCTCCGGCACGGTGCGCGGACGATTGTGCACGCCGTTGTAGACGAACATCAGCATGGCACGCCGGAAGGGTGATATGTTCGCGGCCGAGCAATGGAGGATATTCGGATGGAACATCAGCACCGAGCCTGCTGGGCCCTTTGGGCTGGCCAGGCCGTTGGCCTGGACTAGTTCCGCGATAATCGAGGGGTCGACCTGGAATTTTTCATTGGCGGTCAAGGTCGTCACCCAGTCGGGCGCATCTTCATATCCTAGGGGCATCCCTTCCGCCGTGGGACCGGACAGCAGCCCCGCGGCATGCGAGCCCGGAACGAATGTGAGCGGGCCGTTGAACTCCGTGACCTCATCCAGGAAGATCGTCACGTTGACCAGATCGGGCCGCTGGATGCCGTCCAGCCGTAGCCAGTAGACGTAGTCCTGGTGCCATTCCCATTGATCGCCCGCAAACGGCGCTTTGACGTTCACCTTCGATTGATGAACGTAGGCCTGCCCGCCGAGCAACTGGCGTACCGCCCCGAGGAGGGCAGGCAGGCGCGTCAGTTCCGCGATGGCGGGCTGCGACTGGTGGATCCCGTACACGGAGCGCACCGTGGTGCCGTCTCGTTCGAGGACTCGGGCTGGACTGTCGGTCGCCAGCGCTCGCCGCATCATCGGGGCCATCGCCTCCAAGACGGTGCCAGGGAGGAATTCCGGTGGCATGAGCAGATAGCCATCCCGGCCATAGCGCTCGATCTGACCGGGATCCAGTGGACCTGGTGGACCGTAGTCATCGGTCATCGCGCAAACCTCCGTGTCACCAGAACGGGCGGATGTCAATGGCGCCGAAGTAAGCCATCGGATGTTTGCTCGCCACTTCGATGGCCTCGTCGAGGTCGGCACACTCGATGATGTCGTAGGCCGCGATCCGCTCACCCGCGGTGATGTGGGGGCCGTCTGCGACCTTAATCTCACCGTTCCGCACGCGTACAGTGGTGGCGTCCTCGGCTGGCCGCAACCGGTTGCCGTCCAGTCGGATGCGGCGCTCGTCCATCTCGGCCGCCCAGACCGCCGTCCCAGTGGCCATGCCCTTCCCGTTTTCTGGCATGACTTCCGCGCTATCGCTGGAGCAGACCAGCATCATGTATTTCATGATCCCTCGCCTTCAGCCGGTTCCTTTCAGGTCATAAGTACGACGAAAGGGGCGGTCCCGGATGGACATCCTGCCCCGCCCCGTGATGCCGCAGGGCTATCCGACAATCGCGTACGCGCGCACGGGGAAGCTGCCCATGCCTGCCACCGGAGGCGGTGCGGCGTGGAAGCGGAAGCCTTCCGCCGGGAGCCGTTCCAGGCCCCTAAGGTGCTCGACGATCGGGATGCCGGCGCCAAGCAGTCCTGTGTGCGCCGGACGGGTCAGGTCGGCCATGTCATCGATGTTCACCGAATCGATCCCCACCACTGCGGCTTCCTGACTCACCAGCCAGGAGACCGCATCGGCAGTAAGGTACGGGTGGTCGGGATTGCCGTAGGCCGGAGTGGCCCAGTGCCGGTCCCATCCGGTCCTGATGAGGACCGCGCGCCTCGCGACGCTGTGCCCTTCCAGCCGTCCGCTGCCGATGGCACGCCCGGAATCCGTCGCGTCGATCAGCACGCCTGCCACATCGACGAGCCTGTCCAGGCTGGTTGCGGACAAGTCAGTGCCTTGCGCGTACCGATGGAAGGGCGTGTCCACATATGTGCCGGTGTTGGCCACCATCGATATCCGGCCGATGTGAAACACCGTGCCAGGCGCGTACCGCGAGCGTGATTCTTCCCGTGACAGATGGTCCTCAATCCGCGGTCCAGGAAGACCCGGATAGGTGATCATGCCGTCCTGAATCGGATGGCTCAGGTCGACCGTGCTCCGCCCGCTCACGGGGCGTCCGCGGTTCTGGTCAGGGGGACCGGCAGCAGCCCGTCGTATTCTGGCTTCAGCTTCCAGTCGGGATCTGGCGGCCGGTAGCCCGGACGCGGGCAGTGCCTAGAGTATGTGCCGGACGCACGGTCGTGCAGATAGCGCGGGCAGTTCTCGAACACCGCCCGGATCCCCACCTGGATCACCGACTCGGCACCGTGGTGCGTATCGAGGAGGCCCGGCTCGGCCGAGACCTCACAGGTTCCGTTTACCCTCAGTTTCGCGTGCTTCTCCAAGAACAGGAAGAGCAGCCCGATACGTGCTACGGCACTGGCGTTGCCCAGGGTCCGGTACATGCCGTTGCCGTCATAGCTCGGGATCTCTAGGCTCGCCGAGTCGGGCACCTTGATAAATCCGGGCAGTCCGCCCTTGTAGGAGCACTCCGGCTGCCCGTCCGGGGCCACGGTGGCCACGTAGACACAGTCGGCCTCCCGGATCCACGCGATGTGCTCATCCTGAAGTCTGTCGAGCACGTACTGGCGAGCCAGATGCGCCGCCAGGCCGACGGAGCCAAACTGTTCCTGCATCCGGAGGCTTCCGTCGTGGTAGAAGTCATCTGGTGCATGCGCGCGTTCTCCGGTCATCGCAAGTCCCGCATCTGTTCCCATACCCGGTGATAATAGGCGTTCGCCACCCTCTCACGGGTCAACGCGCCCATACCGATCTCGCGCAGCACCTGCGGCGAATGGTGGGCGAGCGGCACCAGTACGTTGTCCAGCCATTTCGAGCCATGATCGGTGTCCACGTGGATGTGGATGCGCTGGTAGTGAATGACGTCCGCGGGCACCCCAAGCCGCGTGCAGCCGTCGACCATTGCCTGGAAGCGGGTTGGCGCGCTGTGTTCCATAAGGCCCATAGCTGCTAGCGCCCGTGGTGCCAGGTGGCGGTGGATACCATACATGAGCACGAGGTTGGCATTCTGGTAGATCTCCATGCCGTTCAGCCCCGAGGTGCTGATGCCCTGGTCAGCCAGCCAGCGCCGCATGTACTGCGCGGAGTGCTCGAACAGCCGGGTGTGCATACCCTCCAGTTCGCCCTCGCCCATCTCATCCCAGTAGTTCTCGGCCATGGTCATCCTGCTGACCCCGGTAGCGCCGATCTGCGCCAGCGCGACCAGGTCATCGAAGCGGCTGTCAACCAGCTCCTCCGCCAAGAAGAACAGCGCGATCTCCTCGAGCGTGGCCTCTTCGGCGAGGTAGCGGCAGAACTTTAGCTGGACGTGCTCGCGGCACAGGTCCTCGAACCAGCTCGCCAGCCGGTCCGCCGATGTCGGCAGCCGCCTCGGATCCACCTGCGCGTCTTCCCAGCGCAGCCAGGCCTGCTCGAGGGCGGCTATCTCCGAGTCGCTGTTGAGCCGCGGTACGACCTCGAAATCCTGCGCACCGCCGAGATAGGCAGTATAGTGCTGGTGAATTCGATGCATAATAGTCAATCGAGCCACCTGGTCGGGCGCCAAGTTATCCGCAGGGAATGCGGCTTGCAGGTCTTTCTCGTGGATGTTTGCATGCGATGCCAAACTCGCCATTATTGTTCCGGACATTCCTTCCTCCGATATTCATGAGTGCTCACATCACGGTCGTGCGGTAGAGCAGACGGCGATGGCGGATGTGGTCACATGGGGTGCGAGTGTGCATGGTCGCGTGGTTGTCCCAGATGACAAGATCCCCGACCTGCCAGTGGTGGCGGTACAGATATCTATCCATCGTCGCGTGCTCGTGCAACTGAGCGAGCAGCGCGCAGCCGGCCTGAGTGTCTAGTCCGCTGATTCTGCTGATGATCATGCTGCCCAGCAGCAGCGACGGCCGGCCGGTCGCCGGATGGCGCCGCACGAGCGGCTGCTCCACGTCCGGGGTACGTTCCCGCTCTTCTGGCGTGAGCGGCTTCTTGAACGGGTTAATCTCGATTTCCTGCTCAACTAGGTAAGCCATGGAGTGCACCGCGTACAGGCCATCAATGCACTCCTTCACCCCTTGCGGCAGATTTTCATACGCCATTGTGGTGTCCGCAAAAACCGTATCCCCGCCCTCGCTGGGCGCGATGACCGAGTACAGCAGTGAGGCGCGGCTCATCTCTTTTTTCCAGGAATAGTCTGTGTGCCACTCCTCTTGCTCGTCTCCGTCGTAGAGGCCGATTGGCTCGCCGTTCTCGAAGATGTTGCTGATCTTCAGGATCTCTGGATGACCAGGGACGACATACCGGGCTACGGGGTACACGTCGAGCGGCCCGAAGATCCTGCTGAAGCGAATGTGGTCGGAGTGGTCGATCTGCTGGCCGGGTACCACGAGTACCCGGTACCGGATCAGATCGTCGATCAGCCTCCGGGCCGTCCGGCTGTCCACCGGCTGTCTCAGGTCAAGGCCGCCGATCCTGGCTCCGAAGCCGGAGCCCAGCGACTGGAGTGTGTAAGGCGTCATTCCTGTCTTCCCACGGCCGATTCGTCCTAGTCGATACACCGACGAACGGGCTGCCCGCAGGAAGACGGTCCCAGCAGGAAACTTCTGCCGATGCGAGGTGACGGTGTCAGCGGGCAGGCGCTGGGAGTGGATCGAGGGCGCGCGTGGCGCGGAGTGTTCGGGCGAAGTTCTGAAGGTCTCTGATCAGGAGACCGGGGACTTCAAGGGCGGGGAAGTGTCCTCCGTCGGGATACTCGCTCCACTGGACGATGTTGGGGAAGCTCTTCTCGGCGATCTTGCGGATGGGAAGACTGGCGTCACGGGCGAAGGCGGCGACGGCGAGAGGGACGGGGAGCGGCGGTGCGGGCGCAGGGGGCGGGGTGGCGCCTGGCAGGAGGCTGGCCATTTCGTAGTAGAGCTGGGCGGAAGAACCGGCGGTGGCGGTGTGCCAGTAGATGGAGACGGCGGTGAGAAGCTGGTCGGGTGTGATGGTGTCGCCGCTGGTCCAGTCGTAGTACTTCTCGGCGATCCAGGCGAGCTGACCGAGCGGGGAATCCGTGAGGGCGTAGGCGAGTGTCTGGGGACGGGTGCCCTGAATTTTCATGTAGCCGGCGCGGCCTCGGGTCTCGAAGGCAGCGAGGTCGGTAAGGCGAGCGAGGTCGTGGTCATCGAGGCCCTCGGTGTCGGCGGAGTCCACGGGCGGTGTGAGGAGAAAGGTGACATGAGCCCCGAGGACGCGCTCTGGGGCGAGTGCGGCGGCGGTAAGGGAGATCCAGACCCCGAGGTCACCGCCATGGGCAAGGTAGCGGTCGTAACCCAGGCGGTGCATGAGCTCGTTCCACGCGGCGGCGATACGTGTGATGTCCCAGCCGGGTTCGGGAGCGGGGCCTGAGAAGCCAAAGCCGGGCGGGGATGCGATCACTAGGTGGAACGCGTCCGCGGGGTCGCCGCCGTGGCTACGGGGATCGGTGAGCGGGCCGATGACGTCGGTGTACTCGGCGACGGTGCCAGGCCAGCCGTGAGTCATCAGCAGCGGGACGGCGCCGGGCTCCGGGGACCGGACGTGCAGGAAGTGGACGGTGGCACCGTCGATCTGGTCGATGAACTGAGGGAACTGATTGAGGAGGGCTTCGGCGGCCCGCCAGTCGTAATCCGTGCGCCAGTAATCGGCGAGGTCTTTGAGGTAACCAGACGGGATGCCGCGGTCCCAGCCGACGCCGGGCAGTTCGCTGGGCCACCGGGCGGCGGCGATCCGACGGCGCACATCGTCTAGGTCGTCTTGGGGCACTGAAATACGGAATGGTCGCATGAGCATGGCCTCCTCTTTGCCGCGGATGCGGGATCCGCAGGTGTTCCCCGCTGAGGTTAGCACTATGCTTTTCTTCTCAAAAGGCCCGTGACGAGCTGAGCAATATACGAGAAGAATAGCGCTAGCAGGTACTGAATGATAGTTACTGGCAGGACCGCCATACCAGAGCGGGCGAACGTTTAGTCGGCGGCGATCTTGGCCTTCCGCTCTCATGCATCCCTCAGTTATTCTCCGCGTCTTGCGTCCGGCCCAGTGTCACAGCAATTTTTCTTCCCGGAGGTTCTCGTGAAAATGAAATCAGAGTCCGTCGTCCTGGACCCCCTCGGCCATGACATCCACGCCGAAGGCGATAGGTTGCGTGCGCAGGGTCCGGTGGTCCAAGTAGAGATGCCCGGCGGCATTCGAGCCTGGTCCGTCGTCGGCTACGAGACGGTCCGTCAGGTCTTGGCCGATGAACGGTTCGCTAAGGATGGGCGCAAGCACTGGCCCGCCTTTGTCAACGGCGAAATCAGCGAGGACTTCCCGCTCATCGGCTGGGTGCTGATGGATAATATGACCACCCACGATGCCGCGGATCATGCTCGCCTCCGCAGTCTGACGGCAAAAGAATTCACTCTACGCCGCACCAAGGATATGCAGTCCCGGATCGAGCGAATCGCGCGCGAACTTCTCGATGACCTGGCGCTCGCGGACCCGGGCGAGATTGTCGACCTCAAGGGTCAGTATGCCTATCCGCTCCCCACGAAGGTAATCTGTGAATTGTTCGGCGTACCCGAGCATATGCGCGCCAAGGTAATGAGGGGTGGTGAGGTAAACACTGAAACCACAATTACCCACGAGGAGGCGGTTGCCAATGTTGTGGAATGGCACAACGCGATGTACGACCTCGTGGCCATGAAGAAAGATAATCCGGACAACGACCTTCTTAGCGCGCTGATCGCAACGCAGGAGGCGGACGGATCGCAGCTCAGCGACGCCGAGCTTGCTGGGACACTGCACCTGATGCTCGGCGCCGGGTCGGAGACGACGACCAACCTGCTGAGCAAGGCGGTGGTCGCCCTGCTGACGCATCCCGATCAGCTGGCCATGGTCCGCGACGGGCGGGCGCAATGGAAGGACGTGATTGAGGAGACGCTTCGGGTCGAGTCGCCGATCGCCCAACTGCCGTTCCGGTTCACCACCGAAGAGGTGGAGATCGCAGGGGTGACGATCCCGAAGGGCGATCCGGTCCTGATCGGATTTGCTGCTTCCGGGCGGGATCCGCAGCGGCACGGCGCGAGCGCCGGGGAATTCGACATCACCCGCGCGGACAAGGATCATCTGTCGTTCGGCTGGGGTATTCATCATTGCCTCGGCGCCCCGCTAGCCCGGCTGGAAGCCGCTATCGGACTGCCCGCGCTCTTTGAACGGTTCCCTGACCTCGAACTAGCTGTTCCGGCCGACCAGATCGAACCGCAGGGAACCTTCTTGCTCAACGGTGCCGGGGTTCTTCCAATCCGTCTTACCCCGGCCGCCTGAGCAGGCCGATATCTCAAGGATGACAGTTATCGGTCCTATCTAGCGGGTGGCACGCGATCTGCGCGCGCTGAGCCAGAACGCTCTCATTCATCCTTCGACTAACATCGAACTGTACGGCCGGATCCCTGTGCGGCTAGTCGCCGAACACGATGTACCTCTGACGCGCCGGGGCGGGCGAGCCGTAAATGGCACCGACGATGCTGAAGTACTCGCGGGCGCCCTCACGGTGCCGGCTCGCACTATGACCTGTTCGCATCGGCGTACCGGCAGATACCCGCGTGCAGCGGAAAACTATCAATCCTTCCAGTCGTGGGAGAGAACCAGTGCCAAAGGTTATCGACCTTGTAATTCCGAACCAAGCCGAATACTTCCTTAGAGATCCCTCTCTGCTTCTCACCGGAGACGAAAGGGCCCGGCTGGTGCAGTTCGCTGGGACTTACGAGAGCGAGCACTCGGTATTCTGGACCGCTAGCCCGCGAGTACTGCTACTTCCCTCCGGCGTGGATCACGCGTGGTTCGCGGACGTGCACCAGGCGCTCGACCTGCCGGAGCCCCCAGTGGTCTCGCCACGGGTGCGCACCGGCCTGCTGGTGCAGGATCTGCTGCATGACGGCGAGGCCCAGCGATCGCTGCGCACCCAGGTGTCCGATTACGACGTGGTGCGGATGCAGTTGGTCGGCCCCACGCCGCACGCCTACCAGCTAGCCGCCCTGCTGAGTGGCTGGGGCCACACCGTCGAACTCGACTGCGTGCCTGAGGTGAACTACTGGTCGAGCCTGTATCTCGACGCCAAGATCAGCTGTCTCGACCTGGCCAGGCAACTGCGTGAGGTACGGGTAGCACCCGGACTGGTCGTCACCAACTGGGTGGCACTGCGGGGCGCTCTGGAGATGATGCTTGGCCGGTACGGGAAGGTGATCGCGAGGACAGCGTACGGCGTCGCCGGCGACGGATCCGGCGTCGTGCGCAACGAACCCGGCAGCACCGATGAGTTCCTGGAGCGGGCAGCCCGCGACTCCTTTTTCGCGTTCCCCATCCTTGTCCAGCAGTTCATCGAGCACGCTGATGGCATCGGCTGCCCTGCTGCCGACATCCTGGTCGGCGGGGAGGGCGTCGAAGACATCGTGCTCTGCGCTCTCACCGTAGAAGGCGGGTACCTGTTCCGGAGCGTCGACGTGGGCGACGGGAGCCTCTCCCCGGTGTGGGGTGAGCGCCTCACCCAGGTTGCGCGAGTCCTGGGCACCGCCGCTCACGCGATGGGCTACCGCGGATGGATGTGCACGGACTGCGTGGCCGGTGCGGACGACCAACTGTACGTCACCGAGATCAACGCCCGCCGCAGCGGTTCCCTGCACGCCGGGGGGCTGCTGCGGCTGTGGGGCGCCGAGCGGACGCTCACTGTCGCTGCGGACTTCATGATGCGCGTTCCGCCGGGAACGACATACCGCGAGCACATCCGACCGGTATTCCGGCGGCTGTGGGACTCCGGCGTGCGCGCCTACCCGACGAGCGTACGGGGCGTGGCCTGGCCTGAGCCGATGATCGCGGTGATCGCGGCTGCGCCAACGGCCGCAGAGGCACACGACATCGTGGCGGAAATCGACAAGGCAATCGCGGAGCAGGCATCAGCCAGCCCGCTGAATCTGACGGCAGGATAAATCTTGCAATGATCGTTCTCGGTATTTCCAGCGGCCACGACGCTAACTGGTGTTTCGTCCAAGACGGCGTCCTGATCGGCGCGTAACGCCGCGAATAGCACACGACGAACGGAGCAGGCATGGCAAAACTCTCCCCAGAACCAGACGTAACGCTCGGCCAGTCCCCCTTGTCATATACGCAGGAGCTATGGGTCTCCGGAGATCAGGGTGACGACACGGGCTTCTTCAGCCTGCGTTTCGTCATGGCCGCCGCGTTGCGGATCACTGGGCGGATCGATGTCGAGGCGCTCCGGGGAGCCCTCGATCAGGTCGTGGGCCGTCACGAAATCCTCCGCACGGTCGTCGTCCGGCAGGCAGAGCGCCCGTACCAGCGCATCCATCCGCCGTGCCCCGTTCCGCTGCGCGTGATGGATCTGCCGGATGCCCGCGGCTCCTCCCGGGACGCGGTGGCTGAGGAACTCCTCAACGAGGCGGAACGGGAAACCGTTGATCCCGCAGAGGTGCCGGTACTGCGAGCCGCCCTGCACCGCTTCGACGAGTCAGATTCGGTACTGACCCTGGTCATCCACCACACCGCGTGCGACGAGTGGTCTATCCAGGTGATTCTCCGTGACCTCGCGGCATGCTACGCCGCCTGGACGGTTGGCCAGTCTCCCGACTTGCCGAGGGCACGGCAGTACCGGGAGTTCGTGACCTGGCAACGATCTGCCGCGACTTCCCCGGACACCGGACAGGCACGCGCCTACTGGCAGGAGAAGATGCGCGGAGCGCGCATCTTCGCCGTGCCGACCTCCCGCCCTGTACCAGAGACTCATGTCAGGCCGTATTCCGCGTACCACTTCGTCATCGATAGCGCCGCGTCCGCGGCGGCAGCCCGGCTCGCCAGGGCCGAGAATACGACCGTCGCGACGACCGTACTGGCGGCGCTCAACGTGCTGGTGCACCGAATCGCGGGCACGACCGACCAAGCGCTGGACACGCTCACCACCGGACGCGGCGAATCCGAGTTCGTCAATACGGTTGGCTCGCTGATGAATTTCCTGGTGTTCCGCACCGACCTCGGCACCTGCACCAGCTTTCGCCAGGTGATCGCGCGCACCCGCGATGTGTGCCTCGAGGCGTACTCGCACGAGGTTCCGATACGGCACATTGAACGGTATGTGCCCGAGCTCATGGAGCCTAACGAGGACGCCTGGAAGACGAACTGCATCTTCGGGATCTTCGAGGCGCCGTTCACCGATAATGCACTGCGGATAGCGGACAGCTCACAGGAGATCCGCACCAGTGCGAAGTTGGTTCCCGCGGGTGCCTGGATTCCCCACGGAGTGGCCTGGAACACGTTTGTGCTCACATCCGGCGCGGTGCGGGGTTCTGTCCAGTTTAACAGCGAAGACCTCGACGAGCGGACCGTGGGCGGATGGGTCGCGATGTATCAGCGTATCCTCTCGGCCGGTGCGGCCGAACCGGACCGACACTGGAAGACGCTCTAGCCGCCAGTGGTTTATCCAGGAGGAGGTTGTAAATGCATCCCACCGGCCGCCCGAAGATATCGGTTATTATCCCGACCTACAACCGAGACGAGATCCTCGACCAAACACTGTCACAACTAACCCGGCAGACGCTAAACGTCGATGAATTCGAAGTGATTGTCTCAGACGATGGTTCTTCAGACGGAACACGGGACGTTGCGGATTCGTTCTCTGGTCGACTCCAGATGAAATATCAATTCCAGGATGATCTAGGATTCCGCGCCGGAACCGCCCGGAACGCCGGTGCGCGACTGGCGACCGCGCCCGTCCTGTGCTTTATCGACACCGGTGCCCTTCCCGGGCCGGATTTCCTGCGCGGCCACCTAGCCGAGCACCGCGATGGCGAGAGGCACACCGCAGTCGTCGGCTACTCCTACGGATATAACCCCGATTTCTACCGCTTGAAGGCAGCGGGAGATCTCCTGGGAACTCTCAACCCCGAAGATGTCGTCGCACGGTTCAGCAACGACCCCGCCTTTTTCGACATACGACACGAGCATTTTGTGCGCTGCGAGTTCGACCTTAACAGCCGCGCGATTCCGTGGAATATGTTCTTCACTGTCAACTGCTCGATGCGCGCTGACGACTTCTGGGGCGCGGGCGGATTCGACGATTCATTCACAGGCTGGGGCGGTGAGGACATTGAGCTGGCCTTCCGGCTCTACCGCCGTGGCCTGACCTTCCGGATCGCGCGAGATTGCTGGGTGGTCGAGTGGCCGCACGAGCGGCCGCACATCTCCGTATTGCTGGAGCAGTTCAAGGCCAACCTCGACCGCTACGTTCGCAGGACACCCGAGCCTGTCATGGAGATCGGCTACGCGCTGATCGGCATGAACATTCCCTTCTTCAGCTGGAATGACGAGTTCCGCGACCTCACTGCGTGGAGCGCCAAGGCGCGCGACATGACGGTGACCGACGAGATCGCCGAGGCCTTCAGGAGTGCCCCGGCGGGCACGCGGACAGCCATCCTGGGATGCGGCGCAGTGCTTCCCGTGTCGCTGCCCCCGGCCATTGTGATGGACTTCGACCGGAGCCTGATGGATCAGGCGCTCGCCAGCGGTCGGCACACCGGGTTCAACTCCGTCGGCCTGCGCACGCCACTGACCGACCAGTCCGTCGACCTCGTCATCGTCACCTCACGTCTGTCCGGACTATGGGAACGCTGGCACGAGGACGTGACGCGGGAGGCGCAGCGGATCGGCAAGCGGACCATCGTGACATTCGACGCCGCGTAAGCGGACAGCGTACCACGAGCCTTTTTAATCCTGGTTATGCTTCGCGAAGCTGCAACACGTGGACGGCCTTTGCCAGTTTCCCGGCGTATTGGGGCAGCAGCGGCGGACCTCAGAACCGCAGCAGGACCTTACCGCTGAAGGCTCCGACGAGCTGCGCCTGGGCCGCTGGCATCAGCTCGTCGAGGCCGCCCTCGATAACGGTTTCATGCAGGACCACCTGACCGCTGACGACCAGCGGCGGGAACTCCCTGTCGAATGCTGGGAATAGATCCTTATGATCGTCAGTGAAGAAACCCTGCATCATCAGCCGCTTGTTCACGAACATCTCAACGTTCTGATTACCGTATGGCCCCCCGCTGCTTATCTGGCTCGTCCCACCGCACTTCACGATCCGTCCGTGCACGTTCATCGCCGCGAGGGCCGCATCTAGCTGCCAGCCGCCGACAGTGTCGAAGAAGACGTCTATCATGCCGAGATCCTGTGGCCAGCCATCGTGGTAATCGAATGCCCGGTCAAACCCGAGCTTCTTGGTTACGAGTTCCGCCTTGGCCGTTGATCCGGTACTTCCGAGTACCTGGCTGGCGCCCCGGACCCGGGCAAGCTGCCCGGCAACACTGCCGACGGCTCCTGCCGCACTGGAGACGGCCACGACGTCGCCGGGCCGGATGTCGATCCGGCTCAACCCAACGTATGCGACTATCGCTGAGCTGAGATGGTGGGTGATGGAGGGATAACGGCCGGGATCGACAACCTGGAACTCCGTCGCATCGGCAACCGCGTACTCCCGCCATCCGAGACGATGCAACACGATGCCACCCGGTCGCAGTGCAGGACTGGCGGACTCTACGACTTCGCCGAGCACGTGCCCCCAAGGCGGGCAGCCAAGCTTGAAATCAGGCTCCTCGGTGGGCTCGGTGTGCTGCTGGCGGAGCAGCAGACCGGGATCAACGGCCTGGTACAGGTTACGGATCACGGCCTGACCGGGTGCCGGCGCCTCCACCGGGACCTCGACGAGAGCCAGTTTCCCGGGAACCGGCCGCTTTCCTCGCGGTCGCTCTACCAAGTGAAGCTCACGGCTGGTGGTCATGCAGGCACACTCCTCGCAGCAGGCATATCGCGGCGAATCCCCACGGTATAGCGGTCACTAGGCCAGAGCATCTCCTCGCGTGCGCGATCAGCCGGTCGGTCCACTCGTCGTCCATCTCCTGCTGGGCGAACGTCCGGAGCGTCTCCCCCACCACGTCCGGCCGTCATACCAGTACACAACAGTCACAGTAGGATCAATCACCCCGCACACCACATCCGTGGCCGCTAACAAATTCTTCGCGGCCGCTGTCCATTCGCCGCCTGCCTGTTCGTCGGACTACCGGAGTCCCCGAACAGCACGGGCATCGGTCTTCGCCAGGAGAAGGCATCACCAGCGCCGCCCGCGCCGCGGGGATCCGGCGGAGCGAAAGCGACAGCTGAGGAGAATGGCATGGTTGCCACGGAGATCGCGCCGAAATCGCGTCCACACGGGGAGGACAAGTGACCGTCCGGCCAGCCTGCAGCGTTATCATCCCGACCTATAACCGAATGACACTACTGCGCTATACGTTGGAATCCCTTACCCAGCAGTCGCTTCAGCGAGACGAATTCGAGGTCCTGGTCGTCGACGATGGATCCAGCGATGACACACAGAGCCTCGTGGACGAGTTTAGCCAGCGACTGAACCTGCGGTACTTTTTCCAGCCTGATGAGGGCTGGCGGGTGGCCAAGGCCCGCAACGTGGGGATCACCCAGGCGCAGGCCGACATCTGTGTCTTCATCGACTCAGGCGTCCTACTGCACTCCGACTGTCTGGCCGCGCATGTGGCGAGCCTGAAAGCCGCCCAGGCGCCAACGGCGGTGTGCGGGTACGTGTACTGCTTCAACATCGACAACGCCGAAGCAGAAGAGATGCGCCGGGGAATCGACGCCACCGATCCGGACGCGACGATCGCGGTTCTCGAGAGGGAACGCCGGTGGCTTGACCTTCGCGAGGAATTCTATCAGAAGTACGGCGACGACTTCAACTATCTCCCGGCGCCATGGGTAGTGTACTGGACGTGCAACGTATCAGCGCGCACCGAGGACCTGCGGTCGGTGGGAATGTTCGATGAAAATTTCAAGAGCTGGGGCGGGGAGGACCTCGATCTCGCATACCGGCTGCATCGCGGCGGAACGCATTTCATCCTAGACAGGCAGGCGCGTGCCATCCACTTCCCGCACCACAAGGTCCGAGACGAGAACGATGACGCTGCGGCGGCCAACTACCAGTACATGGTTGATAAGTACCAGACCCCGATAATACGGCTGATCCGGTTTAATGCCGAAATCAACCCATTTAATCTAAATGACATTATCCGAGATCGCGGGCTGCCCAGCTGCACTGATTATCTAGCCCAGCAGCAGAAGTCGGCGAATGACAGTCTCGACGAATCCGTATCCGGCCGAGGGAGATGAACGAGCGGATAGCACGTTCCTTCCCGCAGCTCGCCGCGAGACTTGACACAGCCAGGCTGTCGGGTCGCGCCGACTAGGGGCAGGCGGAGCGCTGCCGTTGAACTGCGTCGCGATAAGACTCGCGACGGTGAAGTCAGATCCCGAGGAACCGCTTCAGCGCCCGCCGTGACGCCGGCAGCCGATGGCCAGCATCGAATTCGAGCGCCGAGATCTCCCGGGTCATCGCTCCCAGCAGTTGCGCGGCGGCTTCGGTGTCGTCCCAGCCCATGGCCTCCAGGTCAGCCGCTCCGGCCGCTGCCAGGCGCTCGCGCCGCGCTGCCATCGAGTCCTGCACAGTCGGGTCCGACCGAGCCTCGAGCGACAGTGCCTTGACTCCCCTGTTCGCGAGCGAGACGTCAAGATATGCCTCGGAACCGCGAAAGAGGCGCTCGGCACCAGGCGGCAGTCCCGCGATCGCCTGGCCGACAGCAGCCTCCACCCTGGCGTGGAAGCGCGCGTGCATGGCGTCGACGAACGCCGCCCGGTCCTTGAAGTGAACGTAGAAGGTCCCCTTGGCCACCCCCGCTCGCTCGACCACCATGTTCACGCTGGCGCCAGCAAGGCCGTGCTCCTCCGCCAGCGTGGCCCCGGCGTCGAGCAGCGCCTCGCGTGTCTGCAATGCCCCGGCCGTCCGGGCTTTCTCTGTCATCGCCTCGGAGTGTATGCCCGTTCTTGCAGGAGGGCCATAATGACCGACCGGTCAGTCATCATGGTAGCCTCAGGCCATGCCCACAATGTCGACGTCCACAGGAACGGTCGCTTACGACTCTCACGGCAGCGGCGACCCGATCGTTCTGCTGCCCAGCGGCGGCCATGACCATCACGATTACGACGAGGTCCGCAAGCTGCTCCCTGACGGGTTGCGCAGCATCAGCATCGACTGGCCGGGCCACGGCCGGTCCCCGGCCGGGACAGCGCCGTCCACCGAGCTTCGGCTAGCCCAGATCGTCGAGGAACTCCTCGGCTCGCTCACGCCCGGCGGTGCCGTCCTCGTCGGCAACTCGGTCGGCGGTAACGTCGCCGCGCGGCTGGCGATCAGGCGGCCCGAGCTGGTCAAGGGCCTGATGATCATCGACGGCGGCGGCTTTGAGGGTTCCAAGCTCTCGGGCCGCGTGTTCTGCGTGCTGATGAGCCGCCCCGGGTTTGTCCGCCGCATCTATCCCCTGTTCTCCCGGGCGTACATGCGCCCGCGCACCGCCGCCGACCGCCGTGCGCGGGCCAGCGCCATCGCGACGACGCGCACGGCCCGGGGGCTAAAGGCAGTCACCGAGATATGGCACAGCTTCAGTCTCCCCGAGCACGATCTCCGGGCCAGGCCGGAAGGATTGCCGCCCCCACCGTGCTGATCTGGGGACGCCAAGACCCCGTCCTGCCGCTCCGCGCCGGCAAGACGGCCCAGGAACTGATCCCCGGGTCGAGGCTCGTGGTCATCGAAAGCGGCCACCTCCCGTACACGACCAACCCGGCCGCAGTCGCCGGCGAGCTCACATCGCTCGCGAACTTTGCGTTCGGCAAGGACAGCCGGGCAAGCGGCCTGCCCGGCGATTCCGGTCGGGCCTTAGCGGACCCGCGACGGGACGGTGACCTTGGGCTGGTGGCCGGAGGTGACCAGCGGCGTGGCGACGGCCGAGAGCGCTCCGCCGGTGATCTGCAGGCCGCCCGTTGCCTCGTAAAGCGCCTCGTTGAAGGTGCTGCCGGAGGGAGCCGCGGCGATCACCATCGCGGGCCAGGCGACGCCGCTGACCACCGAGGTGGCGATGTAGTCGCCCACCATGACTCCCTGGTTTGTGGTGGCTAGCCAGGACAGGGACATCGGGCCGGCCAGCTGGGCCGGGGTGCTCCAGGTGGCGCCCCCGTTGGTGGAGGAGGTGTAGCCGATGGTCAGCTGGCAGGTGCTGGCCGTGCAGTTGGACGTCGGGTACCGGTAGTAGGCCACCGCGATCTTGGCGCTGGAGCCGGAGGTGGTCGCGTCCACGCCGATGCCGGGGATGAAGTGGTCACCGCCGTCGCTGGTGATGCGGGTTACCGTGCTCCAGGAGGTGCCGGCGGTAGAGGTGCTCATCACGATGTCGTTGCCGGCGCAGCCGGACTGGAAGCGGCAGTCCTGCCAGACGACGTAGACCTTCCCGCTCGCGTCGATCTGCGCGGACGGCAGCGGGCTGGTGCGGATGCCCCCGGTGACGGTGTGGGACTGGACGGTGGCGACCGTGACGGACGAACTCCAGCTTGATCCGCCGTTGACGGAACGGAAGGAACGGACCTGCCCATTGTTGGACAGGTAGGGCACGATGACGGTGCCGCCTGGCTGCACCACGGGCTGCCCGCCCAGTCCGGTCGAGCTGGTCTGCACGGTATGCCAGGTCATCCCGCCGTCGGTGGATGTTGCCACGTAGATGCGGTTGCCGCCGCCGTTGTTGTCATATTCGGCGTAGCAGTTGCCGTAGTAGGGGCTGGCCGCGGTGGCGTCGCAGGTTATCCAGTCCTTGTCCAGGCTGGCGCTCCCCGAGGCGACGACCGCGTTGATCGCGTTGCCCCAGGTGCGCCCGCCGTCTGTGGAGCGGTTCACGGTCACCGCGGCGCCGACGACGCCGCTGGTCGTGGTGATGGCCAGGCCGCTGATCAGCCAGACGCCGTGCTTGGGGTCGAAGGCGACCACAGGGTCGCTGACCGCGTTGTAGCTGCCGCCGTCGAACGTCGTCAGACCGGGCAGGGAGCCGCTCGTCCAGGTCGCCCCGTCGTTGGTCGAGGTGGCGAACCCCAGGTCGTTAGCGCCGCCATCGTAGAAGCGTCCCTGCTGGACCGCGGCGACGATGGTGTTGCCGGACGTGAAACTGTCCGGCTCGACCTCGGTGGCATGCTGGCTGGTGCTGTTGGTGAACGGGTCGCTGCTCACCTCGGTCACCGTGACGTTGGCCAGCGCCGGCAGGGTGCTGAACACCACTGCGAGCACGGCGGGCACGGCGAGCAATCCCAGCATGGACAGCCGGGAGCGGACTGGCACAGTCATCCGGTTCCTCCAGATCATCAGGGCGAACATAGGGGCATCGCCAGATATCCCGATTTTCCATACCTCGAGCCATTCCCGGTAGTGACCAAAGTCCTGACTGCTGTATCCCGGCCGGGGCCTATCCCGGGGACTCGGGTGCTCCCCGGTTCCTGCGCCACCGACGCCTCAGACTGTGAACGCCTGACCGAAGGCCTATCGCATGGTGAGCGGCTAGAATGTCAGCCCTGAGAACCGCAGGTCACTCTTGATCCGTCCTCCGATCGGAGCCATTCGGAGTGCACCGCCGTGCTAACCGGAGCAACGAACGCCTGCTCTGAAAGCATCAACCGAATCGCCAAGCTAGTGTCGCGTGAACGAGGTTCTTACCGGGTCGGCAGCGCAGGACGGCCCTTTGTTTCAACAATCGGGCACCTGCGGGACGGTCAGTGACCTCCACAGTGCCCGCCTCCTGCGCCGACAGAAAGGCGGGTACGTGTCGCCATCACCCTGCGCGACCAGGCCGACGAGGGCGTCCTCGCCATCACGCTCGCCGGGGCCGGCCACCCGCGCGTGCCGCCCGCGCGCTCCCCCGCCCCGCATCCAGGCATCCCCCGAGACGGTCCGGCCCCCCGATGGCCCATTTACCCATCCAGAACGAGCTTGGCCAGCTCTCCCGCCGAACGACCTCAGCCGAGTCGGCCCGGCCGGCAGAACCTTCACCTGTGGTACCGCGACAGGGCGCAGACCAGGCACCCCGAGCCAGCCGGGACGATCGCCAGGACGGCCTACTGGTTCACCGGCTAGTGGGAGTCGCGGTACCAGTCCCACCGCGACCGCAAGCTCGCCAGCCTGACCCGCTGTCGGCCCAGGTGTCCTCGGGCGTTCTTCCGCTCCATGTCCTGCTCACGCCGCTGGCGGTGCCTGTCGGCGAGGGTATCGGCGTCGAGGGCGGTAGTGCGGTCACCCGCGTCGGACTTCGTTCAAGCGCCGTTGAAGTGGGCTTGCGGGGATAGGGTCACCGGAGCCCGCTGGGATATCGTGGTGGGATCGGCGGCGGAACCCGGAGGTGGCCGATGGGCCGGTCGGATGGCGAGCGCAACCAGCCCGTTCCGCTACCCCTGGACGCTACCCGGTCAGAGATGTCGGGTACGGTCGACAACCTGGTTCAGGCCAGGGAGGTTCAGGGAGGTATTCACTTCCACGGCTCGGGTCGGGGCGCGCCGGCCGTGCCCCGGCAGCTGCCGGGGGACATCCGCGGGTTCGTGAACCGCTCCGCCGAGATGGACTGGCTGGACAGCGTGCTATCCCGGAACGGGCAGGGCGGTGCCGCGCTCACCGTGATCGTGGGCACGGCGGGTGTCGGGAAGACGGCGCTGGCCCTTCGGTGGGCGCACCGGGCGCGGCCGGGCTTTCCCGACGGCCAACTGTACGTGAACCTGCGCGGTTACGATCCGGGCGCGCCGCTTACCGCGGAGCAGGTGCTTGATCGGTTCCTGTCGGCGCTGGAGGTGCCACCGGAGCACGTCCCCGCCGACCCGGAGGCCAAGGCGGCGCTGTACCGATCGCTGCTGGCCGAACAGCGCATGCTCGTCGTCCTCGACAATGCGGCCACCCTCGCGCAGGTACGCCCGCTGCTGCCGGCAGGCGAAGGTTGCCGGGTCATCGTCACCAGCCGCAGCCGGCTCGAAGGGCTAGTGGCCCGCAACGGCGCGCAGCGGATCACCGTCGAGATCCTTCCCGAAGACGAGGCCGTCGCGCTGCTCCGTTCCATCGCTGCGGACTACCGTCAAGCGGACGACCCAGCTCAGACGGCCGAGCTGGCACGGCTCTGCGCTTGCCTGCCGCTGGCCCTGCGCATCGCCGCCGAACGGGCCGCCGCGCGTCCCTGGATGCCGTTGACCGAGCTGATCCAGTCCCTGCGCGATGAGTCCGGACTATGGGACGCGCTGTCGGTCGAGGACGGGGAGGCGTCCGATGCCGTCCGCTCCGTCTTCGCCTGGTCGTACCGGGCGCTGCCGGAGGATGCCGCCCGGATGTTCCGGCTGCTCGGACTGCATCCTGGTGCGGAGTTCGGCGTGCACGCCGCTGCGGCGCTGGCCGACGTCGACCTCGCCGCCGCCCGCCGGCTGCTGGACAGCATCGCGGGGGCGCATCTGGTGGATCAGATCACGCTGGACCGTTACCAGTTCCATGACCTGCTGCGTGCCTATGCCACCGACGCGGCTCATCACGAGGAGTCCCTTGAGCAGCAGTACGCCGCGCTGAACCGGTGCCTGGCCTGGTACCTGCACACCGCCTACGCCGCCGGAACGGCGATGCGGACGCCACTGCGCCTGCTGCCGCCTACCGCGCTGCCCGAGCCGACGCTGGCGCTCACCTTCGCCGGGCACCGTGACGCCGACCGCTGGTATGACACGGAATGGGTGAATCTCCTGTCCTCAGTCGAGGCTGCCGATAAATCGAACCAGAACGGGGCGGCATGGCAGTTGGCTCTGCTCCTGCGCCCTATTTTCATCAAGCAAGGCTCGCTCGCGAACCGGGAACAGATGGCGCGAATCGCAGTGGACGCAGCCCGCCGGGACGGTGACTCACGGGCTGAGGCGGAGGCCCGCTACGCTCTCGCGGATCTCTATTCCGCACGGCGCCGACTGGATGAAGCCCTTGACACGCAGCGTGAGGTCCTTGCGCTGCGCCGAGAAAGCGGAGACGAGGAAGGCGAATTCCTCTCGGTCAACAGCATCGGCGTCATCTTTCTTCATCAGCGGCGATTCACGGAGGCCGCCGAGCAGTTCGAACGTAGCCTAGGCCTGGCCCGGCGGCTAGGAAAAATCGACCACGAGACGACATCACTGTTCAACCTGGCCGACGCGTATCAGCGTATGGGCCGACATGCGGATGCGGTCGAGGCGGCACGACAGAGCCTGGACCTAAGCCGAGAACATGGCGATGAATGGCGGGAAATGCTTTCCTTGATCTTCCTCGCCGATGCGCAGGCCGATTCCGGCATGGTGGAGGACGCACTCCGCTCGGCCGAGTCCGGGGTCGCCCTTACCCGCAACTTCAATCACCAGCGCAATGAGGGGTGGGCGCTGCTCTCTTACGGCCGTATCCAGCGGCTCGCCGATCGCCATGCCGACGCGCTCGTGTCCTATCAGCGCGCGACAGTCCTGCACCGCATACTTGAAAATCCCGCGCGGGAAATCGAATCACTCAACGGTACTGGTGAGTCTTACTATGCACTGGGCCGCGCGGACGAGGCGGCCAGTTTCCACCGCCAGGCAGTGACGATCGCCCGGGATCTTGGCGAACCGTGGCCGCTGGCGGTGTCGCTCGACAACCTCGCGATTGCCCTCACCGCGACGGGCGATGACAGCGAGGCGCGCACCTGCTGGCTTGAGGCGGCCGGCCTCATCGAGGGTTTCTCCGATCTCATGGCCCGTGAACGCCACGCTCGCGTCATCGACCGACTCGGCTGAGTCAGGCCTAGTCACCGGGAACGCAAGTCTCCTGCTCCCGATGGGCGACGAACCAGGCACGCAGGTCCGCCACGATGTCCTTCAGTCCGGTGTCGCGAACGTTGCCAACCCGGAGCCAGCGGATCATCACGCACGGCGTGACGTCGCCGTTGCCGTTGACCGCTACCCGGTCCTGCCCGCAGTGCCCGCACAGGCGTGCTGCCGCCTCGGGCCTCTGCACCCGTGCCCGGCCGATTTCCTGTACGGGGCTGACCCTGATCCGCTCGACTCCCAGCGATTCCAGATCGGCGCGGGCGGAGTCGGCCCCACCCATGTCGACAACGCCCGCCCGGAGGCGGACTCCCAGGCCGACCGCCTTAGCGATGTTGGCCCGGGTGCGGGCATGGCTGCCACGCCGCCCGGTGATCGCGTCGTGCGCGGCGGCGTCATCACTGTAATACGATGTCGCCACGGACACGCCAGGGCGCTGGAACAGTGACCACCACGGCGGGCGCACATGCGCGAAATTGGTGAACACCTCGACGCGCAAGCCCGCTGCCAACGCATAATTAACCAGAGCGGCGCACTCGGGGTGCAAGGTCGGCTCGCCCCCGATGAACTGCACCTGCTCGACGCCAATCTGAGCGGCATCGTCGAGCAGTGCCCGCCAATCCTGGCCGGTCATTAGACCGTGACCACGATGGGGCGCGGACTCCGAATAGCAGTGAGTGCAGGTCAGCTGGCACTTCTGGGTCAATTCCAACGCCAGGGACTTAATGTGCACGTCGGAAGACATCTACTCGCACCTCTTTCGCCCGGAGAGCCAGCTTGCCGCCGGGAAATACAAGTATACGTCCACGCTACGGCCAGGCGGGCTGCCACAGACACCCCCTGAATTCTCGGCCGTGCGCTGCGACATCGATGGCCACATTGCGGGCACGGGCACACGACGGGAACCCTGTGCCGCTTGTGGGCGCTCACGTAAGGGGGAGCGCGTCACCGGCACGGTCGCCACGCCTCGTCTAGGGCGTGCGACAGGAACGCTAGCACGCCCAGGCCGATGACGGTTCCCGGTCCGGCATCCGGCTTGCGCGTACTGATCTCCCTGAGCAAAGCCTCGGGTCAGCGCCGGACCGCTTTTGAGCCTGCGGTGACGACGGTGTCGGCTCGATTCTCCAGGGGGAAACATCTTCGCCTTGATGAGCGCCACGTTCGTGTTTTACCTGCCAAGCCGTGATCAGCGGCGCCTGGACGCTTCTCCAAGCTTCTGCTCGCCGGCAGCCCTTCCCCTCGCCGCCGCCGGACGGGCCGTGCGTGATCCCGAGCCGGGCGCGGGTGGAGACGTCGTTCAGGCCCACAGGCAACCTGGGCGACACGCCGCCGGCCAGCCGTAATCACGCAGCGTCGCAAAAGCGGGAACCATGCCCAGACCACTGCGGCCTTAACCCCGTGGCATTGCGGCTGCACCAGGCAACTGGGGTAGTATCACGTTTATGCCGGATGAAATCATGATGGCAATCGCCACCGCTGTGGCTAGCAAAGCAACAGAGGCGCTATCCGATCCAGCCCTGCACGCCGTTGCGGCGATCTCAAGACGGATCAGGGAAAAATTTCTGGGGCAGCCTGCGGAGCTACAAGTCCTGGAGGAGGCACCAACCGATCCTGCCAAAGTTGAGGAACTGGCTATCCTTCTGGACGAGAGAAGCGCGGAGGACCCAGAATTTGGCAGGAGCATCCGCGAGTTGTGGAGCCAAGGCGGCTTGATAGCGGCTGACGAAGGTGTGATGAATGTTTTCCATGGAAACGCGAACAAGGTGATCCAGTTGCGCGACGTTCACGGTGACCTCAACATCAGCTTACGTCAGCTACAGCGAAACAGCACGGATCGAAGTCACGTCGGCTGTCGGGCCGCTCCCGCCGCCGGCGGCCTAGACGATCACCTCGTACCCGGCACCTCTGCTGACCCGATCCCAGGCAATGCCTGAGGTAACCGACGCAGTGCTCGGCCAGGCCGCGCGACTGCTGGACTTCAACAAGCCGGTGGCGGTGACGCTACTGATGGTCCTGCACGTGCTCCCAGACTCCGACGACCCGCACGCGATCGTGGCCAGGGTGATGGACGCCCTGCCGCCGGGCAGCTACCTCGCCGTGTCCCACCTGGGAACGGAGCTGCTCGACCGGGAACGAGTACATGCTCATCGTCCACGACTCCGCCGACCGGGCGGAGCTGGAGCGCAGGCCTCTATCCGGTCTCTCGTTGCCAATGACCTGGCCCCCAGCCGCAGGTCAGAGGGTCTTAGCGCTACTCAGGCGGGCTTGGGGCATCTACTCCGGTCCAAGGCATGTGATTGTGTACCGGGCAAGGGGCGCTACCCGAGGATCAGCGAGGCCTGGTTGCGCCCTGGCCGGATGACCGTCACGGCCGGGCGGCTAGCACCGGGGTCCCAGGATGCTAGCTGCATCTTGGTCGTGAAGCTGAACTCGGCGACAAGGCTGTCGCCGCTGGCCGGCCAGCCGAAGCCAACGAGAGCGTCGCTGCTGGCCCACGTCCCTGGCACGGCCGTCAGCCGACCGCCGGTCACGGGCGCGACCGCGAGTTGCGTGGCCAGCTCGCCGCCGTCTCCAGCATTGCCGAAGCTCACCTGGAGCGCGAGGAAGCGCCCGTCGGGACTGAACGTGCCACTGGCCGCTGAGCTCCCCCGCGGGCAGCGCGATCACGGCGTGCCTGCCTGTCGCCAGGTCGAGCGTCTGGATGCTGCACTCAAGGGCGCACTGCGACGTCCAGGCGACCTCGCCTGGACTCGCCGCCAGCACCCCGTCAAATGTCTGGCTAGCCTGGGGAGCAGACGGATCCCACAGCTCGTAGACCGCCGCTCCCGGCTGCTGGCCGACCGGTGCCAGCAGCAGGCCGCGGTCTGTTCCCTGGTCAATCGCATACCCAGGCGGAAGCCTGACCGGCCGCGTCAGCGCGCCTGTATCGCCGGCCTCCCGTGCCGTCCCGGCCCCGGTGGTCATGTTGACGCCCGGCGCATAGCTGGTCAGCCATACAGCGCCAGCGGTAGCGGCCGGCGCGACCAGGCTGGCGGTGCCGACCCGGCTCGCTGACTGCGCGCCGTCGGCAAGGAGCCAGACAGGCACCGGCGGTCCGGCGCAACTGCCGCATCCTGCCGGCAAGGCCGCCCTGGGCTGCACCGCCCAGCCACCAACGACGCGGATGAACTGGTAGCCGGACCGGTCAGCTGGCAAGCCGCCGATCGGCTCAGAGCGGCCCGAGGCCGGCGAGAACCAGCCGGGCTGCGCTCCCGCGACCGGCAACTGGAGGTCGCGGTCCCATGCCAGCGTCGGCCCGGCGATCCCGTCAGCCTCGGGCGGCAGGCTGAGCACGTCCGGGCCCGCCGGCACCGGTACCGGCCTCACGGTGACGGATGTCCGGTGAGTAGCCACGGCAGCATGCTGGTGGCGCGGGAGGCTGAGGTAGACGGCGCCGCCGACGACCACCGCGGTGAGCGCGGCGATCGTCGCCAGGCGGCGCGGCCACGGACTGGGCTCGCGGTCCCCGCCATGGCTGAGGATGTCATCCATCGCCCGCACCCCTCAAAAGCACGCTGATCTGCAGGCACCACGATACGTCGGCGGCCCGGCCCCTCACAGTGCCATCGCCGGGTCAGGCGTACCACTTGTGCATCAGGCCGGCGTTGGTTCCCTCAGCGAAGATGTCGATGCGCATGTAGCCCCACGAGACGGCGTTGACCGCACCGACGACTGCGCCGCCGAGGTTCTCGGGGGCGTGCCAGCCGCTCGCGTCGTACCACATGTGGCGCAATTGGTTCCCCGACCCGACCCAGAAAACGTCGAGCCTGCCTGACGCCCACGACGACACCCCGGGGCCCGCCGTCACCCCGGACGCCGTCGGCCGGCGTAAAGGCCTCCATCAAGTGCCCTTCGAGTGCCTCCGACGTGGTGCCGGCAAGCCCGCACGAGCATGCGCACCTGGACAATTCCTCGTGCACCTTGCCGTCATTCCCGACCGAATCGTCATGCGTGAATACCAGGGTGAGATGGTCGGCGAGGGTTTCATCGTCGAGTTCCGTGAAGCCACAGACGCACTGGGCTGCCACCATGTCAGTGCCTTTCCTTGGGCATTTTTTCCAGCCAGGCTGTAATAAGACCGCATAGGATTATGGCGGCGCGACCGGAAGGTAAGGAGATGCCCTCCGCAGTCCCGGCCGCGCCAGCTTTCAGGGGACGGAACGTCACTGCGTGCCGATCATCGCCCACGTAACCTTGCCGCCGAGTTCCTCCGTGCAATAAAATCCCCAGCCGGTGCTGTACTGCCCGACGAGGAACAGACCCCGCCCGCTCTCCTCGTCATCGGCGGCCTCGCGCGGCACCGGGGCGGTGACGATCGGATCCCAGGCCAGCAGGGCAACCAGGGACGGGCCGCCGTGCAACCACAGCCGGACCGGGGGCCGGGCCGCCACCCACTCCGCCTTGTCGATCTGCGCTATCGCATTCGTTAGCAGCTCGCTGGCGATCAGCGCGGCCGCTTCCTCGAATTGCGCCAGCGCCATTTCTCCAGCATGGCGGCCAGCCACTTCCGCGCCGCGCCCGGTGCGGTCCTGTCCGCGTCCAGTTCCAGCGTGGAACGGCATGGGAGGCCCTCCAGCAACGCGAATTCAGGTGACGATGGTTGAGTGCGCATGACGGACGATGCTAGGGGCCACGTACTGTTGATGGCATTCACTAGTTCCCCCTTATCGAGACAGTATTCAGGTCGTCCCCGCTACCGCGTACTTCCAGGGGCTGGACGGGCAGTTCGAGATCGCCAGCGGCTTGGGGATCGCCGATATCGTAGACCTAGTGAACGTGGAGGACCAGGTGACGGAGGACCCGGCCGTGGTCGGCAAGGCCGTAGCCTGGTTCGAGATCGCGCGCGGCTGCGCCCTCAACGTGGCGGAGTCGCGGGCACTCATAACGGAGGCAATCGAGAAATGGAAGAGGCTGCTGCAGCAGCAGCACTGAGCCTCAGCTGGCGCAAGTCCAGCTACAGCAACGGCGGGGCAGCTAACTGCGTGGAGGCCGCCCACGTCCCCGGCGCGGTGCTCGTCCGCGACACGAAGGACAACGGCGCCGGCCCGGTCCTGCGGGTGACCCCCGCCAGCTGGAGACGCTTCACGTCGGCCACCCGCGCGGACGGCGCGCTCAGCTAGTCGCACCGGGCTGGCCAGCACGCGCTAGCCCGGTCATAAGGCCCGCGCGGCTACACCCGCGCGGCACTGTCATGCCGTCAGGTGCTACGCAAGCGTGACGCCGGCAGGCTGCGTACCCAGCCGCCGGGAACGGCCCCGAGCGGGCGCTCGGGACTCAGTTGCGAGCTCACTGCCTTCGTCTCCGGGAAGACGTGGGAAGATCCTCATATGCCTGTGCCCAGACCTGTCGACGTGCCCATCCGGGATGAGTCCATCCGGCTGGGGCAGTTCTTGAAGCTTGCCGACCTTGTGGAGCTCGGCTCTGACGCCAAGGAGCTAATTAGCGATGGCGAGGTCCTCGTGAACGGCGAGCTGGAGACCAGGCGTGGGCGGCAGTTGCGTGTTGGCGATGTCGTGGAGTACGACGGCCGGGCGGCCCGCGTTGCCCGCCGACCGGAATCGGCTGCTATTCAAGCAGGCGAATCATCCCGAACGAACAGTGGTGACTCCCCGGGCGCAGCCCGTAAGATGGCGCGCGTGGCGGTAAGTATCCCCAAGGTAACGCGGGCTTGATCCAGTCGTAGGTCCGGCGGGCGCGGGTGGGACCGCCCGCCCCGCCCCAGTTAAGAGGCTGCCTGGGTGCCTGGTCGGGCGATCGTCACGCGCAGCGTGTGGGTGACCTCGTCTTTCAGCTCACCGTCGATGCCGAGCGAGATGGTGCCATCCTCAGCGACTCCGAATGAGAGCTCCACTGCGCTGTCTTGCAGGGTGAACGGGTCGTCCCCTCGGCGGAGCGGGACATGACGGCCCGTACGGCCTCGATCGCGTCCACGAGGGCACCCTCAACCGCGGCGTCTCGTGTCTGGATCTCCGGTACGGCGAGTTCCGGGACGAGGGTCATCTCCATGACATGGGTGCGCTGCCGAGTCACCGTTGCGCCGACCTTTACCTTCATCCCGATGAAGGGAATGCGGAAGTCGAGGCCTCCGCCGACCGTTGCCGTCGCGATGGTGTTAAGCCTGAGGTAAACGGACGTGACCGCAAGATCCCGGTCAGGGTCCGTGACCGACACGTTCGCCTGCTTGATCGCGTTCTTAACGGAGGCAACGAGGTCATCCACCGGAAGGCCGATATCATCGGCCGGGGACCAGTTAGCGGAGAGTGGCACGAGGATCACCGTACACGGCATAAGCGAGCCACGTCGGGTCGCCAGGCTCGCCCGCGGTTCCCTGACGTGCGCTCATGGCTGCCTCGCCGAGCGTCAGCCCGGACTGGAGGTTGCCGTAGAGCATGCTCGCAAACTCGCTGGCAGAATCGTCACGCACAGCCCACAGGGAGCCGATGAACGCCGCTGCCCCGGCCTCAAGGAACTTGCTCGCCCACCCGTCGAGCTGGTGGAAGGAGGGGGCCGCTCCGGCGCTCCGGCAGGCATTGATGAACACGGTAGGCGCGGATGACGCTAGCGTACGGCGGATGGCCGCAGTGTTCAGCTGCGTCGGGGTGAACAGCCGCTTGTCCATCGAGATCGCCGACCCGTCCTGGGCGTCGAACGCATTGTGGCAGGCGAAGTGAAGCACGCCGAAGTCCCCGCTGCGGATCAGTTCTAGCAATGGCGTGAGCTCGCTTATGACAGGCGCCGGTACTGCCGGTTGCCGGAGCAGCTCACGGAGCATGGCGATCTCCTCACGGGCCCTGGGCGCAGAGTTGTCCGGAAGCACGAACCACGCCGGGGAAAGGCTCAAGGAGCCTGATGGCCGCCGACCGAAGACAATACGGGTCACCGGGAACTGCTCGACCAGGAACCCGTTGCCGTCGTTTCCCCGGTCCAGCGGGTACAGCAGCTCCCACGGCACCGCGTCGCCGTCGCCCAGGATGGTCAGCTGGCGGATCCTGTGCTGGCGCTCCCAGAACTGCTCGCGCAGCGCTTCCGGCAGCAAGTCATGCCAAAGCCCCGCGCCCTCGTTCATCAGATAATCCCGTGTCTCGGCCGCCGTGTAGCCCGCCTTGCCCCGCGCGAGCTGGTCAACGCGGGCAATCAGCTGCTCGACCTTCGGACCCGGCTCGTATGCCAGGTGGTGAGTAACCTCTTTAGGATAGTCCTCATCCCGGAACTCGAAGCGGTACGTCTTCTGGTCAGCGTCGTAGCGCACCACCAGGCTCACCGCGCCCTCCCTGGCCGCTGTGTCGACGCCCACCATGAAGTCGCGATGCCTGCCACGAGCAGCGCGATACACGGTCGCCGTCGTCTCCAAAGTCAGCTGGCCGAGGTACGTCCCGCCAATCCACGCGGTGAGGCTGAACTGCTGCGGCCCAGGCGCTTCGGCGCGCAACTCGAACAGCACCGGCTCGGAGTCCCCGCCGGACGGCACGCGGATCACCTGACGCTGCCCGCTCAGCACTGCCGGAGGCGAGATCTTGGCATTCCGAATCGCTCCGGCGGCCGACCCTCGGAAACCCGCGGACCTCGCATTCCTGAGATATGCCTTTTCCATATCATTGAGGACTGCCTCATAAAGACCGGCCGGTCGCAGGAGCCCCGACTGTCACCGGCAAGCACCCAGCCAGCACGAAGAGCAGGAAGATCAGCCACCTAGCGCTCGCCACGGCAGGGCTCTCCTGGCCCAGCTGGCTCAGTCAGTGCCTGGATCTGCCGGTCATCCGCCGGGTCCAGCGGTGCCACGCCACCAGATTCAACTACCGCGTTCAGGCTGGCCACTTGCTTGGACCAGTAGCTCGCTTGCTCGCCGGCAGGGCTCTTCACCTGCTCAGCGACGAACGCGTCGTACCGTTGCTCCTTAATTACGCCTATTTGCGCGTTGATCTCCGCCTCGAAGATCCGCAGCACGAATGGCGTCGAGATTAGGGTGCCAAGGAGAATGGCCATGAGCAATCGGGGCGCGGCGATGAGCAACTTGCGCTTCCCGTCGTGCGACATCGAGCTAATTAGCCAGCGGTCGATGCCCATGATCACGAAGCCCCAGGCGAGCGCCGGGAAGACCGCGATTATCCCGTTCACGCCCATCGCGGTGGACAGTGCGAGCCACATGGACACCACGGCCACGCCGCTCGTAATCAGGATCGACCAGCCAAGGCTCTCAAATTTAACCCGTTCTGACGGGCAGCGATCAAGAACCTCCTCGCGCGCGCCTGCCAGGGCGCGCAGAAACCGCCTCATCTGCCTCAGCACACCCTGCCTCCCCGTGGCACCTTGCCATCAAGCCAGGCCGGCTTCCCGCGACCGGCCAGCTATGCAGCGGAGGTCAGCTTGCCTGCAGCCGGGCGAGCAGCTCGGCCAGGCGCTCGCCGGAATCGTGGACACCGCGCTCCATCCCGGAGGCGACCATCGCGTCGCGGTCCCCGACCGACTGGAAGGCCGAGATCGTGCGCAGCAGCGTCTTGCCGCCGCGCTCGGCCAGCGTCGCGGTCTGCAGGCAGACATGACCGGGCGCGCCCTCGAACTCGAAGGTCTGCACGATGCCATCCGGCGACGGGTCGCCGTGGAAGACGCCGTGGAAGCCGTACGTGTTGCCCTCGGCGTCGGTCTGCAGGTAGCGCCAGGTGCCGCCGTTGCGGGCCTCGTACAGGTCGATGGTCGTGGTCAGGTCCCGGGGCCCAGCCACTGCACCAGCAGGCCCGGGTCGGTGTGGGCGCGGAACACCAGGTCGCGCGGCGCGTCGAACTCCCGCGTGACAATGACCATCGGGATTCCTGGTTCTGCGGTGATCGCGGTCTTGCTCATCGTCGTTTCCCTTCACTGTTGCGGGCGGTCATGGCCGGGATCCTGTTCCTTGCCGGCTTGCAGTGCCGACAGCAGGTCGTCGAGCCGCTCGTGGCTCTCGTCCCAGAACCGCTGGTAGCGGGCCAGCCAGGTGGTCACCTCGCGGAGCGGTTCCGCCTCCAGGCGGCTGAGCCGTGCGGTCGCCCGCCGTGTCCGCGAGACCAGGCCGGCCTGCTCAAGCACCTTCAGGTGCCGGGAGACGGCGGGCTGGGACACGCTGAACGGCGCCGCGAGCTCGGCCACGGTCGCCTCGCCGTCGGCCAGCCGAGTCAAGATCGCCCGCCGGGTCGGGTCAGCGAGCGCCCCGAACACGAGGCTGAGCCGGTCGGTCATTCATAACCACCTTGTTTCAAAACTAGATGGTTATAGAATGCTGGACGCGGGTCCCCGTTGTCAACCGGCGCCGATCAGGCAGGGCGCTGACAACCACACGTGGCCTGGGCAGTTGGCTACTGCAGGTCATCGCGGGTCACGACGACGTCGGTGGTCGCACCACCGCGGCTCTCTACTGGCACTTGGTATGGTGCGCAGGTTGCACCGCTTGGAGAGTACGGCGGGCGCCACGGGAGAGGGGCCAGGAGAGGTTGCAGGCGTCACAGGTCCCGCGTGCGGTGGCTGCGGCCATCTCGATCGCCTCGTCACTTGGCCTGGCAGTCGACGACGCGGTCGTTCTTCAGGACTCGAATCGGCTCGCTCTGCGGCTGCTGCCTTGTGACGTGCTGGCCCGGGTGGCCTATGTCGAGCATCAGGTCGCACGGTTCGAAATCGAGCTTGCTCAGCAGCTCGCCGGATCCGGGAGCCCGGTGGCTGGTCTTGAGTCCCGAGTGGAGCCACGCGTCTACGAGCGTGATGGTTTCGCGGTCACGCTGTGGACCTACTACGAATCTGCGTCACCTCAAGAGGTCTCGCCAGCCGGCTACGCCGGTGCGCTCGAGCGGCTGCATGCGGGCATGCGCAAGCTCGATGTCCCTGCGCCGCACTTCACGGATCGAGTGGAGCGGGCGCGAGCAGCTCGTGGCGAGCCGCGACTGCACTCCGGCGCTCGCCGATGCGGACCGGGAGCTGCTCGGCAGCACGCTGCGAGGCCTGAGGCGAGTGATCGTCGGCCGCGGCGCCGCTGAGCAGCTACTGCACGGCGAGCCGCACCCGGGCAACGTGCTCGCTACAAACAGCGGGCTGCTGTTCATAGACCTCGAGACGTGCTGTCGCGGACCGGTCGAATTCGACCTCGCCCATGCGCCCGAAGAAGTCAGCGAGCACTATCTGGATGTCAGCCAGGGGTTGCTGCGCGAATGCCGGATCCTCGTGCTGGCGATGATCACAACGTGGCGCTGGGATCGAGGCGACCAGCTCCCAAACGGGCGCCAGCTGGGCACAGAGTGGCTCAGCCAGATCCGGGCCAAGACGGCAGGCTCGTTCCCTGCCGCGCAACCGCCTGCGTAGCGCTCGACCGGCACGCCTTGGTTTAGGAGTCGGAGCCGCCCGCGATCGCCTGGCGTCGGTTGCGGTGGACCAGCGCAGCGTGCAACAGCGTGTCCAGATCTTCGTCGCTGAGGGCGTCCAGGTCTTCGTCGCTGAGCGCGACCAGTTCCGTGGGGCGGGACGAGCTCTTGGTGACCCTGAAGTCCGGGTAAGCGGTGATTACCTCGGCCAGTTCGGCGATCGTCGGGCCAGCGAAGACCTGGTGAACAGGCAGTTCCACGCCGTAGGTGCCGCTGAGGCGGGCGACGAATCTGGTCACGGTCAGCGAGTGACCGCCAAGGGCGAAGAGATTGTCGTGTACGCCCACCGGCGTCTGGGTGCCGAGGAGGTCGCCCCAGATCTGGGCGAGGGTCGCCTCGACCGGGTTCCGGGGCTCGACGTGCTCCGCGAGATCAGGCGGAAGAGCCTCGGCATCGCCCTGGCGGTTGCGCTCGATGATCAGCTCATCGCGCTGCGCCGCCGGCAGCATTGGCAGGTCGGCTACCGCAGTGCCAGGAGCGTCCGCCGCGTGTTCCAGCAGGGTCGCCATGCAGCCCAGGAACCGGTCGGCCCATGCCGCATCGAACAGGTCGGCGCTGTATTCCATCGAAAGCCTGGTGACCTGGCCATCCTGGCCATCCTGGGCATCCGCGTACATGGTGAGATCGAGTTTCGCGGTCGGGGTGAGGAGCGCCCGCGAGCGCGTGGTGATACCAGGAAGGTCCAGCGTGGGCGGCGTGAGCGATCCGTAGGCGAACTGGACCTGGATGAGCGGTGCGTGCGCGAGCGTGCGATGCGGCGCGAAGTCCTCGACCAGGCTCTGGAACGGGAGCTGCTCGTGCTCCTGCCCATCCGCGATGATGTCCCTGACCTGGCCGAGCAGCTCGGCGAAGGTCGGATCGTCGGCCAGCGACACACGCAGCGCGAGGGTATTCGTGAACATGCCGACAATCGGGTCCAGCTCGGCGTGGGTGCGGCCGGCCACCTGAGTGCCGAGCAGCATGTCGGCCTGCCGCGTGTAGCGCGACAGCGTGGCCGCGAAGCCGGTGAGGAACACCATGGACATGGTGGAATTGGCGCCGTGTGCCATCGCGGCCAGGCGCTGGGTCGCCGCGACGTCGACGTAGGTCGTCGCCACGCCGCCACGGGTGGACCGGCGGGCTGGCCTGGGCCGGTCGGTGGGCAGCGTAAGTAGCTGCGGCGCGCCGCGCAGCTGCTCGCGCCAGTAGCTCAGCTGCCGGTCGAGTTCCTCGCCATTCATGTGATCCTGCTGCCAGGTGGCGTAGTCGCCGTACTCCATCAGCAGTGGCGGCAGCGACGCGGGTACGCCAGCCGTCTCGGCCCGGTAAACGCGGGACAACTCGCCGGTCAGGATCTTCATGGATGATTCGTCGCTGATGCTGTGGTGCATGACCAGAACGAGCAGGCGCCGGTCGGGCCCGGCGCCGATCAGCGCCATCCGGATCAGCGGCGCGGTGGCCAGATCAAACGGCTGGCGGGCCAACTCGTCCGCGATCGACTCGGCCCTGCGGGTGCAGCTCGGCCTCGTCCAGCCCTGGCGGGAGCGCGATGTGCTCGATCGGCACTGTGCCGGCGTCGGCGACGGCCTGCTCTGGCACGCCGTCATAGGCGACGATGCTCGTCCGCAGTACCGCGTGCCGCGCGACCATGGCGTCCATCGCGCGCTGCAGCGCGCGCGGGTCGAGCGGTCCCTTGAGCCAGAAGGCGTACGGCATGTTGTAGGCCGGCTCGCCGGGCGCGAGCTGCTCCAGGAACCACAGCCGCTGCTGCGCGAACGACACGGGGAAGCGCATGGGCTTACGCAAGGGGTGCCGCGCTGTCCTGGGGGACGGGCATGGCCGCGGCGCGGGCTAGCTGCCCGGTGAGCGCCTGCCCGATCCGTGCCGCTGGCTCGGGCAGCAGCATGTGCCTGTGGTCGCAGTCCAGCTCGACTGCCTCGATCGGGCCGTCGGTGAAGGTCCGCCAGGCTTCCAGCTTCTCGGCCAGTCCCGGCGGGCTGCTGGGGCACGAGAAGAACAGCGTGGGGCAGTGCACGCGGCCGGGCTGGTGGCTGACCATCACGGCGATGTTGTTCCTGATGACCCGCAGCAGCGCGTGCACCCGCTTCTCGGGCCACTCGCTGAGCCCCAGGCCCGGCCGGCGGTGCACCAGCTCGAGCATCCGCGCATCGGGGTCTGGGTCGTCGGGGGTGAGCGCGGGCACGTACCCGAACTGTGCGAGGACCATGTTGTAGAAAGTCCAGGGCTCGCTGCTCACCGGGATCGCGTCGAGGCCGACCAGGCTGGCGTCCAGGATGGCGAGCAGCCCGGCCTGCTCGCCACGGCGCTCGAGCTCCTCCGCGACAGCGAAGGCGATGTTCCCGCCGAGTGACCAGCCAAGCAGGTGGTAGGGGCCGGCTGGCTGCACCTTCCGGATCTGGTCGGCGTAATCGCGTGCCATCTCCGCCATGGTGGCCGGGAGTGGCTCGGGCTGCCGCACGCCACGGGCCTGCAGGCCGTAAAGCGGGTACCTGGCGTCGACGTGCGGGAGCAGCGCCAGGTAACACCAGCTCAGGCCGATCATGGGGTGCACGCAGAACACGGGAGGGCCGTCGCCGCCGACTCGTATCGGCATGACCAGGTCCAGGACGCCGCCCGCTGCCTTGGTGGTTGCGCGGAACTCCCTCAGGGCCAGCATGTCTCCGGTCGGGATCAGTGCGCCTAGCGCGTCAGCGCGCATCATGGGCGCCACCCCGCCCGCCGCCTGCTGTGCATTGTCATCGTCCATCCGCGCCCCTCCGGGTAAATAGCCTGGGCATTCGCCAGGGTCGTGTGACTACTTTGCTGCTTCAGGCGCGACCGGTGCCGGCGGCCACGGGCGGGGGCCAGGCGGCTAGGTCGGCCGGGTCGGGCGGCGCGGTGCGGCAGATGACGTAGTGGCGCGGGGTGATGGCCGTGGGGTGGCGGGCGAGGGCGGCCATGCAGCGGGCGTGCGCCTGCTGCGGCGTGCGGACGGCGTCGGTGGCGGCGAGGTGGGCGACCAGCGGGCGGCCGTCGGCGGAGGCGAAGACGCGGGCCACGGCGGGCGCGACGGCCTCGTCCACGAGGCGCTGCACGTTGGCTATGTCCACCCAGCAGTGGTCGACCAGTATCCGGTCGGGGGTGCGGGCCATGGGCTCCAGCCCGATGATCTCAGGCATCCGGGTGCCGGGCACGTCACCGTACGCGGCGGCCACCAGCAGGCGTTCGACGGCCAGCAGCACCGACTCCAGCTCGGCCCGCGGGACTACGCCGGTGTCGCCGCTCCAGACGTCCATCCGCAGGCAGCCGTCGACCTGGTTCAGCGTGAACCGGATCGACGCCCTGCCGTCCGGCATCGGGTGCCACCGCAGCTCGGTCCGGTCGAGCGCGGCGTCGATCTCCTCAGGCGCGACCCCGACGCCCGCGGTAGCGCCGGACCATGACGCAGGGACGAGGCTGCTGAACAACGGGTCGAAGTTGAGGCGAAGGCCCCGCTCGTGCTCGATCAGTTCGTTCAGCGCGTCCCGCTTGACGTTGTCGTACCTCGCGTGCCGGTTCGCCTCCATCGCCGCGGTCCAGGTGTGACCGGCCAGCTCGTCGAAGCTTCTTTCGCCGATCTCGACGGTGGCGATGGCGAGCTGGGCCAGGGCGCCGACATAGTTCACCAGATGGCGCTCGAAACGGTTGCTGGACGCCAGTGGGATCACCAGTTCCGGGTAGCTGGCGCGGCGGGCGATCACGGCGCAGATGGCTGCGAGCACGATGCTGGACCGGCTGGTCCGGGTGCGCGCCGCCACCCGCCGCACCGCCATCGCGGCGGCCACCGACGACAGCTCCACCGCCAGCGACTCGCCGCTGGTCCGGGTGCCCGGCAAGGTGTACAGGCAGCGGGGGATCCGCCGCGACTGCCCCTGTATGTAGGCCAGTGCCGCATCAGCCTTGCGTCGCTCGGCCGGGGTCGCCTCCAGCTCGGCCTGGTCCAGCGGCTGGTGGCCGGGCCGGGCCTGGCCGTCGAGCGGGATCGCCGAGCAGGCTGGCGAAGTCGCGCTTGAGGACCTCGATTGAGCCTTGGTCCACGGCCACGTGCGTGAACCCGGCGGCGCACGCGATGACCTGATCGCCGGCGTCGGGAGCGATGGCCACCGCAATGCGCACCGGACGCCGCGCCGGATCGGGTGACTCACGCAGCCCCCGGATGAGCGCCCCGGCCACCGCGGGACGGTCCCGCGGTCCCCACTGTCCCTCGCCGAGCGAGCAGGCCTCCAGCATCTGGACGCCGGACGCCGCGACCCGCTGGCGCGGCGGCTCGCCGGGCACGTAGGTGGTGCGCAGGGACTCGTGCCGCGCGATCAGCACCGCGACCGCCTCGGCCACGTCGTCGACGGACACCCCCGCCGGCACCGGGAGCTCGACGTACAGGATCGAGTAAGTGACGTCGGGGGTCGAGCTCGTCCACGTGTAGAAGTCGAGCTGGCCCAGGGTAAGCGGTCCCTCGCCTGCCCGCTGCCCGGTGAACGCGACCGGGATCGACGGCATCGGGGTCAGCTGCAGGCGGCGTCGGCTGCGCTGGCCGGTCTCGGTACTCATCGCTGGTCAGCCGATTAGCTCGCGGAGCGCGGCGGCCAGTTGCCCATCCGTGCCGCACTCGTGTGCCCGCTGGGCAACGGTGGCCGGCAGGGCCGTGACCGGCGGCAGTCCGAAGACGTCGATCGTCTCGGTGTAGGGCGATGGCCGCCAGTCGGCCGCGGCGTCCTGGCTGGCCTGCCACACGCGCAGCGCGCGCGCGACGAGCTCGGGCTCCGCGTCGGGCGGGACCAGGTCGCGCTCCTGCCAGCTCGCCAGGATCCGCGGCAGGTCCGGCTGCCGGGACGGCTCGCCTGGCCAGGGCTCGGTGATGGCCAGCGGTGGCTCCAGCAGCTCGCCGTTGATCGCGGCCAGGAGCCGCACGTTGCCGAGCCGGACGGCCATCTCGTAGGCGATCGCCACCCCGATGCCGCAGCCGCCGAGCAGGTAGGGGCCGGCGGGGCGTTCCGCCCGGATCGCGTCGACGTAGGCCTCGGCCATCGCCGGCACCGTGCGGCGGGGCTTCGCGTCGCTGTAGAGCCCGGCCGCCTGGATGCCGAGCACGGTGAACTCCTCGCCCAGCGCATGGGCGAGCCGGCAGTACGGGCCGGCCTGCCCGTCGCCGGAGTGGACCAGGTACAGCGGGGAACGGGTGCCGTCGCCGTCCTGGATCGCGATGAGCGGGCCGGACAGTCGCCCGGCATGGCCGCGGAGCAAGGTGGCCAGGCCTTCTATGGTCGGGTGCTCGGCCAGCACGTTCAGCGGGAGCTGGACGCCGAGCTCAACCAGGATGGCGTCGATCACCCTGGCCGCGTCCAGCGAGTTGCCGCCGACGCCGAAGAAGCTCTCCCCGATCCCGACGGAGAAGCCCAGGATGTGCTGCCACTGCCGGGCCAGCCAGATCTCCACGGGGTCCCTGGGACGCCGGTAGCCGGTCTCGAGCGCTTCGTTGAGGGCATGGTTCATGGAGCGGTCGCACCATTCTCGTGATGGGGGGCCAGTCGCCAGCGCTGGACCTTGCCGGCCGCCGACCGGGGGACCTGGTCGACGAACGTGAACTGCTTCGGGATCTTGTAGCCGGCCAGCCGTCGCCCGCAGTGCGCGGCGAGCTCGGCCTTGCGCACGCTCGCGCCAGGGGACACCACCACGTACGCCCCGACCACCGACCCGAGCGCCGGGTGCGGCACCGCCACGGCGACCGCGTCGATGACCGCGGGGTGGTCCCGCAGCGCCGCCTCGACCTCGTCCGGGTCGACTTTCTCGCCACCCACGTTGATGATGTCGTGGTCGCGCGGTTCGAGGTAGAGATAGCCGTCCCGGTCCAGCCGGCCGTGGTCGGCGACGGTGGCGAACCCGTCCAGGGTGGTGCGGATGGCATGGTCGTTGACGTAGTCGGAGCGGCCGACCCGCTGCGGTGTCCGCATGAACACGGTGCCGTTCGTGCCGGGCGGGACCAGGTTGCCGGTGTCGTCCAGGATGCGGATCTGGGTGAGGAAGCCGCGACCGACCGTGCCTGGCCGGGCCAGCCACTCATCGCCGCGGACCAGCGTCACGCCGACCCCCTCGGTCGCGCCGTACAGCTCGTAGACCCGTTCCGGGCCGAGCAGCTCGATCCAGCCGCGCTTGGTGTCCGCGTCGCAGCGGGCCGCGGTGTGCAGCATCGCCCGCAGACTGGCGAAGCCCGCCGGGTCCAGGTCCGGCAGCCGCAAGATCTCCCGCATGTGCGTCGGGGTCAGCTGCAGCCACTCGATGGCGTACCGGCGCACCAGCTCGACCGTCCACTGCGGTGCGAAGAACGGCTGCAGGACGACAGTGTTGCTGTCCAGCAGGCCGTCGAGCAACGCGGTGAACGGGGCGGTATGGTACAGCGGCCCGACGATGAGCTGACGCTGCCCGGTGCGCCAGCCGGCCTGCCGGATCACCAGGGACGGCGTCCCGGCCAGGTCGTAGCGCAGTGGTCCCGGTCGGGCGGAGATCTTCGGAATGCCCGAGCTGGCGCCGGTTGCCAGCAGGTACGCCACGGCGCTGCCATCGGCCGGCGGCTCGGGTCCGGCGGGCAAGTCCAACCGCTGCGGCCGGAGCTGGGCGTCCAGCAGGTACCCGTGCGCGAACCGTCGGCCCAGCAGGCGCAGCAGGGCGTCCCGCTCGGCCGGCGGGGTGGCCGGGTTCAGCGGGAAGACAGGCACCTCCGCCGCCAGTGCCGCCGCGATGCCGATAGCCGCGGACACAGTGTTGCCGGCCGGCACGACGGCGCAAGACCGCGGCTCCGGTCCAGCACCGCGCGTAGTTCGTCGGCCGCGGCCACGACCCGGTCGGCGAATTCCCGCCAGGACAGGACCTGCTCGGCCATGTGGGTGTCGAAACCGATGACGGCCGCCCGGGCCGGCTCGGCGCGGGCAATGTCGGTGATCCGCCGGCGTACGGACGAGGCCATCGCTACCGAAGGATCTCTGCCAGTCGGCGGACGCTGGCCGCGCTCATGAACTCGTACACGTCCAGCGACCGGCCGAACTCCGTCTCGATGGTGGCGATGATGCCCAGGGCGGATAGCGAGTCGCCGCCCAGCTCCAGGAAGTCATCGTTGACGCCAACAGACTGCACGTCCATGTGCTCTGACCAGATCGCCGCCACTCGGCGTTCCACGTCGTCGCGCGGGTCATCGAACAGGGTGCAGCGGCCCTCGGCCACGGCCGAGGCGAGGTACTGCAGGTCCACCGCGCCGTCGGCCATCGGGATGTGCTCCACGATCAGGACGCCGGCCAGCCCGCTGTCCTCGCCAAGTTCCTGCCGGACGTAGTCGCGCAGGATGGGGCCGCTCACGTACTCGCCCAGCTCGGCGGCCGCGATGGTCACGTCCCGCCCGTCGTGCCGCACGATCGCGGTCTCGGCCCGGCAAACAGCCGGATGTGCGGACAGTACCTTGGATATCTCAGGCGGGGTCACCACGGATGCTCTCCTATCAGCAGATCGGCGACGAGCTTGTGTACCTCGGGGTCGCGCAGCATGTCAGCATGGCCGGTGCCGAGCGCGATGGCTCGCGCGCCCTCCACGGGCGGTTCGTAGTCGGCCGAGCACAGGAACAGCGGGGTCGTCGTGCACGTGTCGAACCCGCCCTCGCTGGTCAGCAGCAGGTAGTCCAGGTAGGTGGTGAACCCGACGGTGAGCTTCCTGGATGAGGAACCCGGGCAGGGACAGCCGGCTGGCGACCGCGCGCATCAGCTGGTCGTACCGGCCGGTCAGGGCCGCCGCGATCCGCGGCAGGTCGTCCGGGTACGTCGCCACCAGTTGCTCTGACAGGTCGCGGGCGTCCGCCAGCTCGTCCGCGGTCAGATGCTTGGCGGAGGACTCCAGCGCCAACGTGAACTGGCTGGCCAGGGAGTCACCGGTCGTGGGCACGGCGTCGAGGAGCATGACCATGGGCGGTGGCCCGGTCGCCGTGATCGCGTCGGCGACACGGGTGGCCAGCGCGGTGCCGGCGCAAAATCCCAGCACCGCGCGCACCGGACGGCCGGTCGCGGTGAGCTCAGCCACCCAGCGGTCGACGCATGCCGCCAGCGGGCCGGCGCTGGCCCGCCCGATGTGGAGGAAGGAGGCATCGACCGGCACGCCGGCGGCCAGATCCGCGAAGCCCGCCTCCGCGCGCCCTCCGGCGAAGTCCAGGCAGAGGACGAGATCATGCCCCCGGTCCGACAGTTGCCGCCAGTTCGTCAGCTTCATCGATCGACCCTCTCGTGCGAATCTATGATCGTCGCCAGTGCCTGGTAGTCGATCTTTCCGCCGGGTGTCTGGGGGAGGCGGCCGACGTGCCGGTAGAGCACGTGGCGGCTGGGTAGTCCGAGTGACTCGGCTAGTTCCCGGCGCTGCTGCTCGTGGACGGCTGGGTCGCCGGCGCCGACTAGGTGCAGCAGGTCGTCGGTGCCGCAGATCACCGCGGTGGGGTGGCCGGGCCGTTCCACGAGGCGCTCCAGGTCGTCCAGGCTCGTGCGGATGCCGAGGACCTTGACGATCCGCTTGGTGCGGCCGGTCAGGTACAGGTAGCCGTCGCGCAGGTAGCCGAGGTCGCCGGTGTCCAGGATGTCTACCTCGGCGCCGCGGCGCAGGTCCTGGCGGCTGGCCGCGTAGCCGAGCATGACGCCGGGGCCGCGGTAGCAGACCGTGCCCTCGCCGGGCATGGCCCGCGCGTGGGGCGGGACCGGCCGGATCGAGATGGTGCCGCCTGGTACCGCGGTGCCGACTGACCCGAGGTGGCGTGGCAGGTCGGCGGGGTCCAGGCGAGCGATCCGGGAGGTGGCCTCGGTCTGGCCGTACATCACGAAGAAGCGGCCGTCTCGCTGGTCCATCATCCGTGCCAGCCGCATGGTCGCCTCGTCGCCCAGTCGGGCGCCTGACTGGGTCATGGTGCGGATCTTGGTGCGGGCCAGCAGGCTGGCGTGCGCCGGGCCAAACGCCGCGTAGGTCATCGGCACCGCGGCGAACGACGTGGCCCCGCAGCGGGCCAGGTGGTCCCATGTCGCCAGCGACAGCGGCAACTGGTCGCCGAGCACGATGCCCGCGCCCGCCATCAGGTGGGTGTTCAGCACCGACAGCCCGTAGGCGTGGGTGATCGGCAGCGTGGTCGGGGCCCGCTCGGCCGCGGTGATGCCCAGCGCGCGGATGACCGCGGCGGTGTTGGCGGCCAGCCCGGAAAACGACAGCCGCACCGCCTTGGGGCTGCCGGTCGAGCCGGACGTGGCCAGCAGCAGTGCCGTATCGGGGTAGATCTCGCCGGCCGCCCGGCTGTCCTCCCGCTGGAAGATGGTGGTGCCGGCCAACTCCGCGGCCGGGCGGTACCCGAGCGCGGCCAGCCCGGCCCCCGAGCCGGGCGCCGGGACGACGAACTCGGGCTGGTACGCCGCCAGGACCTCGCCCGAGGATGGCAGGAATCCGACGGCGTGCCCGAGGCGCAGCGCGGCCAGGTAGGCCAGCAGCGTGGGCAGATCGCGGTCTCCCGCGCACAGCACCAGCGCCTTGCCGTCATAGCGCAGCGCCCGTTCGAATTCACCGACCATCTCGGCCAGCTCACCGTAGGTCAGCGCGGTATTACCTTTCAGATGCACGGCCGGCGATGCCGGCCGCGCGTCGTCGTGGGTCACGAGATCGAGCATCACCGGCATCATGGGCCTCATACTACGGACCCATCCGGATGCCGTCCATATCCCGACGATGGAGACATTTCGCTGCTTGTCCCCTTAAAAGACCCTAAAGCATGCTATTGCCGCGGGCGCTGGGATATGCGATAGTTTGCCGGTGTCACGGTTCCCGCTCGCGGTATCCCCACCGCAAGACTATCCCTATCCCATGCTCGCGATCGGGCAGGAAGTCGCCCGTGAAGAAAACGGCGTTATCTGGCCCGCCACGCGATCCGCGGCGCGACCGTGGTGACCGGGGTGGCCCCGCGTAACCCGGTCGAGGCGGCCATGGCCGGAATCTGGGCCGACCTGCTCGACGCCACGGAGCCGGTCGGCGTGCACGACAACCTCTTCGGCCTCGGCAGCGGATCGCTGGCCGCGGTCCGCTTCGCCGCCTGGGTTGCCGACACCTACGGCGTGCACCTCGCCATCCACCACATCGTCGCCACGCCTACCATCGCGGAGCTCGCCGAGATCGTGTCGGCTGGCCTAGACGTCCCCGCCGCCGACCCCGTGGTCGAGGCCGGGCTGGCGGCTCTGCCCGACGCTCAGCTCGACGACCTGGTGCGCGCGCTCCTCGCCGCCCGCGACCGCCGCCGGGCGGCCCGCGAGGATCACCGCTGAGCTGGCTGGCTGGCGCTTGCGGCGGGCCGTCGCCGGCTAGCGCGGCATCGACGATCACGGCCTCCATGCGCCGCAGCAGCCCCTCCATGGCCGCCGGGCGCACGAAGTGACTATCCGCCCACAATTCGCAGCACAGTGTGCCCGGCGTGTCGCAAATGCTCATGAAGACCTTCTGCTGGGGCATCTCGTTGCGGTCACCCCAGGTCAGCGTCGACCGGGTCAGCTCGTCGCGGAGCGATGGCGCCCCGTCTGCGGCGGGCACGGCGTCAGCAAGGTCGCGGCTGAGCACCCGGCGGTCGTTGAACACCACGCTCCAGTCCGGCTCCGCGCCGCGCTCGGCCACGAGCCGCTTGAGCACCTCGCCCTTGTCCGCCGGATCGTAGTAGCCGTGCTTGTACGCGCGCAGTCCGGACTGCCAGGCCCGCCTAGCCACCTCCCCGAACGTCCCGTCCGTCTCTATCACGGTAAGGCAGGGCTGCATCACCGGGCTGACCGAGCCGGCGAACCTCGGCCGGAACCGGTTGCTCGCCACCAGGTGCACCGCGACCCGCCGGCTGACGGAAATGGAGCTGAAGGCGACGGCGAACGCGGCCAGCAGCACCGGGGACGTGCCAAGGCCGTACCGGGCCGCGAGCATCCCCGCCGCCCGAAAGCCCGCCGGCGAGTCGAGGGTGACCTGCCAGAAGCGCGGCTCCCGCGGGTCACCCGACGCCTCAAGCTGGCAGTCAGGGACGCTCGCGGCCAGCCGCTCGAAATAGCGCATCGACGCCTCGTTCGCCCGGCGCCCGCCCGGACCGCCCTGCCAGCTGGCCTGCTCCGCCGGCTGCATCGCCGTCACCGGCCCGGTCCGCTCACCACGATGGTCGAAGTCGTCATAAAGCGCCGCCAGGCCGAACGCGTCCAGCGCGACATGGCAAACCACCTGCACGACATGCGTCGCGGCGCCATGACGCGTGATCACCGCCATCCGCAGCGGCCACTCATCCTCATAGCCGAACTTCTGGGCCTTGTACCCGGCGGCGACGGCAGCCGCCACCTCGCCCGGATCGCCGTCGCCCGCGTCCACGACGTCCAGCACGATCTCGCCAGAGCCGTGCACCACCTGCCGGGTCCGCCCGTCAGGATCGAAGCGCAACCTGGTCCGCAGTGCCTGATGACGGCTCATGATAAAGCGCAATCCGGCCGCGACATCCGCCACGGACTGCCCGGGCGGCAGTACCCGGGCACCACCCATTGGCAGAGAGTTGTCCTTATCCCGAATGACCGACCAGATCTCCTCCTGGCCCCAGCTGAGTTCCGCGACGCCTGACCCATCACCCGCGAACTCAACAACGACCTTCTCTACCACGACATCCCGCCCGCCTTCAGCCATCCGGATACTCCTTATTCGAGCATTAATCGCCGCCGGATGCGAGTGTGATCGTGAGCGAACGTGGCGCACGAGGTCATCGCCTCCACGGATAGCGTAAGTCGCGCGGAACATGGTGTCGAGGTCGGCAACATCGCGCCGGTGTGCGAGCTTGAGCCGCTCCAGGCTGACGCGGCCGAAGCCGGGCAAGGTGTCGTGCGGCATGGGGAACGTCTCGTTCGGTTGCGGTGCACAGGGCTTGTTGGCAGCCCTGGCCGGGCGCCAGCGCCTATACCCGGGACCGGATGCCGCCGGTCCCGGGCACGTCAGCGCACGTGCAGCGTGAGGGTGTGGCTCTGGTGTGCGGGGTGGCCCGCTTCCCATGGTCGGCGCTGTTCGAAGCGCAACCGGAACTCGCCCGGTTCACTCGCGCTGACCAGGAAGACGTTATCGGCCGAGGCGCCTGGCGCAGGCACGGGCGAGTCCGGCGGGGCAGGCGCCTGCCGGACGCTGACCGGCAGGTCGCCTTGTCCAGGCGCCAGCGACCAGCGGTATCCGGCGGCGCCCAGCCCTGTAAGCCGCAGTTCGTGTTCCTGCCCGACGCTAACTTCGGCTTCGGTCGTGGCTTCCATCTGCTTGTCTCCCGGTACCGCCATTGGCTGGCGGGGCTGATTTCGCGTTCTGCTGATTACTCGGTACCCAGGCTGGACCATCCCGACCAGCCGTTGCTAGTCGCGGCCTGGTAGTTGTGGTAAACGGAGCCGTCGGTGCCCCTGACGTATATCTCCAGCCCGCCGCCGGGGTTGACCTGGAACGATGGGTCACTGGCGGCGACCCCGCCCAGGCTGGACCATCCGGACCAGCCGCCGTTGGGTGCGACCTGGTAGTTGTGCCATACCGCGCGGTCGCCGTAGACGGCGAACAGTTCCAGGCGGCCATCAGCATTGCTGGCCACCGTCGGCTTGCCGAGAAGCTGGCCGCTGAGGCTTCCCCATCCCGACCAGCCGCTGCTGCCGCCCGGCACGTTCTGATAGATGTGCCACAGCGCGCTGTCGGTGCCAAGCGCGAAGACCTCGAGGCGGCCGTCGGCGTTTCGCCCGGCGATCGGGTCGCCGCCGAGCACATTGCCCAGGCTGGCCCAGGCCGACCAGCTTCCGCCCACCGTGGTTTGCGAGATGTGCCACAGCGCGCCGTCGCCGCCGCGGGCGAACACTTCCAGCCGCCCGTCGGCGTTGCTTATCACGGCCGGCTGGCCGGTGATGGTGCTGCCCAGGCTGGCCAGGGCCGACCAGCCGGCGCCGGGCGCGGACTGGTTGCCGTGCCACAGCGCGCCGTCGGTGCCGCGCGCGAACAAGTCAAGCCCCCCGGAGGCGTTGTTGATCACGACTGGCCTGCTGGTGATGGTCGTGGTGCTGCCCAGGCTAGTCAAGCCCGACCAGCCCCCCTGCGGCCCCTGCCAGCAGTGGTACACGGTGCCGTCGGTGCCGCGGGCAAAGACTTCCAGTACGTTGGCTGGGTTGGTCACGACGAAGGGGTCGGTGGTGATGGTGCCGCCCAGGCTGGACCAGCCGGAATAGCTGCTGGCGCCTGGCGAGGTCTGCCAGCAGTGCCACAGCGCCTTGTCCGGGGTGCCGCGCACGAACACTTCCAGGATGCCGCTTGGGTTGTGCGCGATCACCGGGGCACCGCTGGCGACGCCCTCGACGGCCCACATCTGCGCGTCGATGCCGCACTGCCCGTAGGCGATGAGGAAGAATCCGGCGGCTCCCCACCCGGTGCCCCAGCTGTTCTTGCAGATCCACGCGCCCTGGTTGTCGTCGTAGCCGATGACGCAGATGCAGTGGCCGCCTTCCAAGGCGCCGGTGCTGTACTGGTACACCCCGCCGGCGTAGTAGTAGAAATCGTCATAAACGGTCATGCAGGTGACCAGCGGGCCGCGGGTGGCGAGCCACACCTTCATGTCGTTCACCGATGTCAGCGAGTGCCAGCCGGTGACGTTGGTGACGCGCTGCTGCCAGTTCGCGCACAGCCCGGTGCAGTCCTGGTCGCCGGCCGTGTAGGGGTAGCACGCCGCGTCGGCAATGCCAGGGAACTGGTAAGCGTTCAGCGCGGGCGGGACTGTCCAGCCGCCATTCGGCCCTTCACAGAGCCTGCCTTGCGACCTGGCGACACAGTAGAAAAGCTGCGCTTCGGAAAGCTGGATGGCAAGGCTCGGGTTGTCGGTACCGATGCGCATGGCGCTCTCGACCGCCGCGGTACTGCCGAACGAGACGCACGAGCCGCAACTGCCCTGGTCTTCTATCGGGGTAACCCAGTTATAGCCCTGGTAGTTGCGCCAGTCGGTGATGGCCGCGCCCGTTGCGGCCGGTGGCGCCCCTGCGGCGGTCGCCGACGTGGCGGGCGCCGTCGCGGCTGCCGTTGCCGGTGCCGCCGTCGCGGCTGCCGTTGCCGGTGCCACTGCGGCCGCCGACGCGGCCCGCTGTTCCCGTTCGGCCAGGGTCGGTTCCTCCGCGCCCGGCATGTACCCGAGGCGCTTTACCGCTTCTTCGTGCTCGAGCGTGGCCATGCTGGTCTGGGCTGGGTGCCAGCGATGCCCCTTCTGGCTGATGGCCGCATGAACGTCGTCGAGGCTGACAGGAAACTCGGACATGGGTATAGATTCCTCCGGGTACTGGCGGGGCGATGAACCCGAATACCACGTCAGCTCCATGAGCTACCGCCCGCGTAAAAGGCAACCCATCAAATTGTATAATGGAAAGCCAACACTACGGCGCCCACCGCGCGTCCCTCGCCCCTGGCCTTTCCTATTTTTTTAGGACCAGGCCCCACTGTATTCCGGCCAACCCGGCCTGTCCATACCCGGTTTGAGCTGATAAATGATTGCCGTATTCCCACGCGGGCCTTCTTATTCCTAGCCGGCAACTCTCGCACTTTATTTCCAGCGGATAACTCTCACACCGGGAGTCGCATCTGCGTGCCGCGAAACTGGTGACTGGCCGTGCCGCTCCTGAACCCCCCGCCCCGAGCACCTCATGGCACGCGATCAGCGGAATCGACGCTCGTGCCGTCCGGAAACGGCATCAGGTCACCGACCGCGGACTCGTCAGGCACCACTAGCCACGCCCCCACTCCTCGTCCGGCGGGAGCCATGGCGCGCACGAGCATCGGACTGGCACGGGCGACCGGCGTCACACGCCTGACGGTCCGGATCCTCGCGTCCAGCAACTCCTGCCGCTTCGGGAAACCCGTTGTTCGTAGGCAACGCTGTCGGCCCGCGTCGTCACGCATTCTTGTGAACAAAAAAGTGACTGCGTGATCGTGGTTGCGCTGAATGCGCACGTGGCAGCAATGATTGGCGTCGCCGCCGTCATCATCATCAGACTAAGGAGCAGGACATGCCGCGATCCGCCGGCGCGCAGGGTTTCCACAACTGGAAGGCCAGGGCCATCAGCCAGGACGACTGCGAACTCGCTGCAATTAGCTTGGCTGTAGCGCTGGCAGCCGCGTACGCCGTCTGCGCGCAGCGGACGGCGTGAGCTCGGGGCTGCCCCACAGGCCGGGCAGCCATAGCACAGCGAAGCCTGTCGCCGCCTGCCGGCCCCTCCAGCGGGCCCCGGCAGACGAGCAACTACCGTTAACGACGTTCTACCTGACTTTGATTCGATCCAGGACTAGGAGCAGCCGGTGCGGTTCGCGTTCAAGACAGCCAATCAGAGCACCACCTGGCCCGACGTGCTCGAGGTATGGCGAGCCGCCGACCAGATCGAGATCTTCGAGTCAGGCTGGAACTTCGACCACTTCTACCCGATCGACGGCAACGCCGGAGGCCCCTGCCTCGAAGGCTGGATGATGCTGGCCGCGCTGGCCCAGGCCACCTCGCGCCTGCGCATGGGCACCATGGTCACCGGGATCCACTACCGCCACCCGGCAGTACTGGCGAACATGATCGCCACGCTGGACACTATCTCCTCGGGCCGGCTCGAAGTGGGCATCGGCGCCGGGTGGAACGAGGAGGAATCCGGCGCGTACGGCATCGAGCTCGGCACCCCGCGCGAGCGCAGCGACCGGTTCGAAGAAGCCTGCGAGGTACTCGTCGGCTTGCTGTCCGAGTCGGCGTTCACGTTCCAGGGCCGCTACTACCAGCTCACCGACGCCCGCAACGAGCCAAAGGGGCCGCAGCGCCCGCACCCGCCGATCTGCATCGGCGGCAGCGGCGAGAAGCGAACGCTGCGCACCGCGGCACGCTTCGCCCAGCACTGGAACAGCACCGGCGGCACCCCGCAGGAGTTCGCCCGCAAGCGGGACATCCTGCATGCGCACTGTGCCGACATCGGACGCGACCCGCGCGAGATCACGCTGTCGTCGCACGTGAAGTTCGACCCGGCCACGGGCGCGTCGGCTACCGCCGACCAGGCCGCCGCGCTCGGCGAGGCCGGCCTCGACCTCGCCATCGTGTACCTGCGACCGCCACTAACCCCCGCTGTGCTCGAACCGCTGGCCGCGGCACTGGTGCAGATCGACTGACCGACAGCTGGCTTAGAGTACCCCCGGGCGCAGCGGCGCTGGTCATCCGCGCCGGCAGGCCGAGGGGGTGAATGGCGATGAGGAGGACCCAGGGTTCCGGCTGGCCCACGACTCGGGAATGCAAGCCGTCAGCTTCACCTCTACCAGGATCCTCAACCGTGAACTATGGGCACAACGGCCGGCGGCCAGTGTCCGACCTTGACGTTAGCTTCCTCGCCTCGGCGCTCATACTTAGTCTGAGGTGGGGCTGAAGTGAAGGGGGAGGCTGCGCAATGCGGCAGGTGCGTGACCATTGCCTGGCACCGGCGCGGACTGGGGGCGCATCCCTGGCGGGTGGCCGGTACATGCGCTTGTTTCCTGAGCTGCCAGCGCTGGCGATCGAGCCGGAGTTGCTGCGGACTATCGGGCGAGCCGGCGGGACCTGCGACGCCACGAACGGCGGGCCTTCCGAGGCCCGCGCGATCGCGGCCGGGCGGCCGGTGTTCGGCCAGTTCGTGGCGCATGACCTGTCCGCCGACCGCTCACCAGTGACGCATCACGACGACACGGCGCAACTCAGGAACGCCCGCAGCGCGCGGCTGGACCTGGAGCTGCTCTACGGCAAGGGGCCGGTCGACAGTCCCTACCTCTACTGCCGAGGCGATCCGGCCCGGCTCCTGCTGGGCCGGGGCGAGTCGGGCCAGGAGGACGACCTGCCCCGCAACCCGCAGGGCGTCGCCCTGGCCGGGGAGCCGCGCCAGGATGGCCACGTGCTGCTCTCCCAGCTGCACTTGGCCATGATCCGGGCGCACAACCGGCTGGTCGACCGCCTGCGCGAGGACGGTGTCCCCGACGCCGACCTGTTCGACGAGGCCCGGCGGGCGCTCACGTGGCACTACCAGTGGGTGGTGCTGCATGACTACCTGCCCGAGACGATCGGCCAGGAACGGGCGGCCCAGCTGCTCGAGCGGGGACCAAGGCACTTCCGCCCCGAAAGCCCCGGGGAGATCCCGCTTGAGTTCGCAGGCGCGGCCTACCGGTTCGGGCACAGCCAGATACGCGACCGCTACCAGCTCCAGCCAGGCGGTCCGGCGCTCAGGCTGATCCCGGACCTGATCGGGTTCCGGCCCATGCCGGCCAGCCACGTCGTGCACTGGCCACTGCTGCTCGACGTCCCCGGCCAGCCGCCGGCCCAGCGGGCCAGGGCGATCGACGGCCGCCTGCCCAGCTCGCTGATCCACTTGCCCACCGACATCACCGGAGCGGTGGACGACGTCGACCACGCTTCCCTGGCCCTTCGCGACCTGCTGCGCGGGATCGCCACGGACCTGCCCTCCGGCGAGGCCGTCGCCCGGCAGGCGGGAGAGGTCCCGCTGGCCCGCGAGGAGACCGGCCTCGCCGCGCTGGGCTGGCCGGGCGAGACCCCTCTCTGGTACTACATCCTGCGCGAGGCGGCGGTCCGCGAGAGTGGCGAGCGACTGGGCCCCGTCGGCTCGCTGATCGTCGGAGAGGTCCTGCTTGGCGTGATCGACGCTGATCCCTCGTCCCAGCGATCGGTCGCCCCGGGCTGGCGGCCGAGCCTGCCCAGCCGCCAGCCCGGGCAATTCACCCTGACGGACCTGCTGGCACCCGCTTGATGGGGCGGCCCAGAAGGCACGCACTTGCCCGTCCCATGATGACCTGCCTCGCGAGCAGGGACGCGTGGTGAGCGAGGGCCACGGACTCGACCCACCCCTCCGTCCCGGGATGGCACCCGGAAAGTCTTCCCTCGCTAGCGGCTCCTGTAGCTACCAGCAGGCCAACGCGTCGTCAGGGCGGGGCTATCGCGCGATCCGGAGCGTCTTGCGGGCGGATGCCGACGCTAGGAAGTCGGTGTTCCCTCCGTAAGCGGCGGTGATGGCGTAGCTGCCGGCGTTGAGCCTCCTGGCAGAGCGTGGTCTTGCCCTCGGCGATCGTCGCAACGCCGCTGGGCGTGCCACCAGCCCTGGAGGCGACGGTGACCGATAGGTGCTCGGCCTTCTCGTCGCCATAGGGGACCCTCGTCGCGGACAGGCCCAGTGTCGTGGTGGTGGCGGTCGCCTCATTCGCCACGAACGCCTGATTGTCGGACTGCCCGCTGACAGCGCAGAAGCCGGCCGCCGGGCACGAGATCGATGCCGGCTCCGCGGAGAGTCCTACGGCCCCCGGGATTGCCTGTCCCTTGCCCCAGGTGCCATTGACCTCGTTGACGACGAATCCGTCACCATCGGCGCCGCAGTTACCCTCGGAAGGGCACGAGATCCCGGTCATCCCCCCGCCACCTGAAATCGACTGCTGAACCTCCTCGGCGGGCTGCCAGGTCCCGTCCACCTCGTTGACGACGAAGGGCTCGACCTCATCGAGGTCGTTGAAGTAGGACCCGACAGCGCCGCAGTTCCCGCCTGCCGTGCACGACAGCGACGTGACCCCAGCGCCCCCGCCGACATTGAGGTTGTGCGCTACCAGCACGGGCGTCCCCCATAGCCCGTCGGCCTCGGTGTCGACAGCGGCGTCAGACCCGTCCGACCCTGCGATGGTGCAGTCGCCGCCCGGGACGCACGATAGCGCCATAGCCGCCAAATCCCCTGGCAACTCTTCGGCGGTCCCCCAGATGCCATCCGTCTCGGCAGCAACTTCAGTTCAAATTGATGTGCAGGCCCCGGCCCTCGGTTCACCCTCAAGACCCGCGCCCTGGCCCGCACCGACCTCGACGACTTCGTCACCTGCTACAACCCAGCCAACCGCCACGAGCGCAGCGAGACCGAGCGGTTCCGCGCCTTCACCTACGACGAGGTCGTCTCGCGGGACAAGGCGTCGCTGGACATCTTCTGGCCGCGCGACGAGTCTCTGGAGGACTCCGAGAACCTGCCCGCCCCCGGCTCGCGCAACGGCAGGCCGGGCTCAGCCGACATCACGGACCCCGTGCTTGCGCCCGTCCAGGCCAATGCCATCGGCCGACGACCACGACCCCGACGAGGGCCCCGGAGATCGGGAAGAACGCGGCGCACCGCCTGGATCTCGGCGCGGGACGCGTGCCCCTGGTGCGACCGGTGCCGTAGCCCGTTCCGTGCCAGGACCACCGTGATGGCCGCGACGATGACCAGCGCCACTGCCGACGCCACGAAGAACCCGGCTGCTCCCGGCAGCTCGGCTCGCGCGCTCGCCGGCCATGCCTGCCGCGGGTCGCGCAGGTGACCACGATCGGCAGGTCCGGGGCCAGGCACAGGTCGCGGGCCCGCAGGGGACGGCAGCCGGTAGACGGCCTCGCCACCAGCGGCGAGCCGGCCGGGAATGACGCGGAGATCGCCGAGCCGGGGAACGAGGCTCCCGGCGACGATGCCACGAGCGCCACGCCGGATGCCGCCCAGCCAGAAGTGGCCAGTTAAGCAAGCGGCACGGGGGTACCGGCCGGTCCTGGCACCCCCGCATCCTGGCGGCCCCCTCTCTGCCGGACACTGAGGGACCCGGCTGAGACCTTTCTTTTTACTTGGCTACTTTTCACGGAACTTGGCCCTTCGGCCTCGCTTCCAGTGCTGACGTGATCCGCCGTGCTGGCCGGGTTCACGCGGTGGGCAGGTGCCTGGTCGAGGCGGCCAGGATTAGCAGCCACGATGCCACGGCGAGGCCTGCGGCCCCCCATAGCATGGTGGTGGCTGGGACGGATTTGACGGCTGCCATGATGGCCGGGGCGAGGAAGCCCGCGTAGGCGAGCGTGTAAAACAGCCCGGTGAGGCCAGCCTGGTCCCCGGGGGACGCGATCCGCTGGACCTCGAGCAGGCCGGAGACCATCGTGATGCCCATCCCCGCGCCGATCACGGCGTTCGCCGCCAGCCCGGCCCAAGGCGACTGCAGGCTAACTGCCAGGGCGGTCATGGCGATGCCGGCAGCGATGACGGCCACTCCGGTGCACAGGCCGCGCGCGGAATGCAGGGAGTGGACGCGCCTGGCGACTGGCTGGATGGCGCTGGATGCGCCTAGGGCCACGACCGTCGCCGCGGTAGCGAAGACCAGTCCCCACGAGCCAGTGGCATCAGGCAACTGGGTCGGCAGGTAGCCGTAGCCGATTGCCGCGGAGGCGAACAGCCAGGGGGCAGCGATCGCGATGACGCGCACGAACCTGGGGTGTCGCGCGCTGGACACGCCCAGCCGCCGCCACCATGGCCCGCAGACGCCGCCTGCGCGGTGAGTCTCGGGCGTCACGGCCACGACGAACGCGAACGGCACGGTCACGCCGATGTGGATCAGGAACGGCAAGACCTCCGGCATTGGCCCCCACTGCGCGATCAGCCCCGCGACCAGGGCGCCGAGCCCGGCTCCCATCAAGAAGGCGAGCGAGGACCGGCGCGCCCCGGACGCCGCGTCGGCCGCCGGGTCGAAGGGTGGCTGCGAGAGCTCCTCGAGCCAGCTACCTCCGACGGCCACGGCGATGCCGACCGTGAACCCGGAGAACAGTCGTCCCAGCACAAGGAATATCGCGCCACAGGGCCCGAACGCCAGCAGGGCGCTGCCGATTACCGCTGCCGCCACCCCGGCGAGCATGACCGGCCGCCGGCCGTGCCGGTCCGACAGCGACCCGGAGACCAGCAGCGCGGGCGCCAGCCCCAGCACGTACACGCCAAGGAGCGCGTTGACCATGAACGCGGAGTAGTGCTCGCGCCCCTCGTACATGAGTAGCAGGGGACTGAACTGGTTACCGCCCCACGAGCAGGCGAAGATCGCGCCCCAGACGCCGGCCCAGTTCCGCGCGCCTGACGGCGCCCGTGACGCCGGGACCGCAGCGAGGGCCGCCGCCTGCGTGCGGCTCAGTTCCGAGGCCGTCACGACGCGACCCCGTGACTGGCCACGTGCTCGGCCAGCAGCGCGCGGTAGCGGTCGGCGTCTTCGTCCGCCAGGGCGCTGGCCAGCAGCCTGTGCTGTCCCAGCACGGCGGCAAGCTGCTCGGGGCGGACCCGGAACAGCTGATGGCGGAGGCGCTGCTGGCGATCCCGCAGGAACTGGGAGAAGTGCCCGGCGATCCCATTGCCCGAGGCAACGACGATAGCGGCGTGAAAGGCGTCGTCGGCCTCGACGAACGCCTCGAGATCATGACTGTCCGCAGCGCGCTCCTGCGCTGCCAGCAAGTCCGAGAGCCGCACCGCCAGGTCCGCTGCCACGCCCTCGGCGATCACCCTCGCTGCCGCCATTGCCTCGACCGCCTCGCGCATCTCCAGCACATCACGCGCCTCCCTCGGCGACATGGGGCGGACCACGGCGCCCTTGCGCGACTCCAGGGACAGAGCCCCTCGGCGGCCAGGCGCAGGAACGCGTCGTGAACTGGCGTCCTGCTGAGGCCCAGCTGCTGGCAGGCGAGCAGCTCGCTAGTCATGGTCCCCGGCGCCAGATCGCCGCGGATGATCGCCCGCTTGGTGACCTCATAGGCATGCTCGGCGGCACTCCCGGTGCCGATGGCAGCGGCAGTGGCGTCGGACCCGCTGATGCGCTCGCGGGAGCCCGAAAAAGATGACATAGATGGGATTCTATGTCGTTGCATGCAACGTAGCCGAATCGATCCATGCATGGCCTGTTCTGGCGGTCGCGGTCGCGATCCTGGCCGCCAGCGGGCAGGTACCCGCCGGTCATCGGCGCCCGGACGCTGGCCGAGATCGCCGCGTGGCTGCGCGACGCACCCGAGGCCTACTACCCCTCCCTGCCCCGAACGATCCCTCCCCCGGTCCCCGACATGGCCACCCTGCCCGGCAACTGGCTGCCCCGCCTCGCAGCCGAGATCTGCGCCGCCGGAGGCCACTCACTATCCCTCACCGGCCCGCCCGGCTCGGGCGCAGAACAGCTGGCCGCGCGCCTGCCCGGCATCCTGCCCCCGCTCAGCGACGACGAGGCAGCCGAGGTCACCCGGCTGCACAAGGCTGCCGGGCTGATCCCGGCCGACGCCCCACCGGTCACCATGCCGCCGCTCATCACGGCCAGCCGACCTCAACGGCAATCACCAGCCCACCCGCTCCGACGTGCTGGCCGCGCTCGGCTCCTACCGGGGCGACCACGACTGGCTCAGCCAGTACTCGATGAACAGGCACTTTCCCGTGCCGCATTAACCTGCCCGGCTCCCCGTCGCCGGAGTACGGGGCGGGTGCGGCATGGGGCACGGACCGTTCTGGAGCGGGCCCGGGCCGGGCTGATGGTCGCGATCCGGCTGGAGGACGTGGCATCGCCGCTGCGGAACGGCGGGCCGCTTGCGGGCGGTGACCGGCCGGCGCTGGTCATCGGGGGGACGGCCCGGATCCGGACGGGCGAGGTGACCGTGTTCTGCAAGGTCGTGGCCGTCGCGCCGGCGGGCAGCGGCTCCTGGACACGGCCATGGAGCAGTACCCGAGTCGCTCCGCCTCCGGCTCAATACGGCGACCTGACCCGCTTACTAGCGCGATCGTCAGTCGGCGAAGATCGCGGGCTGGCGGTCGCGCCAGGGGACGGCCTGCTCCAGTTGGGCCGCCACCTGGAGCAGCAGGTCCTCCCGGCCGCGGGCGGCCGCGAGCTGTACGCCGATTGGCAGCCCCTCACGGCTCTGCCCGAGCGGCAGGCTGATCGCCGGATGCCCGGAAACGTTGAACACCGCGGTGAACGGCCCGTACTCGTAGATGCGCCGCAGCCACGAACGCACCGTGTGGCGCGAGTCGTCGTGGTCAAGCGTGCCGTGCGGCGCTGGGAGCTGGGCAAGCGTCGGGGTCACCAGCAGGTCGTAGTCGGCGAAGAACATGCCGACGGGGCGGGTGACCCGGTGCTGGGCGTCGATCGCTGCCATGACGTCGAGCGCGGTGAACGTTCGCGTCTCGGCGAGGATCCGCCGTGACACCGCCTCGAACAGGGCCGGGTCCGGGGGACGCGCCGCCCTGAGCAGGGCGGCCCCCGTGGCTACGACCGCGAGCATCGAGGCCTCGACCACGCTCTCCGCGTCGATGACCGGACCAGCCTGCGTCACCGTGTGCCCGATCCACTCCAGCAGCTTGCCCGCAGTGATCGTGACGTCGGCGACCTGCGCGTCGACCGGCGCCCCGGACCAGGGCACCGTGGTCAGCGCGATCCGCAGACGGCCGGGATTGGCGTTCATCGCATCGGCGTAGGGCCTAGCCGGCGGCGGCGCCGCGTACTTGTCACCGATGGGCGGCGCGCAGACAGCGTCGAGCACATGCGCCGTGTCACGGACCGTCCGGGTCAGGCCGAACTCGACCACCTGCCCGAACCCAGCCTCGCCGACCAGCGGGCCGCAGGGAATCCGGCCGCGGCTCGGCTTGAGGCCGACCACCCCGCAGCACGAGGCGGGAACGCGCAGCGAACCACCGCCGTCGCTCCCGTGTGCGAAGGCAACCGCCCCCGCGGCGACGAGCGCGGCCGCGCCGCCGCTCGACCCGCCGACGCCCCGGTCGAGCGACCAGGGGTTGCGGGTCACGCCGTACCTGACCGATTCGGTGGCGAAGCTGAGGGCGAGCTCCGGCACGGTGGTCTGCCCGAGCCCGACCAGGCCGGCGGCGCGGAACCGGGTCATCAGGTCGTGGTCGGCCCGCGCGACGGCCCCGGCAAGACCACGGCTGCCGACCGTGAACGGCACCCCCCGGGCGAACGGGCCGCCATCCTTGATCACGAACGGCACGCCCGCAAGCGGCCCGTCCGGCTCGCTGACCAGCGCCGGATCGAACAGCGGCAGGGTCAACGCGTTGAGCTCCGCGTCCGCCATCACAAGCGCGCGCCGGGCGGCCGCCTCGACCTCCGCCGCCTTGACCTCGCCCGCCTGGATGAGATCGCGCAGGCCGACCGCGTCCAGGCCGGCGTACTCGTGCGGTTCCAATGCTCCTCCTCGGCGCCGCGCGGCGTCGGCCCTGGTTAGACTTGTAGAAGCTTCCCCCGCCCTCATGAGGAGATTACGCGCGCTGTCCCTGCCCGCCGAATCAGGTTCTCCGGGGCCGTCCGAGTTGCGGGGCGATTGCGCGAATTGCTTCGGGCTGTGCTGCGTCGCACCGCCTTTCGCCGCGTCCGCCGACTTCGCGATCAACAAGGACGCCGGCCAGCCCTGCCCGAACCTGCAGCCGGACTTCCGCTGCGGTATCCATGCCCGCCTGCGCGAACGCGGCTTCCGTGGCTGTGTCGTCTTTGACTGCTTCGGCGCGGGGCAGAAGGACTCCCCGCTGACCTTCAGCGGCCAGGACTGGGCGACAGGCCCCGGGCAGCGCGCGGCAGGCAGGACTCGGGCTACCCTCTCTGTCAGACTGGTGTGAGAGTGTGCGTCGAGGCAGGAGGTCGCTTGGTTAGCTGAGTGGCTTCTTGTCGTGCTGTGCGTGTGATGAGGGTTTTGTGGCCCCTCGGAGCCGCCCTTCGGGGGGTGGCTTCAAGCCGCCCCGTGCTGCGTTAGCTGAAGACTGTCGTGGTGAGCGACTGGGGAAAAGGCGCCCTTGAGGTGTCAGGCGGGGACCAGGAAGGCGTTGCGCTGAAAGCGCCCGTGGCGGGCCTGGGCCTGCCGGGGGCGTTCACCGTGGAGGCGTCGTTACCAGTTAGGCGGCATCAGAACCGGGGTGCTTTCACAATCCCGGGATGAGCCTGGCGGCTGCCCGATTGCTGGCCAGGTGGTGCCCGGCGTAGAGGTGGCGCGAGCCTGGTCTGCGGCGCGCGTGCGGAACGGCGGAGAGCCTGTCCGGAAAGTGCTGCCCGCCTGCCTGAGACGGGGGCGGGGGCGAGAGGGGAGCCTGCAAGCGCCGTGATGGCGTGAGGGGCGAGACCGTTGCCGGGCGGGCAGTCGGACCGGCTCGTAGTAGTGGTGATCCTCCTGCTGAGGCGCGGTGGGGCGGGGAGCGAAGGGGCCGGCTTGCTCGTGGCTGTTTCAGGTCGTCAACCAGCGTGGCTGGGAGGAGCGTCATGGAAGGGCAGAGACCGGACGGAAGGCAGGGCAGGCTCGTGGCCGGGGGGCCGCTGGACGGCAAGCCGTTCGTGGTCACCGGGCTGGAGGTCTGGCTGGCGTGGCAGAAGGTAAAGGCGAGCAAGGGAGCACCGGGGGTGGACGAGGTGTCCATCGCCGCCTTCGAGGAACGGCTGGAGGACAGTCTTTACAAGGTCTGGAACCGGATGGCGTCGGGGAGCTACCTGCCGCCGCCAGTGCGGGCCGTTGAGATACCGAAGGCCGGGGGAGGCACCAGGATGCTCGGGGTGCCGACGATCGCTGACAGGGTGGCCCAGACCGTGGTCGCGGCCCGGATCGAGGCGGTGGCAGAGCAGTTCTTCCACCGTGACTCATACGGGTACCGGCCCGGCAGGGGTGCTCACGACGCGCTCGCGGCGGCCCGGAAGCGCTGCTGGGAGCACGACTGGGTCATTGACCTGGACGTGAGCAAGTTCTTCGACAGCGTGCCCTGGGACCTCGTCATCAAGGCGGTGGAGGCACTGCGGCTGCCGCCGTGGATCCTGCTTTACGTGAGAAGGTGGCTGGCCGCCCCGGTGAGGATGCCGGACGGCCAGGTCCTGCCGAGGGACAAGGGAACCCCGCAGGGGTCAGCGGTCAGTCCCGTGATCGCCAACCTCTTCCTGCACTGGGCATTTGATGAATGGATGGCCAGGGAGTTCCCCGACTGCCCGTTTGAGAGGTACGCCGACGACGCCCTCGTCCACTGCGGCAGCGAGGCCCGCGCCCGCCAGGTGCTGGCCGCTCTGGAGGCAAGGATGGAAAGCGTCGGGCTGCGGCTGCACCCGGACAAGACCAGGATCGTCTACTGCAAGGACTCCAACCGGCGTGCCCCCTGGGACGGGCCGGTGTCCTTCGACTTCCTGGGCTACACGTTCCGCCCCCGCGACACCGTGGGCAAGCGGGGCAGGTACACGGGGTTCGACCTCGCGGCCAGCCGAAAGGCGCTGGACCGGATGAGCGAGGCCGTGCGCGGCTGGCAGCTCCACCGGCACACCGGCCTCACGTGGAGGCAGCTCGCGGAGTGGATCGGGCCGGTCATCCGAGGGTGGATGTCCTACTACGGGAAGTTCCGCAGGTCAGAGCTGTATCCCCTGCTCGCCAGGATCAACTACCACGTCCAGCAGTGGATCAGGGACAAGTACAAGAAGCTCAGGAAGGACAAGGCCATGCGGAGGGCATGGGAACGGGTGACCGCCCAGTTCCCGGGCCTGCTCCCGCACTGGCGCTGGGTCGCCTGGGCCTGGTACTAGTCCGTCCCCCGCCAGCCGGAAGGCGAGGGCAAGAGGAGCCCGGTGACGCGAGAGTGTCACGCCGGGATCTGTGGGAGCCCAGGGGCGAAATTCCCCTGGGCCACCCGACCAGGATGAAGCAGTAAATATCTGTGCAAACACCCCAAGTAGGGCGAGATAGGGATATACAAGACGTGACGATGTCGATCGCCGATGTGAACGCGGCCCGCGACGGGCAGGATGGAAGCGTGGCCAGCCCAGACGGGCCGCGGGCGTCGCGGCCGAAGCACCGGACGTTCACCTGGGAGTACAAGATGCGCATACTCGACCAGTACGAGAGCGCGTCGACTCCGCAGGAGCGGAACGCCCTTCTGCGCCGCGAGGGCCTTTACTCCGGCACCATCTCAGAATGGCGCAGGGCACGGGCCATTGCAGAATCACCGGCCGCCCCGGAAAAGAATCCTGGCCGCCCGGGAAAGCCTGCCGGCGACGCGGAGAACGAGCGGCTGCGCCGGGAGAACGAGAAGCTCGCGGCCAGGCTCGCGCGGACCGAGGCCGCCCTGGAGATCATGGGAAAAGTGCACGCGCTCTGTGCGACGCGAGGTCGCACACCTCTGAGTGGACTCGCAGATTGGAGGGTCGATCGTTGCAGATCGGCGGCGCAGTCCCAGGCTAGTGCCCATTAGCCTGTCCCTGCCTCGGCGTGCGTGCATGGGCCCTGTCCATGCGGGTGCGGAGCCCGGGGGAAACGCCTAAGCGGTCCTGGTGTCATCCCGGGGCGGCGGGCAAGGGGAAGGCCGGGCGGGTGAATTGCTTGAACCCTCGTTGACGCCTCGTTATGTGCAGCTCCGGATAGGTGACGGTAGTGCCGGAGGGTAGGACTTCTGCCGCTGGGATGCGGCAGGTGGCGGGTCGGCGATAGCGGCGGCCCGTGAGGGCACCACCGGTCCCGGGGTAAAGAGGGCACCCAATCCGGTCGTATCTCAGGTGTGCGGAACGCGGAAACCCCGTCATGGTCCGCCGGGCCTCCTGGCTCGGCGGTAGGCCGATCGCGAGAGGGGCGGAATACCAGGCGGGAATGGATGGCCGAGAAGCGAATGCCGGCGGCCGAAAGGCAGCGGGAACACGCGGGCAGATGTCCGCCCTCCTCCGGGGCGTGGCCCGCGACAACCGGCCGGATACCGGACGGAGTGCCGGGCCCGAAAGGGAGCTGACGCGAGCCAGGTGGGCCTGTGAGGGCTGACGCAGCGAGCCAACCGAGCTGAAGGGCAAGTTGGATGCCGGAGACGGCGAACGGACTGGATGACGCTCTGACGTGGGACGCCGTGAACTGGGCTGCCCATGAGCAGAACGTAGCGCGGCTGCGGCGGAGGATCTTCACGGCAGTGCGGGACGGGGACCTCGCGAAGGCGAGGAACCTCCAGAAGATGATGCTGCGGTCATGGTCGAACACGCTGGTCAGCGTGCGGCAGGTGGCCCAGCGGAACGCAGGCCGCCGCACGGCCGGGGTGGACAGGGTCGTCGCGCTCGACGGCCCGGCCAGGATGGAAATGGCGCGGGAAGTGCATCGCACCATGAAATCCTGGAATCCGCTCCCGGTGCGGCGCGTGTATATCCCCAAGGCCAACGGGAAGCAGCGGCCACTCGGGATACCAGTGATGATGGACCGGTGCCACCAGGCACGGGTCAAGAACGCGCTGGAACCGGAGTGGGAGGCACGGTTCGAGGCCCGCAGCTACGGGTTCCGGCCGGGGCGCTGCTGCCAGGACGCGGCCGGTACGCTTTACCTCGCGCTGAAAGGCAAGTCGAGAAGAGCGTGGATTCTGGACGCGGACCTGACATCGGCATTCGACAAGATCGGCCACTCTTTCCTTCTCAGGCAGCTCGGCTCGTTCCCTGCCAGGGAAATGATAGCCGGATGGCTGAAGGCCGGGGTGTTCGAGGCGGGCAAGGGATTCGCTCCCACGGAGGAGGGCACCCCCCAGGGAGGTGTCATCTCACCATTGCTACTTAACGTCGCGCTGCATGGCCTTGAGGAGGCTTCCGGGGTCCGTTACCGGTCTGGCGATACGGCCAGCTGGGTGCGGGATGACTCCCCGGTAGCCACCAGGTACGCTGATGACTTCGTGATCTGCTGCCATTCCAGGCAGCAGGCCGAGAACGTGCGGGAAAAGATTACAGAATGGCTGGACGAAAGGGGCCTGTCCTTCAACGAGGAGAAGACGCGCGTCGTCCACCTCAGCGAGGGATTCGACTTCCTCGGCTGGAACTTCCGCCGCTATCCCGGTCCCAAGCTCCTGATCAAGCCGTCGAAGGCGGCCATCGGGAAGCACCGGAGGAGGCTCGCAGATGAGACGCGCAGGCTGCGCGGAGCGAACGCGGGCATGGTCAACCCCGTGATCCGGGGCTGGACGGCCTACCACCGGGGCATGGTGTCCGGCGCGGTCTTCAGCGCACTCGGGCACCACACGTGGACGCTCACCTGGAAATGGGCGCGGTGGACGCACCCGAACAAGGGCGGCTGGTGGGTCGCCAGCAAGTACTACGGGAAGTTCTGCCCGTCCAGGGACGACAAGTGGGTCTTCGGCGACCGGGAAACCGGCGCCTACCTGCTCAGCCACGCCTGGACGAGCATCCGGCGGCATGTCGTGGTCAAGGGCCAGTCATCCCCCGATGACCCGGACCTGGCCGGATACTGGGAAAGCCGGCGGCGCAAGAAGCACGGCCTCGCGGCTGACCCGGGCACCCTCGCCCTGCTCACCAGGCAGGAGAACAGGTGCCCGCACTGCGAGGACCCGCTCATCGACCTGAACCGCCTGCCCGCCTCGCCCGAGGACTGGGAGCACTGGTGGCTCAGCGTCATCCGCCGCGACATCCCCCGCGCAGCCAGCACGCCGGGAACCCGGCCGCCGGGGCAGAGCGAAACCATCCTCGCCCTCATGCACGCCTCCTGCAACCGCTCCCGCAAGGCAGCCGGGCACAGGAAGGCGGCCTGAACCCGCAGCGCCATGGGCCTGCTTGCGCCGTATGCGCGGAAACGCGCACGTACGGTGCTGAGGGGAGGGCGGTGCAGCAATGCGCCGCCCTTACCCGACTGGAGACGCTCTCCGAGAGCGCGGATTCCGGAAAGAATCAGAAGAAGTAAAGGACGAGTTCCTTCCCGCCCTCGCCGGGGTCACCTCCAAGTCGGAGGCATGCCGGCTCCTGGGCAAGTCGCGGGTCACCTTGTGGCGCAAGGAGAATCCCCGCCCGCCTCGCCCCCGGAAGCCGCTGGACCAGCGGGCGCCGCACCCTGCCGCGCTCTCGGAAGAGGAAAGGGAAATGGTCCTGGATGTGCTCGACAGTGACCGGTTCGCCGACAAGTCGCCAGCCCAGGCCTGGGCGGTCCTCCTCGACGAGGGCTGCTACGTCTGCTCCGTCCGCACCATGTACCGGGTCCTGGCCAGCCGCGACGAGGTCCGCGAGCGCCGGGCCCAGGCCGCCCACCCGCCCCGCGTCCGCCCCGAGCTCGTCGCCGACGGCCCCGACCAGGTATGGTCGTGGGACATCACGAAGCTCAAGTCAAAATGGCGCGGAGCCTACTTCGACCTTTACGTCATGCTTGACATCTACTCCCGGAAGGTCATTCACTGGGAAGTCCACGAGACTGAGAACGGCGACCTCGCGAAAGAGTTCATCGAGAACGCCATCATCGCCAACGGCGGAGCCAGGCCAGGCTACATCCACGCCGACAACGGGACCTCGATGACATCCAAGCCCGTCGCCGACCTGCTCACGGACCTGCGCATAACCCGGTCACACTCGCGCCCGCACGTCTCCAACGACAATCCCTACTCAGAAGCCCACTTCAAGACGCTCAAGTACTGCCCGGCATTTCCCGGGACCTTCGCCTCACTCGGCGATGCCCGCGATTTCTGTGGCCTCTTCTTCACTTACTACAACACCGAGCATCGTCATTCAGGAATCGGACTGCACACCCCGCAGTCCGTCCACGACGGCACTGCCCGCCAGATCCGTGCCCGCCGCCAGCGAGTCCTCGACGCCGCCTACGCCGTCCGCCCGGACCGGTTCCAGTCACGACCCGTAGCGCCGAAGCTACCTGGCAAGACCTGGATCAACCAGCCACGACTCACCATCGAGTCACAAGAAGACACACTGATCACACAAGTTGCCTGATGTTTCAACCAGTTTGACATGCAGCGTCCGGCGAGGAGCCCTGGCTCAGCTGGCAGCGGGCAGGCGGTCAGCAGCGGTGCTGCCCGCTCCCAGTGCAGGCCGGTAAAACGCCAGCCGGGCGGGGATGTTGCCACGGTCGTACCTCCGGTACAGGTCGGCGAGCTCGATCGGGCCCGGCGAAGTGGGCGATGTCGGCCAGTGCCTCGCCGGGGTTGTCGGGCATGTGCAGGTGGTTGCGCAGCGGCCCGCCGCCGAGCTGGCCGCGGATGGCCCGCTTGATGGCGGCCAGGTCAGCCGCCGGGTCCGGGGCGCGCAGGATCAGGACTGTCACGGGACTGCTGGTCAGGTAGGCGTCGCGGTCCAGGACGTAGTCCGCGCCGTATGCCTCGGGGTACATCCGGCGGGTGTCGGCGGTGGTGAGCATGACCTCGCGCACGGCCAGTATCTCGAAGGCGGCGCTGATCATCTGCCGGATCCGCGTCACCGGGGCGCCCGGCTTGACCATCGCCAGGGACAGTGACGCCGGCGGCCACGCCGGTGCCGGGCCGGGTGCCCGCATCGCGGCGGCCCACCGCAGCAGGCACCCGCACGCGCCGTGCCCGGTCCCCGGGTGCCCCGGCGGGCGAGAGCCGGCCAGCGCCATACCCTGCTGCGCGCAGCCCGGGCAGGCAGTTCGGTCCGTGCGGGTGCCGGGCGCGAGGTCGGGCAGCGGGATGGCCGCCCGGTAGGCCGCCCACCAGGCGTCCCATGGGCTGGGGACGCGCGCCCCCGTGGCCAGCGTGCCGCTGAGCCGGGCGTCCATGGCGTAGCCGAGCAGCGCCCTGGCCGCGTGCTTGCCCGCGAGCGGAACGGCTGGCCCGCTACCCATGGTGGCCTCCGGGGCTGCCGGTGACAGTGGCGGAGGTGTCGGGGGCCTCGGCCAGGACGAGCTCGGCCAGGTGAATGCCGGGAAGGCTCAGGCCCGGCAGGAGCCGGGCGAGCAGCCAGTCGGCGATGGCCTCGGTGGTGGTGTTCGGCACCGGCAGCAAGACGACATCGGAATCAGGCAGGCTGTACCGCTTGCCGCCGCACTCGATGAGAACCTGCCCGTCACGGCAAGCGCAGGTCCCGCCCGGCGGGGCGGCGGGGAAGAGGGTGCGGCGCTTCAGCGGCGCGATCGCGGCGGCGAGCGCGGCCTTGGCGCGACTGAAGTCGCAGACCATCCCGTCGGGGCCGACTTGGCCGTGCAGCCGCAGCGTGACGGTGAACGAATGGCCGTGCAGCGGCTCGAACTGGCCGTCGTGCAGGCCGGCGTGCGCGGCGCAGAACGCGAAGGCGCCGCCCCCGCCGATCGTGATGATTGCCTGGGCCGTCATGAGGCACCCCTTTCCGGTCAGCCAGTGATCCCGGCGAGCGCGAAGAACTCCTCCCGCGGCCGGTGATCGGACAGCAGCACGCCGTGCAGCGCAGACGTGACGGTCATCGACCCCGATGCCCGTGCCCCGCGCAGCGTCATGCACAGGTGCTCGGCCACGAGCACGACGCCGACGCCCTGCGGGTGCAGGCGCTCATCCAGCCAGTTGGCGACCTGCTGGGTCAGCCGCTCCTGGACCTGCGGGCGATGGGCGAACAGCTCCACCACGCGGGCCAGCTTGGACAATCCGAGGATCCGCTCCCCCGGCAGGTAAGCGACATAGGCGAGGCCGGTGAACGGCAGGATGTGGTGCTCGCACAGCGACCGGAACGGGATGGCCCGCTCAACCACCAGCTGCCGGTACCCCTCGTCGTTGGGGAACGTCGTCAGGTCGAACTGGCGAGGCGTCAGCATCTCCTCCAGGGCGCGGGCCATCCGGGCCGGCGTCCGCGCCATCGAGTCACTCGCCGTGTCGATGCCCAGGGCCGCGAGCAGGGCGGCGGCTGCGGCCTCCGCCGCCGCGAGGTCCGGCACCCCGCGGCCCCACCCGGCCCGGGCCTCACCGACGGCGGTCGCGCTCACGCCTGGTCCTTGGCACCAGCGAAGTCGGCCGCAGTGCGGTCGATGACGATGCTGACCGTATCGGCGAACCGCAGCGCCCCGGGCTTGCTGACCCGCACCTGCGCGTACGGCGCCTTTTGACCGCAAACTAGGACCCGCGCGATCCTGGCCGCCAGGGCCTCGATGGTGAAGCACTCCGACTTCTCCACCTCGGTGATCACCGCCTTGACGGCCGCCCGGTAGTCCCACGCGTCGGCCAGGTCGTCACTGGCCCCGGCCGACCGGGCGTCAGTGCCGACCTTCAGGGCGACCACCACGTCGGAGCAGTCGCGGCGCTCCTCGGGCTTGCAGCCGATCACGCACCGCAGGCGCAGCCCGTCTACCTCGATCAGGTCCAAGACCCTCTCCTTCCCGGCTATATTCGGCAGCCGCCCGCCCGGCATACGCTCCAGGCGATTGGCCTTTCACTCACAGTCGCCCCGCGATGGCGGCCACGCCAGGGGCATGGTGTTGCCGCCCTGTTGCCGCAACACCGCGATGACCGGGAGGCGAGCATGGACGCTGAGCTGCAGGACGCGGCGGCCGAGGCGTTCGCCGCAGCCCTGCGGGACCTGCGCATGAGGGCAGGCATGACGCTGCGGGAGCTCGGCAGGCGCGCGCTGTACGACTACACCCGGATCTCCCGCGCCGAGCGCGGGGAGATCCTGATCCCCGAGGACAAGGTCAGGGCCATCGACGACGTCCTCAGCGGCCACGGACTGCTCGTCACGCTGCGCCATGACGCCGGAACAGCAGCGCTTGCCATGGCCGGGCACTGTAGCGTGACAGGCAGCAGCCCTGTCATCCTGAACATCCGGCTACCAGGCGGAGGGAGCATCACCGTGCGACTGTCCCGGCGCCAGTTCACCCAGTTGCTCACCACCGGGCTGCTCGGCGCCGCCCTCCCGGGCGCCGTGACCCCCGACGACGCCAACCGCGCCGCCCGCGCCGTCGCCGAGCCGGCCCGCGTCGACAGCGAGGTCCTCGGCTACTTCCGCAGGGCCCTCAGCGAGTACTACTCCGCCGACAAGATGCTCGGCCCCCGGCGGCTGATCGGCCCGGTCCTCGACCAGGTCGAGGTACTGGACGACATGCGGCGCGCCGCCCACCCGGGAACCGCAGGCCCGGTCCTGCGCATCCTGGCCCAGTACGGCGAGATGGCCGGCTGGCTCCTGCAAGACAGCGGAAGCCTCGACGACGCCGCCCACTGGTCCCGGCAGGCATGGGAGTGGGCCACCTGCGCGGGCGACTCCAACATGGCCGCCTACATGCTCGTCCGGCAGGCCAACATCGCGATCCTCGCCGATGACCCCGCCGCCGTCGTCGGGCTGTCCGCCGCCGCCCGCCGCACCCCCGGCCCTGTCGACCCCAAGCTCACCGCGCTGGCCATGCAGCAAGAAGCACGCGGCCACGCCCGGCTCGGCAGCCACCACGACTGCCTGGCCCTGCTCGACCAGGCCGCCGAGACCCTCCGCGACCACCCCGACGTCACCGAGCAGGACGTCCCCGACTACCTCCACAATTACGGCCTGCCCGCCCTCACCGAGCAGTCAGCCGGCTGCTACCAGGTCACCGGCCACGCCGACACCGCCGTCACCATCCTGGAGCAGGCCATCAGCGGCACGAGCCGCAGCCACGCCCGCGACAGGGGGCACCTCACTGCCAAGCTCGCCGTCGCCATCACCCGCACCCGCGACCCCGACCCCGCACGAGCCACCACCCTCGGCCTTCAGGCCCTGGCCATCGCCCGGGAAACCGGCTCCGCCCGCATCACCCGCGAAGTCCAGACCCTCGACATGCTCATGAGCAGCCGCTGGCCAGGACACCCGTCAAGCCGCGAGGTCCACGACGCCCTAGCCGTCTGACTGCAGCAGCGACCACAGGGCAGCGTGGGCGTGGTGGTAAGCGGTCACCGCGTCGAGCGCGTCAACGTAAAGAACGCCGGCGGGGCTGTTAGCCAGAACGATGCCCGGCACGGGGACGCGACTGAAGCGCAGCACGATGAAGCCGCCCGGCCGGGAGATCAAGGGGCATCCCTGCGGTCCCGGCCGGGCGGCAGCTCAGGACTTCTGCTGCCCCGTGTCAGCGAGGCCGAGCAGTGCGTGCTCGACGCGGTCGCGGAAGACGGTCAGCTCGGCTTCCAGGGCGTCCTCTATCGCCTCGCTCTCGGCGAGGATGACGTCGGCGGCGAGCTTCAGCTTCTCCAGGTGAGTCCGCTCCAGGCTGAGCGGGCTAAGGTCAGACATCAGGGGAACCTCTCGTTTCGCGGGTAATGGATGGGCGGCCCCGGGCTTTCGCCTAGGGTCTTGGAACGCCGTCCCGGAGGCTGCGCAGGACGGTGACCAGGTCGCCTGGGGACGGCGGCGTGGTGGAGCCGATGATGTCGCGCAGCACGGCGTCCATCGGGTGGCCCAGGCCATCGGCCAGCGCCCGGTCCAGGGCGATCCGGGCCAGCGCCCCGTTGCCGGACTGCCTGGCCACCAGCGCCAGCAGGCAGGCCGGGGTGGCTCTCAGGCCCGGCGGGGCAAGCCGGGCCAGGTCGGTCCACAGCCGCTGGTGGGCCTGGCAATGGGCCGGGTCCATCAGCAGCCAGGCCCGCTCCCGGGCCACCGGGAACGTCAGCGCGACGGCCAGTGTGGCCAGGTCCTCGGGGCTGGTGACGCTGCCGCCCGCCCGGTAGGCGCGAACGGCGGCAGTAATCGCGCGGTGCCCGGCGGTGGCATTCGGGCGGTGATCCCGTCCCGCCGCCCGGCGCCTGGCCGCGCAGCGGGCATTACGGGCAGCCCGACCGATGGCATGCCGCGCGGCCTCAGCCATCACCTCGGCCTGCTCGCCGCGGACGTGGGCGGTGCTGGCGGCTAGCACGTCTCGGCCGCCTTGCAGGCCGCGACCGCCGGGTCGCCAGCTGGGCTGTAGGGGATACCCTCCGGCGGGCAGCACCCTGGGCCGGAGCACAAGCAGCACCAGTACCGGCCGTCGTCGGCGCGTAGCGCCTGCTGCAGTTGCATGCCAGCCGACGTGATGGCCTCTCGCAGTTGGGCCGCCTGGGGGACGACCAGCCGACCGGGGCCGAACCCGACCACCGCGGCCAGCAGTGCAGCCGGCGGCGGCCAGTGCCTTCACCGCATCCAAGGCGTGGACGGCTGCCAGCACCAGGTTCGGCGGGTCGGGCTGCTCCCAGTGCATCGTGACCGCGACGCGGCCGGATGGCGGGACCGCTCCCATCACCACGAAGTCCCGCTCGCCCGGAGCGAATCCCAGCAGGTACGGCACCAGGTTCAGCAGCTGCGCTGGGGTCCGCACGGCAACAGCGACCCGCTCGCCGCCAGCCCCGAGTCCTTCCCCGGGCCCGGCAGCCGATACTGGCCCGGTTGATGCTTCCGTGGCCGCGTTCATGCCGCCCCCTCCGCTTCGGCCACCAGGGAACCGGCAGCGGACTCGGCGGCCTGAAGACCCTGAGGCATCGCTCCCGCCTCGGAACCTGTCAATCGGTTTGGAACATTAAGCGACGAAAACTTGGGCTGCTGTGTCCTCCTGTGACTCGATGGTCGGTCGTGGCTGGTTGATCCAGGTCTTGCGCGGGAGTCGGGGTGCCCTGGGCGGTCGGCGGAAGCGGTCGGGGCGGGCGGCGTAGGCGGCGTCGAGGACCTGCTGGCGGCGGGCCTGGATCTTGCGCCAGGTGGACCACCCCGGCTTCCTTGGAGGGTGTGACCTCAGGGAAGGATGTTACTCATGGGATCCGGGAAGGTACACCCGCCTGAGCTGCGGGAACGGGCGGTGCAGATGGTGTTTGACTTGCGTGCGGAATCGGGGAACGACCGCGGGTCAATCCAGAGGGTGGCCGAGCGGCTCGGCGTGCATCCGGACACGCTGCGGGGCTGGGTGGCGAAGGCGGAAGTCGATTCGGGGAGGCGGCCCGGTACCGTGACCGACGATAAGAGGCGGATCGCGGAGCTGGAGCGGGAAAACAAGGAGCTGCGGCGGGCGAATGAGATCCTGAAGGCGGCGAGCGCTTATTTCGCCCGGGAACTCGACGTGAAACTGCCGCGCTAGTCGAGTTCATTGATTCTCACCGGGACCGGTTCGGTGTCGAGCCGGTCTGCGCGGTGCTGGATTTTTCGCCGTCCACGTATTACGCGGCGAGGAAGAGGAAGCAGGATAAGACCACCCGCGATATCCGCGACGAGTACCTGAAGAAGGAGGTAATGCGGGTATGGGAGGATCCGCGGAAGGCGCGCGGGAAGTACGGTGCGCGGAAGGTATGGCGGCAGCTGAACCGCGACGGGATCATCGTTGCCCGGTGCACGGTGGAGCGGCTGGTGCGCGGGCTGGGGATCGGCGGCGTGCAGGCCAGGCGGAAGAGGCCGCGGACCACGGTGCCCGGGGCGGCCGGGGCGGAGCGTCCGTCTGACCTGCTGGAGCGTAATTTCTCTGCGGATGCGCCGAGTAAGCGCTGGGTGGCGGATATTACGTATGTGGAAGTCACGGGTGATTTCGTGTATGTCGCCTTCGTCATGGACCTGTTTTCCCGGAAGATTGCCGGCTGGCAGGTGAGCGACAGGCTGCAGGCCGATCTGGCTCTCGATGCGCTGGAAATGGCGATCTGGCGGGCCGGCGGTGATCTTGACCCGGGGCAGCTGGCTCATCATTCCGACCGCGGTGTCCAGTATACGTCGATCCGGTATGCCGAGCGGCTGCAGGAGATCGGAGCCGCGCGCTCGGTCGGGAGCAAGGGAGATTCCTATGATAACGCGGCGGCCGAGTCTCTTAACAGCCTGTACAAGAAGGAGCTTATCGAGTCGGATGGTCCATGGAAAGGCGTGAGTGATGTAGCTCTCGCCACACTGGAGTGGGTATCCTGGTATAATAAGTAACGGCTCCACTCGGCGTGCGGGTATATGCCTCCGGAGGAATTCGAGAAACAGCATCACGCGCGTCAGGGAATCCTGGTAGGATAATTAAAGTCGGCAAGTTAGTCCCTCTAATTTTGCCGGGGCGGTCCAGGCCCCGTGCTCGCGACCGTCCAGGCCAGTGCCATCGGCCGGCGTGAAGGCCTCCATCAAGTGCCCCTCAAGCTCCTCCGGCGTGATGCCGACGAACCCGCACGCGCATGCGTGCCCTGGCAATTCCTCATGCACCTTGCCGTCATTCCCGACGCAGTCATCCGGCGTGAAGACCACGGCCAGGTGGTCGAGGATATTCTCGTCGGGTAGTTCCGTGAAGCCACAAGCGCACCGGGCTGCCATCATGTCACTGCCTTTCAGTAAACGTTTTCCAGTCAGCCAGCAATGAGGACTGGCAGGATTTTCTGGCGGCGTGGCCGGAAGGTAAGGAGATGCCCTCCGCGGTCCCGGCCGCGCCAGCTTGCAAGGAGGCCAAACGTCACAGCGTGCCGATCAGCGCCCAGGTGACCTTGCCGTCGAGTTCATCCTCGTAATAGAACCCCCAGGCAGAGCTGTACTGCCCGACGAGGAACAGGCCCCGCCCGCTCTCCTCGTCGTCGGCGGCCTCGCGGGGCACCGGGGCGGCGGCGATCGCGTCACCCACTAGCAGGGCAATCAGGGCCGGGCCACCGTACAGCCGCAGCCGGACCGGGGGCCGGGCCTCCGCCCACGCCACCTTGCCGACCTCGACAATGGAATTCGTCAAAAGCTCGCTGGCGATCAGCGTGGCCGATTCCTCGAATTGCGTGAGCGACCATTTCTCCAGCATGGCAGCCAGCCACTTCCGCGCCACGCCCGGCGCGGTCCTGTCCGCGTCAAGTTCCAGCGCCGAACGGCACTGGAGGCTCTCCAGCAACGCGAAGTCAGGCGACGACGGTTGAGCGTGCGCGAGGGATGATGCTAGGGGCCACGTACTGTTGATGGCATTCACTAGTTTTCCCTTCTCGGGACAGTATTGAGGCATGCCGGAATCACGTCGGCGGTGCCATCACCCCGATAGCAAGAACCTTCCGCGACACGCGGAGCGTGATTTTCCGTGACAACCACAATGGCAGGGGAAAGCCGCGTTAGGCTACCCGTATTGCACGTGTGTCGGGAGGTTCCGGGCACCCCCGGACGCGTGCCGGGAAGCGCCAGTAAGTGTCGGGACCTGCCGGGTCCCGCACCGAGCACGGGAGGCCAGCCATGCCAGACTCCAGTCAGGAACCCGAGGACACTCCCGCCGTCCGGCTCGGACGGCAGCTCAGGCGCATCCGGATCGCCGCCGGGTACACCACCCACCTGGCCCTCGCCAAGCGCATCGGCTTCGGGGATGACGTGATCCAGAAGGCCGAGACGGGCAAGCGAGTCCCCAGCCGGGACGTGTTCCCCGCCATCCTCGACGCCTGCACCACGACCATCGACGGTAACCATCAGGTTGTCACCGATGGCGAGCGCGAAGCTCCTGACCGAGCTGTGGGACATCGCCCGCAAGGGCAGCGGCCCCATCCCCGAGTTCATCGAGTTCTACCTGCAGCAGGAGGACCTAGCCGAGTTCCTGCGCCTGTGGTCCATCATCCTGATACCCGGCCTGCTCCAGGTCAGGGACTACGCCCTCGCCATGTACGACCTGCCCGGCATTGACCAGGAAGAGGCCACCGCGACGGTCGACTTCTACATGAACCGCCAGTCCCTCATCCAAGGCCCGAACGCCCCGCAGGTCATTGTCGTCCTGGACGAGTCTGTCCTGTACCGTCTCATCGGGACTCCTGAGATCATGGTCCGGCAACTTGACCACTTGCTGGCGGCGATGGAGTGGCCGAACGTGACGATCCAGGTCGCCCGCGGCCCTGGGGCCTACTGGGGACTCGTCGGCTCGTTTGCCATCGCGAGCAGGGAGGGGGTGCCCGATACCCTCAAGATGCTGACAGTGGAGGACCAGGTCCAGGAGGACCACGCACTGGCCCGCAAGTCGCTCATAATATTTGAGAAGCTCCGCGGCTATGCCCTCAACATCGGGGACTCGCGCGCGGCAATGATGGAGGCACGAGAGCATTGGAACAGCCAGCAGCGAGCGTGAGCTGGCGCAAGTCCAGCTACAGCAACAACGGCGGCGGTACCTGTGTCGAAGTGGGCGCGATCCCGTGGCGCAAGTCGTCGTACAGCAACAACGGCGGTGGGGACTGCGTGGAAGCCGGGCACGTGCTCGGCGCCGTGCTCGTGCGCGACACGAAGGACAACGGCACCGGCCCGATCCTGCGGGTGACCCCCGCCAACTGGGGCCGCCTCACGTCGGCCATCCGCACCGGCAGCGCGCTCAGCTAGTCACATCGAGCTAGCCAGCACACGCTAGCCACGCCATAAAGCCCGCGCGGCCCACCCCGCAGCCATCGTGAGGACGTGCCCATCAGGCACGCACAGCCACATCTTGCCCCCGGCAGCCCCGTCGAGCGTCGGCCGCCGGGGGCTTCGGCGTTCTCAGGCACACCTTTCGCGGAATTACGTCCGCAAGCCATATAGACGAAATTGCTGTCCTGCATGGCCTATCACGACGGCCATCGCCGTGGGTGACCGCAGGCCGGACGCCTTGGACGTGAGGAGGCATCCTCCCTGCCGATTACGAGTACAGGGTGAACTGCTCGCCGGGGCGTGGCTAGTGTAGATCGTCCAGTTCGGCCCGCGCGGGAGTCCCGCTAGCAACTATTGTTCCCGTAACGCACCAGTCTGCGGCGTGCCCGGCATGATTGGACTCGTGAGAGAACGCATGGGCGGGGACGAGGCAGAGCAGCTCGCCCGGCTGCTGTACCAGTATGCCGAAAGCGAGCTGGACCAGTTCGACAACTGGCGGCTGGACACTGAGATCGGCCCGGTCTACGTGAGCATAAGCACGGAGCTCCTGCCGGACTGGTCCGACCGGGCATTCGACCCTGTCCCGAAGCCGGGGAGACGGTGGCAGACGGGCCGGTTCGCGCATGTCAGCGATGCCGGGCAGGTGGCATCACGGGAGGACGTCGAGGGGGTGGTCGCGCAGATGCGCGCGGACCTGGCCGGCCGGGGGTCGCAGGAGTGGGAGAACCCGACGCTGGATCGCTTCCTGGAGGCGCTCGAAGCGGTGCTCGACGCGCTTCCCGGCCAGCTCGCCTTGCAGGGCAAGGCTGAAGCCGCTCAGCCCGACTGGGCGCTTCTTGCGCACATCCTGGTCGCCGCTACTGGATACGAGTAAGCGGTTACCTCCCCTCACTGACAGACAGGGATCTGATGGCCCCAGCGGGATCCGGACTGACGGGACCCGGGCACCTCAACGCCAGGCGGCAGAATGACCTGATCGGCGCGGCATCAACGCCTAGCGGATCGGGTGGGCCGTGCCGAGTTAGTTGGAACTTGGTCACGGTAGTTGGCACCATGATCACGAACGGCCCTGTACCGCCACTCGATTGCGGTCGGCCCAGAGCCGGTCGACTGGCGTGCTTCAGTTTCCGGCTGGCGCCTGTGCGATGGCCACGAAGTTCTGGCTTATGCCGAGCAGTGATGGTTCGGCCTCCAGGAGCCGGAGCACGGACAGCACGTGATGGCGGCCTTCTGGGATGTCCAGGAGCTGTGCCAGGCCTGGGAGGAGCTTGACGCTGCCGCTGGCGGCGACGAGCTGGCGCAGTTCCAGGCCGGCGACCTTTATCTCATCAGCCAGTTCCTCCGGGCGGTGGAAGTAGGAGGTCGTGAAGTTCGCGGGGTCACCGCCCGGATTGCGGTACTGCCCGTCAGCCAGGAACCGGGCCGTGTCATCGAGTCCCTCGGGGCTGGCCGGCATGCTCCCGGCAAGCTCCTCGAAGACCGGGTAGAACCGCGACAGTGCCTTCGCGACCGTGATTCCGCCCGGCCGGAGGACCCTGCGGGCCTCACGCAGTGCGGTGAGGCGGTCTTCCCTGCTCGTCAGGTGGTAAAGCGGGCCGAGCAGCAAGACGGCGTCGGCACTGCCGTCAGCCGCCGGCAGGTCCCGCGCGTCCCCGGCCGAGATCCCGGCCAGCGGAGTGCGGGCCTGCCGGGATGCCACTGCCGCCTGCTCGACGTGCAGTGGCACCGGGTCGATCAGGTGCACCTGGTAGCCCGCCGAGGCCAGCGGTATCGCGTAGGCCCCGGCACCGCCGCCGACGTCCACCACCGTCGCGGGGGCTGCCGGCAGGAAGCGTTCCAGCAGGTCCCATATCCGCAGGAACTCGATCCGCTGGCGGCCGGATGCCAGCCGGTCACGCTCCAGGCCGTGCTCGTAGTAAGCGAGGATCTCCGCGTCCACCATGCCGAGCACTATATGGGCCTGCGGCTTATCCAGCCACAGGATTTCCCGGCTCGCGCTCCCGTGCGGATCAGCAGCCCGTCCTCGCGGAGGCGAGGACGTCCGCTTGCTCAGGTGCCTTCAGCCGGCCCTTCCGCCGCCGGTGCGCAGGTGGTCCTCGAACTCGGCGAGCGTAAGGCCCCGGCTGGTCAGCTGGACGCCCCGTCCAGGCGGATCTTCCCCGGCCGGTCCCGCTCCCGCTGCCCGGGGTGGCGGGCCGCTGCCGTCCACGGCGAGCGGCTCTTCAGGGGGCGACCAGAGGGGCGTCGGCTACGGGTGTTCATGGTCGTCATGGCGTGGCTCTCCCAAAAGGCGGTGGGAGAGCTAGACTGCTTTTCTAGCGGTATGTTAGGCGGTCTAGCACCGAGATGCTTGTCGGGAGCTCCCGCCATACGTGCGAAAATGGCCTGCTGACCTGCGGTTGTGGGCGTAACTGGGTTCGAACCAGTGACCACCCGCTTGTAAGGCGGGTGCTCTACCGCTGAGCTATACGCCCGAGTCTCGCCGGACGGCGCCGGCGGACGGAATCCCTGCTAGGGTACCGGTTCCGGCGGGTTCGCGGTACGCGCGAGGGCCGCTTCCGCAGGCGTGGATGCCGAGCATCTCGGCTCTAGAGTGCTTGCCTTAACGCTAGAAAAGCACTCTAGCTCCCCACCGCCTGACGGGAGCTTGGCATGCCACCCACCACCGCCCGAAGCCGACGCGGCCCCGGACGCCCCCTGAAGAGCCCGCTCGCCGTCGCTGGCGGCTACGGGGCCGCGGCCGCCACGCCGGTAACCTACGCGAGCTCGCTCGCGCCCGGAGGCGTCCCGCTGACTGACCGGGGGGCGACGCTCGCCGAGTTCGAGGACTACCTGCGGACCACCAACAACCGCGATGGCCGTCCCTACGAGGAGAGGTCGATCCAGGCGTACCTGGCCCCGCCCAGGAACCTGGACAAGTGGCTGACAGCTGCCGGGATCGACGGGGACTTCACCATCGCGGATACAGCCCTCCTCAACCGGTACTTCCGCGAGTACTACCTGGAGCACGGCCAGGGCGGCACGCACACGCTCCAGCGGAACCTGATCCAGCTGTTCGGCTTCCTCGACCGCGAGCGCGGCCACCCCACGCCCTACACCGACGCCATGAACCGGTACGCCGAGGTGAAGGGCCGCCCCAAGACGCTAGGCACGGAATTCATCGACGACCTCCTGGAGGTCACCGGCGGCGGCAGGGCACGGGACTTCGAGACATCCCGCGACCACGCGATCATCCGCATCCTGCGCAGCGAGGGCATCCGCCGGGCGGAACTGCTCGGAATGGTGATGCACACGCTCCGGCGGACCTGATCAAGAACCCGCTCATCCGACTCGCCCGCTCAAGGGGGCGCGGGCCGTCGGCGAGGGACGGCTAGTAGCCCTAGCACCCGCTTCGTCCCGCGCGCTGGCCATCTACCTGCGGGCGCGGCGTCATCACAAGCTGGCCGACTCGGACTGGCTGTGGCTGGGCACCCGCAATCGCGGCAGGCTCCAGAACACGGGCCTGAGGATGATCCTCGTCCGGCGGGCGGAGCAGGCAGGCTATATGGGGATAACATCGCACCAATTCCGCCATAACTTCAGCGACGATTGGCTGAAGTCCGGCGGCTCAGAAGGCGACCTGATGCGGCTGAACGGGTGGAAGTCACGGGCGATGGTCGACCGGTACGCCGACGATGTCGCCAACCAGCGGGCGCTGGAGGCCAAGCGCCGCCGGGGCGACATGTTCTGAAGCTGCTTGGGCAGCAGGGATCTCGCGGCGCGGGCAGGCTTCCCCCGGGCCTGGCCGCGCCGCTCGCGCTTTCATTTTCATTGCCGACGCTTACGCCCATGGGTGCTGGCTGCCTGGCTGCGGCTGCCTGGCGTGTGACATCTGCCGCCGTGCCCGGCATCCAGCTCTGGCCATCGAGTCGATTTTCACTTCGGCTTAAATTATCATCGTCATGTCAACCCAAACATGAAGGTTGCATGGGTTAGTCAACCGGGACACATCGCTCCCCCGTCCCACGGCGAACGGAGCGATCCTGCATGAACCCCGACGAGATCATCGCCGGACCCGGCGGCACCACGGCCCGACTGCTCGCCTCCACGATCCCCAATGGCGGTGCGGCGTGACCCCGGAGCAGCGGCACCTGCGCGCGAAGATCGCGGCCAACGCACGATGGTCGCGGTATATGGCTCGAGAGGACCAGTCGGACGCCGCACGGTCGGCGATGCAGGCGATTGGAGCGTGAGGTCGACCCGTCTGGACGGCTCAGTCCTGCCGAGCGCGCGGTGCTCGTCAAGGCAGCCGCACGACGGCTATCGGCGCAACTCAACGCAGCCAAAGCGCGCAAGCGAGCAGCGGACAGCAGGTAACGACTGCCCATCACTGCCGCAGATCCTGGCTCATAGAGCGGCTAGGCGGACGCATCCGCGCCTGGTGAACGGCCCGGCCACACAACATCGGCGTCTCCTGCGGTCCCTCCGGCCTAGTCGTGGTCGACCTGGACGTCCCCACGGCCGACCGGGACGATGGCGAGGACCAGGAGACCGGGGCCGACGCGCTGACACGGCTGTCGGCGAGGGTGGGCCAGCCGTGCCCGTGGTCAACCTTCACCGTGCAGACCCCGCGCGGCTGGCACCTGTACTCCCGGGTGCCCGCCGCGGCGATCGCCAACTCAGCGGGCCGCCTCGCGCCGCACATCGACATCCGCGCCGACGGCGGCTACATCGTCGCCCCTGGCAGCCGGATCGCCGACCACGGCTACACCGTGCACAACGCCGCTCCCCGGCTCCCCTGCCCACATGGCTGGCCAGCGAGCTAGCCAGGCAGCCCCCGCCGCCGGTGCACCGCGCTGTCCCCGCGCCCGGTAATGCCCGTGGCACGGCCTACGGCATGGCCGCCTTGCGGGATGAAGCCCGGCGCGTAGCCACCGCCATCGTCGGCACCCGCCACGACACCCTCAGCAAGGCGGCGTTCAGCCTAGGCCAGCTCGCCGGCGCGGGCCTGCTCCCCGAGCTCGCGGTCACCACCTCCCTGACCGACGCTGCCCGCCAGCGCGGGCTGCCCGATCGCGACATCGCGCGAATCATCGGCTCGGGCATGGCCGCCGACGCCCGCCACCCGCGCGTGCCGCCCCGCGGCCTCCCGCCCAGCACCCCAGGCACCCCCGCGACGGCCCTCCCCCGCCGATGCCTGTTTCCCCATCCAGAACGATCCCGCCCACCTCTCCCATCACACCACCTCGGCCGAGCCGGCCAGGTCGACCTCAGGACGGCCCGCAGCCGCCCCAGGCCGCCCGTCGCTGACCCCAGCTGTCCAACCGGCGCCCGGACGGCGCCGGGAGGGTCCGCCCCAGGCGACGGCAGGTGCCGGGCAGCGCCTCGGCAGAGGCCCCGCCCGGGCACCCGCCTTGGCCCGTGCCATCGCAGGACGTTCCCGCGAGGAGCACCTCAACAGCGCCGACCTGCGCGCGAGTCCATGGCCGGCACCTGCGGCCAGGCATAAGATTCCCGCGAGGCCCGCCCCGAGGAGGACGTCATTCCGGCCACCATCGACGGACGCCCGGTGATCAGCCGCGCGGACATGCAGGCCCGTCACGGCATCTCGCTCAAGACCGCTTACCTGTGGTACCGGAACCGGGCAACGACAGGGCACCCCGAGCCAGCCGGGCAAATAGACCGGACGACCTACTGGTTCGCCGACGACTGGGAGTCCTGGCATGAGTCCCACCGCATCGGCAAGCTCGCGGCACTGACCGAGGTCGACCGGGCGGGCGACCCGGACGACCTTGTGGACGCCGCCGAAGTGGCCCGGATGATGGGATACGCGAGCGGGATCGTCATCCGCGCGAACCTGCGACTCGGCTACTTCCCCAGCCCAGACAGCTTCGGGACCACGGCGAAGGGCAGGCCCTCGCCACGCTGGCGGCGCTCGACTGTCTGGGCCGCCGCCGACAATCGCAAGGGCATTGTCCCGTCTCAGTTAAGGTTGCCCGGCGCAGCGCTGTGACCTGGGCCGGACTATTTTGAGTGAGACGATCTGGTGCCTTGATCGGGGCGTGGCAAGGGTGGCCTGCCGGGTTTGACGCGGGTTTGTCTCAGTCGATGTTGTCCGGTGTCTTTGCTGCGCGGCGGCTGACGACGTAGGTGCGGAGGGTGTAGTAGGCGACGGTCGTGCCGTGGTCGTCGGCGAGGCGCTGCCAGATTGAGGCGGTGCCGATTGCGGGGTCTGCCTGGAGCATCGCGTCGATGTGATGGTGCAGGCCGTTGAGGGCGACTGGCTCGCGGTGGATTTTCTTGCGCGGGGGCGGCTCGGCGGAGGCGAGCGCGAGGGCAATGGTGCGGCGGCCGACGTGGTGCCTGCTCATGATGGTCCGCTGGGTCAGGCCGTTGTCGGTGTCGCGGCGGATCGCGGCGTATTTCTCCCGTCTGGCTGCCTGGTTGCTTGCGGCTTGTTCTTTGGTGTTGCGCCGGCTCCTCGGCCTGGGGGCGGCTGCCGCTGTCAGCTCGGGGAAGGCGCGCAGGATCGCGTCCGGCTCACGGCCGGCGAGGGCGGCCAGCTGGGCGGGGTTGATGAGGCCGTAGCTGCCCCGGGGGATGGCGACGTAGCGGCGCAGGTAGCTGAAGTGCAGGTGGTTGGCGGCGGCGAGCCGGCGCAGGAAGGAGTCGGCGGTCTCGCCGCGGGCCGGGCGGGGCCGGACCGGGAGCGGGGTCTCGCGGCTGCTGCGGGCCGTGGTCACGGCTTGGCCTGGGCGGCGATGTCGACGGAGATCGCGTCCATGGACTTGCGGGTGATCTTCTCGGTGCCGTCGATGACGGCCTGGATCGCGGCTGAGCGGATCAGCCAGAGCAGGCTGCCGATCATCCCGCCGGTCCGCCGGTGCAGGTAGCCGGCCAGTTCCGGGAGGGTCCCGGGCTGGTGGCGGTGCAGCCGCAGGCTGCCCTCGATCGCGGCTATCAGGGTGGCCCACTGGGCGTCGCGGGGGAAGGAGCCGGTGCGGACCATGGAGTAGCGGCCGGCGATCTGCTCGCCCCGGGGACCGGACAGTAGCCCGGCCCGCTCGACGTTGATCCCGGCGAGCACGAAGGTGGCAGGGATGCGCTCGGAGAAGTACTTCAGGGTGTCGGACGCCTCGGCCCCGGTGCGGGTGGCGATGTTCAGGTTGTGGATCTCGTCGACGCAGACGGCGGTCACCTTCGTGTCGGTGCAGACGCCGCAGACCGCCTCGATGATGTCGGTGATGTTGGCCTGCCTGGTCACCGGGATGCCGAGGAACCGGGCGAACTCGGCCGCGATCATCCTCGGGGTGGCCGCGGGCGGGACAGTGATGTAGACGACCGGGATGTCCTCGTCGCAGCCGGGGTAACGCCGCCGGTGGATGACCTCGATCGTCTTGCCGAGCTGGGTGATCGCGGTGGTCTTCCCGGTCCGGGCCGGGCCGGACACGATCAGCCCGGACCGCCCGTAGTGAGCGGAGCGGTTCATGTGGGCCAGCCGGCGCCCGGTGGTGACGACGTCGCGGACGGCGGGGGTCTGGACGACGAGCAGCCGGGAGTGGTGGGCGATCCGGTCGTCGTCATAGTCGGCCCGCTTGCCGGGGGCCAGGCCCTGCCAGACCCCGGTGTCGAGCAGCTGCGGGACGGCGGGGACCTCGCTGGCGAACTGCCGCCAGCCGGCCAGCGAGGTCAGTGCTCGGAGCTGGGGATCGTCGTCAGGGCCAGGCTGGCGGATCACCACGGCTTGTCCGCCTCGGCGAAGGGATCGAAGATCGGCATCGGGATCACCTCGGCCAGCCCCTCGCCATCTGGTCTCCCTGCCGGTGCCTCGTTCTCGGATGGCTGGGGCTCTGTCCTGGGCTGCGGGGAGCTTCTGCGCCGCCCTGGTCCGGGCGGCGACCCGCCGGCTGCGGCGGTCCTGCTCCGCCCGGCTCGCGCCGTCAGGCCCGGTGCCGGCCCGGCGGAGCAGGCCATCGACCGCGTCGGCGAGCTCGGCCTCGGTGGCAGCGGGCTGGCGGGCGCGGGCGTGGTCCCAGGCCATCTCGCCGAACGGGGCGGCGACCCGGTGGAGCTGGGTCCAGAACACGGTGACCCAGCCGCCGTTCCAGTGGTCGCGGACCCAGATCCGGGAGATGTCGTAGGGGTCGCAGTGGACTTCCCACAGGTCCTTGTGCTCTTTGACGCCGGACGGCTGCTGGCGGAACGGGTTGAGCTCCTCGCCGTCGTAGGTGCGGCGGTTCACCTTGATGCCGTAGGCGTTGACGGCGTGCCAGCGGGCCGGGAGCAGCTCGACGTAGTCGTCGGCGGTCAGGGCGACCGGGACGTAGCCGACGGCCTCGGCCATCGCGGCGTACTTCTCGTTCGGGGTGAACGCCCGCCCCGGGTGGAGCGGGTCTCGGAACCCGTCGTGCGGCCGGTTCTGCCAGGCATCTTTACCGACTGGAGCATCAGAATCATTGGCCTGACCTGCTGATATTCATAGTTTACATGTCCGCAACGGTGAGAGCGGGCTTTCCCGCGAACTTGTGGTGCCAAATTTGGGAAGCCCTGCTCGCCATGCGGCGAGCAGGGCTCTATAGAAGTTGAACATCCAGGGTCACGCCTGGCAGGCCGCAGGGCGTTCCCGAGGGGTGCATTCCGTTATCGGGTGTCCTCGGTGGTGCCACAGCATCACCGAGGACACCCGATCTTCAGGCGGCAGGCAGGAGAAACGTGACAGGCGTGGAGTCACTACAGGTCCGTTACGGAGCTATGCCGGGTCAGCTCGGGAACATCCCGGCCGTCGCGTTGATCCAGGTGGCCGTGATCGGGGCCGCGTCGTCGGAGGCCAGGAACGCGGCGGTCGCGGCGATCTGCGTCGTCATCGGGGACTTCTTCGTCATCCGCGCCGAGTCCAGGCTGGCGATGATGCCGTTGAACATCTCCTGCGACACCGGGGTGCCCAGGGTCGCACCGAGCTTGTCGGCGCTCAGGCTGTCGGTGAGCCCCGGCGGTCCAGATGCCGACAACCCGGACGCCGCTCGGGCCGACCTCCTGGGCGAGGTCGCGGACCAGCGCGTCTTTGGCGCCGTCGGCCGCGCCGGTGCCGCCCATCATCGGCCCGCTGCCGCGGCCCGACGCGCTGTCGAGCTCGACGACGACGCCTGATCCCTGCTCGGCCATCTGCCGGGCCGCGGCCCTGGCAGTGTGGAAGGAACCGGTGATGCCCTGCACCACGGGCTTGACGAAGTCCGCGGTCGGCATCTGCAGCAGCGGGGTGCCCTGGACGTCGCCGCGGCCGGCGACGTTGAACGACACGTCGAGTCGCCCGGTTTCGGCGACGACGCGCGCAACGAACGCGGTGACCGCCTCTTCGTCGAGCACGTCGAGCGCGCCGTAGCCGGCGGCGCCGACCGCGGCGGCCGCGTCACGCAACGTGTCCTCGGTCCGCCCGGCGAGGTAAACGGTGGCGCCTTCCTCGACGAAGCGGCGGGCGGTGGCGGTGCCGATCGACCCGGCGCCGCCCCAGATGATCGCGGTGCGGTCCTGCAGGCGGTTCATGTTTGTCTCCTTGAGCAGCTGTGGCGCGCGCCCACCGCGCGCCGGAAGTGCCCATAGAACGTATGGAATCCCGGCGGCTCACCGGGTCGCCTGGAGAAATATCAGCGGATCACCAGCGGCAGCCCGAACGCCACGAGCAGGTGCGGCTCGAAGGTGGTGATCTCGGCGATCTTTCCGTCCCGCACGCGAAGAACGTCAATGCTCTGGGCACGGAAGATCGTGGTGCCCGGGCGGCGCACGTACGCCGCGACCGCGGGCATCCGGTTGGCCATGGTGGGCAGGTGCTTCCATTCCCCGAAGTACGCCGGCGACGCCGAGTCGAGGCTCTGCCTGACGAAGGTCATCATGGCGTCGCGGGAGGTGAACCAGAACGGGTTCGGCGGCATCGTCAGCACGACGTCGCTGGTGAGCAGGTCGGCGATCGCGCCCAGGTCGGCGCTTTGCGAGGCGGCGAAGTAGGCGTCGAGTACCTTGCGCTCCTCCGGCGTCGGCCCTTCGGTGCGCCACTGCGAGCGGTCCTCGGGCAGGTGCCGGCGCAGGCTCGGCTTGGCGCGCTGCAGCGCGCTGTTGACCGACGCGACGCTCATGCCCATCGCCGCCGCGGTGTCGGCGGCGGACCAGCCCAGTACGTCGCGGAACACGAACACCGCCCGCTGCTGCGAGGTGAGGTGCTGGATCGCGGTGAGGAAGACCAGCTCGATCGTCTCCCGCGCGACCGTCTCCTCATCGGGCCGCCCGGGGGCGAGGAGCGTGTCGGGGAAAGGCTGCAGCCACTCGAGGAAGTCCGGGGCCGGGCCGTTGCCGTGGTCCATGCCCGGCACCGGCGCGTAAGCGCGCGGGCGGCGCTCGAGGCGGCGCAGGAAGTCCAGGCAGGTGTTGGTCGCGATCTTGTACAGCCAGGCGCGCAGGCCAGCCTCGTCCTCGAGTTGGTCACGGCTGCGCCAGGCGCGCAGCAGCGTCTCCTGCACCAGGTCCTCGGCCTCATCGAAGCTCCCGGTCAGCCGGTAGCAGTGCACCCGCAGTTCGCGGCGGTACGCCTCGGCGCGTGCGGCGAAGTCCTCGGCTGGATCCACGCGCCAGAGCCTACGCCGATCTCGCGGCGGGAAACATGGCAGGACGCGGGAGTCACCACGGATCCGTTCAGACAAGTGAATTCCGGCCAGCCGGAGCAGGGCCGCCACCACCGCGGCGACCAGCACCACGACGGGGAAGGGGGCGCGGCGAGCACCGGCAAGCCGACCGGCAGGAACGGTGGTGAGCGCGACCGCGGCCGACACGCCGCCGACCGCGGCGGCGCGAGCGCGCCGGCCGGTGAGCGTGGGCAGCGCGAGCGCGAGCAGCACCGCGGGGACTGGATCTACTGTGGTTCGGGTTGGAGGGCAAGGCCGGTTCGATTGCGCTAATCTTCCTATTTAGATGTTCGTCCTGGCGGGGCGAGCTGGGCTTCGAGGTCGGCGATGCGCTTGTCGTGGAACCGGAGGTTCTCCCGTGCGGCATTGAGTTTCTCTTCGAGGGTGCGGTTGCCGGCGGTGAGCGTGCGGACGCGCTGCTTGAGGGTGGTGTTCTCGGTGGTGATCCGCTGGACGGCGTCCTGGGTCCATTCGGACTGCTGGTCCCTGAGCTGGCCGAGGAGCTCGCCGATGCGGGTGCGCTGGACGGTGATCTCGTGGTGGGCGGCCTTGAGCGCGTCTTCGGCGTTCAGCGCCCGTTCGCGCCAGGTGGCCTCGCGATCGTCGCCCTGGGCGTCGAGGAGCCGGGTGCGCTGTTCGCCGGCCTGGGCGATCGCGTCGGCGACGACGGCCCTGGCGTCAGGGTTGCCGTAGATAAAGGTGCGGGACACGTCAGCCCGCCGGCTGACCGCGGCGACGCTGACCCGCGTTTTCTCCCGGCGGAGCCGGGTGATCGCGTCGCGGACGCGGCCGAGGGCAGCCTCGGTGCTGCGTCGGCGGGCGGCCAGGGCCGCTTCGGTGCTCAATCGCCTGCCTCCGTCATGTCATCCGTGTCGCCGCCATCGTGCCCGTCGTCGCCGGCTGCTGCCAGGTCGGACGCGCGGAAGGCGGTGCTCCAGACGCGGTGGAAGTAGTCCTGGGGCTTGCGCATGTCCAGGGCGAGCGCGTCATCGAGGAGCCCCAGCCCGGCGAGGGCCTTCTCCAGGCCGTCGATCGCGCGGGCGGTCGGCTCGAAGTACGCGTGCAGGTAGTCCGCAGTCGCGTCATCCGGGGCTCCCTCGGCGAGCAGCCGCCACTGTTCGCGCTTGCGCCGCCAGTAGAGCAGGTCGGCGCCCGACAGCACGAACTTGCCGCAGTTATGGCAGTCCAGGTTCCACGGGCAGGCAGCGCCGTCGACGACGGGCTGGAAGGTGCAGAATCCGCCCTCGGCCGGGGTGCTGCGCCGCGACAGGTCGATCGCCAGGGCCTGGGCCTGCTCACGGGACAGCGGGGCGGATTCCCCGGCGAGGAGTTCGCCGGGGCTGGCGGTGCCGGGGCCGGCGACCCAGACCTGCTGCAGGACGTCTTCGAGGTCGGACTGGGCCAGGTGGATATACCGCTGGGTCATTCGCTCTGAAATATGGCCCAGGTAACGGCGGACGTGCGACAGGCTCGCGCCGGCCCGCAGCAGGCTGGTGGCCAGGGAGTGACGGGCCTGGTGGGGCACCTGCCGGCCGATGTCGAGCTCGTCGATCCAGGTCTTGAAGCCCTTGTGGAACCACTGGTAAGACACCGGATACCGGCATTCCCGGTTGTGGAAGTTCGTCGGGAACAGCGCCATCTGCTCACGTTCCGCGGCGGCGGGCGGGCGGTTGTTCCGCTCCTGGAAGACGGCCAGGGTCTTGCGCTGGCGTTCCTCCAGCATCTGGTAGACCCGTTCGGGGATGCGCACCGCCTCGTCGTAGTTGCCGACCTTGGTCTGGTCGTGCCAGAGCATGGGCAGCCCGCCGTATCGTCCCAGGCAGTCCAGGCGGAGTCGGAAGACCTCGCCGCAGCGGCGTCCGGTGACGATGATCGTCTCCCAGATGTCCCGCAGGCCGCGGTCGTGCGGGTCGTGGTCCCGGGCCAGATTCGCGAGGTTGGCCTCGTCGGCCAGCGCCCGGGCGACCTCGTCGGTGAACGGGGCGCGTGTCCGCTGGACGGTCGCGCCCGCGGCGGGTACCGAGGTGATGAAGCCGCGGTCCAGGCCGAGCCGTTCGGCTTCGCCGGACTCCAGCGCCCAGCGCATCAGTCTCCGGGTGCGGTGGAAGACGACCTGCATGGTGTTGGCCGTGACGACCGACGGCTTGCCCTGCAGGCCCGTGACTCCCAGCGAGGCCAGCCCGTCGCGCTCGCGCTGCCGCTGGTCGGCGGTGAACTGGTGCATGTGCTCCGCGGTCAGTGCCCGCGGGTCATGCCCGCCGCCGGGAGCGCAGAGCTCCAGGAAGGCGCTCAGTTCCAGCCCGGCCCGCCGCGTGTCGTCGAACGTCCGGCCACTGCGCGGGCAGCCCGGCGAACGGAAGACGCCGGCGAGGTGGTCCCAGGCCAGGTCGCGCAGCCACCGCTGGGAGATCCCGGCCAGGTCGATCCGGCCAGACCGGTTGTTCAGCTTCCGCCCGAAGTGCCCGGCGAGGATGTAGCCGTCTTCCCTGGTCTCCTCCGGCGTCAGGTAGAGGCGCCCGACCACATCCGCGATCGCTCCCGCGATGCGGGCGCCTGGCAGGCCGGCCGCCTTGCGCAGGCCGACGTCATCCGCGGCCAGGTCGGTCAGGGAGCTCAGTGCCTGGTCGCGGCTGTAGTCCGCCAGTCGCTGCAGCACCGACAGTTCCCACCGCCCGTGCTGGCCCCGGGCATGCCAGGCCATGCCCCACTGGATCTCGGCCCGGGCCAGCGGGTGCAGGCCCCGCAGGTTGACCTGCCCCGGCCGCATCACCGCCACGGCCGATGCGCACCACCGGCGGAACGCCGGCTCCTCGGCGTACTTGACCGGGACGGGCAGCCCGCAGTGCTCATAGCGCATTCCCCACGCGGACGGCAGGACAGCGCCTCCCGGGCGGCCCTGCCTGCGATAGCTCCGATCGTGGCGGTAACACAGGCCCAGCGGTGAATTCGCCGTCTCCGGGCAGACCCGGACACGGCAGCGGCCGTAGCCGGGAACCGGGTCCTGGCAGGCCAGCCACCGGCCGAAGTCCGCATCGTGCCCGTGGCGGTCCCGGTAGTGATACCAGCGGAACTGATGGTAATGACACAGCCGGAGGGTCATCTGGCAGGCCGGGCGGTCCGGGCAGATCCGGCACGGCTGCTCCTCGATCCCTTCACCGGGGCCGCCGGCGGAGCCGACCGGAGGAAGCCGGCCCGCGGCCCGCCGCCGTCGCGGTGTTCCCGCCACATGACCTCGTGAGCGCCGCACAGGTCACCCCGGCCCGTGACGGCCCGCTCGCAGTCCGCAGCCAGGCAGTTCCACCGGTAGACAGGATGCCCGGCAGGGATCTTGATGATGTCGCCGCGGAACAGCGGGTCGAATGACGGCGCGCTGATCAGCGCGGTCAGGATCTCCAGCCGGTCCCGGCCCTCACGGGCGTCCGGCTGCGGCAGCAGCGCGAGGGTCACCGGCTCTCGCCCCAGACCGTGCGCAGGGCGGCGTCGAACGCGGGATCGTGCACGTCGACGTGGCCGTAGACCTCGTCGACCATCGCGGCCGACGCCCACCCGCCGGCGTCCCGGGCGATCATGAGGTTCCCGCCGGAGGCATCGAGCACCGCCGAGGTGAAGGAATGCCGGAAGGAATGGGGTTTCACGACTCCGAGGCCTGCGCGTTTCCCGGCCTGGGCGAGCATCCGGCGGGCGCCGGCCGGCGCCAGCGGCTGCCCGGCGGACGGGCCGTGCAGCTGGACCAGCAGCATCCCGTGCCCGGCTCCCCGCGGGTACTCGCCGGTCATGTACTCGAAGTAGGCGTGCACCATGGCGGGGCTGACCCGCTTGACCAGCCCGCCCGTGACCGTGCCGCTCTCGGTTGCCCACGGGTGCTTGGTCTTGGCCTCGGCCCCGTTCGGGTTCCCGGGCCGGTGGCAGACGTGCAGGTGCGGGGACCGGCACTCCCCGCAGGCCGCGTCCTGCCGGAGGTGCAGGTCGACAAGGTGAAGTCCACACAGCTCGCCGATCCGCAGGCCCCCGTCGGCGAGCCAGGACACGATCAGCCGGTCCCTCGCCGAGTTCACCGCCTCTGTCATCGACTCCCGTGCGCCGTCCGGGAGCATCTTCGGATGCCGGCGATGCCGCCCCTTCGGCGCCAGTGGGTTCGCCGGCATCTCCGTCTTCACGTGCCCCAGCAGCGCCCGCCGCCGGTCCGCCCGCGTCGGCAGCCTCGTCCGGTCGAGCGCCTCGCCCAGCTCCGCGTTGATGCCGAGGGACGACTGGTGCAGGTAGAACCCCTTCAGGCAGGCCGCCGCCGTCGACAGCGCCGCCCGGCCATAGGGGCGCTTTCCTGTCCGCCACGGCTCGCCCAGGGGCATGCGCACGTCAGCGCCGACAATGCCCATGTAACGCTCGAGGTCCCGCAGCCGGACGCCTTCGAGCGGCAGGCACTCGCGTTCGAGCCACCGCAGGTGGTCGACCAGGTAGTACGCGTACGTCTTCTGCGTGCCCGACCCGTCGTGGACCCGCAGGAAACGGTCGGCCTCCTCGTGCACCGTGCCCTCGGGCCACACGATCGTCCACGACCGCAGCCCGTTCCTCCGGTCCAGCCGCTGGACCCGCAGCTCCCCGACGACCACCCGCCGTGTCATCCGTCCTCCTGTGCCGACCCCTCACATGGACGACGCCCCGGACCAGGTCGGTAAAGGAGTCTAGGACGCCCGCCCAGCAGGCTCAGGAGAACGACACGGACACTCAGAAGTACGGTCGGTAAAGGCATCTGGCAGAACCGCAAACTCGGCGAGTACGGCCCTGGATGGGCGCCGGGCGGCGACCACAGCCCGAACACCCTGTTCGCCGCGGCGATGGCGCAGGGCGGCTTCTCCCTGGAGATCCCGAGGCCTGAGCTCTACTACGAGCTGCTGCCCGCCCATCACGTCATGATCCACCAGCGCGGAGTGAAGATCCGCGGCCTGTGGTATGACGGGCCTGCCCTGGACGGGCTGCGCGGCATGCCGTCCGCCCGCGGCGGCGCGAACAAGCGCTCGTGGGTGATCCGCAGCGACAAGCGCGACGCGCGCAGCGTGTTCTTCCAGGACGAGGAGCATCAGTGGCGCGAGCTGCGCTGGACCGGGTTGCCGGCCGAAGGCCAGATCCCCTCCTTCAGCGACGCGCGGGTGACCGACCTGCTCCGTGAGGCGAAAGCGCAGGGACTGCAGCCCCGCTCCGACGCGGAGCTTCTGCCCTTGCTGCTGAAGCTCCTCGGAGCCCCACGTTCCCGTCAGCAGCTGGCCTGGCCAGATGACCAGGCAGGAGAAGAAGGCCCAGGCCAGAGAGGCCGCGCAGAGCGACGCCGCTGCAGCCGACCGGCCCGCCCCTCCTGGCCGGCCGGACGACGGGGGCCGGAAGCCGGCCGCGGTGGTGCCGTTGCGCCGCCCGGACCGGGCGCTCCAGGCCAGGGCCGCCATCGACGAGCAGCGGCGCAGGCGCAGGGAGGCAGCGGTGCCGGCCCGGCCGCAGGCTCCCGGGACGCTGGGCGACGGACTGCGCCGCACCAGCCTGCTGTCGATCCCCGAGGACGACGGGCAGTGACCGCGGGCGCCCGGCTTCCTCATCCTGTGTCGTTCCTGCCCGGCCCCGTTCCGGACCGCGAGACGCTGGAAGGCTGGTCACGGTGGCGGCTGACCCGCCGGGACTTCGTCCCGGCCCCGGCCGTCACCGTCGGCGAGCATGCGGCGATGACGGCGCGGCAGCGGCGCCTGCACGACCTGCACCGGGTCGCGACCCACTCCAACCTGGCGATCCAGGAAACCCCGATGAGCGCCTTCGTATCGCGGAAGATGCGGTCCCTCATCGAGACGAACGCGTTCTGCCAGGGACCCGACACGCGTCCGGGCCTGATGATCAACGGCGGCGGCTGCCAGGGCAAGACCGAGACTGCCTGCGAGGCGCTGGCCTGCTTCGAGGACGAGTGGCTCGCCCTCTACGCGCAGAACCCTGCCGCGATCGAGGGGACACGCGACCTGCACGCGCCGGCCGTCTACGTCCGCACACCGGTCAAGGCCACCCCGATTGCCCTCTGCCAGCGGATTCTTCACTTTTACGGCGAGCCCTACAAGGGCATGAGGCTGGAGGACCTGATCCGCACGGTCAAGGACGCGGTCTTCGACCACGGGACCAAGGCGATCGTGATCGACGACGTGACCAGGCTCAAGCTCCACCGCGAGGCCGACCAGGACGTCCTGGACCTTATCCGGGAGCTGATGAGCCTGCCCGCCACCCTCGTCCTGGTCGGGGTCGGGATCCCCAAGTCCGGGCTGCTCCGTGACGGCCGCAGGAACCCGCGGACCGGCCAGTGGCTGTTCCCGCCGGTCCCGGATCGCGGCAGGAGCCGCAACGACGACGCACCCGGCCAGACCGACCTGCGGTTCGAGCTCATCGACCTCAGCCGCTTCACTTATGACACCCCGAAGGGGATCGCCGCCTGGACCGCCCACCTGGCCGGCATCGAGCAGCAGCTCCGCCTGCTGAACGACCGCGACGGCATGCTCAGCGACAACGGCATGCCCGAGTACCTTTACGGCCGCACTGGCGGCATCATCGGCCTGCTCAGGAAACTGGTCCAGGAAGGATGCCGGCACGCCATCGAGACCGGCGCCGAGACGATTACCGCCGGGCTCCTCGACACCCTCGCCCTGAATCCCGACGACCTCCCCGACCTCGATCCTGACGCAGGCGAGCTCCCGGACATCCCGGCGCCGCCTGCCCGGAAGCCGCGCAAGGGCCGCAACACCGTCTTCGACGACCGCGGCACCCCTGCCGGCGGAACCGCAGGCTGACCGGCGATGCCCGCACCCCGCCCGCTCGCCCGGAGCCTGGCCCCGCTCCCCGGCGAATCGCTGCCCGGGTTCCTCCTGCGGCTGTCGTTCCGGCTCGGCGTCCCGCCCGGCCAGGTCGCCGCGATCACCGGGCGCACCCCCGGCACCGGCATCATCCCCGCCAGCCGCATGCTCATCTTGGACGACGCGGTCACCCGGGCATTCGCGGAAGCGACCAGGCTGGCCCCCGCCGAGGTCACCGCGCTCACCCTCGCCGGCCTGGCCGGCCGCTACCCGCCGGCCGGCCTTGCCTACCTGGGCCGCATGCGGAAGCCGGGCGGGATCTTCATCAAGGAGACCTGGATCCTGTCCCGCTCCACCCGCTACTGCCCGCAGTGCCTGGCCGGCGACCCGGCAAGCCCCGTCCAGCAGCAGCTCGGCAGGGCCTGGAGGAAGCTGTGGCGGCTGCCGGTGGTGTTCGCCTGCCCGGAGCACCAGCGCCTCCTGGAGCACGCCTGCCCGGCCTGCGGGCAGCCAGCACACCTGCGGGCAACGCACGGCGGCGGGCTGCCGTCGCTCATCCCGATGCCCGCCCACGCCGCGATCCACCCGGCCGCCTGCCGGCACCCGCAGCCCGCCGGCGGCACCGCCCGGCGGCGCCTGCTGCGCACTTGCGGGCACCTCCTCACCGAAGGCGGCGCCGTCCCGCAAGCGGAGCTGCCCGGCGCGCTGGGCGAGGCACTCAAGTTCCAGCAGCACCTGCTGGAACTGCTCGACCCCCGCGGCCCGGCCACCATCCCCAGCGGCGGCGAGCAGGCAACCCCCGGCGAGTACTTCACCGACCTGCGCATTCTCGCCTGCCTGATCACTGCCTCCTGGCCCGCCGCCCGGGACCTGGCCACGCTCCCCGGACAGGCCGACGTGATCAGTCGGCACGTCGCCGCAGCCCGCCGCCAGGCCAGCGCCACCGCCGAAGAACGCGCCCAGCGCAGGCAGATCGCGTACTACGACACCCCGCCGCTGGAGGCAGCCGCCTGCGCCGCGCTGCTCACCCTCGTCGGCGGCATCCTGGCCAGCGACAGCCCAGGATCGCTAAGCCAGGTCATCAGGCACCTCACCGGCCCCGCCGCCGTCCCGGCCTTCCAGCGGTGGGTCAAGTGGTTCCTGGCCGGGGACGGGTACTGCTCGCCGGCGCTCCGCGCAGCCACCGGGCCCGCGGTCGGCGCCCTGCACGTCATCCGCCAGGCCACCGCTGGCGGCATCCCGCGCAAGCTCCACCCGCCGCCCCGGCCGGCCACCGGCTACAGCATCGCCCACGTCCCCGCCTACCTCCCCGCGGAATGGCACGAGGAACACCTCGCCCGGCTCACCGGACTGGCCCCCGAGCAGCTCCTGCGCCGCGCCGCCGCAATCCGCCTCGCCCGCACCTGCACCCCGGCCAGCTACCGCAAGCTCGGCGAGCTGCTGCGCATCCCGCCCGACTCGGCCAAGAACGCCGTCAAGACCGTGCACAACCGCCTTGAGGCCGCAGGCCGCCGCGCCGAGTTCGACGCCGCCATCGAGGCGCTCGCCGGCACCCTCGACATCGCGCAGGCCCGCACCGACTACGGGCGGCGCCGCAGCGCGCTGCAGGACTGGGTGATCAGCCCCGCCCAGTGGAGCCAGCTGATCAGCGGCCTGCCGGCCCGGTGCTCACCACGCGCCGACTGGGGAGAGCGCAAGAGGATGCTCGCCTCGGCCTGGGTCTGGACCCGCGTCACCGGCGGCGAGCACCTGTTCGCGCCCGCCGTGATGACCAGCCCGGCCGCGCCCCGCAGCCAGCGGCCCGGCGGCCGGGAGCGCCTGAACTTCATCGACCTGTGCTGGCCCCACCTAGCGGCATGGACTACCGGCCAGTACGCCGAGCTCCGGCACCTTCTCAACGATTACGCCGACCAGATGGCAGCACGCATCGACGCGAATCACCCTGATCCCGTTTCCTGAACACGCAGCGCGGAGCTAACACGAAAACTTCCGCCAATTGCGCCACGACCAGCAGCAGAGTCCGCAGATTCCCCGGCTGGCCAGTTCGGGCGAGCGAGGTCGCGAGGGCTTCTAGCTCGGCTTTCAGGCTGGGGTAGTGGGTGCCGGAGACCGTTATTGGCTGGCGGGCTGCCCGGAGGCCGCGCGATCATTGCAGTTCATGGACCAGGACTTCGAGGAATTGATCGCGGAAGCCGATGCTGTCGATGTCACCGGCTGGGACTTTTCCTGGCTGGATGGCCGCGCCACCGAGGAGCGGCCGCCCTGGGGCTACCAGAAGCTGATGGGCGAGAAGATCGGCCGGGCCGCGCTGACGCTGGACATCCAGACCGGCGGCGGCGAGGTGCTGGCCGGGGTCCCGCAGCGCGCCGGCAAGGCAATGGTCGCCACCGAGTCCTGGCCGCCGAACATCAAACGCGCCCAGGAAAACCTGCGCGGCAAGGGCGTGGTCGTGGTCGCCGATGAGGACCGGCCGCCGCTGCCGTTCGCCGGCGGCACCTTCGACCTGGTCACCAGCCGGCACCCGGTGACGGTCCACTGGGACGAGATCGCCCGCGTCCTGGCACCTGGCGGCACTTACCTCTCCCAGCAGGTCGGCCCGGACAGCGGCCATGAGGTCTACGACTTCTTCCTCGGCCAGCAGCCACTGGGGCAGAGCGACCGCGAGCCCGGGCTGGCGCGGGCCAGGGCCGGGAAAGCCGGACTGGAGGTCGTGGACCTGCGCACCGCCGAGCTAAAGATGGAGTTCTTCGACATCGGAGCGATGGTCTACTTCCTGCGCAAGGTGATCTGGCTCGTCCCGGACTTCACCGTCGAGAAGTACCTCGACCGCCTGAAGGCCCTGCACGAGCGGATCCAGGCTGACGGGGCGTTCGCCGCCTGCTCCCGCCGCTTCCTGATCGAGGCCCGTAAGCCGGAACGCGGCAGCGGGTGATGCTTCACGGCCAGCAGGCGGGATGCCTCACGTCACCAGCTACCGCCGAAACCGGCCCGGTCACAGCCACAGGTATAGATGACGCCAACCAGCCGCCATCTATACCTGGGAACCGTCATCTATAGCTGGGTGTCACAAGTTCAGCTTGCCAGCTTCCGGCTCATGAGCCTGCACTTACCTTGAAGTAAGCAGGGGGAGCCGTGCTACCACTGGTCCAGGAGGCGATGTCAATGCCCGCTACCCCCCTCTGTCCGGACCTGGCCGCGCTCCCCGGAAGCCTGGACGACCTCAAGGCTGCCGTCGAGCGCAAGCGCGGACGGCCGCTCGCGCTGACATCAGCCCCCTTGTCACCGGGCAGCAGCACGCTGCTGATCGAGATGGACACCGTCGACCTGCTGATAGTCAGCCAGGCTGGCAGCCCCGCGGACCAGCTGCACGCCATCGCTCACCAACTCGCGCACCTGGTGCGCGGGCACCAGGGCACTCCAGACGATCATCTCCTTCGTGTTGCGTTCCCCCACCTTGCTCCAGACCTAGTCGCCGCGTCGCTCGCGGCGTGCCGCTACGCGCCAGAAGACGAGCACGAGGCGGATGCCTACGCCACGAGGTTCGTGGCGTAGGCATCCGCTCCGACGGCACGCGGCCATGACCTGCCGCCAGCCGCGCCGAGGCCAGCCAGCCCCGGTGCGGAGCGGCCGTTCCTGCCAGGTCGCCAATCCAGAGGTTCCCCCCAGACCTGCCGCTCATGGAAGCCCAGCCAGGAGGAACTCAGGATGGAAGCCCCCACCATCAGCCAGCTTCGTAGCGGGCCGCCGACGGTTAGCCTGCTTACCGCCGCAGCTGCCATCGGCATCGGACGGACCAAGGCGTATGAACTGGCAAAGCGAGACGAGTTCCCGGTCGCCGTGACTCGCGTTGGCGTGATCTACCGCGTGCCAGTCAGCGACCTCCTCCGCTTCTTGCACGCAAGTGACGACACAGACCTACCCCGGCAATCCCCGGGGCACCCTAACGCCGCCCGCGCACGCATCCGTTAGTCGGCCTTCGGCGGCCGACCACCTTTTCGCGAGCGACGCTCGGCGAGCTCTGCCTCGGCATCGGCCAAGTCCGCGAGATCGGCACTGTCCCCGTGCGCACGTATCTGCTCGCGCATGTGGTCGAGCAGATCATCCGCCCGGCCTACGCCACGGCGCGCGCAGACGCGCCCGTACGCAGCCCACATCGAACGAGGCACGCGGATGGCCGTCGCGGGAGTAGTGCGCTCAGCCATGCAGGCTGCTCCAGCTGCATCTATGCATGCGCCGAGGATATCAATTGTGTTCATGCACAGTTACGCGATACCGTGTATGAACACGGTTATATAGAACATGAAAGGTGGCCATGATGAAGGGCAGTACCTACCGGCGTTGCTGGTGCCGGAACCCAGAGACCGACAAGTACTACGGCAAGCAGTGCCCGAAGCTCAGGAGCACGAAGCACGGCAGCTGGTATGCCCGCTATGAGGAAGAGGGCATCGAGGGCAAGCGACGCCAGCCCGTCCTGGGTCCTTTCAAGACCAAGAGAGAAGCCGAGGACGAGCTCGACACCGCCAAGGTCGAGGTCGGAACTGGCAGTTCCGTGCTGGGGCGTGGCCTGAAGGTGGACAAGTATCTCGCCAACTACATGGCCGGGAAGCGCAAGCTGAAGGCCAGCGCGTGGCAATCGGATGAGGAGGCGCTCCGCCTCTACTGGAAGCCAGCACTCGGGCACCTAGACATGCTGGATCTCCGTGATCACCACGTGTCGGATGTGGTCTCCGCGATGGAGCTCATCAACCAGCCCGTTCCTGACGACGTCAAGCCGGCAGTCATCGAGATGGTGCGTCGCATGGTCGCGGTCCGCGCCGACGACGTGCGGAGGGTTCTGCCTGAGGGTGAGGCCAGGCATAAGAAGTCCACTAAGCCCCTGTCCCCGGCTCGGATCGAGCGCCTGTACGCCCCGTTCCGCGCGGCCATGAACGCCGCGGTGAAAACCGGAAAGATCAGGAGGAGCCCGTGCCTGGGGGTGGAGCTACCCCTGAAGGACAAGTGGCTGCCGCTTCCGTGGTCTCCTCAGTTTGAGGCCCGGTACTGGACCAGCCTAGCCAAGCGGGTGAATCCTGCCGAGGCCGCCGCAAGGCAACAGGGACGCGTCCTGACCACCGTCGAGCGGCAGGAACTGTGGGCGTCGGCGGACCTGCGCCCGTGCCCCGTCATGGTCTGGCTCCCCGAGCACACGGGGCGGTTCCTGGACTACCTGGCAGACACCGGGGAGCGGCTTGAGGCGCTATTCGTGCTCGCCGCGTACTGCGGGCAGCGGCGCGACGAGCTGGTGGGCCTGAAGTGGACTGCCGTGGACCTTGACCAAGAGGTCATCTACGTGTTGGAGACAGGCTCCGGCGAGGGACCCAAGTCCGAGGCTGGCGTGCGCGTCATCCCCCTCCCGCCTCCGGTGGTTGACGCGCTGAAGGCGTGGTGCAAGCAGCAGGAGGCCGAGCGGCTAGCGGCGGACGACGACTGGGCGGACACCGGACTGGTCTTCACCAAGCCGGACGGCAGCGCCGTCCGCGGCCCCTGGGCGAGCACCCGGTTCGAGATCCTCGCCTACCGCGCGGGACTCCTGCCGATACGCTTCCACGACTTGAGGCATGGTACGGCGAGCCTGCTCAAGGCCGCCAAGGTCGACACCAAGGTCATCTCCGCGATCCTCGGCCACACGCGCACCGACTTCACCAACAGGACTTATGTCCTAGTCTTCCCGGAGGTGGCGAAAGACGCCGCCCGCGCAGCCGCCGCAGTCGTCCCCAGGAAGGCAGCTTCTCCCACGCCGCCCCGGGAAGAGGCGCGGTAAACCCGCGTGCATGCTTCGTGCATGCTTCGGCCCAAATATCATGACAAAACGGGCAGCCCTCGAACTCGTCTCCTTGTTCGAAAACTGCCCGTTAGCTGGGCGGAGGCTCGGGGATTTGAACCCCGGATGGGATCGCTCCCAAACCGCATTAGCAGTGCGGCGGCTCCCGTGTCGTCGGGTGCCGCCGACTGCCGTGTTCTCCTGAACATGCAGGTAGATGGGGTGATTACCTATCATCGCGTGTCAGCCGATGGGGCTTGCCTTCAGACAGTGTCCAGCCTGACGGCGGCAGGCTCGGACGCATCCCCTTGGTCCTCCTGCCGAATACCGCCACGGCGAGTGACCGCCCAGGGCCTGCCACTACTGGTCGGGCCGCACATATCGCCGACTACGCGCTGCTGAGGGCGGTCTTGGCCATCAGGGCGACGACTCGCAGATCAGCCTGTTCTGGACACTCCTCGCAGCCTGGCGATGTTGCAGCGTGACGCGGGCGCAACCGAACCGCAAAGCCTCGTAAGACCTACAGCATCAGGAACTGCATCGAGCAGGGCATCATCTCGCCCGCGCCGGTTCGGCTGGCCGGCAACGTGCCCGCCTGGCCCGTCGCGGAGGCCAACGCGATCATCGCCGCCGCCGGCGCCGAGCGCATCCTGCCGAAGCCGCGTCGGCCCGTATCGGAAGCCAGCTTCTCCCTGCTCGCCTGGGAAGCCCGCACCGCCCAGCAGATGCGGGGCGATGGGGAAGCGGAAGCCAAGTATGATATTCGGGTGAACTGTGACTTATGCGGCAAGCAGCTCCGTGCTGGCGGCAGGTGGGGAGAGTGCGAGCAAACGCCCGAGTGCAGGCGGGAACATCGGAGGCCGCCGGCGCGCTGACCTAGCGGCGCAGGACTTCGGCCTCCACGGCTGGCGGTGCACCTGCTGCGGTTCGGGGGACGTGGCGGTGCCTCAGCACACCGCGGCCGAGATGCCGGGACGTGTGGCGTGTGCCGCTGGCTTCGGGACGATGGCTTCCCCGCTGGATTCCAGGTCTTGTGCCTGTCCTGCAACGACTGCAAGGGCACGGGCGAACGGTGCACGCTCGCGCATATCGACAGCAAGAAGCGCTGCTACGCCTGTAACGAGATCAAACTGCTGGAGAAGGAGTCCGGCACTGACCGAACCGCCGGTGACGGGCACGCTCGCGCTGCAAGCTGTGCGACGCCGGAGCCAGAGCAATGAGGAGGATCGCTAAATGCCGAAGAGTGACATGATTGGGACCGAGGGCGAGATCACCGCCATTTACCGGGGCGGGGTGCGCCATGCCGAGGTCTGACTTCATCGAGACCGAGGGCACTGTCAGCCGGATGCGCGGGCACGGCTTCTACACCGTGGTACTCGCCAACGGGCACGAGGTCCTCGCGAGGATGTCGGGGCGGATGTCCAAAAACCACATCCGCGTAATCCAGGACGATCGCGTGCTGCTGGCGATCAGCCCAGCGGACTGGACGCAGGGGCGCATCGTTTACCGCTATAAGTGATTCGCGTTACGACTTCTGACGAGCGGGCCGACGCGCCAGGGCCGGCCCACTGCCCTTAAGTTCCGGGACTTCTGTAGTCCGGTGGGCCTGTTTGTCGGTTTTCCGTAACGGGTGGTCACGATGCGGATTCGAGGCGGGGAAGTGCCGGAAAGGGAACGAGGCCCCTGGTAGGACGTGTGGTGTCTAGTCATACGCCTGCCTGCTGGAGCCTCGTTGTCTGCGTATTCTGCCATGCCTGCCGTCGTGCTGCCCGCTGTTCCGGCCGGGCCCGGGCCTGAGGGGGGGCTGGCTGCCAGGGTGGCGGCGGGGCCGGGGTTGCGGGAGGACGAGGAGTGGCTGTCTGAGCTGCGGCGGGACGGGATGGTCTCGGAGCTGCTGGCCGGCGGGGTGCTCGCGCGCGCGGCGGCTGAGGGCGGTCACGGGTGCCGGATCGAGCGGGCGCTGACGGCGGTGATGATCCTGCTGTGCCTGGTCACCGGGGCGCTGTTCGCGTCGCAGTCGTATGCGATGGTGCTGGCCAGGGCCTTCGCGATGCCGGGCGCGCGGGTGCGGCCGGGCACCCCGGTGCCGACCCCGCCGGCGCTGTCGCAGGCCCGCGCCCGGCTCGGCGAGCAGCCGGCCCGGCTCGCGTTCGAGCTGGACGCCGCGCGGGACGACGTGCCGCTGTGCGAGGGCGGCGCCCTCTTCGGCCTTGAGCTGGTCATCTTCGACGGGACCACCCTGGACCTGCACGCCTGCCCGGAGCTGGCGGCGGAGTTCGGCGTGCCCGAGGGCGGCACCCGCCCGCAGCTGCGGGTGACCGCGCTGCTGCAGGCCGGCACCATGCGGTGGCGGGCCGCCGCCGTCGGCGGATACCACGACGGGGAGAACGCCCTGGCGGACCAGCCGGAGGGCGCGCTGCGCCCGGGCCAGCTGTCCCTGGCCGACCGCGGCTTCTTCTCCATGGACCGGTGGATCCGGTTCTCCGCCACCGGGGCGCACCTGCTGTGGCGGGCCAAGAACGGCGCGAGGTCCGTCCCCTTCCGGCACCTGCGCACCCTGAAGGACGGCTCGGAGCTCGTCCTGCTCCGCGAGAGCGCCGGCATGCTGGGGAAACGGCGCCGCGACGCCGGCGACCGGGCGCTCCCCAGGCACCCGGACACCGTCGCCCGGCTGGTCTGCTTCACCATCCTGACCACCACCCGCAGCGGCCGGACGAAGAAGGCCGAGGTCCGCGTCCTGACCACGCTCCTGGACCCGGATGCGTTCCCCGCCCGGGAGATCGCGGCCGGCTACGCGAGGCGCTGGCAGGTGGAAACCGCGTTCTTGCACCTCAAGCGCACCATCCGCGGCGCCGGGCGGGAACTGCGCGGCCAGTCCCCGGAGCTCGCCCGCCAGGAAGCCTGGGCGCTGCTCCTCGCCCACAACATGATCGCTGCCATGGCCGCCCGCGCAGCGCACGCGGCCGGGACCGGCATCGCCGCCGTCTCCCTCGCCGCCGTCCTCGCCCTCGTCCGCGACCACGTCACCGCCGACACATGCTGCCCCCACTGCGGAAAGCGCCCCTCCGGCACCGGCGACCCGCTCGCGCCCCTCACCACAGCCATCGCCGCCCAGCCACTGAACAGGGAAAACAGGAAACGGACATCCGGAAGGACCAAGGCCGAGCGCAGGAAATGGCCAACCGAGGAAGCCACCTACGACCTCACGATAACCCCGTCAAACCTCCCACCAGCGGACACAAGTCCGAGAACTTAAGGGCAGTGGGGTCCGCCCTGATCATGGCGCACCAGATCGACCTGTTCTGCGTGCCTCAGTTGGCGGACACCGGGTGCCTTGAGGCTGACCATAACGGCGGGTATTTGCGCGCCGATATCAGCCCCGCCGCCACCCTCCGTGACGGCACGCGAGGAGGACATCGGCTCCGACGTGAATGCCCCCTTGGCTGCGCACGTCAGCAGTCGGCGTTCGGCAGGGGCAACGTCCGACGCTCCCGGCGGACGACGCGCGTTCTCACCCCGCGCAACGCTGCGACCCAGCATCCTTCGTGGCAGCGCGTCTCGGTACCGACCTCCGGCTAAACTCACGTGGATCAGCCAACCACGCAGACGATACGGGAGGGACGCTCACATGCCCGACGACGCACCCAACCCAGACGGCCTGCTCGCCCGCCGGCTGGACCACCTGTTCCGCACCGTCCACCCGGCAACACGGAAGGGCTACACGCCCGCCGAGGTAGCGGCCGCCATGAACAAGGCGGCCGGGGCCCGGGTCACCAGCGGCACCTACCTGTGGCAGCTGCGGACGGGCCGCAAGGACAACCCCACCTACAAGGTGCTCATGGGCCTGGCCGACTTCTTCGGGGTCTCGCCAACCTACTTCTTCGAGGACGGCGCCGTCGAGCGCGGCGTGCTGCCACCCGAGGTCGTGGCCGCCCTCCAGGACGACGCCGTACGCGACATCGCCCTGCGAGCCGCAGGCCTGTCGGAGCACTCCCTGCAAGTGATCGCCGAGACTGTCAGCCTGGCCCGCGAGCGCGACGAGGCCCGCCGCCGGGCAACTCGCCGCCCCCGCGGGCAGGCCAGCGAACCCCAGCCGAGTTGACATAACCGTTCCGCTTCAGTTCAAATTGATGTGCAGGCCCCCGCCTTGACGCGAGGCACCGGGCAACCGCAACCAGGACCCCATATCGCTCCCCCGTCCCCCGACGAGCGGAGCGATCGGCGTGCCATCCAGCGACCCCTGCCAGCCCTCCCAGCCCCCACGCGGCAAGGGCGCCCGCCCACACCGTAACCGCGCGGCCTCCGCCCGCAGCCCTGGATGTGGGACGCGGCCTGCGCGAGGGCTGACCCGGACCTGTTCTTCCCCAGGGAGCGGCGCGACCCCAGGAACCGTGAGGCCAAGGGGGTATGCGCCCGCTGCCCGGTCAGGGACGAGTGCCTTGAGTACTCACTGGCCACCCGCGAGGAGTTCGGCATCTGGGGCGGCGTCGATGAGTGGGAGCGCCGCGCCATCCTCAACGAGCGGCACCGCCGGCCCGGCGGTGGCACCCAGGGCGCCGCGTGAACCGCCATCAGGCCAGCCTGCTGCAGTCCGCGCTGGCGATGGCGGCCCGCGGCTGGCACGTGTTCCCCTGCGCCCCCGGCGGCAAGCAGCCCGCCCTGCGCGGCAACTGGCAGCGCCACGCCACCACCGACCCGGCCCAGGTCCGCGCGTGGTGGACGGCCAGGCCCTACACCATCGGCCTCGCCTGCGGCCCCTCCGGCCTGGTCGTGGTCGACCTGGACGTCCCCAAGGGCCCCGGCCAGGCGAGCGGGGCCGCCGCGCTCGCCAGGCTCTGCGCCCAGGCGGGCCGGCCGTGCCCGTGGCCGACGTTCACCGTGTCCACCCCGTCGGGCGGCTGGCACCTGTACTTCAGGGCACCAGCCACCCCGGTCCCGAACTCCGCGAGCCGCCTGGCCCCCCGCGTCGACATCCGCGCTGACGGCGGCTACGTCATCGCTCCCGGCAGCCAGGCCAGCGGCCGCCACTACCAGGCCCGCAACGCAACCGCCCCGGCTCCCCTGCCTGGCTGGCTCGCGGACAGGCTGGCACGCCAGCCTCCGACGCCGTCCATGCCCGAGCGCCGCCCGCTCCCGGTGGCCAGCGACGCCAGGAGCACGGTTTGGGCCATGACAGCCCTCCGCAGCGAGGCCCGCCTGGTAGCCAGCGCGGTGGACGGCACCCGCCACGACACGCTGAACCGGGCCGCGTTCAGCCTCGGCCAGCTCGTCGGCTCCGGCCTCCTGCCCGAGCTCGCCGTCGCGACCTCGCTGGCAGACGCCGCCAGGCGCTCAGGCCTGCCCGAGCGCGACATCCCCCGCATCATCGCCTCCGGCATGACCGCCGGCACCCGCCACCCCCGCGTCCCCCGCCAGCGCCCGTCCCAGCCGTGACGGCGGATCGCCTTCAGGAAGCCGCTCAGCCCGCCGACGTAATGGGTGTGGCGCACCTGGCCGCCCATTTCCGCCTGCAGGACCGCCAGGTAGCGTTCCAGCACCGGGCGGGTCACGCCGGCCAGTCCGGCGGGCGGGTCGGGCAGGGCGGCGAGCCAGGCGGCGAACCGGGTCACGGCCCGGACCCCGTTCCCGGCCGTGCTGACGGACAGGCCGGCGGACAGCTGCCAGCGGGTGTGTCTCTTGGCCAGCTCCCGCAGCCATGCCTGGGGAATTCCCTCGGAGCCGAAGGTGGCCTCGGGCTTGTCGATGCCCAGGTTGCGCAGCCGCCAGGTGTCCCGCGGGTACTCGGTGTCCCAGCCGGCGCCGAACGCGAGCGCCTCGACGCGGCGGCGCGCGTCGAGGATGAACGGGCGCCAGCCGCGTCCCTTCCTCGGCGGGTAGAGGGCGGTCCACCATTCCTCGGGCTGTTGCAGCAGGGAAGACGCGCCCGCGTCGGCCAGGACGACCGCGAACGGGTGGATCTCCCTGGGCGGCAGTTTCGCGTCCTGCTCGTCGCTGCGGCACTGCAGGACGTACTGCATCTCCAGCCGGAGCCCGGCGGGCAGCCGCCGCAGGTCGACGTGCTCCTGGCCGGGGCCCGGGTTCTCGCAGGAGGCCGTGAAGTCATCAATACCGGGGCGTCCGTTGTTCTTCCAGCGGGTGTCGTGGCCGTAGCAGAACACCGACGTGCTGCGGGTCCACAGGGTGCAGTAGCCGATCCGGCAGGTCCGCGGCGGCCCGTCCGGTGCCAGCGGCGGGGCCTGCGCCTGCCAGCGTTCGGGTTCCGGGCATCCCGCGCGATACCAGCGGCTGAAGTGCCGACTGCACATCCCGCGGCCCATCGCGCCGTAGTTGCAGCCATCGATGGCGCACGAGTCCAGCGGCAGGTGGCCGTGCCAGCCGGGCTCAGCCGTCGCGGTGAACTCCGCGAGGGAGATCCCGGATCCCCGCCACCGCTGCCCGTGCGAGATGCACAGGCCGTGCCTGCGGCGCGGCCGGTCGCAGCCGCTCACCGCGCACGGCGGGCCGCCGAAGACCGGGTCCCGCGGGTCGAAGACCAGGTCCGCGGCCCGGAACTCCGGGCGCACCGCGGCCATGAGCTTTTCCAGCAGGCCGGCGGGTGCCCGGTACTGCCTGGCCTGCCCCGGTTCTGCAGGGTCCGGGTTTTCGATGCTCACCGGCCGTCCTCCCCGTCGTCGAAGACGGTCGCGGCGACGCTCACCGAGACGCCGCCAAGAACGCCGCGGGCGTGCAGGTAAACAGCCGTCCCGCCGGCAGTCGGGATCTCGCTGACGTCGTCCAGCCCCAGCGCCTGCCGCCATTGCCCGAACAGGCCGCCCCGGAGGCCGGCTGGGGCCAGGACCTGGCCGGACAGGCTCCGCCGGATGCGGTGACGGTCCACGCGATCACCGGGATGTCCGGGTGCGCGGCCAGGATGGCAGCCGGTTCGGCGGCGGCCCGCTGCTGCCAGCGGGACCGGTCTCCCTGGCTGATCCAGCCGCCGGTCACCAGGTCACCTCCCGGCCGGTCAGCCAGCCGGCCCTCTCCAGCGCCGCCCGCGCGTCCTCGACCGTCAAATGACCGTACGTCGCGGACGTCGTGGTCACCGAGGAGTGACCCAAGAGCTTGGACACGACCTCGATGGACACCCCGTCGCGCAGCCAGCGCGTTGCCGCGCCGTGACGGAGCCAGTGCGGGTCGAAATCCAGCCCAGTCCGCGCCCGGAGCCGCAGGACGAGGTCATAAGCGGCCTGGCAGGACCATGCCTGGCCCCTCGGCTCCGACCAGATGTTCACGAACACGTAGTCGGAACCCAGGTCGCCGTACTCCTCGTGCAGGTAGTCGGCATACAGCCGGATCAGCTCCGGCCCGACGGGGACGGTCCGGCCCCGGACTTGGCGCGTGCGCCGTTCGCGTTCTCCCGGGGCATGACGGTGATCTCGCACTCGGCGGCCGCGATGTCCTCATGCCGCAGGCCCAGGACCTCGCCCGCGCGACAGCCCGTTTCGTGCATCAGGGCGAAGAAGAAGCGGTCCCGCAGCCGGGTGCAGGCATCCAGGACCGCCTGCGTCTCGGCGACGCTGAGGACCCGCGGCAGCTTCTTCGGCGCCTTCAGCGTGATCGCCCGGCCGCGATACGGCTTTCCCCGGCTCACGTGGTGCAGGAACGGCTTCCACCCGCCCCGCCCGCCGGCCCGCCACGCGGCCAGCAGGTCCCCCGGACCCTCACCGTTGCGGGCCTGATGCGCGAAGAACGAGCTCACCGCGGCGAGCTTGCGGTTGACGGTCGTCACGCCGACCTCCGCCGCCGACGACGGCAGCACCGCGACCTCGCCCGCCCGGCCCGCCGCCGGCAACTGGAGCCAGACGACGAACTCGGCGATGTCCTCCAGCCGCGCCTCTCGCCAGTCCAGGCCCCGAAACCCGAGGAACTGCCAAAGGTCTTTCATGTCGTGGGCGTACGCCTTCACCGTGTTCGGCGACCGGCCGATGTCGGTCAGGTAAGCCAGGAACCGGTCGACCGGGGCGACCGGCACGTCGTCGTCTCCCAGCACGGTCCACGATCGCGTCCCCGAACCGGGGATCACCACCGGATGCACGAGCATCGTCTCTCCTCCTTGAACAACGTCATGGACAAGGCAGGAGATAACCACGGATCAACCCTCATCCGGGCAGGTGAAGACGCTCGTGATGGACGTTAAAGACACGCCAGTTGAGGCTAGAGATAACCGACGTGCAGTGGGTGCTGGGCCATGCCTCGCTCACGTCCACGCAGATTTACGTCGTGCCGACGGCCGAGGACGCCATCGAGGCCACGCTGGCCCACCATCGCCGCCAGTCCGAGGCCCGTCCGGCCCCGCCGGAGCCGGCGCCGGGCTACCGGGCCGAGAGCCTGGACGTGCTGTTCGGGAAAGGCCGCTGGTGACCGCCGCAGACACCCGGGCCGAGGCGGCTGCCCCGCCCCGGCAGCTCAGCGCCGAGGCCAGAGCGCTGATGGCGGGATTCCCGGCCCGGCCGGTCCCGGCGTCCTGGCCCGCGACGGAGGCGGACCGGTTCGCGGTGGCCCGGCGGCTCCTCGCCCCGCCGTTCACCGTCGACAACGTCAAGACCCGGCACTGGCGGAAACTGACCATGCTGAAGGTCCTGGACTGGCTCGAGCTGCACCCGGGCACGACGTGGCAGGAACGCTGGCACGCGACCGGCGCCGAGGCAGACCCCGCCGCCGACTGGCGCGCGCGGATGCTAACCGAGCTGAAGGCCGCCGGGCGACTCGGATCCCGGGGCGGAAAACTGCACCACGGACTCGGCACCGGCCTGGTCCAGCTGATCGGCGGCGACGTGATCCGCCCGGGGATGGCGTGGCTGATGGCCACCACCTCCCCGAGCCGCGTCGCCGCGGAGATGGGTCGCACCCGGGATCCCGCCGGGATCGCGGCCCTAAGCGCGCTGCGGGAGTCCGGCACGGCCGGGAGGGCCACGTTCGTCCCGGCGCTCGAGCGCGTCGCGGTGATCATGGCCGCCAAGGGCGGCCTGGTCGCCGACATCACCCCTGGCGACTGCGTCGAGCTTCTCGACGTCTCCCGGCATGTTTTCACCAGCCCGACCCAGGCCAACCGGCACAGCCCGTTCTTCTACCAGCTCCTGCACGCCGCCGGGACCTTCCCGCCCGGCGCTCCGGCCACGGTCCGGATGATCAGCACGCTGCTCGCCGGGCAGCTGAGCGCCGAGCAGCTCGTCGACCGCTACGAGGTGGCCTGCCGCCCGGTCCGTGACCTGCTCGTGGACTACCTGCGCGAGCGCCAGCCCGGCATCGACTACGGCTCCCTCGTCCGCCTGGCCATCGACCTGGTCCTGCGGTTCTGGAAGGACCTGGAGGACCATCACCCCGGCATCAGCTCGCTGCACCTGCCGCCCGACGTCGCCGCCGCCTGGAAGAAGCGCCTCCGGACCAGGACCATCCGCGCCCCCGGCGGCGAGCAGGACGTCACCAGGGAATCTGCCGCCGGCAACCTGTTCACCGTCCGCGCATTCTACCTCGACATCGCCCAGTGGGCCCTGGACGACCCTGCCCGCTGGGGACCGTGGGCCGCCCCCTGCCCCATCCGCGACAGCGACATCCAGTACAAGAAGCAGAAGGCACGGACCAAGGCCCGCATGGACGCCCGCACCCGCGAGCGGCTCCCCGTCCTGCCCGCCCTCGCCGCCGCCGCCGACCGCCAGCGCAAGGACGCCGCCGCCCGGCTGGACGCCGTCCGCGCCGCCGCGCCCGGCGAGCTGTTCACCGCCGGCGGGCAGGAACTGGTCCAGGCCGGCCTCCACGAGGCCTCCCGCCGCGCCTGGGCCGAAGACCCGGCCACCGGCAGCCGGCGCGACCTGGGCCGCGAGGAGGGCAACGCGTTCTGGGCCTGGGCAGCCATCGAGGTCCTGCGCCACACCGGCATCCGGATCGAGGAGCTCGCCGAGCTCTCCCACCACAGCCTGGTCCAGTACCGGCTCCCCTACACCAGCGAGCTGATCCCCCTGCTGTCGATCGCGCCGTCCAAGACCGACACCGAACGCCTCCTCGTCATCAGCCCCGAGCTCGCCGACGTCCTGTCAGCCGTCATCACCCGCGCCCGCGGCGCCGACGGCGCCATCCCCCTCGTCCCGTCCTACGACACCCGCGAGCGCACCTGGAACCCCCCGATGCCCCTGCTGTTCCAGCGGACCGTCGGCCTGGAGAACCGCCCCATCACGGCCGACGGCATCCGCAGGCTGCTCCGCATCGCCCTCGCCGCCTCCGGCATCACCGGCACCGACGGCAGGCCGCTGACCTTCCAGCCTCACGACTTCAGGAGGATCTTCACCACCGACGCCATCCTCAACGGCATGCCCCCGCACATCGCCCAGCTCATACTCGGACACGACAACATAAACACCACAATGGGCTACAAAGCGGTCTATCCCGAGGAAGCCATCAACGGCCACCGCGCCTTCATCAGCCGCCGACGCCAGCTCCGCCCCGGCGAGGAGTACCGCACCCCGACCGACACCGAGTGGGACGAGTTCCTCGGCCACTTCGAGCGCAGGCGCGTCGCGCTCGGCGACTGCGGCCGAGCCTACGGCACCAGTTGCGTCCACGAGCACTCCTGCATAAGGTGCTCGCTCCTCCGCATCGACCCCGCCCAGCGGCCCCGCCTGGAGGAAATCCGCGCCAACCTCCGCGCCCGCATCGCCGAAGCCGAACGCGATGGCTGGGCAGGCGAAGCAGAAGGACTCAAGGTCAGCCTCGCCAGGGCCAACGAGAAACTCGCCCAGGCCGACGCCGCAGCCGCCCGCCGCACCGAGCACGTCCACCTCGGCATCCCCGCCTACCGCGACATCGCCGCCACCCTCACCACCAAAGGCCCCCATGCACACTGACCACCTCACCGCCGCCCTGCACGCCTGCGCCGCCGGTTTCTACCCACTCGAAGCCGGCGTCGCACTGCTCATCGCCCACGGCACGTTCCTCCGTCGCGACGACTTCACCACCCGGTTCATCGAACACGGCACCAGCATCAGCGACGGCACCACCCCGATGGCCGCCATCGACTGGGACGCCGCCACCACCGCCCTGCACGCCGGCGAACTCCCCTGCTCCGGCGGCGAACGACGCATCCTCCTGCTATCGGCCAGCCTCGGAGGCGGAATCCCCGTCGACCTCCGCGACACCGTCACCGGCCTCGACGATCGCAACGTCGCAAGGCTGCTCGCCGCCATCCGCCACGCATCTGGCAATCGGCCAAGGTTCACGGGCGCATTATTAAATAATCCCGCGCGACCAACTGGAAATTGGCTCGACCTGCGCGGCATCCCCATCCACCTCAATCACGGCCTCGGAGAAATCGACTGCCAGTCGAGTGAGCATGGATATCAGCTCACTGCTGGGCGCCAATTCCTCGGCAGGATCAGGCTTCCATGAAGTACCCGAAATGCATTCAATTCGGACGATAGTCCCTTGCGGGCGAAAAGCGAGGACTCGTTCTACGCCCTGGGAGTAAAGTGCAATCTCGCCTTCTTTTCCCGCATTCAGATCCCTCAATGCCCCCGAGAGCTGCTCAAGGAATACCGAGAGATCATACCTAACGTCAAGGTTCCAGTCATCCGCGCCGAACCCGCCGACGTGGAATCCCGCCCCCGCCTCCGCCAGCAGCTCGCAGGCGCGCATAATAGCAACATCCTGCGACTCCATGACCTCGGGGGACTCCAGCATCCTTCCCGGCGCCCCCATGCCGGATGACATAGAGACAGGTCCTTCGAGACTGCACTGGAAGCCCACCATTCCACCTTTTCTACCGGGACTCCACGGCTGTTTCCGGGCACGTCCGGACTGTCCGGGAGCCTTCCCGGAACGCCGACCCCGCGCCGTTAATAAATAGATGTCCGATCCGAATTCTGCGAGATCACCTCAGTACCTCTGACTTGATATTTCCCTCTGCGGCGAACTCACACAGACGCTCCATCAGCTGTCAGTCAGTTTCCATGTTGCAATCCCGCCACCTGGCTTACATATGACGCGTTCTCCATCCGGACCACTCATCGTCCAAGCCTCATACTCGTCATGCGGCCCAACGGCAATCTCCGCATTCTTGCCGAATTGAAGCCTCAGAAATCCGGAATCATCTGCCACCGCATTCGTGACTTCCATATCGAGCAGCATAAGAAGCTTTGCAGCAACTTCGCTAGGACTTTCCGGTTCAAAAGCAACGGGCCCGGCACCGGCTAGGTCGAATGTCAATGTGGTCTCGAACCGGAACTCGTAATTTGAGCTCGTCAAGATGGTCAGCGCATGGTCGAAGCATAGCCTGGTTACTGAACTACCGACTACAGCAAGCCTCATGGGGACCATCCAGATGGTAGCGGGTATGAACCGTCAGGATTCAGTGGGATATGCGTGAGCGAGTTTGGCCCAGGGCGACCATCAAGCCCGACAGGCTGACCATATCTGTTGTAAAAGCGGACGTACCCGTTAGGATACCGGCTCGTCGGGTTCATGATACGGGTCATGTCAGCGTTTCCGGTTGCACCGGGCTTCTGCCAAACCGTCCCCTGTCCGTTATCTGCAGTTCTCGCGGTCCAATCTTCACCTACGCCGGCTGGCCGCGCTGGACCAAGGGGCGCAGTTGCCGGATCGCAGTCAGTGTTGTGGACGAGGACCGGAGTGTCACCTGCGGACACGTAGAAGTCGTGGTCGTTGTTGCCGGGGACGGTGAGGTCCCACATCCATCCGTCGTGGACGGCCGGGACCGAGCCTCCGACCACGACCGCCACCTGGCCGTCTGGGGTCTTGAGATGCATGCCCGGTTTGAGGTGTTTTGCCGGAATCCAGCCGTAGTGCAGGTAAGGGTCAGGAATCCAGCGAAGATACCGGTCCTACCGCTTAGCTGTCGGTTGCAGTGTCGTTTGAGTCCCCTGCTTCTCGGCCCTCGCTGCCGCGACCGATGGCTAGCGAGAGATCCCGCGGGCTTGCGGCGACCATCAGGATCTGCCCCGTGATGGCCAAGAGGCTCGCCGTGCTTATCACGTACAGTGATCGAGACGCCGCCCGCTGCGCTGCGCATCCGCGTCGATCGCTGAATGCGCGCAGGATGACGCGCGTGGGATCGAGCATGGCGCCAATCCGGTTGCCGACTTGGGCCGCAGATGGTCGAATGCGTGCTCATGACAGCCAGCCGCGAGTCCTCGCCAACCTATGAAGCCGCCGACGGTAGCGAGCTGCCCATGCTGGTCTTCGAACCGGCCGAAGGCACACAGCCCTTGGCGGGCATCGTCATGTTCCACGGCGGCGCTCTGCGCGAAGGATCGGCCGATGGCCTTGCGCCGCACTGCCGGCGGCTGGCGCAGCGCGGCATCTTCGCAGTTTCAGCCGGATACCGGCTGCTCGGTCAAGGTGCCGTGAGCATCGACGACTGCATCGCCGATGTCCGGCGTGCGGTCGAACGCTTCTCGAGACTAGCTGCACTGCGCGGACTCGACTCGCCGCGTCTGGCGTCAGGCGGCAGCTCGGCCGGCGGTCATCTCGCGCTCGCCGCCGCGATGATCGCCCCAGACCGGCCCCTTCCGGCACCCGAGCCGGGCGTAGCGGCCGTCGTGGCCCTCAACCCCGTGGTCGACCTGCTCGCCTACCCGCCAAGGCAGCAGCGGTCCCTTGAACGCGACGCCGGCATTGCCGCGGGAAGGGCAGTCGAGTACTCGCCGGCTGAGTTCGTGCGGCCCGGGAATCCCCCGGTGCTGATTCAGCACGGGACGAGCGACGAAGTCGCCCCTGTCGACCAGGTGCGACGGTTCCGGGACGCGATGGTGCAGGCTGGCAACGACTGCATACTGCTTGAGTACGAACGCGCCGGACACGGGTTCCACTACCCCGGCCCCGCCGGGCACTTCGACCAGGTTACCGAAGTGACCGCCGAATTCCTCCTCGGCCGACTCGCGGCGGACTGAGCACCGGCCAGCTCAGGGGGCCACCTTCCTGCTCCCCGCCGTGCCCGCAGCACCAGCCTTACCGCCGGCCCCTCTCCCAAGTGCTGCCTTCGGCGAGAACCGACAGCTATCGCGGTCCTGGCCGAGGGGAAGACGACCGTTCGACCGACAAGTACCCTGGCCTGGACCGACATCTGCGATGAATCCCTACAATTCGCCGTCAGCGCGGGCGGATCGACTTGCTGCGTCCAGGCTTCTCGCCCAGCGGCCCGACCCGAGGCCGACCTCAGGCCGACCTAGCACGGCGGCGGGCCGGTCCGCTCCCTAAGTCGACGTAGCCAGTCGGCCACTGCGGACGACCCCAGTGCCCCCGCGACAGCCAGCAAGCCGGCGCGTTGCCAGTCAATGCGGCCCGTTCGGCGGCTTTGTCACCGGAGTTGGCCCGCTCGCGCCGACGGCCGCCATGCGCCAGGAAAATACTGGGCTGCCGCGAGCTCGCCAGGGCATACTCGACGGGTGACTGCTCTGGCTACAGGTGCCCTGATTGTCCCGCGGCTCCGCTGCGGTATCGTGCTCCGTTCCGAGGAGGATGCCTGCCAGGTCCTGGCCGAGGGCAAGGCCACCTCTGTCCGGTACGCATCGCAGTTCCCGGCGCCCCGGCGACAGCGCGTACTGCCGGGCCATCTGGTGGCCGTCGCTGAGGCACCAGGCGCCTGCGACGTGGTGGCATGGCGCTGGTACGACGCCGTCGTGCTTGGCAGCGACGCCGGCTTTGTCCGGCTCTGGGAGCCGGCCCATGGCGAAGTCGCCGCCCGGCGGCGCCGGCCGCAGCAGCACTACGGCCCGGGGAGTCGCGCGTACCTGTCCGCAGGCCTGCCCGGCGCTGAATGGTGGGTCGCCGGCACAGCCGTGGACAGGGCCGAGGATGCCGAGGTCGAGCTGGACGAAGTCGAGCGCCTTTACACCGAGCACGGCATGTGGGACTCCGCCTTCGGCCGGTGAGCAGGCCACTCCCCAGGCCTGCCGAGCTGCGCGTCACGGGAGGCCCAGGCCGACCCAAGGCAGTGGCGGACGACCCGGCTGGCGACCCGCGCCCGCGGTGTGTCGCTGCCAGCGGGCGACGTCGGCCAGCCTGACCCGCGGATCAGAACTGAAGGCCTCCTCAATTCTCATCCAGAACGAGCCCGCCAACTCCCCCACCATCCCCGCACTCCCCCGACAAGGTAAGAACCGGGGTGCTGGCACCTGGAACTCAGCGGCGGCAACCGCCTGCCTGGACGAGGCGGCAACGGTGACGGCCCGGCGGGGACCCGGCACAGAGCGGCGGCGGGCACTCAGCACGGCGGCCTGAGCGTCCTCCGTCCGCAGCGCCATCGCAGCGGCACGGGCTGTCTCGGCGGTCACCGGGGTCTCGTCCAGCCGGATCGGGGACGGCACCGCGGCCGACTGGTACGCCGCCAACGACCGCATCCGCGCCGGATCCCGCGACGCGATGACCGAAGCCGCCTACACCGGGTGGAAAGCCGACATGCTCGCCGGCAAGGTCACCCTGATGGCCGCCGCCACCAACGCCACCGTCACCGACCTGTCGGCCCGCGCCCGCGCCGACCGCGTCCTCGCTGGCCAGGTCGAGGCCGACGGGGCCGTCCTGCACGACGGCAACCTCGCCGGACGCGGCGACTGGGTCGCCACCCGGCACAACGACCGCCGCATGTCAGTTCATGGCGGCCGCGACTGGGTCAAGAACTCCGACGCCTGGCAGATGAAGCGCCGCCACCCCGACGGGTCCCCCACCGTCCGCAGCATGGCCCACGGCGGCCGGGCCCGGCTGCCCGCCGCCTACGTCGCCGCCGAAGCCTCACACGGCCTGTCCGCCAGGCAGCCAGCCGGGCACCCCAGTCGCAGCGCACCCCGCGTCGAGAAATCCCAGTTCGTCCCACTCCCGGCGCGGCAAGAAATCCCGGGCCGCGCATCGGCTAACCGCGCCGACGGGACAAAGAAACCCTGATCCGGCCCGCTGTTGCGCGTCGCGGGCGTTTTCGCATTCCATGATGCCATGTGACGCTATTGTCATTTTTTATGGAGCTGGGAGGTCAGGAATACCTGGCCCGCGAGGCGAGGGCGCGGGCCGAGATCGACCGGCAGCTTGACGCTGCTGGCTGGGAGGTACAGGCACAGAAGGCGCTCAACCTGAGCGCTGGGCGCGGCGTGGCGGTCCGGGAGTTCACCCTGGAGAAGCCGCATGGCCGGGTGGACTACTTGCTGTTCGTTGACGGGCAGCCGGCCGGGGTGATCGAGGCCAAGCCGGAAGGGACTCCCCTGACAGAGGTTGAGCACCAGTCGGGAAAGTACGTCGAGGGCCTGCCCAAGTGGATGAAGAAGCCGGTATACCCGCTGCCGTTCATCTACGAGTCCACTGGCGCGGAGACGCGGTTCACGAACGGATACGACCCGGAGGCGCGCAGCCGCCGGGTATTCACCTTCCACCGCCCAGAGACCCTGGCCGAGTGGGCGCGGCAGATCACCGCGGACCCGGCCTCGCCAACGTTCCGCGCGCGACTCAAAGCGATGCCCCCACTGGACGAGCGTGGCCTATGGGGCAAGCAGGCCGAGGCGATCCGCAACACCGAGAAGTCCCTCGCTGACGACCGGCCGCGGGCGCTGATCCAGATGGCCACCGGGTCAGGCAAGACGTTCACGGCCGCCAACTTGTCGTACCGGCTGATCCGCCACGCGGGGGCCAAGCGGATTCTGTTCCTGGTGGACCGCTCCAACCTGGGCAAGCAGGCGAAGCTGGAGTTCGACAAGTTCACGATCCCCGACACGCAGCGGAAGTTCCCCGCCGAGTACAACATCCAGCACCTGACCTCGAACACCGTGGACACGGCCTCGCGGGTGTGCATCTCCACGATCCAGCGGGTCTTCTCCGTTCTGAAGGGCGACGCGGACCTGGACCCGGAACTGGACGAGAAGTCGGCCTTCGAGCTGCAGGGGGCCGAGCCGGTCGAGGTCACGTATAGCGAGGCACTGCCGCCGGACGCGTTCGACGTGATCATCATCGATGAGTGCCACCGGTCGATCTACGGGCAGTGGCGGCAGGTGCTGGAGTACTTCGACGCGCACCTGATCGGCCTGACCGCCACGCCGAACAAGCAGGCGCTGGGGTTCTTCCGGCAGAACCTGGTGATGGAGTACTCCCACGACATGGCCGTCGCCGACGGCGTGAACGTCGACTTCTCGGTGTACAAGATCCAGACCGCGATCACTGCAGCCGGGTCGGTCATCGATGCGGGCGAGTACGCCGGCTACCGAGACCGGCAGACCCGCAAGGTCCGCTGGAACGCCGTGGACGAGCCCATCGCCTACACCGCCGGGCAGCTCGACCGCGCCGTCGTCGCCCAGGATCAGATCCGCACCGTCATCCAGACGTTCAAGGACAAGCTGTTCACCGAGATCTTTCCCGGCCGTAGCACCGTTCCCAAGACGCTGATCTTCGCCAAGGACGACTCGCACGCCGACGACATCGTCCAGGTGGTGCGCGACGTCTTCGCCAAGGGCAACAAGTTCGCCACCAAGATCACCTACCGCCCTAAGGACGGCAAGGCCGACGACCTGCTCCAGGCGTTCCGCAACTCGATGTACCCGCGGATCGTCGTCACCGTCGACATGATCGCCACCGGCACCGACGTCAAGCCGCTGGAGTGCCTGCTGTTCATGCGGTCAGTCAAGAGCCGCACCTACTTCGAGCAGATGATCGGCCGCGGCGTCCGCGTTATCGACGACACCGACTTCCAGGCCGTCACCGACGACGCCAAGACCAAGGACCGGTTCGTCGTCGTCGATGCCGTCGGCGTCATGGACACCCCGCTCGCCGAGGATGTCCAGCCACTGGAGCGCAAGCCCGGCGTCAGCCTCAGGGACGTCCTGAACCAGGTCGCCTTCGGCAACCGCGACCTCGAAGTAGCGTCCTCCCTCGCCAGCCGCCTCGCCCTCCTGGACAAGCATCTGACCAAGGACGACCGAGCCATGCTCGCGGGCCTCGCCGGCGGCATGGACCTCGGCACCATCACCCGGAACCTCGTCCAGGCCCTGGACCCCGACCAGCAACTTGCCCAGACCCGGATCGATGGCAAGTCCGAGGACGACCCAGCAGCGGTCGCCGAGACCGCCGCCGCCATGATCGACGCCGCACTCATCCCGCTGGCCACAAACCCCGAGCTGCGTAACGCGATCATCGACGTCCGCAAGTCCTACGAGCAGACCATCGACGAGACCTCCCAGGACAAGGTGCTGTTCGCCGGCCACTCCGCCGAGGCACGCGCGAAAGCCTCCGCCCTGGTCGCGTCGTTCCGCACCTACATCGACGAGCACAAGGACGAGATCCGCGCCCTCCAGGTCCTCTACAGCCGCCCCTACAAGGAGCGCCTGACCTACCGCGAGGTCAAGGAGCTGGCCAACGCCATCGCCCGACCGCCCTTCCAGTGGACCCCGGACGTACTCTGGCGCGCGTACGAGCTGCTCGACGCTGGCAAGGTCCGCGGCTCCGGCAACAGGACCCTCACCGACATCGTCGCGCTGGTACGGTACACGTTGCACCAGGACGATCAGCTCGTCCCGTTCCGCGACCAGGTCGAGGAACGCTTCGCCGCATGGGTGGCCGCACAACAGCAGAAGGGGGTCACGTTCACCGTGGAGCAGTTGCAATGGCTCACCTGGATGAAAGACAACATCGCCGGCGAGCTCGCCATCACGGCCGATTCTTTGACCCTCACCCCCTTCGCCGAGCGGGGCGGCATCGGCAGGGCAGTACAGGTCTTCGGCGACAAACTCACTCCCCTGATGGAAGAACTGACCGAGATGCTGGCCGCATGAGTGATCTGCCACCAGGATGGACTAGCGCACCACTTGCGGTGATCGCCGATGTTCAACTCGGCCGCCAGCGTTCTCCAAAGAATCATGTTGGCCCTAACATGCGGCCCTACTTGCGCGCTGCCAATGTGACGTGGGATGGGCTTTCGCTTGATGACGTCAAGGAAATGAACTTCTCAGCTGCTGAAGTCAACACTTTTCGGCTGCATCCTGGGGACATCCTATTGTCGGAGGCTTCAGGGAGCGCCTCCGAGGTCGGGAAGCCAGCCATGTGGCATGGCGAGATTGCTGAATGCTGCTTTCAGAATACGCTACTTCGCGTTCGCGCGGCACACGCCGACCCGACCTATCTTTTGTGGTTCTTCAAATGGCTGGCCCTATCTGGCCAATTCGCGCGGGACTCGCGAGGCGTAGGAATACACCATCTCGGCGCCAAGGCACTCAGTGCATGGATCGTGCCGGTTGCCCCTCCCGACGGGCAGAAGAAAATCGTCGCCGCCATCGAGGAGGACTTCTCCCGGCTCAACGCCGCAGTCACGGCCCTAAGGAGGACTCGGCAGAACCTAAAGCGCATGCGGGATGCGGTCCTAGATGAAGCCACTGGTAGGCTAGATGGCAAGAGTGTTACGGAAGTATCCTTTGGCGAGGTCCTTCGGGAACCCTTGCGGAATGGCCATTCCGCAAAAGCCGATCCTTCTGGTGCGGTACCTATAATTACTCTCACGGCAGTTACGTCGGGAGACTTCGGGGCGCACAACGTCAAGATGACAGCCGCCGATCCGACTCGGGTCCGAAATTTGTGGATCCAACCTGGAGATATTCTCATAGAGAGGTCAAATACTCCGGAGCTAGTGGGAACGGCTTGCCTTTACCGGGGAAGTCCCGATTTTGCAGTTTACCCCGACTTGATTATTCGCGCGCGCGTTGACGATAGGATATTGCCCGAATTTGCGGAGCTCGTATTGAAGTCCCCGAATGCCCGCCGATACTTCCAGCGGAGAGCACAGGGCATCAGCGGAAGCATGCCGAAAATCGATCAACGGACTATCGAAGACTTGAAATTTTCACTTCCTTCTCTGGAATGCCAAACTTCAATCATCCGTGAAGCCAACAGGAATCTGTCCTTGATCAAGTCAGTCCAAGTAGCGCTTGAGCTGGCGACTAAGCGCGGCTCGGTACTTCGCTCGTCTATTCTTGCCTCCGCCTTCTCCGGCAGGCTAACTTCATCACAGGAGTTCCCCATATGAGCGACAGCGCTACTATCGTCCAGAAATTGTGGAATTACTGCAACGTGCTGCGGGATGATGGGCTTTCTTACCAGGATTACCTGGAGCAGTTGACGTTCCTGCTGTTCTTGAAGATGGCTGATGAGCAGGCCAGGCCTCCGTTCAGTCGGCAGGCGATCGTTCCGGGTGGGCTGGACTGGGAATCTCTGGTGCGACTGGATGGGGACAGCCTGGAGGTGCAGTACCGGCATATCCTGACCGAGCTTGGGAAGTACCCGGGGACGCTCGGGGTGGTGTTCCGGAAGGCGCAGAACAAGATCCAGGACCCGGCCAAGCTGCGGCGGCTGGTGGTGGACCTGATCGGCCAGGAGCAGTGGATGACGCTCGACGCGGACGTGAAGGGCGACGCCTACGAGGGGCTGCTGGCCAAGAACGCCGAGGACGTCAAATCGGGCGCGGGGCAGTACTTCACGCCGCGACCGCTGATCCAGGCGATGGTGGACGTGATGCGCCCGACGGCGGGGATGCGGGTATGTGACCCGGCGGCGGGGACCGGCGGGTTCCTGCTGGCCGCGCACGAGCGGATGAAGGCCGGGGTGACTGACCCGGACGAGAAGCGGTTCCTGCGGGACGAGGCGTTTCGGGGCTGGGAGATCGTGGACGCGACGGCGCGGCTGTGCGCGATGAACCTGCTGCTGCACGGGATCAGCGCGCCGGAGAGCCTGAGCCTTATCACGGTCGATGACGCGCTTCGGACCGCGCCGTCGGAGCACTTCGACATGGTGCTCACCAACCCGCCGTTCGGCCGCAAGTCGTCCTACAAGGTGGTCAACGCCCTGGGCGAGGCCGAGCGGGAGGACATGAGCTACCTGCGCGAGGACTTCTGGGCCGCCACGTCGAACAAGCAGCTCAACTTCGTCCAGCACATCAAGTCGCTGCTGACCATCAACGGCCGCGCGGCCGTCGTCCTGCCCGACAACGTGCTGTTCGAGGGCGGCGCCGGGGAGACCATCCGACGGCAGCTACTCGAGCAGTGCGACGTGCACACGCTGCTGCGGCTGCCGACCGGGATCTTCTACGCCGGCGGCGTCAAGGCCAACGTGCTGTTCTTCGACCGCAAGCCCCCGTCAGAGAAGCCCTGGACCGACAAGCTGTGGATCTACGACTTCCGCACCAACCAGCGGTTCACCCTCAAGACCCGCGCCCTGGTCCGCACCGACCTCGACGACTTCGTCACCTGCTACAACCCCGCCAACCGGCACGAGCGCACCGAGACCGAGCGGTTCCGCGCCTTCACCTACGACGAGCTCGTCTCACGCGACAAGGCGTCGCTAGACATCTCCTGGCTACGCGACGAGTCCCTGGAGGACTCCGAGAACCTGCCCGCACCCGAGGTCATCGCGGCCGAGATCGTCGAGGACCTGCAAGCAGCCCTGGACCAGTTCGCGGCGATCGCGGTCTCGCTGGGCTCCGGGCGAGGTCCAGACGAGTAACCGCCTGTCGCCCGCGTCGTCGAGCTGGCCGGAGCTGGTTCCTGGTTCTGTGTTACGGCGGTCGCGCTCCGCTGCTATGGTGGCCGGCGTGGCACAAGCGGATGACGCGCGAAGCCTGGAATGGGAGCTGAAAGAGACCCGTAGCGGTTCAGCCGGGTTCCTGAGGGTCGAGACCAGGTCATATCGGATGCCTGATGGCCAGGTAGCTCCCTGGGACATCCTGCTAGGCGGCCGGACGGTGGCGGTGGTCGCCGTTACCGAGGACGGGCAAGTGCTGCTCGCCCGTCAGTACCGGCCTGGCCCCGGGCGCGTCCTCCTGGAGCTGCCGGGCGGGAAGGTCGAGGACGGCGAGGACGTCACGGACGCGGCACGTCGCGAGCTGCTGGAGGAGACCGGCTATGCCGCCGGGGAGATCCGGCTGGCCGGGCAGACGTGGCTTGCGGCGTACGCCACGCACCAGCGCTACGCCGTGATCGCGACGGGATGCCGCCCGGTCCCGGAGCGCGCCGGCCGCGAGGACCCGCTGGAGTTCATCGAGCCGGTGCGGGTCAGCCTGGAGGAGTTCCGCCGTCACGCGTCCAGCGGGCAGCTCACCGATACGGATATCGCCTTCATGTGCCTGGACCGCCTCAGCCAGGTGGCCGAAGCTCCGACAGCGCGGCCCTGACCGCCTCCGTGCTCTGCGGCGGGGCCTCCGCGTAGACGCGGGTGGCCGTCTCGGTCCCCGACGGCCGCACGAGGTAACGGTGCTCTCCGCTGGTGAATGATGTCACCCCGCCGCTGCCGGCGCGGTCCCAGCCGGGCAGGGCGGATGCTAGCCGGGCCAGGACCTCGGGCACTCCCAGGGCAGACGTGATGATCTGCGGCCGGGCCGGATGGCGCCCGCGGAGGGCGGTGATCGCGTCGTCGATCTCGCTGACTGACGGCAGTGCCCGCGTCACGAGGGCGAGGGCGGTCAGGGCGTCGCGCTCGAAGTAGCCCGTCGGTCCCCGCGCGTAGGCGAGCGCCCCGTTGGGCTGTAGCCCAATTGCCGGCGGCATGGACTGGTGCCGCCATGCCGCGACGATGTGCTTGAACCCGACGGGAGCCTCGGTCCAGGTCATGCCTGCTTCTTCCGCCGCCCGCCGCGCGATGAGCGGGGTCACGACGGACGCGATCATGGCGGTGGCGGGGAGGCCGGCGGCGCAGGCGATGGTGGCCTGCTCGGTGCTGCTGATGTAGCCGGAGCGGGAGGTGGCAAGGACGAGGCGGTCTCCGTCGCCGTCGGTGAACGCGGACAGGATTCGCTCGGGGGCAGGCGTTGCGGCTAGGAGGCATTGCCAGGCGGCGTCGATGTTGCCGTGCTCTGCTGGGTCGGGCGTGATGCCGCTGAAGAACGGGAGTGGGCGTGATCGCGCCCAGGTGATGCGCGGCAGGTGACGGGCCAGTGAGCCGAGGGCCCCGTGCGCGCAGTCGACGGCCACGTCGCCGTCGAATCCGTCCAGCGCGCCGAGCAGGTCCTGCCCGGCCGTCGCGGCGTAGTGGGCGTTGACCGCGGCGACGGCTGGGGTCCTGCGGGGGGCGGGCAGTAGCACGGGCAGTGGTTCCGGATGCGGCATGGCGGTGCTCAGGCCATCGGCATCCCGGAGCTTGAAGCCGACGTACCCTGGCGGGTTGTGGCTGGCCGTGAACGTGCGCCCCGCCGTCGATCTCCCGGGTGTCGCGCACGAACCGCCCCAGCGCTGGCGTCGGGGACGGCTCGTCAGCGAGCAGGCACGTGATGCCGAGCCCGGCGAGAAGGTCGCAGGCGAGCACCGCTAGCTCACGTGATCCCGCCCGGCCGTCGAAGGCGACGGCTATGCGGCCGCCAAGCCGCCCGTCTCTTGCCAGGCCGGCGAGGATTCCCAGCATTGCCGGCTCGGACCAGTCCCTGCCGGGCATCCCGCGCCATCCGTCGGTGGCCACCGGGTCAGCTGTCACTAGGGCCTCCTTTCCCCTGCATGGGCCATGATCTGGTGCAGCGGGCCGATGAGCTGCGGGCTGCTGCATGCGAGCCAGCCGTTGACCGGCGCCGGGGCGCTCTGCGCTAGGTCCCGGTCCTGGTCATCGCGTACGGTTCCCCCGGCCTCGCAGACGATGAGCGCGGGGGCGATGTAGTCCCATGGCGCGACCGAGGCCGCGGCGGCCGGTGCCCGCACGGCTGCGGCGGCTCGTCCCAGGGCTACCAGGAGCATCTTCACGGAGGTCGCGGGGACTGCCTCGACGACGCTGAATCCGGCTTCCCGTCCGGCACCGCGCAGCGTCGGCAGCTGAGCAGGGCGCATCAGGACGGACCTGGGGCCAAAGTCCGGGAGGCGGGCGAGGTCGCCTTCTGCGCTCAGCCCCTGGCCAGGCGTGGCCAGGACCCGGATCGCGAACGCGGGGAGGTCGACGATAGCGCAGGCGGGATGCCCGTCGCGGACTAGGCAGACCGTGATGGCGTACAGCGGGGAGCCGTTCAGGAACGGGATCGTCCCGTCAATGGGGTCGATGATGATGCACCGGCCCGGGAGGTGCTCCAGGTCGGGCCGCCGTTCTTCGGCGACGACGGGAAGGTCCGGGTCGAATGCCGTGAAGGCGCCGGCGAGGATGTCCTCGACGGCGAGGTCCGCCTCGCTGACGGGCTCCGGCCGCCCGAAGGCGTTCTCCTTCGTCCAGGACCGTACCGGCTCCTGGGCGCCTGCGAGCGCTGACCGGCACCGGTCTAGCGCCTCGCCAGCGCAGCCCGCGAGCCATGCATCTGAATCCTTGTCAGGCGTCATCGGCGGTCACCGGGAAGGCCTCAGCCGCCTGCTTGATGGCGGGATCCCCGCAGGTCCATGCCTGGTGCAGGTGGCGGAAGCCGGTGAGCAGCCACCCTGCTGGCAGGACGCTGACGGCCATGGTGCCGGGGAGCCCGGCCCGCAGCGTGCGGGTAAGGGCGTCATGCCTGGTGAGCAGCGACCCGGCGAGCAGGACGCACGTGCCCGCTGGCGGGCACCCGGCGGCCCGCGCGACTGCGGTCGCCCCGGCCACAAGCTCGCGGGCAGCGCGAGCGACGATGCCAGCGGCGACCTCGTCGTGTTCGGCTGCGTCCAGGACGTGCCTGGCGAAGCCCGCTATCACGGGCTTGTGCCCTGCTACGTACACAATCTCGGACAGGTCATCAGCCAGCGTGGCTGCGTGACCGTCGCACCATTGCGCGGCGATGGGCTGCAGCTCGGTGGACGGGCCTCGCCCGTCGGCGGCCCGGATCGCGGCGCGCAGTCCCGACAGGCCGATGTCGAACCCGCCGCCCTGGTCCGAGAGCAGGTACTCGCAGCCCGATGCGCGTGCCCATTTCCCTGCCGCCGACCGTGCGCCGAACCCGGTGCCCGTGCCCGCCGCGACCACGACCAGGGGCTGCGCGCAGTCCGCGCCTAGCAGGAGGGGAACCAGGTCGTTGGTGACCAGCACCGGGCAGCGGACGCCAGCACGTGCCATGGCTGACGTGAGGAGGCCGTGGAATGCCAGGCACGAGGCGCGCGTCGAGGCGGCCCCGTGCGCGGCGACCACGGCGCGGCAGCGGCCGGGATCAGCTCCGGCGGCCCGGCAGGCATCACCGGCAAGCACCGCCAGCGTGTCACCTGACTCCTCTGCGGAGACCGACCGGATGCTCGTTGACGCGGCCCGGCGCGCCCGGACTGGGGTGCCGGCCATGCATGCCATCCAGGTATGGCTCCCGCCGCCCTCCACGGCGATCCAGTAGCCGTCAGCGCCGGGCGGCATTGGCAGGCTCCCCGCGGCTGCTTCGTGCGTGGCTGGCTTCCCACTGGTCCATGACCGCGAGCGCCTGCTCGTACTCCGCCCGGCTGATGTCGGGGATGATCGCAGACGCACCGATGCCGAGGGGGACGACCAGGTTCAGCGGGCCGTTGCGGGTACGGCGGATGTCACCGATCGCCATCCAGGCACGGGCTCTCAGCGGGGCGGGAATTGTGATGGGCAGGCGGCAGCTGGCCAGGAGGCGGGCGATCCGGTCCAGGGCTGAGGCCGGGCAGTGCCCGCTGGCGACGCCGATCGCTGCCGCGGTCGTCATCCCCATGGCAATCGCCTCGCCGTGGTGGATGGTGAAGCCGCTGGCTGCCTCGACTGGGTGCCCGACGCAGTGCCCGTAGTTGAGTGCCCGCGCGAGCGAGCCTCGCTCCAGCGGGTCGGCGGCCAGCAGGTCCAGCTTGCACTGGATGGCCTGCCGGATCACCTCGCCAAGCCCCTCGGGCGGAGTCCCTGCGCGTGCCTCCAGCAGCTCGAAGAAGCCGCGGTCATAGATGGCGGCGACCTTGATGATCTCGGCCAGGCCGAAGCTGACCTGACGCTCGTCCAGCGTCCGGAGCAGCGCGGGGTCGATCACGACGGCGGCAGGATGGTAGAAGGCGCCGATAAGGTTCTTCACGCCTTCGAAGTCCGCGCCGCCCTTCCCGCCGATGGCGGCATCGGCCTGCGCGATGAGCGTGGTGGGAACCAGCGCGTACGGCAGGCCACGCATGTACGTCGCCGCCGCCAGTGTCGCGGCATCACAGACCGTCCCCCCGCCAAGCGCGAGTACCAGCGTCCGGCGGTCGGTTCCGCTGGCGTGCATCTCATGCCACATCGCCAGAAGCGCCGCGGGCGCTTTCACGGCCTCGCCAGCCGGCAGGACATGCACCGAGGCAGGCAGTCCCGACCGGGCCGCTATCGCGGTCACCCGCTCTAGGTAGTGCCCGGCGACGACAGCGTCCGTTATCACGTGCACCCGGCCTGAGCCCCGGCCCGCTCTCGCTTCCTCCAGCACCGCTGGAAGGGCGGATTCGAGGTCCTGCCCGATGCAGACGGGATAGGACTCGCGGTAGCTGAGGCTGACGACCATCCCGCGGCCGGTGCCGGCCGCGGTGAGGCCACCCTCTGGCCCGGCCATCATGAGCGATCCTGTGCCAGGGCCTTGCGGACCTGGCCGAAGACCGCGTCGGCGCTGCGCCCGGCCTGCGCGTACAGGCGCTCCTGCGGCCAGCCGTACATGCCGTACCCGTCCGCCCCGATGCTGAGGCTGCCAGCTGGCAGGGCGTCGCCGAGGACCGTCGACGGGGCATTGTGGACGCTGGCGACCAGGCTGGCGGGCGGGACGAGCAGCGCCCTCCGCCCTGGCGCCAGTTCCCGGAACCGGGTGATGCCGAAGACCTCCACGATACGGGTCCCCGCGCCGCACTCGGCCTCCAGGCGCGCAGCGGCCGCCAGGCTCGTCGCGCGCATGGCCCCGGCCGTCACCAGGGTGACGCGAGGCTCGGGGTGGTCACGGATTACCCAGGCCCCGTCCGACAGGTCGATCCCGGTGATGGCGGGCAGCCCGTCTCGTACGGGGAGCGGCTCATGCGGGAGCCGGAGGTAGGCGGGGCGGCCGACGGCCAGGGCCTCGGCGACTAGGAGGCGCGCCCAGTTCACGTCGGCGGACTCGTAGACGTCCAGGCCGATCAGGGCGCACAGGGCCAGCAGGCAGGTGTCTGACTGGACCATCGGCCCGAGCGGGTCGCCGATCCCTCCGGACGTGCCGACCAGCAGTACGGGGAGTTGCGGGAAGCAGATGGACTCGCGGACCTGGTCGAGCATCCGCCAGTAGAACCCTTCCATCGAGAAGACGATCGGCCGCAGCCTGGCGGCCGCCATCCCGGCGGCGAGCGACGCGGTGTCCTGCTCGGATATCGGGCACTCCATGACATTGCTGGCCGGGTTGTCGTAGGACCACGAGCCGACGCTCTGCATGCGGGGCAGGATGCCGGAGTTCCGTATCGCGTCCGGGGACAGCAGCATCACCGGGTACCCCGCCAGGTCCTCGGCGAGCGAGCCGCCCACCTGCTTGACCGACGCAACCTCGCCAGCCGGAGTACTGCGCAGCAGCCGCGCTATTTCCTCCCTGCCTGCCGGCAGTGCCTTCCCGTCTACGACGCCGCCGGAGGCGTGCGGCCTAACTGCCTTGCCGGAGCGGTGCCTCACCGCGCCGGGAAAATACCGGCCAATGACGTCCAGTGCGGCTGCGACGCCCTGGTGCAGGTTCACCTCGGGGATGTAGCTGGCGTCGGCCTCGCTGCTCAGGCTGTTGGAGCCCGCGAGAGGCGGAAGCAGTCCCTTTCCCTTGACCGTGCGGAGCACGATGACGCTGGGCGCGAGGGACTGGCTGGCCTCGTCCAGCGCCTCGCCTATCGCCGCGAGGTCATGACCGTCGATGTCGAGGACATCCCATCCGAAGGACTCCCAGCGGCGCGCCCACGATCCCGGGTCCAGCCTGATCACGCTGCCCGACCCGTTGGCATCGACCAGGGCGACCACGTTGCGCAGACCGTGGCGCGCGGCGGAGAAGGCCGCCTCCCAGACCTGGCCTTCGGTGCACTCGCCGTCGCCGAGCACGGCGAAGACCCGGGAATCCGCCCCGGCTCGCCAGCTGGCTGCCGCCATGCCGCACGCGAAGGACAGTCCCTGCCCGAGCGCGCCCGTGCTCATGGCGACCCCGTTCCAGGGCGCCCGGGTCGGCATCCGCGGGATCACGTGCCCCGGCAGGCCAAACCCGGCAACGTCGTCCAGGGACACCCCGGGGAAGAAGCCGTGCGCCCATAGCGCGAAGTAGTACGGCGCGGCCGCGTGCCCCTTCGAGTAGACAACATGATCCCCGCCGGTGCTCTGGGGGGCAAGTCTCGGGCCGCCGCCGAAGTACAGGGCCGTGACCGCTTCCACGCAGGACAAGGAGCCTCCGGGGTGCTTGTTGGCGGCCAGGCAGAACGCCCTCATCCCGTCCGCGACCACCTTGAGGTCGGCAATAGGCATTCGCATTGTTTCGTGCCTTCCGCTACGCCGCCGCCAGCTCGGCCGCGAGCGCGACGAGCTGCCCTGGGCACCGCGACCATCCGTCCCGGTACCGCATCATGACCCTCGTGACGTTCTGGAGGTCCCCGAAGACCCCGTGCGCCGCGAGCATCCCGCCGGGAATGACTCCGCCGGGAAGCACCACCGATGACACGACCTCCGAGCCGGAGCGGACGACTGCAGCGGGGCCGATCACCGCAGGACCGTAGACCCTGGCACCAGGCTCGATGACAGCGTCGGCCCCGATGAGCACCGGCCCCCGGATGACAGCCGTGCCGGCATCCAGCGTGCTTGCCTGCAGGCCGACGCACGAGCGGCCTGAGATGACCTCCAAATTCCCGGCGTGGTAGGAGGGGAACTCTCCGAAGTCCCTCTGGTAGACGGCTCCCGCGTTATAGACGCCGAGTGCGCAGCCGGGTGCCGGCAGCCTGGGCAGGAAGTCGCCAGAGAAGTCCACGAAGCCTTCGGGGATGAGGTCGAGCGTTCCCGGGTCCACGAGCCATGTCCCCAGGGAGCCGAGGTCCGACCCCACCCCAGCGCGCGGCTTGAAGTGGTAGGACGTGCCGCTGGTCCCGCTGGCGACGACGATGTCGCCGCTCCACTGCCGAAGGTCGCGAGGGGCGGCTGCGAGGGTCACCCCGCCCGGGCAGGCCCGGTGCTGCGCGATGAGCCCTGGGATGTCCACATCCACGATGATGTCCGCCGGGACCACGATCACCGGCTCGCCGGCGAAGAACTCCCGGTTCAGCCTCAGCGCGCCCCCCGTTCCCAGGGGCGACGGCTCCCACAGCCAGGTGATGCTGACGCCATACTCATGGCCGTCCCCGAAGTACTCGACGACGTCACGGGTATGCGGGCCGTACGTGATCCCTACCTCGGTAATTCCCGCCTCTCGCAGCGCCATCAGCTCGTGCCCGAGGACGGGCTGATTGGCGACCGGCGCGAGTGCCTTGGGAACGTAGGATGACAGCGGGGATAGCCTGCTAGCCGCCCCCGATGCAAGAACGATGGCCTTCATGGTGCCTCCTTCGCGGGAAGTCGCCGGCTCCTGCCGCACGACCGCCTGGAGCGTTCACGCACACAGCGTGACCCGTCCGCGCCTCAGAGGGAATGCCTTCGGCCGTTGCTGCCCGCTGCGATAAGGAGCAACGCTGAGCAACGCCTACGGGTCTTTCCGTCACCCCGGCTCCGCGTTAGGGTGCCGTTACCGGTCACGAGTAGTCCGCTGCCGCCCCCGGAGGCCCGCATGAACGGGTACCAGCCCAGTCCCAGTCCCGGCACTAGCGGCCCCCTGCTCACGCGCGCCCGCGAGGCGCGAGGCTGGACCCGGCCCGAGATGGCCCGGCGCCTACGCGACTTTAGCCACGAGGCAGGCCACCCGATCAGTCCCGGCCGCGACGGCATCTGGTACTGGGAGCACTCCCGCAGCCCGGACCGGGCCACGCAGGTCCTGATCGCTGGGCTGCTGGGCATTCCGCCGACAGCGGTCGATGAGCGGCCATGGCCGGAGTGGCTGTCCGAAGACCCCGCCCAGCGTCCAGCACCCCGCCCATGGACAGTCGCCGGGGTGGCCGAGGCACTATCCGAACTCGCAGGGGGTTCCGTGGAGACCACGCGCAGGGAGCTCATCCTCATCGCCGGCGGAACGCTCACCGCGGCGCTCCTGTCCTGGCTCATCGCCGACCCCGCCGCTGCGGGCCAGATCGCCAGCGGGCGGCGCATCGGGGAGGCGACCGTCGCCCGCCTTGAGGAACGCGCGAGCACCCTGCGCCGCATCGACGACGAGGACGGCGGCGGCACCGTCCTCACCGAGACCTCCAGCGCCCTGGCCCTCACCGTCAGCCTCATCCGGGACCGCAGCTACGCCGACGCCCACGGCGCCCGCCTCTACGCAATCGCATCCGACCTCGCCCGCCAGCGCGCAGCCGCGTTGTTCGACGTCCACGGTGAGTGCGCCGACGGCACGTTCGAGACCGCGCTGCGCGCCGCGAAGACCGCGGGAGACGACGCGCTCGGCGCGAACTGCCTCGCCTTCTGGTCGAATGCCGCCTACAACACCGGGCGCCCGCGCGACGCTGAGGCCATGGCCAGCACCGCCCTGGCCGCCGTTCGCGGGCGCACCACCCCGCGGGTCCAGGCCATGCTCCAATCCCGGCGCGGACGCGCCCGCGCCCATCTCGGCGACCCCGCATGCTGGGCCAGCTTCGACCAGGCCGAAGTGCTCCTCAGCCAGGCCCGTGGCCACGCGGACCCCGACTGGGCCTACTGGTTCGACCAGGCCGAGGTTTACGGCGCACGAGCATCCAGCCACCTCGACCTCGGCCAGCCAGCACGCGCCGAAGCGGACTTCACGGCGGCCCAGGCGCTCTTCGACCCGTCCATCGTCCGGACTCAGGCCCTCTACCTCACCCGCCAGGGTATCGCCCAGGCCCGCCAAGGACACATCGAGCAAGCCGCCGCGACCGCCAGCCAGGCCCTCGACCTGACAGAGTCCATTAGCTCACGCCGGACAACCAGCCTGCTCCTAGACCTTGTATGCATCCTGGGCACCCATCAGACCACCGACGCTCAGGACTTCTGCGAGCGCGCCCGCGCTGTCCTAGCCGAGTAAGGTGCGCGCCGACGGCAGGCACGCCCGCCGAGCTGGCTGCGGTGCCGACCGGTTACTGGCCGGCGGTCAGGCCAGGGACGGCGGCGGCGAGGGCATTAACCTTCTCCTCAAGGCGGCTGACGAGGAACTCGATCCGCGCGATCCCCGCCGCTATCGCGGTGACCGTGCGCCATGCCTCGTCGGTGGGGATGTCGGAGGCGTGCCTGCCGTCGGTGAGCATGGCTGCCTCCTCCCGGCTGACCCGGAGGACTTGCAGGGCCCGGCGCAGGCGGGCCTGGTCGTCGCTGGTCCAGGTCGCGGTTGCCGGGCGGGGCACGGGCAGCACGTACCCGCTGCTGGCCAGCACCCGGACGGCCGCCGCGGCCTGGCCCGTCTTGTCGGCTGCGGCGATGGCGGCCAGCCGGATGACAAGCCAGTCACCTGGCCTGGCCTCAATATCCCCGGTCGCGAGGCCCCCGGTGCCGGTGACCGAGATGAGCGCTGGGCTGCCGCCCGTCTCCGCACCGCCACGCGGCCGGCGGGACCGGGCCGGCCTTAATGAGGCAGCAGCAGCGCCCGGTGCGCTGCCTGATGATGGCTCCATGAAAGATGCCTTTCTCTACGGACTGGGGCACAGTCGAACGGGTCGCGAAGCTCTAGCTTTCGTGCCGTTCGGGGGCTTCCGGCGGTCGGCTTCGTGGCGGCGGCGTCATTGGGCGGACGTGCCCAGCGGGAGCCCGCCGGTGGCCGCGCGTGCCGGCCCGGGACGGCCGCCTGTCCGGTGCGGCCGCGCCTGTGGCCTGGCTCATTGCGGCTGCTCAGGCCCGCGGGGGGATGCCAGGCAGTCGCCGGGGATCTCGTAGTAGTAGTTGCCCCTGGCACTGTCAGGCAGTCGCAGCAGCGCCTCCCGCACCCTGGCCAGAAGGACCGGGTCTACCAGCCTGCGCCGGCGGCCCGCGCGCACGGCGCCGTCACGCACCGCCTCGGGCAGGCCGCCTCCCGGCTGGCGTGGATGGATGTCAGGCGCCATTGACGGCCTCATGCCGCTTGCCGTCACGGCCGACCGCGTCACCGGGCGTGAAGACGCTGAGGAAGTGCGCGTCAAGCTCCACGGTCGTGGTGGCGGCCAGCCCGCACGAGCACGTCAGGCTGCTCGTCTCCTCGTGGACCTGGCCATCATTCCCCGTGGGCTGCATCGGGCTCGAAGACGAGCTGGAGATGGTCGGTCAGCTCTTCATCAGCGAGCTCCGTGAACCCGCATGCGCACTGCTCACCAGCCATGTCATCACCTTTCCTGCGCGTTTCCGGTTGGTCATGAGCAAGAAGAACGAGGCTTCCCGCGGCATGGCCAGGAGACGGAGGCCAGCCTTCGCGATCCCGGCCGCCGATGACAGGCCTGCCGGGCGGGACGGCCCGGCAGGCGTCCGCCAGGACCTTGCTCAGCCCGCCTGCGGTAGGCGAGCTGAGCAGGCCGCTCGCCCCGATGGCCCCGGGCAAGGCCGCCCACCATGCCTGCGTCTGGTGGCCCCACCAGATCGTGGTCCCAGGGAACGCCTCTCGCAGGACCGTGATGTCCACGGTCGCGGCGTCCATGCTGCCGGCGGCCTCCAGCGGCGGCCCGCCCCTGGCCTGCCACCGCATGTCCACCCAGACCACGCGGCCCGCCGGATGGCAGCCGGTTCCCCAGCCGTCCGCCAACTGATCGACGAGCCACAGCCCGCGCCCGGACTCGCCCGTCGCCTCGCCTGCCCCCGCGCCGATCACCGGGACCGCGGGCGAGCCCTGATCCCCGATCACGACCCGGGCAAGCGCCGCTGTCCACTCGACGTCGACGCTGAACCGCCCGCCGTCCAGCCCGCTGCGGGTGTGCGCGATCGCGTTAGTGCACAGCTCGGAGGCGAGGAGAAGGATGTCCGCGAGCGGGTCGCACTCCGGCAGCAGGTCCTCGATCCAGTGCCGCGCCTCGCCGACCTGGCCCGGGTCGCCGGGGAAGTCACGGGCCCACCACGAGACGGGCCGGGCCGGCCCAGACTGCTGCCGGGCAGTCGGGTCGCGCGGCAGGTGCCGCTATCCCCCGCTGCCGTGCCTGCCTCGCTCATCCGGCATGACTCCCTTCCGCGCAGTTTTGCGTCCAGTCGCGATCCCGGTCTCCGCGTGCCGCCCGGGGCCAGCCCCCGGGGGTGCCGCAAGCCGGCCCCAGCGCGGTAGCGCCTCGCCTCGTCACGGGCCGCGCACCAGCCGGTCCCACTACGATGCCCGCTGCACTTTGCAAAACGAGAGTGCCAGGTCAGGCAAATCCAGGTCAGTTCGTGACAGCATGGGATGGACGGCATTGCGGGAACGCTAAACCCGTGGCACGCTGTCCGTGCAAGCAGCACCAGGATGACAGGGGCAGGCATGAACGAGAGCGGGACGAGCGGCCCGACCGTGCTGCGGATGATCCTGGGCCGCCAGCTCCAGGCGCTGCGCGAGAAGGCCCAGATGAGCTACGAGCAGGCCGCCGCCGTCATCTACACGTCAGCGGCCACCGTGCGGCGGATGGAGAAGGCCGAGGGCGCCCTCAAGCCGCTGAACGTCAAGTCCCTGCTGATCGCCTACGGCATCACCGAGCCCGCCGAGATCGACCAGTTCCTCGCCCTGGCCCGCGACGCCTCCAGGCCAGGCTGGTGGAACGGCTACGACGACGTGCTCCCGCCCTGGTTCCGCACCCTCATCGGCCTGGAAGAAGCCGCCACCCTCATCCGCGGCTACGACCCGCAATGGATACCCGGCCTGCTGCAGACCCCCGACTACGCCCGCGCCAGCGTGGCCACCGGGTTCCCCGACGCCACCGCCGAGGAAGTCAGCCGGCGGGTCGACCTGCGGCTGGCCCGCCAGCACATCCTCACCCGCCCCGACCCGCCCCGCCTGTGGCTGGTCATCGACGAGGCGGCGCTGCGCCGCGCGCCCGCCAGCACCGGCCCCGACGTCATGCGCGCCCAGCTCGACAAGCTCATCGACGCCGCCAGCAAGCCGAACGTCACCCTCCAGCTGCTGCCATTCACCGCCGGGTTCCACCCCGCCATGTACGGGCCATTCCGCATCTTCCGGTTCGACGGCCACGACCAGCCCGACATCGTCTACGGCGAGTCAATGACCAGCGCCTTCTACCTCGACAAGCCCGACGAGACCGCGCTCTACACCCAGGCCCTGGACCGCGCCAGCGCCCAGGCCACCCCAGCCGCCCACACCGCGAAGGTACTCCGCCAGACACGCAAGGAGACATGACAATGGACTTCAGCAACGGCATGACCGCCAGCCACCTCGGCACCGACGGCTGGATCAAGCCCTGGAGCGGATCCAACGGCGGCGACTGCCTGGAGGCAAAGAAGCTCCCCAGCGGCCACGTCGCGCTACGCCAGTCCACCGACCCCGACGGCCCCGCCCTCATCCTGCAGCCCAACGAGATCCGCGCCTTCATCAACGGCGCCAAGGCCGGCCTCGCCGACGGCCTCCTCACCTGACCAGCACCCCCCAGACCCTGGCAAAGCCAGGCCAGTGACAATCACGGACGATCCTGAACACCCCCCGTGTCCCGGCCCGTCCGCCAGCAGCCCAGCAGCACGAACCCAGATCCGGCAAGGAGCAGGGCGTGATGGACAGCAAGCTCGGCGCATGGCTGCGCCAGCAGCGAGAAGACCGGGGCTGGACCAAGGCCGAAATGGCCCGCCGCCTCACCCAGGCCGCGCGCGAGGCCGACGACACAGCCATCCCCGAACTCATCGGCATGCAGCACAACATCCACCGCTGGGAACGTGAGGGTGGCGTCTCCGAACGCTACAAGCTCTACTACTGCCGCGCCCTCGGCATCCACCCCAGCCAGTTCGGCCCCCACGCCGACGGAGACCCGGCAGACGCGGCCTTGCCGGGGCCCTCTGCCATAGCAACCTCTGCTGACGCACCGGCCGTCCTAGTGCCTGCGCAGCGCCCGGTCTTTCCTGATCTGGCCGACCCGTACCTGCCAACTTCCGCAGCCGTCGCCTACCGTGGAATACAGCAGCCCATTTTGGGGCGTTTCACGGTCGAGCGAGAGGTGCTGATGGCAGCGCACGAGGGAAGCGACCACGCCGAGGAGTATGAGCAGCACGGCATTGGCGAGGCCACGGCCGAGCAACTCCGCGCGGATGTGATCCGGCTGTCGCGGCTCAGCGACACAGGCTCACCCTTCCCGGCGTTCCTTGACATGCGCCGGATCCGCGACCGGGTCTACCGGCTGCTGGACCGGCGGCTGTGGCCGCGTGAGCAAACGGACCTGCATTTCCTCCTCGGCTGCCTGAACGGCCTGATGGGCATTACCGCCAACCGGCTCGGCTACCCGGACGCGGCAGAAGAGCTGATCCGCGCCGGCTCCGCAGCCGCAGCCGCGATCGACCACCGGCCGCTTCAGGCACAGCTACGCCAGCAGCTATCGTCCGTTCTCTACCTGCGCGGCAGGATCTCCGAAAGCGACGAACTCGCCGTCACCGGACTTGAGTACCTGTCCCAGGGGCCCGAGGCCGCGCACCTGTACCTTAACCATGCCCGTGCCGCAGCGACACTCGGCGATACGGATGCAGCACGCCAGGCGGTCAGCCGGGCGCATGAGGCGCGCGAGCACGACTACAGCGACGAACTGCTGGACATCGGAGGGGAGTTTGCCGTCTCGCTGGCCACTCACCACGCCCTAGCGGGTGCCGCGCTCGCCGAGACCGAGGGTGGCGAACACGACGCGGCAGCAGAACTAGAACGCTCGGTCAGTCTCTACAGCCAGGGGCCGGGGCCGGGAGAACAGCACTGGTTCGGAGGCAAGCCACTGGCTGGAATCGACCTAGCCGTGGTCCGCCTCCGCTCAGGCGCGCTCGACGCGGCAGCAACAGCACTTGAACCCGCCCTAACCCTGCCAGCCGAGCAGCGGATCGCCGATCTCACCGGTCGGCTGGCCCTGGTTCGCAGGGAACTCGCCGCGCCAGTCTTCCGTGGCTCGCCGCAGGCCCGCGACCTCGGCGACCAGATCGAGGATTTCGGCCGCGAGGCCGTCACCGCGGGACTGCACTCCCTGACCGGGTAATCGCCGCTGCCCCCGCTGACCAGCCATGGCCCGATCACGACGCGGTCATTCTTGCCAACAAGCAGCCCCCGGCGATGTCGATGACCGGGGACAGGCATTACGTCGTGCCGCCCGGCTACCAGGCAGACGGTCGCTCGCTTATGGGAAATACGTGGCGAAGTGATCAGCGGTTCCCACCACGCCCACCCCCGCCATTCTGTCGGTGACTGGCGGGAGGGGACTGCCATGCTCGTAATAGGTGCCGCAAGATCTCATGCCGGGCGGAGCACCCTGGTGATGTGAGCGCGTATCCGGGGACGCGGGGAGTGTCCGGGGCTGGCCTTGATTGTCACTTTCCCGCCCGGCTGCTCGCGGGGCACGCTTGAAGCGGCAATGCCCGCCAAAAGAGAGGACGCGATGGAGCCCGGTTTCCCCGCCTCGGAGATCGACACGAGCAAGCCGCACCCGGCGCGGATGTATGACGCCTACCTCGATGGGAAGGACAATTACCCGGTCGATCGGCAAGCCGTGCGGCAGATCCTCCTTGACTTCCCGGAAGTCCCCGCTATCGCCCGGGCCAACCGGGCGTTCCTCCAGCGGGCGGTGCGGTTCCTGGCGGGGCAGGCGGGGATACGCCAGTTCATCGACATAGGCACCGGCATCCCGTCGGCCGGGAACGTCCACGAGGTCGCCAGGCAGGCCGCCCCAGGCGTCCGGGTGGTGTACGTGGACAACGATCCTATCGTCCACGTACACGCGAGCGCACTGCTGTCCGGCAGTGGCAGCACCAGCATCGTGCTCGCAGACCTGCGCGATCCTGGGGCCATCATGGCGCACTCCAAGGTCCGTGGCCTGATTGACTTCACCCAGCCCGTCGCCGTGCTGCTCGTCGCGATCCTCCACTTCATCACCGATGAGGAGAACCCTGCCGGGATCGTGGCCGCACTGCGAGACGCACTCCCGCCGGATAGCTACCTCGCGCTATCTCACGGGACACAGGACTTTCACCCGCCCGGCGGCGCGGACCTGGCCGCCACCGCCTATCAGAACGCCACCGCCCCGCTGGTACTGCGGACCCGCGAGCAGGTGCTGGAGTTCTTCGAGGGCTTCGGCTTAGCAGACCCAGGACTGGTGCAAGCCCCCCTGTGGCGTCCGGACGGCAAGCCGCCCCGCCCCAAGGACCTGGCGAAAATCGGCATCTACGCCGGCGTCGGGCGCAAGGCCCCCGCCAGCTCATGACAATCCAGGGGCCGGCACCAGCAACCGATAGGGACAGCATGCCATGCCAGTGCCAACGAGCACCGACCTAGTATCCAGCGATGTCGGGTCACAGAAGGTCACCCCGGCTTGGACCTTCGGGCCGGGTGGCGCCCGCCCCCATCACGGGCACCACCCGGTACTCTCGGTCCCCTCGGTGGCTGCGGCCTGACCGGTTCCATGCTCGCGTCCTGACCGTCGGCCGACCCGTCACCGCCATCGGCTCGTTCCCGCTCGATGCTGAGCCGCTCTGCCCCGTCAGCGGCAGTGATTGCACTCACTTCGGCGAGCCGCGCGGCGATTTGATCAAGTTCGCGTGCGGCAGCATCATCGATGACGCGCAGCCACCCGCCCTCGTACTCAATCCACCATGTATCGAGGTAGCGCGTCAGCCAGCCGTGGCCCTGCCTCAGCGGCGTGGCGTCGTCCCGGTCGATGGCCGCGTTCATTTGCGCATGTGAGATCGCGAGCGGCCTGGACGTGGCGGGCGCATGCTCCTCTCCGGCGCTCATCCTTGCGTCACCTCCCCTGCTGGGGGCCGTGCTCCGGGCCACCGCTCTCAGGTGACCGCGGGAGCAGCCGAAGACTGGGTGCCCTGTCGTTCCGGCCTGCGGCTCCCGGCGCTTCCTGCGTTCCCGGCGCTGGCCGGTCAGTCCGTTCTGCCTGCTGGCCTGCTGCAACGTAAGGGATTGCTCGTGCCGGGCCGTGAGCTCGCGGGCCGCCTGGATCGGTCGCTCATCATCTGTGCCCGTAAGCGCGAGGCGCGTCGCGTAGGTCTCGCCGCTCTTGTCCTGTCCCGTCTGGCGCACGAGTGGCAAGCTGCGGAGCGCGAGCTCCCAATCCAGCGTGAGCGCGTCCACGGCCATCCCGGTCGCGTGCATGCCGTGCACGACGTGGAGCACTGTCCGGCGGTACGGGTCATGAATGTGCTGGTTATCCAGGATCTGGAGAATCTTGCGCATGCGGTCGCGTGGCAGCACCAAAAGCCCCGCCAGCGCCATCTCTTCGCGCTTCGCCTGCTCCGGGCTGTGGTAATCCGCGACGAGGTCCATGGACGGTGGCACGTGGCCGATGGCTGAGACGTGCGCGTGCATTGCGGCGGCCACGTCCTGCATGTGCCGGGCGACGGTCGTCGCCTCCAGGCCCTCTGCCATGGCGACGCGCATGATCTGCCGGGAGTCGCTGTGCAGCAGCCTCGCCCTAGCGAGGATCGTCTCGGCGGTTTCCTGCACAGCCCGTGCCGCCCAGGCTTGGATGACCATGCCGGCGTAGGCGATTCCGTGATGCGGGAACGGGCAGCCTGCGACGAGGTCGTCCAGGGCAGCTGGCGTCACGACCGGGCCAGCCTGGAGGAGGATGGCCTTGCGCCACTCCCCCGTATCACGAGAGCGGCCAAACTCCCGCCGCGCCGCCAGGATCGCCTGGAACGTGCTTCTGTGCCGGAGATCTTCGAATTCCTCCGGGCGCATCCGCACCCAGGTCATCAGCCAGGGAGCGGCGATCATTGCGCCGAGCAGGGCGCGCTCGGCCCGACGCGTCAGCGCGTCCATGACCAGGCTCCGCCGCTAGCCGAGGTGTCCGGCGGCACGGCCGAGGAATGGTCAAGACTTGGGACCTGGACCCAGCCTCCGGCCGCAGGCGCCCACGCTGCCCCGTCCCGCGTTACCATCTCGCTGCCTGGCACGGCCACCGCCATGCCAGTGTCGAGCCACAGGGCAACCGCCTCGTGGCTGGCCCACCCGCCTGTGCCGCATGCCTGCCCGGCGGCCACGTCGAGCCCCGGGCACCCCGGCGAGCGGGTACCCGCCGCCCCACTCCTGGAGCAGGTCCCGGCCGATCCCGGACAGCTCGGCGGCGCCCCGGTGGCCGGTCCGGCAGCCGGCCGCGTACACCGTGGTGGCCGCCTGGATCACGGACCGCAGCTCGGCATGCCAGTACCGCGCGGCCTGCCCCGTGCCCGCCTGGCCGCCGGAGTAGATCTCCTCCCGCCACGCCCGCAGCGCCGACAGCTCCTCCACCAGCCCCGGGTGCAGGGCCCAGCACGTGTGGCTACGTTCGCGAGTAGTGACCGCGGTTGCTTGCCTCTTTGGACCGCTCTGCGTGAGGTCCAGCGGGGGTGAATGCTTGCGGGAACTGACCGCACTCAGAGGGTTAGATCCAAGGCGCACCGACGAGAAGTGGGCCATCGGCCGAGGTTCTCGCCTCGCCGCGGCATCACAGCGAGGTGCGGTCGAAGCTGACGAACATCGATCTGGCTGAGATGGTGGGTGCGGTCGACGTCACGAACAAACGCGGTCGAGAGAACCAAACAAAATCACACGTGGGCAGCCGGTCCTCAACGGTCAGCTCGTAGCGGCCTGCCAGCCACCTCACCCACGCCCGCAGCCCGGCCCACTGGGCGATCAGCTGCCCGGGCGTCATGTCGTGCCACTCGCGCAAGGCCCCCGCCGGGCCGCCCTCGTCCAGGCCAGGGCCGACCCCATCGCCGGCCCGGTACCTCGCTGGCCGGATGACGACCGGGGTCCTCGGCCCACGCCGCAGTGCTCGTCGTACCCGCGCCGGCACCGGGCGGCTGCGCGCTGCCTGCCCGGCCGTCAGGCTCGTGGAGCGTGGCATCGTCTTCCTCTCTACCCGTGCTGGACTGGCCCTCGCTGCCCGCCGGGGTCAGCCCACGGCGGGGGCGGCACCGCACGCCGCGGGCCGGGAGCTTGCCCGTGCTGCACCGGGCCTGCCGGCTGAGGGGGATGGCCGTACCCTGGGGCGGGCTGCACGACCTGGCGCTGCTGATGCGCTTGCCGCGGTCCCGCCGGGGCGGATTGCGGCTGTGCGGGCTGCTGTCGTGCTGCGCCCTGTCCGGGTGACATCACCCCCGGCTGAAGGCCAGGCTCCTGGCTTGCCTGGGGGCCGGCGGCGGGCGTCCGGGCGGCGGCCCAGTTGAGCTCCCGCTGCCGTGTCCAATCGGGCCCGAAGGCCATGGAGACCTCGTAGTCGCCGAGCAGTGCCCGCCCGATCACGCCGGCGGTGCCGCGTAGCGGTCGCATCGCGCCGAGGCGTACCGCGGTCGCTGCCAGGGGCACCACTGCGATGGTCCCGGCAGCTGCCGAGGCACCCTGGAATGCCTCCAGCCTCCTGGCCTGCCATGCCGTGATCAGCCAGTCCACCGGCCTGCCCTGCGCGATCGGCCAGGCGATGAGCCGGTACAGCTCCTGCCGCGGGCCGCGGGTGAACACGTTCAGGGGCATCCGCTGCACCAGGTCCCGCCCGTCGGCTGGATGGCTGGTTTTGTTCGTGTGTAGCGGGATCTGGCCGCAATTTGATGATCGGTTCGGCAGCGGTTAGTTCTTGGCGGTGAGCAGGACGCGCTTGCGGAGGAGCGGGAGTCCTGCACGGCCGAACATCTGGCGCTTGACCATTTTTAAAGTTACGTGGAATCCGGCGGGTAGCCTTCCTCGCTGGTACGTTCACGGGACTTGGGGATAGCTTGAGCGGGTCGATGGTGCTGTCGGAGAAGTGGCCTGTGCTGGGCAGGCACGAGCAGGCGCTGGCGTGGCTGCAGGTGTGGGCGGACCTGGGGCGGGCGCCGAGGACGATCGATGCCTACGGGCGCGGGCTGTCGGAGTTCCTGCTGGTGTGCGAGCGGCAGGGCGTCGATCCGGTGGAGGCGAGCAGGGCCGATGTCGCCGTGTTCGTGCGGGAGCTGACGTCGCGGCCGAGCCTGCGGGGCGCGAACGTGGTGGCGATCGACTCGGGGTCTGGGCTGGCGAATGCGACGATCCAGCAGCGACTGGTGCCGGTGCGGCTGTTCTACGACTTCCTGATGGAGGAGGGGCTTCGCCAGTCGAACCCGGTAGGCCGGGGCCGCTATACCCCTGGGCGCCGGGCCGGAGCTGGCGTGCAGCGTGGCCTGGTGCCGCGACTTACGAAGCTGCCATGGATTCCCGGTGAGGAGGAGTGGCTTCGGCTGCTGGAGGCGGCCCGCGGCGAGCCGGTCCGGAACCGGGTGATGCTGGCCCTGGCCTACGATGCGGCGCTGCGCCGGGAGGAGCTGTGCTCGCTGCGTACCGACGATATCGATCCTGGCCGCCGCATGCTGCGGATCCGGGCGGAGACGACGAAGAACCGGCTGGAGCGGATGGTGCCGTACTCGGCCTCGACGGGGGCGCTCCTGCAGGAGTACCTCGTTCACCGGGCGGGGATCAGCCGGGCGAGGGGGCCGCTGTTCCTGTCGGAGTCGCGGCGCAACCACGCGCAGCCGCTGACCCTGTGGACCTGGTCGAAGGTGGTCCGGCGGATCGCGGTGGACTCCGGCGTCGAGCGGTTCTCGACGCACACAACCAGGCACCTGTGCCTGACGGACCTGGCCAGGATGGGCTGGGAGGTGCACGCGATCGCCGCGTTCGCCGGGCACAGGCATACGGACTCGACGCTGCGGTATATCCACCTGTCGGGCCGGGACCTGGCCGACAAGCTCGCCCGCGGCATGGAGCACGTCCACGCCTGGCGGGTCCAGGCGCTGGCAGGCATGGCGGAGGGCAAGTGATGCCCGTTCTTTCCCCGGCTGGCGAGCCGGAGCGGCCTGGCCGCTGGCGGTGGCCGGTCGATCCGGCCCGCTACGACATCACGCCCGCGCTCCGGGACGCCGAGAGGGACGGCATCATCGAGCTTGGCGCCAGCGGGCTGCGCCGCCTGGCCCGGCATGATCCTGCGGCCCGGGGATGGAGGCAGGTCCGGCGGCTGCTGAGGCCGCTTGACGATGCCAGCGCCGCCCTGCAGGTGCAGCTCACCCATCACCGCCGCCGGGCGATGCTGGACGCAACTGCCGTCGTGCTGCTGAGGTGCGCCGAGACTGGCCGGTCCTACTGGTCCTGGGACGAGGAGGAGTGGGCTGGCCTCCTCGGGCAGGACCAGCAGGGCTTCCGCAAGGCGGCTTCCGGCTGGGCCGATGATGCCGTTCGCCCGTATCTCGCCGCGCACGCCTTCCTGCTCGCCGGCTTCACCGCCTTCTACCGGCTGGGCAGCTTCAGCCGCCTGACCCTGGCCCGGAACGTCTTCGGCCGCGACCGCGTGGATGTCGAGATCGCGCGCATCCGCGCGGTCCTGGCCGGGTGGGGCTACCAGCTCGGCCGCGACGACGACCCGATGCTGCCGATGGTCGCCTGCCAGATGCTCCTGCTCAACCGCAGCCCGCACCTGGAGGACCTGGGCACCGGGCTGTTCGAGCAGGCCCGCCGCGGCCGGCTCCTGCCCGCAGCCAGGGGAAACACGCTGCACGCCATGCAGCGCGCCGTCGCCGAGCTGGGCTTCTGCGACCCGCCGCAGCGGCTGACGGGCCGCCACTCGCCTAGAGCAACCGGAGGCTCGCCCGCGTGGGCGCAATGGGTGGAGCGCTGGCACGATACATCCACGCTCTCGCCCCGCGCCCGTGGAAACGTCCGGACCACGCTGCTGAAGGCAGGCCGGTGGATCGAGGCCGAGCATCCGCAGGCCGCTGACCCTGCCGGCTGGACCAGGCAGACCTGCGCCGCCTGGGTCGCGGAGGTCGACCGGATGCAGGTCGGCGACTTCGCCCAGCGCACCGCCGGGCTGGGAGACCGGGCGGGCAAGCCGCTGGAGGCGTCGACCAAGGCCGGGCACATCGCAGCGCTCCGCACGTTCTTCGGCGACCTGCACGAGTGGGAGTGGCTGCCGCGGCGGTTTGATCCCCAGCGCGCCCTGGGCACCCCGGGCAGCATCGCGGGCCTCGTCGGCCCGAACCCGCGGGTGATCGCCGACGAGGTCTGGGCGAAGCTCATGTGGGCCGGGCTGAACCTCGCCGAGGCCGACCTCCCGCAGTCCCAGGCCGGGAGGTTCTACCCGCTGGAGCTGGTCCGCGCCATCACGATGGCCTGGCTATTCTCCGGCCAGCGCAGCGACGAGATCGCCCGACTGCGGGTGGGCTGCATCCGCTGGCAGCACGACGGGGGTGCCATCCCCGGCGACTCCCGGCAGGTCCTGGCCCGGGAGGCGGTCTGCCTGCTGGACGTCCCCACCCACAAGACCGGGACCGCGTTCACCAAGCCCGTCGACCCGGTCCTCGGCCAGGCCATCGACATCTGGCAGGCCCTGCGCCCGGCCCAGCCGAAGCTCACCGACCGCCGCACCGGCGAGCGGGCCGACATGCTGTTCGCCGTCCGGGCGCGGAAGGTCTCCACGTCCTACATCAACAACACGGTCATCCCGCTGCTCTGCCGCAAGGCTGGCGTCCCGGCCGCCGACGTCCGTGGGAACATCACCAGCCACCGGGCCAGATCGACCATCGCCAGCCAGCTCTACAACGCCAAGGAGCCGATGACCCTGTTCGAGCTGCAGGCCTGGCTCGGCCACCGCTCCCCGCAGTCCACCCAGTTCTACGCGAAGATCAGCCCCGCCACCCTGACCCGCGCCTACGACGACGCCGGGTACTTCTCCCGCAACGTCCGCACCATCGAGGTCCTCGTCGACCGCGACGCCATCACCTCCGGCGCCGCAGCGGCCGGCGACCCCTGGCAGCACTACGACCTCGGCCACGGCTACTGCGCCTACACGTTCTTCGAGCAGTGCCAGCACCGCATGGCCTGCGCCAAGTGCGACTTCTACACGCCCAAGGACTCCTCTAAGGCCCAGCTGCTGGAGGCCAAGGACAACCTCCAGCGCATGCTCGCGGCCATCCCGCTCACCGACGACGAGCGCGGCGCCGTCGATGACGGCCAGGCCGTCCTCGACAAGCTCCTGGAACGCCTCGCGGACGTCCCCACCCCAGCTGGCCCAACACCCCGCCAGATCGGCGCCCCAGCGCAGGCAACGCTGCTGCCGGTCATCGAGGTCAGCAAGAAGCCCAGGTAATCAGGCTCGGGCCTTGCGGCCCAGCGGGTGCCGGACAAAACCGGGAACCGCCTCGCCGATGCTGTTCTCGTCAAGGCCGTTGGCAACATGGAATCGGCCGCTGCCGAAGGTGAACTCCACAGCGACGGAACCGTTCGCCAGGTCGTGACCTGGCGAACGCCACTCCAGCAGGGCAACCTCGCGAAGCTCCTGGACGACGAACCTGCCGATCCGGTCGTCAGCGAAGGACCACTCAGGCGTCAGCCCCAGCCCGTCCCATCCCGTGACCACTGCTGAGGTGTCGATCGTGTTCCAGCCGATCGACAGCTCATCGAGCTTCCAGTGGCAGAGTTCCACCTGCACGCCGTCGAAGTCGAGGACAACCGGGCAGTCCGCGAACCACTCCCCGCTCTCGGCAAAGCGCACGAGCGCATTCGCGGTCAAGCGGCGCCCGCCCAGCGCCGCCAGCTGAGTTCCATGCTCCTCCCGGATCGCGTCGATCCCCACCAGGAACGCCGGGTCAAAGCCGGAGATGCCCATCCTCACGACAGGATTCTCGCGATCTCACCGTGAGAACGCCAGTCAGTTCCGGCTGCCTGAAAGGACTTGACAAACTGATTCCACAGAATGATGTGGTTGACGCGTCCCTCGACGGGGCCGGAGTTCCAGGGCATGGTCAGGCCGTTGGTGACGGCGTCGAGGTCTTGCTCGAGTCCCTTGGCGAAGGAGGAGATGCCTGGCAGGCCGGCGTCGCGGGCGCCGGCGATCCATTGCGGGAGATCCTGGCCGGTGAGCTGGGTGATCATGACGGCGAACGCGCGGACCTGCTCAGAGGCTGCCTGCAGCTCGGGGCAGCGGTCCAGCACGGCCTTGAGCCGGGGCCGGTCGTCGTCGGTGAGGGAGTCGGGGTGGCGGGTGAGCCAGCCGGTGACGTCCCGGACGGTCGGCGGTGCCTGCGGCAGCGACTCCCTGGCGGGCTGGTGCTTGCTGAGGTAGTCGCGGACGACGGGGTAGCTGCCCGTGTAGCCAAGCTCCCTGATCTCGCGGAAGAGCCGGGTCATGCTGCCGTGCCCCTGGCCGGCGTGCTGGTCTAGGTAGGGCTTGAACGGGTCCAGCTTGCTGGGGCGGGGTGCCTGCCAGCGGCCGTCGGCGAGCTCCTGCCAGGTGGCGGCGCGGGCGTAGCGCTGGACGGTGTGCAGTCCCCAGCCCAGGTGGCGGGCGATCTCCCGCAGGCCGTGCCCCTGGTCCAGCAGCTCGTGCACGGTCGCGTGGTGCCGGCGGGCGCGGTCGGCGTACTTCCCGGCCGGGTCCGGCGCGGCGTGCGCCGGCTCCGCGGCCGGCATCAGCTCCTCGCCAGCGGCGGGCACGGGATAGGGCTCGGCGAGGCAGGAGCGGTGGGCGGCGACGCACTTCTCGACGGCCTTGGCGAGGTTCTGCCACAGGTGGAACCGGTCGGCGACCTGGATCGCGTCCGGCGCCCCGGCGGTGGCGCCGCTGGCGTAGGCGCCGGCCCGGTCCCGGCAGATGACCTGCACGCCGGGATGGGCGGCCAGCCAGTCCGCGAGCGGCTGGGCGTCGCGGCCTTCCAGCAGGTCAAGCGGGGCGCCGGTCTGGCAGTCGATGATGACGGTGCCGTAGTTCTGCCCGCGCCTGATGGCGAAGTCGTCCACCCCGACGACCCGCGGTTCGGGCGCCACCGGGTCCGGGGCGGCCATGACGAGCCGCAGCAGCACCTGCCGGCTCGCCGGCGCGCCCACGATCGCGGCGAGCCGGGATGCCGCCCGGCCGGCCAGCGCGACCGCGATGTCCCGCAGCACGCCCGCCAGCAGGGCGGTCTTCCGCGCGTACCGGGTGGTCAGGCCCGTGACCTGCTCGGCGAACGTCTTGCGCTTGCATTCCGGCCAGGCGCAGAAGAACCGGCGGGCGGTCAGCCGGATCATCACCCGGCGCCCGCCGATGGCGGCATCGGCCAGCCGCCTTGAGTAGCGACTGTGCACCCGGCCCGACTCCATGCCGCACGCCGGGCACGCCGCCGCGCCCGCCCGCGCCCTGGCCAGCACGCACACCAGCCCGGCCGCCACCACGACCCCCTCGACGATCACCCCGGCCAGGTGCGGCAGGAGGATTCCCAGCTCAACGGCACCCGGGCATGACAAGTACCCGTCATCTTGCGACAATGACACTCGGACTCCTGGAAGAACGGCAGGCTTAGACAACCGCTGGACTACCAGGAGTCCCTTCACTTCACATGGCAAACACGCCGATCACGCGCAACCCCGAACGGCCTGCCCATGCCATGGAGCTCTGGAGCCGTCGAGGGAAACGTCAGCCGCCTCAAGACGCGGAAGGCAAATGCACGGCCACGCCAGCTTCGAGCTCCTCCGCCAGCGAGTGCTCCTCGTGACCTGATCAGGCCGGGCCGAGACGATCACGAAATTGGGGCCAGATCCCAGAACTCACGAACGAAGCCAGTTGCGGAAGCTGACGCCAGACAGATCCTTTGCTAGCTCTCGACGGGCCACCGGACTCCGTGGCGCTTCGGACTGCGCGTAGGCAACCGGCCATAAGCGCTTGAGGCTAACTTGCCTAATCGATGTCAGTCGACCCTAGCCAGTTACGGATCGAGTCCACCAGTTGGTCCTCAGCATCCTGTGGCTCGGTGTCTTCGTGGGCGTGCCAGAGGCATTCGCTGAGGGTCACATCGCCGACTTGGGCGGAGCCTGTGGCCGGGCTGCCGGTGGTCATGGCGATTCGCACTGCTGCTGTCACCTGAAAGCCGGTTGCGAACGTGACGAGCTGGTACAGGTCAGAGCGTCGCCACTGGCCGGTGGCCAGCGTGTACTTTACGTCGCCGACGGCGAAGGGCAGCTCGCCGGGCCGGGCGAAGCGCAGGTCCGGGGTGAGCGTCCAGGCCGCGCCGCGGAGCCGGATGCCCTGCTTAGTGACGATGACGCCCGGGCGCAGCCGCCGTGTGAGGATCTCCCGGAGCCCCTTCTCAGCTAGGCCGGGGGTAGGTAGCAGGAACGCCCAGGCCCGGGCCTGCCCGTCGGCGAGGTCGCGGCCGGAGGAACGCAGCACCTGGCGGGCCAGCTGGATGGCGGTGTGGTAGCGGGCGTTGTGCCGTTCCGGCTTGGCGAGCAGGTCGGCAGGGCGGAAGGAGCCTGCCTCGTCGAAGGCGGAGGCGACCCGACGGCTCCGGCGTACCAGGCCTGGGGGCAGGCCCGGGCTGAGGGCGACCCGGATAGCCGCTGCGCGCAGCACCCGGTTAAGGGGACCGTCGAAGTCGTATTCCTCGTACCGGCACACGAGCTCGGGCACGCCGCGTAGCAGCGTCGCCGCAGACTTGGCACCGTCTACCCGGCCCCGGGCCGCGGCGAGACTGCCCGTCTCCTCCCGGTAGTCGCGGGCCAGGCCCTGCCGCAGCAACCGCTCCGCAGCGCGCACGTACCACTCCGCGACTAGCTGCCACAGGCCCCCCGCCAGCCGACAGTGCGGCGGGCGTGTCGTCGAGCCTGGGGAAGTCCCCGGATGCGGCCAGCAGGTGGATCAGGTGCGGCAGCGGCACCTTGGGCTCAATGACGAAGGTCTTGTCCTGGGCGACGACGACCCCGATCGCGTTGGCCACCGTGACGGTCCAGGTTCCTGGCCCGTGGGGAACGCACTGGATGGCGGATCGCTCTCGCGCCTCGTCCTCGCATCCCCACCAGTCGCCGCTGGCCGCCAGCCGCCTTCCAGCCATCATGAGGGCGTGTGCCTGCTCCGCAGTCAGCTGCACCGTCGCGGGCCCGCCACGAGGCCGGCTTCCACGACGCCTCCCGAGCCGGGCGCCGCATCCGGCACAGACCCCGGCCCAATGGGCATGAGCACCGGTCACGACCGGGTACCCGGCAGGGAGCTGGCGGCCCCAGTATCCCTCGCAGACGTGGAATGCTGGCGCCGTCATCCCTATCGCCGAGTTCCTTCCCGGCCAGGTTGCGGAGCCTGTCCGCGCGTGACGCGTTCTCGTCGACCTTCGTCCGTTCCCCACCGGAAGGCAGAAGCTCGCCAGCAGCGCCCAGGGGCTTGACCGGCTTCTCGTTGATGCCGCAGCCACAGTCGACGGCCGCGCGAGTAACCGCCGACACGCATGCTTCGCCGACGGATTCCCGCGGCGGTCACGGTCGCGCGTAAGGGAGTGGCGGTCTCTGGCGGAGCCGGCCGTACAGACAACGCAACTACTCATGTTCGATATACATCTCGGCGGTGGGCGACGTCCACCACTGTCACGACGCGGCTCTTGTCGTCGATCCGGTAGATGACCCTGTAGGTCCCGCGACGCGCGCTGAACCTGTCATCCATCGGCGGAAGCAGCCTCTTCCCGATCCGGTATGGCTCCACCAGCAGTGGCCCTGTAATGAACTCGTAGGCGGCGGCCGCTACGGCTTCGGGAAGCGTCTCGCTCAGCGCGCGACGGACGGTGGACGTCGTCCGCAACTCGTAGGCTTCCGCAGCGTGGTCCCCACTCACCGCGCCTGGCGCCGCCTCATCGCTTCGGCGAGTTCCGCGGCGGAGACGTACTCGCCCCGAGCCAGTTCCGCATCCGATTCGGCGAGCCGGTTCATCGTCGCGGCATCGCGCATGATCTCCAGGGTCTCCTCGAGCGCTTCCAGGTCTTCCGTAGCAATGAGGACAGCCGAGGGCCTGCCATGCACAGTCACGGTCACCCGCTCGTGGTGATCATGGACACGGCCAACGAGCTCGGACAGGTGGGACTTGACGTCCGCCAGCGGAAGCACGGTCATAGTCAAAAGTATGACCAAAAATCTATGCCAGGTCAACGCTGGACCTCACTCGGGCCAGCTGCCGTCAGCGAGGTCGGCCTCGTCTTGTGCCCCATCACGTGCCCACCAGCGGGACAAACATGACAAGGCCCCCGTCGGGTCAGGGGCCGCGCAGCGCACGAACGGCCCGGGACGGCGGGGATGGGAGCGGTCATGCTGACCGTCCCGCCCGGCTTCTCTCCCCTGACCTGGTATTTAAGGATGCCTGCGCACTGTCATCATCTCCCTCGTCGCCGGGGGCCGAACTCGGTGTCGATGATGTCGAGGACGTCGGTGATGCGCTTGTTGGCGGCGTCGGCCTGCCCGTCGATGCAGTGGTCGTAGATCTTCAGCAGGACGGCGACGCCGTGCCCGGCGCGGCGGGCGACCTCCGTCGCGGGCACCCCCGACCACGGCAGACGGATGGGCCAGTGGCCTGCTCTGGCCCTGATCTCTTTCTCTTCCCAGGAAGATCAAATTAACAACGAGACTAAGTGGATTGCCGTGCGGCATGCCCAGCAGTGCCCGGGTGGAGACGTCGTTCAGCGGGAGCGCCCTGACCTGCGGGAACGGGGAGGAGCCGTCGCTGGTGCCGGCCGAGCCGAACACCGCCCGGCTCGCCGGCGTGTCCGGGACCCGGATCAGCGTCCCGTCCAGCGACGACACCCGCAGCGGCCTCGTCCGCCCGGCGACGACGGACCGCCAGTCCCGCTCCTCGTGCTCGGCATGCGAGGCGCGCAGCACGATGTCCCGCAGTTCCCCCAGCGGCTCCGGGCCGAGCGCGTTCCGCCAGTCCCCGACCGCCCGGGCCGACGCCGGCGCCCAGGCCCGCGCCCACGGCACCAGCGCCAGGTCCCCGGCCAGCGCGATCACCGCCTCCCGGACGTCCGCGTCCGGCACCAGCGTCATCACCACGATCACGCGGATCATGAACGCCCTGGTCAGCAGCCTTTCCCGTTCGCCCTTCACATACCGCCCCCGCAGCACGGCCCGCTCCGCGATCCCCTCGATGGCACCGGGCCCGGCCTGCTCCTCCAGCCAGTCCTCCAGCGGCCCCAGCGTCGCGTGGCGAGCCGGGCCGCCCTGCGCCTGAACCCGGCCGTCCCGCCGGACTACCGCCGGCGCGACAGCCACGACCTTGCAGAACACGGTCACCTCGCCCGTCCGGATCCGGGCCGTCCCCCCGATGACCAGCGCCGACCGGTCACCGCCCGCAAGCGGCCCGCCGTTCCGCAGCGGCGATGCCACGTCCTCCAGCCGGATCGCGACCATCAGCCCGGCCCGGGCCGCTCTTCCTCACCGAAGCCGGCAGCGGCACGCGACGCGACAGGGCACAAAGACACAAGAGGCTCCCGCGGTGAAGAGCTGACCTAGACAATCCCTCTTCTAGCAGGAGCCTCGCCCACCCCACAGGAGACCCACGCAACACGCCGCCAGCCAGCGAGAATCACCCAGCGTGACGTGACGAAGATCAGCCCCCACAGGACTTCGCCCTAAAGCCCCTGGCATTGGGGCTGGGCTCGGCCTGGACCAGCGTGCCGGGACCGCCCGGAATCGCCGTCAGCATCGCGGCCAGTCGCGCGCCCGGTGACCTAGGGGCAGTGCTTGCCGTCGCTACTAGCGACGGCGCAATCCACTATTCAGAATTTCTTGAAGCCCTGTCTTACATAAACGCGCTCGTGTGGACGAGGCAGCAGATGCCCCCAGAAGCCTGAAGCACTATCGTTGGGCGCTCGACTAGCCCTGATCGTTCACAGAACTGAAGGCTGACGCTGGGAAGTGTCCGGGCTGCGACAGCCCAGGCTTAGCTAACCTGACTTGGCTCACGTTCGCGTGATCGCCGGGGTTGCATGGTTTTGACCTGCAGTTTCGCGGTTTTTGTCCGGTGCCGTATGTGCGGACGGTGAAGAAGAAGTCGGGCGCGACGGCGGTGCAGGTCGTCTGGTCATCGCGGCGCGGTTCGCGGGAGCTCGAGCACATCGGGTCCGCGCACGACGACGCCGGGCTCGAGGTGCTGAAGGCGGCCGCCGGGCAGCGGATCGCGGCGGGCCAGACGGAGCTCGGCCTCGGCCTCGGGGATTCCGGCGCCGCCGGGCCGCTGCCGGTCACCTCCTCGCGGATGGGCTGCCTGCTAGACGCGCTCGACCGCGGCTACCGGGTCCTGGGCCTGGACGAGGCAGCGGGCGGCGGCGGGGCGTTCCGGCAGCTGGTGCTCGCGCGGATCATCGAGCCGGGCAGCAAGATCGACAGCTTTGAGCCAACTCAGGCCGGCAATGTAGGCTCCGCAGCATGCGCGAGCTAATCGACGGCCTGGTCCAGTCTGCCCAGAACGACGGTATGGAGCTCTACGGCGTGCATGTGTACCGCCGGGGAGAGGAGCCGGTCGAGAGGCGGCTCCGCTCGGACGACAGGGAGAACCTGTGGTCGGTGTCGAAGACGTTCGTGTCCGTCGCGCTCGGCATCGCCGAAGCCGAGGGCCGCCTCGCCCTCGACGACCCCGCGCTCAAGTACTACCCGGAGCTGAAGGGAACCGCCGCCCCGGGCCTGGAACAGGTCACGCTCCGCCATCTGTTGACGATGACATCAGGGAGCCCGCATTCCTGGTTCGCCGACGAGCCGGTCGTGGTCCCCGACCTGGCGGCGGACTTCTTCGCGACCCCCCTCGCGCATGAGCCTGGCAGCTACTTCAGCTACACCGGCACCGGCCCGTACGTGGCGGCCCGCGCGCTGCGCGCCGCGACCGGCGCCAGCGTCCGCGACTACCTGATGCCCCGGGTCTTCGGCCCGCTCGCCATCCACAATCCCCAGTGGCACACCTGCCCCCTCGGCCACCCGGTGGCGGAGAGCGACCTGTTCCTGCGCACGTCCGAGCTGGCCCGCTTCGGCAGGCTGCTGCTGGACGATGGCCGCCACGAGGGCCGCCAACTGGTCCCCGCCGGGTACTGCGCGCGGATCGACGCCGAAAGCGTCGCCACGGTCAACGACCCCGAGGATCAGGGGTTCCGCCTGGCGCCCCGCTACGGCCTCGGCGCCTGGTGCGGCCACGGCGACGGCACGTTTAGCATGGCGGGCCGCTACGGCCAGCTCTGCATCGTCTCCCCGCCCCGTGAGGCGGTGGTCACGATCACCGCCCACGTAGAGGAGGGCTCCGCCCGCACCTCGATCACGACCCTGGTCACCGAGGAGCTACTCAACCGCCTGTAGAACTAACGGGGCTTCGCCCCAGCCCGTCGAGGCGTGGCCGGTGGCCATGGTTAGCGGAAATGGCTCCGGCCGGATCGTGGCGGTGACACTATGTGTACCGGTATATGGCCGCCTGTGGCGGTAGCTGACCCTTGCGGGCCTGTCCGACCGGAGCCACTGATGACGCTACCCCGTTCCGCCGCTGATGTCCTGGCCAGTCACGTGGTGCTCGAGCTGGAGTGCATCGACCGCGTCTACTGCAACCTATACGTGCCGAAGCTGCAGCGCGACCTGGACGTCGTGGGGTTCATCCGGGAGCACCTGGGATGCCGGTGGCATCCACGGCCGCGCTACAGAAGAAGACCGAGGGGTTCTACGAAGAGGTCCGCAGGTTCGCCGCGGGCAATGGCATCCCGATGGTGGACTTCAGGTCCGGGCAGCGCAAGGACGACGTGATGCGCGACCACCTGGCCCGGTTCCTGGCAGAGGGCCGGACCGAGGGCGTGGTGCTCATCGGCCGCGCGCAGGAGAAGGTGAGCGTCTGGGCCACGACCCGGCGGCGGGACGCTGAGGGGAAGTCCTACCCGTGGATCGTGCGGGAGAGCCGGGTGGTCACGCACTGGTACTTCTACTGCCACGACGCCTGCGCCGGGCCGTATGCCGACCGCCCGGTTATGCCGCATTTGTGGTAAAAGTGCTGGTGAAGTGGCTATTCCTGCCCGGCGTTGTCGGCATAATTTTAGCTCCGTGACGCATAGTGACTTATAAGGTTCCTGTGGTCACGATTGTCTCGTCGGTCTCTCACCGAGGAGGCAATCTCATGGACCACATTCAGCGCGGGAACCCGTCCCGCCTGCAGGTAAGCGGGCCGCTGGCCCCGTATGCGGATGGCTGGCGGGCAGAGCTGGCCGCACGCGGTTACTCGCGTCACACGGTGCTGGCGCATGCGCAGCTGATGGCGCACCTGAGCAGGTGGATGGCGGGCGCCGGCATCGGCGCCCGCGCGCTCACTGACGGGGTGGTCAGCGGCTACCTGGAAGCCCGCCGCGCCGAGGGATACCGGACCCGGGCCGGCAGCCGGATCCTGCTGCCGCTCCTGGGCTATCTGCGCGGCCTCGGTGCGGTCCCGCCGCCGGACGGCCTGCCCGGCACCCCAGCCGGGGCACTGCTGGGAGAATTCGCCGGGAGGAATTCGAGTTCGGCAAGGGGCAGTTCGGGCTGGACCAGTCTCAGGTCCGGCTCTTCCACGCGATCGCCCGTCACACCGTGCTCGCCTGCGCGGCCCTCGCGATCTGCGCCATCACCGCCGCCTTGCTGCGTGGCGTGCCGCTAGGCTCGACTGCGACGCCGGGTTCCGCAGCCGGCCCCGGCCCGCTCCGAGGGGAATGTCGTGACCGCATCCGACCGCACCTGGCCGCGCCTGCTCGCCGCGCTCCTGGCCCGCGAGGACCTGACCGCGGACGACACCCGCTGGGCGATGACCGAGGTCATGGACGACGCCCACGACCCAGCCCAGCTCGCGGCCTTCCTTACCGCCCTGCGCGCCAAAGGCGAAACCGCAACGGAACTCGGCGGGATGCTCGACGCCCTCATGGACCGCGCCATCCCCCTGCCCGTCGATGGCTCGACGGTAACCGACGTGGTCGGGACCGGAGGGGACGGCGCGCACACCGTCAACATTTCCACCATGGCCGCCCTGGTGGCCGCCGCCGCCGGGGCCCGGGTCGTCAAGCACGGCGGCCGGTCCGTCTCCAGCAAGAGCGGGTCCGCCGACGTCCTCGAAGCCCTCGGCATCCCGCTTGACCTGGAGCCTGGCCAGGTCGCCCGGTGCGTCACCGAGATCGGCATCGGCTTCACCTTCGCCCCCAGCTACCATCGCGGCCTCCGCCACGCAGCGCCCGTTCGCCGCTCCCTCGGCGTCCCGACCGCGATCAACTACCTCGCCCCGCTGACCAACCCCGCCCGCCCCGGCACCGCCCTGATCGGCTGCTCCAACCTCACCGTCGCCCCGGTCCTGGCCGCCGTGCTCGCCGAGCGCGGCGCCACCGCCCTCATCGTGCGCGGCCACGACGGGCTGGACGAGATCACCACCGCCGACGCCACCGACCTGTGGACCGCCAGCCCGGACGGCATCCGCAAGGCCACCTTCGACACCGCCAGGTTCGGGCTTCGCCGCGCCCGGCACGGCGACCTGGCCGGCGGGGACGCCGCCTACAACGCCAAAGTCGTCTACTCCGTCGTCGGCGGCGAGCCCGGCGCGGCCCTGGACGCCGTCCTGGCCAACGCGGCCGGCGCGCTCGCCGCCCGCGACGGCGCGGCCGGTGCCGGGAGCTTCGAGGACGCCTTCGCCGCCGGCCTGGACGAGGCGCGCGCCGCCGTCAGTACCGGTGCCGCTGCGAGGCTGCTCGACCAGTGGATCGCCCTCGCCGGCGACCTGGCCGGACCCCGCTGACCACCCACGCGCAGTCACCGGGGCTGCGCCACGGCCGGCCATCGCCATATCGTGTCCGGGACGGCGACGTCGCCCAGCAGCGCTGGGAACGCCTCGCCTCGCCGCTGCGGTGCCGGCACCTGCACGCCGTCGCCCGTTCGGCCCGCGTAGGCCGGGTCGTCGCTGGTGTGCACCATCGTCAGCAGCCGGTTCGGGCTGCCCGCCACCGACCGCAGCGAGCCCGGCCCGGCCGGCCGGGTCGTTGCCGCCCTTGAGCCGCGTCAGGCGCCGCGCCGGGTCGCCGTCTGGGTGCCGGTACAGCGCTACCAGGCTCGGACCTAGCCCTGCTACCGCGTCGAGCAGCAGCAGCCGCTCCGCCGTCGCGCGCTGCAGCTGCCACCACCACAGCGCCCTGACGTCCGGCCGCAGCCAAGCAACAGCCGTCTCCGACGCGAACCACAGCGCCGCCCCCTCGCCCAGCACGCCGACCAGCGTGGCCCAGCCCTCTCGCAGCAGCGGGTCCACGGTGTACTGCTGCCTCTTATCCGGGTCCGCAGTCAGCAGGTGAAGGGGAAGCACTGGCATGTCACCCCACGGCGGACTGTCGTCTTCTTCTTCCACTTGCCTCGGCACAAGTGCCCCTTCCTCTCGCGTACCGCCGGGTCTGCGGCACAACCAGCACACCGCGCCCCGTCCCGCAGGCCCAGAACCCGGCAGCGAGAGCACCGTGAATCTCCCTCACGATCCGCGAAAAGCCGCGAATCGGCAGTGGGCGCGCGGGACCGGCCGGTCGACACCATGTCGGCCTGAGCCGCCCGGCAGGTCATGGCTGCCGGCGGCCCAGCCGCGCTAGTGGCCCGGGTGCCGGCCGCGATGAACAGGCGGTCTGGTCAGAGCATCGTGGGGATCGCCTCTTCGTTCAGGAAGCCTCCGGACTGGTGCTGCCAGAGGCGGGCGTAGGTGCCGCCGAGGTCGAGGAGCTCCTCGTGGGTGCCCTGCTCGATGATCTGGCCGCGGTCGAGGACGATGAGCCGGTCCATCCGCGCGACTGTGCTGAGCCGGTGCGCGACCACGAACGCGGTCCGGCCCTCCATCAGCTGCCACAGCGCCCGCTGGACCAGGCCCTCGCTCTCGGAGTCCAGCGCGCTGGTCGCCTCGTCGAGCAGCAGGATCGGCGCGTCGCGCAAGATAGCCCTGGCGAGGGCGACGCGCTGCCGCTGCCCGCCGGACAGCTTCACGCCGCGCTCGCCGACCAGCGTGTCGAACCCATCGGGCAGGGCATCGACGAACTCGGTCACGTGCGCCGCCTCCGCCGCCTGGCGGATCTGGGAGTCGGTCGCCCCCGGACGGGCGAACGCGATGTTCTCGCGCAGCGTCCGGTGGAACATCGCTGGGTCCTGCGGCACGTAGGCGATCAGGCCGCGCAGGTCTTCCTGACGTAGCCTGCTGATGTCCTGCCCGCCGATGAGGATCCGGCCTTCCTGCACGTCCATCATCCGCAGCAGCAGCCGTGTCAGCGTGGTCTTGCCGCCGCCCGACCGGCCGACCAGGCCGATCCTGGTCCCGCTTGGCACGTCCAGGTCAAGACCGGTGAACAGCGGCCCGCCGCCAGCGTGCGTGAAGCCCACGCCCTCGAACCGGACGTCGGGCGGCCCGTGCCGTAGAGGCTCGGCGTCGTCGGGGTCTGTCACGGTGGCCGGTGCCAGCAGCAGCTCGGTGAACTGCGCGGCCTCGGTGAGCGAACTTTCCAGGTTCCGGTAGATCTGGTTGAACTGGAACATGATCGACAGCGCGTTGGAGAAGTAGGTGAACGAGACGAAGACCGTCTCGATGCCGTGCGCGCCGCCGCCGAGCGCGATCGCGAGCAGCAGCCCGAGCGCGTTGGTGAGCACGGACATCGGTGCCACGACCGTGTCGATCCGCAGGTTGCTGTAGTCCCAGGAGAGGATCGACTTGCGCCGCTGCTCTGCGGCGCGTGATGCGTGCTCGGCGGCCTCGCGTCGCTCCGCGGCGAACGCGCGGATCGTGTCCATGTTCGCGAGGCTGTCGGCGACGTGCCCCGACACCCGGGCGATCGCCTCCTCGCGCTGGTCGACGAGCCGCTGGCGGCGGCGGATCAGCGGCACGACGCCGATGGCGGTGACCGAGAGCAGGCCGAGCAGCACGACGACGAGCCAGGGACTGTAGCGCCACAGGATGACGCACGCGAACGCGATCGGCACGAGGTTGCCGACGACGTTGAACGTGAGCGCGTCGGCAAACTCCTCGAAGCGGGTGGCGAAGCTCAGCGCCCGCTTGGTCAGCGACCCGGCGAAGTTGTCGTGGTAGAACGCGGCGTCCTTCGCGAGCAGTTCGTCCATGCCGATCACGTAGAGGTTCTCGATAGCGCGGCCGTCAAGGCGGTTCATGCAGTGCAGGCCGGCCCGCCACAGGACCTCGGAGGCGAGCTGGGTGCCCGCGAAGGCCAGCACGTACGGGACCGCCTCGCCCACGGTGATCGTGCCACGGGCGAACCGGCCGATCAGCGCGGCGACGATCAGCGGCGAGATGTAGGAAATGCCGGTGGACCCGAGCGCGGGCAGCAGCATCCCCGGCACCGCGAAACGCCGGAGCCTGGCCATCTGCCCGCCGTAGTAGCGCAGCACGAGCAGCACCGCGCGCTGCCGGTGCGGTGCGCCGCCGCCATGGTCAGGTCCCGCCACCGTTCCTCTCCCTTCTAATTCCGAGCAGCCAGCCACTGGCTATCGTGCGGGACGGAGAGCTCCGGCGGCCACCCATTTTTCCGCCGTGGTCCCCGGAAAGGACCGGGTCACGAGGAGATCGCCACGGAGCGCCCACGACGCCCCAAGCGAAGCAGCGGCATCCAAGCCGGGCCGCAGGCCGGGCAGGTCGCGCCCGTCCAGCGCGGCAGTGGCAATCTGGAGTTCACGAACTGCCGCGCTGGCGGCAAGTGCCTAGCGGGCGCCAAGCACCCATAGCCAGACGGTCAGAGCTTTCGCCGAGATCACCCACCCGCTATGGCAAACCTCTCCTGATCGCTCCGCGCCTCCCCCTTCGGTCGATGCGATCACGCTCCGTCATTCTTCATTGCCATCCTGTCGCCGCCGATCTGCGTCCTCGACTGGGTCACTATGCGAATGGTGCAGCTGGCGCATAACCGGAGGTCCTGAGCACCGGGTGACTACGCTCGATTCTTGTCAGTCAGGCACATGACAGGCTTCGCCCGTGCCGGACTCGTGGATGATCAAGGGGCAATGGGATGGGCATACGATGCCCGTGTGCGGAGGATGGTTATGAGAACCCGTGAAGCAGGGTTCCCGCAGGCGGGCAGGTGCGCGCGGGCCGTCGCTGCCGGGCCGCTGCAGGGGCAGTGCCCGGGCGCAGGCCCGGCATGACAGCCGGGCGGTGGAGCACCGACAGGCCCGTCTTCGTGGAAGACGTCGAGGGGTCCTCGCGCCCTGCGGCGTACTACCTGGCTGAGTCGCGTGACGGCCTGTACGTACCGTACGTGGTGCGCACGCCCGCCGACGAGGGGCGGTTCCCGTTCGTTTTCCTCGCCTACGGCAACGGCGGGGGCGGGATCGGCTGGCTGCGGCAGTGGGTGCATACCCGCCCGTACATCATGGAGCGCCTGCTCGCGGCGGGCTACGCTTGCGGGTGGGGCCGGTACCGCACGGAGGTCGATCTCGGCTTCAACCTCGGGGGCCCGCTCATGGTCGACGGGCGCCAGGGCATGGAGGTCATGAACCGGTCGCCCCTGGAGTTCGAGGATGAGCTCGCCATCCTCGAGCACGTCGCCAGGCACCCTCAGGTGGACGCTGGCAATCTCGGCCACGTCGGCGTCAGCCACGCCGGGGAGATGCTGTTCAAGCTGGCGTTCCGGCACCCGGGGATCCTGCGGGCGGGCGTGGCCAGCGAGCCGGCGAATCACGAGTTCCTCGACCTGAGGCTAGGCGACGTCGCACCCGTCAACCCTGAGACCGGGCTGCGCGACATCGAGGAGATGCAGATGCGGGACCCGGCGTGGGTGAGGGCACGCGCCAACCTGCCGCTTGCCCGCGAGCGCATCGCACCGATCGACGTGCCGATCCTCGTCATGGGAAGAGATGGCGACCATCTCCAGGGGATCTTCCGCCTCAGCTACGAGCTCCTCGAAGAGGGCGGCAAGGACGCGGAGTGGGTGTCGTGGGACCACCCGCTGCACGGCTACGCCTTCCCGCTGGCAGCCGACGGGGCCGCCAGTCCCGACCATGTCCAGGAGCGCGCGATCGACGGGATCATCGCCTTCCTCGACCGGTACATGAACCCGGGCGCGTAGCAGGACATCGACGGCAGCGCAGACCCGGACAATCTGAGCACGGACGTACGTACCGCTTTGCCGGTCGTCAGCCGCCCGTATTCGGCGCAGTCGGTGCGGCGGAGGCGAGCGGACTGCGATCACCGGCGGTGACGGCTGCTATGCCGGCCCGAGTATCAGCCGGCCATCCGCGTGGGCGGCCGGGCCTCGGCTGCAGCCCTCACCAGTCGACCCAAGCGGACTCACCCGGTCACGCCCCCGGCGACCACTCGCTCGACCAGCTGCCGCGGCGCCCCGTGATCAGCCTGCCCCTCCCGGACGACTGGGGTAAGCAGCGCGACGATCACGCCATCAAGAACTGCCACAGGGCCGATCCTGGGCTCACCCCGCGGCAGCGACGAAGGGCAACAGCCCGGCCAGGAGCGCGATGCGGGCCTGTCAAGTGAACGGGCGTGCCTTGTGGTTGCGCTCCGTGTGTCGCACGTCGGCCTGGCCGGGATGTCCCGTGGCGATGATTCGGTGTCCGGCGAAGCGTCGCGGGCCCAGAATGACGTCATGGAGATGGCTGGGGTTGATGTACTTCTGGATCCGGCGTTCACGGTGCCTGCTGTCCCTGAGGCGGCAGCCGGGGTGGGGTGGGTCCGGTGCATGGTGCCTCGCTTTTGCGAGGGCGATGCGCATGCACGGCGGCGGGCCCTGGTCGAGCGGGTGATCGCGCGGATGGGCCGTCCGCAGCGATCATCCTCGCCGACCGCCGCGCTGCTGGACGCGATGGGCCTGGCTCCCGGCCTGGAGTGCGACGTGGCCGCGGTAGCGCTGGCGTATCAGCCCGGTGCCCCGGTACCGCCTGAGGTGGACGCTGCGGCAGACCGGCTGGTAGCCGCGTGCGGCGGCCGCACCGAGGAATCAGCCGCGCGGGTGTGCGTGCTGGTCCAGGCGCACGCCGCCACGCTGGCGCTGATCGCCCGGCTCCAGGCGGGGGACGGCGCACCCGCCGTCCCGGCGACGCGCCGGATCGCCCCGGACGGGCACGAGATCCTGGTCGACCTGGCCACCGCGCCGTTCGGCGCAGGACGGCACGCCTGCCCCGGGCAGGCACTGGCGCTGCACCTGGCTGACGCGCGGCACCAGTGCGCCCCGGGCATTCACCCGACCAGGCTGGGCACCCGCCACGACGCGTCTCCCATGACATCCCCAGGCGGGTGCTTCTCCGAGCAGCGTGCTGGCTCGCACCGATAAGATCCTGATCATCGAGATCTGGATTATCTGTGCACGCGCAAGGCGAAACCGCTGATCATCTCGCCACGCAAAGAGTCGGCGCTCGGTGGCGTGATGTCGGCCATTGCCACCTTCGACGGCCGGTTAAAGTCACGCCTGTGGTTGATCGTCGAGACATATCCCGGCTGGCGCCGGATTCAGACGGCTAGGACTCTTACCGGGGTTGCCCTAGCCGGCTGACCTTAGCCTGGCGCGCCGCTGCTGCGGCCGTGGGGCTCAGGCGGGGAGTAAAGATCGTCGAAGCTCTCGGCTAGCTCGGCCTGGCTCACCCTCAGCACCTCTCTGTCAGGAGCGCTGGCACCCTGGAAGTCCCACACGCTCACGACTTGGCGTCGGTGATGACGTAGTAGGCAGGGATGACCCACAGCGTATAGCTGCGCACCTGGGCGGCTGCCGCCTGGAGCTCCTTGTCGTCCTTGATCAGGCGCTTGCACTCCACGAGTACCATCGGCTCGCCTGCCTTCACGTCGTGCAGCCCACCGGCGAAGTACAGCAGGTCAGCCTCGATATGTCCCAGGCGGCTTCCCCGGACCGCCTCGATGCTGAACCCGGCATGAGCCGCCCGGGAACGAACAGCGATGAGATCTACAGTAAGGTGTTTCCCTTGGTGAGGCCAGGTGACGTGAGCAGGGAGGTTAGGCTCCTTGACTGCCTGGCACCCGGCATCTCGACATTGCGCGAGCTTGTGCACGGCTACACCTGCTGAGCTGACAGACCGAGCAAGCAGCCTAGACACCCCGGTACGCGGGTCATGCCGACAGTCTCACAGACCGCTCTCCCTCAGCCTTACCGCGTCGTCGTACCCGTGTGCCGTTCAGTGTCACCGACATTCAGGCGGCCGGGCACACCTGCCGAATTCACCGCGTCACCACGCAGGGACGAGCACTTCTGGCATCGGCATGCGGGTCCAGAACTGGATGATATGAATGCCGTCATCACAGCCGACTGACCGTCGTGGCAGGCGTAGATATTCGACTCGCAGCGGGGCGCGGCGGAGCCTGCCACGGGATCGGCATCAGCCATGACGAACTTGCTCTGCTGTCCGGCTGCCCTGAGCATCCGCGCCCACAGAAATCCCGCAAGTCCAGGTCGCGGTGGCTTCCCTGGCAAGAAACCCGGCCTGAGGAGCGGCGCTGAGGTCTATCTCGTATTCTGACCCGTCCAGGGCGAAGCGGACCGTGCTCTCGGCCTCACCGGCCATGTTCCTGGTGCACCGGCCAGTGATGCCGCGGAAGCGGCCACATGCTCAGGCGGGCGCGTAACGACAGCTCGCGGACGATGGGGCAATCGCGTATTACCCGGGACACCAGGACAAGCCTGACTACCTCGGAGCGCAGGTCGTCGCTGGCGCCCGCGCCGATCAGGCCGGCTGGCACGAGGCCGGGCGCAGGTGGCGTGCCGTGACGGCGGGCGGCGGCAGCGTTCACGACGACCGCCGCCTCAACGACTGCCTGCTCCATGTCGTCGCCTAGCCCAGCTGAGCGTGCTGCGGCCAGCGCCCTAGCCGCGACGTCCTCCCGCCAGTAACGGGCGCAGCGCGTATCGCGTTCACCCGTCGCGGCAGGCGCCGGCGGATGCTGAGCCTCGAACCGGGCCTTGCGGGCAGCCCGGCATCGGGCACGGCATCCTGGACTACCGCCCACAGCGGCCGCAGCCGCCAGTAACCGCGCCATGCCGAGATCAGCATGACGACAGGACCCACTGCCAGCCCGCCGATCCCGCAGGTCGCCGCGATCCCCTCCAGGACCCCGATCACGGTCACCACCGGCCCGTGGCTCCCACGCCAAGGGCACGCCCGGCAAGGACCGCTGACCTGGCCGCGGTGAGGGCAAGCTCCGCGCCCGCCGACGCGCACAGTGCCCGCATCGCCGTGCGTGCCCACGATGGCGGGGTCAAACTCGCGCGACGCCGGGCAAGGGCGGCAATCCGGCCCAGGCCAGGCGCATAGTAGACCACCAGCGTCAGCTGGACCCCGATGGCCGTAACCCCCGAGCGCCCCGCGTCACCGGCACCATGGCTCCCCGCCCAGTGCAGCCCGATCAGGAGCAGGACCGCGCAGCAGCTCCTCAGGAGCGGGATCGTCATCATGTCGGCAACGCGGCGGGTGTCGCCGGCCCCTGACGCGAGCACCTCAGCGAAGGCCCACGTTCCCAGGATGCCGAGCCCGGCGGACGCCCACGAAGTGGCTCCGGGCCGCCTTGCATAACGTCCGGGGCTGCTGCCGCAAGCACCAGGCTCGCGCTCAGGGCCGTCATGGACAGCGCCCAGCCAGCGAGCGCGGACAAGCGGTCACGTGTCAGTTCGGCTTGGCGAGGTCGTCGGGGTGTGCCGCAAGTTGCTGGCCGCCGGACGCGCGGCCGGCCTGCCCGTCATCTACACCCGGTCGGTGCACCGTCGCGATGGCGCGGACGTCCCGCCGAGGATGCGGCGGCCGCTGGCCTCGGTCACCCACGACGGCACGACACCGCTGCCCGGCCGGAGCGGCACGTCAGCGGAGATCATGGACGAGGTCGCGCCGGGCAGCCGCCGTCCGGTTACGCCGCTCCCCCGCCTCGTCACGGATGCCGACGTGCCGAGCGGCGCGGTATTCGATCCGCCCAGCGGCTACCGCGAGAATTCCCTCCACACCGGGCATCGCTGAGCAGACCCCTCGGTGCCACCTCGCCCAAGGGTCGCGTGGCCTCCGGGCGTGCTGGCCCCGTAGCCTCGCATTACCCGCCGGACCCGCACGTGCGGGTCCGGCGGCAGGCACAAGATCACAAGCGGATCCCGCACCGCCAGTTAGACGAGGGCCGATGAGCGCGAGCGCCGAGCCTAGAGCAGCCGGCCAGGCCGGCTACTGCCCGGAGAGCCGGACCTCCGCGTAGACGGCCCGGTGATCGCTGCCCGGTACGGCGTGCACCGAGCTTGCCCGCACCGCGCAGCGCCGGTCCACCAGCACATGATCGATGGTGATCAGCGCCAGCCTCCCAGCCGGTCCCCAGGTCGGTGCCAGCGCGTTCCCGGCTTGCAGCGCGGCGTCGGCGTAGCCGAGGCGCAGCACGCTGCGGAACACGGCATGATCGAGGGTGGCGTTGAAGTCCCCCGCCAGCACCCTCGGGAGGTCCCCGGGCGGGGGCAGCGCCTTGAGCTGCTGACGCCACCGGGCGACGCCCTGCGGCCACGGCGGCCTCGGCGGGCGCGGGTGCACGCAGGCCAGTTCCACCGCTTCCCCGCCGGGCAGCTCAAGCACCGCGGCGGGCCGCGCCGCGCGCGCCGGCGCCAGTGGCGACCATTCGCTCAGCGGGAACCGGGAGTAAATGCCCGAGCCCCGCAGGCCGCCGCTGAACTCGGTTACCTCCTGCGGCATCAGGCCGCCCAGCCCGGCCTGCTTCAGGCGGGTCACCGCATCGGCGCTGAGCTCCTGCAGGAAAAGCACGTCCGCGCCGGTCCGGCGGACCAGGGCGACAACCGCCCCCGCGTCGGCCCGGCCGCACAGCAAGTTAACGGTGAGCACGCGCAGTACCGGCCCGCTCGCAGCGGGCTGCAGCCGCCGGGCCGCGCGGGGCGCCACCACCGCGGCCAGCGCCGCCGCGGCGAGCGCGGCCGCCGCGGCCGGTCCCCTCCTTCTGGCCAGGGCCAGCGCCAGCGCGGCCGCTGGCGCGGCCGCGGCCACCTGCGGGGTGAACGACAGCAAGGGCGCCACCGGAGCCTCGATGCGGCGCACGCGATCGGCCGCGGTGACCCTGGCCACCGCCCAGGCAGCAAGCCCGCCCGCCACAGCCCAGGAAACGCCCGTGGCAATCCTTGATCCAGCATCCGGCACAGCCACACTCTACGGCTCCCGGCTTGAACGGCCCGGACAGGTACGCCCGGACCGTCTTGCGATCCCTGTCCAGGTGCCGGGCTATCGCGGGCACCGACCATCCCCTCTCGCGCGGGCCTGCTCCCCGGGCTCGCCGTCACCACCACCCTGGCCGACGCCGCCCGCCAGTGCGGGCTCCCCGAGCACGACATCACCCCCATCATCACCCCCATCATCGGCTCAGGCATGGCTCGCGCCCCTGCACCCGCGAAACGACACATTCCCCGGCAAGGTGTTCCTCCGGCTGGCCGCGAACGCGCTGGAGTGGTGCGGGGCCAGCCGGGCCAACCCGCTGCTCCTAGAGGGGCTGCGGGACCGGTTCCTGCCCGGGGCCACCTTCCGCGGCCGGCAGAACGCGAAGCTTCAGTACGCCGTGCTGGCCGCAGCGGCTGTCCACGGCGGGACCGAACCGGACCTTCTCGATGAGGTCGCCTCATGGCAGACGGACGACTTCTGGCAGTACGCCCTGTACGCGGCAGTCGCCTACATCCGCGCCGCCGCCAGCCGGGCGGGCGTCCCAGTTCGCCGGGTATGCCAGAACCTAGGAGAGCGCCCTGGCCACCCGGCGCCATATCGCCAACTCGGCGCATGAGGTTCTTGCCGAACCAATTAGCTGGCACGCCCCGATTACCGTGTTACGCGCCTGGCTGCAGCTCCACGCGGGCCGCTGGCGATGATGCCCCGCTCGGCCCACACGGGAGTGTCGAGACGGGCTTGTGACCCGATCGGCTTTGCCCGGGCTGATGGGGAGGGGCATCGTCTACGGCCGGTCGTGATGGCGGCGGGCGGAGGCTTGATCCTCGCGGTCGATGGTGGCACGATCGCCGAGGTGAGCAGGACGTTGCAGGAGCTGTTGATTCGTCACGTTGTCGCCGGCACAATTCCTGGCGGGGTTGCGCTCTCGGGTGCCGGGAATGCCAAGGTGGTCAGCGCGGGCGTGGCGTCGATTGGTGGCGGCCCTATGGGCGAGGACGCGATCATGCGGATCCAGTCAATGACCAAGGGGATTACGTCGGTCGCCGCGCTGCGCCTTGTGGAGGCAGGGCGTCTCGAGCTCGACCGGAGTTTGGTGGACTGGCTGCCGGAGTTGGCTGACCGTCAGGTGCTGCGCGGTCCAACGGCTGAGCTCGACGATACCGTGCCGGCTCGCCGCGCCATCACGCTTCGCCACCTCCTGACCAATACCTCCGGGTACGGCATGGTGATCCAGGATTCGCCGCTGCAGCAGGCGATGGCCGCGAACTGCACTGAGGCTGGCCCGGTGCCAACGGCGATGGGCGCTGACGAGTGGCTGCGTCGCCTGACTGAACTTCCGCTGGCATTCCAGCCGGGAGAAGGATGGCGCTATCACCATTCGTTTGCCGTGCTTGGCATCCTCATCTCGCGGGTGACGGGTCGCTCGCTCGGTGAGCATCTGGCCGAGGACATTTTCGGGCCGCTCGGGATGGCCGACACCGCGCTATGGGTGCCGGATGGCAAGCTGGACCGGCTGCCAGCGGCTTACCGGCACGGTGAGGAGGGACTCGTGGAGATCGAGCCAGCCGGTGGCGGTTTCTACGCAGGGCCGCCGTCGTTCGATGTCAGCCACGGCGAGCTCGTCTCCACCGCACGGGACTATCACCGCTTCGCCCGGATGCTTGCCGAAGGAGGGCGAGTCAACGGACAGCCGATGATCTCACCTGATCACCTGCAGAAGATGACCAGCGACCAAGTGCCAGCGGCGTGCAAGACCGCGGACAGCTTCTTCCCGGGGTTTTGGGACGGCATGGGATGGGGCTTTGGCGCACTGCCCTTAAGTTCCGGGACTTCTGTAGTCCGGTGGGCCTGTTTGTCGGTTTTCCGTAACGGGTGGTCACGATGCGGATTCGAGGCGGGGAAGTGCCGGAAAGGGAACGAGGCCCCTGGTAGGACGTGTGGTGTCTAGTCATACGCCTGCCTGCTGGAGCCTCGTTGTCTGCGTATTCTGCCATGCCTGCCGTCGTGCTGCCCGCTGTTCCGGCCGGGCCCGGGCCTGAGGGGGGGCTGGCTGCCAGGGTGGCGGCGGGGCCGGGGTTGCGGGAGGACGAGGAGTGGCTGTCTGAGCTGCGGCGGGACGGGATGGTCTCGGAGCTGCTGGCCGGCGGGGTGCTCGCGCGCGCGGCGGCTGAGGGCGGTCACGGGTGCCGGATCGAGCGGGCGCTGACGGCGGTGATGATCCTGCTGTGCCTGGTCACCGGGGCGCTGTTCGCGTCGCAGTCGTATGCGATGGTGCTGGCCAGGGCCTTCGCGATGCCGGGCGCGCGGGTGCGGCCGGGCACCCCGGTGCCGACCCCGCCGGCGCTGTCGCAGGCCCGCGCCCGGCTCGGCGAGCAGCCGGCCCGGCTCGCGTTCGAGCTGGACGCCGCGCGGGACGACGTGCCGCTGTGCGAGGGCGGCGCCCTCTTCGGCCTTGAGCTGGTCATCTTCGACGGGACCACCCTGGACCTGCACGCCTGCCCGGAGCTGGCGGCGGAGTTCGGCGTGCCCGAGGGCGGCACCCGCCCGCAGCTGCGGGTGACCGCGCTGCTGCAGGCCGGCACCATGCGGTGGCGGGCCGCCGCCGTCGGCGGATACCACGACGGGGAGAACGCCCTGGCGGACCAGCTGGAGGGCGCGCTGCGCCCGGGCCAGCTGTCCCTGGCCGACCGCGGCTTCTTCTCCATGGACCGGTGGATCCGGTTCTCCGCCACCGGGGCGCACCTGCTGTGGCGGGCCAAGAACGGCGCGAGGTCCGTCCCCTTCCGGCACCTGCGCACCCTGAAGGACGGCTCGGAGCTCGTCCTGCTCCGCGAGAGCGCCGGCATGCTGGGGAAACGGCGCCGCGACGCCGGCGACCGGGCGCTCCCCAGGCACCCGGACACCGTCGCCCGGCTGGTCTGCTTCACCATCCTGACCACCACCCGCAGCGGCCGGACGAAGAAGGCCGAGGTCCGCGTCCTGACCACGCTCCTGGACCCGGATGCGTTCCCCGCCCGGGAGATCGCGGCCGGCTACGCGAGGCGCTGGCAGGTGGAAACCGCGTTCTTGCACCTCAAGCGCACCATCCGCGGCGCCGGGCGGGAACTGCGCGGCCAGTCCCCGGGAGCTCGCCCGCCAGGAAGCCTGGGCGCTGCTCCTCGCCCACAACATGATCGCTGCCATGGCCGCCCGCGCAGCGCACGCGGCCGGGACCGGCATCGCCGCCGTCTCCCTCGCCGCCGTCCTCGCCCTCGTCCGCGACCACGTCACCGCCGACACATGCTGCCCCCACTGCGGAAAGCGCCCCTCCGGCACCGGCGACCCGCTCGCGCCCCTCACCACAGCCATCGCCGCCCAGCCACTGAACAGGGAAAACAGGAAACGGACATCCGGAAGGACCAAGGCCGAGCGCAGGAAATGGCCAACCGAGGAAGCCACCTACGACCTCACGATAACCCCGTCAAACCTCCCACCAGCGGACACAAGTCCGAGAACTTAAGGGCAGTGGGCTTTGGCGTGGCCGTGAAGACAGGGGGGTCGCAGCGCGACCGCATTGGCTGGTCCGGCGGATTGGGTACAGACTTCTTCGTCGACCCGGACGGCACGGTCGGCATCCTCCTCACTCAAGTAGAGATGGGTAAAGACATTTCGTCGCTGATAGCGCAGTTCCAGTCGCTGCACGAGCCGTCGTGATCGGCCGACGGGCAGTTGCAGGCCCGTGAGGCAGAAGCGCACGCGAGAAGCTTGCTGGCTGGAGTATCCAGGGTGGCCGAAGGGGAAGCGATGAGGATTAGGCTGCGCACCCTGGGCATCGGTCCAGGGAATTCCGGTGGACGGCGCGGATAAGTGGCTTCACCGGTCCCGGTTCTGGCTACCGTCGGCGTGTGCGGGGGCGGACGCCGCCGCGGACCTGGCGTCTGGCGCGCTGGCCTGCCCCTCGTGCGGGACCGGGCGGCTGCGGGCGTGGGGCTGCGGGCGGGGGCGGTGCCGCTCATGCGGGGCGACGCACATCCTGCTGCCGGCGTGGTCCGCGCCCAGGCGGGCAGACGCCGTCGGGGTGATCGCGCGGCGCCGCGACGCTGCCGACTGCCGGGGTTCCGTTTACGGTACTAACTGGCAGCCTGCGGCCCGGACGTGTCGGCGAGCTGACCGGCCGGCGACAGCGGACCGCGCTGTCCGCTGTCGCCAGCTGCCTGGGCGTTATGCGGTCCGGGAGGCGAGGTTGGTCGCGTGGGTGGCCTTCGCGGTCGCGGCGAACCCGGCCAGGGCCGCACTGATCGCGACGGTGCCCTGGCCCGCCGCCAGGGCCGCGACGATCCTGGTCGCCGCGAACACCAGCCAGCTTCCGCAGGTGTACCCGTCGGTCTGCAGCGAGGCCGACAGGTCAGTGAGCGCGGTGGCGTTGATGTAGACGCCGGTGGCCCGGAGCATGGTCAGCACCAGTTGCTGCTTCGCCTCGCTGGCGCCGAGCGAGTCGAAGAAGTAGAGGCCGGGCTGCGACCGCCGGGCCGGGTTCTGCACGATCACCAGGGTCGCCCAGTGCCTGCTGCTGAAGTTGATCGGGACCACGGTGTACTGGCGGACCTGGCCGGCCGCCAGCTGGCCGAGGTAGTTGTCGCGGATGAAGGTCGCCAGCGCGTCCGGGGCGGTGAAGATGTCGACCGCCGTCATGACCTCGGTATTGGCCAGGTTCGCGGCGAGCAGCAGGCGGCGCACGTCGGCGTCGGTGAGCCAGTCGGCGCCTGGCTTGGTCTCGTCGAAGAACGCCGACCACGCCTGCGGGATCGCCGCCGGCTGGCTGCCCCGCTGCCGCTGTTGCGCCGCGCTGAGCGCCTTGGCGATCTCTGCGTCGGCCGCCTTGCCCGCGAAGGCCTGGGCGGTCTCGCCCTGGTCGTTCTCCGCGGTCACGTCGGCCCCGGCTTCGAGGGCGAGCCGGACCAGCCAGGGACGGCCGGTGCGCGCCGCCAGGTGCAGCGCGGGCTGGCCCCTGTGGGAAAAGCGCTTGCGCACCAGCTCCGCGACCGCCGCTGCCACCTGGCCCGGAGCCTCGGCCCACAAGTCGTCCAGGGCCTTGAGCCGTTCCGCGGTATTGTCGGCGAGCACGAAGCACACCACGCCGAGCGCGTCGCCGTCGGCCTGCTGCACGCCCTCCTGCTGCCGGATGATGGTGACCAGGCCGTCGAAGCTGGCCCCGCTGGACGTCGGCAGGAAGTCGCGGAACGCGTTGCCAGCCGCCGGCCGCTGGCCGGCGAAGAAGCACCCGAACGCCTCGATCAGGTCGGCCGCGACCTGCTGCGCGGACTTGTTCCCGATCGCTTCCCGCCGGCTGTGCAGGACGCCGGCGATCAGGTTGTAGAGCCGGATCGGCCCCATCACCCCGAAGCGGTCCGCGTGCACCTGCCGCCGCTGGGCGTCGCTGACGTGCCGGACCTGCTGCCACAGGGCCGCGGTGACCAGCTTGTCGCCCTTCAGCAGCTTGACCACCTTCACGTGCGCGGCGCTGTGGCTGTAGAGGCTCTTGCCCACCGACTTCCCGCTCTTGCTGGTGAGCTCGCCCCCGGAGGACTCGCTGGCCATCTTCTTCTGCAGGCTCTGGAAGAGCTTTGCGCGGGTGAATCCCTGGTACTGGGTCAGCTCCCGCTGCTTTTCGCCCTTGGCGTTGTACGTGTAAATGCCCTCGACGTAGACATGCTCGGGCCCCTCGGGAAACGTGCGCACCCAGGAGTACACGTTGAGGAACGTGTGCCTGCGGCCCTCGGTTCCGCTCGCCGCGCGGAACCGGGCGCCGGAGGCGATGTTCGCGAGCTGCAGCACGGTGTCGAGCTGGGCGAAGCTGAGGCGGGCGCCCTCGATGCCGTAGGCGAGGGTGATGAACTCCAGGATCACCGACTCGGCGGCGGGGAAGTTCTTGAAGCCGGCCCCGATGAGGGCCTTGCGCACCTCATTGCCGCGGCCGGCCAGGATGAACAGGATGGCAGTGCCGAGGGCGCGGGTCCCGACGTTTTCCAGGGCGTCCTGCTGGGCGCTGGCCGCGAACACCTGGCCGAACTGCCGCGCCAGGTCATCGAGCGCGAGCGCGATCTGCGGCCAGCTCCGCCCGGGCTTGTTGTCCGGGGTCTTCAGCTGCCGGCCGCGGAACGGCACCTCCCAGCACGTCGCCTCGTCCCAGATCGGGAAGCTGAACTCGTAGACGGTCGGCTTCTGCGGCTTCGGCGGCTTCGCGCCGCCCTTCGCGACCCGCTTGCGCGGCGGCGGCTTTAGCTGCTTAGCGGCGGGCTGGGTGACGAGCGAGGTCAATATCGTCGGCTTCACGCCGCGCATGCGGGTGGTGCGCCTGGCCGGAATGGGCTGGGTGGTCGGCTTGACCTTCCAGTCCACTCGCTTGGCGCGCGCCATCGCGTGGCAGAAGGCGGGCCAGTCGGTCGGCCGGGCAAACTGGATGGGGAAGAACTGGCGCGGGAAGGACGCGGTTTTCTTGTCTTCCTTGAATTTGCTGATCTGAAAGACCATGAGGGTGATCTGTTTGAACATGTCCTGCTCGTTGGGCAGGATCTTTTGGTAATTTTCGAGTCCTGCGTCGGCGGCCCGGGCGACCGCGAGCACGAAGTCGAATTCGGCCCGGTTCGCGGGGCCTCGTCCTCGTCGCTGCTGTAATAGGGGTCGAGCGCGACCTCGTCCGGCTCGTCGGCCTCGGCGATCATCAGCACCGGGCCGCCCTCGTCCTCCTCGTCCGAGTCCTCGTCGCCACTTCCGGTCTCGTCCTCGCTGGAGGGCTGGCCGAACACGTGATCGTACACGCCATCGGCCGTGACGCTATCCAATTCGAAGATGTAGCGGAGTAGTTCTTCCTCGCTGTCGAAGCCGAATCCGCCGTCTTCGCCGCCCTCCCCGTCGTCTTCCGGGTCCGCGAGCTCGAGCTCGTCGCGCAGGTACCCGATGACGTCGTCCTCGGTTACCTCCTCGGAGTATTCGGCCATGACAGCGGCCATCATTCGCTCAATCGTGGAATCCCATGCCTGCCTGCCTTGATCGGCCAGCGTAAGCTCGGAATCGGATTCTTCTTCGGTATTCATTGACGTCATTGTTCCCCCTCAGGCTTGCACGGATCGCCCCTCCGGACCTACCTAACGTAAGCCAAAAGCGGCCCATCGCCTAGAGGCGGCCGAGAAAGGTGCGAGAGATTTCCTGAAAGGCGCGTGTGGCGGGTGTGGGACTCGGAAATACGATTCGGGGCCGCGACCTGCGTTTCCGGTAGCAACGCGGGGATGCGTTCGCTCGGGGAGCCTGTGGCGGGCTGGCCAGGATCCTGATGCCCTCGGCGGTGAGCACGGCGTCGAAAGAGCTGGTGAACTGGCCCGCACGGTCCCTGATCAGAAACCTGACCGTGGCCACGCGCTGGCCCAGGTCCATCACCTGGTTCCGGGCTGCCTGCGTCGTCCATGAGCCATCCGGGTTCGCGGTGGCCGAGCCTGACCAACTCGCCTTGCACCCGCCGGTGCCCCCATGTGGGGTTCTCCGTCGCGATACGGATCACGAGCTTCCGGATCACTGCGGCCGTAGACGGCCTCCCAGGACGCCGGCGGCTCGTGTAGTCCCACTTGCGCGCGACCAGCCGACGGTGCCAGGCGAGCAGCGTCGCCGGACCCGCGCGCGAAGGTCCTGATCGTCCCTCTAATCCGTCGGCCTACCAGGTCACGTCGGGGCCGCCGATCCGGGGGAACTGCCTGACTGTCCCACCTCCGACGAAGCCGCTGAAGCCGGTCGAATTCCACCTCTTCACGCCGCCGGGAAATGTTACGACCGTGGGGAGCCAGGAGCCGATCACCTCGGTGCCTGACGCGTTCGCCCAGTCGACCGAGACGGGGCTGACGCTGGACACGTCCTTCGGCTGGAGGACGCTGCCGATCACGCGGGGCCGCGCGGGCGTCGCCAGCGGGTACGCCAGCCACACGGCCGTCAGGCGCTTGTCGCCGGCTGAGTAGATGCCATTGCCGCACACCACCGCCTGCCCGTTCGCGGTGAGCGTGGGCGTGCCGCACGCCCGCGGGGTGTCCTCGTGGTAGATGTCGCCCCGGGCCCGCGGACGTACTGCGACCAGACGACGTGGCTGGCGGTGAGAAGATCAGCGCCGGCCGCGCTGAGGTCCAGTGTCCGGACTTCCTCGCTGACCTGCGGGTTATAGGTGACCGCGAACCCCACGGTACTGTCGCCGACCCAGCTCAGGTCGCTAATCAGGAACGGGTCGGCGGAGGATGCGCTCATCGTGCCAGACCAGGAATGCCGCAGCCGCCCGGTGGCGACCGAGTAGATGCTGAGCGTGACCGACCGGCGGACCTCCTTGGGTGCGTCCTTGCGAGGGTCTTGGACGGGGTTCTTGCCGGTGCCGTACGCGACTGCTAGCTCGCTCCCGTCGGCGGACAGGGCCATGGCATTGACGCCCCCGGGCGGCGGTGACTTGATCGGCAGCTTTCTCACCCGGAAGGGACTGGCCGAGCCGGGAACGATCCGCACCAGGTACCACATTCTGGGTCCTAGGACCGGGGGACTGAACGATGAACTCTGGGCCAAGGCGACCTCCACGACGAATGTCCGGTCGTCCGCCCCGCCACTCACTCTCCCGGACGACACGTTTGCCGCGCCAAGAAGGAAGCTGCCGAGCGTGCGACCGGTCTGCTCATCGCCCGCGATGATCCCCAAGCCTCGAAAGGTCCCGGCGCTCCGCACCGCGCCAATGGTGACGTAGTACCTCGGGGTGCCCGCAGGGCCAGCGACGCCGCTAGAACTCGCCGGGCCCGGTGCCGGCCCTCAGCCGACTTGAGGGTTACCAGGGTGGCGGCGGCGAGCAGCACCACGGCCACGGCCACGGCCGGGCCTCGCCAGGTCAGCAGCCAGCCCGTCCGGCGCGTGCGGCCCGCCGGCTGTGCCCCGTCGTGGGCGCCCGCAGGCGCCAGGCGCAGCGGGCGCACCTCGCGCAGGCGAGTCGCCTCCGACCGCAGGGTGTCGCGGATCTCGTCTTCGAGCGGGCCATGATTCCTCCTTCAGCATCCGGCCAACGGCGGCGATGGCCCGGGACGTGGCGGACTTCACGGTGCCGCGGGTGACTCCCATCGCCCGCGCGGCCTGGTCCTCGGTCATGTCGAGGTAGTAGCGCAGCACCAGCGCCTCACGCTGCCGGGCCGGGAGTCGCCGGATCGCGGCCAGCACCGCGCGGTGCTCCTCCGTGTGCAGCACGGCCGCCTCAGCCGACTCCAGCAGTTCCCCAGCGGCGTGGATGGCCGGCCGTGACCGCCGCTTCAGCACCGTCCGGCAGCCGTTGAGTACGCTGGAGCGCAGGTAGGCGGGCGCGGCCTCGGCGCTGGCGAGCTTGTCCCAGCGGCGGTAGAGGCCGAGGAAGGCGTCCTGCACCACGTCTTGCGCGGCATCAGCGTCGCCCAGCATCAACAGCGCTAGCCTGGCCAGGCTCAGCGCGTGCGCCCGGTAAAGGCTAGTGACCTGCCAGTCCGACGCGACGGGCGCCGCCCCGGGAGGCCGGGTGTCCATTTGGTCCACGTAGTAGAGACTGCGCCCGGGCAAGAAGGTTGCCCGCCACCCCCAAGTTACTCGCACGCTACATCACCGGCATCCAGATGCGGGTCGACGCCGACGGCGCCATCAAGCTCGTCAAGGACCTGACCTGACCTCACTCGCCCTATAGCCTTCGGCATGCATAGCCGCTCGTGCGACCGGGCAGGCTGGCTACAACATCCCCCTTCACGCAGGGCAGCGCCGGTCCAGGGAGCACAAGCCATTGGCTGACACCGAACACCACCGTTCGTTCGCCGACAGAACGCGCCAGGCTCTGTCGGACGCAGGACAACAGGACCGCGTCAAGCAGGCCACGGCCGTGGCCGAGTTGGCCAAGGGTGCGTCGAAGACCGTCACGCGGAAAGTCGGCCAGCAAGACGCGTGGGACGAGTTGCGCGGGGACGTTGAGCTGCTGACCGAGGTTGGGCGCGCTCAGCACGCGCTGATTGTCGACCTGATCGATCGTGTCGCGGAGCTTGAGGGCCGGGCTGGGATCGGGCCAGGCGCTGGCCATGGCGGCTGACGACCCGCTTGCCGAACAGGTTGCCGACGCCCGGCACCGCGTCCCTGATCCGCCATCGCTCGACGAGGTGGTCGAGGATGCCGGACGCCAGCGGCTCGCTGCCTTTTACCTGTACAGCGTGCTGTGTGCCGGAGTGATCGGCCCCGATGACCTGGCACTCGGTCGATGGCCGCACGAGCTGGCCGAGCCGATGCAGCGGCTGAACCTGACCCGGCTCGCACCCAGGACCGGGCGTGGCCTCGACGCCCAGCTGACCCCGGCCGAGCAGGGGATGTGGCGAAGCCCGGACAGGCAGGTCAAGTTTAGGCAGCTCCTCGTCGATTTGATCAACCATGGCGCGTTCGGCTCGCTGTGCGGAGATGCCGACCGGGTCCGGCTGGCTCGCGCAGATGACGGGCGCGGGCTGGACCTAGAACTCATGCAAGGCCAGCGCGCCGTCGGCAACTGCGCGGCTAAGGACCACTGGGAGCTGGTCGCGCAGTACCTGGCAGGTATACCGCTCCACGGCCAGCCTGCCGAGACAGCAGGCAAGCAAGGATCCAAGCAAACGGTAGCGCGCCAGCTGCGGGAGACCGGCATGGCTCACGCGGTCAGCGTGGGCGTCGCGCTCGCCGTCAGCATTCATCCGCTCGGCACCGCCGCCGGCCTGGGCACCCGGCTCGTCAGGGCAAGAATCCAGGCCGGGCGGGATGAGGCAGCCGCGCTCAGTGCCCTCGGCGAGGAAGTGCGCGCCCTGCGTGCCCAGGCCGACCGCGAGCTCGCTGACCCGCGGGGCCGAAAAGACCATGTGAACCAGGCATAACTACCGGCCAGACTCCCGTTGGCGGCTGACCCGGCGGCAGCGGCACTGACCGCCAGCCCGGCACGTCGCCGCTGGCCAGCGGCGCGAGTCCCTCCCCGAGCACGAGGCGGTGCTTGGCCTCTCCCGGCTCAGTCGCCGTCCGCCACCTTCAGCTGTCCGGCGACAAAGTCAGCCAGCGCGCCGATGCAGGCCACGTCGTCCGGCTGGATTTCCTCGACGTCCATCTGGATGTCCAGGACGTCCTCCAGCCCCAGCATCAGCTCCAGCATGGCCACCGACGTCATGCCGAGATCATCCATCAGGCGCGTCTTCTCGGAAAGCTCTGGCCCGGCCGCAGGGCTGGTGGCGAGCACCCTCGGCAAGACGGCGTAAATGCTGTCCATGACGCGTTCCCGCTCGGCGCTGTCGCTCATGTTCCACCTCTTTCTGGTGTCCGTACAATCAGTGCCGGAAGGCGTGACCGATCGACGGCACGTAGGCAGCCGCGCATCGATGCCTCGTGCGCGCGGCGGCCGCCCGGGCTGCGCTGCCGCCTGGCCTGCTCCATCGGCTGCAGTGCGGTCACCGGGCCGGCCAGCGACGGCGGCCGGCACCTCGCCCGGTTCGCGGTAGCGTGCGGACGCCTCCTAGCGGCAGGGAGCTTCCTTTCTCCCGCATAACGGACCAGATCTCCTGCTGCCCCCAGCTAAGATCCTCGATGCCGGAATCGTCGCCCTCGAACCGGACAATGACTTTATCTGTCACAGCATTCCGTCGCTTTCAGCCATCCGGGCAAAACGTTAACAGATTCAATCTCCTGTCGCAACTGTCTCTTTACTGACCACTTCATGCTGCCCACGGCTGACCGTGCGTGACCGAGTACCAGCCTGACATGGCCGTCGTTGACCAGCATGCGCTGGCGGCGCACCTCCACGGCGTGCGCTGGGCCACCCTGGCCACGAGTGTGATGGAGCTGACGCATCCGCTAGCAGTGCTGCCTGCCGTGGCCGCGCAGGTGGTGGGGACTCATTCGCCGCCGCCGGCGGCTCCGGCCGCGGCCGATCGCCTGGAGAGCATTGTCGGGATGACACAGCCAGGGTAAAATGTCAATACCCACATTACTCTGGAATTTACCGCATGTGCGTGCATTGTCCGTCGTGCGCCTAGATGGGAGTATATCTCTGAGGAAGGCGGGATCACGGTGGCACCACCGTCGTCACGCTTACCTGGTCGACGCGTCTGCCCGCTCGTAACGTGAGGTGTGCCGAGATGACATCATGCTGGCGAACCATCGCACACACGGGCGGCTGCTGGCGAGGGGCGGGCGGGTTCCGCAGGACGTGCGGCTGCGGAGGGCACCGGTGAGCGACACCACCACCAAGAACGGCACCACGACCACAGGCGGACGGCCGATCCCCGTCACGGACATGCGGTCGCTGCGGGTGTTCCGCGCGACAGCCAAGGCCGCGGCAGGCATCCTTGACCTGGTCATGCCGATGCGGGTTGGAGGCGACGGTCCCGCCCTGTTCTTCGCGCACCCGATGATCGGGCTGAGCTGGTCCTACCTGGCGCTGCTCCCGCATGTCGACGTCCGCTACCCGCTGTATGCCCTGCAGGCGCGTGGCCTGCGGCGGCCCGAGCCGCTGCCGACCAGCATGCGGGAAATGGCGGAGGATTACGCCGACCAGGTCCGCAGGGTGCAGCCAGCCGGTCCCTACCACCTGTTCGGTTGGTCGCTGGGCGGGAACGTCGCCTTCGCGATCGCGGAGGAACTGCAGCGGCGCGGCGAGCAGATCGGGCTGCTCGTCATCTTGGACTCGAACCTGGCGGACATCGCCGCGATCCCGCCGAGCAACGAGCCGTGGATGTTCTACAACATGGTGCTCGCGCAATTCGGCTACGTGCCCGCGCTGACCCCGGATGACCCGGACCCGGACGCGCGCATGCCGGAACTGGTGCGGCGCCAGCCGGGCCTGGGGCTGGATGAGTGGCCAGAGCAGCGTATTCGCGCGCTGCAGCGGGTTATCCGGAACAACGCCGTCGTGGCGTGCACCCATCAGCCAGGCGTCGTGCACTCTCCATTGCTGTTCTTTTCCGCGAGCAGCAACCCGCCTGGGCTGGCCGAGAAGACGGAGATCTGGCGGTCGTTCGTCGACGGGCCGATCGAGGCGATCGAACTCGACTGCGACCATCGGCACATGCTGCTACCCGAGCTGGTCGCGCGGATCGGGCCGGCGCTATCGGCACGGCTGGCGGCCGTCAGCGCGACAGCCATTGCCTCAACCGAACTATTACCTCTAGCCTTATGTCGTGACATCGCGCTTGCACTCCAAATATGTTAAGGTGCCAGTTTTTGGCCGCATGTAGCGTTCCTTGCCTTCGAGGAGGCCTAATGATTGAAGCCAGCGGCCTGCACTCGCACCACACCCTGTTCGCGTCCTGACGGCGAAGGAGGACCAGCTGATGCCTGACGGGCCGGCGCGGCCGCACGCGGTCGTGGTCAATGACGAGGAGCAGTACTCGATCTGGCCAGTGGGACGGGACCTGCCGGCCGGGTGGCGCCGCGATGGCTTCACGGGCACCGAGGAGGAGTGCCTGGCCTACATCGACGAGACCTGGACCGACATGCGGCCCGCGTCACTACGACGCTGGATGCGTGAGCATGAGCAAACTGGTGCCGAATGACACGGCACCGACGGCGTCATGGCAATCCCCGGCGATGCGGGCTCCGGCACCACGCTCCGGATCGCCGGACTAGTACCTTCCCCTGCCCGCTCAGCGCGGGATGATCCTCAGCTCCATGCGCTTCCCTGATGATGGGCTGGAGGAGGCGGACTCACCGGCCTGCGAGCAGTTCTGGACTGACTACCTCACCGGCATCGCGGTCCCCCGGACGCTGCCCGGCTATCTTGGCGGGCCGGCGACCGGGACCGGGGAGACGGTCACGGCGCAGACGGTGCTGTCGCGCGCCGACTCCGACCTGATCCGGCGCTCGGCCAGCGCCGCCGGGCTGCCCGCCAGCGCCATGATCACCGCCGCCTGGGCACTGCTGCGGGCGCGCTACGGCGGCGTCAGCGATGTCGTCCTGACGGTGACGCGCTCGCCGCGCCGCGATGGCTTTCCCGATGCGGACGCCGTCATCGGACCGCTAATCAACACGGTGCCGCTGCGCGTCCGCGTTGATGAAGACGCGACGGTGCGCACGCTGCTCACCGCGGTGAGCGACGGCATCCGCCAGGTCAGGCAGCACCAGCGCACGCCCATGGCATCAATCCTGGGCCGCGCCGGGCTGCCCGCGGACACGGCGCTCATTGACACCCTGCTCATGTTCGACCGGCGTGGCCTGCACACTGGCCTGCGGGGCGCGGACGCGGCACCAGCCTCGGCCCGGGTGGAGCGGCTGCCGTCGTACCCGCTGACCCTGCGCGCGTTCGACGAGCCGGAGATCCACCTGTCGCTTGCCTGGGATCGATCCCGTTTCGCCGACGGCGCCGCGGCGCGGATGCTCAGCCAGCTGAGGGACACGCTGATCGAGATGGCCAGCAAGGCAACGGCCCCGCTGGCCGGCCTGGACCTCGGCAGGGCGTCGGAGGCCAGCATCATCGCCGGGTGGAACCGCACTGGCGCCGCTCACCCCGCGGACACCACCATCTGCACGTTGTTCGCGGCCCAGGTCGCCAGGGACCCGGGCGCGACGGCACTGGCCTTCGGCGGCGGCTCCATGACCTACGCCGAGCTGGACCGGCGCAGCAGCGCGCTGGCATGGCTGCTGCGCCGGCGCGGCGTTGGCGCCGGCACGCCAGTCGGGGTCGCGATGAAGCGCGGCGCCGACCTCCTCGTCACCCTCCTGGCCGTGCTGAAGGCCGGCGGGGCCTACCTGCCGGTCGACGTCGGCAGCCCGGCGTCCCGCGTCGCCGCGATGATCGCCGCGACCGGGGCACGGCTCGTTCTGGCCACTGCGGAGACAGCCGCCACGCTACCCCCGATGGCCGGCGTGGAGATCGTCCATCAAGGCCTGGAGCCGACGGCGACGTCGATCAGGTCGCGCCGCCGCCAGGCGCCTGCCAGCCGCTGAGCCTGGCCTACATCAGCTTCACGTCGGGCTCGACGGGAGCGCCGAAGGGCGTCGAGGTGCCGCACCGGGCCGTCATCCGGCTCGTCAGCGACCCGGCGTTCGCCGCGCTTGGCCCAGGCGAGCGGATCCTCCACATGGCCCCGGTGGCGTTCGACGCGTCGACCCTCGAGATCTGGGGCGCGCTGCTGACCGGTGCCACGATCGTGATCGCGCCACCGGGACCGCTCGGGCTGCCGGACATCGGACGGCTGCTGCGCGGCACCGGGGTGACGGTCGCCTGGCTCACCGCGGGGCTGTTTCACCAACTGGCGGAGGAGGACATGGAGGCGCTGGCCGGCGTCCGCCTGCTGCTGGCAGGTGGCGACGTGCTCAATCCCGACACGGTGCGCGCCGTACTGGCCGCGCGCCGTGGCAAGCCCCTGGTGAACGGGTACGGACCCACGGAGAACACCACCTTCACTACGTGTCATGTCATGACCGACCCGGACCAGGTGGGGCTGACGGTGCCGATAGGCCGCCCGATCCAGCAGACCACCGTCCACCTCCTGGACTCCAGCGGGCGGCCCGCGCCGATTGGCGTGACCGCAGAGCTGTACGCCGGCGGGGACGGCCTGGCCCGCGGCTACACCGGCAACGCCGCCGCGACGGCGCGGGCGTTCGTGCCCGATCCCTCGGGACGCGGCGCGCGGCTGTACCGGACCGGTGACCTGGCTCGCTGGCGTGCTGACGGGATCGTGGAATTCGTCGGCCGAGCCGACGATCAGGTCAAGATCCGCGGCTTCCGCGTCGAGCCGGGTGAGGTGGAGGCGGTCCTGCGAGCGCACCCAGGCGTGCGGGAGTCGGTCGTCGTCGTCGCGGGGAAGGACGCGCAGCGGCACCTGATCGGCTACGTGACGCCGGCCGATGGCACCGGCCCGCACTCGCTGCGACCGTCGATGCTGCGCCACTTCGTCGCGGCCCGCCTTCCTGATTACCTGGTGCCGACCGCGTTCAAGGTGCTCGACCGGTTCCCGCTGAACGCCAACGGCAAGGTCGACCGGGCCGCGCTGCCCGCGCCCGAGCGGGAGTCCCGCGGGCTGGTCACCCGGCCGCACGGTCCCACCGAGGAGCGGCTCGCCGACATCTGGGAGCGGCTGCTTCCTGCCGACGGCGACCGCGACGGCGATGTCGGCCGCGAGGACAACTTCTTCGCACTCGGCGGCAACTCCCTGTCGGCGGCTCGGCTGATGTTCCGGATCCGCGAGGCATTCGGCGTGGAACTGAGCATGGCCACGTTCTACGAGGCCCCCACCCTGACCGCCAGTGCCGCGGCCATCGACGCGGCGCGATCAGCCGCGCGGCTGGCGAGCATCAGCCGCCGGGACCGCAGCGGCTATCGCGTGGATGGCACGCGCTCGGCCGCCGGCTCGTCACCCGCAGCGTTCCACCGACCGGAAGGCTGATCGTGGCAGTGTATGAGTTTCCCGCGTCATTCGGCCAGCGGCGCATGTGGCTGCTGGCCCAGATGGACCCCGGTGCGCCGCCTACAACATCTCGTGGGCGCTGTGGCTGGATGGCGCGCTCGACCTTGACGCCTTGCGGGCGGCCTGGGAGGCACTGCTGGACAGGCACGAGGCCTTGCGCACCACCTTCCGCAACGAGTCCGGCCTGCCTGTGCAGGTGATCGACGACGAGGCGGCCACGCCGCCGCTGGCTATCACGTCCCTGGAGGACCTGCCCGCTGACCAGCGGGAGCCGGCCGCCCGGGCGGTGATCCTCGACCTGGCCCGTGTCCCCTTCGACCTGGCCGCCGGGCCGCTCGTCCGGGCCACGCTGGTACGGCTGGGACCGCGGTCGCACGTGCTCGCCCTGGTGGCGCACCACATCGTCGCCGACGGCTGGTCGTGCCGGATCCTGTTCGACGAGCTGTCGGCGGACTACGAGGCGATCAGCCGCGGCGGTGGCCCGGTCATCGAGGAACCGCCGATTCAGTACGCCGACTTCGCGCTCTGGCAACTCGAGCATGCCGAGGAGGGCGCTTGCGCGCCGGCCGAGCGATTCTGGCGGGACGCGCTGGCCGGCGCCCCGTCGACGCTGCCGCTGCCCGTCGACAAGCCTTATCCGCCACGGCAGACGTTCGCCGCCGGAGGCATCGACGCGGGACTCGATCCCGCTCTGGCCGCCGCGCTCAGGCAGCTCGCCGCCAGGCTGCAGACCACGCAGTTCACCGTCTTGCTGACCGCGTACGCGGTGGTGCTGTCCCGCCTGGCCGGCCGCGACGACGTGCTGTTGTCAGTGCCGGCCGCCGCCCGGACCCGGCCGGAGGCCGAGTCGGTCATCGGGCTGTTCATGAACACCGTGATCATCCGTGTCCGGATCGACCGGGAGGCAACGCTTCAGGACCTGGTGCGCTCCGTCCACGCCGTGGCCATCCAGGCGCTCGCTCACCAGGACTTGCCGACTGCCAGGGTCGTGGAACTGGTCAATCCTGACCGGGACCCGGCACGGATGGCGCTCCTGCAGGTGATGTTCGCAATGGAGGAGTCGTGGGCGGTGCCGGACCGGGGCGGGCTGCGCTGGCACCCTGAGCCCATCGAGAACGGCACCACCAAGTTCGAGATCGAGCTGACGGTCACCGACGCGCCGCCCGGGCTGCGGGCGCGAGTCAACTACAACAGCGACCTATTCCACCCGGCCACCGGCCAGCTCGTGTCCGACGGCTTCATCGCGATCCTGCGCCGCCTGGCCACCGACCCGGAGCAGCTCGTCGGTGACGCGGACATCATGTCGCCCGAGGACGTCGCCCTCGTCACGCGGGAGTGGCCGGGGGGCGGGCTGGTCCCCGGCCCCGAGACCACCGCCGTGGAGCTGCTGCACGCGGCGTGCACGGGCGACCGCGTGGTAATCGCCGACGCGAGCCGGGAGCTGTCCGGGCAAAACGCGCGGGAGCTGGCGGGGCGGATCACGGCCCACATCCGCGGGCACGGCGTCGGCGTGTCCGACCGCGTCGCAATCCTGATGCCCCGCGGCGCCCGGCTGCTGCCGGCAATCCTGGGCATCTGGAACGCCGGCGCGTCCTACGTGCCGATGGACCCGATCTACCCGGCCCAGCGGCTGGCCGCCATGCTCGCTGACGCCGGCGCGCGCGCGATCGTGGTGGACAGCAGCGACCCCGGCGCGCCCGGCCTGCCCCCCGGCGCGCCCCCGATCCCGGTCGTGGACCTGGCAACGCTGGCCAGCGACAGCGACAGCGACGCCGGTGCTGGCAGCCAGGCCGAGCCGGTGGCGGGCCTCCCGCCGTCGGCCACCGCCGTGACGATCTTTACCTCTGGATCGACCGGCCGGCCCAAGGCCGTGAGCGTGACGCAGGGCGGCATCGCGGCGCTGCTCGCCGCCGTGGGCCCGCTGCTGGCCCTCGGCCCCGAGGACCGGTTCGTCGCGGTGTCGACCTTCGCGTTCGACATCGCCCTGGTCGAGCTGATCGCGCCGGTGCTGGCCGGTGGGCGCGTGGTGGTCGCCGACGCCGAGCACACCCGGGACGCGGCCCGGCTGCGTGACCTGCTCACCGAGAGCGGGGCAACGGCGATGCAGGCGACGCCGGCGGGCTGGCGGATGCTCACCGACGCCGGCGGGGTGCCGGCCGGCGTCAGGCTGCGGATGACTGCTGGGGAGCCGCTGCCCCGGGACCTTGCCGACGCGATCGGGGCTGGCCCGGACGTCCGCCTGTGGAACCTGTACGGCCCGACCGAGACCACGATCTACTCCGGCGGCGACGCCGTCGCCCCCTCCCCCGCGTCGATCGAGATCGGGGCGGTCATCGCGGGGACCCGGCTGTACATCCTCGATGACCAGCTGCGGCCGGTCCCGCCTGGAGTCTTCGGGGAGGTATGCATCGCAGGCGCGGGGGTTGCCACCGGCTACCATGGCCTGCCTGGCATGACCGGGCAGCGGTTCGCCCCCGACCCGTTCAGCGGGCGGCCTGGCGCGCGCATGTACCGGACCGGCGACATCGGCCGGTGGCGCGGGCCCGGGCGGATCGAGCTGGCCGGCCGCGCTGACCGGCAGCTGAAGATCCGCGGATACCGGGTGGAGAGCGGCGAGGTCGAGGCGGTGCTGCGGCGTCAGGAGGACATCGCGCAGGCCGTGGTGTCGGCCCGCGGCGCGGGCGATGACGTCCGGCTCGTCGGCTACCTGGTCACCCGCTCCGGCGCCAGGCAGCCACCCGCCGCGCTGCGCGAGCGGCTGCGCGAGGTGCTCCCGGACTACATGGTGCCGGCCGCCTTCATGGTGCTGCCCGCGCTGCCGCTTACCGGCAGCGGGAAGATCGATCACCGCGTGCTGCCCGAGCCGGACTGGGGCGCCGCATCCGGCACGGCGCCAGTCGCGCCGCGGACGCCGGTCGAGTCGCGGCTCGCGGCCATGGTCGCGGAGATCCTCACGCTGCCGTCCCCAGTTGGGGTGAGCGACAACTTCTTCGCGCTCGGTGGCCACTCACTGACCGCGACGCGGCTGATGGCCCGCATCCGCGACGCCTACGGCGTCGACTTGCCCGTTCGCGCGATCTTCTCCGACCCAACCGTGGCCGGCCTGGCGGCCGCGCTCGCCGCCAGGAACGGCAGTACCCCGAGGTAGGTTCTCATGCGCTTCCCGGTTTCGCTCGCGCAGCAGCGGCTGTGGTTCGTCGACCGGCTCTTGCCGGGCTCGGCGGCCTACAACATGCCCTACGCGTTCTGGCTGGACGGCTCGCTCGACGCCGGCGCGCTGCAGCGCGCCATGGACGCCATAATCGCGCGGCACGCCGTGCTGCGCACGAGCATCGTCGCCTTCGATGGAGTGCCCGAGCAGGTCGTCGTGGACGCCGGCACGGTACCGATCGAGCGCGTCGAGCTGCCGACGGAACTGGACGGTGACGAGCGAGCGCGGCGAGCCGAGGCGATCGCGGACGAGCTGGCACGCCAGCCGTTTGACATGGCGGCCGGGCCGCTGATCCGGGCCGCGCTTGTCGCGGCGAGACCGGACCGGCACCTGTTCGTTCTGGTCCTCCACCACAGCATCAGCGACGGCGCGTCGATGAAGATCCTGGTCGATGAGCTGTCGGAATGCTACCGGGCTGAGGTGACCGGCGTGCCCGCGCAGCTGCCGGCACTGTGGCTGGAGCACGGCGACTATGCGGTGTGGATGCAGGACCGGATGCGCGGCGAGGCGCTTGAGCGGCAGCTGGGCTACTGGCGCGAGCACCTGCGCGGTGCCCCGCAGGTGCTCGCGCTGCCCACGGACCGGCCCAGGCCCGCCCGCCAGTCCAGCCGCGGCGGGGTGGCGACGCTCCACCTCGACGCGGCCATCACCGAGAAGCTGGCCGAGGTGGCCCACGGCGCCAACGTCACCATGTTCATGCTGTTCCTCACCGGCTTCGTGGCCGTACTGTCGCGCTACGCGCGGCAGACCGACATGCTGATCGGCACCCAGGTGGCCGGCCGCACCCACGCGGAGCTGGAGACCATGCTGGGCATGCTGACCAACACCGTCGCGCTGCGCGTGACGCTGGACGGCGACCCGACCTTCGCCGAGCTGCTGGGCAGGGTCCGGGACACCACGCTGGACGGGCTGGCCCACGAGCAGCTCCCGTTCGAGAAGCTCGTCGAGGACCTCGCGCCCGACCGCACGCTCGCGCACACGCCGCTCATCCAGGTCCAGTTCGTCTACGGGTCGCTCACGCCCCCCACGCTGAACCTTCCCGGCATCACGACGCGCGCCCGGGTGCTGCTCACGCAGACCGCGAAGCTGGACCTGACCATGTACGTGGACGCGGACGACGCCAAGGCCACCGGGCTGTCGCTGGAGTACAGCACCGACCTGTGGGACCAGCCATGGGCCGACCGGTTCCTGCGCTGCATGGCGACCTTGCTTGAGCACGCCGCGGACGCTCCCGGCATCCGGGTGAGCGACCTGCCGATGCTCGGCGACGCCGAGCGCCAGGCCCTGACCACGGGGCAGGCCCGGCCCGTGTCCCCCGGTGACGGGTACGCCGACATCCGCACGCTGCTACGGGCATCAGCGTCCCGCGTCACCGATGGCGAGGCGTCCCTGCCGCTGGGCGAGGTGCTTGATCGCGCCGCGCGGCTCGCCCGGGTCCTCGCCGACCGTGGCGTCGGCCCAGAGGTCACGGTCGGGCTCTGCACTGGGCGCGGCATCAGCATGCTCACCGGGCTGCTCGGCGTCTGGTGGGCCGGCGGTGCCTACGTGCCGCTCGATCCGGGCTATCCGGCGGCGCGGCTGGCCCTGATGGCCAGCGGGGCCAGCCTGCGGCTCGTCATCTGCGACGCCGAGCGCCAGGACCTCGCCACCGCGGTGACAGAAAGCGCGCAGATGATCCGCGTCGACGACCCGGCGATCACAGCCGCGGCACCCCTTCCTCCGGTCCCCGTGCCGCCCAGCGCGCTCGCCTACGTCCTGTTCACCTCCGGCTCGACCGGGCGGCCCAAGGGCGTCGCCGTCGAGCACCAGGGCTTCGCCAACCTGATCGCCTCGTTCCGGCGCGCGCTCCCGATCGGCGCCGGCGACCGCCTCGTCGCCGCCACCGCGATGTCGTTCGACATGTCCCCGTTCGAGATCATGCTGGCCCTGGCCTGCGGTGCCGACCTGGTGATCGCGACGGCCGACGAGGCCCGCGAGCCGGATCGGCTCCGGTCGCTGATCGAGCGGACCGCCGCGACGGTGATGCAGGGGACGCCGCAGACCTGGCGGCTGCTGGCCTCGGCCGGCGGTGTCCCCGCTAGCCTGCGACTGCGCCTGTCGGGCGCTGAGAAGCTCCCGCCGGACCTGGTGGAGCAGCTGATGGTGCCCGGCAGCGAGCTGTGGAACCTGTACGGCCCGACCGAGACCGCAGTGTGGTCGTCGGCCCGTGTCGTGACCGGCACGGCGCAGTCAGCCCAGATCGGGCCGCCGATCGATAACGTCCGCATGTACGTCCTGGACGAGCACCTGGTGCCGGTGCCGGTCGGGGTCGTGGGCGAGGTCTGCGTAGCCGGCCGGGGAGTCACCCGCGGCTACTACGACCAGCCGCGGCTCACCGCGCGGGCATTTCGGCCCGATCCATGGAGCGCCGAGCCGGGGAGACTGCTGTACCGGACCGGTGACCTGGGCCGGTGGCGGGAGGACGGGAGCCTGGAACTGATCGGGCGAAACGACCACCAGGTCAAGGTCCGCGGCTTCCGGATCGAGCCTGGCGAGATCGAGGCCGCGCTGCGCTCCCATCGTGACGTGCGCCAGGCGGTCGTGGTCACCGCCCCGCGGGCGGGCGAGCCCGCGCTGGTCGGCTACATCGTGCCCCGCCGGGGCAGCGCCGCCGCCCGCCCCGGCACCGACCTGCTCGGGGAGTTCCGCTCGCACCTGCGCGCCGCGCTGCCCGAGTACATGATCCCGGCGCTCATCGTCGCGCTGCCCGCGCTCCCGCTGACCCCCACGGCCAAGGTGGACCGGGCCGTGCTGCCCGCCCCGCAGTGGAGCGACGTGTCTTCTGCGGTCGGCCGGGCCCAGGCGCGGAACCCGGTCGAGGCGACCCTGGCCCAGATTCTGGGCGACTTGCTCGGCGCCGATGAGCCCGTCGGCGTGCACGACAGCCTGTTCGCCCTCGGCGGCCACTCGCTGACCGCGACCAGGCTTGTGGCCCGCATCGCCGACACCTACGGCGTCAACCTGCCGGTTCACCAGATCTTCGCCGGCCCGACCGTCGCGGAACTGGCCACGGTCGTCTCCGCCGACCCGGACTTCGGGATCTCCGAGAACTCGTCCCGGCACGCTGAGCTCGCGGAGCTCAGCGACGAGGACCTCGACGCGCTCGTGCGCGCGGCCATCGCCCAGCGCGACCGCCGCCGGGCCATGGCCGAAGGCCCTGATATTCCAGGCGCCGAAACCAGATGACTGCTCTCGGTAATTAATTATACCGAACGGGCACGCACGGCAGTTTCGCGTTGCCTCGCGGGGGTTGCGGTGGGTGACCGGCAGGGTGACGGGGCGGCTCGGTCCTGGGCGCTTGCAATCATCAGCTGCCGAATGCCCGCGATCGGTTTCGCCCTGCGACGACGACGTCGACGGCCCGCTCGGAGGTGATCCACTGATTGATCATTGCCGCGCAGCCGACGAGTCCCTGGCGTTCGCCAAAGGTACTGGCCACGATGCGGAGCTGCCGTGTCGAAAGCGCGGTCGAGCGCCGGTAGACGGTCTCGCGGAGTCCAGCGACAAACGGCTCGTAAGCGCCAGCGAGGTCGCCGCCGATGACGACGACCTCCGGGTTGAGGAGCGTGACGGCCGCGGAGAGGACTTCGCCGATGGCGCGCCCGGAATCGCGGATCATGCCCAGGGCTTCGGGGTCACCCTTAAGGGCGATGGCGACGACGTCCCTGACGTGGTGCACGTCGCGGCCAGCTTGCTGGAGTGCCTTGACCATTGCCCAGCCGCCCGCGATGGCCTCGAGGCAGTCGGCCTGGCCGCACCGGCAGAGCACGCCGGTACTGTCGCGGAGCGGGATGTGGCCGAGCTCGCCAGCGGCGAACAGTGAACCGCGCTGCAGTGCGCCGCCGCTGACGATGCCCACGCCTATGCCTGTCGAGGCCTTCACCATGAGCAGGTCCCGCACGTCGCGCAGTGGACCGTGCTGCTCGGCGATGGCCATCACGTTGACGTCCTTGTCCACGAGGACGGGAACGTCAAGATCGCGGCGGAACAGCGGTGCCAGTGTTACATCATCCCAGGACGGGAGCGCGATCGAGTTCATCATTGCGCCCCGGTTGAGGTCCACGCTGCCCGGCACGCTCACGCCGACGCCCCGCACGTCCGCCAGTGGACGGCCACAGCCGGAGAGCATCTCATACAGCCGGTCCACGACCGCAGGCAGGCAGCGCTGGGGGCCGCTGCCCTGATCAGCCTCGAGCGACTCTTCGGCGAGCAGCGAGCACCCTAGGTCGGCAACCGCAAGCTGAATCCGGCTGCGGCCGACGGAGGCGGCCAGCACGACTCCGCCGGACGCGTTGAAGCTGAGCCGCCCAGCAGGCCGCCCGCCCGTCGACTCGGTCGTCGCATACTCGACGACCAGGGCCTGAGCCATGAGCTGATTGACGCGCGCGGTGACCGCAGTGCGCGACAGCCCGGTGAGGCGGCCGATTTCCGACCGGCTGTTCGCCTGGTTAGACAAGATCAGCTGAAGAACCTGGCCCGCCGTCGCCGGGCGGGCCGTCGCCGGGCGGGCCATCGTCGGGCGGGCCATCGTCGGCGGGTCCGAGGGCACGGCGCGAAGATCCATCGTTGCAGTAAACCAGCGGTGGCTTCCGCATTACAAGAACTGCCTGATGGCGACTTTTGCGTGTCCAAATGCTTAACTCCATTGCTTTCTAGGCAAAAGTCGGCTTACGGTGAGCCTGACAGCAGGCTCGACCACGGGAGCGGCCCATGCCAGCGACAACGGTCTCGGCGCGTGATCTCGGCGCGTTCGGCGCCACCGGCGACCCCGCGAGGCGCACGTGCGGCCGGCACCGCACGGTGACGTCATGACCGCTTCGCGGCCAGCTGGCCTTCATCTCGTCGTTGAGGACGTAACACGGCGAGTTGTCTCGCGCAGCGCCGGCAGCCGCGCAGCCTACCTCGAGCGGATCGCCGCGGCAGCCGACCGGGGCCCGGCGCGCGGCCGGCTCGCCTGCGCAAACTTCGCCCACGGCCTGGCCGCGATGAACCCTCCGGACAAGAAGGCACTGCGTGGCCTCGTCAAGCCGAACGTGGCGATCGTGTCCGCCTACAACGACATGCTCTCGGCACACCAGCCGTTCGAGACCTACCCCGCGGTCCTGAAGGCGGCGTTGCGGGAGGCGGGCGGGATCGGGCAGTTCGCCGGCGGCGTGCCCGCCATGTGCGATGGCATCACCCAGGGCCGCGACGGCATGCAACTGTCGCTGTTCAGCCGCGACCTCATCGCGATGGCGACCGGCGTGGCACTTTCCCATGACATGTTCGACGCCGCGCTGTTGCTCGGGGTCTGCGACAAGATCGTGCCAGGGCTCGTGATCGGCGCGCTCGCGTTCGGTCACTTGCCTGCCATCCTGGTGCCCGCGGGCCCGATGGCGTCCGGGCTGCCGAACAAGGACAAGAGCCAGGTCCGGCAGCGGTACGCCGAGGGCCGGGCCACCCGGGAAGAACTGCTCGCGGCCGAGACCGCCTCGTACCACTCGGCGGGAACCTGCACGTTCTACGGGACGGCGAACTCCAACCAGATGCTCATGGAGGTCATGGGGCTGCACCTGCCCGGCGCCAGCTTCGTCAGCCCGGACTCGCCATTGCGGGCGGCGCTGACCACCGCGGCAGCCCGCCAGGTACTGACACTCACCGATCACTACACGCCGGTCGGCCACGTCATCGACGAGCGCGCCGTCGTCAACGGCGTGGTGGCGCTGCTTGCCACCGGAGGCTCGACCAACCACACCCTCCACCTGCCGGCCATGGCGGCTGCCGCGGGCATCCAGCTGACGTGGGACGACTTCGCGGAGCTGTCCGCAGTGGTGCCGCTGCTGGCGAGGATCTACCCGAACGGCCCGGCCGACGTGAATCACTTCCATGCCGCTGGCGGGACGGCGTTCCTGATCAGCGAGTTGCTCGACGCGGGTCTCCTGCACCCAGACGTGTTGACTGTCGCCGGACGCGGCCTCGATGCCTACCGGCTTCGAGCCCGCACTCGACGGCGGCACGCTCGCCTACCGGCCCGGCCCGGACCGCAGCGCGGACACCGACGTGCTGCGCCCGGCCGCCGACCCCTTCGCACTCGACGGCGGGCTGCGGATGCTGCGGGGAAACCTCGGGCGGGCAGTCATGAAAGTGTCGGCAGTGGCGGCCGAGCACCTGCGCGTCGAGGCTCCCGCCGTGGTCTTCGATGACCAGCATGAGTTCCTGGCCGCCTTCGGCCGCGGCGAGCTGCACCGTGACTTCGTGGCGGTGGTCCGCTACCAGGGCCCGTCGGCCAATGGCATGCCCGAGTTGCACAAGCTCATCCCGGCGCTCGGCGCGCTGCAGGACCGTGGATACCGGGTAGCCCTCGTCACCGATGGGCGCATGTCCGGCGCCTCTGGCAAGGTAACCGCCGCCATCCACCTCACCCCTGAGGCAGCGGTCGGCGGGCCGATCGCCAAGATCCAGGACGGCGACATCGTCCGCGTCGATGCCACGTCCGGAACCCTGGACGTCCTGGTCCGCGACGAGCAACTCGACGCACGGCACGTCAAGGGCGAGGCACCGGACGACGCCAGCTGGACAGGCACCGGGCGGGAACTCTTCGCCTCGTTCCGCCGTCACGTCGGCGCCACAGAACGCGGCGCCAGCGTCATCCCTCAACTCCTGGAGAGCACCCCCTGATGCCCCCGCTAACCTCGGCAGGCCTCCTGAGCCTCGCACCCGTCATCCCCGTCGTTGTCCTCGACGAGCCCGCAGACGCGATGCCGCTCGCGCAAGCCCTGCTGGCCGGCGGCGTCCCGATCATCGAGGTCACGCTTCGCACTCCCAAAGCGCTGGACGCGATCAGGGTCATCACCGACAACGTGCCCGATGCTGTGGTCGGAGCGGGCACGGTCACGACTCCTGATCTCGTCCGTCAGGCGGTCGCCGCCGGCGCACAGTTCCTTGTCTCACCCGGAACGACCGACCGGCTGCTGGATGCCATGGACGACGCTGGAGTCCCCTGCCTGCCCGGAGTCGCCAGCGCGTCGGAGATCATGCGGGTACTCGAACGCGGCCAGCGGGAAATGAAGTTCTTCCCCGCCGAAGCCTGCGGCGGGCGGACGTTCCTGAGCGCGCTCGCCGCGCCGTTTCCCGAGGCGCGGTTCTGCCCAACCGGCGGCATCACACCAGCCAGCGCCCCTCGTTACCGTGAGCTGGGTAACGTCGGATGCGTGGGCGGTACGTGGCTCACCCCCCGGGACGCGATCGCCACGCAGGATTGGTCTCGGGTCGAGAAACTCGCAGCCGAGACGACCCAACCGCCACAGAGCCCGAACGCCACACAGCCAGCAGCGGGGTAAGGCCTGCCGCCGCCAGGTCCCGCAACCTGAAGCATCGCCGCCGCCACGTCATGCCTAACGTCGCTTGTCCAGGTCCACCCCGGATGTCGCCTGGAGGAACGTGCCTGGTCCCCTGGCCGGATCCAGCACCACTGCCGCGACCCGGTAGCCGGGATTCAGCGACGACCAGACCTCATCGAGCAGTTCGGCGTTAGCCCGGGCGGTGACGCAGACCTCGTCAAAGGCAGACGCGACCGCGACCGTGGCCCCGTCTGAGCGGTAGGTCGTCAGCAGGATGCCCTCTCCGGGCTCAAGATCGGTGACGGTGAGCGTCATGACGTTCGCGGTGAGCCTGGTGCCTGCACTCGGCCGGGCGGCGCCCAGCACCGCCGTGGCACCGTCGCGGCTGAGCAGTGCCGTGATCCGCGAGGTCCGGATCGGCGGGTCCGGCTCGTACTCCAGCCCGCCCAGGGCCTCAGTGGCCGCGGTCCCGGATCGCAGGCGGGCGGCCACCTGGCTGACCTGCTCGCCGTTTCCGAGCACCAGCCACTGGGGCGTAGCAGTCGCTGCCGTGTAATGCCGCAGCGGGTCGTGCCCGGTCGCGCCGGCCGGCTCGACCAGCAGGTCCTCCCCGTCGAGTCGCAGGGCCCGGTCGCGTGAGGCCGCGCTCCGCCCGGTGAGGAAGTACGCGCCGGCGGTCCCGCCGCTGAGCGTGCGGGCGCAGAGGACTCCGCGGCCTGGGTACGCGTTACCGGAGAGCAGGGCAGACAATTCGATCATGACTACAAAGATCCTAGGCCATGACGGGCCAGGGCAGCTCCTCGTGACAGTAACGGCAGCCCGGGGATCAGCTCCCGAGCTTCCGGGTCCCGGTGTGCCGGCCCTGGGATTTGGGCATTTGGGTGCTTTGTCCGGGTTTTCGCCGTATGATCACGCCGGGTGCCTGCCGGGTGCCCGGCTTGGTGCCGCGTGCCGCCCGGGGCAACAGCGCCCGGGATAGATTTTCATGACCACGTGCTGTTCCCGGTGTTCCAGGCCAGTGCCGCTTACCTCCGCTCTCTCGTTGTCACCAGCAGTCCATTGCGTCGCAGTAGGTGACGTGCACAACGAAGGCGGCGGCCGGCTTCCGTCGCTCGGCGGGGCAGTCGCCATGAGTGCTGTGGGTCGTGCCGCGTTTTGCGGCACGACCCACAGCACTCAGGCCAGGAGGTGGCTGTCCAGCCGCCTAGTGCCGCGCTCAGAGCGTCGCACGCGACTGCGATTGACTGCTGATGTCATTGGGGTTGGAGTGGTGCATAAGGTAAGCGGCATGGCGCTCGGGACCTTCCAGGAAGAGGCACGGCACGAGCGACCCGATGTAGCGTTAAGTAGCTAAATCTTACTGAGCGTCTTATGTCAGAAAATGTACCCTATATGTCCGTTACGTCATAGTTTTCCACCCCGATCTTGGGTCATTTTCTGACATATGTCGGCCTATGCCATAAACCGGTGCCCGGGGCGCCCGGCGACTGGCCCCCGCACGGCACCTGCCTGGGACCCGCATCACCCGCGAGGCCGCGGCACGGGCGGACGGCCGCCGCGCAAGGGGGCCGCGCCTCGCCCTGTCTGGAGGCACATGCAACTCCCGCGCCCGCGAGCGGCCACGGCGCCCTGATGGGCCACCGGTGACGAAGGGGCGAATGAGGTAAGCGGCATTGTGCTCCAGGCCCGCTATGTACACGCGATCCTGGAACCAGGCGAGCGAGCGGGCTGGCGACGCCTACCCCTCGAACCCTGGCCGACCGCGCCTCGCTACCCTGCCGGTCACCCACCGCAACAAGCCGCAGGCATCCCAGCCGGCCAATCCCCTTAACCCCTGGGATTGCGGTGTGCCGGCCCTGCCAGATGGCACCGTGGACGCTGTCCGTGGGGACGGGCCGATATCCTCCGAGAGCGCACTCACGCGAATCGGCGTCCGGTCAGCGGCAAGGACAACAACGCACAATTCTGCGCCAATCTCTGGCCCCCTGGTGCAGGTAAGGCGGGGAACGGCGCATCCTCCAGCTATCAGCCAGCCTCGCCGCCGGAATCCCTGCCAGCCTCCGCGACACCGTCACCGGCTTCGAACAAGACAACGCCGCCCGGCTGCTCACTGTGATCCGACACGCAACCGGAAGGCGTGCTGATGCCGACCTGTGGTTACCACGTCGCCATGACGGCCCGGACGCGCTCTTCCGTCACTCCCGTGTCCTGCGGAAGTACCAGGAGCACTTCCCGGAGCAGCTGCGCAGCCTGGCGGAAGACAACCGATGACGAGCCCTCGTCGTCCACCGCCCCCCGGTCGATAACGAGGGTGCCAGCGGACAGCTCGCTTCCGGCGAGCAGCAGTCCCTGCAGAACGGCGTCAGCGAACTCGGCCGGCAGCCCCGCTGCATACAAGTGCCGGCCTAGATGGCTGCGGACCGGCCGGGCAGCGCACGCCCCCTGCATGACCGAGACCTCTATCAGGGCCTGGTCACCGCCTCCGGTGAACTCCCCGCCTACAAGCGCCCGAGCGGTCAGCCCGCCAAACCTCCTAACCAGCTCGACGAACGCCCTGGCCTGGCCGGGAAACTCTCCATCCGCGACAGCGGCCGAGGCCCGTCGCACCTTCGAAGGCTCCAAGGCCGCGAGCGGGTCATCGACACCGATAGCCGCAAGGCCCCGCCCGGGAACGTCCACCGTGATCATCCGCGAGGTCCCAGCCCGGTTCATCTTCCGCCACCACGGCCCGAACTCCTCAAACTGGTCAATGACGTCCCGGTCGTAATTGCGGCCCGGAGGATGCATCCCGAGAGCCTGCTCATGCACATCCTCATACGACATCCCACCATCCATCAGGTCCGCCTCGGTCGTCTCGTCGAGCCTGAAATTCGTCTGGCCCTCCGTGAGAGGCTGCCCAGACCCAATCGCGTCGCTAATGCGCTGGAGCATCACGTCGTTGGCCCCGAAAAGGTCCAGCCGGGACAGATGCTGGGTTACCCGATCGACATCTCCCTGGGTGAACGTGCTGCTGGTGTGGTGGTGCGGACGACCTCGGTGTGGCCGCCGGACTCCACCGTCAGGTCATACAGGTCGGTATCCCAGTGCACCAGGACCGCCGCGACCTCCTTCATCTGCGACTGGCCGGTCTTCGTGTCGACCGCCTTGACCTTGTCGCCCACCTCCAGCGACGAGATCGGCGTCGCCTTCCCCGACGCCAGCACCACCAGCGTCCCTGCGGTAAACGACTGCCCGCCCCGAGTGACGCAGCTTCCCGCGGCTTCTCCTCGGCTGCACCAGACCCCAGGAAGTCATTCGCGGCACCACCGGCCGCACCAGCCTCAGCACCACTGGCGACCGCGCTCCCGAGGCCACCCAACGAGCAGTCCCCGCCCTGAGCGCATTGCGCACGGTACCCGGCAGCACCCGCCGCCGCCCCCGACGCGCCTCACAGCCGACGAACATCGCGATCCCGGTCACCGCCCCGCCGATCTGCGCCGCTCACCAGGGGGTACGACGCCACAGGGGAGGAGTCGGCGATGCGATCGGCGTCGAGTCGGTAGCCGAGTTCTGCGCCGCGCCGTTCGCGTACAGCTGCATGGTCCCGGTGCTGACGTCGAAGGTCCCGGTGAGGAACGTCCACGTCCCGGTGGCCGCCGCCAACTTGGAACTGGCGGCGATAGTCGCCGGGCTCGTGGCGTCGGTCGTCGGCCGCAGGAACTGCTAGTCTCCGCTGCTCGGGTCGTACTGGAGGAAGAACCCGGAGGAGGAGGTGGCCGCCTGGGCGACCGCCGTCTGGCTCTGGGTGGTGTCGCCGGCCACGTTCACCCAGGCCGCGACCGAGAACGAGCTGGTGGTGCTCACCACCGGGCCGCTGGTCGCGATCTGCGCCCCGGACGTTCCAGTGAACGTCGCCCCGTTACTGGACCAGGTGACGCCGGTGGCGGTCGCGGTGTTCCCGGTGCCGGAGTAGTGGTTGACCGAGGTGCCGGACGGCTGGTTCAGGGTCCACCAGCCGAGCGGGTCCCCGGACGAGTCCGACATCGTCGCCTGCGACGTCTCGTTGCCCATCGGGTCGTAGGTGTAGTTGGTCACCGTGCCCGGGCTGGTGCCGCTGCTCTGCGTGACGGTGGGCGGCTTGTCGTCCGGGGTGTAGGAGGTGGTCGTGATCCGGTCAAGGCCGGACGGGTCCTCGACCGTGAAGGTGACCCGGTCGGCGGCATCCACCGTGTAGTTCGTGGTGGTCGCGCCGTTGTTGGTGACCTTCTGGATCAGGTTGCCGGCGGCGTCGTAGGAGTCAGACTCCTCGACGTAGCTGCTCGTCCCGGCCTTGTTCGCGCGGGTGACGGTGGAGAGCAGGCCGTTGCCGGTGTAGGTGTAGCTGGTGACGACTCCGAGGGAGTCGGTGTCCGACGCCAGGCGCCCGGCGTGGTCGTAGGCTCGGGAGTCCTCGATGAGGTTCGCCGGGGTGGACGGGCTGACCGGGTCCCCGGTGTAGCCGACCCGGTCGTGTCGCTAACGTCCTGCTTTGTGACGTTGCCGTCATCGTCGTAGGTGGTCACGGTCTGCGCCGTGTGGACGGCGCCGGTCACCTGGTCCGTGATCGGCGGATCGGTCTCGGTGGTGACGGCCGCCATCGGTCGATGTGGGCTCGCGCTGGGCGGCGTGGGCGTGACCGCCTCGGTGAGGCGGTCACGCGTGCCGGCATCAGCAGCCGGGTACCGGGTACAGGTAGGACTCACAGCGCTGCTTGAGGCTGCCCGGCCCAGTGACCGCGATGGCCTTGGTGAGCACGGTCTGGACGCCGTCGCGGACGTAGCCGACGAGCGCGTAGTTGCTGGCGTTGAAGAGGATCTCCGTGACGCCGTCGTTGAACGGGAACCGGAGTGCGATGTTGGCCTGGCCGCTCACGTCGGTCAGGTGCGCGACCGTGACGCCGGGGATGTCGGCGAGAAGCAGGAACCAGGAGCCGTGCATGTTGGCGACGTAGCCGAAGGCCATGTTGACGATCGCGTTGACGGCGTCGCAGTCGCCCGCCGCGTCGGCGCATCCCGTGGAGTACGAGTTGAGCGTCGTGAGCAGCCGCGGAATGGACGCGGGCAGCTTCGACGGGCTGTCCTTGGGCATCACGAGCGTGTAGCCCGGGCCGGCGGGCATGAGCCACCGCGTTGACGCGGCACAGGCCGCCGTGCGGGCGCAGACCTGAAGCTTGCCGTCGACGTAGCTGGCCTGCTGCGAGTCGTCGCCGGTAGCCCACACCGCCTGGCTGCCCGTCGAGGTGTCCAGCTGCCGCAGGACCCACGTGCTGCCACCGGCCTGACTAGGGAGAAGGGCCAGCGCGTAGGTGCTGTTGTCAGGGAGGGACTCCACGGCCTGCGCCGCCCGCTCGGCCAGCAGCTCGGCGGGGCCCGGCGGGGTGAGGCTCGGCCGGGTGCTGCCCGGCGCGCTGACGATCACCTGCTGAACCACCGCTTCCTCCTGGAGCAGCCTCCCGTGATCGCCGAACGACGCGTAAGCCATGAAGGCGTAGGTGGAGGGGTTGAGGATGATCTCCGACACGGAGCCCTGCGAGTCGCTCGGCATGACGAACGCGACGCCGACTCGGCCGTCGATGGCGGTGACGTGGCTGTCCACCCGGATCCCGGGAAGGTCCGCCAGGGCCTGGTATATCTCCGCCTGCAGCGCCGGCGGCAGCACGTAGTTCTCGAGCATGGTATCGATCGTCATGAACGCCGCCATGGCATGGGGGTCAAGTGCCGGGAACGCCCCGCTCCTGGTGCGCTCGAGGTAGGCGTCCAGGGCGGCCGGGCTGCGGGGCAGCGACCCGAGCTGAGAGTAGCTCGGGATGTTCCCGCCCGCGACGCCGAAGGTGCCGGCGTCGCCGTAGGTCGTGCGCCCGTCGGCGGTCTCCCAGCCAGCCTGGGTGCGGACAGCCTGCCCGGCCGTCCGGAAGACTGGCGCCTCCCAGTCGAGCACCCGGTACACCCACTGGCCGGGACTCACCGCAGGCTGGGCGAGGGCCGCGGCGGACGCGCGGTCGGCGAGCAGTTGGACCGTCAGGCCGTGGCGGGACGACGGCTGCACCGCCACCATGACCCCTGCCACGAGGGCGGCGGCCACGGACATGGACAGCCCCAGCATCAATGCCAGCCGGGCCCGGGGCAGCCGGGGCCGGGGCAGCCGGGGCCGGGGCAGCGGATCGCGGGCGCGGCGTGCCGCCGGTCCCTCGGCGGCACGCTCGTCGGACATGGCGGCGTGGAACTTCTCCTCTGCGCGCGGTGTGACCTCGGCGGGGATCGCCTCCCGGAACCGGGTGAGCTGGTCCATCTCGTTCACTGCTGGGACTCCTTGTCGTATGCTGCCGGATTGGTGTCGCCGAGGGTCCGGCGTAGCTTGCTTCGAGCCCGGCTCACCCGCGACCGCACGGTGCCTGCCGGGACACCGAGTGCCCCGGCCGCCTGCTCGTAGCTCAGGCCGCCCCATGCCACCAGCAGCAGCGTGTCGCGCAGTTCCTCAGGCAGCCGCGCCAGGCCGGCGGCGAGCCGCCGGCCTGCTGCGGCTGCGCTGACCCGGTCGTCGACCCGGTCGGTGAACGCCTCCATGACCGGGTCGGCCCCGGTCCGGGCCAGCGCGCGGTACAGCCGGATCTCGGCGCGGCGATGGCGGCCGATGAGGTTGGTGGCGATGCCGTACAGCCACGGCCGCGCGTCCGTGCGGCCGGAGTCGTAGGAGTCCCGCTGGCGGAAGGCCAGCAGGAACGTCTCCGCCACGATGTCTTCGGCGGCGTCCTGGCCGAGGCGGCGCGCCACGTAGCGCTGGATGTGCGGCGCGTGCCTGCGGAACAGCACGGTGAAGTGCTCGGGTTCATGCCGGGAAAGCTGAATGACGGCCGCGTCGTCCACGTCCGCGCCGGCGTCAGGCTCAGGCTCAGCCTCAGCCCGGTTCTCTTGTCTCATGCATGACCCTCCGGATGTCGGCTATGTCACCCGTCATTGCCCGCAGCGCGCCCACCGGTTCCCTCATTCTGGCCGCATGGCCGCCCGGGCGGGTGAATTGCCACCGCTCGGCGGTCGCCTAGGCGGCCAGGGCGTGACGTCGCACCAGTTCCGCAATATTGTCCCTGCGAGGACTGGCTGAAGTCCGGCGGCTCAGAGGGCGGCCCGATGCGGCTGAACGGGTAGAAGTCACGGCATGTTCTGAGGCTGCCTGGGCAGCAGGGATCTTGCGGCGCGGGCAGGTTTCCCCGGGCCTGGTCGCGCCGCTCGCGGTTTCCGCCCGGCATGTACGTACCGGGTGCCGTCAGCGCAGCCCCTGCGTGCCCGGCCCGACGGTGGCGCGCGCCACCAAGGCGATCATCGGCTGCTCCCGCAGCTGGCTCGCCGAGGCGGACGGCTTCGACGCTCGGCTGCCCGCCGCCGAGCCTGCATTGGGGTCCCCGACCGTACCAGGCGGTTCCAGGCTTTCATGGAGAAACGTGGCCTAGTGTGGACGATCTATGATGGCGACGAGTGGAATGCGAGAGACGGGCGTGACCAGGATTGTATTGAGTGGTGGCCAGGTGTTCGACGGGACCGGGGCCGAGATCACGGACGGCGACATCGTCATCGAGGACGGCCAGATCCTCGATGTCGGCACCGGCCTGGACGGCGACGAGCAGCTCGACGTCTCCGGGCTGCACCGTGCTGCCGGGCTTCATCGACTGCCATGTCCATGTGATCAGCTCCGGGGCGATTGGCGTTAAGGGCCTCCACCTGCCCTTCTCCTACGGCTACTTCCAGGCGGTGCGCAACCTCGCCGTCACCTTGGACTGTGGAATAACCACCGCGCGCGACGCGGGCGGCGCCGACCTCGGCGTGCGCCAGGCCGTGGAGGACGGGCTGATCGAGGGTCCCCGGCTGCGCATCGCGATCTCCATCCTCAGCCAGACCGGTGGGCACAACGACGGCTGGCTGCCGTCCGGGACCTGCGCGCCGCTCTTCCCAGCGCACGCGGGCCGGCCGGACGGGGTCGTGGATGGCCCGGAGGAGATGCGCAAGCGCACCCGCGAGATCATCCGCGCGGGCGCTGACGTGCTCAAGGTCTGCACCTCCGGCGGGGTGCTCTCGCCGCGTGACAACCCACGCCATGCGCACTTGCGCTCCGACGAACTCGATGCCCTGGTCACCGAGGCGAATGCGGCCGGACTGCCGGTGATGGCCCATGCTCAGGCCACCGACGGCATCAAGAGCGCGGTCCGGGCCGGGATCCGCTCCGTCGAGCACGGCATATTCCTCGACGACGAGGCGATCGCGATGATGCTGGACGCCGGGACCTGGCTGGTCCCCACCCTGATCGCCCCGGCCGCAGTGCTGGAGGCGGCGGAGGCGGGCGTCGGACTGCCGGACAGCGTGGTCGCCAAGGCACGCGAGGTGATCGACGTTCACCGGGAGTCCTTCGCCAGGGCGGTGGACGCGGGCGTGCGGATCGCCATGGGAACGGACTCGGGCGTCGGCCCGCACGGCCGCAACCTGGAAGAGCTGACGCTGATGGCAGCAGGCGGGATGAAGCCCGCAGCGGTGCTCGCGGCCACCACCTCTTCCGGGGCGCAACTGCTCGGCCTCGCCGACACCACGGGAACCATCGCCCCCGGCAAGCGAGCCGACCTGGTCGTCGTGGACGGCGACCCGTACGACTTCACCGGGCTTAAGGAGCGCGTCCGGGCGGTCTTCCAGGGCGGACGGCGCGTGCGCGGCGCCATCTGAGGCTACTGGTGCCCACGATCGGGGTGAGCCTCTAGGGTTGTCCTGTGAAATTCTCGCTCTGGCCCCACAACAGCCGTACTCCCGCTGACCTGCTGGAGGAGGTGCGCGCGGCTGAAGACGCAGGCTGGTACGGCGTCTGGCTGGCCGACCATTACATGCCTGACACCGGCGACACGACGCCCGCCCGCGGGGACGCCTACGAGTGCTGGGCTCTTCTGCCTGCCCTGGCGGCGATTACCGAGCGGGTCCGGATCGGGACCCTGGTGTCGCCCACATCCGTTCACCATCCGGCGCTGCTCGCGAAGCGCGCTGCTACGATCGACCGGCTCTCGGGCGGCCGGATGGTCCTCGGGCTCGGGGCGGGCTGGCAGATCAACGAGCATCACGCCTATGGCATCGAACTCGAACCACCGGGGAGGCGAGTCAGCCGGTTCGAGGAGGCGATCCAGGTCGTTCGCTCGATGCTGTCGCACGAGTCCACCACGTTCCATGGGTCCTGCTACAACATCAGCGAGGCTCCCTGCGATCCCAAGCCAGTCCAGTTGCCGCTGCCGATCCTCGTCGGCACCCGCAGTCCCCGCATGCTCCGCATCACCGCCCGTTATGCCGACCAGTGGAACACCTGGGCCACCCCAGAACGGGCCGCCGCCCACCGCGGGGCGCTGTTGGAGGCCTGCGACGCGGTCGGGCGCGATCCCGCGACAATACGGACGTCGGTCAACGCCCTCATGGAACTCGACGCGAGCACGCCTCCGCGTGGCCGTGCCGTGCTCTCCGGCTCGGCCCAGCGGCTAGTGGACCAGATCGGGCAGTACGCCGAGCTCGGCTACGACGAGTTCATCTTGCCCGACTGGAACCTTGGCACGGACAAGCCCGAGGTCGCCGACAACCTATCCCGGATCAAGACCGAGGTCCTAGACCAGCTATAAGGACGTGCGAACGTCACCGGCATCGTCGCCGCGACATCATTCGCGTTCTCGTTCGGCTACGTTACCCTCCTGTGCCTCAGCGTCGGCATCTCCCAGCCGCTCGCATGGCTGGTCGGCCACCGGCCTGCTGCTCCGCCCCGGTGATCCGCCAGGTTAACGCCCGGTCCGGCGTCGCGCAGGCCAGGGCCGCGTCATCGGTGGCAGTCTGGTACCGGTAGAATTGCGCAGTCCAGATGATGCCCTGGGGGGAGCGTAGTCTTCCCGAACCGTCGCAGTGCTGCGGCTGATGGCTTCTAGCTCTGATCCCGCGTGACTGAGGAGACCTTTCGCGTGCCTGAGCCAGCCGCCTCTAGCACAGTCCCGCCCGCTTCCGGCCTCAGCCTCGGCAGCGAGGCCGCTGCGGTACCCCTGAAGCCAGGCCGGTCCCGGCTCGTGATGCCCCGGGCGGACCGGCGGGAAATCGCGGCGATCTTCGTGGGCGGCGCGCTCGGGACACTGCTGCGGGCTGCGCTGGCCGAGGCTTTCCCGCATTCAGCGACGTCCTGGCCGTGGCCCACGTTCGGGGTCAACGTCGCGGCGGCGTTCCTGCTCGGCTACTTCGTGACGCGGCTGCAGGAGAGGCTGCCGCTGTCGTCCTACCGGCGGCCACTGCTGGGCACAGGACTGTGCGGCGGGCTGTCCACGTTCTCGACGATGCAGGTGGAGATCCTGAAGATGATCAGCGCAGGCGACTGGGGCCTGGCCGCCGGGTACGCCGGGGCAAGCATCGCGGCGGGGTACGCCGCGATCCAGCTGGCCACCGCGATGGTCCGCAGGGTGCGGGTGCGGCGATGAGCATACTGGTCTGGGCCGGGGTAGTGCTGATCGGCGGGACAGGCTCGGTTGCGCGGTTCCTGGCCGACGGCCTTGTAGGGTCGGCTACTAAGCGGGACTTCCCGTTCGGCACCCTGGCGATCAACATCTCCGGCGCGATGATCTTGGGCCTGCTGACCGGCCTCGCCCTCAGCAGTGAGCAGGCGCTGCTGGCTGGCACTGCGGCGGTCGGCTCGTACACGACCTTCTCCACCTGGATGCTGGAGAGCCAGCGGATGGCCGAGGATCGCCAGCACCTCAAGGTGATCGCCAATGTCGCCGCCAGCCTGGTGCTGGGCGTGGCCGCCGCGTGGCTCGGCCGGCTGATCGGGACTCATCTGTGAGCGGCCCCGCCGAAGGCAGCCGCCCTGCCGAGGTGGACGAGGACTGCCTCAAGCTCACCAGCTACTTCGGGGAGCGCCGGCGCACCGCCGGCTCTGGCGGGGCCGGTGAATTCGCCGCCGACGCACTGCTCGACCTGTACGGGCAGCACGAGGTCGCGACGAGCATCCTGCTGCGGGGCGCGGAGGGGTTCGGGGCGGGGCGCCATCCGCGCACTGACCGGTCGCTGACCTTGTCGGAGGACCTGCCGCTGATCGCGGTGGCGGTCGACACCCGGCAGCGGATAGAGGCCCTGGTCGAGCCGACCGTGCGGCTCACCGGCACCGGGCTGGTGACGCTGAAGCGGGCGCGACTGCTGGCCGGCGGCATCGAGGCCGTCTCGCTGCCCGAGGGCGTCAACGAGGAGACGAAGCTGACTGTCTACCTCGGCCGCCAGGAACGCGTGTACCGGGTCCCGGCCTTCATGGCGGTCTGCGACCTGCTGCACCGGCGTGGCGTGGCCGGCGCCACCGTGCTGCTGGGCGTTGACGGGACCGCGCACGGCACCCGGCAGCGGGCGGCGTTCTTCAGCCGCAATGCCGGGACGCCGGTGATGGCCATCGCGGTTGGCTCAGGCGAGCGGATCGCCCGGGTGCTGCCCGAGCTGGGCGGGCTGCTGCGCCGCCCGCTGCTGACGCTGGAGCGCGTCCGCATCTGCAAGCGCGACGGGAAGCTCCTGTGCGCGCCGTCGGAGCTGCCTGGCACCGACGAGGCTGGCGGGCCGCTGTGGCACAAGCTCATGGTCTACACGTCGGAGGCGGCGCTGTTCGAGGGGCAGCCGATCCACCGCGCGATCGTCAGGCGGCTGCGGGCGGCCGGGATCAGCGGCGCGACCACCCAGCGCGGCATCTGGGGCTTCCACGGCGACCACGCGCCGCACGGTGACCGGCTGCTGCAGCTCGGAAGGCGCGTTCCCGCCGTCACGATCGTGATCGACGCCCCGGAGCGGATCGTCGCGGCGTTCGCCATCATCAACGAGCTGACGGCGGAGCAGGGGCTGGTCACCAGCGAGACGGTTCCCGCCATCCGCCCGGCCGGCGCCGCCCAGCAAGCGGCTCCTGTCACGGGGTGAGCCGGCACCCGCCCGGAGCTGGACCAGGCCATCGGTCACGGAACGCCACCGGGCCGCCGTAGCCCCCGTCGATGCCCGTGACCATCAGTGCCCGTGACCATCAGTGCCGACGGGGTGTGCCGACTGTGAGCGTTTGGCTGCCGACCGCCAAGTCACATGCCTGTCATATTGCAGGGCCGGCGCAGGAAACAATGTGCCAGCAATGTCATTCCGGTTGGCCAGCCATTCTGGGCTGGCCGGGTGCATCATCTCGGAGGACATTGGTGAGTGAGCAAGAAAATGGCGTGTCCCGGCGGAGCGTACTGCGCGGTGCGGCGACCGTCGCGGGCACGACAGCGCTGGCTGCTTCCACGATGGGGGTAGCGGTGGCGACCGCCGGGCCAGCAGCGGCGGCCACCACGGCCGCCACGGACCGGGGCCTGCCGCCCACCCTGGACCTGGAGACCGCCACCGTCGCCGACCTGACCACGCTCCTTGACTCCGGGCGAGTGAGCAGCGAGCAGCTCACCCAGGCGTATCTTGACCGGATCAGCGCGCTGGATGCCCGGCCACCGGCACTGAACGCGGTGCGCCTGATCAGCCCTCGAGCGCTCGCGGATGCCAGGGCCGCGGACGTGGCCCGTCAGAAGAAGGGCCCGCACGCGCCGTTGCTCGGCATCCCGGTCCTGGTCAAGGACAACATCGACGTGCAGGGGATGCCCACCACCGCCGGCTCGGTCGCGCTGGCGTATTCTCATCCCGCCGTGGACGCGCCACTGGTCGCCCAGTTGCGCGCGGCAGGCGCGATCATCCTGGCGAAAGGCAACCTCACCGAGTTCGCCAATTACCTCACCAGCGGCATGCCCGGCGGGTACAGCTCGCTGGGCGGGCAGGTGCTCAATGCCTATGACGCCTCCCAGACCCCCAGCGGGTCCAGCGCCGGCCCCGGCGTCGCAGCGTCAGCCGGGCTGGCCCCGCTGACCATAGGCACCGAGACCTCCGGCTCGATCCTCGGCCCCTCCGCGGCCAACTCCGACGTGGGCATCAAGCCCACCGTCGGGCTGGTCAGCCGGACCGGCATCGTGCCCATCGCGGCCAGCCAGGACACCGCTGGCCCGATTGTGAAGACGGTTGCCGACGCCGCCATCCTGCTCACCGCGATAACCGGCAGCGACCCGCTGGACCCGGCGACTGCCAGCAACCCCCTGCTAGGCCACGACTTCACCGCCGACCTGAACGCGAGCTCGCTGCAGGGGGCCAGGATCGGCGTGGTCGCCAGCCAGGTGCCCGCCGCTGGCACGGACAACCTCACGCTGTGGAACGCGGCCACCGCGGTACTCCAGGCCCAGGGAGCCATCCTGGTCCCGGTGACCCTGGACACGAGCAGCAGCATCCCGGGTGGCTCGACAGTGCTCAGCTACGAGTTCAAGCGGGACCTGAACACCTACCTGTCCCGGCTGCCGAGCGACGCGCCGATGAAGGCCCTAGCCGACATCATCGCCTACAACAACGCGCACGCCGTCGTGGCGCTGAAGTTCGGCCAGGTAAACGCGCTCGCCTCGCAGGCCATGGACCTGCAGCCCGGGCAGCGCTGACACGATCAAGTACCTGGCCGACCGGGCCCAGGACCTAGTCGACAGCAAGGACCGGATCGACGCCCTGATGTCGGCGAACAACCTGACCGCGCTACTGTTCGCGAACAGCGGCAGCGCGGGCATCGGCGCCAAGGCGGGCTACCCGTCGATCAGCATCCCGGCCGGCTACCAGGCCAGCAACCGGCGCCCGTTCAACATCGCCTTCCTCGGGCAGGCCTGGAGCGAGCCCACCCTCATCGGCTACGGCTACGCCTACGAGCAGGCCAGCAAGCTGCGCCAGCCCCCGTCAGCCCTCAACCCCTCGCTGTTCGCCTAGCCCGTCGGTACGCTCCGGCCTCCTGCATCGGTGGCCGGGGCGCCGCCGTGGCCGGCAGGCGGCCGAACCAGGACAGCGCACGCTCAGTTGGGCGGGGAATACCAGTGGGGACACGGTCCCACCGAGGGGCAGTCCCAGTCGGAGTGTATTCCCCCGTTGAAGCACCCAGGATTCCCTCGGGCGTTTCGCATTCCGCAGATCCGCGCTGGCCAGGCGCAGGCGGGGGGGCGGGGTCCTGCAAGCAGGGGGGGCGGGATCCGGTCTCCGTCGTCGTGCGGAGCGGGTGGATGGGCGTTCATGCTCACGACCGTCTTGTCCCTTCGTAGAGTGCGGTGGCCGACGGTCTGGTCGTCGCGGCCTGCCGTGGGGCGTCCGGATACCCATGGACGGTCGGCTCAACCTCGGCATGCCCATGTCCGGTCGTCGCCACGGTGGAGTGGTGGACTCGGCTGGCCGGGAACCGCGCGTGCACGGTGGTACCGTGCCCGATAGGGCCAGTGATGGCGATCGTGCCGCCCAGTTCCTTGGCGCGCCCGGTCATGGAGCGCATGCCGATGCCCGTATGCGCGCCTGGCGGAAGGCCACGGCCGTTGTCGCAGACTGCCAGGTCGATGCCTTCGCGGGTGACGTCGACGCGGAGGCGGGCCTGGTCCGCGTGCGCGTGGCGGGCCGCGTTGTTGAGCGCCTCGGCGGCGATCCGGTACAGGGCCGTCTCCAGGTCGGCGGCAAGAGGCGGGAGCGGCTGCGGGCTCAGGGTGACGTCGATGCGCAGCGCCGGGCTGGCCAGTCGCTCGGCGAGCTCCCGCAGCGCGGCGGCTAGGTCGTGGCGATCGAGCGCGGCCGGGGCCAGGCCGTGGGTGATGCGCCGGAGCTCGTCGACGGCTTGCCCGAGGTCAGCCGAGGCGGCCTGCAGGAGGGCGGCGAGCTGGTCTGGGCAGCGGCCGCGCACGACGTCGATCTGGAGGCGGAGACCGGACAGGGCGGGCCGACCCGTCGTGCAGTTCGTGGCGAAGGCGGCGGCGCTCCTCCTCGCGGGCCAGCAGCAGCTCCTGATGACTGTGCAGGTCCTCGTAAAGGCGGACGGCGGCGACGGCAGGGGCCGCGTGGGCTGCCAGGAGCTTGATGGTCTCGGTGTCCTGGCGGTCCAGTGCCGGTTCGCCGAGGCGCGACGCGACGATCAGGTGCCCGATGACCATGCCGCGGTGGCTGAGCGGGAAGCAGCCGCCGCTGTCCGTGACACTGGTGCCGGCGGCGGCGAGCTCGCGGACGCCGCCGCCGTGGATGTGCGCTACGAGGCGGGCGCCAGGCAGCCCGAGGGTATGGACCGCGGTCGCGCACAGGGCGCGGGGCGCGTCGGCCGGGTCGGCAGCCTTGCTGAGCTGCTCGGCAAGGGCGCGGACGCTCTGGTAGGGCTTGGCGCGGTCGCCGTAGTAGTAGCGGTCCACCACACGGGCGGACCAGCGGGCGGCCGGCTGCAGCAGTGCGCCAAGGGCGAGCGCCACGGTGCCGAGGATCAGTGGCCGCACGACGGGAGATGGCTGCAGCACCAGGTACAGCAGTGCGGTGAGGGTGAGGTAGCCGGCCACGAGGGCGATAGCGAGGATGAAGCTGCTCAGCAGCCGACGGGCGGAGCGGTCGAGGTGGCGGCTGCGGTCGCGGGCGGCGGTGCAGCCTAGCAGGGTCGGCCAGATGGCCGCGTCGGCATACCAGAGGGCATCCATGCCCCACAACGGCAGGCCCAGCGGGTAGAGCCGGTTGCCGAACAGCCACATTCCGAGCCACAGCAGGTAGGGCGCCAGCAGCGGCGCGGAGGGGGTATCGCGGGTGGCGGAGCGCCGCCAGCTCACCGCCATCACGGTGAGGCTAGCCCCGACAGCGACAGCCGGGACCCAGCGAATCAGCGGGTGGCTCCAAGGATCCCACTGCTGCAGCTCAGTGAAGAGGCTGGAGGTGACCGGCTCGATGGCGTACCAGTCCCCTCCCAGCACGGTGTCCCGCACGGCCTCGACCGTGCTCAGCGCGGCTAGGAGGGCGAATCCTGCCACTGCGCCGCGGCCGGGCAGCCGCCCCGCGGGGAGGAAGAGCGGCACTGCGTACAGGGCGAGATAGTAGGCGGTGACCGATACGGCCACGACGACCACGCTGGCGGCGAGCGCAGCCTGGCTGGGGAGCCCGGCGGCGGAGACGACTGCGGGAACGGCGTCAGCGAGGACACGCCCGGCGCCGCCCGCCAGCAGCAGCCAGCCCAGGGACCGGGGCCTGTGGTGGGCGATCAGGACCTGCCCCGACAGGGCCATGCCGAGGCCGACCAGGATGTTGACCCCGCCGGCGTTAAGCGCCTCACCCCAGACCATCGGGTCATCCAGGCCCTCCAAGATCGCAATGGCCCACGCGGCCACGCCGAGCAGGGCGCATCCGAAGAGGCCGTATCCGCGAGCGAGCACTCCGGCGAGCGAGCGAGCGGCCACGCCCGCTGTGCCCGCAGCCGCTGTGCCCGCGGCCGCGCCTGCCATCGATCGGGGCTTTCGGCTGTCCATCGGGCCGCCTCTCCTCCTGCCGCATGCCGACGCCCCGGTGCGGGGCGCGCACCCATGGTGTGCCGCCCGGCTTCCTGGGCGCATGAGGCGCGGGTCCCGGTTCACTCCCTCGGGCCTGCCGGTCGGGCCGCCTCGCCTCCCAGTCCGACGTCCCGGGCCCGGGCTACCGCTTCGGCTCGGGAGCCGACCTGGAGCTTGTCGAAGATGTGGGTGAGATGGTTACGGACGGTCTTCTCGCTGAGCACCAGCTTGCGGGCGATGCGCCGGTTGTCCAGGCCCTGGGCTACCAGGCTGAGAACCTCGCGCTCACGGCTGGTGAGCGTGGGGAAGAGCACTGCGCTGTCACGGGCGCGCCCTCCCTCCAGCAGTGCCGCGATGCGGGCGGCGATCTGCGAGCCGAACACCGCGCCACCGGCGGCGACGGTCCGCGCCGCGTGCAGCACTTCCTCCTGCCCGGCGCCCTTGACCAGGTAGCCGCGGGCACCTGCCTGGATCGCCGCGAGCACGTCAGTATCGTCGTCCGACATGGTCAGCACCAGGATCGGGACCTCGGGACTGGACCGGGCAAGGCAGCGGGTCGCCTCCAGGCCGGAGATGCCGGGCAGGGTCAGGTCCATCAGCACCAGGTCGGGCCGGTGCTCGGCAACGGTCTCGGTGAGGGTTTCCGCGTCCTGCTGTTCTGCGACGACGCGGAGATCGCAAGTGCTCTCCAGCACGGCCCGCAGCCCTTTGCGGAACAGCGGGTGGTCCTCGACGAGCACAAGCCGCAGGTAGGAACGGGCGGGATCGACAGCGGTCACCGTACGGACGCTATCAGTACCTGATTGCGCACTGTTAGTGATAACCGCAGATGGGACCTGTACAGGAGGTGAAAGGGACCCCCGGCTGTGTCGGGCGGGACCAGGGGACGGCCAGGGTCGAGGAAGAGACCACGCCATCAACCGGCCGCTCGCAAGAATGCGCCGACAAGGAGGATTCCCAATGACTGCGAACCTCGACACGCCCGCCTCGCCAGTGGCCATGCCGCGGGACCCGGTCGCCGCAGCGCCGCAGCCGACCTCGGCGCTGTCAGGCACGGCCTCAGGCCGGCCACCGGCTTGCGGGCTATGCCGCACCTGGTCCCGTCATCGCCGGCCAGTCCTGGCCACCCGGCTAACCGTCATCCCGGCGGTCGCCTGCATAGTCGGTGTTACCGTCGGCATCCTGACATACCTGGCCTCTCACTCCCTCCCCCAGGCTCTGCTCGCCTCGGGCACCGCGGCTGGCGACTGCGCCCAACTGCTCGTCCAGCTAATGGGCACCGCCCCGAGCGACCTACGGCCAGTGCCAGCCACGTCGGCACCCGGACGGGCACCAGCTACGGCATCACCATGGCCCAGCCCGGCTTCTTCAGCTAATCATCAGAAATACCATCCGCCACTGTGGCCCCGATGATCATGAGGACTCCGGCTGATTCGGGTACCAGCCACCAAGATCATCTACCCGCGCTGGTGCTTGTGCCGCGTTTTGCGGCACAAGCACCAGCAGACGCGAACACGCGGCTGGCCAGTGCCCAAGAATCGCCGCAATACTTGCGGCCTGCGCGGCAAGAGAGGCCGTCCGCCTTGTACCCACAGGCGCCAGCGTGCGAGATTGTTACTGGAGGTATGCCACCTGGTCGGGTAGCGTTTATTTTGAACATGTTTCCACGCCATTTCGGCGTGAAGTCATGGCTCTGCGGATTGGCGGGCCTGGATGCTGACGGATTGCGGTCGTGAACTTCACCGCTTGCTTGAGGAGCGTCGCCTGTCGCTGCGCGAGGTCGCACGCCAGGCCGGCTGCAGCCCGGGGTACCTGTCGAACGTCTCCCATGGCCGCAAGTCCCTTACGCCCAGGGTCGCGGCCCACCTTGACAGGGTGCTTGGGACCAGCGGCACGTTCGCCGCCTTTGCCCTGGTCCGGCCACCCGCCGTTAGCCTCCTCATTCCTGTTGCCAGCTCGCCTGCCGGTGGCGAGGCAGAAGCAGGCACTGGCGGGCCGCGCCTGGCCCGGTCCGCAGGCGCGGACCCGGACGGCGCAAGGCTGGGGCCAGAGATCCTTTCGGCGCTGCCCGTCGGCATATCACGCGGCAATGCCATCGCCATTGTCGCCGCGCTTGGTGAGATCCTGCCTGGTTACGTTCAGGCGGACCGACTGGTGGGGTCCGCCGCGCTGCTTCTGCCGCTACGCGGTCACATCGCGACCGTCGAGCGGGCCTGCGAGGTCGCCAGGGGGCAGGACCGGACGGGCGTGCTGGCATTCGCCAGCAGGTTCATGGAGTTCTGCGGCTGGGCACACCAGGATGCCGGGGACCTGGACTGCGCGATGCAGTGGGCCAGCAGGGCCCTGGATTACGCCCTCGAGCTAGGCGACCAGCGCACTATCGCCTACACGCTGATGCGCAAGGCCTCCATCGCGACAGAGGCGGGCATGCCAGGGCACGGCGCGGGCCTGTCCAGTGCGGCCCTCGTCCGCAGCGACGCGCTCACCCCGCGACTGAAGGCGGTGATCCTCCGGCAGCGGGCACACGCCAGCGCCGCCTTGCAGGAACCAGTTGCGGCCTCCAGGGATGCCGACGCCGCAGTCGCCGAGGCCGTCGCCGGGGTCAGCCAGGATGAGGACGACCGGGCGCCGTACTGCAGCCCCATGTACGCGGCTATGGAAGTCGGAGCCGTGCACCTGCGCCTAGGCGACCCCGCCACCGCGCTGGCGGTCCTTGAGCCAAGCTGCTCGCAGTGGTCCGACAGCAGCCAGGCCCGGGATCACGCGCTGTCCCTGGCCCGCCTGGCGGAGGCCTACGCGGCCCTAGGTGAACGTGACCAGGCGCGTGCTGCCGCCGAAGACGCCCTGACGGCTGCCGCTGGCCTGGCATCCCACCGCGTCACGGGCGAGCTCGCCGGGCTGGCCAATAAGCTGGCCGGATGGGCTGACGACAGCGGGACGGCCGCGATCTTGAGAAAGCTGGCCCCTGCGGGCGGGACGCGGATCACAGTCGTCACCCCAGGAGGCTCGCCGTGAGCCACCTACTGCCGACCGGCACGGCAGCGGAATCGGAGGCACGGCACCTGGTTCACGCGGTCCTTCCTGTCGGGAGCTTCGAGCAGCACGGGCATCATCTCCCGCTGATCACCGACACGGTCGTGGCTGGGGCGGTCGCGCGGGAACTAGAGGGGGCCTACCCCATCTTCGCCCTTCCGCCGGTTACGATCTCCTGCTCCCACGAGCACCGTGCCTGGCGTTCGACGGTCAGCGTGTCGGCCCGCACGCTTGCCAGCATCGTCAGCGATGTCTACGACTCCGTCGCCCAGTCGGGGTTCTGCTCGCTGACCGTGGTGAGCGGGCACGGTGGCAACTACATCTTGTCTCACGTGGTCCAGGAGGCCAGCGCGGCGGGCAGGAGCATGGCCCTGTTCCCGGCCAAGGACGACTGGAAGGACGCGCGCGTGGCGGCGGGCCTGGAGACCTCAGACCACGAGGACATGCACGCTGGTGAGCTGGAGACATCGATCCTCCTGCACGCCTTCCCGGAGCTTGTCCGCGACGGGTGGCGAAAAGGCGACTGGACGGCCGACGACCGCCGCGACTTGCTGACTGTCGGAATGCGCGCCTACACCGAAAGTGGCGTCATAGGGAAGCCTTCTGGGGCGTCCGCGGAAAAGGGGAAGGCGCTGCTTGACTCGCTGACCGGGAGCTTCGCCCGGCTGCTCGCCTTGTTCGAACGCCGTTAACGACAGCACCTCCGGCACCACCGGCCAGCTGTCAGTGGCATACGAGGTGGCCGGCTGTTTCCCTGTTTCCCTCGCTCGCTCGCTGGGATACGGGAAACTCTTTCCCGCATCCCTTCCCGGGGATTGACTACCTGCATGGAGCCGCAGTGCGCCCTACTTCAGGAGATCGGGCCATGAAACTGGGCATCAACTTGTGCTTCGCGGTAAAACGGCTCAGCGAGCCCGAGGCATGGGCTGAATTCGTCCGCGCCGACCTGGGCCTAGACACGGTGCAGTTCACCTTCGACCTGCTTGACCCCTGGTGGCCCGAAGCTCAGCGCCGGGCTATCATCCGCCGCACCCGTGCCGCCGCGGACGCCTGGGGCCTCACCATCAGCAGCGCGTTCGTCGGGCTCGCCCACTACGTCCCCGCCGGCCTGCTTGACCCAGATCCCGCAGCCCGCGCCATCGCGCGGCGATGGTGGCGAGGTGCCTGCGACGTGGCCGGCGAACTCGGCGCGACGTCAGTCGGCGGGCCGCTGGGAACCCTCAGCGTCCGCGAGGCCGCAGACCCGGCAGCACGCGCCGACCGCTACCGCGACCTGCTGGACAGCATCGAGGCCATCACCGGCCATGCGGCGGCAGCCGGGCTCGGCGAGTTCCTGATCGAGCCTACCCACCTGGCCCGGGAGATCCCCTCCACCATCACGCAATGCCAGCATCTGCTCGACGGCCTGCGGGGTCGCTGCCCGGTGCCGGCCGGGCTCACCCTGGATATCGGCCACGCCGTCTTCGAGCCGCGCTACGGCCCGGACGCCTCAGCCGAGTCCTGGATCACCGCCCTGGGCTCGAGCATCCGCATGCTCCACGTCGACAACAGCGACCGCCACAGCGACCGGCACTGGGGCTGGCCGCACGAGCGCGGGCGCGTCGACTTGGCCCCCATCGCGGCGAGCATCCGCGCCGCCGGCCTGGGCAGCATCCCAGCGATCCTGGAGATCCGCCCTCGTTTCGAAGACGACGACGAGAAAGTCAGGCACGAACTCGCCGCGTCCGTCGCCTACTGCCGCCAGCACCTCGGCGCGGCCCTCGCCGGGGAGCAGGCGGCAGGCCCGGCGTGAGGTACCCGGCCGGGCCCTCGCAAGGACTAGGCCGCTCGCCGTGGCCCGAGCTGGACAGGGTCAGCTTGCCCTCCGGTAGCGATCCGGGATAGCAGCGCTCAATGCTGCCCAGCCGAGGCCTCGCGGCACGGCTGGCGTTCCTTGCGACAATGTTGGCATGAACGGACTGCCCTGCCCCTGTGGCCTCGGTGACGACTATGACTCGTGCTGCGGACGGCTGCACGCAGGAGGAACCGCGCCGACCGCCGAGTTGCTCATGCGCTCCCGCTTCAGCGCGTTCGCCATTGGCGACGCCGGGTACCTGCTGCGCAGCTGGCACTCATCAAGCCGCCCACGGGACCTCAGGCTTGACCCGGCGCGCCGGTGGATCCGCCTGGCCGTGCTGGAGACGCATGACGGCGGGCTCTTCGACGCCGCTGGCATCGTGCGGTTCCGCGCCATCTACGCTCAGGACGGAAAGCGGGGTGTCCTCGCGGAGACGAGCAGGTTCCTGCGGGAGGACGAGCGCTGGACCTATCTCGGCCCGACCGACTGACATGCTGCAACCTCGGGGAAAATCAGAACTCCGGCCCGGGGGCACGGCTCGGCCACCCCAGTGGCGTCCCATTTATGAGTCCCGCCACCCGTCGCCTTCCCGGCCCTGACAAGGGGCACTGGCGTGGTGCCGTATGACCCGGCCAGCTACCTCAGCTCTGCTGACCCGTCTCAGCCGACTGCCATGCGAGGCACATTCTGTAATTGAAAGACTACCTTTAGCGACAAGGTAAGCCGTGTCACGTGTCGATGGGTGCCATCCGGGGCATGCCCCGCCAGCATCTGTGGTTATCCGTACCAGATAGCACCCAGGCGTGCGATGGTTGTCCCTCATTCACAACAGCCGCCCTGGCCCGCGTCGACATCCGCGCCTGCTCTGGCCACAGTGCATCGCACTGGCTGGCAGCGTCCCTCAGTGAAAGTGAGCGCCGCCCCTCGGCGCCCTGTTCAAGGAATACTTCCTTTTGACTGCGTTCAAGAAGAACAGCCCCGCCTCCCTTCTCCGCAAGGCCACCAGCGCCGAGTTGCGCGCCCTGACCTCCAGCGCCCGTGACGCCGTGAACGACGGCGCCCGCCACGCCGTGGCCCACGGTGCCCGTCTCGCCACGCACAAGCCCAACCGATGGAAGGTGGGCGTCGCCGCCGTCGCCATCGGCACCATCGCGGGGGTCGGCGCGTCCGCCCCATGGGCCAACGCGGCGACCCCCGCCACCGCGTCACAGGACAGCTCCTCCCAGTCCGGCCCGCAGACGATCTACGATTCGACCACGCCGACGGCGATCCCGTCCGGCCAGCAGGTCGCCACCTACTCCGACGGCCCTTTCCAGGCCACCAGCGCGTCAGTCGCCGACCGCGGCAACGTCCTGTGGATCGACACCAACGCCACCGACACCCACGCCGACGCCCTCGACGTCGAGCCCGGCGACGCCACCCCCGCCCAGGCCGCCACCTGGGTCTCCGCCAAGCTGTCCGCTGACCCGACCTCTACCGCCATCGTCTACACCTTCCAGTCCGACTGGAGCCAGGTCCAGGGCAACATCAACGCGCTGCCTTCCTGGATGCACTCCCACGTCAAGTACTGGATCGCCGACCCCACCGGCACCCCGCACATGGTGCCCGGCGCGTCGGCCACCCAGTGGTACTGGGGCTCGAGCTACGACATCTCCATGGCCCAGCCCGGCTTCTTCAGCTAAACCAGCCGATGAGCCACATGACCTGCACCACTCCCTCGGCAAGGGTCCGCACGGGCTTGCCCCCGGTCCGCGCGAAGACCGGGGCCAACTTGTTACGCGAACAGATCGGTCGCCTCGGCAACGATGACCGAGCGGTCCAGCCAGGTGTCGAGCACGTCCGCGTCACGGCAGGACCCGATGCGCGTCCGGGATTCCTCATCAGCCGAGATGCCACGGCCGTCGAGGACCTTGAAGATGGCGGCGGCAAGGGTCTCCACGCGTCCCTCCTCGCGTCCCTCCTCGCGTCCCTGCAGGCGCACCTGCGACACGAATGGGTAGGTCATGGTCTGCCATCAGATGATCACCGCGCGCCAACTCGCGGCGTGGGGGGCGTGGCTGTTCGCGCCGGCGCCGCGCGCTCAGGAGGCATGGGCCGCAGCGCCGCCAGCAGCTCAGCGGGCCCGACATGCCCGGGGGCGTTCACGGCGCGACGTCCCGCTGAGAAGGGGCCGCCGCGACACTGGCCACGGCCCGTTCGGCAGAGAGGGTCCAGTACCGCTATGCGTCGAGCCCGCCGCGCTTGACCAGCTGGCTGGCGATCACGTTGCGCTGGATCTCGTTGGTGCCCTCGCCCACGATCATCAGCGGGGCGTCGCGGAAGTACCGCTCGACGTCGAACTCTGTCGAGTAGCCGTAGCCGCCGTGGATGCGGACGGCGTTCAGGGCGATCTGCATCGCGGTCTCGGAGGCGAACAGCTTGGCCATGCCCGCCTCCATGTCGACGCGACGGCCGGCGTCGTACTCCCGCGCGGCATACAAGGTGAGCTGGCGGGCGGCGGTCAGCGAGGTGGCCATGTCGGCCAGGTAGTTGCCGATCGCCTGGTGCCGCCAGATTGGCTGGCCGAACGCCTGGCGGTCCTGGGCGTAGGCGAGGGCGTCCTCCAGCGCGGCGCGGCCGACGCCGAGGGCGCGGGAGGCCACCTGTAGCCGCCCGGTCTCCAGGCCCTTCATCATCTGGGCGAACCCCTTGCCCTCGACGCCGCCGAGGATCGCGTCCGCGGGCGCGTGGTAGTCGCTGAAGGCCAGTTCGCAGCTCTCGACGCCCTTGTAGCCGAGCTTGGGCAGGTCACGGGAGACGGTCAGCCCTGGGCCATGCTCGGCCAGCAGGATGGAAATGCCGGCGTGGGCGGGCACCGCGTCGGGGTCGGTCTTGCACATCAGGGCGATGAGCGACGAGCGGCGGGAATTGGTGATCCAGGTCTTCGCGCCGTTGACCACGTAGCCGCCATCGGAGGCCTTGCCCGCGACGGTGCGCATGGCCTGCAGGTCGGAGCCGCCGCCGGGCTCAGTGAGCGCCATGGTGGCGCGAACCTCGCCGGTAGCCATCCGGGGCAGGTAGCGGCGCTTCTGCTCGTCGGTGCCGTAGAGCAGCAGCAGCTTGGAGACGACGGTGTGCCCGCCCATCGCGCCGGCCAGGCTCATCCAGCCGCGGGCGAGCTCCTCGGTGACCAGCACGTAGCACGGCATGGAGACCGGGGTCCCGCCCCATTCCTCGGGGATCGCGAGGCCGAAGATCCCCAGCCGCTTCATCGTCTCGATGAGCGCCTCCGGGTAGGCGTTGGCGTGCTCCAGTTCCCGGGCGACCGGCTTGACCTCCTTGTCGACGAAGTCGCGGACGGTCTCGACGACGGCCCGCTCCTCGGGAGCCAGGATGTCCAGCGTGCTCATGGCGGGTGCTCTCCTCGCGTGGACAGGGGCTCCACCAGGAGCCGGACGCCTCATCATGGAATCACATCACATGCGGCGCAGGGCACGGCCCAGACAAGGGAGCGGTCGCGTTATGTGTAAGAGCCGATACTGGTGGTAGCGAATGGCATGACTTCGATAGCTCTCAGCCAAGTGCTGTTCAGCCTCAGGGTGTCGCCGGTTGTGCCCCTGGCCGTCGGTTTCATGGGCCTGGGGACCGGCTACCTCATCTACGGCCCGCAGGAACTGCTCGGCTACCCGAAGCGAGGCGAACGGGTCGATACCGGCACCGGCGTCTGGGGCATCTGGATGCCGGGCTTCATGCAGTTCTTCACCGGCGTCTACCTGTTCGCCGGCCTCACCCTGTTCGGCACGTTCCGCACGCCGGCGCTGTACATGGCGGCGCTCGCGTTCACTGCGTACGGCGTGCACTGGTTCGCCATCGGCTGGAACCGGATGCGCGGCGCCGACGCCCGGATCAACCTCGGCATGTGCGTGGGGTTCCTGCTTATCTCGATCCTCGGCATCATCGCGTTCTTCGGCGCGGGAGACTATCCGGTCGGCGGCCTGTTCATCGGCCTGGCCTGCGTCTACGCCACGGACTTCGTCGCCAGCCTCAAGCCGGACTTGCCCGGGATCGGCGGCATGGCGGAGCGCGCCCTGGGATTCTTCCACATCACCGTCGGCTTCTGGCTGATGTACCTGATGTTCGCCTCGGTGCTCAACACCGTCTTGAGTTACAACCTTCCGCTCTGACGAACGGTGCTTTGCTCACCGCCTCCCCGGGTACTCGTAACCAGCAGTGGCAGTACCACTACATCGGGGAGGCAGACGTGATCTTTTCCGTCAAGGCGCGGCATTTGCCGCCACGGATCGCTACCGGCGCGTTCATCATCAACTCCGGCATCGGCAAGCTGAAGGCCAACGAGGAGACCGCCGCGCAAGTGCACGGCTTCGCGGCCGGCACCTACCCGTTCCTGAAGAAGCTCAAGCCGCAAGACTTCGTCCGGATCCTGGCCGCGTCCGAGATCGCGCTTGGCTCGGCGCTGCTGCTGCCGGTCGTTCCGTCCATCGCCGCGGGTGCCGGGCTGGCGGCATTCTCCGGCGGGTTGCTTGGCCTTTACGCCAGTACGCCCGGAATGCGCAAGGAGGGCAGCTTCCTCCCCACCCAGGAGGGCACCGCGCTGTTCAAGGACATCTGGATGACGGGAATCGCCCTTGGTCTCATCGTCGATCAGCTCGCCGATCTTCGTAAGGGGTGCCGGCGCTGAGTTGTGCCAGCAGGACCGCTCCCGGTACCCGGGGTCGCTCGGCGGTGCCTGCCGCCTGCTAGCCGTGCCCGCGCGCCGGGCGGTCGGCGGGAAGCGGTTGCGCGCCCGGTGACAGGCCGCGCGCCGCGCTGGCTGTCAGGCCCCGGCGATGATGGCGACGGCACAGGACCTCATACGACGCCGGGCCCGGACGGTTTGCCTCGGGAGCCTGCTCATCGGTATTGCCCACGACGATGATCTCACCCTCGGTGACCATGAGCCCGTCTTCGACGCGCGCGTTGTGGGTCGCGCGCTTGCCGCACCAGCACAGGGCTTCGACTTGCAGGACCTGCGTGCTGTCGGCCAGCTCGACCAGCCGTGCCGAGCCCGGGAACAGCTTCGTGCGGAAGTCGGTCAGGATGCCGAAGCAGAATACGTCGATCTCCAGCTCGTCCACGATCTTGGCCAGTGCGTCGACCTGCTCGCGCGTGTAGAACTGCGCCTCGTCGCAGATGTAGTAATCGATCCGCTCGCCGCGGCTGAGCGCACTGACCGTGTAGCCCCAAAAGTCGAAGGCAGGCGAGACCTCGATTGCGTCGTGGGTCAGCCCCAGCCGCGAGGACACCAGCGCGGCGCCCGCCCTGTCATGGGCGGTGAAGATCAGGCCGGCGAGCCACGGGCCTCACGGTTGTGGTTGGTCTGCAGGGCAAGGGTGCTCTTGCCGCTGTCCATCGGGCCGGTGTAGAACGTCAGCTCAGCCATGACCGAGCATCTTCCCACAAGGGGCGGCGGCCCGCACAAACCCGTCGGCACCACTGCGCAGGCTTGCGGTACCCGCGATTTACCGGGTGGGTCCGGTTACGTACATTGGCCATAGCGGCGGGTGCGCGCTGACCGGGTATCTCAAGGGAGAACCGCGTATCTCAAGGGAGAGGTGCGATGCCGGAGGACAGTCTGTCCCTTTACGCTCAGAGCCAGCCGGGCAAGCCGGCCGTCATTGACGACCAACCGGACGGGACCGTCGTCCTGTGGACGTACGCCGAGCTTGAGGCACGGTCGAACCGGCTGGCGAACCTGCTGCTGCGGCTGGGAGCAGGGCCGGGCGCCAAGGTCTTGTGGTGCGGGCCGAACTCCCCGCACGTCGTGGCGGTCATGAGTGCCGCGCGGAAGATCGGCGCGGTCGCCGTGCCGCTGAACTACCGGCTGACGGCGCCAGAAGCGCTGTACGTCATCAACAACAGCGACGCCGAGATCGCCTACGTGGACTGCGAGCAGGCGCCCATGTTCGCCGCACTGGGCGGCCAGCTGGAAAAGGTGCGGCACATCGTCGCGGTCGGTGGCACCACCCCGGGCGGGATGCTAGGCGACGCCGACATCGCGGCCGCCCCATCCGGCGTGCCCGATGTCCCGGAAGGTGTGGCCGGCACGGGCGGGACGATGATCTACACCTCCGGCACTACCGGCAAGCCGAAGGGGGCGGTCCGGTCTGGCGGCCCGGACCCGGAGACCACCGGCGCGCTGCTGACGCTGCTCGGCTACCGCGGCGACGACGTCTACATCACCTGCGGCCCGCTTTACCACAGCGGGCCGAGCGCGTTCCTGGCCGCGAGCATGCTGTACGGCCAGACGGTCATCGTGCAGCGCAAGTTCGACGCCGAGGACTGGCTGCGCCTGGTGGACGCCTACAAGGCGACGTCGACGTTCTCCGCGCCCGCGCCGATCCGGATGATCTGCGCGCTGCCCAAGGAGGCCAAGGCCCGCTATAACCGGTCATCGGTGCGCGTCATGATCGCCAACGCGGCGCCATGGAGCTATGCGCTCAAGCAGCAGTACATGGCGGACTTCCCGCCCGGGTCTCTGTTTGAGGTCTACGGGTCGACCGAGCTCGGCGTCGATAGCGTCCTGCTGCCGCAGGACCAGATGCGCAAGCCGGGATCGTGCGGGCAGCCAGCGCCCGGCATCGAGATCATGCTCGTGGGCGACGACGACCGCGAGGTCACCGGCACCGGGCCGGAGCATCCCGGCGAGGTGTTCATCCGGTCCAAGAGCGTCTTCACCGCCTACTACAAGAACGACGCGAGCTACGCGGCCGGCAGCCTCGGGGACTTCCACTCGGTGGGCGATATCGGCTACTGGGACGACGAGGGCTACCTGTACATCTGCGACCGCAAGAGCGACATGATCATCTCCGGGGGCATGAACGTCTACCCCGCCGAGATCGAGTCGGTACTGGACTCCCATCCGGAGATCTTCGATGTCGCGGTGTTCGGGATCCCGTCGCCCGAGTGGGGTGAGGCCGTGCACGCGACGGTCGTGCGGGCACCCGGCTCGTCGCTGACCGGACCGGAGGTCACCGCGTTCGCGCGCGAGCGCCTGGCCAGCTACAAGGTCCCGAGGTCGGTGGACTTCACCGGCGACCTGCCGCGTACCGGATCGGGCAAAGTCCTCAAACGCCAGCTCCGCGCACCCTACTGGGCTGGTCAGGAGGATCAGGGATGACTCAGGAATCGCCAAGGGAACGGGCAATAAATCTCTTAGCCTGGGGCTCATGACAGCTACGCGACGAGAGTTCATAGCTGGGAGTGCCGCACTCGGCGCGGCCGGCGCGCTGGGGCTGAGCGGCTGCACGTCCGACCAGGCGAAGACGCTGGAGCAGGCGACCGCAGCGGGCGCCGCGGGCACTGGCCTGCAGGACATCGGGCACATCGTGATCCTGATGCAGGAGAACCGCTCGTTTGACCAGCACTTTGGGACGCTGTCCGAGGTGCGGGGGTTCTCCGACCCCGCGGCGCTCGGCGGCGGCTCGGTCTTCAGCCAGCGCGGCTACCTGCCGGGGGCCGGCGTGGACTCCTCGGGTCACCTGCGGCCGTTCCGGCTGCGGGAAGACCCGCCAGCGAGCAAGGGCCAGACCATCAACGACATCGCGCACACCTGGACCACCCAGCATCTCAGCTGGAACAGCGGGGAGATGGACGCGTTCGTCACCGCCCACATCGACGTCGACGGCCCGGCCGACGGTGCGCTGACGATGGGCTACTACACTCGCGCCGACCTGCCGTTCTATCACGCGCTCGCGGACGCGTTCACGGTCTGCGACGGCTACCACTGCTCAGTGCTCGGTCCCACCGATCCCAACCGGGTGATGGCCTGGTCCGGAACCATCGACCCGGAGGGGGCGGCCGGCGGGCCCGTGCTCACCACCCGCGGCACGGACCGGGTGAAGTACTTCGGCACGCTTGACTGGCAGACCATGCCCGAGCGGCTGCTGGACGCCGGGGTGAGCTGGAAGATCTACGGCGACGCGGAAGGCCTGCTCGCGTTCAACCCGCTGCCGTACTTCCGGGCCTACACCCACCCCAAATCGCTGGGGGGGCTAGAGCTGGCCGAGCTGGCACTCGCCCAGCGCTACCCGGACACGTTCGCCGAGGACGTGCGCCAGGGGAAGCTGCCCGAGGTGTCGTGGGTCGTCCCGCCGCTGAGCCAGTGCGAGCACCCGGCCTCGCCGCCGGAAAACGGCGAGTACCTGGTCAGCCAGCTCCTGAAGACGCTTACGTCGAACCCCGACGTGTGGGCGCGCACGGTGCTGCTGGTGACCTACGACGAGAACGGCGGCTTCTTCGACCACGTGCCGCCGGTGACGGCGCCGCCCGGCACGGACGGCGAGTACCTCACGGTCAGCCCGCTTCCCGCTAGGTCCGGCGGCATCGCGGGGCCGGTGGGCCTCGGGTTCCGGGTGCCCGCCCTGGTCATCTCCCCGTTCGCCAAGGGCGGCTACCGGTACTCCGAGGTCGTTGACCACACGTCCGTGCTGCGCCTCATCGAGGCGCGGTTCAACGTCGAGGCGCCCAACATCTCGGCCTGGCGCCGTCAGTCCACCGGCGACCTGACCGGCGCGCTGCGACTCGGGCCGACATCGGATGAGACGGTCCCGCAACTGCCGCAGACCACGCTGCTGGGCGACTCGGCGAGCATCGGGCGCGCGGTCATGGACGCCCTGTCCGGGCAGCCCCACGGCGGCAACCCCTACCCGGTGCCGGCGTTCAATCCGCAGCCCGTGCAGGAGACGCTGCCGTCACGCCCGCCCGTGCGGTGACACGCTTGACGGCCTGTTTACCCCCATGTACCGTCAGGGCGCCCCGATCCCGCAGCGGGTGGGCATCGAGGTCGCCGCACTGAGCGGGTCACCGATGGCCGCCCGGGTAGCGCCCTCGCCGCGACCACTAGCGTGGCCGGCACGGCAAGTACCCGTTCTGCGGGCACGGCGAAGGGAGATGGCGCGATGGCTGAGGCGGAACGCGGCGACAAGCCGCGGGTGACGGTGACCGTGACGGACGGCGTGGCCGATGTGCGGCTGAACCGGCCCGAGAAGCGCAACGCGCTTGACGTGGCGATGATCGCCGCCCTGGTGTCAACCGGGGAGCAGCTGAAGACGCTGCCGGGGCTGCGGGTGGTGGTGCTGTCCGGGGAGGGCCAGGACTTCTGCGCGGGACTTGACTTCAGCTTGTTCGAGGCCATGCGGGGCGGGGACCGGCTGTCGGCGCTCGCGCAGGTACCGCCGTCCGACGGCCCGGCGAAGGCCGTCGCGCAGCGCGCCGCGTACGTCTGGACCGAGCTGCCCGTCCCGGTGATCGTCGCCATCCGCGGGAACGCGCTCGGCGGCGGCCTGCAGATCGCGCTCGGCGCCGACATCCGGATCGTCGCGCCGGACGCGCGGCTGGGCGTCTTCGAGGTGGCCTGGGGCATCATCCCCGACATGACCGGCACGCAACTGCTGCCCGAGCTCGTCGGCCGGGACGTGGCCAAGGAACTCGTGTACACCGCCCGGATCGTCAGCGGCGAGGAGGCCGCCCGGATCGGCCTGGCCACCCGAACCGACCCCGACCCCCTGGCCGGCGCGCTCCGGCTGGCGCGGGAGATCGCCGGGCGCAGCCCGCACGCGATCCGCGCGGCCAAGCGGCTGCTCGACCTCGCCGGGCGCACCAGCCTCGCGACAGGCTTCGCCCGCGAGCAGCTGGAGATCTCCGCGCTGATCGGCAGTCCGAACCAGCTGGAGGCCATCACCGCCCGCTTCGACAAGCGCGCCCCGAAGTTCACTGACCTGTAGCGGCGCCTGCGGCGGCCGGCACCCCTGCCCCGCACCGCGGCAGGCACGGCTACCCTTGGGCTGGTGTTGAGTGGAGCGCTGCTGGTCGCGGGGACGTCGTCGGATGCGGGCAAGACCGTGCTTGTCGCCGGGCTGTGCCGGTGGCTGGCCCGCCAGGGCGTGGCAGTGGCTCCGTTCAAGGCGCAGAACATGGCGCTCAACTCGGCTGTCACCGCCGACGGCGCGGAGATCGGGCGGGCACAGGTGATGCAGGCGGCCGCCGCCGGGGTCGAGCCGGAGGCAGCCATGAACCCGGTGCTGCTCAAGCCGGGCAGCGACACCCGCAGCCAGGTCGTACTGCTCGGCCAGCCGGTCGGCGAGGCGGGCGCACTGGACTACCAGGACCTCAAGCCGATGCTCCAAGAGGCCGTCACGACCAGCCTCGCGGACCTGCGCCGCCGGTTCGACGTGGTGATCTGCGAGGGAGCGGGCAGCCCCGCCGAGATCAACCTGCGGCACCGGGACCTCGCCAACATGGGGCTAGCCCGCGCGGCCGACCTGCCGGTGGTCGTCGTCGGGGACATCGACCGGGGCGGGCTGCTTGCCGCGCTGTTCGGCACCCTGGCCGTGCTGGAGCCGCCGACCAGCGGCTGATCGCGGGGTTCATCGTCAACAAGTTCCGTGGCGACCCGCGGCTGCTGTCCCCCGGCCTGGACATGATGCGGGCGATGACCGGCCGTCCCACCTACGGGGTGCTGCCGTGGCGGCATGACCTGTGGCTGGACGCCGAGGACTCTCTCGACCTGGACACCCGGCCCCGCGCCGTGCTGCCGCCGCTGGGAGGGGAAAGCTTGCGGATCGCGGTCGTCCGGCTCCCCCGGATGTCCAACGTCACCGACGTGGACCCGCTAGCCGCCGAGCCAGGGGTCAGCGTCGACCTGGTCACCACCCCAGGCCAGCTCGACAGCGCGGACCTGGTAATCCTCCCCGGCACTCGGGCCACTGTCAGCGACCTGGGCTGGCTGCGGTCATCCGGCCTCGCTTCCGCCATTACCGAACGGGCCAACGCCGGTCTCCCAGTGCTAGGCATCTGTGGCGGCTACCAGATGCTCGCCACCACGATCGATGACTTCGTCGAGAGCCGCGCGGGAGTGGTGCCCGGGCTCGGGCTGCTGCCAGCCTCGGTACGGTTCACCGGGCGCAAGACGCTGGCCCGGCCGTCCGGCAGCGCCCTCGGTGAGCCGGTCACGGGCTACGAGATCCACCACGGGATCGTCACCGTCGATGGCGGGAACGCGTTCCTCGACGGGTGCGAGGCAGGCAGCGTCCGGGGCACCACATGGCACGGCATCTTCGAGAGCGACGGCTTCCGCCGGGCGTTCCTCGCCGATCTGGCCGCCCGCACCGGGCGCTCGTTCGCCGGGGCGCCGGACGTCAGCTTTGCCGCCGTCCGGGAGCGTCGATACGACGTCCTCGCCGACATGATCGAGCAGCACCTGGACACCACCGCGCTGCTGAAGCTGATCGACGGCGGCGCCCCAGCCGGCCTGCCAACCCTGGTCAGCAGCCTGACTATGTCGTCATAGGCCGGATCGGTCAGATCATCACGCGCTGGCCAGGTTGCAGTGGCCTTGCCGGGCTGGTGCGGGTGCAGCAGACCGGCCAGGGACTCATGTTTGCACCGTACCCTCGGAGGATTCGACCGTGACGGTGGTGACGCTGGCGGTCCATTTCGCCTCGACGTTGCCGGCCCGCCAGTAGATGAGGGCGACGGCCCAGACCGCGACGAACATCCCGGCGATGCAGAACCCGGCGACGTTGATGTTGAAGTTGGCCATCAGGTTCCAGAATCCGCCGTTGAGGTGGAGCTCGGTGGTGAGGATGCCGAGGATCTCGATGGTGCCGATGATGAACGCGGCCCCGATCGACAAGGCGGTGATGACGAGGTTGTAGTAGACCTTGCGGACCGGGCGGGCGAACGCCCAGCCGTAGGCGAAGTTCATGAACGCCCCGTCGAGGGTGTCGAAGAGCATCATGCCGCCGGAGAACAGGAACGGAAGGGCCAGGACCGCGAAGTACGGCAGCCCCTGGATCGCCGCGTAGGTCGTCGCCGCGAGCAGCAGGACCTCGGTGGTGGTGTCGAAGCCGATACCGAAGACCAGGCCCACGAAGTACAGCTGCCAGGTGTGGTTGATGGACTTCATGAACCGGCCGAAGAACCGGTACATCAGCCCGCGGGCCTGCAGTTGCGCCTCGAGCTCGACCTCGTTGTAGGTGCCGGAGCGCATCTCGCGGAAGACCTTGAAGATCCCGGCCAGCACGATGAGGTTGAGCAGGGCGATCAAGTACAAGAAGCCGGCCGACAGGAGGGTGCCGATGGCTCCGCCAGCGGTCTCGTACGCCGAGTTCGGGTCGACCATGGCACCGAACACCGCCCGCGCCGCGAAGGTGATGCCCACGCCCACCCCGACGACGACGGTGGAGTGCCCGAAGGAGAAGAAGAACCCGGTCCCGACAGGACGCTTGCCGTCGGCCATCAGCTTGCGGGTCGTGTTGTCGATGCAGGAGATGTGGTCGGCGTCGAAGGCGTGCCTAAAGCCCAGGAACCAGGCGGTGATCGCGACCCCGATGCCTACACCCAGGCCCGCGCTGCTGCCCTCGCCCTTGTAGACGAAATGATGCGGCATCACGTAGAGCACGTAGATGCCCCAGCCCACCACGTTGATCGCAACGATGAACGCGAGCATCGCGCTGAAGCGGACCCATTCCCGGGGGGTCATTACCGCCGCGATGCGGCGTAGTCGGGACCTGACAGCGGAACGTGCCACGAATCCGCCCTTCTACCGAGGACTGGCATTCACCAGGCAGGCCAGGGCAGGCGACCGGACTCGTCCCCCGAGGGGGCTTGACCGTTGCGGGACAGTGCCGGGCGCACACCGGACTTCGCTGACATGGCTGCCACCCCGGGGTTCCGGGGCCACGAGCAACGTACATTGACGAACACAAAACCGTCAAGCCTGCGCACATCTGATCACTCGTCCCGCGGGGCCGCCGACCGCCAGCAGGCCTGCCCGGCCTTGCCCGATGGCTATGGCCCTGGGCTGAGATGCCTGGGGTTCCATCGCGGGCGGGACAAGATATTTCTACGTATGTAAAAACGCCATCTGCAGCTAGTCACTCCAGCTCGGGAGCGAACGGCCGCGGCGGTCGGCAAGACGGCCTTGTGTGCTTTCGAGCTGACTTGTATGGTTACGGCGTGCGGCGGTACCGTTTCCACGGACTCCCTCGTCCGTGGGATAAAACCCTGCCTCGCGGTGCCTCAACCGCAGCGCCTGAGCAGCGGCGCCTCCGCTACACGCTCACCAATCGGCCGCCACCGGTAATGTCACTAATGGCTTGCGGCCAGGCACGCGGGTCGCGGGCTGGCAGGTCAATCGTGAAAAGGCACCAGAACGGCAATGAGACCTTCGTCATGACTTCGAGGGTTGATCCAACCGACAAGGCCGGAAGACCGGCCCTAAGAGGGTCGCGCAGGTAAACGGATCAGTATGCGAGCAACCGTTTCTTCGCTGCCAGCGAGCAAGACCTGGCGCGGCAGCGCATCAGGCGTCCGGGAGTGGGCGCGACTGGCCGGCCTGGCCTCACTGCGGCATACTCGCTCCCCGTGGCTTGTGACAACGACAGTGCTCCTTGCGGCAGCGTGTTTCTGCGCGCTAGTGGAGGGGCCGTTGTGGCTGCAGTCCACCGTACTGGCCGCAGTTAACCTGGCGTTCGCCCTTGTCCTCGTCTTCACCGGCCTAATGCTCCGCAGAGAACCAGGTCAAAGTGTTCCCGCGGTGGCGCTCATGCTCACGGGCGTCTTCCGCTGCGTCGACTTCATCGACGCATGGAATGGCCCCTGGCCTGCGTATGCCCTGGTATTCGGTGGCGTGGACCGCCTCTTTGGCGGCTGGGCATTGCTGCGTTACCCCAATTCCTCGATGTCCAGGGTTCAGCGGCGCTACCTCGTCGGGCTGGCCATCTGGATGATCGTCGGCCGCATGCTGATAGTCGTGACGTCGACAGCGCAGTGGAACGGGGACCCGCCCTCTTCATGGTGGCCCGCGCTAGCCCCGGACGAGCGACTGTCCGACGTTCTCAACTACGTGGTCCATGGCGGTGAAGGGCTGTTCGGCATCGCGCTGATGGTGCTCCTGGTGATGCGGCTTGTACGAGCCAGGGGCCTGGACCGCATCGTCATCACCCCCATCATCGTGGCCGGCATCGCCGCGACGGTCGCCGCGATCGCGTCAGCCGCGACCATGGCGCTGGTAAGCCTCAGCAGCACGCCCAATGACGCCTACCTGGCGGAGAGCGTGGCGGACTTCGCGATTCCTGTCGCGTTCCTGATCGCCATGGTCCAGCAGCTCCTCTTGACCAGGAACGTCACCGAACTGACCGCCCAGGCCTACCTGGACGGCGACATCGGCGCGCTGCGCCACGCGCTCCGCGACACCCTCCACGACCCCACCCTGGAACTCCTCGACACGTCCGACCCAGGCCTTCCCGCGCTGGACGCACGGTCAGCCGGGCGGCTGGTCTCCTACATCGGCCCTGGGCAAGGCGCACCCATCGCCGTCGTCATCGCCGATCCCGTTCTCGCCAGGTACCGCTGGCTATTTGATGCGGCCATCCGCACCAGCGGGCTGGCCCTGCAGAACGCCCAGCTTCAGGCGAAGGCCGCGCGGGAAGAGCTCGAGCAGGTGAAGATCTCACGCGCGCGGATCATCGAGGCCGAGATTGCCGAGCGGCAGCGCCTCGAGCGTGACCTGCATGACGGCGTGCAACAGCACCTGCTGAGCATCACGGCCCGCCTCACGGCCGCGATGACCAGGACCACCGATCCGGAGGCGACCGTCGCCTTCAGCCAGGCCCGTGACGAGCTTAGGGCGGTTCTGGCTGAGCTCCGCGACCTGGCGCACGGGATTCACCCAGCGTTGCTCGCGCAGGGCGGGCTGGCCGCCGCGCTTGAAGAGATAGCGCAGCGGCTTCCGCTGCCAGTTCGCATCATCGCGCCCGCGCACAGGCTGGGCAGCTCCGTGGAAGCGACTCTCTACTTCGTCGCCTGCGAGGCACTCGCGAACGTCGTTAAGCACGCTAAGGCGGGCAGCGCCCTGGTGACGGTGCGGGCTGGCGAGTCCCGGCTGGAGATGGAGATCGCGGACAACGGTGTTGGCGGCATCACGGCGGACGGCAACCTCGGCCGGGGCCTGGCCAACATTGCCGACCGAGTGAGTGCGCTGGACGGGGAAGTCGCCATCGACAGCCCGGCCGGCCGGGGAACGCGCGTCATTGTGAGCATCCCGTGCGGGTAGCGATCGCCGAGGACTCCGGGCTGTTCCGCAGCAGCCTGGTCCTGCTCCTCAACTCACTGGGCGCCGAGGTCACCACTGCCGTGCCCTCGGGCGCGGAACTTCTCGCGGCAATCGAGGCCAGCCCGCCCGACGCGGCCATCCTTGACATCCGGATGCCCCCGACGTTCACCGACGAGGGCATCCGCACCGCGCATGAGCTACGGAGCCTCCATCCCGACGTGGGCATCCTCGTCCTTTCCACCTACGCGGAAACCAGGTACGCCAGCCAGTTGCTGGAAATAGTGAGCGCCGGCGTTGGCTACCTGCTCAAGGACAACGTCACGGACGCCGACGCGCTCATGGACAGCCTGGCAAGAGTGGCCGACGGCGGGACCGTACTCGACCCCGCCATCGTGCGGCGCCTGCTGGAAAGAAACCGGAAGCCAAGCATGACGGCCACGCTCAACGAGCGTGAGCTCGCGGTGCTGCGGCACATGGCGCAGGGCCGCTCCAACCTCGGGATAGCAAGAGAGCTCTTCCTCAGCGCCCGGACCGTCGAAACGCACGTCACCAGCGTCTTCACCAAGCTTGGCCTCACCCAAAGCGATACCACGAACAACCGCGTCCGCGCGGTGCTGGCGTTCCTCCGCTCGGCCGGCTCGCAGCAGTAAAGCTGCCGCAAGCCTGCGGGCTGGAGGCAGGACCTCCCCGCCCCCCTTCGGGACCCTGCCTCCAGCCCAGTCATTGAAGGATGATCACGTCCTTGCTGCCGAAAGCGTCGGCAAGGTCCTTCCCGAGCTCACGAGCGACGAATACCGCGACGGCCTCGCCGATCCCACCCGGATGTGCCGTTCCCCCGTCCGCTGGCTGGCTGCCTTCCAGCAAGCTCACGAGCACCCGGTACCCGTCACCGTGCCTCGCGCGGGACACGGTCGCGGCCGTCGCCGCGGGCATCGCCTTCCTCGCCTTCAAGATGGTCATCACTACGTCCGCCACGCTGAGAGCCTGCACCTGCTGCCAGTCTGGCAACGGGCCATCGCCAGGCGAGGACCACGTGCTGGACGGCATGACATTAGTGTGCGGGACCAGGGCCGGGCAGTTCATCGTGGAAAGCACGGCCAATGCCACGGGGTTCCCCGCTTGACAGCGGCAGGCCCTGTGCCACCGACCTGCCGGTATGCGATACCGGCAGGTCGGTGGCAGGCGCCACCGTCCGCCCGGGATGCTTCCCGGGCGGACGGTGGCGCCGCGACTGCCGGCCTGCCGCCGTCATTTCGGGGGCTGGCTGCAGTGCGCGTCCTCGGTTGGGACTTACCGGCGTGCGAACCGCCTGGAACCGCCGGACTGCCGGCTGAACATGTGGAAGATGAGCAGCAGGATGGCCGCGCCGACGATGGCGGTGATCCAGGTGGAGAGGTTGAAGAACCCGTTGAGGGTGTGAACGTGGAACAGGCGAGTGGCTGCCCAGCCGCCGCCCAGCGCCCCGACGACACCGATCACGCAGGTCACGATGAGACCCTGTGATCTCGGGCCGGGGATCAGCATGTTGGCGAGCAGGCCTGAGCCTAGGCCGAGAACGATCCAAGCGATGATGCCCATGATGGGCTCCTTTATTCGGTGATAAGCGCGAGATGCGCGGTAGTACGGGCGTTACCGCCTACGCGGCGTGAGTCTTCCTCCGGCCGCGCCGCATGACCTGGCGCAGCTCGGTGATGCGGGCGGTTCCCGCCGCCGTCATCACCAGGGCGCCCGCGATGGCGGCGAGGAGTAGCGCCACGGCCAGCGACAGGCGCAGGTCAGCCCCGGGAAAGTGATGTTCACAGCCTCCGCGGCCCGGGCGCCACGCGACCTTCGGCTGCGCTGTTCCTCGGGTCTGTTCCTAGACTACACCGGCAAGCTAAAACTAGCAATATTTTTCTAGAAAAAAAGCACCGGCAGCGAACCTGGCAAGCACCCGCGACTGCGACCTGGGCGGCCGGGAGGCCATCGTCATCGTCAAAGCCCGGTCAGCTGGGAGGCGAGCCCGAGGCCGCGGGCGCTCACGCCGCGGTGGCCCTTTGCGCCTGGCGGCGGCGAGAAGGAAGCCAGCTGACTGCGGCCGCCAGCACGTTCCGGAGCCGCCGCCAGCGGCCGGCCGTGACCCGCTCAGTCCCGGGCATCGCCTCATGGCGCGTCAGCATGGTGAAAGTCGTGAAGAGCGACCCGAGCCGGCCATCGTCGGCCTGCAGCCTCTGCCCGATCCGGTCAAGTGCCCGCTGCTGCCCGGCTCGCAAGCTCATGACGCCAGCCCGACAGGCATGGCCGGCTGCCGCCGGGGAGCGCGCCCGTCCCGCGTAGCGGGAACCGCCATGGCCGCTGCGGCCGCTGCGCTGTCAGGCCGCTCGCCAGCGGGCCGACCGGATGGTTCGCGCATGAGGCGGCGTTCTTCTGCGGTAGTCCCGCCCCAGATGCCGTCTGGCGCGGTCATCAGGGCGTAGGACAGGCAGCTCGCGCGGACGGGACAGCGGCCGCAGACCCGCTTCGCCTCGCTGACCCGCTGCAGTCCGGCGCCCGCCTCCGTGGCGGGAAAGAACAGCTCAGGGTCGGCGCGCCGACAGGCGCTCCGCGACATCCAGCCGAGGGAACGCAGGCCGGAACTTGCCGACGGCACCTGGATTCGGGTCATCGCTGTACCTCCGGCAGCAAATTCGCCGCCAGGGTCTGGAGCAGCCTTACAACGTCAATCACCGGACCGCCGCCGGGAATCCGACGAGCGCGCCATACCACATCAGCGTAACGAACGCCTGGGCCATCGGCAACGGCAGTCAGGCATTCGTGAGGCTGGCGGGCACGCTGGTACCGGATATGGCCTTAAAGATTTTCGTCCGAACGGATAGTGGTGACTCTACTCGCTTCCATGCCACTTCATCGTCAGGGCGAGCGGCGCCCCGGCCGGCTCATGGTCGGCGGGCCCGGGCGTCTCGACAATGGCCGTAAGGTCCGAACCATCGATCGTCTCGCGCTCAAGCAGCAAGCCGATGACCCGGTCGAGAGTCTCACGATGCGCGCGCAGCAGCCTGGTAGCCGTGTCCTCGGCCTCCCGGAGCAGCCTGGCTACCTCCTGGTCGATGGAACGCTGCGTTTCCTCGGCATAAGGACGGCCGGCGAAGGGATTGTCGCGGCTCGGTCCCTCCGGGCCGTAGCTGATGGGCCCGACCTTCGCGGACAGCCCCCACTCCCGCACCATGTGCGTCGCGAGCTCGGTCGCGCCCAGCAGGTCGTTGGACGCGCCGGTCGACGGTTCCGCCAAGACGACGATCTCCGCAGCCCGACCGCCGAGGCGCACGGCGAGGGAGGCGGTCAGGCGGCTCTCGGGGTACAGGTGGCGCTCGAACACGGGCAGCTGCTGGGTCAGGCCAAGTGCGGCGCCACGGGAAAGGATCGTGACCTTCGTGACGGGATCGGCGTGCTCCGAGAGCGCGGCCACGAGCGCGTGCCCAGCTTCGTGGACGGCCACGGCATGTTTCTCCTCGGGCAGCAGCGCGCTCGACGCGTCACGGCGGCCGATAAGGAGGCGGTCCCTGGCAGCGTCGAAGTCGGCGGCGCTGAGAACGCGGCGGTCAGCGCGCACTGCGTTGATCGCCGCCTCGTTCACGAGGTTGGCCAGATCAGCGCCGGAGAATCCGGGCGTGCCCCGCGCTACGACGCTGAGATCCACGTCAGGTGCGAGCGTCTTGCCCTTCCCGTGGATGGCCAGGATCGCGGTCCGCTCCACGTAGTCGGGCAGCGGGATCTCCACCGTCCGGTCAAAGCGCCCGGGCCGCCGCAGCGCCGCGTCGAGGATCTCCGCCCTGTTGGTGGCGGCCATGACGACCACGCGGGCACCTGGCTCGAATCCGTCCATTTCCGACAGCAGCTGGTTGAGCGTCTGCTCGCGCTCGTCATTCGAGCCGAACCCGCCGGGACCGCGCCGGCCCCCGATGGCGTCGATCTCGTCGATGAAGATAATCGACGGGGCACGTTTCCTGGCGTCAGCGAACAGGTCCCTGACCCTGGATGCGCCGACGCCGACGAACATCTCGACAAAACTCGATCCGCTCAGGGAGAAGAACGGGACGCCGGCCTCGCCAGCGACGGCCCTGGCAAGCAAGGTCTTGCCGGTGCCCGGCGGCCCGACCATCAGCACGCCCTTCGGGCCAACCGCGCCTGCGCGGTCGTACCGGGCCGGATGCTTCAGGAAGTCCACCACCTCCATGACCTCGGCCTTGGAACCCTCGTAGCCGGCGATGTCCGCGAAGCGCGTCTGCGGCTTGTCCTCGTCGTAGACCCTGGCCTTCGACTTGCCGAAGGCCATGATCCCCCCGAGCCGCCCCGTGAGCTGCTTCCTGCCGCGGCGGAACCAGACGAAGAGCACCACGATCAAGACAGCCAGCATGATCCAGTCAAGCAGCACTCCAAGCACCGAGGACGTGCCTGGGCTGGTTCCCGTGACCTGAACCTTGTGCCCGAGCAGCAGGGCAGGCAGAGCGCTGTCGTCCAGCGCGGCCGGGATCTGGGAGGTGTAGGCACTGCCGTCACTGAGCTTCCCGCTCACCGACCCCGCCGAGGTGATCGCCGCCGTCGAGACCTTGTTCGCGGTGACGTCGCTGACGAAGCTGGTGTAGCTCAACGCCTGAGCCGGCGTCCCGCCGGCGCCCAGGCGGAAGAGCAGAAGCGCCATGAACGCGATCACGATCCCGGCCGGCAGCAGCAACTTCCACCGGGACGGCGATGCGGGCGGGGCCGGCGAGCCGGAGTTCGTGGGTGGCCCGGACCCCACCGTCATCGGGGAAGCAGCACCGATGCCGAGGCGCACATGCAGCCTCGGTCCAAAGCGCCTGAGACAGTCGCCCGGCAGTAACGGGAAGCGAGGAGATCATGCTCGTCAGCGGCGTGCCCGCACGGGCACGGCGCGTCCGGCGGGGACTCGCCTTGTGATGGTGTCGTCATGAGGTCAGTCAACCGCGCCCTGGCCGCTTCCGAAACAACCGATCCCGCATGCGCCCATCACCACAACCGATCGCCAGCACCGATGAGCCGGAGCGCAACCGGGCACGCGACGAGAAGCTCAGACCAGACGCTGGTGGACGTAGCACCATCTCGATGCCCCTCCCGACGCGAGCCCAGCGGCCACCGGGTGGTCGGTCTCCTCATAGTGCGCCCTGGCGTGCCTGTTCGGCGATTCATCGGAACAGGCCACCCAGCCGCAGGTCATGCAGACGACAAGGCCCGTCTGGCGGTCAGCGCGGTCCCGGCAGTCCCGGCAGTAATCGGACTGGGGCCTGGCCGCCGCGAGGCCGTCGAGATGGTCACATCGCGGGGCTGTCCCGTTCGGGCTTACGGCCGACGTGTCTAGGGCCATACTCTGGCTGCACATCATGGCAACCTCCTTGTGCGTGATGGAATGCCCGGCCCAGTCGACCGTTCACGAGTCAATCCCCGTAGCACCCACGCGGAAACAGGCAACGCGAGCACGGCCCATCACCAGAACCGATCACCTGCCGATGGAAGTAGGCTTGCGGCAGCGGACGGGGATTGGCTGGATGCGGACTTGGCGGCGGGCATGGAGCTACGACAGCTTCGCTACTTCGTGACGCTGGCGGAGGAACTGCACTTTGGCCGGGCGGCCGAGCGGGAGCACATCGTACAGTCGGCGCTGAGTCAGCAGGTACAGCGGCTGGAACGCGAGCTCGGCGTCCGCCTCCTCGAACGCAGCACGCACCATGTCGCCCTGACCGCTGCCGGGGTAGCGTTCCTCGTCGAAGCGCGGCAGATCCTGGCGCACGTGGGCCGCGCCATGGAAGCCGCCAGGAGCGCGGCGGCCACCTCCGCTCCATTGCGCGTCGGCATCATCGACTCCAGCTACGACTCGATGCCCCAGATCCTGCACGAGGTTCAGGCACGCTATCCCGGCCTGATGATCCACCAGGTCGAGGCCAGCGTGCCCGAGCAGTACCAGCAGCTCATCGACGGCCGCCTAGACGTAGGTGTCGGCCGCGCCGCGCTCGCCCCACCGCAGATCGCATCGCTGCTGTTTCGCCAGGACCCGCTCGGGGTCCTGGTGCCAACCGCTCACCCGTTCGCTGAACTTGACGGTGTGTCAGTCGCCGCACTGGCCAGGGAACCGCTCCTGCTCGCCGAAGACGCGAGGGCTCCGGAATTCAATCAGTTCACCGTCGAGATGTGCCGTGCGGCCGGCTTCACCCCCACCGTCTACCGGGGAACGGTGGAGAGCATCCGGGCGGCGGCCGCCCTCGTCGCCCAGGGGCGCTGCCTGTACTGCGTGCCATCCTCCTGCATCGCCGCGCTCCCCGGAACCGTCTGGCGGCCCCTCACCGAACCAGCCTCCGACTACCCGTGGTCGGTCCTGTGGCGCGCGGCCGACGACTCCGGCCACGTACGCGCCGTCGTCGGCTGCGCCGAGGCCATGTCAAAGCGCCTCGGCTGGCTCACAACCGTTAACCAGACGGCACCGGGCAGCGGGCAAACGGACCACCACGCCGGATAGGGGTGTCGCCTGTCCTGCCCTCAGCGGCGGGCGAGGCGGCATCCGCTTGGGGCGCTGGGTGGCGCACCCTGGCCAGCCGAGCCCCCGTGTCGGCTGGCCAGGGAACGGTCGCCTGTGTGAAAGCGGTCCCGCGGCCGGGATGTCCTTCCCGCAGGGCGGTCGGCGACGGTCAGTCGCGGCTCCGTGCCGCTGGCAACGGCACGCTGGCGGGCGCGCAGCAGGCAGGGCATCCGCGTCTGCGTGATCACACGAGATTGCCGCGGTCATATCGGTGATCAGCGCGTCTGCACCGTGGGTGATGACCGGCAGGAGTTCCTCGCCAGCCTGCCGCACGCTCGCCAGGCCTATATGCTCCGGCAGGACCACAATCGTCTGCCGACCCGACCACCGAAGCGGCGCTGACCGTCTGCTGACTCATCCATCGTCTCGTCACCTGGACCCAATCCGGCCATAACAAGCCGAGTCGCCGAGGTCCGGGACGACACAGAAAAAGTGCGCCCTGCCTTGGCCAGGCGCAGGCTGCACGCTGATTATCTCCACGCCACTATATGCCCCCTTCCCCGCCCTGGCCGCAACTCCTGGGCGAACCACTGATGCTGTAGTGTCCTGCCCCCCACGTCCGCCCTAAGCTAGGTAGCTGGCCGGTTCTGGCGGGTCCTGAGGCCCCCAGGCGCAGGAGCGCCTGGGGAAATGCAGAATATATTTCGAAATTCGGAAACCTGCAGGCCAGGATGCTCTTATTTTCGAAATTAATGCCGTATTTAAAAATCTACCACGGAGGATAGCCGACTCTGTCCGCCAGTGATCACGTTGATGATCCAGCAGGAACATACGCCGCGGATTTCTGGTCGAGGACAGTACCCAGCACATGGGGGGCCATCCGGCGTAGGGTTCTAGGCAGAGCTAGGGAACTAGCCGCCGGGCCCGGACCGTGCCTTGCTGCTGAGGGAGAAGGCGGGCCCATGATAAGCGCGGATCTGACTCACAGGGGCTTGCTCGCGCATCGGGGCTGGCCGCGCTGGCGGTGCAGGTGACGGCTAGCCGACTGGGCAGGATCTGGGGACTGGTCGCGGAGCAGGCGGCCGCGCGCGGCGGGCGGGTGTCGGCCGCCGATGTGTGCGCGGCGGTCGTGTCCGAGGTTGAGGTCACCGGCGCGTGGCTGAGCGTGGTGCGGGGCCCGGAGGCGGGTCACCTGATGTGGGTGACCGACTCGGTCAGTGAGCGGCTCGCCGAGCTGCATCTGACCCTAGGAGAAGGGCCGGCGCTGGAAGCGTCCGCCACCGGCGGCCCTGCGCTGGCCTCGGACCTAGCCGACGGGGAATCCGGGACCCGTTGGCCGGCGTTCGCCCCGGCGGCAGTCGGCGCAGGGGCGGCGGCGGTCTTCGCGTTCCCGCTGGCGGTCGGGGCGATCCGGGCCGGGGTGCTCGGCCTGTACCGGGACCGGCCGGGCTCGCTGAACGGCTTCCAACTGGGGGACACGCTGGTCTTCGCCGATACCGCCACCCTGCTGCTGCTCGACGCCGGGAACCTGGAAGACGGGAACGAGGAAGCGGGGAGCCAGGGGCCGAGATCCGGGCCTGGGGGGCAGCCCGCAGGCCTGGCTTTGCACCGTGCGGAGATCGATCAGGCCACCGGCATGCTCACCGAGCAGCTCGGCGTCAGCATCACCGACGCGTTCGTACGGCTGCGCGCCTATGCTTATGTCAACGACCTGCGATTGGCCGATGTCGCCCGAGACATCGTCGCGCGCCGTCTGCGCCTGCCTCTCGATCCGGGTCTTTCCCTGGATGAGTAGGCGTGAGGTGCACTCTGGCGTGCACGCCGCCCCACCATGGGTCCGCGCGGCGGGCCTTGCTGTTTTCTGAAAGGGTGAGCAGGATGGACGGACAGCTGCTGTCAGAGACCTTCGTCGAGCTGACCGACACCATGGTCGCCGACTTCGACGTCATCGACTTCCTGCACGTGCTGACCGGCCGCAGCGCCGAGCTGCTAAACGTGGCTGCCGCCGGGCTGCTGCTGGCCGACCCGCGCGGGGAGCTGCGCGTGGTGGCCGCCTCCAGCGAGGCCGCCCGGCTACTGGAGCTATTCCAGCTGCAAGCCGACCAGGGGCCCTGCCTGGACTGCTTCCGGTCCGGCCAGCCCGTGACATCCGGAGACCTGGCCGCCGACCAGCGCTGGCCGCGGTTCGCCACCGCCGCCAGCCAGGCCGGCTTCGGTGCCGTGCAGGCCCTGCCGATGCGGCTGCGCGACCAGGTCATCGGCGCGCTCAACCTCTTCCGCGCCACCTCCGGCGACTTCGAGCCGGCCAGCATCCGCATCGGCCAGGCGCTGGCTGACGTGGCCACGATCAGCCTGCTGCACGAGCGCAGCATGCGCCGCAGCGACATCCTCAACGAGCAGCTGCAGGCCGCGCTCAACAGCCGGGTCGTCATCGAGCAGGCCAAGGGCAAGCTCGCCGAGCGCCTCGGCACCGACATGGACCAGGCGTTTGCCATCCTGCGCGACCACGCCCGCAACACCAACCAGCGCCTGTCCGACGTCGCCCGCGCGTTCGTCGACGGCACCGAGCCCTCGCCGGCCAGACCGCGGCCCGGCGTCGGCAGCCAGCCGTCGGGCAGCAGCAGCAGCCCCATCCCGGCTCGTGGCACAAGCCATGAGCGGCAGAACGCCGGTCCAAAGCTGCTGGTTTGTCTGGCCTTCTGGACGTAGCTCAGCCAGGAAAAGGCATGGCGTTTCTGATCGAGCCGGAACTCTCTAGCCTGACTCGATCACAAAGTCCTGAACTCCACTCCGGGCAGCGCAGGTCGCCACCGGGGTCCGGAGTAACGCTTGGCGAATGATCAGTACGGCCTGAAGCCTGAAGGCCCTAGTCCGTACCCAAGGACTACGTCGGTCGGTACCCCGACGTCTACGGCGCACCCTGCCGTTCACCTCGCCCTGGGTCACTAAGGCTCGTCCGTGCTAGCCTGGCAGTACCGCTCCGGACCTCGGTGGTCCTAACGCTGAAGGCCGCAAGCCACCGATGTTCCCGGAGCTTTTCATGATGAATCCGGCAGGATATACCTGGCCCAGCACGTGCCGTTATTACCGTCGTCAGTCACGGTGGCTAGCGGTGCCGCGGGCGGAGGCGACGGCCGGTCTGATGTCGCCGTCCGGCATCTGGAGACCGAGTGCACGCATGGCTTGCGCCGGCAGGCTGAGCGCCCTTCATCGTGGGAGGCCTGGCCCGGCTCCCCCTGGCTGCCTTGCCCGGCTTTCTGCCGCGCGCACCGTGAAACGGCCAGAAAGCTGATGGCTACCGCGCAGTTTCCGGTGGTGCACGGACTAGACCTCCACGCACGCCATGCAACTGCGGGCAGCATCTGCGCCAGGTCGCCAGCGGAGGTCTTCGACGCACTGGAAGCTCGCCGCAGGGCCTGGCTGTGGCGAGCGCGGCATCCCGGCTCGCCGCGCTCGGCCCCAACGAACTGCGGGCGGCCAAGGGGCCGCCGGTCATCAAAAAGGTACTCACGCAGTTCACCAATTTGTGCTCCGGGCACTGGTGCCCCACACGGCCAGGGTGCTGCGTGACGGTGCCCTGGCCGACATCGCCGCGCGCGGCGTTGTCCGGGGCGACGTGTTCGTCCTTGAAGCCGGCGACGAAATCTGCTGCGACGGGCGCCTGGCCGAGGCCCACGACCTGACCGTCGATGACGTCGCCCTTACAGGTGAGAGCGCGCCAGTGCACAGGACGGCGGAGGCAGTCCCGGCCGGCACGACGGCCATGGACGCAGCCAACCTGGTCTTCATGGGCACGTCAGTGGTCGAGGGGACCGCTACGGCGGTCGCGCTACACCCAGCGGACACCAGCACCGAATGGACTTCCTGGCACGTTCTGCCCGCCGGCCAAGACGACGCCAGCGCCCCAGCCTTGCAGGTCGAGCTCCCCGCGCAACGTGACCACGGCGTGGCCGTCGCTACTGCGGGTACCCAGGTCCGTGCTGAACATAAGCGTGCCTTCCTGCTTCGGCAGCAAGGCGGTGGTCCGGGCTGAAAGATCGTCGTCCTGGAGTACGGGCGGGTCCGCGCCGTCGCGGTCGCCAGAGTCCAGGATCGCCGCGACGTCAGCGGTCGCGGCGGCCTTCCTCCTGAGCACGCGCCGGCTGTCATGGCCGGAGGAGGCGGGAATGAGGTTCTGCGCGCGCCCGCTCAGCGGGCGGCTTGCCAGCAGCGACAGCACCAGCCCGATCGCGCCGACCAGCATCAAGATGACGCCCATGACGTGCATGTTCAGGCCGTGGGCAGAGGTGGCGGCGATGGCGAACCGCAAGACCGCCCCGGCTGCTACCAGGAAGATGGCCGTGCCAGCGCCCAGCACGCGCGAGCTGCCCATAACCGGCTCCTTGGTCAGTGGCGAGTCCGGCGGACTCTCCGCCATAATTCGCCACGAGATCTGCCGGGGTCCGGGGCACTGTTTCCACAATACGCTCCGCAGGGTTCCCCGAACAGGGGATCACGCTGGGGGGAGTCCCCTCGTGGACACCGATTCCGCAGCGAGGTAGTGTAAAGGTGTCGCTCCGGACCCCGGCAACTGCATCCCGTGAATATCGCGGGGCAGCGCAGGATCCGGAGTTTTTTCTGTTCGGGCCGGCACCGGAAAGGCGCAGCGGTCCAGAGAAGGGCAAGAGCCCCCGGGAGTTACTTCTCCCACCGCGACCAGTCGCGCGGGACCGGCTACCCAGCTGTCATCTCTTTTAGCTGACCGAGGAGTCGGTTATGGGCATCATCGCACGGATCGTTCCCGGGCTCGCCGCAGAGCTGCTCGCCAATTTGCCGATTCCCGGCAGCCGGGGTAATAGCCGCCGAGCCGGGACCTGGCGGATCCGTTGGGCACACCGGTGAACAGCCCGGTCCAGCCCGCGGGCAGCGGGCGGGTAATGAGCGTCGGCGTCGGCATCTTCCTGATCGCAGCCGGGGCGGTCTTGCGGTTCGCCGTCGCCACCACCTCCACCCACGGCCTGAACATACACGTCGTGGGCGTCATCTTGATGCTGGCTGGCGCGATCGGCCTAGTGCTGTCGCTGCTGGTGTGGGGCTGGCTGAACCGCCGCCGAAACCGCCCCGCCAGCTACGGCCCCACCGCCACCTACAGCCGCAGGGTGCCGACGCTTGTCCGGCGTCGGACCGTCTACCAGGACGACCAGCCGCTCGCCGGCGGGCAGCCCCTCTACCAGGACGAGCCGCCGGTCGTCGGCGGGCAGCCCGTCTACCGGGACGATCCGCAGGCGTGAGGCTGACTCCAAGCCCCTGGACAGGAAAGGATAGCCATGCCAGAGTCAACGCAGCTCACGATCGGGGCTGACGCTCGCTGTACGGACGGGGCTTGCGGCGCGGTGAGCCGCGTGGTGGTCGACCCCGTAGCCGAGGAGGTCACCCATCTCGTGGTCGAGCCCAGGCACCGGCAGGGCCTCGGCCGGCTCGTTCCGCTCAGCCTTGTGGACGCCACGACAGGCGAGGTCAGGCTTCGCTGCACCATAAGCGAATTCGAGAAGCTTGACTCCGCCGAGGAGACGCAGTTCGTGCCGGGAACCGCCGGCTACGCGGCCTACGGTCCGCGGCAGGTCCTGTCCTGGCCCTACTACGGCATCGACATGACCGGCGAGAACGTCTCGCGGACGATCACCTACGACGCCGTCCCCCTTGGCGAGGTGGCCATACGCCGCGGCGAGCAGGTCCATGCCACCGACGGCGGCATAGGCCGGGTCCAGGGCCTCGTCATCGACCGCCGCACCCACCACGTGACTCACGTGCTCCTCCAGGAGGGCCACCTGCTGGCGCGCAAGGAAGTAGCCATCCCGATCAGCGCGGTAGCCAGCACCGATGACGGCATCCGGCTCAAGATCTCCAAGCACGAGGTACAGGAACTGCCGTCTGTCGACATCGATCACCCGGGCCAGCAGACCTGACGGAAAAGATGAGCCCCGCCTGGCTACCGGGACGGGCTGCAGAGGGAGCAGGCAGTTGTCAACCTGCGCCGACCCGGCTACGGGCTAGAAGCCGGGCGGGACGGCGCCACGGGCCGTTAGACGGGCACGGTCTTTGCGTCCCGGCCGGCGGAGGACGGGAACTGAGCCATGGCTATGCCAAAAGGATGCCGTACCAGAGGTTCTTGGTCGCTAGCTGGGCTTCGGGCACGTGATTTTCGGGTTGACTCCTATGTAGTTCAGCGGGCCGGCAAGGACCGTCACAGCGATCGTGCCTGCTTTGGCACAGTTCGGATTAGACGAGTTGTAGTAGTGACGCTGGCCGCCCGCTATGGCGCCGATGATCAGCCACACGATGAGCACTGCACTTCCGATGCGCATTACTGCCTCCAGGCACTGAATCCGCTGCGGTGAGATATGAGATGAACCGTGACGACCGGGCTCTTAGATGGTCGTCAGTGCCTGAAGGCATTCCTGACCCTCGCGCCGGCCTGCTTGAGGTTGCCCTTGGCCCGGTCAGCCCGTCCTCCGGCCCGCAGGCGCCGGCTACCGGTCAGACGGCCTGTCCTCTTCTTCGCGCCGCCTTTGAGCGCCTCGAATTTGTGCGTGATTTGCTTCGCGATACTCATGATGGCCTGTCTTTCGGTGCTTACTCTGCGGGGGCTGCGGACGCGGCGGCGGGGAGATCGGCGGCAGGCCGGCCGCCTGCCGCCTCCACGGGCGGGGTGGCTCTGCCGGGCCGACCCCCGAACGGGCGCCACCACCTGCGCTGCTGGCCATCGCTGCCTGCGAAGAGGTGGCCGTTGCCGTCAACTGTGCCGTTACCGAGCGCGCTGGCAGTGTCGGCACGGGCGGCCTCGCGCTCGGCGATCAGGTCGTCCCGGTCCTGGCTCACGATGGCGGTCTCGCGGCGGGACCGGGCGAGTCCGCGGCGGGCCTCGCCGCCGCGGCGGGAGGTACGGCGCGCCCCGGCCAGTAGCAGGCTCAGCCCGGCCACGGCGACTGCCCCGACCACGATGCCATAAAGGAACAGCGTGCCGGTAGAACCGGTCACGTGGTAGCCGAACACCGCGAAAGGATGGGCGAGCACATGCCCGCTGCCGCCGTTGGAAAGCACCCCAGCCACGCCGACGACCACCGCCGCGATCAGGATGACAAGCCCGATAACTATGATCATGATTCACTCCGGGAATCTGGGTCACAAACCTGTACGGGAACGTCGGGGCATCGCGTCACGTCGGCCTTGTGCACGAACACGAAAAACCCCGGCCTGCCACCGCAATATTGCGCGGGTGCAGCTGCCGGGGTCCGGAGCAATATTTTTATACTACGCCTCCATGACCCCCGGCGCATAGAGACGTCGCGCAGCCGACAGTAGGCTCTGCAGGCTTGAGGACCCGCTGCCCCCGGGCATTTCCTGGCAGCCGCGAATGAGGTCAGTTAAAGGAGCTTGGACAGCGCCGATGGGGTCAGCGCCTGGCCGCCTGGGGAACCTGTGCCGCCTGACGCCGACCCCGGCTGCGGCCCTGACTGCGGCGGCGGGCGTCCAGGCGGTCGGGAGCAGGCCAGTGCACGCGGGTCGCCCAGCCGAGCCGCTCGAAGACGCGAATGACGGCGGCGGAGATGTCTATCTGCCAGGGATCGGCGCCGTGCCTGGCGCAGGCCGGGTCGGAATGGTGCATGTTGTGCCAGCTCTCGCCGAGCGACAGCAGGGCGAGCGGCCACAAGTTGGTGGCGCGGTCGAAGCGGCGGGTCGTGAAGGGCCGGGTACCGATCATGTGGCACAGCGAGTTGATGCTCCAGGTGACGTGCTGCAGCAGCGTGACCCGGACCAGCCCTCCCCACAGCAGCGCGGTCAGTGCGGCGGGCCAGCCGCCCAGCGCCCAGCCCACCGCGAATGGCACCCCGAGCGACACGGCGCACAAGGCAGGGAACGCCGCCGAGACTGCCCGCATGGCCGGGTCGGCCAGCATGTCCGGAGCGTAGCGCGTCGCGGGAGTTTGGTCATCGCGCAGCAGCCAGCCCACGTGCGCGTGGGCCAGCCCGCGCAGCTGACCGGCCAGGTGAGTCCCGTACCGGTACGGCGAGTGCGGGTCCCCCGGCCGGTCAGTGAAGGCGTGATGACGGCGGTGGGTGGCGACCCAGCCGGTAACGTCGCCTTCGAAGCTCATCGATCCCGCGATGGCCAGCCCGATCCGCAGCGCTGGCGCCGCGGTGAAGCTGCCGTGGGTCAGCAGCCGGTGGAACCCGACGGTCACCCCAAGCCCTGTCACCAGGTATAGAGCCGTCGCGAGCAGGACGTCCGCCACCCCCAGGCCGTGGCCCCACGCGAGCCACACCGCCACCCCCAGCCCGGCCAACGGAATCAAGACGATCGCGACCGTCACGGCTGCCCCGACCCGGCTCGCCGTACTGCGCGGCGAGCCACTGCCGCCAGGGAACGGCTCCGTGCCGCCGTAGCCGGCGGTGCACTGGTCAATCATGGCGATCGTTCCTCTCCGGGGGGCTACCACAGGTGCCAGGAACGAAGGCAACGGCAGGCCGGGAAAAGGCACGAGCAAGCGCAGGCGGCCATGGCGAATCGCCGTGCCCGCCGCGAATCGCGGTACCGGGCATGAAAAACCCCGGATCCCGCAGCACGGCCAGTAATTCCTCGGGGTAACCGATGCCGGGGTCCGGAGCAACCTCCCTTGACAGTACCCTGCCTTTATCCCGGTGCCTACCGTGATGTCCTTGGATCTCGGATCTGACCCGTATCAACCACAAGGGCATGCCCATCTTGGCAGCCTCCGACAAGACCGGCTTCGCGCGCCTCCATACCACTGGCGAGCTCTTCTGGCCAAGAGCGGCCACCACTCCAGCCGTGGCGCTCACCCGCCCTGACAGAAGCTGGCCCCCGGCTGGACGTGAGGCCGTGCTTAAGGGAACTGCGGCGCCAACCCGTTGCTGTCGATCGGGCGGGTAGAGTGGGCACAGCGCGTAACGCGCGGTAAGGCGTCGCCATGAGGGCGCGCCGGTCGTTCTGTCGCTCGGTGAGCGAACTGGTCTCCACGGATGTGGCGCCTTCGACAACGCGGCCACCCCGAATATCCTGGAGATTTTTCTTGACGGCCATGCCCACCGAATCTTATACAACCCCGTCCGCCACCCAGCCGCGAGTGGCCCGGCGGCAGCGGCGCCCGCAGCGTCCCGATCCGACCATGGCGACGGACGCCGCCGTCGGCGGCTCCGCCTTCGCCGACCTTGGCGTCCCCGCGCCGCTCGTGGCCGTCCTCGCCCAGACTGGCATCATGGCGCCGTTCCCGATCCAGGCCGCCACGTTGCCCGACGCCCTGGCTGGGCGTGACATTCTCGGTCGTGCCCAGACGGGATCGGGTAAGACACTCGGGTTCTCCCTCCCGCTCGTCGCCAGGCTGGCGGACGGGTACACGATGGCGTGCCGCCCGCGCGGACTCGTGCTGGTGCCGACCCGCGAGCTGGCTACCCAGGTCCAGGGGGTTATCACGCCGCTGGCACGTGCGGCGGGACTGAGCGTCGCCGTCATCTTCGGCGGTACTTCGCAAAATCCGCAGGTGGCTGCCTTGCGTGGACGCGCCGACATCGTCGTCGCCTGCCCGGGACGGCTGGCCGACCTCATCGAGCAGGGGCACTGCCACCTCGGCGACGTGGAGATCACCGTGCTTGACGAGGCGGACCACATGGCAGACCTCGGCTTCCTCCCGGTCGTGCGCCGACTACTCGACGCAACCCCCCGCGAGGGACAGCGACTGCTGTTCTCGGCGACCCTCGACAGCGCGGTGGACGTTATCGCGCGGCGCTTCCTCAAGAATCCGGCCCGGCACGCGACCGACACCGATTCTCCGCCCCCCGAGATCACCCACCACCTGCTCACCGTCACGCCGACCGACCGGGTGGGCGTCATCGCGACCTTGGCCAGCGGCGAGTCCCGGGTGCTGATCTTTACGAGGACCAAGCACGGGGCGAGCAAGCTCGCCCGCCAGCTAGCCCAGGCGGGGACGCCGGCCGGAGAGCTCCACGGCAACCTGACCCAGGGCGCGCGCACCAGGAACCTGGCGGCATTCACGTCCGGCCAGGTCCGCGCCATGGTCGCTACCGACATCGCCGCCCGCGGCATCCATGTCGACGGCATCGACTTGGTGGTTCACGCCGATCCGCCCGCCGAGCACAAGGCCTACCTCCACCGGTCCGGGCGAACTGCCCGCGGTGGCGCCGAGGGCACCGTAGTCACCGTGCAGACCGCCGCGCAGGTGGCTGAGGTCCGCACGCTGATGCGCAAGGCGGGCGTCAGCCCGCGGGCGGACATCGCTGGTCCCGGCTCGGCGGTGCTGCGGTCCATCGCTGGCCCCCCGGCCAAGCCCGGGAGGACAGGGGCCCCGCGATACGGGCGGCCGGCCCTTCGCTTACGCCATCGGTGCCAGTGCCGGGCGGCGATCAGGCCAGCGGCCGTGGCGCAGCCGCGGCCTCCGCGGCCTTCCATGGCCGTCGCGGGCGTCGCGGCTGACCGCTTCGGGCCTGGGCCGCTAGGCGACCGCCCGCATCCTGCGCGACTACCCGGACGCGCCCGGCTCCTGCTGCAGCGCATCCGGGAACGCCGCGACGCGGCCGCCCGCGAGTCCCGTACCGTCCCCTTCGGGGGACGCATGGTGACCCGAGAGCCCCACCGCGCCGCCGCGGGCACGCTTACCACCGACGGGCTCGATCCCGCGTCTGGTGCTCCGCGCTGGCTCGCGGTGCCGAGGTGGCGGACGGAGCGGACGGCGAGCGGGGCGGTGTTCGCCGCCGCGTAGATGATGCCGCACCACAACGCCTCGGTCCGCGTCCCGACTGCCGTCGCCACCGGGCCGGTCCGCAGTTCGCCGACCGCCACAGCCGCGTACGACGGCAGGTCGTCAATGAGGTCAAGCGACTTCGCGCGGCAGCCCTCCAGCGGCCCCAGTCCGACGTGGGTCCTGCGTCGGCGCATCGGAAAAGTTCCCGGAACATATCTGAATATTTCCGGAACAAATCTATTGACCTTCGCAGACGGCGAGTTAGCGTGACATTTACCGACCCGGTGACAGCACGCTGGCCCAAGCCGAGCCTCCGCCACCGGAACCGGGAGCTGGTCCGAGACGAAGGGCCTCGGAATGCGTCGAAGGAGGCCAGTAATGGCATGGACGAAGCGGGTCGCCGGGATCGCGGCGGTACTCATCGCCGCCGGTATGACGGTGCTGGCACCCGCGAGCGCGCAGGCGGCTACTACGCAGCTGTGCCAGATGCAGACGACGCCGGTGTCCGGCGGGATCTACACGGTGCAGAACAACGAGTTCGGCTCGGGCGCGTCCGAGTGCGTCACCACCGACGGGAGCAACGACTTCACCGTCGCCAACTCCTCGATCGACAACGCGACCAACGGCGCACCGGGCGCCTACACGTCGATCTACCAGGGCTGTCACTGGGGCAACTGCACCTCCGGCGGGCTGACAGCCACCCCGATCAAGGTGTCGGGCCTGACGTCCGGCGTAGCGACCACCAGCTGGAGCACCACCCAGCCCGGCGGCAGCAGCGCCTACGACGTGGCCTATGACATCTGGTTCAACCAGACGCCGACCACCACCGGCCAGCCCAACGGCACCGAGCTGATGGTCTGGCTCAACCACAACGGCAGCGTCCAGCCCTACGGCTCCGAGGTCGCCAGCGGCGTCACGCTGGGCGGGCACACTTACAACATCTGGTACGGCAAGCAGTCCACCTGGGACACCGTCACCTTCGACATGACCAGCCCCGCCACGTCGGTCAGCGGCCTGGACATCGGAACGCTGGCCCAGGACTCGGTCAGCCTCGGGTACACGCAGTCCTCCTGGTACCTCATTGACGTCGAAGCCGGCTTCGAGCTGTGGCAGGGCGGCGCTGGCCTGAAGACCAACTCCTTCTCCGTCGACCTCAACGGGGCCGCTCCCACCGTCCCCAGCTGCTCGGCGACCTACTCGCTGTCCAGCGGCTCATCCGGCAGCTTCCAGGGACAGGTCGTGCTGACCGACACCGGCCACAGCCCGTTCAACGGCTGGTCACTGGCCTGGACGTTCCCCGGGAACGAGAAGATCACCGACTTGTGGAACGGTACCTACGCCCAGTCCGGGGAGTCCGTCAGCGTGACCAACGCCTCCTATAACGGATCAGTCGATCCGGGAGCCTCGGTTACCGTCGGCTTCAGCGGCACCTACACCACCAGCGACGCGTCGCCTGCCAGCGTCAGCTGCACGGGGTAGCCGACGGTCAAGACCGCCAGCCGCGCCTGGCGGGTGGCCCAGCGCCACCCGCCAGCCGCGAGTGCCCGGCCGGCCGAGCGGGCGGCGCGGCTGGCCTCTCCTTCTCCCCGCTTCCCCAGCCACACGCATGAGTTACCGTAGACCCATGCGCGAGTCCCTGCCGATGAGCACGCGCGTCGTGCTCATCCACGGGGCCGCGACCACGGGCCGGGTATGGCGACACGTCATCCCGTTGCTGACCGAGGCCGGCGGGCTTGACGTCAGCTACCCCGATCGGGCGTCCGGCGGGAACCTGGCCGCCGAGGTGGCGGCGCTGCGGGACTTGTGTCAAGGGGCTATCGTGGCCGGGGTTAGCGGCGGCGCGACGCTGGGCCTGGCACTGGCAGCCGCCGGGATTCCGATGCGAGCCGCGCTGCTGCACGAGCCGGCGGTCGGGTCGCTGTACCCTAGACTGCTCGACCAGGTGCGCGCGGCCTACCAGGAAGGCGGGGTCACCGCCTTCGCGTCCGCCCTCTACGGTCCAGCCTGGACAGCCGATGAGGCACCCGTCGATCCCGGCGCCGTGGCGCGGGACCTGGCGATGTTCTCCGCCTTTGAGCCGTCCGCTCCCGTCCCCGGCACCGGCCCGGTCGTGCTCACGGTAGGGGAGCGCTCACCGCGGGCCCGCCATGAGTCGGTGCGGCGACTGGCGGACAAGTTCGGCTTGGAGACATGGGAGCTCCCCGGCGCGCGCCACGCGGTGCACCTAGAGGCCCCGGACGTCTTCGCGGTCGCGATCAGGCGCCTCGCGGAAGAGCAGAACGAGAGATGACTTGGGTCCCGGCGCCGGATCAAGTCCCCCGGCACCGGGAGTCGCCAGCTACCCGGCCGACTTCAGCGCGGCGAGGAGCGCCGATGACGGGGCGATCGCGCCGAAGACGCCGCCTTGCATCGTCACCATCTTGAGCGCCGCCTGGTAGTTGCCGTAGTCGGTTGCGCCCGTGCAGTCGGTCAGCAGCAGGCACTCATATCCCCGGTCGTTCGCGTCCCGCATAGTCGTGTGGACGCAGACATCGGTGGTAATGCCGGTGAGGATGATGTGCGTGATTCCCCTGGTCCGCAGCAGAAGGTCCAGGTCGGTGGCGTAGAACGACCCCTTGCCCGGCTTGTCGATGATCAGCTCCCCGGGAAACGGGGCGACCTCGGGCACGATCTGCCAGCCGGACTCGCCGCGCACCAGGATCCGGCCGCAGGGTCCCTCGTCACCGATTCCGGCCCCGATGGACTTCGAGCGCCACAGCTTGTTCGGCGGGCAGTCCGCGAGGTCTGGCCGGTGCCCCTCGCGGGTGTGGACCACCGTGAAGCCGAGCGGCCGGACGGCCTCCAGGAGCCGGGCCGTCGGCTCCAGGCCTGCCCGGGTGAGCTCCAGGTCATAGCCCATCGCGTCGACGTAGCCGCCCTTGCCGCAAAAGTCGACCTGCCAGTCGATGCAGATCACCGCCGTGCGAGCGGCGCTGAACGACCCGTCATATGGCCAGGCGTACGGGTCGGCCGCCACCGATCCGAAGGATCTCGTGCTCATGATCCAGCCTCCGTGCCAGCTGGGGCTGTACTAGCGGGGGCGTCCGCGATGGCGAGCACGGCCGCGTCCTCGGTAGCCCCGGCGGAGACCTCTGCGGCTTCCCGCTCCGCCTCCGACACGGCGCCCGCGGTCTCGGAGCTGACCGTGTCCACCTTCGCGACCCGCTGCTGCCACAGCCCGAACCCTACGAGGACAACGGCGGCGAACAGGTAGCCGAGCGCGATCTGCCCGCCGATGTCCCAGCCGACCTTCTGGCCGTGCACAAGGCCGATGAAGCCGAGCACCGCCCCGCCCGCCGAGTACCCGGCCGCCCAGAAGAACTTCCTGTCGATGAGGAAGGTCGTGATCGCGCCGAGCAGCAGGCCGGCGAGGACCGCGCCGCCGCCGAGCAGCATCGTGCCCTTGTAGATCGCGCCAGCGTTGGCGATGTTCGCGTATCCGACCTTGACCGCCGTGGTCCCAGCCGCCGACAGCGCGTCGTCGATCTGCCCCTGCGCCCAGGAGGCGATGTTCGGGATGATCGCGATGACGACCGCGACCGCATGCCGGGCGGGCACCGCCTGGAACGCCTGGGCGCCGATGAGCAGGCCGATGTAGAGCAGGATCGGGACGATCGCCGGGTTCGGGAGCACGGCGCCCAGCAGCGAGAACAGGCCAAGGAAGCACAGCACCGCGATGACGACGCCGCTGCCCATCGAGTAGGATGTCCGGCCGCCGGCCGACTTCCAGCCGGGGTGCCCGATGTAAACCGCGGGCGGGAACGGCGAGCCGAGGACCGATCCGACGATTGCGCCGGTGCCGTCCGCCAGCAGGATCGAGCGCAGGTTGTACGCGTCGCCCGCGGCGGCGGCGGACTCCACGTTCGACATGCCCTCCGTGAAGTTGTAGATGCCCAGTGGGATCGCAGTAGCGAGCAGCGGCGATACCTCGGACAGCCCGTGGCCGAGTCGGCCGAAGTTGAACGACGGGAACGACAGCGCGACGTTGTGCGCCGCCGCGGTCACGTCCGCCGGGTGCATGTACCCGCCGATCCAGCCGATCGCCGTGCCGACCAGCAGGGCGGCCAAGCCTACCGGGATGTTGCCGGGCAGCTTCAGGCCGGTGAAGAAGCCGATCAAGATGATCATGAGCACCGGCAGCGAGATCCACAGGGCCTCCCACATCTGGGCGGCCGGGCGCATGGAGATGAACGCGATGGATACCCCGGCCAGAGTGCCAAGCAGTGCCGCCCGGGGGGTGTACTTTCGCACGATCGGCCCGATGAACGCGCCGAGCAGCACGATGCAACCGATGATGAAGCACCAGGCGAGGCCCGCCGCCCACGCGTCCAAGGCGTTCTTCGTCGCCAGGTAGGTCGGCAGCATGATCACGAACGTGACGATGAACATGTGCGGCACCGACGGCCCGTACGGCATCGCGGTGACGTCGTCGCGGTTCTCCCGGCGGGCCAGCCGGCGCGCGAGGTAGGTGTAGTAGACGTTGCCGATCAGCAACTGGATGCCCATCGCGGGCAGGATCACGTCGTACACATCGTGCGCCGGGATGTTGACCACGCCAAGGCACAGCCCGGTCAGGACCAGGACGTTCACCATCACGTTGAAGCCGAGTCCGAAGAACGCGTTGGTGTCGCCGCTGACCCATAGCGGCAGCTTGAGGGGGGCCTTTTCGGTGGCGGCAGCGGTCATGGGACGGTCAGCTCCTTGAGGGATGAGAGGGCTGCGAGGTACCTCGACGAGGGGGCGACCCAGCCGATGATCGCGCCCTGGGCGGCGATCATGGCCAGGCCGACGCGCTGGAACTCGGGGAAATATGAGCCGGTGCAGTCCGACAGGACCAGGCACTCGTAGCCCCGGTCGTTGGCCTCCCGCACCGTGGCGTGCACGCACACCTCGGTGGTGACGCCCGTGACGATAAGACTGGTTATGCCAGCGTCCTGCAAGACCGGCTGAAGGGGAGTGTTATAGAACGACCCCTTGCCGGGCTTGTCGATGACAAGCTCGCCCGGCAGCGGGCTGAGGTCGTCGATAATGTCATGGCCGTACTCGCCGCGAACCAGGATCCGGCCACGCGGGCCGGGGTCGCCGATCCGCATGGACGGGGCGCCGCGGTGGAGCTTGGCCGGCGGGCAGTCGCTGAGGTCCGGCACGTGGCCCTCGCGGGTGTGGATGACGGTGATGCCCGCATCGCGCGTCGCTGCCAAGGCCTGTTGAAGCGGCGAGATCACGGCCTGCAGCAACGAGACATCGTTGCCGAGCGTCTCGCCGAACCCGCCAGGTTCCACGAAGTCACGCTGCATGTCGATGACGATCAGCGCGGTGCGCTCGGGGTCAAAGGTGAATGCGTACGGCTCTGCCGTCACGCTGAGGGGCCGGGACATTGGGCGCCTCCTTCCAGCCGCGACTGGTGGCTCCGGCCGCGGCCTTGTCCCATTCGTTTTGTCGATTGTTTACAGTTGACGTAACATGGATTTGCTAGGCATTGTTACGTTCATGTAAGGCATCCCGGAAAAAGTAGATAGATGATCTATCTTTTCGCTAAGAGATCGATCTTTACTGATCGCGAGAGATTCGCCTGACGGTAACCGCCGACGCGAGCAGCGCTAGCATCATCCGATGTACGCGCGGGCCCCATGCGACGCCAAGGCGTCGCATGCCATCGTCACCTCGCCGGTCGCGATCGCGTCGAGCAGCCGCCGGTGGCGCGCGACGCCCTGGCTGGGATCGGCCCGGTGCTCAGCCTCGAGCCGCAAGTTGATCGCCATCCGCATCTGCAGCTTAAGGATGACTGGCTCGAACGCCTGCAGTAGGTGCCGCTGCCCGGCCATCGCGACGACCTCGATGTGGAACTTCTGGTGCGCGTCGTTCTCCCGGGAGGCGTCCCCAGCGCGCACCGCGTCGGCCATCTCCTGCCAGGCGGCCGTCAGCCCACTGAGGCTCGCCCTGCTCGGCGACGTCAGCGCGGTCTCCAGCGCGTACCGCTCCAGCACGTCCCGCAGCCCGAAGGCTCGTCCGCATCCGCCGCCGACAACTCGGCGACCCGTACCCCGCGCCGGGGCAGGTGCTCGATCAGCCCCTGCTGCGCCAGCTCCCGCAGCGCCTCGCGCACCGGCCCCCGGCTGATCCCGAACCGCGAGGTCAGCTGCTCCTCGATCAGCCGCTCGCCAGGGGCAAGCATTCCGGACAGGATCTCGTGCCGCAGCCGCTGCACGCAGAGCTGCACCAGGCTGGCAGGCTGGAGCGCCCCGTCGATCATCGTCGCCTCCTCCTCGCCCATCTCACCGTACCGTCACGCCGATGAGGTCACCAGCGTTGCGCGCGGCGGACAGCCGGGTACGGTCGCCACGCCGTCTCATGACATGCCGTTAACGAGGCTGCTCGCTACCGCGCGAGCGCGCGAGGCCCTCTCGGGGCCGAGGCCGACCAGGCGCAGGCAGGCGGCGGCGATCTGGTGGGCGTAGCCATCGCGCCACTGCCCCGTGCGGCGCAACTGGATGACCGACTCCACCAGCTGCATGATCAGCGCCGCGGTGAGCGACTCGTCCAGGTCACCCGACCCGGCCGCGGAGCCTAGGCGTCCATAGGCTGCCTGGAGCTCGGCGCGCTCGGCGTGGAACGACGCGTACTCCTCGCCCTGCACCTCGGGCAGCAGGTACAGGGTGGCGATGTTATGCGGGGCGCTCGTCAGCGTCGCGGCATCGATGGAGGCGAGGGCGTACAGGCCGGCCGCCGGGTCGCCGGCACAGCGGGCCTCCAACGTCGCGGCGACCTGAAGGGTGGGCCGCACCGACTGCGTCAGCAGCTCAAGGAGGATCTCGTCCTTGCCGGCGAAGTGGTAGTAGAGCGATGCCTGGCGGATGCCGACGCGGTCGGCGATCTGCCGGGTCGTGGTCGGCGCGAGTCCCTGGCTGACGAAGAGCTCGGCCGCCGCGTTGAGGATCTCCGCGCGCGGTGCCATGCCGGCCTTGCTGGCGGGCCGCAGCCGCGGCCGTCCGGCACGCCGCCCCTGCTCGCCCTCCCCCGGACTACGTGCCCTTGCCACGCCAGCGTGGTCGCTGGCCGCGGTCAGCCCCGCTCCCGGAACGCCAGCCAGCCGCCGTAGTCCGTAATGTCGGTGGCGCCGTCGAGGGCGGCCGGCTCGCACAGGAATCCGAGAACCTCCCGCCCGTCGGCAAGGCGGACCCGCCCGATCGCCATCGGAGCCGTCAGCCCGGCCATGAACCGCGTCAGGCCCGTCGCTGGCAGCCGCCATAGCTGGCCGGCGATGGCCGCGCCCTGGCCGCTGGCGGCGTGCGCGGGAACCCGGACGAGGCCAGGCTTGCGTGGCATTGTGTCCAGGGCGTACAGCCGGTATTGCGGCGCGGTTGACACTGAGCCGAGCAGCACGCCGCCAGCCGCGAGCAGCTCGTGGTTGAGCGGCTGGCCGGACAGGTGCGCGCCCACCACAAGCAGCTCAGCCGAAGCCCGGTCATGCAGGGCAGCCAGCGACGCGAGCCGGTCGTCGCTGCCCGCCGGCCCGGTGAGCATGATGCCGAACGGGCCGCTGGCAGCGGTGCCACCGGGGACTGCCAGCGCCGCGAGGTCGAGGAGGTTGCAGAAGTTCGTGTACCGGCCGAGCCGAGCGTTGACGCCAACGGGGTCGGCCTGGACTTCCTCCAGCGTCGGGTGACCGGTTGTCGTCGGGGTGAGCAGCGCGTCGAAGCCCGCCAGTACCGTGGCGGCCTGGGCGGCCAGCTGGTCAAGGCGCGCGCGGTCGGCGAAGTAGCTGGAGGCGGAGTGCTTGGCCCCGTCCGCGATGATCGTGGCGACGACCGGATCCAGCGTGTCCCCGATGAGGTCCGCGTGCGCGGTGATGTGCTCACCGACCGCCGCGTGCCGCTCGGCGACGAACGACCCGCCGTACAGCAGCGCCGCGGCCTCCAGCAGCGGAGTGATGTCGGCTTCCGCGACGTGGCAGCCGACCGCGCGCAGTCGGTCAACTGCCGCCATGAATGCCTTCGCCCACCCGTCGGCGAGGCCATCGAGCTGGGATGGAAGGGGGATGGCGAGCCGGGGCGCGCGCATGGCCTCGGCCGCGTGGGCGCCGGCCGCTGGGTCCCAACCGCCGAGCCGGGGCCGCGCGCCGAGCAGCGTGGCCAGGGGGTCGGTGCCGTCCGGGCCAGACATGAGGGACACCGCCTGCCGGGCCAGGTCAAGCGACCGGGCGAACACGGTGACGCAGTCCAGCGAGCGGCAGGCGGGCACCACGCCGGTGCAGGGGATCAGGCCCCGCGTCGGCTTCACGCCGACGATCCCGTTCAGGGCCGCGGGCACCCGGCCGGACCCCGCTGTGTCAGTGCCGAGGGAAAAGTCCACCAGGCCGAGTGCGACGGCGACGGCCGAGCCGGAACTGGACCCGCCGGAGACGCGCGCGGGATCCCAGGCGGACCGGACCGCGCCGTAGGGGCTGCGGGTACCGACCAGGCCGGTGGCGAACTGGTCCAGGTTGGTCTTGCCGAGTACGACGGCCCCGGCAGCCCGCAGCCGGGCCACCGACGTGGCATCTCGACCCGGTAGGTAGGAGTATGAGGGCGCGGCGGCCGTGGTAGGCATCCCCCAGACGTCGATGTTGTCCTTCACGGCCGCGACCAGCCCGGCAAGCGGCAGCGGCTCCCCGGCCGCGACCCGCGAGTCAACCGTCTCAGCCTCGGCCAGTGCTTCAGCCTCCGACCGCAGCGTGATCCAGATCTCCGGCCGGCCAGCGGCGGCGATCGCGGCGTAGGCGGCACGCACCCGCTCGACGGCGCGGCCAGCGCAGCTGTCGTGGCCGGCAGGCCTCAGGGCGCTCACTGCGCACCGCCCTCGGGCATGATCGCCACCAGGACCTGGCCAGCTTCGACCTGGGTGCCGGGTGCCGTATACACCCCAGCCACAAGGCCGTCATGCGGCGCGGCCAGGACTGTCTCCATCTTCATCGCCTCCAGCGACAGCAGCTTGTCCCCCTTGGCGACCCGGGTGCCGGGCCGCGCGTCTACCTGCCACACGCTCGCGGTGAACGGCGCGCTGACAGCGATTGCCCCGGCCGGGACGGCCAGGAGCGCGTCCGCGCCCCCGGCGGCGGTCGGCTCGGCGCAGGCGCGATCGAACTCGCCTGCCGCCCGCCACCGGCCCTTCTCCGCCTCGAAGGCCGCTGCCTGCCGGGCACGGAACTGCGCGATCGAGGCAGCGCTGGCGGCGACGAACCGGGTGTAGGAGCCGTAGTCGAACCAGCCGTCGGAAACGGCGGCGTCGAAGCGCCCGGCCTCGGTCTCGGCGCGCAGGTCGAGGAGCTCCTCGGCGCTGACCGGGTACCACTGGATCTGGTCGAAGAACCGCAGCGCCCACGGCTGCCCGGCGAACAGGCCGGCCCGGCGGAACCGGTTCCACACCTGGACGGTGCGGCCGACGAACTGGTAGCCGCCGGGTCCCTCCATGCCATAGATGCACAGGTAAGCACCGCCGATGCCGACCGAGTTCTCAGCCGTCCAGGTCCGCGCCGGGTTGTACTTGGTGGTCACGAGCCGGTGCCTGGGATCGACCGGAGTGGCGACCGGCGCGCCCAGGTACACGTCACCCAGCCCGAGAACCAGGTAACGAGCCGAGTAGACGATGGAGCGCACGTCCTCAACCGAGTCCAGGCCGTTGACCCGGCGGATGAACTCCAGGTTCCACGGGGTCCAGGGCGCGTCCGACCGGACGGAGCTCATGTACCGCTCGATCGCGAGCCGGGTCGCCGGGTCGTCCCAGGACAGCGGCAGCCGCACCGTCCGGGAGGGAACCTTCAGCTCGTGCGCTGGCGGCAGCTCATCCTCCACTCGCTGCAGCAGCGGGATGAGCGAACTGGCCCGCAGCCGCGCGGCGTCGGTGTGGACCTGAAGCGACCGGATGCCTGGCGTAAGGTCAACGACCCCGGTGAGGCCCTCGGCCTCCAGGGCTGTCTGCAGGGCGTGGACGCGCATTCGCAGTCCCAGGTCGAGGACCTGCTCGCCGTATTCGACGATGACGTTGTCGTCGCCGTCTCGCCGGTACACGACCGTGGGCGCATCGGCCCGGCCTCGCGGCGGGCGAGTATCCCGTCATCGCCGTCTCCGCCGGCCCGCGGCACCGCCGGGATCAAGCGGCGCTCCCGCAAGACAGCGGCGTCCGCCTCGCGGACCGGGACGAACCGCACCGTATCACCGGGCCGGAGCTGGCCCACCTTCCACAGCTCACCGCTGGCGACGACCGCCGGGCAGACGAACCCGCCGAGGCTGGGGCCGTCGGGGCCGAGAATGATCAGTGTGTCGCCAGTGAAGTCGAGCGCGCCGACGGCATAGGGCACGTCGTGGATGTTGGACGGGTGCAGCCCGGCCTCGCCCCCGTCCTCGCGCGCCCACCGGGGTCGCGGCCCGGCGAGCCGGACCCCGGTGCGGGCCGAGTTGTGGTGCACCGTGTACGTGCTGGCGTACAGTTCGTCAACGCCGGCCCGGGTGAAGAACTCCGGTGCCGCGTGCGGTCCCTCAGTGACCCCGATCTCCCAGTCGCAGACGATGGCGGGCCGCCGGTCGAGCGGGACAGCGCGCGGGGCCGACAACGCGGTCGCCCCCAGCCCGTCAGGCCGGGAAGCCGACAGGGGGATCGCCCCCCCGGGGGCATAGCTATACAGCACATCGCCGGCGCGCAGTGCGCGGCCGGAGTGGCCGCCGAACCGGCCGAGGGTGAACGTCGACGCGCTGCCCAGGTACAGCGGCACGTCGATGCCGCCGCGCACCGCGAGGTAGGTGCGCAGCCCCGGCCCGGGAATCGGGCCGATGTCGAGCACTGCCCCGGCTGGCACGGTGACCGGTTCCCACAACGGGGCGGGAGCACCGTCGAGGGTCGCGGCCGAGACGGCCCCGGCAAGGCAGACGACAGTGCCCGCGGAGAACCGCAAGCGCGGCCCGGTCACCGTGCACTCCAGGGCCGCAGCTCCTTCGGGGTTGCCGACGGCGAGGTTGGCCTCGCGCAGCGAGGCCTCGTCCATTGGCCCGCTCGGCGGCACGCCGACCTGCCAGTACCCGAGCCGTCCTGGCCAGTCCTGCACGGTCGTCAGCACGCCCGGCTCCAGCACCTCGATGCGCGGCTCGGGGTCGACCGCCCCGTCGAGAGTGGATGTCGAGTGGGAAACGCCCCGGACGTCTGGCCAGGACAGTACCGCCCGCAGCAGGCCAAGGTTGGTCGTCACCCCATCGACGCGGGTCTGTGCGAGCGCCGCGCTCAGCACGGCGAGCGCCTCATCGCGAGATGAGCCGTGCGCGATGACCTTGGCGAGCATCGGGTCGTAATGCGGCGATACCTCCAGCCCGGCCTCGATCCACGCGTCAACGCGGATCTTGCTGTTATCAGGCCAGGTTGTCGCTGTCACAAGGCCCGGGCTCGGGCGACCGTCGTGATTTGGGTCCTCGGCGTACACCCGGGCCTCAATCGCGTGGCCCCGGGGCACGTGCCGCATCCCCACGAAGGAGGCCACGCCACCGGGCCCCAGCCCGGCCAGCCGCAGCATCTGCTCGACCAAGTCGACGCGGTAGACCTCCTCAGTGACCGGGTGCTCGACCTGGAGCCTGGCGTTGACCTCCAGGAACGATGCCTGCCGCCGGACCGGGTCGTAGACGAACTCGACCGTTCCGGCCGACCGGTACGCCACCGACGCCGCCAGCGAGCGAGCCGACTCGTGCAGCTGCCGGCGCACCGACGGCGGCAGGCACGGCGCGGGAGCCTCCTCGATGACCTTCTGGTTGCGCCGCTGCAGCGAGCAGTCCCGGTCCCCGAGCACGGTGACCCCGCCCGCGCCGTCGCCGAAGACCTGCACCTCCACGTGCCGGGCTGGCCGCACCAAGCGCTCAAGGAATACCCCAGGCGCAGCGCCGTGCTGCCTCGGGGAGACGGCCGCCGGGTACTCCCCGAAGTGGGCAGCCGCTAGCCGTGATACCCGGTCGAACGCCTCCGCCACCTCTGGCTCCGAGTAGCAGGCGACCATGCCGATGCCGCCCCCGCCGCCGGTGGCCTTCAGCATGACGGGGAACCCGATCGACGAGGCGGCCTCGACGGCTTGCGATGGCGACGACAGCAACTCCGTGCCCGGCGTCAGCGGCACCCCGGCCGCCCGGGCGATCGCCCGGGCGGTGTGCTTCGCGCCGAAGGCCTGCAGTTGCGCGGGCGTCGGGCCGACCCATGCGAGGCCCGCCGATTCCACGTCACGAGCAAATCCGGCGTTCTCCGATAGGAAGCCATAGCCTGGATGCACCGCCCCGGCACCGCAGGTCCTGGCCGCCTCGAGAATGGCGGGTCCGTTCAGGTAGGAGTCTTGAGGCCTTGGCCCTCCAACAAGCATCCCCTGGTCGGCCTCGCGGACGTGCGGGGCCGCGCGGTCGGCCTCAGAGTAGATGGCCACCGTGCGCAGGCCCAAGCGGCGCGCAGTACGGATGACCCGCCGCGCGATCTCGCCCCGGTTCGCGATGAGGACCGTGTTGAAAGCCCACTCGCCGAGCGTGTCGCCCACTAGCCTTCCGTCACGATCATGCGCAGCGGTGTCGGGTTGAAGTCGTTGCAGGGGTTGTTCACCTGCGGGCAATTAGAGACAAGGACGAGGATGTCCATCTCGGCGCGGAACGCGACTCGCTTGCCTGGGCCGGAAATGCCGTCGACGATGCCCAGTGACCCGTCGGCCTCAATCGGCACGTTCATGAACCAGTTGAGGTTGGACACTATGTCCCGGGTACCCATGCCGTACTTGGCGGCCTCGGCGAGGAAGTTCTCCCGGCAGCCGTGCTCGGACATCGTATGGTGACCGTACCGGAGCGCGTTCGACTCCTCGCCGCACGCTCCGCCGATGGTGTCCTGCCGGTCGACCTCGTTGGCGATGACGGTAGCCATGGGGTTGCCCTCGCTGGACCGCAGGACGGTGCCGGAGCGCACGTAGATGTTGCCGTTGCCGACGATCGTGTCCGGCACGCTGTACCGCTCGCAGGTGTCGTGGGCGTTGTACAGCAGGCAGTCACCAGACTGATTTCCCCCAACGTCCACGATGGTCAGGACCTGTCCCTGGCGCACGATGGCGGACCAGGGGGCGCGCGCGGGAACGACCTCGTCGAGGACGATCTCGCCGCCGGCCAACGGGCCGGCGAGGGCTAGCACGGTCCCCTTGGCGTAGCACGCGGGGTCGAGGACTTCCTTGAGGTCCTTCGGGCAGTCGGGCGTGCGGCCAGTGAAGTCAGTGGTCATCTTGAAGACCCCTCGCTTGCACGTAGTCGACGGTGTTCAGGTAGGCGCGCCTCGATTCCGGGCTAGCGTCCCAGAGCGGGTCGCCTGGCCGCGTCGGCCGCGATCGCCAGGCATGCACCCGCAGCGGTCCGGTCGTATATTCCGGCCGGGGGTCGACCGGGTGCGGCACGTTCGCGATGAGGATGATCAGCGGCAGTTCGGCGAGCAGTTCCACGGCCCTGCCGGGGCCGGCGCTACCCGTGAAGCTCAGGCCCCCGTCCGGCCCTACTCTTATCCCTTTAAAGAACGACACTGACGGCGGCAGATCCCTGACGGCGAGCCCGTGCTTGGCCGCCGCCAGCGTGAACAGCTCCCGGCCTGACGGGGCTGGCCCTTGGGGCGCGCGGTCCCCGTAGTTCTCCTGGTTGGCTCTGGCGGTGGAAGTGCCGCACAGGGCGTCGTGCTTTTGCGAGTCGTCCTTGACGATGGTGGCGAGCACCCGGCCGTCGCCGGACAGCAGCGGATGCCCAGTGGTCAGGTAGGCCTGCCACGGGATCTTCACCGTGTCGGCGACGTTGATCCGCTCCCATGGCTCCAGGGCGTTGTAGAGCAGGACGTGCGCGCACGCCTCGCCGGTGACGTCTTCCAGTCGTATCCGGGTGCCCCGGGCCAGGACCTTGTGCGTGTAGTTGCCGCCCGCCACGCTCTGCGCCCAAGTTAGCGTCGCCGGGTCAACGCCGGGCGGCGGATAGGGCGTGCTACTGGCAGGCAGGTAGGGCATCGCGTCGGCAACCCTGGTGCCGCGGGCCCGCGCGTCGGCGCGGGCGTTGCGGACGGTGTCGGTCTCATGCAGGTCGGCCCTGGTGACCACTAGTCAGGCCCCCTCGGGCGCGGCGACCACGACCTCCGCGAGCAGCGCCGAAGCCCGGGCCGCGACCGGGATGGTCAGGGCATTCCCGCGCACGGCGCGGTGGACCGCGATCCCGACAAGGATGACGATGCCGATGAACAGCGGCGCGCTCCACTGAAGCCACCAGGTGTGCCCGGTCAGGTCGTACACCGACTTGCGCGGCCAGGCCAGGTTGAGGATGGCGAGCACCTGGTAGACGACGGCAATGATGTTGACCGGGATGCCCCACCGGCCGAGGCCGAACAGCTTCTTGCCGTGCTCGTCTTCTCCGTCGGCGGTGGCCTGCGAGGGGGTGGCGCGGGCAGCGCGGATGCGATGTAGCAGCAGCGGTCCGGTGACGCCGAGGTAGGCGATGTAGAGCATCGCGATGCACAGGCTGGACAGCGCGGTGAAGGCGGCGGACTGCCCAAGGTTGACGACGAGCACCACGGCCGCGAGCACGCCGACGACGATGGATGTGACGATGGGCGTGCCGGTGCGCCGGTCGACCTTCGACAGCGCGCGGTGGAACGGCAGCGCCTTCTGCCGGGCCATCGAGTACATCATCCGGGATCCAGAGGTCTGGCAGGCGAGCGTGCACACGCAGATCGCGATCGTGACGTCGACGAGCATGATCTTGCCGGCCGTCGAGCCGAAGACCGCGGTGACCACGTACGGCAGGCCGACGGTGGCGAGGTTCCCGTCGGTCAGGCTGGGCGCGGCCACCAGCGCGGCGATCAGCAGCAGCCCGCCCCCGATGCCGGAGACGGTCAGCGCCCGGATGATGGTGCGGGGCGCGGTGCGGCGAGGCGCGTGCGTCTCCTCTGACAGTTCCCCGGCCGAGTCGAAGCCGACCATGACGTAGGCCGCCATCAGACCGGAGGCGAGCCACGCCCATATGTAGCCGCCGCCAGGGGCCGCGCCGGTAGTGTGGACGAGCACCGCCGGGGACCGCTTGGCGTGCGCGAACAGCGTGATCACCAGTGCGATGACGCCAAGGATCTCTAGCACGACGCCGGTGCTGTTGATGATCGACATCAGCCGGATGCCGATGACGTTGACCGCCGTGGTGACGGCCAGCAGGACCATGCCGAGCCACAGCGCGTTCTGCGCGCCGGTCGGGCTCGTCGGCGAGGAGTTGGCTCCGGCCCCGCCGACGAACTGGAACCCGGTCCAGATCGAGGGCAGCACGGCCTGCAGCGCGATGGCGGCGGCCGACACCGTGAGGATCTGCCCGATGATCATGATCCACCCGGTGAACCAGCCGAACATGGCCCCGGCGAGCCGCGACGACCACTGGAAGATCGCCCCGGAGATGGGGAACCTCGCCGCGAGGGTGGAGAAGTTCAGTGCGACGAGCATCTGTCCGAACAAGACGGCCGGCCACGTCCAGAAGAACGCCGCACCGCCGAACCCGAACCCGAGGAAGAAGAGCTGGAACACGGTCGTGAGGATCGACACGTAGGAGAACCCCGCCGCGAAGGAGGCGAAGCTGCCAACCCTGCGGTGGAGCTCCTGCTGGTAGCCGAAGCGCGCCAGGTCGGCGCCCTCTACGGGGTCTTCGGTGACGGACGTCATGTGCACTGCCCCTGAACGGTCGCCGCTTAATACCTGTCAATTGACAGGTATTAAGCAACAGGGTCGGCCCGCCCCGCTTCGGCCGGTTATCCGTCGCGTGACAGGCATGTAACGCCAGTGGCCCCTTGTGTATAAAGCTCGTTTCAAGGATGACAGGCATACGCCTGTGGGGTGCCCCGCGTTCTTGAGGCCACCCGGTCGCGACGCCGGTTACCGGTCTTCTAGGTCGCCTTCGGTCTCAAGGTAGGCCTGGCGGAGCGCGGCCAGTACCCGCGGGTCGGGGGTGTCCCAGAGCTTGCGCTCGGCCGCCTCGAGCAGGCGCTCGGCAATGCCGTGCAGGGCCCATGGATTGGACCGGCCGAAGAAGTCGCGCATCTGCTCGTCCAGCACGTAGGACTGGGCGAGCGTCTCGTACATCCAGTCCTCGACGACGCCGGCCGTGGCGTCGTAGCCGAACAGGTAGTCCACGGTCGCGGCCAGCTCGAATGCGCCCTTGTAGCCGTGCCGCTTCATGGCCTCGATCCAGCGCGGGTTGGCGACCCGCGCCCGGAACACCCGCGCCGTCTCCTCGGCCAGCGACCGGGTGCGGACGTTGTCCGGGCGGGTGGAGTCGCCGATGTAGGCACGCGGCGCGCGGCCGGTCAGCGCCCGGACGGTCGCGATCATGCCGCCGTGGTATTGGAAGTAGTCGTCGGAGTCGGCGATGTCGTGCTCGAGGGTGTCGGTGTTGTGCGCGGCGACCGCGATCCGCCGGTAGGCGCTTTCCATGTCCGCGCGGGCCTCGCGGCCATCGAGGTCCCGGCCGTAGGCGAACCCGCCCCAGGTGGCGTACACCTCGGCGAGGTCGGCGTCGTCGCGCCAGTTCCGCGCGTCGATCAGCGGCAGCAGGCCCGCCCCGTAGGCGCCCGGCTTGGAGCCGAAGATCCGCGTGGTGGCGCGGCGCTCATCCCCGTGCACGGCGAGGTCGGCGCGGGCGTGGGCGCGGACGAAATTCTGCTCATCCGGCTCATCAAGGCCGGCCACCAGCCGCACGGCGTCATCCAGCATGGTGACCACGTGCGGGAACGCGTCACGGAAGAAGCCACTGATCCGGACGGTGACGTCCACGCGGGGGCGGCCAAGCTCGGCCAGCGGGACCGGCTCGAGACCGTTGACGCGGCGGGACGCCTCATCCCAGGACGGCCGGACGCCAAGCAGGGCGAGTACCTCGGCCACGTCGTCGCCGGAGGTGCGCATCGCGGCGGTGCCCCACACCGAAAGGCCCACCGACTGCGGGTAACCGCCGGTCTCGGCCAGGTACCGGGCCAGCAGCGAGTCGGCCATTGCCTGGCCGGTCTCCCAGGCCAGCCGGGACGGCACGGCGCGCGGGTCGACCGAGTAGAAGTTCCGCCCGGTCGGCAGTACGTTCACCAGCCCGCGCAGCGGGGATCCGCTCGGCCCGGCCGGGATGAACCCGCCGTCCAGCGCGTGCAGGGTGCGGGTGATCTCATCGACCGTCCCGGCCAGCCGGGGCACCACCTCGCTGGCCGCGAAGCTGAGCACGCCGGCGACGGCGCGGGGCCCGCGCCGCCGCCATGGCCTGCTGTCGCGCCCGCACCGCCGACCTGCGCCTGATCCACGCCAAGCACGCTCGCCACTACGGCACCGACAGCGCCGGTGTCCCAGCGCGCCGCCTCCATCGCCTCGACCAGGGCGCGGGCCTGGGCCTCGACGGCGTCGGCGGCGGCCCGGTCGTCGGAGCGCTCGTCGTACCCGAGCGCCTCCCGCAGGCCGGGCAGCGCCTGCGCCGTGCCGCCCCACATCTGCCGGGCCCGCAAGATCGCCAGCACCAGGTTGACCCGGTTCGCGCCGACCGGCGCGCTGCCCAGCACGTGCAGGCCGTCACGGATCTGCGCGTCCTTGATCTCGCACAGCCAGCCGTCCACGTGCAGCACGAAGTCGTCGAACTCCGCGTCGTGCGGCCGGTCGTCCAGGCCCAGGTCGTGGTCGAGCTTGGCGGCCTGGATGAGCGTCCAGATCTGGGCGCGGATCGCGGGCAGCTTGGCCGGGTCGAGGGCGGCGATCTGGGCATGCTCGTCGAGCAGCTGCTCCAGCCGGGCGATGTCGCCGTAGCTTTCCGCCCGGGCCATCGGCGGCACCAGGTGGCCGATCAAGGTGGCGTGCGCCCGGCGCTTGGCCTGCGTACCCTCACCAGGGTCGTTGACCAGGAACGGGTAGATCAGCGGGATGTCGCCGATCGCGGCGTCCGGGCCGCAGGCGGCCGACATGCCGCCGGTCTTGCCGGGCAGCCACTCCAGGTTGCCGTGCTTGCCGACGTGCACGACGGCGTGCGCCGCGAACTCCTCGCGCAGCCAGTGGTAGGCCGCGAGGTAATGGTGGGTCGGCGGCAGGTCCGGGTCGTGGTAGATGGCGACCGGGTTGGACCCGAAGCCGCGCGGCGGCTGCACCATCACCACGACGTTGCCCGCGCGCAGCGCGGCGAGCACGATCTCGCCGTCGGGATCGGTGCCACGATCGACGAACAGCTGGCCTGGCGGGTCGCCCCAGTGCGCGGTCACGGCCTCCCGCAGGCCCGGGTCGAGGGCGGCGAACCACTGCCGGTAGCGGGCGGCGCTGATCCGCACCGGGTTGCCCGCGAGCTGCCCCTCGGTCAGCCAGTCCTCGTCTTGGCCACCGCCAGCGATGATGGCGTGCATGAGCGCGTCGCCATCACCGTCGGCGACGCCGGGGATCTCCTCGCCGCCGATGTCGTAGCCCGCGTCGCCCATCGCGGACAGCAAGGCGAGCACCGACTTCGGCGTGTCGAGGCCGACGGCGTTGCCGATCCTGGCGTGCTTGGTCGGGTAGGCCGACAGCAGGAGCGCGATCCGCCGCTCCCCCGCCGGCACGTGCCGCAGCCGCGCGTGCTTGACGGCGATGCCGGCCACCCGAGCGGTGCGCTCCGGGTCTGGGACGTAGCTGGTCAGGCCGTCGGCCCCGACCTCCTTGAACGAGAACGGGACGGTGATGATCCGGCCGTCGAACTCTGGGATCGCCACCTGGGTGGCGGCGTCCAGCGGGGTCAGCCCGTCGTCACTGGCCGCCCACTGCTCGCGAGACGACGTTAGGCACAGGCCCTGCAAGATCGGCACGTCCAGGCTGGCCAGGGCGCCGACGTCCCATTCCTCGTCGGACCCGCCGGCGCCGGCGGCGGCGGGGACGAGGCCGCCCGCCGCGAGCACGGTCACCACGATCGCGTCGGCGGCGCGAAGCGTGTCGAACAGCGCCGGCTCCGCCGTTCGCAGCGACGAGCAGAACACCGGCAGCGCCCGTCCCCCGGCAGCCTGGACCGCATCGGCCAGGGCGTGCGCGAACCCGGTGTTGCCCGCGACGTGATGTGCACGGTAGTACAAGATCGCCACGGTCGGGACCGGGCCCGGCGGCGTTAGGCCCGTCGGCTCGGTGCCTTCCGGCTCACCGGCTGGGCGGTCGAGCAGGCCCCACATCGGCATCGGGCTGGGGGCTCGAATCCCTCGCCGGCCAGCGTGATCGCGTCGGTGAGGAACCGGGCAAGCTGCCGCAGGTTCTCCGGGCCACCGTGGGCCAGGTACGCGTGCGCCTCGGCCACGATCCCGGCCGCCACGGTCGACAGTTCCATGAGCTCGGCGTCCGGCGCCTGCTCGCCGCCGAGCACGACCGCGGGAACGCCGGATGCCAGCACGGCGGCCAGCCCGTCTTCCCAGGCCCGGCGGCCGCCGAGGATGCGCACGACGACGGCGGTCGCCCCGTCAAGCAGCGCGGGGATGTCCCCTGCCGCGACACGGGCCGGGTTGCCGAGCCGGTAGGCGGCCCCGCTCGCGCGCGCGGACAGCAGGTCGGTGTCGGAGGTGGACAGCAAAACGATCACGCCTTAGGTTCGCACACCACGAAAACCCGAGTGCGGTCCGGCCCTTGCGCGTGATACCACACCTGCATGGACGATCTTGTGACAGTGCGGCTCATACTTCATCCGATGAGCGTCAGCGAAGCCGAGCGAGTGCTGACCAGCGATCCGGATGACGCCCGATGGGCGCCCGGGTACCCCGCTCAGGGTGACGTCTTGGCGGCCAGGCGCTTCCTGAACACCTGCGCGAGCACCGGCGATCCCCAGCCGTTCGGCAACTACGAAATCCGTCGCCGCGAGGACGGGCGCGCCATCGGCGGCGTGGGCTTCCACGCAGCCCCGGACCAGAACGCCACCGTCACGATCGGCTACGGCCTTATCCCGTCAGCGCGGGGCAAGGGATACGCCTCCGAAGCCCTCCGCGCGCTGCTGGCGTTCGCGCGCGCCCGCGGCATCACCAGCGTGGAAGGCGACACCGGCCACGACAACACCTCCTCCCAGCACGTCATGGCCGCGGTCGGCATGCGAATGATCGCCGAAGACGAGCGACTGAAGCACTACAAGATCACCTGGAACCAGGCGGCGCGACCTCGGTGAGGTCGTGGTGGTCCGGGTGCGCCGGGACTCAACGGCCGCCCCTGCGCCATCACCGCGCCCTGCCGTACCGGTAAACCGCTGCGGCGGCGCAGGGGGTAAGCACCAGGAACATCAAAGTGAGAACGCCGAGGCCCGCCTTTGCCTGGCCTCGTGGCGACTTCAGCATGGTGCCCGCGAGACGGGAGAACGCGGCGCGGGATACGACGGGCCTAGCCGGCGGATGCCGACTTCGGTGGCTCGGCGCCGACGAAGGCGCCGTCGGCGATGACGGGCCGGGCGGTGGTGGAACCGGAGCTATCCCGCTTGGACTCGGGTTCGGGCGGGGGCTGGGTGACGACCCCGGCGTTGTCGGCCGCGTGGCCGATGGCGCCGGGCTGGTCGGCGGCGGGACAGGCGGCGCGGCCGGACTCGTCGGCGGCGGACTAGGCGGCGGGGCCGGACTCGTGGTCGGCGGCGGACTAGGCGGCGGGGCCGGGGGCGTGGTCGGCGGGACAGGCGGCGGGGCCGGGGGCGTCTGCGTTGGGTTCGGGGATGGGGTGATCGGGGTCGGGGTCGGACATGGCCACAGGCATATAGGCCAGATGGGCCAGCACGAGGACCAGGCAGGCTGCTGTGATGCTGCCATCTGGCGAACCGTGGGCGCGTCTGGCCTGGCCCCGTGGCCCTCCGCGGCGGACAAGTGCACGGGCATGAGGGCCAGGATCAGCGGGGAAGCGAGGGCGAATGCCGCGTGGACGGCTAGAACGCCGGCTCTCAATGGACGCCGATCTCGGCGGCCACGGTGGCCAGTGGTCCCGGGCCGGTAGCGAGCGGGCCGGTGAACGGGTTGTTCAACTGGAAGATCACGACGACGGCGATCGCGACCAGCGCGGCTTGCAGGACGGCGACGCTGACCGGCAACCTGGCCCGCTTGATGCCGCCGGCGAACGGGAAGAGGCTGACGACTGTCGAGGTGGCGATCACTGCGGCCAGCAAGCCGACCGGGAGCCGACTGTCGGCCGCGCTCTCGCGCTGGGCTCGGGCACTGGCCAGGGCACTGAGCTGGGCGGTGGCGTACTCCTGGGCGTCGGCGGCGCTGGCGGTCTGCGTGTTCAGCCGCAGCGTGGACGTGCTCATCGCGGTGAGCTGGCTCAGGCTCGCGTTGTCGAGGGTGCCGTGCTCCATCTGCGGCCAGTCGTGGTGCAAGACCGTGGCGAGGTAGCCGCGGACCTGCGCGCGCAGCGTGCCCGCTGCGGTTGGCGTCAGCCCGCTGGCCGCCCAGTAGACCTGCTGGACCGCCACGGCCTCGTTGCTCACCGCCTGCTGCGCGGAGCCGATCGTCTGCCATTCTGTTGCCAGCGCCAGGGCCAGCACCAGCAGGTACATCGCCGCCAGCGAGGGACCGAGGAAGCCGATCGTCACGTCCTCCGCCTCCTGCTCGCGATGGCGAGAGAACCACGCGATGACGCCTGCGAGCCCGGCGCTGATCACCCCCGCCGCGAGCAGTATCCAGGTCTCCCGCCCCAGCACTGACACCTTAGCCCCCGTCTCCCAAGCAAATACCGTAAGCATCCGTAAAGGAACTACCGGTGATCAACTATAACGGCATGGAATCAAGGGAAGCTAGTACCAGCGCCTTGCGCCTTCTTCCGAAATTTCGCACACGCCAGTCAGGCGCCGATACGCGGACTGGCATTCCTAAAGATAAGTGGATATATGTAAGATTTATGGACATCGGCGAAAATGGTGTTGCTGGTGCCGTCGCAATGCCGTCGGCTGAATCCGTACCGTCGCCTCAGTGGCAAGGAACGGCGCTGGCGGGAGGCGAGCCATGGAGCTCATCACCAATGGCGCCATCGCTGTGGTCCGAGAATGTACGCAACGGTCCATTGCCGTCGCCAGGACAGCAGTGATGGAGCATTGCCCACAGAACCCTGCCACAGCGATGGCGCCAATGCGCCAGCAGGCCCGACGGCTCGCCTTAGTCGGTCAGCAGCCGCTCCGCGGCCGCGGCGAGCTGGAGCAGGGCCAGGTCACCGTCGCGGCGCCCGGCGAGTTGCAGCCCAACCGGGAGGCCGGAGGCGGGCGCGGGGATCGACACGGCTGGATGGCCGCTCAGGTTGTACGGGCCGGTGAAGCGGCCCTCGCCGTTGTCGTCGATACCGAACGGCGGGTCCTGCTCGGGCGCGCAGTAGCCGACGGTGGGCCCAGCGAGTGCGTCGACGCCGGCGAGCGTCTCCTCGACCGCTGCTGACAGCTGCGCCTGGGCCGCTCGGGCGCTCGCGTACTGCTCCGGCGTGACCTCGGCACCGAGCGCCAGCACGGCGCGCGTTCCCTCGGCATACTGGCTCGTGTCCCGGCCCGCGTGGGCTGTGGCCGCCTCGCTGGCGACGATGACCGTCATGGCCTCCTCCCAGCGCTGCGGCTCCGCCACCCACGGCGGCTTGACCTCGCGCAGCTGCCAGCCGGCCGCCGCGAGCCGGTCGAGCGCGGTCCGCACGGCCTCACGCACCTCCGGCGTCACGGACGGGTCGGCGAGCTGGTCCGACAGGACGCCAATCACGGGAACGCCGACGGCGGGCGGGACGGGCAGGGGACCCGCGATGGCCTGCAGGAGGGCAATGCTGTCGGCGGCCGTCGCGGTGAGCGTCCCCGCGTGGTCCAGGCTTGGCGCGAGCGGGAACACCCCGTCGGTCGGCACGAGGCCATAGGTCGGCTTGAGGCCCACGACGCCGCAGTAGGCGGCGGGGATGCGGATCGAGCCGCCGGTGTCGGTGCCGATCGCCAGGTCACAGACGCCCGCAGCGACCAGCGCGGCCGAGCCGCCAGAGGAGCCGCCCGACGTCTTTGCTGGGTCGCGCGGGTTGCGGGTGTCGCCGACCAGGGGGTTGGCGAAGCCGGCGGCGAACTCCAGGCACTGCGCGGTGGCGAACACCTCCGCGCCCGCCGCGCGCAGCCGGCCGACCAGCGTCGCGTCGGCGGTGGCCGGCGCGTCGCTGTCCGTTGGGCTGCCGCACTTGGTCGGCAGCCCGTCGACCGCGATGATGTCCTTGACCGCGACGGGTCGCCCGGACAGGGGGCCGGTCGCGGACCGGTGCGGCGCGCCCGCCACCGACACCACGGCGTTGAGTGGCCGTCCAAGCCGGTCGAGCCGCTCGTAGGCGGCGAGCAGGTCCAGGTTCTCCCGGCAGCAGGTCCTCGTCCCCGCCTCGATCGCGGCGATGAGCTCGGCAATCTGCCTGATCAAGAATCCCTGGAGCGGGCCGAGGATCGCCTCGGTTTCCGTCTTGCGGCGGCGGATCATCAGGTCGCGGTAGATCCCCGAGTGCGACTTGGCCGACAGCCGGTTGAAGTCCGCGAGCCGCGACAGTGATCCCGGCAGGTCGTCCGGGTCGAACCCGTCCAGTGGCAACGGTCGCACCGGTGCCTGTCCGAGCACTTCCCTGGCGACTGCCAGCAGCAGCGGGTGGTAGGCGGGGTCGTCGAACACCTCGTGGATCGCCAGGTCGGCGACGGCGGTCGCGAACACCATCGCGCCGTAGGCCTCCTTGGCCCAGACGAACCCCATGACCTGCGTCGTCGCCTCCGCGTCCGCGATATCCGCGGCCAGCGCGTCGATCCGCGCGGACGGGGTCCCGTCAATCTCCCCGATCTTGAAGGTGCCCCGGTTACCGCGCATTATCACGCCCGGTGCCACCACGTCGGCACCGAAGTTGACGCATGCCTGGACCACCCGGCCTGGTCCCGCCGCGGCGGCCAGCGCGGGCGAGGGCAGCCCGTTCTGCAGCGAGGCGACGAACGCATCCCCCGTGAGCCGGCCTTCGAGCAGCGCGGCGACAGCGGCCGTGTGGTGCTGCTTGCACGCCACCAGGACCGGGAAGTCGATCTTGTCGGGCAGTTCGTCCGGGCCGATCGCCGTGGGGCGGGCGGTGAACTGCTCGACCGGTCCGTCGATGCGCAGCCCGTCGACGTTGATCGCCGCGACGACCGCCGGGTCTGCGTCGCAGACCAGGACATCGTGGCCGTCCCGAACGAGCCCGGCCGCGACCGTCCCGCCGATTGCCCCGCAACCAAGAACTAGATACCTCATGGGCGAAATGTTACTGGTGGTGCGAGAGTTGCGGTTCCGCCGCGCTGCCCTCCAGGGCCTCGGGCAGCTCTTCGTCGCCGACCGCGACACCCTGCTCGCGCAGAGCAAGACCATCGCGGCTCCTCCTGCGCGCCGCGAGCGGAGGCCGGACGGACGCTGCGGGGAGGCGTCCGCCCGGCCGAGGCCTAGCGAAAAAAGCTATGAAGTGCTCTTGCTGGTGACGCCATAGGGCAAGAATGCGGTGCCCATCCTGGCCTGGAAGGCAACCGTGAGGTCGATTCCGTCGGGCTCGTCGGGCATTTCCTCCTGGAGGAACCCGATGTCGATTGGCGTGCCGAAGTTAACGGTCAGGAACTGGTCGGGCTGGCCGTCGCTCATAGGTTCATCATCGCCATGAGCTGCGCCTCTCCGACAAGGGGGTCATTGCTCGGGCCGTCATCGACCGTAGCGCCGGCCGGGATGCCGGCAGGGCTGGCAGCAGGGGCGATGACGTTGGGCTTCATCGCGGGCTTCGCGGACGCACTCGGCGCCGGGGGCACCACGTCAGCTGGCACGGCGCGGTTGTAGGACGGGAAGTGGTACTGGTAGTCGAGCACGGCCTGGACGAGCGCCGGCTCGGTGAACCGGGGCCCCCAGAACTGCGCCGACACCGCGAGGCCGGAGACGTAGCCGACAGGGAAGGACATCATGGGCCAGCCGAGGGCGTTCGGGACCTGGTAGTACGCGCGGTAGACGGGGAATCCCGGCCCGCCGGAGCGCAGCCCGATCACGTCGCCGAGGCTGAAGACGAGCATGAAGTCCACGTCGTAGTCGTTGAGGGCCTGCGCGTAGTTGGTGATCATCTGCCGGCGGCGCTGCTCACCCTCGTAGCGGACTGCCGTGGTGATACCGCCGTTGAAGGTGTCAGCGCTGGCGAAGGTCGCGGCGCTCGCGCCGGGAGCGCGGCGTCCGTAGTTGCTGGTGAGGGTCGCGATGGAGGACGCGGACGGAACGCCGCTATTGCAGAAGTCGGACACGGCGTCCGCGTACCGGACCTCGTAGCGGCCGGCGTTGACGACGGCGGTCGACGGCGTGACGCTCGACCCGTCGACGGTGTCCAGCACGTCGGGATTGGAGAAGTACGGGTTCTTCGTGAAGTCCGTCATGTCCATGCCGGGGAACTCGATGACATTGGCGCCCAGGCTCTCCAGCTCGCCGACCAGCCGGTTGAAGACTGCCAGGTGGCCCGCGCCGTAGGTGGACTGCGGGCTGACCCCGGTCTGCACCTGGCCGCCCGCGATCATCCAGTCGGTCTGCGGGATGCCGATCGTGGTCCCCGCTAGCGGCTGCCTGCCCGATCGCGCCATCATCGGGATGAAGGGGAACGGGTCCGGCGCGGCCAGCGTCTGCGGGTCATTGAACGGGTCCGGGCCAAGGATGGTGGACAAGATCAGCGCCGAGTCGCGGGCGCTGCGACTGATCGGGCCGAGCACGTCGTAGCCCGGGGACAGGGGCATCAGCCCGGCGATCGACACGGTGCCCAGCGACGGCTTGATGCCGGTCGCGCCGTTGGCGGCGGACGGCATGATGATGCTGCCGCCAGTCTCCTCGCCGATGCACGCGGCGGCCAGCCGGGCGATCGGCGCGACGCCCGACCCCTGGCTGCTACCCCCCGGCACGTAGGCCACGTTCCACGCGTTGCCGGCGAAGGTGCCGGTGATGCTCCCCGAGAACGCCGAGCAGATCGTGTTGCCGAGCAGCACCACGCCCGCCTGGCGCAGCCTGCCGACGATGGTGGCGTCCTTGACGGCTATGTTGCCGGCCAGGCTCGGGCTGCCGTCCTGGGTGTTGAATCCCTGGATGCCGACGGAGTCCTTGATGCCCATGGGGATGCCGGTGAGCAGCGACACCGGCGCGCCGCCGAACCGCGCCCTGGAAAGGGCCGCATCGGCCGCCTTGGCCGCCGCGAGGGCCGCGTCGGCATTGATCCGGACGAACGCGTTGTAGTAGTTACCGGTGTCCGCGTAGGTCTCGAACGGCCCGTTGAGGGTGTTGATGCGGTCCAGGTACGCCTGGGTGAGCTCGACGCTGGAGATGACCCCCGCCCGGAGCATCGCGGCGAGCTCGACGACCTCGTAGTCCACGAGGCGCCGGCCCGAGTGGGAGATGGACCGCAGGGAGGGGAGCACCTTCGGGTCCATGGTGGCCTCGGGGCGCGAGGTGAAGGCCAGCCCGGGGGCGCCCTTCGCTGTTGCCTTCGCGGCGGTTGCCGTCGTGGTGGCCGTCGCCGCGCTGGCTACGCCACTGGTCGCTATGGAGACTGCTCCCCCGGCCGCGAGCGCCCCTGCTCCGCCTAGCAGGGCGCGCCGGCTGACCTTAGATGCTTGCCGATCGTCACGTTGTCCGTCAGACACTAATCACTCCACCTGACATCGATGAACTTAACTACCTGCGACAACGTAGGACTCACGATTTACGTGACTATTCCAGCATCGTTAAAAGCGGTACCAAGACGACCTCGCCGTGTTACATCCGTAACATCAGTCACGGTCAGCAACCGCCCGGCGCTACTAATGACCGGACTTCGCGTCCGGTGCGTCAAGTAGCCGCGATGCGGACCACCTACCGCGCATTGGCGTACAATCCGCGCGTGCCCCTGACCAGCCACGCCGCCGCCAGCGAAGGCGGCCAGCCCTACCATTCGGAACGCTCCGTGGCCGATCGATGCCCAGGAGTGCTCCGTCTCATCGAGGCGGCCGACGGGTACCTGGCTCGGGTCCGGCTGCCCGGCGGTTTCATCACCGCGCAGCAGTTGCGCGTGCTGGCCCGACTGGCGGACGAGACGGGCGACGGCCGGGTCGAGTTCACCTCGCGGGGCAACGTCCAGCTGCGCGCGCTGGCCGCCGACGCCCCCGCTCGGCTGACCGATGAGCTCGCGGCTGCGGGGTTGCTGCCGTCGCTGGACCACGACCGGGTGCGCAATGTGCTCGCCTCCCCGCTAGCGGGCCTGGACGCAGGACCCGATCTGGCCTCCGTCGTCCGGGCGCTGGATGCCGGGCTGTGCGCGCGGCCCCGGCTGTCGCAGCTGCCCGGGCGGTTCTTGTTCGCGGTCGACGACGGGCGCGGCGACGTCGCCGGCCTCGCCGCCGACATCGTCGCTACCGTCGGTGAGGACGCTGCCTCGGTTAACGGGCTGTCCGTCGGCGGGATCAAGGCTCGCGGCGCCGTCCCCGCTCGCGGCGCCGTCTCGGCTGGCAGGCCGTCTACGGGGGCGGGCGCAGACGACTGGGCGGGCGCCGTCGCGGCGGTGATGCTCGCGTTCGCGGAGGCGTTCCTTGACGAGCGGGCCGCCCTGGGATCGGCGGCGTGGCGGATCGCCGACCTGCCTGGCGGGCCGGAGCGAGTGCGGGCCGTCGTCGCCGCCCGGCTCGGCCCCATGGCTGCGTCGAAGCTCGGTACCCCGGCCGTCTTGGCAGGTCAAGTCGCCCGTCCCGTTGGCATCGTCGCTCGCCACGGAGCGGGGGCGGCCGGCGGCTCGCCGCGGATGAGCGCGGGACCGCCGTTGTGCTGCTCGCCCCGCTTGGGCGACTGACCGTTGCCCAGGTTGGCTGGCTCGCCGACCGGATTCGGGGGCGGGCGGCGCGGGTTACGCCATGGCGCAGCGTGGTGCTGCCAGACCAGGCCGACGCGGCCGGGGTGCTGCGGGAGGCAGCCGGCCTCGGGTTCGGGGTGGATGACCGGTCGCCGTGGCTGCGCGTCACCGCATGCGCGGGCAAGCCCGGCTGCGCCAGCGCGCTGGCTGACGTGCAGGCGGACGCCGTGTCACTCGCCGCCCGCTGGCCGGGGCGGACCGTGCACGTCAGCGGGTGCGGGCGGCACTGCGGGCGGCCCGTGGCCACGGAGATCGACGTGACCGCTACCAGTGAGGGATACGAGGTTGACCATGCCCGAGTTTGACTACGTCCGGGACGGCGCGGAAATCTACCGCCGCTCGTTTGCCGCCATCCGCGCGGAGGCAGACCTGTCGCGGTTCCCCGCCGACGTGGCTCGGGTCGTGGTGCGGATGATCCACTCGTGCGGGATGACCGACCTGCCCGCCGATGTCGGGTTCAGCGACGGGGTCGTGCGGGCCGCCCGGGCGGCGCTGCTCGCCGGGGCACCGGTGCTGTGCGACGCGCAGATGGTCGCCTCGGGCATCACGCGCAGGCGACTGCCGGCCGGGAACGATGTGTTCTGCGCGCTGGCGGATCCCGTAGTTCCGGCGCTTGCCGAGCGGCTGGGCACGACCCGGTCGGCGGCGGCTCTGGACCTGTGGCTGCCGCGGCTGGCCGGGTCGGTGGTGGCGATAGGGAACGCGCCGACCGCGCTGTTCCGGCTGCTGGAGCTGATCGCCACGGGTGCGCCACGGCCGGCCGCCGTGGTTGGCATCCCGGTCGGCTTCATCGGGGCGGCCGAGTCCAAGCAGGCACTGGCCGCATCCGGCCTGCAGTACCTGGTGGTGCACGGGCGGCGCGGCGGCAGCGCGATGACCGTCGCCGCCGTCAACGCGATCGCGAGCGAGGACGAATGAGCACTGTCACGCCTGGAACGCTGTACGGGGTGGGCTCGGGCCTGGCGACCCGGAACTGGTCACGGTCAAGGCCGCCCGGCTGATCGGCGCCGCTGACGTGATCGCCTATCACTGCGCCCGGCACGGGCGGTCGGTGGCCCGGTCCATCGCCGCGCCGTACCTGCGCGGTGACCAGGTCGAGGAGCAGCTCGTCTACCCGGTCACGACCGAGGCGACCGACCATCCCGGCGGGTACGACGGCGCGATGGAGGAGTTCTACGCGTCGGCGGCAGCCCGGCTGGCGGCGCACCTGTCCCAGGGACGGGACGTGGTGCTGCTCGCCGAGGGAGACCCGCTGTTCTACAGCAGCTACATGCACATGCACAAGCGGATCGACGGCCGGTTCCGTACCGAGATCGTGCCCGGGGTCACCTCGGTGAGCGCGGCGGCGGCGGCACTGGCCATGCCGCTAGTGGAGGGCGACGACGCGCTGACCGTCCTGCCCGGCACGCTGCCGGCCGCGGAGCTCACCTCCCGGCTGCGGGCGCCTGGGGCGGTCGCGATCATGAAGATCGGCCGCAGCTACGAGAAGGTGCGGGCGGCCCTCAACGACTGCGGGCGGCTTGGGCAGGCATACTACGTCGAGCGCGCGTCGGCGGGCGACCGGCAGGTGATCGAGCAGGCGGGCGACGTCGACCCCTCGACGGTGCCGTACATGTCCCTGGTCATCGCGGCGGGGCCGCAGGCATCCGGGCAGCCGGCGACGTCCGGGGAGGCTGTGCCTGCCGGGACGGCTGGTGCCGGCGCGGCTGGTGCCGGCGGGGTCACGGGGGCCGGGCGGGTGGATGTCGTGGCGGCGGCGCCGGCCGGGACTGGCTGACGCCCCAGGCGGCCGCGGTGCTGGCCGCCGCCGACGACATCGTCGGCTACGGCCCGTACGTCGACCGGGTGCCGGTCAACCCACGGCAGCGGCGGCACGGCAGCGACAACCGGGTCGAGGCGCAGCGCGCCGAGTTCGCGCTTGACCTGGCCCTGCGCGGCCGGCGGGTTGCCGTCGTGTCCTCCGGCGATCCGGGAGTGTTCGCGATGGCCTCGCCCGTGCTTGAGGCGGCCGCCTCCGACGAGCGGTTCGTCGGGGTGCCGGTGGCCATCGTGCCCGGGATCACCGCCGCTCAAGCCGTCGCCGGCCTTGCCGGGGCGCCTCTCGGCCACGACTACGTGACGCTGTCCCTGTCGGACCGGCTCAAGCCGTGGGATGTCATCGCCCGGCGGCTGACGGCGGCGGCTGACGGGGACTTCGCGATCGCGATCTACAACCCGGCCTCCGCGTCGCGGCGCCAGCAGCTCACCGACGCGCGGGAGCTGCTGCTCGCGCGCCGCTCCGCGCAGACGCCCGTGGTGATCGGGCGCGCTGTCGGGACCGCCGATCAGGACGTGGCCGTCACCACGCTCGGCGAGCTTGACCCGGCCCAGGTAGACATGCGGTGCCTGCTGATCATCGGCTCCAGCCAGTCGCGACTGGTGCGGGACTCCTCCGGTACCGCCCGGGTGATCACGCCGCGCCGCTATCCAGGCTGAGGCTGTTATCCCGGGCTGAGGCTGCTATCCGGGCTGGCGCTCGGCCCAGCGGACGGCTTCGGGGACGGTGGCAACCGTGGCGGCGCCTGCTGGCAGTGGCGGGCGCTGGACCACCACCACGCCGACGCCGAGGCTCCGTGCCGCCTGGAGCTTCGCGGCGGTCATCAGGCCGCCGCTGTTCTTGGTCACCAGCAGGCCGATGCCGTGCTGGCGCATGAGGGCCGTCTCGGCGTCGACCGTGTACGGTCCCCGGTCCATGATCAGCGTCATCCGCGCGGGCGCCGGCCCGTCGGGCGGGTCGACCGTCCGGACCAGGAAGCGGTGCCCGTCGTCTGCGGCGAAGGCGGCCAGGTCACGGCGGCCGGTGGTGAGGAACACCGCCTGTCCGGGCCAGCTTTCGACGGCGGTGGCCGCCGCGTGGATGTCCGCCACGGTTGCCCACGCCGGGTCGAGGTCCCAGGCGGGGCGGCGAAGCACCAGCAGCGGCATGCCTGCCGCGGCTGCCGCCTCGGCGGCGTTCGCCGTGATGCCGCCGGCGAACGGGTGGGTCGCGTCGATGACGGCGGTGATGCCTTCTGCCCGCAGGAAGGCCGCGCGCCCGGCCGCGCCGCCGAACCCGCCGATCCGCACCGGGCCGTCAGGGAGCCGGGGATCGCGGACCCGGCCGGCTAGGGACGACAGCACTTCGATGCCCGCCGCGATGAGGGTAGCGGCCAGCTCGCGTGCCTCGCCGGTCCCGCCGAGGATGAGGATTCGCACGCTGGGAGAGGGTAACGGGTCGGGTCACGACCGGGGGCATCGGCACCACCTGCGACATCAGTCGCGGGCGGTGCCGTGCCCATCGGCTGCCGCGCCCGAGCGGCACGGGCCTTGTCATGACATCGTCACGGGTGCGGCCCGCTACCCGGTCGCGGTCAGCGCCCGGTCCATTGCGACGGCCTCCTGCTTCATCCACTCGGCGACTACCGAGTCGCTTTCCCATGAGGTAATAAGGGCGTACCTAGGCCGCGGACCCGGATGCCAGACGACGTGGTACAGCCGTTCAGTGTCGATCATTAGCTGCATGCCAGCATGGAGCGGGACGCGGGTCTCGGTGGACGGGTCATCCTTGTCCTCGCGCAGGATGAACACCGTCTGGTCGGGCGTGTCATCCAACTCCAGCCACGAGCGGACAACCCAGCCCGACCCCTCAGGGTTGAGCCGGTTGTTGTCGTCTCGGTGCAGTTGGCGCAGGGCGGATTCCTCGTCGCTCGGGTTGAGCTTGATGACGCGGACCCGGCCGTAGTTACCGCCGACCTCCTCGACGTACCGGATCAGGCTCGGGGCGAGCCGCCGGTTGTCGGTCCAGATGCCGTCCTTGTCCGGCCTGCCATGGTCCCAGAAGCCCCGGCAGTCCATCTCGCCGGTAGCCGACGCCAGCGGGGCGAAGTTCGTGTCGCCGCCGCTCTTCCAGTCCATGTACTCGAGTGACTCCCATTCGGCCTGCGGAATCGCCGGGCCCTGGTAGTCGCGCAGGACGGCAAAGCCGTCGCTGGCCAGCAAATCGAGCTTGTGGTGCATGCGTCCCCCCGTTGTATCCGCGCCTCGCAGTTACGTCGCGCATTCACCCAAGTACCCACCGTAAACAGTTCATGCACTTAACGAACGGCATGTCTGCGCTGCACCCGACTTGTCAACGATGGCAAAATCCTGGTGGCACGCTCCACTTGACCGCCGCCAGCGCAGGGCTGGCCTGCCAGCCCGGCCGGGAGCCGACCGGGCTGACAGGCCGAAACGCGTCACACGAAGCGTGTCACACGTTCACCTTGATCGGGACGAACTGGTCCTGCTGGTTGACCACCCGCAGTTGACTGCCCTTCGGGACGTACTTGCAGGCGATGGCGAACCCGTAGGGCTTCCAGAGGAAGAGGGGCCTGCCGCACGCCTTCCACTTCCAGTGCGTCTGCCAGGACTTGGAGTAGCCCCGGTACCAGCCGGGCTTGCCGACGAACTCGATGGAGAGCTCGTGACAGCGGGGGGTGTTGTAGAAGACGGTGCCGCCGGTCTTGAACAGCACGCTGCTCCAGCCGTACTCGGAGTAGCACTTGGAGTACGGGGGAGGAGGTTTCGGGCACGAAGCCTCTGCGACGCCGCCGATCGCTATGCTCCCGGCCAGGATCAGTGGCGCGAGAAGGTAGGCCAGCCGACGATGGCGAGGCCGACGGGCATTGGATGTATCTGGCATGATTTGCGTTTTCCTTTCGCGTATGGCTAATTCGCGGCGGGACTCCGGTGGCGAATGCCACAAGCAAAATGTTTCGCCGCCAAACTAGCCCTTTGCGGATTTCTGCAGCGAGGATTCGTCGCCTGCTGCGCGACTGCCGAGGCAGACTCGCTTTGGCGACTGTTTAAATTCCCTCGATTCCGTGATGCTACATGAATGGTTTTGTTGACACGCGGGCATTTTCTTGTTGTCACGAAATGCGATCTCTGATAGGCGTAGTCCCGAACACCCCGGCGCGGTCACCTGGTCCGGTGCGCGACACTAGGCGGATGCGCGAACTGCTTGTCATTGGCATGGGGGCTGGGCACCCTGACCAGATCACCGTCCAGGCTGTTGCCGCCCTCAACCGGGTGGACGTCTTCTTCCGCATCGACAAGGGCGATGCCAAGTCCGGGCTGAACGCCGCGCGAGATGAGATCCTCGCCCGGCATGTCAGCCGGCCTGGGTACCGGGTGGTGGAGGTGCCCGAGCCGCCACGGGACCGTTCGGGATCGCTGGACAGGGCCGGCTACGAGGGGGCAGTGGCGGACTGGCACCAGGCCCGCGCGGGGCTCATCGCGGCGGCGGTCGCCACCGAGCTCGGGCCGGACGGGGTCGGCGCGTTCCTCGTGTGGGGTGACCCGTCGGTCTACGACTCGATGCTGCGGATCATCGACCGGGTGCTGGCCAGCGGCGTGGTGGCCTTCGAGTACTCGGTGATCCCGGGCGTGACCAGCGTCCAGGCGCTTGCCGCGGCGCACCGCATCCCGCTCAACCGGGTCGGCGAGCCCATCCACATCACCCCGGCCCGGCGGATCTCCAGCGGGCTGCCTGACGGGCTGGACAGCGCCGTCGTCATGCTAGACCGAGGATTTGCGGCGGCGGGGATCGACGAGCCTTCGCTGAGCGTGTTCTGGGGCGCGTACCTGAGCACCGACGACGAGGTGCTGATCGCCGGGCCGCTCGGCGAGGTCGCCGACGAGATTACCCGGACACGGGCGCAGCTGCGCGAGCGGCACGGCTGGATCATGGACACGTACTTGCTGCGCCGCGAGCGTAACACTGCGGGTGACTGACCGCAGCGGTCCCGTCCCGCGGAGTACAGGTGGCTATCTTCGAAGCCCTCAGCGGCTAGGACCCTGCCGACGATGATGACGGCGGTCCGGCTGATGCCGGCCGCGAGCACCTCGGCGGCGATGTCACCAAGGGTGCCGCGCAGCAGCACCTCGCTGTCTTGGCTCGCGTAGGCGACGACGGCGGCCGGGCAGTCGCTCCCGTAGTGCGGGAGCAGGTCGGCGACGACCTGCTCGATGCGCTGGACGGCCAGGTGCAAGACCAGCGTCGCACCGCATCTGCCGAGGCTGGGCAGGTCCTCCCCCGGCGGCATCGGGGTGGCGCGCGCAGCGATCCTGGTGAGCACGACCGTCTGGCCGACGCCGGGGACGGTGAGCTCACGGCGCAGGGCGGCGGCCGCTGCCGCGAAGGCCGGAACGCCCGGGGTAATGTCATAGGGGATGCCGGCCCGGTCAAGGCGGCGGGCCTGCTCGGCGATGGCGCTGAAGACGGCCGGGTCCCCGGAGCACAGCCTCACCACGTCCCGCCCCGCGGCGTCAGCCTCGGCCATCGCCGCGACGATCTCATCCAGGGTGAGGCCGGCGGTGTCGATCAGCGTGGCATCCGGGGGGCAGTGGGCCAGGACGCCCGCCGGGACCAGGCTGCCGGCGTACAGGCACACCGAGCACTGCGACAGCAGGCGCTGCGCCCGGACGGTGATCAGGTCCGCGGCGCCGGGTCCGGCACCAACGAAGTGAACGGTCACGAGTCCTCCCTGGGTCCACTGTCAGCGGCCGCCTTGACCACGGCCCACTGCGTCACTGGCAAGGCGGGGCGCCAGGCGGTGAACTCGCCCAGTTGCCCGGCCCGCTCGATGGCAAGCCGGGTCAGCGTACCGCCAAGCCGCCCCCGCCAGTCAGCCAGGATCCGCTCGCCCTCGAGGGTGACCGCGTTCGCGACCAGCCTGCCGCCGTCAGCGAGCGCCTCCCAGCAGGCTGCGACTAGGCCATCGGCGGTGAGGCCGCCGCCGATGAAGACCGCGTCCGGCTGGGGCAACCCGGCCAGTGCCGCCGGGGCGCAGCCCTCGACCACGGACAGGCCAGGCACGCCCAGCAGCGCGGCGTTGCGGGCGATCCGGATCCGGCGTTCGGCACGTGGCTCGATCGCGATGGCGCGGCTAGCCGGGTGGACCCGCATCCACTCGATGCCGACACTGCCCGATCCAGCGCCCACGTCCCACAGCAGCTGACCGGGGACCGGAGCCAGGGCCGCCAGGGCGAGGGCGCGAACCTCCCGCTTGGTGATCTGCCCGTCGTGCTCGAACGCGTCGTCTGGCAGGCCGGGCACCCGCGGCAGCGAGCAGCGCTGCCGCATCGAGGCGGCACTCGATCGCCAGGATGGCCAGGCGGCTGTGCGGCTCGCTGCCCGCTGCCTCCACGACCTCGTCCGGGCCACCCAGGTCAGCCAGGAGCGTCAGCGGGCTGCCGCCGAAGCCGCGGGCCGCCAGCAGCAACCGGACGTCGGAGGCGGCGGTCGGCTCGGCGACCAGCACGAGCACCCGGCGTCCCGGCTGCAGCACCGGGTGCAGCAGTTCGCGGGGACGGCCGACCAGGCTGACCACGTCCACGTCCTCCAGCGGCCAGCCGAGCCGGGCAGCGGCCAGCGTGACCGATGACGGGTGCGGCAGCACCCGGACCCGCTCCGCGCCGAGCAGCCGTACCAGGGTCGACCCGATGCCGTAAAACATCGGGTCGCCACTTGCCAGCACGACCGAAGACATATCGGAATGCTTTTCAATCAGGTCAGGCAGGCCGGGCAGCAGCGGGCTGGGCAGCGTCACCCGCTCGGCGCCCAGGACCGCGGGCAGGAGCGAAAGCTGCCGGGGGCTTGCCACGATCACCTCGGCTCGCTCCAGGGCGACCCGGGACAGCAGGGGCAGCCCCTGCCAGCCGTCCGCGCCGATGCCGACCACGGTCACTGTCTGGATGCGCACGCCGTCCAGTGTGCCGGGCTCGCTCCTCAGTCCAGGCACCACCGCGCCCTCCGGCTCGCTGTGCTGCCTGCTCGCCTCCGGGCGCCTTGAGGGCGGCGCCTTCCCTCGTCGCTCCTCGTTCCTCGTCCCTCCTCAGTCCAGGCACCACCGCGCCCTCCAGCTCGCTGTGCTGCCTGCTCGCCTCCGGGCGCCTTGAGGGCGGCGCCTTCCCTCGTCGCTCCTCGTTCCTCGTCCCTCCTCAGTCCAGGCACCACCGCGCCCTCCAGCTCGCTGTGCTGCCTGCTCGCCTCCGGGCGCCTTGAGGGCGGCGCCTTCCCTCGTCGCTCCTCGTTCCTCGTCCCTCCTCAGTCCAGGCACCACCGCGCCCTCCAGCTCGCTGGGCAGTTATGAGAAGATTGCGGGCGATCGGCTGCCGAGGAACTCCGGTGCGATTCCGGGGCGGTCCCGCCACTGAGACCCGCCGCACCTGAGCGCGGCGGGAAGCCAGACCCTCGCCTGCCGAGCCGCCGGGCTACCGCCCGGTGGTCAGCGCTGTCGGCGGGCGCGGATACCCGCCAGGTGAGGAGCCGTGGCCGGTGACCCAGTTTCCGTTCAGTGCCATCGTCGCGATGGATGACATGCGGCTGGCGCTTGTCCTCAACGCGGTCTCGCCGGCGATCGGCGGGGTGCTCGTGCGAGGTGAGAAGGGAACCGCGAAATCGACCGCCGTCCGGGCGCTCACCGCCGTCCTGCCTCAGGTCGAGGTCGTGGCGGACTGCCGGTTCTCCTGCGACCCGGCAGCACCGGACCCGCACTGCCCGGACGGGCCGCACGTGCGCAGTACCGCCGTGGGTCGCCCAGCCCGGCTGGTGGAGCTTCCGGTCGGCGCGACCGAGGACCGGCTGACCGGCTCGCTGGACGTCGGGAAGGCGCTCACCGAGGGCGTCACCTCCTTCTCACCTGGGCTGCTTGCGGCGGCTCACCGGGGCGTCCTTTACGTCGATGAGGTGAACCTGCTGCATGATCACCTCGTGGACCTGCTGCTGGACGCGGCGGCCCTCGGCACCAGCTACGTCGAGCGCGACGGCGTGTCCGTGCGGCACGCGGCCCGCTTCCTGCTGGTCGGGACGATGAACCCCGAGGAGGGCGAGCTCCGGCCGCAACTGCTCGACCGGTTCGGGCTGACCGTGGAGGCGGCAGCGCCCCGGGACCCGGCGACGCGGGCCGAGGTGGTCCGACGGCGGATCACCTTCGACGCGGCCCCCGCGGCGTTCGCCGCCCGGTTCGCCGACGAGGAGGCAGGCCTGGCGAAGGCCATCGACGCCGCCCGCAGCCGCCTGCCCTCGGTCGCCCTGGGTAACGCGGCCCTGGAGCGGATCGCCGCGGTCTGCGCCAGCTTCGACGTGGACGGCCTGCGGGCCGACATCGTGATCGCCCGGACAGCCATCGCGCACGCGGCCTGGTGCGACCGGGACGCGGTCACCCGCGAGGACATCCGCGTCGCCGCCCGGCTGGCGCTGCCGCACCGACGGCGGCGCAACCCGTTCGACGCTCCTGGCCTGGATGAGCAGCAACTGGACGAGGCCCTAGGCGACGAGGACCTAGGCGACGAGACGCCAGGCCCTGACGATGACGGGCCCGACGATGACGACCCGACGACCAGGGACCGGGCGACCAGGGACCCGACGGCACCGATCCGGAGCCGCCAGGCTCGGGAGCACCACCGGCTGAGGCCACCACGGACCGAGACGCCGACGGGCCCGGCCCAGCGCAAGCCCCGCCGCCATCAGCCGCTCCGCGCCCGCAGCCCGCGGCCGGCCGAGAGACGGTCACGGCGAGCGGCGCGACGTTCCGCGCGCGGCGCCTTGAGGTGGCCGGCAAGGGACACGGGGCCGCCGGGCGGCGCTCGCGCGCCTACACCGACGGCGGCCGGACCGTGGGGGCGGCCCTGCCCCAGGGCGGGCCGCGCGACCTGCACCTGGTCGCCACCTTGATGGCCGCGGCCCCGCATCAGGCCCGCCGTGGCCGCACCGGCCCGGGCCTGCTGATCCGTGACGCCGACCTGCGCGAGCGCCGTCGCGAGGGCCGCGAGTCCAACCTCGTCCTGTTCCTGGTTGACGCCAGCGGCTCGATGGCCGGACGACGGCGGATGGAGGCGGTCAAAGGCGCGGTGCTGTCCCTGCTGCTTGATGCCTACCAGCGGCGCGACAAGGTCGGCCTGATCTGCTTTCGCGGAACCGGCGCGCAGGTGCTGCTGCCGCCAACCTCGTCGGTGGATGTCGCCGCGCGCAGGCTGGAGACCATGCCAGCCGGCGGGCGGACTCCGCTGGGGGCCGGCCTCGCCGAGGCGCACGCCACGCTGGCCCGCGAGCGGCTGCGCGACCCCAGGCGCCGGCCGCTGCTTGTCATCGTCACCGACGGCCGTGACACCAGTGGCCGCGCCGCGCCGGGCGCCGACCCGCGCAAGGCGGCCGCGTGGTTGCGCCATGAGCAGGTCGCCTGCGTCGTCATCGACTGCGAGGCCGGACCGGTCCGGCTCGGCCTCGCGGCCGCCCTGGCGACCGATCTGCGCGCCCAGTACCTGACCCTGCACGACCTAGGTGACCTGTCAGCGGGTGCGCTCGCCGACTCGGTCCGCGCATATCGGAAGGTGGCCTGATCCATGCCGCAAGGAGTACCGGGCAGCGTCCCGGACGACGGCCTGAGCACCAGGCAGCGGCGGAACCGGCCGCTGCTCATCGTCCACACCGGGGAGATGAAGGGAAAGTCCACGGCCGCGTTCGGCACGGCGCTGCGCGGCTGGAACCAGGGCTGGAGCATCGGGGTCTACCAGTTCGTCAAGAGCGCCAAGTGGAAGGTAGGCGAGGAGGCGGCGTTCCGCGCGCTCGGAGCGCTGCATGACCAGACCGGCGAGGGTGGCGAGGTCGCCTGGCACAAGATGGGCGAGGGCTGGTCATGGATCGCCCGCGGTGACCCCGAGGACCACGCCGCCAACGCCCGCGAGGGATGGGAACAGGTCAAGCGGGACCTGGCGGCCGAGCGGTTCGGCATGTACGTCCTTGACGAGTTCACGTACCCGATGAAGTGGGGCTGGGTGGACGTCGCCGACGTGGTGGCGGCGCTCGCCGCACGGCCCGGCTACCAGCACGTCATCATCACCGGCCGGGACGCCCACCCGGACCTGATCGCCGCCGCCGACCTGGTCACCGAGATGACGAAGGTCAAGCACCCGATGGATGCGGGGCAAAAGGGCCAGCGCGGCATCGAATGGTGACGATCCCGCGCGTCGTCATCGCCGCCCCCGGCAGCGGCCACGGCAAGACCTCCGTGGCCACTGGCCTGCTCGGTGCCCTCCGCAAGACGGGGCTGGCAGTGTCGCCGCACAAGGTCGGCCCGGACTACATCGACCCCGGATACCACACGCTGGCCGCCGGGCGGCCCGGCCGCAACCTGGACGCGTGGCTCGTCGGCGAGGACCAGATCGCGCCCATGTTCGTGCATGGCGCGGTTACCCCGGTGCCCGCCGACATCGCGGTCATCGAGGGCGTGATGGGGCTGTTCGACGGCAAGGCGGACCCGGCCGGCCTCGCCCCCGGGGGCGACTTCGCGTCCACCGCGCACGTCGCCCGGCTGCTGGGTGCTCCCGTCGTGCTTGTCGTCGACGCCTCAGGCATGGCCGCGTCGGCCGCCGCGCTGCTGCACGGCTTCGCCGCCTTCGACCCGCGGGTCGAGCTGGGCGGGGTGATCTTCAACAAGACCGGCAGCGAGCGGCACGAGCAGTTGCTGCGGGACGCGGCCGACGCGGCGGGCGTTGCCGTGCTCGGGATGATCCGCCGCGACGCGCGACTGGCGCTGCCTTCCCGGCACCTGGGCCTCATCCCCGCCCGCGAGCTCGGCGGGGACGCGCAGGCCGCGGTCAGCGCGCTGGCCGGCGTCGTCGCCGCCCAGGTCGACCTCGCCGCCGTGGTCCGCCTCGCCCGGTCCGCCGGCCCGCTGCAAGCCCCTCCGCCCGCCCAGCCAGAACGCGCCGGCCCCGCTGCTGCCACGTCCCCCGCCTGTCGTCCCGCTGCCCCGTCCATCGCTGCCCCGCGCATCGCCGTCGCGGCAGGGCCAGCGTTCACGTTCGGCTACGCGGAGCACCCGGAGTTGCTGGCGGCGGCCGGGGCCGAGGTCGTCACCTTTGATCCCCTCCGCGACGAGCACCTGCCACGGCGGACGGCCGGGCTGGTGATCGGGGGCGGGTTCCCTGAGGAGCACGCGGCGAGCCTGTCGGCGAACACCCGGCTACGAGATGAGGTCGGCGCGCTCGCCAGGGCGGGCGCCCCGGTGATCGCCGAGTGCGCCGGGCTGCTGTACCTGGCCCGATCGCTGGACGGGCACCCGATGTGCGGCGTGCTGGCGGTCGACGCGATGATGACAGGCAAGCTGCGGCTGGGATACCGCGACGCGGTCGCGGTCACTGACTCGTCACTCGGCCCGGCCGGGACGCGCGCGCACGGCCACGAGTTCCACCGCACGGCCATCGGGGATCCGGAGCCAGCCCAGGGCACCGGCGCTGACGGCACGGGCAGGGCGGCCACAGGCACGGCGGGCACCGGCACGGCGGGCACCGGCAGCGCGTGGCGGTGGCGGGCCTCCGGCGGCGTGGTGTCAGAGGGCTTCGTGCGCGGCGGCGTGCACGCGTCCTACTTGCACACGCACTGGAACGGGATACCCGGAGCGGCCGCCCGGGTGACCGAGGCGGCCGGCCGTTACGCGTTGAGGTACCGAGGCTAACTCAGGCGACTGACCAGCACGCCCATCGCCCCGGCCCCACCAGGCCTCCAGTTCGCCACGGCACCAGTTCAGGGGACAATCGTCAGGACTGGCGACCACGGAGACTTCCGCGGCGAGTCCTGAACCGCGCAGTTCGGGAGGTGATCCCGAATGCGATGGTGATCGTGGACGGCGCCGGAGGCGATGACCCATCTCGTTCATCACAGCCGCCGTACGGCGGCTGGACGGCCACCTCGGCACCGCCCCTGCCCCGTACATCCGGGAACCAGGCAGCACACGGTCAGGGACAGGCATCACCGAAGGCTGGCGCGGCACGATCGTGCACCGGGCAGAACTGGCCCCCGACGGGACCCTGACACGGGTCAAGATCGCCGACCCCAGCTTCTTCAACTGGCCCGCACTGCCGGTCGCCCTCACCGGGACGATCGTCCCCGACTTCCATCTGGCCAACAAGTCATTCGGCCTCTCCTACCCGGGAACGACCTGTGAATTCCCACGGCGGGCTCCTCGACCCGCTCCTCACCGGCACCGGTGATTTAGGCCGGTTTCTAGCCTGTTGACACGAAGGCGGGCGTGGGACCGGTGCTTCCAGCGTTAGAGGCTGGCGGCGAGGCTCTTGAGGTGGGCGTGGATGTCGCCGTAGGCGCTGGTGGGCAGGTAGCGCTTGGGGATCTTAGCGATGGACGTGTAGTTGGTGTCGCAGACGTTGGCCAGCGGCGACTCGACCGCCTGGGTGACGAGCTGGTAGGCGTCCAGCTTGTGCAGGCCGCAGAGGCCGGCTACCCAGGTGACCATGTCGTGCTGGGCGATGCGGAACGCGTCCTCCAGCGGGCGGGCCGAGCCCGCCGACATGATGTAGTCGTCGCTTTCCAGGCGCGGCCACGGCGTCGCAGGCAGGCCTGAGCCGTCGCCCTTGATGAGGTCCACGATGAGGACGGTGTTCATCGCGCACTCGACCGCCACCCCGCAGGTCTCGCCCTCGCCCTGGCGGGCGTGCCCGTCGCCGAGCGACAGCAGCGCCCCAGGAACGTTGACGCCCAGATAGCAGGTGGTCCCGGCACGCATCTCAGGGGTGTCCATGTTGCCGCCGAACGCGTCGGGCACCAGCGCCGAGCGCACCTCACCGCCCGCCGGGGCGACGCCGACCGTGCCGTGCATGGGGTTCATCGGAAGGTCAGCGGTGAAGTCCGACTTCTTGGCGGTGAACCGGCACAGCTGCCTGTCCCGGTCGAGCTGCCAGATCCACGTGAGCTCCTCGAGCGGCTCGTTGAGCAGCGCCGTCAGGTGCGTCCCGGTGAGTGCGCCGAACAGCGGCACCGTGGTGGACGCCGCCCAGTCCCTGGCCGGGGTGAGTGACACGAAGTGCACCGCGACCGTGTCGCCGGGCTCGGCCCCCTCGATGTAGAAGGGACCGGTCTGCGGGTTCAGGCCAGTGATGTTCAGTCGGGACACCAGGTCGTCCGGGCCAGTGACGCGCCCGGCGAAGCAGTCCTCGGTGTACACCTCCAGCACGGCCGGCGTCCTGATCCGCATGACCGGGGCCGCCCCACCGAATGTCCAGGCATACTCCCCGGCCGCCGGCCGGTAGGTGATCACGTCCAGGTCGCTCATGCAGTCTTCCTTCAATGCCGCAGTGCCCCAGCAAAATTCAGATGACCCCGCAGGCTCATGGCAGTAAGCCAGTACGGTCACCCCCGTGACGCTACACGGGCCGCCCTTCTCGATGCCAGGCCGCCGCTGAACCGAGTGCAGTTCGACCTTGCATCGCAGGACCCTGCGGCTGAGGTCGATGACGAGGGGCACGCCAGCTACTTGAGCAGCCAGGATCTCCCGCCCAAGCTTGTCTCCTGCCACGTCGCGGCGACACGCCCGCCTGCGCGTCAGCACGCTCTAAGTCATAGGCTCGTGAGCGTGACGACCGCGCGCCGCGTCGGCCAAGCGCCAGCGCGGTGCGACGAACACGCACCGCACAGGAGGGGTAGAAGTGCACACCACCAAGCTAGGTGACCTGACCGTATCCGCTCAGGGCCTGGGCTGCATGGGGATGAGCGAATGGTATGGCGCAACCGACTGGGACGAGTCTGTCGCCACGATCCGCGCGGCGCTAGATCAGGGCGTGACATTCCTGGACACGGCGGACGTCTATGGTGCCGGCCACAATGAGGTGCTGGTCGGCCGGGCAATCGCGCATCGCAGGAACGAGGTCCAGCTGGCCACCAAGTTCGGCATCGACCGGACCGGCGGCGACGGCAAGGCCCGCGTCCTGCGAGGCGAGCGGTCCTATGTCAAGCGGGCCGCCGAGGCGAGCCTGCTGCGGCTCGGGGTCGAGGTCATTGACCTGTACTACCTGCACCGCCCGCCGCAGACCGCCGAGATCGAAGAGACCGTCGGCGCGATGGCGGAGCTGGTGGCCGAGGGCAAGGTCCGCTACCTGGGCCTGTCGGAGGTCACCAGTGACCTGCTGCGCCGCGCCTACGCCGTGCACCCGATCACCGCCGTGCAAAGCGAGTACTCGCTATGGACCCGCGATGTGGAGAGCGTCGTGCTGGACGCCCTGCGGGAGCTCGGCGTCGGGCTGGTGCCCTACTCGCCTCTCGGCCGTGGCTTCCTCACCGGCACCGTGGACGTCAGCGCGCTTGACGTGAACGACTTCCGCGCGAACAACCCGCGTTTCGCTAGCGCGACGGCCAACCAGGCGATCGCCGACACGGTGCGCGAGGTCGCCGAGGCCAAGGGCGCCGCTCCCGCACAAGTGGCGCTCGCCTGGGTCTATGCCCAGCAGGAGCGCCTCGGCGTCCCCGTGGTCCCGATCCCCGGCACCAAGCGCGTCAAGTGGCTTGAGCAGAACATCGCCGCCGTCGACCTCGCCCTGACCCAGGACGACCTGGCCCGGCTCGACCCGCTTGGCAGCCAGGTAACCGGCGCCCGCTACTAACCCCTCGCGCGTTGCGGCCCGGCTGGCGGCCCGGCTGCATGCGCGGCCCGGCCCGGGCGATGCCCGGGCCGGCGCTTGAGGGTGGCCGCGAGCCGAAGGCGAGCGATCTCCTCAAGCCTGGAGATTCACAGGTCGTGCCCCTTGACCTGCAGCAGGTCGGCGAGTTCGGTGATCGATCTGGCGGTCAGGTCCCAGTTATCCGCGGGTGCAAGATCCCGTTCCTGATGGGGACCGTGCTCTGCAGGCCGGGCGACGAACGCTGTGGCGAGCCCGGCTTCTCGTGCTCCCGCCAGGTCACCGTTATGCGCCGCTGCCAGCATCACTTCGCCAGGATCGAGGCCGAGTATGGCGGCAGGCTTCCGGTAGGCATCCGGGTTCGGCTTGTACTGCTGGCTGATGTCAGAGCCGAGGATCACGTCCCATGGAAGCCCCGCTGTCTTGGCCATGTCCAGGAGGAGCGCGGTGTTGCCGTTGGACAGCGGGCCGACGATGAAGCTCCGCCTGACCTTGCTGATTCCTTCTACGCTGTCGGGCCACGGCGGCAGGAAGCGCCAGGCACGGGCCAGCGACTCCAGTTCTTCCAGCGGGAAGCCATCAGGTCCGATGCCATGCGAGCGCAGCACCGCATCCAGGTTTTCCCTGTGCAGCGTGTCGAGGGATACATAGGGCCGCTGACCAGAGCGCACGCGTTCCATGGACGGCTGGTACTGCGATCTCCACGCGTCCGCGAATTCCTCTGGGTCGAGGGTGAGCGAGTGGATGCTCGCGAAGGCGCGGACAGCTGACGATATGCCAGTCCGCCAGTCGACGACGGTGCCGAACGCGTCGAACAGGACTGCCCGCACCGTCTGGCCCGTCGACGGGGCCCTGTAACCGGCCATGCTGCGCCTTCCCGGCAGCGTCTGACGCCGGCAGCAAAGTTCCGGTCAGCTCGGCACACACGGCGAGCAGGCCGTCCTGCAGGCCGGTGTCGGTGACGGCAGGATCCGGGTCGCGACGGGCCTTGTGGTAGAAGTACGCGCCGCTCACGGTTGCGGCCGGGTCCTCGCTCACGGCGAGCCACGCCTGGGTCAGGTGTGCCTGGCTAAGGTCCCCGGGCGCGCCTGGACCGCCCATCTTCGTCGCGACCCAGCCCGGTTCCAGCCCGTTGGACAGCACCTGCGGCCAGCGCCTGGCGACCGCGAAGGCCAGGACGAGGTCGAACAGCTTGGAGTCAGAGTAAGCCTGTGAAGGATTCCACGGCCGCCGTGCCCATTGCAGGTCAGACAGGTCCGGGTCGCCGCCCCTGTGCATGCCCGAGCTCAGGTACACCAGCCGGGCCGGCGGCGTGATCAGTGCCGTCAGCAGGTACGGTGCCAGCACGTTGATCGCGAACATGTGGCTGAGCCCGTCGGCGGTCACGATCTTGCCGGACTCGCGGTAACCAACGCCCGCGTTGTGGATCACGGCGTCAAACCGGCCTGAGTCGTTGGCTTGCCGCGCGACCGAACGCACCTGCTCGATACTGGACAGGTCACCCTCCAGCGCCGCGGAGGCACCGGGAGCGGCGGCGCGGGCGTCGGCGGCGCGCGCCGCGTTCCGCGCGTGCAGCACGACCTCGTGCCCTTCCTCGATGAGCAACTGCGCGGCCATCAGCCCGAGCCCATCGGCGGACCCGGTGATCAGGATGCGTGACATCGGATTCCCTCATTCGGTTGGTACGGGGTAGTTTCCCGCTTTGCTCCTACCCATCATCCGAGTGGGCAAGAGGCACACTTGCGGGTTCCGCTGCCCGTTGGCGCAGGCGGTGACCTGACTTGCATCTATGCTGTTCGCATGCCACCGCGAGTGTCGGCCCAGAGCGCGGGTAAAGCGCCCCACGAGAGCGCGGCGAACCGCGCCTACGCGTTCGTCAAGCAGCACATCATCTCCGGGGCCTACGCGGGCGGGACGCTGATCTCCGAGGGAGAGGTATCGGCGGCGGTGGAAGTGTCCCGCACGCCGATCCGGGAGGCGTTCCTGCGTCTGGAGGTCGAGGGCCTGTTGCGCCTGTACCCCAAGCGCGGGGCACTCGTGGTCCCGGTGTCGTCGTCGGAGATCCGCGACGTCCTCGACGCGCGGCTGGCTGTCGAGCAGCACGCCGCCCGGCGCGTCATCGAGGCAGGCCACCATCATGAGCTCGCCAGCGAGCTGCGCGCGGTCCTGGCAAGGCACGACGATCCCGGCGCCCCGCCAGACGCACGCTGGTTCACCGACCTGGACCAGCAGTTCCATTGCGCGCTGGTAAACGCCGCGGGCAACGCGCTGTTCACGGGCTTCTACCGGACGCTGCGCGACCGGCAGCTGCGGATGGGAATCGCGGCGCTGCTACGCGACCCCGGCCGGCACGACGCCATCCTCGCCGAGCACGCCACCCTGGCGGACCTGATGGACGCCGGCGACGTCGAGGCGGTGGCCGGCATGCTGGCCAGCCACATCGCCGCCACGAGGGCGGCGCTCAGCACGCTCTGACCGGCTCGCTTCTGCCCGCTTGCCTGCCGACCTGCCCGGATCATGACCCGCTGAGATCATGACTCCAGCCACGTCGCCTTGAATCTTAGATACAAGATAGATACCTTAATTAGGTTAGTCGTCTCCCAGAGGGGAAGCAGTCATGACAAGCATGCCGGTCATCAACGAGGTTGACCTGCTCGACCCGACCATCGCGGCACCGGTCACGAACGTCGCGGAGTACGGGTTCGAGGGAAGGCTGCAGGACTGGACCGCCGACGCGCGGTACTACGAGTACTCCAAGGCCGCGAACCCGATCGGCTCCGGCCACACGACCGCGGTGCCCATCACCCGGTTCAGCCGGGAGCTGTACGCGGGCGCGGGCACCGGCATCATCGCGCTCGACCTGTCAGCCGACCTCGGCATCACTGACGGCCCGGCGACCAGCCCCGGCCTGCTGGCCAGCTTCATTCGGGTCCGGGCCGGCGAGCAGGTCGCCACCAGCCCGAACGCCACCTCCCAGCTTTACTACACCCTCGAAGGGCGCGGCTTCGCCGCCGTCAACGGGCGCCTGGTGCACTGGGAGAAGGGCGACTTCCTCACTCTTCCGGCTGGCAGCCAGGCGGTCTTCTACGCCGACGCTGACGCGGCCTTCTACTGGGTGCACGACGAGCCGCTGCTGCGCCACCTCGGCGTCCAGGCCACCGAGCCGAAGTTTCGCGCGACGAAGTTCCCCCGCGAGCGCGCGGTGGCGGAGCTGGAGCAGATCGCCGCCCGGCCCGGCGCTAACGACAAGAGCCGCGTCAGCGTGCTGCTGGCCAACGCCGCCGAGGAGCAGACCCTGACGATCACTCACGTCCTGTGGGCCATGTTCGGTCTCCTGCCGGCCGGGCAAGAGCAGCGGCCGCATCGCCACCAGTCGGTCGCGCTTGACCTGATCCTGGACGCCAGGCCCGGCTGCTACACGCTGCTCGGCACCCAGCTGGACGAGCGGGGCGACATCGCCGACCCGATCCGGGTGGGCTGGGAGCCGGGCGGCGCGTTCGTCACCCCGCCCGGCATGTGGCACGCCCACTTCAACGAGTCCGGTGCCCCGGCCCACCTCATCCCCGTCCAGGACGCGGGCCTGCAGACCTACCTGCGCAGCCTGGACATCCGATTCACCGCCCGCCGCTAGGCCGGAGCGGTTCCTAGCCGCCGGCCCGCCCGGGGGCAGGGGAACAGCGAGAGGCCGGACGGGGCTAACTGGCGGCCACGGTGGGGGCATCGGGGGTCCTGGCAGGCAGGCGAGCGGCGCGTTCGGCGTCCGGATTGAAGTCCAGGTACTCAGGGGTGCGGATCCCACGCTTGTGCAGCCAGTAGTCGCCGCTTGTCTTCAGCACGCCGAAGCCGTACGTGATGCTGCGTCGCAGGCTGATCGACGATGCCTCGTCCATGTAACGGGTCGGGCAGGACAGTTCACCGATCCGTGCGCCCGCGACGATCGCCTGGGCGACGATCTGGTTGTCGAACACGAAGTCATCGGAGTTACGCTCGATGGGCAAGCTGGCGAGCAGGTCACGGCTGAAGGCGCGCAGCCCGGTGTGGTATTCCGACAGCTTCTGGCTGAGCAAGAAGTTCTCGGTGAACGTGAGGAACCGGTTCGATACATACTTATAGGCCGGCATGCCTCGCTTGACCGAGTTCTGCGCCAGGATCCGGGATCCGAGTACCATGTCGTACTCGCCGTAGGCTATCATCGCCGCCATCGCGGGCACGAGCTTGGGCGAGTACTGGTAGTCCGGGTGCACCATGACGATGATATCCGCGCCCAGGTCGAGCGCCTGGCGGTAGCAGGTCTTCTGGTTGCCACCGTAGCCCTTGTTGACATCGTGGCAGATCGGCTTTAGGCCGAGCTCACGGGCAAGCGGGACAGTCTGGTCGGTGCTGGCATCATCGACGAGCACTAGTTCATCGATGATGTTGCGGTCAAGCTCCGCCACTGTGCGTGACAGGGTCTCAGCCGCGTTATACGCGGGCATTATCACTGCGACGTGCTGGGAGTTAATCACGCGCGCAGATTACCTACTCAGAAAACTCCAAGACACCCATATTCAGACATTAGCCTCTTCTTAGTAAATTACTAGGCTGATCATTGCTTTTTCTTTACTTTTCACCAGCCAGGGGCCTGGCGTGCCGCACGACGGTGGTCCTGGTCGGCGATCAAAGTCGCATGCATGATCACCTGGCACAGGCGTTCAGCGAGACTGCTGCTACGTGCAGTGCGAATCGATGATTGTCGATATTTGCCGATCTAGGGGGCGTTATCGTAACGGATTACCAGCATTCGTTCGGGCAGGGCACCCAGTCACTGGCTCGCTTCCGGGATGGCGGTGACCTCGCTGACCTGGATAGCGCGATTGCGCTGCTGAGCGCCGCGACCGCGCAAGTGCCCACGTCAGACCCGGGTTTCCCGCAGTATCAGGCGTCCCTGGGCGAGGCCTTTGGCGGGCGCCATCAGGCCTGCGGGCAGCCTGGCGACCTTGACGGATCGGTCAGCGCCTACGGGGCGGCCGTAAGCCTTGGCCGTCGTGATGACCCCGCACGGTACTTCTATCTTTTTGGCCTGGGCCTGGGCCTGATCACGCGCTTTGAGGCGTCGGGCTCCCCCCGCGACCTCGATGGCGCCAACGCCGTGAGCCGAGAATGTACGCAACGGCCCATCACCGCTGCGGGGACAGCAGTGATGGAGCATTGCCTACAGAATCCTGCGACAGCGATGGCGCCATCGCCGCGTACCGGAAGGGGATCGCACTGGCTCCCCCCGACTACGGGGTCCTCCAGCCGAAGCGGGCTGACCTGGCCGGGATCCTCGTCACCAGGTTCGAGCGGACCCAGGTCGCGGGGAGACCTTGACGAGGCGCTGGTGGTGGCCCGCGACGCGGTCGCGGGCGCCCCCGCCGGCAGCGACCTGGCCGGGCTTACCCTCGAAGTCCTCCTCCGCACCGCGCGCCACCGGCACTTCGCGATCCGATCGGCGCAGGCACTGGAGGACTTCATTAACATCCTTGAGCAGGCCCGGACCGCGGCCGTCCCCGTGCGCGAGGATGTCGGGCGCTGACGGGTTAGCCGCAGCCGGGCGAGGTGGCAGATGCGCAACCAGGACATGGGATGCGGCGTCTACAGGGCGAGACGCTGACATCGTCGCCAGCACCGAAATCAAGAGGGAGAACGCGATGCGCGCATCACGTCGCTTGTTCGCAGCGGGCGCGGCCGTGGCCGCACTGGGCCTAGGCCTGGGCCTGTGGTCATCGTCAGGGGCACAGGCCGCGCCGACAGCGCCAGCCTCTGCGGCGCGCCCGGCCGCCATCTCCAAGTGCGCCGCCGGCAGCCTCGCCGTCTGGATTAACCTCGCTAGCGCGAACGGCGCCGCCGGCACCATCTATTACGCGCTGGAGTTCACCAATATCAGCGCACACGAGTGCTATATGTACGGGTACCCGGGCGTGTCGGCCGTCGGCGCCAACGGAAGGCAACTCGGCAGCGCGGCCGCCCGGCTGTCCGCCACCAAGAAGGTCGTGAACGTGGCGCCCGGCGCCACCGTGCACGCCACGCTCGCCTACTCCGACGTTGTCACGTCCACGACCCCGTCCTGCAAGGCCGTCCCCGCGACGCTGATCCGCGCCTACCCGCCGGACCAGACGGCCTACACGCAGGGCTTCGACTCCCTGCCGTCGTGCCGGGGCAGCGTCGGCTACCTGCGGATCGGGGTGATCCAGGCCGGGGCGTGACCGTCCCTGGCCGCCCAGTCAGGCAGAATCTGCCGACGTCGCGGGGCATGTTCCGTCCGACCAGACTCCATGTGCGAAGGCTCCTGGCTGATCGTTCTTAATCGAGATAGCGGCCGGGCAGCGTGGTGCGGTCCGCGTTGCCCGGCAGTCCCGGGTTGATCCTTACCGCGGGTCGTAGGCCAGGCTGGGGCGCAGCCACTGCTCGGCCTGCGCCAGCTCCATCCCGCGTCGCCGGGCGTAGTCCGCCACCTGGTCCCGGCCGATGCGGCCGACGGTGAAGTAGCGTGAGTCCGGGTGCGCGAACAGCAGGCCGCTGACCGCCGACGCGGGGGTCATCGCGAACGAGCTGGTCAGGGCCATCCCGAAGTCACCCGCCCCGAGCAGGTCGAACAGCTCCTGCTTCTGGCTGTGGTCCGGCGAGGCAGGGTAGCCATAGGCGGGCCGGATGCCGCGGAACCGCTCGGCGTGCAGGTCCTCGATGACGACCGCGCCGTCCGCCTCGTACCAGTCGCGGCGGGCGCGCAGGTGAGCGTACTCGGCGAACGCCTCGGCGAGCCGGTCGGCCAGGGCCTTGACCATGATCGCCCGGTAGTCGTCGTTCTCGGCCTCGTAGCGGGCGGCGAGGTCGGCCGCGCCGTGGATGGCGACCGCGAACCCGCCGATATGGTCACCCTCAGGGGCGATGTAGTCCGCGAGGCTGCGGTTGGGGCGGCCGTCCGGCTTGACGGTCTGCTGCCGCAGCATCGGCAGCCGCACCTGCGCCGCCCCGGCAGGCTCGACGACGATGTCGTCGCCGTCCGCGTGCGCGGGCCAGAACCCGTAGCCGCCCTCGGCGGTCAGCAGCCCGCCCGCGACGATCTCGTCCAGCAGTCCGCTCCCGTCATCGAATAGCTCGCGGCCCTGCGGGGTGTCCAGGATCGCCGGGTACTTGCCCTTCAGCTCCCAGGCGAGGAAGAAGAACTGCCAGTCGATCATCTCCCGCAGCTCCGCCAGCGACGGGGCGACGGGGCGGACGCCAGTGAAGGCCGGGACCGGAAGCTGCTCGAAGGACGGGGTCTCCCGGTTGCGGCGGGCCGCCTCCAGCGACAGCAGCGGCTGGGCGCGGCGGGCCTCGTGCTGCTCGCGCAGCCGCTGCTGCTCGGTGCGGTTGTCGGCGTCAAGCACGGCGGCGCGGGCGGGGTCGAGCAGCCCCTGCACGACGCCGACGACGCGGGAGGCGTCAAGGACGTGCACCGTGGAGCTGCCGTAGGCGGGGGCGATGCGGACCGCGGTGTGCTGCCGGGAGGTGGTCGCGCCGCCAATCAGCAGCGGCCTGGACATGCCGCGCCGCTGCATCTCGGTCGCGACGTTGACCATCTCGTCCAGCGACGGGGTGATCAGGCCGGACAGCCCGATGATGTCGGCGTTCTCGGCCAGGGCAGTGTCGAGGATCTTCGCCGCCGGGACCATCACGCCCAGGTCGATGACCTCGTAGTTGTTGCAGCCAAGCACGACCCCGACGATGTTCTTGCCAATGTCGTGGACGTCGCCCTTGACGGTGGCGAGCACGACCTTGCCGTTGCCGCGCGACTGTTCGGCGACCTCCCGGCCTTCCGCCTTCGCGGTTGCCGCCGCGGCCTGCTTCTCGGCCTCCATGAACGGCTCGAGGTAGGCGACGGCGCGCTTCATCACCCGCGCCGACTTGACCACCTGCGGCAGGAACATCTTCCCGGCCCCGAACAGGTCGCCGACCACCTTCATGCCGTCCATCAGCGGGCCCTCGATGACCTCCAGCGGGCGCGCGAACTGGTGCCGGGCCTCCTCTGTGTCGGCCTCGACATGGTCGGCGATGCCGTGCACGAGCGCGTAGGACAGGCGCTCAGTCACCGGCGCCTCCCGCCAGGCGACGTCGGCGGCTTTCCTGGCGCCGCCGCCGGTCGACTTCACCTGCTCCGCGAACTCGACCAGCCGGTCGGTGGCGTCCTCCCGCCGGTCGAACAGGACGTCCTCGACGAGCTCAAGCAGTCGCGGCTCGATGTCCTGGTACACGTCGAGCTGGCCGGCGTTGACGATGCCCATGTCCAGGCCGGCGCGGATCGCGTGGTAGAGGAAGGCCGCGTGCATGGCCCGGCGGACGACCTCGTTGCCGCGGAAGGCGAAGCTCAGGTTCGAGATGCCGCCGCTGATGTGCACCCCGGGGCAGCGCTCCTTGATCAGCGGCAGCGCAGCGATGAACGACTTGGCGTACCCGTTGTGCTCGGCGATGCCGGTGGCGACCGCAAGCACGTTCGGGTCGAAGATGATGTCCTGCGGCTCCAGGCCGACCTGCTGGGTGAGCAGGTCGTAGGCACGGCCGCAGATCTGGACCTTGCGCTCGGTGGTGTCGGCCTGGCCGCGCTCGTCGAAGGCCATCACCACGACCCCGGCCCCGTAGGTCTTGATCTTGCGGGCCTGGGCGAGGAATGACTCCTCGCCCTCCTTCAGGCTGATGGAGTTGACGACGCCGCGGCCCTGGACGCACTTCAGCCCGGCCTCCAGGACGCTCCACTTGGAGCTGTCGATCATGACCGGGATGCGGGCGGCCTCGGGCTCGGTGGCGATCAGGTTCAGGAAGGTAGTCATGGCCTGCTCGCTTTCGAGCAGGTCCGCGTCCATGTTCACGTCGAGCAGGTTCGCGCCGCCGCGCACCTGGTCCATGGCCACGGTCGCGGCGGCCTGGTAGTCATCGGCCTCGATGAGCCGCCGGAACTTCGCCGAGCCGGTGACGTTGGTCCGCTCCCCGATCATGACGAAGCCCGTGTCGGCGGTGATGTCGAACGGCTCCAGGCCAGACAGCCGGGTCACGCTGCCAGCCGTGCGGGGCAGCGCACGGTGGCCCTGGCTGACCGCCTCGGCGATCGCCGCGATGTGCGCCGGGGTGGTCCCGCAGCAGCCGCCGACGATGTTGACCAGGCCCTCGGCGGCGAACTGGTGCTGGTAATGCGCAGTGTCAGCGGGCGCCTCGTCGTAGCCGCCGAACGCGTTGGGCAGGCCCGCGTTCGGGTAGCAAGCCGTATAGGTGCCGGCGATCCGGGCTAGCTCGGCGATGTGCGGCCGGATCTCCTTGCCGCCCAGGCTGCAGTTCACGCCCACGACGAGCGGGTTCGCGTGCCGGACCGAGTTCCAGAATGCCTCGACCGTCTGGCCCGACAACGTCCGCCCGCTGAGGTCGACGATGGTGACCGACAGCCACAGCGGCAGTTCCGGCGCCGTCTCCATGGCCGCCTTGATGGCGGCCTTGGCGTTGAGGGTGTCGAAGATCGTCTCGATCAGTAGCAGGTCCACGCCGCCCTCGGCCAGCGCGGCGATCTGCTCGGCGTAGGAGGCGACCGCCTGGTCGAAGGTGAGCGCCCGGAAGGCGGGATCCTCAACCTTCGGCGACAGCGAAAGGGTGACATTGAGCGGGCCGACCGAGCCGGCGACGTACTTCCGGCCCCCCGCCGACGTCCTTTCTGCCTCGTTCGCCGCCTGCCGGGCCAGCTGGGCGGCGCGCACGTTCATCTCATAGACGCGGCGCTCCAGGCCATAGTCGGCCTGGCCGAAGCTGGTGGCGGTGAAGGTGTTGGTCGTGGTGATGTCCGCGCCGGCCGCCAGGTACTGCCGGTGCACGTCGAGCACGACCTCCGGGCGCGTGATGTTCAGCAGGTCCGGGTCGCCGACCGTGTCCCGCTCGTGCCCCGCGAGCTGGTAGTCATTCGGGGCGAGCTGCTTAGACTGGATCATCGTGCCCCAGGCGCCATCAAGGACGGCGATCCTCCGGTCGAGCAGTTCCGCCAGCTCTCGCGACATGCGTCCTCCCCTTTCACAAGGAGGCGCCCTTAGTCATCGCCCGCCACGCGGGACATCCCGCGCGTAGGCTGAGCCGAGCGTGGCGGGCAGATCGCCCGTTGCAGCGCCTCTCGGCCGACTCTAAGCATGCTACCGGGTGCGACCACAAGATCAAGGCCGAATTCTTGTCATAATTCACAGTCAAGTGGGCAGGAGCGCGTCCTTGGCCGGGGTCGCCGTGACGACGACTCCCCTGGCCACGCGAGGCCGCCGCGTCGACCGCGTCTTGAGACCCCCTCCCGGCCCGACCCCGGCCTAACTCCACACCGTCCGCGGGCATGAAACTCCGTAGCATGCCCGCCGACTCGCCTGCGGCCTGCCCCGCCCTCCGCGGGCGGGGCAGGCCGCAGGCTCGGCACTCCAGGTCACCCGACGGTGACCAGGCCGATGCGCGATGCTCCCCCGGCTGGGACGAACCAGACGTGACTCGTGTCCGCGCCTGCGGTTAGCCAGAAGGTGACGGGGACGACTGTCGGTATGCCCTTATTATGCGGATTACGCGGATTGTATGGCAGGGATATCCCTGCGTCGCTGACCTTCCCCAGGCTCACCGTGGTCACAGCGCCGTCCCGGACGAGGATCGCGCCAGTCGTGGTGCCCAGGACGGTGGATGCCGCCGACAGGGCGACTCCGGTACCGTTCAGGCGCCAGCGCTGTGTCACCAGCGGCTCGGCCATGCTCCCGGTCATCCTGGTCGCGCACGAGGCGCCCAGCAGCACGGTCGCGGTCACCCCCTGGGCGACGGACTGCGCCGCGCACCCCGGCGTGGCAACAAAATGCCATGTCCCCGCCTGCTCCGCCGCGATGGCAACCGATCCGGAAGCCGACCGTGAGAGCACCGCGGTGACCGCGTCCCCGGCGCCGGCAGCGAGGTCATTGCCGATGCCTTCCAGGACGCTCCCAGCCGGCAGCGCAACGTCGTGCAGCGCTCCGGTCTTCGTGTCGTACGCCTGGAGGGCGGAGGCGAACAGCCGGCCGATGTACAGCGTGCCGTCCGCGGTCACCGTCATGGCCTGGATGCCCTCGAACGCCGAGGCCGTGTACCCCTGCGGGACGAACGGCAGGTGCCCTGCCTCCGAGGACGCGATAGCCGGGGTGGCCAGGCTCCTCACCGTGACGGCGCCCGAGGTGCCATTGACATGGACGAGGCTCGAGTTGATGCCAATCCAGGCCTGATCCGTGCCCTCGACGGCAATCGGCGTGTACATGCCGGCCCTCAGGGCGGTGCTGACCGGCAGCTGGTACTCCCGCAACTGCCTGGTGCTGGCGCTGAACCGGAAGAGCGTGTCCCTGGTCGCGCTCTCCGCGAAGTACCAGGCGTCATCGCCGCTAGCGGAGGCCGCCAGTCCTGTCACGCTCCCGTACCCGGCAGGCAGCATCTCGGGGTAGCTCACGCCTACGGCTGACGCCGTGGCCGCGGTGACCCGTGCGTCGCCGGTGGAGGCACCCGCATGCGTGCGGAGGGCGACGGACACCGCGGCGATGCCCACGACAGCGACCACGGCGGTCGCTACCGCGACCGTATTAGTAAAGATCTTGCGCATCGCCGTCAGCTCCCCGATGCCTTAAACGCGTAATAGTCTTGCCACCACGTTGCCGAGTACGGAGAATCTTCCACGGGATCCGTGGAGATCTCAGTTTCCCACGGGTCTGAGATGTAGCCGTGGCGGATGATGTAGATCTCGGAGGCGGAGTCATAGGAGCCGTCTGTCCCCGTGGTCCCGAAGCGCGCGTCGGCGGCGGTCGGGCACGCAGCTTCCAACGATGCGCTGTAGGATTCCAGGACAACCTGCTGGATGGTGTCGGTTGGATTCAGCAGGTAGGCCTCGCCGATGAGCGTGGCATTGTCGAACATGTAGTACAGGCCGTAGTTTCCGCTGATCGTCGTGCTTGTCATGCTTGATTCGAAGGCCTGGTTCCCGAGGCCATACTGGGGATACAAGAACTCATCCGCGTCCGGGTAATTTTTATCCTCGAGTTCCGCGTACATCGTCTCGCCGGTGGCCGTGAGACCATCCTGGCTGCCAATCGTGTATCCGCCCTGCAGCCAGTCTAGGCCACTGGAGGTCGAAGGGGCCGCCACATCCGAGCCGAGCCAGGTGTCCATGTGTGAGGCCGATGTCCCGCCGTAGGTGATGGTACCGCTCCTGATGTCCCCGTAGACCCCTTCATTAGCAGCGTTGTTTGTCACGTCGCCGACGTAGTTGTAGCCATCGCAGCCGTACGTGTCCGGTGCAGCGGTGCGTTGCGGTGGCGTACCGGCGGCCTGAGCGGCTACCGGCGAGCTCACCACGGTCAGCGCCGCCAATGCCGCTGCGGCGGCGACGATCCATGCCCTTCTGATGGTTGCATACACGGGAAGTCGTTCCATTCTGCCTCCTCTCCTGATCGAGCCGCGCACAGGGCAGCCGTGTCCCAGTTTTGTGGCGTTAGTTAAGTCATGAGTGTCTATATCATGGATGATGCGGACATATCGTGTCAAGAGCCGCATAACGCTTCACTGGCTTCGCCAACGGCACCGCCGGAAGGCAGTGAGCCGCGTACAACCTGGCCGCTATATTGACGACTATCAATCTCACATGTCGAGAATGACCGGGACACTGGGCCGCTCGTGCGCCTGACCTCGATCGTTCAGGCATCTTGAGGCCCGGTTACCGATTGCGCTGAAGGCGGCTTATTCGCGACGCGTCCGGGGACGCAGCAACCCCAGCCCCAGACCCCAGACCCCCCAGACCCCCCGGAGGTGGAATGCGCATCCCACCTGCTGGGAACAGGCGGGATGCGTAATGGACCGGGCTCTTGCCAATGCAAGCACGCGATCGGCCCGTTCGGGAAGGCGGGCGGATGGTGCGTTAGGCGCGGGCGAACCGGCTGGCTGCGTGCTGGGCCGCGACCAGCTCCGCGGGGGCTGTGGCGGGCGAGCCAGCGTTGAACGGCGGGTGCGGGTCGTACTCGATGGCGAGCTGCGCGGCCCTCGCCGCCTCGTCCCCGGCGATCTTGGCCACCAGCGCCAGCGCCATGTCGATGCCGGCCGACACCCCTGCGGCCGTCACGTACTTGCCGTCGAAGACGTACCGCTCGTCACATGGCCGTGCGCCCAGCCGGGCGAGCTCCTCCTTGGCGAGCCAGTTGGTGGTCGCCGCGCGGCCAGCCAGCAGGCCCGCGCCCGCGAGGATCAGGGAACCCGTGCAGACCGACGTGGTCCACGTGCTCGACGCGTCCGCCGCGAGCAGCCACTCCTGGAGCGGCCCGCCGGTCATGTGATCGGCCTGTCCGGGACCTCCGGGGACGACCACGATGTCGGGCCGCGGGACGTCGTCGAGGCAAGCCAGCGCGTTCAACTGCGCCGCGCCATCGTTGTCGATGACGGGGCCGCGGCGCTGCGCGGCGAAGACGACCTCGGCTCCCGGCAGCTGGCTGAGCACCTGGTACGGGCCGACCGCGTCCAAGATGGTGAACCGGTCGAAGATCGTGATGACTACCTGCATGGCAGCTCCCTTGGGATGGTGTGGGTGCGGGGATGGTAGGTGCGGTAATGCGGCACGGAAGCGGCGGCGGTACTCGGCGGGTCTGACGCCGAGCGCGGCGAGGAAGGCCCGGCGCATCGCCTCGGGAGTGCCGTAGCCGCAGGCGCGGGCGGTCGCCTCGATGCCGTCAGTGGTGTCCTCGAGGCGACGGCGGGCGGCCTCGATCCTGACCTGGTCCACGTAACGGCCGGGAGTCACGCCTGCCTCAGCGGCGAATGCGCGGGCGAACTGGCGCTCGGAGAGGTTGACGCGCTGCGCGAGGGCCGGCACCGACAGGTCTTCCTCAGGGTGCTCGGCGATCCACTGCTGGATCTCACGCAGCGGCTGGCGGCTTGCTGACTGCGCGGCGAGCTGGGCACTGAACTGCGCCTGGCCGCCGGGCCTGCGCAGGAAGACGACGAGCTGCCTGGCCACGGCGAGGGCGGTGTCCCGGCCAAGGTCATCCTCGACGAGGGCCAGTGCGAGGTCGATGCCCGCCGTGACCCCGGCGGATGTCGAGAGGTTCCCGTCCTTGATGAAGATCGGGTCCGGGTCGACCGTGAGGTCCGGGTACTTTCCGGCCAGCTCGGCGCAGCGCGCCCAGTGGGTCGTCACCCGCCGGCCGGCCAGCAGCCCCGCCTCAGCGAGCAGGAACGCCCCGGTGCAGACCGAGGCGAGCCGTCGTGCCTGCCCGGCGTGGTCGCGTACCCAGCTGACGAGCTCGGGGTCAGCGTGCCTGGCGCCCGGCCCGCCGGGAACGATCAGCAGGTCCGGTGGCCTCATGCCGAAGCCCGCCAGGGTACCGTCGGGAACCAGCCGCAAGCCGCTCGACGCCCGCGTCGGCTGTCCGTGCAGGCTCGCGGTGCGGACCTCATACGCTGGCTCGCCATCCGCGGCATGGGCATGCGCGAACGTCTCAAGAGGCCCGGTCACGTCGAGGCTCTGCACCCCGTCGAACAAGATGATCAGTACCCTGCGCATGCCCTCAAGCTTGCTGGGCTGACGCGACGGCAGCAATGACGAATAACCCACCTATTCCGCCATCAGCGTGAGCTGACGGCACGCGGGTATGCCAAGACGGTCGAGGCGACACTGGAGAACTACACGTAAAGGCCCAGGTCCCGGCCGATTGCCTTGCCGTAGTTGGAGTACATCACGCGCACGACGGACGACTTGCGCCACCCCGAGCCGCCCATGGGCAGCGGAACGCCCTCAGCGTTGAGCACGACGGCGATCCGCTGATAGCTCACCTGCTGGAGGTAATGCAGCTCATACATCCGGCGGATGGTCTCGTGCGGGCAGGCTGGCCGCCTCCCGCCGCTCACCGTCTGCCTCCCCGGCGGAACACCACCGCGCACAGCTCCACGAGATCGTGGAACATCCGGTAGCACATCTCCCGTCGTCCCTCGTCGTGGACGACGATCGCTGAGATCATGACGATCCCGAGGCACAGGGGGAAGGCGGCGATGATGCCCGCGAAGGACATCACCATCCACCAGGCCCGAGGCCCCATCTCCGCGAGGACGCGGAAGACCTCTGCCGACGACACGGATCACTCCCTGCTGATCCAAGGCAGGGGGCGTGCCTACCCGATTATCTCACTGCCGCTGCCGACACCGATTGGGTGCAAGATGCAGCAGGTCATCGCCCTCGCTGTGCCGACCGGAGCGCCGGGATACGGCGACGAGCACAAGGTGCCGGTCAAAGCCGCAGGGCGGTGGGCAAGTCTGCAAAAACAGACGAATGAGCGTTACGGCAACGGTACCCCCTTCACCCGGTCGTACCTGAAATACCTGGTCCGGCACCGCCGCGCCCACGAGTTGCAACGCGACTGAATCGTGCTAGAATTCGAAGTAGTCCAATCGTAGCATGGATAGATCGCTCAGTCGATCATCATCTCGCGGCCATGGGGAGGTGCGCGATGGCAGGCTTCACGACCGAGCTTGATGAGGACCGGGGCGAAGGGCTGGAGTGGCCCCTCGGAGACCGTGACTCCCGGTGGCCGCTGTTCGCGCAGGGCAGCCCCGGAGACCAGGCAAGGCCCAGTGCATGGCAGGTCATGATCCTCAGCGACCTATCGGGGCCAGACGGACGGTGCGCGGGGGCAACCGATGATGAGGTCTTCGGGATGCTGGGCCAGTGGGGCGCGGCGGCTTCATGGCTTGAGGGGCGGAAGCTGGCGGTCGTGCGGGAGCTGATCCGCCGCCGGCCCGATGAGCGGAACGTGGGGACGGCGACGGAGTCGGGCCTGCCGTGGGACTGGGATGACCGGCTAGCCCGCGAGATCGCCCTGGAACTGCGGGTGTCCGTCCCGGCCGCGCGAAAGCTGGCCTGGGCCGCCTGGGCGCTGGAGGCTCGGCTGCCCGGTATCGGCAGGGCGCTGGACGAGGGCCGCCTTGATCCGGGCAAGGCAAGATGATCATCGAAGAGACCGACGTGCTCCTCCAGCCCGACAAGCTGGCCGCCGCCGAGGAACTGATCCTCGCGGGCCTCGACAAGTGCGAGACCTGGATGGACCTGCAACGGCTGGTCCAGCGTGCCGTGGTCACTGTCGACCCTGAGGAAACGCGGAAGCGCCGGGAGCGAGAAGAGAAACAGAACGCGCGGGTCCGGTTCTGGCGGGAGGCCGCCGGGACCTGCGCCCTGCTGGAAGCCGGGCTGCCAACCGATGAGGCGCTGAAGGCCCACGCGCACGTGGACCAGCGTGCCCAGCAGTACCGCGCAGCCGGGATCAAGCGCCCGATCGACATCCTTCGCGTGGCTGCCTACCTGGACCTGCTGAACCTGACGTCCACTGGCCGGAATACACGCTCGCGCCGGGAGAGCGGGTACGAGGCAAGGCCGAGGCCTATTCGGTCACGTTGACCGCGTCGGCCAAGCAGTACGACGCGACCCTCGACGAGGCGCAGTGGCGCACGCTTAGCCTCGGGACCACCTACCGGCTCAGCATCGGCCTCCTGGGACGCGTCCGCGAAGTGGCGCCTATTTAAAAGCCCAGCCGCACTGGGATGCCAAGGCTGGTGACGCCGGCCAGTCGGGCGATGGGCCAGTCGACCTGGGCTAGCTTCCCTCGACGGCGGTGAGGCTGACCCTCGGTCCTCAGCCCGTGACCAGGTGCGGGATGAAAAGCTGCCAGGTGCGGCCGGAATTGGTAGTCGCGTAGAGGGGCGGGGCCGGGACGCCTGCGGTGTTCCCGCCGGAGTTCCAGGCGAAGCCGGCCCGCTGGCTGGCGAAGTCGATGGCCTCGCCGTACTGGGTGAAGTGGGTGCCTTGCGGGACCGGCGTCCAGGACTGGCCGCCGTCCGCGGTCACGTAGAAGACCGCGCCGAGCGCCTCCTGCGAGCCTGCCGTGACGAGCACGCCGTCCGCCGGGGTGAAGAACCTGACCTGCGGGTACTGACCAGCCCCGGACGGCAGCGCCAGCAGCTGCCAGGCCTGGCCGCGATCCCGGGTGTCGAGCAGGGACGGGGTGCCCGGCGTGGGCGGTGCCACGGTCAGGAACCCGGTACCGCCCACGAACTGCGGCCCGGTCAAGAACGCCGGGCCGTTCGGCGGACTGAGGGTGCCCGCCGGGAGCGGCAAGGGCTGGGCGGTCCAGCTGCCGCCGCCATCATGGCTGACCAGGAATTCGGCTTGCGCCCGGCAGCTGATAGAGACCCAGCCCGTGGCCGCTGTCAGGAAGGTCAGGTTCAGTGGCTGGCAGAAGCTGTTCATCCCGTAGTTTCCCGGCGGCGCGACGGTGGCAGCCGGGGACCAGCGCAGGCCGCCGTCGGATGTCCGGTAAAGCCAGGTCACGGGCTGCCCCGGCCCCTTGAGCGCTGGGCCGAGCAGCAGCCAGCCGTGGCTGGCGTCCGCGAAGCTCAACCGGGCCGCTGGGGCACTCGTCCTGAAAACCGCCGACTCGGTCCAGGTACGCCCGCCATTGGCTGTCACGAAGACCGCGGTCGTGCTCACCGAGCCGCCGTCGTCCGATGTCGCGCGGCTGACCGCCAGGTAGGCGTGGTCGCCGTCAACCGGGTCCAGGGCCTCATAGGAATAAAGCGTCGCCAGCATCGGGCGTGCCGCAGCGGGCGTCACATCGCTCCAGGCACGTGCCCCGTCCGTGGTCCGTGCAAGCAGGATATGCGCATTATCGGCGGCGACTCCCGGGTTCGCCGACCAGACCAGCGCCCACCCGGACGTTGCCGAGGTCATCTGCAGCGACTGGAACCACGCCGGCTTCGGCGGCGAAGCGGGCGAGCCTGGCCGCGAAGCAGGCGCGCCCACCTTCGGGGTAGCCGAAACGCCGCCTGCCCCGACCGTACCGCCACCGGTCACCGGCGTGCCGGTACTGCCGGCCTTCGCGCAGCCGACCGCCAAGAGCAGGATCACCGCCGCCGTGCACCACGCACCCACCGCTCGCCGCGTCATCGCCGTCTCTTTCCTGTCCGACCTCGCCGCCCCGCGTACCGTCAGTTAATAGGACTTTCCACGGGACCGTCCGGTTGCGACTTTCGATCACTTTTGACCGCGCGGCCGACGCTAGAACAGCGTTGCCTGCTTTACCGCCGGGCGGCGGCGAGGGCCGGTCCGTCCGGCGGTGCCGCGCAGGACAGGAACGGGGACGGTCCGGTGCCGATATGGCCGTGCAAAAGAACGCGACAGCCTATGCTTGTGGTGCGCACTTCATCACATAGCGCGCTACAAGTTCACGGGAGTCCCGCAGTGGCTGAACACGACGACCTGTATGAGCAGGCGGCACGTGACCGCTGGATGGCGCTAGGAGTCCGCACCGACATCCCGCATCCAGCCCGGGTCTATGACTACATGCTGGGAGGCAAGGACAACTTTGCCGCCGACCGCGAGATGGCTAAGGTCGGCCTCAAGCACATGCCTGAGATGAGGGTCTCCTCGCAGGAGAACAGGGCCTTCCTGGTGCGGGCCGTCCAGTTCCTGCGAGACGCTGGCATCCGCCAGTTCCTGGACATCGGCACCGGGTTGCCCACCAGTCCGAACACGTGCGAGGTCGCCCAGGAAGGCGCCCCCGAAGCCCGCGTCGTCTACGTGGATAACGACCCGGTCGTGTTCCAGCACGCGCTGGCCTGGATGGCCGACAACGAGAAAATCGCGGTCGTGCCATCCGACCTGCGGAACGTAGCCGACGTGCTCAAGCAGGCCGGGAAACTGCTCGACTTCAGCCAGCCGGTCGGGCTGCTGCTCATCGCGGTCCTGCACAACATCGCGGACGCCGACGACCCGGCTGGCATCGCCGCCCGCTACTTGTCCGCACTCGCGCCAGGAAGCTACGTGGTCATCTCGCACTCCACCGATGAGTTCGCCCCCGAGCGGACCCACGCGGCGTCGGCGGCCGCGACCGAGCGCGGGGCTACCTGGCTGCCCCGCTCCAGGGACGAGATCGCGCGCATGTTCAATGACAGGGAACTCATCGATCCCGGGCTAGTGCTCGTCTCCCACTGGCGCCCGGACACTGAGCCCGGCCCGGACGCCGACCAGGCCTGGACCTACTGCGGTATCGCCCAGGTCTAGCCGCCGAGCAGCTTACGGAATTCGTCGGCGATGCTCCTGATCAGCTCAATGACGTGAATCAGCTCGGCCAGCTTGGCCAGCGCCAGGTACAGCACGGCGGCCAGGCTCAGTCGGCGGGCAAACCGCTCAGCCGTGCTCCGGACGTCTGACAGCAAGGTCTCGCTCAGCCCGTCCGCGTTGAGATTCGACCCGGAGCGCTCGAAGCTGCCGATGGCCAGCACGCTCGCCACCGCCGTGACGCCAAGCTCGGTCCCGGCCAGGCCGGCCACCACCGCGAGCAGGCCAAGATCCACGATCGGGCCGCCGAACAGCCGGCCGGTGCCGCCAAGGGTGACCGCCACGGTGATCAGGACCGCGCCGATGGCGGTCTCGCGGAGCACCAGCATGCGTCGTGCCATTGCTAGGCCACCGGCGAGGTCGGGACGGGACGCAGTGCCGGCGTATTCCTGGTCCACCCGCCGGAGCTGCTCGGCCCAGCGGGGTACGCTAGTCAGCGACCGCGCGAGTTGAACGGTCCACAACAGGTACACCACTGCGTACACGGCCGGGGTTACCCACGCCACCGCACCGGTGACCGTGCTCGCGAGCAGCCCCGCCGCCAGCGCGCAGCAGTGTGCGGTCCAGCCGACGTGCGCCTTGATCGTCCGCCTACTGGTCAGCACCTCTCCGGAGACTGCCGAGTCTCCCGCCCACTGCAGCGAGTTCACCCGTAGCCGGACCGGCAAGATCCGCCAGGTGCCAGCCGACACGGCGCCCACCGCTGCCAGCGGCAGCACCAGCATGCCTGGGTGATCCTTGCTCAGGGCCGGCAGCAGCACCACGGCGGTGCTAACGGCGACGAAGCCCGCTGTCACCTTGATGCGGCCGATGCTCTCGAGGTTCCATGCGAGCGACGCCAGTATCAGCGCGGCGAACGTCAGGCCGACCATAGCGATGACCGTGTACACCGAGAACCGCGTCCCAGCTAGCATCAGGTCCGCCGCGGTAGCCGCGGCGATGACCGCCAGCAGCAGCCGCTCCAGCGAGTACAGTCCCGCGTCCGCCTCCGGTCCGAACGCCAGCCACCGCACAAGAGCGGTCCCTGACAGGGCCATAAGGACTGGCCCGGCTGCGGTGCCGGCGCTGACCCGGCCGGCCGTCAGCCACAGGTCGGCGAGCCGGAGCGCGCCCGTCAGGTGCATCGCCGGGTGGACGGGCACCACCGCAAGGGCGGTGCCTATCGCCAGCAGGGCCACCAGCATCGGCATCGCGACCTGCATCCCTGGCGCCTGCAGCCGGTCCGCGATCCGGTTCCGCAACGGACGGGTGCGCTCGGCCGGACCATGTGGCGGGCGGGCCGCAAGGCCCTGCTCGTGCAAGTAGGCAAAGAACTGCCGGATGCCACGGTCGACGCGGCGGCGGCGCATAGCCGGCAGGTTCTTGCGCTCCGGGCTCTTGCGCCATCGCTCCAGCGCCTCCGCCACGCCCTCAGGGGTGCTCAGCAGGGCCGGTGGCGATTCGGCGAGCACCACGTTGAGCGCGGGCATGAGGTCTTCCCGGCGCGGCGGGCGTCGCCAGTCATCGTGGGCAAGCAGGCCAGCGGCGAAATACTGCATCAGCTCTTCCCTGCGGCTCGCCACCTTCTGGTCCGGGCTGCGGGTGATGGCCGGCGCGAGGGAGTCCCAGCCGAAGCTCAGCGGCGGGCGGTCAACGAGCACGGCATGGTCCCTGGCCGCGAAAAGATCGTCGAGCACTGTGGGGTCGGCGCCGGCAATCAGGTTCCGGCAGACTTGCTCGGCGATGGCCGCCTCGCAGACCTTACGCAGGTCCTGCATCCCGCCCAGATAGGCGTGCTGGTAGCGGGTGTCCTGCAGTTGCTGCTGCTTCAGCCCCCAATCCAGCCGGTCCTGGTACGCCGTTGCCACATCAGTTACCTGATAGATCGTTTCCATCACGATCTGTACAGGGCCCCGGTTGTCGTACGCCGGATGCCCGTCCGCCAGCGGGCGGAAGTATTCCTCAGCCCGCTCGATGGCCCGGTCAAGGGCGGCCAGTTGCTCATCGGTAACCGCCAGGCTGCCGACTCGCAGCGAGAAGGTGGCCAGCGTAAGCGAGTCCAGGCTCTGGCTAGCGTCATCGGGCGAGAACGAGATGCGGTCAAGGTCGGCGGGGGTGGCCGGTGGCGCCGACACGGCCGCACGGATCAGCGACCGCATCGGCTCCGTCTGGGCTAGCGTGCGGCCTGGCGCGGTCCCTCCGTACCATTGCGACAGCTCGGGCGTGCGCTCATGCGTCCCGGCCGGCTTGTCTTCGTCCGGCACCGCCAGCCCTTCTTCCGCGAGCGGCTCAGACCCGCCGCTGGGCAGTGCCGCCGGGCTGCCTGCCGCACCCAGTGGCACGCCGCCGCTGTGTCCTTCGGCCAGCACAGCCTCCCGGCGCCGGAGCATGGGCAGCCGGGCCAGGCCCTGCCGGACGGCGAAGTACATCCCCCAGTCCGGACGCAGGCTCAGGTTCTCCGCCACGGCATGCTGGATCTCGTCCGCCACGACGGAGGCCAGCACCTCGCGTGCCTGATCCGGACGCTGGCCTTCGAGCCGTACCTCCAGCGCCGCGATCAGCCCCGGCTGGCCGCACAGTGCCGCGACCTTGGCCGCTGCCTGCGTGGCCTGCAGTGCGGAGACCTGGCGGCCGTCCAGGCCGGGGATGTGGTAGCTAACGAACGTACGGGCGGCATGCCGGGCAAAGTCCGGCGTGAGCTCGCTGGGGCCGCTAGTCTCCTGCACCAGCAGCCACCACTGGCGCAGCATCTCGAAGAGCTCGGCGTCTGCCTGGGACCTGGCCGCGGCCCCGGTGAAAGACAATAGGTCAAGGCGACGGATGATGCGCTGGAGCTGAGTAATCTGGTGCTCTAGCTGCCTGGATGGCATAGAGCCATCGCCAGCGCCAAACCGGATGATAGGTAGGGCTCTGGGGATCCGATCCATCAAGCCGTCGCCAGGGTAGTTGCAAAAGTACGCCGTGTAGGGATCGCCCTGCCGGCCGACACGGCCGAACAACTGCCGGTCCAGCCGCGCGAACAAGGCGTGCCCAATCAGGATGAGCAGCGATCCGCCGTTCTTCCTGGCCATCTCGTCGAGTTGGATGTCCACGCCCCGGCCCGCCTCACGGGTGGAGACGACCACGACGCCTGCCCGGCCGGCCTTCTCGAACAACTGCTGCTCGGCGAACGTGTCGCCCACCGCGTAGGTGACGCTGACCCCGGCCGGGACTGCCTCCCGCAAGATCCCGGTCAGCCGGTAGGCGTCATCGCGGGATGTCGTGACCACCAGGACCGGCCGCCGCTGGGCTTCCTCAGCTTGTCGTTTAACCTATTTTCGGGTCATATCGTGGCATAGCCGTCAAAGTCGGTCTTTTGTTCTGGTTGCTGTACGTGTGCGGCCGTTTCCCTCATGCTGGGTGTTGCGACACATCCGCAGCGGCGAGAGGAAACGGCCGTGAATGCAACGCTCTCATGTCCTGGCGTGCCCGCGCAATCGCTGGCGGCGGCCGGACGGCTGGCGGGGTTCCGGCAGGAGCTGTACCGGTGCCTGACGTCGCGACGGGACGCGCTGTTCGGCCTGGCTGACGCGGTGCTGTGCGCGGGCGGGCGGGTGACGGACCTGGCGCGGCTGTCGCTGGTGCCGGAGTTCGGGCGGGGCCATGGCGCGCTGTACGACGCGCTGAGCGCGGGACGGGTGGACTTCGGGCGGGTGCGGTGGCTGCTGGCGGGGCTGCCGCTGCCGTCCTGGCCGGACGGGCGGGTCCGGCTGGCGGTGGACGTGTGCTCCTGGCTGCGGCCGGACGCGGAGGCGTCCCCGGAGCGGCTGTTCTGCCACGTGAGCGGCCGGGGCGCGAGCGCGGGGACGGTGCTGCCGGGGTGGCCGTACTCGTTCGTGGCGGCGCTGGGGCCGGGCCGGTCGTCGTGGGCGGTGCCGCTGGACGCGGTCCGGATCGGCCCGGATGACGACGAGGCGGAGGTGACCGCCGCGCAGCTGCGCGAGGTGATGGGCCGGCTGGCGGCGGCGGGGCACTGGCGGCAGGGGGCCCGCCGGTGATCATCGCCATGGACTCCGGGTACAACGCGTCCCGGCTGGCGTGGCTGCTGGCGGACCTGCCGGTGGTGCTGGTCGTTCGGGTCCGGTCCAACCGGGCGTTCTACCGGGCGCCCCCGCCCCCGCCCCCGCGGCCGCGGGGGCTGCGGGGCGCGGCTGGCCGGGGCCGGCGGCACGGCCCGCCGCTGCGCTGCTCCGACCCCTCGACGTGGGGCGGGCAGTGCGTCGCCACGGCCGGGGAGTCGGCGCGCCATGGCCTGCTGGAGGTAGCCGCCTGGCACCGGGTGCACCAGAAGCTGCTGCGCCGGGACGGCGGCTGGCAGGGCCACGAGGGCGACCTGCCGGCCGTCGAGGGCACCCTCATCCACGTGGCCGCCGCCGCGCCCCGGCCGGGCTGGGGCGCGATGTGGCTGTGGGCGTCGGACCCGGCCGCCGGCGAGCAGGAGGTCACCGTGCTGTGGCAGGCCTACTTCCGCAGGTTCGACCTGGAGCACGTGTTCCGGTTCCTGCGCCAGCAGCTCGGCTGGAGCCGCCCGCTGCTGCGCGACCCGGCCGCCGCCGACCGCTGGACCTGGCTCGTCATCGCTTGCTACGCCCAGCTGTGGCTGGCCCGCACCCTGGCTGCCGCCCGCCTGCCCTGGCAGCCCCCGCTCCCGCCCGCCGCGGTCACCCCGGGCCGGGTCCGCGCGGGATTCCGCTGCGCCCGCGCGATCGTCGGCACCCCGGCCAGGGCAGCGAAGCCCTCAGCACCCGGCCCTGGCCGTCCCCAAGGCTCCGTCAACAAGCACAAGGCCCAGCGCCATCCCGTCGGCAAGAACAGCCCAAAACACCCCAGACAGCATAAAAAACCCAGGCGCAAGCCAAGCCCTACAGGTTAAACGGCAAGCTCAGCCACCTCATCCCTGAGGTAGCTCACCACGTTGGCGAACGAGGCGAAGAAGCGGTCGGGCTGCCTGCCGCCCCGGTAACGGGGATTACGGGGCGGGACGGAGACCACGGCCAGTCCCACCCGGAAGAGGTACCCGATGGCCTCGTGCAGCACCGTTCCCGAGATTCCCGCAAGGTGGCTGAAGCGCAACAAGACAGCCACGCCGTCCGCGATGTACTGGTTCTGCGACGTATACGAGCCGGACAGTCCACAGTGGCTGGCGAGCGGGGCCACCCAGTTCGGGATCTTGTTCAGCGTGCGCCACCCACTGGCCGCGTCGACGGGGACCACAGCGTCGTCCAGGATGTAGTAGTCCCGGTTCTCGACCGCCTCACGTATTCCGGTATAGGCGACTTCCACGTCCCGGTAGAGCCGCAAGCGCTGGGCATCGTCGGCGATTCCCCCGGCCAGCCTGGCAACCTCGGCCAGCCCGGCAGGCGTGAGGAAGGCTCGCAGTTCGCGGGAGAAGGCGTCCCGCTGGATGTGGGGCTCCTGCAGTGACAGCGCGATCCTGATCGCGGGCTGCCAGTCCTTCGGGTCCGCGGCAATGTTGCGGACTATCGAGAACCTGCCCCCCAACTCGTCGAGCAAGATGGCGTCCACCTCGTCGACCAGCAGTGCGTCAGGCTTTATCGTGCGGGTGGCGCGCACCGCCCGCATGTCGTCGCTCATGCAGGCAAAGATCAGGTGCGACGCCGTCGTGTAGACGACCGTTGCGTCCCAGTCCGGCCAGCCGGTCACGTTGTAGTAATCGGGCAGCGCAACGCCAACCGATACTCCAATCTCCGCCCAGAACGGCGCGGTCGCCGCCGCGTCCCGCATCACCAGATAGGGATTGGCGGTCACTACGTAGACCTTGGGGTGCAGCCGTAGTAATGCGAATGCGGCCAGCATCAGCCCGAAAGTCTTGCCCTCGCCGGTGTCCATCTGCACCAGCGATCCCCGGGTCAGGTGAATGGCCGCCTGGACCTGCTCGGGGTAAAGGCGCGTGCCAGGCTGGATGCCGGCCGGCGGGAAGCGAGTGAAGGCCTCGCACCCGATTGCGATGGCCTCAGCGTCCCGGTTGGTCAGCCGGCGCCCAACCAGCCGGCGCATGCTGTAGCCCACGTCGCTGTCCTCGACGGATGCCACTTTCGGTGCCTCAATCAGCCGTCGGCAGGCGTCCGCCACGCTCTCGTCACTCAGTTCCCGGTAGCCCGCGGCGAGCTTCTCAACCTGAGAAAAACAATGGTAAGCCAGGACCCGCCCCAGCGCTCGTCCGATAAACCCCGCGGGCGTCTCGTTACTCCACAGCATCCGCACCCATTCAATCCCCAACGTGCCCGGTGTCGGGCACGCTCCCCAAGTGGCAGATCAGGCCTGCCTAGCCATGCACCATGCTACAGAGCCGAGTGTGCAGACGCCAGTGGCCATCAGTATCGGCGCGGACGCCCGCCGATCCGGGGCCGGTCACGGGCAGTTAGACTGCCAGAGTCCCCGAGTGGCGGGGTTCCCTCCTTGGTCGGTGATGATCGGGACCAGCCCGCACTCCTCATCGCCGTCGGGACTGATCATGAATTTTCCCGTCGCGCCATCGATTTCATTTCCAGCGTTGTTGAAGTTGAATAGCGCGCTCTTGACGGCGGTAGCCAGGCCGGGAGACCAGGGCGCTTTTCCCTCCCCGGTCGCGCCCTCGGTCGCCTCCTCGGCAGCGTATACCCCGTTGTATGTCATGATGGCCCACGAGGCACCAAGGTCAGCATTCCCGAACAGTTTCGTGAAGCCCGTTCGGTATGAAGGACTGAGCTTCGCCGAATCGGCGAGGTTCGGGTAAGTCACCGTGACCGTCCAGCCACCGGGGTTGCTCGCAGTTTCGCTGACCGGAAGCGATTCGGCATCTGAGCCGGTGACCACAGTGATGGTGTCCTCCTTCGGGCAGTTCGTCTGCTGGCGCAGCTGGTCGAGGAACGCCTTGAACACCGTCTCGCGCCCGGCAAACAAGATGGTTAGCGGGCTTTCGCCGCCTGGGCACACTTCGTTCGAGATAGTGCCGAATTGGCCAGGGCCATACCCTGGGGAGTACTGCTGGGTGTATGTCGGGTGGAACTGATCCGTAAAGTCGATGCGGAGTGTCCTGGTGTACCAGTCATTAGAGCTGTTGTCCCACACCAGCAAGGTTGTGGGCAGCGGCCCCTTGCTTGCCAGGTACTGTTTCAGCAGGCTAACCTCGTTTCCGGTCGTTGGCTCGACGCGCGCCAGCCACTGGTGATCGGTGAGCGTTCCGCCAAACAGCGTGCTGTTGAGGCCGTCCGCGGTGTCCACCGTTCCTACCATGGGCACTGGCTGCGGCCAGGCGGCTATCAGCTTCGCGACCGCCGCTGTGTCGTCGTTGCTCAGCCCGACGCCTATGACCGCGACCAGGTGATCCGCCGACTCCTGTCGCTGGAGCTGGCCGGCCACCTGGCTGTACGCCTGCTGCTGACTGCCCTCGTTGGCCAGCAGCAGTTGGACCTGCGGCTTGTAGTCTGCGGCGTCCCAGGACTCCTGCCCGAGGTAGGCCCCTTCCAGTTCCTGCCTGAGGCGATCCGACGTCACGTCACCGCCTGGCGTCAGAGGGGTCATCAGCGCAAACGACACGTAGTCACCCGATTTTACCGCCGCAATATTACTCGCCTTGATGTCGCCATCAAGAGCTGCCATGGTCGGGTCGAAGGGAAAGGAGCCATTAGTGACGCCAATGCATTCACCGTGATCCTTCACTATTCCAGGAGCGCAGCTTGGCGGTGGCTTCGGTGTTGCCCGCTTTGCCGGGCCTGTGGCGTTGCTGACTATCAGCCAGCTGCCAACCCCAACGATGACCGCGAGACCCGCCGCGAGCAATGTGCGGTTCCTGCGCCGGCGCCGCTCCTTGACTATTCTCGTGATATTAGGCTCTATCCGGGGTTCTTCCTTCGCAGGCATAGCGACCTAGCCTCCTAGCTCTCGGCGAGACGACGGTACTTCTCTGCTTCGGCGCGAAATGTCATCCGGCCCGCGCCTGTGGAGGGGGCCACGGCATCCAGGCTGGCCGCGATCTCCGCGCGTAGCCCGCGCAGGTCGCCGGCTCGCAGCGAGTTGGCGAGCAGCCACCGGGCCGCGACCAGGGCACCAACCGCCTCAGTCAGCTGGCCGCTTGAATCAGCCCAGCTCACCAGCCGGGGGACGGCCTCGCTGCCCTCGCTTTCGCCGGCCCGCGGCGCGGCGGTGACCGCCTGCCACTGGGCCAGCCACGTGATGGCGGCGTCCTCGGACATGGCAGACGACACCCGCGCCGACATCCGGATGGTCACTAGGTCTACCTGGCCTAGTGCCAGTGCGTAGTACATTTCTCCGTCAGGATCGCCCGCCTGGCCGCTGGCGCTCATGAGCCAGTTGTTGACAGCGGACCAGTCAGCGGAGCGCGCGGCGAGCCGACGCAGCAGGAGCCTCCTCAGCACCGGCAACAGGGCTGGTATCCCCGTGGTTCCCGGTCCGCCTGCCATGCGCGCGTACCACAGTTCACGGGCGAACATGCTGTTTCGCGCGCTGCGGGGACCGGTAAGCAAACGGCTTTCCGTTTCGAGCCTGTTCGCATCCTTCTGGTGGCGGGCCGCCGCGCATTTCATCAGGTCCTTGATGGTGCCCTCGGCGAGCCCGCCGGTCAGCGACCGCAGCAGCCACTGCTCGACAGTAGGCGGCTGACCACCCGTCATGCCCATTGCCTGATTGGCGGGCCTGCCCAGTACGGTTGCCAGGTCGGCGGGATCCTCGGCACCACGAAGCGACCCGATGATTACCCGCGTGGCCTCGGGATGGCCCTCGGCGAACTGGAAGATTACTGGCGATAGCAGCTCATCGGTCGCCTGGCCCGCGGCGCTGGTGACCTGCCCAAGGGCCGCCACCAGATTGCGCGTCTCGATCTCGGTCAGGTCCGGGAGCAGGACCGGGTACCAGCCAAGCTCGGCCGCTCCGGCATCCCGCCGCTGCCTGTAGTCGGCGACACCCGCATCTCGCAGCGGCACGGCGCCGCCGCCAAGGGGGAGCACACGGTCCAGCCACGCGCCCCGGCTGGCGGCGAACACGGTCAGCGGGGCGTCTCGGCGGTGTTCCTCGCGCCGCATGTTCTGCGCCTCGCTGAGCTCAGTGAGGAACATGCGGCCGGCAGGCGCGTCCGCGTTGTCCAGTAGCACCGCGCAGTTACGGTCCCAGTCTGTGTGACCCACGAAGCTCGCGTCCAGGTCCGCGAGGAACGCCCCCCAGAGCAGGCGGGCCACCCATTGCTGGTTGCCGCCGGTATCCATGCGGGTGGCCCGGCGGTTGAGGGTGACAAGCTCATCAATCGCGTCGTTGTCCAAGCCGCGGTCCTGGTGGCCGTACCAGTCCTGCCCCTCGCCGAAGATGACCTTCCGCCCGAGTCGGCTGCCCAGCATTCCGCGAATGACCAGCCCGTTGAGCAGGTTGACGGAACTCCTCGCCAGGGTGTCCATACCGGGGGCGTCCCCCACCTTGGGGACCGACTTGACCGCACTGGCCGAGAGGTCTTCGATGAAGCCGCGCAGCGCGTCCAGCTGCCGGTACTTCTCCAGCTCCTGCCGGATTTGCTCGCGCGCTCGCTCCGGGACGATCTGGTCGACTACCACCGGAGGCATAACGATGAGGCCGGTCAGCAGCCGTGGAAAGGAGAGCCTGCCGTACGCGTTCGCCTTCCGGTTGAGGGCGAACATGAGCGTGGTGAGGAGTTCCGGGGTCTCCGCTGTCACGGCCGCGCAGTCAACCAGCGCGTAGGGCAGCTTGCTCCTGTCAACCCCGGATTCGATGAGCTCCAGCGCCGTGGTCTTGCCACTGCGACGACTCCCAGTCAGCACCACCACGGGGTGCTCGCGTTCGTCGCGAGACAAGAACCCGGCCGTGAGACGCAGCAGATCGTCTTTCACCCAGTACCCGCTCCACGAGGGTCGGCAAATCACTTGTGACCAACGCCGAGCCACGCGACGCTTTGCCTAGCGTGGGATAGCTGGCACCAGAGATGCGCCTCTTTGGATGAATTGTAACCAACCCAGCGTGAATCCGTGACAAAAGTGCCCGTTCACGACACTGGCCATTCCCGCCCCCTTGAGATGACCCGACGGCCGCGCTTCGGCGGACGGCAAAAACAAGCTCAGTATTTCGAAAACACCCGTCCAGCTCGCGGAGCGCAACAGCATCCGCTGCGCCGCATGACTTGATCTGCTCCGGACACAGTCGAATCCCACATACAGAACGGGCCCGTCGACTCGTCTACCCCACGGACACTGTCACCTGCTCGGCCGGACCCTCAGTTGTCGGGGAGCATGTCGGCTTCCTTGGTGAGGAGGTTGGCGCTGTCCTCGGGACTTAGGGCCGCCTCGCGGATGCGCTCGTAGAACCCCTCGTAGGGTGCGACCTCGAAGTTCTCGGTCAGGATCACGTCCATGGTCGGGGTGTCGATGGCAACCACCGTGGGGTCACCGGAGTCTGGGGTAGGTGTAGATCGTATACGCGGTGCGCGGCGCCGCGAAGCCGCGGACCTACGCATCGGTCCGCAGGACCCGAAGTGTCACGTTCGGCTGAGCGCCCTTCGCCACCTGGGCAAGGTGCCGGAGCTGGGCCTTCACCGCGCGGTCCGGGGCAACACGCCGCAGGATCGCGATCTCGTCCACGATCACCTCATACTCCGGGCCTCCGGGGTGCCGCAGGTGGCGCTGACGGCCCATCCGCCCCGCGAGGAACCCGTCGACTGGCCCGGCCGACTCAAGCGCACTCGCCGCATGGTGGATCGACCGGACGTACTCGGGCAACTGGAGCAGGCCCTGTCGTCCACTGCTCCCCTCGACGCCTAGGGCATCCAGGATGTTCAGCGCCTCAGCGAGATCCGCGGCCTGGCCGTTCTCCAGCTTGGAGACATTGTTCCGCGTTATCCCGGCGAGTCGCGCCATTCGCGCCTGAGTCCAGTTTGCGCTCGGCGCGCAGCGCGCGGATCTCCCTTCCTAGCCGCAGCCGCCGGACATAAGGGCTACTCATACTGGGCCTCCCATCCGCGCCCCACCCGGTTTTCGCGAGGGGCGCTCACCAAGATAGACCAATAGGCCCAGTATGAGATAATGAATGCATTCCGGCAACTCAAACACGCCAGAACGCTGCGAGCCTGACGCTGGTCAGGGATCTCCGTCAAATGACCCATCAGCAGTTCGATCCGGCGCCCGGGTAGCCGCGTCATCGCGGGCCGCTAGGGCACCCGGGATGCCTCGCGCAGCGCGCGGTACAGCAGCTTCGGGTCGCCGAGACGGTGCCGCAGCTCGCGCTCCAGGCCGCCGATCGGGTAGAGGTTCTGCGGGGCGCGGGAGTCCTTGTAGGAGTCGGAGGCGAAGCGGGCAAGGCAGGACTGGCTCAGGTTCGCCAGCCTGATCACCTCGGCGGGCAGCAGGTCGGCCGCGCATTCGATGCGGACGACGCCAGCCCACGGGGCACCGGGGTCGCCGGGCAGCCGCAGGTACCAGCTGTGCCGCTGCCAGCTGGTGCCCATCAGGAACACCGGGGTCCGCTGGCCGGGCGCCAGCCTTCCCACCAGCCCGTTAAGGTCCTTCGGCAGGTAGGTGCTGCGGTGTGACTTGATGTAGCCGATCGCCCGGGGCAGGTGCTGGCGACCGCGCAGCGGGCCGTCGACGATGAGCAGGTCGTCGTCGGCGGGCAGGCCGAGCGCGCGGCTGGCGGACCGTGCCTCGAGCGCCACCTGCACCTCGACCTCGGCCAGGCGGCGCTGCAGGGCCTCCGACAGCCGGACCATCAGCGGCACGCTCACCGCGCCATCCTTCACGTACAGTGCCTGGTAGCTGCCCGCCCGGGTGGCGATGTCGCCGGCGTGCTGGGCGACGGTGAACAGCCCGCGCCGCAACTGCGCCGTGACCAGGTGCGCTCGCGGGCCGGTGCTGCACACCACTCCGGCCGCATAAGACGCGCACAGGGCGGCCGTCGCGTCCGCCGCCGGCTCGCCCGGCGGGGACTCATCGTTGATCCAGACACGGGCCTCGATGCGGCGGACCCCGTCCACGAACAAGGTCGCCGCCGGCAGCGCGAGGCCGGGGGTGGCGTCAATGGCGTGCCACTGGCTGGCGGGCACCTCGATGTCGAGGGTGACGTCGGCCGTGGACTCCTGTAGTTGCTGCTCCTCGGCCTCCATGCTGGTGCCATAGGCCGGGTTCCAGCCGTCGACACTGAAGCGCATCGGGTGCCCGATAGCGTGCCCGTTGCTGCGGGCGTGCCCGGCGCCGAGGCTGCTGCCACGTCCGGTGCCGAGGCTGTCGGCGATCGTCAACCCATCACTTCCTGCTGCGCGCCCAGGCCCTCGCGGATGATCGTTGAGGTCCGCGGACTCCTGGCGACCCGGAACCGGACCGGGACCCGCTCGGCGAGCGCCTGCACGTGGGTGACCACGCCCACCATGCGCTGGCCCTGGGCGAGGGTCTCCAGGGTGCTGGCCACTGTGTCGAGGGTCTCTGGGTCCAGGGTGCCGAATCCCTCATCGAGGAAGATGGAGTCCAGCCGGGCCGCGCCGGTAGCGGTGAGGGCGGAGATCTGGGTCGACAACGCGAGCGCCAGCGCCAGCGACGCCTGGAACGTCTCGCCGCCGGACAAGGTGCGCACCGAGCGGCGGGCGTCGGCGTCCGCGTGGTCGATGACGTAGAACTCCCCGTCGTCGTAATGGAAGTCGAACTGGCCGCCCGACAGCGCCGCGAGTGTCACCGACGCCTCCGTGACCAGGTCATCGACGGCCGCGGTGACCAGCCAGCGCTGAAAGCGGTTGGCCTGCAGCAGGTCCCCCAGCAGCTTGGCGACCCGCTGCTCCTCCTGCGCGGCCCGCTGCCGCTGCGCCAGGTCGGCCGCCTCGGCGCGCCGCTCGGCGACCCGCCTGGCGGCCGCCCGGGCGTCCGCCAGTGCCTCCGCCACGGCGGAGGTGGCGTCCGAGGCGACGGCGCCAGCAGCGATGGTGATGCCCGCGCGGGCCAGGTCCGCGCTCAGCTGGCTGGCCAGCCGCTCCAGGTCGGCCCTGGCGGTGGCGACCTCGCCCGACGCGGCGCTGATCTGTGCCGCGCGTGCCGTGACCTGGCCGGACGCCCAGGTGACAAGCTCCGTCCAGTCATCGAGCAGGCTCCGCTGGCCGGCCGGGTCACTGCCAACGCCCAGGGCCGGGGCACCGAGGGCCACCACCGTGTCACGTGCCGCCGACAGCTCACGGCGCGCGGCCTCCTCCGACCGCGTCAGCGTGGTCAGTGCCGTCTGCTGGCTGGCCCGGCTGGCGCGGGCAGCCCGCAGGGCCTGCTCGGCGTCAGAGGCTGCCTTTTCCAGCTGGTCCGCGAGGGCGAGTCGCTGCGCTACCTCGGCCTCGTCGGGGACGCCCTGCAGCAGCGCGTCAAGCTCGGCGATGCGGCCGGTGACGTGACTCAGCTCGGCCCTGGCCCGCTCGTCGTCGCCGCTGGCCGCCCGCGCCCTGGCCCGCAGCCGGCCCAGGGACCGCTCCGCGTCATCGAGGGCGGCCACTAGCCGCTGGTGCTGGCCAGTGGCTTCCTGGGCCGCCTGCCGTGCTTGCGCCAGTGCCGCCAGGCGGGCTTGCAGCTGCTCTCGCGCCCACTGGGCCAGCGCCGCCCAGCTGTCTGCCAGGGTAGCGTCATCAACGCGCGGTGCGCCGAGCTCCACGAGCGGGTCGCGGGCGGCACGCAGGCTGGCCTGGGCCTTGGACACGTCCGCCGCAGCCCGGTCCGCCGCCTGCTGGGCACCTCGGTGACGCGACCTCGCGGCCGTCACGGACGCGACGGCCTGCTCAGCGGCACGCTCAAGTGCGGCACGCTCAGTCGCGAGGACGGTGACCTCGGCGAGCGCGCGTGCCAGCGATGCGTCATCGGTAACGTCGGCAGCCGCCGCGACGGCTCGTAGCGCCGGGAGCCGCGCGCCGGACAGGGGGCCGTCGAGCGCCGCGTGCAGCGCCGTGGCCAGGCTGGCGTGCCGTGCCCGCAGTGCGTCCAGGGCGGCATCGGCCTTTACCGACGCCGATACGGCAGCGTGGGCGGAGCGCTGGGCAGCGGTGAGGTCCCGTTCTGAAGCGTCCAAGCGGGAATGGGCCTGGTCGAGCTCGGGGGCCGGGGCTACGGCGGGGAGCACCGCAATGGGGTGGTCGCACAGCGGGCAGGCCTCACCGACGGCCAGGTGGGGGCGCAGGCCGGCGACCACGTGGGCGCGCTGGGCCACCTCCAGGGCGGCCTGGCGCTGGCGGTGGGCGTCGGCGTCGGCGGCCAGGGCCACCTCCGCCGCTTGCCTCGCGGTGCGGGCGGCCCCGGCGGCGGCCTGGGCATCGGATAGGTCAGCCAGCAGGCCGTGCAGGTCGTGAAGGTCTCGGGATGCCTGTGCGAGCGGGGCCTCGGGCATCGCGCTGCCGCGGGCGATCCGGGCGCTGGCCTCGGCCTGCTCGGCGGCGGCCAGCTCGCGGGCCGCCCGGGCGACCGCCTCGGCGGCGGCTCGCTGGCCCTCGTCGAGCGCCGTGATCCCGGCGGGGATGGACACCGCGCGGAGCCGGTCGTGCTCAGCGGTCAGCCGCCTCACCTGCTCGGCGGCCGCGTCGGCGGTCCGGCGCGCCTGGTCTCGCTGGTCGCGCAGCCCGTCAAGGGTGTCCGCTGCCTCATCGACGGCCTTGGCCGCGAAGGTGGCTTCCGCTGCCCGCCGGGCGGCGGTCGCTTCCAGGTCCGCGAGCCTTGCGTGGTTGCGGTTCCGCTCGTCTCGGCGCTCGCGGACCAGCAGGAGCGAACCCCGGTCGGGTCCCGCCGTCAGCGCCTTCCTGGCCACCGCATCAGCCTCCTGCTCCGCCAGCTCGGCCTCCTGCAGGCGGAGCAGGCTGGCCCGGCTGTCGGCCAGGTCCGCGGCCAGCGCGGGAAGGCCGTCGGGAACGCCCACGGCAGCCAGGGTGGCGCGGGAGTCACGCAGTCTTCGCACGCTAGCCTCGGCAGCCGCTAGCTCCGCCTGGCTGTCGCGGATCTGCGGCAGCGCGGCCGTCACCCGCCCGCCGAGGCTGGCCAGGGCGCTCTCGCGGGCTTGGGCCTGGGCGCGGACCTCATCGGTGGCGTCGGCATACTTCAGCAGGCTGTCGGCGAGGGTCGCGGCGCGCTGGCGCGCTTCGCTGGCCCGCTGGTTCGCCGTCACCATCATCTGCTTGTAGTGCTCCACGCCGAGCAGGCGCAGCAGGATGTCCTGGCGGTCCTTCGGCTTGGCGTGCAGGAAGTCCGCGAACTGCCCCTGGGGCAGCACCACGCACTGGATGAAGTCCTCATAGGTCAGGCCAAGCAGCTTGGTTACGGCCTCGGTCACGCCGGCCAGGTCCTTGGCCATGGGGGCGGTCGGCTCGCCGGACTCGGCCATGCCCTGAGGGTCCAGGATCTGCTCCAGGCTCGCAGCGCGCTGGGTGACCTTGTCGCTGGCCCCGGCGGCGCGGCGCAGCTCGCGGGCCACGACGTAGCGCTCGCGGCCGACCTCGAAGACAAGCTTGACCGTGCCCCTGGCGACGGTGGGGGCGAGGCCGAGAGCGACGATACGCTTGTCGTCCCACCGGGGCACCGACCCGTACAGCGCGAACGTCATGGCGTCGATCACCGTCGACTTGCCGGAGCCGGTCGGGCCGACGAGGGCAAAGAAGTCGGCGTCGGTGAAGTCGACGCGGGTCGGCTCGCGGAAGGACGCGAAGCCGTGCATGTCGAGCCTGATCGGGCGCACCTGCGTTCCCTTCCCGCGTGAGTCAGCCGACGTTTCCTGCGGAGGTGATCTCGTCGTGCAGCTCTCCGAACAGGGCCGTCACCCTGGGGTCGGCGACCTGCATGGACGCACAGTACTCCTCGAACAGTTGCGCGGGCGTGCGCGCCACGCCGTTCGCCTCGCTCTTGCGCCTTTCCGGCTTGGCCGCGAATTCCGGGTCGATGCGGACTTCCAGGGCGTCAGGCAAGATCGCGAGGGTATCGTCGCGCAGCCCGGCGCGGGCCGGCTCGCTCAGGTAGACCCGCAGGTAGTCCTCACCGAGATCGCCCTTCCGCGCTTCCAGCTCAGCGAGCGTGCCACGCACGGTCCGCAGCCGGCGACCGGACCTGACCGGGATGTCGGTGACGCGCGCGGGGGTACCTGGGGATGCCTCCACCAGGCAGACGACGCTGGTGTTGTCCTGCTCCCCGAAGTCGACCGCCAGCGGGGAGCCGCTGTAGTGCACCGGGGCGTGGGAGGGCAACGACTGCCGCCGGTGCAGGTGGCCGAGCGCCACGTAGTGCGACTCGACCGGGAAGATGGTGGCCGGGACGCTGTACTCGAAGATCGACTGCGCGGGCCGCTCGCCGCCGCCGAAGGCGCCGCCGACGCAGGTGACGTGCGCCATCAGGAGGTTGACGGTGGTGCCGCTGAAGCCGGCGGTCAGCGAGCCGATGACGTGGCGGACCTGCTCGTCGTAGGCCCGGACGTTCTCCGACGGGGTGTTGGCCACGATCTCCGCCGCCCGGACCGCGTACCGCTGCGACAGGAACGGCAGCACCGCGACCTGCACGTCAGCGCCGTCCGAGCGGGCCTTCAGGCCGATCACCCCGCCCTTGTCCGGTGACCGGACGGTGCCCGCTAGGGTAATGCCCGCGACGCCCATCAGGGGCCGGTAGGCCTCGAATGTCGGGCCGTGGTCGTGGTTGCCGGCGATCACGATGACTTCCGCGCCCGCCCGCCGCATCCGCAGCAGCGTCTGGACCACCAGGTACTGGGCCTGCGCCGACGGCGCCGACGACTCATAGACGTCGCCGGCCACCAGGACGGCATCGACCTGGTTGTCCTCGGCGACCTGCGCGATCTCGGCGAGGACCGCCCGCTGCTCCTCCAGACGGTCCCGGCCCTTGAGCGTCTTGCCGACGTGCCAGTCGGCGGTGTGCAGGAACTTCACCGTGCTGCGCTCTCCTGTTCGGTCACGGCCGCCACAAGCTTCACGGGCCTAGAACGGCGGAATGTCGTCGTCATCCGGTAGCCGGGACAGCGGGCCGGCGCCCCCCACGATGCTGGTCGCCGCTGCGTTCGCGTTCCCGTTCGCGGGGGTGGCCGACGCGATCGGCCCGGCGCACTCCGACAGCCGGGTCGCCCACGCGGGGAACGGGAACTCCACGGCGATCGGCACCGGGATCTGCGGCTGGGAGACGAACATGGCCCCTGGCTTGGCGATGGTGGCGCGGGCCCGCTGCGAGGCGGGCAGGAAGCCGTACTCCGGCCGCCCCGCCTCGGCCGCGTCGAGCCGGCCGACCACCCGGATCGCCGAGTTCGACACGATGCGCCGCTCGACCTCACTGGCGGTCTGCTGCGCGCCGATCAAGATGATGCCCAGCGACCGGCCCCGCTCGGCGATGTCCAGAAGCACGTCCTTGATCGGCGAGGCACCCTCGCGGGGCGCGTACTTGTTCAGCTCGTCGATCATCGTGAACAGCAGCCCGCCCGGCCCGGCGTCCTCCTTGCGCGCGGTCTCAGCGGCCAGCACCACGCCGACGACGAACCGCTGCGCCCGCTCGTGCAGGTTGTGCAGGTCCACGACGGTGAGCTGGTAGTCCTGCGTGGAGATGCTTCGCCGGCCCCCCGCCACGACGTCTGCCCGGATGATGGAGCTCAGCGGCCGCTGCGAGGACTTCAGCCGCCGGATGAACGCGTTGACCGTGCCGGTCCCGGTCACCGGCCCGGCCCACGTCGGCCGGCTGGCCTCGTCCAGGAGCCGGTCGGTGACCAGGTCGATGAGGTCCTCGTAGGTCGTCACGACCTGGCCGTCGATCTTCGCCGCGCCGTTGTTCCCGTACGGCTCGGACAGCCGTCGCAGCCGGGCGGCGACCTGGTGGATGACCATCGTGTACTGCTGCCGGTCGTCTTCCGCGTCGGCGAACACGTACCGGAGCAGCTCGCGGGAGCAGAACTCGGTGATCGTCCACCAGAACGCCTCGACCCCGCTGGTCCGCCCGGTGACGTTCGGCCGGCCCGTGGCGTCGTCGGGGATCGGCGGCGCCCAGAACCCGGCGGAGGCGAACGGCTCGGCCGGCAGGCCCAGGCCCGCGTACTGTAGCCGCAGGTCATCATCGAGCCGGATATTGCGCTGGTCCAGGAACAGCAGGTCCTCGCCCTTCACGCTGAACACCAGGGCCTTGGCGTTGACCGCGCGGGCGCCCAGTGCGCCCGACCGGAAGATCGAGTGCAGCAGGAACAGCGCGAAGCTCGTCTTCGTCGCCACGCCGGAGATGCCGCTGATCGACACGTGCGCGCCACGGGTGCCGTCGAGGAACTCCATGTTGATGTAGATGGGCGAGCCGTCCCGGCCGCGGCCCACCGGCACCCGGTTGGCCATCTGGTCGAAGTACAGGGCTTGGGCCCGCTCATCGCCGGTCGCCCGGCGCACGACCTCGCCGGGGCGCGGCGGCACGTAGACCTCCGGCTCCACCCGCGTCGTGGCGACCTCGGCGATCTCCTGGATGCGGGCGGGCAGCACCCCGTCGGAGATCAGGAAGACGTCCGAGCCGAAGCTGGCCCCCTCGTGCCTGGCCCGCACCTGCGTGACGATGCCGCTGGTCAGCACCGGGCCGACAGTCGGCAGGTTCCGGACTGTCACGACCACGTCGTCAAGCTGCAGGTAGGACGCCTCATCCAGCGCGACGGCCCATTCCAGCGGCGTGGAGTCCTCGGTTCCGGCCACCAGCCCCACCTGGTCTGCCGTCCCGGCCGCCGGGAGGGCATCACTGACGAGCGAGTGTTCCCTGACTTCGGCCACGACGACTCCCCTGGTGCGGACGGACTTGCCCAGACACTGGCCTCACAGCATAGGGCTGCCCTCCGACATTCCACCCCCGATAGCCCGCGAGCCACGCCCGTCCCCGGCTTTTTTCACACAGAACGGGCCCGTCCACTCCCCCACCGGCAGCCATCAGCCGGACAGGGCGCGATCGGCGGCTCGGGACCGCAGGCACGCGGTGACGGTCAGTGCCGCTCCCCCGTCAGCGTGACGGAATCGCCTGCCAGGTCAGGCAGGTCAGTCCCGTTCGCCATGCGAGACTTGCGTCCTCATGCTCATGGTGGGCGTCAGGTCGGCCGTCTCCTGGGCCACGGCCCGCCGGGCAAGCAGCCAGTACGCCAGGCCGCCGACGCCCAGGCCGGTGAAGACGCTGAAGTCCGAGCCGCCCGCGGCCGTCGACAGCGGGCCGTGAAAGGCCGCGGAGCTAATCCACAGGGCGGAGGCGGTCATCCCGAGTAGCTGGGCGATGATGCCAGGCAGGAAAAGGCCGCCATTGCGCCAGTACCGCCCACGGCGCGAGGTGTCCACCAGGGCCGCCGCATCGTAGCGCTGCCGCCGCAGCAGCGCGTCCACCGCGTAGATCGCCAGCCACGGGGCCAGCCAGATGATGAGCAGCCCGAGGAAGTCGGTGTAGTAGGTGTTGAACTGCCCGGAGAAGATCACCAGGAAGCACAGGGCCGTGCAGATGGCGGTGTCGATGAGCACGCAGTGCCAGCGGGCGAGCTTGAGGCCTGCCGCCTGCAGCGTCAGGCCCGAGGAGTACAGGTCGAGGGTGTTGACGGCGAGCAGCGTGACGATCGCGAAGATCAGGTAGGGAACGGCGACCCAGCCCGGCAGCACGGCGGGGATGCCACCGATCGGATCGCTCGCGCTGGACGTGGCTGACGCGATGGCCGCGCCGAGAACCTCCAGCAGCACCGCGGGCAGGAACCCGCCGGCGGTGGCGTACCAGAACACCTTGCGCGGCGAGGCTGACCGGTTCAGGTAGCGGGAGTAGTCGCTGCCGGTGTTGGCCCACGACAGCCCGCCAGCGGAGGCCACCAGCGCGATCGCCCAGGTGACCGGCGCCCAGCCGGAGCCGTGCGCCAGGTGCCCGAGGTGCACCTTCGGGCCGGCCAGGATGGCCATCACGATGAACATGATGGTGGACAGCCAGGCCAGCCTGCGCTGCGCCAGCAAGATCGCGCGGTGCCCGAGCAGCGGCAGCACTGCCTGGATGACGGTCGCTACGAGGATGAGGACGACCTTGAGCCAGGTGGACTCCCCCAGTCCGGCCTTCTCGCAGATGGCGAGCGCGGCCAGGACCACCAGTGCCAGCCCCGACGCCTCAAAGCCGACGCAGGTCACCCAGTTGAACAGGGCCAGCAGCCGCCCGCCGTTCGGCCCGTAGGACGCGCGGGACACCGCGAAGGTCGAGGTGCCGGTGCGCGGCCCCTGCAAGCTGGTGAACCCGACCGCGAGGAACGCCAGGTTTCCGATCGTGATCGCCAGGAGCGACTGCGCGAACGACAGTCCCATCGAGATCACGACCGCGCCGTTGACGACGTAGAACACGTTCAGGTTGCCGCCGAGCCACATGCCGAACAGGTCACGCGGCCGGCCGTGGCGCTCGGAGTCGGGGATGAGGTCGATGCCATGGGCCTCGACGATCGGCGGTCCCTCAACGGGACCGGGGATGGTGGTGGCCATGGTGCGCTCCTGGCGATGGGGGCTTATTGCGGTGGGCTTGCGGCTGTGTGTCATGCGGCGCTGCGGCCTGCTGCTGCGGGGATCGCGACGGCAGGGCTTTACGCCCGCGCGGCTCTACGCCCGCGGGGCTTTACGCGAGCGGGTCAGGGCTTGCTGGCGCGGTGGTCGGGGGACCTCAGCGCGGCGAGCTCGGTCATCGGGGGCACGTCCCGTAGCGGGCTGCCGTCGAGCAGTTCCCACCGCACGCGCCCGGGCTGCCGGCCGTTGCCGGGGACGGGCAGGCAGCGGGTGGGGGTGACGACCCAGTCGACCGGGACGTCATGGTCGGCCCCGGTCAGCTGCCCATCGACGACCTGGCAGTCATGAACCACGTCCACGACCTGGCTGGCAGGGCCGACGGCACCGATTTCCGACAGCATCGCGAACTCAAGGTCAAAGTAGCCGTGGCCCTTGCCGAACCGGACGCCGTTGCGGCTCACCGCGGAGCCACCAGTGACCAGCAGGCTGACCGGCCCCATCTGCTCGGGCTGGCAGAGCGCGGCGATCTGGGCCAGCGACGCCGGCGTGGCGTAGCGGTCCATCCCGTCCAGGGTTGCCGCGTAGCGCCGCTCGCTGGGTGGCACGCTGGACGGGTCGAGGTACAGGAAGCCGCGCGCGATGCCGTACGTGGTCATGAGGAAGGGCCGGCCATCGGCCATCACCTGGGCGCGCAGATCCTCGGTGCTGTTGTCCGGGGTGATGAACAGCAGGCCGCCGGCCTGGTAGCAGTCCAGTGACCGGACGGTCCGCGCGCACTCGTCACTGCCGTCGAAGTCGGCGATGAAGCTGGAGAAGTCCCAGTGGAACCGCGAGTCCGGGCGGCCGACCTTGGCCAGCTCGGCCCAGATGCGCTCCCGGTGCGCCGCGGCGTCAGCCTCGCTCAGCGTCGCGCTCACCATGCCCCCATGGATCCGGTCTCGGCCCGCCGGCACAACGGGACACCCCCGCCGTCCCGCCGCACGCGGGAACGACGATGAGCAGGGGCGGCCCCGGGGCGGGGGACGTCAGGGACAGCACGCACTGGTCGCATGCTGCCATCCTGTACGGGGATTGTTTCAAGTGCATAGATGTTCATATGTCTTTAATGTTACAGAAGTTACGGATGTCATGGTTTAGACATGCAACCGCTAGCCTCTCGCCACTTATCGTTACATATAGATATATGGTCGACTATAGTAGTCCACCTTAGCCACCGCCCATGAACTGGGCTTCGAGCGGGACCTGCGCGGCGCGCCGAGCGGTGACCGGGTCTTCGCTCTCGTGGGGGCTGGCGCCGGCCGGGCCAGGTGAGGTAGATGCTGCGCTCGGCTCCAGGGTCGAGGATCGGCGGGTAGAGCACCGGGCCGTCCCCCGCTACCGGGGACCCGGCGCGGGTGGCCGGGACGATCGCGACGCCCAGGCCCGCCGCCACCAAGCCACGGACGTTGGACAGGTCATCGCCCTCGAAGACGACCCTGGGCCGGAACCCGGCCGCCGCGCACAGGTCATCGCCCAGCTTGCGCAGCGCCGAGCCGGTCCGCAGCGCGATGAAGGGCTCGGCGGCGACATCGGCCAGCCGGATGCCGGGGGCGCCAGGGACAGCTCGGACGGCAGGGGTGGACGGGGCGCCGACGACGCTGGGGGCGGCGCCAGCGGCGCTCGAGCTAGCTTCCGGCCCGGCGAGGCGGTGGGTGCGGGGCAGCGCCAGCCGCAGTGGCTCGGTGGCGATGTGCTGGATGTGCACGAGCAGGTCACCGGGGCGCATGTCCTGCGGGCCAGTGCGGAACCGGCGGGTGCCGATCTCCAGGTCGGCCGCTCCCCCGTCCAGCGGCAGGCCATGCAGTTCATCCCGGACGTGGGTCAGCCGGAAGCTGACATCGGGGTGGGCGGCCCGGAAGCTGCCGAGCAGGTCAGGCACCAGCCAGGAGCCAAGCTCTCGCAATACACCACCGCGGCCGAGCTCAACGACCTGGAGGCCGCCATCGCCCGCTGCGACGACGCCGCGACCCGCGACGTCCGCCGCATCCTGGCCGCCCAGCGCTTTGCTGCCCGGATGTTACAGGTGTTATGAGCGCGGCTCGCGGACGCCGAGCAGTTCCAGGCGCTGCGTGCTGAAGCGGCCCTCGGGATCCAGGCGCTCGAACAGGTCCCGCGCGTCAGCCAGCCGCGGGTACAGGGGGTCCAGGCTGAACCGCCGCCAGACCTTGCCCCAGTGCGGCCGCACGGGAAACGGCGCGAGGGCCTCCTGAAGCTTGGGCAGCAGCGCGACGACCTTCGCGGGCTCGCGCCGCCAGGTGAAGTGGATCGCCAGCGCCGGCCCGCCGAACGCGCCGCTCAGCCACAGGTCATCCGCCGCGACCGCGCGGATCTCCGAGACCAGCAGCACCCGCGCGAGCCGCTTGCGCAGCTCCCGGACCGCCGCCACGGCCGCGGCGCCCTGGTCAAAGGGGACGAAGTACTCCGTCTGGATCTCGTTGCCGTTGCTCGGCACGGCCTCGGCGCGAAAGTGCGACAGGCGCTGCGACCACGGGCCCGGCACGCCGATCGGCGTGAGGTTGTCGGCGGGCGCGTCCGCGAGTCGCACCGGGCCGGTGACCAGCCGCGCCCCGAAGAACTCGGCTGGTACGTCCGGCACGTCGCCGCCCGGCTCCGGCAGCCGCCGCTTGACCCACGCCAGCTGGATCGCGTCGCCAAGCCAGCTGGTGAACAGGCTCACGCTGTAGCCCGCGGACATGATGTCAGGCAAGCTAGCCAGCGCGCGATCCCATGACAGCCCGGTGTACACGTCCTGCCTGACCTGGTAGGACGGCTCAATGTCGAGGGTGACCCTGGTGACGATGCCGAACGCGCCCAGCCCCACCGGCATCCCCGCGAAGCCGGGGTCCCCGCGGTGGGCGCGGCGCAGTTCGCCGCCGGCGTCCACGTACTCCAGGCCGGCGACCGCGGCCGACAGGACCTGGTTGCCGACGCCCGAGCCGTGCGTTCCGGTGGCGATCGTCCCGCCGATGGAGATATGCGGTAGCGACGCCATGTTGCCCAGTGCCCAGCCTCGCTCGGTGAGCCATGTCGCGAGCTCGCCGTAGGTCATGCCCGCGCCGGTGGTTACTGTCCGCGCTGCCTCGTCGAGGATAGGGTCGGGGTCGATGCTCCTCACTGAGATGAGGGTGCCGGGGGTGTCGGCGAGGTCGGTGAAGGAGTGCCGGGTCCCCAGCGCCCGTACCTGCCCGCCGGCGGCGACGGCACGCTGGACGTCGCCGACCGACCCCGCGACGACCAGCTCCCGTGCCCTGAACGTGTGGGTGCCCGCCCAGGTCCGCAGCTCCGATGTCATGTGCCCCCTTCTACCACACCGCCTATCGACCACCTGGCACGGGCTTGTTAGGAGACGTTAACCTGATGGTCAGGGCGCCGGGGGTGGTGAGCGCGGCCAGGGCCATCCGCTGCAGGAGGGCCGCCATCGCGTCCTGGTCGAGCAGTGCGCTGTGCGGAGTGGAGTTGATCAGCCCGAACACGGCGTGCGCGGCCGCCCGGGCGGCCGCCTCGTCGGCGGCGGGGACAACCGCGACGATGACGTCGACCCAGGTCTCGACATAGCGGCGCTGCAACTGCCGCACGTGCTGCTGGTCGGCATCGGCCAGGCTCGCCATGGCGCGCTCCTGGACGGTGATGAGGGCTGGCTCGGTGAGCGCGAACTCGACATGCCAGCCAACCAGCGCTTGCAGGGCGGCCTGCGGCCCGTCCGCCTCCCGGACCCGCCGCCGCCCCTCGGCGAGCAGTCGCTCGCTGATCCCGACCAGCATGTCCGCCAGCATGGCCTCCTTGCTCGGGAAGTGCCGGTAGATCGCCGGGCCAGAGATCCCGACCGCCGCCCCCAGGTCGTCGATCGAGACGCCGTGGAAACCACGGTGGGCGAACAGTTCGGCCGCCGCCGCCAGGATCTGCTCGCGCCGCCCGCGCCGCGCGGCCGGGGCGGCCGGCGAGATGGCTGAGTCCATTCCCCCATGGTAGACAGTTCTGTTAACGATTGCTAACCTGCCGTCAGAACGTCAACGGATCTTCTTCGCTGCGCCAGGGGCAAATGACTGAGATGACGCAAGACCGGCGGCCCGCGCCGCGCCTGAAGGAACTGGTCGACGAGCTGCGGGTGCGGCTCGCGCTGGTTCGGCTCGGCGGCGACGAGGCGTCCCGCGCCCGGCACGTCAAGCGCGGCAAGCTGCTGGTCCGCGACCGGGTCGACCGGCTGCTTGATGCCGGCTCGCCGTTCCTGGAGCTGGCCCCGCTGGCCGGCTGGGAGCTGTACGACGACAACGTGCCGTCGGGCGGGCTGGTGGCCGGCATCGGCCGGGTCTCCGGCACGGACTGCATGATTGTCGCCAACGACGCCACCGTGAAGGGCGGCAGCTACTACCCGGTCACCGTCAAGAAGCACCTGCGTGCGCAGGCCGTCGCGGCGGCCAACCGGCTGCCGTGCCTGTATCTGGTGGACTCGGGCGGCGCGTTCCTGCCCCGCCAGGATGAGATCTTCCCCGACCGTGAGCACTTCGGCCGGATCTTCTTCAACCAGGCGACCATGTCGGGGGCGGGCATCCCGCAGCTAGCCGCCGTCATGGGCTCGTGCACCGCTGGCGGCGCATACGTTCCGGCGATGAGCGACGAGACCGTCATCGTGCGCGAGCAGGGCACGATCTTCCTCGGCGGGCCGCCGCTTGTGAAGGCCGCGACCGGCGAGGTCGTCACGGCGGAGGAACTGGGCGGCGGCGAGGTGCACGCCCGCCAGTCCGGCGTGGTCGACCACCTGGCCGCCGACGACGCGCAGGCGCTGGCGATCTTGCGCTCCATCGTCGCCACGCTGCCCGCCCCGGCGACCCCGTGGCTGGAGCAGGCCGCCCCGGAAGAGCCGGCGCAGTCCCCTGAGGACCTCTACGACATCGTGCCCGCCGACCTTCGCACGCCGTATGACGTGCGCGAGGTGATCGCCCGGATCGTCGACGGCTCGCGGCTGCACGAGTTCAAGGCGCTGTACGGGGAGACCCTGGTCTGCGGGTTCGCCCGCATCTGGGGCTACCCGGTGGGCATCGTCGCCAACAACGGCATCTTGTTCTCCTCTTCCGCGCTCAAGGGCGCGCACTTCATCCAGCTGTGCAACCAGCGCCGGATCCCGCTGGTCTTCCTGCAGAACATCACCGGCTTCATGGTGGGCCGGGAGTATGAGTCGGGCGGGATCGCCAAGGACGGGGCCAAGCTGGTCACGGCGGTGTCCTGCTCCGTGGTGCCGAAGTTCACCGTCGTCATCGGCGGCTCCTATGGCGCGGGCAACTACGGCATGTGCGGCCGGGCCTACGACCCGAGGTTCTTGTGGATGTGGCCGAACGCCCGCATCTCAGTGATGGGCGGCGAGCAGGCCGCCTCCGTGCTGGCCACGGTGCGCCGCGACGGGATCGAGCGCACGGGTGGCACCTGGCCCGCGGCGGATGAGCAGGAGTTCAAGCGGCCCATCCGCGAGCAGTACGAGCAGCAGGGATCGCCCTACTACTCCACCGCCCGGCTGTGGGACGACGCGATCATCGACCCGGCCGACACCCGCCGGGTGCTCGGCATGGCCCTAGCCGTCGCCGCCCGCGCCCCGATCGCCGAGCCCGGCTACGGCGTCTTCCGGATGTGAGGCCGCGATGACATTCAGCACGGTACTGGTCGCCAACCGGGGAGAGATCGCCGTCCGGGTGCTGCGCTCGGCCCGCGACGCCGGGCTGCGCACGGTCGCCGTCTACTCCGACGCCGACTCCTTCGCCCCGCATGTGCGGGCCGCCGACGTGGCCATGCGGATCGGGCCGCCGCCGGCCGCGCTGTCTTACCTGTCGATCCCGGCGCTGCTTGACGCCGCGCGACGCGCCGGCGCCGACGCGGTGCATCCCGGCTACGGGTTCTTGTCCGAGCGGGCCGAGTTCGCCCGCGCCTGCCAGCAGGCGGGCCTGGTCTTCATCGGCCCGCCGCCCGAGGTCATCGAGAAGATGGGCCGCAAGGACCTGGCCCGCCGGATCGCCGTCAGCGCCGGGGTCCCGGTGGTTCCCGCGGTCGAGGAGGACGAGGCCCGCTCCCGCGACGACGCGGCCCTCGCCACCCGGGCCGCCGCCGAGGTCGGGTTCCCGCTGCTGGTCAAGGCCGCCTCCGGCGGCGGCGGGAAGGGAATGCGCATCGCTGGCGACGCCGCCGGCCTGCCCGCCGCGATCGAGGCGGCCCGGCGGGAGGCCGCGAGTGCCTTCGGCGACGACACGCTGCTGTTCGAGCGGTACGTCGAGCGCGGGCGGCATGTCGAGGTGCAGGTGCTCGCGGACTGTCACGGCAACGTGGTTCACCTGTTTGAGCGGGACTGCTCGGTGCAGCGCCGCCACCAGAAGGTCATCGAGGAGGCACCGGCGCCGACGATCTCGGCGGCGCTGCGCGACGGCCTGACGGGCGCGGCGGTGCGGCTGGCCAGGGCGGTCGGCTACGTGAACGCGGGCACCGTCGAGTTCCTGGTCTGCGGTGAGGACTTCTACTTCCTGGAGATGAACACCCGGCTGCAGGTCGAGCACCCCGTCACCGAGCTGGTGACCGGCCAGGACCTGGTCACACTGCAGCTGGCGGTCGCGGCCGGGCGCAGGCTCCCGTTCGGCCAGGAGGAACTACGGCTGTCCGGGCACGCGATCGAGGCCCGGGTGTACGCCGAGGACGCTGACGGCGGGTTCCTGCCGCAGGCGGGGCGGGCCGCCGTGGTCCGCTGGCCGGGCCGCGCCCGGGTGGACGGCGCGCTGGAGCCCGGCGGCGAGGTCGGCACCTGGTATGACCCGATGCTCGCGAAGATCATCGCGCGCGGGCCGACGCGGGAGGCAGCCCGCGGCGCGCTGGTTGCGGCTCTCGACGACACGGCGATCTTGGGGCTGACCACGAACACCGGGTTCCTGCGCCGGCTGGCGGCCTCGCAGCAGTTTCGCGACGCGGCGATCGATACCGCCTGGCTGGACCGCAACCCCGGCAGCTTCCCGCCGCCGCCCCCGGACCGTGCGCTGCTTGCCGCCGCCTGGGCCCTGGCGACCAAGGCCCAGGCCCCCGCCAGGCGCAGCGAGAGCGACCCATTCGCCCAGCCCGACAGCTGGCGGCTATCCGGGCCGCCAGCGCCGTCGCCCGTCGCGCTGCGCCACGGCAGCGACCAGTACCTAATGACGGTCGACGTGGCCGGCGGCACCGTGCGTGACGGCACCACGGTCGGCGGCACCACGGCCAACAGCGCCGCGGACGCTGACGGCGAGCGGGCCTGGCAGGTGCGCCCGGTTGATGCCGCAGACAGCCACGATGGCGCCAGCGAGGGCGGGGCCGGCAGGCGCCTGCTGCTCGAGGTCGACGGCATCGTCATGTCGGCGGTGATCCTCACCGGGCGGCACGGAGTGCGGGTGGCGACCGGGGGGCAGGAGTTCGTCTTCACGCTGCCGGACGCCTTCGGCGCTGGCAGTGGCCCGGCGCTGGCCTCCGACGGGAGCGTCGCGGCCCCGATGCCAGGCACGGTGCTGATGGTGCGCGCAGAGAAGGGACAGGCCGTGGCCGCCGGGGAGGTCCTCGGCGTGCTTGAGGCGATGAAGATGGAACTGCCGCTGGCCGCTCCGCTGGCCGGCGTGGTCGGCGAGGTCGCTGTCGCGGCGGGCGACAAGGTGGCGCTCGGGCAGCGGATGTTCGCCATTGTCCCGCCCGTCCAGGTCCCGCCCGTCCAGGTCCCGGCAGCCCCGGACCAGTCTTCCCAGGAACAGGAGTGACCAATGGTCGACTACACGCTGAGCGCCGAGCACGCCGAGCTCCGCAAGACCGTCGAGGACTTCGCGCGCACGGTCGTGGCCCCGGTCATCGGGGACTACTACGAGCGGGGCGAGTTTCCCTACGACATCGTGGCGGCGATGGGCGCGATGGGCCTGTTCGGGTTGCCGATCCCCGAGGAGTACGGCGGGATGGGCGGCGACTACTTCGCGCTGTGCCTTGCCCTGGAGGAGCTGGCGCGGGTCGACTCGTCGGTCGCGATCACCGTCGAGGCCGGGGTGGGCCTCGGGGCGATGCCGCTGTACCGGTTCGGCAGCGAGGAGCAGAAGCGCCGGTGGCTGCCTGACCTGTGCAGCGGGAGCCTGCTCGGGGCGTTCGGGCTGACCGAGCCGGGCGGCGGCTCTGACGCCGGCGCGACCCAGACGACGGCCCGGCTTGAGGATGGGCAGTGGGTGATCAACGGGACCAAGTCGTTCATCACCAACTCCGGAACCGACATCACCGGACTGGTCACGGTGACCGCCGTGACCGGGACCAGGGAAGACGGGAAGAAGGAGATCTCCGCGATCATCGTGCCGTCCGGCACGCCCGGCTTCACCGTCGCGAAGAAGTACTCCAAGGTGGGCTGGTCGTCCTCCGACACCCATGAGCTGTCGTTCGCCGACTGCCGGGTGCCGCAGGCGAATCTGCTCGGCCAGCGCGGCCGCGGCTACGCGCAGTTCCTGCAGACCCTCGACGAGGGCCGGGTCGCGATCGCCGCGCTGTCAGTGGGCCTGGCGCAGGGCTGCGTGGATGAGTGCCTGCGCTACGCTGCCGAGCGGCAGGCGTTCGGCCGGGCGATCGGCGAGTACCAGGCGATCCAGTTCAAGGTCGCCGACATGGAGGCCCGGGCGCACACCGCGCGGCTTGCGTACTACCACGCCGCGGCGAAGCTGGTGGCCGGCGAGCCGGTCAAGAAGGAGGCCGCCATCGCCAAGCTGGTGTCCTCGAACGCGGCGATGGACAACGCGCGGGACGCCACCCAGATCTTCGGCGGCTACGGGTTCATGAATGAGTTCCCGGTCGGCCGCTTCTACCGGGACGCGAAGATCCTGGAGATCGGCGAGGGCACCAGTGAGGTCCAGCGGATGCTGATCGCCCGCGAGCTCGGCTTGCCGGCGTGAGTCAGTCCTGGCCGTCGGCCTGCGCCGCGAGTGCCTCACGCGTCCAGGATTCTAGGACTATGAGGGTCTTGCTGCTGGTCACTCGGCGGCTGCGGCGGATCTCGTCGATAGCCTTCGTGGTCACTACGGTCGAGCGGAGTGCCGGTCATAGTATGGCACCATAACGCAACGGATCGCGGCATTCCCAGGCCAGGAGCTCTTGATCCTTGCGTCTTGCCAGCTCATGTGGCCCTGGTTATTGCGCGACCGGACCGCGCGCTGTTGGCTTGCTGGCGAAAGGAGTCACCCTATGAGCGCCTTCTCCCTTGATGACCGGTACCTGCTCCAGGACGGCCAGGTCTACCTGACCGGCGTCCAGGCCCTAGTCCGCGGCATGCTGGACCGGCTCCGGCATGACCACCACGCGGGCCGGCAGACAGCCGCGTTCATCTCCGGGTATGAAGGGTCACCGCTGGGCGGGCTGGACATGGAGATCGGGCGGCAGCGCCGCCTGCTGCAGGCCTACCAGGTGGTGCACCAGCCAGGCCTGAACGAGGAGATCGCGCTCACCTCGGTGATGGGCAGCCAGCTCGCGGCGCGGGTCGGCTTGCGCTGCGACGGAGTGACCGGCTGGTGGTACGGGAAGGCGCCGGGCCTGGACCGGGCGACCGATGCGCTGCGGCACGCGAACATGGCGGGCACGCACCCGGCCGGCGGGGCGGTGGCACTGGTCGGCGACGACCCGAACGCCAAGTCCTCGACCGTCCCGTCGGCGTCCGAGGCCGCGCTGGCCGACCTGGCGGTCCCCGTGCTGTTCCCGGCCGATTCCCGCGACATCGTGGACTTCGGCCTGCACGCGGTCGAGATGTCGCGGGCGAGCGGCCTGTGGAGCGCGCTGAAGATCGTCGCCAACGTCGCCGACGCGTCGGCCAGCGTCGCTGTCAGCGGCGGCTGGGCACCGCCGGCGCTGCCCGAGGGCGCCTACCGGCACGAGCCGACCGCCCGGCTGCTCGGCGCCGACCTGGCCCGCATGGAGGAAAGCCTGCATGAGACCCGGCTGCCGCTGGCGCTGGCCTACATCCGGGCCAGTGGCGTCAACCGGCTGATCACCGGCGGTCGCGACCGGGTCGGCATCGTCACCGCCGGGAAGTCCTACCTGGACGTCCGGCAGGCCCTGCGCGCCCTGGGGATCGGCGACGATGGCCTGGCGCGCGCGGGCATCCGGCTGCTGAAGCTCGGCGCGATCTACCCGCTGGAGCCGGGCATCGTGCGGGAGTTCGCGACGGGCCTGGCGGAGATCGTGGTCGTGGAGGAGAAGCGGGGATTCCTCGAAGCCGCCGTCAAGGACGCACTGTACGGTCAGGCCGACGCGCCGCCGGTGCGCGGGAAGGAGCTGTTCCGCGAGACCGGCGAGCTGGAGGTCGGGCTGATCGCCCGGGGGCTGCGGCAGCGGCTCGGGCACTATGGCGAGCTTGCCCCGGCACCGGCCGGGCCCCGGGAGCGGATCAGCCTGCCGCTGCTGGCACGGACGCCGTACTTCTGCTCTGGGTGCCCGCACAACTCCTCGACGCGGGTTCCGTCCGGCTCGACGGTGGGTGCCGGGATCGGCTGCCACACGCTGTCCCTGCTGATGTCGCCGCAGGCCGTCGGCGACGTCGTCGGGCTGACCCAGATGGGCGGCGAGGGCGCGCAGTGGATCGGCATGGCCCCGTTCACCGACGTCAGCCACCTCATCCAGAACATCGGCGACGGCACCTACGCCCACTCTGGGGCGCTGGCCATCCGGGCGGCGATCGCCGCCAACGTGAACATCACCTACAAGATCTTGTACAACTCAGCGGTCGCGATGACCGGCGGGCAGCAGGCCGTGGGGGCGCTGACCGTGCCCGCGCTCGCCGAGCGACTGGTGCGCGAGGGAGCGGCGCGCGTGGTCATCACCAGCGACGCACCGGAGAAAATACGCAGGCTTGTCAGGGGCCACGGGGTCAAGGGCGTCCAGGTGCGGCACCGGGACCAGTTGCTGGCCACGCAGGAGGAGCTGGCGAAGGTTCCCGGCGTCACTGTCCTCATCCACGAGCAGGAGTGCGCGGCTGAAAAGCGCCGCAAGCGCCGTCGCGGCAAGGCCCCCGTTCCGTCCCAGCGGGTACTCATCAACGAGCGGGTCTGCGAGGGCTGCGGTGACTGCGGCGCCAAGTCTAACTGCCTGTCGGTGCAGCCGGTGGCGACCGAGTTCGGCCGCAAGACCGCCATCAGCCAGTCGTCGTGCAACCTGGACTTCTCCTGCCTGAAAGGCGACTGCCCGTCGTTCCTGACCGTGACGCCGGCCGGCGGCAAGCGGCCAGCCCGGACGGCCCCGGACCTGGCGGCCGGCGCCATCGCCGATCCTGCCGCGCGGGCCGACCGCGACTTCACGGTCCGGATCACCGGCATCGGTGGCACGGGCATCGTCACCGTCGCGCAGATCCTGGCGACAGCGGCGTTCCTCGACGGGCGGCAGGTGCGTGCCCTAGACCAGATCGGGCTGGCCCAGAAGGGCGGCGCGGTGGTCTCCGACGTCAAGGTCACGGCCACCACGGTCGAGCAGTCGGCCAAGCTCGCCGAGGGCGAGTGCGACCTGTACCTGGCCTGCGACGCGCTGGTCGGCGCGGACCCGGTCAACCTGAAGGCCGCCGACCCCGCCCGGACCATCGCGGTCGTCTCCACGGCTCAGGTGCCGACCGGTGCCATGATCACCGACCCCGGCGTGTCCTACCCGGGCCAGCCCGCCATCGCCGCGGCGATCGACGAGGCGACCGCACACGCGGTGTACCTCGACGCCCGTGCCCTGTCGGAGGCGCTGTTCGGCGATGACCAGTACGCGAACATCGTGCAGCTGGGAGCGGCCTACCAGGCCGGCACGATCGGCCTGGCGGCGGCATGCGTCGAGCAGGCTATCGAAGTCAACGGGACGGCGGTCGCGGCGAACCTGCAGGCCTTCCGGCGCGGCCGCCAGGCGGTCGCCGACCCGGCTGCCCTTGAGCGGGCCTTGCTCGGCGCCGCCGTGCGTGCCACGCAGCCCGTCGCGAGCGACCCGGCCGCCGCCCGCGTCCGGGCCGTGGTCGCTGCCGAGCCGGAGTCGGAGCTGGCCCGGCTGCTGGACATCCGGATCCCGGACCTCATCGGCTACTCCGGCGAGGCGTACGCCGCCAGCTACGCCCGCTTCGTCGAGACGGTGCGCGCCGCCGCTCCGGCCCTCGCGGCGCCGGTCGCTGCTGGCCTGTACAAGCTGATGGCCTACAAGGACGAGTACGAGGTGGCCCGGCTGTCGCTGGACCCGGCGCTCAAGGCGAGCGTGACCGAGCAGTTCGGCCCTGGGGCACGCGTCGCCTACCACCTGCACCCGCCGGTGCTGCGGGCGCTGGGCATGGACCGCAAGATCACCCTGGGGCCGTGGTTCGACGTGGCGTTCCGGGCCCTGCGGGCCGCGCGGGGTGTTCGCGGCACCCGCCTGGACCCGTTCGGGTACGCGGCGGTCCGCCGCACCGAGCGCGCCCTGATCACCGAGTACCGGGCGGCGATCGAGCAGGTGCTGGGATGCGCCCCCGACCACCCGCTGGCCGCCGAGCTGGCCGCGCTGCCGGACATGGTCCGGGGATACGAGGAGATCAAGCTGGCAAGCGTCGCGGCCTACCGGGCCCGGCAGCAGGAGATCCTGGCATCGCTGCAGGCACGGGAGCCGACCACCGCCGGGACCACCACATGACGGGCGGGGCAGACGTGACGGGCGATCCGTACCGGCTAGAGCGGTTCCTGTCGGCGCAGGACCGGCACGGGACCTACCAGCAGGCAGTGGCTGAACTACGCGCCGGGCAGAAGGTCAGTCACTGGATGTGGTTCGTCTTCCCGCAGGTAGCAGGGCTGGGATTCAGCGCGATGGCACGCGAGTACGCGATCTCCTGCCTCGGTGAGGCACGGTCCTACCTAGCGCACCCGGTGCTCGGCCCGCGACTGGCCGAGTGCGTCGATGCGCTGCTTGCGCTTGACGGGCTGACCGCCCAGGAAGTCCTCGGCAGCGTGGACGCCATGAAGCTGCGCTCGTCCGTGACCCTGTTCCAGGCAGCCGCCCCGGGCGTCGCCGCCTTCGGAGCGGTCCTGGCCAGGTACTTCGACGGGCGCCCCGACGAGGCGACGCTCGCCCGATTGTGACTTCAGGAGACCGGGATTAGGCAAGGCCCACCTGGGTGAGCCAGCCGTCCAGGGTCGCATATGCGCTGGCGCGGGCCCGCGGGATGGACAGGAAAACATCGTGCCGGGCGTCCTGGATGGGGGCGTCGGTGACCCGGCTGCCCAGCGAGCTGGCCCACTGGCCTATCTGGGTGGTGTCCAGGACGAGGTCGGCGCGGTCGCAGGCCTCGGTGTACGTGGCGGTGAAAAGCGACTTGCCAGAACGCAGCACGAGGGTGGGAACGCCGGTCTCGATGCCGTGGTGCAGCATGGCGTGGGCACGGCGAATGGCGTTGAGCCAGCCGAACGTCACAGGAAAGCCCGCCAGGGGCTTCAGCGCCAGGTCGTAGTCCCACTCGCCGCTGCCGGTGACGTGCAGCGTCTGCCCGTAGACGCTGGGGCGCACCTTGATCACCGCCAACGGCCGCACCTTGCCAAGCACGCGCAGCAGCTGGGTCACCGGGCCGCGCAGCGCCTTGCTCCCCTGCAGGTCGAGCCAGGGGCTGTTCAGCACCATGCCAGCGACGCTGCTGCTGGCGGATTCCTTCTTGCGCTGCAGCCACAGCGGCACGATCAGCCCGCCGGTGGAGTGCGCGGCGAGGATCACGGGCGCACCTGGGTGGGCCTCGGTGACGATCGCCAGCGCGCGATCCAGCTCGTCGTCGTAGAGCGCCAGGTCCGACACGTAGTGCGCCGCCTGGCCCGGCTTGCGGGCCCGGCCGCACTTGCGCAGGTCCAGCGCGTAGAACCGCAGGCCCCTGCGGGCGAAGAAGTCCGCGAGATCGGTCTGGAAGTAGTAGTCGGTGAACCCGTGAACGTACAGGACCACGCCGTTGACGTTCCCGGCTTCGCCTGGCGCCTGATCGCGGCGGACGAGCACGGCCTCGATGGCGCCCTCCCCGTCCGGGTCGGTGCCTAGGTCGAGGACCAGCTGGGAGTATCCGGCACCCAGGATGTCGGGCTTCCAGTCCAGGTCGCTCATGCTCGGTTCCTCCATCTTCTCCTGCGCCCGCGGCACAGGACCCAGGCGCTCGCGCAAGGGTATCCGCGGCGCGAGTACGGAAACGTTCACTTGCTGTTTCCCTGACGGCAGGGCATCGGAATCCAATGTTACATAACTCATTCGTCACAAAATTGACGTGAGCCACATCTGCCACACAGATCGCACAGATCGCACAGGTCGCACAGGTCGCAAATGTTGCGGCCAGTTCCGGGGCACTGAGAGCCGCGCCGCCGCCGGTGCTGTTGATTGTGCCGCAAAACGCGGCACAATCAACAGCAAGCTTGGTGGCGGGCACTCAAATCAGCCGGAGTTCTCTTGGTCATGGGGACCGCAGCGGTGAATGGCGCTTCTGGGATTAAAGGGATGTACAAGGTAAGCGGCGTGGCATCGGAATCAGCCATCCCAGCTGGCCCGGAGAAATTCAACTGACCCGGGAAATGGCAACTCGGAAGGGGCTTACTGGCGGCGCCAGCTACGGCGCGACCGGGGCGCAAGGCCAGCCCGGCACCGTGAGCGGCAAGCCCGCGCAGGTCATCGTGATGCCGTTGGGAGCCACCCTGTCCGGGCAGTTGCGCCCGGACGACGTGCCGGCCCGCGGTCGAGGCGAGCGTGAGCGCCTGCTGTCCGGTTGCGGGCAACGTGCCCACCCGCCCCAGTTGCCCGCCCCCGGCGGGTGCTAACGTGCCGACTCATGCGGATCGGCCTGTTTGTCACGTGCCTGACCGACACGCTGTTCCCGGAGACCGGCAAGGCCGTGGTCACCGTGCTGCAGCGGCTCGGGCACCAAGTGGAGTTCCCCGGAAGCCAGGCGTGCTGCGGGCAAATGCACTTCAATACGGGATACCGGCGGCAGGCCGCCGCCATGGTTCCCGGCTTCGCCAGGGCGTTCAGCGGCTACGAGGCGATCGTCACGCCATCTGCCTCTTGCGCCGCGATGATCCGCGAGTACTACCCGGAAGCTCGCCAAGCCGGACCAGGCACTGGCCGACACGGTGGCAGCACTCACGCCCCGCGTCCACGACCTCGCGACGTTCCTGGTGGACGTCCTCGGCGTCGATGACGTCGGCGCCCGCTTCCCGCACCGGGTCACCTACCATCCAACCTGCCACTCGCTGCGGATGATGCGCGTCGGCGACGCCCCGTACCGGCTGTTGAAGCAGGTGCGCGGCATCGACCTGGTCGACCTTCCCGACGCCGAGACCTGCTGCGGGTTCGGCGGGACGTTCGCGGTCAAGAACCCGGACGTGTCGGCCGCCATGTGCACGGACAAGGTCGCCGCCGTCCGGCAGGCGCGGGCCGAGGTACTGTGCGCCGGCGACGACTCCTGCCTCATGCACATCGGCGGCGCCCTGTCCCGGATGCGCACCGGGGTCCGCGTCATGCACCTCGCCCAGATCCTCGCCGCCACCGGCGACGACACTGCCGGATCCGACGGAGCCGCTCGATGACCTCGCACCTCAAGCCAGGCCTTCCCGCCGGCCCGGCGCTCGGGAGCATGCCGACCTACCTTGGCATGCCATCGTTTCCTGACGCCGCGAAGAAGGCCGTGGCCGACTCCCAGCTGCGGCGCAACCTCACCCACGCCACCACGGCCATTCGCGCCAAGCGGGCGGGCGTCATTGGTGAGCTCGGCGACTTCCAGGAGCTGCGCGCGGCTGCCAAGGCGATCAAGGACCACGCCCTCGCCCACCTCAACACCTACCTCCCGCGCTTTGAGGAGAACGTCACCAAGGCCGGCGGGCACGTCCACTGGGCCCGCGACGCCGCCGAGGCGAACGCGATCGTCCGCCGCCTCGTCTGGCAGGCCGGCGCCGATAAGGCGGTCAAGGTCAAGTCGATGGCCACCCAGGAGACCGGCCTCAACGAGGCGCTGGCCGAGGTCGGGATCGAGGTGACCGAGACCGACCTCGCCGAGCTCATCGTCCAGCTCGGCCACGACCGCCCTAGCCACATCCTCGTCCCGGCGATCCACAAGAACCGCTCGGAGATCCGCGAGATCTTCCGCCGCGAGATGCCTGACCTGCCGGAAGGCCTGACCGACGACCCGGCGGAGCTGGCCGCGGCCGCCAGGAGGCACCTGCGGGAACGCTTCCTGACCGCCACGGTGGGCATCTCGGGCGCGAACTTCGCCATCGCCGATACCGGCTCGCTCGTCGTCGTTGAGTCCGAGGGCAACGGCCGAATGTGCCTGACGCTCCCGCAGACGCTCATCTCCGTTGTGGGCGTCGAGAAGATCCTGCCGTCCTGGCGGGACCTGGAGGTCTTCCTCGCGCTGCTGCCGCGCAGCTCGACGGCTGAGCGGATGAACCCGTACACGACCATCTGGTCAGGCGCGGCCCCCGGCGACGGTCCGCGCGACGTCCATGTCGTCCTCATCGACAACGGCCGGACGGCGACCCTGGCCGATGAGACCGGCCGGCAGGCGCTGCGCTGCATCCGCTGCTCCGCGTGCCTGAACGTGTGCCCCGTCTACGAGCGGGCGGGCGGGCACGCCTACGGCTCTCCCTACCCTGGCCCGATCGGCGCGATCATCTCCCCGCAGCTGCGCGGCGCCGGCAGCCCGGTCGACGCCTCGCTGCCGTTCGCCTCGTCCTTGTGCGGGGCCTGCTATGACGTCTGCCCGGTCGCCATCAACATCCCCGAGGCCCTCGTCTACCTGCGCTCGGTGTCCCCTAAGCACCGAGCCGAACGGGTAGCCTTCTCCGTCGCGGCGACCGTCCTCGGCTCGCCCCGCCTGCTGGCCGCCGCCCAGCGTGCCGCCTCGGCCGGACGCGGCCTCGTCGGTCGCGGTGGCCGCATCCGCCGACTGCCGGGGCCACTGTCGGCCTGGACCGACACTCGGGACGCGCCGCAGCCGCCGGCCGAGTCGTTCAGGTCCTGGTGGGCGCGCGCCCACGAGCAGACGGCGAGCGGCCAGACGACGGGAGCCCAGGCGGCGGGAGCCCAGGCGGCGGAGCCGGCACCACGGGAGCCGGCCTGACGGGAGGCGAGCAGTGAACGCCCGTGAGGAGATCCTCGCCCGCATCCGTACCGCGAACGGGCACTGCGCGCCCGGCGGTACCGACGAGGCGTACGCGGCGATCCCCCGCGGCTACCTGCGCTCGCATCATGATCCGGCGAGCACCGACGTCGTCGCGCTGTTCGCCGAGCGCGCCGCTGACTACCGGGCAGTCGTCGAGCGCGTCCCGGCGGACGCGATCGCGGTGGCGGTCGCCCGTGCGCTAGCGAACCTGCCGCGCCACGCCGTGCTCGTCCCCGACGGGATCCCGGGCGACTGGCTCACCGGCCTGCCGGAGGGCACTGAAGTGCTCGGAGACGACCCGGTGCTGTCGCCCGCCGACCTGGACCGGGTGCCCGCCGTGCTGACGGGCTGCGCTGTCGCGATCGCGGAGACCGGGACGGTGGTGCTGGACCACGGCGCCGGGCAGGGCCGCCGCGCGCTGACGCTGCTGCCTGACTTCCACCTGGTCGTCGTGCGGGCCGCCCAGGTCGCGGCTGACCTGCCCGACGCGCTGGAACGGCTGGAGGCGTCCCGCCCCCTGACCTTCATCTCCGGCCCGTCGGCGACCAGCGACATCGAGCTGATCCGGGTGGAAGGCGTGCACGGCCCCCGCCAGCTGCACATCCTCATCGCGAGCTAGCGCCCTGCCGTGGCCTGACGGCGCGCTAGCGGACCGCGCCGGGCGTCCTGCGGTTACCCCCGGTCGGCGGTGTCGAGGTCCTGGTCGGGGCCGGGGTCCTCGGCGGCGGGGATGTTCTGCGCGGCCCACTGCGCCCACTCGGCCATCGCCTGGCTGAGCCGCAGTACCGCCTCAACGGTCATGCGCTGCGCGCGCCCGAGCGGCCAGCGTCCCGCGTCGTGCTGTTCCCGCAGGCCGGCGGCGGCGCGTCTGCCCTGGCGGGACTCGTGCCGCTGCTGGCGCCGGACGCGGAGGTGCTGGCGCTGGCGCTGCCCGGGCGCGACCGCCGGGCCGGCGAGCCCGTGCAAGCCGACCTCGCTGCGGTGCTGGGCGAGGCCGAGGCAACGCTGACGGCGCTGCCCGCGCGGCCGACGCTGCTGTTCGGCTGCAGCGTCGGCGCGCTCCTGGCGGCGCGCGTGGCGGCGCGGCGGCCGGGCCTGTGCCAGGCACTGGTGGTCGCCAGCCAGGTGCCAGGCGCCGACGCTGGTGCTGGGCGGCTTCGGGGACCGGCTCGTCGCTCCCGGCCTGCTGCCCGGCTGGGCCGCGCACACCCGCGCTGAGTGTGCCCTGCTCGTGCTGCCAGGCGGGCACTTCGCGTTCCTCGAACCGGGCAACCGCGTGCTGGTGCGCGCGGTGCTCGGTCAGACGCTCGCCAGGTTCTGCCCGGCGGCGGGCGCCAGCTCGACGGCGTGACGCTTGCGCAGCCACGGGTAGTGTGGCAGGTCGAGCACGGCCCGGGGCAGGCGCATGCTGCCATGAAGCCAAAAGGCCGGTTCCCCGTCTTCGGGAACCGGCCTTTGACCTGCAACTTCTTGGTAGCGGGGGTAGGATTTGAACCTACGACCTCTGGGTTATGAGTGCAGTAGAACCGTTCATACGGCGACTTGAATTACTCGATATTTTTAGCTAATCTGCAGCTCAGAAGCTATTATCGGTGTCGTTCGATACCGGACGATGACGGCTCATGACGAATGGTTCTGCTGCCATGGTGCTGCCATCGAGGCCTCGGGAGGTGCTTGAGTTGGGCTGGTCACAGCGGCGAATCACGGACGGCGGCAAGGAACGCTGGCGCGCCTGCTACCGCGACGCGCGAGGCGTCATCCAGTCCGCGGGGACGCACTCCACCGAGGCGAAGGCCGACAAGGCGTGGCAACGGGAAGAGGCCAAGTCCTCTATGGGGCGCGCAGGCGACCCTCGGCGCGGCAGGCGGAAGTTCGAGACCTACGTCAACGAGACGTGGCTGCCGAACCACGTGATGGAGGCCTCCACCCGGGAGAGCTATACCTACCAGATCGCCAAGCACGTCCTGCCCTGGTTCGGCGGGATGAGCATGAACGCGATCCTTCCGTCCGATGTCCGGGAGTGGATCACCCACCTCGCCAAGGAGCAGGTCTCGCCCGCCACCCAGGAAAACCTGCGGAATATCTTGAGCGCGATCTTCACGACTGCGCTTAACGATGGCGTCATATTCCTGCACCCGTGCAAGGGCGTAAAGACACCGCCGGTTCCCGTGATGCCTCCGGTGATCATCAGCCCAGAGCAGTTCGACGCAATCTACGAAGCGCTCGACGCTAACGATTTTAAGTTGCTGGTTGAGTTTGAAATCGTAAGCGGCCTGCGCTGGGGTGAACTCACGGAGTTGCGGGTCAAGGACCTCGACTTCAGGACGCGTATCCTCACCGTCTCCCGGGCAGTCGTCCAGGTCAACCCGAAATACCATCCCGAGGGCAAGCGGTTCCTCGTCAAGCAGTACCCCAAAGACGGGGAGATGCGCCGGTTCAAGGTTGACCTGAAGGTGGTCAAGAAGATCGAGGACCACGTGAAGGCCAAGGACCTCAAGCTCGACGACCTGCTGTTTGAACTGCGACAGGACGAGGAGGCCCAGCCTCGGCTCTCCGTTCTGCCCGACCCTCAGGGGCTGGGGAAGACGGAGCCTAACGAGAAGGGCAACCGCTACGACCACGGCACCCTGAGCGCGTACTCGGCCGGGAAGTGCCGTTGCGAGTATTGCCGGGGAGCCTACGCCCTCTACCGCCGCCAGCGCCGGGCGGCGGGCAAGGATGCTCCGCGACGCCCCCGGCTCGTCGACACCGATGGGCATATCCCGCGCGACTGGTTCCGTGAGCACGTGTGGAAGCCGGCGGTGGCGGCGGCGGAGATAGAGGTGCCCGTCCAGGCCAAGCATCTTCGGCATGCCCACGCCTCCTGGCTCCTCCACGGCGGCGCAGACCTGCAAGTGGTCAAGGAACGGCTTGGCCACCGCAGGATCTCCACCACCGAGCGCTACCTCGGAACGCTCCCAGAGGTCGACGAGACCGCCCTGGACGCCTTCGACAAGATCCGCAATCGCGGGAAGAAGAGCGCCTGAGCACCTCAGCGTCCCCACGCGGCCAGTCCGCATTAGCGGCCTCCTTGCCGGTGTCGGCGGTCGCGTAGGGATTCACGGTCACTCAGGGATCAGCGAGCACGCCGCCGACCTGCGCCTGCACTGTCCATAGCTCCCGCAGTCGAAGCCTTCTAAGCTGCGGCGTGACCAATGGGAACATGGCTGCCAGGCGTACCTCGCGGCAACAACTATCTGAGGAGCTTGTTTTTCTGGGCCTCGAATTCCTCGGCCGACAGAATTCCGTGATCACGCAGGGACGCTAGCTTTGCAAGCTCGTCTGCTAGCGAAGGGCCAGCGCCATGCGAAACACCCTGAGTGGACGGCGATGCGACCGCGCCTGCACCAAATTTGCTGCGGATTTGATGCGAGCGCAAACGGTCTTCGAATTCCTGGCACTCTTTTGCTTGCCCCATCACGGTGACGCCCGTGAGCATCTCAACCCGAAGTACGGTCGGGCCATCCGGGCCAACAAATGAGAAATGAACGTTGTTTTTTTGGTTGAGTTGACGCGAGTTAACACCGCCGGCGATTCCCTCAAACGTGCTCACCGTCCGGTCGACAACCTCGACGGCGCCGGTATTCAGGTATGTAATTTCCATATCGGTCCAGAATTTCCGCGCCACATCGTTATCAGCGGAAAAACAGAATCGATCCGCAAGGATGTCAAGCCTGATCTTGCCGATCTTTGCCTTGGGCAACTCGCGCAGGCCGCCTTTATACGTGACTATATAGGAGTCGATAAGTCCGTCACGATGGGAGTCGGTATCCTTTTTCCGTCCGAACGCCATAGGTCTTTCTCCTTCTTTGGAGTCATCAGACATTTTCATGACAATGATTTGACGCGCAGCTCCCAAGCTCGGTTTACCTCAGCCGAGAGATTGGGGTGCTTTTTTGTGAAGGCCGTGATCTTGCGCTGATACTACCCTGAACCTCTCGAACCTGGGAGTGTTTGCACTTTTCTGGACATCTCAGGCATCACCGAAGATGACCTGTGCTGGTCAGTGGCGGTGGAGGCGGATTGCCGGGGCGGGTCCAGGGTTCCACGTCCAGCCGCATCGGGTCACTCCGAGCCGCACGCAACCGCGTAGGCAAGCGCTCGTGCCGACTCCGCCGGCACCCCGGGAGCACCTGCCACCGGGGTTGCGGAAACAGTGTCATCTGCCATGAGCATGGGACCACCTGCTGAGGGTTGTTGCCACGGGGATGGGACCACCCCGGTTGCCAGTTGATGGACCACCCCTGCCAGGATCGCCCGGTTTGTACCGTTCTGCGAGAGATGGCAGGGATGGCGTTCCGGGAGGTCCTGGTGACAGAGGTGAAGGAAGTCCTGCGTGCGTGGCTGGCGGGCCTGGGCAAGCGCCCGGCCGCGGCCCGTGCGGGGGTGAACGTGAAGACCGCAGCCCGGTATATCCGGGCTGCCCAAGAGGCCGGCCTTACCCGCGATAGCGGGGAGGACCGGCTGACCGACGAGCTGATCGGCATCGTGGTGGGGACGGTCCGGCCGGCCCGCCCGGCGGGGCACGGCTCGTCGTGGGAGGCCCTGGCCACCCGGAAGGACGAGATCACCGCGTGGGTGGGGCAGGACCTGACGCTGGTGAAGGTCGGCGAGCTGCTGGAGCGGTCCGGGACCGCGGTTCCCTACCGGACGCTGGCGCGGTTCGCTGCGGCCGAGTGCGGGTTCTCGTCGGGCCGGCCGGGGGTGACGGTGCGGGTCGATGACCCGCCGCCGGGCCGTGAGCTGCAGGTCGACTTCGGCTACCTCGGGATGATCCCCGACGGGGAGCGGCGGCGGAGGCTGCACGCGCTGGTGTTCACGGCGGTGTTCTCGCGCTACTGCTACGTGTACCTGACGTTCCCGCAGACGACGCTGGCGGTGATCGCGGGCTGCGAGGCGGCCTGGAGGTTTTTCGGGGGCGTGTTCCCGGTCCTGGTCCCCGAAAATGTGGCCCGCCACATTTTCGGGGTTATGCTCCCGGCCGCGTTATGTGGCCCGACCAGCAGATACGGCTGATCAAGCCAGCGATTCACGGCTGTCGATGGAGGGATCCGGCAACATAACGCGGCGGCCCCGCGGGGATCGATGCGTCGTCATCGTTTACTCACGGGGAGGAGCCTCGCGATGCTGGAGGAGTACTTCGTCAGGCCGCAGACCGTTGACCGGCTTCGGGCGTCCTGGGTCGGCCCGCAGATCGAGCAGTACGTTGCGTGGCTGGCGGAACAGGGCTACGGGACCCGGTGCGTCCTGCGGAGGGTGCCGCTGGTGGCCGCGTTCGGGGAGTTCGCTGCGGCGAACGGAGCCGGCCAGCTTGCCGACCTTCCGGAGCATGTCAGTGCCTTCGTGTCCATGAGGGTGAGCCAGTCCCGCGACGCACGTCGCGCCCAGGGGGACACGCTCGCCAAGGACATCCGCGGGCCGGTCGAGCAGATGCTCACGGTCGTCATCCCGGGATATGCGGGCTCCGGGCGCCCGCACCGGGCGGTCCCGTTCGGCGAGACGGTCCCGGGGTTCTTCGAGTACCTGGTCTCCGAGCGCGGGCTGCGCCCGGCTTCGGTGGAGTCCTACGTTCACTACCTGCGCCGGTTCGAGGACTGGCTCGCCCGGACCGGGGTCACCAGGCTCGGGGAGCTGTCGCCGCCGCTGCTCAGCGCGTATACCGCCGAGCGGGCCGGACTGGGCCTGGCGAAGACATCGGTGCGGGAGGGCTGCGGGGTGCTGCGGGTCTTCCTGCGCTATGCCCGCCGCGAGGGCGTTATCAGCAGGGACCTGGCCGAGGCGGTCGAGTGGCCGCAGGCCTACCGGCTGTCGACGCTGCCGCGGTCCATCTCCTGGGAGGACGTCGGCCGCGTCCTCGCGCTTCCGGACCGGCGCACGACAGTCGGGCGGCGGGACTACGCGATCATGCTGCTGCTGGCCACCTACGGGCTGCGCGCCCGGGAGATCGTCGCCCTGACGCTGGACGACATCGACTGGAAGCGCGCCCGCCTGGCCATCCCGGAGCGGAAGGCCGCCCACTCGACCGCGTTCCCGCTGTCCGGCGCGGCCGGCGAGGCCCTGGCCGACTACCTGCGCAACGGGCGGCCGCAGACTGATGACCGGCACGTCTTCTTCCGCGTGCTGGCGCCCTTCCGCCCGGTCAGCGGCGCGGTCGTGTCCGATGTCGCCCGCCGCTACCTGCTGCTCGCCGAGGTCGACGTTCCCCGGCCCGGCTCGCACACGCTACGGCACAGCGCCGTTATCTGTACTGCTCCGGCCCTGTGAGGGACGTGGGTTCAGCGGCGTGGCACGCCGGTGCCTTACGAATATCCGGTATTTGTGTGGCACGTCAGTTACGTTGTGTCACGTGACCGATTTGATTGACCTGCGGTTCCAGGCGGAGCGGGCAGTGTCTCCCCTCGACGGTGCCGAGCTGTGGGTGGTGCTCGATCCCGGGTTCGTCATCCACCGGGAGGCCAGCGATTTCCTGCGGGCGCTGCACGGGGCCAGCCGTTCGCCTCACACGATCCGCGCCTATGCCGGGCGGGTGGCGGGCTTCCTGGGCTGGTGCGCTGGGCAGGGGGTGGACTGGTCCTCGGTCAGCCTGGCGGCGCTGGCCCGCTTCAAGCACTTCATCGAGGTCACCCCGGGCCGGGGCGGGCGGCTGCGTTCGGGGGCCACGGTCAATGCCACGCTCACCGGGGTGTGTGAGTTCCTGCGGTTCTGCGCCCGGACCGGGCTGATCGAGATGACGGTGGCCGAGCAGCTGTCGGAGCCGCGGTGGCTGCGGTTCACCCCGCCGGGGTTCGATGCCGGGGAGTCCGGCCAGTTCCGCACGGTGCGGGCCGGGCCCTGAAGGCGCGGGTGCAGGCACCGTTCCCGGAAGCGCTGACAGATGAGCAGGCCGAGGCGGTGCTGGCGTGCTGCCGCCGTCCCCGCGACCAGTTCCTGGTAGTTCTTCTTCGGGACACGGGCCTGCGGATCGGTGAGGCGCTGGGGCTGCGCGGGGCGGACATGCACCTGCTGCCGGACTCACGCGCGCTGGGCTGCACGGTGGTGGGGGCTCATGTGCACGTGCGGCACCGGGCTAACCCGAACGGCGCGCTGGCGAAGTCCCGTTTCCCGCGGACCGTGCCGGCCAGCGACGCGGTGCTCGCCGCTTACGCCGACTACCAGCACGAACGGGCCTGGCTGGCCGGCGAGGACGGGACTGAGATGGTCATGGTCAACCTCTATCATCAGCCGCTCGGCGCGCCGATGACCTACCGGGCCGCGAAGGGCTGGTTCGAGCGGCTCGCGGCTGGATGCGGGTTCCCCGTCCGGCCGCACATGCTGCGCCATACCGCGGCCACGAACTGGGTCCGGGCAGGCATCGACCTTGACGTGGTCCAGGCCCTGCTCGGCCACGCGTCGCTGGCCTCGACGACTGTCTACCTGCACGCCCGCGATGAGGACAAGCGCCGCGCGGTGGAGGCCGTCGCGGCAGGGAAGCGGTACCTGTGAGCGGACGCGCGCTGCGGGCCGTCCCTGACGACGCCCGCGGCGAGCCGCGCGATGCCCAGGGCTGGGCCGGGTGGCTGCGCGCCCGGCTGGACCCGGCCTGGCGCGCCGGCGAATGGGACGGCGAGGCCTTGCTGTTCACCGGCGACCTGGACAGCGCGCGGACCGCGGCATGGCCGTGCCGCACCCCGGGATGCCCGACGGCGACGCGCCGCACGTCCGGGCGCTGCGATGGCTGCCGCCGCGCCCGGGTGGGCTCGGGCCTGTGCTGGGCCGATTTCGACACCGCGCCGCCGCCGCGGGCTACTCGCCCGCTGCATCCGGGGAACTGCTCGGTGCCCGGCTGTGAAGGCGATCTGCACTGCGCCGGCCTGTGCTTCCGGCATGAGCGCGCCTGGGGGAAGGACCGTACCGAGCCGGGCTACGGCGTTCGCCGCGCGGGCCCGCCCGCTGACCCGGGCCGCGGAATGCCGGGTCCCGGGCTGTGACCGGGAGGGCGTGGTCCGGCGCGGGCTGTGCCGTTTCCACGACCAGCGGCTGCACCGCCGGGGCATCCTGGCCGGTGACGAGCTGGCCGCCTGGGTGGCCAGCGAGCGGCCCCGCCTGGGGGTGCACCAGTTCTCCCTCGCCGGGCTGCCCGTGCTGCTGCGCGCGGAGCTGCTTTACGCGCTGCAGCACCGTGACCAGGCACCGCCACCGCTGGACCCCACTGAAGTGCGGATCCTGCTCGCCCGCCTCGGCGGCGCGGCCTCATTGCGCGGGGCCGACCCGCAGGTCGTCTGCGAGTCGGGCGGCACGCAGTACAACGCGGGGACCCGGGGCCTGTTCCGTGGCCTGCGCCGGCACCTGGACCGGGCCTGCGCCAGTACGCCGGCGCGGACCCGTTCGCCGGCGACGTGTGGCAGGTCGCGCTGCTCGACCTGCCCGTCAACGCCTCCCGCCGCTGGCCGGCCACCCAGGGCGAGATCGACTTCCGCGTGATCGAGCCGGCCTGGCTGCGGGAGATCGTCAGGGACTGGCGCCGTTCCGCCCGCCCTTACCTGCAGCGGCTGCGGGAAACGCTGCGCGCGTGCCAGGCCGCCTCGCACGCGCTCATCACCGCCGGGCCCACCGACCCGGCCAGCCTGGGCGCCGGCGACTTCACCCGCATCCTGGATGCGATCAGCACCCAGCGGCGCACCGACGGCGATCTTTACTCAGCCAACCACCGCAACCTGATGATCTACCAGTTCTGCCAGGTCATCGAGCATGGCCGGGCCAGCGGGCTGATGAGCGTGGTGCCCGACCCGTTCCGCCCCGCCACCCGGCAGCGGGTCCGCGAGGACCCCAACGAGGACGAGCTCGGCAAGGCCCTGCCCGAGATGGTGATCCGCCAGCTCGACGCCAGCCTGCACCTGCTCGGCCCGGCCGGGCGGGCCGGGGCGATCACCGCAGCCGACCTGCAGCAGATGCACCAGGTGATCTACCAGATCCTGCGCGACACCGGGCGGCGCCCCGGCGAGGTAGCCAGCCTGAGGACCGGCTGCGTCGAGGTGATCAGCGGCCAGCACAACCTGGTCTACGACAACCATAAGGCGGGGCGGATGCGCCGCCGGCTGCCGGTCACCGCCGGCACCGCCGAGATCATCCTGGCCTGGCAGCAGCATCGCGCTTCGCTGCGCGTGCCCCCGGCCCTGGACCGGTGGCTGTTCCCCAGCCCGCTGCTGCGCGCCCGCCAGTCCCGCGGGCACATCACGCCATCCTGCGTGGCCCGGGGGTTCAAGGCCTGGACCGGCCAGATCGGTGTCATCGACTCCGAGCTGCCCGGGCCGGCGGCACCCCGGCACCGTTCGACCCGTCCCTGATCACCCCGTACGCGCTGCGCCATTCCTACGCCCAAAGACACGCTGACGCCGGCGTTCCGGTGGACGTGCTCAAAGAAGCTCATGGACCATGCGTCGGTGACCACCACGATGGGCTACTACCAGATAAGCCTCAAACGCAAGCAGCAGGCCATCCGCGCGGTCGGCCAGCTGGCCACCGACGCAGCCGGCAACCCCGCCCCGTTCGCCAGCACCACCGCCTACGAGCGGGCCTCGGTCGCGGTGCCGTTCGGCAACTGCACCGAGCCATCCAACGTCAACGCCGGCGGAGGCACCTGCCCGATCCGCTTCCAGTGCGCTGGCTGCGGCTTCTACCGGCCCGACCCCTCCTACCTGCCGGCCCTCGAACAGCACATCGCCGGCCTGCGCGCCGACCGGGAAACCGCCCGGGCAATGGATGCCGCCGGCTACGTGCTGGCCAGCCTCACCGCCGAGATCGACGCGTTCACCGCCGTGACCGAGGCGATGCACCGCAAGCTCTCCCAGATGGACCCCGCCCAGCGCGCCGAGATCGAGGAGGCCAGCCGGATCCTGCGCCGTGCCCGCGCCGCCCGCACCCTGCCGCTGATCCCCGCAGCCGTCCGCGCCACGGGGACCGCATGACCGCCCCCGGCCGCGCCCAGGCCATGCTGGCCGCCCGCGCCAGAGCCAGCCAGGACAAGCGGCAGCGTGCCCTGGACGCCGTGCAGGCCCTCGAAGCCTCCGGGACACCGGTCACCGCGACCGCGGTTGCCGCCGCTGCCCAGGTATCCACCTGGCTGGTCTATGCCGGCGGCGTCCGCGAGCACGTCGAAGCCGCTCAGCGTCGCCAGGGCGAGCATCAGCCCAGGCCCGGCCCGGTCACCCCGCCCCGTCGCGGCGCCCCGGCCACCCTGGCCAGCCTGCGCACCGACCTCGCCATCGCCCGCGAGGAGATCCGCCGGCTCCGCGCCGAACGCGACAAGCTCCGCAGCCGGCTCCGCCTCCAGCTCGGCGCCGAAATCGAAGGACCTGACAGGGCCGAGCTGATCGCCCGCGTCGCCGACATCGAAGCCGCCGCCCGCCAGCTCGCCGCCGAGCGTGACGCCCGCGCCGCCGAAGCCAGCCACGCCCAGCGGCAGGCCCGCGAGCTCCAAGACGATCTCACCGCGGCCCGCGAAAGCCTGCGCCGCGCGATCCGCCAGGCAAACCGGTGACCCGCGTCGCCCGCAACACTGAGCAGCCGCAACCATCAGCCCGGGCAGCCGTGACCAGTTCCGTCACGTCACGAAACGACACCGGCCAGCCCGCCCGATGCCTGCACTGCGACACCGCCCTGCCTGACCAGCCAAGGCCCGGGGGCGCCGCAAGCCCCGGTACTGCACAGACGCATGCAAGGCCAGGGCATACCGGGCCCGCCAGCTCACAACCCGGGCCAGGCCGCCGGAGGAAGTCACGCTGCCAGCCACCGCAGCGGCCCGGTACGCCCGCGCCGCCGAAATCCACCGCCAGATCAGCGAGCTCGTCACCACCCTCGCCGACATCGCCAGCGGCCAGCAGGCGCTGTTTGAGGTTTCCCCCGTTTCCCGGACACGTCGGGTGTGGGGTCAGCCGGCCAGGTCTGGCGGTTTGCTGTCCGTGTGGTGCTCACGGTAGCGGCGCTCGTACTCGGCCGGGCTCAGCATTCCCAGCGAGGAATGCCTTCTGTATGGATTATACCAGCATTCGATCCATTCGAAGATCGCGTTACTGAGTTGCTGCCTCGTTTCCCATGCCGTGCGGTCGAGCAGCTCCAGCTGCATCGTGCCCCAGAATGATTCCATGAGAGCATTGTCATAGCAGTCGCCGATCGTTCCCATCGAGCCGAGAAGGCCGGAGTCCCGGAGCCGTTTTCCCCAGGCCCATGCGGTGAACTGGGTTCCGTGGTCGGAATGCAGTACCGTTTTCCCGGATTCTGGCTCCCGGCGGGCGACGGCCATGGCGAGCGCGCTCGTGACGAGCTCCGTGTCCTGGCGGCTAGCGATTGACCAGCCGATTACCTTCCGGGAGAAGACCGCGAGGACGGCCGCGCAGTACAGCTTTCCCTCCCTGGTGGGGTGCTCGGTGATGTCCGTCACCCACAGGGCGTCCGGCCAGGTCGCGATGAAGTCGCGCTTGACCAGGTCTTCCTCCGTGGCCGCGTGGACCAGGTTCCTCCGGCCCCGCCGGCGGTAGGCGCCCTGGATGCCGTTCTCCCGCATGAGCCGCTCGACGCGCTTGCGGTTCACCTCCATTCCCATGCCGAGCCGCAGTTCCGCCGCTACCCGCGGCGACCCGTACGTTCCCCTTGACTCCTCGTGGACTTCCCGTATTGCCTTCAGCAGGTCCCGGTTCTCCAGGTCGCGATGTGATTCCGGCCGTCCGGCCCATTCGTAGTAACCCGAGCGCGACACGCCCAGGCCCAATGCCACGGGGTTTAGGCATTTAGGTTCTGATGTCGGTTTCCGTGTTTTGGTGACTGTGGGTAGCTGCCTGTTCGTGCTGGTCAGCCGGGGAGTTGGCCATGGTGATGACGGCCGGGGCGATGCGGGTGCGGGTGTCCTTCGCGGTGGCATGGGCGAAGCTGCTGGGCGACTTGGACTTGCGGGACCGGTGGCGGTTCCGGTCGACGATGGTCCGGTATTTCGCGATTTCCCTGATCAGGGCCTGGTAGCAGGCCCGGCCGGCCTGGATGGCGCGGACGGCGGCGCGGCGGGTCCGGGCGTGGGAGATCTCGCGGGGGCGGACGGGCTGCCCGGCGCGACGGCCTTTCCGGGCGGGTGCGGCGGCGGCCGCGGCGTCGCGTGCGACGCCGCGGGTCATCTCGGTCGCGGCGGCCCAGGCCGCGAGCTCCTGCAGGACGAGGGCCGGGGACTGAGAGCGGAGCATGGGCCCGGTGCCAGGGCCGGCTCCGTCCAGGCTGCCCTTTGCCTCACGGAGTGCGGTCTCCGACCCGTCCCACCGCCATTTATAGAGCGCCGCCAGCAGCGGCGCCGGGTACTCGTCAATGTCGATCAGGTCAGTGACCAGGCAGAACATCTCCGGGACCTCCTGGCCCTCGACTTCGGCGAAGTACTCGATGACGCGGACCCGGATGGTGAGGCCGTCGCCGGACAGGTCCGCCGTGTAGGAGCCGTCCGGGAGAACAGGGGAGATGCGTTTCAGCGGGATGTCGCTTTTCAGCCGGATCAGCACGTGGGTGCGGGCGATGAGGCGGGCGACCCTGGCCGCGCCGGGGAAATTCCGGTCCATTACCCACAGCCGGCCTTGCGTGAACAGGTGCGGGCATGCATCCATGGCCTCATCGAGGAGCTTCTGCTCGCCGGCCGCCTTGCCGGCGCCGCCGCCGGACGGGCCGCAGGTCATGCCGAGCAGGGCCCGGGTGGAGGCGTTGCTGAGGGGCAATGCCCTGAGCTGCGGGAACGGGGAGCTGCCGTCGCTCGTGCCGACGGAGCCGAACGCGGCCCGGTTCGCGGGCGTGTCCGGAACGCGGATGAGCGTCCCGTCCAGCGAGCACACCGTCAGCCGGCCGGCGGCGGCCTCCCGCCAGTCCCGGGCCTCGTGCTCGCGGCGGGAGGCCTCCAGCACGATGGCCTGCAGTTCCTCCAGCGGCCGGGGCCCAGCGCGCTGCGCCAGTCGCCGAGCGCCCGCTCCGACGCCGCCCGCCACGGCCGCGCCCACGGCACCCCCGCCAGGTCGCCGGCCAGCGCCAGGACCGCCTCCCGCAGGCCCGCGTCCGGCATGAGAGTCATCAGCACGATGGCCCGGATCATGAACGCCCTGGTCAGCAGGCGCTCCCGCTCGCCCTTCACGAACCGGGGATCCAGCACCGCCCGCTCCGCGATCTCCTCGATCACCCCGCGCCCGGCCTGCTCCTCCAGCCACCGCTCCAGCGGGCCGAGCGTCGCGTGGCCGGCCGGGCTGCCTGCCGCCTGCACCCGCCCGTCGCGGCGGACGACTGCCGGCGCGACCGCCACCACCTTGCAGAACACCGTCACCCCGCCCGCCCGGATCCGCTCAGTACCCCCGACTACCAGCGCCGACGCCCTGCCGGGCCCAGCGGCAGGCCGTCCCGCAGCGGCGAGACGACATCCTCCAGCCGGACCGCGACCATCAGCCCGTCCTCCGCGAATACGTCGTCGGCACCGGGCACGACAGGGTACAAAGACACCAGAGGCTCCTGTGGATGAAGAAAGACCTAGACAATCTCTCTTCTAGCAGGAGCCTCGCCCGTCTCGCGCGAAACCGCCGCAACACGCCACCAGCCAGCGGCAATCACCCAGCGTCACGGAAACAAGAACCAGTCTCAACGCACTTCGGGCCTAAGCCCGTGGCATTGGGCCGCTGCCAGGGACGGCAGGGAACTGGTCAAGGTCGAGTATCTCTCCGAACGAGGTAGTCGCCGCGAGCCAGATCCCGATATTGCCGTCGATGGCGTTGGCCCGAGAAGCTGCGACGCTGCGGTCCGGGCCATCGGGATAGCTGAGTTCGTCATCATCTGGACAAGCTCCGACAGGGGCTTCAGTTCCGGAGCTGGCCAAGGGGAGATAGACGGCCCAAGTCCTATCGGAGTTGACGGCGACTCCGCCCCGCCCTGAGCGACATCCTCCGATGGGAACGGCATGTCGATGAGAAGATCGAGGACAACGGCCAGTCCGTCTGGGCTGCCTTGGGCCGCAGCACCAGAGGTGACGGCACAGCGCGCGGGCAGCGGTAGGGGCCGAGGACTCTCTGGCGGATCAGCATGGGAAAGCACGAAGCCCGCGAAACTCAGAACGGGACGGTGGCAACCTCGGCCTCCCCTCAGCCCGACTCCGCCCTGCGGCACTCGACTGTCGTCTCGTACGCCCCCACAGGCAACCGCCAGCCACGCACCGTCACGCGACCCTAACGAATTCCTGGCCACCTACATACGCCGGGCCACCGCCGACCCGGAGTCCGTCACGCTCATGAATGCGACTTACTCAAGTGATAGCATTTCGACTGCCATTGCCTGCTGTGGCACAGGGGGAATCCCGTCATGATCCGCCTAAGAAAGTTCGCTTCCTTAGGCGGCTACTCGTCATCCTCGATGTAAACCTCAAAGTCAACCTCCGCGCGAAGCGCCGCGAGGATAGCAGTTTGGTCTAGTTCCAGATGGAACCCGAAATTGTCGTCACTGGCGCTACTCACGAATGCCGCCATCAGCAACTGACAGACGTCAGCTCTGGCACGCAAGGCAGTCAAGGCATCCCGGGATTCACTGACCCGGGCGAAGATGTCGGCGATGTGGGCATCTAGGGGAGCGTCTTCCGCGATCCTTGACGAAAGCTCCCAGAAGGCTGTATCACGCCCAACGCACGCCCCCCAACTTGTCATATTCCGTTCAGCCGAAGCATCCGGACTCAGACCCGCTATAGCGCTCATCTGCGAGACACTCAGGTCTCGGCTCCAAAAAGTCAATCTGCAGGACACTCGGCGTATCTTCATTTATTAGGGCAAGCGCAGTCCCGTTGGCTGCGGCTCACCTCCACCCCCCTTGCGAAGCACATACAGATCCCCTGTGTTCTTATCCTCGTAAAGATCATACAGCGATCCCCGGTTGCCGACGATCTCGCGCTTTATGAGTTCGGGGTTCTCACCCGTAACCTTCTCGACATACCTAGCGTTGGCCTTTACGAGGTTCAGCTCTGGCTGCTCTTCCGCCCCAGACTCCTCGGCACTCCCACCGGAGCCACCCGAACCACCGGAGTTGTTGGCCATGGCGGTGATGTCTTTGCCGAGGCCGTATCCGCCGGCGACCACAAGACCGGTACCTGCCGTAATGGCACCGGCACCTGCGATGTCCAGTGGTATCCCGATCGCGCAGCCGACTACGGTGAGGACGCAGGCCGCCGTGCCGGTGAACTCGCCTGCGGCACCTGCGTCAGCGAGGAGTGCCCCGCCCACGGCCATGGCCCCGTTCAGCGTCGCCCAGCCGAGGTAGCCCGCATTGTTGGCGAACCAGTTCACGACCGGATTGCCGCCGCCTCCCGAGTCCTGGCTACCGCCGCCGTTGCCGTCGTCGCTGGTGCTGGAGGTTCCGCCGCCTCCGCCGCTGGGGCCGTTGGGGCCGGGGTCGGGGTCGCTGGGTGTGGGGTTGTAGTTCAGGGTCCCGGTGAGCGGGTCCCAGCAGGCGTTCTGGTTGATGCAGAACTGCCCGGTGGGGTCGCTGCCGTCGACGGGGTTGGCGGCGGCGTAGGTGTAGCCGTTGAGCTGGAGGGGGCTGCTGGTCTCCAGGAGGGGGTCGAGGCTGATGAAGGTGCCGGTGGCGGGGTTGTACCAGCGGGCGCCGATGCTGGTGAGGCCGGTGACGGTGTCGTCGGGGTCGTCGAGGAAGCCGCGGCTGCCGGGGAAGGTCCCGGTGGCCGGGGTGGCGCCTCGGGGGTTGCCGTAGGGGTCGTACTGCCGCCAGGTGGGGACCTGGGCGGTGTAGTCGAGGTAGAGGGTGTTGGTGCCGTGCTGGTCGGAGGCGATCTCGAAGCCGTAGTCATCGCCGGAGCCGGTGCGGACGGCGGTGATGCCGCCGGGCAGGCTGTAGTAGCGGACCCCGGACAGGGTCGGGGTGCTGGTGGAGGTGTTGATGGTGAGCTGCTCGCCGGGCAGGTAGACGGTGGTGGACGTGCCCTCGGTCTGGGTGAGCAGGTTCCCGTCGGCGTCGTAGACGTAGGAGGCGTTCTGGGCGCCGCTGCTGGTGGTGGTGACGCCGGTGAGGTCGCCGGCGTTGTCCCATTTCAGGGTCTGGCCGCTCTCGGGGGACTGGGCGTCCTCCTCACCATCGGGGTTGTAGGCGTAGGTCGCGGACCCGGTGGTGGCGCCGGTGGTCGAGGTCGAGGTGAGCTCGGTGGAGTCGGAGTAGGTGTAGGCGGTGGTGGCCAGGGCCTTCGCCGACGCCACGTACGCCGATTTGGACTTCACCTGCCCGTCGGCGTTGTATGCCCACGACTCGTCATACTCCGACGACGTGCCGAGTCCGTCCGCGATCGTCGAGGTGCTGGTCCCGGGCGGCGATGCCGGGCAGCCCGCCGACGTGGCGGCCGTCCACGCCTGCTGCAGCTGCCCTTGGGTGGTGTAGGCGAGGCATTGCAGCTCGGAGGTGGTGCTGGACCCGTTGCGGGTGTCGGTCTCTGACGTCAGCGCCCCGGCCGGGCTGTAGGCGTAGGTGGTGTCGTCGACCGGGGTGCTGCCGGACTTGTCGACGAGCTGGCCGGTCACTGCCCCGGTCCTCGGGTCATAGGCGTAGGTGACCGCCGCCTCGTCGCTGCCGGACCCGATCGTGACCTGGTCCGGCTGCGACAATGCCGTGTACGTCGGCACCGCCGCGTACGCGTTGTTGCCGGTCAATGCGCCGGGCAGGTCGAGCTGCCCGACCGTGAGGTGGGTGACGGTCTCGGCGGAGCCGCCGGCTGCGGGGAACGTCTGCTTGGTGAGGCCGCCGTTGATGGGCTCGTAGGTGTTCGAGAACGTCAGGCTGGTGGTCGTCCCGGAAGATGATGCGGTGCCCAGGCCCGCGCCGGGGGCGGTGGCGTCGAGGGTGAAGGTCTCGCCCCTGGACTCGCCGAAGGCGTTGAAGCCGTTCTGCTGGATGACGTACGCGTGGCTGCTCGCGTAGGTCGTCTCCGTGGTGGCCTGCCCGATGGTGTCTGCGGGCGCCGCCGCCCCGTTCGCGTCGTCGTACACCCACGACGCCAGCTCGTTCGGCGTCCCGCTGGTGCTGCCGTAGGGGACCTGGCTGCCGGACTGCGAGGCGTACTCCGCGGTCTTTCGGCCGTCCTGGTCATAGGCCCACGACAGGTAGTCCCCGGCGGGGTCCTCGGACTGGGTCAGGTTCCCGTCGGCGTCATGGGACATGGTCGTGGTGCCGCCGGTCGCGTCAGTCGACGAGGTCTCCTGGCCGAGCAGGTTGTAGGCCTGCTTCCAGGTCGCGCCGCCGAGCGACTCCTGGACCTGGTTTCCCATGGCGTCATAGGCGTAGGTGGTGGCGCTGGCGGTGCCGCCGGTGATGTAGAAGGTCCCGGTCGTGGTGCTGGACGGGATGTGCAGGTCGGGGTTGGCCGTGTACTGGGTGAGGGCGGTGGTCTGCCCGATCGGGTTGACCGTGGTGGTCTCGATGGTGCCGGAGCTGGCAGGAACCGTGCCGGTCGCCACGCTGGCGGCGGGGATCCCGGGGATGACGGTGGTGGAATCGCCGTTATAAACCGTCACCGTGGTCGAGACCGCGACCCCGTCGGAGACTGAGGTGTCCTCGACCTGCCGTCCTGCCCCGTCGTAGGTGTACTCGTCAATGTCCGGGGCCGTGCTGAGCGGGGTCTTGGCGAGGGTCAGGGCGGGCAGCGAGGAGCTGTCGAAGTAGTCCTGGCTGGCCTCCGACACCCAGCCGCGCGAGTCATAGAGGGTGTCGGCGACGACGCGGCCATCGCCGCCGGAGGTGCCGTTGGAGGTGGCGGCTAGGGTCTGGGTCTGGCGGACGCGGCCGAGGGAGTCGTAGATCGTCGCGGAGGGGACGAGGTCGCCCTCCGCGTCGAGGGTGTTGGTGAGGACGCCGGACAGGCCAGTGTCAGACACGGTGTAGGCGTAGGTGATGTTCGCGGTGCTGGTGGCCGGCGCGCGGCCGTTGGTCCAGACGCTGGTGAGGCGGCCGAGCTCGTCGTACTGCTCGGTCGTGACGATGCCGTTCTGGTCGGCCGAGGTGAGGGTGAGGCCGCGCGCCGGGTCCAGCGTCAGCGATGTCACGTGGCCGGTGGTTACGGTGGTCCCGGCGTTGTCGTAGGTAGTGGGCGGGGCTGCGACCGAGGTCCCGGTCGTCTCGCCGTCTGCGTTGTCGGTGTAGCTGGTGGTGGTGTCGTTGCCGAGCGCGTCGTAGGAGTCGGTGACCCGCCCGTAGGCGTCGTAGGCGGCCTGGGAGGCTGCCTGCCACGTGAGGGTGGCGGGTGCGCCGGGGGTGCCGCCGGCGGCCTCGCGGGTCATGGTGACGTCGGCGTTGACGGGCGCGCTGGCCTGCGGGAACGTGGCGGAGAAGCTGGTCCCGGAGCTGGTGTGCTCGTAGAACGTCTCGGTGGCCGTGGTGATGCTCGCTGACGTGAGGGTCGCGGAGGGCGCGCCGAGGGTGTTGAGCGCGGCCGGGGCCGACGTGTACGTGCCGGCCGCGTAGCCGGAGCAGGCCGCCTGGTCAGTCTCTGTGTAGGAGATGAGGCCGACGAGGTTCTCGCTCGTGTTGACGGGGGCGTACTGGTCCCGGGTGCAGGAGTCGTAGGCGCTGGCGACCGGGTCGGCATGGCTGTAGCTGTAGGTGAGGAGGCCGAAGTCCGGGTCGCCGGTGGTGGCGTCGTAGGTGTAGTCGGTCTCGGTGTCCTGCCAGGACGTGGTGCCGCCGTCGGTGTGCGCGGTCTCGGTCCACGTCTCGGCTGGCTCGGTCATCGTGGCGGTGAGGTCCGGCAGCGTGACGGAGCCGCTGTCCAGGGCTGCCAGCTGAAAGTCGCCGGACGCTAGCACGGGCAGGGAGGCCGGGTCCATCGTCGCGTCGGCCGGCGACACCCAGTAGGAGGTAATCGTGGACGACAGTTCCGGGCCGGCGGCGCCCTGGTAGGTGGTGACCTGCAGCGGGTCGCCGGCGAGCTGGTCGTAGTCGGCGTGGCTGCCGCCCTTGGAGTCGGTCAGGGTGATGGACCGGGGTCCGGTGGGCAGGATGTCGCCGTCCATGCCCTGGTAGTAGGCCGTGGTGGTCTCGGTCTGCGGGTTGCTGACGACCTGGCCGGTCTCGGTGGTCACGGTGGAGTAGCCGCGGAACTGGCCCCAGCTCTGGTACTTAGGCTCGACGGCGAAGTTGTCGTCGTAGTGCCAGGCCGCCTTCCCGTAGCTGTAGTCGGTCTCCTGGGTCAGGCCGCCGCCGGTGGTGTCGCCCGTGGTGACCTTGGTGACCGCGTAGGACAGGAACCAGTCCAGCGCCGGGGTGCCGGCGGCGGGCGGCGTCCAGTAGACCGGGAAGCACGAGTCGGTGTTCGAGGACGTGACCGACGAGCCCGACGACGGCGAGTACGACGTGGGGCACGGGTCCGGGTTGCCGTAGGAGATGTTGGTGACGCCGCCGGTCTCGTTCGTGACCGACGCCATCCGGAAGCGGTACAGGCCGGGGTAGGTGGCGGCGGACAGCCGGTTCTGCAGGTCTACCTTCCCGAACGAGACGGCCGGCAGTGGCACGCTGGCCGCGCTGCCGCCAGCTCCCGGGTCCTCGCCGGTCCGGGTGATCGAGTCCAGCCACAGGGTCGGCGCCAGGCCGTCCGCCGACGCCGGCTCCTCCTGCGCGAACTGGTAGACGTCGACGTTCTGGTACGCGCCCGCCGCCACGGAGTACTGCTGCGTGGTGATCGAGTCGAGCCGGACCTGGGAGAACAGCGACGGCGAGTACGCTGGGCAGGTCGCCCCCTGGGCGCACATCAGGTCGACCGGGACGTCGGGGTACTGGGTGGACACGCTCGCGTTGGACGTGGACAGCGCGCCGCAGGTCCCCGCGGTCTTGACGGTGCAGCGGGGCTGGGCGGAGAAGCTCACCAGGTCCTGGGGCGGGGTCGTGGTGCTGTAGGCGTTCCCGTCGGTGAGCCCGTACGCGATGTGGTCCAGGTAGGAGTCCGAGACGTACTCGACGTTCGAGGTTCCGTTGTCCTCGCCGTAGTAGTTGGTCGCCTGGTCGTAGTAGTAGGCCATCGCATCGGAGTGGGCGTCCTTGACGTAGTCCAGGTGCCACTCGTACGCCATCGTGCACACGGACGCCCCGAAGCCGGAGGCGCTGGTGTTGACGTCGTAGCAGGGGTCGCCGGAGTGCCCCGACTCCACCGGCATCCAGTCCACCGAGTTGGTGGACGCGTCTCCTGACGCCCAGCCGGGCAGGTGCTGCAGGCCAAACGAGTACTCGGTGCCGTCCCGCTCCGTCACCGTCCAGTAGTCACTGCCCGGCTTGTCCGCGTCGTACTCGCCGAAGACCGTGGAGGACGGGGACACGTGGGTGATCACGGCGCCGTCGTCGGACTGGGCCTTCCATGTCGACGTCGTCACCCCGCCGGACGTGACCGACGACGAGAGCACGAGGGGGGTCTCGGTGCCGTCCAGGGACATCTCGACGACCTCGCCGTCATAGCACTGGTCACCGGTCGGGTAGTCCGCCGCGGTGCCCTCCGGGTCGTCGGCGCAGGACGTGGTCTGCAGCGAGATGAACGAGTCCGGCGTCGACCAGCCGTCCCCGAGCCAGTCCGACTGGGCCTGCGTCGTGGCGATCATCCCGTCGACGGACTGCGAGTCATAGCCCAGCGTCACCGTCGGGGCCAGGCCGCCCCGCGCCGGGGGGACGGTGACCGGGTAGGAGTAGGTGAACGCGCCCGAGTCGCCGCCTTCGGACCAGGTGCCGTCCGGGGTCAGCTTGGTAGGCGGGTACTCCCCTGCCGCGCCGCCCCCCGAGCCCGTCGTCGACGTGGCCGCCAGCACCACCCCGCCCGGCGCGGCCGGGCTGCCGGCCGAGTACGATATCACCGAACCCCCGCTGGCCGTCCCGAGGCCAACCACGGCCGACACCGTGTCGTGCTTGTAGTCCTGGGCGGACGCCAGCGGGGTCTGCCTCCGGCAGGCCGCGACTTGCGGGGTCGTCAGCGCGCACGCGGGAAGTTCCACCAGCCGCAGCCGGGTCCCGTAGTTCCCGCCGTACACCTGCGCGAACCCGGAGTAGTCCAGCCCGACCCGGAGCCTCCCGCCCGCCGGGGCCGCCCCGCCCAGCTGGAGCACCACGCCGGACACGCCCGCCGCCGCCGACCGCGAGTGCGGCAGCACCGCCGCCGTCACCACCGACGCCGGCCGCAGCGTCCTGGCTCGCGCCCCGCGCGCCGCCGGGCACGGACTGCACCCACAGCGGCGTGCCCGCGACCCGGGCCACCGGCCCGGCCGCCCGCCCGGCCCCCGCGGCCTGCAGCACCACGCTCGCGGAGGCAGCCGGCGGCCACCTCGTGGCCGCCGGCCGGTACGGCCTGCTGGCCTGGTCAGCAGCCCGTACGTGCACGGACGCCTGCGGCGTCACGACCTTCACCGGCACCCCCGCCGGGGCCACGGCACCCGCCGGCGAGGAGGCACCGCCACCGGCCACGGGAGCACCTGGAGAGCACGCGCCCAGCAGCGCCGCCAGTGCCATCCCCGACGCCATCACAATGGCCCTTGACCTGCCAGAACTGCCCTTAAAGCGACCAACCAAGGACACTACTGATCCACCCTCCGGACGGCTCCGACCGCAAAGCAGCAGGTCACGAGCCATTTCAAGCAGGACGTCATTATGAAATTTACCACCAGATAATGACATACCAGTCAAGAAACGTCAGGGAAACAGCACGAGCGAAAGCACACGGTAACACCGCCTTGACAGCTTCACGGTCGCCATCTGACACTTGTGATGCTTTTGGCGCCAAATATGACAACTTTCGTCGATAACGTAACTTTTTGTTTGCTCACACCCAGTCACAAGTCCGCGCGATAGCGCGATAGTGCGATAGGAGTGTTCCAGCCCGCCATGGTTACGCAATTCGCTTCACGGCACGCGAGACGGCTGCGCGCCGCGTGCCTGCTCGCCGCGGGCTCCCTGCTGTGCGGGCTGGCGGTCGCGCCGCCGGCCCTGGCGGCACCGGCCGCCCGCGCGGCGGGCACCGCGCCGGCCAAGCCCGCGACGACAGGCGGCCAGTCGTCTTACCAGACGGAACTGCAGGCGGTCGCACGGGCCCGGCAGACGGGCAGGTCCGTCCCGGTCGTCGCGGCGACCACGCCGACGTCGACCACCTCCGCGAACCCGGACGGCACGCTCACGGTGACCGAGAGCGCCTCCCCCGTCCGCACGTGGGCGCACGGAGCCTGGCAGACCCTGAACGCCAGCCTGGCCCGCAACCCCGACGGGACCTGGTCCCCGGCCGTTTCCGACTACCCCCTGGCCCTGTCCGGCGGCGGCACCGGGCCGCTGGCCACGATGACCTACGGCAGCTACTCCCTGGCGCTGACCGCCCCGATGCGGCTGCCCGCCCCCACGATCTCCGGGGCCACCGCCACCTATGACGCGATCCTGCCCGACGTCGACCTCATCGTCACCGCCCAGGCCAGCGGCGGCTACAGCGAGGCCCTGCGCATCGGCAGCCGGGCAGCAGCGGCAAGCGCCGCCCTCGCGTCGCTGACCTTCACCACCCGCGCCAGGGGCCTGTCCGTCAGCACGGCCGGCAACGGCACGATCGCCGCGCGGAACTCGCGCGGGCAGGTCATCTTCGCCGCGCCCTCGCCCCGCATGTGGGACTCCGCGGTCCCCGCGCGAGCCCAGCGGGCCCTGGCGAGCGCGGGAATCACCCGCGCGAGCGCCGCTCGGCTCCTCGCGTCCACGCCGACGACCCCCGGCCTCGGCGCGCATGCCGCGCGGCTCGGCGTGACCGCCTCCGGGAGCCGCCTGTCCCTCGTCCCGGACCGCAGCCTGCTCACCGGGGCGGGCACGGTCTACCCCGTGTACATCGACCCGGACTGGGACGCCGCCGCCAAGCCTGCATCCAACTGGACGTACATATCCGAGGACTATCCGACAGCGGGCAACTATGACGCCATAGCCGACGGGACGAACTTCCTGCAGGTCGGCGAGATGCCTACCTGCGACTCGTCCGGGAACTGCAACGCCGACAGCGGCTACAAGTCCTACTCCTTCTGGCAGATGCCGGTCCCGTCCCAGATCGAGGGCACCCGCATCTACTCGGCGACCGCGTACTTCCCCGAGGTCTGGGCCGACTCCTGCACTCAGTCGCCCGTCGACCTGTGGACGACCACGACCGCCATCTCAGGCTCAACGACCTGGGATAACCCGCCGACGTGGGGCGCCAAGATCGGCCTAGGGGACAACACCGCCTACGGCTGGAACTCAGCCGACGTCATCGGCGGCCCCTCCGGCTGCGCCACGACCGCCGACCAAGTCCACTACGACATCTCCTCCCTCATCGACCCGGACGCCAGCAAGACCGGCACCCTGCCGGCGCTGAACCTCGGCCTGCAGGCGGAGTCAGGCGCCGTCGCCGGGTGGAAGCTGTTCGCCACTCCCGACACCACCATCAGCGGGAACCTGACGATCACCATCCAGTACGCCTACACGCCCGGCACCCCGAGCCTGAGCACCTCCGTCACCGGCACCAGCTGCAACGGCACGAAGGACGCCGGCGACGGCAACGTCACCCTGCAGGCCACGACCACCGACAAGGACAACATCAGCCCGGAGATCCAGTACACCGCCTACGCCGCCGGGAACACCAGCGACACCTTCGCCGCCAACCTCGCCTCGCCAGGGCTACCGCCGGCGGCAACGGCACCTACACCGACACGGCCCAGCTGCGCGAGGCCGACCTGAAGACGGCCCTGTCCACGTACAGCACCACCCAGTCGGTGAAGATCACCTGGACCGCGACCGCGGAGGTGACCCTGACCGACCCGTCCACCGGGACCACGACGACCCTGGACTCGACGACCGCATCCTGCTCGTTCATCTTCACCACGGCCCAGCCGGGCCCCCGGACCTGTTCACCGACAACGGCGCCTCACCCGACGGGCCCAGCACAACCCCCTGCGGCGCCGGCAGCTACGGCATCGGCACGCCGGCGACCTTCTGGGCCGCGGCCGACCCCGCCGTGCCGACCGTCCCGGACTCCTACATCTACCAGCTCAACGGCGGCGACCCGCTCACCGTCTCCGCCAGCTCCGCCTCGCCCTACGACCAGAAGATCACCGTCACGCCCACCCGGATGACCAACGTCCTGACCGTGACCGCAGTCACCGGCGGCGTCAACGACGGCCAGCCCGCCACCTGCATCATCACCGGGAACCCGCCCGCCACCGCCTCCGCCGACCAGGACCTCACCGGCGACGGCGTCCCCGACCTCCTCATCCCCGGCGGCGGCACCACCGGCATCGCATCGGGCCTGTGGCTCGCCCCCGGCCAGCTCAGCGGCGGCCAGTTCGACGGCACCGTGGACACCACCGCCACCGATATCGCCCCCTACGGCCCCCAGGACGCAAGTGGCGACGGCCCCACGCCCAACCCGGCCGCCTGGGCCGGCATGAAGGTCCTCACCGGGCAGTTCAACGGCCCCGGGTTCAACGACATCGAGGCCTACACCCCAGGCAGCACCACCCAGCCCGGCATCTACATGATCCCGACGGAGGGCGACGGCTCTGCCGTGACCTCCGTCCAGGCCAGCCAGGGCAGCAACGTCGAGGCAGCGCTGGATATTCAGCCCTACACCGACACCGCTGGGGACACCGCCGCCGGCGACGTCCCGCAGCAGCTCGCCGACGCCTACGAGGCCTCCGGCGGCCCCGGCAACGCCCAGGGATACCCCGACCAGATCGGCATCTACTCCGACTCCGACTCCGCCGTCGCCGCCCTCGCCGGCCTCCCGGGCACCGGCTACCTGGCCTACTTCGAGGCCGACCCCGGCATCGGCGGCTACGACTCCGGCAACGGCAACGGCGGCATCCCCTACATCCTGGCCAACGAGTCCCCCGACGGGTCGGACTGGTCCACCTGGACCATCACCTCCAGCGCCGGGCCCGACGGCGGCGCCAACCTCTTCCTGCGGAAGCAGAACGCCCTGTACCTCTGGCAGCTCCCCGGGAGCCTCAACGGGAGCACCAGCGCGCTCACCGGCATGGGGAGCGGCGGCGAAAGCCAGACCACCAAGACCTGGGGCAACCCCACTGCGACCCTGGGCGGCGAGCCAACCACCCCGCTCACACTGCCAGGCGACTGGCCCGCCGCTGCGATCAGCACCCTCCAGGCCACCACCATCAACGGCAGCCCCGGGCTGATCACCGTCACCGGCACGGGCGCGGTCCAGTCCTGGACGGTGAGCGGCACCACCCTCACGGCAGTCCGCAGCACGGCGCAGCAACTGTCCACCACCGACCACTCCTACCCGTTCACCGACGGCTCCGGAACCACGGTCACCGACTACAACGGAACCGCCACCGGCGACTCCGACAATAACCTGGCCTTCGCTGGCACCTCCGGCAGCGCGTGCTGGACCACCGGGGACATGTTCTCCCCCGATGTGACCCTGAACGAGAACACCCCCGCCTGCACGGCGGCCTCCGGCGGGTACCTGGCCACCAGCGCCCCCGACTTCAGTCCCGGCTCACCCGCCGGCTTCACCCTCTCCGCCTGGGTCGACCCGGACGCCCTCGGCGGCACGGTCCTGTCCGCGAGCGGGACCAGGTACTCCTCCGTCATCGTGTCATCCACCACGGGCGGCCAGTGGTCGATGTCCATGAACACCGCGAGCACCACCGGCTCCACCTACGACACCGCCGCCGGCAGGCCCCCAGGGTCGGCTTGTGGACCCACCTCACCCTCACCTACGACGGCTACGCCAGTGGCAGCACCAGCGGCCAGGACGGGATGCTCCGCCTATACGCCAACGGCTCCCAGATCGCCAGCCTGGACGACACCAGCCCGCCCGCCACGGCGGGCGACCTCCTCGCCGGCGCCAGCCAGTCAGACGGCAGCATCGGAAGCTTCCTTTCCGGCCAGATCGCCGACGTCCAGGTATGGGACAGCCTCGCCGTCCCCGCCCAGCCCTCCACGCCCGCCAGCGAGTACGTCCCCGTCACCCCCGTCCGCATCCTGGACACCCGGACCGCATACAAGATCGGCTCCATCACCGGCCCCGTCGCGTCGGATGCCACCATCACCGTGCCCATCGAGGGAACCACCGTCAACAGCGCTGACGTCCCCTCCGGCGGCGTCACCGCCGCCAGCATCGCCATCACCGTCACCGGGCAGACCGGCGGCGGCTTCCTCACCGCCTTCCCCTCCGGCACGGCCCGGCCCGTCACCTCAACCCTGAACTACCCCGACAGCGGCAGCATCTCCAACACCGCCATCGTCCCCCTCGGCACCGGCGGCGCCATCAGCCTCTACAACAGCTCCGCCGACACCGTCCAGGTCATCATCGACCTCATGGGCTACTTCACCACCAACTACAACGGCGGCCCCGGCTACAACGCCAGCACCGCCCCCGGCAACGCCAGCACCTACCAGCCGCTGGCCAGCCCCGTCCGCCTGTTCAACACCGTCAACGGCACCGGCCTGCCCAACGACGACACCGTCGCCTCCGCCAAGACCCTCCTCGTCCCCGTCGAAGGCAGCACCATCAACGGCGCCGACATCCCCTCCGCCGGCGTCACCGCCGTGGCCCTCAACATCGGCGCCATAGCCCCCAGCGGCGACAACGGCTACGTGTCCGCCTTCGGCGACGGCACCAGCCCGGGCGCCGAGACCAATGTCAGCTTCACCGGCGGGACCACCTACCAGGCCACCATCATCGTCCCCGTCGGCACCGACGGCGACATCGACATCTACAACGGCTCCCCCGACGCCATCAACATCGTCGGCGACCTCAGCGGCTACTTCACCACCTCCACCACCGGGCAGTACTACCACGCCCTCAGCGCCACCCGCATCCTCGACACCCGCCAGACCAGCCCCATCGCCGCCAGCGGCACCCTCACCGTCGGCACCCCCGCCGGCATCCTGGCCGTCAGCCCCACCCTGATCCTCAACATCACCGTCAACTCGACAGACGCCGGCTACCTCAAGGCCTACCCCCGCGGCGTCACCCCCCCAGGCACCAGCATCATCAGCTTCTCCGCAGACGACATCATCGCCGCCTCCGGCCTGATCAACACCTCCCCCAACAACGCCCTCATCATCGCCAACGCCTCAGCCACCGCCACCCAACTCGTCCTCGACACCGACGGCTACTTCGCCTAGCACCCGCCCGCCACGCACTGCCCGCCTCACAGGCCAGCGGGCAGCGCGTGGCTTAATCTGCGGTACCGGGTTCAACCCTGACAGGGCGCCCGGGGAACGGTCGAATCTATGAGCGAGCTCATCGGCCAGCATCCCCTCCAGCGGTGTCCCGTGAGGGAGACTCCTCGTTCGCCCGGGTTACGGCGAGCATGTCCCGCACGCCTCCAGCTTCAGCCCGCACAGCTGTGCCACCTGCGCGTTGTCCCCCACCAGCTCGCAGCCATCGTACCGCTGCGCGCGCTTCGGCCCAGGTCCCTGCCGCTCATCCCAGCTCCGCAGGTCCACCTCGTTGCCCCCGTGGCGGCGCGTCACGTGCTGAGCAGCGGCCCATGGGATGAGCTTGAGCGCGTCCTCGACCATGGTGGCGGGCCATAGTTGCAGTCCAGGCAGGCGAAGCCCTGCGGCCTCGGGTGCGCGGACCACGCGGCAGGACATCAGATAAGAGACCTCCGACTAAACTCACGTGGATCAGCCGACCACACAGCCGACTCGGGAGGGAAGTTCACATGCCTGACGACGCGCCCAACCCCGATGGCCTGCTCGCCCGCCGGCTGGACTACCTGTTCCGCACCGTCCACCCGGCGACCAGGAAGGGCTACACGCCCGCCGAGGCAGCGACCGCCATCAACGAGACGGCCAGAGGCCGGGTCACCAGCGGTACCTACCTGTGGCAGCTGCGGACGGGCCGCAAGGACAACCCCACCTACAAGGTCCTTATCGGCCTGGCCGGCTTCTTCGGGGTCTCGCCCACCTACTTCTTCGAGGACGGCGCCGTCGAGCGCGGCGTGCTGCCGCCCGAGGTCGTGGCCGCCCTCCAGGACGACGCCGTGCGCGACATCGCCCTGCGGGCCGCAGGACTGTCGGAGCACTCCCTGGAAGTGATCGCCGAGACGGTCAGCCTGGCCCGCGAGCGCGACGAGGCCCGCCGCCGGACAACTCGCCGCCCGCGCGAGCAGGCCACCAGCGAAGCCCAGCAGGGTTGACAATAGCCCTCCACTTCAGTTCAAATTGATGTGCAGGCCCCCGCCTTGACGCGAGGCACCGGGCAACCGCAACCAGGACCCCATATCGCTCCCCCGTCCCCCGACGAACGGAGCGATCGGCGTGCAATCCGGCGACCCCTGCCAGCCCTCCCAGCCCCCGCGCAGCAAGGGCGCCCGTCCGCATCGCAACCGCGCGGCCTCCGGCCCGCAACCCTGGATGCGGGACGCGGCCTGCTCGAGAGCTGACCCGGACCTGTTCTTCCCCAGGGAGCGGCGCGACCCCAGGAACCGGGAGGCCAAGCGGGTGTGCGCACGCTGCCCGGTCAAGGACGAGTGCCTTGAGTACTCACTGGCCACCCGCGAGGAGTTCGGCATCTGGGGCGGCCTCGATGAGTGGGAGCGCCGCGCTATCCTGGACAAGCAGCGCCGGCACGGCGGCGGCACCCAGGGCGCCGCATGAACCGCGGCCAGGCCGGCCTGCTGCAGTCCGCGCTGACGATGGCGGCCCGCGGCTGGCACGTGTTCCCCTGCGCCCCCGGCGGCAAGCAGCCCGCCCTGCGCGGCAACTGGCAGCGCCACGCCACCACCGACCCCGCACAGGTCCGCGCGTGGTGGACGGCCAGGCCGTACAACATCGGCCTCGCCTGCGGCCCCTCCAAACTGGTCGTGATCGACCTGGACGTCCCCAAGGGCCCCGGCCAGGCAAGCGGCGCCGTGGCGCTCGCGCGGCTCTGCGCCCAGGCCGACCAGCCGTGCCCGTGGCCGACGTTCACCGTGTCCACCCCCTCGGGCGGATGGCACCTGTACTTCCAGGCACCGGCCGCCCCGGTCCCGAACTCCGCGGGCCGCCTGGCCGTCGGCGTCGACATCCGCGCTGACGGCGGCTACGTAGTCGCTCCCGGCAGCCAGGCTGGCAGCCGCCACTACCAGGCCCGCAATGCCGCCGCCCCGGCTCCCCTGCCTGCCTGGCTCGCAGACAGGCTGACACGAAAGCCTGCGACGCCGTCCCTGCCCGAGCGCCGCGCGGTCCCCATGGCCAGCGACGCCAGGAGCACGGCCTGGGCCATGACGGCCCTGCGCAGCGAGGCCCGCCTGGTGGCCAGCGCGGTGGACGGCACCCGCCACGACACGCTGAACCGGGCCGCGTTCAGCCTCGGCCAGCTCGTCGCCTCCGGCCTGCTGCCCGAGCTCGCCGTCGCGACCTCGCTGGCAGACGCCGCCAGGCGCTCAGGCCTGCCCGAGCGCGACATCCCCCGCATCATCGCCTCCGGCATGACCGCCGGCACCCGCCACCCCCGCGTCCCCCGCCAGGGCCCGCCCGGCCCAGGCCGGCCCCAGCTCCCAAGGGACACGCCACGGCCACCAGCCCCGCGCATGGCCCCGTAATCCCGTGCATAACGGTCCCGCCCACTGTCCCGAACCAGCATGCATACCCTGCAAGCAGAACCAACCAGACCACAGTGAGCAAGGAGATGGCCATGTCCTCACCGGAAGCCGTCCAGGCCCGCCTGCTGTCGGCGCTGACGCCGGCTGAGATCATCAGTGCGTCCCGGGACGCGTTCGAGTGCATCCGGCGGTGCGCGAACGAGCTCGCGGAGCGGGTCACGGACAACTTCCCGGCCTGGGCGTCGGCTCCCGCGCCGGCCTGCCAGGGCAGGGACGCGCTCCGCCGCGCCACGTCCGTGCCGCAAGCGGCTGCCTCCCCCGGCCCGCTACCAGAAATCGCCGAGGCCAGCGAGCAAGCGGTGGCCCGCCTCGTCGGCGACCTTGCCACGCTCCTGCAGCAGCGCCTGGGCACTGCCGCAGAGCAGGCCGCTGTACCGGGGGACGCAGAGGCGTGCCTTCGGGCGTCGCACGCCGCAGCCGAGATACGCGAGCTCTTCGCCGGGGCGTGACCATGAGCGCGGGTGCCACCCTAGGCGAGTTCCTCGACGCTGCTAGCCGGCACGCTGACGCGGCCGAGGAGTGCGCCCCGGCCGTGGGGCGTGCTGGCGTGATCGGCGTCCTGCGCGAGCTTCACCGGCTTGTCATCGTGATGGCCGGGTACCTGGAAGACCCCAGGCCGGAAGACCCGCCGACCGCCGGAGGGCCCCTTCGGGCATGGGAGCACGGCGTTGCGCAGCAGCGAGCGTACGTGCACGAGGCGGCCCGGTTCCTGCGCGCGGTGCCTGGCATGCCGCCCGTGCCGCGCTCACGAGCGGGGAAGCTCCGGCGGTGAGGGGCAAGCCCGGGACCTCGCGAGAGCCGCGGACGCGCTCAGCGCCGGCCGGGAGCTGCTGCTGTCGCACTATCACCTCCCGCCGTGGGGCGGGCCGCAGCCGCGATCCCGCTGGGCTCGTGCGCTGGCCAGCGAGCACGGCGCGCTCGCGGTGACCGGCGAGATGGCGCACTGGGCGCAGGCGGCCGCCTCCTGGGCAGGGTGGGCTGCGGGGACCTTCCCCCGCCAGGACGGCGAGGCACGAGAAGCCCTGGAATCCGCGCGGTTCCTGCTTACCGCAGCGGCGACGACCGCTGCGGTGAGCACCAGCGCGGAGGCCGCGTTCCGGCGCGAGCTGCTGCGCGCGATCCCGCTCTACCCGCCGCCCGGGCGCGTGCCACCGGACCAGGGCGAGGGGCACGCCGAGCTGTGCACGGGCATCATGGCAACCGCCGAGCGCCTGCGGGCGCAGTCGTTCCTGGCATCCTGGCAGGACCCGCAGCCCGGGTCCGGGCCCGCCTGGCAGAACTCGTCACAGGCGTGCGCGATCGCGTCCGACCTGGCGAGCCGGGTAATGCCAATGCTGGCAAGCCGTGCCGGCGGCCTGGGCATCCCGCTCGACGAGGCAGCAGGCGGCCCCGGGGACGCGTCCGCCGCCCTGGCCGGCGCCCGCGACGCCTGGCTAGCGCTTGCCAGCTGCTGGCAGGTCATCACCACCGACTCGCAAGACCCCGCCTCCCCCATCACCACCGACACAGCCGACCTAGTGGTGCGCATGGGACGGCTCGCCTCCGGTGAGCCGCGATGGACGCCCGCCTGGCGCCAGAAAGCCCCCTGGGACGCTGCCCGGCTCGCCCCCGACGGGCCGGGCCTGCGCCTGGCGCTGGCCGCGATCCACCACGCCGGCGACGCCATCGAGACCATCGCGCGCGCGGACCTGCGTGGCATCCAGTCAGCCGACAGGGCAAGGCGGCTCTACATGGACGCCGGGATCGTCGGCGGCACGGCCATCACCCCGCGCCCGTACCTGGAAGCCGCCGGCTCCCACAGGTACCTGCTGCAATGCGCCTGCCAGGCCACGATCGACGCCAGCGCGAAAGCCGCACGCGCGCTCGACGACCTGGCCATCGCGTGCGCCACGCCCAGCACGCCCGTGGCCCTGCTCCGCGCGGCGGCTCCCGCCGGCCCCCCGGACCGGGCACTGCAAGCACCCCGGGACATCCTCGCGGCAGCCCTCCGCGACCTCGACCGCCCCAAGAACGCCGACCGGCAAAGGACCGAAGTCGACAGCCAGGAGATCATCACCGCCTACACCGGCAACGGCATGACAACCCAGCAGATCTCCTGGCTCTTCCCCATCACCATGAGCAAGGTCGCAGCCATCCTCCGCGAGAACGACATCACCGTCAAGAATGATCGCGGACGCAGCCGCAGCGACCCCACCACTACGCCGACCAGCCGGCCTGACGCCAGCCGGCAGCCCCGGACCGCAGCACGACAGCCTGCTCCCCGCGTGCCCGGCACAAGCCTCCGCCCTCCCGCCAGCACCGCCGCCCAGGAAAGACCGGCGCTGCGGCCCGGCTTGTGAAGGCCAGCGCCCGACCCGAGGCCGACCTCAAGCCGACCTTGCCACCGCAGGCCGACCCAGGACGGTGGCGGACGCCGAACAGCGCAAGAACCCACCCCGCCCGGCCCCGGCACCCGGCATAGGATGCACGGGAGCCCTGGCGAGGAGGACGTCATCCCGGCTACCATCAACGGACGCCCGGTCATCAGCCGCGCGGACATGCACGCCCTCCACGACGTCTCGGTCAAGAGCGCCTACCTGTGGTACCGCGACCGCCAGGCGACCGCTCACCCCGAGCCAGCCGGGACAATCGGCAGGACAACGTACTGGTACGAGGATGAGTGGCTCGCCTGGCACCAGTCCTGGCGCGACCGCAAGCTGCAGGACCTGACCCAGGTCGACCGCAGCGGCGACCCGGACGACCTCGTCGACGCCGCCGAGGCCGCCCGCATCATGGGCTACTCCAGCCGCGACGTCATCCACGCCAACCTCCGGCTCGGCTACTTCCCCCGCCCCGACGACCACGCGACCACCACCAAGAGAAGGCCATCGCCACGATGGCGGCGCTCGACCGTCTGGCAGGCCGCCGACACCCGCACCGGCAGCGGCGGCGGACGCCCGCCCGGAACCCCCCACCCGTCCCCCAAGCCACACCCCTACGCAGGCGACAAGCGGCTAGAAGCCGTCCTCCAGTTGCTGCGCTCCGGCACCGAGCCATCAACGGCAGCGCTAGCCGCACAGTGGCAGGTCAGCCAGCGCACGGCAGAGCGCATCGTCCGCGCCGCCCGCGCCCAGCTCCCGCTCGGCTGATGCAGCTCCTGCCTCCACCCCTAGAGGAAACGGGTGGTTGCCAGGCCGACCCCGGGACGACCCAACAGGAAAGGAGCGAAGTGCCCGAACTCAAGGGCATAGCAACGGGCCGCCCGCGCCAGTACAGCCCAGCAGTACGATCATCGCGGACTGCCCGTCCTTGATCATTGAATCAGGTAAAACCGCGGGTCAGGCTACCTGATGCTCAGCCCGGTGACCGCATGGCCGATGATCATCCGCTGGATCTTGCTGGTGGGGACTGTAAACACAACGGTGTAACTTCTGGGACGAAGGAGACACCAAGTGACAGACGTGACGATCGAGACGAACAAGGACAGCCCGATGGTGCTGTCGACCGCCGATGAGCAGCTTCTACGGGAGCTGACCGAGCGGGCCCGCGAGGGCGGGCTGAAGCTGACGGGCGAGGGCGGCCTGCTGGGCAAGCTCGCCAAGATGGTGATCGAGGGCGCGCTGGAAGGCGAGCTGGACGACCACCTCGGCTATTCCAGGCACGACCCGGCCGGCCGTGACGGCGGCAATTCCCGCAATGGCCACCGGGCCAAGACGGTGCTGACCGAGGCCGGGCCGGTGGAGATCTCGGTGCCCCGTGACCGGGAGTCCAGCTTCGAGCCGAAGATCGTCGCGAAAAGGCAGCGGCGGCTGTCCGGGGTCGAGGACATGGTCATCTCGCTTTCCGCGAAGGGCCTCACCCACGGCGAGATCTCGGCGCACCTGGCCGAGGTCTACGGCGCGGAGGTCTCGAAGCAGGCCATCACCACCATTACCGACCGGGTGATGGAGGGAATGGCGGAATGGCAGTCCAGGCCGCTGGACCCGGTCTACGCGGTCGTCTTCATCGACGCGATCCAGGTGAAGATCCGCGAGGGCCAGGTCGCCAACCGGCCTGTCTACCTGGCCCTGGGCGTCACCGTGGACGGCGAGCGCGACATCCTGGGCCTGCGGGCCGGGGAGCACGGCGACGGGGAGGGCGCCAAGTTCTGGCTCCGCGTCCTGTCGGAGATAAAGAACCGCGGCACCCGGGACGTGCTCATGGTGGTCTGCGACGGCCTGAAGGGCCTCCCGGACGCGGTGAACTCCGTCTGGGAGAAGACGGTCGTGCAGACCTGCATTGTCCACCTGCTGCGGAACTCATTCAAGTACGCCTCGAAGGCGGACTGGTCGGAGGTAGCCAAGGACATCAAGCCCGTTTACACTGCGGTCTCCGAGGCCGCCGCGCTCGACGCGTTCGCGGAATTCAGCGCCAAGTGGGAGAAGCGCTACCCGGCGATCATAAGGCTCTGGGAGAACGCCTGGGCCGAGTTCGTCCCCTTCCTGCAATTCGACCGGGAAATAAGGACCGTGATCTGCACGACGAACGCCATCGAGTCGATCAACGCCAGGCTCCGGCGCGCCGTCAACGCCCGCGGCCACTTCCCGACCGAGCAGGCCGCCCTCAAGTGCCTCTACCTCGCGGTCATGAGCCTGGACCCCGCAGGCAAGGGCCGCAAGCGCTGGACCAACCGCTGGAAGGCCGCCCTCAACGCCTTCGACATCGCCTTCGACGGCCGCCTCACAGCAGGCCGCAGGTAACAACTCGAACACCAGTTAGGTGAGTAGGCCCGGGGCGCGGTTCCGGGATTGCTCCCGGCCCGTCTCCCCGGACCTCTCGCCGCACCCGCCGTGCGCCTCTCGGCGCAACGGGCGCTCCACGGTTCCTGCCGTCAGGCTGGTTCAGCCGTCCAGGGATTTGGGATCTGGGAGCCGCGGTAGCGGTACCGGGTGACCGGTATGGCCGCGATGTGCCGCAGTTCCGCGTTGCCCGCCGTGACCGGGAGCCACCGTCCCGAGGGGTCGGTGAACCGGCGGCGGACGTCCTTCCACCTCCAGCGGTGCCGCGCCATCAGCATGCGGATGACTCGCCACCAGGCGAAGTTGTCCAGCATGGCGAAGGCGTTCTTGGCGACCGCGTGCCGGAAGTAGTTGGCCCAGCCGTGCATGACCTGGTTCAGCCTGGTCAGCACGTATTCCAGGTCCAGCTGTGATGTCCTGTGGGTCAGGACGCGGATCTTCGCCTTCAGCGACCGGATGGGCCGGTCGTCGATGAAGGTGTAGATGTACCACTTATCGGTTCCCCGCTTGCGGCGCCGCTGGATGCGGAACCCCAGGAAACTGAAACCCTCGTCCATGTGCGCCACGCGGGTCTTGGCCTCAGACAGTCGCAGGCCCAGCCCGGCGAGCACTCCGGCGATCTCCTCGCGCAGTGCCTCCGCGTCGTGCTCGCTGCCGTGGATCATTACGGCGAAATCGTCCGCATAGCGGGTAATCCGCCAGTTCGGCAGCCCTTTGCGGCGGCGGGCCGCGCGCTTGTAGTCGGTGGACATCGTCCCGCCTTCCTTCCATGGTGCCGTCAGGTGCTCATCGAGCGCGCTGAGGGCTATGTTGAAGATCAGCGGTGACAGGATGCCGCCCTGCGGCGTGCCGGTGAGAGTTTCGCGGTGCTCTCCGAGCTCGGTGAGCACTCCGGCCTTGAGGAAGGCCTTCACCAGCGCCAGCACGCGCTTGTCCTTGACCCGCGCCCGCACCCGGTCCATGACGGCGGGGTGCGAGACGTTGTCGAAGGCCGCCTCGATGTCCGCGTCCAGCACCCAGTGGTAACCCCGGGTGCCGTAGTAGTGGATCTCGGCGATCGCGTCCTGGGCGCGCCGCTTCGGCCGGAACCCGTAGGAGACGGGCTCGAAGTCCGCCTCGAAAATAGGCTCCAGCACCAGCTTCAGCGCGGCCTGGACCACCCGGTCCGCGATGGCCGGTATGCCCAGCTTTCGCAGTTTCCCGGACCCGCCCGGCTTGGGGATCATCCGCTCCCGCACCGGCAGGGGCCGGAACGAGCCGTCCTTCAAGGCGGCCCGCAGGTCGTCCAGGAACCCGGGCACTCCCGCCTCCTTCTCGACGTACTCGGCGGTCACGCCGTCCACGCCGGGGGTGTTCGCGCCCTTGTTGCCCGCGACCCGGGCGAACGCCACGATCAGCGTCGCCGGGTCGTGCACGAGGTTGAACAGGTCATCAAACCGGCGGCCGGGATCGGCCGCCGCCCAACGGTGAAGCTTGGCCTGCATCCCCGCTACCCGGTCCCACGCGGGAACCTGGGCACCGCCATTCGGCGGCGCGTCTTGCGGCATTGCAGCCTCCTTCCCCTCTCGTAACCGCTGCCGCCCTTCGCCATGTGGCCGGCTCTCCCGGCCCCGGACTACTACGGCGGCTCCGCCCCACCCGCCCCGTTCGGCGGTCGGCGCGCCTATCCCCAGGCGGCAGGCCGGGTGCCTGCCCCCGGGGAACCGGCAGCGGGTGGTTCCCATGTTCACTGCGATCCGCTCAGCGGATTAGGAGCCCGGCTTTACCCCGGCGGCCTCGCCACGCCTACGCCGCAGTCATTCAGCGTGGCCTTCCGGACGGCCATTTGAGACCTCCCGGAAGTTCCCGCCGCAACGTGAAACAGCGGGACGCACCGCGCCCGGCCCATATCCGCCAGATTTGAGCCGGTGTCAAGGTCAAGGGCGTAACAACGCCGGTTCCTCGCGTACTCCTTTCCGCCGCGCTCGCCGGACCCGCCCCATCTGGCAGTACTGGGACGTCCCGGCTTTGTCAGGGCTGCTCCCGCCCTCCCCGCCACCACGCGGATCAGGCTGCCCTCAGCTACAGCGACCTGCTGCGACAGGCCACCGGCGAAGGTCTCCCACCTCCACTCGGATCACAGCGCCTCATGGCGCACCACCGTTAACTTGACAGTCCCTGCTGGTGTCCTCAAACACTCGCTGGCGCGGCCGGAGCGGGTCACTTCGGACGGCCTCGTTGAACGCCGCCCCGATCATCGCGGGAATGTCGCCGGTGATCGAGGCAGATCAGTGCCCACTTGCCGCGTGCTTGCAGGCCGGGATGGGCTGTGCGTCGGGCGGCGACGTCCTCGGGTTGGCGGACGGCAGGGGTGAAGTCGGCGACCGCGACGATCTCGACCATCTTCTTGATCCCCGGACGCGGTGCCAGCCTGGCCGTCGGCGCTGGTGCGGTGCTCGGGCCGCAGCGCGATGCCCTTGCCGCCGGCCTGCATCGTCAGCACGCCAGTGGCCGACAGGCTGGTGCCGGCGTCGGCCCGCGAGGCGTAGAAGTCACCAGTCCAGGCGGCCAGGTCCTCAGCCAGGCCGGCCAACTGTGCCTGGCCGATCGTCACCCAGGTGCGGGCCTTGATGACCTCCTAAGCCTGGCCGCACCCGCCGGCCAGGCGATAGGCCGCCCGGGCGCGGATCGCCAGGGAGTAGGGGTTATCGGGCAAGGCCCACCAGGCATCCGCCGGGTACAGGCTCGCCTCGCACCGGTTGCGGCTCCACAATCACGAGACCGATTCTGGAACCGGTGGACCCGGCAACCGGGCACCCTTGGACCCGCCCCCGGCAGCCCCTTCACCATCATTGACCAGCGCAAATCGCCTTCGGTGATGCTTGAGATATCCAAAAGCGTGCAGACACTCCCAGATTCGAGAGGTTCATGCTAGCATCAGCGCAAGATCACGCCCTTCAAAAAAAATGCACCCAATCCCTCGGCTGAAGTAAACCGAGCTTGGGAGTTGCACGCCGAATCACTGTCACAGAAATTCTGATGAACTCCCAAGGAGGAGACAGACCCATTGCATTCGGACGAAAACAGGACACCGACTCCATTCGTGACGGACTTATCGACTCCTATATAGTCACACATAAAGGCGGCTTGCGCGAGTTGCCCAAGGCAAAGATCGGCAAGATCAGGCTCGATATCCTTGCGGATCGCTTCTGTTTTTCCGCCGATAACGATGTGGCGCGGAAATTCTGGACCGATATAGAAATTACATACCTAAATACCAGTGCCGTCGAGATTACCGACCGGACGGTAAGCACGTTTGAGGGAATCGTCGGTGGCGTCAACTCGCGTCAGCTCAACCAGAAGAACAACATTCACTTCTCTTTTGTTGGCCCGGATGGCCCTACCGTACTTCGGGTTGAGATGCTCACGGGCGTCACCGTAATGGGGCAAGCAAAAAAGTGTCAGGAATTCGAAGACCGCTTGCGCTCGTACCAAATCCGCAGGAAATTTGGCGCAGGCGTAGGCCAACGCCACGGGCTTTAGGTATTTGGGTGTTTTGGCTGGTTCCCTGGCTTGGTTACGGTGGGTGGTCTTCGGGGGCTTCCTGGTCAGGCTGGCTTGTTGGCCATGGTGATGATGGCGGGGGCGGTGCGGGTTCGGGTGCTGCCTGCGGTGGCGCGGGGGAAGGTGCTGGGTGACTTGGACGTGCGGGGACGGTGCCTGCTGCGGTCGGCTACGATCCGGTATTTCGCGATCTGGCTGGTCAGGGTGGTGTAGCAGGCGCGACCGGCGCGGATGGCGGCGAGGATGGCGAGGCGGGCGCGGGCGTGGGAGATCTCGCGGGGGTGGACGGGCTGCCTGGCTCGGCGTCCTTTCCGGGCGGGGGTGGCGGCGAGGGCCGCGTCGCGGGCGACGCCGCGGGTCATCTCGGTGCCGGCGGCCCAGGCGGCGATCTCCTGGCGGACGAGGGGCGGGCTGCCGGAGCGGAGCATGGGGCCGGTTCCGGGGCCGGCGCCGTCGAGGGAGGCCTTGGCCTCGCGGAGCGCGGTCTCCGATCCGTCCCACCGCCACCGGTAGAGCGCGGCGAGCTCGGCCCTGGGTAATCGTCGATGTCGGTCAGGTCGGTGACCAGGCAGAACATCTCCGGGACCTTCTGTCCTTCCACGGTCACGTCGTACTCGATGACGCGGACGGGGACGGTGACGCCGTCGCCGGACAGCTCCGCGAGGTAGGAGCCGTCAGCCAGGACGGGGGATGTCATCGTCAGCGGGATGTCGCTCTTGAGCCTGATCAGCACGTGAGTGCGGGCGATGAGGCGAGCGATCCGGGCCGCGCCGGGGAAGTTGCGGTCCATGAGCCATAGCCTGTCCGGGGTGAACAGGTGCGGGTACTGGTCCATCGCGGTGTCCAGGAGCCCCTGCTCGGCGGCGGCCTTGCCCGTGCCGGCCGGGCCGTGCGGCATCCCCAGCAGGGCCCGCGTCGAGGCATCCGTCAGGGGAAGCGCCCTGACCTGCGGGAACGGCGACGAGTCGTCGCTGGTGCCGACGGAGCCGAACATCGCCCGGTTCGCCGGCGTGTCCGGGGCCCGGATCAGGGTCCCGTCCAGGGAGCCGGGCTTTAGGGGCCTGGACCGCCCCACGGCGACGGCCCGCCAGTCCCGGGCCTGGTGCTCGCCGTGGGAGGCGCGCAGCACGGCGGCCTGCAGTTCCTCCAGCGGTTCCGGGCCGAGCGCGTTGCGCCAGTCCCCGATCGCCCGCTCCGACGCCGCCGTCCAGGGCCGCGCCCACGGCACCAGGGCCAGGTCCCCGGCCAGCGCGATGACGGCCTCCCGGACGCCGGCACCCGGCAGCAGCGTCATCAAGACGATGGCCCGGATCATGAACGCCCTGGCCAGCAGCCTTTCCCGCTCGCCCTTCACGAACCGGGCGTCCAGCACGGCCCGCTCCGCGATCCCGTCGATCACGCCGGGGCCGGCCGTGGCCTCCAGCCAGTCCTCCAGCGGGCCGAGCGTCGCGTGGGCCACCGGACTGCCCTGCGCCTGCACCCGCCCGTCCCTCCGCACCCGCGCCGGCGCGACCGCCACGACCTTCAGGAACACGACGTCCTCGCCCGTCCGGAGCTTCCACGTTCCCGCGACGACCAGCGCCGACCGGTCCCCGCCCGCCGGCATCGCCCCGCCCCGCAGCGGCGAGGCCAGGTCAGACGCCCGCACCGCGACCAGCAGCCCCGCGGGAACCGCGTCCTCACCCGGAACGGCGGCAGCACAAGGCACGGCAGGGTAGAAATGCACAAGAGGCTCCTGTAGCGAAGAGTGACCTAGACAATCCCTCTTCTACAGGAGCCTCGCCCGTCCCGCAGGAAACCCGGGCAACAAGCCGCCTGCCAGCAGGAATCACTCAACGTAACCAAGACCGGCAGGACCGCGCGCACCGCTTGCCCCTAAAGCCGCTGGCGTTGAGGCGTAGGCACGGTCGCGTCGCCGTCCACTCAGGATGTTCCGCATGGCGCTGGCCATTCGCTGGCAGACGAGCTTGCAAAGCTAGCGTCCCTGCGTGATCACGGAATTCTGTCGGCCGAGGAATTCGATGCCCAGAAAAACAAGCTTCTCAGGTAGTTGTTGCCGTGAGGTACGCCTGGCGGCCATGTTCCCATTGATCGCGCCACAGCTTAGAAGGCTTCGGCTGCGGGAACGATCCTCGAGCATAATTCCAAGCTCGATGCCATCTTCCGCGCGGGCTTTGTTGGTTTTGGTGCGGCATTGGTGGCGATGGCCTGGCCGAGCATCCATGACCGGCGCCAAGGGCGCAGGCTTCCTGCGGCCGACGGGTGTCGTGTGAGAGGCCTCCCAAGGGGCTAGCCAGGTCCCGGTCAGGCAGCTCGAGGAAGCTCAGTAGCGGCCTCCTGGTCGTCAGGCTCGGCAGCTGCGGGTGGGTCATGCTCGGCGCGGATGACGTGGACAAGCGCGGTTGCCTTGTCGGTTGCGACGCTGAGTCCCAGCTTCAGCTTGTCGCGCGAGATCGGCCTGCCGCGGTTCGCGCGACGATGCTCGGTATCGAGAACCCGTGCCTGCTCGACCAGCTCGGCAGGCAGCACAGGTGGTGCCTCCACAGCTGGCTTCTCGTCCTCCTTTCCTTCTTCGCCAGGACGCTCTTGTGGCAGGGGCGTCTCTTCAACGGCTGACGCGACGTCGGCGCCGTGGAGGAGGTGGGCGAGGGCTGCGCCGAAGCCGAGCGTGATGACGGGCAGGCAGGCGACTACGACGACCACGGGCCAGGGGGCGCGGGCCCGGTGCGCTGCGGACAGCAGGTGGTAGGCGACCTGGCCGAGCATGCCAAGGGCGAGCGCCCCCAGGGCGGACCACTTGGCGAACTTCCGGGCGGTGTCCGGTGTAGTCGGCGACAGCCATGCGGACATCGCGTAGGCCCCGTAGGCCTCGACGCCGACAGGCAGCGTGATGGCGGTGTCCAGGCGCAACGCCACGATACCGGGGAACGGCTCCACCAGCCCGAAGCCGCACATCTGCCCCAGGCTGACCCACCCTGACCAGATGGCCACCATCGCCGGCGAGGCGATGACGAACAGCGGCCAGCGGCGCACCCGGCGGCGGCCAGGAAGACCAGGCCTGGCGCAGGCCCGGGGGGTGACGGGACCGGCTCGGTCGCCGGCAGCCGGGCGGCGCCAGCGGGGAATGCGGAGCACAGTGTCCTCCTTGCCGTGGCGGGTGTCGCGTGGACTACTAGAGGGGCAGCTTCCTAGCTGACGGCGATCTGCCGCGGCAGCGCGCCTGACTCCTGCGGGGCGAGCGCGCAGGAGCGCAGCTCCTCCCACGCGCGGAGATAAGGAGATGCGTCGCTGCCGGCGAGGAGCTGCCCGGCGGCGGCGCCCGGAACGAACGCGACGCTGATCCCGGCTAGAGCCTCGCCGAACCGCAGGATGCTCAGCGCGCCAAGGTCGGGCGCGGCCTGGTGCAGGGCGGCCTCGCTGATGACGAGCTGCCGGCGGGTGGGAGGTGCTGTCATGGCACATCGCTCCTTGCCTGGCGGGTCGTCCCGAGGTCGGCCTGACCGTGCCTAGATCGACGTAGGAAAATCTACTAGTTGTACAGTGGCGGGTCAACCTGTCGCCATCGGGGGCGGCAGCGATTCACCGGGCGCAGGCTCGCCAGCCAGCTCATCCGCCGCGCCAGGAGCCGCGCCAGGCTCTCCCTGCCTGCCGGCCCCCAGGGCGCCTGCCGGCGGTTCCTCGCTTGCCCTGGTCGCAGCGAGCATGTTCCGGACGTCCTCCAGCCTCAGCCCGCACAGCTCGACAACCTGGGCGTTATTTCCCACCAGCTCCCGCAGTCGCGCCACCGCCGCGCACGCTGCCGCCCACGGAGCCTCTCCAGTGCGCGTGGCCTCGGCCAGCAGCGCGTCCGCTCGCGCCTTCGCCTGCTCATTGATGCGCCCGACCTCGCTCACCGCCCGAAAGAAGTCGACGAGCGCCGCTTCGATCCCCTCCTCGCGCGCTGCGAGCGCCTGTTCTCGCGCCGCTCGAGCCTCTCGGGCCTGCCGCACGGCCTGCCTCGTCCGGGAGTTGTCCCTGCCGCTCACTTGCCCACCCGTCCTGCCTTCTCGTCGCGATCCGGGCCTTGCTCACCGCGCCAATCGCCGTCCCCCGCGCTGCCCGACGGAGCGCTGGTTTCAGCCCAAGTGGAAATCTTCGAAGCCCCGGCACCAGTTCGCTGACCAGCAGGACAGGCTGGGACAGACGACGGACGCAAGTGGTCACAAGACGCGGGGCGCGAGCCCGGCGTGTCCCGGCGCCTGCTGCGGAGGCCGCTGCACCGGCCTCGCCCCGCCCGGCCGAGGCCCTGGCGGTACCTGTGCGCGCTCGCGCCCATCACGCCCGGCATCTGCATGCTCGCGCCCGAACAGCCTTCGGCCGTCGAGCACGTCAGGATCGACGAACGGATCCCCCGCCGAGAGCGCGCCCTTCCCGATGTCCCAGTAGGCGGCGCTGACTACGGCTAGCCTGCTCACCCCCGGCTTCACCGTTACCGTCATCGCGACCGTGATCGCGACATCGAGCCGCTCCTCAGTGACCTCGCACGTGACGTGATCGCGGACGATCTCCGCGAGCGTCATGCGGTCCTGCTGTAGCGCCATCCGCATGGCGGCGTCTCCGCCCAGGCCGTCGATCGCGTCAGGCATGTCCCCTCCCGTTTCCAGCCCGCCAAGGGCCAGACCTCACGGCCCAGCACGGACGCCGGGCCTGCAGGGGAGCACGCTCCTCAACGCTAGAACAACAAATTCTTAAACTCAAGTGGACCAGGAAGAGGCTCCTCCACCCTCATTCCGAACGAGTCCGCCACCTCCCGCACCGTCCCCACACTGTCCTGTCTCTTCAGGGTTGAGGCAGTGTCATCTGCCATGAGCATGGGACCACCTGCTGAGGGTTGTTGCCAGGGGGATGGGACCACCCCGGTTGCCAGTTGATGGACCACCCCTGCCAGGATCGCCCGGTTTGTACCGTTCTGCGAAAGATGGCAGGGATGGCGTTCCGGGAGGTCCTGGTGACAGAGGTGAAGGAAGTCCTGCGTGCGTGGCTGGCGGGGCTGGGCAAGCGCCCGGCCGCGGCCCGTGCGGGGGTGAACGTGAAGACCGCGGCCCGGTACATCCGGGCCGCGCAGGAGGCCGGCCTTTCCCGCGATAGCGGGGAAGGCCGGCTGACCGACGAGCTGATCGGCATCGTGGTTGGGGCGGTCCGCCCGGCCCGCCCGGCGGGGCACGGCTCGTCGTGGGAGGCCCTGGCCGCCCGGAAGGACGAGATAGCCCGGTGGGTGGGGCAGGGCCTGACGCTGGTGAAGGTCGGCGAGCTGCTGGAGCGGTCGGGGACCGCGGTTCCCTACCGGACGCTGGCGCGGTTCGCGGCGGCCGAGTGCGGTTACTCCTCGGGGCGGCCGGGGGTGACGGTGCGGGTCGACGACCCGCCGCCGGGCCGTGAGCTGCAGGTCGACTTCGGCTACCTCGGCATGATCCCCGACGGGGAGCGGCGGCGGAGGCTGCACGCGCTGGTGTTCACGGCGGTGTTCTCCCGCTACTGCTATGTCTACCTGACGTTCCCGCAGACGACGCTGGCGGTGATCGCGGGCTGCGAGGCGGCCTGGAGGTTCTTCGGAGGCGTGTTCCCGCTGCTCATCCCGGACAACATGAAGCCGGTGGTGGACGCGGCGGACCGGCTGGAGCCGCGGTGGAACCGGGAGTGGCTGGAGTACGCGCAGGCCCGCGGCATCGCTGTCGATCCCGCGAGGGTCCGCTCCCCGCAGGACAAGGGGCGGGTCGAGTCCGGGGTGAAGTTCACGCAGCGCAGCTTCTTCGCCGGGGAGTCGTTCCTGGACGTCGGCGACGCGCAGCGGCGGGCCGATGACTGGTCCCGGGAGCGGGCCGGGATGCGGGTGCACGGCACGACCCGCCTGCGGCCGGCGGAGGCGTTCGCGGAGCACGAGCTGCCGCTGCTGATGGCGGTCCCGGACGAGCGCCTACCGGGTGCCGGCCTGGAGCGAGGCGAAGGTGCAGCGGGACTTCCACGTCCGGGCGCAGAACGCGTTCTACTCCGTGCCTTACGGGCTGATCGGGCAGCAGGTCACGGTGCGGGCCGACGACGCGCTGGTGAAGGTCTACCACCGCGGCCAGGTCGTGAAGGTCCACCCACGCCAGCCGGCCGGGGGCCGGTCGTCGGACGCGGCGGACTTCCCGCCGGGCACCGATGTCTACGCGCGCCGCGACGTGGACCGCCTGCAGCGGATGGCCGCCGCGAGGGGCGAGGCGATCGGCGCCTACGCGGCCAGGATCCTGGACACCGACCTGCCCTGGACGAGGATGCGGGCCGTCTACGCCCTCATCGGCCTGGCCAGGACCTACGGGAACGGGCCGGTCGACCAGGCCTGCGCGGCCGCGCTGGAGCTCGACGTGATCAGCGTCCCGAAGATCCGCTCGATCGTCGAGAAGGGCACCGGGGCGCAGGCCGCCCAGGCCGCCGCCCGCGCCCGGCAGGCCGACGCCGCGGCGGGGAAGGTCCTGGCGGCGAGGTTCGCCCGCGATCCCCGCGAGTTCGCGACCTCGACCGGGGCCCTGCTGCGGGTCCTGCCCGGCGGCGACGGCTGACGCCGCGATTCATTTCATTTCATTCGCTTCATCACGCCCGTTTCATTTCATTCATCTCATTTCATTTCGTTCCGCCGTGCGCCCGCGCGGCGGAAGAGGGGACGCGCTCCACCATGACGATTACCGAGCGGCCGCCGGCCATCGCGGCCGGCCGCGAGGCCGGGGCATGCCGCTACCCGTGCTGCCCGAACCCGGCCAGGGACCCCGGGGCGCCGGGCCGCAAGCCCGGCTACTGCGGGCAGGAGATGCCCGAGGACCGCGACGGCACGGCGGTACTGGTCCGGCATACCGCGCTGACGGCGTTCCGCCGCCGCCAGCAGCTCGCAGGGCAGCCCGATGACGGCGGCCGGCCGGTCACCGCGGCGATCAGCCGGGCCGGCGCGATCCGCGACGACGCCCTGGCCGCGATGAGCAGGCTCGGCGCGCAGCTGACCGCGGCCCTGGACCAGCTCGCGGTCCTCGGCGAGCAGCTGGCCGCCGCCGGCCCCGAGGCCGCCGAGGCCCAGGCCGAGACCGTCCGCGCCGAGACCGCAGCCCAGCTCGAGCACGCCCGCGCCGAGAGCGCCGGCCACGCCGCCGCCCGGCACGCCGCCGAGCTCGACGCCGCCGAGGCCCGCACCGCCGCAGCCGAGGCCATCGCCATGCTCGAAGAGCACGCCACGGCCCGCAACCGCGCCGAGGGCGAGCGCGACGCGCTCGCCGCCGAACTCGCCGCCGCCCGCGGCACGGCCAGCCGGCACGAGCAGGAACGGCAGCGGCACGACGACCAGCTCGCCGCCCTCCGCGGCCAGCTCGTCCGCGCCGAGGCCGCCCTCGACCGCGAGCGCGACCGCCAGCACGAGACCACCGTCCTGCTCCGCGGCCTCATCACCGGCCCGGACAGCACGGCCGGCAAGACCGCGGCCCGCCGCCAGCCCGCCGCGCAGTAACCACCGCCGGCTTGCGGTGCGGGCACGACAGCCCGCACCGCAAGCCACCCCCCGAACAAGAGAAAGACCAGCACCGATGACCATGACCAGCCCCGTCAGCCCCGACCTCAGGCGCCTGCTGCGCGCCCTCAAGCTCGGCCGCCTCGAAGACACCCTCCCCGAGCGGCTCACCACCGCCCGCCAGCAGAAAATGGCCCACGCCGACTTCCTCGAGCTCCTGCTGTCCGACGAGGTCACCCGCCGCGAGAACGGGTCAGCCGCACGACGCGCCCGCACCGCCGGCCTCGACCCCGCCATGCGCCTGGAAGCCTGGGACCCCCACGCCGCCGTCCGCTACGACCAGCAGCTCTGGAACGAGCTCACCAGCCTCCGGTTCGCCGACGCCGGACACGGAGCCCTCATCCTCGGACCCGTCGTTATCCACGGTTTCAGCTCGTGAGAGCTATGTTCTCGCAGGTCATATCGTTGTTGCGATTGATGTGACGTTACTTCGTTGTTGACGTCGGAGGGTTCCAGCCGAGGCGGGTGAGCTCGCGCCGGAGTTCCAGGTTCTCGCCGTGTGCCTGCTCGAGAGCGGCCCGGAGGGCCGCGGTTTCGTCGCGGTGCTGTTTCTTGAGGTGGGTGACCTGGCTGGTCAGCGCCTGGATGAGCGTGTTGCCGCTGCCGGCCTCGCTGGGCGGGGGCGGTTTCGGGCGGGCCTGCTGGCGGAGCTGTTCGATCCGGCCCCGGAGCTCGGCGTTTGCGTAGAGGAAGGCATGAGACACCCCGGCTTCGCGCTGGACGGACTGGAAGGTGACGGGCTCGCCTTTCTTGACCAGGTGGCGGATGGCCTGGTCAGCGGCGGCGGCTTTCGCCTCGGACTTGGCCTTGGCCGCTGCGGTGAGGACGGCGGTGCGGCGGGCACGGATGTCGTTCACGGCTGGTCCGTTCGCGGCTGGCGGGTGCCGATGGTGACCGGGACCGGACCGGCCGGCGACGCGGACGGGCATCCGGCACCTTGAACCGCCCGGTCCGGGGCATTGTCCATGGCGCCGAGGACGCGGGCGAGCGCATCGTGCTCGGCCTGCCGCTGGGCGAGCCAGACGTTGTCGCCGGGCATGGGCCGGCCGTGACGCTGCCGGAAGTCGCCGGTGGCCCGGTCGATGAGCGCCTTCGTGTCGGCGAGCTGCCGTTCGAGGGCCTGCCGGTGGGTGCTGTCCGTGACATAGACGGCGCAGGTGAGGCACGCGTTTCCCTTGCTGCAAGATTGCAGGGGAGGCAGCAGGCACCAGCCGTTGGGCAGGATCCGGTCTGCGCGGCCGAGCAGGTGCATGGCGTCATGGTCCTCGCGGGAGAACGTGACCCGGGTGCCGTCGGCCTTGAGCTTGACGGCCGCGAGGAACGCCTGCTCGGCATGCTCTTCCCGCTGGGCGATGTAGTGGAGGGTCATCGTCGGCGTCGCGTGGCCGGCATAGCGCTGCAGGACGTGGACGGGCAGGCCGAGCTCAGCCAGCCGGGTCAGCCTGGTATGCCGGAACCGGTGGGTGTGGCTGAGCCCGACTGGCATGTTCTTGCTATCGGTGATCTGGACGACCTTGCTGAACTCGCGCAGCCGGAACGTATAGGTGCCCGACGGGTAAGGCTTGCCGGCAGACCGGTTGCCGCTGAGCTGGGCGAACAGGTGCCTGGGCTGAATGCCGGGGAACCGGTTCCGGACCCACTGCCGCTGTTCCTCGATGATCGCCACGACCTCGGAGTCCACCAGGATGGTGTCGGGAGCGATGTCGATCTTGGTCTGGGCGTAGCGGAACCGGGCGATCTGCTCGCCCTCGGCAGCCTCGACAGCCCGCCCGGTGGCCGGTGAGAGGCAGTCGAAGTCGCAATGGCGGATCTCGCTGGACCGCCGGCCGGTGAGGATCTGCAGCAGGATCATGCGCATGGCCTGCGGGTCACCGAAGCCGCTGGCCGTGATCTGCTCGCCATCGCCTCGCGTGATGATCATCTGCTCACCGCCCGGCAGCCCGAGCAGCGGCAGTGCGGCGGTGACCTGCGCGAGGGCGTGGTCATCGACGTAGTTGGCCTCGTTGAGTACCCGCGTGTGCGCGATCCTGGTGACCTGCCGCAGCCAGCAGGCGGCATAGGCGTCGGTGACAGCCGCCCACGGCACCGCGAGAGGGCCGAGGACACGGCCGGCTTCGGCCTGGTTAGCGGCCATGAAGGCGAGCAGTTCGGCGACTGACCGCAGGTCGTCGTTGACGAGCCGCGGGTGGACTTTCGCCGGGCCCCGGCGAGGCCTGCCGGGATCGCTGCGGTTAGCCGGGTCAGCGGCCCACCGGCGGAACGCCGCGGCCTGCTGCGCCGCTGCGGCCGGGTCGGACAGGACCTCGCGGGGGTCGCCGAAGGCGGCTGCCAGCCACCGGTCGAACCGGTGCAGGCACGGCAGTCTTTCCTGGCTGACAGTGCTCCAGCGCAGCGCGCCGGACTCCAGCGTGGTGCCCAGGTACCACTTGGCCGCCTCCTTGAGCCACGGGCGGGTGATCAGCGCGGGCGAGCATCCGTAGTGCGCCTGCGGTTCGCGTCCTGACAGCGGGATCCGCCCGTCGCAGCGGGGATGCCAGTAGTCCAGCTCCCACCAGTGCCCGTCGTGGCAGGCCGCGATCAGCGCGGTGCGCGCGAACCGGAAGATGACCCGCAGCCGGGCACGGACCCCGTGCGGCGGGAAACGCCCCCACCGCGACGCGTAGAACCACGACTGCAGCGCCGCCGCGTCGTCCCAGTCCATCTGCCGGATCGACGCAGGGAACGGATGGCCTTCCGCGATCGCCCTGCGCAAGATGTTCGCGAGCTGGCTGATGGCCAGCACAGACGAGCGGGTGCCGTCCGCGGCCTGCCAGTGCGCCATCCACGCCAGCTCGGCCTGGATCACCCCGGGCAGCCCCGTCAGGTTGATCCGGTAGTCGTCGTTCTCGGTGATCGACGCCCAGTCCTCGATGCCGTCGCCGATGACCGGGCCGCGCCAGGGCACGGGCAGCTGCGACCACAGCCCCCAGACCGGATCCTCGCCGCCGGCCAGGCGCAGTCCCGGGCGCTCACCGGGCACCGGACACCTGCCACGACGATGTGTACGACTTCCAGTTGGCCGCCGCCCGCAGGTCGTCGTCCTCGCGGACCCAGCCATACAGGTCAATCGTGGTCTGGACGTGGGCATGGCCAAGCCGGCGGGATACCACCCACTCCGGCGTCCCGGCCAGCAGGAGGGCCGAGGCATGAGAATGCCTGAACCAGTGCGGCGTCCACCCGGCCGGGCCGATGCCCTTTTTCTTCAGCGCCGCCACCTTGTCCCGGACGGTGCCCTCCCGGATCGCGGCCAGCAGCGGGGGCCGGTCCAGGTTGACCAGCAGCGGCGAGCCGGGCGCGATCTCCAGGCCGAGGGAGGCGGCCCGGCAGGCCAGGTGCGTCAGGTAGTCGGCGAACAGCCGCTCCAGGTCCGCGCCGACATGGACGCGCCGAGGCCGCATCATCTTCACCCGGGCGCCGTTGGCGTTGCCGGCCCGCGGCGTCACCTCGATATAGGCGGTGCCGCCCAGGCCCATCACGAAGTCGCCGATCGTCATGCCCAGCACCTCGCCCAGCCTCATGCCCGTCTCCGCAAGCATGGAGAAGATCAGCCGGTCGCGGAGGTTGCCCCTCCAGTCGCCCGCCGTCGTGTCCCAGGACGCACAGCCGTCGATGATCGCCTGGATCTCCTGCGGCAGCAGCAGCGGGGGACGGTCCCGCCGCCGGCGGCGGACCTTGACCAGCGACGACGGGGCCGGGCCGTGGCGGGCGTCAAGGTGAGCAAGCAGCCCCCGTGACGGCGCCCTCGACGGTTTCCCCCGCATCAGCCGGCCCGCGACCGGCACGTCATGAACGGCTGCCTGCCACTGATAGAACGAGACCAGCGCGGCCAGCCGGGCATGCAGCGTCTCCGCTGACGGCGCATCATCCGGCACGGCCAGGGAGCGTTCGACGGTCCGGCCGTTCCGCAGCCACGACACGAACCCGGCAACGGCCGGGACCCCGGATTCCGTCCACTGCCCGGTCTCACCGCGCTGTTCGAGGAATGTCCACCACTGCGCCAGCGACGTCGCATAGCCGCGGACCGTGTTCGGCGACCACAGGTAACGGTGCGCTTCCAGCCACTCCTCGACCGGACCGACCGTGGCATATGAAGCATCGACTACCGTCCACGTCCGCTCCCCGGATCCGGGCCGCACCGGCAGGCAGTAAGCCACGATCCTTGCTCCTTATCGCTGCTGAAACCCCATGGATAAGACCTCAGCAACGATGACAGAGAGTGCAGATCAAGATCGTTGAAGACATTGATGAGGGCGGGTCATGTCCCGTGGATAACCGTCGGCGTCGGCAAGACCCACCTCGCCACCGCCCTCGGCCACATCGCCGTCCGCCGCCGCCTCACCGTCACCATGGCCCGCGCCGACCACCTCTTCAAGAAGCTCAAAGCCGCCCGCCTCGACAACAGCACCGAAGCCGAGCACCGCCGCCTCGCCGCCGTGACCGTGCTGATCATCGACAACTTCGCCCTCCAGGCCCTCGACGAGCTCGCCACCGCCGACTTCTACGAGCTGGTCGTCGCACGGCACCGCAAGAACCCGACCATCGTCACATCCAACCGCACCCCGGACGAATGGGTCACCCTCATGAGCGACCCCCTCCTCGCCCAGTCCGCCGTCGACCGCCTCGCCTCCACCAGCCACGAGCTCATCGTCGAAGGCGAGTCCTACCGCCGCCGGCAGCGGCCCGCAATGCCCCCAGCTTGACTAACCCCGTCAGCTGCCCCAAGATGATCCGGCAGCCGAACGTGGTCCCTAGGTCGTGGCAACACCCTGGTCCCATGCTCCTGGCAAATGACAAGGCAGTCTCATCGACGTGAGGCATCTGGTGCTCTTGCCTCAGATTGATGGGACGGATACGGGCCTGACCTGCTGTTATGCCAACAGCGCGACCGTCGGGCGTCGCGGAGATGCCTCGTCATCAGCGGGACGACGAGCGCTCTCGTCTGTCTCACGTACTTGAGGCATTCCAGCTCAGGGCGTTGCCCGTGCCTCATCTGTAGCGGGACAGGACACACACTCCCCCGACAGGGTAAGAACCGTGGTAGTGCCTCCCGCGTAGCGTCAACACGCGGCAGTTCCACGGTCAAGCGCGGCCCTCGCTGCGTTGAGCAGGCTGGGGCCAGCCGGGCCGAGTAGACCGCCTTCGGCTGTCCGTCGTGTGGCAGCCGCTGCCCTCTGACGGAGGCCGCGTCACTGGCAGTTCGCGGCTCCGTCGATCGGACTCTTCCAAGCGGCTGGAGCACCGTGTGCGGGGCATACCGCGTTGTCGAACTCCTGCAGCTCGGCAGGGGACAGCAGGTGCAGTCCATGGTGATGGGGAGGGGGGTGCCGCCCTCGGTGTCGCTGGAGGTTAAGGCGCCGGTCACCGAGTCGTACCAGCGGGCGCCCATGTGGACCAGGCCCGTGGCGGCCGCCCGCCGCGTAATCAGCCAGGTCAGACCCTGCAGCAGCATTTGAGAGGTACTACAGGCAGCAAAGACCGCCGTCCCGGGCATGCCGATGCCCGGGATCACCGAGTCGGGGCCGCGACTGTACGGGCCATGACAACCGTCGCATAACCGCGAAAGCTGAGAACTGAAGCGAATCATTGAATCTATCTGTCGGACATCAAGACTACGCATATCCCATATAAGCCAGGATATTTCCCTCTGAAGCTTGCCCGCCTCCCCAACCATGCCATCATCCACCTCTGAGAGTGCAGCCATAGCACCTACGTCAACCCCAAGCACTATTGAAAAATTGACATTTTCCGCAGGCCTTACCTCTCTACGGCCTGCCCTAATACGGGCATAATCACTCATCGACAGGTACTGGCCGGCAACCAGCGCCATCACGCGCATAATTGACGACCAGTCGAAATTTCGATTCTGCAATAGTCGAATAACCACATTCCCAAAGCCAATACTCGGCCCCCGTCCTAGTTCGCATGTCGCAAGCTCGGCCACATCCTCATCTTTAGGCATGTGCCGCCCCTCCTCGCTTAGCCTCCGCACGCTCGGCAGCGGTAGCTTCATCGCAATCTTCACAAGATCTACAATCTTTTCCCCACTGCGGCGTTTAGCGGCTTTGATTCACCTCCGCAATCCACGTCCGCGATGATACAGAAGTCGGGGAATCCAGCGAACCTATCGCGCCATAAGCAACAAGCCACTTCCGCAAGAAGCTGCCCGCATCACCCGTGGATTATCTTCAACAGTCCCCCCGGTCATGCCATTCCGGTAAAATCAAAAATATACCTATTAGAGGACCTGTCGAAATCTCCCCAATCCGGTGCCCCGGAAGGCCGAAGTACATTCCCGCCCATCGAATCGCCGCAGCACGGAGGCCATCGACCTGGAAATCAGCTTCGTTGAATTTAACCTCTTGGGTCGAGGACAGAGACCTCTCACAGGACTTCCGAGTACTTACGTTACTACAGGTCTCATTCCGGTGCCCTAGTGCGGGCCGTGTACCTGAAGGGTTCAGAATCGGCCCATTCCCAGGCGGCGGAGCCGGCTTCTATTTCTCCGGCTACCGAGTCATAGACACCTTGCATAATTGCCCCTGCTGGCACATCGATTGCTATGTGCCTGTCGCCGCTCCATTCGCTGAGAAGTCCTGCCGAATCAAGTTCTCTGGTCAACGCCTCGCGCGCATCATCACCGTTCTCGAGGGGACGAGGATTAGTGAAGAAGATCCGTAGCACACGCCTGCCCGAATCCTGGACGACTCGGGAAACAAATCGGCCGTCATGCAGTTCCACCTCGTCGCCCAACGCAATTCCATACGCCCTGAATGGGACACAACGCACCTCGTAGCGCGCTTCACCCACCTGCTTGAGCCAAATTTGCTCGTTAAGGTCAGGGAACCCGAAAGGCGCAAGGTCAATCATGGCGATGTAGCCTTCATCGGGACGCCATGCAGGGGCCTCATGCATGACGTAACTAATCTGGCCGGAATCTGCCACCGTGTCTCCAAGGACGCCTAGTGCGAGTGGGGGTCGCCATCACGGCGACCCCCACAGCTTACGGGATCTGTCTCGGGTTCTGTACAGTCTGCTGCATTCGGGCAGGCCACCATGCCGGCGGCCAGGATCCCACATAGCCCGGCGGTGGGTTCAGCGGCGCCATCCTGCTCTGTTTTGAGCTGTTGCAGAACGTGCACGCCGGCGTGAGGTTAGAGTCGTCCAAGTTTCCGCCGTTGATGCGCGCCTCAACGCGATCGACCGATGTGGCCGGATTCACTCGACAGTAAGAACACATTGGTGTTGGCTCTGCCGGATCAGCGTTTACGCCAATGTTGTAATCCCGGAGGGTCTGCGGAGTAATCCTGTTAAACTCAGTCGGCCCGCCACTCGAACCTTGCGGAATCCCGAAAACAGGCTCGCCGTTCGGTCCGCATGTCCCCTGAATCGGCTTATTTATGTTGTGGGCCAAAATTGGCTCGCCGCCTTGAACTGCAAGGGCATCACTCACGTCCGGCTCGACGTAGAAGTCGTGGTCGTCTTGGATGGTGAGGTCCCACATCCAGCCGTCGTGGTCGGCGGGAATGCTGCCGCCGTCGGCCGTGGCGTCGGTGCCGTCCGAGGTCTTCAGGTGCTCGCCCACCTTGAGGTTGGCGGCCTTGACCCACTTGTGGTTGACCGGTGTGTTGACTGAACTAGCTAGGTCCGGGTCATGATTCTCCTGACGTGCTGGGATGGCGGTCGTTACGGTCACTGGCCATGACCGAAGGTGACGATGATGGCACGTTCCGAGATCTCGGGTCGCTCGCGGTTCCCGCGAGCGGGGCGCTGGTCGAGACCGGCGACCCGTGGGAGCCGTACTGGCTGAGCGACCCGGCTGGCGTCCGGATCGGGCCGGTATCAGAGTACTTGCGGGACTTGCAGGCGGCGGGGCGTCCGGCGACGACGCAGCGGTCGTACTCGTTCGCGCTGCTGCGGTGGTTCCGGTTCTGCTGGGCGGCGGGCGTCCCGTGGGACCAGGCGACCAGGGCCGAGGCCAGGGACTTCTGCCGGCGTCTCCAGCTCGCTGCCGGCCCCGGCGGTGCGTCGGATGGGGCCAGCCGAGCTGGGAGGTACGCGCCGTCGACGGCAGCGCACTGCGAGACTGTCTGCCGGAAGTTCTACGACTATCACCTGGAGGCGGGGACGGGGCCGATCGTGAACCCGTTCCCGCTGGCCCGTCCGGGGCGGGCGCACGCGCACCACAACCCGCTCGACCCGTTCCCGAAGCAGAAGTCCGGCCTGTTCCGGCCGAGGGTGCCGCAGCGGGTGCCCAGGCAGATCCCCGACAGCGCGTTCAACGAGCTGTTCGCGAAGCTGGGGTCGAACCGGGACCGGGCGCTGGTCGCGTTCTGGGTCTCGACCGGCGCGCGGGCCTCGGAGCTGCTGACCGCCACCTGCTCCGGGGCCGACCCGGGGCAGCAGCTCATCACCGTGATCCGCAAGGGATCGCGGGCCATGCAGCCGCTTCCTGCGTCGCCGGACGCGTTTGTGTGGCTGCGGCTGTACCAGCAGGAGATGCACGGGCTGGCGCCCGCTGGGCCGGACGATCCCTTGTGGCGGACGCTGCGGCGCCCGTTCGGGCCGCTGGGCTACCACGCGGCCAGGGCGATGTTCGACCGCGCGAACGCGGCGGCCGGCGCCGGGTGGACGCTGCACGCCCTTCGCCACACCGCGGCTTACCGGCTCGCCCGTGATCCCGGCATGCCGATCACCGACGTGCAGTGGATTCTTGGTCACGCCTCGCTGTCGACCACGCAGATCTACGTCGTGCCCACGGCGCAGGACGTAATCGAGGCCGCGCTGGCTCACCACCGCCGGCAGGCCCGGCCCAGGCCCGTCGCGCCGGCGCCCGCGCCGGGTTACCGGGCGGAGAGCCTGGACGTGCTGTTCGGGAAGGGCCGCTGGTGACCGCCGCGGTGACCGCGCGTTCCGGCCGGTCTCCGCAGCTCAGCGCCGACGCGCTCGCGGTGATGAAGCAGTTCCCGCCGCGGCCGGCCCTGGAATCGTGGCCGGAGACGGCCGCGGACCGGTTCGCGGTGGCGCGGCGGATGCTCGCCCCGCCGATCGCGCTCGGCGACGCCAGCGCCCGGCACTGGCGCAAGCTCGGCATCCTGAAGGTCCTCGACTGGCTGGAGCTGCACCCCGGCGCGACGTGGCAGCAGCGGTGGAACGCCTCCGGCATCAACGCGGTCCACCCCGGGGACTGGCGCGACCGCGTCATGGGCGACCTGGACGGCGCCGGGCGGCTCGGCCCGCTGGGCGGGGGCCTGCACTCCCGGCTCGGCGCGGGCATGGTCCAGCTGATCTGCGCCGACGTGATCCGCCCGGGCATCGCGTGGCTGGTGACGAGGCCCGTCCCGGCACGGCTGTCCGACGAGATGGGCCGCGTCCGCGACCCCGCCGGGATCGCGGCCCTGAGCGCGCTGCGGGAGGCGACCACGACCGGGCGGAACACCTTCGAGCAGGCGATGGAGCGGGTCGCGGCGATCATGGCGGCCAAGGGCGGCACCGTCGCCGCCATCACCCCCGGCGACTGCGTCGAGCTGCTGGGGGTCTGCCAGTCCGTGCTCGACGCCGGCCCCGCACCAACCCGTTCAGCCCGTTCTTCTACCAGCTCCTGTCCGCGGCCGGCGTCTTCCCGCCCTCCGCGCCGTCCACGGTCCGGATGCTCAGCGCCAGGTTCGCCGGCCAGCTCACCATCGAGCAGATGATCGACCGCTATGACCTGGCCTGCCGCCCGGTCCGGGACCTGCTCGTGGACTACCTGCGCGAGCGCCAGCCCGCCATCGACTACAGCTCCCTGACCGGCCTGGCCATCACGCTGGGCAAGCGGTTCTGGAAGGACCTCGAAGCCCACCACCACGGCATCAGCTCCCTGCACCTGGCCCCGGACGTCGCCGCCGCCTGGAAGCAGCGCATCCAGTTCAGGACCGTCCGCGCGCCCGGCGGCGACCAGCAGCAGGTCCCCCGCCAGACAGCCGGCGACGCCATGACCTCCGTCCGGGGCTTCTACCTCGACCTCGCCCAGTGGGCCCTGGACGACCCGGCCCGCTGGGGCTCCTGGGCCGCCCCCTGCCCCGTCCGCGCCAGCGACATCCAGCACAAGAAGGACAGGTCACGGGTCAAGGCGCGGATGGACGCCCGCACCCGCGAAAGGCTCCCCGTCCTGCCCGCCCTCATCGCCGGCGTCGACCGCCAGCGCCGGGACGCCGCCGCCCGCCTGGAGGCCGCCCTCGCCACCCCGCCCGGCGAGCTGTTCACCGCCGGCGGGCAGGAGCTCCGCAGGGCCGCGCTCCTGCGCGACTCCCGCCACGCCTGGGCCGAGGAGCCGCCGCCGGCAAGCGCCGCAACCTGACCCGCGAGGAAGACCACGCGTTCTGGCGGTGGGCCGCCATCGAGGTCCTGCGCCACACCGGCATCCGCGTCGAGGAGCTGACCGAGCTGTCCCACCACAGCCTGGTCCAGTACCGGCTCCCCTCCACCGGGGAACTGGTCCCGCTGCTGTCGATCGCCCCGTCGAAGAACGACCAGGAACGCCTGCTCGTCATCGGCCCGGAGCTCGCCGACGCTCTGTCCGCGATCATCACCCGCGTCCGCGGCGCCGACGGCGCCGTCCCCCTCGCCCCGGCCTACGACCCCCACGACCGCGTCTGGAGCCCCGCCCATGCCCCTGCTGTTCCAGCGGCGCATCGGCCTGGAGAACCGCCCCATCACCGGCGCCACCATCCGCGACCTCCTCCGCGAGGCCCCCGCCGCCGCCGGCATCACCGGCACCGGCGGCAGGCCCCTGGACTTCCAGCCCCACGACTTCAGAAGGCTCTGGACGACCGACGCCATCCTCAACGGCATGCCCCCGCACATCGCCCAGCTCATCCTCGGACACGAGGACATAAACACCACAATGGGCTATAAAGCGGTCTACCCCGAGGAGGCCATCCGCGGCCACCGCGCCTTCATCGCCCAGCGCCGCGCCGCCCGGCCCAGCGAGGAGTACCGCTCGCCCACCGACGCCGAGTGGGACGAGTTCCTCGGCCACTTCGAACACCGAAAACTAGCACTCGGCGACTGCGGACGCGCCTACTCGACACCATGCATCCACGAGCACTCCTGCATCAGGTGCCCCATGCTCCGCATCGACCCCGCCCAGCGCCACCGCCTCGAAGAGATCCGCGACAACCTCATCAACCGCATCGCCGAGGCCGGGCGAGAAGGCTGGACCGGCGAAGCCGAAGGACTCCGCGTCAGCCTCGACGCCGCCAACAACAAGCTCGCCCAGGCCGGCCTCACCCAGGCCCGCCGCGCCGAGCACGTCCACCTCGGCATCCCCGCCTACCGCGACATCGCCACCACCCTGGAAGGCCCCCGTGAACGACGCCAGTGACCTCACAGCCGCCCTCCGCAACTGCGCCACCGGCCTCCACCCTCTCGAAGCGGGCACAGAACTTCTGATCAGCAACGGCGCGTTCCTCCGCCGCCACGACTTCACCAGCAGGTTCATCGAGCACGGCACCAGCATCAGCGACGGCACCACCCCGATGGCCGCCATCGACTGGGACTCCGCCATCACCGCCCTCCACGCCGGCGAACTGCCCTGCTCCGGCGGCGAACGACGCATCCTCCAGCTAGCAGCCAGCCTCGCAGGCGGAATCCCCGTCGACCTCCGCGACACCGTCACCGGCCTCGACGGCCACAACACCGCCTTGCTGGTCAGCGCCATCCGACACGCAACCGGAAAACGACCAGGCCACTACGGATACCACTAGCCTCCACCCGGAAATCCGAAGAACTTGGCAACGGCGCGACGCTGATCATCGACCGTGCCAACCTCAGATATTTCGGCAGGCGCAAATATATCTACCAGATCCGCATCCGTGAGTGGCGGATCCCTTCTCAAGGGGTATGCATACCGGCCGTTTGACATCTGGCGGGACATCCCGGAGGGGAATACGCCCGGCCGCGCACCTTGACAACACACCAGAAGGCCCTCGGATTCGAGATGGCGGCGAACGCCTTGAAGGCATTCAAAGAGATCGACACCCGCATGTACTGTCTCCTCTCCGCCAGCACGGACGAGTCTGATGCTTGAGCCAGCCGGGTCGTCGATGCCCAAGCGGATCACCTCCGACCTTCCGTCACGACTCGCAGCAGTGAGGGGAAGCATCTAAATCACTCCCCTGGAGGCACGTAATTGGGATTATCCATCCATGTCCCGTCCTGGAGCCGGACGCCTATGATCCTGCTGGGATCGACACTGCCAGGAACTGCAATCTCCTCTTCGCTCGCGAACGGATTATCCGGCCACGCCTCGTTCACGTCCACTCCATCTACGCCATCAATGTGATAGACATTCCCGCCGCGCCCTTGGGCGATGCTCTCGTATTTCGTCGTTGACACGTACCCGGAATCCGTAGAGTATCCGGACGCGTGCTCCATGATATCCATGTTTGACCCGCGAGGCTCGAACCCGCTGTTGAATATCTCATCGGGGCCGCGGGTGTCACTTCGATATACCGTTCCAGTCCCACAATTATGGACAAGAACAGGGACGCCGGCCGCTTCAGTGCCTGCCCTCGTCGGCCCGGCACGCGAGGGCGGGAGGACTACGGCAGGCTCGACGTAGAAGTCGTGGTCGTCTTGAACCGTCAGGTCCCACATCCAGCCGTCCTGGTCGGCCGGGACCGAGCCGCCGACCACCACAGCCGCCTGGCCGTCGGGGGTCTTGAGGTGGGTGCCAGGCTTGAGGTTACTGGCGGGTAGGAATTTGTTCAGTGAAGGGTCCCAGAGCAGGTGGTTGGACGTGGTGTCGATGACCTCGGTCTTGCCACCGGACTTGACGGTCAGGTCATACAGGTCCGTGTCGTGGTGGACTAGGACCGCCTGGATGGTCCTGACCTCGGTCTTGCCGGTCTTCGTGTCGACCGAGATGACCTTGTCGCCGGGCTTGAGGTCCGCGATCGGGACCGTCTTCCCGTTGGCGAGCAGGACAGGGGTATCCGCGGTGAAGGACTCTCCGCCGCATGAAGGGTCGAGGCTGGATCCGCTGGGGTCATTGGCGGTGGGGGTTTCGGGTTTGCCGGCATCGGTGACGGGGTCGTCGATGAGGGCGCTGTCGTCGCCGTTGGCGGCCTGGGCGCTGCTGCTGGCCTGGCCGTTGGCCTCGCCTGGGGCGGGTGCTGTCCCCTTGATGACCGTCTTGCCGGGTCCTGGGTCGGTTTGCTCGACGATGTCATCGCTGGGGCTGATGGGCTCGCTGAGGTCGGCTGCGGGGGTTGTTGGCTCGGCCGTGATGTATGGGTCGCTGGTGATCGCGGACGGGATCTCGCCAGGCGGGACTGCCTCACCGGTCGCGTACGCGTTCTGTGGCGGGGGCGGAGGCGGGGGCGCAGGGGGCTGGTAGGGAGTGGAGCCACCGCTGGTGCGGCCTGACCGCGTGCCGCCTGCGGACTCATCGGATGCGGCGGTCTCCCGCTCGTACTCGTACTGGTCCTCGGCCTCGGCCTGCGCTTCCTCGGCGGCTTCCTCTTCCTGCCCTCCCTCCATCGCGGGGGCGTCTTCGTTAGCCAATTCTTCGTATTCGGCAGAGGCTACCTGCTCGTCGTCGTACCCTATTGACTCATCGACGCCTACTTCGGCATCTATTCCGCCATCGGCTCCAAAGCCGCCGAACATCCATACTGCCGCGACGCCCTCCGCCTGCTGCACGCACGACCAGCAGGCATTGGCTACATTCGCGGGATTGTACTTCTCGGGCGGGAAGAAGAAGTTTTGGACTGCACCCCAGAAATCGTGCCCCGTCGGGTCGACGTTCGTGAGGGGGTTGCCGCCGGCGTAGGCGTACGGGTTGCCGTCCGTGGTGATGGGCAGGGGGGCGCCGGCGATGGTGTCGTTGGAGGTGAAGGCGCCGGTGACCGGGTCGTACCAGCGGGCGCCCATGCGGACCAGGCCCGTGGCCGGGTCGGTGTAGTCGCCCTGGTAGCCGGTCCCCGGCATCGTGCCGCTCACGGTCGCGGTGCCCCACGGCGTGTACGTCGCCCACCCGGCCAGGGTGGAGGCAGCCGCGGACGGGGAGAACGTGGCCGTCACGTCGCCGTGCTGGTCAGCCAGGACCTGGTAGCCCGTCCCCCCGGCCGCCTGCGCCGAGGTCTCGGCCCCGGACGGGCCGTAGGCGTACAGGCCCGTCCCGTCCGACGCGACCTGCTGGCCCGTCCCCGCGTACGCCACCGACGCGGCCGTGGTACTGGTAGCGGACGAGACCAGCCGGCCGAGCGCGTCGTACCCGTACGTCTCCCCGCCCGCGGTGATCATCTGCCCGAACGCGTCGGAGGTGAACGCCGTCGTCCCGCCCGGCCCCGACTGCGACGCCAGCGACCCGTCCGGGTCATAGGAGTACGTGGCCGTGCCGGAGGAACTGGCCGAGGAGGTGACCTGGTCCTGGCCGTTGTAGCTGCTTGTCGCCGGCCCGTCCTGGGTCAGGTTCCCGTCAGCGTCATAGCCATAGGACGTCGTCGTCCCGCCCGACACCGAGGAGACAAGGCGGGATGCGTCGTCATAGGCATAGGTGACCTGCGTGCTGGGCAGCAGGCCGCCAGTCGCCTGCGAGGTCACGTTCCCGTCGCTGTCGTAGCCGTAGGCCTCCGACGCCAGCACCGTCCCCGACGGCGACGTCACCGTGTCCGACGTCAGCTGCTGCAGGCCGTTGTAGCCGTAGGCCTGCACCGGCCCCTGGACGCCACCGGTCGCGTAGGAGACCGACGTGGGATTGCTGTCCGCGTTGTACGCCCAGGTCAGCGTCGCGCCGGTCAGCGGGTCCTGCTCAGTCGCCAGGCGGCCGGCGGCGTCGTAGGCGTACGTGGTGGTCCCGGCCGCGTCGGCCACCGCCTGCGGGAGTCCGTCGGCGTAGTAGGCGTACGCCGATGACCCTGAAGGCCCCGACGCGGTGTCCAGGGCCCCGTTGCCGTAGTAGGTGAAGGCGTCGGTCCCGGCCGGGGTCGACGCCGAGGTCATCCGGCCGTCCAGGTCCCAGGTGAACGACCTGGACGCCGTGGACGCCGTGCCCCCGCTGCCCGTGGCGTACAGCAGGCTGCCGAGCTGGTCATAGCCGTAGGCCAGCGACACCCCGCCCGGCTCCGTCGCCCCGGCCTGCAGGCCAGCCCCGTTGTAGGACGTGGTCCACGTCCGGTCAGCGGCCGCCTGCCCGGTCGTGGCCGGCGGCTCGATGACGGAGGCGGCCTGGTTCCAGGGGCTGTACGTGGTCCAGGTCTGGTTCCCCTTCCCGCTGGTGACCAGCGTCTGGTTCCCTGCGGCGTCGTAGCCGAACGACTCGGTAATCGACGAGGACGAGGACACCGGCTGGACCCGGGCCAGCACGTGCCCGGCCGCGTCATAGGCCGTGGTGGCGGTGTTGCCGTTCCAGTCCGTGGCCGACGTCTGGTCGCCGCTGGCGTCATAGGCGAACGACTCCTGCCGCAGCTGCGGCGCCGCCGCGCCCGCCGACGGCGGCGGCCCGTAGTCCGTGACCGTGGTCAGGTTCCCGGCCTGGTCATAGCCGTAGGCCTCCGATGACCCGTCCGGCGCCGTCGCGGTCGCGAGCTGGCCCTGCGGGTCATACGACAGCGACGAGGTGTTCCCCGCGCCGTCGGTGCTGGTGAGCTGGTCGCCGGCGCCGTCGAACGTCGCGGTGGCGACGGGCCCGCCGGGGGTTTGCGTCATCGTCTTGTCGCCCAGGTAGTCGTACCCGTAGCTCGTCTTGTGCACCAGCGCGTCCGTGGACGTGGCGACCCGGCCGAAGTAGTCGTAGGTCTGCGACGTCTGGTATCCCAGAGGGGACGTTACCGACAGCTGCTCGCCGTCGGCGTCGTAGGCGTACGTCGTGGTGCCGGGCGCGGACTGGCCGGCGGCCAGGGGCTGCGTGGCCGAGGTCACGTCGCCGAGGGCGTCGTAGGCGTAAGAGGTTGTGACGGTGCCGGCCTGGCCGGGGCCGGACGCGGACGGGTCCGGGGCGGTCACCGAGGTGACGTTGCCGTCCTCGTCGTAGCCGTACGTCGTCGTGCCGTCGACCGGCGCGGTCGCGCCCGGCGGCGTGTAGGACGGCCTGGTAACGGACAGGATCCGGCCGCCGCCGTCGTAGGTCGTGCTGGTCTGGTTCAGGTCAGGGTCCACCACCTGCGTCCGGTCGCCGAACGTGTCGTAGCCATAGGTGGTGACCGGCTGCTCGGTCGTCGCCGTCTGCACCGCGTACGTCTGGACCGGGACCGGAGGGCCGGTCTCGGTGACCAGGTTCCCGTTGGCGTCGTATGCGTAGGTCGTCGTGTAGTCGGCGGCGGTCGCGCCGGAGATGTTGCCCAGCGGGGACGTCTCGGTCAGCGGCTGGCCGTTCTGGTCATAGGTCCAGCTGGTGGTGTCGCTGGCCGTGCCGTCCTGGACCGCCTGGGACTGCAGGGTCCCGTCCGGGTTGTACACGTCGCTGGTGACGGCCGCGCCGCTGCCGGTGCCCACCGTCGTGGTGGCGACGTGCCCGTCGGCGTCGTAGGTATAGCTGGTGGTCCGGTCCGCGTAGCCCGCGGTGATGGTCGCGCCGGATGGCGGGGCGTCAACGGCCTCGCTGAGGACCCAGCCGTTGGGGTCGTAAGCGTAGCTGGTCGTCGTCGTGGCCTTGACGCCGCCGCTGCGAGTCATGGAGACGGCCTGGCTGACCTTGTCGCCCGCGCCGTCGTAGGTGTAGACGGTCATCGTGCCCGTCGTGCCGCTGGTGCACTGGGCGGTCGGGGTGCACGGGGCGATCGTCGTGCAGGGGCTGGCCGCCGAGCAGGGGTCGGTCCGCGACTGCTCGATCAGCTCCCCGTCGTGGTCGTAGGTGTAGTTCGTGATCCGGCCCATCGCGTCCGTCGTGGCGGCGAGCAGGCCCGCCGGATCGTACGCGCTGGACTTCAGGACCAGGTCACAGCCGCCGTCGGGGTCTTGCGTCGTGGGCGCGGTGCAGGTCGCCGTCGAGGAGGCCTCGTTCCGCGACGGCGTGTACAGGGTCTCGCTGGCCTGCTCCTGGTACTCGTTGTACGTGTACCGGTACTGGTTTCCGTCCGGGTCGGTGACCTGGGAGACGTTGCCGAACCCGTCGTACTCGTAGCCGGTGGTGGCGCCCTGCGGGTCTGCGGAGGCCGCCCCCTGGGGCTGTGCGGTGCCGCCGGTGGTGGCGCCGCCGGGCTGGGTCTCGGACGCGACCTGGTCGTGGGAGTTGTACGTCCACGTCGTGGTCCGGGTCGGGTCGGCCTGCGCGCCGCCCGCGATGTCGGACTGGGTGAGGGAGGCCTTGTTCCCGTCCGCGTCGTAGGCGTAGGTGTCCTCAAGCTGGTGGGTGACCCCGGTGACCGTGTTCGTGACTGGCGGGCTGGTGACGGTCAGCTGGTCGCCCATCGCGTCATAGGTGTAGCTGGTCTCCTCCCCGCCGGGGTCGGTGGACGTGTAGACGGTGCTGGTGAGGGCCCGGCCGAGGCCGTCGTAGCTGTAGATCGTGTACCGGCCGGACGGCTCCTTGACCTCCATGAGGTCGCCTTGGGCATCGTAGTAGTTCGTGGTGGTGCCGCCGCCGGGGGTCGTCACCGACACCAGCAGGCCCGGCGGGATCAGGGTGGTCGGGTCCGTGGTGCTGGGCCCCGTGTAGGCCCCGGCGCTCGCGGACCCGTCGGTGTTGGTGGACCCGTTGGAGTACACGTCGGTCGTGACCCGGCCGCCGGGGAAGTCCGGCTGGTCCTCCGGGGTCGTCGTCGTGGTCAGCTGCCCGAAGCCGTCGTAGGCGTACTGGGTCAGGTACGTCGTGCTGGTGCTGGTGCCGGACCGGCCGTCCGCGACGCCGGTCAGCTTGTCGTTGCCCGGGTCCAGCGGGTGGGCCGTGTCGTAGACGCTGTAGTGGTAGAACGTGGTGCACGGCATGCCGTTGCTGGGGCAGCTCACGTTGGACGACGCCGAGCCGGCGCAGGACGGGACGGTGTCGACGCCGCCGCCTGGCAGCGTCGACGGCTCCACCGGGTACCACGTCCTCGTCAGGTGGTTGCCGTGGATGTCGTTGGTGTAGCAGGTCAGGTTGCCGTCAGCGTCCGACTGGGCGGCCAGGTTCCCGGCGGCGTCGTAGCCGTACAGCTCGGCGGGGTCGACGCCGTTGGTGTAGGAGACGAGCCGGCCGCCGTTGACCAGGTCATAGCCGTAGGTCTCGGAGCGGCCAGCCGGGTCCCGGACGGTAACGTAGGAAAGGACCTTGCCGAGGCTGTCGGAGCTGGCCTTGACGCCGGTGACGGCCGGCTGGCCGATTTGCCACTCACCGCCGTTCTTGTCGCGGTACTTGTCCACCCGGGCGGTCGCCGTGCCATAGGTGACCGACTCATACACGCTGCCCGAGGGCAGTGTCACCCGGGTCAGCCCGGCGGAGGCGGCAGTGCCGAGGGCGTACTGCTCGGCAACCTGCGTCGCGGGCAGCGGCTGGGAGTAGAAGGCGACCTGGCCGATGTCGCCGGTGAAGTAGCCGGCGTTCCCGGACACGGCCGTCCAGCTGGTCCAGAACCCCGCGCCGACCGTGTCGAGGGTCTCGTTCGTGTTGTCGATCGCGCCGGTCCGCGTTCCCTGCGACTTGCCGTCGAGGTACATCGTCTGGGTGCTGTTCCCGGCCGACAGGACCACGTAGTGCCAGTTGCCGTCGTTGACCTTCGCGGTGGAGGTGATCGGGTTCACCGACCCGTTCCAGAACTCGCCGCGCAGCAGCCCGTCGGTGCCGACGTACAGCACCGGCTCGTGATTGCTGGTGTAGCCGGTGGAGTCGCTCAGCTTCTGGTTATCGGCGGAGAACAGGACGCCGCCGCTGGTGGACCCGGAGGTCATCTTGAACCACAGCCCGACGGCCTCGTCCGTGCTGTCGGTGACCAGGTTCGCCGGGAGCGTCACCGATGACGTGCCGTTGAACGCGGCGGCGGTCTCGCTGCTGCCCGCCAGCGGCCCGGGAGTCACCGACGTCACGTTGCTGTAGGTGCCGTCGGTGGTGCCGAGGTTGGCGTCCACCTCGTCGGCGGCCGTGGTGCCGGTGGCGTCGCCCAGCTGCCAGTAGCTGCGCGGGTTCGCGTCCAGGACGGAGGGCTGGTAGTTCGAGCCGGTGCCGTAGGTGTAGCTGGTGCAGCCGGAGCCGACTGTCGCCGGTGCGCAGGCCTGGGTCAGGTCGTTGCCGGTATAGCCGTAGGTCCAGGTGTAGCCGGCGCCGCCCGCCGTGGCCGGGGACGTGGTGACGGAGGTGACGCGCGACCCGGGCGCGGTGCCGGACCAGGCGAGGGTCAGCGACCGGCCGGACGCGCCGTCGGTGATCTGCGTGACCTGGTTGCTGGAGTTGGGCGAGAAGCTCTGGACGTGGCCCTCGGGGTCGATGATCTGGTTGATCACGCCGTCGGCGAAGAACACGTACTCGTTTCCGGAGGCGTCCTTCAGCGTCCAGGCCCCGGAGGTACTGCGCATGAGGACATCGGGGCTGCCCTCGGGGGGGGCATAGACCCCGGTGGTGCTGGTGTCGTCGTCAGTGCCGAACACCATCTCCTGCCCCGACGGCAGGGTCACGGTGACGGTGCTGGTGTTGTCGGTCAGTGACGCGTCGACGACCGTGGACCAGCCGGCGCCGAACGCCCCGTCGGTCCTCGGGTCCATGCTGTTGTAGACCCGGTCGATCTCCAGCGGCGGGCCCGCGACCTTGATCGCGGCGTCGGTCGCGCTGGTGGTGTAGTTGCCTGACAGCGGGTCGTACGCCTGGTCGCTGCTGCCGCCGAGGGAGGAGGTGATCAGCGGCTGCGGCGGGTTCGCCTCCAGGCCGACCGGGCCGACCGTGTTGGGGGTCGGGATGCCTCCGCTGGTGCCGGTGACGACGACCTGCCACTCATACGGCGTGTCCCACTGCATCTGGTCCGCGGGCGGCGTCCAGTATGGCTTCAGGATCGAGCCGGAGTCGACCGTCGAGTGCAGGCAGGTCTGCCCGGGAAGCGGCTTGCAGGTGAGGGTGAAGTCGTAGCTGATCGATCCGCTCGCGGTCGCGGTCGTCGACAGCGACTGGCTGAGCGTCGTCGCGGTGAACCCGGTCGGCGGGTACACGGCGGAGACCACCGGCGGCGGCTCCGGCACGTACAGGCCCATCTGGAGGTCCTGGATGTACTCTGTTGCGAAGGACGTCGTCCCGGAGTACATCGAGAAGACGATCCGGTAGTAGCCGGCAGTCAGCGCGTTGACGTTCACGTCGACCGTCGCCGAACTGCCGCCAGCGTCCGGACCGCCGGCGTTGACCGTGGAGGAGAACGACGTGAACACCGGGTGGTTCGCGACCACCTGGTTCTTGGCGTTGTAGGCGACATAGGACATCTGGTAGCCGTTGCCGTCGCTCGCGTCCCAGGCGACCGACCCGGTATTGGTCACGCGGATCGCGAATCGGCCCGCCTGGCCCGGGGTGACGGTGGTGACGGGGTGCCGGGAGGCCAGGCTGTACGTCGCGCCATCGGTGGTGTAGGTAACCGCGAGGAACGGGGTGCCGGTGCCGGCGGAGTTATGGCCGGTCGCGAACCGCTTCCAGCCATACGTGTCCGATGCGGACGCGGCGACCGCGAGGCCGTCATCGGCGATCGTGCCGTGGGTCCAGCCGTTGACGAGGTCGGTGCCCGCCTGGTTGAGGTTGAAGCCCTCCCATGCCGCGGGGCAGGACGAGCTGGTGGCCCCGAGCGGCACCCAGCCATCGGCGAACGACTTGTCGCCCACCAGCGTCCCGGTGGCCGGCACGGCGCTGGTGGTGCTGGCCGCCGACCAGCTGGAGGTGACCTGGTACACGTCGACGGGCCGGGGCGAGCAGCTCCAGGACCAGTCATCGAACAGGCCGAGCCGGGCGCCGAGCACCGTGTCGTTCGCCAGCGCGGTCGCGACACCGGAGAAGTTCAGGAACGTCCGGGCCGCCGTCGAGTCCCCGGAGGTGCCGGCCAGGTCCTCCACGCTGTCCGTGCTCTCGGTGCCGGACACGCCGCCAGGACTCTCCGTGGCCGGGTAGGTCCAGTAGGCCGAGCTGACGGCGCTGGACGGCGGCGCGACGGTCGGGTCCACCGTCACCGGGTAGACGCGGGAGCTGCTGTCCAGCCACGCGGTGTCCAGGGTCATCCGGATCGCCTGCTGCCCGCCGACGGTGACCAGCGTGTAGGTGACGCCGTCGGACGTGGCGCCCTCACCAGTGCGCGGGTCGGTCTTCGAGTCCGTCATGGAGCCGTGCGGCACGACCGCCACGACCGTGCCGGCGGGATCCGTGAAGTCGATGGAGCCGTCGGAGGCCAGCTGTGCCCGCAGGCCACCGGTCAGGTGCAGCGGGAACGTCCAGGTGGCCGGGGCGGACGGCGAGGCGAGGATCAACTCCTCCTTGACGGAGCCGCTGCCCGCCGTGTAGCGCACGGTGGCATCAGGGAGCACCCCGGCGTAGGTGACCGTGCTGCCGGAGGCCGTCCCGGCCGCCGGCGCGGCCCCGGCGATCCCGAACGAGACGCTGCCGCTGCCCGCGGGCACCGTCACCAGGGCCGGCGCGCTCGCCTCCGGGGCGAACGTCTCGGCAGCCGCCACCGACTGCTCGGTCCAGCCCCCGGCCGGCGGCGGGGTCGTGGCAGCGGGGGCATCCGCGGCCGGCGAGGTCGCGGACGGGGCCGACACGCCTGGCGCGGGAGCGGAGGCAGCGGGCGGGAGGGTCACCATCGCCGACGGGGTGACCGCCGACGTGGGGCTGGCCTGCTGTGAGACGGCCCGCCCTCCCGCGGCCTGGACCAGGGTAGTGCTGATCGGCGTCCAGGCGCCGCTCGCGGTGCGGTAGTTAACCGGCGCCGAGTAGTCGAACAGGGTCCGCGTGCCGTCCGCGTTCGCGTAGCTGACCTGGCTCGCGGCCGCCAGCGGCAGCTGCCGGCTCGTCTTCTGGTCGTAGCCGGCCTTCCTGGCGGGTGCGGCCGGGGCCAGGACCGTGGTCTTCTCCGGTCCCGGCCTGCCCCGGGCGGGCAGCTGCAAGGGCTTGACGGCAAGCTGCTGCGGGACCGCGCCGGGCACCCGTGCGGCGGTCACCGCGGCCGGGCCAATGAACCGGCTGACCGCGGCCGTCGTGCCCGCCGTGGCGGGCACGACCTTGCCGTTGACAACCTGCCCGATCGACTGCGTGGCCGGCACCCGGTGCGGCTGGCCCGCCGCCGTGCCCGACAGCTGCACCGGCCGGGGCGGGCTGCCCGGTGCCGATGGCATCGACACGGCGATGAACACGCCCGCGATGAACAGCGCGAGCGTCGATCCCGCCGCAAGGAGGCTGCGCAGCCACATCCCGAACTCCCAAATGCTCAGAGAACCTTAAGATCTAACTAAGAGAAGCAGATCCTTACTGATTCGCAAGGCACAAATGTTGCGTTCTGGCGTCATATGCCAGCGGTATGCAATCATGGCGGCGTGGCCTCGCGTCGGCCTGGCGCGCACCTAGCGCCACGCGGATGCGGGGCCGGCACGACTGTTCGGCACGTTGGACCGGGAAAGGAAGAGCCTTCGGTGAAGGTCGGCCTCTATGGGTCACTGTCAGTAATGAGTGCAGATGAGAACGTGCAAATCACTCCACCTCAGGAGCGGACGCTGCTCGCCTCGCTCGCCGTTGAGGCGGGCAGCGCGGTGCCGGTCGAGGTCATCGCGGCGAATGTCTGGGGCGATGACCCGCCCCGCACCTGGACAGGGTCGCTGTGGACGCTGGCGGGACGGCTCCGCAAGCGCCTGGGCCCTGACGCGCCACTGATCGTCACCGAGCCGTCGGCCTACCGGCTCGCCATCGACCCCGATGACGTGGACCTGCGCCGCTTCGACTCCCTGCTGCGGGCGGGACTGGCCACCATGCGCGCCGGGAGCCGGCGGCAGGCGCGTGACCTGCTCTCCGAGGCCGAGCAACTGCGGCGCGGGACACCGCTGGCCGACATCCCGTCCGCCCGCCTGCGCGAGGCGCACCAGCACTACCTGGAGGAGAAGTTCCTTATTATCCGGGAACTGCGGATCGAGGCCGACCTGTGGCTCAGCCCGCCGCGGGCCGCGAGCGCGCTGGTACCCGACCTGAGGGCCCTCGCCGACGGGCACCCGCACCGCGAGACCGCCCGGTACCTCCTCATGCTCGCCCTGTTCCGGGCCGGGCGGCAGGCCGACGCGCAGGAGGAGTTCCGGCGGGCGTGGGCCTACTCCAGGGACGAGCACGGGGTGACCCCCGGCCACGACCTGCGGGAGCTCCACGACCACATCACGACGGACGAGGAGAGCCTGCTGCGCCAGGAGAAGTGACCCGCCGCCGGGCCGGCGCGAGGTGCCCGCCAGGTACGCGCGAGCTTGCCGCAAGGCGCTCTCCGCATGCTTGTCCCTGGCATCTGCCCAGCCCGCCTGGGCGGTTCACCCGCTTGAAGGGACCTCATGCATTCCCCTCTGATGAGACGGCTCGCGGTCATGGCGGCGGCTGCCGCCGCGGCCGCCGCCGTGACCGTTCCCGCCGCGCAGGCCGCCCCCGCCTCATCGGCCGACGGCCCGCCGGCGACCGTCCTCCCGCACTCCGGCTACACGCTGCCGGCCGGATACGCCGACCCCTGCCCGGCGCCCGCAGGGGGCACGGCGGGCTGCGCGGCCCTAGCCGGGCCGACGAGCGGCGCCACGGCCAGCGCCGCAGCCACGACCACCTGGCTGGGCTACAGCCCGGCGAACCTGCAGGCCGCGTACAACCTGCCGTCGACCGCGGGCGGATCCCTGGTGACCGTCGCGGTCGTCACCCCGTACCACGACCCGGACGCCGCGTCCGACCTGGCCGCGTACCGGTCGAACTACGGCCTCGCCCCCTGCTCGGTGGCCGACGGCTGCTTCGCCCAGGTCAACCAGGCGGGCACCACGACCCCGGAGCCGGCGGAGGACTCGGCGTTCACGACGGCTACCTCGGTCAGCCTGGACATGATCTCCGCGACCTGCCCGAACTGCCACCTGCTGCTCGTCGAGGCGAACTCTACGGCCATCAGCGACCTGGGCACGGCGGAGGACGAGGCTGTCACGCTCGGCGCGAACGTGATCGATAACCCGTGGACCATCGCCGAGGCCAGCCTCGGCTCCGCCGAGACCAGCTACGACCAGTACTTCGACCACCCTGGCGTCGCGATCACCGCCCCGGCCGGCGACAACGGCTACGGCGTCAGCTACCCCGCCGCCTCGCAGTACGTCACCGCAGTCGGAGGGACCACCCTCGCGCCGGACTCCACCTCCCCCACGGGCTACGACGAGACCGCGTGGGCCGACACAGGGTCCGGCTGCTCCGCGTACGAGCCAAAGCCAGCCTGGCAGACCGACACCGACTGCGGACAGCGGATGCTGAACGACGTCGCCGCGCTCGCCGACCCGCAGTACCCGGTCGCCTACTACGACACGCCCTACGCCGGCGGCAACTCCACCATGGGCGGCACGGACGTCGCGGCAGCCATCGTCGCCGGCATCTACGGCCTCGCCGGCATCCCCGCAGCCGGCACGTACCCGGCGTCCTACCCGTACCTGAACCCGGGCGGCTCCTACACCACGCCGGGGAACGCCTACCCCTACGCCGACGGCCTGACCGGCATCAGCAGCGGTTACGCCAACGGCAGCTGCCCGGTCTCCTACTGGTGCACGCCCGGCGCCGGCTACAGCGGCCCGGCCGGCCTCGGCAGTCCCGCGACCGCCCTGGCCTTCAGCGGCTCCGGTGGCGACAGCGGCATAGTGTACAACAGCCTCGGCAACTTCTGCCTGACCAACACCGGCGGCTTGACCACCAACGGGAACCCGGTCGAGATCTACACCTGCAACGCCCACGCCACCGAGGACTGGACCTTCGAGCCCAACGGGACCATCCAGTGGAGCAGCGGCCACTGCCTCGACGCCGACAATGCGGGAACCACGGCCGGCACCACCGTCGTGCTCGCCGCCACCTGCGCCACCAGCAACGCGGGCGTCATCTGGCTCCCGCACGCGAACGACACCCTGTACAACCCGAACTCCGGGATGTGCCTGTACGCCCCCGCCAGCACGTCGGGGACCGCGCTGCAGATCCACGCCTGCGCCGCCTCCCGGACCGAGTCCTTCCTCCCCCCGTTCAGCGACCCGACGGCGACGGGACTGGTCGTCTCGGACCTGTCCAGCAGCGTCTGCCTGTACGACCTGAACGGCGGCACCACTGGCGGTACCGCCATCCAGGTCATCGGCTGCAACTCGGCGTCCAGGTCCGAGGCCTTCACCGTCGGCACCAACGGCAGCCTCCAGGTCGAGGGCGGCTGCATCCTGCCCACCGGCAGCGGGACCAGCAACGGGACCGCCATCGTCTACGGCGGCTGCGACGGCGGCCAGGCAGAGCAGTGGATCATCCGCTCCGACGGGTCGCTATGGAACCTCCCGACGGACAACAGCTGCCTCGACGACACCAACGCCTCCACCGCGAACAACAACCCGGTGGAGTTGCACGACTGCAACGGCAACGCCAACCAGCTGTGGCAGCTGCCGTAGCCGGCAGCCCCAGCCAGGCGGGGCCCGGCCGTCACCCGACGGCCGGGCCTCTCCCCGTTGCAGGTACACCACAGGCCCAGCAGCAGAGAGACCCACGCCGACTCCGGGCGCCATCACCGTCCACTTCCGGCTCACGGGTTCGAAGTTAGAATCCCTGGCAGAGTAGCCGCGAAGGGTCGAGCGCAAAAGCTGAGCAGTCAGCCTGCATCGCCCTCATGCGAGGATTCCCAGCGCCTGCGGTCTCGTCGACCGCCAGAGGTTCTTCGCTCGCCCGGGCCTCAGCGAGCATGTCCCGCACCCCCTCCAGCATCAGCCCGCAGAGTTCCCCGACCGCTGCATTGCTCGCCACCAGCTCGCGCCGCCCGGGCCTCGCGGGCCTGCCGCACGGCCTGCCTCGTACGGGAGCTGTCCCTGCCGCTCATCCCAGCCTCCACTGCCAAGCTCTCATCGAGGCTCCAGCCCCGCCCGCCTGGCCTGCACCGGCGGCGACAGCTGCACCTGAGGCTGCCTGGCGGGACGCTGGCCACGCCGGGCGCCCGGCTCGATCGGTTGCCGCCGGTCGCCTGGCACCAGCCGGCGCCCAGGTTCTTGGGTCGCCTGTGCCGCAGTCACGGCGGCAGGGACGGAAAGGCGGGCCCGTTCGGCGGCCTCGGCATCCGCGCGGGCTAGCGCTTCCGCTGCCCGGAGCGCCTGGGCTCGCTGGCCGGGGTCACCGCCAGCCGGTCGAAGTAGGCGGTGGCGTGCCGTGCGTCTGGCCATCCGATCTCGTCGGCCGCCCAGCCGGGCGCGAAGGGCAGCCAGTAGGTGAACGTGGTGCGAATATGCCAGGCCACCAGGTCGCTGGAGTTCGTCGGAGGGGCCAGCTTGCCGTTCGACTGCGCGGCACGGTAGATCTCGGCTCGCAGGTGGGATGTCCACGTCACCTGGCCGAGCAGGTCCCACGGCGGGCTGTCATGAGGGGCGCGGGTCAGCCACGCCAGGACCTCGTCCTCCAGGGCGACCCGGCACCATGGCCCCGTCTCGCTGGTGAACACCGGTCCCTGGGCTCCCCGCGCCCGGTTGTGCAGCCACGCCCGGGCAGGGCGCTCTGCCTGGAACGGCACCAGCTCGACGGCGTCCGCGTCGTTCTCCGCGACGACGACATGGCTCCGCCTGCCACTTCCGGGCCCTGCCTGGATGGCCATGGCGTACCGGGTGCCGTCGATGCCCGCCCATGACGCGCCGCCGGGCGCTCGCACGTGCCCGGCGGCTATCAGCTGAGCAGCCGCCAGCTCGCCGGCCGTGCACGCCCTGGAGGCAAACCGCTGCGCCCACGACTCCCGGTACGACGCCACGCGCCCGGCATACGATCCCAGGACCGACAGGGGACCGGCGAACGGGTGCCCCTGCGCCTTCAGCAGCGCGCTCGCCTCACGGTAATCGGCCACCGTGAACGTGTCGCTGCCGCGTCGCAGGCCCCTCTCCAGCAACTGCATACCCCGGTGCCAGTCAACCCAGGTGCACAGCGGCTGAACGCCGCGCTTCCCGTACGGGTCCCGTATCTCCCTCTCCACCTGCGCGACCAGCTCAGGCCGCGCGAGGCACTGTGCCGCGATCCACTGTCCGTGCCGCAGCTCATCCAGGCCAGCCGCGTCAGCAACGCCAGCCATGTTCCCTCCGGACTTCCGGCCGCCAGGGCCAGACCTCGGGGTCCGGCATGGCTGCCGGACCGGCCAGGGGGAGCACGCCTTTCACCACTGTAGAGCGCATGTTTTTTGAACTCAAGTGGGCCATCGTGCGGACAGGAGGCGAGTCTCCCCCAGGCGCTGGTCAGCGGACTCCGGGCACCATCCCGGCGTTCCCTGGCACCGGCGGACGCGGCTGCTGTGCCGGCTGCGTGCCCTGCACGCGGCGCCCGTGTGACCGGGGGCTCCAGGCACTCGCTTGCGGGGGTGCGACCAGCTTGCGGCCGTCCAGCACATCCGGGTCGACGTCCGGGTCCGCCGGCGTGAGCGCCCCCGTTCCGCTGTCCCAGTGGGCAGCGCTCACCACGGCGAGCCTGCTGAGGCCAGGGCCGACCCGCACCGTCATCGCGACCGCATGCCTCGGATCAAGTGGCTCCCCGGTGGCCTGGCAGAAGCGGCGCTCCCTGACGATGTCCGTGAGCGCCATCCGGTCGTTCCGCAGGGCCTTCCTCATCCTGAAGGCGTCTTCACCTGAGCCGCCAGTCGTGTCAGGCATGTCTCCTCCGTTTTCCGTCCCGCCAAGGGCGAAGCCCCCCGGCGCGAACGCCTAGGCTTCGGGGGAGCACGCTCACCACGCTAGACCGGTTATTTCTTGAACTCAAGTGGATAGCACGGACGGGCCGCTCATGGCCAGCCGCCATTCCCCGCAGCGCGACGAGGCACGTTGCCAGGCCAGTCGCCGGCGGCACGGGCGGATCGACTTGCCGCGTCCCGGCTTGTCACCCAAGCGGCCCGGCCCGAGGCCGACCTCAGGCCGACCTAGGACGGCGACAGGCCGGCCCTCTCCCTGAAGTCGGCCACTGCGGACGACCCCAGGCCGACTTCAAACCGACCCAGCTTCGCTCAGGCCGACCCAGGGCGGTGGCGGATGTCCCGTGCCAAATAAGTCAGCCCTCTGCCAATTAATGCGGCCCGTCTGCTGTTTTTGTCAGTAGAGTTGGCCCGTTCCTGATCGTTGCGATGATGAGGCGGGCGGGTGTCGAGTGCTGCTGTCGCGGCTGCGGGTGCCGCGGATACCCGGTTCACCCTGGATTTCCGGGCTGCTGACGGCACCTGGGAGCGTGGCCCGCTGGCATCATGCATCGGGGTGCGGTTCGAGGACGTGCCGCCGGTGCGGCCGTTCCGGTTCGAGAAGGGGCTGCGGAGTTTCGCGGGCTGGTGGTACTTCGCGACGACGGGCAGCCATGTCGGGTTCGAGTCGTGGCTGGAGCGTGACCACCTGATGCTGATGGACTTCGACCCGGCGGTGGGGGCGGTGTCGTCGCAGCCGTTCTGGCTGCGCTGGCGCGATGATGGTGATCGTGCCCGCCGGCATGCGCCGGATTTCTTCGCCCGCCTGCGGGACGGGACCGGGGTGGTCGTGGATGTCCGTCCTGATGACCGGATCCCGGAGCGGGATGCGCGGACGTTCGCGGTGACCGCGGCGGCATGCGGGACAGCTGGCTGGGAGTACCGCAGGTCCGGGGACCTGGACCCGGTCCTGGTCGCGAACGTGCGGTGGCTGTCGCGTTACCGGCACCGGCGGTGCCTGGTGCCGGGGATCGCGGCGGTGCTGCTGGATGCGTTCGCGGGCGGGCGGGGCCTGTTCGAGGGGGCGGAGCTGGCCGGGGACCGGCTGCGGGTGCTGCCGGTGCTGTTCCACCTGATGTGGCAGCGGCAGCTGGCGGCTGACCTTTCGGTTCCGCTAGGCATGGCGACGGTCGTGCGCGCGGGCGGGACGCCGTGAGCGGCGCACGCCGCCGGCGGGTAGGGGCCGGCGACCGGGTCCTGGCTGACGGTGTCCCGAACGTCGTGGTCAGCGTGTCCGGAACGCGGGTCCGGCTGGCTGATGACGAGGGCACGGTGCGGACGGTCACTGCGGCCGAACTGGCCGACGGTGCCCGGTTCGAGGTCCCTTCCGCGGCCTCGCCGCGAGGCCCGCGGCCGGAGACCGGGCTGGAGGGGCTGCCCGCCGCCGCGGTCGAGGAGGCCGCCTGGTGGGAGGCGCATATCGCCGAGGTCGTCTACGGGCTGCGGCCGGACGCCCCTGCGGGGACGCGGCCGAGGCCGCAGTACGACCCTGGGCGCACGAGCCTGACCGGGCGGGAGAAGGCGAAGGCCGCCGAGCTGTCGGCCGAGGGAAGGCCAGTTCCGGCCAGCACGGTCAAGCACCGCCGCCAGCGGTGGGAGGCTTACGGGCTGCCCGGCCTGGCCGACCGGCGGCTGGCCCGCCGGTCCCGGCCCGCCGGCCGGGCTGACGAGCAGGTCGCGGCCGCGATGCGGCAGGCGATCGGCGAGACGGCGCAGGCGTCGTCCCGGACGGCCGGCTACGTGATCTGGCGGGCGAGGGAGATCCTCGCCGGCGCCGGCTATGCCGGGCCGGTGCCGTCGGACCGGACCTTCTACCGGCTGTTCGGCACGCTGTCGCACGGCCGGCAGGCGACCGGGCCGGCATCGACTCGCCGGTCGCTGGCGGGACGCCCGGAGGGCATGTTCGGGTCACTGCCCGCAGCAGCTCCGGGCGAGGTGGTGCAGATCGACTCCACCCCGCTGGACGTGCTGGTGCTGCTGGACGACGGCGTCCCCGGCCGGGTCGAGCTGACCGGCATGATCGACGTCGCCACGCGGGTGGTGCCCGCCGCGGTGCTCCGGCCGACCACGAAGTCCGTCGATGCGAGCGTGCTGCTGGCCCGCGCCCTCACGCCGGAGCCGGCCCGGCCGGGCTGGCCCGAGGCCCTGAAGATGGCGCATTCCGTGCTGCCGTATGAGCGGCTGCTGGACATCGACGCGCGGCTGGAGCATGCCGCGGCCAGGCCGGTGATCGTTCCGGACACGATCGTGATTGACCACGGCAGCGTGTTCGTGTCGGCCGCGTTCCGGTCCGCCTGCCGGCACCTGGGCATCTCGATCCAGCCCGCCCACCTGGGCAGCGGAGCCGAGAAAGGCCACATCGAGCGCTATTTCGGGTCGGTTGCCTCACTATTCTGCCAGTTCGCGTCCGGCTATGCCGGGCGCAGCCCGGACCGCCGCGGCCGGCACGTCGAGGACCAGCCGCTGTGGTCGATGCCGGAACTGCAGGAGCTCCTTGATGAGTGGCTTGTCGCGTTCTGGCTGAATCGCCGGCATGACGGCCTGCGTGACCCTGAGCATCCCGGGCGGGCGTTCACCCCGAACGAGAAGTACGCCTCCCTGGTCGAGGCGGCCGGATACGTGCCGGTCGCGCTCGGCCCCGATGACTACATCGAGCTGCTGCCCGCGTCCTGGCGGGCGGTCAACGCCTACGGCATCAAGCTGGCCCGGCGCAGCTACGACAGCGAGGAGCTGAACCCGCTGCGGCTGCAGCCGTCCGGGATCCGGGAAAAGAAGAACCTGCACGAGATCCGCCACGACCCCTACGACGTCTCCCGGATCCACGTCCGGGGACCGGACGGCTGGATCACCGTGTTCTGGAGGCACCTGGACCGGGCACCGCTGCCGTTCGGCGAGCTCGCCTGGGACCACGCCCGCCGCGCCCTGGGCAGGGACGCCACCGAAGAGCAGATCGCCGACGCCGTCGCGGCGCTGCTGCGCCGCGCGAACGCCGGCCCGGAGGAGCAGGAGAAGCCGAAGATGAGCAAGCGGGACCGCAGGGTGGCGGCGCGGACGAAGGCCGCCGGCCCCGCCGGGGACCAGGACCAGCCTGAGCCGCACGGCCCGGCAAGGCCGGCACCACGGGCTGCGGACGAGGACGCGCCGCTGGCGAAGGTCATCCCGATGAAGATCTTCGACCCGTTCGCCGAGGCGGACAAGCGCTGGTGACCGCGACTGAGAGCCACCAGGCACCCGGCACGGACACCGCCGGCGAGGGCGATGCCCGGCAGCTGACCACGCTGCGCGGCTGGCGCGAGTTCGTCGCGGACCGTCCCGCCGTCCCGGACCTGCTGCCCGAGGCCGCCTGGAAGCTCCTGGACGACGATGCCCGGCTCGGCTATGACGAGGCACGGCTCGCCCACCACGCGAGGCTGCTGACGGTGGCCACGTCGACTATCCAGCAGGTGATCACCGAGGGACGCCGGCTCCAGTACCTGAACCGGCACGCCGACGCCGGCCGCTGCGGCCTGATCCTGTCCGGGCCGGCCCGGACCGGGAAGACGACCTGCCTGGCCCAGCTCGGCAAGACCATCGAGACGATGCACCACCGCCGCAACCCGCACGCCACGGGGCACATCCCCGTCATCTACATAACCTCCCCGCCGGCCGCGACCCCGCGGATGATCGCGGTCGAGTTCGCCCGGTTCCTCGGCCTGCCGCTGACCCGCCGCGCCAACGTCACCGACGTGCTGGAAGCCGTCTGCGGCGTCTGCCTGGATGCCCGCACCACCCTGGTCTGCGTGGATGAGATACACAATGTCAACCTCGGCACCCGCCACGGCGCCGAGGCCTCGGACACCCTGAAGTACTTTGCCGAGCGGCTCCCGGTGACGTTCGCCTACGCGGGCATCAGAGTCGAGCGGGCCGGGCTGCTGTCCGGGACCCGCGGCGAGCAGATCGCCGGCCGGTTCTCCATGATCCGCACCGGCCCGTTCGGCCGTGGCCAGCAGTGGCAGGCGCTCATCGCCGCGATCGAGGACAGCCTCCGGCTGCACCGCCACCGCGACGGCACCCTCATCCAGCTGGCCTCTTACCTGCACTCCCGCAGCGGCGGGATGACCGGCAGCCTGCTCCGCCTCGTCCGTGCCGCAGCGATCCAGGCCGTCCTCGACGGCACCGAGGCCATCACGAAGGCCACGCTGGAGTCCATCCCGGTCGACATCGCCTCCGCCGGCGAGCACCAGGCCGGATGATCCCCGAGACGGCCGCCCGGCAGGCCACCGCCCTAGCCGGGCAGGGGACCAGCGTGTCCCAGATCGCCCGGCAGCTGGACCACGACCGCAAGACGATCCGGACCTACCTCAGCGGGCACCGGCCCCCGGCCAGCCCCGCCCGCGCACGGAATCCCTCACCCCGTTCGCCGCCTACATGCAGCGGCGCGCCGGCGACGACCGCCACCTGCGCGCAGCCGGCCTGCACCGCGAGATCACCGCCCTCGGCTACACCGCAAGCTACCCCGCGTTCACCCGCGAGCTCCGCGGCCACGGCGCCATCGACTGGTGCCGCACCTGCAAGCCGCGGCAGCCGCACTCGCCCTCATGGCAGCAGCACCCCCCGCAGCTCCCCGTCCGCGTCCCCCCGATCACGGGCGAGACCATCTCCTCCTACCTGTCGAGGCTGGCCGCAGCCAGCCACCTCCCGGACAGGAACATCACCAGCCGCCTGCCGGCCTGGTTCGCCGCGCGGGCCGCCGCCTGCGACGACCTCACCACCGCCAGCCTCCTGCGGCCCGGCGACGCCGCGCACCTGGCCGCGCTCACCGGCATCAGCGAGAGCGACCTCCGGCACGCGCTCCCCGCACTGTCCATGACCCGCGGCAGCAGCCACCGCCCGGCCATCCTCGCCACCATCGCCTGCCGCCGCTGCGCCGCCCGGCACGGGCAGCAAGACCCCGTCCCCGTCCACCTCCCGGCACACCAGCGGACCTGCGAACGGCACCGCACCTGGCTCGGCCGCGTCACCCAGGTCGACGTCACCACCGCCCCGGAAATCATCGCCGCCAGCAGGCAGGCATCCCGGCTCGCCCGCAAGCACGGCGTCACCAGGCTCGTGCTCGCCGAGACCACCGCCCGCCAGGAGACGCCCGGCGGGCCCGACGCCCGGCGACGCGCCGCGGCACTCGCCCTGGCCAGCCCTGGCCTGGATCCCGGGCACCCCGACACGACCGAGGCGGCGGCCTACCCCGAGACGATCAAAACGGCAGCCACGCTCCTCCGCACACCGGGCGCACTGCCCACCGGGCCGCAATAACTGGCAAAACATGGCCCGCAGCACCCGGCGGGCCGACTTCAACGGCACGACACCAGCCAGATTTTTGCCACTTGAAAAGGCCCGCGCAGGCCAGAGAGCCGGACCGGGCCGATTTATTTGGCACCGGACAGCGGACGACCCAGCTGGCGACGCGCGCCCGCAGCCTGTCACCGCCGAAGGGTGACATCAGCCTGCCCGACCTGCGGATCAGAACTGAAGGCCTAATCAATTCTCATTCAGAACGATCCCGCCGACTCCCCCACCATCCCCGCGCTCCCCCGACAGGGTAAGAACCGGGGTGCTGGCGGCCGAAGGTCAGCGGCAGCGACCGCCCTCCTGGACGGGGAGACGACGGATATGGCCTGACGGGGACCAGGCACCGAGCGACGGCGGGCACTCAGCACGACGGCCTGGGCGTCCTCCATCCGCAGCTCCATCGCAGCGGCACGGGACGCCTGGACGGTCACCGGGGTCTCGTCCAGCCGTGCCAGGTACTGGAGCGCCCAGCGCAGCCCGCGACCCCCGTACGCGCGCAGCTGGCTCGCCGGGATCGACTCCGGCCGGCCAGCCAGCGCGCCCGCGACATCCTCAGCGAAAGCATGCCGCCGCCCGGTCTGCCTGACCTGCAGCATCGCCGCCGCGAGGTCGTGCCTGACGTCGCTTGTCCAGGTCCACGCCGGCAGGTACGCGGCGATCGCGGTCACGTCCTCCGGGTGCTCCAGCATGTGGCACAGCACCGTCTCCTCGGCCACGCAGCGCGCCCGCCGCGCGGCCAGCGGCGCGACGAGCGCGCCGCTTCCCGTGGTCCCCCTGCTGGCCAGCCAGTCCCGCATCTGCTGGTAGGAGTCCCAGCCGCCGATCAGCTCCGTCATGGCGCGCGTCCTGACGAGCAGGACGGCGCCCGCCGGCATGTCCCTGCCGTCCTCGGTCCAGCCGGGCGCGTACGACGCGCCGTCGATTCCCGGCCCGTACGGGCCTGCCGGGTCCCAGTCGACGCCCCCGGCCTCAGCGACCTGCCTGGCCTGCCGCTCGCGCCACGTGACCGCCCGCTGCTCGTACCGGCGCCGCCACATCGAGCCGCCCGGCTGGCTCATGGCCCCTGCACCGGCCGCCTTCCGTGCCCAGGCACCTGATCGAGGCTGGCGCGGACGGCACCGCGGCCAGCCGGGGACATGGTCTCGGCCGCAGCGCCGGGCACCCGCTTGCCCCGGCTTGCTCCTGCCGGGGTCGCGCGCGGGGCGGCACGAGTACCGGTGGCTGGCTGCGTGCCGGCAGTCCTGTGCCGGGCGAAACTTGAGGGGCTGGCGACGATCGTCGCCCTCACCACGATCAGGGCGCCGTCACGCCGGGCCAGGCTGGCCTGGCGGGTCACGGTGCCGCTCGTGGCAGGTGCCCCCGGCTCAAGGCCGAGCGCCTGCTCCCACTGCCGAAGGACCTCCAGGGCCGCGCGGCCGGACCGCTGCCAGCCGACGCGGGCGGACAGCTCCCCCGACGGCGAGACCGCCCACGACAGTGCCTCCAGGCCCGGATGATCATCCAGGATGAGCGCCAGGCGGCCAGCAGCCATGATGACGTCGTCCTCAGTCAGATAGGCCGCGGCACTGCCCGCAGCCGACTGCCATCCCGGCACGGCGCCAGTCCTCCCGCCCGCGGGCACTGTCGCGGCGACCGTGACCCTGGTCATCCCCCAGTCCGCGCGCGCCCGTGCATGCGCCAGCCCGGAGGCACCGGTGAACTCCGTGCAGTCCTCAAGCCCGAGTGCCTCACGCCAGCGGGCGAAGGCCGCGATGGTCGCAGCCGGCGCTGGCTGGCCGGTCACCTGCCCGCACAGGCTCCCGGTACGGCTCAGCGACCAGCGGATGGCCGGCAGCCCCTCAGCCCGGGCAAGGATCGCGATCAGCCCCCTGGCCGCCTGGCGCTGCCAGGCACTGCGATCAGCCTGGGTCACCAGCGCCGCCGGCTGCCACCGGACGGCGTCCTCGTTCTGCTCCTGCTGGGCCATCGCTGCCTGCTCCCCGCATCGCCAGCGCCAAGGGCGTGGCGACGCTTATCTAGAGGGGGAGCAACTTGAACTTAGCCACCAAGTGGCACAACATTATTTAAACCCAAGTGAACCACCAGGGCAAGTCCCAGCACCCATGGATCACAGGAAAACAGCTGATCAGGAAATGAAAGCGAAAAAACATATACACCTCTTGCACCTCAACCGCCCGGCGCGCCCGCGCGGGGCGCGGCCGGGGCCGGGCCGCACGCCGCGCGGCCCCGGCGGGACGCGGCCGGCATGGTTATGTCCATCGCGAAGATCACCGCCGGCGACGGGTACACGTACCTGACCAGGCACGTCGCCAACGGCGACGCGACCCCCGAAAGCCACCGGGACGCTACCGCCTACTACACCGCCCAGGGCAACCCGCCGGGCCAGTGGACCGGCCGCGGGGCGCACCTGGTCGGCCTGGAAGGCCAGCAGGTGACCGAGGACCAGATGCGCGCCCTGTTCGGCCAGGGCGAGCACCCGAACTCCGACGCGATGGTCAGGGCCTACCTCAAGGAGCACGCCCGCGCGGGCATGTCCCAGCGGCAACGGGACAACCTGATGGCGGCGGCGATCCGCCACGCGACCCTGGGCCGCCGGTTCCCGGCCTACGAGCCACTGCAAAAGTTCAGCCAGCGCGTCGCACAGCGCCTGGCAATCATCACGAGCGAGACCGGCCGCGAGCCCACCCAGGCCGAGGCCAAGAAGGTCAAGGCCGACGAGGCCCGCCGCCAGCGGGCCGCCGTCGCGGGCTTCGACCTGGTGTTTTCCCCGGTCAAGTCCGCCGCCCTGCTGTGGGCACTGGACGAGCGCCCCTGGGTCCGCGACGCCATCCGCCAGGCCCACGACAGCGCCATGCGCGAGGCCCTCGCGCTGGTCGAGGAGCACGCGGCGTTCACCCGGACCGGGGCGGGCGGCGTCGCCCAGATCGCCACGAACGGGCTGATCGCCGCGGCGTTCGAGCACTGGGACTCCCGCGCCGGCGACCCCAACCTGCACTCCCACGTCGCGGTCTCCTCCAAGGTGCAAGGCACCGACGGGAAGTGGCGCAGCCTGGACGCCCGCGCCCTCTACCGGATCACCGTCGCCGCCTCCGAGGCCTACAACACCGCCTTCGAGTGCCACCTCACCGCCCGCCTGGGCGTCACGTTCACCGCCCGCCCCGACACCACCGGCGGCCGCGAGCCCGTCCGCGAGATCGACGGCGTACCCCAGGGGATGATCAGCTACTTCTCCCGCCGCCGCGCCGCGATCGAGCGCCGCTACGCCGACATCGTCCGCGACTACCGCACCGCCCACGGCCACGACCCCACCCTCGCAGCCACCCACCAGCTCGCCCAGCAGGCCAACCTCGACACCCGCCAGGGCAAGAAGCCACCCCGTTCCCTGCACGACAAGCACGCCACCTGGCGGACCGAGCTGGACGGCCAGTTCGGCCCCGGCGCCGCCGCCAGGCTCATGGCCGCCATCCCCGCCACCCCGCCCGCCCAGCCCCAGTCCCCCGCAGCCGACCTGGACCACTATGCCGAACGAGCCGTCGCCACCGTCGCAACACGCCGCTCCACCTGGACGACGTGGAACATCCGCGCCGAGGCCGAGCGCCTCATCCGCACCGACCTGCCCGGCACCAGCCCCCAGCAGCACCGGGAACTCGCCGACACGATCACCACCCTGGCCACCTCACCGAAGCACTCCATCTCGGTGGAGGCACCCGCCCTGCTCGACGAGCCACCCGAACTACGCCGCGAAGACGGCCAGTCCGTGTTCACCGAGCACGGCGCGGGCCGCTACACCAGCCAGGCCATCCTCGACGCCGAGCAGCGCCTCCTCAACGCCACCCGCACCCCCACCATCAACGGCCTCGCCGGCCCGTCGGTATCCGCCGCCCTGGACGGCTTCGAGGCCATCAACGGCAGCCGCCTGGACGACGGCCAGCGGTCCCTGGTCACCGCGTTCGCCTGCGAGGAGCGGCTCCTGCTGGCCGGCATCGGCCCCGCCGGATCCGGCAAGACAACCGCGATGCGCGCCTACGCCCACGTGCTCCGCCAGCACGGCAGGCGGCTAGTCCCCCTGGCGACCTCAGCGGCAGCCGCCGACGTGCTCGGCCGCGAGCTCACCGCCAAGGCCGACAACCTGCACAAGTTCCTCTACGAGTGGACCAGCGGCAAGCTCGCCACCCGGCTCCGCTCAGGCGCACCCGTGCCAGCGCACCTGCGGACGTTCGCCCTCCACCCTGGTGACGTCGTCCTGGTCGACGAGGCCGGGATGGCCGGCACCCTGCTGCTGGACCGGCTCGTGCAAATCGCCGCATCCCGGGGCGCGACCGTCCGGCTGCTGGGCGATGACCGGCAGCTCCCGGCCGTCGAGTCCGGCGGCGCGCTCCGCCTGATCGCCACCCAGCCGGGCACCCCGCAGCTGACCGTCCTGCACCGCTTCCGCGACCCCGCCGAAGCCGCCACGACGCTGAAGCTGCGCACCGGCGACGGCACCGCAGCCGACTGGTACGCAGCCAACGACCGCATCCGCGCCGGGGCGCGCGACGCGATGGCCGAGGCCGCCTACACCGGGTGGAAAGCCGACATGCTCGCCGGCAAGGTCACCCTGATGGCCGCCGCCACCAACGCCACCGTCACCGACCTGTCGGCCCGCGCCCGCGCCGACCGGGTACTCGCCGGCCAGGTCGAGCCCGACGGGGCCGTCCTGCACGACGGCAACCTCGCCGGGCGCGGCGACTGGGTCGCCACCCGGCACAACGACCGCCGCATGTCAGTTCATGGCGGCCGCGACTGGGTCAAGAACTCCGACGCCTGGCAGGTGAAGCGCCGCCACCCCGACGGGTCCCTCACCGTCCGCAGCATGGCCCACGGCGGCCGGGCCCGGCTGCCCGCCGCCTACGTCGCCGAGCACGTCGAGCTGCTGTACGCCACCACCACCCACCGCGCCCAGGGCTGACACCGTCGACACCGCCCACCCGCTCATCACCGCAGGCATGACCAGGGAGAACCTGTACGTCCTGGCAACCCGCGCGCGGGAGAGGACGACCTTCTACGTCGCCACCCACGACCTGCCCTTCGACGAGGACGACCAGGTCGACCAGGTGCGTTCCGACCCTCGCGCCTACGCCGCCCGCGAGATCCTGCTGAACATCATCGCCACCGAGGCCGCTCCCCTGTCAGCGACCGAGACCATCGCCACCGCCCAGGAGGAAGCCGGGTCGCTCGCCACCCTGGTCCCCCGCTACCTGCACGCCTCCCAGCGCGAGCCCGGCAGCGCCGACAGCGCCGAAGCCCTGCCCTGGGTAGCCTCGCCTCGCCCGTCACCAGACGAGAGCATCAGCGCGGGCACCGCCCGCTACCTCAGCGAGGCCAGCGAGCTGATCGCCACCCGCGTCAATGAGCTCGCAAGCACCGCCGTCCGCCACCGCCCACCCTGGACCCTCCTCCTCGGCCAAGCCCCTAGCGACCCGAACCTAGAGCGCCAGTGGATCCGCCACGTCGCGATCATCGCCGCCTACCGCGAGCAGTTCAAGGTCACCACCGACGACTCCCGCCAACTCCTCGGCCCCTACGCCGAGCCAGGCCAGGCAGCCCACAAGCCCTACTGGCACGCGGCCGAGTCCGTCCTGGCGGCAAGACGACTCGCCGGACTCGACCACGCCGCCCCGACAGCCACCCCGGACACGCATGCGCGAGCGAAAATCGCCGCCGACCTATACCGAGCGCTCCCGGAACAGGAGCGCGCGGCGATCAGCACCGAGATGGCCGCCAGGCTAGGAACGCTGTGGTTCGGCGACCCCACCGCCCCAGACGAGGACGCCGCCACCCAACTGGCACACGCAACAACCCTGACCAACATCCTCATCCAGCGCTCGCACATGGCCGCCGCAGTACGACCAACCCGCCAGCAGATCATCCATGACGAGCCGCTAGAAGCCGAGTTCGCCAGGCGGGGGCAAACCCTCAAGCTTCGCCAGCCAAGCATCACCGCCACCCAGCCGACCAAATCATCGGGAACTCCACTCCCCCAGCCCCCAATCCGGCGCGATGGGCCGACAGTCACACCTCAGCCACGTATCTGATGACGCACCAAAACTGACATCGTCGCCGTCCGCTTACTCGGACAGCTGGCTTCAATGCCCTTGGGTGCCGGCGAGTGGCTCCACTGCGGCACAACAGTGGTCTGGACGGCAACAAGCGCGTTTCAATGCCCTTGAGCGCGGGCGGGCAGGTGATTCCACCGCCCTGCCCCACGGCGTCATCGCCAAGTCGATCATGTTTCTATGCCCTTGAGTGCGGGTGGTTCCACCGAGGTGCAGAGTCCACTAGTGGACTTTCAGAAGAGGAGTTTCAATGCTCTTGAGTGCGGGGCGGATGGTTCCACATGGAGAACACGGGCGCCCGGGCGCGACTACAACTGCCAGTTTCAATGCCCTTGAGTGCGGGCGAGTGGTTCCACGGCCTGAAGGGGAGCCTGTCCAAGGCGCTGCAGGTCAAGTTTCAATGCCCTTGAGTGCGGGCGAGTGGTTCCACTGTCCGCAGAGGCGCACCCGCACGGGGAGGCACTGGAGTTTCAATGCCCTTGAGTGCGGGCGAGTGGTTCCACGAAGTCACGGGACCGCGGCTCGCGGGAGAACCCGTCGTTTCAATGCCCTTGAGTGCGGGCGAGTGGTTCCACGCCGCCTTCGCGGCGAAGATGACCGGCGCGGAGAAGGGGTTTCAATGCCCTTGAGTGCGGGCGAGTGGTTCCACAGCTCCGTAAAAACACGCTGCCTGACCTGCGCGGATGCACTGGGCTGCGAGCGGTCCCCCACAGCCACCTGTCCGGTGCGGCAATCTGGACTTGTCAAGGTACAAAAAGCGGTGCTGACCTGGGCGCGAGCGCTCCCCGGGATGAGAGCTAGTACCTCGGCGCTCGCAATCACATCCTGGCAGGGAGCCTACTTCATCGACGTGCTCTCGATATCGGCCGCGTCCGAGGCTGACCATGAGCTGTGCAGCAGCGTCGTCGTCGTCGCGCCGAAGCCGTGCGTTACTTGCGCGCCGGTTCCGCAGTACTCCGCGAATCGGGCCAGGGCGCGGAGTGCCCGGCGGGCCTCATCCGGCGCTTCGGACTCCAGGCGCAGCGTGGCCGTGCCCGTCAGGCCAGGCTGCTGACGGTACCTGCCGCCGGTGGCGAGGTACCCGGTGTCGCGGGTCTCGGCTCGCAGGCCAGAGCCGGTGATGTGCAGCGCCAGGTGGATGTCCCGCCAGAGCTCGGCATTGACGAGCAGGCCCGAGTCGGCTGGCAGCGACGCGTTCCAGCGGCGGCGCCACGACCCCGCGATCAGGCGGACGTCGGGATCAGCTACGTAGCGCCCGCCCTGGGAGAAGTACGCCGGCGAGAGCAGTGTCAGGCGGATGCCGTCGACAGGCGGTCCGCCGGCGATGTCCTCGTGCGTCACGGGGCGGAATGCGATGTCGGTGACGGTGCACTCGACCGGTCCGAGGCGGACCGTGCCGCAGGAGGCGAGCACGGCTTGGGGGAAGCCGGGCCGTAGCCAGGCGCCGCGGAACAGCCAGCCTATGCCGGGGCCAGTGTCGCGGCGCAGTGGCCAGGCTGTCCATCCCTTCTCCTGGTCGGAATGGCCAGCCCCGGCTCCCTCGAATAGCGTGCAGGCCAGCCCATGCAGCTGCCGGGTCGTGGGATCAAAGCGGGCCGGAACTGCCGACGGGTCCGCCGGCCACAGCCGGAGCTCGATGATGGCGGGCATCTCGGTAACCTCTCGTCCAGCAGGGCCGTGCCCAGGTTGAGGCGGGGCACCACGAACCCGCCGCCGGCCTGGTCGTGCATCAGTGGCCACAGGTGCGCCGGCCAGCCGCCGCGTGTGGCGTGCCCGGCCCGGATGCCCATCCCGAGCGCGACCTCGGGCGGGACTACGGTCCCGAGCAGGAGCGGGCGGTCGTGCAGCGAGGCAGCGCGCCGGACGATCCAGTCGGCGGACGCGGTCACCAGGGCCGGGAAGTCGTGCCATGGGATGGTACCGGCGGGCAGGTCATAGCGGAGCTCGTACAGCACTGCGTCGGACTTGCCGCGTGCGCAGGCTCCTGCCGCGTCCCGGATGCTCAGGTCATACCGGTGGCCTGGCTTCGGCTCGGGGGTCACGCCAGCGTCGGGGATGCCGCCCCATTCCTTGCGGCCGGCCCGGATGAGCAGCACCGCCGGGGCGCGTCCTTTAGCGGTCTTGTGCGCAACGTCGGAAGTCGTCGTGAGGCGGACTGGCCACTCGAATTCCAGGGGGGTCACCACAGGACTGGCCGGGCCCGCGAACGAGTGCGGGCGGCTCGCCCACGGCACGGGTGCCTCCTGGAAGGTCCGGCCCGTGCTGGGCCGCTGCCACACGTCTAGCTCAAGCCCGCGCTCGGCGGCCGTGACGCGCATGCCGAACGCCATCGCGACTGACCACCACGCCCACAGGAAGATCCCGCTAGGGCTGGACGGGTCGTCGTCCAGGTGCAGCGCCCGGAAGGCGACGGCCAGCTCGGCGACCTTGGCGTCCCACCGCCCTGCCTCCTCATCGAGTCCCCAGCCCCAGCCGCTGTCCAGCTTGGCCGGCCCGGGCACCTGGATGACCCGGGCGAACTGCCGCCTGGACTCTGCCAGGAACCTCGCCGCGTCGTCCCGGTCCCAGCCCCGGGCCTGCTCCCGCAGGATGTAGGCCGTCCCGTTACGGCGCGTGAGCCGGGCCCGCCCGACCACCGCGGTAAGGCACCAGGCCCCGATGAGCACGGCCACAACAGCCAGGCCGACCGTCAGCCACAGCTCGCCCCAGGTCGTCCCGTTACGCCAGTCGCCAGTGATCAGGGCGTACACGCCGCCGAGCGCGGCCCCGAACAGGAGCCCCCGACACCGTCCAGCCCACGCCAACTGCCCCGCCATAGCGCACGGTCCACGCCGAGCCGGGATGCCGCCACCCTCCGGGCGGCGCGGCCGCCTCGCGTACTGCGGGACCGCTGCTAGCCACGAGCGGGCCGCAGGAACGTAACCGGCCCCACGCCATCTCCGATGCCGTCAACCACGACCTGCTCGTAGACGGCTCCTGCGCCGCCGTCCCGCGGCTTCGGCCCGCGAGCCCCGGCTACCCGGGCGTCTCCGCGCCCATCGGAACGGACATCCCACGGCACCGTCCGGACCGCTCCCCCGGCCTGCGAGGCCGCAGCCGGGTCAAGCTCGGCCACGAATGCGAGGTCGCCGTCGATCCGGACTCGCAGCAGCCAGCCATCGTCTCGCCAGCCCCACAAGAACGAGGCCGGCGGCGCCTTGGCAGGCGCGGCCGACACGTGCAGCCCGTCGAGGTCCTGCCACAGGCACGTCGCTCCGGCCAGCTCCCCGGCAACGACCACGGTCCACGGGGTACCCCAGCTATCGGCCGGCATGAGCACCGTCCCGCACCATCCGCGCCAGCTCCTGCTGTGCCTCGACCAAGCCTGGCAGCCCGCCGGCCCCGAAGTCCGCGCTCACTGACCCGTACCCGCGAGCGGTGCCGCTGCCCATGCCGATGATCCCGTCGTTGAGGTCCTCCAGCACCAGCCGCAGCACAGCCTGGATCTCGCGCCGCAAGCCCGGCTCGATTGCCCCGAGTGGCTCCACGAGCACAGTGAACGAGCCGCTCTCCACCGCCTGCATCGTGTACAGGGCCGTGTCCCGCGCCCCGCCGGTGAACCGGTCGATCGCGACGTGCGTCCGCTCCACCTCGCGCGCGCCGCGAACCCGAGCGTTCGCGAACCGGACCCTCGCCCGCGCCCCGACTGCGGTGGCCGACTCATCGGCCCCGCCGCCGTGCCCGAAGACCTGGCACGCCCAGCAGGAACCGCACTTCTGCTCATCGCATGCGCCCAGCTGAACGCTGCGCAGGATGTACTCCGAACGTGACCGCACGACGCCCTTGATCCCGCTTCCCGGCATCAACAACTCGCCGCCGACCCGCAGCATCGGGATCGGCTCGCCCTTCGGCTTCTCGCCGTTCCCGGTGCGCCATGGCCCCGTTATCCGCATCTCAACCTGGCACACCGGCGGCTCCGCCTCTGCTGGAGCGCCCGAGAATGGCGTCGCCGCGACCGCCCGCGCGAGCTCCGGCCCGCTGAGCGTCAGCCACCTCAGCAGGTCACTGGGCGAGTCGAGGCGCAGCGTCCCGTACCGCACAGAGCTCGCCTCGCACCGGCCGCGCCCCCGGCTGACGCCCCGGCCGATCAGTGGCCGCCATGCCGCCAGCAACCCCGCGAGGCGCAGGGCATCGGCATCGGAGGCGTCATCCCAGCGCAGGAACACCTCGAAGCTGGTCCCGGCGGGCAGCACCTCGTCCGCGCGCAACGCCTGGCCCCGCGCCGCGCCCCGGAACCGGTCGATAGCGGTGGACGCCAGAGTGAACGGCTCGGCCGGCTCCCGCAGCCGGCCGCCGAGGACCCAGATCCGGCTCGCTTGCGAGCTGACCGTGCCAGCCGCCTGCACCGCTGCACGCTCTTTCTCGCCGAGCAGCCGCCCGAACCAGGCATCCGCCACTGGTTCCCCGAGCGCCTCGCGAACCATCTCGCGCAGCGCCCCGGCCAGCGAGGTTCCCGGCACGTGCGGCTGCCCGTCGTGCCCTCGGTCGATCAGCGCGTGGACATCGTCCCTGGCCAGGCCGGGCACGCTCACCCCGCCCGGCTCGGTAAGCGTCAAGGTAAAGGTCAGGAACGATACAGAACGAGCCCTTGGCTCCTCGCCAGCCATCGCTAACTCAGCTCCCCCAGCACGAAAGCCGTGTCCTGCGGCGCCAGATCTAGGAACTTGCGCAGTGCCTTGCCTACTTCAGCATCGGGATGGTGATCGGCGACGTTTCGGAGGATGGCGGTTGCCTTGGCGTCACCGCTGGCGTGCCGATGGAGAGCTGCTAGCAGCCCGGGCCAGGACTCGGGCCATCGGACCGGGAAGCCGAGCAACGGCCTTACCTCATCCAGCAGGCGCCGACGGTTCCGCTGGGCCGCCTCGCGAGCCTGCCTCCCGCCGTCCAGCACCGGGGGCGGCGCCAGGTCCCCGAAGCCCTCGTGCCGTCGCAGCCCAAGCCCGCGCACCCCGAGCAGGGTGACGGTGGACTGAGGGACGGGCCGTTCTGTCGAAATCAGGTAAGTGGAGCCCGCCGCAACAGCTACCTCGGCCGGCTTGGGCAGGCCGCTGGCGACGTGCCAGCCGCCTGCCTGCTGCCAGCGGAACCAGTGGTCCTCGACCTTGGCCGCGGTGCCGAGGACGTCGGTGAGCTCGGCCTGGTCCGGCTCGGGGATCGGGCGGCCGTGCCGGTCGATGAAGATGGCTGGCGAGCGAAGCCGGATCACGAGCTTCCCGTCGTCGCGGACCTGCGCGGACGGGGGCGCCGATGACTGTGTGATGCTGACCGTGGCCAGGCCGTGCGTGGTGCGCCGTCCGCCGACGCGAATGGGGCCGAGGGACCGCAGGATCTCGAGGTCGGCGGCCTCGGGGGCGACGAGGGTGCCGGTGAAGTCCTGCCCGGCTTGCAGCGACTCGCGGGTGAATAGCTGCCCGCTGCGGGCGACGCCGCTCTCGTCGATGGAGACGCTGGCGCGGCGCTTCTTGCCCGAAGGGCCGCCCCGCAGTTGGACTCGCTGCGGCTCGAACGGCGACTTGCAGTCCTCGCAAACGGGCGGCGCATCGCCGACGGCGGCCCGGTCGTACTCGGTGATGGCGCACTCATCCGTGGCCGGGTACTTGTGGACCATGAGGGACAGCGGCGCGAACTCGGTGCCCGTGCGCAACAGGGCACCGAAGCGCACCGGTCCCTCAAACAGCCGCAGGAACTCCTCACGCTGGGGCGTGCCCGGCCGGGAGACTCCATTGCAGGCCAGCCACGCGGCGGCAAACGCACCGCGCACCACGGTGCCGGGAATGTAGTCCAGCGTGCTGAGGACGAAGTCCTCACGAGACCGCTCGCCGATCTGCGCGGGCTGGCGGAGAGTGAGAGTCAGCATGCTCATGCCGCCGCGCTCCTCAGGCCCAGGAGACGACCGACGTTCTCGGCCGTCACCGCGCCATCGCTAGAAGCAATGCCGACCCATCCCAGGCCCCGCCGTCGCCACGCGCCAAGGCCATGGACTCCGGCGGCCGCACACCGCAGCACCAGGATGTGGTCGGCTTCAGCCAGGCCGTCCGGGAGAAGCATGCCAAGCCTTGAGACCTCAAACGTCGCGGTCGGCATCCATGCCTGCTCGCCGAGGACCAGGGCCTCCTTACGGGCCGCGTGTCCTGCCGGGTCGATCGACACCCGGTGCCGCGGCACGAACTCGGGCGGCTGGCCCGGCACGGCTGAGGACCACGCCCATGCCGATGGCCTGCCAGGGCTGCCGAATACCTCGCTGACCGCCGGGTGATCCTTGCCGAGCAGCCCGGCCGCGGCGGCGCGCATGACGCCCTTGAGCGAGTCCGCCGGCAGCGGGTCCTCACGGTCAAGGGCCGCGCCCACGCCGTCGCTCGCATAGGCCGCCCCGACCCGGAACGCACTGTAAAAGGTCACGGTAAAGCCCAGTGTGGTCATGCCACCCTCCCTGGAGACGCTGGTTCTGGCCTGGGAGCGGCGTGCCAGTGCCGGGCCATGTCGAGGACTCGCCGAAGCTCAGTGACCGCCTCCGGGCTCCTCTCCAGCTCGTCCCGGACGGTGCTAGGCAATGCCCGGCTCCCCGCGACTACCTCCCACAGCGAGGGATTGTCCAGCTCAGTGAGCCGCCAGCCGAACATGCCGGTCTCCCCTTGGCGGAGCAGGCCCAGCAGCATCGCCCGGCGGCTGGCCGGGATCTCCGTCTCGATCCGGTCAAGCTGTCCTGCCTGCTTATCAAGGTCTGCCAGCGACAAGGGCCGCCTGCCCTGGGGCGCGATCTCGCCGTCCGCGGTCAGGTCGAGGAATGCCACCGACGCTTCCCTTCCGCGGGTCGCCCTCTTGGCCTCGCGCAGCTGCTCTCCGGCCAGCCGGACCAGGTCGGAGAACGGGTCCTTGACGTGGTGGAAGACCAGGCCAGCCGACAGCGACGGGCACTGCTGGCGAGCCGCACCAGGCCAGCTGGCCGTCTCCCGCATGATCCGCTCGCCGAATGCGGCCAGCAGCACGCGGGTGAACTGCCACGCGTCAGCGGCCGGCACGGAGACGAGCAGGTCGTCGCCGCCGGCGAGGTTCGCCAGCACCGGCAGGCGGCTCCACCCGCGGAACCGGTCGAGGACCGCGTCGGCGAGCGCCCCCATCGCGACCGCCTCGATCATCGGGACGATGTCCTGCTTGGGCACGCCGCTGGCAGCCGCCGCGCTGAGGAACGCCCCGACGCTGTTGCCGTCCGCGTAGATGAGCACGACCTGCGAGGGCGTGTCATCATCAGCGACCCTGCCTGCGTCGGCGAGCTGCTGGATGTTGTCAGGGAAGCCGGTGACGGTCATCCCGGCCTTCTCCAGGGCCTCGCGGAGCAGCCGTTCAGGGCGAGGCTCCCTCCGGCGACTGCCCGCGCTGCCACCTGCCGCGCCGTGCCGCGCGTCACAGTCGTCGCACAGGTCCCGCAGTCTCCCGTCGACCTCCCAGGCCCCTGGCCGCGTCGCCGCCGCTGACCGGCACTGGTCGCAAGGCTTGGCCATGATGACCTCCGGCGGAACCGCCGGGGAATTCACCAGGAGCCGGCCCGCCTGACGGGCCTGCGCCATGTCCTTGTACACCTCGACATAGCTGGTCCCGGTACCGGCAACGGCCTGAATGGGGCAGTAGGGCATCTCCTTGCGCATCCGGCGCGCGACCTCGCGCGCGATGCTCGCGATGTCCGGCTCAGGATCATCAGTGCCGGCGTGATCAAGGATGAGCGACACCACGCCGTCCACATCGCCGGCCTCGTCATTCCACCGCGTGCCCGGCAGCTTTCCGTCGGGCCAGGCAGCCCGTCCGGTGACCTGCGTGAGGAGCACCGATGCACCCCGGCGGAACTTGAGGTCCGGCGTCCGGGCCAGCCATTCCTGGATGCGGACCGCCGACACGTCCAGGTAATACCGGATGGTGGCCGCCGCCGGCGCCACTGACGTCTCCGGGGCTACCTGTGAGTGCGTGGATGTGGCCTGCTGCCCGGGAGCCGCCGGGGCTGTTCCCGTTCCGCGGCTGACTTGCATGCCGCTGCCACGACGCCGCGCGGCGTCCGCCTGCTGCTTGGCGCGAGAAGCCTGTCCAGTCTTCTTCTTACCCGCCATTGATCTCGCGCACCTTGCCCTCCGACGGCAGTTCCTGGTCCGCTGGCGACCTTGCGGGGTCCGGCAGCGCGACGAGCAGGCGGTTCTCCTTCAAGAACGACAGCCCGTTCGTCCTGGCGAAGAACTCGAAGCTCTTGTCGTAGTCCTGGTCACCCTTGGTCCCGTTGCCCGGCGGGTACCATACCTTCTCGTCGGCCACGAACCCGAAGGTAAGCACGTGGCACAGGGCTGGCCAGGCGCTTGCGACGCTGCGAGACACGTCGGTACGGAAGGCCTGAACCGCCTGGTCCCGATCGACTTGGCTGCCTGGAGAACCCAGGTATCGCGCGGAGGCCTCCTGGGCTTCCAGCTCCTCAACGTCGATGGTCACGGCGCCGAACCCAAACGGCTTGCCACCGCCCACGCTGGTTACCGTCTCGCCCCAGCCAGCGGAGTTGCTGCCGTCCTCGACGTCGGCCAGCATCCGGGGATCAAGGGCGGCCAGCAGCGAGCCCAGGTCCGCCAGGCTGAGGTTGTCGAACGCGACCCGGCCTTGGAAGGTCGTTCCAGCAGGGATCAGGTGAACCTTGCTGCTCATCGCCTCCGACTGGTGGTCCCGGTACTTTCCGCGCGGGAACTGGCCGCTAGTGGGTTCCTTGGTCCGCCAGTAGTACTTCCTGCCCGCGATCGACCGCGGCGTCGGCTGGTCGGCGACCGACCCCCACGTGGCTGCCGCTGGGGTGTCCTTCTTGGCTGGCCGTTGCGAGGACCCGCTGTTATCAAGGTAGAACTGGCCAGCTCCTGGCTTCGGATTGGCGAGCGGGGCGAGGTGCCATTCCAGCTGATGGACGTCGCCGTCCGCGATCAGGTCATCGATCCTTACGTGCCCCTGGTAGGAACTCTGGACGGCAAGGGCGTTCTCATCATGGCCATCCGTGTCCGCCGAGCCGAAGACCCGGCACGACCAGCACAGGTTGTCGTACTTAACGCAGGGCGTCGCGTCGCCGACACGCTCTCCGACCTTCGGGCCGCCCGGGTACCGCCAGAACTGCGACAGCCGGATCTCGGTTACAGCCCGGTCCTGCTCGTCGACCTTTACCCACACGGGCTGCCCCACATAGAGGTAGGACCGCGCCCGCAGCCGTTCACCCAGCGGACCTGGGTCTCGACCCTGCACAGCTCCTGGTGGCGGAGAGACCTTGGCATAGCTGGGATTGCCTGGGTCCCACGGTGGCTCGTCCCGGGTCGTCGCGCCCGCTTGCTTGAGCGACTCTGGCCGCCGGTCGTCCGCGCCGGCGACGACCGCCTGATATGTCTCCCAGGTCGCGTCGGGCACCCGGTACGACGCGCCATCCGGCCCGATCTTCCCGCAGGCGAAGTGGACGGGCCGCTTCCCGTCCCGCGCGTTCGTGTCGGTCACCAGCAGTACCCAGCGGTCTTCGGTGACGGGACCCATCTGGTCCACGGTGACCAGGCTCCTCGCGGGTACGCCGTCGGGGTACCGGTCGCTCCTGGCGGGCAGTACTCGGCGTGATCCCTCGCCGGACAGCGCCTTCTCGGGAATCGCCGACGACCGCCCATTGCGCGACTGGTACTGAATGTGGTCCCCGGTGCGCGGCAGCTCGCCCGCCGCGCTGGGGAGCAGCTTCGCGGGCACCCAGATCCACCGGTCGCACAGCTTGACCTGGGTCGCCTGCCCGTCCTTCACGTGGCTGACAACCGCGAGCTTCAGGTCGCTCGTGTAAGAAGTGCTCGCCGGATGACGATGCACCGGCACCCAGTCGGTATCGAGCACGCGCAGGCACCCGCCAGCCAGCGTCTCGTGCAGCGACCGCACCGCCCCCATCAGCCCCGAGCCGGGAATGATGACCTTCCCGTCGGTGGCACGTCGCGGCAGGCCAGGCTCATTCCGCGTGCCAAACCCCCCGATGAGCAGCGGAGTCCTGGCCGTCAGCTTGATGCGCACGAAACCCGAGAAATGACCGGGCAGCATCGCAGCGTGCCCGCTCGGCCTCCCCCGCGCGATCGTCGCGGCGTGCGGCACGAACGTATACGGGTTAACAAAACGAGTCACACCAGGCTCCCCGCGCCACAGCAACCCCGCCCACATCGCTCCAAAACAGCGCAATGCGCGAAGACTACAGCACAGCCGACATCCAGGGGAGCGCATCGTGGTGGCCCGCTTGCCACCAAGCCATCACGGGAGGTCGCCTCACATGGATGGCACCGCTGACTTCGACTGCATCTATGCCCTCAGTGACGGCCGGGTTGTTCCACTCCCCAGCGGCGGGATGGGCTGGAACGTCTGGGCGCTGTTTCAATGCCCTCGGTGGCGGGCGGGTTGTTCCACCACCAGGAGCACGTCTGGCATGTCCTGCACCAGGAGGTTTCAATGCCCTCGGTGGCGGGCGGGTTGTTCCACGAGTTCGTCGTTAACTTTTCCATGGAAAGGTCCTTGTTTCAATGCCCTCGGTGGCGGGCGGGTTGTTCCACAGCTCCGTAAAAATGGGCGGGCTGACCTGCGTCGGAGCGCTGGGATGCGAGCGGCGGCTCGCAACTGCCTGCCCGACAGGGCACTTTAGACTTGTCAAGAGACGAAAACCGACGCTGACCTGCGTGCGAGCGCTCCCCAGGAAACGAGCAAGCACCTCAGCGCTCGCAACCACATCCAGGCGAGAAGCCTACTTCACCCATGAGTTACCGGCACAGCTGTGGGCGCCGCCCGGGTAACCGGCCCTGCTTGCGGACCCGGAGCATCAGCGCGGGCAGCACGTCCGCGCCAACCTGGTCCGCCCTCTCAGCCGCGCTCCAGATCTGATCCAGGTACTCCCACCACTGCTTCTCCTGCGGGCAGAAGGTCAGCAGCAGGTTGGCGGTCGCGTAGATCGGGACGGTGCCGACGCCCTCGACTGAGAAGATGTCATCAAGCTTCTCCTTCCCGAGTGCCACGCGGGACAGGAACTCGAAGATCACGTCTGCGGTGATGTCAAGGCGGGTGGCTGACTGGGAAGCGTTGCGGGCGATCTTCTGCAGCATCGCCTCGCTCGGCCAGCGCATCCCGGTCACGTCGATGGCGATGTAGCCTGCCGCGAGCGTGCACAAGTCGATCGCGGCGAGGAGACCCCTGTCGCCCAGTTCCCGGATGACGCCGGCTAGGTCGTCTAGCTCATGCCGGATCGCGTGGCCGAGCATCGTTCGGGTTGGTTCCTCGATCTTCTGATCGATTGCCATTCGTGTCCCTCTTCCAGATCTTGTTTACCCACGGTACGCCGCTTGCGATGCACGCTGCCACGGCTCCAGCGACAACTGCCCCGTCGCCACTGAGCTGATGGGTGACCGAGGCGACCGCGATGCCGAGGCCGGCTACCCCTGTGAGGAAAAAGCCGGCCGCCTCGTTCGAGGGGGGCCGCAATCGCTTCTGCTCCGGCGCGGGCTGCTTTTCTTCCTGGGTCCCCAGTACGGCCGTCCGGCCATCGATGCCTTCCTCTCCGGCTTGCTCTTCACCGCTCGTGCCTGGCTCATCCGGGACGAGGCTCTGGTCCGCGCGGTCCACGGTAGTCACGTCCCTCAGTTCGTTCCTCGTCCCCGGTGAGGCCTCGTCGGCCGCCAGGTCGGCCTTCTCCGCCGCGAGGTCGGCCTTGCCAGCCGTCAGGTCGTCGATACGGTAGTCAAGCTCGCTGATCGTGCGCCACTGGCTGGCGATCACGGCGTCCTTCTCCGCTAGCGCCGCGTCCTTAGCGTCGATCGCATCATGCTGTCCCGCGATCGTGGCATCCTTGGCGGCCGACTCTGCTTCTAGCTCCGCGATCTTCCGCCGGAGTGCCTCCGTCTCGTCAGCTTCCAGGGCGGCGTCGCGCCGGTCAGCCGGGGCGGATTCCTTGGCCAGCTCGGCCGCATTGCCTGGCCCGGCCGCCTCCTGCGAGTCGGTGGCCTGGCGCGAGGCGACTGCTTCCCTGGCGGTGCCATGATCATCTGACTCGGGAAGGCCACCCGCCGCCTCTTGTCCTCCGTCCAGCCCACGCTGCCCGCCAGGCGCGTCCAGTTCAGTTCCTGCCGCCGCCGCATTTGCGGACCGGTCGTTCTGGCTGTCTCGCACTGACGCACTGCTGGCTCCGGTGCCGATGGTCTCGCCGGCCGCATTGACAGCACCGGGTGCTTGCTCGGCCCGCCTGCTGTCGTGCCCGGCCTGGATGCCATGAGCCGCTGCCTCCTGCACGTGGCCAGGCGGGCTGGCGAGCATCGCATCGGCGTGGTCCTGCCGAGTGCGGGCCTCCGCCCTGTGCCCGGCATGCCCGCCGGCCTCTGCTCCTGGTGCGGAGGCATGTTCTGGTTGCGCTTGCCCCGCCTTCCTGCTGTCGTGACCAGCGGGGGTGCCCAAAGCCGCTGTCTCCTGGGCGTGGCCGGGCGGACTGGCGAGCATCACGTCGGCGTGCTCCTGGCGTGTGAGGCCCTCCGCCTTGTGCCCGGCATTCCTGCCGCCTCCCGGCCCTGACGCGGGAAGGCGCTCTGGTCGCTCTTGCCCCGCCTGCCCGCTGTAATCCGAGGAGGCGGGGCGGGCCGCTGTCTCCTGGGCGTGGCCGGGCGGGCGGGCGAGCATCACGTCGGCGTGGTCCTGGCGGGTTGGCGCATCAGGCTGCCGGGCGTGAGCGTCGCTGTGCTGCCGACTGGCGTCAGCGGGTGGCGTAGCCCGCTGGGCGTGGTCGGTGAGGTGATTGGAGGCGTCGCCTTGGGGCGTGCCGGTAGTGCCGTCAGCGCTCATGGTGGCGTTTCCTCTGCGGGCGGCCTGAGCTGGTCGATCACCCAGCTGCTGCCAGAAAAGTCGGCGAGGGCCTCGGCCAGGCGACTGTCCCAGTCGGGGTCAGTGACGGGAACGCCGACGGCCTGCTCGATCGCAGAGCGAGCGGGCGCACCGAGCAGGACGACCCGGGCTTGCTGCTGGTCGCGGCGTGCGGCCCGGTCCCAGCGTTGCACGGCGTGCAACTGCTCGGCGCAGGTGCTGCCGGGGATGGGGCGGCCGTAGGCTGCCTCCCACTGCGCGGTGAGGGGGTGCGGGCCGGCGCCGGGGTGGTCGCGGTCGTGGCCGCGGAGGCTGTCGAGCACCAGCGCCCACCGGTAGGCCGGGGCCAGCCATTGCGGCTCCTCCCGTTCGCAGGCCCACTGCTGGCCGCCCAGGGCGCGCATCGCCGTGGCAACGTGCACGGCGAGCGCGGGGCCGCTGAGGTGCCCGCCGATCGCGGTGACGCGGGAGGCGACAGCCGCGTCCACGGCGTGCGACAAGGCGCAGCCCTGCAGCCGGGCGTCCATCGCGGCCAGGCCTGCCGCGAGGGCGGGTCCTGGCACGGGCATGATCCACCCGGTCAGGTGCCCGGCCACGGCGAGCTCGGCCCACAGCGTGATCCGCGGGTCACCGGTCGCGGCGTGCTGCGCGGCGCGCATCTGCCCCAGCGTGCAGGGCTGCCGCTGGCAGTCGGTCCCGCACGAGCCGCTGCGCGCGGTGATGATCGCAGTGGGGGGAACGGCTCGTGCCGGGGTGGCGATCTCCTGCCGGGTGCCGTCGGGGACGCGGACCAGCAGCGGGTAGTCCATCCCGTCGGCGTGGACTGCTGCCTCGCCGGGGACGAGGGTGACCAGGTAGCGGGACTGGCCGGGGGTAAGGTTCATCGTCGCGCCGACCGTGTCGCGATCATCGAGAGCGGGGAGCCGGTGGACGATCTTGACCGCGGTGTTCTTGATGACGTCGGGGATGAGCTTGGACGGGATCTGCTCGGCGATGACCAGGCCCTCGCCGTAGGCGCGGACCTCGGCAAGCAGCCCGGCGAACATCTCCACCGCATGGGCCGCCGGGCCGCTCCCGGTGCCGGGCGGCGGCTGCCGCAGGAGCCGGTGGGCTTCCTCCACCACGGTCAGGTGCCGCAGCCGCGGTGGCGCGGGGCCTTCCGAGCGCGCGCCGGACCCGCAGGTGCTCGGCCAGCCGGATCAGCATCGCGCCGGTCAGGAATGCCTTGTCGCGGTCATCGCCGCAGTCCTCGATCTCCAGCACGACGTTGGAGTCCAGCAGGGCGCCGAAGTCGAGCCGGTGGCCGCCGTCGAGGAACCGCCCGGTGGTGCCCAGGCGCAGCGACCCGATCCGGACGGTGACGAACCCGCGGACGTTGTCGGTGACCTCCCGTCCGTAGCCGATCTCCTCCACCACGCTCATCGCCGCGGCCTGCAAGTCTCCCAGGCCCGGGTATCCCGGCTGGTCGCCTGGCGTGAGTGGCTGGCCGGTGACCAGGTCCCAGCCGGCCTGCTCGTAGCAGCGGGCCAGCGCGGCCGCCAGCACCTGGGGGAACGGCTCGTCGGCCTCGAACGAGGCCAGGAACAGCGCGCGAACGAGGTCCGCGTGCGCCTGCAGCGGGAACCTGGCCCCGTCCGGCCCGGCCGCCGGCTCCAGCGGGTTCACCCCGGCCGGGGGGACGTCCAGGTCTCCTGGGCGGATGGTGATCACCCGGGTGCCGGTCAGCCGGGCGGCCATCAGCTGGTACTCGGCCTTGGCCGGCTCGATCACCAGCCACGGGATGCCCGCCCCAGTGGCGGAGGCCAGCAGGTGGCGGATGGTCTGCGACTTGCCCGACCCGGTCGCGCCGCACACGAACACGTGCCGGTTCAGCGACGACCGGGGCAGCGTCAGCGTCCCGCCCGGGATCCGGTTCCCGTCCAGCACCTCCCCCAGCGCCACCCCGCCGTCGGCAGCGTCAGCGTCCCCTGGCGCCAGGCCAGTTTCGGGGGTCACGTCGAAGCCGGGCCGCAGCGTGAACCGGATGCCGGGCACTTCCCGCTCCGGGGGCCGCGCCAGGGCGGCCAGCAGCCGAGACGACCCCGCGCAGGGAAACTCCGGAACCGGGTGGTCACTGTCGGGCGCAGGCCCGTTCCCCGCGCCTGCCCGGGGCGGAGCCGGCGGGGTTCCCGGCCTGCCGTGCCAGGCTCCGTCCCCGGATGGCGGGGGCGGAGCCGCGTCCCGCCGTCCGGGGCTGCCCGCGCCGGGCCCCGCGATCATGCCCGGCGCCCAGCGAAGGGCGAGGACCTCCTCCAGCGGGCCGCAGGCAGGCACCGGGACGAGGGCGTACGGCAGGCCGTCCAGGCTGGCGGACGCGCACAGCAGCCCGGTGACCTGCGCGGCGGCCTCGCGCGAGGCGCCTCCGGCTAGCAGCCAGATGTCCCACAGGCCGGTCGCCCCGGCCTGCCGCAGCTCGGCGTGCCGGGCCGCAGTCCGGCGGGCCGTCAGCTGGGCACGCGGGCTGTCATGCCGCTGGGCGGTGAGCTGCGCCAGCGACACCTGGCTGGCCAGCTCGCCCAGCCGGGCACCCTCCACGGGCCACGCGACGGCCAGCCAGCCGAACGGCCTGGTCCACGCCGCCAGCAGCCCGTCCTCCAGCGACGGCCCGGCCTCGCCATCGTCGCGGCGTGCCGCCCCGGCTCGGCCAACAGGGCATCGGTGACCACGGCCAGCGGCGTCCAGCAGGAGATCGCCGAGAACTCCGCCGCTGCGCCTCCCGGGCCAAGCGCCCGCGCCCGTGCCCCGGCGGGCAGCATCAGCACTGCCTCGTCCCGGTCACTGGAGCCGGCCAGCCCCGGCCCGGCCGCGATCACCCGGACAGGGCCGCCCTCATGGCCGCGGGCCCAGCCGAACGCCACCGGCGCGCCGCGATGGTAGGCAGCGGCCAGCACCTGCAGCCGCTGCGCGGCCTGCTGCCCGCGGCGACTCCCGCCAGGCCCGCCCTCGCCATCTTCTGGCAGACGGGGAATCTCAGTGACCGACCAGGCAGGAAGCGACGCAAGCGCTTGCCACGCCTGCTGTGCCACCGGCCAGGCCTCCGACTCCGCGTGATTGCCCGTGATCCCCTGGTAGCCAGCGTAACGGCCACTGGTTGCGTTCCGCTAGCAATTCGCCCGTTTCAGTGACGAACCATTCCATTACGTGGCATGATCCTGAAGGCGGCCTGACCCGAGAAGGGAAAACCGTGCGATGAGCTTCCGCCCGGCCCCGCCCCCCGCCAGCCCTAGGCCGGCGGACACGCGGGACCTGCTGTTCACCCCCGGCCCGCGCCTGGGCTGGGTGTTCCGGGACCGCCGTGAGCTCGCCACCCCGTACCGGGAGCCGGGACCCAGCCAGCAGCTCATCCAGGGGCAGGCTGCCGAGCAGCTAGCGTCCGCGCGGGAGCGGCTGGGGCGCGCCTGGCGCTGGGCGGCCATTCCGAGCATCGCACTGGCCCTGATCCTGGCCCTCGCGGTCGGGTGCGCGGCGTCCGGGTGGGGAGGCTCCAGCCTCAAGGGGACCGTGGCCACGATCGTCGTGCTGTGCGGTCCCGGGCTGGCGTACACCGGCTGGTGCTGGTGGCAGCGCGGCCAGGCCCGCAGCCTGACGGGCGGGCATGAGTACCAGCAGGCGCTAGCTGCCTGGGGCCAGCGCGCCGCCGGGCACGAGGCGGCTGAGCTGGCCCGCCTTGGCGGCCAGCCGGAATGGGGCAGCGTGACCAGCCCTGCCAGCCGCACCGATATCTTCGGCGGCACCCTCGCCGGCTGGCAGGCCCTGCTGACCGTGCACGGCGCATCCATCCTCGCCGAAGGGCAGCTGCTGGCCATTGACCTGACGGGGCAGGACGTCACTGGCATGCTGACCTCAGCGGCCAGCGCCGCCCAGGTCGAGTCGGTGACCTACCACCTTCCGCGTGACCTGGCCCGCTGCGGCCTCCTCGCCGAGATGTCGCCCGCCCAGCTCGCCGACGCCATCGCCGAGGCCATCCACGCGGGCAGCCCCGCAGGCACCCGCGCCGACCGGGCCGTCGACGTCTGGGTCGTTCAGCAGATGGCGGGCGCGCTCACCCGAGGCGGGGGCAGCGGGGTGACACCGCGGCGGCTGTCGGCCGCGGCCCACGCGGCACTCGGCCACACGATCCCCGACGGGCTACTGTCCGCCGCAGAGCACGAGCTCATCGCCGGGAGCCTCTTCCCCCGGGGATACCGGCAGGAAATCGGTGCCAACCTGGTCCGCCTGGACGCGGTTCTGCGGCCTGGCCGCCCACGGCGGCGACGGGTGGCCCGCCCGGCCCGCCCGCTGCACCTGCCTGGCCATCGACACGGCCGCCACCAGCGCGTCGGAGGAGATCCTCCGCTGCCTGATCGTGGCCTGGCTCACCGTGCACGTGGCCACCAGCCCTGGCTACGCCCCCGCAGTCATCATCGCGGGTGCTGACACAATCACCCGCCCCCACCTGGAGCGCCTGGCAGACACGTGCGAACGCCGCGGCGTACCCCTCACGCTCCTGTTCCGCCACCTTCGAGACGACACTACTGCCATCCTCGGCAACGGGACCGCCGCGTTCATGCGACTGGCCAACCACGCCGAAGCAGAGCAGGCGGCCACCTACGTTGGCCGTCGGCACACCTTCGTCGTCTCCTCGCACACCGCCACCCACGGCGGCAGCCAGACCGCCACCCAGGGCACCAGCGACTCCCGCAGCACCGCACGGACCCGCGGCTGGCAGGGCAGCGGATTCCTCGGCCACGACAGCAGCTCCGGCGGCCTGACCCGCACCACCGGCACCGGAATGTCCCGCAACTGGTCCTCGTCGGCTTCGCAAGCCGACGGGACCAGCTGGAGCGACACCGAAACCCAGCAGCGCTCGTATGAGTACCGCGTCGAGCCGGCCCTGCTGCAGAACCTGCCCGAGTACGCCCTCCTGCTCGCCGACCGCACCGGCGCTGACCTGCAACTGCGGGCCGTCGAGTTCGACCCGGCGATCATCAGCCTTCCCGGCGCCAGCACCGCGCCGCTGCCACCGCCCGGCAGCCTCTACCACGGAAACGTCCCGCCCGCCGTCATCCCCCCGCCCGGCCCGGCGATCGCCCCCGGCCAGTACCCCGCCGTCCCGCCCTACCCACGCGCCCTGGAGCCACAGCCCGCCCGGCCCGCCGAGCAGCCCCAGCCACCAGAGCCGCCAGAACTGCCGTGGTGGCAGCGCAGCCAGCCACCCGACTGGCGGCCCTAGCCCGGCGACAGCCCGGCATCAGCCCGCCGCATCCGGGTCCCCAGCTCACTGGCGGTACCCGCGTGCACCCACACCATCGCGACCTCCGGGCCAGGCGGCCCGACCCGGCAGGCCGTACCGCGACCCACACGCCGCCGGGCACGGGAAGCCACACGGCCCACCGCGGATGATCCCGGCACAGCGCCACCACCTCGGCTGCTTCCAGCGCGCCCGCCATGCCGAAGCCCTCCAGAACGCCCCGCACTGCGGCCACAACGCCAGCACCACCAGGCTCTCCCATGCTTTCCCTCCCGTTCAGGCGCTGCCGGCCAGTCATCCCCTGGGTGCCGGTCCGCCGGCCCGCACGACGAGGTACCCGTGACCGGGAAAGCGCCTCAGCACGCCCTCGTCCGCCAGCAGCACCAGCGCCCTGGCCACCGTCTGCCGCGCGGCACGGTGCTCCGCCGCCAGTCGCCCGATCGGCACCGCGTCACCGGCCGTCAGCCCGCCCGCGGTGATCGCCGCCCGCACCGCCGAGGCGATCTGCACGTACTTCCTCGGGTCTCCCTCAGCCATCGCCCTGCCCTCCCCACACTGGAAGCCCGCCCCGCTCATCGCCGCTCCACCCGCGGCGACGCCAGGCACTCCCCCGGAATCTCGAAGTAGTGCGGCGTCAGCGCCCTGTCAGGCAGTCGAACGAGCGCGTCCCGGACGCGCCGTAGCATGTCCGGGTCGGCCTGCCGCCTGCCCCGCCGGGCCGCCCGCGCGGCGGCCAGCACCGCGCCCGGCGCGCCCAGCCCCGGCTCGCGCGGCGGCAGGCGGGCGCTAGCCGGCATCACGCGCCCCGTGCTCGCGGCCGTCCAGGCCAATGCCGTCAGCCGGCGTGAATGCCTCCGTCAGGTGCCCCTCAAGCTCCTTCGGCGTGCTGCCGGAAAACCCGCACGCGCATGCGGGCCCGGACAATTCCTCATGCACCCTGCCGGTATTCCCCATCGAGTCATCAGGCGTGAAGACCAGGGCCAGATGGTCGGCGATGCTCTCGTCGTCGAGTTCCGTGAAGCCACAGGCGCACCGGGCTGCCACCATGTCAGTGCCTTTCAGTAAGCGTTTTCCAGTAAGCCAGTAATAAGAACTGGCAGGCTTTTTTCTGGCGGCGCGGCCGGAAGGTAAGGAGATGCCCTCCGCGGTCCCGGCCGCGCCAGCTTGCAAGGAGACGAAACGTCACAGCGTGCCGATCAGCGCCCAAGTGACCTTGCCGTCGAGTTCATCCTCGTAATAGAACCCCCAGGCAGAGCTGTACTGCCCGACGAGGAACAGGCCCCGTCCGCTCTCCTCGTCGTCAGCGGCCTCGCGCGGCACCGGGGCGGCGGCGATCGCGTCACCCACTAGCAGGGCAATCAGGGCCGGGCCGCCGTACAGCCGCAGCCGGACCGGGGGCCGGGCCGCCGCCCACGCCACCTTGCCGACCTCGACAATGGAATTCGTCAAAAGCTCGCTGGCGATCAGCGCGGCCGCTTCCTCGAATTGCGTGAGCGACCATTCCTCCAGCATGGCAGCCAGCCACTTCCGCGCCACGCCCGGCGCGGTCCTGTCCGCGTCCAGTTCCAGCACGGAACGGCACGGGAGGCTCTCCAGCAGCGCGGAGTCAGGTGATGATGGTTGAGTGTGCATGACAGGCGATGCTAGGGGCCACGTACTGTTGATGGCATTCACTAATCTCTCCTTCTCGGGACAGCATTGAGGCATGCCTGAATCACGCCGGCGGTGCCATCACCCCGGACAGGAAAGGCCTTCCGCGACACGCGGAGCGTGATTTTCCGTGACATCCACAATGGACGGGAAAACCGCGTTACGCTACCGGTATCACACCGCGCCGGAAGATCCCCCGCCCTCCCGCATGCGTGCCGGAAAGCGGTCAGCAGCGCCGGGAAGCGCCGGAAAGCGCATCAAGCACGGGAGGCCAGCCATGACAGACTCCAGCCAGGAAACCGAGGACACTCCCGCCGTCCGCCTCGGACGGCAGCTCAGGCGCATCCGGCTTGCCGCCGGCTACACCACCCACCTGGCCCTCGCCAAGCGCATCGGCTTCGCGGAGGACGCGATCCAGAAGGCCGAGACCGGCAAGCGAGTGCCCAGCGAGGCCGTATTCCCCGCCATCCTCGGCGCCTGCGCCACGACCATTGACGGTAAGCACCGAGTTCTCACCGATGGCGAGCGCGAGCTCCTGACCGAGCTATGGGAAGTCGCCCGCAAGGAAAGCGGCCCCATCCCAGAGTTCATCGAACTCTACTTGCGGCGGGAGAAGAAGGCCGAGTACCTGCTGCTCTGGTGCTCGGCCGTCATATCCGGGCTGCTCCAGATCTATGACTATGCCTATGCCATGTTCACGAGCGCCGACATGGACGAGGACGAGGCCAGCGAGAAGGCAACCGCCCGCAGCGGCCGACGGGCCGTCCTCGACGGCGCGGGCGCCGCTCACGTGACGGCACTCCTGCACGAGTCCGTGCTTTACTGCCAGGTCGGCACTCCCGAGACCATGGTGAAGCAGCTCACGGACCTGCTGGAGATATCCAGGCGACGCAACGTGATCGTGCAGGTCGTGCGGGGCAGCGAGTACTTCTTCGGGCTGGAGACCCAGTTCGAGATCGCCAGTGGTGACGAGATACCCCATACTCTGGTCACGTACGCGGTGGAGGATCAGACCCTGGACGACAAGGCGGCGGTCCGTAAGGCCATCGCGTTGTTCAAGGAGATCCAGGGCCGCGCCCTCACCACCGAGGAGTCGCGGGCACTCATCGCGGAGGCGGTCGAGAAGTGGAAGAGCTTGCAGCAGCAGCAGTGAGCCCCGGCTGGCGCAAGTCCAGCCACAGCGCCAACGGCGGCGCAGGGTGTATCGAGGCAGGGCATGTCCCCGGCGCGGTGCTCGTCCGCGATACCCAGCAGTTCGGCAGCGGCCCGGTCCTGCGGGTAACCCCTGCCGACTGGAAGCGCCTCATGTCAGCCGTTCGCGCGGACAGCGCGCTCAGCTAGCCACCATAACAAGCTAGCGGTCCCATAAGCGCCGCGTGACTACACCCGCGCGGCGCTCCCAGGACGTACCCGGCAGGGCACGTCCAACTTTGGTATGCCCCCGGCACCGGGGCCGGGGGCCTCGGCGTTCCTAGGCGGCGGGCCCTGGAGAACTCGGCCTACGCGACAGACTGACCGCCAAACCGACACCGCGTCCACACCGGCCCCGCCCGGCACCCGCCGGATGGGGCTGCTTTCACCCCGCCGATGGACACCGCGAACGTCGCCAAGATAGACATCCTGAATGTCGCCTAACATCGTCAGACCTGGAAGGATGCCTCTTAGGTGGCATGCGTTCGCTGAGACGGTGTACGGCCGGATCGACCACCCACCTGCAAGGGCGGCGCATCCTCCGACTGCCATTGAGCGATTCTGTGTGAAGGAGCCTTGTGAGCGCCCTCGGTAGCTTCATCTGGTCGATCGCGGACCAGCTTCGGGGTCCCTACCGCCCCAACCAGTACGGCAACGTGATCCTCCCGCTCACGATCCTGCGCCGGCTGGACTGCATCCTTGAGCCCGACCGGGAGACGGTGTGGGAGCTTGCGCAGAAATTCGACAACCCGATCCGGCTCAAGGTCGAGGTGAAGAAGGCGACGGGCAGGGCGTTCTACAACACCTCGAACTACTCCTTCGCCAACCTGCTGGCCGACGCGGACGGGCTGGCGGACAACCTGGCCGACTACATCGACCGGTTCAGCGCGGACGTGGACGTGTTCGACTACTTCGACTTCAAGAAGGAGATCCTCGCCCTGGAGAAGGCGGAGCTCCTGCGCGAGGTGGTGAAGTCGTTCGGCGCGATCGACCTGCACCCCGGCACCGTGTCGAACGCTGACATGGGTGATGCGTTCGAGTACATCATCCGTAAGTTCAACGAGGCCGCGAACGAGACCTCCGGGGACCACTACACCCCGCGGGACGCGATCCGGCTGCTGGTCGACCTGCTCTTCGCGGAGAAGGACGTCGACCTGACCGAGACCGGAATCATCCGGACGCTGTACGACCCGACCGCCGGCACCGGCGGCATGCTCGCCCTGGCCGAGGATCACCTGCTCGCGCAGAACCCAGGGGCGAAGCTGAGCCTGTACGGCCAGGAGTACAACCCGCAGTCGTATGCGATCTGCAAGTCCGACCTGCTCGCCAAGGGCCATGATGCGACCAACATCGCCTTCGGGAACACGCTTACCGACGACGCGTTCAAGAACCGAAAATTCGACTTCTGCATGTCCAACCCGCCCTACGGCGTGGACTGGAAGCAGTACGCCAAGGCAGTCACCGCCGAGCGTGACTCCGCCGGCCCGTACGGCCGGTTCGCCCCCGGCTCCCGGCCACCTCGGACGGGCAGATGCTCTTCCTGCTCCACCTGGCCCACAAGATGCGCGCGCCAGAGGACGGCGGCGGGCGGATCGGGATCGTCATGAACGGTTCGCCGCTCTTCACCGGAGCCGCCGAGTCCGGCCCCTCCAACATCCGCAGGTGGCTACTAGAGAACGACCTGGTCGAGGTGATCGTCGCGCTGCCGACCAGCATGTTCTTCAACACCGGCATTGCCACCTACATCTGGATCCTCGACAACACCAAGCATCCCGACCGCAAGGGCCTAGTCCAGCTCATCGACGGCACCTCGTTCTGGACCAAGATGCGCAAGAGCCTCGGCTCCAAGAACCGTGAACTCAGCGAGCAGGACCGCAAGAAGGTCGTACGCCTGTACGCCGACTTCGTCGATGCTGACGCCGACTACTCCAAGGTGCTCCGCAACGACGAGTTCGGCTACTGGACCGTCACCGTCGAGCGCCCGCTCCTCGACGAGAACGGGAAGCCGGTCATCGACCGCAAGGGCAAGCCCAAGCCCGATGCCAAGAAGCGCGACACCGAGAACGTCCCGTTCACCTACGGCGGCTCGGTCACCGGCCCGACCGGCAAGGTCGAGGTCATCAACGCCTACTTCGCCGCTGAGGTGAAGCCTTACGTTCCCGACGCGTGGATCGACTGGGCCAACGTCAAGACCGGTTACGAGATCCCCTTCACCCGTCACTTCTACAAGTACGTCCCACCCCGGCCGCTTGCCGAGATCGACGCCGACCTAGAGAAGCAGGTCGCCAAGATCCTCGACCTCCTGCGTGAGGTGGAAAAGTGAGCGACGCGCGTCTGGAGTCACTCGGGGGCATGACGAGGTTGAAGCATGTCTCCACAGTTCAGACTGGGGTCACGCTCAGCGGTGAGGGCGATCTTGCGGACCCAGAGTGGCCGTATCTCCGTGTCGCGAACGTTCAGGTCGGATACGTCGACCTTAGCGAGATCAAGACTGTTCGCGTCCCGCTGGAAAAGGCCGCCGCATCGATGCTCCGGCCCGGAGACGTCCTGATGACCGAGGGCGGAGACATCGACAAGCTAGGGCGGGGGGCGCTCTGGCGCGGAGAGTTGCCCGACATGCTGCATCAGAATCACATCTTCGCGGTGCGGCCGGACGAGGCACTCGACTCCGAGTTCCTGGTCTACTGGCTCGACGGGCCGATGGCCCGGACGTACTTCCGTACGACCGCGAAGCAGACGACGAACCTGGCGGGTACCAACAAGTGGACGCTCGGGAATCTGCCGCTGCCGGTACCACCGCTTAACGAGCAGCGGCGCATTGTCGCCTACCTCGACCGCGAGACCGCCTGCATCGACACGCTCATCGAGGAGCAGCAACGCCTGATCGAGATGCTCAGCCAGCGGCGAGCGGCGACGATCACCGATGCGTTGGACGGTTACGAGGTGACTCGACTGCGCCGGTTGGTCGACCCCGAGCGACCTATGACCTACGGGATCCTTCAGTGCGGTCCGCTGGTCGACGGAGGAGTCGTCTACATCGGCCCGTCAGACATTGTTGGCGAGGGACGTTCCCCTGCGCGCACTGCATTGCGGACGACTTCGCCGGAGATTGCGGCTGCGTACCAGCGGTCAGTTATCGCTGGAGGAGACATTGTCGTTTCGATCGGACCGGCGTATGGAAAGATCGCCGTTGTCTCAGAGGATCTGTCCGGAGGAAACCTGACCCAGGACACAGTTCGTGTGGCGCTGCGCCCGGACCTCGCGTACACGAGGTTTGTCGTGTGGACCCTGTTGTCGCGGCAGACCAGTGACTATTGGGACTACGAGATCATGGGAGCGACCTTCCGCCGCCTGAACCTCGGAACTTTGGCGAGAACTCCGATCCCACTACCGAGCTTGGACGAGCAGCGCCGCATCGCGGCATACCTCGACGAGCAGACCGCGAAGATCGACGTGCTCATCACCGAGACAGAGCGCTTCATCGAGCTCGCTCGTGAGCGGCGGGCGGCGCTGATCACGGCGGCGGTGACAGGGCAGATCGACGTGCGGGAGATGGTCTGATGGCTGACCATAACGAGGTCGTCTTCGAGTCCGAGATCTGCGCGTACCTGGAGGCGCATGGATGGCTGTGTTCGGCGGACGACACCGGCTATGACCGGGAGCGGGCACTCTTTCCTGAGGATCTGTTCGCGTGGCTGGAGGAGACCCAGCCGACGGCGTACGAGAAGGCCTTGAAGGCGGCCGGGTCGAAGGCGAAGTTTCTCGACGTGCTGACCACGGCGCTGGACAAGCCACTGGAGCACGGCGGCGGGACGTTGAACATCCTGCGAAACGGGGTGGTCTACATAGGCGGCGGCAAGTTGAAGATGGCGCAGTTCCGCCCCGACACCAGCCTGAATGCGACGACGGTCGAGCAGTATGCGGCGATGCGGGTGCGGGTGATGCGGCAGGTGCACTTCTCCACCGCTGACCGGCGGAGCATCGACCTGGTGTTCTTCGTCAACGGGCTGCCGGTGGCGACCGTGGAGCTGAAGACGGATTTCACGCAGTCGCTGGATGAGGCGATCAGCCAGTACCGCAAGGACCGGCATCCGGTGACCAACGGTCGGGTCGAGCCGTTGCTGTCGTTCGGGCACCGGGCGCTGGTGCACTTCGCTGTGTCCAACCACCTGGCCGCGATGACCACTCGCCTTGAAGGCGAGAAGACGCACTTCCTGCCGTTCAACATCGGCCACGACCACGGCGCGGGGAACCCGGAAGGGAAGGACGGGCGGTCGGCGACCGCGTACCTGTGGGAGCGGGTCTGGGAGAAGGACGCCTGGCTGAACATCATCGGGCGGTTGATGATCGTGGAGACCAAGGAGGAGTGGGACGTCGCCACGGGCACCTCGGTGCGGCGGACGAGCATGCTCTTCCCGCGGTTCCACCAGTGGGAGGCCGTGACGAACATCGTGGCCGCGGTCGCCGACGAGGGAGCGGGGCACCGCTACCTGATCGAGCACTCGGCGGGGTCGGGGAAGACGAACACCATCGCCTGGACCGCGCACCGGCTGGCGCGGCTCCACGTAGACGACAAGAAGGTCTTCGACTCGGTCGTCGTGGTCGTGGACCGGACCGTGCTCGACGGGCAGCTCCAGGAGGCGATCCGGCAGATCGACGGGTCGGGGAAGATCGTGGCCACGATCAGCCCCGAGGACGTCCGCAAGGCGGGGGCGAAGTCGAAGTCCGGGCTTCTGGCGACCGCGCTCAAGAACGGGGAGCTCATCATCGCGGTGACGGTGCAGACCTTCCCGTTCGCGCTTGACGAGATCCGGGCCGACTCGTCGCTGAAGGGCCGGAAATTCGCCGTCATCGCAGACGAGGCGCACTCCTCGCAGTCCGGGCAGATCTCCTCCAAGCTCAAGGCCGTGCTCACCGCGGAGGAGGTCAAGGATCTTGAGGACGGCGGGACTGTCGACGTCGAGGCGGTGCTGGCGGCGGAGATGACCGAGCGGGCCGAGTCGGAGAACATCTCCTACTTCGCGTTCACCGCGACGCCGAAGAACAAGACCCTGGAGCTTTTCGGCCGCAAGGGGCCGGACGGGAAGCCGGCCGAGTTCCACCTCTACTCGATGCGGCAGGCGATCGAGGAAGGCTACATCCTCGACGTGCTCAAGGGCTACCAGGCCTACGAAACCGCGCTGAAGATCGCCGGCAAGATCGATGAGTCCAGCGAGGTCGAGGAGGGGGCTGCGCGGAAGGGGCTGATGCGGTGGGTGACGCTGCACCCGACCAACATCAGCCAGAAGGTGCAGATCATCGTCGAGCACTTCCACGCCAACGTCGCCCACCTCCTGGAGGGCAAGGCGAAGGCGATGGTCGTCACCGGCTCGCGCAAGGCCGCGGTGAAGTACAAGAAGGCGATCGATGCCTACATCGCCAAGCGGGCCGCCGAGGATGCCTCGTACAACTACCGCACCCTGGTCGCCTTCTCCTCGTCGGTGAGCATGGCTGAGAACGAGGAATGGGCCACCGACTGGGGCCCGCAGCCGGGCAAGGACGACGAGCTCACCGAGGCCAACCTTAACCCCGGCGCCGGCCCGGACCTGGCCGCGGCGTTCAAGGGCGAGACGTACAAGATCATGCTGGTCGCCAACAAGTTCCAGACCGGCTTCGACCAGCCCCTGCTCTCGGCGATGTACGTCGACAAGAAGCTCTCCGGCGTCACCGCCGTCCAGACCCTCTCCCGGCTTAACCGGACCCACCGCACCGCAGGCGGGGAGCAGAAGCGCAAGCCGTTCGTCATCGACTTCGCCAACGAGCCCGAGGACATTCGCGCGGCGTTCGAGCCGTACTTCACCAACGCGGCCCTGGAGACCGAGACCGACCCCTATGTAGTCGTCCACCTCGCCACCAAGCTCGCCCAGGCCGGGATCTACACCGAGGACCAGGTGCGCGAAGTCGCTCGGCTGTGGGTGGAGCGCAAGGGCAACAACGCGCTCTCGGCCGCGATCAGCCCTGCCAAGCACGATTTCGCCCGCCGCTACGCCGCCGCGCTCGAGTCCGATGACAAGGTCACCCTCAGCACCCTCGACCTGTTCCGCAAGGACGTCTCCACCTACGTCCGGCTCTACGACTTCATGTCCCAGATCGTTGACTACGGGGACCCGTACATGGAGATGCTGTCGATCTTCCTGCGCCTCCTGGAGAAGGTCATCGCCGACTCCTCCTGGGCCGCCGAGGTCGACCTCTCCGATGTGGTCCTGGTCGGGGTCAAGCACACCAAGAGCATCCCCGTCGACATCTCGCTGACCGGCGACGGCGAACTGAAGGGCATCAACGCCGCCGGCACCGGTGCACGGAAGGAGCCGAAGTACGTCGCCCTCCAGGTCGTCATCGACAAGATGAACGACCTCTTCGGCGCCGAGTCGTTCACCCGGTCACAGATCGAGGAGTTCGTCAACGGGCTGGTCCAGCGCCTCCTCGCCTATCCCGACCTCGTGCGGCTTACCAGGGTGAACACCAAGAAGCAGTTCATGGACCTCGGCGAGTTCCAGACCGTGGTCACCGAGGCGGTCGTCGACAACCAGGACGCCCACAACACCATGGCCGACTACTTCTTTAGCGATGGCCTCGGCATCAACGCCGTCATCGTCGCCCTCGCTGATGCGTTCTATGAGGCAGCTGTTGACGTTGCATGATCAATCGGCCGTATCGGCGACTTAAGCGCTCCACCTTTGACAGCTAGGAGTCAGCAGGAACCCCGCGTGGCCGGTGTGGGACGCGCCCAGATCGACAGCCCGCCGGCCACGCACGCCACGGCTAGCGTCAGCCCGGTGCCATCCAGGCCCTCATCCTGCCACGTGAGGAACTTACGGCGCCGGAACATCCTGTTATGCACGGGCTGCAAAGACGCCGACACCAAGAAGCTGACGTCCATAACGGCGGATCTCGCGTCGTCACCATGAGGCCGACGGTTACACTCCGTGCCGCAATCACAGCCGCCACGGTGAGCATCCCGACGCCAGCATGAGCGTCACGGGACGCCTGCCGGTCGATGTACGACCAAGTCGGCACCGCCGTGAGCGTCGTTCATGGCTGCTGTTGGGTAGCACGCTTTCCCTCCGGCTCACGTAGTGGCGCACGGGCGGCACTCGGAGGCTTGGGTCGCGTGTCGTTGCCCCATCGCTGCTGTGCGGCCTGCTTGGTGACTCCCAGGCGGGTGCCGATGTCGGCCCAGGAGTATCCGGCCTTCCGCAGCCCAGCGACGGCCTGGCGCATGGCGACTTCGGCCTCGCCGGCGATGGCCGCGAGGTCGGCGATGGCATCGATGTCGCCCTGGGCGACGCGGCGCGCGTAGGCGCGTAGGACACGCTGGGCGAACGCGCTGTACTCGTCGTTCTCGGTTACCCGTCGCCGCCGGTCCACGGTCAATCGAGCCTTGACGGCGAATCGGCCGAGGTCACGCGCCTCACCACGTGCCCGCCTCCCCGTCATCCTCGCCCCTAAGCCCATTAGGGCGGCCGGCAGCCCGGGTCCCGGGAACGTCGCCCTCAGTGACCGCGTTCACATCGGCGAGTCGCGCCGCGACGTGGTCGAGGTCCCGCCCGGTGGCCTCGTCGGTGATGCGCAGCCATCCGTTCTCGTACTCGACCCACCACGCGTCCCGGTAGCTTGCGGCCCACCGGGTGCCCTGGCCGAGTGGCGCGGCGTCGCCATTGTCGATGGCGGCGTTCATCACGGAGTGAGCGATTTCCAGCGGGACCGCGCCCGCGCCGACGCCGGGTCGCGCGGCCTCGTCGTGGTTCCCTGAGGGCTGCCCGCTCATTGCCACCTCACCGCTGCTCAGGGCCACGGAGCGGCCCCTGGCCTTCCGGTGGCCGCGCGATCAGCCGGAGCCGGGGCCGCCCCTGCCCAGTCGTAGCGGCGGCATCCCCGCGGGCCCGTTGCGGCCCAGGCGTCCTCGCCAGCCCGCCCCGCACCACGCGCGGCCTGCGCGCCTGCTCGTGCAGGGCCTGGACCTCGAGGGCGGCGTCGACCGGTGCGCTGTAGCCGGGCACCTCGATGCGCGCCAGGTGCATCCCGTAGGTCTCCCCGGGCCCGCTGGCCCGGCACGCCGGGGGTGGGCATGCCGTGCATGGCGAGCTCCCAGTCCACGGTGAGCTCATCGACGGCCCGCTCGCGCTGGTGCATCGCGGCGGCGATCGCGAAGACCTCGCGCCGGCACGGGTCTCTGAACGCGGCGGCCGTCACGATCCGCAGGATCTCCGCCGCTCGCCGCGGTGCCTGCCCGAGCAGCCCGGCCAGGACCATCTCCTCGCGCCGTGCGCGCTCCCCGCTAGCTCCACCTCGTACAGGGCTGGTGCCCTCGCTCAGGCGAGGGCTGATGCCACCTGCGTGGTCCCGCAGGGCGGTGGCCACCCTGGCCATATGCTCAGCGGCGGCCGCCGTGGCCACCCCTGCCCCGATGCCGACCGCCGTGACGTGGCGGGCATCCTGGCCGGCCTGCCGCGCCCTGTCGCCAGTGCGCCGGGCAGCCTCCCGCATGAAGCGGCGCGACCATGCCTGCACCACGATGGTCGCGTACGCGGGCCCGTGGCCCGGGTACGGGCAGTCAGCGACCAGCCCGTCCAGGTCCGCCGGGCCCAGTGAGGGACCGGCCGCGAGGATAGCCTGCCTCCACCCGTCCAGAACGGGCCGTCCCCGCTGCCCAGCCGCCAGGATGCTGCGGTACCAGTCGCCGTGCCGCGCGTCACCGAACTCCGCCGGCGCTACCCGCAGCGCTCGCGCCAGGCGAGGGTCGGCGACCATCGCGCCCAGCAGCGCCCGCTCGGCACGCCTGGTCAGCGCGTCCACAGCCCGGCATCCCGACCTGTCAGCCCGGCTGCGGTGACGCCCAGGCCGGGAACCTGAACCCAGCCACCCGCGGCAGCCGCCCAGCTCCCGCCATCCCACAGCACCAGCTCGTGCCCCGGTACGGCCACGGCGTCGCCGTCATCGAGCGCCGCCGCCATCTCCTCGTGGCTGGCCCATCCTTCTGTGCCGTAGGCCTGCCCGGCGGCCACGTCGAACTCGGGTACCCCGGCGAGCGGGTACCCGCCGCCCCACCCCTCGAGCACGTCGCGGTCGATCCCGGCTAGCTCGGCCGCGCCCCGGTGGCCGGTCCGGCAGCCGGCCGCGTACACCGTGGTGGCCGCCTGGATCACGGACCGCAGCTCGGCATGCCAGTACCGCGCGGCCTGCCCCATTCCCGCCTGCCCGCCGGAGTAGATCTCCTCCCTCCACGCCCGCAGCGCGGACAGCTCCTCGACGAGCCCCGGGTGCAGGCCCAGCACGTGGGCAGCCGGTCCTCGACGGTCAGCTCGTACCGGCCCGCCAGCCACCTCACCCACGCCCGCAGCCCAGCCCACTCGGCGGCCAGCTGCCCGGGCGTCATGTCGTGCCACTCGCGCAAGACCCCCGCCGGGCCACCCTCGTCCACGCCGGGCCCGGCTCCCTCGCCGGCCTGGTATCTCGCCGGCCGGATGACGACCGGGGTCCTCGGCCCGCGCCGCAGCGCGCGTCGTACCCGCGCCGGCACCGGGCGATTGCGCGCTGCCTGCCCGGCCGTCAGGCTCATGGTGCGTGGCATCGGCTTCCTCCTTACCCGTGGTGGACTGGCCCTCGCGGCCCGCCGGGGTCAGCCCACGGCGGAGGCGGCACGACAGGCCGCGGGACAGGTGCTTGCCCGTGCTGCGCCTGGCCTCCCGGCTGAGGGTGATGGCCGTACCCTGGGGCGGGCCGCGCCGCCTGACGCTGCCGGCTCGCTTGCTGCGGTCCCGCCGGGGCGGATTGCGGCTGTGCGGCCTGCTGCACTGCCGCGCCCTGTGCGGGCGCCACCGGCCCTGGCCCAACGACGGGCTCGCGGCTTGCCTGGGGGCCGCCGGCGGCGGGCGTCCGGGCGGCGGCCCAGTTGAGCTCCCGCTGCCGTGTCCACTCGGGCCCGAAGGCCATGGAGACCTCGTAGTCGCCGAGCAGTCCCCGCCCGATCACGCCGGCGGTGCCGCGTAGCGGTCGCATCGCGCCGAGGCGCACCGCGGTCGCTGTCAGGGACTCCGCTGCCGTGGCCCCGGCAGCTGCCGGGGCGCCCTGCCTGGAGGCCTCCTGCTTGCTGGCCTGCCATGCGGTGATCAGCCAGTCCACCGGCCTGCCGGCCGCGATGGGCTGGGCGAGGAGCCGGTACAGGTCCTGCCGCGGGCCGCGGGTGAACACGTTCAGGGGCACTCGCTGCACTAGGTCCCGCCCGTCGGCTGGATGGCGCATCAGGTCGGCGAGGACAGCGTCCTGAAGATCCTCCTTGCGTATCGACGGCGTAGCGTTCCCGTCGGTGGCCTGCGCGGGACCGGCAGCTGCCACGCTCGCCTCACGGGCTGGCCCGTCGGGCCTGTCGAAGGCGGCCGGACCGGATGGCCGCCCGGATCGCCCGAGACAGCCGCTCGGTACCCGGGCCAGGGACTCGCCGGCCCTGGCCTTCGCCTGCCGGCCAGCAGTCCGCGTGGCGGGCTGGGCATGCCGGCCCGCGGTGGCCGCCGACAGCCACTGGCTCGCGCCCTCTAGCTGCTGCCCGGGGCCGGCAGCCGGCCCGGGCTGCTGGCGGGAGGACTGCCCGGGCTGCCCGGTGCCGGGCTGCCCGGTGCCGGGCGCCTGGTGGCCTGGCCGCGCTTGCCTGAGCAGGCCAGCGTAGACGGCGAGGTGCGCCGTGTCCGGGCACAGGCCGGGCAGCTCGGCGATGTAGCCGACGGCGCTCTGCACGTCGCGGCTGGTGATCCGGGCAAGCCGGTCACCCAGCCTGCCCGTCCAGCTCCTGCTCGGCTGGGTGAAGGCCACGTATATGGCCTGGTGAAGGGGGTCGGTGAAGCCTTCCGCGCGCAGGACGCCTGCCTGCGCCGGGTCGGTGCCGGCCAGGAGCGATCCGAGGACGGCCTGCTCGGTGCGGCGGATGAGGTAGTCGTCAAGGTCGCTCATTCCCCGGTTCCCTCCCCTCGCCTAGGCGGGGCGTCCAGCCCCGCGATCCGCCGTGCCTCCTGTACTGACGCCGCGAAGATTTTCCGGTCTGGTCCCTCGTAGTGGCGGGTCAGCCGTGCCCTGACGGGCAGGGTGGTGGCGTGGATGACGAGGGCCTCGCGGTTGCGGGCTGACAGGGTGCGGACCTCGTCGGGGCGGATGGTCTTGCGGTCCTGGAATGAGGTGGACATGGTGGTGCCGCCCTGGCCGCGCTGCCAGGTGGTGATGGTCTCCCGGTACTCGCCGGCGAGGTCGGAGATCTCGCGCAGGTCGTCGCCGGCCAGGCCGCCGAGGATGAGCTTGACGGTGGCGGCGCTCCACAGCATGTCGGCGGCGTCGCGGCCCCACCGGGAGCGGGCCTGGGCCATCGACTGGAGGATGGCGACGATGAAGATGCCGGTGCCGCCGGCGAACGACATCAGCGCCGGGAGCCGGGGCAGCGGGACGATGTTGGCGACCTCGTCGAGGAACAGGCCCAGTGGCGGGTCGAGGCGTCCGCCGGGCATCTGGTCGGCGACCGACTTGGCTGTCTCGATCAGGTCGTCGGCGAACGCGGACACGATCGGGGCCAGGGTAGAGGCGCGGCGCTCGTCGGCCATCAGGTAGATGGTGCCGCCGGCGAGGAGGAACTGCCGCAGGTCGGTGGCCGTCCCGGGGGCGGGCATGAACGTGTCGCGGGCGGCGGGGGCGAGCAGCGGCGCGACCGCGGTCTGCGCGGTGGTCCACAAGCTGGCGCGGGTGGTGTCGGCGGGCAGCCGGTACAGGGCGTCCAGCATGGCGGCGACGCCGTCGGCGGCGTCCGGGTGAGTAGCCAGGATGCGGATCGGGGCGTCGTCGCGCTCGTCGAACGCCCACTTGCGGACGTCGCGAGCCGACCCGCCCGACAGCGCGGCGGCGTGGAGCCAGCCCGCCAGGAGGTTGGCGGCGTTCATCCCGAAGTAGCCGGCGTTCGTGGAGTCCGATCCCTCGCCGGGCTTGCCGACAGAGACCAGGACGTCAGCGCGGGCGTGGGCGCGGTTGAAGTCGCCGCACCCCGAGGCGGGGCACCACGACAGCCGGTCCGGCCAGCTGATCATTCCCGTCGGGGCCATCACCGCGACCGGGCCGCGCGCCCGCCGCGGAATGGCGGTATTCATCAGCACGTCGGGGCGGATCGAGGTGACCAGCGCGGGGCCGGGCCAGTCGTGCAGCCAGGGGATGATGATCTCGCTGCTCTTGCCCTGGCGGGGCGCGGCGATCCCGTACACCGAGTCCTCGGCCGAGCAGGCCAGCCGGATGCCCGACGGCACCGCCCGGCCGATCCGCACCCCCACGTCGGTTATCTTCACCTTGCCTGCCCTCATCGCGGCTTCCTCCTCGTGCTGGGACGGACGACGGGCCCGCGCGCGATGACGGCCTTCTCCGACAGCACCGCCTGGATCTCGGCGCGGGACGCGTGCCCTCGCTGCGACCGGTGCCGCAGGGCGTTCCGTGCCAGGACCACCGTGATCGCGGCGACGGTGACCAGCGCCACTGTCCCGGCCACGAGGAACCCGGCTGCTCCTGGCAGCTCGGCTCGCGCGCTCGCCGGCCATGCCTGCCGCGGGTCGCGCAGGTGACCTGGCAGCCTCCACGCGACGGGCAGCGCCTGCCCGACGGAGACAGGCGGCCAGTCCCCGTGGAACAGCAGCGCGGCGAGCTGGCCGGCCAGCCACGTCCCGGCCGCGACGACGGCGACCGCCGCGATGACCGCGATCAGGATGACGTCGCTGGCGTCCGTGCCGCCGGGCCCGGGCTGGCGATAGGAGCGCATTTCTAGCTTGTCTCTCTTGCCGTGGGTTCCGACTGTGGGCAGTTGGGCTTTTGCCCTTGGATTCCTTGCATGTAGCGGTTCTCCTTCTCGGGCGGAAAGTTTGTCGTTTCGTCGGGATTCCTGAACAGAACCTGCTATTCATGACTCATGAGGGCGATCTGTGAATGCTCGGCTTCGGCCCGGGGCAGCCGGGGTGCCCGGTGACGCTGGCGGTGGTGCGGAACCTGGCGTCTCCCCGCCGGCTGCGCTCGGAGCAGGACGACGAGGACTTCGAGCAGGAGATCGTTGACCAGTACGCGCTGTCGATGGCCGCGGCGGGGCTGGGCGACTCCCACATCTGCGCGTCCCGGGCGGCGGTGGTCGACTTCGCGAGGTCGCTGGCCGGGCCGCTGTGGACGGCGGAGTGCGGGGACGCGGACCGGTACCTGGACGGCCTGCGCCGCGCGGGCCGCAGCCGTAGCACCGTCTACGGCCGGGCGCTGGCCATCGCGCGGTTCTGCGACTTCATGGTGTCGCGCTACCAGGGCGACATCCACGCGCTGACCGGGGTCGTGGCCGGGCAGCCGGTCGACGAGTTCAACCGGCCGAAGACCCCCACGCGCCCCGAGGCCCGCGTCCCGCCGTCGGATTCCGAGGTCGGGTCCCTGTTCGCGCAGTGGGGCCAGGCCCTGCCGGACGCCCGCAAGTACCTCCCGGCGGCGCGTGACTACCTCGCGGCGTCGCTGTGGCGGCGGCTGGGCCTGCGGATCAGCGAGACGGTGATGCTGGACATCCGGGACTGGCGCCCGGACCTGGGCGGGCTGGGGAAGCTGCACGTCCGTCACGGCAAGGGCAGCGGCGGGCGCGGCCCCAAGCCCAGGCTGGTGCCGGCGATCAACGACGCCGGCAAGCTGATCGACTGGTGGCTGGCCGACGTCCGCCACCAGTACGGCGACGACTGGCAGGACCCGGACGCGCCCCTGCTGCCCAGCGAGCGCTACGACCAGGACCTCGGCCGGCACGCGCGGGCCGGCGACGACGCGCTGCGCGCCGGCCTCGCCGCGGCGGCGGGGGCCTGGCTGCCCGCCTGGGCCGGCCGGCTCACGCCGCACGTGCTGCGCCACTACTGCGCCTCCTCCCTCTACTGCAGCGGGATGGACCTCAAGGCCGTGCAGGAGCTGCTCGGGCATGAGTGGCTGTCCACCACGACCCGCTACGTGCACGTGCGCAGCGAGCACATCGAGCTGGCCTGGGCGCAGGCGAACCAGCGCACCGAAGGCCGCTTCGCGACGGAAGGACGATGAGGCCATGCGGTGGAACCTGCGGATGAAGGCCGCCGAGCGCGGCATCTGGAAGTCAGCCGAGCTACGGCGGCAGCTGGCCGCCGCCGGGCTGGAGGTCAGCGCCGGGAAGATGTCGGCGCTGTGGACCGGCACCCCGGTCACCATCCGGCTCGACGACCTGGACGTGATCTGCGCCGTGCTGGACTGCTCGCCCGCGGACCTGCTCATCCGCGATCCCGCCAGGGCCGCCGCCCTGCGCCCGTCCCAGGCCGCCGAGGCCAGCCCCGGCCAGCCCGCCGTCACGCCCCGGCTCGGCCGCAACCGCTCGGTGCCGCCGGCGTGACCGCCCCCCGCCCGCCGGCGCTGTGCCCGCGCTGCCAGGCCGCCAGGGCCGCCTGGACCGCGCCCCGCGTCGACCTGTGCTACGGGTGCCTGCCCGGCGGGCCGTTCACCCCGCCCGCCTGCACCGCCTGCGGATCGCCGGACTACTTCTGCCAGGGCCTGTGCGGCCGCTGCCATCCCGGCTCCCCCCGCTACCTCGGCTCGTGCCGGGAATGCCTGGCCTACGGCGTCCTGCGCGAGCACAACTGGCGCTGCTGGGGCTGCCGCGCCTGGCACGCCAGGTATCCCTCCGGCGAGTGCCCCTACTGCGGGCGCGACCTCCCGCTGGGCCCGGCCGGATGCTGCCGCCTGTGCTGGCAGCAGGCCCTCAGCCAGCGGAAGCCCGGCGAGCCGCCCGACCCCGCCACGGCCTGCGCTCACGGCCACCAGCTGTACTTCGCCAACCTCCACCAGTCCCGCAGCACCCGCCAGCGCCAGCCCCCCGCCGTCCCCGTCCCCGGCAGCCGGGCCGTGGCGGAGCCGTTCACGCCGGCCCGCTGGCGGCAGTACCCGCTGTTCTGGCTGCGCCCCAGCCTGACCGCGCTGCGGCAAGCGACCGCCCCTGACCAGGCGATGAGCGCGCACCTCGCGGCCGTGCTGCGCGAGCACGCCACCAGGCACGGCTGGAGCCCCAGGCAGGCCAGCGGCACCCGCCGGTCCCTGGCCATCATCCAGGCCGCCCAGGACACCCCCGGGGCACCAGTACGGGCCAGCGAGGTCGAGGCCCTGTCCGGCCACGGCGTGACGGTCCAGTCCGCCCTGGAGGTCCTGGCCGCCGCCGGACTGCTCGACGACGACCGCGTCCCGGCCGTCCGCCGCTACCTCGACGAGCACACGGCCGGCCTGCCGGCCGCCATGACCGCACAGCTGGAAGCCTGGTTCCAGGTCATGCTCAACGGCAGCGCCCAGCCCCCGCGCCGCCGCCCCCGCCACCCGGCCACAATCCGGCAGCACATCATGTGGATGACGCCCGCGCTCCGTGCCTGGGCCGCACGCGGCATCACCACGCTCACCGAGATCACCCCCGACGACATCCGGGCAGCCCTCCCCGCCCGCGGCGCCCCGCGCGCCGAGGCAGACCAGGGCCTGCGATCCCTGTTCACCGTCCTGAAGGCACGCAAGCAGCTCTTCACCGACCCGACCCGCGCCATCCCCAACGCCCAGATCCCCGGCAACATCCCCCTGCCGCTCGACACCGCCGCGATCAGGCAGGCACTCGACTCCCCCGACCCGGCCGTCGCCCTCGCGGTCGCGCTGGTGGCCTTCCACGCGCTGACCGTCGCAGAGGTCCGCCACCTCCAGCTCACCGACATCGCCGACGGGCGGCTGGCCATCGGCGGGCGCTCCATCCCGCTCGCCGGGCCAGCCCGCGCCCGCCTCGCCGCCTGGCTCGACCACCGCAGCCACACCTGGCCAGCCACCATCAACCCGCACCTCCTCATCAACCGCAAGAGCGCCCCGCGCGCCACCCCGGCCGGCCCCCGCTACCCGTGGACCGGCCTCGCCGTCCGCCCCCAGGCCCTGCGCGAGGACCGCATCCTCGCCGAGATCCACGCCACCGGCGGCGACGCCCGCCGCATCTGCGACCTGTTCGGCATGAGCATCAGCGGCGCCCTGCGCTACACCACCCCGGCCGCCGGCGCGCAAGACCAGGACAGGCCATGACAGCCAGGGAGCCCGCGCATGCCGCACGCCGGTTACACCACCCGCGCCGTCGACGCCATGAGCGAGGCGATCACCGCCGGGGAAGACTTCGCCGGATGGCTCGCCACCGCCCTCGCGCACGTCGCCGCCCGCCACGGCAGCACCAGCGCGCTGACCGCCCGCCGCCCCGGATCCTGGGAAGCCGACCTCGTCGACCGCCTCGCGCGAGGCACCGTCGGATGGAACGACGAGGACCTCTGCCACTACGGCCAGCCAGTCCCGCGAACCCAAGCACCCAAACTCACCCATGACGACCGCCAGCCCCCGGGTTCGGGGCCACAGACCCGTCAGAATTCCTGAACTCGCGGGAGAGCACCGACATTTTCTCGTTTGTGAAGAAGAGCCGGCGCTCGGCAGGGGTGAGGACCACCTGCACGACGGCCGACGCGGACCGGCCGGCCTTCCACAGCGCGCGGCCCACGTGGGCGGCGGACCAGGAGGCGATGTGCGCGGACTCGACGTCGGTGGCGCCGATCAGCGCGGCCAGCTCGGCCAGTGGCCCGGTGTCCTGCCGCAGGCAGATCCGGGTGTCGCAGGAGGCGACCAGGCCGGACGCGATCGCGAGCTCCGCTGACCCGGCCGGGCCGGCCGCCTCGAAGTCGGCCAGCCGGTGGGTCGCGAGGACCTGGATGGTGCCCTGGGCGCGGGACAGCCGCAGGTCGGAGTCGGCCTTGCGGACCAGCGCCGGGATGCGCAGCGACCGCCACAGCTCGTCGCGGATGATCATCCGGGCCGGCCCGGGCTGGTCGATCGCGGCCTGTCCCCAGGAGGAGACGCAGGCCAGGATCATCGCGACGGCCTCGTCGCCGCGGTCGGCCATCCGTGACAGGTCGACCGTCTGGATGGGAGCGGAGAAGTCGGGCCGGACGGTGGTGGGGCCGTCGAACAGGCCGGAGATCTCGCCGCGGACCATGCCGCCCAGCGCGTCGGTCACGGGCCTGGTCATCTCGCGGAGCTCTTCTGGTGAGTCGCCGCGCACCCGCAGCTCCCGTGCCATGCCGGTGGTGGGGTCGCGGAGCGCGGCCCATACCTGGGGGATGGCGGGACTGGCCAGGCACCGGGCTCCCCCTGAGCGGTACCCGGCCAGTCCCCTCCCCTTCCGGCAGGCCCGCCAGCCCGCCGGAGGCCTCGTGGATGGCGAGCGACACCGCGCTCTCCTCCGTCGGCGTCAGCGCCCGGCCGAGCCGCATCGCGGCCAGCGAGCACAGCAGCACCAGCCGCCGCCGGTGGACCTCCGCCAGCCGCTCCCCCAGCGCCGCCGCATCCGCGGGCAGCTGCTCGCCCAGCGGCCCGGCGTCCAGCGGGTTCAGCCTGCCCGCCAGCCCCGGCCCCAGCTCGACCGGCTGCGTGCCCAGGGCGCGGGCGAGGGCCGCGTACTCGTTCTTCAGGTCGCCCAGGACCAGCGCCCGGACCCCGAACGGCATCAGCCGCAGCGCGAGCGCCTTGATCGTCGCCGACTTGCCCACCCCCGGCTCGCCCGTGACGACCACGTTCGGGTTGCTGACCACGCCGGCCTCCAGCCAGGCCAGCGGATGGCAGCTGAACGCGCCCCCGGTAAGGCAGTCGATCCCCATGTACGCGCCCGCAGGAGGCAGGACCGCCCCGTACAGCCACGGGTAAAGGCCCTCGACCTGGGCGGTAGAGCCCCGGAACACCGGAACGGGCGGCAGCACCGCCGCCCGGCCGCCCCACGCCCGCGCCCACCCGCGGCGCGGCGGCACCGGCACCCGCACGCGGCCCTCGCGCGGCTCGGCGGGGTCCGCGCTCATGGTCACCACCGCCTCCTTGGCAGCCCCAGGCCAAGCGGCAGCGCGCCGAGCGCGAACCCGGTGTCCTGGCTGAGCCACATGCGCCGCAGGTCGATCCGGGCGGCCGCCGCGTCCGCCTCCAGCGCCGCGCAGGCGTCCTCCAGCTCGCCGGGGCTGGTGACGGTGACGGTCGCGTAGCCGGCGAACCGCACCAGGCCGTGCCCGGCGGCCCGCTCCGCGTCCTGCGACGCGGCCATGGCCATCGCGGCCCGCTCGTGCTCGGGCACCACCTGCCCGGTCCGCTGCCGCACCCGCACCGCCACGTCCCGCGCGGTCCGCTCCCGCATCACCGCACGCTCGGCGGCCCTGGGAGGCAGCGGCTCAAGCACCATCCCGAACGACCGCCGGGCGGTCCCGTCAGCCAGCAGCGGCGCGAGCACCGTGCAGTAAGCCCCCGGCCGTGGCCACTGGCCCACCCAGTACGACACCGACACGGCCCCGTCATGCAGGTAGCAGCCAGGCAGCGCCTCGGCGTGCACCGGGCCCGCCTGCGACGGGACCACCCCCGGCGCCAGCGTCGCGCCCGCCTGGCCGAGCGTTGCCGCCGACTCCGCCAGCGCCCGCCTCGTGTCCAGTGCCCCGGCCGACCCGGGGTCATAGGCGGTGCGGATGACCTCGGCGAGGTCCCTGGCGCCGAGCCAGTCCGCGACCTCCAGGTCAGCGCCGGCCAGCGCCTGCGACAGTGCCTTCAGGTGCCGGACCAGCACCGCGGCGGCTCCCGCGTCGCCCCCGCCGGCCGCCCTGATAGGGCCGCGGGCGCGGCGGGCGTCCAGGGTGATCGCCAGGTAGGACTCGCGCCTGCAGGCGGCCGCCGGGGCGGCGGACAGCAGCTGCGCCGAGACGCGCAGGGCCAGCTCCAGCGCGCCGGCCACCAGGTGGGCGTCGTGCCAGGCCCTCAGCGCGACCCCGGATTCGGGGACGACCCGCTGCAGCGCCTGGACCCGGATGATGGGGCTGCCCTCGGTGCACAGGCCGGCCAGCAGCGCTCCCCACCCGTCGACCCGCTGGTCCCGGCGCGCGGAGCCGGCCAGCGCGATGCCGGGGAAGGAGACCCGGGCGACCGCCGTGTACGTCCGGTCCAGCACGTGCGACACGACCGCCAGGTCCCGGCCGCCAGCCGGGATGGCCACGATCCGCAGCGGCGCCAGGATGCCCGGCAGCTCCATCATCAGACCATCGGCGTCGTCGCCGGCGCTCGTCGCCGCAAGGTAGGGGCCGCCCGCGAACCGGTGCTGCCCCCGGGCGCGGATCGCAGCCCACGACGCGGCGCTGGCCAGCCACTCATCGCCCGTGCGCCCCGCGATCCTGGCCATCGTGGCGCAGCCGACGACCGCGGCGGCCGGCCACAGGACGACCGCCTCGCCCATCCGGGTCGTCGCGACCGGCCAGAGCACCGCCAGGATCGCGGCGCCCAGCAGCGCCGCCCGCCGTCCCGACAGGCCGAGCAGGAACGCGACCCGCTCCGGCTGCCACCCGCCATACGACCGGTCGCCGGCCTCATCGCCCGCCATCACAGCTCCTCCTCATCCCAGCCACGCGTGTCCCGTTCCGGCCACGGAGGCGACCCAGGCTCCGGTGACGCCGGGCCCGCACTGCCGCCAGGCCCGCCCGGCGGCGGCACCGCGCTCCCGCCGGGCCGACTGCCGCCCTGCGGCCGGGCCCGGTCCGCTGCCCGCCGGAGATGGTGGAGTACGGGTACGCCCCGGGCATGCCGGCGTGGCCCGGCCGTCTGCTCCATCCGCCCCGCCAGCGCGGTCCCCGCCTGGTGGGCCTTCTGCAATGCCAGCCCGATGCCCGCGAGCACCGCTCCCCCGCCGCCCCCGCCAGCAGTGCCCCCGCCGCCGGTGCCTCCTGCGGGGCCGGGGCCGCCCCCGCTGGCGCCGCCCATCACCCGGCTCTCGCTGGCCTGGCTGAACTGGCCTGGCCGCACTCCTGCCGGGCCACCGCCCCCGCGCCCGGCCATCGTCCCGGCGGCGAGGCCGAGCAGCGCGGCCAGGCCCGCGTTGGCCGCCTGGACGCTGGTGAAGGTGAAGAACCGCGCCACGACAGGCCAGGCGAAGACCGCCAGCGCGAGCACCAGCAGCCCCCCGAAGATCGCGGCTACGCCCGACGACTGGCCCGCCATCCCGAAGCCGACCGCGAAGACCAGCGCGATGACCGGCTTGAGGATGATCAGCTGGGTGACAGCCGCCGCAGTCCGCGGCCACCAGGTTTTCGTGGCCTCGCTGACCTGGCCCGACGCCGCGATCGGCGACACCGCTATGAGGACCGCCAGGGCGGCGTTCCTCAGCAGCAGCTCGAACCACAGCACGACCACCAGGAGCAGCCCGATGATCCCGATGACGAGGAGGAAGGCAGCTCCGGTCACGGCCTGCAGCGGCTGGACTGCCGTCAGCCCCGCCCAGTTCACGACCGAGCCGAGCTTGCCGGCCAGCCCCTGCTGCGAGCCGAAGGCCGCGGTCACGATGAACTGCGTCACCTGGTCGCAGGCCGCCAGCCCGGCGGTCGCGACAGCAGCGGTCAGCATCCAGGCCAGCACCGCCCTGGCGGTGCCGGCCAGCGCCTGGGCCATGCCAGCCCCGTCACGCGTCCACATCGTCGCGATGACCTGCCCGAAGATCAGCAGCGCCGCCACCGCACTGCCGATGACCAGGCTGATGCCGTACGGGACCGCGATCCCCGCCGTCTCCAGGCTCAGGCCCGGGGCCTTCCCGAACCAGCCCCCGAACGCCCGCAGCAGCGCCGACGCGGCATCGACGAAGGACTCGCAGATCGCGTTCCACGCCACGCTGGTCGTCACGGCGCTCGCCCCGCCGATCGCCTTGTCGACGCAGGTGACCGGGTCCAGGAAATTGCACGGGCCGCTCATCGCCTTGCCTCCCTCATGAGTAAAGTTCCTGCCAGCCGAGCGCGGCAGCCTGCGGGCTGCCCGGCTCAGCGGTCATGCCTGAGTAGTCCCGGGGTGCCGCCGGCAGGACCTTCCAGTCCCCGGCGCTCCAGCCCAGGGCGACGGGGAACACCCCGATCCCGGTCGTCGTGCCCTGGCCGGGCGTGGCGGAGATGAAGTCCGACAGCAGCAGCACCGTCACCCTGTCCGCGCTGGCCCCCTCGACCTGGTACTCCACCGGGACAAGCTCGAACGAGTACCCCGGCGGGACGGGCCCGCTAGCGGGCAGGCCGAGGGCCTTCCTGTCGCTGACCGCGCCCTGCGCCGCCTGCTGCGGGCCATCGCCATAGGACGGGCCGGCAACCAGCCGCATGACCGCCGCGGCCCGGTCCGGGTCCAGCGTCGACACGACCAGCGTGGCGAGCTCATCCGCCGCGCTGACCGCGCCCACCGTGGAGTGGGGAAACCCGAGGTAGACGCCGTTGACCAGCTGCGTCCCCTGGACCACGCGCACCGGGCCGGCCAGCGCCGGCCGCCCGGGTGATGCCGGGCGAGGGTGACGGCGATGCCGACGCCGATGCCGGTGCCGTGACGTCCCACGGCGGGGCCGGCAGCGACGTCGGAGGGACCTCCTGCGGATCGCGGCCCGAGTCGAAATGGGCGCTGATGACCAGGCCGGCGACCATGAGCACTAGGGTCCCGGCGATGAGCAGCAGGAGTCCCCGCAGCCAGCGGCCGGGGCGATGACGGTACATTCGCAAGTCCTCTCGTCCGGGGCCGCCTCAACCTCAGTGGAAGGCGGCGATGATCGTGTTCAGGGTCGGGATCGCCAGGCCCGTGACGGCGCCCCCGCCGAGCGACCACAGCAGCGCCCGCTTGCCCTTATCGGCCATCTCAGGCCTGTTCGAGTGATGGCCCACGGCCAGGACGCCACCGCTGACCAGGGCAGATGCCGCGCAGGCGGTGAATGATCCCCACTTCGCGTACCCCAGGAGGAGGTTCACCCCCGCGCCGCTGATCGGGCTGACCGGTGCCGGGTTCGGCACCACCGGAACGGGCGCGCCACCCGCCAGTACGAACGTGACGTGCAGGAGCAGGTGATGGACGAGCATGCGCACAACCCTCGGCAATTCGTCATTGGCCAGATGCTCCAAGGAGCACCTCCACTACAGTGGATACTTCGAGGTTAGGCATGCCCTAACAGGACTGTCAACTACAGTGGATGACTTACTTTAAGGTGAGGTCCGAGCTTGCTCCACTGCAGTAGATGCGGCACCCTGAAGGCGTGAGCGATGAAGGCGCCCGACCGGCGAGCGTGATCGCCGAGCGACTGAACCGGCTGTGGGAGGCCTTCCGGCCAGGCAGCCCGCCATCGCTGCAGGAGGTCGCCGACGCGGTCAACCGGGACGCCGGACGCCGCGTTGTGGTACCCCAGTACCTGTCAATGCTCCGCCGGGGCCAGCGGACAGAGCCCGGCTTCACCGTCCTCGCCGCCCTGGCAAGGTACTTCGGCGTGACCGTGGACTACTTCACGGCCGATGACGAGGCCGCCAGGCACACTGAGGAAGAGCTCCGCCTGCTCCGCGCACTGCGCGACGACGGCGTCCGCCAGATCGCCCTGTGTGCCGCGGACCTGTCAGCCACGGACCTGGAGCAGATCCTCGGCATCGTCCGGCGCTTCCGCGTCGCCGACGGCCTCCCCGAGGATCCGGTTGGCCCAGGGGCCTAAATTTCGTCCACTGTAGTAGAAATCCTGCCAGCTTCTAGGTAGCCTGGTCGTGCACACGTTCTCTACTACAGTGGATATAGTGCGGTCATGGTGCTCCCCCATCGGCAGTCGCGGGCGCTCTCGGCTGCCAGCCCTTTCACCGGACTGGGGAGCCAATCATGCATGCCATCCGCACTCTGCCGCCCGTGAGCGAGTCCCGGTGAGCGCCGCCTGGCACTGGGGAGCCGCGGCAGCCCTGGTGGTGCCCGTCGCCGCCATCACGGGAATCGCCATCGCGGCCGCCGGCTCGGGAGCGGCAGCGCCGCCTCCGGGCCCGACCGCCATGACCTGCTCAGGTCCGCCGGTCCAGGCAGGAAAGGCGACCGACGGGACCACCCTGACCGCAGCGCAGGTGAACGACGCCCAGGTCATCTACAGCGTCTCGGCCAGCATGCAGCTGCCGCAGCAGGCCGCCGTCATCGCGATCGCCACCTCAATGCAGGAAGCCAGCCTCCTCAACCAGCCGCACGGCACCGCCGACAGCCTCGGCCTCTTCCAGCAACGGCCATCACAGGGCTGGGGATCACCCGCGCAGGTCATGGACCCCGTCTACGCGAGCACCAGGTTCTACCAGGCACTCCTCGCCATCCCAGACTGGCAGGCACTCCCGCTCGCCAGCGCGGCCCAGGCAGTCCAGCACTCCGGTTTCCCCGGTGCATACGCCCGCTGGCAGCCCCTCGCGACCGCCCTCGTCGGCACGTTCACGGGCACCGCCGACGACTGCGCCACCGACAACAGCACCAGCGTCCCCGCCGCCGGCACCACCACGATCCCCGCGGGCTTCACCCTCCCGCCCGGCACTCCCCCGCAGGTCTTCACCGCGATCGCCTACGCACTAGCCCAGCTCGGCAAGCCCTACATATGGGGCGGAACCGGCCCGGCCGGCTACGACTGCTCCGGCCTCGTCATGATGGCCTACGCCGCCGGCATATCGCTCCCCCGTACCACGTTCCAGCAGGTCGACATCGGCACCCCGGTCTACTCCCTCAGCCAGCTGGAACCAGGCGACCTCATCTTCACGCCCGGCTCCGATGGAACCCCGACGAACCCTGGCCACGTAGGCATGTTCATCGGCTCCGGCCTCGTCGCGGAAGCTCCAGAGACCGGAAAGCCCATCATGATTACCCGTCTAAATGGATATTGGTCGACCAACGTCGTCGCTATGCGCCACATCGTTTAGCTAACAGGTTCTCACCAAAGATGTCCTTTTCTCAGCAATCTGTCCTACGGCTCACGCTCCATGGCTCTGACCAGCACCTTCAGGTCGGGAGCATCGGGAACTGGACAACTCAGATGAGAAGAACGCGCGGACAAATCCATGAGAAGCCCCAGCGTGCCCTAGGCCAGCGGCCCGGTCAAGGACAACAAGAACGAGAACCTACACTAATTTGCGGGTTCTCATCAGACATGCCATTTCTCACTGGTATGTCCGACGCCCTCAGTATGAGGCTCCGGCGCCGCGAACTACTGACGCAGCGTAACGGCCGACCTAGTGGCACCGACGCGATATCCGTCTAGGCGTTGCGCCCCAGGACCTATCGTGGTCAGCCATGGGCGCAGATCTGACATTCTGGCGGTATGGAAAGCCGCGTCGACCTTGATCAGGTGGCCGCGCTGATCTCCCGTCACGTCATCGCATGGGATGAGGCCGGCCTTATGGTCGGTGCCCTCACCTGGAGAGACGTGGGCGAGCCGTGGCCGTTTCCGCTCAGGGAAGACCGCAGCCAGGTGACGAAGCCCGATTCAGTGGGCGTCACGATCCGAAAGCATGAGCAGGAGGGGCGACTCGTCGTCTTCCGCGGCGGTTGGGCTGACCTGGAGTACTGGAGCGGACGTCCTTCCGATGAGCCGGTGACCGAGGTGCCAGGCTGGAACGACTGGATGGGCCTTCCTGGCATCGTGCGACTGCTCAGGCGGTTCGGTGACCTCTTCAATTAGGACCAGAATTTGTACCCGTCGGGAGCGAAACCGAGCCGCTGCGAGGACAGGCGACGTGCATGCCGGCAAGGACGATATGCATTCTAGGGTCGCCAACGAATCCTCGGTCGCTACCGATACGTAATCGGCAGGCGCGCCTACGCGCCGGAGGTGGGCAGCTGGCATGGCGGCCCAGCCAGCGCTGGCGGGTTAAGTAACGCCGGTCGGCCGGCCGCTGCGGGATGGGCTTCCGGCGGCCACGGTTCCTGCACTGCCGGGGTCTGCGTGGCTGTCGGCCTGGTGACTGCAGTAGGCTGCGCGATCGTGGCGACGCTGATGGTGTACGCGGGCCCGGTGGCCGCCGATGCGAGGGTCACCCGCACGGGCGGGATCCCGCTGGTGCCTGCCGGGTTCAGCTGGCCGGCCTGCCGGGCGTGCCAGGGGCCGATGCAGTTCCTCGCCCAGGTGGTGCCCGGCGGCCCCGGCCTGGATGGCTGGCAGGGCGTCCTGTCGGTGTTCATGTGCCAGAACGACCCTGGCCTGTGCGATGAGTGGGACCCGGCGGCGGGCGGCAACCAGGCGCTCCTGCTTCCCCTGGCGGACCTGCGGCCCGCCATCGTCCCGCCCGGCCCGGCGACCACGCTGGACGAGGCTTGCGCGGTGCGGTTCGTGACTGAGGGCGGGGACTACGAGGGGGCACGGGATAGCTGGGCCGCGCGCGAGGGCCGCCCCGATCGGGACGTGCTGGGGCAACTCGGGGGCCAGTCGTCGTGGCTGCAAGGCGACGAGACCCCCGCCTGCCCTGGATGTGCCGCGCCGATGAGCCTCGCGGTCCAGCCTGAGGAAGGACGCGATCCCCGCAGCGCCGCGAACTTCGGCGGCGGTGGCTGCGGGTACGGGTTCACCTGCCACCCGTGCGGCACCGCAGCCTTCCTCTGGCAGAGTTAACCCGCAGACGGGACATTCGCGTCCACGGACAGGAAATATCCGCCGATCGGCGCGGCTGATCTCGGCCGCCGGCGCCAGACATCCGTCAACGCGTCGGATTGGTTGTTATGTGTACCGCTACGCGCAGCCATGACTGTCTGGTAACTTAGCGTCCACATTCGTCAACATGGGAGCGGTGAAGTGACAGTCAGCGATGGCGTGCCAGATCTCTCGTGGCTCGCGGACTCCCCGTTGTTTATTGACAGTCCGCAGATCGCTTCCTTCTATGAGGCCGTTGTGGGTCCGGCGTTCAGGACCGTGGAACTGCAGATATCGGATAGCCGGGCTGAGCAGCTAGAGAAATCTGCCAGTGGAAATCTGAGCCTGGGACTATCGACGTTGTTTCCCTGGCTGAATCTCGGTAGCGAGATGGAGGCTCAGAGGACGTCAACCAGGAGTCGGCAAGAGACCCGGAATCTTGTCCTTCAGCCAATCGAAAACGCTGCGCGGCAACTCGTACAACTTTCGCTGCACTACCTGGTGAACCAGCCAGAGCGAATTCGTGCGGTACCCCAAGGAGCTGCTCTCCCGAGTTCGGACGATATTATCCTCAGTCCAAGGATGATGACATTCATCGATGTTCCGCCGGGGACGATGCTTTTGCCGCAAGCTGCGGAACTAAACGAAGGCCGTGTAGTTACGTTTTTCGATCCAATGATCGAAAAACTCAAGCGCGACGGCGGGACTCTGCCTGTGGCCTATCCTGATAGGCCCGCCACCAACGATGGCGAGCGTCAGCGGGATTCTTACTGGAGTTGGTTCGCCGACCACTGGAATAGCGACAAAGTAGTCAAGGCGATGGAGGAGATAATCGGTAACGGCGGCCGTCCCCGGTGGGTTGACTACCGCATGTTCCTCGACGGTAGAACGAGACTGAATCTCCATCTAGTCGCTCGCGGCGATTACGACACTGGCGTCTTTGCCTACAACCTCGTCCGGCGGGGCGAACGCTACGGCCTGCGGATTGTGGGTAGTTTGAAATCCCAGCCAGCTCTGAACGTCTTGGCTGTCTACGAGAAATAGCAATATGGCCTCGCCGTGCCGCCTTCGACGACCCGCCAGAGGATCAGTTCGCCAGCGGCAGGCTGGACTTCGATCCGCCTACTACCGGGGCCAGTCGGTTCACCGGGCAGTCCCTATTGGTGCGCTATGGCCCGTGGGAGGGCGACATAAGCTTCCACGCGGCTCTGGTCCAGGAGGCAGACGGCGATCGGCGGCAGCGGCTCAGGGTCACTCACGAGGTCATTGACTGGCTGTTCGGCGACGGCCAGGTAGCCTTGCGCCAAGCGACGACGGCGGTGGCCCAGGCTGTAGCCATCACTCCGACCACCAACCCGATCGTCATCGACCTAGTCAACAGAGCGACCGCAGCCCAGGGACTTGACGTTCCACTCGAAGATTTCATCCGGGCAGCCGAGCAGGTAGCCGAGCATGCGCAGCTCGCCTACTGCGACGGCATGCAGCTCGCCAATGCCCTGCCGAGGCTAGAACGGGCCGTGCAGCAGTACCAGAAATGGGCTGGCCTGCCCGGACGGCCGGGTCCCTCTCTGTCAAACTGGTGTGAGAGTGTGCGTCGAGGCAGGAGGTCGCTTGGTTAGCTGAGTGGCTTCTTGTCGTGCTGTGCGTGTGATGAGGGTTTTGTGGCCCCTCGGAGCCGCCCTTCGGGGGGTGGCTTCAAGCCGCCCCGTGCTGCGTTAGCTGAAGACTGTCGTGGTGAGCGACTGGGGAAAAGGCGCCCTTGAGGTGTCAGGCGGGGACCAGGAAGGCGTTGCGCTGAAAGCGCCCGTGGCGGGCCTGGGCCTGCCGGGGGCGTTCACCGTGGAGGCGTCGTTACCAGTTAGGCGGCATCAGAACCGGGGTGCTTTCACAATCCCGGGATGAGCCTGGCGGCTGCCCGATTGCTGGCCAGGTGGTGCCCGGCGTAGAGGTGGCGCGAGCCTGGTCTGCGGCGCGCGTGCGGAACGGCGGAGAGCCTGTCCGGAAAGTGCTGCCCGCCTGCCTGAGACGGGGGCGGGGGCGAGAGGGGAGCCTGCAAGCGCCGTGATGGCGTGAGGGGCGAGACCGTTGCCGGGCGGGCAGTCGGACCGGCTCGTAGTAGTGGTGATCCTCCTGCTGAGGCGCGGTGGGGCGGGGAGCGAAGGGGCCGGCTTGCTCGTGGCTGTTTCAGGTCGTCAACCAGCGTGGCTGGGAGGAGCGTCATGGAAGGGCAGAGACCGGACGGAAGGCAGGGCAGGCTCGTGGCCGGGGGGCCGCTGGACGGCAAGCCGTTCGTGGTCACCGGGCTGGAGGTCTGGCTGGCGTGGCAGAAGGTAAAGGCGAGCAAGGGAGCACCGGGGGTGGACGAGGTGTCCATCGCCGCCTTCGAGGAACGGCTGGAGGACAGTCTTTACAAGGTCTGGAACCGGATGGCGTCGGGGAGCTACCTGCCGCCGCCAGTGCGGGCCGTTGAGATACCGAAGGCCGGGGGAGGCACCAGGATGCTCGGGGTGCCGACGATCGCTGACAGGGTGGCCCAGACCGTGGTCGCGGCCCGGATCGAGGCGGTGGCAGAGCAGTTCTTCCACCGTGACTCATACGGGTACCGGCCCGGCAGGGGTGCTCACGACGCGCTCGCGGCGGCCCGGAAGCGCTGCTGGGAGCACGACTGGGTCATTGACCTGGACGTGAGCAAGTTCTTCGACAGCGTGCCCTGGGACCTCGTCATCAAGGCGGTGGAGGCACTGCGGCTGCCGCCGTGGATCCTGCTTTACGTGAGAAGGTGGCTGGCCGCCCCGGTGAGGATGCCGGACGGCCAGGTCCTGCCGAGGGACAAGGGAACCCCGCAGGGGTCAGCGGTCAGTCCCGTGATCGCCAACCTCTTCCTGCACTGGGCATTTGATGAATGGATGGCCAGGGAGTTCCCCGACTGCCCGTTTGAGAGGTACGCCGACGACGCCCTCGTCCACTGCGGCAGCGAGGCCCGCGCCCGCCAGGTGCTGGCCGCTCTGGAGGCAAGGATGGAAAGCGTCGGGCTGCGGCTGCACCCGGACAAGACCAGGATCGTCTACTGCAAGGACTCCAACCGGCGTGCCCCCTGGGACGGGCCGGTGTCCTTCGACTTCCTGGGCTACACGTTCCGCCCCCGCGACACCGTGGGCAAGCGGGGCAGGTACACGGGGTTCGACCTCGCGGCCAGCCGAAAGGCGCTGGACCGGATGAGCGAGGCCGTGCGCGGCTGGCAGCTCCACCGGCACACCGGCCTCACGTGGAGGCAGCTCGCGGAGTGGATCGGGCCGGTCATCCGAGGGTGGATGTCCTACTACGGGAAGTTCCGCAGGTCAGAGCTGTATCCCCTGCTCGCCAGGATCAACTACCACGTCCAGCAGTGGATCAGGGACAAGTACAAGAAGCTCAGGAAGGACAAGGCCATGCGGAGGGCATGGGAACGGGTGACCGCCCAGTTCCCGGGCCTGCTCCCGCACTGGCGCTGGGTCGCCTGGGCCTGGTACTAGTCCGTCCCCCGCCAGCCGGAAGGCGAGGGCAAGAGGAGCCCGGTGACGCGAGAGTGTCACGCCGGGATCTGTGGGAGCCAGGGGCGAAATTCCCCTGGGCCACCCGACCGTGATGAACCAGTAAACATCATTGCAAACCTCGTAAGCAGGGCGAGACAGGGATCTACCAGACGTGACGATGGCGACCGCCGACGTGACCAGGCCGCACCCGCCCTGGCAGCCGGGAGGGACCAGGACCGCGCCGCGGCACTTAGCGTGCAGTTCGCCGGGGAGCGGGCGCGTCACCGACAGGTCGTCGCCGAGTACGGCCGCGGCGAGCAAGCCAAGGCCGACTACAAGGTCATGCTGGCTGCGGCGGACGAGGGTATCGAGGCCGAGCTGTCCGGGCTGCACGCGCGCAATACTGCAGGGGTCCTGCCCAGCCATGGCATGCTCGAAGAGGTCTGGGAAACCAGCAGCATCTACTGGAAGCGCAAAGTCATACGGCTCGCCGTCGAGCGGATCGAGGTGCATCCCTCGGCGCTAAGGGCAGCACCTGGCACGGGCGCCGGTTCATCCCGGATGACATCACCAACCGCTGGCGTCACTGAACGCTGCCCCGGCGGCTGAGAGAGCAGCCGGTGAAATGGTGATATGGCAAGGGCCGAAGCCCGGGCAATCAGTAGGCTGAAGAGCCGTGAATGATCCTTCATCGCCCGCTGGGCAGAAGCCGTACGGTGCCGCCGACGAGATTCTCGCTCTCATCCGGGACGGCCAGACGGACAGGGCCTTCCAGAGGATCTCCGCCTTCCAGGGCGACGCCTCGGTGACGCGCTTCACTCTCATCCGGGTGCTGGTGTCCACCGGACAGCAGCGCAGGGATCGGGCAGTCCTGCTCTGCGCCCTGGACGCATTCGAGCGCCTCAAGTCCAAGGCCAGGGGTCCGCTCGGACCGGACGCCTACTACGACATCGCCAACGGATACCTGGAGTTGCACGACCTTGCCGTCCGCGAAGACGGAGCCAATGTCTTCGACTGCGAGGAAACCGCGACGGCGGCTGTCCGCTATGGCCAGCGAAGCGCAGCCAACGGGCCGTCGGCTCTGACAAACCTCGGCAACCTCTACGATGAGATAGGGCGTCCGCTTGAGGCCCTCGACTGCTACGAGCAGGCGCTGGCTATAGACCCCGACTTCGGCATGGCGCTGGGCAACAAGGCCATGGCCATCCAGACGCTCGCTTCGGTTACCCGCTACCCGGTCACCCACTTGATCCAGGCTCATCAGCTCTACCAGGCCGCCATCGCCCAAGCCGACTCAGTGGCCGCAGCCGGCCTGGACGGCGCACTGGACAGCTTCCGGAACCATGACGAGGCCATCGTCGGGTACCTCACCTCGATTGGGCGGGAGGACCGGCTCGACCAGGACCTGCGGCACGAGACCTACGACGACAGCACTCTGACCGACTTCGTCCGCTTCTACACTCGCTTCTGCCTCCGGCGCGACCTGTACCTCAACACCCACCTGGCGGACCGTGCGGCGGCTGGCTCGATCGGCGACGAGATAGTGCCAACGCTAGTGACCCGAGCTGGCGACAGCGATGGTCGCCGCTACGTCGAGGACATCATGTTCCGGTTCAACGAGATCCTGGAGTCATACATGACGGCCCGGATGGCCCTGATCCAGTCGCAGTACGCCTGCGACGACTTCTGGGCCGTCAGTCGCCAGACCACCCTCGTGAACCTGGAGGACGGCTCGGCCAGCAACATCTACGTCGGTCACCTCAAGACCGCTTACAAGGAAGCCTTCGCGGCCCTCGACAAAATCGCCATCCTGATCAACCACTACCTGGGCCTTGGGCTGCCGGAGCAGCGCTGCTACTACGGGACTGTCTGGTACGAGCATGACCAGGAAGGGAAGCCCAGAGACCCGCGCGTGCTAGCGCCACAGGTCAAGGCGTCGGGTTACCGACTCTTCGGGCTCTACCTGCTCTGCAAGGACCTCTGCGGGTCAAAGTACTCCGACATCCGCAACGCCCTGACTCACCGCTACCTGCGGGTCTACACAGCCGACCCGAAGCCGAAGGGCACGTACCTATTCGACGATCTGACAGCAACGACCATCGAAGTGATCTACAAGGTCAAGTGCGCAATCGTCTATGCGGCGCTCTTCTTGTGGCACACGGAGAACGAAAAGCACGGGGACCGGCCCACGACGCAGGTACGCCTGGGCACGGAGCAGGATCTCGACAGCTGGAAACAAGCCGACTCGTAGCGGCGGCATGCCCTGGCTGCGCGCAGGCGCTCGCGAGAGTGCCTGCTGAAGGCGCTCGTGCTGGTCAGGGTACGCAGCAGCTGTCGAGTTCGGGGGTCGCATCCACTTCTTGGCCGCCTGCATCTGTCGCGCGCCACGTGCCTCAGCGCTATAGATATAGCTGGTCGCTGCCGGCTCGGGGTCGCGCCGACATCAGTCGGTTCGGATGCCAGAGGCGTCATTTAAGGATTTTGTGACTATTTCACCGTTATTATCCTGCTGTGCAAGGTGAGGCGGGGATTCTGGTCGGTGGCCGGTACCTGCTGGCCGAGGTGGTCGGGCAGGGCAGCATGGGCCGGGTCTGGCGAGGCCATGACCAGGTGCTGGACCGGGTGGTGGCGGTCAAGGAGGTCATCTTGCCGCCGCAGTCGCCCGGTGAGCACGCCGAGTTGCTTGAGCGGATGACGCGGGAGGCGCGGGCCGCGGCCCGGCTGGACCATCCCGGCGTGATCACGATCCACGACGTGGTCGAGCACGAGGGCTCGCCGTGGATCGTGATGCAGTTCGTTGCCGGGCCATCGCTGCGCGGCCGGATCGACTCCGGCGGCCGCCTGCCCTGGCAGGAGGCGGCCGACATCGGCAGGCAGGTCGCCGAGGCCCTCGCGGCCGCGCACGCCGCCGGGATCGTGCACCGGGACCTGAAGCCCGATAACATCCTGCTGGCCGGCCGCCGCGCCATCGTGACCGACTTCGGCATCGCCCGTGTCCTCGACGCCACCACCAGGCTGACCAGCACCGGGATGCTGATCGGCACCCCTCAGTACATGGCCCCCGAGCACCTCGATGACGACGCGACTGGCCCTGCCGGGGACCTGTGGGCACTGGGGGCAACCCTGTACACCGCCGTGGAGGGCGTCGCGCCATTCAATGGCACGACGATGTCCGCGCTGATGGCGGCGATCCTGACAAAGCCGCCCGCCCCTCCCCGGCACGCCGGCCCGCTGCGGGAGATCATTACCGCGCTGCTTGGCAAGGACCCTGCCCGGCGCCCCGACGCTCAGGCCACAGCCCGCGCGCTAGCCGCCAGTCCTGCCGGCCTCGCAGCGGGCGTCGAGCCATCGTCCCTCGCGGGCACTGCCGCCCCGGGTCCGTCGGACCAGCCAGCCGTGGTAGCCCCGCCCAGGGATCCGCGGAAAACCCGGGCCCGGGATGCCCTCACCACGGAATCGCGCCCAGAGAAAAGCCGGAGGATCGACCCTGACATCGGCGACGACCTCGACCTGCTCATCCAAGCCTGCGAGCTCGTCATCACCACGCAGTTCGGGTCGACGTCGATGCTGCAGCGCAAGCTGCGGGTCGGGCACGCGAAGGCCGGGCGGCTGATGGACCTCATGGAGGTACGCGGGATCGTCGGCCCGAGCGAGAGGCTCCAAGGCCCGGGACGTGCTCATCCGGCCCGATGACCTGGACTCGACGCTGGCCCGGCTCCGGGCGGAAGGGAGCACCCCGGAAGACAGCCAGGAAGCCCGCATCAGCGGCGACCTTCCCCTCAAACTCAGCATCCGATTGAGGCCGGCCCGGCTCTGGCCAGAGGGGAGCACCCCCGGAAGGCAGTTGGAAAGCCCCCACCCGCGATGACCTCCTCCACGAACTCGGGTTTGCTCATCCCGGCGACGCCGGCCAGGGTCCGGGCAGAGGGGAGCACTCCGGAAGGCAACTGGAAAGCCCCACCACCGTGACCACGCCAGCGTCGCATCCCGCAGCCACCAGCCACCAGCCACCCGAGGTTCCCGGCAAGCAGAGGCCACCAGCACCCCCCTCGCAGCCCGCGGGACGCGCCCTGCCCGCCAAGCAGAAGCCGCCGAGCGGCAATGCCGGCATCGGCTGCATCGTCATGCTTATGGTCCTGTTCGTCATCTACATCGTTGGGTACGAGGTCATCGCACTCGGGATCAACGTGATGGAAGGCCACAACCAGTGCGGCGACTTTAGCTGCACAGGCCCCGCGCACGCGAGCTACAACCCATTCGACCCCGACTGGACCCAGCAGCCGTACACCGGGAACTAGAGGCTGTCGTGATGGCCAGCATCATCTCGCCCTACCTCACCGCGAACCCGGCCAGCGCGCCGGGTTGGAAGGCCGCGACCTAGCCTTCACTTGAGGGTTCCGGGCGGCCAGGAAGGCGAGAGGGCGTCCGCTGGGTGGCAGTGCAGCAGTGGCTGGGCGAACCACTCAGGCGCCAGCTGTGCCTGGACGAGCGGAGTGTCAGCCGGGACGATCGTCCGGGACCCGTCCCAGCTGATCAGCCACTCCTTCGTGGCGGCCCGGACGATCCGGTCGATCGAGGCCACGATCTTCGGGGCCTCGGTGAAGCCGGGCGCACCAGGGTTAGGCAGAAACACCTCGTATCCGATGTCGATCTGCACACCGGCCTGCACTATTGCACGCCCGTCGGTCAGTTGGACCAATCGCATCGCCCAGGATGGCGGCTTGCCGATGCGGACGAACTGCGGGCCACCGTCCTCGTCGCCAGGAAAGAAGTGCCGCCGGCGCTGGACCGCAGCCTTGCTCACCCGGACATCCTCGGCAGCGCAGAGAAAGGCTACTGAGTTGGGCAAGCTGCTTAGGGGGCGCCGTGCAGGTACTCGTCCCGGTCGGTGGGCGTGCTCAGCGCGAGCGACCCGGCGACCCATGCCCGGTCTCCGCGCGCGTGGTCGGTGGCAGTGAACGGCCGCGCGAGGGGACGGATGGCGGTCCCTGCCGGGTCGCTGTCGTAGGGGTAGGCGCCCCAGGCGAGCGCCTCGGCGTGGGTGGGATCGCACCAGAAGGCGTCCAGGGCCTGGTGGACCAGCGGGCGCACGTCGCCAGGCGGCAGGTCGCCCTCAGCAATCAGCGCCGAGGTGAACGCGTACAGCACCGACCGGTACAGCCCGAGTCCCCAGCCGTGGGCCACGTCGTTGCGGGCCGACAGCAGCTCGGGACCGATCGCCCCGCCGGCATCTTTGCGGTAGCCGCAGACGATGCCGTGGTCCGCCATGCAGAACGCCTCCATGATGAACGGCGCGTCGGGCACCCGCCAGCCGTCCCCGGTCGCGGTGCTGTACATCCAGGCGGCGACCTTGCCCGGGTCGGTCCAGCCGGTGGCCCGCGGCTCGTGCCCCCAGAACAGCACCGCCGGGCGGCCCGCGCTGCCCGCCTCCTCGCACATCTCGATGAACGCCCCGGCCATCCGCCCCGTCCACCCGATGTCCACCAGGCCGGTGCCCGCGTCAGCAAGGTGGTGCTCCGCCGCATAATCCAGAACGAGCCCGCGCATGGCCGCGATGCGCTCCCCGGCAGCCTGGACTACCTCAGGCCTGGCGACGAACCTCCGCAGCGCGTCCGCCTGCCCAGGCTGATCGGCCCGGGCGCCCGGGTCGAGGGACACTCCGCAGTCGAGCATGACCTGCCGGAACGCGGCAAGCGGCAGGCCGAGGCGGGCGCACACGTCCGCGGCGTTGGACTTGATGAAGCTGTTGAGCAGCCATGATGCCTCGCCCAAGCGGTCCGGGTCGGTGGCGGCCAGGCTCCAGGTAAGACGGCTGCTGTAGACGTACTCCAGGTCCGGCCCGCCGCCCGCCGCCAGCCGCCGGGTCAGCTCGTACAGGACCTGGCCATCACGGGACAGGAACCGCAGCCGGCCCAGCCCGCGGCGCCGCGACTCCTCCAGCAGCCACAGCGCGAACCCGGCCAGGGCAGGCGCGGCCACGCCAGCGGCCACGTCCCGGATCGCCGCCTCCCGTCCGGGCGCCGCCGTGACGGCGGCCCTGGCGGCGCGGCTGGCGCTGGCGAACCGCCCGGCGAGATCCCCCGGATGGATGGAGCCCGCCTGCATGATCTCCTCATACCGCGTCGAGTCGCTGGCTCCAGCCGACGGCACCCTTACCACTCCCTCAGCGCGCTGGTGATGCTGTCCTCCGCGATCCCGCACTCGCGGCACATGTTGGCTGCGTCCTGCGCCAGCGTGGCTGGGTCGCTGCCGCGCAGGCCCGCCAGGACAGCCTTGCTCGCCGTTACCCGCGCCGTCCACAGCGCGTCGCCCATCTCTCTGAAGATGTCGCCGCTGGCGTCGAGGGCGTCCCCGGAGCCTGCGAGGTCGCCCTGATCGCGCAGGAGGAGGCCGGCCTCGCGCAGGGCGCGTGCCTCGGCGGCCCGGTCGCCGATGTCGGTGAAGGTGGCCAGCGCGGCGTCCAGGTGCTGCCTGGCCTGTGCCCATTCCTTGCGGAGCCGGCACAGCCCGGCGATGCTCATGCGGGTGCGGGCCGTCCAGCGGCGGTCGCCGATGGCCTGAAAGGTGGCCAGAGCCGCTGCCAGGTCGGCTTCGGCGGCGTCGACGGTCCCGGCGAGGCGGTGGGCGTCCCCGCGGTTGCGCAGGATGACGGCCTGGCCCCGGCGGTCCTCAAGCTCGGCCAGGATGGCCAGGGCCTCGGTCAGCGTGGCGATCGCGGTGCTCGTGTCGCCGTCGTTGCGTGCCACGATGGCCAGCTGCCGCATCGCGCGGGCCTCCCAGCGGCGGTCACCAACCTGGCGGACGGTCTCAAGGCCGTCGGTGATCAGCGTGATGGCCGGCCCGCTGAGGTGCTGGTCACGGAAGACCAGTGCGTACCGGACCTTCGCGCGGGCCTCCTCCAGCCGGTCACCGAGGTCCCGGTAGAGGGCGATGGCCTCCTGGAAGGCGCTGCCGGACTTATCCCACCAGGAAAGCCCGCGGCACGCGTCAGCCATGCCGTTGAGCGCTCCGGCAGCTGACCTGGTATCCCCTTCTTCCCGGAAGACCGTGAGCGCAGCGGAGAACGCGTCGATCGCCTCGCCGAGGCGGCCCTGGTAGCGGTAGGCGTCGCCGAGGTTCCGCATGACCGCGGCCTGGTGATGCCGGTCGCCCTGGCCGGTGAAGATCCCGGCCGCCTGGGTCAGCAGGCTGACGGCCTCGTCGTAGCGGCCGAGGTCGCGGTACAGCGCGCCCAGGCTGCGCAGGATCCGGCCCTGGGCGGTCATGTCCGCGCTGTGGCGCGCGGCGTCAAGGGCGAGCCGGTGGGTCCGCTCCCACGATCGCCAGTCAGCCCGCCAGTCGAACATCACGGGCAGCGCCTCAGCCAGCTGCCAGGCCTGGTCCCACAAGGACGCCGCGTGCGCCTGACCGACCAGCCCGGCCAGGGTGGCGCGATCGGCGCTGAGCCAGGCCCACGGGTCGCCCCGCACGACGTCCCCGGCAAGCAGCGGCAGCGGCACCGTACTGGCCGGCGCGCCCGGGTGGACGAGGGCGGCGGCGAGCCCGGCGGCCCCGATGTACTCTGCGGCGAGGCGGGCGAGGCGATCCCGGACCGAGTCGCGGTCCTCGGCTGCGTGGAGGAGCTCGCGGGCGATGTCGCGCAGCAGGTCGTGCAGCCGGTAGCGGATCAGGCCGGTCGCGTCCACGGCGGCGATGTCGACCAGCGCCGCGTCAGCGAGCTGCTCCAGCAGCCGCTCGGCCTCGTCAGCGTCCGTCCCGAGGACGGCCGCCAGGTTCCAGGCGGGGAAGTCGGCGGGGAGCAGGCTTGCCGCCCGGAAGGCCAGCTGCTCGTCCGGGCCCGGCTGTCGTAGCTCAGCCGAAGGGACGCCCGGACCTCAAGGTCTCCCGCTCTCAGCAGGTCCAGCCGCCTGCTCTCGTCACCCAGCCGCGAGGCGAGCCACGAGACCGTCCAGGCCGGCCGCGACACCAGCCGCGCCCCGGCGATGCGCAGCGCGAGCGGCAGGCAGCCGCACAGCCGGGCAATCTCGGCCACCGCCTCCGGCTCGGCCTCCGCCCGGCCGGCGCCAATGATGGCCGCCAGCATGCCCGCCGCCTGGACAGCCGGCAAGACGCCGAGCGGGACGTCGTACGACCCGGCCAGGGCGGTCAGCCGGGACCTGCTCGTCACCAGGACCGCGCACCCGGAGCTGCCAGGCAGCAGCGGACGGACCTGCGCCTCATCGGCCGCATCATCGAGCACCACCAGGACCCGCCGGCCCGCCAGCTGCGCCCGGTACTGCCGGGCACGCTCATCGATCCCCTCGGGGATGTCCGCCCCGTCCACCCCGAGGGCGCGCAGGAAGCCCGCCAGCACGTCCGCCGGGTCCAGGGCGCCGGCATCCGCCTGGCGAAGACTCGCGTAAAGCTGCCCGTCAGGGAAGTCACCGCCGACCCGGTGCGCGACGTGGACCGCCAGCGCGGTCTTCCCCGTGCCGCCCTGGCCCGACAGGCACACGACCGGCGGCGCGGCCAGCGCGCTCCCCACCACGGTCGTGATCAGCCGGCTGGCCTCCCCGACCTGCTCTGCCCGCCCGGTGAAGTCACGGATGTCCGGGGGAAGGCGCAGCAGCGACCGGCCCCCGCCGCCAGCCGCCGCACCCTGCCGGATCACGGCCGTCCCCCCGGCCGCTCCCGGCCCGGGCAACGCCAGGGTGCCCAACGACCCGGCCGGCGAGTAGTCGGCGGCCCACCCCAGCTGGACTGGACTGGCCTGCAGCAGCCGGGACACCAGGTCCTGGTAGTCCCAGCCCGGCCGGGCGCCGGCCTCCCACTCATGCCATGACCGCTGAGAGAACCCGCCGCGGCCCTTGATGTTCTCCCGGCGGCACATCGCGTGGAACGCGCTCACCGCCTGAGGAACGGTCCACCCCCGGGCAAGCCGGTGCGCCCGAAGGCGGGTGACCTCGCAGTGCACGGCGATGTCCGCGGCGATCCGGCCAAGCAGCCCGGCATCCAGGCCGTCAGGCGACTCGAGCTGGCCGACATGCCGATTCCGGATGCGCTCAGCGCACTCTTGGTAACTCATTGAATTTGCATGCAGGCATTAGTCACCGTCAGTATTTCATAGTTGAGCATCGCGTGACCGTCTTGCGGGGAAATGTTACCCCGTGCATGACGCCGGAGGCTAGAGCACGCCTGCGCCTGAATGCCACGGATGTTCCGCCGTTGCCCCGAGGGCTGCCCGCACGCCCGTGCGGCCAGCCCGGTCAGCAGGGCCGCACGCTGGGGCAACGAGATGAGACACCAGCTCATCCCCGAGCGGGATCCTCTCAGCTACCGGCGGCAAGCCAGCTGCCAGACGCTGAGCACATGAGCAACGCGACGAACAGGAACGCCACGAGCACCCGCCAGGACGCGGATCCAGCACCATGCTGGCTCGATCCCAGGGCGGCCCCGTACCTGGCCGACACCGTGACCTGGGCAGCCATCGGCGCCCGCACCACGCAAAGCCCAGTCCACCGCCACCTGGCCTCCGCCCTGCCAATGCCGGTCGGCTTCAAGAACACCCCCGACGGCGACGCGCAAGCCGCCGTCAACGCCATCGCGTGCGCGGCGACCAGCCACTCATTCCACGGGACAGACCTCCATGGGGCCCCCGCCATCATCACCTCCCCCGGCAACCCCGACTGCCGCGTCGTACTACGCGGCGGCAGCAACGGCCCGAACTACTCCGCCAGCCACATCGACAAGGCCCAGTCCCTGCTTACAGCAGCTGGCCTGCCGCCCCGGCTGATGATCGACGCCAGCCACGGCAACAGTGCCAAGGACCACCACAACCAGGCCAAGGTCATCACCGAGGTAGCCGACAACCTGGCGCTCGGCGACTCCCGGATCGTCGGCGTGCTGCTAGAGAGCTTCCTCGTGGAAGGCCGCCAGGCCCGGCGCCCTGCCGGCACTGACCTACGGCCAGTCCATCACCGACAGCTGCATCAACACGACGACCACCAGGACCATCCTCGAGCTCCTAGCCACCGCCGTCCAGGCCCGCCGGAGCCAGACATCGTGACCAGCGCCGCGCAACAACTGGCCGACCTGCTCATGCGCACGATCGAGCCAGTACCCATCGAGCACGGCGCAACAGCGCTCCTGCAGTCCATCGCAGGCTCCAGCCCCATCAGCGCCGACATCGTCGTAGAACCCGCCAGCCAGCTCACCGACGAGGAACACGTCCTGCTCGGCGCCCCCGTCCTCGCCGACGTGCACCGCCGCGAAGGACTGCTCCGCTGCGCGCCAGACCTCCCCGTCGCCAACGTCACCGCCCTCGTAGTAACCCACCGCGTCCCCGAACCCGCCTACCCGGCACTCGGCATCTCCCCACCCGGATACCTCCAGCACCCGCCCCACAACGAGCACACCCGAACGCCCCTAGGCCGCGCCCTGCACGGCCTAGGCGTCACCCGCGAGCAACTCAGCGCGACCGCCACCCCCTACCACCTCAACGAGGCAGGCGCAGAAATAGCGGTCCTCTCCGTCGCCCGCCTCTGGACCCCCTCCGGCTGGCCCCTCGCACTGGTAACAGAAAGAGTCCACGCCCAGTTCCTAGCCACCTACCCACCCCCTGGCCCCTCGCCCACACAAAGGCCAAAACCACTATTCCCTAACCGGGGTCCAGGCTGCGCGGATGGCTAAAGGGGTGCTGCGGTAACCTGGGGTTGCCTCGGTTACCGCATCCACCGCCTAATCTTCGTTGTCAGCGATTGGCCACCGGTGCGGCCAGGAACGCTCCAGCACTCGCTCGACGCGATAGGTCCCATCCTCGGACACGTCGAAGACGGAGAGCGCCTGGAGGTACGCCAGCACGGAATCCGGATCAGAGTGGCCGGCGATCTTGATCGCTTCCAGCAGGTCCGAGATTGTGGCGTCCGATCCCGCGTAGGCCAGGATGGTGTCGAAGATGCGGGCGAGTTCCTGATCATGGCCGAGTCCGACCGTTTTGACTAGGTTTGCCGCGCCGTCTGGGGTGCCTAGTTCCTTAGCGAGCTGTGTCAGCGCCTTGTCCTCCGACCCACGCTCCTCGACGAGTTTCAGTGCTCTCTCTGCGAGATGCGGCCAGCCACCGGTGATGTCCAGCAGGCGGACCTGCCGCTCGGGCACAGTGAAGTGTTCGCTGTCGAGTGACCAGACACGCATCGTGCTCTTGTCGAGCCGTCGTAGCGCGACCATTCCCAGGCCCGGCTGCTCTCCGGCAGCGAAGGTCTCCTGCCAGAACCTCATCTGCTCTGGTCCGGCAACGAGGATGACCGAGCGCGTGACGCCAGAGATGGCTGGGCGCTGCTCTATCGCAGCCCTGAGCGATTCCGAGCACCCCTCATTCTTCGCACCCAGCACGAGCAGGTCGGAGAGGACCACGCGACGCTCACCCGGCTTGCCTCCTGTGAGCGCTTCACTGAACTGCCTGCGGTTGCGTGCTTCGATCAGGGTGTAGCGTCCCGCCAGATCCTCGCATACGGCGCGCATGGACGCGCTTACTTCCTCGATGCGTGTCGCGGACGAGCCAAGCACGAGACGGACCTGGTTGGTGTGGTCGCCAAGGAGGTCATCGATCTGCGCTGCGGTTACTGGCGCCCGCGTGCCGTCCGGCAATGGCCGACGGGTCTCGAGCGCGATGAACTCGCTCTGGACCTTCTCAGACGACGCGTTGACCAACTCGGTAACCACATCATCCCGGCTACCGATCATCCGCAGCACGTTCGGTGAGCGGAGATGCCAGCCGCGTTGGTCGTGGTTGGGCGCGAGTACCCCGAGGCCGGTCATCTCGTGAAGGTAGGCCCGGAACCCTTCGACATCCAGCTGTGCAAAGCCCGCAGGCCAGTACTCGGCGCACTCGTTGCGTAGCTCGACTTCGGTCAGCCTCTGGTCCATGCCGTGCTCATGAGCGTGGTGGGCAAGCACGTTCGCGATGACGTTGTAGCGCGGATCCAGGTTCAAGGTATCCCGGAAAGTAGACGTGATGTCGCCCTTGAGCTCGCGGTCGGACTCAACGGCCAGCACATCCTCGGCGGTTATGAAGAACGGCGGTTCGTCCGTCGCCACGCCCCTGGCAGGCGTCCGATGCGCATGCATGTGCTCCACGAGGCGATGCCCAAACATCTGCAGCAGGTAAGGCTGGTAGGAGCAATAGCCGAGGATTCGGTTAACGAGATCATTGTCCTCGAACCAGTAGCCGATTGCTTCTATCGGACGCTTGATCAAGTTGTAGGCGTACTGGGGTGGCAGAGGCCCGATGACCGTCGGGCGCTGGGCAAGATGCTTGAAGGTGTTATTCGACACCTTGGCGAACCGCTGTACCGAGTGCAGGCCAGCGAAGACGACCTTGACGCGGCCCTCGAACCCTGGCATCTGCCCCAGTTCCTTGAGCCGGTTCGTCTCTGGGAATCGCGGCGCGTCAGCCTCGAAGAACCCGTCTGACTCGTCAAGCAGGATCAGCAGTCGCCTGCGGCTGTCCTCGCCCAGCCAATCGCGTATTCCGGCCCGGACGATCTCATGGTTGCGCCTGGCCCGTCTTCCAGCCCTACTCGGCGGGATGACGTTGTTACCCTCCAGGTCACGGAGAAGCAGGTCCCAGACCGCGTCGGCGTCCTGCCGACCGTCGCCGATGTCGGCGGTATTCAACTCGATGTGGATACCGATCCGCCCGGACTCACGCTCGAACGTGTCCTTCGCGGTGCGCAGCAGGGCCGACTTACCGAGACCCCGGCCGCCAAAGATGACTTGCGTGCCGTTCGGATCGATGACATCGCGGCGTTCCTTGTCGCGGCCGTAGAACATCTCTGGCGCGACGAGAGAGCGCTTCTGGTTCACGTAGGGCTGCACCGCCGAGAAGGGCAGGAGAATTGCCATGGCCGCGTCAAGCTGCCGCTCTCCGGAAACGGCCAGGTAGGCCAGCGCCGCGTCATCAAGGACCACGACCGGCGCACCGGTGCCCGGCGTGCGAGTGGCCAAGCGGCGACGCACTTCGGCAGGCATGGTCCCGAAATGAGCCACCAGGATGGCATCGGTGGAGGTGTCCTGATCGACCCAGCTCATCAACAGGTCTTCACGAGGCTGCCCCCAGCACAGCAGGACGCGTAGTCGGCCGTTGAGCTTCGACCCGAACTGGGGGACAACCGCCCTGCCGTTCCAGGATGTGTTGGTCAACTCGACGAACCACCGCTCGCGACCTCGCTGAACATTGTCAAGCCGGTTCGTCCTGGTCTGCGGATCGAACTCGAATCCCGCGAGGCGGAGCGCCGGCAGCAGTTGCTGCCGTACGCTGATGTGGCTACGGCCCTCGACTGGGGTCGAGGCAAGCAGGTGCCAATCGTTCAACGCGTCGGCGACTGCCGCGCGGGTGTGTTCGGACGACCGGCTGAAGTCAAGGGCCACGCAGCCAGGAACACCTCTTCCCTCGCGTGCGGCGTTCACCACTGCGGGGGTGATCCCGTTCGGCAGCGCATCGGGAACCGTTGGGAAGAACGAGCGGAGATCCTGGCGGTCGCCCGTATCTTCCGGGACGGGCACGCCCACCTCGCAGTAATAGATGAGTTCTTCGGCGGTGGACAGCTCGCCGTTCTTGATAAGGCGTTGGATACGCGGCTCGTCGACCGGTACTTGCCTGGTTGCCCGCTCCATCAGCCGGTCGAGCCGGTCCCTCAGCCTCTGGGCCGCCTCTTCACGGTATCCAGGGAGCATCGTAGCGACAGCGTTCAACTGGGCACGCACGGCCGACAGGCTCGGGCGTCCCTGAAGGTCGTTGTGATCACTGCCGGTCGGAGCCTCGGGGTTCGCGCTCTTCGAGCAACGTCGTGAGCTCACCATCCTGCTCTTCCGAGATCTCGTTACGCAATCTTGCGCGCTGCAGTTGCGCTCGCAACTGCTCACGGACGGCTTCAAGGTCCGCCCGTGAGCGTTCCTCCGCGACCCGCAGCGTCTCCTCGGCTCGCTGCCCCAGCCCGTCGTCCGTTAGGGGGAGTGTGCCGCCCTTAACGCCGGCCAGTATGTACCCGGCGGTCGGGAACGCCTCCACAGCAAGTTGAGCATCAAACGCGTCTTGCCAGCTGCGCCCAGCGGCAGCGGCGAGGTCATCGACGCTCGTTCCAGCAGGAATCGTCACCAATCCTGATGTCGGCTGAACGGTCGCTCCTGGCACCTTCAGCAACTCCGCTGTGAGGGCGAGGTCGGCGGATGGTTCACGAGGTGGGAGGGATGGCTGCCCGCGAAGAAGCTCGAAAGTCGTGCGCAGCGACTCCCCGGCGGCGACCGCAGCGGCGACCGCGAATGCGTCACCCCGGCCGGTGTGCGCCTCAAGGGAGGCAAGCGCACTGTCGGCATGGGAAAGCACGGCATCCCGCATTTCGGTCAGCTCACTGGTCGCCCAAGCGGTGGCGCCCTGCGTCGCGCTGCCGAGCGCGTTGACGCTCTCCAGCCAGGCGGATACCCGGTGGAGCGCCTCCTCGGCAAGGCTGATGAGCTCCTGCCGTCCAGCCCCTTGGATTGGCTTCCCCGAGTTGCCCTTGAACTTGACATCGAGCCGATCAATTTCCTTGCTGATGACGCCGTGACTGGAGAACTCCAGCACCCGGCTCGTGACCTCTGCGCGGCGCGTCCTCTCATCCCTGGCGGCGGCCTGCAACAAGGTCCCGAGGATCCCATTGGGCTTGAGCCACTCCTTGGCGATGTCGGTAGCCCGTTTGAACCGCAGGGAACGTGGCCGCAGCATGTCCTGCGCGGCCGCTTTTGCTTCTTCGATTTGGGTGTCGAGCTCTCCCACGTCGGCAAGCACTGTGCGCAGTGGGTTACCGCTGAGCATGCCTTGCAGCGCCTGTCGTGCTACCTGATCGCTAATGTGCGCTAGCGGTCGCTCGACTCGTGTCGACAAAGAGGTCAGAAGCGCGCCTGCGGTGGAGTCCCCGGTGACGAGGGCCGTGCGCAGCAGGGCCACGACGGCAAGGCGTGCCGTGGCGGTCTCCTGGCCGAGCAGGTCCGGGTCAAGCGCGGGCAATTCGGCCCGCAGGCGGCTCACGCACGGACCGGTCTCGCCTCGCATGACGTCGGCGAGCGCCGAGAGCCTGAGCACAGTGATCCGAGCTTCTGTCAACCCCACCTTCTCGGCCAAGGTGGCGGCCAGCCCAAACCTGCGCCCCACGATCAACTCGCTGATGACCGCTGCCGCGCCTTCCGGGTAGCGCTCCGGTGCAGGCTGTGGCATGGGCGGCACCTGGACAGGCGAGGGGGGAGCCTCCGCTACGGGGGAAGAGGTATCGGTAACCTCGGCCGACACCTCTGGAGGCTGGGCGTAGTTCACTGCCGGTTGCGGAGAGTCGACTTCCGTGAATTCGCTGACTTCCGCTAGCTCGGTGATGTTACCAGTAGGGGAGGTGGCGCCAGCGGGCGTGGCCTCGCGCTCCGGGCCAGGCGCTGGAGTGGCGCTGTCGTCGTGCGTCGCCGGGAAAGTCTCGTCCTCCTGCCCCACGCCTTCCGGCTGAGGTGACGCCCAGCGAAGCTGCCCAGACATCACCATGCCTGGGAGCACCAAAAGCCGCGGTGCAGTCAGCGCCGGGAAACAGAGTACCTGCAGTTCCATTAGGCGCTTTTGGTCAGCATTCGCAGCCCCATCGCTAGCGACGAGGTCGATCAGATCGGCGAGCGCGGTCAGGCCCGCGATGGTGTCCTGAACATCCGCCTCGCCGGTGCGCGAGAGCGTGTCATCGACGAGCTCGCGCAGCGCCGCGAGCGAAGCGGTGAGCGCGGATCCGCCGTCAAGGAAACGGAGTCCTTCGAGCCGGTTGCGTACCGAGGATCTCTGCTCCCGATTCTCTAGTTCCGACAGCTTGGCGTCGATTGTGGCGACGCTCGTTTCTTCGAGGCCTAGGATCTCGGCGAGATACTGGTAGGCATCGCGAAGCGATGTGATGACGTCAATGTCGCTCGCGACGGGCATCTGCCCGTCGCCGATCGCTTCGATGAGGCGGTGTGCGGCCGTACGGGCGGTCTCCAGCAGCACATCGAGGTTGACGCGCTCGGCCCGCAGATCATCCAGTGCTACGACAGCGGTCTCCGTCTGTGCAAGGGCCTCCCTGCCAGCATGGTCGGTGACTTCCATCTCGTGATCCTCGAATTCAGACTCATCAGCCTTGATCTCAAGCTCAGACCCGGCTTCTTCGGATTCAGCGGTGCTCTCGTCAGCGCCAGCCTGATCCGTCGGTGTCAAGGCGACGACGGCGGCTGCGGCCAAGAGAACTTCCTCACCGTGGGCCGCTGACATAGTCCGGGGCAGGAACCATGGTTGGGCACCTGCCCAGGTGAGAACTCGGGCGACCTCCGGCGATACGGACTCTCTGGCCCACAAGGCAAACCGGAGGATCGCATCACTCCATCGGATATCCGTCTGCTCGTCGTCGCTGTCAGAAACTTCCTGAAGCGACCTGGTCGCCATGTAGAGAGACACCGGCCACGTGACGACCCGGGCGAAGTGCCACACGTCATGCGGATGAATTCGCTCAAGTTTGGTCAGCACGTCCTGGCACAGCGCCTGTCCAACCACGCGCGGCGCGACGGGGATGCCGATCGCGCGCAACGCCTGCCCGCGGTTTTTCAGCGGCATCTGGGTCAAGAGCGTCGCGATGTCGCGCGTGGCAAGGTCGGCGAGAGCGCCGTCAATCGGGCTGGGGAGCGAGTTCAGTACGTGTACCAGGTGACCAAGAGCCGCTTCCGCTACCGCAAGGTCTTGAGCATTGCGTCCAAGCACAGGCGCAAGGGCATAGAGCGCCTCATCGCCTTGGTGCCCGCACGACGGACGGCGGTTTCGAGTCATGCGTCTTCCTCCTGGTCGTTAGGTCGCGTATTAGTTCGGATTCCGGTCATCGGCGCCTCGTGTGGCCATCGACGAGCGTGTAGCCAGGTGGCAAGTCCGCAGTCCGGCCATAACGGGCGAGCAGGCGACGGTACTGAGTCCTCTTCTCCTCGCTCGCTTGTGACCCAGGCGGGAGCTTGCGCAGGAAGGGGGCGACGGAGTACTCCATCACGTACTCCGACAGGTCCTGCGAGATGTCGGCGTGCCTCGGCCGGCCGATGACGGGCTTTGGCCGCCAGACCAGCACCGGGACCTGCTCGCCGTCCGCTTCCGGTGGCCACTGAAGTCCGTTTGCGCCGAAGCTGGCCTTCTCGATGGTCAGCACGCCGTCGCTGACCATCGCGTCGATCACAGGCTGCAGCGCCGCCGCAGCCGCCGGTCCCGCTCCAGGGCCGTAGACGATGTCGGCGACCACGTCGGAACGCAAGACGGCGACCCCGTTCGGGTCCAGGTGGCCGACCCTGCGCACGGCGCGCAGCACTCGTTCTCGCAGCGTCAGGGGCTCTTGATGGCGGCTACCATCCCGGCGCGCGCAGCCGGGTGCGGTATCCCGGGTGAGGATGGCTGGGTCGTATCGATGCTCGTACTCGACACCGTCAATGGTGACCGGTGCATCCAGGAGAGTACTGTGCGCCCGGAGCACTGCCGCCCCGCGCTGCCACGAGAAGGTGAGCACGATCCCCGCGAAGAATTCCAGCGGCCATTCAATGCCCGTCAGCCGCGTTCGCCTGTCGGCCAGCGTAACGGCGATGGCCTGATCCGCTTCCTGCTGGCTGAGCTCGTATCCGTCGTGGGTGATCAGTAGCCGTAGCCCTGATCCGACCAGGTGCGCCTCTTCGAACTCCTCCACCGCCCGGTCCGGCAGTACCGCGACACCGGTCAGGATGTGCGCCAGACGGAGCGGGACGGTCCACGAGATGTGGCTGTCCGTGACCGAAAGCAGGGTGGCGCTAGCGTCAGACTCGTCGAGCGGTTCGATATCGCCGGACGCCCCCGGGTCCGCGAGTTCCAACGCCTGCTCCGCTTCGGGGGCAGGCAGCCGCAGGCTCTCCGCCCAGCCGAGACCGAGGGGAACCAGCGGGTCAAGGTTCGCGTAGGGTCCTGGTGGATTCGACGCCCGCCAAATGCCGCCTCCTTGCCAGGCATCGTCCAACCGCAGGTGAGTACCAGACGGGAGCACCCCGTCATCGGCCTCCCTTGTAGCGTAGTCGCCGAACACAGCGTTGGCGTGGCAGACGGCCACCGGATAGCCCAGCCCGGCCAACTGCTGCTCGGCACCGCTGACGGTCCCGAGTAGAGGGCCGATGGCGGTGTATCGCATGGAACTGGCAGGCTTGCCGAACCGGCGATAGGCGACGGAGTTAGCCCGACTGGCCGCCACGGCGAGGGTGGTGAGATCGTCGCGCCCGAGCACGCCGCGGCTGGCGAGTCGGTCGTGCAGGCTGGAGCGCGAGAACGCGTAACCGCGCCACATCCGCAGCGTACTGATCGAGCAGAGTGCCTCCTCGATCGTGCCGAGCGCCGCCCGCAGGGCGACCGCCAACTGTTCCTCGCCAGCCTCATCGCTGAGCACCAGCGGGAGGGGACCGGCGAGGAGCTGTCCGCGCGCGCGGGTCAGCAGATATCGCACGTAGAACTCAGCGTCATCCGTTTCCGTGTCGTCCGCGCTCTCGTACTGGGCATCGAGCAGCAGGTGCCCCTTGCCATCAAGCCACTTGCCGCGGCGTCGAAGCCGGTCCCACTGGGCCTGCGAGGCGACGAGCGACTTGCCGAACGCGTCACAGTCGATAACGAGCCGTTCCGTGAGCACCGTCCCAGCGTCCGGCTCCGTGCCTTCCTCGGGGGCGCCCGCCCTCGCTGGCGCGCCCGACAGCCAGGCGGGCACATCGCCATCGTCGCCCAGTTCCGGGTGGGCCCCCTCCTTGTAGACCACCTCGGCGTAGAGCGGGTTATTGCCGGTGGCGACGTTCACCATCGCGCCGACCGGCAGCGCGGCAGTCGTCTCGCCGAACGCCACGTCCTCGAACCGGTCGAAGTCGACGGGGCCGCCCACGTAGCCGCCGAAGCTCAGGTCGTAGCCGAAGTAGACGGCGTTGAACGCGACAGCTACGTGCACGACGCGCCGATGTGCGACGAGCGCGACGAGATACCGGCGCAGCCGGTCAGCATCGTCTGGCTCAAGTGCGTCGAAGCCGAGCAGGGTCTGTGGCACGAAGAGCGGATCGTCTTCGTAGGGCCGCCAGACAGCCTCGCGGGATTGCATCCCCGTCACCTCCCGGTTCCCGCGACAGCCAGCCGCTTGGCGAGGCGGCGCTGCTCACGTGCGACGTTGCCCGTGTCACGCCACCGCTGGCCTGCGGGGACAATGCGGCCCTCGGCGGTGAGACGGGCGAGTGCCTCCTGGATTTGCGGCAGCGTAACGGACGGGTTCGCGCCGAAGAATCGCGATGTCACCACTGCGGTGGGCAGTCGGATCCACCGCGCTGCACGCGCATAGAACCACGCGTCCTGGCCGCGCAGGGCCAGTTGCACATCACGGTCGGAGAGTCCGCGGTCCACCGCCCACAGCAGCATTCGGACCTGCTCGTCCAGCCGCCGGGCCCGTGCCCCGGCGTCCACCCGCCAGCCCGCTGGCCGAGGCCGTTCCGTGAGGAATGCCTTTCCTGACGACGGTTCCTTATCGCCCGGCGCCCAGTCGGCCCGGAAGTCCCAGCATGACGAGCAACGGTTCGCCGCCGTCGTGCAGCACGCCTCGGGAACATCAACGGCGAAGTAGTCAGCGAACTTACGGTTCGCACAGGTCTTGACGTCGGCGAAGAAGTCCTGAAGCTGCGCGATCTCAGCCTTGGCTCGCGCCGTCTTGCCCGAGACGGCTGCGGCGAACCTGGCCGGGACAACCGTGCCATGGACCTCGACCCCGGTCACTAGCTTGCGTGACGGGGCCGCGGACACGTCCAGTTGGCCGCGATCGTGCAGGTCCGCCAGCAACTGCCAGGTCGCGGCAGGGTCCGTGGCCAGGCTGCGGTACCCGGCTATGACCGCGGCCAGCCACTCGTCAGCATGCGCCACGTCTAGCCGGGCGCGCTGGAGTTGGCCACGGCCCGAACCCCGGGCCGGCAGCCTCAGCAAGGCCGCCACCACTGCCTGTTCCACGTCTGTTGCAGGGTCGCCTGAACCATCGTGGAAGCCGATCAGCTCGCCAGGCTTCACAGCGGCGAGCGGCGGGAAGTCGCCCAGGTCCGTCACGACGCCTAGTTCGGCGAGCGCGGCGAACGCCCGCACGACGCCGGCAGAGTAGGTCTCGACCGTCCGCTGCTGCCCGGCCTCGTGCCGGGTGAGGCGGCCCGCCTGAAGTTCCTCCCCGATGAGGCGCTCGGCGACCAACCCGGTGTCGAGCACGCCTCCGCAGGAGAGCACGGCCTGGGCCATTCGGTTTAGCAGGGGGCCAGGGAGATCCTGTCCGGTCATGAACTCGACGGTCCGCATCCCTCGCCTGGTCCGAAGCGCCAGGCCGGTATTAGCCGGTGCCATTCCGCCGCCGACTGGCTCGCTACCGGCCTTCTCTGGGTCAGCGCCCGTGGTGGCTCTGGAGGCAGCGTCCCGGCCGGCCCGGCCAAGCTGCTGGTAGAGCGCAGCGAGATCGGTAGGCGGAGACACGCAGAAGACGGCGCGGATGTCGGGCCGGTTGATGCCCAGCCCGAACGCAGACGTGGCGACGACGACGATCGGCGCGAATCCCTCCTCGCCCTTGCGGGGCGCCTCGCGGAACTCGGTCATCACGGCCGACTTCTCGGCCTCGGTGAGCCGCCCATGAAATCGAAGGATCCGCACTCCCGCGTCGCCCATGTACTCGCGCAGGTGGGCATGCATCCGGACGACTTCCTTCACCGTCAGGCAGTAGAAGATCGCGTGGTCCTCAAGAGAGTCCACAACCTCTTCCGCAAGGCCCGCAGTGACGGCCGGGCCGGCGGAGGCGATCGTCCGCCGGAAGATGGCGAGCTCGGGTCGGATCGGGTTCTCCCGGACGGTGATCAGCTGCTCGCCGTCACCGACGGGAGACGGGTCGGGGCTGAGCCCGAATATCCCTTCCCGCAGGCCAGCATGCACTGCCCGGTTCGCCGTGGCGGTCAGCGCGGTGACTGGCAGGCTGAACTCGTCACGGAGCTCGGCGAGGAACTGCTCGACACGGCGGAAGCTCGGCCGGAAGTCATCTCCCCACTGCACGAAGGTGTGAGCTTCATCCAGCACGATCCGCCGCACGATGCCGCGGGCGACCCCCTGACGGACGACTTCCCTGAACCGCCGCTGGCACAGCCGCTCCGGGGAGACATAGACGAGCCGGATGCCGTGGTCGGCGCGGCCGAGCAACTGGTCGGCCACCTCTGTCTTCCCGGCCCGGGATGACGACTCGCGCAGCGGCGCGACGAGCGCCCGCACTGCACCCCCGATCGAGCGGTTCAGCTCGAGCGCCTGGTCGTGCATGAGCGCGACAAGCGGCGAGACGACAATGGTCACGCCTGGCAGGACCAGGGCGGGCAACTGGAAGCAGAAGCTCTTGCCGAACCCGGTCGGCAGCAGACCGAGCACATTGCGCCCCTCGGCGACCGCCCGGATCGCGGCGACCTGGCTGGACTTGAGCTCGGCCGGATCATCGGACAAGTGGAGCAGCCCAGCGACCTGCGCGGCCCGCTCGCACACCTCGTCGCCGAGCCGCCCAGCCGACCGCAGTTCTTCGACCTGGTCGCCAGTGAGCGCGAGTTCCCGGATACGCCTCGTCTGCGGCAGCAGCGTATGAGCTTCGAGTGCCTCGTCCGTTGACAGTTCGTCCGCCCGCTGCGAGCTGAGCAGGTCTTGGCGGGCGAAGAACGCCCAGATCCGCCGCCACCCTTCGGCCATGGTGGTGACGTTTCCGCCGGCAGGCTCGCCGGTATCAGGATCGGGCCGGAGCAGTCCCGGGTCCAGCGAGCCAGGAAGGTATTCCGGTAGGCACGGCGCAGCGCGGTCGTGCCCGCGAGCTTGCGGTCGGAGATGACGATTACCCCGCGATGGCGTTCTGAACGGATAAGCCGGCCGACCGCCTGCTGCAATTGCAATGCGGCGAGCGGCAGATAATAGCCCTCGGTCGCCACCGCCTCCGGGTCCTCCGCGCCACTTAGCTCCGCGCGTACCTTGACCGCTTCTCGGCGCGCCTCGATGACCGGGGCCGCGAAAGGCGCGAAAGGGAGCTTGTTTATCCAGACAAGACGCAGACGGTTAGCGTCCGAAATGTCAACGCCCTGCCATAGCCCCCGCGTTCCGACCAGCAGCCCGCCACCGTCCTCGCGGTCGGCGAAGGACCGGACGGCACGCTGGTTGCCGGTGATGAGCGCGGAGTGGACTCGAGTCTCGTCGCCGCGACGACGGAGTTCGGTGGTGACGTAGTCCGCGGTGCCGCCCGCCGTCGATCGGGCGGTCGTGAGCACCATCGCGCCGCCGTCGAAGCCACCGCGCTCGCCAGGGGCCTGCTCCACGCCGGGCACGAGGACCGGCCGGATCATCTCGGTGGCATAGCCGGCGAGGTGGTGCGCGACCGTGCGCATGGCGCCATCGGCTTGCTCGGCCCAGGACGGAAAGTCGGAAAAGCACACCAGCTCCGCCTGATTCCGCATGTCATATGGGCTATCGAGGACAAGTGTGGGCACCGCTGCATCGATGCCAAGGCGTCCGCGAAGGAAAGCCCACTCCCCCGCCACTCGCAACGTGGCCGATACGTAGTACATGCGCGGAAACGCGCTCAGGAACGACTGCCACGTGGGATCGGCGGGCAGTTCGATCGGGGACGCCGAAATCCGGAACCGGTAGGTGCGTAGCCCGGAGCGGGGGGCCGCGATTTCCTCGGCATAGACCACGCGGTTGGTCAGCACGGTGCTAACCGACGTCACATCGGACGCGGCGCGGTCCTCGTCTCCTTCTTGGTGCTCCGTTATCTCGAGTTCCTCGTGATCACGGCGATCGCCATCGTCAGCCATGACATAGTCGTCGTCACTGTCCGACCGGGTCTCTGTGTCAGAGCTCGCCTCGCTGTCGCTGTCCGCCACCTGTGCGGTGCTGGGGCGGTCGCCAGCACGGGGGGGGACGCCGATCACGTCGTTGATATCCTCGACAATCGCCGTAGCGGTAGCCGCGACATCGGCTGTCCTCATGATGAGCCCGCGCAGCCGTTCGGCGGCGAAGAAATCGAGCGCGGCGCGATTGGCCGCAAGGAAGGCACCGAGGGCACCGGCTGCAGCGCGAGACACTCCTGCCAGCCGTGTAATCAGGGCCGATAGCACCCTGACCTGGGGGATGCCCGCGCGCCCGGTGAACGGGCTGGCGAGGGTAACCGAGCGGGAGCCAATAACGACGCCGACACCCGCCGATCGCGCGTCGAACGCCTGGCCAGCGACTTTGGGTAGCTGCTCATGATCGAGGAGGTTGCCGAGGTTCTGCACCGCGGCGGCGACTTCGCTCCATCCCGCCTGGTCGCGGTGGTCGTTGAGCCAGGCTCGGAGGTCGGCGAACAGGTCCTCGATCGCAGCGTAATCCAGCTCCTTGGTGAGCGCGGAGGTCGCGGCGTCCTCCAACTGGTGGGCCTCGTCGATGAGCAGGAGCGTGTCCTCCCCAAGGCCGCCGAGCTCATCAAGGTGGGCGAGGAGCATCGCGTGATTGGAAAGGATCAGCCGATGCCCGGCCAGTGCCTCGGACACGAGGTCGGTGTGGGCGGCGACAGGGGTTGCCGCAGTCGCCTCGTAGTCGCCATTGGACGCCTGGGACAGGCTTTCCAGGGAGACAGGCAGCGACGCTCCGACGTAGTCGGAGAAGAAGGGCGGCACATCGACTACATCGACTGAGCGGGCGCTCCAGCCGTCGACCCGCCCAGTGGCTGCCAGGAGCCGCAGCAGCAGGTAGACGAGCAGCTCACGGAATGCGAGACGGCCGACGAATCGGTTCCGGGGGCCGTTGGTCCCGGTCGCGGTCGCGTCGGCGAGCGCGCCGACGAGCCCCCGCAGCGACAGCCGGGAACTGGCCCCCTTGACGACGTCAGTGGTCGCGAGGAGCCCAGGGACGGACGCGTTGAGTTCGGCGACATCCTTGGCCAACTGTGCCTGCAACTGCTTCGTGTACGTGCTGATGATGGCGGTCCGGCCTGGAGACGCTGTGAGCCAGTCGAGTGCGGCGGCGAGCATCGCGAGGCTCTTGCCGGTGCCGGTCGGTGCCTCGACCAGCCCGGACCGTCCCCGGTCGGCCCACTCCTGCAATGCGGTCGTCATCTGGTCCTGTGCCGCCCGGCGGGTAGTGCTGCCGTAGGCGGCCCGGGCGAGCGCGCCCGCATCAACTCGCCCGCCGACGTTGCGCAGCCCAGTGCCGACGTTGAGCGCGCCACGCCCAACCGCGGGCCTGCGAGGCGCCCGTTCAGCGAGTCCTTCCTGGAGAACGGCGGCGACATCGCCATGCGGATGGACCCTCCCGCGCTCGGGCGGCAAGCCATTGATGACCAACTCGCTCAGCAACCGCCACGCCGGCGAGTCGGGCACGCAGGAGGCGACCAGGTCGCTCAGTGGTTCCGGCCAGCCGCGGACCTCCGCCGCCGCGGCGGTGAGCAGCCGCCCGAGCAGCACGCAGTCGGAGGTCGCGTCGTGCCAGTTGAGATCTGCGGTCTGGACGCCGACCGAGGACGCAAGGGGCGCCAGCCGGTGTGTGGCCGACGTCGGCCAGACCGACAGAGCCAGGTAGTACGCATCGACATACTCGCCCGGCAACCGGGGCAGGTCCTCGCGGTCACACGCCTCCGCCAGCAGCGGAAAGTCAGCGGCAAATCCGTTGTACGCGACGACAACGTCAGCCCCCTCGGCGAAGGCGAGCAGCGCGGCCAGCGCCTGTGCGGGGGGAACCGCGTGCGCGGCGTGTTCGGCCCGGACCTGGTCCGAGACGATGACCCAGTCCTCATCCGGGAGTTCGAGCCAGCGTGTAAACCCGGAAGCATCGTCAACCCACGCGCGGTCGGCCCCAGCGCGGACGGCCCCGACCTGGTAGATCCGCTTCTCGGTGTAGGGCTCGGCCGCCGTCGTGCGAACAACCGATTCGAGATCGACGATGACCGCTCGCAGCGGATGTCCGGCGGTGCCGCCGCAACTAGCCCCGCCAGCCGACTCTTCCGTAGGCCGGTCCAGAGGCGAGCCGTCAGCAGCGGCGGCGGGGGCGGGGACGGGGACGCGGACGCGGAGTCTGCCGCCATCGTCAGTGATAGCCCCCGCAGTGATCCCTTCCTGAACGAGTGCCATGACGCGTCTGGCTGGCACCCCGCGGAACTTGGTCCTGGCGGCTTCGGTGAGCTCGGCACGCGTAAGTCCGCCTTGATGCTCGGCGAGCAACGCGGTGAGTCGGCCAGCAGCTGCGGACAATGGCATTCTTAATCGCGCCCGGCCTGACTTTGCCTGGGACGTGTAAAGCTCCCCGCGATGGTCTCAACCGGGTGGCGAACCCACCAGTCCCGTGGCTGCTCCAGGCCATGGATGTGGTCGGTGAACTGGTCGAAGTAAGTGCTGTTCACCGTCACGACGAGCGAGCCTCGTGCCGGGACGCGGCACTGGAAGGACACGGCCAGTGCCGCGGGCTTGAACGTGTCAGCGTCCACTAGGTCGAAGTCGTCGGAGTCTGCCTCGTACTGAAGCGACCCCGTGATCTCGGCAGGCGAATCGGCTGGGACATGCGCACTCTCCGTGGGGCCGGGAACCCGAGTCATCTCAGGATCAGCGGACTCGAAGTAGTCCGCCGTGAGCCATCTGTCGCGCGCCTGCCTAGAGCACCCCGATGCCGTTCGGGGACGTCCGCGAAGCTGCCAGTCAACTCCCGGTAGCCCGTGACCATCTGATCGAAGAACTCAAGAACATGCACGACAGCCCCCCGTCATGAGTCGTAAGCCTAGGGCGATCGCCCTGTCCCCGTACAGAGCGGGCGCATAAGGGATCTATGGGAACACTAGCCCCGCTGCAGCCCAGTCGCGTAATAGTTGCTAGAAGTTGCGAACAGATCAGGTGGTTCGGACCGTCCTTGCTGCCAGCCCAGATCCTTCGGGCGCCCGATCGACGTGTTCGACGCCGCCGTCGCCTACATGAACGGGATAGGCCAGCGCGAAGATGCCCGGCACAGGTCGATGAGAAGATCGGGCACGCGTGGCGTCAGCCCCGTTTCAGCGGCCTGCCACATGCGAACCGGAGCAACCCGTTCAGGCATATTTCGCTAGGCCCCGAATCCGGTCCCCAGCCAGCACGACCTCTCATGCTCGTCATGCCACGCGGCCATGGCGCGCGCCGCGGACAGCGCGTGCCATCCCCGGGGGCGCAGCCAGTAGCAGGTTCCCCGGCCATCGGCCGTCTCCCGCCGCGTCACGTATCCCTCGGCCTCCAGCCAGTCGAGCCGTTCCGACAGCACCTTCCAGGTGAGCCTCCTGGCAGGGGACTGGGCGTTGACGCGCCTCAAGAGAGCGCCTGCCCGGATCCCCGGCACCTCGGCCATGTTCTCAATGCAGGCCAGGTCCCACTGCCGTCGCAGGATCTCCAGCCGCCTCATGACCTGCGGCCAGGCCACGCCACCTGATGAGCCCATCACCACCTCCGGAACATCCGCATCCCTACTAGGGATACGGGCCAGGCAGCGCTCGCGTTCACTGTGACACCCGGCTATAGATGGCGGGGATGATCATCGTGACCTCGTTATTTACCCGGGTTCCCAGCTTTAGTTGGCGGGAGTGCCCAGGTTTTCTTGGCGGCTGCGTACATGATCTTGCGCTGGCTGGTCCAGCGCTGATCGTTTGCGGCATGAGATGCACAGGTTCTCCGATTCCTGTGCCGCTGCGGCGGTCGGCGAGTTACCTTCCGTATTGGGACGGTAATCGGCTGCATTCGGGGGTCTGGTGGCTGAGGTTGTCGGGCAGTGCGGGCTGGCGTCGGACAGGTGCGGGTGGGAAGAGCTCCTCGCGCCTGGTTTCGATGACCTGGAAGAGGCGGGGAAGTCGCTGGTGCTCGGGCCGGGCTGGGCCCGGGAGTGGACGGCGCACTGGAAGTACGACGACGGGCCGGCGGCATGCCCGGTCCGTGACCTGGCTGCGATGCCGCTGCAGGGGGCACGACCGGTGCGGCGGTTCTCGTGGAGTACCTCACAGCGGCACCGGCCAGGGCTGCAGTACATGGTCAGCACGGGCCGGCACCACGGGTTCGAGAGCCATGCCGAGCAGGAACTGCTGCTGGCTCTTGATTTCGCCGGGAACCTGGTCGACGTGCTGTCCCAGCCGTTCCGGCTGGTGTTCACCGCGGCCGGCGGTCCGGGGCAGCACACGCCGGACTTCCTCGCCGTGACCAGGGATGGCGTGTGGCTAATTGACGTGCGTCCCGGGGCGAGGATCGAGGAAGAGGACCGGGTCCGGTTCGCGGCCGCCGCCGAGGCCGCCCTGTCATGCGGGTGGCGTTACGCGGTGGCCGCTGGATGGCTGCCGAACGTGCAGGTGACACTCGGCACTCTCTCGGCGCAGCGCAGGCCGCTGACCGATCCCCTGCACCTGCAGCCGGTGCTGCTCGCCGCCGCCGAGGCCGGCCCTGTCCGGTTCGGCGACCTTGTCGAGCACGGCGGGATCCCGGCGGCAGCACGGGCCCAGGCCCTGCACCTGATCTGGGAGCGCAGGCTCGGCATCGACTTGTCCGCCCCGCTCGGCGACGCGAGCGTGGTCCACTCGGGAACGAGCCGACGGTGAGCGCGGCGATGATGCTGGAGCTGGCGGAGGGCTGCGGGCTTGTCATCGACGGCGAGCCGTGGACGGTCGAAAAACTGGAGCCGTACTGGGGAAGCGTGACGCTCCGGTCTGGAGACGGCCCCGGCGGGCGCCGGAAGAAGACCAGGCTGGCGGTCCTCATGCACCATCGGGACTGTCGGGCCTCGTCCAGCTCGTCACCGCGGTCATCGGGGCGGGGACGTCAGCCCGCGACGTGGAAGGACCTGACCCGGGAGCAGCAGGACCTGGTGGAGCTCCGCCTCGCGCACTTGCTTGAGGCCGAGACGGGCTTCCGGAGCGGCGATCAGCTCCGGGCGGCCCCGGGCGAGCCGCGGCCGGAGTATGACCCGGAGCTCGTCCCGCTGGCGACGGGCCGCCGCCAGGCAAAGGTCGCCGAGCTGGTGGCCCTTCGGGAACGGGAACCGGACCATGCCCGCATGCTCGGGCTGGACAGGATCAGCCTGCGGACGCTGGAGCGGTGGGCCGCCCGGTATTACCGGTGGGGCGTCATGGGCTGTGCCGACGAGCGGTGGCTGCGGGTCTGCACAGGGCACCGGGTTCCCGAGCCTGTCCGCGAGGCGATCTACGCCGTCCGGGCTGTCTGCCTTCACGGGGCGACGATCAGCATGCGGGGCAAGGAGGTGAAGATCCGCCAGCACGTGCTGGAGAAGTACGGCGATGAGGTCGACGTCCCGTCGTCGGAGACGCTGCGGCTGGTCTGGCGGGAATGGTTCGGCCCTGGCGGGTCGAGGGCACGTTACGGCAGGTCGGCTGCGGCGGCCGAGGCGAACGCGACCGGCGAGCACGTGATCATCCACCGGCCGGGCCAGGTCATCGCCCTGGACACCACGCCGCTGCCGGTGCTGGTCCGCGAGACCGTGTTCAGCGAGCCCGTCGAGGCCCACCTCTCGCTCGCCCTGGACTGCTTCACGCATTCCCTGGTCGCGTTCCGGATCACGCTGGTCTCGGAGAAGTCGGTGGACATCGCGATGCTGCTGCGCGACGTGATGACGCCGCTGCCGATGCGGGCCGGCTGGGGCCAGGACATGGCCTGGCCCTATCCCGGCATCCCGAAGACCGTGGTGGCCGAGCTGGCCGGCTACGAGGTCGCGGGGCTGCCGTTCTTTCCCATCGAGACCGTCACCACCGACCACGGGTCCCCCTACAAGAATTTCCACCTCATCGAAGTGCAGAGGATCATCGGGGCGAACATCGTCCCGGCAAGGGTGCTGCGCCCGACCGACAAGGCTGCCTGCGAAAGAGCCTTCGGCGCCATCCAGTCGCTGCTGTTCGAGCAGCTGCCCGGCTACCGGGGAATCGACGTCGCCGACCGGGGCGCCGACCCTGAGGGCGACGCCGTCCTGACGCTGCCCGAGGTCGAAAACCTTGTCGCCACCTGGATCGTGCAGATCTGGCAGAACCGGAAATTCGGGGAGTACGGGCCGGGCTGGGAACCGGGCGGCGACCACAGCCCGAACACCCTGTTCGCCGCCGCGATGGCCCAGGGCGGGTTCTCCCTGGAGATCCCGGCTCCCGAGCTCTACTACGAGCTGCTGCCCGCCCATCATGTCAGGATCCACCCGCGGGGAGTGAAGATCCGTGGCCTGTGGTATGACGGGCCGGTCCTGGACGGGCTGCGCGGGACTCCGTCCGCCCGCGGCGGCACGCACAAGCGCTCATGGGTGATCCGCAGCGACAAGCGCGACGCCCGGACCGTGTTCTTCCAGGACGAGGAGCACCAGTGGCACGAGCTCCGCTGGACCGGCCTGCCCGCCGAGGGCGAGATCCCCTCTTTCACCGACGCCCGGGTGACCGACCTTCTCCGAGAGGCGAAAGCGCAGGGCCTGCAGCCCCGCTCCGACGCCGAGCTCCTGCCCCTGCTGCTGAAGCTGCTCAGGGCGCATGTTCCCGTTGGCCGGTGGCCGGGCCAGATGACCAGGCAGGAGAAGAAGGCCCAGGCCCGGGAGGCCGCGCAGGCAGACGCCGCGGCAGCCGACCGGCCCGCCCCGTCTCCAGCCGGGCCGGACAGCGAGGACCGGGAGCCGGCCGCAGTCGTGCCGCTGCGCCGCCCGGACCGGGCGCTCCAGGCCCGGGCCGCCATCGACGAGCAGCGGCGGAAACGGAGGGAGGCGGCAGTGCCGGGGCGGCCGCAGGCCCCCGGCACGCTGGGCGACGGGCTCCGCCGCACCAGCCTGCTGTCGATCCCCGAGGACGACGAGCAGTGACCGCGGGGGCACCGGCCCCCGGCCGGGAACCGCCACGGCCCGCGTCGTTCCTGCCCGGGCCCGTCCCGGACCGCGAGACCCTGGAAGGCTGGACACGATGGCGGCTGACCCGCCGCGACCTCGTCCCGGCCCCGGTGATCACCGCCGCCGAGCACGCCCGGATGACGCCGCGGCAGCGGCGCCTCCACGACCTGCACCGGGTCGCGACCCACTCCAACCTCGCGATCCAGGAGACCCCGATGAGCGCCTTCGTCTCCCGGAAGATGCGGTCCCTGATCGAGATCAACGCGTTCTGCCAGGGACCCGACACGCGCCCGGGCCTGATGATCAACGGCGGCGGCTGCCAGGGCAAGACCGAGACCGCCTGCGAGGCCCTGGCCTGCTTCGAGGACGAGTGGCTCGCCCTCTACGCCCAGAACCCGTCCGCGATCGAGGGCACGCTCGACCTGCACGCGCCGGCCGTCTACGTCCGCACCCCGGTCAAGGCCACCCCGATCGCCCTCTGCCAGCGGATCCTCCACTTCTACGGAGAGCGCCTGCAAGGGCATGCGGCAGGAGGACCTGATCCGCACGCTCAAGGACGCGGTCTTCGACCACGGGACCAAGGCGATCGTGATCGACGACGTGACCAGGCTCAAGCTCCACCGCGAGGCCGACCAGGACGTCCTCGATCTCATCCGCGAGCTGATGAGCCTGCCCGTCACCCTCATCCTCGTCGGTGTCGGGATCCCCAAGTCCGGGCTGCTCCGCGACGGGCGCAGGCACCCGCGGACCGGGCAGTGGCTGTTCCCGCCGGTCAGGGACCGCGGCAGGAGCCGCAACGACGACGCACCCGGCCAGACCGACCTGCGGTTCGACCTTACCGACCTCAGCCGCTTCACCTACGACACCCCGAAGGGAATCGCCGCCTGGACCGCCCACCTGGCCGGCATCGAGCAGCAGCTCCGGCTGCTGAGCCACTGCGACGGCATGCTCAGCGACAACGGCATGCCCGAGTACCTTTACGGCCGCACCGGCGGCATCATCGGCCTGCTCAGGAAACTGGTCCAGGAAGGATGCCGGCACGCCATCGACACCGGCACCGAGACGATCACCGCCGGGCTCCTCGACACCCTTACCCTGAGCCCCGACGACCTCCCCGATCTCGATCCTGACGCAGGCGAGCTCCCGGACATCCCGCCGCCGCCTGCCCGCAAGCCGCGCAAGGGCCGCAACACCGTCTTCGACGACCGCGGCACCCCTGCCGGCGAAACCGCAGGCTGACCGGCGATGCCCGCACCCCGCCCGCTCGCCAGGAGCCTGGTCCCGCTCCCCGGCGAATCACTGCCCGGGCTCCTCCTGCGGTTGTCGTTCCGCCTCGGCGTCCCGGTCGGCCAGGTCGCCGCGATCACCGGGCTCACCCCCGGCACCGGCAACATCCCCGCCAGCCGCATGCTCATCTTGGACGACGCGGTCACCAGGGCATTCGCGGCGGCGACCAGGCTGGACCCCGGCGAGGTCACCGCGCTGACCCTCGCCGGGCTGGCCGGCCGCTACCCGCCGGCCGGCCTTGCCTACCTGGGCCGCCAGCGGCAGCCCGGCGGGATCTTCGTCAAGGAGACCTGGGTCTTGTCCCGGTCCACCCGCTACTGCCCGCAATGCCTGGCCGGCGACCCGGACAGCCCTGTCCAGCAGCAGCTCGGCGGGGCCTGGAGGAAGCTGTGGCGGCTGCCGGTGGTGTTCGCCTGCCCGGAGCACCAGCGCCTCCTGGAGCACGCCTGCCCGGCCTGCGGGCAACCAGCGCACCTGCGGGCAACGCACGGCGGCGGGCTGCCATCGCTCATCCCGATGCCCGCCCACGCCGCGATCCACCCGGCCGCCTGCCGGCACCCGCAGCCCGCCGGCGGCACCGCCCGGCGGCGCCAGCTGCGCACTTGCGGGCACCTCCTCACCGAAGGCCGCCCCGCCCCGCAACCGGAGCCGCCTGACACGCTGGGCGAGGTGCTGCAGTTCCAGCAGCACCTGCTGGAACTACTCGACCCCCGTGGCCCGGCGGTCGTCCGTCAGCGGCGGCGAGCAGGCAACCCCCGGCGAGTACTTCACCGACCTGCGCATGCTCGCCTGCCTGATCACCGTCTCCTGGCCCGCCGCCCGGGACCTGGCCACACTCCCCGGACAGGCCGACGTGATCAGCCGGCACGTCGCCGCAGCCCGCCGCCAGGCCAGCGCCACCGCCGAAGAACGCGCCCAGCGCAGGCAGATCGCCTACTATGACACCCCGCCGCTCCAGGCAGCCGCCTGCGCCGCACTGCTCACCCTCGCCGGCGGCATCCTGGCCAGCGACAGCCCAGGATCGCTAAGCCAGGTCATCAGGCACCTCACCGGCCCCGCCGCCGTCCCGGCCTTCCAGCGGTGGGCCAAGTGGTTCCTGGCCGGGGACGGGTACTGCTCGCCGGCGCTCCGCGCAGCCACCGGACCCGCGGTCGGCGCCCTGCACGTCATCCGCCAGGCCACCGCCGGCACCAGCCCCCGCAAGCTCCACCCGCCGCCCCGGCCAGCCGCCGGCTACAGCATCACCCACGTCCCCGCTTACCTCCCCGCCGAATGGCACGAAGAGCACCTCGCCCGGTTCGCCGAACTGGCCCCCGAACAGCTCCTGCGCCGCGCCGCCGCCCTCCGCCTCGCCCGCACCTGCACCCCGGCCAGCTACGGCAAGCTCGGCGAGCTGCTGCGGATCCCGGCAGAATCCGCCAAGAGCACCGTCAAGACCGTGCACAGCCGCCTCAAGGCCGCCGGCCGGCGCGCCGAGTTCGACGCCGCCATCGAGGCGCTCGCCGGCACCCTCGACACCGCGCAGGCCCGCACCGACTACGGGCGGCGCCGCAGCGCGCTACAGGACTGGCTGATCAGCCCCGCCCAGTGGAGCCAGCTCATCAGCGGCCTCCCAGCCCGGTGCTCACCACGCGCCGACTGGGGAGAACGCAAGCGGATGCTCGCCTCGGCCTGGGCCTGGACCCGCATCACCAGCGGCGAGCACCTGTTCGCGCCCGCCGTGATGACCAGCCCGGCCGCGCCCCGCAGCCAGCGCCCAGGCGGCCGGGAGCGCCTGAACTACATCGACCTGCGCTGGCCCCACCTCGCAGCAAAGGCCACTGGCCAGTACGCCGAGCTCCGGCACCGCCTCAACGACTACGCCGACCAGATGGCAGCACGCATCGACGCGTATCACCCTGATCCCGTTTCCTGAACACACAGCGCGGAGCTAACACGGAAACTCCCGCCAATTGCGCCACGACCAGCAGCAGAGTCCGCGGATTCACTCCTCGGCGCCACAGGTATAGATGACGCCAACCAGCCGCCATCTATACCTGGGAACCGTCATCTATAGCTGGGTGTCACATTCACCCGATCGCGGCAACTACATTTCGTTACCATTCCTCACCTTGAAGTAAGTAGGGCATCAGGTGGTACCACAGAGGTCGGAGGCGATGATGACACCCGCGACCCCCCGCACCCCGCCCGCCGTCCCTGGCCCCTTGGACTGGCCCCGGCTCCGCGCCGCAACCGAGCAGGCACGCGGCCGCCGCCTGCTGCTGGCACCCTCAGAACTGCCCTCGGGTCACTCCTCCCTCTGGATCGCCACCAGCGACATCGACCTGATCGTGTACCTCCGCGCTGCCGGCCAGGCTGAGCAGCTCCACGCGATCGCGCACCAGGGAGCCCACATCCTCCTCGGCCACCAGGTCGCCGCGAGCGACGCCACCCCGAGTCTGTTCCCCCGCCTTGACCCGGCCCTGGTCACTGCCGTCCTGACGATTTCCCGCTACTCCCCCTCCGATGAGGCGATCGCCGACGAGCTCGCATCACGAGTTGTCGCCAACACCCTGGCTGCCATGCCGGAGAACCCAGCCAGGAGGAGCACGGGATGAAAGCCCCGACGATCAGCGAGCTGCGAAACGGACCGCCAATGGTGGACTTGCTCACGGCTGCGGCCGCGATCGGCATTGGTCGCACCAGGGCCTACGAGCTCGCGAGGCAGGGCAAGTTCCCCGTCGCGCTCAAGCGCGTCGGGGCGACCTACCGAGTGCCCGTAGCCGAGCTTCTCCGGTACCTGCACGCGAACGAGGCCCTCGACTAGGTGCCGGTTCCTGGCCAGCATGAACCGCACGACAGCGCCCGACGCGACGTGTTAAAGGATCCGGGCGCGTCAATCCGCAGCCGGCGCATAACTCTTGGCGCATTCGCGCACAGGCCCGGCACGGGCGGCCCGAGCGCGGGAGCGGACTGGCGGCACAACAGCCGTGACCCGCTCGGGATCACTGGGGCTAGGGAGTAGGGCACGACGTTCAACTCTGCCTGCCAGGCGGGCTGACAAGCGTCCCGCCGAAGACCAATCTGTGACGCTCAGGACCGCCCCCTGCCGACGGGTTCCTGCCCTCATCCTGCCCCTCAAATGATCTTGAGGGTTCGTCGGCGTGTTCTAAATATCTCGCTGACCTGCTCAAATAAAGTGGACCTGAGGGGATTTGAACCCCTGACCCCCTCGATGCGAACGAGGCGCATGAAGACGCCCCTGTCCTCTGGCTTACGGCGCATCAGGACCGCCCAGGGCCTACCGCCGAGGAACTTCTCAATTTCTCCGCCGACCTTCCGTGCGCAAAGGCCTATGATCATCCTCGGCAGGGCACGGATCGCCACCTCCGGCTCATCTGCTCCCAGCAGCCAATGGCCAGCGACCGACCGGGACCGCCTGCCTACTGCCGTGGGGGACTTTCTCACCTCAAGCCCCGAACGCTCCCGCCGATCCTCGCACCGTGCCACCCGACTGGCAGCCATCAAGGTGCCCCATGCCACATCCTGGCCATCGACCGCTGCCCGATCGTGCCGTTCCAGCCCGTTCCATGCCGAACGGTCCTGCTGCCATCTTGCTGCCATGAAGCCAAAAGGCCGGTTCCCCGTCTTCGGGAACCGGCCTTTGACCTGCAACTTCTTGGTAGCGGGGGTAGGATTTGAACCTACGACCTCTGGGTTATGAGCCCAGCGAGCTACCGAACTGCTCCACCCCGCGTCGCTAAGTAGAGTCTATGAACTCTGGCCAGACTAACCAAATCGGTTGGGCACCGGCCGGGAATCATCCAGACACTGGAGGTCAGCGGCCACGGAGCCGCTGACGGGCCGACCGGGTCCTGGGACGACCATGAGGGCTTACCGGGTGGACTGGCGGGCAATGCCGCGGTCCCGGCCCCCGCCTTCTGCCCGGCGGCGACGTTGAGCCAGCCGGCGTCGATCACGTGCAGGCTCTCTGGCCGACGGCCGGCCCGGGCGGGGACACGCAGCGCAATGCCCGAACGGCCAGGACCGCCCGGAGGGAGTCGGTCCTGGCCGTTTTTGGGGTGTGCCCGTGCCTTACTCATCAGAAATTAGAAACTAGAGAATTTCTGAATTTTCGCAGGTCAGAGTGCGATCTAGACTCTAGAAACGTCGTTTCTGGCTATTATCCGCAAAATCCCGCAGGCGAGGATGTCCCGCAGTCGTTTCCGGTGAAGTTGACAGCCGACCCCTGCTGATCCCACACGAGGTCGTCGGGCCCGTTGTTGAACGCCGTGTTGTCCGATACGGTGACGGAGCTCTCGTTCAGCCCTCCGATCGGGGTGCCCGAATCTAGCACGATGCCGCCCGACGACGGCAGTTGGCCGACGTTACCCAGCACGGTATTGTGCGTGACGACAGTATTGCTGGTTCCTATCATGAGCAGGCCGCTCCCCTGGAACTCGGGCTGAAGCTGGAACGGCAGCGCGGGACAGGTTGCGTCGTTGTCGGCCAGGGTGTTTCCCTCGATGAGGATGTTGCCGTTGTCGACCGGCTGGCCATCGCCAGGCTGGTTGTCGTCCCAGACGATCGCGCCTGCGCAGCCACCGCGCGCGGTGTTGCCAGTGAAGGCCACGTCGCCGACATCGTAAATAAAGTAGCCCGCCTGCGCGTTGGTCGCAACGTTGTCGGAAAAGACCATGCCCGAGTCGGGCAGGTAGCCGAGGACCATTGCTGCCCCGCCACCCTGAACGATGCCGTTGATGGTATTGCCGGTCACTACGCCGCCCTTTGACGCGAGGACGGCCATGCCGTACACGCCGGAGTTATTGACGGTCACGTGATCGACGCGCAGCCCCTGCGTGCCGAACGCAGCCACGCCATCACCGGGAAAGTTGTCGATCTGCAGCCCGCTGATGTGGACCCCGGTGACGTAGCTCTCGATGGTTCCCGTGCTCGCGTCGAAAGAGCCGAACACGCAGACTCCGCCGCCCGTCGGGAACGGCGTTCCTGGCGGGACGTCCGCACAGAAGTTGTTCGGGAAGGTGGACGGCGGCAGCAGCGTCGTCCCGTTAGCGCCTTGGCCCGCGCCTTGCAGCGTGATGTCGTTGGTAGTGATCACGACATTCTGCTGATAGGTGCCGGCGGCGATCTGGATCGTATCTCCCGGACTCGCCGAGTCGACCGCAGCCTGGATGCTCTGCCCCCGATTGACATAAATGATAGTCGATGCTCGCGCCGGCGCGGCCAGCAGCGCCGCGGATGCGGCGACCGTGGCCACAGTGATGCCCGTTGCGAGCAGGTGCCTCAGTTTCACGGTTCTCCTTGGTCCAGTTGTTTGGGGACTGCGGGATTCCGAAGCTAAGAATCTGCGCCGCCCTTAGACTCTGGTTCAAGGCTGGCTATAGGCACGCTGGATGAGGGGACGGCCCGGGCACGACGGCGCCTCGCCCGCGTCCCGAGCAGTGGAGTGCGATCCTGGGCGGGGGCGCGCTGGCAACGCGGCCCCTGCCGGTCATGGCTTCAGTTGGTCCACTACGTGCTGCAGCACGCGGCGATCTGACTCCGACAGCGTGCGCATGACGGCGGGAGGCTCGAAGAGCTTGGCGACTAGCTGATCGCGCAACTGCTCGCCCTCGGCGCTCAGCGCCACGGCCTTTACTCGCCGGTCGGTCGGATGTGCCTGGCGCTCCACCAGTCCGCGCTTCTCCAGCCGGTCGACTATCCAGGTCACCGTGGAGGCATCACACCGCCAGGTACGGGCCAGGGCATGCATGGGCTGCGGGTTGCCCGGCTCAAGCCGGAGCATCGCCTTCAGGTCCCCTGGGCTGACGCCCAGGTCGCTGGCGGACTCCAGCCGCCGCTCATGCTCCTCTAGGAGGAACTCGTAGAGCCCAGACCAGATCTGACGTAGGTCCTGGTCCTCTCGTCCCTGCTGACCCTCCACCACTCCAGAATATCCGCTCTTCAGCGTTCCAAGAAAGTTTTACTACTCAGATATTTTTATAGCCAAAACTAGATGCTAGAGTCTGGGCAGGATCTCGCCTACAGGAGGTTAAGCCGATGACCATTCTCGTGACCGGTGCGACGGGCAGGGTGGGAAGCCGTCTCGTCCCGCGCCTGATCCGCCAGGTGGGCCACGTGCGGATACTCGTCAGGGACGCGGCCCGCGCCGAGCCGCTCACCGCACTCGGAGCCGAGGCCATACCCGGCGACATCAAGGACCCCGCCACTATCGAAGAGGCTCTCAAGGGCGTCCAGGGCGTCGTCCACCTGGCCGCCGCCTTCCGCGGCGTTCCAGAGGAAGAAGTGACCGCGGTCAACAACACGGCGACCGTCGAGCTGGCACGCGCGGCACTGCGGGCCGACGTGGAGACCTTCGTGTACACCAGCACGAACCTGGTTTACGGCTCTGGGCGCGGCCGACCGGCCGTGGAGACCGACGACCAGCGGCCCGCGCGCCCTTACCCTGTCAGCAAGACCGCAGCCGAGAAGGCGCTGCTTGAGCTGCACGCGACCGAGGGGCTCCCGCTGCGCCTGTTCAGGCTGGCGTTTGTCTACGGCGACGGCGACCCGCACCTGGCCGAGTCGCTTATGTGGGCGCTGCGCTGGCCGCTGCACCAGCGCCTGCAGCTTGTCCATCACGCCGACGTCGCCCAGGCGATCGCGCGGGGACTGCTCGCGAGCGGCATCGACGGCGAGATCTTCAACGTCGGCGACGACGCGCCCGTTACCGCGCTGGAGTTGCTCGCCCTCAACAACGCTGAGGCCGAGGAAGGCGCGGCGGACCGGCCGCTGGAAGACCCGTGGGACGGGATCGTCGATACCTCTAAGATTCGCAGGCAGCTCGGCTTTCGCCCGATCTACCCGAGCGTCTATACGGCCAAGGAAGCCGGCGCGCTATAGAGGCAGGCACCTTAGTCTGCAATCACGCGGGGCGGTCACTTCTGGGTGAGGTGGCCGCCCCGCCACTTGGGACACGCCACCCTGGCAGGGGACGTCGGCTAGCGGAACGGACGGACTGGTCAGCTCCGCTCGGCCGTGACAAGCCACGCCGGGGCCACGAACCGGTCCCGCTCATCGAAGTGGAAGTCACTGAGCATCCCCCCGTACTCAGCTGGGTTCTTCGCGATGTCCTCGCGGGTAAAGGACGTGACATAACCGGTCAGACGCAGATCATCGACTGTCCACCCGTCGGCGAGCACCTGCCGCAACTCGGCTTCCGAGACGTAACGGGGAGCGCCGCTCCGCTGGGGCCGCGTGTCTGAAAAGCAGAGGATGTGCAGATGGCCTCCGGGCTCGCAGCACCGGCGCAGACCACTGATGTAGCTTCTGCGCTCGGGTTCGCCGAGGCAATGGTAAAGGGCGCTGTCCACGATGGTGTCGAAGAGCCGGCCGAAATCGGGCAGCTGCATGGCATCCACCACGCGGAAGTCGATATCGGCATCGCCTTGCCTGGCCCGGTCTTCAGCACACCCGATCGCAATCGGCGAAGCGTCGAACGCGGTGACCCGGTAGCCCCGCTGATGGAGGTAGATCGCGTTGTCGCCGAGACCGCAACCCGCGTCCAGGACTTCGCCCGTGATCAGTCCCGCCTGCTCCAGTCCCACCACAGCGGGCTGGGGTTCCCCTATATCCCAGGGTGTTAGGTTTCCTACGTAATCGCGGAACTGCGACTGACCCCGATAGATCGCATCGCAGTCGATGGGACCAGCGGCCACGCCCGCCCGATTCTCGCCCGGTCCGTTCACGTCATGCTCCCTTTGGCGTCTGCCTGATCGTCTCGCGCACGAGGTCACGAGATTTCCCGCATCCGGTTCAGCAGGACAGTGGTCGGCGCGCCGACAGCCTCCAGGATTCGGGTCCTAGCGCCGTCGTCCGCCCTGGCCGGCCCAGGGTCAAGGGCCTGCGTCACCGCAAGATGGTGCTCCACACGGACGCGAGTGCCGCCCGGCGTCTTGTCGAATCGCCAGCGGCCGGTGTGCGCAGCGATGGGTGCGAGGGGCACGAGGTCCTTGAAGGTGATGCCCGACCCGTCCGCGGCGCAGACACGAGCCAGGCGGGTCTTCCGCAGGCTCCCTGCGTCATCCCGGACCATCAGGTCGAAGAGCTGCATGTCACCCTTCTCGCGACACAGGCTCACGTGTTCTAGGCCGGGCAGCAGGCCAGGCCACCCCGCAGGATCGCGCATGAAAGCGTAGGCTGCCTCCGGCCCGCAGCGCAGCTGCGCCGATTCCGCCGTGGAGAGCCTGGCGTCCGCCGGACGGCCGAGAGCGGCGAACGCCCCCAGCGCGGCAAGCTGACCGCGACTGGTCCGGTCGGCCAGCTTCTCGATCCAGGCGACGCCGTCCGGGGAGTCGCCGACCGCACGGTACTCATGGCTCAGCGTAACTTTAGTCGTGTCGTCGCCGAGCGGATCGAAATGCCACTGGCCCCGCATGAAGGCGACTGGAGGTTCCGGGCTGTCCTGCTGGAATATGACGCTGCGAGCGCCAGGCCGCAGCAGTCGATGGGAGGTCCAGTTGCGCAACTCGTCGCCGAAGGCGGCCCAGATGCGCAGGTGCTCTTCATCAGTGCCGCGTTCCGCGTGCTCGACGCAGACCGTGGTGGGGAAGATCATCGTGGCCACTGTCGCGTCCGCGATCAGGTCGTAGAGGAGATCAGCGGGGGCGTCTATCTCGGCTTGGTGTACCGCCTCGCGCATGCCCGCATGCAACGTCGTTTCTTCCATGCAGTTCGCTTCCTTTCGCGCTGTGCGCCCGCGGCCTAGCTGGGGACCGCAGGGGCGCGGGATGTTCTGGCCAGAAATTAGGAGACTGGAGGCCTTCCGCTACATCTTCGTAAGTCAGAGTGACATCTAGTCCCAAGCCTCGTTCTTATTCAGTACGTCTCGTAGGCCGGGTAGTCGGTGTAGCCGCGATGATCCCCGAAGTAGAAGGTGGCCGGATCAGGCTCGTTCAGCGGCAGTCCGGCCCGGAACCGGTATGGAAGGTCCGGGTTCGCGATGAACAGCCGGCCGAACGCCACGAGATCAGCGGTCCCGTCCTCGACGACTTCGCGGGCTGCCGCAAGCGACGTTGGAGCTCTCCTGTCGTCAAGGTGCGGGTTCACCACGTAGGCCGTCGGCCAGTTCTCTCGCATGCGCAGCGTAAGGGACCGGTTCTCGATCTCGTGCGTGTGCAGGAAGGCGATCCCGATCTCCCCGACGACTCGCGCGAGTTCCGGATATAGCTCGTCGGCGTCACTTTCGCTCAGCCCGAGGAAAGTAGTGCCGGGAGAGACGCGCAAGCCGACTCGCTCTGGCCCGATTGCCGCGGCGACTGCCTCGGTGACCTGTACGGGGAAGCGGATCCGGTTGGCGATGCTCCCGCCATATTCGTCCGTCCGCTGGTTCGCCCCATCCGCGAGGAACTGGTGCAGCAGCACCCCGCTCGCGCCGTGCAGTTCGATCCCGTCAAAGCCGGCCGCTATCGCGTTACGAGCCGCGTCGGCGAAGTCTCGGATCGTGGTCGCGATGTCCGCGCTCGTCATCGCCCGCGGCGTTACGTACTCCCTGAGGCCATCATAGGTCTTGGCCATGCCCTCGGGCGCGATCGGCGACGGGGCGAGCGGCAGGGTCCCGGGCGGGAGTCCGGCATAACGTGTGATCTCGGGATGACCGATGCGCCCGGTGTGCATGATCTGAGCGAAGATCCGCCCGTCGGCGTCATGGACAGCGTCCGTCACGGTCCGCCATGCGGCGATATGCTCCTCCGCGTACAGCCCCGGGGTGTTCGGCAGGCCCTGGCCGATCGCGCTTGGCTGCGCTCCTTCGCCAATGATCAGGCCGGCCGTCGCGCGTTGCGCGTAATAGGCTGGCGCGAGTGCACCGGGCACACCCTGGCGATCTGCCCTGTTACGCGTCAAAGGGGCCATGACGATCCGGTTCGGCAGGGTCAAGGCACCTAGCTTTACCTCGTCGAATACATCCCTCACGTCGGCTCCTGGTCATACTTCTTGAAGATGTCACCCAGCGCCTCGCGGGCACCCGGCCCATCCGGGACATTGCTGATCTCGACGAAGTGCTGCTCATACCCGGCTGGCGCGACCACGCCGATCAAGTGACCGGGAGAATCGTCACCGCCCGCCAGATCGCGGTCAAGGTCGATGCACCCCTAGTTCCCGGCACCTGCGATCGGGTGCGGGATGCCGCCGAAGTGATCGCCTTCGCCAGCGATCATGGCGTCCCGGTCGCGATCAAGGCCGCGTTCGGCGGCGGCGGCCGCGGCATGAAGGTCGCCTATACGATCGAGGAGATCCCCGAGCGGTTCGAGTCCGCCGTGCGCGAGGCGACCGGGGCGTTCGGCCGCGGCGATTGCTTCGCTGAGCGCTACCTGGACAGGCCGCGCCACGTCGAAGCCCAGGTACTGGCGGACATGCACGGCAACGTCGTCGTGGTCGGCACCCGCGACTGCTCGCTGCAGCGCCGCTTCCAGAAGCTCGTCGAGGAGGCGCCTGCCCCGTTCCTCAGCAATGAGCAGCGCGCACGGATCCACTCCTCGGCAAAGGCGATCTGTCGCGAGGCCAAGTACTATGGGGCCGGGACAGTCGAATACCTCGTCAGCAGGGACGGGCGCATCTCGTTTCTCGAGGTGAACACCCGCCTGCAGGTCGAGCACCCGGTCACCGAGGAGACCGTCGGCATCGACCTGGTCCGCGAGCAGTTTCGCATCGCCGAGGGCGAGGAACTCAGCCTCACTGAGGATCCAGCCCCGCGCGGGCACTCCATCGAGTTCCGGATCAACGGCGAAGACGTCGGCCGGGACTTCCTCCCCGTGCCCGGCCAGATCACCATGTTCGCATCGCCGAGCGGCCCCGGCGTGCGCCTAGACTCCGGCGTGGAGACCGGCAGCGTGATGGGCAGCCAGTTCGACTCCATGCTCGCCAAGCTCATCGTCACGGGCGCCACCCGTGCCGAGGCCCTGGAACGATCCCGCCGTGCCCTGGCGGAATTCAGGATCGAGGGCCTGCCGACAGTACTGCCGTTCCACCGCGCCATCGTGGCAGACCCCGCGTTCACTGGTCTGCGGTCGGCAGACGGCTCCGCAACGTTCTCCGTGCACACCCGGTGGATCGAAACCGAGTGGAACAACAACGTCGAGCCTTTCGCCATCGGCGAACCTGCGGGCGATGACGCGTCAGCGCCGCGCCAGAGGATCACTGTTGAGGTCGGCGGCCGGCGCGTGGAAATCTCCCTCCCCGGGCAGCTCGCCTTCGCCAGTGTCGGCGCGCCCGGCAGGAACACCGCGGCCCGCGCAAACCCCCAACCGCGCAGGCGAGGTGCCTCGGGCACCGCTTCCGGCGATACGGTCACCGCCTCCTTGCAGGGAACGGTCGTGAAAGTCGCCGCCAAGGAGGGGCAAGCGGTCCAGGCCGGCGACCTGATCGTCGTTCTCGAAGCCATGAAGATGGAAATCCCAGTCAACGCCCACAAAGCCGGCGTTGTCACTAACCTCACTATCCAATCCGGGGCCGCCATCACCGCCGGCGCGACCATCTGCACCATCGCCGGGAAGTGAGAAGCTGAATCCGGTTATCCACCGGTCTGACTAGCCAGGTCGGCGGTCGCGGCCCGCAGCGCCGTGACCGCGACGCCGACGAGGTCGTCGGTCATGCGCGCGGCCGGGCCGGAGACCGACAGGGCCATCGGTACCGCGCCGGGCATCCCCACGGCGACGCAGCGGACGCCGACCTCCATCTCTCCTTCGTCGAGCGCATATCCCCGCTGGCGGATCAGCGCGATCTCCGCGTGCAGGGCCTCGGGGTCAGTGATCGTGGTGGGGGTGTGCGCGGTCAGCGGGGCCGCGGCGATGAGCTCGCTGTCCCGCGGCGGCGGAAGGACCGCCAGGATCGCCTTGCCGACGCCGGTGCAGTGCAGCGATACACGGTTGCCCACTTCGGTGAAGATGCGCATCGTGTGCCGGCCGAGGGCGCGGGAGACGTACTCGGCATGGCCGGAGGACAGTACCGCGAGGTTGGCTGACTCCCCGGTGACCTCGGCTAGCCGGCGCAGGACTGGCAGCGCCCGGTCGCCGAGCAGCCCGTGCGCCTGGGTGCCGAGCGGGACCAGCCGCGAGCCAAGGCAGTACCGGCGGTCCGGCAGTCGCCGCAGGTACCCGCGGTCCGCGAGGGTGGCGGCCAGCCGGTGCACGGTCGGCAGCGGGAGACCGCACGCGCCCGCGATATCGCTCAGGCTCGCGGTCCCGCCCGCTGCGGCGAAGGCCTCGAGCACGTCCAGCGCCCGGTGCAGCGACTGCACGCCCCCAGCGACCTCGGTCATTAGGGTCCCCTCCTCGCGCCCTACGCACCCCCGACGGGAGGCGCCGAAATTTGACGTGGTCCTGTTCCGCCGCCTATCGTCCCTAGTAGATTTCATCATATGACATGAAGATTCCACAATACGAAATTTCAGGATTAGGGGAGTTCGCCGTGACCGACCGGACCACCGTCGCCGGGCTGCAGGTCGCCACCAGCCTGCACAAGTTCCTGCAGGAGGAGGCGCTGCCCGCAGCCGGGATCGACCCGGCCGGCTTCTGGGCGGGCGTGGCGGCGATCATTGCCGACCTCACCCCGGCGAACCGGGCGCTGCTGGCACGCCGCGACGAGCTGCAGGCCGCGATCGACTCCTGGCACCAGGCGCGCGACAGCGCCGCATACGACCTGCGCGAGTACAAGGACTTCCTTACCAGGATCGGGTACCTGGTACCTGACCCGGGGCCGTTCAGCATCGGCACCGCGAACGTCGATGAGGAGATCGCATCCCTGGCCGGTCCGCAGCTGGTGGTGCCGGTCAGCAACGCGCGGTTCGCGCTCAACGCGGCCAACGCGCGATGGGGCGCACTGTATGACGCCCTGTACGGGACCGATGCCATACCCGAAGACGACGGGGCCACCCGGCACGGGACGTACAACCCGGTGCGCGGCCACAAGGTCATCGGCACCGCCCGCGACTTCCTCGACGAGATCGCGCCCCTCGCCGGAGCCTCGCACCACGACGTGACCGGCTATGTCATCAGTGGCGGGCAGCTCGCCGCGCTTACTCCGGCGGGCCGTGCCACGCTCGCCGAGGCGGCCGCGTTCGCCGGGTACGCCGGCTACCCGGACTCGCCGTCCGGCATCCTGCTGCGCCACCACGGCCTGCACCTGGAGATCCTGATCGACCGGGCGGGATCCATCGGGTCGGCCGACCCGGCGGGCGTGCAGGACGTCCTGGTCGAGGCCGCCATCACCACGATCGTCGACTTCGAGGACTCCGTCGCCGCGGTTGACGCCGAGGACAAGGTCGCCGCTTACCGCAACTGGCTGGGCCTTTCCACTGGCGAGCTGACCGCGCCGGTGCAGAAGGGCGGCACGTCGTTCACCCGGCGGCTGCAGCGCGACCGGGCCTACACCGGCTGCGGCGGCGACGCGATCACCCTGCCGGGCCGGTCGCTGCTGCTGGTGCGAAACGTCGGCCACCTGATGACCACCGACGCCGTCCTGGACTGCGCGGGCGCGGAGGTCTTCGAGGGCATCCTGGACGCGATCGTCACGACGGTCGCCGCGCTGCCCGGCCTGCCAGGCGGCAGGGGGCTGGGCAACAGCCAGGCCGGGTCGGTCTACATTGTCAAGCCGAAGCAGCACGGGCCCGACGAGGTCGCCTTCACCGTGACGCTGTTCCAGCGGGTGGAGGAACTGCTTGGCCTCCCGCCGAACACCGTGAAGCTGGGCCTCATGGACGAGGAGCGGCGCACCTCGCTCAACCTGGCGGCCTGCATCCACGCGGCGAAGGACCGGCTCGTCTTCATCAACACCGGCTTCCTTGACCGCTCAGGCGATGAGATCCACACCTGCATGGAGGCTGGACCACTGGTCCGCAAGGCCGCCATGAGGACGCAGCGGTGGATCAGTGCCTACGAGGACGCCAACGTCGACGCCGGCCTGGCGCATGGCCTGGCCGGCCGCGCGCAAATCGGCAAGGGCATGTGGACGATGCCCGACCTGATGGCCGACATGCTCGAGCAGAAGATCGGGCACCCGCGGGCCGGCGCGACCACCGCCTGGGTCCCCTCCCCCACGGCGGCGACGCTGCACGCGCTGCACTACCACAAGGTCGACGTCGCCGCCCGGCAGCGGGAACTGGCGGGCCGGGCGACACCGGCCGACGACATGCTCCGCATCCCGCTCGGCGATCCCGCCAGCTGGACCAGCGAGGACCGTCAGGCGGAGGTCGACAACAACGCCCAGTCGATCCTCGGCTACGTGGTCCGCTGGATCGACCAGGGCATTGGCTGCTCCAAGGTCCCGGACATCAATGACGTCGCGCTCATGGAGGACCGGGCGACGCTGCGCATCTCCAGCCAGCTGCTAGCCAACTGGCTGCGCCATGGCATCGTCGACCGTCCCCAGGTACTCGACGCGCTGCGGCGGCAGGCCGTCGTGGTGGACAAGCAGAACGAGGGCGACCCCAGCTACCAGCCGATGGCCCCGGACTACGACGCCAGCATCGCGTTCGCGGCCGCCCGCGACCTCATCGTCGAGGGCGCCGCCCAGCCCAGCGGATACACCGAGCCAATCTTGCACCGCCGCCGCCGCGAGGCCAAGGCAGCGCAAGCCAACGCGCAGGCCAAGGCGGCCCAGGCGATGGCAGCGCAGGCCGGGGAGCCGCAGGCCCTGACAGCGCAGGCGGTCGCGGCGCAGGCCAAGGCACCAGGGATCGACGCGGCGGACACCGTCTAGGGCTCCGTACCCGAGGTTGTAGTCGGTGTGCTCACCGATGAGGTTGACACGGCCGGGCGCTGACCAGACGCCGTCAGGCTCGTGGCCGAACGCCGCGCGGAAGCCCGCACGCGCCGCGTCTGGACTCGGCGCGGTTGGTCACGCCGGGCTCTTCGCATCGGCGCGAGCGATCGCCTCGCGCAACTGCTCGGCCTGCGCCTCTGGTGGAATGTCACCAATCCATGCGCCCATTGACGACTCGCTGCCGGCAAGGTACTTAAGCTTGTCGGCACCGCGAAGCGGCGAGGTCAGCTGCAAAGTCAGCCGGATCTCGTCCCGGTGGCCCGCCACTGGTGCTTGATGCCAGCCCGCGATGTACGGCGCCGGCAAGTCGTAAAGCGCGTCGACGCCCCGCAGCAGCCGCAGGTACAGACCGGCGAGCTCGTCCCGCTGCGCCGAGCTCGTCGCCGCAAAGTCGGGCACGTGCTCGTTCGGCATCATGTGCACCTCGATCGGCCATCGAGCGGCGAAGGGGACGTACGCCGTCCAGTGCTCGCCCGCGAGCACGACCCGCTCCCCTGCCCTTTCGGAGGCGAGCACATCCTCGAGCAGCCTCGGCCCGTACGCGTCAAGCGACGCTATGAGCCGCTGGGTTCGCGGCGGGACGTACGGGTAGCCATAGATCTGTCCGTGCGGGTGCTGGAGCGTGACGCCAATCGCCGCCCCGCGGTTCTCGAAGGGGAACACCTCGGCGATGCCCGGCAACGCGGACAGCGCCGCCGTCCGATCGGCCCAGGCCTCGATCACGGTACGGGCGCGTGAACGCGAGATGGTGCCGAACGAACCCTCGCGGGCCGGGCTAAAGCAGACAACCTCGCAGCGTCCCACGGCTGGCGCCATGCGGCCAATGGCGATGCCGTCGCTCGTCACGGGCGCATCCGACGTCGCGGCCCGGCCCGAAGCCCGGCGAGCGGTTCTCGAAAACGGCAACGTCGTAGTCCGAGGGGATCTCGCTCGGGTTGCCTAGCGCCTGCGGCGCAAGCGGGTCGGACTCGGGTGGAGGCATCACGACACGGTTCTGCCGAGCAGCGGCGATCGAGATCCACTCCCCCGTCAGCACGTCCTGCCGCATCTGCGCGGTTGCGGGCCGCCGCTCGAGGACCCGCTGGTCTGCGGCTCGCTCGGGAGGCAGTGCCGAATCGGCGTCGTCGAAGTAGATCAGCTCACGGCCGTCCGCGAGACGGTGCTCGCGTTTGATGATGGAAGCCACGCGGCGAGGGTACGTTGCTTTCTGTTTCGAAAGCATCGATCCGGGCCACCCGGCAGCCGCCAGATCCTCGGCCGCCCGCCGTCCGGGCTCCTCACCGACATGCCAGGTTGTAGTGCGCCTGGCCGCCACCTGCGTCCTCCCTCGGAAACTGGAGTCGGGCCACCGCGAAATCATCGACGGCCCCTCACCTCCAGCGGCGGCATGCCGCCGCGCTGGGTAGCTGCGCGGCCGAGGTCTGATGCTCGGCGGCCGGCCGACGCCACGATTGCGACTACCAGGTCGAGTAGCTCGCGGCAGCGCCCGACAATCCGGGCCCATCGGCTGGTCGCGCGGGGCGACGCGCGTAGTCGGCGTCCGGCGATGAGCACACGGAGCTCTTCGCGCAGCAGGGGGAGAGTGCGCACCGCAAGCGCCAGGGTGTGCGCCCACTCGTCCACGGGTGCCCCAAGCTTGCGGAGCGGCCGAGCAATGCGCACGAACGCGGCCGGGAGTTCCTCGACCCGCGTCGTCCAGACTACGAGGAGCGACAGCGTGAGGAACAAGATCGTGAGGAGCAGGGACTGCGCGTAGTGGACGATTCCGCCTCCGGCGGCCGCCGTCATGCCGAAGAACACCACGACCGCCACGACCCACCACGATAGGCGCGGAACCACGGTCGCGGGCAGCCTCGCGGCGACGCTGCCCGCCACGACGAGGACGGTGAGCACGGCGATGGCGGGCCAGCCTGGTAGCAGCAGCGACGTGATGGTCACCGCCGCAAGGCCGAGAAGCTTGGTCGCCGCTCCGATGCGATGGAGCGCGGAGGCTCCCGGCACCGCGCGGAATACCAAGCCGGGGCGCCGCGGGCGTGACGGCTGCGACGTTCCGGGCGGCTCCGCTGAAGCGCCGGGCAGCGCCACCGTGCGGTCGACCACCTCGATCGTCCGGGTGCATGCGAGGCCCATGTCCTCAAGGTCGTGCGAGATGAGGACGAGGGTCAGGCCCTCCTCGGGGCGCATGCGCCCCAGGAGCTTGAGCAGCTCGCGCCGCCCCTCGCGGTCCAGGCCTGCGAGGGGCTCGTCGAGGACCAGCACGCGCGGCCGGGATGCCAGCAGGCCCGCGATCGCGACACGGCGCATCTGGCCGCCGCTCAGCTCGTCGATGGCGCGGCCCGCGAGGTCCGCCGGCAGGCCGGCACGGTGGAGGCTCATCCGCACGAAACTGTCAGCGTCCGCCACGGCTGACGTCGCGTCAAATCCCGCGGCGGCCAGGATGTCCTCGCCTACAGTCGGCCGCTGCAACTGGAGCCTCGCGCGCTGAAACGACAGCGCCACCGCGCCGACTGATGCCGAGGCGGGCGCGCCGTCGATCATGGCGGTGCCGTCGGTTGGCTGGATTAGCCCGGCGAGCACCCACGCGAGTGTGGTCTTGCCTGATCCGTTCCCGCCGGTGATCAGAAGTCCTTCGCCCTCGTAGACGTCAAGGTCGACCGAACGCAGGGCGGTGACCTCCCAGGGCGTGCCTGCGTCGAACCGGTGGCCGACGCCGCGGATGCGGATGACCGGCTCGCCGGCCCCGTCGCGCGAGTCAGCGCAGGTCCTCGCCAACGGTGCTCCCGATCACCTGGGCCTCGGCACGCTGCGTCACGATCGCAGTCCCGCCGGGCAGCCCGAGTCCGACGCGGCCTGGACGGCGGACCCAGCCGCTCGCGGGTGCAGCGCCGGCGAGCAATGACACCAGCGTGGACTTCCCGGCCCCGTTCGGGCCGACGACCGCGACGAACTCCCCCGGCGCGACGGTCAGGTCGACATCCGCGAGCGCGTCCCGCCCGGACGCCGCACGGTGCCGGAAACGGACACCGGCGAACTCAAGCGGCACCGGCGCGACGGCCTCGTCCAGGGCAGCGTCGGCCCGTGCGGCGTGGTCGAGCGGGTCGGCGTGCGCGAGCCATACGACGCGGCGCGCGACGCCCGCCACGAGCGCGTTCGTGAGGAGCATCCCGACGGGCACGCCGACAAGGACCCCGACCGCGACGACGACCGGCCAGTCACCGAGGAGCGCGTCGCCGATTCCTTCCGCGGCGCGGCAGACCGGCCGCAGGCCCGCGACAGGCTCAGCGACGCGGCCGAGGCCCACGACGCTCGCGCGGATCGAGCTGAATGTGAGGTTGCGCGCGGCCGAGAACAAGTAGAGCACGCTCACGACCGCGGCGGCTGAGACGGGGGCGAGGCCGGCGGCGACTGCCGCGACCATCCCGGATCCGCGCCCGCGGCGCCGGATGATCCCGCACAGGCCGCCGAGCACCGCGCATGCCGCGACCGCGACGGTCGCTGTCACGCCGGCGACAAGGAACGCGACAAACGCCGCGGCGATCGCGGCCGCCCACACGGCGCGTACCCGGTTGCGGAGCCCGACGATCGCGAATGGGACGACCGACAGCAGCTCGATCGCGCCGAGGTGCGGCAGGAAGGCGCCCACCGACACGATGACTACCGCAAGCGCCGCGAACACGCCGGCACTCGCGATCTCCACCGGGCGCAGGACACCGCCCGAGCGCGCATCCGCAACGACATGCCGACGCGCGGGAAGCACGACTGAACGCACCAGCTCAGGCCGTCATGTCGCGCTTGCTGAACGTGACCGCCGATCCTGACGGCCACTTCACAGTGCCGGAGTCCTTCGCGTCGCTTCTGCCACAGTCATGCCAGAAACCTACTGACCGTGGCTACTGAAGCCAATTTGTTCTCAGGCGCTCCTCAGCTCCCTGCTGCTGCTGAGGCTGCCCGTACCAGGGGTCGCCCTGCCGGGGGTCGCCGTAGTACTGCGGCTGGCTGTAAACGACCGGGGTGGCCGAACTGGCGGGTGATGCCGCCTCCGGCTGGTCGGTCCCGGACCGCGACAGGTAGGCGAAGGACGCCACGACCAGGATCAGCGTAACGACCGACACGGCGCCGTGCCCGAAGCCGGCGCCGCTGATGTTCTTCGCCATCCCGAAGTAATCCGCGAACGACGCCCCGACCGGCCGGGTAAGGATGTACGCCAACCAGAACGTCAGCACCGGACTGACGCCGAGCCGCCACGCGAGCAGCGGCAGGAAGATCAGCGTGGTGAACACGAACGCTGAGGTCAGGTAGCCCAGGTGGAAGGTAGTGGCGAACAGGTCGCCCAGTGCCGTTCCCATAGCGAATGTGAAGATCACCGCCAGCCAGTAGAACACCTCCCGGCGGCGGGTCACGATCGAGTGGATGTCCAGGGTCCCCTCGCTCTGGTACCAGGCGGCGAACGTCACGATCAGGCAGACCGCGTAGAAGATGGCGGACGCGATGTAGGGCAGCCCGATCACCACGTGCAGGACGTCCGCGCACATCGTGCCGAACACCGCCACCATCGACACCGCCGACCAATACGGCCAGGTCCGAAACGACGGCGTCCGGAACTGCCACACGATCGCGATCACGAACAGGACAAATCCGATGAACACCCCGAGATACTGATTAACGTCGTTCACCAGGAAGTCCGAGACCGCCTCGCCCATGCAGGTCGTCAGCAGCTTCACCACCCAGAAGTACGGCTTCACTGCCGGCACCTTCGGAGCGCCGCCGCGAACCCGAGAACCTGGCCGTTGATCCTGCTGCCATGCTGTCACGCCAGTAAGCGTGCCATACGGGGCAGGGGGCTTATCCCCAACTCATAAGCAGCACTGCCTAGGAATTCCCTATGAGCTCCCCAAGATCCAGCCAGGCTGGCCATCGGCGTGTACTCGATCGTCACCGTGGACTGCAAGACTGGCTCGCCAGCCATCGCTGATGGCTTCCGGCAGCGAGACCCAGAAGGACACGAGAACGGGCTGCCAGACTTGCGGGGCTGGCGGCCCGCCTCGCGCCAGGATGACCCGAGAATCCGCAGTTCAGCGGCCTAATGTCAGCCCTTTGCCAGGTCCCGGCTGATCACCAGGCGCTGGATCTGGTTGGTGCCCTCGAAGATCTGCATGACCTTGGCCTCCCGCATGTAGCGCTCGACCGGGAAGTCCCTGGTGTACCCGGCCCCGCCCAGCACCTGGACCGCGTCGGTGGTGACCTTCATCGCGTTGTCCGTGCAGACCATCTTCGCGACCGACGCCTGCCGGGAGAACGGCCGTCCCGCGTCCTTCAGCCGGGCCGCGTGCAGGTACGTCGCCCGCGCGGAGGTCACCGCGGCTTCCATGTCGGCCAGCAGGAACGCCAGCCCCTGGTGATCGATGATCGGCTTGCCGAACGCCTCGCGGTCCCTGGCGTACTTGACGGCCACCTCCAGCGCGCCCTGGGCGACGCCAGTCGCGACCGCCGCGATGCCCAGCCGCCCGCAGTCCAGCCCGGCCAGCGCGATCGCCAGCCCCTGCCCCTGCGCGCCGAGCCGCCGCTCGGCGGGTACCCGGACGCCCTGCAGCAGCATCGTCGCGGTGGTGGAGCTCATCAGGCCCATCTTGTCCTCGGGCACGTCAGCGGCCAGCCCCTCGGCGCCCGCGGGCACCAGGAAGCACGAGATCCCCCGGCCGCCCTCGTCGCTGGTGCGGGCCATGACCTTGTAGAAGTCGGCCTCTCCCCCGTGTGTCGTCCAGGCCTTGGCCCCGGTGATGACGTACTCGTCCCCGTCGCGAACCGCCCGGGTGCGCATCGCGGCGGGATCGGAGCCAGCGTGCGCCTCCGACAGGCAGTACGCGCCAAGCAGCTCACCGCCCAGCATCTCCGGCAGCCACCGCTGCTTCTGCTCCGGCGTCCCGGCGTGGTACACGCCGAAGCAGCTCAGCGCGTGCACGCTCACCCCGACGCCGACGGCCGCCCAGGCCGACGCGATCTCCTCAAGCACCTGCAGGTAGACCTCGTACGGCTGGCCGCCGCCGCCGCAGTCCTGCGGGTAGGGCAGGCTCAGCAGCCCGGCCCTGCCCAGGGTGCGGAACACCTCCCGGTGGAACGTATGGGTACGCTCCGCCTCGTCCACCAGCGGCCGCAGTTCCTTGTCCACGATGTCGCGGGTCAGCTCGATCAGATCATCCGACTCCTGCGTCGGCATCAGGCGCGTCGCGGGCATGTGGGTGGCCCTCCTGGGTCGCTGCGGGCACAATCCGTGCAGAGCAAAGATTAAGCCCCATCATCCCGAACGACCCCTCCCCCGGCCACCCCCACATGGAGTGTGCTCGCTCACCGGTAGCCAGGCCTGATGGCCGCCAGGCCACCGACGACGGGATTTTCCAGGGTGCCTATCGGGGGAACTGAGATACGGACCGTTCGGGATGGCAAAAGCGTGAAGGGGGCGGGCGGTACCAGGCACGTGCCGGTGGAAAGCACGGCGCCCTCGGGGTGGATATCGGCCCGCAGGAGGTATTCCACGAGCTGCTCGTAACGGCGGTGCAGCTGGGAGGTGCTGGCGGTGCCGGCCCACTCGATGCGGTCATTGTCGAGGATGGCCAACTCGATATCGAGCGCGTACGGGTCCTCGATCTCCCAGGCCGGGCGGATCATCGGGCCGAGCGCGCAGCTGCCGAGATAGTTCTTGGCCTGCGGCAGGTACAAGGGGTTCTCTCCCTCGATCGACCGTGAGGAGACGTCGTTGCAGATCGTGTAGCCGGCGATCTCCCCGTGAGCGGTGACGACCAGGGCGACCTCTGGCTCCGGCACGGTGACAGCCGAGTCCTGGCGGACCGCGATCGGCCGGCCGGGCCCGCGACCCGCCAGGCTGCCGACTTGAAGAACAGCTCCGGACGGGCCGCGTCGTACACGCGGGCGTAGACGTCCTTGGCGTGCTCGCTTTCCTCCTGGCGGGCCTCGCGGGAGGTCTGGTAGGTGACTCCGCAGGCCCAGACCTCGGTCCGGCCATCGATGGGGGCCAGGACGGACAGCTCCCCCGGGTCCCACTCGAGGCCCTTGGGGTCGCTGAGGTCATCTTGGAGCTGGGCCAGTGGCCGCTCCCACAAGGCGCCGAGTCGCTCGACGCCGTGAAGCTCGATGACCCGGCCGCCGGTGAGGACGCCAACGCGAGGACTGTCTGCCGGGCCCGCGCCTGGCCTGCGATACCTGAGGATATGCACGCCATCGTTGCTATCACGTGCTGTGGCTATCGGCCAGTACGTACCGCTCTGGCGTGGCTAAGTGATCGGCGCGGACCGCAGGCTCAGGGCTTGCAGGTCCGTGCGAGCGCAGAGCTTGGTGAGGAGCTCAGGTATAGAGGGCGGCAGGCATGACCAGGGTGGTGAAGCTGCCCTGGTCCGCGGAACGCACCACGACAGGACGGTCTGCAGCGGAAATCTCCAGCAGGACGTCAGGCCCGACACTGGCCTCCAGGGCGGGAGCCAGGACGGCAGGGTCGAAGCCGATCCGCTGGGGCAGGTCTTCATGGCAGATCGCGGGCAGGGTGGCGGCGCTGGAGTGATCGGGAACAGAGATGGTCAGCTCGTCGTCGGCGAAGCTCAAAGCGATGCGGGGAGCGTCGCCGTGGCTGTTGACCGCGTCGCGAAGGGCCAGGCGATCCACGATCACGCGGTATTCGGGCGGGGCCAGGGCCGAGAGCATCTCGCGGTAGGCAGGGAACCGGTCATCGACCGTCACCAGGGCCCAGGACTCCGCCGTACTGCGTGCCCGGGTCCCGTCCGGTCCGGTCCGGAGGGTGACCTGGTGGACTCGCGCCGCCCATCGCCCGAACTCGATCAGGTCAGCCGCGTGCACCAACAGGCGGCAGGGCTCTCCGTCGACTGCCGCCGGCCTCAGGACACGCATCGAGAGGCGATAGCGATCGGTGGCCACCAGGCGAACCTCGCCATCATCGATCTCGATGAGGACGCACCCGAGCGCGGGGTGCTCCACGTCGGAAGCCGCTGCCGGCACCACCTGGCGTACCGCGCTGGCCAACTCCACGCCGCCGATTCGCGCTTCCGTCATGCTGCCGGCAGTCGAGAGTGAACGCAGAGCCACCGTGATGGCGGCCTTGGCCGCCTGCGCCTGGTCCCGCATCCGCTCCACGTGCCGCTCCAGCACCTCTCGACCTTCACGCTCTGGCCCGTCGAGCACCACAGTGACCTCGGCCAGCGGCAGTCCCGCTTCTCGCAGACTGCGCAGGAGAGCGGCACGGGCCTCTTGCGCAGGACTGTAGAAGCGGTATCCCGTCGCCCCGTCAACCCACGCCGGCCGCAGGACGCAGCAGTCGTCATAGAAACGCAGGGCGCTCGGAGCGAGGCCCACGCGCCGCGCGAAGGCGCTGATGCTCAGTAGTTCCGTGGTGCCATCCATGAACCCGATTGTCGACGTTCACCCAACTTGAAGGTCAACTCGCCCTCCGGCCTGGTTGCTTCCACAGTCGACTGCAGGCGACCGCTCAATTTATCTCGAACTCTTCGGGATCATGGCGGCGGCCGGGACCCGCTACATCTCAGGACTCCGGAAGAATCCTGTTGGCGAACACCCACTCGAAGAGGTGCCAGCCACCAGCGAGTGCGCGAGGAGGAGCGCACCCATGCCCGGCTCTGGATGCTGGCGAGGAAGGCCGAACGGCTCGACCTGTCGCCCTGGCTCGGGGCGGGACTCAGGGAAGGAACGCCCGTGCCGCCTGGTCGAGCGTGATCACCTCGACGAGGAGACCCTGTCGCCTTAAAAGGGCAGGCTGCCGGGTCGCGTTACCCCGGCACATTCCCGGTCCAGGCACGGATCGCCGACGCGGCGGAGGAGCGCTGCGCTAGCCTCACGGGTCATGGATGACGTGTGGGACACCATCGAGAAGATCACCGGCCAGCTCGACGCCAGCAGCACCCTCGCGCCCGACATGGAGAGGCTGCTGCGGATCATGAAGCTGACCGAGGAAGCCGGGGAGGTCACCCAGGCCGTCATCGGGACCCTGGGCCAGAACCCGCGCAAGGGCGTCACCCACACCTGGGACGACGTCCAGGCTGAGCTGTGCGACGTCATGTTTACCGCCATGGTCGCGCTTGCCACCCTGACTCCCGACGCCCGGGATGTCTTCAACGCCCACCTCGCCCGCGTCGCCGGTCGGCCCCTCCAGCGCAGCAGCACGCACTGAGACCCCGCAGGTGGGCGCTTGTCGTCATGGCTGGATGCCTCATCCGCCTGCGGGGCATGCGAACGGTGCGTCAGGCAAGCCGGACGGACCCGCGACAACGGGGATCAGGCCGCGGCGGATGACCCGGCGACGATGGCCAGGGCCCTGGCGGCCTGGTCGGTGATGATGGCGGCGACGCGAGGGTCATGGGCGAACCTGGTGATGTCGGCGTCGGCGTTCACCGTCCACAGCAGGCACGGCAGGCCAGCGGAGGCCGCGCGAGCCACGACGCCATAACTGGCCAGCTTGTAGTGCGGGGCCAGGTAGTCGGCGCGGACCCGGCGGGCCAGGCCAACCGGGAATAGCTGGCGGCAGTGCTCCCGCACGTGGTAGAAGGGCCCGTCCGTGCCCACCAGCAGGCCGGTCTTGACCTCGGGGAACGCGACCTTCGCCTGGGCGACGACGGCCGGCAGGAACGACGTCACGACCTGCTCCGCCACGTCCGCGCCCGCCTTGTGCAAGGCCGCCCGGAGAACGGCCATCACCTCGGGGACGTAGCCGTCTTCCTTGAGCTCCACGTCCAGCCTGATCTTGCCGGCGCAGGCGTCGAGCACCTCAGCCAGCAACGGGGGGCGGACGCCCCTGGCCGACATGATCTCGCCGCGGGTCAGGTCGCCGATCGCCGTGCCGCCGACGTGGTCGTCGTGAAAGGCGATCAGATCGCCCTCGCTAGTCCGCCGGACGTCGAACTCGATCATGTCGGCACCAACGGCGATGGCGTTCGTGAACGCGTCAATCGTGTTCTCGGCGGCTGCGGTCGCGACTCCGCGGTGCGCGACCACCATGGTCTTAGTCACGCCGGCAGTATGCCGGCCCGTACCCGACTACCACACACAGGTCGGGCGAAGCAGTCACCACCACGCGTGGTCCGGGCCACCGAACCGCTGGAGCGGGCCTGCACCGCACAGAAAACGCCAGTTCCTGGCCCCCGTGCTGCGCGGCGAGACGCTAACCCGCTTGCGACAGCAACTGCGAGGCTCGGCGAACTAGAGTTTTTGCTGGTCAGACAGCCATTGGCAAGTGTCATACCTGGCGTCTATCATAGGCCCATGCGGAATACTGTTCTTGGTACCGTGGTGCAGGAACGTATGCGCATAGCCCGGCTCATCCCCGCTGGCGGACGGGCACTTGCTGCCGGACTCGGGCTTGTGGATCTAGCCCTAGGCGTACTCCCAGTTGTTTTCATAGTCGAAACAAGTGTCCTCCTCGGGCGCGTTCCCCTCGCGGTGCGATACGGCGTCGGCTCGCCGGCCTGGAATAGTCTCCTGCATGCGTTTATGTACTCTCTTTGCGCGTTCTTCCTGCTGCAGGCACTGGCACCTTTTCAAGTCGCCCTGGGAGAGCTAATAGCTAGAAGGATCGACGGCAGGGTATTTATTCGGCTCATGTCAGCCTCCCTCCGCAGCACCGGAATCGGGCCGCTTGAGGACCGGGAACTGCTTGACGAACTAGGCGAGGCCACATGGGAACTGGAGACCGGATTCCAGTCTCCAGGCCGCGCGTGCGCAGGGCTTCTCTCGCTGATTACCCGATATGCACAGCTAGCTGGATATGCGATCTGCATAGGTATAGGCTTTTCCTGGATTGCGGCCGGGGGCATCCTTATTGTCGTCCTTATCTTCCGCCACGGGCAGCGCGGCGGCCTCCGAAAATACACCATGATCTTCCGCCGCCTCGCACATATCCGAAGAAGGAACAGGTATCTTCGCGACCTGGCGAGTCACGCTCCCGCGGCCAAGGAGATCCGGGTCTTCGGCCTGACCGGACTACTACGCGAAAGATACCGTGACCAGTACCTGGCGTTCCTGTCGCCAGTGTGGGCCGAACGCCGACGCGTATACCTCGGTCCATACCTCGGGTACACCGCCATCGGCGTCGTTATCTGCGGGGCCGTGCTGGCACTGGTTGGCGACCGGACCGCTGGCACGCCGGATGTGGCCCACCTGGCCTTGGTCCTGCAGGCGGCACTAGCCGCGATCAGGCTCGGCGACTTCTACCCGGAGGCAGACACCCAGACGCAACTCGGCATGCTTTCCCTTAAAGGCATACTTGGATTTGAGGCCGGTCTCGCCAGGTACGGACCTATTACCGGCGCCGCTCCTGTCGTGAATCCCGCTGACGGCGCTAGCTGTGCCGCTCCCAGGATCGAATTTCATAACGTCAGCTTCCGATACCCGGGCAGTGACCGCTCCGCGCTGGACAATCTCAACCTGACGGTAACGGAGGGAAAATGCACTGCGATTGTCGGGCTAAATGGCGCAGGAAAAACTACGCTAGTTAAGCTCCTCGCCCGGCTCTACGAGCCAACTGCCGGTACTATCCTGGTGGACGGCCGCGACCTGCCGGCACTGCCGGTTGAGGCATGGCGCCGGCGACTCGCGGTGATATTCCAGGATTTCATCCATTTCGAGGCCAGTGTCGCTGATAACATCGCGTTTGGTTCCGTTGAGCATATTGACGACGCCGAGAGCATTTTTGTCGCCGCGCACGCGGCGGGAATCGGCGAGCTGACCGAGACGTTGCCCGGCGGCTACGGCACTCCCTTGTCGCGCATCATGACAGGTGGCACGGAACTTTCCGGTGGGCAATGGCAGCGGGTGGCACTGGCACGCGCGCTGTTCGCACTGCGCCATGGCGCGTCGGTGCTCATCCTTGACGAACCTACAGCGAATCTTGATGTGCGCGCTGAAGCACGATTTTATAGCGACCTCATGCGGCTGGGACCCCGCGTAACCACGATATTGATATCCCATCGCTTCGCAACGATTCGACAGGCAGACACTATATTCGTCATCGATGATGGCCACGTGCTCGAGCAGGGAACCCATGACCATCTTATGGCGCTGGATGGCCAATATGCCAAGCTATTCCGGATGCAAGCCGAAAGGTTCAGCGATGGCGGCGAGACAGCGGACGACTATGACCCGGAGGGCATTATCACACGGCAAGCCGGGGAAGCCTGATGACGGTTCTGGCCAGTTCATGGCGACTTCTAGTGGTCTGCTGGCACCAGGACTGGCACAAGACCGTGGTGGCGGTCACCCTCATGATCAGCGGCGCCGTGGCCGCACCGCTGGCATCTGTCGCGCTGAGCCGGGTTGTCGCCGACGCTGTCACCGGCAAGGGCGCAGACGCCGCGGTTGCTGGCGTGATCCTCGCACTGCTCGCCATCGCCGCCCTGACGTTTAGCCACTTCGCGCACATCGCCTATTTCGAGCTCTCCGAGCTTAACCTGATTGAATTTGATGAAGAGATCATCCGCCTATCAAACGGATCGCCGGGCCTAGCGCACCAGGAGAGTCCGGCATTCGCCGATCGGCTTACGCTACTCCAGCAGGAGGTTCAGCAATTCAGGACTGGCTTGCAGGCCATGCTGAGCCTGGCAGCCCTTGGGGTGGCCATGACCGTGACGGCTGTACTGCTGGCCAGGGTAACGCCTGTCCTGCTCCTGCTGCCCGTCGTGGCACTGCCGCCCTTGTGGGCGGGCCGCGGCGCGGAGCGCCTGATCGACCGCGCCAAAATCCGGACCGGTGAGCAGAACCGGCTCGCCCTGGGACTGTTCCGCCTTGCCACGCGGGCAGCCCCCGCGAAGGAACTGCGGGTTTCCCTCCTGCAGGGCGAGGTGCTGCGACGGCACGCGCGACTGTGGGGCGAGGTAACCACTGCCCTGTGGCGCGCTAACCTCCTCGCCGCGCTCCTGAGGTGCGCTGGGCAGTTGGTGTTTGCCGTCGGATATCTGGCCGGGGTGCTGTTCGTAGTTCACCAGGCCGTAGCGGGGCACCGCTCTATCGGGGACGTGGTCTTGTCGGTCTCGCTGGCCGTACAGGTTAACCAGCAAGTGTCCACTGCTTTTCCGCTGCTGCAGGACCTGCAGCGGATAAGCAGCGCCTTTCGGCATCTGCGCGAGATTGAAGCGGCGATCCCGGAGTCCGACAGGAAGGCCGATGGCGCACACGCCCCGGACCGGTTGCGGGAAGGGATCAGGCTTGATCACGTTGAGTTCTCCTACGGAAGCACGGAAACAGCCGTGCTGCGCTCTGTTGATTTGTCTATTCCGCCTGGAACTGTCGTGGCCGTGGTCGGCGAAAATGGGGCCGGCAAGAGCACGCTCGTCAAGCTGCTATGCGGGTTCTACCAGCCGACCGCAGGGCGGATCCTCGTCGACGGCACTGACCTGAAGATGCTGGCGCCGGAGGCGTGGCGAAGCCGGATCACCGCGAGCTTCCAGGATTTCATGCGGTATGAATTCACCGTTTCCGATGCAGTCGGCTTTGGCGATCTGGCCAGGCTGAACGATGAGCGCGCGGTGTACCGCGCACTCGCACAGGCTCAGGGGACAGACATAGTGCGTGCCCTTCCTGACGGCTTGCGCACGCTTTTGGGCACCAGCAACGCCAACGGCACCGACCTGTCCGGCGGACAGTGGCAGAAACTCGCGCTCGGCCGCGCGCTCATGCGGAAGGATCCGCTGCTCGTGATACTCGACGAGCCAGCAGCGGCCCTTGATGCCGAGGCCGAGCATATGCTGTTCGAGCGCTACGCCCGGCATGCACGCGTACTAGGGGAACGGTTCGGTGCCATCACGATCCTAGTCTCGCACCGCTTCTCCACCGTGCGGATGGCAGACCTTATAGTCGTAATCGACGATGGCGCCATCGCGGAGTCCGGAAACCACGCAGCATTGCTGCGGCATGGCGGGATATACGCCGACCTCTACAGTGTCCAGGAACAGGCATATCACCAATAGCGGCTGGTGGAAGTCCCATTTATCCAGCGAGGAGAGAACATGGTTGCCAGGAGCGTCGCGGATACTGATAGCGGAGTCGCTATCCCGCTCGTTTCCGTTGTCATCCCAACCTACAACCGCAGTGCACTGTTGCGCCGCACCCTCGAATCGCTTACCCTGCAGGCGCTTCCCGCCGCACAGTTCGAGGTTATCGTAGCCGATGACGGTTCCTCCGACGACACCTGTTCTGTCGTGAGCTCCTTCGCCGGAGCGCTCCGGGTCCGATATCACTTCCAGCCCGACGAAGGTTTCCGCGCGGGCACGGCGCGTAATGCGGGTGCCCGCCTGGCCATGGCCCCGGTGCTAGTGTTCCTTGACGCCGGCCTGCTGGCCGGCCCGGACTTCATCCGCGCCCATGCCGAGGCACACTCCGGCCAGCAGTCACGCGCGGTGGCGGGCTACACGTACGGATACAACCGCATTGAGCCTTTCCCCGGACTCGCTGACCTACTGACGGGACTTACCGCACGGCAGGCTGTGGACCGACTGGGCGAGGATCCCCGGTTCCGGGACAGGAGGCATCAGAGCCTCGAGCCGGTGGATTTCGATGCTGGCAGGCTAGCCGCCCCATGGTGGATTTTCTGGTCGCTCAACATCTCTGTCCGGACGGCCGACTTCCATGCCGCCGGAGGATTCGATGAGGACTTCCGGGGCTGGGGACTCGAAGACGTGGAACTGGGATACCGACTGGCTGCGCGCGGCGTCCTGATCGTCATGTCCCGCGAGGCGTGGGCTGTTGACATCCCGCATGGCAGGAACACGCAGGCCGACACGGAGAGCGTCCTGCGCAACGCGGGACACTTCCTGGAGCGGCACCCGGAGCCTGTTCCTGAAATGCTGTGGGCACGGTATGCGTGGTCGCCGCGCATGAACGTCGAGGAGATGAACCGTGAGTTCGCGCGGTGGATCGACGACAGCCGTCATTGTGACGTTACCGCGGAACTCCTCGCGGTGGCACCGCCCCCCTCCGGCTCTGACGGAGGGGCACCTCGGATAGCCGTATTCGGTTGCGGTGCCGAAGTCCCGCCGTCCTGGCCGCGAAGCACGCTGGTGGACTTTGACTGGGCACTGCTCAGCAAGGCCGCTTCCGCCGGGAAGCACACCGTATTGCATGGCATCGGCCTGAAGACGCCTTTCCCCGACGACTCCTTCGACCTAGTGATCATCACGTCGAGACTGCGCGGCCTCTGGACCAGGTGGGGCGACGTCCTGCTTACCGAGGCCGCCCGCATCAGCCGCTGCGTGCGCGTCCCCTTCCGTGACGAAGCGGGCTGACGGGACGCCTACCGGCTGGCCTCCGGCCGCATCCCGTGCCGTGACATGAGCTCGCGCTCAGTACCGGGACTCGGCGGATTGCCTGGATCGGCCCACAGTTCGTGCAGCTCGCGGAAGTACGCGTCCATCGCAGGGGCATGGATGATCAGTACCCGGGCCACTTGCGGGCTATCGTTCCCGAAGCTGTGCATGACTCCGCCTGGCGCGAGCACGAACGATCCCGCGCCTGTCGTGACGTCATCATCATCAAGGGAGAAGGTAACCTCGCCCGCGAGCACGTAGAAGGCTTCGTCCGCGCCGATATGCGCATGTCGCGGAGGTCGGCGCCCGCCAGGCGGCAGCTCGCGTTCCATGAACGAGAATGCACCCGACGTACTCTCGGCAGTCGCCTTGAAAAGCATGTCACTGCCGCGGGCCACCAAGTGCAGCCCGTCGCCAGGGCCGAACACCGTTGCCTTCACGTTCCTGCCTTCCGCCGCATCGTCAACGTTCGATGATCAGGTAAGTGTAACAGGCGGGCCCATCTCGCCCACGAGGAATGACGACTCTGGCAGTTCGAGCTCCGCATCGCCTCCCTCCAGGGCCGCCTGGAAGTTGTTCGCCAGCCACGACATCATCGAGGACATGTCCTGCCAGGTCTCCCTGTTGGTGTGCGCGAAGCACTCATCGAGAGTCACTTGCAGCGCGGGGTCGTCCCGGAGCCACTCATCGATTTGAGCGCCCGTGTAGAACACGTGATTTATTTCGTCTTGCATGATATCGTCGATTACCGGCACGGCCGTCTCCGAGATCTGCGGGAACTGGTTCTGCGCTAGCACCTGCTGATACATCCTGAGCACGGTCCATGACCGGATCTCGATCGAATGGACGCGGCAGATGAACGCCCGCAGGTCATCGTCGAAGTCGAGCACCTGCTGTACTTCGCGCGGCTCGGTTTCAGCGCCTTCGCTGTGGTACCCGGTGCACTCGATCAGTTCCAGGAATAGCTTGCTGTGCTTGAGCTCTTCTCCGACGTGCCGGTGCATCTTCTTGTGCAGGTCCAGCCCCGCATACTTATCGGCGACGATCTGGATGCGAGCAGCGCCCTTCGCCTCGTCGATGGCGTTCTGCATCAAGTTGTAGGCGATCATTTTCCGGCTGGAAAGCACTGTTGCGGTAATACCGTGCATACCTGGCGTACCGTACGACAGGTGCTGGGTTAGCGCCCTTTCCATTGAATCTGTATACACTGCCCCTGGAGTGAACTCGTGGGCGGCATAGAGGCCCTTCAGGTCTTCAATAATGTTCATGGTTCGTGCGCCTTCCCTGTCGTATGACTTGCAGTTGCTGAAGCTAGGACCCCTGCGCGACCAGATCCTCAAGTATCGGCACGACATCCCGCGGCGGGACGAGGCTGGCCAACTCGGCCCGCAATGGCACATACTTCTGCCGGTACGCGGGGTCGTCCATGAGCTTGCGGAATTCCGCCTGCACCGAACCCGGACTCACGTCGTCTGGCCTGAGGTACCGGGCGATCCCGTAGGCCGCGCATGCCCGGGCGGTGCGGAACATGTCCGCTCCCTGTGGCAGCAGCAGGAGGGGAACGCCTGCCCGCAGCGACTTGAGCATGGTGCCGGCGCCGCCATGGCAGATGACTGCCGAGCACTTCGGAATCAATGACCTGTGCGGCAGCCACCGCTCAACATGCGCGTTGTCCGGCACCGATCCGATTACGGCGGGATCCTGGTTAGGGCCGACCGACGCCAGGACGTTCACGTCCTCGCCGGACAGTGCGTCCAGCACCGCACGGAATACTGCCGGGTTGTGGTTGAAGACCGTCCCGAGGGTCATGTGCACCATGGGGCGGTCCGGCAATTCCCGCAGCCAGTTGGGGATCTCCTCGTTGCCCTGCACTTCGTCATCGCTGGTCTCGACAGGGATGACAGTGCCGCGGTCACCGATATCGTCCAACTGCAGGGAACCCGGCCAGACGTCGACATGCGGCGTGTCGTAGATCCCTGCCGCGTCGGGCGAGCGCTCCGCGCCCATCTCGCGCCACATCCCGGTCAACTGCTCGGCCGCTTCGTTGAGCAGGCTGCGGGCGAATGCGGGACCCGTGCTGTGGCTCACCCTGAGGATTCCGGTGCGCGCGGCGAGCAACGGGACAGCGAAGGCCATGGCGTCATGAACGATAAGATCTGGCCGGGTATCGGATACTAGCCCGGACAGATCCTTGAGCATCCACGGCGTATAGATGGACGCCCATACCTGGCGGACATGAAATCGCTGCTGGTCGACTGGGTCAACGTGCGCTGACTCGGGATGCCGACGTAGTCGCTCATCCTTCGCCTGGTCCCGGGTGGGCCCTATGCTGGCGCACCGGAACCCCGCCTTCTCCACCATTGGCCCGAAATCCTCGCCGGTCGCGAAGCATGTGTCATGTCCTGCCCGCTCCATCGCGCGCGCCAAGGGAAGCATTGGCTTTACATGTCCCGTACCCGGCAAGGCAACAAATAGTACTTTCATTGCGACGACTGCCCTCTTTGGGGTCGCAGGGAATCCACACACGACGTGCCGTGTGTGCGGGCTCCACCGGTGAAGCCCGCACACACGGGGGAATCCGATGTTACTTTTCGCCCGCCTTGGCAAACGCGGAGTTCGCCCGTACCAGACGGGGCGGCTCGGCGCCAGTGGCCACGACGCGCTGCGCCATGATGAATTCGAGCTTGTCCTTGAGCTGGTTGACGGATGCCATGAGGCCGCCTTTCCGCGGGGTGAGCATTTGCCGGTTTCGTTACCGACTGGTTATTTACTAGCATGGATCAATCAGGAAGGTCAAGTGGTTGCGCTCGCTCCTGTGAAACCTTGGTGATTATGAGTCAGCAGTTTCGCATGTGGCTGATCTGGCATAAGCTCTTCCTGTGACAGCTCATTCCGCTGACCGCTGGCGTCAGTTCCGCGATGCCCGGCCCGCTTTCGAGTACATAAATCTGAACACGGCCGCAGGAGGCAGGCAGGCGCGCGATACGCTACGGGCAGTGGCTTCGCACATGGAGCGCGAGGCAGTCGCTGATGCCTATATCGCGGAGGCGGAGGCGGAGCCGATGCTCACGAAGTGCCGGGTCGCGCTGGCCGGATTGCTCGGCGTCCAGCCCGAGGGCATCGCATTCACCGAGAGCGCCACCACGGCACTGTCGGTGCTGCTGCGCTCGTGGCCGCTTCCGGCCGGCTCCACCGTGGCGGTGGCCCCGAGCGAGTGGGGGCCGGCCCTGGACGCCTTTGCCGACCGGGGCCTGCGAGTCACGATGGTCACCGTCGATGACGACGGGGTGATCGACCTGGACGCGCTGCGCACCTTCCTCGCCGCCACGCCCCCGACGTTTGTGCACCTGACGCCGGTCGTGTCGCACCGCCCCCTAGTGCAGCCCGCAGCCGCGGTGGCGACCATATGCCATGAGGCAGGCGTGCCCCTGTGGGTGGACGCCGCGCAGGCGCTCGGACACGTCGACGCGAACTGGGGGGCCGACGCGATCTATGCCACCAGCCGGAAGTGGCTAGCCGGCCCCCGGGGTGTCGGAGTCATCGGCGTGCAAAGGCCGTGGTGGCAAAGCCTGCGGCCCCGGCCAGCGGAGGCTGACCGCCTCACCGAGAGGCACGGACCTTCTCTCGTCCGAATGATGGAATCCAGGGAAGGGCACATCGCCGGACGTGTCGGGCTGGGCACGGCAGTGACGGACCACCTCACGCTCGGCCCTCAGTCGGTGCGGGAGCGACTCGCCGCGGTCGGCAGGCTGACCCGCGAGGCACTGGCTGACGCGCGAGGGTGGGAGGTGCTGAAGGAAGCCGGACCGGCCTCGGCCATCACCGCGCTAAGGCCGGTCGCGGGACAGGATGTCACGGCTGTCCACTCATTCCTGCTGGCCGAGCACCAGATCATCACAGGCGTCGCTCACCTGTTCCGCGCGCCTCACGAGATGAGGGAGCCCTTGCTCAGGATCAGTCCGCATGTCGACTGCCTGCCAGAGGACCTGGCCGTCCTGCGGCAGGCGCTTTCCGCGTACCGGTTACCCGCATGCCGCCGGATGCCCACGCACCCCTGACGGCTGCCTGACCGGCGCTCGAGGCCTGCCAGGCAGCCGTGGCCGGTAACGCGACGATCATCCAGGGATGCTCGATCAGCCGCGTCAGGGTCTTGAGGAACTGGGCGGCCAGCGCCCCGTCGATGACGCGATGGTCCGACGACAGGGTGTACCGCATCTTGTAGCGCGGGACGATCTCATCGCCAACCACCGTCGGCTCGCGAGTCGTCGCGCCGACTGCGAGGATCGCGGCCTCCGGCGGGTTGATGATCGCGGTAAAGTCCTCGACGCCGTACATGCCGAGGTTGCTGATCGTGAAGGTACCGCCGCTGACCTGCGCCGGGGTTAGCTTGCGCTCGGCCGCCAGGGCGACCAGCGCCTTGGCCTCTGCGCCGATCTGGGTGACGGTCTTGATGTCCGCGTCGGCGATGACCGGGACGATCAGGCCAGATTCGGCCGCGACCGCCACGCCGATGTTAATCCGGTCATGGATCGCCATCGTGGTGCTTGAGTCGTCGATGTAAGAAACGTTGACCTCGCGGTGCTCGCGCAGCGCGAGCGCCACGGCCCGGATCAGCAGGTCGTTCACGCTGATTTTCCCGCGCCCCGTGAGAGGCCCGCCCGCCTCGGTGAGCTGCGTGTTCAGCGTCGCGCGCAGCGCCATGAGGTCCTCGGCGTCGGCGGCAGCGGTCACGTAGAAGTGCGGGATCTCGCGGGCGCTGGCAGACAGCCGCCTGGCGATCACCCGGCGGACCTGGCTGACCGGCACGCTGCGGGACCCGCGCACATCGTCCCCACCAGCCACAACGGGCTCGCCCCCAGTGGCAGGCGACCCCTGCGCCGCGACCATGGCCGACGAGGTGGGCGCTGCCGCGACGACCGGAGCCGCGGGAGCGGGAACTGCCACCGGGGCGGGTGGCACGGGTGCTACCTGAGCAGCCGGGGTTGCTGGAACTGCACCAGCCAGCAGGCCAGCGAGGTCGGCGCGGATGATCCGGCCGCCGGGACCGGTCCCCTTCACGTGGGACAGGTCCAGGTTGTTCTCGCGAGCCAGCTTGCGAACCAGCGGGGAGGCGATCGTGCGGGTGTCCACGCCGGCCGTGCCGTTGGCCACGCCAGCCACCGCACTGGTTGCCGCCGCGCTTGCGGGGGCAGCGGCGTCTTGCGGGGCACTCGCGGCCGTGGCCACCGACGGGACGGGGATCACGGCAGTCGCCGGGGCGGCGGGCACCTGCTCGCCGACACCCACGCCGGTGCCGTCGTCGAGGATGGCGATCGCGGCGCCGATCCCGACGACCTGGCCCTCGTCGACCAGGATCTTCGACAAGATCCCGGCCTGGTAGGCCTCGTACTCCATGACGGCCTTGTCGGTCTCGATCTCGACCAGGACATCACCAACGGCTACGAGCTCGCCGGCGTGCTTGCGCCAGGTGGAGATCGCGCCTTCCTCCATCGTGTCAGACAGGCGCGGCATCTTGATCTCGATCACTGCGATACTCCAACAGCGCTTGCCCGGGTCGTGCTTGCCCCGGCTGCTCGGGTGCGGTAGCACACCGCCGCCAGCGTCTGCCGGATGGCCGTGATGACGTCGTACCGGGACGGCAGGGCGGCGGTCTCCAGGGGCTTAGCGTAGGGCATAGGCACCTCGGCCATCGCGACCCGGCGCACCGGCGCGTCCAGGTAGTCGAAGGCGCCGTCGGAGATCGTCGCGGCGATCTCCGCGCCGATGCCGTAGGTCAGCCAGTCGTCTTCGAGCACGACGGCGGCATGGGTCTTGCGAACCGACTCGAACGATCGTCTCCCGGTCCAGCGGGCGGAGGCTGCGCAAGTCGATGACCTCGATGTCGATGCCCTCAGTCGAGGCCAGCTGCTGGGCGACCTCGGCGGCCACGTGCGCCATCCGGGAGTACCCGATGAGGGTTAGGTCGCGGCCAGGCCGGGTGATCGCGGCCTTGCCGATCTCGGCCGGGATGGCCCCGTCAGGCACCTCGCCCTTGGTGTTGTACAGCGCGAGGTTCTCAAGGAACAGCACCGGGTCGTCGTCGCGGATCGCGGCCAGCAGCAGCGCCTTGGCGTCAGCTGGGGTGCTAGGCGCCACGACCTTCATGCCGGGGACGAAGGCGTAGTACAGCTCGATGTTCTGCGAGTGGGTGGCGCCAAGCTGCTGGCCGCCGCCGCCGGGGGTGCGGATGACCAGCGGAACCTTGCACTGGCCGCCGAACATGCCGTAGATCTTCGCCGCGTGGTTGACGATCTGGTCCAAGGCCAGCAGCGAGAAGTTGATCGTCATGATCTCGACGACCGGGCGCAGTCCGAGCATCGCGGCGCCGACCGCGGCACCGGTGAAGCCCTCTTCGGCGATCGGGGTGTCGCGCACCCGTTTGGGGCCGAACTCCGTCAGCAGGCCGGCGGTGATCTTGTAGGAGCCCTCGAAGACGCCGATCTCCTCGCCCATGAGGAAGACGCTGTCATCTCGCAGCATCTCCGCGCGCAGCGTGTCGTGCAGCGCCTGGCGGTAGGTCATGATGGTCACGAGATCACACTCCCGCTGTTGTCCGGCAGTGGCGCTTGCGGGAAGAGGGCCTGCCCGGGCAGTCGCCTGGAATCGTTCGGTACGGGGGAAGCATAGGTGTAGTCGAAAAGAGTCTCCACTGATGGGCTCGGGCTGTTCGCCGCGAAGGCCGCGGCGTCCGCGACGATCGCTGCGACCTCCTTCTCGATCGCGGCGATGTCGAGCTCATCGAGAACCCCGTTACTGATCAGCTTCTCGGCGTAGAGGTGCAACGGGTCGGCCGCCTTGAGCCGCTCGTTCTCCTCCGCGGAGCGGTACTTAGCCGGGTCGACGACGGAGTGGCCCTTGAGCCGCTCGGTGACGACCTCCAGCAGGTAGGGCCTGCCGGAGCGGGCGGTCTCGACGGCGACAGTGGCGGCCTGGTAGACCGCGACCGGGTCCCAGCCATCGACACGCGCCGCCGCCATGCGGTAGGCAGCGCCGCGCTTGTACAGCTCGGGCTCGGCGGCGGAGTGCTCAACCGTGGTGCCCATGCCGAGGTGGTTGTTGATCATGACGAAGACGACGGGCAGGCTCCACAGGGCCGCGACGTTGAGCGACTCGTGGAACGCGCCGATGGCGGCCGTGCCGTCGCCCATCGTGCACATGACGACGTGGTCCTCGTTGCGGTAGTCGATCGCGAGTGCCGCGCCGGTCGCCAGCGGGAGCTGGCCGCCGACGATGCCGTAGCCGCCAAGCAGCCGGTGCGTGATGTCGAACATGTGCATCGACCCGCCCCAGCCCTTGGAGACGCCGTCGACCCGGCCGTAGAGCTCGGCCATGACCTTGTTCGCGTCGATGCCGCGCATGAGGGCGTAACCGTGCTCACGGTAGTTCGTGAAGAGGTAGTCGGTGCTCTTCAGGGCCGCCATCAGGCCGACGACGGCGGCTTCCTCGCCGAGGTTCAGGTGGCAGTACCCGCCAACCAGCGCCTCGGTATAGGCCCGCGCGGCACGTTCCTCGAAGCGGCGCACGAGCAGCATGTCCCGGTAGTACTCGCCGAGCTGCTCGGCGCTCGGGGCGGCAGGCTTCCCGGCGCCTGTCTGGCCGGTGTCGCTGGCCTGGCCGGTGTCGCTGGCCTGGTCATCAGTTCGCTTCTTGCTGTTATCAGCCGCAGGGGTGTTGCTGCTTGCGCGGGACGGCGTAGTTGTGTTATCAGTTGCCGTCACGTCAGCGGCGACGCTGACGTCATCGCCGTCAGCGGCCTTGCTGCCAGCCGCGGGTGTCCGCCGCTGGCGTGCCTGACTTGCCATTGACTAGACCTTTCTCGACCCGCACGGGCCCGGATGGTCACCATTCGATTGTAATGAGACTATACAGTGTCATTTAACTCTGGCCGATGGTACCGCGCCGCCTGGTCAGGATGCGATAGGAAGGAACGCTTGGAGCCCGTGCAGTCCCAGGTCCCGGAATCGGCGGGTCCCGCGATCGCTGCCCCGGTTGTCCCCGCGGGGGTCCCGGCGATTCGCAAGCGGGGGCGGCCGACAGCCGCTGAGCGGCGCGCCCGCGAGGCCCAGATCCTCGCGACCGCCCTGGATGTATTCCTGCATTCCGGCTTCGGAAACTCCACCATCGACGAGCTCGCGAACGCCGCCAAGGTCACCAAGCGGACCGTCTACGCGTACTTCGGCGACAAGCCCGGACTGTTCGCGGCGATGGTGAAGGACCTCGCCGCGGGGGTGAGCCTGGACGCCGCGACCGACCACGGCACGCTGGAGGGACTGGCCGCGCGGATCGTCTACCGGGTGCACTCCGATGAGCTCGTCGGACTGCACCGCCTGGTGATCGCCGAGTCCAGCCGGTTCCCCGAACTGGCGCGCATCTTGTACTCCCAGGGCGACGCCCGGCACATCGCGCGGCTCGCCGAGCACATCCGGGCCGAGCGGGGGCAAGCCCGCGCCCCCTTGGCCGAGCCGCTGTTCTCGCTGCTGCTCGGCGAGCGGCACCGCAGGCGGCTGCTGGGCCTGGCCCCTGCCCCGTCCCTGGCGCAGGCCGCCGCCCACGCCGACACCGCGCTGGCCTGCCTGGGCCTGGCGTAGCCCTGAGCTGGCTGGGCCTGGCGTAGCCCTGAGCTGGCTGCGCGACGGGAGCAGTCCCACCAGCACCAGGACGCTCACCGCGTAGCTGACGGCATCAGCCGCTACCACCACGGCTGGCTCGTCGCCGCGATGAGGAGGCGGGCCAGCGCCGGCCCCGCCACAGTGGCGGGCTGCGCCATGCCGGGCAGCGACGCTGAATATCCCATCAAGAAAAAAATGAACCACTTTTGCGAAACGACCGCACCCGATCAACCATGCCAGCGTCCAGTCTTCACTGCAAATCACGGCACTCTTACCGCAGTAAGCGCGCAATACGACTCGGCTAGAATGAATACCGTCCCATTTACTGCGGCGATTCGTGAGGGGAAGGCGCGCATGGGCTGGCCTGCGTCATGTGACTACCACCGACATCGTCGCCCTGGACGCCGACCGCCTGGACCTCCGCAGGCACCGGACCCGCCCGTGCCCAGCGACCGCCAGGCGGCCGCCATCGAGTGGCGTGAGCCGACCAGCGAGGCGCTGTGCTGGCTGGTTGACGTCGCCGGGTTACCTGGCCAGGCCAGGGGTGGCAACCTCGGCACTCGCGTAAGGGCAGTCCGGGGTACCGCAGACGGTCACGGTGCTCCTTGCCCTGGTATTCAGGGTATTGCCCTCCCGCAGCAGGACATCGTCTCGGCGCAGGGCCGCCTTTCCGCACGCCGGGCAGTCGCCCGGGGCCGGGTCCCCCCAGCGAGAACGCGGCCGTGCCCGCCAGACGGCGGTTACGACAAGCAAGGCGGCGGCCAGGAGCTCAAGGAAGCCGAAGACGGAAATGAGCGCCCCCAGCGGGAATGGACTGGAATCGGGCATGCCGTACGTGATGGTGCCCGGGTGAAGGGCCATCAGGTAGCCCACGGCACCGAAGAAGACGGCTAGGGCAATCGCGCCTGCCAGGGACTTGCCCGAGCGGTGGCGCTTGCGCTGCCTGATCGCCTCCTGGATCAGCAGTTCCTCGTCCGTGGGCGGCGCTGTCGGCGCTGGGTGGACCGTCATAATCTTGATGGCTGCCCGCAGACGGGCAGATCATTCCCAATCCGGGGCACCGGAGCGTCAATGAGATAGAAGCGGCGGAACTTTATCCATCCGCGTGAAACCTGGTTGCCGGGCATGACCGCCGCCCGTCTAAGATGATGTCGGGCCGTGACTGGCGCGATGGTGGAGCACCACCGGGGAGCGGTCCCCCTGGCTCGCGCGACCGCCTTCGCCCGGGAATGCCGTGCGCCTGGGCGAGCATCCGACGACATCCGAAGAGGCAACGCTCATGAGCGAACAGACCATCTCCAGCGAAACCGCCGCCAACAAGACGGCCGCCACCGCGTTCAGCGCCGGGCTGGAAGTCATCGCCACCGTCGAACCCGACATCGCGGCCGCGATCGCCGGCGAGCTGGGAAACCAGCGTCGGCAGCTGAAGCTGATCGCCTCGGAGAACTACGCCTCCCCCGCTGTGCTGCTGGCGATGGGCAACTGGCTGTCGGACAAGTACGCCGAAGGCACCGTGGGAAACCGCTTCTACGCGGGCTGCGAGTACGTAGACAAGGTCGAGGCGATCGCGGCCAGGCACGCCACGGAGCTATTCGGCGCGGAGCACGCCTATGTCCAGCCGCACTCGGGGATCGATGCGAACCTGGTGGCGTTCTGGGCGATCCTCGCCAAGCGGGTTGAGGAGCCGGCCCTCGCCGAGGCGGGCGCCCGCACAGTTAACGACATGACCGCCGACGACTGGCAGCGGCTGCGCAAGGCCTTCAACAACCAGCGGATGCTAGGCATGGCGCTGGACGCCGGCGGCCATCTGACGCATGGCTTCCGGCACAACATCTCCGGCAAGCTGTTCGAGCAGTCCTCCTATGGCACCGACCCGGAGACCGGGCTGATCGACTACGACGCGCTCGCCGTACAGGCCCGCGAGTTCAAGCCGCTGATCCTCGTGGCGGGCTACTCGGCCTACCCGCGGACGCCCAACTTCCGGATCCTGCGGGAGATCGCCGACTCCGTGGGCGCGACCCTCATGGTGGACATGGCCCACTTCGCTGGCCTCGTCGCCGGCGGCGCGCTGACCGGCGAGGAGAACCCGGTCCCGTTCGCCGACGTGGTCACCTCGACCACGCACAAGTCGCTGCGCGGCCCGCGCGGCGGCTTCGTCTTGTCCACCAAGGAGTACGCCCCGTACGTCGACAAGGGCTGCCCGATGGTGCTCGGCGGCCCCTTGGCCCACATCATGGCGGCGAAGGCGGTCGCGTTCGCCGAGGCCCGGCAGCCCGCGTTCGCCGACTACGCCGCGCGGATCGTCGCGAACTCGGCGGCGCTGGCCGACGGCCTGCTGCGCCGCGACGTCCGACTGGTGTCCGGCGGCACCAGCAACCACCTGGTGCTCATGGACGTCGCGTCCAGCTTCGGGCTGACCGGGCGGCAGGCAGAGTCGGCACTGCTCGACTCGGGCGTCGTCACCAACCGCAACAGCATCCCGCGCGACCCCAACGGCGCCTGGTATACCTCCGGCGTCCGGCTGGGCACCCCGGCGCTGACCACGCTGGGCCTGTCGGTCGACGAGATGGACGAGGTCGCCGACATCATCGCCACCGTGCTCCGTGTCACCGCCCCGCAGACCGCGACCGCCAGGGCCAAGTACGTCCTTGACGCCGACGTCGCGGCCGCGAACCGCCAGCGGTGCGCCGACCTGCTCGCCAGGCACCCGCTGTACCCGGGGATCGAGCTCTGATTTCCCCAACCAGGCGGGCCAGCGCGCCCAAGCCGCGACCGCGCTGATCGCGGAGCGCCCACTGCTGCCGCTTGACGAGCCGTCCGCGGCCCTGCTAGCGCCATCTCTCGCCCGACCCTGGTAGCTCTGCCCATGCCCTTGGCCCTCGACGTGACGGCGCGTTGTGCGGCAGTGAGGGCGCCAGGCGCTGCTGTGTGCGCCCGTGGGGTCGGCGGCGACTGAGCAACACTCCATCCCCGTCGATGAAGTCCTGCCGGCCCCGCGGCTGGCGACCTGGGCCTGCAGCACCTGTTCATCTTGTGCGCGGGCGCGGTCGTTCTCGGTTCAGGAATTGCCGCCATCCACGTCGGCCACTCGCCCGAGCCGGTCTCGCTCATCCCCTCTGGATCACGGGTCACACAGGATTCACGAGAACAGGAAAGCACGAGATACACATGCGTGCTCACAATTCCTACAGTTCTCGCCTGCCTCGGAACTAAAAAATTTCCTCACTGGAACATCCAGTCACAAATTGAACGAGAATCGAATCCAGCGTTTCTAATCAACAGCGCGGAGCTAGATAGAAATCTCGCCACGTTGTGTGACACACATCACAGCAGCCCCCCCGCGAGCATTGCACTTTGTTACCATCTTGCTTCAAGCTGGTTAAATAGGCCTCCGGTTCAGCCATCTGTGCTACTCAGAGTGATAAATGGCCATCCTCCAGAGCCACACTTAGCCATAACGGCTTGACCCATAGCCACCGAGGCATGTAGCTTATTTCTCGTGAGCTTAATGGCCCAATAGATATGCCAGAGACATGCGCGGTACATTTATCGGATAGGCATTGGCAAAACCAAGGCCTAAGCGTCAATGCGCGTGCCCGATTTTCTTGCTAAGTGAATTGCCCAGTCTTTGACGACGTCGGTATATTCATTTTTCCCAAAGGGAGAACGCAGTGGCAAGCATCAGGCCAAAAAACTACGACGACCTGATCAGATTCTACTTGTCGGACGGCGCCGAAAAGCCGAATATCTTCCAGGTCTGGGAAGACGGCGGCAGTCGGGGAGATTCGGTGACACCCTCGACCTACAGCGCAGAATACCGGGACTGGATGTCCGGCAAACTCGTTGCCGAACTGGAGTGCAACGGCGGCGGCCTGCTCAGCCTGGGTTGCGGGAACGCGGCTGTCGAGGCGCAAGTGGCACGAAAAGGCTTTCGTGTAGTAGCCCTCGACGCAATGGAGGAGGCGGTCGCGCTAGCCCGTCGCAAGGGCCTTGAGGCCTTCTGCGCTGATATCTACCAGTGGGAACCGGACGAGTCGTGGTCGGTGATATACATCGATGGCGTACTGGGGCACTTGTACGACGCAGAGGTCGGCCTAATGCCTGTCCTGCAACGGATTCACTCTTGGCTGAAACCGCGCACCGACTCGGCTTCTGGTGTCGCTACTCTCATCGCTTCCAACGACGCACCCAACGATGGCTCTGATATCAAAAAGGCGCCAGGGGTGAATGGATTCCACTGGCTCTCTGCGGAATACCTGCGCGATCAGGCGTTCAAGGCTGGCTTCAGCGAAGCGGTGATCGAGGATTTCAAGTACCAGCGCCCGATCTCAGGAGAGCGCGTTAGGTCCATCATGACCGGATACGTCGGCCACTCACCTGAACCAGCTCAATAGCGAGGTTGTTAGCGATATGAGTAATGGCGCGGAAATACTCGTCGACGCTCTGGTACAGCGAGGCATAAACACGGTTTTTGGCTTCCCAGGGGACACCAGTATCGCATTCTACGATGTCCTCGCGAGGCGGACCGCTGATATTCGCCACGTGCTTGCCCGGGACGAGCGCCATGCGGGGTTCATGGCCGATGCCTATACTCGCACGACCCGCAGGCTGGGGACGTGCGAAGCGTCAAGCGGCGCAGGAGCGGTGTACCTGGCCAGTGGACTGGCCGAGGCATTTGCCTCTAGCATCCCGGTACTGGCGATCACCACCGACAACAACAGGCGTAGTCGCGGCACTGCGGCTATCAGTGAGGTTGACCAAGAACAACTGTTTTCCGCATGCACCAAATGGCGGCGGACCGCGACTCGTACCGCAGACATTCCCTTCCTCGTTGAGGAGGCCGTTACCGTGGCGTCCCAAGGGCGACCCGGACCTGTGCTGCTCATCCTGCCTGAGGACATCCTAGAGGGTACGGCAACCCCGGAAGACGTATCCGAAACGTCGGTCAGCATGGCTGTTGTGCCCGGTCATCGTCCTTTGGCGGCGCCTGATGCGATGAGCAGAGCTGCGACACGACTGTCATCAGCCAAACACCCGGTGATCGTGGCCGGTGGCGGTGCGCATCTCTCCGGCGCAGGTGCTCAGCTGGCGTTTTTCGCCGAGCACCTAGCCACGCCGGTGGCAACAACTATCCACGGTAAGGGAATTATCGATGAGACGCATCCACTCTCGCTGGGCGTGATCGGGAGCAACGGAGCCCGCGATTACGCGAACGCCTGGGTCGCGGACAGCGACTGCGTGTTGCTCGTGGGAACGCGGGCCAACGCTACGGATACGCTAGGATTCACTGTACCTGCTCGTGGCGGCCCGCAGATTATCCACATCGACATCGACGCGGACCGTGCCGGACGCAATTATCCGGGCAGTATCGCACTCGTTGGCGATGCGAAGGCGATTCTCATGGGACTCAGGACACGGATATCCGCAGCACCTGAGACCTCCCGCACCGGTCGAGCCGCAGTTTTGGCGACAGCGCGAGGGATGTGGGCACAACGCGACGAGAAGAAACAACCCCAGAAGCTAGACTATGGAGTTTTGTTCCCCCGTGAACTCGTGCAATCACTTCATGACACGTTTGGGCGCTCGACCTGGGTCGTAGCCGACGCGGGCACGCCCACACCCTATATTTCATGCTATTGGGAAGCGGTCAGCGACGACTGGCGAGTGGTGATTCCCCGCGGGCACGGCCCCATGGGATTTGCCGTTCCGGCCTCGATCGGGATCGCCGTCGGCCATCCCGGGGAGCGGGTTCTCTGTCTCACGACTGAGAACAGTCTCGCGATGTCCGTCGCAGAGTTGGAAACAGCTAAGCGACTGCGGCTCCCCGTGACGTATGTGGTACTGGACAACACATCAATGGCCTGGATCAAGATGATCCAGCATCTCTACGCCGGCGGACGGTACTTTGCCGTGGATCCCGGGCCGATCGATCCGGTCCAGCTTGGGCTCGGAATGGGCCTAACCGGGGCACGTGCCCACTCGATAGACGAGTTCGTCACCCTAGCCAAGATCGCCTTCGACAGTGGCGGGCCTTCCCTGATCCACGTCCGTGTCCCTGAGCACATGGACGTACCGCCACCAGTTCCCGCGTGGAATGCTGCGCTTTCCGGACAATCCGAAGATCGCCCCATCCACTGACAAACTCAAGCTGACAATTGATATCTCGGGAGGACTTCCGGAAATGCTAAGTAAACCTAGAATATGGCTGCGCCGGGAGGATGCGCCGAACGAGCAGCGGACGCCACTCACACCTACCGATGCCACGGCGCTTATCGCTGAGGGCATAGCGATTACCGTTGAGGACTCGGAGCTGCGTATCTTCCCTACGGAAGAATACGCTGCCGCGGGGTGCCGCATCGTTCCCGGCGGTAGCTGGGTAGATGCGCCGATAAGTGAGATAATTCTTGGTTTGAAGGAACCATCGCTGCGAGCATGGCGTTTGGCCCACCATCACGTGTTCTTTGGCCACGCGTACAAGGGTCAAGAAGGCGGGCCTACGCTACTGCAGCGATTCGCTGCGGGCGGCGGCACCCTGCTTGACTTGGAATATCTTACCGACGACGCTGCTCGAAGGCTGGTCGCCTTCGGATTCTGGGCAGGATACGTGGGAGCCGCACTCGCTGTGTTGCACCAGCGTGGCGAACTCACAGCGCCCCTCAGGTCGATGACCCGACCTGAGCTGGACGCCAGGCTACGCGGGCCGCGGACCGACGCGAGTGCCCTCGTCATCGGCGCGCTTGGCAGAGCAGGACGTGGAGCATGCGCGGCGCTCGCGGTGGCCGGGGTACCAAGCACCCTGTGGGACGTCGAGGAGACAAGGGACCTCGACAAGTCGCGTTTGCTGGACTATGACATCCTCGTGAACGCCGTATTCGCGAGCGAACCGGGGACGCCCTTCCTCACCGCCGACGACCTGGAACGCGGCGGCCGGAAGCTGGTGATCGTCGGTGACGTCGCCTGTGATGTGACATCGGCATGTAATCGCGTGCCTGTCAACTGCGAGTTGACCGATTGGGTGCAGCCGGTTCGTCGTCTCCACCAGGGACCGCCGCCACTGGATATCATCGCCATCGGCAACCTTCCTTCGTTGCTGCCCAGAGAGTCCAGCACCGCATTCTCCGCGGACCTTCGGCCGCATCTAGGCAATCTGCCGCACGGAAGCCTGCCCTGGATTCGATGCCAGGAACAGTTCCACCGCGCTCACCAACTTACGAAGGAGACCACACATGGCTGAGTTGATCACCCCGACCGGGCGGGTGCACTGGGTTGGCTGCGGGATGTCCAGTGGCAGTGGCCTGGGACTCGTGTGTGCAGGCACCTCCACAGTCGTCTGGGGTCGCACTGTGCGGAAAGCGGAGGATCACCTCGCCCGGCTGGGACTCGCGGGCAAGGCCGAGACGCGTGCGTTCGACGCCGAGTCCCTGGCTGGTGAGATTTCCGCCGGCGATGTGGTTGTCTCTATGATTCCGGCAAGCGAGCATCCCACGTTGGTGCACTTGGCCATGGACCGAAGAGCGCACTTTGTGTGCTCCAGCTACGTGAACCCAGCAATCAGAGCGTACGCGGAGGTAGCCCAGGAGAGAGGTCTGGTACTCCTCACCGAGGTCGGGCTTGACCCTGGGATCGATCACCTGCTTTCCCACGAGCTGGTTAGGAAGGCAAAGGTGGCGATAGGGGAACGGCCCGCCACGGTGCGCTACACCTCGTACTGCGGTAGCAACCCTGCCGTGCCACACGAGTTCCGCTATACGTTCAGCTGGGCACCTCGAGGTGTGCTGATGGCGCTGCTGACGCCAGCCCGGTTGATGGAGGAAGGCACCACGAAGCACGTCGAGCGGCCATGGGAGGCTGTGAAATCACAGGACATCGGCGGCGAAACATTCGAGATTTATCCAAATCGGGATAGTTTGCCTTTCATAGACATGTACGCATTTCCCGCGCCGTGGCAAGTGAAGACATTCGTTCGCGGAACGCTGCGCCTGGATGGATGGAGTGATGCGTGGCAGCCAGTCTTCACTGAACTGCTTAATGGAAATGAGAAGAGGATCTCCGAGCTTGCCGAGGACCTAGCTGCTCGATATCCCACTACACTTTCCGATCGTGATCGAGTAGTAATGTCAGTGAAACTTGAGGTTCGGATCGACACAGGCGACTCCTGGATCGGCGAGTACGCCCTAGACGTGATCGGAAACGAGGAGGAATCCGCTACACCTCGACTCGTCTCCGTTCCGTTGGCGTGTGCCATCCTGGACGTTGCCGCCGGACGCGTGGCGCCTGGCCTCCACCAGTCCATCGATGATCCCGTGGTCATAGCACGTTGGCTAGAGTTTCTTAGCGCTCATGGGATTAACGCCACGTTCCGCCAAGATAGTCGTGTATGATACCGCTGTGAGGCTCACCGTTGTCGCAAGGCTGTCACTTCCCCTGGAACTCGCTAGTCTCTTATACTGTAACTGCGCGGACATTTCGGCCTGGACGTGGAGCGGAGAAGCAGCGGACGGTGAGACGATAGGACGGATATGGCGACAGAGGATCCCAGGTGAGACACAGAGCGAACATACACGGAAACGCCCTGCGCCATGGCATTATGCCATTGCTGGGCTACGCTGCACTCACCGCAGCCATGGATGTTTATGTAAGCAACCGCCTCCAGGTTATCAGCGTAGCTAGCATCGCCGCCATTTCTTTCACGCTGGCCGTGGTCGTCTTCACCGTGATTTATTTTCGGCACCGGGAGGTCCAACGACTCAGCGCAGTTTTGTCGCATCGTCGTGATCTCGTAACGATCAACATCACGACGGCGCTAACGTGGCTGTCGACGTTCTATGCGCTACGGTATCTGGAACCAGCGATCGTCAATGTCATGGCACTGGCACTCGGCCCGGCTATCATGGTCCTCGCGGGACCGTTGCTTCGGCGCCATACCACAGTGACGGGCGCAGAGGTCACGGTCTCAGCTGGCATCTGCATGCTGTTGGGCATGCTTATATGGAGTTCTCTTAGCGGGCGGAGTGGACTCGGGAGCCTGAGCGTAGGACACATCGCCCTCGGCGTCGTTTTCACGGTCATCTGCGCGGTCGGTTCAGCTGTCAACATCATTTACATGAAACGACTCGACGACGGTGGCTGCGATCCAGCCACCGTGCTCGCTACACGCTTCGTTCTAATGAGCATAGTCGGGTGGGTCTTGGTGGCGCTAGAGGGTCAGAATGACATATTCGCGGCGCTTCTACCGGGAGTTATAGTGGCTGTCGGCGGCATTGGCCTTCCGATCTACATGCTCCAAGTCGGAGTCCGATACACTGAGCCAATCACCACTTCCCTTCTGATTTCTCTTTCACCGGCGTTCGCCTTCATCATGGAATTCTCTGATAAGCGGCTCAAATTCGCGCCTTTCACTCTCGAGGGCATACTTGGCGTAGTCGCTCTTGTAGCTATCGGCGTCGTGTCTCACGCTAGGAAAAGCATGCCAAAGAACCCCGATCCCGCTGGGGCAACCGCCGTCGGGGCCGTCGGCCAAGTTAAAGTGCACGATGAACACGATCAACCGGTAAGCGAGGAGCAAGAGGCTCACGGATCATGAAAACTGTCATTGTCGACGCTTATGGTGCAGGTCGACTGCTGCCCTCCGCCCTGACGCTTCGCGGTATCGACTTCGTCCACGTACGTTCCCCGTTTCCCGACACCCACCTAGCGTATCGTCCAGAGGACTTCACCATCGACATCGAGCATGCGGGCGACAACGAACGTACAGCGCAGGAGCTCCGCGAGCTGGGCGTGAATTGGGTGGTCGCCGCCGCCGAGTCTGGCGTTATTCTCGCCGACCAACTGGCGTCCGCGCTTGACCTGCCAGGAAACAACCCGCAGCTTACACTCGCGCGACGTGACAAGTTCGCGATGCAGCAGGCTGTGCGGACGGCAGGTCTAGCCTCGGCGGACAGCTTCTGCTCTTCCTCGGTAAGCGAGGTCGCTGAGTGGGCTGTCAGGCACGGTCAGTGGCCAGTCGTGCTGAAGCCGGTACTGAGCGCCGGAACCGACAACGTGTTCATCTGCCGCACTCTAGACGAAATTGCCGCCGCACACGCCAAGATCATGACATCAGTCGATCGGTACGGGCAGCCCAACAAGGTTGTTCTCGTTCAACAGTTCCTTTCTGGCGTGGAGCATTACGTGAATAGCGTAAGCCGCGATGGCGTGCACCAAATTGTCGAGGTATGGCGCTACGCCAAGCGCATCGCGGACGGCCATTCCGTATACGACTTCGAGGATCTACTCGCGCTGGACGAATCCTCCGCGCGGGACATTGTGAGCTATACTCGGCTGGTGCTCGACGCTCTCGGCATCGTTAACGGCGCGGGCCACACGGAGGTCATGCTGACTCAGACCGGCCCCGTCTTGATCGAGTGTGGCGCACGGCTAGGCGGAGGGCAGATGCCAGAACTGCTAACCAGATGTATTGGGGGTGACCAGGTGAACAGCCTCGCCTACTCAATCGCTGACCCAGAGAGCTTCATCACCGAGTCCGTGAAGCCATATCAGCTTAAGAGTCATCTGCGCTGCGTGAATCTGATCTCCCCATCTGATGGCAGAGTTCCCACGGAAGGCGATTGGAACCCGATCAAGCGACTGCCCTCTTTCGTGGGCATGATAGCGAACTTTCCCGCGGGTCGTCCCCTCTCCCGGACTGTCGACATGGCGACCTGTCCGGGCACCGTCTACCTCTGTGCTGATGACCTGGAACGCGTAGAATCCGATTACCGGGTCCTACGCGAACTGGAACTGAACGGGCTGTACGGGTGAGCCGCGGCGAGCCGTGCGTTGCATTCAGCTTATCCGGCTACGCAGACCTCATTCCTGATGGCGAGAGTTCCGGCCGCAGCATCGAACGAGGCAACAGCACTCATAGCATCGATTTGCCGGAGCCGCTGAACGTGTGTTCCGCCGCACGGCATGAAAGCCGATCCGCCAGGGAGGTCACAGATCCACTGCCGCCAGTCGGTAAGCAGCGGCCCGTCGCAGTTGATCCGGATGGCAGCATCTGACTTGACCCACTTCGCCAAGGTATCGTTGACCCCGCCGATGATTGCGGGGAGTTCTTCCATAAAACGAGCTGAATCGAAGCCGCGTTTGCGCAGTGATTTTCCAATGCGATACCTATCAAGGCTGCCGCCAATGTCGTGTCGAGTAAATACGCATGCCGCCGCGTCGAAATCGTGGTAGTTACGCGAATCAAGACTCGTGTTTTTCCTCCATAGATCATGCGTTTCCTGGTTAAGAGCATACGCAAGCAAGTGACACGCAGTATGCGCTGCACTGAGCCTTAGCCGCCTAGCCGCGTTTACAGTCAGCGTGACGCGCGTGCCAACGCTCAAATCGCCGAGGGATGCCGCCTCGATGACATGCGCCGCAAGGAACAGTACACCGGGTTCGTCCCGCCGTGCGTCGATCGCCTTGTCTACCATGACCGGTCCGCCCGCCCGCTGGGCTGTAGTCACGACGTCGCTTACCGTGTATGCCTTGTCGGCGACCAAGAGCTGACCATGATCGGCCGGCTGGTCAGGCCAGAGCGGATCGAGCGGATGAAATGGCGTAATGTCGGTTATGACCAAGAATTGTTGACCTGCCCCCGTCCGCAGATCCGCCATTACATGCAGCACGGTAGCCTCCTCACGACACGAGCCGGACGGATAGGTCACCAGCGTAGGCGTGAGGCCGACGAGTTGGGGTTCGCTCACAGCAACTTAGCCTATATCGGCTGCTCGTCGATCCCGGGCACGAATAGCATGCGGCGGCCACTAAGATCTGCGCGCATCGACCGAGCTTGAATGTACTCCGCAGAAGTGTACCAGTGTTTAGCCCGCTCCAGACTCGGAAATTCGATGACGACCATTCGGTCGGCCATAGGCCAGCTGCCTTCGAGCGCGTCCGGAAGCGCCCCTCGGACAAGGTAACGACCGCCATATTGGGCGATGGACGCGGCCGCCAACTCTCGATATGCCCGCACCTCTGAATTGTCCACATGCTGGGACACTGCTATCACGTATGCAGTCACGTGACTATGATGGCACAGCCGCGCACACGCTGGCTATCGTCCTGGGAGGCGCGAGTGGCCCAGTCGAGGGCGGCGGCAGGATCGTGCCGGGCTGACAGCGATATGTCGCAGGAGGATCTTCCCGCATCGACTGAGCTGGGGACCATAGCTTCGGCATCGGCGAGGAGCGCGGCGCCCGCGACGTCGGCTGACGCCGACCCGGGGATTTGCCGGGCTTGCCACGCTCGCTGCTTTAGGCTGGGTGCGTGACTGACTGGCGCATTCGGGCAATGGGCACGTGGTGGATCGCAGTCGGCGTCGCTGGGCTGGTGCTAGCGCTGGACCAGGTCAGCAAGGCCCTGGTGGTCATGGCCCGGCCCAGTGGCGGTGGCGGGGTGGTCTCGGTGCGCCTCGTGCGGAACACCGGGGCCAGCTTCGGCATCGGGGCCGGGCATCCGGTCGTCGTGATGCTCGTGTCTGTCGTGATCATCGCGGTGGTGATCACACTTCTTGCCGGGACCCGAGGCAATGGAATGGCGGTATGCCTGGCCCTCGTGCTTGGCGGTGCGGTAAGCAACCTCGCCGACCGTCTCGTCCGGTCCCCCGGCCTCGGCCACGGCGCGGTGGTCGACTGGATCCACGTGTGGGGCTACCCGGCCACGTTCAACCTCGCGGACGTGGCCATCCGGGCCGGCGCGATAGGCGCCGCCGCGCTGGCACTCGGGATCCAGCGGCTGAAGTGGCCACGGCTGCTGCACCCATGCCGGGCAGCGCACTGAGGGATGACTCGCGGCCTGATCCCGGTTGGCACACTACCGGGTAGTTCACCACCCTAGCGAGTGACGTAGTTTGGCACGACACAGCCAGGGCGAGTGCACGCGTAGCCCACGGCGGGGCCTCGGTCGTTGAGGATCTTGGTGACGTCGGCCGCTGTCCGGCACATGTCTTCGTTGGTCAGCAGGTGCTGGACACCGAACCGCGCAGTGACTACCTGATTGTTGACCAGGTTCCACCGGTCCCGGTCCTTGTCCTTCCACTGCTCGCTCTCCGGGTGCGCCACCGCCCCGTCCAGTTCCATGCAGGCCTTGTACTCCTCGTACAGGTTGTCCAGGTACTTGCTGCCAGTGTCCTGCCGAACCCGCACTTGCCGGGACGCCTTCGGCAAGCCGTGCGGGGCTTCCACGCCTCGGACGTACCGCAGCTCCAGCCACGACAGGGCACCGCTGGCCGCCTCAAGGACACGCTGGATGTCCCGCCGGTAACGCACTCGCTTGCGTTCCTGCAGGGCCGCTTGGAAACGCTGAACGGTCGTGAATCTGCCGCCGAGCGCCTTGCAGATCCAGTTGTAGGCGGCGTCAAAGGTCGCGCAGGTATTGATCAGGTCAATCAGCGTGTCGTCGAGACTGGTGCACGGCAGCGTCTTGCTGGCCAGATGTTTCTCATCGAGGATCACATCGGATCGATGGACCCTGACACCGGGGATCTTGCCGCAGCGGGCCGGATCCCGGGCTTCTGGGACCGTGATATGGATGACCGGGAACGGCTTGTCAATCAGCTTGTGCACCTCGGCCGCGGACCAGTGGCTGAGCACCGCGCGATCTCCCGCCCGCAGCAACGCCGCGCGCAACAGCGCCTCACGGGCCACGGAACCGGTGACGGTCACGTAGACACCGCGGTACGGTCGCCGCCAACGGCCAACCCTCAGCCGCTTATCGATGAATCGCCTGGTCAACCCTGCCTTACGTGCCTGCTTCCTGGTGATGACCTGCTTCTGCGCCCGGAGGACCTCCTGGACCTCCCGCGAGGTAGTTGGCTTCATGCCTCCCAGCGTCCGGCACCCTGGAGATGCACGCGAAATGAATCTTCCCGGCTGTGGATAATGAGTCCGATTTGCCCATCGCCTGTGGATAACGACACTATTTTGTCAGTCAGGCCTGTTATTCTCTCGGACCCGCCTCTTGCCGCGACACGATTCGGACCCGCCTCTTGCCGCGACAAGATAGTGCGTAGTTCGCCACCCCAGAATGGCCGCCGAAGTCCGCACTTACCTGCCAGTAACACTGGGGCGCTGGAACGGAGCGGGCTAGGGGGCACCGCGACCGGGGGGCCGAGAGATGGCGCGGGGGCAGAGATGGCGCGGGGGCAGAGATGGCGCGGGGGCAGAGATGGCGCGGGGGCAGAGATGGCGCGGGGCAGAGATGGCGCGGGGGCAGAGATGGCGCGGGGGCAGAGATGGCGCGGGGCAGAGATGGCGCGGGGGCAGAGATGGCGCGGGGGCAGAGATGGCGCGGGGGCAGAGATGGCGCGGGGCAGAGATGGCGCGGGGGCAGAGATGGCGCGGGGGCAGAGATGGCGCGGGGGCCGCACCTGGGGTTGGCGGACAGGGGAACGGGCTGCAACCGGGACGGATGAGGGCTTACCGCCGCGGCGATAGTGGGAATAGACGGCTTGGTGTGGCCGCTAGACTAAGACGCAGCAGGCATTGATCCGGACATCACCGGGGAGCCCCCGGAAGAACGGGTCGCTTCGCAAGCAGGGCGGCCTTACTAGAACCGGGCGGGTTCGGCCCGTCACAGCCGACGAATGAAGCGGTCGCCCTAGGAGCGGAGCCAGGAACGGCGAAGCACCGGACGGCAAGCGAGGTGGTACCGCGGTGTGCTCGCGACGGGAGCGGGCGCGTCGTCCTCGTGGCATCCGTGCAACGGCAGGCCTTGCCGGGCACGCCCACGCCGAGGAGACGGACGACAACCGATGGCCACCTACCCGCGTGCCGGCGCCGACGACGCACCAGCGCAGCCGGACTTTCCTGAACTTGAGAACCGAGTCCTTGCGTACTGGGCAAGCCACGGGACGTTCGGCAAGTCGATTGAAAATCGCAAGGACGACCGCGAGTTCGTGTTCTACGACGGCCCGCCATTCGCCAACGGGCTGCCCCATTACGGTCACCTGCTGACGGGCTACGTCAAGGACATCGTGCCGCGCTACCAGACGATGCGCGGCTACAAGGTGGACCGGCGGTTCGGCTGGGACACGCACGGACTGCCCGCCGAGGTCGAGACCGAGCGGCTGCTGGGGATCTCTGGCAAGGCCGACATCCTGAAGCTGGGCATCGAGACGTTCAACGAGGCGTGCCGCGACTCGGTGCTGCGCTACACGCGCGAGTGGCAGGACTACGTCACCCGGCAGGCACGCTGGGCGGACTTCGACAACGACTACAAGACGCTTGACCTCCCGTACATGGAGAGCGTCATGTGGGCGTTCAAGCAGCTGCATGACAAGGGGCTGATCTACCAGGGCTTCAAGGTCCTGCCCTACTGCTGGCGCGACGAGACCCCGCTGTCCAACCACGAGCTGCGGATGGACGACGACGTCTACCAGGACCGGACCGACCCGTCGGTGACGGTCCGGTTCAGGCTGGAGACCGGCGAGTGGATCCTCGCCTGGACGACCACGCCGTGGACGCTGCCGTCCAACCTCGGCGTCGCGGTGGGGCCGGACATCACGTACGCGGTCGCCCAGGCTCCCGATGGCGAGCGGTACATCCTGGCGAAGGACCGGGTGAAGGCGTACGCGAAGGAGCTCGGGGACGCCGAGGGGGCGGTCAACGTCGTCGCGACGCTACTGGGCAGCGAGCTGCTCGACAGGAAGTACACGCCGCTGTTTGACTTCCTCACCGACGCCGAGCTGTACGGCACGGCCAACGCGTTCCGCGTGATCGCCTCCGACGACGTGACCACCGAAGACGGTACTGGCGTGGTCCACATGGCGCCCGCCTACGGCGAGGCGGACGCCGTCGCCTGCCAGGCGGCGGGCATCCCGATCGTGCTGACGATCAACGAGCAGGGCAAGTACCTGCCGATGATCGGCGACTGGGAGGGCCTGCACGTCTTCGAGGCGAACAAGCCGATCATCGCCAAGCTGCGGGAGATCAACGCGCTGATCCGGCGCGACGACTACACCCACTCCTACCCGCACTGCTGGCGGTGCCGGAACCCGCTGATCTACAAGGCGGTGAGCAGCTGGTTCGTCGAAGTCACGAAGTTCCGTGACCGCATGGTCGAGCTGAACCAGGAGATCACCTGGGTGCCCGAGCACGTCAAGGACGGGCAGTTCGGCAAGTGGCTGTCCAACGCGCGCGACTGGTCGATCAGCCGGAACAGGTTCTGGGGCTCGCCGATCCCGGTGTGGATGAGCGACGACCCGGACTACCCGCGCGTCGACGTGTACGGGAGCCTGGATGAGCTGGAGCGGGACTTCGGGGTACGGCCCGACGATCTGCACCGGCCGAGCATCGACAGCCTGACCCGGCCCAACCCGGACGACCCGACGGGCAACTCGACGATGCGGCGGGTGCCGGAGGTGCTGGACTGCTGGTTCGAGTCCGGCTCCATGCCGTTCGCGCAGGTGCATTACCCATTCGAGAACCGCGAGTGGTTCGAGAGCCATTACCCCGGCGACTTCATCGTCGAGTACATCGGGCAGACCCGCGGCTGGTTCTACACGCTGCACGTCCTGGCGACGGCACTGTTCGACCGCCCGAGCTTCCGCTCCTGCGTCAGCCACGGCATCGTGCTCGGCAACGACGGCCGGAAGATGTCCAAGAGCCTGCGCAACTACCCCGACGTCAACGAGGTCTTCGACACCTATGGCTCGGACGCCATGCGGTGGTTCCTCATGGCTAGCCCGATCCTGCGCGGCGGCAACCTGGTCGTCACCGAGCAGGGCATCCGCGACGGCGTCCGGCAGGCGCTGCTGCCGCTGTGGAACTCGTACTACTTCTTCGCGCTGTACGCCAATGCGGAGAACTACGTGGCAACGACCGCTGTGGCCAGCGAGAACGTCCTCGACCGTTACATCCTCGGCAAGACCCGCACGCTGGTGCAGGAACTGGCCGAAGAGCTCGACGTGTTCGACATCGCCGGGGCGTGCTCGGCGCTGCGCCACTACCTGGAGCTGCTGACCAACTGGTACATCCGGCGGTCGCGGACGCGTTTTTGGGACGGCGACCGGGCCGCGCTCGACACCCTGTACACCGTGCTCGAAACCGTCACGAGGGCAGCCGCCCCGCTGCTGCCGATGACTGCCGAGACGATCTGGCGTGGCCTGACCGCAGGCGAGAGCGTGCACCTGACCGACTGGCCGTCCGTCGAGGACTGGCCGCAAGACGACGCCCTCGCTGGCACCATGGACCTGACGCGCGCCGTGTGCAGCGCCGCGCTCAGCCTCCGCAAGAACCAGCAGCTGCGGGTGCGCCTGCCGCTGGCGAGCCTCACCGTGGCCGACCCCCGCGCAACCGCGCTGGCCGAGTTCGCCGACATCGTCAAGGACGAGGTCAACGTCAAGGACCTAGTCCTGTCCGCCGACCCGGCCTCACTCGGGGCCAAGACGCTCACGGTCAACCCGCGCGTCCTCGGCCCGCGGCTGGGCAAGCAGGTCCAGGAGGTCATCAAGGCGGTCAAGGCCGGCGACTGGACCGCGTCGGCCGGCGACGTCGTCACGGCCGGAGGAGTCGAACTCCAGCCCGGTGAGTACGAGCTGAAGCTGACCGCCGCCAACCCCGGCTCGACGACCGCGCTGCCCGGCAGCGGCGGCCTGATCGCGCTGGACACGAAAGTCACGCTGGAGCTCGCCGCCGAGGGCACGGCTCGCGACGTCGTGCGCGTCATCCAGCAGGCCCGCAAGGACGCCAGCCTGGATGTCTCGGACCGGATCACGCTCGCGATCGGCGCGGACGGCGACGTCGCCGACGCGGTGCGCGCCCACCAGGCATTCATCGCCGGCGAGACCCTCGCCACCGACGTGCGGTTGCTGCCCGCCGCGGACCTTGCCGCCGACCCCCAGCCGGCGGGCGAGGGCGGCCAGGTGCGCGTCCAGGTAACTCGCGTCCAGCAGCCATAACGGTCCCTGCCCCGGTCCCTGCCGGAGGCTCACTCGAGCCTGCGGCAGGACACGGGGGGTGGGGCGAGATCTCCGTCGGCTGGGCGCCGACGGGACCGCCCTGGCCGGGAGCTACTTCGCCGCGCTGCCGGTGCTGCGCCGGCTGCGTCGCGATAACCAGTCCCGGCCGGCGAAGTCCTGGACTCGGGCTCGTCAGACGCCGGGTCGGGCTTGCCGGGCGGCGGGTCGGGCTTGAAGGACGACAGTTCGTGCTTGAAGGACGACAGCAGGCCAGACAGTTCCGACTGGATGCCATCCTTGCCCGAGTGCGGCTTGACCTTCAGCGACACGTACGCGGCGGCCCCGGTGGGGATGGGCAGCCAGAAGTTGACCATCCGCCAGCCAAGGACACCCAGCGTCGCCACGCTCCGGGTGGCGCCGAAGCCGACAAGCAGCAGTGGCGCGATCGAGTCGACGACCCCCAGGCCGCCCGGCGTGATGGGCAGCGCCCCGGCCACGTTGGAGATCCCGTAGGCGGCGAAGAGCTCGACCGGGTTGATGCGCGAGCCGAACGCCGCCACGAAGCACCACAGCGACGCGGCATCCAGCAGCCAGTTGAGCGAGGCCCACACCAGCGCCCAGGTCATCACCCGCTTGTCCCGGGCCAGCAAGGAGAACGAGTGGGCGGCCTCCATGACGGCGTGCTCAAGCCGCTCGCCACTCAGGCCGGGGGTCTTGTCACCAATGGCGTGCAGTATCCGGGACGCGAACCCGGCACCCCGGGTGACGCTCAGCACCAGGGCGGCTGCCCCCAGCAGCACCACGGACCCGACGATCGCGACCGTCCCGTAGATGGCCCGGAATCCCGCCAGCCCGATGGAGATGACGAGGGAGAGCCACAGGAGGACGTTCAGGACGACGGTCGAGCCGATGCCCTTCGCCGCCATCATCACCCCAGCGTCGTTGCCGGAGATGCCCTCGTTGGTGAACAGCCTGAACCCGAGCGCCGCCGTGCCCAGCGTCCCCGCGGGGATTACGTGCGCCACGGCGGCGGCCGTCAAGTCGATCCGGAATAGCCGGGACAGTCTCGGCTTGGGACCCGGCGGCAGCAGCACCTTGGTCAAGATCGCATAGCAGAACAGCGACACGCCCTCAAGGACCGTGCCCGCGATAACCCACAGCACGCTGATCTGCCCGAGCAGGTACAAGTTCTTGCTGGCACCCACAAGCTCGGGCACTACCAGGTACTCGATGACCAGCGCCACGATGAGCAGGACCGCGCCGCGCCGCGCGGGCTTGGCCAGCCGGTGCCGCCACGTGCGCCATCGGCTCCGCGCCTGGGTGCCGTCCGGGCTAGCGGTTTTTTTTACGTCTTCGTCTTCGTCTTCATCGGCCCAGCCACATACAAGAACTACCCAGAGAGCGGGCTTCACTCAAGCTCGTCCGGAGGTTTAGGCCCCGACTCGTCATCCACGACCGGCTGATCTGCCTTGGCGAGCCCGGCCAGCTTGCTTGCGTGGCGCTGGAGGCAGCCCGCGCTACGGGGAGACGCGCTCGAGGACTCGGCCGCGAGTGTGGGTGGTGAACTGGGCAAGGATCGCGGCGATGACCAGGAAAGAGGAGATCAGCATCAGCGCCCACAAGACCGACAGGTGCGGAATCAGCGGCGCCAGCACCAAGATGCCAATGCCGCCGCCGATGTGGCCGGCGCCGTCGACGAGCGCGAAGCCGGTCGAGCGGGCACGGGTCGGGAAGCTCTCCGCCGTCAGCGCGTAGGTCGGGGTAACCCACAGGTTGAAGCCGACGAAGATAAAGATCGCGCCGGTGAACGCGACGCTGATGCTGCCTCCCGCTGTCGCGAGGAGGGACACGCCGATCAGCGTCACGGCCGCGGCGATTGGCAGCCAGTACCGCCGCTCCAGTTTCTCCACGAGGAACGACATCGCCACTGCCTCACCGACGAAGCCCAGTGTCCCGATGGCGGTGATGACCCCGGCCTCGGGCGGCGAGTACTTCAGGGAGGCGAGGACCGAGGTGAACCCGGCGGCGTACGCGTAGACCGTGATGTAGCCGACGAACCACAGGCAGAACAGCACGGTCGCGCGGCGCAGGTAGACCGGGTGGGTGAGCACGTCGGAGAACGGCGTGCGCCTGGCTGGTGGCCAGTGCGTGGGGACGTGCCCGGTGAGCGGGTCAGGGAGCGGGCCTGCCTTGGTGCCGCGGGCCTCCATGTGGGCGACCACCTTCTTGGCCTCCGCCACCCGGCCCCGCTGGATGAGCCAGCGAGGCGACTCCTGCAACTCGAAGCGGAGTCCGATGGCGACTAGGGCGAGGATCGCGCCGACACCGTACATCCACCGCCAGCCGTCGGTGAACGTCGCACTGGCCATCGCGAACGGCAGCCCGCTGGGCCAGGGCGCCTTCGCGGTGGTGAGGAACAGCCCTAGCCAGATCCCCACGAACGCGCCGAGCGCGGAGTTGATGAAAATGACCGTGGTGAACTTGGCCCGCGACTTTCGCGGGGACACCTCGTTGATGTAGGTGTTCACGATCGCCAGGTCCGCGCCAATTCCGACACCGGTGACGATGCGGGAAATCGTGAAGTTCACGTAGTCGGGGGATACCGCGGTATAAAGCGATCCGAGCCCGGTGATGAGCATCGTGATCAGCAGCATGTTCTTGCGACCGATCCGGTCCGAGACCGGGCTGAGGATAAGAGTGCCGACCACATAGCCCATGAGGTTGAGAGCAGTGGGCGTCGGCAGCTTGCTCAGCGCGGTCGGCGGCGTGCAGCCATGCACCAATTGGGTGCAGGTCTGCACGAAGCTCACGTTGATGTCGAAAATATCGTAAAAGGTGAACAGGAAGCCTAGCCCGATGATCACCAGGAACGACGGGGACAGCGACCAGCTTTGCAGCCGGTCCAGCCGAGCCATGAGCTGGCGAGACTCCTGCGGGATGACCTCGCCGGCCAAGGCATGGGGTAGCTCCACGGGGGACATAACTGTTTCCTTCCACACCGTGACTGTGAGTATTCATCGATAATCGCCGAATCAAGATCCTCCGGCAACTCGCGCGCCGGGGCCGTGCGTGCCAGCATCGGCCGCGCCGAACTGACGGCACTGATTGCCGGCCTCCTCCTCCTCGCGATGCGGGTCGAAACTTTCGAGCTAATCCGAAACTTTTCGCCTTCCTCACCACTACGCAGCCACTCGGTAATTTGTTTAGTGCAGCGAAATATTTCGAGCATGCCAGGTCGTTGGCCAGGGTATTTACAGAGAACTATTGTTAACTCTGGTTAAATTGAGATTAATCCAAATTGCGAAACTTTTCCGAAAGTAATTGACACGGCGGGCCAGTGATTTCACACTGACGTCACCCACAGTTAAGGAGGGAGCGCATGAAGGCTCCACCTACCCGCTACAGGTTCCTGCTCGGCGGAATCATCGCCGTGCTGCTGGCCGTTGCCACCGCGATGATGCCGGGTAGCATCGCCAGGGCCGCGACGACCATCTGCTCGAACCAGACCGGAACGAACAGCGGCTACTACTACCAGATGTGGAGCAACGGCACCGGGTCGGCCTGCGTCACGCTGAACTCGGGCAACAGCTACTCCACCTCGTGGAGCGGCATCGGCGACTTCGTTGCCGGCGTCGGCTGGAATCCTGGTAGCAATGCAACGGTGAGCTTCTCCAGTAGCCTCAGCGCATCGGGCGGCACCTCGTTGGTGTCACTCTACGGCTGGTCGACCAACCCGCTCGTTGAGTACTACGTCATGGAGAACTACGCTGGCTCGCCGCCCACGGCAGGCACCTACATGGGCCAGGTCACCAGTGACGGCGGCACGTTCAACATCTACGAGCACCAGCAGGTCGACCAGCCCTCCATCGAGGGCACCACGACCTTCGAGCAGTACCTGGCGATACGGACCTCGCCCGTGAGCAGCGGGACCATCACCACGTCGAACTTCATCAGCGCGTGGGCCAGCCACGGGATGAACCTGGGCACGCTCAACTACCAGATCCTCGCGACCGAGTCCTTCGGGGGCGGCAGCGGCAGTTCCAGCGTCACGGTCAACTCCGCAGGCTCGTCCTCTGGCGGCGGGGGGTCCTCTGGCGGCGGCGGCTCGTCGGGTGGCTCGTGCACCGCGACACTGTCGGCCGGGTCGTCGGGAAGCAACTGGTACAACCTCAACGTCTCGGTCACCGGCTCCAGTTCCTGGACCGTGACGGTGCACATGGTGGCCCCTTCGGTCGTCTACTCCACCTGGGACGTCAACGCCACCTGGCCCAGCGAGTACGTAATGGTCGCGACACCCAACGGCAGCGGTAATAGCTGGGGCTTCACTGTCTCACCCAACGGCACATGGACATGGCCGTCGGTCTCCTGTAGTACCGGGTAGCCGTCGGCGCCTTCGACCCGTGGCGCGGTGGCCCTTCCGGGCCGTCGCGCCACCGGCGTTCCCGGGCTCGGGCTTACCCGGCCGCTTACGGTCGACGAGGCCACCGCCCGCGGCGACCGCAAGGCTGCACCCGGCCACGATGAGCGTGATCGCGACCGCCGCGTAGATCAGCTTCTCCAGCAGGTTCGCGCGGCCTAGCCGGATCGCGGCCGTCTCCCCGAAGGTGCGCGGCGGGGTGGGAGCGATGCCGGGGCCGGCGGACACGCTGGGCGGCGCGTGCATCCGAGAAACACCACGAGTATCAGGCCCGTCACCGCGCGGAACGCCGCGTGCGGGTTACCCGCCAACCGCTTGGACGCGAGCAGTCCCGACGAGCCTCGTGACACCGCCCCCAAGAACCGTGCCGCCTGACTTGCGCAGCGGTCGTCGTACGGTCCTGCATGTATGGCCGGGGATGCCAGTCACGACATCCACGCCGCGCCGTATTAGGTCCTTAACAATTCCGCACGGTTTCGATTTGGCAGCGAACCACCTGCTCAAGGCGCGCCGATTCCTCGAAGCACGCAAGCAGTTCCTTCGTCAGGCGCTCGACCCGGTCGGCCACCGGCTCGCCACCGGGACTAGCCGGCTCGGCGGCGCCCACGTAGCGCCCGGGCGTGAGGACATGCTCGTGCTGACGGACCTCCGCCAGGGACACTGACCTGCTAAAGCCAGGGACATCCGGGCAGGCTGGACCGGTGTCGTGGGCCCGTCGCCAGGCGTGGTACGTCCCGGCGATCGTGGCGATGTCCGCGTCGGTCAGGACGCGCTCGGTGCGCTCGGTCATCGTGCCAAGCTGCCGGGCGTCAATGAGGAGGATCTCCTGGCGCTCCCGGCGAGCCGGGTCCTCTTGCCGCTCACGTGCTGCGAGCAACCACAGGCAGGAGGAGATCGGCGTATTGCGAAATAGCTGTGGTGGCAGGGCAACCACGCACGAGACGATCCCCGCCTCGACCATCGCAGCTCGGATCGCGCCTTCGCCGGACTGGCGCGATGACAGCGAGCCGTTGGAGAGCACCACCCCGGCCCGGCCGCCGGGAGCCAGCTTGCCGGCGATGAGCTGCAGCCAGGCGAAGTTCGCATTGCCGGCCGGGGGGACACCGTATGGCCAGTGCCCGGCCTCCTCACGCGCCCAGGAGGACATGTTGAACGGCGGGTTGGCCAAGATGACGTCGGCCGCGACATCAGGGTGCTGGTCGGCGGCGAAGGTGTCGGCCGGGCGCTCCCCCAGGTTCCCCGCGATCTGGTGGATGGCCAGGTTCATGCGGGCCAGCCGCCAGGTCCGCTCGTTGGACTCCTGGCCGAAGACGGCGATGGCACCGGGACGACCGTGGTGAGCGAGCACGAACTTCTCCGCCTGGACGAACATGCCACCTGACCCGCAGCACGGGTCATAGACCCGGCCGCTGTACGGCTCCAGGATCTCTACCAGCAGTGTTACGACGCTCGCCGGGGTATAGAACTCCCCGGCGCGCTTGCCTTCCGCCCGGGCGAACTGTCCGAGGAAGTACTCGTAAACCTCGCCGAGCAGGTCACGGGCATCGCCAGAGTCCGGCAGCTCGGCGATAAGGCAGACGAGATCGGCGAGGCGGCGGTGATCTGGGCTGGTGCCCGCGACGATCGGCCGCAGCATGCCAGCCAGTTCCGGGCTCGCCGCCGCGAGCTCGTCCATCGCGGCGGCGACCAGGTCGCCCGCCTCTTGCGGGGCGGTGGCGACGCGGGCGGCGAGGACCGTCCAGCGGGCGTCGCCGGACATGCACCGCAGGAAGACCAGGCTGAGGACGTAGTCCTTGTACTGGGCGGCGTCCATCGACCCGCGCAGCCGGTCAGCGGCCTTCCACAAGGTAGGGTGCAAGGCCGCGTGCATGCCGCAAGGCTATTACCCACTGGACCCGAAGCAGGTCGAATGCGCCACCGTCGGAGGTCGCCACGGCAGACCACGGTAGCGACGCCCGGCTGATTTTGCAATTATCCCTTTCATATATCCTCTGAGCCATAGACTCGGTGACGTGATGATCGACGGCGAGGACGCAGACCCGGGCACGCGGCAGCGAGGGCGGCCCCGGCTGCTCGACCCGGTGACCGAGCGCAAGCTCATCCTCGACGCGACCATCACCGTGCTGCGCCGAACCAGCTTTGACCGGGCGACGCTGGATGAGATCCTCGCCGAGGCCGGGGTCGGCACCCGCGCGTTCTACCGGAACTTCGCCTCGAAGTCCGAGGTGCTTGACGCGCTGCGAGACGAGGAGGAGTGCCGGCTCGCCGCCCGCCTTGACGACATCGCCGCTGCCGCCGGCTCACCACGGGCCGCCCTGGAGGCCTGCGTCACTGACCTGCTCGCTATCGCCTACGACCCACGCCGTGCCGCGCGGGCCACGATGCTAGGCGGCCATGGCATGGTCGACGTGGCTATCTCCCGTGCGGCCCGCCGCGCCCGGCTGCAGACGCTCGTCCCGCCCCTGGCGCGCGTCCTGGCGGACGGCCAGGCCAGCCGGGACTTCCCCCTCACGGACCCCGAGCGCGACGCCCGGACCATCTGCATCGTGATCTTCTCGGTGATCGAGGATGCCCGCTCCGGCGAGGAGATGCCGCCGCCTGAGGAGGCACGGGCCCATGTGCTCCGGTTCGCCCTCGGGGCTCTCGGCGCCCAGTCAGCCTGACACGCCGGGTCATCGCGAAGAGCAGCCAGCTTCCCGCGCTGGCCAGCGGCAAGCTGAACAAGGGGGGCCTGCAAGATCGCGTCGCCGATGGCACCTTGCCGTTAACGGCAAGGGCGCACCGTTACCGATGAGGACTGGGCGTGGTGACCTTCGCGATGGCATAGGGGCAGTGCGGTGTCTCGCAGAGCGTAACGAGACCCTTGGGGCCCTTCTTGACACCCGCCTCTGGGTTGCCGTCTTCCCAGGCAGCGTGGTCGATCGTCTCCCGGCGCAGGCTGCGCTTGCCGCACAGCGGGCAGGTGCCGGGGGCCGACTCACCCCAGCGGGACCAGGGGTTCGCGGCGAAGAAGGCTCCGGCCACCAGCAGCCCGGCGATCGCGAACGCGATGATCCCCAGGACAAGCAGGCCGACCGTCACGGAGCCAAGCGGCAGCAACGGGATGGACTTGATGAGCGGGCGCAGCCAGAACACCAGGAACCAGCCGATGGCCGCGAAGATTGCCGCCACGGCAAGCGTGGCGAGCAGGTTGTGGCCCCGCTTGTGGGCCTTGCGCTGGCTGATCGCGTCGTCGATCAGCACGTCCTCGTCGGTTGCGGGCATGTCCCTAGTATCCGTCACGTCGCCAGCGCCCCACAACGAGGAAACGAGGACAGGCCAGTTCGGTCAGCGCCACGACGCTTCCTCGGCTCGCATCCGGTAGACCCGTGCCGCCGTGCCGCCAAGCACGGCGGCCCGCTCCGCGTCGGACAAGCTAGCGACCAGCGACCTGGCCAGCGCCATGACCGCGGCGTAGTCGCTGGCCACCAGGCACACTGGCCAGTCGGAGCCAACCATCACCCGGTCGGCCCCGAAAGCGTCAAGCACGATGTCAGCGACGCCGGCGAACGCATCCGGCGGCGCACCCTCGGGTGCCTCGGTCACCAGGCCGGACAGCTTGCACGACGTGTTCGGCAGCGTCGCGAACTCCCGGATCGCCGCCGTCCACTGGCCGAGCGGACCGCTAGCGATCGGGGGCTTGCCCGCGTGGTCGAGGACCAGCCTCAGCTCCGGCACGGCTGCCGCCGCGAAGCTGGCCGCTGGTAGCTGGTCCGACTGCACCACGAGGTCGTAGCACAGGCCCGCCGCCGCGACCGCGCGCAGTCCGCGGATGACATCGGGCCGGCGCAGCCAGTCCTTGTCTGGCTCAGACTGCACCTGGTGCCGGATGCCCGCCAGGTAGCGGCCGCCGGGCAGGGCGGCGAGCCTGGCCAGCTCGTCGGCGATAGCGGGACTGGTGAGATCGGTCCAGCCGACCACCGCGGCCACCAGCGGGTCGGCGTCCGCGACCGCGAGCATTTCCGGCGTCTCTGGCGCGACCGTCACGGTCTGCACGAGCACGGTCGCGTCCACGCCGGCCGCCCGCGCGTGCGGCCGCAGGTCATCAAGGGTGAAGGTGCGCCTGATGATGGCCATCTGGTCGCCGGTGATCCACGGCTGGTCCCGGACCGCGAGGTCCCATATATGGTGATGAGCGTCGATGATGGTCATGGCGAGCGGGGTCACAGCTGCCAGACGACCGGCAGCACGGCAGCGTCGCCGGCCTGCGAGTAGTCATGCGGGGTGTCGAGCAGCTGCGCCATGCGGGCCTGCCACGCCTCATTCACCGGGTTCGCCGCAAGCTGGGCCAGCATTGCCGGGTAGTCCTCGACGTCGATGACGTGGAACAGGTCGGTGCCACTGCGCCAGATGGTCCAGCCCGTCACGCCGGCCGCGCGGATCGCGCTGGCGAGCTTCCGTCGGGACCGAGGCGTGCGCCTGCTCGTACTCCTCGATCCGGTCACCGCGAACCGTGGTGTGCAACGCGATCTTCATGCGTGGCCTTTCTCGTGAGCGCTGGCGTCAGCAGTAGCGAGGGGGAAAACATCGGACCTATTATCGGATGTTTGCACCAAGAATCCAAAATTTCACGGATAATGAACGGAACACTGTCGGCCCGACAGGTCCTATCTATCTGCCGGTTGTCTGGCGTCGACGAGAATGCCGTGGTGCTGCGGGCGGCCTGCGGGACCAGCGAACTGGCGTGATAGAACGGTCAGCGAACCCGATGACTACTACTGGCAGGAGATGACCGGCGTGCCGCGTATCGATGTTGAGATTCCCGCCCCGGACGGCACAGCCCGGGGCACCCTGGTGCTGCCCGAGGGGGACGGCCCGTGGCCGGGCGTCGTGGTGCTCCCCGACGCGGGCGGCTGGCGGGAGCCGATGGTGGAGATGGCCGAGAAGATCGCCGCGCCTGGCTACGCCGTGCTGGTCCCGGACGTCTTCTACCGGGCAGGCGACTGGGCGCCCATCGACTTGAACACCGCCTTCGGCGACGCCGATGAGCGCGCCCGGCTGTTCGGGTACATGGGCGCGCTGACCAACGAGCGGATCATCGCGGACACTGCCGCGTACATCGACTTCCTGCTGGCCCGGCCTGAGGTGCGCGGCGAGGGCGTCGGCACCACCGGGTACTGCATGGGCGGCCGGATGTCGCTGGTCGCCGCGGGGGCGCTCGGGACGAAGATCACGGCGGCGGCGTCCTTCCACGGCGGGCGCATTGCCGTCGAGGATGACCCGAGCTCCCCGCACCTGAAGGCCGACCAGATCACGGCCACCGTGTACGTGGCCGGCGCTGTCGAGGACAGCTCCTTCACCCCCGAGCAGGCCGAGTTGCTTGAGAAGGCGCTGAGCGAGGCCGGCGTCACGCACACGGTCGAGTTCTACCCGGCCAAGCACGGGTTCGCCGTCCACGACCACCTCGCGGCCTACGACACGACGGCGGCGCAGCGGCACTACGAGGCACTGGCCTCGCTGTACGGCAGCACGCTGTAAATTCTCGTGACGCTGTCGTTCTCGTGAAACTGTAGTTCTCGTCCGCCGTAGCCGCTGGCCTGGCCTCGCCAGGCCAGCGCGCTGACATGACGACGGTGAGGGTGTGCACATGCCCGGTGACCTTCCCGGCCGCGACGCGTGGCGCAGGCTTGGCGCGCCCGGCGGCTTGTGCGAGGCCTGCCAGCACGCCAAGCTCAACGAGACGAACCGGGGGACGGCGTACCTGCGGTGCACGCGTGCCGCCTGGGACGAGCGGCTCCCCCGCTATCCCCGGCTGCCGGTCGTGGAGTGCATCGGCTTCGAGGAAGCGGGCTAGCCTCCGTCAGCCCGCCGGCTGAATACCACCCGCGGGCGCTTCTGACACGCCCATGGCAGCCCAGTGTGCACGTGGCGGCCGCGGGTCTGCTCTGGGCCGCTTTCGATGACGACCATCCCCGCCTCAGACATGCAAGCCCGCCAGCGCGGTGCGACGGCTGCCCAGCGACTCAATATTCACGTATGTGACGGTAACGTGGCGCGGGCCACGGCATGCCAGCGGCCCTGCGGGGTCACGCGTAGTCGCGCAGGCCAGCGGTCCCTATGGTGACGAGAAGGTCGGTCTCCGGGCCACGGGCACCGTGCAGCCACATGTTCAGCCCGCCGAGCAGCTCCATCGTGGCCGCCCAGCGGCCAAACGAGCCGAGTGCGGCCTCCTCCTGCGCCGTCAGCGGGTAAGGCGCGACGGCGGAGTACCTGGCCGCGACGTCTTCCATCCGCTCGGGCAGCGTGCCGGGCGCGCCGTGCATGAGGCTAGCCGCGATAACGGCCAGTTCCTGCAGCCGGGGCCAGCGGTTGGCGAGCGCGAAGTCGAGCACCGTTATCTCACCGTCCGGCCCGAGCAGGACGTTGCCGGCGGTGAGGTCAGCGTGGATGAGCGCGTGCGGCAGCTCGTCCCAGCTGACGCGGTCAAGCTCGGCGATGGCCCCGTCCACCAGGACGCGCTGCTCGTCATCGAGCAGGTGGCCCACCTGCCCTGCGAGCGGGACCAGGTTCGCTATCGCCCACGGGTCGAACACCGGCTGCGGCTGCGCGTCGATCCGGTGGATGCGGGCGGCCTGCTCGATGACCGCGGGAAGCTCAGCCCCGGTTGGCGCACGGCCCATCTCATAGAAGGTCTGGCCCGGGACGTGGTCCATGACCAGGAGCCAGTGCCCGTCGTAGGAGTGCACGTACCCACCGTCGCGGTCGCGGTGCAGCGCTGGGTGCCGCACGGCGCAGGCCTGGGCACGGACGATGATGTCCGCGGTCCGGGCGGGAATCGTGGCGGGCCGGCCGACGGCGAAGACCTTGACGACCACCCGGCCGCGCGCCGCCCGCACATCGAGGTTGCAGTCCTCGTACCCTGTGTCCAGCACCGACCAGTCGGCGACACCGCCGAGCCGGTACTCCGCGGCCACGTGCGCGACCAGCTCCGCCAGGCTCGTCTTCACCCTGCTCGCGGGCCCGGCGGAGGTATCAAGCGTGGCGTCTCCGGTCATCCCGCCAGGCTACCGGCAGGCCCGCCACTGGCTGGCGCGGGGCCGCGGAATGGAAGGCCGGGCCGCTTGGTTACGGTTGCCCTGAAGAGGTGATCAACTGATGTCCGTCCGGTTGTCGATCCTGGACCTCGCGCCGATCGCGAAGGGCCAGACCCCGAGCGACAGCTTCCGGGCGAGCGTGGCGCTCGCACGGAAGGCAGAGGAACTGGGGTACCACCGAGTGTGGTATGCCGAGCATCACAACATGTCGTCGATCGCGTCGTCGGCGACGAGCGTGCTCATCGCGCACGTCGGCGCGCAGACTCAGGCGATCCGGCTGGGCTCGGGTGGCATCATGCTCCCCAACCACTCCCCGCTCGTTATCGCCGAGCAGTTCGGCACGCTCGCCGCGATGTATCCCGGCCGCATCGACCTGGGCCTCGGCCGGGCACCCGGCTCGGACCAGCAGACCACCTATGCGCTGCGCCGCGATCCGCGCGCGGCCGACCAGTTCCCGCGGGACGTGGCTGAGCTGCAGGCGTTCCTCGGGAGCGAGTCACGGGTCAAGGGCGTCGAGGCGACGCCCGGCAAGGACTCGAACGTCCCGCTGTACATCCTCGGCTCATCGCTGTTCGGCGCGCAGCTCGCCGGGATGCTCGGCTTGCCCTATGCCTTCGCGTCGCACTTCGCGCCGGACGCGCTCTTCGAGGCGATAGCCAACTACAAGGCCGAGTTCAAGCCGTCACCGCAGCTCGACGCGCCGTATGTGATCGCCGGGGTCAACGTCACCGCGGCGCAGACGATCGAGGCCGCCCAGCAGGAGTTCCAGGCCATCCGGCGGACCCGGGCGGTCAGCCTGTTCGGCCGCCGGCTGGGCCTGCCACAGGACCTGTCCGACGAGCAGGCCGACGAGCTGCTGGCAAGCGCCGTGGGGATGCACGTGGATCAGATGCTCCGCTACGCGGCCGTCGGCTCCCCCGCCGAGGTGCGCGAGTACCTTGACACGTTCGTCGCGAAGACCGGCGCCGACGAGCTCATCACCGTCCATCAGGCCCCGTCGCTGGAAGGCCGCCTGCGCTCGGTGACGCTGCTCGCGCAGGCGATGGCGAAGGAATAAGGAAGTCAATGCCAGGGCACGACAGCGCCGGGCAAGACGCGGCGCCGCTCGCGGGGATGCGGGTGGTCGAGGTGTCCAGTTTCGTGGCCGCGCCGCTGGGCGGGCTGACGCTCGCCCAGCTGGGCGCCGAGGTGATCCGGGTGGACCCGGCGGGCGGCGGGCCGGACTACACGCGGTGGCCCTTGTCCCCATCGGGGACCAGCCTGTACTGGACCGGGCTGAACAAGAACAAGCGCTCGGTCGCGCTCAACCTCCGCGATCCCGGTGACCAGCAGGCCATCAGGGACCTGGTCGCGAGCTCCGGCCCCGACGGCGGCATCCTGCTGACCAACGCCAGCTACCCGTGGCTGGCCTACGAGACGCTGAGGGCGCACCGCGCGGACGTCATCCACCTGCAGATCACTGGCAAGCACGGTGGCGGCACGGCCGTCGACTACACGGTCAACGCCGGCATCGGATTCCCGCTGACCACCGGTCCGCAGGACCTCGCCAGCCCGGTCAACCATGTGCTTCCCGCCTGGGATGTCGCCTGCGGCCTGTACGCCGCCACCGGCATCCTGGCCGCCGAGCGGCACCGCCACCGCACCGGCCAGGGTCGCGCCATCACCTTGGCGCTGCAGGACGTAGCCCTCGCCGTCACCGGCCACCTGGGCTTCTTCGCCGAGGCCGAGCTCACCGGCGTGGGGCGGCCACGCATCGGCAATCACCTGTATGGCTCGTTCGCCAGGGACTTTCGTACCGCCTCCGGCGACTCCATCCTCGTGGTCGTCTTGACCAGCAGGCACTTCGCCGACCTCGGTCAGTGCACCGGGCTGGCGGAGACGCTCGCCGCCGTGGAGCGCGCCGTCGGCGCGGACTTCGCCACCGACGCCGGCCGGTACCAGCACCGGGAGATCATCTGCGGGCTGCTGGCGCCCTGGTTCGCCGCGCGGGGCACCGCCGCGGTGGAGGAGGCTCTATCGCAGACGTCGGTGTTGTGGCAGCGGTACCGGACCTTCGCGCAGGTCGCCGCCGACCCGGCGACGGCCGCCAACCCGCTGATGCGGCGGATCGACCAGCCCGGCGTCGGGCCGGTGACCGTGCCGGGGACGCCGCTGGTCCAGCCGGGGCTGCCGGACGTGGCGGCGGCCCCGGCACTCGGCGCGGACAGCGAGGCCATCATGCGCGAACTGGGATCGGCCCGTTCGGACAGTGCCATCGCGGGAGCATGCCCCCCTGTCGCCCCCGCTAGGTACCCCGGGGGATGGCCTCGTGCCGATCCGCCGATAATAGGAACAGTGACCCGATCTGAGCTTTCGCTGTCCCCTAAGACCGTCATCTTCGACTACGGCGAGGTCATCTCGTTCAGCCCGTCGGATGCCGACCGCGCTGCCATCGAGCTGCTCGCGGGCGTGGACCCGGTGAAGTTCTGGGCCTCGTACTGGGCGCACCGGCCTCAGGTGGACCTGGCCCTCGAGGGGGTGCGCGAGTACTGGGCCGCCATCGCCGCCGACACCGGCGCGGACTGGGACGACGGCCGGGTCTACGAGCTGTGGGTAGCGGACATGCGCAGCTGGATGTCGGTCAACCCCGCCACGGTCGACGTCATGGCCGACCTGAAGGCCGGGGGCACCCGGCTGGCGCTGCTGTCCAACGCCGGGCCGGACTTCGGCAGTTACTTCAGGCACGGGATCTTGGGCGAGTACTTCGACGCGTTCTACATCAGCGGCGAGCTCAAGATGCTCAAGCCGTCCGCCGCGATCTACCAGCACGCGCTCGCCGACCTGGGCATTTCGGCGCAGGACGCGGTCTTCATCGACAACCGCGACGACAACGTCCAGGGTGCGCAGGAATTGGGCATAACGGGTCACGTGTTTACGGACGCGGGTACGCTGCGCGCGTTCCTGCAGTCCCTGGCATCCACCTGAAGGAGAGCTAATGACTAGTACGTACGACTTCACCGCGAAGACGGCCGCTGGCGAGGAGGTGTCCCTCGGCGACTACGCGGGCAAGGTGCTGCTCCTCGTGAACGTGGCAAGCAAGTGCGGGCTGACGCCGCAGTACGAGGGCCTGGAGGCGCTGTACCGCGAGGCCAAGGAGCGAGGCCTGGAAGTGCTCGGCTTCCCCTGCAACCAGTTCAAGGGGCAGGAGCCGGGCACGGATGAGGAGATCCAGGAGTTCTGCAAGACAAGCTATGACGTCACCTTTCCTGTCTTCTCGAAGATCGATGTCAACGGCCCAGCCGCCGACCCGCTGTACCAGTACCTGCGGACGGAGGCACCCGGCGACTTCGGCCCGCAGTACGGCGGTTTCTACGACGCGATCAGCAAGATCAACCCCGAGGCGGGCGCCGACGACGTCAAGTGGAACTTCACCAAGTTCCTCATCGGCCGGGACGGCGCGGTGATCAAGCGCTACGAGCCGCCGGTCTCCCCTGACGACATCAAGGCCGACCTGGAGAACTACCTGTAACTACCCGCGCGTGACAGCGGGCGCGGAACGGCTCACTCGACGTTCCGCGCCCGCGCCACGTCCGGCTCGCAGCCGTCCTTGATGCGCCACGCACCGCGACGCTGCCGCGAGGCGGGTGTCAGCCCGCGAGGCTCGCTAGCTCCGGGACGAACAGCGCGCCGTTGACCGTACCGACGCCGGCGGCCAGGCTGTAGACGGGACGCGCGTTGAATCCTCGCACGGTGTAGAGCTCGTTGTCCTGGGTGAAGGACACTGTGTTGTTGCCCGAGGTGACGGGGACGATGCCGGGCAGGTGCTGCTGCGACATGGTGTACAGAGCCGGGTTGATCAGGCCGAGCGGGTGGCCGGCGACCTGGTCGGCCAGGGCGACGATGCCCGCGAAGAGCGGGGTGGCCTCGCTCGTGCCGCATACGGGGTACCAGCCGGGCGTCTGCCCGCCAAAGCTCTGGTAAGTGTCGACGGCGCCGTTGCAGGCCGCGCTCATGGAGATGTCCGGGACGCCGCGGGCGTCGCCCACCACGTCCTGCACGCCGTCCTGGTAGGACGGCCGGGAGAAGAAGACGGACTTCCCGCCGCCGCCCGCCAGCGGGTTGGGGCCGGCGTCGCCGAAGATGAACTCGTTCGTCGGGACGTTGTAGGTGTCATTCCACGCGACGTCCGGCGAGACGTGATGGCCGCTGGAGTCCAGGATGAGCTGGGTGCCGCCGACGCCGGTCACCAGCGGGTCGCTGTCCGGCCACGAGGTGACGGGGGACAGGTAGTACGTCTGCTGGTCCAGCCCGACGTCCGCCGCGCCGCTGTCGCCCGAGGCCGCGAGCACGGTCACGCCCTTGTGGTAGGCGTCGATGTAGGCACCACGCAGCGCCGCCAGGGACGCGAAGCTGGAGAACGTCTCCTCCGTCGCGCTGAAGCTCTGGCTGATGACGTCGCCGAGGTGGTGGTTGATCACGTACTTCTCGGCCGTGACGATCTGTGGGAAGCCGGTCACGCCCTCGGTCTCGGAGACCGGCGTCTGCACGAGCAGGATCTTCGCGCCCGGGGCGATCGTGTGCGCGTACTCCACGTCGAGCGTGGTCTCCCCGGCCCAGCCGACCATGTCGGAGTTGTTCGGGTCGTAGGCCGGTATCGCCCCGGCAGGCGCGATGACGCTGAACGACGGTGGCGCCGGAAGGCCGAATTGCTGGTCGAAGACATTGAGGTCATTTTTGATCGTGGGCGATCCGTAGGAGTCCACGATCACGATCGTCGTTCCCGCGCCGTTGACGCCCCCGTCATAGAGCGGGCGCAGGTTATAGGCGGCCTGGATCTGCGCCGGCTCGTAGCATGCGACCTGGTAGTCCGCCTCGCACTCGGCCGTCGTGGGCGGCTGGTTCGCGACCCGGCCCACGCGCTGGATATCCGGGTGGATGTAGACGGTCGCCTCCCGGGCCGACGTGACCGCGCTGCCCGCGACCGCCGGAACGCTAAGGCTCGCCAGGGCGCCGAGCGCGACGGCTAGTACCCCGCCGCCGCCGAGCGTCGCTTTCCTGCGTTTTCTCATGAGTGTTCTCCCGTCCAAATAACGCTTCCCACAGTGACCCGCTCACTCTGGACGGTAACATCACGCAATTTTTGTTACCAGGGGGCGAGAACGGCGCGACCGTCATTGGTGCCGGACTAAGGAGCATGGACGAGACCCACCGGGCTAGCCGGGCGGGCCGTCAGCCCTTGCGGCTCGCTAGCGCGGACAGCAGCTCGTAGCCGACGTGGGCCGCCGCGATGCCGGTGACCTGGGCGTGATCGTAGGCCGGGGCCACTTCCACGATGTCGGCGCCGACGAGGTTGAGGTTAGCCAGCGAGCGCAAGACCGCTAGCAGTTCCCGGCTCGTGAGGCCGCCCGCCTCCGGGGTGCCCGTGCCGGGGGCGAATGCCGGGTCCAGCACGTCGATGTCGACGCTCACGTACACCGGCCGGTCACCGACCCGCGCGGCGACCGCCTCGATCATGCCCGCGACCCCTAGGCGCTCCACGTCGGTCGCCGGCAGCACCTGGAAGCCCAGCGCGGTGTCGTCACGCAGGTCGTCGCTGGAGTACAGCGGCCCCCGGATGCCGACGTGCAGGCAGCCCGTCTGGTCCAGGATGCCTTCCTCCGAGGCCCGGCGAAACGGCGTGCCGTGCGTGTACGCCGCCCCGAAGTAGGTGTCCCACGTGTCCAGGTGCGCGTCGAAGTGGACGACGGCGACCGGGCCGTGAACGGCGCAGACGGCCCGCAGTAGCGGCAGCGCGATGGTGTGGTCGCCGCCGAGGGTCAGCAGGGCGCCGGCCCCGCCGCCAGCCGGGGACAGCAGCGAACGGGCCGCGCCCTCGATCGAGGTGATCGCCTCATCGATGCTGTAGGGGTTGACCGCCACGTCGCCGGCGTCGGCGACCTGCTGGGCGCCGAACGGGTGAACGCCGAGCGCCGGGTTATAGGGGCGCAGCAGCCGGGAGGACTCCCGGATGTGCCCGGGGCCGAACCGGGCCCCGGGCCGGTAGCTGACTCCGGTGTCGAACGGCACCCCGAGGATCGCCACGTCAGCGCGCGGCACTTCGGCGATGCGCGGCAGCCGGGCGAACGTCGCCTCGCCCACCCAGCGTGGCACCTGGGACGCGTCAACCGGGCCGATGATCCCGCCGGCTGTGGTGATCCGGGGTACGTCACTCACTGCGTCTCCCGCTCGCTCATTGCGCTGCCAACTCCTTTAGCTCTCGGTCACTGGCCTCGATTGCCGCCTGCTCGCGGGAAAGGTCCAGCGAGCGGGACAAGGCCCAGTACACGACGCCGGAGACTACCAGGCCAACCAGCCAGGAGTAGTCGACCCCGTTGCTGACGTGCGCCGGGAACGGCCCGGTGTAGGACAAGCCGGCGATCGGCGGTTTCCTGATTTAACTCCGACCGCCGAGCGCCGCATGCAGGCGATCCTCAGCGACATTGGGCCGGGGGGCGGCAGCGGAGACGAGGCATATAGCCTTCCGGCGGACGTGGAATTCGTGTTCGTTCTGGACGGGAAAATGGAGATCGCGCTGGAAGGCGCGCTCATCATCTTGGCGGCCGGGGACGCCTTCACCTTTCCCGCGGGGGCGGCGCACTCGTTCCGCGCGACGGGCGGCCCAGCGCGGGTCTTGTGGGTGGTATGCCCCGCCCTGCCCGACGGGACGCGGTACTGACCGGCGTGACCTCCCCGGCTACCATGACCATATGCCCGCTTTGAGCCGCATGTCCGAAGCTCAGGCGGCCAAGGTCGCTCGCGACCTCTACGGGGTCACGGCGGCGGCCACGCGGCTGGCAGCCGAGCACGACGACACATTCCAGCTAGTGCTCGCCGGCGGTGGCATGCGCTTCCTGAGAGTGTCCGCCTGGCCCGCGTCGCCGGATCTGGGTCCGGGCCAGGCCGCCGGCATGGCCCGTCCGGGCACCAGCTTCCTGACCGCGATCCTCCTGCACCTGGCCAGCGCCGCTGCTGACCTGCCGGTCCAGCGCGTCATCCCGGCGCTCAGCGGGGCGTCGGAGGTCTTCCTCGACGGGAAGCTCGTGCGGATGACCACATTTTTGGACGGGCGGCTGCTATCCGGCGTGCCGTCCACCCCGGCGCTGCGCCGGGACATCGGCGCGACGCTCGCGCGGCTCAGCCTGGCGCTGCGGGACTTCACGCATCCGGCCGCGCGCCGGACCCACCGGTGGGACCTGCAGAACTTCTCGCAACTACGGCCGCTGCTGGCGTCGCTGCCGTCGGTTGAGCCGCGGGGAAGGCTAGTTGAGGTGCTCGACGGGTTCGACGCGCAACTGCGGCCGTCGCTGGCGGGTATCCCTGTGCAGGTGATCCACGCCGACTTCCATGGGGAGAACCTGCTGGCGTCGGCCGACGGCACGGCCGTGTGCGGAGTGCTTGACTTCGGGGACAGCCTGACCGGGCCGGTCGCGATGGACGTCGGCACCGCCGCGTGCTACCAGCTAGGCGGTTGCGGGCCTGACTTCCTCGGGGCGGCGCTTGACGTCGTCGCTGGATATCACGCCCTTGACCCGCTGCGGCCAGCCGACCTGCCGCTGATCCGGGACTTCATCGAGCTACGGCTGGCCACCCGGATCATCGTCAGCCAGTGGAACGCCGCCCAGGAGCCGGCGAACTCCAGGTACCTGCTGCGACGGACCGGGCAGGCAATCGAGCACTTCGCCGCGTTCGGCGCCATTCCCCCGCAGACTGTGGTGGACCGGCTGAAAGCGGCATGCGGTCTTTCCCGTGACGATTGAGGAGCAGCGTGATGATGGACCCGTCCGCGATGGTCAACGGCTTCGACTCCGCCGACGCGGGGTCGCTAGAGCCGGAGCCTCCGGGACCTGGTGAGGCGGCGGGACGCGGTGCTCGGCACCGGGTACCGGCTGTTTTACGACCGGCCGGTGCGGCTGGCCCGGGGCGCGGGGGTGTACCTGTACGACGACCTCGGCGAGGCCTATCTTGACGCCTACAACAATGTCCCGGCGGTCGGGCACTGCCACCCGCGAGTGGTCGCGGCGATCGCGCAGCAGGCCGCTACGCTCAACGTGCACACCCGCTACCTGACATCGGGCGTGGTTGAGTACGCCGAGCGACTGCTCGCCACCCATGGTCTCGGCCTGGACCGGGCGATGTTCACCTGCACCGGCAGCGAGGCGAACGACCTGGCGCTGCGGATCGCTGCGCACTACAGCGGGGCTGCCGGGGTCATCGTGACCGCCAACGCGTACCACGGCGTGACAGCCGCCGTCGCGCAAGCATCCCCCAGCCTCGGCCGCGGCGTCCCGGCCGGCCCGCACATCGCCACCGTCCCCCCGCCGGACCCGGCACTGGGGGAAGCCACCGGAGCCGCCTTCGCGCAGCACGTCGCCGCCGCGATCGAGGACCTGAGCTCGCGAGGCATCGGGCTGGCCGCGTTCCTCGCCGACTCGCTGCTGTCCTCCGACGGGGTGCTGCCCGACCCGGCCGGGTTCCTGCGTCCGGTGCAGGACCTGGTGCACCAGGCGGGCGGGCTGTACATCGCTGATGAGGTGCAGTCCGGCTTCGGCCGGACGGGCAGCCACAGGTGGGGCTACCAGCGGCACGGCCTGACGCCGGACATCGTCACCATGGGCAAACCGATGGGCAATGGCCTGCCGATCGCGGGCCTGGTGGCGCGCCGCGACGTGCTTGAGGACTTCGGCCGTAAGGTGCGCTACTTCAACACCTTCGGCGGCAACCCAGTGTGCATCGCCGCCGCCTCGGCCGTCCTTGACGTGATCGAGGACGAGGGCCTGCAGGCCAACGCCGCCGCCGCGGGGACCTATCTCCACGCGCGCCTGGTGGACGTGGCCGCCGGGTCCGCGATGCTGTCAGACGTCCGGGGCGCGGGCCTCTACCTCGGCATCGACGTCATCGACCGGACGACCGGCGCGCCGTCAGCGGCCCTCGCCTCGCAGATCGTCAACGGCATGCGCGACCGCCGCGTCCTGATCAGCGCGACCGGCCCGGCGGGCAACATCTTGAAGGTCCGCCCGCCACTGCCCTTCAACGCCGGGCACGCCGACCAGTTCCTCGACGTGCTCGCCGAGGTGCTTACTGCCTTGGGCTGACTGCTCACTGTCTCGGGGTGACTCACTGTCTCGGGGTGACTCACTGTCTCGGGGTGACTCACTGTCTCGGGGTGACTCACTGTCTCGGGGCGACTCACTGTCTCGGGGCGACAAGGCCGGACTCGTAGGCGAAGACGACGGCCTGGGCGCGGTCCCGAAGGCCCAGCTTCATCAGGATGCGGCCCACGTGGGTCTTGGTGGTCTGCTCGGCGATGACCAGCTCGGCGCTGATCTGGGCATTGGACAGCCCCCTCGCGATCAGCGTCAGCACCTGCGCCTCGCGCGGCGTGATCTGCGCGAGCGCGGTCGCCTGCCGGCCGACCGGACGCCGGGATCGCCGGGCGAAGTCGGCGATCAGCCGTCTGGTCACCGATGGGGCCAGCAGCGCGTCGCCCGCGGCGACCACTCGCACCGCGTGGACCAGCTCGGCGGCGGGCGCGTCCTTGAGCAGGAACCCGCTGGCCCCGGCGCGCAGCGCCTCGTACACGTACTCGTCCAGGTCGAACGTCGTGAGCATGAGGACGCGCGGCCCGGCGCCGTCGGCCCGCAGCAGTTCTCGGGTGGCGGCGAGCCCGTCCATAACCGGCATCCGCACGTCCATCAGCACCACGTCAGGGTCTAGCTCTCGGGCCAGCCGCACCGCCTGCGCGCCATCGGCTGCCAGCCCGGCGACCGTGATGCCGTCCTGCGCGCCAAGCAGGGCACCGAACCCCTCGCGGACCATCGCCTGGTCATCGGCGATCAGGCAGCGGATCACGACGGGTCTGCGCTGACAGGGACCTGACCCGGCTGGTGCCAGTGGTCGCCGGCGATGCTGGCGCGGATGCCCGGGGAGTCCAGCGCCTGAGCCACCGGCAGCTCCGCCCGCACCGCGAACCCGCCATCGGCCCGCGGCCCCGCCGACAGCCGCCCGCCGAGCAGCGCGACTCGCTCCCGCATCCCGGCCAGCCCGTGGCCGCCGCCAGCGGGAACAGCGGCCTGGGAGGCAGGAGCGGGCGGAAGCACGGCGGGGCCATTGTCCACCTCCACCCGAACGAGCCGGGGTCCCTCTCGCACCGTCACCGTGATCGGGGCACCGGGGGCATGACGGCCCGCGTTGGACAGCGACTCTTGCACGATCCGGTAGGCGGTGAGGCCGACAACTGCCGGGACCCGGCCACCAGCTGCGGACATCTCGAAGGCCACCTCGGCGCCGGCCCGGCGGGCGCTGTCCACGAGGGCGTCCACGTCGGCAAGGCCCGGCTGCGGGAGAAGATCCGGTACCTGCTCACTGCCTGGCTCTCCGGCACTGCTTTCTCCGGCACTGCTCTGTCCGGCACTGCGCAATACGCCAAGCAGGCGCCGCATGTCGGCGAGGGCCTCGCGTGCCAACTGGCTGAGCGCGGCGAACTCCGCCTCGACGCCCGCGGGCAGGCCAGCGATCCGGTACGGGGCGGTCTCAGCCTGCACCGCGATCATCGACATGTGGTGTGCCACCACGTCGTGCATCTCCCGCGCGATCCGCGCCCGCTCCTCCAGGACAGCCCCGCGCTCGCTCTGGCGACGGGCCTCCCGCGCCTGCCACTGGACCTCACGGGCCTGCGCGGCGAGGGCCGCCCGGTCGCGACGCCACCGCCCGGCCGCGTAGACGAGGGCGGTCACTGCCGCCAGCCCGACGGTGAGCCGGACCGGGTAGGTCCAGTTGGGCTGAGGCGACCCGAGCAGGAAGTCTCCCTGCGTCCTGGCCAACAGCGGCGGGGTCCACAGCCACGCGGGGATGAGCATGAGGACGGCCATCCACCACAGCCTGGGCGCCCCGTACCGCAGCCCCGCCACGACGAACGCGACGGTGACGATGGCGTAGTACCCGGTGTCCACCTCATTTTGGCCGGGGATCAGCGGGGTGGCCAGGACGCCGAGCCAGGCGACCCGCCAGCCGAGCAGCGGGAACCGGGGCAGCAGGAGTATCGCCACGCTGACGGCGAGCTCAGTGGCGATCCAGAGCAGGAGGTGGTCCTGGGCCGCCGTCGCCCATGCCCGGTTGCCATGCTCGAAGTGAGGAAAATGCTCGAGCTGGTGTATTCGCGTCTCCATGTCCGACGCGGAGAGCACGTCGAGGACCAGCACCAGCGCCCAGCCGAGCCACGCGGCGAGGAACGCGACTCGGCGCATGGCCGCAGATCGCCACGCGGGCGGCTCGTCACGCCCGGTCAGCACCGGCCGCAGCGCGGTCACGCTGCCAACCCAGCCCGTCGTCCTCATGCATGCGAGGGTAACCGCGCTGTCGGCATCGTGGCGTCCCGCCAGGGTCGTCATACCTGGGTGCTACGGGGGCACCGGAAGTTGGCTCCGGGACCCGACGCCGCGACCGGGACCCGGGTCCTAGCGTCAGAGCATGATCTGCGGCACTGGCCTCACAATTGGCGGCCTCACCAAACGGTACGGCGGGCAAACCGCCGTTGATGACCTGACCTTCGATGTCCGGCCGGGCATGGTGACTGGCTTCCTCGGGCCGAACGGCTCGGGCAAGTCCACTACGATGCGCCTCATCTTGGGGCTGGCCCGGCCTGACGCTGGGACTGCGCTGATAGACGGGGTACCCTACCGGTCCCTGCGCTGGCCGCTGCGCACGGTGGGCTCCGTCCTTGAGGCCGGCGCGTTCCAGCGGGGTCGCCCTGGTCGGGCGCACCTGCTCGCGCTGGCCGCCGCTAGTGACATCCCGGCCCGGCGGGTGGATGAAGTGCTCAGCGACGTCGGGCTAGCGGACGCCGCGCGGCGGCGGGCCGGCGGGTACTCCCTCGGCATGGCGCAGCGGCTGAGCCTGGCCGCCGCCCTGCTCGGCGACCCGACGGTGCTGATCCTCGACGAGCCGCTCAATGGCCTGGACCCGGCGGGCGTCCACTGGATGCGGTCACTGCTGCGATCGGTGGCCATGCGGGGCCGGACGGTGCTCGTCTCCAGCCACCTGATCAGCGAGATGGCGCTGACCGCCGACCGGCTGATCGTCGTCGGGCGGGGACGGCTGCTGGCGGACACGACCCCCGGCGAGCTCGCGGCACGGGCCGGTGGGTCGCTGGAGGACGCGTTCCTCACGCTGACGCAAGGGAGCCTCACATGACCGGGTACACGTTCTCGCAGGCGGTCGCGATGGAGCTGCGCAAGGCGCGGAGCCTGCCAGCCGTCCGGTGGACCCTGCTTATCGGAATGGCCGCGACCGCGGCTCTTGGCATGCTCACCGGGTACAACACGCGCAACGCCGGCGGCGACCCGACGAGCAACGTACTCGCGGGCGTCGTGCTCGGCCAGGTGGTCACCGGCGTGCTCGGCGTGCTGGCGATCACCGGGGAGTTCGACTCGGGCATGGCGGCGGTGACCTTCGCCGCGATCCCCCGCCGCTGGCTCGTGCTGGCGGCGAAGGCGCTGGTGTGGGGCGTGGTGTTCCTCGCCTGCGGCGAGGCCACCGTGCTGGCGGCCTTCCTCGGCGGCACGACGGTGCTGCGGGCGGCCGTCCCGCACCCGTCCCTGGCCTCGCCCGAGGTGCTGCGGGCCGTCCTCATGACGGGGGCGTACCTGGCGCTGACCGGCCTCATGGGCCTAGGCGTCGGGGCGCTGGTCCGGCACGGCGCGGCGGCGGTTGCGACCGTGATCGGCGGCTTGTTCGTGCTGCCGCTCATCATCGGCGCGGCCGGCCACGGCTACGGCAAGCTGCTGCCAGAGCTGATCGCCGGGAACTCCCTGGCCGCGGTAAAGCCGGTACCGGGCTTCGGCTGGTCCCCCTGGCTGGAGCTCGCCATCGTGGTCCTCTACCCGGCAGTCCTTCTGACGGCCGGCGGCTGGCTGCTAGAACGGCGAGACACCTAGCGAGCGCCCCTCGCTGTCGCCGATCGCCCTGTAGTCCCATAGGCTCATCGGTCGCGGCCCGGGATCGCCTCGGCTAGCGCCGCCCGCTGGACAGGCGCCTGGAAAGGGTCGGCGAAGTACTGGGTCTCATGCGTTACCAGGTCGCCGGCGAACTCCATGACACTCACCGTGTGGGTGGGCACGCCGTCATAGGTGATCACGCACTCGCTCACCCAAAGGTCGCCACCGCCCTGGATCCGCACGATGGCGAAGTGGCGCTCGGCCGGGTGCCCGCCACGCTGCGCCCGGATCCTTGACCGGTCGCGGAAGCGCTCCCCAGACTGCGGGTAGTCCAAGATCGCGTCTTCAGCGTAGATCGCGTGCTCAGCGTCGGCGTCCCCGCGTTCGGATGCCTGCCAGTGCTGCTCTAGCCGGGCCCGGGTCCTGGCGTCACGATCCGTTGCCCTGTTCACCTAGGCCTCCGGCGGAGGTACCTGGACCCGGATGACGCCCGGCGGCCTTCGCCGGCGGACCCGAGCCTTCAAGGTTGCAAGCTGCCTCATTATTTCCTCCACTGTCAGGACTGTCCATCTGCCGGGTGATACCGGGATCACGGCCACGCTGCAGACGGGCCGCGCACGGTTTCCTTCCCGCGCCCAACCGACTGCACACTGCGTGACGGCTGCCCGGAACCCCGCGAGCGTGGACGCGGGGGCCAGGCACAGGCGCAGCAGCCACAAGATCACCCTGCCCGCCACCAATGCCATGAGCTTTAGGCATTTGGATGCTTTGTCCAAATTCTCGCCGTCTGGTCACGCAGGGTGCCTGCCGGACACCCGGCTTCGTGCCGCGAGCCGGCCGAGGTGATGGCGCCTCAAGCAGTTTTCATGATCGCGTGTCGTTACCGGTGTTCCAGCACCGCTAACAGCATGCGATCATGAACAAGGCGAGCGTGCAGGCTGGCGGCGCCTGCCCTCGATCGCCCGCGAACCCCGCCCCGCCACCATGCCGGTCACCCACCGCAACCCCCCGTGGACATCCCGGCCCTCGGCGACGAGTGGGTACTGTTCCGGGGCTACAAGATTCGCCGCGGCGAGATCGACAGCGTGCTTCTAGGGCCAGGCGGCCTATTCGCGATGGAAGTCAAGAACCGCAACGCGACGGTGCATGTGGACGGCGATACCTGGTGGTGCGACAAGTACGATCGCTACGGCAACCTGGTTGAGCGGGGACTGCCCTTTGCCGACAGGGGCGGGAGATCTCCGAGCCGGGAGCGAGGCGCGCCACAAGACGCGCAGAACGGTATAAAAGCACCAAAGCCCCTGATAGTCGATCAAGCGAACCTTGATCGACTAGCTCACTTACCGGGGGCTTCCTCGTGCCGGGCAGCGACACGCCACATCTGCACCATACCGTGACGAACCTATCGCAAGCAGGACGGGGAGCAGCTCACTGACATGTGGTGTCAGGAATAGACGCGTACCCTATCGTTGTGAGCGAGATCACCCGCTTTTACCGGCAGCCGAGCCGACCTCCGACCTCGGGCGCCACAGAGACATCTCACTCGGCCTTCCGGCCGATCCGGAGGCGCTCAGCGCAATCGTGCGAGGGCTGCTTGTCCACAACTTCACAGCGAAGGTTCAGGGCTTGCTGTTTCCGGCCGAGCGCATGTCGCATATGCAGACCGTCGGCGCCGAGGCGACCTTGGACAACGTGATCAGCCTCGACCCGGCTCCCCTGGGCATTGAGCGGCCCGCCGAACGGAGAATGGTCGGCTTCTGCTACCACTTCGCGCTGCTGCACTGCGCCTTGCTGCGCGCCACGGGTACCCCTGCCCGCATCCGGTGCGGCTTCGCCGGCTACTTCGAGGCCCAACGGTGGATCGACCACTGGGTGGTCGAGTACTGGGACGGTAATGGCTGGCTGCTCACGGACCCCCAGACTGGACGCAGCGACCTGACCGGCGAGGACTTCCAAGACGGCCTCACCGCGTGGAGCCAATGTCGCGACGGTGTCTCGACGTCGGCTGCGTACGGCAACGGAGAACTGTGGGGCTGGGACGAATTGCGGGGCAGCCTGATCAATGACGTCGCCGCACTCAACAAGGTCGAGGTCTCCGGTTGGTACTGGTGCGACCGCCTCAAGGTGGAGCCCCTCGATCAGCCGCACGACGAGCTCGACACATCCCTCGACACCCTCTCCCGTCTCGCTGCCACCGCGGAATCGGCCGAGACAATCAAAGAGTGCTTTGACCTGTACCCGGAGTTGCAGCCGCCGACGGACGCCGTCGCGCGATAGAACACTCAGCTAGCCTCAATCGTCCAGGGCAGCCCTGATGCCCGGTGCCGCTCCGGCGGAGATGCGCCGCGGCGGCGGTCAGGGCGGGGGTCCCTGTCCGGGCAAGCCCCCGTATGCGACCGGGCCGAACGACCGGGTTACGCCGTAGTGCTGGCGGCCGGCAGCCTCGCGCGGCTGGCTGCCAAGGTGCCCAGCGCCAGCCGGCCGCTAATCACCGGGATCGACGCGCAGGGCGCCATAAGCGCGGGCACACGTGCACAGCCCGTCGCCTCCCTCGCCCAGGGCACCTGCCGCGCTCCGAGACGGCAGCAGGATCGGAACGTCGGCGGGTGCCCGTTGGGGGGAGAACTGGCAAGTGCGTCAGGTGGGTGCTTGGCCACCGCAGGCGGGACCGCGAGCGGTGGACCGGGTGGGGGGCGAGTAAGGATTGATGGCGGGTCCAGAAGGCTCGGGCACTGCCCGGTCGCTCGGGTAGTCGGGGTGGATGTAGCCGTCATTGATCCCGCACATGCCGCCAGCGCTTCCGTCGATGCCCTGGTACCAGGCCTCCAGTGGGCCACCCGGGTCATCCCACGGCGCGAAGTCAAAGGACCCGTACTGGTGAGCGAGGACGCGCATCCAGTCACTTGGCTGGCCAGGGGGCTCGACGGGGTAGGCGAAGATGTAGTTGACGTTGATGGCAAGAGCGATGGTGCCGGACTCGTGGACGGCCTGGGCGCTCATCGAGCCGTGCACCTTGATGACCGAGCCGATGATGTCGGCGGAACCGGGCGCGAATGAGGTCACCCACGTGCGGGTGCTCAGCTCCTGCCCGGTCTTGGTCGTACCACGGGTATTGAGGCCGGCGAGGAACTGGGCGCGATCCTGTGGGGCGAGGAGATCCGCGAAGGCGGTCGGTGCGCCGCCAAGCAGCGTCTGCTTGTTGAGGCTGGCCGCGATGAGCAGCTTGCGCGTCGTCGCGTACGCAGCCGCCACTTGGGCGGCGCTAAAGGGACCTACCGGCTTCGCGGCTGGCGTCACGATTCCCGCCGCGCCATTCGCCCAGTGGTCGGCCGGGGTGCTTCCGAACGGGTCAGCGGGCGGTCTACCAGACTGCTTGACCGGTGAGAGGCCCGAGGCGCTTGATATCGCGGCCGCCAGCCCCCCGTGCTTGTTGGCGAGGTGCTGGTAGGCGAGCACGCCTGCGCCCGCGAGGACCGCGATCGCGATAGTCCAGGCGGTTGCCCGCAGGGCCCGGCGTCGCCTGGCTGCGCGGCCCTGCTTGCGCAGTTGACGGGCTGGCAGGTCGTACCGGTACCCGCCGCGCCAGCCGTCGGACGGCCCAGGGGCCTGTCGCGCCCGCGCCTTGGCCCGCTGCCGTGCCTGCTTCGACTGCTCCTTCGCGGCTTTCGCGCGCTCTTTGGCCGACAGTTCCGTGAACCTGGCCTCGCCGGCCGTGCCCTCGGTAAGCTCGCGCAGCGCACGGTCGAGATCATCCTCGGCTGGCGACTGCTCCATGGTCCCGTCAGACATGCCCACAAACCTAACGAGCAGGACCAATTGCCTGCGCCCCTACAGGTAACGAATTAGGCATCATGTCAGCTAGTGGCCGAACTAGCTAGCTCGCGACGGGCTTGTCCGGCCCGTGAGGCTATCCACCACAGTCGAGACGCCGCGGCTTGCTCGCGGAAGTCAGCGAGTTCACGGCTGCCCGTGGGTGGCAAGTGGTTCATGAACTCGCGTAGGTAGCTGATGCACCGGGCTGACCGGATCTGCTCGCCGGCGGCGAGCGCCTGGAGGACTACGTCGCATGCCTACTCGATGTCGCCTGCTGCCAGGTGGGCGTCGGCGAGGACGAGGATACGAAGAAGTCGCTGCGGACGAACTCCCCCGCCCCGCCAAGGGCGTTTCCCGCATGCTGCTCGGCGTCTTGCCGTACTCCGAGAGGCTGCTGTTGCGGATGCGCCTGGAGATGAGGAACCCCCCCGAACGGCAGTCTGGGGTTGCTTCTTTAGCGTGTGCGTTATAGCGACTTGACTAGGATAGCCCACTAGGCCGGAGTCCAAGAAGAGGACTGCGCCGTCCGGGTCCTTGAAGTCGGACCGCGCGGCCACCGGTTGGAAGAGCCGTGATCTCGACGCAGTTAGCGGATTCACAACCTGAATCTAAGTAAAGTCACTCATAGTCCGAACCCCTTATCGATGCAATAAATCTGTGCGCCAACGTTGTCAGCACAGCGCGACGAAAGCACTACGATAAAAGAGACCCCTGGCGCTGAGCCGCTTGCGTCTTTACCGCCGCAGCGTTCCCCCGGCGCCCCGGTCTTCTGCTTTTCGCGGCTCAATAGCCCGGCCTGCACGTACCCCTGTCAACGCTTCACCACGTCCCTCGCAGGACGCAGCGCATGACTCGGGGCCGCCGTGGGTTCGCTAGCCCTTCGGCGTGGAGCTCTTCCATCTCCTCCTTCGTGCCGGTTTATCCCGGCGCACGTCAAATAGCAGATTCCGTGGTCTGGGTCGATCGCGATGCCAGCCGCAGCGCCGTTGCCGTAAGGCGTTCCGTTTCTACACGAGTTGTACGTCCAGCCGCCGCCGGTGCCCATCAGTGCCACTGCCTCGGATGACCCGATGAAAACCAGCGAGGTCCCGTCGTAGGAGATGCTGTACCCGTTGATGGCATCCGGTGGGGTGTCATCCGAGCCGACCCGCCAATTGCCGCTGGCCTGGGAATCCAGGTCAGCAGACTGGCCTGAGCGAGGCACGGCGAGTCCGGTGAATGCTGACGGAGAACAGCACCAGTGCGCCGAACGCGGAGCCGCTGATGAAGACGATGACGGAGAAGATGACGAGGAAGGTGGTCGCTGAGGGCATCGGGCCTCACCCCTGGCCGGCGTCGTCGTGGCGGTGCCTGCAGATGGCGACGGCGCGGTATGCGACCGGGCCGAACGACCGGGCTACCCCCGCCCATCCAGGAGTCTGGCTTCTGGCGGCAGCGGACCAGTGCCTTGAGCGCTAAGCCCGCGAAGCCAGCCCGCTAGCCCACGAGGCTTGTCACTGCCTCAGCCACGGCCCTGGTGTCGCGAAGGTCCGGCAGGACAAAATCCGCGCCCGCAGCGCGCAGAGACTCGACACTGTCGGACCCTGTCGCCACTCCCACCACCCGCGCACCGCCATCCCTGCCCGCCCGCACGTCGCGGGGCGTATCTCCCACCAGGATCGTGTTTGCCTTATCAAAGGTCTCGCCGTACTTGGCGGTCGCCCTTGCCTGCGCGACCGCGACCAGGTTCGCGCGGACCTCATCATCAGAGCCGTGCCCGCCAACCTCGAAGTCCATGAACCCCTCAAGCCTGAATGCCGACAGCTTGGTCACGGCGTTCGGCTTGATGTTCCCGCTCAGCACGGACTGACCTCCCCCGCCGCCGACCGAGCCGCCTCCGACCTCGCCCGCCAGCTCGCCGATTCGCGACGCGCCACCAGGCTGCAGAGCCGTGATGCACGTCACGAAACGCCCGCATCATTAGCCGGCCTGCCCGCGGTCATCGTGACCGCAGCCCCCGGCCTCCCCCGCGTGGATCGGCTCTTGCGGAAGTAGCGGCGGAGCGAGGGACCGGCTGGCTACGCTCGGCTGGTGAGCGGCGAGCGTGAGCAGAACTGGTCCACCGTGCGGCAGTCCGTCGAAGGGGCGCACATGGACGTCCCGGAAGAGCAGGTCACCAGCCGCGGCCGCGCCATCCGCGCCACCCGCCGGCGGCGCGTGGCCGCGGGCGTCACCGCCATCGCGGCGGCGGGGGCGGCGGCCGTCGCGGCCGCGCTCATCCTTCCCGACCCCGCAGCGCCCGCCGCGCAGGACACTGCCTACGTCGTCAGCCACGCCACCCAGGCACTCACCGCGGTGCCGGCCGGCACCATCTTCTTCATGCAGTCGTCGACCACGCGTCCTGGCCCGGAGGTGAGGGACACGTGGGCGAGGGGCTCGCAGCTACGGGTCGAGGAATTCGCGTCTGGCCAGCTGGTATCTGAGTCTGGATTCGCTGTTACGAGCACTACGAGGACGACGTTCCAGATCAGCTACCGGGACAGGACCTGGTCGCGCGCATCCCGTCACCTCGGCACCCCCTCAGCACCCTCAGCCGCAGCCCAGGCGGGTGCCCAGGGCGCCTTCACGTGCGACAGCGCCAACGAGTCCGGGATTCCCGATAACGCCAGCATGATGGCTGCCTTGCTCCACTCCTGGGAGTCGTGCGGCTGGCTGAAGGCCGACAGCACCGCCGCCGTCGGCGGCGTCACCGCCATCAGGCTCACCACGCCCACCGACGGCGGCTTCACCACCACCTGGTACGTAAGCCCGGCGACCTACCTGCCCATCCGCGAGACGGTCACCAGGTGGGGGACACTCCTTTCAACGCTCGACTTCCAGTGGCTGCCGCCGACCACGGCCAACCTGGCCAAGCTGGACCTCCCCGCCGTGCCGCGGGGCTTCACCCGGGAATCGGGGGCAGCGTGCAACCGATCACCGGGCTGCTAGCTCACCCGGCCGTGCTACGCAAAGTGACGTACGCCGGGGAGGCAATCACCCATCGCTGCGGCTTGGCCGGGGAGAACCGGGTCAGGCCTGCAGCTAAGGCCTGCATCCACCCGAGCGGTCAGGCGGTGATGCGGCCTTCGCGGACGGCGGCGGTAAGCGATCTCCAGGCGGCTGGGCGGACGCAGAGCACGGGGCCGCTGCGGTCGGTGGTGTCGCGCACTAGGACGCCGAGCATCCCGGCGCGGTGCGCGGAGGTGCCGACCTCTACGCATTGCCCTCCGTTGGGACCGCTGTAAGAGCTCTTGCGCCAGTTCGCGCTGGTACTTTCCATTGCTCGTCATCCACCCTTGCAATCAGGTCTCGTGAGGCTTCCACGGGCAGCGCCCGCGTCTGCAGCGACCTGAAGACCAGCATCGTCTGCTCCACGATGGCGGGATCATCGGTCACGTGGCCATCGGCTGTGGCCTCCCTATGCACAATAGTCGGATGCCCGCGCCGCCCGGCGATGACGAATGTCCCCAGCAGCCCGATATGCCCCTCCATGCCAGGCAGCACCTGGATGCTCACGTGCTTCAGGCGCGACACCTCGACCATCTTTCCGAGTTGCTCGTGCATCACGGTCGCGTCGCCCAGCCGTCGGCGTAGCACCGCCTCATCCAGCACGGCCCACACTCGGCTTATGGGATGGGCGGTCGAGTACCACCTGCCCGGCCAGTCGCGCCGCCAGTCGCTCGTTTAGCAGTTCCTCGCTGACATCAGGATGAAGCTCGAGGTTCGCTCGCGCATACCGCTCCGTCTGGAACAGGCCAGGAACGTAAGAGTGCTCGAACCAGTACAGGTCGTCCGCCTCGGCCATGACGTCGATGAACGCCCCGTAGGCCGCCGAGTACCCAGCCTTTCCGAACCGGCTGGCCTCGTGGACGAAGACGTCGTCCAGGCCGAACGCCTCGTCGAAGTGCCGGGCGTGGTACTCATACACCGCCCGCTGACCGGTCTCGAAGCTCTTGATCGTGGACTCCGAATAGCCCGCCAGCGCGCCGAACTCGGCCCGCGACAGCCCGCGCGCCTCCCTGAACGCCTTTAGCAGCCGGGCGAAATGCCGACGATCCGGGTCTTCCTCAGCCATCAGACTCAACTCCCCGTAAATCTGCCGCTCCACTGCCAGTGTGCATCGCAAACCCCTGATGGCGCGGGCAACGCGCGGTTTCGACCCGATACAAGTGGCCCGCCACCGGATACAGCCCGGCAGCCCGCCAGAAGTTCCCGGACACCGACCCGCCAGGCCCCTATACGACACCGTGTAGTCCATTCCGCACATAACGCCAGGTCCGTCATTGTTGCCCTACGCCCCGCCGGACGCGCTGCACTGCACCGGGTCCGTCCCGGCAACCGTCCGGCGGGGCGCCAGACCCAACAAGCGACCAATGGCACCGCGCCGCCGGGAGGTAGCCAGATGACAAGCACGCGTCTACCAGCTCCAGCTACCTGGCCAATGGTGGCTGACGCTGGCCACCTGCTGGTATCGGCCCTGCGCCAGGATGCTTCAGGCATATGGGAACCCGATGACGCACGGCGGCCGAGCAGGGACATTGGACGGCCAGCCGCCAGACACGGCGCGATGCCTGCGCAGCACAAGCCGCTGGAGCTCGCGTTGCTCGCCAGGGTTGCAGACGGGCTGAAGGCACTGGGCTGGGAACGGAAGCATGCCGCGGAAGTCCCCCGGCCGACGGCCATCCCTTGCCTGGATGCCGGCGACGCCGACCTGACGGTCTGGCCGCTGTTCGCCGGCATCGGTCCGCTCGTCGCGCTACCGACCGCTCCCAGGCTCGTCCGCACGTTCAGCACGCTAGTCCTCGGCGTCTGGGGCCTGGCCGCGTTCCAGGACGACACCGAGCTCCTGATGAGCGAACTGGCCACGAACGCATGTGCGGCCGCCACCGGCCCCGACGGACGACCCCGCTATGACGACTTGGGCGGCCTCCACCTGCTGTGGGCAAGGTTGCTGTCTGACCGTAAGCGCCTGCGGATCGAGCTGTGGGACACCGTCCCTGAAGAGGTCGGCGTCCCCGTGCAGCATGAGGCCCAGGCGACCGATGAGTCCGGCCGCGGCCTAGAGCTGCTCGGCCTGCTCAGCGCCACCTGGGGCTGGGAGCCCGTGCCAGGACGCGCCACGAAGAAAGTCTGGGCCGAACTCCTTAACCCCTCCGACGAGGAAGAGAGCAACGCAGAAGCCGCCCCCAGCGCCTAACAGCCCCCCGCGTGGCCGTGACCAGCTCCCCGGCATGGCCACGCGGGCCACAAGGCCAACCTCGGCGGACGCCATACCGTATGCCGCCGGAACCCGCACCCATACAAGGAAGGATCGCCCCATGCAGCACGACACCTCACCGACTACGAGCGCACTAGCCTAGTACTACAACGGAGTCCTGAGATGTAGCGGGTCCCGGCCCGCTGTCATGATCCCGAAGAGTTTTCCGGTTAGGTAAACTTTTCCACGTTATAACGTGGAAAAGTCTTCGCGACCGGAAAACTCTTCGAGATAAATTGAGCGGTCGCCTGCAGTCGACCGTGGAAGCCGATGCGCGGTGGACGGGATGCGAGTGGCGCCGGGCCGGACGCCAGGCCATGCTGCACCAGAGGTCGCGGCCCGCTGCTGTAGTACTAGTCGTCGCCCAGGTGTTGAGCGCGCCGCACCACTCAAGCGCCGTCTCCGGGTCCACGACCGTGGCCACTGGGGTGAAGACCCGAAGCACCCCGAGGTCAGGTGCGTCATCTGGCCCGTTCTCTACGCAGAAGAAGGTAGTCGCCGGGCCCGCTGTCCAGCAGATGAAATCGTCGTCGTGGTCGCCGTCGATCCACTCCGGCTCGGCACCAAGACGCTCCAGCACCCGGCTCCGCAGCGCGGCCGCTACCACGCGGCCACTGCCGAACACACTCACCCGACCCTCCGATGGAAACGCGCTCTCACCAGGCGCAAATATGGTATTCATTCTCATCAATCACAAGAGTTACGGTAGTCACAGCCTCCAGCAGTGCCGTCCCGGAGTCCATTCCGGTCCGCCGCGGACTTCGTGACCGCTGCAGGCCCGGGCATGGCGGGTCGCCCGAGGTCCAGAACCCGACGATGATGCCTGGTCGGTCGTACTCCGGATGGACGACCAGGCACCGGACGCGGAGGGGCCCCAGATCGTGGTAACCGCCACAGCCTGGGAAGAGACCGAGATCTTCGACGAAGACGAGGAAGGGATCACGTACTACGGCGTCTTCGTGAACTATGCGTACGAGGTTTGGGGGCCGAACAGGCAGGTGGTCGCCCGTCATGAGGAGTTGCTCGCCGACCCGCACGCGATCCTAGTGAGCGATTCGGCGACCCCATGGCCAACGCCCGCAATCACGCGGAGAGCGTCGTGGACGATCACCTGGAGTGCCCCGACCAGTGGCGTTGGGACGGCTCGGCCGAGGCCCTGGGCGCGGGCGCCAGGCTCCGGGTGGCTGACTAACTCGACAGCTCCCGCTGCTTCTCGGTGTACATGGCCCGTTATGCCTCGGCCCGGTAGTCGGGCGCGCCTACGATGGCATCGATCTGCAAGGGCGCGGCACCCAGCCCGGTCGCTACCACGCACCCGACAGCCTGCTCGAATTCCTCGATCAACTCTGGCCTGGAGAGACGACGGCCTCAGCCGCAGTTATGCCAGGGACAGAGAACGGCCAGGCCGGATAACAATGCGCACCGAAATCAATCACGGCATAACTGTTCGCTCGCCATAAGGCACATAATGCCGATATCGGCATTATGTGCCCTTCTTCAGGAACCCCGTCTCGTCAACCGCGAGCACCGCCGCCGGTCGCCCATCGCCTTCACGACATAGCGGGCCAGCGCGTCCCGGGCAGTGTCCTCGTCCCACGGCGAGGAGTTCAGCAGCCGCTGCATTCCGTCCGGCGCCACGTCCCCCGCGAACTCCGCCAGTTGCCAGGAGTTCTTCCGCTCCGCCTGCGACAGTAGGCCCAGAACGTAAGCCCGCCCGTGCCGACACACCCGTGCATTCGAGAAAGCACCGGCAACCTGCATGAACATCTCATTGAACGACTCCGACCACGCGGCGCGCCCGTCCCCGGCAGCGGTCCACGCGTCATCCACGACAGCAAGCATGCACCAACCCTGGCCAGCCGCGGGCCTCAGATCACGCAGCCACGCCACGCAGGATAACAAGTCGCTGTTGTAGTAGGGAGTAGAGGACTGCTTCGCCGAGGCCAAGAACGAGGCCGGCCTGGACCACTACCAGGTCCGCAAGTACCGCGCCTGGTACCGGCACACCACCCTGTCCATGCTCGCCCACGCCTTCCTCGCCATCACCGCGCGCGCATCCCGGCCCGGCGCGCCCCTGCCGGAGCTGGCCCCCGCCAGCGCAGGCGATCGCGGCGAGCCCCGCTCAAAAGGGGGCCTGACGCCTGTGGACAAGTTTTCACCCCGCCCAGGACATACACCCCGCCAGCCTTTATCACCGACGATAACGGGCGCGACCTGATCCCGCTCACCACCGCCGAGTCACGACGCCTGTTCAACCTCCACGTCCGAGTCACCCACCCGAAGGCATTCCACGAGCAATGGTCACACTGGCGGCGCTACCGCCAGGCCAGCGCCCGCAAGTCTCACTACGCCCGCCGGACCAGAGATCACGGACCACCGTTGTAGTACTAGCCGCTGGATAATCGCGCCCGGTACCCGCGAAGGCACCGATGGCGAGAGGCTCTGGATCACCTGCTCCTTCGTCTTGGGCCCGCACAACGTAGCGGTCCTAGAGGCTTTCGCCGCCTGGTGCGTCCGGGAGCAGGTCGCCGCGGCGACCGCGAAGATCACCAGCGAACCCGCGGAGCAACTCGGCGGGAGGCCGTGCATCCTCGACCAGGCGGACGGCGCCTACCGTGCGGCTGGGGACTGGAGTGAGGTCGTCTACCACTACGACCTCATCATCGAGCCCAGTAAGGAAAAGGCCGCCGATGACCTGGCGATCAACCTCCAGAAGGCCTTCCCGGGCCTGCGGGAGGAGATGCTGGCCGAGGGGAGAGGCGCGTGGTACAGCCCGGAGCCGAACCCATACCCGCTCTCCTGCGAGATGCCGGCGAACTGATTCGGATACGGGGAGGAAATCCGGTGGGGCCACCCGGAGGACCCTCCGGGTGGCCCGCCGACCGCGCTCGTGAACGCCAGCCTTACGACGTGGGGCGACCTCGGTAACGGCCTGCTGGTCACCATGTCGGTGCCCGCTGCGCACCTCGGTGACGTCAATGAGCTCAATCGCCTCGACGGGCAGGCGCGGGGCGCGACGCACTTCGTCGGAGCGTGGGCGCCGTTCAAGGGCGATGCGGTCTACCTGATCTTCCTGCCAGCGGCGCTGCTCGAGCAGGACATCGCCTGGCCTGTCGTCATGCGGGAGATCCTGCTCACCTTCGCCCGGCAGGCACAGCTAGCCCGCCGCGTCGTGCTCGACCCGGCGACCCAGAAGATGCTGGACGGCGGCACCGTGCAGCCCGTCGGCCTCGAAGCGTCCCTCAAGCCACGCGGCCTGGCCTGGGGCGAGACGGGCGAGGGAATGCTCGGGATGAGGCCTTGTACGCCACGAGGTACCGCGCGGCCACGTCACTGTTTCCGGATTGATCCCGTCCTAATACCGGCACGCCTGGCGTCCAGGGCGCGCCGTGGTACCGGCCCGGGAACCAGACGGGAACACAATGCTGGAACCTTTGACACAAGATGCCGCACCGGACCATCGCTCAGCTATCGGCGACGATAGCGACTGGACAGCGGACCATAAAAGGTTCAAGCCTAACGTCCATCGGTGGTCGCGCCAATCAAACGAGGAAAGGTGTCCGAATGATGTTCGAGGAAAACAAGCCGGATTTCAGTGGCGAGCAGAGCGCACTGCACGAAGAAGTACTCGACTTCGCGCTTACGGAGCCGCGGATTGGGGACATGGCCTGGGACGAGAGTCACGTGGACTGGGCAACCGAAATCGAGGGATTCCAGGGCCCCGTCGACGAGATTCTGGACGTGGTCAACAAGTGGGAGCACTGGACCATCGACGAATTCGCGCGCAATCACCGAGAGATCCAGCTCGACGAGCTGCGCATGGTGGTGAACGGGAAGAGCTTCAACGTGACATCCGAGGATGTCGAGGCCATGCCCGCCGCGGATACCACCCTGCGGGTAAGCAAGCACGTATTCCCCACCCAGGAAGACCACCCGGCGCTCAGCGACTTCGACGTCCGCTTTATGTCCCCCAACACCGCCATCGCGCTCTATCACCGCAGTGAGCTTGGTTTCGAAGGCGAGCACTTCGAGTCCAATGCCGCGGTGATCCTCGTCAAGGATGACGGCAACTGGCGGGTTAGCGTCTTCACGCGGGCACCTCTGCCCGAGTACCCAGGCGACAGGCCGTAACTACCGATGGCGGGCGGACGATGCCTTCGAGAGCCGCTCGAAGGCATCGTCCGTACGGGATAGGCGCTGAATTGATGCATACAGACACCCTGACAAATCTTACGGCCGAGGACAGTCCCGCCGCGATAAAGGCATGTTTCGAGAGCGACGGCGCCTTCGTGATGCGCGACCTTTTCGACGCCGAGCTGATCCGGCAGGCGAGGGCCAGTCTGGGGACCCTGCTGCATAGCGCGGGATGGGTTCATGACCCAGATGGCGAGGTTCTGCGTGCCAACCTCGCCATGCGGTGCGCCGATCCAGATCTCAGTTACGTCCGGACCTACCGTCGAGCACTCGCGCTAGCCGTGGTTCACCGACTGCCGCACAGCGAAAGCGTACGCGCACTGGCCATCGCGCTCGGCATCAATGAGCTCTTCGTGCTTCCCAGGCTGGTCCTGAGGATGGTGTTCCCGGGGACAAACCCCACACCACCGCACCAGGACTGGACCACCATTCGGGGGTCTCAGGATACGGCCACCGTCTGGGTGCCGCTGATGCCTTGCCGGCTGGACGACGGCCCGGTGGCCGTCATCAGGGCCTCGCATCATACGGGCGTATGGCCGCGCGGGAAGGGACGAGGGATCGGCGGGGAAGTCGTGCTCACCGGCGACTCTGCTGTGTGGTCGGCCGCCGAGCTAGACGTCGGCGACGCCGTTGTGTTCCGGGGCCTGACCGTACACCGCGCACTGCCCAATGTGACTGACCGCATGCGGCTGTCCATGGACTTCAGGATCCAGGACATGGCGCAGCCTGTTCATCCATGCTCGCTGCTGCCGCCAGACAGGTTCCGGAGCTGGGATGAAGTCTACCGGTCGTGGCGGGGCCCGGACCTTGACCTTGCGCACTACTGGCGGGGCCGCCATCCGCGGGCAGACCCCTCGGCGGCTGGCTCGCGGGCCGAGCAGGTGGATGACTCTCACTGGCCGGCTGCCGGGCCGCCGCACACTGAAGCTCGTTGGCGCATCGGGACGATGAAAGGCAGATGACTAGGAGGTGACAGCTAAGTGGTCTAAGTTCTCAGTGCTTCGCGAAGCCGATTTCCGCAGGCTGCTGATCGCGATGGCTATCGCCTCGCTCGGCTCGGGTATGTCGGTCGTCGTCATAACGTTCACCGTGCTTGACACACTGCATTCCGCCGCAGATCTCGGAATCGTGCTCGCCAGCGGCGAGATCCCTTTTGTTGTCTTCCTGCTATTCGGCGGAGTGCTGGCGGACAGGATCTCCAGGCGCCTGCTGATGGTGCTGGGATGCGCCGCGGTCGGAGCAGTCTGGCTTACCCTCGCACTCCTGATGCTGCTGTCCAAGGTAGACCTGAAAGTGCTGGCGGGCACCAACGCCGCAGTGGGTGTGATCAGCGCCATCGCCACGCCTACCATGGCTGGGCTGCTACCGCAGACTGTGTCCCCGGAGCGACTCGGGGACGCGAACGCGCTGCGCGGGATCACGCAAGCGGCGACGGGCATCGCGGGCCCCGGTTTCGGCGGGGTCCTCATCGCCGCGCTCAGCCCCGGCATCGCCGTGCTCGCGATGGCAGGCTGCTATGTGAGTGCCGCGGGTGTCATCGCACTGCTGCGTGCCGGACGTCAGCCGGGACAGACGGATTCCGGGATTACGGCGCAGTTGCGTACGGGCTGGGCGGAGTTCCGGTCGCGCCCGTGGCTGGCCGGATCGGTAGCGGGAATCTCACTGTGGCACATGCTCGTCTACGCGCCCTTCATGATCGCGGGCGCGGTGATCGTGAAGGAGTCACTGGGCGGCGCCGCCGCCTGGTCTGCGATTCAGGTCTGCCTGTCGGCCGGAACGCTGCTCGGCGGTTTCGCCGCGCTGCACATGCACCCGAGGCGGCCCGTCCTCTCCATGATGTGGGCCACTGCGCTTTTCTCCTGGCCGCTGTTCATGCTCGGGATACGTGCTCCGCTCGCGGTGGTGTGCGTCGCGTGCCTCGTGAGCGGAGTAATGGTCGCGTTGTCCAACGTGTGGTGGGATGTCACGGTGCAGGCCAAACTGCCGAATGAGGTCCTCGGCCGGATAAGCTCTTACGACTACATCGGCACTACCGCCCTGCTCCCGGCCGGATACCTGCTCGCCGCACCGCTGGCCGCCATCGCGGGTCCGGCCCCGGTTCTCATCGCAAGTGGCGTGGCCGGCCTGATTATTCCCTTCAGCATCTGCGCGCTGCCGTCGGTCCGGACGCTGACCGCAAGCCGCCTGAATGAGCAGCCGTTGACGGAGGTGCCGGAGTTATGTCCGCCATACCCGAGATGACGTGGCTGTCGCTGCGTCGTGTCCTCGGCGACTTTCGCTATGCGTGGGCCGAGCGGCGGGAAACCGCCATCGCCACAGCCGATGGGTCCGACCAGACCACGCGGGGCGTACGAGGAGTCGTCATCTGCCGGGACGAGCGGCTCACCGAGATCCCCTTCGTCATCGGCCTGAAAGTGCTGCTCGGCAAGCCGCGGCCGGCGCCGGCGCGGCTGAGCCTTGAGCAACTAGAGGCCAGCGCGCTCCCCTTGCTGACCCGGCCAGGTCGCGCCGCACCGCAACCCGGCCTCCCGGAAGTTCCGCGAGCAGCGACCATCATGGAGCAGCGCGTCGCCAGGTACTGGCTCTGGCAGGGCGAGACGTTCGCCGAGGACGAGGAGATCTGGGGCCTGATCGACCACTATGACACCAATGAGGAATCCCGGATGTGGCGGCAGCGCATAGTCGCCGGGACGCTGACGCAGGCGGCGGTTGTCGATGCCGCAGAGTCCGCACCCCCCGCGATCCGGGTCGCGTACGCGGCCAGGCCTGACTGGCGACCACCGGTCACGCTGCGCTTCACGGGCCAGGCGGCGGCGACGCTGGCGCACGAGCTACTCGGGCATTATGCGGAGAACCAGTTGCGTACCGTCGGCACGGCTATCGAAGCGCCGGGAATCCGGGTCACTTATCACCCGATGATGGACGGGGCGATAACGCGCCGCACGGTCGACGACCTGGGAGTCGTGACGTCAGCATCGGGAGTGCACCCGCTCACGTCGCCTAGCGCTGGCTGTATGTCCCTGCGCACCGGCAGCGCCATCAGCCCGGAGCCGTGGCTGGGCAACATGTCCGTTGCCTGTGCGGCTGAGGCGAGATGCCCGCATTATCGAGAGGCCATCACGGTGACGGATGTCGAATCGGCCTGCTTCCGGCGCGGCAAGAAGGTCATCGACATGCGGATCAGGTGCTGGCAGCAAGACTCCGCCGGGGAATCCGCAGCGAGCGAGGCGATCGGGCTTACTTTCGATGCCGCTGCCGCGCTCGGCAGCCTGCACGTCGAGCATCGCCAGGCAGACCTACTGCACGGGATCTGTAAGAAGGGCGGGCTGCTCAACACGTATACCGTCCGTACACCGCCTCTTGTCATCATCGTGCCCGGCGCGCCGACCGGGAGTGTGTGGTCATGAGCGCCGCGATCAGTCGGCTGCAGCTGCATCCCGACTGGATTCAGCTTGAGCAGGCAGCTTTTGTCCATCCATCGGGCCGCCTCCTGCGCGTGCGTGAGAAGGAGAGCCTGGACCTGCTGATGCGGACGGTCGCGCGCGGACAGCTGCTCGCCGACGCCACGGCCGGCCTGACGGAACGCGACGCAAGTGCGTTCCTCCAGCTCGCCCGAGGTCTCATCGAGAAGGGCGTGCTGATGAGGTCCCTGCCCGCCACCGTCCCGTGGCTGTCAGTGAACAAGTACGCACGTATGCGCTCGCAGATCATCTCGCTCGCGGGGATGCTCCGCAGCACGGAGCGAGCGCTTCTGGTACAGAAGAGGCTCGCCGGTGCCAAAGTAGCGCTGATCGGCGTGGGGGGCTCCGGGGCGATGCTCGCCCTCGAGCTGATCGCCGCCGGAGTGGGCGCGGTCCGGATCGTGGATGACGATCATGTCGAACTGGAGAACCTCGGGCGGCAGTTTCTCTACAGAGAGCGGGACATCGGGATAGCCAAGGTCGCCGCGCTCGGCGAGATCCTGCGCGAGTACGACTCGGAAGCACGGGTCGAGCAGATGGCGATGCGGGTTCGGGACCGCGACAGCGCGGTCACGGCAGTGCGCGATTGCAATATCGCCGTCGTGACGGCCGACGATCCCTGGCCAGACCTCCTGCGATGGGTGGGCGCGGCGGCGAGGCAGACCGACTGCTCGCTACTGCCCACGTTCTACTCCTCCTACGGTCCCCTCCTTCGGCCGTCCGCAAGTCCGTGCATCGAATGCGTACTGGCCTGGATGGACACTGGCGTACGGGGAGTTCTCGGCAGCTCATCCCGCCCGCTGAGCTCGGGCGACGCAGCCCGGCGGCTAGGCGGAATCGGAATCGGAATCGCCGCGGCGGCCACCGCGTACGCGCAGGAAGTTATCGGATATATATCCGGGGTATTCTCCGTACGCTCCCTGAAGGGCAGCGTGAACGTAGCGGCCAGCCAGTGGAAGATAAACACTGACTGCATGTCCTTCCGGTGCGCGTCCTGCGATGCGGATGCACAGAAATGACACACCTTGCCGAAAGGACAGATCACTTCGAGGCACCGCATGCCGGGCTATGGTCGTGGTCCGGCCACTTGCCTATTTATCGCCAGGGCTGGAAGATCCATATCAATGTCGCCAGCACACAGATAATGGATGCCATACAGCATGCGGAGTCCGTGCTCGAGCGGTTCCCCTACAAGCGGCCTCGTTCTCCCGAAATCGCCCGGAAGCTGGAGAGCGGACGGGTCCTCGGGCCGGCGGCAGGCAAGCTGATCACTGTCTACCCAAGCGGACGCGACTGCGCGATAGAGGCAGTCACTCTTCTCGCCGATTCCCTTCGCGGCTTCCACGGGCCGCTTCCGGGCCGGGATCGTCGGCATGAACTCGGCAGCGGCGTGAGTTATCGTTTCGGAGGAGTGCGAACGCGAGCACACGGCTCGCTGCCCGTCGTCCGGTCCCCGGACGGCGCATACATTCCGGACCGGCGGGATGAATTCGTCACGTTCCCGCGCTGGGAACCTGACCTGTTCCCTGGCAGCTACGGACACGCCGACCTGGAGGCGGCCATGATCCGGCAGCTGCGCGAGATGCTCGGCGCGGATGAGCTGACTCACGAGCTGCTACAGCGGAACACATGCTGGGTCGCGCGCGTCACCTACACGCGCGACGGCGAAACGGTTACCGGTATCGCGAAATGGGGGGTAGCGCGCCTGACCGGACAGGCTGGTGTCCGGCGTGTCCTCGGGGAGTACGAGACTATGCTCAGGCTGCCCGCATGGACCGTACCTCGCATCCGCGCGCAAGTCCTGGCCGGTGATTGTGCCGCGCTGATTGCGGAGGATCTCGGCGACGGCGCCGACATTGCGGCGGTGCCGCGCAGCATCGACGAATACACCCGCCTCGAGGATGGCCTGAGCATGCTGCGATCGGCTCTCACCCGGCACGGGGCCTACACGTCAGACCTGGCGCTGGCGAACGTGCGGTGGCGGGAAGGGAAGCTGGCGCTGGTAGACGCGGAGACGCCCGGCGCCGTCAGTGAGGCTGACGCGCGCGCGATCCTTGCCGAGGCGGAGCGGCAGTCTGCGGCTTCGCTGGCCAGCAGCTTGCTGGGCGTCAACGAGCTCGGCAGGCCAGGCCCTTTCCCGTGGCTGAGCCAAGCCGTCGAGATTCGGAAAAAAGACCTTTCCACGCGGGACGAGGACGCGGAGGCGCTGCATGCGATCGAGCAGGACGCGAGGGCACTGGCCGAACGCGTAGCGGCCGCTGGCCTGCGCAGCCTCAACCTGTCCTGCCGGGCGCTGGTACGGCGTGGCATACGCGGGTTGGACGAGGCCTCGCTGTTCCGGGGACTGGCCGGCCTGACGTGGACCGTGCTGGACGGCGGCTCGGTTGGCATCGGCTGCGACGCCGCCAGGGCGCTGATGGCCGCACCCGGTCTCATGCTCTGCGACGGCGGGCTGTTCAGCGGCGGCGCGGGAATCGCGCTGACTGTGGCGCTGACCGGGCTCGCGGCCGGAGACCGGCACCTCGTGTGCGCCGGTGAGCAGGCCCTGTGCGAGCTCGGCTCGCGCCCGGCTGTCAGGGATGACCTGTTCAGCGGTCTCGCGGGGATCGTCGCGGCATTGTGCGGCCTGATCGCGCGCGACCCCGGCAGCCGGACGCGCGACGCGCTCGAGACAGCATCGCTCGAACTGGCGCACATGCTGAGGATGCGCTCGCGGCACGAAACCGACCGGACGCCGCCGCGCGGACTGGCCTATGGCGACGAAGGACTCTGGCTGGCCAGCGCCCAGGCGCTGGCGCACCTGGAGGCCGGGCAGGCACGCGACGTGCTGGCGAGCGCTCTCGCGGCGAGCGTGGCGGCAGACAGCCGCGAGGGCGGGGCGCTCAGCGACGTGATGTGCCGCGGCAGCGCCGGTACCGCCCTGGCGCTGATCGAGGTCATGGCTGTGCTGCCCAGTCTCGCGATGCCCATCCCCGGGCCTGCTAATGCCAGGGTCGGTGGTGCGGGGCTGTGTCACGGTGCGGCCGGGCTGCTGCTGCCAGCCGGCTCATCGCGGCATCAGCCGGGCGCTGCCGGCTGGCAGGGTGGGTTCCGCCGGAGGATCGTCTGCGCGATCGCGGGCACAGCCCGCAGGTCGGCAAGTGACGTCGGCTGGATAGACGACCGTACAGGCTGCCTGGGCACGGCGTTCATGACGGGCGCAGCCGGGATAGTCAGCAGCCTGCTGTGGTACCTCGGCTCGGGGCGGCTGGGCATGCCGCACCTGGCTCCCAATGAGATCTTCTGTGACTGACGTTAAAGGAGGCGGCAGACATGACCGAGAAACTGGCATTTCCGCGCATAGAAAATATTGGAGTACCCGTACGCGTTTCACCTTATGAATCGAACCGCTACTCGCTGTACCCGTCAGCTGGCGAATATCCTTGTTATGACAAATTCAGCTATGATTCGCTAGCAATCCCAAGCAGTCGCAACCGCGCCTATCTTCAAGCACTGGAAAAGCTCGCCCCAGGGAAAGTCGCGCTCGATATAGGCACAGGCAGGGACGCGCTCTGGGCGGTGGCGGCCGTCATGGCTGGAGCGAATCTTTCCTATGCTATCGAAGTCCTCAAGGAGGTCGCGGAAGGCGCGGCGGAGACAGTGAGGAAGGCGGGCATGACAGATACCGTCACCGTCGTTCACGGGGATTCTCGCCAGGTATCCCTGCCAGAAAAAGCTCAGCTTTGTGTTTCAGAAATAATTGGATGTATCGCATCTTCAGAAGGCATGATAGGGTACCTAAACGACGCTAAGCGCAGGCTTTGCCGAACCGACTGCACCTGGATTCCGTATCAATGCGAGACAGTAATCGCAGCGGCGTCCATGCCAAGATCACTTTTTGCGGGCGGCTACTCCATTGCCGATGAATCGCTCTTCCGCACGAGCCAGATATTTGCACAGGCAGGCCGGCCGTTCGATCTGCGAATATGCGTGGGCGGCCCGGCGCACGAGGCCGTCATATCGACAGATGCCGTCGTGGAGGATCTGATCCTCGGGAACTCTATCGACGACAACCAAGCCTGCGATGTCACGCTCACGATAGATCGCGAGGATGCGCTCCTGACGGGCTTCTTCCTGTGGCCTCGCATCCGGTGTCTGCACGATGGGCCGGTCGTCGATGGGATACGGCAGCCTGACGCAGGCTGGCCCCCTGTTTATGTGCCAGGACCGGCCGACGGCATTCCGTGCCGTACTGGAGATCAAGTAGACGTCCGGTTCGCGCGCCACCTCAGCGATGATGGCGTCCATCCCGATTACCTAGTCCAGGCGGTAATCAGGCGGCGATCCGGTCCTCAGGCGGCCATCATCTGGCAATCCGATCACCATGGCCGCCGGTTCCGGTGCGGTGAGTTCTACCGCGAGTTGTTCCCGGCTCAAGCTGCCGCGGCCGCGGCTCTGCTATAGACATCGGCATCGATCGCGGGGCCGTCGCAGGCGACGAAGACACCGAAGCCAGACCTCGACCTCGGGCCGGGCGTCCCCGGGTCGGCAGGGCCGCTGCCGATTACGTCCTCGAAGATGGGCTGCCCGCTGGATGCCCTCGATCATGCCTACCGGGTCCTGGGGTTCGGGGGCGCAGCCGGCGGGGACGAGGTGTTCGCCACCTGGTGCTGGCGTGGATCATCGAGCCCGCCAGTTGCCGGGGCCCCCGGCTAATGGCCACAGTCCGGGCAGGCGCCGTGATTCGAGGTGCTGCGGCACACGCCGGGCAAGATCAGGCTGTGGCTGCTGGACCCGAGGTTCGATCACGATGACACGTCCCCCGAAGCCGTCCCGCCACTGGGCAGGCAAGCCTGTTTAGCGGGGACCGCCCGCGGGCGGGGCGGGGACTTCAGATCTCGCGGCGGGTGACGACCGCGATGGTCGCGGCGGCGAACGCCACGGCTATCACTAGCAGGCCCGCGGACTCGAGGGCCTGCAGCTGCCACAAGCGGCTCGCGGGCTGGTAGAGCCAGACCAGTGCCACGTGCATCCTGGCGAGGGCCTGGTGGAACGCGGCGTTGCTGCCGGTCTGGTCGATGACGTTCTGCACGTGCTGGGCGGTCCTAGCGGTGAGGCGCTGGCCGTCCGGTTCGCCGATGTAGGAGTCGACCTCGATCCCCCCCGCCGGCAGCGTGTTGACCGCCGTGGCGAGCGGGAAGTATGTCGGCCGCAGGAACTCGGCGTGAACGACTGCCAGCGGCAGCATGACGGCAGCGCGACCACCGGCCCCTCCGGCAGGCTCAGGCCGCAGTCGTCCAGCGCGCAAACGCGGCGGTAGCGCTTGGTGAGGCCGACGGCCTCCAGGACGCTCACGCGGTCATCCCGTCCCGTCTTTCGCCCAGGTCACGCAGCGCCGCGGCGAACATCGCGTCGATGGAACCGGTGTCGAGCCCGGAGGCGACGGCATCGCGCACCCACTCCCCCAGCCGTCGCGCCAGCGCCTCCTGCGCTGGACCGCCGACTCGCCGCAGGGCAGCCTTAATGAACGTGCCCTGCCCTGGCTTCCCGGCGGCCAGCCCGCGGTGCTCAAGCTCACGGTAGGCCTTCTGCACCGTGTTGGGATTGATCGCCAGTCCCCCGACGACCTCCTTGACCGTGGGCAACTGGTCGCCCGGCCCGAGCACGCCCAGCCGCAGGGCCTGCTCCACCTGGTGGACAAGCTGCAAGTAGGTCGGGACCCCGGAGACGGGGTCAAGCCGGAAGGCGATGGAACCCGCCGGAATAGACCCTTTCACTATGATCATAGGGAAAGGGTATGTTGATGCGCCAGAGGCTGTCAACGGTGCACGGGATTACGGCAGGCCCCGGCACTCGACCACCGGCACGCGGCGCACGCGGAGCAGTCCGACGAGTTCGCCGCCGATGAGCTGCGACGGGCATGCCTGGCTGACACGCCGGGCGAACTCCGTGACGAACTGCTCCCCCTCGTCCGGGTCGCGAAGCGCGAGCAACGGCCCCATCCACCGTGCGCAGCACCGCGAGCGTGAGCATCCGGCGACACCACGAGCACCACCACATTCAAGTGCACCGAAATGCCCGTTTCAAGATGCTCATCGCGAGTGACGCCGCCACACTTATCTTGAGGGTCGCGCAACAGATCGTAGCGATGGCTGAGCAGGGCGGTCCGGTCAAGGTCTGGCTCAACGGCTACGAGTCGCCACATCAATCACTGGTGCCTCCTCGTTTCTCAGGAGTTACACCTGTGCAATTACAATAGACCTGACCAATCACGTATGATCTTCTATATTAACAGGTCCGGCTTTTGGTTTTTTGCCGAAGGGGGCGGTGGTGGCACGGGCAGACTGGCCGCTGCGCTTCAGTGTCCTAGGCTCGCTGGAAGCTTGGAGTGCTGGGAGCAGGCTGCGGCTGGGCGGCATGATCCGCGAGCGCGTGCTTGCCGTCCTCCTGCTGGAATACGGAAAGATGCTGCCTGTCTCGAGGCTGATCGCTGCGGTGTGGGCTGAGAACCCACCGGATACGGCGTCCCATCAAGTGCGTAAGGCCGTGTCCGACTTGCGCCGCGTGATACCGGACGGCGACAAGCTCATCGTCACCGACGGCTACGGCTATCGCGCGGCCGTGACCGACGCTCAGCTAGACCTGGCGGAATTCAAGTCGTTGCTGCACCAGGCGGGATCAGCTGCTGAAGCAGGCGACCGCGACGAGGTCATGAACGCGCTGCGATCGGCGCTCGCGTTGTGGCGCGGCCCGGTCTTGTCAGGTGAGGGCGGCGCGGTCATCGAAGCGGCCGCGGTCGCGCTGACAGAAAGAAGGCTGGCCGCGTTTGAGCAGCTCACCGAACTGAGACTTGAAACTGGTGAGTCCTCAGGCCTGGTGGCCGAGCTACGTGAATACATCGACCAGCATCCGCTGCGAGAGACGCTGCACGGCCAGCTCATGATCGCGTTGTACCGCTCGGGACGGCAAGCCGAGGCGTTGGAGGAATATGGCCGGGTGCGCGAGTTGCTGGCCGAGGAACTGGGCACCGACCCAGGTCCGGGACTGGCCCAAGTGTATGAGGCTGTCCTGCGGCAAAGCCCAGAACTGCTTCCCGGGGAGCCGGCTGATCCCGCAGCCCCGCTCGCCGTGTCCCCTGGAAATGGGACCCCGCGCGGCCCGGTAGTCCCCACGATCGAATCGCCGCGCACTCTCCCGCACGATCTGTCCGACTTCACCGGCCGCCACCAGGAGATCGACGAAATCCTCAGCTACGTGCGGACGCCAGGCGAGCATGGCACGCGGATAGTGGCGATTGACGGCATGGGCGGATGCGGGAAGACCTCGCTGGCCGTCCATGCGGCTCACCTGCTGTCCGCTGATTATCCTGACGCGCAGATCTATCTTGACTTGCACGGTTATACGTCTGATGAACAACCCGTTACGGTCAGTGCCGCGCTGCACGACGTTCTCCGGATCCTTGGCGTTCCCGGGGACCGCATACCGGACGACGTGGCGGGCCGTGTCGCGGTGTGGCGGTCGGCGCTGACCGGGAAGCGGGTCTTGCTCCTAGCGGACAACGCCGCCGATGCCGCCCCGGTTCGCGCACTGATGCCGGCCTCCCCGGGTTGCCTGGTACTCCTGACGAGCCGGGCCAGGCTGGTGGAACTCGACGGGGCCGCGTGGATCTCGATTGGCCCGATGTCGCCCGCAGACAGCACGGCTCTCATGAGGGCAACCCTCGGTGAAGAGCGTGTCATGAGCGAACCCGAGGCCGCGGCGGAACTGGTCCGCTTGTGCGGGCATCTGCCGCTCGCTCTCAGGATCGCAGCGGCCCGGCTGCGTAACCGCCCGGCCTGGACGCTGCGGTACCTAGTCGGGCGGCTCCGGGATGAGACGCGAGGGCTGGACGAACTCAGCTCGGGCGGACGCAGCATCGCCGGGACCTTTGGCTTGTCCTACGCGAGTCTTGACGACAGGTGCCGCGCCGGACTCGCTGTCCTGGCGCTGTACCCAGGCGAGGCCATCGATGTGTACTCCGCGGCCGCACTGCTCGGTACCAGTGTCACCGCAGCCGAGGACGTGCTTGAGATGCTGCTCGACGCCCATTTGCTGCAGCAGCCCGCGATCGGTCTCTACACATTCCACGATCTGATCCGGGGCTTCGCCCGCAGGCTGCGGGGAGACTCTGCTCCGGAGGCGATCGAGCGTCTGCTCGATTACTACGTGACAGTCACCGGAAAGGCCTGTGACGTGCTGTTCGCGGATCGTTCACGACGCTCCACGGGCATCACGCCCTACCCGTTGGGGGTACCGGAAATCAGGGACGCCAGGCAGGCCCAGGAGTGGTTTACTCGTGAGCACAAGGGATTGCTGTCTGTTGTTACGCTGGCTCAATCCTCTGAACACGACCGCCATGCGATATTCCTGGCCCGCGATATTGGTTTTTACCTTGATGCGAGCGGTTACATGGAGGAATTCTGGCAGCTGTGCGGGGTCGCGGTTGATAGCGGGCGTCATCTCGGTAGTCCCGATCTGCTAGCGCTCGCGCTTGTCAACCTCAGCATCGCTTGCTGGAAGCTCGGTAAACACGCCGAGGGCGCTGCGACTGCACGCCAGGCCCGCGATATCGCGGTCCGGATCGGTGACCAGCGAATCGAGGCCTTCTGTGAAAGAAATCTCGGCCGGTATAAGACCGTGCTCGGGGATTTCCCGGAGGCAGCGGTCCACGTGAAACGTTCGATCGAGCTCGAGGACAAGCTCGGCGATGTCCGGCCCCCGACCCTCACCGCGCTGAGCGCGCTGCATGCGGAGTGGGGCCGATACCGCGATGCCCTGCACGCGGCTTATCGCGCATCCAAGGTCGCACGCCAGCTCGGCCAACCACGGAATGAGTGGGTAGCCCTCACCGACCTAGCCTCCGCGCACGTGGGTCTTGGGGAGTACGCCGAGGCCGGGCGCTGCCTGACCCGGGCACGTGAGCTGTGCGACGAGACGACTGAAGAGCCCGGCCTAGTTGCCGTGATGCTCGCGCTGTCGGCTGAAGTTTCCTGCCGTCTGCATCAGGACGCGCAAGCCGCGGACTACGCGGACCGGACCTTGTCCCTCATCTCGCTCACATCGTCGCCTGCCCGGCGGGTCAAGGCGCTGAATACGATCGGCCGTCTCCTGATGCTGAAGGGAGAATATACGTCAGCGCTCGATGTTCATACACGGGCACGCGAGCTGGCTGGGAAAATCGGTTACGGTCCTGAGGAAGCTCGCGCTCTGTCCGGTATGTCTCAGGCGATGGCGGCTCTTGGTGATGAGCGAGCCGCGGCGTCGTGCGAATCCGCCGCCAGGGACCTGTTCGCCGCCATGGGAATAGAACAAGATCAGCGCTGAAAAACGGCCCAGAACGCGAGTTCGCCCCGGGCCTCCCACGTTCACCTAACCAGTGCCATCGGCCCCTCATTGTCAGCGAGGACATGGTGGGCAGCGTGGTTTTGCTGTACAGACACCCGGACGGTCCGGACGGTACTGAAGGCCGTGAATACGATGACGAGCCCGGTGATGAGTGCGATCAGCATGCGTCCCATGGCGCCTTCCTTCGGCGTTGGCTTCGGTGTGCACGATCGAGGCTTGTCGGGACTGTTCCCGGATGGCGCCCGTCCTGATACCGGCGTGCCTGGCGTCCAGGGCACGCCGCGGTACCGGTCCGGGAACCAGACGGGAACGCGGTGCTGGATGTTTATCACATCAATCAGATGAAGGGGAAAACAGCAGGCGCGACAGCATCGCCGTTTGTCCTATTTCGTATCTCTATTAATCCGCGCCTGAATAGCCGCCTGGTCGTTTATTTTCATCATGTAAGTAGCTGCAGGAGGGCCTTAACATGAGCTGCCACACTGGACCGATCAGCCTCGTGATGATCCCTGAACTCGAGAGGCCTGGTGGTACAAGTGAACTATCCGGCCCGCTGGAAGCGGGATGAGGATCGCCTGCGCTTCGCCCTGGCCGAGTTGGCGGCCATGGAAGGGAGATCAGGCGAACCGCTGGCCGGGAATCCCGACCACGACTGGCAGACACTCATCGTCCAGACCACGACGACGGATGGGATGCATACCGTGGTCAGGATTGCCGCGCCGCTGACGGAGGAGGACGCGGCAGCAGTGCGGTCCTCGGTACGGGCACTGCTCGATCTGCTCGGCCACAAGCGCGGCTCAGCTCGTACTGAAGTCGTCCTCACCCCGTCAGGTCCCCGTATCCTAGACTGTTGGATACTTACTACCGGCGCATAGTTTGGTCAGCCATCGGATGTCGGTGGTGATCTCGGCAGGGGCGCGGGCCGGTGCGGGCCACGTTGCCAGTCAGCGGTCACTGGTATGCGGAGAGTATCCGTGTGAATAATGTGGCGACCATAATTCGGTCAGCTCGTCTGGGGGAGCACGGTTGGGTCAGCGGCGATCAGCTAAACAAGGTCCAAAGTAACGCCGTTTAGCCAAGCCAAATACCCTTACTCAGATCCCGAGATAAATTGCGAACCTAGCCGTGCTCACCCGTCAAGGCAGGTCCTCCCGCTGTCTTACAGGCTCAGGCGCTGACCATCCCATCGCCGGTGTCACGCGGGTTGGTCTGCCTTCCGCCAGATGCTCTGGCAGCCCGATCGCGAATACCCGATGGACACGGCGCAGCATCCATTCGCCCCATCGGCCTCCGCCCAGCTGGACTGCGCAGTATACGCCAGCCGTCCGTGTACACGTGGCAAGGGGAGCGCGATGGTTCCGGTCGGCGTACGGTTCGAGCTCTTCGTGGACGACATTGAGCGCTCGCTGGCCTTCTACGGTGCTGCCCTGGGCCTGCAGCCTTCCCCGGGCTGCGATCCTCAGGGGTACGTGCCGGTGAGCGCGGGGCGGGTGCGCATCGGGCTCCAGCGGCGCAGTGCGCTGTCCGCGCAGCACCATTTCCGTCCCGCCCACTTCGCGGGTCCTCGCGGCGTGGGGGTGGAGATCGTGGTTGAGGTGGACGACGTCGACGGCTGGCGGGGGCTTGTCCCCGTGATGCGGGGTCTTCAGGGCTGGACGGCACTCAAGGTGGTCAGTCGCGCGGCGTGGTAAGTGACCGGAAGGCCTGCCATGCGTCGTCGTGGAGCTCGAAGCCGATTCCGGGGACGTCCGGGAGGTGGATGCGGCCGGCGCTCACTGGCAGGGCAGGTGGCGGGCCATGGAACGGGTGGAAGGCCAGCGGGCTGATCTCGGCGCCGCCGAGGCCGAGGGCCGCGACGAGGTGGAGGCTGAACAGGTGACCGCCGTGCGGCCAGAAGGCGCGCCGGGGCCAGCCGGCGGCTGTGAGCGTGTCGATGATCTGCAGGTAGCCGGGCAGGCCGTAGCAGTGCACGGGATCGAACAGCAGGATGTCACGAGCACGCCGCAGGCCCGCGTACCGGTCGAGCAGTGCCGCCTCAGCCGCGGAGAACAATGCCTCGCCGGCGGCGATCGGGGGGTCGTAGCCCGCGGCGATGCACGCGTGGGTGGCGAAGTCCAGCGGGTCGCAGATGTCTTCGAACCACCACAGCCCGAAGCGGGCCAGCGCCGTAGCCGCGGTGAGTGACATGCCGGGGTCGTAGGCATTCATCGCGTCGACGGCAAGGTACTCGCTTCCGGCCAGGTGCGCGGCGGCCGCCTCGATGCGCCGCAGGTCGTGATCCAGGGGGCCGCCGCCGATCTTGATCTTCACGTGGGTGAAGCCGAGGTCGGCGAAGCGCCGTATTTCCTGCGACAGCGCGGTGATGTCGTTGTCCGGGTACGGGTATCCGCCGCTGGCGTAGACGGGCACTTGCGAGGCGGTGGCATTTCGCCCGAGCTGGTCGGCCAGGAACCGGTGCAGCGGCATGCCGGCGATCTTGGCTGCGGCGTCCCACAGGGCCATGTCGAGGGTGCCGACCGCGACGCATCGTTCGCCGTGGCCGCCGGGCTTCTCGCCGGTCATCATGACGGCCCAGGCCCGGAAGGGGTCGAGGTTCGCGCCGTCGCCGGTGGTGATGTCGCGGGCGGGTGCCCGCAGCAGGCGGGGCGCGAAGCGGTCCCTGATCAGCCCGCTCTGGGCGTAGCGCCCGATGGAGGCGAAGCCGTAGCCGACCACCCGCTGCCCGCCCCGGACCACGTCGGTGATGACGGCCACGAGGCTGGTGGTCAGACCGCCAGAGGGAATGCGCGGGTCGCGGTAGCGGGAGATCTTGATCGGTCGTTCCCGGATGTCGATGATGCGCATCTGGCCTCCTCGGCCGCACGGCGCCACTGGGTAGGGGCATGGAGGGCAGCACGATCCTCCCACGGGGCGGGTTGGCGCCACCAGCGCCTGCCGACCGTGGCCGATGCCGGCTTCGCGAGACAGGTCAAGCGCCAGCGGCCCGATGGGCGCAGGTGTCACTGCTGTTCCCGCGACGGCTGATCCGGCCGAGGACGACGGCGTACTGGGGGCCGGGGCCTCGGCGCAGGTCGGTGATCTGCCAGCCGACGGGGCGGGCGACGTCCTCCAGCTCGCCCGGAGACGGGATGAGCCAGTCGAACCAGTCGGTCGCCAGCCGGTGGTAGCGGACGCGCATGGTCGCGTGGCCGGGCAGGCGGCCACGCCGGCGATTCCGCTCGTGGTAGTCGAGGTGGGCACGCTGGCTGGTCTGGTAGGGGTCGGACGCGGTGCCGACGATGACGCCGCCCGGGCGCAGCAGCGCGCCAAGGTCTGCCAGGAACGGGCCTGCGGCCTCCCGGCTGCCGAGCAGGCCGATGTTGTTGCCCAGCAGCAGGACGCTATCGAAGGCGCCGGCCAGGCCGTCGGCGGCTGCCTGGCCGGCGGTGCCGAGGTAGACGTCACGGACGCCCCGCTGGCGGCAAGCCCGCGCCGCGCCGGGCGAGGTGTCAAGCGCGGTCACCTGCTGGCCGCGCGCCTGCAGCACGAGAGCGGCACGCCCGGCCCCCGCCCCCACGTCAACGACCCGGCCTGTCAGCTGGCGGACCGCCCACTCGTCGCGCTCGTCCAGGGTCCCGAGGTAGCGGAGGCCATCAACGGCGATGAAGCCATCGTCTCGTTCCACCACGACCGGCTCCGGCCGCCCGGCCAGCGCGTCCAGGAACGCCTCGCCCATGGCGTCCCCGAGCGCCGGCTGGCCCGGCTGGCCCGGCTGGTGGCCGCTGCTGAACGCTTCCATCGCACGGCATCGTCGCATGGAAGGCGAACGGCCCGCTAGCCGCCGTGCCTGGCGATCCGGCGAACATCGACAGGCCGGTGCCGCTGCTGGCGCGGGAGCCCTGGTGTGGCCGGCCTCGTAGCAGGCGCCAAGCGGGGCGAGCATATCCGGATGCGATCGAGTGCGGTTACGTTCCGTAGCTACGTGGAATACGGTGAGTGTGACAGCAGGACGGGCATGGCAGACGCGATAGGCTCCGACGAGCGCTTCTGCGCGGGTGGCGGTGACGAGGAGCACCGCGGCGGGTTCTTCGCCGCCCTCGGACGGCTCGTGGTGGGCAACCCGTGGAAGGTCATCGGGGCCTGGATCGTCATTGCGGTCGCGGTGATCGCCACGGCGCCGGCGCTGCCAACGACGACGAACGAGTCGAGCTTCCTGCCAAGCAGCTATGAGTCGATCCGCGCGCAGACGCTGCAAGCCCAGGCGTTCCCGCAGCAGGGGAACGTGACCGCCAACGCCGCGATCATCGTGTTCTCCAGGCCCGACGGCGGACCGCTGACCCCCGCGAACTCGGCAGCGGTGGTGCGGGTCGCGGCCGAGCTGAACGCGAGGCACATCCCGAACATCGTGTCCGTCACGGCCGGTCCAGCCTCGGCGAACAAGCTGGTGCAGACGGCTTCCGTCGCGATGGACAACAGCGTGGTCAACGGGAGCGGCACCGCGGCCGGGAACGCCATCAAGGCGCTGCGCGCGGACATCAGGCCGCTCATGTCCGGAACCGGCCTCAGCGAGGGCGTCACCGGCGCGGCGGCCGAGCAACTCGACAGCCAGCAGTCGGGCAATAAGGCCCTGACCATTGTCGGGGCGGCGACGTTCCTGCTCATCTTGGTGCTGCTGGCGATCATCTTCCGCAGCCCGATCATCGCGGTCATGCCGCTCATTTTGATCGGCCTGGCGTACAAGGTCGCGACGAGCCTCATCGCCGACGTCAACCAGGCCCTGAGCCTGAACTCCACGAGCTCCGACGCCACCATCCTGCTCGTGGTGCTGTTCGGCATCGGGACGGACTACTTCCTGTTCCTGATGTTCCGCTACCGGGAGCGACTGCGCCTCGGCGACGGCAAGAAGGAGGCGATGGTCCAGTCGGTCACCCGCGTCGGCGAGGTGATCGCCTCGGCGGCCTGCGTGGTCATCGCGGCCTTCCTGGCGCTGACCCTGTCCAGCCTGAGCATCTTCCGGTCGCTCGGGCCGACCCTGGCCATCGCGGTGGCCGTCACCCTCGTTACCGCCCTGACACTGATCCCGGCAGTCGTGTCACTGATCGGGACGGCCGTGTTCTGGCCGTCGAAGGCGTGGCAGCGGGAGCCGCGCGGTGCGCGGTTCGCCGCGATCGGCGGCGCCCTGGGCCGGTGGCCTGCCGCGTTCGCGGCCGTCTCCGGCCTGGTGCTCGTCGCCTTGGCGGTCGGGTCACTGTCGCTGAAGCCTACGTTCAACCTGGCATCGGCGGGCATCCCGTCCAACGCGGAGTCATTGACCGCGCTGACCACCCTGGAGAAGGGCTTCCCGCCAGGCGAGACCGAGCCGACGCTGGTGTACCTGCATGCCTCGTCGGGCACGCTTACGGCCGCCGAGGTGACCTCCTACGAGGCGAAGCTCAAGGTGATACCGGGCGTCGGCACGGTCACCACCCCGGTGACCAGCACGAACGGGGCGACCGCTGAGTTCACCGTCTCCCTAACTGAGAACCCGGAGTCCACGGCCGCGGTCAACCTGATCAAGAACCAGTTGCGGCCCGATGCCCACGCCGCCGCCCCGGCGGGAACGTACGCGCTGGTCGGCGGGGAGACGGCGGTGTTCGCCGACATCCAGCAGGCGCTCAACCGTGACTACGCGGTCGTGTTCCCCATCGCCGCCGTCATTATCTTGCTCATCCTCGGACTGCTGCTGCGCAGCCTGGTGGCCCCGTGGTACCTGATGGTGTCGGTGGGGCTGGGGTTCGCCGCCACGCTGGGCGCGACCGTGCTGGTGTTCCAGGACCTCGCCGGGCAGGCCGGGCTGGTGTTCATCCTGCCGATGTACATGTACCTGTTCGTCGTCGCCCTGGGAACCGACTACAACATCCTCATGATCGCCCGGCTTCGAGAGCAGACCCGGGAAGGCATGTCGCCACGGGATTCCGCCGCGCACGCGGTAGCGCACGCCGGGCCGGCGATCGCGTCGGCTGGCCTGATCCTGGCCGGCACGTTCGCGTCGCTGACCCTGGCGGGGAACCAGGTCCTCACCCAGGTGGGCTTCGCGGTGGCCTGCGGCATCGCGCTGGCGGCGTACGTGATGGCGATGTTCTTCTCCCCCAGCCTGACGGCGCTGATCGGCCGCCGCGCCTGGTGGCCCGGCCACGCGGACCGGTGAACGAGTAGGTAGCTTCGTTCAGTCAGGTGCCTTGTCGGCCGCCGGGGCGCAGGGCCTTGAGGGAATCGGGGACGTCTGAGCGGACGAGCGGGGGCGGTGGCTGGAAGGCCGGGATCTCGCCAGGCTCGACGTGGGCGACCGAGGCCGAGCCGATGACCTCCGGGTTGACGACGAGGGCGATCATCTTGCTCGCCACCGGCCCCGCTGGCAGGGACGTCGCTGCGCCAGCGGCGTCGGGGACGGCAGCACCCTCCACCACGTGAGGGGCGAGCATCTGGTCCTCGGGGAGGTCCATCAGGGTCTCCGGGGCGACCTTGTGGTCGTAGGTCAGCTCGTAAGCGACCTCGTCGCCGATGCTGGTGCCGTCTGTCTTGGAGAACTCCTGTGTCTTGGTGTGGCTCGTCTCCTCCGTCCGGGTCCATGACTCGGTCTTGGCCTCGCTGCGGTGGCTGAACTTGTACTTCGTCCGGGAGGTCATGAAGTCGAACACGAACGGCTGGTGCTTGCCGGCCTTACCGGAGCTCGCTGCCGACGGCCTGGCCCGGTCGCCGCCAGGGACGCGCTCGGGCCGTGCCTTCCCGTCCTTGGAGGCATCGATCCGGCCGCTGGCGTCCCGTTCGCTCAGGCTTTTGTCTCGCAAGTCCCTGCCGCCGCCTACGTCATCGCGGCCCGGGTGTCCCGAGGCGGCCCTGGCCTGGCGCGAGTCGCCCGACACATTTCGCTTCTTGCTGTTATCATCGCTGCCCGCGCCGCGGTCCGCGTGATCGTGGGCGCGGTCGTTATGCCGCTGGATGACCGTCTCCGACAGCGACTCGCCCTCGGTCGTGCCCGTCGTCTTCGTGACGGCCTCACCCTGCGCGTAGCCAGTCGCCTGGGTGAACGACTCACCCGTGGTCCGCGTCCGCGACTGGCTGACGGTCCGGGTCTGGGTGAACCGGCCTGCCACGAACTTGCGCTCCATGCCGATGTGCTCTGCCGCCCGCAGCGCCTCGGCGCGGGTCGCCAGCTTCATGAACGCGGTGTTGCGGGTGTCGAGGTGGCGCGCGGACTCCGCGCTCAGCCGGGAGAACGTCCGGATCAGGGGCACGTCGTAGCGCTCGCACACAGCCGTCAGCCGCTGCAGGTGACGCGCCGCCTGCTCGTCGGCTCCGGCGAGGATCACCGCCGGAGCGGGCCCGTCGCCGCTGCTCCCGCGCTCGCCACCGTCGCTGCCAGCGCCGCCCGCGCTGGCGATGATCGCACTCGTAGCCCACTGCACCACGAGGGCCGCCGTTAGGTCATTCACAACGTCCCGGGGTCCCTCTTCCACCGAAAGGCACGTCAGCCGGGCGGCCGGCCGTGGCCGGATCTCGCTGCCGAGGTCGCGCAGCGGCTCGACGACGGCGGCGAGCCGGATCAGGCTGCCCGCGACCTGCCCGCGGAAGTCGCCGGGGAACTCCGCTGCCAGCCTTCCTTCCGGTGATCCCGCCAAAAGACAGGTCAGGGCGTCGCTCAGTCGCCCCATCGTGATGTCGTCACCACTGTTGTGGCCAGCACCGCCGTCAGCACTGAGGGCTGCGATGACCTTGCGCGCGACCAGGAGGTCGGTGGCACGGGAGGCAGCGGTGGCGTTCGGGTCGTCGGCGTGAAGCACCTCGACGATCTGGCTGGCGGCCTGCTCTGCGGTCATGCCGGCGAGCAGCGGCGTCCGCGGCAGGTCGCGCGGCAGGTGGTAGTCCTGGTACGAGATCCCGGCCTGTCGCGCGGCAGCGATGAGGCCTTCGCACACGCGCTCTTGCGACAGGTCCAAGACGATGACCGCGTGCCGTTCCAGCAGCGACCGGCCGATCCCGGCCAGCATGCCACGGCGACCCGGCGCGGTGCCGCCGAAGACGTCCAGCCGGCCTGCGCTGTCGGGAGACGAGACTCGCAGCCAGTGGGGTGCGCCGGCGATTCGCTCGCCTTCAGCGACATTCCACTTCTCAACCGACTGGTGATGAGCCGCCAGAGCGGTGGCGTGCCGCTGCTCCTGGATGTCGCGATCTTTCCTCAGGGCCTTGACGGCGCCGCGGTGGGTGAGCGCGGAGGCCAGCGCACCCAGCCAGAAGACGACGGCGATACCGGCCGCCACCTCGTAGAACAGCACCTTGTGGCTGATCGCGCCTATACCGCCGAACAGGAGCAGCGCGAGCAGGCCGGTGACCACCAGGACACGGCGCATGCCAGACCAGTGCTGCCCCTCCTGGACCCGGCGAACCTTGCCGGGGTCCGGCCCGGGGGCCGTCGGCGGTGCCTCGGGGTAGTTACGCGGGCGTCGTCCTGGTTCGTTCGGGATCCAGCCGAGGTGCAGGCCTCGGCGCGATCCGTCGTGCATGGAGGTCACGACGAATACTGTCCAGCAAGACGGCTTCGGTTGCAATTCGTGCAGGTAAGAGCAGACTTCCGATACCGGCGCGGCAGACGCCGACTGGGTGGCGCCGCTGCCGGACCGCCACATTGGGCGAATGCCCATATAACAATGGCATTACTGGTCTTCCTTGTCGATGGCGGACAGCAGCGCCCAGACGCGCTTGCCGGTCCAGCCGCTGACGCTTTCCCAGCCCCAGTCCTCGGTGAGCATCTCGACCATCTCCAGGCCGCGACCCGACTCCTCGTCGTCGCTGGCGTGGTGCGGGAGGGGGGCGCCGAGCGCCTCCGGGAGGTTGTCCCAGACCTCCAGCATGACCTTGGTGCGATCCGACAGCACCCGCAGCCACATCAGGTGCAGCTTGCCGTCCGCGTCGTACCTGGGGTGGCCGCTCGGGCCAGTCGCGGCCTGGACCACGTTGGTCGTGAGCTCGGAGGCGATCAGCTCAAGGACGTCTACGGGCTCGGGCAGCCCCCACCCGTTCAGGACGACGAACACGAAGCCGCGCGCCAGCCTGGGCGCAGTCGGCAGCGCGCCGATGGGACCCAGGTACGAGGTAAAGGGCCATTCAGACATGAGCGGCTCGACACGTTACTGAAGGGTGCCAGGCAGTACCCGCCATGTTGCTCCGTGTGATCCTATTCATACCAGTTAGCTGGTATATACCCCAGCCCGTGCGACCAGCATCGTACCCCGCCAGCCGCATCACGCGCGGCACATAATGAATCCCATGCACTTGCATGACACATTGCAGCTTCCGATGCACGTTCCGCCGCAAACGCGCTTGCACGAACGGATGGCCAGTTTATCAGGGCGTATAGACATCAGTCGATCTATCGTGATATCCCTTCGCGCCGACCGCCCGCGCCAGCGGGCTGCGCGGGTCGCCGTCGCGGGCCAAGGCGTCGAGCACGGCCCGGAAGTCGTAGCTGGGCCGCCAGCCTAGCTCCGCCCGCGCCCGCGCGTTCACGTAGACCCGGTCGACCTGCGCGGGCAGTCGCCACCCGCGCCGCCGGTACTCCGCCGCGACCTCGGGAAATTTAGCCAGAACGACCCTTTCCGCATCCCCCCGTACCACCGTCATGTCGTCCCGGGCGAATGGGGTCGTCGCGCTAATGATGTACTTGCCGAAGCCGATCTCGGGTGCCCGAGCCAGCGCCAGCAGGTGCGCGTCGGCCGCGTCGGCGATGTCCACCCGCCGGTACAGGAACTCGTTGACCTTGAGGTTGTCGCCGCCGTACATGGCCCGGGCGGCGTCATCGTCATCGTCTTCTGGGAAGAATCGCGAGGTCCGCAAGACGATCACCGGCAGCCCATGCTCGGCATGCACCAGCTGGCATAGGCCCTCTGCTTGGAATGGGAGATGACGTGCGGCTTGTGCAGCGTGGCGGCATGCAAGACCCCGGTAATGCGGCGCGAGACGGCTCCCGCGGACAGCACTTCCCTGACAAGCCCGCGGTCGGCGATGTCGCCGGCGACGTCCGTGTACGGCCCGGGCTTGCGGTCGAGGCCTACTGGCATGTGTCCCTGCGCGCGCAGCACTCGCACGAGCGCCTCGCCGAGGTGGCCTGAGCTGCCTGTAACGAGAATGGTGCCGTTGTGCACGCTTGCCTATTGTGCCTGACTACGGCATCATTTGACGATTGTTACTCTCAGCAAACACTTAGCTACTACGCGGATACAACTAATCCTTGTGGCTCATGCTTTCAGGCATGAGGGATGGGGACAGGGGAACCGATGTCGACATCGTTGTTCCCGTGAGGGACGAGGAACGGGTACTAGCGGCCAGCGTGCGACGACTGGCCGCCTACGTGCGGGACTTCTTCCCGCATTCGGCCCGGATCACCATCGCGGAGAACGGCAGCTGTGACGCCACCTGGAAGATCGCGCAGTTGCTGGCAGCCGAGATCGACCTGGTCCGCGCGATTCACCTGGACGCCGCCGGGCGCGGCGGCGCCCTGAAGGCGGCCTGGTCCGGCAGCGACGCCGAGGTGCTCGCCTACATGGACGTCGATCTGTCCACCGGGCTGAACGCGCTGCCGCCGCTGGTCGCGCCGCTGCTGTCCGGGCACAGCGACCTGGCGATCGGCACCCGGCTAGCGCGCGGCTCGCGGGTAGCGCGCGGCGTCAAGCGCGAGATGATATCCCGTAGCTACAATCTGCTACTGCGGGCGGCACTAAGGGCGAGCTTCTCTGACGCTCAGTGCGGGTTCAAGGGGATTCGGGCCGACCGGGCGCGCAAGCTACTTCCGCTCGTCGAGGACACCGGCTGGTTCTTCGACACCGAACTGCTCGTGCTCGCGCAGCGGGCCAGGATGCGCATCCACGAGGTTCCCGTCGACTGGACCGACGACCCTGATTCCAGGGTCGACATCCTGCGTACCGCAGTGGGTGACTTGCGGGGAATCGTACGAGTCCGTTCTGTCAGGGGAAAAGAAAGGGCTTGGAGTTGACAGTAACCACGATCGCGCCGGCGCGGGGGCTGGTGCGAGGACCTGCGGACGACCCGCGGTGGGCGCGGCCGCTACTGCTGGGGCTGCTGGTGGCGACCGCGGTGGCCTACCTGTGGGGGCTGTCGCGCAACCAGTGGGGCAACGACTTCTACGCGGCGGCGGTACAGGCGGGGACGCGCAGCTGGAAGGCCTTCTTCTTCGGCTCGTTCGACTCCTCGAACTTCATCACCGTGGACAAGACGCCCGCGTCGCTGTGGGTGATGGAGATCTCCGCGCGGATCTTCGGGTTCTCGTCGTGGTCATTGCTGGTGCCGCAGGCGCTGGAGGGCGTCTTGTCGGTGGCAGTGCTCTACGGATGCGTGAAGCGATGGTTCGGGCCGTGGGCCGGGCTGCTGGCGGGCCTCGTGCTCGCGACCACGCCGGTGGCGACGCTGATGTTCCGCTTCGACAACCCGGACGCGCTGCTCGTGCTGCTCGCGACGTGTGCGGGGTATGCGGTGACGCGGGCCCTGGACAACGAGCGAGGCGCGACGCGGTGGCTGGTGGTAGCCGGGGTTCTGCTCGGCTTCGGCTTCCTGTCCAAGATGGCGGCGGCGTTCCTCGTCGTGCCCGGCTTCGCGCTAGCCTACCTGTGGGCGGGGCCGTCCCGGATGTGGCGGCGGGTGGTTCAGCTGCTGTGGTCCGGTGCCGGCATCGCGACCGGGAGTGGCTGGTGGGTGGCGATCGCGCAGCTGACCCCGGCGTCTTCGCGGCCATACTTCGGCGGGTCGACGGACAACAGCATCCTGCAGTTGGCCATCGGGTACAACGGGCTGGGGCGGCTAGATGGCACCGAGCGCGGCGGGACGGCCGGACCCGGGGGGCACGGTGCGGCGGGACATGCTGCGGCGGGGCGCGGGCTCGACGGCTTCAGCGGCCCTCGCGGGGCCCAAGGCCTGTCGGGGCATGGCGGGTTCGGCGGGTTCGGCGGGTTCGGCGGCCACACGGGGATCACCCGGCTGCTCGGTCCGCAGTTCGGCGGACAGGTGGCGTGGCTGCTGCCCACGGCGCTGCTGGCTGCGGTGGCGCTGCTGTGGGTGTCGCGACGCGCGTCGCGTACCGACCGGGTGCGGGCCTTCGCCCTGCTGTGGGGAGGGTGGCTGGCCGTCAGCGGGCTGACGTTCAGCTACATGCAGGGCATCATCCACCCGTACTACACACTGGCCCTCACGCCGGCGATCGGCGCGCTCGTCGGAGTCGGCGGCAGGGCGCTGGCTCCCGGCGCACTGGCTCCCGGCGCGCTGGCTCCCGGCGCGCTGGCTCCGCATGCGCGGCGGCAAGCTCGACTCCGCTGTGCCGGGCGCCTTTTCGTGGCACTCACCGTAGCGGTTACCGGATGGTGGGGATTCGAGTTGCTGGCCCGATCGCCGTCGTGGCTGCCGTGGCTGCGCTGGGTCATTGTGGTTGCGGCGGCCGGGGCAGGCGCGGCGATCCTGGCTACTGGCGTGCGCGTGCGAGCGGCACGCGGCGGGGCGGACGTGCGCGGCGTCGCCGGCGGGCGCGCCCTGGGCTTCGCGGCACTGGGGCTGGCGCTGGTCACGGCGCTGGCCGGGCCGCTGGCGTACTCGATCAAGACGATCGCCGCGACGCACACCGGGGGAATGCCGACCGCCGGGCCGACGGTGGCTGGCGCCTTCAGCTGGCTCGGTGCGCTTGGCAAGACTGGGTCCGGTGGCCTCGCCTCCCCCCGGCGCGGCGGCTTGGCCGGGACCGGCGGGCGCGCTCACGGGCTCGACGCAATCGGCACCGGTGGCCTCGGCGCCCTCGGCGCCCTTTTGGGCGACACGCGGGTGAACAGCGCACTACTCGCGCTGGTGACCGCCGACGCGTCGAAGTACAAGTGGATCGCGGCCACCGAGGGGTCGCAGCAGGCGGCGCCGATCGAGCTCGCCAGCGGCGGTGACCCGGTCATGGCGATCGGCGGCTTCAGCGGCTCCGATCCAGCCCCGACGCTAGCGCGGTTCGAGGCCCTGGTCGCGGGCCACGAGATCCACTACTACGTCGGACGCGGTACGGGAGGCCCCGGCGACCCCAGCGACTATGGCGGCTCCACCGGCTTGGGCGTCTTCAGCGGCTTCGGCGGCGGTCCCGGTTCCACCGCGATCGCATCCTGGGTGGCCGCCCACTTCACCGCCCAGACCATCGGCGGCACCACCGTCTACAACCTGACGAGACCCAGTCACTCGCATGCCGGCAGGTGAAAGAACAACCGATCCGAGAAGGGGCGCGACAGCATCGATGGAATCGCTGCTGTCGCCTCATCTTGTACGTAACGGTCCATCACTGTCGCCATGACAGCACCGGAGGGGCATTGCATAACAACTTACGACAGCAGCGATGGCGCCATTGCCGCTTAAATGCCAGAGCGGCTGAGGTGGCTTTTACTTGATCGGGTTCCTGGGGAACGGCAGGGAGGTGCCGGGGCCGGTCATGCCGGTCATGGGGCCGCCGCCGGCCAGCACGGCGCGGCGCAGGGCGGGGGCGGCGCGGTAGTGGCCGTCGCGGTACCAGTTCTCCAGGCTGTCCAAGATGGTCAGGACGACGCGAGTGCCCCACTGTTGACCCCACGCGATCGGGCCGCGCGGGTAGTTGACGCCCAGGCGCATCGCCACCTCAACGTCCTCGGCGGACGCGACGCCGGACGCGACGGCGTCGGCGGCCAGGTTGGCCAGCATCGCGACGGTCCTGGTGACGATCATGCCGGGGATGTCGTCGATCACGTACACGGTCAGCCCGGCCGCACGCAGCAGGCCGACCGCCTCGGCGACGGCGGCGGTCGGGCAGCCATCGCAGGGGGCGATGGCGATAGCGCTCGCGGCCGCGTCGTCCAGTGCCCGGTCGACGACGATCACCGGCCGGTCGAGGGCAAAGGACACCGACGAGGCGGTCGCGCCGTTGCACCGGTCGAGCACCGCGCCGCTGGGCAGCGCGACGGTGCCGTCAAGTAGCCCCATCTCGTCGTCGGGGTCGCCCTGGTTCACCCGCACCCCGGAGCGTGCCAGCAGCGTGCTCAGCGACGTCGGCCCGTACTCGGTTACCGATGCGGGCCACACTCCCGTCGCGCCAGCCGGCTCTGGCTTGATCGCGACGCCGCCGTCGGAGTAGTCGTAGCAGCCCCGGCCGGACTTGCGGCCTAGCCAGCCCGCCTCCACCAGCGCCCGCTGCTCCAGGGAGGGGGCGAACCGGGGGTCGCAGCCGAACGCGGCCCACACCGACCGGGTGACCGCCTCATTGACGTCGTGGCCGACGAGGTCCATCAGCTCGAACGGCCCCATCCGGAAGCCGCCGGCCCCGGTCAGCACCGCGTCGATCACCTCGAACGACGCGGCCCGCTCCTCGTGCACCCGCCATGCCTCGGCATAGAACGGGCGGGCGATCCGGTTGACGATGAAGGCCGGAGTCGCCGACGCGAACACCACGGTCTTGCCCCAGTCGCGGGCCAGGTCCGCCGCCTGCTGGGCGACCGCGGGCGAGGTCGCCAGGCCGGAGATGACCTCCACCAGTTCCATCCGGGGGACTGGGTTGAAAAAGTGCAGCCCGACCAGCCGATCCGGGTGCTCAAGGCCGGCGGCCATCGCGGTAGGCGACAGCGACGAGGAGTTAGAGGCGAGCAGGCTGTCTGCCGCGACGGCCTGCTCCAGGCTGGCGAACAGCGCCTTCTTGGCGGCCAGGTCCTCGACGATGGCCTCGATGACCACCGCGCACCCGGCGAGGGCGGACACGTCATCGACCGCGGTGATATCGAGGCCATCCGCGTCCACCTCCAGACGCCCCTTGGCGACCAGGGTCTTGACCTGGTCCCGGATCCGGGTCACCGCCCGCCCAGCCGCGCCGCCGGCCGCGTCGAGCAGCAGCACCCGGTGGCCGGCGACGGCCGCCACCTGGGCAATGCCGGCGCCCATCGTGCCAGCTCCGACGACGCCGATCGGCGCGGTGGTCATGGGGTAACCTCGGCGAACTTGTTGGAGCTGCCAGGGAACACGCTCGTGCCGCAGTGCACGACGAGCGGAATGCCCGCCTGCTGGCAGACCTCATAGGCGGGGTACAGCGAGCGGTCGTTCGCCGCGACCCTGGCGTGCACCGGGTGCAGCTTCAGCGCGACAGCACCAAGGTCCAGCTGGCGCTGGACCTCCTCGTCAACCGGGTAGTGCAGGTGCGGGTTGACGTTGGCGATGACCTTTACCCGGTCAGGGTTGCACGCCACCAGCGGGAGCATGTCCTCGATCGGCTGGATGCCGGTCGCCTTGGGGCTGTACTCCGTCAGGAGCAGCGCGACGTCGACGCCCTCGGACGCCAGGTAGTCATCAAGGCGAGCGGGGTCCGGCGTCCCGTCGCGGTCGTACACCCGGCGCAGGACCTCGGCATCGCCGAAGTCGTCCGCCCAGTCCTTCCACGCCTGCTTCAGGGTGGGGAGCCGGGCAACGTGCAGGTGAACGTCGACCAGCGAAAGCTCGTCGATCATCGCAGCCCGGTCGTCGTGATAGGAGTCCCGGTCGTCATAGGAGCACTGTAGCGGCCATGGCGCGCAACTCGACGCGGCGGACCTTGCCGGTGGCCGTCGCGGGGAAGGAGTCGGTGAAGATGACCTTGTGCGGCCGCTTGAACGAGGGCAGGCCCTCGCGGCAGTAGTCGATCAGCTCGTCTTGCGTCACGGTCTGGCCGGGTGCCTGCCCGGGGGCGAGGATGACGTAGGCGACGGGCTTTTCCAGGCCGTCGGAGTCCGGGGCGGCGATCACGACGGCCTGCCCGACGGCTGGGTGGGCGAGCAGCCTGGCCTCTACCTCCATCGGGGAGACCCAGATGCCGCCGGCCTTGATCATGTCGCCGGTGCGGCCCAGGCAGGTGTAGTAGCCGTCGGCGTCCCGGATATAGGTGTCGCCGGTGCGCAGCCACTCCCCCTGGAATACCTGCCGGGAGGCGTCGTAGCGGGACCAGTAGCCGGTCGCCGCCGACTCCCCCCGCACGAACAGGGTCGCCGGGGTCTCGTCGCCCGCCTCGTGGCCGGTGTCCTCGTCGATGAGCCGGAGGTCGTAGCCGGGCACGGCCTTGCCGGTCGTGCCCGCGCGGACCTGACCAGGGTAGTTGGACAGGAAGATGTGCAGCATCTCGGTCATGCCGATGCCGTCGATGATGTCCACCCCGAAGTGGGCGGTCCACCGCCCGTACAGGGGCGCCGGCAGCGCCTCCCCCGCCGACGCCGCGAGCCGCACGCCGGCCAGTGCGTTGCCCGCAAGCCCGGCGCGGAGCATGTTCGCGAAGAACGTGGGCCCGGCGAAGAACAGCGTCGCCCCGTATTTCGCGGCCACCTGGCAGATGGCGTCCGGCCGGGACGGCGGGGCGTTCAGCACGGCGGCGGCGCCCACGGACAGCGGAAACAACACCGAGTTGCCCAGCCCGTAGGCGAAGAACGCCTTGGCCGCCGACAGGCAGCGGTCCTGCGGGCGGATGCCGAGGACCCGGGTGCCGTAGGTCTCGCACACCACCTGAACCGACCCATGCCGGTGCATCGCTCCCTTAGCCTGTCCCGTCGTCCCGGAGGTGTACAGCCAGAACGCCGGGGAGTCGGCACAGGTGTCGTACACCCGCCCATCGGGAGCCGCGCTCGCCAGGTCGGCAAGCGAATAAACCGGCACGCAGATCGTTTCCAGCCCGGTAAGCGGAAGGTCCCACACCAGCCCGGCAAGCTCGGGGGCCGACGCGGCGGCCGCTACCGCGGCCGCGGCGAACTCGTGGGTGACCGCGAGGAGGCGAGCACGGGAGTCACGGAGCAATTCGGCGATCCCGTCGGCACGCAGCATCGTCGAGACCGGGACCGGGACCGCCCCGATCCGCATCGCGGCCAGGTAGGTCACGACGAATTCCGGACCGTCTGCCATCACCATCAGCAGTCGCTGCTCGGGCAGCAGGCCGACCGCGCGCAGCCCCGCGGCCGTCCGGCACACCCGGTCGTGCAGCTGCGCGTAGCTGATCTCGCGGGCAGTCCCGTCTTCGCCAGGACCAGCGTCACCGAAGGCACCCGCCAGCGCCACCCGGTCGCCATCGCCGGCAGTCAGCCGTCGGTCAAGCAGGTAGTCGCAGGCATTGAACAGCTGCCCCATCATTACCGTCCCGTCGCTACACCGGGTGCACGTAGTCGTCGTCAAGGCGAATCAGGGCGGCTGGCCAGAACGCTGCCCGTTTTATCGGTCGCGCTTTGACCACATCCTCTCAGTGGATGCCATCGGGCGCAAACGTTGCGAGTTCACCCCTTCACGGGCGCCGGGTGAGCTTCGGGCGCGCCGGGTCAGTCGCCCGCGTTGAGGCGCTGCCACTGGCGGCGGGCCTCGCCCAGCCACAGCTCGTGGCGCTGCGCGAACAGCTGCGCGGCGCGAATGCCGGTCCACCGGGCTGGCAGCAGCTCGCGCGGCAGGGCCGGGTCGATTGTCGGGAAGCGGCGCCAGGCGTGCACCAGCTCGATGTGCCGGACCAGCACGTCGGGCGGGGTCTGGCAGCGGAATTCGGTGCTGAACACCGCGTACTCGGCCTCGACCGCCGGCAGGTCCCAGGCGGCCGCGACCATCGGCCTGGCGTCGCCGAGGCCGGTGCGCTCGGCGACGAAGACGCTCGCCTCATCGCCGACGCCGGCGTCGCGCAGCACCCGCTCTGCCTCGCCGACCCGCTGTGAATGCGGGCTGATCCACAGGCCCGCGGACAGCGCCCCGAACCCGGCCCACGTGAGCCTGGTGCGCACCACGTGCCGGGCCCGCCGGTCACCTTCGGGGATGCGCGCCGAGACGACGACCCACCGGCGGTCCCAGTCCCGCGGCTGGCCAAAGGAGAAGATGCGCTCGGCACCCTCGGACAGCATCTTCGCGGCGGCTGGGGTCAGCACCCACCTGGCCCGCCGGCCGTCGCGCTCGGACCGCAGCCAGCCCGCCTGGCTGGTGCGCATCAGCGCCTGCCGGGTAGCCTTCTCGGCGATGCCCAGCCGGGCAAAGACGGCGAGGATCGCTGATGTCCAGGCCGTTCCTTCCCCGGGCGAGATGAGCTCACCCATCACCGTGAGGAGCAGGCCGCGTGCGCTGGATGCCCCGGCCTGATGCCGCCTGGACATGCGCGGCGCGGCGTGCTCCTCCTCGGACGCCACTTCGCTGCTCCTGCCTGGCATGGGGTCGGAGCATATCAAGACTAGTGAGTGATTGTCCCGAACGTGACGGTGTCGCCGGCCCAGGTGTAGGACTCCCAGATCACCTCGCCGGCTCCGGTTGAGGCGGCGACCATGTAGTCACCGCCCTCGTAGACGCCCACGTGGTACACGTAGCTGTCCGGGTGGCTTGACACGTGGAAGAAGATCAGGTCGCCGGGCTTGGCATCCGCCCTGCTGACGGCCCTGAAGGCGGTGAACTGGTCGTTCGCGGTGCGCGGGATGTCAAGGCCGAAGTGCTTGTAGACGTACTGCGTCAGGCCTGAGCAGTCGAATCCCGCAGGTGAGGTCCCCCCGTAAACGTACGGAACCCCCTCGAGCCGCTTTACGTACGAGGCGAGCTTCTGGTTACGGGTCTCCTTCGCTGGGTCCGCGGTTGGCGGATGGTGGATGACCCGCATCGGCTGGCTGGCCGCCAGGGGGGCGGCGCTTGCCGCCGCTGGCAGGGCGATCACGGCGACGGCCGGGACGCCGATCGCTACCGCTGTCAGGGCCGTCCTCGCCAGTCCGGGTCTGCCCATCGCTAGGCGCCTCCCGCTCGCCCGAAGACAGTCCGGACGCCATCACCTAGTTCCATTGTCATGCCTTTTTCCTTTCTGTCGCATCGCGTGCGTTTGCGAATCACCAAAGGCCATGGATTCCTAGGTTTATCAAACTCCACGCCCTAACGGTTCTCCCACGCCGCAGGCACGACCCATTCCCCAAATCGCACCCGTACTTAAGTACCATCCCCGGCCGCGCCGACGCCAGCGATAAGAGCAATTAACTACGCTTAGTGAGCGCATATCACAGGATGATAACTGGTATTTCCTGGCATCGAACGCCGGCGCCCAAGGCGACTGCCACAGCAATAAAACACCAGGTCAGCCGCAAGGTCAACGTTGTCATAGCCAGATGGCCAGATGACCGAAACTAAGTGGTTTCCTGTGATAAAGCTCACAGTAACGCTAAAGGGTGGGGACCGCCCCCCGTACCGGCCCGCTGGAGACCGGCCGACGCTGGCCGACAGTTACTATCTCGTGATTGCCGAGACGGGCGAGATTCGTGTTACCTACGAGAAGATCAGCGCCTGTTGTGCGAGAATGCGGCGAGCAGATTCGGGCAGCAGGCATGATGATGGGCACTATGGGGACCGACGACATCACCAGAGCGCAGACCGCGCGACGTGCGCGACAGCTGCGGCTTCGCGGGCACTACGTCACACTCGACCTGACGCGCGGCGAGGAGGTCTTCGGCTCCGAGTCCGTCATCCGCTTCGACTGCGCGCAGCCAGGGGCATCCAGCCACGCCGACCTGATCGCGACTCGGGTGCACAAGATCACGCTCAACGGAGAGCCGCTCGACCCCGTGGCCCGCTACGACGGCAGCCGCATCGCGTTGCCCGCCCTGCGCGCGAGCAACGAGCTGCGGGTCGTGGCCGACTGCGCCTACACCCGCACCGGCACCGGCATGCACCGGTCGACGGATCCCGCCGACGGCGGGGTCCACGTCTACGGCAAGTTCACGCCCGCCTACGCGCGCACGGCGTTCGCCTGCTTCGAGCAGCCCGACCTCAAGGCGCCGTTCACGATCACGGTTACCGCCCCGCCGCACTGGACGGTGCTGTCCAACCAGCCGCCGTCGCCCATAAGGCACCAATCCCGCACCGATACCGAACGCGAAAATCCCCCGGCCGCAACCCACTCGTTCCTCGCCACCCCGCCACTGCCGACGTTCGCCACTACCGTGGTAGCGGGCGACTTCCACGTGATCCGCTCCTCGCACGTCACGCCAGGCGGCCGCGAGATCCCGCTGGAGCTCGCCTGCCGGGCCAGTCTCGCCGGGCAGGTGGACGCCGCGGCAGTCTTCGACGTCACCGGCGCGGGCCTGGACTTCTACGCGGACCTACTCGGCGTGGACTACCCGTACGCGAAGTACGGGCATGCGTTCGTCCCGGAGTTCAGCGCGGGGGCGACCGAGGACCCCGGCTGCGTGCTGATGTCGGAGAGCTTCCTGCCGGTCCCGGGAAAGAGCGCGGCGGACGCCGAAATGCGCACCATGGTGATCTTGCATGAGATGGCGCACATGTGGTTCGGCAACCTGGTGACGATGCAGTGGTGGGATGACCTGTGGCTGAGCGAGTCGTTCGCGGAGTTCTGCGGGCACGACGCTTCCGTCCGGCTCGGCCTGTTCCCGGACGCCTGGGCAACGTTCTCGGTGAGCCGCAAGGCGTGGGGCATCGCCCAGGACCGGCTGCCGTCCACGCACCCGGTGGCGGCCGACCCGGCGACGCTGAGTGAGGCAATCGCGAACTTCGACGGGATCAGCTACGCGAAGGGGGCGGCGGTCCTGCGGCAACTGTCGGCGTATGTCGGCGAGGACGCGTTCTTCGCCGGGATTGGCGACTACCTGCGGGCGCACGCCTATGGTAACGCCCGGCTGCCAGACCTGCTTTCGGCAATCGCCAGCCGGGCTGGCTCCAGGGAGGAACTCGCTACCTGGTCCACGGCCTGGCTGCAGACGGCGGGCCCGAACACGCTGCGGCCGTCGGTGTCGGCGGCTCGGGAACCTCCTTCGCGGTGCTGCAGGAGGCCCCGGCGGCGCATCCGGTGCTGCGGCCGCACCGGATCTCGGTTGGCCTGTACGTCCTGGCCGATGACGGGTCGCTCGTTCGCACCGGGGGGGCGGAGGCGGACGTGGCCGGGCCGCGCACCGAGGTCCCCGCGCTTGCCGGGGTGGCGCGGCCCGACCTGGTGCTACTGAACGACGACGACCGGGGATACGTCGCGATCCGCTTCGACCCGCGGTCGCTGCGCACCGCGCTGTCCTCCGCCGGGCGGGTCACGGACCCGGTGGCTCGGGCCGTCATCTGGAACGCGCTCATCGACATGACGCAGCAGGCGGAACTCAGCGTGACAACGTTCATCGAGGCGGTCGCCCGCGGCGTGGAACATGAGCCGTTGGACGCGGTGCTGCGGGGGCTGCTCGGGCGGGCCGAGACGATCATCGCCCGGCTGGCCGCCCCGAAGGCCGCAGCCGCCTGCAAGGACACACTCGCGGACCTGGCTGCCTGCAGCCTGCCGGCCGCGCGCGCCGGATCGGATCACCAGCGCGCGTGGGCGCTGCTGCTGGCCAGGACCGCGACGTCGGCGGCGCAGCTGGACCTGGCGGCGGCGCTGCTGGCTGGCACCGGGGTGCCCGCGGGACTTGAGGTCAGGGACGACCTGCGCTGGGCACTGCTGCGGCGACTCGCCGCGACCGGCCGCGCGGGCGACGCCGAGATCGACGCGATGCTCGCTACCGACCAGACGGGCACCGGACAGCGAGAGGCCGCCGCCTGCCGCGCCGCGATCCCGGATGCCGCGCACAAGGACGCCGCATGGCAACTGCTGACCGGCGGCACGCTCGGTGCCCCCTCGGCATCCCTGGTCGCCCAGGCCTTGCTGCTGCCCGAGCACGCCGGCCTGCTTGGCGACTTCCCTGACCGGTACGCCGACGCGCTGCCGCAGATCTGGGCCACGTCGGCCGGAACCATCCGGGTGCTGCTCGGCGAGATCCTGTTCCCCTACCCGGTCATCTCCTTGGACCTGCTGGCCCGGCTCGACGCGATGATCGAGACGGCGGCCGGCCCCGGCCTCATCCGGTTGCTGTCGGAACAGCGCGACATCGCCGCCCGCGCACTCCGCTCCCGCGCCCTGTAGCGGGCCGGTGGCCATTAATATCGGTGGGCCACCGGCAACGGGACGTTCGGTATGGGGGAAACGAGGTAGATGTCGCGGAGGCCGACGGCGGGGCTACGGGTGCGGGCGGCTTTTTCCCAGCCCCAGGCCCGCAGTGCGCGCTGGGCCGCGGCCGACTGGGGCGCGGCGGTAAGGGTGGCGCGCTCCTCCGTGCGCCCGGCCAGCGCCACGGCCTGCAGCCGCGTGCCGATACCCTGGCGCCGCCACGACGCCCGGACCAGGAGCGTCATGATGGCGAAGGTACGGCCGGGGTGCTCGGTGGTGAGCCGCTCGGGCAGTGGCGTGGTCAGGTCCTTCCACCACGAGGTCGACGGGCGCAGCGGGAGGCCGGCCGCGTATCCGACCACGAAGCCACCGTGCATCGCCTCCGCCAGCGCGAAGCCTGGCTGCCGTCGCCAGACGCGGAACTGGCGGGCGTACTCCTGGGCGGCTTGAGCGTCGTCGCGGTGGGACTCGCCATGCAGGGCGAGCAGGTCCTCGTCGCCGCGCTCGTCGGCTGCATGGCCGTCTAGCAGGCGAAATGTCACTCCGGGCACAGACACGCCCACCATTTTGCTACTTCTTTCCCCCAGGCTAGGGCTTAGGCATACCAGGGCGGGCATCAGCCTTATACAATTTCGGCAAATATGGTGACTACGAGTAGGGACCATTCATGGCCGGGGACACGGCGGTAGCGATCTACTGGGACTTCGAGAACGTGCATGCCTGCCTGGTCGATGACACCAACGGGGACGGCTCGTACCGGACGGCCCGTTTCAAGCCGCAGGAGCCGGTGGTCGACATCGACCCGATAACGGAGTACGCGGCGACGTTCGGCCGGGTCGTGATACACCGAGCCTACGCCAACTGGCAGTACTTCGGGCGGTACCGGGACGAACTGCAGGCACACGCGATCGACCTAGTGCAGATGTTCCCGCTTGCCGGGTCGAAGAACGGCGCGGACATCCGGCTGGTGCTCGACGTCATCGAGGACATGCAGCACCACCCGCACCTGACGCACGTCATCGTGGTGGCCTCCGACAGCGACTACACCTCGCTAGCCCAGCGGTGCCGCAAGCACGGCCGGTACTACTTCGGTGTCGGCACCGAGCGGACCGCCAGCAGCTACCAGTTCGCGTGCGATGAGTTCCGCCGCTACCGCGACCTCGCGGGTGCGTCGCCGGCCGCTCCGGATGCCGTTGACAGCGAGGATCGTGAGGTCGCGCCGCTGGAGGATGCCGCCGAGCTGGTAGTCAAGGCGATCCGGCGGCTCGCCGCCGGCAACGGCGAGTCCTGGGTGCGCAAGGCCGGGGTCCGGCCGCTGGTCAAACGGCTCGACCCGACCTTCGACGAGGCGGGTTTCGGCTACCCGACCTTCACCGAGCTGCTCAAGGCCCTGGACGCCGCCGGGTACGTCACCGAGCGGCCCGGCGAGCACGATCACGAGGTCGCGGTCCGCTCTGATCTAGAGCGCCCCGCGCAGGACCTGGACGAGGAGCGGCCGGTCATTGGCGGCTACCCGGCCGTTGCGCCGCAAGCAGGGTCCACGTCGGTGACGCTGATCGAGCGGCAGCTGCGCCGCCGGGGGCTGCGGCTGCCGGCCGACCGGCGGATCTTGTGGGAGCTTCCGGACCTGATGGTGCGGGCCTTCGACGCCTCCCGGGACCAGACCGTGGCGAGCTTCGACAGCCTGCGCTTGTCTGTGGAGGGGTCATCGCTGGGACGTGGCCTCGCGGTGACCGAGGCCGAGTTCAACAAGGTCAAGTCCATCTTGCTGCACGCCCGGGCCTTCACCCTGCTCGGCCGTGACCGGGGCATCAGCCTGCAGGTGCCCGACGCGACGCACCTGCGGTCACTGATCATCGGGCAACTGCTTCGGCACCTAGCCGACCCGAGCGATGATGAGCCGTCGGTGCTGGCCGAGGCGTTCTTCGGCCCGTCGGCTTCCGGGGAGCAACGCAATCTCGTGGCCCAGGTGGTGCGTTCCGGCACGGTGGAGCCGCTCGGCGACGCGGATGAAGGCGGGGTGCCGGTCGCCCCGGTGACGGGGACGGGGACGGGGACGGGGACGGGGACGGGGACGGGCCAGACCGCTGACTGCGAATCGGCGGAGCCTGGTCCGGGTGACGGTAGCGCGGGTTCGGTTGTCCCTGCCCAGCGCGAGGCGGCCGGCGCACCCCTCGCGCTTGGCCAGCAGGATGAACCAGGCTAGTTATCTAGCTACGGCCGCCAAGCGGGATCTGGGCGAGCGGGAGCCAGGTGATCGCCTTTGTCGCCTGGTCGGCGGACACGTCCACGAGGTGAACGGCGTCCACGGGGACCGTAGCGTTGCGCGGCCAGCACCGCTCGCAGTTCCCCGTCAACGCGCGCGTCGTCCGCGTCCGCGTGGGCATAGGACTGGCTCAGGTGCAGCGAACCGGAGTCGCCGCCGACGGCCGCCCGGCCAAGGACCGATCTGGCGGCCTCACTGACCAGCCGCCGCACCTGCTCCAGCGGCCCGTCAGCTATGCCGCAGACCACTCCGGTCGGGACGCGAGTGGGCTCGGTCACAGTGATCGTGAACGGGGCTACCGTGGCGAGCGCGCGGCCGATGGCTGCCACCAGCGCGGTCCGCTGCTCATCGCCGATGGTGGCGGCCGGGACGGTCACCTGGCACAGCGTGACGTGCACCCAGTCGCCGCCGACATGAGCCAGTGGCTCCCCGGCGGTCGCCCGCCGGCAACTGGCCATGAGCTCGGCGAGCTCAGGGCTGCGAGCGACGTCCCCGAGCACGTAGACGTGCAGCAACGTCAGCCCGTCCGGCCATGGCTCCGCCCCACGCTTGAACGTAAACGCGTGCACCCATCTCTCCCTGCGATCCGACGCTGCCGATTACTAATGGGAAAGCATGTTTCTGGAGAGTTGTGAGCCGTTGAGCTGCAACGATGAGGCTTACTGCCTCCACTTTCCCACTTTCCCATTAGTATGCCAGGCGGTAAACCGTAACGGTCTTTACTGGATTGTCCTCGATAGAGGCCAGAACGGGAACCTGGTACACGGCTACCGATGTCAGGCAATCGCGCGGCACGAACGCCCGGCCCGGGTCAGAGCATAGGACGTCCGCGCCCGAACTAGCCGCGTCAAGCAGGAACGCCAGCGCCGCCTCAGCGAGGTCTCGCTGGTAGAACACGTCCCCGGCTAGCACCACGGCCGCTTGCCCAGCGGTGCCGCACCCCAGGTCAAGCTCCCGGACTTTCACGGCTACCCGATTGCCGTCCGTGTTCCGGGTGATCACGGCGAGGGCATTGGGGTCGATGTCAGTAGCGGTCACCGATGCGGCGCCCATCTTCGCGGCGGCGATGGCGACCAGGCCGGAGCCGGAGGCGACGTCAAGCACGTTCTTGCCCTGCACGAGCGCCGGGTTGTCTAGCACATAGCGGGCGAGCGCCTGCCCTCCGGCCCATGGAAACGCCCAGAACGGGGGCGCGTCGCGGCCTGAGGCGTTCCACAGGTCCCACGGCTCATCGGCCGTCAGCAGGGTGATCTCCGGAACGAACGGCACAGCCGCCTGCCTCAGCCTCGACACTGGCAGCCCAGCCCCTGCTATCGCCTCGCCAGTCACCCCCCGAGCATAGTGGCCCCGTCGGCCGCAAGCCGTCGTTGGCTTACGGCCGCAATCCGGTCAGCAGGCGGTCCAGGACCGTGCCAAGGTCGGCGCGTGTGGCCGCTGGGTCAGCGGAGCGGGCGATGACCAGGCTCGCCTCGGTGAGCATGGCGATGATCAGCCGCGCGAGCGCACCAGTCGGGACCGGGGCCAGGTCGCCCGCCTCGACGCAGCGGGCCAGCCACTCCTCCAGCAGGGTCCGGCCGTAGCGGTCGACAAGGTCCTCCCACGCCTCGGTGCCAAGGACACGCGGCCCGTCGACGAGGACGATCCGCTGAAAGTCACCGCCGCCGACGCAGACATCGAGGAAAGCGGCGACGCCGTCGCGGATCTCCTGTAGCGGCGAGGAGGCCTCGGCGGCCATCTGCTCGTCAACCAGGTGAGTCGCCACCTCCCCCGCGGCCTGCGCCATGGCGGCGCGGAACAGGTCGGCCTTGTCCTTGAAGTGGTGATAGAGCGCGCCCCGGGTGACGCGTGCCTCGGCGACGATCTGCTCGGTGCCGGTGCCGTCGAAGCCGTGTGCCGCGAACAGCCTGCGCGCGGCGGCGACGAGGGCCTCCCGCGTGTCCGCCGCGTGCTCGGCACGCCTTGCCCTCGCCACGCTTGCCCGCGCGGCGGAAGCTGACGGGGCGTCAGGCAGCGGCGACTTTCCGGGTTGCGCCGGGTTTTCAGGTTGACGCGGTGCGGGCATACAGCCATCATGTGACATACAGCGTGTATGTTCAAGACACGGCGCACGTTAGAGACACGGTGCACGTTAGAGACACCGCGCACCTTACAGACACCGTGCACGCAAGACAACGGTGCACGCGAGACGGAGGCCCTAACCATGGCGATGCCGATGCACCTGACGATGAAGCTTGGCGCGTACCTGATGAAGCAGAAGATCAAGGGTGTCAAGAAGTACCCGCTGATCATGGAGCTTGAACCGCTGTTCGCGTGCAACCTCAAGTGCGTGGGCTGCGGCAAGATCCAGCACCCGGCATCGGTGCTCAAGCAGCGGATGCCGGTCGAGCAGGCCGTTGCCGCCGTCGAGGAGTGCGGCGCGCCGATGGTCTCGATCGCGGGCGGCGAGCCGCTGATGCACCCGCAGGTCCACGTGATTACCGCCGAGTTGCTGAAGCGGAAGAAGTTCGTGGTGCTGTGCACCAACGCGATCCTGCTGCCCAAGCACATCGACAAGTTCAAGCCGAACAAGAACTTCGCCTGGATGGTGCACCTCGACGGCCTGGGCGAGCGCCACGATGAGGCTGTCGCGAAGGAGGGCGTGTTTGAGCAGGCGGTCGCCGCGATCAAGCTCGCCAAGGACAAGGGCTTCCAGGTCTACACGAACACGACAGTGTTCAACACCGACTCCCCGCAGACGGTGATCGAGACCATGAACTACCTGAACGACGAGCTCAAGGTCGACCGGATGCAGGTCGCTCCCGGCTACGCCTACGGCAAGGCCCCCGACCAGGACCGATTCCTGGGCGTGGCACAGACCCGCGAGCTGTTCGGCAAGGCGTTCGCCGACGGCAACCGCAGGAGGTGGCGCCTCAACCACTCCCAGCTGTACCTGGACTTCCTCGAGGGCAAGAAGGACTTTGAGTGCACCCCGTGGGGCGTCCCGCTGTACTGCGTCAAGGGCTGGCAGAAGCCGTGCTACCTAATGGACGACGGCTACGTCGATACCTGGAAGGAACTCCTCGAGGACACCGAGTGGGACAACTTCGGCCGGGGCAAGGACCCCCGCTGTGACAACTGCATGGCGCACTGCGGCTACGAGCCGACCGCCGTGCTGGCAACCATGGACTCCCTCAGGGAGAGCCTCCGGTCGCTGGTGGGGTGACAGCGCTGGGGGCCGGGAGTCTGGGGGCCGGGAGTCTGGGGGCCGGGAAGTGCCGGCCCCCAGCGGCGATCAGGTCGTCTCCACCCACAGGTTTGATCCTCGCCGATAGTAGCTGATTGACTTCTATCCGCGAGGGAAATGGATGTAGCCGGTCGGTGGCACCGTCACCTTGTGGGTGGCGAACGTCCCTGTTCCCGCATAGTTGTAGTCGGATACGGTGACGGTAACCTGGCCGCCAGTGCCGCTGCCGACGGCGGGACTCACCGAGTCCACCCAGGCCACGTGGCCGACCCCGGATGCGACGACCCAGACGGCCACCGCGCCAGGAGATGGCACCCGGTTCACGACCACGCCCGACTCTCCCGTTACGCCCGCGATCCACGCAGAGGCGTTGCCCAGATCGCTGAACAGCACGGGTTTCACCCCCAACCGGGACAGGTGCCACGCGACATAGGAAGTGCAGTTGCGGTACTCGTAACCCCATGGGTCGCCCGCACGGAACCCCTCGGCATTCGGGTAGCCCCAGTCGTACATGTCGCCCTGGTCGCGGGGGTTGGCGCAGTCCGCCCCGCCACCAGCCCTGAACTCGCAGGCGGCGGTGGCGTACGGGTAGCCCCCGGTCATCTGGTGCTGCACTACCTGGTGCTGTGGGATGCCCCACAGCACCGCGAGCAGAGCGGGAACAGCCGGGATCGCCGCCCACCTGCCGATGTCACCCACTAGCGGCACCAGTCAGCCAGCAGCTAGTCATTGCGAGCCTCCCCCCGGTACCTGGCTCAGTCGTCTGTCTCATACCCACTTGGATACCGATCACCCAAGATCACTCACTAGTCCTGGGCATCATCACGTGTAATCGATCAAATAACACCATATTTGCCTCGAACGAGCAAGAACGTCCTGGCTCGTAGAGTGGTCGACTGCTTGCGGATATAATCGTTTTTATGACTGGGCAAGCTGCGGACATCGCCCATCGCGAGGCGCGGATCATGGCGCGCATCACCGAGGACGGGCGGGTCAAGGGACGGACGCCGGGCGAGGCACTGGCGAACATGGCAGACCTCGTGCGCCACACCTTGGAGTACCCGGCGCGGCGGTACACCGAGGGGGTGCGCGCGGACATCGAGCGGCTGTGGCGCGAGGGCTACAACGAGCTGGCCGTCCGCAACTACTGGACAAGCCCGTTCTGGAAGGGAATATCAACAGCCTGGCAGGAACCGGGCAGCGGGCAGCTCTTCGAGGTCCAGTTTCACACGCCGGAAAGTCGCGCGGCGCGGGACCAGACCTACCCCGACTACCTGCGGCTGCGGTCGGCGGCTACGTCCGACGCGGAGCGCGCCGCGCTGATGGCCCGGCTGCGAGACCACTACGCGGGCACTCCCGCCACCTGCGCCCCCGCCGCGGAAAAGGAGCGGGCCGAGCGCCAGCTGGCTCTTCACCAGGAAGCCGAACGAGCCCGCGCCCGGCATTTCCGCCCCCACCCCGCACGCCCAGCGACTGAGCGAATCAGCTACTACTCAATCACCGACAGGTACAGCAGTGAGGACTCGCCGGCTGGCGTGCTGCGGCGAGTCGAGCACGCCGGCGGGCAGCGGGACGAGGCATTCGGGAGGGACTTGCGCTGGCGGCACACATTCCTGCTTTACTCGTGGCAGCGCGGAAACCTGGATAACGGCCTGCACGAGATAGGCGAGGACCGCGCCTTGCGCCTAACGGACCAGGTCAGGCGCGAGGCAACGACGGGACGGCGGAATCGCCGGATAGTAGTATAACCGTGCGGAAATGGGTCACGCCCAATCACTGGCAGAATAAACAATTACGCGACACTCCGTCGATATGATGACCGGAAGTAAGGTCGTTACGTCATACTGAGACTGGCACCTGCTGGTTAGCCGCCAAGGCTTAACCGCCGGGGGCGATAACCCCCCTCTCCGTCACGGCTGAAGCCCGATGCGGCTCGGACTGCTCTGCCGGGCGGAGAGGGGATCTTGCCTACGTGCAGTCCGGGCAGGCGACCTGGCATTGCTGGGCCGGGGCATGGCCGCCGTCAGTGGCCGCCATCAGTGGCGGCCTCGATCACGGCACTGCCCGCCATGCCGCACCGGAGGAGCTCACCGCGCGGTCGATTCACGATCCCATTAAAATAGGGAGTGAGGGTGGGGCTCAACCACGCGGGAGGTCCCGATGGCAGACACGACAGGCAAGCAGCCACCTGAGCCGCAGGGCAGCTTCGGGGGGCTGCCCTATGACTGGCGCCCGCCGACGGCCGAGCGGATCAAGTCACGCTTGTGGAACCCTAACGACCGTCGGCTCTTCACGCCGAAGGCATTCGGCTGGGGATATAACCTCAACCTCTACTGGGTAACCCACCCAATGGAGTTCCTGAAGCAGCAGCCCCCGTCGTATTAGTGCCTCCTGGCTGGTCCGGGAGGCAGGGGCGGGACCGAGCCCGCCCCGCCCCCGCGGTCCAGTGCGCTACGACTTTGCCTGGGCCGCTTCCACCGCGGCGCGGACCCGCAAGACGCCGGGCGCGAGCTCGCCCCCGGCGCGGGCCTTCTCCAGGGCAGCCGACCACCAGGCCAGGTCGTCGAGCATGACGCCGAGCGCGGCCGCCGAGAACGGGTTGGCCGGCTCCCCAGCCTCGTCGAAGGCGCTGCCTACCTGCGGCAAGACCACGGTGTTGCGCAGCGGGACAGCCTCGGCCTCAACGAAGATGTGGGCCAGGTGCTCGATCGCGCGGATCGCGCCGCTGATGCCGCCGCTGTAGCCGACGGCGGCGACCGGCTTGTTGCGGAATCCGAAGGACAGCCAGACTGTGTCGATAGCGTTCTTCAGCTCGCCGGGTACGGAGTGGTTGTACTCGGGCGTGATGACGATGAAGGCGTCGGACTCCTTCACCTTGTTGTTCCACGCCTTGACGATCGGGTCGGAGTACGTCGGGTCGCTGAAGTCGCCGATGGTGGCGAAGTTCTCGGCGAAATGCGGCAGCTTCCAGTCGCGCAGGTCCGCGACCTCAACCTCGAACGCCTCGTGCGCCCGCGCTGACTTGACTATCCAGGGAATGACAGCGTCGGCGGCCCGGCCGGGACGCGTGCTGCCGACGATGATCAGAAGCTTTGACATAGAACAAGGTCTAGCACAAATCGTTGGTCATACGCAAACTATATATGCCCGGGGTACCCTTGATACATGACGGGAACCCAGGCGAGGCCGGCAGGTCAGCAGGCACTGCAGGTGCTCCCGCTGATCGAGTACCTCGCCCGGGTCGCCCGGCGCGCGTACGACACGTGCCAGGCGCCCGGCTGCCTGCGGCCCCGGCACCTCATCGCGCTCAGCGTGCTGCACCAGGGCGGCCCGCTCAGCCAGCATGCGCTTGGCGAGGCCCTCAGCCTTGACCCAAGCAACGTCGTCGGGCTGCTGAACGAGCTGGAGGAGCGCGGCCTGGTCGCCCGCCAGCGCGATCCCGCCGATCGGCGGCGGCACATCGTGTCGCTATCGGCGGCAGGCGCCAACGAGCTCGCGACATCCGACGCCGAGCTCACCCGCATCGAGGACGACCTGCTGGCGGCCTTGTCCTCCGCCGATCGGGTACAGCTGCGCGACCTGCTCGCCCGCGCGGTCGGCAGCGCCGTCCTAGCGAACGTGGCCCTCACCGACAGATCCTGCGACGCGCCCTCCTGCCTGGCCGAGCCAGGCGATGAGGCGACCCCGTCCTGCTAGCCGCGAGGGCGGGCGACGATTGACGCCATTTGGCCACGTTTGCCACCATCAGCTGGCATAAAGCCTGCTTTCTGGGAAGCTACAGCGCTGTGCGTTTGAATCTTCAGATCGTGGCGACAGCCGGCATCGCGCTCGCGCTCGGCCTTGGCGTCAGCGGGTGCAGGGCAATCTCCTCGATCTCCGGGGGATCGTCTTCCGGGCCAAGCAGCGGTGGGCCCGGCAGCGGTGGCTCTAGCAGCGGTGGCTCAGTCCCTGGCCGGGCGGTGACCGGGTCGAGCGGCGCGCTAACCGTCCTGGCTGAGCCGCAGGCCGGGTTCGGGCGACTGTACGCGCTGATAAAGAGCGCGCGGTCCTCGGTCGATCTCACCATGTACGAGCTCAACGACCCGACCGCCGAGGCGGACCTCATCGCGGACGCGGACCGGGGCGTGGACGTCCGCGTGATCCTCGACAAGCACCTCGAAGGCTCGCGGAACCAGGCCACCTTTAGCTACTTGCGGGCGCACGACGTTCACGTGGCCTGGGCACCGGCTACGGTGACCTATCACCAGAAGACGCTCACCGTCGATGACAAGACCTCCGTCATCATGACGCTGAACATGGTGACCTCCGACTACGCTGGCACGCGCGACTTCGCGGTGATCGACACCAACCACGCCGACGTCGCCGCGATCGTGGCCACGTTCAACGCCGACTTCTCTGGCAGGGGCACGAGCTTCACTCCCCCTGACGGCACCGACCTGGTCTGGTCCCCCACCAACTCCCAGCCCGTCATCTTGTCCGTCATCAAGGGCGCGCGTCACACGCTCGCCATCGAGAACGAGGAGATGGACGACTCCACGATCACCGAGGCGCTGGTCGCCGCCGCCCGCCGCGGCGTCGACGTCACGATCATCATGACCCGGCAGACCTCGTGGGACGCTGCCTTCCGCAAGCTGGTCAAGGCGGGCGCCCACGTCAGCACCTACGCTAACTCCAGCTCCGTGATCTACATCCACGCCAAGGCCATCGTCGCGGACGCGGGCCGGCCCGACGGGCAGGTGTTCGTCGGCTCGGAGAACTTCTCCGCCGCCAGTCTCCGGCACAACCGGGAACTTGGCATCGCCACAACGCAGCGCGCCGTGATCGCCGCCATCAGCGCGACCCTAGCGCACGACTTCGCCGGCGCGACCCCGTACTCGGCCAGCGCGTGACTAGGGCTAGCGCCAGAGCGTGAAGACCCCCTCGGCAGTGTCAGCCGGCACGGTGGCCAGCCGGCTGGCCGTCCACCTGTGCGCGCTCATGGCAGGACTCGAATTCGGGTGGCGGCCCTTCCCCGCGACGCCATCGTCGCCACGGGGAGGGGCCGCCATAAGGCGATGCCACCGCTGCCCGATACGGCTCAACGCCTGGCGAGGAACCAGCGGGCGGCGTCAGAGCTTGCTGAGCTTGGCGCAGGGCGTCGTGATCCGCACGTGCTGCGTGCCGAAGTCGATGACCAGGGCGTCATCCTCGACGCTGGTGACCCGGCCGAGCCCGTACTTGTCGTGGGTGACCTGATCCTGGACGGCGAACTGCTCGGCGGGCGGCTCCGGGGGCGGCGGCTTGAAGGGGCTGGTGGGCAGGGGACGCCGAGTTGCGGCGCGGGCAGCCTTCATAGATCTAGTATGCGCCCTGGACCCGCCTGGCTGTGCGGCGGCCAGCGTTAACGCCCCTCATGCTGAACGACAGGAGCCGAGCGCGCAACGCCCATATTGCGCCTAGCGCGAAAAAGATAATAACGATCTAGTCGCGAGGCCGCACTCATCGCGCTGGGCGCGATTCACACCCGGCGCATGCGGTGGCGGGCGCGGGGTCGCCGCCGCGGGCCGGCCACCGCCTGCTCCTGTGGCACCGCGGGCGTACTTCCAGCGCTTTTCCGAACGCCCGCGTCCCCCCGTCCGGCCGACGGCGGCTCGTCACCGTTGTCGATAACCCAGCCGGGGTGAACCTTGGGGAAGCGTTGCTGCACGGTCGCGATCGGCAGCGGTATCCGGCCGCCCCCGGCCCCGGCGAGGCGCTGGGCGTAGCCGGCCTCGCAGGTGAAGATCGTGACCTTCTCCACGGTGCCGTCGGCGTAGTGGGCGTAGGCGAAGACCGCCGCCCAGTCTCCCTCAGGCGGGTCGCCAAGGCCGTCCCTCAGGACTGAGCGGACCTCGTCGTCTAGGTGGCGGCCGAACAACCGGGCATATCCGGCGACGGTAAGTTCGAATTCTGCCACAGGCGACGACATGCTCCGAAGATTACTCACCTCATAGATGCACAGCCACGACACCTGCAACATGTTGCCAACTTGTTTCGATGTGCAGCACGGGCAGTGGCCGATCGACAGCGGATCACCTCGGCCGCCCAGCCATCTGCTAGGCGCAACTTCCCCCAGGGCAGCAACCTCCAAAACAACTATCGGCCATTTGCGGCATATGCGAAGATGCCGCAGGAACAGTAGTAAAGCTGGCGGCTACGCGGCGTTCCGTATCTTACGTCAGGCCACGGGCACGGACTGCGGACAGGAACGCCGCGTAGCTCCAGGACAGGTTGCTGACGCTTTTCTCGTAGCCGCTGGTGGCGTCGAATTGCTCGCTCAGCTCCAGGTGGTCGCTGTGGAAGATGATCGCCTGGAGCATGGCGTCGCCCGCCGCCCGCAGCGCCGTTACGGCGTCCGCCGGGGCGGTGGACTGGGAGATTCCCACTTGGGCGAGGAAGGGGGCGCCGACGGAGCCGGATGGAATCGCCGCGGACGAGGAAATCCAGGAGGCAAGGCGGTAATACAGCTCGGCAAAGTTGGCGGTGGTGAGGGCCCACGGGTGGTCGCCGGTCATGGCGTCGGTGTCGCCGTCGTAGACGTCGCCGGGGTAGCGGCCTAGCAGCGGGCCGATGCCACGGGCGGCGTCGGCGCCGTTGACGGGATAGAAGTACTGGGACGCCGGGTCGGCCCACTGAGCGCGGAGCTGGGCGGCCGTCGCCAGCAGCTGGGGATCGGCAACGGGGATCGCCCCGTAGATGGCGGCCATGACGATGTCGATGTTCGGGTCATACGGGGCGCGGTAGTCGGCGGGGACGGGCAGGACCGACTCATACAGCGTGCCGTTCCAGTGCTCCTGCAGGGCATTGTCGAGCCAGCCGATCGCTTGCGGCAGCCAGGAAGGGACGGGGATGGCCATGGTGTTCGCGGCGACCTGCGTGAAGCACCGCAGCTGCAGCGATCGGGCGAAGAACGAGTCGCCGTACTCCTCTTCCCACAGGTTGAACGTGCTGCCCTGGTAGGCGGTCTGCAGGAAGGCGAGATTGCTGGCGATGAGGTTGCGCGCCGTGGCCTGGGTCCCGGAGTCGAGCTGCCCGTACATCTGCAGCAGCGCGATCGTCTGCAGCGCGGGACCGTCGGCCTGGTCGGTCCAGGCCCGGGGTGTGCCGTCGATCTGGAACGCGGCCCGGTCAAAGTGTCCGATGGCGGTCGACGCGTCCTGGCAGGCCTGGGAGAAGGTAACGTAGTCGATGAGCGGCTGGTTGCTGGCCAGCGGTCCCTGGACTAGCTCCATGGCGACGACCGCGGCGTCGCGGGTCCAGTGGTAGACGTAGTCCTGCGTGACGTGCGTGGCGGTGTTCTCCCAGGTCGGGGACGCCAGAACGCAGCCAGGCTGGCTGATGACCCCGGCGTTGACCGGGTCGTTGAAGACGAGGCCGTCGGAGGCCACGTTGCGGAACATGAGCCAGAACAGGTAGGGCGCGACCGCGCTGAGGGTGGCTTGCGTAGCCCGCGGCCTGATCGCGTCATAGTGCAACGTCGTGCTGCGGGGTGCTGTGATCTCATCGGGTGGCATGGTGCCCGTCCCCTCGGCCGCTTGCCTGACGTTTCGAGCGTACTCGCGCGATGGCCGGTACGCTGGCGGCTGCCGCGTCCGGGATAACCGCTGGAGCGGTGTCGTGTTACAAACTGGTTAGCGGTGACTGAGGCAGCCTTCAGGAAACGTACAGCTGTACTGTTTACCGTCGTACGGAGACGGTAAATGAGCAGACGTGAGCATGGAGGCCGGAACCGTGCCTGAGAAGGTGACCATCTCCCACCGCGGCGCGCGGTATGAGATCGGGATGGGCAAGCAGTATTACGCCATCTGGGCGGTAGGAGCGCCACGAACCGAACCGGTTGACCGATGGCCGGAGACGCCCGAAGGATGGGCGCAGGCCTGGGCCCGGTATACCGCGATCGAGACGCCGGGCACCATCACCGCGGTCCCCCGAACGAGCGTCCTGTCCGCGCTGCGCGGTGTTGTTTCGCGCGGGAAGTCAGCTGGACCGGACGAGGCTGGGCCGGACGGCCAGGATGGGGGCAGAGCGCAGCGCGACTTCGTTATCCGGCTGGTGGCCGCCACGTTCCTCGGCATCGGCGTGGTGCTGGGGATCGCGGGCCTGTTCCCGGCGTACTTCACCGGCCAGTCTGTCGCCTCGACTAGCGATCAGCTCGTCCCGCACCTGCTGTACCTGGCGACCTGGGCGGCCGCCACGGTGCTCGTCTTGCTCGGCAAGGTCCGGGTCCGGATCGGCGCGCTGCTTGGGACCGGACTGAGCGCGGTGACGTTCGGCCTGTTCGTCTCCGACCTGGCGACGGGGATGTCCGAGCACGAGGGCGTCGGGGCTGGCATGGTGATCAGCTTGATCGGCTGGGCCGCCTGCACCGTCGGGTCCGTCCTAGCGCTGCGACTGCGGCCCGTGACCGTCGCGGCGGGCACCCCGGCAACCGCCACGGATGCTGCCACGACGGACACCCCCATTGCGTACGCCACGCCCGCCTCTGTGTACGGCAGCCCTGCCTATGGCATCCCCGCCTACGGCAGTCCCGCGCCGGCCCCGGCACGATCGGGCATCGGCAAGCCCCGCAAGTCCGATGCCGGGACCGTCGCGCTGCTGACGCTGTGCGCGATCGGGGCTGCGGCATCCTTCCTCCCGTCCTGGGACAGCTACACCGTTACGCAGGCCTCTGTCGGGTCGCCTACGACGAGCACTGCGGGCAACGCGTTCCAGAACCCGGGCACCGTGATCTTCGGCGACGTGGCCACTGTGGTCGCCCTCATCGCGGTGGCCCTCCTCGCCGGCCTGTGGCGGCCCGCACGGCACGGCGCCGCACTGCTGGGCGGTGCGATCGTCGTCCTGGCGGCGCAGGCGATCTCGGCGCTCATCCAGGTGAGCCAGTCCTCGACGTCCGGCCTGCTCGGCATCTCCCCCGCGCAGGCACAGGCAGACGGGGTAACGGCCAGTGCAAGCGTGACCGCTATATTCTGGGTCTTCTGCCTGTTCGTGATCGCCATGGCACTCGCCTGCGCATGGCTGGTGACCACGCCTTCCGCCGCGCCTTCCGTAGGCACGGCGGTCAATCCGTTCCAGCCAAATCCCGGTACCGGCTATCAGGTGCCTGGCTATCAGGCAGACGACGAGTCGCCCGCTGCCGACGAGTCGGAAGACGAGCAGTCGCTCACCGAAGACACGATGCCGGACGGCGATACCGATCACACCGGCGACACCAGCAGCAGCGCGGGCAGTGAAGTGAGTACTCTCTAGCGCTTACTCAACGCGAAAGCGCCCCCCGGCATCTGATGCCTGGGGGCGCTTTCGCGGATCCGGGGTCGCCCCCCGGGAATACTCAGGGTCCGGGGTTTCCCCCTAGAAGATACCGCGCTGCGCGCTGAATACCGGGCGAACCTCGGCCTCCATGAGGACAGTGATCCTTGACACCGCGCGACATCCCTGGCACTTAGTAGGTACTAGTACCGATCTTACTTGCCGGTCGCGGCCTGGTACTTGGCAACGACATCGGCCGGGACGCGGCCCCGGTCCTTGATGTCATAACCGTTCTCCCGGGCCCAGTTACGGATCTCCGTGGTGTTCAGCGTGCTGCCGGCAGGCCGACCGGGCCGACCAGGGATGCGACCAGCGCGACGGCCGACGCTGACCTTGCGGGCACTGGTGACGTACTTGCCAAGGGCGGAGCGGAGCTCCTCAGAGTGCTCGCTGCTGAGGTCGATCTCGTATTCCGCCCCGTCCAGCGCAAACCGCACCGTACCCGCGGCCTCGCCGCCGTCGATGTCGTCAATGAAGAGTGTTTGGATCTTCTGAGCCACGATAGCTGCCTTTCCTTGATTCGATAGCCATCTTACGATGGCTCCGACCTTGCCGGCGCAGCCACTCCCCGAAGTCACGCGCCGCTGGCATTTGCCAGTGTCCCGTCCAACCCATCGATACCCTTGTACCGCGCTAACCTGAGTGTAATCGAATACGACACGCTGCAAAGATCATGCGGCCGATGTGATCTACATAACACACGGTCAGCCTTTTAGCCAAGCAGTCCGCTGACAGCGGATTGCGGCTCACACCGGCCAGGATTCCTGCCGATACGCGCTGTCCCAGAACATCCACTCATAGCGACTCGTGGTCCGGTAGTGGCGGGCGACATCGGATCGCTCCGGCCCGGAAATGCAGGCCCCAATCCTATCCGCCTCAGCTATGACGTCCCGCACCACCACCGCGAACTCATCGCCGCTATAGGTGCTGATCCAGCGCTGGAACCGTGGATCAGGAGAGCCGCTGCGCAGTAGGTGCTTGCCTACTTCCCAATAGAGCCAGTAGCAAGGGAGCACCACGCCGACGCCCTCGGCGTAACTCCCCCCTAGCGCGGTCGCCAGCAGGTAGCTGGTGTAAGCGAGGTTGGCCGGGCTAGGCTCCGCCGCCGCCGCGGCCGCCGGGGAAATGCCTAGGTCTGGCAGGAGCGAAGCATGCAGTTCCAGTTCCGCCGCGACCGCGTCAGCGGCGTGCCCGGCGAACATGCGCATGGCCGCGGAATCGGGGGCACGGCTGGCGACCACGGTCAAGGCCCGCGCGTAGTCGCGCAAGTAGATCGCGTCCTGCACGACGAAATGGGCGAACGCCGCCTCCGGCAGGGTCCCGTCGGTCAGTCCCGTGATGAACGGGTGGGACAGGATCGCCCGGAAGATATCGGTGTTACCAGCCCATAGGTCCTCGGTGAAGGTCATGGGACCACATTATGGAGGGCGTGCACGGGCCCATCGCCGCCGCCGAGGCTGGCCAGCCCGTGTGCGACCGCGTCGCTGGCCACACGGGCAGCCTGCCGGGCCGCCGCGGCCAGCGACAGGCCGGCGGCCAGCCCCGCCGCGAGGGCGGCCGAGTGGGTGCACCCCGCCCCGTGGGTGGCCTTCACGGCGTGCCGCTCGACCGGGATTGGCAGGTGCGCGGTGCCGTCGAACAGGTGGTCCACTGACTCGGTCCCGTGCCCGCCGGTCACCAGCGCCGCACTGGCTCCCATCGCCACGAGCCGCTCGGCGAGGACCGCACGCTCCTCGGTGTCCAGCCCGGTCAGCGCCTGGGCCTCGAGCAAGTTGGGGGTGATGACCGTGGCGAGCGGGAAGATGAGCGCGACGAGCGCCGCCACCGCGTCCTGCCGCAGCAGCCGGCTGCCGGAGCTCGCTACCATCACCGGGTCGACGACCAGCGGCAGCCCATGCCCCGCCAGCCCGTCGGCGACCGCCTCGATGACCGGCGCGGAGAACAGCATTCCCGTCTTTGCCGCGTCTGCCCCGATATCGCTAAGGACCGTCCTTATTTGCTCCAGAACGAACCCGGGCCCGGTCTCGACGATACCGGTGACTCCCAGCGTGTTCTGGGCCGTGAGGGCGGTGATCGCGGACATCCCGTGCCCGCCGCAGCGGGCTATCGCTTTTAGATCGGCCTGGATGCCGGCACCGCCACCGGAATCTGAGCCGGCGATGGTCAAGACCCTGGGAATCATGAAGTGATCCGGCCTTCCGCCGGACTGGATGCGACAGCCGCGTGCCAGCGGCGCTCGATGCGGCCCGCCTCGCGAGCCGCCCGGCCCGCCTCGACGGCCAGCCGCATCGCGGTCGCCATCACTTCGGGGTCGGCGGCGCGGGTGATGGCGGAGGCGATGAGCACGCCGTCACAGCCAAGCTCCATCGCGAGAGCGGCATCGCTGGCGGTGCCGATCCCGGCGTCCAAGATGACCGGCACGCTGGCCTGCTCGCAGATCATGGCGATGTTGTGCGGATTACGGATGCCGAGGCCGGAGCCGATCGGCGCGCCGAGCGGCATCACGGCAGCGCATCCGGCCCGCTCCAGGTGCAGCGCGAGAACCGGGTCGTCGTTGGTGTAAGGCAAGACGGTAAACCCGTCGGCGACCAGCTTGCGTGCGGCCTCCATCAGCTCCACTGGGTCCGGCAGGAGCGTGATGTCGTCCGCGACGACCTCGAGCTTGACCCAGTCGGTCTGGAGGGCCTCGCGGGCCAGGCGAGCGGTGAGGAGTGCTTCCGCGGCCGTGTGGCAGCCGGCCGTGTTCGGCAGGACTTCCGCGCCGGCTGCCTTGATGATGTCCAGGAGCGAGCCGCCGCCGAGCGCGTAGCCGCCCACCCTTCGCATGGCGACGGTCGTGACCTGCGAGCCGGAGGCCTTCAAGACCTTGCTCATGACGTCGAGAGAGGTCGCTCCCCCGGTGCCCGTGATCAGCCGCGAGGTGAGCCGTCGGCCGGCTAGTTCCCACCTGTTCACATGTCCTCCGCTTTGCTTCCGGCCCTCGGCCCAGGGGCGTCGAGAAGGCCACGCTTTCCCCCGACGCTCGAAGTCTCCCGTCGCTCCTGCGTCCAGGCGCCCCCGCGCCCACTCGACTGCCTCATGTTCTAGCCTCCCTGGACGGCGGTGACGACTTCGACCTGGTCACAGTCGGCCAGCGCCCTGCCGGGCCAGTCACGGCGGGGCAGCACCTCGCCATTGAGCGCGGCGGCGATGCCCTTGTCCTGCTTGGTGACCTGCCGGACGAGTTGCTCGACGGTCGTGCCCGCGGGGACTTCGCGCGGCTCGCCGTTGACGCTGACGTTCACGATGATGATCCCTGGTGGGTCGCCCCGTCGGGGGCCTGCAGCCGCTGCGGGGTGAAGGGCTTCCATTGGGCGGCAGGCTGGTCACCGGTCAGCAGGCTGGCGACCGCGTCGGCGGTGGCGGCCGACAGCATGATGCCGTTGCGGAAGTGGCCGGCGGCGACGATGAGCCCGGGCGCGGGCTGGCCGGGGGCGGGCTGGCTGCCACGCACCGCCCACCCGAGGACCGGGCCGTTGTCCACGCTGCCCGGCCTCAGTCCGGCCCGCGCCTCGGCAAGGGTCAGCTCACTGACGGCTGGCAGGACACTCATCGCGTCGTGCAGCAGGTCGTGCACCGCCCCCGCGGTGACGTCGAGGTCGCCGCGCTCGTCTTGGGTAGCCCCGACGACGACCTCGCCGTCCGCGCGGGGGACGAGGTAGACATCGGCCCCCCTGACGATGGCACGGATGGTGCGGGTAAGCATGGGGGGCATGCCGGCCGGATGCCGCAGCCGGAGGATCTGTCCCTTGACCGGGCGGAACGCTGCCGCGAGATAACCGGGGATCCCGGCGACCTGCCCGGTCCGCCAGCCGGCCGCCAGGACGACGGTGCGGCCGGGGATGAGATGGCTTTCCCCGTCCCTGTCCAGGTACACGCCGTAGTTTCCATTAGCGCCCACCGCAACTCGCGTCACGAGCCCGCGTACGAAGCTGACGCCTGCCTGGGTCGCCGCGGCGCGCAGAGCGGCAGCGTAGCGACGATTGTCAACGGACAAGTCGCCGATGGCCAGCACTCCCCCGTGGACTCCCGGGGCGAGGAACGGCTCGGCTTCACGGCAGGCCCTGGCGTCCAGTTCCTGCGTTTGGAGGCCAGCCTCGCGACGAAAAGCGGTGAGCCGCTTCAGCCGGTCGTAGTCGGCCTTGTCAAAGGCGACCGCGAGGGTGCCCTCGGTGCGCAGGCCGATGCTGGCGCCGGTGGCCTGCTCAAGCTCGGCAGCGAAGCCAGGGAACCGGCCGACGGCCAGCAGGTTGAGGGCGAGCAGGTCCTTCTCGCCAAAGACGGATTCCAGCACTGGTGCGAGCATGCCTGCCGCGACCTCGGTGGCGGCATCGCCCCGGCCAGGGTCGACCACAGTGACGGACAGTCCTCGCAGTGCCGCCCGCCAGCCGATGGCAGTGCCGATCACTCCCCCGCCGACGATGACGACGCCGGTCTCGCGACTCGGCTCGTAGCTTGCCACTGGCATCCTCCTCCCTTCGCCGGCATGACCCGGATCAGGTTCAACGGTCGGAGGCGTGAGTGCCTCCCTCTCAGCCCCGGCCCCGGGACTCCCGTGAGTACTTCTGTCCCAGTTTACGCGTGGTTCATACTGCCGACGAGGCGAGACTTGAGGGCGGCTGTCGCGGCAGCGGGGTCGTCGGCGTCGGTGATGGCACGGACGACGACGATCCGGGTGGCGCCGGTGGCGAGGACGTCATCGAGGTTGCCGCAGGTGATGCCGCCGATCGCGAACCAGGGGCGGGCCGGGTGGCTCGCGGCGACATCCGAGATCAGGGGCAGCCCCGTGCCGAGACGGCCTGGCTTGGTGGGCGTGGCCCAGATGGGGCCGGCGCAGAAGTAGTCGATTCCCGGTTCGCTCGCGGCTGCGGCGGCCTGCTCGCGACTGTGGCTGGACCGGCCGATAGCCGGGCCCGGGCCGAGAATCTGGCGGGCCACTGCGGCGGGCAGGTCGTCCTGGCCTAGGTGCAAGACATCCGCGCCCGCGGCGAGCGCCACGTCGGCGCGGTCGTTGACCGCGAGCAGGCGGCCGTGCCGTCGGCAGGCGTCGGCGAAGACCTCAAGCAACGCGAGTTCCTCGCGGGCCTCCAGGCCCTTCTCCCGAAGCTGCACGATGTCCACGCCGGCGGCCAGCACGGCGTCAAGGAAGGGGGCCAGGTCCCCGGTGCGCCGCCGGCCGTCGGTGCACAGGTACAGCCGCGCGGCGGCCAGTCGATCCGCCAGCCCCTCTCCCCTCTCGGGGATTGCCACTGCGTCAGTCACGTGCTCTATGCAACCACCAGCACCGGGCGGGCGGGCGCCCGGGGGCGGGCCGATGCCAATAGTCACCATGAGTCACCGCTGATCACCAGGACGCGGGCTACCGGACCGCGCTGGCCGCTACCACCCTTGTGACGGCTTCGGTTTCCCAGCCAGGGGCCATGATGTGGACGCCGGCGACGCCGGGGATCTTGCGAACCTTCTCGATGACGCGAGCGGCGACCTCGACTCCGGCGGCTTTCGCGTCCTCGCCCGACAGGCCCGCCAAGTTCGCGAACGTGGCGTCGTCGACCTCTATGCCGGGGATGTTCTTATGCATGTGCTCCAGGGCCGCGATGCTGCGCGGCGGCATGACCCCAACCAGCACCGGAGCCGCGCCCAGGACGCCGGATTCCACGTGCGGCGTGAACCAGTCCGCGAACCTGGCGACGTCGTAGACGACGTTCGTCTGGAAGAAGCGGGCGCCGGCGTCGACCTTGGCAGCGATCCTCGGCGCGGCGTCCACGACCGGGTTCAGCGCCGCCCCGACGAGGAAGTCCGTCGGTGTCGACAGCGTCTCGCCGGCCGCCAGGTGCCCGGCGTTCAGCATGGTCACCAGCTTGATCAGCGCATTGGAATCCACGTCGCCGACGAACTTCGCCAGTTGCTCGTACTTTCCGACCTTGAGGGGGTCGCCAGACAGGGCCAGCAGGTTGCGGACGCCGACGGCCCATGCGCCGAGCAGGTCGGACTGCAGCGCCAGCAGGTTCCGGTCGCGAGTCGTGATCTGCATGATCGGCTCCACGCCCTGCTCGATCAGCCACGATGAGGCCACTAGCGGGGAGACTTTCGGAGTGGCGGCGGGATTGTCGGTCACGTTGCAAGCGTCGACCAGGCCCGCGATGGCGGCGGCGGCTCGGCGCAGCGGCTCGGAGGCGGGCCTGCCGGGCGGCGACAGCTCTGCCGTGACCGTGAACCGTCCGCTGGCCAGAGCGTCACGCAATGTCATAATGAGGCCATACCCTTCCTCGCCCGGCTAATTATGCCGCGCCTGCCTCATATGATCTCCGCCGGGCACGATCCGGCAAAGGGGACGGAAACGCAAGTGGCGAGCATCACTCCTTGGCGACCGCGCGGAGGATCTGGCTGCACGCGCCGCCCAGCGCGGCAAGCTCCTGCGGCAGGGCGTCCACGACAAGCCGCCGCACGGCCTCGACGTGGCCGGGGGCCGTCGCGACGACCTTGTCCCAGCCGTCGTCGGTTAGCACGGCGTTGACGAAGCGGCCGTCGCCCGGGCACGGCTCGCGGCGCACCCAGCCGCGCTTCTCCAGGCGGCTGACCACATGCGACAGCCGAGATAGCGACCCCGCGGCCATGGCGGCGAGGTCACTCATCCGCAGGGTCCGGTTTTTCGCCTCCGACAGCCCGGACAAGACCATGTACTCGAAGATGCTGATTCCCGCTTCCCGCTGCAACTGGGTGTCCAGGGCGCTGGGCAGGAGGAACAGCAGTCGCTCCAGTTGCCGCCAGACGGCCTGCTCGTCGGCGCTGAGCCAGCGCGGCTCGGCAGCGTCCTTCTCCATGTCTTCAGATTACGCGAGGAGATTGACGGTTCAAGTGTTGGCCCGGGCAGGCGGTCACGACATGATCACTTGTACATTCCGTGTGCGTGCCGGCATCTCCTGCGGCCACCACGCCCACGGCGACGTGAACGCCGCTATAAATATCTTTAGGGCATGGCTTGCCCTCAGGAGGCCCAACAAGCCGCCGAAAAGGCGCTCCCGCCAGGAGCAGCCGAAGTCACGTTGGGGTGATTCGCTTCGTATAGCGCCGTGGGGCAGGAGGTCGGTTTGGCAGGGGATCGGGTACCAGGGGACGGCGGGCCGCGCCGTCCGACCCGGCGGTCGTTGGCCGCGCGGGTCACCTACCTGCTGGAGCCGAAGAACTGGATCATTGTCACCGTCCTAGCGGTCGGCTGGCGCTACGGCGAGGCGCGGGGCCTCGCCTGGGGAGCGGTGGCCGCCGTGTTCGCGGCGGCGGCGCCGACGGTGTTCATCACCCGCGGCATCCGGCGCGGACAGTGGGCAGACCGGAACGTGGGCGCCCGCGGACCCCGGCTCATGGTGCTCGGGTTCATCCTGGCGTCGGTCGCCGCGGGACTGGTGGTGCTGGCCGTTGGCGGCGCGCCCAGGCAGCTCACCTGGTACTTCGCCTGCATGCTTGCGTCCGTCTTGACGCTGGCCCTGGTCACGACCGTATGGAAGATCTCCATCCACTGCGCCGTAGCGTCCGGGGCCGTGACGATCTTGGCACTGCTATACGGGCCGTGGCTGGTACCCGGCTACCTGCTCGTGGCGGTGACCGCATGGTCGCGAGTGGAACTTGGCGATCACACCCGCGCGCAGGTCATCGCCGGCACCGCGGCGGGTGCCCTGGCGGCGCTGGTCAGCTACGGGCTGATCAGGTGACGGATTTACCGGGACCCGGAACTCAGGGACCCGGAACTCACAGTGCCCACAGCCGGGCGGTGGCGTCAGCGCTCGCGGTCGCAAGCAAGTTCCCGCCCCGCCTGCCCCGCGGCGCGAACACCACGGAGTTCACCGCGTTGGTGTGCCCGGTCAAGGTGGCTGCCGTCTTGCCGGTGGCGGCGTCCCACAGGCGTACCGTGCTGTCGTAGCTCGCGGAGGCAAGCACCCCGCCGTCGGGTGAGAAGGCCGCCATGAACACCGAGTCGGTGTGCCCCTCCAGGGTGCGGACCGACTGGCCGGTGGCAGCATCCCAGACCCGGACCGTCGCGTCCTCGCTGGCGGTGGCGATGTATGCGCCGTCCGGCGAGTACGTCGCGCCCCATACCGTGTCGCTGTGGCCAGCCAGGGTGGCAACCGACTTGCCGGTCTTGGCATCCCAGACGCTTACCGTGCCGTCAAAACTGGCGGTGGCGACGCGCCTGCCGTCCGGGCTGAAGAAGGCCGACGACACGATGCCCGTGTGTCCGGCCAGGACGTGCAGGCTCTCACCGGTGCGGGCATCCCAGAGCCGGGCGCTGTTGTCGCCGCCCGCGGTGACCAGCACCCGGCCGTCGGGCGAGAACCGCGCCGCGTACACGATGTCGCCATGGCCGGTCAGGACGCGCAGGGCCTGCCCGGTCGCCGGGTTCCAGAGGCGGGCCGACTCGTCGTAGCTGGTGGTAGCCAGCGTCGTGCCGTCCGGGCAGAAGGCCACGCCGAAGACCGGCAGGCTGTGCCCTCTGAGCTGGTGGATGCACTTGCCAGTCCGGACGTCCCACACCCGCGGGGTGTCATCGGCGCTCACCGTCGCCACGATGGCATGGCTGGGGCTGAACGCGGCGGCGAACACCGGCTCGCTGTGCCCGTGCAGGACGTGCGCCACTTCCCCGGTCGCGATGTCCCACAGCATGGCCGTGGTGTCCTCGCTGGCGGTGGCGAGCAGGGCGCCGTCCGGCGAGAACGCCACCGAGTTCACCGCCCCGGTGTGGCCTGCCAGGGTACCGGCCACTTCGATAACGCTCATGCCACTCGCCTTCTCGACAATCCGGGGCCGTCGGCGCTCCCGGGTCTGCTGATCCGCGCTCGCTCGCGGCGAAGCGCACGCTGGTGCGCGCTACATTCTGCACCGTTCCGGGGTCAACGATGTCAGTTTCACCCGCCTTGACAGCCACATTGGACCATCTCGTGACATTCCGGGTGCCCGTAGCCCGCTGGTGATCGCGTCGATGAGTGGCTGGAGCGGCTCGGACGCCCCGGCCCCAGATGGCAGTTGTGGTTCTGGTGCGATAGGTACAGGATTGCACCTGATAATGACGCACACCGCGTCCAGGGAGGAACCACGTTGCCAGAACCGGCTGTCCTGGGGATTGTGCTCGCCGGCGGGGCCGGCACCCGGCTCGCACCGCTGACGGATGACCGGGCCAAGCCGGCCGTGCCGTTCGGCGGCGTGTACCGGCTGATCGACTTCGCGCTGTCCAACCTCGCCAACGCCGGCGTCCGCCGGATGTGCGTGCTTACCCAGTACAAGAGCCACAGCCTGGACCGGCACATCACCACGACGTGGCGGCTCACTGACCTGCTGGGCAACTACGTGACGCCGGTCCCGGCGCAGCAGCGACTGGGCCCGCACTGGTACACCGGGTCGGCCGACGCGATCTACCAGTCGATGAACCTGATCAATGACGATAAGCCGGACATCGTGGTGGTTGTCGGTGCCGACCACGTGTACCGGATGGACGTCCGGCAGATCATCGACCAGCACCTGGCGCATGGGGCGGGCGTCACGATGGCGGCGCTGCCGGTAAGCCGACAGGACGCGAAGGCGTTCGGGATCGTGGGGGTCGCGCCTGACGGCAAGACGATTACCAGTTTCACGGAAAAGCCCGCCAACCCGCTGCCGCTGCCAGGCTCCCCCCATGAGTCGTTCGCGTCGATGGGCATTTATGTCTTCAGTACCGAAGTGCTCAGGGACGCGCTGCATCGGGACGCCAAGGACGAGGACAGCCGGCACGACATCGGCGGCAACCTGATCCCGATGCTGGTCAACGACGGCGCGCAGGCCTATGACTTCCTCACCAACGAGGTGCCCGGCGCTACCGAACGGGACGCCGGCTACTGGCGGGACGTCGGGACCATCGACGCGTACTTCGACGCTCACATGGACTTGCGCAGCGTGTCCCCGCTGTTCAACCTGTACAACGACAAGTGGCCGATCCTGACGCACACGCCGCCTTTGCCGCCGGCGAAATTCGTGCACGACGACGGCGACCGGGTGGGCCGGGCAATCGACAGCCTGGTGTCCAACGGGGTCATCGTCTCCGGCGGCCTGGTCCGGCAGTCGGTGCTGTCCCCCGGCGTTCGGGTCAACAGCTGGGCGCACGTGGAAGACTCGGTCATCTTGCACGACGTGCAGATCGGCCGCCGGGCCATCGTGCGCAGCGCGATCATCGACAAGAACGTCGTTGTCCCGCCTGGCGCGCAAGTCGGCGTGGACAAGGAGCACGACCTCGAGCGCGGCTTCGTCGTGTCGCCAGGCGGCATCACCGTGGTTGGAAAGGGACAGGAAGTGCCCCTATGAGCGAGCCTTGCGGCCGAGGCGAGCGGGAACGCTATGAGCGAGCCGGCTGAGGCTGGGGGCGCTGTGAAGGTCGCTTTGCTGACCCGCGAGTACCCGCCGGAGGTGTACGGCGGGGCAGGGGTGCACGTGGAGTACCTGGCGCGGGAACTGGCGCGGCTGGTCGACGTGACGGTGCACTGCCAGGGCGCGGACCGGGCGACTGCTGTCGCCCACCGGCCCGCTCCGGGCCTGCGAGACGCCGTGCTTCGCGTTTTCTCCGCCGACCTGTCAATGGCCGACGCGGTCGCGGGCGCGGATGTCGTGCACTCCCACACCTGGTACGCCAACCTGGCCGGGCACCTCGCGTCCCTGCTGTACGGCATCCCGCACGTGATGACCATGCACTCCCTTGAGCCGCTGCGGCCGTGGAAGGCCGAGCAACTGGGCGGCGGTTACGCGCTGTCGTCTTGGGCCGAACAAGTCGCCGCCTCCTGCGCCGCCGCCGTGGTGGCCGTCTCCGACGGCATGCGGGCTGACATCCGGGATGCTTATCCCTTCATTGATCCCGAACGAATCCGGGTCATCCGCAACGGCATAGACACTGTCGAGTACGCGCCAGACCTGTCAACGCAGGTGCTGACGCGGTATGGCATCTCGCCCGACCGGCCCTATGTCATCTTCGTGGGCCGGGTCACCCGGCAAAAGGGGCTCCCGGTGCTGCTGCGGGCGGCCTGGGCTCTGGACCCGTCGGTGCAGCTCGTGCTTTGCGCGGGTGCCCCGGACACGCCAGAGCTGGCCGACGAGGTATCGTCCCTGGTCGCCAGGCTGCGGGCGGAACGGTCTGGGGTGTTGTGGATCCCGGAGATGCTACCCAAGCCGTCGGTCATCCAGCTGTTGACGCATGCCCTGGCGTTCGTGTGCCCGTCGGTGTACGAGCCGCTGGGCATCGTGAACCTGGAGGCGATGGCTTGCGGGACGGCGGTCGTGGCATCCCGCGTCGGTGGCATCCCCGAGGTCGTGGACGACGGACTGACCGGGCTGCTCGTCCCGCCGGATGACCCGGCGGCGCTCGCGAAGGCCCTGAATGACCTGGTCCGCGACCCGGCCCGCGCGGCGGCCTACGGGCAGGCGGGTCGGCAGCGCGCGGTCGCCGAGTTCAGCTGGCAGTCGATCGCGGCCCAGACCGCGCAGTTGTACGCGGAGCTGGTGAAAAGGTTACCTACACGGCCACGGTCATCGCCTGCCAGGTGGTGCCGGCTGAGCAGCATCTTCGCCCCTCAACCTGTGGTAAAACACGGATGTGGATCTGCTCACGGCATCCGTCACCAAGGTCGAGTCAGGAAGCGAGCCTTACACGCTCGTTGAGCTCGCCGGCGAGGCGGACGTCACCAACTGCGACGCGCTGCGCGAGGTCTTGGAGGCCGAGGTTGCCGCCCAGCCGCGCTCGCTGATCATTGACCTCGCCGGTCTGCGCTTCATGGACTCCTCTGCGCTGCACGTTATCTTGCGGGCGAACCGGACAATGGACCGCCAGGGGGGCGTGCTCGCACTCGCCTCACCTCGAGAGCCGGTCGCCAAGATGCTGCGCCTGACGGCGGCCGACCAGCTCGTCCCGGTCTACGCCAGCGTGGTCGAGGCGACCGCTGGGTAGTCCGGGCGCCGCCGCGATGACACCTGCGGCAAAGCAGGCCGGGACAGGCAGATCCGGGGAAAAGTCGCGGCGCGTGGTTTAGTCCCGCGACGGGGTGGATATCCTCCAAAACAGTGGTGCCTACGACGCAGGCACGTTCCACACCCTGTTGGTGTTGCGTGCTTTCGTAGGCCACTTGTTCCCTGCAGGCGTTGCCGGTTCCGCACCGCCGCTGGCCTCCCCGATGGCTCGCCGTGAGGGTTCACGATGAGGAGGCAACAGATGAGGATCGCTTTGGTAGCAGCGCGGCACATGACTCCTGTCTGCGATGACGGGACCGGCGAGGCCGGCGAGGACATTCAGTTGCGCGAGCTGAGCCGACGGCTGGCGGACGAGGGCCATGATGTATCGGTGTACGCGCCATCGCCAGGCAATTCGGTGACCAGGAGCGGACCTGACGGCTGGCAGCGGTCCGGCGTCCGCGTGGAGTACATCCAGACGGCCGGGCAGCCAGGTGCCGTGGACGTCCTGAGCGAGGTGCCAGCCTTCAGCGGCCCGCTGGGCGAGCGGTGGTCCAAGGACCGTCCCGACGTGGCTCACGCCATGCACTGGACAAGCGGGCTGGCGGCCCTGGCCGCCGCTCGTGACCTGCAGATCCCCGTCGTCCAGTCGTTCCATTCCCTCGGCGTCGCCGAGCGGCGGCACCGGGTCATACCGCAGGCCGCCGACACCCAGCGGATGCGCCTTCGCCCCGCCATCGGCCGTACGGCCAGCGCGGTGCTGGCCGGCAGCGCGGACGTGCAGTCGGACCTGACCCGGCTTGGCGTGCCACGGCGGTGCATCAAGGTGGTCCCGTGCGGCGTCGACACCAGCGAGTTCGCCCCCGAAGGGCCAGCGGCCGCCCGCGGCGACCGGGCCCGCCTGGTCACCGTCACGGGGCTGCGCGAGCATGAGCTCGGCTCGCTCGTAACGCTGCTGCGTGCCCTGGCCAAGGTGCCCGGCGCGGAGCTCCTCATCGCGGGCGGCCCGGAGCGCGAGGAACTCGGCTCTAACCCGGTCCGGCGCCGACTGGGGATGCTTGCCGACTCACTCGGCGTTGCCGACCAGGTCGAGTTCACCAGCCAGCTGGGCCGCAGCGCCCTGCCGCCGCTGCTGCGCTCGGCTGACCTGTTCGTCACCGCGTCGGAGTACGACCCGTCAGGGATGACCTGCGTCCATGCCATGGCCTGTGGCGTGCCGGTGGTGGCGTCAGCCGTCGGCGGGCAAGTGGACGCCGTGGTCGACGGGACCACCGGGCTGCTGGTTCCGCCGGGAAACCCTGCGCTCCTCGCCCACCGGATCAGGCAGCTGCTCGCACACCCGATGCTGCGTGACGCCTTCAGCGTCGCGGCCGCCGACCGGGCGGTGCACCGGTACTCCTGGGACCGCATCGCCCAGGAGACCCTGGCCGCCTACGACAGCGTCGTGGGCGCCGTGTCCGTCGCCGCCTGACGCTGGTGTCCGAGGTGGCCTCCATGTGACGCAGGTCATACGGGATTACGTTTATCCTCCACGCAGAGGGCACACCAGCATGCGTCCGTCTTTCCTGCCCCCCGGAGATGGCCATGACGAAGGTAACCACGGCGGTAGCCGCCCCCAGCGCCGGCGACTTGCGCGCGCTGTTGCGCCCCCTGCCCGACGATGACCTGCTCACGCGGTTTCGTGCCATGCCGCCTGGAAGCGAGGAGCGGGCCGTTGCCTGCGAACTGCTTGTGCAGCGCTACGGGAAGCTAGTCAGCTCGTGCGTGCGGCAGTACCGCGGCAGCCCCGAGCCGCTTGAGGACCTGATGCAGGCCGGGTACGTCGGCCTGCTGAAGGCGATCAACAACTACGACCCCACGGTCGGCAGCAGTTTGTCCGCCTACGCCGCGCCATGCGTGCTCGGTGAGGTAAAGCGGCACTTTCGCGACAAGCGGTGGCAGGTCCACGTCCGGCGATCGGCACAGGAACTGCTACTTGAGCTACGCAAGGCCACCGAGGACCTGACCCACAAGCTCGGCCACACGCCCACCGACGACGACCTGCTTGACCGGCTCGGCTGCTCTCGCCAGGAGCTCACCGAGGCCCAGCAGGCGGACCTCGCCTTCCACGCCTACTCGCTGGACGCCCCGCTGGCCGGGATGGAAGACCCCGTGCAGCTGATCGACGTGCTCGGCGACGAGGACGCGGATGTCACCCGCACGATCGACATGGAGTCGGTGGCGACGCACTGGGACGAGCTTCCCGAGCGCGAGCGGCGCATTCTCCTGCTGCGCTTCTACGGGAACCTCACGCAGGCGGAGATCGGCGCCCAGCTTGGCATTTCCCAGATGCACGTGTCCCGGCTGATGACCCGTGCGCTGGCCCACCTGCGCAGCCGGCTGACCGGCACCTCCGCGACTGCCGCCTGAGCGCGGCGCCCCTCAGGGGGCCTCGCCCACCCGCACGGCAAGGATCGTCACGTCGTCTCGGAGCTCGCCTTGCGAGAAGGTGGTAACGAGCTCCTGGACGGCGCGCACGGTCTGCGTCGCTGACCGGCCCGCCATGGCCGCCAGCTCATCGGCGAGGCGATCCTCGAAGAACTCCATGGCCATGCTGCGCGCCTCGGTCACCCCGTCGGTGTAGAAGAACAGCAAGTCACCCGCTGCCAGCTCAAGCTCCACTTGGCTGAAGCTCGCCTGCGGGAACAGCCCGAGCGGCAGCCCGTCGCCTTCCAAGATCTCCACCCGGCCGTCCGCCCGGACCACCGCAGGACCCGGGTGCCCCGCGCTGCCAAGCCGCACCCGCAGCCTGTCGTCGCAAGGCTCGAGGACGGCGAGCTTGGCGGTCACGAACCGCTCATCGTAGTCTCCCTCGACCAGCACCTCGTTCGCGGCGGCGAGCACCTCCTGCGGGGCCGCGTGCACGTGTGCCAGCGCCCTGATCGCATGCCGCGCGGCAGCGGTCATCGCGGCGGCCTCCTGTCCCTTCCCGCATACGTCGCCGATGGCGATCGCCCACGCGTCCTGCGACCGGAACACGTCGTAGAAGTCCCCGCTGACCTCTTGCGACTGGGTCGCGCCAACGTAGGCGGCGGCCAGCTCAAGCCCGGGGACGGCGGGCAGCCTGGCGGGCAGCAAGCTCGCCTGCAGGGTCTCGGCGACCTCCGACCGGTGCCGGAACATCCGGTCGACCCGCATGGCGATCGCCAGGTGCTGGCCCAGTTCCTGCGCCAGGGCCAGGTCCGCGACCCCGAAGTGCGCCGCGGCGGCGGTCCTGGCCAGCGTCAGCGTGCCGTAACTGGCCAGCTCGTCCGCGATGGGCACGCACAGCAGCGATGTCGCCCCGACCATCATCAGCACCTGGCGCCCGTCAGGGTCCACGCCGAGCAGGCCCGGGTTGTCCGCGTGAGCGAACAGCAGTGGCTTACGCGCCGCCTGAACCTGCCCGGGCAGCGATGCCGGATCGGGGTCCACCGCGCGCACGGCCCGCGCCGTTTCCTCAGCCTGCCTGTTGCGAGGTCCCGCCGCGAACTGGCGGCGCAGCCGGCCGCCTCGCTCCACGTCCACGATGACCCAGTCCGCCAGCTCGCCGGCGAGCAGTCGCGCGCACCGCTGCAGCGTGACCGCCTCGCTGAAGGTGCTGTTGTCGAGCAGGACCCGGGTCACCGCCGTTACCATGTCCAGCCGCTTGGTCAGCGACCGGATGGCGCGGTCACCTGCACCCGGCGCGGCGCCAGCCGCTGCGGGCACGGCCTGCGCCGGCGCCCTGTTGGCCGACGCGAGGTCAGCCGACGCTGCCTTGGCGGCGGGCCGCTTGCGCGCCGCGGGTGCCGCGCCCGGCGTGATCGTGGCGACCAGCAGCGGAGGCTCGCCTGGCACGACGATGGCCGAGGCCGCCAGGACGCCGTCGAGTGGACCGCGGGCAGTTAGCACCCGGCACTGGGCCTGCCAGGGACTTCCGGTCCTGGCCACCGCGGCGAGCTGACTGTGCAGCGCGGCGCGGAAGGGCAGGTCCACGAAGACCGTCAGCGCCCGTCCCGTCGCGTAGCCCGTCGGCGAGCCGAGGAGGTCGGCCGCCTTGCCGTTAGCCCGCCTGATGGTGCCGTCCAGCTCCAGCAGGAGCAGCGGGACGGGCGCATCCTGGAAGACAGCGTGCAATAGCCTCCGCTCGGCCCGGCCGGCCTCAGGCAGGCTGCCGGCCATCGCCTCAGCACCACCGCCGCCAAGGTCGGGCCCTGCTCCTGCGAGCGCGTCGATGGCCACGTCGAGCTCAGTCAGCGCGGCGTCAAGGAGCGCCCGGGGATCGCTATCCGGAATGCCAGCCGCCTCTCGCAGCGCATCTCGCCTCGCGGCCAGGCCTGACGGCGAGTCACTCATCCATCCGTCTTGCGTCATCTTGGCCGCCTCCGCTCCTTGCGCGCAATTACTCCGCAATCCAGATCAAGACAATATGGCACCGTTGTCCCCGCGCCGCGCCACAAGGGGCGGGCGGCCGGCGACAGTGTTTACCTCCCACTGGCCGGGTAGCCGACTAACAACGATGCACGCTCAAAGGAGGGCGGCCCCCATGGCTTTGATTCTGCTGGTCCTGATCCTCGCGATCCTGTTTGGCGTGGTGGGCTTCGCCCTGCACGCGCTGTGGTGGGTCGCGGCGATTGTGCTCGTCGCCTGGCTCATCGGATTCGCTGTACGGGGCGGCAAGGGCCGCCGCTGGTACCGCTGGTAACGACGGGCTGACAACGCCCTCGCGCTGACGCGCGGGCGTTGTCAGCCCGTCAGCGCCGGGGTCCACCGCCCCGCCCCGGAGGGGACGCGATGACCCGCGCCGCCACCTCGGTGACCTTGACATGGCGCCGCTGCGACTCCCGGCGCAGGTAGGCCAGCGCCTCGTCAGCGTCGCAGCCCAGCGCGTGCATCAAGATGCCCTTGGCCTGGTCAGTTATCGCACGGGCGGCAACGGAGTCTTTCAGCTGAGTCGCGGCGCGGTGCACCTCGTCGTAGACGAGAGTGTTGGCGAACGCCGCGCTGCCGAACTGCGCGAGTATCTCCGCGACCGGCACCGAATCGGCATCCAGCACAAACGGCCGGACACCGAACAGGGCGAGTACCAAGGTCATGGGCGGAAACCTGCTTACCAGGTAGACGCAGCTGCGCAGGCCGTGCCGGAGCGCGTCGGCGGCCCACTCAGGCCACCTGCCTTCCTCCAGCGTGTCCGCCGAGCGGACTGGCTCGCCGCCGTGCACGGCGGTCATCAGCGGCCCGCGGCCGGCGGCGATCTCCCCCTCGGCGAGCTCAGCGAGCTCGGGATGGGTGGCGGCGATCCCCACCATCTCGCCGTCTCGCCACAGCGTGGCGTGGGCGGCGGAACAGCCGGGAACCTGCCGTACGGCGAGCTCGGCGAGCTTGTTCAGCGACTTTGCCTCACCGCTGGTCAGGCTCAGCAGCTCAGCGGCCTCATAGCCTAGGTCCTCGACAGGCACGTCGCCCCCCGCCCTGTCCTACCGGCCGCACGTACTAACCGCCAGACGGGTTAAGTAGTTCTTTACCTGCGATAACCATACGTTATACAGCCGCGCGATAGGTGCCGGGTCAGTGACAGGAGACCCTCAGGCTGCTCTTTCCTCCGCCAGGGACAGGGGAGCCTGGGGACGGGCCTCAAGCGCCGCACGCAGCCGCTTGCGGCCACGGTGCAGACGGGACATGACGGTGCCGAGCGGCACCCTCAGTTGTCCCGCGATCTCCGCGTACGAGTAGCCCTCGACGTCGGCCAGGCACACCACCGTCCGGTAGCGGCCGGGCAAGTCACGCAAGGCAGCCAGCACAAGCGGGTTGGGAATCCGCGCGAGCGCGTCGTCCTCCGCCGAGGGCACGGCCGGCGCCAGGTCCGCGCCGGCCGCCTCCAGCGGGACTTCCCAGGGCCTGCGCTGCCTGGCGCGGCAAGTGTCGTAGAAGGTGTTCGCCTCGATTCGCATCAGCCAGGCCCGCAGGTTGGTGCCCTGCTGGTAGCTGCTGGCGTGGGCATACGCCTTGGCGAGGGTCTCCTGGACGAGGTCCTCGGCATCCGCCGTGCTCCTGGTCAGCCGCATCGCGGCGGCAAGCAAGTGACGGCGGCAGTCCAGCACCTGGGCCGCGAAGATGCCCGAGTCGGCCTGCTCTGCGACAACAGTCATGTCACCTCCGAATGACGTTCCCACCCTCTACCCGCGCTGCGGGACAGAAACGTGCTCCCCGGCGCAGCCTGCTCCCAGGGCCTCTTGCTCAAATGGGCGCTAGGACCCGCAACGCCAGCAGGCAGGCGTCGTCGCCGGTGTCGGACGCGGCGCCCGCCATGATCCGTGCCACGTGGCTGGCGGCGTCCGGGCCGGCCGGGACAGCCGCGGTAGCGAGGTCCGCGAGCGAGTCGCTGATCGACCCGGCCCGCCGCTCGATCAGCCCGTCGGTGTAGAGCAGCAGGGTATCGCCGGGCCGCAGTTGCAAGGTGGCCTCCTCGTAGGCGGCGCTCGCGCTCACCCCGAGCAGCATTCCCTCGGGCAGGTCGAGGACATCCGCGACGCCCTCGCGCACCAGCACCGGTGGCAGGTGACCGGCCCGGGCCCAGCGCAGCACCTGGGTCTGCGGGTGATACCGGCCGCAGATCACGGTCCCGGTGGCGCCTTCGGCGAAGGGGAGGGCGGCGAAGTTGAGCTGGCTAAGCAGGTCGCCGGGGCTGGCCCCGGCGCAGATCAGTGCCCGCAGTGCTTCCCGGGCCCTGTCCATCGCGTAGACCACGTCCTGCCCGTGCCCGGCGATATCCCCGATCACCAAGAGCAGGTCACCGTCCGCCATCGGGAACACGTCGTACCAGTCGCCGGACACCTCCTTCCTGCCGCCGTCAGCCGGGCGGTAGCCGACCGCGATGTCGACGCCCGCCGCGGCTGTCAGCGCACGATCGGGCGGCATCAGCGCGCGCCGCACCCGGATGGCGAGACCGTCTTGTGGTTGCTGGCCTTGGTCCTCATCGGAGGGGGTGAGGGCTCTCGCCCTGGGGCGGACAGGGCCGGGTGCGGGATGAGGCGCGACAGGTCCCGGGCGACTCCCTCCGGCGGGACCGAGCCGCCGTCACGGGCGTTACGCGACGCGGTGCCGCCGTCCCGGGACACCGTCCGGTCACCCTGATGCCAGGTAATGATGACTCCCTCGTCAAACGCCATGGCGCGGAGGTCGGCCACCTCGGCCGCCTGCTCGCTGTCGGAGAGCAAGCCTGCGACCGGGCCCGCTACGTGCTTCCTGGTCCCGCTCGTCAGTACCTCCGTTGCTAGGGTGAACAGCCATCCACCGGAGCCCGGGTAAGCGGCAAGCAGTGATTGCCTCGTCAGGTCCGCCGCGGGCCTGCCAGCCGGGTCCACATATCCAGGACTCAGGTGCTCGATAGTAAAGTCAGCGACCTCGCCATCCGGACCCCACACCGGACAAGCGACCAGCGCGGACTCCTTTAGCTGGTCAATCAGGTCAAGCACGTCATGCATTGCCAGGGCGGCCCCTGCTCGGTCCAGCCCATGACAGCCATCACTAGCCGTCACGATCCCGCCTCCCCCCTGGCAGACACGACATCGTGATGCGAGAAACGGTACCATCTTGCCGCGAAATTGGTCGGCTAACGGTGTCGGATATGCAGGAAGGTGCTGAGGGGAACCTTCGGGGAAAAACACACTTTCACCGCACGCAATTGCTTGTCATGCGATTGCACAGAATGGGTCTTGGCGCCTAGTCAGGCACCGATTTGCCCAGGAGCCGGTCAAGGGCCTTCGCGACCTCAGCGGCCAGCACCCGGTCTCGCGCGGGCGGAACCTTTTCGTCATCACTGGCGGCGTCCCTGACCAGACGGCAGTCCAGGCACTCAACCTGGTCAAGCCGCCTGATCAGGTGCAGGCTCCCGCAGCCCGAGCACGCCTGCAGCTCCGCGGCCCAGCCACCGAGCCGCTGGCAGGACGGGCAGACGAGCACCTGGTGCTCCCCTGCCGCGCCCAGCCTGGCCACTGCCCGCTTCCACGGGCTGGGACCCCGCTCGGGGTCGGTCTGCCGCGCTCCGCAGCGGTAGCACGGCATCGCCCCGCCATCTCCTCGCTACGTGACCACAGCACGAGCCACCGCCGAGCCAGCTGGACTAGGCCAGCTCGGCGAGGGCCTTGCTGTAGTCGGCAATGTCGCGCGCCTGCGGGATCGGGTTGGCCACCTTCCAGCGCACGACGCCCTGCTTATCGATGATGAAGGTGCCGCGAATTGCCAGGCCCTTTTCCTCATTGAAGACCCCGTATGCCGTGGCCACAGCCCCGTGCGGCCAGAAGTCGGCCAGCAGCCCGAACTGGAAATTCTCCGCCTCGGCCCAGGCACGGTGCGTGAAGAAGGAGTCCACCGATACCGTGAGCAGCTCGACATCGTCGGAGTTGACCTCGGGGAAGTCCTCCCTCAGCGCGCACAGCTCGCCGCTGCACACCGGGCTGAAGGCAAGCGGGTAGAACACCAGCACCACGTTCTTGGCACCACGGAAGCTCGACAACCTCACCGGCGTCCCGTGCTGGTCTGGAATCTCGAAGTCCGGGGCCTCGTCACCGATCTCAACTGCCACTGGTGGGTCCTTTCGTGCAGGCGCTCGATGGAGCAAGTCTGCCAGAACCACCAGCGGACTGCGGCGGGATCCCCGGCTGGGCTAGCGGCGTGCCTTGGGCGCCACCAGTCGTGACCCTGACCATCCACGCCCCGCGCTCACGCTGGACGTCTGGGATAGCCCGGCGGTCGGAGCCGCCTCGGCGATGTCGCTGGGCTCGACATGACCTGGCCGTCCCGCCTTGGGCGTGAGCAGCCAGATATATCCCCCATCGGCAAGCGGGGTCAGGGCGTCGACCAGCGCGTCCACGAGGTCGCCGTCCTCCTCCCGCCACCACATGAGCACCACGTCGACCACGTCGTCGTAGTCCTCGTCCACAAGCTCGACGTCGTCGATCTCTGTGATCGCCTCACGCAGCTCCTCATCACAATCGGCCTCGTCATAGCCGATCTCCTGCACCACCTGGCCCGGTTTGATGCCGAGCCGCTCGGCCTGGCCGCGTTCGTCCTGCGCCTGGCGCGCGGTCGCGCTCACTGAACGTTCCTCCGAATCCTTCCCCGCGTGCTCCCGCCGCCCTAGGGCGTCAGCAGCCGCGTCAGTACTTCTTGTTGGGACAGTTCACACTGGGTTGGCCCCGCGCGCAAGTGGCAATCCCCGGTGACGGCGAAACCGGCACCATATGTTGATCTTCCCGCCGCACACTCTTGCTACCCCCAGTAGTTAACCCGGCCTGCTACAGTCACGAACGTGCCCTCGGATGGCGGAGCGCGAGCGAGCCGTCACGTTGCATTGAGATGAAAATCATGGCCAATCGTACGACGATTGGCGTAGGAATAGGGACCACCGCGGCCACCAGCCGCGCCGAACTACGGAAGCGAGGCTACCTTCGTGGCTTCCGGACGTCAGCGCTACTCGATCATCAGCGACGGTCTGCCCACCCAGCTCCCGGACATTGACCCGGAGGAAACCAGGGAGTGGATCGACTCCTTCGACTCCGTCACCGCCGCCCGTGGCCGGGGGCGGGCCGCTACCTGATGCTGCGCCTGCTGGAACGGGCGCGCGAGCAGCAAGTCGGGGTCCCGGGGCTGCGCTCCACTGACTACATCAACACCATCGCCCCGGAGAGCGAGCCGTGGTTTCCTGGCGACGAGTACGTCGAGCGGCGGATCCGGGCCTACATCCGGTGGAACGCGGCGATCATGGTGTCGCGGGCCAACCGGCCCGGCGGAGCCGGCGTCGGCGGGCACATCGCCACGTACGCGTCGGCGGCCTCGCTCTACGAGGTGGGCTTCAACCACTTCTTCCGGGGCAAGGACCACGGCGAGTCCGGCGACCAGGTGTTCATCCAGGGGCATGCCGCCCCCGGCATCTACGCTCGCGCGTTCCTGGAAGGACGGCTGTCGCAAGCCCAGCTCGACGGGTTCCGCCAGGAGCTGTCCACCCCCGGTGGCGGGCTGCCGTCCTACCCGCACCCCCGGCTGATGCCTGACTTCTGGGAGTTCCCCACGGTGAGCATGGGACTGGGCGCTCTCAACGCGATCTACCAGGCCCGGTTCAACCGCTACCTGCTCGCCCGCGAACTGCACGACACCTCGCGGTCGCACGTGTGGGCCTTCCTCGGCGACGGGGAGATGGACGAGCCTGAGGCACTGGGCGCGATCGGGCTGGCGGCCCGGGAAGAGCTGGACAACCTGACGTTCGTCATCAACTGCAACCTGCAGCGGCTGGACGGGCCGGTGCGTGGCAACGGGAAAATCATCCAGGAGCTTGAGTCGTTCTTCCGCGGCGCGGGCTGGAACGTGATCAAGGTCATCTGGGGCCGTGACTGGGACCCGATCCTCGCGCAGGACACCGACGGCGTGCTGGTCAACGCGATGAACACGACGCCGGACGGGCAGTTCCAGACCTATAGCGTTGAGTCTGGCGCCTACATCAGGGAGCACTTCTTCGGCTCCGACCCCCGGCTGCGGAAGATGGCCGAGCACCTGTCGGACGAGGAGCTGCGCGGCCTGTCGCGGGGCGGCCACGACTACCGGAAGGTGTACGCGGCCTTCAAGTCCGCCCGCGAGCACGTCGGGCAGCCGACCGTGATCCTCACCCACACGATCAAGGGCTGGACACTGGGCAAGGACTTCGAGGCCCGCAACGCCACCCACCAGATGAAGAAGCTCACTCACGACGAGCTGAAGGAGTTCCGCGACCGGCTCTACCTGCCCATCTCCGACGCTGCGCTGGAAGCGGAGCTGCCGCCGTACTACCATCCGGGGCCGGATTCCGACGAGATCCAGTACATGCGGGAGCGGCGGGCCGCGCTGGGCGGCGTGCTGCCGCGCCGGACCGTGCGGGCCAAGCCGCTGCCCCAGGCGCCGGCGTCGGCCTTCGACGAGCTTTACAAGGGGTCGGGCAGGCAGTCGGTAGCCACCACGATGGCATTCGTCCGGCTCCTGAAGGACCTGATGAAAGACCCGGTCATCGGCGACCGGTTTGTCCCGGTCATCCCCGATGAGGCCCGCACGTTCGGAATGGACTCGCTGTTCCCCACCGCGAAGATCTACTCGCCGCTGGGGCAGACCTACGAAGCGGTCGACCGGAACCTGCTGCTGTCGTACAAGGAGTCCGAAAGCGGCCAGATGCTGCACGAGGGCATCTCCGAGGCGGGCGCGATGGGCTCGGTGATGGCCGCCGGCACGTCCTACGCCACGCACTCGACGCACATGATCCCGGTCTACGTGTTCTACTCGATGTTCGGCTGGCAGCGCACCGGCGACCAGATGTGGGCCCTCGGGGACCAACTGGGGCGCGGTTTCCTGCTGGGGGCCACCGCTGGGCGGACCACGCTGACCGGCGAGGGACTGCAGCACAACGACGGGCACTCGCCGCTGCTCGCCTCGGTTTCCGAGGCCTGCGTGTCCTACGACCCCGCGTGGGCCTACGAGATCGCGGTGATCGTCCGCGACGCGCTGCACCGGATGTACGACTCAACCCCCGAGCACCCCGACGGCGAGAGCATCTTCTACTACCTCACCGTCTACAACGAGCCTTACCCGCAGCCGGCCGCACCGCTGGTCGCCGGGCTGGATGAGGGCATCTTGCGGGGTCTGTACCGCTATGCGGCCGCTCCGGACCTCCACGCCGAACGAGCCAGCGACCCGGTCCCGGCCGCCCAGGTACTGGCCTCGGGCGTGGCCGTGCCGTGGGCGCTGCGGGCACAGCAACTGCTGGCCGCCGACTGGGGCGTGGCGGCGGGCGTGTGGTCGGCCACGTCGTGGACGCAGCTGCGCAGGGACGCGCTGGCCTGCGAGGCGCACAACATGCTGCACCCAGCCGAGCCGCCCTGCGTTCCTCACGTCACAACCGCGCTGTCAGATGCCCCTGGGCCGGTTGTGGCAGTGTCAGACTGGATGCGGGCGGTCCCGGACCAGATCGCCCGCTGGGTGCCGGGACCGTACACGTCACTGGGCACCGACGGGTTCGGCTTCTCCGACACCCGCCCGGCGGCGCGGCGGTACTTCCAGGTGGACGCGGAGTCGATCACGCTCGCCGTACTGACCGAGCTGGCTCGCTCGGGCGGGGTGGATCGCTCGCTCCCGGCCGCCGCGATCACCAGGTACAAGCTGGACCTGCCCGTGTGGGAAGGGCTGTCTTCCGGCGGGTGAGCACCAGTCCGCGCGGGCTGGTTCCGGCCGTAACCTGGTTTCGTGCAGGCGAGACGACGGGGTACCGGGGAGGCTGATGGCACTCCGGCGCGGGTGCACCCGGAAACCGTCGCGCGGATCGAGCGGTCGATGGGGACGCTCGGGACGGCGGTGAACACCGCGATGGACGAGCGGCTGCCGTGGTTTCGACGGATGTCGGCGGAGAACCGGTCATGGCTCGGCCTCGTCGCGCAGGCGGGCATCGCGGCGTTCGTGGACTGGATCCGGCATCCCGAGCGGACCCGGCCGGCCGCGACCGAGGTGTTCGGCACCGCGCCCCGCGAGCTGGCCCGGGCCGTCAGCCTCCAGCATGCCGTGGAGATGGTCCGGGTCATCATCGACGTCGTGGAGAGCCGGGTCGATGAGCTCGCCGCCCCTGACACCACCGGAGCGCAGGCCGAGCTGCGAGAGGCTGTGCTCGTCTACGCGCGGGAGATCGCTTTCAGCGCCGCGCAGGTGTACGCGCGCAGCGCCGAGGCGCGGGGCGCGTGGGACGCCCGGCTGGAGGCCCTCGTCGTGGACTCCCTCGTCCGCGGCGAGTCCCAGGAGGCACTGCACTCGTGGGCTTCCGCGCTGAGCTGGTCCTCCACTCCCGTCGCGGTGATCGCCGGGACGCTGGACGGCTCGGAAGACCCGGCGCCAGTCATCGAGGAACTGCGTACCCAGGCCCGGCGGGCCCGGCTCGACCTGCTGGCCGGAGTCCAGGGCACGATGCTGATCGTCGTCCTCGGCGGCACCGACGACCCGCTTGGCGCCGCCGAGAAGTTCGCCGGGCGGTTCGGCCCCGGCCCGCTGGTCGTGGGCCCCTCGGTCCGGGACCTGCGGTCGGCCTCCCCCTCAGCCCGGGCCGCCATCGCCGGGCTACGCGCGGCTCCCGCCTGGCCCGACGCGCCGCGCCCGGCTGGCTCGGAGGAACTGCTGCCGGAGCGCGCGCTGGACGGTGACACCGAGGCCGCCCGGGTCCTCGTCAACGGGGTGTACCAGCCGCTGCTAGCCGGCGGCCCGGCGCTGCTCGACACGCTCACCGCCTACCTGGAGCAGGGATCGTCCCTGGAGGCGACCGCCAGGCTGCTGTTCGTCCACCCCAACACGGTCCGCTACCGGCTGCGCCGGGTGACCGAGCTGACCGGCTTCACCCCGTCGGAGGGCCGCGACGGGTACACGCTGTGGACCGCGATTATCCTCGGACGCCTCGACTCAGCCCGGCGGTAAGAGCGGACTCGCCGCCGTCAGGCGCCGATCAGGGGCAGCGCACGTTCCAGGGTGACCGGATGGTGACAGGCCGGTGAACGGTGATTGTAGGATTTCTACAAGGTCTTCTCGACAAAGTTTGGCCCGATCGGTATCAGGGTGGGGGACTCCTACAGGGCAAGGTTAACGACGTGCTGATCCTCACCGCGCCCGGACAGGGCGCGCAGGCCCCTGGCTTCCTGTCCCCCTGGCTCGAAATCCCGAGTGTCGCCGAGCAGGTCGGTGCCTGGTCCGAGCTGGCCGGCCGCGACCTGGCCCGGCTCGGCACGACCGGCGAGGCTGACGAGATCACCGACACCGCCGTCGCCCAGCCGCTGCTCGTCGCCGCGGCGCTCGCGGTTGCCTCGCTGCTGCCCGAGCCCGACGCGACCGCCGGCCACAGTGTCGGCGAGCTCGCCGCCGGGGCCATCGCGGGGGTGCTGTCCCCCGCTGACGCGATCGCAGTGACGGCCGTGCGGGGCGACGCCATGGCACAGGCGTGCAATGTCGTCCCCACCGGCATGTCCGCCGTCCTCGGCGGCGAGCAGGCGGTCGTACTGGCCGCCATCGAGGCAGTCGGCGCGACCCCGGCGAACGTGAACGGGGCCGGGCAGGTCGTCGCTGGCGGCACCGTGGAGCAGCTCGCGGCCCTGGCTGCCAGCCCGCCCGCCGGTGCCCGGATTCGCCCGCTGCGGGTCGCGGGGGCCTTCCACACCGAGCACATGGCACCCGCGGTCGCCGCACTGGCCGAGGCGACCGCCGCCACCGTGGTGAAGGACCCGGTGATCACGCTGCTGTCCAACCGGGATGGCAGTGTCATAGCCTCCGCAGCGAGCTGGGTGGATCGGATCGTCGCCCAGGTCGCCACCCCGGTGCGCTGGGACCTGTGCATGCAGACGATGTCCAGCATCGGGGTGACCGCGCTCATCGAGCTGGTCCCAGGCGGGACGCTGACCGGCCTGGCCAGGCGGGCACTGCCCGGCGTCGAGCTACTGGCCCTGAAGACGCCTGACCAGCTGGATGCGGCCCGCGAGCTGCTGGCGGCGCACCGCCGGCGCGGCGCGGGCGGGAAGGAAGCATAATGACAGGGGCACGGATCCTGGCGTTCGGTGGCTACCAGCCGGACACCGTGGTGACCAATGACGACCTAGCCAAGCGGGTCGATACCAACGACGAGTGGATCCGCTCGCGGGTCGGCATCTCCAGCCGCCGGATTGCGGGCCCGGAGGAGTCCGTCGAGGACATGGCGACCGCTGCGGGCGGCAAGGCCCTCGCCGCGAGCGGACTGTCCCCCGCCGACATCGACCTGGTGATTGTCGCGACCTGCAGCACGGTGCTACCGATGCCCAGCGTGGCAGCGATGGCCGCCTACCGGCTGGGCATCAAGGGACCGGGCGCGTTCGACCTGAACGCCGCGTGCGCTGGGTTCTGTTACGCGCTGGGCACGGCGGCCGACCTGATTCGCGGTGGCAGCGCGCATAATGCCCTCGTGATCGGCGCCGAGAAGATGAGCGACTGGGTGGACTGGGATGACCGGTCCACGTGCATCATCTTCGCCGACGGCGCGGGGGCAGCCGTCGTGACCCGGACCCGGGACGGGGAGCCGGACGGCGTCGGCCCGGTTGTCTGGGGCAGCACAGGGGAACTGGGAAGCAAGATCCAGGTCACCGGGCGGACCGGAGCGATCACGCAGGACGGGCAGGCGGTTTTCCGATGGGCGACGACGGCGATGGCGCCGGTGGCGCTTGAGGCATGCTCGCGAGCTGGGGTAGCCCCGCAAGATTTGTCGGCTTTCGTTCCGCACCAGGCAAACCTGCGGATCGTCGAGGCGATCGCCCGGCGGCTGGGCATCCCGCGTGAGAAGGTGGCCGATGACATCGTGCACGCCGGGAACACCTCGTCAGCGTCCATTCCGCTGGCGCTGTCCCGGATGGCCGAGCAGGGGCGCCTAGAGTCGGGCACCCCGGCGCTGCTCATCGGGTTCGGCGCGGGCCTGTCCTACGGGTCGCAGGTGATCACGCTACCGTAAGCCCCGCCCGGCCGATTCCGTGCCGGGCTTTCCATTAATCTCATCCGCATTTAGCAACCACGAAGGAGCACAGAAGTGACCGAGCAGGAGATCCTTTCGGGCCTCGCCGAGATCATCGAGGAGATCGCGGGCGTCCCGGCCGACGAGGTGACGCCGGAGAAGACCTTCGTCGACGACCTCGACATCGACTCCCTGTCGATGGTGGAGATCGCAGTCGCCGCGCAGGACAAGTTCGGCGTGGAGATTCCCGACGAGCAGCTCAAGGACCTGAAGACTGTCCAGGACGTCGTCAACTTCGTCAGCAAGGGCGTCTAAGCATCGCCCGGGGGAACGACCCCAGTAGTCCAATCAAGAACGTAGGTTAGGGAGAATACCCGTGAGCAAGGCCGATCAGGCCGGGGCCCTGGTACCCAGAGTCGTCGTTACTGGGATGGGCGCGACCACGCCGCTCGGCGGTGATGTCGCGTCGACCTGGTCGGCGATGCTCGCCGGGACCAGCGGCGTGCGCCGCATCACCGAGGACTGGGCGGACTTGCTGCCCGTCAAGATCGCCGCGCCGACCGCCGTCGACCCCGTCGAGGTTGTCGGCCGGGTGCAGGCGCGCCGGATGGACCGGTGCGAGACGCTCGCCCTGGTGGCGGCTCGCCAGGCGTGGGCCGACGCCGGGTCGCCCCAGATTGACCCGTGGCGGCTCGGCGTGGCCGTCACCAGCGGCATCGGTGGCATCGGCTCAACCCTCAGCGCCTACGACACGCTGAGGGACAAGGGCTGGAACCGCATCTCGCCCTACACCGTCCCGATGCTGATGCCCAACGGCGCCGCCGGCTGGATCAGCATCGAGTTCGGTGCGCGGGCCGGGGCGCACGCGCCGGTCAGCGCGTGCGCGTCCGGTGCCGAGGCCATCGGGTACGGCATCGACATGATCAGGGTCGGCCGGGCCGACGTAGTCGTGGCCGGCGGGTCCGAGGCCGCCATCATGGCCCTTAACGTCGGCGCGTTCGCGGTGATGCGTGCCATGTCCACCCGCAATGACGAGCCGGACCGCGCCTCGCGGCCGTTCGACAAGGGCCGCGACGGTTTCGTGCTCGGCGAGGGTGCGGGCATCGTGATCCTGGAGTCGGAGGAGCACGCCCGGGCGCGCGGTGCGCACATCTATGCTGTCGCGGCCGGTGCCGGGTACACCTCCGACGGGTACCACATCTCGCACGGCTCCCCCGACGGCGCCGGAGTGGAGCGCGCCATCCTGGGCTGCCTGGCGGACGCGAGGCTCTCGCCGCACCAGGTCGTCCATGTCAACGCGCACGCCACATCGACCCCGGAGGGCGACCCACTGGAGGCGAGGGCCATCGCGAACGCCCTCGGTCCCGACTCCAGCGCGATCGTAAGCTCAACCAAGTCGATGACCGGGCACCTGCTCGGCGGGTCCGGCGCGGTCGAGACCGTTGCCGCGATCTTGGCGCTGCGAGACCGGACCGCACCGCCCACCATCAACCTAGATGACCTCGACGATGAGGTGACGATCGACATCGCGACCAAGGCGCGGCCGCTGACGCCACCCGCCGATGGGGCACCGATGGCGGCGCTGAACAACTCGTTCGGCTTCGGCGGCCACAATGTGGCCCTCGCGTTCACCGAGTACGTTCCGGCCTAGGCGGTGTAGGACACCGCCTGTAGGACACCGCTGATCTTTACAGCTGATCGCGGTTCTTTAAAGCACGTTTTACAGCAGAGCCGCTGTACTTTACAGCAGACTGCCGGACGCGAGCGGCCGGTGGGCACCCGAACCAGGGTGACGCCCACCGGCCGCTCGCGCATCTGTGTCAGCGTCCTCCTTGCGTCTCGCCGAGACCCCCGGCTGGCAAGGTAGTTGTGCAGAATCAATGCAGATGCACCTCGCGGTGGTAGATCCGGTCGCGCCCGAGACGGCGGCCGTGATCGGTCGAGCCGCTCACGCCCTGGGCCTCGACGCCTACGGCGGCTGACAGGCGAGGCTTAAGGCCACCCTTGTCTCGGGTCAGTCGACGGCCCCTATGATGCGATCGATGATGGCCTTAATTCCTGTCCAATCTGCGCCGGCACCTTCGCCTCTCTCCTCGGCAGCGACCTTGTCGCGGAATGCTTGCTGGACGCGCCGCTTGTCGCTGGGAAGGAGAGAACCTTGGTAGCGGCCCGCCTTGCTGTCCCAACTGGTCCACTGCACTGGAGCGAGGATTCCTTCGCTGGCCAGGATGTCGCGTCCGAGGTACATCTCCAGTGCGCCTGCTGTGCCGTTCACGTTCGCCGACACGGGATCAGGCTGGTATGGCCCCAGCGTGGGGTACTGATCAAGGAGCGGCAGGTCGGGGTAGTGAAGGATCTTGAAGCGCGCCGGGATGTTCGGGTCGTTCTTGATCTTCTCGAGTGCGGTGTAGGCGGCCGTGTCGTTGTCGGCGATCGCCACTACGTGGTTAGCGACGCCGGCTGCGGCAAACGAGTACATCATCTTCGCGAGCGCTGCCGCTCCGCCCTCGGCGGGAAATACGGCTGAGTCGATGATGTTCACGAACCCGACCAGGTGAGGGTGCGTGACCTTCATCCCGGCCGCCAGTGCCCAGGAGTCTGTGCTTCCCTCGGTGAGCACGATCAGTGGCAAGCCTGCTGCGACCTGCCACACCTGCTGCTCTCCGGCCAGTCCCGCCGCAGGCACCTGCGGGTCGATCTGCACGCAACAGCCGGTCAATTCAGACAGGTCCAGGGCCACTGGCGTCTCGTCAGGGACCAGGTTCAGGAGGAGCCGCAAGATGTCACGGCAATCAAGGTAGATTTCTAGGTGAGCGGGAAGCTCCTTCGGCATCTCGCAACCTGGATCCGCGAAACGCGCGTCGCCCTCCAGCCCGTCCTCGAAGTACTCGAGCACCTTCTCGGGCTCCTGATACTGGTGTTCTTCGCGTGACTCATCAGGCCATCCCTCTGACCACTCCTTGATGCACCTGCCGAGGCCCGCCCACGCCCGAGCAGTACTGAATCCGTGGGCTTGAAGCCGCTGCCGCATCTGCCATGCGGTGGTTCCATACAGGAACTGGTCTTGGCCGTCCTCTTCCTCAGGGTCCTTCTCGAAGTACCTGTCGGCCTCGCTGAACAGCGCAGCCAGGTCATGTTCATACGAACTCGTACGCCAGAAGAAGGTGCCGACTCCGATGCGTAGGTACGAGTGGTGTCCCATGCCTCCAAGGCTCCCATCCCCTACAGGTGCGAAGCACGCGGTTATGGCCGCGCTGGATGCGCCTACATGTAATAGGCGTAGCGCGTGGCGATCTGCGCGTCAGGCGGAACGTGCCGAAGAATCGAACCTACCCGATTGGCGGTGCGGAGGGTGAGCGGGTCGCGCTCGTCAAGCTGGGCGTTGTTCCAGTTCATCTTGGACAGCGCCAGGACCTCAGCGCCCGCTGCCTGCAGGTCAGTGCCGTTTCCAGCCGGGCGAAGCAGCAGTGGCTGCGGGACGTACAGGCCAGGGTAGGTGCGGAAGTAGGGGATGGATCCGCGCGTGTAGAGCAGGAGAGTCTGCGAGTCGAGCTGGACGCTGGTGCCACGCAACGGCGGGAGCTGCCCCGTGCGGAACAGGTGCGGGGCGCCTTGCCGCTGGATCCAGATCAGCTCAACGAAGTCGATCTCCCGCTCGTCGGCCGCGCCCTGGAACCCGGCGGCCTCGGTCAGGCTGAACTGCGACGTCTTGTGCAAGACAATGCGGGCGGGCTGGTGACCGTGGATGCGCCGGTACTCGGCGAGGGCCTCGCTGAGCAGCTTGCGCGCGTCAGCCTCGGTTAGGTGGGGCCTGCGGTCGTCCTTGGAGATGGCCGCGGTCCCGCCGCGGACGACGACACCGTCGCCGCGCTCGTTGAACACCTGGGCGACGGCCGTATGGAGCTCTTTGCCGTCGGCGGTCCGGTAGAAGCTGACCCCGACGTAGCAGGTGGACAGGTCAGAATCGCGGCGCGGCATCCGCCACGGGGTTCCGCCGGCCTTGTGGTAAAGCGCGGTGTGCAGGTTCCATTCGCGGGTGGCCTCATCCTGTAGCGGGCGGCGGGCCTCACCTTTCCGGAAAGTGCCTTCCCAGGTCTCACGGCGCATGACCTGCAGCGGACAGGCCAGGCCAAGGGCCTGGGCCTTGAGCATGTCGTGAAAGTCACGGCCGATCTCGGTCTCGGCGGCACCTTCTCCCACATCTGCATCGTCTCCGCCTGATGCGGGCTGCTCGCCTTCGTGCTCGCGGATTTCCTCGGGCCGCGCGCAGAGGATGACGCGGCACCGACCGGTCTCGGCGAGCGACCGGGCCGCGTCGGCGTACAAGTCGGCGCCCTCGGCGATGGCGGCCTTCACGTCCGCCTTGGCGAGCTGGCGGAGCTGCCTGTCGGGGATCTCGCGGACCAAGGCGTCGTCGAAGATGAGCTGGGCGCCGAGGCTGGTGTCGGTGCTGAAGCCGGGGAACGGCTGGTGCAGGTTCTCCTGACCGGGCTTAGCCTCCTTCGCCTCGATCCGCTCCTGGCACCGCTCCAGCCATGTGCGCAACCCGTCGATGGCGCTAGCCGGGCCGACTATGCCAACGGTAATGTCCCTGGGGGCAGACGGGGAGTCCGCGTCGGCGGGGCCGAACACGGCCAGCCCGTACCTTGGGTCGATGTGCCGGTTCTTTGCTCGGAACTCCAGTTCCGGCTCGGAGATCAGCCGCGCCTTCACGACATATCCCACAGGCCGGCCACCAGTCCTGCGTCGGCGGGCGCGGGGGCTGGCGGGTCCGCCGGAGGCAGCCATGCCTTCTCGTAGATCATGGCGTCGGCCTCGATCGTGAGCAGCCTGTCGAACACAATCCGCTCGTCCCTGCTAGCAAACAAGGTGTCCTCCCCGTGAAGGTAGTCCGCCCATGCGCGCACCAGCTGGTAGACAGCGGCGTTGCGCTCCATCCGCTTGATCTTCGCGACGTACTCGGCGTCGTAGTAGGAGTCACGACGGCCGTCGATAGTGAAGTGATAGGTCGGATTGATTTCCAGGTACCACTGCCCGGCCCACCGCCGGAAGCGCAGGTCAGCTGCGTAGTGCCGACAGAAGCTAATCTTTGCTTCATCGTCCCTGCCGTGGTACGGCGTGAAGAACGCCCGGCCTTTGCTGCCCTTGTACCGTCCCCGGACCTTCCGCTTCGACAGGTCGGAGGATGCCTGGTAGTAGACGATCTTCTTCTTCGAGTGCCAGACGAGCTCGTCGTGGTGCGCCGCCCGCAGCGTGAAGTTCAGCAGCATCACGAATCGCCGCTGTACATCCTCGTCCTGTGACTCGGACCAGTCGGTCGTCGGTACCGAGGCCACCGGGCCGTCGCGCAGCACCGCGAGCGGGCCATCCTCCAGCGAGGCGAGGGTATGGATCCGGCCTCCGGACAGCAGGAACCCTCCCTCGAACGCGCCATTGGACCGCATCCGCTCCCACGCGTCGGCACGGTCCCGGCAGGGCGTGGACGCGGACTGGAGCCGTGGGGCGAACCCTGACACCGTCAGCAGGTTCGACACGAGTTCCTCGCTGCCCTCCAGTCGGGGCAGTGCTTCCCCCGTCGTGACCGCGATCGCTGACAGCATGCCGAACGCCGACACGTCGAAGGCATCGGCGTCCTTGTCGAAGTCCACCATGCGGCGGGCACGACGGACGGGGTCAGCGAACCAGGTGTCCAGGCGCTTCCACCAGGCCTGCTGGTCGCGGACGTTCACGCAGATCAGCACCACTGGCCGCCCGCACCGCATCCAGTACTCGATGTGATCGGCCTCGCAACGGAACCGGAACCCCGTGTCGCTCTCGCCCGCGAAGCCGCAGCTGCGCGATCAGGTCACGGAGGTTCAGGTACTCCTCAAGGATCCGGTCATCCGAGGCCACCTCGATCTCCCCGCCGCCGACAATACGGTCACGCTCCGCCGACAGCCGCTGGATCTGCTCCTCCAGCCGCCGGACGCGCTCCTCCCGGTCGGGGTTCGCGTCGCTCGCGCAGCGGCGAGCCGCCTCAAGAATCGTCTTGATGCGCGACTGGCTGAACATCGACCGGTCGCCCGACAGCCGCTTGACGTAGTCGATGGCCTCCTGCGCATGGGAGGTCAGCGTGTACTCCTCGACATGCTCCTCATTCGCCGACAGCACCAGCCACTGCTCCTTGACCCAGTCGCGGCACAGAGCCCGCGGCTGGTCCCCGGGGATCTCCTCCCCGACCGCAGCCAGCTCGGACAAGTACGTCCGGACCTGGGCGTGGAGTTGCTCCGCCGCGACCGGCTCCTGCCCCTGCGGGAACGACGACATCAGTACCGCCAGGAGACCGGCCCCCACTTGCGCTTGCTCAGCAGCGCCAGCGTGGGCCGCCCGAACGCGTCCCTGGTCTGCGCCAGGCGCCCGGTAATGTCACTCACTGTCCCCCTGCCCTCTCGCAGACCACAGACGCGATCCAGGTGAAGACGGCCCGGATGCTGGCCTCAGCGAACCCCGCTACCGTGCCCGGCGGAGTGCCCTCCGCCCCGCAGCCAGGACGTTACCGCTTGCCACTGACATTTCTTGGCCAAGACAAAGGGACCTCCAGGCTCCGGTGGGCGACGCCTGGCGAACTTGTTAACTCGCTGCGTACGATTTGTCACTTATGCATGATAGGCGCACTCCGCAGCTGGGTGAAGGACGTTCGGCTCCGGACTGGCAGCGGGCTTCCGCGAAGGAAAGCGCGGAACGCGAGCAGGTGACACCAGAGATGCCACGTCGACGGTGGTGCCGGTCCGGGATGCCTCGATCATGGCCTCGGCGACGAGGATCGCGTTGACCCCGTGGCCTGCGGGGGTGACGCTGGCGGGCTTGCCCAGGACGGCGTCGCGCCATGCCTCATGTTCGGCGAGCAGCGGTTCCTTCTTCGGGATGGCGTACCGGATCATGTCGCCCTCGGTGACGCCGCGGAAGGCGGCCAGGGCGTCCCACTGGGTGGGCTCGGCCCCGTTAGCCCAGTAGGTGAGGTCGGCGGTGAGGGTGTCGGCGGCGAGGCACCCCATGGTGCCGGTGGCGATGACCGCGCGTTCCTTGAGCGGGGACAGCCAGTTGACGACGTGGCAGGCGATCGTCCCCGCGTCGAGGTCCGCGACGGCGGCGAGGAGATCCTCGTACTGGCGGCCGCTCAGGTGGGAGGTACGGGCCGATACCCGGTGGTAGTGCTGGCCGGTGACCCAGGTGGTGAGGTCGAGGTCGTGGGTGGCGAGGTCCTGCACGACGCCGACGTCGGTGATCCGGGCGGGGAACGGGCCGGTGCGCCGGGTGGCGACCTGGAACACCTGCCCGAGCTGGCCCGCGGCGAGGCGGTCGCGCATGGCGATCAGGGCCGGGTTGAACCGCTCGACGTACCCGACGGCGGCGGGCACCCCGGCCGCGGCGAACGCGCCGGCCAGGCGGCGAGCGGCGGCTGAGTCAGGGGCCAGGGGCTTCTCAATGAGAGTGGGTATCCCGGCGGCGGCGAGCCTGGTTCCCAGGGCCTCGTGAAGGCTGGTTGGGCAGGCCAGGACGGCGTAGTCGATGCCGGCGGTGATCAGGCCGTCAAGGCTGTCGTGGACGGGTATGCCGTCGGCGGCCTGGTAGGGGTCCCCGGCCGGGTCGGCGGCGCCGGCCAGCGTGACGCCGTCGAGGTGACGCAGGACGCGGGCGTGGTTGCGGCCCATGCGGCCCAGGCCGATCAGCCCGGCTCTCAGGTTGGCGGTCACGGCCGTTCCTCCCGGCATGCGCGGAGCACCGCGGCGATGATGCGGTCCAGGTCGGAGTGGCTAAGGGCGGGGTGGACGGGCAGCGACAGGACGCTGCCAGCCGCCGCGTCGGTACGCGGCAGGCCGACGCCCGCGTACCGGGCGAACGCCTCCAGGCGGTGGATGGGAACCGGGTAGTAGACCCTGCTCCCGACGCCCTGCCCTTCCAGTGCAGTAGCGAGGGCGTTCCGTGCGGCGGGGCCGCCGGGCACGGTGACGGTGTACTGGTGGTAGACGTGGAATACCCCCGGGGCAGCCTGCGGGCAGCCCACCGCCCCGGCGAGCGCGGCGTCCAGCGCGGCGGCGTTGGAGCGCCGGGCGCAGGTGAACCCGTCGAGGCGGGCGAGCTGGCAGCGGGCGATCGCGGCGGCGAGGTCGCTCATCCGCGCGTTGGTGCCGATGACCTCGTGCCGGTACGGGGTCTCGCCCATGCCCTGGTTGCGCAGGAGCCGGAGCCTGCGGGCGGTGGCGGGATCAGGGGTGACGGCCATGCCGCCCTCGATCGTGGCCATGTTCTTGGTCGGGTAGAAGCTGAAAGCCGCTGCCGCCCCGAAGGAACCGGCAGGCCGGCCGCCGAGTCGCGCGCCATGGGCCTGGGCGGCGTCCTCGATGACGGCCAGGCCGTGGCGCGCGGCCAGCGGGAGCAGATCGCCCATCGGGGCGGGGTGCCCGTACAGGTGCACGGGGACGACCGCCGCGGTGCGGGGCGTGACCGCGGCGGCGGCCGCAGCAGGGTCGAGGCAGAAGGTGACAGGGTCGATGTCCGCGAACACCGGGGTCGCGCCGGCCAGGGCGACGGCACCCGCTGTCGCGGCGAAGGAGAACGACGGGACGATCACCTCGTCGCCCGGGCCGATGCCGAGCGCCAGCAGGGACAGGTGCAGCGCGGCCGTGCCAGAGCTGACGGCGACGCAATGCCGACCGTCGACGAGGGCGGAGAACTCGTCCTCGAACGCGGCGACCTGCCGTCCCTGCACGACCTGGCCAGAGCGCAGGACCGCGATGGCGGCGGCGACTTCCTCCTCGCCCAGCTGCGGGCGGGCGACCGGGATCACCGCAGGCTCCCTGGGCACGGCCCGGGCCGCCGGGCCGGAAGGTTGCTTACTGCAGAGGGTCGCCGACCGGCCAGCCGTACTGCAGGTAGGCGGTGGTGCCAGCGTCCAGGGCGGCCGCGCAGGCCCGCACGCGGCGCGCCATGTGCGGGGCGAGCAGGTCTTCCCACTGGCCAGGGGCGGCCATTGTCCAGCCGGTCAGCTCGCCGTCCTGCAACTGGACACCCGGCTCGCCGTGGCCGAGCAGGCCGCCGTCGAACAGGAAGTTCGCCAGGGCCGACCGACCGTCCTCCTGGGAGGGAACCCAGTCCACGGCGAGCAATCGCCCCGGACGGAGCTCCAGGCCGGTTTCCTCCTTGACTTCCCGGACCGCCGCGGCCCACGGGTCCTCTCCGTGCTCCAGGCCGCCGCCGGGGATCTCCCAGGTATCGCGGTAGGAGGGCTTGACGAGGAGGACCGCCCCGTCCGCGTCGCGGAAGACCGCTCCGGCGCCGGCGATGTGCTTCGGCAAGGTCGCGTAGTACTCCTGGGGTGGCAGGTAGCTCATGTGCCCCGAGGCTACCCACGCCCGCCGCGCCGGGCAGGCGATCGGGCCAAGCGGGAGCGCGGGACGCGGTCACGTGAGTTCCTCCTTGCCAACGATAGCCGCCAGGCCCTGGTCCCCGTGCTCCCATGCCTGGCCGCACGACGGGCAGCGCAGGGCCGCGTCCAGGGTGGCGCCGCAGGCGCAGGCCCAGCCGACCGGCCGGGCCGGGTTGCCCGCGACCAGGGCGTGCGCGGCGACGTCGCGGGTGACCACGGCGCCGATGGCGACCATGGCGCGCGGGCCGACCGTGACGCCGGGCGCGATCACGGCGCCGGCGCCGATGGTCGCCGCCTTTCCGACGCTGACGGGACGCGGGGTCCAGTCAGATGCCGTTTTGCGGGTCCCGTCGGGGTTCGCGGCGCGCGGGGCGGGGTCTTCCAGGAGCATCGCGCCGGGGCAGATCATCGCCTCGTCGGCGACGGACGCGCCGAACACGCAGGCGTAGTTGCCGATCTTCACCCGGTCGCCGACGACGGCGCCTTTGCCGATGTAGGCGCCCTTGCCAAGGGTGCAGTCCGCGCCGACCACAGCGCCGGCGGCGATCTGCGCCTGGTGCCACAGGCGGGTGCCGGGGCCGGCCCTGCCGCCGGGGTCGGTCCATCCTGTCGTGCTCATGTGCGGGCCTCCTGCCTGGAAAGGTGGCTGATGATGTCGCAGACGGCGCGCAGGGAGGGCAGCGCCTCGTCGGAGATGCGCAGGCCGGTGGCTTCCTCGACGGCGACGGCCAGGGTGATGCGGTCCAGGGAGTCCAGGCCGAGGCCGGCGAGCGTAGCGTGCTCGCTGACCTGGTCCCGGTGCTCCGGGCGGCACGTGGCGGCGACGGCGGCGAGCACCGCGTCGCGCAGCGCGGGGCTGACGGCGCTCACTGCGCTGCCTGCTTCCGGGCGGCCAGCGACAGCAGGGAGGGCAGGACCTCGGGAACGGGGGCGGCGCCCCACAGGCGCCGCAGCGCGGGGCTCGGCCGGGGCCGGCGAGCATGGCGTTCAGGGCCGCGGGGAGGAACGCGGCGAGCTCGGCCTGCGCCTGGGGCGGCAGGTGGCCGCCGCCCTGAAGCAGGTGGTCGATCAGGTCGCCGGCGGCGCTGTCTGTGACGGTGTCCGGCGCGGGGACGGGCATCGGCCGCAGCGCCCGGTAGGGGTGGCCGTCCAGGGTCCCGGGGCCGGTGACCTCGTCGGTGACCAAGGCGGCGATGCGGGGCGCGAGGAGGATCCCGCACCGGTAGGTGGCCGTGGCCAGCAGGATTCTCGGGTCGCCCGTGGGGCCGATGAGGGGCAGGTGGTCGATCGTGTAGGGGCGCAGGCCGACCCTGGCCCCGGTGACTTCCGCTGCGGCCAGGCGGTGGTCCAGCAGCGCGGTCGCGTCGCCGATGAGAGCGGCGAGCTCGCCGGCGGTCGCGCGGCGTTCCGGGTCGGGGCCCAGGGTGAGCCGGTTGGTGCCGCCCAGGTACAGGCGCCCGCCGGCCCGAGGGACCAGGTGGACGCCGCAGGCGAACGCCGCGTTCGGGGTGCGGACCACGTGCTCCACGGGCACCTGCGCGGCGTCCAGCAGCAGGCTGGCCCCGCGCCCGGCCAGGACCGGCGGGACGCCGAGCGGCCGTCCCGCCTCGGGCAGCAGCGCGGGGATCAACGCCCCGGCCGCCAGCACGGTCTGGGCGGCGGTGACGACGTCGCCGTCGGCGCAGCGCACCGCTCCAGGCTCGGTCGCGGTCGCGGTGGTGTCCCGCCATTCCGCGCCGGGGTGGCGGTCTATCGCGGCGGCCAGGCCGTCGAGCAGGACGCGGCTGTCGATGCTGGCCTCGGTGGGCAGCCACAGTGCCGCCGCCGATTCCCTGGGCGCGGCGAGGCCGGGGACGGCTCCGGGGTCGTGCAGCTCAGCGGGGTGCCCGGCCGCTGTCGCAGCTTCGGCGATCGGGTCCAGCCAGGCCCGGCGCCCGGCGGGGGCCAGCACCCAGGTTCCCTGGCGTGCCTGCCGGCCGATGCCGAGCCGGTCCAGCCAGCCAGGGTACATCTCGTGGGCGGCCAGCCGCTCGCCGGTTTCCACCGCGACCCGCGCGGGATCGTGGCCGGGCTCGATCTCGGAGAACGTGGACAGCATCGCCCCGGCGGCCCGCGACGCCTGGCCCCGGTGTTCCCCGCCGCGCGGGCCGATCACCGTCACCCGCAGGCCGCGGTCCAGCAGTTCGCAGGCGACCGCCAGGCCGACGGCGCCGGTGCCGACGACGGCAACGTCGTATGCCTTACTCATCGCGGCCGCCGCCCTTCGCGGGCTGCTGGGCGGGGGCCGCCGGGTCGAGCACGGCCTTGGCCTGCAAGAGCAGGCGGCGCGTCCCGTCGGGCAGGCCGTCCTGGCTTCCCAGGGCGGTGCGGCCGTGGGCGGCGCGCTGCTGGTCCAGGATCAGCAGGCAGCCCCGGTCCAGGGCGACCGTCGTCGTGCAGGCGTCCAGGGCCGCCGCATACCGGGCGAGAACGGCCGTGTGCGCGAGGTTGCGCGGGTCGGCGGTCATCTTGGCCGCCCACCGGATCCATATCTGGCCGCCGCCGGCGTCGTCGAGGACGGGGAACGGCATCCGGGGCGATCCGGTCCCGTGCAGTCCCTCGGCTCGTCCCTCGAAGTAGGCGGCTCGGCGAGCTCGTCTCGGTCGGCGTCGCCCAGCTGTGCGAGCGCCGCGCGCAGGTCGCCGACCAGCGAGCAGCCGCCCCCGGCCGGGTCGAGGCGGAGGGCGAGCAGGCTGGTGTAGTCCGGGACCCGCTCGACGTTGGGCGCGTCGATGTGCAGGCCCTGCCGACCGGCCCCGCCGAACGAGGCGGGTTCCTTCCCGGTGGTGGTCTCAGCGCCGATCCACAGCCTGCCGCCGTCCCTGATGGAGAAGAACGGGCGGCCCAGCGCGGTCAGCAGGGCCGCGCCCGCCCGCTGCAACTGGTTGTCGCCCAGGTCGGCGGGCATCCGCAGGACCGCCCACCCGGGGCCTTCCTGAGCGCGCCCGGCCAGGGCCGCCAGCCGGGCGGCGACGGGCCGGCCGTGCGGGCCGTCCAGGATCTCCCTGGCTGCCGTGACGTCGCTCGCGGAGAGCTGGTGGCCGTCCATCGTGAGCGTGCAGGCGGACGACAGTTCCTGCGCGAGCTCGCGTGGAACCTGCGCCTCCTGCGTGTCCGGGGGGCTGATAGCACCTGTGCCCATAGGGTTCTCCTTCCGTGGCACCCGCGTGTTGCGCTGGGTGCCTCTACCGTCGCCGGACATGATGGTCGCGGATAGTTGGCACTCGGGCGCAACCCGTGTTGGCCTGAAGCCGCAACCTCGCCGGGCCTGTACTGGCAGTCCTGGCGGTGTTACCGTCCGGATCGTGGACGCACGCAGCCGCGAGAAGATCGCGGGCGACCTCCGGGCCACGGCGGGACAGCAGGGGTGGCCGCCGTGGCGGCTCACCCAGGCCGTCCACGAGACGGCCGGCACCCCGACGCTGCTGATGGCCTGGCGGCTGGCTTCCGGGGAGACCCAGGAGCAGGTCGCCGCGGGGATCCGGGGCCTGGCCGCCGACCGCGGCACCCCGTGCTCTCCCTCGCCCAGCAAGCAGCAGCTATCGCGCTGGGAAAACGGGCATGAATCACCCGGAAGGCTCTACGGGCCGCTGCTCGGCCTGTGGTACCGCACCACCGCCAGCCGGCTCGGCCTGGCCGGCGACGACCCGATAGTGGCGAACGTGCCCGCCCTCGCGGCGGCAGAGGAGGACGAAAACGTGGACCGGCGCCAGTTCCTGCAGCTCGCTGCGGCAGCCCCGCTCATTCCCGCGCTGGACGAGACGCGCCGGAAGATGAACGCCGACCTGCGGCACGTCCTGCCCGCCGACGAGCTTTCCCGGTGGAGTGACATCGCCGATGCCCACGTCGCCGCCTACGGCCAGCGGCCCCCCGCCCAGCTGCTGGCGTCCCTGCAGCCTGACCTGGCCGACCTCGCCGACCTCACCGGCGGCTACCCGCGCGAGCGGGACCTGTCCCTGGTCGCGGCCCGGCTGTGCGGCCTGACCGGCGCCCTGCACACCGACCTCGGCAACGACCGGCAGGCCAGCGACTGGCTCCACACCGCCGCCCGCTACGCCAGCCTGTCCGGCGACACCGCCCAGCAGTACTGGGTCGCCGTGGCGCAGGCCATGTCCGCCCTGTACGGAAAGCAGCCCAGCCAGGTCATCACCATCGCCGCCCGTGCCCGCGCCAGGCTCGGGGACCATCCGTATGCCCCCGCGGCGCAGCTCGCCGGGCTCGCCGCCCGCGCCCACGCGAGCGCGGGCCATGCGGACGAGGCCCGCGCCGAGCTCGGCCGCGCCGGACAGCTCCTCGGTAGCTCCGTTCCGGACAGCGGATTCTTCGGGTTCCCCGACCGCGAGCTGCTCATGTACCAGTCCGCGGTCCTGACCAGTGTCGGCGACCCGGCCGCTCCGGACGCCCAGGCCCAGGCGCTCGCCGCCTACCCGGCCGACGACCCGATGGACCGGCCGCTCATCCGCCTCGACCAGGCCCGTTACCTCGCCGCCCAGGCCCGCGACCCGCACGCCGCCGCGCAGGCCGCCCTCGGCGCGATCACCGACCTGCCCGCGCCCATGAGGGTCCCGCTGCTGGTCGCCCAGGCCAGGGCCGTCGCCCCCGCGATCAGCGCTCTGTCCCCTCACGCCGCCGGGCGCTACCACGAGGAACTCGCCGCCCTCACCGCCTAGCAATTACCCAGCTTCCGCTGTTCCCGCTCATCGGCCCCGCCGCCACTTCGCTCCCGTCACCGGACGCCGGTCGCGAGCACGTACCTGCCGCCGGTCACCGACCAGAACTGCACCTGGATCTGATGCAAGCTCGGCCGCTTGGGCTTGATGTCAGCACTCCGCTCACGGCCTCCTGCCGGTTGACGGCACCGGGCTGTCTCATTGACCCTGCTCACGACGAGATTGTATTGATCCCATTTTCGAATGAATGAGAGAACAGCCAGGAAGACTGCTAGCGTGTTCTACATAGCTTCGAGGAGGGGGCACGGGATGCGAAGCGGAACGGTAGATGATCCTGGCTCGGCGGGAGACGGCCTGACGCCGGTGCGGCGCAGGATCGTCCGGGTCATCGAGGAGTCCATGCGGGACAGGGGCTTCTCGCCGAGCATGCGGGAGATCGGGGACGCGGTGGGGCTGGCGAGCACGTCCAGCGTCTCCCATCAGCTGTCGGTACTGCAGGCGAAGGGGTACCTGAGCCGCGAACCCGGGCGGCCGCGGACCATGATCCTGCGGCTCCCCGGCCAGGACGACGCTGCCACAGAGGCCAGGGAAGTGCCCGAAGGCGTGACTGAGGTCCCGCTGGTGGGGCGAATCGCGGCAGGCACGCCCATCCTCGCGGACGAACTCCTCGAGGACGTCGTCCCTCTTCCGACGATGCTCGTCGGCAGCGGAGACGACCTCATCATGCTCAAGGTCGCTGGCGACTCCATGATCGGCGCGGCGATCGCTGACGGCGACTGGGTAGTCGTCCACCGCCAGCCCAATGCCGAGAGCGGCGACATCGTCGCCGCGATGCTGGAGAGCGAAGGGTCTTCTGACTGCGAGGCGACCGTCAAGACGCTGAAGAAGGCGGACGGCACACGTGGCTGATCCCGCACAACCCCGCGTACCTGCCGATCATGGCCGACCGCGCGGTCATCATCGGCAAGGTCGTGAGCGTCCTGCGCCGACTCTGAGTCCAGGCGCACGCCCGGCGGCATCGCACGTCATGACTTTCGGGATATAACGGGCGACCTGCCGAAAGGTTCCCCGCGCCTGCTCCGTCCCGTGCTGTGCTAAGAGCGGATACGCACGCCATGCTTCTGCGGCACTCCCGTGCGTGACAGGCCGCGAAGGCAGCACGCGATCAGGAGGGCGCTTGGCGGGGAGAACGCGAACAGCTCGGCACGGCGCCGCCAAACGGGACCGCGTGCCAGGCCTTGCCATGGTCCGCTACATCGACACCGCCGGGGACGAGCACTACGTGCGGCTCGAGGAGGCGGCGGCGGTGCCGTTCGAGAACGGGCGGATGGCCCGCAACATCCCCGCGTACCGGAACAGCGCGCACACGCCGGGCCGGTACTGGGCGGCGACCACGGGCGAGCTGGTGGAGTTCGAGACCCACCTGGAGGAGAAGTGGCTGACGATGCTGGACTTCGACACCGGCGTCACCGGGTTCTCCAGCCAGCCGATGGAACTGGAGGCTGCCGACGAGGACGGCCCGTGGAGCCATGTCCCCGATATCTTCGCCCGGCGGGCTGACGGCAGCGCCCTGCTGCTGGACGTGAAGAACCCCGCCCATCTGGGCGACGAGGCGGTCCGGCTGCAGGCGAGAAGGACAGCGGCGCTGTGCGAGCGGCTGGGCTGGGACTACGAGATGGTCGGCGAGCCGCCCGCACAGCGGTGGGCGAACGTCTTCGAGCTGTCGGGCAAGCGCCGCCCGCTGTACATGGGCCAGGACTTGATCCCCCCGCTGCTGGAACTGGCCGCCGACCCGGTCCCGCTGGGCGATCTGCTGTCGTTCGTCACGCCAGAGGACCTGGCACGCGGGGTGCTGCTGCACCTGTGCTGGCGGCAGGCGGTCGTATTCGACCTTGACCGGCCGCTGCGCGAGTCGACGTTGGTGCGCGCTGATCCGGACACGTCCGCGATCGTCCTCGCGGAGCTAGGCAGGGAGATGACCGGCCGGTAAGCACCGGCCAGGCGACGGGGGGATTACTGATGTCACGTTCTTTCCGCGCAGAGTCCGGCGAATGGGTCTGGCTGGACGACCACCAGTACCAGATCCGAGCCATAGCCGACGGTGCCGGCGTGCGGCTGATGTCGCCGACCGCGCCTGCTGACCGGCAGATCCTCACCCTTCCGCTCGCCATGCTGATCTCGGATCCGACCTTCCGGCCCTGCACCGCGGATGAGGATCCGAGCCTCGATGACGAGGCCACGCAGGTCCAGCAGGCGCTGACCGATACGGCGGCCGCGATGGACGGGCTGGCCCGCGCCGACCCGGACGAGATGGAGCGGCTGGCCGACCTGCAGGCGCACATGCTTGAGCTCACGACCGGGTACCGGTCCGGTGACCCGGCCGCACCCGGTTCTGGGGAGCCACGCGAGGAGTTCGACCCGGCACTGCCGATGCGGCAGCGTGTCGCCGCCAAGGCCGCGGAGCTCGGCATCAGCGCCGACACGCTGTGGTACCGGCTGCGGAAGTGGCGGGCGGCGCAGTGCACGACGTTCGGGCTGGTCGACATGCGGTCCACCACCGCCCGGCTGTCGCACCCGCTGGCCGATGCCGACCCCCGGATCATCGCGGCGATTACCACGCAGCACGGCATTGAAGTGGACGAGTCGACGGGCGACATGAACCGCTTCAAGCGGCGGGTCCAGAATCGCCTCGACGCCGAGCACGGCAAGGGCCAGGTGCGGCTTCCCGAGATAACGACCTTCCGCCGGTGGATGGAGATGACGCTGCCGGGCAGGCACACCACCGGGTCGGCGGTCACCCGCCGCACGACCAGCAACCGGCCCGAGGACTCCTACGGGGCCGTGACCGCCTCCCGCGTCGGCGAGGTCGTCATGCTCGACACCACCCCGCTCGACGTGCTGTGCTACGACCCCGTCGAGGCCATCACCTACACGGTTGAGCTGACGATCGCGATCGACGTCGCGTCCAGGATCATCCTTGCCTGGCGGTTCAAGCCCGAGGGAACCAAGGCAGCCGACGCCGGGGCGCTGATCGGCGACGCGATGACGCCCGAGCCGATGCGGCCCGGCTGGCCGGACAAGCTCCGCCACTCCGTCCTGAAGCTGGCGTGCGAGCCGCTGCTGTCGCTGGACGAGCGGTTCGCCGCAGCGGCCGCCCGGCCCGTGGTGTACCCGGAGAAGATCATCATTGACCACGGCAAGGCGTTCGCCTCCCAGGCGGTCAAGGACGCCTGCCGCCGCTACGGCATCTCCATCCAGGACGCCCGCGCCTACCAGCCAACCGACAAGCCGCAGGTCGAGGCCGCCTTCAAGACGATACGGTCGAACTTCTCCCAGCACATCGCCGGGTACAAGGGCTACAAGGTGGACCAGCGCGGCCGGCAGGCCGAGCAGCACGCCCGGTGGACGCTCAGCGACATCGAGTTCTTCTTCGCGGAGTGGGTCATCTCCTACTACCAGAGGCGCCACCACACCGGCCTAGTGCTGCCCGGGTTCGACAACCTGAAGCTGTCGCCGAACGACGCATACCGGATCCTGGTTCACAAGTCCGGCTACGTCGCCTGCCCCGCCGACCCGAACCTCTACCTGGAACTGCTGCCGATCCAGTGGCTGACCATCCTGCACTACGGCATCCAGCACAACTACCTGCAGTACCGCGCCCCGGTCATCAGGCGTCTCGCCGGGGTGAAGTCGCCGTACCTGGAGATGGGCGGCAAGTGGCCGATCCGCGTCGATCCCAGCGACATCACCCAAGTCTACTTCCACGACCCCTACGCCCGGCCGCCGAAGCCTTCGTGGCACGTGATCCCGTGGATCCACGCGCTCAAGGGCGTTGAGCCGTTCACCGACACCACGCTGCGGGAGGTCAAGAAGCTCATTGCCGAGCGCGGCAGGGACGTGGCGGACCAGAAGGAGATCGCCGAGACGGTGATCGACCTGCAGAACCGGATGGACGCCCCAGAGACCTGGCTGGCCCGGACCCGCAAGGCCCGCCTGCGCGACAGCGAGCGTGCCCGCGCCTCCGCCCTGGACCGCGCCCGCACCGAACTCGGCACAGCCCCGGATTCCGCCGATTCCCGGGATCCCGCCACTGGGGAGGATGAGGCCCCGGCGGCTCCTCCCCAGACCGCAACCGGGCCCGCCCTGCGGGCGGTCCGGGCGCCCGATCCGGCGGTCCCCGCATCAGGAGAAGGCGTGGACGCAGAGGAGTTCGACATCGACTTCGGCAGCATCCCTACCTATGAGGTATGGGGCGCAAAGCCCCTCCAACAGCCTGACGACGGCACCCAGCGGTAGCCGACCAGCAGAGCTTGACCCGCCATTGAGCCCCATAAGCCCCAGGAGCGTGATGCGCAGCCCCAGCAGTCATCCCGGCGTGTTCGAGCCGCGCACGAAGGAGGAGTGGACGGACTACGTGCTCGCGCCGGAGCCGCCGCAGCTGGTCCTGCCGCCCTGGCAGGAGTACCAGGCGATGGACGAGATGACCCGCTACCGGTTCAACCGGGACCGCGACGACCAGCACAGCGCCCTGGTACTCGCCTGGACACCGCGGGTCTCTCACTTCGAGGAGCAGATCGACCTGCGGCTGCGCGCCAACAAGAAGGCCCCGGCCGGCTCCAAGCAGTGCATGCTGATCAGCGGCCCAGGCACCGTCGGCAAGTCCACGATGGTCAAGATGATCGCCCGCAAGTACGAGCTGAAGCTCCGCCAGTTCGAGCCGGAACTGTTCGAGCAAGGACCCGGCCACGACTTCGTCCCCGTTGTCTACCTGACCCTGGACGACAACATCTCACCCAAGAAGTTCTCCAAGGCGCTCGGTCGCTACCTGCACGTCCCCATCAGCGGCGACCAGAGCGATGTCGACGCCAGGGTCCTGGACGCGCTCAAGTCAACGGGCTGCCGCCTGCTGCTAATCGACGACGCGCACTTCCTGGACTGTACCCGCAAGGACGGTATCGCCACCAACGACCACGTGAAGTTCCTAGCTAACTGCACCGGCGCCACCATCATCGGCACCGGCGTCCAACTCGAGGACAGCGCCCTGCTGGACGAGGGCACCGGCAACCCCCGCAAGAAGCAGACGGCAGGCCGCTTCAGCTTGCACGAGTTCACCCCGTTCTCCATTAAGACCACCGAGAAGGCCAAAGAGTGGATCGGCGTGGTGCAGGGGCTGGAGCAGGCGCTTGCCCTGTACCACCATGAGCCGGGCAGCCTGGCCCGCCACCACTGGCGCTACCTCCACGAGCGAACCTTCGGCCGCATGGCCCCGCTCGCCGACGTGATCAAGCAGTCCGCCTGCCTGGCCATCAGCCGCGCCCCGGCCACCGGCCGCGAGGAGATCACCCGCGAGATCATGGACGAAATCGTGCTGGATCACTGGAGCACCCTCGAATACGCCGAGCTTCAGGAGGTGAAGGTCGGCAAGGCTCGCATTCACCGACAGCGCGGCAGGAGGAACAGCAAGGCGACTCCCGCCTGAGATGCCGGCCAGATCACCGCGGCGGACTCGGGCAGCCATGATCCTCCAGGTAGCGGGTGCCCCACGCACGTAGCCAGTCCCTTCGGGCGGGGCTCTGCCTGAGCAGCCAGCTGCCGTAGAAGGTGCCAGGGCGCTGGCCTGCTTCCAGTCCTATCGGCATGGCGGGCGCGCTTGGCCCGGTGAGCGCTGCCCATGCGGGCGACTCGTTGAAGCACCCGCCGGTGAACTCACTCCAGATCCACGCGGCCGCGAAGACCCGGCCGCGGTCGGGGTGCCCTTGCCGGATTCCTGCCGTGCTGGGCCTGCCAGCCCAGTCCGCGGCAGGCACCTCGGTCAGGTCCGCCAGGGCGGCCCGTCGAGCCCGGTAGTCAACAAGGCCCCGCTCGGCAAGCCGGCTTCCGATCGTGACGATGCCGTCCCGGAACGCCAGCAAGTCGGCCACCAGGACGTTCCCTCTCGGCATCCGCCCGGCCGGCGACAGCCGCAGCCCCAGTTCCTCGGCAGCCCCGCTCCAACTCTGCGTACCGGTCACCATGATCACCAGGCACAAGGCTGCGAAGCGCCGCTGAGACCAGATACGCGGACCGGCCCCGTGCGGCCCGGTCAGGTGCGGCGCGACCTGCTCCAGGACGTCATCCTCATCCGCGTAGCACGGGATGTGGGCAGCTGTGACGCCCAGCCGTTCCAACTGCGGCTCGGGATGAAGGAGCTTCCCGAGGAACACCCTCGATGTCCCACGGTGCGGCGAGGTCAGGAACGCCCTCCGGGTGAACGGCGGCAGAATCTTAAGGTCAAAGCCACGGACATTCCTCGACTCCCGCCGCCCGTATGCCATGGACATCAGCCAGGACGCCGCGTCCCTGAACTCCTGCTCGCTGGCCGCCCGCAGCACCGGGGCCACTACCTGCAGGAGGGCTGCCGCCAGTTCCGGCGAGGACGGGTAAGTCCTCCACAGCCAGGATCGCCCAGCTTCCTCGGCAGCGTGATCCTCGCGCCAGGCCCGGGCGCAGAGCCCAGGAAGCGCATCGGCACCGGGAAAATCCTGCGGCCCAGCCAGGCGCGCGAGCGCGACCAACTGCCTCAGCTCGGCGAACCAGTCGGCCGGAGCCATGTCCTTGCCCGCCAAGTGCAGCGGCTGACCTGCCGCCGCCCGCAGGTACAGATCCTGGACCTCTAGAACCTCGGCGGGCGCCGGACGGGAGGGCAGTTCCGCGAGGGGGAACCCGCAGGTGCTGTTGTTGCTGGCGTTCCGGTTCAAGCAGGCTGTCAGCCCGCCTGTCGGGTAGGGCGTACGGGTCGGGAGCCGGGAATTGTTCCATCGCAGCGGCAAGCCGCACCCGGGGCACTGGCCATGGAGCAGCACCCGGTGCTGCGGGCAGGCGGCGACCCCGCCGAGACGCCACCACAGTTGCCAAGCCCCCTCCGCAGCCGCGACACAGTCCGGACAGCAGCGTGATCCGCGGAACAGCGCCCACTCCCGCTTCCACACCTGGCCGCCGACGGTTCCGGGGCCGACCGACGACAAGTCCAGCACCGTACCGTCGTACACCGACAGCAGCATCGTGCTCACCATATCCGGCGCAACGCCGGTAGCGGCGCTAACCGACTCCAGGTCCCTACGGGACATCGAGATGCCGTAGCCCTCCGGCAGGACCACTTTCTCGCCCGACCCCGTCCACGATCGCCGCTCGATTCCTAGCTCACGGACGACCCAGCCTGGGCCAGTTCCCATCCGGATCGCCATCCGGTCGACCCACGACGGAAACGACTCGCACGGCACCGGGACGACCCCGATCCCCATCCGGCGCGGCAGCAGCCTGCCCGGCTCACCCACTGGAGCCGCCCCTCGCCGATAGATGGCGAGCTCCCCATGACAGGAGCCATTCCCGGCGGGCGGGGCTCTGCCTACGCAGCCAGTTGCCGTAGAAGCGCCCCGATCCCATCGGCGTGGCCGGGGCGTCGAACTCGGGATGCGCGGCCCACGCGGGTGACTCGTCATAGCGACCGCCAGTGAACTCGCTCCAGATCCACGAAGCCGCGAAGACCCGCCCGCGGTCATGGCGCTCGGACTTCACCTTCATGCCGGGCCTGCCGGCCCAGTCTGCGGAGGGCATCTCCGTCAGCTCGGCCAGGGCGGCCCGCCGGGCACGGTAGTCGGCGAGGCCACGTTCGACCAGCCGGTTCCCGGTCACGATCAGCCCTTCCCGAAACGCCAGCAGGTCGGTGATCGCGAGCCTGCCCATCAGGTAGCTGTTGGCTGCTAGCGCCGGTAGCCCTAGCCCCTCAGCGGCCTTCTCCCAGGTCGGCACGTCGCTCACCATCAGCACCAGGCACAACGCGGCAAAGCGACGCTGCAGCCAACTGCCCGGCTCGGCCCCGCGCTTCGGGGCAAGACGCGGCGTGAGCTGCTCCAGCACGTCGTCGCGGTTCAGGTAAGACGGGATGTGGGCGAGCGTCAGCCCCTGACGCTCCAGCAGCGGTTCCGGGTAAAGGAACTTCCCGAGAAACACCCTCGGCTCCCCGCGATGCTCAGAGGACATGATCGCCCGGCGGGTGAACGGCGACAGCGCTCCGGGAGAAGCCGGGCGGAAGTACCTGGTCTGCCGCCGGTACGTCGCGGCGATCAGCCAAGATGCTGTGTCCCTGAACTCGGACTCGCTTGCCGCCCTGAACACCGGGCTCAGCACGTGCAGGAGCGTCGCCGCCAGTTCTGGAGAAGGCGGGCAGGCCCGCCACGGCCAGGACCGCTGGCCGTGGCCCGCAACGTGATCCTCACGCCACACATCGACGGACACTTCGGACAGCGCGTCCAGGCCGGGGAACTGTCGCGGGCCAGCCAGTCGCGCCAGCCCGACCATCTGGCTCATTTCTGCGAACCAGGCGGCGGGAGTCACCTCTTTGCCCGCCAGGTGCAGGGTCTGGCCCTCCGCCGCTCGCAGGTACAGGTCCTGGACTTCCAGCGTCTCGGCCGACGCGGGACGGAGCGGCAACTCTGCCAGCGGGAAGCCGCACACGCGGCGGCGGCCGACGTCCCAGTTCATGCACGCCGTCGCCCAGTCCGTCGGATAAGGAGTGCGGATCGTAAGCCGGTAGTTGCTCCACCGCAGCGGCAAGCGGCACCGGGGGCACTCACCGTGGAGCAGCACCCGATGCTCCGGGCACGCCGCCGCTCCTCCGAGCCGCCACCACAACTGCCAGATGCCGCCCGCCGCCAGGACGCAGGCCGGGCAGCACCGCGATCCGCGGAACAGCCCCCATGCCCGCTTCCCCACTCCTCCGCCAGCAACGCCGTGGCCCAGTGACGACAAGTCCAGGACGGTGCCGTCGTACGCGAACAGGAGCATTGCGCTCACCGTGTCCGGGGCGACGCCGGTAGCAGTGTGAACCGCGTCCAGTTCCACGGGGGACATAGAGATGCCGTAGTTCGCCGCCTGCACCACGCTCTTGCCGCCGGGCAGCAGTTCGACCCCCAACTCCCGGATGACCCAGCCCGGCCCCGTTCGCATCCTGACTGCCATCCGGTCAACCCACGACGGGAACGACTCACCTGGCGCCGGGACGACCCCGATCCCCAGCCGCCGCGGCGACACCCAGCCAACCTTGCTCATCGACTCACGCCCCCGCGCCGACAAGACACCAGCCTGGTCCACGTGAACCGCTGTAAAGAAGCAGCCGCCCAGGCGGCCACGCGACCCCTCGGATGTACTTTAAAGCAGCCAGGTCAGACGTGCCCCCTGCTGTAAAGATCAGCGGCGTCCTACACCGCCGATCTTTACAGCAGACGGCGATACTTTAAAGCACGTTTTACAGCAGGGCCGCTGTACTTTACAGCAGGCTGCTGAGCACGAGTGGCCGGTGGGCGACCCGTACCAGGGGGCAGCTCACCGGCCACTCGTGAATGCGCGTGTCAGCGCCAGGCTTGTTCCTCGCCAAGAGCCCGGCTAGCAAGGTACTCGACCGGCTTATGTTCGCTGTGCCTGAGTTGCTCTTGCTGGTCGGCGGGCAGTTCCGCAAGGGCGTCGACGAGAATCTCGTCGCCTAGCACGTACAGCACCACGGCTGTATAGATCCTGTACACCAGGCATTAGGTGAGTCCGATGCAGCGCTCGAAGAAGGGCGACTCAGCCGGGTGGAACCGGTACCGGTAGCTGCGGATCGCTGTCCCGCACGTAGCGCATGCGCGCAGGCCGTCGTCGGACCGCGTCCGCCATGATACGACCTTCGCCCAGCGGCTATGGCCGGAATGCGCTCGGACCACCGAGGCCGTTGGCTGTGCCTTGACCAGGTGCTTTACGTCGCGAACATGTGCTGGACCAGGCGAGGCCGCAGGTCCGAGGGACTGCCATGGCAGGTAGCGCGATGGCGGCGCCAAAGACGCCCACAATCATGCCTGCATGGGCGGGCTGCAAGATCGCCCACGTCGCCAGGATCGCGAAGATGGCGACGAACGCCAGCATGAGGGGAACCAGCAGCCGCCACGCGCGCCTAGTGCGGGCGTCGCTTTCGAGGACGAGAAACAGCAAGTCCACAAGGGCCTTGGGCCGGTAGGTGGCCGCAGGTTCTAGCTGACCGGACCCCCATGACCGCATACCCCGGCCTGAGAGGAACCAGTGCCTTCCGAGGTTGGTGGCGTCCGCTCCATTGGACCGCATCCGCGCGATCGCTGACAGCAAGCTGAACGCCGAGCCTGCACGTGCGGTCAGCGTGACGCCGGTACCAGGCCGGCCTGGTATGCCGTGATGACGAGCTGTGCCCGGTCGCGGGCGTCCAGCTTGGCCAGCAGCCGGGCCACGTGGTTTTTGGTGGTGCCCACGCTGATGTGCAGGGCGGCGGCGATCTCGGCATTGGACATGCCGAGGCCCACTAGCCTGAGCACCTCACGTTCGCGGCCGGTGATCCCGGTTATCTCCGGGGGCTTGCGGCCGGGGCGGGGCTGGCCGGCGAACTGCTCGATCAGGCGGCGGGTGACGCCCGGCGCGATGATGGCGTCGCCGGCCGCGACGACGCGGATCGCGGCCAGGATGTCCGCCAGCGCCATGTCCTTGACCAGGAACCCGCTCGCCCCGGCCCGCAGCGCGCCGTAAACGTAGTCATCGTCGTCGAACGTGGTGAGCACGAGCACGCGGGCGCGGGTGTCGCCGGCAGTGATCAGCTGGGTTGCCTCGATGCCGTCCATGCCCGGCATGCGGATGTCCATGACTACCACGTCGGGGCTGGTGTCCCTGCAGAGCTGTACCGCCTCGGCTCCGGTTCCGGCCTCGCCGGCCACGTCAATGCCGGGTGCCTGGTCGATCAGCCTGCGCAGGCCCGCGCGGATCAGCGGCTGGTCGTCGGCGAGGATGACCTGGATGGTCATCGGGCCGGCGCGGGGAGCGGCAGCCGGGCGGCGACGCGGAAGCCGCCGCCGGGGCGCGGGCCGGCCGAGAAGTCGCCGCCAAGCAGGGCGGCGCGCTCGCGCATGCCGGTGATCCCGTAGCCGGTCCCGGACGGGCTGCCGCCGTGCCCGCTGTCGGTCACCTCGATCGACAGCTGCCCGTCCTGCTGGTCGATCACGACCTGGCACCGGTCCGTGCCGGCGTGGCGGACCACGTTGGTGACGGCCTCCTGGATGATGCGGAACGCCGACAGGTCGATGTCGGCTGGGAGCGGCTCCCGGCTGCCGTGCCAGTCCACGACGACCTGCACGCCCGCGTCCAGGGTCGTGGCGGCCAGCCGCTCGATGCCGGCCAGGCCTGGCGCCGGGCCCAGCGGCGCCTGCCCCGGCCCGGGTCCCGGCTCGGCGCGCCGCAGCCCGGTCACCATTCGCCGTAGTCCGGACAGGGTCTCCCTGCTGGCGTCTTCAATGGCGGCCAGGGCGTCGCGCGCCTCGTCGGGACGGGCATCGAAGACACTGCGGCCCGAGCCTGCCTGGATCGCGATGATGGCGATGCTGTGAGCCACCATGTCGTGCAGCTCGCGGGCGATCCGCAGCCGCTCCGCCAGCACGGTCTGGGTGGCCGCCTGGGCGCGCAGCAGCTCGGCCTGTGCATGGGCCTGCCGGATCGAATTTCCGATGAGCCAGGCAATGACCGTCACGAGGGCTAGACCTGGCCGCACGTTGCCGCCGACGAGCCGGGTCAGGTCGGACGGCATCAGCGCGAAGGCACCGGCCATGGCCACGCCAGCGGCCGAGACTCTGCGCGTGCGTGTCGCCGCCAGGTAGCAAACCTCGACGCCCGCCGCGCCGACGAGCACGATCTGCAGGCTGCCACGCGGCAGCGGTCCCAGTGCCACGACGGCCACCCAGCCGCCAAGCGCCACGGCCAGCGCCGTGAGCGGCCGGCGGCGCAGCAGCAGGGCGGAGGCAAGCAGGACGCAGCCAAGCGCGGCGAATGCCCACATGATCTAGGAGCCTCCAGTCGGCCTCGTCACGTTCATGGCAGCGATGGTAGCCGCCCGCGGCGGGCGGATCGCATGCCCGCGGGCATAGGCCCGCGGGCATGCGCGGGACCGCAAAGATGGCTCTGCTGGCCGGCGCGGCGTGCCACCGGACTCTGGCATCTTGTCGCCATGGACGCGTTCATTGACTTGTGCGGGGTTACGAAAAGGTATGAGGGGACCGTACGGCCGGCCGTCGATAACGCCTGCCTAACCGTCGCGAGCGGCGAGGCTGTCGCGGTGATGGGCCCGTCGGGCAGCGGGAAGTCGACGCTGCTGAACCTGATCGCCGGCCTTGACCGGCCGACAAGCGGCACTATCCGGGTCGGCGGCCATGAGATCGGCACGCTCAGCGAGACCGGCGCCGCGCGGTTCCGGCGGCGGCAGGTCGGGATCATCTTCCAGTTCTTCAACCTGCTCGACGACATGACGGTCGCGGACAACGTGCTGCTGCCGGCCCAGCTGGCCGGGGTGCCGGACGCGAGGGCGCGGGCCCGGATGGATGAGCTGCTAGCGGCGCTGCGGATCACCCACCATAAGAACAGCCGCCCGCCGTGGCTGTCAGGCGGGGAGCGGCAGCGGGTGGCGATCGCGCGGGCGCTGGTGAACCGGCCGCCGCTGCTGCTCGCTGACGAGCCGACCGGGGCGCTGGACACGGCGGCCAGCGAGGAGATCGGCGAGCTGCTGCTAGACCTGAATGCCTCGGGGCAGACGCTGATCCTGGTCACGCACGATCCCGCGCTGGCCGCCCGCTACGCCAGGCGGGTTATCCGGATCGTGGACGGCCAGATCGCCGGCAGCGCGGCCGCTGGGGCCCGGGCATGAGGGCGGTGCGGGTCGCCGTGCGCGGCGGGCTTACCGGGTGGCGCGTGCAGGCGTGGGCCATCGGGCTGGTCATGCTGGCGACCGCCGCGTCCGCCACGCTGGGGGCAGGGCTGCTGGCGGACTCAGACGCGCCGTTCGACCACGCGTTCGCGGGGCAGCACGGTGCGGACGTCGCTGTTACCATGGCAGCACGCACCGCAGACGGGCGCAAGGAGCTAGCCGCGACCGCGCGACTGGCCGGCGTGACAGCTGCCGCCGGGCCGTTCGCCGAGGCGGCGGTCACCGCGGTGACCGTGACGCCCGGCGCCTCGGGCGCGACGCAGCTTCCCTCGCTCACGCTGGTCGGGCGCGCCTCGCCGGGCGGCCCGGTGGATGACATCGTGCTGTCGTCCGGGCACTGGCCGACGGCCGCCGGGCAGATCGTCGTCGCCCGTGGTCAGTCAGCATTCAGCCCTGGCCAGGTGATCACGCTCACCGGCGTACCCGGCGACCCGAAGCTCACCGTCGTCGGCGTGGGGATCTCAGCGACCGGCACGGCCGGCGGCTGGGTGCTCCCCACCGAGATGACCGCGCTGGGAGTCCGGCTGACCGAGCAGATGCTCTACCGGTTCACTGGCGCGCGCTCGGCCATGGCAGTCAACGCCGACATCGCGGCCGTGCGCCATGCGCTGCCAGCCGGGACGGTACTCGGCGCGGAGTCCTGGCTCACGGTCAAGGCCCAGGAAACCCAGGATACGGGGCCGTGGGTGCCGTTCCTCGTCGCGTTCGGCCTGATCGGGCTGGTGATGTCGGTGCTGATCGTGGTCAGCGTGGTCAGTGGCGCGGTGATCGCGGGTACCCGCCGGATCGGGGTGCTGAAGTCCGTCGGCTTCACCCCCGCGCAGGTGGTCTCGGTCTACGTGCTGCAGGTAGCGGTGCCCGCCGCGGCCGGCGTCGCCGCTGGCGCGGTGCTCGCGAACCTGCTCGCCGAGCCGGTGCTCAGCCGGGCCTCCCAGGTGCTCGCCGTCGCCCCGCAGTTCATCCCGCTGTGGACGGACCTGGCAGTGCCGCTCGCCATGCTCGCGCTGGCCGCGATCGCCGCGCTGGTGGCGGCCTCCCGCGCCGGGCGGCTGAGCGCCGTGCAGGCAATCGCCACCGGGCGAGCACCGCAGCCATCCCGCGGCCATGTCGCGCTTCGGTTGCTGGGCAGGGTGCGCGTCCTGCCTCGCCCCGTGCTGATCGGTCTGGCCGAGCCGTTCTCGCGGCCCGGCCGGACGCTCGTGACACTCTCGGCGATCACGTTCGGAGCGGTCACGGTGACGTTCGGCGTCGGCCTGGGGTCCTCGATCTACCGGGTGGGAGCCGACGCGTCGCAGCCTGATGAGCAGGTAGTGGTCGCCATACCCGGGCTGCCGGCGCAGGGGGCGCCGGCAGGCGCCGGTTCGGTGGCCGCGCAGGAGCGGGCCGCGACCGCGGCGATCCGCTCCCAGCCCGGCACAGTGCACTACATCACCGAGTCCGATGACCAGCTCGCCGTTGCCGGCATGGCAGGCACGGCCACGGTTGCCGCCTTCGGCGGCAACGCGAGCTGGACCGGCTACATCATGATCTCAGGGCACTGGTACGGCGCCGGCGGAAGGCAGGCCGTCGTGAACACCGAGTTCCTCGAGGCGACCGGCAAGCAAGTGGGCGACACGTTCACGCTCACCGGTAACGGCCGTTCCGTCACGCTGGCCATCACCGGCGAGGTCTTCGACGCGGACAGCAGCGCCACGGCGCTGACCAGCCTGTCCTCGGTCGCGGCGCTCGACCCGTCTGGCCTCAGCCCGGTGCAGTATGACGTGGGCCTGCGGCCCGGCGTGAACGCGCGAGGCTACGCGAACGCCGTCTACGCGAAGCTGGGGCCGAACTACGGCACGATCGTGTCGAGCAACCCGCGGCTCAACCCGCTCAACGGGCTGATCGGCTTTCTCACCCTGCTGCTCGCGGCCGTCGCGGGCCTCGGCGTGCTGAACACCGCCCTGCTGACGACCCGGGAGCGCACCCACGACATCGGCGTGTTCAAGGCGGTCGGCATGACGCCCCGGCAGGTGATCGCGATGGTGGTGACCACGGTCGCCGCGACCGGCCTGATCGCCGGCGTGATCGCGGTCCCGGCCGGGATCGCCCTCCATCACGCCATCCTCCCGCTCATGGCCGACGGCGCGCAGACGGCGCTCCCCCCGGCGATCTACAACGCGTACAACCCGGTGGAGGTGGTGCTGCTGGCACTGGCTGGCCTGGTCATCGCAGTTGCCGGCGCGCTCGCCCCGGCCGGCTGGGCAGCGCGGACGCCCACGGCGCTCGCGCTGCGCGCGGAGTAGACCAGTGCGCCCGCACGCTGATCCCGGATCGCCCGGCGGCCGGCACAGGAAGGCCGGTGCGCAACCCGCGGCCGGTCATTACACTAAGCGCATGCGAGCGGAGGGGCTAGCGGTAATCCTCCGGGACGCGCCCAGCGCGGAGAGCGTGCCCGGGCAGCGGCCCGCCGGATTCGGCGGCGCGCTGCGGTCAGAGCTCACCAAGATCCGCACGGTCCGCTCGACCTACTGGAGCCTGGCGGCCATGATCGCCGTTTCCGTGATCATCGGTGTCGTCACCTGCGCGCTCACCGGGCCCGGCGCGGCCGGGCCGGGCTACGACCCGACCTACCTCAGCCTGGAAGGCCTCATCTTCGGCCAGCTCATCATTGCCGTGCTGGGGGTGCTGACCATCACCTCGGAATACTCCACCGGGATGATCCACGCGTCGCTGACGGCGCAGCCACGGCGGGGGACCGTCTTCGCGGCCAAGGCCGCAGCGGTCGCGCTTGTCGCGCTGGCCGCCGGGCTGGTCACCTCGTTCACCTCGTTCCTGCTCGGCCAGGCCTTCCTGGCCCGGCGGGACCTGGGCACCAGCCTCAGCCAGCCGCACGTGCTGCGCGCGGTCATCGGGGCAGCCCTGTTCCTGGCCGTCTCCGCGCTGCTCGCCCTCGGGCTCGGCGCCGTCTTCCGGAACGCCGCAGCGGCCATCGCCACGGCGTCAGCCGTGCTGTTCATATCGCTGCCCCTGGAAGCGCTCCTGCCTAGCAGCATGCAGACGGCCGTGGACAGGTGGATCCCGCTCAACGCGGGCAGCCAGATCTGGTCCACCGTCAGCGTTCCCGGCGCCCGCCAGTTCTCGCCCTGGGCCGGGTTCGCGGTGTTCACCGCCTACGCGGCGGCCGCTCTCGCGATCGGGCTGGTGCTCTTCCGGCGGCGCGATGCCTAAGCCCATTGTTTAACCCCTGCTCCCCTGACTAGCGGGGGCGTCTGAGGCGGGTCAGCGAGAAACGAGTAACCGGCAGCCCGGCCGCCGCGGTGAGCGCGGCGGCCGGTAGCCAGCGCAGTCCAGGCACTCCCGATCGCCAGCGCCCCGCAGTCACGCAGCGCGCTACAGCGACCGCTACGCAGCGGGTCACTGGCCCTTCGGGATGCCGTCAGCGGAGCCGGAAGCCGGGCCAGTGGGGGGATCGTTGTCGGACTCCGCCGTCGCTTCACGCGGCGCCGGGGTATCCTCGGCGGCGGTGGCACCGCCCCGCGCTTCCGCGATGAGCTCCTCCAGCCTGCTGCCGCGCAGGCGGCGGAACGTACGGTGGGCGCGGCCCCGTTCCAGGATCGCGACCTCAAGGCCGGATGCGGTCAGCTCGCCGTTAGTGGCCGCTGGCGCCGCCGTGGTGGTGGTCCCGGCGGCGGTGGCAGGCGGCGGGGTCAGTGCCTCCAGCGCCGCGCCGAGCGCCTCGGCCAGCGACATGCCGTCGGAGAACTTCTCCTTGAGCCGGCCGGCCACCTGGTCGGCCTGACCACCGAAGGCGACGAAGCCCGGCTCGTCGGACACCGATCCGTCGAACGTGATCCGGTAGATCTGGTCGTCGGCCGGGGCGTCCCCCACCTCGGCGACCACGATCTCGACCTCATACGGCTTCTGGCTCTCGGTGTAGATCGTGCCGAGCGTCTGGGCGTACCAGTTGGCCAGCGCGCGGGCGGTGACGTCACGACGGTCGAACTGGTAGCCCGTCACATCCGCGTAGGTGATGCCCGCCTTGCGCAGCGCCTCGTACTCGTTGTACCGGCCGCCTGCCGCGAACGCGATCCGGTCGTACAGCTCACTGATCTTGTGCAGGGCGCGGGACGGGTTGGGCGCCACCAGGAGGATCCCGCCCGTGTACTGGAGCGCGACGCAGCTGCGGCCGCGGGCTATGCGGGAACGCGCGTACTCGGACTTGTCGCGCATCGCCTGCTCGGGCGACACGTAGAACGGCATGGACACCGCTAGCGCTTCCTTGTCTTCGTCATGAGTGGCAGTGGGGTTGGCGCGGCCGCGCTAGCGCCGCAGCATCGCGAGCGGCCCGTCCGGGACCTGCATCCGGCCATCGACCACTTGCTGCGCGTAGTCTGCGGACTCCGCGTCAGGCAGCCGCTCGAAGCCGTCATCGGTGATCGTGGTGATGACCGGGAAGATCCGCCGGGTCAGGTCCGGGCCGCCGGTGGCCGAGTCATCGTCGGCGGCGTCGTAGAGCGCCTGGACGCAGGCCAGCACAGTGTCGGTCACGGACATGTCATCGGAGTAGAGCTTCTTCAGCGCGCTCTTGGCGAAGATCGACCCGGAGCCGATCGAGTGGAAGCGGTGCTCCTCGTACGGGCCGCCGGCCACGTCGTAGCTAAAGATCCGGCCAACCCCGGTCTCCTCGTCGTACCCGGCGAACAGCGGGATCATGGCGAGGCCTTGCATCGCCGCCATGAGGTTGCCGCGCACCATGGTGGCGAGCCGGTTCGCCTTGCCCTCCAGGGACAGCGAGCGGCCCTCCATCTTCTCGTAGTGCTCGAGCTCGACCTGGAACAGCCGGATGAACTCCAGGCCGATGCTCGCCACTCCGGCCATCGCGATCGCGGAGAACTCATCGCTGCGGAAGACCTTCTCCACGTCGCGCTTGGAGATCATGTTGCCCGCGGTCGCGCGGCGGTCGCCCGCGAGCACGACGCCACGGTCACAGACGGCCGCGACGATCGTCGTGGCGTGCGGCAGGTCCTTGATGATGTCGCTGCCGCCAGGAACCTGCGGCAGTTGCCCGACGCCTCGTGCTACCGGCAGCAGCTCTGGGGCGTACGAGCCGAGGAAGTCCGTGAAGGATGGCAGCCTTGCCGTCATGAAGGCCGCTGGTGTCATTCCCTTGCCGTCAAAGTACGCTCCCACGCGGCCCTCCCCGGTCGTCGTCAACGTCCATTCTGAGCAGAACTCTACTGCTCACTGACCGCCCTTCTGGACGTAGGAACGGACAAATTCCTCGGCGTTTTCCTCGAGGACCTCGTCGATCTCGTCGAGTATCGCGTCGACATCGTCGGATAGCTTCTCGTGCCGCTCCTTGACCTCTTCGGCCGAGCTAGCCTCGGTCTCCTCGGTCTCGTCCGACCGCCGCGTCGTCTGCCGCTGGCCGCCGGTGTCCTTCGTTGCCATCCTGGCACCTCCGTCTTCGCCGGGTGCATCCCCCGGTCGCTCCACCGATATCCTCGCCACCCGCGGGGCGGTCCAATCCTCCGCGCCGGGGGCGTTCTGCGTAACTCCTGAGCCGTCAGGGCGGCGACTAGGTCACCGGCCGTCCGGCAGCGATCGAGCAGCTCGCCGACGTGCGCCCTGGTGCCGCGCAGCGGCTCCAGGGTGGGAACCCGCTGCAGCGATTCCCGGCCCGGGACGTCGAAGATCACTGAGTCCCAGGACGCGGCGGCTACCGACTCCGCGTACTGCCGCAGGCACCGGCCGCGGAAGTACGCCCGGGTGTCCTCGGGCGGGTTGTCGATCGCCCAGTTGATCGCGCGGTCGCCGGTGAGCTGGACCATCCGGCCGCGCGCCACGAGCCGGTTGTACAGCCCCCGCTCCGCGCGAACGTCGGAGTACTGCAGGTCGAATAGCTGGAGCTTGGGGTGGTCCCAGCCCAGCCCATCCCGCGTCCGGTAGCCCTCCAGGAGCTCCAGCTTGGCGACCCAGTCCAGTTCACGCGACAGCTGCATCGGGTCGTCGGCGAGCCGGTTCAGTACCGACTCCCACCGTGACAGCACGTCGCGGGTGGCCTCGTCGGCGTCGGCGCCGTATTTGTCCTCGATGTACTTGCGAGCGTGCTCCAGGTACTCAGCCTGGAGCTGGACGGCAGTCATCTTCCGCCCGCTCCGCAGCGTGACGAGCTGCTTCAGCGAAGGGTCGTGGGACACTGCGCGCAGGTCCGCGACAGGGGCGTCCAGCGTCAGGTCTACGGTGAGGAACTTGTCCTCGATCATCGCCAGCACCAGCGCGGTGGTGCCCATCTTGAGGTAGGTGGACACCTCGCTCATGTTGGCGTCGCCGATGATCACGTGCAGCCGCCGGTACTTTTCCGGGTCGGCGTGCGGCTCGTCGCGGGTGTTGATGATCGGCCGCTTGAGGGTGGTCTCCAGGCCGACCTCGACCTCGAAGAAGTCGGCGCGCTGGCTGATCTGGAAGCCGGTGCCGCGACCGTCGGCCCCGATCCCGACCCGGCCAGCACCGCAGACCACCTGGCGCGTGACGAAGAATGGTGTCAGGTACCGCACGATGTCGGCGAATGGCGTCGCCCGGCGCATGAGGTAGTTCTCATGGCAGCCGTAGGACACGCCCTTGTTGTCGGTGTTGTTCTTGTACAGCTGGATACCGTGGCTGCCTGGCACGGTGGCCGCCTTGGCAGCGGCCTCGGCCATGATCCGCTCGCCGGCCTTGTCCCAGATGACCACCGACAGCGGGTTGGTGCACTCCGGCGCGGAGTACTCGGGGTGCGCGTGGTCGACGTACAGCCGCGCGCCGTTGGTCAAGATGACGTTGGCGAGGCCCAAGTCCTCATCGGTGAGCTGACTGGAATCGGCCGCCTCGCGAGTGAGGTCGAACCCGCGCGCGTCACGCAGGGGGTTCTCCTCCTCAAAGTCCCAGCGGGCACGGCGGACTCTGGCAGCGGTCGCCGCCTGGTAGGCGTTGACGATCTGCGATGAGGTGACCATCGCGTTGGCACCAGGTTGGCCGGGAACGGAAATGCCGTACTCGGTCTCGGTGCCCATGACCCGCAAGACGCTCATAGCAACTCAGCCTACTGTCTGCCCCCGGGCGATAGCCCCCTGTCGACCCCCGGCAAAAGGTGGCTCCGCCCCCCTTTTACCCCCTGGCCCGGGGACGAGCAAAAACCGCTCGCCCCCGGGATGTGGGCTGGCGCCGAACCTCACAGGTACTGACCAGTGTTGGCGACGGTGTCGATGGACCGTCCCGCCTCCGTGCCCTGCTTGCCGGATACAAGGGTCCGGATGTAGACGATGCGCTCGCCCTTCTTGCCGGAGATGCGCGCCCAGTCGTCCGGGTTGGTGGTGTTGGGCAGGTCCTCGTTCTCGGAGAACTCATCGACGCAGGCCGTCAGCAGGTGGCTGACGCGGATGCCTTTCTGCCCGGTGTCCAGGAACTCCTTGATGGCCATCTGCTTGGCCCGGGCCACGATGTTCTCGATCATGGCACCGGAGTTGAAGTCCTTGAAGTACAGGACCTCCTTGTCGCCGTTGGCATAGGTGACCTCGAGGAAGCGGTTCTCCTCGGTCTCGGAGTACATCCTCTCGACCGTGCGCTGGATCATCGCCTCGACCGTGGCATCCGAGGAGCCGTCATGCTCCTTGACGTCATCGGGGTGCAGCGGCAAGCCGGTGAGGATGTACTTGGAGAAGATGTCCCTCGCCGCCTCCGCGTCGGGCCGCTCGATCTTGATCTTGACATCCAGGCGGCCGGGCCGCAGGATCGCCGGGTCGATCATGTCCTCGCGGTTGGACGCGCCGATGACGATGACGTTCTCCAGGCCCTCCACGCCGTCGATCTCCGACAGCAACTGGGGGACGATGGTGTTTTCCACGTCGGAAGAGACACCCGAGCCGCGGGTGCGGAAGATCGAGTCCATCTCATCGAAGAACACGATCACCGGCATGCCCTCGGAGGCCTTCTCGCGGGCCCGCTGGAAGACCAGCCGGATATGCCGCTCGGTCTCGCCGACGTACTTGTTGAGCAGTTCCGGGCCCTTGATGTTGAGGAAGAAGCTCTTCTGCTCTTGCTGCGTGCCGCCAACCTCGGTGCCGTCGAGCGCGGCCTGCTTGGCGGCCTGCGCCTGGACCTGCTTGGCCAGGGAGTTCGCCACGGCCTTGGCGATGAGTGTCTTCCCGCAGCCAGGCGGACCGTACAGGAGCACGCCCTTGGGCGGCCGGAGCTGGTGCTCGCGGTACAGGTCCGCATGCAGGTAGGGCAGTTCGATCGCGTCGCGGATCTGCTCGATCTGCGAGGACAGGCCGCCGATGTCGGTGTAGGAGATGTCCGGGACCTCTTCGAGGATGAGCTCCTCGACTTCGGCCTTGGGTATGCGCTCATAGACATAACCGGACCGCGGCTCCAGCAGCAGCGAGTCGCCGCTGCGCAGCACCTGGTCCAGTAGCGGTGACGCGAGGCGGACGATCCGCTCCTCGTCCGCGTGTGAGATGACCAGGGCACGCTCGCCGTCGGCGAGCAGTTCCTTGAGCATCACGACCTCGCCCACGGTCTCATAGCCCTGGGCGATGACGATGTTGAGTGCCTCGTTGAGCACGACCTCCTGGCCGGGCCGAAGCTCTTCGAGGTCTACGTTCGGGCTAACGTTAACCCGCATCTTGCGACCGCCGGTGAACACGTCAGCGGTGTTGTCGTCGCATGCGGCGAGGAACACGCCGAAGCCGGATGGCGGCTGCGCCAGCCGGTCGACCTCCTCCTTGAGCGCGATGATCTGGTCCCTGGCCTCGCGAAGCGTCGAGGCCAGCCGCTCGTTTTGACCGGTGACCGACGACAAGCTGGCCTCGGTCTCCCGGAGCCTTTCCTCCAGCAGACGGACCTGTCGGGGTGAATCTGCCAGCCTACGGCGCAGAACCGCGATCTCTTCATCGAGGAAGGAGATCTGCGCGGTAAGGCTGCTCACCTCATCCTCGTGCCGCGAAGCCCGCCCGCTCTCGTCCTTAGCTACCACGGCCCTCACCTCCTCCCGGGGAGTTGAACTATCTAGACCCTACCTATCCGGGGGTGTTTCCTAACCTGCCTAGGCCCATTGGATTCAGCTCTTCGTCCGGTTGTTTACCAGTATAGGCAGGTCAGGGCATGATTGTGACCAGAGAGTTATATTCTCGGAGCGTATGGTAGTGACACTGGAGGCGTCACAGGGACGCTTCCCAGGAATCGGGGGGTACGGGAGCCTCGGCGGGTACGGGGAGCCCTCCGGCCGCAAGGCCGGGCTGGAGGTCGGCCCCGGACGCGAGCACGGCCACGGAATCGTCGGCGTGCGCACCCTTGGACGGGCGCCGGCGCCGGGGTGGTGCGGACACTCCGTCGGCCAGTCGCCGGGCGGTCACCAGGAAGGCCGTGTGCCCGATCATGCGGTGCTCCGGGCGGACCGCCAGCCCGTCCAGATGCCAGCCGCGCATAAGCGTCTCCCACGCCGCGGGCTCGAAAAACCCGCCGTGGAGGCGGATCTCCTCGGTCACCCGCGACAGTTGCGTGGTGGTCGCGACGTAGCAGCACAGCAGCCCGCCAGGGATCAGGGCGGTTGCCACGTCAGCCACGCAGTCCCAGGGCGACAGCATGTCCAGGATCACCCGGTCGAACATCGCGCCCTCGACAGGGCCGGCGGATGCTCCTGCCCGCGCCGACGGCTCAGCGGCGGCCTCGGCGGCTCGAAGCGGCTCAGGGACGGTCACAGCTCGCAGCGGCTCGGAGACGGTCTCAGCGGCTCGGAGCAGGGCGGGATGGGTGCTGCGGAGGGAGGGACCGTTGCGGATGAGGTCGACAGCCGCCTTCGCGGACAGGTCGGCTGTTACCAGCGTCCACCACGACGGCGCGGCGCCGAAGTATCTGGTGACGTTCGCCCTGGCGATCTCGGCGAAGTCGGGGCGCCGCTCGAAGGAGACGAGCCGGCCCTCCGGGCCGATGGCACGCAGCATCCAGGCGGACAGCGCCCCAGAGCCCGCACCCGCCTCCAGCACTCGCGCGCCGGGGAAGATGTCGGCGTAAGCGAGGATGTGGGCCGCGTCCTTCGGGTAGATGATCGCCGCGCCACGCTTCATGGCGAGGGTGTAGTCGGCAAGCAGTGGCCGCAGCGCGACATACGCGGTGCCACCCGCCGCAATCACCACACTGCCCTCCGGCGCGCCGATGAGGTCATCGTGGCGCAGCGCCCCGCGGTGGGTGTGGAACGTCCCGCCCGCCTGCAGGACTATCTGGTGCATGCGGCCCTTGGGGTCGGTGAGCTGCACCTGGTCCCCGGCCACGAACGGGCCTCGTCTGTTCACCCGCCAAGGGTACTGACGAATGGGACTCCGGCGGTCGCCTGTCCGAGCCAGCACGAGAAGGGCGCCGCGGCGCATGGACTGAGCGAAGCGACCGAGGAACGAGGGAGCACAGTGAGGGAAGGCGGCGCGCTAAGGCACCCGTATCGGGGGTTCCAGGGGTCGCCCCCTGGGCTAGCAGGGCGTTCTTCTCACACCCCGGCGAAGACGCCGTCCAGGTCGCGGGCGGCCAGCACGCCGTATACCTGGCCGGATGGCTCCACCAGCAGGTACTCGCTGGCGGGCGCCTTGCGCATCGCGTCAAGAAGCGCCATCCCTGACAGGTCGGCGGGCAGGATCAGGTCCGGCTCGATGGTCCTGGCTAGGGTGCCTGCGTCGACCCATGGGCGGCGCTGGGGTGGGGTGGCCGTGACGGCGGCCTCGCTGAGGATCGCGATCGGCTTGCTGTCATGATCCACGACCACGATGGCTCGTGCGCGGGACTCGTCGGCCTGCCTGATCGCCTCCGCGAGCGGGGTGTTCGCCTGGACGGAAATGGCCCGGCGGGCGAGTCGGCGGGCCTGCAGTTCCGGCAGCCGGGCGCGGAACCGGGTGGCCCGGATCGCCTGCCCGGCCCCGGTCCACATGAAGGCGGCGATCACCGCGACCCAGGCCCAGCTGAAGAGCCGCCGGCCGCGCCCATCCGCAGCGGGATGACGATGAGGACCGCGACCGCGAGGATCCTGCCCGCCCAGGCGGCGGCGATGGTCGCGGTCGCAGGGCGGCCGGTCAGCTTCCAGATGACGGCGCGCAGCATGCGGCCCCCGTCCAGCGGCAGGCCGGGCAGGAAGTTGAAGGCCGCTACGAAGAGGTTCGCGTACATGAGCTGGCGCAGCACGATCCACGGGATGGTGCCGAGCGCGACCATCTTGGTCAGCTCCAGGCTCGCCAGTCCGAGCACCGCGGACAGGATGGGACCGGCCGCTGAGACGAGGAACTCCCGGCCGGGGGTCTGCGGCTCCCGCTCGATTTCCGAGAACCCGCCCAGCGGGTACAGCAGGATGCGCCGCACCGGCAGCCCGAAGCCGCGCGCGACGAGGCTGTGGCTGAGCTCGTGCACAAGCACCGACAGGTAGAGCAGGATGACGAATGCCGCGGCGACCACATAGCGGATGTTGCCGGTCAGCGTGCCGTCGAGGTCGTGGGCGTACAGGAGGATGAAGACGCCGGCGATGACGAACCAGTATGGCGAGATGTGCACGGGGATGCCGAACGGCCGTCCCACGACGATCCCGCTACCCTGGCCGCGTGGCTGCCGCCGCGACGGCTGCCCGTCCGGTCCACCTTGGCTGCCTTGGCTGTTTGCCACACCACCGATGCTATGCGCCCTAGCGGGTTGTGACGTCGAATGTCGGTCGTGACCCCTAGGGTTGCGATGTGGACGACGAACTAGCCAAGCAGCTTCCGCCTGCTCCCTCTGCCCTGTCGCCGTCGCGGGCGTCCGACTTCATGACGTGCCCGCTGCTGTACCGGTTCCGGGCGATCGACAAGATCCCGGAGCCGCCGACCCCGGCGACGGCGCGAGGCACGCTGGTGCACGCGGTGCTGGAGAGGCTGTTTGACGCCCCGGCGCTAGAGCGGACCCCGACCGCGGCGCTCGAGATGATCACTGTGGAGTGGGACCGGCTGGCGTCTGGTGATCCGGACCTGGCCGCCCTCGGTGCCGCCGATGCCGAGCGGACGGTCCTCCTGTCCGAGGCCAAGGCCGCTGTGGAAGGCTATTTCACGCTGGAGGACCCACGGCGCCTGGAGGCCGCGGAGCGCGAGCACTACGTCGAGGCCGTGCTGGAGTCGGGGCTGCGACTGCGCGGCTACATCGACCGGCTGGATCAGTCCCCGGCGGGCGACATCCGCATCGTCGACTACAAGACCGGTAAGGTGCCGCGCGCCGAATATGAGGCCAGCGCCCTGTTCCAGATGAAGTTCTACGCGCTGGTCATCTGGCGGACGCGCGCGGTCATCCCGAGGATGCTGCAGCTCATGTACCTGGCGGACGGCGAGGTGCTGCGCTACTGCCCCGACGAGGCGGACCTGCGGGCGACGCAGCGTAAGCTGGAGGCTCTGTGGCAGGCGATCGAGCGGGCTCGGTCGGCCGACGACTGGCGGCCCCGGCGCAGCAGGCTGTGCGACTGGTGCCGGCACAAGGAACGGTGCCCGGAGTTCGGCGGAACGCTGCCGCCACTGCCAGGCTCGGCAGTGCCGACCGCGGCGCAGCCCTCGGCGGTGTGATCGTGGCGGTGTGATCGTGGCGGTGTGATCGTGGCCAGCGCTACGCGTTCTCCTTCAGGAAGGCCCTGGAGCCGAGGAACAGGCAGACGATCGCCAGGCCTATCGCGACTGCGACGCCCTCGGCCATGAGCGAGTTCCAGTAGTGGCCCGCGTAGGCAGAGCGCATCGCGTTGATGATGTACCGGAACGGGCTGACTCGCGCGACGCCCTGCAGCCAGCCCGGCCCAAGCGTCATCGGCAGCATGATCCCGGACAGCAGCACCAGCGGCACCACGACGGTGTTGACCAGCGGCGCGAAGGCGTCCTCGCTCTTGAGCAGCAGTGCGACCGAGTAGGACACGGAGGCGAGCCCGATAGCAACCAGCACAATGAACCCGAGGCTCACCAAGACGGCGGCCAGCGGCGCTCGCAGGCCAAACGCGACGCCCACCAGCACCAGCAAGATCGCCTGCAGCACCAGCGTGCAGACATCGCGTAGCACGCGGCCGGACAAGATGGCCAGGCGGCTGACCGGGGTGACGCGGAAGCGCTCGATGACGCCCGCCCGCCAGTCCGAGATGATCGCGAACCCGACGAACGTCGAGCCGAATAGACCAAGCTGGATCAGCAGCCCGGGCACGAAGAACCGCCACGCGTCGCCGGTAGTAGTGCCCCCGAACGTGCCAGCGGGCAGCTTGGTCAGCAGCGGACCGAAGAGGATCAAGAACAGCAGCGGCTGAACCATCGCGATGATGATGAAGGCCGGCTCGCGCAGCAGCAGCCGGGCCTGCCGCCGGAAGACCAGGAGCGTGTCGTGAATGAAGGTCATGGCGCTTACTTCCTGCTCGCGGCGGGGGCTAGGTCGGGCTGGTCGGCGACGTCGGCCGCTTGCGGGCCGGCGGAACTGGGAGAATCGTCGCGCAGCGACCGCCCGGTCAGCGTCAGGAAGACGTCGTCCAGCGTCGGGCGCGACAGGCTGATCGAGCTGATCGTCATCCCCGCGCCGTCGAGCACCCGCAGCAGCGCCGGCAGTGCCTCCTCGCCATGCTCTACCGTCAGCCGCAAGTCCTCGTCGGACTCGGCCACGTCGCGGACGATCGGCTGGGCGGCGAGCAGCTTCTTGGCCTGGCCGGGCGGGCCAGACACGCGGAGCGTCACCACGTCGCCGGACACGCGCCGCTTCAGCTCGTCGGGGGTGCCAGCCGCGACGGTCACACCGTTGTCGATGATGATCAGGCGATCGCAGAGGGCGTCCGCTTCCTCCAGGTAGTGCGTGGTCAGGAATACCGTGGTGCCCAGGACAGAGCGGAGCCTGCGGATGTGCTCCCACAAGTTCGAGCGACTCTGCGGGTCCAGCCCGGTCGTCGGCTCGTCCAGGAAGACGATTGGCGGCTCGTGCACGAGGCCGAGCGCGATCTCCAGTCGCCGCCGCTGGCCACCGGACAGTGTCTTGACCAGCCGGTCCCCCAGGCCACCAAGGTCGAGTTGCTCCAGCAGCAGGTTCGCCCGTCGCGCCCCGTCGGCCTTGCCGATCCGGTACAGCGCGGCCTGGTCGTGCAGCTCCTCGATGACCTTGGCCTGGTTGTCGGTGCCGCCCATGGTCTGGCCGATGGCCTGCGGCACGAAGCCGATTCGCCGGCGCACCCCGACCGGGTCTTTCAGCAGGTCCGCGCCGACGATGGTCGCCCGCCCGGCGGTGGGTCGCAGCAGGGTCGTGAGCATTCGCAAGGTCGTCGTCTTGCCCGCCCCATTTGGCCCGAGGAAGCCGACGATCTCCCCCTCGTCAACCGTCAGGTCGACCCCGCGCACCGCATGCACGACGCGCTTCCTGCTCCGGTAAGTGCGGGCGAGGCCGCTGGCCTCGATGATCGGCATGGTCATGCCTTCCCTTCGGGTGATGTGCTCCGTCCCTGGCCGCGTCCGCGGCCAGGGACGGAGCGTTGCAAGTAGCGGCTCATCGATGGCTAGTGCCTTGCCAAGCAGGCGACAGGCCCGGCCCCCGTCGGGGGCCGGGCCTGTCGCCTGCACTCATTGCTAGCTGGCCTTAGCCGTCGCCTCCTGGGCGACGGCTGGCTCGGGCTCGCGAAGCGGGAAGTGGCAGGCGGCGAACTGCCCAGCCGCGGTGAACCTCCGCAGCGGCGGCTCTGCCTGGGCGCAGAGCCTCCTGCGCGAGAGGGCACCGCGTGCGGAACCGGCAGCCGGACGGCGGGGCCACGGCGGACGGCAGCTCACCTCGGATGCCCTCGTTCTCCTTCGCCTGCTCCTTGACCGGGTTGGCGATCGGGACCGTGTCGATCAGGCCCCTTGTGTAGGGGTGGATCGGCCCCTGGTAGACGTCGCTGGCCGGACCGGTCTCGACGAGCTTGCCCAGGTACATGACCCCGATGTTGCTGGCCATGTAGCGGATCACCGCCAGGTCGTGAGAGATGAACAGGTAGGTGAGCCCGTGCTCGCTCTGCAGGTCCTTCATCAGGTTGAGGATCTGCGCCTGGATGGAGACGTCCAGGGCGGACACCGGCTCGTCGGCGACGATCAGCGACGGACGCAAGACCAGCGCCCGGGCTAGGCCCAGCCGCTGCCGCTGGCCACCAGAGAACTCGTGCGGGTACCTGTCCACCGCGCCAGCGGGCAGGCCCACCTCGTCCAGTATGGCCGCGATCCGCTTGCGCTGGGCGGACCCGCTGCCCTGGCGCTGGATGACCAGCGGCTCGCGGAGAATCTCGCCGACCCGCATCCGGGGGTCCATCGCCGCGTAGGAGTCCTGGAACATCAGCTGGACCTTGCTGGCCCGCCGGCGCCGCTCGCCCGTACTGAGCTTGGTCAGGTCCTCGCCATCGAAGACGATGGCGCCGCTCGTCGCCTTCTCCAGGCCGACGATGAGCCGTCCGATAGTTGTCTTGCCGCAGCCGGACTCACCGACCAGGCCGAACGTCTGCCCGCGCGGCACGGCGAAGCTCACGTCAGCCACCGCGCTGACATCTCCGACCTTGCGCTGCAAGACCGCGCCGGTGGTGACGGAGAAGTTCTTCACCAGGTGGTCAAGGCGCAGCAACGGCGCGGACGAGTCCGCGGTAGCCAGCACCTCAGCGGCGCTCCAGTCCTGCTCCTGCGCGATGAGCTCCGGCGTGAGCTCCGGCTCCGGCTCCGTCTCAGCCGCGCCCACGACCGGATCGGTGACGGCAGGCTCGGCGCCCATGTGCCCGGCCCCGCCCGGCTCGGCCTCGGTAAGGCCGATCCCCGCGACCTCATCGGTGGCAGTCATGATCTGGGCGCGCTCCGGCGTGGGGACGCCGGAGGTGCCGACCGGGAAGAAGCACCGGTACACGTGAGCGGCGAGCTCGCCGCTCAGGGCGGGGTCTTCGTTCCGGCACTTGTCTTGCGCATAGCGGCAGCGCGGGGCGAACCGGCAGGCCTTGGGCGGGTCGGTCAGGTCCGGTGGCTGCCCGGGGATGTTGTACAGCCGGTGCACGGCCGGCCCGGCATCCGCGGCACGCTCGGGCAGTGCCTCGAACAGCGCCTCGGTGTAGGGGTGGCGCGGGTTGGCGAACAGGTCCACCGTGGACGTCGTCTCTGCCACGCGGCCGGCGTACATCACCGCGACGCGGTCGGCGCGGCCGGCGATCACGCCCAGGTCGTGAGTGACCAGGACGACCGCCATCGACAGCCGCTGCCGCAGGTCGTCGATGAGTTCCAGGATCTGCTTCTGGATCGTCACGTCCAGGGCGGTCGTCGGCTCGTCCGCGATCAGCAGCTTCGGCTCGCACGACAGCGCCATCGCGATCATCACGCGCTGCCGCATGCCGCCGGAGAGGTGGTGCGGGTAGTTCGTCACCCGCTCGGCGGGCTTGGGCATGCCGACTAGGCCCAGCACCTCGATGGCACGCTCCATGGCCTGCTTCTTCGACGCGCCCCGGTGCAGCCGGACAGCCTCGGCGATCTGGTCGCCAATCGTCATCGTCGGGTTGAGTGACGTCAGCGGGTCCTGGAAGACCATGCCCACCAGGTTGCCGCGCACGTCCTGCATCTGCTTCTCGGGCAGGTTCGCGATGTTCCGCCCATCGAGGACGACCCGGCCCTCAGTGATCGAGCCACCGTTGGGCAGCAGGCCCATGATCGACAGGGCGGTCATCGTCTTGCCGCAGCCGGACTCACCGACGATTCCCAGGCACTCGCCGGGGTCAACGGTCAGCGACACGCCGTCGACCGCGTGCACGACCCCTTTGCGCAGCCGGATCTCGGTGTGCAGGCCGTCGATTTCAAGGATCGGAGCCATGAAACCCCTTGTTCAGTAACGGACACCAGGTGCGCGGACGCTCCTGGCAGGTACAGGTACAGGTACAGGTAGCGGTGGTTAGCGGCGTTGCAGGCGGACTTCGAACGCGTCCCGCAGCGCGTCGCCGATGAAGTTGATGGCGATGACGATGAGGATGATCATGATGCCCGCCGGGTAGATCTGCCACCAGTAGCCGAGGTAGATTCCTTGCAGCCCGTCGTTGAGCATGCCGCCCCAGTCTGTCTGCGGCGGGCGGATGCCAAGGCCCAGGTAGGACAGCGCGACCACCAGCAAGATCGCGTCGGCGACCTGGAACGTGGCGTTCACGATGATCGTCCCGATGGCATTGGGCGCGATATGCCGGAAGATGGCTCGCATCGACCCGCCGCCCATCACCTTCATCGCCTGGACGTAGTCACGTACCCGCAGGCTCAGCGCCTCGCCGCGGATCAGCCGGGCTGTGGTGAGCCAGCTGGTCAGCGCGATGACGACGATCAGCTCCGTCTCGGTGGCCGGGAACATCGAGACGACGACCAGCGCCAGGAACAGCGTCGGAATGGCTAGCATGGCGTCGACCAGGCGCATCATGACCGCGTCGACGACGCCGCCGAAGTACCCTGAGATCGCGCCCCAGACCACGCCGAGGAAGGTCGCGAGGATGGCCGCCGCGAGGCCGACCTCCAGCGAGATCTGCCCGCCGCTCATCAGTCGGCCGAGGATGTCATAGCCGTTGTCGTCGGTGCCGAGCGGATGGCCTTTCCCCGGCGGCTGGTTCTCGATCGCCAGGGCCGTGTGGACCTGGTCGGTGTGGTAGAACAGCGGGCCGAGGAAGCAGAACCCGAAGATCAAGACGACTAGGGCCACCCCGATCAGCGCGAGCTTGTTCTCCACGAAGACCTCAAGGCCGCGCGCCAGCAGGCTCCGGGACTTGCCAGCGGGCAGGGTGCCCAGGGCCACCGCGTCTGTTGGCGCGGCTTCGGTCACGATGCTGGCCGGACCGGGAACCAGCGGAGAAGTATCGCTGCTCATAACTTGACGTACCTCACTCGCGGGTCGAGGACGGCGTAGGCGATGTCCGCGAGAAGCGACCCGGCGACCGTCGCCACGGCGACCACGATGATGAAGCCCAGCAGCGTCGGGTAGTCCTGCCGCTGCGCGGACTGGAAGAACAGGTAACCCATGCCCGGGTAGTTGAACACCGACTCGGTGATCAGCGCGCCGGCCATGATCTGGGGCAACTGCAGCCCCACGAGGGTGGCGATCGGGATCAGCGAGTTGCGCACGACGTGCCGCCACAGGACCCGCCGGGACGAGGCGCCCTTCGCCTTCGCGGTACGCACGTAGTCCTCGGTGAGGTTGTCCAGGACCGAGGACCGCATGTACCGGCTGAACAAGGCGATCGTCAAGATCGCGAGCGTGATGATCGGCAGGGTCTGGTCATGCAGGTCGGTGATGTCGCTGAGCCAGCCGCCCTGTGGCGCCTCAGGGCCGAACCAGTGGTTGTTGACGGCGAACACGATGATCAGGACGTTGCCGACGAAGAAGGCGGGCGCGGCGTAGAACAGGAACGATATCCCGGTGAACACGTAGTCCGTCATCTGGTTGCGCCGTACGGCCTGCCATAGGCCGACCGGGATCGCGATGATAAGCGCGAGGAGCGTGGACTCGCCGACCAAGATGATCGTCTTGGGCAGCCGCTGGCCAAGCAGGGACGCGACGCTTTGGTCCAGGGTCCACGAGAACCCGAGGTTGCCCGTCAGCAGGTGACCGAGCCACAGCAGGTACTGGTCGAACCACGGCTTGTCGAAGCCGTACTCGGCGTTGAAGGCAGCGACCTCCGCCGGGTTGCGGTAGGCCGACGGTCCCAGGATCGCGATCGCCACGTTGCCGGGGATCGCGCGGAGCAGGATGAAGGTGATCATCGTGACGATCAGCAGCACGATGATCGACTGGAGCAGGCGGCGGATGAGGTAAGCGATCACCGGCTGACCTCCAGGTAAGAGGACAGACCTCCGACAGCTCGGGCGGGGCGCTCGGTTACGCGGGAGCGCCCGCGGGGGCGCCGGGCAAGGCCGGCGCCCCCACGTGACGTGTCAATCATTTGGTGAAATACCAGTCTTCCGGGTTGATGGCCAGCGTCGAGGCCTGCGGGTTGACGCCCTGCAGGTTGTTGGCGACCTCGGACAGCTCGTACACACCGTTGGGCTGCCAGAGCACTGGCACCTTGTCGTACAGGTAGTTCTCCCAGGTGATCAGCGACGCGGTGCCGCTGCCGACCAGGGAGGCGTTGATCAGGCTGTCGTTGGTCGCGTCAGTGTAGCCACCAGAGTTGGCACCCGAGCCGGACATGAACAGCGTCTCGCCCGACGGGTAGTAGTCCGGTGCGAACGACCAGCCGCCGCCCCAGTTGCCCATGTCCCACTTGCAAGAGGTTCCCGTGACCACGCAGTTACCCGCAGCGGTAGCGATGACCTGGTCGAACGGCTGCGGCTCAAGGTTGATCTTGATGCCGACCTGGGACGCGTTGGACTGCAGCTCGGTCATCTCGGAGGCGATCCAGCCGGTGCCCGTCGCGTACGGGAGGTTGAAGGACATCTTCTGGCCCGCCTTGACGCCCGCGCCGCACTTGCTCGGGGTCAGGCAGTACGTCTCGCCGTTCGGCACGACCTTCCAGCCGTTGCTGGTCAGCGTCTGCGAGGCCTGCGAGATGCTGAACGGGAACGGATCGCCGGAGGAGAGGGTCGGCGAGATGTAGTCGGTCACCGGGAACTGCGGCACGCGCCAGGGGTCACGGTGCCGTAGCCGTGCAGCGGTCCGCTGACGACCGCTTGCTGGTCCATCAGGTTCTCAAGCGTCTGCCGGAAGTACAACTGCTTGATGATGGGGCCGTTGCCGGTGGTGGACTGGAAGTTGAGGGGGAAGTAGTTGATGCCCCAGGTGTACAGCGGTGTCAGGGTGTAGCCCTGCACCGGGTTGGCGCCGACGGTCGCGTTGGCCGGCTTGTTGGGGGCGTCAGTCGTCGGCAGGTACCCGAAGTCGATGGCCTGGCTGCCGCCGGAAGCGCCCGCGCGCAGGACGTTGTACTCGGCCTGCTCGGTGGTGAACCCGACCTCCTTGAACTCCGACAAGGTTGGCTTGATTGGGCCGGAGTAGGACTTGTTCGGGACGAAGGTGGAGTCGCCGTCTGGGTTAAACGCGGTCAGCTTGAACGGGCCGTCAACGACGCCCCAGAGCGGCGAGGTCGCCCAGCTGCTCATCGCCTTGGACTGGCTGTCCAGGTAGGCGTAGACCTTGGCGCAGTCTGCCACCACGGTGGCGCAGTCACTCGGACCGGACGCGGTCCGGTCCCAGGCGACCGGCATCGGCGTGATCTGGCTCAGCTCGTTGTAGGTGAACCAGGTTGGGTTGTACGCCTTCTTCATCGTCATCGTGATCTCGGTCGGGCTGACCGCCTTGATGTCGCTGACGTTGGTCGGGAAGCCGCCCGGCACGTACGCGCCCCAGTCCTTGGCACCGACGGCCTGCAGCATGTTGAGCCAGAACATGACGTCGCTGGAGTCAACGGTCTCGCCGTTGGACCATTTCCAGCCCTTGAGGTTGATCGTGACCTGGTCCCCCTTGTAGACCGGCAGGTCTGCCAGGCTCAGGGACGTGTTCAGCGTCGGGCTAGCCCCGGTGCCGAACCAGTAGAGGGGCCGGTACATCAGGTAGCCGAACTCGTTCAGGTTGGTGATGCTGATGTACTGCCCGCTGGTGAATGGGAAGATGTAGTCCGGCGTGTTCGACGGCGGCAGGGCGTAGGTGGCGACACCACCTGCGATCTTCGCAGTCGAAGCGGAGCTTGAGGTGCTCGAGCTGTTGCTCGACGAGCACGCTGCGACGACAAGGGTGAGGACGGCAACCCCGCAGACTGCGGCAACGGCCTTGCGGCCAGCCGCAAACCTACGGCGCACTCTTCGCTCCCTTTGTTCAGGGAAGGGACCCATACTGGGCAGCTCCTTACTGATTGTAACAACGAGCGTCTCCGGGGTGCACCCCTGCCACGCGTCGCCGTCAAGATGGATACCCACCGGTAACTTACACGCAGGGTCCCAGGTAAGGCTCATGATCTTGACAGATCGTTAACTTTGACCGAAATCCCGCATGTCCCGGCTCACCCTACAGCGGCAAAGTTTCGGGACAGTCAACCAACCATCACGTTACGGACTGGTTGTCTAGGCGTTATCTTCGCAGCATGTGGCAGGGTTGACAAGGATCGCGGTGGGTACGATCACTGAATCCCCCCGCTTGCGGAGGGTCTCCTCGATCTCAGCCATACCGTCGTCAACGGGCGCGGCCTTGCCGCGCTCTGTAGTCGGCCTGGGTGCGGGCTCGGGCTTGCGCGCCCTCGGCACGACGTCACCGGCTGCCGGCACCGCCGCGCCCTTTATCTCGCCACACCGGGCGTGAGGGCGCTACCGCGGGCGCGGCCTGAACCGCTCCCTGCTCCTGCTTCCTCGCGACCCGGGCGGGCCCGGCCTGCCCTGGCCGCCTTCCGGCGCTTCCGCCCGCCAGCAATAGCCAGACACGGGAAAGCCGCCTCTCAGCCGCTCATTCCTACCTGAGCTGCGAATATTCTCAGGAACTTTAGGTTAACCCCGGTTAGTGACGCAACGATCACCCGACAGCGACCCGGCAGCACCGGCAATAGCGACGGCACCGCGACGACCAGGCATCCGGCGGCCCCGGCGGAGGCGGCCCCGTTGGGCGAGTCCTCCAGGGCCACGCACCGCGCCGGGTCGACGCCAAGCAGCGAGGCGGCCAGCAGGTACGGCTCCGGGTCGGGCTTGTGGGCGGCGACATCGTCGCCGGTTACTACGACGGGGAAGCGGAACCCGGTGGCGGTCAGCACCGCGTCGGCAAGCTTGCGCTCCGATGAGGTGACAAGTGCATACGGCAGTCCGGCAGCCGCGACCTCCGACAGCAGCTCGCGGGCGCCAGGCTGCACGACTACCCGGCCCGCGGCCGCCCGCGCTAGCATCCCGTCCATCATCCACCGCGCGATCGTCTCTGGCGACGGCAGCTCGGCGGGATGAAGCCGCGCCTTCGACAGCACGTACGCAACCGTCCGCGCCATGCTGCCGCCGAGCAGCGCCTGCTGGTCTTCCTCATGCCACGCGGCACCCAGCCGGGCCATCACCTCGGTCTCGGTCTCCAGCCACAACGGCTCGGTGTCGACGAGCAGCCCGTCCATGTCGAACAGGAGGGCGTCGAAGGGGAGATCAGCGATCACGCCATAAGGGCATCGCGCAGCCCAGCGGCTCGTTGGCTCATAGGATCCCTAGTTTAGAGACGGACCAGCCCTCGAAGCTACCCCCAACGTACATTGTGATGTTGGCACAAAAAGGGTTCCGCGTCAGCCCTGCGGAGGGGGGCGCTGTTACACGACCGGCCCCCCGAGAGACGTAGGCTGTAAGCACTCGCGGCAGTCCCGCGCGGCACTGGAGGTGGAACCATCAAGTTCAGCGACGTCGGCCCGCTGACCAATCCCGTGGCCCTGTGCGCCTTCGAGGGGTGGAACGACGCGGCTGAGGCAGCCAGCGGCGTAGTAACCCACCTGGGCATCGAGTGGGAGTCCGCGCCGATCGCGGCCATCGACCCCGATGATTACTACGACTTCCAGGTGAACAGGCCGGTTATCGATGTGGTGAACGGGCACGCCGAGCGGCTGGTCTGGCCGACCACGCGACTGTCGCTCGCCCGGTGCGAGGCCACTGGCCTGGCCAGGGACGTCGTGCTGGTGCACGGCGTCGAGCCGAACATGCGCTGGCGGGGCTTCACCGACGAGCTGATCAGCGCCTTCCAGGAGCTCGGCGTCCAGCTTGTCGTCCTGATCGGCGCGCTGCTCGCCGACTCGCCTCATACCCGCCCGGTGCCGGTGCAGGTCAGCGGTTCCGACGCGACGCTGGTTCGCGACGTCGGCTCCGAGCCCACTGACTACAAGGGATCATCGGGGATCGTCGGCGTCCTGCAATACAGCCTGGGCGATGCGGACACCCCCATTCCCGCGATCTCGCTGTGGGCCTCGGTGCCGCACTACGTCGCGACCGCACCCTCGCCGAAGGCGACCCTCGCGCTGCTGCGTGCGGTGGAGGACATCCTGGACGTCCCGCTTCCGGTCGGTGACCTGGAGGAAGAGTCACGCGCCTGGCAGCATGGCGTGGAGGAGCTCGCCCAGCAAGACTCGGACGTGGCCGACTACGTGCGCACGCTAGAGGAGGCCAAGGACGCCACCGACCTGCCCGAGGCTTCCGGCGACGCGATCGCCCGTGAGTTCGAGCGCTACCTGCGCCGCCGGTCCAACCCGGGAGACGGGGAGCCGTAGCCCGGCGGGACGCTGGGGGCCGGATCGCGCCCCAGCTCACACCGGTGGCCAGGGGATGGCCGGCCAGTCGTCGGGCGGGAACGGGTGGACCCGGTGCTTCAGGAGCTTCCGCACCCGGATCTGGGTCGCCTCGACTTCGGAGGCCGTCAGGTACGTACTGCAGCTCTTCGGTCAGCCAGCCGGAACTGAGGCCGTCGGCGAGGCGGCGCAGCGCCTCAACCGAGGGCCGGGGCAGCACCTTGCCGCGCCACTGCCACAAAACGGTACGCAGCTTGTAGTCCTCGGAAAAGGTCACCCCATGGTCACATCCGTACAGGTGGCCGCTGGGAACCGGAAGCAAGTGACCGATCTTGCGGTCAGCGTTGTTGATCACCGCGTCGAAGGTGGCCATCTCGCGCAGCCCGGCGTGATCCTCGCGGCGAGAAAGGGCCACTAGGTCAGCCCGGTCGTCAAGCTCGATCCACAGCTGGCACATGCCCGGGCCGAACGGGCCATCCCGCATCACCGTTGGCGGGACGATATTCCATCCGGCGGCGCGAGAGACCACATAGGCCGACACCTCGCGCCCGGCAAGGGTGCCGGTCGGGAAGTCCCAGAGCGGGCGCTCCCCCGCGATTGGCTTGTAGACGCACGACGCCTCGAGGTCACCGCCTTTGATCGTGCAGAAGAGGGTGGCGTTCGACGCCTCAACCAGGCGCCCCTCCACCTCGAGTGTGCCATGCTCAAGGAGTTCGAGCGCGGCGCGCTCCTCGTCCGGGATCTCGGCCGTCGGGACGCTTTCAGACATTGCGGGTCTCAGACATCGCGGGTCTGCGGCATTGCTGGCTCAACGGACACCAGCGGCCCTAGGCGCTAGCGGCCGCACGGTGGCCATTCTGGCGCGGGCAGACGTGGCCGCTGGCGTCGAGCGGCAAGCCGCACAGCGGGCAGGGTGGCCGTCCAGCCGCGACAAGCTGCAGTGCCCGCTCGGCGAAGGCGCGCGCGGCCGCGGGCGAGATCCGCACCCGCAGCACCCCCGGCCCCTCCAGCGGGACATCGTCGGCCAGCGGCTCGACCGGCTGCTCGCTTTCCTCCTGTGCCTCGATGACGACCCGCTCGTCCTCGCTGTCCCAGGCGAGGGCGATCGCGCCAACCCGGAATTCCTCTGTCAGCGGCAGGTCCAGCGGACCGTCGTCACGCAGCGCAGCGGGCGCGGCGGCTGGGATCCCGGCCGTGCCGGTGCGCCTCAACACCTCATCAAGCAACTCGTCAATGCGCTCGGCCAGCAGGCTGACCTGGAATTTCTCCAGGACGACGCTGGTGACCCGCCCGGTCGAGGTCGCCTGCAGGTAGAAGGTGCGCTCTCCTGGCTGCCCGACTGAACCGGCCACGAACCTGTCCGGCGGGTCATAGTAATAGACCGGCATGCTCCCTATTCTCCCGTACCGCCAGCGCCGCCACCAACCGCGGCATCGCTTTCGCCGAGCCCGGCTTGGCCTTCGTCCTTCGGGCGAGGCAAAAGGTCTTCTACCCCGCCACCGGTGTCGTTCATCCGAACAAGGAACGGCCGTAGTGTCGAGTACCTGATGACGGTCAGCGAACACGGGTCCACCTGGATGCGCTGGCACATGTCCAGGTGGAGGCCGAGAGCATCTGCCACGATCGCCTTGATGACGTCCCCGTGCGAGCAGACGACATAGGTCGCCTCCCCGCCCAGCTTGCTGTTCCACTCCCTAATGGCCGAGACCGCTCGGTACTGCATGCCGAGCATCGTCTCGCCGTCGGGTCCCGGGAACCGCACAGCGCTCGGGTGTGCCTGGACGACCGGCCACAACGGGTCCTTGGCTAGCTCCTTGAGCTCCTTGCCGGTCCAGTCGCCGTAGCGGCATTCCCCCACCCGGTCATCAATCGTCAGTTCCCGGGTCTGGTCGGTGTCTTTACGAGCGCCGGCGATCGCCGCGGCGGTCTGCTGGCAGCGGTCGAGGGGACTGGTGACGATCGCGGCGAGCGGGACAGGGGCTAGGCGCTCGGCCAGGGCCTTGGCTTGCGCCCGCCCTCGCTCGTCGAGGCTGATGCCCGGCGTCCAGCCAGTCAGCAACTGCCCCGTCGAGGCCGTCAGCCCATGCCGGACAAGCAGAACGGTGGTCACGCACTTGACTCTAGTGCGTCGAGACGTGTGGCCGTTCCGCGTGCTGCCCGTTCCCGGTGTCCTCGGTAAGGACGAACTCGATGTCACCGAAGCGGACCACGTCCCCGGCGCAGACGGTGACCTGGCCGCGCACTCGCCAGCCGTTGACCCGCGTCCCGTTGGTGGATGACAGGTCCTTCAGCAGCCAGCCCGATGGCGATCGCTCTAGCCGGGCGTGGATCCGGGAGACAGACATGTCCACAATGGACAGGTCGTTGCGCGCGTCCCGGCCGATCGTGAAGAAGCCCTCGGACGTGCGCGGGAATGGCAGCGGGGGCGGCGGTGCGGCCGGGCAGGCGGGCGGCGCCATGGGCAGGCGCATGGCGCTGGTCAATCGCCGCCTCGCGCTTTGCGGGGCGGCCGCGTTTGCCGGGTCAACCGTGGCATCCGGATCCGCTGGCCGGCCTGTCCAGCGCCGCAGTGCCTGCTGGACCCGCCCAAGCATGCCGGGCCGGGGTCCCGGCGCGGGTAGCAGGTCGGCGAGCAGCGGCGGCAGGTCGTTGACGTGCCGTGCCTCCATGGCCACGTTCATCCGGAACAGGAAGGTCTGGTGCGACAGCCGTCCCGCGGCGAACTCCTCCCGCAGCGCGTCAACTGTTTGCGCCCGGTCAGCGTCTGAGGCGCGCAGCGACCCCGGCTGAACGTCCGGTACTGGCTGGACATGCGCCGCCGGCAATCCCTGCTGCGGCAAGACCGACTGCTGGCTCGGCGGCATGTCGGGTGATGTCGGTGCCTCGGCCGCTGAACCTCCCATGACATGGAGTATCCGGGCAATCCGCCTCCTCGCGCAAGCGAACACGGCGATCGGGGCGGGCATGCCATTCCCCAGCGGTGCTGAGGCCCGAGGCCGCAGGAGCCTGTTGCTAGACGCCTACCGCGTGGACGCCGCCGTCGACGTGGATGATCTCACCGGTCGTCGCAGGGAACCAGTCGGACAGCAAGGCGACAGCCGCCCTGGCGGCTGGCTCGGGGTTTGCGTTGTCCCAGCCGAGTGGCGCCCGCTCGGCCCAGACGTCCTCGAACTTCCCGAAGCCGGGGATCGACTTGGCCGCCATCGTCTTGAGCGGCCCGGCCGCCACCAGGTTGACGCGCACGCCACGCGGGCCCAGGTCACGGGCGAGGTAGCGGGAGCAGGACTCCAGGCCGGCCTTGGCGACGCCCATCCAGTCGTAGCCTGGCCAGGCCACCGAGGCGTCGAAGTCCAGGCCGACGACCGACCCGCCGTGGCCGCCCTCACGGCCGCCGGGCAGCAACGGCAGCACCGTCATGGCCAGCGACTTGAAGGAGTACGTGGACACGTGCACGGCAGTGGCCACATCGTCCCAGGTGGTGTTGAGGAAATTGCCGCCAAGCGCGGTCTGCGGGGCGAACCCGATCGAGTGGACGACGCCATCGAGGCCGTCGACGTGGGCGCTGAGCCGGTCCACGAGGGATCCCATGTGCTCTGGGTTGGTCACGTCCAGTTCAAGCACTGGGGGCGTGACGGGGAGCTTCTTGGCGATCCGCTCGGTCAGCGTGGGCCGGGGGAACGCGGTCAGCACGACGGTCGCGCCCTCCTGCTGCGCCACCTTGGCCACCTGGTAGGCGATCGACGCCTCCGTCAGGACGCCGGTGACCAGGATCTTCTTGCCGTCCAGGATGCCCATGCGCGTAAGTCTCCTTAGAGGGTTATTCCGCTACGTTAGTGAGTCGCTGCTCGGTCGAGTCGGGCAGAATAACCCTCTTAATGTCCCATGCCGAGGCCGCCGTCAACCGGGATAACCGCCCCGGTGATGTAGGCGGCGTCCGGGCCCGCGAGGAACGCGACCGCCCCGGCCACCTCGTCCGCCGACGCGTAGCGGCGCAGTGGCACCGCGCCGAGGATAGCGCTCTTGCGCTCCTCCGGCAGGACCGCCGTCATGTCGCTGTCCACGAAGCCCGGCGCGATGACGTTGGCGGTGATGCCGCGCGAGCCGAGCTCACGGGCCAGCGACCGGGCGAGGCCTACCAGGCCTGCCTTGGACGCCGCGTAGTTAGCCTGCCCCGGCGAGCCGTACAGGCCGACTACCGAGGAGATGAAGATCAGCCGGCCGCGGCGCATCTTCATCATGGGCCGCACCGCCCGCTTGGCCACCCGGTAGGCACCGGTCAGGTTGGTGTCGAGCACGTCGGTGAACGCGTCCTCGGACATCAGCGCTAGCAGCGTGTCCTTCGTGACGCCCGCGTTCGCGACCAGGACCTCGATCGGGCCCTGCTCCTTCTCCACGGCGGTGAAGGCCGCGTCGACGCTCGCCGCGTCACGAACGTCGCACTGGACGACGTTCAGTCCCTCGACCGGCTCTCCGGAACGCGACGTGATCGTCACGCTGTCACCGTCGGCGGCCAGCCGCCGCGCGATCGCCAGCCCGATCCCCCGGTTTCCCCCGGTCACCAGCACCGAACATCCCACCGCTAGCCTCCTCCTGCCCTCGTCGCACCGACTCGACAGCCGAGATTACCGCTTGCGCGCGCCATTGGGATGGGTCGCGGCGCTCAAGGGTGCCGTCAGTGGCGGAGCAGGGTGCGACAGGTCGGTCTAGTCCGGACCTGGGCCGCCCGCCAGGCGCTGGTCTGAGATAGGTTCAGTGCTTGTGACGGACGCCAACAAGACGATCGACCCTGACTTCGCGGGGCTTGGGCTGCAAGAGCTGGCGGACGCGGCGCTGAGCGCGGCGAAGCAAGCTGGCGCGCAGCACGCGGACTTCCGCGCCGAGCGCATCAGGGGACAGCACGTGCGGCTGTCCGACGCCCGACTGCAGGCCCTGTCAGACGCCGACGACTCGGGGCTGGCCGTCCGTGTCATCGTGGACGGGACCTGGGGCTTCGCCTCGGCGGTGGACTTTACCCCGCAGGCCGCGCGGCAGGCCGCGCGGCAGGCCGTGGAGGTCGCCCGGGTCGCCGCCGCGCTGAACACTGAGCGTATCGAACTGGCTCCCGAGCCCGCTTATGGTGACGTCACCTGGGTGTCGGCCTACGACGTCGACCCGTTCGGCGTCCCGGCCAAGGACAAGGTCGAGCTGCTGGCCGACTGGTCGGCGGGCCTGCTGGCCAACGACGTCGTCTCTCATGTCAACGCTGCCCTGTACCAGGTCAAGGAGTGCAAGTTCTACACTGACGGGGCGACGACCGCAACCCAGCAGCGGGTCCGGCTCTACCCGCAGCTCACCGCGATCGCGGTTGGCGAGGACGGCTTCGACGACATGCGCACGATCGCGCCGCCCGTCGGCCGGGGCTGGGAGTACCTGCAGGGGACCGGCTGGGACTGGCAAGGCGAGCTGGCCAGGCTGCCGGAGCTCCTGGCCGAGAAGCTCAGGTCCCCAACGGTCGAGGCGGGCCATTACGACCTGGTGATCGATCCGACGAACTTGTGGCTGACGATCCACGAGTCGATTGGGCACGCGACCGAACTCGACCGGGCGCTCGGCTACGAGGCCGCCTACGCGGGCACCAGCTTCGCGACGCCCGACAAGCTGAACAGCCTGCAATACGGCTCGCCGGTCATGAACGTCACCGGCGACCGCACCGCCACCCATGGCCTGGCGACCGTCGGCTACGACGACGAGGGTGTAGCCGGCCAGTCCTGGGACCTGATCTCCGGCGGTGTCCTGGTCGGCTACCAGCTGGACCGGCGGATGGCATTGCGAGGCGGCTTCGGCCGATCCAACGGCTGCGCCTTCGCCGACTCCCCCGGCCACATGCCGCTACAGCGGATGGCCAACGTGTCGCTGCGGCCCGCGCCAGACGGGCCGGACCTAGACGGCCTCATCACCGGGGTCGAGGACGGCATCTACGTCGTCGGCGACAAGTCCTGGTCGATAGACATGCAGCGGTACAACTTCCAGTTCACTGGGCAACGGTTCTACCGGATCCGCGGCGGCCAGCTCGCCGGGCAGTTGCGGGACGTCGCGTACCAGGCGACGACAACCGACTTCTGGAACTCCATGGAGGCGGTCGGCGGGCCGCAGACCTACCTGCTAGGCGGCGCGTTCAACTGCGGCAAGGGCCAGCCCGGCCAGGTCGCCCCCGTCAGCCACGGCGCCCCGGCCGCCCTCTTCCGCCAGGTGCGGGTTCTTAACACGGCGCAGGAAGGACAAGGCTAATGCCCATGGGCCGCAGCGAGCACGCCCCCAGTTCCCCGCAGCACCTCATCGAGCAGGCGCTGGATGCCGCGCGACCTGGCGGGGAGCTGATCGTAATCGCCGACGAGCATTCGACGGTCAACCTGCGGTGGGCCGCCAACACGCTGACGACAAACGGCGTGGCCAGCACGCGCAGCCTGACGGTCATCGCCATCGACAGGGACCCCGATGGCCGCTGCGGCGTGGGCACGGTCTCCCGGTCCGGGGTCAGGTCCGACCAGGTCGCCGATCTCGTCCGCGAGGCCGAGAAGGCCGCGGCGGATGCCTCCCCGGCTGAGGATGCGGGCGAGCTCGTGACCGAGGGGACGGCCCGTTATGAACAGCGGTCGCACCCCGAAGGCACCCGGTGGGACGATGCGGCGGCGAGCACCGAGGTCACCGCGCTGCGCGGGTTCGCGGCCTCGCTCGGGGAGACGCTGCGGGAGGCACAGGGCGCGGGGCGGCAGCTGTACGGCTTCGCTGAGCACGAGGTGACCACGACATTCCTGGGGACATCGACGGGACTGCGGCTGCGGCACGACCAGCCGACCGGGCGGCTGGAACTGAACGCCAAGTCTGCGGACATGACGCGGTCCGCGTGGGCGGGTGCCGCTACCCGTGACTTCTCCGATGTCGACGTTGCTTCCCTGGATGCCGGGCTAGCGGAGCGGCTCGACTGGCAGTCACGGCGGGTTGACCTGCCGGCCGGGCGCTATGAGGTGCTGCTGCCGCCGACGGCGGTCGCGGACCTGATGATCAACTTCTACTGGGAGGCGGGGGCGCGGGGCGCGGCGGAGGGCCGGACTGTGTTCGCCGCGCCGGGCGGCGGGACACGGGTCGGGGAGCAGCTGTCGCCGCTGCCGGTGTCACTGTTCAGCGACCCGTCCTATCCCGGGCTGGAGTGCGGGCCATTCGTCGTAGCACAAGCCTCGGATGAAGACTCGTCTGTATTCGACAACGGGCTGGCCGCGGGACGGACATCGTGGGTATCGAACGGAGTGCTGTCGGCGCTGCACTCCTCCCGTCACTCGGCGCGGCTGGCGCAGTTGCCGGTGACGCCCGCAGTGGACAACCTGGTGCTCGCTGGTGGGCCACAGGCCGCCACTGATGCCGGCGGGGCTGGCCCGTCGCTGGCGGAGATGATCGCCTCGACCAAGCGCGGGCTGCTCCTGACGTGCCTGTGGTACATCCGTGAGGTTGACCCGCAAACGCTGCTGCTGACGGGCCTGACCCGCGACGGCGTGTACCTCGTTGAGGATGGCGCGATTGTCGGGGCGGTCAACAACTTCCGGTTCAACGAGACGCCGGTCGGCATGCTGTCGCGACTGGCCTCGGTGGGGGCCACAGAGCGGACGCTACCGCGCGAGTGGGGCGACTACTTCACCCGGTGCGCGATGCCGCCCTTGCGGATCGAGGGGTTCAACATGTCTTCGGTCAGCCAAGCGAGCTAGAGCCGCTGGCCGCTGCTTCGGCGGCATGGCATGACCAAGTACACTCCCTTTTTCGAACGGGGACGCCAGGAGTTCGCTCCCTGGGCCAACAGGAGTTACCGTGGAGACTATGAGAGCAGGCCGTCCTGGACGTGCCCAGCAGGTGCACTTGGTCACGCAGGCGCAGCGGCCCTTGTCCGAGGACATCAGGTACCGCCAGCGCCGGTACCTGATCATGATGGGCATCCGCGCCCTCTGCTTCGTGATCGCGGTGGTGATGTTCATCAATCACGCCGGGTGGCTAACTGCTATACCCGCCGTAGGTGCCATCTTCCTTCCGTATTTCGCGGTGGTGATGGCGAACGCCGGGCGTGAGCCGTCCAACACGCGGGGCTTCATGGAGCACCGGATGAATCTGCCGGCCCGCATGGATGAGCCACCTGGTAAAGAGTAAATGGTGCTTGCACAACAGGGGCAGTTTCCGTGTACGATTCATATCGGTGCTCTGGTCCCCCGCCGGGGCACCCTTGCCGGCGTTTCGGGCCCCCGTCGAAACGCCGATGATTGCGACGCAGGGTGGCCTGCCCCCGTAGCCACCCTGCGTTGCTCTTTTTGTTGGTTAGGCTGTTCGAACTTGTCTACTCGGTCTTGCGGAACTGCGCGATCGACGCGGCGGCGGGCCGACCGAGAAAAGCGAGGTGAACAGCACGGACATGCGCACCACGCCGGGTAAATGAACGTGCTGAACGACAGGCCCGGCGGCAAGCCACGCCCGGCAAGCCGGGACAGGCCAATGTTCTGCCTTACCTTGTCGCGATCCTTGACCACTCATGCCCAGCGACCCTGGCCTGCCCCTCGGTGGGGTTGACCAGGTCGCGACTTTCTACCGCGGGGGCGTCACTCACCGTCCTGCTCGTCGGTGATGTCGTCGACGAGATCGTCGGCCAGCCCGTAGTCCGCCATGGCCGTGGACTCGGGGTCCGCTCCCGCCGACGTGGCGGCGGGAGCTGGCGTCGCGCCGCCCGCGTCGTCGACGTCGTTAGCGAGGATAAGGTACAGCGCCCTGCGGGCCTCCGTCAGCACGCGCTTGGCGGCGGCCACCTGGCTCGGGGTACCAGCCCGCCGGACCTCCATGGCGGCGAGGGCCACCTGGCGGAACAGGACGCCGAGCTCAATCGCGGCGTCGTCCGTCCGGCCCGCGACAGCTCCCCAGGACGCGCGCAGCTCCTCCGCGTTCGCCTGCACGTAGGTGCGGCCCTCGTCGGTGAGGGCGTAGAGCCGACGCCGACCTTCGCCCTCGGGGCTGATCAGCCCCTCGTCCTCCAGCTGCTGGAGCGCCGGGTAGACCGATCCGGCGGACGGCCGCCAGACCCCGCTGGTGCGCTCGGCGATCTCCTGGATGAGCTGGTAGCCGTTGCGAGGCTGGCCATCGGCCAGCATGTCAAGGATGGCCGCGCGGACGTCGCCGCGCCGCGCCCTGCGGGGTCCCGGGCCGTGCCGGTGGAGCTCCCGCAGGTGCTCGACGAACTCTGGCCCCGCGCCGTGCCCCGCCCAGCCCCACGCCTCCGGGCCGGCCCAGCGCTTGCCACGGCCGTAGCCCCGTCCAGGCCCGCCTGGGCCACCAGGCCCGAATTCGGGGCCGAATTCGGGGCCAAAGCCTGGCCCGTACCCTGCACCAGGGCCACCAGGGCCCCAGTCACCGCGTCCCCTGCGGGGTCCCGGACCCCAGCCTTCACCGCGCGGACCGCGCCTGTGTTCCTCGTTCATGGGTATCACCTCGATACGTCTTGCTTCGTTCGTGTTAGCTCAACGATATATCGTTGAACATCGTTATGCAAGGGCGGGCAAGCAGAAGGCCCGCCGGCGAGCGCAGTGCTCGCCGGCGGGCCGGTTGAGGCGGGCCCTGTGGCCCAGATCGCGCCCTAGCCGACGGGGACGTCGTACTCGCGGCGGATGCTAGAGCCAACACGGCTGATGTCGGTGCCGTACACGTGCATGGAGACCGCGGTGACGGTACCCGCGTTGCGCACCCGGTGAATGTCACCTGGCGGGGCGAACGCGCTCACCGTGCCGACCGGGCTCTCGTTGCGGGCGACGATCTCCAGGTCAGTGCCACCGGGAGCGGGGGCGAAGATCTCCTCATACTCGGTGCCCTGCAAGACCGCGGTAACGCACCAGGCGAGATGATCATGGACCGGCGTCTGCTGGCCGGGAAGCCAGACCATGACGGTGACGGAGAAGGAGCCATCCGGCTCGGCGTGCAGCAGGTGGGTCTGGTAGCTGGCCGGGTCGCCCGCAAGCTGCTCGGGCGTCAGCATGCTGGGCGACGGCAGTCGGTTGCGCAGCACGTCGGCGACGCGATCGGCGGTCTCCTGCCAGTCGCCGCTGGCTCGGACCGCGCGGCGGATCGCCGCGGCGAGGAGTCCCGGGCAACCGCCGAGGACCTTGGGCATGCCATCTGGAACGTACCCGGGGACTGTGGCGACGCAGACGCCTGCGGAAGCGGATGCTGGTGACACGGGACCTCCTTGGCGGGCTTGGTGCCTTCCAGGCTATCTACCAGCTCATATTTACACCAATGCCAGTTATCTCTTCATGCATAGATGTAGTTGATGCTTGCTTTCCCGACGATGACCCCGGCACGCGGGGGGACCGAGCGGGCGGGGGACCGAGCGGGCAGGCGCACGTCGGCCAGATCGGCGCACTTCGGCAAAGCGCGAAGCAAACCATCGCAACATGTATTTTCAGCGGCCGGCACCGGGTCTTTCACCTACGGACCGGTGTAACGGTTGACGCACGATAGAGACCTATATCTGTCAGCCATACGTCTTTGAGACATAGAGTCCAAACATTTGGACCACGAAGGAAACGAGGGACGCCATGACCGATTCTCCCGGGTGGCAATCTCAGGGCTACGGGCAGCAAGGCCCGCAGCAGGACTACGGGCAGCAGCCGGGCGCTTACGGGCAGCAGCCCGGCTACCAGCAGCCCGGTGCCTACGGGCAGCCCGGCTACCAGCAGCCCGGCCCTTACGGGCAGCCCGTGTACCAGCAACCGGGCTACCAGGCCCCCGGCGCCGCCATGCAGGCTTACCAACAGCCCGGCGGATACCCGGGGCAGCCAGGCCTGTACCTTGACCCGATCACCGGCCTGACCATCCCGCAGGGCACGGAGGTGGCGAGCGTCGGCTACCGAGTCGGCGCCTACTTCCTGTCCTTGCTGCTCGCCTTCGTCACCTTGGGCATCGGGTACTGGATCTGGGGCGCCATCTCCTGGGCCAACGGCCAGACGCCGACGCAGCAGGTGCTCGGCCTGCGCTGCTGGAAGGTCCAGGAGGCAACGACCGCCAGCTGGATGGTCATGCTGCTACGCGGCCTTGGCCAGGTCGTGCTGGACTACATCGCGTTCGGCGGCCTCATCTCGTTCATCATGATGCTGGCGAACAAGGACCGTCGGACCATCTACGATCACCTGGCCGGCGTCGTGGTGCTCCGTGACCCGGACAAGGTCCTCGCGCCGAACAGGCGGTAGCCCGCTCGGCGGTCACGCTCACTCGGTGACGGTGGTGTAGGCGACCACTCCACGGCGCATCGCGTCGATGGCGGCCCGGGCGGTCGCCGCTACCCCTCGGCCGCGTCGGAGCGCCGGGTCAGCCGGCTCAGTCTCCGCTGGCTCGGTGGGCGTCGGCTTGGCCGTCGTGTCATCGGGGCCTGCCGCCCCGGCGATCTGGTCGAGCAGGTCCATAAGCTGCTTGATCGCCCGCACGAAGTCCCCGGGCGTCAGTCCGGGGACTGACTCAAGCACGTCCTCCAGCTTCGCGCCGCGGACCCACCGGTAGGCGGCCCACACGAAGCCGAGGTCCGGCTCGCGCAGGAACGACAGACCGTTGCGGCGCTCCATCTGGTCTAGCTCTGTCCAGGTCCGGGTCATGTCGGCCAGGATGTCCCCTACCGGTCCCTTGGGCAGTCGCGCGGGGCCAGCGTCGTCGGTCTGCTGCCGCGACTCGAATGTGAGCACCGAGACGCAGGCCGCGAGCTCGGCTGGGTTGAGACCCGTCCACAAGCCGCGCCGCAGGCACTCGGCGGCCACTAGGTCAAGCTCGGAGTAGATACCGCCCAGCCGCCTGCCGTCCGGCGTCACCGTGTCGCCGTCCAGGTAGCCGAGTTCTTCCAGCACGGTGCAGACCCGCTGGAAGGTCCGGGCGATCACGTGCGAGCGGCCGCTGATCTGCTGCTGGAGATCCTCAATGTCGCGCTGCAAGCGTACGTACCGTTCGCCGATCCGCGCGTGCTGCTCCCGGTCTGGGCAGTCGTGGCAGGGGTGCCGGCGCAGCTTGCGGCGGATCTCCGCGATGTCGCCGGCAACGCCAGAGGCGTCGGACTCCCCGCGCCGAGCCGGGCGCAGGTCGTCGGCGTCGCGTCCGGCTAGCGCGGCGCGCATCGCGGACACCAGGTCACGCCGGTGCTTGGGCGACCGCTCGCTGAACGAGCTCGGGACCCGCAGCCGCTCCACCGGCTCGGCGGGCGCCGGGAAGTCCGCCGCCCACAGCTGCTTGACCTGCCCGTCCGAGGTCAGGACCAGCGGACCGTCAGCCCCGCCCTGACGGAACGAGCCCGCACCCGGTTGTCCCGAAGCGGCTCCCTGCGGCGGGGCCAGGACGACCGCGAGCGCCTGCGCGCCGGCCACCGGGGACCCGGATGATGTCGCCCCGCCGCAGCAGCGCCAGGGAGCGCAGCGCCTCGGCTCGCCGGGACGACGCCCGGTTGCGGGCGGTGTCCCGCTCTAGGTCGGTGAGCTGCCGCCGCAGCCCGACATACTCGCTAAAGTCGCCTCGGTCGCAGGCCATCTGGGACTTGAGCTTCCTCGGCCTGCGCGGTGACCTTACGCAGTCGCCGGGTGATCCCGACGACGCCCCGGTCGGCCTGGAACTGCGCGAACGACGACTCGAGCAGCGCGGCGGCCCGCTGCCTGCCGGAGCGGCCGGTGAGGTTGACCGCCATGTTGTACGACGGCCGGAAGCTGGAGTTCAGCGGGTAGGTCCGGGTGCCTGCCAGGCCCGCGACGAGTCCCGGATCCAGGCCCGGCTGCCAGAGCACGACCGCGTGCCCTTCGACGTCGATGCCGCGCCGCCCAGCCCGCCCGGTGAGCTGGGTGTACTCCCCCGCCGTCAGCGGAGCGTGCGTCTCGCCGTTCCACTTGTCGAGCCGCTCGATTACCACGGTCCTGGCGGGCATGTTGATGCCGAGCGCGAGCGTCTCGGTCGCGAAGACGGCACGGACCAGGCCCGCCGCGAAAAGCTCCTCGACGACTTCCTTGAAGACCGGCAACAGCCCGGCGTGGTGCGCGGCGACGCCTCGTCGCAGGCCGAGCAGCCAGTCGTGGTACCCCAGGACGGCAAGGTCGTCGGCGGGGATGTCGGTCACCCGTCGCTCGGCGATGGCCGCGATCGCATCGGCCTCGTCCGACGTCGTCAGCCGCAGGCCGGCCGCCAGGCACTGTTGCACGGCCGCGTCGCAGCCGGCCCTGCTGAAGATGAACGTGATCGCCGGCAGCAGGCCCGCGCCGTCGAGCCGGTCGATCACCTCCGGCCGGTACGGCGGGGTGTACCGGCGAGGCCGGCTGCCCTTCCCGGCACCGGGCCGGGACCGGCTCCCCGAGCGCCCGGCGGCGAACCCCTGCGCCGCGTCCCGCTGCGCGAGCCGGACGAGCTCGGGGTTGAGCTTGTGGTGGTCGTCGTCGGTGAACAGGTCATACAGCCGCCGCCCGGCCAGCATGTGCTGCCACAGCGGGACCGGGCGGTGCTCGTCGACGACGACCTGGGTGCCACCGCGGACCTGGGCGAGCCAGTCGCCGAATTCCTCGGCGTTGCTCACAGTGGCCGACAGCGCAACTACCCGGACCGACTCCGGCAGGTGGATGATGACCTCTTCCCAGACCGCGCCGCGGGCCCGGTCGGCGAGATAGTGCACCTCGTCGAGCACTACGTAGGCAAGGTCGCGCAGCGTCGCGGATCCCGCGTAGAGCATGTTGCGGAGCACCTCGGTGGTCATGACGACCACGGGCGCTTCACCGTTGACGCTGTTGTCCCCCGTCAGCAGGCCGACGTTGTCCGAGCCGTAGCGGCGGACAAGGTCACCGTACTTCTGGTTCGACAGCGCCTTGATCGGGGTCGTGTAGAAGCACTTGCGCCCCTGCGCGAGGGCCAGGTGGACCGCGTACTCGCCGATGACGGTCTTTCCTGACCCGGTCGGCGCGGCGACGAGCACGCCGTCGCCGGCGCTCAGCGCACCGCAGGCGGCCACCTGGAAGTCATCGAAGGCGAAGTCGTACTGCTGGCGGAAGGCAGTGAACTCCGGGTCGGCCCGCCGCTCGCGGAACTGGGCGTACCGCTGCGCGGGAGAGGGGGCCGACGCCGACGCCGGGGTGCTCATGACTCAAGAGTATGGGACAGCAGGGAAAGCTGCGAAAAGATAGCCGAAAGCGGCGGGCTAGCCCTCACCCAGGGCTAGCCCGCCGCGTTTAGGTCTTAGTCGACCAAGCCTCAGTCCACCTGGGAAGGCTCGTCAATCGATGAGATCTCGTCGTCGGCCAGGTTCGCGTACAGCTCCGGGTGCAGCCGGGCGCGCCGCTTGTCGTTGAGGTAGACGAAGACCTCGGCGACCTCGACCAGGACCACGCAGATACCGCCGAGCAGCAGCATCGTCAGCGGGTCCGGGCTGGGGTTGACCATGCCGGAGATCAGGAACGTCACGAAGATGAGGATCTTGCGCCACTTGCGGAAACGCTCGTGGGTAAGGATCCCGGCCACGTTGAGCATGACGAGGACGAGCGGCAGCTCGAACGCCAGGCCGAAGCCGACGAGCATCCCGACGAGATAGCTGATGTACGTGTCGACGCTGGGCAGCAGGAGGGTGCCCTTAGGCGCGAGGCCCAGCAGGTAGCCCAGGCCCCGGTCCATCACGAAGTAGGCGAGCGCGGCGCCGCCGACGAACAGCGGGACAGCGGTGCCGGTGAACAGGTACGCCCACTTCTTCTCACGCGAGTACAGGCCAGGCGCGATGAACGCCCAGAACTGGTACAGCCAGACCGGGCTGGTCCCGATCAGGGCGAGGTAGAACGCGATCTCGATGCGGATGAACAGCGGATCGAAGACCCCGTTGATCATGAGCTTGTCGCCTGTGACGTGGCAGCCCGAGTTCCCGTTGATGACCGCCTGGCAGAACGGCCGGGTGACCAGTGCCCAGGTTTGGTCGGAGAAGATCAGCGCCGCGATCATGCCGACGATGAGCACGATCGCCGCCTTGACGATCCGGTTGCGCAGCTCGGCGAGGTGCTCCATGAGGGGCATCCGCCCCTCCGGATTTGCCCCTCGCTTGGAGCCCAGGTAGCGCCCGCCAACGATGGCAGCGCCCTGGATGGCGCTGGGCTTCCTCGCCATGACCGTTAAGTCCGCCTCTCCAGGGATGGCGCGAAGCCTGTGCTACTTCGCCTGCTGCTGCTGAAGGTCGCTGACCTGCTTCTGCAGCTCCTCGATCTTCGCCTGTGCGTCGATCTGCTGCTGCAGCGCGGCGATCTGCGCCTGGGCATCGGCGGTCGACTGGATCTGGGCCGGGGTCGCCTGGATGGTCGTCGCCTGGACCGGGGCGCTCGGCTCGTCCTCGTGCAGGCCCTGCACTTCGCTCTTGAGGATGCGCATGGAACGGCCAAGGGAGCGGGCGGCATCGGGCATCTTGCGCGACCCGAACATCACGAGGACCACGATCGCGATGATCAAGATCTTCCATGGGCTGTCGATCAGGTCAGACATTTCGCGAATCCTCTTGGTGGCAGGGATCGAGTCCGCCGCTGGCAGGACTCATTTCGCTTCCTGAGTTTACACGTCACCCCGCACGCTGCCAGGCCTAGGAGGCGAACGAAACGTGAACCGGACACATACCAGCAAAAAACGCAAAGGTCTCACGTGCGTCCGGGTGCCCCAGGAGTCACCGTGCCGGATCACGGCGTGCCCCGGGTGGCGTCTCGGACGTCGGCCAGCACGTCGCCGCGCCAGACCTGGATGACCCAGCCATCGACGTGGTAAACGCGCGCCGGGGGGCCAAACAGCGCACGGGCCAGGGCTGGGCTGGTCGCGGGCGTGGGATCCGGCGGGCTGAGGACGTAGTGGGCGGTACGCGCGTACCAGCCGACCTCGGCTTCCCACGGGTAAATGCCACCACTGGTCAGCGAAACCGGGGCGACGGTCACCCTGCCTCCGCTGGCCAAGGTCGTGACGTCGGCCTGCCAGTAGCCGGCCACCCCATTGCCCATGTGGTGCGTGACCAGCCAGTCGGCGACGGGCTGGCTGCCCGCCCCGTAGGAGGCCAGCGAGCCGTCGTAGCACAAGAAGCCAAGGGATGCCGCCACGGCGACGCCGAGCAGTGGTGCCAGCCGCGGCCAGCACGAGCGCCTCGCCCAGCACCCGCCCGGCAAGCGCCGCGCCGAACGGCGCGACAACCGCGACCTCGTGGGCGGCGAGGATGTCGGACAGGTGAGTGCCGAGCAGGCCGGCGATGAGCATGACCGCGATGGCGGTCACCAGGATCGCCGAAACCCGGTCCAGCCGCCCGGCCAGCAGCAGCCAGACTCCGGCCAGCAGCGCCGCGAGCGCCACGGCGAGGCCGACGAGGTGCGCGAAGGCGATCGCCCGCAAGGTGGCCGACGTCTGGTCGAAGTAGTTCGCGCCGAAGATGACCAGTATCGACTCGCCGAGCATCCGAGCGTGGTATGGCAGTTGCGACAGCGGGGCGAGGAGGCCGGCTCCGCCGGCCGTGACAGGGCTGACGTAGAACCCGCCGAGCGCCGCGATGATTCGCAACGCCCCCAGCGCCGCCGGCACGCTGGCGACGGCGGCGACCGCCAGCGCGAGGTCGACGCGCTCGCGACCCCGCACCCACCGCGCGCCGCACACGACCGCTACGGGGACGGCCCCCGCGAACAGCGCCACCTGGTCAGCGACCTGCACCCAGGCAAGAACCAGCCCGCCCGTGACGGGCACCAGCCACCAGCGGCGCGCTGCCCCGGCTGCGGTCCCCCGGTCGATGAGCAGCAGCGCCGCCAGCAAAGGTACCGAGGTCCCGATGTGGTCCGGGGACGACAGCAGCATCGGCGTGCCCAAGACACTGGAGGGCGCGAGCACGATCCCGGCTGCCAGCAAGGCGCGCTGTATGCCCCCCCTGAACCGGGGGGCCGGCAGGGGGGTCGTCCCCCCGGGGGCATATGCCAAGAGCGCGGTGCCCACGACGAGAAGGGTGTACGTGATGGCGGCACCGGTCCAGATGACAGAGGCGGACAGGCCGCGAGCCATCTCGATGAGCATGTACTCGGGCAGTTCGGTGGTGTAGAAGGTGACGTCCGACAGCCACCAGCCGCGCAGCAGCGGGTTCCCGTGCAGCATGTCCCAGGCCTGCAGGGCGTTGGACGCGCCGTCCGACGTCACCCAGATTGTCCGCGCCTGCCGCAGGTACAGCCAGTACAGCGCGATGACCACCGCGACTACGACGGCACTGCGTGCCACCCGCCCTGCGATCCACCCCCGACCACGCACAGTATCGAAGATAGCGGTCCCGCGTAATCGCCACCGGGACTGGGCGGGAAAAAGGCCGAAGGTCGAGCTTTCCCTTAATACTGGGCGAGGGCCGCCCGCGCGGATTCGCTGACCTCGGCCTGCAGTTGCGGCGGAGAGACGACCTTGCCGTCGCCACCGATACGAAGGGCCAGCCGGCGGACCCAGCTAGTGTCAGGGGTGCGCAGGCTGAGGCGAGTCCAGCCCTCGGGTCCCTCGGGGGCTGGGGTCACGGACTCGCACGGATAGTACTCGGCGATCCACTGGGCGGCTGCCGACACGTCGAGCACGACGAGGACGTCAGTCGGCGACGGGCGGAACAGCCCCGCGTCCACGTCTACCGGCTCAGCTGACTCAGGCACCCGCGCGACCTCGTCAAGCACGGCAAGGTCAAGCACCCGGTCCAGCCGGAAGAGCCGGACGCCTTCCGCCCGATGACACCAGCCTTCCAGGTAGGTCCGGCCGTCCACGACAAGCAGCCGCATCGGATCGACGTCCCGTTCCGTCGCCTCGTCCCGGCCTGGCACGTAGTAGCGCATGCGGACGCGCCTGCCGCCGGCCAGTGCTGTCCGCAGCCGCTCGGCCATCGCGCGGTCGTCGTCGGCTCCGACGACGGCCAGCCGGGACGGCGGCGCGGTCAGCCCCGCCGTGGCCGCCTCCAGCTTGGCGATGACGCTGCCCACGGGAAACTCCTGGGATGGCTCGACGTCGCTGCCGCGCTCGCCGGTCACGTCGGCCAGCATGCGCAGCGCCATCAGGAGCGCGTTCGCCTCGTCGGCGGCCAGCCGCAGCGGGCGGTCGAGCGCTTCGGCCTGCGCGATGACGATCTCGCCGCCCTCGTAGGACAAGTCGATCGGACAGTACGGCTGCGGCCCCTTGAGCTCCATGCACCAGGCGAGGTTCAGGTCGTCAATGAGCTCCCGCTCGGTCATGCCGAAGATGGCGGCCGTCTCCGTCAGGCTGACCGCCTTCCGGCTGGCCACGTACGGCACGATTGCTAGCAGCCGCCGCAACCGCTCGGCGGAGGTCACCATGCGCGGCGCGCTAGGTCCCGCCCCTCGCGGTGTCTTCCCTGCCGAGGGTGCCTTCCCAGCCCTTCGCTTGCCCGTCACTGCAGCGCTCCCTTCAGCGTCGCGATGACCTCGTCGCGCAGGTCCGGCGGCTCGACCACCACGGCATCCGTGCCGAACGAGGCCACGTACTGGGCGAACCACTTCACGTCGGTGAACCGGCTTGTCGCGATCTCCCAGCCAGGGTCATCGGCGGACGGGCTGACGCTCGCCGCCGACCGGCGCAGCCCGAAACCTGCCCCGGCGCGGATCCGCAGCGTCGCCGATCGCGCGCCCTCGCGGCCGCGCGCGTTGCCCCAGTCCTTTACCAGTTCCCAGACGTCCGCCCCGACTGGCGCCGTAACGCTCCCGGCTGGCCCGGAAATCTTCACCGGGCCGTCAATGCGGCTCATCCGGAAGACTCGCGTGCCAGGAGGATCAGCCGCGTGGTCGTGCCCCGCCACGTACCAGCGGCCTCGCCGGTTTACAACGCCCCACGGCTCGAGTTCGCGCCTGGTCGCGTCGGTCCGCCCGGCGGCGCGGTAGGCGAACGAGACTGGCCTGCGATCACGCACCGCCTCCCACAGCAGGCCGAAGGCTGGCTCCTGGGTCGTCAGCCTCGGCTCGTTCCCGACGGGCAGCGCCAGGCCGTCGTCGTCGGCGTCCGTCGTCAGGCCCGCCGCCGTGAGCTTGAGCATCGCGCCGACCGCTGCGCCAGACAGCTCGGCACTGCGCCAGACACGGGACGCGATGCCCAGCACCGCCGCTTCCTCGGCGGTCAGGTGGATCTCCGGCAGCTCGTAGTCCTGCCTCGGGATGCGATACCCCGGTTCCTCGTCAAGCAGGCTGGCCGGCCGCGTCTCCAGCGGGATGCCCAGCTCGCGCAGCTCATCCTTATCCCGCTCGAACATGCGCTTGAACGCCTCGTCCTGCTCCGGGTAGCCGATCACGGCCTGCCGGATCTCATCGACGGTCAGGAACCGGCGGGCGGACAGCAGCAGGACCACGATCGACAGCAGCCGCTCTGTCCTGCGCTTCGACATCATGGCCTCCTGATGGTGCCCCGGGGCGCTAGCCTGCCGTCGTGATCAGGTGGCGAAGCGGAACTGTCATGCAAGTGCGGCGGGAATGGGCTGGGGCAGTCGAGATAATGGTATCGGTGGATGCCCCCGAAGGCGCGGGAGTCAAGGCTCTGGCCTATCCCGCGCTCACCGGGCGGCCCGAGCCTGGCGACCGGGTGCTGCTCAACACCACCGCCCTGCACCAGGGCCTCGGCACCGGCGGGTACGCCCTCGTCGTCGCGATCCCGGACCGGCTGCCGCCCGACCCGGAACTAGCCGGGCACGTCGTCAAGGCCCGGTACACCCCGCTGCAGGCAACCGTGGCCAGCGTGGACGAGCAGGACTCACCCCACCATGACGTGCTGCGCGACGCTGACTGCATCGACGGCATGCCCGTCGTGGTGGCCGACCTGCACTCCGCCCTTCCCGCGGTCGTGGCTGGCCTGTTGTCCCCCGGGGCAGCGGGCCCGTCTCCCGGCCCCATCGTCGCCTACGTCATGCAGGACGGCGGGGCGCTGCCCGCCTGGTTCTCGCGGACGATCGCGGGGCTACGCGCGGCGGGCTGGCTGGCTGGCACCGTGACCACCGGGCAGTCCTTCGGCGGCGACCTGGAGGCGGTAACCGTGCACACCGGGCTGCTGGCCGCCCGGCACGTGCTGGGGGCGGATGTGGCGATCGTCACCCAGGGACCCGGCAACCTGGGCACCGGCACCCGCTGGGGCTACTCCGGCGTCGCGGCCGGCGAGGCGGTCAACGCGACCGCCGCGCTGGGCGGGCGGCCGGTCGCTTCGTTGCGGATATCGTTCGCCGACCCGCGCGAGCGCCATCAGGGCGTGTCGCATCACAGTCTGACGGCGTACGGGCGCGTGGCGCTCGCGGCCGCGGACGTCGTTGTCCCGAAGCTTGCGGGGGCTGCGGGAGCCCGGGTCGCGGCGGAGGCGGCGGTGCTGGGAGACCGGCACCGCATCGTTGTGGAAAATGTGGACGGGCTAGCGGAGGCGTTGCGATCCTGCCCGGTCGGGCTGTCCACGATGGGGCGGGGCCTGGATGAGGACCTGCCCTATTTCCTGGCGTGCGCGGCAGCCGGGCGGCACGCCGCCCGGCTGCTGTCAAACCAGGAGCGCCCTACTTAGTCGGCGTGTAGGACGCCAGGATGTCGACTGAGAACACCAGCGTGCTGTTGGCGGGGATGCCAGTCTCCGCCGTCTTGCCGTATCCGTCGGCGGGCGGGATGACGAGCATCACACGGCTGCCTACGGTCTGCCCGACCAGGCCGTCGTCCCAGCCCGGGACCACCTGTCCCGCCCCGATGTTGAACGCGAACGGCTCCGACCGCGACCACGACGAGTCGAAGGGCGTGGGCGTGGTGCCAGCCTTCCAGACCACGCCGGTGTACTGGACGATGACATAGTCGCCCTTGACGACCTTCGCGCCGGTGCCCTTGATCAGGGTCTTGACGGTGAGGGACGTCGGCGGCTTGGCGGCCGGGATCTTGATCGTCGCCGCCTTGCCCGCGGCCTCGGTAACGGTCGGCAGGGCGCCACCGCCGTTGGTGACCGCCGTCCCGCTCGCGCCTTGCGTGTTGGGGATCGTGGAGAGCATGTCGATGACGAAGATGAGCGTGTCAGTGGGCTTGACGCCGATCTGGGAGTTGCCGCTCGTCCCGAAGCCATCCTTGGGCGGGATGACCGCGAGGACCCGGCTGCCGGTCTTCTGGCCGACGAGGGCCGACTCTAGGCCCGGCAGCATCTGTCCGGAGAAGAAGGTCGGGCCGCCGGAGGAAAACGTGGAGCCGAGCAGCTTGGCCGTCTTGCCGCTCCAGTCGTAGAGGACGAAGTTGCCGACAAGGGAGTCGGCCGAGGTGAGCTTGGTGCCGGTGCCCTTGATGATCGTCTTGGTGTACAGGTCAGGCCCGGCAGCCACACCCTTGGGGATCACTACCTTCGGCGACGCGTTGAACGCGCCGCTCACCTTCACCGACTGGTTCGCGACCGATGACGAGACGCTCGACGCGGCGGATGAGGAACTAGAGGAGGAACTGCAACCAGCGACGGCGACGGCAGCGAGCAGTGGGATGACGACAAGCGCGGACACACGCCGCATGCCCGATACTCTGCTTTTCCCATCGGGCGTGCGTCGGTGGGTTGGGGGGTTCATCCCCCCGGGGGATAGCCGCATGGCAACCTCACGGATCGAGCCCTGTGGGTGGGGCTAGTAAGACTCTCGGGCGGTACCAGGCTACTGTGTCAACTGCATGGGGCGGTTGGTGCCTGCAGGGCTGCACGGAGCCTGCGGAACTGCGCCATCAGGTCTGCCGGGTACACGTGGACCAGGTAGTTGGCCGTGACCCTCCCGGCGACAACGTGCGTGCCGCCGAAGGTTTCCAGTCGCGCGCGGGGGTACCAGTCGCTCAGCGTGCGCAGGCCACGGGCCGTGGGCCGGTAGGACCGGAAGTAGCCGGGGACAGTGCTGCCCAACAGGAACGTGGCGGGATGCCCGCTGTCGGGCTGGTACCAATGCGGCTTGGCTTCCCAAAGGTAGGGCTGCAGGCAAGCCCCGATGACGGCGCGGATGGTCACCGTACCCCCGGTGTCGACCGTGATGTAGCTGGCCTGCCAGTAGCCACTCAGGCCATAGGTCAGGTGCTGGCTCTCCAGGTGCTTCTCGACAGCCGCGTACGGGTCTCCGGCCGGCCGGGCGGCTGCACCAATCGCCAGGCCAAGGCAGTAGCCGCCGAGTGTCACGGCCGCTAGTGCCGCCGCGGCCACGCGGCGGGCAGTCCGGCGGGCGGCGGCGCGGCGGGCGGTCCGGCGGGCGGCGGCGCGGCGGGCGGTCCGGCGGGCAGCCACGCTGCTCACTGGCCGCACCGGGCAGGCGAGCAGGCGGCCTGCCGCCAGGCGGTCCCCGAAGGTGCGAGCCGCCAGCACGGCGGCGAACGGCAGCACCGGGGCGACTTCACGGGTGTTGAGGGCCGAGGCGTTAGCGAGAGTGCTTGCCACGAACGCACCGATGTTGAAGACGATGCCGACGAGCAGCAGTTCGCTGATCATGTCGGTGCTGCCGGGCCGGGCGGTCCGGCAGGGCCGGTGGGAGACCTTGCGGAGCAAGCCGCGGGCGGTGGCCAGCGCGGCCCAGGTCACCAGCACCACGCTGACGAGATGCAGCCCGGCAATGGCCTCCTCCAGCCCGCCCAGCTGCGGGCTGGGCACGAAGTAGGCGCCGAACATCGCCAGCAGCCCGTGGACCGTGGACTGCGCGTGCCAGTACCACAGCGCGGGCGCGGTAAGGGCAAATGGCACGGGCCGCTGCACGTAGCCGCCAAGGGCGCTGATCAGCGCTGCGGCACCGAGGGCGAGCAGGTACCCGGCTCCGGCCCCGGCCAGCAGCCACCACTCGCGCCGGATGACGCTCACCAGGGCGAGGGGCACCACGGCAATGACGGTGACGAGCGGGTCGGCGATGAGCACCCAGGCCAGCAGCAGCCCGGCGAGCACGCCCCCGGTGGGACGCCCCCCGGTGCCATAGCGTTCTACGGCCATCCAGGTCGCCATGACCGGGACCGCGGTACCGATGTGGCCGACGGACAAGATGAGCACGAAGACGCCGACGCCGGGCTGCGGGGCGAGCATGATCGCCAGTGCCAGCAGCATGCGGATCGCGCCGGCCTTCCCTCCTGCCTGACCGCGCGCGAGGACCATCCCGGTGAGCACGACCAGGGTGTAGGTCATCGCCGCCGCGACGTGGGCGGTGCCCATGCGCAGCCCGAATGCCGCGGTGAGCAGCGCGATTTGCGGCAATTCCGTGGTGCTGAACGACACATCGGAGACGTTCCAGCCGTGCAGCAGCAGGTTGCCGTGCGCCATGTCCGCGGCCATCAGCAGGATGTTGGCCTCGTCGGAGTTCTCCGGGTAGGCCTGCGACAGGTGAAGGTAGGCGATGTCCAGGGGCACGGCCAGCAGCGCCAGGCCGACGGCCCAGGCCCACCGCCGGGCGCGGCCGGCAGGCCGCGAGCGCGGCGCCGCGCGGACGCCGAGCTGGTGGCGCGGCATAGTCAGGGACATGAATCTAACAGTAGTGGAGTGATTACTTCTGGTAAGGTCACTCAGTGCAACTGACCCCAGCGGCTGATGCCGCACCCGGCGCGCGGCGAGCCCGCGCGCGGCGAGCCAGCACCCCCCGGCACGTGCTCGACCGGCCATTTGTGGCGGCGGCGGCGGCGCTTGCGGGATGGACCGGGTTCGTTCTGGCTCGGTGGAAGGTTTGGGCGCACGGCGACCTCTCGCTGTTCATCATGTCGGGGGTCAAGACATACAGCCACCCCGCCGCGATGAAGCCGCCGATCAGGCACGTGCCGTCGACGGGGTACGACGGGCAGTTCTACTACCGGCTTGCGATTGACCCGTTCAATTGGAGCCATCGGGCCTACGGCATCACGGTGGACTACGCGTACCGGTACACCCGGCTGGGGTACCCGCTGCTGGCGTGGCTGCTATCGCTGGGCCACGTCAGCTGGCTGCCGGTGGTGCTGGTGCTCATCAACCTCGGGTGCCTGGCGGCGATCGGGTGGCTGGGCGGCGTGCTCGCCCGGGATGCCGGACGGCACGCGCTTTGGGGGCTGCTGCTGGTGGCGTACTTCGGGACGGTGATCAGCGTCGGCCGGGACACCGCCGAGCCGCTGGCGGATGCCCTGATGATCGGCGGACTGCTGTCCCTGCGGCGGGACCGGCAGGTGCTGGCCTGCGTCCTTGTCACGTGCGCGGTCGTCACGGACGAGACCATCTTGGTGCTGCCAGTGGCGCTGGCGGCGACGCGGCTGTGGATGCTGGCGGGCTGGCCGCGCCCTGGGTCGTTGCGGGCCTCCGGGACCGTGCAGCCTTCAGGGACCGTGCAGCCTTCAAAGACCCTGCGGCTGGCATTCGGGCTGCGCGCAGTGCTGTCGGGCGTCGGGTCCTGCGACCTGGTGTGGCTGGTGCCCGGCTGCGCGTGGCTGGCGCTGCAGGGCATCGAGCACGTCGTCGTGACATGGGAGGCGGGCGCGTCAACCGATGTTTCGCGGAACCTGGGGCTGCCGCTGCGGGGGATGGAGTGGGGGCTGCGCGCCGACGTACGCGGCATGAGCTGGTCGCACCTGGGCATGTACGACATCAACCTGATCGAGGACGCGTCGCTGGCTGCTGTGGTCATTGCCGGGTTCTGCGTGCTGCAGTCCAGCATGGCACCACTGCGGGAGCGGCTGGCGTTCGCTGGGTTCGTGCTGGTCGAGATGGTGCTGGCGACCTGGCAGTTCTGGGGCAGCACGTTCGGCGACGGACGCGCCTACGTGGACTGCTACCTGCTGGCAATCGCGGTGGTCCTGGCGACGCCGCCATCATCGGCTGCCGCTGCTGGCGGGGCCGGTGAGGCAGCGGCGTCGAGGCTGTCCGCGTTGACATCGATGCGGCTGGCGATGCCCTCCCGACGGCTGGCGGTACTGGCGGCGATCGCGGTAGCGGCCCTTGTCGTGGTAGTCCGCCGCCGCATCCTGTTCGAGTAGGAATCCCTACATGCCGGCGATGAGCTTTTCCACTCGCTCATCGACCGCACGGAACGGGTCCTTGCACAGCACGGTGCGCTGGGCCTGGTCGTTAAGCTTCAGGTGCACCCAGTCGACGGTGAAGTCGCGACGCTTTTCCTGGGCCCGGCGGATGAACTCGCCGCGCAGCCTCGCGCGTGTCGTCTGCGGCGGGACGGACTTGGCCTCGAAGATCTTCAGGTCAGTAGTGACCCGGTCGACCGCGCCGCGCTTCTGCAGCAGGTAGTACAACCCCCGGCCACGGTGCACATCGTGGTAGGCAAGGTCTAGCTGGGCGACGCGGGGGGACGACAGCGGGAGGTCGTGCCTGGCCCGGTACCGCTCGATGAGCTGGTACTTGGTGACCCAGTCGATCTCCCGGGCGATCTTGTCCAGGTCGCCGCTCTCGATCGCGCCCAGTGCCCGCGTCCACAGGTCCAGGACCCGCAAGGCGACCGCGTCTGCCCCGTTCTTCTCAGTGAAGTCCTTGGCCCGGGTCAGGTACTCGTACTGGATCTCCAGCGCGCTCATCTCACGCCCGTTGGCCAGCCGGACCCGGCTGCGACCGGTCATGTCGTGCGACACCTCGCGGATCGCCCGGATCGGGTTGTCCAGCGTCATGTCGCGCAGCACGACCCCGGCCTCGACCATGCGCAGCACCAGGTCGGTCGCGCCGACCTTGAGCAGCATCGTCGTCTCGCTCATGTTGGAGTCACCGACGATGACGTGCAGGCGGCGGAACCGCTCTGCGTCGGCGTGCGGCTCGTCACGGGTGTTGATGATCGGGCGGGACCGGGTCGTCGCGGACGACACGCCCTCCCAGATGTGCTCGGCCCGCTGGCTGACGCAGTAGACCGCGCCACGCGGAGTCTGCAGCACCTTGCCTGCCCCGCAGATGATCTGCCGAGTGACCAGGAACGGGATGAGGATATCGGCCAGCCTGCCGAACTCTCCGTGGCGGCCCACCAGGTAATTCTCGTGGCAGCCATAGGAGTTGCCGGCCGAGTCGGTGTTGTTCTTGAAAAGGTAGATGTCGCCGGCGATGCCCTCTTCGCGCAGTCGGCGGTCCGCGTCGACGAGCAGCCCCTCCAGGATGCGCTCGCCAGCCTTGTCGTGCGCGACCAGGTCGATGACGCTGTCGCACTCAGGGGTCGCGTACTCGGGGTGGCTGCCCACGTCCAAGTACAAGCGGGCGCCGTTGCGGAGAAACACGTTGCTGCTGCGTCCCCAGGACACCACGCGGCGGAATAGATAGCGGGCCACCTCGTCCGGCGACAGCCGCCGCTGCCCGCGGAAGGTGCAAGTAACGCCGTACTCGTTCTCAAGCCCGAAGATTCGCCGGTCCACGGAACTAGGCTACGTTCACTTGGCGCCGATAGTAACGACGGCTCGCCGGAGCCGGAATACTACGGATGTACCGGGCGGTACCGGGCCGGGCAGTCGGAGCGTATAGGCCGCCCCGCTCTCGATCTCCCGGGTGCTGCAGATGAACTGGCTCGTCACCATGAACTCCCATCCGATACTCGCCACGCACGCCGCCACGCCCGTTCGCTCGGCCTCCACCAGGAGGGCAGGCATCTCGGGCCAGACGTCGTTCTGAGCGGTCCTCAGCACGATTGTCTTACCCCCCGACCGGCCTTGCAGAACGCTCACGGCAGCAGGAACCAGCGGATCGGTGTTCGGCCCGGTCGCGCGGTCAAGCGGGTCGGTACGGTTGGTGCTGACCCTGGTTTGCGGCGCGGCGGCGAACACGGCAGCCGCCACCAATGCCCCCGCCAGTGAAAACGCCACTGCGACCGACTGCCTGACGACCAGCAGATGCACCGCTGCGACCGCGATGACCAGCGCCGCGACGGCGGGCGCGGACCAGTAGAAGTAGCCAATGTAGCGCTGGCCCACCTGGTCGACGCCGACCACGACATAGGCCAGGAAGCCGACAGTGGACACCGCGTCCATCGCGAGCAGGGCGACAAGGAACCTCCGAAGCCGCGGATCCGGGACCCGCCACGTCACCAGGCCGGCCGCCAGGCACAGCGTGCCCGCCACGGCCCACGCACGCGGACCCGGCCACCAGAACCACAGGGCGTACCGCGCCGCCTCGACAGGGCTTCGCACGCCCGCGCGCGAGGAGCCTGTGTAGTCGAGGTACTTGCCGAACTGCCCCGGCCAGTGCAGCGCGAGGTTCCATGCGATAGGCAGCGCGAACATGGCGCTGATGACGGCGACGGGCAGCAATACGCGCCGCACGCCTTTGCTGGTCGCGGCGATGGCGCCACTGCTGCCCGCGAGAAGCGCCCGGACGCGATCCCTGGCCAGCGTTGCCAGGGCCACGCAGGTCAGCAGGGGCACGAACAGCAGGAAGCAGACGTGGCCCTCCATGAGGAACCAGCCTGCCAGGGTGGCGACCGGCGCGTCCTGGACCCGGCCCGCCGCTACCGAGGCGATCGCCACGACGAACGTGAAGTACATCGGGACGTACAGGTAGGGCATCCAGTTGAGGCTCAAGGCCGACGGGTGGGCCGCCGCGAACCCCAGGACCACCGCGAGTCCCGCGATCCCGGTCGCGCCACCGGCCCATCCGCAACCGCGCGATCCAAACTGGCCCCAGCGAGCGGAGATGAGGGGGATGCAGGATGCGGACGCGGCGTTCAGGATGAAGGTGGACAGCAACTGCCCGTTCCACGCGGTGGGGACCCAGTGCAGCACCGACCAGAACAGCCACTCCCCCGCCGCCTGGACGTACAGGTAGGCGGGTCCGGGATGGCTGAAGTGCTCGCGCGAATAGTTTCCGACGAGCAGCGTAAACCGCCGAGCTTGCTCGATGAGGATGGAGTCGTCCGCGTAGTCGGCCACCTCGTACAGCGGAGTCCGGAGCAGGAACGCGTTACGGACGACGAGAATCCCGACCACGAGGCAGAACGAGCCCGTCCACAGTCCCCACGTCGCCCGCCTGTAGTCACGCGGGGAGGCGTCGGCGTGGCGGCGGGCGCGCACGCCGACGCTCAGGCTCACCTAGATCGTGCCCGCCTCGATGGCCCGGGCGATCCAGGGGATGACCTCGTCGAGCATCTCATCCAGCGTGGTCGTCGCCTCGAAGCCGAGGACGCGCTTGGCCTTGTCGGTGTCGGGGACACGGCGCTGCACGTCGTACTCGAACGGCGGGTCATGCACCACGCGCAACGGGAGGTCACCGCCCTTGACCTTGCGCCAGATGGCGCGGGCGACCTCAAGCACTGTCATGCCCTGGGCGGTGGACAAGTTGAAGTCCTCGTTCCAGGCGTCCGGGTGCTCCATCGCATCAGCCACGCCGCGGGCCAGGTCGCACCCGTAGGTATAGTGGCGCACCTGCTCGCCGGAGCCGAGGACGTGCAGCGGTTCTTGACCCTTGAGGACCTTCTGCACCAGGTCGGGCACCACGTGGCTCATCGCGAGCTGAACGTTGCCGGACAGGATCTCCTCATCGCCGAGCGCCCGGCTCTCACCGACGCCGACGCAGTTGAACGGGCGGACGATCGTGTAGGGCAGCTGGTACTGGTCCCATGCGGCCCGCGCGAAGTACTCGACGGCCAGCTTCTGGAAACCGTAGGACGACAGCGGCGGCGGGATCTCCCGCTCCTGGCCCTCATATGACGGCCACTCGCTGGTCGACTCGAAGACCATCGAGGATGACAGGTAGGTGACCTTTTGGAGTCGGCTGCCGCTGCTTCCTCCGAAATGCCTGTGCGCGGCGATGGCCGCGTCGCAAGAGGCCGCGATGATCCGCTCGTTAGACGCGAGCAGGTCATACGCATAGCTGTGGAAATACGAAATGCCGCCGATCATCGCGGCGCCGGCGATGAAGTGGTCGCACCCTGCCAGCAGCCGGGTCATAAGGGCGACATCCCGGCAGTCACCCTCGACGAAGTGGTAGTCCGGGTGACCGTCGTAGGACTTTGCGACCTTTCCGTACTTGGAGTAGTTGTCGATGCCGATGACGGCGTACCCGCGCCGCAGCAATTCCTCGACTACGTAGCCGCCGATGAAGCCAGCAGAACCACTGACCAGGACTTTCTGCATTACCTGCCCTTCCGCCCCCGTGCCCGGATCTGTTCCGCCGTCAGTCTGCCCCCGAACGCGAACCGGTACCAGCGCAGGTAACAGGGAATCCACTGGGCAATCTTGAAGTTCGATACGCCGGCCTGGCGGTCGAGCCAGATAGTCGGGATCTCAGCGACCGGCAACCTCAGCCGCTTTGCCTTAGCGGTGAGCTCGATGCCAATCTCGAAGCCCGACCGTGAGTCGATGCCGACCTGGCGGACGAATTCCGTCGAGTAAGCCTTGAACGAATTCGTCGCATCCTGTGTACCGGTGCGGGCGAGGACATGCAAGGACCGACCCGCCGTCTTCGACAGCATCCCCTTGAGCAGCGGTCCCCCCACCTGCTGCCCGCCTGGCATGTACCGGCTAGCGGCGGCGACCGCGACGCCGCGGTGGACGAGCCGGGCCAGATCGTCGATCTGGCGCGGGTCGTCGCAGCCGTCGGCCATCGTGACAACCGCGACCGCGGCGGCGGCTGCCTCGATGCCGTAGCGGATCGCGTTAGCCGGGCCCTGGCCGTAGGTATTGACCACGTGCCGGAGCCGGGGTTCCTTGCGGGCGTAGTCGTCGACTACCGCAGCGGTGCCGTCCTTCTCGTCATCGACGACGACGAGCACCTCGCAGGGCAAGCGGACAGCCTCGAACAGCCGGTCCAAGACCGGGATGATGGTCTCGCTCTCGTTATAGGCTGGTACCACGACAGATACCAACGGTCGCTCGCTCATCGCGTGCTAACGTCCTTCCCCCGTTTGTGCAGGACGCCGCAGGATATGGCGCCCTAGATGAAAACCCCTGCGCCGAGGATGTTCCACACGTCGGCGACGGGCTTGTCGGTCACCAGGTTTCGGTACTCCGGGTGCGGCGCGCCGACGACGAGCAGGTCCGCCTGCGCCAGAACCTGCTCCAGCGGCACCAGCTTCGGGTCGACGGTCACGTACGGGTCGGTGCACAGCACCGCGTCGGCCTTGAAGGCCAGGATCCGCCTGAGCTTGTACGACAGGCTGGACCTGATGTCGTCCGACCCGCCCTTGAACGCCATGCCAAGGATGCCCACCGTCATGTTCGACAGGTCGAAGCGCTGCTCAAGCCTGGACACCACGTACAGCGGCAGGCCCTCGTTGATAGTCATCGCCGTGTGGCCGAGGGCGAAGTTATTGTTGTTGAACGCGGCGAGCTGCATCGTGTCCTTGAACAGGCACGGCCCCGCGGCGAAGCCCGCACCCGGCATGTCCAGGGCGCGCGGGTAGTCCTGGCTCAGGCCCTGCCGGATCCGCTCGAAGTCCAGCCCCCGGTCGTTGGCCATCATGTAAAACTGGTTGGCCGCCGCGAACTTGATGTAACGCCAGACGTTGGTGTACAGCTTCGCCAGCTCGGCCTCCTCCGGCGAGAGCTGGACGATCTTGTCCGTGAGCCTGCTGAACAGCATGCTCGCCCGCTTCATCGCCTCGGGGCTTCGCGCCGAGACGATCTGCGGCAGGCTGAACAGCTCGGTCATGGCCTTGCCCTCGGCGATCCGCTCCGGGCAGAAGGTCACCTCGATCGACTTGCCGAGGCCCACGATCATCTTCTCGACGAGGGCAGTCACGCCCGGGAAGACGGTGGAGCGCAGGATGAGCAGCTGCCCGTCCCTCAGGTAAGCCGCGCAGCCACCGAGGGCGTTCGGGATGGCGACCGCATCTGGGTTGAGGAACTCATCGACCGGCGTGCCGATGACGACCACCACGTACTCGGCGGTCCCCACGATCGCCGGGTCCAGGCTAGCGTGCAGCATGCCGCTAGCCACCACGTTCTCCAGCATCTGCGCGGCGCCGGGCTCGTCGAAGGGGAGCTGCCCGGCGTTAACCGTGGCTACCGCCTTCTCGCTCACGTCGTAGATACCGACACGAGCCCCGCGATCGGCGAACGCCATCGCGAGCGGGAGGCCCACATGGCCACACCCTCCCACAACAACGACGTCCCGCTCGAACTGGCCGCCGCCAGGCGAACCCGTCATGGCTCCTACCTCCGGTCCATCGATACGTTCCACCGCGTCGCTGCCAGTACGTTTCGATATGGCAAGACTACCGTCCGTGATGGCTTCGCACTGCGGTTCTTCAGTTCATCCGAACCGATCCCCCATGCGCGAAATACATCAGCGGAGGGTGAACTCTGTCTCCGGCCCGGCTACAGCAAGCCGCACGCGATCAGGGCGGCCGGCCTTGTGGCCGACCGCCCGTTGTTCCTGCCTCTACCAGTCGGTAGCGATGTACTTCGTCTCGGTAAATTCCAGCAGGCCGTCGTGGGCCCCTCGCGCCCGAGCCCGGACTGCTTCACCCCGCCGAACGGCGCGGCCGGGTCGGACACCAGTCCCCGGTTAAGGCCGATCATGCCGGCCTCAAGGGCCTCGCTTACGCGCAGGCCCCGCCGCAGGTCCCTGGTGTACAGGTAGGAGACCAGGCCATACTCGGTGGCGTTCGCCCAGCGGACCGCTTCCTCCTCGGTGCTGAAGCGGACCACCGGCGAGACCGGACCGAAGATCTCGTTGCTCAGGATGCTCGCCGACTGCGGCACGTTGTCGATCAGGGTCGGCTCGTAGAAGTAGCCCTTGCGCTGCGGCGCCTTGCCGCCGAGGACAATCTTGCCGCCGTCGCCCGCGGCCGACTCCACCAGGTCCGACACCTTGGTCCGGGCCGGCTGGTTGACCAGCGGCCCGACCTCCGTGTCCTCGTCGAGGCCGGGGCCCACCTTGAGGGCGGCGAGCCGACGCGTGAAGGTGGCGGTGAACTCGTCGGCGACCGCCTCATGCACGTAGAAGCGGTTCGCGGCGGTGCAGGCCTCGCCGCCGTTGCGCATCTTGGCGAGCATCGCGCCATCAACCGCCGCGTCGATGTCCGCGTCATCGAAGACGATGAACGGCGCGTTGCCGCCCAGCTCCATGGAGCAGCTCAGCACCTGCTCGGCCGCCTGGCGGAGCAGGATCTTGCCGACCTGAGTGGATCCGGTGAAAGACAGCTTGCGGACCCGCGGGTCGTTCATCATGGCAGCGACGACCGGCCCAGCGGTGGCCCGGCCCGTGGTAACGACGTTGACGACGCCCTTGGGCACGCCCGCCTCGGTGAGCAGCTCGGCGAGGGCCAGCGCGGTCAGCGGGGTGTCCTCGGCCGGCTTGAGCACGATCGAGCAGCCGGCCGCCAGCGCCGGGCCGATCTTGCGGGTGGCCATGGCGGCCGGGAAATTCCACGGGGTGATCAGCAGGGACACGCCAATCGGCTGGTGGGCGACGACGATCCGGTTCGCGCCGGACGGGGCCCGCATCAGGCCGCCCTCGATCCGGACAGCCTCCTCGGCGTACCAGCGGAAGAACTCCGCCGCATATGTGGCCTCACCACGCGCGTCGCGCAGCGACTTGCCGTTCTCCGCCGACATGAGCCGGGCGAACTGCTCAGAGCGCGCTGTCATCAGCTCGAAGGCCTTGCGCAGGACCTCGGCCCGCTGCCGGGGCGGGGTGGCCGCCCAGCCGGGGAGCGCCTCATGAGCCGCCGCGACCGCGTCAAGGCCATCGCTCTCGGTGCCGTCGGCTACCTCTGCCAGGGACTCCTCGGTGGCCGGGTCGAGCACTGGGAATGTCCCGCCGCCCTTGCTACCGCCCCACTCGCCGCCCACATACAGCCCCGTCGGCACGTCGATGCCAGTCAGCTCGGCCACGCTCATCGCTACACTCCCACACGTTCCGCTCACCGTTTCCGGTGATCCACTCCCCCGAGCCTACGTCCCCGTAACCCTCGTTCCGGCGGCGGTACCGCCCCTTCCCTGCGCTTGAAACGCTCGGTGACCAGCCCTCCGACCAGGCGTCAGCACGGCCGCTGGCCTAGTGGACCTCCCGCAACCCGGGCCGCCCCATGCGCCCCCAGAACCCCGGCCCCAGAACCCCGGCCCCTGCACCCCCAGGACCCCCAGGACCCCCAGCCGGAGGCACCCCCGCCCCCGCGCCCCCCAGGACCCCCAGCCGGAGGCACCCCCGCCCCCGCGCCCCCCAGAACCCCGGCCGGATGCACCCCCGGCCCCGGCCCCGGCCCCGGCCCCGCCCCCGGCCCCGGCCCCGCCCCTTGGGACCACTCGCCACTGCCCACCCACACCCATTTATGGCAGCGGCTGCCTTATGTCAGATTCTGCACCAAAATTAGCCCGCCAAAGCTCGCATAGTGGACATAAGGGGTACGTTTTCTGACATAAGTCAGATAGTAACGACGTGGACACCTAGCGTCGTACCGGGTTCCCGTTGCGCCGCGTCATCGTGCCTGCGGGAGGGCAGGCGCCTCGGCAGCCAGGGTAGCCTGCGCCAGCGTCTCGCGCCTGAGGCAGGCTGCTTCGGTAGCTTGGTCCGCGAGGCCGCAGATCTCGGCTGAAGCCCGCTCGTCGGCGGCGGTCCGGGCGACGAGGTTCAGGTACTTGTCAGTGCGGGCCGCCAACTGGTGCTTGTCAGCCGGTGGCGTTGAGCCAGCGGACCGGGGGCTCCGTCACCGGCCCGGCGGAAGGGCTCCAGCTCGTGGTCCCACGCGGTGCCGAGCAGCTTGTCCAGTTCCTTCTCAAGGACCGACGCGTCGGCCACGCTCATCGCCATGACGGCGCGCAGCCGCCCCTCGGGCACAAGGATGTCGCCGTTGGCGCTCGCCACGGCGGAAAAGATGCCGAGGTTCGGCGTGTAGCAGTAGCGAACAGCGTCACACCCCTCGGAGGCTTCCTCGGTGACCTCAAAGCGCAGCCGCTTCCAGCCGGACAAGGCAGACGTAATCGCGCCCGCGGTCCCTGGCTTTCCCCGCCAGGTCAGCTCAGCACGAAGAGACCCTGGGGCAGCGGGCTGGCTGACCCAGGGCATGCTGACAGGCAGCCCCAGCGTTCCCGCCACTGCCCACTCGATGTGTGGGCACAGCGCCGGGGGCGCCGAGTGAACCTGCAATACACCGTAAACCGACACCGTGCCTCCTAGACGAGGTTCGCCTTCCCCTGCGGCCTCGTCGGAGTCAGTTGTAAGCTAGCCTGCAACAGGTTGCCCGGTGCCTGGGTCATATTGTGCCGCACCGCCACCGTCGGCACCAGCGGTATTAGCCAGAAAATCGCGTCGGCGCATGCCCAGGATGAGCAGCGCAAGGACGGATATGCCGACCCCTGTCCACATCACGTAATCGCCGGCCTGATCGTAGAAGGTCCGCGCGCTCCCGGCCGGCAGCCGCACGGTGACAGGGACCACCCCATGGCCCGACTGCCCGAGCCACGCGAGCTCGCGGCCGCGGGCGTCGAACGCCACCGTGTCCCCGGTCAGCGCCGCCTGCACGACCGGGCGACCAGTCTCCGCCGCGCGGATGGCTGCCAGCGACGCGTGCTGGTCCGGACCCCAGGTGCCCTGGAACGTCGACGTCGACGACTGGTAGACGATCAGCTCGGCCCCGTGATCGGCGTCCGCACGGGACATGTCGGGAAAAGCCGACTCGAAGCAGATCAGCACGCCGACCGGCAGTGGCCTGCCTTCCCGGTCGGTCATCATCAGCACGTGCGCCCCGGTGCCGGGGACCATGTTAGAGGTAGCGGCCTTACTGACCTTGGTGAGCCAGCTCAGCTGCTGCCGGAACGGGATGTACTCCCCGAACGGCACCAGTCGCGTCTTAACGTAGATGCCCCCGATCCCGCTCGGGCTGACCACGACCGCCCACTTCTCATGGCCCTTGCCGGGCGGCGTGGCGTCCTGGCTGACGACGATTTCGGCCCCGTCCCCAGCAGACAGCGCCTCGATCTGGTGGAGCAAGGGGGCGCTCGACGGTAGCGTCAGGTCCTCAGCGATACTGCTCTCGCCCCACACGATCAGGTCTGGGGTGACCCCGCCGAGGGATCCGCGCTTGCTGAGGGATGCGGTAATGGTTTCGGAGGCGTGGACACGGACAGCGGCGCTGGCGACGACGCCCGGCTGGACCAGCGCGACCGTGACCGTGCGGACGGCGGGGAACGGCGGCGTCAGGGCGAACGCCAGAGGGCCGGCCCCGGCCGCTACGATGAGCGCGGCCAGCCCGCCGACGGCCATCGGTGGCCGGTGCCTGCCAGCCGCCCCACTGGCCCGCACCCACGGGCGCGGGCGCGCGCCCGGCGTCAGCAGGCCAGGGATCAGCGCGCCGAGCATCACCGTGATGCCCACGTTAGCGGCGACCAGGGCCACGCTCACTAGCCATATCCCGCCGATCGCGGCCAGCGCCAGCACCGCCGGGTGCTGCCACTGGGAGGCACCGTAAAGGTCCCACGGCCCGCCAAGCCCCTGGTAGGACCGTACCCACTCGGGGATCAACCAGGTGGCGGGCAGCACGATGATCGCCAGGCCAAACCGCTGCCAGGCCCAGTCCCCCGTCCCCCGCGGCGCCGCGGGGGACGACCCCCTGCAGCCCCCGAGGAGCAGCCGGGCGAAGATGGCGAACGGCGACCACGTGATGCCGGCGACCAGGCCGATGAGCAGCAATCCCGGCCCGATCTGCGGGGCCATCCAAGACAGCATGGCGATGAGGTAACCAGCGCCGAACCACCAGCCGCGCGCGAGGGCCTCTCGGGTCGAGTCGGCCCGGGCGAACAGCACGATCCCCGGCACAAGGCCGAACCACGCGACGTACGACAGGCTTATTCCCGGAAAGATGAGCAAGACGGGCACGCACGCAGCGGCAAGGGAGGCCCAGCGCGCCGGGTGCCGAAACGCCCGTCGCGGTCGGCGGCGACGCTCCCGCGCCCCTGCCGACGCTCGCGGGGAGTGCACCGTCATAAGCCCATTGTGGACCCGCACCTAGCCGCAACGAATCTGGGTGGTACCGGTGAGCCGCAACCATACTGGCTCGACACCGCCAGCGAGCCGCAACCCAGGTGACTCGACGCCGCCAGCGAGCCCCGACCCAGGTGACTCGACGCCGCCAGCGAGCCGCATTATGCGGTGCACCTACGCCGACGAGCCCTGACGGTGACGACTCGGCCACGCCAGCGAGACCTGACGCACCGGGTGGCCCGCCCATCGGGCCACCCGGTGCCAGTGGGGCGTCAGGACCGGGAGCGGGCCTCCTGCAGGGCGCGACGGACCAGCACCCGGGCCAGGTGCTCACGGAAGGATGCGCTCGCGTGCAGATCCGAGCCGGGACGTGTGCCCTCGGCGGCGAGGGCCGCCGCGTCGGCGACCGACGCGCCCGATGCTAGCAGCGCCTCCGTCGCCGACGCGCGCAGCGGGGTAAGGCCCATGTTGATGAGGGCGACCTTGGCCGCGGGATGGGAACCGCCCTGGACCGCGACTCCGACGATCGCCCAGTCGATCGCCCGCTTGGTGAACTTCTGGAAGGACCAGGCCGATGCCGCAGCGGGCTTGGGCACCTGGATCTCTGTCAGCAGCTCGCCGGGCTCCAGGGCGGTCTCAAAGACGCTCTTGAAGAACTCGCCTGCGGGGACCGAGCGGGGGCCGTCAGTGCGCCGGATCACGAACGTCGCCTCCAGCGCGAGCAGCACCGCCGACAGGTCCGAGGCCGCGTCGGCGTGCGCCACCGAGCCGCCGATGGTGCCGCGGTGCCGGATCTGCGGGTCGCCGACCTGTCCCGCCGCGTGGGCAAGGAGCGGGATCTGCGACGCCAGCAGCGAGGACGTGTTGACGTCGTGGTGCCGGGTCAGCGCCCCGATCGCCACGTAGGCGCCCTCGTCGCGGATGTAGGACAACTCGGTGATCCGGCCCAGGTCTATGAGGTCGGCCGGGACCGCGAAGCGCAGCTTCATCATCGGCAGCAGCGAGTGCCCGCCGGCGAGGAACTTGGCGTCCTCGCCGAGCTCGGCCGCCAGCGATAGCGCCTCATCGACTGACAGGGCACGGTGGTAGGTGAACGACGCGGGAATCACTGGGACGCCTCCCCCGTGCCTGAAGCAACCGTGCCTGAAGCAACCGTGCCTGAAGCAACCGTGCCTGCCGCAACCGTGCCTGAAGCAACCGTGCCTGAAGCAACCGTGCCTGAAGCAACCGTGCCTGAAGCAACCGTGCCTGAAGCAACCGTGCCTGAAGCAACCATGGCCGATGCCGCGGCCAGGGCGGCCTTCACGATGTTGTGGTAACCGGTGCAGCGGCAGATATTGCCCTCCAGCCCGGCGCGGACCTCCGCCTCGGTGGGCGCAGGGTTCTCCGCGAGCAGCGAGGTGATCGCCATGACGAAGCCCGGCGTGCAGTACCCGCACTGCAGGCCGTGGTTGCGGTGGAACGCCTCCTGCACGGGCGACATCGAGCCGTCGCGGCCCGCGAGCCCCTCCAGCGTCGTCACCGGGCGGCCGTCGGCCTGCAGGGCCAAGACCGTGCAGGACTTGACCGATTCGCCGTCCAGGAGCACCGTGCAGGCACCGCAGGAAGTCGTCTCGCACCCGATGTTGGTCGCGGTGAGGTCCGCTACCTCGCGCAGGAAGTGCACGAGCAGGGTGCGGTCCTCGACGTCGGCGGTGATTTCCTTGCCGTTGACGGTCAGGGAGACCTTACTCACTTCGTCGCTCTCACTTTCCGTTAGCAGCCTGGATGACGGTCCACACGCGCTCGGGCGTCGTCGGCATGTCGACGTGCCGGACGCCGAGGTGCGACAGGGCGTCGACCACTGCGTTCTGCACTGCGGGGGTCGCACCGATGGTGCCGGCCTCGCCGATGCCCTTGACGCCTAGCGGGTTGAGGTCGGTCGGCGTCTCGCTGGTGACCAGCTCGAAGCTGGGCAGCTCAGTGGCGGTGATCGCCGCGTAGTCGGCCAGCGAGGAGGTCAGCGGATTGCCGTCGCCGTCGTAGAGAATCTCCTCGCACAGCGCCTGAGCAGCGCCCTGCGCGATGCCGCCGTGCCGCTGGCCCTCAAACAGCACCGGGTTCAGGACCGGGCCGGCGTCGTCGGCGGTGACGTGCCGCAGCAGCGTGACCTTGCCGGTCTCGGTGTCGACCTCGACCAGTGACAGCTGGGAGCCGAACGGGAACGTCGGCCTGTCGGCGGTAAACCGCACGTTGGCGACGATCAGCCCGCCCGCCGCTGCCGAGGCCACCTGCGCCCAGGTGAGGGACTTGTCCGGGTCGCCGACGATGTGCCACAGGCCGGTCTCGGTGTCCAGGACGACATCGGACGACGCTGCCTCGAACAGCTCGGCCGCCTTGTGCGCGGCCTCCTGCTTGACCTCGATCGCGGCCTTGTGCACGGCGGACCCGCCAAGCTGCAGCGACCGGGAGGCGTAGGTGCCGACGCCGTCCGGGATCAGGTCGGTATCGCCGTGGATGACCTCGACCTGGTCCATTGGAATGCCGAGCTCATCGGTCACCAGCATCGCGTAGGCGGTGTGGTGGCCCTGGCCGTGCGCCGAGCTTCCGGTGTAGACGGTGGCGGTGCCGTCGTCGTGCACCTCGACCTTGGCGGTCTCGCCGGCGCCGGCGTCGGCGGCGGTGATCTCCACGTAGGAGGCCAGCCCGATGCCGAGTTGCTTGACATTGCCAGACGCACGCCGACGGGCCTGCTCGGCACGCAGTTCCTGGTAGCCAGCGGCCCGCAGGACCTTGTCGAGTGCCGACTCGTAGTCGCCGCTGTCGTAAGGAGCGCCTGTTTTCGTTACGAATGGGAATTGATTCTTCTTGATGAAGTTGATTTTCCGTACCTCGGCCGCATCCAGGCCCGCCTCGGCGGCGAACCAGTCGACGGCCCGCTCGATGGTCGCGGCGGCCTCGGGACGGCCCGCGCCCCGGTAGGCGGCGATCGGTGTCGCGTTGGTGACGACGACCTTGTAGCCCGCCTGGACGACGGGAATGTCGTAGACGCCGGGGGCCATCAGCACGGTAAGGCTGGGCAGGAAGCCGCTCATCCGGGCGTACGCACCGGTGTCCTGGACGATGTCCAGCTGGTAGGCCTTAATGTGGCCGTCGCGGGTGCCGCCGATCTTGATGTGGTGCTGCTGCGCACGGCCCTGGGTCATGGCTGTGAGGTTCTCGCTGCGCGACTCCACCCAGCGGACGGCCCGGCCGGTGTGCTTGGCGGCCCAGGCGACAGCGATCGCGTCGCGGTCCACGCCGATCTTCGCGCCGAACCCGCCGCCCACGTCGGGGGCGACGACCCGGATCGCGTCCGGCGGCAGCCCGATCGCGGTGAGGATCAGCCGGCCAAGCTGCGCGTTCTGGGTGCTGACCCAGACCGTCAGCTTGCCGTTGGACCACGAGGCAGCGGCGGCGCGGCCCTCCATCGGCAGGCACGCGACGCGCTGGTTGCTGATGTCGCCCTCAACGATGATGTCGCAGCCATCGAAGATCGAGTCGTCGAAGTTGCCCGGCCGGGCCTGGCAGACGTTGGTGTCCGCGCCGCTGAACGCCATGGCCCCGCCAGCCAGCGCGTTACCGATTCCCACGACGGCTGGCAGCGGCTCGTAGTCCACGCTGACCAGCTCGGCGGCGTCCTCGCCCTGGTACTGGTTATCGGTGAGCACCATCGCGACCGGCTCGCCCACGAACCGGACCTCGTCGACCGCGAGCAGCGGCTCCGACCATTGGCCGCCCAGTGGCAGCGGCCCCTCAACGGGCGGCGCGTCGGGGTCAATCGGCTCGGCGGGCGAAGACGGCGGGAAGTCCGTCATATCGGCCGCGGTCAGCACCGCGATTACCCCTGGCTGGGCGAGTGCCTCGCTGGTGTCAATGCCCGTAATGCGGGCGTGCGCGACGGTCGACCGCACAAACGTTATGCGTGCGGCGCCCTCGAGCTCGGGTTCCCGTAGATCATCGACGTAGACCCCGCCGCTGGTCAGCAGCTTTGGGTCCTCCATCCTGATTACCCGGGTGCCCAGGATGCTCATAAAACCTCCGGCAGCATGATCCTTGTGGTGGACCTTCTGGGCGAACCTACACCGAATTGACGCGCCATTGCTAGCCCTGTCGCCACAGCGTATGTCCCGGTTTCTTAGCTAGGCCACAAGATCGATGCCGCAATTAGTCGCGTTGTTACTACTCGCCCGGAATGGCATTCATCTCCCATTTTTCCAAACGTTCCCTCCCCCGGCCCCCCGACCCGCCTCTCAGCGGCACCCCGGCGACCTGGCTTGGCCGGCGGCCACCCGGCGGCCAAGCCAGGGATTCGGGGCAGCAGCGGGATGCAGCCCCCGCGCTATCGGGAGGCGCCAGTTGCCACCGGGCGGTCCGGGTCGGTGATCCAGTCCGACCAGGAGCCGGCGTACAGCGCGGCGGGAATCGCGGCCAAGGCGAGCGCGAGCACCTCGTGGGCGGCGGTAACGCCCGAGCCGCAGTAGGTACCGACAGCGGTGCCTTCCTTGACGCCAAGGTCGGCGAACCGCATCGCGATCTCCCGCGCTGGCCGGAAGGTGCCGTCCGGGTTCACGTTCTGCGTCGTCGGGGCACTGACCGCACCGGGAATGTGCCCTGCCACGGGGTCTACCGGCTCAGCTTCGCCCCGGTACCGCTGCGCCGCGCGGGCGTCGAGCAGCACTCCGTCCCGTGCCATGGTGGCGGCGCCGTCGGCCGCCAGCAGCGGCAGGTGCCCCGGCCGTGCGGTGAAGTGACCATGCTGCGATGCCTGGCCCGGCTCCCCCTGCTCCACGGGCAGGCCAGCTGCCGCCCAGGCCCGGAAGCCGCCGTCGAGTACCCGGACGCAGGGGTGGCCGAAGTACCGCAGCAGCCACCACGCACGGGCCGCCGCCGTTGAGTCGGCGTCGTCGTAGACCACGACAGGGCAGTCTCCTGCGACTCCCAGCCGGCGCATCGTCGCGGTAAAGCCATCCGGATGCGGCAGCGGGTGCCGCCCTCGATTGCCAGTCGCGTCCTGCCCGCGAGGACTACCACCGGGCGGGCCGGCGAGGTCCTTGTCAAGGTCCACGAAGACCGCACCCGGAACGTGCCCTTGGTCGTACAGCTCCCGGCCGGGCGGCCCGCCGAGCTTCCACCGGACGTCAAGCAGACGGGGACGCTGCTCGCCGGCCAGCTCACGCGCGAGCTGGCCGGCGGCGATGAGGAGGTCGTGGTGTGCCACGCGGCCAGTATGGCGCCTGCCGAGGACTTACCGGGACAGGAACGCCAGCAGCGGGACGAGCTGCTCGGCGGCTGTCAGTGAGCCGTGCATGCCGGCCATCGGCGGATCGCTGGATTCCGCGGTGGGCGCCATCATCGCCCAGCTGCCGGTGGCGGCAGCGACTACGTCACCGATCCGCATCCGCATCGACTCATCGACGGCGCCGAACCATCCGTCCTTGATCGCCTCGTCCCGTGACGCCACCCAGGCACGCTCGCCGAGTACGTCCCGCCAGGCGGCCAGCACGTCCGGGGCCGCGTCTGGCCGCGCGTACAGGTGCCGCGCACGCGGCTCGCCGCCGAGCAGCACGACGCCCTCGCGCAGCTGCGGGATCGACTCCACATCGATCCGGTCGTCCGGACAGACGTTGACCATCCCGTGGTCGCCGGTCACGTACAGCACGGCGCCCATCGGCAGCGCGGCTGCGACCTGCTCGGCGAGCTTGTCCACGTACGCCAGCTGGTAGGTCCAGGCGGCCGACCCGACCCCGTACTGGTGCCCGGCCGCATCCAGGTCGGGGGTGTAGACCGAGACGAGGGTCCGTTTTGCCTCGTGGAGCGCGGCCACTGCCTCGGCGCCGAGCGCGCCCAGGGACCCGGCCGGGCGATAGGCCGCCCCGCGCAGCGCCGCTCGCGACAGGCCGCTGGACTCATACTGGCCGCTGGCCACGTGAGTGACCGACACGCCAGCGGCTGCCGCGCGGTCGTAGATCGTGTCCTTGGCCTGCCAGTCGCGCGGGTCGACATCGGCGGGCCAGTGCAGCCCGTTGAGCAGCCTGCCGGTGCCACCGATGGCGACTCGCAGGCCGAGCATGCCATGCTCGCCAGGCGTGAGGCCAGTGCCAAGCGACGCCATGCTGGTGACCGTGGTGGAAGGGAACCCGCAGGTCAGCGGGCGGGAATTAAAGGCAAGCTCGGACAGGAACGGCGCGGCTGCCTGGTGAGCGCGCAGTTGCTCCCAGCCCAGGCCGTCCACGATCAGCAGGCAGGCCCGCCGGACCGACGGCAGGCCAAGCGGGTTCGTTCCCGGCTCCACGGACAGCGACGCCAGCAGCGACGTGGACAGGTCGGAGAGCGCGAGCTCTCCGTAAGCGGGGATGATGGGACTGGTCCTCGGCTCGCGGGACATTGAGGCCAGCTCCCCTATACCGCCGCGCGGGCAGTGGCATCCGACAAGGCAGCGGAAAACGACAGGACCTGGCCAATGGCCTCCTCGCCGTCGGCAGCCTCGCTAATCCGCAGCGTCAGGTCGTCAGCGGTGATCGTGCCAAGATAGCCGTGGTCAGCCTCGCAGGTCTCGTCGCCGCAGTGCGCCGGCTCAAGCTCGAGGTGCGATAGCACGTTCCAGCCGATCGTCAAGATCACCTCAGATGGCATCGTCACGCCTGACACGTAGGAGGCGGGGTCCGGCACTACGCGGGTCAGCGACACCGACGAGACGCGGGAGAACCGGATGGCCTCGGTGCTCGTTTCCGCCCTCGGCAGCCCGTCCGGCTCGTCCGCCGGATGCTCGTCGGTATGCGAGTACACGAGCCTGGTCGGGGTCAGCGCCAGCACCGTCATGTGCCTGCGGACCTCCATGCCCGGGTCGAAGATCGCGTCATGCTGCACGAAGAACGCCGTCACCGGCTCGGGTCCGAGGGCCGAGGCGACCGCGTCGGTCACCAGTCCCGGGTAGTAGCCCGCGTGCTCGATCGCGACGCGCAGATCCTCTGTCCTGACTCGCGTTTCCGTCATGGTTCCATCCTGCACTGTCTGGCGGCCTGGTTCACCATTGGACGGCGAAAACGGGTACCTCACCCGGTACGGGCAGCCGCGCACATGCCGGGCCGCACCGGCTCACCGGGCTCGGCTGGCTCGGCGGGCTGCCCGGGGTCCTCGACCAGGCGCCGGATCTCCGCCTCTCCCGCGCCGTAGCGCAGCGACCGCGCGACCTTCTTGGCACGGCGCATGATCCAGCGCTCCTCCTGGGGCTCCTCCAGTTCCATGGCCGCCGCACTCGGAGCCGGCCTGGGCTTGCGCGGGGTGCGTGACCCGGCCGCGCCGCCCCGGCCCCGGTAGATGAGCAGCCCGCTGACCGGGTCGGGCACCGCGTCAAGCGCGCCCTTGACGCTTCCCAGCGCGCGGAACGCCTCCCACTGCTCGTCGGTGGCGAAGCACACCTCGAACACGACGCCGTACTGCGAGTCGTACCAGTCCCAGTACAGCGCCCCGTGCGTAACCGCGGCCTCGGTCAGCGCGTCCTCGTAGGAGTACCGCCACGCGCTCGCCGGGAGCTTGTCACCAGAGAAGACCTCGATCGACCACCACTCGGCCATGGCATTCATCACCGCCTGCATAGCCCAACAATCGAGATAGTACGCCTTATTTCCCGAGAGATACACACCAATCTGCTGCACTGCGGCGCGCCCTACTTGCCCACCTGGCCGCCTGTTTCCCCCCGCCCATCCGCCCGTTTCCCCCCGCGCAGCCGCCCGTTTCCCCCCGCCCGACCCCTCCCCCGTTTGCGGCCGATTCCGCCAGCCGCTACGGTCACGGCATGGCAGCAGACGGACGGCGGCACCTCATCGCGGTCGGCGGTGGCATGCTCATGCCGCAGGGCAGGGAAATCCCGTTGCACGTGGGCAACGTGCTGAAGCTGACAGGGCGGCCGGTCCCCAAGCTGTGCGTGATCAACACCGCGACCGGCGATGACCCTGCGGGCCTGCTGCGGTTCTACGACCGGCTCGCGCCCTTCGACGTGAAGGTGACCCACCTGGCCCTGTTCCCCATGCCGAACGTCACCGACCCCGAGGACCTGCTGATGTCGCAGGACGCCATCTTCGTCGGCGGCGGCAGCGTCGCCAACATGGTGGCAGTCTGGCGGGCGCACGGGATCGACGAGATCCTGCGCAAGGCCTGGCAAGCGGGGATCGTCGTCGCGGGCTCGAGCGCCGGCGGCATCTGCTGGTTCGAGGGCGGCACGACGGACTCGTTCGGCGTCAAGCTGCGCCCGTTTACCGACGGTCTTGGCATGCTGCCCGGGTCGTACTGCCCGCACTACAACTCCGAGGCCGAGCGGCGGCCGCTATACCATCGGCTAGTCGGGGACGGGACGCTGCCGGCCGGCCTGGCGTGCGACGACGGGGCCGGCACCCATTACGTCGACGACACCCTCGAAGAGCTGATCGCCGACCGGCCCACCGCCCAGGCCTACCGGGTAACCCCTGACGGCTCCGGCGGCGCCGTGGAGGAGCCCTTGCTGACCCGGTTCCTGGGCGCCTCATCCGCCTGAAGGAGGAGCCGGCAATCCGCCCACGGGCGGACGCCGGGGGCATCGACCGCGCGTAGGCTGAGCGCGTGCTCGCGTTCTACGACTGGCTGCGCCGCCATCCAGGGCTGCTGGACAGCGTGCTCGCGCTGCTGCTGGCGGGGTTTGGCACGGGCGCGATCCTGGCCACCGGCCAGGTCCGGCCGCACAAGTTGCTGGCGCTGGCATTCGTCGTGTGCATGTGTGCCCCGATCACGGTGCGCCGCAAGCGCCCGGTTGGCGTGTTCACGGTGCTCGTCGCGGCGGGGGGCCTGGAGGTGCTGCTCCTGCCCAGCCCGGTGGGCTCGGACGTGGCGGTGCTCGTGGCACTGTACACGCTGGCCGCCTACCGGCCGCGCCGGATCGCGTTGCCTGGGCTGCTTGTCACCCTGCTCGGCTCGGCCGTCGCGCTCTTGGAGTGGGTACCGGAGCCAGCCTTCCACGACTGGTGGACGCTCGGCGAGGTGCTCGCGGTCTTCTGGGGACCCGCGCTGACCGCGTGGCTGCTCGGCGACATGACGCGCTGGCGGCGCAGCTACTACCGGGAACTGGAGGAGCGGGCCGCTCGACTGGAGCGGGAGCGGGACGCGCAGGCGCAGATCGCCGCCGCGGCCGAGCGGGCCAGGATCGCCCGCGAGTTGCACGACGTGGTTGCCCACAACGTCAGCGTCATGGTGGTACAGGCCGACGGGGCCTCCTACGCGATCGACAACTCGCCGGACCGGGCACGAGAGGCCCTCGCGGCGATCTCGGCGACCGGGCGGCAGGCCCTGACCGAGATGCGCAGCCTGCTCGGCGTGCTGCGCTCGGCCAGCGAGCCATCTGCCGCCAGTGGTGCCGAGCTTGCGCCGCAGCCAGGGATCGAGCAGCTGTCAGGGCTGCTTGTCCAGGCCCGTGCGACCGGGCTGCCCGTCTCCTTTACCGTCGAGGGCGTGCCCGCGCAGCTGCCGCGGGGCACAGCGCTCACCGCGTACCGGGTGGTGCAGGAGTCACTGACCAACGCACGCAAGCACGGCGGAACGGGCGTTACCGCGACGGTGACGCTGCGGTTCTGCGAGGACGAGGTAGCCATCATCGTGACTGACGACGGCATGACGGACCCGAAGAAGGGCGACGGCCAGGGGCATGGCCTGATCGGGATGCGGGAGCGGGTCGAGTTGTTCGGCGGGACGGTCGCCGCGGGCCAAGCCGGGCGGTGGGTACCGGGTGATGGTGACGCTGCCGGTCCACTTCGCGGGAGTGGCGGCGTGAGCGAGGCGAGCGGGGGACAGCACGTGAACGCGATCCGGGTCGCGCTGGTGGATGACCAGGAGCTCGTTCGGACAGGATTTCGGATGGTGCTCGACGCCCAGCAGGACATGACCGTCACCGGTGAGGCGTCCGATGGGCTTGGGGCGATCGACCTGGCCGCGCGCGGCGAGGCTGACGTCATGGTGATGGACGTCCGGATGCCCGCCCTCGACGGAGTCGAGGCGGCCCGCCGGATCTGCGCGGCGGGAGATCGGCCCCGGGTGCTGATGCTTACTACGTTTGACCTCGACGAGTACGCGTTCGCCGCGCTCAAGGCGGGTGCCAGCGGGTTCCTGCTCAAGGACGTCCCGCCGCAGGAGTTGCTGTTCGCGATCCGCTCGGTGCACTGCGGGGACAGCGTGGTCGCCCCGTCGACCACGAGGCGGCTGCTTGACCGGTTCGTGCCGCTGCTCGACGACGGGCCGCGTGCGAGGCCGACGGTCCCCGCGTCCGCGGCGGGGGTGTCCACCGATCCCTTCGCAGAGCTGACCGACCGGGAACGCGAGGTCCTTATTGAGGTCGCCGCCGGGCTGTCCAACGCGGAGATCGCCGAGCGCCTGTTCGTCTCCGAGGCGACCGTGAAGACTCACGTTGGCCGCATCCTCGCTAAGCTCGACCTGCGCGATCGCGTCCAGGCGGTCGTCCTTGCCTACGAGACCGGCCTGGTCCGCGCCCGCGGCTAGTGGTCGCGGCCGTCAATGCAGCGGGCCGTCCGGTGGTCTCACCGGACGGCCCGCTGCGGGCTGCGCGTCACCCTTGGGCAGGCACGTCGCCGCTTCGGGCCGCTGCGGCCGCGGCCGGGGCCGGGCGGGTGCACTAGCCCCTAGTTCCGGGTAGCACGATGAAGGGACCAGGCCAGGGCGGCGAAGACGATCACTGGCAGCAGCCACCAGGCGTCGACCTTGGCGGCGTGGACGCCGATGGCGGTGACCGCGAGGCCCGCGGCCACGAGTGCGGCGACGTGCCAGTCGTCGCCGATGATGAAGTCGTACCAGAACAGGCCGAAGCTCCTGAGCCACTTCATGATGAGCTGATGACCTCCGATGAGGGAGCGGGCACGGCGTTGCGGGCGGCGGACCGGCGCTTCAGCCAGAAGATGCAGCCGACGGCCACCAGGGCGACCACCGGGATGACGGCGAGCAGGGCGCCGTCGTTGCCAGGCCAGGTCACGCCCGCGCCCTCAGCGCCCCAGAAGGTGCCGAAGGAGGTGAGCATGACGCCGACGCAGAACTTCATCCAGTTCTCTGGCACCTTCGTCAGCGGGACCCGGACCGCGATGCCGGTGATGACCACGACGATGATCGCGGCGATCGCCCCGATGCTCGCGGCGAGGACGTTGTGCTGGTTGTCGCCGAAGGTGACGACGATGAAGACGACCTCCAGGCCCTCCAGCAGCACGCCCTTGAAGGCGAGCGTGAAGGCGTACCAGTCGCGAACGCCGCGCCTGGACTCCTTGGCGGCCTGCTGGGCCGCGGCGACCTCCTTGACATAAGCGCTGGCCTCGTCGTGCAGGGCCTTGTAGCCAGTGGCCCGGAGCACGGCCTTGCGCAGCCACTGCAGGCCAAAGATCGCCAGCAGCGCCCCGACGACCAGCCGCAGCGCGGTGAGCGGGAGGTAGGAGATGGCCGGGCCCACGATGGCGGTGATCACCACGAGCACGACCAGGGCAGCCGCCATTCCCTGGAAGGTGGACTTCCATTCCCGGGTGATGCCGGCGGCCAGGATGATGGTGAGCGCCTCGACCGCCTCGACCGTGCAGGCGAGGAAGACGGTGAGGATAAGCGGGAGTGTGTTCAATGAACCTCCAGGAAGTCAGGAGAGAATACTCCTGTGACCGACCAAGCGAGCGGCGATGAGGCCGTCGAGCCGAGCCCAACGGGGTAACCAGCGCTGAATCCGAGCAAGGCTGGCTGTTGCTGATCTACCGGGTACCGCCGGAGCCGACCCGGCTGCGCTCGACGGTGTGGCGGCGGATCAAGAGCCTGGGCGCCATATACCTGCAGAACTCGGTGGCCGCGCTGCCCGCGAGCGTGGCCAATGAGCGCGCGCTGCGCAAGTTGCGGCGGGAGATCCTCGACATGCCAGGCACGGCCGTGCTGCTGTCGGCCGGGGTGCTGGCGGGCGAGGCCGAGGTGCGCAGCGCGTTCCAGACCGCGCGCGACGACGAGTACGCGGAAATCGTGGACAAGTGCCAGGACTTCCTCAGCCAGGTCGCCAAGGAGTACGACGCGAACCACTTCACGTACGCGGAGCTTGAGGAAAACGAGGTCGACCTGGTCAAGCTGAGGAACTGGTTCGCGAAGGTGGTGGAGCGGGACGCCTTCGGCGCTGCAGGCCGCAGCGCGGCGGAACGGGTGATTGAGACGTGCGAGCAGTCCCTGGAGGCCTACGCCGCCCGGGTGTTCGCCGAGGAGGCCGAGGGCCAGTGAAGGCCAGACAGGAGACTGCATGCGGCCAATACTAACAACTGTTAGATCTGAATGCTAACCAAGGTTATTTCCACATTGTGACCATCGGTTCATCTGACGGCTAACTGGGTGTCATGCCCGGTATGCCTCCGCTCAGCAGACTCGTTGCCATGAACCGCACGCACCGGCACCCCCGCCGTTTTCGCATGCTCGCCGGGCTCTCCGGCGCGCTGGCTGCCACCGTCCTGGCCGTGGCCGGCTGCTCTTCCAGCTCATCAAGCTCCGCGGCCGCGTCCAGTTCCTCTTCTTCGTCCTCCGCCACAGTGCCACTGGTCGTCTACTCGGCCCAGGGCTACGACTCGGCGATGACCAAGGCGTTCACCAAGGCCACTGGCATACCGGTCCAGCTAGACGACAACTCCACCGGCCCGCTGCTCACCCAGATCGAGGCCTCCAAGAACAACCCGAAGTGGGGCCTGCTGTGGGTTGACGGCGCGACCGCGTTCGCCGGCCTTGACACGCAGGACCTGCTGCTCAAGGGCTTCGAGCCGTCCGTGACCTGGAACTCGCTCGGCTCCGCGTCCGTCCCGACCGACAAGAGCTACGTCCCGACCGGCGTCACCCTGGTGGCCGCCGTCGCCTACAACAAGCTGAAGGTGAAGACCCCGCCGACGTCGTGGCAGGCGCTGCTGTCGTCGCAGTGGAAGGGCCAGGTCGGCATGGACGACCCGTCCCAGTCCGGCCCCACCTTCCCGTTCATCGCCGGCATGATGAACTACCTCGGCGGCGTGAGCAAGGGCGAAAGCTACTTCACCCAGCTCAAGGCCAACGGCCTAGTCATCCACCCGGTCAACGGCCCGACCCTGCAGGCGCTGACCAGCGGCCAGATCAACCTGGCGCTGGTGCAAAGCTCGGCGGCGATCGGCGCGGCGCTCGGCGCCAAGAACATCGGCATCGCCTACCTCAACCCGGTCACGCTGCTGCCCTCCGCGATCGGCATCGACGCCAAGGCGTCCGCCGCCGAGCAGCAGGAGGCGAAGAAGTTCGCCGACTTCGTGCTCTCCCCAGCAGGGCAGAAGGTCATGCAGTCCGGTGACCCGACCGGCGACTCGCTGTATTACCCGGTCCTCACCGGCGTGAACCCGCTGCCCTCGCTTCCGTCGCTCGCATCCACCACGACGCAGACGATCAACCCGTACACGTGGGGCCCGCAGGAGGGCACCATCAACACCTGGTTCGACTCGAACATCGTCCGGTGATCTCCCAGCTACCTTCCGGGGAGGCAACCTCCCGTACCTCCCACGGGAAACCGCTCGCCGGGCGGCGGGGCGCTCAGGGCGCCCCGCCGCCCGGCACGGCGGGGCGGGGACCCGGCTGGCTACGCTCCAGCCTGCTGTGGCCAGCCCGGCTGGGCATGCCGCTGTTCTGGCTGCTGCTTTGCGCCTTCATCCTCGCCCCGTGTGCGTGCTTCCTGGTGCTGGCGGTCTCGCCCCGGCTCTTTGACCAGGGGCCACAGTGGTTCACCCTCACCTACCTCCAGCAGTCGCTGACCGGCTCGACCGTCGTGCCGGTAGTCAACTCGCTGTGGGTGAGCGGCACCGCCGCCGTCATCGGCATCGCGCTCGGGTTCCCGGTCGCCTGGCTCGCCGCCCGCACCACGATGCCGGGCCGTCGGCTGGTGTCCGGTGGCATGTGGCTGTCGCTGCTGCTGCCATCCTGGCTGCCCTCGCTCGGCTGGGAGCGCCTCGTCCAGCCGGACGGCGTCATGTACCGGATCGGCCTGAACTGGCCGTGGGTGACGCACCTGATCATGGGCCCGTTCGGCGTGGTGCTGCTGCTGGGCCTGCGGTGCGTGCCGTTCAGCTACCTGGCGATCAGCGCCGCGCTCGGCGGGCTTGGCCAGGAGTTCGAGGATGCCGCCCGGGTGCACGGCGCGTCCCGGCTGCAGGCGCTGCGGCTCGTCGTGCCCATCCTCGCGCCCGCGATCTTTTCCGCGCTGGCCATTGGGTTCGCAGAGTCGATCAGCGACTTCGGGGTGGCCTCCACCTTGGCGTACAACTCGAACTTCCCGCTGGCCACCTATCAGCTGTACGCGGCGATCGGCAACTTCCCGCCCAGCTTCCCCCTCGCGGCCGGGATGGCCTGGCTGCTCGTCGCGGCGGTCGCGATTCCGCTCGCCCTGCAGGCCAGGGCGCTGCGCGGCCGGTCGTACGCTATCTTGTCCGGGCGGACCAGGCAGGCCACCAGACGGCGGCTGTCGGCGCGTTGGGCCGTCGGGTCCGGCGCCTTCATCGCGCTGTTCTTCGTCGTCATGCTGGGCATCCCAGGCTTCGGCGCGGTCAGCGGCTCGCTACTGGGCGACTACGGCAGCTCCTTCACCCTGACGCTGGTGAACTATAGGGCGCTGTTCGCGCAGCCCGGCCTGATCGGCCCCCTGGAGCGGTCCCTGGTCTACGCGATAATCAGCGCGACCGTGACGGCGGTCGGAGGGTTCATCGCCGCGCGGCTGCTGTCGCGGAGACGGACGGCGGCCACCGGGGCGCTGGACTTCCTGCTGCTGGCATCCGTGGCGCTGCCAGGCGTGGTCTTCGGCGCGGGCTACATCTTCGCCTACAACCTGCCGATCATGTCCACGCTGCACATCGACCTGTACCAGACCGTGCAGCTGCTGATCATCGCCTACATCGCCGCCAGCTTGCCGACAACCGCCCGCGTACTGGTCGGCTCGGTGTCGCAGCTCCAGCCATCGCTGAAGGACGCAGCCCGTGCGCACGGGGCCGGCGAGATAGTCGCGTGGGCGCGCGGTGTGCTACCTGTCGTGTCCCGGCCGATCCTCATGGCGTGGCTGTACACGTTCTGCGGCGTCTTCCTGGAGCTGCCGCTGTCGCAGCTGCTGTACGCGCCAGGGTCGCCGCCAGCCTCGATCGCCATCGAGGACAACCTGTCCAACTATCACTTCGGCGTTGGCATGGCGCAGGCAGTGCTCGCCGTGCTCATCGCGTTCGCCGTGGTCACGGCGGTCTTGGGCGGCTATCGCCTGCTCGCCCCGGCCGGCTGGCGCAGGATCGGAGGAACGACCCGTGGCTGATCCCATCACGATCGCCGGGATGACCAAGACGTACCCGGGCGCTGGCTCGCCAGCGCTTCGCGACGTGTCGCTGGACGTCGAACCCGGTACCTTCCTGGTCCTGCTCGGCCCGTCCGGGTCCGGCAAGACGACCCTGCTGCGGTGCCTAGCGGGCATCGAGCGGATCGACAGCGGCCGGATCGCCCTCGCCGACCGCGTGGTCGCCGAGGGGCGTGCCCACGTCCCGCCGGAGCAGCGGGACCTGTCGATGGTGTTCCAGGACTACGCCCTCTGGCCGCACCTGAACGCCCGTGACAACGTCGCGTTCGCGCTGCGCCGTCGCAAGCTCCCGAGGGCGCAGCGCCGTACCCGGGCCCTGGCGATGCTCGACCGGGTGGGACTGGATGGACTCGCCCACCGCTACCCAAACGAGCTGTCCGGCGGCCAGCAGCAGCGCATCGCCCTCGCCAGGGCGCTGATTGGCGACACCGGGCTGATCTTGTGTGACGAGCCGCTGTCCAACCTGGACGCCGACCTGCGCGAGCGGATGCGGGTCGAGATCTCCTCGCTGGTTCGCGAGGCGGGCGCGACCACCGTGTACATCACCCACGACCAGGCCGAGGCGTTCGCCCTGGCCGACCGGGTGGGCGTCCTGGAACAGGGGCGCCTCGTCCAGGCGGGCACCCCGGAGGACGTCTACAACCACCCGGCGACCTCGTTCGTCGCCCGGTTCACCGGCCTGGCCGGCGAGTTCCCGGGTCCGCGTCACCGCGCATGGCGACGCCGGCTCGGTCGAGGTGTCCACCGAGGGCACGGGCCAGGCGTTCCTCGTGCCCGCCGCCGCTCCCGGCGTCGCGGCACCCGTTGTCCTCGCCACAGGGTCTCAGGCCGTGCTGGCCATCCGCCCGACCGGGGTCCGGCTGACGTCGGTCGCTGCTGGCGAGCATCACCTGACCGGGGTAATTAGCGACGTCGCATTCCGTGGCAGGGGATACGAGCACGCCATCGACATCCCCGGGCACGGGCGGCTGACCGGCGTCTTCTCCGAGACCCGCGTCGCGCGGGGCGGCCAGGTCGGGCTCCGGCTGGAGGCGGCCGGGGTTCACCTGTTCCCCGCCGACGACGGGGCGGGGGACCTTCCCGGAGGTGAGCGGGCGCCGGCCCTGATCGCCTACTAATGGGAAAGTGGGAAACTGGAGGCAGTAAGCCTCATCGTTGCAGCTCACCGGCTCGCAACTCTCCAGAAACATGCTTTCCCATTAGTAACGCGCGGGGAGGTTCCGGGACTAAAGTAAGCCAGGACGGACACGTGCAGACGTGGTGAATATGACGGCGGCTCACTGACCGGACGGGACGGACAGTTTGATGAGATTCTGCACTAGCTGCAACCAGGAGCGGGCCGGCGACAATCGCTTCTGCACGACGTGCGGGACCGAGCTCACGGACGCGGCCAGCGGGCCGGCGTTGACCGAGACGTTCACGATTGCGCGGCCGCAACCGGACGAGCCTGCCGCTGACCGGCCCTACCAGCAGACGCAGCTCTCGCTCCCGTCGACGCCAGCCGCGCCGTCATCACCGTCATCACCGAAGTCACAGGCTGACCGGGCCTACCAGGAGACGCAGATCGGGGGCTGGGACCCGCCGCCAACCTGGGGCCAGCCAGCCAGCCTGCCGCCGCAGGCCGACGAGTACCCGCAGCCGGGACAGTACGCCCCATATTCCGGCCCTGGCCAGTTCGAGCAGCCCCCGTCGCCACAGCCTGGGTACCCGCCACCTGGGTACCCGCAGCCTGGGTACCCGGGAGCCGCCTTCCCTGCCTTCCCCGCACCGGGGCCGCGCGCGGCTAGGCAGGGAAGGACCGTGGCCCTCATCGCGGGCGCCGCCGTCGTCGTGCTTGCCGCCGGCGGTGGCGCGTTCGCCCTGGTGTCCTCGCTGCACCACGGCAAGAGCGGCCTCGCGGCAGCTAAGTCGTCGGCACTGGTGTCGAGCACGTCGCCCGCGACGACCCCGACAACTGCGCCCGCTACACCGACACCGACACCGACGACCGCGTCGCCGACACCGACACCGACACCGACACCGACGGGTCCCGTCGACCTCGCGGCCGGGGTGGCGAGCAGCCCCTACGCGGCGCAGCTCGAGACCACCTTCACCCATTACTTCGACGGGATCAACACCCGCAGCTACGCTGAGTACGCAAGCTCGCTCGACGCCACGATGCAGGCCGACAACTCGCAGTCCTCGTTCGACTCTGGCTACGCGACTACCACGGACTCCGGCGAGAGGATCAGCTCGATCACGGGCTCGGGCGCCAACCTGACCGCGGTCGTTACGTTCACGAGCATGCAGGCGGCATCAGACAGCCCCGACGGGAGCGCGTGCAATCACTACACGCTCACGCTTCCCCTCGTGCAGCAGGGCAGCGGCTACGTGATCGCCACGCCGCCATCGGGCTACGCCGCGTACTCTGATTGCTAGCGCGATTGCCTTCGTTCGGGTGGCGCACGATTGTGCGCTGCGTCACGAGGGGGCTTGACGCAACTCCGCGCGTATGGCATGTGCACTAGCATCAGGGGAGTGACTGTCACCCTAACTACCAGCGAGTCAGCGCCAGGCACCGCCGAGGCTGACGTCCTTGTCATTGGAGTCCTCCAGACCCCGGACGGCCCGACTGCCGCACCCGGCGCGGACGGGGTCGATGATGCCCTTGGCGGCACCCTCTCCGCCGCGCTGTCTGCGCTTGGTGCGACGGGTGAGGCCGACGAGCTTACCAAGATCCCCGGCGGCGGGAAGCTTCCCGCGACGGTTGTCCTGGCGGTCGGACTGGGCGGTGCCCCGCGCGATGGTGCCTCGTTCGATGACGAGAGGCTTCGCCGCGCCGCCGGGACCGCACTGCGCGACCTTGCTGGCAACAAGCTCGGCACGCGCCACGGGCAGACGTCGAAGACCGTCGCCCTGGCGCTGCCCGCCAGGGCGACGTCGGAGGCCGAGGCGGTGGCCACGGGGGCGCTGCTGGGCGCGTACACCTACCGCCGGTACCGGTCAGCCCCGGCCACCGATGTCGCCGTGACGCTGCTGACCAGCGAGGACAACGCGGGCGCAGTGCGACGTGGGCAGGTAATCGCGGACGCGGTGAACCTGAGCCGGGACCTGATCAACACCTCTCCCCTGGACCTGCCCCCGGCTGCCCTGGCCGCAGAGGCCGAGCGGGTCGCGGCCTCCAGCGGGATCTCGGTTGAGGTGCTGGACACCGACGCTCTCACCGAGGGCGGGTTCGGTGGCATCCTGGCCGTTGGCCGTGGCTCATCACGCCCGCCGCGCCTGGTCCGGCTGTCCTACACCCACCCGGAGGCGACCCGGACGATCGCCTACGTCGGCAAGGGCATCACGTTCGACTCTGGCGGGCTGTCGCTAAAGCCGCCGAAGTCCATGGAGACCATGAAGTCCGACATGAGCGGCGCGGCCGCCGTGCTCGCCGCGACCTCGGCGATCGCGCGGCTCGGCATCCCTGTCAATGTGGCTGGCTACCTGCCGCTGGCGGAGAACATGCCGGGCAACGACGCGCAGCGGCCATCGGACGTCATCACCATCCACGGTGGCAAGACGGTCGAGGTACTCAACACTGACGCCGAGGGACGGCTCGTCCTTGCCGACGCGATCGACGCCTCGGCCGCTGACAACCCCGACCTGATCGTGGACGTCGCCACGCTGACCGGCGCGCAGCTCGTCGCACTTGGCCGCCGCACGGCCGGCGTCATGGGCAGCTCCGAAGCCGTGGCCGCGGAGGTGGCCGCCACCATGCGGGAGGCCGGCGAGCCCGCGTGGGCGATGCCGCTGCCCGAGGAGCTGCGCAAGGGCTTCGACTCCCTGGTCGCCGACCTGACCAATGCGCCCGCCGTCCGCGACGGCGGCATGCTCGCGGCCGGCGTCTTCCTGCGCGAGTTCGTGCCGGACGGCGTGGCGTGGGCGCACCTGGACATCGCGGGTCCCGCCTTCAACGAGGGCTCGGCCTACGGTTACATCCCGAAGGGCGGCACGGGCACGGCGGTACGCGCGCTCGTGGCGATCGCGGAACGCACTGCAGAAGGACGACTCCCCGGCGCGTGACGCCGCTGAGTGACAAGATGAGGTACCGAGCGTGAGTGCTGGCATCGCCGGCCGGCGATGCCAGCACTCACGCCGCGAAACAAGGAGTTAACTGTGGCAGAGGGCGGCCATTACGACATCGTCATCCTTGGCGGTGGCAGCGGCGGGTATGCCTGCGCACTGCGGGCGGCCGAGCTTGGCAAGCGCGTGGCCCTGATCGAGAAGGACAAAGTAGGCGGGACCTGCCTGCACCGGGGCTGCATTCCCACCAAGGCGCTGCTGCACGCGGCGGAGGTGGCAGACTCCGCGCGCGACAGCGACAAGGTTGGCATCAAGGCGACGCTGGACGGCATCGAGATGTCCGGCGTGCTGTCCTACCAGCAGGGCGTCGTCGAGCGCCTGTGGAAGGGCCTGCAGGGCCTGATCGCGAGCCGGAAGATCGACACGATCGCCGGCGAGGGCCGACTGATCTCACCGACCGCGGTACAGGTGGACGGCGACGCCGTCTACACCGGCGACCACATCGTGCTGGCCACCGGGTCGGTACCTAAGTCGCTACCGGGCCTGCAGGTCGACGGGAACCGGGTTATCACCTCCGATGAGGGCCTGCGACTCGACCACGTGCCGGCGTCGGCGATCATCCTCGGCGGCGGCGTGATCGGCGTGGAGTTCGCCTCGGTGTGGAAGTCCTTCGGGGCGGACGTGACCATCGTCGAGATGCTGCCGCAGTTGCTGCCGCTTGAGGACGAGGTCAGCTCCAAGACGCTGCAGCGGGCGTTCCGCCGCCGTGGCATCAACGCGGAGCTGGGAGCGCGCTTTGAGTCGGTGCGGTACACCGAGACTGGCGTCGAGGTAACCCTGGCGGGCGGCAAGACGCTGCAGGCGGAGATCCTGCTGGTCGCGGTCGGCCGCGGCCCCGTCTCGGCTGGACTGGGCTACGAGGAAAACGGCGTCCGGGTGACGCGCGGCTACGTGGACGTGGACGAGCTGTGCCGCACGTCGGTGCCGACGATCTCGGCGGTCGGGGACCTCATCCCCACCCTGCAGCTCGCGCACGTGGGATTCGCCGAGGGCATCCTGGTCGCCGAACGGCTGGCTGGCCTGGACGTGCGGCCGATCGACTACGACGGCGTGCCGCGCATTACCTACAGCGAGCCGGAGGTGGCCTCGGTGGGCATCACCTCCAAGCAGGCCGCCGAGCGCGGCATCGCCATCACCGAGCTCAACTACCCGCTCGGCGGCAACGGCAGGAGCCTCATCCTGCAGACGCAGCAGGGATCCGCTAAGTTCATCGCGGAGGCAACCCCATCCGGTGCCGGCCGGGTTCTCGGCATCCACCTGGTGGGCAGCCGGGTCGGCGAGCTGATTGCCGAAGGCCAGCTGATCTACAACTGGGATGCCGAGCCGATCGACGTCGCCAGCCTCATTCACCCGCACCCGACGCAATCGGAGATCATCGGTGAGGCGCACCTGGCGCTCGCCGGCAAGCCACTGCACTTTCACGCATAACTAATCAGAAACTGGGTTTCTGAGGTTCAGGTCACTCTCTGAACTACGAAGATGCGACAAACGTCTCAGGTTTTCTAGTTTCTGATAAAAGGAGTCACCGAAACAATGTCGGTCGCCGTCAACATGCCCCAGCTTGGCGAGAGCGTTACGGAGGGCACCGTCACGCGCTGGCTGAAGAAGGAGGGCGAGCAGGTCACGGTCGATGAGCCGCTGCTCGAGGTCTCCACGGACAAGGTGGACACCGAGATCCCGTCGCCCGCGACCGGGATCTTGCGCGGCATCGCCGTCGACGAGGACGAGACGGTCGCTGTCGGCGCGCAGCTGGCCATGATCGAAGAGGTAGGCTCGGACGCTAGGTTCTCCGCGCCCGAGCCGCCCGCTGGCGCTCCGGCCCCCGCGTTCTCCGCCCCCGCGTTCTCTGCTCCCCCGGCCCCGCCCGCGCCAAAGCCGATCCAGGAGCCGGTCCCCGCCCCCAGCGCGTGGTCGTGGAACACCCCGGCTGCCGCCCCGGCCCCGGCCGCGCCGGCGTACGAACCGGCCGCGCCTTTCAGCCCGCCCATCGCGCCCGACCCGGCGCCGGCGTTCCCCGCGCCGGCCCCCAGCGAGGCAGCAGTGAGCGGGTCGGCATCGGCCGGCTCCTACCCGGAGCCGACCCCGCTGCCCGCTGGCGGCGAGGCCCCGTACGTGACACCGCTCGTCCGTAAGCTGGCCGGCGAGCACTCGGTGTCGCTTGAGTCCGTCAACGGGACCGGCGTCGGCGGGCGCATCCGCAAGCAAGACGTGCTGGAAGCCGCACGCGCCCAGCGGGCCGAGGAGGCCGCTGCCGCCCAGGCCGCTGCCGCCCAGGCTCCGGCCGCCGCCCCGGCGCAGGCCGGCAGCTCGGAGCGCGTGGTCGCATCCGCGCTGCGCGGGACGACCGAGCGGATGAGCCGCCCACGGCAGGTCATCGCCAAGCGGATGGTGGAGTCGCTGCAGACCTCGGCGCAGCTCACCACCGTCGTCGAGGCAGATGTGACCAATATCGCCCGGTTGCGCGACCGCGCCAAGGCCGCCTTCGAGGCCCGCGAGGGCGTCAAGCTGACGTTCCTGCCGTTCTTCGCGCAGGCCACCATCGAGGCGCTCAAGGCGCACTCGAAGCTCAACGCGGTCATCGACGGCGACCAGGTCACCTACCACGACGCTGAGCACCTCGGCATCGCGGTGGACACCGAGCGCGGCCTCATGGTGCCGGTCATCCACCGCGCGGGCGACCTGAACATCGGCGGCCTCGCCCGCAAGATCGCCGACCTCGCGTCGCGCACCCGGTCTGGCCACGTGGGCCCTGACGAGCTGTCGGGCGGCACGTTCACGCTGACCAACACCGGCAGCCGCGGCGCGCTGTTCGACACGCCCATCATCAACCAGCCGCAAGTCGCCATCCTCGGGATCGGGACGGTCGTCAAGCGCCCGGTCGTCGTGGATGACCCGTCGCTGGGCGAGGTGATCGCCGTCCGGTCCATGGTTTACCTGGCCCTGACGTATGACCACCGGCTGGTAGACGGTGCCGATGCGGCCCGGTTCCTCACCGCGGTGAGGAGCCGGCTGGAAGAGGCTCGTTCGAGGCCGAGCTCGGCCTGTAGCCGATACCGCCGACGACAGCCATGAAGATCGCGGTCACCGGCTCATCCGGGCTGCATCGGCACAGCGCTGACGGCGAGCCTGCGGGCGGACGGCCATCAGGTCGTCCGCCTCGTCAGGCGGGCTCCGCATGGCAGCGAGGAGGTCCGCTGGGATCCCCGTGCCGCCGACGCGGGGCGCCCGGTGCTCGGCGGCGTTGACGCCTGCGTCCACCTAGCGGGCGTCGGGGTCGGCGACCACCGCTGGACCCGGTCCTACAAGGCGGAGATCCGGGCCAGCCGGGTGCTGGCGACCCGCGCCCTGGCGACGGTGCTCGGCGGGCTGGACAGCCCGCCGAAGATCCTCATCAGCGCGTCCGCGATCGGCTGGTACGGCGATACCGGCGGCCGTGAGGTCACCGAGGACTCACCGTCCGGCAGCGGCTTCCTGTCCCGGGTCGTGCACGACTGGGAGGCCGCCACCGCGCCCGCCGCCGCGGCAGGCATCCGTGTTGTGCACCTGCGCAGCGGCCTTGTGCTGTCCAAGGCCGGCGGCGTGCTGGGGCGGCTGCTGGCCCCCGCACGGCTCGGTTTGCTGCCCCGGTTTGGCTCCGGCAGCCAGGTCATGAGCTGGATCTCGCTGGGCGACGAGATCGCCGCGATCCGCTTCCTGCTGGACTGCGACGCGCTGAGCGGGCCAGTCAACCTGACCGCGCCTAATGCCGTCACCAACAGCGAGCTGGTGGCGGCGCTGCATACGGCCCTGCGCCGCCCGGACTTCCCGCCGCTGCGCGTCCCGGAGCCGTTGCTGCGGCTGGCCCTTGGGGAGATGTCAACGGAACTGCTGACGAGCGTCCGGGTGCTGCCCAAGCGGCTGACCGAGGGTGGCTACGAATTCCGGCACCTGACGATCAGCGCGGCGCTCTGCGCGGAGCTGGGCGACCGCTAGCCGCGAGCCCGCGGCGACCGCTGTCTTCAAGCCGGTTCACGGAGCCGGCTGCATGATGATCTCGACGTCGGCATGGCGGAACGGGACCGGGACATCCCACTGCCCGGCAAGGGCCGGGGCGTCCTCCGCTACAAAGTCGACGACCAGGGACTTCTTCACCGCGAAGACGGTGTCCGACTCGATGTACTCGCTGCCAGCGACGAAGGCGTGGGTGGTCAGGTCGCGGTGGCCGGGCGCGGTCACGATGAAGTGAATGTGCGCCGGACGGAACGCGTGCCGCCCGATCGCTTTGAGGAGCTCGCCCACCGGGCCGTCCGTCGGGATCGGATAGTAGCTCGGCACGATCGTGCGGAACCAGAACCGGCCCTCGTTGTCAGCCGCAAACAGCCCGCGGCCGTTACCGCGCGGCTGCCCGGCTGGCTGCTGCACATCGTAGAAGCCCTGCTCATTGGCCTGCCAGACATCAATCTGCGCCCCCGGCAGTGGCGTTCCGTCCACCGACACCACGCGGCCGGTCACGACGCAGGGTGTCCCGGTGCCGACGTGGTCGATGTTCGCCCCGAGCTCCAGCTTTGGTGACTCGACCACGTGGAACGGGCCGAGGACGGTCGATTCGGTCGCCACCCCGAACTTCCGGTTGTTGATCGTCTCAGTCAGCATCGACAGGCCCAGCACGTCGGACAGCAAGATGAACTCCTGGCGGTCCGCGTCGCACTTTTGCCCGGTGCGGGTGAGGAAGTCGATCGCCTTCTCCCACTCGGGCATCGTCAGCTCTGCCTCGCGGGCGAACGCGTGCAGGTGCCGGACCAGGCCAGTCAGGATCTCCAGCAGCCGCGGGTCGGCGGACGGGGCGAAGCTGTCGATGACGGCGTCGGCCGCGGTTTCCTCAGTGAAGTCGGTAGCCATGAGGCAAGGCTAGACCTCCTAATGGTCAGTACTATCGCCGTCTCGCCCCCGACGGCCGGTGCCCGCGGTCGCAGCGTCGGCGACCGCGCCAAGCAGGGGCACGTGCCACAGTGACTTGGGCAGCTGGCGCAGGTCAGTACGGGCGCTCATCGCCACCAGGGTGGACAGCCGGATGAGGTGGCGGGCCGCGCGGAACATGATGTAGGCCAACGGCAGCTCGATGAACGCCGCAGAGGCGACGCTCTCCCAGATCCCTTTGGTGCCCAGGTCGAGGATCACGTCGAACCAGGCGTCGCAGCACAGCAGCGTCCCGGTGACCAGCAGGCACACGATCACGATCTGCCGGCCACGCCAAAAGCCCCAGCCGGTCAGCGCGAACGCGGCCAGCAGCACGATGTCAAAGCCGACCCAAGCGAACCGCCAGTGCGTGGCGGTGTACTGCCGGTGCAGGGTCAAGGTGAGGACGATGATCCAGCCGCAGAGCACAATGCAGGAGGCCACCGAGATGAGCACGCCCAGCTTGCGGCCACGGTGCCAGTTCAGCTCAAGCAGCGGATGAGGGTAGTCGAGCTGAGCAAGCTTGTTGGCCAGTTCCTTACGCTCGCTCGGGCTCAGCTCGCGCAGTTGCGCCTCATTGATCACGTTTAGGATTGTGCCCGTATGACGCCCTCACCTCACCTGGGAGTAGCTGAGGTGTCGGCTGGGAGGCGACTGTCGCCTACCCTCGATGACATGGCCAGTAGCTCCGGGGGACAGTCCCCCGTACCCTCGATGGGTCGTGATGACGGCGTGACCGAACAGCTTGTGTACGCGCACGCGGGGTTCGGTGCCGAGGCGGTTGACTACATCGCCGGGTGGGACCTGCAGCGTGAGGTGCACGCGCGGCGGGTGGCCGACGAGGTGCCGGACTGCTGCCTGCTTCTGGAGCACCAGCCGGTCTATACGGCAGGCAAGCGGACGGCCGTGTCCGACCGGCCGGTCGGGGACCCGGGCGCGCCCGTCATCGACGTGGACCGGGGCGGCAAGATCACCTGGCATGGCCCTGGACAGCTCACCGTCTACCCGGTCATCAAGCTGCGCCAGCCCGTTGACGTGGTCGCCTACGTCCGGGCCCTGGAGGAGGCGATGATCGGCGTGTGCGCCGAGTTCGGGGTAGCCGCCACCCGCGTGCCCGGCCTGTCAGGCGCCTGGGTGCCCGGCGTTCCCGGTGACCCCTCCCAGCCGAACCGGAAGGTTGGCGCGATCGGCGCCCGGGTGGCGCGCGGCGTCACGATGCACGGGCTTGCCCTCAACTGCGACAGCGACCTGTCCTGGTTCGACCGGATCGTTCCATGCGGGATCCGGGATGCCAGCGTGACCTCGCTCACCCTCGAGACCGGCATCCCGGTCAGCGTGGCGGACGTCACGCCGCTGATGGAGCGGCACCTCGCGGCAGCGCTGGGCTACCGGGCCTGGCGGCGGCTGCACTCGGTATCCCCGCTCCTGGCGGTGCCAGCAACGGTGAGCTGACGCGCCTGCCTTGGTAGGGCAAGCGCTTGGCGAACAACTGAGCCGGGACCGGCCTGGGACTAAGGGTTGCGCCGGGCAGACATCACGTTCGGGTTACTGGCGGGGCGGCGTAGGCTGGAATGGTGACGTCCACACCGGCTCCTAGCTCGCTCGCTCCCGACGGACGGCGGATGCTCCGCCTGGAGGCCCGCAACGCGCTGGTCCCGATCGAGAAAAAGCCGCCGTGGATCAAGACTCGGCTACGGACCGGACCCGCGTACACGGAGCTCAAGAGCCTGGTGCGGGCTGAGGGGCTGCACACGGTCTGCGAGGAAGCCGGCTGCCCCAACATCTTCGAGTGCTGGGAAGACCGCGAGGCCACCTTCCTCATCGGCGGTGACCAGTGCACCCGGCGGTGTGACTTCTGCCAGATTGACACCGGCAAGCCTGCCCCGCTTGACAGCGACGAGCCACGGCGGGTGGCGGAGTCCGTCGCGGCGATGGGCTTGCGGTACGCCACGATCACCGGGGTGGCGCGCGACGACCTGGCGGACGGCGGGGCGTGGCTGTACGCGCAGACCGTGCGGGAGATCCATCTCGCCGTACCGGGCTGCGGCGTGGAACTGCTGGCCCCGGATTTCAACGCGGACGCCGCCTTGCTGGCGTCGGTGTTTGACGCGGCGCCTGAGGTGTTCGCCCACAACCTGGAGACCGTCCCCCGGTTGTTCAAGCGGATCCGGCCTGGCTTCCGGTACGAACGGTCGCTGGACGTGCTGCGCGCCGCGCATGAGGCCGGACTGGTGACCAAGTCCAACCTGATCCTGGGCATGGGCGAGTCCCGTGACGAGATCGTGCCCGCGATGGCTGACCTGCGGGCCGCGGGCTGCGACCTGCTGACGATCACCCAGTACCTGCGCCCGTCGCTACGCCATCACCCGGTGGAGCGGTGGGTCAAGCCAGAGGAATTCATCGAACTGCGTGAGGAAGCTCTCGCGCTCGGCTTCGCCGGGGTGATGGCCGGCCCACTGGTCCGCTCCTCCTATCGGGCGGGCCGCCTGTACGCGCAGGCCATGGAGCAGCGCGCGGCTGTCGGCGCGCAGGGCTAGCGGGGCACTGACCCGGTCATCGCCCGGGCAGGCGGCGGCATGCCGCGAACGGTTACTGCCCAGTGCCCGGGAAACCGTATGCTGCCTTGTGTTGAGGATGCCGTGTCGGGAACACGACGCTTAAGGAAGGCTGAGCCGGTGGTTGACAAATACAGTGCTGAGGACCTGCAGGGTGCCGGGCGGCTGAAGCAGATACGGATGGTCGCCAGCCTGGTCAACCAGGGCGACAAGAAGGCGCTGCCGACCACCATCGGGGCCGGCGTCGCCATCATCGTGGTATGCGTGGTGGTGGGCCTGCTGACGGGGACTGCGGTGTTCCTCATCCCGCTAGGCGTACTACTGGGCCTAGTCGCGGTCATGGTCTTGTTCAGCAGGTTCGCGCAGGCGGCACAGTACAAGGCGATCGACGGCCAGCCGGGTGCCGCGGCGGCGGTGCTGCAGCAGATGCGCGGCGACTGGAGGGTAACCCCGGCCGTCAACGGCAACCGGAACCTGGACATAGTGCACCGCACGGTGGGCCGTCCCGGCGTGGTCCTGGTCGGCGAGGGCGACCCGACTCGGGTAGCCGCCCTGATCGCGGCGGAACGCAAGAGGACCGCGCGGGTGGCCTTTGAGGTGCCGATCTTCGAGTTCCAGGTAGGGGACGGCGAGGGGCAGATCCCGATCGGCAAGCTGCAGGGCAAGATCATGCGGTTGCCGCGCAACCTCAAGGCCCCTGCCGTCAGCGACCTGAACCACCGCCTCAAGGCGCTCCAGCCAACCCTCGCGATGCCCAAGGGCCCGCTGCCCAGGAACGCCCGCCAGCCCAAGATGCCCAGGCCACGGACTCGCTAGTTACATTCGGACGACGATCGTGTCCGCGGCGCGATCGTGCAGGCCGCGCAGGTCTCGGTCACATAGCAGAGCCGGGACGACGAAGAACAGCAAGACGGTGCGCAGCGCCGCCCAGGCGAAGCCAGGGCGGCCACCGTTGGTGCGGATGACCCGGATGCCGAGAACGCGCTTGCCGATGGTGAGGCCGCTCAGCGCAGTTAGCAGGTACATCTCGACGAAGCACAACAGTGGCGTCCAGTACTGCGTCGCTAGGTAAGACGAGTCATTGACCTTCGTCACTGAGTGGTGCGTCACAGCCGAGACGATCAGCTCGCACAGCACCCAGTCGATGAGCAGGGCCAGCAGGCGGCGGCCCATGGGCGCGACCGATCCAGGTCCCTCTTGTGGCAAGGCGAACCTCTTGCCGGGATAATCCGGCGTATTATCTCCCGCGTTGGTATGCCGCGCGGCAGCCAGCCGCACTCCGCTTGACCGCCGTGGGTCCGGGGGAACATCAGACACAGGAACTACGGTATCCGCTCGGCGCCTCCGGCCGTCCCGTCGCTGCCTTCCATGGGCGCGCGCGATGTGATGGGACGCACGGGGGCCACGCTGCACGTGTAACACCAGTGAAACATCGGGGACACTAGCTAGAAATTGCGGACGACTACCGTCCAAACCGCACGCAGCCGTGATAACCAGCAAAACCTACATATGCGCGCCCTGTACAGGGAGGGTTTGATGTCGTTCAGCAGTGCTGAAGAAGTACTCAGCTTTATCGATGCTGAGAACGTGGAGTTCGTGGACGTCAGGTTCGTTGACCTGCCGGGCACGGTCCAGCACTTCACTATCCCAGTCGAAACCTTCGACGCCGACGTCTTCACCGAGGGCCGGATGTTCGACGGCTCGTCCATCCGCGGGTTCCAGGCGATCCACGAGTCAGACATGCTGCTCCTGCCTGACCCGACCAGCGCGGTGCTCGACCCGTTCCGCCAGCACAAGACGCTGAACCTGACGTTCTTCGTCCACGACCCGCTGACGGGCGCCCCGTACACCCGTGACCCGCGCAACATCGCGCGCAAGGCCGAGGAGTACCTCAAGGGCACCGGCATCGCCGACACCTCGTACTTCGGCCCGGAGGCTGAGTTCTACATCTTCGACTCGGCCCGCTTCGCCACCAGCCCGAACGAGGGCTTCTACCACCTGGACTCGATCGAGGGCGCGTGGAACACCGGCCGCGACGAGGGCGGCGCCAACCTCGCCTACAAGCCGGCCTACAAGGGCGGCTACTTCCCGGTCCCGCCGACCGACCACTACACCGACCTGCGCTCGGAGATGGTCAGGAACCTGATCAACGTCGGCATCGTGACCGAGATGCAGCACCACGAGGTGGGCACCGCCGGCCAGGCCGAGATCGACATCCGGTTCGGCCCGCTGCTGAAGACAGCCGACAACCTGCTGCTGTACAAGTACGTCATCAAGTCGACCGCCCGCGCCGCTGGCAAGACCGTGACGTTCATGCCAAAGCCGCTGTTTGGCGACAACGGTAACGGCATGCACTGCCACCAGTCGCTGTGGAAGGACGGCGCGCCGCTGTTCTACGACGAGGTCGGCTACGGCGGCCTGTCCGACATCGGCCGCTGGTACGTAGGTGGCCTGCTCAAGCACGCCCCGTCGCTGCTGGCCTTCACTAACCCGACGGTGAACTCCTACCACCGCCTGGTGCCGGGCTTCGAGGCCCCGGTCAACCTGGTCTACTCGAACCGGAACCGGTCGGCCTGCTGCCGCATCCCGATCACCGGCTCGAACCCGAAGGCCAAGCGGATCGAGTTCCGCGTGCCGGACCCGTCGGCCAACCCGTACCTCGCGTTCGCCGCCATGCTGATGGCCGGCCTTGACGGCATCAAGAACAAGATCGAGCCGCCGGAGCCGGTCGACAAGGACCTGTACGAGCTGCCGCCGGACGAGGCCGCGGCCATCCCGACGGTGCCGGGCTCGCTCGAGGCCGTGCTGAACAACCTTGAGGCCGACCACGGCTACCTCACCGAGGGTGGTGTCTTCACCGAGGACCTCATCGAGACCTGGATCGACTACAAGCGCACCAAGGAGCTTGACCCGATCCGCCTGCGCCCGACCCCGCACGAGTTCGAGCTGTACTTCGACGTGTGAGTAGATTCACCGTTGCAGCAGGCACCTTGCTCATAGCGACCCTCCCTGGGACGTGACTGGGCCATCAGCGCCGCCGATCGCAAGCACGTGGTACACAGCCGCGCGCATGCGGTCGGCGGCGTCCGGCATTTAGGGCGTCAGCCGTTATAGCACAGCCCGTCGCAGGTGTAGCCCCAGAAGGTGCCGCACCCGGTGACCTGATCGCACCCCACGTAGTTCTGGCACGTGGTGTTGCTGTCGCACCAGCTGTCCGCCGTCGCGCACTGGCAGGTCGAGTCCATCGGCGCCACCCTTGCGGGGCGCGTGCCGGGACCCAGCATCGCGAGGATGCTGAACGCCTCGTCGGGCCCGAACTCGCTGGCCACCGACGCCCGCAGGCCGCTCAGCTGCGCGTGCACTTCGCGGCGCGAGGCACCCGGTGAGAAGATCGAGGTCGTGGCGGCCATTGTGGCGGCCCGCGCAAGTACATCGCTCTTTGCGCTGGCCAGTACGGGATGCGCGGCTCGGTAGCTCTCGATGTGCTCGACCCATAGCTTGCTGCGGACCGCGGCCGGGGATGCCTGGAAAATGGCCTTCCGGTATGCCTGGGAGTAAGTGATTAGCTCGTCGTAGCTGGTGGGCAGCTGGCCGGCGTTCGCCTTTACCCACTTGCGGGCCGGGTCGCTTTCCCCAGCGGCGAATGCGGGCACCCGGCCAGCGGCTATCAGGCCCACGGCGGCAGCGGCGCCGACGCCGAGCCGCAGGAACTCGACCCGCTTCAGGTGGCCATCGTCGGCGCGTCCTGGAGGGCGCTCGAAGGCGCGCTGCTCCCGACCTAGGGCGTCTAGGACGCGCAGCGTCGACCGCGGCCCCAGGCGGCGCATGAGCTGGATCGCCATCGCCGTACCAGTCCACGCCTGCACGCCGTCGTGCTCTGGCTCGACGGCGAGCAGGGTCGGTGACCACGGGGCCTGCGCGCCGAAGCGCTGTTCCCGCCAGCGCCGCACGTCCGGATGACTCAGCGGCATCGTCGTGATCTTTGCGCCGCATGCACGCGTTACGACCGCCGCGATTCCCGAGCACGCCCCGCAGGACGCGTCGAAAGCGAGTATCCAGCGTTTTTTCCCGTTTTCCATGTCTTGTTTCCCCCGATGGGCACCGGAATGATGATTGGGCGTGCTGGCGGGCCGGCGTAATTTGGACCGGTCTTCAGCATAGCGCGGCGGTGGTCATTAGGGATTGCCAATCAATTAAATTTTGCTCCGGCCGATGGTGATTAATGCTCATGTCAGGAAATTAGACAACCGGGCGCCGTCCATCCCGGTCAGGAGGGTCTCGCCGGACCACCGGCTGCCAGGCTCCTGGTTTCCCGGGGCCTCCTTCGTTCTCCTTCCCTGGACCGGGCGCAGCGGGCTTGTCATCCCCGCCGCGCCCACGCTGAGTGAGACGCTGGCCGCGGTTGCCGGTGCCCTGGCTTCCGCGCCAGCCGCGCTGCTGACGGTGACCGGGGCGTCGAACGTCACTGGGGAAATGCCCGCCGCTCGGGCTGCTCGGAACGGGGGTACTAACCGGGCGGCGTGACTGGCTGGACGTCGCGGAGCCGTACCTGGCGGGCGGCGGCGCGGTCCGCTAAGCAAAGGGCACGCACACCTGCCCGCATAAGCTCCCAGACGGGCCGCCCCGGCGAGCTCGTAGACAACGCTGGCGGCCCCCAGTTCGCGGTGACGATGCCCTATCAGCGGGATACAGGTACTGTGCGTATATGAGCGGGCATGACGAATGGCGGTGGATGGAGCTCGCGATCGAGCTCGCCTGGCAGTGCCCCCCGTCAGCGGGAGCCTACAGCGTCGGGGCCGTCATCGTCGGGGCCGACGGCACGGAGCTAGCCCGCGGGTTTTCCCGCGAGGGCGGCGACCCGCACGTGCACGCGGAGGAGGCGGCGCTCGGCAAGCTCTCTACCGGTGATCCCCAGCTGGCCGGGGCGACGCTCTACAGCACCCTCGAGCCATGCTCGTGGCGCAAGTCCCGGCCGCGCAGCTGCACGGAGCTGATCCTCGCGACCCGGACGGCCAAGGCGTTTCCCGAAATCTGCGCCACATCCGCAAACGCCGGGGTCGGGCGGGTGGTGATCGCCTGGCGGGAGCCGAGCCTGTTCGTCGCAGACTGCCAGGGAGCTGAGCTGCTCGCGCGGGCGGGCATCGAGGTCATCGAGTTGCCGAAGCTCGCCAGCCTCGCGAAGGCGCCGAACCGTCACCTGGACGTGTAGCCAAGCGGTCACGCCTGCTGCCACGTGACCAAACCGTGCCAAACTCGTCACTTTCCGCGAATTACAAGTACATAACATAGCTACCGACGAGTACATTGGGTATATATCACCGCGCTGGGGGGTTGCGCGTGGCACCTCGTGACCGACAACGACCCGGTGATAAGGGGACAGGGGCATGGAATCGACGACCTTTACCGCGCTGGCCGAGCGCGCCGGCCGCTGGTGGACCGTCCGGATCCCCCAGATCGAGGGGCTGGCGGTCCAGGTGCGGAGCCTGGACCAGGCGGAGATGATGGCACGTCGGCACATCTCCGAGGCCCTGCGCATCCCGCCGGAGTCGGTCAGGGTCGAACTGCGCACAGAGTCCTCGATGCTACCCGCCGTGGCACAAGCACTGCAGGCCCGGCAGGTGGCGGTGCGCGCCGCCGAGGCCGCCGCCCGTGCCACGCACGCTGGCCTTGAGGCACTGATCGCTGACGGCGCCACGTTCCAGGATGCCGCCATCGTGCTCGGCCTGTCACCAGAGGAGATCGCCGGATTCGCGCCCCGCGTGCAGGCAATGTCGCGTCCGCACGCCGTCCGTGGTAACCCTGCCGGCCACACTCTCCCCAGCAGCCCCAATGCGCCCACCGGCCCTGTATCCCGCGGCGGGGCGGAAGCCAGCAACGGGCCGGCCACCGGCCCGAACGGCCTGCCCCAGCGGACACGCTCGCCCGGGTCCCATCCGGTCCATCCCTGACCTGTCCCGTCTGGCCCTTGGGCACGTGCAAGCAGACAATCTTGTTGGCGGATCGCGCCCGCATCCGTAAGGTAAGCAGTGCTGTGAGCGAGTACGAGGTCATTGAGCGGATTGACGCCTTCTGCGATGCCATTCCCCGCCAGCGGGCGACCGCTGAGGCACTTGGGCCGCTCGTCCTTTTCGTCCTGAACGGGCCGGGCTGGCCGTACTACGCCAGGCCGCGCCGTGGCCGCTCGCCAGCTGGCTCGCCTCCTATCAGCGTCGCGGACGTGCGCAGGGTCCGTGCGAGGCAGCGGGAGCTGCTAATCCCCGAGTCGTTTGAGTGGATCGAGCAGACGACGCCGGACATGGCGGCCGCCGCCAGCGGGGCCGGACTCGACGTGCACAAGCACCCGCTGATGATGCTCACCGGGCTGCAGCCGCCACCAGCCCTGCCGCCGCGCATCAGCGTCCGCATCGTCTCCCCGGACGACCCCGACCTGATCCTGGCCTGGGCGGCGCCAGGCGTCGCGTTCGGCCATCCTGGCACCGCGATCGGCAGCGCGGGCGTGACCGAGCGGGACAAGATCGCCGCCAACCATGACTCCAGCATCATCGGGCTGGTTCGCGAGCGGCTGGAATCCGGTGAGTCAGTGCTCGCCGCCGCGGTCGGCCCGAACGGCCCGCTGGCGGCGGGCAGCTGCCAGCTCGCCGGCGGGGTCGCTGAGATCACCGGGCTCGGCGTGCTGCCCACGAGCCGGCGGCGGGGCCTCGGTGCCGCCGTCACGGCGGTGCTGGCCGCCGACGCGATCGCCCGCCGTGCCGAGATCGTGTTCCTGTCCGCGACTGACGAGGTAGTCGCCCGGGTGTACGAGCGGCTCGGCTTCCGCCGGATCGGCACCGTGATGATCGCTGACCTCCCAGAAGCGTAACGCCACCGGCACGTCGGATCGACATATGATCGGCTATTATTTCGAATCTCTCCAGATGACCGTTGAGCGACGCGTACACCGTCAAGCTCCGTAGTCCGTGTCGACCACAGGGCCGACATCTACCGGCCAGCGTAACTGGCCGGGCACCCGAATGGAGTGCCGCCGGTTGAGCGCCTAGGAAATGCGTTAACAGGGGACGATCCGGGCGCGGGCTAGAGCGGCTGGGGTCAGGCCGGACAGGGCCACGCAGTCCCGGGTGAGGTGGGCCTGGTCGGCATAGCCGGCCTGGATGGCAGCTGTGGACAGGTCGCACGTTCCCCTCGACGCGTCCACGCTCCGGACGAAGCACTGGAAGCGGTAGATCCGCTGGAGGGTCTTGGGGCCGTAGCCAACCGCGGCGTGGAAGCGGCGGCGCAACTGGCGCTCGCTGAGACCGGCCTCAGCCGCGACCTGCTCCAGGCGGGCCGCCGGGTCACGCAGCAAGCTGGCCACGCGCGTCACCGCCTGGTCAGGGGCAGCCTCGCAGATCAGTGTGCCCGCTGCGTCAAGGACCCTCGTGGCGGCGGTGGCCGGGTCGAGGTCCTCCGGCAGCCCCGCTGACAAGTGCCTCGCCAGGGCGGTATACCGCGACGGGGACAGTAGTCCGGCGAGGTCAACGCGCTGGTCGCGGATCTCGCTCAGCGGCAGGCCGAGTGCCGGACCGCCGGCCGACGGCCGGAACCGGACACCGACGATGACGGTCCCGGGCGGGGTGCTGGTAGCCACCGGGCCAGTGTCGGGGCCTGCGACATACGAGCCCGCTCCCTGCTCCCAGATGAGGTCACTGCACCCGTCAGGCAGCACCAGGGCGTCCCGCCTGGCGCTGTCTGGTGCGACGCTTGTCCACAGGCAGGCAACCATGCCGCGCAGCGGCTCGGGGGGTGCCCATTCTGCGTACCCTGGCGCCAGCCACGCGCCGTCCGGCACCCAGCCCATGCCGTGTTCCCCGCCCGACGCCGCCATGCCTCCAGCATGCCAGGCGGACGGGGACGGCCGCTTCGTTCAAGGCGGGCGGCTGCCCCTGGTGCTGGGATGGGGGGAATGGGCACGAAGAAGATTCCTGATCTTGAAGCGGCCGAGCGGTTCCTGGCGCAGCAGGCGAGGGTTGCCGACCGCCGCGTCTACGAGCGGCTATTCCACGGCGGAACAGCGCAGCCGGTGCGGGATGCGGTCTTGGCGTACCAGAACGAGGACGGCGGCTTCGGGCACGCCCCGGAGCCTGACTGCCGGGCCAGCGCCAGCCAGCCCGCAGCCGCGGAAATGGCGCTTCGGCCCAGGATGCCGGCCTAGCCGCGCTGTATGCTGATGTCATAGTGGCGGAGCTGCCCAAGGCGCTCAGGAAGATCGCGGAGGAAGAATTGCGCGCCCGGGCCATCGAGTATCAAAGCGAGTCCCTCATGACGCGCTCTGCCTCCGGGACCGCCGGAAGAATGCGCGACTGGCCCGCCGATGATCGCGACCCCCAAAATCACCGCGTTCCCGCTGAACACCGGCATAGCCAGGGCACCTCGGAACTGCGCTAGCCGAAAAACAGGCGCTCCATGACCGCTCTTGCGTGCCTGGCGGTGCGCCGGTAGTCACCTTCCAGCGCCTGGGCGGGCTCGACGGTCTCCACTCCGCTGGCGCCTGCCTTCCCATAGCCAGCGCTGACGGTGCCCGCAGGCCGGTAGCCAAGCAGCCGGGCTACGGCCGTCAGCTCGGCATGGCGGGACGGCAGGGCGTCGTCGGCGCGGCCGCGTACCAGCATGATGGCGTTGCGGATGCGAGCCGCGAGCTGCCAGGACTCGCTCAGTGCCGCCGCGTCGGCCGCATCCACGAGGCTGGCGCCGACCGCCGCGTCTAGGGCCTGGAGGGTCTTCGTCGTACGCAGCCCCGGCACCGAGGCGCCGTGCTGGAGTTGCAGCAGCTGGACGGTCCACTCCACATCGGACAGGCCACCAGGTCCGAGCTTGAGGTGCCGGGCGGGCTCGACGCCACGCGGGATGCGCTCGGCCTCGACGCGGGCCTTGATCCGGCGGATCTCTCGCGCCGCGTGCTCGCTTAGTCCGGCCACCGGATAGCGGTACTCATCGGCGAGAGCGATGAAGTCCGCGCCGAGCGACGCGTCGCCCACGGTGAACTCGGCCCGCAGCAGCGCCTGGTACTCCCACGGGGCGCCGCGCCCGGCGTAATACTTGCGGCACGCGGCCAGGCTGCGCACCAGCGGACCCTGACGTCCTTCCGGGCGCAGGCTTGCGTCAAGGACCAGCGGCGGGTCCGGGGCCGGCAGCTCCAGCAGCCGGCGCATCTCGGCGGCGACCGTCTGAGCCGCGTCCGAGGCCTCCCGGTCCCCGGCCGCGTCGAGGCCGGGGCGGGGGTCATGCACGAACACCACGTCGGCATCGCTGCCGTAGCCGGTCTCGTGCCCGCCATACCGGCCCATCGCTATCACGGCGAACCGCGTCGGGAGCTTCTTGCCCAGGCTTTTCTCGACTCCCGCTACAGCGACTGCGAGCGCGGCATCCAGCGCCGCGTCCGTGACGGCGGTCAGCGCCTCGCCCACGTCCTTCAGGCTGGACATCTCCAGCACATCGGCCGACGCGATCCGCAGCAGTTCCCGCCGCCGGATCGAACGGATCGCGACCGCCGCCTGGTCTGCGTCGCTCTCGTGCCGGGTGGCGGCCGCCATCATCTCGGTGCGGATGGTGGCCAGCGGCCGGGGCACGAGCTCCTCGTCGTCAGCGAAGATGGCCACGGCGTCCGGGGCCCGCAGCAGCAGGCCGGTGGCATATCGGCTGGAGGCAAGCACGCAGGCCATCCGGCGGGCCGCCTTGGTCTCGTCGCGCAACAGCCGCAGGTACCACGGCGACTCCCCCAGCGCCTCGCTGACCTGGCGGAACGCCAGCAGCCCGGCGTCCGGCTCGGCCTCGTCGGCGAACCAGCCGAGCAGCACGGGCAGCAGGGTCCGCTGGATCGCGGCCCGCCGCCGCACCCCGGTGGTGAGCGCCTGAATGTGCCGCAGCGCCCCGGCGGGGTCGGCGTAGCCGAGGGCTTCCAGGCGGGCCTTGGCCGCCTCTGGGGTCAGCCGGGCGGCCTCGGTCGGCAGCCGGGCGACCGCGTCAAGCAGCGGCCTGTAGAACAGCTTCTCATGCAGGCGGCGGACCCGAAGCGCGTGCTTACGCCACGCTTCGCCGAACGCGGCCGCCGGGTCCCCACGGCCGGGTGACGTCGCAGCGCTTGTTGCTGTTATCACGGGGCCGCGGATTCCAGCCCGGGCTGGGACGGCTTCGGTGGGGCCTGAGCCGACCCGTTCGGCATCGGAAAGGAGATGCATCGCGCGCCCGAGCCTGCGAAGTACGGCGGGATCGTCGGGCAGGGTGTGGGTCCGGCGCAGGTGATAGAGCTGGAGCAGGTGCTCGGTCTGGCGCAGGAAACGGTAGGCGGCGGCGAGGTCGTCGGCGTCCTCGCGTCCCACGTAGCCGCCGCCGGCGAGCGCCGCGAGGGCGGGCAGCGTGCCGGGGACCCGTACCCGGGCGTCAGCGCGGCCATGGACGAGCTGCAGGAGCTGGACGGCGAACTCGATGTCGCGCAGGCCGCCGGGGCCGAGCTTGAGCTCGCGGCCGGCCATGTTCTTGGGCAGTGTGGACTCCACGCGCCGGCGCATGGCCTGCACGTCCTGGACGAAGTTGTCGCGCTGGGACGCCTGCCAGACCAGCGGGGCGACCGCGTCGGCGTAGGCCTTGCCCAGGGTCGCATCACCGGCCGCCGGGCGGGCCTTGAGCAGCGCCTGGAACTCCCAGGTCTTCGCCCAGCGGTCGTAATAGGCCAGGTGGCTGGCTAGGGTGCGGACGAGGGGGCCGTTGCGGCCTTCGGGTCGGAGGTTCGGGTCGACAGGAAAGCTCGTGCCCTCAGGGGTGAACTGCCCGCAGGCGCCAATCATCCGGGTGGCCAGCTGGGTGGCCGCCTTGAGGCCTGCCTGGTCGGTGTCGTCGCTGGCGACGAAGATGACGTCCACGTCGCTGGCGTAGTTCAGCTCCTGGGCGCCGCACTTGCCCATGGCGATGACGGCGAGCTTGGGGAACGCGGTGCCGGGCGGCAGTTCGCTCCTGGCCACCGCCAGGGCGGCCTCCAGGACACCGCCGGCCAGGTCGGCGAGCTCCTCGGCGACCTGGTCCACCGCGGCATCGCCGGCGAGGTCGCCCGCGGCCAGGTGAAGCAGGCGGCGGTGGTAGGCGGCGGCCAGGGCGGCTGGGTGCCTGGCATGATCGGACTCCATGGCGGCCACCGGCTCGCTCTCGCCGGGATCGGCACCCACGGCGCGCAGCAACTCGGCCCGGATGCTGGCTGGGGTGGGGCGGTCCCGGCCCGGCCGTCCGCGCAGGACGTCCAGGTCGGCCGGGTGCCGGGCGAGGTGATCGGCGAGGGCCGTGCTGGCGCCAAGGACCACGATGAGCCGGTCCCGCAAGCCTCCATCGGCGCGCAGCTCGCGCGCGATCTCGGGATCCCGCTCGGCGAGCCGGGCGAGGCTGGCCAGCGCGAGGTCGGGATCGGACGCCGTCCCGAGCGCGGCAAGCAGCCCATCGTCGTGGGCCGCCCCGCTTCCGTCCGCGGCGGTTCCGATCTCGGCAAGGATCGCCGATGCCCGTGGCACGTCCGCGAAGCCCATCCGAGCCAGCCGGCCGGCAAGAGAGGTCGTACGAACGCCCGGCGCCCGGTCGCCTCGTCGCTCTCGCTCAGTCCAGTCACCGCTGCCCGCAGGCTCCTTGCCACCCACGCCCCTAACGCTATACCGGCCAGCAAACGCGTCAGTAGCATGCCCGCGGTGATATCACGGTTTCCAGGCGGGCCGCAGCCCAGCGGGACGCGGGTGTCACACCGGCGGCCGGGCACTGTGATAGGCATGGTGCATGGTCGAACTCATCCCGCGCAGCGTGCTCTTCGGCAACCCTGAGCGGACCAGCCCCCAACTGTCCCCTGATGGCTCGCAACTGGCGTGGGTCGCCCCGCGCGATGGCGTGCTGAACGTATGGGTCGCGCCCATCAGCGTCACCGGCGTCGACTGGGACGCGGCGCGGGCGGTGACCGATGACACCGACCGGGGCATCCGGTTCATCTCCTGGGCGCATGACAGCAGGCACGTGTTTTACATCCAGGACGCCGGCGGGGACGAGAACTGGCGGCTGTACGACGTTGACCTGGGCACGCCGGGTCTTGACCGCCGCGACCTGACCCCGTTCGAGGGCATCCACGCGATGCTGATCGGGGCCAGCAAGCGCAAGCCGGGTGAGGTCCTCGTCGGGATCAACAAGGACAACCCGCAACTGCACGACGTGTACCGGCTGGACCTGGCGACCGGCGCGCTGGTGCAGGAGATCGAGAACCCGGGCTTCGCCGGCTGGATCAGCGATGAGGACCTGGTGGTGCGGGGCGCGCTGCAGCCGCAGCCGGACGGCAGCTTCGACCTGCTGGTGCGGGACTCCGGAGACTCGCAGTGGCGCACTTTGCTGTCCATCCCGGCCGAGGACGCGACGTCCAGTGACGTCGTCGCGTTCAGTGCCGACGGGAAGTCGCTGCTGATGATCAGCGCCGCCGGGTCGGACACGGGACGGCTCGCCCGGGTCGACCTGGGCACCGGAGCGGAGACGGTCATCGTGTCGGACCCGGAGGCTGACGTGTCGGGCGCACTGCTGCACCCCGACACGCTTGAGCCGCAGATCGTCACCGTCTTGAAGGAGCGGACCCAGTACATCGTCCTTGACGAGGCTCTTGCCGAAGACCTCAAGACGATGCGGGCGCTGCATCCTGGCGATCCCCGGTTCGCCGGGCGCGACGATGCCGACACGATGTTCCTCGTCGGGTTCACCAACGACGCCGGGCCGGAGCCGTACTACCTGTACGACCGGGCAACGAAGACGGCGCGGTTCCTGTTCGAGCACCAGCCGGCCCTGTCGCGGTACGAACTGGCGCCCATGGAGCCTTTCACCTTCACCGCGCGAGACGGCCTCGTGATCCACGGGTACGTGACGTTCCCGCCGGGGCTGGGCCGCACCGGGCTGCCCACGGTGCTCAACGTGCACGGCGGCCCGCAGGCACGCGACATGTGGGGCTTCCTCCCCGAGGCGCAGTGGCTCGCCAACCGTGGCTACCTGTGCGTGCAGGTCAACTACCGGGGCTCGGTCGGGTACGGCAAGGCGTTCACCGCCGCTGGGGACCGCGAGTGGGGTGGCAAGATGCACGATGACCTGATCGACGCGGTCGCCTGCGTAGTCGCCCAGGGGTGGGCCGACCCGGCGCGGGTCGCGATCTACGGCGGGTCGTATGGCGGCTACGCGGCCCTGGTCGGTGCGGCGTTCACGCCGGACGTCTTCTGCTGCGCGGTCGACATCGTGGGGCCGTCCAACCTCAAGACGCTGCTGGAGACGATCCCGCCGTACTGGGCAACCGCCGCCGCCGCGCTGTACCGGCGGGTCGGGCACCCGGTTGACGACGCGGAGTTCCTGTGGTCGCGGTCGCCGCTGTCACGGGCGGGGGACATCAAGATCCCGCTGCTGATCGCGCAGGGCGCGAACGACCCCCGGGTGAAGCAGGCCGAGTCCGAGCAGATCGTCGCCGCGTTGACGGAGGCGGGGATCGAGCACGAGTACATGCTGTTTCCCGACGAAGGGCACGGCTTCGCCAAGCCGGAGAACCGGATCAGGTTCTACACGGCGGCCGAGAGGTTCCTGGCCCGGTACCTCGCGGGCCGGTTCGAGGACTGAGCTGGAGCTCCCCTGACCGGCTGTCATGGGATACTGTCGAATCGTGTCCAGGAGATGGCGGGTCGCTTCGGCGGGCGGTGCCATGCTCGCGGCAGGCGCCGTCATGCTGGCGGTGAGCGGCTGCGGTACCGCCATTCTCAGTCCGACCGGCACTCATGCGGCACCCGGGCCCGACGCGTCCTCGGCAGGGCCGAGGTCCTACACCGTCACCTCACCCGTGTCCACGGTCATCGTCAACGGCGGCGCTGGCACGATCACGGTGACGGGGACCTCGGCTGCCACGGTCACGGTGACCGAGCAGGCGTACTACTCTGGCTCCGCGAAGCCGCCGTCTACCAGCCATGTCGACCGTGACGGCACGCTGACCCTGGCGTACTCCTGCCCACTCCAGCTCACCTGCGGCGTCTCCTACGTCATCGACGTCCCGCGCCGGGTCGCGGTCCAGGTGTCTGACCGTGAGGGGGCCATCACCCTCGCCTCGCTGGCCGGCCCGCTGCGGGCGCAGACTCTGACCGGGGTGATCACCGCAACCGCCCTGACCTCACCGGCCGCCACGTTCAAGTCCACAGCGGGCGAGATCAGCGCCGCGTTCTTGGCCGTGCCGACCTCGGTCAGCGCGTCGACGACCGCCGGGCCGATCACGCTGACGCTGCCGCCCGTGGCCGCTTACCGGGTGCACGCCCACACCTACATTGGCAGTTCCACCGTCACGGTCCACCAGAGCACGACCGCTAGCAGCGTTATCAGCGCGTCCTCGGACGTGGGCAGCGTCACGATCAGCCCCGCCTGACCGCAGCGCCAGGTCGGCGGGGAAATCTAGAGCGTGGGCAGGTAACGGTCTAGCTCGAAGCGGGAGACCTCACGGCGGTACTCAGCCCATTCGTCGCGCTTGTTGCGGAGGAAGAAGTCGAAGACGTGCTCGCCGAGGACCTCAGCGACCAGCTCGCTGTGCTCCATGACCTTGATGGCCTCGTCGAGGTTCGCCGGCAGCGGGCGGATGCCCAGCGCTCGGCGCTCGGCCGGGGTCAGCGCCCACACGTCGTCCTCCGCGCCCGGCGGGAGCTCGTAGTCCTCCTCGATGCCCTTCAGCCCGGCACCAAGGATGCAGGCGAACGCCAGGTACGGGTTGCAGGCCGCGTCAATCGAGCGGAACTCAAGCCGCGTCGAGTTGCCCTTGTGCGGCTTGTACATGGGGATGCGGACGAGGGCGGAGCGGTTGTTGTGGCCCCAGCAGACGTAGGCCGGTGCCTCGCCGCCGGCGCCGGCGGTGCGCCCGGTGCCATCCCACAGCCGCTTGTAGGAGTTGACCCACTGGTTGCAGACGGCGGTGATCTCCGGGGCGTGCCGCAGCAGGCCGGCGATGAACGCCCGCGCGGTCTTCGACAGCTGGTACTCCGCGCCAGCCTCGTAGAAGGCGTTCTGGTCGCCCTCGAACAGGGACACGTGCGTGTGCATGCCGGAGCCCCGGGTACTCGGTGAACGGCTTGGGCATGAACGTGGCCCATACGCCCTGCTCGATCGCCACCTCCTTCATCACCAGGCGGAACGCCATGATGTTGTCGGCCGTGGTCAGCGCGTCGGCGTACCGCAGGTCGATCTCCTGCTGGCCGGGCGCGCCCTCGTGGTGGCTGTACTCAACCGAGATGCCCATGGCCTCAAGCATCGTGATCGACATTCGCCTGAAGTCGTGGGCCAGGCTGTGCGGCGTGTGATCGTAGTAGCCGCCGTTGTCGACCGGGATCGGGGTGGAGCCGATCTCCGGGCGGTCTCGAAGCAGGAAGAACTCGATCTCCGGATGCGTGTAGCAGGTGAAGCCCATCTCGGAGGCCTTGCTCAGGTTGCGCTTGAGCACCCAGCGCGGGTCGGCGTAACTCGGGGAGCCGTCGGGCAGCAGGATGTCGCAGAACATCCTCGCGACGCCGGGATACTCACCCCGCCACGGCAGCAGCTGGAATGTTGACGGGTCGGGGCGCGCGATCATGTCTGCCTCGTGCACCCGGGCGAAGCCCTCGATGGCCGACCCGTCGAAACCGATACCGTCCGCGAACGCACCCTCAAGCTCAGCGGGCGCGACGGCGACGGACTTGAGGGCGCCGAGCACGTCGGTGAACCAGAGCCGGACAAACCTGATGTCCCGCTCCTCCAGCGTGCGCAGTACGAATTCTTCCTGCCTGTCCACGACATCACCTTAGACGTTTCAGCAAGTAGCGCGATACCAGCGTCCGCCCACGGCGCGCTGCGTCGCCACCGTACCAGCTCCGCGGGGCCAGTCTCGTTTCCCGGCGGTTACTTTTTGCTTCCCAGCGGTTACTTTTTGCTCGCTGCCTGTCACCTTCCGCGCAGGGCCGACCTGGGCCGCTGCGGCATGCCTGCGCCCTCGTTCACGTGGTGATGGCTCGCACCCCGCCCCGCACCGGTGCGGGCCACGCGGCGGGCGCGCGGACCAACAGCAAGGCCGCGTCGTCGTCGAGCGGCTCGCCGACGAACTTGAGCAGGTCGGCGCGGAGCAGCCCGAGCAGGTCAGCCCGGGTCCCGGCACCGCCCGCCGCGTTCGCCGCCAGATGCGCCAGGCGCTCCTGCAGCGGGTAGAAGGAGCGAGACTTGTCGCGTGCCTCAGTGACGCCGTCTGTGTAGAGGAGGAGCTGATCGTTCGGCTTAAGGTCGACCCTGCGCCCGGCCCCGGACAGGTCGCCGAGGGTCATCAGGCCAAGCGGGGGCGCGGGGGCAGGCACCTCCAGGGCATGGACGGTGCCCTCGCCAGTGCTGATCAGCATGGCTGGCGGGTGACCGCAGCTGAAGATCTGCCCCATGCCGGTTCGCGGGTCGAACTCCGCCAGCAGCGCGGTGACGAACTCCTCGTGCTCCCCCCAGTTGCGCGACAGGCCCGCGTCGAGCCGCCGGGCGAGCTCGGGCAGGGTGTGCACCTCGTGCGCGATCTGCCGGTACCGGCCCAGCACGTCGGCGGCGACCTCGACCGCGCCGAGGCCCTTGCCACGGACGTCGCCGATGATCACCCGGGTACCGAAGGGGGTCATCGCCACGTCGTACAGGTCCCCGCCGACCTTCGCGTCGGCGGCGGCGGCCAGGTAGACGACGCCGAGCCGGAACCCTCCGACTGCCTCCGGCAGCGGTCGCAGGACGGCGCGCTGGGCGACCTCGGCGACCGAGACGGCGTTGGCGAGCTGTTGCTGCGTGCTGCTGTCCAGGCTGGCCCTGATGCTGTCGGTGAGCCTGGCCGTCAGGGCGCAGTGAGTTAGGCGGGCGGCGACGGCGCTGATGGCGGTGACGATCGCCGTCGCGACCAAGGTGGCCACGGGGATCTCGTGCGTATCGCCTTTCGCGATGACCGTGACGATCGCGGCGGCGATCTCGGCGGCGGCCCCGAACGCCAGGGGCCGCCAGATAGTGCTGGCCCCGATGCCGGCCAGCGCGGGCGGCACCGCGAGGAGCGGGACGAGCAGCAGGGGCGCGGTCCAGACATGGTCCTGGCAGACAATGAGCACGGCGACGACGGCGACGGCCAAGATCAGCTCAAGCCAGCTGTCCCGCCACCGTCTCCCGCTCCTGGCGGGCAGCGAGGCCCGCGGTGCCCTGGCCTCGGCCACGTCTGGCTTCGGCGATAGCGCCGGGGGCAGCTTCAGCGGAATCCGCATACTCCATTCTCATGTCGCCCGAAACGTCGCGAGAACCCTACGCCAGCGGGAAGTCCCCTGGGTCAGGACGGATGCATCATGGTGTGTAGTTACGCAGCCAAATTTGTGGCCTAACTACACACTCAGGTATTACCACGTAGAACGTGCAGGGAGGCGGGCGCCTGGCCTGCCCTTCCTTGGAGGGCAGGCCAGGCTCGTGGGGGGGCTGGTCAGCCGCCGAGGGCGTGAACCATGTTGACGATCGAGGTCATCTGGGGCGCGGACTTGACAGCGAAGTTACTGCCGGTGTAGCCCCACCAGTCCCAGCAGCCTTCCGGGTTGTATGGCAGGACGCTCGCGATGGCCTGCGGGTAGAGGACCACGAGGTTGTTGGTGTCGGCATAGGTGTCAAGGTTGGCGAGCTCGGGGAACAGGTCGCCGTCGAGGTACTCGCCTGACAGGCAGCCGTGCAGGGCCACGACGAGCTTGCAGGCAGCGCCACTGGCGCAGGCGGGCGGGGTGTAGAGCAGGCCGGTAGAGCCCATGGAGATGCCGGCGGCGTTGCCGCCGGGCACGTAGTCGTTCTGGCTGAACGAGGTGAGGGTGCCCTCAGGGGTGCCGTCGTTGGGCGCATTGACGCTGCCGAGCCAGTGGCTGAGCATCTCGCCCTCGGGGTCGTCGCCGCAGTTGTTGAGGAACGGCGCGGAGGTCTCCGGACAGGCGACTACCCCAAGGGGGGTGACCCAGGAATGCCCGGCGGGGTCCGAGTTGTGGTACTTAACGTTCGCGCCGAAGTTCTGGTAGAAGGAGACGCCGGCGTTGGCGATCAGCGTGTTGACGACCGGGTCGAGCGTGCCGTGGTAGACGTAGACCGGCTTGCCCTGCAGGTTCGAGAGCGGGTCGATCAGTCCCTTCTGGGCCCAGGTCTGCGCCTGCGCCTCCAGTTGGCTGTCGCTGATGCCCAGGTCGCAGGTCTCGAAGTCGATGACGTTGCCCTCGCCGCAGTCGTAGGGCCCGGCGGCGAAGATGCCGGCCCCGTTGAAGGTGCCCGAGTAGGCGACCTGGAGCTGGGTGGCGAGGAACCCGCCGGAGGAAACCCCGGCGACGTACACGCCGGTGATGTCGTAGGAGGACAGGGGGCCGGCGCTGGCCGCATTGGCTGTGCCGGGGGCCAGGACGGCCAGGAGCGCCGCCGAGGCGGCGATCAGGGCATGCCACAGGCGGGGACGGTAGCGGGGTCGGTAGCGGAACGCCATTGCACACACTCCGGTTTCGCTAGCAGGGACGCCCCGGCTCCATCTAACCAATCGATTGGTTGATACCGGGCGCTAGAAGACACGATCTCCGGTATGCACTACGATGTCAACCAATCGATTGGTTGTAGCTCTGGCCCCGAGTTGAGGAGCCGATCCTTGGACGTGCCTGAGTGGAATCCCCGCCGGGTAGCCGCTGTCGAGGCTGCCCTGCCCGAGGGCGTGCGCCCGCCCGGCACGCGCGGGCGCATCCTGCAGGCGAGCCTCGCGCTGTTCGCCGAGACCGGGTTTCACGGCACGTCGATCCGCGCGATCGCCCAGCGCGTGGGGATCAACTCCGCCACGCTCTACGCCCACTACCCCTCGAAGGAGCAGGTACTCGCCGACCTGGTGCTGACCGGCCACCGGGAGCTCGCGGCGCGGATGACCGGGGCGGTCGCGGCGCTGCCGCCGGAGTCCCCCGCCGACCTGCGGCTCGCGGCCCTGGTCCGTGCGCACGTGCTGCTGCACACCGAGTTCCCGCTGCTGGCGGTGGTCACCAACAGCGAACTGCACGCCCTCGATCCCGCGCTGGCGCAGCCCGCGCTGGCACTACGGGCTGACTGCCGCAGGCTGGTAATCGAAACCCTGGAACGCGGCGTGAAGGACGGCCTGTTCACCGTCCCGGACCTGCTGCTGACCGCCACCGCGATCGGCGCGCTCGGCATGCAGGTCGCCCACTGGTTCGGCCCCGACCAGCCGGCGTCCGGCGAGCTGGTCGCCGAGGTCTACGTGTCCCTCGCCCTGCGCATGGCCGGGCTCAGCAACGGAGGATGATCATGCAGCCTGTAGTGGCCACCGCGCACGGCCCGGTACGCGGCCTGCCGCTGGACAGCGGCGGCGCGGCGTTCCGGAACATTCCCTACGCCGCAGCGCCCACCGGGTCCCGCCGCTTCCGTCCGCCCGCACCGCCCGCGCCGTGGACCGGGGTGCGCGACGCCACTAGCTATGGGCCGACCGCCCTCAAGGCCCCCTACGTGGCGCCCTTCGACGTGCTGCTGCCCGAGCCGGACATCCCCGGCGAGGAGTCCCTCAACCTCAATATCTGGACCCCCGGCCCCGCGGGGAGCGCCCCGGTGATGGTCTGGCTGCACGGCGGAGCGTTCGCCAACGGCTCCGGGGCGGTACCCGGCTACGACGGGACCGCCTTCGCTCGCGACAAAGTGGTGCTGGTCACCCTCAACTACCGGCTCGGCGCCGACGGGTTCCTCTACCTGGAGGACGAGGACACGGTGCCCAACCTGGGCCTGCTCGACCAAGTCGCCGCGCTCGGCTGGGTGCGGGACAACATCGCCGCGTTCGGCGGCGACCCGAGCCGGGTCACCGTGTTCGGCCAGTCGGCGGGCGCCATGAGCATCGGCGCGCTGCTTGCCATGCCGTCCGCGGCGGGGCTGTTCCATCGCGCGATCTTGCAAAGCGGGGCCGCCCATCACGCCATCACCCCGGCCAGCGCGCTGCTGGTCACGCGGCGGCTGGCCGCAATCTTGGACGTCACGCCAACGCGGGACGCGCTCGGACGCGTCCCGCAAGACCTGCTGCTCGCCGCCCAGCAGCAGTTGCGCACGGAGATATCCGCCAACCCTGACCCGGCCCGCTGGGGCGAGGTCGCGGGCAACCTCATGCCGTTCGAGCCGGTCGTCGACGGCACCGTGCTGCCGCGGCACCCCGCTACTGCCGTGGCGGACGGGCAGGCCCCGGACATCGATGTCCTCATCGGCACCAACAGCGATGAGCTCCGCCTGTTCACGGTGCCCACGGGCATGTTCGACCTGATCACCGAGCCGCTGGCGCGCGCCGTCGCGGCCGGCTACGGGCTAGATCCCGAAATCGCCCTCGCCGTCTACCGCGCCGGCCACCCGGACGACAGCTTCGCCGGGCTGCACCACCGGCTGGTGACCGACTGGTTCTACCGCATCCCCGCGCTGCGGCTCGCCGAGGCCTATGCCAGCCGCCGCCCCGGCTCCGCCTTCGTCTACGAGTTCACCTGGCAGCCGCCCACCTTTGACGGCCGCCTGGGCGCGTGCCACGCCGCCGAGCTGCCGTTTGTCTTCGACACCCTGGACGAGAAGGGACTCGCCGGGCTGACCGGTCCCACGCCTCCGGCGGAACTCGGCGCGGCCATGCACTCCGCGTGGGTCGCCTTCGCGAGTGCCGGCGATCCCGGCTGGCCGGCCTACGACACCGCCAGCCGCGCCACCATGGTCTTCGACGTGCCTCCTGCCGTCGTCAGCGATCCCCGCCCCGCCGAGCGGGAGCTGTGGCAGGACGCGCGGCGATAGCCCGGGAAGCGCCCCTAATAAGCTAGGTACCGTGCCGAACATGCGGATCGCGCTTGCGCAAGTGAACCCCACTGTTGGCGACCTGGCCGGGAACGCCGAGCTGATCGCCAGCTGGACAGCCAAGGCCGCCGCGCGCGGTGCGCGGGTCGTCGTGTTTCCCGAGATGGCGCTGACCGGGTACCCAGTGGAGGACCTGGCACTGCGAGGCTCCTTCGTGGAGGCGTCGATCAACGCGCTGCGCGGTCTCGCCGAGCTGCTGAACGTCGAGGGCCTCGGCGGCATCGCCGTCGTCACTGGCTACCTGGACCGGCGGACCGACCTCGCGGACCGCACCGGGCAGCCGGCCGGCGCGCCGCTGGACGCCGCCGCCGTCTTGTACGGCGGCCAGGTCGTCATCACGAGCGCCAAGCACCACCTGCCGAACTACGGCGTCTTCGACGAGTACCGCTACTTCATCCCCGGCAGCACGCTGCCGGTCTTCCGGGTCCCGACCGACGATGGGGACAGCGTTGACGTCGCGGTCGCCATCTGCGAGGACCTGTGGCAAGACGGCGGGCCGGTGGCGGTCACCAAGCATGCCCGGGCCGGCCTCCTCGTCGTGCCGAATGCCTCGCCCTACGAGCGCGGCAAGGACGATGTCCGCCTGGAGCTGGTGCAGCGCAAGGCCCGCGAGGCGGGAGCGGCGCTGGCCTACTGCAACCAGGTCGGCGGGCAGGACGAGCTCGTCTTCGACGGCGACTCGATCCTCGTCGCCGCCGACGGGACCCCACTGGCACGCGGGCCGCAGTTCGAGGAGGCGCTGATCGTCGCCGACCTTGACCTGCCCGTCGCGTCGGGCGACGCCGATGGCCCCGTTGACGCCGGGGACGGGACGCTGATCACGATCCAGCGCGTCTCGCTGCCCGGGCTCGCCGACACCGAGCTCAGGTCCGCCGAGGCGCCAGAGGAGCTTGAGGCGAGCGAGACTGAGGATACTGACCGGGCAGGCCGGACGGGCGGGACCGCGCAGGGAGACGGCCCGTTCTGGCCCAGGCTTGATGATCACGGCGAGGTGTACGCCGCGCTAGTCCTTGGCACCCGGGACTACGTGCGCAAGAACGGGTTCAAGTCGGTGATCCTCGGGCTGTCGGGCGGCATCGACTCCGCGCTGACGGCGACGATCGCGGCCGACGCGATCGGGCCGGACAACGTCTACGTGGTGCTGATGCCGAGCAAGTGGTCCACTGATCACTCGGTGACCGACGCCGAGGACCTGGCCCAGCGGCAGGGGCTGCACGCCCGCACGATCTCGATCAAGGCCATGGTCGACGCGTTCATGACCGAGCTCGGCGGCGACTTCCCCTCCTCCGGGCTGCCCGCCGAGAACCTGCAGTCGCGGGTGCGCGGCGTGACGCTGATGGCGCTGTCCAACGCCGAGGGACACCTAGTGCTGACGACCGGCAATAAGAGCGAGATCGCCACCGGGTACTCGACCCTCTACGGCGACTCGGCGGGCGGCTTCGGGGTCATCAAGGACGTGCCGAAGACGCTGGTGTGGGACCTTTCCAGGTGGCGGAATTCCCAGGCCGAACGGGCCGGCCTTACTGCCCCAATCCCGCAGAACTCGATTACCAAGGCTCCGTCCGCCGAGCTTGCCCCCGATCAGCTCGACACCGACTCGCTGCCGTCGTATGAGGTCCTCGACGCGATTATCGACGACTATGTCGCCAAAGACATGGGGTCAGCGCAGATCATCGCGGCGGGCAACGACCCGGAGCTGGTGATGCGGGTGATCCGGCTGATCGACACCGCCGAGTACAAGCGCCGGCAGTACCCGCCGGGGCCGAAGATCAGCCCCAAGAACTTTGGCCGGGACCGCCGCCTGCCCATCACGAACCGCTGGCGCCAGACGCGCTAGCGGCCATGCCGCGCAGGAGCTGATCAACGACGCGCACCGCGAAGTCCTGCGCGGTGTCGCCCGGGTCGTCCTTGCTGCGGGCCAGGACAGCACCGGTCAGGGTAAGCATGACGATCTCGACGTCGGTGTCGCCACGAAGCTCTCCGGTCTCGATGCCGTGCCGGATCACTTGCCGGACGGTCTCGCGGCGCGGCTCGACAACCGTCTCCTTGTAGCGGGCCAGCAGCCGGGGGTACCGCCGCTCCCCCTCACCGTGCAGCATGGCGGACTGCCGCGCGTAGCGGGGGTCATCGGAGTCCCGGGCCATTACCGCCAGCATGGCGATGAGATCGCCGCGGGCGGACTCGCCGCCAGGCACTGGCAGCGGGCTCTTCAGCGCCGCCAGCGCCGCGATGAGCAGGTCCTCCTTGCCGGTCCAGCGCCGGTAGAGGGTGGCCTTGCCGACACCTGCCCGGGCCGCGACATCCTCGCAGCGCAGGCCCTCGGCGCCGCACTCCGCGAACGCCTCGAGTGCGGCGTCAAGGATCGCCTGCTCGGCCCGCTCGCTGCGGGGCCGCCCCGGACGCTTGGGGGCGTCCGGGGCGGCGGTGGCGTCAGCGTGAGCGTCAGCTGTGGTCGCGTGCATGACGTCGGCATCCATGACCAGTTACCCTTCCGCGAGCAGCCGCTCGGCCGCTAGCTCGCTTTCCGCCCTGGCGACCTCGACGGCGACGATCTCCTCGATGTCAACGGTAGCCTTCGGCTTGCCCGGCATCCAGCGCAACACGACGAACGCGCCGATGAGGGAGACGGCCGCGCCAACGGTGCTGGTGACGCGCATCGAGTCGACGAAGGCGACGTTCGCCGGGGACAGCAGGAACCGGCCCGCGTTGCCAAGCTGCTCCGCGACCGCCTGGGTAGAGGTGATCGACTGGCCAGCGGTGCTCGCCGCGGCACTGTTGTGGAGCTGGGCGAGGACCGGGGACAGATGCGACCGGTAGCCCTGGGCCAGGATCGAGCCCAGCACCGCGACGCCGAGCGCGACCGCGACCTGCCGAGCGGTGTTGGTCAGCGCCGACCCGGCACCAGCCCGCTCGCGGGGCAGTACCTCCATGGTCGCCGACGTCGCGGCCGGCATGGCAACACCCATCGCTGTGCCCTGGATGAAGAACAGCACGGCGAGGACCGCGATCGGCGAGTTCGTGCCCAGCGTGGCGTACCCGGCCACGGTCAGCGCGGTGACCGCCATCGCGGCCGCGGTGGCCGCCTTGGCGCCGAACCGGGAGACCAGCGCGGCACTGCGCGGGGAGCCTAGCATCTGTCCCACGGCGAACGGCACGGTCAGCAGGCCGGCGTCGAGGGGAGAGTAGCCGCGGACGTTCTGCAGGTAGAAGCTGGTGAAGAAGAAGACGCCGCCCATTCCGAAGAACAGCAGGGCGATCGCGCCGACGCTGGCCGACAGCCTGCGGTCACGGAACAGCCGGACGTCCAGTGCCGGGTGGGCGGTGCGGGACTCGTGCCAGGCGAACAGCGCCAGCACGACCAGGCCGCCGAGCAGCGGGCCGAGGACGCTCACGCTGCCCCAGTTCCCGTTGTCGCCGCCCTGGACGATGCCGTAGACCACCAGGACCAGGCCGGCGATCGAGGCCAGGACGCCGAGGTAGTCGATCCTCGCGCCGTGGGAGTTGCGGCTTTCCGGGACCGTGAGGGCGACGGCGATCACGCCGAGCACGGTGACCGGGACGTTGATCAGGAAGACCGAGCCCACCAGAAGTGAGCGAGCAGGATGCCGCCAAGGACCGGGCCGATGGCCACGCCGATACCGACGGCGGAGGCCCAGATGCCGATGGCCTTCGGGCGCTCCGCTGGCTCGAAGACATTGGAGATGATGGACAGTGTCTGCGGCATAACGGCCGCGCCGCCCAGGCCCATCGCGGCACGGGCGAAGATCAGCTCGGTCGGGTTCTGCGAGTAGGCCGACAGCAGCGACGCCAGGCCGAACATTGCCAGGCCGATCATCAGCATCCGCTTGCGGCCGGCACCGTCACCGACCACGCCGAAGGTGAACAACAGGCCCGCGAAGACCAGCGTGTAGGAGTTGATCGCCCACTCAAGCTGGCTCTGGCTGGCCCCCAGGCCGCCGTGGCCGGCAGGCTCGGCGATGGTCTTGAGCGCGACGTTGAGGACGGTGTTGTCGATGACGATGGCAAGCAGCCCGACGACGAGCACGCCAAGGATCAGCCACCGGCGGCGATGGATGGTCTGTGCATCCACGAGTGATGTGCCCCTTGATTGCGAAGTTGCGAAGTTGCGAAGGCGCGAAGGTGGGAAGGTGGGAAGGTGGGAAGCGCGCACGCGAGACCTGGCGGCCCCGCACTATCGATACGGAACGGGCCCGTATCGGAATCTATTCCGGGGCGGCTGAGAATATTCGGGCTGGCTCCGCCTGGGGGCAGGAGGGTAGCGGGCGCAGCACTTAAGGCTCGCGGCTGTCCGGAAACATGTTTTCCCGTCAATACACCGTGGCGTCGGCGGCGCGGAGGGCGCCTGTTGACGGGTCCACCAGCAGGGTCAGCAGCGCGAAGGCGTGCTCGCCGTCCAGTTCCACCGTCACGGCTGCCACGCCGTCCCCGGCGCGGTAGGCACCGGTGGCGACGGCCCCTGTCCAGGCGGCCGCCATCCGCAGCCGCCGTCGCAGCAGTCCCGCGTCGGTGCCGCTAGCCACGGGGACCGCCCGTGGCCAGGACGTTTCTCCGCTGTTGAGCCAGGCGACGACCGCGTCAAGGGTCTTGGCCAGCGCAGAGCCGGCGGCCGGGGGAATCGCCAGGGTCAGCGACTGCACGCGCGGCGGGCGCTGCGGGTTGAGCTGGATCTGCGCCTGCACCGTGCCGCCTTCCCCTGTCAGGAACCAGCGGGAGTGCGCCGGGGTGTCATGTTCCGGCCTGCGGTCGGGGCTGTCGGCGAAGGCGCCGAGCCGGTCACGCAGCATGGCGATGTCCCGCACCCGCTCGGAGTAGGGGCGGTCGAGGCCGACGTTCTCGGTGAACAGCGCGTCGGCGGTGGCGTCATCCCAGTTCGCGAGCAGGTGGCTGACCGCCGCACGTGCGGCGAGGGTCTCCGGCCACGGGCCGCCCACCGGGTGGGACGGCTGGCGGGGCACAGCTGAAGCTGACGTGGCCGCCGGGGCGAGTGCTACGTGATAGGCGGCCGGGCGCCTCGGGACGAGCGCCTCCAGAGCCAGGTGAGTGAGCTGGCCCATTGGCGCGTAGGTGCCGTTGCCCAAGGCGATGACGCCGGTGCCGGTCGGCGCGTGCCAGCGCATGTTGCTGCCGAATCCGGGATAGCCGCCGCTGTGGCTGACGATCCGGCCGAGCGCCGGGTCCTCGTCGATGAACAGGCCCAGGCCGTAGGCGTCCGGCCCGCCCGCCGGACTGCCTGGCAGCGGGTAGCCGCGGCCCGGCGCGATGACCACCTGCGGGAGTTGCATCTCCCGCCGCGACGCGGGGCGAAGGGGGTGCCAGTCGCTGAGCTCGGCTCCAGGCGCGGCGCAAGCTGATGGCAGGCCCTGGGCCGAAGAGAAAACGGCTGGCGGCACCGCCGTGACGCCCGGCGGGAACGCCGCGGCGAAGCCCGTCACCCAGGTCGCGAGATCGCGGACGCAGCTGAATATCCCGCCCATGGGGGCGAATGCCCCGTGCGGGTCGAACGGGACCTCCTGCCAGCCGGACGGGCCGCGACGGTACCCGAGCGCCAGGTTTCCGGCGGAGAACTCCGCCGCCTCGTACCCGGTGCGCGTCATGCCCAGCGGCCTCAGCAGCCGGACACGCACGAAGTCGTCGTAGGAAACGCCGCTGGCGGCCGCGACGACGAGGCCGAGGATCGCGTAGCCGAGGTTGGAGTACTCGAACCGGGTACCGGGTGCCCAGTTGGCGCTGACGCCGCCGGCCAGCAGCGACCTGAACGCCCCGATCGGCAGGCCCTGCTGACGGTCTCCCCACGGGTCGTCGGTGGGGAACCCCGCGGTCATCGTCAGCAGGTGCCGGATCGTGATCGGGCCGACGGCCGGCCCCGCCAGCCCGGGACCCCGGCCGCCCTCGACTTCCCGCCAAGTGCCCGCCCAGCCGGCCAGTTCGGGCACGTACTTGCCCGCCGGGTCATCCAGTGCGAGCGCGCCTTCATCGCGCAGCAGGAGCACCGCCGACGCGGTAAAGCTCTTGGACATCGACGCGATCCGGAACACGGTGTCCGCGTCGGGCGCCGGCCGCCGGCCAGCCGTTCGCCCGTTCCCCCCGCGTGGACGAGCTCGCCGTCCTTGACGATCCCGTAGGCGATCGCGGGTGCGCCCCCGCGCGCCGCGTACCTGCTGATGATGTCGTCGACTGCCGCCCATGAGTTGCTCACCGGACTATTTTTTCATGCCCACCGATACCGAACGGGCAGTGGCTGGCGTTGAGGGACCGGCGACTGCCCGTTCGGGATGGAAAATCAGGCCAGGGCCCGCAGCGCCGGGAGGACTTCCTTGCCGATGGCCTCGATCGCGGCCAGCGGGTCCGGGCTCATGACCTGGATGGAGACGATGTCAGCGCCCACGTCGGTGACCAGCGGGCGGTAGGCCTCGATCAGGCTGGCAGCGTCGGGCACGACGGTGTAGGAGGACAGGACCTCGGCCGGGTCCATCTCGTCGGCCTTGATCCGCAGCTCGGCTGGGTCGGTAGCCTCCAGGCGGCCGGGGGCACGCAGGCCGCGCATGGAGGACAGGGCCTTCCATGCCTGGTCGTGGTCAGCCGCCAGCACGATCCAGCGGGTGGCGAGGATGAGATGGTCCCTGCCTGCCTTGGTCGCCGCCTCGCGGTACGGGGCGATGACGTTGGCGACCGTGTCAGCCGGGTTCTTCACGCTGGTGATGAGGCCGTCGGCGTAGGTGCCAGCGAACTGCGCGGACTTCGGGCCGCCGGCTGCCATGAGGATCGGCACCCGTCCCTTCGGCGGGGAGTACAGCTTGGCGGTCGTGGTCGTGTAGTACTGACCGTCGAAGGTCAGCTTGTCGCCCGCCAGCAGGCGGTGCATGATCTCGAGGGCCTCCTGCATGCGGGCCTGCCGCTCGGCGTAGCCGGGGAACGGGAAGCCGAGGGGCCGCTCGTTGAGCGCCTCGCCGGTGCCGACGCCGAGGAGGAGCCGGCCATCCGACAGCCGGTCGGTGGTCGCGGCCATCTGCGCGACGAGCGCCGGGTGGTAGTGGAACAGCGGGCAGGTGACCGCCGTCCCGAACTGCACGCGCTCGGTCGCCTGCGCGGCCGCGCCGAGCCAGGACCAGACGAACCCAGCGGCGGAGGTGTCATCGACCCAGGGGTGGAAGTGATCCGAGCCGAGGACCACATCGAAGCCGGCCTGCTCGGCGGCTACGGCCTGGGCGACCAGGTCTTCGGGCTGGTAGGACTCGTGACTGCACAGCCAGGCGAACTTCATCGCAGCGCCCTCGACTTTCGTTCGGCGTCCGTTTGCTATTAGCGGCATCTTCTCAAAGCGTGCGCTCGCGCGCGCGACGGGGCACCATGGAGGGGTGGATGCGGACCAGGTGGCTACGCTGCGTGTATTGCTCGCCCGGACGGGATGGCTGGAGCGGGCCCGGGAGTTCGGGCAGGCGCTGCGGTCCTCGCCCCGGTCGCCGGGGGGACTCCTGGTGGTCGGCACGCCGGACTTTGAGCCGTGGCACCTGACAGCGCACCTGGACGAGGAGAGCCGCCTGTCGGGGCTGCCGGCCCTGACGCCGACGCTGGTGCGCTGGTCTCCCCCGCCGGGCGCGCCGCCGCACCTGGCGGTGGGGCTGTCGCGGCTGGAGGCCGCACGGCGCGGAGAGACGCTGTTCGTGGTAGCCGAGGCGACAGCTCCGGTGCCGCTGCTAGAGCGGGTTAACGACGCCCGCCGCGTGGGGGCGACCATCTTGGCGCTCGACGGCGGCGCGGACCCCGATCTTGAGGAACTGGCGCACGAGTCGCTGTCGGCGCCGGCAGTCGTCTCCTTCGACGCGACGCAGCACCTGGTCAGCGCGGCGGCTGGCGGCCGTAACGGGAATGCCGGCAGTGGCGCGCGGGGATCTCGGGGCGCACGTGGCCTGCGGGACCGGGTCGCGCGCCTGCTCGACATCGTGAGCGGCCCAAGCGCGTGACCGGCTAATCCAGGGACAAGACCATGGTCGGGCGCTCGATGACGTGGTCGTCGCGCAGCGGGCGGACGGCGGTGCCGATCGCGAAGAACTCGGTCGTGTGGGCACCCCAGGTGTGGCTGTGCTGGCGGAGCTGGACACCGACGATGCCCTCGGCGTGCAATGCCTCCGCCTCGGCCTGCATCCGGCTCATGGCCAGCTCGCGGGCATCGTAGAGGGCCTGGGTGTACTGCTCGATCTCGACGTTGCGGCCGATCTGGCCGATCATGGACCCGATCCGCTGGTGGGCGATGTGGTATACGCACGTGCCCATCACCATGCCCAGCGGCGCGTAGCCGGCCCGGATCAGCGTCCAGAAGTCCTGGCCCGACAAGTCGGAGGTGAATGGCTGGTTCTTGTTGTTGCGCCACTTGGCCACGCCACCGCCGCCCGCGCCGGGCTCCGCCTTGACGGCGGTCCCGACGGCGACGAACTCGGCCACGTCCGCGCCGAACTCCTTCAGCTCCACGTCCAGCCGCACGCCTACGATGCCGTCCGCGCCCAGCGCGTCGGCCTCGGCCTCCATGCGGGTCATGGCCAGCTCGCGGGCGTGGTACATGGCCTGGGACAGTACGTCGAGCTCCTGGTTCTTGCTCCACCGCCCGATCTGCAGGCCCACGTGGTAGATCGACGAGCCGAGCACCAGGCCAAGCGGGCGGAACCCGGCCTCGCGGACGAGCAGGAACTCGTTGACCGACAGGTCGGAGGTGAAGATCGACCCGGCCCTGCCAGGCTGCAGCTCGGTGAGGCGCTTGATGGCGTCCTGGGGTACCCCGGCCGCGCTAAGTTCGGTGTTGGTCATCGCTGCATGCTCCTCTAAAGCCTGTTCGCGCCGATGTTGGTGCGCGCCGCCTGACGGCGCTTCGGGTCAAGCGACATGATGGCGAGGGCCGGGCGGGCGCCGACCTCATGGGACCGCGAGAAGCGGGCGATCGCGGTGCCAATCGTCGTCGCCTCGACGATGTGGTCGCGAGTGCCCTCCGATACCGGGCATTCCCGCTCGGAGACCCGCAGGCCCATGTCGGCGATGACGACGCCCTCCGCGCCCAGCCGCTTGACGTCCTTCGCCAGCTCCTGCCGGGCGTCGTGGCGGGTCTCGTTGACCAGCTGGGTGTAGCCGGTGATCTCGGTGTTGCCCGCACCCCACCGGGTCTGCGCGCGGGTTGCCCAGTCGTCGTGGCGGGCGCCGATGGAGATGCCGAGGACCAGCCCGGCCGGCACCCAGCCCTTCATGATCAGCTTGGCGAAGTCTTGCCCGGTCAGGTCCGAGGTGAAGGGACGGCGCAGCGGCGCCGCGCCGGGCGCGCGCACCGCAGTGCCGATCGCCTTGAACTCAAGGCCGCCGGACGGGAAGCCGCCGATCGTCAGCCGCACGCCGACCACGCCGTGGCCGCCGAGCACGCTGCACTCCTCCACCATGCGGTTGATGGCCGTCCTCCTAGCCTCGTACATCGTCTGGACCAGCGGCGCGAACGAGCCATAGGAGTAACCCCGGCTGGAGACCTGCGTCCGGGCGGTGTAGCCCGGGTACCCGCCGGCCCATGGTCCCGGGCAGCTGTAGCCGCCGGTGAAGCCCAGGTTGTAGACCGCCGCTCCGAGCACCTGGCCGACCGCCTCGAAGCCGACCGAGCGGATCGCGGTGAACTCTTCGGACGTCAGGGCCGATCCCCAGGTCCCACTGGACCGGATCTCGGCCAGCCGCTCCTGCGCGTGCGGCGGAAGGTCACTCGGAATGCCCCGAGGGGTGCCTGGGGGCGTCCCCCCGGACGGCGGCTGATTGCTCACGATGCCTAGCCTAATCCTGGTCGTCCCATTGTTTGTTGCGCTCCTGCACCTTCTCCAGGGCGCGGGCCGCTTCCTCACGGGTCGGGTACGGGCCGAGGAGATCCTTGCCAGGACACGACGTGCCGGAGTCCTCGACCCTGTTGTGCTTAAGGCAATACCACCACTGCTCGCTGTTAACCGTCATGGACACTAGACTCGCAAAACATGGCCACCTTGCTCCACCCGGGCCGGCTTTCTCCCGCCCGGCAGGTTCCCGCGCACATCGTCCGCCCCGAGTATGTCGGAAAGCCGTCTCCGACCCTCGGCGAGAAGGACGTCAAGGATCCCGAGACGATCGCCGCGATGCGAGTAGCGGGCCGGATCGCCGCCCAGGCACTAGACGAGGTCGGCAGGCACGTCGCCGCTGGCGTCACCACGGACTTCCTGGACAAGGTGGGCCATGAGTTCATCTGCGGCCACGGCGCCTACCCGTCGCCGCTGGGCTACCGCGGCTACCCCAAGTCGCTGTGCACCTCACTCAACGAGGTCATCTGCCACGGCATCCCCGATGACACCGTGGTCCAAGACGGCGACATCATCAACATTGACATCACCGCCTACATCGGCGGAGTGCACGGCGATACGAACGCGACGTTCCTGGTCGGCGAGGTCGACGAGCAGTCACGGCTGCTTGTCGAGCGGACCCGCGAGGCGACGAACCGCGGCATCAAGGCGGTCGCGCCCGGCCGCCCGCTTAACACCGTCGGCCTGGTCATCGAGAAGTACGCCACCCGCTTCGGCTACGGCGTGGTCCGTGACTTCACCGGGCACGGGATCGGCAAGACCTTCCACTCCGGGCTGGTCGTCCCGCACTACGACGACCCGCGCAACACCGTGACCATGGAGCCGGGCATGACGTTCACGATCGAGCCGATGCTGACGCTCGGCACGATCAGCTACGACGTCTGGAGGGACGGCTGGACCGCGGTCACCAAGGACCGCAAGCGGACCGCCCAGTTCGAGCACACGATCCTCGTCACCGAGGACGGTCACGAGATCCTCACGCTGCCGTAGATGGGTGACTTCGAGTTCGACGCGGAAACCCAGCTCACCGCGGGCCCGGCCGAGGGCACCTTCGAGGTCGAGATCAACGACCGGTGGGCCGGCCTGGCCAGCGTCAACGGCGGCTTCCTGATGGCGACCTGCCTCAAGGCCCTCGCGACGAGGCTCCCGTTCCCTGACCCCCTCACGGTCTCGGGCTCTTCCTGCGCCCTGGCAACCCGGGGCGGTCGGCGGTACGGACGGAGGTGATCCGTTCTGGCCGCACGACCGCGTTCGGGGAGGCGCACCTTGAGCAGGGTGGCAAGGAGGTGCTGCGGCTGACAGCGGCCTTCGCCGATCTCTGCGCGGCCCCACCGAAGTCGGCGGTGGCGCCGGAGTACACCGGGACCACGCCGCCGAAGCTGTCCGACCCTGCGCAGTGCGAGCGGATCGGCGGGATCGCGGGCATCTCGATGGCGCGGCGGTTCGAGTACCGGGGCTCCTGTCGTGCCAGGCTGGCTGACAGGGAAGCCGTCTGGCGAGCCGAGTATGGAGTTCTGGATGCGGTTCGCCGACGGCCTGCCCGCGGACACCCTGACGCTGCCGTTCATCGTTGACGCGGCCCCGCCGGCGGTGCTTGAGCTCGGCGCGTCTTCCACGACGATCGAGCTGACCGTGCATGTCCGGGGCCGGCCCGCACCGGGCTGGCTGGCCTGCCGTGTGTACACGCGCTTCGTGAGCGGCGGCTACCACGAGGAGGACTTTGAGGTGTGGGACTCAACGGGCGTCCTGGTCGCCCAGTCCCGGCAGCTGGCGCTAGTCCGCTAGGCGCTTGCTTGTCGTCGGCCTTAATCATGAAGCCTTGCCTTTACAACCCAAGACGCTGAACTGCGGCACAAGAGCTTGTGAAAGTCGAGCAAACACTCTGCCTAAGGCGAACTTCGGCCGCGCCTTGACGTGCCCGCGAATTGTTATTATGTGGTGTCAGTGCGGTGTCAGCGGGCGAAGAAGCCGTTCAGGGCGTCGAAGTCAAGTGCGCCCTCCAGTTCTTGATATGTTCCCTTGGTCAGTACCTCGGTGGCCGCGCGCTGGGCGACGGTGTAGGCCGACTGGGTGACGGCAGTACCGAGGCTCACCCTGCGCACTCCCGCCGCCTCGAACTCGGCGACGGTCGGCGCGCCCGGCCACGCCATCACATTGACCGGCAGGGACGTCGCCGTCACCAGCGAGGCTAGGGCGGCCACGTCGGTCAGGCCAGGCACGAACAGGCAGTCCGCGCCCGCCTCCGCGTACACGGCGGCCCGGGCGATCACGTCGTCCAGCCGGCCCTTCCGGTTCGCCGACGCCGAACAGGAAGACATCGGTGCGCACGTTGATCACCAGGCCGGGCAGCCCGGCCCGGGCAGCCGCGGCGCGACCCGCGCGCAGTCGCTCGGACTGCTCATGCGGGTCGAACAGGGGCCCGCCCGGTGCGCGCGAATCCTCGATGTTCACGCCCGTCGCGCCAGCCTCGACGACGGCCTCGATGGTCATGGCCACGTCCTGCGGCGCCGGGCCATACCCGCCCTCCACGTCGGCGGTCACCGGGACCTGCACTGCGGCGGCGATCCGCCGGACCTGCTCGACCATCTCCTGCCGGGTCAGCCCGTGCCCGTCGGTTCGGCCCAGCGACCAGGCCACCCCACCGCTCGTCGTGGCGATCGCCTTCGCCCCGGCAGCTGCGATCACCGCCGCGCTGACCGCGTCCCACGCGTTGGGCAAGACGAGGATCCCGCTTCCATGTAGCGACCGCAACAGCTCCGCCTTGGCTTGCTGCGCCTTCTCTACCACGCTGTATGCTCCCCGCTATTCTGTCACGTCAACGCATGTTCGTATCGTGCATAAAAAGGTACTCAGGTGGTATTTCCGACCACAGTGGTATTTCCGACCACAGGCTACCAGGTTGGCCGTGACGGCACTGTTGTCTAGCATGACATCCCCGTTGATTGGCGGCTCCGGGTGGGCATGGCATGCTTGTGCGCATGATTCAGGCGGTCGTGTTCGATATGGATGGCGTGCTGATCGACTCCGAGCCGGTGTGGGAGGAGGTCCGGCGGGAGTTCGTGGCTTCACACGGGGGGCGGTGGCTGCCGGACACGCAGGACCGGCTGATGGGCATGTCCACCGGCGAGTGGTCTGCGTACATTAGCGGCGACCTTGGCGTGGGCAGGCCTCCTGCGGAGGTGGCCGCTGGCGTGATCGAGGCGATGGCTGCGCGCTATGCCGAGCACCTGCCCCTGATGCCAGGGGCCGTCGACGCGGTGCGTTCGCTGGCCGGCCGGTGGCCGCTGGCGATTGCGAGCTCCGCGCCGCAGTCGCTGATCGACGTGGTGCTTGACGCCTCGGGCCTGCGACCGTCGTTCGGCGTGGCACTGTCATCGGAACAAGTGGCCCGCGGCAAGCCCGCCCCGGACATTTACCTGGCGGTGGTGGAGCGGCTGGGCGTCGCGGCTGGCAAGTGCGCCGCGATCGAGGACTCGTCGAACGGGCTGCGCTCGGCCGCGGCGGCCGGAGTGGCCGTCATCGCGGTGCCGCATCCGAAGTACCCCCCGGCCCAGGACGCACTCGAAGGTGCACAGGTGATCCTGTCCGGCCTCGGGGAACTCACCCCGGACGTCATCGCCGCGTTGTCCGCCGGATAGCTCGCGGGCACGCTGTCGCCACCGCGGGCACGCCCAGGAAAGGACGCGCCGCCAGCCCTGGGGGGTGGGCTGGCGGCGCGGGCTTATTGAGGCGTGCTCACGCGTCGCGCTTGCGGAACAGGAACGCTCCGATGATCAGCAAGATCACAGCGTAGCCGACGGTGACGGCGAGCTGGGGCCAGGCGGAGAACTCGTTCGGGCCGACGCCGTTCGTGGACAGCACAGCATCGGCCGCCGTGTTCGGCAGCCAGCGAGTGATGTCGTTGATCCAGTCGTTCGGCAGGACCTCGGTGACCAGCGGCAGGATGAACAGCACGCCCACCATGGTGGCGATCGTCCCGGCGGTGTGCCGGATGATCGTGCCGAACGCGTAGGACATGATCCCGATCACCACGACGTACAGGGCGCAGCCGATGACCGCGCGCAGCACGTTCGGGCCGGTGATCGTGGCGGCGTAGCCGGTGCTGTGCATCAGCGCCTGGCCCACGAAGAACGCGATGAACGAGGTCACCAGCGAGACGACGAGCGCCGCCGCGGTGAACACGATCAGCTTGGCGGCGAAGACCGAGCCGCGCCGCGGCATGGTCGTCAGCGACGTGCGGATCATCCCGGTCGAGTACTCGGCGGTGATCGTCATCGCGCCGAGCACCATCAGCACCAGCGATCCCAGCTCGGTGAGCGCGGTCTGCGAGCGGCGGGTCGCGTCGAAGCCGAGCGCGGCGCCATGGCCCAGGTGGGTGCCGTGGGTCGCGCCCGCCCACGAGATCAGCGCGCCGAGGCCGACGCCGACCACGATCAGTGCCAGCAGCGTCCAGTAAGTGGACCGGACCGAGCGGATCTTGGTCCACTCCGAGGCCAGCGTGCCACGCAGGCCAGCCTTCCCGGAGGTCGGCGGCAGTGGCGACAGGCCCGCCGTCGGGGCCGGGGTCATTACGGTTGCCATGTCTTAGACCCCACTTCCAACTGTGATGCCGGCACTCGGGACTTCCGCCCGGTACTCGACGCTGCTGGCGGTCAGTTCCATGAACGCCTCTTCCAGCGACGCCCGGACGGCTGTCAGCTCGTGCAGCCGGATGCTCTTCTCGAACGCGATGTCACCGACCTGGTCCGCGGCCATGCCCTGGACGAGCAGCGTGCCGTCCTTCTCGGTGGTCGCGCTGCCGCCCTCGGCGGCGATCGCCAGCACCAGCGAGTCCGGCGACGGCGTCTTGACCCGGACTGCCGAGCCGGACGAGCTCGCGATGAACTCGTTCATCGAGCAGTCCGCGATCAGCTCGCCCTTGCCGACGACGATCAGGTGGTCGGCGGTGCTCTCCATCTCCGACATCAGGTGGCTGGACACGAAGACAGTCCGCCCCTCGGCCGCCAGGGCCTTCATGAAGTTGCGGATCCAGAGGATGCCCTCGGGGTCCAGGCCGTTGACCGGCTCGTCGAACATGACGACCTTCGGGTCGCCGAGCATGGTCGCGGCGATGCCCAGCCGCTGGCTCATGCCAAGCGAGAAGCCCTTGGCCCGCTTCTTCGCCACCGCTGGCAGGCCGACTAGGTCAAGCACCTCGTCCACCCGGCGACGGGGCAGGTTGTTGGTCTGCGCGAGGCACAGCAGGTGGTTGTAGGCGGACCGGCCGCCGTGCACCGCCTTCGCGTCAATGAGCGCGCCGACCTCGCGCATCGGGTAGGCCAGCTCCGCGTACCGCTTGCCACCCACCGTGACGGACCCGGCGTCCGGGTAGTCCAGGCCAAGGATGCAGCGCATCGTGGTGGTCTTTCCCGCCCCGTTCGGCCCAAGGAAGCCAGTCACCTTGCCTGGCTCGACCGCGAAGGACAGGTCGTTGACAGCAACCTTATCGCCGTACCGCTTCGTGAGCCCTCTTACCTCAATCATGGGCCTCAGTCTGCCCGGTAGCCAGCCCCCGCCGCGTCGGCCCCCATGATGATTTCGCCGTACGCCGCTAGGCTGAGGCCGCCTCGTGCTGCCGCACGTGCAGGCTCACCGAGTAGCCGTGGCCCACGCTCGCGTGGGCGTGCCCGGCCGCCGACCCGTGGACGCGGACCCGGCCCTGGCGCAGGTGGGTGCTGCCCGCGTCGGCCTCGCCGGCCACCAAGGTGGCCAGGTCGCAGCGGCATGCCACCGTGTGGCCTGGCGGGATGATGAGCAGCCACGCCTCGAAAGGCGCGGGCACCGCGATCCGGGCGGGACCATCCGGGTTGAATTGGACGAGGTCCCACCAGCGCTGCGGCGCGGCAGCGAGCATCGAAAGCCCGGCGGCAAGCTGCCCGGTCGTGGCGGGCCGCCGCGGTGTGCGGCCGGCGGGCGGTGGCATGTGCATCAGTGGCATGGCAAGCTGAGCGATTTCAGGAGCAACCGACAGATTGGCGTTCACGAGTGGTTCCTTCGCGCGGGATGTCCTTGCCCAGTCCGCAGACGCCAGGGAACTGTTCCCTGGGATGCGGAGCGGCCTTTGGCTGAGGGGGATCAGCGACAACAACACGAAGGACAGCAACAGCACGCGCCACCCGCCGCGACGACGGTGTCGTCGGGGGTAACGGCGAAGGCTCGCATGCGTGCTGGCATGCGCATTAGAACATCGCAATTACGCTGCGTTGTCAAGCCCGACGGCAAAATCCGGCACAAGAGGCTTCGTTTGTTAATTGCGTGTTACTCAACGTTGCAATTTCAGGCTGTTCAGTGCCGTGGCGACCGCGGCGGGGCTGGTCTCCTCCCGGGACCAGGCTGCGGCACACAGGGCGCGCAGCCCATCGATGGGGGCGTTGCCGCAGTCACCGCCGGCCGCGCCGTCCAGCGTGATGGTGTCCCCGGTCCAGCGTGCGGCCCATCCCCCGCAGAAGTAGCCGTCATCCTTAGGTATGACGTCCGGGTACGGCTCCAGCAGGGCGTCCAGCGTGAGCGCGAGATAGGTGGGGCGGCGGGGCGGCGGGGCGACTGCCAGCTCGGCTGGCCCGGAGACGCCGGTGAGCACCAGCAGGCTGTCGGCGCCGGCCAGGCTGGCGGCCTCGATGTCGGTGTCCAGCCGGTCGCCGACGACCAGGGGATTCCTGGCCCCGGTGCGGATGATGGACTCCCGGTGCAGCGGCAACTGCGGCTTGCCGGCAACGATTGGCTCGACGTCGGTGGCGTGGGCGATCACCCGCAGCAGCGATCCGTTGCCCGGCTGGATGCCGTGCGGGCCGGGCAGCGTGCTGTCAGCGTTCGTCGCGACGAACAGGGCCCCGCGCGGACGGCGAGGCCCCCCTGCGCCAGGGCAGCGTAGTCAACGCCGGGCACGTAGCCCTGAACGACGGCCTGCGGCTGCTCGGTGGCGCTGGTGACCGGGCGCAGGCCGCGCTCCCGGACGGCCATCCGAAGCGCCATGCTGCCGATGACGAGGACCTTCGCGCCCGCCGGCAGCTTGTCCGCCAGCAGCCGCGCGGCGGCCTGCGGGGAGGTGACGACGTCGGCCGTCCCGGCGGGGACGTCCATGGACCGCAGCAGTTCGGCGACCGCCGCCGGGGTGCGGGAGGCGTTGTTGGTGACGTACGCCAGGTGCATCCCGGCCGCCTTGGCCCGCTGCAGTGCTGGCGGGGCACTGGGGATGGCCGCTGACCCAAGATAGACGACGCCATCGAGGTCAAGCAGCGCGACATCGTACTTCTCGTGCAGCGCCTGAGTGCCCACAGTTCTCCTACTCCCGCGCGGCTAACACCAAGCCGCGCACAGCGTGCCCTGACACGCTGCGGCTGCCGTCAGCCGCCGGCAGCGCGTCTCCGGGCCTCTAGCGTAGCCCGCACCTGCCGCAGCGCCTGCGTGTAGTGCTTGAGCGGGCGCATCGCCGCGGCCAGGGCAAGGTACTCCGCGGCCGCGGCGTGCTCGCCGAGGCGGCTCAGCGACAGGCCCAGGCCGAAGTAGGCGTAGTCCTCAGTGGGGCTGGCCTCGACAATGGCCCGGAAGTTGCTGGCCGCCTCGGCGTACTGACCGGTGTCAAACTGGGCGCGGGCCAGAGCCTCCCGGATGCTGCGGGCCTCGGGAACCGCCAGGGCGGCCCGCTGCAGGATCTGCGCGGCGGCCGCCGGGCTGCCCTTGTCAAGGAGCTCCAGGCCTCGGGTGTACCAGGCGTGCACGTCGTAAAGATCCCCGCCCGCATCGGCCGCGCCGCCGTCGCTTTCACGCTCGCCGGGGAACCTTTCCAGGTCTTCCGGCACGTTCCGCGAGGATCGGGAATCCCAGCTTTCGCTTGGCGCTTCTGACATTGTGTGCAGACCCTTCCGTCCGGCCGGGACCCCGGTCTCGTCGTGGCACCGTTTCGCGGTGTCCGCTATAACCCTCACCGGGCCAGCGGCATCGCTAACGTCACATCTCCACCGTACGACGTGATTGGTGCCACGACCCTCGACGAACTGCTCCAGGCAGACCCGTACAACGTTGTCCGGCTCATCCTCCCAAGGTCCGCCCCGCACGACTGCGGCGAGCGTGACACCAACCCGAACGATGAGGCGGCCCAGCGGCTGCGCTCGTGGCTAGAGGCGAGCATCCTCGCGGCCGACCCTGAACCGTCGCTCTACGTGTACGAGCAGCGCTCACCTGACGGTGCCGGGCCCAGCTGGCAGCAGCGGGGGCTGATCGCGCTTGTGAGGGTCGGCGACCCGGGGGAGACGGGGATCGTGCCGCATGAAAACGTGATGCCGGGACCGGTGCGCGACCGGCGGGACCTGATGGCGGCGACGCGAGCTAACCTGGAGCCCATCTTCCTGGTGTACCAGGGCGGCACTGATTCCAGAGGTGCTAGGGGGCCTGGAGGGCCTTCCGGGGCCGACGGGGCAGGCACTGGGTCGGTCGCGACCGCGCTGACGGACGAGGTGGCGGCCCGGCGGCCACCACTAGTCACCGCCGTCACGCCGGACGGGATCACGCACCGGCTGTGGCGGCTGGCCGACCCTAGCGAGCACGCGGCCGTCGCGGCGGACCTGGCAACACGCGGCGCGCTGATCGCCGACGGCCATCACAGGTACGCCGCCTATCGGGAACTTCAGGACATGATGCCGGGCAGCGGCCCATGGGACTACGGGCTGGCGTTCCTCGTTGACGCCGACGCCTATCCGCCTACCCTGGGCGCGATCCACCGGGTCATCCCTGGCCTGCCGGCGGACCGCGCGGCCCGGCTGGCGGCGAAGGCGTCGTTCACCGTCACGCCGGTCAGCGCCACCGATTTGGACCAGGCGCAGGACTGCCTCACGCAAGCCGGGCAACGCGGTCCCGCGTTCCTGCTCGCTGGCCTGCCCGGCTCCGCCAGTCAGCGCGACCCCGCCGCGACGGCCTTGCAGTACTGGCTGGCGACTGATCCCGACCTGGCGCTCGTGGACGCGGCGATGCCGGCCGGCGCGTCACCGGCGTGGCGGCGGCTTGATGCTGCCATCCTCCAGCAAGTGCTGCTGAGGCACGGATGGGGCATTGAGGACAGTGAACAGGGTGTCCTCGTGTTCCATGACGCCCTGGAGGCCACCACAGCCGCCGTTGCGGCTCAGGGGGTCGCTGTGGTGATGGGGGCCGCTCCGTTCGGGATCGTCAGGGACATCGCCCTTCATGGAGAGCGGGTCCCGCGCAAGTCCACATCGTTCGGGCCGAAGCCGCGCAGCGGACTCGTGCTGCGCGGCTTCGACGCCTAGTCGTCGCCGGCCGCGGGAGGTCTGGCCAGGGCCGCCTCGATCGAGTCATGGATGGTGAAGACATTGCTCAGCCCGGTGATCTTGAAGATCCTCAGGATGCGGCCTTGCGTGCAGACGATGTCAATGTTGCCATCGTGGGCTCGAACGCGCTTGAGGCCGCCGACGAGCACACCGAGGCCAGTCGAGTCCAGGAACTCGACCCCCTCCATATCGATGACGAGCTGGTAGCTGCCCGCGTCGACGAGGCCCAGCAGGGTCTCCCTGAGCTTGGGCGCGGTGTAGACATCGATCTCGCCGCTCACCTCGACGACCGTGCGGCCCTCGCCGACCGGATGGTCCTTGAGCGTGAGGTCCATGGGCACTCCCCTCTTTCCTCTCCTGTCTGGGACAATAGCCGGGTGCGCGATGACACCGCTACGAGGCCTGAAAATCTTTCGCCGATAGTGACCGACCTAGGCAACGATGTCTTCCAGATCGACACCCGGATGGCCGGATATGAGGGGATCACCGCCGGATACCTGATTCGAGGCAGCCGGCCGTGCCTAGTAGAGACCGGGACCGCGCCGTCCGCGCCGGTCGTCCGTGACGCGCTGGCGTCGCTCGGCGTGGGCCCAGCCGATCTCGCGTCCGTAGTGGTTACCCACATTCACCTCGATCATGCCGGCGGGGCGGGAGACATCGCGGCGATGTATCCCAATAGTGAGACTGTCGTGCACACTCGTGGAGCACGACACCTGGCTGATCCGTCACGCCTGATGGCGAGCGCCAAGATGGTGTACGGGGACGCACTGGACAGGCTGTTCGGGACCCTTGCACCTGTGCCCGCCGACCGCATCCGGGCCGTGGACGACACCGGGTCGGTCGACCTGGGCGACGGGCGCCGACTGTCTAGCTACTACTCCCCCGGGCACGCCAAGCACCACGTCGGGCTGCTGGATTCCGTCAGCGGGGACCTGTACGTCGGGGACGCCGCCGGGGTATACATTCCGGACACGGGCGACCTGCGGCCAGCGACACCACCGCCAGACTTCGACCTTGCCGTAGCGCTGGCCTCGTTGCGGCTGTTCGCGGCGCTGGAGCCGTCACGGCTGCTGTTCAGTCACTACGGGCCTGCCGGTGATGTGCCAGCCATTCTGGAGCGGTCCGCGGAGGAACTGTCCGTGTGGGTATCGCAGACGCGGGCGGCCCGGTCAGCCGGACTCGACCTGGACCATGCGGTAGAGATGGTGCGCACGCAAACGCTGTCCCGATACGCATCCCTGCAGGCGGGGGCCGATCCTGCGGTGGCCGCCAAGTTCGAGCGAATCAGCGGTGCCGCCTCCAACGTGGCCGGCATCTGGCACTGGCTGGACAGGACCGAGCCCCCGCGAGCGCCTGAGGACCACCGTGATCCGCCCGAGCATGCGGCACACCGGATCGGATCGCGGGCGCCACAACGTCTGCGAGTCGCTGGCGGTCCCGCGTTGCAACCGCCCGGGCTCGCTGGCGCCGGCGTGTCGTAACGGTCCAGGCTCGCTGGCGCCGGCGTGTCGTAACGGTCCAGGCTCGCTGGCGCCGGCGTGTCGTAACGGTCCGGGCTCGCTGACGGTCCTGCATGCATTAAACCGGCTCGCCGACGCCAACGTGCCACAACGTCTGCGAGTCGCTGGCGTCAGCGTGCGATATCGCTTGCGAGCTGCTGGATTGGCGTGACACGACGCGCGGGCGTGATGGCCCGCCCTCGGCCGCGATGATGCCATCGCCAACTGTGGCCACACCATCGTGGACGAGGGCGAGCCGAGGAGCGGCTGCCTGGACTGCTACTCGCTAGGCGCGGGCTCGCTGTCGGGCTTGCTGGCGTCGTCCGCCTCGTCCGCTAGATCGTCCTTGTCTTCCTCGTCGTCGTCGTCTTCCTCGTCGTCGTCGTCTTCCTCATCCGCCTCGTCCGCTAGATCGTCCTTGTCTTCCTCGTCGTCGTCGTCTTCCTCATCGGCGGACTCGTCCTCGTCGCCGAGGTCATCGTCGGACTCCGCGTCGAGATCCTCGTCATCGAAGTCCTCGTCATCGTCGTCTTCGAGGTCGGCAACGGTCACGTCGACGCCGTCTACTTCGTCGAGGCGGTCAATGGCATCGGTCTCCCCTTCGGGGTCGAACTCGATGGCCTTGCCGAAGGCCTGACGGGCCTCATCCTTTCGGCCAGCCGCCAGCAGTGCCTCGGCGTAGCCGTAAAATAGCCGGGCCGAGAACGGGTGCATGCGGCCGTCGCGGAGTTCTTGAACCTGAAGCACCAGCACGGCGGCATCTCCGAGTCCCTGATCACGGCGGATCCCCGACTCGACAATCCGCAGCTCGATCTGGGCCTCACGTGGCAGTCGCCGGGCTTCGGGACTGTGCACGACTTCCAGGGCCCGGTCGAGCCGGCCGAGCGCGCGCTCGGAGTCGGCCATTACAGCGAGGTAGTCACTGCGCCCGGTCATGCGGCGGGCGGCCCGTAGTTCCGCGAGGGCCTCTGCCCAGCGCTCGGTGCGGTAAGCCGCGATGCCGACGACCTCGCGGACGACGCCGATACGACTGGCCAGGTGGCGCGCTGCCTGAGCGTACTCGTACGCCTTCTGCGGGTCACTGGCTAGCTCGGCGGCGACCAGGTAGCGTCCGACCGTCGCGGCCAACTCCATGGGCAGCCCTGTCAGCTCGGAGCGCGCGTCGCGAGACAGCTGCTCCTCCTTGATGTTGTCAGGGATCCGTGGCAGCCCGCCTGATGGCGGTGCTGGCCGGCTGTCGCCGTCAAAGGAGCGGCGCGGCCGGTCGAAGCGTTCCCGATCGCCGTCGCCGACGCGCCCAGGCCGCCGTTCACCACGTTCACCACGGTCGTCGCGGCTGAACCGGTCATTACCGGGACGCCCACCGCTGAAGCCGCCGCTGCCCGAGCGGTAGGGACGGTCAGGTCGTGCGCCTGGGCCGTGGCTCCCGCCACCAGTTCGTGGCGTGAACGACCTGCCACCGGACGAGCGGTCACCGAAGGACCTATCGCCATCCCGGTCCCGGAAGCCACCAGAAGCCCTGCCGCCATCACCAGCACGGTCCCGGGCCGGTCCTCCAAAGCGAGACGATCCGCTCGGACGGGAGAATCCACCGTCACGACGAGCAGGCCCATCCGGGCGGAAGGGGCGGTCGCCCCGGTCACCGCTGAAGCCCTCGCGCCGGAAGCCACCTTCGCGGCGCGGGCCGTCACCATCACGGCGGAAGCCGCCTCGGTCACCACCGAAGCCGCCACTGCCACTGTCGCGGCTGGGACGCTCATTGCGATCGCCATCCCGGTAGGAGCGGCGCTCGCCGCCATCGCGGTCGCCATAGCGCCGTTCACCAGTCTGACGGTCACCAGTCTGACGGTCACCAGTCTGACGGTCATCACGCTGACGGTCATCACGCTGACGGTCATCACGCTGACGGTCTCCATACTGGCCGCCAGCCGGGCGGTCCCGGTTCCCGAACCGGTCCCCGCTCCGGGAGTCGCCGCTCCGGGAGTCGCCGCTCCGGGAGTCGCCGCGAAAACCCGACGAGCGCTCCCTGTCCCCGCCAGTGGACGAGCCGCCGGGCCGGGCACCACGAAACGAGGTCGCGCCTGGCTGCCGGGCCGGGCCACGTGAGCCACCGAAGTCGCGATCACCGCGCGGTGCCCAGTCGCGCGATCCCTCGCGCCGGTCGCCCGACGAACTGTCACGGTCGTCGCGACGCGGGCCGCCTCGAGAGCCAGAGTCGCCGCGGTAACCAGAATCGCCGCGGTAACCAGAATCGCTGCGAGAGCCAGAGCCACTGCGGTAACCAGAGTCGCCGCGAGAGCCAGAATCACTACGGTAACCGCCACTGCGGGAGCCGGTGCCGCCGAAGTCCCGTGATCCTTCACGACGCGGGCCACGGTCGCCACCGTAGCCTTCGGATCGAGGCCTGTCGGAGCCGAACCGGTTACCGCCGGACCGGTTATCACCAGAGCGCTCGCCACCGGACCTGTCCCGGCTGTAGCGGTCACCACTGTCCCTGCCGTCTCCGGAACGGCTAGAGCCGCCATAGCCGCCGGTCCCGCGAGTCCCGCCGGAGCGATTCGGGGCACCATCACGATCACCGCGACTATCGGATCGTGGCCCGCTGTATCCGCGACCGTCGCCTCCGCCCGAGGTCCCCCGGTCGTACCCGCCCCTGCTATATCCGCCGCTAGAGCCGGGGCGACCTGAACCGGTACGGCTGTACCCGCCTGCGCTGCTTCCGGCCCGGCTGCCGCTAGGTCGGCCGCTACTGCCTGATCGTGTACCGCTCGGGCGCGCCCCGCGCCCGGAACTCCCGTCGCCCCCGCGCGACGTGCCGCTCGCATCGGCCATGGTGGAAGACCTCCCCTAGCCGACGCGTTCCTGGCCGGCACATAAGAATCTACTAATCATATCGGACGTATAACGACTGAAGGCCGCTCAACCCCTAGTGGGGAGCGGCCCTCAGCGCAAGATGTCCGGCGGTGTCCTACTCTCCCGCAGGGCCTCCCCTGCAGTACCATCGGCGCTGAAAGGCTTAACTTCCGGGTTCGGGATGGGACCGGGTGTTTCCCTTTCGCTATGGCCGCCGTAACGCTATGGAGTTGTGCGGGCGTGCCCGTATCTCCAGAACCGCACAGTGGACGCAAGTATGTAGTGGTGATGCTAAGCCCTCGGCCTGTTAGTACCGGTCAGCTTCACGCCTTGCGGCGCTTCCACGTCCGGCCTATCAACCCAGTGGTCTGCTGGGGGCCTTACCAGGTTAACCCTGTGGGAACCCTCATCTTGAAGCGAGCTTCCCGCTTAGATGCTTTCAGCGGTTATCCCTTCCAGACGTAGCCAACCAGCCGTGCCCTTGGCAGGACAACTGGCACACCAGAGGTCTGTCCGTCCCGGTCCTCTCGTACTAGGGACAGCCCTTCTCAAGGTTCCTGCGCGCGCAGCGGATAGGGACCGAACTGTCTCACGACGTTCTAAACCCAGCTCGCGTACCGCTTTAATAGGCGAACAGCCTAACCCTTGGGACCTGCTCCAGCCCCAGGATGCGACGAGCCGACATCGAGGTGCCAAACCATGCCGTCGATATGGACTCTTGGGCAAGATCAGCCTGTTATCCCCGGGGTACCTTTTAGCCGTTAAGCGACGGCGCTTCCACAAGCTGCCGCCGGATCACTAGTCCCAGCTTTCGCTCCTGCTCGACATGTCTGTCTCACAGTCAAGCACCCTTGTGCACTTGCACTCGGCACCTGGTTACCGACCAGGCTGAGGGTACCTTTGGGCGCCTCCGTTACCTTTTGGGAGGCAACCGCCCCAGTTAAACTACCCGCCAGACACTGTCCCTGACCCGGATCACGGGCCGAGGTTAGACACCCAGAACGACCAGAGCGGTATTTCACCAGTGACTCCGCCCAGACTAGCGTCTGAGCTTCCCAGTCTCCCGCCTATCCTACACAAGCCGTCCCGAACACCAATGTCAAGCTGCAGTAAAGGTCCCGGGGTCTTTCCGTCCTGCTGCGCGAAACGAGCATCTTTACTCGTAGTGCAATTTCGCCGGGCCTGTGGTTGAGACAGCGGGGAAGTCGTTACGCCATTCGTGCAGGTCGGAACTTACCCGACAAGGAATTTCGCTACCTTAGGATGGTTATAGTTACCACCGCCGTTTACCGGCGCTTAAGTTCTGAGCTTCGCCCCGGAGGGCTGACCCGTCCCCTTAACGTTCCGGCACCGGGCAGGCGTCAGACCGTATACATCGCCTTGCGGCTTCGCACGGTCCTGTGTTTTTAGTAAACAGTCGCTTCCCCCTGGTATCTGCGACCCCGCGCAGCTCAGGCAGCAAGTGCCATCACCGCACAGGGCTCCCCTTATTCCAAAGTTACGGGGACAATTTGCCTAGTTCCTTGACCACAGTTCACCCGATCGCCTTGGTATTCTCTACCTGACCACCTGAGTCGGTTTAGGGTACGGGCCGCTTAAGACCTCGCTGCGAGGTTTTTCTTGGCAGCATGGGATCACTGACTTCGCCTAACGGCTCGGCATCAGGTCTCAGGCACGTGCCGCGCGGATTTGCCTGCGCGGCGCCCTACGCCCTTACCCCGGGACTACCACCGCCCGGTACAGCTACCCTCCTGCGTCACCCCACCAGCTTGCCTACTACCCGATCGGGCCACGCGCCTGGCAAGGTCATCCCGAAGGAATCCCAGGCCTCACGCGCTTAGCATCACGGATTCAGCATGGGCGGTCCCACGCGGGTACGGGAATATCAACCCGTTGTCCATCGACTACGCCTGTCGGCCTCGCCTTAGGTCCCGACTTACCCTGGGCGGATTAGCCTGCCCCAGGAACCCTTGGTCATCCGGCGGAGGAGTTTCTCACTCCTCTTTCGCTACTCATGCCTGCATTCTCACTCGTGACGCGTCCACGGCTGGGTTCCCCCGCCGCTTCACTCGCGACACGACGCTCCCCTACCCAGCAACCCGAAGGTCACTGCCACGGCTTCGGCGGCATGCTTGAGCCCCGTTACATTGTCGGCGCGGAATCACTTGACCAGTGAGCTATTACGCACTCTTTCAAGGGTGGCTGCTTCTAAGCCAACCTCCTGGTTGTCTTCGCGACTCCACATCCTTTCCCACTTAGCATGCGCTTAGGGGCCTTAGCCGGTGGTCTGGGCTGTTTCCCTCTCGACTACGAACCTTATCGCCCGCAGTCTCACTGCCGCGCTCTGGCTTCCCGGCATTCGGAGTTTGGCTGACTTCAGTAAGCTTGTCGGCCCCCTAGGCCAACCAGTAGCTCTACCTCCGGGAAGGAACACGCGACGCTGCACCTAAATGCATTTCGGGGAGAACCAGCTATCACGGAGTTTGATTGGCCTTTCACCCCTACGCACAGGTCATCCCCCAGGTTTTCAACCCTGGTGGGTTCGGGCCTCCACGCGGTCTTACCCGCGCTTCACCCTGCCCATGCGTAGATCACTCCGCTTCGGGTCTACAGCACGCGACTGAACGCCCTGTTCAGACTCGCCTTCGCTACGGCTACCCGTCTCCGGTTAACCTCGCCACGCACCGTAACTCGCAGGCTCATTCTTCAAAAGGCACGCGGTCACATCACGCCCCCGAAAGGGCAAGCTCCCACGGCTTGTAGGCACACGGTTTCAGGTACTATTTCACGACCCCTCACCGGGGTGCTTTTCACCTTTCCCTCACGGTACTAGTTCACTATCGGTCATCAGGGAGTATTTAGGCTTAGGAGGTGGTCCTCCCAGATTCACACGAGATTTCTCGGGCCCCGTGCTACTCGGGAACACGCCCGGGAGTCACGCCGGTTTAATGTACGGGGCTGTCACCCGCTGTGGCGGAACTTTCCAGAACCTTCCACTACCAACGCGATTTGTAACTCCCCGCTGGATCAGCAACCCCAGCTGGACGGTCCCTCTACCCCCGGCACGCAACGCTTGCTGGCTTTAGCACGTACCAGGTTTAGCCTCTTCCGCGTTCGCTCACCACTACTAGCGGAATCGCTTTTGCTTTCTCTTCCTGCGGGTACTGAGATGTTTCACTTCCCCGCGTTACCGCCACCTGCCCTATGCGTTCAGGCAGGGGCGACGGCCATCTACGGCCGCCGGGTTTCCCCATTCGGACACCCTCGGATCACAGTCTGGTTGCCGACTCCCCGAGGCTTATCGCAGGCTCCAACGTCCTTCATCGGCTCCTGATGCCAAGGCATCCACCGTGCGCCCTTAGTAACTTAGCAAAAATCACTACAGACACTTCTAAGAAGAAGATGCTCGCGTCCACTGTGCAGTTCTCAAGATACGGACGGCACTGGACCCTTATCTCCGCATCCGCGGTGACTTAGTATCCAGCCGCTCCGAGGTGCCCCAGACGATGTCTATGCAACATCGTGCCCGGTTCCCTCAGGACCCAACAGCGTGCTCATCCAGCCACCCATGCCTGGCAGCTCGTTCCGCGACCCGGACTCCGCCCGACTAGAGCAAGCCCAGGGAGCGTACTAGCCGCGGCCATGCCGCAGCAGCTCGATGAATAACCAGTGCTCCACTAGGAAAGCAGTGGACGCCGAGGCAGACGATCGCTGCCTGACGGCGCCAGGTGCTCCTTAGAAAGGAGGTGATCCAGCCGCACCTTCCGGTACGGCTACCTTGTTACGACTTCGTCCCAATCGCCAGCCCCACCTTCGACGGCTCCGTCCCTTGCGGGTTCGGCCACCGGCTTCGGGTGTTGCCAACTTTCGTGACGTGACGGGCGGTGTGTACAAGGCCCGGGAACGTATTCACCGCGACGTTGCTGATTCGCGATTACTAGCGACTCCGACTTCACGGGGTCGAGTTGCAGACCCCGATCCGAACTGAGGCCGGCTTTCCGGGATTCGCTCCGCCTCACGGCATCGCAGCCCTTTGTACCGGCCATTGTAGCATGTTTGCAGCCCAAGACATAAGGGGCATGATGACTTGACGTCATCCCCACCTTCCTCCGAGTTGACCCCGGCAGTCTCCCGTGAGTCCCCGGCATTACCCGCTGGCAACACAGGACGAGGGTTGCGCTCGTTGCGGGACTTAACCCAACATCTCACGACACGAGCTGACGACAGCCATGCACCACCTGTGACCCCCCCTTGCGGACACCGCATCTCTGCGGCTTTTGAGGCCATGTCAAGCCTTGGTAAGGTTCTTCGCGTTGCGTCGAATTAAGCAACATGCTCCGCCGCTTGTGCGGGCCCCCGTCAATTCCTTTGAGTTTTAGCCTTGCGGCCGTACTCCCCAGGCGGGGCGCTTAATGCGTTAGCTGCGGCACAGACCCCGTGGAAGGGACCCACACCTAGCGCCCAACGTTTACGGCGTGGACTACCAGGGTATCTAATCCTGTTCGCTCCCCACGCTTTCGCTCCTCAGCGTCAGAACAGGCCCAGAGAACCGCCTTCGCCACCGGTGTTCCTCCTGATATCTGCGCATTTCACCGCTACACCAGGAATTCCGTTCTCCCCTGCCTGCCTCTAGCCCGCCCGTATCCACTGCACGCCCGGGGTTAAGCCCCGGGATTTCACAGCGGACGCAACAGGCCGCCTACGAGCTCTTTACGCCCAATAATTCCGGACAACGCTTGCGCCCTACGTATTACCGCGGCTGCTGGCACGTAGTTAGCCGGCGCTTCTTCTGCAGGTACCGTCTGAATTCGTCCCTGCTGAAAGCGGTTTACAACCCGAAGGCCGTCATCCCGCACGCGGCGTCGCTGCGTCAGGCTTTCGCCCATTGCGCAATATTCCCCACTGCTGCCTCCCGTAGGAGTCTGGGCCGTGTCTCAGTCCCAGTGTGGCCGTCCGCCCTCTCAGGCCGGCTACCCGTCGTCGCCTTGGTAGGCCATTACCCTGCCAACAAGCTGATAGGCCGCGAGCCCCTCCCTGGCCGAAGAACTTTCCACCCCCCACCATGCAGAGGAGGGTCATGTCCAGTATTAATCCCGGTTTCCCGGAGCTATCCCAGAGCCAGGGGCAGGTTGCTCACGTGTTACTCACCCGTTCGCCGCTCGAGTACCCCGAAGGGCCTTTCCGCTCGACTTGCATGTGTTAAGCACGCCGCCAGCGTTCGTCCTGAGCCAGGATCAAACTCTCCGTTGAAGGTCTAACTGACGACCCGAAGGACCGCCAAACCTGCCAACCATGAGAGCAACGCCCCCGCCAAGCAAGCGGGGACTGTCCATGGCAAAAAATCTCAATCAAGGCCGCGATCCGTGAAGACCGCTAACCCATGACGAGGTTGTGCTTTTTATGCACTGGCTTTTAGCACGCTGTTGAGTTCTCAAGAAACCGATGCACACCATCGTTCCGCTTTCGCGGCTTCCGGGGCAACTCTCAAACCTTACTCGCCGGTTTCCTTTGTGTCAACTTGGCGTTTCCGGAGTGTTTTTTTCCGAAATCCTTGCCAACAGTCGGGAATCCATCACCCTGCACGCCCAGCAACCGGGGAATCACACACGTGCGGATCCCTGGTCAGAGGCGAACTGGGTGAGTCGCTGATCGGGGTGCTCCGATTGGAACCCCCCCAGGTCTCGACCCCGCCATCAGGCGCAGCCGCGTCCCTCGCGACAGGTAGAACTGTAGACGTGCCGGGCAGCATCGTCAAATCGTTTGAGCAAAATGCCCGTGTCGTAGATCCATACCCTGGGCGAACCCGTCCTAAACTTGTGTCCCCGGGCAGGACTCACCGGGGACACAAGGTCGCTGCTAGCCTCCCGCGACCTCGACAGCCCCGACGGTGCGCTTGCCGCGGCGCAGGACAAGGAAGCGCCCGTGCAGCAACTGGTTCAACGCGGGCGTCGCGTGCTCGTCGGTGACCTTCTCGTTGTTGAGGTAGGCACCGCCTTCCTTGATCGCGCGCCGGGCCGCCGACACGGAGTCGACCACGGCAGCCGACGCCATGAGGCTGGCTACCGTCGGCAGGTCCTCCCCGGCACCAAGCTCCAAGCGGAACGGACGGACCTCGGCCAGCGCGGCGTCGAGGGTCGCCTCGTCGAGTTCCTCCAGCGCGCCCTGGCCGAACAACGCCCGGCTCGCGGCTATGACGCGAGCGCACTCGTCCGTCCCGTGCACCAGGGTGGTCATGTCCTGGGCAAGCGTCCGCTGTGCCTCGCGGGCGGCAGGCCGCTCCTTGGCCGCGACTTGGAGGGCCTCGATTTCCTCCTGGCTGCGGAAGGTGAAGACGCGCAGCAGGTTGCCCACGCCGGCGTCTTCGACATTGAGCCAGAACTGGTAGAACGCGTACGGCGACATGAGGTCCGCGCTCAGCCAGATCGCACCGCCCTCGGACTTGCCGTACTTGGTGCCGTCGGACTTGGTAATCAGCGGCGTGGCGAGGGCGTGTGCGGAGCCACCGTCGGCGGACCTGATGCGCCGACGCCGGCGGTCAGGTTGCCCCACTGGTCGCTGCCGCCGATCTGCAGTGTGCAGCCGTAGCGCCGGTACAACTCCAGGAAGTCCATGGACTGCAGGACCTGGTAGCTGAACTCCGTGTAGCTGATCCCGGTCGTCTCCAGCCGGGTCTTGACGACCTCGCGGTCCAGCATCCGGTTGACCGAGAAGTACTTGCCGATGTCGCGCAGGAAGTCAACCGTCGACAGCGGCCCGGTCCAGTCCAGGTTCGAGACGATGAAGCCGCCAACCGGCGAGCCAGGGTCGAGGTCGAGGAAGCGCGAGACCTCCGTCCGGATCCGCTCGACCCACTCCTCGACAACTTCACGGGGATTGAGCGTCCGCTCGGCTGACTTGCCGCTCGGGTCGCCGATCAGCCCGGTAGCGCCGCCGACCACGCCGACGGGCCGGTGCCCGGCAAGCTGGATGCGGCGCATCGTCAGCAACTGCACCAGGTTGCCGATGTGCAGCCCAGGCGCCGTCGGGTCGAACCCGCAGTAGAACGTAACCTGCCCGGAATCTAGCGCCTTGCGCAACTCGTCGAGATCGGTCGAGTTCGCGATCAGCCCGCGCCAGGTCAGCTCATCGATAATGTCACTCACGCTCTGCATAGTGCCACCTGGCTCCCGCTGATGGGTAACGGATTAGGCGTTGGCGGTCGTGAGGGCTTCCCACCGCTTGGCACAGACCCGTAAATAAGCCACGTACATGGCCCGCTTCAACGGTGCCGCGGCTAAGTCAGGAAGTGCGCAGATCGGCGGGGAGCAATGCGGGCGGGACGGTCTGGAAGGTGACCGGGCGCAGCCACCGGTCGATGGCGGTGCCTCCCACGGAGGTGGTGGGGCTGGTGGTGGCCGGGTAGGGGCCGCCATGGGTCATGGCGGGGGCGACGGCCACACCGGTAGGCCAGCCGCCGAAGAGGACGCGTCCGGCAAAACGCGACAGGCGGGTGAGCCACGCGGCGGCTTCCGGCTCGTCGGGATCCGCGTGCAGGGTCGCGGTGAGGTTGCCGCCGAAGCGGGACAAGACGGCTTGCGCGTCGGCCGGGTCGCGGTAGCGAACGAGAACGGTGACCGGGCCGAAGCATTCGTCAAGGAGCTCGCTGGTGACATCAGGGGCGTCGACTTCGAGTAGGCCGGCGCGGACGGCCAGGGGGGCGTCGCCGGTTGGCGCGGCGGCGGCCGTGGCCAGGGTGCGGACACCTGGCAGGGCGGCGCGGGCGGCGAAGCCGGCCACGAAGTTGTCGCGCATGCGGGCGTCGAGCAGCACGCCAGGAGCAACCCTCATCGCGGCGCTGGCAGCTGCCTGGACGAGTGCCTCGCCCGACGGGCCCGCCGGGATGAGCACGAGCCCGGGCTTGGTGCAGAACTGGCCCTGGCCGAGGGTGTAGGAGGCGACCAGTCCGGCAGCGGTCTCGTCGGGGCGACTGACGGCCACTCGCTCGGTGATCAGCACGGGGTTGAGGCTGCCAAGCTCGCCGTAGAACGGGATCGGAACCGGGCGCGCGACGGCGAGGTCGAACAGCGCGCGGCCGCCGGGGATGGAGCCGGTAAAGCCGACGGCGGTGATCAGCGGATGCTGTACCAGGTCAACGCCGGCCTGGCGGCCGTGCACAAGCGTGAGGACGTCCGGCGGAAGGCCCACCTTCGCGGCGGCATCGCGAATCGCGGTGGCGGCCAGTTCGCTGGTCGCCGGGTGGTCGGGGTGGGCCTTGACAACAACGGGGCAGCCGGCCGCCAGTGCGCTGGCTGTGTCACCGCCGGGCACGCTGAACGCGAACGGGAAGTTGGACGCGGCAAAGACGGCGACGGTGCCGAGGGGGACCTTCCAGCGCCGCAGTTCGGGTCGTGGCGGGACCGCGGCAGGGTCCGGCTGGTCGATCACCACGCCGAGATAGGAGCCATCTTCGACGATGCCGGCGAAAAAGCGGAACTGGTACGCAACACGCGCGAGCTCGCCGGTCAGGCGGGGAACGCCGAGTGCCGTCTCGGCATTCGCGGCGGCGATCAGCTCGTCCGCCCTGGACTCGACGGCGTCGGCAGCCGCGCGCAGCAGGGCAGCCCGCAGCGGGCGGTCCGCGAGCGCGTCCAGGGTCGCGTGCGCGGCGCGAACCGACTCGTCCACTGCCGCGGCGTCGGCTTCGACGGCGACCTGCCCTCGGGACTCGCCGGTGCGGGGGTCGATGCTTAGGACCGGTTCCATGTGCTCTCTCCTCGAGCTCAGTTCGGATCGGGCACAAGATTGCGCCCGCGCCGGGCCAGGAGTCGAAGTCGCAGCCATCGTCCGCCTGGGCGGCATGCTCAGAGTAAAGCGCTCCATATCTACGTTCATAACGAGGCTCCGGCGCTGTCCACTGCGACCGCCTCCTGTGTAGCTCATCGTCGGCTACATCCAGACACGGCAGGCGGGCCTGGACGTAAAGGGTGATGGGGTCTGCGGCGGGCCGCGAGCCGGCGCTGGAGCCGGACGCGCTAGCGGCGGCGGGGGACGTGGGGGCGGTAGGAGGAGACCGTTGGCTCGCCATCCAGCCAGAACCGCCAGGGAACCTCCGCAGCCCGGCTTACTCCGATCCTTGGGCCGCAGCGGACAGTGCTTCCTCCCGCGCCCGAGGCTGCCCGGATGCGAAGCGATGATGCGGCATCACAGACGTCGGCGCCATCGAGGGAGCGGTCGATGCCAAGGGCCTGGCATAGCCGCGCCGGGCCACGTGCCAGGTCCCGCCCGGCCATGGCGGCAGGCGCTACCGCGGAAGGGGACATGGCAGTCGCGGGCATGGCGGTCGCGGGCATGGCGGTCGCTGGAACTCGGCGGGGGCGTGGCGTCGTGCGACGGGTGCGGGCGATCTCCTCCCCCACGGTGACCCGACCGGCGCGCAGGAGCACGGCGTTGGCGGTTCCCTCGGGGAGGCAGACGAGGTTCACGCAAAAGTGCATGCCGTAGGTGAAGTAGACGTAGGCGTGGCCGGGCGGACCGTACATGGCGGCGTTGCGTGCGGTCCGGCCATGCCAGGCGTGCGAGGCCGGATCGGCCTCTCCCGCGTACGCCTCGACCTCGGTGATCTCTACCGCGACGAGGCCGTCGGCCGTCTCATGCTCGAGCACGCAGCCGAGCAGGTCTGGGCCGACCTGCTCGGCTTGGCGGGCGAAGAACTCGCGCGGGACTAGTGGGCGGCCCATGCCGCCGCGTCATCGACGACCGCACGGACGCTGGCGAGCTGCTCGGCGACCCGTTCGGGGGCGGTGCCACCGAAGCCCTTGCGGGCCGCGATCGCGCCGTCCACGGTGAGGACCGCGCGGACGTCCGGGGTCAGGTGCGGTGATACCTTCGCCAGGTCGGCGTCGGTCACGTCGTCCAGGCCCATCTCGTTGACCTGGCACCAGACGACCAGGTGGCCGACGATCTCGTGGGCCTCGCGGAACGGCACGCCCCGCTGCACCAGGTATTCTGCCAGGTCGGTGGCGAGGGTGAAGCCAGCCGGGGCAAGCTCGCGCAGCCGCTGGGTGTTGATGCGCAGCGTGGCGATCAGCCCGGCCATCGCGGGCAGCACGAGGAGCAGCGTGTCGACAGCGTCGAAGACTGGCTCCTTGTCCTCCTGCAGGTCCCGGTTGTAGGTGAGCGGAAGCCCCTTGAGCGTGGTCAGCATGGCCGTCACGTCACCGATGAGTCGGCCGGCCTTGCCACGGGCGAGCTCGGCGACATCCGGGTTCTTCTTCTGCGGCATGATCGATGATCCGGTCGCGTAGGCGTCGTCGATCTCGATCCAGCCGAACTCATGCGAGGACCATAGGACGATCTCCTCCCCCAGCCGGGACAGGTGGACACCGATGAGCGCGGCGGCAAAGCAGAACTCGGCCGCGAAGTCCCGGTCGGCGACGGCGTCCATCGAGTTGGGCGCGGCGGAGTCGAAGCCAAGTTCAGCCGCGAACACCTGTGGGTCGATCGCAAGCGAGGAGCCCGCGAGCGCGCCGGCTCCTAGCGGGCTGACGGCGGCCCGCTTGTCCCAGTCCTGTAGCCGGGCCGCGTCCCGGGCGAACGCCTGGACGTGGGCGAGCAACTGGTGGGCGAACAGCACCGGCTGGGCGTGCTGCATGTGGGTCATCCCTGGTGCCGGGGTGTCCCCGCACGCCTCGGCCTGGGTGATCAACGCGGTCTGCAACTCGGCGATCCGGCTCACGATCGTCCGCGCATGGTCGCGTACGTACAGCCGCAGGTCGGTAGCGATCTGGTCGTTGCGGCTGCGGCCGGCGCGCAGCTTGCCGCCCAGCGAGCCGAGCCGCTCCAGCAGCCCACGCTCCAGGGCGGTATGCACGTCCTCGTCGGCGACCGTCGGCCGGAACGTGCCCTCCTCAACCGAGCGGTCCAGGTCATCGAGCGCCTTGAGCATCGAGTCGGCCTCATCGTCGGACAGCAGCCCGGCCCGGTGCAGCATCCGCGCGTGCGCCCGGGACGCCCGCAGGTCATACCGGGCGAGCCGCCAGTCAAAGTGCACGCTTAGCGACAGCTGGGCCAGCGCGGCGGCAGGGCCGCCCTCGAACCGGCCGCCCCATAGCCGCATTGGCCCAGCGGATTCGTTGTCAGTCACAGATTCTCAGCTTCCCTTAGTAATCAATGGTCCATTGTCGCTACCACCCTATTAGGAGGGCGGCTGACAGGGGCGAGGAGAGGAGCAGGTGGGGTGGCTATCTTCGGCGCTCGGCCAGGCGGAGGAACTCCTGGGCCAGGGCGTCGCCGCCAAGAGGGTCGCGGGCTATGACCAGAACGGTGTCATCGCCGGCCACCGTTCCCAGGATCGACTGCCACGCGACGTGGTCGATGACCGAGGCGAGGAACTGCGCCGCGCCTGCCGGGGTCCGCAGCACGACGAGGTTGGCGCTCGCCTCCGCCGAGGTCAGCAGCTCGCTCAGGAACCTGGCGAGCCGCGCCTGCGACCCGGCCCCCTCGGCCGCGAAGGCTGTCTCCGCGACGGAGGGAGCGGACCGCTGCGTATGGTCGGGGACAGTGAGGGGGGCAGGCGCGGCGGCGCCGGCGCCGGGCCGGGAGCCTGGCCCCCCTGGCTCACCCGGGAGTGCGTAGACGAGCGACCCATCGACGGCACGCAGCCGGACGACGCCAAGCTCGTCGAGGTCCCGCGAAAGCGTGGCCTGTGCCACGTTCAGGCCCGCGTACTGCCGCAGCATCACGGCTAGCTGCTCCTGGGAGTGGACCTTCTCGCGGCTGAGGATGTCGGCGATGCGGGCCTGGCGGGCTGTCTTAGTTACCGGCGTCGTCATAGGCGCTTCATTGCTGGAGCAGCCAGGCGAGGAGGGCCTTCTGGGCGTGCAGGCGGTTCTCCGCCTGGTCCCATACGGCGCTGCCAGGGTCGTCGATGATGTCTGCGGTGATCTCCTCGCCGCGGTGGGCAGGCAGGCAGTGCAGCACGACGGCATCTGGCGCGGCGAGCCGCAGCAGGCCCTCGTTCACCTGGTAGGAGGCGAGCGCCGACTTGCGGGCCGCCTCGTCGGCCTGGCCCATCGACACCCACACGTCGGTGGCGAGCACGTCGGCGCCCTTGCTGGCGACGGCGGGATCGTCGATGACGGCCACCGAGCCGCCGGTCGCCGAGCCGATTTCCTGGGCGCGTGCCAGGATCGCCGGGTCCGGATGGTAGCCCTCGGGAGCAGCGATACGGACATGCATGCCGGCCGTCGCGCCACCGAGCAGGTAGGAGTGGGCCATGTTGTTGGCGCCGTCCCCGAGAAAGGTTAGCGTCCGGCCCGTCAGGTTACCGAGGCGCTCGATGACCGTCTGCAGGTCTGCGAGGATCTGGCAGGGGTGAAACTCGTCGGTCAGCGCATTGATGACCGGGACGGTGGCGTTGTCGGCCAGTTCCTCGATGCGTTCCTGGCCGGCGGTGCGCCACACGATGGCGGCAGACTCCCGGGTCAGGACGCGTGCCATGTCGGCGATGGTCTCGCCCCGGCCGATGTGCGTGTCCTGGGTGTCGATGACCAGCGGCAGCCCGCCAAGCTCGGCGATGCCGACCTGGAAGGAGACGCGGGTGCGCAGCGACGGCTTGTCGAACAGGACCGGAACGGCCTTGGGACCCTCAAGCGGCCGGTAGCCGTAGCGATCCTTCTTCATCGCGGCGGCCAGGGCCAGCACCTCGGCCTGCTGTGCCGGGGTCAGGTCGTCATCGCGCAGGAAATAGGTTACCACGTTATGCCCCCTTGGTGCTTGCTTTGCTCGCGGCGTCCAGGATGCCGGGCAGGGCGGCAAGGAACTCGGCGGCCTCGGCCTCGGTGAGGATCAGCGGTGGCGCGATCCGCACCACGTCCGGCTGGACTGCATTGATGAGGAAGCCGCGCTCGCGGGCCGCGCCCGCGACATCGGCGGCCTTGCTAGCGGTGAGCACCGTGCCGAGCCACAGGCCACTGCCGCGCACCGCCGCAAGCAACGGGTGGCTGATGGCCGCGATGCCTTCCTTAAGCTGGGCGCCCACCTTGGTCACGTTGGCGAGGATGTCCTCGGCGTCAATGGTGTCGATCACGGCCAGGGCTGCCGCGCAGGCGATGGGGTTGCCGCCGAACGTGGAGCCGTGGTCGCCCGCGCCGAACGCGGTACCGTAGTCGCCGATGCCGATGCAGGCCCCGATCGGCAGACCGCCGCCGAGGCCCTTGGCCAGCGTGATGACGTCGGGCAGGATGCCCTCGGCCTGGCAGGCGAACCAGGCCCCGGTGCGCGCGATACCGCTTTGAATCTCATCCAGCACGAGCGCCGCGCCCGCCTGGGCGGTGATGTCCCGGGCGGCTCGCAGGTAGCCCTCGGGAGCGGGCACGACCCCGCCCTCCCCCAGCGTCGGCTCCAGGAAGACGCCGGCGACGTCGGCGCGAACCGCGTCCTTCAGTGCCTCGGCGTCGCCGTAGGGCACCCAGCGGACGGTCAGGCCGAACGGCGCGAACGGGGCACGGATTGACTCCTTGCCGGTGATGGCGAGCGAGCCGAGGCTACGGCCGTGGAACGAGTGGTCGGCGGCGACGATGATGGCGCGGCCGGAGCCTGCGGCGTCCTGCTTGCGCAGCACCAGCTTGATCGCGGCCTCGTTGGCCTCGGTTCCACTGTTGCTGAAGAAGACCCGGCCGTCCGCCGCCTGCAGGAGGCTGAGCAGGCGCTCGGCAAGAGCCACCTCTGGCGCGTGCAGGAACAGGTTCGAAGTGTGCGCCACGGCCCGGACCTGGTTCGACACCGCGCTTACGACGGCGGGGTGGGCGTGGCCGAGGGCGCTGACCGCGATGCCCGCGATCAGGTCCAGGTACCGCTTGCCATCGACGTCCCAGACGTAGCTGCCCTCGCCGTGGCTGATGGCAACTGGCGGGACACCGTAGTTCGGCATCAGCGCGGCCTCGAACCGCTTCTGCAGGCCCTCTGTTTCATTCACGGGTGTCTCCGATAACCATCGTGCCGATGCCGGAGTCGGTGAAGATCTCCAGCAGGACGGCGTGCTTAAGTCGGCCATCCAGGACGTGAGCCTGGGGTACCCCGCCTCGAACCGCGGTGAGGCAGGCCTCCATCTTCGGGATCATGCCTGCTGACAGGGACGGCAGCAGGTCCTCCAGTTCGCAGCCGGACAGCTGGCTGATCACCTCGGTCGAGGCGGGCCAGTCCCGGTACAGGCCATCGACATCGGTCAGCACGACGAGCTTCATCGCGCCGAGCGCCACCGCGAGCGCGGCGGCCGCTGTGTCGGCGTTAACGTTGTAGGTCTCCCCGTCCTGGCCACGCGCCACGCTGGAGACGACCGGGATGCGGCCGTCGTCGAGGAGCGCGCGGATGACGCCGGGGTCGGTGGCCACGATGTCGCCGACGAGGCCGATGTCCACCTGCTCGCCGTCCACCACCACGAGCTTGCGCCGCGCGGTGAACAGGTTCGCGTCCTCACCGGATAGGCCGATCGCGAACGGGCGGTAGCGGTTGACCAGGCTGACGATGTCCTTGTTCACCTTGCCCGCCAAGACCATGCGGACCACGTCGATCGTCTCCGGGGTGGTGACCCGCAGTCCGGCGGTGAACGTGGACTCGATGCCCAGCCGGCGCAGGAACTCGGTAACCTGCGGGCCGCCACCGTGGACCACGACGGGGCGCAGCCCGGCGTAGCGCAGGAACGCGAGGTCCTGGGCGAACCCGGCGCGCAGATCCTCGTCGGTCATAGCGTGGCCGCCGTACTTGATGACGACGATCTCGCCGTGGAAGCGCTCCAGCCACGGCAGCGCCTCGATGAGCACGTCCGCCTTGGCGGTCGCCACGTCCCGGCGGGCATCGGAGTGGGCGGCGGCCGTCATGATGAATACGCCGAGTTCTCGTGGACGTAGGCCTCGGTGAGATCGGTCGTGAGAATGATCGCGGACTGCGGCCCGGCGGACAGGTCCACCGTGATCGTCACGTCCCGGCCCCGCAGGTCGACCTTGGACCGCGACTCTCCGGCGGCGCCGTGGCGGCAGATCCACACGCCGTTCATCGCGACGTTGACCTGGTCGGGGTCGAAGACGGCATCGGTCGTGCCGATCGCCGACAGCACCCGGCCCCAGTTAGGGTCTGAGCCGGCGATCGCGCACTTGAACAGGTTGCTGCGGGCGATGGCGCGTCCGACGGTGATCGCATCGGACTCACTCGCCGCGCCGACGACCTCGATCGTGATCATCTTGGACGCGCCCTCCGCATCCAGCTGGAGCTGGCGGGCGAGGTCGGCGCAGACCTCGGTGAGCGCGCGGGTGAAGTCGGCGTGGTCCGGCTTGGCGCCCGCCGCGCCGCTGGCGAGCAGCAGCACAGTGTCGTTGGTCGACATGCAGCCGTCGGTGTCGAGCCGGTCGAAAGTGACCGCCGTCGCCGACCGCAGTGCGCTGTCAAGCTCTTCGGAAGTCAAGTCCGCGTCGGTGGTCAGCACGCACAGCATGGTGGCCAGGGCTGGGGCGAGCATGCCCGCTCCCTTGGCCATGCCGCCGATCGCGTAGGCGCCGCCCCCTGGGCCGGCCGTGCCGGCGATGCGGCGAAAGGCGATCTTCACGACCGTGTCGGTGGTGCGGATCGCGTCGGCAGCATGGACGCCGTCGCTGCGAGACGCCTCGGCGACGGCCTGGTCCACGGCGGGCAGCAGCTTGTCCATCGGCAGCCGCTCGCCGATCAGGCCGGTCGAGCAGACGGCGACCTCCCCGGCACTGTCCTCAAGCGCGGCGGCCAGCCGCTCGGCTGTCGCGTGGGTGTCCTGGAACCCTAGCGGCCCGGTGCAAGCGTTGGCCCCGCCGGAGTTCAGCACGACGGCGCGGACCCGGCCACCGCTGACGACCTGGCGGGTCCACTTCACCGGGGCCGCCGGGAACCGGTTGCTGGTGAACACCGCGGCGGCGGCGCGCGACGGCCCGTCGTTGATCACGACAGCGACGTCTCGCTCGCCGGAGGCCTTGATCCCGGCCGCGACTCCGGCCGCGCGGAAGCCCTGGGGTGCGGTGACGCTCATGGAGTTACTCCGTGTGGGGTTAGGCCCGCGGTCTGCGGCAGGCCGAGCATGATGTTGGCGATCTGCACGGCCTGGCCGGCCGCGCCCTTCCCAAGGTTGTCGGTGGTGGAGACCACGATCGCGCGGCCGGCGTGCGTGTCGGCCGCGACCTGGATGTGGGCACCGTTGGAGCCGGAGACGGCCTGGGTGACCGGCCACTGCCCGTTCGGAAGGAGGTGGACAAAGGGGCTGCCGGAGTAAAAGTCCCGGAAGGCGGCCTGGAGCTGGGCACTGTCGGTCACGCCGGGGGTGAGCTTGGCGGTGCAGGTCGCGAGGATGCCGCGTGGCATAGGGGCGAGCGTCGGGGTGAAGGAGATCGTCGCGGCGCGGCCGGAGCGCGGCTCAACGCCCCGGATGATGCTGGTCAGGGCCTGTTCGATCTCGGGAGTGTGCCGGTGCGTCCCGCCGACCTTGTAGGCGGACATGCTGCCCATCACCTCGCTGGCCAGCAGGTCGGGCCGTGGCGAGCGGCCCGCGCCCGATGTGCCGGATGCCGCGACGATCACGATGTCATCGGGCTCTGCCAGGCCGTGGGCCAGCAGCGGGGCGAGGGCCAGGATCGACGTGGTGGCGTAGCAGCCGGGCGCGGCAACCGTGTGCGCCTTCGCGATCTGCTCCCGCGCGCCGGGAAGCTCCGGCAGGCCGTAGGTCCACCGGCCGGCGTACGGGACGCCGTAGAACTTACCCCAGGCCTCCTCGTCGCCGAGCCGGAAGTCGGCCGACAGGTCGACGACCCGCGTGTCCGGGAGCTGCCTGACGAGTGCCGCCGACTCGCCATGCGGCAGCGCCATGAAGATCAGCTCAGCATCCTTGAGTGCCTGCGGCGTCGTCTCGTCAAAGAGACGGCCGTCGAAGGACGGGTGTCCGGTGAGGTTCGGGTGGATGGCCGTGACCGCCTTGCCTGCGCTGGACGCGCCGGTCACCGCCCCTATCTCGAAGTGCGGGTGTGCGGCCAGCAGGCGAAGCAACTCGCCTCCCGCGTAGCCGCTTGCGCCCGCTACCGCGACCCTTATGCCCATGCCTGTCAGCCTCCTCGCTACCGCTGCGCGTCGCGTTCCTCGCTCGCTGACCCACTCGCCGACCCACTCGCCGACCCGAGCGAACGCCAGCCGCCACGCCTGCCGCCACGAGGGCGGCACACGAAGAAGTATGCACTCCTCTGCATGAATATGCAAAATAGGCAGGCCTGCCTGCGCTCACTGGCACGCGGAGCTGGGCACCTCGATCTTGGTCAGGCCCGTGGGACCTGTTGGGGTACCCGACACGTGATGCTGATTCATCCAGGTGTTGTACGCATTCTCTTCGGCGACCGTGACGTGCGTGCGGCTCAGCCAGATCGGGGTGCAGCCGTTTTCCCGTGACTTGGCCAGTGCCTGGTTCATTGCCGCGTCGACCCCGGCTGGGGTGCGGGTGAGTGCTACGACAATGCGTGGCTGGTTGGGGAAGACGGCCTCGTATTCCTGGATGATCGTGTCGTCGGGCTGGCGGGAGAGCTGGCCGGTGGGCCAGTAGTAGGCGAAGCCGAAGTTGCTGTCCTGGGCCAGCACGATCACGTTGCTGGAGGGGATGTCGTGGGCGAGGTAGAGGGTCAGGGCCTTCATGTCCTCATTGGGGATGTCGTGGCTGCGCACGAACGGCGCTGACGCCACCACGAATCCGGCCACGGCCGCCACGGCCAGCCCGATCGCGAGCGTGCCCCTGAGCCACGGCAGCAGCAGCGAGCACACCCCGGCCACCCCGATCGCGGCGACGACGGCGGTGACCGCGAACAGGAACGTCGAGGTCCGCGCGTCGACGAACGGGTACAGCTGGAGCGCCGCCAGGACGTACATCTCCGGCCACAACAGGGCCAGCGCGGTGGCGGTGCCCGGCCGGCCGAGCCGGAAGACGGTCACCACGCCCACCACGAACAGCAGGGCGACCAGCCAGAGCGGCCCCATGCCGAAGTGGGAGTGCAGGACCTGGAGGTGGGAGATCACGAAGTTGACGATCGCCCGCCGGCCCTTGCTGAACGACGGGTAGTAATGGGCGAAGTGCGGGGAGAACGTGAGCGAGGACGTCACCGCCCGGGCGTCGAACGCCTTGTACACGACGAGGATCAGTACTGCCGTGACCACGCCGGCCACGACCGACTCCGCGAGCCGGCGCCAGGCGCGGCGCGCGAGCTGGGCGGCGCACACTCCCGCGAAGGCGGCGGCGCCCATGAACGCGACCGCGTCGCTGAACAGCATGCCGCCCCACGTGACCACCGACAAGGCCACCAGCATGCGGCGCGACCAGTCCCGCTCCAGCCGCGACGCCACCGCCAGCACCAGCACCGCGAAGAAGGCGTCCGTGGTGTACTGCTTCAGGTCATCGCGTATCAGCATCGCCGGGACCAGCAGCATGGCGATCCCGGCCAGGACCGCGGCACCTGCCGCGACCTCCCGGCGGCGCCAGCCAAGCTCGCGCGCGAACCACCAGGCGACCACCACCGCGGCGCCAGCGAAGGCCAGCGGCACGACCCGGGCGCTCTGCGTCCCGCTCACCGTGAATATCCGCACCAGCACCGACCAGCCGATCGGCGTGCTGTTAGTCGTCGCCGGCAGGTCCGACAGCGGGAACTTCGTCGTGACCGCGACCCAGTCCTCATCAGTCCAGTACGGCTGGCTGAAGATGTACCCCACGTCATGGACCACCAGGACCAGCAGCCCGAGCACCAGCGGGACCAGGTGCTCCCACCTCAGCCGGCGCCTTACAACCCGCGCCCAGCCGCGCGGACCACCTCCAGGGTCACCAGGGCCCGGCACCACCGCACCAGGAACAGCCGGGCCACCATCCACACTCGCCTGGCCGCAAAGCACTTCATCCGGCGGCATGTCAGCCCCCGAACATGTCAACGATGCCCTGGCGACGCCAAGGCCGATCAGCAACAGCGCGATGGGGCATAAGTGCCCTGAGAGCATGATGATGCGGCATAGTCCGCAGAACGTAACAGGTGTATCTTAAATTTTTCTTTAACTTTGCTGGAGAGCCGTTCACAGGTTTCGTGCACGGGGCCTGTAGGACCTCGTGCCCCATCTCGCGGCCCTGCCGGTGACGCCTAACGTCTCCAGGCACAGGCGACGAACCGCTACGTCCACCACAAGGACAGGAAAGCCGTTAGGGTAAGAGGCCAGACAATCTGAGGTTCCACGGGGGCACGGACCGCGACTTGAAAGGTGCTGAGGTGACGGCGAACCGGCCTGTCCGGCGGTGGATCGGGACGGCTCTGACAGCGGGACTGCTGTGCCTGGCGGAATTCCTCGTGAGCGGATGCTCGTCGGCCGGGGCGTCGGGGTCCTCATCAACGATACCGTCGGCGTACTCCACGCCATCGGGCACTACCTGCGGGACCTCGCGGACGGTCATCAACACGCCCGTCGTGGTCAAGGTCACCAAGGGGACCGTGACCTGCGCGGTCGCTCTGGTCGTCGAGAAAAGCTATGCGGCGGCACTGAAGCGCGCCCTGTCCAGCAAGCACCCGACGGAGGGCAACGGCGGCGGCGCGCCGGTTACCGTCAGCGGCTGGACCTGCCAGGGGTACCCGACGCCTGAGGTGCTCAAGAACGGCGTGACCTCAACGTGTCACACCGCCAGCGCCGACGTGATCGCGGTGCTCGACCTGCCCGCCTCGTCCGGCGGCTGAGGGACCTGCGGCAGCTGCGAGATTTAAGCGCCCAGCGGGGCGCACAGGAGCACGTCCTGGCCCGTACCCGTGCCGTCAGGAGGCTCGCCCTCATCATCGGCGTCGAACAAGCCGCCGTCGGCTGACGTGCGGACCGCGGACAGGCCTCGGCTCGTGCTGATCATCTGCACCTGGTCACGGCCGGACGCCTTGGCCCGGTAGAGCGCCGCGTCGGCGGCGGCGAGCAGTTCCGGCAGTTCCCGGCGGGAGCCGGCGTCCAGGGCAGCAACGCCGATGGACACGGTGACAGGGACACGCTCAGTGCCGACCGCGCCGCTGGTCTGGAACGGCAGCTCGGCGATGTGGGCGCGCACCCGCTCGGCGATCCGCAGCGCGTCGACGGCACGAGTGTGCGGCAGCAGCATCACGAACTCCTCGCCGCCGAATCGCCCGGCGAGGTCGTAGTCACGCAGTACCTCGGTCATCGTTCCCGCGATCCGCTTCAGCACCTGGTCGCCGACCAGGTGCCCATAGGTGTCGTTGATCAGCTTGAAGCGGTCCAGGTCGAGGACCGCCACTGCGAGCGGGCTTGCGGTGCGGACCGCGCGGGCCACCTCGGCGGTCGCCTCCGTCTCCCAGGCCGCTGCGTTGAGCAGGCCGGTCTTAGCATCGGAGCGGGCGTCAAAGAGCAGCTGCGCGTGCCAGGAGGACCGCTGCAGCAAGGTGCCAAGGGGGAACGCCACGACCAGGGTCAGGGGGCTGACCTGGACCGCGAGGGCGACAAGGATCGCGGCGCACAGCTCAGTCGCGTCGTTGTGCAGCGACTCTCGCGCCAGCAGCGTGTCCCGCAGCCGGCTCGCCGGGTCCGACGCCTTGACGGCGACCGCCGCAAGCGCCTGGCTGACCGTCCACTGGGCCAGCGCACAGCACACGGCGGCCACCAGCCACAGCCCGGCGTGCCCGTCCAGGTAATCCGCGGCGTGCAGACCGGCTGGGAGGACCGCGTGGAAGACCAGCGATGCGCAACCGTAGGCCAGCCCGGTCGCGGCGGCGCTGAACGCCCGGCGCCGCAGCGGCACCTGCCGGACCCGCCACTGCGTCAGCACCAGCCGGATCGCCGGTACGGCCAGCGCGTACAGCAGGGGCAGGTGGATGGCCACCGGCAGTTCCCAGACCGCGTAGACCTCCTTCACCCGGCCCGACGACTCGCGGCCCCGGCGGCTCAGCTCCACCGTGGCCGCTCCGCAGGCGAGTAGCGCCGCGAACAGCACCAGGTCGTGGACCTGGATGGTGAACCGGGAGGCGAGCAGCGCCGCCCACGCCAGGTCGCCGGCGATCACCGCGAGCACGAAGGCGCGCATGAGGCCAGGCGGCGACCACACGGCCCGGCCTCGGAGGCGCAAACGCGGAAGCGCGTGGCGAGACACCGTATGGGCGACGCGTTCCATCGTGACCCCCCTGCACTAGCTACGCAATCGGTTGCACAACCGCCTGAGCACGAAGGATAGCGGAACGTGCGGCGCTACTCCCGCATTGTCACAAATTTCACGACCGCATAGCAACTTTTAGCCCGTTACAGCACGATATATCCCGGTGGTAACCGGCCGACCGCCACGCGAACAGCCCGCGAGGGGGCAACTGCCTCCCCGCGGGCTGCACGGGACCAGTGGAACAGGCCGAGCCAGAGGGCATCAGGCGCGCTGCGCTGCCCCCACGCGGCGAGCGGCCTCAGCGACGGCGGCGTCCCGCGCGGCGGTGGTCTCCGCCGCCGTGAGCGTCCGGTCCGGGGCACGGAACCGCAGCGTGTACGCGAGGGACTTGTTTCCTTCTGCAAGCTGGCTGCCGGTGTAGACGTCGAACAGCCGCACGTCCTCCAGCAGATCGCCTGCCCCCGCCACCAGCGCCGCCTCCACGGACGCGGCGGGCACCGCGGACCCCACGACGAGCGCCACATCCTGGGTCGCCAGCGGGTAGGCCGACAGCTTCGGCCCGCTGACCTTCGGCGCCGCCTCGGCAGCGACGGCGAGGACGGAGAAGGACAGCTCGAACGCGCACGTCCGCGGCGGTAGCCCGTAGGCCGCTATCACCCGCGGGTGCAACTCGCCGGCGTGGCCAAGCAACCATCGCTGGGACTCGGCGTCGGCGGCGTGCTTGGGCGGATTAGCCGCACTGACGTACAGCGCGGCGCAGCGGCCAGGATGCCACGGGGCCTCCGGCGCGGCCTGGACTTGCACGCTCAAGTGCGCGACCCTGGCCACCGAGCGTGCGGCCTCGATCGCGTCCGCCCAGGTCACGGCGCGGCCGGGACCCCACCAGCCGGCCAGCTCACGGTTGCCGGCCAGCACCCCGCCAATGTGCAGCGGCTGGTCCGGCAGCGCGGCCTCGACGCCCGACAGTTCCTCCGGAGTCGGGCCCCGGTCGATCGCCAGGATCGGCGCGCATCCCGATGCCCCCGGCCTGGGCCGGAACACCAGGCCCGACTCAAACAGCGCCACGTCAGGGAAGCCACGTCCCACGTTGCGCGCGAGGACCCGGAACAGGCCCGGCAGCAGCGTGGTGCGCAGCACCGGCTCGTCCTCGCTCAGCGGGTTGGCGATCCGCACGACGGGACGGCGCTCGTCCTCCGGGGCCAGCCCGAGGCTGTCGGCGTCCTTGACCGGGGCGAACGGGTCGGTTTGCACCTCGACGAGGCCGGCCTCCGCGAGCGTGCGGGAGACCGAGCGCAGCAGTTCCTGCCGGGGCTTCAGGCCCTTGCCCGCCAGCGCGCGCGGCATCCGCACCGGGACGGACTCGTAGCCCTCCAGGCGGATGACCTCCTCGGCGAGGTCCGCCGGGTCGGTCAGGTCGGGCCGCCACGACGGCGGGGTCACCCGCAGTACGAGGACCTGGCGATCATGCCTGCCGTGATGCTCGGCAGTGGCGTCAGCCGGGATGCCGCGCGCTACTCCCCCGCCGCGCCCTTCCCCTTCGCGGCGCCAGGGGGCGATCGTCGGCTCGGCGGGCAGGTGGACCTGCATGACCGTGCAGCCGACTTCCTCCAGGCGCCGCACCACCGTCTCCAGGCCATAGGGCACGCCAGCGACCCGGTCCGGGCAGTCGGCCGCCATCGAGATCACCACCGGTGAGACGTCCGCCTGGGCGTGCGTGCATCCGGCAGCGATCGAGCCGCCACCGAGCGACGCGAGCAGGGCCGCCGCCCGCGCGGTCGCGACGAGCGGGAGCTCCCGGTCGACGCCACGCTCGAAGCGGTAGGACGCCTCGGAGTGCAGCTTGTGCCGCCGGGACATCTTCGCGGTGCCGACATCGGAGAAGTGCGCGCCCTCGATCACGATGTCCGTGGACGCGTCGTCAATCTCGGTCGACAGCCCGCCCATCGTCCCGGCCAGGGAGATCGGCCCGGAGGAGTCGGTGATCACGATGTCGTCCGGGTACAGCGTCCGCGTCACGTGGTCCAGCGTCTGCAGGGTCTCCCCCGCGACCGCGCGCCGCACGACGATCGGCCCGGTCAGCTTGACCCGGTCGAACGCGTGCAGAGGCTGGCCCAGCTCCAGCATCAGGTAGTTGGTGACGTCCACCGCCAGCGACACCGAGCGCACACCACAGCGGGCCAGTCGCGCCCACATCCACAGCGGCGTCGCCGCCGCCGGGTCGAACCCCCGGACCTCGCGCAGCACGAACCGGTCACAGGCCTTCGGGTCCGCGATCGACGCGGGGTACACGTCCGCCCCGATCTCAGCTGGCGATCCCGGCGCGATCCCGGCCACGGCCGCCTCCACCTGGAGGACGGGATCGGTGAAGGGAACGCCGTACGCTGAGGCCAGCTCGCGGGCGATGCCGCGGATGCTGACGGCATAGCCTCGGTCAGGGGTGATGGCGATCTCGAAGACCTCATCGCGCAGGCCAGCCAACTCGATGAAGTCAACCCCCAGCGGCGTGTCCGGGGGAAGCACGATGATCCCGCTGTGGTCCTCCCCCACGGCGAGCTCGTCGGCGGCGCAGATCATGCCGTCCGACAGGTGGCCGTAGGTCTTGCGCGCGGCGATCTCGAAGCCGCCGGGCAGCACCGAGCCGGGCAGCGCGAGCGCGACCTTGTCGCCCTCGGTGAAGTTGCGCGCGCCGCAGATGACGCCGCGCAGCGCCTGCGGGTCAGCGGCCAGGTCCTCGGGAGATGTCGCGACCCGGCAGTACCGGATCGGCTTCTTGAACTCGGTCAGCTCCTCGATCGTCACTACCTGGGCGGTGACGACGTCCCTGATGTCGCCGACCGGCTCGTGCGACTCAACCTCAAGGCCTGCCGCTGTCAGGCGACGGGCGACCTCGGCGGCGTCCACCGGGTCGGGAATGGGCGCGTACTCGCGCAACCAGGAAAGGGGAACCCTCATTGTCTTACAGCTCCATCCCGAAGGCCCGGCTGAACCGGACGTCCCCGTCCGTCGTGTCCTTGATGTCACCGATCCCGTGCGCCAGCATGAGCGCGCGCTCGATGCCCAGGCCGAACGCGAACCCGCTGTAGCGATCCGGGTCGATGCCGCACGCCACCAGAACGCGCGGGTTGACCATGCCGCAGCCAGCGATCTCGATCCAGCCCATCGACCGGCAGGTCCGGCACGGGTCGGCGCCTGGCTTGGTAGAGGCGCCCCGGCAGACGTGGCACTCCATCGACACGTCGGCGGACGGCTCGGTGAACGGGAAGTAGTCCGGGCGCAGCCGGGTCCGCAGGCCCGCGCCGAACATCGCGTCGACGAACGCCTGGATCGCGCCGCGCAAATCGGCCATGGTCAGGCCCTCATCGACCGCCAGGCCCTCGATCTGGTAGAAGGCCGCCAGGTGGGTGGCATCGGCAGCCTCGTTGCGGTAAACCCTGCCGGGGCTGACCACGTACAGCGGCAGCGGCCGGGACAGCAGCGAGCGGACCTGCACCGGGGAGGTATGCGTGCGCAGCACCATTCCTGACCCAGGCGGGTCGATGAACAGCGTGTCCTGCATCTCGCGGGCCGGGTGGTCCGGTGGGATGTTCAGCGCGTCGAAGTTGTACCACTCGGCCTCGACCTCGGGCCCCTCGGCGACCTCGTAGCCCATCGCGACGAACACGTCGGACAGCTTCTGTGCGGTGAGGCTCACCGGGTGCAGGGCACCTGGCGGCACCCGGTCGGCAGGCACGGTGACGTCGACGGCCTCCTCGACGAGGACGCGCTCGTCGCGCTCCTTCTCCAGTTCGACCTGGCGGGCGGCGATGGCTGCTTTGAGGATCCCCTGGGCAGCGCCGACGCGCTTGCCGGCCTCGGCCCGCGCCTGCGGGGGAAGCGCGCCGATCTCCGCGCGCGCCTGGGTCAGCGGCGCCCGGTCGCCCGCGTGCGCCAGTCGCGCGGCCTTCAGCTCATCGAGGTCGCTGGCAGCGCTGATGGCCGCGAGAGCCTCGGCGAGCGTGCGGTCGATCTCGGCCGCAGACAAGGCGGTCACCTCAACCGGGTCGTAGTTCTTGTTTGGTGCGGACATTATTTTTTGGTCCTGCTTCCATGGGGGGCCGCGGTCGGCTAACGGCCCGCACGGGTAACTGCCGTCGATCATCGCAGCGTCCAGTGGTGACTCTACCGACCGCCACCATCAGTTGCGTGGGCGCATGTGCAGGCACCTCACGGGACTCGCGTGGATCTTTGGGTCGCAAGGGGGTCGCGTGGGTCACAAAGCCCGTACCCGGAGGCGACTACGCGATCGGCGCCCCGGCGGGCAGAATAAATCGGAATTCCGCACCGCCCTCGGGGGCATTGAACACTGTGATCGTACCGCCGAGCGACTCGACAAGGCCTTTTACGATGTAAAGCCCAAGACCGGTGCCACCACGGCGCTTACCCCGCCAAAACTGACGGAAGACGCGGGCCGCAAGCTCAGGAGGAATTCCCTCCCCCTGGTCGCGCACGGACACCGCGATCGCCTGATCGCCGCCGATGTACGTGCTCTCCACCACAATAGTGACGATACCACTGCCATGCCGCACAGCGTTCTCGACAAGGTTGCCGAGGATCTGGTCGATCTTGTCTGCGTCCAGCCAGGTCTCAGGGAGGTTCGGCAGGTCGGCCGCGAGCCGGAAGCGGTCCTCGGACTCACCAGAGGCGACCCGGCCCGCGATCACCCGCCGGGCACGGTCGGGGACGTCAACCAGCTGCCGGTGTACCTCCATCCGGCCGGACTCGATCCGCGACACGTCGAGCAGCTCTGTGATGAGCCGGGTCACCCGGTCGGCGTCGGCGTTGACCGTCTCAAGCATGACGCGCTTTTGGTCGTCGGTGAACCGGTGCCACTTACTCAGCAGCGTCGCGGTGAACCCTTTGACACTGGTCAGCGGCGAGCGGAGCTCGTGGGCGACGGTGGACACCAGCTCGGCGCGGCTGCGTTCGAGGCGGGCGCGGGCCTGGTTGCCGCGCAGCGACACGACGAGCTGGTGCACGGAGCCGCCGCGCTCGCCGTCACGGACATAGCCGACGGTGACGAGCAGCTCAGTGCCGTCAGGCAGGTACAGGGAGCGCTCCGGGTGGCGGGTACGGGTCGCCAGGCCGTGGTAGGGGTCAACGAACAGCCACCAGTCGCGCTCGTCGGCGTCACGGAACGGCAGCACGTCACAGACAAACTTGCCGATAGCGTCCGCGGGCACCGTGCCGGTAAGCCGCGTGGCGGCCCGGTTGAACAAGATGACGCGGCCAGCGTCGTCGGCGACCACCAAGCCGTCGGGCAGCTCGTCAGCGGCGATCCAGCCCGGCCGGCAGGACTGCCGCGGAACCGGCTGGCTACGGCGCTGGTTGTGCGCAGGCTCGGAACCAGGATCGCCGGCGGGTTCCCGGCCGGTAATGGACCCATCCACGACAGCGGCGCCTCCGTCCATACAGGGGCCGCGCCGTTTGGCGGGGGAGGACCCCACGGCGCGGGTGACGGAATGTGAACAGACTCTAGCGCGTGAAACCCCAGTCAGGACAGTCCCTCGCGCCGGATTTCTCTGGGTTGTCTCCAAGTTGTAAGACAAATACCGAATGCCACAGAGAATCGCGCACGCACCATTAAGGCGCGCAACGCATCGTAATCATATAGTGCCATGCGGAGTCCTTTGCTGCGTTCCCCCTCCCGCCGCCGATCCGGCCTAAAAAACCAAGGCTTGCTCATCTTGACTCTTACCGCTGGGCACTCGCGGAAGCGTACAGGCAGACGGCGGCGGCAGTCGCGAGATTGAGGCTCTCGGCCTTGCCGTAGATCGGCACTGCCAGGTGATCGTCGGCGAGGTCGAGCAGTTCCGGCGGCAGCCCCCAGGCCTCGTTGCCGAACAGCCACGCAGTGGGCCTGCTGAGCAGCTCACGTGCCTGCGGGTCGTCCAGGGTGCGTCCTGACCGCCCGTCGGCGGCGATGACCGTCAGCCCCGCCTGGCGAAGCTCGGCGATCGCCTGGGGCAGCCGGGTTGCCTGCTCGGACTGTCCTTCCCCAGACAACGCCGTGACGGGAAGGTGGAACAGGCTCCCGGCGCTGGCCCGCACGCACTTGCCGTTGTAGGGGTCAACGGAGGCGTCGGAGAAGACCACCCCGTCTGCGCCCGCCGCGTCTGCGGCACGCAGGACCGTGCCGGCGTTGCCAGGGTCCCGGACGTTGGCAAGGATCGCGATAAGGCTCGGTGCCCTGCCGCTGTGCGGCGTCGTCACCGTCGCGAGCGGCACGTCAATGAACCCGCAGACAGCCAGCAGCCCCTGGGGCGTGACGGTTCCGCTGAGCTCACTCATCACCTCGCCGCTGACGACCTGGACGCTGATCCCGGCACCGACCGCGCTGGCGACCACGGCGGCGTGCCGCGACTGGGCCGGTGCCGTTACGAAAAGGTCGGTCATGGGGGCGCCCATCGCGAGCGCCTCGCTCACGGCCTGCGGGCCTTCCGCGAGGAAGGCCCGCTCACGCTGCCGGAATGCTCGCTTGGTCAGCCTCCGCGCGGCCCTAAGCCGCGCGTTGCTGGCGGTCCGGTACTCACTAGTCGTCGTCAGGACGACCCCCGTAGCACGGTTGTGGTCCGTCAGTCCGCTGTCAGGCTGCCACGGTCTGCGGCAGCGCCGCGCGGGCGACCTCGACCAGGGCCGCGAAGGCCACCGCGTCGGACACCGCGAGGTCGGCGAGGACCTTGCGGTCAACCTCCACGCCCGCGGCCTTGAGGCCCTGGACGAAGCGGTTGTAGGTGAGGCCGTTCGCGCGCGAGGCGGCGTTGATGCGCTGGATCCACAGCCGACGGAAGTTGCCCTTGCGATCCTTGCGGTCGCGGTAGGCATACGTCATGGAGTGGAGCACTTGCTCCTTGGCCTTGCGGTACAGCCGGGACCGCTGACCGCGGTAGCCGCTCGCCCGCTCGAGCGTAACCCTGCGCTTCTTCTGGGCGTTAAGTGCCCGCTTCACGCGTGCCATTTGCTTGATCTCCTATGGTCTCGTCATCGCGTCGGGGAAGGCGTGCTCTCCGGCTCGCGTCCCTGGGGTACAGGGGATCGTCCCCCCGGGAGGTGCTAGCGGCCGAGGAGCCGCTTGATCTCACGAACGTCGTTCGGCGAGATCTCCTGCTCGCCAGCCAGCCGCCGCGTGACACGGGACGACTTGTGCTCGAGCAAGTGGTTACGGTTGGCGCGACGGCGCACGATCTTGCCGCTTCCCGTGACCTTGAACCGCTTGGCGGTGCCACTGTGCGTCTTCATCTTCGGCATGGTCGCCTAGTCTCCAATCCGTCGGTTGCTGCCCACCGTGGACAGCCTTCAATGGCCACCCGGTGCGGTGCCACCTAGTGACACCGCACCGGGCGGTCTCAGCTAACGTCCGGGGGGAACGCCCCCGTGCCCCCCGAAGGGGTCAGCGCGTTATGCGTCGCCCGTTTCCGCTGCCGAGGCTGCCGGGGCCGGCTCCTGAGCCGCCGGGCGCTGGCTGGGCACCGGCGGCGGTGCCATGCCTGGTGCCGGCTGCGCCTGCTGCTGGCTGGCCTTGGCGCCTTCTAGCTTCTTGCGGTGCGGGCCGAGCACCATGATCATGTTCCGGCCGTCCTGCTTAGCCTGGGACTCAACGAAGCCAAGCTCCTGGACGTCGTCGGCAAGCTTCTGCAGGAGCCGGAAGCCGAGCTCCGGACGGGACTGCTCGCGCCCGCGGAACATGATCGTCACCTTGACCTTGTCGCCCGCCTTGAGGAACCGCTCGACATGGCCCTTCTTGGTGCCATAGTCGTGCGGGTCGATCTTCGGGCGGAGCTTGATCTCCTTGACGATCGTCTGCGTCTGGTTCTTGCGCGATTCCCTGGCCTTGACCGCGGACTCGTACTTGAACTTGCCGTAGTCCATGAGCTTGCAGACCGGGGGCCGCGCGGTAGGCGCTACCTCGACCAGGTCAAGGTCGGCCTCCTGGGCCAGCCGGAGCGCCTCGGTTATCGAGACGATCCCGATCTGCTCTCCCTTGGCACCGACGAGCCGGACTTCCGGAGAGCGGATGCGCTCGTTGATACGCGTTTCGGCGCTGATGTGACCTCCATAAGCCTCATCTGCAGCCGCCGGCCGTTCCGGCGACTTGGTTGCCGCGACCGCGCCTAACGGAAAAAACCCCGTATGCGCGCTGCTCTTTCGTGAGCAGAGGGCTACGGGGCACCACAACTACGGCAGCGCCTGTGATGTTCCCTACGCAGCGTCACGATTGCACAAGTTCGCGAACACCACATATGAACAGACAGCCGCACCGTACCGAACCCGCCAGCCATCTCGGCCAGCCAGGTGGGAGGTGGTCCTCCGCTTGCACGCCCGACACCCCAGGTGCCGAGCCGGTCAGTTCCCAAGTATAGCAGGTCGCCGACCACGCGCACGACTGAGCTCGATGGCACCAACGACTCACAGCCGACTGAGCTCGATGGCACCAACGACTCACAGCCGACTGAGCTCGATGGCACCAACGACTCACAGCCGACTGAGCTCGATGGCACCAACGAGTCGGCTATGGGAGCTCGACTGCGCCGCCGAGTCACAACGAACTGGACTCGCTGGCGCCGCCGAGTCACAACGAACTGGACTCGGCGGCGCCGCCGAGTCACAACGAACTGGGCTCGGCGGCGCCAACGACTCACGGCCGGAGCGGCCTAGTTGATGACGCGGTTGCGGAAGGTGCGCAGGCCGAGGTAGCCGAAGACGAGGGTGCCGCCGAACAGCGCGAGCATCACTGCCCAGATCGCCATGTAGCCGGTGGACGGGGTCAGCGCGGCGCGCAGGCCCTCGGACATGTACACCATCGGGTTGAGGAGCACGAGGATCTGCAGCCAGCGGATCGCGTGCAGCGCTGACCACGGGTAGTACACGCAGCCGAGCATCGTCATCGGCATGAGGACCACCGCGAAGACCATCTGCATCTTGCGCGGGTCCAGCGCGGTGCCGAGCAGCAGGGCCATTGACGCGGTCATGGTCGAGGCACCGATCATGACCAGCACGAACACGAGCCAGTTGGACACGTGGATGTGCGGCCCCTGGCCGGCGGCGTGCACGAAGTACGTGACCGGCAACACGATGAGGGCGCCGATGAAGGCCTGGATGGCGCCGGCGCAGATCTTCTGGATGCCCAGCACCCGGATCGGGACGGGCGCGAGCGCCCGGTCCTCGATCGTGCGCTGCCAGGAGAACTCCATGACCAGCGGCATCGTGGTCCCGAACATCCCCTGCATGAGGAACATCGACCCCATGAGGCCGGGCACGAGGATGGTGGCGAAGTTGGTCCCGCTGGACTGCGCGGCGGCCGCGCCAGCCCCGGCTGAACCGGCTGAACCGGCTGAACCGCCAAGCATGATGCCGCCGCCGATTTTCGGGAACACGTAGGCGAACACGAAGACGAACAGCAGCGGCTGCATGACCGACCGGATGAACGTCGAGACCGCGTTGCGGCCGAGCACGCGGAACTCCCGCGCCATCATCGCGGCGAAGGTCTTGGCCAGCGTCGGGGACGGCACGGGCGCGTCGTTGATGAGCGCCGCGATCGCCTCGGAGGCGACGGAGTCGACCTTCGCGCCGATATCAGGGCCTGCGCTGTCAGGGCGAGCACCGCGCGGGTATGTCGTTGCCATGGCGCATCTACTCCCGGTACTCGCGGCCGGTCAGGGTCAGGAAGACGGTCTCCAGGCTGGGCTTGACCTCGGCGGCGTCACGAACGTGTAGGCCCTCGGCGGTCGCCGCGGACACCAGCGTGCCGAGCAGTCCCTCCGGCTCGCTGCTGTGCACGCGGAGCGTGTCACCGTCGGCCTCTACCCGGGTGACTCCCGGCAGGAGACTAAGGCGTGCCCGTTCCGTAAAGTCGGGGGGGAGGTCCGTGTCAAAGCGGACGGTCACGACGGTGACGGCGCCGGCGTTCTCCTTGAGCTGCTCCTGCGTCCCGGCGGCGAGGATGGTGCCGTGGTCGACGACCGCGACCCGGTCGCACAGGGCCTCGGCCTCCTCCATGTAGTGCGTGGTGAGCAGCACGGTCTGACCGGAGTCGTGCAGCACCCGCAGGATCTCCCAGAGGTTGACGCGGGTCTGCGGGTCCAGGCCGACGGTGGGTCGTCGAGGAACAGCACGTCGGGCTTGTGGACCAGGGCGCGGGCGATGAGCAGCCGCCGGGCCTGGCCGCCAGACAGCTTGTCGGCCATCGCGTCGCGCCGGTCGCCGAGGCCGAAGGCGTCGATGAGCTGCGCCGCCCGCTCCTTGGCCACCTTCGTCGACAGGCCGAAGAACCGGCTCCTGAACTGGAGGTTCTCCGAGACGGTGAGCTGCATGTCGAGGGTGTTGTTCTGGGTGACGACCCCGATGCGCCGCTTGACGGCGACCGTGTCCCTGACCACGTCATGGCCAGCCACCCACGCGCGGCCGCCGGTGGGCGCGACCAGGGTGGTGAGCATGCCGATGGTGGTGGACTTGCCCGCGCCGTTAGGCCCGAGCAGGCCGAAGAACTCTCCCTGCGGGACGTCCAGGTCGATGCCGCGCACCGCCTCGACGTCGCCGCGCGATGACTTGTAGGTCTTGCGCAGGCCCTCGGTGCGGATAGCCGCGCTTGCGGTGCCCCCAACGGTGCCGGGGGCCTGCTCGGTGATTGTGCCGCTGAGACTGGCGGTCACGCGCCGCGCTCCTGTCGGGCCAGCTTGCTGAAGTTTCTGATCATTTCCTCGAAGAACCTCCGGACGACTGGTTCGTCCTCGTCGGACAAGAAATCAAATGCGTTCCGCCACATCGGGCCGGCCACCCGGGTGTATGCCTGGCAGGCGGCCCGGCCCTTGTCCGTGACGTAGAGCCGGATGACCCTCCGGTCGGTCGCGTCAGGGCGGCGCTTCACGTAGCCCTCCCTGGCCAGCGTGTTCACGACCGCGGTGAGTGTCCCGGGGCTTGACCCGCCCCGGGCGGCGACCTCCGATGACTTTAGCCCGTCCTGGGCGAGCAGCACCCTCAGCACGCCAAGGCCGGCCGGCGACATCCTGACTCCCGAACTGCGCACGGTCTCGCCGTAAAACGCGCCCATCAGCCGGGAGGCCATGAGCATCAGCACGCCCAGCGGCGCGTCCTCGGGGACCTCGCCCCTGTCGAGGCGCAGTTGCCAGGACTCGCCTCCTCCTTCTGGCATGCAGGCCGGGTCGGTGACCTCGCCTGGGTACGGTTCTCGCGGCACGCGCCCAGTGTGCCCCACAAGAAATTCGTAGTCAAATAGTTTGAGGTCAAATTTATAGCAGAACGCTCCCCTCCCCCGGTCGCGTCAAGGCCAGTGGCCGTAGCACCCGGCGCCTTCTGCGCGCCGCCCTTGGAGGACTTGGTGAACGACGACGTTTACCGCAACGGCGCTGGCATGGACGACGGCACCGAGTTTCCCGCCTCCGGCGCAGGCGGCATTGACCTGGGGCGCGTCTGGACGGGGGTCGCCGCCGAGGTGTGGCGGCGGCGTCCCGGCCCGGTCAGGCGGCGCGCGGCGCGACTGCTGCTGGCCTGTGGCGTCGGTCAGCTGGGCGTTCCGGGCCGGACCAGGCCGGCCTCGTAGGCGAGGACCACGATCTGTACCCGGTCACGCAGGCCGAGCTTGGCGAGAATCCGCCCGACGTGGGACTTTACCGTTGTTTCCGACACGTACAAGGTCGCGGCGATCTCGGCGTTGGATAGCCCGCGGGCCACGGCCTCCAGCACCTCGCTTTCCCGTTCGGTGAGCGAGGACAGCTGCGGGTAGTGCTCCGCCTGCCGCGCCGCGGACGCCGGCATTACCTGCGCGTATTCCTCAAGCAGGCGGCGGGTCACCCGGGGCGAGACGACAGCGTTGCCAGCCGCGACCGTCCTGATGGCGGTGATGAGCTCAGCCGGGCGCACGTCCTTCAGAAGGAAGCCGCTGGCTCCCACGCGCAGCGCCCCGAAGGCGTACTCATCGAGGTCGAACGTGGTCAGGACCAGCACCCGTACGGCGGGGTTGGCGGCGATGATCCGGCGGGTCGCCTCGATGCCGTCGGTGCCCGGCATCCGGATGTCCATCAGCACGACGTCCGGCGGGTTGCGGCGGGCGGAGTCGACGGCCTCGCCGCCGTCCCCGGCTTCCCCAGTCACCCTCAGGTCGCCTTCGGCCTCGATGATCATGCGAAACCCGCGGCGCAGCAGCGACTGGTCATCGACCAGCAGCACGGAAATGCTCACGGGGTACCTCCCGCTCGCGGGTGCAGGGTAGCCGAGACGAGCCACCCCCCGTCCGGCGCAGGGCCAGCGATGACGGCACCATCGTGCAGTGCGGCCCGCTCGCGCATCCCGTTAATGCCGTGCCCCTGCTGGCCGCTGGCCGCCGCGGCCGTGCCGTCGTCGGCCACCCGCACCTGCACGCACGGCGCGTCATATCTGATGGTGACCCGCGCATGCCGGGCCGCGCCATGGCGGATCGTGTTGGTCAGCGCCTCTTGGACGATACGGTAGGCGGTCAGCCCGGCTGCGGCGCCGAGCGGGAAGGCAGTCCCCTCGATGTCGAGGTCTACGGCCAGGCCGGTCGCGCGGACCCGCTCGACGAGCGCGTCGAGCTCGGCCACGCCGGGCTGCGGCGCCAGGTCGGCGGGCGGATCGTCGGTGCGCAGCACGCCAAGCATCGCGCGCATGTCCGACAGGGCCTGGCGGCCGGCTTCCGAGACATCGGCCATGGCCTCACGGCCAGGATCGGAGCGGCTGACCACCGCTGCGGCGTCCGCGAGCGTGATCACGACGGACAGGCTGTGGGAGACGATGTCATGAAGCTCGCGCGCGATCCTGGTCCGCTCAGCGGCCGCGGCGATCGTCGCCTGCTGGTCCCGCTCGACCGCTAGCCGCCGGGCGCGCTCGTCCATCCAGGCCAGGTACCTGCTGCCGGACGCGACGGCCAGCCCCGCGAACAGCGCCGCCACCACGGTGGCGGTCAGGAACAGCAGCGAGCGCAGCGTGGTGTCGGCCGGCTCCCACTTCAGCGTGGCCATGAAAGCCCCGACCTCTAGTAGCCCCGCGGCAAGCGCCGCGCGGATCCGCGACTGGTGGGCGGCCACCGTGTACAGGCCGAAGAGCAGTGCCCCGTCGCCGATCAGCGGGAAGGCAAACAGCCACTGGGCGAACGCGACGGCGCACGCGAGCAGGAAGACTCCCGAGGGGCAGGCGCGGCGGACAGCCACCGTCGCGACCAGCGCGGTCTGGATGGCCGCGGCACCGGGCGCGGCAGAGCCGGATCCGACCAGCCACAGGGTCGACAACGCGAGCAGCACGGCCGCGAGCAGCGCGTCGGTCGCCAGCGGGTGCGTGCGCACGACGTCGCGGCCCCGGCTGAACATGCCACCGGTTATCTCCTCCGGCGGCTGGAGTGAGGTCCACTGCGGGCTGGCATAGTCGGTCATGATCCCCATTGGCCTCCTGCGCGGTCACTTACCGGCAGGGTACCCCGTGCTCACGTCCGACTTGAGGATGAGCCGGGGCGGGGGATTTTCGTTCTCCGGGAGGTGGCACGGCGGCTTGCCGGAGACCTACAGTGAATGCGGGGGCACTAGGAGGAGTGCTGCCAGATCAGCCTGTTGACCTTGCCCTCCGCCTGTTCCGCGTGCGCCCCGCGCCCGCGCCCGTGTGCACCCCGATGCCCGGCTATCATGCCAGCGACCGGAGGTAAGCAATCACATGACGAGCCACCGCCGTGCCTTTCCTGAGCCTGTGGCGGCGAAGGTGCCGGAAATCACCGTGATGTTCTGGGTGATCAAGCTGCTCACCACTGCCGGCGGCGAGGCTACCTCCGACTATCTGGCGCTCGGCAGCCACGTCGTGGGCGCCGGCGTCGAAGTCGGCCTCCTGGCCATCGGCCTGGTCTGGCAGTTCCGGATCCGGCGCTACACCGCGGCCGCTTACTGGTTCCTGGCGTACGCCATCGCGATCTTCGGCACCGGCGTGTCGGACACCCTCCACCTCACGGTCGGCATACCGTACGGGGGGACCACGGCGCTGTGGGCTGTCGTCCTCGCCGGGGTATTCATCGCCTGGTACCGCAGCGAGCGGACGCTGTCCATCCACAGCATCCTCACCCGCCGCAGGGAGATGTTCTACTGGGCAACGGTGTTCGCCACGTTCGCGCTCGGCACCGCGCTCGGCGACTTCACTGCCACCACGCTGGGCCTCGGATATCTTGCCTCGGTCGTGCTGTTCGCCGTGGCCATCATGATCCCCGCCATCGCCTGGCGTCTGGGCCTGAGCGCTATCGCCGCCTTCTGGTGGGCTTACGTGCTGACCCGGCCGCTGGGGGCGTCAGTCGCCGACTACGTCAGCAAGGCACCCTCGATCAGCGGCCTTGGCTTCGGCGACGGCCGCGCCGCGGTGGTCGCCGCGGTGGCCGTCGCGGTCGGCGTGGCCTGCCTCGCCATTACCCGCAGCGGCATCCAGAAGCCCGCCGAGCAGGTCACGCCAGGACAGCGGCCGGCCCAGCCGGCCGAGACGCCCTAGCAAACCGCGTGTCGCCAAGTACCCCGCAGGGTATGGCTGGCGGCGCGTCCTTCGATCCCCCCGCGCGGCGCCGTCCCTGCTGACGACTGGGGGTAACCAAGTGTGACCAGTGACGTGCCCCGTCCGCCAGCGAGTACCTGCGGCGACGAGACGAAGGGTGACGGGCCGCGGGCAGGTGTCCCGGCGCCACGGCCCCCTGACGGCGAGGATCACGTCGATTATGCGGGCAGGCCGCATCCCGAGGCGGTCGTGCCCGCACTTAACAGCGACCAGCTTGCCGCCTTGCGGGAGGTCGGGCACCAGTGGGACCGGACATCGGCCGACGCTCGGGCCTGGCGGCGGGCACTGCCGGTCGACCCGGCGCTCGGTGCGTACCCTCCAGCCGGTGATTTCCAGCCGGAAGGCTTTACCAGGCTGGTGTGCGTTTCGGGCCGTGACGGGGAACTGCCCTCTATCGAGACCACGCGCGCGACCGAGATACCGCCCACCACGGGCGGGCGAGCCCGCCAGTCGGTGCGGCGCGTGCTGCTCGGGCCGCCACTGGACGCGAGCGCGCTCGCGTTGGAGCGGATGCGCAAGCTCGTGGCGATGCCCGTGCTGTCGGCCGACGCACTGTCGTCGGTAGCCTACGGGCCGGAGGCGCTGCTGGCCGTCCTGGCGCTGGCTGGCCTGCCTGGCCTGTCGTACTCGGTGCCGGTCGGTGCGGTGATCGCCTTCCTGATGCTGGCGGTGGGGGTCTCGTACCGGCAGACGATCCGGGCCTACCCGCAAGGCGGCGGGTCTTACATTGTCGCCACCCAGAACCTCGGCCGGATACCCGGCCTGATGGCCGCCGCCGGCCTGCTGATCGACTATGTCATGACGGTCGCGGTCTCCATCGCTTCCGGGGTGGCCGCCATTACTTCGGCCCTCCCGTCCCTGCTGCCGGCAACCACGTGGATGGGCGTGGGGGTGATTGTCGTCCTGCTTGCCGGGAACCTGCGGGGTGTACGCCAGGCGGGCGCCTTGTTCGCCGCGCCCACGTACGCGTTCATCGTGGCCATCGCCGCCCTGGTGATCGCAGGCCTGGTGCACGCGGGGGGCCACGGATTCCACCCGGCCCCGGTCCGGCACCTGACCGCCACCGAGGGCCTGTCTGTGTTGCTGGTGCTGCGCGCGTTCGCCACCGGTTCTACCGCGATGACCGGCATGGAGGCGATCTCGAACGCCGTGCCCGCGTTCAAGCCGACCGAGTGGCGCAACGCGCGGATAACGCTGAGCTTGATGATCGGGCTGCTCATCGCGATGTTCACTGGCGTGCTCGCGGTCGCCAAGCTCACCGGGGTGGTACCGGAGGCCAGCCAGACCATCTTGTCTCAGCTGGCGCACCTCAGCTTCGGCAACGGCCCGCTCTACATCTTCATCCAGGGGGCCACCGCGGCGGTACTCCTGCTGGCGGCGAACACGGCGTATAACGACTTCCCGCGAGTGCTGTACCTGATGGCACGCGACCGGATGGCGCCACGGTCGTTCTTGGAGATTGGCGACCGGCTCACCTTCCGCAACGGCATCGTGCTGCTGTCTGTTATCTCCGCCCTCATCTACGTCGCCTTCAGTGGCTACACCAGCGCCCTGTTGCCGCTGTACGCGGTCGGGGTGTTCCTTGCCTTCACCTTGTCCCAGACCGGCATGATGGTGCACTGGCGGCGCAATCGAGATGACCCGCACTGGCGGCGCAGCCTGGTCTTTAACACCACGGGAGCCGTGATGTCGGGCGTAGTGTTCATCGTCGCGGGCGTCACCAAGTTCTTCGCGGGCGCCTGGGTCGCCATCGTCCTCATCGCGGTGATCATCGTGGCCGCGCTGCGCATACACCGTTATTACGACCTGGCCGGACAGCAGCTTGCACTGCGGCCCGAGACGGGCGGTACCAGCACCTCGCCGCCGGCAGTGGCCAGCCCGCGCGTGCCCCCCGCAAGGTCCGGCGATAATGGTTATAAATGGGATGAAGCGGACGGCCTTGGAGCCGAGACCGCCGAAAATCCGGGACAGATCACGAACCTCACCATCGTTCCGTTGACGGTCTTGGACCAGGCGTCCATGCGGGCGCTCGCCTACGCCGCCGCGCTCGGCCAGCCCGTCTTCGCGCTGCACGTCAGCCCGACCACCAAGGAGGCCGACCGGTTCAATGGCTACTGGCAGACCTGGGGTGACCACTTGCCCCTGGAGGTCGTCGTGTCTCCCCACCGCGCCAAGGTCGCGCCTTTGGTCAACTACATCTGGACGCTGCACCGGCAGTGGCCTGCCCTGACGCTGACTGTCGTCGTCCCAGAGATCGTGACCCGGCACTGGTGGCATCAGATCCTGCACGACCGCGTCGCGCGGCGACTGAGGCGGGCGCTTCGCGGCCTGCCCGGGGTGGTCGTCACCAGCATGCCCTTCCACCTGGGCTGAGCGAGCGTCCCTCCACCTGACGGCGCTTGACCAAAGGCAAGGCCACAAGCCCAGGCGGCCTACTGCGGCACCATCGGCGGGCAGTCGGCGGGGTCGGTGACGACACGGATCGGCGATCCGGCGAGGTAGGCCACGACGTCCTGCGCCATGCGCTGCCAGGCCGCGCGGAACAGATGCTCGGTGGCGTAGCCGATGTGCGGGGTGACGACCACGTTGTCAAGCGACCGGAAGGGGTGACCGGCTGCGAGTGGCTCGCGGTCGAAGACGTCGAGGCCGGCGCCGGCGAGGTGGCCGGACAGGAGCGCCTCCACGAGGGCCTGCTCCTCGACGATCGGCCCGCGGGAGATATTCACCAAGATCGCGCCCGCCTTCATCTTCGCCAGGTCCCCGGCGCGCAGCATGTTGCGCGTGCGCTCGGAGAAGACGAGGAAGACCCCGAGGACGTCCGCGGACGAGAGGAGCTCTTCCTTCGTGACCCTTGCCACGCCAAGCTCGGCGCAGCGCTCTTCGGTGAGGTTCTGGCTCCACGCGATGACGTTCATGCCGAGTGCCTTCGCGACCGGGACCATCGCGCCGCCGAGGCGGCCCGCGCCGAGGAGGCCGAGCGTCTTGCCTGCGAGCGGGATCGGGAACCCGGTCTGCCAGCCGCCGGCGCGAATGGCCCGGTCCTCGACGCCGGTCCGCTTCGCGACGGCGAGGATGAGCGCCCATGCCATCTCCGCCGGCGCGGGCAGGCCGCGCGGCGCCTCGTAGCCGGAAGGACCCGCCGCAGCGCCCTGACTAGCCTCGGCGGTGCCGCAGAGCAGGATTGCCCGCTCGATCCGGGCCTCGTGGTCGATGACGTTGCTCGTCCGGCCGTTGCAGACGAGCAGCCTCAGGTTGGGGAGGCCCTCAAGTACCGCCCGGGGGAAGCGCGCCCGCTGCTGCGTGATGACGACGACCTCGTAGCCGGAAAGCTCGTCAGCGAGCCGGTTTGGCGGGATCGACTCGCGATAGACGGTGATCTCCGCGTCGTCGGGCAGCGCCGACCAGTCGCCGTACTCCAGGGCAACGCCGATGTAGTCGTCGAGGATCGCGATCTTCCTCACGTCCTGCGCCTGCCCTTGCCGTCGGCGCGGCTCGTGTCGCTTCTCGCGGGCACTGTGCACTCCTCGCTCCTGCGCCGACGGCCCGCGCCTGCAGGCGGGGCCGGATTTTGCGGTGGAGCTCCAGTATCCCATCAGGTCCCGGCGCGACGTCAGCCGCGCACCCGGCGGCGCCCCTACTATTTTCGGCACCCGCACGGTAGTTCCTGAGGGCCGGGAGGCGGGCGCTCTCCCGGCCCAGGGTTAATGCGGCAGTGATGGTCGGCTCAGCTGGCCCAGGCGGGCTTGACGGCGAGGAACGGGACCGAGCCCGGCGCGGCGGCGGGCAGCACCTGGGAGAAGGTGCCGCTCTTTTGCCACTGGAAGATGAAGGCGTCGGCGGCGGAGTTCTCCCCCAGGGAGTCGAACTTGACCGCCCCCTGCACCGTGGTCAGCGTGACGCCGCTGTGCAGGTACTTGATGATCGACGCGTTGCTGACGCCGCCGGTCGCGGTGATCGCGTCGGCCGTCACCTGGCCGACCGAGTAGGCCTCGGCGACGTCGGCGTTGACGCCGGAGGCGGTGCCGCCGTACTGCGCGACGTACTCGCTGACCATCTGCTGGCTGGCCGCGTTGGCGTAGCCGGGGTACCAGCCGTCCGGCACCATCATGCCCGCGGCGTTGCCCTGGCCGACCGCGGAGGTGAACGCGCTGCCCTGGTCCGGGCCGGCCGCCGCGACGAACATCTTCGGCACGTAGTGCTGCTGCTCGAAGGCCTGCATGAACGCCGCCACCGTGGGCACGTCCGTGGAGCCGAGCACGACGACGTCCGGCCTCGCGGCGGCGACCTGGTCAGCCGGCGCCTTGTAGTCCGCGACCTCCTCGGGGAAGACCTGCGAGTACACCGTCTTGACGCCGAGCTTCTGCAGGGCCGCCTGCGCCTCCGCCACCGGCGGCGTCGCGAACGGGTCCTGCGCGCTCGGGTACGCCGCGGTCTTCGGCCGCTGGCTCGCCGGGAGCGACGCGATGTAGCTGACGAACGGCAGCAGCTCGTCCGCGATCGGCAGGCTGACGTCGAAGACGTTGTGGTCAGCCTCGTTCTGCGGCGTGCTGAACACCGACGGCGCGCCGCCAGCCCCCTCGATGAACGCGTACCCGGCCCGCGCCGCCACCGCCGACGCCGGGGTGGTCAGCAGCGAGGAGAACGGGCCGAACGTCAGGTCAACGTGATCAGAGCTGATCAGCGTCTGGTAGTTCGTGACGACCTGGTTAGCCGAGCTGTCATCGTTAAGGATCGTCAGCTTGACCGGCCGGCCACCAATGCCGCCCTTGGCATTCACGTCCTTAGCCCACAGCTCGTAGCCCTTCTCGTACGCCTGGCCATCAGCCGAGAAGTCGCCGGTCAGCGACAGCGACGCCCCGATGGTAATCGGGGTGCCTGATGACGCGGTCGAGTCCGACGTCGCGGACGAGCCGGATGAGGCGGTCGAGCTCGGTGAGCTGCTGCACGCGGCAAGCGCGCTCGCCGCGAGCACCGCGAGCGCGCTCAGCGCGGCTGCCTGTCTGGAGACCCGGGGGAATACGGACTTCATGCCTACTGCCTCCAAGTATCGGGTGACTTTAGTCTTCTTTTAGGGACGGGCATGCCGGGCATGCCGACGCACGTCCCTCGCCGAGGCGGGCTAGGAGCGCCTCCCGGCTGGTACCGCGGGTTTGATAATGAACGCCCTGCCCGCCTGGCAGCGGCCCAGCAATCGTTTGCATCGCTCGTTTTGTGACAGAGCGTGCTCTATGCTCCCGGATCGTGTCAATGCTTTATGACCACCTGTTACGTACATGGTGCAGTGGCATCAGACAGAACCCGGGGCCGAAAACTACCCTTACGTCACACGATACGTATACAGCAACCATCAGCTTGTCGCCGTACGAATCACCAGTGTGCGGTCACCCATGAGGGCGGCGCCGACCGCCTGACGCTGCGCGGTGCTCCCGAGGTGCCGCCCGAGGCCCGCGACTGCAGCAGGGGTGCCAGCGAAAAGCGGACATCAAGGCACTGAAGTCGCACAGATGGAAGATAGTCCCACAAGTATCCACAAGCCGTAAGATGTTCATCAATATACACATCTAGCAGGTGAAACACTGATTAGCTAGGCATGACCGTGTGTATGGCGGGCGCGCTGATGCTCGCGAGGAAAAAGGAAGGAGGAACGGCCGTGCAACCTGCCCTTCCCCGGTTCCCCGCAAAGGCTGTCGCGGCAGCGGCCATCGCGGTACTTGCCGCAGGCGTTCTTGTGGGCTGCACCGGCAGCGGCGGCACAACCGGCAGCACATCGGACAACTCCGGCCCCATCACCATCGGGGCGTCGCTGTCCCTGGACGGGCCGCGCTCGGCCGACGGGCTGGCGTTCCAGCGGGGATACGAGCTGTGGGCCAGCGACGTCAACGCGCGCGGTGGCCTGCTCGGTCGTCAAGTCGAGCTCAAGATCCTCAACGACCACAGCTCACCGACCCAGGTGGTCGCCAACTACGGGACGCTGATTGGCCAGGATAAGGTCGACCTGGCCTTCGGGCCGTACTCGACGCTGCTCACCACCCCGGCCTCGGCTGTCGCCGCCCGGTATGGCTACGCCTTCGTGGAGGGCGCCGGCGGCGCGCCCGCCGTCTTCGACACGCCACTCAACCAGGCCGACCGCGACGTCTTTGACGTGTCCCAGCCGGTTGCGGACTCCATGAAGCCCCTGGTGAATTACATCGAGAGCCTGCCGGCTAGCCAGCGGCCGAAGACTGCGGCCTTCCCCTACACCGAGGACCCGTTCGCCGCGCCGCCGGTGGAGCTCGCGCAGACGCTGCTGCAGACCCTCGGGATCAAGACCTACACCTTCCTGCCCTTCGTCGAGTCCACGGCGAGCGACCAGGCAGCGGCTCGGGCGGTCGCTGCCGCTGACGCTGACATCGTGGTGCTCGGGTCAACAGACGTCCCGATGGTCGCCGAATTCATGAAGGTGTTCGAGGAGGACCACTACAACCCGCGGATGTTCGTCGCCGCGACAGGCCCCGACCAGGGTGCCGCGTTTACCAAGGCGGTGGGCGTGGACGACGCCACCGGGCTGATGGTGCCGAACGGCTGGTTCGGCTCGTTCAACAACGCTGAGAGCCAGCAGATGGTCAAGGAGTACATCGCCAAGTACGGCGGCACGGCGGCCGACGTCAACGCGGACGTCGCCGAGGCGTACTCGGTCGGGCAGGTAATGGCCCAGGCAGTCACCGCGACGGGCGGGATCGACAACGCGCAGATCATCAGCTACCTGCACAGTGACGTCACGCTGCAAACCGTGCAAGGTTCGGTGATGTTTGATGCCCTCGGTGAGAACAGCAAGGCGGCGGGCTTCATGTTCCAGTGGGACAACGGTAACTTCGTTCAGGCACTGGACACTAACGGCGCCCCGACCGCTCAGTTCATCGCCGACAAGCCGGACTGGGCGACCGGCTGACCGCTTCGGGGGCATCACGTCTCGTGCCTCGATGCTCACGGGAACCTCTGTGACGTCCGAATCGGCATTGTCCTGATATCTACCATTAAAAGTTTCCTCATCACACGATGTACTACAAGTCCGCTTCTCCTGGTGCGCAGCCGCGCCAGGCCTTGGGCCAGCAAGGAAGTAAGCATTGGGAAGTCATGGAGTAGCGACCGCCGCTGCGCGCCCCGGTAATGCCAGGAAGCACGCCAGGAAGGCGATAACGGGCCTCGATCTTTCGGGCTCAGGAGTACTTGCCTTGCGCGACAGGCCGGTGTCATGGCGACTGCTCGCGGTTAGCGCCCTGGCGATCACGATGGGCCTGGTGTTCGGCGGGCTACGAGTCGCGTCGGCGGCGGACAGCGCAGCGTCCTTCGGCCGCGCGTCGCAGCTTGCCAGCCTCGGGCAACAGGTCACCGTGCTGGTCCAGGCTCTGGAAAATGAGCGCGACCACACTACGGGCATCGCTCCGATCGTCACCAGCAAGGAACTCGCGTCCCTGCAATCCGCTTACAGCGCGACGAACACGGCGGCGGCCAGCGTCCGGACACTGGCCGCCGGAATCGGCGGCTCCTTCCCGGCTAACATCCAGGCCAAGGTGGCCACCGTGCGGTCGTACGCCAGTGGCCTGGGCCAGTTGCGCGCGATTGCGCAGGCCAGCCAGTCCGCGCTATCGGTGATCGCTGCCTACGCGACCCCCATCGATGCCATGATCTCGCTGAACGACCAGATCGCACAGGGCATCTCGGACGCGGCCCTCGCCAACGACGTCCAGACCCTAAACACGCTGTCGCTGGCCAAGGACGAGGCCGCCCAGCAGCGCGCGCTGATGTATAACGCGTTGCTGAACAACAACTTCGCTGACGGGGAACTGCAGGCGCTGGCGACCGCGCAGTCCGACCAGGGCACCGACCAGACGGCGTTCAACTCGACAGCGACGCTAGCCGAGCGTGACGACTTCTTCAACAACGTCGGCGGGCCACTGGTGAGCGGGGCGGAGTCTATCGAGACCTACATCCTCGACAATGGCGTCGTTGACAGCACGACCCTTGGCCCCCTCGGGTACAAGCCGGCGACGCTGCCTAAGACCTGGTTCACGGACATGTCAGGCACAATCGACGCGATGCAGGTCGTCGAGCGGCAGGTCGCCGCGAACATCGTCGCGCGCGCTCAGGTGCTCCAGCAGGGCGCGGTATCGTCCGCCCTGGTCACCGGCCTGGTGACCGTGGTGATCTTGCTCATCGTGGCGGTCGCGACGCTGCTCGTCACCAGGTCCTTGGTGCTGCCGCTGCGCAGGCTGCGGGCCGACGCGCTCGACATCGCGACAGTGCAGTTGCCGGAGCGGGTCCGGCGGCTTGGCGAGTCCACGGACACTGCCGCGGTCCTAGAGGTCGTCCCGATCAACGTGATGTCGGGCGACGAGATCGGCCAGGTCGCCCGCGCGTTCGACCAGGTGCATGCCGAGGCAGTGCGACTAGCTAGTAACGAGGCGCTGCTGCGTAGCACCTACAACGCGATGTTCATCAACTTGTCGAGGCGTAGCCAGTCGCTGATCGAGCGGCTCGTACGGATGATCGACTCCCTGGAACAGGACGAGGACGACCCCAGTCGGCTGTCCAACCTGTTCGCGATGGACCACCTGGTCACCCGCATGCGCCGCAACTCCGAGAGCCTGCTGCTCCTGGCTGGGCGCGAGACCGCGCGCAAGTGGAGAGAGCCAGTGCCGCTCAACGACGTGGGCCGTGCCGCAATCTCAGAGATCGAGCAGTACAACCGGGTGACGCTGAACATTCAGCAGGGCATCTCGGTCGCTGGGGCGGCCGTGTCCGACGTGGTGCACCTGCTCGCCGAGATCATCGAGAACGCCACCATATTCTCCCCCAAGGACACTCCGGTGCAGATGATGGCCCAGGAGGCCAGCAGCGGCGGAGTGCTGATCGAGGTCATCGACAGCGGGGTCGGCATTCCCGACGACATGCTGGCGGACATGAACGAACGTCTGGACAACCCGCCCGTCGTAGACGTGTCGGTATCACGCCACATGGGGCTGTTCGCCGTGGGGCGGCTGGCCGAACGGCACGGCATCCGGGTCCGGCTGCACGCCCGGTCGCCGCAGGGGCTCACCGCCATGGTGTGGCTACCAGACACGATCATCATCGCGGAGGGGGACGCCCAGTACCGGAGGCGGCATCCAGCGGTCCGCCAGATCAGCGTCCCGGGCAGGCCGGCGATGAGCGCCGCCCCGCGCTCATCGCTGCCCGCCCCGTCGCTGCCCGCCCCGTCGCTGCCCGCCCAGACTGCCGTGCCGCCACGCGAGCCGGGCCGGTCGGTTGGCGTCGCGTCGAGGAAGTGGTTCGGTGACCCGCACGCGTCAGGCGGTGGCGCAGGAACCAGCGGCCAGTCGCCCGGGTCGGCCGGGCAGCCGGGCGGTGGCGCGTTCTTTCCGGCAGCTGCCCAGATCGCCGCTGCCCCGGTTCACGGCAACCAGACGAGCAGCGGACTGCCGGTGCGCGTCCCGCAGGCCAACCTCATTTCCGGGTCCCTGGACGGTGCGCGCCAGCCGGACACCGTCGCGCCTGGCTACCAGGCGGATCGTCGGGAAGCACAGACTCCCACTCAGTCATGGCCGCCGCAGCGATCTCCGGACATCGCCCGTAGCCGCCTGAGCGGGTTCCAGAGCGGAGTTCGCCGCGGCAAGAGCCAGACACCCCGTGCGGGAGAGGGAAGCGATCGATGACTTACACGTACCGCCAGGACCTGAACTGGCTTGTCAGCGATTTCACCACCCGGGTCGCAGGTGTTTCACATGCCATCGTGGTCTCCGCCGACGGTGTGGCGCTTGGCGTATCGGAGTACATCCCTCAGGCCTTCGCCGGGCAGTTCGCTGCCATCACCTGCGGGCTGTCCAGCTTGATGCAAGGCGCCGCGCGGATCTTCGACGCGGGCCAGCCCGCCCAGGCGCTGGTGGAAATGCAGACTGGGCTGATGGTCGTCATGACGATCAGCGACGGGGCGAGCCTGGCCGTCCTCGCGGCCCTGGATTGCGATACTGACATCGTCTTGTACGAGATGACACAGCTCGTCGAGGCGGTCGGCCACATCCTGACACCAGCTCTGCGCGGTCAGTAGCCAGCTCGCTCGTTAGCGCGGGCAAAAAGGCACCCGGCCCAGCAGCACGCCCGCCGCGGCGCGTGGTCGGGTGCTAGGCGAGCCGGGTCACCTCGACGGTAACTTCCATGTTGCTGTACGGGGGGCCGTGATAGATGCCCTTGAGCGGCGGGACATCGGTGTAGTCGCGGCCGCGGGCGACCACCACGTGCCGCTCCCCCACGTCGGACCCGCTGGTCGGGTCGAGCGGGGTCCATGAGCCCGCCCAGTACTCCACCCAGGCGTGGCTTTGCCCGATGGCGGTCGTGCCTGGCTCAGGGTGGGCCTTCGGGTGCAGGTAGCCGGACACGTACCGGGCCGGCAGCCCGGCCGCCCGCAGCAGCGCGATCGTGACCTGCGCCATGTCCTGGCATACGCCCTGGCCCTTGTCCCACGCCTCCTGGGCGTTGGTGCGGACCCCGGTCGCGCCCGGCAGGTAGATGATCCGCTCCCGCACCAGGGCGGAGATGGCCGCCGCGGTGTCGTCGGGCGCGTGGCCTGCGACCTGCGCCACGACGGCGTCCGAGACCTCAGGCGTCACGGTCGTCAACACGGTCGGCAGCGTCATCTCCAGCAGTCGCCCGCCCTCGGCCACCTCGGCGATCGTCTTCCACTCCGGTCGCTGGCTGGCGGGCGGCACGCCGGGATGTGGCTCGGTCTCCACCGTGGACATCGCCCGGATGACCAGGTCATCGTGGGGGTCGGGCAGCTCGAAGACGCTGACGTAGGTGCCCCAGTAGTCGTCGTAGGTCCACACCGGGATCGCGCCGGGCCCCACCGTGACCCGTGACTCCAGCGTGGTCTGGGATGGCAGCGTCAGCGGTGTCATCCGCGCCTCGTTGAGCGAGTTGATGACCGGGCCGGCATAGCGGACCTTGGTCACGTGCTCGATTCGCAGCCGCCAGCTCATGACTAACCGTTCACTTCCCAGGCGACCGGCGACTGATACTGGAAGTACCGCCGGGTAATCGCCTCGCTTGCCTGCACGCAGGTCTCCTGCAAGGTGCTCAGCAGCTCCGGCAGCTGGGCCGGAAGCTGCTTAGGGTCCGCGTACTCCAGCCGGTTGCGCAGGCGACCGACGGGCCGGCGGGCCGGATCGTCGACGCCGGCCCGGGTGGGGCCTGGGTTCAGCGCGGCGAGGCAGTCCTCGGCGGTGCCAAGAGCGTGCACCACCGACCTCGGGAACAACCGGTCAAGCAGCAGGAACTCGGCGACCCTGGCCGGCTCGGCGGCCCAGCCGTGGGTGCGGATGAACGACTCGTGCGCGCCGCAGGCCCGCAGCAGTACCGGCCAGCCGAGCTCGTCGGGGGTGGACATCCGGGCCAGCAGCAGCCGCGCGGTCATGTCCGCCCGCTCCAGGCTGCGGCCCAGGACAAGGAACCGCCACGCGTCGTCATGGCTCATCGTCGAGTCAGCCAGGCCGAAGAACAGCGCCGCCCGCTCCCGGATGAACCGCAGGTACACGTGCGGCCCGAGGCGCTCGGCGGCACGCTTCTGGCCGGCCAGACCGTGGCCGGTGACGTTCAGGCACTCCCACATTTCGCTGGAGATGACCTCGCGGATGCCCCGGGCGCCAGCCCGGGCGGCCATGATGGCGCCGGCCGTCGCGCTTGGTGACGCCCCGTCGTAGACGAGGCGGAACAGCACGATGTCGACATCCACCTCCGAGTCCGGCTCGGCCTCGATCGGCACGCCGAGGATGGAGAACAGCGCCCGGCAGGCGACGTCGGAGTCGCCGCCGGACTCGCCGAGCATCCGGTGGATGTAGACATCAACCAGGCGCGCCGTGTCGTCGGCACGCTCGATGTAGCGACCGGTCCAGTACAGCGTCTCCGCGATCCGCGATAGCAGTTCGCTCTTCACTGCTGCTGCTCCGGCCCACTTTGCCGACCGACCGTAGCCGGGCTGGGACCGTGAATGGCCTCGGGCATGATCGCCAGCGTCTGGCTTGTCAGCGCATATTTATCGCAACGATCCGGCGCGATCACCCACGTATCCTTACTGCCTCCACCCTGGGACGAGTTCACCTTGAGCTCGCCCTCCCGGAAGGCGACCCGGGTCAAGCCGCCGGGCAGCACCCAGACGTCGCTGCCGTCGTTGACCGCGAACGGGCGCAGGTCGATGTGCCGCGGTGCGAGCTTCTCCCCCACCAGGACCGGCGAGGTGGACAGGGCGACCGGCCGCTGCGCCATCCATGCGCGGGGGTTGCTCTCCACCTTCACTCGTACGTCCGCGAGCTCCTGCGCCGTGGCGTGCGGGCCGATGACGATGCCCGCGCCTCCGGCTCCGTCGACAGGCTTCAGCACGAGGTTGCGCGCCTCGGCCAGGACCCAGTGCAGCGTCTCGGCGTCGTCGAGGCGAAATGACTCCACGTTCTCAAGCACCGGCTCCTCGCCCAGGTAGTACCTGATCAGGTCCGGCATGTACGTGTAGATGAGCTTGTCGTCGGCGACGCCATTGCCGACCGCGTTGGCGATCGTGACGTTGCCGGCCCGCGCGGCGTTGATCAGTCCGGGGCAGCCGAGCACCGAGTCGGGGCGAAAGTGCAGCGGGTCGAGCCAGTCGTCGTCGACCCTGCGGTAGATGACGTCAACCGGGCGACGGCCGTGCGTCGTGTGGACATAGACCCGGTTGCGATAGCAGAACAGGTCGCGGCCCTCGACGAGCTCGACGCCCATCAGCCGGGCCAGCAGCGTGTGCTCAAAGTATGCGGCGTTGTGCACACCGGGGGTGAGCACGACGACGAACGGGTCGACGACCCCGTGCGGCGCGGCCGCTCGCAGTGCGCCGAGCAGCCGGGACGGGTACTCGTCCACCTGATGGATCCGGTGGTCGGCGAACAGCGCCGGGAAGATTCGGGTCATCGCCAGCCGGTTTTCCAGCACGTAGCTGACGCCGCTCGGCACCCGGACGTTATCCTCAAGGACCCGGAACTTGCCTTGCTCATCGCGGATGAGGTCGATGCCCGCGACGTGCACCCGGACCCCGTTCGGCGGGTCAAAGCCGGCTACCTCGCGGCGGAACTTGTCGCTGGTGTAGGCGAGCTGCCAGGGCAGCACGCCGTCGTCGAAGCAGTTGCCTGGGCCGTAGACGTCGGAAAGGAAGCGTTCCAGGGCCTTGACCCGCTGCCGTACCCCGCGGGAGACCAGTTCCCATTCGGCTGCCTCGACGACCCTCGGGATGAGGTCGGTGGGCATGGCCCGCTCCTCACCCGCGTAGTCGTAGGTGACACCCCGGTCGGTGAACACCCGTGCCAGCTGGTCCGCACGGAACCTCAGCTCACCTGGGTCCATGGGCTGGAGCACCGAGACCAGCGCGTCATAGGCCGCACGGGGCTTGCCGGGGGCCGCGAACATCTCGTCCCAGGCATCCGCAAGCCGGTAATCATCGAAAATGTCCGCCACATCGACCAGCCTAGATAGCTGCTGTTCCACCGTTATTTCCACAAGTGACAGCTACGTTTCCGACCATTTCGAGCGGTGCCTGATTCGGGCATGCGACCCCGCACCGTACTGACACGACAACGCCAGCGACCCCGCACCGTCCTGACACGACGACGCCAGCGCACCGCCATAAGCAGCGCGCTGGCGACGGAGAGCTGTAATGATAACGGCACGACGGCGCCAGCGCACCCAGCGGTCAAGGCGCGACCCGGTTACCGCGCGGTGTTCGCGCGCTCTACCAGGTCGGCACTGCGAGTGTCGCCGCGCTCGCGCAGGCCGGTGATGACGCCGGGGACATCCTGCTCCGGGCGGTTCTGGCTGAGCTTCGCCTTGGCCTCGATGCGGGTGATCAGCAGTTCGATGCCGACGATCGCACGCAGCTGTCCCTCGATGAACGCGCGCGGCGCGTCATCGACCGACCACGGAAGGGCACTGGAGGCCTCGTGCTTGTCAGTGAGACGGCGGACCACCGACTCGCTCCACTCGCCGTCATCGTGGACGATCAGCTCGCCGTACACGTGGGCGGTCACGTAGTTCCAGGTGGGCACCACGCGCCCGTGCTCGGCCTTGGACGCGTAGAAGTTCGGCGAGATGTACGCGTCCGGCCCGCGCACGATGGCCAGGGCCTCACCGCGGGCGGGCAACTTCCACTGCGTGTTGTTGCGCGCGAGGTGCCCGTGCAGCGAGCCGCGGGTGCCCGCGCCCGGCACGTAGGCGAACGGGAGCATCGTCGCGACGAGGCCCTCGTCCGTGAGCGTCACCAGGTCGGCCGCCCCATGCCGCGTCAGCAGCTCATGAACAGCAGCCTCATCGACCGCGAAATGCGCGGGAACGTACACCGAGCCACATCCCTTCCAGTGCCAGGGTAGCCTGCCGCGAGCCGGGCCGCAGTGCCGCTAGCTCGCGGCGGTGCGGCGGGCTAGCTCGGCTTCGCCGGCGGCTCGCATGGCCTCAACCGGGGCAGGCTTGCCGGTCAGCAGCTCGACCTGGGCGGCTGCCTGGTGCAGCAGCATCGCGAAGCCGCTTGCCAGGATCGAGCCTGCGGCGCCCGCCGCCGCCGCAAGCTCCGTCGGCCACGGGTGGTAGACGACGTCCATGACAGCCGCCGGAGCGATTCCGGTGGACCGGATCCACGCCGCGTAGGAGTCCGCGACACCTGCGGGCACTGTGGAGATGAGCAGGTCAGGCACGGAGCCGGCCGATGCCCCGGTCAGGTAGCCGAAGTCGCGGAACTGGATGCGGACACCCAGTCTCGCGGCCGCTTCGGTCAGGTCGGTGGCCCGGGACGGGTCACGGACGACCACGTCGGCCATGGGGGCGCCGAGCTCCCGGATCGCGGCCAGGGCCGAGCAGGCGGTCGCGCCACCGCCGACGATCGCGACGCTGCCGGGCACCGGGGCGCCGGCCTCGGTCAGCGCGTCGACGATGCCCTGCACGTCGGTGTTGTAGCCGTAGCGACCGTCGCTGCGGAATACCACCGTGTTCGCGCCCCCGGTCGCCACCGCGACCGGGTCGCTATGGTGCAGCAGCGGCAGCACCGTCCGCTTCAGCGGCATCGTCAGGGACAGCCCGGCCCATGAGGAGTCCAGGCCGGAGACGAACGCGGCCAGCCCGGCGGAGTCACACTCAACCAGCGAGTACGTCCAGTCGTCGAGGCCGAGCGCGGCATATGCGGTGCGGTGCAGGACCGGTGACAGTGAGTGGGTAATCGGCGATCCGAGAACAGCGGCTTTCATCTCTTTTGTGAGGCTAGCAGTTCTGGCTTGTCAGCGCGTGGGTCGGTGAGTACACGGTGGTCCCATTGGAACAGCCGTAGAAGAACAGCAGGTTCCCGGTCGCCGGGTGCAGCGCGGCCTGGATCGCGGCGTCGCCTGGACTGTCGATAGGAGTCGGCGGCAGTCCCGTGTTCATGTAGGTGTTGTACGGGCCGGGGGTGTAGATCTCCGCGTCGCTCGCGGAGGTGCCGTACAGGCCGAGGCCGTAGAAGACCGTGCTGTCGAGTTGGAGCTTCATGCCAGAGGCCAGCCGGTTGTAGATGACCTCGGCGATCTTCGGGAAGTCGGAATCCCGCCCGCCCTCGGCCTGGACCAGGCTGGCGACGACCATGAGCTGGCTGGTCGTCAAGTGTACGGTGCCGTCCTGCGCGTGCACGCTGACGGACGCGGGGAGGCTGGCGTAGGCAGCCTCCTGATCGAAGCGGGTGACCATGGCCTGCAAGATCTCCAGCGCGGTCTCGTGCGGCTCGATCGCGTAAGTCGCCGGGAAGAGGTAGCCCTCCGCCTTGCCGTCGGCATAGGACGGCAAGCCGAGCTTGGCCGGGTTCTTGAGCACCGCCTCGAAGTCGGCGAGCGGGATGTGGGTCTTCGCGGAGAGGACCTTGGCGGCGTCCACGGCGCGGTACCCCTCCGGGATGGTCGCCACGCTCTGGACCAGGTCCTTGGGGTTGATCAGGTACGCGTAGGCAAGCGTGGCCTGCATCTGCCGGTTCATGAGGTAGTAGCCGGCTTCGAGGCTGGACGAGCTGGTGCTGTGCTCAGCGGCCAGGATGAACGCCCGGGAGGATTTGACGACGCCGTCCGAGACCAGCCGCGGCGCCAGGCTGGTCGCGGTGTCACCGCTTAGGACCTGGACCATGACCTGCGGTCCGGTGCCCGCACCGGTGTAGTCCGGCGGGTGGTCCTTTGCCTGGACATAGTGGTAGGCGTACAGGCCGGCAAAGGCTGCCGGGATCAGGAGGACGATTAGGACCAGCAGGGCGATCCATGGCGCCAGCCGGCGCGCGCGGCTGCGCTTGCGTCGCGGCCGACCCCGGTTGCCATCGCCCGCGCCGTCATCGTGTGGGCCGTCATCGTGTGGGCCGTCATCGTGTGGGCCGTCATAACCGCGGTCGTCATAGTCGCGGTCGCCGTACCGGTCCGGGGCATAGTGGCCTTGCGGGTACCGGTCGTCAGCCGACGGGCGGCCTCGCCCACGACGGACAGGGCGGCGGTCGTCACCGCCCCAGCTCTCCTCGGGTCTGTCGAAGCCGGGCAGGAACTCCTCGCTTGGAAGGTCATTCCCCGTCATCCGGAAGCCGCCTGTCTGCCGGCTGTCCCGGCCATCCCTTGGGGGCCGGCCATCCCGCAGGTCCCGCCCGCCCCGTTGTTCCCTAATGTCCGGCGAATCCCAGCCATCCGCGGCCGGCCGGGCACGGTGGGACCCGGTCCCCGGCTGTACACGCTGCCGCCCCGTGGCCGGCCTAGCTGGCTGGACTCGCTCCGGGCCCGATGCTGACCGCTCCGGCCCGGTACCCGGCCCTCCGCGCTGGACACGCTCTGCTCCCCTAGCGGGCCCGTCCCGCTGGACACGCTCTGCTCCCGTACCAGGCCGGTCCCATTGGGCACGCTCGGGTCCCGTCGTCGGCCTGCCCGGCGCACCAGGTTCCGGGCCGGCCCCTGTCCTGCCTGACGGGACACGCTCTGGTCCCGTACCAGGCCGACCGGGCTGGAGACCCTCCGCTCCCGTACCCGGCCGTCTGCGCGGGGCGGACTCAGGCCCCGTTCCCAGTCTGCCCGGCATGCCCCGCTCTGCTCCAGCCCCAGGCCTGCCTGGCGGGAGACGCTCTGGCCCCGTACCAGGCTGACCCGGCGCAAGACGCTCTGCTCCCGTATCCGGCCAGCCCGGCTGCGCCCGCTGCCCGCCGCTGTCGCGCGGGGCCGACCGCGGCCCGGTGCCACGCCCGTCTCGGATGGCAGGGTTCGGACCGCTCAGCCGCGGATCACGACCCGGCCGGACTCGGTCGGGCCCGGTGCCCTCCGGACGGTTACCTGGGCGTTCCTGGTGGGCCTCGGCATTGCGCGAAGAACCACTGCGTGGTGGCAGCTGGCCTTCATCCCAGCCGCCGTTCCGGATCGGTGAGTGGCGACCGCGACTGTCACGCTCGTCGTCACCGGGCAGCGGAGCGTCCGACCCCCAGACGCCGCCCTGGGCCGGCTCGCGGTAGCTGCCCTCGCGGTAGCCCTGCCCGCCGTAGCCCTGCTGCTCGTACTCCTGCTGGCCGGAATGCTGTCGTGGGTTGCCGCCGGAGTCACGCGGGCCCAGCGGGTCCCCGGAATCCCAGTCGCCTTCATACCCGCCCGGATACCGGCCGCTCACCTGTCGCCCTGCCCGCTGGCAGCTACGGTCACCAGTTCGCCGGGGGTGGTCCCGGTACGGCGCTCGGCCTCCAGGGCCGCATCCAGCAGGACCGCCGCCGCGGCGGCATCGACCGTCTCACGGCGGGCGCGGGAGTCCTTGCCTCCGGCACGGAGCGCCGCGTGCGCCGTCGTGGTGGTGAACCGCTCGTCCACGAGGCGCACCGGAAGGGGCGCGACCCGGGCCGCAAGGTCCGCCGCGAACTGCCGTGCGGTGGCGGCGGCGGCACCCTCGCGTCCTGACAGGGACTTGGGCAGGCCAATCAAGATCTCAATCGCCTCCTCGGCTGCGGCGAGCGAGGCAAGGGCGTCGATGTCGCCCTTGCCTCGTCGCACAACGGTCAGCGGGGTGGCGATGATGCCACTACGGTCACTGCGTGCTACACCAATGCGAACCGAACCAGGGTCCACAGCCAGCCGAACGCCGTGTCTCAAAGCAAGCACCGTCTCACAGCCAGCACAGCCTCACTGGATCCCCGGGTAGCCGGATCGCATAACCATGGCATCACGTTACCTACCAGACCGCCCTTTGTCGCGCAATGTGCTACGAACAGCCTCAAAGGCAGCGTGCATCGCCTCTGCTCCCGCTCCCGCCACGCCGCCGCCCTGGGCGATGTCCGGCTTACCGCCCCCGCCACCACCGAGAACCTTCGACGCGCCGGCGACGAGGGTGCCCGCAGACAGGCCGAATCCGCGGCCCGCCTCGTTAACCGCGATAACGATCACCGGCCGGTCAGCGGGGACGCCGAGCACCGCCACGACCGCAGGCTGCAAGGCGGGGATCCTAGACCGGATGTCGAGCGCCAGCTTGCGCATCATGTCGCCGTCTACGCCATCGGGCACCCGGTGCGCCACCAGTGCGACACCGCCGAGATTCTCCGCTTGCCGGGCAAGCTCACCCGATTGCTGCAGCAGTTCGGCGGACTTCAGCCTGGCCAGCTCGCGCTCGGCGTCCCGCAGCCGGGTCACGACGCCGGAGATCCGCTCGGGCAACTCCTCCGGGCGGGCCTTCAGCTGCTCGCTGAGCTGGTTCACCAGGACGCTCTCACGGGCCAGGAAACGGAACGCGTCGATGCCGACAAGCGCCTCGATGCGCCGCACGCCCGAGCCAATCGACGCCTCGCCCAGCAGCTTGATCAGGCCAAGCTGCCCCGAGCGGGCGACGTGGGTGCCACCACACAGTTCGCGGGAGTACTCGCCGACCTCGACAACCCGGACCTCGCTGCCGTACTTCTCGCCAAACAGGGCCAGGGCGCCCATGGCCCGGGCCTCGTCCACAGACGTGTGGAACGCGCGGACGGCCATGTCGTCGATGAGCACCCGGTTGACCTCGTCCTCGACGTCGCGCAGCACCGTTACCGGGACCGCTCCAGATGCCGTGAAGTCGAACCGCAGCCGGCCGGGAGCGTTCTCCAAGCCCGCCTGGGCCGCCGACTCGCCGAGCGCGCCACGCAGCGCGCGGTGCACCAGATGGGTGGCGGTGTGCGAGCGGGAGGTCGCGCGGCGCCGCTCGACGTCGATCTCAGCGTGCGCGGGCGACCCGACCGTCACCTCGCCGAGCCTCACCGTGCCGCGGTGCACGACCAGGCCGGGCAGCGGCGCTTGCACGTCGGCGATCTCCACCTCGGACGGACCACCAGGGCCGTCGGCGCGGATCACGCCGCTGTCGGCGAGCTGCCCGCCGCCCTCGGCGTAGAACGGGGTCCGGTCGAGTACGACCGCGACCTCCATGCCCGGTGTCGCGGACTTCACCGGGAGGCCGCCGGACAGCAGGCCGACGATCGTCGCCTCGCCCGCTGTCTGGTCGTAGCCGGTGAACAGTACCTTCCCGGCCTGCTCGAGCAGGCCGGCGTAGACAGAGATGTCGGCGTTGCCGGTCTTCTTTTCCCTAGCGTCCTTCTTGGCCCGCTGCCGCTGCTCATCCATCAGGCGGCGGAAGCCGTCCTCATCAACCACCAGGCCCTGCTCAGCAGCCATCTCCAGGGTCAGGTCGATCGGGAACCCGTAGGTGTCGTGCAGTTGGAACGCCTGCGAACCTGACATGACCGTCTCGCGGCGGCGCTTGGTCTCTTCCACGGCGACGTCGAAGATCGCGGTGCCGGTCCGCAGCGTGCCGGCGAACGCGGCCTCCTCGGCATCGATCACCGTGTGGATGTTCGCGGCGTCGCGGCGCAGTTCCGGGAACTGCTCCCCCATCGCCTCGATCGTCGTCGCGGTGAGCTGCATGCATGAACCCGGTGCCGCCGCTGGCGCCACCGCCGCGCTGCGCGCCGGACAGCAGCCGCAGGTTGCGGATCGACCGGCGCAGCAGCCGGCGCAGCACGTAGCCGCCCGCCTCGTTGCCGGGCATCACGCCGTCCTCGATCAGCATGACGGCGGAGCGGACGTGGTCGGCGACGACCCTCAGCGCGACGTCGGCCCGCCGGTCCTTGCCGTACTCCTGCTCGGTGACCTCCGCCGCCTTGTCGAGAATCTTCCAGGTGGTGTCGATCTCGTAGATGTTGTCGACGCCCTGCAGTAGCGCGGCCATCCGCTCAAGGCCCATGCCCGTGTCGACGTTCCTGGCGGGCAGCGGCCCGACGATGTCGAAGTCGTCCTTCGCGCGCACCGCTGAGAGGGTGTCCTGCATGAAGACGAGGTTCCAGATCTCCAGGTACCTGTCCTCATCGGCTTCGGGGCCGCCCTCGGCGCCATACTCCGCGCCGCGGTCGTAGTAGATCTCCGAGCAGGGGCCACCAGGGCCGGGCACACCCATGTGCCAGTAGTTGTCCTTCAGGCCGCGGCGCTGGATGCGACCCTCTGGAACGCCCATCTTGTCGCGCCAGATCCCGACGGTCTCATCGTCACCATGCAGTGCGGTGACCCACAGTCGGGATTCGGGAAACCCGAACCCGCCCTGAGCCTCCGGCTGGGTCAACAGCTCCCAGGCGAACTGGATAGCGCCTTCCTTGAAGTAATCGCCGAAGGACCAGTTCCCTAGCATTTGGAAGAACGTCCCGTGGCGGGTCGTCTTGCCGACCTCCTCGATGTCCAGCGTGCGCACGCACTTTTGGACATCGGCCGCGCGCCGGTAGGGCGGCGTCTGCTGGCCGAGCAGGTAGGGCTTGAATGGCTGCATCCCGGCGACCACGAACAGCAGCGTGGGATCGTCGGCGACGAGGCTAGCGGACGGCACGATGGCGTGCCCCTGCCCCTCGAAGTACGCCAGGAACCGGCGGGCGATCTCAGCCGACTGCATCAGCGGTCATCCTTCCTCAATGAGGCGCGGCGCTGACTGCCACCGCGATTGGTGCTTGCGGGATTTGCGGGACTTGCAGGAAGGGTAGACGCTACCGCGCGCGGACGGCGAGTGGAATATAGCTCCATGCCCTCTCGGACATCACGGGTGAAGCTCCGCACCTCGCGGTTCGCGCGGATCGCGTCGCGGGTGACGCTCCGGCCCCTCGCGCGCCGCCCCAGTGCGGCAGCGCGCCGGTAGCCAATGATGGCGCCTGCTGCCCCGACCGACAGCCAGAACACGCGGCGGATCACCGGGATAGCTCCTTGTCGCGAACGACCTTACCAGGCACCGCATTGCCGGGGGCGCCACGGCGAAGGCGCACCGCGTGCCGGACGCCGTAGGCGAAGGCCGCCGCCTTGCCGACGGGCCCGCCGACGACGGCGCCGGCCATCGTGCGGCCGAAGCCGGCCAGCGCGTTCACCTGGCCCGCCAGGTCCGCCATGCCGACGCCGAGCTCGTCCATGCTGGCATTGACCGCCTCGGCTGCGTCCAGCTGCGAGTTCGCCCGGTCCACCGCCGCGTTCGCCCGGGCGAGCAGCGCCTGCTGCCCGGCCCGCGTCTCCCGGATGACGGCCGAGGCATCGCCGAGCAGCTTCGTCGCCCGGATGGCCAGGTACGCAACGGACGCCGCGATCACGGCGAAGCTCACCGCCGCGATCAGCGCGGCTATCCCGATTGCGCTCACGCGCCGCTCCCCTCGGTCGGGCGGTTCCCCTCGGGCAGGCCGCGCGGATACATGTAGCCCATCTCGCGGCCCAAGTCACTTGTCACCAGGGTAGTGGGGCATAGCCGAGGTGCGCGCAGTCACGACCCCGCTCAGCACAACATCCGCTCATCGACGCGGCCTCGCCCCTGTTCCCTCGCGGAGACGGGACCCGGGAATCTTGCCAGAACTTACCAAGAGGCCACGGTAAGTTATTGGTAAGTCGATGCCCGGGTGACGGAGGCCGTGCCTTTCGAGGGAGCAACCCTCGTGGTGGCCGAGATCGAAGCGCTGCCTCTTGGCGGTCCATCGATAGGGTTGTGCGACAGACTGCGATAGCGATCGAAAAAACATCTTAATGATCTTGATCAGAAGATGGATATCTTCGTATCGATGAGCTATCCTGAATATGTAGTCGTTGTGATGCTACATAACCCGAAGGCGGTCCACAGCCGTCGGCGGTAAGGCCCACCCGATCGGAGGCCCTCAGTGCCCAAGCACCCGTTTCCCGGCCTTGCGAGGGCCAGCGCGCACGCGCCCCTCGGGGAGCCGGCGCGGGACGGGGCTATCTCAGGCGCGGCCGCCCGGGACGGGGCCACGTGGGGCCAGGCTGTATGGGGGACGCCCGCGGACGGGGCCGACGACTGGGACCCGGTCGCGTACGCGGAGCGGTTCCTGGCTGACGTCGAGGCCGGCATCATGGAGGTCCCACCGGAGCTGCTGCTCCTCGGCGGGCTGACAATCGGGGCACAGGTCCCGGAAAGCGCATGCACGCCGGACGGGCTGAAGGGCCTAGACGTGCACGGGTTCACCGGTGGGTGGGCGGCTGATGAGATGCCGGCCGGGCCACTGCTGGCGATCCTCGCCGAGCAGGCCGCCACCGGCCCTACGCCCTTCGGCCGGTTGCCCGAATGCGAGATGCTGCCTTCAGAGGCGGCGGCGCAGGCAGCCTCCCTGGCCGCCGGGGAGCGGCGGCTGGCCGGGATACCAGGCGTCCCCGGCGCGGCCGGGGCCCGGGAGCTGACGTGCAATGAGCTACTGGGGGCGATCTCGGCGGCGGCCCGGCTGTCGAACCGGGCCGAGTGGATGCGGCTGGCCCTGGCCAGCGAGCTAATCCGCCGCCGGTCCGCCGAGTCCGACATTCTCAAGGAACAGTGGCGCGACATGCGGGGGCGGCCCCACCCTGGGATCTTGGACCCGGCCAATTCGGTAGCCGAGGAACTGCGGTTCCAGCAAGTCCTCGGCCCGCACGAGGCTGACGAGCAGTACGGGCTGGCTGTGAGCGTGCCGTCCCGGATGCCGCAGCTGAACGCCCGCGCGGCCGACGGCCTGATCAGCCCCAGGCAGCTGAAGGCGGTGCACCGGGCCACTGCGGAACTCACCGATGAGGACGCAAGGCTCATCGACGCGGCGCTAGCCCCCGACGCGCACGAGAGGACCGCCGAGCAGCTCGGCAAGCGCGCCCGCGCCCTGGCCATGAAGCTTGACCCCCAGGCAGCCGACCGGCGCAAGAAGAAGGGCAAGAAAGAGGCCCGCGTCGAGTCCTGGCAGGAGGATTCCGGGAACGCCGCGCTCGCCGGACGCGAGCTCGACCCCACCCTCGTACTGGCCGCGAACGCCTACTACGACGCCATCGCCAGACTGCTGCACCGAGCCGGGATCCCTGGCACTTTGACCGAGCTGCGGGCGCTGGCCTTCGCCGACCGCAACATCGGCAAGGACCCTCTCGACCGCATCAAGGACTACCAGCAGGCCGAAGACGGAACGAACGCCAGCGACGCCAAAGACGGAGCGGACGCCAGCGGCACCGACCGGAGCACCAGCGAGCCAGCAGGCGACCCATGCCAGGACGGATTCGACTACTTCCCCGACGGACAGCGGTACCCCGACCTCGCCGACGACTGGCGCGGTACCACGGGGAGCGGCAGCCCCGACAAGGAGTGGACGAACGATGCCCCGCCTGGCATCCACCACGGACTCCACGACGACGGCTACCGCGAACCCCAGGAAGACGAAGACGACGCTGGGGACACTGACGACAACGCCAAGGACGACGCCCGCGGCGATCGGGATGACGAGAATCGCCGCGATGAGGATCCCTTCCGGGCAGTCATCCACCTGCTCGTCCCTGCCGAGACGCTAGCGGGCCTGTCCGGAGCGCCCGGCGAGAGCTCCCGCATGGGACTGCACAGCCCGAGGGCGACTCGCGACCTCGTCCGAGCGGCATCCCGGCACCCGAAGACCAGATGGCGGGTCACCCTGGTAGGCCCCGACGGCACCGCCATTGGCCACGCCCGACCCGCCGGCCAGCACCCGTGGACGTCCTATGACACGGGGCCGCCCGGCGAGCGAGTCGCGAGGCTGCTGGACTGGCTCGGCGTCACGTCCTTCATCCCGGTCGCGAAAGGTACCTGCGACCACGCCAGCCACGAAGACCGCTACGCCCGGCGACGAGCTGACGGACCTGATCCGCGCCCGCAACGCCACCTGCGTCGCACCAGGCTGTGGCGCCAAGGCGGTCCACTGCGACCTCGACCACACTCGGCCCTGGCCGGACGGCCCGACCTGCCAGTGTGGTCTTGGACCGCTGTGCCGCCGTCACCACAAGGTTAAGCAGAGCGCCGGATGGAGGCTGGAGCAGCCAGCGCCAGGGACCTTCCGCTGGGCCGCGCCGAGCGGTCGCACTTACACCGTCAGGCCCACTGTCTACGATCTCTGAGGTTCCCGCGCCGGACATTGATTAGTGCCACAACGTCAGCCGGGCTGGGCCGGGCCGGGCACGCCTGCGCCCCTGGCCACTTTGCCTGTACGAGCATCGCTAAGTCTCTAGCCGCCAAGGGCGGCCGTGACCTTGCGGGCGAAGCGGCCCATCTCCGGGTCGAACCGGTCCGCCAGCCAGCCGTCCCCGCCGTCGAGCGGGAACCACCGGACGCCCCGGTACTCACGCGGATCGGGGTCCAGCTCGGCCTCGCGGTCGCAGTCGAGCACGAACCACAGCGACACGTCCTCGTGGCTGTCCTCGCCGACGGTCGGGGTGACGGTCAGGAAGAACGGCCGTCCCGCGCCCAGCCGGTCATGGAACCTCGCGCGGATGCCGAGCTCCTCGAATGCCTCCCGATCCACGGTGTCGCGCGGGTCCTCGCCGTCCTCGACGTGTCCGCCGGACGGCAGCCACAGCCCCGACTTCACGTGGTCCCCGAGCAGCACCATTCTGGTCGCCGAGTCAACGAGCGCGAAGTAGGAGACCAAGTGCCGGGGCGGCGTCGCGGGCGGGACGGTCCGGAAGACCGGCTGCCCCGAGGCGATCCACTTCAGGATGCCGGCCTGATCGGCGGCCTCCCGCTTATCGAGCGCGCACACTCCTGCGACCAGATCACTGATCACCGCGCGCAGTTCCTCACCGGTCACCGTGCCCATGAGGCGATTGTCCTTCATGCGCCCGGCCATGACCGCCAGGCCCCCGGCGCGGCGCGCCTTACGATCTTCCGGATCGGTGACCTTGACTGCTCCCGCAGGCTCGCCGTCATCGTCGTACAGGACGCCAAGGACTTGGAGGTCACCTTCGCGGTAGGAGACACAAAGGTCCAGGTGAAGGGCGAAGCTGGCTTGCACATGCGCTGGGGAGTTGAGCCAGGCGCGCTCGTCCGCGACATCCGCGAGATCGAGCGGGTTTGCCGTGATGAGCAGCCGGATGAGGCCCTCTCGTTCATTGACTACGTCCAGCCGGTCGCGCACCGCACGGCGAGCATCCTGGATGCAGCCCTTGATGACCTGCTTGGCAACGACGATGCCGCTGCGGCTCACCTGGTCCCAGTCGTGCCGGTGTCGGCACTGGACTCGTTCGCGGAGGCGCGCAGTTTCACCTTCCGGCTGGCCGGCACCACCACCGGCCCGTTCCCGTGGCTGGAACCAGCGCACTTTCTCAGCCGCACCCGGGTACAGCGTCCGGGGAAGCGGCTCGCAGCGCTGCGGGACGGCCACGTCTGGATGAACGAGGATGACGATGGCCAAAAGCGCCTCCTCGGGGCCGCTGCGGTCAAGTGGCTGGAGGCGAACCTCTCTCACGATGGGCACAGCTACTTCATGCTGGACGGTACCTGGTATGAGATCGGTGACCAGTATGTCGAACGGTCACGACGCGAGATCAGCCGCCTCTTCCCCGCTGTCCCGTCCCTGGACCTCCCCGCCTGGTCGCTGCCGGTGGGGCGCGACGAGAAGGACTACAACGAGCACGTGGCCAAGGTCCGTCGCAACTGCACCTGCCTGGACCGGAACCAGCGGGTCAGGGACCCGCTCGGCCGCACGAGTTCCGTGGAGATCTGCGACCTGCTCGGTCCGGACAATGAACTGATCCATGTCAAGCGGGCCAAGGGATCGGCGCCGCTAAGCCACCTGTTCTCACAGGGTCTCGTGTCCGCGCAGAACCTGCTCTTCGGCCCGGCGGACGTGCGGACACGCTTCGCCGAGGCCGTGGCGGCCCGCGGGAACGGCCGCATCCTGGCACCAGACTTCGCGCTGAAGAAGGTGGTGTACGCCATCTTGCTGGACAACGGCAAGCAGCTCACCCCTTCGACGCTCTTCCCGTTCTCCCAGGTGACCCTCGCTCACGCCGCTAGGACGCTGCACACCTACGGCATCGAGGTCGAGGTCATCGGCATCCCGGCCGTCTAGCGCAACGCGTTGCCAGTCTAGCTCAACGTAAAATGGATTGAGAAATTTCCTCGTTCAACGGGCCTTAATGTTGGCAACCTGATGCCGGTCGCAGCTGCTGGCCAGGTAGGGCACGGCGACCAGACACGCCGACGTGAACTGGGATCTTTTCGATTCGTGGTACAGCTTCCCGCAGCGCGAGTACCGTAGCTAGTGCGGAAATTTCCTCATCATCGTGGAGAAGTTGCCGCAGGAGTGCGCCCCCCACCGGCGGCACACTGGACGGAAGGAGACCGTCATGAGCGACCCAGTCAGCAGCCCCACCACGGCACGGCGGGCCCTCGCGCTGCAACTACGCCAGCTCCGCACGGACGCCGGCCTTACCGTCGCCCAGGCGAGCGAGGCCAGCGGCGTTTCTGAATCCAAGATCACCAAGATCGAGCTGGCGCACGTCCGCGTATCCGGCGACGACCTGGCGACCCTGGCGAAAGCGTACGGCGGCGTCAGCAAGCAGCATCTTTCGCAACTCCAGGGGATGGTGCGCACGAGCAGTGAGAAGGAGTGGTGGGAGCGCCGCGACCTCAAGCTGCCGCCCAAGCTCGACAACTACCTCCGCCTGGAGGCGATCGCTACCGAACTTCGGGCCTACGATCCAAGCCTCATCCATGGACTCGTGCAGACCCCCGATTACACCAGGGCGGTAATCAAAGCCGGTCGCCCCGATCTGCTGGCACACGAGGTCGAGCAATTGGTCGAGACCCGAATGCGCCGCCAGGCGGTACTTAGCCGGACCACTCCGCCACCGCTGACGCTCTGGTCCGTCATGGACGAGGCAGTGCTGCGCCGCCCCATAGGCGGCCGCGGGGTCATGTACGCCCAGCTCCAGCAACTGGTCGAGGCCAGCGAGCGGCCCAACATCAATCTTCTGGTGATGCCCGACAGCCTAGGGGCACATGCCGGACTGGGAGGTCCTCTTGCCATCCTCCAGTTCGAGACCGGCGCTCGGCCCGTCGCGTACACGGAGGGGCACGGCGGTAACTTGTACATGGAGAAGGACGATGACCTTCGCCGCTGCCACCAGACGTTCACCCATATCCTCGCCAGCGCACCCTCACCCGAGCAGTCACTGGCCTTGATTACGCAGATCTCCGAGGAGATGCGACCATGACCCACCGGCTTCAGGCTGGACCTTCCGGAGAGCAACTGGCCAGCGCTCCGTGGCGCAAGTCGAGCTACAGCAACTCAGCCAACGGGTGCGTCGAGGCGGGGCACCTGACCGGCCTCGTTGGCATCCGGGACTCCAAGGACCCGCACGGCCCGGTGCAGCTCTACACCGCCCGCCAGTGGACCCGTTTCATCGCCGCCATTCGCACCGGCGAGCTTGACCGCTAGCGAGCAGCTCGAAGGGACGGTGGTACACAACCGTCCCTCCGAGAGGCAAGGCCGTTTCCCGCCCGGCGAGATGGCCACCTGCTCGCATGCTCCGTTCTTAAGCCGTCATCGCCCACCGCCATTCCGCGCAGCATGATGCCGGCGGACTCCCCGACTGCCTGCGCGTACGTCATCCCGGTTCCGTGCAGCGCGACCGGATCCTGGAACCGCCCTATCGCGGCATCGATGAGCTGGCCCACGAAGGCTGGGGCGACCGGTCGCAAGGACCCCTCCTTCACGCCATCCTCGACCAGCGTGGCCAGCACACTCTGGCCAGTTAACCGGTGGCGTTCCAGGATTGCCCGGGTGCCCGCGTTGGCCTCTAGGTCGCGCATCAGAGCTGAACTCGCGACCTGTATCGGCTCCGCCCTTGCGGCGAGGTAAGCGGCTATCGCCGCCACCGCGGTCTCGGCGTTCTCCGCCGCCTCCAATGCGCGATCTTCGGCCCTCCGCAGCATCCGGCAGATCACCATCTCGAACAGGGACTGGCGATCGCGGGCTAGGCGGTAGACGGTGCTGCGGGAGATGTGCAGCCGCCTGGTGATGTCGCCCACACGCAGGTGCGCGAACCCTTCTGACAGCAGTAGGCGCTCCAGCGCGCCCAGCAGGCTACGCTCTCGCTCCGGCCACGGCCGGCGGGGTCCGCGCACGGAACGCGAGTTGCTCGTCACTTCTCCGGCTCCCGTCGTCTTCAGCTCTCTCCACCACGCTGACGCATGACCTCGCCACCTGTCAACATGGTTCTCAAGAGTCTTTTGAAGAAATTTCTATACAGCTAACGGGCGTACGGTCACTCCTAGTACACCGCGACCTACCAGCCATGATGGCCCACAGGCCGACCGGTCCGGTGACCCTGTACGGCGTTACTGGCGCTCAGCCGTGGCGCGCCGACTCCCGTTCTACCTTCGAAATTCTCGCATCATTTTTCAAGAAGCGATGGAAGAAATTTCCTCAAAAGGTTACTGTGCTCCTCAAGAGGAGGCTTGTACCGGGCGCCGCACGTGCGGGATGACCGGCACCAACCCAACGGCGGTGAGTCATGAGAGTAACTTCCGATCGGCGGCAGCCCGATCCCACGCCTGTCCTGCCCCTGTGGTGGTCACGGGAATTCGATGGGAAGCCATCCATGGTGGGAAAGGCGCGGTCCTGGATCGCCGACCTGCTCCCGGCGGGTGACCTGCTCGATGACCTGCTGACGATCGCCAGCGAGCTGGCCGGCAACGCCGTTGAGCACACCCGCAGCGGCGATCCCGGCGGCCGGTTCACGGTCGACCTCGCCTGGTCCCCCGACGCCGTCCGGCTCTCAGTAGGTGACCAGGGATCCAGCGAGATGCCTGTGCTCACGCCAAAGAGCGCGCGGCAGGTCGAAGAGGACGAGACCGGACGCGGGCTGTTTGTCGTCGGCGCGCTCTCGACTGCCTGGGGAACCGCCGACGATGCCAGCGCCCACTGGATCTGGGCTGACATTGCCTGGCCCGCTCACGGCTCCCTCGCCGCCACTGGGGGCACCGGCTCGTCGGCAGGGCTAGCGCTGGCGACCCTATGCCGGACCTACCCGGGCGTTACAGCCTGGTACGGCCGGCAGACCCGCTTGTGGTGGGCCAGCGTGCCTGGGGCCGCCAGGGATTCCCTACTGAGCGCCCCGGCCCTGACTGCCCTCAGCCAGGCCCTGGCAGCACGTCACCTGAGCTCCTGCCGTCCCTAAGCCCCGCGCGGTCGGGGCTGCGGAGCAAGCAAGCCATGCTCCTGACCTCCCGGCCGCACGGCATGACGAACCACGTCACCACACCTGGAAGGACGCCCCGATGCCTGTCTCCTGCTCTTGCGGCTACACGGCCGACAGTCCCGAGGACCTGAGCGACCACCTAGGCGAGGTCTTCATCCCCGGCGACGACGCCTCCCCAGATGGCCTGGCTCACGCGGAGGTCGCGCGAGACGGGAACGCTGACGTCGCGCCCGGCAGGCTCTGCGCCTGTGGCTTCGCCGCGCCGGACGCGGCCGCACTGGACGAGCACATCCTCGCCATGCTCACCCCGCGCGACCGCGTCGGCCTCGATGGCCGTAGGCACGTCCCGGAGTTGCCCTCCTGAAGACACGCCGCCCGCCGCTGCCGCGGCTGATCGAGTAGTTACTGAGGCGCGACTGCCCAGGCTGCGAGCAGGTCCGCTGGACCCAGGCTGGTGACCGGCAGGTTCTCGTCAAGAGTTCCGGTGCGGGTAACCGCCAGCATCGCCGTCGCATCAGTGACGCCGGAGACATAGGACGCGTCCCGCACGAGGTCCGCGTATTCGCGCCGAGTCAGGCCGTGGGCCTCGTTCCACTTGATGCTGCCGATGAAGGAGGCGTTCTTGCCGCCGCCCTCGGCGCTCATGGCGACGATGTCGATCTCCGGATTGTCCTGCCGGTTCCACCAGCCGCCAACCGCGCCTACCTCGGGATAGCCAAGGTTCGGGGCGATGCGAAGCAAGGCCTCCCGGATGACGGGCTCGATCGCCTTGCGTCGCCACGTACTCCAGGACCGTTGGAAGCTCGACTGGCTGAAGCCGGGTTAATCCGGCGCGGCGTTCATCGGGCGAAACCAAGCAGGAAGCGACGGAGCGACTGCGGCGACGCTGCCATCGCCGCAGTCGGGAGATGTACGCAATGGAGCGAAGCTGTCGTTCCTGCGACAGCGATGACGCACCGCATGCCCAGGGGCGCGACAGCTATGGGACCATCGCTGTCACCGGGGATCCGAGGGGCGACGGACTGGAGGGAGCAAAGGGACACGAGGGACGGGGGTCGACGCGACGGGCATGAGGGGCTGGCTGAAGCTGCCGCGAGGCTAGTCCTGCTCGCCATCGTCGTCGGGCGAGCCGTAAAGGATCGCGCGGATCCGGGCATACGCTTGCGAGTACCGGCTTTCCATGCCATGGGTAGTGGGCTCATAGTAAGCGCGGCCGGTTACCGCGTCCGGGGCGTACTGCTGCGCGACGATGCCCTCTGGCCGGTTATGCGGGTAGACGTAGCCCTTCCCGTGGCCTAGCCGCGCGGCACCCGGGTAGTGCGCGTCGCGCAGGTGCGCGGGGACCGCCCCGATCAGGCCCGCCCTGACGTCGGCCTGGGCCGCGTCGATCGCCTTGACGACCGCGTTGGACTTGGGCGCGAGTGCGATGTGGATGACCGCCTGGGCGAGGTTGATGCGGGCCTCGGGCAGCCCGACCATCTCGACCGCCTGGGCGGCCGCGGCCGCGACCTGCAGGGCGGTGGGGTCGGCCATGCCGACGTCCTCCGACGCGTGCACAATCAGGCGCCGGGCGATGAAGCGAGGGTCTTCGCCTGCCTCGATCATTCGGGCGAAGTAGTGCAGCGCGGCGTCGGCGTCAGAGCCGCGCATGGACTTGATGAACGCGCTGATCACGTCATAGTGCTGGTCACCGTCGCGGTCGTAGCGGACCGCCGCCTTGTCGACGGCCTGCTCCAGCACCTGCGTCGTGATCCGGGTCGTGCCCAGCGCGGCCGCCTCCAGGTAGGTCAGCGCCCGGCGGCCATCACCGCCCGCCAGTCGTACCAGATGGCCCAGTGCGTCATCGTCTATCGGCACACGACCGGCTAGGCCCCGTTCGGTATCGGTGAGAGCGCGCTGGATCAGGGCGGCGATGTCGTCGTCGCCCAGGGACTTGAGAGTCAGCAGAAGCGACCGGGACAGCAGGGGCGAGACAACGCTGAACGACGGGTTCTCGGTGGTGGCGCCGATGAAGGAGACCCAGCGGTTCTCGACGGCGGGCAGCAGTGCGTCCTGCTGGGTCTTGGAGAAACGGTGCACCTCATCGACGAACAGAACGGTCTGGCGGCCGTTCATGCCGAGCTGCTGTCGCGCCTGGTCGACGGCCTGACGGACGTCCTTGACGCCGGCTGTGACCGCGGACAGCTCGGTGAAGCGCCGCTTGGTGACCTGGGAGACGACGTAGGCCATGGTGGTCTTGCCGGTGCCCGGCGGACCCCACAGAATCAGGGACATCGGCGCGTCGTTGTCGATGAGCTTGCGGAACGGGGTACCGGGCTGAGTCAGGTGCCGCTGGCCGATCACCTCATCTAGGCTGCGCGGCCGCATGCGAACGGCGAGCGGGGCGGTATCTCTCGCGGCCCGCTCGCCGGCCTCATCGAACAAACTGTCCACGCGGTTGAGCCTACCGCCGTCGCGTACTGACCCGGTGGCGCGACCGCAGGGGCTCCCGGCTACAACTGCTCCCGCCGGTACTGGCTCAGCCACGCCCGCGACTCGCAGCCGTCCTGGCTCGCTGGCGCCACCGACTCACAGCCGTCCTGGCTCGCTGGCGCCAGCGAGGGCGCTGTGGCAGCGCACCTACGCCATCGAGCCCAGGCCGTAACGGCACAACCGCGCCATCGAGCCCAGGCCGTAACGGCACAACCGCGCCATCGAGCCCAGGCCGTAACGGCACAACCGCGCCATCGAGCCCAGGCCGTAACGGCACAACCGCGCCATCGAGCCCAGGCCGTAACGGCGCGATGGCGCCAGCGTGTCTCCAGCTAGGCTCGGGTCACCCGCCGGGCCTGGCGACTGGCTTCGCGTCGATGCCTGCTTCCTTGCGCTGGGCGGCGGTGATCGCAGTCGGGGCGCCGGTCAGCGGGTCGGCTCCGGAGGCGGCCTTCGGGAAGGCGATCACGTCCCTGATGGTCTCCGCGCCGGCCAGCAGCATGGTGATCCGGTCCCAGCCCATGGCGATGCCGCCGTGCGGTGGCGGGCCGAACTTGAACGCGTCAAGCAGGAAGCCGAACTGCGACTGGGCCTCCTCCCGGGACAGGCCGATCAGGTCGAACACGGCCCTTTGCTGGTCGGCCCGGTGGATCCGGATCGAGCCGCCGCCGATCTCATAGCCATTGCACACAATGTCGTAGGCGTTGGCGAGCGCGCCGGCCGGCTCGGCGGCGAACTTGTCGGCCCACTCCGGCAGCGGCGACGTGAAGGGGTGGTGGATCGCGGTCCAGCCGCCCTCGTCGGTCTGCTCGAACATCGGGAAGTCGACCACCCACAGGAACGACCACTGGGACTCGTCGATCAGCTCGCAGCGCCGGCCGATCTCCAGCCGCGCCGCGCCGAGGAGCTCCTGGGAGGCGTGGGCGGTGCCAGCGGCGAAGAAGACCGCGTCTCCGGGTCCCGCGCCCGTGGCCTGCGCGAGGCCGGTGCGCTCGGCTTCGGAGATGTTCTTGGCGACCGGCCCGCTTACCGAGCCGTCCTCGCCGAGCAGCACGTAGGCCAGCCCACGTGCGCCGCGCGACTTGGCCCAGTCCTGCCAGGCGTCTAGCTCGCGGCGGGTCTGGCTCGCGCCGCCGGGCATGACGACCGCGCCGACGTACGGAGCCTGGAACACCCGGAACTCGGTGCTGGCGAAGTAGGCCGACAGGTCGGTGATCTCCACGCCGAACCGCAGGTCCGGCTTGTCCGAGCCATACCTGGCCATGGCCTGCGCGTAGGTCATGCGGGGCAGCGGGAGCGGCAGGTCATAGCCTGCGATCTCGCGCCACAGCGTGCCAAGGATGTCCTCGGCGACCTTGAGGACGTCCTCGCGGGTCACGAAGGACATCTCGACGTCGATCTGGGTGAACTCCGGCTGCCGGTCCTTGCGGAAGTCCTCGTCCCGAAAGCACCGGGCGAGCTGGAAGTACCGCTCTAGGCCGCCAACCATGAGGAGTTGCTTGAACAGCTGCGGCGACTGCGGCAGCGCGTACCAGTTGCCCGGCCGCAGGCGTACCGGGACAAGGAAGTCGCGAGCGCCCTCGGGGGTGGACCGGGTGAGGTAGGGGGTCTCGACGTTGACGAACCGGTGGGCGTTCATCACCTCGTTCAGCAGGTAGGCGGCCTTGCTGCGGATGCGCAGCGCGCCGGCCGTCTCCTCCCGGCGGATGTCCAGGTAGCGGTACTTGATCCGGACGTCCTCGTTGATCTCGGCGTCGCCCTCAACCGGGAACGGCAGCGGGTCAGCCTCCGACAGCACCTCAAGCTCGTCGGCCATGACCTCGACGGCACCGGTGGGCAGGTCCGGGTTCTCGTTGCCGGCGGGTCGGATCTTCACCTCGCCGGTGACCTTGACGCAGAATTCGGCGCGCAGATCATGAGCGGTCTCTTCATCACCACGCCAGACGACCTGGACGACGCCACTGGCGTCGCGCAAGTCGATGAAGACCACACCACCGTGGTCGCGCCGCCGCGCGACCCATCCCGCGAGTACCACCAGCTCCCCCGCGTGCTCAGCACGCAGCGTCCCGGCCTCATGGGTCCGGATCATCTCGGATGCCAACCTCTCCTGTCGTCAGCCACGTCCCGGCACTCGGTCACCGCCACGCTGCCCTCAAGATTTCCACCGAACGGGCCCCGGGACTCGCGCACCGTCCCCAGCCTGCCGTACCGGCGTCGGACTCGCGGCAGTTGCCGAGAGGTGCGAGAGGATGCCCGGTCCGTTCGGGATCGATGAAAGAACTATACGGGGAATCCGGCACCTAGCCCCTCGCTGGCCGACCTTCAGGCACTAGCCCACGCGAGCCGTAGAGCGCCGTAGGCGCGCCTGGAACCACGCGGGAAACCCCAAGGCGGGGCTAGCCTCCCAGGCGGTGAGTGAGCCACTGGGTGGCGTTTGCCGCCGGGATGTCATGCTGGTCGCCGCCGCGCAGGTCCTTGACGCGGACGAGCCCTGCTTGCTGCTCCTGCTCGCCAACGAGAACGGCGTAGCCGGCGCCGGCCCGGTCGGCCGCCTTCATGGCGCCCTTGAGGCCACGCGCGCCGAACGACATGTCCGCGCGGATTCCGGCCCGGCGCAGGTCGGTGACGAGCGTTAGGACCGTCGCCTCGGCGTCGTGCCCCAGCGGCACGCCGAAGACCTGGCAGCGGCTGGTGGCGGGCTGCACGCCAGAGCGCTCGGCCTCGACAGCCAAAACGATCCGGTCCAGGCCGACCGCGAAGCCGATGCCGGGCAGGGGCGGGCCGCCGATGTCCTGCGACAGGCCGTCGTAGCGGCCGCCGCCGCCGATGCCGGACTGCGCGCCGAGCAGGGCGTGCTCGAACTCGTAGGTGGTCCGCATGTAGTAGTCCAGGCCGCGCACGAGGCGGGGGGTGTCCGTGAAGGGGACGCCGAGACCGCCGAGGAGCTCGCGGACACGGGCGTGGTGGGCGGCGCACTCCTGGCACAGGTAGTCGCCGATGACGGGGGCCGCGTCAAGCTGCGCCTTGACCTCGGGGCGCTTGTCGTCCAGGACGCGCAGCGGATTGACGTCGATGCGGTTTCGGGTCTGTTCATCGAGGTCAAGGCCGCGCAGGAAGCTGACCAGGGCCTCGCGGTAGACGGGGCGGCACTGCTTGTCACCGAGGGAGTTCAGGAGCAGCGTGAACTGCGACAGGCCCAGGGACTTGTAGGCGTCGTAGGCGAGGGCGATCGTCTCGACGTCGACGGCCGGGTCCTGCGTGCCAATGGCCTCCAGGTCGAACTGGTAGAACTGCCGGTACCGGCCAGACTGCGGGCGCTCGTAGCGGAAGACCGGGCCGGCCGACCATACCTTGACCGGCAGCGCGCCTTTGTGGAGGTTGTGCTCCAGGACCGCGCGGACGACGCCGGCGGTGAACTCGGGGCGCAGCGTGATGTCGCGGTCGCCGCGGTCGGTGAATGAGTACATCTCCTTGGTGACGACATCGGTGGACTCGCCGACGCCACGGGTGAACAGGGCGGTGTCCTCGAACACAGGCTGCTCGACGTAGCCGTAGCAAGCCGCCCTTGCCTGGTTCGCGAAGGCGTCGCGGACCTCTTCGTACAGCGCGCTGCGCGGCGGGTAGTACTCGCTGACGCCCTTGGGCGCCTGGAAGCTCATGGGTCTCTACAGTCCCTTCTGAGCCGGCCGCTCGAGACCGGTCAGGAACGGGTTGGTGGCGCGCTCGGCACCGATGCTGGTCGCAGGGCCATGCCCGGGCAGGACGGCGGTCTCGTCGGGCAGCATGAGGGTCCTGGCGAGGCTGGCCATCATCTTGCGGTGATCGCCACCGGGCAGGTCGGTGCGGCCGATCGACCCGGCGAAGAGAAGGTCACCGGCGAACAGGACGTCCAGCTGGTCGCTCTCGTCCTGGCTGCGGAACGTGACCGAGCCCTCGGTGTGGCCCGGGACGTGGCTCACCGTGAAGTCCATCCCGGCCAGGGAGAGCGTCGCGTTGTCGGCCAGCTCGCGCACGTCGTCCGGCTCTGTGAAGGTGACCTTGCCGCCGAACAGTTGCTGCTGTGCGCCAAGCGACAGGCCCTTGCCAGGGTCGGAAAGCAGCGCCCGGTCGTCGGGGTGAATCCAGGCCGCGATGCCCTTGGCCCCGCAGACCGGGCCAACCGACCAGATGTGATCCAGGTGACCGTGGGTAAGCAGCACCGCGATAGGCTTCAACCGATAGCGGTCAAGCAACTCGTCGATGCCGGACTCCGAGTCCTGACCAGGGTCGACGATCACGCATTCCTCGCCGGCGGCGGGCGCGACGACGAAGCAGTTGGCGGCGAACGACCCGGCGGGAAACCCTGCAACTAGCACGCAGACAGGCTACCGAGTCACCCCCGCACGCTGCGAACCGATAACAACAGTACCGATTCGCCCGTGGGACAGGTACGATTCGCGAACGATCAGGCGCAATCGCCACAGACCGGATGAACCGCGAGGACGCGGGATAGGGAGAGGTCAGGACCTGATGCCGAGTAACAAGGATCGGGTCGCAGGCGCGCCCGCGAGCACTACCTGCGGCAACAGCGGGCGCGTCAGGAACGGCAGCACAAGATCCGGCAGCGGACGCTGGCGGGCGCGATCATCGTCCTCGTGGCAGGCCTGGCCTTGGGACTCTCACTCGCATTCGTCGGTGGCGGCACGCCTAAGGCGTCAGCCAAGGCGAAGGCCACGGCCACCGCGTCGGCAACGCCGTCGGCAACGGCCACCGCGGCCGCTGTCACCGAGCCGGCGCAGCACTGCACGTACACGGCCAACGGCGGCACGGCAGTTAGCCTTCCCCCGTCGACCCCGGACTGGAAGGCGACGTACACCGCCACGATCAACACCAACCGCGGCCCCATCGTCATCAAGCTGGCGAACTCGAAGGCGACCTGCACGGTCAACTCGTTCGTGCACCTGGCGGAGACGAGCTTCTGGGACAACACGCAATGCCACCGGGTCTCCGACAGCGGGGGACTGTACATGCTCCAGTGCGGCGACCCGACCGCCAAGGCCAGCGAGACGCTGTCCTGCACCGGCACGAACGAGGCTGGAAGCGGCGGTCCTGGGTATTCCTTCGACGATGAGAACCTGAAGGGCGCGACCTACCCGGCGGGCACCCTCGCGATGGCCAATAGTGGCGCGAACACTAACGGAAGCCAGTTCTTCCTGGTCTTCCAGAACACGGACCTGCCTGCGTCCTATACCCCGTTCGGCACTATTACGTCCGGGCTGGATATCCTCCAGAATGTAGCCAAGGCTGGCACAGCGTGCACGTATGCCGGGGCCGGCGGCGGCGTGCCCAAGGACAAGGTCATCATCAACAACGTCTCGATCAAGCAGGCCTGAGCTGTACCAGATGCCCCGGCGCCGGGGCAGCAGATGAACCAGGAGGTTCGCTCGTGACCACCGCCAACGATCCATGGGGTCGGGTAGACGCCGACGGAACGGTCTACGTGCGTACCGCCGACGGCGAGCGGATGATCGGCTCGTGGCAGGCGGGGAGCCCGGAGGAAGCGCTGGCGTTCTTCCGGCGCAAGTACGAGGCACTGGAGACCGAGGTCGCCCTCATCGAGCGGCGCATCGGGGCGACGGACGTCTCCCCCGCCCAGGCGCAGCAGACCGTACAGCGGCTGCTGGCCTCGGTGACCGACGCCAACGCGCTCGGCGACCTAGACGGTCTCAAGGGCCGCCTTGAGGCGCTGACAACCGCGGTGGACCACCGCCGCGAGGAGGTCAAGGCCGCCCGCGAGCATGCCCGCGCCGAGGCACGCGACGTCAAGGAGCGGATCGTCGAGGAGGCCGAGCACATCGCGGCCAACGCGACGCACTGGAAGCAGTCCGGCGAGCGGATGGCCGAGCTCCTTGATGAGTGGAAGGCCGCCCCGCACGCCGAGCGAGCCGCCGAAGCAGTGCTGTGGAAGCGGCTTTCGGCTGCCCGCAACACGTTCACCAAGCGGCGCAAGGCGTACTTCGCCTCGGTGGAGACCGAGCGGGAGGCTGTTCGGGAGCGCAAGGAGCGGCTGGTCCAGGAGGCCGAGTCCCTCGCGGGCTCCACCGACTGGGGTCCCACCACCAGCGCTTACCGGGAGCTGATGGGCGCCTGGAAGGAAGCCGGCCGGGCAGGCCGCGAGGTCGAGGCCGACCTGTGGAAGCGGTTCCGGGAGGCACAGGATAAGTTCTTCGCGGCCCGCACCGAGGTGTTCGCGGCCAAGGAGACCGAACTGCGCCAGCACGCCCAGGTCAAGGAGCAGCTGCTGGCCGAGGCGCAGGCCCTGGTGCCGGTGACCGACTTGAAGACCGTCCGCGGCGCGCTGCGGTCGATTCAGGAGCGGTGGGAGTCGGCCGGCCCGGTGCCGCGCGAGGCCCGCGATCAGCTCGAGGGCGGCTTGCGCAAGGTCGAGGAGGCGGTTCGCCGGGCTGAGGATGTCCAGTGGAAGCGGTCCAACCCCGAGGCACTGAAGCGGGCGCAGGACACGGTGAGCCAGATCCGCGCCGCGATCACCACGCTGGAGACGCAACTCGCCCGCGCCACCGAGCGCGGCGACAGCACTGGCATCCGCAAGGCCGAGGAAGCCCTGTCCGCGCGCCGTTCCTGGCTAGTCGAGGCCGAGCGCACCCTGGCGGAGTTCACGGGTTAAGCCAACTTACGGCCGAGAACTGAGCGCTACGGCGAGCGGCGCGCGCGGCGCAGCGAGCGCCAGCGAGCGAGCACAGGCGCGGTCAAGCAAGTCCGCGGGGTCCCGGGAGCGAAGCGAAGGGACCCCGCGCGGCGCAGCTTGACGTTACGGCGAGAACCCAAGAGGGCGGGGGGCTTGGGGGGTTGATGTGGACCCCCCAAATAAGTTTGTCATGCGGTAGACGTCGTAGACGCCGTCTACGCCGCGGACGGCCCGCAGGACGTCGCCGAGGTGGGCCGGGTCGCCCATCTCGAAGGTGAAGCGACTGATCGCTACCCGGTCCCGGCTCGTGGTCACGGAGGCGGACAGGATGTTGACGTGCTGGTCCGACAGCACCCGGGTGACGTCGGCGAGCAGCTTGGTCCGGTCGAGCGCCTCTACCTGGATCGCGACGAGGAACACCGAGCCGTCGCTGGGTGCCCAGTGCACGGGAACCATCCGCTCGCGCTGGGTCTGCGTGAGGTGCTGCATGTTCACGCAGTCGACCCGATGGACGGATACTCCATGACCATGCGTAACGAAACCGGCGATCTCATCTCCCGGAACCGGCGTGCAGCACTTCGATAGCCGTACCCACACATCGGGGGCGCCTTCGACCTCCACGCCGGCGTCGCAGGGGGCATGGGGCCGCGGCGTCCGGGTCGCCCGGGCGGGCAGCGTGGTCTCAGCGAGGTCATCGGTGGCCGCGGCGGCCCCGCCAACCATGGCGACCAGCTTGTTGACGACAGACAGGGCACTGATCCGGCCCTCGCCGACGGCGGCGTACAGGGCCGACAGATCCTGGTAGCGCAGTTCCCTGGCCACATCGCGCAGGGTGTCGGCGCTGGTCAGGCGCTGCAGCGGCAGCCCCTGCTTGCGCATGACCTTGGCGATCTGGTCCTTGCCTGCCTCGACGGCGGCCTCGCGACGCTCCTTGGTGAACCACTGCCTGATCTTGTTACGGGCGCGGGCGCTCTTGATGAACGTGAGCCAGTCACGGCTTGGCCCGGCTTCCTGCGCCTTGGAGGTGAAGATCTCGACTGTGTCGCCGTTGTCGAGGCTGTAGTCGAGCGCGACCAGGCGGCCGTTGACCCGCGCTCCGATCGTCCGGTGGCCGACCTCGGTATGGATCGCGTAGGCGAAGTCGATCGGGGTCGCGTCATGTGGCAGCTGGACGACCTCGCCCTTCGGCGTGAAGACGTAGACCTCATTGCCGGCCAGGTCAAAGCGGAGCGAGTCGAGGAACTCAGCCGGATCCTCAGTCTCCCGCTGCCAGTCGACTAGTTGCCGCAGCCAGGCCATCTCGGTGGCCTCGTCCCAGTTCGCGGCCTTGGCGGCCTTGCCGCCCCTCAGCATGCCGGCGCTGGCGCCGGCCCGCCCGCCTTGACGGAGCCGGCCGCGGCGGCCGCGCTCATCTCGTCCTTGTACTTCCAGTGCGCCGCGACGCCGTACTCAGCCCGCTTGTGCATCTGCCAGGTGCGGATCTGCAGCTCGACAGGCTTGCCGCCGGGGCCAATGACGGTCGTGTGCAGCGACTGGTACATGTTGAACTTGGGCATCGCGACGTAGTCCTTGAACCGGCCGGGAACCGGGTTCCATCGCGCGTGGATCGTGCCGAGTGCCGCGTAGCAGTCCCGCACCGAGTCGACGAGGACGCGGATACCCACCAGGTCGTAGATCTCGTCGAAGCCCATGTTCTTCGCGATCATCTTCTGGTAGATCGAGTAGTAGTGCTTCGGTCGGCCGGTGACCGCGCCCTTGATGCGCGCCTCGTGAAGGTCGGCGGACAGGTCCGCGATGACCTCCTGGAGGAACTGGTCCCTTCGCGGGGCGCGCTGTGAGACCAGGCGGGCGATCTCGTCATACCGCTTGGGGTAGATCATCGCGAACGCGAGGTCCTCAAGCTCCCACTTCACCGTGTTCATGCCGAGCCGGTGGGCGAGCGGGGCGAAGATCTCCAGGGTCTCCCGTGCCTTGCGCTCCTGCTTCTCGCGGGGCAGGTAGCGCAGGGTCCGCATGTTGTGCAGCCGGTCGGCGAGCTTGATGACCAGGACGCGGATGTCGCGCGACATCGCGACCACCATCTTGCGGACGGTCTCGGCCTCGGCTGACTCGCCGTACTTGACCTTGTCCAGCTTGGTGACGCCATCGACCAGGGCCGCGATGTCCTCGCCGAACTCCCCGCGCAGTTCGACCAGCGTGTAGGGAGTGTCCTCGACGGTGTCATGCAGCAGGGCGGCGCAGATCGTCTCGGTGTTCATGCCGAGCTCGGCGAGGATCGTGGCGACCGCGAGGGGATGGGTGATGTACGGGTCGCCGCTCTTGCGCTTCTGTTCCCGGTGCCAGTAGGCGGCCACCTCGTAGGCACGCTCCACCATCCGGACCTCGGCCTTGGGATGGGTCGCCCGGATGGTCCTGATCAGCGGCTCCAGGACCGGGTTCACGCCGGTCCCCCGCTGGGCACCGAGACGCGCAAGACGACGGCGCACGCCCACGCCGGGCATGACAGCGTTTCCCGGCACGCCCGCATTGCCGGGCGTGCCGGCGCTTGCCTGTGCGCCTGTGCTTCCATGCGTGCCTGAATCGGCCCTCGTCGCCGCTGCCTCCGCCTGATCCGACTGGTCACGGGCCTTCTCGTCGGTCCCGGCCGCGTCATCGACCTGGGCAGCCTTGGCGCTGGCCGTGGTCGTTAGTACATCACCGGCCACTCGCGCTCCTTGCATCTGCCAGACCACCAGTCTACTTACCGTTGTTAACCGGGGGGTAAATACCCCGTATTCCCGCACGTGCATTTTCCCGTGCGTAACGGTGTGAACTGGGCAGATGAGCCGAGCGTAGCGGAGGGTTATACGGTGAGCAGGGACTTGACCTCCACGCCGGGGAGCTTGTCCCGGCCGGACAGGAAGGACAGCTCCATCAGGAAGGCGATGCCGGCGACCGTGCCGCCGGCCCGCTCGATCAGGGCGGCGGTGGCGCAGGCCGTGCCGCCGGTAGCCAGCACGTCATCGACGATGAGCACCCGGTCGCCCGGCTGGAAAGCATCCTGGTGGACCTCCAGGATGGCGCTGCCGTACTCCAGATCATATTCCTGGGCGAAGGTCGCGGCAGGCAGCTTTCCCTTCTTGCGCACCGGGACGAACCCAGCGCCCAGCCGAAGCGCCACCGGGGTGGCCAGGATGAAGCCGCGGGCCTCGATCCCAGCCACCTTGTCCACCGGTCCGAACGCTCCGGCGAGAGCATCGATGACCGCGCTCAGCGCCCCAGGGTCGGCCAGCAGCGGCGTGATGTCCTTGAACACGACGCCGGGCTGCGGGTAGTCCGGTACATCACGGATATGGGACGTGATGAGACCGGTTAGGTTCCGTTCTGGGGCGTCCAAGGGCGAAGTCATGGTCAGCTACCGCCTCTTCCTTCGCTGGTCAGAGCTACCGGTGCCAGGACGGCGGAGCTGCTGCCTGGTGGTCGTCCGGGTGACCGTCGGCTGCGACGATGTCGCCGCAGTGGTCGTGAACTCGCCTGGCTCGTCCTGCCCGAGGATGGCCTCGGTGTCGTCACGATCCTGCGCGTCCTGGGCGAAATCGCTATCCTCGGTCGCCGCGCTGATCTCACCGTTGGCCGCCGCCTCCGCCGCGCGCCTGGCGGCGGCGCGACCACCGGCTTGGCGTCGCTCGACCCGCTCGCGAAGCTTGCGCATGACCGGCTCGCGCTCCTTGAGGTCGGCGAGCACCGGGGTCGCGATGCACAGCGAGGAGTACGTGCCCGACAGCATGCCGACGAACAGCACCAGCGACAGGTCGTTCAGCGTGCCGGTACCGAGCAGGGTGCCGCCGATGAACAGGATCGACGCGACCGGGATAAGGGCGGTCAGCGAGGTATTGATCGACCGGACCAGCGTCTGGTTCAGCGCCAGGTTAGCCGCGTCGCTGTAGGTGGATCGCTCGCTGGTGACCAGGCCGGCGGTATTCTCCCGGACCTTGTCGAAGACGACCACCGTGTCATACAGCGAGTAGCCGAGGATAGTCAGCAGGCCGATGACCGACGTCGGGCTCACCGAGAAGCCGACCAGCGCGTAGACGCCGACAGTGATCAGGATGTCATGCATCAGCGCCACGAACGCCGCCACCGCCATCTTCCACTCGAACGCGACCGTCAGGTAGATGACGATCACGATCAGGAAGATGATGAGGGCCTCGACGGCCTTGGTGGTGATGCTGCTGCCCCAGCTCGGCCCGACGAACTCGACGTTCATGGCACTGGCCGAGACGTGGAAAGCGGCCTGCAGCGCGGCTTGTACCTTCTCGGCGACGCCTGTTGGCAGCTGGCCAACCGTGACCTGCCAGTCCTTCGGGCCGCCGAGGTACTGGGCGGATGAGCTGCCGCCGCCCGCATTGCTGATCACCCGGGAGATAGCATTCGCGGTGGTCTTGGCGGGGAACTGGAAGACCGAGCCGCCCTTGAACTCCACGGAGAAGTTGAGGCCGCGGATCGCCACGGCGGCGGCACTGACCACCAGGATTATCCCGGAGATCAGGTACCACATCTTCTGACGGCTGACGATGTTAACCGAGATCTCGCCCCGGTACAGCCGCCCTGGGATCTGGCCTAGGCGCGCCATCTCATGCCTCCGTCGGGGTCGAGGCGCCGGTTGTTGACCCGGCCGCGGAGCCGGTTGTGGTGCTGCTCGCGGGCCGCGCGGTGCTGCCCGCCCGCTGGATGCGAACCGTCCGCCGACCTCGCCACGGGCTCTTGGCACCCAGGCGCGCCGGATCAAGACCAGACCACTTGTGCCCGCCGCCGAAGAACTTGGTTCCGGCCAGCAGGGTGACCATTGGCTTGGTGAACAGGAACACCACGAGCACGTCGATGAGCGTGGTCAGGCCGAGGGTGTAGGCGAAGCCCTGCACGTCGCTGACGGCGAAGTGGTACAGCAGGACGGCCGCGAGGAACGACACCGTGTCGGACACTAGGATGGTCCGCCGGGCACGCTTCCAGCCGCTTTCCACCGCCGGGCGTAGCGACTTGCCTTCCCGGACCTCGTCACGCAATCGCTCGAAGAACACGATGAACGAGTCCGCGGTGATGCCGATCGCGACGATGAGGCCGGCGATGCCAGACAGCTCCATCGTGAAGTTCTGGTACCGGCTCAAGAGGACGACCGCGAGGTAGGCAAGCAGGCCGGCGATGAGCAGGCTGGAGACCGACACGATGCCCAGGCCCCGGTAGTACATGAACAGGTAGATGATCACCAAGATGAGGCCGATGATCCCGGCGACGAGGCCCGCGACCAGCGAGTCGTGGCCGAGCGACGCGGAGATCGAGCTCACGTCCTGCTGGGTGAACGTCAGCGGCAGCGAGCCGAACTTCAAGACGTCGGCGAACTGGTTCGCCTGAGCCTGGGTGAAGCCGGCTGTCCCGCCGCCGGTGATCTGCACCTGCCCGGTGGTAATCGGCTCCTGCGTGACCGGGGCGGACTGGACATCGCCGTCGAGCACGACCGCAGTCTCCGCGAGCACCTCGTCGTTGATGTCGGTGCTGCTGGCCTCGTACGCGGTGTAGTGGTCGTTGTACTGGTTGGTGGTCAGCGTGCCGAACGCCGAGGCTGCCTTGCCGTTGAGGGTCAGGTCGACGACGTACTGGTCATTGTTCTGCAGCAGGTTGACCGTGACGTTCGTGATGGCCCCGCCCTGGAAGACGGCCGGCCCTAGGACGTACTTGGTGCCGCTGGGGTCGCACGAGACGGTCTGGCTGCTGAAGTCGTTGTACTGGGCGCCGGAGTCCGCGTAGTGGACCGTTGACTTCCAGGAGTCGTTGACCGAGTTGGCGTTGCTGCTCGGCGTGCACACCTCTTCGTCGAACAGCTTCATGGTGGCCGCGTTGACCTCGGAGGAGTCACCGTAGGTCGTCGGCGCGGTCGCGGTGGCGGACGCGGACGGGGTGGCGGACGGCGTGGCGGCGGCCGTAGCGGTCGAGGCGACCTTGGCGGTGGAGGTGGCCGAGGGCGTAGTACTGCTAGACGCGGCGGTAGACGACGAGGCCAGCGGCTTGATGTATGCCGTCGTCCCGGCCTTCGTGGCGCTGCTGCTCGGCGTCGGGGTGGTCCCCGCCGACGGGTTCGGCGTCGTCGAGCTGCTCGGCGTCGTCGAGCTGCTGGTGCTCGGCGTTGCCGTGCCGCTGGCCTTGGCCGTCGGCGCGGCGGACGGGTTCGCCGACGGACTGGTCGCCGGCACCTGGTAGGCGCTCCTCCAGCAGCACCGGGCGGAACGCCATCTGCGCGGTGGTGCTGATCAGGTTGATGACGTCCTGCGCAGCCTTGCCTGGCACCGAGACGGTGATCAGGTTGCTGCCCTCTTGCTCGATGACAGCACCGGAGTTACCGGTGCCGTTCACCCGGTTGTTCAGAACCTGGATTGCCTGCGCCATCTCGCCAGCTTGCGGCGGCTTGCCGTTGACGGTCTGCGCCTTGAGCGTCACCTGGGTGCCGCTGGACAGGTCAAGGCCAAGCCCGACCTTGAACTGGTTGTGCCACTTGCCTGGGGTGAGCGTCGCCGATCCGAGGATCGCGATCAGCATGACCAGGATGATCACGGCCAAGCCGGCCAGCGCTCGCTTTGGGTGCGGAGCGCTTCTGCTAGGGGGAGCCACTTGTCGCCTGCCTCTTAGCTTGCTTCGTTGCGTTTGGAGCTAGCGTCCGTTAATCCTGCTTGCGGCCGGTGGCCTGCTCGTACACCGTCTCGGCGTCGTCGGCGTCGTCGGTGTCCTCCAGATCCTCGCCGGCCTCGGCGTCGAAGTCCACTTCGGTGACCTCGGCGTCGGTCTCGTCTTCGCCCTGCTCGTCTGCCGTGTACCCGGTCTCGTCCTCATCCACGGTAGGCGCCTCACCCGGTGAAACCACGTCCATGATCGCGCGCTTCATGTAGCGCACCTCGATACCTGGCGCAACCTCAAGGACAACGTCGTCACCGTCAACGTCGACCACCGTCGCGTACATGCCGGCGGTCGTCCGTACCCGCGCACCGGGTGTGACGGTGTTCTGCTGCTGCGCGGCCTGCTGCTTACGGCGCTGCTGGGGCCGGATCATGAGGAAGTAGAGCGCGGCGAAGATCACCACGATGAACAGGATGAAGGTGAACGACGAGCTGCTCGACTTGCTGGTCGACGCTGCGGCGGCGAGAACGTTATTCCCCATTCGGGGGCTTCCTTCCGGTTGACTTTCGCTGGCTTGCTGGCACCGCCGGGACCGGTGGAGGACCCGTGGGCCACTGCCAGCCTTGCGCAGTGTAGCGGCGCGCGTTAAACGCACATACACCCTATGATGTTTCCACGCTGATCGTGACCGGGCTGGTATCTACTAAGACGGCTGTCAATCAAATAGGGTTGACGCCTCGGTCGACGTTGGCGGGCTGAGGCCGAGATGCTCCCAGCCGGCTCGGGTGGCGACCCTGCCGCGCGGTGTCCTGGCGAGCAGCCCCAGCCGGACAAGGAACGGCTCTGCGACCACTTCTACCGTCTCTGCCTCCTCCGCCGCCGCGATCGCGAGGGTGGAAAGGCCGACCGGGCCGCCGCCGAATTTCGTGATCAGCGCCCCGAGGACAGCCCGGTCCAGCCGGTCCAGGCCCATCTCGTCCACTTCATACAACTCCAGGGCGGCCCGAGTGATTTCCCTGTTGACCATCCCATCGGCCTTGACCTCGGCGAAGTCGCGGACCCGGCGCAACAACCGGTTGGCTATTCGGGGGGTGCCGCGAGATCGCAGGCCAAGCTCGGCGACAGCGTCGTCGTCGATCCGGACGCCCAGCAACCCGGCAGACCGGCGGACGATGACGCCCAGTTCCTCGGGGGTGTAGAAGTCCAGGTGGGCAGTGAAGCCGAACCTGTCCCGCAGCGGCGCGGGCAGCAGCCCGGCCCGCGTGGTCGCGCCTACCAGCGTGAACGGGGCGATGTCCAGCGGGATCGCGGTCGCGCCTGGCCCCTTGCCGACGACGATGTCGACCCGGAAGTCTTCCATCGCCAGGTACAGCATCTCCTCGGCGGGGCGGGCTAGCCGGTGGATCTCGTCGATGAAGACGACCTCGCCCTCGCCCAGCGTGGACAGCACCGCCGCGAGGTCTCCTGAGCGCTCGATCGCCGGCCCGGAGGTGAGCCGCAGCGGCGCCCCGAGCTCGGCGGCGATGATCATGGCGATCGTCGTCTTGCCCAGTCCCGGCGGCCCGGACATCAGCACGTGGTCTGGTGGCCGACCGCGCCGCAGCGCGCCGCGCAGCAGCAGCGACAACTGCTCACGCACCCGCGCCTGCCCGACGAAGTCATCGAGCCGCTTGGGCCGCAGCGCGCCCTCGATCGTCCGGTCGTCAATGTCGGCGAGCGGGGACACGACGTCGTCACCAGCCCGCCTTCGGGCAAGCTCAGCCTCCTCGGCCCGCGTCAGGGCCTGGTCAGGTTCCACCCGTTACGCCTTGCTCAGCTTCCGCAGGGCCGCGCGCAGGGCGGTGGCCACCTCAGGGACGGTGCCCGCCTCGGCGTGCTCGGCCTCGACCGCGATTATGGCCGCCTCGGCATCGCGCGCCGACCAGCCCAGGTTGACAAGGCCGGACTGGACCTGGTCTCGCCACGAGGCGACGACGGGCCGGCCGCCGCCGACCGGCCCGGCAATGACCGCGCCGTCGCCTGGGTCGCCCAGCTTCCCGGCGAGCTCAAGCACGATCCGCTGGGCGCCCTTCTTGCCGATGCCGGGGACCATCGTGAGCGCGTTCAGGTCTTCGGTCGCGACCGCGCGGCGCAGCGCGTCCGGAGAGTGCACGGCCAGCATCGCCAGCGCCAGCCGCGGCCCGACGCCAGTGGCCGTCTGGAGCAGTTCGAAGACATTGCGCTCATCGTCGGTACCGAAGCCGAACAGCGTCAGCGAGTCCTCCCGGACCACCAGCGCCGTCGCGACCCGGGCAGCCTCGCCGGGCTTCAGCGACGCGAGGGTGTCCGGCGTGCACTGCACCCGCAGCCCCACGCCGCCCACATCGATGACAGCCCCGTCCGGGCCGATCCCCGCCACGGTCCCCACTAGGTGCGCGATCATGGTTTCCTCCAGTTCACGCTGTTGCCCCGTTCACCGTTGCGCCTCCGCTCGCGCTAGGGCTGCCCGCCGCAGGATGGCGCTGTCTCGCCACAGGTGGCAGATCGCCAGCGCCAGGGCGTCCGCCGCGTCCGCGGGGCTTGGGCGCTCGTCTAGCCGCAGCAGCCGGGTCACCATTGTGGTCACCTGGTCCTTGTCCGCGCGCCCGTTTCCGGTTACTGCCGCCTTGACCTCGCTCGGCGTGTGCAGCGTCACCGGCAGTCCGCGGCGCGCGGCGCTCACGATGGCCACTGCGCCGGCCTGGGCGGTGCCCATCACCGTCCGCACGTTGTGCTGGCTGAACACTCGCTCGACCGCCACCGTGTCCGGCTGGTACTCATCCAGCCAGCGCTCGACCTCGGTCTGGATCGCCAGCAGCCGCGCCGCGATATCGTCTTCGGCCCCGGTGCGGATCACCCCGACCGCCACCAGCTTCGGTGGCTTGCCGGGCACCCCGTCCACTACCCCGAGCCCGCACCGCGTCAGTCCTGGGTCGACGCCCATCACCCGGATGGGCCGTCGCTGCGCATAAGCCGCCATACGCGTGCGTCACCATCCCATCACCGGCCAGCGAACATCTGTTCGCCTACGCTACCGCGTCTGGACCCGAGATGTCGCGTACCCCGCCCGGCGCGCCGTCCAGGGACCAAGCTTCTCGGTCGTCCTACAAAAAGTATAGTTTTTTTGATGCTGCCTGACAAAGAAACTATACTTTCTTCATGAAGGCTGGAGACATACAACTCAGTCTGGCTGAGTCAAACCGTTGGTGGCGATCCAGTAACTGGCAGGACGCCGACCCTGACCTGCGCCGGGCACGCCAAGCCCCGTTCACCTATCGGTCTGGCTGTCTGTCCAACCTGGCCGTCGGCGGGCTCTACATCTTGCGCGGGCCGCGCCGGGTCGGCAAGAGCACGGAGATCAAGTACGCAATCGCAGACCTCATCGCGGGCGGTGTGCCCCCGCGGAACATCATCCACGCGGCCGTAGACGGCTGGCGCTCAGGAGACCTGCGCACGCTCATCAACAGCGCCCGGACGACCTTCCTCGCAGGCGTGACCGGCCCTCGTTACTGGTTCATCGATGAGATCAGCAGCGTGATTGGCGACTGGCCGAACGTGATCAAGAGCCTGCGGGACAACAACGCGGACTTTGCCGACGATACGGTCGTCTTGACGGGTTCGTCCGCAGCGCAGCTGCACGAGGTGCGGAAGGCGTTCGCGGGCCGACGCGGGCAGGCTGAGCGCAGTGACCGAGTCATGCTGCCAATGAGCTTTACCGATTTCGCCCGGCTCGCACTGGCGGACCTGCCTGACATCATCGCAGTTCCGCCAGCCGATCTCGCAGCGGCCGACCTGCGTACGCGCGTGGGCGACCTGCTTCCGTTCCTCAACGACCTACTGGGCCTGTGGGAGGCATACCTGCGTGTGGGTGGCTTTCCGCAAGCCGTAACCGGCTGGCGTACCACGGGCGATGTGGAGCCCGCGTTCCTGCAGGCGATGTGGGACGTCGTGTACGGCGGCGCCATCAATACCGCGCGATTTTCCGCCCCGCAGACTCTCACCATGCTGTCGGCCCTTGCCACGAACCTGTGCTCTCCACTGAACGTTTCCGATCTCGCCCGTGACGTGGACGCGGCGTTCTCCACGGTCAAGACTCGACTCAATGACCTCGCCGAGACCTTCCTCCTGTGGCCTTGCCACCGGGAGCAGGGACTTCTTCCGAAGCTGAACGCCCAAGCTAAGTGGTACTTCAGCGACCCTGTGATCGCACGACTCGCAGCCGCCCGCGGCCATGGGCACGAGCCGGATCTCACGCAACTGAGCGAGCAACAGATCGGCATAGCGCTGCTGCGGGCAGTAGACGCGACCACCGTCGGCTCGGTAGACGAGTACTCGTCGCTGCTGTACTACCGAAACGCCACTGGCGCGGAGATCGACTTCGTGGGGCGAGCACTTGGCAAGACCGCCGTGGAGAGCAAGTACTCAGACGATGACCGCTGGGGCAGGACACGGCAGACCTTCCTGGCAGCACCCTGGCACGGCATCGTGGCCAGCAGGTCAGCGACGAACTGGGACAACGGAATGTCCGTCATGCCCGCCGCGATCTTCGCGCTCCTCATCGGAGGCTGACGCGCCGACCTGACAGCTAGAAGTCATCGAGCATCCAGGAGGGGCCGCGGGCCTGCGGGGCGATCTTGACGGACGCCACGCCGGCCAGCGAGACCTGCTGCCCTGCCCACCACTGGCGCATGTCGTGGAACGCCGCCCCGCCAACCTGACGGTTCCCGTCGAAGACGGCGAGGTGGGCGGGAGGCAGGCTACCCCTCGAGCTTCTCGATGATCTCGTCGGGGACGTTGTAGTTGGCGTACACGTCCTGGACGTCGTCGGAGTCCTCGAGCGCGTCGATCAGCTTGAAGACCTTGCGGGCCTGGTCCTCGTCGAGGACGGTCTCGCTGCTTGGCAGGAACGCGGCGTCGGCCGACTCATAGTCGATGCCCGCCTCCTGCAGGGCCTTGCGAACCGGGATCATGTCCTGAGGCTCGGAGATTATCTCGAAAGTGTCACCGAGGTTATTGACCTCTTCGGCACCGGCGTCGAGCACGGCCATAAGGACGTCGTCCTCGGCCAGGGTGCCCTTGTTGACGATGATGACGCCCTTGCGGTTGAACATGTAGGCGACCGAGCCAGGATCGGCCAGCCGCCCGCCGTTGCGGGTGAACGCGACCCGCACGTCGGACGCGGCGCGGTTGCGGTTGTCGGTGAGGCACTGCACGAGGACCGCCACGCCGCCAGGGCCATAGCCCTCGTAGGTAATGTTCTCGTACTGTGCGCCGCCGGCCTCCAGGCCAGCGCCGCGGCGGACCGCCCGGTCGATGTTGTCGTTGGGGACTGAGCTCTTCTTGGCCTTCTGGATGGCGTCATACAAGGTGGGGTTGCCGGCCGGGTCACCGCCGCCAGTGCGGGCCGCTACCTCGACGTTCTTGACCAGCTTGGCGAACAGCTTGCCGCGCTTGGCGTCGACCACCGCCTTCTTGTGCTTGGTGGTCGCCCACTTGGAGTGGCCGCTCATGTCATTCCCTTCAAACCATCGAGGCGAAAAGCTCGTGTACTCGCCGGTGATCCTACCGCCGACGGCCACCGGCAACAGAATCTCACTCGTCGGACAGGACGTCGTCCATCTCGAGGAAGGCCGGCCGGGTGGCGTGGCCAGCCAGCCGGAATACCCGGACAAGCGGGCGGCGGCGGGCCTCCAGCGTGCGGGCCACCATGTCGTTGTAGAACTTGCGGGCAAGGAACACCTGGCGGGCAGCTGCCTCGACCTCGGCGACAAGCTGTTCCGCGCCGTCGTTGTCCTTCAGCGACGGCCGGAACTCCGGCTGGGTGAACGCGGCCCGCAAGGCCCTGGTGAGGTCGCTTTCGGCCAGTTCGCGGTCGAAGGCGCCGTCGCGCGGGCCGTCGTCCTTCTTGGTGCGGCGCACCGCGTCGGCGAGCAGCAGGCTGGTCGCTGGGTCAAGCAGCCCCGAGGAGGCCAGCTCGTAAGCCGATGAGCTGCGCCGCACCAGCGCCAGGTCCAGCCCGGTGCGGGCGCCATCGGCCCGGTGGTGTAGCCGGTCCAGCCGGCCCGCCCGCCATGACAGGTACACGCCCATGATGACGACCACCAAGATGGCCACCACGACGTAGAAAAGTGTCACGTGGCAACCCCCACGGTGGCGGTCCGGCCGAGCACCACTGTCTCGTAGACGTTGAGCACCTCGCGGGCGACGACCGACCAGTCGTAGGCGCGGACGGCGTCGATCGCCGCGACCGACAGCTCGGCCTGCCGTGCCGGGTCGTCGAGCAGCGCGCCGGCCACCCGGGCGAGGTCGCCGGCATCTCCGGTGCGGAACAGCTCCCCCGCCGTCCCGCCGCGCAGCACCATGCGGAACGCTTCCAGGTCGCTGGCCACGATGGCCGCGCCCGCCGCCATCGCCTCGGCAGTCACGATTCCGAACGATTCCCCGCCGGTGTTGGGCGAGCAGAAGATGTCGACCGAGTGCAAGGCCTGGACCTTCTGTTCCTCGGTGACCTCACCGAGGAAGTGCACGCGGTCGCGCAGCGCGGGGGATATCTTGGCGCGTGCGTCGCCGGGGTCGCCCGGGCCCGCGATGAGGAGGCGGAGGCCGGGTCGGCGCGGGCCAAGGATGTCAAAGGCCCGCAGGAGAACCGCCAGGCCCTTGCGTGGCTCGTCCATCCGGCCGAGAAAGCCGATCGTGCCCCCCTCGCCTGGCCAGCCAGGCAACGGCGTGGCGTCTCGGTAGCGGTGGGTCGTGACGCCGTTGGGGATGAGCACGGCATCCCCGCCCAGATGCTGCACCAGCGTGCTGCGGGCTGCCTCGGAGACCGCGATGCGGCCATCGATCTTCTCCAGCGCGCTGCGCATGACGCCCTGCGTCGCCAGCAGCACCCGGGACTTGGGCATCGCGGTGTGCACGGTTGCCACGATCGGGCCAGACGCCGCCCAGCAGGCCAGCAGCGACAGGCTCGGCACGGTGGGCTCGTGGGCGTGCAGGACGTCGAAGTTCCCGTCCCTTAGCCAGCGGCGGACCCGGTTCAGCGACAGCGGGCCAAACGATAGTCGCGCCACCGAGCCGTTATAGGGCACCGGGATCGCCGCACCAGTCGGGACAACGTAGCCCGGCAGCGGCCGGTCCTCGTCGGCCGGGGCGATCACGGAGACATCGTGGCCCTTGTCGATGAGCGCCTCGGCCAGGTCCCTGATGTGCTGCTGCACCCCTCCCGGGACGTCCCAGGAGTACGGGCAGGCAATGCCGATCCTCATGTCCGCGCCGGTGCCTTCTCGCTAGCCTCGCGGGACCCGGCTCGCCCGCGGGACCTGGCCAGGCGCTCGGGATCCAGGTCTGCGACGAAGATCCGCTGCAGCATGTGCCAGTCCTCGGGGTGCTCGCTGATCGCCTGCTCGAAAACGGTGGCCATTTGCTGTGTCATGGCCGCGACCTTCTCCTTGCGGTCGCCGCGGGCGGGCACGGGGATCTCGTCGTAGATGTGCGCGCCCCACTCCTGCTCGCCGACGAACCAGCAGGCGACGGGCATCAGCGCCGCGCCAGTCTGCACGGCGAGGGCCGCGGGCCCCGCGGGCATCAGCGCCTTCTCACCGAAGAAGTCGACCTCGACGGCGGTGTTGGACAGGTCCCGGTCGGCGACCAGGCACACCAGCTTGCCCTTGCGGAGCCGCTGGGCCATGACCCCTGACGGGTTCAGGCCGCCGGTTGTCGGCAGGACCTCCATGCCAATGCCCTCGCGGAACTTCAGGAACCGCTGGAAGACGGACTCGGGCTCCAGCCGCTCGGCGACGGTGGTGAGGGACCCCGTGCCCGCGCCGATGATCCACGCGCCTGCCTGCTCGAAGTTGCCCATATGGGGGAGCGCGTAGATGACGCCCCGGCCGTTTTTGAGGTGCTCCAGGCTGACCTGCACGTTCGGGCGGTTGATGTGCATGCCGTCGCGGATGCGCTCAGGCGAGTACGTCTGGATGCGGAAGGCCTCCAGGTAGTACCGGCCATAGGAGCGCATTACCTGCCGGGACAAGGCGCGCAGTTCCGCGCCGTCAGGCTCTGCCTGCTGCGGCGAGGCTCCCGCCTCGGTCGCCTGGGCCCGCAGGACGCGCAGCAGGTTGCCCTCCAGCACCTGGACGCCCGCGCCCTGGCGCCGCCAGGCGATGTCGGCACCGGCGACGAACAGCTCTCGTGCCCAGGACTCGGGCAGCTTGCAGACCAGCGACCAGCCCGCCCCGAAGGCCGCGTCGGCCAGCTGGTCCTTGATCACGGTGTCTCCTTGGCTGAGGCCGCCGCCGCTGGGCTTGCAGCGGCTGAGGATGCGGAAGCGGCGGAGCCGGAAGGGGACTCGGCTGTCGACCCCGGTCGCCGGCCTGCCTGCCCCTGTGCGGACTTGTGGACCGCGCGGATGCGCTGCCCCGCCGTGAACAGGGTACCCGCGGCAAGTGCCCATAGCCCTATCGGAAGGACATATGGCACGCCTAGCCCGGACAGCCCGATCGAGGTGAGGCCTATGAGCATCCGCTCGGGTCGCTCGATCAGCCCGACATCGCAGGCCAGGTCCAGTCCCTGGGCGCGGGCCTTCACGTAGGAGACCAGGAAACCGCAGGCCAGGCAGAACAGGGTCACGCAGCCCAGCACTGGGTTGTGGCCACCGCGGAAGAACCAGATCACCATGCCGCCGAAGATGGCCGCGTCCGCGACCCGGTCCATGCTGGAGTCCAGGAACGCGCCGAACGGGCCGGAGTTGCCCTTGATCCGGGCGAGCAGGCCGTCGAGCATGTCGGTGAGCACGAAGATCGTCGCGGTGAACGCGCCAGGGAACAGCTCCCCGATGGGGAACATCGACAGGGCTGCGCCGGACACCCCAACGGTCCCGATCACGGTGATCATGTTCGGCGTGATCGGGGTGCGCGCGAGGGCCTCGCCGATGGGGTTAAGCAGGCGCGCGATTCCTGGGCGGAGGAAGTTGAGCATGGCCGTGGCGATACTACCGTTTCGCGAAGCTCCGTCTTTCCGCTTCTAGCATGTTCCTTCCCTGGAAACCCCACAGCCACCCGCCAGATTCCCGGCGGGGGGCTTGCCGTAACCGGGCGATGAGGTTCAGGCTGTGAAGACCGGGTTCACTGCGTGAATGCGGCAGGTCACCATAAGGGTCATTAAGCGTCGCCTGCTGACGAGCTGACTGGCCACTATGGCGGCACGACCCTCACCCCCGAGGGACGACTCCCGTGCCCTCGGGTCGAGCGCAAGGAGGCGATCGGAGTGACGGCAAACGCGGGCAATGTACGCAACGTCGTGCTCGTCGGCCATTCGGGCAGCGGGAAAAGCAGCCTTGTTGAGGCCTTGCTCGGGTGCACGGGAACGATCTCGCGGCCGGGGCGGGTAGAGGACGGCACGACAACGAGCGACTTCGACGAGGTGGAGATCCGGCAGAAGCGGTCGGTCAACCTCGTCCTGGCCCCCGTCTCACATCGCGGGGTCACGATCAACCTGCTCGACACGCCAGGGTACGCCGACTTCATCGGCGACCTGCGGGCCGGGCTGCGGGCCGCGGACTCGGCGCTGTTCGCCCTCTCGGCGACCGACGGCGTAGACGGCGTCACGAAGATGCTGTGGGACGAGTGCGCGGCGGTCGGGATGCCGCGGGCCGTCATCATCACCAAGATTGACCACCAGCGTGGTGACTTCGCGGCGGCGCTAGCGGCGTGCCGCGCGGCGTTCGGCGACGGGGTGCACCCGCTCTACCTGCCCGTTGCCTCCGGTGCGGGAACTGGCGCGACCGGGCGCATCGGCCTGCTGTCGCAAAAGCTCTATGACTACTCATCCGGGAAACAGGTCGAGTCCGTGCCCTCGGCGGCGGACCAGGCCCGGATGGCTGGGCTGCGCGATGAACTGATCGAGGGAATCATCACCGAAAGTGAGGACGAGTCCCTCATGGACCGCTACCTCGGCGGTGAGGAGATCGGCACCGACGTGCTCATTGAGGACCTGGAGAAGGCTGTCGCGCGCGGCAGCTTCTATCCCGTGCTCGCCGCGGCCGCGCTGGGCGGGATCGGGCTGGGCGGGATCGGGCTGGCCGAGGTGCTCCAGATCATGACCGAGGCGTTCCCGTCGGCGCTGGAGCACCCGCTACCCTCGGTGACCTCCACCGAGGGCAAGCCGGCCAGCGGGCTGTCCTGCGACCCGGACGGGCCGCTGCTCGCTGAGGTCGTGAAGACGACGTCGGATCAGTTCGTCGGGCGGATCAGCCTGGTCCGGGTGTTCTCTGGCACGCTGCGGCCGGATATGGCGGTCCACGTCTCAGGACACGGCCGCGCGGCACGCGGGCACGCCGACCACGACGACGACGAGCGGATCGGCGCGCTGACTTCGCCGCTGGGCAAGCAGCAGCGGCCGCTTTCCGAGTGCCCGGCCGGGAGCATCTGCGCGGTCGCCAGGCTGGGCACGGCCGAGACCGGCGATACCCTGTCCGATCCTGGCAACCCGTTGCTCATGGAGCCGTGGATGATGCCCGAGCCGCTGCTGCCTGTCGCGATCGTCGCCAAGTCCAAGGCCGACGAGGACAAGCTCTCGCAGGGGCTGGCCCGGCTGGTCGCCGAGGACCCGACGATGCGCATGGAAATGAACGCCGAGACCCGCCAGCTCGTGCTGTGGTGCATGGGCGAGGCGCACGCCGACGTGCTGCTCGACCGGCTGTCGTCGCGCTATGGCGTGGCGGTCTCGACAGTGGACCTGCGGGTGCCACTACGGGAGACGGTCGCCGCCAAGGCCCAGGGGCTGGGGCGGAACGTCAAGCAGACCGGCGGGCACGGCGAGTTCGGCATCTGCCACATCGAGGTGGAACCGCTGCCGGACGCGGCCGGCTTTGAGTTCGTCGACAAGATCGTCGGAGGCGTGGTGCCCCGCCAGTTCATCCCCTCGGTGGAGAAGGGCGTCCGGTCGCAGATGGAGCAGGGCGTGCTGGCCGGGTACCCGATGACCGGGGTTCGGGTCACCTTGTACGACGGGAAGGCACACCCGGTCGACTCCTCCGACATGGCGTTCCAGAAGGCCGGCCGCGCCGCGCTGAGGGACGCGGCGGAGAAGGCATCCCCCTGCCTGCTTGAGCCGGTCGACGAGCTGTCGATCCTGGTCCCCGACGACTACGTCGGCGCCGTCATGTCGGACCTGTCGGGCCGTCGCGGCCGAGTGCTTGGCACCCAGCCAGTCGGTATCGGCCGCACCCTGATCAGGGCCGAAGTGCCCGAGCTTGAGATCACCCGGTACTCGATCGAACTGCGCTCGGTCTCCCACGGCACCGGCTCGTTCACCCGGGGCTACCTGCGCCACGAGCCGCTGCCGTCGCACCTAACGGCGAAGGTCGCAGCCGACTCCCGCCCGGGCTAGGACAGGGTACAGACGCGTTATCCCCAGGAAACTACTCCCACGCGTCGGCGACGATCTTGCGGGTGTCGGCGAGCAATTGGGGCAGGACCCGAGTGCGGCCGACGACCGGCATGAAGTTGCTGTCGCCACCCCACCGTGGCACCACGTGCTGGTGCAGGTGGGCGGCAATGCCAGCGCCGGCGACCGTGCCGAGGTTCATGCCGACGTTGTAGCCGTGCGGGCTGGAGGCCACCGCTAGCGCCGCCAGCGCCCGCTTGGTGAAGTCGGAAAACTCGGTGGTCTCCGCGTCGGTCAGGTCCGAGTAGTCCGCCAGGTGGCGATAGGGCACGATCAGCACGTGGCCACTGGTGTACGGATAGAGGTTAAGTACCGCGTAGACCAGCGTCCCCCGGGCGACGATCAGCCCGTCCTCGTCGGACATCGTGGGAACCACGCAAAACGGGCAGCCCTCGTCGGCGCCTGGGCCGGCCGACCTGCCCGTCCCCTTGATGTAGGCCATGCGGTGCGGCGTCCACAGCCGCCCGATGTCGTCCGGGACGCCAGCGAACGGCACGTCTCCCGAGGCATCTGGCTGGCTAGGCAACGGCACTCTCCTCGCTGTATCCGCCACAGCATCATTCAACGCCGGCCGGGCTTGTCGTCATCCCCAAGGGAGCTGGCATGGCAGGACGGGGTTACCGCCGGCCTGCCATACTTCCCCGAGCGGCTACTTGATCAGGCCCGCCTTGCGGAGGGCGTCGGCCATCGGGCCGGTCGCGGGCGGGGCCGCGTTGCCACCGCGGCCGTTGCCACGGTTATCGCCACCGCGCGGGCCGCCCCGATTGTCGCCGCCGCGGGCGCTGCCCCGATTGTCGCCACCACGGCCGTTGCCACGGTTATCGCCACCGCGGGCGCTGCCCTGATTGTCGCCGCCACGGCCGTCGCCTCTGCTGCCACCGCCCCGGCTGCCACCGCCGCGCTGGCCGCTGTCGGCCTGGCGGTCGCCACCACGGGCGTCGGCCGCGCGACGGTCGCTGTCGCCACCGGCGGGTGCCTCCGGCGACCGGCGCCGGTCCGTTCGGGAGGATGGCTGATTTTCCAGCGGGTCGTCAAGGCGCATCGTCAGCGAGATTCGGTTGCGCGCGGCGTCGACGGAAAGCACCTTGACGCGGACGACGTCACCCGGCTTGGCGACGTCACGCGGGTCGGAGACGAAGGTGCTCGACATGGCCGACACGTGGACAAGGCCATCTTGGTGGACGCCGATGTCGACGAACACGCCGAACGCCGCGACGTTGGTGGCGACGCCCTCCAGCACCATGCCGGGCTCCAGGTCCTTGAGCTCCGCGATGCCCTCGGCGAAGGTCGCGGTCTGGAACTCCGGGCGCGGGTCACGGCCGGGCTTCTCCAGCTCGCGCAGTATGTCGTTGACGGTCGGCAGGCCGGTGGCATCGTCGACGAATTGCTGCGGCTTCAGTGACCGCAGCACTGTCGTGTTGCCGACCAGGCCAGGCACGTCTGTGCCCGCCACCGTCAAGATCCGCTCCACCACCGGATAGGACTCCGGGTGCACGCTGGAGGCGTCCAGGGGATTGTCTCCGCCGCGGATGCGCAGGAAGCCGGCGCACTGCTCGAATGCCTTCGGCCCGAGGCGCGGCACCTGCCGAAGCTGCTGACGAGTCTTGAACGCCCCGCGATCGTCGCGGTGCGCGACGATCGCGCCCGCCAGCGACTCGGTGATGCCCGACACGCGGGCGAGCAGCGGCTTGGACGCGGTGTTCAGGTCTACGCCCACCGCGTTCACGGCGTCCTCGACCACCGCGTTCAGTGACCGCTCCAGCTTCGAGCCGGTGACATCGTGCTGGTACTGGCCCACGCCAATGGACTTCGGGTCGATCTTCACGAGCTCGGCCAGGGGGTCCTGCAGGCGGCGGGCGATCGAGACGGCACCACGCAGCGATACGTCCAGGTCCGGAAACTCGGCGCTCGCGTAGGCGGAGGCCGAGTAAACGGACGCCCCGGCCTCTGAGACGACGATCTTGGTGAGGTTCAGCTCTGGGTACTTGGCGATCAGCTCGCTCGCGAGCTTGTCGGTCTCCCGGGACGCGGTGCCGTTGCCAATAGAAATCAGCTCGACCTGATGCCTGGCGCACAGCGCCGCCAGTATGTGCAGGGACTCGTCCCACTTGTGGTGCGGGACGTGGGGGTAGATCGCGACAGTATCGACGACCTTGCCGGTCCCGTCGACCACCGCGACCTTGACGCCGGTGCGGAAGCCCGGGTCCAGGCCGAGCGTCGGCCGCTGCCCGGCGGGGGCGGCGAGCAGCAGGTCGCGGACGTTGGCGGCGAACACGTCGACGGCCTCGGCCTCGGCCGCCTGCCACAGTCGCATGCGCAGGTCGATGCCCAGGTGGACCAGGATGCGGGTGCGCCAGGCCCAGTGGACCGTGTCCTTGAGCCACTGGTCGGCGGGCCGGCCCAGGTCCTCGACGCTGAAGCGCTCGGCGATGGGCTGCTCGTAGTCGCTGCCGCCGCCATCGGTTGCGTCGTCAGACGGGTCCAGCGTGACGTCGAGGATCTCCGCCTTCTCCGCGCGGAAGATGGCCAGGATGCGATGGGCCTTCAGCCGGGAGAAGGACTCGGCGAAGTCGAAGTAGTCCGAGAACTTCTTGCCCTCGTCATCCTTGCCCTCGCGGACCTTCGCGACGAGCTCGCCCCTGGCCCACATGCGCTCGCGGAGGGTGCCGATGAGATCGGCGTCTTCGGCGAAGCGCTCGACCAGGATGGCGCGGGCACCGTCAAGGGCGGCCTGCACGTCCGTGACGTTCTCACTTAGGTAGCTTTCCGCCGACGCCCTGGGATCGTTGGACGGGTCGGTGATGAGAAGGTCGGCGAGGGGCTCCAGGCCGTTCTCGCGGGCGATCTGGGCCTTGGTGCGCCGCTTCGGCTTGTAGGGCAGGTACAGGTCCTCCAGCCGGGCCTTGGTGTCCGCCGCCTCGATCTGTGCCTTGAGGTCATCGGTCAGCTTGCCCTGCTCATCGATCGAGGCAAGGATCGCGGCGCGGCGCTCCTCCAGCTCGCGCAGGTACTGCAGGCGCTCCTCCAGCGTGCGCAGCTGCGCATCGTCAAGGGTTCCCGTGGCTTCCTTGCGGTACCGGGCGATGAACGGAACGGTGGCGCCCCCGTCGAGCAGTTCGACTGCGGCGGCGACCTGGCCCTCGCGGACACCAAGCTCGGTGGCGATCCGCTGGATGACGGTCACGATCTGGTTGGCCTTCCTGCCATTGCGATGTTGCACGCCCAACTTACCGGGCGTCCCGGGGCGTGGTGCCCCCTTCGGGGCGAGTCCCGCCGTCCGGGCGAGTGCCGCGCAGCCGGGCCAGCGGGCCGGTGAGCCTTGGCATCGGCCCGGTGAGCCTTGGCAGCGGGCCGGTCAGCCTTGGCAGCGGCCCGGTCGGCGGACCGAAGGACAGCTCGACTCGCTCGCTGGCCAGTTCGTAGCCCAGCGCCTGCGCCCGGCGAACCGGGCTGGTCCGATCGCTGATCAGCAGCACCTCGCTGACTTCTGGCCGGGAAAGTGCTGCGCGGCTGGCCGCAACGGTGACGGCGGCGGCGAAGCCGTGGTGCCGGACCGAGTGCGGCGTGTAGGCCCATCCCAGCCGGACGGCGTGCTCGATCGGCCGGGTGAACGTGCCAAGTGCCACCACCTGCCCGCCGACTTCCCAGAAGATCGCGCCGTCGTACTCCAGCAGCTCCCGCGCGACGTCTTCGGGCTGCCTGCTAAAGTCGCCAGCCTCGGTCCCGCGGGCCCGTATCCAGTCCACGAGCAGCGGCCAGTCGGCCGGCGTGGCGGGCCGTGCATGACCATGCGGGCCATTGACGACCGGTGCCGGCCCGGCCATCCGGTAGACCTTGACATGCCTGCGCAGTCGGGCGGCGGTCCCGGTACGCGGCGTCCATGCTGCCGCGAAGGCGTCTGCTGCCTCAGGTGCCGCGTCCACGCCGCAGACATGGCGGCGGTTGCCGTAGAGCACCGGGGCCAGTGCCGCAGCGACCTCCGGCACCCCGCCGACCAGCATCAGCGGCAATGGCGTGTCGTGCAGGAAGGCGCCGCGGACTTCGGCCCCGTCCGCGGCGGCCCACCAGCCGGCCAGGGGCTGGGCATCGCGCACCACGCGGGCGGCGCTCAGCGCCAAGGTGCCCTCGGCCCCCCTGGCGTGCAGGAAGCCCGTGGCCGCCTGGCGGAACTCGTCCAGGTTGGTGGTGGTAAGCCAGCCCATGCAGTCAGGTTCCCGTCGTGGGGCTCTGGAAGGATTGCGGGCCATGCGAAGCAGCCGTGGCAGCTAACATAATGCTCCAAGTATGGGTAGCTGCCGCGAGCAGCGCAAGGATGACAACCCGTAGTACATCACCGGGTCCAGGTTGTCTAGCCCCGATTGTTGACAATCTGTAGAGGCGGTGGCTAGCCTCCCAGGCATGCCCGCCCCCGCAGACTGCCCAGCCGAGGCTGTCCACGACGCTCCTCCTGAGCAGGCCTGCGGGCGCGCCCCGCGGGCAGGGGCGAGGGCTCGGTCGCACGCGCACGCGGCGCTGCGCGAGGCAATCCTCACTGGCAGCTACGCTCCTGGCCAGCGGCTGGTCGAGGAGGAACTGGCTGCGACCTTCGATGTCACCCGCGCCAGCCTGCGGGCCGCGCTGCTCGACCTGACCGCCGAGGGACTCGTGGAGCGCATCCCCAACCGGGGTGCCCGCGTCCGGGTTGTCTCCACCGAGGAAGCGGTGGCGATCACCGAGTGCCGGATGGTCCTGGAGTCCTTGTGCGCCGTGAAGGCGGCGCGCGCGATCACCGACGCGCAAGCGTCCGAGCTGCGCCGTCTCGGCGACACCATGACCGCGGCAGTCAAAGCCGGGGACTTCGACAAGTACTCCGAGCTGAATCACCAGATGCACCGCCGGGTCCGCGACATCTCCGGGCAGCACATCGCCGTCAGCCTGCTCGAGCGACTGAACGCCCAGCTTGTCCGGTACCAGTACCGGATCGCCCAGCGTCCGGGCCGTCCGCGGCACTCGCTCGGCGAGCACCTCGCCATCATCGCCGCGGTCGCGGGACGCCGGCCCGCCGACGCGGAGGCGGCAACCCGCCGCCACCTGGAAAGCGTCATCGAGGCCATTCGCGCGGACATCCCGGCCACGGCAGACCTCACCGATGCCGCGGACGGCTAGCCGTGGTTTCCGAAGAAAGAGGCACACCATGCTCAACGTCGTCGTCACCGATCCGCCCCGCGCGGACCTCGCGCAAGTCGACAAGCTCGGCGCCTTCGGCGTCGCGACCGTCCACGAGGCGATTGGCCGACGCGGCTACCTCGGCCCGGCGATCCGCCCCAACCAGCAGGGCACCCGGGTGGCCGGCACGGCTCTGACCGTGGTGTGCTGGCCGGGCGACAACCTGATGATCCACGTGGCCGTCGAGCAGGCCAGGCCGGGCGACATCATCGTGATCACCACGACGTCCCCGTCGAGCGACGGCGCGTTCGGCGAACTGCTCGCCACCTCGCTGGCCGCCCGCGGCGTACGCGGCCTCATCATGGGCGCGGGCCTGCGCGATACCCAGGAGCTGCGGGACTTGGGCTTCCCCGCCTGGACGGCCCACGTCAGCGCGCAGGGCACGGTCAAGGAGACGCCGGGGGCGGTCAACGTCCCTGTGGTCCTTGGCGGGCAGATCATCGGTCCCGGCGACGCGATCGTCGCCGACGACGACGGCGCATGCGTGGTCCCCCGGCTGGACGTCGCCACCGCGGTCACCGCCTCGGCAGCCCGGGTCGCCAAGGAGGACGCCGCCCGCAAGCGCCTCGCCGCCGGAGAGCTCGGCCTAGACATCTATGGCCTGCGCCCGAAGCTGGCAGGAGTCGAGTACATCACCGCGCAGGAATACTCTCGCCGCGCCGGAGAAGTATGAACACCATGATTACCGGCGAACCGACCCAGCCCGTCGAGGCCCTCAGCGTTCCTCTCGCTGGCCGGCCCGCGCCGGCTCCCGCGGCGGGGGTGCCATGCATGCTGATGCGCGGCGGCACCTCGAAGGGCGCCTACTTCCTCGCTGGCGACCTCCCGGCCGACCCGGCCGATCGGGACCTGTTCCTGCTCGCCGTCATGGGCTCGCCAGACCCGCGGCAGATCGACGGCATCGGCGGGGCGCACCCGCTGACGTCCAAGGTCGCGGTCGTGTGGCCGTCCACCGTGCCTGGCGTCGACGTGGATTACCTGTTCCTTCAGGTCATGGTGGACCAGCCGATCGTGACCGACCAGCAGAACTGCGGCAACCTCCTGGCGGGGATCGGCCCGTTCGCGGTCGAGCGTGGCCTTGTCCCGCCCGGGCACCGGGCCACTGGTGAGCAGGATGTGACCCGCGTCCTGATCCGCATGGTCAACACCGACCAGCTCGTGACCGCGACGTTCACCAGTCCCGGCGGTGTGGTCCGCTACGACGGCGACACCGCGATCGACGCAGTGCCCGGGACGGCGTCACCAGTGGTCCTCGACTTCGAGGACACGCCTGGTGACGCCACAGCCGTCCAGCCCGAGACCACGTCTGTGTTCCCGACCGGCAATGTCCGGGACGAGATTGACGGCATCCCCGTTACCTGCGTGAACAACGGGATGCCTGTGGTCGTCGTGGCGGCGTCCAGCCTCGGCAAGACCGGCTATGAGCCCGTCGCGGAGCTAGAGGCCGACGGAGAAGCTCACTGCCAGGATCGCGCAGCTGCGGATCGAAGCCGGCAAGGCAATGGGCCTCGGCGACGTGACGCTGACGACGATCCCCAAGGTGTCGCTGGTCGCGCCGCCGGCCGCGGGCGGGACGATCTGCACCCGGACCTACATCCCAGTCCGCGTGCACGAGGCGATCGGGGTGCTAGGCGCGATCAGCGTCGGCACCGCGATCCTGACCCCCGGCGCGGTCGGCAATGACCTAGCCGTCGTGGGATCGCGATCGCTGCTGTCGATCGAGCACCCGAGCGGCGCCGTCGGGGTGGAGGTGGAGATCGACTCCTGCGTCATCCCGCCGCGCGTGCTGCGGGCAGGCGTCATCCGGACCGCGCGCAAGCTCTTCGACGGCCTGGTGTTCCCCCGGTGATGGCGTGGCACGCCGGTGCCAGCGGACCCGAGGGCTGCCGCGGCCCGGCCCGCTGGCGCCAGTGAGTCGACAGCTTTACTCGGCCGCGGGGACCGAGATGATGGAGAACCTGGCTCCCTGGTCATCGGCGACCATGGACATCCGGCCATACGGGCTGTCGACTGGCTCGTGCTCGACCGTGCCGCCGGCCCTGACAATGCCGGCGACCACCTCGTCCGTGCTGACGGCGGCGAAGTACACTGTCCAAGATCCGCGGGTACCCGCCGGGACGCCGCCCGGGTATGCACCGATGCCGCCAACCGGGCGGCCATCGAGGTTAAGCGTGGCGTAGGAGAAGCCCTCGCTGCTAATGTCCTGGAACTCATAACCGAAGACGGCGCCGTAGAACTTCTTGGCCGTCTCGAAGTCGTGGCTCATGTGCTCGTTCCAGGCCTGGGCGCCCGGCTCGTTGGTGATCTGCGCGCCGATGTGCGCGCCCGCCTGCCATATCCCGAACGTGGCGCCGGTCGCATCGACCGCGACGGCCATCCGGCCCAGGTCCATGACGTCCATCGGCTCCATGATGACCTGCCCGCCGGCCTCCTTGATCCTGGCGGCGATCTCGTCCGCGTCATCGACGGCGAGGTAGGTCATCCACATGGTCGGCTGCTGCTCGCCGCCCATCTTCGGGCCGATCCCGGCCACGGCCCGGTCCCCCATGCGGGCGACCGAGTAGCCGCCGACCTCCGGCCCGCCCGGCTCGATATCCCAGCCCAGCAAGGTCGAGTAGAAGCTGATCGCCTTGGTGATGTCAGCGACCCCGAGGTCCACCCAGCACGGCGTCCCTTCAGGCCATGCGGCGTCGCGATTGACCATTCCTTCCTCCCCGTAGGTCGGGCAGCCGCGCCATCGCGAACCGCTACCGCTGACGCTAACACGGGGGCTGTCCGGGCGACCGGACACGGCGTATAACGAATGGTGTTTCAGAGCGTCGGCTGATCATATGAAACCGCACCGCAGCCTCCTAGAATGGCCCGATGATGACAAGCCCGCCCAGGCCGGTTTACTCCAAGTCGAATCCCGCCGGCGGCATTTCCCTGTCGCCTCGGCGCAAGCGGGTTCTGCTCATCATTGGCGCGGTCATCCTCGTCGTCGTGGTCGCCGGGAGCATCTGGGGCGCGCTGCAGTCGGACTCTTACCAGACTTCCTCCAACGGATGCGTCAGCGTGACCATCGCCGGCAGCATCGGCGGGGAGTTCGTCCACGACTGCGGCAGCGCCGCGAAGGCCGCCTGCCGTAATGCCTACGCCGGCACCGATCCGGTGTCCCTGGCTCTGCGGCCCGCCTGCGAGCGAGCTGGCTGGACCCCCGCGAAGGTCGCCGCGGGCTGAACCCGGCGCAGGCCTCACAGCTCCACGATGATGGTCACCGGACCGTCGTTGACCAGGGCAACCTTCATGTCAGCGCCGAAGATGCCGGTCTCGACGTGCGCGCCGAGCGTCCGCAGCTCCGCGATCACCGCGTCGACCAGCGGCTCAGCGACCGGGCCGGGAGCCGCATTCCCCCAGGCCGGACGGCGGCCCTTACTGGTATCCGCGTAGAGGGTGAACTGGCTGACCACCAGCAGCGGGGCGGCGGTGTCGGAGCAGGATTTCTCGCCATCGAGGACACGCAGTCCCCACAGCTTGGCCGCCAGCTTGGCGGCCTTCGCCGGGCTGTCGTCGCGGCTGATTCCGACGAGGACGGCAAGTCCCGGCTCGCTGATCGCCCCGACGACCTGCCCGTCCACCGTCACGCTCGCCTGCGTGACCCGCTGCACAACTGCCCGCATAGGCCAGAGCCTACCGCCCGCGGCAGCCCTGCCTAGAGGGAAGCTGAGCGACCGCTCAGCGTAACATCAATGCACCTTGTCCGCAAATATCATGATGTAGCCTTCCTCATGATTGACGGTGAAGCTGATAGGGGTTGCTGGATGCCGAGGCTGCTGACCGGGAAGCTCCTGGCGGGGAGGGTTTTCTATGCGCTGGGCTGCGTTGCCGCCGCGGTGGTCCTGGTCGTAGCCGGAACCGGCTACTTCGCGCAGAAGGAGGCGAGCATCGGCACCTCCCCGGTGCTGGCCGGGGGACCGTCCACCGGGGCGATGAACATCCTGATCATGGGCCTGGAGTCACGCACCTACTGGAACGGGCAGCCGCTCGACGCCCACCTTGATCATTACCTGGACATCGGGTCTGTCGGCGGGGAGCAGACCAACACGCTGATCCTCCTGCACATCTTCCCCGGCGGGACGAAGGCGGTCGGCTACTCCATCCCCCGCGATGATTACGTCCAGCTCGATGGCACGCTCGGCTACGCGGGCACCCCCTCGATGAACAAGATCGACGACGCGTACAACGCCGCCATGCAGCAGGAGATGATTAACGACCAGACGAAGCACCCGAACTGGTCGTCCGCGCAGGTCAACGTCGACGGCAACGAGGCGGGCCAGCAGGCGGCCGTGGACACGGTCGAGGCGCTGACCGGGGTCACTATCAACAAGTTCGCCGAGCTGAACCTGGTCGGCTTTTACGAACTGGCAGCCGCGTTCGGCGGCGCCGAGGTGTGCGTCAATCCATGGCCCGGCGGTGACGGCATCGCCCCCGACGGGAACCTGAGCGATCCCAACTCCGGCGTCGAGCTAAAGCCTGGCTACCAGCATCTGTCGCCGGAGCAGACGCTGGCGTTCGTCCGGTCGCGAGACAGCCTGCCCGGCGGGGACCTGGACCGGACGGCGCGCCAGCAGGCCGTGCTGGACTACGTGCTGTGGAAGCTGAAGACCGATGGCGCGCTCGGCGACGTCAGCAAGCTCGACCCGCTGCTGACCGTCGCCAAGCAGTACCTGCAGACCAGCGCGGACTGGAACCTGCTTCAGTTCGCCGGCGAGATGAACGCGCTGAGCGGGCAGAACCTCAAGCTGTCCACGCTGCCAATCACTGGCCAGGAGGACATCTCCGGCATCGGAGATGTCAACACGGTCGATACGCAGTACATCCAGCAGACGGTGCAGAAGGCGTTCTCCACGCCGCCGGGCACCGCCACCACGACCAAGAGCAGCAAGAGCGCCAGCAAGAGCAAGAGCAGCGCCAAGCCATCATCGGCCAAGAAGGCCACGGCCGCCCCGGTGCCATCGGCCTCCACCGTTACCGTGGACGTGTACAACGCCGGCGAGACCAACGGTCTCGCGGGCGAGGTGTCGCAGGCGCTTGTCAGCAAGGGCTACGTGGCGGACCCGCCGCAGACCGCGTCCGCGCAGCAGCCGCTGACGACCGTGAGCTACGGTGCCGGCGCGTCGGCCAACGCCGCGCTGATCGCCAAGGACTTCAAGGTGACGGCGACCGCCAGCAGTTCGGTCACCGCCGGCCACGTGCAGATCATCTTGGGCGGCAACACGACCCAGCTGCCGCAAGCCCTTGGCGGCCCAGCGCCTACCCCGACCCCCACCCCGACCGCGACCGCGAGCCCGGAGATAGGCACTACCGCCGGCGACTCGACGACCGTGACGGCCAACGCCAAGTACGGCATCCCGTGCGTGTACTGAATGCTCGATTGGACCCCAGCCACCAGCCCCGGGGACGATCGCCGCATATCAGTGCTATTTGGACACGGAACCGGCACCTTAGCGTGACCTGTCACGCGATAATCTTCGCGTGATGCTTGACATGTCCGATGCCAACCCGGTACTCGCCGAGGTCGTCCGGTCCGGGTTCACCGAGTCCCGGCACCGGGGAGCGCTCGCGGCCGTGGCAGCCGACGGGACGTTCGCCTTCACCGTCGGCAACGCGAACACGCCGATGTTCCCCCGGTCGGCCAACAAGCCGCTGCAGGCCGCAGCCATGCTGCGGGCCGGGCTGCCGCTGGAGGGAGAGCTCCTGGCCCTTGCGGCCGCGAGCCACTCTGGCGAGGACTACCACGTCGCTGGCGTCCGGGAGATCCTCGACATCGTCGGCCTCACCGAGGGCGACCTGCAGTGCCCCCCGGCGCTGCCGATCGACCAGCCGACAGCGCACCGGCTCATCCGAGACGGCGACAACCCGGAGTTGCCGGTCCGGTTCAACTGCTCAGGCAAGCACGCGGCGATGCTCGCAACCTGCATCGCGAACGACTGGCCGACCGCGAGCTACCTGGACCCGGCGCACCCACTGCAACTGCATATCGGCAAGACCATCGAGGAACTGGCCATGGAGCCGATCGCCACCGTCGGGGTAGATGGATGCGGGGCCCCGCTGTTCGCGATCACGCTGGCGGGTCTGGCCAGGGCGTTCCGCGCGCTGGTGCGCGCGCCCGAGGGCAGCCCCGAGCGAAAGGTCGCCGACGCGATGCGCAAGTTCCCCGAGTGGACGAGCGGCACCACGCGCGACGAGCGGCGGCTCATGGCGGCCATCCCCGGCCTGCTCCTGAAGTCCGGCGCGGAGGGCGTCAACGCGTTCGCGCTAGCGGACGGCACCGCTGCGGCACTGAAGATCGACGACGGGAACATGCGGGCCGTCACTCCCGTCACGGCCGCGATCCTCGCCCGGCTGGGAGCACAGCCGCCAGCGGAACTCGCCGTCGGCCCGGTCCTTGGCGGCGGCGAGACCGTCGGCGAGATCGTCGCCGTCCCGTCCTGGTAACAGCGGTCGCGACAGCGCTGGCTCCATCGCCGTCCCAGGTCCCTTGCGGGCCATGGCACACTGCTGCTTACCCGGCAGCAGGGATGGCACAGCGCGCACATTCCTCGCTCACGGCGATGCCGCCATCGGGCTAAGTCGCGCAGCGGCATGTCGTCTCGCCAGGGGCCACCGGGTGACCGTGGTTGATGGGGCACGACGGGAGGGACCGGCGGGCGAGTAGTGGCGGCATTCATCAACTGAGTCGCCTTATGGCGACCGTATCAGGAGATCACGCGTCCGGGTAAACGAGCCTATGCATGCCATTTACTCGAAGCAGGCGCCCGATCGGCGCGAAATCCAGCGTTTTACGTGGCCGCGCGGTTACGCTACCGGTAATACTCCTGTCAACAAAACGCTGGGAAACGACAAGGAGGTCCGCGATGCCCAGACGAAACAGCCGCGATCCCGAGAGCGACCCCGCCGCAGCCTTCGGCGATGCCATGCGGCGCCTGCGGGAAGCCGCCAACATCAGCACTCAGGGTGCTGCTGGCCAGCGCCAGAACTACAGCCACCACACCATCTCCCGCTGGGAGACCGGCGCCTCGGTCCCCGACGAGACCCAGATCAGCGACCTCCTCGACGAGTACGCGGTCACCGGCCTGCTCCGCGACATCGTCATGAACTCATGGCGACTCGCTCGCAAGGCCAAGGGACCGATCAGGGAATTTTTCGCCAAATACTTCACCGAAGAGCAGAAGGCGGCATTCCTGCGCCTGTGGGGCGTGCTGCTCATCCCCGGCCCACTCCAGACGCGGGAGTACGCGTACGCCATGTTCCGCAAGGGCGGCCTAGACGATGAGGAAGCCGGCGAGCAGGCCGACCTGCGGATGCAGCGGCGAGCCAGGGTGACCGGCGAAAACCCGGCACACGTCACCGCACTCATCTACGAGCGCGCCCTGTACTACCAGGTTGGTACTCCCGAGACAATGATCGCCCAGTTGACCGACCTACTGGAACTGTCCCGACGGGGCAACGTCGTCCTGCAGGTCGTCCCAGACGAGGGGTACTTCACCGGAGCACGGGGGCCGTTCGGCATCGCGAGTGGGCCTGGCATCTCCGATATTGTTGACCAAGAGACCGTGCAGGATTACGTGACTGACGATCCGGACGTGGTCGGCACGGTCGTCGCCCATTTCGAGGTGATCCGCGGCTACGCTCGCAACGTGGCGGAGTCCCAGGCGGTCATAACGGAGGCCATCCAGTGGTGGGAAAGCCAGCAGAAGCAGTAGACCCCGGCTGGCGCAAGTCCAGCTACAGCGACAACGGCGGCGGATCCTGTGTCGAGACCGGGAACGCGCCGGGCGCGGTGCTCGTCCGGGACACGGCACAGCACGGACGCGGGCCGGTGCTCCGGGTGACCTCGGCCGACTGGCGGCGGTTTGCTGCTGCCGTCCAGGCCGGCCGAGCGGTCGGGTAACACAGCCCGGAGCAACACAGGCCCCGATTTCACCCGGCGGCGTGACAACGCCCGAAGTTGATTACCGACGTGTCCCGAAGCATAAGCACGTAGGGCCTCAACATACGGGATGGCCCGTTCGGCCAAGAAGGTAACGGGCTTATCGGAAGTGGCGTTCCAGCCCGGCCCAGACGGCGTCATAGTCGCGCTGGCGCCAGGCGGCGTTCATCGCCTGGCGGGTGGGGAGCAGCGTCCACCTGCTCTCGACCATGAACGCCAGCGTGCCGTCGAGTTTGCGGGGCGCCAGGTCGGCGGCGACGGCGGCCGCGTAGGTGGCCGCGTCCGGGCCGTGCGAGGCGAACGTGTTGTGCAGGCTCGCGCCGCCGGGCGTGAAGCCCTCCGCCTTCGCGTCGTAGGCGCCGGTGACCAGGCCCAGGTACTCGGACATGATGTTGCGGTGGTACCACGGCGGGCGGAACGTGTCCTCGCCCACCAGCCAGCGCGGCGCGAAGATCACGAAGTCCGCTCCTGCCAGCCCGGGCGTGTCGCTGTGGCTGGTCAGCACGGTGAACAGCGACGGGTCGGGATGGTCATAGCTGATTGTGCCGACGACCATGAAGTTGGCCGTGTCGTACTTGTAGGGCGCGTAGTTGCCGTGCCAGGCAACGACGTCCAGCGGCGAGTGGTCGTAGTCGGCGGCCCAGAGGTTGCCGGCGAACTTCTGGACGACCTGCGTCGTGGTGTCCTGGCGCTCCTCGAAGGCGGCGTGCGGCGTGAGGAAGTCGCGCTCGTTGGCCAGGCCGTTGGCGCCGACCGGGCCGCGCTCGGGGAGGGTGAAGTTCGCGCCGAAGTTCTCGCAGACGTAGCCGCGGGCCATCGCGTCCGCGATGGTGACCCGGAACCTGATGCCGCGCGGCACGACGGCGATCTCCCCGGGACTGACGCGCAGCGGCCCCAGCTCGGTGTGCAGGTGGACGGTACCGAGCTGCGGGACGAGGAGCAGTTCGCCGTCGGCGTCCGCGAAGCAGCGGTCGGTCATGTCCTTGTTCGCCGCGTACAGGTGGATCGCGATGCCGTTGCGGGTGCGGATGTCGCCGTTGCCGCACACCGTGTAGAGGCCGTCGATAAAGTCGTGTTCCGTGTCCTGCTCCGGCAGCGGGAGCGGGTCCCAGCGCAGCCGGTTAGGGTCTGGCTCAGCCTCGTCGAAGGGGGTCCCCCGTAGGGCGCCGTTGCTGATTCGCCGGAAGGCCGGGTGCTTGGCAGAGGGCAGGATACGGTACACCCAGGTCCGCCGGTTCACCCCGCGCGGCTGGGTAAAGGCCGTGCCGCTGATCTGCTCGGCGTACAGGCCGAGGGGTGCGCGCTGCGGAGAGTTGCGCCCAACCGGCAGCGCGCCCTTGACCGCCTCGCTGGTGAACTCATTGCCGAAGCCACTGGCGTACCGGAACTCGTCGTCAGCCACGGTGCGCTCCCTCCTCTCGTCCAGACGAGGGGCATTCACCGCGCTGCGGAGTCCCTGCCCGGCGCGGACGGCGGAATGACCCTCAATAATCATTCCCCATCCGGCAAGCGCGACCCGTCATTTGTCGTGTTTCGCAGGTCATCTCGAGTTGACCGGAATTACCCCGGATCAGGGGCTGTCCGGTCCCTGGAAGGCGGAGCCGTCGCTGGAGCAGGCCGCGGCACCAGTGATGCCGTTACTGCTAGCCGCGAGTGACTGTACGCTGCTCGACGCGCCCGTGGCCGGGGTCGGCGTCGCGGTCGCGCTCGGGGTAGCTGACGCGCTTGGAGTCGCGGTGGGTGACGCGCCCGGCGCCGGCTTGGCCGTTGCGGCCGGAGTGGCCTGGGAGTCGTCGGTGGTGCCCGAGGCCGTGGCCGACGACGTGCCCGGGGCCGTGGCGGACGGGGTGGCCGTCGCGCTTGCCGAGACCGTCGTGTCGTGCGCGATGGCGGCGAACATCGTGTCCGCGGCGGGCTGGTCGAACTCGACCTCGGCGTCCGGGTCAAGCGGCCAGGCGACCACGGGCGCGGTGACGAACTGAACGTCGCTGGCGGACAGGCCATGCAGGCTCTCGGCGAGCGACACCAGGTCGGAGGTGCTCATGCCGGAGTCGACGGTCAGGTTGGGCGCTATGTCGCCGGCCACCTGCACCAGCTTGAGCGGGTTGCTCAACATCCCGCTGGTCATGACGGCCTGGACGATCTGCGCGGCCATGAACTGGTCCCGCTGGATGCGCTGCAGGTCCGAGCCTTCGCCGATGTCCTCACGGGTACGCCAGAACGCGAGCGCGGTGACGCCGTCGATGTGGTGCTCCCCGGCACCCAGGACGAGGCCGGAGACCGGGTCGTCCACGTTGAACGGCGCGCAGACGGTCACCCCGCCCAGGTCGTTGACCACGTTGACGAACCCCTCCATGCCGAGCTCCATGAAGTGATCGATGTGGATGCCGGTCTGCTGTTCAACCGTCTTCCACAGGCAAGACGGCCCGCCCTGCGCGAGGACCGCGTTGATCCGCTCGTAGGCGTCCGGGTTGGCCTGCTGGCCGGGATAGCCACCGCCAGAATCGCACTGATAGAACGGCACCATCGTGTCTCGCGGGATTGACATGGACGTCAGCTCGTGCCGGCCCGGCGAGATGTGCAGCAGCATGATCGTGTCGGTGTTGTCGCCCTGATCGTCGCCTGTATTCAGCAGGACCTGCTGGTGATGGTCCAGCCCGGACCGGCTGTCGGAGCCGACGAGCAGAATGTTCTCCGAGGACGTGCTGTAGACCGGCGGGCGCTTGCCCAGGTCCGTCACGGCCACGTGATGAACCTCACTGACCACCTTGCGGTACTTCACGTAGCCAACGAGGAGCACGGCCGTGACGGAGCACACGAGTACGACGGAGACGGAGCCGAGGATCCACCATCGCCTGCGCCGGACGAAGCCAGGGAGCGAACTCATCCGCATTGTTACGCTCCCTCGCTTGCATCCGACACTAAGCCTGTCGAATCGCGAGGCTACCTGCCATACCTGGTAATAACGTCTCAGGCAGCTGAAAGCAGGAGATATGTCTTCTTACTATAAGTTTTAAGTCATTGCTATGAGTAACCGGGCTTGGGCATTAGCCCGCGTGGCCGTGGTGCCCCGCCTGGGGCGCCGTAGTCGCCGTGGTCGTCGTGGTCGCCGGGAAGGCGGCGGCCAGCGCGTCCGCGATCAGTTCGCCGCGGGCCGCGTACCCGGCTGGGGTGTAGTGGATCTTGTCGTTGATGAACCACGGAACCTGCGCGACCGACGCCCAGTCGTAGACGCGCATGTTCGGGTAGTGCGGCAGTGCCGTCTGCAGCGCCTGGTTCCACTCCTGCATGTTCTGCTCTGAGTAATCACCTGAAGACAGCAGCGACCTGACGGTGATCCACATCACCGGCTGGTTGCCGATCGCTGACATCATTTCCTTGATCCGGTCGGCCACGCCCACATTCGAGCCCGCCGCGACGTCGGCGGTGTCGTTGGTGCCGAGCGCGAGCACCCAGCAGCCGTTGTAGCCCTGCTTGCGGTACCGCGTCGCGACCTTGAAGGCGTTCGGCTGGTTGTCATATTCCTCCACGATGGACGTGCCACCGACGACTTCCGTGTGCACGCTTGACACGCCGATCTGCGCGTAGCGCGCGGGGATCCGCAGTGCCGCGTCAGGCTGGTAGGCGCTGAAGACCAGCCCGTCCGAGGTCGAGTCCCCGATATGCACGACCGAGGTGCATGACGTACGGGGGTGCGGCTCCGGCAGGGCTGAGATGTACCCGGCACCTGGCCCTGCCACCTGGGTGTCGGCCGCGTCTTGTGCCGCGGTGACCTCGGCCCCCAGCGACTGACCGTACCACGGCGCGGCCAGCGACGCCGCGGCCGAACTGCCGATCGCGCCTCCCGAGGCTGAGCCGGACCCGCTGCCGGCCCGGACATCGCTGTGCGGTCGAGCATGCTGCGTGACTCCGTGCCCGCGTGCAGCCGGCCAGCCAGCATGAGGCCGCCCAGGGCCATCATCGTGACGACGCCCAGGGTGGCCCCGCCGGCCGTGACCGCCTGCGGCCAGCCACCGCGCGCCCAGCGCAGCACGCCTCGTGCTGGTTCCACGACGGGGAAGGGAAGCCGGGGCCGGTGCCTGGACCTGATCGGCTCCTCGATGAGGGTCCACGACAGTGCGGCCGCCAGGACGCAGGCCCCGGCCAGCATCACCTGCTTTGCTCCGCTGATTGGCTGGCCCTCCGGGTTGCCGCCCGGCGCGGTCAACACGATCAGCGGATAGTGCCACAGGTAGATGCCGTAGGACCAGACGCCTAGCCAGCGCAGCGGCCCGATGCCAAGCGCCCGCCCGACCCTGCTGTGCGGGTGCACGACCGCCGCGATGACCGCTGCGGTAGCCACCGACAAGACCACCATGCCGCCACGGAACATGAACGCCGAGTACTCGGTCGTCCGCCATATCAGCACGCCGATCACGGCCAGCCCTGCCACCCCGCACGCGTCCAGCAGCAGTGGGCAGTTCGGCCGCCGCACCGGCCGCCGGGTTGGCCACCCTATCGCCAGCGCCGCGCCGACCAGCAGTCCGCCGGCCCGCGTGTCGGTCCCCTCATAGGCGCGCGTCGGGTCCACGCCCGGGTGGAACGTCGCCTCCAAGGCCACGAAGCTTGCCACCGCGAGCAGGAGGGTCACGGCAATCCCGACCCAGCGCGCCCGCGGCAGCCCCGCCTTCTCCGCTACCCTTTCGGCCGCGAAGCGACCGGCGAGGCAGCCGGCCAGAGCCAGCCATGGCCAGATGAGGTAGAACTGCTCCTCCACGGCCAGTGACCACAGGTGCGAGACGGGCGACGGCGCCCCGAAGCGCGAGAAGTAGGAGGCGTTCTGGGCGATGAACCACCAGTTACTGACGTACAGTGCAGCGGCCACGACGTCGCCCCGCACCATGGCGAGCTCGCTCGGATAGCCGATGGTGACCCAGACGGCGACGACGGCGAGCACCGTGAACAGCGCGGGAAGCAGTCGCCGGGCGCGCCTGATCCAGAACTTCTTCAGGTTGATCGCGCCGGCGGAACGCCACTGCCCGACAAGGATGTCTGTGATAAGGTAACCACTGAGAGTGAAGAAGACGCCCACGCCCAGGAGGCCTCCACCGGCCCAGCCGAGTCCCAGATGGTAGGCGACCACCACCGCCACCGCGAGCGCCCGCAGTCCGTCCAGTCCCGGAAGGTACCGCTGGCTCTCATCAACCGGTTTTGGCATGCTTGCTCCCCCCGATCCCGTGACGGGTGGCTAGCGCATCCCCGACCGCACGGACTTGCGGTGAGGATGCCTTGCCGTCACGGATGTTTGCGTTGTCTTGCCGGGGTCACTCCTACCCGTGTCACTCGCCCACTAGTCACGTGTTGTGACTCCATGAATACAAAAAGTGACTGACAGCGCTATCATGTGAGAGCTTGGCGGCGTATGATGCGCTGCATGACCGTTGCGGAACTGCTTACTGACGCGTTCGGGCGAATCCAGGAATCCGTGGACAGTGCCGTTGAGGGCCTCGACGCCGACCAGCTCGCTGTCCGGCTGGACACGGGCGCCAACCCGATCAGCTGGCTGCTGTGGCACCTGTCCCGGGTGCAAGATGACCACGTCGCGGCGGCCTTCGGCACGGCGCAGGTGTGGTCGGTCAGGTCCTGGGCGCCCCGGTTGGGACTGCCCGACCACAACAGAGAGGTCGGCTACGGGCAGTCATCGGAGCAGGTCGAGGCGGTGTCGTCGGCTATTTGTGGCATGCCGTCACCGGGCAAGCTGCTGGCCGAGTACCACGCCGCGGTGCACGAGCAGACGATCTCGCTGCTGTCCGGGCTGACTGACGCCGACCTTGAGCGGGTCGTGGACACCCGCTGGACCCCGCCGGTGACCCTCGGCGTGCGCCTGGTCAGCGTCATCGGCGATGACCTGCAGCACGTGGGACAGGCCGCCTACGTCCGCGGCATCCTGCTGCGCCGCTCCTCCTGAGACGCCGCCACCCCGCCACCCCTGCCACCCCGCCGCGACCTGAGACTGAGCGAGCGATCCTGACCCAGTCGGCACTGCTCCGGCGCTGCCTGGCATGAGCACCGAACGCTGGGGCTAATGCCGCGTTTCGCGGCTCAATCCACAGCATTCATTAGCTGCTGGCGGCTCACGGTCTCCCGACCGCCAGAGGCGTGCCCAAGTCGGCGCAGATCAGGCCCCACGGCTTGTCGTTCACTCGGGTTAGTGCGACCGTCGCGCGATGCGGCCCGTGCAGCTTCAGGCGCCGACGAATCTGGTCGACGTCACCCGCGAGTCCCCTCCTGCGCAGGTCGGCGGCACCGACGCCCAGCTCCCGGAGCCGGGCGGCGAACCGCTTCTCGTTCCATGGCGCGGAGTCGACCACGCGCAGCGTGCGAGCGAACGGCGTCGTGACCTCTTCGCTGACCGCGATAAAGGCGATCTGCGGGTCGATCTTCCTGCCGCCTACCATCCTGGCCAGGTCTTCCACTAGGCCCGCGCGGGTGACCGCCGGGTTCGGGTCGAGCAGGTACTCCCCCGGTTCCCCGACGGGAACCGGCTCGCCCGGCTTGGGGACCAGGGTGTGACCGCTAGGCAAGATCGTCGCACGGCGCGGCCCGGACGACCCAGAAGCCAGGGCCGGTGACCACAAGGCAGCCTCCTTGAGGTCGCGGCCATCGGCGATGAACTCGACCTCCCACCCGGCCGGGACGACGCTCGTGTCAATGCCCGGTGCCGCCTTGACGCAGACCGCTGGAACGCTGCCCGTCAGCGCGAAGCACCAGTCCAGCGGCGGCTCGCAGTTCCCGGTGCGGAACCGTCCGGTCCCACCTCGCCGCGCCGGGTCGATGAACACCGCGTCGATGCCCGTAAGCCTGATGTCCCTGACGTCCGCAACGCACGCTCGCGCCCCGGAGTCCGCCGCGAAGATGGTCGCGTTGTGCAGGGCTAGGCGGGCGTGGACCGGGTTCAGGTCGGCCGCGAGGAGTTGCCGGCCGGGGACGCTCGCGGCGAGGGCGGCCAGGTCGCCTCCAATGCCGCAGCATAGGTCGGCCACTCGCCTTGCGTGCTTCAACCGGGCCGCCCGATGCTGGGCAATCACCTCCGACGACGACTGCTCGTATCCGGCCCGCGTGAAGAGCATCTGCGCGGCGCGCGAGAACTTCACCCGCGCCGCTAGCCGCAGCTCATGCTGTGCCATCGCGGCAGCGACGAGGCCGGCCGGGTACTCACGGCGCAGCCTGGTCGCTGCCGCGAGGTCCGGCACCGCGTCGGGCGACAACTCGGCGAGTCGCGCGAGCAGCTGCGCACCTGACTGCGACAGCAAGACCGTCGGATCAGAGTTCACCGTCAGGATGGTACTGGTGATGCCTGCTAGTACTGACGATGCCTGGCGCCACTGGTGCTTGCGGGACTGCGAGCGTGGCCAGTCCGCCTAGCGGCAACCGTTCCCGCTTGTCAGTAGCGGTCCTCGGCCGGGATCACTACCACCGGGCAGCTCGCGTGGTGCGTCACCTGGCTGGACACCGACCCCATCAGCTGGCCAGCGCTAGCCACGACAACACCATCAGAATCTGGAACCCCACCGCGTCTTCATCTATAACAGCACTACCTATCTCGTCACCGCCAGCAACGACCGCACAGCCCGCGTCTGGGACCCGGCGAAGGAAACCAGTGTGCTGGTCATCCCAACTCGGGATCCGGTCTTGTCGGTCGCCTATGCCGACGAGCTGCTCTTCGTTGGGACGGCTGCCGGAGTACTGGCGATCTGCCTAGACCCCGCATTCTTGAGTCGGTCCTTTAGTAGTGGGAGCAGCCGAAAGCCGGCGACTACTTAACCTGGACGCGCTGAAGTAGCAGGCCCCTTGGAGGGCTGCGCCGGAGCGGTTGGTGGTGTCGCGGACGAGGACCGCGCGGGAAGCGCCTGTCTATACTACGAACATCCAAGGTCGTCCATGTAATGTGCAGCAAATGTACACTGCCTGTACATTTGCTGCGTGACCCAAGACCTGTCATCACTCGCCGCCAGGCTACGGCTGGCGGGAGGCGATACCACCAGCATCGAGGTCAAGGCTGCGGCTGGCGGGCTGCCAGAGAGCCTAACGCCGACGCTAAGTGCGCTGGCCAACCTGCCTGGGGGAGGCGCCATCATCCTGGGGCTGGATGAGCGGGACGGCTTCCGTCCCGTAACGCTAGCCGACCCCCAGGGACTGAAACAGGGCCTGGCCAGCAAGGCGCGTGGTTACGTTCCGCCCATCCATCTCGACATCGACGACGCAGTAGATGACGCCCCCGTGGTCGTCGCCCAAGTTCACGAGTGCGACCCATCCGCCAAGCCCTGCCGAGTCGCGGCCACCGGCAAGGCATACCTGCGCGGGTACGACGGGGACTTCCTGCTGTCCCATCTGGAAGAGCAGGCGTTCCTAGCCGCCCGAAAGCCTCCCCTTTTCGATCGCGCAGCGGTCGAGGATGCTAGTGCCGATGACCTTGGCCCAGACCTAGTGCAGGCATTCACCGACAGCATTCGCAGGCACGATCCGGAAGGACGCGGCCGGTTCCACAACCAAGGCGAGTTGCTACGTCGCAGTGGAATCATCCGCTCAGATGGCAGGCCGACAGTCGCGGGTGTCCTCGCGCTCGGGATCTACCCCCAGCAATGGTTCCCGCGCTTCGTCATCCAGGCAGCCGCCGAGCCCTCACCGGGTGCCATACCAGGCACTCGCGCGCGTAACCAGGCCACCATCGACGGTCCGATCCCCCGCATGCTCGACAAGGCCATGGACTGGGCACGGCGGACCTTCGACACCGCCATTGTCACCGCCTCCGACGGCAGCGTCCATGACCGCTATGCCTATCCCCTTGTCGCGTTCCGTGAACTCATCGCCAACGCGCTTATCCATCGCGACCTCGACGACTGGTCGGCCGGGCTCGCCGTCGAGGTCAGGCTTCGCAGCGACAAACTCGTCATCGCCAACCCAGGCGGCCTTTACGGCATCACCGTTGACCGGCTCGGCCACGACTCCGTCACCTCCGCTCGAAACGCACTGCTCGTCTCCATCTGCCAGCACGTCTACTCGGCCGAGACTGGCGCCCGGGCCATCGAGGCCCTCGCCAGCGGAATCCCCATCGTCACCAGCGCTCTAGCCGAAGCCGAACTCCCACCAGCCCGCTACATCGACTCTGGAATCAAGTTCACCGTGATCCTCAGCCAGCCCGTCCAGCCCACCGGGACCCGCGACCAGCTCATCTACGCGCTGCTCGCGAATGGCCCGCTCACCGTGGGAGACCTAGAGGCGCTCACCTCGCTCCCCGGCTACACGGTCCGGCGGTCGCTGCGCTCCCTGCGGGCACAGGGGATGATTCAGCAACAAGGCGGAAGAGGACAACAGACGACGTACCGGCGTACGCCACCCACGTAAAGGTGCCAGTCAATGCACTCACCTGGAAGTAGCCCGTCCGCCTGGCACTTGTGACGGAATGTCCTACTCATCCGTCGCTGCGGGCTCTATCCTGGCGACACGAAGAGGGGGCGGCAGGAAATGTCTGGCGAGCTTGGGCGGTCTAATGACGCGGTGAGCCAGCACGCCCAGGCTGGCAGGGACACCTACGCCGCTGGACGCGACCTGACGATCTACCAGTCTGCCCAGGCACCCCTGGCGCGCCAGGTGCATCCTGAGGTGGATGCCTGGGTAGTCGCGATCCATCGCTCTGTGCACGGTGGCTCCCCCGTCGGCAGCGGCGTCGTCATCGACGAGCGGCGAGTACTGACCTGCGCCCATGTGGTCATGCGGGACGGCGAGAAACTCGACGAGATCTGGGTCGGGTTCCCGATGGCGGACCCGCCCACCGCGACGCGCTGTGCGGTCGACTCGGTAATCATGCCTGGCGACGGCAGCTTCGACGAGGACCTGGACGTCGCCATTCTGGAGCTGGCAGACCCGGTCCCCCAGGGGGTGTGGCCGGCCCGCCTCCGCTGTCCGATGCCCAAGTCCCTCGTCGGCACGAAGTGGTGGGCGCTCGGCTTCCCGCCCCAGCAGCGCCGGGGCAGCGTATCCGAAGGTGATGTCGGCGCAGCGCTCGCCGCCGGATGGGTGCGCATCGACGTCACGTCGACCTATCCCATCGAGCCGGGGTTCAGCGGGACCGGCCTGTGGTCGCCGGAGTTCGGCGCGGTCGTCGGCATTGTCGCCGTGCACGACGAGCACCGCAACGGGCAGGCCCTCAGCATCCATCGGGCCGCGCAGTGCCTGCCCGGCCACGGCCTGCAGGAACTCGCCGAGAAGGCCCGCGCCACCGACTCCGGCGAACTGGCCCTGACCGCTTGGGGCTGGACCCTTGCCTCCGACCTCGAAGGCCGCCGCCACTGGCGACCTCGCGCCCGCGGCGTGAGCAACGACAGTGAGCGCGGCTACCGCTTCCGGGGACGTACGACAGCACTGCGGACGATCGGTGAGTGGCTGGACCGCACGGTCTTGGACCGGCGCGTCCTCATCGTCACCGGGGCACCTGGGGCAGGCAAGTCAGCCGTTCTAGGCCGGATTGTCACGACCGCCGATCCGGACGCGGCGAGCCAGCTTCCCAGCGCTGATGGGGCAGCCCGGGCAACGCTGGGGTCCGTAGCGTGCGCGGTCCACGCCAAGGGCAAGACCGCGCTGGAAGTCGCGACCGAAATAGCCAGGGCTGCCTCGGCGTCGCTGCCGACGGGATTGGAGCAACTGGAGGACTTCGCGCCTGCCCTGCGTGAGGCATTGGCTGGTCGCGGCGGCCGCCGGTTCAACGTCATCATCGACGCTCTTGACGAAGCGGCCAGCCCGGCTCAGGCCAGGGTCATGATCACCAAGGTGATCGCGCCGATAGCCGAGACCTGCGCCGATGTCGGAGTGCAGGTGACGTTGGGGTCCCGCCGCCGTGACGCTGACGGTGAGCTTCTGGGATTGCTCGGCGGAGCCGCGACCGTGGTGGATCTTGATGACGGAAGGTACTTTAGTCAATCCGACCTGGCCGACTACGCTCTCGCGACGCTACGACTGACCGATGACGAACGGCCTGCCAATCCGTACGCTGACGAGGCTGCAGCAGGCCCGGTAGCCGCACGGATAGCGGAGCTGTCGGCGGCCAACTTCCTCATAGCCGGCCTGATCGCCCGGGCACACGGCCTGTACGACGAGACGGCGGCTGACCCGGCGACGCTGCGGTTCACCACAACGGTCGATGCCGCGATGCGCGAGCACCTGAGCCGGATCCCTCCCATCGCGGGCGTCCCAGCCGAAGAAGTCCTGACCGCCCTGGCATTCGCCGAGGCACCCGGCATGCCAGTTGACCTCTGGCGGGTAGCGCTTCGCGCACTCGGCTGGGGTGACGTGCCCGTGACGGAACTAGCCCGGTTCGCCAGGTCTTCAGCGGCCAATTTCCTCGTCGAATCCTCCGAGCCAGCCGGCCAGCCAGGCCAGCCGCCGACGCGACGGGCCAGCACCTTCCGGCTGTTCCACCAGGCGCTGAACGACTCCTTGCTGAGCGGGCGTGCCTTGACCGAGGCACAAGCGGCTGACGAGCGTGCCCTGACCGAGGCGTTCCTGTCCGTCGGCCGGCAGGCGGGCTGGGGAAGCGCGCCTGAGTACCTGCTGCGCTCCTTGCCGATCCATGCGGCTCGGGCAGGCGCGATGGATGACCTTGTCAGCGACGACGACTTCTTGCTGCACGTCGACCTGAACCAGCTGCTACCCCTGGTAGATCGCGTCCAGTCGGCGCAAGCACAACAGCGTGCCAAGCTGCTATGGCTGACTCCCCGAGCGCGCGAGGCGACGCCGGGCGCACGCGCCGCCATGTTCAGCGTGACTGAATCCCTCAAAGACCTAGGGCACGCGTTCTCCCACATATCCAGCGCCTCGATCGAGATGCCGTATCAGTCGGCTTGGACGGCGGTTTCCTGCAGCGCCGAGCGTTCGGTCCTGGAAGGCCACACCCGCGGGATCAACAGCCTAGCCACCTTTGCCCTCGGCGGGCGCACTCTTCTCGCGAGCGGCAGCGACGACCGTACGGCCCGGATCTGGGATCTCGCCACTGGCGCCGAGCGCTTCGTGCTCAACGGCCACACCAAGCCGATCAGCGCCGTATGTACGTTGACCGCCGATGACCGGTTCCTGCTTGCCACCGGCAGTTTTGATGAGACCATCCGGCTCTGGAACCCAGCCACCGGAACCCAGTACTCAGTACTCGAAGTCGACGGGACCGCTATCACCGCCCTATGTGCCTTCGACTTCCATGGCCAGGCCCTGCTGGCCGCAGGGGACACTATAGGCACGCTTCATGTAGTAGATCCCATCGCGCGTAAGAAGCGCCGAGTCCTTCACGGACATGAGGGCTGGATAAGAGCCGTATGTCGAGGAACCGTGGAACCGGTCGCCAGCTCTGTCACTTCTGCCTCCGTTTTGAAAGGTACCCCGCATCCGATCTGAAAGCATCTACTGAGAAATTCTGCAATTAAATTTAGCGGGCCGAGATTTTACTTGTCAAATCGTTCATGGCGATTGCATTACTAAGGCCATATTGCTTGACTAGCTGCACGTTCCCGGCTCGGCGCCTACGCCGCCGGGCCGGGGACGCCAGTGGCGAGAAAGCGAGAAACGGAGCAACCCCTGTGAACTTCGGCCCCGAAGGCGCGCCGGTCATGGTGCGAATACCACCCGATCCGGCGCTGCCACCGGAGCGGCAGAACTGGCAGGCGACCTGGCCCTGGCAGGATTACCTGGAGCTGGCCGCCGTCACTGAAGCTGTCCCCAGTGCCCGCCACCACGCGCGACTGGTCCTGCGGGAGTGGGGAGTCAACGCGGAGCTCACCTACAACGTGGAGCAGGTCATAGCCGAGCTCGTCGCGAACGCCGTGGCCGCCGACGTCATCTCTCCGAATCCGACTCCCCCGCCGTGAATGACGCGCTCGAAGCCGAGCTCACCATCTTCAAGCACCATATCGAGCACGCCCTCCTCGCCGCTGACCCCGCTGAGGCTCAAGAACGTGACTGACGGGACAGGCGTGAGGAAGAGTTTTCCGGTCCCGTAAAGATTTCCGCGCTGGAATGTGGAAAAGCCTTCGGGACCGGAAAAGTCTTCCACGTAACGAGAAGCCACTGGTAACGGTGGGGCAGGCGCGCCGGCCAGCCACCGCGCAGGCAGGGCCGACGCGCTGGCAACTCTCGTCCGGGGTTAATCCTCGCCGTAGTCGTGGTCGGGGTAGTTGGACTCGCCGCGGCGCCAGTAGCCGCGGGTGATGAGCTGGCTCAGCGGGATGCCACGCTGGCGGGTGAGGTGGCGGCGGATGTCGCGCATGGTGCCAGACTCGCAGGCGACCCAGATCTTCGTGCCGTCCTCGAACTCAGCCGAACCGGCGGCTGCCTGGAGGGCCGCACCGAAGTCGCCGGAGCCGTCGCGGTGGTGCCAGGTCAGCGACACCGTGGCCACGCTGGGCAACTTGATCTCATCGTCGGAGTCCTCGACCTCGACGTGCACCTGCGCCGTCGCGGTTACTGGGAGGGCATCGAGCAGGGTCCCCACCGCCGGAAGGGCGCTTTCGTCCGCGGCGATCCACCAGTGCTCGGCTTCCTCATCCAGAACGAACCGGCCACCCGGTCCCCCGACACCCACCTCGTCCCCGACCTTGACCTGCTGCGCCCACTCGGAGGCGGGACCCTCGCCGTGCAGGACGACCTGGATCTCCAGCGTCTTGGTCGCCGCGTCGTAGCGGCGCGGCGTGTAGGTGCGGACGACCGGGCGCAGCGACTCGTCGTGGTTCCAGACCTGGCCGCCGTCCGGGCCCTGCTCCGGCAGCAGCAACTGCTCCGCGCCAGCCGGCGGCAGGAACAGCTTGAGGTGCGAGGTGGGGGCCGCCTCGGCGAAGCCGTCAAGCTCGTCGCCCGTGACCAGCACCGAGACCAGCCGGGGTGCGATCTTCGACACCGAGGCCACGATCGCGCGCCGGGGCGGCTTGCGACGCCTGGGACCTCCCCCTCCCGGACCACGGCCACCAGATCCTGGGCCACCAGCTCCGGACCCGCCGAGGCCGGCCGGGCTTGGGTTCTGGGCAGATTCGGTCACAAGCAATTCCTTCCTAGAACTTGGCAACGGCCGGGATGACCTGCTCCGCTAGCAGGTCCAGCTGGCCCGGCTTGCTTACGCCGACGAGTGTAGGCGGATATCGACAGGCATCACGTCCACCCTATTGCGCTGGCCGCTGGCCTCGGCAAGGGGCATCCGGATAGGTTTCGAAATGGCCAAAAGGACAACGACGCCGACTGCCGGCCAATCATGAGAGTTCGCCAGACGCGCGGTCGAACCAGGCCTAGTTCGGCAGGCCTGGCAGCGGAACGAGGCCGTCCGGCAGGGTCGCGAGGCGATGCTGGCCTGGGTGGCCCTGCTGGTCCGCGTGGCCCTGCTGGCTGGGCACCCGAGTGGCGAGCGAGCGAGCGCGCCACTCGCGGGGCTCTCGCCGAACTGGCGGCGGAACAGCCTCGAGAAATAGGCCGGGTCCAGGTATCCCCACCGCAGCGCGATGTCCGCGATCGTCACCTCGCGCAGCGCGGGGTCGACCAGGTCGCGGCGGGCCCGCCAGCCGCCGGTCGCGGATCCAGTCGGTCACCGTGGCGCCCTGCTCCTGGAACAACGCCTGCAGGTAGCGGACGGAGATGTGGCTGGCTCGCGCGATCGCCGAGGCGTCCAGGTCAGGATCGCTCAGGTGCGCCGCGATGTACTGGGTCACCTGTACGAACAAGGGAGCCGCGGGCGCCGCCGCCTCGCCTTGCGACAGCTCAACCAGGCCGGTCCCGAACAGGTCGATGAGGTTGCGGGCCAGGCGCCCGCCGACCTGGCCGCGCAGCAGCTCGTCGTCGTAGGCTACTGCCGTCACGAACGGCGCCAGGTGCTTTCCGAAGCCCTCCCGGGACGACAGTGCCCGGCCCTCGGCGGTGCGGAGCACCTGCCGCGGTACGTCAAGGAGCTCCTGGGGGAAAAGAAGCGAGAAGACCGAGCTGCCGCCATCGGCGAACGACCACGTGTACGGCTGCCGTGCGGACAGGACCGTGAAATCGCCCGGCCACAGCTCGGCCCGCCGCCCGTCCTCCAGGTGCATGGCGCTGCCGCCGGAGAGCTGGCAGATCACCAGGTAGTCCGGCTCGGCCAGCGTCGCGATGTGCTCGGTTGAACGCCGCACCGAGTGCTCGCTCGCCTCCACCTCGACCAGCGCGGCAGTCACCTGGTCCAGGTGGTTTCGGCGCATCCGCCCGGCGAACGTCGAGGGGTCGCTAATAGACTCCAGCCGCTGGAACGGCGGCAGGTTGTCGCTCGACAGCAGCCGGCCCCAGCTCTCAAGGTCGCGGGCAGCGCCACTGACCTCGGTGAACCTTCCCTTCACGCCGCCCCCCAGGAAAGACGAGCAGTACGCCTAAGTGATTTTACCTAGACGTAGGAACCCGCGACATCAGGAAAAGATTTCCCCAAACAACTGAATGTTTCCTCTGAGGTAACCGGCCAACGGCGTTCCTGCTGGGCTGGCCGACGCGGCTGGCCAGCTCGCGTATGGTAGAGCGCCGACGTGCATGCACCCGCCGAGGGTGGTACCCGAGAATCATCTCAGGCAAAGCACATATAATTCGGAAATAACCTCCGAAAGGGAAACGAATTTTTCGGCCATTGCAGCTATCTTTAGGTTGCGGCAGACTTCTTCAATCGCCGCCCCGTGCTACAGTGAGACTCAGGAAGCCACGCGAAATCCGCGGATCCGCTAATCAAGGGATCCGTGCACTGATCTGCCAGTACATATAGGCAACTGCCGGGAAACAGTAGCACTAGCGCGCAATGGGGAGAACGTGGACAAGCAGTATGAGCTGTACTGCCTCGCTGACGCTTTGTTCTACGACTCTCCAGTCCGCAGCGGTCGGCAAGAGCTCTTCCCGGTCATCGAACGACCACTGCCCCGCGGCTGGGAGCGGACGCCAATCGGCGACTGGATGACATTCCGTCCACCAGACGCCGCGGTACCGTCGCAAGGCTGGAAGATCCACGTCTCGGCATGCCCAGACAATGCCGCGCAAACACTCGCCACGGTATGGGAATACTGCGTGGCGCGCGAGATCACCTTTAAGGTGATCAGCTCGTATCTCGATGTTCGAATGCGCAACATGAAATACGCGCCGCGCGCCGCCAGCGGCAAGGCTGCCACCATCTACCCGGCCGACGACTCGGCCTGCGAACGCGTCCTGCGCGAGCTCGACGCGCAGCTCGGCGGGACCGCCGGACCTTACATCCTCAGCGATCTGCGGTATGGCAACGGGCCGCTGTACGTGCGGTATGGCGGGTTCATGCGGCAGTCCTGCCTAGATGCCGCAGGCCAGGTCGTGGCCGCGATCCAGGACCCGGACGGGCGGCTGGTCCCAGACGCGCGCACACCGGTGTTCACCATCCCGGAGTGGGTGCGGATACCGGATTTCCTCGCCCCGCAGCTCGCCGCACGGAACTCGGTCGCGTTCTCCGGGCTGCCCTATGAGGTGACGGGCGCGTTGCACTTCTCCAATGGCGGCGGCGTGTATGCCGGCATCGATAAGCGCGACGGCGCGCAGGTCATCCTCAAGGAGGCGCGGCCGCATGCGGGGCTGGCCGCCGATGGCTCGGACGCCGTCGCAAGGCTGCGCCGAGAGCACGACCTGATGCGCCGGCTATCCGGGCTGGGAATCGCGCCGGAAGTCCTCGACTACATCGAGGTGGGCGAGCATCACTTCCTCGTTGAGGAGCGCGTTGACGGGCGCACGCTCAATTCCTTCTTCGCCCAGCAGCACCCGCTCCTGGCATCAGACCCCGATCTGGAGACGCGCGCGGAGTACACGGCGTGGGCGATGCGAATCTGTGGTCGCGTCGAGCGGGCGGCGGCCCTGATGCACGAGCAGGGCATCATCTTCAACGACCTGCACATGTTCAACATCATGGTCCGGCCCGATGAGACCGTGGCGCTCATCGACTTTGAGGCCGCGAGCGACCTGCGCGAGGGACGGCTGGTGACCGTCGGTAACCCAGGGTTCGCCGCGCCGCGTGACCGCAGCGGGACCGCCGTGGACGCCTACAGCCTTGCCTGCCTGCGGCTGGCCATGTTCATGCCGCTGACGACGCTGTTCCGGCTCGACCGAGGGAAGGCGGCGCAGCTCGCGGAAGAGATCGCCACGATCTTCCCGGTGCCGGCTGACTACCTCGGCGAAGCGGTCACCGAGATCATTGGGAAGGCGCCGCGCCCGACCGCGGCGCCGCGCCGGAACGCACAGCCGCCGCAGGCTGGCGCGCAAGAGGCCAGCGGCGCGCAAGAGGCCAGCGACGCAACGCTGTACCAGGCGCTGTCGGCTCGCCTCGTGACGGCGATCCGTGCCAGCGCCAGCCCCGGCCGGACGGACCGGCTGTTCCCCGGCGACGTAGACCAGTTCCGGGTCACTGGCGGCGGGATCGGGCTTGGCTACGGGGCGGCTGGAGTGCTCTTCGCGCTGTGGCAGGCAGCGGGCGTACGCGAGCCGGAATGGGAGGAATGGCTGCTGCGCCGGGCGCAGGACCCACCGCGCGGCATGTCCCTCGGCTTGTATGACGGACTGTCCGGCGTGGCCTGGGCGCTGGGCGCGCTCGGCCATCACGACGCCGCCATCCGGCTCGCCGCCAGGTGCGCGGAGGCGCAGTGGGACCACGCCAGCCACGGCGTCTTCGGCGGCCTCGCCGGATTCGCACTCGCCATGATGGACGTGGCCGACCAGGCCGAGGAGCCCGCACTCGCCGACGTCGGGCGGCGGGCAGCCGAGATCGTCACGGGCGCCGAGCCGACCTCCGGCGCCGTCGGCCTGATGCATGGCGCGGCCGGCCAGGCACTGCTGCTCATCCGGTTGCATGAGCGCACGGGGGATCCGGGCTACCTCGACGCGGCGGCGACCGCGCTGCGCGCCGACCTCAGCCGGTGCGTGAGCGACGGCAGGGGCGGCCTGCAGGTGGACGAGGGCTGGCGGACCATGCCGTACCTCAAGGTCGGCAGCGCCGGCATCGGCATGGTCATTGACCAGTTCCTGGCGCACCGCCAGGACGCGGACCTGCGCGCGGCGGCGGACCAGATCGCCATCGCCTCGAGCAGCGCGTACTACGCGCAGCCTGGGCTGTTCAACGGGCGTGCCGGGCTGCTGTACTTCCTCGCTGGCCGCGGCGCCCGGGGCCCGTGGCAGCCCCGGGTCCGGGCGCACGTTCAGCGGCTCGCCTGGCACGCCGTGGCATACGCTGATGGCCTGGCGTTCCCCGGGGACATGCTGTACCGGCTGTCCATGGACCTGGGCACCGGGACCGCTGGCGTCCTGCTGGGCGTGGCCAGAGTCCTGCACCCGTACGCCGTGACGCTACCGGGATTCTCGGCCCTGCCAGCCCTCGCTGTGCCGGTAGGCGCCGCCGTGCCGCCCTTGCCTGGCGTGCCGTCGGCCCCCGCCGCGCAGATAGACCCCGCACCCCAAAGCTCCCTTTCGGGAGGACAACCCGAACCAGTGAGGAGGTGAATGACCATGGCTCTTCTCGACATGCAAGGACTAGAGGCCACACGTGGCCACGAGGACGCCGAGCGCATGCAGGACGCAAGCCAGTTCAGCTTGCTTGCCTGCGGCGAAAGCTGCATGAGCACGCTTGCGTGCCTCTAGGCGCTTCACCGTGCTAGCGGGGAGGTGGGCGCCGCCTCCCCGTCGGCTTCCTGGTCATCGGCGGTCCTTGGACCGCCGATGACGCCACCTGCCATCCGGCGATGCCCATCTGAGGACCTAGGCGCAAGCGCGCTGTGCTGAGCCACGCCTGGACGAGGCTCAGCACAGCGCTCCCTTGGGGCTGCGCGCTCACCGATATCCCTTTCGTGATACTATCGCGATATATCTGCTAGCTTGGGCTGCGGCACTTCCGGGATCGGTGAGAGACAATCATGCGGGGACGCAGAGGACCTCACGGGGACCGGGGTGGCCCCGGTGACAGCTATCGCATGCGCCGGGGCATGGTGCCGGACCTTCTCCTCGCCGCCCTGCTGGACGGCCCCGCGCATGGCTACGAGCTGATGGACCGGCTTGAGCGGTTCAGCGGTGGCAACTGGCGGCCCAGCCCAGGCTCGATATACCCGCTGCTCCAGATGTTCGAGGACAAGGGCCTAGTCGAAAGCCACGAGACAGAGGGACGTCGGGTCTTTTCCCTGACCACCGCAGGCCGCGAGCAGGCCGAGCAGCGTCGCGCCGACGTTGTCGCGACTACCTTCCCTCTGGACTCGCCGAGCTCACAGCTGCGGACCCAAATGCAGCAACTGGACGCCGCCAGTCGCCAGATCGTCGCAGTGGCGAATCCGGCGCAGGTTGAACAGGCGGTCGAGATCGTCCGCAACGCCCGGCAGGCCCTGTATCGGCTGCTCGCTGAGTAATAGGCGCCGAGATTGCTTTCCGCGCGGCAGGTACAGGCTCGCGCAGAGCGCCCGGAAGCCGGCACCGCAGATCAGGGACTCGGGACCTCCCAGCTCTTGATGTTGGTGCTGGTCTTGGTGAGCTGGTTGGACAGCAGGAACGAGTTGACGCCCTCCAGCAGCGATGTGCCGGTGCTGGTGAATGGGGCCGGCGAGTAGCCCGATAGCGGCGAGGACGCCTGCAGGGCGGGGACCGGGGTCTGGGCCGCGACCGACGCCCAGGAGAAGTACGCGCTGGGGCTGGAATTCATCGTCGCCACCGCCTGGGCGCGCACCTGATTCCAGGCGTGCGGCAGGCCGGGGTGGGCGGCGAGCTCGCTGTCGCTGATCACCGTGACGTCGGTGCCGAGCAGGTCCTTGTGGTCGGCGGACGCCTTGTCGATGATCGGGAACCCGTCCTTGGTGAGGACGGCGGTGAGCTGCCCGGCCGGGGCGGCGTAGGCGGCGACCCCGCCGCTTTGCAGCGTGGCGACCGCGTTCGTGGTGTAGATGTTGCTGATCTTGACCGAACTGGACAGGCCGTCCTCGTTCAGCACCGAGACAAGGTAGCGGTACATGTAGCTGCCGACCTGCGTGGCGACCGTCTTGCCCTTAAGCTGCTCGATGCTGGTCACGCCGCCCTTGGGCGTGTACAGGTACGTGTCCAGGCCGACGAACGACTGGTTCACCAGGCGCGTCTTGATGCCGGCCGCCTCCGCCGTCACGGCGGGGGTGTCACCGAGGATGCCGATGTCGATCGAGCCGCCGGCGATGGCCGCCATCAGGTTCGGGCCGTTCGGGAACGCGGTGAAGGTTATGCCGGTCACCCCCTGGCTCTTCAGGCCCTTGAGCAGGGTGCCGTTGTGGTAGGCAAGGCCCTCGGGACCGACCGGGGTGGGCGTGTTGGAGATGAACCCGACGCGCAGCGTGTATCCCGCCTGGCTGCCCGATCCGGACGAGTTGCCCGCGGCTGAGGAGGTTGCGCAGGCGGCGGCGAGCAGGACGCAGCCAGCAGCAGCGGCCGTCGCCAGGGCGCGACGGAGCCTTGTTCGTGTCATGAGTGTCCTTAATCCGATGATGAATGGGCTATTCGAGCCGGGTGTCGCGAAGGAAGGTCGCGACGAGCTCCGGAAGCTCGGCGTTGGCGTCGCGCAGACTGCCTGGACTGCGACCGGCTCCCCAGCCGATCCAGCGCCGGTACTCCCCGAACCGGTCGCTTGCCGCCAGCCTGGCCTCGTCGAGACCTGGCAGCGGCCGGCTGTCCGGCGCAACGTAAAGCGCGTCCGCCGGGCAGTAGGCCTCGCACATGAAGCACGTCTGGCAATCGGACTGGCGTGCGATGACTGGGTGGCTGCCCGGCACCGCGTCGAAGACGTTCGTCGGGCAGACGTCCACGCACTTGTCGCAGTCGATGCAGGCCTGCGCCGAGATGATCTCGATCACGAGGCGGCCCGCAGCGGCTCGGCGCGGACCCACACGTCGTCGAGGCCGCCGGCGCGCAGCCGGACCGCCTGCGCCGGGTCGGTGTCCGGGCGGTCGTCACGGCGGTGGACGCCGCGGGACTCCTCCCGTGCCAGCGCGGCCCGGTACATCCACCGCGCGTGCGCGGTCATCGCGGCTGCCTCCCGTGCGCGCTGTCTTCCTCTGCCCAGGCCAAGGCGCGGCACCTGGTCCGACCACACCTCGTCCAGCGAGCGCAGCGACTCCCGTAGCGACGCCGCGCTGCGGAACATGGCCTTGCCTGGCGAGAGGACCTGCGCCTGCACGGTGGCGATCACCTCGTCGGGGGAGACTGTGCCCGGACCTGCCGTGTCCGTGGCCGCGGCGCCGTCGCCCGCGGCTGGCAGGCCGGCCTGGCCGGCCGCGCGCAGGCTCGCGGCAGCGGCGACCTGGCGGCGTGCGAAGCGGGCGGCCGCCCGGCCCGCGATCGTGCCCGAGGACATGGCCCACGCTCCGTTATGGCTGCCGCCGCCCGACCGGCTGCCGGTCACAAGCTCCCGGGTCGCCGCGTCGCCGGCCGCGTACAGGCCGGGGACCGTGGTCTCGCAGCCGTCACCGGTCAGCGCGATGCCGCCTGTCCCGCGCACAGTGCCTTCGAACACGAACCGCACCTCGAAGAGCTCGGTGAACGGGTCAACGCCGGCCTTGTCGAACGGCAGGAAGAAGTTGGGCTGTGCCCACCGCATGGCCTCCTGGATCTGCGGCGGGGCGAGCTCCAGGCGCGCGAGCACCGGCCCGTCGAGCGAAGCGCGGGCGACGGCTGGCCTGGACCCCAGGCCAGCCGGCAGCTCGATTGGCGTGCCATCAGCGCGGTAGTAGCGCGCGAACTGGTACATCCGTCCCTTGGTTTGCGAGCCGAACGCCGGTGCCATCCCGAAGACGCCGGAGAACTCCATGCCGGACAGCTCAGCGCCCAGTTCGGCGGCCATCAGGGCGCCGTCGCCGGTGTCCGGGTTGCAGCCGAGCGCGCCGGACAGGAACGCGCAGCCCCCGGTGGCCAGCACGACCGCGCCTGCCCGGACTGTCCAGCTGGCATCGCCGCGCTGCCGGTGCGTCCCGCGTGCGCCGCTCACCACGCCGTCTGGGTCGGTCAGCAGCTCCAGCGCGGGACTCTGGTCGAGTATGGTCACGCCAGCCCGCCTGACCTGCAGTCGCATCAGCCGCATGTACTCGGGACCCTGCAGCGAGCTGCGCCGCAGCCTGCCGTGGGAGTCGGTGGGGAACGGGTAGCCCCAGTCGGCGAGCTGGCCTGCCTGGTTCCAGGTCAGCTCCAGCGTGCGGGCCATCCAGCCTCGATCGGTGATCATGCCGCCCGCCCGCTCGTACTGCCCGATGGACTCCTCGCGCGCGGCGGGATCCGGCGGGACGTACCACAGGTTGTTGCCGCCGGAGGCGGTCGGCCCGCTGGTGCCGCAGTATCCCTTGTCGGCCAGCACGACCCGCGCCCCGGCCCTGGCCGCGGCGATCGCCGCCCAGGTACCGGCCGGACCGCCGCCAAGCACCAGCACGTCCGCGTCCTGCGCCTGGGCTGGCTTGCGCAGTGCGCGCGCCACTAGTGCGCCCCCAGCCACTGCAGCAGGGTCCGGCGCAGCGGCGCGTAGCCAGCCGCGCCGACCTCCCGCGGCCTGTCGAGTCCGACCGGCACATCATGCTCGATCTGGCCGTCCTTCATCACCATCACCCGGTCGGCGAGCCGTAGCGCCTCGTCGACGTCGTGCGTGACGAGCAACACGGCGGGCGAGTGCTTTCGCCACAGGTCGCCGACGAGGTCCTGCGCCCGCAGCCGGGTCAGCGCGTCGAGCGCGGCGAACGGCTCGTCGAGCAGCAGCAGGTCCGGCTGGCGGATCAAGGCGCGGGCCAGTGACGCCCGCTGCGCTTCGCCGCCGGACAAGGTGGCGGGCCAGGCGTCTGCCCGCTCGCGGAGACCGACCTCGGTCAGCGCGGCGACCGCCTCGGCGCGCCCCGCCTTCGGCACGCCGAGCACGACATTGCGCCAGACCTTCTTCCAGGGCAACAGCCGGGGCGCCTGGAACGCCACCGCGCGGCGCCTGGCCACGGTGACCTCTCCCTGGATGTCGGTATCCAGGCCCGCCAGGATTCGCAGCAGCGTGCTCTTCCCGCACCCGCTGGCGCCCAGCAGGGCGACGAACTGGCCGCCAGGGATGGACAGGTCGAGGTTGTCGATCACGGCGCGGTCACCGAAGCTGCGCCGCAGCCTAGTGACAGCCGCCGCCTGCGAGGTGGCCGCCGCCTGCAGCGTTCCCGGCAGGGGTGCCCTCGTGGCGATCTCGGGTGTGGTCATCTCACGCGCCTTCCAGTGCGCGCGGCCGCCAGGCCAGCAGCGCTCGTTCTAGTCCGCGGACGATCGCGTCGGCAGCCAGCCCTAGCAGCGCGTAGATCACCAGGCAGACCACGATCGTGTTGCTCTGCAGCAGTTCCTGTGCCGACTGCATCAGGTAGCCGATCCCGTTGGTGGCGCTGATCTGCTCGGCGAAGATCAGGGCCAGCCAGGAGATCCCGAGCGCGAACCGGAGTCCTACCAGCAGCTGGGGGAGCGCGCTCGGCAAGATGACGTGCCAGGTAAGGCCGAGCCGGCCGAGGCCGAGCGTCCTGCCCGCTTCGATCAGCGCGGGGTCAACCGCGCGGATGCCGGCCGACAGGTTGATGTAGAGCGGGAACATGACACCGAGGGCGATCAGGACGACCTTCGGCGTCTGCCCGACCCCGAGCCAGATGATCAGCAACGGAATGATGCCCACGAACGGCACGTTGCGCACCATCTGCATCGGCGCGTCCACGATGTCTTCGCCGAGCCGGGACAGTCCGGAGACAAGGGCCAGCGCGATCCCGGCGGCACCGCCGATCAGCAGGCCGAGGCCAACGCGCTGTAGCGACGCGGTGAGGGCGGATCCGAGCTCCCCGTTGTTCACCAGCGTGACGCCCTGGTCCCATACCGCCGCGGGCGAGCCGACGATGGTCTGCGGGAGCCGGCCAGTGCTGCTGAGCAGCTGCCAGATGGCGATCACGGCTACGACGCCGATGAGCCTGCGCAGCAGCCGTGGCACACGCAGCGAATGACGGTGACGCGGCGTGATCCGCTCGGTGGCGACTGGAGGTGGCTGACCAAAGGCCGGCAGCGAGACGTTCATCGTGGTCATGGGCGCTCCATTCGGTGCGGGGCAGCGCAGTAATCTGCACTATGTTGACCTGTTTAGTAGGTAATAGTCAACGTGACGCAGGCAACATTTGTCGCGCTCTACCAGCCGCGCCGGCATCCCGCGAGCGCTCGACGGCGGCCGGCGCTGCGGCTGGGCTCGCGGACAGCCCTCGCGCAAGCCAAGCAGCCGTTCTCGAACCAGGTTCGAGAACGGCTGCTAAAGAGTCTTGCGGGCGGGGCTGCGTTACTTCGGACCGCTGCTGAATGCCGCGTCGAAGGACGCCGAAGGCGGCTCGAAGTCGAACTGCCGGAGGAAGGCCAGCGACGCAGGCGCCCCGGCCAGCCGGTCCATGCCCGCGTCTTCCCACTCCACCGAGATCGGTCCCGCGTACCGGATCGAGTTCAGCATGCGGAACACGTCCTCCCACGGCACGTCGCCGCGCCCGGCCGACACGAAGTCCCAGCCGCGCCGCGGGTCGCCCCACGGCAGATGCGAGCCGAGCCTGCCGTTACGGCCGTCGAGCCGCTTTCGTGCCTCCTTGCAGTCCACGTGGTAGATCCGGTCCCGGAACTCCCCGAGGAACGCCACCGGATCCAGGTCCTGCCACACGAAGTGGCTCGGGTCGAAGTTCAACCCGAACGCCGGCCGGTTCCCCACCGCATCGAGCGCGCGACGAGCCGTCCAGAAGTCGTACGCGATCTCGCTCGGGTGCACCTCGTGCGCGAACCGCACGCCCTCTTCATCGAAGACGTCCAGGATGGGATTCCACCGCGACGCGAAGTCCTCGTAACCGCGCGAGATCATCGACTCGGGTACCGGCGGGAACATGGCAACCGTGTGCCAGATCGACGACCCGGTGAACCCGACCACGGTCCGCACCCCGAACGCCGCCGCCGCCCGGGCCGTGTCCGCGATCTCCGCCGCCGCCCGCCGCCGTACTCCTTCTGGCGCCCCGTCGCCCCAGATCCGCGCTGGCAGGATCGCCTGATGCCGCTCGTCGATCGGGTGGTCGCAGACCGCCTGCCCGACGAGGTGATTGGAGATCGCCCAGCATTGCAGACCGTACTTCGACAGCAGCGCGTGCCGCCCTGCCAGGTAGCCATCCTCGCGCAGCGCACGGTCCACCTCAAAGTGGTCACCCCAGCACGCCAGCTCAAGCCCCTCGTACCCCCACGAGCTCGCCAGCCGGCAGACCTCCTCGAGCGGCAGGTCCGCCCACTGCCCGGTGAAGAGGGTAAATGGCCGTGGCATCAGTCCTCCAAGATATTTATTCGGAATGTTCCCGCCTGACTCCTGCGGCTTCCACTGCTGTCCACCCGCTACCGGAAGCCGCGCTGCGCTGCACCGCGTCAAGCACCCGCTGCACGGCCAGCCCGTCGGTAAACGACGGCTCAGGCTGCCTGCCCTCCGCGATCGCCGTCAGCAGGTCCCTGGCCTGGTGCGTGAACGTGTGCTCCCAGCCGAGGGTGTGCCCGGCCGGCCACCACCCGGACAGGTATGGATGGCCGGGCTCGGTGACGAGGATGCGGCGCAAGCCTGCGGAGTCGGCCGGGTCCGCTCGGTCAAAGAATTCCAGCTCATTGAGCCGCTCTAGGTTGAATGCGAGGCTGCCCGCCGAGCCGTTGAGCTCGATCCGCAGCCCGTTCTTCCGCCCGGCCGCGTACCTGCTGGCCTCGAACGAGGCCAGCGCGCCGCCGAGCCTGGCGGTGAACACCACCGCGTCGTCCACCGTGACCTGTCCGGTCCCAGACCCTCCGGGCAGCGGCCGCTTGCCGGTGAACGTGGCGCTGACCGCGGACACGCCGGTGATCACGTCGCCCGTCAGGTAATGCGCCAGGTCGATGATGTGCGCGCCTAGGTCGCCGAGCGCGCCGGACCCGGCGCGGGTCGCCTCCATCCGCCAGGTCATCGGTGCATCCGGGTCGACGAGCCAGTCCTGCAGGTAGACGGCCCTGACGTGGCGCAACGTGCCGACGCGGCCGTCTGCGACGAGCTGCCGGGCGAGCGCGAGTGCCGGAACCCGCCGGTAGTTGAACCCGACCATGGCCCGCGCGCCAGTCCGGTCCGCAGCGTCCGCCGCCACCACCATCGCCTCGGCCTCCGCGACGGTATTGGCGAGCGGCTTCTCGCACAGCACGTGCTTGCCTGCCCGGAGTGCGGCGATCGCGATCGGCGCGTGCAGGTCGCCGGGCGCGGAGATGTCGATCAGCTGGACGTCGTCGCGGGCGATCAGCGCGCGCCAGTCGGTCTCGACGGCAGCCCAGCCGAGACGATCGGCGGCGGCTCGCGTCGCCGCCTGGTCCCGGCCGCAGATCGCCGCGAGCCGCGGCTGCACCGGCAGGTCGAACGCGCGGCCGACGGTATTCCAGGCCTGCGAGTGCGCCCGGCCCATGAACGCGTAGCCCACCATGCCCACGCCGACGCTACGCTGCCCGGACATGCGGATCCCATTGCGCGTCAAGCTCGGCAGGGATCTCGAAGACCGACTCGATCGCCTCGAAGCCGGTCCCGGAGGCGGACCGCTGCATCGCGGTCATCATCTCAAGCACGTGCAGCGCCATCTCGCCGGAGGCCCGGTGCGGCTCGCCGCGCCGGATGGCGCGGGCCATGTCGACGACCCCGGTACCGCGTCCGGCCGCGGCGCCGACCGACGGGATCACGGTCCACTCCGTCTCGCCAGCGCGGCGCACGCGAACGTCGCCGTCGAACCTGTTAGGGTCCGGCACCGCCAGGGTGGCCTCGGTCCCGGTGATCTCGACGAAACCGGTCCTGGCCAGCGGCGAGTCCCAACTGAACAGCAGCGACGCTGCCTGGCCACCCGCGTACTGCGCCAGCGCGGATAGATAGGTGGGCACTTCTACAGTGAACTCGGTACCCGCTCGCGGCCCGGAGCCGATCACGCGGGTGTCGCGCGACCTGTGTCCGACGGCGGCGACCCTGGTCGCCGGCCCGAACAGCGTCGCCAGCACCGACAGGTAATACGGCCCGAGGTCGAACAGCGGGCCCGCGCCCTTCGCGAACAGGAACTCCGGGTCCGGGTGCCACAACTGCGGGCCGGGTCCCTGCAGCAGGGTGAGCGCGCTGACTGGCCTGCCGATCGCGCCGGCGCTGATCAGCCGCCGAGCCGACTGCAGCCCCGCGCCGAGCACAGTGTCCGGCGCGCAGCCGACCCGCAGCCCGGCCCGGCCCGCCTGGTCGAGGAGCGCGGACCCCGAGGCGACGTCCAGAGCGAGGGGCTTCTCATTCCACACGTGCTTGCCGGCGGCGATCGCGGCCGAGGCCACCTCGGCGTGCGCGGCGGGAATCGTCAGGTTCACCACGAGTTCCACGCCAGGGTGCTCAAGGGCCTGCTGCAGGCTGCCCGCGGCCGCCACGTCGTAGGTGGCGGCCTGCGCCTTGGCCCGTTCGGTATCGATGTCCGCGCAGAACAGGACCTGCACGTCCGGGAAGGTGGCCAGGTGCCGCAGGTACTGGTTGCTGATGTTGCCGCAACCGACAATGCCGACGCCGAGGGGATCCATCAGCCATCCGCCCCGGCACGGACCGGCCTGGCCAGGTCGTGGTCGGCGAGCCAGGCCAGGCTGTCGCCGACGGCGGTGAGCATGTCGGTCGCGCAGCTGTCGAGTTCCACCACGTGCCACTCGGCGGACGGGCAGGCGGCGAGGATCTCGGCGACCGGCATCCGGCCGCCGCCTACCGCGGTCTGCGGGTCCTGCCTGGTCACCGGGCCGTCCTTCACGTGCAGGTAGCGGACGCGGTCACCGAGGCGGCCGAGCAGCTGCGGCACGTCCTGACCGCCGACCGCCGCCCAGTAGGTATCGACCTCGAGGATCACCGCCGGGTCGAGCGCATCCGCAAGGACCTCAAGCCCGGTCCGGCCGCCAACGAGCGACGCCAGCTCGAATTCGTGGTTGTGGTAGCCGAGCCGCAGCCCGTAGCCGGCGGCTTTGGCCGCGACCTCGCTCAGCTCATGGGCGAGCGCGGCGATTGCGTCGGCGTCAGCGAATCTCACCCGCGGCACCGAGGGCACGATCACCGTGCTGCCGCCCACCACCTGCGTCCCGCCCAGCGCCGCGTCGGCGTCTTCGCCGAGGACCTTGGCGTGCACGGCGCACACGGCCAGGCCGGCCTCGTCTAGGTCGGCGCGCAGCCGTTCCGGGTCGGTCCGCACATCGTAGGGTTCGACCGCGCCATAGCCGAAAGCGGCGATGCGCCGCAGGACAGCTGCCCTGCCCGTCGCGAGCTGCTCCCGGACTGAGTAAAGCTGCAGGGCCGGCGGACTACTAATCAACGTGCCACGCTCCTTGCACGGTACTGATTTTTCGAAAAGTCTCCGCTAAACTGGCGGCATCAATAGGCACGCTAGATCCGGATTTGATAGGTGTCAATGGGTGATTCAGGGCAATGATTTTTCGAAAAATTCCAGGCGCACGGGCAGCCTGACCAGCATCGCCGCCGCGGCCGGCGTGTCAGTTTCCACCGTCTCGAAGGTGCTCAACGGCCGGACCGACGTGGCGCCGCAGACCCGCGAGCGGCTCAGCCGGATCCTGCGGTCCCACGGCTACCAGGTCGCGCCACGGGCCGGGATCGGTGTGGTCGACCTGCTGATCGGCCGCCTCGGCAGCCCCTGGGCGGACGAGCTGATCCGAGGCGCCGTCACCGCGGCCGCCGAAACTGAGATCAGCGTCATCGTCAGCCGTGTCACCTCGGCAGGCGAGTTCGACCGCTGGCTGAAGATCGCGAGTGCGCGCGGCACGCACGGTGCGCTGAGCGTGCTCCACCTGCCCGACTCCGCAACGATCAGCCGGCTGGCGGACGCCCACGTGCCGCTGGTGGTCATCGACCCGCCGGTCGAGCCCAGCGAGTCGATCCGTTCGGTAGGCACCACGAACTGGCAGGGCGGCGTGACGGCAGCCCGGCACCTCATCGAACTGGGCCACCAGCGGATCGCCGCCATCGGCGGGCCAGACGAGCTTTGGTCCTGCCGGGCGAGGCTCGACGGCTACCGTAGCGCCCTGCGCCGGGCGGACCTGCCCGTCAACGAGGCCCTGGTCCGCTGCGACGACCTGTCAGCGGACGGCGGCCTGCGCCAGGCGAGGGAACTGCTGTCCCTGGCCGACGCGCCGACGGCGATCATGGCGGGCAACGACGCCCAGGCGTTCGGCGTGCTGCAGGCACTCGCCGAACGCCGGCTTCACTCCCCCGACGACGTCAGCGTGACCGGCTTCGACGACCTGCCGATCGCGACGTGGGCCACGCCGCCCCTCACCACCATCAGGCAGCCGCTCGCCGCCATGGCCGCCACCGCGTTCTGGATGCTCACCTCAGCTGGCGCGCAGGCGCAACCCCGCCACCTCGAGCTAGAAACGACGCTGGTCGTCCGCCGGAGCACCGCCCCGCTAACCGCCGGACCCGGAAATGGTCTAGGTTGCCCGTGACCGCGCCCCGATCGGCGCCGGTGATGCCGACTCGAGCTCCGCGCCGTCCATCTCCCCAATGAGCAGGAGCGGGCTGGTGGCCTGCGTGGACCTGCCTAGCCAGTCCTCACGGCGGCGCGCGTGCTCGCGCAAGGTCGCCGCCAGGACGCGATGGGCGCCATCGTCGGTGACGTAGGGAAGCAGGTCTTCGATCTCGGCATCAGTGAGCCGCCGGGCGGCTCCCTCCGGGTCGCCAGCCAGCTGCCTGACCATCTCCATCCGGCGTGTCCGGATCACGCGGACGATCTCATCCGAGACTGCCTCATCGGTGACGTACGCAAGCAGCTGGCCTAGCTCGGGGATCGTGAACCCCGTCGCGAGGGACGGCTTGTTCATCACGCGGGCGAGCTTGGCGCCGAGCTCGCTGGCGGCCTTGTACCGCAGCAGTCGCCGGATGTAGTCCCGCATCGCATCGTCGGTGGTGATGCGTAGCTCCATCTTGAGCTGGGCGGGAGTGAATAGCTCCAAGTCCTTTAGGCCCATCGCTGTTTCCTCTTCCACCCTCCTGCCCCGCGGAGCTTGACAGTGCGCTACGAGCGTCGCCGGGGCCACGCTGCTGGTGGGTCTTCGTGTAAACACGGCCCCCCTTCCAGTCACGACTCGAGTGAGCGCGACGGACCACCGTGTCGTGAAGCTTCCGCGCTCACCAGCCATTTAACACCGATACGCCACTTTTTGCAATGATTCGTCTAATTCTTGCTCCATGCGCACCGATGTATGCGCATAGTCATGTCTCGATTGCAGCCATCTGTCATGCTGGTCGCCACCATCCTCAGCCTCGTCCCCGCTGCGAGCTCACCGCGTGGATGGCCGCCTACGCCATGCCCCTCCGTGCCAAACTGGCGATACGCCCGTGCTGTCCTGGGCGACCCTGTCGAGGGGGCTGCCGGATGGCTGCTCCGAGGAGACCGTGGCTCGCGGCGACGTGACGTGCACAACGAAGGCGGCGGTCGGCTTCCGTCGCTCGGCCGGGGCAGTCGCCATTAGTGCTGTGGATCGTGCCCTCTGGTGCACATGGCCTGGCGTCCGGCCCGGCGCCACTCGCATCCCCCGTCCACCGCGCATCGGCTTCCACAGTCGACTGCAGGCGACCGCTCAATTTATCCCGAAGAGTTTTCCGGTCCCGAAGACCTTTCCACATGGGAATGTGGAAAAGTTTACCTAACCGGAAAACTCTTCGGGATCATGGCGGCGGGCCGGGATCCCGCTACATCTCAGGACTCCGTTGTAGTGCCAGTGCCACGCTTAGAGCGTCGCCCACGACTCGATTGACTGCTGATGTCATTGGGGTTGGAGTGGTGCATAAGGTAAGCGGCATTGAGACCGTCCCCACAGGTAGAAGCCGGTGGATAGGGTCAGCCCGAAGGTCCCGGAACGGTCCCTTAGTGGTCGTGTAGTGCTTGAACCAGGTAGCGTAGCCGACGACAGGAGCCGCGCAGCCGACTGCCATCGCGATGGCTATGACCCAAGCGTGCGCCTTCCTCCAGCCGAAGGTACGCCACCCGCGAGCAAGGACGAACAACGGGAAGATCGGCAGCAAGACCAATCCCTCCGGTACGAACGATGCCTGCGTAACCGACCAATAGACCGGGCTGGAAAACCGCCTCTACTGCCAGGAGCTGACCGTGATCATTCTCGCTGTTATCTTGCTCATCATCGGGTTCGCCAAGATCGCCAACATCGGATTCCTCGCCAAGAGCGCCATCATCTGGATGATCGGAATCATCGCCGTCGTGGCCGGCGCGATCCTCGCACTGCCCGGCCACGAGGTAGACGGCTACAGGCATCACTACTGATCTGATCTCTGCAAGAAATCGACGATTTGCCGCAAATTTCCGCATGCCTCAGCTAGGGGCGGCCAGGTGGCGTTCCAGGATGGCCCGGCTCTCAGCCAGGCCGGCAGCCGCGGTGCTCTCGATGCCAGTCCAGACGTCGTAGTAGTCGCCGGAGACGATCTGCGCACCCAGCACCGGGTAGTGGCAGACGCAGATCCGGTCCGTGGTGCCCGCGAAGGACAGGAAGTCGAAGTTAGAGGTGCGCTTCTCCCACAAGGGGGCACCGTGGGGGACGACGCGGACCGTGGCGTGCGGGCTGTCGGCCAGCGCCAGCAAGTGGCGGACCTGGCCGGCCATGACCTCGGGTGCCCCCCGGACCTTGAGGGCTTCCTCGTCGATCATCACCTCCAGCAGCCGGGTGATGCCGACGGGCCGGTGCGCCTGGCGGTGAGACAGCAGGTCCCACTCCTGGTCAACGTCACATCCGGGGTAGACATGGGGCGCCATCTCGCGGAAGTAGCCCTCGGTCTGCACAAGCTGCGGGATGAGCAGGAAGCCGTGGACCTGGGCAAGCGTGGACTCGGCCTCGACCAGGAGCACGTCCCTGTTGGCCGCGGTCAGCCGAGACGCGTGCGGGGCGAGCCAAGGGGGCGGGGCCGCCGCCCGCCGGGCCAGGTCGATCATCTGGTCGGCGGCGCTGGCGTCGCGCACGCCGTACTCCACGAGGATGCGCGCCACCTCCTGCGGGGTCGCCGTCCCGAATCCGGTCTCCACGCGGATCAGCCAGTCGGCCTCGCAGCCGAGCCGCGTGGCGGCCTCGTCGTAGGACAGGCCCACGATCTCCCTGGTCGTCGTGAGCATCGCCCCCAGCACCTTGGCCAGGATGCCCGGCCGCCTGTCTGCCTGGATCACCCTCTCATTCTGTACCCGCAAGGCTCTTCCCAGCGCGGGTTCCGGGATGCCAGGGAGAGGATTACGAGGACGTTCCCCCGGTTCGTCATCCGGGCCGCAAGCCGTAGGCTCACTGTCATGGCTGTCGTCGAAGTCCCGGGATCCAAGTCCATCACCGCCCGCGCGCTATTCCTCGCGGCCGCCGCTCGTGGCACCACGGTGCTGCGCAAGCCCCTGGACTCCGATGACACTGCCGGCTTCGCCGAGGGCCTCACCGCGCTCGGCTACAAGCTGGATCGGGCACCGGACCAGTGGCGGGTCGAGGGACGCCCGCAGGGACCGGCCCTCGCGCAGGCCCGTGTGTTCTGCCGCGACGGCGCCACCACTGCCAGATTCCTGCCCGCACTCGCCGCGGCAGGCCACGGCGAGTTCCACTTCGACGCGTCCGCCCAGATGCGCCGCCGCCCTCTCGGCCCGCTCACGAAGGCGCTGCGCAGCCTCGGCGTCGACCTCATCCACGAGATCGAGGAAGGCCACCACCCACTCACCATCCGCGCCGATGGGATCAAGGGCGGGCACATCACGCTGGACGCCGGCCTGTCCTCCCAGTTCCTCACCGCGCTGCTGCTCCTCGGCCCGCTCACCGCCGAAGGGCTCGCCATCACCGTCACCGACCTCGTCTCCGCACCGTACGTGGAGATCACCACGGCGATGATGGAGCGCTTCGGGGTCGGCGTCGAGCGCGACGGTGACACCTACCTCGTGCCCTCCCGGCCCTACACCGCCACCGACTACCTGATCGAGCCCGACGCCTCGACAGCGAGCTACTTCCTGGCCGCGGCCGCTGTCACCGGCCGTAGCATCACCATCCCGGGGCTCGGGTCACACTCCCTGCAGGGCGACCTGGGATTCGCCGGCGTACTGTCGCGAATGGGTGCCGACGTCACCATCACCCCGGAGTCCGTCACCGTCACCGGCCCCGCGAGCGCAAGCCTGCACGGCGTCACGGTCAACATGCGCGACATCTCCGACACCATGCCCACACTCGCCGCGATCGCCCCGTTCGCCGACGGCCCGGTCCGCATCGAAGACGTCTACAACACCCGGGTCAAGGAATGCGACCGGCTCGAAGCATGCGCGCAGAACCTCCGCGCCACCGGCGTTCCAGTCCAGGTGGGCCGCGACTGGATCGAAATCCACCCGGCCCAGCCCCATCCGGCGCACATCGCCTGCCACGGCGACCACCGCATCGCGATGGCCTTCAGCATCACCGGCCTGCGCACCCCCGGCATCACCTTGGACGACCCGGGATGCGTCAAGAAGACCTTCCCCGGATTCCACACCGCTGTCGCCGCGCTCCAGACCGCCTGGCAACACGAGTGACTGGCCGAGCAGAGGGCAGCCCTCGAACATGTCCACCAGGCGATCACCTGGCCGTGCCGGGACCACTCGTGGTGGTTCCGGCACGGCCCGATTACCCGCAAGCGTTAGTACCCGTAGATCTCGAACTCCGAGAGCTGGGCGGCGGGCCATCCGCTGTTGGCGGTGAAGTCGAGCTGCACGTCGTTCACGTTGTCCACCGCGAGGGGGATGGTGACGGTGTTCCCGGTCGCGGGATTAAAGGTGTAAGTGGCTGAGGCCAGCGCCTGAGTGTAGTTGGTGCCGCCGGCGCTTACGTCGACCGAAAAGGTCTCGGTCCGGTTGCTCCAGGACGGCGGCAGGTGAGCACGAGGCTGGTGATCGTGTAGGTACCTCCGAAGTCCGGGCTCAACCCCAGGTCCACGGTCGCCGACTGCGGCCAGGCGCTGTTCGTGCTCTCCCAGTAGGTGCTGGTGTTGCCGTCAACCATGTTGCTCGCGACGTACGTCGAGTTGGTGCTGCTGACCGTGACCGGCTTGTTCAGGGCCAGGTTGGTGACGCCCATGCCTGACGCTGCGTCCTCCTCAACGTACGGGCCTCCGTTCGCGTTGATGAGCATGCTGTCGAACTCCATGCCGGTCACCGATGGGGTGTACGTGATGGTGATCGTGCATGAGTCGCCCGCGCCCACCGGGTTGCCGCAGGTGTTGGTCTGCCCGAAGTCCGTACTGTTGGTTATCGATTCGAGCGCCACGGCCGTCGTGCCCGGGTTGCTGACGGTGTAGGTCGGGCCCGCGGACGGACAGCTCTGCGAGCCGTTCACGAGTCCCGCGCAGTACTGCGTCGCGACGCCGGACCAGGTCTCCCCGTCGGTCCCCAGGCCCGCCAGCAGCGCCTGCAGGTAAGGGGCCTCACCGGAGGGGTCGCCCGACAGGGTGGTGTAGCCGCTGCTGTTCGTCCCGGCGGTGCCCCATTGAGAGCCCCAGAAGATCAGGTAGACCTTCACCGATCCGGTGAACACCCCGGTACCCGCGAATCCGCCGTGGTAGTAGTGCCCAGAAATGCCCCATCTGCTTGTTATTTAACCTGTCGTTCTGTCCCTGTTTCAGTTTGCTTGACTGTTTTTTACCGACATCGTTGGATCCTGTTGATTAATTTGCGGCACGCCGCGCGTGGTTCGTGATGTTGGGCCGTTGACGACTACGGCGCGGAGTTTCAGAATGCCTTCGGCGCCGTCGGGGACCATTTGGCTTGCTTGAGCCACACGAAGTAAAGGAACGGCGAGCGCGGCTACCCCGCCGGCGCGTTTCCGGCGGGCTAGCGCCGGCACCGCGCCGGCCGATGGTGGCTTGCTTCTGGCTATCTAACCTTCGATCCGAGCGACGACGGACGCGGTGACCTCGCTGGTCCTGGCGGTGCCGCCGAGGTCGGGCGGCAGGATTCCGGCGGAGGTGGTCGCATCGACTGCGTCGCGGATGAGCTGGGCCTCCTCGCTATGGCCGAAGTGCTCAAGCATCAGTGCCCCGGTCTCGATCGCTCCGACCGGGTTGGCGATGCCGCGGCCTGCGATGTCTGGCGCCGACCCGTGGACCGGCTCGAACATGCTCGGGGACCGCCGCTCCGGGTTGAGGTTGGCGCTGGCGGCGAGTCCCAGGCTGCCCGCCATTGCGCTCCCAAGGTCCGAGAGGATGTCGGCGAAGAGGTTCGACGCGACGACCACGGACAGGTCGCCTGGGCGCAGGACGAACCGCGCAGCCATCGCATCGACAAGACAGCTGTCCGCCTCCACATCCGGGTAGCCGGCCGCTACGCGCGCGAAGACCTCGTCCCACAGCACCATGCCGTACTGCTGCGCGTTGCTCTTCGTCACGCTGGTGACCTTCTTGTGCGCCCGCAGCCGCGCGCGGTCGAAAGCGAACCGTATGACCCGCTCGCAGCCGACCTCGGTGAACAGCGACGACTGGACGGCCACCTCGCCACCGCGGCCGCGGCCGGACAGGTTGCGCCCGCCAAGGCCGGCGTATTCGCCCTCGCTGTTCTCCCGCACGACGAGCCAGTCAAGGTCCGGGCAGTCCGTGCTTCGCAGAGGCGTCGGAACGCCGGGCAGGAACCGCACCGGGCGGATGTTTGCCCACTGATCGAGGCCCTGGCAGATCGCCAGGCGCAAGCCCCAGAGGCTGACGTGGTCCGGGACCGTATTCCAGCCAACTGCCCCGAAGTAGATCGCGTCGTACTCGCGGAGCTGCTCCAGGCCGCCCTCGGACATCATCCGCCCGGTCTCGGCGAAGTACGCGCTGCCCCACGAAAACTCGGTCCACTCAAACCCGAATGAGCCGCCAGACCGCGCCGCGACAGTGTCCAGCACCACCCGTCCGGCCGCGATGACCTCCTTGCCTACGCCGTCCCCGGGGATGACTGCGATCCGATATGTCGTCACTGGCTGCTCCCGCGTTGGCTCGCTCGACGGACTCGCGCATCACGGCCAGCGGCGCTGGCTTGCCTAGTAGCCCGTCGAAACTAAGCAACTCTGGCGGATCTCAGCTACACAAGGCCCATTCCGTCTGTTGGCTTCCCCTCGAGCAAGTCCCCCCAGATCGCGGCGAACAGCTCGACCCGTTCCTGGAAGGAAGGATCCTCCTTGCGTGCCTGCCGGACGATCGAGCGCAGACGCGCTCCGCCGCCCGGTGTCGCGATGAATCGATGTAGCGCGGGCCAGAAAAACAGCAGGAACAGCAGTTCCGGCTCGACCGCGCCGGGTCCGAACACCTGCGGGGGCCGAGGGTCCTGGTCCGCATACAACCCGGCGAGCGGGCGTCGCTCTGGACCGTCCGGCGCGGACGCGCGCGTCACATCCAGGTGGAATCTGCGATGGCCGATGTACGCGATTTCGATGCCCTTGCGCACGCAGAAGTTCAGCGCCTCGCCCGCGTCGTTCGCAATCGGCTCACCGCGATCATTAAGCGATGTGTTACAGATGATAGGGACGCCAGTCGCCGTGCGGAACGCGCTGAGCGCCCGAGCCAGGAAAGGCTCGTCCGCGGCGGACAGCGTCTGGATCCGCGCGGAGCCGTCGAGATGCATGATCGCCGGGACAAGCGGCTGGTACTCAGGCGCCACCAGAAACGTCTCCAGCATGAACGGTGACGGCCTGCCGTCGACGAACCACTCGCCAACCTGATCCTCGAGGACGATCGGCGCGACCGGACGCCACCATTGGCGCTGTTTTATCCGGTTCATGGTCCGTTTGGTCTCCGAACTGGTCGGGTCACCGAGGATGCTCCGGTGGCCGAGCGCCCGTGGACCTACCTCTGCCGCGCCATCCACCCAGGCGACTGGTTGACGCTGCACGTCCTTGACGAAGGTGTCCTCGTCGAAGTCCTGGACGTCGACGATCCAGTCCTTCCATCGTCTGACGGCATCTTCGACATGCAGCCGGCTCTCCCCGGCGTACGGCAGGCGCGTTACCAGATCCCGGGTGCGAAGGTCGCCTCGCGCGTAGAACCCGAGCATCCCAAGGCCGAGTGCCTGGCCCGAGTCGTTCGCGCACGGCGGAGCCAGCAGGCCCCGGAAGCCGTACGCGCTCAGCAGGCGTGAGTTCGTCGGGCAATTCAGCGCATAGCCCCCGGATAGCGAGAGGTAGGCCTCATCGGGCCGGATTCCGCCGTGGTCCAGTAGCATGTCCACGTTCCGTTTGACGATCGCGATCGACGCCGCCTGAATGATCTTCATGACCGCGCTGGCCACCAGGTCGTCACGAGTGAACTCGCATCCCGTGTACCCGTAGCCGGAACTGATCTCGTCACGCGCCGGTCGATCAACGCGCCAACGAGCGCGTGACATCTCCCAAGCAGCTGGTTACCGCCCCAGTAGCGCTCTGACGTCAGGACGTCGAGCTTGCAGTCGATCGCTACCGGCGAGGCTTGCGCCAGCGCCATAAGGGTTCCCGGCTCCTTGCTGAAGTGCTGATGCGCGGCTGACCACAGCATGCCGGGCGACTCGACCGGGAGCAGCGTGACCTCTCCCCGCCGCGCAAGCGCGCCTGCATACCAGTTGTCGTCGAGCACTCGTGGCTCGAGGGTGAAGTCAGGGCCGCCGTCTATCGCCAGCGCGACAATCGTGGAGTCCCGCAGGCGCGCAGTGTCCAGGCACAACCCGGAGAAAAGGTGGGCGAGGCTGTGTATAGGCAGCCCCTGGGAATCGAACTGCGGCAACGGGGCGGCCCCGCGCAAACCCGGGGTGCCCCAGATCTCGGTCACCTTGTCGCGGCTCACTCCTTCTCTGGCCAGCAACTGGTCCAGGAGTTGGTCAGGTGAGCGACCGGCATCATACAACGGCATCTCGTGGTGCTTGCGCCCGCTGAGTCGCTCGACCTCCCAGTACCGGGTAAGTGTGATGACGCTGTCTTCGACTTTCCATAGCGCGACGCACTGGTCATGGCGGTACGTTGTGAACGCCCTCAGGCCTGGAGGACTCAGATAAGCGGAGACAACATAAGTCTCATCGCCAGTGCCGGTCACTTCGTCCGCCTATCAATAGCAATGGGTTCTCTTGCACCCTCAGTCGCGGCAAGAACGCGAAGACGACCGATGCCAGCCCGCATAAATGCCTTCCGATTCATGAGCTCGTCATGACCGCCGAGCTCCGTGAAAGTTCCGGCGCTCATCACTACCATATAACGGGTGATTCTGGCAGTAAAGGACTGATGTGATACGAGATGCATGCCAGTCTGGGGCGTGACGAAACCGTACTCACGGTCTCTGGCCTGCAGCTTCACGAAGCGGTCCGTTCCAGCACCTTTCGCAGCCCCTCATAAATGGATGTGCCGCTGGCGTCGCCATCATGGCGACGCCAGCGGCACATCCGTGCCCCCGCGGCTCAGCCTGTTGGGGCCGCCATCGGGTCGATGCCCTCCAGGTCCGACTTCTTGACCCGGATCATCACCAGCGCGATGATCAGCGCGAGGAGCGAGATCCCCGCCGCCACCAGGTACCCGCGCCCGAACCCGTAGGCGAGCGCGTGGTTGCTCAGGGCCGTCTGGGCGGCCGCCGACAGGTGCGCCCCGTGCGTGGCGGCGATGGCCGACTTGGTGTTCGACGCCACCGCCGACCAGGCCACGGTGCCGAGGATCGCCAGGCCGATCGACCCGCCGACCTGCTGCCCGGTGTTAAGCAGCGACGACGCCACCCCGGTGTCCTTGTCCGGCACCTTCGCGAGCGCCACCAGGGACAGCGGCACGAATGTCAGCCCCATCCCGAGGCCGGTCAGCATCAGCGGCCCGAGCAGCCCGCCGGCGTACGTGCTGGTCTCCGAGATCCGCGACAGCCAGAACATGCCTCCGGCGGCAAGCAGTGGCCCCGCGGTCATCAGCGGCCGTGCGCCGATCCTCGCGACCAACTGCGAGGAGAGCCCAGCCCCGACCATGATCGCGGCAACCATCGGGAGGTACGCGATGCCCGAGCGGACCGGCGAGTATCCCCAGACCTGCTGGACGAACAGCGTCATGAAGAAGAACAGGCCGAAGACCGACGTGCCGATGCACAAGCTGATCAGGTAGGCCCCGGTCCTGTCGCGGGACGCCAGCACCCGGGGCGGCACCAGTGCGTGCTTGGACCGTGCCTCGATGAGCGCGAACGCCCCGAGCAGCACCACGGCCGCCACCAGGCTCGCGATGACCTTGGTGTTGCCCCAGTGCGAGATCGCCTGGCCGCCTGCGAACGTGGTCGCCGCCTCGGAAAGCCCGTACACCAGGGCTCCCAGGCCCACGGACCCCGTGATCGCTCCGGCCAGGTCGAACCTGCCGCGCACCCGCTCGGACTCGCGCAGGACCCGGGGCGCGAGCAGCACCAGGACCAGGCCGATCGGCACGTTCACGAAGAACACCCAGCGCCAGTCGGCGTAGCTGGTCAGCAGCCCGCCGGCGATCAGCCCGATGGCCGCGCCGGCGATGGACACGGCCGAGTAGACGCCCATCGCCCGGTTCCGCTCCTTGCCCTCGGGGAAGGTGACGGCGATGAGCGACAGTGAGGCGGGTGCGGCGAGCGCCCCGCCGATGCCCTGGATGACCCGGGCGGTGAGCAGCCACGCCTGGTCGGTGGCGAATCCGCCGGCCAGCGAGGCGAGCGCGAACAGCGCGATGCCCGCGATGAACATCCGCCGCCGTCCGAGCAGGTCACCGGATCGCCCGCCGAGCAGCAGCAGCCCGCCGAAGGCGAGCGTGTAGGCGTTGACGACCCATTCCAGGTTCGTCCCTGAAAAGTGCAGCGCGTCCTGGATGTGCGGCAGCGCCACGTTGACGATGGTCGCGTCGAGCACGACCATGAGCTGCGCGGCCGCGATGACCAAGAGCGCGACCCCGAGCCGTCGTGGCCTCTGCGCTCCTGCTCGCTCCCCTAGCCCTGCTGGCGGCGTATCAGCGGCGACTTCGGCTTGCGCCGTGGTCTCCGCCTTCCCGCGAGTTGCTGGCACAGGTGTTTCCCCTCTGATGTCGACTTACTGAAATTTAAGAAAATAAAACCGAAACAACTCCCGGACAGCTTCTTGCTCCGCCCCCTCCCGCCATGCTTCGAGCCTTGGCGGGAGGGCGTCACTGAGGTGGAGCGCCCCCGGTGAGTGCCGCTACATGCCAGCCACGCCGCATTCACCGTGCGGGCCCGGCACCGGCTGGCCGTGATGGTCAGTCGCGGACTGACCGCCCGCGCCAGCGTCATCGCTGATGCCCGGGCCTGGCGTGTCCAGCATCTTCCTCAGCAGGAAGAGCAGGCAGCGCCGCTCGCTGTCGTCGAGCGCGTAACACCAGGGCATCTTCGCCGCGAGCTGGGCCATCATCCGCTCCTTCGCGGTAATGCCCTCCGACGTCAGCACCAGGTTCTTGACCCGCCGGTCACGCTGACTCGGCTCCCGCCGGGCAAGCCCCTGTCGCTCCAGCGTGTCCGCAATGGTCGTCACGAATGACGCGTCGCACCCCATGTGGTGCGCGAGCTCCTTCATCGTGAGCACGTCGTCCAGCTTGAACAGCGCGAGCAGGTCATGCAGCGCGACCCCGAACCCGGCCGCGATCGACTGCCCGCTCGTCCCGGCTCGCTTGACCAGCGTGGTGAGCGAGTCCAGGATGTCCCGGTTCAGCGCCAGTGCCGATTCTTCAGCCCGCGCCGCGTCCGGCCCCTGGATCTCCATGCTCATGTCCAGCTAAACAGTTGAGCTACTCAACTTATTCCGCGCCTGCTTCGCCAACCTTGACAAAACCTGCCGCCGGGTGCGCCTCCGCCGCATCGGCGGCCTGTTTCCCAGCCCTACGTGCCCGCGCGTGAGGGCTACGCCTCAGCTTGCGTCGGTGAGTCGTGCGGGCCCGTCCGTCGCCTCGGCTTTCGGGCGGGCGACACGGGGACGCGACGGGATCCATACCCATAGTGCCGCCGCGGCGGCGAAACCGACGACGCCACTGACGATGATGCCGGAGCCTAGCCCGGCGGCGGCGGTGACGGCGGAAAGCACGACGGGGCCGATGCCCTGCCCGGCGTCGGCCAGTTCGCGCCAGATGCCGAGGAAGGTCGGGCGCCCGATCGACGGGGAGATATCGGCGCCAAGGGTCATAACGATGCCGGAGCCGATGCCGTTGCCGAAGCCCATGATCATCGCTGTGCAGCCGAGTGTCACGGCACCGTGGGTGAGGGGCATGAGGATGAAGGAGAGGCCCAGGATGATCACGCAGGGGACGGCAACCCAGCGGCGCCCGTACTGGTCCATGACCTTGCCTGCCGGATAGAAGGTCAGGGCGTCGATGCCCCCGGCGACGCCGTAGATGATCGAACTGGTCGTAGGAGACAGCCCGATGTGCGCGGCCCACAGCGGGATGACCACCTGCCGGGTCTGCCTGATGGCCGATAGCAGCACTATGCCGGCGCCCAGGGTGAGGAAGGTGCGCCAGTACTGCTTCAGGATGCCCAGCGAGGTCACCTGCAGGGCAGCCGCCTTGTGCTCTTCGCTCTCCTCGAGGTCAGGCACAAGGGAGACGATGGCGCCAGCCGCGGTGATCGCGACGAGGCTGACATAGTAGGCGCCTGGCAGCCCCCAGAGCTTTATCGCGCCGGCCCCCAGGAAGGGGCCGAGGAACATCCCGACGCGCAGGGTGCCGCCGAGCGTCGACAGCGCGCGGGCTCGCATGTGCTGCGGCACCATCTCGGTCAGGTAAGACTGCCGGGCGAGGGTGTAGATCGAGCTTGCGGCGCCGATGAGCAGCGTCCCGAACCCGTACACCAGCAGCGACCACATCCCGTGACCGATGTTGACCAGGCAGAAGGACAAGCCGATGACGGTGATGACCGCGCCCACGAGCATCGACTTCCGCTCGCCGATCCTGGTGGCCAGCATTCCAGAGGGGATGTTCGTCACGATCGAGCCGATGCCAAGCAGGGAGCCTATAAGGGCGGCGATCGCAGTGCTGGCGCCGCGATCGTAAGCGCTCAGCGCGATGACCGGCATCATTGACCCTTCGGCAAGGCCGAACAGGGTCGCCGGCGCGAAGGCCGCAACCGCGACTGAGCGGAGGCGGAACTCCTCGCTCACGTCAGCGATCCACGGCCGCAGATGCCCCGGTGCGGGGGCTGACGAGGGAAGAAAGCAGCATATTCCCACAATATCGTTAGTCAAGTAAACGACATGACACCATCCCCGCGGGATCTGCCCGGCCTGCGTGACGAGGCCCGGAACGCCCGCCGCCAGCGACCCGCGCACCGCGGGGCATGACGGGCTGGACTGTGTCATGGCCTGCTGCGGGAGCAGGCCTTCGCCGCGTGGTTCGGCCTCAAGGCCCTGCTGACGCCGCGATTCCATCGCTTGTGCCGTTATGCAGTGGCAGTGACCCGGCTGATCTCGGCCAGGACCAGGAATTTCAGCTCCGGTCCAGCGCGCCCGGTGGATCTCGGGCGCGTACTGACATGTGCCGTCGACCTATACAATTCCCTATTGAGACGGGAGAGGCTGAAATGACGGACGTACCACCAGGGATCGACACTTCCAAGCCGCACAGCGCCAGGATGTACGACTACTACCTGGGCGGCAAGAACCACTTCGCGGCCGACCGCGAAGCGGCTGAGAAGACGCTCGCCGCCGTGCCGACGGGGCGCACCGCGGCGCGTGAGAACCGCGCTTTCCTGGGCCGCGCCGTCCGGTACCTGACGGCGGAGTCGGGCATCCGGCAGTTCCTCGACATCGGGACCGGGCTGCCGACTAGCAACGCCGTCCACGAGGTCGCGCAGTCAGTCGCGCCGTCGGCCCAGGTCGTCTACGTCGACAATGATCCTTTGGTGCTCGCGCACGCGCGGGCGCTGCTCGCCAGCTCGCCGCAGGGCCGCACCGCCTACATCCACGCCGACCTGCGGGAGCCGGAGGCGATCTTGTCCGACCCGGTGACCCGGGAGATGCTGGACTTCAGCCAGCCGGTCGCGCTGATGCTCGTCGCTGTCTTGCATTTCGTCCCGGACGAGTTCAAGCCTGCGCAGATCGTCGCAACCCTGCTCGATGCCCTGCCGCCGGGCAGCTACCTTGTCGCCTCGCACATCACGGCGGAGCATAACGCGGCCGGGGCAGGCGTCGCGCAGCGAACCTACTGCGGGGCCGGGGTTCCGCTACAGCCGCGCGATTCCGACGAGTTCGCCAAGATCGCGTTCAGCGGCCTTGAGCTGGTGCCGCCCGGTGTGGTGCTCGTGTCGGAGTGGCGGCCGGAGTCCGCCGGGCCGCGCCCGTCGCCAGCCGAGGTGAGCTTCTACGGCGGTGTGGCCCGCAAGCCATAGTTCGGTAACGCGACCGTGAGGATCAGCCACCAATTGCGGGCATGATTTAGCGGCTCGTGGCGCGGCGGGCAACTGGCCTGGTCAGGGGCGGCTCTGATCTAGGCGGCGAAGGTGAATGATGCACGGTTCTGGAACCTCGTCATGGCCTGTGAACTGCGTCTTTGTGCTCTTGGACCAGGCCGCTGCCCGCTGTGCCGGTCCCGGCGCAGGACCCACCACTTGAACTCAGATCGGATTGATGCGGACGCCCGGCAGGCGGGGGCTTGCCGCAGCGCCCGGTGCGGTGAAGGGCCGACCGCAAGCGCGGTGAAGGGCCGTCCGCAAGCGCGGCGAGGGTGAGTCCAGTCCCGCCAGACGAAGTCGGCGTGCCAGCCTGCGGGAGATGATCAGGCGCAACTGCCTGGCGGGCAGCGGCCGGGCCAGCGCGGCCAACTGCCGGGCTTGCCCTTCCTTACTTACCGCCGCAGGGGTGACTAACCGGCCGGCCTGTGACTGCAGTCCGTCTCCAGCGCGCTGCGCTACCCGTCCGCCACACCCCGCAAGACGGCCCCTAACAGCCAAAACCGACTATTGACAGGTCAGCTTCCACAGAACATACTGCGTACTGATCACAGTATGCAGGATTTGGCTGATGCACCTCGTCACAGATCCTGCGTCCGCCTCAACCGGTTCCACAGGCCTGTCGTCACAGCACGGAACTTCCGGTTCACGAGGCGTACCGACGCGCTGTCATGCGGCCCCCAATCAGCTGATCACCGTAGAGGTGGAGGAAAAGCACTTGCCCAACGTGAACGCTTGCTACCCAAGGCCTGCGCGTGCGAGTCACCCCGCGGTTACGAAGGCGATATGGGGGTCACCACTGTCGGCGTCGGCGCTGTCGGTGGCACGGTCGGCGCCTGGAGACAGCAGTCGCACTGCTGTCCGGCTGGGGTTCGGTCGAAGTGACCGACAACATCTGGGGTTACACGGCGGGCAATCTCGGCTACGCCAGCATGGCCTTCGGTGTCGCGCTGACCGATGAGGCCATGGCTGACATCATCGACCCGGGTACCGCCCGCTGATGGTGGAAATCGCTGCCGAGGTGTATGAGGCCACCGCGAGAGGGAGTGCAGTCAGCCAGGATCCCGAACATTGAGGGTCCTTGCCTCACGCGCAGCATGATCTCTCCTGTGGAAAATGGCGTGCTTTGTGCCTCGTCTGCAGTCAGATGGCCCTTTCATGAGGTAACGGATAGTTGATCATCCAGAAATCTAACGACTGCAAGGCGAGCCGGAACACGCGGCATTTCGGCCAAAGCGTACGATCTGGTATCGGACGTCGCGCCGAGTCATTGGTGGCTGGCACATGGCATGTGCTTGCCGTTACTACGAGTGAGGAGCTGCCCAGTATGGGAACAATCCCTGGGCAAAGGGAGCGGAGATTCCGCAGTCGGCTCGCGATTAGCAAGAAGCTAGCCGCGGTCTGCATAGTGGCCGCCCTAACGCTAGTTGCCGCCGCCTGCTCATCGAGCAGCGGTGGTGGCGGTACGAACGGTTCTGGCGAGACGAAGGTCGCCGGGGGGGTAGCGACATACGCACTGCCGCCGTCAATGGCGGCGAACTACATTTTCCCCTTTGACAGCAGCTCGTACCTCACCGTCGCGAACTGGAACTACTTCCAGTACCTGATGTACCGGCCGCTGTACTGGTTCGGCAATGGTGCGGACCCGACCATCAACCCCTCGCTCAGCCCGGCCGACCAGCCGGTTTACAACGGCCGGCAGGTCACGATCACGATGAAGGGCTGGAAGTGGTCCAACGGGGAGACCGTGAGCGCCCAGGACGTGATGTTCTGGATCAACATGATGAAGGCGGTAGGCGAGCAGGACTGGGGCGCTTACGTGCCCAACGGGTTCCCGACAAACGTCAGCAACATCAAGGTCGTCAGCCCGACCGAGCTGACGATGACTATGAATAAGGCCTACAGCCCGACCTGGTTCACCTCTAACGAGCTGAGCCAGCTCACGCCGATGCCGCAGGCTTGGGATCGGACCGCCTCCGGGCCCAGCAACTGCGTGAACGTGGTCGCCGACTGCGCCGCGGTCTACAACTACCTCAACACCCAGTCCAAGGCGATGAGCAACTGGGTGTCCTCGCCGCTCTGGTCGGTGGTCGACGGGCCCTGGAAGCTGTCCAGCTTCAACCCTGACGGCAACGCGACCTTCGTGCCGAACGGCAAGTACTCCGGCCCGATCAAGCCAAGCCTGGACAAGTTCGAGGAGGTGCCGTTCACCACTGAGAGCGCCGAGTACAACGTGCTGCGGGCGGGAGCGGCCAACGGGCAGCTCGATGTGGGTTACCTGCCGACCACGGACGCGCCGAACAAGCCGGTGAACGCTGCCGTGGGCGCGAACCCGGTCAGCGGGTACACGCTTTCCCCGCTCTACAGCTGGGGCATCAATTACTTCCCGGTGAACTTCCAGTCCACCACGGGCAACGGCCCGGTCATCGCGCAGCTGTACTTCCGGCAGGCGCTGGAGGACCTGATGGACCAGCAGGCGGTCATCGAGGGGCCGCTGCACGGGTACGGCCTTTACACGGTGGGCCCGGCCGGCTGTACCCGTCCACGTCCTACCTGTCGCCGCATCTGAGCACCACTAACCCGTTCCCCTACAGCCCGACGAAGGCCAAGGAGCTGCTGTCCAGTCACGGCTGGGACGTGGTGCCGAACGGCGTTACCACCTGCGTGAACCCGAGCCTGTGCGGCGCGGGGGTCAAGCAGGGCCAAAAGCTCGAGTTCAACCTGCCGTACGCCACCGGAACCGACTGGATCACGTCAGAGATGACGCAGCTGCAGTCCAACGCCACGCTGGTCGGGATCAAGCTGAGCCTGGAGCCCAGGCCGTTCAGCCAGGTGGTGGCGACGGGCGGGGGGAACTGCGTGTCAGCGCACATCTCGTGTGACTGGGACATGGCGAACTGGGGCGGCGGCTGGGCGTTCTCGCCGGACTACTACCCGTCCGGTGAGACGCTGTTCCAGTCCGGGTCGAACGCCAACTCCTCCGGCTACAGCAATGCGGAGAACGACTCGCTGATCAACCAGACGCTGACCAGCAGCTCGCTAACGGCGATGTACAACTGGCAGGACTACCTGTCGGCCCAGGTGCCGGTGATCTGGCAGCCGAACGGCGTGTACCAGCTCACCGAAGTATCGGACAGCCTCAAGGGCGTGATCCCGCAGTCCACCACGGACAACATCAACCCGGAAGACTGGTACTACGTCAAATAATCGATAGCTCGCGTGGGGCCGCCGGGTTCGCCGGCGGCCCCACGCGGTCTCAGCCGCGACGCGGGCTCGGACTCTGCGTGCTAGCCGGGCCTTGTCAGGTGAGTGCTTCCAGGCGGGCGGAGATTTCCCGGTAGCGGTTGACGGGCACCAGGTGGACGCCGGCGAAGGCGCCGCTGTCGCGGAGCCGGGTGATCTGCTGGCAGGCGGCCTCGACGCCGGCCATCTTGTCGCGGGCGACCTGGTCGGCGAGCGAGGCGGGGATCTCGATGTCGGGGATGGTGGCGGCCAGGCGGCGGGCCATGGCGGCGCTGGCCAAGACCATGACGCCGGCGTAGACGGGAACGCCGGCCGGGTTGGCGTCGCGCCAGCGCAGCTGGGCGTCGGCTGAGTAGCTGACCTGGCTGAAGATGAAGTCGGCGTCGTGCTTCCACCGGGGCAGCGGCTTCAGGCCGGCGGCGACGCCGATCCGCCAGGGCGCGACCCCGGCGAACGCCGGGTCCGTGGCCGTGCGGGAGCGTGCCTCCTCGATCATGGACCGGACCGTCAGGTCGCTGGTCCGCCCGCCCGTGCCCGGCTTGTCGCCATAGACGAACAGGAACTGGCTGACGCCGTAGGCGGCGGCGGTGAGCAGGTCGCGGCGGAAGCCGAGCAGGTTGCGGTCGCGGGAGTTGACGCAGGCGATGCTGTGGCCGCCCATGGCCTGCACCTCGTGCGCGACCGCGATGCTGGAGACGGTGGCACGGCCGATGTGGTTATCGGGGATCAGGAAGGTGCTGGACACCGCGGTGAGCACCCCGATCTGGTGACGGGCGTGCGTGAGGTCAGGCCGGACGGGAGGCTCGATCTCGCAGATGATCTCAAACGGGCGCGCGCTCATGAAGGCAACGCTACGGCAGGAGCCGGCCCTCGGCTGCCGGATCCCCGCCATCGCATAGGGGCCGCCACTCACGCCACCACCGTCCGTCGATCCCAGGAACCGATGGCAGAAACCCGGACCCGCATCTCCCCCGCCATCATCACCATGGCTAACAGCCCGGCCTGACCAGGGTAAGCATGAAACTACCTACAGTCACCAAAAACATGGAAACCGGCGTTACAGTGTAACTGCCCAAGGCCCGTGGTATTGCGCCCTAGCCCGGGTCACTGCCGGAGCGTGCCACGTTCAGAGAAACCAGTTGTATTGTGCGATCTGGTATCACCCGTGGTTCTAAGGAAGGCTCTCTCCCATGTGGTCACCTGTGCGCCTGACGAACATCGGCCTGGTCGTCGTAGCCGTCATCGTCGTGCTCGTCGTCCTGGTGTCGGCCAGGTCCGGCGGAAGTTCCTCCAACACCGGGAACGCCAACGCCTGCAACTCCTTCTGGAACTGGTACAACTCCGCCACCAGCGCTTCCGCCAGCTCTACGAGCGCCGCCGAGTCTGCCTACAAGTCCGCAACGACCCAGCCGCTCAAGAGCGACCTGCAGGCCCTGTCCGACGGGCTGCACGGCAACAAGAAAGTGGACATGAACAACGCGGAATACGACCTGCAGGACGACTGCACGAACGCCGGCTTCGCCAACCCATCGACCTGAGTGACCAGCAGGATCCGCCTGCGGCCGAACCGGTCGCCGAGGAGGATCAGCGCCGCGACCACCAGGCCGCAGGAGTCGGCGATCGCCAGCAGCGCCTACCAGCGGCGGGCCGAGTCAGCGCCGGATCGTTCGATGTAACAGCAGTTCAGCCACCGGATCGCAGCAGCCGCAGCGCGAGGGTCGGGCAGGAGCTGACCGCCTTTCTCGCGTAGCGCTCCAGGCCCGGGGGGACATCGCCGGGGGCGATCAGCGGGTAGCCCCACTCGTCCATCGCGATGAGCTCGGGCAGCAGCTCGGCGCAGGCGCCGTGCCCCGCGCAGTCGATCGGGTTGACGGTCAGTCTCTTCGGCATGCGCTAGCTCCAGTCCGCTTCGGTGCGGGCGGTGTTCTTCGGGATCGGGAGGAACGCCTGCGCGCTGGCAGCCGAGCACTGACCCCGCTGGTGCCGGTCGGCCTCGGCCGCGAACACGACCAGCGCGCTGCGGACAAAACGGGCGGCACCGTCGGGATGGTGGCAGGCGCCCCGCCCCGTCACCAGGCCGCACCAGCGCTCAAGGTCCGCGCGGACCTGCCGGCGGGCCCGCCCCGCCGCGATCTGGGCGAGCGCGGCGGCGATCCGCGGCAGCCCGTTGAGGCATGGACCACACTGGCCCGCGGACTCCAGGGCGAGATAGCGGACGGCGTTCGCGGTCTCGATCAGGCCGCAGCGGTCCGCCGGGAGCACGATCACGACGCCAGCGCCGACCCCCGCGCCAACGGCGGCGAGCGAGCGGTTGTCCAGGGTCAGCGCCTGCGCCTGCGCCGCGGTGATCCAGGTGCCGTGGTAGCCGCCGAGCAGCACCGCGGCACCGCGGGGAAGGTCACCGAGAAGCTGGGCGAGCGCGATGCCGAGCGGGACCTCGGAGACATGCGGCCGGCCAGACGGCCGGCGGACGGTGACCAGCATGGATCCTGGCTCCGCCTCGGTGCCGACAGAGCGGAACCAGCGCGGCCCCCTGCGCGCGACGAGGGCCAGATGCGCCAGTGTCTCGACGTTCTGCACCAGGGTCGGGCTGCCGCCGAGGCCCTGCTCCGTAAGACGCGGCGGCGTGAACGCCGGAATCGCCTGGCCGCCGGCCAGATGGCCGACGAGCGCGGTCTCCTGTCCCGCCAGGAATCGCGGCGGCGCCACCGCTAGCTCGACCGGGACCCGGTCCGTTACGGTGCGCTGGCGCTCCCAGATCGCCTCCTGCAGCCGCCTGCCCACGTCCTGCCCGCGGTCGGCGGGGGTGTAGAGGACCGCTCGGTCCGCGCCTACCGCCTCGGCTGCCAACTGGAGGCCGTCGAGCACCAGGTGCGGGGCGAGCCAGAGAAGAGTGGTGTCCTTATCGCTGGCCGGCTCGGACTCGGCACCGTTCGCGACGACAACGGGAGACCTGCGGCGCCTGCCCGCCGCGTCGAGGACCGCCTGGAGCTTGCGGTGCACGGGGAAGGCGCCGCCGCCGCGGCCGGTCAGGCCCGATTCTGCAATGTCGTGGATGAGGACGGACGGACGATCTCGGTAGGGCAGGCGGCCGTGGCACACCAGGTGCGTGGTCAGGTCCTGCGGGCCTGCGTCTCGATCCGGCAGCAGCCGGGGGAGGCCAGCGGCGGCCGCCCGCTGCGGGTCCCGGCCGTCCTTGGACGTGCCGCCGGTGGTCGCGGTGGTCACGGGGTGGTAGCGCTCCTTCCCGTGCGGGCGTCATCCCTGCTGGCGCCCGGGGGCTGATGATGAACCGCGGACATCTGCAGCGCGACTCGCTCCGCCCGCGGGACGTCACGGGCCGCGGACCCGATTCGCCAGATCGCGCCGGCGATGACCGCCAGCGCGCACCCTACCGCGACTACCAGCAGGAAGCCGTGGAGCAGGTCGCCGCTGGAGAACATCGAGTGGAACCAGGCGATCGGCCAGCACGCGTAGGCGGTCAGGTGGACCGCCCGCCAGACCCGGCGCGACAGGTGACGGCGAAGCAGGCTGGTGATCACGCTGGCCAGCATCAGGTCGAAGGCGACCGCGCCAAGCGACAGCCACACCCGGCCATACGGGCTGGTCAGCGGGACGAACGCGGAAATGATCGGGATGTCCACGTAGCCGTCCGTCACGGCGGTCAGCACGTGTACCGCGACGAGGGCGGCGGACAGCAGGGAGAGGTTCCTGTGTAGGTCGGTGACGGCGAACCGGGGCAGTCCCGGCAGCCGCCCCTGCCTGGTGACCAGGAGGCCAATCAGCAGCACCACGGTCAGCAGCACGAGTGCCACGACTCCGGTGGCGCGACTGACGTACCAGAGCGCGGTCGATGAGGTAATTCCGGTCACGTCCTTTAGGATGGCCCGCCAATCCCAGTGGCCGGTACAGGCTGACTCCCGGCTGCCTCTGAATGAGCTAGCGTGCCGCTGTGCCGCCACTGCGGGCCGCACCTGCCACCACTTTAGCGGATCTGCAGGTCAGACGGCCTGTAGGTTAACGGGCCGTAACGCCTGCTGTCCCCATCAATGGTATGCCTTCGACCTGAGTTTTCCGCGACAGCAGCTCCGGCTTGATCACGAAGGCCGCGCCCGCCCTCTACCTCCACCAGTGGAGCTGGGACGCCGCGTTCAACGCGATCGGCCTCGCTCCGCCGGCGAGGCACCGACGGTCGTGATCGCGTCATTGCGGGCGACCAGCCGAGCCGGCAGGCCCAGGCTCTCCAGCCAGGCCGGGGCCGCGCCGCCCCTGATGATCGCCGCGGTGGCGGCAGTGTTCGCATCGGCGCAGTTGCCCGCCGCCACCGAGACCGTGCGCCAGACCGGTGCCGCCGGGAAGCCGGTGCGCGGGTCAAGGATGTGGTGCAGCACATAGCCGCCGCGCCGCCAGCGGCGGGCGGCCACCGAAGACGTGGCGAGCCCGCCGTCGCTGATCGCCACGACCTGGGCTGGCCCCTCCGGGGACTCGTCCGGCAACGCTGTCCGCTCCTGTACCCGGATCCGCCAGCCGCCCGCCGGCGGCGGCCGCCACCGAGGTGTCGCCGCCGAGGCTCACCAGTGCGCCGCAGCCGAGCTCGGCGGCGATCCGCCCGGCTGACCGGTCCGCTGCCCAGCCCTTCACCGTGGCACCGAGGTCGAGCACGGCATCCGGCGGGACCGTCAGCTTGCCTGCGGGACCGTCCACCCGGATCGCCCGCCATCCGGCGATGGCCCGGACGGTGAGACGACTCCCGGGCACCGTCAGCTGGCCTGGCCGGTCGTCTGGCGGCTGGAGCTTCGGCGAAATCCCGGTCGTAGCCGAGGTCGATCAGCGCGCCGCCGACCGTTGGGTCCACGTCTCCGTCGGTCAGCTGCGCCGCGCGCAGCGAGACCGCCACCGCCTCCGCGAGCAGCGGGCTGACGCCCACCGTAACCGGCCCCGCGGCGCTGCGGGCCGCGGTCGCCACCGCCACCAGCTCCGAGTCCGGCCGGAACCGGCTGCACGCAAGGTCAAGCGCGGTGAGGTCATCGTGGAGCAGTTCCCTGGCACCCGGCAGCCGCTCCGGCTGCGTGACTCCGAGCTGGATCAGCATGCCGAGCGCCCGCCACTGGACGTAGCCAGGAGCGACTGCTCCGCCGCAGCCGGGAAGAGTCACGGACAGCTCGCTCACCGCAGTCTCCCCCGACATGCGCTGGTACCGCTAAAACAGCCAGGCCACCTGCCTAGCACGTGCCGATTGCCTCTGAGTTGCTCACCAGGTCGGGCCGGACGTGGAACCCGCGGGACCAGAGCCGCCCCCTTGGGGTGCGTTCTGCGGCTGCTGCAAGCCTCTTTGCGAACCGGTACCGCTGTCCGGGTTGGCGGAGGCACTCGAACTGCCGCTTGAATTGTCCGTGGATGCGTGCGAGGTGCCCGGCAGGATCGCGATCACGCCGACCACGGCGGCCACGCTGGCAGCGGTTACCGTGACGGTGGCGGCATTCAGTCGGCGCCTGCCCTGCTCTCGCGCTGCGAGCGTGCCTGCCATGCGCCGTGCTGCCGCACTGGCGTCACTCCCGTCCCGGGTACTCATGTGAACAAGTCTCGCATACCAGGCCAAGTCGACAATCCGAAAATCATCATAGATCGCTAAGAGCTACTGGGCCAGGGCCAGGGTGGCGGTGACCGTCAGCGCGATGAGCGCGCCAGCCACCGCCCTCGGGACTCGGTGCCCGGCGGCACCGCCGCTACGGGCGCCGCCGGCACCCAAGGACGGCGGGTCGCTAGGACCCGCTGCCACCGCCGACCAAAGCTCAGTTGACAGGGGATCGCCTACTCCTCACCGTCTGCGAGCTCCGCAGGCCCGAAGATCCCCCTGCCTCGGTCCCGCGCCCCTCCCCCGCCTCAATCTCACCGGCCGCGACATCGGACCTGGCCGCAGGTGCGGGGGCCGGCCCCGGCTCCCTGGTGATAACCGAGGTGACCTTGGGCGTGGACGCCAGGTACTTCAGGCGCGGCCCCGAGTGCTTGGCACGGAAGAGGACAAACAACGCGGCAGCGATGACGATGACCACCGCGTAGGGCAGCGCGAACGAGTCGATCGAGCTGCCAAAGAACATCGCGGTCCCGTCCGCGAGGTGCGGGACCGTGACGGCTGCAGATGAGGACACTGCTAGTCAGACCTCCCCTGTTCTAGGTGCACTGACGCTGGCTAGCGAACGTAGAGCAGCAGCCAGAAGATGAACGTGACGACCGCCAGGTAGTTCCACACCGTCGTGAAACCACTAAGCGAGGACTGGAACCGCTGCACCTCGAACGCCTCCGCGTACGTGGGCGGCCGTTCCACGAAGGCGATCGCCGGGATGGACCTGGCGCGCGCTAGCAGGATCTCCAGCCAGACCATGGCCGCCAGCCAGACCACCAGTGCGACCGGGTAGAACCCGACGAAGACACTGGCGAAGCCGGACGCACCCGGCTGGAACGGCAGGGAGAGCAACTCGACGATCTGCAGCGCGACCGCGGCCAGGCCGAGCACTAGGGCGGCCAGCCCGCTGAGCACCCACGGCCTCTTGCGGCCCGCCTTGATCCGCTGCAGGCCGACCGTGTTCACGACGGCGCTGACCGCGACAAGCAGGAAGATCGTCAGGCCGTACGCGTTCGACGGTGGCGTGGTCGAGCGCGGCAGCCATAGTGAGTGGCCGTCGCTTGACTCCAGGTAGAAGTAGGCAAACAGGAACGCGCCGAAGAGGAACGACAGCGCGCCAATCGCCAGCCTCGAGCCGGTCCAGATCGCGATGAGCGAGGCCTCGTGGTAATAGGACTCTTCCTCCGCCTTGCGGACGGCGGCCTCGTCGCTGCCCGCTGCGATGCAGCTCAGACATGTTCTATGCCTCCGATCCGGTGGCCGCCGCGGCGGGAACCTGCTCGACCGGGACCACGAGCGCCCCGCTGATGACACCCGCCGGGGGATGCAGGTCAGCCACGGGCAGGGCATCCGGGTCGCCGTACTCGTACGGGCCCGCCAGGACCACCGGGATGTAGTCGAAGTTGTCGGCCGGGGGCGGGGACGGGATCTGCCACTCCAGGCCGCGTGCGTTCCACGGGTTCTGCGGCGCCTTCTTGCGCCACACGACCGTGGACATCACGAAGTTGAAGATGAAGATGCACAGGCTGACGCCCAGGCCGAAGGCACTGATCGACACCCAGTCATTGAGCGTCTGCAGGCTCGCCTGGTACTCCCACACGCGGCGCGGCATGCCGTCGAGGCCGATGGCGAACATCGGCATGAACGTGGAGTTGAACGTGATGAACATCGTCCAGAAGTGGACCTTGCCCAGCTTCTCGTTCATCGTGATCCCCATGACCTTCGGGAGCCAGTAGTAGATGGCACCGAAGGAGGCGAAGATCAGGCCACCCACGATCGTGTAGTGGAAGTGCGCGAGCACGAAGAACGTACCGTGCGCGGTGGTGTCGGCCGGCACGTCCGAAAGGAACACGCCGGAGATGCCACCGAACAGGAAGTTGATGAACAGCGCGATCGCGAACAGCATCGGGACCGTGAGCCTGATCTTCGACTTCCAGAAGGTGCCCATCGCTACCAGGTAGATGAAGCCGGTCGGGATCGAGATCAGCTCCGTCGTCAGCATGAACAGCGGTCGCATGTCCGGGTCCATGCCGGAGTCAAACAGGTGATGCTGCCAGACGAAGAAGGAGAGGATCGCGACGCCGAACATGCCGGCCGCGCCGACCCTGTAGCCGAACAGCGGCTTCCTGGTGAAGACCGGCAGGATCTCGGAGACGACACCGAAGCCTGGCAAGGCCAGGATGTAGACCTCGGGATGGCCGAAGAACCAGAACAGGTCCTCGTACAGGTAGGAGCTGCCGCCCAGTTGCTGGGTGAAGAACGCGGTCTGCGCGGTCCGGTCGGTGAGGATCATGTACATGCCGCCGACGAGCACCGGGGCGGCGAGCACCAGCAGCAGGCCAGTGGTGAGCATCGACCAAACGAACATCGGCAGCCGGCTCCAGCGCATGCCAGGCGCGCGGTAGCAGATGATCGTGCAGACCATGTTGAAGCCGGCGAAGATGATCGAGACGCCCATCAGGCCGAAGGCGACCGCGTAGGAGTCCATTCCCTCGCCCGCCTGGGTGGACAGCGGCGCGTAGCCGGTCCATCCGGTCGGGAACCCGCCGTCGAGGAAGCTCGACAGCAGGATCAGGTAGGCGCACGGGGTCAGCCAGAAGGACAGCGCCTCGATCCTCGGGAACGCCACCTTCTTGGAGCCGATCATCAGCGGCACCAGGTAGTTGCCGAACGGCCCGAGGATGACCGAGGTCATCATCATCATCATCATCGTGCCGTGCTCGCCAACGACCTCGAGGTACATGGTCGGCGACATGATGTGATAGCTGGGGGAGAGCAGCTCGGTCCTGATTGCCATCGCCAGCAGGCCGCCGGTGAAGAAGTAGACCAGCGTGCCAATGAGGTACTGCAGGCCGACGACCTTGTGGTCGAGGGTGTACTTGAAGTACTTCGCGGTGCCGCCGTTGCCGTTGTGCCCGTTGCCGTTGACCGGCTTGCCGAGCATCTGCCTGCCCAGGTCGTTGAAGACGCCGAGTCCGATCAGCCAGCCCACGATGAAGAAGCCCAGGCCGAGCACGATCGCCATGTCGTTGTCGTCGGAAGTACCGACCTGCTGGTAGCCACTGCCCACGTAGTTGCCGAGCCAGTGGCCGAAGATGTAGCCGATGAACGCGCCGATCGCGGCGGTGTGGATGCCCTGGCCGAGCCAGAAGTTGCGCTGCTTGTGTGCCGGGCCCGGGTCACCGCCGCCGGGCGCGCTGGCCGGCTGGGTTTCGATAGCCATATGGGTTTTCCTCGCTCCTGATTTCCTACGGCTGTACCGGGTCCGCCGGGTTGTAGTAACCGCCTCCCGCACCCGTCAGTCCGAGCTCGGTGTTGACCTTGCCGAGATCACTGACCACGGTCGGGTCGTAGCTCGGCGCGTATGGCGGGAGCAGCTTGGTCACGGCCGCGAGCTTGGTCTCGGTCTGCTGCGCCCACGCCACGAAGTTCGTCGCGGAGACGACCGACCCCTGGGTGTACATGGAGCCGTGCCAGATGCCGCAGAGCTCGACGCAGCGGACCTCGAAATTGCCGGTCTGCTGCGGCGTCGTGTACGCGACGTTGTCGAGGCCCGGATTGGCGTCGGCCTTCACCCCGAGCTGGATGGCCCAGAAGCTGTGGATGACGTCCAGGCTCGTCACGTTGAGCGCGACCGGCTCGTTGACCGGCAGCACGAGCTGCGTGGTCTCGAAGCCACCGAACTGCGGGTAGCGGAAGGTCCACGCCCACTGCTGGCCGATCACCTGCACCTGCAGGATGTTGCTGCCGCCAGGCGTCCACGAGGTGAGTGAGCTTGTCGTGCTGCCGGCCGGCTTCCAGATCGGCTGCGGGCCTCGCCGGCGCCGGCGCTGGCGGGGACGATCAGCTCGTAGGTTCCGAACGCGGCGAGGAAGAGCACGACCACCGTGGTGCCGATGACCCAGGTCGCCTGGATCTTGGTGTTGCCGTGCAGCGGTGCGGCATCCGTGTCGTCGCCCGGCTTGCGCCGCCAGAAGGTGAGCGCGTAGCCAAAGTAGAGCAGCACCCCGACGACGACCGGCGTGGCGATGGAGCCGAGCACCTGGTAGTCGAACTGCTGGCTCGCCGCCGTGGTGGAGGCGCGGCCGGGCGGCATGTGCGGCCCCCAGACCAGCGCCACGATAAGGGTGGCGATCACGGACACCACGATCCAGGTGATCAGCAGCACCTTGGCATCGCTCTTGCGGCCGGCGACAACCGGAGTGCCGGATGCGCTTGATACGTCGGCTGCCATCAGGCTGACACCTCCATCTCGCCCATCATGTAACCCACGTTGCCCATCGGGCCGCCGTTGCCGTCCACGTAGCCGAGACCGCATGGGATGAAGCACTGCCAGCGGTAGGTCCCGGTCGTGGCGGGCGTCTTGAAGCTGAACTTAACGACCGTGTGCGGGGCTTGCGCCTCACTGGCGTTGTTCGCGGTGCACGGCGAGGTCCCGCACAGGTTCTGGTTCTCGTTCAGCGTCGTCACGGACGCGATCGGCACATTGATACCGAGGCCGGGGATGGCGAAGGTGTGCTGGACCGAGCAGTCCGCCCAGGAGTCGAAGGTCGAGATCGACTTCGGCGCGGAGTACGTCTTGCCGTTGAAGTAGGTCACCTGCTCGGCGTTGCCCGTCACCCCAGCCACCTGGCCCCACAGCGGGTTGCGGAGCGGCGTGCAGCCGTCGTACCCGAGGATCGTCACGTTCACGGTGGTGTTCGCGGGAACCTGGAAGGAGGTCGTGTGCTCGAACTGGTGCGTCTGCGGGTTCTGAATCCAGTACGACACCCAGTCTGGCTTGTTACCCGAGGTGCTCTGGGCAGTCGTCTCAAGCGTGACGTTAACCGACCCGTTCTCCGCGTACGGAGCATAATTCTCAACTGGCGGCTGCGCGCCGATGATATGCAGCGTGACGAAGGCCACGCCGCTGACAACCGCCAGGAAGGCGACTACGAGGGTCGCCACCCGAGCTGGTAGGGACACCGGATACCACCTCTGTTCCTGCGCAGCACGCTCGGCGGCTGCGCTCAACTACTCAAGGGCCGTGAGGTAGCTCGCGCGCACCAAAGCTGCGCGATCTCCTGCATACGACCCTTGATAGTGGCGTCACTGATGCCACGACTGCAACGTCTAGCACGTTAAATGACAAAATTGTCATGGAAGACGTCGAAATGCCAGGGATAGCGCGAGGACCGGAGAGAAGGTAAGCTCCGTCGCGCCGCAAGCAATCGATTGCGTGTCGTTCGCGTGACAACCGCGCCCGGCCTGGGTGCGCCGGTTGACCGCGCCAAACTCCCCATGCAGCAGCAGCATGCAGCATCAGGTGGAAATACCGGACGTGGCTGGCAGGTGAAGGTGGGACAGCATGGGCGCATCCTCGTCGTCGATGACGAGCCCAAGATCCGCTCGTTCATCGGCCGCGCCCTGACCTCCGCCGGATACACGGTCGACCTATCGGGAAACTGCGTGCAGGCGCTGCGCGCCGCCGACGAGAGCCGTTACGACCTGGTCATCCTCGATCTGGTCATGCCGGACTCCGACGGCAGGCAGGTGCTGCGCGGCCTGCTTGAGCGACGGTCCGACCAGCCGGTGATCGTGCTGTCCTGCGTCGCCGACGTGGCCACCAAGGTGGACCTGCTCGAACGCGGCGCGCAGGACTACCTCACCAAGCCGTTCTCCCTCGCCGAGCTACTCGCCCGGGTCCGGGTCCAGCTGCGCACCGAGTCCCCAGCGGAGGAAGCCGACCAGAGGACCGCCCCGCCCAGACCGCTGGCGTCCCCGCTCGCCCCGCCGCAGGCCGCCGAGGTCATCCAGGTCGGCAACGTTCTGCTCGACTTCGCGCGGCTCGTTGTCGATATCGGACAGGGACCGATACCACTGACGCGCCTGGAGTTCCTGCTGCTTCGCGAGCTGGCCGAGCATGTCGGGGAGTCGGTCTCGAAGGGCAGGCTGCTCTCCTCCGTCTGGGGCTACGACTTCGACCCCGGCTCCAACGTGGTCGACGTATGCGTGCGCCGGCTCCGCTCCAAGCTGGGCTTCGAACTCATCAAGACCGTGCGGGGTGAGGGCTATCAGCTCGTCGCCAGCTGAGCCAGGCAGGCTCCCCGGTGCGGTGCGGGAGGCCGACGCGCTCCTTGAGAACGCGGTCCGCCGTACCGGGCAGGCAGACGTCACCCAGGTGTCAGCCATCAGGGACTATCCTGGCATGTCGGCACGGATCATCATCGCGGACACCGGCAGCGGCATCGCGCCGGCCCAGATGCCGCTCATCTTCGACCGGTTCCGGACAGGCGACGGCGGGCAGAGCGGCACCGGACTCGGGCTGCCCCTGGTCCGCGCGGTGGCCCGTGCCCACGGAGCAGAAGACCAAGGGAGTGGCAGGCGATGAGCATCGGCAGCGCGGCCAGCGACGGAGCGCCGGGCATCCCGGAGACGCCGCTGGAGATGGCCAGCGATGGCCCGCGCTCCTTCTGGCGGTTCGCTGGCCGGCACAAGATCACCTCGGGCATCGTGGTGGTGTTCATCGCCGCGATCATCGCGGTCAGCCTGCTGACAACGGGCGGCAGCGCTCCCAAGGTCTACAAGAACGCCCCGCCCTTCACGGTCTCCGCTCTCGGCAGGTCCGGACAGGTCTCGCTGAGCCAGTACGCGGGCCAGCCGGTCATCGTGAACTTCTTCGCCTCCTGGTGCGAGCCGTGCCAGCAGGAGACACCGCTGCTCGCCTCCTGGTACAAGCAGCAGGACGGCAAGGTCGCGGTGGTCGGCCTCGACGAGAACGACGTCGCGGCCAGCGCGGAGAAGTTCATCGTCGCCAAGGGCGTCACCTACCCGACCGGCTTTGACCCCACCATGATCGTGGCCAGGGCGTACAGCGTCGATGCGCTCCCGCAGACCTTCTTCCTCAACGCCAGACACCAGATCGTCGAGCACCTGTACGGCCCCGTCACCCAGGCCAAGCTGACCGCCGGCATGGCGCTCATGAATGCCTCCTGACCCCCAGAAAGAGCAGTGTGATGACCGCACCGACGCAGACCAAGCCCTCGACCGTCCCGCTGCGCAGCAGGGGCTGGGCAACCAAGCGCACGCCGTGGTGGGCGTATGTCGTGCTCGCGGTGCTCATCGTCGGCGGCGTGCTCGTCGCGCTGACCCGCACGCCCTCGCAGCCACAGCGGGCCAGCGACCTGGCCGGCTACTTCGGTGACGTCACCGCGGGCGTGGGATCCTGCGACGGAGGGCTGCGTGACTCGGCCACCGCCTACCAGGCGGTGCTCGGCGGCGACGAGGCCGAGTTCTCGACCGCGATCGCCGTCATCGGCTACGGTGCCTCCAACTGCGAGGTCGCGAGCAACGAATCACTCGAGGACTTCGACAACTACCAGGTGACCGAGTCGCTCCACTCGCTCAACCTGGACACCGCCGACAACGACGTCATCACCTGGACCTTCGACGCCACCACGGTCCAGGGCGACATGGAGACCGTGCTCAAGGCCGCTCCCGGCACCGCCAGGACCGCCGCCGAGGCCACGCTGGCGAAGGGCATGTCCACCCTCAGCGCCGAGCAGGCGACGATCGACTCCATCTGGAACGCCGGGAAGAAGTCCACCGGCTCGACCACAGCGCTGCCGAGCCTGTCCGCCGCCCCGCGCCCCAACCAGGCTCCGTAGAGTCTGGGATCTGGGCACGCGGAGCGACGCCGCCGCCCGTCCTTGATCCCTACGCGGCGAGCACCACGCGCACCTCACGTCCGCTCCCCCCTAGCTGAGCGGCCGACGACCTGCGGCGAAACACGTCTGACCACGTATATGACATTTTACTCATGTTAGCCCGGGACGCACGGTCCGGGCGTTCGACCCCGCTAAAGTGACGCCATGCCTGGCATGAACTCGGGTTCGTCCCCTGCCAGCTCGATTCTCACCAACGCGTTCCGCAGCGCCCTCGGACACCAGTTGGTCATCATCGCGCTGATCTTCCTAGTCCTGCTGATCGCCTGGGGCGCGACGCGCACTGCGATCTCCGGCGGTCCCGCTGCCGACAAGCGCGGTGCCGGCACGCTCAGCTTCGCCAGCCTCGCCGCCTTGGGCGGTGCCACGGCGCGCGGCTGGCGGGAGCCGCCGGCGCGCCGGTTCCTGCGGACCTTCTTCGGTCTGCTGTGGGTCTTCGACGGGCTGCTGCAGGCTCAGCCGCAGATGGCGGGCGGCCTGGCGGATCAGGTGATCAAGCCGATCGAGGCCGGGTCGCCCGGCTGGGTCGTGTCGCTGATGAACTACGGCGTGAACCTGTGGGACTACCACCCGATCACCGCCGCCGCCTCGGCAGTCTGGATCCAGGTCGGCATCGGCCTGTGGATGTGCTTCGCGGCGCGCGGCCTGTCGTCCCGGCTGGCGGCAGCCTCCGGCATCGCCTGGGGACTGATCGTCTGGGGGTTCGGCGAGGCGTTCGGCGGGATCTTCGCACCGCAGCTCACCCTCCTGTACGGCGCGCCGGGAGGCGCCCTGCTGTACGTGGTGGCCGGCGCGTTCCTGCTGCTGTCCGATCGGACCTGGGAGCGGCCGACGGCGGCGCGGGTACTGCTCGGACTCAACGGGGTCTTCTTCCTCGGCATGGCGCTGCTGCAGGCCTGGCCGTCCAACGGGTTCTGGCAGGGGAAGAGCGGCGGGCAGCCGGGGAACCTGGCGTCCATGATCAAATCGATGGCAGCGACGTCGCAGCCACACTTCCTTGAGGTACTGGTCTCCGGCTTCGGGAACTTCACGCAGTCCCACGGGTTCGCCGTCAACCTCGTCGCGGTCATCGCGGTCGCGGGCCTGGGCGCGGGCCTGACCTGGGGCGCGGTCCGCGGCGACGTGCGGGCGACACGGATCGTGGTCCTCGCGGCGACCGTCTTCTGCCTCGCGGACTGGGTGCTCATCGAGGATCTTGGCTTCTTGGGCGGGCTCGGGACGGACCCGAACAGCATGGTCCCGCTAATCGGGCTGCTCATCGGCGGCTGCCTCGGGCTCGCGCCCGCCGCCGCGGCGCCGGCGGAGGCGCCGGCACCAACGGAGGCTCTCCCGCCCACGGTAAGCGGCGTGCCCGTCGCCGGGTGGGCACGCAGGCTTGACCGCGCGGTCCGGGGCTTCGCCGCCGCGCCCGCGTGGGCCGTTGCCGGGGTCGCCTCGCTCGCGGTGATCCTCGTCGGGGCCGCGCCGATGGCCCTGGCCACCACGGACCCGAACGCCGACCCGATTGTCGCCGAGGCCCTCGCGGGCGACTCGGGCACCCTGAACATCCCTGCCCCGGACTTCACGCTCACCAGCCAGGACGGCAAGACCGTCTCGCTGACCAGCCTGCGCGGCAAGGCCGTGCTGCTGGCCTTCCTCGACCCGGTCTGCACCACCGACTGCCCGCTGATCGCCCAGGAGATGCGGTCCGCCGACACGCTGCTCGGCAGCTCCGCGAAGAACACGGAGCTGGTCGCCGTCGTCGCCAACCCGACCTACATCTCCACCGCCTACACCCAGGCGTTCACCGACCAGGAGTACCTGAACAAGGTACCCAACTGGCTCTTCCTCACCGGGTCGCTCAGCCAGCTGTCCAACGTCTGGCGCCGCTTCGGCATCGAGGTCGAGAACCTGCCGGCCGGTGCGATGACCGCACACAACGACATCGCGTTCGTGATCAGTCCCAACGGCGTCATGCAGCAGGAGATCAACGACGACCCGGGACCGGGGACGGGGGCATCGCTCTCGTCGTTCGCCGGGCTGATGGCCGACTCGGTCCGCCAGTCGCTTGGACAGGCCAAGTGACCCGCCGGAACCGGACTGCCTGCATGGTCGCCAGCGCGGTCACGGCGCTCGGCCTGCTCGCGGCGTGCTCGTCAGGCGGCTCGTCTCCGGCCGGGGCAGCGGGCACTCCAGGGACTGCCGCCGCGGCCACCTCGTCGCTCGCCACCTCGCTCGACACGCCCGGCGATACCTTCGCGGTCGTGTCGGCGGCGGCCAATCCGACGTTCTGGGAGGTGTTCGCCCGGCCTGCCAAGTCGGCGGACTGGACGCTCGTCACGCCGTCCGGCGTCGCGGACAACGGCGGGCTGGTGCTCGCCGCCAACGGGAACACCGTCACCGCCGCCGTCCGGGCGAACCAGGACCTGGAGTTCACTCCGCTGGCGGCCACCACGAACGGCGGCCGGTCGTGGACCACGCCAGCGCCGCTTCAGAAGGCCATCGCGAACACCACCGGAGCCTTCGCCGCCTCGGGAAATGACCTGGCCGCGCTGCTGAGCGACGGTGTCATCGACACCAGCGCCGACGACGGAGCCAGCTGGACGACCCTCACCAAGCCCGGCTCCACGGGCTTCACCGCTGCGGGAAAGCAGTGCGGCACTGTGAAAGTCACCACGGTTTCGTTCGATATCAAGACGAAAGGACTGATAGCGGGCGGCACCTGCGGCACTACCGGTACCACCGGAGTCTTCTCCTATTCCCCCGGCAGCGGGTGGACGGCGCTCACCCTGGCGCAGGACGGGACCATCTTGCGGCTCGACGGGGACCTCGCACTCGTGCTCGGCAAGGCGGGGCTGACCGCCTTCTACCTGAACGCGCCCGCGTCCGGGCCGTTGCAGTCGATCAGCGTGAGCTCGTCGCAACCGCTGCCGGTCAGCGGGACGATCAAGGCGTCCGGGACACTCGGCACCTCCACCGTAACCGACCCGGACGGCGCCGGCGCATGGGTGCTCCTTTCCGGGGGGCGTGCGGCGACCATCGGTGGCACCGGCACCCAGTGGCGGCAGCTCCCGACGGTGCCCGCCGGCACGCAGACGCTGGCGTCGGGACCGGACGAGACGATCGACGCGCTGGCGGTCTCCGGGACGACCCTGACCGTCTGGCAGCTCGCGGCAGGGGCGACAGCCTGGGCGAAGTCCGAGTCGATCGTCATGCCGATCCAGTACGGGTCGTCGAGTTAGTGGTCCATTTCTGGTTGCTGGATCGGGCGCTGGAGCCCGGGTCATGAGGTACGCGGGTTGAGCTACATTCTGGACAACTGGTCGTTTGACCCGTTCCTGATCATCGTGGCCGTTGTCGTGGTCTGGCACGAGATCGGGCTGTACCGGCTGGCTAGGCGGTCGCGGCCGGAGCGGACGCGGGAACGGCGGATCCGCTCGCTCTGGTTCTACGGCGGACTCGCCGTACTGCTGATCGCGGTCGAGTCGCCCATTGACTACTGGGCCGACTCGTACTTCTTCGTGCACATGATCCAGCACCTGCTGCTGATGTTCGCCGCGCCGTCATTTGTGGTGCGGGGCGCGCCGGGGCAGCCACTGCTCGACGCGCTGCCGAAGCGGAGCGGCAAGACGGTGACCAGGGTAGTCGCGGCGGGTTCGTGGACGCGGCCGGTTCGGGCGGTGTTCCACTTCGTGACCGGGCCCGTCGCCGCCGTGGTGATCTTCAACCTCGTGATGGTGGTGTGGCACCTCCCGGTCGCGTTCGACCTAGCGGAGACCAACCAGTACGTGCACATCTGGCTGATGCACTCGTCGTTCTTCGGTGCGGGCCTGCTGTTCTGGCTGCAGTTCATCGACTCGCCGCCGTTCCGGTCCCGGATGCCGGTCCTCGGGCGGGTCGTGTCACTGCTCGCCACGAACATCATCATGATCATCATCGCGATGGCGCTGTCGATCTTCGCGACGCACTCGGTGTACGCACCGTACGACCACGTGCCGGGAGTAACACTGCCCGCCTTCGCCGACCAGCAGATCGGCGCGGCGATCCTCTGGGTCTGCGGTGACTTCTGGGCGATGCCGACGATGGTCGCCGCGATCAAGAAGCTCCTCGCCGATGAGGACGGCCTCGGGACCGCGCTTGAGCGGTTCATCTCCCGGCCGAGCGGGGATGCCTCGCCCCGGTCCTGGGGGGCACGGGCACCGCGCTGGGGCGTCGGGCCTGCTCGGGTCGCCTCAGGAAGGGACAACAGTGAACGTCGCGGCACCGACAGGTAGGTGAGGAGGAGCTCCCCCTGATAAGTCCCACCAGAAGTGCCACACGTGGTCATTGACGAGGCTGGCAGCGTAAGCATCGAAGTCCTGACCCAAGCGGCGCCCGCATTAGCCGCGGGATCCGGGGGAAGCACCGCCCATCCCGATACGAGATCGGCCGAACGCTAGCGACGCTGCACCAACCCGCCCGGGCCGGCCGGTCAGGCACTAGCAGGACCGTACCCGCTGGACGCGAGAAGCGGATCGCCAGACTTGAGGTGTGCTGCTAGTGTCCCGGCCGGGTATAGGTCGCGCCCTTCCGTTCGCCGTGCCGTTCCAGCTTGCCCTGCGATGCGAGGCGGCGCAGCAGGCGGCTTGCCTGGTCCGGCGCAGGGAGCAAAGGTCAGCGGCCTGGTTGCGGGTAATCTGCCCGTGCCCTTCGACGAACTGCAGGATCATCTGCTCCTGTTGGAGCGGCTCGAAGCCACGAACGCGGACATGCCCGGCAGGCGCGTCGAGCACCCTGTAGACCGCTGCCGACAGATGCCAGGTCCGGCCTTTGCCGTCACCGCGCGCCTCTATCCAGCCTCGCTCGACCATACGGGTCAGCAGGCTGCGGCTCTCCGCCTCAGTCCGCTGCACCAGCGCTGCGAGCTCCGCCGTGGTAGCCCGCCGCTCCCACACCAGTTCCGCCAGAACCTGCAGTTCTGAGAGGACGTTTCGCGGGATGATGTCCCTTTCGCCGTCAGGGTTGGGCTAGGTGTCTTGGTCAGAGGCTCCTGCGCCGGGCTAGTGCTGCGACTGGCAACCTTCGCCCTGGCGGGGGTGACACTTGACGGATGGTGGACCATCACATCGTGGCCGTGATCTTGCTGCGACCGCAGGAAATGCTGCTTTGTCACCGGACGCCGGCGCGGCTGGCGAATCCCGACGTGTGGGACTTCCCCGGCGGGCATGTCGAGCCTGGCGAAAATCCCTTGGACGCGCTCCGGCGGGAAGTGGCCGAAGAGCTGGGAGCGGAGCTTAGCGGCGTTGACGGCGGCCCTGTCCTGCGCCGCGTCGACCCGCAGCGCAGCCTGGATCTCACCGTGTGGGCCTCGCGCCGCTGGCGGGGCGAGGTGTCGAACATGCAGCCGCACGAGCACGACGCCATCGGCTGGTTCACAGCGGCTCAGGTAGAGGAGCTCAAATTGGCTGACTCCTCTTACCTGCCAGCGCTCCGGCGCCTGCTGAGCGCGTGAGCCGGCAGTCGTCCCTGGCAAACGTCGCCTGGTACAGCGCTAGGGGCGCGGCAGGGCGAACAGTCCGGGCTCGGTCTCGATGAGGATGCCGCGGCTGACGAGGCGCTTGAGCTTGGAGCGGATGTTCTCGGTGTTCTTGGAAGCGATCGGCAAGTCCAGGGCCACGCAGAGGTCACGGGCCCGGAGGGGACGGCCAAGGTCGGTGAACGCGGTCAGGATCTGCTGGTAGGCGGGATGCTCGGGGAGCGCCGGCGCGGGCTCGGCCGGGGCGCCGGCAGGCTGGGCGTCGTCCTGGCCGGCGAGGGAGATGAGCGTCTTGCGGGTGACCTGCAGGTCGCTGATCGCCTCGCTGACCTCGCGGAGCCGGGCGGTGCGCCCGTCGATGCGGGCCTGGACGTCGCTGGCCTCGCGTGCGAGTGCCTGCTCGCGGGCGTCGATCCTGTCCAGCAGGTGCCTGCCCGGGTCCGCCGTGGTCACGCGGCCCGCCAGGAGGGTACGGAGGCGCCGGGCAGCCGCCGGGCCATCACGTCGGTCATCGCCCAGTACACACGCGACACCGAACTGGAGGGCCGGTGCTCGTAGTCACGGACCAGGCGCCGGTGGAAGGACAAGATGCCGAACGTCTGCTCCACGACCCAGCGCTTCGCCTGGGGCACGAACCCCTTGTCGGCGGGGTTGCGCTCAACGACCTGCACGTCAATGCCGACGGTGGCGCCGTGCGCGACGACCGAGTTCTTGAACCCCTGGTCAACCAGCGCTGTGGTCACCGTGGGGGTGCTCGCGGCGACCTGGTCCAGCAGTGCGGTCCCGGCGGTGTTCTCGTGCGCGGACGCCGCCAGGACCACGACCGCGATCACCAGGCCCAGGACGTCCACCGCCAGGCCCCGCTTGCGCCCGGGCACCTTCTTCCCCGCGTCCCGCCCGGTCGTCTCAGCCGGGACCGACGCGGCCGAGTGCACGCTCTGGGTGTCCAGCACGACCAGGCTGGGGTCGGCCTTGCGGCCCTTCTTCTCCCGCGCGTGCCAGCGCAGCAGGTCATGGATCACCTGGTCGGTGCCGTCATCGCGCCACTTGGCGAAGTAGTAGTACGTCGCGCTGCGCGGCGGCAGGTCATGGGGAAGGTACTCCCACTGGCAGCCCGTCCGGCTCTGGTACAAGATCGCGTTGACGATCTCCCGCATCTCGTAGCCGCCCCGGCTGCCACTGGCCGACGGGTGCCTGGCCTTCCACGCCGCGAGCACCGGCTCGATCAGCGCCCACCGCTCATCAGTTAAATCACTCGGGTACGACTTGCGATCGCTCATGCAGGCTATGCAAGCACCGCCAAGCCCCTCGACGGGCCGTAACGACACACATCCACATGATCACACTGCGACATCACGGCTATACGCCCGCGAAACGTCCTCTGATAGCCGCAGCGGCGAGCCCTGCTGGCTCTCCTGCTCCAGCACCCACCTGGTCATGGACAGGTTGGCCGGCCCGCCCGGCAGGACGGCGACCACGTGCGCGTCGGAGGTTCTGCCGTAGTCCGGGGCCGAGCGGCCAACACGGAGCTGCTCGGCGAACATCCGGTTGATGCCGCGCCCGGTCCGCTCGACCAGCCCCGCCCGCTTGAAGGCATCCGCAAGGAGCGGGCTGCGCGGGTGCGGCGGGGCCACGAGCAGGTTGTCCAGCCGGACGCCGCTCGGGAACCCGCCGGGACTAGAGACCTCGAGCTGATCCTCGCTCCACTGAACGTGAATCGCGCCCCGCCTCGTGTAGTCGCGGTGCACCAGCGCATTGGCCAGTACCTCGCGAAAGGCCGTCTCCGAATAGGCGGACACCGCGACTCGCAACAGCCCGAAGTCCGCCTCAGCCTCGCTGTTACGCGCCCGGAACCGGGCGAGCATCTCCTCGGCCAGCCGCAGGAGCGGATATGGCAGAAAGTCGTTGACCTCAACTTCGAGACCTCGCAGCACCTGGAATGCGGACTCATGCGTCGGCAGGTAGCGACGCAACGCGTCGGGCCGGCCGAGCATCAGCAGCGCGCCTGTCGTGACCTCGCCATCGCGGCCGACGAACCCGAGCGCGCTGGCTATCTCGCGATCCGACAGGGTGCCGAGAACCCGGTCTGAGCCGCCTCCCGTGCCGGCCACCATCTGCCGCAGCCGCTCGAACTCAAGCGGGTCCAGGTCCGCCCACTCCGCGCCCCCGCCCCGCAGCGCCGCCCAGTCAACGGCTGACTCCCGCACTGATTTACACGCGCACTTAAACGCACCATGGAGACTCTAGCAAGAGTGCCGCATATATATGCGCGGCGCGCGTATATCGAGAAGATCCGAGCCGGATGCGACCACCTCGCAGGTGGCCGCCAATGCTCCCACACGCCGCCGCTTCGCGGGCGAACCATCGACCTCCTCGACAGGCCCGAGGAGGTCAGCGACTGACAGCGAGAACCAGCCAGGCGGGCCTACACGAACCGGGCAGACCGAAGGGGCCAGTTTCCTCGTCCAGCCGCGCAAACCCAAAATTCGATTCGAACGGTCCACGTTGGCTTGTACCCGCTGCTGGACGGGGACGGGGACGGGGACGGGTGCTGGTGGCTGGCCGTTCCTGGACCTGGAGGCCCTGGAGCCGCACAAGGACCAGTGGGACGCGGGACGGGTGCCTGACCGGCAGCGCGGACGTATCGACCTGCTGGCAGTCGTCCTCGGGCAGCCGGGCGGCCAGTACTGCCCTGAGCTGCTCGAACGCGCCCCACAGCCAGCGGGTCCGCCGGTTGGCCTCGCTCTGGTGCGGCAGCACCGGGAACAGGTGGCCCCAGTCCCGCCCGACCTCGGCCAGGAACCCGGCCTCGCTGCGCCGGCCCAGCAGGTGCCGGACCTCCGCGATCGCCAGCAGCTCGGCATCGGTGCAGGCCGGGGAAGGCCCCCGGGCGGTGCGGGATCCTGATCGTCCCGGCAAGGATCAGGTCGTGGACCAGCACGTAGACGTAGACGAACAGGTCTTCAGTTGGCAACATAAGGGACGGCCTCTGCGGATGAGTGACGTAGACACTCACTTGTCTTCCGCAGAGGCCGCCCCATGTTCAAGCCGACACGCCAGGATCAACCCACATAACGCGCCTAAGGTCTGTGTCGGCGACGGCTGAATACCGGATCTATCTGCTACCGATGTCTCGGTCGCAAGACTGATGCGCCCGGCAGTGGGCGGCGGTTCGGCAGGGTGAGCTGGGCCTGGACGCTGGTCTCAGGCGAGCCGCCAGGCGAGGCGCCCTTCGGCGCCTTCGGTCTGGATGAAGCCAGCGGTCACCAGTTCACGCTCGAGCACGTTCCATGGTGGGCGGTAGGCATAGCCGGTGATCTCTTCTTCGCTGATGACCTTGTCGCCTTCGGTGATCCGGTGCAGGTAACGAGCACGGCATGCCTCTGCGTCGGTGTCGAGGATCTCCGACAAGGCCGTGTAGGTGTGCCGGCCGCCCAAGGTGGTGGCACGGCTCGACATCCGCTAACTACCGTCCAATTCCGCTGACCAGCGGTCATCGTCACAAGTGGCGCTGCCGACTGGCTACTGCCAGCTGGAGGCAGTTGACTCTCCGTGGTCAATAGTTCTTGCGAGGCGGTCAACGTACTCGATGAGGAGCTTGCGCAGTCCGGCGTAGTGGATTCGGCCGGAGGAGGCGAGCCTCCACTGCGTGCTGCTGTGGCGGTCTGCCCATTCTCCGCGGACGGACTCAGACTCATCTCTCATTGCGCATCAATCTGCGGATTTGCGCGGACGCTGCGCAAAAAACGTGGACGCTGTCCATTTATTTGCGGATCCGACAGCAAGCGGTCAGTCCTCGAACTGGGAGGCCTGCAGGGTAAAGAGCTCCGCGTACTGGCCGCCGAGAGCCATCAGCTCCTCGTGGGTGCCCTGCTCGGCTAGCTTCCCGTGGGCGAGCACGTAGATCCGGTCGGCCTGGCGAACGCTGGCGAGCCGGTGCGTGATGAGCAGGACCGACCGGGTCGCCGCGTACACCCGGAGCGTCGAGAAGAGCGCGTACTCGGCGCGGGCGTCGAGGGCGGCCGTGGGCTCGTCCATGATCAGCAGCGGCGCGGTGCGGTAGAAGGCCCGCGCCGCGGCGATCCGCTGCCACTGCCCGCCCGACAGTTCCGCGCCATCCTTGAACTGCCGGGCCAGCAGGGTGTCGTAGCCGTGGGCCAGCCCGTCGATCACCGTGTCGGCCCCAGCGGCCACGGCGGCGGCCACCAGCCGGCCGGAGTCCAGGTCGCGGCCCATGGTGATGTTGTGCCTTACCGACAGCGGCCAGTTCGCGTGGTCCTGGGCGATGACCGCGACCTGCTCGCGAAGCTTGTCCAGGTCGGTGGCGGCGAGGTCCGTCCCGTCCCAGGACAGCGTGCCCGACGTGGGCCGGTACAGGCCGGCCAGCAGCTTGGCCAGGGTGGTCTTGCCGGACCCGTTCTCGCCCACTAGCGCGATGACCTCGCCGCGGCCGATGGTAACCGTCACGTCGTCCAGCGCCAGCCTGTCGGTGCCGGGGTAGCTGAAGGAGATGCCGCGGGCCTCGATCTGGTCGAACCTGGCGGGCGGCGGCGCGGCTGCTGGAGGGCGGCCACCCGGTCCGCCGCGTCCGCGCAGAACGCGAGGTAGTCACCGAAGTACAGCCCATCCTCGTAACAGCTGTTGACGGCGAACAGGAACTGCTGCAGCGAGCCGCCCGCGGAGCGGATCGCCAGCACGGCGGTGCCCGCGGCCGACAGGGGCAGCCAGCCGCCGATGAGCATCAGGCCGAGGCCGGCGTAGACGGCGCCGGTGGTGACGCCGCCGGCCACTGACGCGATCACCCGGGTGACGGTGGTCTGGCGGGCGGCCACCAGCCGCGCGTCCCGCTGGTAGCTGGCCAGCTGCGCGAGGCGGCTGAGCAGGAACGGGCGCATCGTGAAGGAGCGAAGCTCCGCGGCGGTGCGGCGGTCGGCCATCAGGGTGGCGAGGATCCACTTGCGGCGGGAGGCGTCAGTCAGCGCGAACTGGGTCACGTACCGGATGCGCGCCGACCGGACCGCCGACCAGGCGCCCGGCAGCTGCGCGGCCAGCAGCAGCACCAGGAGCAGCGGCTGCAGGACGCCGATCACGACCGCGGCGCTCGCGATCCCAGTGATGCCGGTAAGGCAGCCGATGACGTCGTTCACCACGTCCGACGCCGTGAACATGCCCCGGTCCCGGGCACGCTGCATCCGCTCGTGGAAGTCGGCATCGTCGTAGGCGGCCAGCTCGACCTTCGTGGTGAGGTCGAAGAACCGTACCTCGGCCGCGCGGGAGACCTGCGGCTGGAGCCGGGCCTGCGCGAACCCCGCGCCTGCGGACAGGGCGGACTGCATGGCGGAGAAGACCGCGATCAGGACCAGCGCCGGAATGGCCGCGCGGACCCGGCCCAGGGTGGGGCCGCCCGCCAGCACGGCCGACAGCGCGCCGTTGGTTGCGAAGAGCGCATAGCCGCCGGACGCCCCGGAGGCGACGTTGGCCGCGATGGTCGCCACCGTCGTCGCCGGCCCGGCCTCCCAGGCGAGCCGGACTGCCTGCCCGACCAGGCTAGGCAACTGCCGGGCCATGTCCCGGAGCCCGACTGACTGCATCCTCTTGTGGTACAGCCGGTAGTAGTTGTCGGCCAGCTCAGCCGCGAGGTCGTCCTCGGCGCCTGCGTCCGCCCCCTGGTCCTGGCTCCCGTCCCGCCCAAGGATCCGCCGCCCGCTCAGGGCGTCCTGCACAGCCCGCCATCCGCGCATATCTGCCAGTATCCACGGGGCAACGCCGCGTGCATACCAGTTAGCCGCTGCAAGGATGGCGAGCGCCCTGGAGGGGCCAGCGGAGACCGCCCCGCCGCTCATGTGCGGGACGAGCGAGACCCACGCTTCCGAACTTGATGACCCTATCCGCGACCTCATCCCTCGCCTACGCGGCGCGGGCGACGTCGCGGCCGTGACGGGCTACCTGAGCGCGGAACTGTCGCCCGCCCCAGTTACCCTCATCGACATTAAGACCTTCGCGTTCGGCCCCAGACAACCGCCGCCAGGTCCGATCAGCGACATGGTTGTCAGTGCCCGCTCCCTGCAGTCCCAGCTGGGCGGCTGCTTGGCGCTCGCGGCGCGGCCAGCCGGGCTTGACCTGCCCCTACCGGTCACACGATCTCGCGTTGGCCACGGTGAGAGCCTCCCATGGCGGACGGCATACGATCTACCCGGAGGCGCGAATGGGCGAGCTGTTCGATGGTCGGCTTCGCACGGATGAGGGCCGCCGGGAGCATAACGAGGGGGTCTTCCCGTTCCTCGGCCGCTCGGCCCGCCCGTCCAGCGGCGAGGTCCGCTGGCTGCTAGAAGACTGGCTGTCCCGCGTGCCCGAGGGAGACGACAGGAGCCAGCTGCGGGGCGCCCTAGCGAGCAGGAAGGACGATGAGTCCTTCGAGTCCGGGTTCTGGGGACTCTACCTCCATGAGGTATACCGGCGCAGCGGCTACACGGTCACGATCCACCCGACCTGCCCGGCGAGCGCACCCACCCGGACTTCCTGGTCGAAGGCAACGGCAGCAGGTTCTACCTTGAGGCAGTACGGGCCGGGACCAGCCCCGCGCGCCGCGGACAGGCGCAGCGCCTCGCGGACGTGCGCACCAAGCTGCGCGCCCAGCGCGCGGGGAAGTTCATCCTCTCAGTGACCTGCCACGCGATCGGCCCTAGGGCACTGCGGACAGGTGGGCTGATCGCGTTCCTCGACCAGTGGCTTGCCAGCTTCCGCCAGGAACCCGGCACCGGGGCGGAGGCCGCGGAGTTCCCTGGCCCGCGCGGGTCCCGCATCCGGTGGCCGGGGATACCGTCCGCTAACGGCTGGTCATTCGAGTTCGAGGCGGTACCGCTTCCCAACTCCATGGAAGCGCCATATCTACGCGAGCGCAGCGATATGGAATTAGATGGTGAGCGAGTGTCATGAAGGAGGTGAGCGAGTTTCATGGGGTTTGTGCGCCGGCGGTTGATGTTTGAGTCAGCCCTGGAGATGATTGAGGCAGACGTTCGGGCGGCGGGTGCGGGGCACGAGCTCTCGCTGAGCATTGATGAGCATTTCGGTATAGTCCCGCGCAAGGAAGGGGCGCTTTACCTGTGGGGGCGGAAACTTGACGCAGGAAACCACGCTAATGCGGTAATAGAGTTGGCCGACATAGTGCAGTACGAGGTGATTGATGTACTGATGACGCCCTGGCCGTGGTGTGACCGACACAATTCTATGGCGAATCCGCAAGTAAAGGACGATATTCCTGTATGGTGGTGCGAGCCAGGGGAGCACACCCTGTATCGGATAGGTGGAATTGTATTACAGTCGCCGTTCCGCGTTATGTCCTGATATTTGCACTCAGCGTCATCGCCGGGCTCGGTTCGTCGGTAGATGAAACAGGGCGTTCTTGCCCAGCCTGATAAAGCGGGCGTCGCTGCTGTCGAACTTCGCCGCATCGCAAGCGGCGGCTGGGACGGCCTCGGCGACCGCAGCGCCGAACGGTGTCTTGCTAGTCGCATGCCCATGCTTGCCACCCTACGGTGCTTCACACCGGACGGAACGGGGGTGAGGACGACAAGCCGGTGCTCCCCCGCGGGCTTCGCGGCACGCGAGGGAGTCCTTAATCGATCGCGCCCGGCGACTGCCTCAGAACTGGAGGGCGGCCACGCCGATGTCGGTGTTGGTTTGGCTGGCGGGTGGCGGTGTGACCGAGAAGCGGGTGCCGAAGTCGCTAAATTTGAAGTCGGCAGTGTAGATCTGCTTTCCTGACGTACTCGCGTTGCCGCCTGTTGCGAACACTGTGGTCTGAGTCAGGTTGCGGATGTAGCCCTTGCCGTCTACGTCCATGGTGCAGGTGATGCTGTCGACCACGCCGCCCGTGTCCTGCGGATGCGAGACAACGAATGTGTACTTGGTGCCGGTCCAGCCGGGGCCGGATACAGGTCCTTCATTGTCGAGTGCCTTGGTGTCGGAGTTGAGAACCGCGAGCACGGCCTGCGGATTAAAGGGTCGGTTGGAGTTGAAGTCCCACGCTAGCTGCGCCCCGGGAGACTTGTACGGAATCTCATCCTCCGCTACCCAAAGAGGTGTCTCCGTCCAGATTTTGCCTCCCGTGTCGTACTGCTTGGTCTGGGATGGTAGAATTTTCGTGAACGCGTTCCCGCCGACTATTAGGGTCTGCCAGCCATTGGATATCGCCTCCTGGCCCAGGTTCCGCTTCAGGTCGAGTTTCCCGGTGATGTGCAGCGGTGTGGGGATGCTGGCCAGTGCCGGGTTTCCGGTAACGGTCAGATTCATGGCGAAGCTCTCGGCCTCGGCCCGCGACAATGCGCCGGTAACCGCGGCCAGCGCAGGCGGGGCGGCAGCCACGGTGACCGACAGGAACACCGCGGCGGCGGTCCCGGCTGCCACCGCAGTACCGCACGCCAGCGTGATCGCGCAGGACCGGCGGCGACGCGAGTGGCAGCGGCGGACCGCGCGCAGCAGGTTCTCGACAGCCATTGAATCGTCGGGCAGGGTCTCGAAGGCAGTCGCCAGCAGATGCCGCGCCTCGCTGGCTTCGTCGGTGTGAATGTCTTCCATGTTGTCCTCCGCAAGAGAGCCGTTGCCCTCATTCACTCGGCTGGCCTGACGGTTCGTTAATGACTGCGCGGGAATCCAGCTCGCTGAGCGATTCGCGCAGCGCTCGGAACCCGCGATGGGCGTGCGTTTTGACCGTCCCGACGGAGCACCCCAGCAGGGAGGCCACCTCGGCTGCCGGGAGGTCTTCGCAGTAGCGCAGGACCAGTACGGCCCGTTGCTGCCGGGGGAGCCGGGCCAGTGCCTGCCGCACCAGGGCCCCGGCGGCGTGCCGTTCGGCCGCGTCCTCGCCATCCGTCGTTTCCGGCACCTCGGATACGGGTGTCTCCTGTCGCCATCGCGCCCGCCACCAAGACCGGCTCGTGTTCACGATGATCTGGCGAAGGTACGCGTCGGGTCCGGCCGACTCGTCCACACGGGACCACGCCCGGTAGAGCTTCAGCAGACTGGCCTGCACCAGGTCTTCGGCGGCTTCCGGGTTCCCGGTTAGCAGCGTCGCCATCCGCAGGTGGTGTGCACCCCGCGACCGGACGAAGGCGGTGAACCGCTCATCGAAGTCCTCAGCACCACGTCGCATCATCCCTGCTCTCAGCTCGGCTAGTTCCACTACCTGATACGCAGTCGGCCGAGCTGGCGGTTGACATGAGGGCAACAATCAACGAGTAAGCGCGGCCTGAGCACGAGGGAGCTACCGAGCTTCCAAGCATGCCCCGGTTGAGCGTCCAGCGTGACGACACGCTGGCAATGCCGGCCAGTCTGAGGGTGGTTCACGCCGAATGCGTGCCGAACTAGCCCCGTTTCCGAGCGACGGTGCAGGTCAGCGGCCGGTTGAGGTGTCCCATGGTAAGGAGAGCTCGACGATGACCATGTTCCTGAGGGCAACGGAATGGACGATCCGCCCGTCTTCAGCCGGGAACTGGTCGTCTGGCCGAGCCGATCACAGGACCGGGGCGCCGGCGGCCAGGTGCTGCTCGTGCCAGGCGCGCAGCGCCACCCCGCGTTCCGCCTGGGCAGGAGCAGCCTGGTGACCTTGTCTTCTTCGCCGGCTCGGACGGGCCTCAGGCACCGGGGCATGTCGGCATCGTGATCGGCAACGGCGAGATGATCGAGGCGTACGCTACCGGCTACCCGATCCGGGCCTCCACGTACGGGCAGGCCTCGTCCCCCCCGGCGACCAGGTCGTGGTCGGTTTCACCCGGCTGGTGTAGGTTCTCCTCGTAAATGGCGACTGGAGGGTGAAGATGACTGACGCGGCCGCTTCGGTGCGGACGCTCGCAGCGGAGCGCGGTTCACGCGGTTGCGGGCTGCTGGTGGCGGGGGAATGACACCCCAGCGTGGAGCAGCCGGTCCATGACGACCCGCCACGACCTCGACATCGTCCAGCTCACGCACCCGGGTGACGCCGATCCGGCGGTGAGGCAGGAGCTGACCGCATGCTGGATCGCGGTCACGAACGCCGGCGGCGCTGCGGGATTTCCGTTCCCCCCGGTCAACGCCAGTCACGTCGCCCCGGCAGTCGATGCCCTTGCTGCCCGCCTCGACCCGCAGCGAAGCCGGGTACTGCTCGCCCGGATCAGCGGTGCCCTCGCAGGATGGGTGGCCCTCAGCCGCGACCCCAGTCCCCTCATCGCCCACTGGGGGACAGTCAGCCACCTGCAGACCCAGCTTGCGCACCGCAACCGGGGCATCGGATCGGCCCTGATGCACCGGCTCCGGGAAGTCGCCCGCGACGAGATGGGACTCGAGCAGCTCCACCTGGCGGCCCGCGGCGGAACCGGACTCGAGGACTTCTACGCCCGGCTCGGCTGGCAGGTAACAGGCCGCTGGCCCGGCAAGCTCCGGCTCGCCCCGGACGACACCAGAGACGAGATCCTGATGATCCTCACGCCGCTGTGACCATTCGGGCCGGCATCCGGTCCACCGGGACGAAGAGCCTGAGGGCTGAGGACGACGCCGGGGACGGCATCCTGCCAGGCGGCGAGTTGCGCGCCGCCGAGGCGGTGTCCGGCGCCGCTGTCGGCTGGTGAACGTAGCCGGTGCCGGCCATCCCGGTTGCCTGCCCGTCCAGGACAGGGCGCTCCGCCTTCGCGATTCGGTTGAGCTCGCGTAGTCAGGCCTGGGTGTTGAGGCGGGTCATGAGCTCGCGGTTGGCGGCGCGGGCGGCGGCCAGGTCCTGGTCGCGCTCGGCCAGGCTTGGCGCGGAGCTGCTGGTTGTCCTCGGTGAGCCGGGTGACCTGCTGCTTGAGCTGGCCGATGTCGTCGGCCTGGCCGAGGCCGGACTCGCGCCAGGCCTGCTCGCCGAGCAACTCGGAGAGGCGCTGCTCAAGCTGGCGGATGCGGGCGGCGAGGCGGGCGAAGCGCTCGTGGGCGGCGAGCAGGTCCGCCTGCAGCGAGGAACGAGTGACGGCGGGGCCGCCTCCCGTCTGGGCGGGTGGCTGGGCCTCGCGAGCGTGGACTTGCGCGAGCAGGTTGCGGTGCCGGTAGAGGAAGGCCCGGTCCACCGCAGCGCGACGCGCGATCGCGGACGCGCTGATCTCCTCTCCTGCCGTGGTGGCTGCCTCCAGTGCCTTCAGGACGCGCTGCCGGCGACGCTCGGCATCGGCCCGCCGCCCGGCGGCCAGCCGCAGCACGGGAATCCGCGCTCATGCCGACTGCTCCTGGCTGGCGGCGTCGCGATGCGGCAGGTCCGGGCGCCGGCATGCGGGGCATGCCGAGCATGACGGTGCGGTGCCGGCGGATCACGGCGACCGCCTCGTCGATCTCCGCGCGCTCGGCGGCGGTCAGGTCTTCGAGGTCGGCGAGCCGACGCCACGCCGGACTCCAGAGGCGGGATGTACTTAAGGCACCAGCAGTCAGGGACTCCCCAAGCAGAGAGCGACCATGACGATGATCGAGCAGGAACCCAGGCAAGTCGTGGTCAAGGTCTCGCCCGAGGGCGACAGGCTGATCACCAGCAGCGCCCACTATCCCAACATGAGCAAGAAGGACCTCGGACTACACCCGCTACCTGCCCGAGCAGGTCAACGGCAGGAGGCTGTTCTGGGCGATCTACGCCGGCAACACGGCCGCCACGATCTTCTCCTGCGCCGTTCGGAGCAGGCGACGCGGCGTGGAGCTTCGACTGCCCGGCGGCCTAGGCCGAGGAGCATCACCTCCCCGCGGCGCCGCCTTCGGTGGCTCGCGCCGCGCCTCACTGGCCGTAGCTGAGCCAGTCCGCCCGCCTGGCGCGCCGTCGGCGGCGCGCCACGAAAAGCCCCCTGGCGAGCAGTGCGATCAGCGCCAGTGCGCCGGCGACGATCCCGATCACGTCGTGGATCCACTTGCCTGAGCCTGTGAGCGGGTAAACCTCGTCGCTGGCCCCCGTGTCGAGGGCAGGGATGGTGGTCCCGGCTCGGACTGCGGACAGCCCACCCGCGTAGTACACATGCGGAAGCGTCACCGTTCCGGAAGAAGAGACGAACGCACCGTACCACTGGCCGCCGTCCTGTTCCTGCGCCGTCCACAAGCCGTGGGTGCCCTGACCGTGCGCCGCGCGCAGCCCTGGGCCGAGATGGCTGCCGGCCAGCCAGATGATAGACCCAGAGAGCACGATGCCGAGCAGCCACAGGAAGCGCCGCGCGGTGAACCAGTCGCCCAGCCAGCGGGCGGGCGCGTAGAGCACGCCGTTCCATCCCGTCCTGGGCCGCTGGTGGTGCGCGGCGCTCCGCCGGACCCGGGGCCGGCAGGACGCCGTGCGGGCCGCATTCCACCGGATCCGGAGATTCTGGCGGAGAGTCAAGGGCATGCGTCACTATATGCCGGTGCGTCACCAGGTCGATGAACGCGCCGGGATCATCCGGGGCGGGAGCGTATCCTAGTCCCCGCCGCGTTCCGGTTGCGATGCTAGCCGGACGGACGCCGCCGGACACGTCATCAACGGGCGATCCCGCGCTTGCCGCCTGGCTGCCAGTCAAGCAAGGACTCACGCCGCACGGGCTGCGGCACAGCAAGAAGACCTGGATGAAAATGGGCAGAGTTGCATCCGATGCAACATTCCCCCGAAAGTGCGATCACGACGCCATAGGGGATACGGAACGCGCTCACGGCCAGCCTGAACACGATCATGATCGCGAAGCCGCAGGTCAGGGCCATACGTGAACATCGGCTTGCGGCAGGAGACTCAATGTTGCATCTAATTTTGTTGCATCAGGTGACAACTTGATGCAGCCACTGCAACGTCAAAGGCGCAGCGACCAGGGAAGATGCAACCAGCGGCCGGTCGGCCAGCTGACCAATTCAGCACGCGAGCAACAATGCTCTCTACCAGTTTCGAGGACGGCATCCCCGAGGTCCTGGCCGAGCTCAGCCTGGGGCACGAGGTACCCGGCATGCGCGGCCTGTACTCGCACGTCTCGGAGCAGATGCGGGAGGAACTCAAGGACAAGCTTCAGGCTCGCCGGGAACGGTCCCTGGAGGCCAGATTCGAACTAAATTCCTACTCGCCGGTCCAGACCCTGAACGAACGACTGACCCCGCTGCGCACGAAAGTGGACATTTCCTAGACTTCGATGTCCAAATTTTGACCATCAGCGATTCGAACACCGCTGACCTGATGGCCTAAGACCGTTACAACAAGCCTCTGACCTGCAATTTCTTGGGTGGGCGATACTGGGTTCGAACCAGTGACCTCTTCGGTGTGAACGAAGCGCTCTACCACTGAGCCAATCGCCCTCGTCGGGAACCGTTCGCCGTCGTACCGACCGGCTTGCCGGTGTTCCGTAGGCCACAGCTTAGCGCATCGCGGCCCGTGGGCGGGCCGCCCACGGCGCGCCGCCACCCTGTCGCAGCCCCCGTCACCCCGGGGCCAGCCACGCCAGCGGCAGGCCAGCCCTTCCCCGCCAGCTAGGCGCGTCCGCCAGGCGCGTCCGCTAGGGACCTCGCCGTCCGCAACCCGGCCAGCGTGCCCACCGCCCGGGACGGCGTCCCGCACCGCCTGGGCCATCGCCCGCGCGGCCGACCGCGCTGCTGTGGTGCGAGGTGCGGATCTGGTCGTTCTGGTTAAAATCCTGAGGTACCAATGGGCCACACTTTGCATTTCTGTTTACTCATGTAGCTAAATGCTCTCCCGTGCATCTGAATGGTAACCTTACGGCGCCAGGAGTAAGCAAAGGGTAGTGAAATATCGAAACCCAGGAGCTATGAGGAGCGGCAACAGTGAAGCGCACGGCTATCCTGGCCACCGTCCTGGCAGCCTGCGCGGCTGGCAGTGCGATGCTCGGAATGCCGCGGGCAGCCCTGGCCAGCGTCGGCGCAGCCAGGAGATCCCCCTATCGCCCGGTCAAGAGCATCAGCGGCCTGTGCCTGGACGACCTCGACGATAGCGGAGCCAATGGCACGCAGGTCCAGCTCTGGCGGTGCAACGGCGGGCACGCCCAGCAGTGGCGTGAGACGCTGACCGGGCACATCGTCAACAGGAACGGGCTGTGCCTGGACGCCCGGGACGCCGCGACTGGCGCAGCGATCCAGGTCTGGCGGTGCAACCGCGACCCGGCCCAGAACTGGCAGCTGAACCCCGGCGCGCAGCAGATCGACAACAAGGAGACTGGCCTGGCGCTGACGGCCGAGACACTAGCCAGGCAAGCGCCGGTCACCCTGTCCGTCCCTGACTCCTCGGCGGGGCAGCAGTGGACCTCGATGCCCCTGGCGGGCGGGGCTGGGCGCCCGGCGCTTGGCCCGGTGCGGATCGCCGGAACGAACCTCACCATGTCCCGCAAAATCTTCACGCCCTACGGCTTCACCCTGAGCTCGACTCAGTATCCGGATGGCGCGAGCGGCACCGGCGGGCCGCTGTACCTGGATGGCGCCGACGAGTTCCCGACGATGGCTTCCCAGGCAGAAGCGCAAATCAGCGCTGTCGCCGGGGCCTGGCACGGGAACACCGTACGGCTCCAGATCGAACAGGACACGCTGCTGGGATCCGGCGGAGCCACCTACCTGTCAGACATCCGGCAGATCGTCAGATATGCGAAGTCGCTTGGCCTCGTCGTGGTGCTAAACGACAACACCAAGCCCGCCGGGACCGCGACCACCGACGAGGCGCTGCCCACGCAGGCGACGATCCGGTTCTGGCAGGAGCTAGCTCCCTACTACGCCCGCGAGCGGTCGATCATCATCGATCCGTTCAACGAGCCGCGTGATGTCAAGGAGCCCAGCGACCAGACCGCGTGGGGGCTGTGGAAGGACGGCGGCAGCTATGACTACGATGGCAGCGGCCACCGGCTTTCGACGCCAGTCCAGGCGATCGGGTTCCAGGCCCTCGTCACCCAGCTGCGGGGCATGGGCTACAAGAACCAGTTCTGGATCGAGACGCCCGCGCTGACCGTCCAGGCCCTGGGGATGCTCGTGAAGGACTGGCGCGGGTACAAGCTGAGCGACCCCGACGGCGACACCGTCTACGAGTACCACCATACGACGGTGGATGGCAGCGCCCGGACGATCACCAACTGGGATTCCCAGTTCGGGATGCTGGTACAACGCTCAGATTCCCCTGTCGTCAACGGCGAGTGGACGCAGCGCCAGCAGGATGGCAGCTGGCACGCCGCGAACGGCGACACGGGCGCATGCTGGGCCGATGCCCCCACATCGGTGCCCCAGTACCTGCACTACCTCCAGGTCGAGGGCGTGGGCCTGCTCGCCTGGACGCTCGGTACCTTCAACTCCACCGGCTTCGGCATCCTGAACGCCGACCACGGCGGCCTCGCGAGCACCAACAGCTACGGCGACGCCGCGACCTACGGTTGCACCGTAAACGGCCCGACACAGGGCGCTGGCCGGGACCTGATGGCCTGGTTCGGCCAGCAGGACGGGGAAGACGCCGCCTGCCTGGCGGCGGTTCCGGTGCGCCCACATCAGGATTGATTCTCCTTTATGCCTTTTGTCCCATTTATCAGAACGGACCCGGCCTCGGCTGCACCAAAACGGCAACTCTCCAGCACCCGGAAAACAACCCACGATCGATCAAATAATGACGGTAGTACCTCACCGCTCCCCGCCAGGGAACGACAGGCGAGGTGCCGGCATCATATGGAGGATCCCGCAATCCATGCGGACTTTCCCGTAGTGGCCGGTGGCTCTACTGACAAGTAGGGCACATGTCCGCTACGCTGAGCTATGCAATCGATAGCAGCATGGAACCGTCTCACCGCTTAGTGTTGCCAGTTGAACACTGTGGGTAGATGCCCTCCAGGCAAGGCCCTGCGACTAAGGTCGCAGCCGATGCAATCGATGTGCAGAAACAATACACAGGTTCAGTACGCCGTTAACCGGTTGACGGCATCTGAACAGGACAGATGCCGTGACACTCCCCTTCTGCGCGGTTCTGCAAAAGAGTGCAAATGGAAGCATTTGGGCGAAGCCCAATTTAACGCTCCGTATCTGCACGTGCAGGCCGCATGTCACGTCATTTCATCGAGTGCCCGGCTTCCGGGACCTAGCGAGACGAAGGTTGGCCAGACGATGAACAACACAGTTTCCGCCGAGCTGGGCCTGCGGCTCATCGTTCCCCACCAGACGATCGTGCCGCTGGTGGCGAGCCTCTCCTACTCGACCGAGGACCCCTACGCGACGCGCATCGCGTTCCACGTGGGCCTGGACGAGCCGGTCGAGTGGATATTCGCCCGGGAGCTGCTGGCCAGCGGCATCGAGGACCGCGTGGGCCTCGGCGATGTCCAGGTCTGGCCGGCCTCGGAGTCGGCGGACGGCGTGCCTGGCCGGGTGCTGAACATTGAGCTGTCCTCCCCGTTCGGACAGGCGCACTTCGAGGCGCCGATCACTGAGGTTTCAGCCTTCCTGCAGCGTACTTACCAGGTTGTCCCTGAGGGCCACGAAAGCGACCACGTGGACGTTGAGGCCGAGCTGAGCGGGCTTCTGGACCAGGCCTGAGCTTCCGGGGCGGCACGCCCCACCCCGGCAGCGCCCCGGCCCTGGCAGCGGCCCCGCGGCCCTCGGCCCCGCCCCTGGCAGCAGCCCGCGGCCCTCGCCCTCGCCCGCGGCCCCGGCCCTCGGCGCTGGCAGCGGCCCCGGCATCGGCCCGCGGCCCTCGCCCTCGCCCGTGGCCCCGGCATCGGCCCCGGCCCTCGGCGCTGGCAGCGGCCCGCGAGGCACGCCGCTGCGCCTCAGTTCCTGGATGTCGCTCACGCTGTGGATTGAGCCGCGTTTTGCGGCACAATCCACAGCACGCAAGATGATCACCGCCCAAAGCGCGCATTCTGCCGCAGGCCGGGCCTCTCCCCCTCCCGAGGCCCGGCCATCACCCCCCGAAACGTCCCAGCCCGGCCCCCCGTAACGGGCTGGGACTTTTTTTTGTGCACCGTCGACTATCCACCACCACTTCCATGGTGTTACCCACGTCACTTTGCTCCCTCGAATGCCTCGATCTAGCCGATTCGAGTTTGCAGTCGCGCCACGATCAAGTACAGTTCTCAACGTCGCCAGGAACATCCGGCAGCGGGACCGAGAGGATCCGCTCGAGGATAGACTGGCGGTGACATGCGGACGTGGCTCAGTGGTAGAGCATCACCTTGCCAAGGTGAGGGTCGCGGGTTCGAATCCCGTCGTCCGCTCGGAAGCGCGGCAACGCGGCACATTGATGTGCATACTGGTCACCAGGCACGCAGAGCGCCGGAGAAGCACGCTCCTGCGGCGGAGTGGCCGAGTGGCTTAGGCAAGGGCCTGCAAAGCCCTGTACACGGGTTCGATTCCCGTCTCCGCCTCCAATATCCTTCTGACCTGGGGAGATCCCCCTTCAGGGTAGCGCGGTCACCCGCTGGTCGGCCTAGCAACCCGGTCTTGTGTACATAGCCTGAAGGTCCTCAAAATGCGCTACACCAGCCGCGACTAGGTCGTCCTCCCGACGAAACGGACGCTGCCGCCTCGCTCGACGTCACGCTGACCAGCGAAGAGGTCGCCGCGCTTGAGGAGCACTACACGCCTCGCAAGCCTAACTACTCGCGACGCGCAACGGCTACTAATCCCGCCAAGAGCGCGGCGCGACAGCCCCTGCTCGGCTGCCTTGACCTGCGCGGCCACAAGCTCACCAAGGGGGCACGCATGCACTCGCGACTGGCCCCCTTGGTGAGCTGATGGATGGGGACTGTCAGCGTGAGGCGCCGTGCCCACTGCTGCCTGCCCCGCCACTGAAAGGGGGGGCATTGCCGGTTCCCAGAATCCGGCGCGCGCCATGTGATAGATCAGGTGCTGGCGCCCTGGCGCTGGTCGCATCGTCCGGGACGGACCTGGACGTCGTTAACGCGGAGAAAGAGATCTCATGGCATTGACCACACTTCCCGGCGGAACGTTCACCCTGGCCGACGGTCTCACGGTTACCCGGATGGGGTACGGCGCCATGCAGTTGGCCGGCCCCGGCGTCTTCGGACCGCCGAAGGACCGTGACGCAGCCGTGGCCGTGCTGCGCGAGGTGGCGGAGCTCGGGATCACCCACATCGACACGTCCGACTTCTACGGCCCGCACGTTACCAATCAGATCATCAAAGAGGCCCTGTACCCCTACCCGGACGAGCTGCACCTCGTGACCAAGGTCGGAGCGACGCGCGATGCCGAGGGCGGCTGGCCGCACGCCCGCTCACCCGAGGAGCTGCGCCAGGGCGTGCACGACAATCTAAAGAACCTCGGCCTCGACGTACTTGACGTGGTCAACCTGCGGGTCGGGGGGCTCGACAGCCCTGAGCCGGGCTGAATCGCCGAGCCGTTCACCGCGCTCGCGCAGATGCAGCAGGAAGGACTGATCAAGCATCTCGGCCTCAGCACCGTAAACGCAGAACAGGTCGCCGAGGCCCAGTCCATCGCGCCGGTCGTGTGCGTGCAGAACTCCTACAACATCGCCCACCGGGCCGACGACGACCTGATCAACTCCCTCGCGGCACAGCAAATCGCCTACGTGCCGTACTTCCCGCTCGGCGGCTTCTCCCCGCTGCAGTCCAGCACCCTCGAAGCAGTCGCCGCCCGCGTCGGCGCCACGCCGATGGCCGTCGCGCTGGCATGGCTCCTGCAGCGCTCTCCGAACATCCTGCTCATCCCCGGCACCTCATCCGTGTCCCACCTGCGCGAAAACGTCGCCGGCGCCACGCTGACCCTCCCCGAAGACGAGCTGACCGAGCTGGACAGCATCGCCTCCTGAGCACAGCCACCACATGCCGCGCCCACGGGCTGCGGCCCTAGGGATCGTCGCCGCGACGTTCCCGCTGCTCAGCCGCATCACCGGCTCGGAGGCCGCCTGCGGCGAACAGGCGCGTTTCCCGGCTCCAGAGACCGCCGCTGCCGCCACGCCGGCGGCAGCGGCCCATCCGGCCATGGCCGAGGACGCTGATCGCGGAGACCCGGTCCACGAAGGTGACATCGGCATGCCAGGAGTTGGCCGGAACTCGCCGGCGTACCCGTGCCGCAACCGTCCCAACTCGCCGGCGTACCCGTGCCACAACCGTCCCGACTCGCCGGCGTACCCGCATCCCCTTATGCGGCACGATGGCGCAAGCGAGCCAGTCCCGCCGCCGCACGATGGCGCAAGCGAGCCAGTCCCGCCGCCGCACGATGGCGCAAGCGAGCCAGTCCCGTCGCCGCACGATGGCGCAAGCGAGCCAGTCCCGTCGCCGCACGATGGCGCAAGCGAGCCAGTCCCGCCGCCGCACGATGGCGCAACCGAGCCAGTCCCGCCGCCGCACGATGCCGCACGCGCTCCGGGCTGACGGGCAGACGTATATCCGGGCAATACCGGCTCCAGCGGGCGCACCTGGCGTGACTCAAGTAGCGTGACTACCATTCGTCACTTACGACACGCACAGCGCTATTGCGGCGGCGGGCCTCCCGCGACCTGACCCGTCGCCGCCATCACGGAGAGGACGCAATGACTGCGACAGTCACCAGGGAACGTTCGCGGCGTTCGCAGCGGTGTGAGCGGGAGAACTCGGCGGCCAGGCGGGTCACCGACGTCCTGGAGCCACGGAACTGGGTGATCGCCCTGGTCATCGCCTTGGGCTGGAAGGCCGACGGGCTGGGCGGAGTCTGCTGGGGCCTGGTCATCGGCTTGTTCGCGGCGATCTTCCCCGTCATGTTCGTCAGGTACGGCATCCGGCGATGGCAGTGGAGCAGCCGGCATGTCGCCCGCAGGAACGAGCGACTGGGCGCCCTCGCGTTCGTCATCGCCTCCGATGCCGCCGGGGCCATCGCCTTGATCTGCCTGCACGCCCCGCGCGCTATGACTGGCTACCTGATCGGCATGCTGGCCACGTCGATCGCCATCACGGCCATCACCACGGCATGGAAGATCTCCGTGCACTGCGCGGTCGCCTCCGCCGCCGTCGCCATGGGAGCACTGGCCTACGGCCCTCTCGTCGCATGCGGCTACGGCTTGGTCGCGGTCGTCGCGTGGTCCCGGGTGGCCCTGCGCGACCACACCACCGCCCAGGTCATCGCCGGTGTCATGCTCGGCGCGGCCGCCGGCTGCGCCACCTACGCCGCCGTGCGCTGACGCCACTGGCCGCACTACCCCGGGCAGCTCGCCTGCCGCAGCCCCGACCGCCAGGGCGGCAGCTCGCCTGCCGCAGCCCCGACCGCCAGGGCGGCAGCTCGCCTGCCGCAGCCCCGACCCGCCAGGGCGGCCGTGGCTGCGCGCTACCGCGGGCGGCGGGGTTCCGCTCTGGCCACCGGGAACCGTAGCCTTCCCGCAAGGACAGAACTATGGAGGCCTACTGTGACTGCCTGGTCCCGGGAAGGGCTTGTCGCGGCGATGACGGCGCGGCTGCCGGAGATCCTCGATGACATCGCGCAGCTGGTGACCTGCGAGTCGCCATCGTCGGACCTGGCCGCGGTCGCGGCCAGCGCGGACGTGGTGGCCAGCGTGGGCAGGCGGCTGCTTGGCGCCGAGCCGGAGCGTGTCATCCTCGACGGCTGCACGCACCTGCGCTGGCGAACCGGGACGGGGCAGCCGAAGGTCGTGGTGTTGGGGCACCACGACACCGTGTGGCCGCTCGGGTCGCTGCGGACGCACCCGCTGTCCGTCTCCGGCGGCGTGCTGCGCGGGCCCGGATGCTTCGACATGAAGACCGGGCTGGTCATGGCGCTGCACGCGGTCGCCACGCTGGGCGTCCCCGGTGGGCTGACGATCCTGGTCACCGGCGATGAGGAACTCGGCTCGCCGTCGTCGCGCGAGCTCATCGAGACCGAGGCGAAGGGCTGCCAGGCTGCCCTCGTCCTGGAGTCCTCCGCCGACGGCGGGGCGATCAAGACCGAGCGCAAGGGCACCTCGAGGTACAGCGTCCGCGCCGTCGGCAAGGCGGCCCACGCGGGGCTGGAGCCGGACAAGGGCGTCAACGCGACCGTCGAGCTCGCGCACCAGATTCTCGCGGTGAGTGCCCTGACAGACGCCGGGCGGGGCACCACGGTGACGGCGACGACCGCCGCCGCCGGGACCACCATGAACACGGTGCCCGCCGCGGGCCAGTTCGCGGTCGACGTTCGGATGTGGGATGTGGCGGAGCAGCAGCGGGTGGACGCCGCGATTCGCGCGCTGACGCCGGTGATCGCGAGCGCGGTCCTGGAGGTGACCGGCGGGCCGAGCCGGCCGCCGCTGTCGGCCGCGGCGTCGGGCGCGCTGTTCGAGCGGGCCCGCGTGCTCGCAGCCCGGCTCGGGCTGCCACCGCTGACGCAGGCCGCCGTCGGCGGCGCCTCCGACGGCAACCTCACGGCCGGCGTCGGCACTGCCACCCTGGACGGGCTCGGGGCAGTCGGCGGCGGGGCGCACGCCGACCATGAGCACGTGCTGGTGGACCAGATTCCCGGCCGGACGGCCCTGCTCGCGGCGCTGATCGACGACGTGCTGCGCAACGGAACCGGTCAGGCGGGCGAGGCGGCATGACGGCGATCGAGGCCGCCGGCGCCGCCGCCGAGCGCACCGCGGCGCAGGCCGGCGTTCACATCCGGGAGCTGTCACAGCTGGCTGACCTGGAGTCGATGTGCCAGCTGTTCGACGAGATCTGGGCACCCGGCCCGGGCAGCACGTCACAGCTGCGCCCGGACCTGCTGCGGGCGCTGACCAAGGCGGGCAGCTACGCGGCAGGCGCATACGACGTGGCAACCGGAGCGCTGATCGGCGCCTGCATGGGATTTTTCGGGCCGCCAGCGCAGGCGTCGCTGCACAGCCACGTCGCGGGCGTCTTGCCCGCTGGCCTGGGCCGCGCGGTGGGCTTCGCGCTCAAGGTGCACCAGCGGGCCTGGTGCCTGCGCCAGGGCGTGACCAGCGTGCACTGGACATTCGACCCCCTGATCCGCCGCAACGCCTACTTCAACCTGGTAAAGCTCGGCGCCCGGCCGACCGAGTACCTGCCGAACTTCTACGGCGAGATGAACGACTCCATCAACGGCTCAGGCGAGACCGACCGGATGCTCATCGAATGGGACCTGCAATCCGATCTGGTGGTCGCCGCCTGCGCTGGCATCGTTGCGCCAGCAGCCGCCTTGGCGGAGCTGGACCGGGGGGCGATGGTGGCGCTGGACATCGGGGCTGACGGGGAGCCGGTGACGGGCGCGTTCGGAACGAGGACCGGAGATCCTGGCGATGCGGCCGGCCTGGCGCTCGTCCGGGTGCCTGCGGACATCGAGGGACTGCGAGGCGCTGACCCCGCGCTGGGCAAGGCATGGCGGAGGGCGCTGCGGAGGGCGCTCGCGCCGCTGATGGACAATGGCGCACGGGTCACTGGATTTGACCGCGATGGCTGGTACGTCGTGTCGATGGGTCGCGCTGAAGGGAACGTCCGATGAAGCTGACTGGCGTGGAGCTGCGCAGGATCGAGATGCCGCTGGTGGCGCCGTTCCGCACGTCGTTCGGGGTGGAGTCGACACGCGACATACTGCTGTTGCGGGTGGTCGCGCAAGGGCCATCCGGTGAGGCCGAGGGCTGGGGCGAGTGCGTGGCGATGTCAGACCCGCTGTACTCCTCGGAGTACGTGGAGATGACCGCGGATGTGCTGCGCCGGTTCATGATCCCCAAGCTGGGCGCCTCTGGCGAGGTGTCCGGGGACCTGGTGGGCCACATCCTGGCGCCGTTCAAGGGCCACTTCATGGCCAAGGCGGCGCTGGAGATGGCGGTGCTCGACGCAGAGCTGCGCGCGTCAGGGCGATCGTGGGCCCGCGAGCTTGGCGCGGTCCGGTCCCGCGTCGCCTGCGGCGTGTCGGTCGGCATCGCGAGCTCGCTGGGCGCGCTGCTCGACGAGGTGGAGCGCTACCTTTCCGCCGGGTACCTGCGGATCAAGCTGAAGATCGAACCGGGCTGGGACATCGAGCCGGTGCGGGCGGTGCGGGAGCGGTTCGGCGACGACATCGCGCTGCAGGTCGACGCGAACACCGCCTACACGCTGGCGGACGCGCGGCAGCTGGCTCGCCTGGACGAGTTTGACCTGCTGCTGATGGAGCAGCCGCTACCGGAGGAGGACGTGCTCGGGCACGCCGCCCTGGCCAAGGTGGTGCGGACGCCCATCTGCCTCGATGAGTCGATCACGTCGGCGCGGACGGCGGCCGCCGCGATCACGCTCGGCGCCTGCCAGGTCATCAACATCAAGCCCGGCCGGGTCGGCGGCTACCTGGAGGCACGCCGGATTCATGACGTCGCCGTCGCGCACGGGGTCGCCGCATGGTGCGGCGGCATGCTCGAGACCGGCCTCGGCCGGGCCGCCAACGTGGCGCTCGCGGCACTGCCCGGGTTCACGCTGCCGGGGGACACGTCGGCTTCGGACCGGTACTACCGCGCGGACATCACGGCGCCTTTCGTGCTGCGCGACGGGCACCTGGACGTGCCCACCGGGCCGGGCCTTGGCGTGACGCCGCTGCCAGACCGCCTCGCCGAGGTCACCCGGTCGACGGAGTGGATCGCCCTGTAGGGATTGTTCCGGTTCTGGACGATTGCGCAGTCTCGTGAGGAGGATCACGCACGGCCTTGCGATAGTACCAGCTGGTAGAAGACCGTTCTCGCTACGCTAAGCTATGCAAACGATCGCAGTCGCCATCACCCCTGCCGTATAACGTCACCGGCCCCCTCCTAAACGGGTGACGTGCTCGCGCCCTTGCCCCGGCGCAGGCCACCGGCCACGCGATCGCTTACGGAAACCTCAATCGAACCTACTATCGCCGTGACGCTCCCCCTCCGCGCGGTCAAGTATCAGGACGTCAACGGAAGCGTCATGGGCACAGCCCGGAAGCGCTCCGTATCCGTGCCAGCTCACCCCGCGGCAGCCGTCACGACACCGCATCAAAGGGCCCGCAGTCCCAGGACCCAGCGAGATCATAAGGACGGCCAGACCGATGAACCCCAGCACCGCATCAGCCGAACTCGCCTTCCGGCTGATCGTCCCCCAGCAGACGATCGTCCCGCTGGTCGCCAGCCTCTACTACTCGAGCCAGGACCCGTACGCGATCCGCATCGCGTTCCACGTGGGCCTCGATGAGCCGGTCGAGTGGATCTTCGCCCGCGAGCTCCTGTCCAACGGCCTCAAGGGCCGCGACGGCCTCGGCGACGTCCGCGTCTGGCCCGCCCCCGGCCATGGCGGAGCAACTGAGCAGGCGCTGCACATCGAACTGTCGTCCCCCTTCGGCGAGGCCCACTTCGAGGCGCCGCTGCGGGACGTGTCGGACTTCCTGCGCCGTACCTACCGGATCGTTCCCGCCGGTGAGGAAGGCGGCTTCGTCGATGTCGAGGCCGAGCTCACGGACCTGCTGGACCAGGCGTAAGACCAGCGGCGGGGCCGCTGCCGGGCCGCTGCCCGCATACGTGGACCGGGTGGGACCTCGCCCTCTCGAGGCCCCGCCCGGTCCGTCCCCTCGGCACTTTCAGACATACCCCGCCACGTCTGGACATGCATGTGACCATGCTCACGCCGTCCATGACGTACTGTGCGCCCGCCCTTTGAGGGGCCGGCGCACAGCTCCTTCAAGGGGCGGGCGGCCTAGCCGACCGCCAGCTGGAAGGCGACGAACACCATCGTGGCCGCGATGACAAGATCCAGCACCTGCCAGGCACGCGGGCTTGCCAGCAGAGGGGCCAGCAGCCGGGCGCCGTAGCCAAGCGCCGTGAACCACAAGGCACTCGCCAGGCAGGCGCCGAACGCGAACCACCATCGGCCCGACGGACCATGGGTGCTCGCGATCGATCCGAGCAGCACCACCGTGTCGAGGTAGACGTGCGGGTTGAGCCAGGTCAGCGCGATCGCGCGACGCACTGCGGCGGGCCGCGGCAGGCCCGTCTCCCCCGGCCTGGCCGCCAGGGCTTTCGGGTGCAGTGCGTGCCACGCCGTCGAGAGCGCGTACCACGACAGGAAGGCGACCCCGAGCCACCTGGCTGCCTGGACGGCCCACGCCGCATAGTGGACGACCGCGCCCAGCCCGGCCACTCCGGCGATGATGAGCGCGAAGTCCGACAGCATGCACACGACGACCACCGGGCCGACGTGCATACGCGCCAGGCCCAGGCGCAGGACGTAGGCGTTCTGCGCACCGATCGCCACAATGAGGGACAGGCCACTTAGCAGGCCGACAATGAGTGCATCGATCATGTTCCCGACGCTAGCCATGAACCGTGATGAAGGAAAGCAAATCCTTTTCAGATCACATTAGAGATGCTTAACTGACCTGGTGGAGTTCAGCCTGTCCCAGCTAGACGCGCTCGTGGCCATCGCCGACAGCGGCAGCTTCGAAGCCGCGGCGCGCCAGCTTCATGTCACGCCGAGCGCCGTCAGCCAGCGCATCCGCGCCCTGGAGGCAGCCGCCGGAAAGGTCGTGGTGAGCAGGGGCGGGCCGTGCCGACCGACGGCGCACGGTGAGCGGCTTGTCCAGCTGGGCCGGCAGACCAGGCTGCTCTATGACGAGGCACGGGCCGAGCTGAGCACGCAATCCGCGGTCAGCGTGCCAGTGGCCGTCAACGCCGATTCCCTGGCCACCTGGTTCCGCGACGTGCTGGCGGAGGCAGCCGGCTGGGTGGCGACCGCGGTCGTCTTGCACGTGGAAGACCAGGCATACTCCCAGGACCTGCTGCGCCGTGGTGAGGTCCTCGCGGCCGTGACCAGCGATCCCGCCGCCGTGCAGGGCTGCGTCATCGAGCCGCTGGGAACATTGCGGTACGTCCCGGCGGCGGCCCCGGCGCTCGCCGAGCGCTGGCGCGGCCACAGCGGCCCGGACTGGCAGGCGATGCCGGTGGTCATCTTCAACAACAAGGACGACCTGCAGAACCAGCAGCTTGCCCGCCACGGCGTCCGGCAGCCGCCCGCGGTCGTCCATCAGGTTCCCGCCGCCGGCGACTTCTACGAGGCGATCCGCCTAGGGCTGGGCTGGGGAATGGTCCCCCTGCTGCAAGCCCGCGCCGACCTAGCCTCAGGGCACCTGGTACGACTGTCGCCAGACATCCTGGGGGTCCCGCTGCACTGGCAGCGCTGGCGGCTGGACGCTCCGCGCCTGGTCACGCTCACCGAGGCCGTCCGCCGCGCAACGGGCAGGCACCTGTCGCGGTCGTAAAGCCCGCGGCACGGCCGCCGGCCACGGGTGTCCCCGCGCCCCGAGCGGTAATACGATTATTGACATGACAACTACTTCCGCCTCGGCGCCAGTCGTCGACTTTTACTTCGACCCGCTGTGCCCCTTCGCCTGGATCAGCTCCCGCTGGATCCTTGAGGTCGAGAAGGAACGCGACATCAACCTCAGCTTCCGCGTGATGTCGCTGTCGGTACTCAACTCCGGCCGCGAGGAACTGCCTGAGAACTACAAGGCCCTCCTGCAGCGCGGCTGGGGCCGGTGCGGGTCTGCATCGCGGCCGAGCAGAAGTACGGCACCGGGTCCCTGCGCGACCTGTACACGGCGCTGGGGACCAAGCGGCACACCGAGGGCCGGGAATTCGACCACGACCTGTACGTCGAGGCCCTGACGGAATGCGGCCTGGACCCCGCGCTCGCGGCGGCGGCGGAGTCCACCGACTACGACGAGGCCCTGAAGGAATCGCACCACCGGGGCATGGACCCAGTGGGAGACGAGGTCGGAACGCCGACGATGCACATTGATGGCGTCGCGTTCTTCGGCCCGATCGTCACCCGCATCCCCACGGGCGAGGAGGCGCTGCGAATGTTCGACGGCGCGCTGATGCTGGCCTCGAACCCGTACTTCTTCGAGCTCAAGCGGACCCGGACCGAGCCGCCGCAGGTGCGGTAGCCGGTCTCACGTCATGTTGACGGCTGCGAGTGCTCCTTCTAGCGTCTAGGGGCAACCGCTGGACGCGAAGGAGCACCCATGGCCGTTAATAACGCAAACGGACTCGATGAGATCAGGGCACTCGTCGGTAAGGACCTAGGGAAGAGCGCGTGGCTTGAGGTCACCCAGGAGCGGGTGAACATGTTCGCCGACGCGACCGACGACCACCAGTGGATCCACGTCGATCCGGAGCGGGCGGCAGCCGGCCCGTTCGGTGCCACGATCGCGCACGGCTACCTGACACTGTCGCTGGTCATCCCGCTGTTCACCGACCTCATCGAGATCGGGGGCGTGTCCATGGGCATCAACTACGGGCTAGACAAGCTGCGCTTCCCCAGCCCGGTCAAGGTCGGCTCGAAGATCCGCCTCGGCGGCGTCGTGACCCAGGTCGACGACGTGCCCGGCGGCGTCCAGCTGCACGCTGACCTGTCAGTCGAGGTCGAGGGCCAGGACAAGCCCGCCCTGGCCGCCCGCGCCCTGTACCGGTACTACGCCTAGCTGCCCGGCTTGCCTGCTGCCCTGGGGTCCTGCTTGCCCTGCTTGCCCTGCTTGCCCTGGGGTCCTGCTTGCCCTGGGGGCCTGCTTGCCCTGCTTGCCCTGGGGGCCTGCTTGCCCTGCTTGCCCTGCTTGCCCTGCGGCCGCGGGGGCAGCCGGGTGCTCGGGACATCATCGACTGCCCCATGAGGTGAGCGCGGGGCGCGGGCTTGGGAGCACACCGGGTCATGCGATAGCAGCCGGCTGGTCGCGTCTGGCTGGCCGGGGTGCACGCTGGGATGACCGTCCGAGGCCGGGCCAGGCGGCATCATTCCATGATCACGTGTTCTTTCCGGTGCTTCCATCCAATGCTGCTTACCTAGTACGTCCATCCAAGCCTCATGAACATCAGACGGTAACTTCCCGCGCTCGGGACCCTCTAGGAAGAGGCACGGCACGAGCGACCCTCGGGGTAGCTTTAAGTAGCTAAAAGCTTACCGGGCGTCTTGTGTCAGAAAATGTACCCCAAATGTCCGTTATGTCATAGTTTTCCATCCCGATCCTGGGTCATTTTCTGACATATGTCGGCCTATGTCATAAACCGGTGCCCGGGGCGCCCGGCGACTGGCCCCGCAGGCACCTGCCTGGGACCCGCATCACCCGGGAGGCCGCGGCACGGGCGGGCGTCCGCCGGCACAACGGGACCGCCCCTCGCCCCTGTCTGGAGCCACATGCAACTCCCGCGCCCGCGAGCGGCCACGGCGCTCTGATGGGCCACCGGCGGCGAAGGGCGAAGGAGGTAAGCGGCATTGGGCTTCCATCTCGTTTTTTACACGTGATCTTGGCTGAAGGCCCGACAGCGTACGGCGGTAGGAGCTCGTGGCGGACTGGGAGCCTGCCCTGCAGCCTGCCCTGGACCACGTCAGCCACAAGGAGCAGGCCAGCATGATCCGCCGCTACATCATCTGGCGCAACAAACACGCCAACGACGAGCGCCTGAAGCGCGTCGTCGCCCAGGCCAACGTCGCCTGAACCTAGGACCCCGAAACGGGGCAAACCTTACCGGCTAGGCACTAGCCACGACAGCCAGCCCCACCGCGCCCTCTGGGACGCCACCGGCACAGCCCTCCTCCTTGGCGCACTCGCTACCGCATGGCTCCCTTGAGGAGCCAGCATCGAAGACCTGGTGAGTTCCGCCGGAATCGACGCCAGTGCCCCGGCTGGTACAGCCGTCCAAGGTGAACTATTCGGGTAACAGCGCCTCCCCCCGTCGTCCGGAAGTGCGGGTGCAAGGCCGCGACGTAGGCCTCCCGCATCGGCCCTCCCCCACCCCTCATCAACCCTGGCACGACAGGACGTAGCGCTCCCCGAGTTCTGGTAGTCTCTCCTACGGCAAGCGAGAACGGACCGGAACTATCCGGTAAACGAGCACCTCGCAAGCTATTTTGGGCCGTTGGCGCAGTCTGGTAGCGCGCTTCCTTGACACGGAAGAGGTCAGAGGTTCAAGTCCTCTACGGCCCACCATATGTAACCTGGCTTTTTAGCCTTGGTGGCCCTAGAAAACGTAGTTCGTGGCACTCCCGTGGGGACGAAAACTGGGCGTCCTGCGGGTCGGCGCATGGCAGGGGGCTGCAGGCAGTCCGGCTGACAGGGGCTATGCGGGCAGGGCAGCGGCGCGGGCAGGTACTGGCGGACCTGGCGATCGGCCGGATGCGGACCGCCGCGAAGCTGGCAGACCTGTCCCAGGCGCTGGGTCGGCCGGTTCACCGAGCACCACGCGGCGCTATGCCGGCTGCACCGGGACCGGATCGCCCTGCTCAGCACGGTGGTCGGTGACCTGGAGGCAAGGATCGCCGTCAAGGCCGCCCCCTGCCAGCGTGAACTGGACCTGCTGAAGTCCATCGACGGGTTCGGCGACGCGGTGGTCAGCGCGTGGCTGGCCGAGATCGGCCCGGCCCCGCATGAGTACTTCGCCACCCATGAGAAGCTCGCCTCCTGGGTCACCTTGTGCCCGGGCAACCACATGAGTGCCGGAAAGCGCAAGCACGGCCGCACCTGTGACGCCGGCACGTACGTTAAGCCGATGCTCGTGCAGGCCGCCTGCGAGGATGCCGCAGGCTTGCGCGGTCAGGAACTGCCTCCAGGTCGGGCCGGTCCGGCGGGGCGCCGGATCGATCCCGGCGTCGTGCAGGATCTGCCGCACTGTGGACACCGCGATCCGGTGGCCGAGCTTGATGAGCTCGCCTTGCACACGCCGGTGACCCCAGTGGGATTGTCCGCCGCCATGCGGATCACGAGCTTGCGCATCGCGGCGTGCTCGCGCGTTTGCGTTCGAGACTCACGCCTCTCGTGCACACTCACCCTGACGCCGGGATGCCCAAGCCGAGGCCTCCTGCCAACGTAGGCGGCATCCAACCTGGAATTGCAGGACCTTGGTCCTCGGTCGAGCGGGTGGGGTCATCTGATGCGTTTGGCAATCAGGCTCAGGCAGAGTGACTTTGGACCCTATCAGAATCGGCAAGCGGCATCCTTTAATGAGGAGAGAAGGGGGCGCTCCGTGGGTTTGTGGTCGCTGGAATTTTCACAGGATTAGTACTTGGTGCAGGCGACGTGACGCTACTGCAATTCTGCATTTACTGCGGCACCTGCAACAGAGTCTGAGTCTGCCCGATGATCAAATCTAGCCGGGGGGAAACCCGATGGGGGACAAGTTCAAGCTTTACGACGACAGATACAACCTTTCGAAAGTCGGATCCAACCCGCCGTACGCGGCAGATGAGGCGCCTGCGCCGCAGGCGCCCGTGCCAGCACAGCCTGCCGCATCTACCGCGGCTGTGGTCCTTGGCATCAGCGATGCCAAGCCCATATACGGCCGTGAGGCACGGGACCTTATCGAGCGGCAGCCCGTACTCGTTACCGGAGCTGGCGGCTCCATAGGAGCCGAGATCGTGCGTCAGCTTACCGAGCTCGGTGCTGATCCCGTGATTTGCGTCGACCATGACGAGTACGGGCTGTACCGGCTCCAGCTTGGGCTGACCGGCCAGGCACTCCTCACCAACACCAGCATGATTCTCGCCGACGTCACCAACGGGCCGCAGATCGAGCAGATCATGCGCGAGCACCACCCTGCGCTGGTCTTTCACGCCGCGGCGTGCAAGCATCTCCCGCTGCTGGAGCGCTCACCCGCACAGGCGATCATTACCAACGTCGTCGGTACCGCCAATGTCACCGCCGCCGCCGCCCGCAGCCGGGTACGGCGGCTCGTCAACATCTCAACAGACAAAGCTACCGATCCAGTGAGCGTGCTCGGCCAGACGAAGAAGCTCGGCGAAGCCGCGGTCCAGCAGAACGCCGGGCCGGTGATGCGAGCTGCGTCCGTACGGTTCGGCAATGTGTACGGCAGCCGCGGCAGCTTCATTGAGACCCTTGCCTATCAGATCAGTCACGGCATGCCCGTGACGATCACCGACCCCGGCATGACCCGCTACTTTATGACCATCCCCCAGGCGGCCGGCCTGGTCATCGAGGCCGCCGTGCTCGCTGACAGCCAGTCGACCTTCGTTCTTGACATGGGCGAGCCGTACCTGATTACTGACCTGTTGTGCCGCTATGCCGAGGCGACCGGCCAGCCTATCACCAAGATCATCTGCACTGGGCCGCGGCCCGGTGAGAGGCTCAATGAACACGTCGCCGGCGGTACCGAGACCCCTCACGGGACCCCGCACCCGCAGATTTCCGCGATCCGCGGAGCCTGGGACGGTGCCATGGCCGCCGACATCAAGACCTTGTGCGCTGCAGCGAAGCGCGGTGACAGCCCGTCCGCGCTGCGGGCCGCGCTCGCCGCGCTGGCCAGCCGCACTTTCCTGCCCGTCCCGATAGGAGCATGACCATGTACTGGTCAACCTTCCTGCTGATCCTGTCCGCCCTGGGCATCCTGATCGGCAGCTTCGCCGGGGTGAGGTCATGCAACATTGCCTATGTGTTCGGCACCAAGCGATCAGGTGATTTCCCTGTCCTCATCCCCATCTGGGGTGACATGGTCTGATGAACAGCACCTACACCGCCGTCACGATCTGGCTGCTGCTGCTGGCCTGGCCAGCCATCGCGGTCATCGTCGACGGGGCCGCCGGGATCCGTGCACACGGCCTGCAGTATAAGTTCGGCGAGGTGACGCAGGAGGATTTCCGGATCCTGGTGCCCATCTGGGGCAGCATAAAGTACCTCACCAACCCCGACGCACTGGATGGCTACGGCTCACGGGTCACGCTGGTGACGACCGGCGATGAGACGCCGGAGTTCTACCGGCAGCTGAACGAGGTCGCCGCGGCCCACGGCTTCTCTGTCTGGCGCGACAGCCCGATCCGGGCCCCCGCCGTTCAGAAGCGGCGTGCCACGGGAGGCACCACCCGCGACCGCCTGATCCGCAACGTCCTGGTGACCGTGACCGAGCCTTACGTCATCCCGCTGGACGCCGACTCGGTCCCGTCTAGGCCGCTCGGGCAGCTGGCCGGGGAGCTGGTCCGCCGGGACCTCGACATCGCCTCGGTGCGCATCATGCCGGGCAACCGCACCGAATCGGTGCTCACCCGCCTGCAGTACTTCGAGTACTGGCTGGCCATGCAGATCCGGCTCATCGCCCCGTGGCTGGTGTCCGGCGCCTGCCAGGTGGCCCGCACGCCGGTCCTGAGGGATGTGATGAGCCACCACAGCCTCTACATGCAGGGCAACGACGTGGAGATCGGGCTGATCAGCGAGTCCCGCGGCTACAAGATCGGGCACATCGCCTTCGAGATCAAGACTGACGCGCCCACGAACTTCACCCAGTGGCTGCGGCAGCGTCTCGCCTGGGCAGGCGGGCAGTTCCGGCTGTTCATCGTCAACATCCGGTTCGCCCGACGGCACCCGTTCCTGTGGTTCTACGGCGCGGGCATCGCGACCATTGGGCTGGCATTCCGCTGGGAGATCCTCGCCAGCCCGCCGCGCCCGCTGCTGGTGGCTGTCGCCGGCGGCTACACCGCGCTGGTCATCTACCTGTACCTGCGTCGCGGTGGCGGCAACGGCTGGGTCCTGGCCATGCCGTTCTACGTGCTGCTGTCCAGCTTCCTGATCCTGCCGCTTGGGCCAGTCTGGTACGTGAAGATGTCCTATACGGACCACAACTGGGGGATCATCCGCCCCGGCCGCAGGCGCGAAGGGCACCGCGTGCGGCCGGTGAAGCCGGTCAGGTATGGGTTCCGCAGGGCCCCGCGGACGAAGGTCATCGCCTCGCTCGCCAGCATCACCCTGGTCGTTGTCGGTATCGGCGCCATCGTCACCGGCGGCTTCACGACCGTGCCGCACTTGCCGACCGGGATAGTGACCGGGGCGCAGGCCAGGGTCCACGGCACCAACGTCCTGAAAGATCCCGCGCTCGCGGGCAAGGCTGGCAACGGGATCGCCATCGACTGGAAGGACCAGCATTCGACCGCGGTCCCGGCCACGTACCGGATCGTCCCTGGCGGCCAGGAGATCATGTACGCCGGGCAGCCGGGCGACGCCGGGCCAGGCCACAAGATCGAGGTCTTCCAGGCTGACTTCAGTCATGTCAGACCCGGACAGCACTGGCGGTTTGAAGTCACCATCCAGGGCACCACGCGGAAGTCCTACGTGATCGTCGGCATGGAGTGGTTTGACCTCTTCAAGCACACCGTCAACGGCGTGACCGGGTACGGCTGGAAGTACATCGGCGAGGCCGATGTCTACCCGCACATCACCCCGCTGGCTGCCCAGCAGGTCGCGGTCACGAGCCCGGCCCTGCCAGCGCATGCGACAGCGCTCGCCGTGTACGTGCAACTGCCGGAAATCAACCCGGACACCAGCATCAAAGTTACGATCAGCGACCCGTCGCTGATCCGCACAAGCCCTTGAGCGGTCGAGCGCTACTCGCCCGCTATGAGGTGTACAGCTTCGACGGGCACGAACTCGCCGACAGGGGACCTGCGGAGGTGGCCAAACTCGATTCGTTCTTTGGCCGACTGCTCGCCCTGCACCGGGCGGCGTAGTGCCGCCAGCCGCCAGGACCGGAAACCAAGGTTTCCGGTCCTGGCCGAGACCGGCCCGGACCACCGCCACCTAGGCACGAGAAGATCTCGTAACCTATACAGGTGCAGTTCAGAGCGTGACCCTGTGGCCCTATTGCTGGCCCTAGGGCGCCCGGGGCAAAGGGGGTAAATCGAGGGGGGAACTGATAGGGTCACCCTGCGGCCCACCGCAGGTCAGAACGCCATTAGCGCTTCTTAGCCGGCTGGCCCAGCTAGCCGCCCAGCAGGACGAAATCACCCGCCTCCGCTCAACGCTGGGCAGCCGCGCCAACCTCCGCAGCCTGCCACAGCCCGGGCACGCCGGCGGGGCACCCGCCGCCCACGCAGGAACGCACCCGTCATGACCGGCAATTCCCTTGCCGAGAGACCGTCAGATGGCACGCGGCACGGCTGCCCGCCGGAGCGCATCTGCGACGAACTCCGCCTTGGCGTCGGTATAGGCCTCGCGGTCGCCCGCGTGCTGCGCTGCCAGCCGCCGCTTCAAGTTCTCATAACTCCTGGCCAGCCGGTCATCGCGGCGCAGTGCGTCCCGGAACGCGATCTGCTCCGCCCACCGCGGGTGACCGGCCCGGATCACGTGAAGGTGCGCTGCCCGCCGCTGGCCGGAGGCGTCCGGCTTGACGAAGAACCGCCGCCACTGCCCTCCCCGGTCCAGGTCCGGCGGCACGTAACACCAGCCGTCCGCCGTCAGTCGTTCCCCCGCCTGCACGACCACGGCGTCAGGATCGGCCACCGATGCCATCAGGTCGATGACCGGCTTGGCGGCAAGCCCAGGGACCGCCGTCGAGCCGACATGCTCAACTCCGTCCACCAGCCACGGCGCCAGCAGCCTGGCCAGCTGGTCGCGCTCGGCAACTGCCCGGTCAGCCAGCCGCAGGTCATGCGGCAGAACCTCCGCCTTCTCATACGCCCATGCCGGGACAGCGTCACTCATGAACCCACGCTAGCCCGGGACTCCGCCGCCAGGCCACCTGGCCAGCCGACGCGGCCGGCCAGCCGGGTTGGCACCGCCCAGGGGACGGTGGCGTCGGTCACATGGCGAACCGGGAAACGCAACACCAAGCATCACGAAGATCATCGCCAGCATCACGGCACGAATGCCATGCCAATCACCACACGAGTGAGACCGAACACGCTGAGTGCGGAAAGAAGCCGCTTCTTCATCACCGATGCCATCATGAGTGGCCTGCCCCCGCATATCGCCCAGATCATCGCCGGGGACCGGGACTTGAACGTGACCATGGGATACAAGGCCGTCTACCCGGACGAGGCGATCCAGGCCCACCTGGCGTTCCTGGCCCGCCGCCGGTCCTTGCGGCCCAGCGAGGAATACCGCGTCCCCACCGACGAGGAATGGACTGAGTTCCTCGGCCATTTCGAGCTCCGCAAGGTCGCCACCGGCACCTGCGGCCGCGCATTCGGCACCCCGTGCATGCACGAGCACTCCCCGTTAACTGAACCGACCAGGAGAGCGGACGGTAATGCCGAGCCTGGTGTTAAGTAGCTCCGGCATATTTGCCTTGGTGCCGACGCTCGGGTCCGGACCCGTGACCTGGGCCGGTGAAGTGGAGACGTTCCCTCGGCGAGGTAGCTTATTTACTGCCCGGGCACGGCCCCCGAGCCATTTAGTTGTGCTTTGGCCTCAAAGCACAACTAAATCCATCAACGAGAGAAAGCGCTCAGTGGGTTAGCGCCGTACCGACCGGCCCGCACGGTGCTGGTCGTTCTGGTGCGCACGACCCAGGAAAACGCAACCGAGCGGAGCCACCAGCACCGCATGCCACCTGCAGCGGCCACCGACTACCCACGACCAGATCGGCGTGTGCAGATGACCACGGACATCAGTGCATATGACTTCAGACATCGACAGGCAGGGTGACCGGAACATCAGGCGCGAAGTGTCCAGAAAACGTGTTGCAAAGTCGGTGGTGTCTAACAAACCTGAGACAATCCTTTTTCGTACACTTGCAGCGTGACGACCCCGCCGGACCGGCTTCCCGCCCTGCGCGTGGAGCCGGGCGACCTGCTCGCCGCCGAGCCGGCCGCCCTGACCGGTGCGCTGATCGGGTACGCCCGCGTCTCGACCCGGGACCAGCTCCTCGACCGGCAGATCACCGCGCTGAACGCCGTCGGCTGCATCCGGATCTTCGCCGACAAGAAGTCGGGCAAGAACGCCGAGCGGGAGGAACTGCGCAAGGCCCTGGACTACCTGCGGCCCGGCGACACCCTGGTCGTCGAGTCCTGGACCGGCTCGGCCGCTCGCTGCAGGACCTGATCGCGATCGTCTCCGGGCTGCGCAAGGGCGGCGTCGGATTCCGGTCCCTGAAGGAGGCGATCGACACCACCACGCCGGGCGGCCGCCTCGTCTTCCACGTGTTCGCAGCGCTGGCAGAGTTCATCCGCGAGCTCATCGTCGAGGGCACCCTCGAGGGCCTGGAGGCCGCCCGGGCTCGCGGCCAGCGCCTCGGCCGCCCCCCCGGCCATGACACCCGAGCAGGTCAGGCATGCCCGCGCGCTGCTCGCCCAGCCCGACGCGAGCATCGCCTCGATCGCCCGCCTGCTCGGCGTCAGCCAATCCACCCTCTACTCAGGCCCGGCAGCGACGCCCAGGCCGCCGCCGGCGCCCCGTTGCTTGTATCCCGTCCGTCCGTGAAGGAGCCACATCAACATGCCGCGACCAGACATGGCCGTGCTCGCTGAAGGCGGCCTGCCCACAGGCCAGCGCTGGGTTCTCCAGGCTGGCGGCACCCGCTCCAACTTCTATACGTTCCTGCAGACCATCCACCCCGACGGTCATCGCGATAGCAGCGGCATGGGCGGCCCGCCGCTGTACGCCGGCTCCCTGATGAACACCTACACCGGCAACTCTGAGCGAGGGATGTGCCGCGTCCTGGTACGGGCCGACCCGCGCGTGGCCCGGGTGCGCGTGCAGCTTGGCAGCGGAGAGCAGTTCGACCTTCCCCCGGTGGCAGCCCGGCCAGATCTCGGGCTGGTGTTCTTCGCCACCCTGCTGCCGCTGCGTGACGTCCTGGCCTCGGTCGTCGCGATCGATGAGAACGGGCAGGTGCTGGAAACACGGGACCTGTCCAGGCACGAGGCAGCCCGGCAGCGTTTCCTGCGCCAGCACGGGCACCCTGGGGACTGATGATCCCGGACGGCCGGAGCGAGTTCGCGGCGCAAGGGCCAGGCGAAGCGCCAGCCGCCGGAACCTGGAGCGGGCGCTGAACCGGGCCGAGATCGTCGGCGTCCAGTTCGGTGATCTCTGGCGGAGTCCCGCTGGGAACAGCAGCAGCACCTCGCCTGGACCCAGCCCGGCGCCGGATGGCGCTGGACCCTTCTCACCCACAACGACACCGCACACCTGACCCAGCCGTGACACGGGCGGTCAGACCGGGCAGCGGGAACGTCGGCCGAGTCCAGCGGATGAGTAATGCCAGCTCACAGGACTGATCGCGCGCTACTTTGCGGCTCGCCGTAGCTTTAGGAGTCCTGGGTTCTCCGCAAGTTCAGCCGGACTGAAGGTTCCTCACGGCGTTGGCCCCGTCTCACTGATTCGGCCCATTACAGCCTGGGTGGCGGTCAGATCGGTCAGGTGCTCGATTCGTTCTAGCGCCGGGTCCGCCGTCCTCGCCTGGTCGGGTGGCCTGCCTGTGACCGGGTCCACGCCGCGGTCCAGCCATACTACGGCCAGCCCCGCGCGAGTCGCCGCGATGACGTCGCCCTCCAGCCAGTCGCCGGCGCGTTTGACGGTTCCTTCCAGGCGCACGCTGGGTGGTGCGGTCAGCCGCACGATGAGCTCCATCCCATGAGTGTGGGACTGCCGGGCGCGCGGCGCCCCACGGAGATTCCGTGGGTTTTCGGTTTTCGCTGGGCCGCCGGCCTGGCAGGTTCGCGGAGGGCGCGGCCGACATCGCCGTACGCGACGCGCGGGCGAGGCGGAGCGAGGGCGGCCGCGGCCGGGCCGGGCACCCCGTGGGATGCGCCAGCCTCTCCCGCTCGTGTGAGCGGGAGAGGCTGGCGCGGTTCGCTAGACGCCGTTCACGATGCAGGCGAACATCGAGCAGGTAATGGGGTTCGTGGGGGCGGGGGGGACTACCAGGCTGAGCCCGTACAGGGAGTTGCTGGTGGAGGCGGGCCAGTCGGTGGGGCTCCAGAGCATTGACGTTGAGTCCACGCCCTGGATGTTGCTCCCGGCGGAGCTGGCGATCAGCGCGTTGTACATGTCCATGCCGTTGCTCACGACGCTGGCCAGGTTGATCAGCGAGTACTGGCCGGTCGTGCCCTCGGTGTAGGACAGCTCGTTGCCGTCCGCTGGAGTGGACTCATCCGTCCACGTGCCGTCCGGGAAGGCCCACTGGTGATTGTTTGCCAGGTCGCCCTGGTTGCCGGCGACGATCCAGAGCTGGTTGGTCTGGTTGACCCCGTTCGGGTCGCAGCCATAGGAGGTGATGGCGCCGCCCTCGGCGATGTCGTTGCCGTCCGCGTCCAGGCAGGTGTAGCTGCCGTCGGCGTTGTAGTTGACGATCTTGTAGACCGGCTCCCCCATCACACCCTCCTGGGGGTCCGGACCATTGAGGAACCCCGTCTCGTACTCGAGGGTTTGCTCATTGCCCGTCGTTACGTCGACCCAGCCGACGCGCTGGAAGCGCCAGATCTCGCTGGCGCTTCCGGTTGGGTTCTCGGTCGCGACCGGGGTGCCCCAGGCGGCCGAGCCGCCCTGGACGGCCAGGACCTGGCCGGATGTCATGGTCAGCTGGACCGGGTTGCCCATCGCCCCGTTTTGGTCTGGCAGCGCGCCACCGTCGGTTGAGGTTGCCCCGTACGGGTCGTCGGTGGTGGGGACGTAGGCGGGCGGGACGGCCGGCACTGGCGTGCTGGAAAGGCCGACAGTGGCCCCGTTGGGGAGGGTGTCGGCGTTCGCCGCCGGGGCGCCCAGCGCTGCCCCGGCCAGGGCCAGGCCCGCAACGGCCGCTGCGGCGGCCGCCCCCCGTCGAGACATGCGCCTGCGCCCGCTCGCGGTCGTGTCCATGATCTGCGGTGTCCTCTCGTGTCGCGGTTCCCGCGGCCTGCCCGCGGTCCCCCGTGGCTCCATCATCGGGCGGCGCCCGGTCGCGGCGCCCCACGGAAAGTCCGTGGGATTCCCCGCTGCCCGGGGAGCGAGGCGGGCCCCGGAGCCACCCGGCGGCCGTGGCCCGTCCCGCCGCGCCGGGCGGGAACGCCCCGGCCAGCACGCGCACAGGCGCAGGCGCGCCCGGCCGTCAAGGAAAAGCCGCAAGGGCCACCGCCATGCCACCGCGCGCGCACCACCAGCCATCCCGCGAAAACCCACGGAATCTCCGTGGGGCGCCGCACGCCCCGCAGTCCTACACTCCCGTGACGGCCCTATTACCGGCAGAACGAAAAGTCCTGCTGAGCACCCGGCGAGGGCAGGCTTAGCGGACCTTCCCGTTCCAGTAACTCCGATGAGTACCTGCTCGGCTACTTCCAGCTAGTTGCCGGCCGGTCGGGGCTATCTTGCGGTCATGCCGGTGAAGTTCCTGACCGATGAAGAGGCGGCCGTGTTCGGCTGCCACGCACGCGCCGTCTGGGTCGGCCAAGTCGTGAGTGCTTGCCGGGTCGCCCTCGTTGCCGGCGACGATCCACAGCTGGTTGGTCTGGTTGAGCTCGTTCGGGTCACAGCCGTAGGAGGTGATGGCGCCGCCCTCGGCGATGTCGTTGCCATTGGCGTCCAGGCAGGTGTAGCTGCCGTCGGGGTTGTAGTTGACGATCTTGTAGACCGGCTCCCCGAACAACGGCTGCCAGTCGCTGTTGACGAACGTGTTTCCTGCCGTTACGTCGACCCAGCCGACGCGCTGGAAGCGCCAGGTCTCGCTGGCGTCGCCGGTTGAGTTCTCGGTCGCGACCGGGGTGCCCCAGGCAGTCGAGCCGCCCTGGACGGCCAGGACCTGGCCGGATGTCATGGTCAGCTGGACGGGGTTGCCCATCTGCCCGTTCTGGTCTGGCAGCGCGCCACCGTCGGTTGCGGTGCTGGTGCTGGCGGCGTAGGCGGGCGGGGTGGCCGGCACTGGCGTGCTGAGCAGGTCGACAGTGGCCCCGTTGGGAATGGTGTCGGCGTTCGCCGCCGGGCCGCCCAGCACTGCCCCGGCCAGGGCGAGGCCCGCGACGGCCGCTACGGCGGCCGCCCCCGCCGGGTCGGGCGCCTGCGCCAGCTCGCGGTCGTGTCCATGATCTGCGGTGTCCTCTCGTGTCGCGGTTCTCGCGGCCTGCCCGCGGTCCCCCGTGGCTCCATCATCGGGCGGCACCCGGCCGCGGCACCCCACGGAAAAACCGTGGGATTCCAGGCGCCTGGAATCCCACGGAGAGTCCGTGGGATTCCAGGCGCGGCACCGGATTCCCCGGGCTGCGGCACGCCGGAGCGTTGGTGGTCCCCCGCCCGGGGCAACCACGCTCCCCTCCCGGCAGCCGCCGGTCCATGCCCGCACGCTGCCCGGCGAGCGAAGCGGGCACCGGAACCACTGCACCGCGCCGGTGTAGGTGCGCACCGTCGTGGCGGACTTGCCCTCGGCGGCCAGGTACAGCCAAAACGAGCTGATCTCCGGCTGCAATCCCTCGGCGTCCCGCGGCCGGGGCTGCCGGGACTGGGCCACCCCGCTCCGCCAGGCCGGAGCCCAGCTCATCCAGGACCTGCACCCCCACGACCTTTTCCGGCCCCAAGGGCACCCACCAAGGCGCCATCATCGCCAAGGGGAGCCTCTACTGCCCGTGCACCCCCCGCACGCTGCTGGAACTGGGGCCGCTCGCCCGCGGCGCCACCAGCCAGCAGGCCGCTGCCCACGACGCGAAGACCACCGAGGCCGCCCGCCACAAGCTCGGCCGCCTCACCAGCGACGACGCCGACGGCTACCACCGGGTGCAGTGCCCCGCCGTCACGGGCAAGGTCCGCTGCCCGCCCATGGGGCGGGCTGATCAGGGGTAGCGCCCGGGGAGCTGACGGCCCGGGGGCGGCTGGGTGGTTATGGTTACCAGCTCGATCTCGCGGTCGGCTGCAGTCTCGGCAAGGCCTCACTCCCCCAGTCCCAGCCGCAAGCCAGGCGCCGAGCGACAGCGGGCGGGGGTAGTTGCGTGGACGTCCCGCCCACGGCTAGAATCGATCAAAACGATCATCATGATCGCATTGATTGTTCGGGGAGACTCATGGCGGCACCGGCGAGAGACGAGTCACTACAGGACGAAACGTACCTGCCGCAGGAGAGCACTGCCGAGATCATCGATTTCCTCAGCGCCCTCCGGGATCGAGGCCAGGAGGCCGCTCATCCGCGCCCGCGGCTGACGGGCCCGGACGGGCACAGCGTCGAGCTTCCCGAGCCGATGTTCGAGGTGCTCCTCCAAGTCGCGGCGGCCTTGAAGGCCGGCCTGGCCGTAACGGTGGCCCCGCACCACCTGACACTGTCCACCCAGGAAGCGGCAGACCTGCTGCGGATCTCGCGCACGACGCTGGTCAGGCTCCTGGAGGCCGGCGCGATCCCCTTCGAAAAGCCCAGCCGCCACCGCAAGGTCCGGCTCGACGACCTCCTGGAATACCGCAGGCGACAGCGGAGCCAGGCTGAGCTCGCGTTCGCGGACATGGTCGCCGACACCGAGCGACTGGGCCTGTACGACTCCGATCCCGCCGAGGTGAAAGCGGCGCTGAAAGCCGCCCGCCGGAAGACCGAAGACTGACCTGCATGTTCAGCGCGCTGCTCGACACCTGCGTCCTCGTGCCAAGCCGGGCCCGCGACGTCCTGCTCGAGATCGCCAGCACGGGCGCTTACCGGCCGCTGTGGAGCACGGAGATCCTCGCCGAGCTCGACCGCACGCTTCGCCTGCTCCTGGCCAAGCGAGGGCAGTCACCGGAGGAAGCCAACGCCTATCTCACCCGCCTTTTCCGGCAGATGGAAACGACGTTCCCTGACGCGCTCGTAGAAGGCTGGGAGCCGCTTGCCCCGACCGTCCAACTACCCGACCCCGATGACCGGCACGTGGTGGCAGCCGCCTGGGCAGGCCGCGCCGACGTGATCGTCACCGACAACCTCGCGGACTTCCCGCCCGAGGCCCTGCCCGCACCGCTGTCCAGGCAGTCCCTGGATCACTTCCTGCTCGACACACTCGACCTCCATCCCGTCCAGGTAGTCGCCGCAGTCCGCGCCGTCGCCCGCAGGACCGGAAGGTCAGGAGCGGCAATGACAGCCCACGACGTCGCCACCTACCTCCAAGCACACGGCACCCCCGCCTTCGGCGAACGCCTGCTAAGAGAACTTGACCAGCCAGGAGGCCTAGGGGCTGGGGTCTAGCCGCCCTCGGGGCGATACGACGGGACCTCGGCTCTTCAACCCCTGTAGGACGGCGTACCCGCCCGGACTACGCCGAGTACAGGATGAGCTGAGTGCAGGTCGGCTCGCTGTAGGCGGACTGGAAGGCGTTCTTCGGCTGCTTATTGATGATCTGCTGAAGAACATTCGATCCGTCAGATGGGCTTATCTGATGTTCGTTTGAATTAGCTCCGCTAGTCGGGTCTACGCAGTCGCTGTAAACAAAGAAACCGCCGCAGAGCTGCGTGGACAGGTTCCCATCGTGATCAGTGACAGCAACTCCATTTCCTGCATAGCCACCTGAAGCCATGCAGGTTCCACCCGTCCAGCAGACGATGCTTCCACCGAGATCACGGCTGGGCAGCCCATACGTCTTGTTACCGAGAGTTAGGCTGACCCCGGGCGTCTGCAAGCCATAATTCACCCCCTGACCCTTGTCGTAGCCCCCGCAGAAAAAGACCACGCACAGGGTGAAGAGGCCGCTTGGGTCGCTGCCGTTGACTGGGTCGTCGGTGGCGTAGGAGTAGGGCTGGCCGGTCGTGGTGACGTCTGGGTCGATGCTGACGAACTGGCCGGTGGCCGGGTCGTAGTAGCGGTTGACCAGGTAGATCAGGCCGGACTCCGAGTCGGTGTAGCCGCCGGCGTACCCTATCGGGGTGGAGTCGGTGCCGCTCTGCGAGGTCAGCTCGCCGTAGGGGCCGTAAGAGAGCGCCTCGGAGATGGCCCCGGTGCTGTCGGTGAGGACGCGGGTCGAGCCGAGTGCGTCATGGAAGAGGTACTGCGGGTCCCCCGACGACGGCACCTGCTCGATGACCAGCCCGCCGGGACCGTAGATGTAGCTGTTGACGCCGTCGTCGAGCAGTTCCGGGACGCTGGTCGTCGTGTCGTAGGTGAACGTGAAGGTCCCGTCCGGCGTGGACTTGCTCGCGCGCAGCCCGTCGCCGTTGTAGGCATAGGTGCCGATGCCCACCGTGACCAGGTTCTGGACGCCGCGCTGAGCCGCCGGCCGGGCACCGGCGGCCGGGGTGGCCTGGGCACGCACCGCCGGGACCGCCTTCGCCGGGGCCACGTACGTGTAGCGATCCGCCGCGACAATGTTGCTGATCCCGCCGGGGGTTGCCACCTTGAGGTTGACCGTGCCGCTGCCAGCGGGCGCGGTAGCGGTGATCTTCGTGCTCGACGCCACCTTGAAGTGCGCGGCCTTCGAGCCGAACCAAACCGTGGAGACCGCGGTGAAGCCGGTGCCGGTGATCGTCACCGTGGTGCCGCCCTTGGACGTGCCGCGGCTCGGCGAGATCCGGGTGACAGCCGGACGCGGCAGGTAGCTGAACCGGTCCGCGGTGACCGCCTTGCTGGTGCCGCCCGGGGTCGTGACCGTGATGTCCGCCGTCCCGCTTCCCGCCAGGGCGGTGGCGGTCAGGCGGGTCGCGGATGCGACGACGTATTTTGCCGCCTTGGTGCCGAACTTCACGGCGGACACCTGGCTGAAGCCGGTCCCGGTGATGGTGACCGTGGTCCCGCCGCCGAGCGGGCCGTCGATGGGGCTGATCTTGGTGACCGTCGGCCGTGGCAGGTAAGCGTAATGATCCGCCGTGCCCGCCGGGCTCACCCCGCCTGGCGTGGTCACCGTCACGTCTACCGTGCCGCTGCCGACCGGGACGGTCGCGGTGACCAAGGACGCCGACACGGGAGTGAAGGTGGCCGGGGTCGGCCCGAAGTGCACAGCGGTCGCGCCGGCGAGGTTCGCGCCGGTGATCGTGACGGTGCCGCCCCCCGCGAGCGGGCCTGCCGCCGGCGTGACCTTGGCGATTGTCGGCGCGGCGGTGTAGGTGTACTGGTCGGCGCTGGAGGTCGCGCTCGTGCCGCCGCTCGTGGTCACGGTGACGTCCACGGTGCCCGCGGCTTCGGCCGGCACGGTCGCGGTGACCGAGGTGTCAGAGTTGACGACGAAGCTGGCCGCCGCGTGGCCGCCGAAGCGGACTCCGCTGGCCGTGGTGCGCCGCGGTCCCGGTGATCGTCACCGTGGTTCCGCCCGCGACCGGCCCGCTCGCGGGGCTGATGGCGGTGACCGTCGGCACGGGCAGGTAGGTGTACTTGTCGGCGGACGTTGTCGCGCTGGTGCCGAACTCGGTGGTGACGGTGACGTCGGCGGTCCCGGTGCCCGGGGGAACCTGGACGGTGAGCGTGGTCGGGGAGGTGACGGCCACGCTCGCCGCCGGGACCGCGCCAAAGGCAACGGTGGAGCCGTCGCCGAAGCCGGTGCCGGTCACCGTGATGGTCCCGCCGCCGCCTTGCGGCCCCTCGGTGACCGACAGCGCGCCGACGGCCGGCACGGGGCCTTGGACCTGGTAGCTCGTCAGCGCGCCGCTCGCGTCGTAGCCGTACTGCGCAGTGGTGTCGGCGGCGGCGGAAGTCCGCTGGCCGGCCGGGTCATAGCCGTAGGAGACGCCACCACTAGAGCTGGCGGACGAGCCGGAAGTAGTGGTCAGCTCGTCGTCGGCGGTGAACTGCTGGGTCACCCCGTCGAGGCTGGTCAGGTTGCCGGCGGCGTCGTAGCCGAAGGTGGCCGCGTTAGCCGCGGTGAGGCGGCCCTGGTCGTCGTAGGTGTAATTGGTGGTGCCGGTGAACGCCCCGCTGTCCGTCTCCTGGGTGATGAGGCCGTCACCGTCTCGCGCGTAGCTGACGTCGGCGAGGTCCTGGGTGGGGCTGGCGAGCGTGGAGTCGGTCAGCCGGTCCTCGTCGTCGTAGGAGTTGCTGACGGTGTCGCCGTTACCGTACGTCACGGCGATCACGTTGCCGTCGCCGTCGTAAGCAAAGGTCGTCTCGTTGCCCAGCCAGTCGGTGACCGAGGTCAGCTCCCCGGCCCCGTCGTAAGCCCGGGTCACCTGCTTGCCATTGGGGTACGTCAGCGCGGTGACGTCTCCGGCGCCGTCGTAGGCATAGCTGACGGTGTTTCCCGTGCCGGTCGTCTGCGAGGTAAGCCGGCCTGCGGCGTCGTAGTCGTACGTCGTGGTGCCGGTGCCGTCGGTCATGCTGGCGCGGCTGCCGTCGGCGTCGTAGACGTAACTGACCGAGGGAGTGGTGCCATCGCTGTAGGAAGTGCCCGTGAGCCTGCCGTCGGGGTCATAGGTGTAGGTCGTCCTGGTGCCGTCGGCGGCAGTCATGGTGAGCTTGCGGCCGGCGAGGTCGTAAGTGAACTTCTCCTCGCCGGTGCCGCCGGGCGGGATCACTGCCAGCTCGTTGCCGACGGCGTCGTAGGCGTCGATCGTGGTGCTGCCGTCAGCGTCGGTGGTCGAGTCGCAATACGCGACGCCTGACGTGGCGGGGCAGCCGTCGCTGCCGGGGGCCAGGTCGTAGGCGTTGGTGACGGTCGACGGCGCGGGCCGGCCCGCGCCGGCCGTGGTGGTGAGCAGGCGCTGGTCGCCGTCGTAGGTCTTGGTTGTGGTCCTGCCGTCGGGGTCGGTCACGCTTACCTGATCGCCGAGGCCGTCGTAGCTGTACTGGGTGGTGTTGCCGTCCGGGTCCTCCACGGACGCGACAGTCCCGTCGGGGTTGTAGCTGGTCACGGTGGTTCCCGAGGTCCCCGTGTTGTAGGCGCAGACGCTCCCGTAGCTGGCCGCGATCGGCGTGGACTGGCAGGTGACCTCGCCGTCGTCGTCATAGGCGTACGTCGTGGTGTCGCTGACGCCCGCCGACGGATGCGTCGTAGTGCTCGTCAGGTCGCCGTCAGCGTCGTAGGCGCGGCCGGTGATCCGCCCGTCCGGGTCGGTGACCTGGGTAACGTCGCCGGGGTGGCTGGAGTCGCCGTAGGTGTACGTGGTCGTGTCGTCGTCGGGATCGGTGACGGTGAGCAGGTTCCCGCTGGAGTCGTAGGTCTTGCCCGTCGTGTGGCCGAGCGGGTCCGTGACGGTCAGCGGCTCGTTGAACGCGTTGTACGTGGTGGTGGTCGTCGCGCCGGTGGCGTCGGTCTCGCTGAGCTGGTCGCCGGTGCTCTCGTCGTACGTGTAGGTGGTCGCGTTGCCGTCGGGGTCGGTGACCGAGGTCAGCCCCAGCGTCGTCGGGTCGTAGGTGTAGGTCCAGGTCGCCGCCGCGGACGTGCCGTAGTCCTTGATGACCTGGTCGAGGAACCCGTTGACGTACGTCTCCCGCTCGACCATCCCGTGCGGGTCGGTAATGGTCGTGGTGCCGCCCGTCGCGCTGAAGTTGTCGCCGCTGTAGGCGTAGGAGGTGGTCAGCCCGGCGGGGTCGGCCTGGCTGGTGACCCGGCCGCTGGAATCGTAGACGTTGGTGACGACGCCGCCGTCGGGGTCGGCCATCGTGAGCATGTGGTGCTGGTCGTCGTAGGTGAACTGCCACGTGCTCCCGGCGGCGTTGGTGACGCTGACCAGGTTGCCGTTGCCGTCGTAGCTGTACGACGTGGTCCGGAGCTCGGGATCGGTGATCGACGTGATGTAGCCGTCGGAGTCCTCGGTCACGGACGTGACCCGCCCAGCGGCGTCCGTGACGCTGGTGAGGGCGGTCCCGGTGTAGGAGAAGAGGGTCTTATCGCCGTTGAGGTCGGTAATCGACAGCAGCTTGCCGCTTGGGTCGTAGTTCCAGCTGGTCATCCCGTCGCGAGTGACGGTGTAGGTGCCGTCGCTGTTGGCGGTGAAGGTGCTCTGCGACCAGACCGGGGTGGTGAAGGTACCGTCCCCCTTCGGCTCGGCGATGAAGGTGGAGCCGTCCGCGTTCGTGATGGTGAACGACCCGTCGAACGACGACTTGGTGAGGTGCGTGTCCCAGCTGGAGCTCCAGCCGTAGCCGAACGCCCCCGCGGTGGACGCCTGCAGCGCGTTGTAGGTGCGAGTGAGCTCGAGCTGCGGCCCACGCTCGGGGATGGACAAGTCGGTGAAGGAATGGAAGAAGTTCCCGCTCGCGCAGTCGACCGGATAGGACCCGCTGATGCAGCCAGTCTGGTGCACGGACGCCTGGCCGGAGCCGACGGCGACGCTGACCACAGGGGCGACGAAAGGACATTGTGCGGCTACCGCGCTGTTGGTCCCGGTATAGATGTAGGCGTCGGCGACAAAGCCGGAGACGCCGTCGTAGGTCGTGTAGTCCCAGATCGTCTCGGTGCCGTACGGGCCGGTGACCTCCGATCCCTGCCGGGTGCAGGCGATGGTGATAGAGGTGTTATCGGGAATGCAGCCCACCAGCGTCGACGAGCCGTTCGCGTCGGAGCGCAGGTTGAGGCAGGGCGAGATATCGATCGTGCCCGTTCCCTGCGCTGGTCCCCCACAGCCGGGGGCGACCGCCTGCGGGGTCCCGGTGTAGATATAGGCGTCGCTGACGTACCCGCCGCCACCCCAGGTGGTGTGGTCCCACAGGCTGGTAGTGCCGTACGGGCCGGTGACCGCGTTGCCCAGGGCCGTGCAGTCGATCGTGATGGAGTCGGCCTGCGGGACGCAGCCGATGAGCGTAGACGTGCCCGATGGCCCCTGTCTCAGGTTGAGGCAAGGCGAGATGATGACCACGCCGTTGCCGCCGCATCCAGGAGCCACGGCTCCGTTGACTCCGGTGTACACCCACGCGTCGCTGACGAAGCCCGCCTGCCCGTCGTAGGTCGTGTGGTCCCAGATCGTCTCGGTCCCATAGGGCCCGCGACCGCCGGGCCGGACTGCACGCAGTCGATCCCGATGACGGTGCTCTCCGGGATGCAGCCGATCTGCGGCGTCGACGCCGCCGGGCCAAGATGGAAGTTCAGGCACGGTGACGCGAGCACCCGGCCGGAACCGCCCGCGAAGGCCGGCCGCGCCAGCGCCGTGCTCGTCACCAGCAACGAGGCCAGCGTCCCGACGATGGTGAGGAGGCTCCCCAGCGCCCTGAACCGTCGTGATCCACGCACTCTCATGGTCGCCCCTGCTCCCCGCCGACGTCAGCCGGCTCGCCCCCTAGACGCGGTGCTAGCGCAGGCAGCCTATCCATCAATAGTGCCTATCCGGAAGTTCCTGACTTGGGCCAATTTAGTGCGATCCGAACCTAGCTGGAACCCCTGCCCAGACCATCCCCGCGCCACTGAGCGCGGGCCTCCACCCACGGGATCGCCAACGAACAGACCCAGGTCGGGGACCTATAGCGGACCACGGTCGGCCGAGCGATCAGCACTTGCAAGGTCTTTGTCCCGGTGCTGAACGCCGGGTACTTCCAGAGCGTGTGGACTGGCAAGGAACTGGGCGCATTCGTCGAGCGAGCTAGGCGGACACTGGATGACCCACGCCAGGCGATCGTTCCCGTGCTGTGGTTCCCATACCAGCGCTACCAGGGCTTTCCCCCCTTCTTCGCCGAGCAGCAGCTGGCCTTGCCAAGTTCCCCTGGGTCGCTACCAGACACTCCGGAGCGTTCGCTACGAGGGCGTCCGCACTGAGCGCGAGCAGGAGAAGCTCCGCCAGTACGCGGAGTCCTGAGCTAGGGCCTGGCGCCAAACGTGTTGATCTGGGTGGCGTGGTCCCCCACGATGACGCCCTCGGAACCATCGATCCGCACGTCGTACTTGCCGGACGCCGACCCTTGCTGCTGCACGAGCTCGAGCAGTGCCTTGGCGGCTGCCAGGAGCTCGCTGTCGCCGCCCGCATCCGCCTCCCTCAGCTTGTCCTCAAGCCCGGCCTGGTAGACCTTCGGCTTCTTCTCATAGTCGGTCAGGGTGCCCTCCCCGTTGGCGGTCCCTTTCTGGTGGAAGCGCCTCGTCACCAGGTCGCGCAGCTTCACGTAAGCGGCCTTGGCCTTTTCCTTGGCCTCATCCTTGAACTCGTCGATAGCGCCGGCACTCGCCCCGGCGGCGAGCGCCGTCAAGATCACCGTAATTGGGTCCATCCCCGCTCCATCCTCCCTGTCCGGTGCTTCATCTTAGGCGCCGAGGCGCTGCGATCGTTAAGAATGTCCGGTCCGCGCCCCAGTCGGCCCGCAATCAGCTGAACTCGGCGCTGAGGTGGCCGTGGGCCGCACTCCCTCGATATTGGCCATCCGCGCCAGGCTCCACGTGGCCCGGCCCTGCGCCCAGCGGATGCAGGCGTGCCTGGCAGGCTGCACTCACTGACCAGGAACCCATGGCCTAGGCGGGGAGCCGCTCACGTGGGCAAGGGCAACGCCGCAGCGGGCCGCCAGGCATCTCCGGGGCTTGCGCGCCGCATCCTTGGCTTAACTGCGGCATGGCCTCCGCAGTCGCATGCTATCCACTGGCCTCGGAAAGCACACCGACGAGCACGTGGACGATTCCGGGACGCCGGAATCGCCGATGAAGGCAGTCAGAGTGTCAGCCATCCTCTAGCTGTCATCTAGGCTATCAGCTACGATGCGCCGTATGGGTGCTATGGAATTCTCCTGGAGGATGACTACTGCCCTCGCTTGGCCTATTGGTGATGATTGTCCTCGTCCTTTATAGGAAGTGGATTACCGCCACCATTTCATCTCTGGCGGGGAGAATCAAGAATTTCAAAGCTGGACCGAGTGGGATTGAGGCGGAACTATGGGAATCAACGGTAGACGCGACCGGCCGCAACATCGCGGGGGCGCTGAGCCAAGTTCCCGAGCCGGCAAGCAGCAAATCAATTCCGACCAGCCTGGTCGATCTTATCGATGATGTCAACAAGGATCCGCGGGTCGGGATCCGCACAGCTTTCTATCTCGTGCGAAGGGCCTTGAACGAGTTTTACCCGCAACTGGCCAGTGTTGCTCCGCATAAGCTGCCCTTGGTCACGAAGGATCTAGTGCGCGAGGGTGCCCTGGATCCGGACGTGGAGTGGGCCTTGACCCGTCTTTACCAGCTCATGGAAGTGTCCGACTCCAACGCTGAAGAGGTCAGCCGGGGGCATGGATACGAATTTCTCATGCTCGCCGAAGGGGCGATCCACGGCATTCTCCGAACCGCAGCGCCAAGGGACGGCACTGGTGACGGCTCTCCCCCTGGTCGCCGATCGCCGCCGATCCAGGCTTCATGGAGTGGAGTATACAACGACGACTATCGCATCGAATTGCGCATAGAGAATTGGCGGGACGGCAATTTCGAAGGATTGATGGTGTACCCAGGGTGGGGCGCAGGCACAAATATAGTCGGGAGTGTGGCAAATAAGGCCACTGACGATGGAAGCGCCATCGTCACTTGGCAGGAGGTCAGCACGCGGTTCAAGGGAACCCATTCACCCGAACTTAATGGTCGCTACCAGGCGGAGGCGTTTGGGAACACCATGTCCGGAGGGTGGTACAGCGGTGATCGCCTTGTCGCCAGGTTTGCTTTGGAAACGGTGCATGACGGCGCGAGGCAAATCTAGCCCGGTACAGCAGCCTAATAGGCGCATAACTGGCGAATCTGCGCTCGATCGCCTTGGCGGTTGACCGACAGGCCATCGATGCCGAGTCGGCGATCGGCGTCCTCCTCGCAAGGAAAGCAACGGCGCGGAGGGACTACCACCCGCCACGACGGCTCGCAGGAGCCAGGCAGGGTACGGCGCATCGCCCTGCAGGCCTCGGATCGCCCTGCACGTGGCGTGTTGAGCTGCGGTTCGCCCTCGGCACCGCTCTGGTACTGCCACAAGTGAGTGGCAAGTCCCACGATGACCGCGGGCACGTCCAGGATCTCGGCCGCGAGCAGCGCCCGTGGCAGAGCACGGAGGAAATCAGAACGTCGGCGGCAGTCGAGCGTGCGGCGCGGACGATGGCCTCGCACTGCTGCGGGCCGCAACGTATCCACCGGCTGGCGTTGAATGCCCCGCTCTCACCGTATTCCTCGGCCGGATTCCTCGGCCGGCAGGAACGCGAGTCCGGTCTCGGCCAGGACCGGTGCCGCGCTGGCCCGCGCCAGCACGCTGACCGCATGCCCGCGACGCTGTAGCTCCAGGCCAACGGCCACCGTCGGGTACAGGAACCCTGCGTCACTCAGCGGGCACAGGAGAACGTTCACAGGTCACCCGGCACGCCAGGGCCGAGAAACCCCCGGCGGCCCTTGCTCGCTAGCACTCGTTCACGCCGCATCGGGTCAGTTTGGGGTTATTGCACTGGGACCTCCGCACGGTGCAGCTAATGTCGCGGCTGGATCGGCCGACCGAAGAACAGCTTATAACTGCAGCCATATAACAGGTGTCGATTTGGTTTGAAAATGGTTAAACGTGGCACGGAGCTGACCTGCGGTCGCGGATGGCAAAAAAGTCTCATGGTCTCGGGTCCACCGGCGACGGAGAATAAGTGATCCCGCCAGATCCCGGGCAGCGTTCTTGGCATCCACAGGATCGTCAATCGCGAAGCATGCTGTCGTAAACGGCGATAAGCGCCGCCTGCCGCGCATCGCTCAACCGGTGGTCGGCCCGGATCGCCGCCTTCACCCGCCTGGATATGTCAGCGTCGCTGGCGGCCTGGTCGTCTGCCTCCAGGAGGCCAGCCTGCGTGAGCAGCGTTTCCGCGGACACATTGAGCGCCTCGGACAGTAGCTTGAGAACCCGTACCGAGGGCTGGTGCATGCCGCGCTCGACCTGGCTCAGGTACGGATGCGAGAGCTTGGTCATCTCGGCGAGCTGACGCAGGGAGAGCTGCGCTAGCTCGCGCTGACTCCGGATGAACGCGCCCAGCGCGTCTGTTGCCTGGTCGGTCCACGGATCGCTCATAGCCCACCTCCGTCCGTCGAATATAGCTGACGCACGGCAAAGTGCGCGGCGCCCGGTTCCGGCCAGGTCACCGCGCACGATGTTAGCGGGGGTTTTCGACTTGTTACTTCGCTGCGGCCATCTTCTTAGCGGCTGGCACCGGAGCCTCGCCGTTCACCACGGGGGCAGTGACCTGGATCACGTCCTCGGCGAACTTGCGCTGCGCGGCCAGCATCTGCCCGGCGAAGTCATAGGCATCCGCGACCAGCTCGCTTGGCTTGGGCAGCTTGTCGGCGAACGGCATGGTGGGGACCGGCAACGCCGGCGCCACTGATTGGACGGCCTCGGCCCAGGTCCTGAGCGCGTCGACCACGGCATCCTGGCTCTTGCGGATTGAGTCGAGGACCTGCGACTGCAGTTCCTGGGCGGCGGTACGGGGATCAGTCATTGGACTCTCCTTTATCTAGCCGATATGGTAACTATACCATACAGGCGGTTGATTTGCCTACCATCAGGCGTCATTCCCGGACGTAGTCGCCCGGTGCCTCGCCAAGCGCCGGGTAGCGCCGCGAGCCCATCGGGGGCGGGGCGACGATGTCGCCGGCCCTGGCGTCGGCCCAGGCCGCCCAGTCTTCCCACCACGAGCCGTCGTGGCGCTGGGCTTCCTTGCGCCACTGGGCCGGGTCCGCCGGGTTGTTCTCGGCGGTCTCGTACCAGGACTTCGGGCTGGGCGGGTTCACGATGCCCGCGATGTGCCCGCCGCTGGACAGCACGTACCGGACGCTGCCGCCGAGCAGGCTCGTGGCCTTGTAGGACGATCCCCAAGGCACGATGTGATCGTTGATCGCGCCGACGATGTAGGTGTCCTTCTTCGCGTCGGCCAGCGACAGCACCTGCCCGGCGACCTCCAGCCTGCCCTGGGCGAGTTCGTTCCGGCAGTACAAGGAGCGAAGGTAGAAGGAATGCATGGCGGCCGGCAGCCGTGTGCTGTCAGAGTTCCAGGCCAGAATGTCGAAGGCCGGCGGGGTCTGGCCCATCAGCCAGTTGGACACTACATAGTTGAACACCAGGTCGTTGGCTCTGAGCACGTCGAACGTGGTCGCCATTTGAGAGCCGGGCATCACACCGGTCCGCCTCATCTGCTGCTCCAGCCGGGCGACCGTGCGCTCGTCAGAGAAGGCGCCGAGCACACCCGGATCGCTGTAGTCGAGCAGCGTGTTGAGCAGCGTTATCGTGCCGAGCCTGTCGTCCCCGATCTTGCTGAGGTAGGCGGCGAGCATTCCCGTCAGGGCGCCTCCCAGGCAGAGCCCCACGATGTCGACGGTCGGCGCGCCAGTGATGTCGCGGATCACGTCCAGCGCGGTTCGCGGGCCGTGGATAAGGTAATCGTCGAGCGTGATGCCTTTCATCGAGGCATCGGGGTTGCGGTATGAAATCGCGAACATCGTCCGCTGATGCGTGACCGCCCACTCGATAAAGCTCCGCTTCGGCGCCAAGTCCATCACGTAGTACTTGTTGATCCACGGCGGGCTGGCCAGCAGCGGCACGGCGCGCACCCGCCCGGTCTGCGGGGCGTACTGGATGAGTTCCATCAAGTCGTTGCGAAACACGATCCGCCCTGCTGTCGCCGCGAGGTTACGACCGAGCTCGAACGGCGAGGTGTCTACCTGGCGCGGCCGACCGCCATTGCGCGCGACGTCGTCGAGGAAGTTCCGCGCCCCGGCCAGCACGCTGGCGCCACCGGTGTCGAACGCTTTCTTGAGCGCGGCCGGGTTGGTCAGCAGGAAGTTGGTCGGGGCCAGCGCGTCGAATGCGAAGCTCGTGGCGAGCCGGGCCTTCTGGTCCGTCAGCGGATCGCCCCGCCCGGCGGCCAGCAGGTCCTCGCCGAGCCGCTTGCTCGCCAGGTAGGCCTGCCGCAGCGCGAAGTACCCGGGGCTGCCATCCCAGGCCTGGTCGGCGAACCGCCTGTCCTTCTCGTCGGGCGGCACCGGCGGCAGCGTATCCGCCCCGGCCCAGCGGGCGATCGCCATCGGCCATGCCCTGGCCATCGCGGAACCGAACCGGAGCCAGGCCCGGCTGACTTCGGCCGGACGACCAGCGGACCGCGCGAGCGCGGTGAGCACAGACGTGCCGAAGTCGGCCGGGTCCATCTGGGCGAGCAACCCCATCTCAGGGGCAAGGGCCTCACTGGCCTGCGCCCCGGTCTCCCACGCGGGTTCCTGTGCGCTCACCGTGACCTCCCGATGCCGTCTGTCAAGCTCCTCGCCGGCGCCCCGCCAGTGTCGCTAGCCCGGTTCTTGCTGCCGGGCCTGTCCGCTAGCATCGCTCGTATACGGCGGCAATGCCCTGCCCGCCGCCTATGCACATCGTGACCAGCGCGTACCTGCCACCGGTCCGGCGCAGCTCATACAGCGCCTTCACGGTGAGGATGGCGCCAGTGGCACCGATCGGATGCCCAAGCGATACGCCGCTGCCGTTCGGATTGGTCCGGTCCTGCGGCAGGCCGAGTTCCCGGACGACGGCAAGGGCCTGGGCGGCGAAGGCCTCGTTGACCTCGAAGACGTCGATGTCGTCAAGCTTGAGCCCTGCTCTCTCCAGGACCCTGCGGGTCGCGGGGACAGGGCCCATGCCCATGATCCGCGGCTCGACCCCAGCGTGGCTATAGGCGACCAGCCTCCCGAGCGGGCTGATCCCGTGCCGTTCGGTGAACTGGCCGTCGGCCAGCACGACGGCGGCCGCGGCGTCGTTGATCCCGGAGGCGTTGCCCGCGGTTACGGTACCGTCGCTGGCGAAGGCCGGCCGCAGCCGTGCCAGGTCGTCGAGCGACACGCCAGACCGGATGTGCTCGTCGGTGTCGACGGTCACCGTGCCCTTGCGGGCCGGTGCCTCCACCGGCGTTATCTGCTCCTTGAAGTACCCCGCGTCCACTGCGGCGGCCGCGCGGCGGTGGCTTTCCACGGCGAGCGCGTCCTGATCGGCCCGCGAGACACCGTACTCGGTGGCGACGTTCTCAGCGGTGACGCCCATGTGGCAAGCGTCGAAGGGGTCGGTGAGCGCGCCGACCATGGCGTCGATCACCGTGCCATCCGCCATCCGCTGCCCCCAGCGCATGGCGGGCAGCCAGTACTGCCCCCGGCTCATCGACTCCGCGCCACCGGCGACCGCGACCTCGCAGTCGCCGAGCCTGATAGCCTGTGCGGCCGACACGATCGCCTGCAGTCCGCTGCCACACAGCCGGTTCAGCGTGAGCGCGGGCGTCTGCACTGGGAGCCCGCCGTTGACCGCGGCCACCCGGGCCAGGTACATGTCCCGTGCCTCGGTGTGGATCACATGGCCGAAGACCGCGTGGCCGACCGCGTCCGGGTCCACGCCCGCCCGGCTGACCGCCTCACGCACCACGGTGGCGGCCAGGTCGCACGGCGGGATCGCGGCGAGGCCGCCGCCGTATTTTCCTATCGCTGTCCGGGTGGCGGACAAGACGTAGACATCGCTAGCGTTTTTCATCGCATTTCTCCTGTCTGCGGAACCGTGTTCACATGTCAAGTCCGCCATTGACGGCCCAGATCTGCCCGGTGATGTAGGCAGACTCATCCGCCGCGAGGAAGCCGACGACCCTGGCGATCTCCTCGGGCTTGCCGAGGCGAGCCACGGGTATCTGCGCGCGAATCCGGTCGAGGACCTTGTCGGGAATGGTGGCGAGCATGTCTGTGGCGATAAAGCCGGGCGTGACGGCGTTGACCGTCAGCCCGATCCCGTCCCCGACCGGGCGCTGCGAGCGGCCGAGCTGGAAGAGGGCCTCCTTCGCCAGGGTCTTGGTCAGCCCGAACAGGCCCGATTTGGACGCGGCGTAGTTGGCCTGGCCGATGTTCCCGGTCTCCCCGATGACCGAGGACACGTTGATGATCCGGCCGGTGCCGCGCCCGAGCATGTGCTCCACGGCGGCCTGGGCCATGAAGAACGCGCCCGATAGGTTGACCGCGATCACCTTGCTCCAGTCGTCGTCGGTCATCTTGGCGACGGTCCGGTCGATTGCGATTCCCGCGTTGTTCACCAGGATGTCCAGGCGGCCGTGCTGCTCGACGACCTCGTGCAGCACCCTGCGGCAGTCCGCTGCCTCGCCGATGTTTCCCGCGTGCATCGTTATCCGCCGTCCGGGGTACTCGGCGGCCATGGTCTCGGCGAACTTCTCCGCAGTCTCATGACCGCGCCAGTAGCCGGCCGCGATCTCGGCACCGTCAGCGGCGAGTTGATGGCAGATGGCCGCGCCGATGCCGCGAGTGCCGCCGGTGACCAGCGCCACCCTCCCCTGTACCGTGCCAAGCCTTGCCTGGGCTAGTTGAGCTGTCATCGGATCCTTCCCTTCTCGAGAATGTGCCGCTAGCCAGTGCTGCCATGCACGGTGGCTTGCCGCAGGACGCCGAGGGCGGACGTGTCGTGGAATCTGGTCGCGTCGCCGGGTCTCGTTTCATCCGACGCGACGTAGAAGCCAGCCGTAAGTGCCAAACGTCCTGTGAAGCAGGGATCAAAGGCAGGGTGTGCCCTGCCCGCTCAGGCAGGGCACACCCGGGGTCCTCACGTCCTGCTGACGTCCTCGCCGGCGTCCAGCAGGAACGATGTGACCACAGCGGCGAAGCCGGCCGGGTCCTCCCAGAAGAACAGGTGGCCAAGCCCGGGGAAGGTGACGAGTCGGGCATGCGGGATACGGGCGGCAAGTAGCCGGGCGTTGCGCGGGTCGACCACGCGGTCGGCCTCACCATGCAGGATCAGCGAGCGGGCGTGAATGCCCCGCTGCCGCAGGCCGCCCACATAGCTGGCCCCCGCCGCGACCTGCCCCTGCCAGGTGGCCTGGCCGGCCACCGCGGACTGCCATCGGGCAAGGATCTGCTCGACGAGGTCCGGGCACTGCTCTAGCGTGACCGCCGACAGCGCGTTTTCGACATGACGCCGGGCCGCGACGTCTGGCGGAAGCCGCCTGGACTCCGCGATCAGGCGCATGGTCGCCGGCGGCATGGGGTACGCGAACGGCCAGCCCGGTGTGGTGCATGCGAGCACCAGCTTGTCGACACGCTCGGGATGCCGGACCGCGAGATCCTGCGCGATCATTCCGCCCAGGCTCGCGCCGAGGACATGCACGGTGCCGATCCCGATGTCATCAAGGACGGCAAGCACATCGCCGACCATGGCCTGAACGCTGACGGAGCCAGCGGCGCTGCGGCCGATGCCTCGGTTGTCCATGAGCACGAGCTGGAACCGCCGCCGCAGGTGACCGATGGAGGCCCCCCAGCCAGACGCGTCGAGGCCGAGACCCTGGATGAGCAGGAGCGTCGGCCGTGTGACGAACGCCGAGCTGTGCAACTCGTAAGCGATGCGGAGATTACCGCTCGCCGCATAGCGCGTTCTTCCCACGATGTCCCTACCTTACTTGCCATCTGCCGAGGGCGGTCGTTTCATCAAGGAAGGCAGAGCTCATGTGGCCGTAGGCACCGTCTTGTCCGTCGTGTGGTTCACCTGGACGCTGCGCCGTAGTCCTCACTCTTGCGACTGCGGTGGGTTATTAACGCGGTCAGGCAGGTCGCCGCACGCAGAGTTACTTATTGAGGCCAGCGGGGCTGTTGTCTTAACCCGGGTACTGGGCAACGATCGGGGTCGCGCTCATTGCCGCGGCGGCGTCGGTGCGCGGCGATAAAGTGGCCCACGTGACGGATCAGAATACGGATGTGGTGGACCGGTTCCGTGCCGAGACGGTGGCCCGGGGCCTGCAGCCGGACCAGGTGGAGGAGCGGATACGCCTCGGCCGGCCGGCGGTGTACGCGGCGGACGGCGATCAGGGCCCGCTCGTGGCCCGGGTGGGCGGCGAGGCGGCGCTCCCGCAGGACGCCCCGTCGCCGGGAGCCCAGTTCGTCGCTGACATCGATTGCGGGTTGCTCCCCCCGGACGCGACCGATCTTCCGCTCCCCGCCGACGGCCACCTGCTGCTGTTCGCCAACCCCGACGTGGCGGACAACGGCATAGGCCCGGCCTGGTGATGTACGTTCCGGCCGGGACGCAGACGCTCCCGCGGTCCTTCGACGCGAGTTGGCCCGAGGCCTACCCGGAACGGCAGTTGCGCACGCTCTGGCACCAGCTGTGCTGGCCTTCGGAGGACGAGGACGAGGAGACGGTCGACCGGCTCGACGAGGCGTGGTCGCACGTCGTCGGCTGGCGGCCCGACTGGACAGTGCAGATCGGCGGCCACGCGAACATCGTCAACTGGGACCCCGTCGACGTCGCCCGCGAAAGAGCCAGCGGCCACGGCGCCGAGCCCGCACAAGACGCCGACGACTGGACGCTGCTGGCCACCTGGGCGTACGGCGAGGACCTCGAGGAATACCTGGACACCGGCCTGATCCACTGGGTGATCCGCCGCCGGGATCTCGCGGCCCTGCGCTTCGACCGGGTCTGCCTCTACGTCGACATGTGCTGATACACGGTCAAGACCGACTGGGAGGTCGAGCCTGGCGTGGTCATCGGCGCGACCGCCAGGTCGGGGCACCCGGGAGCTCGGCATCCTCGACACTCGTCAGCCCTGTTGGCCGGCACCGAGATCGGCCTTCCTGACACGTATGGCAAGCTAAGTGCGGGTAGCGACGTCGAGGTCCTGTACCGGCCGGAGCCCGTCCGCCTGACACCGGATCCAGGCGGTTCGTTCCGCCTGACCGGGCGTGCCTTCCCGGGCGCGGTCAGCCGGGCCACGCTGGCCGGTCCCGCGGATGTCGTGCTGACGGCTGCCGTCCCCTGCGGCAGCGGCGGCGGCGACCGGTTCACGATCGCCTTCGACGTGCTCCCGCTCTTCATCACGAGCACGCCGACGGCCAGCGCCGCCGGCCGAAAGGGACGGTAGGAATGGCTGCGCAGGCAGGCACCGACCAGGGAAGTATCCTGCGTGGCGGCCCAGGGCCGCTTGGATACCGCAGGCTTGCCGCCGGGCCCGGCGAGGGTCACCGGTTCATGGGCCGGCGGGCCGGCAGCCAAGCGGCCGGCTCCGCGCGCTGCTCTGCTTCGTCCACCTCACCGACCTGCACGTGATGGACGCGCAGAGCCCGGCGCGGATGGACTTCCTCGATCGCCTCGCTGACAGCGACTCGCCATATGCGGCCGCACTCGTCCGCGTCGGTGCCTACCGGCCGCAGGAACCCCTTACGTACCATGTCGTCGAGGCGATGGCACGCGCGGTGCGGGCGATCGGCGGCGGACCGCTCACCGGCCGGCCGGCCGACTTCGCCGTCTCCACCGGAGACGCCACAGACAACGCCCAGGACAACGAGCTGCACGCGTACATCGACCTGCTCAACGGCGGGACGGTGGTGCGGCCGGACTCCGGCAGGACGACCCATTTTGACGGCCCTGCGGCCACCGACCGGTACGATCCCCGGTACTGGTACCCGGACGGCCCGCCACCCGGCTGCCCGCCGGACCGGCCGACCGCGCTCTACGGCCTGCCCCGCGTCCCGCTGCTGCACGACGCATGCCGCCTGCCGTTCGCGGCCACGGGACTGGGCATCCCGTGGTACGCCGGCTACGGGAACCACGACGCGCTGCTCGGCGGAACCCTCGTCTACTCCCCTGCCCTCGCCGACCTCGGGACCGGTCCTGGCAAGCTGGCCCCGGGCCCGGCGGGGCCAGACGTGATCAGCATGATCGCCGTCAGCGACTGCCGCCCGCCAGGACACGAGTTGCTGCTTGACCTGCCCCGGTTCTCCGTCCCCGCGGACCCGGCACGAAAGCGGGTCACCACCGGGGAATGGATCACGGCCCATCTCGCTGCCGAGGGGCTGCCCCGCGGGCACGGGTTCAGCCAGCAGGACGCGCAAGCCGGCCGCGCCTGGTATGCGTTCGACGCGGCAGGCATCCGCTGCCTCATGCTCGACACGGTAAACCCGCACGGCGGCTGGCAAGGATCACTCGGCCAGGAGCAGTTTGCCTGGCTGGAAGAACAGCTCAGGGACGCCGACCGCCAGGGAGCGCGGGGATGCCTGCTGTTCAGCCACCATCCGCTCGACGGCCTTATCAACTTGTGGAGCCCGGACGGTGGCGAGCGTTTCGGCGCGGAGGAGGTCGGCGCGCTGATCGCCTCAGCAGGTAACGTGATCGCCTGGATCAACGGCCACGACCACGTCAACCGCGTACTCGCCCGACCCTGTGCAGGCGACCGCGGCACCTGGTGGGAGATCAACACCGCCTCGCATATCGACTGGCCGCAGCAGTCACGGATCGTGGAGATCGCCGAGGACGACTCAGGCAGGCTCTTCGTCGCCTGCACAAGCCTGGACCACGCGGGCCTGGTGGACCCGCGTCCCGGCACGCTCGACGACCCGCTCACCCTGGCTGGCTGGTCAAGGGAGCTGTCGGCCAACCTCTGGCAGCCACTGGAGAACGCTGAAGGCCAGCCCGCCGACCGCAACGTCATACTCGGCTGAGCACAGCACCACGGCCGCAAGCTCAGGGGCATTCGCCGGTGTATCCACGCTGAGCTCGATGCGTTCCGCGGATCAGGGTTTTGCATAAGCCTCTTTGTGTGGTTGCGGTTGTTGCGGTTGCGTCGGTTATATGGCTTAGAACCCACAAGCCATAGAGGCCTGCGTCGGGGTTACCGAGCCAACAGGACCAGCTGCCTACGCCTTCCTGCTCATACGACACGCCTTTCGCAGTGCAGGCGGCCAGGCCCGCAGCCGTGTCTGCGTAGGTATAGCCGGTGAACCATTCGATCTCACCATTCGGCACTGCCACGGATGCGTTATGGCTCGCGGGAGCGGAGGTAGCGGCTTGGGCCGCTGCCGGAAGCACCAAAACCATGATGGCACCGAGTACCGAGACAATCATTGCCTTGCTAAGAGCCAGAGGAGTCACGCTAACTGCCCTTCCTTGCGGGTAGCAAATTTGCCGAGCAGGCAACGTGCACCACGTCGATCTTGCTCCGGCCTGCGGGCGAACGATAAGGACATGACGGAAGAATATGGATGCTCGCCGTAAGACGCGGGACCATTAGGCAATCCAGCGCAATGCAATCCGAGCCACTTATTAAGCCCATACGCGTAAGTGTCGCACCAGACCTATGGGACGTCAACTAGCCATCGCTGATAGCCACGTATTGACTGGTGAAGCTCGCAGCGTGGCGCAGCATCTCACCGCTTCGAGCCGAGCCGGCACCTCACCGGTTGCTCCGCCGGGGCTAGCCCGCCACGAGGCGCCGCCAGCCGTGCCCGGCTAGCCAGTCCGGCAAGACCACCAGTCACAGCATGACCAGCGTAAGCTGAACGCCATCGGGTCATGACGGGCGAAAATGGCCGCGCCCATATCGCCCGGGACGCAGGAAAGCCATATACGCCCTGCCGGTCCCCGCGAATAGCGCATGAACCTCCCGGCCTTTTAGCGGCGGCGTCATCATGGATAGCATTGGCCCCGCCTGCCGGAGCTAGCCAGCAGGACAATGCGCCTGCCCGGAAAGCGCACGGCGAGAAGGGGGACAATGAATACTCCGATATGGGCCGCGTCCCTCACGGCCCGGGTAAAGGGGATGAGGCGGCGCAAGCGGACGGCCGCCGTCATCGGCGGCACCGCAGCGGTCATCCTGGCGACGGGCGGCATCGCGGCAGCAGCCAGCAGTTCCGCTCCACCACCAGTCGTCGCCATCTGCTACAAGACCGGCGCGGCGTACGGCCAGATGTGGCACCTCGGCAGCAGCCGCAGCCCATGCCAGCAAGGCTACACAAAGGTCATCCTCAATGACCTGGCCGGACGCGGGCCGGCAGGCCCGACGGGGTCAGCAGGCCCGCAGGGCCCGACGGGGTCAGCAGGCCCGCAGGGCCCGACGGGGTCAGCAGGCCCGCAGGGCCCGACGGGGTCAGCAGGCCCGCAGGGCCCGACGGGGTCAGCAGGCCCGGCAGGCCCGACGGGAACAGCCGGCCCGCAGGGTGACACGGGCCCGCAGGGGCCGCCGGGCAGTGGCCTGCTCCCCAGCCAGCTCACCCTGGGCGTGGGGGTACCACTGGTCCTCAGCGGCAGCAGCTACGGGTTCAGCGCCCCGCAAGGGATCGCGTTCGACGGCAGCCACCTATGGATAACCAACCAGGGGGGTTCGGTGACGGAGGTGAACGCCTCGGACGGTTCGCTGGTGCGCACGCTCAGCGGCGGCAGCTACGGGTTCAGCCTTCCGTATGGGATCGCGTTCGACGGCAGCCACCTGTGGATCGTCAACACTGACGGGAATTCGGTGACGGAGGTGAACGCCTCGGACGGGTCCTGGGTACGCACGATCAGCGGCGGCAGCTACGGGTTCAACGTCCCGGTGGGGATCGCGTTCGACGGCAGCCACCTATGGATAACCAACATCGCAGACGGGTATTCGGTGACGGAGGTGAACGCCTCGGACGGGTCCTGGGTACGCACGATCAGCGGCGGCAGCTACGGGTTCAGCGACCCGTACGCGATCGCGTTCGACGGCAGCCACCTGTGGATCGTCAACCTCGGGGGTTCGGTGACGGAGGTGAACGCCTCGGACGGGTCCTGGGTGGGCACGTTCAGCGACGGTTACGGGTTCTACGAACCACAAGGGATCGCGTTCGACGGCAGCCACCTGTGGATCACCAACACCAACGGGAATTCGGTGACGGAGGTGAACGCCTCGGACGGGTCCTTCGTGCGCACGATCAGCGGCGGCAGCTACGGGTTCAACGAGCCGAGCGCGATCGCGTTCGACGGCAGCCACCTATGGGTCGCCAACATCAACGGGAATTCGGTGACGGAGGTGAACGCCTCGGACGGGTCCTGGGTACGCACGTTCAGCGGCGGCAGCTACGGGTTCGATTTCCCGTATGGGATCGCGTTCGACGGCAGCCACCTATGGACCATCAACCTCAAGGGGGATTCGATGACGGCAATCCAGGGTTAGATCGCCACCGCCCTGGCCGGGCTGCCGACGGCGCATAACACTGCCACGGCCGGCCGGCCGTGGCCGGCCTGGTACCGCGCCACTCAGGGCCAGCCGCCGCCCGGCTGCCACCGGACGATCCTTCGCCTGCAGTCGCTGCGGCGGGGGTGCCCGCGACCTCATGCACGCTCATCGGGCGTCCAGGTGGGCGGCGAGCCAGTCGGCCATACGAGACCGGGACTCGTAGGCGTGGTTGGTGACGCCGTGGCTGCCGTCTGGGTAGATGACGAGTTCGGCGCCTGGCGCCTCCTTCGCCAAGCGCTCTTGATGGTAGGCGGGGGCGATGGAGTCGCGTCGGCCGCCGACGACGAGCAGCGGGCGCGTGATCAGCTTCGCCGCGTCCTCGAGAGTGAGCTGAGCGGCCTGGGCGCGCGCCTCCTGCTCGCTTGCGGCACCGCAACGATGCCGGAAGGTGGCCCTGGTCTGCGGTGGCAGATCGTCCCAGTCCAGGTCGAAGCGGTAGGGCCCGGCCAGCGCGACTGTTGCCGTTATCCGCTGCTCGTAGGCGGCGCCGCGGGCGGCGAAGTAGCCGCCAAGGCTCACGCCGAATAGCCCTAGCTGCTCGCTGTTGGCAATGTCATCGCGGCTGGCCAGGTAGTCCACCGCCGCCGTGACGACCTTCTCGTAGGCGGGCTCGATCGGCAGCTCGTACTCGGACTCGCCCTGGCCGGGGCCGTCGACCGCGAGGGTGGCGAGACCGCGGGCGAGGAAGTACCCGGCGGTCGCCTGCAGTTCCTCCTTCGTCGAGTCCAGGCCGGGCACCATGATCACGACGGGATTCCGTCCTGCTCCCGGCACCCGCAGGTAAGCCGGCAGGGCGGTGCCGGCGTACGGGATGTGCACGAGCTCCGCTGGCGGGCTGAGGGCTGGAGCCGCCTTGCGGTAGCAGGCGACCGCGCGGTCGTGCGCGGCACGCTGCTCGTCCGGGTGGTCCACGAACACGAACTTGCCCCAGTGCCAGGCCAGGGCCGCGCGCCGCCACGCGCCGGCCGCCGTCTCCGCGTGGCCGGCGTCTTCCGCGCTCTGCGCGATCTGCTCGTAGCGCGCTGCGGTGTCGCCCCATTCGCGGCACCAGTCGTCCCAGCGGGTGATCCTGGCCAGGGTCGCCTGGAAGTCTCCGTAGTCGGTGCCGTTCGCGACGAATCGGTTCGCCCAGTGCGCCGCGGCGGCGGCGACGCGGGCGTCCGGCTGATCTGCTGCCATGACGGTGATTGTCCGGCAGATGACGCCAGGCGGGCAACGCCCGTCCTGCGGGCGGCACTGTGCCAATCATCACCGTCGACCGGGGACTCGCACGGGGTGCCCGTTCCCCGGGGCCATGCCAGGGGTTAGGGGGTTGGCCGGCTGGGATGCCTGCGGCTTGTTGCGGTGGGTGACCGGCAGGGTAGCGAGGCGCGGTCGGCCAGAGTTCGAGGGGTAGGCGCCGCGAGCCTGGTTCCATGATCACGTGTTCATAGCGGGGCTGGAACATTGAGCCAGTGCCCATTTAATTTCCGCGTGCCGCGCAGAAGCCCGGTTGCCCTGGCATGAGCGGGGCAACCGGGACCATGGCTTGATTATCCGACGACTACCTTAGTCGAGGGCGGGCACAGCCACTTGGTAGAGGTGATGGTGACGGGAGAAGTGCCGAACTGGTTCTCGTCCCAGACCTGCGGGATGATCGGCGTCGGGCTTACCGGGAAGCAGAGCAGGTGCAGCGTCGCGTTGATAATCGGGAAGACCTGACCGGTAGGCAGTATCTTCTCAGTGGGCAGGCACAGTTCTGACGGGACCGGGCTCACCGTCGCGGAGACAGGCGAGGATGCGAACTCGTCTTGCAGCAGGACCGGCGGCGGGTTGTAGGCACCCGAGGTCACCTTCACCGGATAGCACGTGAAGTGGTTGAGGTTTGGCGGGGTGGGCGGCGTCTGACCGGGGGGCCCGGTAAGGCTCTTCCATGATGGCACGCACAGCAGGTTGGGCTGGGCGGGCTGCAGCGTGGCCGAGCCGAACTGGTTGGTGACCACGACAGTCGGGGTCGGCTGAGCGCTCGTCACGGTAAGAGGGAAGCAGGCGAGATGAGCGTTGGGGTTGGTAATCGGGTAGACCTGCCCAGTTGACGGTACTGTCTTTTGCACCGGGTTGCAGTGCACGCTCAGGGCGGAGCTAATGACCGGGACGAAGCCATTAGGGCTGAACTGGTTGATCAGCCGGATGCCGGCGGGAATCTGGAACTTGCTGCCGGTCGCGTTGTAGCAGAGCTGGTGATCGACTGGCGGAGGCTGAGTGGCTTTAGCACCATGCGGCGCGGCTGCCGTCACCCCATGCGGCACGACTGCCGTCCCAGCGCTGGCCGTGCTTGCGGCAATGCCGCAGATGCTGGCGGCAAGCACCGCGACTACCGGGACCACCCGCAGAACGGCAGCCCGAAAGGAGATGGACATAAGCGACCTTTCTTTTCGGCGGGCGCCAGTGCCGGATATCTGCTTTCGCGTCGATTAAGAGTTGCCAGGCAGGCGCCGTAAGTTCGATATTGCCTCAGTATCAGCTCGCGCCTGACGGGTGTCAACAGCCCGCAGTTCACCGTTAAAGAATCGTCGCGAGTAACGCGGCGGGCCGGGTGCGGCCTACTGTAAACACTGGTGTCCCCGGTGGCCCGGAGATACGGCTAAATGAAATCATCGGGTGCCGAAAACCTATGCCACCAGGCGATATTCATGAATCAGGCCACGGCGCGGTCACGCCGGTGGACCCGGGAATTGTCCAGGTTGGTGACAGGGGCGGCAGCTTGCCGGATGTGGTTATGGTGTCGTGCGGGGAACAACGGGGAACAGCGGGTTGCCCGGGTTGCTGTCATCAGGTGCACGAGCTGCGCACGCCGCTGACCGTGATGCGCACGGCGATCGACGTGACGCTGGCCAAGCCGTCCCCGACAGCGCGGCAGCTCACGGACATGGCCATCGGGGTACATCGGTCGATCGACCAGGCCGAGACCATGATCGAGGCGCTGCTCACCCTGGCCGTCAGCGACCAAGCCGTTCCGGCGCATGGAGGCCCGGACAGGCGTCCGCGACGGCGTCGGGCTCGGCCTGTCGATCGCCCGGTCGGTCGTCACCGCGCACCGCGCGGCCGTCACCGTCCGCAGCCAGCCCGCAGGCGGCCTCGACATCTGCGTGGTGATCCCCCACCACCTTGCCGCTGAGTCGCGACCTTGAGCACGGCCCAGCTCTTAATCCGCGCTGTGCCTGGCAAGCGAGGCAGGCGGGATGGGAACCTGCGGATATCGGCACAGGGACCCGGTCACTGTCAGGGTGAAGTATTGGGTGATTGTGCCGGCGGCATTTCGGGCGGTGATGGTGATTGGATAGCTGCCGCTGGTTCCCGCTCTGGGCATGCCGTGGAGGACTGCCATGGCTGGCTTGAAGGTCACGCCTTTTGGAAGGAACCCGGATTCGGTTATTTTGGGTGCCGGATAACCCGTGGTGGTGACCAGAAATGAGAAGACGTGCCCGATAGCGGCCGTAGTCGAGTTTGCGCTGGTGATGGCCGGCAATTCGTCGATTTTCAGTATGAAGGACCGGGTGGCCGTGCCTGACGTGCTCGTCGCGGTCACGGTGACGGGATAGCGGCCGCCGCTGCCGGGAGCTGGGGTTCCGGAGATGACGCCGGCTCCGTCGCCGCGGCCGGTGAAGCGCACGCCGTCTGGAAGCGTTCCTGACTCGGTCAGGGCAGGTACCGGGTAGCCGGTGGCGGTGAGCGGCAAGTTCAGGGGCGTGTTCACTGCGCCGGTGGTGGCCGGGATCCTTGCGAGTGCGGGGACTTTGGTGACCGTTAGGGTAAAGGCCTGGGTAGCGGTCCCCGCCGTGCTCCTGGCGGTAAAGGCCAGCGGGTACTGGCCGGCAGCCCCGTGACTGGGCGTCCCGGCAAGGGTGGCGGTTCCGTCGCCATTATCGGTGAACGTCACGCCGGAGGGCAGCCGCCCCTTCCTGGTGATCGTCGGTGCCGGTGACCCGCTGGCGCTGACCGTGAAGCTGAACGCGGCCCCGGATGCAGCGGTGTAGTAGGGGTTGCTGACGAAGCTGACGCCGCTGCTGCTGGGAGTAACGCTGACTGGGGCACTGGCGTAGGAGCTGGCTGTAGCGGTACGCGCTATTACCGTGACACTGTAAGGGGCCTGGTTAGTGAGCCCCGTGATGGTGCAGCTGGTGGTCGCGGTCATGCATAGTTCCCCGCCTGGGGAAGCGAGGGCGGTGTAGCTCGTCACGGAGCCACCGGGCATGGCAGGAGCCGCCCAGGACACCACGGCGCTGCGATTGCCGGGCACGGCAGTGACGTCAGCGGGCGGCGAGGGCCCGGCCTGCACGGGCACGTCGCTCGAGGCTATTGAGCTGCCGTCGCCGAGGTCGCCGTGCTCATTTATGCCCCAGCAGTAAGCCTGGCCCGAGGTATCCAGCGCGCACGCGAAGCTGTCCCCTGCGCTGACCTGGGCGAGGGCCTTGCCGGCCAGGACACCAGAAGTATCAACCGCCGCCGGGATGCCGGAGGCAGCCGTGCTGCCGTCACCGAGCTCCCCGCCATTCGGGCCCCAGCAGTACGCCTGGCCAGTCTCGATTGCGCAGGTCTGGTAGTACCCCGTCGTGATCGAGACGCCTGACTGAGGCACCGCCATTGCCGCCCGCGAAGCGGGCAGGAGCCCAAGCAGGGCCATGAACGGGACAAGCGCTATGCGGACCTTCTGGCCTACGGCATGCCGTCTCATGCCTAGCATTCCCCCCAGCATTACCGCCCCCAGCCAGCTGCCAGCAAGCATTCAACCGTACGCCATCATGTGGTCACTTTAAGTAACGATGGGTGGCGTGCGCGGTATCAAGGGCCGGACGGCATGTATCTTTCATGCCCAATTCCTGGTCAGGAGTGCGCACCTTGCCAGCGGTTGACGCTCGCACGGGTGGACCAGACGATGAGTCCACTTTCGTGCCCGCCTGCTCCGCTTGCGAGGAAACTATGCACCTGGCTCTCTTCCCGCCGAGACGCCGCCGGCTCTGGTGGCCCGCTGCCGTGGTGGCCGCGGCGACCTGGGCCGCCCTCACCCTGGTCGGTACCGCGGGCGCGGGTAGCCCCGCGAACGCGGCGACTGCCGCCGTCAACGTCACAGTCAACGCCGACGAGGGGCTCGGGACGGTCCCGTCCACCGCCTACGGCCTCAACCAGGCGGTCTGGGATGCCCAGATGAATACCCCTGCCTCGGTGAGCCTGCTCAGCCAGGCGGGCATCGAGATGATGCGCTACCCCGGCGGCTCGGACTCGGACGCGTACAACTGGCAGACCAACACCGTGACCGGCGGCTACGTCGCGCCGGGAACCGGCTTCGACTCCTTCATGAGCACGGTCAAGGCGGTGGGCGCCCAGGCGATCCTGACCGCGAACTACGGTTCGGGGACTCCGCAGGAGGCGGCGGACTGGGTCCAGTACGCCAACATCACCAAGGGCTACCACGACGAGTACTGGGAAATCGGGAACGAGGTTTACGGCAACGGGTACTACGGCGACGACTGGGAGACCGACGACCACGCCAGCAAGAGCCCGGCCACCTATGCCAGCAACGTCATCCAGTACGCGAGCGCGATGAAGGCGGTCGACCCGACGATCAAGATCGGCGCGGTCCTCACGCTGCCGGGCAACTGGCCAGACAGCGTCGTCGCGTCCGGCGACACCCAGGACTGGAACCAGGCGGTGCTGTCCGCCGCCGGCCCCGACATCGACTTCGTGATCGTGCACTACTACCCCAGCCCTGGTAGCGCGGCGGACGCCCTGCAGACCCCGGAGCAGCTTCCGGGCGAGCTGGCCCAGTTGCGGCAGGAGATCGACCAGTACGCCGGCCCCAACGGCCCGAAAATCGGCATCGCGCTGACCGAGAGCGACCCCAGTTACGACATGGACACCCAGCCAGGTGCCCTGTACGCCGCGGACATGTACTTCACCGCCCTGGAGAACGGGGCCTTCACCGTCGACTGGTGGGACACCCGCAACGGCGAGGCCACGATCGGGACCGCCCCTGACGGCGTGACGGACTACGGCGACGAGGGCATCTTGTCCAGCGGCCAGTGCAACAGCAGCAACGTCTGCGAGCCCCGCTCAACACGCCGTTCCCGGCCTATTACGCGATCTCCATGCTGAGCAAGGTCGCGCAGCCCGGCGACACGCTGGTACGCGCGGGGTCGGATAATCCCCTGGTATCGGTGCACGCGGCCCGCAACGCCAATGGCGACCTCAGCGTCGAGCTGGTGAACAAGGACCCGTCCAACGCCTACACAGTCAACCTTCATTACGCGGGCTGGCAGCCGAGCACCGCGACGCCGACCGTCTACACCTACGGCGATGAGGCCAGCTCGATCACCTCGGCGCAGCAGGGCGCAGCCGGCACGCAGGTCATCCCGCCGTACTCGATCGTCACGGTGAAGCTCACGCCGTCGCCGACGAACCCGGTCAGCTCCACGCTGTCAGCACCCGGCCAGCCCACGGCGAGCGGTGTTTCCGCGACCTCGGCGACGATCTCCTGGCCGGCCGCGACCGGCGGCAGCGTCGTCAGGTACGAGGTCTACAAGCAGTTCGGCACGAACAGCGTCCTGCTCGGCGAGTCAACCTCGACCTCGCTGGTGGCGCAGAACCTCGTTCCTGGAACCTCCTACACCCTCAATGTCCTCGCCACCGACCAGCGGGGGTACCTCTCACCGCCATCGGCGCCGACGACGTTCCTGACCACCACGCCGGCCGCCAGCACCTGCGCGGTGACCTACGACGTCAGCGACGGCTGGGGAACCGGCTTCGTGGCGAACATCGCCGTCACCGATACCGGCCCCGCCCCGATCACCGGATGGACGCTAGCGTTCAGCTTCCCCAGCGATACCGAGTCCGTCTCCTCCAGCAGCTGGAACGCGAACTACTCCGACAGCGGCGAAAACGTCAACGTCACGCCGCTGAGCTGGGATAACTACCTGGCGCCGAACGGCGGCAACACGGTGAGCATCGGGTTCGTCGGTAACCAGGACGGCGCGTATCCCTCACCCGCCGCCTTCACCCTCAACGGCACGGTGTGCACCACGACCTATTCCTCCTGACAAGCCTGCCTAACGCTCCGGATCGCGCTCGCCTCGGAGGCCTCCTGCCCGTCGGCGAGGCTGGAGCAAAAAAGGGACCCGGCCGCATCGGCTTGCTGATGCGGCCGGGTCCTATCCGTTGTGCCTAGTTGTAGCTGGTCAGGTCGGCTACCGTGCTGCCGGAGTTGACCGTGGCGCCGGTGCCGTTAATGATGTGCTCGATCGTTCCGGTGCCGCCCAGTGAGACGGTGACCATGTCGTTCCACTGAACTGTCGACGATGTCGGCGACGTGAGCGCGTTCGCGCTGACGACGGCCGGGTTGACGTCGAAGTAGCAGTAGATGCCCAGGCCGTAGGCCTTGAAGCTGGTGACGGTGCTGGCGACTGCGATGGAGGGGTAGCCGTCGGAGGTTCCGTCCATCCAGGCGGCCTGGCTGGGCGGGTCGTAGGGCATCTCGCTCTGGTAGAAGTAGTCGGCTCCGCCGTTGCCGTTCCACTGGACCTGGACTGCCTGGTAGTGCTCGACGGCCAGGCCGTACATGGTGACGTTGGCGCCGTTGACGACCAGGCCGTTGGCGGCGGTGTTGGTGGTCCAGCCGACGGTGCCGCCGTTGCCGTGGTCGGCGCGCCATAGCCACAGGTCGTCGCCGACGACGTTGGCGCTGTTGACCTGGAGCGTCTGGGTGGCCTCGCCGACGGTGGCCCCGCCGATCCGGGCGAAGACGTCGGACAAGACGGTCGGGTCTGACGCGTGGCTGGCGCTCGAGCCGGACGGGCCGACCTGGACCAGGACGGAACTGTTGGTGGTGCCGGCGTCGAAGATCAGCCCGCCGATGCGGATGCCGTTGACGTCAGCGGTTTGCAGGATCGTGTTGCCTCCGTTGGACACCAGGGTGGCCAGGCCCAGGCCGAGCACCACGGTGTCGGGGTTGGTGACGTCGATGGTGCCGTTGACCTGGTAGACGCCGGGGGTGAACAGCAGGTCCTGCCCGGCCGCCAGGGCGGCGTTGATCTGGGCGACGGTGCTGGCCGGCGTGGCGATGTAGAAGTCGCTGAGCGGCAGCGAGGTTCCCGGGGTGCTCCCGCTGGCCCAGGAGGCGCCCTGCGCGCTGGTCCGGTTCGAGGGCACGAACACGTCCCAGTTGCCGGAGGAGTCGATGTACACGTAGGGCTTCTCATCGACGGTGGGGGTCTGGCTCACCGTCGTGTACGGCGGGCTGGGGAAGCTCTGGGCCGGGACCCCGGTGTCGCCGACGAACACCATGTTCCAGTTCGAGCCGGTCCAGCTGCCCATCTGGTCGTTGCGCATGATGAACTGCTGCTGGGAGCCGGAGTTGACCTGGCCGGTGATGACCGAGTCGGAGATGAACCCGCCGGACGACCAGTTGCTGGTGGTGTTGCCGGAGGTGTCGTCGTCGAGCACGAGATTGCCGTCGATGTCGACCCGGCGCATCGGGCTGGCCTGCGAGACGGCCCACTCGGTGCTGCCCGACGACGGGTCGATGGTGATGTTCTCCACGCCCCGCCAGAAGTTCTCCGTCGCGTTCCCGCCGTTCCAGGCGGCGTTGGCGTAGATCCCGCCGCCGGTGATCACCGTCTGGGACGGGCTCTGCCCAAGGCCGACGACCTCGGTGTAGAACCCGACCGGGACGCTGACGTCGTAGGTGCCCGGCTCGAACATCAGCTCATAGCGCTGCGTGCCGAACTGGTTCGACTGCTGCGTGGCGTAGACCGCGTTGATGTCGGCCTGGATCGTCGCGGTCGGCATCGACGGGGTGAACACGTACACGTTCGGGCCGAGGTTCGGCGCGCCGCCCGACGCTGCCGTGGCGAACGTCAGGTAGTGGATGTTCCAGCCGGCGTTGTCCTGGTCGACGGTCAGCGTCTGCACCCCGGCCGGCAGCGTCACGCTGGCCGTGACCGTCGTCCAGTCCTGGTAGCCGCCAGTAGCCGGGACGGCGACGTCACCACTGAGGTTGGCGCCCGAGCTACTGGCGATGTGCAGCGCGTCGGTGACCGCGGTGGGCGCGGCCAGCCGCAGGCTCACCGTGTAGGTGCCGGCCGCCGCAACGTTGACCGTGTAGTTGAACCACTGCCCGGCCGTCGTCCAGCCCAGGTCGTACCCGCCGCCGGTGTCCGTGCATGCCTCCAGGTCGACCCCGTCGGACCGGTAGCTGTTAGCGCTGCCGTTGACCGAGGTGACGTTGTAGGCGACGCCCTGGCCGCCAGTGTCGTAGTTGGCCGCCTGCACCGTGCCCGGCACCGCCGCCGGCGTGCCACCGTAAGGCCCGCTGCCGGTACCGCCGGCCGCCGCGAACGTCAGGTAGTGGATGTTCCAGCCGGCGTTGTCCTGGTCGATGGTCAGCGTCTGCACCCCGGCCGGCAGCGTCACGCTCGTCGTCACCGTCGCCCAGTCCTGCCACCCGCCGGTCGCCGGCGCGGCGACCGCGCCCGACAGGCTGGTCCCGGCGGAGTTGGCGATGTGCAGCGCGTCGGTCACCGCGGTAGGCGCGGCCAGCCGCAGGCTCACCGTGTAGGTGCCCGCCGCCGCCACGTTGACCGTGTACTTGAACCACTGCCCGGTCGTCGTCCAGCCCAGGTCGTAGGCCCCGCCGGCCAGGCTGGTGTCCAGCGTGTCCGAGGTGGCCTCCAGGTCGACGCCGTCGGAACGGTAGCCGTTGGCGCTGCCGTTGACCGAGGTGACGCTGTAGGCGACGCCCTGCCCGCCAGTGTCGTAGTTGGCCGCCTGCACCGTGCCCGGCACCGCCGTCGCGGTGCCCCCGTAAGGCGCGCTCCCGACCGCGGTGAACGTCAGGTAGTGGATGTTCCAGCCGGCGTTGTCCTGGTCGATGGTCAGCGTCTGCACGCCGGCCGGCAGCGTCACGCTCGTCGTCACCGTCGCCCAGTCCTGCCACCCGCCGGTCGCCGGCGCGGCGACCGCGCCCGACAGGCTGGTCCCGGCGGAGTTGGCGATGTGCAGCGCGTCGGTCACCGCGGTAGGCGCGGCCAGCCGCAGGCTCACCGTGTAGGTGCCGGCCGCCGCAACGTTGACCGTGTAGTTGAACCACTGCCCGGTCGTCGTCCAGCCCAGGTCGTAGGCGCCGCCGGCCGGGCTGGTGTCCTGCGTGTCCGAGGTGGCCTCGAGGTTGACGCCGTCGGAACGGTAGGCGTTGCCGGTGCCGTTGACCGAGGTGACGTTGTAGGCGACGCCCTGGCCGCCAGTGTCGTAGTTGGCCGCCTGCACCGTGCCCGGCACCGCCGCCGCGGTGCCCCCGTAAGGGGCGCCGGTGGCAGCGTGGGCCGGGTAGGGCGTGCCGCCCACCAGTGCCACCGCTGCCAGGGCCGCGACCGCGAGGGACACCGGGCCGATGCGGCCCCAGTGTGGCCCGGCACGCCGGCGCCCGGCCAGCCGCGGGACGTGAATTGATCTCATTTCTCTTTCTCCTCTTTCGTTCCAGGCCCAGGCTGGGGTTCTTGTCTTGTTCCTGGGCAAGGCGAGTCCCGGGCCGATCCCTTCGGTTAAGCGACCCGACGGGGGTAGGTGACCCGTCGGGGTAGACTGGTTTCACCTTGTTTCTGTAACAGTAAAGAAACTATCCCGTAATAGGATTGGAGCAGTTGCCCTGGGGCGCGTCAAGATACGCATGCGATGTTGACGTTTTGTTAATGCATCTGGCTAAGGGATTCTTTATGGAGAAGCGATGGAACAGGACTCCGTTTCAGGCCGTGTTACCGGAACCGGACGGGTGAGTGTGCGCGCCATCGCGGCCGAAACCGGGCTGTCGATCGCTACGGTCTCCCGGGTGCTCAACGGCGGCGGCAACGTCGCCTCGGACACCCGCCAGCGGGTGCGCCAGGTGGTCGAACGGCTCGGCGACCGGGCGCCAGAGCCGCGCCGGCGCGCGCCGGCGCGGGCTACCCGCCCGCCTGTGCTCGTGCGCTGCCCCTACCTGCTCACCGATTACTTCGGGCACATCGTCACGTCGATCGCCGAGTCGCTGGCGCTGCACGGCCAGAGCATGCTGCTCGACGCGGGCGACGCGGTGGCCAGGTCCACCGTGGTGCGCGAGCTGCCGCGCCGCCGCGACGCGCATGGCGCGATCTTGATCCTTCCCCCGAGCCCGTGCCGACCTTGAGGCGCTGGCCGCGCGCGGCTACCCGCTTGTGGTAGTGGACCCGCGTACTGCCGTGCCGCGCGGCATGGTGTCGATCTCGGCGGCGCACTTCTCCGGCGCCCGGGCCGTCACCCGGCACCTGATTGAGCTCGGGCACCGCCGGATCGCGGTGATCACCGGGCCGCCGGACTGGCACACCCGAGACGACCGGGACGGCGGGCACCTCGCCGCCCTGTCGGAGGCCGGGCTGCTGGGCGACCCGCAGCTGATGCGGGACGGCGAGCCCGCTACCAAGACGGGGGTGCGGGCCGGCGGGGAACTGCTCGACCTGCGGCCACGACCCAGCGCCGTGGTCTGCTTCAACGACAAGGTCGCGGTGGGGGTAATGGAAGCGGCCGGCGCGCGCGGGCTGCGGGTGCCCCAGGACCTGTCCGTCGTCGGCTTCGACGACATCGACGTCAGCCGGGCCACGACCCCTCGCCTTACCACTGTCCGCCAGCCGCTACAGGAGATGGGCCGCACCGCCGTCACGATGCTGATGCGCCAGCTCGACGGGCACGCCCACGAGACGCTGAGCATGGAGCTGGAGACGCGCCTGGTCGTCCGCGACAGCACCGGCCCGGCGTCCGGGCCCTGACGGCCTCGGGGACACCAGGACCGGCCAGCCACTTAAGGCACGGACGGCAAGCGCGGGACACCCGCGCATCAAAGCGGCCATTCAGGGGTGAGTGCCGCAGCCGCCCCTCTCCGTTCGGGATAATCCGAACGGAGAGGGCGACTTGCCGCGCGGGAGCCGGCCTGGACGGCGAAGCCGTCAGCAGGTCACCGTCAGGCTCGACGGTGCGGTTCCATTGGCGGTGAACCCGATCGTGACCGAACTGCCGGGCGCGATGGCCCCGTTGTAAGGCTCGCTGGTCACGGTGACGTTCGCGCCGGACTGGGTGAACACGCCGCTCCAGCTGCTGGCGACCTGCTGGCCGCCGGGGAACGTCCAGCTCGCCGTCCAGCTGCTGGTCGCTGCGCTGCCGGCGTTGCTGATGACCACCTGGGCCTGGAAGCCGCCGGACCAGGAGTTCACCACCGAGTACGCGCACGACAGCTGCGCCGGGGGCGGGCTGCTGGGAGGCGGGCTGCTGGGGGGCGGCGTGCCGTTGCCGGCCCCCGGCAGCGGGAACTGGATCCCGGCCAGCAGCGACTGCTTCAGCGCGCTGACCGGGGTGGCGTCGTAGTTGCCGTCCAGCAGGTCGTAGGCGTCCTCGCCGTTGAGGGCCCAGTAGGTCCAGCCCATCCACGGGTTGCTGCTGAGGTAGGACACCAGGCTCTCGAACCACTGGCCCTGTGAGCCCGCGGCGCTCGACTCGACGTCGGAGGCGGTGTTATCGGTGCCGAACTCGCCGACCCACACAGGCGCGCTGCCCTGGGCGTAGATGTAGCCCCAGTACTTGTTCCACACGGCGTCAAGGCTGGACGAGGTGGTGGCGGAATTGAACCAGGCCTGCTGGAACAGGCTTGGCCCGTAGTCGTGCGCGGAGTAGACGACGTGCCCGGGTGAGCTCAGCACGACCGGGTACTGCGCGACGCCTTGCAGGTCGCCGCCCCACCAGGTGGCGTCGTAGCCGCCGGACGCCGACGCGTCCGGGTACTGGCTGATGCCCTCGCAGAAGATCAGCGCGCTCGGGTCCACCGCGAGGATCGCGTTGCCCGCCTGCTCGTAGGCGAGCCGTACGTCGGTGGCCGGGTTGCCGGTGCCCCAGGTGGCGCCCTCGGCGTAGGTGTCCCCCGCCGGGGTGTGCGGCTCGTTGCGCAGGTCGAACCCGATCACCGTCGGGTTGCCCGCGAACATCTTCGCCAGCGTGACCCAGTCGTTGACCCAGTCCTGGCTGGTGTAGGTGCTGGTGTACCACAGGCCGTCCTGCTCGGCGGACTCGCCAGCCTCGGAGCGGTGGTCATCGAGGATGACCTTCAGCCCGGCCTGTCCGGCGGCGGTGACGATCTTCTGCAGGTCCTGCAGGGCGTTCAGGCCCTTGAGGTCGGTGTTGATCGGGCCGGAGTTGTTGGTAAAGGCGAGGTTCTGCGGCACGATCGGGTCCTCCACCATCTGGTTGGAGAACGGGATGCGGATCGTGTTGTAGCCGAGCGCGGCGATGTCGTTGATGACCGTGTGATAGTCCTGCGACCACAGGCCGTGCGCGATCTCGTCTGGCGTCTCGAAGCCGTACCAGTTCAGGCCCGCGATGCGGACCGGGTTGCCGCTGGCGTCGAGGATCTGGTTACCGCTGGTATGCCAGTACCCAGCGCCGACGCCGGGCGCGGTGGCCGCCACTGCCGGGCCGGCGCCGGCCGTGACCGCCACCAGGCCGGCCGCGGCCAGCGTCGCGGTGAGTGCCCCGGCCAGCATCGCGGCCAGCCGACGGCGCGTGACAAGCGTCATTGTTCGTGCTCCTTCCGGAAAGAAAAGCCCGGCCAGGCGGGCAGCGCCAGCTGGCCGGGCGGCACGCGGCGGGCGCCGCGCGCGGTGGCCGGCCGCAGCCGGCCTGACGTCAGCCTCAGCTGGCGGGCAGCGCCTGCAAGATGGCCTTGTAGGCCGTGCCGTAAGCGGTGGGCGTCCCGGTGTAGTCGGTGATCAGGCCGGGGCCGCTGGAGCAGGCGAAGTCGGCGTTCCAGGCCCAGGCGAGGAAGCTGATGCCCTCCGACTCCATCCACGTCGTTAGCGGCGTGATGTAGGTTCCGGCGCAGTCGTTCTCGCCGATCTCCCCGGCGACCACGGGGACGGACGCGGCGACCGGTGCGACCTCCGACGTCCAGCACGACTGCGTGCTGCACGTGTTGAAGTTGTAGGAGTGCCAGGAGGCGACCAGGTTGTGGTCCGGGTCGGTGGGCCGTACTGCAGCCAGTCGGTCAGGTCGTTAGAGTACTCCTCGCCGCCGAGCATGAGCACGTTGTTGGCGCCGGCGGAGCGGACGGCGTTGACCATCTGCTGCATGCCGGCCACCGGGTAGGAGATCCCGGTGCAGGGGCTGCCGGTCTCCCAGCACTGCCAGCCCTCGGCCGTGTTGCTGTTGTCCGCACGGGACGCGTAGGGCTCGTTGAACAGGTCGAAGATCACCGCGTCGTTGCCCTTGAAGGTGTTCGCCACCGACGTCCAGAACGGGATCGCCTGCGCGGCGTCCGGCATCGGCTTCTGGCAGGTGGCCTCGGCCGACGAGCAGCCGGACGACGCGCCGGTGTAGGCCCCGTCGGTCCAGTGCAGGTCCAGGATGGCGACGATGCCGTTGGAGTTCAGCAGGCTGACGTAGCTCTTGATCGCGTTGATGTAGTTGGTGCCCGCGTAGGCAGCGTTGACATACGATTCGCCGTTCCAGCACGCCTCGTTCAGCGGCACGCGCACCGCGTTGACCGGTCCCCAGCTCTTCATCGCGGTAATGGACGCCTGGTCGCTCGGTCCGTCGAAGATGCCGCTGCCCTGGACGCACTCGTACTCGGTGCCGGAGCGGTCGACGCCGTGCAGCACGACCGTGGCGCCGCTGGCGTTGACCAGCTTGTTGCCCGACACGTGCAGCTGCGGAGCGGCGCTCGTCGTCGGCGTCACCTCAGTGGCGGTAAAGGACGCTGCGGTGTACCCCGTCGCGCTGGCGGTGAACGTCGCCGCGCCGGTGCTCGAGCTGTCGGCGGTGATCGTGACGTTCTGGGCGGTCGCGTAGTTGGATGGCGTGAACGTCAGCGAGGCCGGGGCAGCGGTCAGCCCGGTGTTGCCCGAGCTGCGCGCCACGGTCACGGTCACGGTGGCGGACGGCTGCAGCGACAGGGCGATGCCGACGGTCGCGGTGTTGCCCTCAAGCACCTGCAGGCTGCTCGCGCTGGTGGTGACGGCCGGCGTCGGCGGTGGCGTCGTTGACCCGGCGGGCGTGCAGGTGACGGTGGCGGGCGCGGTGTTGGTGCCGCTGTAGTTGAAGTTGGCCCCGGCCGTGGTGGACTGGCCGGCCGACAGGCTCCCGTTGTAGGAGGCGCTGGCGACGGTGACCGCCTTGCCGGACTGGGACCAGGTGCCGCTCCAGCCCGAGGACAGCGTCTGGTTCCCGGCGTAGGTCCAGGTGACGGTCCACCCGGTGATCGCCGCGGTGCCGTTGTCGGTGACGGTCAGGGACGCGGTGAAGCCGGTACCCCAGTCGGTTTGCACGCTGTAGGCGGCGGCGCACGAGGCCGTGGCCGCCACCGCCGGGACGCCGCCTGCGCCGCCGGCCACGGCCAGGCCGAACGCGGCCAGCAAGGCCGCCGCCATCGCCGCGATCGCGCTACGCGACCTTCTCAGCAAGAGTTTCATCTGCAAGCACACCTCAATGGAATCGGGAGCCCATCGGCTGGAGGCTTTGCGGGCAGCGACGCGGGTGCGAATGTGCCTTCCGTAAGCCGGTTCGGACGCTAGGTCCGGCGACTATAACGGTCAAGTAAACGCAGTGCGGCAGACTGTAAAAGCGCAGGCAGCGGCGCTATCGCGAAATGGAACTTTCACGAGCTCCCTGTCCGGCAAGTGGCCAGCGGGCGCAGGGACCAGCCCGGCTCGGACGCCGGGCGACAGCCGCGGCGCCTCCTCCGCCAGGCAGGCGGCCATGAAAACAGGACGTCGTTTTCATCGGCTTTCCGACGGCTTTACTTGCGCTGAAACTTCATCGCGGTAGGTGCCCACTCGGCTCCCGCCTCCACTGGCGCAGGCATTTACGCAGGTAGAGGCAACGCTGTGCGTCGTGTGGGGGCCGCTGCGGGATCGCGGCGTCAGTGCGCTTCATAGCAGCTTTCCCGGCGCCACGATCGCGCACTTTCAGTTCACCGCACTCGGAGTTACGTTGCGAATCTGATCTGCGAGCGCTCGCCACCTCAGATTTCCCCCACCTTCCCATCGAGGAGATGCAGATGACCAGTCATCGACCTCGTTCGCGCGCGCTCGCCAGCATCCTGGCCGCAGCCAGCCTGCTAGTTGGCACCTTGCTTGCCACCAGCAATGCATCGGCCTTCCCCGCCCATCCCGCGGGGGCCGCGCAAACGTCATCGAGCAAGGCAAGCGTCGGGCCGCCGGCCGGCTCGCCGATCACCAGCCCGACCCCAGACGAGGTATTCACGCCGGGCTCGGACATCACGCTGTCGGCGGCTCCCTTCCTGGTCAGTGAAGCCATGAAGGACGGGCTCAGCGCCAGCCCGGTGACCTCCATCAAGTTCTACGCGAGCACCAGCTTGACCAACAACCGGCTAGTGGGCGTGGCCAAGTCGGCGCCCTGGACGGCGCACTGGAGCCATGTGCCAGCAGGCGACTACTCGCTGACCGCGGTGACCTACAACAAGCAGGGCAGCACGACCTCGGACCCCGTGGCCATCGAGGTCGAGAAGCCCAGCGTGGTGACGGACCAGTCCTCGCTCACGGTCGCGCAGGGCCACACCGCAACGCTGCACGTCTCCCTGTCCACGGCGCCCAGCAAGCGCGTCACGGTCCACCTGAGCGACGCCGGCACCGGGACCAGGGTGTCCAGGGGCCAGACACTCACCTTCACGCCCGCCGACTGGAACCAGCCGCAGCAGGTCACCGTGGCCGCCGGGAAGACCAAGGCCGGCAGCCATTCGACCATCACCGCATCGGCGTCCGGGCTGGGGAATGCCTCGGTCGCGGTGACCGCCGCGGTCAGCGCCACCGGCTATGACCAGTGGTTCCTCAACCTCTACGACGACATCACGAACCCGGGCAACGGGTACTTCAGCCCGCTGGGCATCCCGTACCACTCGGTCGAGGAGCTCATCGTGGAGGCCCCGGACTACGGCCACGAGACCACCTCGGAGACCTACAGCTACTGGCTGTGGCTGACCGCCGACTACGGCCGCGTCAGCGGTGACTGGACGGAGTTCAACGCCGCGTGGTCCAACATGGCGCAGTACATGATCCCGAACGCGGCCAACCAGCCCGGGTGCAGCGCCTACAACGCGTCCTCGCCTGCGACGTACGGGCCAGAGGAGCCGTCCCCGGCCGACTACCCGGTAGCCCTCAACTCCTCGGTCCCGGTCGGCTCGGACCCGCTGTACAGCGAGCTGAACTCGACCTACGGCAACTGCGACGTCTACGCGCCCATGTGGATCATGGACACCGACAACCGGTACGGCTTCGGCCAGCAGGAAGACGGCACGTCCACGCCTAGCTACATCAACACGTTCCAGCGCGGCGCCGAAGAGTCGGTGTGGGACACGGTCGACCAGCCCGACTGGGATTCGCTGAAGTACGGCGAGAGCGGGTCCGGCTACCTCTCCCTGTTCAACAACGGCGGCGGGAGCTTCGCCGCTCAGTACAAGTACACCGACGCGCCGGACGCCGACGCGCGCATGATCCAGGCCGCGTACTGGGCCGAGCAGTATGCCACCGCGCAGGGCAACCAGTCGCAGATCGCCTCGACCATGGCGGACGCGGCCAAGCTGGGCGACTACGTGAGGTACTCGATGTTCGACAAGTACTTCAAGCAGATCAGCTCCGCGTGCAGCCAGGACGGCTCGGTGTCCTGCCCGGCCGGCACGTCCAAGGCCAACGAGGACACCTACCTGCTGTCGTGGTACTACGCCTGGGGCGGCTCCACCACCGGCGCCTGGTCCTGGCGGATCAGCGGCACGGAGATCCATGAGGGCTACCAGAATCCGCTGGCGGCCTACGCGCTGTCCACGACCTCCAGCCTGATCCCGCTGTCCCCGTCGGCCAAGTCCGACTGGGCGACCAGCCTCACCACGCAGCTCAACCTGATGCAGTGGCTGCAGTCGAACGAGGGCGCGATCGCCGGCGGCGTCACCAACAACTGGGGCGGCAACTACGGCGACGTGTCCAAGCCACCGTCCGGTGATCCCACCTTCGACGGCATGTACTACGACTTCGAGCCCGTCTACCACAACCCGCCGTCCAATCAGTGGTTCGGCTACCAGACCTGGCCGATGGAACGGGTCGCGGAGTACTACTACGTGACCGGCAACGCCCAGGCCGGGGCGATCTTGAAAAAGTGGGTAGCGTGGGCCGAGTCGGTCGCCACGTTCAACACGTCCACCGGAGCGATCTGCCTGCCCGGGCAGCTCAACTGGACCGGCCAGCCAGCCGAGAGCTGGACGACGGGCACGTCGAGCTCGTCGCAGCCGCCGGCCAACTCCGGCCTGCACGTCTCGGTGACCGGCGGATGCTCTTCGGACCTGGGTGTATCCGCCTCGCTGGCCAAGACGTACATGTACTACGCGGCCAAGTCCGGCGACACCACCGCTGAGACCGACGCCCAGAACATCATCGACATCATCCACCAGTTCTACGGCGACTCGCTCGGCTTCTCGGTGCCAGAGACCCGGACTGACTACAGCAACTTCACCTCGGCCTTCAACACCACCAATTACGAGGGCCTGTCCATCCCGGCCGGCTGGACCGGGAGCTACCCCGGCCTAGGCGGCGCGAACATCACCTCCGCCGACAACACGTTCCTGTCCATCCGCCCGTGGTACACGAGCGTCGCGGACTACCCCGAGGTGCAGAACTACCTGAACGGTGGCTCTGCCCCGGTGTTCAACTACCACAGGTTCTGGTCAGAGGTGGACATCGCGACGGCGTTCGACGCGTTCGCCTACCTGTTCCCGAACGTGTCCCCGCCGGCCAGCGCCACCCCCACGGTCACGGTGACCCGCCCCGGCACCCAGACCGGCACCGTCGGAACCGCGCAGACCCTGCAGGTCCAGGCGTCAGACTCGGCGACCGGCAAGACCCTCACCTACAGCGCCACCGACTTGCCGATCGGCCTGTCGATCAGCTCGTCCACCGGCGCGATCACCGGCACCCCGACCATGGCGGGAAGCTACACCACCACCGTGACTGTCAGCGACGGCAGCGGAGCGTCCTCGGTCAACTTCGACGAGACGATCGGCGCGACCGGCACTGGCAACACGGTCACGGTGACCAACCCCGGCGCCCAGGCCGGCACTGTCGCGACCGCCGCCAGCCTGCAGATCCACGCCACGGACTCAGCCACCGGCCAGACCCTCACCTACAGCGCCACCGGCCTGCCCGCTGGCCTGTCGATCAGCTCGACCACCGGCCTGATCTCCGGCACCCCGACCACTGCGGCAACCTCCAGCGTCACCGTGACCGTCACCGACGGCACCGGCGCGAAGGGGACCGCGGCCTTCACCTGGACGATCAGCTCAGGCAGCGCGCCGTCAGGAGCCTGTCATGTCACCTACACACCCGACCAGTGGACGGGCGGGTTCACCGCTAACGTCACGCTCGCCAACACCGGCAGCTCGGCCATTAGCAGCTGGAGGCTGACCTTCACCTTCCCCGGCGACCAGAAGATCACCAACACCTGGAACGGCGTGGAAAGCCAGACCGGGGAGGCCGTCACGATCACGAACGAGAGCTACAACGGCGCGATCGCGGCGGGCAGTTCCACCACGCTGGGCTTCCAGGGCACCTGGACTAACAGCGACGCCTCGCCGACGTCGTTCGCGGTCAACGGCACCACCTGCACCTAGCGGGAGAGCCTGCTCCCCGGGCTGCTTACCGGCCCGGGGAGCAGGACCGCCAGGCCGAGCGGGGCGGGCAGTAATGGCGTCAAGAATTAGAGCAGGCCTTGTCGAAGGCTTCGCCGTCGCCCTGGATCGCGGTCATGTCCGGAAGCTGCGTCGCGCCGCTTTGCGAGTCGACCAAGGCGGTGTAGTCGTCAGCCAGGGCGGTCATCGCCTTTGCCGTCGCCGGGTGCGTCTCTTGCTGCGCGGCTGCGTTGAGCGCGCTGGCGAAGTTCGTGAAGTCCCGGTCGAGATCGGGCTCGCTGTTTTGGTCCTTGCCCTGCCGCGCCTGCAAGGTCTGCTCGGCCTTCAGCGCGGCCAGGCAGGCCTGGTCGGGACCGAACGGCCCGTTGAAGGTCGCGCTCGCCGCGCCGGCGGACGCGGTGACCGAAGGAGCGGCAGAAAAGACGGAGCCGGTACGGGCAGCCCCGGCGGTTGCGGTTGCCGTGGAGCAGCCGCCCACGGCGATGCCGACCGCCAGCACCGAGGCGAGGGCGGGAATGGCGCGGACCGTGCGGTGCCTCATGCCCCGTGACGTTACGCCGAGCGTGGCGGCATTCCCAGGGGCGGGCCTCCGGGTGGCCCGGGCAGCGTGTTCGGTGCGGCGCGCCCTGCCATCATTCATGAAACTTACATTCTCGCCGTTTCGCATTAACGCATTCGAACGGCTTCGAAAGTAGTCACCGTACATTTTCAAACTGCGCGCCTATTGCGCGCGTTTCAGGGAGGTTTCAAAATGATTCCCACAACACATTGGGAACTGCTGGGGACCCGCTGAACAGCTGCTGAGGAGAAGGCACGGTGACGGTCACAGGTTCAATGACGCAGCCGACAGGCCTCCCGGCGCTCGCTGACGTCGCTCAACTGGCCGGCGTGTCGCCGGCCACGGCGTCGCGCGTGCTGACTGGCTCTGCCCGGGTACGGCCACAGACGAGGGACAAGGTCGAGCAGGCGATCACGCGGCTCGGCTATGTGCGCAACCGGGCCGCCCGCTCGCCGGCGAGCCGGCGCGCGGGATCGGTCGCGCTAGTCATGGGCGAGGAGACCGTCAGGGCCTTTACCGACCCCTTCTTCGCCCGCATGCTGCGCTCGGTGAGCAGGGAGCTGTCCTCGGCCGATTCGCAGCTCATCATGCTCACGCTGCACTCACCTCGCGACTACCACACGGTGTCCAGGTACCTGCGCAGCGGGCACGTAGACGGCGCGCTGTTCATCTCCATGCACGGCAAGCCGGATTTCGACTACGACAGCCTCGGCATTCCGCTCGTCCTGTGCGGCCGGCCGGTCACCGGCCGCACCGCGCTGTCGTACGTCGACGCCGACAACATCGGCGGTGCCAGCGCCGCGGTCCGCTACCTGCTCGACAGCGGGCGCAAGGCGGTCGCCACGATCGCGGGGCCGCCCGACATGGCGCCGGGCATTGACCGGCTGCTCGGGTACCGGCAGGCGCTGAGCGCGGTCGGCCTCCTTGATCCCGGCATGATCGCCTACGGCGACTTCAGCACCATGTCCGGCCAGCACGCGCTGCTGCGGCTGATCGACCACCGTCCCGGCATCGATGCGGTGTTCGCCGCCTCGGACCTGATGGCCGCCGGCGCGGTGCACGCGCTGCGCCGGCTGGGCAAGCGCATCCCGCGCGACGTGGCCGTCATCGGGTTCGACGACCTGCCTGCCTCGCAGCAGACCGACCCCCGGCTGTCCACCGTGCGCCAGCCGGTCGACGTCATGGGAACCCGCATGGTGCGCGAGATCCTGGCGCAGATCGCCGATCCTGGCAAGCAGCCATCCCATGTCGTCCTCGACACCCAGCTGATCCTGCGCGGCTCCACCTGACGCACCCCGGCGGGCTTTTCATTTCACGGCTCGCCTGCGCTGGCCGGTGACCTGCGGTTCCCGTCCGCGTTTGCGGCTAAGCCAGCGGGCCGCTGGACGGCGGGACGCCGGAGCGCGGTAATGAACGCAATCCGGCGATACCTGGAGGACTGTGCCATGGTCATGAACAGAGCGCTGATCGCGTCCGTCGTGCTGCTAGGGGTCGCGCTGCTCACCGGCGCCCATAACCGCCACGCTCACCTGGCCAGCGTCCGCGGCTGGCACCTATCCGCTGGCGAATTACCAGGTGTACCAGGCAGGCACGGGCGGTAGCCGCACGCTGGCGGCGACGACGACCGCCACCAGCGTGACCTTGACCGGGGCGCACGATCGGGACCACGTACACCTACAACGTGGTGGCGACCGACAGCCACGGCAACCCCTCACTGCCCTCTCCCCGGTCACGTTCACCGTGCCGCCGCCAGCGGGCGCCAGTTGCGCGGTGCATTACGCGGTCACGGGCAGCTGGCCAGGTGGCTTCCAGGGCGGCGTCACGATCACGAACAAGGCCGCGACGCCCGTCAGCGGCTGGACGCTTACCTGGACCTGGCCGTCGAGCGGTGAGGCGATCACCCAGATGTGGGGCGCCTCCTACACCCAGGCGGGCGACGCCGTGTCGGCGGTTAACGCCAGCTACGACGCGGCGATCGGCGCGAGCGGCGGGACGGTCACGTTCGGATTCCTGGCCAGCGACAGCAGCCAGGGACCAGCGCCAGCGGTGTTCTACCTCAACGGCAACATATGCGCTAACGACTGACCCGGGGGCGCCCCGACGGGGCGGGCTCGTCCCCCACGCACGCCACGTCGTGGGGGCGGAGTCGGCTGCAAGCCCGCGCGACGGGTCTCGCGCTGCGCCAATCTCGCTATAAGCAGGCATAGGCCGCGTACCGGCATGTAATATTCCGTCCGGTTGTGGTGGCGAGGTTGCTGTCGGGTCAGCGCAAAGGAGACGACTCATGGTCTGGCCGCTGACTGGGAAAGTGCTGGCCGGAAAGGTGGCCTACGGCGCTGGGTGCGCCGCCGCGGCCTTGGTGCTGGCCGCCAGCGGGATCGGGTACTACGTCGAGAACGTCGCGGACAGCCCGGGCACCTCCCCAGTGGGGGCCGGCGGACCGTCCACCGGGGCGATGAACATCCTGATCATGGGCCTGGAGTCGCGGACCTACTGGGACGGGACCGAGATCGACCACCATCTCCAGCACATCCTGAACCTTGGGTCAACCGGCGGCGAGCAGACCAACACCCTTATCCTCATGCACGTCTTCGCCGGCGGGCAGAAGGCGGTGGCCTTCTCCATCCCCCGCGACGACTACGTGACGCTGTACGGGACCCTTGGCTACGCCGGCACCCCGCCGCAGAACAAGATTGACGACGCGTACAACGCCGCGATGACGCAGGAGATGATCAACGACAAGGCGCAGCACCCGAGCTGGACGTCGGCGCAGGACAACCTCGACGCGAACCAGGCCGGCCAGCAGGCGGAGGTCGACACGGTCGAGGCGCTGACCGGGGTCACCATCAACAAGTTCGCCGAGCTCAACCTGGTCGGCTTCTATGAGCTCGCCAGCGCGTTCGGGGGCGTCGAGGCGTGCATCAACTCCTGGCCGGGCGGCGACAGCGTCGCGCCGGGCGGGAACCTGTCCGACCCGGTCGCCTACAACGCGAACGAGGGACAGGACGCCGGGTCCGGCTTCGAGGGGAAGGCGGGCCTGCAGCACCTGAGCCCGGTGCGGACGCTGGAGTTCGTCCGGCAGCGCAACAACCTGCCCGAGGGCGACATCGACCGGACCGAGCGCCAGCAGGCAGTCCTTGACTACGTGCTGTTCGAGCTGAAGAACGAGGGCATGCTGTCGGACGTCGGCAAGCTCAGCTCGCTGATGAGCGTCACGAAGGACTACCTGCAGACCAGCGCCGGCTGGAACCTGCTGGAGTTCGCCGGCCAGATGAACGCGCTGACCCCGCAGAACATGAAGTTCTACACCCTGCCCAGCACCCCAGGCCCCAACGTTCCCAGCATCGGGGACGTGAACAACGTCAACGTCGCGCAGATCCAGGCGCAGGTGCAGCAGGCGTTCAGCACTCCGCAGGACGGCATCACCGCCCCAATCCCGTCCAGCGGCGCCAAGCCCAGTGCCAGCAAGACCAGCAGCGCGAAGAAGGCGCCGGCCAGGCACGCCGCCACCGTGCCGTCCGCCTCCGATGTCACCGTGAACGTGTACAACTCCAGCCAGACGCCCAACCTCGCGACTGACCTGTCGGCGGCGCTGGTCAAGAAGGGCTACAAGGCCGGCACCGTGGCGGAGTACCCGAGCGCGATACCGCTGACCACGATCACGTACGGGGCGGGCGCGGCAGCCCAGGCCAACGCGAAGGTGATCGCCAAGGACTTCGGCCTGACCGCGACGGCGAGCTCGTCGGTCGCGGCCGGGGACGTGCAGGTCATCCTCGGCGGGTCGGTCACGTTCCTGCCGGCCATCCTTGGCGGCCCGCCGGACGCTACGCCGTCGGCCCCGGCAAGCAGCACCAGCACCCCTAACACCGGCACCAGCACCAGCACCGCCAACACCGGTAACAGCAACGTGAACTCCGCGACGACGTCGCTGGCCAAGCAGGCGAGGGCCAAGTACGGCATCCCCTGCGTGTACTGACCCCCCGCAACCGCTCGGCACCGTTCTGGCACTGGAACCCCGCACCGGACGAGCGTTGACGACCTGGAAGCATCGTGTTACGGTGAGCTAATCTTATAGGAAACTTTCCTATAGAATTGTGGGCTGGGGATTGGGGCCCGCTCAGGCAACACCCGTGGAGGAGTAATGCGGAGACCAGTCACATCCCGGCGGTCCAGGGCGATCGCCGCCGTCGCGGCAACAGTGCTCGCTATGCTGTCCGCGCTGACCGCCCTGCCGGGCAGCGCGCTGGCAGCAACCCCGGTCCAGGTGTACGGGACCTGGCTGTGCGGTACCGACGAGTGCGCCTGGGCAAGCGTGCCGAACATGACGACGTTCGATGACGACAACCACTGGCTGATCGACTCGGGCGACGGGACTCCGTCGGTGAATCTGGTAGTGCTGGCGTTCGTGAATCCGCTGAAGCTCCTCGACCAGACCACCGACTCCGGCGACGTCAACGGCGTGCCAGCGGGGATGACCTCGGCGGTGGTGAACTATTTCACCAGTCACGGCGTTCGGGTGATGCTGTCCATCGGCGGAGCGACCTACACCAGCGACTGGGATACAGCCCTGTCCCAGAACCCTTCCCAGCTCGGGCTCAACGCCGCCGCGGTCGCCAGGCAGCTCGGGGTCGGCATCGAGATCGACTACGAGAACAGCACGAGCCCGAACCTGGCCGGCCTGCAGGCGTTCATCACCGCCTACCGCTCCCAGGAGCCGTACGACGCCACCGGCTCGAATCCAGCGGCCCGGCTTACCATCGACCTGGCCGCGGGGGATCAGTACCTCACCGCGCTGGCCCTCTACGCCACGCAGAACTGGCTGACGACGAGCAATCCGGTGCTCGACTACGCCAACGCGATGGTGGCGAATAAGCAGCTGTCCACCAGCAGGCAGGAAGAGCAGTGGCAGGAGCACATCAGCGGCGAGCCACAGTACAGCCCGCCGGTTCCGCCGCTCGCGCCCGCGAAGCTCGCCGGCAGCGTGTACATAGCGGGGACATCGCAGATCCCCCCGGAATGCAATGACTTCTCCGCGTCGCTGGAAAGCTCCACCGGCTCGTTTGTGCAGAACGTCGCGCCCGCCGGCGCCGGAACCACGCCAGGAATGCTCGGCTACATGTTCTGGGCGGCGGGGCAGCCTTCGGCCCGCGGGACGAGCACGTTCCCGCCCGACACGTGCCTAGGCGGGGTCGGCACCGGATCCAGCACGTACTCGATACCAGTCCCCATGCCAGCGCTCCGGCAAAGCTGATTCGCCGATCGAGAAGGCCGGCTGGACCGGCCGCCCACTGCTGGGCCGGGGCTGCACTAGGCTGCGCCTATGACCAACGCTGATGGTGTCATCGCTGCCTTGCGCAGTGAGTTCGACTCCCTCGCCGCCCTTGTCTCCCCGCTCAGTGATAAGCAGCTGGCCGGGCCGACCGGGGCCGAGGAATGGGATGTGTCGGGGGTCTTGTCGCACCTGGGCAGCGGGGCGGAGATCTCCCAGAACACGCTGCAGGTGTCGCTGGAGGGCAAGCCGAATCCGGGACTTGAGTTCAACAAGATCGTGTGGGCCCGCTACGACGCGGCCAGCCCCCGCGAGCGGCTGGAGTGGTTCCTGGCCGCCAACGAGGCGCTGACGCAGTCGTTTGAGTCGCTCAGCGAGGAGACCCGCCAGAGCCAGAAGATCGACATGGGCTTCCTGCCCTTCCCCGTGAACGTGGCGACGGCCGCCAGCTACCGGCTGAACGAGCTCGCGCTGCATGCCTGGGACGTGCGCGTCGGGTTCGACCCAGCGGCGACGATCGCCCCGCAGGCCACCGAGCACCTGCTGGTCGTCGCCGGGAGCATAGCCGGCTACATCGGCAAGACTGACGCGATGGACGGCACGACAGCCGTGATCGCGGTGACGACGACCGACCCGGCGCAGTCCTTCACCCTGACCCTGAACGAGAAGGTCGCCGTCAGCGCCGGCGCCCCGGAGCGGGCGGACGGGGCACTCACCTTGCCCGCCGAGGCCTGGCTCCGGCTGCTCACCGGCAGGCTGAAGCCGCAATACACCCCCGATGGGATCACCGCGACGGGCGCGGCCGGCCTGGACCTGCTGCGGCGGGTCTTCCCGAGCTTCTAGCTGACCACGTTCGCCAGGTCGTCGCCCGCCTTATAGCGCCCGCCATATGACGGGCGACGTTGGCGGGCGACGCTGGCGGGGAATGCCAGGACCATCTGGTCATGCCTAGCCATCCCGGCCGGCCAGCTGCGGACCCTTTGGGGACAATTGCCCCTGTCCGTGGCGGTCGCGGCGCGCCAGAATAGGTGCGGGACGGTGGAACATGCGGGACTGGTGGGCTAGGGTCGCCTCTGCGCTGCGGCGCCACCCTCGGGCGATCGCCGCTGGCGGTGGCGGGCTGCTCGCCGTCGTCGCTGGGGCGGTCGCGGTCGCGTCGCTGCTGACGGCATCTCCCGTCCCTTCGGGACGGCCGCCTCCCGAGCAGCCCCGGGAAGCCGCGGGCACGACGCCCGCCAAGCTCGCCGGGCTGGTCTCGTCGCCGTTCACCGGCGAGCCGGTCTCCCGGCTGGGGCCGGTGATCGCGGTGAAGATCGACAACATCGCCAGCGCGCGCCCGCAGACCGGGCTGCAGGACGCCGACATCGTCTACGTGCTGCCGGTCGAGGGCGGGCTGAGCCGGTTCCTCGCGGTGTTCTCCTCCCGCCTCCCGCCGGTCATCGGCCCGGTGCGCAGCGCACGGGAGGACGACCTGGAGGTGCTGAGGCAGTTCGGCAGGCCGGCGTTCGCGTACTCGGGCGCGGCACCGCACCTGCTGCCGTTCGTGGAACGGGCGCCGATCGCGGACCTGTACGCGGGGCTGCCCTCCGTCGCGTCCGCGTACTACCGGTATGACGGCCGGGTCGCGCCGTACAACCTGTACGCGTCCTCGTCCGCGCTGCTCGCGGACGCGAAAGGGGCATCCGACGCCCGCGACATCGGATTCCGGTTCGGTCCCGTGCCCGCCTCGGCTGCTGGCGCGGCGGTCCCGGCGGCGGGGTACTCGGCCGGGTACTCCGCGTCGTCGTTCACGTTCCGCTGGTCCGCCCGCCTGGGCAGGTGGCTCGTGTGGATGGACGGGTCCGCCGCGATGGTCACCTCGGTCGGGCCGTCGGGGACCGAAAGCCAGCTGGGGGCGCCGACCATCATCGTCCAGCACACGGTGATTCGGACGTCCCGGTTCCTTGAGTACGGCAAGCCGCCGCCCTACGCGCAGAGCGCGGGCAGCGGCACGGCGGTCGTGCTGCGCGGCGGCAAGGCGTACACCGTGCACTGGTCGCGTCCGTCAGCAGCTGGCGGCACCACCTACACGCTGGCGTCGGGTGCGCGGATGACCTTCGCGCCCGGCCAGGTCTGGGTGCTGCTCGTGGCCTGACGAGGGTGGCCTGACGAGGGTGGCCTGACGAGGAAAGATAGTTACCTGCGCTAACGACAGGTAGAGTAGTGCGAATGGTAGATGGCATGGCTCCCGGATGCGCCCAGGTTTCCCGGGGCGACGGTCCCGCCAGCTGGCCAGCCACGTTCTCATGGACATCACCCCGCTGAAAGTCTCCCGTGACTACCGGGCGCTGGTCGGCGGGCAGCTCGTCTCGTCGCTGGGCGTCCAGCTTACGGCCGTCGCGGTGCCCTACCAGGTGTACGAGATGACGCGGTCCTCCCTCGACGTGGGACTGGTGTCGCTCGCACAGCTCATCCCGCTGATCATCGGGTCGCTGTGGGGCGGCACGCTGGTCGACGCGATGGACCGGCGCAAGCTGCTGATGATCGAGGAGGTCATCGCCGCGGTCATGACCGCGGGGCTGGCGCTGAACGCCGACCTGCTGCACTCGCTGTGGCCGCTGTTCGTCTTCCCGGCCGCGACTGCCGCCCTAGGGGGCATCGACAGCTCCGCGCGTAACGCCATGATCCCCGGCCTGGTCGGCCTGCAGCTGATCCCGGCGTCCAACGCCCTGTTCCAGTCGCTGTTCCAGATGGGGTCGATCGCCGGGCCAGCCGTAGCCGGGCTGCTGCTCGCCGGGGCCGGGGTCCGGTTCGTCTTCTGGCTGAACGTCGCCACCTTCCTGGCGTCCATCGTGGCGGTGTCGATCATGTCCCCGCAGCCGCCGCAGGGCGCCACCACCCGGCCGGGCCTGCGGTCGATCATCGACGGCTTCCGCTTCGTCCGCACCTCGCAGCAGATCCAGGGCGCCTACCTGATCGACGTCAACGCGATGGTCTTCGGCCTGCCCAGGGCGCTGTTTCCCGCGCTGGCCGCGACCACCTTCGGCGGCGGCGCGACGACCGTCGGCCTGCTGTACGCCGCGCCCGGGGCTGGCGCCCTGATCGGCGCCGTGACCACCGGGTGGGTCAGCCGGATCCGGCGCCAAGGCCGGGCGGTGATCATCGCGGTGATCGTGTGGGGGGCCGCGATCACCGGCTTCGGCCTGGTGCCCTGGCTGTGGGCCGCGCTGCCGCTGCTCGCCGTCGCCGGCTGGGCGGACATGATCTCCGCCGTCTTCCGCAACACGATCATCCAGTTCGCCGGCCCCGACGGGATGCGCGGCCGGCTAATGGGAGTGCAGGTGGCCGTCGTCACCGGCGGGCCGCGGCTCGGCGACCTTGAGGCGGGAGCGATCGCGACCGCGTTCGGCGACACGGCGTCCATCGTCTCCGGCGGGCTGGCCTGCATCGTGGGAGCGCTGCTGGTCGCCAGGGCGCTGCCCGGATTCCGCCACCAGAAGATCCCAGCCCGTGCCCCGGCCGAGGCAGCGGCCTCGCCCGACGCGGACCTCGAGGCGGCCGCCGAGACCTAGCCGGGCGACTGCTGCCCCTGATGGGCCGCGTGGGGGCCAAGGCCAATCATGAGGCTCCTGCCTGCCAGCCAGGTGCTGGATTTCGACTATATGTCGGGTGCTAGCCGAGTATGGTCGGTCCGTTCTGTAAAATCGATGGATTATACCTAGTCGCATACCTAACTTCGAATTCCGTCACAGGCGCCCCATGCGCCCATGGTATGTCTGGGTCAAGCGGGGACAAGTGGGAGAAAGGTCCGGTTGGCAAAGTGGATTCGCTGGATCCTGATTTCGTGGGCCGGGAAGAGGAACTCGCGCAGCTTGCCGAGCTCCTGCGCGATGCGCGGCTGATTACCGTAACCGGGCCCGGGGGCGTCGGTAAGACAAGCGTGGCGCTGCGGGCCACGTCCCGGGCCGCCGACCGCTACCCGGACGGGGCGTGGATCGTCGAGCTGTCCGGGCTTGGCGACCCCGAACTGCTGCCCAACACCGTAGCCAGCGCTCTGGGCCTGCCCGAGCAGGACACGCGCTCACCGGTCGACGCCGTGCTCGACCACCTAACCGACCGCCACATGCTGCTGGTATTCGACACCTGCGAGCACCTGATCGACGCCTGCGCCAGCCTCACCGAGGCGATCGTCGCGCAGGCCAGCCAGGTCACGATCCTGGCGACAAGCAGGCAGGCACTCGACGTGGCCGGCGAGCACACCTACCCGATCCAGCCACTGCCGCTCCCCGACGCCATCGCGCTGTTCCGGCTGCGCGCCCGCCTGGTCGTGCCAGGCTTCGAGGTAGACGACGACAACCGCGAGGTCGTATCCGGGCTCTGCCAGCGGCTCGACGGCATACCGCTGGCGATCGTGCTCGTCGCGGTCCGGCTACGCGACCTGCCCCTGCGGGAACTTGCCCAGATGGTCGACGGCCACTTCGCGATGCAGGTCCCCGCCGACAGGGCACCGGTCCCCCGGCACCAGACGCTGCGCAGGGCGATCGAGTGGAGCTACAACCTGTGCTCGCCGCTGGAGCAGGCGCTGTGGCAGCGGCTGTCGCTGTTCGCCGACTGGTTCGACCTCCAGGCCGTCGAGGAGGTATGCGCGGAGAGCGACCCCGAGCGCGTCGAGGCCCTGCAGGCACTGTATGACCTGGTCGACAAGTCGGTGGTGCTCCGCGAGTCACCGTCGAACTGCCGGTACCGGCTGCTGGACACGATCCGTGAATTCGGTGCCGAGCGCCTCACCGACTCCGGCGACGAGGACCGCTGGCGGGACCGGCACTTCGCCCGGTACCTGCGGCTCGCCCAAGGATTTCGGGACTACTTCGCCAGCGACGAGCAGATGGGGCGCTACCACGCCCTGCGCGACGAGCACCCCAACATCCGGGCGGCACTGGAGTACACCCTCGACGGCCCGGACACTGTCAGTGGCCCGGCTGGCGCGCCCACTCTCCCAGAGTCCGGGGCCGCCGCCGGCTCGCTGGCCACCGCCAACGACCTGGCGCTGGCGGGCATAGACCTGGTGAACTCGCTGGCGCTGTACTGGATGATTTCTGCCCGGCTGCGCGAGGGCGGCTACTGGCTCGGCAAGGCGCTGGAGTACTTCCGCGGCGACAGCGCCGAGCGAGCGGCGACGCTCGTCACGCGCGGCCTGCTGCGATCGTTCCAGGGACAGGTCGAGGGATCCATCGCCGACTGCCGCGAGGCCATCGCGATCGCCTCGCTGCCGTCGGTCGACGCCCCGAACCTGGTGGGACGCGCCTACCTGCACATGCAGCTGTCGCTGACGTTCAGCGGCAGCCATGACGAGGCCGACGCTGCCGGACGCGAGGCCCGGACACGGCTGACCGCCTGCGGCGACCGCGTGGGACTGCTCATGCTCGACACCCAGATGGGACACCTGTACCAGCTGACCGGGCAACTGGAAAAGGCCCTGGAAACCACCGCCCACGGCCTGGCCCTGCTCGGCTCCGACTCTCGCGAGCGATGGCTGCAGAGCTACCTGTACATCGTGTCCTCGTTCGCCCTGTTCCAGATTCCCGGCAGGCAGGCCGACTGCGCCTCCTACGCTTCCCGGGCCCTGGCCACCAAGAACGAGCTCGGCGACCCCGCCGGCACCGCCTACGCCCTGGAAACCCTCGCCTGGCTCGCCACCGGCGCCGGCCGCTTCACCCGCACCGCCTGGCTGCTCGGCGCCGCCGACCCACTCTGGCAGCTCGTCGGCTCCCGATTCGGCGGCACCGCCCTACTGGAGCAGATCCACCAGGGCGCCGCGGATGCGGCTACCTCAGCCCTGGGACCCGAACGGTACCGCTCACTGTTCAACCTAGGCTCGACTCTCCCCACGGCCGCCGTAGTCGAGGCCGCAGTCGCCGACGCCGACGACCTGCCCCCTGTGTAGCCGGGGGGCTGTTTAGTCCAGGCAGTACGCCATTGTGGCCTGTACCACCGTTGTCAGGCTCTAGCCATCACGTAATCCAGGTTTTACACTCGGATTGGTAGGAGGCCACCCGAGGTCGCCTGAACCGACACACCGAGGAGGCCGCATGCGGTTCGTGACCATACAGGAGATTCACCTGGGTCCTTCCTCCTGTGGACCGCGCCTCGCACCGCTGATGACGGCGCTGCTGGACCTCGAGGCGGCGGACGACTCGGTGACAGACCCCGACCTGACCGCGGACATCACCACCGGCTACGTTGAAGTCGAGTTGACGGTGGAGGCCGAAGACGCCATCGGTGCCATTACCAAGGCCGTTACGACATTGCGTGCCGCGATCCACGCGATCGGCGACGCTACGCCCGGCTGGGAGACGGCCACTGCGGCCATGCACGTCACTCCTGAGGACACCGCAGACACCCTGCTCCCCGTGGCCTGACCAATCGAGGCTCCCGTGAGCCGACCGATGGTCGGCTCACGGGAGAATGTCACCAGAATTCCCAGGGCGCTCATCACTCCGCACCAACGCGGCTGCCGTACGCTACTCATGTCAGCTCTGCAGAATTGCCCTGAAAAACCGCAGGTCAGAAAGTGTCCGCCCCGCACACGCGGGGGTGCTCCGAACCTCGGGTCCATCGAGGGGCCGCTGTTCCCGTCCGCCCCGCACACGCGGGGGTGCTCCGTGCCAGACCCGTCACAGCTAGGGCACTTCACGGTCCGCCCCGCACACGCGGGGGTGCTCCGCTACTGGGTGGTGGACACGGCCGAGGACGCGTGTCCGCCCCGCACACGCGGGGGTGCTCCCGCCACCAGTGAGACGGACACGCAGATCAGGTCGTCCGCCCCGCACACGCGGGGGTGCTCCGTCCTCGTCGGAGTGGATCCCGGCCTGCGGGAAGTCCGCCCCGCACACGCGGGGGTGCTCCGTCGGGTCGGTACCGGTGGTGGCGAACATGCCCGTCCGCCCCGCACACGCGGGGGTGCTCCGAGGATGGTCTGCACTTCGGACTCACCGGATCGGTCCGCCCCGCACACGCGGGGGTGCTCCGCGATCCACGCGGTCGGCCGGGGCGGCTCGTCGTGTCCGCCCCGCACACGCGGGGGTGCTCCGTTGTCGTTTCCGGACGGGTTGTCCGGCATCGCGTCCGCCCCGCACACGCGGGGGTGCTCCTTTAGCCGCTTGCGCGAAACGTGCCCTGCCAGAGTCCGCCCCGCACACGCGGGGGTGCTCCTGGCATCTGCGGTATACCCGAAGGCGCTCGCGAGTCCGCCCCGCACACGCGGGGGTGCTCCGCTCCTCGACGGCTGGGTGATCGAGGCCCTGAGGTCCGCCCCGCACACGCGGGGGTGCTCCGTCCGTTCGGCGCTTCGTGGTCATGCGATCAGCGTCCGCCCCGCACACGCGGGGGTGCTCCGCTGGCGGCGCCCCCGTGGATCAGCCGGCCGATGTCCGCCCCGCACACGCGGGGGTGCTCCGTGCGTGATCGTCGTGCCCGCGGGCACGCTGATGTCCGCCCCGCACACGCGGGGGTGCTCCGCCGAGTCGGGCGGCTTCAACTCCGCGCTCGGCGTCCGCCCCGCACACGCGGGGGTGCTCCTTGATGCCTGCATCTCGCGGTCCTCGCGGACGGGTCCGCCCCGCACACGCGGGGGTGCTCCTTTCATACGCCTTGGGGGGCGCCGTTAATCATGGTCCGCCCCGCACACGCGGGGGTGCTCCTTCCTGGGTGGTCACGGACCACGTGGCCTGGATGTCCGCCCCGCACACGCGGGGGTGCTCCGGTGCAAAAGCGCAGGTCAGATCGCCTGTGATGGTCCGCCCCGCACACGCGGGGGTGCTCCGTGGCTGTGGCCGCCGCGCAGCGCATCGAGGATGTCCGCCCCGCACACGCGGGGGTGCTCCGGCGCGCCGCCCGGTCGCGGGCGCTCAGCGCGAGTCCGCCCCGCACACGCGGGGGTGCTCCGCCGTACCTGGCGGTCGTCGGGGACTGGCTGGTGTCCGCCCCGCACACGCGGGGGTGCTCCGTAAAACAGCCACGTGCACTCGGCGGCGATGCTGTCCGCCCCGCACACGCGGGGGTGCTCCGTCACGGCTGTCAGGCTGTAGTGCGCGCGGCCCGTCCGCCCCGCACACGCGGGGGTGCTCCGATCTACGGCGGGTACCCGCCGGCCCGGCCCTGGTCCGCCCCGCACACGCGGGGGTGCTCCGGCGACGCTAGCGAGGATCAGATAGTGGTGGTGGTCCGCCCCGCACACGCGGGGGTGCTCCGGATCTTGGTTGCGTACGCCCGCGCCTCAGGGCGTCCGCCCCGCACACGCGGGGGTGCTCCCCAGGGCCGCCCGCTCGCGTAGACGCCGTCTCGTCCGCCCCGCACACGCGGGGGTGCTCCGGCAGCGGCGAGCTGGAGGTCCAGCTCCTCGTAGTCCGCCCCGCACACGCGGGGGTGCTCCGCGAATCGCGGAGCTCGCCAGCGCCACCGACTGGTCCGCCCCGCACACGCGGGGGTGCTCCGGTACGGCACGTCAGCTCACCCCCAGGGGAAGGGTCCGCCCCGCACACGCGGGGGTGCTCCGCCGGCGCCCGCGCCGCCCGACTACATGGGCAGGTCCGCCCCGCACACGCGGGGGTGCTCCGCCGGCGCCCGCGCCGCCCGACTACATGGGCAGGTCCGCCCCGCACACGCGGGGGTGCTCCGTCGGTGCCGGTCAAGAACATCGGCGTTCCCCAGTCCGCCCCACACGCGGGGGTGCTCCCTCAGGTGGGTAGGTGGGGCCCAACCTAGCGGAGTCCGCCCCGCACACGCGGGGGTGCTCCGAAGTACGACGAGGAGTTCGAGGACGACGAGGAGTCTGCCCCGCACACGCGGGGGTGCTCCGTAGCCCACGGTGGCGGACGCGTCGGATGTTGCGTCCGCCCCGCACACGCGGGGGTGCTCCGGCAGCGAACCGGGCAGCGCGGCCCGTCATCGTGTCCGCCCCGCACACGCGGGGGTGCTCCGCTGGCGCCGTACGAGCACATCGAGACATCGGCGTCCGCCCCGCACACGCGGGGGTGCTCCGCTCACGCACGAGATCGCGTGGTCGTGGGTGTGGTCCGCCCCGCACACGCGGGGGTGCTCCGAGCGACACGTCCCTGTTCTCCGAGCTGGGACGGTCCGCCCCGCACACGCGGGGGTGCTCCGTAAAACAGCCACGTGCACTCGGCGGCGATGCTGTCCGCCCCGCACACGCGGGGGTGCTCCGTCACGGCTGTCAGGCTGTAGTGCGCGCGGCCCGTCCGCCCCGCACACGCGGGGGTGCTCCGATCTACGGCGGGTACCCGCCGGCCCGGCCCTGGTCCGCCCCGCACACGCGGGGGTGCTCCGGCGACGCTAGCGAGGATCAGATAGTGGTGGTGGTCCGCCCCGCACACGCGGGGGTGCTCCGGATCTTGGTTGCGTACGCCCGCGCCTCAGGGCGTCCGCCCCGCACACGCGGGGGTGCTCCCCAGGGCCGCCCGCTCGCGGTAGACGCCGTCTCGTCCGCCCCGCACACGCGGGGGTGCTCCCCAGGGCCGCCCGCTCGCGGTAGACGCCGTCTCGTCCGCCCCGCACACGCGGGGGTGCTCCGGCAGCGGCGAGCTGGAGGTCCAGCTCCTCGTAGTCCGCCCCGCACACGCGGGGGTGCTCCGCGAATCGCGGAGCTCGCCAGCGCCACCGACTGGTCCGCCCCGCACACGCGGGGGTGCTCCGGCACAGCCACGCCTCCCCGGTCCGGACGGACAGTCCGCCCCGCACACGCGGGGGTGCTCCGCCGGACCAGGTTGACGAGTCGTGGCCGTGGAGGTCCGCCCCGCACACGCGGGGGTGCTCCGCAACAGGCACTGACCTCACGCGGCGCTACACGGTCCGCCCCGCACACGCGGGGGTGCTCCGACACAGGCGTGGCTGAAGGCTACCGGGGACGGGTCCTGGCAAATGACACCCCGCACACGCGGGAGTGCTCCGGCCCTCGGCTTGACCCTGGCTAGCTCTGCGGCGCCCGCCCCGCACACGCGGGGGTGTTCCGCCTCGATGAAGGGCGGCACTGGTGAGCGCCATGTCCGCCTCGCATACGCGGGGGTCATTCTTATGGTTTGCCGTTTATAACCTTTTGGTCACGCATGGTGGTGGATTTTTCGGTCGGCCTCGAATGTCGGACCCCCTGAGTATGGTCTGGCACATCGGGACTTTCCGGATGCGGGACGGTACAGGGGGTAAGGACGGGTGGAGGATCGGGATGGGCAGGTAGGCACCGGGGAAGTCGACTTGCGGCTGTGGGGGAAGTCGAGAGGACTCCCCCAGCGGTATCCCCTCGTGTGTCATCTGCTGGACGCCGGGGCGGCGGCGCAGCGGCTTTGGGATGACTACGTTCCGACGGGGCTGAGGAAGTTCATCGCCGATGGGTTCGGCGGCGGCGTAGAGCACGCGGGCGCGCTCATCGCGCTGTGGGCGGCGCTTCACGACATCGGCAAGCTGACCCCCGAATTTCAGGGGCAGGACCGACAGGCGGATTTGTCCGGGTATCCGCGTGGCACAGGGCAGTCGCCCGAGCATGATCTAGCTGGTCACAAGTGGCTGCAGTGCGCGCTTCCCGGACTTGGGTACCCGGCCGACGACGCGACCGCTCCAGGCTTCGCGGTGCCGCAACTGATCGGTGGCCACCACGGCACGTTTCATCAAGGATTTCGCACTCGGCCACGATCCCCGCTGACCAGGCCCGGTGTCAAGGATGACGGTTGGGAATGGCAGCGTCAGGCGACGCTCGACACCGTGCGCGCAATTCTTGGCTCGCCAGAGCCGCCGACTAAGAGCACGCCACAAGCGGCGGCACTCGTCTGCGCGATCATCGTGCTGGCCGATTGGCTCGTCAGCCAAGAGTCGTACCTGAAGTCGAGGCTCCCGGGCCTGCCCGCACGGGGCACGCACGAAGAGCTGCATGCCCATTTTACCGAGTCGCTTCGCACCGCCACCGACCTCGTCTCGGCTGCGGGGCTGACGCGAGGACGGATACGCCCAGGGTCGTTCGGGAACTCCTTCCGTCATCTCTCTAAGCCGAATGAGCTGCAGCGGTCGGTTGCCGAGCACCTGCCGGAACTCGTGCGAGGGCCTGGGCTGCTGCTCGTGATGGCACCGCCTGGCGTCGGGAAGACCGAGACCGCTCTGTACGGGGCGAAGGTCATGGGCGAGGCAACCGGGCGGCCTGGCTTGTATATGGCGCTGCCCACCACGGCGACCGCCGATCAGATCTACCTGCGGATACTTGGGTACCTGGAGGATCAGGTGGAGGTGGCGTCGTCGCTGATGCTGCTCCACGGAATGGCCTGGCTTAACTCCGTATACACGCCGGACCTGGAAGCCGACAACGTCCTGACCGGGGAAGGCCACGGCACAGGACCCTTCGCGGCGGCCGACTGGCTGCGAGGGCGCTGGCGCGGAATGTGCGGGTCATGGGCTGTCGGGACGATCGACCAGGCACTGATGGCGGTGCTCACAAGCCGACACAACGCACTGCGGCTGTTTGGCCTGGCGGGCAAGACGGTGATCATCGATGAGGTGCATGCGTGCGACCCGTATATGCAGGGTCTGCTGCTCACCCTTCTGCGGTGGCTTGGCTCGTTCCAGACGCCGGTGATCCTGCTGTCGGCGACGCTGACCAGGCGCGCCGCCCGCGAGCTCGTCACCGCGTACCTAGAAGGCGCTCTCGGGCGATCCCGCGCCCGCAAGCTCTCCCAGCGCCACGCGGGCGACTTGGGTGACTATCCCGGCTGGCTCTACGCGGATCCCGTGGCCGGTGAAATTACAACGGTTCCCGTGGCCGTAGGTACCGGCTCTGATCTCGCTGTCAGCGTCCGCGAGATCGACGCCGTCGAGAACGCGGAAACCAGCCGTGCGACCGCGCATCGTGAGGCGGCACTGCGCGTGGAACTCGCGTCGCTGGTCGAGTCGGGCGGGTGCGCCTTGGTCATCTGTACGACGGTGAACGAGGCTCAAGAGACGTTCTGCCAACTGCGCGACTGGTTCGCCGAGCTGACCGCCAGTGGTGTGACGCCGCCAGAATTGGACCTGCTGCATGCACGGTTCCCTGCCTGGCAGCGGGAGACGATCAGTGCGCGGGTCATGAGGCATTACGGCAAGAATGAGGACGGCACCCGGCCCTCTTCCGCCGTCGTGGTCGCCACGGCGATCGTTGAGCAGTCCCTGGACCTGGACTTCGACCTGATCATCTCCGACCTGGCGCCCATCGCCCTGCTGCTGCAGCGCGCCGGGCGCTGCTGGCGGCACCAGGCTCTAGGCGCGATCCCCCGGCCCGCGTGGGCTTCGGGGCCGCGGCTAGCCGTGCTCGTTCCTCCGGGCGGACCGCGGACGCCACGCCTTTTCCGGTCGTGGACCGCGATCTATGACGAGTCGCTGCTCGTCGGCACGTACCGGCTTCTCGCCGACCGGGAGGTGATTCACGTTCCGGGGGACGTGCAGGGCCTCATTGACGACGTCTATGAGGACCCAGCGCTGATCACTGGTGCGGAGAGCGCGTGGGCCGCCCGCATCGGCGACGAGATCGCGCGGCAAGAACTGTCGAAGATGGTATCCATCCCCGGTCCGCACGACATCGACTCGCTGCACGCGATGACCGACAGCGACGTAGACCCTGAACTGCTGGCGACTCGGTTCGACGCCGACTCAGTGCGGGCGCTTCCGCTGTTCATCGACGCTGACGGCCGGACATGGCTCAACCGAAAGTGCACGGTCCTGCTGCCCGACAAAGACGCGGCACCCACCCTCACGGACTGCCAGGTCGTCATTCGACACACCGTTCCCGTCCGGGGCGGTCCCTGGCTCAGGGACCAGGATCCCGCTGCCTCTTTGTCCAGGGAGTGGCGGCGCAATACGCACCTCCGCGACCTAGTCCTCCTTCCTCAGGTTCTCCAGTCGGACGGCTCGTTCGGCCCAGCGATCGTCGGCGACCGCGAGTTCGCCCTCCACGAGGTTCTCGGACTCCGCATTACGAGCAACCGATAGCAACTCTATTTTTCCATACATTTTCATACTTTTCCTTTAATGTGGGCTTGCCTGCTACAGGGTTCAAATCATGTGACGACAGAAGGGAGGGACGGTGCCTTCGTTCAACCTGATCGATCAGCCCTGGGTACCTGTGCGGTGGCGACCCGAGTTCAACGGCCCCGCCGAGGTCGGATTCGGCGAGTTGCTCGTGCGGGCGCACGAGATCAGCGACATCACGCTGCCGGTACCGCCTGCGGCTTCGGGGCTATGGCGGATTTTGTACTTGATCGCCGCCCGTGTCACCGGCCTCGGCGACTGCGATGGCTTTGACAGCCTGACCGAGTGGAAGCGAGAACGGCGACGAGTACTGGCGGCGGGCCGCTTCGACCCTCGCGCGGCGACGGCGTACTTCTCGGCACACTCCGAGGCGTTCGACCTGTTTCATCCGGAACGGCCTTGGTTGCAGGACGCTCGCCTGGCTACCGAGTGCGCCAAGAGCACTGGGATCAACAAGCTAGTGATCGGGCGGGCCACCGGGAACAATCTGGTCTGGCTGAGCCACCACTCCGACCTGGCTCCGCGGCCAGTCCGCACAGCCGAGGCTGCCTGGCACCTGCTGGCCTGGCTGTACTACGGGCCGAGCGGCAAGGTCACCGCCCGCACCGTCGCCGGGCGCACGGAATCGAACATGACTGCCGGACCGTTGCGGTCCCGTATCTCTTTTCACCCTCTCGGCCGGAACCTCTACGAGTCGCTGATCACGGGCATTCCGTATCCGGCCGGAGACCACGTCTTGCTCCCTCATCCAGACCTGGCCCCCTGGGAAGACTGCGACCCAAGCCGGCCACTGGCTGCTCCGCCAACGAGGCGTGGCCTGTCGGGTCCGCTGACTGGCCAGTTCAGGCACGCCCTGCTGCTCACGCCGTCCTCGGACGGGACGGAGGTAACAGACGCTCGGATCACGTGGGCATGGCGCGAGTCGCATGCACGCGTGGAAGATCCGTACCTCATTTATGAGACCCCGAAGAACAAGGACGTGCCCTACGCGCGCTACGCCAGGCACGATCGCGCGATCTGGCGAGACCTAGACGCGCTCTTGCTGCAGGAGACCGGATCAGGGAAGACACGACGCCCGGCCATCTTTAGCGACTTGCTCGATCCTTCGCTCGGTGAACTCACGGAACGACTCCGCGTCCGGGCGTTCGGGTTCGATCAGGATGGCAAGACCGTTGACCACCAGTGGTTCACCGCCGCCACTCCCCCCGTCCTGTCGGCTCGAGGTGCCGGGGATTCCGGCTTTACCTTTGACTACGACCAGGAGATCGGTCTCGCCCACGAGGCAGCCGAAAGGGTCGCACTCGACTTGAAGAAGGCACTGCAGCGAGCGTGGGACATGCTGAGCGATCCTTCCAACGGCCAAGGCAGAGGCCGGACCGGAAGTCCGGATAGTCCTTGGCTGGCACCCGCCCTGGGCCGCTACTGGACTTCGGCCGAGGCCGCCTTCTGGCGCATGACCGATCACCCCGATGAGTTCGGCTTCCCCAGCAACAAGTTCATCCGCATCGCGCTTGCCGCGTACGACGAGGTGACAGATCAGTACGCCGAACGTGGCCCCCGTGTCGCCCGTGCCCTGGAGCGAGCGCGCGGCGGCATCTTCGCAACCTGGTCACGCGACGAGCCACCGCCCCTGGAGGAATCCTATGCCTAGGCAAATATCCGTTCCGAAAGAGGCGGACAAACTGGCCCGCGAGGTCACTCGGCTTACCAAGCGCAGTCCGGCTGACCGTTCTGTACTAAGGCACAGTCTGGGCAAGGCTCCGGAAGACGTCGCCCTCGGAGTGCACCGGATCGTTGTCCCCTTGCTTCCCAAGGAAGCCACTGCGGAGGCTGAGCGAGCGTACTACGCGGTAGCGGCGCTGATCGCCTCCCAGTCGCGGCAGGCACGCGATCAGGCCGACAGCGACGACGCGCCAGATGAAGCCGCGGACGATGCCACTCTCGAGAAGGTCCCCGACGGGACGCGCCAGTCGGCTGGAAGGCTCCGCCATAACCTCGGGTACTCACTCGCCCGGGCAGTCCATGAGGGCAGCAACGAGAAGAACCTGGAAGATCGTCTCCAACTGTTGGCCCGTCAGGACACCGATGGCGTACACCGGCACTTGCCACGGCTCATCCTCCAGTTGCGCGGTGACCAGGTCCGGATCGACTGGGGCGTCCTGGTCCACGACCTGACCAGGTGGGCACGCGATCCCCGGCATGTGGCCAAGGAATGGGCGCAGGAGTTCTACCGGACCAGTGCCCGGCTGGCCGCAGAGAAGAACCGCAAGGCCGAGCAGGCCGCCAACCCAAACAGTAACGAGGAGGCATGATCATGAGCACCCCCCTTTACATAGATGTCCACGCGCTCCAGACCGTTCCGTATGCCAATTTGAACCGCGACGACCTCGGCTCCCCGAAGACCCTTATCTACGGCGGAGCCGAGCGGACCCGCGTGTCCAGCCAGTCATGGAAGCGCGCTGTACGGCATGAGATCGAGCGCCGGCTGGGCGATCCTGCCGTCCGGACTCGGCGGCTCGTCGAGGCGATCTCCTCGCGGCTGGTGGCGTCCGGCTGGGATGAGGCCCTTGCACTGGCGGGCGCGCGCCAGGTCATGGCGTCCGCCGGGAAGGAAGGCATCAAGGTTGAGGACAAGAAGGACATCACGTCTGTCACCTTCTACCTCCCAGTCGCCGGGATCGATGAGCTCGCCGCCATCGTGGCCGAGCACCGCGAAGCCGTCGCGGCCGAAGCGACGAAGAAGAAGCAGTCGGCCGTACTGCCGAAGGACCGGATCGAGGCGGTCCTCCGCAGCCGGAACGGAACGATCCAGCTCTTGGGTCGGATGCTCGCCGAGCTACCGGGCGCGGAGGTCGATGGTGCCGTCCAGTTTGCGCACGCCTTCACCACACACGCGACCGTCGTGGAGACCGACTTCTTCACCGCCGTCGACGACATCGAGAAGCTCGGCGACGCGGGCAGCGCCCACATGAACGCCGCCCAGTTCTCCGCCGGCACCTTCTACCGGTACGCCAACATCGGCCTCGCCACGCTGGCCGACAACCTGGACGGCGACACCGCAACGGCGCGCGAACTCGTCGCCGAGTTCCTGCGCGCGTTCGTCGCCACGGTCCCGTCTGGCAAGCAGAACGCGACCGCCGCTATGACCATCCCAGACCTGGTGTACATCGCCGTCCGGGCTGACCGGCCGATCTCGCTGGCGCCCGCGTTCGAAGATCCAATCCGCAGCCCGCTCGGGTACGCGCAGCCATCCCGGGAAGCACTGAGCACCTACGCCTCCCGGCTGCACGAGTACTGGGGGGCCGACGGCGTCGCCTGGCACGGTCATGCAAGCATCAGCGGCAAGCCCGCCGAGGGCCTTGGCGACCATGTCGCGTCGCTGACCTCGCTCATGACCAACGCCGTTGACGCGGCATTTTCAGCGCCGGGGCGGCAGTGACCGGCATCGTCTTGCGGCTAGCCGGGCCGTTGCAGAGCTGGGGTGAGCACAGCACGTTCTCCGAGCGCGACACGCTCCGCTTTCCCACCCGCTCCGGCATTATCGGGCTGCTCGCGGCGGCCGAGGGGATCGAGCGCGGGCAGTCGCTCGGCAAGTTCGACCCTCTCTCGGTCACGGTGCGAGTGGATCGCCCGGGAGTCCTGCTGCGGGACTTCCACACCACAGGTGGCGGACTTCCGCGCGCTCGTACGATTCCCACCGCGAGCGGCGGCCGGAGGTCGGAGGGAACGGCCATCGTCGTGACCCGCCGCTGGTACTTGTCTGACGCGGTGTTCACCATCGCTCTCTCCGGGCCGGATGACCTCATCGGGGACATCGCCAGCCACCTTCGGACACCGCATTGGCAGCCATACCTCGGTCGACGGTCTTGTCCACCTGACCAGCCGCTGTTCCTGCGCCTAACTCCTGAGGATCCTGTGCGGGAGCTTCGCGAGCTCGTGCCGCTGCCCGGCCAACGAGTCAACGGGCCCGGCGAGATCACTGTCGAGATGATCGCGGAGACACCTGGCAACTCCAACGCGGCGATCACTGAGGTCAACGACGTCCCCGAGGTCTTCGGACGCTACGAGCGGCGGTACCGCACGCGCGCCGTCTACCGGTCAACCATCCAACTGCCGGCAGCGCTCGGCAACTGGCGGAACCCTGCCGCCTATCAGAAGGCCCTCTTCGATTACGCCCGGAGTTCCTGATGACTGCCTGGCTCACACAGATCACCCCGAATTTCCGACACGACCTAGCGCGCCGCGATCTGCGCGACGTCGCGCGTATGCATCAGCGGGTGATGTCTTTGGTTCCGGACGGCCTCGGCGACGAACCGCGCCGCCAGGCGGGCGTGCTGCACCGGGTCGAGGAAGCACCAACTGGAGTCCGCATCCTCGTCCAGACCGGAATTCGGCCTGACCTGAGTAAACTGCCCGCCGACTACGGCCAGGCCCAGGTACGCGACCTAGACCCACTGCTCCACTGGCTCCGCGAGGGCGCGACGATTCGCTACCGACTCGCCGCCAACACTTGCTTGCGCAAGGCTCACAGCAAGTCGGTGGTTCCGCTACGAGGCGCCGAGGCCGACAAGTGGTGGGCTGAGCGGGCCGCCGGCTGCGGACTAGATATCCAGTTGCTCATGTCCCGGTCACCCGGCGACGTGGTCGGTGGCGATGACCCGAAGTCACGCATCCGTCACGCGGTCACCCAGTTCGACGGCGTGGCAATCATTACTGACCCTGGTGCCCTAACCACGGCGATCGTGACAGGCATCGGCCGCGGCAAATCGCATGGTTGCGGCCTGCTCAGCATCGCCCCCGTGGATGCTATGTGAGCGTCCGCCAAAAGAAGAATGCCCGTGAGCGGCTGGAAGTCCCGACATTGGCGATGCTTCCTCGGGCCGAGGATTCCCTGTCGTTCCTTTTCCTCGACGCGGTTCGCGTCGTCCAAGACAAGACCGGTGTGTGCGCCAGAGTCGGCACGGAGGGCGGCGGAGACAGGGTCTATTTGCCTACTGCCGCCCTGTCGTGCGTGCTACTTGGCCCTGGGACCTCGATCACCCAGCCAGCCCTCTCGACCCTCGCCAGGCACGGAACGACCGTTATCTGCGCAGGGTCAGGTGCGGTTCGGGCCTACTCCGGGATACAGCCAAGCTCGCTCACCACCCACTGGCTTGAGCGGCAGGCCCGAGCCTGGGCCGATGACGATCAGCGACTCGCTGTCGCCACCCGCCTCTACCGGCGCCGGTTCGGCGACTCGGTGCCACCGGGCGCGAGCCTTGCCCAACTACGTGGCGTCGAAGGCCAGCGCGTTAAGACCTTGTATAAATTGCTCGCGGACAAGCACCGGATCACCCGCTTCAGGCGAAACTACGACCCCGACGCCTGGGATGCCCAGGACCCGGTCAACATGGCCCTATCCGCCGCCAACGTGTGCCTGTACGGCGTTGTCCACTCGGCGGTCCTCGCAATCGGGTGTTCCCCCGCCCTCGGCTTCATCCACTCGGGAACTCAGCACGCCTTCGTCTACGACATCGCTGACCTGTATAAGGCCGAGATCAGCATCCCCCTGGCTTTCGAGCTGCACGACTCGGCACGCCCCGAGATCGACGTCCGGCGAAAGCTGCGGGACAAGTTCCGGCTTTTTCGCCTTCTGCCACGGATTGTCAGCGATATCCAGCACGTACTCGACCCAGACTCCAGTCCCAGTCAGCTCGACCGGAGCCCCTGACGTGATCCACCTATGGGACCCGGACCTCGGCGAACTCCCCGCAGGCGTCAACTACGCCGACTCAGCTGACTAGGAGTTCTGAGCCGCCGTGGCCAACCTGGTCGTCATCAAGACCACCGAAGTCCCTGACCACATCCGGGGTGCGCTCACCCGCTGGCTCACCGAGCCTGCGCCGGGTCTCTATGTCGGCACCGTCTCCACGCGAGTCCGCGAGGAACTGTGGAAGATTGTCGCCGTCAGCGTTGGCGACGGGCACGCTGTCTGCGTCCACCCCGACGACAACGAGCAGCACTTCACCATGCGAACGGCCGGAGAACGCCGCCGCGTCATCTTCGACTCCGACGGCCTTGCGCTAGTCCGCTTCACCGCCCAGGACCTTCAGGCCTCCGCTGCCGATCAAGAACCGGAACCCCCCTTCTAAAACCCCAGGTCGCGAAGTGTCCGCCCCGCACACGCGGGGGTGCTCCGTAGCCGCCGCCCTCGGCGAAGCCGCGGAGCTCGTCCGCCCCGCACACGCGGGGGTGCTCCGGCGACGCACACGCAGTACGACGGCGGCCGGATGTCCGCCCCGCACACGCGGGGGTGCTCCGTCGCCGATGCGGCGGAGCACGGCGAGCCACTCGTCCGCCCCGCACACGCGGGGGTGCTCCTCATCCTAGGCGCCTACTGGCTCGCCTGAGATCGTCCGCCCCGCACACGCGGGGGTGCTCCGACGCTGGCGATCGCGGAACGGGTGCGCGGGACGTCCGCCCCGCACACGCGGGGGTGCTCCGCCAGCGACGACGTTCCAGCCAGTCGCGGCGAGGTCCGCCCCGCACACGCGGGGGTGCTCCGGCACAGCCACGCCTCCCCGGTCCGGACGGACAGTCCGCCCCGCACACGCGGGGGTGCTCCCGTGACGGTGCCCTCCATCTCCAGCACGGACGCGTCCGCCCCGCACACGCGGGGGTGCTCCGGCTCTCCGCGGTGCGTGACTGGGCGTCCAGGGGTCCGCCCCGCACACGCGGGGGTGCTCCGTTCCCGGAGGTGACCGGGCACGCGTAGTTCCCGTCCGCCCCGCACACGCGGGGGTGCTCCGCCCAGGTCAGCGGTAAGCGCCCACGCCTGGAAGTCCGCCCCGCACACGCGGGGGTGCTCCGGCAATCCCACCGGGGAGGAGTGGCCGCCCGTCGTCCGCCCCGCACACGCGGGGGTGCTCCGACGAGGACGAGGAGCCCGCGAACCGGGCCGAAGTCCGCCCCGCACACGCGGGGGTGCTCCCGTCCACGGCGGCGAGGCGATCCGCAGTGCCACGTCCGCCCCGAGCGAGGGGGTGCTCCGCTCGGTGGTGAACAGGCCACCCTGGCTGCTGCGTCCGCCCCGCACACGCGGGGGTGCTCCGAACATAGCCGCCCTGGGACGCAGGGAGGCGCTGTCCGCCCCGCACACGCGGGGGTGCTCCCAACTACGGCGGCTCGGGCACCCTTCCAGGCCAGTCCGCCCCGCACACGCGGGGGTGCTCCGCTCAGTTCCCTCAGTGCCGCCATCGGGTCAGTGTCCGCCCCGCACACGCGGGGGTGCTCCGCGGGCCGGCGCCAGCCAGGTCATCACCTACGCGTCCGCCCCGCACACGCGGGGGTGCTCCGTCATTCCTCAGCGCGGTCATCGTCTGCTGGTGGTCCGTCCCGCACACGCGGGGGTGCTCCGACATCACTGCGGGAGCTGGGCGGCAGCAGCCAGTCCGCCCCGCACACGCGGGGGTGCTCCTGCACGACATCGCCGACTTGTTTGCCTTGACCAGTCCGCCCCGCACACGCGGGGGTGCTCCGCCTCAGTGAAGGCGATCAGCTTGGACCGCCCCGGCAAAATTAGAGGGACTAACTTGCCGACTTTAATTATCCTACCAGGATTCCCTGACGCGCGTGATGCTGTTTCTCGAATTCCTCCGGAGGCATATACCCGCACGCCGAGTGGAGCCGTTCCTTATTATACCAGGATACCCACTCCAGTGTGGCGAGAGCTACATCACTCACGCCTTTCCATGGACCATCCGACTCGATAAGCTCCTTCTTGTACAGGCTGTTAAGAGACTCGGCCGCCGCGTTATCATAGGAATCGCCCTTGCTCCCGACCGAGCGCGCGGCTCCGATCTCCTGCAGCCGCTCGGCATACCGGATCGACGTATACTGGACACCGCGGTCGGAATGATGAACCAACTGCCCCGGGTCAAGATCATCGCCGGCCCGCCAGATCGCCATTTCCAGCGCATCGAGAGCCAGATCGGCCTGCAGCCTGTCGCTCACCTGCCAGCCGACAATCTTCCGGGAAAACAGGTCCATGACGAAGGCGACATACACGAAATCACCCGTGACTTCCACATACGTAATATCCGCCACCCAGCGCTTACTCGGCGCATCCGCAGAGAAATTACGCTCCAGCAGGTCAGACGGACGCTCCGCCCCGGCCGCCCCGGGCACCGTGGTCCGCGGCCTCTTCCGCCTGGCCTGCACGCCGCCGATCCCCAGCCCGCGCATCAGCCGCTCCACCGTGCACCGGGCAACGATGATCCCGTCGCGGTTCAGCTGCCGCCATACCTTCCGCGCACCGTACTTCCCGCGCGCCTTCCGCGGATCCTCCCATACCCGCATTACCTCCTTCTTCAGGTACTCGTCGCGGATATCGCGGGCGGTCTTATCCTGCTTCCTCTTCCTCGCCGCGTAATACGTGGACGGCGAAAAATCCAGCACCGCGCAGACCGGCTCGACACCGAACCGGTCCCGGTGAGAATCAATGAACTCGACTAGCGCGGCAGTTTCACGTCGAGTTCCCGGGCGAAATAAGCGCTCGCCGCCTTCAGGATCTCATTCGCCCGCCGCAGCTCCTTGCTTTCCCGCTCCAGCTCCGCGATCCGCCTCTTATCGTCGGTCACGGTACCGGGCCGCCTCCCCGAATCGACTTCCGCCTTCGCCACCCAGCCCCGCAGCGTGTCCGGATGCACGCCGAGCCGCTCGGCCACCCTCTGGATTGACCCGCGGTCGTTCCCCGATTCCGCACGCAAGTCAAACACCATCTGCACCGCCCGTTCCCGCAGCTCAGGCGGGTGTACCTTCCCGGATCCCATGAGTAACATCCTTCCCTGAGGTCACACCCTCCAAGGAAGCCGGGGTGGTCCAGGTCCGCCCCGCACACGCGGGGGTGCTCCGTCGGTGCCGGTCAAGAACATCGGCGTTCCCCAGTCCGCCCCGCACACGCGGGGGTGCTCCCGGCGGCCTGGCAGTGCGGATCGGCGGCCAGCAGTCCGCCCCGCACACGCGGGGGTGCTCCGGAACAAATGGCTGGGTGCGTTGTAGGAGAACGGTCCGCCCCGCACACGCGGGGGTGCTCCGACGAGGACGCCATTGTCGAGCGGATTGGGCGACCGGACTACCACGCCAGACGCAAGCTCAATTCCGCACATGCGGACGCTATCCGATCACCGTCGCAATCCTGACTGGACGTAGGGGACAACAGCCTCGCAAGTGCCTGGATAAGCCGCGCGCGACGGATGTCCCAGGTCCGCGATGCATCGGTTACTCACGCCGTATAAAGGACCCGTGCGTCGGCAAGGACCCGACCGCGGATGACCGGGTGGAGCCGTCCTTGGAAACGAGGTCGACCTGTCGGCCGAAGAGCTTCTCCAGATCCTCTTGCAGGGCAAAGAAAGACATCCCGAGGTCATTGCCGGGGGCACGCACGTAGAGGAGGTCAACGTCGCTGCCGGGCCGGTCCTTGCCACGTGCCACCGAACCGAAGACCGACAGCTCTGCAATCCCATATCCTCGGCACAGCTCGGCCAGCCGCGTGACCGTGTTCTCGTCGGCGTAGAACTCAGGCGGCGAGGCCAAGGAGGACGCGGGCGGCGACTCGGACTTCCTCGATGCTGATTCCGTGCTCATCGGCCACCACCTGGGGGGTCTTCCCCTGCACTGAGCATGTTGGCCGCGTCGCGGACTCGCGCGCGGCTGGATTCGAAGAACGGCTGCCCGAAGGCACGGTACGGGTCCATCACAACCTTCGACGCCTGGCAACTGCGCAGGTGGAGCATGCTGGGATAGTCGTCATCCGCCCAGGTTACGTACGTCAGGTAGTCCTCGACGATCTCCCGCATCACCATCTGACCGGTGCGGCCCTCCATTAGGCCTTCACCTTCGCTCGTGCGGGAGAAATCCCACAGAACGTCAATGCCATCGGTCGCCAAGTTCCGCGACGCGAGCACGTAGTCCCGGCCGAACTCCACGGCCAGCCGGTCCAACGCCGGCCGAATGCGCTCAAGGCGCACCCCAGCCTTGCGGAGCGCGTCGAGGACATAAGCCTCGGTCGTCCCGACGAAGGTCACCCGAGCACGCCCCCGCTCTCAATCATGGCAGACAGTGGCCGATTACCTTGCCCGCAACAGGCGCGATCGGCTCCCAAATGCCCATGTCCCCACGGTCTACGTGCCGGCAAGGGCTGCGGCAGTCACGCTACGGAGGTGGGAGCAGACTCGTCGGGCAGCGAGCGGAGAGCCAGTTCTACGCGATAGCGGAAGACGCAGAGCTCGGGGCCTCCAAGGCGTCGCTGCAGGCGGAGGTCTACGGTGTACGGGGCAAATGGTCGAGCGGATCACCGTCGGCATCACGCGCCACAGCTCGTTAGGAAGGCTCATACATGACGATCCTGCTGGACCGTAAGACCGTACGCACGCTGCTCAACTGGCCAGACGTCATCGCGGCAGTACGCGGCGCTTATCGCACCGCCGCCACTGCCGGGGCCGTCCCCCCGGCGTCCAGCCATGTGCCACTGCCCGGCGGCGCCATGCACCTGAAAGCAGGCGGGACTGTGCAGCCCGCGCTGGTGTCGGTCAAGGCAAACCTCCGCCCCGACGGCGCACCCGCGTCGGGCGTGATCCTGCTCTTCGACACGGCGTCTTCGGCAATCCAAGCCATTTTGGATTCCGCCGATCTCACTGCGTGGCGCACCGCTGCCGCGGCGATCGTCGGCGCCCGCGCCCTTGGCGCTGGCACAGGCGCCACAGTAGCGATACTGGGCGCCGGCCCGCTGGCAGCGGCCACGTTGAATGCGGCCCGTCACGAGCTCGGCGCCGGCCAGGTGCACGTCTGGAGCCGCAGCCGGGAGCGGGCAGAAGCTCTCGGCGCCGTCCAGGTGCATGACACACCCGGCGCGGCCGTTCGGAACGCGGACGTCATCATCACCTGCACCCCTTCCCGCCAGCCGCTCATCAGCGCGGCCGACATGCGACGGGACGCCGTGGTGTGCGCGATGGGCTCCGACTCGCCGGGCAAGCGGGAACTCGCTGTCGATGTCCTGGCGGCAGCGACCATCGTCGTGGACAGCCTGGCCGGCGCCCGCGAGGTAGGGGAGATCGCCTACCTCCCGCCAAACGCGCCAGAGGTGCTCGGTGAGATCGGCGACCTGCTGGCCGGAACCAGGAGGCCGCAGGACAGCGACGGCAGGCGCGTGTTCGACTCGGTCGGCGTGGCCCATGTTGATACCGCAGTGGCCGCCGCCATCGCCGAGGCCGCCGACCGTGCGGGCCTCGGCACCCGCTGGGACCCGACCGCGCTGACCGACTGACCCGCCTTGCCTCCGGCTGCTGCAACATGGCCCGCTGGGGTGCGGCGAGAGAAGCGGCCGCCGTCGGCTGGCCGGCCGAGGCGACCGAAGGAAAAGGCTGCCGGGCTCGCAACCGCGAACCGGCCGCAATGGAGCCGGCCATTGCCGACCGGAGCGACCATCCCGCCGCTGAGCCGAGTCAGGCTGTACGACGGGCCGCGATGGAGCCGGTCGTTGCCGACCGGAGCGACCAGCGGCCTCGCGGAGCTGGACGAGGAGCAGGACGCGGGCCGCAATGGAGCCGGTCGTTGCCGACCGGAGCGACAGCACGTCGGCGGTCACGGCATCCACCCCCTGGACGAGCCGCAATGGAGCCGGTCGTTGCCGACCGGAGCGACGCAAGGCCGTCCTGGGTGAGGCCGGCGCCCGTGCGCAGGCCGCAATGGAGCCGGTCGTTGCCGACCGGAGCGACGCGGAGCTCGTCCCGGACGGCTGGGACGGCCAGGGCGCCGCAATGGAGCCGGTCGTTGCCGACCGGAGCGACCCAGGCCAGGATCCGCGACAGGTCAGCAGCCTCACCAGCCGCAATGGAGCCGGTCGTTGCCGACCGGAGCGACCTGCTCCGGGCCACCCCCCTGCCCGCCATCGCGGTGCCGCAATGGAGCCGGTCGTTGCCGACCGGAGCGACGCAGGACCCAGCCGGGCCGGATGAGCGCGGGGTCGGTGCCGCAATGGAGCCGGTCGTTGCCGACCGGAGCGACGACCAGGTGTGGGCCGGGATCCGCGAGAGCGGCGTGCCGCAATGGAGCCGGTCGTTGCCGACCGGAGCGACCGGCCCGCTGACCGCATGGTCAGCCCAGTCCGGCAGGCCGCAATGGAGCCGGTCGTTGCCGACCGGAGCGACTGCCCGGGGTGAGGTGAGTGTCCGGGTACATGTCGGCGCCGCAATGGAGCCGGTCGTTGCCGACCGGAGCGACCCGCGATCTGGGACGGCCACGAGGACTATGAGCAGGCCGCAATGGAGCCGGTCGTTGCCGACCGGAGCGACCGCTCGGCCTGGCGGTGGCCGAGGTCGTCACGCACTGGCCGCAATGGAGCCGGTCGTTGCCGACCGGAGCGACTAGTGCCGGCTGCCTCGCTCATTCTCCATCACCTCGCCGCAATGGAGCCGGTCGTTGCCGACCGGAGCGACCGGGCGCGCGTCCCTCGGCGGGATCTGCCCGTTGGTGCCGCAATGGAGCCGGTCGTTGCCGACCGGAGCGACTCTGTAAGTGTTGCCGAAGCCGACGCTGGGGACGTTGCCGCAATGGAGCCGGTCGTTGCCGACCGGAGCGACCTGGGCAACGCCTATGTCCAGGTTGGCACTGGTGAGCCGCAATGGAGCCGGTCGTTGCCGACCGGAGCGACCTGATGACCGAGGACCCCGCAGAATCTGCACCCCCGCAGCCGCAATGGAGCCGGTCGTTGCCGACCGGAGCGACCTGGAGACAAGGCCGCCACGGCGGCAGGACAAGGAGCCGCAATGGAGCCGGTCGTTGCCGACCGGAGCGACAGTCAGGCCATACCGCGCGAATCAGCCTCACGATGCTGCCGCAATGGAGCCGGTCGTTGCCGACCGGAGCGACTCGTAGCCGAGGGCCTTGGCGTACCGCTGGGCGTTGAAGCCGCAATGGAGCCGGTCGTTGCCGACCGGAGCGACCCGCCGGCGGGTACGTGGCCCCAGGGCCGGTCCTGCCGCCGCAATGGAGCCGGTCGTTGCCGACCGGAGCGACCCAGGCATTCACCGCATGGGCTGAGAAGTCTGACGTGCCGCAATGGAGCCGGTCGTTGCCGACCGGAGCGACAGCCTGATAAGGGGCCTGTCGATCGCCGAGGTGGAGCCGCAATGGAGCCGGTCGTTGCCGACCGGAGCGACCGGGGAACGCCGGGACGGCCGGATTATCGGTTACGCGCCGCAATGGAGCCGGTCGTTGCCGACCGGAGCGACCTGCGGCATGACGGGCACGCCGGGGCGGACAGGCCGCCGCAATGGAGCCGGTCGTTGCCGACCGGAGCGACCACGGCGATGGTGGCGGCTATGGCCGTGACGCCGATGCCGCAATGGAGCCGGTCGTTGCCGACCGGAGCGACGCGCCCGTACCGTCCTCCGGTGCCCCTTGAGCAGCGGCCGCAATGGAGCCGGTCGTTGCCGACCGGAGCGACCACCTGCCGGGGGCCGGAGCAACCGGCACCACAACGGGCCGCAATGGAGCCGGTCGTTGCCGACCGGAGCGACCGCGACCGTCTGGCGCTCCTCCTGGGAGAGCCTGCGGCCGCAATGGAGCCGGTCGTTGCCGACCGGAGCGACAGCTCGCAAAAATTGGGGGTGCTGAGCTGCGAAGACGTGGCGTTCTGCGAGCGGTCTGCGGAACCGTCCCATCATGGCCATCTCTATGGAGGTGTCAAGATGCTCAAACAGGCGTTGACCTGCGTGCGAGCGCTCCCCGGGGATTGGGTCACCACCACAGCGCTCGCAACGCCCGGCGGTGCCTGTGACCACGACGGTCGTCGAATCAGACGACAACGGCTTCAGCAGTCGGAAGCCGATGGCGCGGGTCAACGAACGTGAAGCGGGATGAATCGCCTGCCGCGGGGGCGACGATCATGACACTGTCCTCACTTGTAGGTGATGTGCGAGTCCGCCGCACCCGCCTGAACATCAGGGACAGGTTCGTCCCAGCCATGGTGGCGACGGATGTTGCTGATCGTCGATCTAAGCTCACATCACTGGTGAGCAGGACCCTGGACCTCGGGCAGGAACCTGCCGAAGCCGAAGTGGCTGAGCTGTCCCAGCAGCAGTGGCCCGGAAACGGCGGCGGCGAACTCCAGCACCACCCCCACGCCAGCCCGCGAGTGCCTCTGCAACTTCTCCTTCGTCCGGTACCGGCGGTACTGGTTGACCTGTCGTGCCGTCATCTCGGTCGACAACTCGACTCGTGCGACCACAGCATCTGCCCGACCGCGGTACCGCAACTCAGCAGTCACGTCCTCTGTGAGGAGGGCCTCCCACGACTCGTTCTTCGCCCTGTGCCGCACCGGAAGATACGGCGTGACCGACCGCCACCGCCGCGAAGGCTGGCCACACAACTCAGGCGCGGTGTCCTCGATCGACCCGGCCGCCTGAAACAGCAGGTCAACCGCGGGGAACCCGTGGAACTCGTACCCGTCCTCGCCTCCTCGCTTACCGCATGCGTGACGCAAGTCAAGGATCGCTCGTACCTCATTCGTCCGTAGACCCGAAGGGACCCAGATAACGAGGCCCCGAACGGACCCGCCATCCTCTCCCACGCCACCTACCGGTGCCCAGTGGGCATGCCGGTGGTCGCTGGCGGCACCACGCGTGCCCATGATCTGTCGCCGACGGTCCTCCGGGATGCCGGCCTTCTCCAACTCGTGTCCAACCTGGCGGTGCGCTTCGTCGGCTAGCAGTACGCCGTGTGTCAGCAGCAATGGAGCGCGACCCACGACGGCGAACCGGATGGCGGTGACCTCCTTCGTCGCCGGCGGATTGGGTGCGTTGAGGGGTCGCAGTGACGCGTCACTCGCCGCGTAGTCGACCCATCGCGTGCCGGGTGGCATGGTGCGCTTCTGCTTCCGCACGCCGCCCGTCGTGGTCTCCAGGATGGACCGGCTCAGCGGGCGAGTCGGAACGAGCAATCGCGTTCGCCGTGATCCGTCAGTGGCCTCTGGCCGCCACCAGGTCTCGTCGGGCACAACGTCCTCCTGGACGAGTCGCGCTTCACAAACTGACTCCGAACGGCCTAGGTACGGGACGAGCTCGGCCAGCTTGGCCAGTACCTCGCGCTGGTCGTCGGCGAGGTCCGTGTTCCAGTGCACGAGGAGTTCGGCGTCTCGCTCCACAGTGAGGAACGGATCCAAGGTGAGGTCTGTATTGCCGGTCTCGGCCTTGCGGTGACTGAGGTCCGGCAGGTAGTGCCGGGTGTGCCCGGTTCCCGTTATGGGCGTCCGGTAGGACGGCGGGTCGGCTAGCGCGCCGAGCATGCCATCGAAGACCGGCGCGGGCAGGTCCGGCCAGCGCATGTACCAGGTAGCAACGAGAGCGCGGAGTATCCGCCACGGCGACGGTGGCCACTCGGTCGCGCCCTCGTTGACGGCCCGGTCCCACGGGTTGGCATGCACTCGTCCGAGCGGGAACCGGAACGCGAGCGTGGTTCCCACGTCACTTGCCCTTCGGGGACCAGACGACCTCAGTAACTGGTCCCAGTTCGTCGGCGCATTCGGCAGCGTACTGCTTGATGGAGGCGGCAGCCACGGCAGTATCCGGACGGTCTCCCTTGATGACTTCACGGACCACGAGGTCGCAGCGCGTGCGCAGCCGCAGCCCGCGGTCGAGCAGCGTGGCAATTTCATAGTCGGCTAGCGCCTTGAGCAACTTGGTCGCCGGCTCCGAAAGTCCGTAGGACCTGAACTGCGCGTGGTCCACCGTGAAGAACGCGGTGATCTTGTCGGCTGTGTACTCAACGCGGTGATGAGGGACGGTGCCGTAGCCTTCGGCAGTGACCCCGCCCTTGGCCTCGTTGATCACCACATCCTTCTTAACCCCACCTGAGACGGCGGCCTTGACACCGCTCGCCTCGATGAAGCTCGTCACGGCGCGGGAGATCTTCGGTTGCCAGGGCCAGTTCTTCCTCGCGAAGAACGCACCGTGCACCAGAGATATCGGGTCAAGCCGGAAGCACGCACGGGCCACGGCCCGGTAGTCGAGCGGTTGTCCCTTGACGAGACCGAACTGCTCCTCCATCCACTTCTCGCCGTTAGCGCCGTTGACCGCGCCGTTCATTATGTAAGCGGACGCGAGGCGATGGGCCTCGAGCCGTGATGAGGACAGGAAGGTCTTCTCCGGGCTGACAACCCGGACGTATGGTACGCCCGCCAGTTCGGAGACCTGGTCGTTCGTGGCGTTGTCCCAGGTGGTGGACTCCAGCCAGTTGGCCATGCTCTGGGCGGACTCTACGAGCAGGTGGTTGTCGCCGAACTCGGCAGCGCCCAAGTCGGGGAAGCCTGTTGGCTGGAAAAGCGACCCGGCAATCGGTGCGAGGTCGACTTCAAGGACAGTGCGGGAGGCAGTGGTCGTCGTCATGACAGCTCCTCATCAGGGGTTTTGGCGTTGAATGCGATCATCTTGAGCACGCCCGTTGGGTACTGGCATCTCGGCACGAGAGCAGAAGCGATTCGCGCACCGTCTGCTTTTTTCATCGCGTGTGGTGCGGGCACGGCGACCCAGCCGACCTGGCGTAGCCGGGCGGCGGCCTCGTCGTGGACCCGGCGGACCTGGCCTGCCACCAGTCGACCGGCCCAGTCGGTGGACAGCGCGAGTGCCGGTTCGTCGGTGCCATCGGCGCCATGGTCACGGGCCTCGGCTGGCCTGGCTCCAACGGCCAGCGGTTGCAGCAGGCCTAGCGTGGTGCAGGGGATTTCCGGTTGCTCAGCGGCCCAGCCGAGCCGCACGCCGTTCCAGTTAAGTGCCAGGCAAGCGCGGATCATCAGGTCTAGCTTCTTCTGGTCGATCCCGCCTTCGTCGCTGGCGAACGCGTGCAAGTCAGCGGCCGGCACCGGGATGGAGCGAAGAGTGGTAACACCTCGGTACTTGGCGGCATCCTGATCGGCGGTCGCATTGCGCGAGCGCCAGACCAGCACTTCCGCGAGCACGTCCACCAGTGGTCGGGCGCCGAGGCCGGGCACTACCGGTGCATCCCGCCAACTGCCGTCTGGCTCGACTGGCAGCAAAAGTTGCCGCATAGATCGGGACCGTCCCTCGACTGGCCAGGTCGCGCATGAGGCGACGCCGACCGCGATCCTCAGCTCCGCTGACTCGTCTTGTTGCTTAAGGACCGGGATGAACTTGTCCGCAGGCGGCACGTAGCGTGGGTTAACAGCTTCCTTCGCCCTGCCACTGCGGCCGATTGCCATCTCCAGTGTGGTCAACGCCGCGAGCATGCTGACAAGTCCCTTGGCGTCTCCGTCCCGCGCGAAGGCAAGGTGCGCCGACCGGAAGCCACGCAGCGCCTCTCTTACCGAGGTTGAGGCGTCCCCGCTGCCAACTCGCGACACCCAATCCTCTACCTGGGCGGCCAGCGTGACAACTGGCTCCTCACGTACCTTGACCCGGTCAAGCGGGACGGCAGCGAACGCGAGCCCGTTGCGGCGTTGCAGGCCGAATCGTGTGAACTCATCGATCCCGCGAGAGACGCCAAGCGACCGGGTTGCCGCGTAGAAGTCAACAGCTTGCCGGGCTGGACGTCCTTTCCACGAGGCGCGGGCCTCTGAGAAGAGCTGCCTAATTTCCGAGAGCGTGAACTCCTTGCTCCAGACGGGGGCCCAGACCTCACCACGCGACTCCTCACCCGCCGCTCCACTGGACGATCCGTCGGGAGACGGGTTGACGGTGAAGGGCATCGCCGCCCTGCCAGCGCCGTGCTGGTTGCGCCGCGCGGCAGACGCGGCGAACAGCATCGCACCCTCAAAGCAGAGGATGTAGCTCCACGGGTTAGCGAGCGAGCCAGCAGTGCCGAACTGGGATGACCCGGGACCGCCCGCATGTCCCGGGTCGAACTGCCCGATGGGCGCACCGCCAAGTTGCTGATCTTGCGTCCCGGTAAGCAGGTCCCGCGCCCAGTTGACAGACTTCGCACGGTCCTTGGCCGAGATTCCCATGACGTCAAGAACCTGCTGGTGGAAGTTGGTCGAGAAGTCAAGCCGTCCGTCGTTCCCGCCAGTGCCGAGGATCGGAGGGAAGAAGGTCTCCTCGCCCGCGAGCACGATAGCCGCGTCGATCCACGGCAGCAGACCGTCCGGGCAGTTGTTCCGCAACTCCAGGACGACCTTGCTTTTTTCCTTCACGCCATCCTCGGTCATCCAGCCATTCGCGCGGGCACGGGCTACCACGGCATCGGCAATGCGGAGTGCTTCCCGCAGAGGCTCTAGTCGAGGGGAAGGATGCTCGCGCAGGGCAGTAATCCGTACGACTGGCTCCCTGTCCTTGACCCCGAACCCGCTACCGCCGTTCCATGGCGATACCACCGGTGTGGGGACGTACTCATCCGCCAGCCACGCCGCCAGGTCCGCTACCGTCGTCTCGATGGCCAGCCCTCCTGGTGTCCAGACCGCGGTCGCATCTGGGTCGGCCTGCTCACCAAGCACCCGGATCAGGCCGAGCCCGGCCAGGTAGCTGACCAGCGGCTCCGGGCGCAGCCCGGGGAGAAGATGCCGGATGATCTGCGTCGTCGTCACTTCGCAACCTTCTTGCCGCCGCTGGCCCGCCAGTCGGCGATGCGCACAACCGTCTCCAGGTACGCCAGGACGAACGGCCCGTACCTATCGCGTAGCCCAAGGACCGTCCGAGTCCACGACCGCTTGCCGCCAAGCTCGAACTGGTCGAGGTCCACCGTCAGCGTCGTGGCAGGCTGGCTGAGTATTGCTGGGATGTCGCTCGTCGCACCGTGCTCCAGTCCGAGGATCTTCCTGGCCGACGCCTCACCATCCGGCAGCACGACAAGGTCTCCTGGGTCGCGAACTTGGACGCGGAGCTTGCCGTGGTGCGCAAGGACGAGGTACCTGGCGAGATCCTGGTCTGGCGCTTCGGCGAGCAGGTGGCGCAGCGGGCCATCGATAAGCAAGAGCGAAGCTAGCTCGTGCCTAAACGCAACGCCCCCGAAGTTGAGCGACCCGCTGCGGCCCGACTTCGCCCAGGGCCGACCGTCGGCGATCTTCTTTTTCTCCTCGGCCGCGGCCAGCTCACAGATCGCGTCCTGCCAGATCGGATGCGCCTTGCCAACATCGTGCAGGTGCCCCGCTGTCACCACGCTCGGCCCGGCATCGTCGGGGAGAGCCGGGCGCAAAACTCCGAGCAGCGCCGCAGCATGCTCACGGACCTCGAGGCTGTGCTGGTCGAGCGACTGCCAGTCGCGCTCCTGCGCGACGCTCGCGGGATCCGCGGCAAAGGCGTCCTCGACACCGGCCGCCAGTTTGACCGTCGTCAGCAAGTCTGGGCTACCTGGTACCGGTCTCTTCGCGGTCAGATCCAGCCCTGTCTCAGGGTCGTATCCGCCATCGGCAGCACTGACCAGCAGCACCTCGCCGGGACGTGCCCGGTTGGGGCCGCCCGCCGGAACCTTGGCCCACTTGCCCGCCACCTGGTCCAGCCGCCAGACGGCCCGATCCTTTGCGAGCTTGGCTACATCGCCAAGCGAGACCCGGCAGCGGTATTCGGCGGGAGGGGCCTTGATCTCGGGGGATGGTGCGCCGTCAGGCCCGGGCTTCCACGTCGCCCAGGCCACCTCGGCATCTCGGTCGTCCGCATCCCGGATGTAAGGCGAGATATCCACGTCCGCACCGGACAGGTCAGGGCTGGTGTCGAATAGGCCAACGAAATCGCTGCGCCGGATCACTGCCACCTGCTCCGGCCTAACGAAGACATCCCTGTCAAGCAAGTCCTCACCTGTGGCGCGCTCGCCTTCTAGCCGGTCAAGCTCCGCGGTTGTCGCGTCGATGTCCTCCTGCTCGTAGGGCAGAGCCTTAGCCGGGGGGAGCCACCAGACGTTGGCGTCCGAGTTCCGCAGGCCCTTCCGGTTGCAGCGGCCCGCCCGCTGGACGAGCGACGGCCATGGAGCCGCCTCTGTGAACAGCGTCAACGCCGACAGGTCGATGCCGGCCTCGACCACTTGCGTGGCGACGACGATCCGATCCTCCGGATTCTCGACGATCTTTGCCATCAGCTTCGCCCGCTCGATGCCACGAAATCGTGAGTGCAGCAGTGTGCAGTCGACTGGACCACCTTGAAGCTGCTTAAAAACGCTGCGCGCCGACTCGACAGTGTTGAAGACCGCTAGCGTCAGCGTGCCTGCCTGGTGCCGCTCCCCTATCGCGGCGGCGATCTCCTTATGGCTCCCGGACTCGACGGCCAGTCGCCGGAACGTCCGCGCCGCGTCCAGCCGTTTCGCGAGCTCCCCGGTCCGCTCTTCGAGCAGGATCTCCACGGTCGAGCCGCGAGACGGATTGTCCACCGTTTCCAGCAGTCCGGCCGGCACCGTCGCCGACATGCAGGTCAGCCCGAATGGCTCCGCCGTCCCGAAGCGCTTCGCGAAAGCCGCGACCTGCCGTAGCGTGGTCGTGGACTCCGGGCAGAGCTGGACCTCGTCGATCACCCACTGGACGCCATTGGTCGTGAGCGCGAAGTCGATCGGGAACATCGCCCGTCCGATTCCATATCCGCGCATCAGGGCCTTGGAGACCAAGCTGTCAACCGTGCCCACCACGATCGCGGGCTTGTGCATGTCCTCGCGCCACTCCCCTAGGGCCGTGTTCACCCCACCCATCACAACATGCAGAGCGACATCGTCCGTCAGGCCAAGGTTGTCCAGCCACTTCCTGCACTCACCGGCCACCTGTTCGACCAGCGAACGCTGCGGAAGTGCATAGATAAGGCGTCGCGGGGTAGAGTTCCCGTACTCGTCACTCAGCCTCCGCCACAGCCACGCCAGGATGACGCCGGTCTTACCGGTCCCCGTCGCCGCCTCCACGACAGACGGCAGCCCATCCCGCGCGATCCGCGTCTGGTACCCATGCGGCCCATACCCCGTAGCCGTTCCGAAGAAGTCATCAAAAGTAGCCATGCCTACCCTCCCGTTCTCACAGTCCTAGCCACTCGCCTGTCGAATTAGGATCACACTAGTTCTTCCGCTATCGCCTATCAAGCTACTTTTGTGAGCCAATGGTGCTAAGCTTCCCGCGTCGGGAACACGGCCCGACAGGGTGACGGCCCCATCCAGGCATAGGAGAGAGCGGAAGCTTGCTCGAGGCCGAGACCGTGTCCTGCGGCGCAAGCCGCAGCTCCGTCGCCCGCTGGGGCAAGCCGACCGAGGCTTGCCCCAGCCCCCTGCATGCACGACTGGGTCCAACCGTAGCCCCCCCTCGAAAGGCGGCCCGTTATGCGCGTCGGCGTGTACATCGATGGTTACAACGTGTATTACGGTGGACGGTCCCTGTGCGGACGCGGCACATCGGGCTGGCGCTGGCTCGATCTCAGAGGCTTGGCCGAGACCATCATCGGCGAGCGGAGGAACTGGCCAGGCGCAACCGTGGAACGTGTCGTCTACTGCACCGCACGTGTCGATGCCGCAGACAACCCGTCCGGCTACGCCGACCAGAGAGACTACCTGCGGGCACTGGAAGCCACGAGGAGCGTCGATCGCGTTCACCTCGGCCGCTACGTTGCAGGTGTGAAGTACGCGCCCCTCGCAGTCCGGACTCCAAACCACGGCATACGCCTCGTCAGCCCGGAGTGGCCCGTCACGATCCAGGACGAAACTGGAGCGCAGATCCGCAATGCGCGCTTTATGGTCTCGATCGCGCACAGAGAGGAGAAGGGGAGTGACGTCAACGTGGCATCCCGCATGCTGCTCGACATCATGCGCAAAGCGGTCGATGCGGTCCTCGTCATCTCCAATGACTCCGACCTGGAGTTCCCAGTGTGCGAGGCCCGCGAACTGGTCCCTGTCGGCGTGGTCAATCCAAACCGCAATCAGACCGCTGGAGCACTTTGCGACTCGGAGTCGGTCGGGGTCGGCAGACACTTCTGGCGCAAGCTGCGCGCGGACGACTTCATTCGCCATCAGCTGCCGGACCCGGCTGGAGGCCACTCCAAACCAAACGGATGGTGATGGCGAACCGCCGCGCTTGGACCCCCATCCGCTTTGCGGCACACGAGGTGATCGGGTAAGCTCTGAGTTATGACCCACCCGGTCCCGCTGGGGCCGGGTCTTCTTTTTTGTCCTGGCACTGCGCACGGCTCGCCTCCCCCGTCGATACTGCCGCTGAGCACTGACGCCATCCCACTACGTAATCGTGGCTCACATCCCAAGCACAAGCAGGCCATTACGCCCAGCCGCCGCACAGTCGTAACATACAGCAACCGATCGCAACATTCCGCGCATCACGCCGAGGCCTGGCACTCACTCCGCTAACTTCCAGTACCCTTCAGCCCAGGGCCAGTTCAAGGCCGCAGCCCACTCCTGGTCAGTGGGCACGTTGCGGCGGCCGTACGGACCGCGGACGGCAGGCGCGTGTTCGACTCGGTCGGCGTGGCCCATGTCGATACCGCAGCGGCCGCCGCCATCGCCGGGGCCGCCGACCGTGCGGGCCTCGGCACCCGCTGGGACCCGACCGCGCTGACTGACTGACCGTGGCTTACGCGCCAAGCAGCGGAGCTGGCTCGTCGGGCAGCGAGAGGAGAGCCTGTTCTACGCGGTCGCGGTAGACGCAAAGCTCGGCCTCCAGGGCGTCGCTGATGGTGTCGGACTCGGAGAGGAGCACGTCGGCGGCGAGCTTGAGGCGGGTCAGGTGGGTGCGCTCACGGTCGGTGGCAGTGTCCTGTTGCATGGCTGCTGTGCCTTTCATTTGTCTAGGTGACGGGTCATGATGCGGAGGCGCGGGCGTCTTGTGGCTCAGCGCCGGCAGCGAACGGGATCCAGTCGACAGCCGTACCGACCTTGACGCCGATCCAGCCTGGGTGGCGGTCCTGGTGCTCTTGATCGCGCGGGGCTGGGGCTAGTCGCCGGGTGGCGGGGTGTCGAGTTTGAGCGACGCCCATACGAACTTGCCCCCGTTGTGGCCGGGGTAGCACCCCCACGCGTTCTCGGGGTCGATCAGTCCGGGATCACGCGGGCGGAGACCGGCAACCGACTGGTCAACGCAGAGCTCATGGAGGAATGGCTGACTCAGTGCAGCGTGAGCGGCCTGGCCCGCAAGGCGATCGAAGGTATATGGCGGCTGGCCAAGACCTGGGGCGACCCGTCAAGGGCGCGCACGGAACCGTGGTTCGAGACGGAGGCGGCAGCCCACACGCTGCGGTACTGGCAGCCCACCATAGTGCCCGGCCTGTTCCAGACGTCCGACTACGCCCGCGCGTTGTTCGAGGCCATGGGCAAGGATGCGACGACCGTCAATCAGGACGTGGACGCAAGGATGGCCCGTCAGGCGGTCTTCGACCGGACGGTGCTCCCGACCGTGATCGTCGTGCTTGATGAGACGGTGCTGCACCGCCTGATCGGATCGCCGCAAGTCATGCATGCGCAGTGCGCCCGGCTGCTGGAACTGTCGGAGCGGGTCGTGGTGCAAGTCGTTCCGTCCGACATTGGCGCGAACCCTGGACTGGGAGGGCCGATCAGCCTGGCGATAGCCGACGAGTTGCCGGAACTGCTGCTCAGCGGCGGTCTGGTGGAAGACCAGGTGACGAATAACGTTGTGCGGGTACGTCAGGCAGGCGCTACCTTTGACAGCGTTCGGGCTGAGGCGCTGCCCCGTGGGGCGTCACGGCACAGGATCTCGGAGGCGATGGAGAAATGGACCAGGTAGGTAACGGCTGGCGAAAGTCCAGCTACAGCGGCAACAGCGGCTCGGCCGACTGCGTAGAGGTTGGTGCTGGGACGTTCGGTGTCGTGGTGCGCGACACCACCGACCGGAGGGGCGCTGTGCTGGCTGTCTCCGCTGGTGCGTGGCGGGTCCTGCTTGCTGAGGTACGCGTTCAGGCGTTAGCTGCGCGGCGACCGGGCGGCGGCCTCGCAAGAGGCTGCCCGTTTTGTCATACCCACATTCTGTCCGCTCCTGCGGTGTCCCTGTTCTTACGCACAGCGATTGCAGGCGCCTTTGCCTACGCTGGTTTAACCCCTACTGCCTGCTGTCGTCTTTACCTGACCAGCGCGATGCCGCAGTGGCCAGGCATGCCCTGGACGACCTTCAGGCCCGCCCCGGTGGCCAGGGCCGCCCGCTTGCCGCCTTCAACACGGCACCTAGTCGATGTGGCCGACACCTCGCCCACGACACCTCCCGGTTTGCCCCATCGGCATCGCGAATGCCGCCTTCGTCGGCATCTTCAGCGTCGCGCGACAACGGGCCCGGCTGACTCCCCAGGATACTGCGGGCCTACGAGGGACGCGTCGGGAAACAAGGTACCAATGTCCGATTCTACCCGTCAGCCAGGCCGTACCCTGCCCTTCCCCGCCGCCATGAAGTCATGATCACATGTCGATGCCGTTGCTATCACCAATGCCGCTTACCTCCGCTCTCTCGACGTCACCAGCAGTCCATTGAGTCGCAGTAGGTGACGTGCACAACGAAGGCGGCGGTCGGCTTCCGTCGCTCGGCGGGGCAGTCGCTATGAGTGCTGTCGATTGTGCCGCAAAACGCGGCACGATCCACAGCATTCACACCAGGAGGCGGCTGCCCAGCCGCCTGGTATTACAGCAGTGGGCCGCGACCTCTGGTGCGGCATGGCCTGGCGCCCGGCCCGGCGCCACTCGCATCCCCGTCCACCACGCATCGGCTTCCACGGTCGACTGCAGGCGACCGCTCAATTTATCCCGAAGAGTTTTCCGGTCGCGAAGACTTTTCCACGTTATAACGTGGAAAAGTTTACCTAACCGGAAAACTCTTCGGGATCATGACGGCGGGCCGGGACCCGCTACATCTCAGGGGCTCCGTTGTAGTACTACTAGTGCCAGCACTCAGAGCGTCGCACGCGACTCGATTGACTGCTGATGCCATTGGGGTTGGAGTGGTGCATAAGGTAAGCGGCATTGTGCTATCACACGGAAAGTACACACATAATCGCGTGATCTGCTGTCTGCGGTCTCGAGAATCCGACAAAACAGACAAATGATCGCCAGGCGGGCCGGTGCGACCCGCCCGAAGTTGATTACCGACGCGTCCTAGCAGAGCAGAGCAGAGCAGAGCAGAGCAGCAGCGCGAAAAAGTCTTCGCAACAGGAAAAGTATTCGGGATAAGCAGGTGACCACAGGCGGCTGCCGAAGGGCGATCCGCGCCCTGAAAGCGCGCGGGCACTCGCAGATACGCTGGGTCGTTTGCACCGGGTTCCCGGTGCAAACGATCTGGCAAAGAGGATCTAAGGCATCCGCGCCACCCGGGTACCCCACCTGTCATAGCGTGGCGGGATGAGTTCCCGTTACCATGGCGTGATCCTTGAGGCCATCCCGCCTAACTGCAGGCGCGCGCTCGACGTGGGGTGCGGCAACGGGCTGCTCACCCGCGTTCTTGCCAACGACCGCAAGATTCCCGAGGTCGTCGGCATCGACCGGGACGGGCCGTGCATCGAGCGGTGCGGGACCCATCCTGACGCCGGCGACATCACGTACGTCACCGCCGACTTGCTCGCGCACCCCTTCAAGGCGGCGAGCTTTGACCTGGTGACCGCGGTCGCCTCGCTGCATCATGTGCACCCTCGCGCGGGGCTTACCCGGTTGCGGGACCTGGTGGCCCCTGGCGGCGTCCTGGCCGTCATCGGGCTGGCCAGGCCGGACTTGCCCAGGGAGATCCCGGTTGAGGTGGCGGGGCTGATCGTCAGCCAGATCCGGCGGGACCCGAAGGTCGCCGACCCGGCGCTGCGGCCCCCGATGCTGTGGCCACCACCCGAACGGTACGCCACCATGCGCCACCTAGCCACCGAGCTGCTCCCCGGCGTCCGCTGGCAGCGGCACCTGCGGCGACGCTACTCCCTCGTCTGGACGAGCCCGGGCTGATCAGGCAGCAAGTCCCGCCGGTCCTGGATGGGGGATCTTGGATGGGGGCCTGGATCGGGGGTGCTGGATGGGGGGTGCTGGAGGCCGGCGCCGACTGAGCCAGCCGCCGCTGTTTCCCTCAGTGCGGCAGCCGCCAGCTGAGGACTTCGCCGACGTGAGCGGTTGGCGTGCCGAAGAGCTGGGTCAGGACGCGCACGATCGGTGGCCGCGGGGCGACCACGACGATCGCAGCAGGCCGCCAGTATCCGAAGACCGCGCGGATTTCCTTGATGGAGGGGCCGCTGCGCGGGTCTTGTCCCTTCCAGAGCGAGTTTAGGTAATGGGCGACATCCGTCTGCTCGTTGTGGTTCGAGAAGTAGAACACGCCCTGCCCAGTAACACTGGGTCCGAGGAAGTAGCCGCCGATCATGGACTCTGGCCAGCCGGTATCCGCCTGCCAGCGCATTGTTTGGCTGTAGCTATCGGAGGGGAACGGGAGGATGAGCACCGGCGCGTCGGGCGGGAGTTGCAATCTGGTGGCTGTCGCCTGCCAGCCGGCTGGGACTTGCGGGACCGCCTCTGCCTGGTATGGCAGCGGCACCAGCGGCAAGACCGCGAGCAGCGCGACCCCGGTGAGGATTCCGCGTCGCCACCGCGGCGAGCCCTCGCCCTGCGACACCGCCGCGCGTGCCCTGTCTAGCGAGAACACGAGCACCGCGGCAGCCGCGCCGTCGGCGAGAATGGAAAAGCGCCACGGCAGCACCTGGGCCAGGCCAGGAAGGCCCTGGAGCCAGTGCCATGGCAGCAGCCGCCCGGACAAGCTGAAGCCGCCTACGGTCATGTTGCCGCCGCCGAGCGCGAACAGTTCCATTACCGCCCAGCCCACAGCCGCGGCTCGCACCCGGACATCGCGCCGGAACACTACAGCGGCGATCACCAGGACGCAGATCAGCGGCCAGCCCAGGTAGGACAGATCTTCCGTCCTCGCGTTCACGACCGGCGGGGTCGCAGCGGCGCTGGCGCGGGTGTGGAAGAGAAGCTCGGCCGACGGCGTGACGAACCAACTGGGATCGAGGATCCGCGAGGCCTCCAGTTTGCTGTGTTCGGCTAGCGGGCCAAGGAACTGCACCCACAGCGCTCTTCCAGCGGCGAGCAGGAATACCGCCAGCGCCACGGCCAGTCCAGTCGCTGCGGAACGGACCCGTTTCGGCACCTCACGAGGGTGGCTCGCCGCGACCACCGTCGCCAGGATCAGGCCCGCCACCGCCGTGTACACGAGGATCTCTTCCCCGGTAAGCAGCTGCGCGGCGGCCAGCAGCCCAAGCCAGCAGCCGACCCAGATGCTGCGCCGACGGCCGGTGATCAGCTGCAGGACAGCATCGACGATCAGCGGCGGCAGGACCACGAACTGCACGTGGTAGTGCGAGACGCCCGCGTTCAGCAGCGCTGGGGAAAACCCGTAGACCGCCCCGCCCAGCGCGGCCGCGCTGACGCTTGCCCCCCACCGCCTCAGCACCCAGAACAAGCTGGCCGCCGACCCCGCGAACCCTATCGTCAGCGCCAGGTTCAGGCTGGCCTGAGGTCCGGCCAGCAGGGTAAGCGGCGCGAGCAGCACCCCCGGGAACAGGAACGCCGTGTTCCACATCATGTTGACGCCCTGCGGCGCGTTCAGCGAGACCGTAACCAGCGACGGCAGGTGGCCGTGGGCGACAGCCGTTGCCGCGTAGCTCAGGAACCACGCGAACAAGTTCACGTCGCGGCCACCGCTGAGCTGCTCACGGCCAGCCGGATCCACCCACAGATGCGCCGTCAGCGCCACCGCGCCGATGACGTAGCAGCACACCACTAGCCACGACCACGTCAGCCGTGGGCGACGCCAGCGGCGTCCCGCGTCTCGCGTCGGCTGGGAAGCCTGCTCGCTAAGGTCCGCCGGATCTGGGTGCTCGAACCGCTCGTCAGCGGCGACAGCGCCCTCGGCTGCCTTCCGGGCAGCCGCGCTCGCAGCGTTCCGTGACACGGCGCCAGCAGTCTCGTCACGGACTGGCTGCTGCCGGACCCGGCCTCGGAGCGCTCGCAGGGCCGGCCCGACCCCGGGCGAAGCAGATGTCATGGCATGGAAGTATTGCTTACCTTGGAGTTTGAGCGCGGTAATTGCCCGGATTCTGCCCAGAATCGTTCAGGTGCGCGGCACTCTACCGTTTTGCTGTCTCCCAGCAAATACGCGATAGTCGAATACACGATCGGGCCAGTGCCGCACCTCTCAGCCGCTGGTGCCCTTGTAGTTGAGGACCTGGGTGAGGGTGTGGACGATCTCCGTCAGGTCGGCCTGGTCGGCCATGACCTGGCGGATGTCCTTGTAGGCGCGCGGATCCTCGTCGATCAGTGCTGAGGCGCAGGCGGCGTTCCAGGTCTTGCCCTTCATCTGCTCCTTCAGGCCCGCCTTGTCGAGCTGGCGCTTGGCGTCGCCGCGCGACAGGCGGCGGCCGGCGCCATGCGAGCTGGAGTTGTAGGAGTCCGGGTTGCCACGGCCGCGCACGATGTACGTGTCGGTACCCATGGAGCCCGGGATGACGCCCAGTTCCCCGGCGCTGGCCGAGATGGCGCCCTTCCGGGTGATCCACAGCTCCTTGTCCTGATGGTTTTCCAAGGCGGTGTAATTGTGATGACAATTCACCGTCTGGACGGTAATCGCCTTTTCCTTGGCCGGCCGCTTCGGGTGGACGGCCTCCGCCAGTGAGCGAAGCAGCTCGCGGTTCATCCGCGCGCGGGACTCATAGGCATAGCGCTGTGCCCAGAGCATGTCCTGGATATACGCGCCGAATTCCGGTGTCCCTTCAGCAAAGTACGCCAAGTTGGGGTCATCAAGGTGCTCAAGCCGTTCCCGCATCACTCCCTTGGCCCTGCCGATGTGGTACGTCGCGAGCTGGTTGCCGATGCCACGGGAACCGGAGTGCAGCACCGTCCAGACCGTCCCGCGCTCGTCCAGGCAGACTTCCACGAAGTGGTTGCCCGAGCCCAGGGTGCCGAACTGGGAGATCGTCGTCGCCTGCTGCTTGGCGGACAGCTTGGAGGCCGGCTCGCCCACGACCCCGAACACGTCCCGGTAACCGTCGCGATGCCCCAGGTCACGGCCCTTCCCGACGCCGGCGGGGATCCGTGCGCCCACCAGCGACAGCAGCGGGTCCAGGTTGTCTGGCAGGTCGCAGGCAGTGTAGATCGTCTCCGTGGCGATCATTCCGCAGCCGAGGTCAACTCCAGCGAACGAGGGGACGATGGCGCCCTGCGTCGGAATGACGGATCCCACCGTCGCCCCTATTCCCACGTGGGCGTCGGGCATGAGCGCGACGTGCCCCGGGACAAAGGGAAGCCGGGACGCCCTGCTGGCCTGCTCGCGAGCCTGGTTATCAACCTCGCTGCCCCATATCAGCAGCTTGTCATTCACTCGATCCATCATGCCTCATGAGTACCAGGAAACCCTTTCATAACGCAAAGGATTATTCGTCCGCTTCCGTCACGAAAACGATCATCTGGCCATTTCCCGGCCCCCGCTGGAGCAACTCCCCCACCGTCTGGTACCAGCCGCACTGGCGGCTCGCTTAGCTGCCCGAGCGGAAAAGTTCGTGCAGTGCCTTGCCCGTCTGGGCCAGGCTCTTCACCGCGAGGCGGGCGGCTGGGAACGGGTCACCGGTGATCCGGGCGACTACGGCCTCTAGCAGGTCTTCGTCCGGTACCCTCAGGCCCCGTGCCTTCCGCTCGGCTACGAAGATCTCGCGGATCTCGTCCCGGCTTTTGCCAGCGGCCTGAGCTCGCGCGGACTCGAATGCCTCCCTACGGGCGCGCGAGCGGTGCCGGGCGTCCTGCGACATCTTCGCGAAGCTGGGAAACTCGACGCCGGCCTCATCGAGGCGACGCCGTTCTTGCTCGGCACCCGGGCAGGTGCACGACTCCCGCCAGACTTCAGGGGGAACGGTCAGCCGCTTCCCTCCGGTGGCGACCGGGCAAGGCGAGTGGCACGTGCACGGGCACAGCCCAGCACCGAATTCAAGACGGAGGCGCCGCCGGTTGAATCCCCCGCCGACGGCGAGGAAGTGGGCGCAGTCGCCATGTGCGTCGCGGGTACAGTCCTGAGACTTCTCTACCTGGCCGACCTCGACCCCGCGGTCACTCATTCGAAAAATCCTGCCCTAGACGATACTTTCCCAGACTCTACCGCTGCCCAGCCCGCCGTACCGTGCTGTAACGGCGATCAGGGCCACCCTAGAGTCGCATAATGGCTACTGTGCCAGTCATTAAGAACGACGGGAACCCGACGCCGCTTGCGATCGCGCGGGCGCTTCGGGTGCTCGGACAGCACGTGTCGGACTGGCGCAAGCTCCAGTGGGTGCGTGGCTGATGGCCGCGGCCGCGACCCTGTCGAGGTCACCGTGCAGGTCGAACGGGAAGAAGTAATCGCCGGCACGCTACGGATCCACGAACGCGGTGGCCAGTCCGCCAGCCTGCACGCTCGCCTTGTTCCATGATCATGTGTTGTTTGCGGTGTGGCAACGCCGTTAATGACACGTGATCATGAGAACTGCTTGAGGCGCCATCGCCTCGGCCCAGCTTGCGGCACGAAGCCGGGTGTCCGGCAGGCACGCTGCGTGACCAGACGGCGAGAGTTTGGACAAAGCGCCCAAATGCTAAAACCCATGGCACAGGCCACCTCAGTACCGCCATCGACCTCGATGACACGACGGCAAGCATCGAGATTGCCCTGTCCGTGAGCGGCTATTTCCGTCTGACTACCGCTGAAGCGCGGGTGCTCTTTGGCGTTGTCGAACAGGCAACCGCGAACCGGCGGCGCGAAGCGACCGACCTTGGCTTGCCCCGACAGCAAATTGACCTGATGCGTGGCGCGTGGTCAAGGCCCGCGATCAGTGCAGGGTGCCGGTGAGGAACTGCAGTCCCAGGCTGGCCGAGGCTACCGTCACCCACAGCATCGCGCCGAGCAGCACTGGCTTCGCGCCGGCCCGGCGTAGCGCCGCCACGTCGGTGGACAGGCCGATGGCGCTCAGGGCCACCGCGACCAGGAAGACCGAGAGCTGGCTCAGCGAGCCGTGCCACCCGGACGGGATGATGCCCGCCGAGTTCGCGCCCGCCATGACGACGAAGCCGATCAGGAACCACGGGACAAGCTTCAGGGCGCGGTGAGCGGACATGCGGCCTGCGGTCGCGACACCCCCGGTCGCGACACCCCCGGTCGCGGCACCCCCGGTCGCGGCACCCCCGGTTGCAGCGGCCCCCGGCGCGACAGTCCCCGCCGCGACAGTTGCCGGCCCGGCCACGGCGGCCGCCTGCTTCTTGCGGGCCGTCACGGCGCTCAGGCCCATGCAGATCGGGATGATCATCAAGGTCCTGACCAGCTTGACGACGACCGCGTAGCTGGCGGCTGAGCTGCCGTACGTCGTCGCGGTCGCCACGACCGAGGAGGTGTCATTGACGGCCGTCCCGGCGAACAGCCCGAAGGCGTGCTGAGTCATCCCCAGGGCGTGGCCGATAACCGGGAAGACCAGGACGGCCGTGATGTTGAACAAGAAGATCGTCGAGACGGCGTAGGCGATATCCGTCGAGGACGCCTCAATCACCGGGGACACAGCCGCGATCGCCGACGCGCCGCAGATGCCGGTCCCGACGCCGATCAGCGTCCGCAGGTCGCCAACCACCCCGAGCAGCCGCCCGTAGACGAACGTGGCCCCCAGGCAAACCGCCAGCGTGCCGAGCATGACCGGCAGCGACGACAGCCCCACGCGAATCGCCGTGCTCAGGGACAGCTGCGCGCCCAGGATCACCACCGAGCACTGCAGCAGCCGCGTGCTCGCCAGCTTCAGTCCCGGGGACAGTCGCGTTCGCCAGCCCGCGACATCCAGCCTCGCCACGGCGCCCGGCTTGCCGACAACACCCGGCCGAACGACAACACCCGGCCGAACGACAGCGCCCGGCCGAACGACAGCGCCCGGCCGCGTCGCGACCCAGGTCAGCACCAGCGCGACCAGCACGCCGATGACGGCACCAGGGACGGCCGTGCCGACGAGCGGCACGTCCCGCCCGATGAACGTCGCCACGGTTCCGACCGCCAATGCCGCACCGAGCCCGGGCAGTGCCGCCCAGCCCAGTGCGACCGAACCCGACGCCGGCGCCGCGGCGGCACGTGGCTGCGGCGAGGGCTCGGCCGGGGCAGCGGGCACGGCTCGTTCGGCTTGACGGTCTGAGTGCAGCGAGGTGGAAGCCATAGTGCTTCCCACCTTCGGTGATCGGCGGGGAACTCAGAAGGAACCAGGCCTTGTGAGGGTACAAACTACCCTTGTGGACCATTTGCTTCATGACATAGACGCGCTGCGGGCACTGCGCGAGGTTGGCCGGCACGGGTCGATGGCGAGCGCCGCGACCGCGCTGGGGATCACTCAGCAGGCCCTGTCGGCGCGGATGCGGACACTGGAGCGCACCTTGGGGCTGACGTTGCTGGTTCGCACGTCGGCCGGGTCGCAGCCGACCGAGCAGGGGACGCTGGTCCTGGACTGGGCGGAAGACCTGCTCAACGCCGCCGATCGCCTGGAGGCTGGCGTCCGCTCGATTCGTACCGGAATCACGCACCGGCTCGCGGTCGCGGCCAGCCAGACGACGGCCGAGCACCTGGTGCCGCACTGGCTGATTGAGCTGCGCGCCGCCGAGGAGGCGGCCGGACTGCAGCCGACCGTCGTGGAGCTGACCGTCACCAACAGCACGGGCGTGATCGACCTGGTCCGCGCCGGCCGGGTGAGCGCGGGCATCATCGAGACCCCGCACCTGCCGCCGGACCTGATCCGCGCGCACCTGCGCGATGACGAGCTCCTCGTGGTGGCCTCCCCCACGCATGCCTGGGCCCGGCTGCTCCGTCCCCTTAGCCCGAACGAGCTTGCCTCAATGCCCCTGGTCACCCGCGAGGCGGGGAGCGGCACTCGGGACACGCTGACGGACTACCTGGCGGCGCTGGACCCTCCGCTGCACGCGGCGCGACCGGCCGTGGAACTCGGGACGAGCGCGGCGGTGCGTTCCGCGATCGCGGCCGGAGTAGGCCCCGGGGTGCTCAGCCGGCTGGCCGTCAGGGACGACCTGGTGCTGGGGCGGCTGGTCGCGATCGAGCTGGCGGGACCGCCGCTGACCCGCGTGTTCACCGCCGTCTGGCGGTATGACCGGCCGCTGTCCCCCGAGGGGCAGCGCCTGCTGGCGGTAGCGCAAGGCTAGTCACCGCGCCCTCAACCTTGAGCTACGTCCGTCGCATGATTTCCATTTGCTTCCAGCATTTGCCATCAAGTACCATGGACATGTCGCAACATCCGGTGACGGGTGGGGCGAAGGAGGCAGGACACGCCCAACCCGACTTGTCGCAACTGCTGGCAACATGCCGTAAAGGGGACAGAAATGCGCCTAACGTTCATCAAGAAGGACCCGCGGTCCAACCTGGGACACTCGCCGACGGTGTACACGACCGACGACCGGACCCTGATCGTCCAGGGGTGGACGCTGACCGACGAGAGGGCCCGTGCGGAGATGAAGATCCCGGCCGGCGAGGACGCCGTGGAAATCCCTGTTCGCATGGTCCCGTTCGTCGTGCAGGCCCTGCTCACGATCTACGAGCAGGCCGCGGGCGAGGACACGATCGACCGCCTGAAGGAGCAGCGTGACCCGGAGGTTCCTGGCATCAGCCCAGTCAGCGGCGCCTCGGCCATCGCGGCCGCTGCGGCCACCGTCCACATCGCGGCCTGAGACCACCCTGCGCCGGTCATGACGATCACCCCGTCTAGCACCGGCAAGGAAGCCAAGAAGGCGCTGGGCGCCCAGATGCGTGATGTCCGCAAGGATGCGGGCCTCACCGCCCGGGCGCTCGCCCTGCTCACCGAGCAGCACTACACGCGGGTGTCCAAGATCGAGAACGGCGCTCAGGTGCCGACCGACAAGGACATCCGCGTCTGGTGCGCCGTGTGCAAGGCCGAGGACCAGGTGCCCGACCTGATCGCGACGGCCCGCGCGGTCGAGTCGGCCTACCTGGAGTATCGCCGGCAGGCTCGCGCCGGGGTCAAGCGCGCCGTTGGCCCGTTCACGTGGGAGCGGTACGCCGCGACGACGACGTTCCGCATCTACGAGCACAACCTGATCCCGTCTGAGTTCCAGACGCCGGCGTACTGCGAGGCAATGCTGGCGTTCTGGATCGAGTTCCTGGCGGTGCCCAACGACCTGCAGGCCGCCGTCGCGGCACGGATGCGCAGGCAGGAGATCGTCGCCTGGCGGGGCAGGACGTTCCGCGTCGTGCTGGAGGAGCAGGCCCTGCGGACCTGGATCGCCGAGCCCGAGGTGCACGCCGGTCAGCTCGGGCGAGTGCTCGAGGCAATGGGGAACCCCGCGGTCACGTTCGGCATCATTCCGCTCATGAGGCGGCGCTCCGGCGTCCCGTCCACGTCTTTCATGGTCTTCGACGAGGAACTGGTGGGGCTGGAGACGCCTTCCGCCACGATCGAGGTGACCCGGCCGGAGGAGATCGCGCTCTACGTGAACCTGTTCGACCGGCTGGAGCAGGCCGCCGTCTACGGCGCCGAGGCCCGCGGGCTGATCATCAAGGCCCTCGAGGAGATGTCCTGAGCGCGACGCTCGTTGCGACGTTGCGGATTTTCCCTCGCAACGTCTCGCAACGGTAGAGACAGGCATTCTGGTGCCGCGATCCGCAACTCGACCGGGACCGGGACCGGTCCCGGGATCGGGACCGGCCGACCGGCCGTGCTCCCCCCTCCGAGAGTGCGGCCGGCCGCAAGCTCTGCGGCCTGCCGGCGCCGGTTCACGCTTTCGCCCCCCTTCCCCAGCAAGCTTAGCGCATATCCGCAAGCTTCCAAGGAATTCCACTCATTGCGACTGCACGCCGGCCCGGATGTCTGCCAGCGTGTCGGTCAGCTCGGCCCGCCAGCGCAGCCCCCGGTGGCCCGGCTTGAGCATGCACATGGCGATCAGGTCGGGCGTCGTCGTGCCCCGCTGGCACGCCCTGATCGCCCAGTTCACCGCGTCCTGCTCGGTTGCGCACGCGTTGGCGATGTCAAGGACGGCGTCCTGGGCGTGGGTCAGCGGCGGCATCCGGTATCCGTCCACCGTGTGGTAACCGGCCGCGGCCTTGAACTCCGCCAGTGGCAGCCGGACCGAGTAGTGCAGCCGGATGCCGTCGGACGCGGGCAGGCTCCCCGCCGTGCGCGGGACGCTGACGTGGATCGGATCTGACGGCCCGTCGGCAAACCCCCACACCTCGGCGGCCGTCTCGTGGCTGAGCACTCCGCCATGCCCGACCCGCAGTACCGCTCCCCACAGTTGCGACACGCGCGGCACCGGCCCGCCTCCCACGTAGAAGACGCCGCGATGCAGTCGCGTCCAGCGCTCCCGCCGGACGTGGGTCGCGATCTCGTGCCGCGTCGTCCCCAGCGCGACCGCCTGCTCATGCGTCACGCACTTGCCCTGCGCGATCAGCACGTTATCGAGTGTTTCCGGAGGCTTGTCTGCCACGTCGACTTCCCCTCTCACGAAAAATCAATGCTGTTGATCGTGCCGCAAAACGCGGATCAATCCACAGCTTTTAACTTTTTCTTAACCACCTTCCAGAACGAAACCAGTAACAGTCGCGACGAAACACCCCTGGTCCGCCCCGGTGCTCGCGTGACGTGCGCGGGCTGGGCCGGACAACGAGCAGGGCCAGAGGGTGGACGGTGGTCGCTGAAGTCAGTCTGCCTGGATGCGGTGGCTGGCCAGGTGGGACATGAGGGACTGGTGGGCTTCCCAGCCGTCCGGGAACTTGACGGGGACGTTCAGGTGCATTGGCTCCGCTGAGGGGTGGGCGTCAAGCAGTTCCGGGATGCCCCTCCTGGCGACGACGATGCAGGCATGCCGGTGCCGGGAGGCCAGCACGCACAAGCGGCCGGCCTCCAGGTGGAAGGCGGTCGCGTCGCGCCGCCCGGACAGCGGGTGCAGCACGATCGTCACGTCGAACTCGCGGCCCTGCAGCCGGTTCGACGTGTCGGCGATGACATCGGGGCACCCGAGCCGGGCAAGCTCGGCGCGGATCGCCGCCACCTGGTCCCGGTGCGCCGTCCCGATCGCGATGCGTCCGGCCGTCACCGGCGATGTCCCGCGCTCGGAGGTGGCGACGGCGCCGCGCTTCAGCAGCCGCGCGGCCAGCGCGGCGCAGGCCGCCACGGCCTCCCGGTCGGTGCGCGGCTTGTGCCCGGCGGGCAGCTCATGCAGCGCCCACCCGGTGCTGGCCGCCTCGTCGAGGGTCTCGTCGGTGGCAGTCTTGCCGAACGGCGCCGTCTCCCATTCCAGCCGCCTGTCGGTGTCCGTCGTGGCGGCGTCGAACGGGCTGAACGGGTAGAACGCGGCGGACACGACAGGCGCCGCCGAGGCAGGCAGCCGCCAGGAGACCGGCAACTGCCTGACCGGAACGTGGTCGTTGTGCGCGAGCATCACGGCGACGGCGCTGCGTGTCGGGTCCCACGACAGGCCCAGCCACCGGTCGGACTCGACGGCGGAGAACGGGTCGAGCTGGCCGGGGTCGCCGACGAACAGCGCCTTGTCGAAGAGCCCGGCGACACGCAGCAGCAGGTCCGAGCGCATCTGGTACGCCTCATCGACGATCGCCCATGGCCACGGCGCCCCGGGCTTGCAGGTGGCCCACTTGGCGGCGGTCGACGCCACGACGTGGCAGCCGTCGAGCTCACCGATGGTCTTCGCCGCGATGAGGTTGGCGTGGTCCGCCAGCCGCTGCGGGGTCGTGTACGTCCCGGCGGCCAGCCGCCCGACCCGCAGCTGGTCGTCGTGCGCCAGGGAACGCGCCAAAGCGCCCGCCAGGTCGTCGACCTGCTCGTTGGTCTGCGCGATGACCATGACCCGGTGTCCCTTGCCGACCAGCTCGCCGGCCACCCGGACAACAAGCGTGGACTTGCCGGCACCGGGCGGCGAGTCCACGACCACCCCGCGCGGGGCGCTGTCCATTGCGGTGAGGATCTCCTGCGTCGCCCGCCCGGCCCGGCGGGCTGCCTCGTCCAGGCTCACGGGCTCGCCTCCCCGCCCGCGCCCCGCCGCCTGAGAGCCCGCCGCCCGTGAGGCCGGTATCGAGGACCTCGCTGGCGTAGACGTCGTCCGCCCAGTCCGCGCCGTCCCAGGGCTCGCTGGCGTCCTGCTCGGTTGCCACGTACTGCCCCGGCGGGCCGCCGTGGGTCCACGGGGTGTCCTCCCGGCTGGGGAACTCCGGCGACGGCTGGAAGTCCAGCGTGAGCGTCGTGTAGCACACGACGTCATCGGCCTCGGGGACCGTGCCGGGTTTCGGCACCAGCGCGTGGCCCATGCCGTTTTGCAGCTCAAGGGTCACTAGCGCCCGGCCCTCCTGCGGCCCCGCCAGCGGCTCGACGTCGATGACGACCACCTTCTGGCTGGGGCGGGCCGGCGAGCGCAACTCGGTTCCCCGCCCGGCGGTCACCTCCTCCGCGGTCTCCACCCAGATCCTGGGCCGGAGCCTGGCCTTCTTGCCGGACTCATCCAGGCGGGTCGGCTCGGCGCGGATGACCGCGCCCTCGAATGCCTCACCGGTCATCCGGTACTCGGCCATCACCAGCGGGTCGTCGTAGGCCATCTGCGCATCCAGTCGCTGCTGCTCGCCTTCCATCCGGGCCAGCCGGCGAGCGGCGTCAACGGCGGCGTCCTTCCTCGGCTGGGGGAAGCCGCCGTCGTCCAGGTACCTCGCGTACCCGGTGAACGACATGCGGTCTGCTTTCCACCGGTCGGCGACGTGGCCGCCCGCGGGCAGCGAGCGCAGCAGGTCGATCGCTTGCCACACCAGGTTCCACGTCGGTTGGAGCACTTCGTGCAGGTCGTGTTTCAGCGCTGTGGTGGCGCGTCGCTCGGCGCTCGTGTCGTCGGCGAGCCGGGCGTCCCTGACAGCCCTGAGCCGGCCGATGAGCACGTCCCGGTCGAAGCCCGGGTCGGTGGCCGGCCCTGCGGGCGGGCAGCGGGCGGGGTCTTCCGCGCTCGCGGCCGCCTGCGCTGCGCTCATGCCGGGCGGCGGGGCGATCCAGGCGAGCAGCGTCGCCAGGTTCTCGTCCTCGACGGCGGACTGGCCCGTCGCCCAGTGCGCAGCCAGTGCCCCGGTCGCGGAGAGGATGAGGGACGCGGAGGGGTGGAATCGTTCGGAAAGGTGGGTCAGCCATCGGCCCAGGACGGGAACGGGCGCGGCGACGGCGCCCTCGCCCGCGACGGGGCGAAAGCGGGTGGAGCGGCCGAGCAGCCTGGTGAAGGCCACGCCGCCGGCGTTGGGCACGATGAGCTGCGGCGCGTCGGGGTACGGCTCCTTCTCGGCCGGCACCGCGGCGGCTGACTGCGGGCCGGGCAGGTAAGAGCCGATGTAGCTGAGCACGATGCCGGCCAGGGCGGCGGCGAACGCGAAGCGCTCGTCCCGGTTCAGCGGGCTGGTGACGACGAGTAGCCGGGGCGCTGACCGGTCATCGCCGACCATGGCGGCCAGCGGCGCGCACGGCTCCCCGGCCAGTCCTAGCGGGATGAAGACCAGTGGCCGATCGCTGATGTGGACGTGCCGCACGGTGCGGATGAGCTGGGCGCGGCCGAGGCTGGCGGCCTCGATCCTGGCCAGCGAGGTCAGCACGCTCATGCGGTATCCCCCAGGGACCTGCGGCGCAGCGTGGCGGCGCGGCGCAAGATGGCGGCCGCCTCGGCGAGGTCCTCGGGGACTGGGTACGGGTCCTTCTCGTAGGCGTGACTCAGGACCTTCTGGACGCTGTCGATGCTGCCGGCCTCCTCGCGGACGGACTTGCCCAGCGCCCCGGTGGTCCCGCTGGCCTCATCCCGGCACAGGTAGCACATCTCGCAGCTGGCCAGGCACTGCGGCGCGTAGCTGGCCCCCACTTGCGCGATGTCGCGCCTCAGGTCCGCCGGGTCGCGGCGCGGCTGGCCCTTGCCGTCGGGGTCGAGGCCGAACGTCACGTCCGGCGGCACCTGCTCCAGCAGGTCGTCGATGGCGGCGATCCGCGACAGCTGCCGCTGGAGGACGGCCATCTGCTTGCGGACGTCGAGGGTCGCCGCGACGGGCGTGAGGGCGAAGTCCTTCGGGGCGATCAGGACGGTCTGGTGGTGCACGGCCGCCCGGTCGCCGAGCAGGTCGCGCAGCGCCAGCACGTAGACGGCTGACTGGATCGCGGCGGCGGCCACCTTCGCCCCGTCGGCCTGGTCGTCGATGATGGCGAAGCTCTTGATCTCGACCACGTGGACGGTGTCGTCGTGGCGGAACGCGATCAGGTCCGGTTCCAGGAAAGCGTGCCTGCCGCCGACGGCGAAGCGCAGCAGCGGATGGTCGAACAGCGTGCCGCGCTGGCCGGGGGCGGCGCTCAGCAGCTGGCGGGTGCGCTGGTGCCGCAGGTCCAGGTCGGTGCTGCCGGCGACGTCGTTCAGGTCGGTGAAGCCGACCTCGGCGATGTCCAGGTCGAGGGCCTGGCGCAGCAGCATGAGCAGTTCCTTCTCCGGCTCGTCCTTGAGCCGCCGCTCGAAGGCGATGCCGCGGCCCAGGGCGAACGGGGACATGCCGAACGGGGCGGGGAAGCCCGCCCGGCTGGCGACCTTGGCCTTGTCGACGGCGGCGGCGTCCAGCAGGGCGCGGCGGGTGCAGCCGGGATTGGTGGCCAGGGCGGCGATGGTGCGCGCGTTGTGCGTCTTGGGCAGCTCGCCGCCGCGCAGCCTTGCCAGCCGGTGCTCGGTCCCGGTCATCTAGTGCCCCTCGGGGGCCTGGTCCCGCCGGGTGGCCTCCCGAAACGAGGCGGTCCCGAAGAGCTGCTCCACGTCGCTGAGCTGCTCGCGGGCTCTCCTTGCCCCCTGGCTGCGGATGCGCTGGTCCTCGTCTTGATGGACTTCCAGCTCCGCCGCGGCGGCACGGGTGACCGCCTGCGGGTCCATCCTGCCGCGGCCGCCGAACGGGCCGCCGGCGGCGTTGGCCTGGCTGCTGGATCCCCAGATGTTGGCGGCAAGCCGGGTCAGCAGCGCCCGGGCAGCTGGCACCGGCTCGGGGATCTGCTCGATCGCCATGGCGATGTTGATGGCGCTGATGAGGAAGTCCACCCGCGGTGACAGCGACCCGATGATCCGGCGCTCAAGCGGCCAGGTGGAGATCGCCAGCAGGCCGCGCGACGGCGACAGGTAGTCGGCGGACAGCGCCGCGCAGATGTAGTACGGCCGGGCGTACTTGCTGCTGGTGAACGAGCGTTCCTCGTCGCGGCGCAGGCTGGTAAGCCGGGCGGTCGGGAATGACGTCGCGAAGAACGCCTCGTGCACGGTCGCGATGATCCGTGGCGCGGCCGGGACCTGCAGCAGGCTCAGTGCCTCGTGCACCTGCTCGCGCAGCGGCAGCAGCGCGACGCGGCCGCGGCCCGGCGCGCCGTAGTCCGGGGCGTCGTAGTCCGGGGCGTCGTAGTCCGGGGCGCCGTCATCCGCGGCGATGGCGCCCCCTAGGAGGCCGTCGGAGATGGCGGCGCCCGGGTCGAGGGCGCCCGGGGGCGCGGGTACCTGCCCGCGCGTGGCGTCAAGCGCGCGGTCCCAGGCCTGCTGGGCATCGCCGAGCTCGCGGCGCAGGGCGCCCTCACGGCGGGAGTCCCGGTCAAGGACGGCCCGGCGCACGGCGGCACGGAGCTGGGAGATGCGATCTTCCAGCGCCTCGACGGTCGCTGCGCGGTCTTCGGGCGCACTGGGCGTCGGTCACGGATGCGACTGTAGCCCACCCCTGCTATTCCAGCAAGTTCCAGTGTGAAATTGGGCGAGTGCTTTCGGTGGGCGCGGCCGGGGAAGCGGCCGGGGAATGCGCTGGCAGCACTGCTCGTTATGTCCCTTGCGATCGCACTGGTGACGTACAAACTCCCTGGTGCGGCTGGCGCCAGCCCGGCCACTGACCGCGGCACAGCCGTGGACCGGCTAACGGGCAGGTCCAGGCTGGGGCGTTCCACCGAGCGCGGTATACTTGACTGGTTCTTAGTCGCTTGTCGGTATAGCGAACAGGTTTCCACGGACTGTGGCGCCCCTCGTCAGCACGACCACACGACAGTGCGACACCTAGTCCTTGGAGACGTTTTTCTTGACTGTCCTGCGCGCGGATATTTCCGCCGTTCTCCGCAATGCCCGTTCCACTGAAGAAGAAGAGGTGCCAGGATCGACCCTGGCACCTGCGCCCGACCTCGGCCCGGGGCAGCGCCGCCGCCAGAAGAACCAGCGCAACCGCCCCGGCTCGGCCCCGGTCTCCGCTGGCACCACCGACCCGGCACCGGAGTCCTCCCGTCCCAAGGGCTCCAGGCTTCCCTCTTCCAGGACGGCCCCTGCCTCCGCCGCATCGCAACCGCCTGCCGCGACCGGGACCGTGTGGACCGCCGCGAGCGAGCATCCCTCGCCGGACGCGACCTTCGCATCCCTGGGCGTGCCGCAGTTCCTCGTCACCGCACTGGCGCAGGCAGGGATCACCAAGCCCTTCCCGATCCAGTCCGCGACGCTGCCGGACGCCCTCGCCGGGCGCGACATCCTGGGCCGCGCGCAGACCGGGTCAGGCAAGACCCTCGGCTTCTCGCTGCCGATGGTGGCACGGCTGTCTTCCGGCGTGACGGCCCCCGGCCGCCCGCGCGGCCTGGTGCTAGTGCCGACACGGGAACTGGCGACCCAGGTCCAGGAGGTCCTCGCCCCGCTCGCCGAGGCCATGGGGCTGCGAGTGGCGACCATCTTCGGCGGCGTGTCCTACCGGCCGCAGATCGCCGCCATGAACCGCCGCACGGACATCGTCGTCGCCTGTCCCGGCCGCCTGTGGGACATCATCGAGCAGGGCGTCTGTGACCTCGGCGACGTCGAGATCACCGTGCTTGACGAGGCGGACCACATGGCCGACCTCGGCTTCCTGCCCACGGTGCGCCGCCTGCTTGACGGCACCCCGGCGGGCGGGCAGCGACTGCTGTTCTCCGCGACCCTCGACGGGGCGGTGGACGTGCTCGCCAGGACCTACATGTCCGCCCCGGTGCTGCACTCGGTCGATGACAGTTCTACCCCCGCGGCGATCGACCACCGGGTCTTCACCGTCACCTTCGAGAACCGCAACGGCGTTGTGGCCGACCTGGTCAGCGGCGACAACAGGTCGCTGGTGTTCACCCGGACCAAGCACGGCGCGGAGAAGCTGGCCAAGAAGCTCACCGAAGCCGGGATTCCCGCCATCGACCTGCATGGCAACCTGTCGCAGGCGGCGCGGGCCAGGAACCTCGCCAAGTTCACCGCCGGCCACGTCCGGGTCCTGGTCGCGACCGACGTCGCCGCCCGTGGCATCCACGTGGACGGCGTCGACCTGGTGATCCACGCCGACCCGCCAGCCGAGCACAAGGCGTACACGCACCGCTCGGGCCGCACGGCCCGCGGTGGCGCCAGTGGCACGGTGATCACGGTGCAGACCAAGTCGCAGTCCCGCGACGTCAGCCGCCTGATGCGCGACGCGGGCGTGACCCCGGCCTCGGTCCAGGTCGCCGAGCCCGGTTCCGCGGCGCTGCGCGTGATCGCGGGCCCGGTGGCGCCGCCGCCAGTCGTCCCGCCGGAGTCCGTGGCGGGCGACCGGCCCCGCAAGGGCCGCCGTGGCGGCTCCGGCGTCGGCGGTGGCTTGTCCTCCGACAGCCCCCGGCGGCCCCGGCGGCCCCGTCAGGACGAGGAATCGGGACGTCCGGGAAGCTGGCGGGGACGTTCTGGTCAAATGGGAAGTGGCGGCGGGCGCACGGCCGGAAAGCATCGCGAGCACGGTCGCGGGGCGGCGGCTCGTAAGGACTCCTGAGCACCTGGCATGGGGATTCCGCTGTGAGCTAACCAAGCCGGGTGACTTTTCCAAAGAGGGGTGCAGATCCTCACCGCAAGTGCGGTAGATTGGCCCTAGCCGTTCCCCGGCTAAAAGATCGTGAATCCGTTCACGGTTATGCCTACGGCGGCCGCACAATCCGCAGTTGATCCGCGCGAGGTGCGCGGATCTCCGGCTCGTCTCGAAGGATATACAGCAAATGGCTCAGGGAACCGTAAAGTGGTTCAACCCGGACAAGGGCTTCGGTTTCATCGCTCCCGATGACGGGAGCGCAGACGTCTTCGTTCACTTCTCTGCAATCGAGGCGAGCGGCTACCGTACGCTCGAAGAAAACCAGAAGGTCGAGTACAACGTCACTCAGGGGCCGAAGGGCCGCAGGCCGCTCAGGTCCGCACCGTCTGACCTGCCTCTTCTTCCGCGCGGCACTGCCCGGCCGGGGTTCTCGGAGCGCATCCCGACTTACGCCCCGCCGGTAATGTCAACTTGCCTGCAGCGAACCAGTATGCGGTGGGTCCGGCTTTTCAGCCTGGACTCGCCGCATACTGGTTTCGGCGTTACACGGATAGTTGCTATCGGCTACAGTGCGTTCATTAGATGGCCAGTGCGACATCCGCGCCTTAAGGCGACCATAACCTAATTACGGTCGTCCTATTGGTCCGAATTGGCGGCATAAATGGCGGAATTTACTACTCGCCGGTAGCGATATCGCCCGGGGTGAATGAAGCCGACGCTAGGTAAAATCTAGGTCAAGCTCACCCGCTCCACTGCGCCTCAGCCACCTCGACCACCTCAGCCACTGCCGCCACTGCCGCAACGCTCGCGCTTCACAGCGGCAACCCCAAGAGGCTCTGTCGAACGGGTGTTTGACAGGGTGCGCTATGGTGGAGGCATGAGCGTCATGGGCGGCAACTGCCAGCGGGCATGCGAGCGCGCCGTTCCCAAGTCGGCTAGCGGCACCGGCCCGCGGATCAGCGTGCAGTTCCGCCCGCGCGGCGTGCGATGACTAATCGCGGTCCCTGGTGAGCGGCACCCGGATCCCCCTGTATCGTCAGCTTCCGATGGCTGAGCACAATGACATGCTGAACCGGGGCGGGACGCGACCGCGGCCCCGGCTGGTGGCCACTGACCTGGACGGGACGATCGTCCGCGACGACGGCACGATCTCCGCCCGGACGGTCGCGGCGTTCTCCCGCGTCGAGCGGGCCGGGGCGGTGTTCGTCCTGGTCACCGGGCGGCCGCCGCGTGCCATGCGGGAGATTGCCGACATCTTCGCCCACCGCGGCGCCGCTATCTGCTCCAACGGCGCGCTCGCCTATGACATGGCCACCGGCGAGGTCACCCCGGTGGAACTTATCCCTGCGCGGCAACTGGCTGTCGCGGTGCGCAGGCTCCGCGAGGCGGTCCCCGGCATCGCGATCGCCGTCGAGTACCCCGACGGCAGGGCCCTGGACCACCTGTTCCAGCCCGTGATGTTCGACGTCGGCGACGCGGGCCCGCGCCTTGACGACGACGCGCTGACCGCCCGGCCCGCCGCCAAGCTCCTTGGCCGCCACCTCGGCTACAGCTGCGATGACCTGCTCGCCCTCACCGGCCCGCTGCTAGCCGACATGGTCGCCGTGACCCACTCCAATGCCAAGGGCCTCATCGAGGCCGCCGCGGTCGGGGTCAGCAAGGCAACGGCCGTCGCCCGCATCGCGGCCAGCGTGCACGTCCCGGCGTCGGAGGTCATCGCGTTCGGCGACCAGCCCAACGACCTGCCCCTGCTCACCTGGGCCGGGACCTCCTGCGCCGTGGCCAACGCCCACCCGCAGGTCCTCGCTGTCGCCACGCACGTCATCGGCAGCAACGACGACGACGGCGTCGCGCAGGTCCTGGAGTCCCTGTACCCGTCCTAGTGCTGCCAGGCCTGCGCCAGGCCAGTCACCGGGCCGGGATCTGCTCACCGGTTGATCTTGGACTCCCAGTCGGGCGGGACGCGCCCGGCGGGACCCGGGGTCGGCTGGTCGGCCGGGTGGTGCTGGGGATCGGCCAGGACTGGGCCGGAGTCGTAGAAGTCTTCGGTCGGGTAGGCCCAGAACCAGCTCTCCCCCGGCTCGAAGCTGCGGATCACCGGGTGCCCGGTCTGTCGCCAGTGCGCGCTGGCATGCTGGGCCGGCGAGGTGTCGCAGCAGCCGATGTGCCCGCACTGGGTGCACCGGCGCAGGTGCACCCACCAGCCACCCGCCTCATCGCACTCCGCGCAGCCGGTGCCGCTGGGGCGGGAGTCGGGGTTGATGCCGACGGGTGGAGGTGTCATGAGCTGGCGGGTCCGTTCTGTGCCTGCGTTGCGGGAAGGAGGACCTGGAACCGCGTGTCTCCTGGTGCGGAAGTGACGCGGAGATCTCCGTGGTGCTTGTTGACTACGATACGCCACGAGATATCGAGGCCGAGGCCCGTACCGTGGCCGACTTCCTTCGTCGTGAAGAACGGCTCGAAGATCCGGTGCTGGATGGCGGCCGGGATGCCGGGGCCGGTGTCACCGAACTCGATGAGCGCGCACTGCTCCTCGCGGGCCGTGCGAACCGTCAGCGTACGGGTCGCGCTCGCGGCCATCGCGTCGACGGCGTTGTCGATGAGGTTGGTCCATACCTGGTTCAGCTCGCCCGCGTAAGCGGGAACCTTGGGCAGCGTGCGGTCGTAGTCCTTCTTGACCGTGATGCCCGCTTGCGTGATCTTCGCGTTGAGCATCATGAGCGTGGAGTCGAGCAGGTCGTGAACGTCGATGACCTGGAACGGGGTCCGGTCGAGCTGCGAGTACTGCTTTGCCGCGCCGACCAGCGTCGAGATCCGCTGCGTCGCGTCCTCGATCTCGGTCATGAGCAACTCGGTCTCGACCGTGTAGTTGAGCCAGCGGACAGCCGGCTCCAGGGCCTCCTGTCCGACGGTGGCCTTGACTTCCTCTAGCCACTCGGTTGTCAGGCCGGCCGCGACGAAGGTCGGGGCGACCTGCCAGCCGTCGCCGATGCCATTGTCGTCGAGCCAGTCGGACAGGACGTCCTCAGCGTCGGACGTCGCCAGCGCCCCCTGCGCCGGGGCCTTGGCGACCTTCTCGACGGCGCCCTCCTGCAGCCTGACGAGGCTCTCGAAGGTGGCACGCTGATAGCGGCCCTTCGACAGCAAGGCGAGCTTGCCTCGCATGCCGGCGACCCGCTCGCGCAGGCTGGCGGTGGCGCGGACGGCCGCGGCGGCCGGGTTGTTCAGCTCGTGGGTCAGCCCGGCCGATAGCGCGCCGAGCGCGAGCAGGCGCTCCCTGCGGTCAACAGCCTCGCGCATGGCGTGGCCACCAGTGATCAGCCCCTCTAGCAGGTGGACCGCCATCGGGAACCACTCGCGCATGAGCCGGGCGAACGCGTCGGCCGACAGCACGAAGAACCGGGACGGCTCGGTGACCCGCAGGGAGTTCGTGTAGACCTGCGGGAACCGGTCGCCCGCGTAGGCCCGGAAGGCCCCGGAGTACACCCCGCGCTGGCTCGTCCTGGTGATCTCGACATCGTCGCCGGCGACGTTGCGCGAGGTGACGACAGTGCCCTGGAGCAGGACGTAGAAGCAGGTGGCCTCATCCCCCTCGCTGAAGACGCGGCCGGGCTGCATGACCTGCACGTGGCCCTCCTGGCACAGCGCGGCGAGCTGGGAGTCGCTGAGCTTGTCGAACAGGAACAGGGTGCGCAGTTCCTCGGGGTCGCAGCGGTCGGGGTCGCTGCGGTCGGGGTCGCTCATCAGCTGCCCTCCAGGTACCGGTGCACGAGCATGACGGCCATCGCCCCCTCACCGACCGCCGACGCGACGCGCTTGGCGGACTCGGCCCGGACGTCCCCGGCGACGAACACGCCCGGCACGCTGGTCTCCAGGTGGTACGGCGGCCGGCTGAGCGTCCAGTCGCCCAGGTGGCCGTCCAGCAGGTCCGGGCCGGTCAGGATGAAGCCCCGGTCGTCTCGGGCGACGACCCCGTCGAGCCAGTCGGTCCTCGGCTCCGCTCCGATGAACACGAACAGGTGCGCGCAGTCGACGCTCTCCTGCTCTCCCGTCTTCATGTCACGCAGGACCATCCGCTGCAGGTGCACGTCGCCCATCGTCTCGACGACCTCGGTGCACGGGCGGATGACGATGTTCGGGATGGCGTTGATCTGCTCGATGAGGTAGTACGACATCGACGTGGTCAGGTCGGGCGCGCGCACCAGCATGGTGACCGTCCGGGCGCCGGCCTTGACCGCCAGGTTGACCGCCGCCTGGCCCGCGGAGTTGGCCCCGCCGACGACGTAGACGTCCATGCCCCGGCAGTCGCCGGCCTGGCTGAGCGTCGCGCCGTAGTAGACGCCGCGGTCGGTCAGTGCCTCGCAGCCGACGGCCGGAAGCTGCCGGTAGATCACGCCAGTCGCCACGATTACCGCCCGCGCGCTGAGGCTGGTGCCGTCGTCGAAGCGGATGGTGCGCGCCGTGCCACTGATCTCCACGCCCGTCACGTGCCGGGTCAGCACCATTTCGGCGCGGAACTTCTCCGCCTGCAGCCGGGCCCGGTAGGTGAGGTCACCGCCGCTGACGCCGTCGGGGAAGCCGAGGTAGTTCTCGATCCTGGAGCTCTGCCCGGCCTGCCCGCCCAGGACGCTCTTCTCCACGACGACGGTCTTCAGCCCCTCGGATGCACCGTAGACGGCCGCGCCCAGCCCGGCCGGGCCGCCGCCGATCACGACGAGGTCGTAGAACTCGTGGTCCGGGATCGTGGCGAGGCCGACCCGCGCCGCGAGCTGCGCCGGGGCGGGGTCAACCAGGACGTCCGCCTGCTCGGTGATCAGCACGGGCAGCACGCGGCCGTCCACTCCGGCCGCCGCCAGCAGGCTCTCCCCCTCCGGGCTGTCGGAGGGGTACCACTGATAGGGCACCCGGCTGCGGGCAAGAAACTCCCTCAACCGAGCCGAACGAGCCGACCACCGGTGGCCGACAAGCTTCGCCGTCGGGATCGCCTTCCGCTCCGTCCGGCACCAGGCGGCGAGAAGGTCATCCAGGACTGGGTAGAGCTTCTCCTGCGGCGGGTCCCACGGCTTGAGGAGATAGTGGTCGAGGTCGACGACGTTGATCGCGGCGATCGCGGCCTCCGTGTCGGCGTAGGCGGTCAGCAGCACCCGCTTGGCGAACGGGAAGACATCCATCGCCTGCTCGAGGAACTCGATGCCGGTCATCTCGGGCATCTTGTAGTCCGCGATCAGCACGGCGACCTGCTCGCCGCGCAGCCTGATCTGCCGGCACGCGTCGAGGGCGTCCGCACCGGAGGTGGCGCGGACAATCCGCCATTTCTCCCCGTACTGCCGTCGCAGGTCACGGGCGACCGCCCGGGATACCGCCGGGTCGTCGTCCACCGTGAAGATCACCGGTCGCGCGGGGGCCGCGCCCGGGCTGGCAGCTTCGGTACCACCTGCGGTGGTCACGTTCCCGCTCGCTGAGCACGTCGCATGGGGCCATCGTAGACGGTCCGCAGTAACCCGGACATACCCTCGGGCCTCATCGAGGTTACGCGCCCGCCACCCGCTGGCTGGCGGGCGTCGCGCCTACCGCTTGCGGCCGACTCCACCCCACATGGTGGACTTGCCCGCGCCGTCGCCCTCGTTCACCGGACGCCACTCGGGGCAGCGGATGACACCGGGCTCGATCATCTCCAGGCCGTCGAAGAAGCGGGTGACCTCCTGCTTCGAGCGCGGCTTGACCTTCTGCGCCATCGTCTTGTTTAGCCTGGTCGCCATGCCGGCCATCGCCGTGGCCTGGATGTCGGAGGCTGGGTGCGAGATCACCAGGTAGCTTCCCGCTGGGACGGCGTCCATCAGGCGGCCGACGATCGCCCACGGGTCGGCCTCGTCCGGGATGAACTGCAGCACCGCCATGAGGATCACGGCGACGGGCTGGCGAAAGTCCAGCAGGTCTGCCGCCTCGTCCAAGATCACGCCCGCGTCGCGCAGGTCAGCGTCGATGTAGGACGTCATGCCCATGGGGTGGCTGGTGAGCAGTGCCCGGGCGTGCGCCAAGACCATCGGGTCGTTGTCGACGTAGACGATCCTGGCCTCCGGCGTGACCGCTTGGGCGACCTCGTGGGTGTTGGACGCGGTCGGGATGCCGGTGCCGATGTCGAGGAACTGCCAGATGCGCATGTCGGTCGCCAGGAAGCGGACGGTGCGGCCGAGGAAGGCCCGGGTGTTCCGCACGGAGGCCACCATGTCGGGCAATGCCACGATGGCCTCGTCCCCGGCCGCCCGGTCGACCGCGAAGTGGTCCTTGCCCCCCAGCCAGTAGTCCTGGACGCGCGCGATGTGCGCCACCGACGGGTCAACCTCGGGCCTGGCGGAAGCCATGGTGATTCTCCTTCTTGACCTGTAACGAACGGGCCGTGGCCTAATAGCCGCGCTCGCCGACCACGTTATGCAGTGGCTGCCCGGCGGCGTAGCGAGCGATCTGGGAGAGGGCCACGGCGTAGCCGACATCGTCCCACTCGCGGACGAACCCACCGACGTGCGGGGTAAGCAACAGGCCTGGCGCGGACCACAGTGGGTGGCCCGGCGGGAGCGGCTCGGGCGCGGTGACGTCAAGGGCGGCCCGCAGCCGGCCGGACGCGAGCTCCGGCAGCAGCGCGTCAGTGTCCACCAGGACGCCTCGTGCCGCGTTGACCAGCAGCGCGCCGTCCTTCATGGTGGCCAGGAACCTGGCGTCGACCATGTTCCTGGTCGCGTCGGTCACCGGCACGAGGATGACGACGACGTCGGCGGCCGGCAGTAGCGCCGGCAGGTCTTCCATCCCGTGTACCTCAGGGGCGCCGTCGGCCGTCGCCGGGCGGGCGGTGCGGGCGACCCGGCTGATCGTGACGTCCCAGCCGGCCAGCCGCCGCTCGACCGCCTGGCCGATCGACCCGTAGCCGACGATGAGCACGTGCTTGCCCGCGACGGAGTCGCTGGCGGCGAAGTCCCAGTGCCCGTCGCGCTGGGCGAGCACGAACCGGGGGAACTGGCGCAGCGTAGCGATGATCACCCCGACGGTCCACTCGGCCGTCGCCGGGGTGTGCGCGCCCCGTGCGTTGCACAGCGTCACGCCCGCTGGCACCGCCGGAATGATGTGATCGGCGCCCGCCGTCACGAGCTGGACGACCCGCAGGTTCTTCAGTCCATGCAGGACGGTCCGCAGATGGTCCGGCGCCACCCTCGGCGGGACAACGACGAGCTCGACCTCATCCGCCGAGCCAGGCAGCAGCTCGCCGCCGTTCCAGATGTCAGCGGTGACTCCCTTGGGCAGGGAGCCATCCTTGGGCGGGCTGGGCAGCCAGACGCAGGTCACGCCCATGATCGTATCGGGCAGCGACACGGGGTCCGTCACAGGCACCACGTCCGTGGCAACAGGCCCGTCAGCGCGCCACCGTTTGCGCCGGGTATTGCGCTGCAAATTCAGCTCCGCTAAAATATCCCGGCCGGCGCGGGATTTCTTCGAGGCGATGCGGCCACTGTCCTGAAAAATGTCCACGGTAACGGGGTATTCGCCCTAATCTTCACGCCGGTGTTGGGTCAGAGGCCGAATTGCGGGCGCTTGTCCTGGGGGACCAGGTCGAGGTAGTCAGGGTGCTTGGCGATCCATGACCTGACGTAAGGGCAGTACGGCAAGACAGCGAGGCCGCGCTCGCGGGCCTGGTCCAGGACGGCTCGGGTGAGCTTCCCGGCTAGGCCAAGGCCCTGGAACTTCTCGTCGACCTCGGTGTGGTTAAGGCTGATCACCTGGCCCCGCAGGCGATACTGCGCTAGCCCGGCCCGCTCACCGCCGACGAGGATCTCGAACCGGGACTCCTGCGGATTGTCGGTGACGATCGGCTCGGTGGCCGGAGTAACTGGGTCCATGAAGGCAACATTACGGCGGGCCACCGCGAGATGCCCCAGGTGCCCGTGGGGCTGGTCAGGTGCCCATGGGGCTGGTCAGGTGCCCGTGGGGCTGGTCAGGTGCCCGTGGGGCTGGTCAGGTGCCCGTGGGGCTGGTCAGGCGCCGACCCCGACGGGCATGCCCTCGCGCTCCACGATCGTCGGGGCGACCCCGCCCGCCCCGACAGCGACCACCGCGGCAACGTCACGGGCCGCGATCTCGCGAGCGGCATCGCGTCCCCACCCGCCGTCCAGCTCAGGGCTGATGACGACCACCGGGCAGGGGAAGCGCCGCAGGCAGGCCCGGATAACCGGGCCGGCCGACCAGGCCTGGTCAGGGACATCACTCGCCGTCCCCAGCACGAGCATGTCGGCGCCCTGGCAGCGGTCGCGCAGCACGCGCGCCACGAGCCCGACCGCGCTCTCCGTGCGGACGCGGATGCCAGGTGGCAGGTCGGCGAGCGCGGCCTTCCACATCTGCGCGTCGTCAGCGGGCATGCCCCAGGAATCTTCCGGGGCTGGGACCGCGTAGCTCGCGGGGCTGTGCAGCGGTCCCTCGTAGGCGTGGACCGCGTGGACCTCGGCCCCGCGGATGGCGGCCTCACGGCACGCCCACCGCAGCGCTATCACCGAATCCGCTGAGCCGTCCACTCCGACGACTATCCGGCGCACAGCAGGAACCGACATGCGGAACCCCCTCATTGCCCATCCATTGCCATATTGACGCCGCCTGGCACTACAAGGCCGCACTGCCAGGAAAGCCCCCAGCTCGGTCCGCCTTCACCCTGGCGGTCAATCAGGGGTTTCGTGTAATCCCAAGCCGATCGTAATCTCTGGGACCCGCGAGCACGAGACCTCGACGAAACTTTTCCCAGGGTAACTGCCACTCACGCGCTCGACATGTAAGCTACGCGACTCCCGCGAAGAGCACGTGCAATAACAGCAGGCGAATCGGGGCAATTCCCGCCCCGCAGTTGATTCTACACATGCCGGTGCCCCCGGCTGCACCCTCGTTGCCCTGCTGTCCGCGGGCGCCCCGGAGGCGACCGGCGATAATGTCGCCCGATGCCCTGGGTGGCGCCCCGCCTGCGGGGACCCTAGCGGTAGTTGACGAACTGGACCGCGAAGTCGAAGTCTTCCTCACGGATGAGGCGCTGGACCTCCTGCAGGTCGTCGCGGCTCTTGCTGGAGACGCGGAGCTCCTCGCCCTGGATCTGGGCCTTGACGGTCTTGGGAGCCTTGTCGCGGATGAGCTTGGAGACCTTCTTCGCGTTGTCCTGGCTGATGCCGTTCGCGATCGTCACGGTGATCTTCGCGAGCTTGCCCGACAGGGCCGGCTCGGACGCGTCGATGAGCTTCAGCGATAGCGAGCGCTTGACCAGCTTCTCCTTGAAGACGTCCAGCACCGCGCTGACCCGCTGCTCGCTGTTGGCCTGCAGCTCGATGGCCTCACCAGACCACTTGATGCCGGCGTCGACGCCCTTGAAGTCGAACCGGCTGACGATCTCCTTCGCCGTCTGGTTGAGGGCGTTGTCGATCTCCTGCTTGTCCGGCTTGTTCACGATGTCAAAAGAGGATTCCGCAGCCATGATGTGGAGACTAGTGCACGGTGCAGCCCCGGGGGGACGACCCCCCTGTCGACCCCCCGGCTACCGCCTACCGGGCTGGGGTTTCCCGTGCTCGCTGCGGTTAGCCCGTGGTGACGAGGACATGGCTGCCGTGGTGGCCCTTGCGGACGTGGATCCGGGCGGGGATGCGCTGGCGGAGCTCACTGACGTGGCTGACGATGCCGACCATGCGACCACCCTCACGCAGCGCGTCCAGGACGGTCATGACCTCATCGAGGGTGTCCTCGTCGAGCGTGCCGAACCCCTCGTCCACGAACAGTGCCTCCATTGGCGTGCCCGCGGCCTCGGCGGTGACCACGTCGGCGAGTCCCAGCGCGAGGGCGAGGCTGGCCAGGAACGTCTCGCCTCCCGACAACGTCGAGGTGTCCCGGTCCTGTCCGGTCCACGAGTCACACGCCAGCAGCCCGAGTCCCGCCCTGCCCGCCCCCTTGCGCGCGTCGGTGTGCACCAGCGAGTACCGGCCGACGGTCATGGTGAGCAGCCGCTGGCTCGCCGCCGCCGCCACCTCCTCCAGGCGGGCCGCCAGCACGAACGCCGTAAGGGTCATCTTGTACTGGTTGGCCGTGGTGGACGCGTTGGCGAGGTCCGCGAGCCGCTTGGCCTCGGCCGCCCTCGCCTCCAGTGGCGCGAGCTCGGCCAGCGCCTCGGCCAGCCGCGGCTTGAGGCCGGCCAGCTGCGTGGCGGCGTGCCGTGCCTGGCTGTGGGTATCCACCGCCTGGTCGCGGCGGGCGCGCGCCGCCTCGACCGCCTCACGCCGGGCAGCGACCGGGGCGGGCGGATCGAGCGTGACATCTAGTTCCGGGTCGGCCAGCACGCTCTCGACCGCCTCGACCGCGCCGTCGTGCTCCCGGATCCGCATGTCGGCCGTCTTGCGCCAGTCCAGGTCCCGCACGGCGGCGCGGGCGGCGTCGACTCCGGTCATGTCCGCCGGTTCGGTAGTCCCGCCGAAGCCCGCACTGGCCGCGGCGAGGATGGCCCGCTCGGCGGCCGCATCCTCGCTCGTCCGCGCGCTGGCGGCGTCATCCATCGCCTGGGCGGCGGACGCCGCCGCGTCCGCCAGCCACTGCGCCGTGGTGAGGGCCTCGTCAAGGCTGACGACGTCGCCAAGCTGGGAGCGCAGTGCCTCCCGGCAGTTCGCGGCGCGCCGCGAGGCGCTTTCCGCCTCGCGGGCCGCGGCGGTCCGCTGCTCGGACAGCTCCGCCTGCTTGCGCTCGGCCTGGCCGAGCGCGGCGTCCAGGTCCTCAAGCTCCCGTTGGAGCTCGATCGAGCCTGGCGGCGGCGCCAGCCAGCCGCGTGGCTGACGCCTCGGCGTCCACGGCGGCCAGGTCGGCCTGGCGGGCGACGGCCGCGAGCATGACCAGGTCATCCACGGCTGCCAGGTCCAGCCCGGCTAGGGGGCCTGGCCCGGCCAGGCCTTCCGGCAGGGCTAGGCCTTCCGGCAGTTCCAGGCCTTCCGGCAGTTCCAGGCCCGCCGACGCCAGCCGCGAGGCCAGCCCGCTGATGACCGCGTCGGCCGCGGCCACCCGCTGCCCCGCCTTGTCCGCCTCGGCGGCCGCCTCGTCGGCGGCCGCGTAGGCCGCCTGCTCCTGCTCGCGGCTGACTGGCGAGCCGGTCAGCTCGCACAGCTCAGGATGGTCAAGGGATCCGCACACAGGGCAGGGCGCGCCGTCGACGAGGGCGGCGGCGAGCTCGGCACGCATCCCGTCGATCCGCGCCTCGCGGAGCCGCTGCGCCTGTTCCCTCAGCCCGACTGCCCGTTCCCTGGCGGTGAGGTGCGCCGTGGCCAGCGCCTGGCGAGAGGTCCGCGCCGCGACCAGCTCGGCGCAGTCGTCGGCGACCTGACGGCTGGTACCCGCTGTCGCCTGCGCCGACGGCAATTGCGACGCCGCCTGGCTGGCCTCGTGCCGGGCGTTGCTCACCCCGGGCCGGGCGGCACGGCACTGGTCGGCCTGCGTCCAGGCATCCTTGAGGGCGCAGGCCAGCTCGGCTGCCTTGCTGCTGGCCTGGGCAGCGGCCTTGTCCTCGTCCGAGGCCTGCCGCGCCACCGACCGCAGCTGCTCCAGCTGCCCGAACCGTACCCGCTGCTGTCTCGCGACAGCCCGCAGCGTCTCGGCGGTGACGTCGGCGGAAACGACGTCGGCCGGGATGCCGGCGCGGGCTTCCTGCCCCGCCCTGGTTGCCTTCGTGGCCGCGTCCCGCGCACGCTCGGCCTCATCGAGGACCGGAGCGACCTCGGCCGCCCGGCGAGCTGCCTCAAGCTCGAGCCGCAGCGCCTCGACTGACGGTGCCTCCGCTGCCAGCCCCGCCTGGCGGCCACCAGCCTCGGAGCGCCGTCGCTGCCGGCCGGCCAGTTGCTCGGCCTCACTGAGGCCTGCCAGCGCCGAGTCAAGCTCGCCCCGGCGCGCCGCCGCGTCGACGGCGGCTTCCTCCTGCCGGGCGGTGGCGCTCGCCAGCAGGCCCGCAGCCCACGCCACCTGCCACGGGATGTCATCGATGGCCTCGCCGCCGGCGCGGTCAGGGGGATTCGCAGGGCCGGTCTCGGGGGCGGCGGCGGGACCAGGTGGGCCCGGCCAGCCTGCTTCGGACTCGGGCCTCGGCTGGCCGGCGGCCTGGGCGACCCTCGTCATCAGCTGGGTCACCGCGTCTGTCGCCGCCTCGACCCGCCGGGCGGTCAGCACTCGTCGCTCGGCGAGCCATTGCTCGACCGCGCGGAACCGGTCGGTGCCAAACAGCCGCTGCAGCAGGTCCGCTCGCGCTTCCGCGCCCGCGTGCAGGAATTGCGCGAACTGTCCTTGCGGGAGCAGGACCACCTGGAAGAACTGCTCCGCGCTCATGCCCATCAGGTGCTCGATCTCGGCATCCGCCTCGCCGACCCTGGTGGACTTGCTCTCCCACGTGCCGGCCGGGGTCAGCTCATCGAGGCGGACCGACGTTGGCGCCTTGGTGGTCCCGGTGCCGGACCTCTTGGGGCGCTCCCACTCGGGCGCGCGGCTGATCCGCAGCCGTCGCCCGCCGACCGTGGCCTCAAGCTCCACTTCGGTGCGGACATCGGGCGCGGCGTGATCCGAGCGCAGCCGCTTGGCCTTGCCGCGCTCCCCCGGTACCCGGCCATACAGTGCGTAGGCGATCGCGTCGAGCAGCGTCGTCTTGCCGGCGCCAGTCTCGCCGTGCAGCAGGAACAGCCCGTCCAGCTCGTCGAAGCCGACCTCCACCGCCGCGGCGAACGCCCCGAACGCGGTGACCTTTAGCCGGTGCGGCCTCATGGCACCTCCGCCGTGGCCCCGTCGGCAGCCTCCTGCGCCGCCCCGTCAACGCCAGCGCGAGCAGCCGCCGCGAACGCCGCCGCTAGCAGGTCTTGTTCCCCTGGCGTGGGGCCGGCGTTGCGCACGTGCTGCAGAAACTCGGCCGCTACCTCCAGGTCGCTCTTCCCGCGCACTCGCGCGCCGTACGACCGCTCGGCGCGGACCTCCCCCGCCGGCTCGAACTCCAGCGTGAGCACGTGCGGGAACCGCCGCCGCAGCCGGTCCATGGCCGCGTCGGGCCGGACGACGTCGGTGAGCGTCACCGCGAGGAAGTCTCCCTCCAGGCCATCGTGGTCCCGCGACTCCAGCAGGCTGTCCAGCGTGCCGCGCAGCACCCTCAGCCGGCGGTAGACCGGGGCGGCTACGTGCTCGGCCAGCATCTTGCCGTTCTCGCCCAGCTCGACCAGCCAGCTGCCCTTGCGGTGATCGCGCTCGGAGAAGGAGTACGGCAGCGGGGAGCCGCTGTAGCGGATGTGCTCGGCGACCACCTGCTGACCGTGCAGGTGCCCGAGCGCCACGTAGCCGAACCCGTCGAACAGCGCCGCGGGCACGTCCCCCACCCCGCCAACCTTGATGTCCCGCTCGGAGTCGCTGCCCTCCCCGCCGACCACCCACGCGTGCGCCATGACGACCGTGCGCGCTCCGTGTTGTCGCGCCTCCGAACGCACCCGCCGCAATGCCTGTCCAACTACCGCCTCATGACTACGGCGGCCGGGTCCGTCGCCCAGGGGGGTCGTGCCCGGCCCGGTAGGCGGGATGGCCTGGGGGCCCGCGGTTTGTGCGGGTTCCTCCGGGCAGGGGTGTGTCAGCGGACCGTCCCCGCTGAGCCGAGGGGTCGACAGGGGACTCGCCTCCTCGGAGCCATCTGCAGGCAGCCCGACGGCTGGCTCCAGGTAGGGGATGCCGTAGACCGCGACCTGCCCGTAGTCGTCGTCGAGCAGTACCGGCGAGGCCAGGGAGCTGGCACGGGTGCGCAGGTGAACCCCGGCGGCGTCGATGAGCGCGCTGCTGAAGCCCAGTCGCCGGGCCGAGTCGTGGTTGCCGCTGATGAGGATCACCCGCGCTCCGGCGGCGCGCAGCCGGAGCAGCGCGTCCTCGCAGGCCGCGACCGCGTCCAGTGGCGGGATGGCGCGGTCGTACACGTCCCCGGAGACCAGGACGGCATCCACTCGCTCCGCTCGCGCCGTCTCGACCATGTGGTCAAGGAACGCCGCCTGGGCAGCCCGCAGGTCAGCCCGGTACAGCGAGCGTCCCAGGTGCCAGTCGGAGGTGTGCAGGAACCGCATGGCAAGTGACCCTAGCGGTACCCGCCGACATTCGAGGGCGGTCCGTGACGCCTGAGGTGCCGGCGCCGGATATTTAGAGCACTCCGGCCATCGCCCCATCCAGCCTGATCTGACTCATCCGCGCCACCGGCCCACCAACGTACTGACTCATCCGCGCCACCGGCCCACCAACGTACTGACTCGCCGCCGCCACCGGCCCACCAACGTACTGACTCGCCGCCGCCACCGGCCCACCAACGTACTGACTCGCCGCCGCCACCGGCCCACCAACGTACTGACTCGCCGCCGCCACCGGCCCACCAACGTACTGACTCGCCGCCGCCACCGAGTTGGCTATGCCGGTACGCCGGCGCCAGCCAGCCCGAAGGGTAGTGAGACGGCGGCGTCAGTGTGCCGGCGGGCCTCAACTGGTGTCCTGGAGACGGATAGGTCACACCGGGGAGCGGTGAACTCGCCAGAAGCAGAGTCCGGCCAAGGCGATGGCGAGTCCGATGAAGATCAGCGTCTCGTACCACTGCAGCGCCCAGTAGCGGCTCAGCGGCTGATACGTGACCACATCCCGGACCCCGAGCTTGTCGACACACTCCTGCAGGGCCGCGTTGACGCCCGCGGGCGGCGATCCTCCGGTGCGTACCCCGCCGCCGAGAGCGGGGAACTTGTTGGGGCACGCGCCCACTCCCACTAGGGCGACCGTTCCGTTGGTCACGTGAAGGCCAATCTCGCCGTTGGGGCCGATCCCGCCGTTCGCCCCGATTACCCTCCCGGCCCCGTTGATGACCAGGTCAGAGACAACCCAGTCACCGGGCTTGACAACACCACCGCCCTGCAGCGGCGCCGGGCCGCTTCCCGCACGGACCGCGAGTGCCGAGACGACCCGAAGCGGCGCGATGAGGTGCGGCGTCACCCAGTAGGCGAAGGCCAGCCGGGTTGCAGTGAAGGCCGCGATGGTGGCGGCCATGGCGGGAATCGTGCGGCGGATGAGGACTCCGGCAATGACCCCGAGAGCGAACCCGAAGGCGGCGTAGCCGATCGGGGTGATGCCGCGAACGCCGAACACGGCCGGGGTGAGCCGGTTCATCTGGACCCGGTCGATAGGGCTGAACCACCAGGTGAGGATGAGGCTGGCAAGCCCGGCGACGGCCATGCTCGCCAGGCCGGTGAGGCCGAGCTTGACGGCGAGCCAGCGCTGCCTGGTGACGCTCTGGGTCCAGGCGAGGCGGAAGGTTCCGGTCTCAAGCTCGCGGGCGAGGAGCGGCGCGCCCCAGAAGGCGCCGAGGAGGGCGGGCAGGACGAGAAGGACCGGCGGCAGGGCTATCTGCATGAACCGGTAACTGGACAGGAAGGTCGTGGTGACCGGCACGCAGTCGTTGCGCGACCCGCAGGTGGCGACGACCGTCTCGTAGAAGTGGAGCAGCCGCGGGCCGGTGATCGCGGTGAGTATCGCGGCGGCTGCCAGCGCGGCCGCGGCCACCGCCGTCTGCGTGCGGGCCTGAAGCCAGGCGAACCTGATCATCGAACGACTTCCAATCCGAGTCGGTGGCTGGCCTGCGTGTCGCGCGCCCGGCTCATGTAGGCGAGGACGAGATCGTCCATGCTGACCGGCCTGACGGTCCAAGCCGGGTCGAGGACCGGGCCGTCGCTGCGGATGAGGAGGGTGGTCTGCCGGTCGGTGTGGCTGGCCTCGATGATTTCCTGGCCGGCCGGAAGGGTGCCCGGGTCCCTGCGCGGGCCGGACAGGCGGTGGTGCGACGCGAGCAGTTCGCTCACCTCTCCGGCCAGCTGAACTCGGGAGGCGACGAGCACGACGAGGTAGTCACACACCCGCTCCAGGTCAGCGATCAGGTGCGAGGAGAGCACAACGCTTGTCCCCTGCTCGGCGACGACCTCCATGAGGCCCTGCAGGAACTCACGCCGGGCAAGCGGGTCAAGGCTCGCCACCGGCTCATCGAGCAAGATGAGCTCGGGCCGTTTCGCGACCGCCATGGTGAGGGCGAGCTGGGCGCGCTGGCCGCCGGAAAGCGAGCCAGCCCGCTGACGCGGGGCGAGGCCGAACTGCGCGATCCGGCGTTCTGCCAGCTCGCCATCCCAGCCCGGGTTGAGCCAGTCGCCCATCCGAAGGTGCCCGGCGACCGACAGCCGCCCGTAGGTCGGCGCGTCCTGCGCGACGAAGCCGACCTTAGCCAGCTGCGCGGGACTGCTGCCTGGCTGGCCGCCGAGGACCGTGATCGTGCCTGACGTCGGCCTGAGCAGCCCGGCTGCCAGCTGAAGCAGGGTCGTCTTTCCCGCTCCGTTCGGGCCGACCAGCCCGACGACCTTCCCGGCGGGGATGGCCAGGGTGCAATCCCGCAGCGCCCACTGCCCGCCGTACCTCTTGCCAGCCGAGCTGGCCTGGATTATCGCGTTCACGCGACGCCCTCCGCGAAGCAGTTGCGCAGCGCGGTGCGGTAGATCGCCTCGATGTCATCGGGGCCAAGGCCCGCCGAGCGTGCCGAGCGCAGCCACTCGGTCATAGAGCCAAGGAACCGTGCCTGAGCTGCGGGGTCGGTCCGGGGAAGCGACCTGACGACGAATGTGCCCTGGCCTGGCCGGGCGCGCACCAGCCCCTCGCGCTCAAGGTCCCGGTACGCCTTGAGCACCGTGTTCGGGTTGATCGCCAGCTTGGCGACGACCTGCTGGGCGGTTGGCAACTGGTCCCCTGGCTTGAGCAGCCCAAGCTGCAGAGCCTGATGTACCTGCTGGACCAGCTGCAAGTACGTTGCGACGCCAGAACCGACGTCAAGCTGAAACTCGATCACGACCTGCCTTTCCACTAATACAGGAAATAACTAAGACCTTAGTGGAATATCACTGTACCCGACCTGACCCGCTCACGCCACCGATCCATGGGTGTTTCCGGCACGCCGCCGCCACCGACCCACCAGCGTTGCAACCCGTCGGCGCCACCGACCCACCAGCGTTGCAACCCGCCGCCGCCACCGACCCACCAGCGTTGCGACCCGTCGGCGCCACCGAGTTGGCTGTGGTGACACGGCACCGCCAACGAGCTCAAACGCGGATGAGACGGCGGCGCCAACGACTCGCGAGCGTTGAGAGGCAGCGGCGGCGGGGAGCGGCGGCGGGGAGCGGCGGCGGGGAGCGGCGGCGGGGAGCGGCGGCGGGGAGCGGCGGCGGGGAGCGGCGGCGGGGAGCGGCGGCGGGGAGCGGCGGCGGGGAGCGGCGGCGGGGAGCGGCGGCGGGGAGCGGCGGCGGGGAGCGGCGGCGGGGAGCGGCGGCGGGGAGCGGCGGCGGGGAGCGGCGGCGGGGAGCGGCGGCGGGGAGCGGCGGCGGGGAGCGGCGGCGGGGAGCGGCGGCGGGGAGCGGCGGCGGGGAGCGGCGGCGGGGAGCGGCGGCGGGCAGCGGCGGCGGGCAGCGGCGGCGGGCAGCGGCGGCGGGCAGCGGCGAGGGTGGCGACATGGGGGCGCGGTGAGTTGGGAGGAGGCAGGACGGAGACGGGAGCGAGGCTGGGATAACGGGGGGCGGCGACTCGGGTAATTACAGAGCGCAATGTGGTGGATACATGGGACGATAGTGGTCCGGGGACAACTATGGCTAGGGGAAGATCGTTAGCTCTGGAAATGAATCGTCGGCAGCACGCGTTACAGGACTCGGCGCGCGACATCCTTCACGGGGACGGTGATCACTTCAGCATGCACGCAGCTGTGCAGGACACGAGCGAGGCCGGCAGGCCGCCGGCCAGCGAAACGCCAGTAATCAATCCGAGTGAGCAGCGGTGGGTCCGGCGGCTGGCCGGGTACTGCTGGCGCAATCAGCGCGCGGTGGTCATCTCGGTCGTCGGTACCCTGCTCACCACGGCCGCAACCCTGGTGATCCCGCTGCTGCAGAGGAACGTCATCGATGACGTGATCGTGGCTCACCGCGAGTCGGTGTGGCCGCTGGCGATCGGGCTGCTGATCGCGGCGGCGGCGAACTTCGCCGGCGTCTTCGCCCGGCGGTACTGGGGCGGCAAGATCGCGCTGGACGTCCAGCACGATATGCGCACAGAGCTGTTCGAGTCGCTGTCAAAGCTGGACGGCGCCCGGCAGGACGAGATCCACACCGGGCAGCTGGTCGGCCGCTCGATCTCGGACCTGAACATGGTGCAAAGCACGCTGTCGATGATGCCATTGTCCATCGGCAGCATCTTCTTGTTCGTCTTCTCCCTGCTCATCATGGTGATCTTGTCGCCGCCGCTGACGCTGGTGGCGGCCGCCGTCGTCCCCGCCCTGTGGCTGATCGCCCGCGCCTCCCGCAAGAAGCTGTTCCCCGCGAGCTGGCATGCCCAGCAGCAGGTCGGCGAGGTCGCCGGGATCGTCGAGGAGGCCATCGGCGGTGTCCGGGTGATCAAGGGATTCGGCCAGGAAGAGCAGGAGATGCAGCGGCTGGAGATCGCCAGCGAGACCCTGTTCGCATCCCGGCTGCGCACCGTCCGGCTGACTGCCCGGTACAACCCGGCGCTCACCGCGATCCCGCTGCTGGGAATGCTGGGGGTGCTGGCGTTCGGCGGGTGGCTGGCGATCCACGGCGACATCACGCTAGGCACGTTCCTCGCCTTCTCCTCCTACCTGGCGGCGATGTCGGGTCCCGTCCGGGTGCTGACCAACTTCGTGACGATGGGCCAGGAGGCGCGTGCCAGCGTCATCCGGGTCTTTGAGGTCATCGACTCCGAGCCGGCGATCACCGACAAGCCGGGCGCGGTCGAGCTGCCGGCCGACGCGAACGGCATCGAGTTCGACGACGTGAAGTTCGGCTACGTGCCATCGCAGCCGGTGCTGCGCGGGCTGTCGCTGCAAGTCCAGCCCGGCGAGACCGTCGCGGTGATCGGCGCGTCCGGTTCCGGCAAGTCCACCCTGTCGCTGCTGCTGCCCCGGTTCTACGACGTGCGCGGCGGCGCGGTACGGGTCGGCGGGCACGACGTTCGCGACGTCACGCAGCAGTCGCTGCGCGAGGCGATCGGCATGGTCATGGAGGAAAGCTTCCTGTTCTCCGATACCGTCCGCGCCAATATCGCCTACGGGCGGCCGGATGCCACCTTGGAGCAGGTCATCGCGGCTGCGAAGGCGGCCGAGGCCGATGAGTTCATCCGTGACCTGCCGCAGGGCTATGACACCATGGTCGGCGAGCAGGGCCTCACCCTGTCCGGCGGGCAGCGGCAGCGGGTTGCCCTGGCGCGCGCGCTGATCACCAACCCCCGGCTGCTGCTGCTTGATGACGCCACATCGGCGGTCGACCCGCGCATCGAGGCGGAGATCCACGCCACGTTGCACCGGGTCATGCAAGGCCGGACCACGCTGCTGATCGCGCACCGCCGCTCGACGCTGAACCTCGCGGACCGGATCGCGGTGATGGACTCCACCGGCCGGGTCGCCGACATCGGCACCCACGAGGAGCTGCAGCAGCGCTGCGAGCTTTACGCGACGCTGATCTCCGGTCCCGGTGACGACGCGGAGGGGCTGGACGCTAGCGAGATCCCGGCGGTCGCCTCTGGTGGCGATGCGGGGGCTCGTGGAGGCCGGGGGCGGGAACGTTCGGCTGCCGTCTTCAATAGCCGCGCCGCTGGGGACCCGATGGGGCGCGTCGGCGGTGGCCTGGGCGGCGGGGCGGGCCGCGGCATGGGCGGCCGCGGTGGCGGCGGCGCCGCCCGGATGGACGGGATGATCGGCAGCGTGCCGCCGAGCCCGGAACTGCTGGCGGCCGTGGACGCGCTGCCGCCCGCGGACGACAAGCCCAAGGTGGACATCGCGCAGGCGCGGGCCGGCGACCGGAACTTCGCGCTGCGCAAGCTGCTCAAGCCGCTGGCGATCGCGCTGGTGGCCGGCCTGGTGCTGGACGGCCTGGACGCCGCCGCGAACCTGGCGCTGCCGGCCCTGGTGCGCAGCGGCATCGACCACGGCATCGAGGTCAAGGCGTTCTCGGCCGTCGCGGCTGTCTCGGTGATCGGGCTGGCCATCGTGTTCGCGGACTGGCTGGTCAACATCGCCGAGGCGCTGGTCGTCGGGCGCAACGGCGAGCGGCTGCTGTTCACGATGAGGGTCAAGATCTTCGCGCAGCTGCAGCGGCTGGGCCTGGACTACTACGAGCGTGAGCTGTCCGGCCGGATCATGACCCGCATGACATCGGACGTGGACGCACTGTCGTCGTTCCTGCAGACCGGCCTGGTGACCATGGTCAGCTCGCTACTCACATTCATCGGCGTGCTGCTGGCCATGCTGGTCATCAACGTGCGGCTGGGGCTGTTCGTGCTGGCAATCATCCCGGTGCTGATCGCGGCGACGGTGATCTTCCGGATGAAGTCCTCCAAGGCCTACAACGAGGCGCGGGAGCGGGTGTCGGTCGTCAACGCCGACCTGGCGGAGAACGTCGCCGGGCTGCGGGTGACGCAGGCGTTCCGCCGTGAGGGCGAGAACCGGTCCCGGTTCGCCGACCGGTCGTCCGGGTACCGGCAGTCGCGGCTGCGGGCGCAGAAGTACATCGCGCTGTACTTCCCGTTCGTGCAGACGCTGTCCACGGTGGCCGGCACGGTGGTGCTGGTGCTCGCGGTGAGCCAGGTGCGCTCGGGCGCGCTGACGGCCGGGGCGCTGATCGCCTACCTGCTGTACGTGGACATGGTGTTCGCCCCGGTGCAGCAGCTGTCGCAGGTGTTTGACGGGTACCAGCAGGCGGCCGTGTCGCTGTCGCGGATCAAGGAGTTGCTGCGGCTGGAGACAACCGTGCCCGCCGCGCCAGCGCCGGTGGCGATCCCCGAAGGGGACCGGCTGGCTGGCCGCATCGAACTGCGGGACGTGCGGTTCTCCTACGGCAGCGGCCCGGTCGTGCACGGGAAGGCCGAGGCGGAGGCGATGGCCTCGCTGGCCGACTCGGCCGCGCAAAGCACAGTTGCGCGAAGCACGGCCACGCAAAGCACGGCCACGCAAAGCACGGTTGCGGCGGGCGGGACCGGGTCCCGCGACGTGCTCAAGAACGTGTCGCTCACGATCGCGCCGGGCGAGACGGTCGCGCTGGTCGGGCAGACCGGGGCGGGCAAGTCCACGATCGTGAAGCTGATCGCCCGGTTCTACGACGTGACCGGCGGCACCGTGCTGGTTGACGGGGTGGACGTGCGGTCCTACGACCTGACCTCGTTCCGGCACCGGCTCGGCGTCGTCCCGCAGGAGTCGTACCTGTTCAGCGGCACCGTGGCAACGAACATCGCGTACACGCGGCCAGCTGCCCGCGCGCAGGAGATCGAGGCGGCGGCGCGAGCGGTCGGCGCGCACGAGATGATCGCGAAGCTGGCCGACGGCTACGACCACGAGGTCGGCGAGCGAGGCCGCAACCTGTCGGCCGGCCAGCGGCAGCTCATCGCCCTGGCCAGGGCCGAGCTCGCTGACCCGGACATCCTGCTGCTCGACGAGGCGACGGCCGCCCTCGACCTGGCGTCGGAGGCGGCGGTCACCCGGGCCACCCGGCAGCTGTCCGCGTCGCGGACCACGATCGTCGTCGCGCACCGGCTGACGACGGCAGCTCGCGCCGACCGGATCGTGGTGATGGACCACGGCCAGGTCTGCGAGATCGGCAGCCACGAGGAGTTGCTGGCGGGCGACGGCGTCTACGCGAGCCTGTGGGCCGCCTTCGTCGGCGACACCGAGTACGCGGCCTGACCGCGACGCCAGGCTAGGTCAAGAACCGCCTTTTATACGGTTGCCGCCAATGTCGTAGCCCGTCGCTATGCGGTGGCGGACAGCCAAAAGTGGCGATTAACTGACCGCGCCGGACATTGCGGGCGTCGCGGGTCGGATCTAGGCTGGCCAGATGGCTGCTGCGAGGAGGGCATCATGAGCCAGGACGGCCCGCAGGACCTCAGGGACGCGATGCAGCAGCTGCGCGACGTGCTGGCGGGCGACGGCTACGACCTGGACTGGGCGCTGAACGCACGCAACGAGGTCGCCGTCAAGGTCTTCGCCGGGCCCGACGCGTGCGCCGACTGCCTGGTGCCGCAGCCGGTCATGACCGCGATCCTCGCCGACGCGCTCAACTCGACGCCCTACAAGCTGAAGTCGATAGAGCTGCCTTCCAGCACGACGCGCTAGGCGGCGTCACTGGCCGATCGTTTGAGGCTGGCGCTGCTTACTGGTGACTGCGTTGTGGTGTGCCGGCGCCGGCGGCTCGCCGCGATCAGCACGCCGGCCAGCATGAGGGTCACGCCAGCGAGTTGCGGCAGCGACGGGCGCTCGCCAAGGAATGCGGCGCTGAGGGCCAGCGAGCCCATGGGCTGGACGAGCAGGAGCGCGCTGACCAGCCAGGCTGGCAGCCGTGGCATCGACGTCGTGATGAGCAGCCACCCCAGTACCTGCGAGGTCAGCGCCAGCAGCACCAGCCAGCCGAGCGCCGGCCATGCCGGGCCCAGCCGGAAGTCCCGCAGCACCAGGCCCAGCACGGCCGACCCGGCCGTCGCCCCCAGGGTTGCCTGGAACAGCGATTCGACGACGGGCGCGCGTGAGGACCTGGCTGGATCGCCTGCCGGGCCGTGATGCGTGGTGGCCTGCCGCAGCATGAGGATGTACACCGCGTACAGGGCCGCCACCGCGATGCCGAGTGCCACGCCCAGCCCCGGATTGGCGCCGTATGCTTGCGATCCCGTCAGCCCGCCGACCAGGGCGAGGCCGCCGAGCATCACTGGCAGCGCGATGAGCAGCGAGCGGCGGGGCCGCTCACCGAGCACCGCCCACGCGAGCAGCGTCACGATCACCACCTGCAGGTTCGTGATGACCGTGCCAAGGCCCGCCCCGATGTCGGCGATGGCGTGGCTCCACACGATGAGGTCGGCTGCCAGGAACATCCCGGACACCCGGGCCAGCCAGCGGCCCCTCACGGTCAGCCTGGCGGTGTCGCGTCGGCGTTCCAGCCAGGTCAGCAGGGCCAGCACCGGCAATGCGATCCCGCACCTGCCAAGCGCCGTCATGCTCGCGGAACTGTCCGCCAGTCGCATCACGACCGCCGAGCTTGAGATGCACACCGCCCCGAGAACCGCGGCCACAACCGGCCGGCCGCTAGCAGGAGCCATGGGAAGTAATCTCTCATTTCAGAACTAAGGTTGCTAAACGCCCATTACGCTAAGGGCGGCGATGCTCAGGAGTCAACTACGGCAACCGCCGCCGGCTTCGCGGCCCCTGATGCAGGCAGCGGTTCCGGCACGCCGCACCTCGTCGACGGCGCGCTGGGGGCGGGGTAGTAACGTGGGCGAGTGATCTACCGGGGGCTATACGAGGGCGTGCTGCGGCACCTGCCGCCGGAGGCGGCACACAGGCTTGGCTTCGAGCTGATCAAGGCCGCGGCCGAGATTCCCGGCGGGACTGCGGTGTTCCGCCTGGCGCTCGCCCCGAGGGACCCCGCGCTGCACGTCCACGCCCTCGGCCTGGACTTCCCCGGGCCGCTAGGACTGGCGGCCGGCTTCGACAAGAACGGCGAGGGACCGGTTGCACTGGCGGCTCTCGGGTTCAGCTTCATCGAGGTCGGCACCGTCACGGCGAGGCCCCAGCCTGGCAACCCCAAGCCCCGCATGTTCCGCTTCCCGGACGAGCGCGCCCTGGTCAACCGGATGGGCTTCAACAACGACGGTGCGGCGGCCCTCGCGGCACGCCTGCGCCACCTGCGGGCCACGACCAGGAACCCGCCGATCATCGGCGTCAACATCGGCAAGACGAAGGCGGTCGCCGAGCAGGACGCGATCGCCGACTACGTGACCAGCGCCCAGATCGTGGCGGACGTCGCAGACTACGTGGTCGTCAACGTGAGCTCGCCGAACACGCCGGGCCTGCGGAGCCTGCAGGAGACAGGGAAGCTCCTGCCCCTGCTGCGGGCGGTCCGCGTCGCGCTGGACGCGGCATCGCCGCGGCGCCGCATTCCGCTCCTGGTGAAGATCGCCCCGGACCTGGCCGACGACGACATCGACGCGATCTCCGACCTCGCCCTCGGCATGGACCTCGACGGCCTCATCGCGACCAACACGACGATCACTCAAGACGGCCTCCTTGACCGCGAGGCCGTCGACCGGGCGGGGGCGGGCGGCCTATCCGGCGCCCCGCTGAAGGCCCGCTCACTCGAAGTCCTCAAGCGCATCCGCGCCCGCACCGGCGACTATCTCTGCCTCATTGCGGCCGGGGGCATCTCGACCCCGCAGGACGCGGTCGAGCGCCTGGCGGCTGGCGCGACCCTGCTGCAGGCCTACACGGCCTTCATCTACGAGGGTCCCTTCTGGCCCAGCCGCATGCAGCAGGCTCTGGTCACTCCCCCGTCGCAGAGCGATCCGTGCCCCTCTCGCGGCAAGCCAAAGCCCGTATCAGGCTCATACCGTGCCCAAGCAGGCCGAAGTACCCGTAGTGATCCGATCGTTCATGAGGCGTTAGGGCCACTTCTTCACCGCGCTGAAGGCGGTGGAGCACGAGCTCGGCACGTCCGTCACCGGAATGCACGTGCAGTACCAGATCCCGGCCGACATCCGGCATGACCCGCTGGTCCTGGTCCACGGCGGTGGCGGCCAGTGCCGGGTCCCGGTGACCCTGAGGTCGCAGGTGCTGAATCGTCTTGCACGATCTGTCACAAAAATGGGCTTGACGACTTCATAGCGTATTTATTACGCTATGCAGTGTCACGATTACAGAACGGAACGGAGGGGTGTCATGAGCAGGATCTCCGACGACACCTGGGCCCGCTAGCGGGTCCTGGAGGCGCTAGCTCTGCGCCGCCGTCACGTGGCGCGCAGGGGCCGCAGCGCCTCGGTCCAGCGGAGCAACTCGTCGAGCATGGCGGCCGCCGAGGCCTCCAGGACCTCGTTCGGCTTGAGCCGACCGTCCTCGTCCAGGAAGTTGCGGACGAACGGGATGTTCACCGCGTCCGTGACCGGCATCACCCGCAGTGCCGAAAGCACCTGCTTGAGCATCTGGGTAGCGCGGGTACCCGCCGCGACGCCGCCATAGCTGACGATCCCGACGGCCTTGTTCGTCCACTCGTTGTACAGGTAGTCGATCGCGTTCTTAAGCGCAGCGTTGAACCCGTAGTTGTACTCCGGCGTCACGAAGATGAAGGCGTCGCTGCCGGCGACCAGGGCACTCCAGTCCTTGGTGTGCTGGTGGACGTACTGCTGCAGGCGCGGGTGGTTAGGCTCGTCGAGCATCGGCAGGCCAACCTCGGCCAGGTCAGTCAACTGGACGTCGAAGCCGCCATGCTCCTGCGCACGCTGCCTTATCCACTCGGCAACGGCCGGCCCGACCCGACCCGGCCGGGTGCTTCCGATAATGATCCGCAAGACGGGCTTAGCCACCGTCACTTACCTCCTGGCTAACTGGCCGTGTTCGATAAGCGCCCGCAAGTTCGGGCAGCGCATTCGCATCAGCGCTATCGTACTGGACGTTCCGGGCAAGGAACTTGAGCTGGACGTCCGAGGAGGGGCGCCCTCCCGGCCGGGTGGCCGGGAGGGCGCCCCTCCTCACGGGGGAACTTACTGCCTCATGGTGAGCTGGGCGCTGGAGGTGTACCCAGAGCCCGCGCCCACGGCGGAGACCGTCACCTGGCCGGTCGCCTGCGTGGCCGGGATCGTCAGCTGGAACGACACTGCGCCCGACGCGTCTGCGATGGCGCTGCCGGCAGCGGTGCCGCCCAGCGAGAGCGCTACGCTCTCGCCGTCGCGGTAGCCCTTGCCGGTAACGGTCACGGTGGACCCTGCGGTCGCCTTGCCGTGCCCGGCGACCGACAGCCTGCCGGGGTGCGACAGTGCCGTCAGCTCATCGCAGGGGTTGCCCTGCACGCCGTCCGCCGGGGCGACGGTGCCCGTGGTCACCGCGTTCGCGACGACCGTGACGGTGCCGAAGTCGCTCGTGCCCAGTACCGCGTTGTGCGGGTCGGACACTGCGACCTTGTAGGCCGTCGTGGGCGTCGCGCTCGCGGCGGTACTGCCCTGCGACGGCACCGTGACGACCTGGCAAGTCTGCCCCGGCTTGAAGGTGACCGGGTCCATGGCCAGGCCGACCTGGCCGGTCGCCGAGCCAAGCGCGGATAGGTACGTGGTCACCGTCGAGGCATCCGGCTGGCTCAGGTACACGGCCACCTGGTCGGTGCCCGGGCCGGTGCCCTCCTGGACGTTCGTCGAGGCCACGTTCACTGTCGGCCTGGCGTGGACGCTCGGCGTGCCAAGGCCCCTGCTGTCGAACGTGAGGTCCTGCAGGAACTCGCCGCCCGATGCGGTCCCGTCCGTGCCCACCGCGGCCTGGAAGCTGACACTCGTGATGTCATCCAGGTCAAGCCCGGCCGCCCGCAGTGTGGCGGTAGGCAGGTGCACCTGCTGCAAGACGATCTTGTCGAGCAGCGTGGAGGTGCTGGAGGGCATCCGGGTGACCGCCCACTTGTTGAGCGAGGACGCCAGGGTGCTGTAACTGCGCCCGGCGCGGTCGGTCACCGTGATGGTCAGGTTCGTGCCGGCCGAGACGTTCTCGTCCGGGGACATGTTGACCGTCATCTCCTGGTATTTGGACACGTTCTGCTCGCTGGGCGGGATCGCCACGGTCAGCTTGCCAGTGCCGTCGGTCCAGGTGAGGTGCGTCATCTGGTTCAGCGGAACATTGGGCGCGTAGTTGGCCGGCGTCCAGTACGGCACCTGCTGGTTGGTGAGGCCAGTGGCGCACGCCGGCAGCGGGAGGGAGACGGTCCGGTTCGCCTGGTCGGCGCAGATCGTCGCGGTGGCCGACCCGCTGGTAGTCACGCCGGAACTGGACGCGAACGACGTGATGTCATCACGCAGCGAGGCGGGGCTCCTGCGCCACGGTCCGCACGTCGGCGAAGCTGGACACCGAGGGCGGCTCGGCCCCGGCGCCGTCGAACATCGGCAGGTACTGCTCCTGCCCGCCGAGGGTCAGCTCGAAGAACCCGGCGAGGTACGCGCTGCCGACCTGGTACTCCTGCGTGGTCGACAGGCGGGTGGTGGTCGGCGCGTTCAGCCCGCAGACCGGGTCGGTGGCCGACTGGCCGCCAGTCGTCCAGTCGTCGGCCGCACCGGGGGTCGGCGGGGTCCAGTCGCTGTTGAAGAAGTCATGGTCAGCGCCCATGACCCAGATGTCGGAGCTCAGCACGTTGTCGGAGAACGCGTCCCGCGAGTCCGCGTAGAAGTGCTGGCCCTGCTGGTCGGAGACGTCACCGTCGCAGTACGGCAGCAGCGTGGTGGTGATCACGTCGGGCACCGTGGTCCGGGTGAAGTCGATCGGCGCGAGCATGAAGACCGACTTGATGTCCCAGGGGTGCGCGAGGCCCTCGTTGAGGGCCGCCGCCGTGGCCGCGCCCTCGCCGCCACGGGAGTGACCCATGATCCCGATGTCACTGAAGTTCATCGAGCCGACCAGGTTAGCGGGGGTGATGCTGGTGCCCGCCAGTGCCTGGGCCAGGTCCACGGTCTGGCTCGTGGCCGCGTCATAGAAGCTCACCAGCTTGCCCTGGTCGGCCTTCTTCAGCCAGGTCAGGGTATCCAGGATGAGCTGGCCACGGGCCACCGCGCCGTCGTCGGGCGCGAGCTGGTTGTCATTGGCGTTGATGGCGTTGGCGGAAATGGAGACCACCGTGTAGCCATTGCTCGCCAGCGCGTCACCAGCCCCGTCGTAGCCCGCGAAGCTATCGATCTCCGCGTCACCCGCTGGGCACGGCCAGACATTGGCGGCCTTGAGGGTCGTGATGTTGTAGCAGGTCGAGTGCCGGCCATGCATGAAGATGACCAGCGGGTGCGGGCCACCACCGGTGGGCAGGTAGATCTTGCCCTGCACCTCGCCGCGGATCCCGCCGATGTTGCGCAGCGCGATGGCCTGCGTGCCGAAGTTGTAGACCGCGGTCTTGTAGGCGTAGTTCCCGGGGGTGGTCGGGTCCTGGCTCAGCGTCGGCCCGGTGGCGCCGGCCGGGCTGGCCACCTTGGCCTTAGCGGAGCTGGCGGCAGGGCTCGCCGGAGTGACTGGCATCGCGGTGCCGCCCGTTGCCCACTGCCAGGTGATGTCCTTCGCCGTGGCGACGGCCGGGTCCGTCGTCGTCACGCTCAGCGTGAGCCCATCGCGGGACTGGGTCGCCGTCCCGAGTACCTTGCCGTCGGCAACCAGCACCGGGACGTTGTCCACGACCGGCAGCGCGGTGCTCAGCGTCACCTTGACGACATAACCGCCGGCGGCCTGGGTGACCGTCCAGCCGGACCCCGAGTCGACGACCGCGGAGTGGTGAGTGACCGACGCAGTCGCCGCGGCCTGCGCGGCGACCGTCGGCATAGCGCCGGCGATTACGAACGAGAAGACGACCGTGGCCACGGCCGCCTTCGCCACGAGAGTCCGGGGCGCTGACTTGCGCCAACGTCTGACCAGAGTGGATCGGTTCAACATGCTCCCATCGAAACTGCCTGCACGATGGCCCGACGGTGGCGTTGCGCCGGAGCCGAAATAAGGTTCCGCCGCCCGCCCGCCTCGAAAGGGCCGAGGCCTAGGATCACACGAAGAATCGATAGTTAACCTTTCAGAAAAGAATTTGTAACGTTTGTAACCAGTAATCAATATCACATGAGCTTTTATCAACATTTTATCGACTTTTACTGATATTTATGAGAGCGTGGGTGGGGCTATCGGCCCCCGCAGGATCAGTGAGTTGACGTCTCGATCCACCGTTTAATTCGAATCGCAGCTACAACGTCATCTTCAGCCAGCATCGAGGCAGCGATAACATATCCGCACAGATTCAAACATTTAACGACGACGTGTCACATGACCCCGCTCGCCGACTCCGACCGTGCCCGGGGTGGTCCTCTTAACCATGGCCACCCGCGCAAACCCGCTTCCGGCTGCACGCAACCGCAGGAGTGAGCGCTCAGTAAGCTGCCCCTCGGCCTCGCGTAACCGCAGGTCAGGGGCGCTTTCTGCACGAGTGAAAGTGGTGGGGCGGGTGGGGCTCGAACCCACGACCGGCAGATTATGAGTCCGCTGCTCTGACCTGCTGAGCTACCGCCCCGTGCCTGCCGCAAGATTACCGCACTTGGGGTGCGGGTGTGCTTTACGCGCCCGCTGCGGCCGCGGGCAGGTGCGGGCAGACGATGAGCCGGGGAATCGCGCCAGCACGCCCAACAGCCCGGGCCTCGGCGAGGGCCTCGAGGAACGCAGCACTCGTTGTGTAGTAACCCGCGTCCTCATTCTTGACCCGCGCCCCGCACCATGACTAGGTGCGGGGCACCAAAGCGGGACGGGGGATGCTAGTAACGCCCCGCCGTCTGCATCGACATCGCGTGCTCGACCAGCGTGACGAGGATAGCCTTGGTGGACTCGCGGTTCCGGGCGTCACACGGGATGACCGGGACGTTCGACGGAATTGCGAGGGCTTCCCGGACATCGTTGGACCGGTGCGGAAACTGGCCGTGGAAACCGTTGATCCCGATTACGAACGGCAGGCCGCTCGCCTCGAAGTAATCGACGGCCGGGAAGGAGTCCGCCAGCCGACGAGTGTCGACCAGGACGATCGCACCGATCGCACCCTGGATCAGGTCATCCCACATGAACCAGAACCGGTGCTGTCCGGGCGTGCCGAACATGTAAAGCACCAGGTCCTTTTCCAGCGTGATACGGCCGAAGTCCATGGCGACCGTCGTGGTGTTCTTATCCGGGACATGGGACAAGTCGTCCACATCCGTGGAGGCCACTGTCATCACGGCCTCAGTCGTCAACGGCTGGATCTCCGACACCGAGCCAACAAACGTCGTCTTGCCCACGCCGAAGCCGCCGGCGACGACGATCTTGACCGACGTCATCGCCGAAGCGTCCCCGCCTCCGTGCGGGCGGGCGACGCTAGATCTTACGGAGTCCACTAAGCACCCTTTCGAGCAAATGAAGGTCGGGGCGGCCTTCCGAATCGTCACGCTGATGAATGCGCACGAGACCATCCGCGCTCATATCCGCGACGAGGATGCGCGCCACTCCTAGCGGCATCCGCAGCACTGCGGAAATCTCAGCGACTGACCTCCAGTCCAGGCAGAACTGCAGGATTGCCTGGCACTCCGGCGCTAGCACGGAGAGGTCACGTGGCTCGTACACCGTTGCGGTGACCAGTGCCTCAAGCGCTAGCTTGTACCGCGGCTTGGTACGGCCGCCGGTCACCGTGTATGGCCGTACTAGGCGACGGGGTTCGGGCGAGTCCTCTTCTGTCGGGAACTGCTGGGGGAACGAGCCGCTGTGCCGCGACGCGTCATCCCACGGTCCAGTAGTCCCTCTACCCGGCCAGGCGGGAGGCCCGCCGCGGTCGTCACCGCGGACGGGACCCGCCACCGATTCCTCCAGCGCTTATCATCGTCTGTCTCCTGGGATCGCACCTTGCATGACACCACCGCGGGCAGCCGGGGTAAGCACCCGGCCAGCACGCTCGACAAGCAAAGTCATCTCGTAAGCGACGAGTCCGAGGTCGCAGGTGGACGCGGCGAGCACAGCGAGGCTGGAACCGTTGCTGATCGCCATGATGACCAGCACGCCACGCTGCATCTCGACGACGGTCTGGACGACCGCGCCACCCTCGAACACCCTGGACGCGCCCTGGGTAAGGCTCGTCAGGCCCGACGTTACCGCCGCGAGCTGGTCCGCGCGCTCTTGCGGGAAGCCCGCGGAGAACGCGAGCGGGAGGCCGTCGGAAGACACGACGACCGCGTGCGCGACATCCGGAACCCGCTCCACGAAGTTCGTGATCAGCCAGCTGAGGTCCTGGACCGGGCGTCCTGGCGTGCTCACGCGCGCTCCTCTCCTCGCCCGTTCATGCAGGCTCCTCCTCGTGCTCTGGTTTCCCTATCCGTGGATCTCATCCGTCTTATGGCTCCTCGTTCTGGGGTGCGGCTGCACGCGCTTCGCGCACACCACGCTGGAAGCTCGCCATCCGGGTGCGGACATCATCCGCTGTCCGGTTTGGCGGCGCGGCTTCGGTGCTGCTGCCCTCGCCTCCACCAACAGATCCGGGCACGAGGTTCGCCCGTGGCACCCGCTTGGGCAGTCCGGCTGTGGTGGTTTCATCCGCGGTTGGCGAGGCGACTACCTTAGCCGCTCGCCAACCTTCATCAGCCGGAGAGTTCCAGCTTTCACTCGGCGCGCCAGTGGCAGGCCCGCTGGTACTACTCTGGCTCAGGCCCTTGCCGCTGCGACGGAACCAGTCCGACTCCAGGGAGTCGAAGATGGGCAGCCGCTGGTCCTGCGCCGGGCTTACGGACGGTGGGATGGTCACCTGGCTGCCATCAGAGCCGCCTCGTACTCCCACGGCTGGTGAAGGCCCGGGGGTACTGGTCCCGCCAAGCGCGGGGAACGGCCCGGTGTTGCCCGGACCACCACTGGTCGGGGCCGGACCCGTGCCGCCGCTGGTGGAGACCGGACCGGCCTGCACGTCGCGCACTGACGACGTCCGGGTCACGGTAGCGCCGAAGTCGTCGTCACCGCCAAACGCGCCGCCAGCGCTATTGCTGGCGCCACCGAAGACACTCGGCCCAGCACCAATTCCGGGCCGAGTGGGGATTGACCCGCCAGGCTGGCGCGTGGGCAGGCCGCTGGTGCCGCCGGGGCCATCCTGGCCACCGAAGCCACCACTAAAGCCGCCACCGTTACCCGGCCCAGCGCTGGGTGCCCGGGTGGGCAGGTCGCCACCGCGCCCGCCGCCGCTGAACCCGGCATCGCCGAACCTTGCGTCGTCGCCGCCGCCGAAGCCGTTGCCGACACCGCCGAACGTGCCACCACCGTTACCGCCGCCGCCAGGGGCGAGCCGCGGGATACGGGAGGCCGCCGCTGCCGCCGGGTTGGCGGCTATCCCGCCACCAGGACCGCCGAAGCCGGGGCCACCAGACCCTGGGCCGCCAGAGCCCGGACCCCCAGGCCCGGACCGCCGTAGCCGGGGCCACCGTAGCCGCCACCCGGACCACTACTACCCGGACCACCGCCGAAGCCACCACCCATGCTTGCGCCGGAAGGCCCGGACAGCGCGGGACCGAAGTCATCGGCCTCGAACCTGCGCAGCCGACCGATGGACGCGTTCTCCGGCGCGGCCACCGACTCCGGCAGCCAGATCAGCGCCGTGAGGCCGCCGGACTGGGCGTGCCGCAGCCGGACCCGCACGCCGTGCCTAGCGGCGAGGCGGCCTACCACGAACAGGCCCATGCGACGGGAGACCGCGACGTCCACGACCGGTGGGTTGTCCAGCCGCCAGTTAGCGTGCGCCATCTCCTGCTCGGAGATGCCCACACCGCTGTCGGTGATGTCCAGTAGCACGCCGCCGCTGTTCAGTGGCTGGCCCGTCACGTACACCTGGGTGTCTTCCGGCGAGAACGTGGTCGCGTTCTCTACGATCTCGGCAACCAGGTGGACAATGTCGTTGACGGCCTGGCCAATGACCTGAATGCCGGGCTGGACGTTGAGCACGACCCGCTCGTACTGCTCGATCTCCGAGATCGCCGCGCGGAGCACGTCGACCAGCGGGACTGGCTGCGTCCAGCGCCTGGAGGCACCTTCGTGACCGGCCAGAACGAGCAGGTTCTCCGAGTTGCGGCGCATACGGGTTGCCAGGTGGTCAAGCCGGAACAGGCTGCTTAGCCGGTCCGCGTCCTGCTCGGTCTGCTCGAGGTTGTCGATCAGGGTGAGCTGGCGCTCAATGAGCGACTGGCTTCGTCGGGACAGGTTGACGAACATCGCGTTCAGGTTGCCGCGCAGCATGGCCTCGTCGGCCGCCAGCCGCACCGCCTCCCGGTGAACCTGGTCGAACGCGCGAGCGACTTCACCGATCTCGTCCGTCGACGTTACGCCGACCGGCTCGATCTCGACGCTCTCGTCCCCGCCCTCGCTCTCGCTGAGCCGGCGGACCATCTCCGGCAGCTTGCTGTTCGCGATGTCCAGGGCGTCAGACCGCAGCCGCCGCAGCGGGCGGATCATCGACCGCGCCACCAGGATGGTGATGAGGAGGACGATGCCCAGCAGCACGATCGTCGCGATCAGGTACAAGATGAAGTCTTGCTGCGCCTGGGATGCCAGGGTGCTCGCCTGGGACTGGATCTGGCCTACCAGGCCGGAGCCGTCCTTGCCGTTGTCACCGTTGATAACGTCGCGCATGTAGTTGATCTGCGCGCTCTGGATGGAGTCCCAGCAGTTCGCGAGGTTGATCGGCGTCGGACAGGCGCTCAGCTGCTGGGACTGGCCGATGGTCAGTGGCGCGTTCGTCGTGGTTGAGGCGGCCGTGGTCGCGCGCTGGAGCGCGCTCTCGGCCTCGTCCACCTGCTCGCCGCTGACGGTGTTGCTGAAGTTCTGCGACTCGGTGACTGTCGCCTGCGAGTTGAACTCAGTCTCGTCGGCGCTCTCCTGCCCAATCGCGGCGTTGAGGTCGCTCAATTCCACCGGCGTCAAGCTCGGCGACGGCTTGTCTAGCGCCTCATACAGGTAAGCGCGCTGTTCGGACGCGTCATCGCTGATCCGCAGCACGGTGGTCAGGACGCTGACCTCGTTCTGCACAGTGATGTTGCCGGAGCCGGTCGCGACGTCGCCGCTGAAGGTGATGTAGTCACTAATGATGCGGTCGTAGGCGGCGATTGTCGGCAGCGCGCCATAGGCCGTGCTGGTAACCGCCGCCTGGATCTGCACGAGGTCGCCAGTGCTCTGGGTCGCATTGCCCAAGTCCAGTCGCACCTGGGCGGGGTACGCGCCGTTATTGACAACCGCCCCAGCCTCATTGTCGAACCTGTTCAGCGTGGCCAGCGTCGTGCTGCGGTCCTGCAGCATGGTCCCCTTGGCGAGGGTGTCGGTCTTGCCGCTGGCGATGTAGGCAGCGGTTACGTCCCGCTCGTCCTCAAGGTTGGCAATCGCGTTCGCCGCCTGGCCGCCGAGCTGGGACAGCGTCTGCACTCGCTGGAAGTTGCTGTAGCTGGCCTCGGCATTAACGTTCTGAATGATGCCAAGGACCAAGGCGGTGACTGTCGGGACGGCGATGATGGCGAAAAGGCGCCACCGGACGCGCCAGTTGCTTAGGGCCAGTCGGCCGGGCTTGCGCACGCCACCACCGCCAGACAGCGGCCCCACGGATGACGGTCTGCCGGGATCGTCTCCCGGGCGTTCACCGCCGCGGCGCACTTGGGTTACTGGCACGGGCAATCCGCCGCCAGATCCGCCAAAGGAACCACCCGCGGTGGCTGGTCCCTGGCCAGCGGCCAGCCCAATGCCGTCTCCTAGGCTACCGTTCAGCGGACTCACGCCCCCGTTCAGCGGCAGGCCAGAAGACGGCGACGGCGAGCCGTTTCCGTTAGTTGTCGGTCGTCTACGCACTGCGCTGGCACCTCGCAGCTTCAAGGGCATCACGAAACGGGTAAGGACATATAATCATCAACCGGAGCCTCCCCACCGAGCATTCGGCGGGAATCACCGGGAACTTTCGCAAGGATCCACGCCCCCTCCTTGGCGTTACCCGCCGCGGGGCGCTTCCGCGCCCGGCTTTGGCGGGCCTGGCGACTGCGGCGAGCTCCACAACGCTAGCGGTGCCGGCAGCTCCACCAGCCACAGCGGCTCTTGTGTGCCTGGCGGGCGTCCTGGTAAGGGAAGCGCGCGTGATCGCGGTATGACGAACGTCCATGCTCGCGGTACGACCCCGTCTCCATCGGTTTGGGGTGCCACTGTCTTTGATGCCAGTGGTCTCAGTGGTCCAGGCAGGCGGCGGCCCTACGGCCTGCCCCCTAACGCCTGCCGCGGTATCGACCTTCCTCGATCGGTCGGTTAGTGAGACTAGCAGGCATCGGGGGTGGGAAACCTACGAATCTGGTATTAGTAACCCGGCTGATAAGCACTCTGCCGCGACGCCGCGCAACACTTTGCCAGTAGCCCGGCACAGCGGCACGAGTGCCCGGGCGCGCCTGGCCCGCGCCCGGCGCACCTGTGCATGTCAGACGCGCGCAGCGCGGCCTTGAAGGTACCCAGCCGCCCCCGGGTGGCGGGAAGCGCCTGTGGGCGCCACCGTGACGGGCAGGCTGACGTGCGAAACTGGGATGTGAACATCCCGACTACCAGGCGGGAAACCGCCGTGAAACCTAGGGATGAGCGCTCCACTTGGGGCGTCTCACCCCGTTCCCTGGAGCCGACCGGCTGTTGAGCGGTAAAGTAATGGACGACGGCTCATTGCCTGAAGGATGAGGAGTTGGCTATCCTGACCTGCCCAGACTGCGGCGTCAAGGTGCAGCCGGAGGATCTGATCTGCTTCCGGTGTGGCGCTAACTTGCCGCACACACCGTACCCCGACGACGACGTTCCGACGCCGACGGTCTCACAGCAGTACCTCCGGCCCGGTGAGGGCAGAGCACCGTATTGCCCTAACTGCGGCGCGCAGGTACAAGATCCGGCCGACGTGGTCTGCGTCCAGTGCCGTCACCCCCTGCCGGGCCGAGCGGACGCCGCCGGATCTCACAGGTGGTGCTGCGCATCGCCTTCCCGACCGGCAACGTGGACGTTCCGGCTGGCACTTCGGTCATCCTTGGGCGCGACCCTGCCCAGTCGCTGGTGGCCGCGGCATTCGGCCAGTACGACAACGTGTCGCGTCGTCACGCGACCGTCATGGTTGACGACAGTGGTCGTGCCTCCATCCGCGACGAGGGATCGACGAACGGCACCTTCGTGAATGGTGACCGCGTTCTTCCAGGTAGCGAGGTCCGGCTCGTTGACGGCGACCGGATCAGGCTCGCGGCGGACGTCACCGGCGACGTCTCCCTGCCTCGCGGCGAACCCGACCCCGCGTCACTGAGCCGCAACGACTACAACGGCTTCATGTGACGCGGCTCCGGCGGCGATCTTGGGGGCCGCTGTCCTAGCGGCCCCTCACCGCGCTGTCCGGTCACCGAGCAGCGCCACTAGCCCGTGCGGGCGGGCTAGTGGCGGATATTCTGGCGAAACGCCCCTCGTGCCGCCTGCCCGCATCCCGCGCCCCGCGACAGACGCGGGGCAGCCATCTCGTGCTTGTCATGGAACGGACCGGTAATGTCACAAGCGTCAGATCTCCCCGCGCGCCGGCCCATGGGAGCACTCCCGCCCGGCGACGGTGTCCCTAGTGACACCGTCTTTGGCGACGCTGACCCCGCGAACAGCGACGGCCAGCAGCAGGCAGGCACGCAAGGCGACAACCTCCCGGCACTACGCCGGCCCACAGGCGTCTCCCGGTACGGGGCCCGGCTAACGGGCAGGTTCCCAACGGGCAGGTTCCCAACGGGCAAGGCGGCTTCGGGGGCGGCGCGTACCGAGGGCCGGGCAGTGGCCCAGCGACCGGCGCGTACTCCGGCCCCGCCAACGGCGGCCCGCGTGATTTTGGCGGCTTTAATGGCCCGCCCCCACCTGTACCGCAGGCGCCCCTGCCGCCGGGAGCAGTACCGCTGGGACCAGTGTTCCCCGGGTCCGTTCCGCCCGGTTCCATGGCCCAAGTCGCCGTCCCACCGGGAGCACTGCCCTTGGGGGCACTGCCGCCAGGGGCACTGCCGCCAGGGGCACTGCCGCCAGGGGCACTGCCGCCGAACCCGATGTCGCAGGCCCCGCCCTTCCTGCCACCCATGCCGCTGGCACCGCCTATGGGGCAAGTCCCGACGATGCCGGTTGGACCGCCACCGCCGACGTTCAGCGGCCCTGCGCCCGCTGGCCTTGGCGGCCAGCCGCAGTTCCCGCCGCAGCCCATGATGCCGCAGCCCATGATGCCGCAGCCCATGGCTCCCCAGCCAATGCAACCGCAGCCACTGGCCGCACAACCGCCACTCCCGCAGCCACTGGCCGCCCGGGCACGCCCCGCACAGCTTCCGCAAGGTCCGGGACTGCCACAGGGTGGCGGACTGCCACAAGGTGGCGGCCTTCCGTACGGCACTGGGATGCCGCAAGACCCCCCGTTCCCGCAGGGCACCAGCCTTGGCCAGGACACCAGCTCTGGCCAGGACACCAGCCTTGGCCAAGACACTGGGCTGCCGCAGCGCGGCGGTGCGCCACAGAGCACCGGGTTCCCGGGCGACGCGGAACTGCCGCGCCGCGGCCAGCAGCGCGCAGACGCCGGTTTCCGAGACCAGGGCCGGCCGATGCCTTTCGCTTCCATGGCACCTGAGCCTGGGTACGCGGATTCAGCAGAAGAGGGACGATCCTGGTTCGACACGCCCCGGCCGTCGGCTCCGCCGCGCGACCGCGAGCCTGGAATTGACCACGACTACCGACTCGACCGCGATCGCAGCCTCGGCCGCGAGAGTGCGCTAGAGGACTACTCTCAGCCGCAGCCCCCTGCACAGCCGTGGCACGACTTCGGCGCCGATCCGGTCAGCAGCCCGCTTGAGGCCCCCGACTTGCATGGGACGGGCGACCTGCCACGGCGCGCACTGCAGGAGCGCTCCGGGCAAGCCGAATTCCAGGCAGGGTTCCAGGCGGATACTTCGTCGGCCTTCCGCGCCGACGCGCCTGCGGGCCGACCGCGGCGCTTCGAGCCCAGACAGCAGTTCGACGGGCAACAGCAGTTCGAGCCACCACAGCAGTTCGATGCGCAACAGCAGTTCGATGCGCAACAGCAGTTCGAGTCCACGCAGCGCTTCGAAGCGCCACTACGGCGGAACGACCCTACGCTGACCCGGTTCGACCAGCCACGGGTGCCGGGCGAGGCGCAGTATCAGAGCGGGTCCTATCAGGCTCCTGAGCAGGTTTCGCCTGTCTACCAGACCGGGATGCAACTGGTTGTGCCTCCCGGCCGGGAGTGGACGTTCCGTGACCCGGGCACTGGCGCGCTCCCCGGATACAACCCACCGGTTGGGGGCCACCACCAGCCTGGTGGACCAGGCTTCGCAGGCCAGGGCGCATCTGCCCCGTTCGCGCCGGGCGGGCTTCCCGCCGGGCCACTTGCCCTGCCAACCGAGCGCAAGCGCGGCCGCAAGGCACCCATCCTGATTGGCGTGGCTGCCGTGGTCGTCTTGATTGGCGTCGGCGCGGCCGTGGTCGGGCCGAAGTATCTGCACCATTCTGACCCAGGGTGCACTTCGTACTCGTCGGATGCCCTTCCGGCGTACAACCGCGCGATCGGGGAGCTGAACGCCCAGGCGTCGCAGGCAACCCTGACCCAGAACCTGTCAACCGCCGTGAGCCAGCTCACGGCCTCGGTGAATCAGGCACACAGCGCTTCGGTCAAGACCGCGCTGCAAGGCCTGCTGACCGACCTTACGCAGGTTCAGGTAGACGTGCGCAAGGGGTCGGTCCCCGCCAGCACCGTGTCCACTCTGAACGCCGCATCCGCCGCTGCCGACAATGCCTGCAAGGGGTCGTTAGGCCCGTGCGGCGGTATCCGCCAGGCACTATGACCTCGTACTGTGGATGTGCAGCACCCCGCAATCGCCCCCGGACCGGACGGAGTCGCATGGAACCCGAACCCTCCGTACTGGATAGCTTGCGCGCCGCGGTCGCCGCGCTGCCGGATGACGTTCCGCTCCGCATCCACCTGGCGACCCTCCTGCTGCAGGCCAACCAGCGCGATGAGGCCATCCGGCACCTTGGCGCCGTACTCCAGCGCGACCCCGGGAACGCGGTCGCCCTGAGCCTTCTTACGACCCCTTTTACAGAACGTTCCCTCCCTCCGTCCTCACCACCCAACTCCGTGCCACCGGCAAAGGGGGTAGCGGGCACAGATGTGCCGGGACGAGGCACGCCGCGCACCGGGCTGCCGGGAACCGGATCACCGGGGTGGCAGCGGCCAGGCGACGATCTGGCAACAACCGCACCCTTCGATTCGGCGTCGTTCGAGAGTGCCCCGTTCGACAATCCCCTGTTCGACAGCGGACCGTTCGACAGCGGACCGTTCGACAGTGCGCCGTTCGACAATCCCCTGTTCGACAGCGGACCGTCTGAGAATCCGCCGGTTGACCGTACACCGGTTGAGTCAGCGCCGGTCGACAGCGCACCGGTTGACAGTGGACCGTTCGGAGAGAGCCTGCCCGAACCCGTGGGCCCGGGCGCTGACCCCGCGTCCCCCGACCCCGCGTCCTTCGACTGGTCGCAGGCAGAAGACGAGCTACGCGACGTGCTACCGCGAATGTTCGTCGATGACGGGGACGGATCCGCGTCGGCCGGGATCGAGGAGGCGCATGCCTACTCTCCCGAGCGGGCTGGCCTGACACTGGCCGACGTCGCGGGGATGACCGAGGTCAAGGCGCGGCTGGAGGCGGCCTTTCTCGCCCCGATGCGCAACCCGGACCTGCGTAAGCTGTACCACAAGTCGCTGCGCGGCGGGCTGCTGCTGTACGGGCCACCCGGCTGCGGCAAGACGTTCGTGGCTCGTGCGGTCGCCGGCGAGCTCGGCGCGCAGTTCATCACGGTGTCCTTCGCCGACCTGATCGACCGGTACGTCGGGGCGTCCGAGCGGAACATCCACCAGCTGTTTGAGGCCGCCCGGCGGCACGCCCCCTGCGTGGTGTTCCTCGATGAGGTCGATGCCATCGGGCAGAAGCGCTCCCAGCTGCGTAACACCCCCATGCGCAGCGCGGTCAACCAGCTGCTGCTCGAACTCGACGACGTGGCCAGCAACAACACCGGGGTGTTCTTGCTGGCGGCGACGAACCACCCGTGGGACGTGGACAGTGCGCTGCGGCGGCCAGGCAGATTCGACCGCACCCTGCTGGTGCTGCCGCCGGACAAGCCCGCGCGCGAAGGCGTGTTCCGCTTCCACCTGCGGGACCGGCCCGTTGCCGGGGTGAGCCTGGGCAAGCTGGCCAAGCTGACAGACGGCTACTCCGGGGCGGACATCGCGCACATCTGCGAGACGGCGGCTGAGTCGGCGCTGCTCGACTCGGTACGGACCGGCGAGCCCCGGATGATTGGGCAGGCTGACCTGGAGGCGGCCATCACCGAGGTGCGGCCTTCTCTCGGCACCTGGTTTGACACGGCACGCAACGTGGCACTGTTCGCGAATGAGGGTGGCGTGTACGACGACCTAGCCGCCTACCTGCGCAAGCGCAAGCTAATCTGAGCAGTCCTGCGAGCGTGGCATGACAGGCGGCCTGTGGTGACGGAGACTGTGCCCGACCTAACTAGGGCGACAACGATGCTCGACCTCGGGCGCTATGACGAGGCTGCCAGCATGCTCGCCCGGCTGGTCGCCGCGGATCCCGGCAGCTCCCGCGCCTGGTGCCTGTTCGCCCGGGCGCACCTCGGGGTCGGCCGCTACCAGGCCGCCGTGGATGCCGCGAACCGGGCAGTCATGATAGAGCCGGGCGAGGAGTGGCCACACCGGCTGGCCAGCAACGCGCTGATGCACCTAGGGCACCACCGCGAGGCCCTGCGGGCGGCGGCGGAGGCCCGGCGGCTTGCCCCGTCCTACTGGCAGACCCATGTGTGCGTCGCCCAGGCGGCGCTGGCGGCTAGCCAGACGCAACTGGCCTCGGTGGCGGCGGCGGAGGCCCGGCGACTGGCACCTGATGAGGCGGACGTGCACTTCCTGTCTGGCAAGGTGGCGCTCGCCCGAGGCGACCTGGCTGTAGCACGCGACCACCAGGAGCGGGCACTGGCGATTGACCCCGCGCACAGTGGCTCGATGAACGAGCTCGGCCGCATCCGGCTGCGCAAGCATGACACCGCCGGTGCCATCAGGCACTTCATCAGCGCCGCGCGAACCACGCCAGGCGAGCACATCTACAGCCGGAACATCGATGTAGTCATCCTGCGCGGTATCTCCCGGATGATCTACCTGTTCGTCCTGATCGCGCTCGCCCTCATCTGGGTGCCGACGCTGGTCCAGGTGCCCCGATTCCCGTACGTGATTGGCTTCGGCGTGCTGCTGCTGGCGACAGTGCTGAGCTTCACGGTCATGGTCGCGCGCCTGCCACGGGAGGCACGTCCCATCGTCCGCCGAACGCTGCGCACGGGCCGGGTGGTGACCGCCCTGGCCATGGCGTTCGGAGGGGTGGCCGCCGCGTTCGCTGCGGTCACGCTAGCCCCGTCCCAGGACCTGCCCCAGATGCTGCCCCTTGCGGTGCTGATCACGTTCGCCGCCCGGCTGGCCTCGACGGCCAGGCTGCGCGGTCCGCTCAGCCCGAAGTCCCTCGTCAACGGCAAGCCGATCCGGCGACGCCGCTAACCCTCCCCGCTGCCCGTCTCGCCCCCATCTCCGCCCCCGGACAGGGCCGCATGCGCCAGCGGCGCTCACCAGAGGGCAAATCCTGGCGGCAACCGCCGGAAGCCGGCCTTCCCTCCACTCGGTACCCGCCATGCCGCCCTAGGCGCATGATCATGGGTACTTCCCGGCGCTCCAATACGGCAACTACACAGGATAATGAGAAATAGACCCGGCGCCAGCCCGGAAGGCCACCGTGCCAACGCGGGCGGCGGGCATGAGGCCGGGCCTCCCTCGCCCCGCCAGGCAAGTCACCCAACTCGGGAAGAGCCGGACGCCAATATATTCAGGAATGCCTGATAAGGTTCAATTGTTCAAGTTGGCCTTACTAACTGGCTCGTGGGGGTACTTTCATGTCAGGGTCTCGTCCTGTCCTGCTCGCCATGACGTCCTGCTGCGCGGGTACAAGGCGGACATGCTTGTCCTAGCGGGCGTTGCGACGTCCGGTGTCGTCCTGTCACCCTGCGGCAGGCCGCCGATCTCGACTACCACCTCACGGTCCTCTCGGACGCCTGCGCCGACGCCGACCCCGAGGTGCACCGGGTCCTGACAGAGAAGGTCTTCCCGCGCCAGGCTCAGGTCATCACCACGGACGAGTGGATCGCCGCGCTCTAGCATCGGGCACGCTCATTCATCCCTGCGAGCGTAAGTCCAGCCACAGTGGCAACGATGGAGTGCGCCTGGTGGGCGGGGTAAACCGTGCCTAGACTGTGCGGATGGGTGGATCGCCGGTCCAGGGGGGCTTTTCCGTAGAAGCAGAGGCTGTGCTGGCGGTGCTGGAGCGCAACCGTCGCACGTTCGCGTGGAAGACGGGTGGCCTGGACCATAGCGGGCTGGCGGCCACGGCGGCCGCGTCCTCGATGACGCTTGGCGGGCTGGTCAAGCACATGGCATTGGTGGAGGCGGACTGGCTGGTGGTTAAGCTGGCCGGGCAGCCGTACGGGCCGCCATGGGACGAGGTGGACTTCGACGCCGATCCTGACTGGGAGTGGCGCACCGGGGCGCAGGACGCCCCGGAGGAGGTGTACGCGCTGTGGCGCTCAGCGGTGCAGCGGTCCCGGGATGTGGTGGCCGCCGTGCTGCGGGAGGCCGGCCTGGACGCTGCGGCGCGGTTCACCTGGGAAGACGGGCGCACCCCCAGCGTGCGGGAGATGCTGCTGGACATGATCGAGGAATACGCGCGGCATACCGGCCATGCCGACCTCTTGCGGGAGTCCGTGGACGGCCTCGTGGGCGAGGGCGCACCGCAGGAGCTCCATCTCTGAGGTCATGGACGGTGCCATCGGCGCATTCCGCAAGGCCGAGTACACCAACATCGCCCACGCTGACCCCGGATCGGTTCGCTTGTCCGTATCGTCCAGAACCAGCCAGAATCGGCTGGTCCTTCGCAGCGCAGCGATTACACTTCGCTAGAGATCAGGGGCTTCGACCGGGCGGGTGCCGCCGTAATTGGGTCCCTTATATCGCGGCGGCAAGGGGCGGGGATTCCATGGCCGATGAGGACGATCCAGCGGCACTGGCGCGGCAGCTGTACAGCAGGCTGATCGACCCCAGCATGACCGACTACGACGACGCGCTGGACTTGCCGGATGCCTCGACGGGAGTAGGCGAGGTATCCGACCGCCTGAGTGACCGTTTCTCCGCCACACCGGCGCTGAAGGCCATCATTATCCGGGTCGGCGGCAAGGACGTCGGCGTTAGCACGCCCGCGAGGGTCAGTCGTGCCTCCGGATACGCCGGTCCTGATCCTGGCTTTGGGTCCGCCGAGCGATCAGAGCTGCCTGGCAGGTCAAGCGGATACCGCGTGATCGTCTTTCGCTGCGGGAAATGCGCCCTGGAGTCATACCGGTCCTTTTATGACGCGCGCAGCGTCCCGAAGTGCCAGACGAGCGGGCACGGGAAGATGGATCTTGTCCGATGAGCCTCTCCGACCTTGCCAAGCCTCCACAGGACGCAGGCTTCGGAACCCGGTTCTACCTGGTCAGCTACCTGCCGACGTACGCTGCGGCCGTTTTCGTGCTATTGCTCGTATGGGCTGGCGCACCGGATTGGCTAGGGCAGCCAGGCCACGGGATCAGCTTTGACAGGGCCTGGTCCACGGCCGGGCACCTGGGCATCGGCCAGATCGTCATGCTCGCCCTCGTGATCTTGCTGATCGCGGTCGTCGTTCAGCCGTTCCAGATGGAGATCGTGCGGTTCCTCGAAGGCTACTGGCCGCGCCGGCTGGGCCGCCTGGAAGGCAGGCTCACCCGCCGGCAGGGAAAACGAAAGGGCAGGCTGGCAACGGAGGCGGAGTTGCCGCAGCCCCCCGTGCAGTTGACCGACGAGGTCATCGCGCAGGCTGGCGAGGCAGGTCACGAGTTGCGGCGGCGGTTCCCGCTGCCGGATCGCCTCATGCGGCCGACCGCGCTCGGCAACGTGCTCGCCGCGCTCGAGGACGACGCTGGCCGCGAGTACGGGCTTGACGCCGTGGTCGCCTGGCCCCGCCTCTACCCGCTACTCGGTGATCAAGTTCGGTCGATCGTCGATGATCGCCGCGACACGATGGATGCCATGGCGAGGATGGCCGCGACCATGGCCATGACCACGCTGGTCTGCGGGGCGCTGCTGATCCGGTGCCCGCTGTGGTGGGGGTTCCTCGCCGTGGTGCCGCTCGCGCTTGCCGGGGTCGCCTACCGGGCCGCCGTCCAGGCCGCGCTCGGTCTTGCTGACGCCGTGCGGGTGGCCTTCGACCTGCACCGCCTTGACTTGCTGACCGCGCTGCACCTGGCCATCCCCGGGCGGCACGAGGAACAGCGTGCGCTAGGCGAGCAGTGGTGCGACTACTGGCGGCAGGGAGTACCGCTGAAGCCAGGCCTAAAGTACGACGTCGAGAAGGGCTGAGCATGACCGCACCCGAGATTACCGGCATGGACGAGCTGAGGAAGTCGATCCTGCCGTACTCGCTCATCGTCGGCCAGGAAGAACTCAAGCTGGCCCTTAAGATCGCGAGCGTGGTGCCCTCGGTCGGTGGCGTGCTGATAAGCGGGCAGCGGGGCACGGCGAAGACGACGACCGTGCGCTCGTTCGCAATGATGCTCACGGAATGCCTGCCGACCACCTTGCCCATCGGGGTGACCGACGACCGGGTGCTAAGCGGCTGGAAGGTCAAGTCCCTCATCGAGGGGGTCCTGGAGCCACAGCCGGGACTACTGCAGGAGGCTGCCGAGTCGCCCGCCAGGATGCTTTACATCGACGAGGTCAACTTGCTCGACGACTACATCGTCAACATCACCCTCGACGCCCTCTCCACGAAGATCCTCGCCGTGAACCGCGATCACCTGAGCCTTGAGCCGCGTCTTGTCCGGTTCACGCTCGTGGGCACGATGAACCCGGATGAGGGCTGGCTGCGCCCTCAACTGCTCGATCGCTTCGCCCTGATGACGGAAGTCGAGGCCGCCACCAGCGAGGACGAGCGAAGGAAGATCCTGGAAACCGTTGTGGAGTTCGACCGCGAAGGCGGCAACCCGGACGGAAAGTTCATGGCCACGGCACGCCGCCTTGACCGCCAGGAGCGGGTCAGGCTCGAAGCCGCCAAGAAGCGGGCGCCGGACCTGCCATTCGCCGGGGACGTGCTATCGAAGTGCGCCAAGCTTGCCGCCCGTTACGAGGCCGCCGGGCACCGCGGTGAGCTCGCGGTCATCAGGGCCGCTAGAGCGGTGGCCGCCATCGATGGTGCCAGCGAGATCACGACCGCGCATGTCCGGAAGGTGGCCAAGCTCGCGCTCATGCATCGCAGAGGCAAGGGGACTCCTGGCTCCGTCCCGGAATGGACGCCCGATGACAGCGCCGTGCTCGACGAGCTGATCCCGGAAGCGGACGAGTAGGCCGTGGCAGTCCCGGCCGACCCCCTGGACAGGGCGCTGCTCGTGCTGAGTTGCGTCGCCGCCGAGCCGCGACTCAGTGGCGTGCTCTTCCTCGACCTCGACCCGCCCTTGCTGCAGCCGCTCGCCGAATGGCTGGCGGATCACATGGCCGCGCTGGAGCCGGCCACCGCCCGGCCGCCAGTGCACGTCATCGGCTCGAGCGCGAGCGACGAGAGCCTGTGGGTGCGCACCGAGCTGACCATGGACGGGCTGTCCATCGTCCCTGGCATCCTGGTCGAGCAGCCGGCTGACCCACCGCAGGTCATTGTGGTCCCCGACCTCTGCCGGGCGAGCGCCATCACGGCCAGGGCCGCCGTGACGACAATCGGCGCGGGCCAGGCGAGCGCGGAGCGCACCAGCATGAGCTACCGCTGGCAGCCACGGGCACGCTGGCTCGCCGCGGCCGACCGGACGCAGGCGCGTGCCCTGTCTGCCCACTTGCTTGACAGGTTCCCGATCCGGGTCGCGGCAGCAGGCATCGAGGCCCCCTGGACTCAGAACCTGACCGCCGCGGCGGGAGTGCCCGAGGACGGTGAACTGCTCCGCGACTGGCTGCCAAAGCTCCGCGTACCAGCCCGGCGTTCCGCCCCAACCCTAAGTCGGGCCGCGGCCGAACGCGTCGTCGCCATCGTGCCGCCGGGGCCAAGCCGACGCAGGGACCTGGCTGTCTGCTTCACTGCCCGCGCTCTGGCGGCCAGTGACGGAGCCAGGGAAGTGGCTCCCGCCCAGGTGGATGACGCCGCGACCCTGCTTGGCCTAGCCCCATCCGCTGCCTCGGCGGCGCCGCCCGATGACACGCGCGAACCACCGGTGCTACCAGACCACAAGACGCCAGGCGGTCCTGGCGGCGACGGCGTGTCTCCCGCTGCCGGGCAGGGCGGCGCCGCGCCCGCGGCTAGCCCTGGCCCTGGCATGGCCATGGACCTAGGGCCGGTGATGCTGGACGCGACGGGGCAATCTGCGGAGCCATTCGGTGACTGGCCATATCCGGAAGATCATCCCGACGCGCTCGCGCCGCATGAGTCGCTGCTAGATCCCCGGTCGAGGCGCTCGATTGCCCCGCAGCGCGTGCAGGGCCGTCCCATCGGCACGCGGCACGCCACCGACCTGCACGACATTGCCATCGTGGCGACCCTGCTCGAAGCCGCTAAGTTCCAGCGGCTGCGCGGGGTGGCACCGGGAAGCCCGCTCGTCATCTGGCCGACGGACCTGCGGAAGTACCGGCACCAGCCATCGCCTGCTGCCGCGCTAGTCCTCGTGATCGATCACTCGTGCTGGACTGACTGGGATATGGGCACCGTGATTGGCGCTACCTGTACCGCGCCTACCGCGAGAACGCGGCGGTGTCCGTGGTGGAGTTCGGTCACCGTGGCGCGAGCCCGGAACTGCGCGCGGTGGGCTACCGGGCCAGGTCGCTGCTGGACCCGCGAGTCACCGGTTCACTGGACCGCCCGCCTGGCCTGGCGAGCCCGCTCGCGCATGCCCTTGACCTCGCGGTCCAGGAGGTCCGCCGGCAGTTGCGGGCCACGCCGAACGACCGCGTGGCCCTGCTGGTGGCCACCGATGGGCGGGGCAATGTGCCGCTCGCGGCCAGCCTCCTCAACCGACTGCCCGGCAAGCCCGTCGACAGGGCCGGCATCCGGGACGCCCTGACCGCGGCCTCGGCCGTCAAGTCCATGAGCGGCGTCGAGGCTGTCGTCATCGCCCCCGGCGTTGACCAGTACGGCGAGCTTCCCTTTGACCTCGCGGAGGCGATGGGCGGCAAGGTCATCGTCGCGGGACGCATCACTGACCACCAGGAGCCGCAAGCATGAGCACGGAATCCATGAAGGGCCTCCTTGCGGCAGGGCGCTCAGCCACGGCGCCGACCTTTGCCAGCCGGACCACGGCGGGCGATGGCCTCACCCGAGATCCTGCCATCGTCACCAGCTTTCCCGAGGACTTCAGCCCGGACAGCGCCGACCTGTCCCAGGCACTGGCCCCCAACATCGCCCTGCTTATCGTCACCAGGACAACATTTCAGGGCATACCGGCCTTCCAGCTCTACTTCCACCATGGCGGCGTCGCCCGATCAGCGACCAAGAACGACCAGCTGGCAAGGCAGCGCCCGGATCCGGGCTGCTCACTTGCCACGCTCACCACGCAGGGCAGGCAAACGCCTCGGGTAGGCCACTGGCGCGAGGCCTACGGGAAGGTCCGGAACTGGTGGACCGGGTTCGGGCTGCACTCGCTCAGCAGCTGGCTTGGGGGCTTCATAGACGCGGACGACGATCCGCAGCTGATCGTCTGGGACGAAACGGACTACGAGATCCCCTGGGAACTCTTCTACCGCAACCCGCTCGCGCTCGGGAAGAGCCAGGGACGGGAGGGATGGCTTGGTGAGCTCATCAAGGTCATCCGATGGACGACGACCGCCTCGGCCGCCCCACCCTGGCATTACGCCGTGCAAGAACGGCAGTGCGACGGAGAGCTCCTCATCACGGAACACGTGGAGACGGGCCCGCAGGCGACGGGGCCGTTCGCCGGGTACCCGGTCATGGCGCGTTTCGGCGGGCCCGGGAGATGCTCGTCGATCTCGGCAAGGACGACTTCGGAACCTTCGGCCTCGCCATCGTCCACGTGCACGGCGAGTACTCGCAGCAGGCGGGCCAGTTCATGCTGGACGGCGTGCCGCTCAACGAACTCGATGAGTACCCGATGGGGGCCTTGGATAGATCTGGCGCTCTCGTGCTGCTCAACGCCTGCGCCTCCGGGCGCCCTTCGGTAGATCCGGGCAACCACCAAGCCGTGCCACGATCCTTCGTAGAGGTTTTCCTGCGGTCTGGTGCGGCAGGCGTCATCGCCACGGCGGCTGACATCGACCTCAACCAGCGGCATGAGTTCGCCGTCCGGCTCGTGAACAGTGCGCGAGGCAAGGACATCAACATCGCCGAAACGCTGCGGACCCAGCGGGCCGACTACGCAAAGAAGGCGAGAGACATCCGCGCGCTGCGCGACAAGGCCGACATTGAGCGCGGCAAGCCCCCAGCCGGACGGACGCTCACAGACGCCGAACTCGATCGGATCGACAAGAACGTCGATGACGCCTATAAGTGGTTCTTCGCGTGGTTCGCATACCTCTACTTCGGGCATCCAGGCACGCTGCTGCGCGTCCGCACGGTGAGCCAGCCGTGAGCACCTCCCGGGTCTCGCTACGCCCGATCGTCACCTGGCCCCAGACCATGGCGCCAGGTGAGAGCCACCTGGTTGCCGTCGACCTAAGTCTGGACGACGCACCGGGAGACTGGCCGTATGAGCGTGAGGAGTACGAGGTTGGCTGCCTGCTCACCGGCGATTCACGGTTCACGATCACTTCAGTCGGCGACACCACGCTAGTCGTCCATCGCTTCGGCGGAACCTACGGGCCAGCAAAGTTCGTGGTATCCGTCGCCGGACCACGGGACCAGCGTGGCCATGGCTTGCGTCTTACCCTGCTCACTGCTGGCGGAGTCCAGTTCCGGCAGATCACGCTCGACGTGACCATCACTGACCGAGGCCAGGCACCGCCGGTTATCCCGCTGCCCCTGCCCGAGGGCACCGGCAGCCTGGGCCTGGCGGGCATCCGCTTCAAGCCGTACCGGTTCGAGGCCTATGAAATCGCCGACGCGCCGCAACCCGTCAGGGACGGGCACGTGCAGCCAAGCCTGCTGCTGGCCGCAGCCAATAGAGTCGTGCCATTCACGAGCCGCGCCGACGAGCTTCCAGGCGCTGCACGCCTGGGCGAATGACCCCCGCGAGACGCTCCTGGCCAAGCTGGTCTTCGGGCCGCTCGGCCGAGGAAAGTCCCGCCTTGCCGACGAGTTCGCTGGCAGGTGCGCGAGCGAGGGGTGGACGGTCCTGCATGCCCGGTTGTCCAGCGGGCACGATGACGGCCCTACTGCCGCCGTCCCCGCTGAGGGACGGACGCTCGTCATGATCGACTATGCCGAGCGGTGGCCAGTGCAAGCGCTCCGCGAGTTGTTCGCTGACCCGGTGCTGAGCCATGGCCGGGCGCTGCTGCTCGCCCGCACGGGCGACTTCTGGTGGCAGGCACTGGCGGCGGAACTAGACACTGCCGGAGTCAGCGCGACTGCCCTGCCGCTAGCGCCGCTCACTGACAGTCCCGCCGACCGGATGATCGCGTTCCGCGCCGCAGTGGTGGCGTTCGCGCGACTGTATGGCGTCGATGCCCAGTCTCCATTCATCACTGCGCCGGACAACATCGCGAGCGCCGGCGGATCGGTGCTCGCGATTCACATGGCGGCGCTCGTCGCGGTCGTGGCCGTCGCGCGAGACGAGGTGGCACCTGCCGGGCTTGAGGGGTGTTCCGCCTACCTGCTCGACCGCGAGCGTGACTACTGGCATTGGCTGGGGCAGGCCCGTCGGCTGGGCACCTCGCCGAGCACCATGGCCCGCGCGGTTTTCGTCGCGTCCCTCATGGGGCCGATGTCCCCGGCCGAAGGCGTGGCGACGTTGCGGCGGGCCGGCATTGCCGGGCAGGCCAGCGCCGCAGACGTGGAAGACGTCGTTCGCGATCACGCGACGTGCTACCCGCCCGCCAATCCGGGCAGCGTCCTTGAGCCCATGTCTCCAGATCAGCTCGCTGAGGACTTCCTCGCGCGCTGCCTGCTCGCGGAACCCGGTCGCGGCGGGTCGCCAGACCCGTGGATGACATCCACCCTGCCCTTGCTGCTCGCTCATGAGCCGGGGGGCTACCCGCTGGCGCGGGCGGCAAAGGGGGTAACCGTTCTCGTCGAGACCGCGAGCCGGTGGCCGCACGTCGGCACCGCGCACCTCTTCCCGCTGCTGCGGGAGCGTCCAGAACTCGCCATTGCGGCGGGCGGGGTAACCCTCGCCAAGCTTGCCGAGCTCCCCGACGTCGACGGGGCCGTCCTGCGGGCCATTGAAGAACTGCTGCCCGACGCCCGTCGCGTGGACCTTGACGCCGGCGCGGCCGAGGTCACCGCACGGCTGGCCCGCTTGTCGCAGGGGCTTGACGAGGTGGAAAGAGCGCGCCTGTACGCGGCGCTTGGCCAGCGGCTGCGCAACGCCGGGCTGCCCGCGGACGCGGTTCCCGCGACCGGTGAGGCGGTCGCGGCATATCGTCACCTCGCTCGGCTTGCCCCGGCTGCGTTCGAGCCAGACCTCGCCACGTCGCTAAGCGACTACGGCGCGCGGCTAGCGGAGGCGGGACGCCGAGAGGAAGCCCTGTCAGCGGCGAGCGAGGCGCTGGAGATCAGCAGGCGGCTGGCAGCCGGTAACCCTGATCTGGGTGAGCCAGGCCTGGCGGCGGCCCTGAATAACCTCTCCAACCTCTTGGGCGACATGGGCCGCATCAGTGAGGCGTTGAAGGCCATCACCGAGGCCGTAGCCATCCGCCGGAGGCTGGCGCGGACGGATCCAGGCGCGAACCTGCTCAGCCTGGCGCTGAGCCTGACCAACCTCTCCGTCCAGCTGACCAGCGTCGGACGTCACGCGGAAGCGCTCCCGGCGGCGGAGGAAGCCGTGCTCGCCCTCCGGACGCTGGCGGACGCGAGCCCGGCGAGTTACCTGCCGGACCTGGCCACTAGCCTGCTCAACCTCACCCGCCTGTTGAGAGGCCTAGGCAGGACCGCCGAGGCACTCGCCCCCACCAGGGAAGCCATCTCGATCCGCTACGAGCTGGCCGCGGCCAACCCGGCCGCCTTCCAGCCCGATCTCGCCCTGTCCGTGCTGAACCTTGGCGGCATACTCATCGAGCTCGACAGGGCTGATGAGGCCGTAGCCACTGTGGCGCAGGCGGCAGACCTATACCGGGAGCTGGCCACGACAAGTCCCGGCGCCAACCTGCCCTACGTGGCGATGAGCCAGCTCATGATGAGCGGTGCCCTAGCCGAACTTGGGAGGGCCGCGGAGGCCATCGCCGCCATCAGGGATGCCCTTGGGACGTACCGGGCGCTCGCGGCTTCCGATCCCGATGAGTACGAGTCTTATCTCGCGCTTGCCCTGAACAACTACGCCAGCCTGCTCACGACGCAGGCCAAGTACGGTGAGGCACTCGCCATCCTGAATGAGTGCACCCGCAGGTACCGGGCGCTAGCCACGGCCAAGCCGTTTTATCGGGCCGACCTAGCGCGATCCCTGAACAACCAGGCCATCCAGCTCGCCAGGACCGGCGACCTCAGTGCAGCGCTCGGCGCCGCGCAGGAGGCGACGGCGCTGTACCGGGAACAGGCAGCGACCTATCCTCAATACCAGGAGGATCTAGTGCGATCGGAACGTACGCTGGGCTGGCTCCGGCAGCGAGGGGAGGACTAGCGACGATGAGATTCGTTGTAGTCGAGACCCAGGCAGGAACGCCATGGATCCCCTGACGCTGGCCGCTACCGGCAGCGCGGTCGTTAAGGTCTTGGCGTCCGACAGGTGGCAGCAGGCCAAGGCGGCACTGGTCCGGCTGTGGCAAAATGAGGGTCCGGAGCAACGATCCGCGGTATCTGAGGAGATCGACGCCACAAGGGAATCGGTACTCGCTGCCAGGGACTGCGATGACGAGGAAGCCGAGCACAAGCTCGTCGCCCAATGGCACCGCCGACTGTCCGGCCTAGCCGGCAAGTCCCCCAGGGCGGGCGCTGAGATTGAGACCGTTCTCAACGAAGATCTCCGCCCATTGCTGTCCAGCCCCGACCAGGAGGGCATCCTCACGATCCAGCAGACCATCCACGGGGGACGAGACGCCTACGTCGTGGGGCGGGACCAGACCATCTTCCGGGGCCAGACGATCAACGAGCGATAGTTACCGTCCCGCGCAGTTACCCAGCGAGGCCCCCTCCCCTGGTAAGCGCCGACGACGGCCCGGGGTTCGGCTGGCCCTGTCCTCAAAGCTCTGGCCCTCAGGAACGATCACAGATCCGCATGCTCGCACGGTAGTCGCGGCGCTCCTCGCGCTCGGCGAGGAGCGCCCCGAGGCGCTCGCCGGTCGCGGTCTTGAGCTCGGCGTTGATCTCGGCGTCAGTCATCATGCCCGGGCGCATCTGCGGCTGGCGCCTGCTTCTGGCACCTGCCGATGCCGCCGGAGATGTCGTCCGCTCCATGTGACCCTCCCTGGCCGTCGGGTGCTGGCGTGCTTGTAATGCCGGTACTGCAAGTGCGGCGACCCCGGCCCGACCGCCCTCGAAGCCGGGCCGGGGTGTGCACGTCTAGGATGCACGTTCCGATGCACGCGCGGAAGCACCTTTCGACAGCTTTAACCCTTTATTTCCCTACTTGGGCGGTCGTTGGTGGCCGACCGTGAGTGAGCTTCAGGCCAGAAGTTGTGGCTATGAAGGGGAGATGCGGAACGGGGAGGAATAAAAGCACACATAAGTACCCTAATTAAATCAGCTTCTGCTCATTGCAGCCGGTTCCCGAGCCTCATGCGCGATCATGGGAGCGTCACCAAGTGTCAAAAGCAGCTCACATCGGCGAAGGAGCTACGTGCGAGCACTCACCTTGTCTGGGCTGGCCGCGATCGCGGTCGTCCTCGGGGTCTGCACCGCCGCCCCAGCGGCCATGGCGGTAACAGCATCCTCATCAGCACCAGTAGCAAGAACGGCCAGTGCGGCGGCGGCCGCGCCAATGATCGCGGCAAGGACGCCCATGCCAGGCGGGATCCCGCGACCTGCCGTGCCCCGATTGCGGTCAGGACTAACGGAGACGCCCGCGGCGACAACGGCGCAGAACTTCCTCGATGATGTGTCCTGCTTCCACGCCGGGGACTGCGTCGCCGTCGGTGGCGACAACAGCGGGGACGGCGGCAATGGCACCCCGGTGACCGCGCTGTGGAATGGCTTGCGCTGGAAGACCAGCACCGCCGCGCTGCCCAAAGGCGCCGGCGGCGGCGAGCTATACGGCATCACCTGCGTATCCGGGGGCTGCGTCGCCGTCGGGTACTACTACCCCAGCCCGGTCACGGAAAATCCTGCCGCCCTCGTTGAGGTCTGGAATGGCAGCCACTGGACGCTGCCGCGCCAGCCCCCGCTGCCAGGCCGCGCGTCGGGCGCCCTGCTGTCGGTGGTCTCCTGCCAGACCACGTCGAACTGCATCGGGGTCGGGTACTTCACCGCTGGCAAGGACACCCGCGGCCTGATCGAGTCGTGGGTCAAGGGCACGTGGCACGACGCCAGCGCGCCCGCCCCGTCCACGGACTACGCCGCGCTGGGGAGCATCTCGTGCCCCGCCGCGGGAACCTGCGTCGCGGTCGGCACGTACGCCGCCGGCGCCAACGATTACTCTCTCGCGGACAAGCTGAGCGGCGGCAAGTGGCACCAGCTCAAGGCGACCAACGCCAGCACCGCCAAGGGCGACCAGGACGTGCTCCAGAGCGTGTCCTGCCCCTCGGTCACCCGGTGCGAGGCGGTGGGCACCGCGGGCGCGCCCAGCGGCAAGAAGATCTACACCACGGGGTATGCGGAGGGCTGGAACGGCTCGACCTGGTCGCCGCAGAAGGCGTCATCGCCTGCTGGCACCCACTCCGCGCTGTTCGCGGTGGCCTGCCCAACCGCCGAGTACTGCCTCGCCGTCGGCGGGATCGGCCCGTACGCGACGTACAACGACGGCCATATCGCCGCCGAGGTCTGGACTGGGTCGGCCACCTGGTCCAGCACCAAGATGCCGACGGCGTCCGGTGGCATCGGGAGCCTGTTCTACGGCGACAGCTGCCTGGCCGGGCCCGCGGTGAACTGCATCGCCGCCGGCGAGGTCGGTCCTGTGAGCAGTGCGGGTCACGGCCTGTCCGGCTTCTGGAAGGGCACGACCTGGAAGCTGGCTACGACCGCATAACGCGGCCCGGTAGCGCAAAGCCCGGTAGCGCGACAAGCAGTGCGCTACCGGGCCGGGCAACGCTAGGTGACAGACCCGGCCGCCGCGCCGGTGAGCTTGTCGCTAGGCCAGCGGGAAAGCGTCCGGTCCCAGTCCAGCGGCAGGGTCACCGCGCCGTCGCGGGCCAGTTCGCTGTCCCAGTCCTCGACAGGGACGCGCCACAAGACCTCGAACTCGATGCCGCTGGGATCCTTCGCGTACAGTGACACCGACACCCGGTGGTCGCTCTCGCCCACCAGTGCCCCCGCCTCGACGAGCCGCGCGCGCATCTCGGCGAGCTCGGCTAGCGTGCCGACCTCCCAGGCTAGATGGTAAAGCCCGACCTCCGGGCGACCCGACGCGCGCCCGGTGCCGATGTCGAAGATGCCTAGGTCGTGATCGTTGACCGAGCCGGGCGAGCGCAGGAACGCCGCCCGCCCAGGCACTTGCGCACGGACCTCAAGGCCGAGCACCTGAGTGTAGAAGTCCACGCTGCGACCCAGTCCGTTGACGTACAGGACAGCGTGGTTCAGCCGACGAACGGCCACGGGGGTCTCCTTGAAAACTAGCGGCCGATCCCGCGGTTGCGCATGCCCCTGATACGGCGGCGGTTGATCGGGCCGAGGGCCCACCAGGCTCCAGCCGGAATCGCGATCGCCAGGCCGATGACGGCGAGCGCCGCCTGCCAGCTGATGGCGAACAGGATCAGGCCGACGACGATCCCCGCGATAGCCCACTTCATATGCGGTGTCATGATGGCTCCATCCATCAGGCTGGGACGCGATATGCACCGAGGGTTAGCCTGCTCCGTTGCAGGGTCCCTGCTGGACCCCCTCGCAGAACAATCCTCGTCTCCCCAGCAAAATCAGCTTACCCACTTACAACGCCTGGAGGACCCCTGCCGATCGCACTGCCCGTCACGCCGGAGGCGAACGGGCTCTGCCGGCCCGCAACGCGCTGGCACGGCTGATGGCCACGCCCTGGACCAGCAGTGGACCACCGCCGACCCGGGGCAACGACGGCGAACTGATTGGCGCCCGGAATCAGGGTCACCCCGGCGGCCGTGTCCCTCGGGTGACCGCGGCCCCACAGCGGTATGGTTTGCCCATGAATGCCCGGCAGCAACTGGCGCGCCTGCTTCCCCTGGCGATGCTGGTGCTACTCGCCTGCGTTGGGCTGCGCGGCGGCATCACCTGGAACGCCGCGCTGGACGGGCCACTCAAGCAGTACGGCGTGATCATAGGGATAACGCTGGAGGTCATCCTCGGGACGCTGCTGGTCATCACGTACCGCCGAGAGCGCGCAGCCGGCCGTGGCTGGCGCGCAGCTGGCCGTGGCTGGAAGGAGCGCGCCGCTTGCCGGGACGCCCGGCGATGACAACGCGGCGGACATCGCCGGATCGCTGCGGTTCCTGCTGCGGCCACTGCTCGGCGTCTCGATGGCAGCCGTGGCGGTCGCGGTCCTGGTCGGCTCGCACCTGCACGTGTTCAGCGAGTCGGCGCAACGCACGGCGGTGCCGCCGCACTTGCAGGTCCAGCCCACGACGAGCCCGCTGCCTGTCCCCAGTTCCGAAGGCACCGCGCCCAGCGTCCCGCTCAGGCCGATCGTGTACACCCTGTTCGTCATCGCACTGCTGGCGGCGCTGGTGCTTAGCATCTGGTGGGCCAGGCGGCTCAGCCGCGTCGTCGCGCTGCCGCCCGCCTTGCCCGACGCCGGTTCCTCGCGGGAACTACGCGAGGCAGTGGCCTCGGGGCAGGCCGCCATGCAGGCACTGGACGACGCGCGGGCAGCGATCATCGCCTGCTATGAGGCGATGGAGCAGAGCCTGGCCGCGCGGGGAGCCGCCCGGGGCGTGGCCGGGACCCCGGATGACCTGCTGCGGCACGCGACCGACCAGAAGGTAATCACCGGGACGGGCGGCCGGCGGCTGACTACGTTGTTCTACGAGGCCCGCTTCTCTACCCACGACCTGCCTCCTGGCACCCGCAGCGCGGCGATACGGGCGCTGGATGACCTGGCGGCCGAACTCGGTGGCACTGAGCCGGACGAGGTCCCGGCGGAGGGTACCAGTGAGCGAGCGTAGGGACGCCCCTGCGGCCCCCCGGGGTCGAACCGGGAGCACCGGCCCGTGGCGGCAGGCACGGCCAGAGCTCATCATCGCCGGAGTCTTCTTCCTGGCCGCTGCCGCAGCCGGGCTGGCGCTGGCGGGCGGGCCGGGGCTGGCGGTCGTCGCCACCGTCGCGGCCGCGATCGCGCTGCTGGTGCTGCGTGGCCTCGCGCCGCGCCCGGCCGCGGACGCCACCCGCCAGGCCCGTGAGTCCGACACCGGCACGCGCTCGATCACCGGCTACTCGCAGCGCCGGCTCCTGCTAGTCACCGGGATCTCCAACGGGCCGTTCTACGAAGCCGACCTGCGTCCGGTCCTTGAGCACCTGCTCGCTGCCCGGCTAGCCGAGCGGCATGGAGTCAACCTGTACCAGGAGCCGGAGGCCGCGCGGCGGGTGTTCGTCCGGACCGCCGGCGACGAGGCCCTGTGGCGCTGGATTGACCCCGCGCACAATCGCGACGGGCAGGCACCTGACCAAGGCGTGCCCGTCCGTGCGGCTACCCGCGGCATCCCCCGCCGGACGCTGGCCCGGCTCATCGACCGATTGGAGCACTTGTGACCCCTGATGAGACTGCCCAGCTTGCGGCAACGATCCTTGATGAGCTGGAGAAGGCGGTCGTCGGCCGGCGGCGGGCACTGGAGCTCGTGCTGACCGGCATCCTGGCCGGCGGTCACGTGCTGCTTGAGGACCTGCCCGGGCTGGGCAAGACGCTGATCGCCCGGTCATTCGCGACGGTGCTTGGGCTGGACTTCGCGCGCGTCCAGTTCACCCCGGACCTGCTGCCCTCCGATGTCGTGGGCGCCCCGCTGTATGACCAGCGCACCGGCGAGATGGTGTTCCGGCCCGGCCCCGTCTTTACCCAGCTGCTGCTGGCCGACGAGATCAACCGGACGCCACCGAAGACTCAGGCCGCCCTGCTGGAGGCCATGGGAGAGGCTCAGGTGAGCATCGACGGGCAGACAAGGCCGCTGCCGGTACCGTTCATCGTGCTCGCGACCGACAACCCGATCGAGTACGAGGGCACCTACGAGCTGCCGGAGGCGCAACTCGACCGGTTCTTGATCAGGCTGCGGCTGGGTTACCTGTCGACCGCGCAGGAGACCGACATGCTGCGCCGCCGGGCTGAGCGGGCGACCGAGGCCGTGGCACTGATCCCGGTGACCGACGCGGCCGGCGTGCTGGCGATGCGGGAGTCCCTGGAGGGCGTCGAGGTCTCCCCCGAGTTGCTTGACTACATCGTCGCGATCGTCGCCGCCACCCGCAGGGATTCACAGATCCAGGTGGGGGCCAGCCCTCGTGGCGGGCTGGCCCTGCTGCAGCTGTCCCGCGCGCAGGCGCTGCTGGCCAGGCGTGACTACGTGATCCCCGACGACATCAAGCAGGTCGCCGTCCCGGCCCTCGCACACCGGGTCACGCTGCGGCCGGAGCTGTGGGTTCGCCAGGTATCAGCCGATGATGTGGTTGGCAGACTAGTTGGGACCGTCCCGACACCCCAGACAAATCCTGCGGGAGCTGGAGCGGGAAGCACGGCCCGGGACCGCGCCTGATGACTGCGGCACCTGCGGCGGACACCGCCACGCGGGAGGTCGCGGTGCGGTGGCGGCTGTCGCGGCACTCGCGGCGGCTGCTGACGCTGGTGATTGCCGGGCTGCTGCTCGCGGTGCTGAACCGGCGGCCCGAACTGGTGGGAGTAGCGGCCCCCGCGTTGCTGCTGCTCGGCGCGGGCGGGCTGCGCGCGGGCCAGTCTCGGCCGCCGCTGGTCGCGGTGCGGATCTCGCCGGGCAGCACGCGGCTGTTCGAGGGCGAGCCCGGGTGGCTGGACGTGGCCGTCGAGGGCCTGGTGGGCGGCCATGACCTGCGATGGGACTTCCATCCCGGCAAGGGGATCGATCCAGCGAGCGCGGTGACGGTGACGGCAGACGCCGGCGGCACCGCCCGCTTTGCCTTCACCGTGCCGCGGTGGGGCAAGCGGCAGGCGGGCACGGCCGAGCTCATGCTGCATGACCGGTGGCGGCTGACCGAGGGCCGGGTGCTCGTCACCCTGCCCTCACTGGATGTCTTCCCGCGACCGGGGGTGCAGGAGGCGGTCGTCACCTTGTCGCGGCTGCCGAATCGGCTGGGAGAGCACGCCGCCCGCGTTCAGGGCGAGGGGGCTGAATTTTTTGGCCTTCGGGAGTACGTCCCGGGCGACCGGCAGCGGCAGATCAACTGGCCGGCGTCGACGCGGCGCGGACGGCTGATGGTGAGCACTCATCCGGCCGAGCGGTCACAGGACGTGGTGCTGCTGGTCGATGCGACGTCGGATGTGGGCAAGCCCGGGACGTCGGCGCTGGACTACGGGCTGCGCGGGGCCAGCGCGGCGGCCCGGACCTACCTGGAGCGGCGCGACAGGGTGGGCGTGATCACCTACCAGTGGGGCGGCGCGCGGTGGCTGGCCCCGTCGCTTGGGCGCCGGCAGGTGTACAAGATCATCGACACGATGCTGGCGGCCGACGCCAGGTGGAGCCGGGGCTCGTCGTTCGCCCGGCTGCCCCGGGCGGCACTGCCACCGGGAGCGCTCGTCGTGGCCTTCTCCCCCCTGCTCGACCAGCGGTTCGTGGAGTCCCTGCGGGACCTGCGGGAACGCGGGTTCTCGCTGGTCGTGGTCGACGTGCTGAACGTGTCGCCGCCGGGGCCTCGGCTGCCGGTGCTGGGGACGGCAGTCTCCTCGCTGCCGGCCAGGCGGCTGGCTATGACCGGGCTGCCGACCGCGGGCGGGGTGGATGAGATGGCACGCCGGCTGTGGCAGATGGAGCAGCAGGCGATCCGGTTCTCGCTGCGCGAGCTCGGCGTCCCGGTCGTCCACTGGAACGGGACGCAGCCGCTGGACCTGCCGCTGGCCCCGTACTCCGCCGGCCCATGGTGGTGCGCCGGTGAGCGAGCGGGAGGCACCGCCTCCCTGGCGCCCCGCAGCGAGCGGGAGGCACCGTGAGCGAGCGAAGGGGCGCGGGCATGACGGATGAGGCTGTCGAGGCGGCTGAAGGCGATCACGCGATTCGGCGGCGCGTGCTGGCGCTGGCGGTACCCCGGGTCTCGGCGCTGGTGCTCGGGGTGGCGTCGGTCGCGTGGGCGGCGGTACCGCTGCGGGCGGCGGGCTGGCAGTCGATCGCGCTGACGGTCGCGGCGGCTTGCGTCGCCGCCGGGTCGCTGCGGCTGGCGCTGCTGGAGGCCCCTGAGCCGCAGGAGGCGTACTTCCTGTCGCTGCCGGAGCGGACGTGGTACCGATTCCTGCTCAGTATCCGGACGCTGGCGTGGGAGGAAATCGGCTGCGTGGCGATGCTGTGGCTGGAGGTGCTGCACCCATCGCGAGCCTGGCACACGGCGATCCTCGGCGCGGCGCTGATCGCCTGGCTGCTGGCGGTGCACATCGCCGAGTCAGGCGTGGCCCCGGCCGTGCTGCTGCGCCGCCAAGGGAGGGTGCTGGTGCTCGGCCTGGCCCTGCTGGCGCTGGGGGCGGCCGCCTCGCTGCTGCCCACTGCCTCATCGGGAGCCGGCGCTACCGCGCTGCAGGTCCTCGCGGTCATCGCGGTGACCGCCGCGGCCATCCTGGTCCTCCCCGGCTGACGCTCTAATCGTAATAACCCAAGGTCAACCGGGTACGTGAAGTCGGGTGACGGGTGGAGACGAGAAGGAGAATGTGATGGCGAAAATACTTTTCATGATCTCAGGGACCACGTACCTCGTACTGAAGGACGGCACGAGGCACGCCACCGGTTACTGGGCCGAGGAGTTCGCGTGCCCCTACAAGATCCTGACGGACGCGGGCCACGAGGTCGTGGTCGCGACACCCAACGGCAACACGCCGAACGTGGACATGATGAGCATGCGTCCCGCAATGGCGGGCGGCGAGCAGGGAGCCCTCGAACTGGAGGCCATCATCCGCGACGCGGAGGTGATGCGCCGGCCACTGCGGCTGTCTGATGTCCGCCTCGAGGACTATGACGCGGTCTACCTGCCCGGCGGCCACGGCCCGATGCAGGACATGGCCTTCGACGCCGACGCGGGCCGGCTCTTGACGGCGCAGCTCGCGTCGGGCAGGCCGCTCGCGATCGTGTGCCATGCCCCCGCCGCCATGCTGGCCACCAGGATCCATGGCGAGTCGCCCTTCAAGGGCTACCGGGTAACGTGCTTCACCAATGAGGAGGAGGAGGCCGTCGGGCTGGCCTCCAGGACCCAGTGGCTGCTCGAGGACGAGCTGCAGGAAAAGATCGGCATCCAGTTCAGCCGCGGCCCGATCTGGGAGCCGTACATGGTGGAGGACCGCAACCTGATCACCGGGCAGAATCCCCATTCGTCGAAGGTCCTAGCGGAGAAGCTGCTGAAGATCCTCGGGTCAGGCGCCCGAGTCCCTGGTCAACCACAACGGCAGTCCGTGCCTGCCCGCTCATCGTTAAAACCTCGCGCTGGATTTGTGCCGCATAAAGCGGCACAAACCCCAGCGCGAGATGACGGACTACGGAACCGGGAGCCGGGATGGCCTCGGCCGCCCGCGTCGTGGCATGGCTATGGAATGAGGACGATCTTGCCCCGGAGGTGGCCGGCCTCGAGGTGCTCGTAGGCCTTGCGGACGTCCGCTAGCGGGTAGGTCCCGGCGATCGGGATCGCCAGGTCGCCGGCGGCGATCAGGTTGAGGAGCTCGCGCAGCGTCGCCGCGCTCGCGCCGGCGGCGTTGCCCTCGGCCTTGATGCCGTACTTGGTCACGGCGTCGAACCGCACGATCGTGTCCACGCGCTCGGGCGCCACGCCCAGGTCGTTCAGCGCGATCTCCACGTAGTCGCCGCCGTAGGCGTCGATGAAGGCGTCGATCCTGCCGCTAGGCGCGGCCGCCAGAATCTGCTGCGCCACGCCCTGCCCGTAGGCCACCGGGATCACGCCGTGCCCCTTGAGCCAGTCGTGGTTGGACGGCCCCGCGAGGCCGATCACCGTGGCCCCGATTCGCTCGGCTAGCTGCACGGCGATCGAGCCGACACCGCCCGCTGCCCCGGCGACGACGACCGTGTCGCCAGGCGCCACGTTCACGGCACTTACCGCCGCCCCCGCGGTAAAGCCGGCGACCTGGATCGCGCCCGCGACTTCCCACGGCACGCTGACCGGCTTCGGTGCCAGGTTGCCGGCATCAACGACGGCGTACTCGGCCTGGCTGGAGCGGGTATCCACCCAGCCCGCCACCTCATCGCCGACCGCGACCCCAGTCACGTCCGGGCCGAGCGACGCCACGACGCCGGCCAGGTCAGTGCCTTGCCCCGAGGGGAAGGTGGCCGGCCAGCGCTCGTGCATGAGGCCCTGCCTGATCTTCGCCTCACCCGGGTTGATCCCGGCCGCCTTGACCTGCACCAGCACCTGGCCAGGGCCGGGTTCCGGATCCGGGACCTGGGCGACGTCCAGGACACCGATGTCGCCGTACTGGTCATACCGCACTGCCTTCATGTCCGCCTCCGGTCGTGAACCTCGTGCTTGCACCGCTGCTTCACAGGATTGCCCCGGCTCGCCGGACCCATCCGACGCCCACGGCTAACCGTGGCGTGCCTTTCGTTATGCCCCGCGCAGCGCTCCAAGGCATTCGCCGGCCTCGCGGATGTGAATCCCCGGTTTCGTAGGTAACGACACGTGGCGCACCTGTTACATCAGGGGCCGCGGCAAGAGAAGATGGAGTCATCCGCGGCCTGCCTGCCGCAGGCAGGGCGTGGCTTGGTGCGGGCGCGGGAAGACGAAGCGGAGGCTGAGATGCCACAGATCGTTCGGGCGGCCCTCGTCCAGCAGTCCTGGACCGGGGACAAGGATTCCATGATCGCGGCGGCGCTACGGCACGTCCATGCCGCTGCCGACGCCGGAGCGCAGGTCGTCTGCCTGCAGGAACTGTTCTATGGGCCGTATTTCTGCCAGGTGCAGGACGCGGACTACTACTCCTACACCGAGGCGATCCCTGACGGGCCGACGACACGGCTGCTGCAGCGGGCCGCACAAACCCACCGCATCGTGATCATCGCGCCGATGTACGAGGAGGAGCAGCCGGGCCTGTACTACAACACGGCAGCGGTCATCGATGCCGACGGCAGCTATCTCGGCAAGTACCGCAAGAACCACCTGCCGCAGGTCAAGGGGTTCTGGGAGAAGTTCTACTTCCGCCCAGGCAACCTCGGCTACCCGGTGTTCGACACCGCCGTCGGGCGGATCGGCGTGTACATCTGCTACGACCGGCACTTCCCTGAGGGCTGGCGCGCGCTCGGGCTGGCCGGGGCGCGGATCGTGTTCAACCCATCCGCGACATCCCGCAGCCTGTCCAGTTACCTCTGGAAGCTGGAGCAGCCAGCCGCTGCCGTGGCCAACGAGTACTTCATCGCAGCGATCAACCGGGTCGGCATCGAGCCGCTGGGCGACAACGACTTCTACGGGCAGTCTTACTTCGTCGACCCGCGCGGGCAGCTGGTCGGGGACGCCGCGGGCGACAGCGAGGACGAGGTCATCGTCCGCGACCTGGACATGTCCACGCTCGCCGAGGTCAGGGACCTGTGGCAGTTCTACCGTGACCGCCGCCCGGACTCTTATGAGGGGCTGGTGCAACCCTAATGAGCATCCTGATCAAGGGCGGAACGGTCATCTCGGCGACCGGGACCCTCGACGCCGACGTGCTCGTGGACGGCGAGAAGATCGCCGCAATCGTGGCACGCCAGGTGAGCGGGGCGGTCGAGGCGCGGGCCGATGAGGTCATCGACGCCACGGGTAAGTACGTGCTGCCGGGCGGGATCGACGTGCACACGCACATGGAGATGCCGTTCGGCGGGACGTTCTCGGCCGACACCTTCGAGACCGGGACGATCGCGGCGGCGTTCGGCGGGACGACCACGATCGTGGACTTCGCGGTGCAGGCCAAGGGCACCTCCCTGCTCGCCGCCTTGGACAAGTGGCACGAGAAGGCCGACGGCAACTGCGCCATCGACTACGGCTTCCACATGATCGTGTCCGACGTCAACGTCGCGACGCTCAAGGAGATGGACGCCTGCATTGGCAACGGCGTGACCAGCTTCAAGATGTTCATGGCCTACCCCGGCGTGTTCTACGCGACCGACGGGGAGATCCTGCTCGCGATGCAGAAGGCGGCCGGCAACGGGGCGACGATCATGATGCACGCCGAGAACGGCATCGCGATCGACCAGCTGGCCGCCCAGGCCCTCGGCCGCGGACAGACCGATCCGGTCTACCACGGGCTGACCCGCCCGCCGGAGCTGGAAGGCGAGGCCACGCACCGCGCCATCGCGCTGGCGAACGTCACCGGCTGCCCGCTGTACATCGTCCACCTGTCGGCCGCGGGCGCCCTCGCCGCCGTCGCCGCGGCCCGCGACGACGGGCAGAACGTGTTCGCCGAGACCTGTCCGCAGTACCTGTACCTGACGCTGGACGACCTGGCGAAGCCAGGCTTCGAGGGAGCCAAGTACGTCTGCTCACCGCCGCTGCGCTCGCCGGAGCACGGCGCGGCGCTGTGGCGTGGCCTTCGAACCAATGACCTGTCGGTGGTATCGACCGACCACTGCCCGTTCTGCTTTAAAGGACAAAAAGAGCTTGGGATAGGCGATTTCTCCAAGATTCCGAACGGGATTCCCGCAGTCGAGCACCGCATGGACCTGCTGCACCAGGGCGTGGTAAACGAGGAGATCACGCTGGCGCGGTGGGTGGAAATCAGCGCGACGACCCCGGCCCGGATCTTCGGGCTGTACCCGCGCAAGGGAACGATCGCGGCGGGGTCGGACGCGGACATCGTGATCTACGACCCGGCCGCGGCGCAGGTGCTGTCCGCCGCGACCCACCACATGAACGTCGACTACTCGGCGTTCGAGGGAATGGAGATCACCGGGCGCGTGACAACGACCATGTCGCGCGGCCGCCTGATCGTGGACGGTGGCACGTTCACCGGGTCCGCCGGCCACGGCACGTTCCTGTCCCGCGACCTCAACCAGTACCTGATCTGAGCGACTGGCCACCATCACCTCGCGCCCGGCCCGCAGCCGCCAAGGAGGCATGCCATGGAGTTTGGCGTTGTGTTGCAGCCCAATCCGCCCGCGTCAAGGGTCGTGTCGATGATGGCGCGGGCCGAGGGCGCGGGGTTCAGGTACGGCTGGACCTTCGACTCGCACGTGCTGTGGCAGGAAGCGTATGTCCTGTACCCGCTCATCTTGTCGGCCACCTCGTCGATGACGGTCGGGCCAATGGTGACCAACCCGGGGACGCGCGACTGGTCGGTGATCGCGTCGCTGTTCGCGACACTGAACGACATGTTCGGTAACCGTCTGGTGTGCGGGATCGGGCGAGGCGACTCGGCACGCAGGTACATCGGGCAGGCCCCGGTGTCGCTGCCGGTGCTGTCGGACGCGATGACCGTGATCAAGGGGCTAGCGGAAGGCCGCGAGGTGACCCATCACGGGCAACCGCTGCGCATCGGGTGGGTCCGCCCCGGTGCCAGCCTGCCCGTCTGGATGGCGGCGTACGGGCCGAGGGCGCTGCGCCTGGCTGGCGAGCAGGCCGACGGGTTCATCCTGCAGACGGCCGACCCGGACATCGCGCGGTGGACGTTCGGGGCGGTGCGCGCGGCCGCCGTCGCGGCCGGCCGGGACCCGTCCCAGATCACGCTGTGCGTCGCGGCCCCTGCGTACGTGGGCCGCGACATTGAGCACCAGCGGGAGCAGTTGCGGTGGTTCGGCGGGATGGTGGGCAACCATGTCGCCGACCTGGTGGCTCGGTACGGCACGGACGGCCCGGTGCCGCATGCCCTCACCGATTACATCGCCAGGCGGCAGGCCTACGACTACTCCCATCACGGCCAGGCCGGGAACCCGTCGACGGACTTCGTTCCCGACGACATCGTGGACCGGTTCTGCCTGCTAGGCCCGGCATCCGCCCACATCGAGCGGCTGCGTGAGCTCGCGTCAATCGGTGCGGACCAGTTCGCCTTGTACCTGATGCATGACGACGAGGAAGCGACGCTTGAGGCTTACGGCGCGCAGATCATCCCGGCGCTGCGGTAATTGATCTTGAAGGGGAATGGGCCGGGCCTTCGCAGGAGCTGGATCGCGGCCTATCGTCGCAATCATGAAGGTACGGGAGATACGCAAGCTCGTTCGGATGCGCGCCGTCGAACTGGACGCCACGAAGCGCCGGCTGGCAGCCTGCCATGACGTTGGCGACCTGCGGCGGGCCGCGAGGCGGCTAATCCCGCCCCCGGTGTTCGACTACGCGGAGGGGGCGGCCGACGAGGAACTGGCCGTCCGGGACAACGTCGCCGCGTTCCGGCGCTACCGGTTCCTGCCTCGCGTGCTTACGGACGTCAGCGCCGTAGACACCTCGACGGCACTGTTCGGCACCCGGGTACCGCTGCCGTTCGCGCTCGCCCCGGTGGGGTACACCCGGATGCTGCATCCGGATGGCGAGTCAGGGGCGGCCCGCTCGGCCACGCGGCATGGGCTGCCGTACACGCTGTCCACCATGGCCGCCACCGGCATCGAGGACCTAGCCGGAGCCGTCCGCGGCCTGGCTTGCCCCGACCTGTGGTTCCAGCTCTACGTGCTCAAGGACCGAGCGCAGGTGGCCGACCTGATCGACCGCGCCTGGGACAACGGGTTCCGGGTGCTCGTAGTGACCGTCGACACCGTGGTCGCCGGGAACCGGATCCGGGACAAGCGCAACGGGCTGTCGCTCCCGCCCGAGCTCAGCCTGCAGACGGTGATCCAGGTGGCGTCCCGGCCGGCGTACTGGTACCGGCTGCTGTCTAGCCCGGCTCTGGACTACGCGAACTTCGCCGGGCAGCCGCGCACGACGATCATGCAGTCGGCGTCGTTCTTCGACCCGTCGGTCGACTGGGACACCATCGCCTCGCTGCGGGCCTCCTGGAAGGGGAAGCTCGTCATCAAGGGGCCGCTGGGCCCCGCCGACGCGCTGCACGCTGTCGATGCCGGGTGCGACGGGATACAGCTTTCTAACCACGGCGGGCGGCAACTGGACCGCGCGATCCCCCCGGTCGAGCTCATTGAGCCTGTGCGGGAGGCCGTCGGAGAGTCCGTTACGCTCCTGGTGGACTCCGGCATCCGGCACGGGGCCGACGCCGTCGTCGCCCTAGCCCTCGGGGCAGACGCCGCCGCGCTCGGCCGGGCGTACGTGTACGGGCTGATGGCCGGCGGCGAGGCCGGGGTGGACCGCACGCTGGACATCCTTGCGGCCCAGTTCCGGTCGACGATGCAACTGCTCGGCGTCACCTCGGTGGAAGAGCTCCGCAAGCACGGCCGGGAGCTGCTGAGGCGCGAGTAGCCCAAGCGCGTGATCGAAAGGCACCGGCAAGGCTCTTACGGCGCGGTTTTCGGGTCCAGACGCTAGCGTCTGCGGCCCCCGCATCCAGCGGGGGCCGCAGGCGTCTCGGGCTTGTTGCCGCGCTGCTAGCGGGCCCTCGGCGGGAGGGGCGGGCGGCGCTTGCTGGGGCTGGGGGGCGGGGCGGGCACCGGCGAGGTGGCCTGGACGGCGAGTGCCTCAAGGGCCCGGTTCACGGCGACCTCCAGCTGCGAGTCGCGGTCAGCGGTCCAGTCGTCCGGGGTGATCAGGACCTCGACGTCCGGGTTGACACCGTGGTTCTCCACGTCCCAGCCGTACTCGCCGAACCAGAACGCGAACTGGGGAACCGTAATGGCGGTGCCGTCGGCCAGCGCCTTGTAGCCGTTGATGCCGATGACGCCGCCCCAGGTCCGGGCGCCGATCACGGGGCCTAGGCGCATGACCTTGATCGCCGCCGTCACGATGTCGCCATCGGACCCGGAGAACTCGTCGGCGAGCGCGACCACCGGGCCGCGCGGGGCGTCCTCCGGGTAGCTCTCCGGCCGCAGGTACCGTGCGAAGTCCCAGCCGATGATCCGGCGTGCCAGCTTCTCCACGATCAGCTGCGAGGTGTGCCCGCCACGGTTGCCGCGCACGTCGACGATGAGCGCGTCGCGCGCCATCTCGTTCTTCAGGTCACGGTGCAGGTGCGCCCAGCCCTCCCCCATCATGTCCGGGATATGGAGGTACCCGAGCCTCCCGTCCGACCTTTCCCGAACGATCCGCCTCCGTGCCGCAACCCAGTCCTGGTATCGCAAGCGGCGATCGTCGTACAGCGGCACGATGACGACCCGACGGCTCGCGGGCCCGGCCTTCTCACTCGCGGGCCCGGCCTTCTCACTCGCGAGCTCCCTGTTCTCATTCGGGCGGATCGTCAGCTCCACGGGCTTGCCGGCGGTGGCCGCGAGCAGCGGCCACGGGCCGTGGACCGGATCGACAGCGCGGCCGTCGACCTCGGTGATCTCGTCTCCCGGGTGCACGGCGACGCCCGGCGCTGCCAGCGGCGACCGCGCCGCCGGGTCGGAGGACTCGCCCGGCAGCACCCGCTCGATGACCCACCGGCCGGCGGCGTCGCGGGCGACGTCCGCGCCGAGGATGCCGACGGCGGCACCCCGCGACGCCGGCGCGCGGAACTGGCCCGACCCGGCCACGTACGCATGGGAGGTGCCGAGTTCGGCCACGACCTCCCCTATCAGGTCGGCGAACTCGGTCGACGAGCGGACCTTCGCCAGCAGCGGCCGGTAGTCCTCGAGCACGCCGTCCCAGTCCACCTCCGACATCTCGGGCGTCCAGTAGTCGCGCCGGATGATCCGCCCGGCCTCGTCGAAGGCGTGCTCCCAAAGGCTCGCCGGGTCCGCCAGGTAGCGGGCGCGCGTCAGGTCCACCGCGATCGTGTCGTCGGACGAGCCGTTGTCGGCCTTGCGGTCCGACGGCACGACCCGGACGTCCGAACCGTCCGCGACCACCAGCCGGGTCCCGTCGCCGGTGACCTCGACCCAGCTGACCTCGGACGCCAGCACTGACGACTCGCGCTTGCGCAGGTCGAACCGCTCAAGCGCGGGACGCGGCTGGTGCTCGTCGGGGTCCGCCACGCCGTCGCCGAGGACGCCGGACAGCCTGCCGCGCAGCCAGATCAGGCCGCCCTTGACCGCCTTGAGACCGGAGTACCGGCCCTCGTCGACCGGGAGTGCCACCACTCGGGACGCAATGCCCTCGGTATCGACGGAGGAGCCGTTCCGTTCGGTATCGTCCTTGGATTCCGGTGAGCTCGGCAGTCGGCCCCCGGGGCGAGGGCCGAATGGCGAGAGGGTCCGCGCGGCGAGTGGCACCAGGTAAGGGCGAGTGCCGAAGGGGAAGGAGAGGTCGAAGGAGTGCGCGTCATAGATCGGGTCGAACGTGCGCCGGGACAGAAATGCCAGGTACAGCCCGTCGAGCGTGAACGCCGGCGCGTAGTCGGCGAACCGCCCGTCGGTCACGTCGACGATCGTCAGGCGCGGATCGAAGGGAGCCTCTGCAGTCTCCGGGGTATCGGAGGTTTCCGGGGTATCGGAGGTTTCCGGGGTATCGTCACCCTCTGAAGCCGCAGCCTCATCGGCGTCCTCAGCCGCCACGGAAGCATCAGCCGTGGTGCCCGTCCCGGCAGCCGCACCGGCCTCTCCAGGCTCGGGGGCGGTTCTGGCAGCCTCGTTGGTCTCGCCAGCCTTGTCTGCCCCTTCCGCCCCTTCCGCCCCTTCCGCCCCTTCCGCCCCTTCCGCCTCAATGGCCTTGGCATCCTCGGATTCCTCGGGCTTATCGGGGGTGACGCGGGCCAGCCGGATCCGGGACAGCGGCCGTGGGCCGGGCTGGGACCAGGCGAGCCAGGCCGAGTCTGGCGACCAGGCAAGACCGCCGATCTGGCCGTCGTCGGACGCCGCGAGCTCGCGGACGTCGCCCGACTCGACGGTGACGATGAGCAGCCGCCCGTCGTGCGCGGTGACGGCCACGTGGGCTCCGTCCGGCGACGGCGCGAGGTTGGCGACGTGGCCAAGCTGGCCGCCGGCGATCCGGCGGGCCTCGCGCGACTCGCCGGTCGCGTCGGCGATCTCCAGCGCGTCCGGGCCGTCTGCGTCGGTGACCCAGATGACCATGCCCTTGGTGCCGAGGACGCGAGGGTCGCGGGCGCGGGCCTTGGGGTCAATGGACAGGGCCCGGGCCGGGCCGTCGGCGTGGGTCAGCCAGTGGACGGTGCCGCGCACCTCGACGACGCTGGCCTGGCCGGCCTCGTCGGGCATCATCTCGCCGAGGTGGTCGGCGGCGGTGATGATCTTCGGGGCGCGGGCGGCCGAGGGGGAGCCCAGGGCGATGTCAAGCTTGCGCGGCCCGGCGGCGTCATCGCGTGGGGCGTCAAGCAGCCAGATGTCGCCGGCCACGTGGTACACGATCCGCTGTCCGTCGGTGGCCGGGTTGCGCGCGTAGAAGCCATCGTGGTCGGTGTGCCTGCGCAGGTCAGCGCCGTCCAGCGTGCAGGAGTAGATATTGCCGGTGCCCTCGTGGTCGGCGAGGAAGAACAGCCGGTCCCCGATGAGCATCGGGGCGGCGACCTGCCCGTCCAGATCGGCCAGGATGCGGCCGAACAGCGGATCGTCGCCGGTGAGCGTCCACAGCCGTCCCGAGGTGCCGCCGCGGTACCGCTTCCAGAACGCGGGGCGCACGGTCCATCCGGCCGGTGAGCAGCGCGGCGGCCTTGCACTCGCCGACCGCCCCGGCGCCATTGGCGGCCAGCGCCAGGTCGGCGACCGGGCCGTACGGGAGCCGCTGCGGCGGGCCGTCAAGCGGGACGGTGTACGCCCAGCTGTACTGGCGCGCTGGCTGGCCGACCGCGGAGACGGCCAGGACATCCGTTTCGCTGGCCCAGCCCGCGGTCCGGGTCTGCCAGTCCCCCCAGTAGGTAAGGCGGCGCGGCGCGGATCCCTCCGTATCCACGACGTAAATCTCGGGATCCCGGTCCCGCCAGCTTGTCCAGGCGACCTTCGAGCCATCAGGGGAGAACCGGGGGTGGTTCACGCTCGCGCCATCGGACGACAGCTTCCAGGCTCTGCCACCGGACGCGGGGGCGAGCCAGACGTCGTCGTCGGCGGTGAAGGTGACCAGATCACCGTGAATATGCGGGTAACGGAGGTAACCGGACGATGTCACCGTTGAAGCATAAGCGTCCGCTGGCGTTCATGCCGCAGTCTCCCGGGGTCCGCGCAGCGGGCGTCTTGCGCTGCGATTTTCGCCCCTAGAGCCAGCCGCGCTCCTGGGCAATGCGCAGTGCTTCGGCCCTGTTGCGAGCGCCTGTTTTCTGGATGCAGGAGGAGAGGTAGTTGCGCACGGTGCCTTCCGAGAGGTAGAGCGTGCCGGCGACTTCGGCGATGGTGGCGCCGTCAGCCGCGTGGGCGAGCACGTTGGCCTCACGCGGGGTCAGCGGGCTGGTTCCCTCGGCGAGCGCGGCCGCCGCCAGGTCGGGGTCGATGACGCGCTGGCCGGCCAGGACCTTGCGGATCGTCTGGGCGAGCTTGTCGGCCGGCGAGTCCTTCACGATGAACGCCGAGACGCCGCTTTCCATGGCCCGCCGCAGGTAGCCGGGGCGCCCGAAGGTCGTGAGGATGACGATCTTGACGCCGGGGCTGTGCTTGCGCAGCTCGGTCGCAGCGGTCAGGCCGTCCATGCCGGGCATCTCGATATCGAGCAGGGCGATGTCAACATGAGCCTCGGTCGCGGCGCGCGTCACCTCATCGCCCCGGCCAACCCGTGCGACGACCTCGATGTCGTCCTCGAACGACAGCAGCGCGGCGAGCGCCTCCCTGATCATCGCCTGGTCCTCGGCGATCAGCACCCGGATGCGCTGGCCGGCTGCGCCTGGATCGCTCACAGTGTCCCCCGCTCGCCTCGGGGCGCCAGGGAGGCGGCACCTTCCCTCGCTTCCGCTCCTCGTTCCTCGTCACTCCCGCTCAGTCCAGGCACCGCCGCGCCCTCCGCTCGCTCACAGTGTCCCCCGCTCGCCTCGGGGCGCCAGGGAGGCGGCACCTTCCCTCGCTTCCGCTCCTCGTTCCTCGTCACTCCCGCTCAGTCCAGGCACCGCCGCGCCCTCCGCTCGCTCACAGTGTCCCCCGCTCGCCTCGGGGCGCCAGGGAGGCGGCACCTTCCCTCGCTTCCGCTCCTCGTTCCTCGTCACTCCCGCTCAGTCCAGGCACCGCCGCGCCCTCCGCTCGCTCACAGTGTCCCCCGCTCGCCTCGGGGCGCCAGGGAGGCGGCACCTTCCCTCGCTTCCGCTCCTCGTTCCTCGTCACTCCCGCTCAGTCCAGGCACCGCCGCGCCCTCCGCTCGCTCACAGTGTCCCCCGCTCGCTCAACGGGCCACGCTAGCGCCTTGCCGGGCCGGGACCGTGGCAATTAGGCGGAATCCGCTATTCGGGCGGACCTCCAGGCGGCCGCCGACCGCCGCCAGTCGCTCGGACATGCCGCGCAGGCCCGAGTGGTCGCCCCTCGTCCCGATGGCCTCAGCCCGCCCGTGGGCGTCACCGCCGATCGGCGTGCCCTCAGGACGCCGACCGTCGTCGCGGACCTCCAAGGTGAACGCCCCATCGCTTTGGCGCAAGGTGAGCCAGCAGTTGCTGGCACCAGAATGGCGGACGACATTGGTGACCGCCTCCCGCAGGCACCACGCCAGGGCGGCCTCCGCGTCCGGGTCGAGCGTGCCCCGCCCGCCAAGCCCGCTGGCCTCCCCGCCCCGCATGTCCCCGGAAGTACAGGCCGGGGGATCCGCTGGGGAGCGGAGTGTTCCGCCGGACGACAGGGCCATGGTGAGCGCAGGGTCGTCATGGGCCGTGATCCCGGCGGCCTCCAGCGCGGCGCGAGCAGTGATCGCCTCCACCGCCAGCGTCGGACGCCGGTACCCGCTGAGCGCCTCCCGCACGTCACGCAGCGCCTGCCGGCTGACGTCGGCGATCTGCCGCGCCTCGTCACGGGCCCGATCGCGCTCGGGACTGGCGGGGAGCCTGTCAAGCACGCGGACCGCCAGGTCGGACTTAAGCGTGATGGTCGACAGCGACTGGCCGGTCAGGTCATGCATGTCACGGGCCATCCGCAGCCGTTCCTCGCTGGCTGCCAGCAGCGCGACGGCCTGCTTTGCCCGGGTCAGCTCCGCGGTGAGCTCGGACCGCGCCCGGAAGCCCAGGGCCGCCAGTCCGCCGAACAGCAAAGGCAACAGCCCGCCTAGAAAGCCCCCCGTCGTGACATGGCCAGCCAGGCTGAAGGCCGAGTAGCAGGCCGCGGACCCGGCGATGGCGCGCATCGCCAGCCACTGGGTGGGGACCGCGATTCCGCCGGCGACCGCGACGTAGATCCATATCGGGGCGGCTCCCTTCCCGTAGAACAAGCAGGCGAGGGTTGCTAGCCCGGCCAGCAGGGCAAGCCCGGGCAGCGTGAGGCGGGGCCGCGCATCCCACCACCAGCCGACCACGGCGCAGTAGATGGCGGCGAAGGCCAGGATGAGAGCGACCGCGCCTGCCAGGAACGGCCCACTGTGCCGGTGGCCGAATGCCCCTGCCACCAGGGGAATCAGGTAGACGAGCCAGATGCTGGGGAAGACCCGGCGCCACCAGCCGCTACGCCCCGGGCCGGACTCGAACCGCCACAACAAGACCGACCGGTACGGGTGCGCGCTCCAGTACTTGCCCGTCCCGGCGCAGGATTGCCAGGCACGCTCATGCTTTAGTTTCCCGTGTCTTCCGCTCGATTACATCGTCTCAGCCGTGGAGCGCACCGCGAGGACCGCCAGCCCGAGGAAGATCACCAGCCAGACCACGATGCCGATCACGTTGACCGCCTGGAAGTTCCCGGTGCTGAGCACGTCGGTGCTGATCTTGACGACCTGGTAGGTGGGAGTGAACTTGGCGAAGCTCTCCAGGCCGCCGCTGAGCGGGAACCACAGGCCGCCGAAGATCGAGAAGGCGAAGAAGATGATCATCGCGACCGGCTGCACCGAGTCGGGGCTGATCCGGTAGCCGACGGCAACGGCGAGCGCCGCGAAGATGAACGTCCCGAACCAGATGGCGACCCCGATCACGATCCACTTCCAGGCCTGCATGTCCACCCCGCCATAGAAGTGGCCAAGCAGGAAGACGATCACGATCGCGGGCACCGACGTGACCATGGACGCGATGAGCTTGGCCCCCACGTAGGCGTTGGCGGGCAGCGGGGTGAGCCGCAACTGCCGGATCCAGCCTTCCTTGCGCTCCTGGGAGATGCGGATCGTGTTGTTGTTGAAGGCGCCGGACATCGCGCCGAACGTGGCCATCGAGACCATGTAGAACGCCTTGAACGCTACCCCGTATGCGGTCGTGTTGCTCTTGCCGACAATCAGGTACAGCAGGACCGGGAACCCGATCGTCAGGATCAGGTACCGCCGGTTGCGCCGCAGCCGCCTGATCTCGGCCATGGCCAGCGCCAGTGTGCCGTTCATCTAGATGCTCTCCTTGCTCATGCTCGCGGAAGATTCGTCAGCGCTACCGCCGTTGGCCTCGTTGTCCTGGGACGTGATCGCGAGGAACGCCTGCTCCAGGCCGAGGCCGGTCACCTCGATCTCGCGTGGCCGGTACCCGGCGTCAAGCACCGCGTAGAGTGCGGCGTCGGAGTCGGTCGCCTGGACGTGCACCAGGTCGCCGCGGATCTCCAGGTTCACCAGGCCCGGCAGTTGCAGCAGGAACGGCTCGTCCACCTGATCCAGCCGGAACGACAGCCGCCTGGCCCCGGCCTTCTGCTTGATCTCGGCAGGCGTCCCGTCGGCGAGCAGCCGGCCCCGGTTGATCACCAGGATCCGGTCGGCGGCCTGGTCGGCCTCCTCCAGGTAGTGCGTGGCGAACAGGACCGTGCGACCCTCGGCTACCTCCACCTTCATGTTCGCCCAGAACAGCTGGCGGCTTTCCACGTCCATCGCGGTCGTCGGCTCGTCGAGGACGATGAGCTCGCTCTCGCCCGCGATCGCCAGGGCGAACCGGACGCGCTGCGTCTGGCCACCGGACAGTCGGTCCACCCGCTGCTCGGCGATCTCGGTGATGCCCGCCCGCTTCATGATCGTCTCCGGCGGCACCGGGCGGGGGTGGAACCCGGACACCAGGGTCACCAGCTCGCGCACCGTCACCTCGGGCATCAGCCCGCCGGACTGGAGCATCGCCCCGACCCGCCCCGACTTCACCGCGTGGTAGGGATCGCTGCCGAACGCCGTGATCTTCCCCGAGGTCGGCTTGCGCAGCGCCAGGAGCATGTCCAGTGAGGTGGACTTGCCCGCGCCGTTCGGCCCGAGGATCGCGACCGTCTCCCCCGCCCGCAACTGCAGGCTCAGCCCGTCGACTGCCTTGAGGCTCCGGTAATGCTTGCTTACGTTGTCGAACGTGACCACTGGTCCGCCGTTACGTGTCGCCATGCCCCTAATGACACCAGTTGGCGGAGCCGATGGCCTAGTGCCAACCCTCAGCAATCGCCCATGACAATCGTCACGGGAAGGCTGTGATCGCCTAAGGGGACGACCGCCTGGAGCCGATGCAAGCGCCCTTGATCCGGCCACGGCCAGTGGGCCCGGGGACATATCCGAAAACACCCCAAAGCCCTGAGAGTACGGTTTATGACAGTCACTGACTTATGTCAGAAAATTCACCAGAATCAGGTCGGCATATCGGATAAAAGGGACATTTGGGGTACATTTTCTATCATAAGACACCGCGTGACAATGGGATCACCGACCGTGGTCATCGGTTGAGTGCCGATGCTACTGCCGTGGCGGGTTCCTCCGGGCAAGGCGCCCGTGGCGGGGGGCGGGGGATCAAGGCGCCCGTGGCGGGGGGCGGGGGATCAAGGCGCCCGTGGCGGGGGGCGGGGGATCAAGGCGCCCGTGGCGGGGGGCGGGGGGCCGTCCCCTCCGGGCTAACCTCCCGACGGCGTAGCCTTGCATGCCGCGCGGGTTGGCTGCCGCGTGCAGCAGGCCGCTGGTATGGCGGGCGACGGCGCTGACCCGGCCCAGGGACCACGGGGGGTGGACCGCGACGTCGTGGCCGCGCCGCCGCAAGTCGTCGAGTACCTCCGGGGCGATGCGCGACTCCACGTCCAGCCGCCTCGGGAAGGACTGTCGAGGGTAGAACGAGGACGGCATGTGGGCCGAGTGGAACGCCGGGAAGTCGATCGACTCCTGCAGGTTCATGCCGTGGTGGACATGGCGCAAGAAGAACGCCAGCGTCCACTGGTCCTGCTGGTCGCCGCCGGGCGTGCCGAACGCCAGGTACGGCTCGCCGTCACGCAGCGCCATGGTCGGCGTCAGTGTCGTCCGGGGGCGCTTGCGCGGCGCGATCGTGGCCGGCAGGCCGGGTTCCAGGGCGAACATCTGCGCCCGGGTGCCGAGGGGAAAGCCGAGCGAGCCGATCACCGGCGACGACTGCAGCCACCCGCCGCTTGGCGTCGCCGCGACCATGTTCCCCCACCGGTCGACGACGTCCAGGTGGCACGTGTCCCCCCGCCGCACCTGCGCCGCAGCCGCGGCGCCCAGCGGCTCCCCCGTCGCTGGGTCAATGCCTGGATCGCCCGTTCCGCGGTACCTTCCCGTGCCCGACGGGCCAGTACCGAACGGGCCGGCGGCGAATGCCGGAAGCCGGGGCTGCCTGCCGCCGGGGCTGCCGGGCACGAGGTCGCCGGACGCGACGTCGGAGATCAGCTTGCGCCGCTCGTCGTTGTACTCCGGCGACAGCAGCTCCGCCAGTGGCACGTCGGTGAAGTCCGGGTCCCCGTACCACGCTTCCCGGTCAGCGAAGGCGAGCTTCGCGACCTCGGTCACCAGGTGGATGAACTCACTGCTGCCGGGCCCCATCGCGCCGTCCCCACCCGGCACCGACGGCAGGTCGAACCCGGACAGCAGCGCCAGCTGCTGCAGGAACACCGGCCCCTGGCCCCAGGGGCCGGTCTTGCACACGGTGAGCCCGGCGTAGTCGTAGCTGACCGGCTCCTCCAGCCGCGCGTGCCAGCTGGCCATGTCGTCGTAGGCCAGCAGCCCGCGGTGCCGCTCGCCGGTGACGTCCATCACCTCAGCCTGCGCGAAGCGATCGATCTCCTCGGCGACGAAGCCGTCGTACCAGGCCTGGCGGGCCGCCTCGATCTGCGATTCCCGGTCCGGGCCGGCCGCCTCCGCCTGCGCGAGCAGCCGCTTGTACGTGCCGGCGAGCACGCCGTTGGAGAAGAGGGTTCCGGGAGACGGGGCGGACGTCCCGTTCAGGAACGTGCGGGCTGAGGTTGGCCACGCGGCCAGGAACGTGTCGGTGACGGAGGCGATCGCCCAGCTGATCGCGGGCACCAGCGGGAATCCAGACTCGGCGTAGCCGATGGCGTACTCAAGCACGTCGCGCAGCCGCAGCGTGCCGTACTCGCGAAGCAGCAGGAGCCATCCGCCGATCGCGCCCGGCACGCAGGCGGCGAGCAGGCCTGAGCCGGGGACCAGGTCCAGCCCTTGGCGCGAGAACGCCTCGGGGGTAGCCGCGGCCGGGGCGGTGCCCTGGCCGCAGACGACGAACGTCTCGCCCTTGCCCGCGTCGTGGCCGATGATCGGCACCTCACCGCCGGGGCCGTTGAGGTGCGGCTCGACGACCTGCAGGGTCAAGCCGACCGCGACCGCCGCGTCAAAGGCGTTCCCGCCCTTTTCCAGGACCGCCATGCCCGCCGCGGAAGCGAGCCAGTGGGTTGAGGACACCATTCCGAACGTCCCCGCCAGCTGTGGCCGCGTCGTGAACTCTGGCCAGTTCGCCACTGGCGTCACCTCGTCCCGCTGTTGTCATCGGTGCTACTTAGGGGTCTGATCGCCACGATAAGCGGCAGCGGGCCTGGCGGGTCCTGCGGGCCCGGTGACCTAGGCGGGTCGGGGGTCGCTCACGGCGAGCGGTAGCCTATGGGGCGTGCACAGGCTTAGCCGGACAGCAGGAATCATGGGTGCCGTGGTGCTGGTGGCTGCCGCGGTGGCTGGCTGCTCCGCGGCGTCAGCCGGGACTTCCTCGATCGTGACGACCGCTGCTTACGTCCAGGTGCCGACGTCACCCGGCAAGACCACCGTGGGCTACGTCGACATCCGCAACAACGGGTCGGGGTCCGATGAGCTGCTGTCGGTGACCACCAGCGTCGGCGGCACGGTGACGCTGCGTGCCCCGGTCCGGCCTGACGCCTCCCCTGTGACCATGCACACGGTCAAGGACATCGCGATCCCGCCGGACACGATGGTCCAGCTGGTGCCCAACAGCTACCACCTGCTGATCACTGGGGCCGCCCCGCTGGTGGACGGCAAGGACGTCACGCTGAGCCTCAAGTTCGCGCACGCCGGCGTGATCACGGTCCTCGCCTTGGTCACCAACCCGGACAACGGTGGCGGCAGCTACTTCCTGAACTAGTGCGTCCGTAGTACCCGCTTGCGCTGGAGTCCTGCCCGTCCGCAGGACGCCAGACGAGGCCATGCCAGGAGATAAGCACTCCGGCTGGCCTGCTCGGGGGGGCGGGAGAGCAAGCCAGCCGGAGGTCACCCAGCCGGAAGCGGGAGCCCGACTGGACGCCAGGCGGGGCCTGGCCCTAAGACAGTGCCCAGGATCAGGCCAACGAAACCAGGATGCTGTGGCACGCACCTCGTACAGCATCACGTTTCCGAGTCAAAGATGACAGATCATCCGATATCAGGCAACAGAGGCTACTAAGACAACTCGGGTGAACGCGCACCGGGGTCGCCGTGCACCGGGGTCGCCGTGCAGAGGGGTCGCCGTACACAGGCCTGCGCCGAGGCCGTCCACCCAGGACCCTGTTCCTCAGTTGCCACTCGAACAATCGCGATATATCGTGGTCACGGGTGCCGGGATGATTTGCGGAGGACATGATGTCTGCAGGATATGCAGGGCCGAACGGGGCCACGCTGCGGGTCAGCGACGCCGAGCGAGAGGCCACGGCGGCAGAGCTCCGTGAGCACTACGCGGCCGGGCGGCTCACGACCGAAGAGCTGAACGACCGGCTTGACCGGACGTTCGCCGCGAAGACGCGAGCCGAGCTGAGCGCGGTCATGCCTGACCTGCCGAACCTTCGGCCAGGCACGGCACCGCTGCATAGCACTGGCCAGCCGTCGACGGAGGCGGGCTGGAACGGGTCTTCGGGCTACTCATCGGGCCACCGTGACTGGGGAGGCCAGGGCGGGGACGGCGATCCCGGCTGGGGACCGAGGCGAACAGTCGGGTCGGTCTTCTCGCTCCTTGCCGCTTTCTGCGTGCTCGCCACCTTCGGCATGATCGCCGCGTTCAGCGTCGGCGGCGGTCGACCATTCGGTGTCGCCTTGCTGATCGCGGCGTTCGCGCTGCTGCGCCGACTCTTTTTCCGGCGTCGCGGGGCGCGTTCCCAGCGCGCCAAGACCAGCCGGGGCCGGGGTCGCCGCCGCTTCTAGCCGTGCTGCTACCAGGCACTACTGTGGCAGATGGGTTCCACATCCACGAACTTCGATCTATGGTGGAAGGAACGCACTGGATCTATGGTGGAAGGAACGCACTTCGGCAGCGAACGGGAACCCTATGGAGATGCCCGACAACAGCTCATTCCCGTGGCTTCCTGACCTGGGAAGCCGGGGAGGCGAACCGCGTCACAGCTCGGCCCGGCACGCGACACGTGTCGGAGACCTAGAGCGTGACGCCGCCGCGCAGGAACTTGGTGACCACTTCGCGGCTGGACGGCTGACGATCGAGGAATTGCACGAGCGCCTCAGCCTTGTCCTGTCCGCGCAGACCAGAGGACAGCTCGTCCGCGTGATGGCGGACCTGCCAACGCCTCACCAGGCGACGTCCCACGTGGCGCCACCACCATCGGCAACCGTCCTGGCCACCAGCGCGGGCCAGGAGCAGGACAACGGCCGCGACACTGCGGGCCGGGTTGGCGCCGTGGCGCTTCTCCTGCTCGCCATCCTCATCTGGCTGTTCACCGCGCTGCTGTTCGCCGGGCACGGCTACGGCTACCATCCTGGCCCGCATTACCCGCCGCCACCTTGGTGGCACTGGCATCAGTAGGCCGTACTCGACAGCGCGAGCCAGCTAAGTGGCAGCGACTGGCTAGCGGCCCGCGAGAGCCGGCAGCAGGGCGAGCAGCTGTTCACTGCGTCACACGCTGGGGCACCACCAGGTAGCGGAACCCGGCTCCGGCGGCGTCCCCCGCGTGGGCCGCAGTGATAACGGCGGGCTTGCTTGGGCTGGTGAACTGGATCCGCACGGCCGCCCGCGCACCCCCGTCGCCGCTGTCATCGTCGGCGGCGCCGGCAGGTGCCGCGTGCTGCGTCCCAGCCGTGGCCGCGACGATCCCGTCCAGCAGGTAGTGCGGACTGAACGCAATGGCAGGCTCGTCTCCGCTGAACTGGGCCGGCACTGACTCTCGGCCCGCGCCTGGCCCTGGGTAGCCGCGGCGACCGTCACCCGGCTGTCGCTGAACGTGAGCTGGACCGGGGTGCCGCGCTCGGCTACGAGCGACACCCGGCGGACCGCCTCGGCGAAAGCCTCGGCGGGCAGGTCGGCGACACAGCCGAACAGCGCGGGGAACCGCTCCCGGTACCGGGGGAACTCGCCGGCCAGCAGCCGGGTGGTAAGGCGGCGCTCACCGGCCTCGAAGCCGATCATCGCTCCATCCGCGGCCCGGGCGTTCCCATCGCCCGGGTCACTAGCCTCGCGGAGCATGATCCGCACGGGCACGCCAGCACCCATCATCCGCCCGGCATCCGCCAGGACACGGGCCGGGACCAGGGCCGCAGCGTGCTCGTGACCTTCGGCCGCGGCCCAGCCGAGGTCTCGCATCGCCAGCCGGTACCGGTCGGTAGCGGCGAGCGTCATCGTCTCGCCTGTCAGTTCCAGGTTGACTGCGGTCAGCAGGGGCAGCGTGTCGTCCTTGCTCGCCGCTGGGGTAACTTGCCCGATCGCGATGGCGAAGTCTCCCCCTTCCACCGTTCCCGCGAGCTGCGGCAGGTCTGGCAGCGGCGGGTACTCATCAGGCGGCAGCGTCACGAGCGTGAACGACGCCTCACCACACGTCATCACCACCCCGTCGGGGTCGTCGCTCATCTGCACGGGCAGCCCCGGCAGGCTGCGGGTGATCTCTAGCAGCAGGCGACCGGGAACGAGCGCGGTCCCCGCCCCGGTGACCTCAGCGGGGATCGTGACCCGGGCGGATACCTCATAGTCAAAGCAGGCGAGCGTCAGCCGGTCTCCCGATGCCTGCAGCAGCAGGCCAGCGAGCACGGGAATGACAGGGCGGGTCGGCAGCGCCCGCGCGGCCCACGTCACTGCCTCGGCGAAGGCGTCCCGCTGCACCGTGAATCTCATGCCGTGCATCCTGCCACGCCCTACCGACATTTGGGGGAACCGTGCGGGGTGCGCGCTTGCCTGGAGCACCCACCCCGCGCCACCTATCCAGGCAGTTGTTACCCGAGGTACTTGCCGAAGAAGGCAAAGATCTTCTGCCAGCCGTCGTTGGCCGCCTCTGGCCGGTAGGACGGCCGGTTGACCGCGAAGAAGGCGTGCCCGGCGTTCTCGTACGAGTGGAACTCATGCGTCTTGCCTGCCGCCTTCAGCGCCTCCTGGAGTTCCGCCACGTGCTCCGGGGAGGGGTACTTGTCCTCCACGCCGAACAGGCCAAGCAGCGGGCACGACAGTTGCGGCGTCTTGTCCACCAGGGGGCCGACCTTCAGCGGCGCCCCCTCCGGCGGGTTGCCCACGATGAACGCGCCGTAGCAGTCCACCGCTGCGTCGAGCGGCAGGCTGATCGCGGCGAGGAACGACTGGCGGCCACCCGAGCAGTAGCCGATCGTGGCGACCTTGCCGTTGGCCGTCGGCAGCGCCTTCAGGAAGGACACCGCCCCGGCCACGTCGCCCACGAGGCGCTCGTCCGGCACGCCGCCGGCCGCACGGGCGATCGCCGCGGCGTCGTCGGGACTGGCTCCCGGAGCCTCCCGCGAGTAGAGGTTCGGAACGACGGCGTTGTACCCGTTCACCGCGAAGGTGCGCGCGATCTCCTTGGTCTGCGGGTCGTAGCCCGGCATGTGGTGGATGACCACCACGCCGCCGACCAGGTTGCCCGGCTCCAGTGGCCGCGCTGAGTAGGCCTCGATCTCATCGCCGCCATGGCCGGGGATCGTGATGGTCTCGGCGGTGATCGCGTCAGAAGACATTGAAGGTTCTCCTAGTGGAATGGGATAAAGGTCGCCTGTGCCTGGCTGGCAGTGCATAAGGGGTTATTCGGTGCCGAGTCCGCGCGCGGTTGAGCTGGCGGAATGCCCTTAGGCCAAGCCAGCCGGGACCTGCGCCAGGACCGACTCGATCGCCTTGGCCAGGGCGCGGGCCGACTCGGCGGTGAGCTCCACCGCCACCCGTGCCGACGGCCCCTGGCCGGGGGCGAGAAAGTCGATGTTGAGCGTGTGCTCCTGCGGAGCATGTACCGGGTGATCGAAGTAGACGCTGCCGTCGGTCACCCGGAACCACCCGTCAGGCCCCTTGGCACTCCCGCTGACCGCGAGCGTTTCCGTGACGTATGTGCACACCTGTCATCGCTTCCTCTCACTGGGCTGGCGCCATCATCCCACGAATCGTTAGCGGTGCGAACGAATACGCGGGATCGGCCGTGACGGCTGCTTCACACACTAGCGATCATGCCCAACAAGCAACCGTTGCGACTCCCTGCCGCCAGCCACTCCCAACCGGACCCGCTCTCTGCCGCCAGCGAGCCACAACCGGACCCGCTCTCTGCCGCCAGCCACTCCCAACCGGACCCGCTCTCTGCCGCCAGCGAGCCACAACCGGACCCGCTCTCTGCCGCCAGCCACTCCCAACCGGACCCGCTCTCTGCCGCCAGCGAGCCACAACCGGACCCGCTCTCTGCCGCCAGCAAGCCGCATAAAGCGGCGCGCCTGTACCAACGAGTGGCGACCGATACGACTCGGCCGCGCCAACGAGTGGCGACCGATACGACTCGGCCGCGCCAACGAGTGGCGACCGATACGACTCGGCCGCGCCAGCGAGTCGGCACGAGGCAGCGTGAGCACCCCCGTTCGGCGCTAGCGGCGGTTAATGGGAGACTCGTCCGCATGACCTACACTGCTGCCCCTGACAGGTACGCCGACACGATGCCCTACCGCCGCTGCGGGCGCAGCGGCCTGAATCTGCCCGAGGTCTCGCTGGGCCTATGGCAGAACTTCGGCGACGGCAGCCCCTTGGAGACCCAACGCGCGATCCTGCGGCGTGCTTTCGACCTGGGTGTCACACACTTTGACCTGGCTAACAACTATGGGCCGCCCGCCGGGAGCGCGGAGATCAACTTCGGGCGGATCTTCGCCGAAGACTTCCGGCCGTACCGCGATGAGCTGATCATCTCCACCAAGGCCGGGTACGGCATGTGGCAGGGACCGTACGGCGAATGGGGCTCCCGCAAGTACCTGCTGGCCAGCCTTGACCAGTCGCTAAAGCGGATGGGACTGGAGTACGTCGACATCTTCTACAGCCACCGGTTCGACCCGAACACCCCGCTGGAAGAGACGATGGGCGCGCTCGACACCGCCGTGCGACAGGGCAAGGCGCTCTACGCCGGCATTTCTTCCTATTCTCCAGAACGGACCGCCGACGCTCTGGCAATCCTGCGTTCCATGGGCACACCCCTGCTCATCCACCAGCCGTCGTACTCGATGCTGAACAGGTGGATCGAGGAAGGCCTGCTCAACGTCCTCGGCGCCGAGGGCGTCGGCTGCATCGCGTTCTCGCCGCTCGCCCAGGGCGTGCTGACCGGCAAGTACCTCGGCGGTGTCCCCGAAGGCTCGCGGGCCAGCCGCAACGAATCGCTAAAGGCGAACCAGCTCAGCGACAAGACCCTGACACACGTAAAGAGCCTGAACGAGATCGCCGCCGCGCGTGGCCAGTCGCTCGCCCAGATGGCGATCTCATGGGTGCTGCGCGACCAGCGGGTCACCTCAGCGCTGATCGGCGCGAGTAGCGTCCTGCAGCTTGAGGAGAACCTGGCCGCGGCGGGCAAGACGGAGTTCACCGCTGAGGAGATCGCCGCGATCGACAAGGACGCCGTCGAGGCCGGCATCAACATCTGGCGGGCGAGCTCGGCCCACTAGCTCGTGCACCAGCTCGGTAGCCGGTCAGCCCGGTAGCGCAAACCCCGCTACCGGGCTGCTAGCTCCGGCGCTTCGCTCAGCACCGCGCGCAGCGTGCCATTCGAGGTGGCGTGGAAAACCGGGGCATCGGGGCCGATGTCGCGCACGGCGGCCAGATCTCCGGGGTCTGGCTCGGCGGCGTCGCTCACCAGGGCGGCTGCCTCGAGCCGGGTCGCGCCGCTGGAGACGGCCATCGCCACCGCGAGGCGCAGCGCGGACAGTTGCAGCGATGGCAGGGCGACCGCCGCCGCCGTGTACGTCCGGCCGGTCTCGTCGCGCACCGCAGCGCCCTCGGACGCCGCGACCCGCGCGCGGGTGGATCGGGCGAGGGTGATGATCTTCTGGTCTTCGGGGTCAAGCACCGGGTCACTCACGGCCACGAGTGTACGGGCTGCGCTGTGGCGAGCGTCGTAATGAACGGCAGTAAACCGGATCGAGGCGTATCCGGAGCCCAGCCGCTCACCGCCGCCCTCCGGCTCAGTCCGCTCACCGCCGCCCTCCGGCTTCCTTGCGGGGAAGCAGGAACGTCAGCGCCGCGGCCGCCGCCAGCAGTGCCAGGTCGACCCAGAAGGTCACCTGCGCCGCCGACACGAAGCCGGCCCGGGTGGGCGTGGCTCCCAGCGCTCCGTAGAATACGGCGCCGATGATGGCGACGCCGGAGGCGATCGCGAATTGCTGCGTGGTGGTCAGGATGCCGGCGGCCGCTCCGGCTCGCTGCGGGTGAATGTGGGCGAGCACGCCGCTCATCAGCGAGGGGACGGTCATGCCCTGGCCAACCCCGATGAACGTGGTCGCGATCGCGGTGTCCCAGCCGGTCAGGTGGCCGCCTAGGTGCAGCGCGAGGAGCGCGAAGATGACCACGCCGACACCGGAGATGCACGTGCCCAAGGTGATCGACCGGGCTCCCAGGCGGGCGTTGAGCCGAGCGCCGAGCAGGCAGAAGACCATGAACAAGACGGCGAGCGGCAAGTTGTCGATTCCCGCGTGCAGCGGCGACTGGCCAAGGCCAGACTGCAGCAGCAGTGTCAGGATGAACATGAAGCTGCCGAAGAAGAAGATGACCGCGAAGTTGAGGACCAGGCCCGCTGAGAACGCCCGGTCGCGGAACAGGGCCAGGTCAACCATTGGCTCGCCACCGCGCCTGGTTAGCCGCCGCTCCCAGGCGAGCGTAAGCGCGAGCGCGGGCAGTGCCGCCGCCATGGACACCCAGGTCCACACGGGCCACCCCTCATCCCGGCCCAGCGTCAGTGGCACGAGTGCCAGGGCCAGGCTGGCGGAGATCCCGACCGCGCCCAGCGGGTCGAGTCGGGACTGGTGATGCCCCCTGGCGTGCGGCACCACGACGGACGCGACTATCACCGCGATGATTCCGACCGGGACGTTCACCAAGAAGATCGACCGCCAGCCGAGGCCGAAGACATCCGACTGGATCAGCCCGCCGCCGAGGATCTGCCCGGACACGAAGCCGACGCCCATCGTCGCCCCATACCAGGCGAGCGCGCGGCTGCGCTCGTGCGGCGGGAACGTGGCCGTGATGAGCGCTACCACCTGCGGAACCATGATCGCGCCCGTCAGCCCCTGCACAAGCCGGAACGCAACGAGCTCACCGGGCGACTGAGACACGCCGCACAGCAGCGAGGCCACCACGAAGCTCACGACGCCGATCATGAACAGCCGCCGGTAGCCGAACTGGTCACCCAGCCGTCCGCCGGTGACCATGCCGGCCGCGTACATGAACGCGTACCCGCCCACGATCAGTTGCAGCGACGCGTCCCCGACATGCAGGTCACGCTGCAGCGACGGCGCGGCGACATTGACCGCCCAGATGTCAAAGCCAGCCATGAACATGGCGATCAGGACGACCGGCAGCATGGCCCATCGCCTGGGATGCCCGTGCTCCTCCCCTCCCGTTCGCACTACCGCGACAGGCTCTTGCACTTCCGTGTTCTCTGCCACGCACATCCTCCGGTGTTCGATCAGCTTCGAAGTTCGATGTTATTCGAACTGTACGATAGGTGTCGAACTTATGACAACCTGGTCTATGCTCGGAAGCGTGATGGACGAGGTGATCGAACCCGCGGCAGCCGACTTCCAGCTGACGCGCATCCTCGCGGCGCTCGCCGACTCGCACCGACTGGCGACAGTGCGGTACGTGGCACGCCACGGCGAGTCCTGGTGCACCCAGGTGATGCAGGAGGCGGGCCTTGCCATGTCCAAGTCGACGTTCTCGCACCACCTGCGGATCCTGCGCGAGGCGGGCGTCCTCACCAAGCGCATCGCGGGCGCGAAGGGCTACGCCCGGGTGCGCAAGGATGACCTCGACAGCCGCTTCCCCGGCCTCATGGACGCTGTGCTTTCCGGGGGGCACACGGCACTTTCTGGGGGGCACACACCAGCCCCCCAGGCCTCCCGCCCGGTCAGCACCTCGCCGTAGACATCGGGCTGCGCCGCGGCAGGCCGACTCGCCACGCGCCTGACCGGCTACTTGTCTTCGTGGGCTACGCGCTCTACCAGGACGGTGCCGACCTTGTTGCGGCGCCCGGCCAGGCTCTCGGCCGTCAGGTGCAGGCCGGCGACAGTCGCCTCAGATCCGGCGATCGGGACCCGGCCTAGCTCGTGGGCCAGCAGGCCGCCGACCGTCTCGACGTCTTCTGCCTCGATCTTCACGCCGAACAGCTCCTCAAGCTCGGCCACCGGCAGCCGCGCGGTGACCCGGGCGGTGCCCGGAACCTGCCACTCCACGGGGGCGCGCTCGGTGTCGTACTCGTCGGCGATCTCGCCGACGATCTCCTCGAGAATGTCCTCGATGGTGACCAGGCCCGCCGTGCCGCCGTACTCATCGATGGCGATCGCGACATGGATCCGCTGCGTCTGCATCTGCCGCAGCAGCTCGTCGACGGGCTTGCTCTCGGGCACGAAGGTAGCGGGCCGCATCACCTTCTCGATCCCCGTGCGGCCCGTGGCCTCAGTCCCCGGGCGCTCATGCTCTCGGGCCACCATGTCCTTCAGGTAGGCGATGCCGACCACATCATCGGTGCTGTCGCCAACTACCGGGATACGGGAAAACCCACTGCGCAGCGCCAGCGTGATGGCCTGGCCAACGGTCTTGTCCCGCTCGATGAACACCATGTCGGTCCGCGGCACCATCACCTCGCGAACGATGGTGTCGCCCAGCTCGAATACCGAGCGGACCATGTCCCGCTCACCAGGCTCAATCTCGGTCCTGCCCTCGATGAGGTCGACGATGCCCTGCACCCCTGGGCGGTTGCCCCACTCGCCCTCGGCCAGGTGCCCGCCTAGCGGGAGCGACTCGGTGACGTCAATAAGCAGCCTTGGGAGCGGGCCGAGCATCCGGACCACGGGCCGCAGCAAGCGGGTCGCGGTGGCCGACACCCGCTCGGCTCGCTCTTTGCCGATGGCCCGCGGCCCGACGCCGACAAGAACGTACCTGGCGACGAGCACGACGGCCGCCGCCGGCAGGAACACCTGCCAGCCGCCTCGCAGCCAGTGCGTGAACGCCAGCGTGACCAGCACGGCCGAGCCAGCCTCGGCGCACACCCGCAGGAACGTGAGCAGGCTGGCATACAGGGCGAGGCCATCGGTCGCGACCTTGGCCAGGGCAGCCTGAGCGCCGCCACACCAGGCGGCGACCAGGAACAGCACGAGGGCGGCCACCAGGAGCCACCCGGCAGGAGGCATCAGCCCGTTCCTTCCCCGTCCCCTGCCTGCGAGCTCGCGGCGGCGTTACCGGCACTCTTCGCCACAGTGCCGTTCTTGACCGCAGCGCCGTCGCTGACCGTGCCGGCCCGCCAGCCGGTGAGCAGCTGCCCCTGAAGGCCGAACATCTCCGCCTCCTCCTCTGGGTCGGCGTGGTCGTAGCCGAGCAGGTGCAAGACCCCGTGCACGGTGAGCAGTTCCATCTCGGCCTGCGCCGAGTGGCCGGCCTGCTTGGCCTGCTCCGCCGCGACCTGCGGGCACAGCACGATGTCGCCTAGCAGCGCCGGGTCCGGTCCCGGGTCGTCGCCGCCCCGGCCCGACGTGCCGCCAACCGGCGACGGCGGCCGCAACTCGTCCATCGGGAATGACAGGACGTCCGTCGGCCCCGGCTCGCCCATCCAGCGCTCGTGCAGCTCGGTCATCGCGGCCTCGTCGACGATCAGCACGGACAGCTCGGCCAGCGGGTGGATTCGCATCCGGTCGAGCGAGTACCGGGCGACGGCGGCCAGCGCCACCTCGTCAACGGTGACTCCCGACTCGTTCGCGATGTCGATTGACAAGTTCCCTACCCCGCATTCTCTGCTTCCCACACTGGCTCAGCGCTCGGCACGGTTGCCACCCGGCCGCGCTCCCGGCTTGGCCCGCTGTTCCTGCCTGGACTGCTCTGCCAGCGCGGCATGGCGCTCATACGCGTCAACGATCTTCCCGACCAGCTTGTGCCGGACCACATCATGACTGGTCAGTCTGGCGAAGTGGATGTCCGGGATGCCGTCGAGGATACCCTGCACGACCCGCAGCCCGCTGGTTTGCCCTACTGGCAGGTCCACCTGCGTGACGTCCCCCGTGACCACGATCTTGGACCCGAACCCGAGCCGAGTCAGGAACATCTTCATCTGCTCGGCCGTGGTGTTCTGGGCTTCATCCAAGATAATGAACGAATCGTTGATCGTACGCCCACGCATATATGCCAAAGGTGCGATTTCTATCGTCCCGCCGGCTATGAGCTTCGGGATTGAGTCCGGGTCGACCATGTCATGGAGGGCGTCGTACAGGGGGCGCAGGTAGGGGTCGATCTTCTCGTAGAGAGTGCCAGGCAGGAAGCCCAGGCGCTCTCCCGCCTCGACGGCCGGGCGGGTCAAGATGATGCGGCTGACCTGCTTGACCTGCAACGCCCTGACGGCCTTAGCCATAGCTAGGTAGGTCTTGCCAGTTCCGGCGGGGCCGATGCCGAAGACGATCGTGTGCTTGTCGATGGCGTCGGCGTAGCGCTTCTGGTTGAGCGTCTTGGGCCGGATGGTGCGGCCGCGAGACGACACGATGCCAGGGGTGAGGACCTCCGCCGGGCGCACGCCCTGCTCGGCGCGCAGCATCCCCGCCGCGCGCTCGACGGCATCCGGCGACAGCTCGGCTCCCTTGCGCTGCAGTTCGAGGAGCTCGGCGAACAGCGCGTCCACGAGCGCCGTCTCGGCGGGCGAGCCGGACACGGTGATCTCGTTGCCCCGAACATGAATATCTGCCGAAAACTCGCTTTCTATCACGTGAAGGAGTTCGTCGCGTGTTCCGAGCAGGCCGACCATTGAATGGTCGTCGGGAATCACGATCCGCACGTGGGCAGTGGGCGCGTTGCTAGGAGTGTCTGTCAATTCAGTGCTCTCGATAGCCCCGGGTGGCGCACTCCGGGGACCGCCCGGCAGGGCGGCGATTTGCGGAAAATTACGGCCAGGTCTGGCGGCCTGGATGCGTCGGCGGCCGTGGCCGCGCCGGTCACCCTGCTGGCACTGGTCATGCGGGGAGCCGTGTCATGGCCCGGCCGCGGCCAACCGCGCCCAGCGCCGCTACGCCCGGGCGCTTCCCAGGGAGAGAAACGGGCGCCCGTAGGCTGACATCACGGAAGGCGATTGCCTTATCACTTTCCAGCATCATCGTGGACGGGATGACCCCGGCCGCGATTCCGCAGGACAAGCACTCTGGCACAGCATGATCATAGTTGCTGCATGGCGCCACCCGTCGCTACTCCCGTGACACGATTTGCACGCAGCGCCACCCCGCAGCCCGAAATCGTCTTCAGGCCTGCCCGTGATCGCCTGCCCCGCCGCCGGCAGCCGGTGAGCTGCTGTGGTGGGCCGAGGCACGCACGTGCGCGATAGGCATGCGGGTGAACTGGAAGAAACACGGAGATTCTCCTCGGGCCGGAAGGCTACTTTCTGGTAGCCACCCGCACGTTACCTTGTTGATCCCCGCGAGTGCTGTTACTGGTCACCTGCTGCGGATATTCTTGTATTTTCGCAATCCTCCGGCGGTTTCTGGGGTGGAGTTACCGAATGTGGGTTGGGCACGATGTCGCGTGCGCGGAACCGGGTCACCGGCCGCGGTCCCGAAGACTGACTGCGACTGGAACGGGGGGCTGCCCCCTGACACAAGGGTCACGAAGTCGCACGTCAGAAGCTTTCAAGTCCGGTGCCTGCGGGCCGCGGACAGCAAGAAGAACAGCGGCCCCCAAGGCCGCCGCGCAGATTCACAAGCACGGTGAGTGAACCAATGAATGCAGCTGCGCGTCATACTGGTGTGACGGACACGCTCGTAGCGAGCGCACGGGTCCCGGATGCACGCCGGGCCGAACCGACCACATCAGCCGCGTCGGCCAAGTGGGAAGCCGATCACATGCTCACCGAGATCTACCTCGGCGAGTACCGGTCTCTCGTACGGCTAGCGGTCCTGCTGCTGCATGACGTCCCGACGGCCGAGGAGGTCGTGCAGGAAGCGTTCATCGCCATGCACTCGGGCTGGCGGCGCCTGCGTGATACCGAAAAGGCACTGTCATACCTGCGGCAAGCTGTCGTCAATCGATCACGCTCGGTCCTTCGTCATCGCACGGTGGTCGACAGGAACGCGCCGAAGCACGTCCCAGACGAGCCAAGCGCCGAGGCGGGCGCCATCACGCTGCTGGAACGCTCGGCCGTCATCGCCGCGCTGCGTAGCCTGCCGGACCGGCAACGTGAGGCAATCGTGCTACGCTACTACGCCGACCTGTCGGAGGCCGAGATAGCGTCGACGATGGGGATCAGCAAGGGCGCTGTGAAGAGCCATACGGCGCGCGGCATGGCCGCGCTGAGGTCCGTGCTGGAGCAGGAGAGTCGATGACACTGAGGGTTGCCGGGCTGGCGGCGTGACCGCACCTGATGATGGCCTGGAAGAGGAACTGCGACGGGCACTGGACGCCGCAGCCAGCCAGGTCGAGCCCGGTGGCGGCGGACTCGAGCGCATCCGCGCCCGCACTGGCCGTATGCCGCCGAGGTCGCGGCTTGCCAGCACCGCGGCGGAAGCGTTCCGGCGGGTAACGCACTGGACCTGGCGGGGGCACTGGGCCTGGCAGGATCCCGAGTACTGGCGATCGAGACAGTGGCGCTCCGTTGGCGTGGCGGCTCGCGTCGCCGCCACCAGGCGGCGGGCCGCCGCCTGGTGGCGGCGGGGTCGCGGACGGAAATGTCGTGCTGGCTCGTCCTGGTGGGGGACGGCACCCGGGCGCTTACGCCGAGCTCCGGCGGCGGTCCCGACGGCGCATCGACGCCCGCCTCGCCAGCGCCGACCACGTACGCTTGGGCAGGCCGCCGCGCTATCACCAGCGGCCGCAGCGGCTGAGCAGCACGGCCGCGGCGGCAGCACCGGCCGTCGAGGTTCGCAGCACGGTCGGCCCGAGACGCGCCCCAATGGCGCCAGCGGCAGTGAGTGCGGACCGCTCTGCTGGACTGACGCCCCCCTCTGGTCCTACGACCAGAACGACGTCACCACTGCTTGGCAGGGCAAGCCGGGACAGCGGAACGGCGGCGTCGGGCGCCAGCAGCACGGCGCAGGGCGCGGCCGCGACCCGGGCAACGACGTCAGCCAGGGAAGCGGGACCGGTGACACCGGGAATCCAGGCGCGCCGGGACTGCTTGGCGGCCTCCCGTGCGACCACGCGCCACTTGGCCAGGGATCGCTCACCGCGCGCCCCTTCCCAGCGGGTAACCGAGCGCACCGCCGACCAGGCCACCATGTCGTCAACACCCACCTCGGTCATCATCTCGACGGCCAGCTCGCCTCGGTCTCCCTTGGCCAGCGCCTGCACCACGGTGATCCGCGGCGCCGGGGGCGGCACCGGCAGAACGGACCGAAGGGAGACGGATACGGCGTCCGGCTCGACCGACGACACCACCCCTGACGCGAGGGTCCCCGCACCGTCGGACAGGTCGGCCCGCTCCCCCACGCGCAGCCTCCGCACGACGGCGGCGTGCCTGCCCTCAGGCCCGGTCAGCACGACACGGTCACCGGGCCTGGTGATCTCCCCAGGTTCCACCAGGAACACCGGTGGTCCGGAAGTGCTGACAACCTCGTCAGACCCGGCCGCAGGCTGCGCAGCAGCCTTCCCCGGACCTGCGGGAACCTTCCCGCGCGTGGTCAACGAACTCTGCGCCTCCGCTGCACCGGCCGCTTGCTTCCCATTCGCCTAGCGCCCGTTGAAGGCATCACGGAGCCGGGAGAAAAAACCCTGCTGTCCCGGCTGGAACTTGCCAGGCGGTGCCTCCTCGCCGCGCAGCTTGGCCAGATCACGCAGCAGCTTCTCCTGGTCGGGGTCGAGCCGGCTTGGCGTCTCGACGGTGACGTGGATGATCAGGTCACCGCGTCCGGCCCCGTTCAGATGCTTGACGCCAAGGCTGTACAGGGGAATGACCTGGCCGGACTGTGTACCGGGCCGGATGTCAACGTCGCTCGGCCCGTCCAGCGACTCCACGGACACGGTCGCGCCGAGCGCCGCTGCCACCATCGGAATGGTCAGGGTGCAGTGCAGGTCGTCGCCCTGCCGCTCGAAGATCGGGTGCGCCCGCTGCACAACCTCAAGGAACAGGTCTCCAGGCGGGCCGCCGCCGGGGCCGATCTCGCCCTCGCCAGCGAGCTGAATGTGCGTGCCGTCCTCTACCCCCGCCGGGATGCGGACCTTCATCGTGCGCCGGGTGCGAACCCGGCCATCGCCGTCACACTCGGGGCAGGGCCGGGGCAAGACGGTGCCATAGCCGCCACAGGCGGGACACGGCTGGGTCGTCATGACCTGGCCAAGGAAGGACCGGCGGACCTGGCTGATCTCCCCGCGCCCGGCGCAGACCTCGCAGGTCACCGGATGCGTGCCTGGAGCGGTGCCCTCCCCGGAGCAGGTTGGGCAGACGACCGCGGTATCGACCGTCAGCTCCCGGGTCGCGCCGAACGCGCACTCCGCCAGGTCGAGCTCGATGCGGATCGTCGCGTTACGCCCGCGCCGCGCCCGGGACCGGGGACCGCGCGGCTGGCCACCGCCGGAGGCGCTGAAGACCGCCTCGACGAAGTCGCTGAACGGGAACCCGGCGGCGGACCCGAAGCCGCCGAAGCCCGCGTCGCCGCCGCCACCGAAGGGGTCGCCGCCCAGGTCATACATCTGGCGCTTGTCCGGGTCGGACAGCACGTTGTACGCCTGATTGATCTCCTTGAACTTCTCCGCCGTCTCCGGGTCCGGGTTGACGTCGGGATGCAGCTCACGGGCCAGCCGCCGGTAGGCGCGCTTGATCTCGTCGGCGGAGGCCTCGCGGCGCACGCCGAGCAGTGCGTAGTAGTCCTCCGCCACTATGACTCCCCGAGGATCCGGCCCACGTACCGGGCCACGGCGCGCACCGCGCCCATCGTGGATGGGTAGTCCATCCGGGTCGGCCCGAGCACGCCAAGCTTGGCTAGCGGATGTCCATCCGCGCCATACACGGCGGACACAACCGACGCACCGGTCAGGCCGGTTTCCGCACCGATCCGCACGGTGAGGGCCGACGGCTCGGCGGACTCGCCGAGCAGCCGCATCAGCACCACTTGCTCCTCCAGGGCTTCCAGGACATCACGCAGTCCCTTGCCGAAATCGGCCCGGACAGGTTCGCTGCCCCGCCGAAAACTATGCGTTCTTCCTGACGCTCCGCCAGGGAATCGAGGAGAACAGAGAACACTGCCCCGGCGTTCGCACGCTCGGGCAGCGGGATCCGATCGGCCAGGCCGACCACGGAAGCCGCCGCGTCTGACAGCTTATGCCCGTCAAGGCACGCGTTCAGCACGGCACGCAGATGCGCGATTGCCTCCGGCTCCGCCTCGCCAGGCAGATCCACGAGCGCCTGCTCGACGCGACCGGTGTCCGTGATCAGCACAAGCAGCAGTCGCTGCGGCGCGACGGACACCAACTCGATGTGCCGCACCGACGACCGCGACAGCGACGGGTACTGCACGACCGCGACCTGCCTGGTCAGCTGCGCGAGCAGCCGTACCGTGCGGGCTACCACCTCATCCAGGCTGTAAGCACCCGCGAGGAACGTCTCGATCGCGCGACGCTCGCCCGCCGACATCGGCTTGATCGACGACAGCCGGTCAACGAACAGCCGGTAGCCCTTGTCCGTCGGGACGCGCCCCGCGCTGGTATGCGGCTGGACGATGAACCCCTGGTCCTCAAGGACCGCCATATCGTTGCGGATCGTAGCCGGCGACACGTCAAGCCCATGCCGGTCGACCAGCGACTTGGACCCCACCGGCTCGGTGGTGGACACATAGTCCTCGACTATCGCGCGTAGTACGGCTAGTTTGCGCTCGTCCAGCACGTGTGTCTCACCTCCTTGGCACTCTAACGTTCTGACTGCTAAGTCTATTGCGCCACGCGGCATCGGATACGACAAGATGAAAGCCCCCTCCGTTACGCTGCACACATTCGACTCAGGAGGTGACGGGTGCAGAGCAAGCGGTACGCCAGCGACATCCTGGCCCCCGGCAGCCGACGGCCTAGGCCCGGCCAGGGGCCGGTCCCTTCCGTAGAGGCGGAGCCGGGGCTGGTCGTGGAGGACTTCGAAGGGCGCTTCTGCGGCGCGGTCGTCGCCGTTGACAAGGATGGCGTGACCCTGGAGGACCGGCACGGCAAGCGCCGCGTCTTCCCCATCCCCGCCGCGTTCCTGCTCGACGGGTCGCGAGTGACACTGGTCCGCCCGTCTGTAGCGCCCGCCGGACCGCGCCGCACCGCGTCGGGCTCCGTCGCCGCCCCTTCCCAGCGGGCCAAGGTCGCGCGGGCCAGCCGGATCTACGTCGAGGGCAAGCACGACGCCGAGCTCGTCGAGAAGATCTGGGGCGACGACCTGCGTGACGTCGCCGTCGCCGTCGAGTACCTGGAGGGCGTCGACGACCTGCCGGCGATCGTGTCCTCGTTCCAGCCCGGGCCGACCCGCCGCCTCGGCGTGCTCGTCGATCACCTGGTTGCCGGCTCGAAGGAGAGCCGGATCGCACTTGAGGCGTCGAAGTCGCCGCATGTCCTCGTCGTCGGCCACCCGTTCATCGACATCTGGGCCGCCGTAAAGCCGTCTGCCGTCGGCCTGCCCTGCTGGCCCGACGTGCCGAAGGGCCAGCCGTGGAAGGAGGGCGTGCTGGACGCGATCGGCTGGCCGCGGGCGACCCCCGCCGACGTGGCCGCCGCCTGGCGGCGCATCCTTGGGTCCGTTCGGACGTACACCGACCTGGACCCAGCCCTGCTGGGCCGCGTGGAAGAGCTCATCGACTTCGTGACTTGTCCCTAGCGCGCCGACAGCGCCCCGAAAACGCCACCCCGGCCGCCGTGGATTTATGACACCGCATGACATATGGCCAGCCCATCAATTAAGTGAGGTCGCGGATTATCGCGTCGGCCAGCAGGCGGCCACTGCGGGTGAGGACGAGTTTCCCGGCCTGCCAGCAGGAATTGTCCAGGTGGCCATTGGCAACTGACCGCTCGGCTGCGGCCTTGGCCGGCGCGGCGAGGGCGGACAGCGCAAAGCCGTCGGCCAGGCGAAGGCCCAGCATGAGGTGCTCCATCGACTGTTCATCGGGACCCAGGATCTCGCGGGCGGCGGCCGGGGACTGCCCGGCCGCCAGCTTGGCGGCGTAGGCCGCCGGATGGCGAACGTTCCACCAGCGGGTGCCGGCGACGTGGCTGTGCGCGCCAGGGCCAAGCCCCACCAGTCGCCGCCGGTCCAGTAGAGCATGTTGTGGAGGCAGCGGGCATCGGCGGATCGCGCCCAGTTGGAGATCTCATACCAGCGCAGGCCCGCCGCGCTGAGCATGTCGTCGGCTATCAGATAGCGGTCGGCGAGCACATCGTCGTCGGGCGGGGCGATCTCACCGCGGCGCACCTTGGCCGCCAGCCGGGTGCCTTCCTCGACGATGAGGGCGTACGCCGAGACGTGATCCGGTTCGGCCGCCAGGGCCGCGTCCAGGGAACGCCGCCAGTCGTCGTCGCTCTCCCCTGGCGTGCCGTAGATGAGGTCCAGCGACACGTGCTCGAAGCCCGCCTCCCGTGCCCACCGCGCGCACTGCTGGGGACGGCCCGGCTGGTGCTGGCGGTCAAGGACGGCCAGCACGTGCGGCACGTCGCTTTGCATGCCGAACGACACGCGGGTAACGCCTTGAGCCCGAAGCTCGGCCAGTGCCCGCTCGTCAACGGTCTCCGGGTTGGCCTCGATGGTCACCTCGGCACCGGGCAGCAGGCCAAACGCGTGGTCAATGGACGCGATGATGCCACCGATCTCCCGTGGCGGCAGCAGTGTAGGAGTGCCGCCGCCGAAGAAGATCGTCGCCACCGGCAGCGCACCACGGCCGCGAGCCCCGCCACCCGCCAGCGCGCTGCTGTGCACGACACGGCGGGCGAGGGCGATCTCCTGTGCCAGGGTCGCTGGGTAGGCCGCTTGCGACGCTCCGCCGCCCAGCTCGGCGTTGGTATACGTGTTGAAGTCACAGTAACCGCAGCGTGTCCGGCAGAATGGGATGTGCACATAGATCCCGAACGGGCTCATTCCCAGGCACTGGGCCGCAGACTGGGGCAAGCTCCCGTCTGCGGGCACTGGGTCTCCGGCTGGCAAGGCTGATGGCACGTTGCAGAGAATACGCGGGACGCAACGGTACGACCATCGGGCTGGACTGGGTAGATAAGCTTTACTTGGCACATAGCTGGCGGGAGGCGTCTGGTGACAGAGAATCCGGCAACCGAGTCAGTAGACGACCGGGACGGCGTGCCTGGCGCGCCGGGATACCAGTCGGCGCAGTACGCCCAGCCGGTCTCGCAGGAACCGCCGACCCAGCAGATCGGCGTTCCGGACGGCCAGGTTCCGGCGGCGCAGCCGTTCCTGTCGCCGCAGCCCGGATACCCAGGCCAGCCAGCGCCGCCCTTCCTGGCGCAGGCGGCCCCGCCGCGGCCCTACTCCGCGCAGCAGCCGTACCGGGCCCAGCCGCCCGCCCCGGTACCGCCGGCCTACGTGCAGCCGGTCCCGGTACCGCCTCCCTACGTGCAGCCGGCCCCGGTACCGCCGGCCTACTCGCAGCCGGCCCCGGTACCGCCGGCCTACGTGCAGCCGGTGGCCGCCGTGCACCCGCAGCCCGTGCACCCGCAGCCCGCGTATGCGCAGCCCGCGTATGCGCAGCCCGCGTATGCGCCGTCGCCGCAGGGCGTGCCACGGGGCAACGTCGGCGGCCCGACTGGGATGCTCGCGTCCGCCGCCGACCGGGAGCGCGCGATCGACGTCTGCAAGGCCAGCTACGGCGAGGGCCGGCTGACCAAGGACGAGTTCGACGCACGAGTCCACCAGATCACTACGTCGCGCACCTACGGCGACCTGGCTGTGGTCATCTCCGACCTGCCCGCCGGCCCCCTCGGCGGCGTGTCGCACTACCAGGCCGGTGGCTTCCCCGTCCCCGCGCCGAACTACCCGTCCCCGGTACGGCCGACTAACGGCATGGCGATCGGGTCGCTGATCTGCGCGCTGCTCGCGATCTCGCTGCCCGCGGTCATCATGGGCCACATCGCCCGGGGGCAGGTGCGGGAGCGGAACGAGGCCGGCGAGGGCCTCGCGGCCGCCGGGCTGGTCATCGGCTACATCGGGACCGCGTTCTGGGTCCTGCTGTTCATCCTCATCGTCGGCGTGACGCACGGCGGCGGCTGACCGCCGGGATCGCGCCTGCGTTTGGGCTGGTTATTTTGACTTGCCCTCGGCTTGACCAGTGGAAAGCGCGGCCACGAAGGCTTCCTGGGGGACTTCCACGCGGCCGATGGTCTTCATGCGCTTCTTGCCCTCCTTCTGCTTTTCGAGCAGCTTGCGCTTGCGGGTGATGTCACCGCCGTAGCACTTGGCGAGGACGTCCTTGCGCAGCGCGCGGATGTTCTCGCGGGCGATGATCCTGCTGCCCACCGCCGCCTGGATCGGCACCTCGAACTGCTGGCGCGGTATGAGCTCCTTGAGCTTAGCGGTCATCATCAGGCCGTACTCGCGGGCGTTGTCGGAGTGCACGATCTGGCTGAACGCGTCGACTGGCTGGCCCTGCAGCAGGATGTCGACCTTGACGAGGTTGGCCTCCTGCTCGCCGTTGGCTCGTAGTCGAGGCTGGCGTAGCCTTTGGTGCGGGACTTGAGCTGGTCGAAAAAGTCGAAGATGATCTCCGCCAGCGGCATTGTGTAGCGGATCTCGACCCGGTCGGTGGACAGGTAGTCCATGCCCTGCAGCACGCCGCGGCGGCCCTGGCACAGCTCCATGATCGTGCCGATGAAATCCGACGGCGAGATGACCGTGGCCTTGACTACCGGCTCGAAGACCTGGGAGATCTTGCCGCCGGTGTTGCCCTTGGGGCCGCCCGTAGCAGAGTAGCCGTCGATGCCGCCGGGGTACTCAGCCGGGTTGGTGACCATAATCTCGCGGCCGGATTCCATGACGATGCGGTAGATGACGTTCGGTGCGGTGGAGATGAGGTCGAGGTTAAACTCACGCTCCAGGCGCTCGCGGACGATCTCCATGTGCAGCAGGCCAAGGAAGCCGCAGCGGAACCCGAAGCCCAACGCGGTGGACGTCTCCGGCTCATAGACGAGGGCCGCGTCGTTGAGCCGCAGCTTGTCCAGGGCGTCGCGGAGCTCGGGATACTGGTCGCCGTCGATCGGGTACAGGCCGGAGAACACCATGGGCTTGGGGTGGTCATAGCCGGCCAGCGGCTCGGTCGCGGGCTTGCTCGCTGAGGTGAGCGTGTCACCGACGCGGGCCTGGCGGACGTCCTTGACGCCGGAGATGACGTAGCCCACCTCGCCGGCGGCCAGGCCTTCGGACGGGACCGGCTCTGGTGAGATGACGCCGACCTCAAGCGTCTCGTGCACGGCACGGGTCGACATCATGAGGGTACGCTCGCGCTTGCTCAGCCGCCCGTCTACGACCCTGACGTAGGTGACCACGCCTCGGTAGGTGTCGTAGACCGAATCGAAGATGAGGGCGCGGGGCTGGGCGTTCTCGTCGCCGGTCGGCCGCGGAACGACATCGACGATCTTGTTGAGCAGTTCACCGACGCCCTCGCCCGTCTTGGCACTGACCTTGAGGACGTCGCCGGGGTCGCAGCCGATGATGCCAGCCAGTTCCTCGGCGTAGCGCTCGGGCTGTGCGGCCGGCAGGTCGATCTTGTTCAGCACCGGGATGATCGTCAGGTCGGCACCCATCGCCAGGTACAGGTTGGCGAGCGTCTGGGCCTCGATGCCCTGGGCGGCGTCCACGAGCAGGACCGCGCCCTCGCAGGCCTCCAGGCTTCGCGAGACCTCGTAGGTGAAGTCGACGTGGCCCGGGGTGTCGATCATGTTGAGGACGTAGTGCGTGCCGTCCTTCTGCCAGGGCAGGCGGACGGCCTGGCTCTTGATCGTGATGCCGCGCTCGCGCTCGATGTCCATCCGGTCCAGGTACTGAGCGCGCATCTGCCGGGCGTCAACGATGCCAGTCAGCTGCAGCATCCGGTCTGCCAGCGTGGACTTACCGTGATCAATGTGCGCGATGATGCAGAAGTTGCGGATCACGGCCTGCGGCGTGCTGGCGGGCTGGGGGCCGGCTGAGCCGGAGACGTCATCGGTACCTAGCTTTCGTTGGCGTGTTATCGGCGTGCGTTGTCGCCGCGTTGGCCGTTGGTTTGAGGAACGGGTCTCCGCTCGGATATCCTTCGTCAGCGCCTTATGTAGTCCGGTCAACGAGACAGCATCGGGACGGGCGTCACGGGGGTACCGCGGTGGTATCGCTCCCCACAGACTTTAACGGACAAGCTGAAGGACCTTTACGCGTGGCGAACATCAAGTCGCAGATCAAGCGGAACAAGCAGAACGAGAAGGCGCACCAGCGCAACAAGGCCGTCAAGTCGGCCCTGAAGACCCGCGTGCGCAGGTTCCGGGAAGCCGCCGAGTCGGGCAGTGTCGAGGAGGCGACGGCCGCGCTGCGCCAGGCGTCCCGTCAGCTCGACAAGGCCGTCAGCAAGGGCGTCATCCACAAGAACCAGGCCGCGAACCGCAAGTCCGCGATCGCCAAGAAGCTGAACGAGCTGCAGAGCGCCTAGTTGCCCCAGGGGGCGCCCTGCTAGCCCGGGGGGCGACCCCCCGGGTCCCCGATACGGGCGCCCTTTGGGCGCGACGGGTCACTGGACATCGGCGCTGTGGATTATGCCGCAGTTTGCGGCATAATCCACAGCGCCGATGGGTGAGCTTGGCGACGGCAGGTCCCGGACCAGGCCGAGTCAGCGTGACCACGGGTCCTGGCGGCAAATGGTAGTTCTGGCCACACTATCTGTCATCGCCCAGAACTGCGGGAGGCGACGATGCGGCGGATGGCGCGCTCTAGGGCGTAGTCGGCGCTTACCGACTCGCCCTTCACCGCTGCGTCGGCCTCGGCGACCGCGCGGATCGCGCGGGCCACCCCGGCGGGCTCCCAGCCGCGCAGCTGCCGCCGGACGACGTCGATCTTCCACGGCGGCGCGCCGATCTCGGCGGCCAGGGCGTTGGCATTGACGTTGCGCGGTGCGGCGCCAACCCTGCCAAGCAGCCGGACTCCGGTCGCCAGCGCGCTGGTGATCAGCACCGGCGAGGTCCCGGTCGACAGCGCCCAGCGAAGCTGCTCCAGGGCCTCGCTCAGCCGTCCCTCGACCGCGTGGTCGGCCACGCTGAACCCGGTCGCCTCGGCCCGGCCCCGGTAGTACCTGGCGACGACGGCAGCGTCGATCCGCCCCTCGGTGTCGGATCCGAGCTGGTCCACCGCCGACGCCAGCTCGCGCAGGTCAGAGCCGAGCGCGTCGAGCAGCGCCTGGACCGCTCCCTCGTCGGCCTGCCGCCCGATCCGGCGGAACTCCGCCTTGACGAACTGGGCCCGCTCGCCGACCCGGGTGATCTTGGGATGCTCGACAACGGCGGCCCCGGCCTTCTTCAGGTCGGTGACCAGAGCCTTGCCCTTCGCTCCCCCGGCGTGCGCAAGGATGATGACCGCGTCCGGGGCGGGGTGCAGCGCGTACTTGGCCAGCTCGGCCGCGACATCCTTGGCGGCGTTCTGGGAGTTGCGCACGACGACGACGCTGCCGCCTCCGAACAACGACGGTGAGGTGAGCGTGGCCAGCTCGCCTTGCGTAAGGTCGCCGCCCTCAAGCTCGTGCACGTCCCCGCCGGAGGCGTCCTGCGAGCCGCCGAACGCGCTCGCCGCCAGGAACGCCCTGGCCTGCGCCATCAGCTCGCGCACCGTCCGGTCAACGAGGTACTCCTCCTCGCCGACGACAAGGGTTACCGGGGCGGGGCTGGATGCAGGGGCCATGAATGCTAGCTTGCCACGTTAGGCCGCTGGACGGGCGGCCCGCCCGTCAGAACGTCACGGGCTCGCCGCCGCGCCAGACCCGTCGGGGCTGGAGGCCGAAGTTGCGGGCGAATGCGCCCTCGTGGTCGGCGTCCCACAGCACCATGTCGGCCAGCCGCCCGCGGGCCATCATGCCCCGGTCGGGGGCGCGCAGCGCGATCGCGCCGCCGAGGGTGGCGGCGCGCAGCGCCTCGCTGACGCTCATTCCCAGGTAGTTAACGGCAAGCGCGATGACCAGCGGCATTGACGTGATGCCTACGTGGCCGGGGGTGTGATCGGAGCCGAGGGCCACGGGAACGCCCTTGTGGAGCAGCGATCGCACCGGCGGCCGGGCGCCCATCTGCATGGCGGCCGCCGGGCAGATGACGGCCGCGACACCGCCCCGGCTGAGGGCGGCGACATCCTCCTCGGTGGCGTTGTGCAGCAGGTCGGCCGAGGCGCAGCCCATCTCGGCCGCGACCCGCGCGGCACCGACGCGGGACTGGCCGCAGGCGTGGATCCTGGGCAGCAGCCCGGACCGCCGCCCGGCGTTCAGCAGCCACCGGGCCTCCTCCTCGGAGAACCGGCCTTCCTCGCAGTTGACGTCGATGCTGTCCGCGCCAACCCGGGCCGCGTCAGCGCACCATGAGCCGACCGCCTCGACGTAGTCCCGGGTGCGGCCGAAGTACTCCGGGGGAACGATGTGCGCGGCCAGGAACGTCACGTGCACCCGCGGCATCCCCGGCTCGTCCTCAAGCGTCCGGAGCATGCGCACGTCGGCGAGCTCCCCGTCGCGGGTGAGGTGATAGCCGGTCTTCGCCTCGATCGTCGTCGCGCCGGCCTGCAGCCAGGCCGCCAGCCGCTCGCGGACGCCATTGCACAGCGTCCAGGGGTCCGTCCCCCGGGTAATGGTCAAGGTGGCGTTGATGCCGCCGCCAGCCGCCGTGATCTCCGCGTCCGACAGCCCGTTGGACCGCATCGCGACCTCGGCATCCCGGTTGCCCGCGTAGACCGGGTGGGTGTGGGAGTCGATGAGGCCGGGCGTGACGAAGCCGCCGCCCAGGTTCTCCACCATGTCGACGTCGACGATGTCCTTGACGACTCCCGGCACCTCGCGCGGCAGTTCCGCGGCTGGGCCGACCCAGGCGATGCGGTCGTCGGACGTCAAGATTGCGGCGTTGCTGAGGATCTCTGACCCGGTCCACAGCCTGCCGATGTTGGTGAGCAGCCGGGCGGTCACTAGCGAGCCACCGCCCTTGCCTCGCGCCGGGAACCGCGAGGGAGGGTTCCAGCGATCATGATCGGCCACCTGCCATTGCATGCGTGTAGACGTCGGCGTTGACCATGCTTACCGGGGGATGTAGACGTCCGCACGTGCAACGATCGGGGCCGTGCGCGGCGCGCGTACATATCGGTTCCGTTACGGTATTGCACCGAGGCGGGCCAAGACAAGGGGCCGTGGAAATTTTCAGGCAACTCCCAGCTACTCGCTGTTATCTTTGCAGCTCCTACCCTGCAAAGGCAGTGACAGCGACCCCTGCGACCTCGAACGGCGCAAGCTCGGCGGCCAGTTCCGCTGGCACACGGGCCTCCAGCAAGGTCCCGTCCGGCCCGTGCTCGACCCGCTGGACCGCTCCTGCCGCGTGCACCCGCGCGACCAGGTCACCACGGTCGTAGGGGACCACCGCCCGGATTTCCCTATCCAGAACGGGTAGTGCCTCCTCTACCACCGCACGCAGCCGGTCGATGCCGGCTCCGGTTCGCGCCGACACGGGCACGGCCCCACGCTCGCGAAGCTCAAGAGCCTTGACCGCCACGGGGTCGGCGCTGTCGGCCTTGTTGATCACGACCAGCTCAGGCACCTTGTCGGCGCCGATCTGCGCCAGCACGGCGCGGACGGCCGACAGCTGCGCGGCCGGGTCGGCGTCCGAGCCGTCGACCACGTGCAGGATGAGGTCGGCATCGGCCGCCTCCTCCAGGGTCGACCGGAACGCGTCGACCAGCTGGTGCGGCAGGTGCCGCACGAAGCCGACGGTGTCGGTCAGCGTGAACTCCCGTCCCGACAGGGTGTGCGTCCTGCGGACGGACGGGTCGAGGGTGGCGAACAGCGCGTCCTCGACCAGCACCCCGGCTCCGGTGAGCGCGTTCAGCAAGCTGGACTTGCCAGCGTTGGTGTAGCCGGCGATGACAACTGAGGGCACGTCGTTGCGCTTGCGGCGGGCCCGCTGCACCTGCCGGCCAGTCTCGAATCCGGCGATCTCGCCCTTCAGCCTGGAGATCCGCGTGCGGATGCGCCGCCGGTCCGTCTCGATCTTGGTCTCTCCAGGGCCACGGGTTCCGATGCCCCCGCCGCCGGCGACGCGGCCGCCAGCCTGCCGGGACAGCGACTCGCCCCAGCCGCGCAGTCGCGGCAGCATGTACTGCAGCTGGGCGAGCTCGACCTGGGACTTGCCCTCACGGCTCTTGGCGTGCTGGGCGAAGATGTCCAAGATCAGCGCCGTGCGGTCGATGACCTTGACCTTGACCACGCTCTCCAGGCGACGCAGCTGGCTGGGGCTTAGCTCGCCGTCAGCGATGACCGTGTCCGCCCCGACCGCCGCCACGATCTCGGCCAGCTCAGCCGCCTTGCCCGCCCCGACGTAGGTCGCCGCGTCAACCCGCGAGCGGCGCTGGATCAGCCCGTCGAGGACCTGCGATCCGGCGGTCTCCGCGAGCCTTGACAGCTCCAGCAGTGAGTTCTCCGCGCCAGCCAGGGTTCCCTCCGTCCAGACGCCGATCAGCACGACCCGCTCCAGCCGCAGCTGCCGGTACTCAACCTCGGTGACATCGGCGAGCTCGGTGGACAGCCCCGCCACGCGCCGCAGCGCGCGCCGGTCCTCCAGGTCAAGCTCCCCGGTAGCCGGGTCGCTGAGGTCCAGGCTCTCGAATTCGGCCGGCTCCCCGTAGGCAGTAGTCATCGTCCTCCAGACGCTAGGTAGGCGTTCCTCCTGATGGTCCCACCACCAGAAGGAACAGTCACGCTAATAAACAACGGCCAGCCGCCAGATGTGCCCGGGCCGTGAAGTCGGTGGCAACCTCGGACCGGCCGACGCGTTATTTAAGCGCGGCAAAGTGTGTCCCTAGGCCATGGTGGTGACCGTGGCACCGGGCAGGCTGTGCAGGGCCTGGCGGCCGACCTCGAAGGCTGCCGCGAGCAGCGTGCCGTCGGTGGTGAGCCGGCTGACCGGGGGCACGCCGACGGGCGGGAAGACGGACAGTGCCGTTCCGGCTTCTTCCATCGCCGCGACGGAGACCACGTCGGCCAGCGTGCGGGCGGTCCGGCCAAGGTAGGTGTTGCGCAGGTCTAGGCTCTCTCGCCGCAGGAACGTCCTGGTCAGGAACCGGGCCTCGCGAGCGGGCCGCGGCGCGGCGACCCGGTCGGCGGGCAGCGCGCGGAACGGCTGCGAGCGGAGCACCACGATGTGCGTGGCCCCCGCAGCGATCGGGGTGCGGAACGGGATCGGCTCCGCCAGCCCGCCATCGAAGTAGCGCCTACCGCGCAGCACGACCGCGGGGCCGGCCAGGAATGGCAGCCCCGCGCTTGCCCGCAGCGCCAGCCGGACCTCCGCCGGGTCGGCGACCAGCGGGCGCAGGTCGGTGGCGGCGCCGGTGACCGCGTCCGTTCCCAGCGGGTGCCATTCCACCTCGCTGGCGAGGATGGACCCGAAGTCCATCGGGAACTCCGTCTGGTACACGACCTCGACCAGCGTGCGCACGTCCACCACAGGCCGCCTGCGCAGCACGGCCCGCCAGCGGATCAGCGTCCTCGCGTAGTCTGGGCGCGCCCAGCCGCGCAGTCCCTCGGGAAAGGAGCTCACCAGCCAGGCCCCGGTGATCGCCCCGGCGGACGTCCCGTACACGGCGTCGAACGCGGGCAGCAGCCCTAGCTCGTGCAACGCGTACGCCATCCCGGCGGAGACCGTGCCGCGCATCCCGCCGCCCTCGATCGACAAGAAGATCCGGTGCCTGTCGGCCCGCTGCCCCGGCTGGCTCCCGGACCTCACCCGCTCCTGGAGCAGCCGCAGCACGCCACCACCGTCCGCCGTCCGCCGCCCGCCCCGTGGGACCAGTGGGACCAGCGCAGGCAACTCCCTGTCCGGCCGCGCTTCCTTAGGTTGTGAGCGCATCAGCGTCTCGCCGCGTCGTGCTCTTCAGCCACCGCCTGCCGCATCAGGGGCCGGGCCAGCTCACGGAACTGGCTGGTGATGCGGGCAGGACGCATCGTGTCAGGGTCGAGCCGGACCTGGACTCGGCGACCGGACGCGTAAGTCACGGTTCCATCATCGGACAGGATCTCAAAGCCGTACACGATGTTGGATGCGCCGACATGGTCCAGCCAGAACCGGACAGATAGTGGCCCCGGCGCCGTGATCGGCGCGTGAAACGTGATGGCGAACTCCTTGACCACGAAGAACATGTCCCGGAAGTGCTCTGCCGTGGGGTCCCATGGGTACCCGGCCCGGCTCCAGTACGCCGCCAGCCCGTGCTCAAGCAGGATGCCGTACCGGGCATTGTGCAGGACTCCCTGCGCGTCCAGATCCTCCCAGAAGACCTCAACCATCTCGGTCGCGCCACGCATCAGGACTCGCTCACTCCTCGCTCGCACTAAGGCCACGCGCGCTAGTAAGCCAGCCCGTGCCGGCCTCACGCGCGAATGCCGACTATAGACGACCCCGGCGGCACCCGGTGCCGGGGTCAGGGGTAGCCTGCCTGACCGCGCATTGGGGTAGCGGGTGCCCGACGCGCTAACGGCTGGACGGACTCACGGTTACCCGGCGCAGGTCGCAAGGGAGCGGAGGGCGTCCGGCAGGTCCCCCTCGTGGACGACGGTCAGTCGGTGGGTGGCCCGGGTGATCGCTACATAAAGATCGTGCCCGCCGTTGACGGACTGGGCGATGATGCCGGCCGGGTCGGCCAGGACAACACGGTCGAACTCCAGGCCCTTCGCCTGGGACACGGTGAGCAGGGCCGCGCTGGAGTCCAGGGATTCTGGCCGGTCGCCGCCGATCGCCTCCGGGACAGCCGCCGCCACCTCGGCCACCCGGGCGTCGGGGACGATGACCGCCAGCCGGCCGCCGTCCGGGCCGCCCATCTCGGCCAGGTCGGCTCGAGTGACCTGAGCGACACATGTTGCGAGAGAGGAACACGGGCCGGATGTGACAGATGAGGCGGAGGAGACAAGGGTGGCAGGGGTGGCAGGGGTGGGGGTGGGGGCAGGGGCGGGGGCGGGGGCGGGGGCGGGGGCGGCAGCGGTCCCGGAAGGCGCCGCCGATGCCGGGACACGGACGGCGCGCGGGGGGACGCCTTCGGAGCGAACCGACTCCGGGGGGACTTGGTCGGGCGCGACCGAGGCCAGGATGTCGGCGGCTACCGTCATGATCTCTGACGGGGTGCGGTAGTTGACCGTCAGGCGCTCCTCACGCCAGCGGCCGCGAGCGAAGTGGTCGAGCATGGAGCGCCAGGACCGGGTGCCCGCCGGGGAGCCGGTCTGCGCGACGTCGCCGACGACGGTCATGGACTTGGCCGGGATACGGCGAAGGACCATGCGCCAGGCCATGGCAGAGAGCTCTTGTGCCTCGTCGACGATCACGTGTCCGTACGCCCAGGTGCGGTCGGCCTCGGCCCGTTCGGCGGTCGTCAAGATGGGACCGCCCTCCCGGTTCCACGACGCCAGGGTCTCGGCGTCCACCATGCCCAGGTCCGCGATGCCGGTGATCTGCAAGACCTCGGCGGCATACCGTGCCTCCAGTTCCTCCTGGCGGCGCAGCGCCCTGCGGGCCGCCCGCTGCTCGGAGTTGTCGAAGCCGAGCAGTTCCGCGAGCTCATCAAGCAGCGGGACATCCGCATGAGTCCAGGCCGACGGGGTGGCCGGGCGAGTGAGGGACTTTCGTTCCGTATCGGAAAGGACCGAGCCGGCGGCGGCCTGCAGCGCGCTGTGGTCGGAATAAAGTACGGCGAGAAGCTGGACCGGCGCCAGCGTCGGCCACAGGCCGTTGACCGCGTTGATGACGCCCGGCTCGGACCACAGGCGCTCGCGGGCATCGGCGAGGTCCTCGTCGTCCAGTGGGCGGTCCTGGACCCGGGCCTCGGCGCGGGCGAGCTCGGACAAGATCTCGGTGACAAACAGCTTGCGCGCCACGTTGTGCGGCTTGTTCAGGCCGCGGGCACGGTCGCGGGCTCGCAGGACGGCGTTTCGCCCCAGCGGAATCGAGACCCCGTCGGCCCGCACGGTGATGTCCGTCTTGGGGGCTTGCTGGGTGTTGCGGACGGCCCGTCGCAGCACCTCGACCATCCGCTCGTCGCCCTTGACCACGGCGGCGGGATCCCGGGCGTCGGCGGCGCTCACCCCGGGGTACATCTCGCCCAGCGTGCGGAGCACCACGTCGGTCTCGCCTAGAGACGGGAGCACCTGGCTGATGTAGCGCAGGAACGTGGAGTTCGGGCCGATGATGAGCACGCCCTTGCGTTCCAGCGCCCGGCGGTGGGTGTAGAGCAGGTAGGCGGCGCGATGCAGCGCGGCCACCGTCTTGCCGGTCCCGGGGCCGCCCTGGACGACCAGGATCCCGGGCAGGCCGGAGCGGATGACGCGATCCTGCTCGGCCTGGATGGTGGCGACCACATCGGCCATCCGTCCGGTACGGGCACTGGAGACGGCGGAGATGAGCGCGGCCTCGCCAGACAGGCCCGCCCGGTCGCGCTCAGGCAGCTTGTCGAGGTCGAAGACCTCATCGTCGATGCCGGTGACGGTGCGGCCGCGGGTGTAGATGTGGCGGCGGCGAATCAGGCCTGCCGGGCTGCCGGGGGTGGCGGCGTAGAACGGCCGGGCGGCCGGGGCACGCCAGTCGATGAGCTTCAGGTCGTAGTCGTCGTCGCGCAGCCCGATCCGGCCGACGTAAAGAGTGAGGTCGCTGTCGTCATCGGTGCGGCCAAAGCACAGGCCGCGCTCAATGCCGTTGAGCTGCGCGATCCGGGCGTGCTGCTCGGTCGCCGAGATGTCGCGCTCCAGCCGGGCCTGGTGAGTGCCGCCCGCCTCGCCCTGGGAGTTGACGTTCCTGAGGGCATCCTCCGAGCGGGCGCGGGCCGCGTCCAGCAGGCCGTACAGCACCGTCACGTACGCCTGCTCGTCGGCGAGCGAAACGGCACGTGGCTCGCCGGCGCTTTCCCCTGTGCTATCCGCGCCGTCCGCCGTCCCGGCCTTGGCGCCGTTCGCCGCTGCGTTCGCCTCGGGCGGATTAGCGTTTCCGGCCCTCGAATGCGTTTGACGAAATGCCATATTTGTTGATATACCTTCTAAAGTAAATTCGGCTGGCCTTTTTATATAGTTAGCTTTAGGTCATTCGCCAGGGTTATTACCCTATCACGCGCGACCCGCACTACCATCCTTGACGGCACGACAGCGCCTCATTAAAGGTGCCGCCACCATCGAGGTCTGCCGGTCGCAGACCTGGCAGTGGGCCCATGACGAGGTACCCCTCGACGACCGTCCCCTCGCGACAACCTCGTGACAAGGGACCTCGTGGAGAGCATGCTGTAAGGAGCGCATGCCGTAGAAGGAGGCCCCGCTGATGACCGCGTCTGTCAGGGGGTATGAGGGGGCGTCCTCCCCGAGGATAGCCACGCTGATCGCTGCGCTGGCGCGGATCGTGGGTGCGCGCGGCGTCGTCACCGACCCACTGGAACTGCGCACCTACGAGTGTGACGGGGCCCACCTCGCACCGGGCGACCCCGGCTCTTGTGGTGTTCCCCGCAACGGCCGGGCAGGTCGCCGCGGTCGTGCGGGAGTGCGCCCGCGAGGGCGTGCCCTTCGTGGCACGGGGCGCTGGCACCGGCCTGTCGGGCGGCGCCATGCCGCGCGCGGACGGCGTGCTCATCGCGTTGGCGAAGATGCGGTCCATCCTCGAGGTGGATCCGGTCGCCCGGCGCGCGGTCGTCGAGCCGGGTGTGACCAACCTGGCGGTCTCGCAGGCGGCCGCGCCGTTCGGGCTGTTCTACGCTCCCGACCCGTCCAGCCAGGTGGTGTGCTCGGTCGGCGGGAACGTGGCGGAGAACTCCGGCGGAGCGCACTGCCTCAAGCACGGCTTCACGGTCAACCACGTGCTGGGGCTGGAGATCGTCACTGCGTCGGGCGACCTGGTGTGGCTCGGTGACGGGACGGGCATCCCAGCGGGGCCGCTGGGCTATGACCTGCTCGGCGCGTTCACCGGGTCGGAGGGGACGCTCGGCATCGTCACCAAGATCGTCGTCAAGCTCACCCCGGCCCCGGAGGCGGTCCACCTGGTGCTCGCTGGGTATGCGACACTTGCCGACGGCGGGCGCGCGGTGTCAGCCATCATCGCGGCCGGGATCATCCCGGCCGCGATCGAGATGATGGACGCCCTGTCCATCGAGGCCGCCGAAGCGGCGGTGGCCTGCGGTTACCCGGATAAAGCCGGGGCCGTACTGCTGGTGGAGCTCGACGGCCCGGCTGCCGAGGTCGAGGCCGAGCTGGCCACCGTCCGCGAGCTGCTGCGCGGCCGCCGGCGCGACCGAGATCCGCGCGGCCGATGACCCGGCCCAGCGCGCCGCGATCTGGAAGGGCCGCAAGGCCGCGTTCGCCGCCGTCGGGCGGCTCGCCCCCGCTTACATCGTCCAGGACGGCGTCGTGCCGCGCAGCGCGCTCGGCGACGTGCTGGCGCGCATTTCCGCCCTGTCGGAAAGTACCGGTATCCGGGTAGCGAACGTCTTCCACGCCGGCGACGGCAACCTGCACCCGCTGGTCCTGTACAACGACGCGGTTCCCGGCGAGGCCGAGCGTGCCGAGGAGGTGTCAGGCGCGATCCTCGACGCGTGCATCGAGCACGGCGGCTCGATCACCGGCGAGCACGGCGTTGGCGTCGACAAGTCCCGGTACATGCCGAAGATGTTCACCGCTGAGGACCTGGACACCATGCAGCTGCTGCGCTGCGCCTTCGACCCGGCATCGCTGTGCAACCCTGGCAAGGTCTTCCCCACTCCCCGGCTGTGCGGGGAGATCCCGGGCCACCACCGCGCCCCGCACCCCGCCGTCGTCGCGGGAGAGGCGGAAATATTCTGATGAGCCTGCGCAGAACGGCCCGTCCCCCATCGCCAGTCGCCCCCCGCTCGGGCGCCGCCAGCCGCTCCGGCAACTCGGAGGCCGACGGTGGGCACTGATCCCCCGATCATCGCCAAGACGCTCGCGACGGCGTGCCAGGCGCTACGGCCCGGCTCGGCTGCTGACGCGGTGGGCGGGATCACCCCGCTGTTCGTCGCGTCGCCGGAGTCAGTGGCGCAGGCATCGGCGGTGATGCGAGTGGCGGCTGAGCATGGCCTCGCGATCGCCGCGCGCGGGTCGGGCAGCCGGCTGGGGTGGGGCGCTCCCCCGTCGGCATGTGACCTGGTAATCGACACGCTGCGGATGGGGCAAGTGATCGAGCACGCCGTCGGCGACCTGGTGGCCCGGGTGCAGTCGGGTGCCCGGTTCGGCGATGTGGCGTCCGTGCTCGCGGCGGCCGGGCAGGAGATCGCACTCGACGTCCCGCCGACCTCGACGATCGGCGGCATCATCGCCGACGCGCTGGCCGGCCCCCGGCGGCTGCGCTACGGGTCGCCACGTGACCTGCTCATCGGCGTCACGCTCGTGCGGGCCGATGGCACCGTGGCCCACTCCGGCGGCAAGGTCGTCAAGAACGTGGCCGGCTACGACCTGGGCAAGCTGCTAGCCGGGTCGGCCGGGACCCTCGGCCTCATCGTCGAGGCAACCTTCCGGCTGCACCCCCTCCCGGCGGCCCGCGCGTGGGTGACCGCCGAGTTCCCTGATGCCGGTGCTTGCGCACCACCGGTCGCGGCCGCCGCCAACTCACCCCTGGTCGCGTCGGCGGTCGAACTGCACCGGGCGCGGCCCGGCGGGCCGGTCAGCGTCAGCGTGCTACTTGAAGGGTCGGCCGACGGCGTGGCCGCCCGGGCCGAGCGGATGGCAGGCCTGCTGTCGTCAACGTACGCCACGGTCTCCCCAACGGCCCCATCGTGGTGGGCCGGGGTTCCGGAACCCGCCGACGGGACCTTGCTGCGGGTCACCTTCTGGGTCTCGGCGCTCGCGCGGGTGCTCGACGCGATCGACGCCGCCGCCCGGGAGACGGGCGCGGGCCCCGTGGTGCACGGGTCAGCCGGGGCTGGACTGCTGTACCTGACGGTTCCTGCGCAGGCCGGGACCACCGAGCTGGCCCGGCTCGCCGAGATCATCCGGGATGCCATACCGGCCGGCCGCGGCAGTGTGGCCGTCGTCGCGGGACAGGGGCGGGAGCGTTGCGCATGGGGAATTCCGGGAGCCGGCCTGATGCTCGCGGTGAAGAGCCAGTTCGACCCCGAGGGGCGGCTGTCGCCGGGAAGGATCTTCACGTGAGCCGGGGCGATCCAACGCGAGCCGAGCGGCTTAGCCAGGCGGCCAGGGACTGCGTGCACTGCGGGTTCTGCCTGCCGGCCTGCCCGACATACCAGCTGTGGGGCGAGGAAATGGACTCGCCGCGCGGCCGGATCCATCTTGTTAGCCAGGTGCTCGACGGCTGCGCGCTGACGCCGGCCGCCGCGTCGCACTTTGACCGCTGCCTCGGGTGCATGGCTTGCATGACCGCGTGCCCGTCGGGCGTCAAGTACGACGTGCTGATCGAAGCGGCCCGCGAGTGGACGCAGGACCCGTCCTCGTTGCCGGTGCCAGCCTGCGAGGTTCCCGCTGGTGACGGCGCTGGGCGGTCCTTGCGCGAACGGGCCACGCGGGCGGCGATCTTCGCGGTGTTCCCGTATCCGCGGCGGCTGCGGGCGCTAACCGCGCCGTTGCGGGCAGCGCAGCGAACCGGGGCCGACCGCTGGCTGGCCCGCTCTGGACTGCCTGCCCGGGTCTCGGCGGCGGCGGAGGCGGCGCTGCGACTGGCGCCGCCGGCCTCGCCGGCCGCGAGCTCCGGTGGCAGGCTGCCGTCGCGAGTGCCCGCGCGCGGCGCCCGACGGGCCGTGATCGGGATGCTAACCGGCTGCGTGCAGTCGGTGTTCTTCCCTGGCGTCAACGCGGCGACGGCGCGAGTCCTCGCCACCGAGGGGTGTGACGTGATCATCCCCAGGCAGCAGGGCTGCTGCGGGGCGCTGTCGCTGCACTCGGGGCGGACGGCAGAGGCGAAGCGGTTCGCCAAAGCCGCCATCGAGGTATTCGAGCAGGCCGGCGTTGACGCGATCGTGGTCAACTCGGCGGGCTGCGGGTCGGCGATGAAGGACTACGTGCGACTTCTGGCCGAAGATCCCGCCTGGGCCACACGAGCGGCCGCGCTGTCGGCCAGGGTCCGGGACCTGGCGGAGTTCCTCTGCGAGCTCGGGCCGGTGGCGGAGCGGCACCCACTGCCGGTCACGGCTGCCTATCACGACGCCTGCCACCTGAGCCACGCGCAGCGGATCACGCGGCAGCCGCGGTCGCTGCTAGCGGCGATCCCGCAGTTGCGCCTTGTCGAACTGCCCGACGCCGGGACGTGCTGTGGCTCGGCCGGCGTGTACAACCTGCTGCAGCCGGACGCCGCCCGGGCGCTGGGCGAGCGCAAGGCCGACTCTGTGCTCGCCGCCCCTGCCCAGCTGCTGATATCGGCCAACCCCGGGTGCACCCTGCAGATCTCCGCCGCACTGGCTGACCGTGGTGAGGCCGTCGCGACCGCGCATACCGCCGAGGTTCTCGACGCCTCCATCCGCGGGCTGCGACCGCCGTGGGCAACTTGGTTATCGCGGGCAACTTGGTTATCGCTGGCAACTTGGTTATCGCTGGCAACTTGGTTATGGGCACGCGGCACTAGGGAGTGACCTCGACCGACTGGGTCCCGAACTTGGCCATGACGGTGGTGATGCTGGAGACCGAACCGCTGCCAGGGGCGAGGGCGGTGATGCTCCGAGTGCCGCCAGTGACCGCAGTCGCCTGCGACCATGTGACGCCATCCGGCGAGGTCCAGGTCACGGCCTGCTGGTGACCTGGCGCGCCAGCCAGCCCCGCCGCAGTGAACCCGGTGGCATCGCTGGTGATCGCGGTCACCGTGCCCTGCGGCCCGGCGAACGCACCGTAGTTCCCGATCGGGGTCGCCTGCCAGTTGACCCCGCCGTCCTTCGATACCACGATGAGCGGGATCCGGCCGGAGCTAACGCCGAGGTCGCCAGTCGCCACGACCGTGTCGTCGAGGACGGCGACGTGGTTGAGCAGCGGGTCCTGCGAGCCAGTGGGCTTGGGGATGTCGTAGGACTTCCAGTGCTTGCCGTCGGAGGTGACCCAGGCGGTGTGGCAGCCGTTGTGGGTGCCGACGGCGACGAAGCCGGTCGTCGTCGCCGCGACCGCGAAGATCTTGCTGTCCGACATGCCGCTGCCGGGGCTGCTGACCGTGCTCGCGATGGTGTCTGCGCCCCGCGTCCAGCTGACCAGGTTCGGCGTGAACCACATCACGTCCGTCGGCACCTTGTTGAGGGTCTGCTCGCCGACGATGACGTAGCCGCTGGCATCCGCCGCCACCGCGTTGACGGTGAAGCCTGGCCCGGAGAAGACGCGGTTCCCGACGGCCGACTTCCAGGTCACGCCGTCCGTCGAGGTGAGGACGACCGGCTCGTGCCCGGTGCTGGCGAGGGTCGCGGTGGACGGCTCACCGCTGTAGCTAAGGTTCCCGACGGCAAGCCAGCCGGCCGGCCCGTGGGCGATGCTGGTCAAGATCACGCCCTCCGGAAGGCCGGGCCGATGCTTGACCAGGGTCCACGTGCTGGCCCCGTCCCGGTGCCAGAGGGCCGTGTGCTTGTCGGCGCTGCCTACGGCCACCTGGACGGTCCCGTCGCTGGCGATGGACGTGACCTGGACGCTGCCTCGCAGGCCTGGATAGCCGGGGAAGGCGACACTCCCCGGCTCTCGCCGCCGGCCGTGGCAGCCTGGGCGGCCGCGCTGGACGAGAACGTCTGCGGGTTGACGGTACCCGGTGCCGACCCTTGACTGCCGGTGCGCTGCAGTGCCTCATGGGCCTTGCCGGTCAGCAGCGCCAGGGCACCCGCGCCGACCGCGAGGATGACCACGATCGGCACGCCAACGCGGGCCGCCTGCCAGTGGCTTCGTCCCCGGCCACCACGCCGCGCCTGGGTTGCGCGCCGCGGTTCCTCCCAGGGCATCTGCTGCTGCGGGACCGACTGCCGCTCCGGTGGCCGCGGCTGCGTCGGTACCTGCGGCAGCGGTACCTGAGCCGACGGTCGCTGAGGCAGCGGTCGCTGAGGCAACTGTTCTTGCGACACTGGTCTTTGCGGCAGCGGCGGTGCCAGCGGCTGCGAAATTGGCTGCGGCTGCGGGTGCCAGGGCCTCTGGGGCTGCTGAGGTATCTGTGTCTTTTGGGATGTCCCTGGCGGCAAAGGCACTGGCGGCTGTGGGTCCTGCCGTGGCTGGGGAGGCTCAGGGCGGGCGGGCCGACCCTCCCGGCGAGGCAGTGTGTCGCCAGCCGTGGGCGCTCCCAGCGGAGGTGCGGTCTCGGACAGTATGCTCTCGGGCCGCGTGCTGCGGTCCGGCGAGCCCTCACGCGGTATGACCTCATGCCGCACTGTTTCCGCTGGCACTGTCTCCGCTGGCACTGTCTCCGCTGGCACTGTCTCCGCTGGCACTGTCTCCGCTGGCACTGTCTCCGCTGGCACTGTCTCCGCTGGCACTGTCTCGCGCGGGGACTGGTCCTCCGCGACTGGCTGTGGGCTGGTCATCGGCTGCAGCATGGGCGTCAGTTGCACGTCGGATGACGTGGGCATGCTCGCCGTCGGCTGGCCCTGGGCCAGGGACTGCGTGTCAGGGGCTGGCAGCTTCCACGGAAGCGACGTCTCGTCTGGCTCGAGGCCTTCCGAGGTCTCCCAGACGATTCCCGAGTCCTGCCAAAGGTCTTGGGATAGCTGCCATCCCGAGCGGCCCTCGGGGTCATAAAGTCCGTACCGAGTCCCCTGTGGCACCGTGAAGCCCGGACCGCCGGGCCGGCCCCAGCGCGCTTCGGTCGGCCCGACCGTCTGCTCCACTTCCCACCCCCCGGCCGGTTCCGACCCCCCCGCAGGCTCCCAGCCCCCGGCCGGTTCCGACTCCGGCGCCACTTCCCAGCCCCCGGCCGGTTCCGACCCCGCCGCAGGCTCCCAGCCCCCTGCCGGTTCCGACCCCCCCGCAGGCTCCCAGCCCCCGGCCGGTTCCGACTCCGGCGCCACTTCCCAGCCGCCGGCCGGTTCCGACTCCGGCGCCGGTTCCGACTCTGACACGGATTCCCACTCCCTCGCCGACTCCCAGCCCCCGGCCGGGTAGTTGGCGGATGTCAGGTAGTCGTATTCGCAGCCATCGGAGGCTGGATAGTCGGGCAGACGGCTGTCATCCCGGGAACCGGCCGGGACGACAGCCGCTGACGTCTTGTTTTCCGGACGGACTGGTTCTGCGACTGGCTGGCCCGAGGGGGCCGCTTCCTCGGGAGCCTGCTGGAACCAGTCCGCCGGAGGCACCACGCCGGGATATTCGTCCTCGGCATTGGCGCTGCCAGATCCAGCCAGGACCGGGGTGACGACCTCCGGTGCACCGTCTGGATCGGCAGTCTGCTGAAACTCGTGAATCTCACTCGGTGAAGGCAGGTCTCGAGGCGTGAACTCCGCACGTGGCATCTGGTCATTCGCCGCTGGGTGCACGTCGGTCATTTCTTACTCCGAGTCCCTATCGCGTTACTCTAAGTAGTCGATCTGGGCGCGGGAGTCGCCATCAGAACTTCGCTCCGGCGATCCCGTTGATTCGATGGTAACGACAGATTCCCGAAAAGCCGAGACCTTGCCCGCTAAAAAATCACAAATTGTTTGATGGTCGCTACTTCAGGTGACCGAATATCGTGATCCGCCGTAGAGATGATCAGCAATTCGCCGTCAGAGCATTAGTGTTCCCTGCGAGATCTATTCACATTAACGATGTCACTGATCACACGCACGTTCAGCTTTACTCCTGCGACAGATGGGATCGCTCCGTTGCACCGGTGCGGCGCATCCGCGGCTGGGCGAAGCACTTGAGCTTGGGCACGGACCGTCACGCCGCGCCATTAGCGTCCTGAATCGCTAGCTCGTCGGCAGCGATGGCACCGGCGCTGCGGTCGGCAAGTGTACGCGGTGCGCCTGTGCTGTCGCAGGACCGGCGGTGATGGCACATCGCGTACAAATCCTCGTGACGGCAATGCCGCCAACGTGGTCCCCGGCGTGCGCCAACTTGAGGCACAACGGCACTAGGGACGGGTTACCCGATCGTCTAGGATGCCGTAGCCGATTGCCTCGGCGACGGTCAAGGTCCGCCCGCGCCTGAAGTCCTCGCGCACCTCGTCAGCCAGGCCGGTCGCCTCTGCGATCTGGTAGTAGAGCGAGTCCAGCATCCGCTCGGCCTGCTGCTGGCGCTCGGTCACCGCCGTCACCGTGCCGCCCAGTTCCATGCGGGGCTCGGTGAGCGCGACGACGGCGCTGGGGTAGGCGAGGCGCCGCTGGCAGGCCGCGAGCAGACCTACGGCGGCACCCCGGACCTCGCCGCTGACCTGCCCGGTGACCGGAGCACGGAGCGTGTCAAGGACGCCCATCACCGCGAGAACCGGCGGGAGATCGGCATTGAGGTTCTGCATCTCCAGGCGGATCGGCTCGTCGCTTTCGGCGTCCAGCGTAAGCAGTTGCGCGGACAGCCGGGTCGCGGCGTCGGAGTCCAGGATTCCGGACGCCATGACGATACGCTTCTCCAGCAGCCGAGCGTAGAGCAGGTCCTGCCAGTCGGCGTGCGGGTCCATCCAGACCCGCGTCTGCGGCACCGGTCCCGGGCCACCTGGCAGCGGGGCACCAGGCGTTCCCGGAACGCCCGGTGTCCCTGGGATGCGGGGTGCCCCTGGGATACGGGGTGCCCCTGGAGTACCTGGAGTCCACGGCCGTCCAGGGATCTCCGGCCCGCCCGGCGTCCCTGCCGAGCCATGCACGCCAGACAAGCCACCAGTGCCAGACGGGCCTTGCTGACCCAGGTCGGCGCAGGAGTGCGAGCTGGCAGCGGGGTTCGCGGTCCGCTGGGTCATGATGGGGCCTCCGGGCTGGGGAGCTGGCGGGAACGTTCGAGGCGATTGGGTCCAGGGAATAACGCTGCCCACGGCGGCGGCATAGCGCTCGAGAGTAGAGGCGCGGACGTCTGTCGTCCCGGCCTCCAGGCGGGCGACCGCCGACTGGGAGGTGCCCATACGGGCGGCCACTTCGGTTTGCGACAGGCCCGCCGCCTGGCGAAGTGCCGCGAGGTCGCGCACGAGGCTGGACCGCCCCGCGGCCATCCGGCGCAGCGCCATCTCCCGGAACCCCGGGAGCACCGGCAGGTCGGGCTGGGCCGCCGCGGACTGAGCGTCATCCATATTCAAAACGATATCTCATATTCGAGATAAGCACACGTGCGCCTCCACCCAGCAGCCCTGGGAAATCCGCCCTGGACGGCTACGCAGCCGACGGGGCTGACGCCACCGACACCAAGGTAGCGCTCGGGGCCGGAGCATAGGCACGGAGGAACACCTGGACGCCGCCCTTGATGAGGCGGGTGGTTTCCTCCTCGCCGAGCGGCACTGTGCCCATCAGCGACCTGGTGGACACCTGACCGAACGTCAGCGCTGCCAGGTGTTCCGCCGCCTGCCTGCCGTCCGTGACGATCAGCTGTCCGGCTGCGGCTAGCTTCTCCAGGGGCGCGGCGATCAGTGGCGCGATCTCCCGGGTGTGCAGCAGGTCGATGACGTCAGGAAAGTGCGGTGCCTCGGTGATCAGCAGCCTGGCCAGCGTTGACCGCTCCGGTGAGCGGACGATCGAGCGGGTGATGTCGGTGACGCACTTGGTCAGCGCGGCCCCTAGGTCGCAATCCCATGGCACGTGGTCGACGATCTCGCTGATCCGCGCGAGCATGCCCTCGTAGGTATCCCGCACCACTGACAGGAAGAGGGCTTCCTTGTCGCCATAGTGGCTGTAGACCGTGCGCTTAGACACGCCCGCCTCAGCGGCGATCGCGTCGACGCTGGTGCGTTCGTAGCCATCGATCGCGAAGAGCGTCAGCGCCGCACGGGCGATGGCCTCGCGTTTGCATTCCGAAACAGTACCCAGCACGGAAGAAATGATACCGTCCGTTCACTGAAACTAGCCAGTGCAGTTCACCACACGTACATCTAGGAGGCGTCGTTGCCGGCTGCGACTCGTGCATCGACATACTCCCATATGCCTTGTTTCGGGACGGCAAGGGGGTGCGCCGACATGGGCCAGCTGGCCTCCGCCTAGCCGTGCGAGTGTCCGGCTGATAGCCCCAGCGGCTGCTGAGCGCCGCAACGCGCGCTGGCACGTGACCGCCGGGCTTTGCGGCGGCCGATCGGACGGCTAGATGCCGCAGGCGGCTGCCACGCTGGTGGCAGCGGCCTCGCGGTTGGCGGCGGCAGGGATGCCCGCCCGCTCGAAGTTCGTCACGAAGATGGAAGCGGCGTCTGCCGGGGTGGCGGCGCTGTTCAGCGCGGGGAGGAACTGCGACCACCCCTCGTTGAAGGTCAAGACGGCGTTCAACTGCGTCTGCAGGTCGGCAGCCGGGTCGCCGGTCACGTAGCCCGCAGGCAGCGGCGTGAAGCCGATCAGGCCGCCGCCCCCATAGCCCACGGACTCGGGGTTGCCCCCCGATTCCTGGTACATGTTGCCGGCGATGCCCGCCGCGGCGTTGTCGGAGTAGCCGTGGGCGAGCAGGAAGCTCACGATCGTCGTCACGTTCTCCGGCAGCATTGGGTAAGAGGAGTTACACGTGAGCGTCGTGGCTGTTGCCGTGGACGATGGCGTGGCTCTCGCAGCTGCTGCTGGCTTGGCCTTTGCGGCCGACGACTTGGCTGCTGGCTTGGCCTTTGCTGCTGCTGGCTTGGCCTTTGCGGCCGACGACTTGGCTGCTGGCTTGGCCTTTGCGGCCGCTGGCTTGGCCGCTGGCTTAGCCTTTGCGGCCGCTGGCTTAGCCTTTGCGGCCGACGACTTGGCCGCTGGCTTAGCCTGTGTGGCCGTGGTCTTTGGCGCGGTTGTCGACGCGGATTTTTGCGTGCCGGGCTTGCTCGCCGTCACCTTGCCAGCGACGCTAGCGGCCTTCTTGGAGCTAGCCGCGCTGGCGTGGCTGGCTGCTAGGGTGCCGCTGCTGACCGTGTAGCCGTCGGTTGGGGCCTTCACCACGGCGGCCGCTAGGCTGGCGTGGGCCGGGTGGCCGCCACCTGTCGCGACCACGTAGGTGGACGCCCCCGCCGCGAGCGCTACGGCTGCCGCCACAGCGGAAACGATCTTGCGGCGTGGCCTGCCGGCCCGGAGCCTCGGGGCGGCGTGACTGGAGAGCCAGCCATCGCCCTGGCTCGCGTCCTGCCAAGGGAAGCGATCTTCCGAGGGCGGCGCCGCATGCATGCCGTCGCGCCTTCCACTGGCGATCTTTATCTTCCAGTTCCGCTTGCTGCCAGAGGTCACATGCCACCTAACGCCGATTCCATGCCCGGCTACCCGGCGGCCGCCCCGCGCTCCGCCTGTCACCTGACCTGATGGGTTACAACATCCAGCATGCTGGAATCGAAACCACTACTTGACCAGATAACCGCCAAATGGCCCGTCTGGACCATCAGGTCGAAAGACGGCACGACGTGCCCTGATTCACCCATAGCGACGGAAGTCTCACGGCCCGGGCAGAGGACGGGGCTAGGTCGTCCAACCACCCGAAATGACTAGTGACCAGCGAGTAACATTACGATCACTTAGTGCCATAAAAGCAAGTCAAGCGCCCGGACAAGGAGATCATCACCCGCGTCCAGCCAAGTGACTCTGGGGTCACGGCGGAACCAGGACTCCTGACGACGGGCGAAGCGGCGGGTCGCGCGAGCCGTTTCTTCGCGGGCCTGGTCCAGTGTCCAGTCACCGTCGAGGTAGCGCAGCACCTGCTGGTAGCCCAGTGCGCGGCTCGCCGTCTTGCCCGCGCGCAGCCCGTGGTGCTCCGCGAGGTTGCGCACCTCGGCCTCCAAGCCGGCCGCGAACATCGCGTCAACGCGGCCCTCGATGCGCCGGTCAAGCTCGGGGCGCGGCATCCGGATGCCGATTTGGACCGACGGGCGGCCATGATCACCGGCACTGTCGTAGCCGGGCATCGTCGCGCTGAATGGCTGGCCGGAGATCTCGATGACCTCAAGCGCGCGGACGATCCGCCGTCCGTTGGACGCCAAGATGGCGGCGGCGGCGACCGGGTCGGCTACCGTCAGCCGTGCGTGCAGTGGCCCGGTGCCGACCGCCGCGAGTTCGGCTTCCAGCCGGGCGCGGACCTCGTCATCGGTGCCGGGAAAGTCCAGGTCGCCGAGCGCGGCCCGGACGTACAGCCCCGACCCGCCCGCAAGCACCGCCGCCTTGCCGCGAGCCGCGATGCCGTCGATGACATCGTCGGCTAGTCGCTGGTACTCCGCGACGCTGGCGGTCTGGGTGACGTCCCAGATGTCGAGCAGGTGGTGCGGCACCCCCCGCCGGTCGCCGGGCGCCAGTTTCGCGGTGCCGATGTCCATGCCCCGGTACAGCTGCATGGAATCGACGTTGACGACCTCGCCATCCAGCGCAAGGGCAAGGTCGATCGCGAGGTCCGACTTGCCGGTCGCCGTCGCTCCGACGACCGCGATGAGGGCACCGGGCACTAGCGGTGCAGTGTCGGCATGCCAAGCAGGACCGGGGCAGGCCCAGCGCCCGGCAGCCCAGCCGTCCCAGCCAAGGCCGGTGCGGCGCCGACAGCCTGCCGGCCAGGCTCGGCGAGCACGGCCCACGCGTCGCCCGCACGAGTGCGCCGGACCGACAGCGGCTGCCCGTCGGCGACCAGGTAGTGCGGCGCCGTCCCAGTCACCACGGTCGTCACGATGTCACCCGGCCGCGGGGCGCCACCTTCCAGCGTCTGCGCATGAGGCATGAAGTGCACCAGTCGGTTGTCGCGGGCGCGGCCGGACATCCGCCGGGTGGCGCTGTCCTTGCGGCCCTCCCCCTCGGCGACCAGCACCTCGACTGTTGAGCCTGCCAGCGCGGCGTTCTCGGCGGTGCAGGTCCGCTCAAGCTCGGCAACCAGCCGGTCGTAGCGCTCCTGGACGACCTCACGCGGCACCTGGTCCGCCATCGTCGCGGCGGGGGTGCCGGCGCGGATCGAGTACTGGAAGGTGAAGGCGCTGGCGAACCGGGCCTCGCGGACCAGGTCGAGGGTATCGGCGAAGTCGGCCTCGGTCTCGCCGGGGAACCCGACGATGATGTCGGTGGTGATCGCCGCGTGCGGGATCGACTTGCGCACTCCTGCCAGGATGCGCAGGTACTTCTCGCGGCGGTAGGCACGGCGCATCGACGCGAGGATCACGTCCGAGCCGGACTGCAGCGGCATGTGCAGGCTCGGCATCACGTTGGGGGTCTCGGCCATGGCCGAGATCACGTCGTCGGTGAAGTCACGCGGGTGCGGGGAGGTGAACCGGACCCGCTCCAGCCCCTCCGCCTCCAGCTCCCCACAGGCGCGCAGCAGCTTGCCAAACGCCTGCCGATCGCCGAACTCGACACCGTAGGAGTTGACGTTCTGTCCAAGGAGGGTGACTTCAAGGACGCCCTCAGCCGTCAGCGCCCGAACCTCATCAAGGATGTCGCCGGGCCGGCGATCCTTCTCACGTCCGCGCAGGCTGGGCACGATACAGAACGTGCACGTGTTATTGCAGCCGACGGAGATGGATACCCACGCCGAGTACGGCGACTGGCGGCGGGCCGGTAGCAGGGACGGGAAGGTCTCCAGCGTCTCCTCGAACTCGACCTGCGCCTCCTGGCGCTCCCTGGCTCGCTCAAGCAGTCGCGGCAGCGCGCCGATGTTGTGCGTGCCGTAGACGACGTCGACCCACGGGGCGCGCGCGGTGATCTTCGTGCGCTCCATCTGCGCCAGGCAGCCGCCGACGGCGATCTGCATGCCCTTGTGCGCCTTCTTGACCGGGAGCAGGTGGCCGAGGTTGCCATACAGCCGGTCGGCCGCGTTCTCCCGCACGGCGCAGGTGTTGAACACGACGAGATCGGCGGTCCCGCCCTCGGGTACGGGCAGGTAGCCCGCCTCCTCAAGCAGCCCGGCGACGCGCTCGGAGTCGTGCGCGTTCATCTGGCACCCGTAGGTGCGGATCTCATACGTCCGTCCGTCCACCTCAACAGGATAAGGGCGCGCCCGATACGCTCTGGAGCCATGACGAATATCGCGCCGTACGGGAACTGGGAGTCGCCCATCACCGCCGCAGACGTGGCAAGGGGCCAGATACCGCTGGGCTTCCCCACTGTGGTGGGCAATGAGGTCTGGTGGCACGAGGGGCGGCCCGATGAGGGTGGCCGCACGACGATCATGGCCTCCGCCGGGGCTGCGGCGGACCCGCGCGAGCTGGTGCCCGCCCCCTGCAACGTCCGCACCCGGGTGCACGAGTACGGCGGCCGGTCCTACCTTCCGGTGCCGCGGGCTGGCGGGGGCTTCGACCTCGTCTTCGCGAACTTCGCCGACCAGCGGCTGTACCGGGTCGCCACGCCGAGCGGCGAGGCCTTTGACCCGAGACCGCTGACCCCCGACCCAGCAGTCTCGGCCGGCTTGCGCTACGCCGACCTGGTGCTGTCCCCCGGCGGCCAGGAGATCTGGTGCGTCCGCGAGGCCCATCGCGACGCCGAGGGCCGCGCGGTCACCCGCGCGATCGTCGCGGTCCCGCTAGACGGCTCGGCTGCCTCCGATCCGGATGCCGTGCGGGTGCTGGTGACCGGGGCGGACTTCTTCGCCTTCCCCACTCCGTCTCCCGACGGGACCCGGCTGGCCTGGATCAGCTGGGATCACCCGCGCATGCCATGGGACGGCACCGAGCTGCGGGTCGGTCCTGCCACCGGCACCACCGTCAGCGAGTCGGCGCTGGTCATCGGCGGCCCTGACGAATCAGTGCTCGCCCCGGCATGGTCCGGCGACGACAGCCTGTACGTGGTCTCGGACACCTCCGGCTGGTGGAACCTATACGAGGTCGCGGCCTCCGCGGGCGCGAGTGCCCGGCCGCTGTGCCCGCGCGAGGAGGAGTTCGCCGGGCCGCTGTGGCAGCTAGGCGCACGCCCCTACATCGTGCTCGGCGACGGGCGGCTGGCGGTGCTGCATGGCGTGGGCGAGACGCGGCTCAGCTTCCTGGATCCGGCGACGGGCCAGCTCACCGAGGCCGAGCTGTCCGAGGGCGGGGTGCCGCTGCGGACGTTCGGGTTCGCTGGCCTGGGTGGCTCTGGCATGACCATCGTCGCCGATGCAGGCGGACCGTCGACACCGCTCACCGTGATCCGGGCAACGGCGACGCCAGGCGCGGAGGTGGATGTCATCAGGCGGGAAGCCCTCTCGATCGACCCCGCCTACCTGCCTGTCCCGCGCCAGGTCGCACTCCCCACCGGGCCGGGCGACAGCCCGGCGGTACACGCGCTCGTCTACCCGCCCTCCTCCCCCGACTGCGTCGGCCCGGCCGATGAGCGCCCCCCGTACATCGTCTGGATCCACGGCGGGCCGACCGCGAACGTGCTGCCAGTGCTCAGCCTGGAAAAGGCGTACTTCACCAGCCGGGGTATCGGGATCATTGACGTCGACTACGGCGGCTCGACCGGGTACGGCCGGGCGTACCGGAACCGGCTGCGCGGTCAGTGGGGCGTGGTGGACGTCGATGACGCCATGGACGCGGCCCTGGCGCTGGCCACGGCCGGCGAGGCGGACCGCTCGCGGCTGGGCATCCGCGGCGGCTCGGCCGGCGGCTGGACCGTGCTCGCGTCGGTGACCTCCGCGCTGGCGGGCGGCCGCGAGCCGGTATTCGCCGCCGGGGTGTCCTACTACGGGGTCTCCGACCTGCGGCCATTCGCGGCGATCACCCATGACTTCGAGTCCCGGTACCTGGACGGCCTCCTCGGGCCGCTGCCCCAGGCCGCTGACCTGTATGACGAGCGGTCCCCGATCGGGCACGTCGGTCCGGGCACGTGCCCGATCCTGCTGCTGCAGGGCCTCGATGACCCGGTCGTGCCGCCGCCCCAGGCAGAGTCGATCGCCCGCGACCTGGCAACCCACGTCATCCCGTACGCCTACATCGCGTTCGAGGGCGAGTCGCACGGCTTCAGGAAGGCATCCTCGATCATCGTCTCGCTGGAGGCCGAGCTGGCGTTCTACGGCCAGGTGCTGGGCTTCGACCCGCCCGGCGTGCCCCCGGTCAAGCTGGAAGGAAAAGTGGACCTACCTGGCGAATTCGGTGGCTCTTGACTCGCGAACGACCGTGACGCGGATCTGGCCGGGGTAGGTGAGCTCCTCCTCGACCTGCTTGGCGATGTCGCGGGCGATGACCTGGGACTGGATGTCATCGACCCGCTCGGGCTTGACCATCACCCGGATCTCGCGGCCAGCCTGCATGGCGAAGACCTTCTCGACGCCCTCGTGCGTCCGGGCGATCTCCTCTAGCCGCTCTAGCCGTTTGACGTACATCTCCAGCGACTCACGGCGGGCACCAGGGCGTCCGCCGCTGATCGAGTCGGCAGCCTGGGTCAAGACAGCCTCGACGGTGCGGACCTCAACCTCGTTGTGGTGCGCCTCGATGGCGTGCACGACGTCGTCCGGCTCGCCGTACTTGCGAGCGATCTCGGCGCCGATCAGCGCGTGGCTTCCCTCAACCTCATGGGTGAGGGCCTTGCCTATGTCATGCAGCACCGTGCACCGCCTCAGCAGCAACGGGTCCATCCGCAGCTCGCTGGCCATCATCCCAGCGATATGGGCGGACTCGATGAGGTGGGCCAGAACGTTCTGCCCATAGGAAGTCCGGTATCTCAGGCGACCGAGCAGGTCGATGAGGTCGGGGTGCATGTCGGTGATGCCCAACTGGGTGACCGCGTCCTCGCCGGTTCGCCGGCACAGCAGCTCGATCTCCCGCTTTCCCAGCTCATAGGCCTCCTCGATGCGCTGCGGCTGGATGCGACCGTCGCTGATCAGTTTTTCCAGGGTGAGCCGCGCTACTTCCCTGCGCACCGGATCGAAGCAGGACAAGAGCACCGCTTCGGGCGTGTCGTCGATGATCAGGTTGACGCCGGTGACGGACTCGAAGGCGCGGATGTTACGCCCCTCGCGGCCGATGATCCGGCCCTTCATCTCGTCGTTGGGCAGGTGCAGGACGCTGACGACCGACTCGCTGGTCTGCTCGACCGCCACTCGCTGGATGGCCAGCGTTACGATCTTGCGGGCGCGACCATCGGCTTCCGCCCTGGCCTGGCTCTCGATCTTCTTGATGGAGACCTGGGCGTCTCGCTTGGCCTGGCCCTCGATCGTGGCGACGACCTCTTGCCGGGCCTGTTCGGCGGTAAGGCCGGCGATACGCTGCAACTCCGCGCTGATCCCGTGGTCCTTAGTGGCGAGGTCTTGCTGCCTTCGGTCCAGCTCCTGATTGCGCTCATCGAGTTCGGCAGCCCTCCCCGCTAGCTGGCGCAGTTCGTCGTCGAGGCGCTGCTCTCGCTCGGTCAGCCGGGCTTCCCTGCGTTCCAGGCTGGCCCGGAGCTCGCGGATCTCGTCCTTGACGGCGCGGATCTCCTCCTCGACCTCCCGGCGGCTTTCCTCGGCCTGCTGGGCCTGCCATTCGGCCTGCCTTGCCTGGCGATCAGCCTGGCCCGCCTTCTCGGCCGCCTGGCCGACGATGCGCTCGGCATCGGTTACCGCCCTCGTCCGGGTCTCCTCGGCCTCGCGCTGCGCCCGTGCCTGCTGCTCCCGCAGTTCACTCTGGTGCTCCCGCAGTGCATCCTGCTGCTCCCGCAGTGCATCCTGCTGCTCCCGCAGTGCATCCTGCTGCTCTCGCAGTACTGCCTGCTGCTCTCGTAGGGCTGCCTGCTGCTCTTGCAGGGCTGCCTGCTGCTCTTGCAGGGCCCGCTGGGCCTGGCGTGCCTGCTGGGACTCTGCCTCAGCGAGCCGCTTTTCCTCGGCCGCTCTCGCCTGTACGGATGCGGCGTCAGCGGCGGCCTTGATCCCGGCCTGGGTACGGCGCAAGATGTAGGCAACCATGCCGAACGCGACGACCATGGCGAGCAGCCCGGCCACCATGAAAGCGGCTCCGCTGTCCACGGGCACTCCTCTCGTCGCTCCCCGGCACGTCGCCGCTGTCCTTGGCGGTGGCACCGGGCTTCCGGCCCCTGGCACGCAGGTTCCACGGAGCTGCGGCCGCGCGGCTGGCACCGCGGCTGCTGCCCTATGGCTCCCTCGCGCCACGTTGGCTGCGACGACTGCCCGTCTCTAGTTGTTCGAAGCCGGTCACTCGCACAGCGCTAGATAACGCTTACTGCCGAGAGGTTAAGCGTTGATAACGTTTTGAGCAACCCGGGTACGGCTTTGGTAATAGAGAATCACTTAGCGTAGCCACAAGGGCGGTTCTTAGCAGGGACTTAACGAATGGCGATCACGGAAAGAGACCGGCTTCACTGATGCCGGACGTGGTACCCGACCCGTCCTAGTCGTCGCAGCCTGCAGCCATCTCCCGGGCCTGGCCGGTCACTCGACGGGCGGTTCCTCGTCCATAAAGTCATCGCCGTCCACACCCAAGCCGTCCAAGCCGTCAACGCCCTCGGCCGCGCTGTCGGCCTCAAGGGCCTCACGGATGACGCGGAAAGACAGGCCCGGTGGGTATCCCTTACGGGCCAGCACGCCGGCCAGCCGCCTGGTGCGAGTCTCAGGCGGCAGTCCCCTCGTGGCGGCAAGCTTCTTCGCCACGAGCAGCCTCGCTGTCTCGACCTCGGCATCCGGGCCAAGCTCGTCGACCGCCTCACGGATCTGGTCGTCATTGACACCGCGGCGGCGCAGCTCGGCGCTCAGCGCTCGCGCGGACAGCCCCCGTCCATGGTGGCGGGACTCGACCCATGCCCTCGCGAACGCGGCGTCGTCAATCAGCCCCACGTCGGTGAATCTTCCGAGGACTTCCTCGGCTGTGTCATCGGGGATGCCACGCTTCTTGAGGGCGTCCGCGAGCTGGCCCTCGTGCGTGGCGCGAGCGTCAGCAGCCGTAGGCATACCTCCCGCGCGCGGGCCGCCGGGTCATCCGGCGCGGGCGCGCCGGAGTCACGTTCCTCCGAGTTAGCCTGCCCTGCGGGGCCACCGCACTCCTCCGGCCCGGTGTAGCCTCCCGGCCAGCCGGACGTCCCTGATTCGGTGCCCGCCCGCCCGCCGCGTGCCCGCATCGCGGCTCGCCGGCGGGCGGGCGTGTACTCACCAGTCATGGGCTAGCTGACGGCTGGCTTCGCCGCGCTCGCCGCCCGGGCACCTGAAGCCTTAACGGCAGCGCCCTCGGCTGCCGTCCCCGCCGGGCCGGGAGCGGGAGCGGGCGTGGAGACGTCTGCGTCAAGGCGCGGTCCGACGCCGAGCTTCTCCTTGATCCTCTTCTCGATCTCGTTGGCGGAGTCGGGGTTGTCGCGCAAGAAGTTCCGCGCGTTCTCCTTGCCCTGCCCGAGTTGGTCTCCCTCGTAGGTGTACCAGGCCCCGGCCTTGCGCACGATTCCCTGCTCAACCCCGAGGTCGATCAGGCCGCCCTCCCGGGATATGCCGAAGCCGTAGAGGATGTCGAACTCGGCGTTCTTGAACGGCGGCGCCATCTTGTTCTTTACTACCTTGACCCGGGTCCGGTTCCCGACCGCCTCGGTGCCGTCCTTGAGGGTCTCGATTCTCCGGACGTCCAGCCGCACCGACGCATAGAACTTGAGCGCCTTTCCGCCGGTCGTCGTCTCTGGGCTGTTGTGCACCATCACGCCGTCGACGAAGTAGTTGTGCAGGCCCTCGACCTCGATGTCGAAGCGCTTCATGGACCGCGTCGGCGGCTTCACGTGAACGTCGAGGATCGGCGCGGCCACAAGGTGTTCGCCGGTAGGCGCGAACTGCGCCGCGACCTCGAACTTGCCACGGAAGCGCGGCAGCAGCTTGTAGTCCATCGACGGATGGACGCATGAGGCGACGATCTTCTGGAACCTCTCCGACGCCTCGGTCGTGAATTGCAGCACGCTAATCTGTCGTGCCCCTCGGGACATGAGCTTGACGTCTAGCTTGTGGGTGTCTCGTAGGTACTGAACGAGGCGATCCCGCGAGCCGGGGCTCATCGCCTCGACGCAGATCTCGATCCGGTCCGTTCCCCCAGCGGTACGCGCTTGGACGCCCTTGGAGCGGACGGTGAAGCACCCGTCGTCCATGTACCAGATCGCCAGCGCCAGCGGCGTGAGGCTCTTGAGGTACTCCCAGGTGAGGTGCTTCTTGCCGTCGCCGAAGTAGACGGTGTCGTGAAGTTCCGCCAGTTCCGGCAGTGGGGTGAAGTCAGCGAAGACTGCGCCCTTGGCGTTCTCGGTGCTCGCGTGACCGAGGTTCCCCAGCAGGGACACCTTCCAGTCGAGGTAGGCGGCCTGCTTCGCGCCGTGCCCCATGCGGAACCGGATCCCGTTCCTGCCACCCCGGTTCGGCGCGAGGCTCCCGTCACCCATGAGGGCTCCAAGGATGACCTGGAGTTGCTGGTCGCTCAGGAGTTTCTTCTCCGCGACGAGCACCCGGTCGCCGGGGATCAGTTCCCCAGCCTGGCGCCAGCCGCCAGGCGTGCGGATGAGGTGGTTCTCGGTGGCGGCGAACTGCGCTCGTCCGTTCTTCCCGGACTTCGCAACGGTGAATTGAAGGAACCGGTCGGCGTCGCCGTTATCGAACCAGTTCACGATCCTTCGCGGAACCATGCTGTCGGTCGCCGCATCATAGGAAAGGACTTCGACGTCCATTCGCTGATTGACGATCTTCCCTATCTTTTCCTGGGTACCATCAGCAAGGGTAACCCGGGTGCTATAGGACATGCAGCCGAACATGACCCCGACTTTTTCCCGCAACTGGTTGATGAAAATCGCGGAGGTCTTCGTCTGGCTTAGCGCGCCGGTTATCTTGCGCAATGCCTGGGACATCAGGCGAGCCTGGAGGCCGACGTGGCTGTCGCCCATCTCCCCCTCGATTTCGGCCTTCGGCACGAGGGCGGCGACCGAGTCGATGACGATGACGTCGATGGCACCGGAGCGGATCAGCATGTCCGTGATCTCCAGCGCCTGCTCGCCGGTGTCCGGCTGGGACACCAGCAGGGCCTCGGTGTCCACGCCGAGCCTCTGCGCGTACTCCGGGTCGAGTGCGTGCTCCGCGTCGATGAACGCGGCGATGCCGCCCGCCTTCTGCGCGTTGGCCACGGCGTGCAGCGCGACGGTGGTCTTTCCGCTGCTCTCTGGCCCGTATACCTCGATGATGCGGCCTCGGGGCAGGCCGCCGATGCCGAGGGCGACGTCGAGGGCGATCGAGCCGGTGGGGATCACCTCGACCGGGACGCGGGCCTCCTCGCCGAGGCGCATGACCGTGCCCTTGCCGAACTGCCGCTCGATCTGGAGCAGGGCGGCCTCCAGCGCCTTCTCCCTGTCGCTGGCCCGCTCTGGGGACTTGCTTGGTGGCATTGAGGACTCTCCCTGCCGGTATCGATGCCGGTATCGATGCTGCGCCTGTTGTTGCGATCCACGCTTGTTATCCAGCCCAGGTCGCTGAGCTGGTGAGGCCGTAGGGGGTTGCCCTCGGCCACCAGTCCACACGCTACGCGCCACCACTGACATTCGAGGGCCACACCGTTACTGGCCAGCAAAAACGCGCTCCGGCTCCGCCCAGCGCAGGCCCCTGCGGCGGGCCGGACGGCTCCTATCATAGTTGAACGGATGTTCGACCGAAGCCAAGACGCGCCGATCCGTTCGATTTGCCGAGCCGAGTTCTCACGAGGCGGGCAGCGCCTTGCGAAGTAGCGCCAGCTCTTCCTCGGTGACGTCCACGTGCGGGCTAATACGCAGGTATGGCTCTTTCATCTCCAGCGGCGCGCGAGCCCGGACGGCGGCTGTCGTCACGATCTGGTGCTCAGACAGGAGGAAGGAACGCACGGCGCCCACCTTCTGGCCTGCCGTCGGACGCAGCGCGGTGATCGCGCAAGACCCGGCAGCGCCCTCGGCCCGGACACGACCTCCCAGCCAGGCGCGTCGGCCAAAACGGAGCGGGTCATCTCGCCAACGGCGCCCAGTCGCGCGCGCGCCGACGACGGCCCCATTGCCACATGCTCCCCGACGGCCGCGCACAACCCGATCCGGCCGGCGAAGTGCGCCTCTCGGGACTCCATCAGCAGCACCGGCGAGTCGTCGGCCTCCAGTTGATCCCAGTCCATCTCCGACGCACGCGGCCGCAGCTTCCGCCACCACGAGGACGCGACCCCGATGATGCCGACGCCGCGCGGCCCGCACAGCCACTTGCGGGACGTCGCGTAGATGGCGTCCGCCCCGCAGGCGGCGTCCACGTGCCCAAGAGCCTGCGCCGCGTCCACCCACACCGGGACGCCTGCCGCGTGGCAGACCTCGACGGCCAAGGCCACCGGTTGCACTAGCGGCCGGTGCGACGCGACCAGTGTCAGGTGAACGAACGCGGGCGGCGTCATCGCCACGAACTGCCGCAGCGCGTCCAGGTCGATCAGCCCCGAGCCGTCGACCGCCAGTTGCGCGACCCGCAACCCGCGGTCGATGAACGCGTCAAGCGCTGGCCCCCACTCGCTGGGCAGCACGGCTACGGTGGATCCCGCCATCAGCGGCCATGTCCGCAGCAGCACGGCCAGCGCCGCGGTCGCGCTCTCCACGAACGCGATTCCCCCGGCCTCCACCCCGAGCAACTCGGCCAGAGCGGTCCGGCCGGCGGCAATCACCCCGGAGGCCTCGACCGCCGCGACGTACCCGCCGGCGACCGCCTCGCGCTCGTGATAGCCAGCGATCGTGGCCAGCGTCTTGCGGGATGACCGGCCAGCAGCGGCCGTGTCCAAGTGCAGGAAGGTCGAAAGAGGGCGGCTGTCGCGAAACTGCGTCCATGGGTCAAGAGGGGGATTGGTCACAGAAATACCGTAATCCACCCGTGGGAATCAGCGCAGCGTGTCCGGCACGTTGAATGCCTCACAAACGGCACGCCATACCATCTTGGTATCCTCGCCATCGGCCAAGGCCCGGTTCACGGTGCGCCCGCCCAGGTTCGACAGCACATGATCCTTCGCGACACTCCCCGCGTACGCCTCGCCGAAGAACTCCGCCATCCGATCCCAGAACACTGTCAGCCGCACTCCCCCAGCGTATCCACAGATACGCATGGGACGCCTCGTGACAGGGTAGTGATGATCGTGGCGCATCACACCCCCCGCGCCTGGGACCGCATAGCAGGAGCGCGATGCCCTCTCCGACGGCCGAAGACCAGCCCCCCGCCGGCGCCGCTGCGCAGGAGCCAGTCACGGTGAAGCCGATCACCCCGGAGCCGATCACCCCGGAACCCGTCACTGCCGTGGCAGCCGAGCCAGCAGCCAAGCCCGCCTCGAAGCCGCCGTTCAGCAAGGTCGCCATCGCGGCCCTGCCGGCCGGCGTGCTGCCGCTTGTCCCGGTGGGCCTGGGGCTTGGCATCGCGGGCCTGGTCACGACCCGTCGTGGGCGGCGGCGCGGGCGCGGCATGGCCGTCGCCGGGCTGCTCAGCGCGACGACGTGGCTCGCCGTCGGCATCACCCTGGTGACCGTGGCGGCGCTGACCCACGGCTTCCGCAAGCCCACCAAGATCGACTACGACAACCAGCTGGGCGGCGTGTTCAGCCTGCGGGTAGGCGATTGCATCGATACGGGACTGCGCGGCACGTCCTCGTCTGTCACCTCATGCAACTCGCCTCACGACGCGGAGGTCTTCGCCACCTTCGCCCTATCCAACACCACATGGCCAGGCACTGCGACGGTCCAGCAAGAGGCGGACACGGGCTGCTCATCTCGGCTGGCGGGCTACCTGAACCCGCAACTCGCGATCAGCCTGTCGCAGCAGTACGCCTACCCTGGCCAGGTGGCGTGGCAGACCGGTACCCGCACGGTCATCTGCGAAGTGCGCGCCACATCCGGCCTCCTCGACCAGTCGGTCCGGGCGGCGTCGGCCTCTTAGCCAGGGATCCCTCAGCAGCCGCCGGGCGGCCCGGGACTGCCCTCGCCGGCCGCGGCCTGGTCAACCATGCCGCCCCCGGTGCGCTCGACGCCGCCGAAGTGGACCACGTACCAGACGCCACGCCACGAGATCAGCGACGCGATCCCGAACGACGACACCTGGCCGTCCTTCCGGTACTCCACTCTCGCACCGGGGTCATGCCAGTACCCGATCTTGTTGTAGCAGGCTCCCACCGGAATCCACGTCGTGTACTGCGTCGGGACGACGACCGTGACGAGCCGCGCACCGGTCCCGACCAGCTGGTGGGCGGCGGCCACGTCGAGCGTGAACTCACCCCACAGCCGGTTCTTCCAGTCGTAGGACTGGTCGGAGATGGCCTTGACCTGCGCGTAAGCGGTCTCGGGGAAGAACGCGGGCAGTCCGTAGGCCGGGTTCCCCGTCGTCACCGCCAGCCACAGGTCTGTCGTCAGGTTGCGGAACGCCGTGTCGTCGGTCTTCGGAACCACCTGCGTCTGCGGCCGTGCCCCGTCCCCAGCGGGCGCGAGCGGCAGTGCGACCGGTCCCGACGGCTTCGGGCTGGCCTTAGGACTCAGTGATGGCGCGGCAGTCGCCACCGGCCCGGTCCCCGTCGTCCCCGGCCCACCCGGTCTTGCTGTTATCACCCCGGAGACCGGACTTGCGGTCTTCTGTCCTCCGGCGCACCCCGTCAGGACCACGCAGCCGCCCAGCACAAGCACGACGAGCAGCCCTAGCACACCCCTCATCCTCATGCCCCACGAACCTTCCGCCAGACGCGTCCGATGTCAAGCCGACCCACCGTCAACCCCACCGCTGGAGCCGACCACATAGCCACAGCCCCCTCACGGCCATCTGTCCCCTCGCCACTACCCCCGCTGCCGCCACGGCCACCGCCAGCCATCATGGTGCTGGCGATTGTGCCGCCACTTCAACGGCACGGACCCTGACCTGGCGTTTCGCCTCTGGATGGGGCTGGCTAGTACTACAACGGAGTGCTGAGATGTAGCGGGTCCCGGCCCGCGGCCATTATCCCGAAGAGTTCTCCGGTTAGGTAAACTTTTCCACGTTCCCACGTGGAAAAGTCTTCGGGACCGGAAAAAGCTTCGAGATAAATCAAGCAGTCGCCAATAGTCGACCCTGGAAGCCGATGCACGGTGAACGGGAATGTGAGCGGCGCCGGGCCGGACGCCAGGCCATGCCGCGCCAGAAATCACGGCTCGCCGTTGCAGTACTAGGGACTGTCGGCGGGATGGTACGGGCGCGGCGCCGGGGCCAAAGACCGGGGCCTTCCGTGTCGGGTCATAATAGACCGGCAGGTACGTCGTCTTTGAGGTCAGGCAGGCCTAGCCGCCGCCCACGGCACGGGCACCGCCGCGAGGCCCGCGGCTGCCGCAGGACGGCCTGTGATCCGCGCACTGCCCCGGGCGGCTTCGAATGTCAGTCGGGCACTGCATCATGGAGGTATGACACCCGCACCGCCTTCTCGCCGCGACCCGCTCGACGGGTTCTCCCCCGCGACGCGAGCGTGGTTCGAGGGTGCCTTCGCTATGCCCACCCAGGCGCAGGCGCAGGCGTGGGCTGCGATCAGCAAGGGCGAGGACACACTGGTCATCGCGCCGACGGGGTCGGGCAAGACGCTGTCGGCGTTCTTGTGGGCCCTGGACAAGCTGGCTTCTGCTCCGCCGCCCGCCGACCCGAAGAAGCGGTGCCGGGTGCTGTACGTGTCGCCGCTGAAGGCGCTGGCGGTGGACATCGAGCGAAATCTTCGGTCCCCGCTGACCGGGATCCGGCAGGCGGCACAGCGACTCGGGCTGCCTGAGCCGGACATCAGTGTCGCGGTCCGGACTGGGGATACCGCGGCCGAGGAGCGGCGCAAGCTGGCGACCAGGCCACCGGACATCCTGATCACGACGCCCGAGTCGCTTTTCCTGCTGCTCACGTCGCAGGCCCGGGAGACGCTGCGCGGGGTCGAGACGGTCATCATCGACGAGGTCCACGCGGTCGCTGGCAACAAGCGGGGCGCCCACCTGGCGCTTTCGCTGGAGCGACTGGATGCCCTCAGGCAAACGCCTGCGCCCGAAGGAGAAGAGCGTCACGGCGAGGCGCCCGTATCGGGGGGGCCGGGGGGTCGTCCCCCCGGGCAGATACAGCGCGTGGGATTGTCGGCTACTGTCCGGCCGCCGGAGATCGTCGCGACGTTCCTGGGCGGGGCGCGGCCGGTGACGGTGGTGCAGCCGCCGGCCGACAAGCGGATCGAGCTGGAGGTCGTCGTCCCTGTCGAGGACATGCAGGACCTGGAGACCTCTGCCGGGCTGACTTCCGCAGGCCCCACGGTGATCGGACCGGACGGCGAACCGGTGCAGGACCCCGTGGCGCGACGGTCGATCTGGCCGCACGTCGAGGAGCGGGTGCTGGACCTGATCTGCCAGCACAAGTCCACGATCGTGTTCGCGAACTCGCGGCGGCTGGCCGAGCGGCTGTGCGGCCGGCTCAACGAGATGGCCGCCGAGCGCGCCGGCCTCGATGAGGACGGGGGGGCTGGGGAGGCAGCTACCCAGGAGATAGTGATCGCGCGGGCGCACCACGGGTCGGTGTCGCGACAGGAACGGTCCGACATCGAGGAGGCGCTGAAGGCAGGCCGGCTCCCGGCAGTGGTCGCGACCTCATCGCTGGAGCTGGGGATCGACATGGGCGCAGTCGACCTGGTCATCCAGGTGGAGTCACCGCCGTCGGTCGCCAGCGGGCTGCAGCGGGTCGGCCGGGCCGGGCACAACGTGGGGGACGTCTCGCGGGGCATCTTCTTCCCCAAGTACGCCGGCGACCTGGTGTCCGCCGCCGTAGTCGCCCAGCGGATGCGCAGCGGGGAGATCGAGTCGCTGAGCATCCCTCGCAACCCGCTCGACGTGCTGGCCCAGCAGGTGGTGGCGATGGCCGCGCTCGACGACTGGGCGGTTGACGAACTGGAGCAGGTGGTGCGTCGGGCTGCGCCGTTCGCCGCGCTGACCAGGCCGGTGCTCGAGGCGGTGCTGGACATGCTCGCCGGGCGCTATCCCGGCGAGGAGTTCGCCGGGCTGCGGCCGCGCATCGTGTGGGACCGGGTGACCGGGGTGATCCACGGCCGTCCCGGAGCGCAGAAGCTAGCGGTGACCAGCGGCGGGACGATCCCGGACCGGGGGCTGTTCGGGGTGTTCCTGCCTGCCGCGCAGGATACGCGGCAGCCTCGCCGGGTCGGTGAGCTTGACGAGGAGATGGTGTACGAGTCGCGGGTCGGCGACGTGTTCGTGCTGGGCGCCTCGTCGTGGCGAATCGAGGACATCACGCCCGATCGGGTACTGGTGCTGCCAGCTCCTGGACAGCCGGGGAAGTTGCCGTTCTGGCACGGGGATACCCCAGGCCGGCCAGCGGAGCTGGGGCGCGCTATCGGGGCGGCGGTGCGGTCCCTTGTGCGGCTGCCTGAGCAGGAGGCGGTTTCCCGGCTGCGGGAAGCGGGCCTTGATGAGCTCGCGGCCCGCAACCTGGTGCGCTACCTGGAGGACCAGCGGCAGGCGACCGGGCATGTGCCAGACGACCGGACGCTGGTGGTCGAGCGGTTCCGCGACGAGCTCGGCGACTGGCGGGTCGTGCTGCACAGCCCGTACGGTGACCGGGTGCACGCGCCGTGGGCGCTGGCGATCACGGCGCGGCTGCGGGAGCGGTACGGCGGGATGGACGTCCAGGCCCTGCACACCGACGACGGGATCATCATCCGGGTGCCGGATTCCGATGAGCCACCCCCCGCCGGGATCGCGCTGATCTCCCCCGAGGAGGTCAGCGACATCATCACGGCCGAGGTCGGCGGCAGCGCGCTGTTCGCGTCCCGGTTCCGGGAGTGCGCCTCACGGGCGCTACTGCTACCGCGACGGCAGCCGGGACGCCGCACGCCGCTGTGGCAGCAGCGGCAGCGCAGCGCCCAGCTGCTGGAGATCGCCTCGCAGTACCCGGGATTCCCGATCGTGCTTGAGACGGTGCGCGAGTGCCTGCAGGACGTGTTCGACGTGCCGGCGCTGGTGTCGCTGCTTGAGGACCTGGCAGCCCGTCGCGTCAGGGTCGTGGAGGTGGAGACGCCGGCGCCAAGCCCGTTCGGAAAGTCGCTGCTGTTCAGGTACGTCGGCGCGTTCATGTACGAGGGTGACTCGCCGCTGGCTGAGCGGCGGGCGCAAGCGCTGGCGCTGGACCCTTCCCTGCTGGCCGAGCTGCTGGGCGTCGAGGGGCTGCGGGAGCTGCTGGACCCGGCCGTGGTGGCGGAGGCCGAGGCGGACCTGCAGCGGCTGTCTGCCGGGCGGCAGTGCCGGGACCTGGAAGGCGTGTATGACCTGCTGCGAACGTCGGGGCCGCTGACCGCCGCCGAGGTTGGCGCCCGATGCGAGTCGCCATCGGAGGCGGGCGGCTGGCTTGACGGGCTGACGGCGGCACGACGGGTCATCGCGGTACGGGTCGCGGGGCAGCCGATGTGGGCGGCGATCGAGGACGCCGGACGGCTGCGGGACGCGCTTGGGGTCGCGTTGCCGGTGGGCATCCCCGAGGCGTTCACCGAGGCGCTGCCGGATCCGCTGGGCGACCTGGTGGTGCGATGGGCGAGGGGACACGGGCCGTTTTGGGCGGGGGAACTGGCGGCCCGCTATGGGCTGGGCGTCGCGGTCGTGACGATGGCGCTGCGGCGGCTGGCAGCCGATGGCCGGGTGATTGAGGGCGAGTTCACGGCCTCGGGTTCCCCCAGTAATGGTGTCTGCGGGAGCCAGTGGTGCGACGCGGAGGTACTGCGCCTGCTGCGGCGGCGGTGCCTGGCTCGGCTGCGGAAGGAAGTAGAGCCAGTCCCGCCGGAGGCGCTCGGGCGGTTCCTGCCCGCCTGGCACGGGATCGAGCCGTTCGAGGTCCCCGCTGGACCGTCGGGTGGTGCGTCCGGTGCCAGTACGTCCGGCCCCGGCCGACCAGGCGGTGGCTCGTCCGGCGGGCAGCGGGGCGGGCGCCGCAGGTATGCCGACGCGGGCGCGGTGCTCGCGGCGGTCGAGCGGCTGGCGGGTGCCCCAGTCCCGGCGTCGGCGCTGGAGACGCTTTTGCTGCCGGGCCGGGTACCTGGCTACTCGCCCGCGATGCTGGACGAGCTGACCTCGGCCGGCGAGGTCGTCTGGGCCGGGGCCGGGTCGGTGGGCAGCGGAGACGGGTGGCTTACGCTCGCTCCGGCGGAGAGCTCTCCGCTGCTGCTTGCCTCGCCGGAAGAGCTCACCATGACCCCGCTGCACGAGGCGGCACTCGCAGCACTCGACGGCGGCGGGGGGCTGTTCTTCCGCGCCATCAGTGACCGGGCCGCGGCGTTCGCCGACGGCCACCCGCCGGAGGACGGCGAGCTCGTGTCCGCGCTCTGGGACCTGGTGTGGGCGGGCCTGGTCACGAACGACACGCTCGCCCCGCTGCGGGTGCTGCTGGCCGGCGGTGGCCAGCCGAGGCGTCAGGGCGGTGGCTCCTCAGGCGGTGGCGTGGACGGTTCCGGGCCTGGTCTTGGTGTCGGGCTTGGCTCAGGGGCGGCGTCGCGGCTGACGAACACGCCGACGGGCCCCCGGGGGTCGCGCTCCGGGGCCGGTGGCGTGTTCAATCCCAGGCCTGCCGGGCGTGGCTACGGGCGGGCCGGGTACGGGCGGTCGGGCTACGCGGGTGGCTCGCGGCGGCCCGCGATGCCGTCGCGCACTGGCCCGCCGAGCGTGAGCGGGCGCTGGTCGCTGCTGCCCGAGCGGGTCGGCGTAGCCGACGGTGGCCAGTTGCCCGGCGGCGCTGACGGGGCGGCGACTATGCGCGCGCACGCGCTCGCGCTGACCTTGCTCGAACGGCACGGCATCGTGACCCGTGGCGCGGTCACCGCCGAGCGGGTGCCCGGCGGCTTCGCGGCTGTGTACCCGGTGCTGCGGGCGATGGAAGAGACGGGCCAGTGCCGCCGCGGCTACTTCATCGAGGGCCTCGGCGCGGCCCAGTTCGCGCTGCCCGGTGCCGTCGACCGGATGCGGGCGATGGCCGGTGACCTGGTGACCCCGAGTGCCGCAACTCCGCAAGCCGCGGCTCCGTCGGTCCCTGACCCGTCTGAGTGGGAGACGCCAGGCGAGTGGGACGTACCCGCGCAGGTCCGGAAGCCGCACGAACTGAGGCAATCTGCCGCCTGGAACCAGCCGCCGCGCCGGCGGGTCCCCTCAGTGCGGCCGGTCGTCCTGGCAGCGGCGGACCCGGCGCAGCCATATGGCGCGGCCCTGGCATGGCCGCAGCGCCCCGACGACTCCCCCACCGGCCACAAGCCCGGTCGCAAGGCCGGGGCACTGGTCATCCTCGCCAACGGCACGCTGGCGCTGTACGTAGAGCGCGGCGGCAAGACGCTGCTGTCTTGGACCGACGACCCGGCGCTGCTTGAGCCGTGCGCGGCAGCCCTGGCCGCCGCCGTCCGCGAGGGCGCACTGGGCAGGATCACGGTCGAGAAGACCGACGGCGAGACTGTTCATGACACCCCCCTGGCGCGGGCACTTCAGTCGGCCGGCTTCGCCCCACCCCCAGGGGCCTGCGCCTGCGCGGCTAGGCGTTGCGGCACCTGGTGACCTCAGCTAGCGGACTGGATCGCTGACCAGATTTTCTCGGCGGTCAGGGGCATGTCGAGGTGGCGGATGCCGTAGGGGTGCAGCGCATCGAGGACGGCGTTGACCGCTGCTGGCGTGACGCCGATCGTCCCGCTTTCGCCCATGCCCTTGACGCCCAGCGGGTTGGCTGGCGACGGGGTGCACAGCAGGTAGGACTCCAGCGTGGCGGGCATCGTCGCGGCGAACGGCACCGCGTAGTCCATCAGGGAGCCGGCCACTGGCTGGCCCGACGGATCGTAGAGCACCTGCTCCCACAGAGCCTGGCCGAGGCCCTGTGCGATCGCGCCGTGCACCTGGCCATCGACGAGCAGTGGGTTGATCACCACGCCGCAGTCATCGACGGCCACCACGCGCAGCACTCGGACCCGCCCGGTCGCCGGGTCGACGGCGACGACGCAGCCGTAGGCGCCCGACGCGTACGTCTCTGGCGGCGCCCCGGACGCCGCCGTAGCCGATAGCCCACCGAGGCGGGCGGCGGCCTCCCGCAGCGGCATGGGCGCGTCCACCCGCCTCGCGGCGTCAAGCACCGCCTGGCACGCGTGGTAGATCGCCGTGCCGCCCGCGACCGCGCTGCGCGACCCGAACGTTCCAAGTCCGAAGGGCGAGGTGTCGGTGTCTCCGAACACCACGGTCACGTCCTCGTAAGGGACCGTGAGGAGGTCGGCCGCGAGCTGCGCGAACGCCGTCTCGTGTCCCTGTCCGTGGCCGCTCGTGCCGACGGCCACGGTGACCTTGCCGGACGGCGACACGGTCACCGTCGCCTGGTCTCCGGCGCCGGACGGGCCGCCGACGACGCCAGCACCCGGCGTGATCCCGCCCGGCTCGACAAACGACGCGATTCCGACGCCGAGGAGCTCCCCGGTCTGCGACAGGAGGCGGGCGCGCTGCGTATCGAAACTCCCGTAGCCCAGCTTGTCGACCAGCAGGTCCAGGCCCGCCTGGTAGTCGCCGCTGTCGTAGACCAGGCCCGTGCACGTGGCGTACGGGAAGTCGGACGGGAACAGGAAGTTCCGGCGGCGGATCTCGACCGCACCTAGTCCGCTCGCACGGGCGGCGAGGTCAACGAGGCGCTCGGTGAAGTAGGCGGCCTCCGGACGGCCAGCCCCGCGGTACGGGCCAATGGGCGTGGTGTTGGCGACGACCCCGACGAGCTCCACGTCGATGGAGTCGATGCGGTAGCCCTGGGGCAGCATGGGGCCTAGGCGGGCCAGGAGAGCTGAGGGAGCGTTCGGCGTGAGGTAGGCACCAAAGCTCGCGTGCACGACCCCGCGCAGCGCTGTGATCCGGCCGGTGGCGTCCAGGGCCATCTCCAGATCGGCGACCTGATCCCGCCCGTGCGTGGTGGCCAGGAACGACTCGGTCCGCTCCTCGATCCACTTGACCGGGCGGCCTAGTGCCAGCGCCGCGAAGCAGACCGCGACCTGGTCGGGGTACATCGGCCCCTTCGCGCCGAAGGCACCGCCGACGTCGCCAGCGGTCACGCGGACCCGCTCCAGCGGCAGGCCAAGGATCGCCGCCAGCGCGCGCCGCGCCCCATGCGGCCGCTGGGTCGGCAGCCGCACTTCCAGCCGGCCGTCGCCCGGACAGGTCCAGGCGAGGACGCCGCGCGGCTCCATCGCCACCGGCGCGACCCGCTGGCTCATCATCGGCTGGCCGACCCGGTAGGCCGCGCGGGCGAACTCCCCGTCCGGGTCGCCGGCCACTAGCCGCTTGCGGACGAAGACGTTCCCGCCTAGCTCCTCGTGCAGCACCGGAGCGCCAGGGCTGACCGCGTCCAGCGGCGCGGTCACCGCGGGTAGTTCCTCGTAGGACACATCGACAAGCTCGGCCGCGTCGGCCGCCAGCGCCGGGGAGGTCGCCACGACAAGTGCTACCGGCTGGCCCGCCCACAGCACCTTCCCGGCGGCGAGCACCGGGTAGACCGGGTTGTATGACCCTGGCGGCAGTCCTTCGGCGGCGGGCAGCGGGCCGACCTTGGCCGCGTCGAGGTCGGCCGCCGTGTAGACCACGACCACGCCCTGCGCCTCGCGGGCGGCTTCGACGTCCAGCCCCGTGATCAGTGCGTGGGCGACCGGGCTGCGCACCACGTAGGCGTGCAGCACCGGGGCGAGGTCGGCGGGAGCGGCGACGTCATCGACGAAGTGCCCACGCCCGGTCAGCAGTGCCGGGTCTTCCCGCCGCGCCACGGCCTGCCCGACGTGCGGTACCAGATTCGAAGGGGTAGGACTCGAAGGGGTAGGCATGCCCGTCATCACATGCCCCCCGTGCTGGCGACCGCCCGGGCCACGGCCCGGGCCAGCGCGCGACTGGCGAGGACTCCTGCCAGGTGCACCCGGAACGGCCCCGATGCGTGCTGGTCCGACAGCGCCACGAGGCCGGATTCGGCCATCGACTCGGCAATTCCTGGCGCCGCGGCAACGGGCCCGCTGACAGGACCGGGGCCGCTGACAGGACCGGGGCCGCCGGGAGCGAGGGCCGACGGTAGGAGACCGGGCAGGGACCGTTCTGTCCTGGTCGCGCGGAAGGGCTTCGGCGCGACGCCTGTGACGGCGACCCTGGTCGACGCGACGACTCCGTCCCGGATCTCAGCTATGACGGCGACGCCGGCCAGCGGCAGATGGGAGGCGGGCTGCTCGAACTTCTCGTAGGCCATCCCGATTTTCGCCGCGAGCTGACGGGGACCCGCCTCCCTTAGGGCAGGCGGGTCCTGGCCTGCGGGGGCGGCGGAGAACGTGATCGCGGTGACCAGCTCATCGGGCGCCAGGTCGGCCGTGTAGGGGCCGAGCAGGAACTTTTCAAGGGTGACCGTGCGGCTGCCCGCGGGACCTGCGATCGTGATGTGCGCATCGAGGGCGAGCAGGACGGCGGGCAGGTCCGCGGCTGGGTCTGCGTGCGCGACGCAGCCGCCGATGGTGCCCCTCGCGCGGACCTGGGGGTCGGCGAGAACCGCGAGCGCATCGCCGATGGCCGGGTAAGCGGCGGTCAGGTTCTTGTCCCGCTGCAGGTCGCGGTAGGTGGTGAGCGCGCCGATGACCGTAATGCCTGCACTGCTGGTGACGCTCTTGAGGCCGTCGATGCCGGCGATGTCAACCAGCAGGCCCGGGGCGGAAAGGCGCAGCTTCATCATCGGCAGCAGCGACTGGCCGCCCGCGATGACCTTGGCATCGCAGGCACTGTCGGCCGCCTCCTGCAGGAGCGTGATCGCGTGCTCCAGGCTTCTCGCGCGGGCGTAGCTGAAGTCGGCGGGAAACATTCATGTCCCCCGCAAGACGGCGGCGGCCTCGAGAGCGGCGGCGATGATGTTCTGGTAGCCGGTGCAGCGGCAGATGTTGCCTGACAGGGCGTGCCTGACCTCATCGCCGGTCGGGTCTGGGTTGTCGGCGAGGAGCTGGCGTACCGCCATCACCATGCCGGGCGTGCAATAGCCGCATTGCAGCCCGTGGTGACGCCAGAAGGCCAGCTGGACTGGGTGCAGGCCCGTCTTCTCGTCAGCCGCGATGCCCTCGATGGTGGTGATCTCGTGGCCGCTGGCCTGGGCTGCGAGGACGGTACAGGACTTGACCGCCACGCCGTCGAGGTCAACCGTGCATGCACCGCACTGGGTGGTGTCGCAGCCGACGTGAGTGCCGGTCAGCCTCAGCTGATCGCGGAGGAAGTGGACGAGCAGGGTCCTTGCGGACACATCCGCGCGATGCGATACTCCGTTAACAGTGATGTCAACGGTGACGTCTGGCACGCTTGGGTCCTTCCCGGCTCGATGCGATCGTTTGCAGCATACTCCGCGGGCCCCCTGGGACGGCGGAGATCGCTCCGTCACGAGCCCTAATGAGCAGGCCGATGTGACTAAACCGATCGGGAAGCTGCATAATGGCGGGCATGCGACTGTCTGCTCGTGCCGATTACGCGCTACGCGCGGCCATCGAGCTTGCCGCGGCGCCAGATGGCCATGTCACTGCCGAGCAGCTTGCCCAGGCGCAGAATATCCCTGGCAAGTTCCTCGAGACCATCTTGACCCAGTTGCGCCGCACGGGGGTGGTGCGCAGCCAGCGCGGCCCAGATGGCGGGTTCTGGCTAGCCCGGAAGGCGAACGAGATCTCTCTGGCTGACATCATCCGGGCAATCGACGGCCAGTTGCTCGGCGTGCGCGGCGAGCGGCCTGAGAACGTCACCTATCCAGGTGCCGCGGAGCCGCTGCAGAAGGTGTGGATCGCGCTGCGCGCCAACGAGCGGGCGATCCTGGAGACCGTAACGCTCGGCGACATCGTCTCCGGCGACCTCCCGGACGTGGTGAAGTCCCTGACCTCCAGCCCCCAGGCCTGGCTCTAGCCACCCACACACTGGAGTCGTCTAGCGACGACTATCAACGTCTACCGACGGCCACCCATCAAGGGCGAAGGTGCCCCAGGCACCAAAGCCCGCCCAGGGGGTTCCGGGGGGTCGTCCCCCCGGGCTAGCAAGGTGTGATGAGGCCATAGCGAAAGTGCCGTCAGGCACTGAGCAGGGTTCGCCCCGAATCACACCGTGACCATGTCGCGGATCTGGCCATCGTGGCCAGTGAAGCCGTCCGCGTCGATCTTTGGCACGTTCATGTCGGTGACATCGGCTAGGTCAGCCGAGGTGCCCGATCCCGACTCGGCGGGGACAGCCACCCGGTCGGCCGCCAGTCGCAGGCTCTTGTCGCTTAGCCTCAGGCTTGAGTCGCCCAGCCGCAGGCTACCGTCGCTCAGCCGGATCGCCGGCTCGCCCAGCCGCAGCCCCGGCTCGCGCGGGCCGCCAAGGCCCGCGTCCTGCTGGAGCTCAGCCAGCGCGAAGTTGTCCGACACCTCGCGGAACACCTGTGACAGCGGCGTCTCTAGAGCCGCGCAGATCGCCGCGAGCAGTTCCGAGGACGCCTCCTTGCGGCCGCGCTCCACCTCGGACAGATAGCCGAGCGACACTCGAGCCGACGCGGATACCTCGCGCAGAGTGCGGCCCTGCCTAATTCGCAGTCGACGCAGCACGTCGCCAAGTAGTTGACGAAGCAGCACCACCGTCGCACTCCTTTCCCGCTTCCACCAGCCATCGAGGCAGAACCGCTGACAAGACCACCGTACCTTTCCGTACGGTTTACCCGCGAGACCCCACCACCTTGTGTTCGCTCCTGACGTAACGCTGTAATCACGGTCGTTCTTCCCTGAGCCTCCCGAGCAGCAGCCCGAGCACTCTGTCTACCGCTAGTTTACGTACCTCATCCCGGTCCCCCGCCAGTCCTATCGTGCGAACGATCGTGTCGTCGGCCAGGCTGACGGCGATATGTACCGTTCCGGGAGACATCCCGTCCTGCGGGTCAGGCCCGGCGACCCCCGTTGTTGCCACTCCCACGGTTGCGCCGAGCCGCTCCCTGACGCCCACCGCCATGGCTGCCGCGACCGGGGCGTAGACCGCGCCATGCGCGGCCAGCATCGCCGTGTCCACGCCGAGCAGGCGTGCCTTGAGGTCTGTCGCGTAGGGCACGACGCCGCCTCGGAAGGCCTGGGACGCGCCGGGGATGTCGGTCAGCGCCGCGGCGACCAGGCCTCCGGTCAGCGACTCAGCGGTGGCCAGTGTCCATCGCGACTCGCGCAGCAGCCGTAGGACCTCGGCCGCGAGCTCCCGCGCGGTGCTTCCGGCGCTCGCCGCGCCGCCGTCACCCTCTGGCATGTGCTCCCCTATGCAATCGTCTCGCCCCGGCTCCCGCAGCTGGCACCTGGCCGCTGCGCTGAGCATCGTCGTCGCGACCTAGGACGTCTGCTTGCCCTTGCTCGTCAGCCGAACTGCTCGAATCACGTAGTCCGCGCCCGTGACCAGCGTTACCACGAGTGCAGCGCCCATGACAACCTCCCGGACAACGGACGGCGGGCTGAGCGACGGCGGCAGCAGGTACAAGCAGATTGCGGCGATCTGCAGCACAGTCTTCAGCTTGCCGCCGGCGCTGGCGGCGATGACCCCGCGCCGGATGACCGCGAACCGCAGGGCGGTGACCCCGATCTCGCGGATCATGATCAGCGCCGTGACCCACCATGGCAGCTCGCTCATCGCCGACAGCGTTATCAGCGCCGCGCCGGTGAGTGCCTTGTCGGCGATCGGGTCGGCTATCTTGCCGAAGTCGGTCACCAGGTTCCTGCTGCGGGCCAGCTTCCCGTCGAACAGGTCCGTCACGGACGCCACGCCGAAGACGGCGAGGGCCGCCAGCCGCCACAGCGTGCTGCCCGGATGACCTGCCGCCACCAGGAAGATAACGAAGATGGGCACCAGGAACAGCCGCGCCAGCGTGAGCGCGTTGGCCACGTTGACCAAGCCGACTGGCGGTGGCTGCAGGTCCTGCGTGGCTGGCCTGGCATGCCCGTCCGGCGGGCCAGGATCGACGCTGGCGTCGCTGGGCTGGCGCGCGTCGCTCACGTCGTCACGCACGCGCTGCAGGAGTCGGGAGGGCGCCCCTCGAGTCCCTCGAGGGCATACCCAGCGGCGCGCTAGTCCAGGGGGCGTCCCCTGGAGCCCCGAGGCAGTCAGTCATATCGCGCACGCCACGAGGTCTGCCCCGTCTGAGCCGGTTACGCGTGCGGTCACCATGTCGCCGACGGCCACTTGCCGGTCTTCGACGAGGAGCGTAACGGACCCGTCCACATCTGGTGCCTGGTGCGCGGCTCTGCCCTCGTACTCTCCCTCGCCGAGGGCCTCCTCCACGAGCACCTGGACCACCTCGCCCACCCTGTCCGCGGCCCGCTGCGCCATGACTTCCTCAGCGATCTGCGCGAATTCGCTCACCCGGCGGTCCACCTCATCGGCATCGACCTTGTCGGAGAACGTAGCCGCCTCCGTGCCATCCTCGTCGGAGTAGCCGAAGATCCCGATCGCGTCCAGCCGGGCCTCGCTCAGGAACTGCTCAAGCTCGCGCAGGTCGTCGGGGGTCTCGCCAGGGAAGCCGACGATGAAGTTGGACCGAATGCCCGCCTGCGGGCACTTGTCCCGGATCCGCTCGACCAGCTCGGTGAACCGCTCGCGATCGCCGAACCGTCGCATCGAGCGCAGCACCGGGCCGCTGGCATGCTGGAAGGACAGGTCGAAGTAGGGCACCACACCCGGCGTCGAGGTCATCACAGCGACCAGGCCAGGCCGGACCTCGGCGGGCTGCAGGTAGCTGACCCGCACCCAGTCGACGCCGGCGGTGTCGGCCAGCTGCGGCAGCAGCTCCTCAAGCAGCCTGAGGCTGCCCAGGTCCTTGCCGTAGGAGGTCGAGTTCTCGCTGACGAGCACCAGCTCACGCACGCCCTGGGCGGCCAGCCACCCGGCCTCGGCCAGCAGTTCTGGCGGGCGGCGCGAGACGAAGGCGCCACGGAAGGACGGGATCGCGCAAAACGAGCAACGCCGGTCGCAGCCGGAGGCGATCTTCAGCGGCGCGGTCACCCCGCCGGTCAGCAGCCGCCGGGTTATCCGCGGCCCGACAGCGCTCTCCCGGGGGGACGCCCCCCCGATCCAGGGCGCGAGGCCGTCTGGCAGGTCCGGGATGGCATCGCTGCCCGTTCCTGGAACCGCCGTCGTCTCTCGCGCGGCCTGGCGGCTCGCCGGACTCACCGGCAGCAGCGTCCGCCGATCCCGCGCCACGTGCGCGGGCCGCTTGCGCCCGGCAAGGACGTCATCCAGCCGGGACGCGATGTCCCCGTAGTCATCGAAGCTGAGAACCTGTGCCTCGGGGAGCTCGTCGGCCAGCTCGGTCCCGTAGCGCTCGGCCATACAGCCGACCGCGGCGACCTTGGCCCCCGTTCCGGCGGCGGCGAGCAGCTCGTCAATTGACTCCTGCTTGGCCGCCTGGATGAATCCGCAGGTGTTCACGAGAATGACATCCGCTTCCTCGCCCTCGTCCCGCAGCGACCAGCCAGCCGCCGCAAGCCGGGCGGCGAGCTCTTCGGAGTCGACCTCGTTGCGCGCGCAGCCAAGCGTTACCAGGCTGACGGACCGGGAACTAGACACACGCAGAGGGTACGTGATCACGCAGGACCGTGCAGAACGTACCCCCTCACCATCCCCCGCGCGGCTACACACCAAGCCGCGGCTTCCCCCTAGGCTGCTAGCCCTAGGCTGCTAGCCCTAGGCTGGCGGCCAGCCTAGGGGCAGTCGCCTTATCAGGAACTCGTGACCAAGCTGCGGGCGGCGGACGCTACCTGCTGGGCGGTCGCCGGGTTCACATTGACGGTGGCCGGGGTCACTGTCTTGGGCGTGTCGTTCTTGCCGTTGACGGTCAGGTGGACGGCCGAAGGGTCGCCGAGCCGGACTGTCACCTGCTCCTTCTCCCACCAGGTTTTCGACTGGCCGGCCGAGACGATCCCGTTGTACAGCTGCTTGCCGGAGTTGTCGGTGATGTAGACCCAGCAGTTCCGGGTCGCGGCCAGCACGATCTTCGCCTCGCCAGGCGGGTACTGCGGGTGGGATGTCGCCTTGTGCGCCGGCTTGGGTCTCGCCGCGGGCGTCGCCGTCGGCTTGATGGCGGCCACCGGGCTAGCTGGGGCCTTCACCGGGCTGTGCGTCGCCAGCCGGTACACGCCGAAGCCGGCCGCCGCCAGCACCAGCACGGCTGCCACCTTGCCGAACGGGAAAGGCTTAGGATCCCTGATCTTGATCGGGGTAGACGGCTCGAAAATGTCTGCCGCCGAGATGGTCCCCGGTGGGCCGTGCTCCTCGTCATAGACCCTGATCAGCGGCGCCGGATCAGTTCTCACAACCCCGGCGATCGAGCGGACGTGGCCGCGGGCGTAAAAATCCCCGCCACACGACGAGAAGTCGCTCTGCTCGATAGCCCGGATGATCGACTCCCTGATCCGGGTCTGCTGACTGACCTGGGTAACGGTGAGACCGGCCTGACGACGTGCCTCCGCCAGGGTTTCACCGATGCTCACGCCGCGCCTCCTGGAATGATCGCCGTGATTACATTACTCCATGTGCCCAGTTGATCACCGGAAGTAACTGAGATACGAGGGCGAGGGTTGATCCGCGGGCTACTGCCTGCGCTTCGAGGCAACGCCCCAGGGGCGCCAGCCCCCCACCTAACCGCCCCGCAACGACGTGAGCACGGCATCGAGGTCATCCGGCCTGATTAGTACATCCCGCGCTTTAGAACCTTCGCTTGGCCCGACAATACCGCGAGTTTCCATCAGGTCCATCAGCCGACCGGCCTTGGCAAAGCCTACCCGGAGCTTGCGCTGCAGCATCGACGTCGATCCGAATTGCGTCGATATAACCAGTTCCGCGGCTTGCATGAGAAGGTCCAGGTCATCGCCAATCTCGGCGTCGACCTCGCGGGTCTTTTCCGCGACGGCAATCACGTCCGGGCGGTAAGACGGCTCAGCCTGCTTCTTGCAGTGCGCGACGATCTCGCGGATCTCCTTCTCCGAGACGAACGCGTTCTGCAGCCGCATCGGCTTGGACGCCCCCATCGGCAGGAACAGCGCGTCGCCCTGCCCGACAAGCTTCTCCGCCCCCGGCTGGTCCAGGATGACCCGCGAGTCCGTCAGCGACGATGTCGCGAACGCCAGCCGCGACGGCACGTTCGCCTTGATCAGGCCGGTCACCACGTCCACCGAGGGCCGCTGCGTCGCCAGCACCAGGTGGATGCCCGCCGCCCGCGCCAGCTGGGTGATCCGCACGATCGAGTCCTCGACGTCGCGCGGCGCCACCATCATCAGGTCCGCCAGCTCGTCCACGATCGCGACCAGGTACGGGTACGGCTCGTACACCCGCTCCGACCCCGGCGGCGGCACGACCTTCCCGGCCCGCACCGCCTTGTTGAAGTCGTCAACGTGCCGGAAGCCCGAGGCCGCCAGGTCGTCGTACCGGCGCTCCATCTCCCCCACGACCCACTCCAGGGCCTCCGCCGCCTTCTTCGGCGACGTGATGATCGGCGTGATCAGGTGCGGGATCCCCTCGTAGATCGACAGCTCGACCCGCTTGGGGTCGATCAGGATCATCCGCACCTCATCAGGCGCCGCCCGCATCAGCAGGGAGGTGATCAGCCCGTTCAGGCAAACCGACTTACCTGACCCGGTGGCACCAGCGACGAGCACGTGCGGCATCTTCGCGAGGTTCGCCAGAACCGTGTGCCCTTCCACGTCCTTGCCAAGGCCCACCACCATCGGGTGGTGATCGGCAATCGCCTGCGTCGATCGCAGAACATCACCGAGGGAGACGATCTCCTTGTCGGAATTCGGGATCTCGACACCGATAGCCGATTTGCCGGGAATTACCGGAAGAATCCGCACATCGGCTGATTTGACAGCATAGGCGATGTTTTTCGATAGCTGGGTGACCCGCTCCACCTTCACGCCGGAGCCGAGCTCGATCTCATACCGGGTAACCGTCGGCCCCCGGCTGAACCCGGTGACCTCCGCCTCCACGTTGAACTGGTGGAGCACGTCCTGCAGCGAGTCCACCATGAGGTCGTTGGCCTTCGTCCGTGCCTTGGGCGCAGACCCCGGCTTCAGCAGCGCGGGGCCGGGCAGCGCATAGGTGCCCGCCGCCGCGCTGCTCAAGATGAGCTGTTCCCCGGCCGGGACTGGCCCGTGCGGATCGAACCCCTTGCTCCGGGTGCTGGCCGGCGGCTCGTCAGTGGCCGGCAGCGGGGCATCAGCGACGCCGGGCTCGACCGGCTCCCGCGACGCCGCTTCTTTCGACGCCGCTTCTCGCGCCGCCGCTTCTTGCGACGCGCCCTGCGCACCCGCCTCCTCGGACGCGGCGAAGCCGAGCTCCTCTAGCAGGTCGTCGCTGATCCGCGCCTCGCGGGCCTGGCCGCGACCATCGGCGCCGCCGCCGGATCGACGTCCGCCGTCCAGCCGCAGTACAGGCGTGTCATACGGCTTGACGTGCTGGCCCGGCTCGATCGCCAGCGGCCGCAACCGGATCGACAGCGGCTTGGCGCCCCGCCGTCGCGGCGCGGTGTCCTCGTCGGTGTACTCGTCGTCATAGTCGCCGGCCTCTTCATAGTCGTCGGCCTCTTCATCGTCGCCGCCTGGAGGGCCGTACCCGAAGACTCCCTGGAACTCCCGCAGTCGCTCCGGTATCCGGTGCACTGGCGTCCCGGTGATCAGCAGCACCCCGTACCCGGCCACCAGGCACAGCAGGGGCGTCGCCACCCAGGGGGTGACCAGGTGCACCAGTGGCCAGGACACCAGGAACCCCAGGAACCCGCCCGCCGTACGAACGGCCGGAGCGTCGCCTGCCGCCAGGGACGGGGTGCCCTTCGCGATGTGCACGAGCCCGAGGACGCCGATGACGAATGCCGCCCAGCCGACCACGGGGCTGGGGCCGGGCGCGTCATGGGCCGGGTTGCGCAGGTACCGCCAGGCCAGCAGGACCGCGAGCACGGGCAGCGCGAACGCCAGATCCCCGAACATGGCGCTGCCGCTGACGTAGATCGCCCGGCCAACCGCGTTGTGCATGTGGACCCAGATCCCGGCGGCAAGCACGATCGCCACCGCCAGCCAGGCCAGCCCGACGCCGTCGCGCCGGTGGTGCGGTTCCAGGTCCCGCGCGCTGCGCCCGACCCGCCGCGCCGCGAACCCGGCCGCACCGGCCGCTACCATCCAGCCGGCCGCCACCGCCCGGGCCATCCATCGTGCCAGGATGAGCATCGGATCGCCGGACTGGGCGGGCCGGGCCGGGGCCTTCCTGGGTGACGCCCTCCCCGTTCCTGCCTTTGCCGAACGTCGAGTTCCCCCCGTCCCCCCTTGGTTACCCGTCGAGCGACCGCGGCTGCCGCCCCCGCCGCGTGTGCCGCCCGGGGAACTGCCTGCCCGGCTACTGCCGCTTGCGCGGCTGGCGCCGCCCGGCTTGGTTCCCCCGGACCGGCTCGCGACCGTCGCCGTGCCGGCTCGCGGGCTGCCCGATCGCGAGCCGCTGGACTTCGCGTCGCCCTGCCGCGCGGGACGCTGTCTGGCGGCGGTCCCGGCCCCGGCACGCGAGCCTCTGGCCACCGGCGCTCGCCTCGGCGGCGGCAGCTCCTGGTCGTCGTAGATGATGTCGTAGTCGTCGTCGTAATCACGGGCATTGCGGTCTGCGTCAACCTGCCCGCCTCGCGAGCGAGCCGAATCGCCCCTGGGCGGACGGGAAGCCATGATGACAAACCTAACGAGGCCCCCAGCACCGCCAAAGCCGCCACGCCGACGCCGTCGGGGCCGAAATGGCCGTAGTTTGACCGGATCGTTGCTTGTCCGCCGCTCTAGCCTGTTGCCGGGCTCGCATCACGCCGCCGCTGATCGGTCGCGACCTCAACGGCGGTGATCCCCGCCCAGCCGCCGCCCACCGACACTGCGGCAGGCGTCAGGTGTTGGCGGGCAGCCCGGTACCGGCGCCGCGGTGGCGGGTGCGTACCAGGTCGATGCGGTGCGCCGGGAGGGTCTGCTCGTCCGCGCCCTCGACGGTGAAGCCGGCGTCGGCGATCATCTCCAGGTCAGCCTGGCCGGCTTGTCCCTCGGAGGTCAGGTAGTCGCCGAGGAAGATCGAGTTGGCGATGTGCAGGGCGAGGGGCTGCAGGGTGCGCAGGTGGATCTCCCTGCCGCCGGCGATGCGGACCTCGGCGTCGGGGCAGGTGAACCGGACCATGGCGAGGATCTTCAGGCAGCGCGCGGGAGTCAGGGCCAGGTGCCCGCCAGTGGCGTGCCCTCGAACGGGATCAGGAAGTTGACCGGGACCGAGTCGGGGTCCAGGGCGCGCAGCGCGAAGACGACGTCAACCAGGTCCTCGTCGGTCTCGCCCATGCCAGCGATAAGGCCTGAGCAGGCGGACAGGCCCGCGTCATGGGCCTTTTCCACGGTGGCGACCCGGTCGGAGTACTCGTGGGTGGCGCAGATGTCGGCGTAGTGCCCGCCGGAGGTGTTGAGGTTGTGGTTGTAGGCCGTGGTGCCGGCCGCCTTGAGGCGCTCGGCCTGGCCATCGGTGAGGATGCCGAGGCAGGCGCAGACTTCAATGTCCGGGTGCCCGGCCTTGAAATCCTCGATCGTCGAGCACACCCGCTCAATGTCGCGGTCAGTTGGTCCCCGGCCGCTGGCGACGAGGCAGACCCGCTTGGCCCCGCCCTTGACGCCGGCCTCGGCGCTGGCGGCGACCTGCTCGGACTTCAGCCACGTGTACTTGAGCACGTCGGCGCTCGACCCGACCCGCTGCGAGCAGTAGAAGCAGTCCTCGGGGCACAGCCCACTCTTGATGTTAACGAGGTAGTTGAGCTTCACACGCCGACCGAAGAACTCGCGGCGGACCCGGAAGGCCGCGGCCACGAGGTCCAGCAGTTCGTCATCATCGCTTGCGAGGACCTTGAGGGCCTCCTCGCGGGTGGGGCGCTCACGGCGCAGGGCCTTGTCAGCTAGCGAGTCAAGCCACGTCATAGACAGCAACGTACTAGAGTGCAGCACGCTACCGCCCTGTGGGGGGCAGCACTCGACGTATAGGATAATGAAACGTTGCCCGTGGGCATAAAACGAACAATTCCTACTAGTTAGGTTGACTTACGGCGAGTTCCGTGGTCTCCTATATGCCAGCACGAGTGAGCACCAGGGGAGGTCCATTGTCAGCCGTACGGCCTCGTGACCTGCTGACTGACGCTGTGCTCGATCGCCTGCACGGAGCGGATCTGGTGGCTGACGCGACGCCTGGCAATGTCGCCGTTGACGAGCCGGCTAGGGCTGCGATCGCCGGGGACTTCGGCGTGCTCGGCGAGGCCGGATACCTGACGGTGGCGCTCCCGGAGGAGTTCGGCGGTCTCGGCTGCACCTTGCGGCAGGCCGCCTGCGGGCAGCGCCGGCTAGCCGGGGTCACCCCGCTGACCGCCCTGGCGGTCAGCACGCACCTGTACTGGACCGGTGCCGCCGCCGACGCCTACCGGTCCGGGGACGAGTCGGTCTCCTGGATCCTGGACGAGGCCGCTCGCGGCGCGATCTTCGGCGCGGGGCACGGCCTGCCAGGCCTGGACCTGAAGTTTTCCGCCCCCGATTCTCGCTGCGAGGTAGCCCCCGACGGGGGCTACGAGTTCCGCGACGCCGACGTACTGTCGAGCCTGACTCCCGGCTCGGACTGGGTGGCGGTGCACGCACTCGCCGACTTCCCCGCTTCCGCGGCAGGCCGACCGCGGCGGGAGGCCGTGCTGGCCTTCGCCGCGCCGGGTGCGCGATGTGTCCCAGCCCACCGGGTGGCACGCGTCCTGCCAGCCGGGGCACCGTCTGACGTGTTCACCACGAGCGCCCTCGGCTGGGGGTGCGCCGTGCTGGCGAGCGTCGAGTTCTCCGCCGCCCGGCGGGCATTCCGGCATGCTTGCGACCTTGCCAGGAGCGCCGCCGCCAGCAGCGACGGTCCCGCGAACGCGGTTCCCTCCCCCCGGGTGCCGCACCCCCCGCAACTCCCGCCGCAGGCAGCCGAGGCCGGCCACCGCAGCCCTCTTGACCAGTGGCCCGTCGCCGAGGCAAGCCTGCGCCTGGACGCGATGAAGGCCCGCATCGCCGACGTCACTCACCTGTGGCCGCGGGTCCCCGAGCCCGGCCCGGACCTCGGCGGCCAGCACCTGATCAGCGTCTACGCCATGCGCCGGGAGATCACCGACGGCAGCTCCCACGTCCGCGCCCTGGCTGCCCAGATCGCCAGTTCGCACAGCGGCAGCGGCTCCGCGATCCCCGCCCGTTAAGTTTTCCCGCAAGCTCGGTCGTGCCCTCACCAGTCGTGGGGTCTGCGTACCCCTGGGAGGCGACCCGGCCTTAAACCTCCACCACCACCGGGATGATCATGGGGCGCCGGCGGTAGCTGTCGCTGACCCACTTGCCGATCACCCGGCGGGCAAGCTGGCGCAGGGCATGGACGTCGGAGATGCCGTCCGCCGTGGCACGGGCCAGGGCGTCCTCCACCTTCGGCAGCACATCCTCGAACGCCATCTCCCCGAGTCCCGAGCCGCGGGCGAGGATCTCCGGGCCACCGACGACCTTGCCGCTGCTGGTGTCGACCACCATGATGACCGAGATGAACCCTTCCTCGCCGAGGATACGCCGGTCCTTGAGTGAGGACTCGGTTACCTCGCCGACGGTGAGGCCATCCACGTACACGTAGCCACACTCGACCGCACCGGCGATGGACGCCACCTTGTCGACCAGGTCGACCACGACGCCGTCCTCGGCAATGACGATCCGGTCGTCAGGCACGCCGGTCAGCGCGGCCAGCCGGGCGTGCGCCCGCAGGTGTCGCCATTCCCCGTGCACCGGCATGAAGTTGCGCGGCTTGACCAGGTTGAGCAGGTACAGCAGTTCCCCGGCTGGCGCGTGGCCGGACACGTGGACGAGTGACGACTCCTTGTGTACGACGCGCGCACCGAGCCTGGTTAGCCCGTTGATGACCCGGTAGACGGCGGTCTCGTTGCCGGGGATGAGCGACGAGGCGAGAATGACGGTGTCCCCGGCGGCGATCCGGATCGGGTGGTCCCGCCCGGCCATCCGGCTCAGTGCCGACATCGGCTCGCCCTGCGACCCAGTGGAGATCAGCACGACCTCAGCGGGCGGCATCTCCTCGGCCTCACGCAGGTCGATCAGCAGCCCGCCAGGGACGCGCAGGTACCCAAGGTCGCGCGCGACGCCCATGTTGCGGACCATGGACCGGCCGACGAAGGCCACCTTCCGCCTGTGCTTGACCGCCGTGTCCAGAACCTGCTGCACGCGGTGCACGTGCGAGGCGAAGCACGCGACGATGATCCGCTGGTCAGCCTGCGAGAATACGTCGTTGAGCACGGGCGCGATGTCTCGCTCGGACCGGACGATGCCGGGTACCTCGGCGTTGGTCGAGTCGGCAAGCAGCAGGTCCACGCCCTGCGCGCCAAGCCGCGCGAACCCGGCCAGGTCGGTCAGCCGCCCGTCGAGCGGAAGCTGGTCCATCTTGAAGTCGCCGGTGTGCAGCACCGTGCCCGCCGACGTCTTGATGGCGACGGCCATCGCGTCCGGGATGGAATGGTTGACCGCGAAGAATTCACATTCAAAGGGGCCAAACGACTGCGTGGTCCCCTCCTTGACCTCCACCATCTCGGGCGTGATCCGGTGCTCGACCAGTTTCGACTTGGTCAGCGCGAGGGTCAGCTTAGACGCCACGAGGGGGATGTCCGCCCGCTCGCGCAGCAGGTAGGGCACTGCCCCGATGTGGTCCTCGTGAGCGTGCGTAAGGACTAGGGCCTCCACCTGGTGGAGCCTGCCCTCCAGGTAGCGGAAGTCTGGCAGGATCAGGTCCACGCCGGGCTGGTCCGGCTCGGGGAACAGGACGCCGCAGTCAACGATCAGCAGGCGGCCGTCGTGTTCGAAAACGGTCATGTTCCGCCCGATCTCGCCCAGCCCGCCGAGGGCTACAACACGCAGCCCCCCATCGGGCAGCGGCGGCGGCGGGGTGAGCTCAGGGTGCGGGTAACTCATCTAGTCACGCCATTGCAATGAGTTGCAGTCACGTCCATCGTTTCAGTTGAGCATAGTGTGGTCGATATCGAGCGCATGCTGTCGTGTCGGCGTGTCGGCGTGGGGCCGCCCCGCCTGCGGCCAGATCCAGTACCACCGGCCTACTAATCCGGGAGCTTGACACCGCCCGCCATCAGGTCCTCGCGAAGCTGCCGCCGCTCGTCTTGCGTCGCCGGGAGCAATGGCCCCCGCACTCCCCCGCCCGGCAGGCCAAGCATATCCATCGCGGCCTTGGTCAGCACCGCCGCCTGATTGCGGAACAGCCCCATGTTGACCGGTAGCACGTCCAGGTGAATCTTCCGTGCGTCCGCGTTCCGCCCGCCGCGATGGGCCTCGACCATCTCGTGCAGTCGGTCGCCCACGACGTGGGCCGTCACGCTAATATACCCGACCGCGCCGATCGAAAGCAGCGGCAGGTTGAACATGTCGTCGCCAGAGTAGTAGGCCAGGTCCGTTCGGGCTAGCACCTGCGACGAGGCGACCAGGTCGCCCTTGGCGTCCTTCACCGCGACGATCCTCGGGTGCTCTGCGAGCCGGACTAGGGTGTCGGTGTTGATGGGGAGGCCTGTGCGGCCGGGGATGTCGTAGAGGATGACCGGCAGCCCGGTGGCGTCGGCAACCGCCGAGAAGTGCGCCACCAGTGCGCTTTGGGCCGGCTTGCTGTAGTACGGGGTGACGACCAGGACGCCATGCGCCCCGGCCCGCTGCGCCTGCTTCGCCAGGTGGACGGTATGCGTGGTCACGTTCGTCCCGACCCCGGCGACGACCCTGGCCCGGTCCCCGACGGCCTCGAGCACGACCCGGATCAGGCGCTCCTGCTCCTGGTCAGTCGTGGTCGGCGCCTCCCCGGTGGTGCCGTTGACGACGAGGCCCTCACTGCGCATCTGGTCCACCAGGTAGGTGGCGAGCCTCGCGGCGCCGTCGTAGTCGACCGAGCCGTCGGAGGTCATGGGAGTGATCATCGCCGTCAGGGTGCGGCCAAAGGGCGCCGTGGTCGTCATACAGGAAAGCTACCGTGCCGGCGGCGCTAGTGCGTAGCAGCCGCTGCGGCTGTCCGGCCAGACCTGCCGAACTGTGCATATCCTGCGGGGCACGGCCGGTGATCCGGCAATCGTTGCGGCCAGCCGCTACGCCGAGATCGTGACCGGGTCGCCGACTGCGATGACGGCGCCCTCGCGGAGGGCGTCCGGGATCAGGTTCACGCCGAACCACATGTTGCCGTCCCAGCGGCGGTGCCTGGCGAGCGTAGCCAGGGCTCCTTTCCCTTGACCGCGGTCTGCGGGTCCACGGTGGTGAAGACGCACCGGCCACATGGCTTTGCCACCCGGAACGCCACGTCGCCGATCTTCACGAGCCGCCAGCCGTCCTCAGCGAACGCCGCGGCGCCCGCCACGACAACGTTGGGCCGGAACCGGGTCATGGGCAGCGGCCCTTCCGCCGCGTGCGCCCCGCCCGCGATCCACTCGTTGACCCGCGCGAGCGACTCCTCGCTGGCCAGCAGCAGCGGGTACCCGTCGGCGAACGAGACCACGTCGCCGTCCTGGCTGTACCCAGGGTCGGTCTTGCGCCGCGTCGGATCGTCTAGGTAGACCAGCCGGACGTCCATTCCGGCGACCTTGCTGAGCCACTGGCCTGCCTCGTCAATGGCGACGGCCGCGTCGAGCTCGCTCGACCACACCTTCACGCCGATGAGCTCAGCAATGCCGGCGTCGGGCACGGGCACCGTGAGGTCGGGCAGGCCCGGTGCGCTGAGCCGGATCGCGCCGTCGCCGTCAAGGGCCGGCGTGACGAGCACCAGCCGCTGGTGCTGCCGGCCCGTCACGAACCGGCCATCGCCGTCTACCACCATCCATCGCCGGTCCCCCGCCAGCCCCCACGGCTCCACGAGAGCTTCGGGGAGCCGTTGCCCGCGACAGGACTTGACCGGGTACCGCCATATATCAGTGAGCCGCAGCGACATGCCCACGATCCTGGCAGACGCTGTTACGGCAACGCTACGGGCACGGCGTAGCCCATGACCATCCAACGCACGGCTGCGCGGTCGCCCCGACCCAGGGCGGGCCGACCCAGGGCGGGCCGACCCAGGGCGGGCCGACCCAGGGCGGGCCGACCCAGGGCGGGCCGGCGTGCCTGTCCCGGCCACTGTCTCTTCTGATAAAGCTAATACTGGCGTGAATTATGGGAGCAGCGCGCCAGGGCCGCGAATTGGGACGAGGCTTGCAAATGACAGCGCAAGTGACGGCAGAGCATAAAAAATGCAGCGCAAGTTAAAGCAGAGACGAAAGAAGGCAATGCTGAGTCGACTACAGTCGGTAGCATGATTTCAAGGCGCTAAGATCCTACAGTAACGCACCGTTCAGTAAAACCACCCATCGGTGCCATTGTGTAACCGGATTTCCGAAATTATGCTGACCTCCGTGCGTGAATTAAGGGGTCCCGACCGGACCATCGTCGCTGCGGCCCCCATCGATCACTGCGAGTGCACCCCATGACGCGGCTTACAGCGCTGCACTCCGGCCCACTCGGGACACGGAACTTCCGGCTACTGAGCGCCGGGCAACTGGCATCCACTATGGGCGACTACTGCTACGCGGTCGCCCTTCCCTGGCTGGTGCTGTCGGCGCACGGCAGCGCCGTGCTGCTCGGTGGCGTACTCGCCTGTTATGGCATACCGCGGGCGGCGCTGATCACGGTCGGCGGCTCGCTGGCCGACCGGCTTGGCCCGCGCAAGCTCATGCTCTGCTCCGACGCTGCCCGGTGCCTGCTGACGGTGGTGTTCGCGGCCTTCGCGGGCGCGCACATCACGTCCCTGGTCGCGCTTGGGCCGATCGCGGCGCTGCTCGGCGCGGGCGCGGCGCTCTTCATGCCTGCCTCCTACGCGATCTTGCCGTCGCTGCTCCCGCACCGGCAGTTGCAGGCCGGCAACGCCGTCTACAACGCCGCGGTTCAGGGCGGAACCCTGCTCGGTCCGGCCATCGGCGGTGCCATCGTCGCCGCCGCCGGCCCGGCGCAGGCCTTTGGCATCGACGCCGCCTCCTACGCGGTGTCCGCCATATCGCTGGCCATGATCAGGGACGTCACCGACCCCGGTGAGCGGCCCGCCGCGGATGCCGCCTCGCACGCGGCGCCGGAGCGGATTACCGTCTGGACCCTGCTGGCCCGCGAGCGGGTGCTCCAGCTCATCCTCGCGGTGCTGGTCGGGGCGAACTTCGCGGTGACCGCCTGCTTCGAGGTGGCGCTGCCGGTGCTGTCGCACGCCCGGTTCGGAGCCGACGGGTACGGCGCGATCATGGCGTGCTTCGGCGCGGCCAGCATGGCGGGCACGCTGACGGCGGCCAGGGCCGGCGGGCTGTCGAAGCCCGCTGTGGTAAGCGCATCGGTGTTCCTCATCGCGGCGCTCGCCGTGGCCTCCGTTCCGGCCGCCAGAGGCCTGCCCGGTGCCGCCGCCGCGATGTTCGTGTTCGGCCTGGTGGCCGGCTTCGGCAACGTGATCTTCGTGACGCTCATCCAGCGATGGGCGCCCCCGGCGATGCTCGGACGGGTCATGGGAGTGGTCATGCTCGGCTCGCTCGGCAGCTTTCCGCTCGCGACGGCGATCGCCGGCATGCTCACGCACCGCCTCGGCCCGTCCCCGGTCTTCGTCCTGTCCGGCACACTGCTAGCCCTGGCCATCATCGCGGGCCTCAGCCAGCAGCGCTTCCGCGCCTTCGGCGCTCCCCCGGCCCAAAGCTAGAAGCCAAGCCAAATCGCCCCCCCCCAAAGCCACAGCGGTCACCCCCAACCCCGCGAACACGGCGGAAGCCAGCCCAACCCCGCGAAACCCCGCGAACACGGCGGGAGCCAGCCCAACCCCGCGAACACGGCGGAAGCCAGCCCAACCCCGCGAACACGGCGGGAGGCACCCGCGCGGCACAGCGAGCGCCAGCGAGCGAGCACCTGCGCGATCGGGCGAGCCGCGGGGTCCCGGAAGCGAAGCGCGAGGGACCCCGTGCGGCGCAGCCCGATGCCTACGGCGAGCAACCCCAAAAGGCAGGGGGGTCTGGGGGGATTGGTGTTTATCCCCCCAGAATCACGCAGCGCTGGAGTCGCGCAGGTAGGGCTGCCAGGCCGGCTCGCCGTCGAACTGGGCGCCGATCAGGCGCCAGTGTGCGCCGCGCGGCACGACGGGCTTGCTGAGCAGTTCCCAGCCAAGCTCCTCAAGCAGTCGGTCCGCCTTGCGGTGGTTGCACATCTGGCAGGAGGCCACGCAGTTCTCCCAGGTGTGCTGGCCACCACGACTGCGCGGGATGACGTGGTCGATCGTCTCGGCATGCCGGGTGCAGTACGCGCATTTGTAGTTATCCCTGCGCATCAGGGCAGCCCGCGTCAGGGGCACGCGGTTGCGGTGCGGGATGCGGACATATCTTCGGAGGCGGATAACGGACGGAGCGGCTACGGTGACAGTCGCTGAATGCAGCACCTGCCCACCGCCATCGTGCACGACCTCTGCCTTACCGCAGAGAACTAGGCACACGGCTCGCCTCAGACCGACTGTCGTAAGCGGCTCATACGTGACGTTGAGCAGCAGCACACGTCGCACTGGCACCTCCGCAGGCACCTGTAGTGAGGCGCCGCTCGCATCACCAGGATCACCGACAATCCCAGTGTGACCGAAGCCACGTGCCTCTGCCAACAGCATTAACGATACCCGCCGGACGGAGGCTTGTAGGTTAATGGCCGGTAACGAGCTGGGGCTATCGTGTCGATCATGCGCCTTCCATACCCTGACGCCCTGCGGCTTGACCTCACAGAAGACCTCTTCGGCCAGCAGGTGTCTGACCCGTACCGCTGGCTGGAGGACACCGGCAGCCCCCAGACCAGCGACTGGCTCGCCACGCAAGAGGCCCTGTGGACCGCCGAGGCCGACGGGCTTGCGCTGCGGGAACAGTTCGCCAGGCGGGTCAACGAACTGCTGCAGGCCGGCTACGTCTCCCCGCCAGCCTGGCGCGGCGCTACCTGCTTCTTCACCCGCCGCGACCCTGGCCAGGAACATGGCGTGCTGTATGCAGCGAGCGGGGACCGTAAGGCTGAAGGGGGCGCTGAGGATAAAACTCGGATTACCGGGTCTGCTGGGGCAATGGATAGCGCGCGTGTCCTGATTGACACCATGGCCATTGACCCCTCCGGACGGACGACGCTGGATCAATGGCAGCCGGACAAGGAGGGCCGCCTGCTCGCCTACCAGCTCTCCGAAGGCGGCACGGAGGAGTCGCTGCTGGGCGTCCTTGACGTCGCCACGGGAGCGATCGTCGATGGCCCGATCGATCGGTGCCGCTACTCCGGGGTCGCCTGGCTGCCCGGCGGCAAGGCGTTCTACTACGTACGGCGCCTTTCCCCCGGCCAGGTGCCCGACGGCGAGGACCAGTACCACCGTCGGGTCTACCTGCACGTCGTCGGCACCGACCCGGAAACCGACGTGCTGGTCTTCGGTGACGGCCGGGACAAGACCTCCTACTACGGCGTCAGCGTCAGCATGGACGGGCGCTGGCTGGTCATTTCCTCCTCCATCGGCACCGCACCGCGCGACGACGTGTGGATCGCCGACCTGGCCGCAAGCGACCCGGCCCAGCCCGACTTCAAGGAAGTCACCGTCGGCCTCGACGCGCAGACATCGCTGCGCCCCGGGCGGGACGGGCGGCTGTACGTCTTCACTGACCTGGACGCGCCCCGCGCCAGGCTCGCGATCGCCGATCCGGCCGACCCGCGTCCGCAGGCCTGGCGAGACCTTATCCCGCAGGACCCCGAGGCCGTGCTGCGCGGCTACGCCATCCTCGACGCGGGAGGTGTGCTGCTCTGCCGCTGGACGCGGCATGGGATCAGCGAGGTCACTGTCCATGACCTGGCCACCGGTGCCAGGCTGGCCACTTTGCAACTGCCCGGTATCGGGACCGTGGGCGGCATCGCCGAGCGCCCCGAGGGCGGGCATGAGGCGTGGTTCGCCTACAGCGACTACACGACGCCTCCCGTCGTGCTCCGGTACAGCGCCGTCACGGGCCTGCTTGACACCTACGCCACCCCGCCTGGACATGCCGAACGGCCCGCCATCTCCGCCTCACAGGTCACCTACCTGTCGCAGGATGGCACGCCGGTGCGGATGGTAGTGATTGAGCCGTTGGGTGCGAGAGGGGAAGGAACGGGACATATCGGCCCAGTTCCAACGATCTTGTACGGGTACGGCGGGTTCAACATCAGCATGACGCCCGGGTACTCGGCGAACATCGCGGCCTGGGTGGAGGCCGGCGGCGCGTATGCGGTCGCGGCGCTGCGCGGCGGCAGCGAGGAGGGCGAGGAGTGGCATCGCGCGGGCATGCTCGACCATAAGCAGAATGTGTTTGACGACTTTCACGCGGCGGCCGAGCACCTGATCGCCACCGGGGTCACGACACCGTCGCAACTGACGGTGTGGGGCGGATCCAACGGCGGGCTGCTGGTCGGCGCGGCGATCACCCAGCGGCCGGACCTGTTCGCGGCCTGCGTCTGCTCGGCCCCGCTGCTTGACATGGTGCGGTACGAGAAGTTCGGCCTCGGCGAGACGTGGAATACCGAGTACGGGTCGGCTGGCGTCGCGGAAGAGCTCCAGTGGCTGCTGAGCTACTCGCCCTACCACCGGGTATCGGACGGCCAGGCGTACCCGTCAGTTCTGTTCACCGTGTTCACGAACGACACGCGGGTTCACCCGATGCACGCCTATAAAATGTGTGCGGCGCTGCAGTGTGCGACATCGTCGTCACGCCCAGTGCTGCTGCGGGCCGAGGGCCAAGTCGGCCATGGGGCACGGGCGGTGTCGCTTTCTGCGGCACTGGCCGGCGACACCTTGGCGTTCGTAGCACGCGAGACGGGCCTGAAGGTGTAAACCCACCCGTCTCAGCGCACTCCAATATTCTCTTAAGTGTTAGGTGTCATAGTCCGTCTATGGTTTTCACGCTCCGGGCCCGTAAGGGTGACGTCATCGCCGTAAGCGTGCTCGTGGGGCTGGCGGTACTGGTGTTCGGCCTGCCGTCGCTGCTGGGCCGTCCTGTCCTGCCTGGCGACGACTTGACCCAGAACTACCCGCTCCGGGTCCTGGCCGGCCAGGAGATCCGGTCCGGCCAGCTGCCGGTGTACGACCCGTACATCTGGAGCGGCTCGGCGCTTCTCGGTGGCTGGAACGCTGGGGCTGCCTATCCGCTGACCTGGCTGTTCGCGGTACTGCCCGGGATAGCTGCGTGGACCGTCGGGCTGGTCTTGACGTTTGTGACGGCCGGCGTGGGGATGTTCGGCTTCCTGCGGCTTGGTCCCAGGCTGGGAACCGTGGCGTCGTTCGTCGGAGCGCTGACGTTCGCGTTCGGCGGGGCGATGGCCGCCCAGGTCACCCATTTCGGCGTAGTCGCCGGGATGAGCTGGGTGCCGCTCGGCCTGCTGGCCATCCACCGGCTGACGGCAGGGGCCGGCCCTGCCGTCGCGAGCGGCTCGGCCGGCGGCGGCCCGGCTCGTGGCGGCATGCGCGGCCGGCTCGGGTGGACGGGGCTGCTTGCCCTGACCGTCGGGCTGATCATCTTGGCGGGCGAGCCGCGGTCGATCGCCGACGGGCTCGTGGTCGTCGGCCTGTACTCCGCGTGGCGAGTCGCCTGCCTGGGGCGCCGGTGCCTGCCCGCGGCGGGCTGGGTGGCCGTCGGCGTGGTACTCGGGCTCATGCTGGGCGCGGTGCAGGTGCTGCCTGGCGTGGCCGCGATCGACACCTCGCAGCGGGCCGGGTCTGGGCTGGCGCTGTTCAGCGCGGGCTCACTGCCTGACCGGTGGCTGCTGCTGATGCTGGTGCCCGACCTGCTCGGCGGGTCCGGGACGGGCAGCCAGCCGAGCTTCTTCGCCTCCTACAACCTGACGGAAGTCAACGGGTACATCGGCATCCTGCCGCTCGTCGCGGCCTTTGCCCTGCTGGCCCGGCTGCCCTGGCGCGCTGCCTTCCGCCGGCTCCGCCTGGCCAGCCCGGTCGCCCGCTCCAGCGGCCCCGGCTCCTCCGGCGAGTCCCGTGCGCCCGCTGGGTCCCGCCTCGTCCGGCTATCCCCGCCTTCCGAGTGGCTGGCGTGGCACCTGATGGCCGTGGTCGGGGTGGTGCTGGCGCTGGGGGGCAATACCCCCCTGGGGCAACTGCTGGCCAAGGTGCCGTTCTACGGAACTCAGCGGCTGCAAAGCCGCAACATCCTCGTTGCCGACCTGGCTCTGGCGGTCTTGCTGGCGTACTGGGCCGATCACCCGTTCCCCGCACGTGCCGCCCGGCCCGAAGGCTCGAAAGGCCGCCTCAAGCCGCGGCACCTGTCGCTGGAGGCCGTCCTCGGTGCGGTGCCGGCGGTGGCCGTGATAGCGGTCGCCGTGACCGGGATCGCCGGGGGCCTTGGGCTGTTCAACTGGCTTGAATCGCCGTCTAGCGTGAATGCCGGCGTCATCGGGGCGCTGCGGCCGTGGCTCATTCCGTTCCTGGTGCTCGGAGGCGGGGCGCTGGCGCTGGTGATCTTCGGCCGGCGGCTGCCGAGGCGGATGTTTTCCCGCCTGGTCGCCGGGTTCGCCGTCGTCGACATGATCGTCTTCAGCGCCCTGACCATCGTGCAGGTCACCTCTGCCACGGCAGCGGCTTCAGCCGAGCCAGCCTCACCCGCCAGTTCCAGCTCGTCGACCGCTTCCGCCTTGCAAGCCACCAGTTCCTCAACAAGCACTCAGTCTTCAACCACCCTGTCTTCAGCAAACACGCAATCTTCAGCAACTACTGCGTCTTCACTCAGCAGCCTTTCAATATCGACGGCTGCCGCCTCGGTACCGCACCTGTCCGTCCGGCCCATCGCGGACCTCGGTTACCCGGGGCGGTTCGTGATCTACGATCCAGGGCTACTCGACACCTCCGACTTGTCCGTCCTTCAGCCGCCGGACCTCAACTCGCTGTCCGACTCCGCATCGGTCCAGGGGTACACCTCGATCGTGGACGGCGCGTACGCGACGGCCACCGGATCGCACCAGGCCGACGGCGGAGGGCAGGACACGCTGTCGCCCGCCGCCATCGATAACGGCACCCTCGATTCACTGGACACAACGATCCTGCTCACTGTCCCGCAGTACGCCAATGGGGTATTGCAGGGCGACCTGACCTCGCCGCACTGGGTCCTCGTCGGCTATGACGGGGGATTCGCGATCTACCACAATCAGGACGCCCAGGGGCCGCTGACGTTGCAGGCCGTGGGCGGCGGATCCACGCAGGGAGCGTCGATCACTGACGTGACTGGCCCGTCGACAGAGCCGACGAGTGCGACAGTGACGTCGCGGTCGGGAGTGGAAGTCGTTCGTTCTGTCTCGGCTATACCGGGGTGGAGCGCGTCCTGGCAGCCCTCCGGTGGGGGGAAGGCGGTGCGGCTGACCGTCCGGACCGACGGCGTGGTGCAGTCGGTCAACGTGCCAGCGGGCACCGGCGTGCTGACGTGGACGTACACGCCGCCGCACCTGATGGCGGGACTGGTGCTGTCGCTGGCGGCGACGCCGGTGATCTTGGTGCTGCTGCTAGCGGGAGTCTTTGGCTGGGACCGCAAGTTCGCCTGGCGGCGACTGCTGCGGGCCCGTCACCAGCTCCCCCAGGTACCGGCCAAAAGGGCGATCGAGAGCGTGGCCTGAGGGGCCGAAGCCGTGCGCGGCGGGGTGCGGCTTCGCGGGTGCCGCACATTTCGTACCGGTAGCCTTCGGGGGAGCGAATCCGAACCCCCCGGGAGGCTCGACCTTGGAGCACACGCCGCCAACGCTGACCGGTGTCTGCGGCAGTGACCCGGGCATCTCCTGCCGCCTGGTGTGGGACCTGGCCCACAATGTCCGGGCCGCGCAGCTGACCGAGATCTACCTGTCCGGGCCGATTCACCTGATATTGCGGCTGGCCTTCGTCGTGATCCTGGCGCTGTTCATCCGGGGCGTGCTGCACCGGGTGATCAAGCGGGTCACCGAGCGTGCGGCGGTGACCCTGCTCCCGCAGTTCCGCAGCCCGCTGGCGGCTGGCGGGCTGGTTCCGGCGGGCCTTGTCGCGGTCCGGCTGCTGCGACGCCGGCGCAAGACCCGCCCCGCCGCGCCCGCTGAGGCCGCTGAGGCCGCCGCCGTCACGTCACTGACTGACGAGACCATTGTCGACGAGACCGTGGCCGTCGCTGTCAGCGCTACGATCGCCGAGCGGCGTCACCAGCGGGTCCGCGCGCTTGGCCAGGTCCTGCGCAGCGCGACCTCGGTGACAATCTTCGCCATCGCGGGGGTCGTCGTGCTTGGCGACCTCGGCATCAACCTGGCACCGCTGCTGGCGAGCGCGGGCGTGGTCGGGATCGCGGTCGGCTTCGGCGCGCAGAACCTGGTCCGCGACTACCTGACCGGGGTCTTCATGCTGCTTGAGGACCAGTACGGGGTAGGCGACGTGATCAGCGTCGGGAAGGTCACCGGGACCGTCGAGACCATGACGCTGCGCATCACCCGGCTGCGCGACGTCAACGGGATCGTGTGGCACATCCGCAACGGCGCCATCGAGCGGGTGGGCAACCAGTCACAGGGCTGGGCGAGAGCGGTCGTCGACTTCCCAGTGCCCTACACGGCGGACCTGGGCACGATCCGCGCGATCTTGGGCGAGGTGGCCGACAGCGCCTGGAACGACCCGGCGCTGCGCGGGGTCATGCTGGAGAAGCCCGAGGTCTGGGGTGCCCAGGACGTGTCGAGCAGCGAGGTCATCATGCGGCTTGTCGCGCGGACCGCACCGCTGCGGCAGTGGGAGACCGAGCGCGAGATGCGCGCCCGGATGAAGACCGCGCTCGACGCGGCCGGCATCTCCCCCGCCCCGACGCCGGATTCAGGCAGCTAGGGTGGAGGGTGCCATGACTGAGAACTCCATGCCAGCCGACAGCAGCCGGCCCGCGCCTGCCACCTTCTACGAGGCGGTAGGTGGCGAGGAAACGTTTACCCGGCTGGTCCACCGGTTCTACCAGGAGGTCGCCGCCGATCGCGAGCTGCGGCCGCTCTACCTGAACGAGGACCTCGGACCCGCCGAGGAGCACCTGCGCCTGTTCCTGATCCAGTACTGGGGCGGGCCTGCCACATACCATGAGGTACGAGGGCACCCAAGGCTGCGGATGAGGCACGTGCCGTTCCGCGTCGGGGAACGGGAACGGGACCTGTGGCTGGCGCACATGCGCACCGCACTGGATGAGATCGCGCTGCCCGGCGCGCTGGACGCGCAATTGTGGGACTACCTGGTGAAGGCTGCGCACAGCCTGGTGAACTGGGTGCCCGAGGGGCCAGATAGCGGCGGCCGCAGCGATATCGGCGTGCGGCCCGCTTCCTAGTGGCAAGGTCGCGTCCTGTTTCCTAGGCAACGTCGCGGGGCCAGCCAGCGATCACGTGGACGGTGCCGTCGGCTGCCACCAGGCGCGACGGGAGGCCCACGCTCGCCAGCCAGCCAGGGGCGTACTGTCCCCGGATGATCGCGGCGGTCGCCGCGGCGTTGGCGTCGGCGCAGCTCGCTGCCGCCACCGAGACCGTGCGCCAGACTCCCACGGCGGGCAGCGCGGTGCGCGGGTCTAGGATGTGGTGCAGGACGTCGCCGCCACGTCGCCAGGTGCGCGCCGCGATCGACGACGTCGCCACGCCCCCATCGCGGATCGCGATCACCGCGGGAGGCCCTGCGCTGCCGTCCTGGACGCCAATGCGCCAGCCGCCATCGGGCGGCTCGCCCGCTACGGACGTGTCGCCGCCAAGGACGACGAGGACGCCACAGTCCAGCTCCTTGGCGATCCGGTCGGCCGCGCGGTCAGCTGCCCAGCCCGCCGCGGTCGCGCCGAGATCAAGGTGCACGCCAGCCGGCAGCCGCAGCCGCCGGGTCCCCAGATCAAGGTCAATGACCCGCCATCCCGGAACGTACAGTGCCGCCAGCTGCACCGCGCCTCCCGTCGGTGCCACCTGCCCGAAGTCCCGGTCATAGCCCAGCGCCCGCAGCGCCGCCCCGACGGTCGGGTCGACGTCCCCGTCGGTCAGCCGGGCGGCGCGCAGCGCCACCGCGATCGCCTCCGCCAGTAGCGGGCTAACCGTCATGGTGCACATCCCGGCCGCATCTCCGGGTGCCCGGGCGATCCTGGCGACCTCGGAGTCGGGGCGGAACCTGCTGCACGCCGCGTCCAGCTCGGCTAGGTCCGCGGACAGCATCTGCCGAGCCTCATCGATCGCATCGGGGGCCGTAACGCCAAGCTGGACGTGCATGCCAAGCGCCTGCCACGCGGTGACGGCCGTCGGCTCAGAATCCGGAATTTGTACCACCTGCGGAGCTGACTGGGGGCCTAGCATCGGTGCCGTCCCGACCACACGGCGCCGAATCACTCACGTTGTCAGTCTCGCACAGGAAACGGAGAGCTCTGTACTCCGATTCCACTCTTGCACCGGGTAGCCGTCGCCTCGCGGAGGCTGCCATCATGACGGGCATGAGTAACGCTGCTTCGACCGCCGCGTTCCGTGCGGCACGAGACCTCCTGCTGGCCCGCCGCACCGACTACAGCGCGGCGCGCGCCGATTTCGCCTGGCCCGAGCTTGATGAGTTCAACTGGGCGCTGGACTGGTTTGACGTCATCGCTGCCGAGCACCCGCAGCGTGCGGCGCTGCGGGTGGCCTGGGAGGACGGGCGCGATGAGTCGGTCTGCTACGGCGAGATGGCGGCCCGGTCGAACCAGGCCGCGAACTGGCTACGCGACCTTGGCGTCCAGCGCGGCGACCATGTCCTGCTCATGCTCGGCAACGTGGTGCCGCTATGGGAGATCATGCTGGCCGCCATCAAGCTTGGCGCGGTGATCATCCCGGCGTCCACCCTGCTCCAGCCCGATGACCTGGTGGACCGGGTCAAGCGCGGCGACGTGAGGCACGTGGTCGCCGAGCAGGCCCAGGTGCCGAAGTTCGCCGACGTGCCCGGCTCGTGGACGCGCGTCGTGGTCGGCGCGGCGCAGGGCTGGGTGCCCTACGACGATTCCCGCTCGGCGCCATCGGCGTTCGAGCCGGACGGCGTCACTGCCGCGAGCGACCCGCTGCTGCTGTACTTCACGTCCGGCACGACGTCCAAGCCGAAGCTGGTCGGCCACACCCACGCCAGCTACCCGGTGGGGCACTTGTCCACGATGTACTGGATCGGTCTTGAGCCGGGCGACGTGCACCTGAACATTTCCTCTCCCGGATGGGCCAAGCATGCCTGGAGCAACCTATTCGCCCCGTGGAACGCGCAGGCCACGATCTTGATCCTCAACCAGGACCGGTTCAATGCCGACGGGCTGCTGATGGCGATCGGGGACTGCGGCGTCACCACCTTCTGCGCCCCGCCGACGGTCTGGCGGATGCTTATCCAGGCCGATCTGACCAAGGCCAGCGTGTCCGCGCTGCGGGAGGTCATCGGGGCTGGCGAGCCGCTGAACCCAGAGGTCATCGAGCAGGTCCAGGCGGCGTGGGGACTTACGATCCGGGACGGCTTCGGCCAGACCGAGACCACCGCGCAGGTCGGCAACACCCCTGGCCAGCAGGTGAAGCCCGGGTCGATGGGCCGCCCGCTGCCTGGTTACCCGGTCGTGCTGGTGGACCCGGTCACCGGCAAGCCGGCCGAGGACGGCGGGGAAGGCGAGATATGCCTCGACCTGTCCCGCCGCCCGCTCGGCCTGATGACCGGCTACCAGGGTGACGCGGACAGGAACGCCGAGGCGATGCGCGGCGGCTACTACCACACCGGTGACGTCGCGACGAGCGACGATGGGGGATACATCACTTACGTCGGGCGGACCGACGATGTCTTCAAGGCGTCGGACTACCGCATCTCGCCGTTCGAGCTGGAGAGCGTGCTCATCGAGCATGAGGCGGTCGCCGAGGCGGCCATCGTGCCGTCCCCCGACCCGCTGCGGCTGGCAGTGCCAAAGGCCTACGTCATCCTGGCCGCGTCCGCGACCCCCAGCCCTGAGCTGGCACGGGACATCATGGCGTTCTGCCGGGATCGGCTGGCGCCCTACAAGCGCATCCGCCGCATAGAGTTCGCCGACCTGCCCAAGACGATCTCCGGCAAGATCCGCCGGGTCGAGCTCCGCGCCCGCGAGAACGACGAGGCGGCCACCAAGCCGCGCGGCGTGACCGAGTTCTGGGAGGAAGACTTCATCTGGTCCTGATCGCAGGGCCCGCATCGCCGGTGACGCAGCCTCCGGGCGATGCGGCCCTGCGCATGGTGATCCCGGCAGCCGCCCGCGCCGGGCCGGCTGCCTCAGCTTGTGACGTCCGATGTCGTGAACTTCGCCCAGGCGAACGAGGTGAACAGCAGCGCGTAGACGGCAAAGGACGCCAAGCCGTGCAGGAGCGTCGTGGTGTCGACCGGAGTGCGCAGCAGCGAGTCGAAGGAGTCCCACCAGTGCGTCGGCAGGTACGGCGCGATGGCGGCGAACTGCGGGATCTGGTCCACTACCTCGCTGGTCACGATGAGGACCATGATGGCGGCGATCGCGCCGATCGCGTGCTCGGTCAGCGTGGAGATCGCCAGCCCGATCGCGCCGACGGCGGCCATCGCCGCCGCGATGTACAGCGTCACCAGCAGCACCCGCACCAGGCCGGCGGCCAGCGAGATCGTGGTGCCGGACAGCATCGTCACCGGGCCCACCGGGAACAAGATCACGCCGGCGAGCAGCGCGGTGATGGCGATGATGAACGTCGCCACCAGCCCGTAGGCGACGACCGCCAGGTACTTGACGCTCAGCAGCCGGGTCCGCCCGGCCGGCCGGGTCAGCAGGTAGCGCAGCGTCCCGTAGCCGGCCTCGCCCGCGATCGAGTCTCCCGCGACGACCGCTACCACCAGCGGCAGCACCAAGATCAGCAGCGCCTGCAGCGCGATCAGCGTGAGGAACACGCCGTTGCCGGCCAGCTGGTTGAAGAACGCCTGCGGCCCGCCGCCCCCGCCACCGTTGCCCGGGTGCGGCGCGGCGATCTTCAGCCCGACTCCGATGAGTACCGGGAAAGCGAAGACCACGAGCAGCAGCAGCTGATTGCGCCGCCGCCGGAACACCAGCCGCAGTTCCGAGCCGAGGAACCGCAGGTACCCGCGAACCTGGCCGGCTGACTGCCCGGCCAGGGCCGACCGGGTGGCGGGGGGCTTGTGCGCAGCCCTGGCATTGGCCGGCCCCGTGCCGGCTGGCTCACCGCGGGCCGAGTCAGTGCCCGTCAGGTCAGTGCTCAACGTCGAATCCCTCTCCCGTCAGGCCTACGAAGAGGTCCTCAAGGCTCGGAGTCTCCACCACGAGCTCGCGGACCCCGACCCCGGCGTGGACGAGCTCGGCGGTGATCCGCTCCGGCTCGACCGTGCCGAGCTCCGCGGTGATGATGCCGTTGCCAGCATCCGGGCCGGCCAGGCCGAGCCTGGCGAGCACGGCGGCGGCCGACTCGACGTCGCTCGTCCGCACCCGGATCCGGGACGCGCGGGTGTCCCGCAGGCCGTCGAGCGACCCCTGGAAGACCAGCCGTCCGGTGCGCATCACGCCGACGTGCGAGCAGACCTGCTCGACCTCCGCGAGCAGGTGCGAGGACACGAAGACGGTGATGCCGTCGGCCGCGATCTGCCGGACCAGCGCGCGGACCTCGCGGGTGCCCTGCGGGTCCAGGCCGTTGGTCGGCTCGTCCAAGATGATCAGGTCGCGAGGGCGCAGCAGGCCAGCCGCGATCGCCAGCCGCTGCTTCATGCCAAGTGAGTAGTTCCGGTAGCGCTTCCTCGCCGCCGCCGTCAGGCCGACCCGCTCCAGGGTCTCGCCGATCCGGGCCTTCGCCGTCCTGGGATCGGCGCTGCGGTCGGCGGCGTCGCACCGGGCCAGGTTCTCCCAGCCGGACAGGAACGGGAAGAACGCCGGCCCCTCCACCAGGGAGCCCACGCGGTGCAGCACCCTGGCGGAGCCGCTCGGCATGGGAGTACCGAGGATCTGGGCGGTGCCACTGGTCGGGAAGGCCAGGCCGAGCAGCATGCGGATCGTGGTGGTCTTGCCTGATCCGTTCGGCCCGAGGAAGCCGTACACGCAGCCCGCCGGGACAGCCAGGTCAATGCCATCCACGGCGACCTGGCCACCGCGAAACCGCTTGGTCAGCCTCGACGTGGCGATGGCGAGAGGGCCGACCGCCCGTTGCGCACTGACGGCCGGCTCAGCGGCCGCACCCTCGGTCGCCTCGATGATGGTCGCGTCGGTCACCTAGCTGCCGTTTCCCGCGGGGGTGGTGTGGCCGACCGCCGCCTCCAGGACGCTCGGGTCGACGGCGCCGATATAAAGCTCGTTGCCGACGATGAGCACGTTGACCAGGCTGGTGTGGATGAGCTGGCCGCTGCCCCACGAGCCGCTGACCTGCTTGCCCGCGCCGAGGAAATCGCTGATCGCCGCCTGGCCGTCAGCGCTGAACACGCCAGACCCCGACGGGGTGGCCGACGGCTTCTGGCTCGCTGTGGTCGCGGACAGCAGTGACTGGGGAACCTCGGCGACGGTGAGCCAGCCCGAGCCGTACGTCCCGGACGTGCCCGCCGGGACGGCTCCGGTGGCCTGCTGGCCGGACTGCGGCTTGGTCGCGTCGTCGTAGGTCGCGCCGGGCGGGGGGGTGAAGTTGAAGTTGGCGGAGGCCGGGGCCACGTAGGAGATCTGGGTGTAGCCAACCTGGATGGCGGGCGTCGCGGACCCCTTGGCGAAGACCTGGACGCGCAGCGGGACGGCGGTCGCGGCGTCGATCGCGACGGCGATCGAGCCAATCGTGGAGCGGCTGTCCTTCGGGGTGAGGACGAGCTGGTAGGCGGGCTCGCCGGCCACCGTCAAGGTGGACTCGACGCTGACCACGGTGGTCTTGCCGGCCGCTTGAAGGGCGTCATTGGCCGCCTGCTGCGGGGTGAGCGGCGGAAGGTCCTCCTGCGCCGCCTTCGGGTGCGCCTTGGCGTTCTTCGCGCCGTCACCGGCGAGGGAAAACTTGGTGACGGTGTTGCTCGCACTCTCCCAGAGCCACACGGTGCTGCCGTTGCGGACGAGGTCAGTCTCGGTCATGGTCTGCGGCATCGCGAGCCGGAAGTGCGTCGCGTCCTGCCAGTAGACCTTGATGGTGTGCGAGCCGGTGATCAGCGACGTCAGCGAGGTCGGGTTGCCGGTCTGCGGAAGCTGCGGCAGCCCGAGGTCCGTGGTCTCGACCACGGTCCCGGTCAGCGGCGGGATCTTATGCGTGGACGCGATGTCGGCGAGCAACTGCGCGGGGGTCTTCGCCGGAAGGTCCGGGGCCGCCTGCGCGACGGAGATGGCCGAGGCGGCGATCGCGCCGCCAATGACGACGACTGCCACGGTGGGCACCGCCCACCGGGCGTTCCTGGGAAGCCTCATTGCCTGCATGCTTCCACTGTGCCTCAATGCCACTGTGAAGAGGCTGAGAACGGGTTCGCTCCGGCCACGCGCTTGCGCGACACTGGAGGACGTGCGGGTGCTTGTGGTAGAGGATGAACGGCGGCTCGCCGCCGCCGTGAAGCGCGGCCTGGAAGCCGAGGGCTTCGTCGTTGACCTCGCTCACGACGGCGTGACGGGGCTGCACCTGGCTCGCGGCGGCGGCTACGACAGCGTCGTGCTCGACATCATGCTGCCGGGGATGTCCGGGTACAAGGTGTGCCAGGAGCTGCGCGCGGTCGAGAACTGGGTGCCCGTGCTGGTCCTGTCGGCGAAGGACGGGGAATACGACCAGGCCGACGCCTTGGACTTGGGCGCGGACGACTACCTCACCAAGCCGTTCTCCTATGTGGTGCTCGCCGCACGGCTGCGTGCCCTGCTGCGGCGCGGCGCGATCCCCCGACCTGCCGTGCTGCGGTGCGGCGACCTGTCCCTGGACCCGTCATCGCGGGAGGTCAAGCGGGGCTCGGTGACGGTTGCCCTGACAGCGCGGGAGTTCGCGTTGCTGGAGTTCCTGATGCGGCGGGCCGGCTCGGTGGTGCCCAAGTCGGAACTGCTGGCGCACGTGTGGGACTCCTCTGACGACATGGCGGACCTGAACGTCGTCGAGGTCTACGTGGGGTACTTGCGGAAGAAGATCGACGGGCCGTTCGGGCGGCACGCGGTCCAGACGGTGCGCGGTGCGGGGTACCGGCTGGCGTCCGATGGCGGCTGAGGCACGGCCGATCTCGGTCGACTCCGAGCCGGCGGCGGCCGGTCCCTGGCCGACGGCGCCCGAGCCACCGTCGCGGGTGCCGGGGTGGTGGCTGGTGCGCTGGTGGTGGCGGCGAGGACTGCGCGCGCGGGTGACGATCACGGCGGCGGCCGGGCTGCTCGTCGCTTTCGCGGCTTTTGACCTGCTGCTGTTCAACGTGCTGCGGGTCTCGCTGACCAGCTCGCTGGACGACTCCACTCGGCAGGCCGCCTCCGGCGTGGTGGCGCTGGTCAACGCCGACCGGCTGCCGTATCCGGTGCCGGTGGCCCCGGGGATCACCGTGCAGGTGCTGGACCCGACGGGACGGATCATCAACGTGTCGCCGGACGCGGACCGGCTGGTCCCCCTGCTCACCCCCGCACAGGCTGCCGCCAGCGCGGCGACGGGGACGGGATGGCTGCTGAACGGGCCGCCATTCGACATGCCGTCGCTGCTGCGCGTGGACGCGGTGCGCGCTTCGGGCGGGGACCTGGTCATCGCGGCGGTGCCGTACAACTCGGTCTCCGACAGCCTCCAGGTCGTGGCCCGCGGGCTGGCCCTGGGGACGCCCGTGCTTTTCATCTTGTTCACCTGGCTGACCTGGGTCGTGGTCGGCTCCACGTTGCGGCCGGTCGGGGCGCTGCGCCGCGCTGCCGCCCGGGTCACGGCGACCGGGATGCCTTGCGACCTGCCGGTGCCCGAGGCACGGGACGAGGTGCGCGAGCTCGCGCTCACGCTGAACGACATGCTGTCGCGGCTGGCGGCCGCCCAGCATCGGCAGCGGGCCCTGGTCTCTGACACGGCACACGAGCTGCGCAGCCCGATCGCGTCGATCCGGACGCAACTGGAGGTCGCGCTTGACCATCCGGAACTGCAGGACTGGACCGCCACGGCACGCGACGTGCACGCCGACACGCTGCGGCTGGCCAGGCTGGCGGAGGACCTGGTGCTCCTGGCCCGCCTCGACGAGCACGCCGCAGGCGGCGGCCAGGCCGGCGGCACCACCTCCAGGGCCGGCCGGGACCACCGGGTGCCGGTCGACCTCGCCGCGCTGGCCAGCGACGTGGTCGCCCGCTACGCGGCCGCGCGCGTCCCGGTAACCATCGTCAGTCCGGCGTCGCCCACGCAGGCGCCAGCCGCCACCTCATCGCCGGCTGGCATCCGGGCGGCCGCCGAGGCGCTTGCATCCGAGGTGCTGGTGTCCGGCGACCGCGACGGGCTGAACCGGCTGCTGGTGAACCTGCTCGACAACGCGGTGCGCTATGCGGGGTCGCGGGTGACGGTCGCGGTCGCCGCCGAGGCTGGCCAGGCCATACTCACGGTGACCGACGACGGGCCGGGCATCGCGTTCGCCGACCTGGAGCGCGCGTTTGACCGGTTCGCGAGACTAGACTCCGCCCGCAGCCGCGACGCGGACGACTTCGCCGGGGCAGGCTTGGGACTGGCGATCGTCCGGGGGACCGCGCAGGCCCACGGCGGAACCGCCCACCTGGAGCCGGCCCCGGCCCCGCCCGGCCTGCGCGTTGTCGTCAGCCTGCCACTGCGCGCGGGCGCGTCGGCAAAGCCAGGGCATGTGGATGACAAAAATGTCATCTAGGCGTTACCCGCCGGCCAGGCTTGCCGACAGGAACCGGCTTTGCCTTGCCCTCGACGCGCTACTTGACAATGCCGTCCGGCATACCGCCCATCGTGATGCCATAGAGTTGCCTGACATCAGGAGCGAGCCGGACTCCCCGGTCCACCCACAGGCCAGTACGCAGCGAGGGAGCCGAGCCCAATGGCCGACCAGGACGTTTTTCCCGGGACAGAACGAGACCAAGCCGGTCAGTCACCGGCCTCTCCGGCCGCACGAAGCGGCGTCGGCCGGCTCGTCGGGCTGATCGGGCGCCATAAGCTCGTCACCGCGATCGCGGTGCTGGTGGTGGCCGCCGTCCTCGTCGGCGTGGCCAGCGGATCACTCAACGGCGCCCCGGCCGCGAGCAGCGGCACCGGATCGCAAGCGTCGGGCGACAGCGTCGTGGTGTATGCCCACCCCGCGCCCGCGCCTGCCTTCAGCCTGCCCGCTCTTAGCAGTTCGGGCCAGGTCGCGCTGAGCCAGTACCAGGGCAGGGCGCTCATCGTGAACTTCTTCGCCTCCTGGTGTGGCCCGTGCCAGCAGGAGACCCCGCTGCTTGCGCGGTTCTACAAGCAACATGACGGGCACGTGACCATGGTCGGGATCGACGGGAACGACCCCACCGCGAATGCGCTCGCATTCGTCCACGCCAAGGGCGTCACCTACCCGGTCGGCGCGGACAAGTCACTCATCACGGCTAGCGCCTACAACGTCGCTGCCTTCCCGCAGACGTTCTTCCTCAACTCCCGGCACGAGATCGTGTACCAGGTGTTCGGGGCGATCACCTCGGCGGAACTGAGCAAGGGCACCAGCCTCATGCAGGGCTAGGGTCGCCCCTACGTGCACTACCGCCGCTTGCGGCGGCCCGCCACCGAGCCGACTGCGCCGGTCACCCCGTACACGAGCGCGCCATGCCAGGCAGCGGCCCATACCCCGCTGAGCACGCCGCCGCCAATCAGCATGGTGAGCAGGAACACCACGACAGCCGCGGATACGCCCGGCAGCAGCGCGAAGCCCCACGGGTTCTGCGCCGCCCATCGCGCGGCGCGGCCTGCCCGCGCGCGCATGACGGCGGCCGCGGCGAGGACGACGAGGAACACCGAGATACCCAGGGAAAGCGACCCGCCGACGGCGGCGAGGCCGAGGTGGCCGTGCAGGACCTGCAGACCCAGGTCACCGAGCGTAACGACAGCCCCGGCGACCGCTGCCCCGGCCGCCGACCCTCCGGTCAGGGCGGCCGCGGACACGGTCGTCTGGTCACGCCGGGACATCCGGCCGGAACCGTTGCGTGATGGTGCGGTCATGAGAACCCCTGTAGCTTGAGAGGGACACCGCGCTGCCCGGAAGAACCCGCGTCAACGCGTCATATCTCAACTAGTGAGGGTACCCGAACCGCGGTGAATTAGCACGTATGAGCACACTGAAACTACATACAGGAATGCACTGGTTACCCTTCGGGAAAAACGACCATGTGAGATCGCAACTGCGGCGCTCTGTGCCCTTGGCCGTCGTGGCTGCCCTGAGCGCCGTGCTCGGTGCCTGTGGCGCGCTGCTGATGGCCCAGGGCCAGGACGCGTACCAGACGCCGGCCGCCGTCAGCCCTACCCGCAGCCCGCGGATCCCGACCATCTACGACAAGCTCGAGCCGACGATCGTCGACGTGACCTCGGCCCTGCGCTACAACGCCGAGACAGCCGAGGGCACCGGCTTCGTGATCAACGCGGCCGACGGCCTTATCCTCACTAACAATCACGTGATTCGCGGCGCGACGACAGTGACCGTCACGCTGACCAGCAACGGGCGGGAGTTCCCTGCGCGGATCGTCGGCGAGGACGTCACCGCCGACGTCGCGCTGCTGCAGATTCAGGACGCGGCCGGGCTGGCGACCGCCGCCATCGGCAACTCCAGCGCCCTGCTCGCGGGCAGCCCGGTGCTGGCCATCGGCAACCAGGCCGGCATCGGCGGCGCCCCCACCGTCGCTCCCGGGGTGATCACCGGCAAGGGCCAGACCATCCAGGCGAACGACGCCAGCTCCGCATTCACCGAGACGCTGCACAACATGCTCGTCACCAGCGCGCACGTCGCACCTGGCGATTCCGGAGGCCCCCTAGCTGACGCTCAGGGGCAGGTCATCGGCATGGTGACCGCCGCCGGCACCAGTTCCCCCAACGCCGGCTACGCCATCCCGATCAATGCCGCGCTGGCCGCCGCCCGACTGATCGCGGTCGGTCACGCCACCCCCGGCGTCATCATCGGACCCCGGGCCTTCCTCGGCGTGCTGACCGCCGACGCCAGTAGCTCCACCTCGCGGCGGCCCGCCAGCCGGGTATCAGCGCCGCGGACCGCGCCGTCCTCGGCTGCTCCGGCGCCGGCCTGCCTGCAGACGTCTACGTCCGCGAGGATTCCTGACAGGACTGCTCCGGTCCGTTCTGGTGCCCTGGTTTATGGTGTCTTGTGTGGCACTGGTGCGGAAGCGGCCGGCCTGGCGGCCGGCGATGTCATCACGAGCGCGGACGGGCAGCGAGTGACGTCGCCGGGCGGGCTGACGGCCATCGTGAACGGCTGCCGGGTCGGTGCGCTGGTCCCGGTGACCTGGATCAGCACGGCGGGCAAGCAGCAGATCAGGCTGGTGCGGCTGGATGCCGCGCCAGCCGCGTAGCGGCGGGCGGCCGGCGTGACAGGTAGCATCGTCGTTTCACCCGGCGCCAGCCGGGCAGCGATCACAGCATTCGCAGTGCCCGTTCAGGTAACACTAAGGCTAGTAAGGCTTAATAAGGGACGATGCACCCCACGCCCAGTGACGAGCAATCATGACAGATCCACTAGAGCCGTTTTACGGGCCGCCCCCGAGGCCCCCAAGGCCACGCAACCGCGGGCGATTCCTGCCTCTCCTGGTTGTGGCGGTCCTCGCCGCCGCGGCCGGCGCTGGCTCGGTAATCGCGCTACAGGCAAACTCCGGTTCCAGCGTGGCCAGTCCTAGCGGGACCGGCCCGAGCGCGGTCGCTCCACCAGCGGGCGGCTCCACCAGCCCATCCAGCGGCTCCACCAGCCCATCCAGCAGCACGCCCGTCGGCACAGCCGTAGCGGGCGCCAGCCAGATCCCGGTCCCGCCGTCGGGCGCCCCGGCCACGGCGTCCAAGCCGCTGAACGCGCAGACGGTGGCCGACGGGGTGGAGCCTAGCGTCGTTGATGTCAACGCCCCGCAGTCGTACCAGCAGTCGCTGTCGGAGGGCACCGGCATCATCCTCACCTCCAATGGCCTGGTGATGACCAACAACCACGTCATCGAGGGATCCACCACCCCGACCGTGACGCTGGTGTCCACAGGCAAGACCTACAAGGCAACGATCGTCGGCTATGACCCGACGCAGGACGTGGCGCTTTTGCAGCTGACCGATGCGTCCGGGCTTACGCCAGTCACGGTCGGCGATTCCAGCGCGGTGAAGGTCGGCATGCAGGTGCTCGGCATCGGCAACGCAGAGGGGCAAGGCGGCACACCGACCGTCGCGCCCGGCGCGGTGACCGCACTCAACCAGACGATCAAGCCAACCGACTCCGCCACCGGCCTGTCCGAGACGCTGCATGGGACGATCCAGACGAGTTCCCAGATCCAGCCCGGCGACTCCGGCGGGCCACTGGCGAACGCGGCCGGGCAGGTCGTCGGGATGGACGTCGCCGCGAGCCAGTTGCAGGGCGGCAACGGGTCCTCGGCCACGGCCGGCTACTCGATCCCGATCAACCAGGCGCTGCAGATCGCCAGGCAGATCGCTGACCGGCAGGCGAGCACGGACGTGCAGATCGGACTGCCATCGTTTATGGGCGTCTCCGTCGTCAACGTATCCGCAGGCTGCCCGAGCACCGGCCTTGGCGGCCTTGGCGGCCTTGGTGGCCTCGGTGGCAACGGGTCCGGCGGCTCGGGAGGCCTTGGTAGCTCGGGCTCGACCGTCAGCTCTGGTGCGCTAGTCTGCGGCGTCTATTCCGGCACGCCGGCGGGCTCCGCAGGCCTCACCGAGGGGGATGTAATCACCAAGGCGGGCGGGAAGTCGGTCTCCAGTGCGCAGTCCCTGGTCGACGTCACCTCGCAGTTCCGCCCCGGCCAGACGCTGACCGTCGACTATGTTGACGGGTCCGGTGCCACGCACTCGCTGACGCTGACGCTAATCAATGGGCCAGCCAAGTGACCGGGCTCACGGCAAGGCTAAGCGGCCGCTCAGCTGATATTCAGGTACGAGATCCTTACTAGATACTGACAGGGAGCCGGGACGGACCCCGGACGCGCAAGATAACGGCATAAGACGGCATATGCTTGTCCACGGTGAAGGCGAGATAGATGCGAGACAACGACAGCGGTAGCGAGCAGCGCAGCGGCTGGGAGCCACCGGAGTACGTGAGTCCGTGGGCACCCGCGTCCAGTGCCGCAAGGGCCGACGACGGCGCGGTGCCGGGTTCCGACGCGCCGGATGCAAGCGACACCACCCCGTTGGACCAGGGACCCGCGCCGGAACCCAGCCAGCCAGCAGGCGGCTACGGGCCTCCAGCCGGCGGCTACGGGCCTCCAGCCGGCGGCTACGGGCCTCCAGCCGCCGACTTCGGGCCTCCAGCCGCCGACTTCGGGCCTTCAGCCGGCGGCGGCTACGGGCCTCCAGCTGGCGGTTACGGGCCTCCAGCCGACGGCGGCTACGGGCAGCCCCCAGGGTACGGACAGCCGGCCGGCGGCTACGGGCAGCCAGCGAGCGGCGGATGGAATGGCGGATCCGGCCAGGAGCCGTGGGGCTTCGGGTACGGGACCCCGCCGCCGCCTCCGCAGGGCGGCGGGCTGCGGAGGCTCCTGGTCTACGCGGCGGTCGCGGTGCTCGCGGCCGGTGCCGGGGCCGGTGTCGCCATCGAGCTTGGCCACTCCTCGCCGGCCTCAAGCGCGCTCGGTTCCGGGAACTCGGGAAGCCCCGGCGCCCTCCCCCAGGGCGGCACGGGCGGGAATTCCGGCGAGAACCCGTTCGGCGGCCTTGGCAACGGAAACGGGAGCACGGGCAGCGGCACTGGCGGGACGAACACGGGCAGCGGCCCACTGAACGCGACATCCCTCGCATCCAAGGTCGACCCGGGCGTCGTGGACATCGACTCGACGCTCCAGTACAACCAGGACGACGCCGAGGGAACCGGCATGGTGATCTCCTCCACCGGCGTCGTCCTGACCAACAACCACGTCATCGACGAGGCCACCAGCATCTCCGTGACGGAGGTGACGACCGGCAAGACCTACCCCGCGAAGGTGGTCGGCTTCGACTCCACTGACGACGTGGCGGTGCTGCAGATGGAGTCCACCGGCGGCGGCAGCGTCTCCGGCCTGCCCACCGTCACGCTCGGCGACTCCAGCAAGGTCCAGCTGGGCGCCGCGGTGCTCGCGATCGGCAACGCCGAGGGCAAGGGCGGGACCCCCTCGACGGCGGAGGGCATCATCAACGCCACGGACCGCAACATCACGGCCAGTGACAGCGGCACGGGAACCAGCGAGAACCTGACCGACATGCTGCAGACCGACGCGCCAATCGAGGAAGGCGACTCGGGAGGACCGCTGGTCAACTCCTCAGGCGCGGTCGTTGGCATGGACACCGCCGCCAACAGCTCGGACGGCTTCGAGGGCCAGTCGGCTACCACCGGGTTCGCGATCCCGATCAACCGCGCGATATCGATCGCCAGGGAAATCACCACCGGGCAGGCTAGCTCCACCGTCCACCTCGGTGAGGCGGGCTTCATCGGGATCGGGACGTGCTCCGACAACTCGAGCGGTGCCACCGGCGGTGCCACCGGCGGTGCCACCGGCACGGGGAACGGCAGCAGCTCGCCGAGTTCCGTCGCGGGCGCCTACGTCTGCCAGGTCTACCAGGGCACCCCGGCGGCCACCGCCGGCCTGCAGCAGGGTGATGTCATCACCGCCGTCAACGGGACGTCGGTCTCGTCAGCCAACGCGCTGAGCACTTACCTGTTCAGCAAGCACCCCGGCGACAAGCTGACCATCACCTACACCGACCCCAGCGGCGCCTCGCACACCGCCTCCCTCACGTTGGCCTCGCTGGCGAAGTGACAACATACAACGGCACCACTCGCTGCGACGCATTGGTGTAATCAGACACCAATAGGGGACAAATATCCCTAGATCTGAGGAGAATTACCTTAGATCTAGGGATATTCCATGAGCGCTCCATGAAGAAAACTGTTGCCGCGCGTGACTTTCAGATGGTCACGCTAGGCAAGGAGCGATGCTCATGAACCTCAGATCGCGTTACCTGGCCAGGCTGGTGGCGGTCGTGCCCGCGGTCGCTGCCGCGACGCTGCTCTCGCTGTCGCCAGCCTTGGCCACGCCGTCCGCACCACATGCCGCACGCCCGGCGGTGGCCGTGGTGGGAGTGGCCGCCCAGCAAGCGGCCGAGTACCCGCCCGTACGCATCGAGTCCGCTACGATCGCGAGCACCCCTAGCTGCTCGACGGTGCGCTCGGAACTGCCCAGGCTCGCCCGGGCCGGGCTTACCCGGGTGGCCTGCGCCAGCCCGGCCTCCAGCGACGTTTCACCGGGCTGCCTGGTCTGCCTGAGCAAGCCGAGCAAGCTGGCCGCCGCCGCGTCCAGAACGTGCGTGGCAGGCGCGGTGGTCCGCACCCGCCGCGCGGCGTGCGCCATTACGGCGATCAACTACCTGGTGATCGAGGTCCCCGGCGGGGAGGTGCTCGGGACTGGGACAATCGCCGTTGGCTACAAGGAGACCCTGGACGCGAAGTCCCGGGCGTGGCCGCTCGTCGCGTCGCTCGAGCTCGCCGGCCGCGACCGGGGTCGTCATCGACGGCACCACGGCCACGATGGAGATCGCGTGCTCCGGCGGCTGTGCCTCCTCCGCGGCGTGCGCCAGCCACTGGCCGAGCATGAGATCTACACGCACACGTTCACCATCGACTCCGCCGGCGCCGCGATCAACGTCACGGATCAGGTACCTGCCGTCGAGATCGTGGCCCCAGCAGCCACCCAGCAGGCATCGCCAGTCAGGCTCACCACGCTCGGCCCGGCCCGCTGTGACAGCGATCCCCTCCTTAAGCAGTTCGGGAAGATCACGTCCGGCTGCATTTTCAAGGATGTCGCCGCCTCGTACGACGTGTACCTGAAGGGCCATGGCGAGGATCAGGTTGCCCGCAACGTCGAAGTCGGCGAGAGGACCAGGTCGCTGCACTTCGGCTGGTATGGGCACGGCAGGGTACTGCTGCGCGCGCCGCCGCACGTACAGGCCAAGAACCGGACGGCCGCCTGCGGGAAGACAGACTACAAGAAGCCCTACAGCTGCGACGAGTACCCATTCGCGGCGACCTACCAAGGGGCGTTCTACTTCCCCTCGCAGAACGTTACGATGAAGGTCCTCGGCACCGAGAACTCGGCAGAAGGCGGCTTGCGCAGCGCCATGTACGTTTCGCAGCGGCTGCTCTACGGTGACTCATACTGGGTGCTCGTCTTGCCGTAATCCATTCATGCAACGAGCCGGACGGGGTGACGGCGGTGGTCAGCTCAAGGATTTACATCGGGGAAGGGTTCTACTGGATCGGGGCGGGCGGCCCCGAAGGCCCCGACACGCGAGTTCCGGACACCACCGCGACCGGCCTTGTGGGCGTGACCCAGGGCCTTGCCATGGTGGCGACCGGCACCCAGTTCGGCAACATCGCTATGACCGTCCAGCCCGGGGACAACGACCCCGGGCTGGACGTCGCTGCGTGGGACGAGGTCGTCGAGTTCTCGCTCACCGCCAGCTCGGACTCGCCCGGGCTGGGCATCAGCGCGATGGACGGGGGACCCGACGTGCTGACAGCCCTTACGGCCCCAGGGCCCGGCAACTACCGGGTTCGGGTGCACGCCCGCGGCCGCGACGCGGGCGCGGGCCTTGACGTTGTGGAAGGCGAGCCCGTCGAGGAGCACCTCCTGCAGGTCTGGCCCGGCCCGGCGTCGGGAATGATCGTCCGCAAGGCGACCGACGCTCTTGGCCGGGCTACCCGTGACAGCGCGGCACAGCCCGGCCCGGACCCGCGCCTTCCGCATGGGGGCTTCGCTACCCTCGACCTGAACCAGCTCGTTACCAGGACGGACCGGGCGACGATGACACTGGAGCGGGTCGCTGCCCACGCGCGCGGGTGCGAGCTGGCGTTCAGGATCGTCGTTGACGTGGCCGGGCTGACGCCCCGGCAAGAAAAGCAGGCACGCCGCGCGGTGGACGGCTACTCCCGCGCCACCACGCCCGACGCCATCGGCTCCGGGAGGCTCAGCGTGGCCCTGGAGTTCAGCGACGGGCGGGCCGCCCCGTTCTCCGATGACACCGGCGCCCTGCCCCACAGTGGTCCGGCCGTCACGGACTGCCAGACGAGCACTTACGCTGAGGGTGCCGCCGAGGTCGCCGAGGAGACTTTCTGGACGTGGCCGCTGCCACCGGCCGGACCAGTCACAGTCTTTGTGGAGTGGCCTGCGGTAGGCATCGGGCCATCGTCAGTCACGCTGGACGGGGCGGCCATCGTGGCCGCCGCGAACGCCCTGCCCGCGGTGTAGCGCCCGCCTCAGGCTTCCAGCCACGTCCGCAGCCGGGCCTCGCAGTCGGCGATTGCGGCCAGTTCGACGTACTCGCCGGCCGTGTGCGCGATCTCCGAGATACCGGGGCCGTAGTTAACGGCCGGGATGCCAAGCTCAGCGAACCGGGCCACGTCGGTCCAGCCCAGCTTCGGCCTCGGCGTCCCCCCGACGGCGACGGCGAACGCGGCCGCCACGGGCGCGTCCAGCCCCGGCCGTGCCCCGGAGGCCACGTCGAGAACCTCTACCTCAAAGCCACGGAACAGGTCCTGCACGTGGGCGATCGCCTGCTCTGGCGACAGGTCGGGCGCGAACCGGTAGTTGACCTGTACCTCGCAAGCGTCCGGCACGACATTGGTCGCCACGCCGCCGGAGATGGCGACGGCGTTCAGGCCCTCGTGGTAGCGCAGACCGTCCACGACTGGCTCCCGCGGGGTGTAGCCGCGCAGCACGTCGAGGACCTGGCCCGCCTTGTGGATCGCGTTGTCGCCCATCCACGATCGTGCCGTGTGCGCGCGGGCACCGCAGGCTCGCACCGCCACCCGAAGCGACCCCTGGCAGCCGCCCTCGACCACGCCGCCACTGGGCTCAAGCAGCACCGCGAAGTCGCCGGACAGCAGGTCCGGGGAGTTCCGCGCGACGCGCAGCAGCCCGTTCCGCTCGGCCGCGACCTCCTCACAGTCATAAAAAACGTACGTAACGTCCCGTACCGGCTCTCGCACGCCAGCCGCCAGCCGCAACTGGACCGCCACCCCGGACTTCATGTCTGACGTGCCGCAACCCAGGAGGCGGGTGCGCTGCGTGTTCAGCGAAGATGGGTAGTTTCCCGCGTGCGGAACCGTGTCGATGTGCCCGGCCAGCACCACCCGCTCGCCGCGGCCCAGGCTCGTGCGCGCGACCACGGTGTTGCCGTCGCGGTGCACGCTCAGGTGCGGCTGCGCGGCCAGGGCGCGCTCGATCGCGTCGGCGAGCGGCTTTTCTTCGCCGCTGACGGAGGCGATGTCGACGAGCGCGGCGGTCAGCGCGCCGCCATCAACGGAGAGGTCGAGCTTGTAGTCCACGGATGCCACGCTACCGTGCCCTTCGCATCGAGGCGCGCCTGGCGTCACGGGGCGTCAAGCGGCAGGCCGTCCGATGGTGCCGGGTCCGCCTGCGCCATCCGGGCGGACAGCGAGCGGGCGGCACCGCGCAGGGCCGCGATGATCACCGCAACCGAGGGACGGCCCACGCTCGCGGTGCGGGCCACCGCGTAGATGTCCCTGGCCAGGTCGAGGCCGGCCGGGAGCTCGCGGACTACTAGGCGGCGCTCGTAGGCGCCGACGGCGAGCCTCGGCATGATCGCGATGCCAAGGCCACGGGCGACCAGGTTGGCGACCGTGCCGAGGCCCTCGAATTCCGACGGCACCGGCGGCGTAACGCCGACGGCCGCGAGCAGCCGGTCGAATGCCTCCCGGGTCGGCTCGCCCACCGGCGCCGCGAGCCAGGGCTCGTCTCGCAGCGCCCGCAGGTCCACCGGGGACTTCGGGTCAGCGGCCGGGTGCCCGCGCTCGACCACGAGCACCAGTGGGTCGCGCAGCAAGTGGTAGTGGGTAAGGACGCCATTGCCCGGGCCGTCCCCGGGCCTGCTGTCGCTGGCCGGTTCCAGGCTGGCCGTTATCCGGCCGGTCCAGTCGTCGGCGATCGCGACCTCGGCTTCCCCTGACCGGACCAGTTGCAGGCCATCCTCCGGCGAGGACTGCCTCAGCAGGAGGGTCAGCATCGGGTGCGTCCGCAGCGACCTCGCCAGCGCCGGGGCGAACGCCACAGCGGCCGACGGGAACGCCGTCACTACCACTCGGCCCGACGGCTCGGCCGCGTGCGCCGACAGGTCTGCCTCCGCCTCCTCCACCATGGCGAGGATCCGCTCAGCGTGCGCGGCCAGCCGCCGCCCGGCATCCGTCAGCCCGGCGCTGCGCGCGGTACGGTCGAGCAAGGCGGTCCCCGCTTCCCGCTCGAGCGCCGCCAGTTGCTGCGAGACCGCCGATGGGGTATACCCCAGTGCGTCCGCCGTCCGCGCAATCGACCCGCGCGCCGCGAACTCGTGAAGCATCCGGAGCCTTCGGATATCGAGCATTACTTCACCTTACGCTCAGCTAGCCCGCGCGCCTAAACACCAAGCCGCGCTCAGCCGCTAGCCCACGCGCCCAAACATCACTCAGCTCGCGGCGGCCAGGGCGCTCGTGCCGGCCAGGACCACCATGACCACGGCCGCTCCGCGGGTCAGCCAGGAGACGGGGATGACCTTCAGCAGCCGCCAGCCGACCACGACCGCGAGGGCCGCGGCGACCCACAGCGCGGCCACGGCCCCGGTGCCGACGGAGAGCGGGTCGTGGTACTTCGCGGCCAGGCTCGCCGTCATGATCTGGGTCAGGTCACCGAATTCAGCAAGGAAAACAACCACGAACGACGTCAGCGCCACCGGCCAGAATGTATTGCGGGAGCTGGCGCGCGTGACCTCCGGATCCTCATCGGGCCGGTGCCGCCATAGCAAGACAGCGCCGACAAGGAAGGCGACCGCGGTGGCGGCCGCGACGATTCGGTGCGGCAGCAGGCTCAGCGCGCCCCCGGCGGCGACGGCGATCGCGACCTGGGCTGCAAACGCCACGACCGCTCCGGCGTACACGTACCGTGGACGGTACCTGCTGGCCAGGATGAGGCAGGCAAAGATCGTCTTATCCGGCAGCTCGGCGGGCAAGACCACCAGAAAGGTGGTTAGGGCGGCGGTCAGGCTCATCCGGGGAAAACTCTCCGTACGTCGGGTAACGCCGTGCCCTGGCTCACCTCGACCCTCGGCACGACAGCGGACATTGCTGCTTGCCGAAGGTCTCACTCAGGCATGGAACCCCTGGCGGCGCCGACGCCCCTTGCTGAGGGCGCAATGCCACCGACGGTCACAGCCCCCGGGAACCGGGCACCGTCACACCATCGGCCTCGCGTCTGCTAGGCCTCGGGCGCGCGGTGCCGGGATTGTCGGCTTCCCGGCATTGGAGCTACTCCCCTTCGCTGCTACCTAGTGTAGCTCAGGTGAACCTGGTGTCACCTAGGCAGGCCATGTCCAGAACCGCGATTTCGCGGTAGCCGGTCTGGATCAGGCCCTTTCGGCGGAAGTCCGCGAGGACCCGCTCCGTGGTCGATACGGCGACCCCCGCCAGTTCACCAAGTTCCATCTGGGTCAGCGGCAGCGGGATGATGACCCCGCCGTCGTCGGCCTTTTCGCCATACCCGGTCGCCAGGTCGTAGATCACCTGCGCGAGGCGCTCCCGGGCACCCCAGTTACGCTCGGCCGCGTGCCTCTCGGTTCCCGCGCGAAGCTTGGCCACCACCGAACGGGTGACGGCGGGCAGCGCGCTGGGGTGCGCCTCGGTGAACGCGGCGAACCTTGCCCCGGTGACGCGAACCGCGCCGACGGTGCCGACCGCGCGCGCGGCGGCGGCGCGCGGCGTCCCGTCAAGGACCGCGAACTCACCGATGAGGTCGCCACGGGAGCGCACTGCCAGCATTGTCTCGATGCCAGTCTCCGCACTCACCGTTATCTTGACCATCCCGCCGGTTAGCACGTACAGGACATCACCGAGGTCACCTTGCATGACCAGAATGTCGTCATCGCTGAACTGGACGCGGGTACCCGTGGCGAGCAGGGCCGCTCGATCACTCGGGGTAAGCGACCCGATCAGACTCGTCTCCGGCCAGGTGGCACGGTCAAGGTGACGCGAAAGATTCACGCTACACATAATGCCAGCTCCGACCGTGTCGCCTCGCGTAATCTTGGATTCCAGCCACCGGAATGTGACTTTCGCATTCTTCCGCTCCGGGCACCTGGCCATTACCCTGAGGAATCAGGGAGCGTGGGCAATGGGAGACGGGGTGTCCGCCGCCCCCTGGATGCCAGGTCAGGGGCAGTCGGCGCGACGTCTATCGAGGCGACAGCTACGAATGGGATTCGTCCTGGATGTCGCCGACTTCGGCGCGCGATCAGCGCCCCTGCGCAGCGATGTGCAGCGACGCCTTCCACTGCTCGTGAGCGCGATGCTCGACGCGTGCGGCACCGGCCTGGGAACCGTCGAGCATGAGTGGACCGGGGACGGGATCAACGTGATCCTGCCGGCCGATATCGACCCTACCGTCGTTCTCCCGGCCTTGCTCCGCTCCCTGGCGGCACTGCTCAGCGAGGACAACTCCCGCAGCGTCAACCGCATGCGACTGCGGATGTCTGTCGGAATCGGCCTAATCGAGCACAGCGCGGCTGGCTTCGGCGGCCCGATGATCATCGAGATGAGCCGCCTGGTCAACAGCGCGCCGCTGCGGGCTGCGCTCGCGGCTTATCCCGACGCGCATCTTGGCGTCGCGATTTCGGATCAGGTTCATTCGGCCATCATCCGCCCGGGTTATCCGGGCATTCCCAGCAGCCAGTTCACCCGGGTCGGGGTCGCGGAGAAGGAATTCCGGGCACCTGCCTGGATATGGATTTCGACGCGGCAGTGGACCACGCCCGCCTTCGAGCCACTGGGCGCGGCAGACCCACGCGCAGTGGGCAGCTCGGATACCCGCCGTTACCGTGTGGCCGCGAGGCTCGGCAGTGGCCGGGCAAGCACCGTATACCTCGCCGCGTCGCGAGAGGGAACCCCACTGGCCATCAAGGTCTTTCAGGCCGAGGCTGGCCCGGACACCGAGGCACGCTCTCGCCTCGCCTCGGCGATCGAGGCCGTCGGCGCTGTTCACGGGCCGCGCACCGTCGGCGTCTGGGACGCCGACGCGTATGCCGGCCATCCGTGGGTCGCGATGCCCCTCGTCCACGGCCCGTCGCTCGCCGAGGCCGTCGCGCAGACCGGGCCACTGCCGCCCCGCTCAGCGCTGTGGCTGGCCGCCGGGGTGGCCCGCGGCCTATTGGACATTCACATGGCCGGAATTGTCCACGGGGCACTGCGGCCGCCCAACGTGCTGCTTGCCCCGGACGGCCCCGTGGTCACCGATATCGGCACTGGCTGGTCGGCCATCACGCAGCCGCCTGCGGTGGCCGGCCTCGGAGACGCCAGCACGGCAAGAGCCGGGGATGGACTCCTCGCCACTGATCGCGGCGGGGCCGACGACGACATCCTCGCTCTCGGCTGTGTGGCCTTCTTCGCCGCGACCGGCCGCACCCCGTATGGCGAGTCCGCGGCGGCCGACGATCGTTTGCCTGGTGTTCCCGACGACACCGCAGTCTTCGACGACCCGGACCTGACGGGCTGCCCTCCCCCGTTGCTGCCCATCGTCGCGGCCTGCCTGCTGCCGTCAGCGCGGCGGCCGTCAGCGGAGGCAGCGCTCGCCGGACTGGAGGAGGCGGCCGGGCCAATGCCGCGTAACTGGCTCCCGCCGCCGGTCGCCGCGCGGTTCAGCGCCCACCTGCTGCTCCCCCGGCCGCCACGGCATCCACGACCGCTGGCCGTCCTGGCGCGACTGCGCCCCTCGGACCCGCTGGCGCGGCTCTTCCGCCGCCGCGCGTACTAATGGGAAAGTGGGAAACTGGAGGCAGTAAGCCTCATCGTTGCAGCTCACCGGCTCGCAACTCTCCAGAAACATGCTTTCCCATTAGTATTGACGGGACCTCGTCCGCTGGCCGCCCGCACCGCGACCGGACAGGCGCTGGCGCAGGCGCCAGTTGTCCGCGCGGTCGGCCCTGACGCAGGCGATAGCCTTTCCAGCATGACTGGACTGAGCCTGCGCCTCATCGACTCGCTGTTCCCTGCCGACTTGCCTGAGCCTGCGGAACTGGAGCGGCGCTACCCGCCGCGCGAGCTTGCGGCGGGCGCGGAGGTTACCCGGTTCGCGCCCAGCCCGACTGGGTGGCTGCACATCGGCGGGATCTTCACCGCGAGCGTCAACCTCGACATCGCCAGGCACAGCGATGGTGTTTACCTGCTGCGCATCGAGGACACCGACCAGGCACGCTTCGAGGAAGGGGCGCTGAGCCAGTTCGAGGCCGGGTTCGCGTACTTCGACATCCACGCCGACGAGGCGGATGAAGTCGCAGCCGGGAGCCCGGGCCGTTACGGCCCTTACGTGCAGTCCGCCCGCTCAGGGACCTACCAGTCATATGTCCGTGAGCTCATGCGCCAGGGCAAGGCCTATCCGTGCTTCGAGACCCCGCAGCAGGCCGAGGCGCGGGTCTCACGGCAGAAGACCGTAGGAGCGCTCCCTGGGTACTACGGCGAATGGGCGATCTGGCGGGACGCCCCCGAGGAGCAGGTACGGGAGCGCCTGGAGGCCGGCGACCCGTACGTGGTGCGGTTCCGGTCGCCGGGACTGTCCGGGCAGCGGGTCAGCTTCACCGATGTTATCCGCGGCGAGATCTCGGCCGATGACAATCGCAACGACATCGTGGTCCTCAAGAGGAGCGATTCCCCCCTCCGGCTGCCGACCTACCATCTAGCGCACGCGGTGGATGACCACCTGATGCGGATGACCTTGGTGATCCGGGCCGAGGAGTGGCTGTCCTCGGTCCCGCTGCACCATCAGCTGTTCGACGCCCTCGGGTTTGACCGGATCCGGTACGCGCACATCGCGCCGCTGATGAAGCAGGAAGGCGGAAGCCGCCGCAAGCTGTCCAAGCGGAAGGATCCGGAGGCCAGCGTCGGCTTCTACATCGAAGAGGGCTTCCCCGCCGAGGCCGTGGTGTACTACCTGCGTGGCCTGGCCAATGGGCGGCTCGCGGAGATGCCACTGGCGCAGGCGCTAGCGGAGCCACTGCGACTGAGCGAGTTCGGCGTCGCCGGGCCGCTTCTCGACATGGTGAAGCTCGATGACGTCTGCGCCGACTTCGTCGCGTCCCTGTCCGGCGATGAGATCCTCGACCGGGTGCGATCCTGGGCGCAGGAGCACGACCCATCGCTGGCCGCGGCGCTGCGATCGCAGCGGGACGTGGCCCTGCGGGCCCTGTCCGTCGAGCGTGGCGCGGATGTCGCCAACCCGCGCAAGGACCTGCGTAAGTGGGGCGACTTCCGGGCCGTGTACGGGTACTTCTTCCCGGAGATCTTCGAGCCGGTGACCGACCCTTCCGACGCCCGCTTCAGCGGGCTGTCCCCCGACCTGGTACGGGCGATGGCGGCCGGGTTCGCCGAGGGCTATGTCGAGCCGGGACCCGAGGTCGTCTGGTTTGACCAGATCCGCGTCCTGTCGGCGGCGCTCGGCTTCGCCCCGTCGCAGAAGGTCTACAGGAAGGACCCGTCCGCCTACCCCGGGTCCATCGCGGACGCTTCGGCGGTCATCAGGGTGCTGATCACCGGCACCCGGCAGAGCCCGGACCTGGCGGCGATCTGCGCGGCCCTAGGGCGAGACCAGGTACTGCGCCGGGTCAGCGGCCTGGCCACGGGATAACGCACGACGGCCGGGAACGCGGGCAGTGCTGCGCCCCGAGCGTGAGTTGCGTGCCGTTGGCGTACAAGAATGCTGACGTACTAGGCAGTCCCCGCAACAAGGCACCATGGAGTGGCCATGACGCTTACCGAACTGCTCCCCACGTCCTCCACCGCTGGCGTATCCTCAGCCGTCGTCACCACATCCGCCGCTACGACCGCTCCCGACCCGGATGCCGTCTTCAGCGCGTTCGCCGGATGGGCCAAGGACCAGGGCTTCGACCTGTACCCACACCAGGAAGAAGCGCTCATCGAGGTCATGACCGGGGCGAACGTGATCCTGTCCACCCCGACAGGCTCTGGCAAGTCCCTGGTGGCCGCCGGCGCGCACTTCGCCGCGCTGGCATGCGGGCAGCGGACGTACTACACCGCGCCCATCAAGGCCCTGGTGAGCGAGAAATTCTTCGCCCTGTGCGAAACCTTCGGCGCGGCAAATGTCGGCATGCTGACCGGCGACGCGAGCGTCAACGCGGGAGCCCCGATCATCTGCTGCACCGCCGAGGTGCTGGCGAATATCGCGCTTCGTGACGGCGCGGACGCGGATGTCGGCCAGGTCGTCATGGACGAATTTCACTTCTATTCCGACCCGGCGCGCGGCTGGGCCTGGCAGGTTCCCCTTATCGAGCTTCCGAACGCGCAATTCATCCTGTTGTCGGCGACCTTGGGTGACGTGACGTTCTTCCGCAATGACCTCACCCGGCGCACTGGTCGCGACACCGCCGTCGTCACCAACGCGGAGCGGCCCGTTCCCCTTGTCTTCTCCTATCTCCTGCAGCCTTTGCACGAGACGCTGGAGGAGCTGCTCACTACCAACCAGGCCCCCGTCTATATCGTGTACTTCACGCAGGCCCAGGCCATAGAGCAGGCCCAGGCGCTGATGAGCATCAACGTCTGCACCAAGCAGGAGAAGGAGCAGATCGCCACACTGATCGGCGACTTCCGGTTCGCTGCCGGCTTTGGCAAGACGCTGTCGCGGCTGGTTCGGCACGGCATCGGCGTGCACCACGCCGGGATGCTGCCCAAGTACCGCCGCCTCGTCGAGACGCTGGCGCAGGCCGGACTCTTGAAGGTCATCTGCGGCACCGACACGCTCGGTGTTGGCATTAACGTGCCAATCCGCACGGTGCTGTTCACGTCGCTGTCGAAGTTCGACGGGAAGAAGACACGGCTGCTGCAGGCCCGCGAGTTCCACCAGATCGCCGGGCGGGCAGGGCGGGCAGGCTTCGACACCTCCGGCCGGGTCGTGGTGCAGGCTCCCGACCATGTCATCGAGAACGAGAAGGCCCTGGCCAAGGCGGGTGACGATCCCAAGGCGCGCCGCAAGGTCGTCAAGAAGAAGCCGCCTGAGGGCTTCATCGGCTATGGGCAGCCGACCTTCGAGCGGCTCCGCGACTCTGAGCCGGAGCCGCTGACCTCCAGCTTCACGGTCACGCACGCGATGATCCTCAATGTCATCGACCGGCCGGGCAACGCTTACCTCGCGCTCAAGCACCTGCTACGCGACAACCACGAGCCGCGCGACCGGCAGCGTAAGCACATCCACCGGGCGATCGAGATCTACCGGGCGCTGCTGGCCGGCGGGGTAGTCGAGCGGCTGCCGGAGCCGGATGAGGACGGGCGCATGGTCAGGGTGACCGTCGACTTGCAGTACGACTTCGCGCTCAACCAGCCACTGTCCCCGTTCGCCCTCGCCGCGATCGAGCTGCTGAGCAGTGAAGCGCCTGCCGCGGTCAGCAGCGCTGGCGGAGCTGATACTGCTGATGCGGCCAGCGGGGGGCCTGCTGGTCTCGATAGTCCTGGTGAGGCGAGCGGCGCTGGCACCTATGCGCTGGACGTGCTGTCCGTCATCGAGTCGACGCTCGACGACCCGCGCCAGATCCTGTCCGCGCAGCAGTTCCGCGCCCGCGGCGAGGCCGTCGCGGCGATGAAGGCCGAGGGCATCGACTACGACAGGCGGCTGGAGCTGCTCGACAACGTCACCTGGCCCAAGCCGCTGGAGGAGCTGCTGACCGCCGCCTACGAGATCTACCAGCGCGGGCACCCCTGGGTCATCGACTACGAACTGTCCCCGAAGTCCGTCGTGCGCGACATGTACGAGCGGGCCATGACCTTCGCGGAGTACGTCAGCCTCTACGGCCTGTCCCGCTCGGAGGGCATCGTGCTGCGCTACCTGGCCGACGCCTACCGGGCGCTGCGGCAGACGGTTCCTGTCGACGCGGTGACCGACGACCTGGAGGACATCATCGAGTGGCTTGGCGAGCTCGTCCGCCAGGTCGACTCCTCGCTGATCGACGAATGGGAGAAGCTCACCCACCCGGACGACGACGGCCTAGTCCCCGCGGCCACGGCCCAGCCCAGGGGCGTCACGGCCAACGCCCGGGCGTTCAGGGTACTCGTGCGCAACGCCATGTTCCGCCGGGTCACCCTCGCCGCGCTGCGCAGGTACGACGAGCTTGGCGACCTGGACGGGGCGGATGGCTGGCGCGCCCGTGACTGGGATGCGGCGATCAGCGAGTACTTCGAGGAGTACGACGAGATCGGCACCGGGCCCGACGCACGCGGACCCGCGATGCTGGTCATCACCCAGGGCCCGGGCGAGTGGACAGTCCGGCAGATCTTCGACGACCCGGCCGGCGACCACGACTGGGGCATCTCAGCGGTGGTTGACCTCGCCGCCTCCGACGCCGACGGCGCTGCTGTCGTCCACGTCAGCGCCGTTGGCCCAGCCTAGGCAACGGCAGGCGCTCGCCGATCCGTGCAGGACGAGCCGCCCCATCCTCGCCCCCGCCAAAACTCGTTGCCGCATCGTCGGCTCATGCCGTATCGTCGCCGCGTGATGGCACCATCGTCGACGATCGTGGACCGGCTACGGAGCGCCGGGTGCGTGTTCGCTGAGGATGAGGCTGCCATCCTCCAGGCTTCTGCGGGCTCGCCGCAGGAGCTTGACGCCATGGTCGCCCAACGGGTGAGCGGGCTCCCGCTGGAGCAGGTCGTCGGCTGGGCCGAGCTCTGCGGGCTGCGGATCCTCGTGGACCCGGGCGTGTTCGTGCCGCGACGGCGCAGCGAGTTCCTCGTCCAGACCGCGATTAGCCTCTCCACTGGCTCCCCTGTCATCGTTGATCTGTGCTGCGGGACTGGGGCACTTGGCCTCGCCACTGCCACGGCGCTGCGCGCGGCCGAGTTGCACTGCGCCGAGCTTGACCCGGCGGCCGTCGCGTGTGCGCGGAAGAATGTCGAGCCAGTCGGCGGGCACGTGTATGCGGGGGACCTGTTCGCACCGCTGCCGGGGACGCTCCGGGGCCGGGTCGGCATCCTCATCTGCAACGCCCCGTACGTGCCCACTGACCAGATCGCGTCCTTGCCACCCGAGGCGCGCGATCACGAGGCGCGGATGGCCCTCGACGGCGGCAGCGATGGGCTGGCGATCCTGCGCCACGTATCCGCGCAAACGCCGGACTGGCTCGCTCCCGGCGGCTTCCTGATCGTCGAGACGAGCGAGCGCCAGGCGCCATCGATGGCCGCCGCGATAACCACCGCTGGCCTCACCGCCCAGGTCCACGCCGACGACGAGATGGGCGCGACCGTAGTGACCGGTACTCGTCCGGCTTCGGGTAGTCCAGTCGCCGCCCCGGACGGGCGGGCTACTGGGCAGGAACCCGGCCAGGCAGCGCCCCGCCAGAGCGCGAGCTAACCGCCTGGAAACGCTAGGGCTAACTCCACTTGCTGCCGTTCCAGTGCACGATGACCGTCTTGCCTGACTCTCCGGCCGCCCAGGCGAGGTGCCCGGACGCGGCGATGGCCTCGCCGGCACCGCCCGACGGTGGCTTCGCCACGGGAGTGGACACGGACTTCCAGCTGTGGCCGTTCCACAGCCCGGTCACCACGCCGGCCGGGCCGCCCTGACAGGGGCAGCCGATCAGCCACGCGTAGTTCGTGGCCGTCGCGGCTACCGCGACGGGATCGCCCTGGCCAGCCGACAATCTGATCGGTGCTGCTGGTGTGAATGGTGCTACCAGTACTACAACGGAGTGCTGAGATGTAGCGGGTCCCGGCCCGCCGCCATTATCCCGTAAGATTTTCCGGTTCGGTAAAGTTTTCCACGTTATCACGTGGAAAAGTCTTCGGGACCGGAAAATCTTACGGGATAAATCAGGCAGTCGCCAATAGTCGACTGTAGAAGCCGATGCGCGGTGAACGGGAATGTGGGCGGCGTAGGGCCGGACGCAGGCCATGCCGCGCCAGAATCACGGCTCGCCGACACGTGAATGGTGCTGGTGGTGTGAATAATGCTGGTGTGAATGGTGCTGGTGGGGTGAGCGGTGCCGATGGGGCGCGCAGGGTCTAGAACACCGGGCAGTTAGCGCAGTTCCCAGATGGGGCCATTGGGGGTGTCGGTGACCTGGACGGCCAGGGCGTCGAGCTCGTCGCGGATCTCGTCGGCCCGTGGCCAGTTCTTCTCCGCCCGGGCCTGGGTGCGCTCGGCGACTAGCTTCTCGATCGCGCAGACCTCGGCGGCCGACAGGTCGGAGACCGACGCGCGGCCCTCGACCTCACGCAGTTCCAGCTCGCCCAGCCGCAGGCCGAGCAGGGCGTCGGCCGCGGCGACGACCAGTCGCTGGGCGGCCTGCGACAAGGCCGGATCGCGCAGCGACTCCTGCAGCGACGCCAGGATCCTCGGCGTGGCCAGGTCAGCGGAGATCGCCACGTCGATCTGGTCCAGGTATGCCTTGGCCGCCGGGTCATCACCCGCCAGGGCCAGCGCCGAGTCCAGGGTTGACGCCTGCGGCAGCGGACGCAGGCTTTCCACCCGCGCGACCAGCCGCCGCAGCGTCGCCTGCGCCGACTCGACCGCCGTCAGCGTGAAGTCCAGCTGCGACCGGTAGTGCCCGCCGAGCAGGAACAGCCGGTACGCCATCGGGTGCACCCCGGCAGCGGCGAGGTCAGCCAGCCTGGGCACCGGGCCTGAGGACTTGGCGATCTTTGAGCCGTCGATCGTGACGAACTCGCCGTGCAGCCAGAACTGAACCCACGGCCGCCCGTCGGAAAGGTAGGCCTCGCTCTGGGCGATCTCGTTAACGTGGTGCAACTGCCGGTGGTCGATCCCGCCGGTGTGGATGTCGAAGTGGTCACCGAGTAGCTCCATCGACATGACCGAGCATTCCAGGTGCCATCCCGGCGCGCCCCAGCCCCACGGCGAGTCCCACCGCATGACCCGGCGCTTGCCTGGCTCCTCGGTGCGCCATAGCGCGAAGTCCGCCTTGTGCCGCCGGCCCTCGACGATCTCGACCCGCTCGCCCTCCCGCTGGCCCTCGATGTCCAGCAGCGCCAGCGCCCCGTACCCCGGCGACTTCGAGGTGTCGAAGTACAGGCCGGACGGCAGCAGGTAGGTGTACCCCAGTTCCTCGAGCCTGGAGGCGAAGGAGATCATCTGCGGCACGTACGCGGTGGCTCGCGGGTACACGGCGGCTGGCAGCACGTTCAGCGTGGCCATGTCCTCGAAGAACGCCCCCGTGTACTGCTCGGCGATCTCCTCGACCGAGCGCAGCTCGCGGGCGGCGGCGAGCTCAAGCTTGTCCTCGCCGGTCTCGGAGTCCGCCACCGCGTGTCCTACGTCGGTGATGTTCACGACGTGCCGGACGTCGATGCCCTTCCAGCGCAGCGCCCGGCGCAGCGTGTCCGCGAAGACGTAGGCCCGCATGTTGCCCAGGTGCGCGAAATGGTAGACCGTCGGCCCGCAGCTGTACAGGCCAACAGGGCTCGTCGACGGCGTGAAGTCCTCCAGACGCCGTCCTAGCGAGTTGTATAGCCGTAGCTGCTGTCCACGAGTCACCCGCCCATAATATTGGGCCGCCAACTGTCAAAGCCGTCAGCGGTACAACGTATCGATCTCAGCTGCGTACCGCTCGGTGATTACCCGGCGGCGCTTCTTCTGGGTCGGGGTCAGCTCGCCGGTCGCCGACGTCCACTCGGTAGGCAGGACCTTCCACCGCCGGACCTGTTCCACCCGGGCCAGGTGACTATTGGCCTGCGCCACGCCCCGCTCGACCTCCGCGAGCACCCGGGGATCCGTAGCCGCCTCGGTCATCTCCTTCAAAACGATGCCCTCCCGCTCGGCCCACGCCTGCACCGCCTCTGCGTCTAGGACCAGCAGGGCCGTCACGTAGTTGCGGCGGTCGCCGATCGCGCACGCCTGCCCGATCAGCGGATGGCGCTGGACCTCATACTCCACCAGGGCGGGCGAGATGTTCTTGCCGCCGGAAGTGATGATCAGTTCCTTCTTGCGATCGGTAATCCGCAGGTAGCCGGCTTCGTCAAGGACCCCGATATCCCCGGTGTGCAGCCAGCCTTGGGGGTCAAGGGAGTCGGCGGTCCGTTCGGGATCGTTGTAATAGCCCTTCATGACGAGCGGACCGCGGATGAGTATCTCGCCGTCGTCGGCGATGCGGGCCTCCATGCCCGGAAGGAGCGTGCCGACGGTCCCCACGCGGGCTGCCTCGGGCGAGGAGATGGTGGCGGCGTTGGATAGCTCCGTCATCCCCCAGCCCTCGGTGAGCGGCAGGCCGAGCGCCCGGAAGAACGCGATGATCTGCGGGTCGAGCGGGGCCGACCCGCTGGTGGCCAGCTTGCAGTCGTCCAGCCCGGCCCTGGCCAAGACAGCGGTCTTGATCTCGTCAGGCAGCGGGGCGAGGGCGCGGGCGGTGGCGTCGGGCATGCCCAGGTCCGCCAGGCCGGCGCGGATCGCGGTGTGCAGCTTCTCCCAGACGCGCGGGATCCCGAAGAACAGCGTCGGCCGTCCCTTCGCCGCCACCTCGAACACCTTGAGCTGATCCGGGCAGTACAGCAGGGTCGCGGGGGCCGCCATGGGACCCCAGTGATCCACGCTGCGGCCCGTGACGTGCGCCATCGGCAGGTACGACACGATCCGGGTGACGCCGTTGGCGTCGCCTCGCTTCTCCGACGGCAGCACCCGGTCCACGGCGGCCTGGTAGCAGCGGGCGTTGTGGTGCGTGATCATGACGCCCTTGGGCTGCCCGGTGGTGCCGGAGGTGTAGATCAGCGTGGCCAGGTCACCGGAGGCGACCTGGCGCCACATCGCGTCGAACTCCGCCGGATCCTTGTCGTGGGCGGCGCGGCCCGTCGCCAGCAGGTCGTCCCAGGTCATCACCTCGGGGTGGCTGCCCTCGATGAGGACGACGTGGCGAAGCCGCGGCAACTGGTCCCGGACGCTCAGCAGCATGTCCAGGTAGCCGGCGTCAGCGACGATCGCGACCGTCGCCTCGCAGTGCCCGGTGATGTAGGCCGCCTGCTCGGGGGCGAGCGTGTTGTACAGGAACACGGGCACGCCGCGGGCATGCATCACCGCGTAGTCGGCGACCGTCGCCTCGGGCCGGTTGCCCGCCCAGATCACCGCGAACTCACCGGGCCGCAAGCCAATCCGCGACAGGCCGAGGGCCGCGTCCCGGACCCGCTCCCGGAGCTGCTGGTAGGCAAGCGCGTGCCTGGTGCCGTCGCCGTCCCACCACACGTGGGCCTCGCACTCGGCGTGGTCTGTCGCGGTCTGCTCGAACGCCGTCAGCAGCGTCGACTCACCCGCCTCCGCAAGGACGGCCGCGCGCTCGGCCGCCACGTCCCGGGGCGCCTCGCGCCACTCCATCGTGGTCATGCGCAGATTCTGTCCCAGAAAGTCTGCTTTGAACAGTGCCGCACGCTTATAGAACCTGCGACGCGAGCGGTGCGGGCGCACTCCCCGGTAGCGCCCGCACCGCCGCGGCCCCCAGCCAACCCGGCCCCCCGAAAGGTTAGGGTCAGCCGCTCCCCGCTATTGGTAGAGAGGGGGCACGGCCGCCCCAGATACCGTGACTTTTAAACTACTTTGCGCTACGTTCCGCCGCCGACGAGGCGCGCGTGCAGGGCGGTCGTCTCGGCCGCCGGCTCTACCCCGACCCGGTCATGCAGCAAGGCGGTCAGCTCCTGGAAGTGACGGACGGCCCGCGCGGTCTCGCCCAGCGCGTCCCAGCAGGTCATGAGCTCCCGATGGGCGGTTTCGTTGAGCGGCTCGTGCTCGATCACCCGGCGGAACGCGCCCGCCGCCGCCTGATGCCGCCCGGCCGCCGCGTGTAGCCGGCCAACCGCGAGCAACGCGGACTCGAACCGCCTGCGCAGCTCATCACGACGGGCCAGGGCCCACTCCCCGCAAGCCAGGCCGGCCAGGAAGTCGCCGCCGTAGGCCGCTAGTGCCCGCTGCAGCATGGGCAGGGCTGCCGCTGCGGGCCTCGCCTGCCCGGCGGCGGACATCGCCGACTCGAACTCGTCCACGTCGCACTCAAAGGGCAGCTCGCGGTTGAAGGCGTACCGCCCGCCCACGTACACGACCCGGTTTGGATTGCCCAGCGCCCGGCGCAACTCGCGCAGCGCGGTGTGCAGCGCATTGCCTAGCTGCTGGCGCGACAGCTCCGGCCACAGCGCCGCCCCGATCTGCTCCCGAGTCAGCGGCATCGACGTGACCAGCAAGAACGCCAGCTCACGCGGCTTGGCGTAGCCCCAGTCCGCCGCAGCGACCTCGGCCTCGCCCAGCTCCACGACCGCTGCCCCCAGCGCTCGCACCCGCAGCCTGGCGTCCACCGGCACGGTCCGTGGCCCGCCCCGGCCAGCGGCAGCCGACGGGCCGGTCCCACGCCCCGCCGCGCTGGTAGCGGTCCCGGTCGCCCCGGCCCCTTCGCAGGTACCAGCCCGGGCGATGCCGGCATCAGCGACGGCATTGGGGTGACTGGTGTCGGGTGCCGCGCCGGCGTGGCCGGCGCCGGCATCGGCCACGCCGGCTTTAGCGCCGACGTCGATGTCGCCGTGGACATCCGTGTCCAAAAGGGCGGCCAGCAGGCCACGCTGCCAGGCGGCATCAAACTCAGCGGCACCGAGGAGCTGGCGGGCGGCGGCGACGGTCGCTTCATGCCGCGGCAGTTCAATAGGCGCGATGCCAGTGCCGACCGAGTCGCGCAGCGCCTGGGCCGCGCCGAGCAGTCGCGCCGCGCGGGCGGCACAGCCCGCGGAGCCCGTCCCCGCGCAGACGGCGGCCAGGCCCTCAAGAACGCTGGTCATCCGCCAGCGGTCCCGCAACTCGGCGTGGATCAGGTAGCTGCGCCGCAGCAGCCGCGCCACGCCCTCGGCATCCGGTGGCCGGGCCGCGGCATCGGCCGCCGGCTGGCCGGCACTCTCATGGTGAGCGGCCTGGTCGAGAGCGAGGAGGGCCTGCTGCTCCAGGCACCAGGCGATGCCCTCACGGAACCCGATCGACTCCGCCAGCGCGAGGCTGTCGGCGAGCAGCGTCTCGGCGACGGCGAAGTCCCCCGCGTACCGCGCGATCACCCCGAGGTCCATCAGCGTCCCAGAGATCCCCCCGACGTCTCCCAGGTCGCGGAAGATGGCAAGGGCTGTCCGGCACTCGGCTGCGGCCCGGTCCAGGTCCCCTTGCAGCCAGGACGCAAAGCCGAGAAGTTCCCGCGCCCTCGCCTCCGCCCGCTTGTCCCCGCCGAGGCGGGCAAGCTCCAGGCCCTGCCGGTGCAGCTCGGTGGACTGCTCGTACTTGCCCTGCTCGCGAGCGACGCTGCCGAGCGACTGCAGCGTGGCGGCCGTCCCGGCGTTGTCGCCGAGCTCCCGGTACAGCGCCAGCGCGGCCTCCAGCCGGGCGACGGCCGACTCGTAGTCGCACTGCAGGTGCGCGAGTCGCCCGCTGCCAAGCAGGGCGCGTGCCCGCAGTCCCGCGGGCGCTGGCACCAGCGGGTCCGCTGTCCCGAGCTCCACCGCGTCGTCCAGCCACTGCCGGACCTCGGCGTAGTGGCCGCGGAGGTAGGCGTACCTGCTGAGGGCCCCGGCGATCCGGAGGGCCGCCTCTGGGTCGGAGGCTTCCCTGGCGAAGTCGAGGGCCGCGCGCAAGTTCGGCTTGTCGGCGTCCAGCTGGTCCAGGACTCGCTCGATCTCGCCCTCCATGGCCCGTTCCACGAAGGCGCCAAGCTCCTCGGCGTAGCTGGTGAAGTAGTCGAGGTGCTCGCTGCACACCTGCTCGGCCTCTCCGGCGGCGACGAGCTGCTCGCGAGCGTACTCGCGGATGGCCACCAGGAACTGGTAGCGCTCGCCGTCCACCCGCAGCAGCGACTTGTCGGCCAGCTTCATCAGCAGGTCAAGGACGCTCCACGCGGGAATGTCCGCGTCGGTCGCGACCTGCTCGGCGGCGGCGAGCGTGAAGCCGCCGGCAAAGACCGACAGCCGACGGAAGACTGCCCGCTCAGCCGTGGTCAGCAGGTCGTGGCTCCAGTCCAGGGTGGCCCGCAGCGTCTGGTGCCGAGCCGGGACGGATCGCGCTCCCCCGGTCAGCACTCCAAGCACGTCGGTAAGCCGCTCGGCGAGCTGACGCACCGACAGGACCCGCACGCGGGCGGCGGCGAGCTCGATGGCCAGTGGCAGCCGGTCCAGCCGGTCGCACACCTGCCGTACCAGGTCCCGGCTGGCCGCGTCGATGGTGAACGCCGGGGCGACGAGCCGTGCCCGATCTTCAAACAGCTCGACCGCGGTGCCGCCACGCAATGGGGGCACCCGCCACGCTTGCTCCCCTTCCACGCCGAGCGGCTCCCGGCTGGTGGCCAGGACCGTGCACGCCGGGCACTGCCCGAGCAAGTGCGCGACGAGCTCGGCAGCCGCTGCCGTCACGTGCTCACAGTTGTCCAGCACCACGAGCACGGGCTGGTCGCCCACGTAGTGCGCGATGGCGTCAGCGAAATGCTGGCCGGGGGTCTCGGGGACACCGAGCCGGGCTGCCACGGTGGCGGCGACGATGCCCGGATCGGTGACCGGCGCCAGCTCGACCCAGTAGACAGCCCGCCCTGGGGCGCCGGCGACCACAGCCTGCGCCGCCGCCAGCGCCAGCCGGGTCTTGCCGGTGCCGCCCGGGCCGGTCAGCGTGAGCAGCCGGCTGCGCTCCAACGCGCTCGTGACCTCGGCAACCTCGGCATCCCGGCCAACAAGCGACGTCAGCCGCACCGGTAGCCGATCCCTGGTCAGCACAGCCATCGTTCAGCGCCCGCCCCACTGCTCGGCAAAAGGGATTCATACCGAAACTAATGATCTCCGACAGTTCACCTGAATACACCAGGCTTCTGCGGGCCGCTAGCCCCCCTACCATGTGCGTGTACCGTCGCACGGCCAGCAATCAGCTGGCGGATGAAGGGATGACCTGGTGAAGACCGACAACAGCCCGGCCCGGGGGATGCGGGACCTGCTGCCCGCCGATACCGCGACTCGGGATCATGTGCTGGCGGCCATCACCGGCGTCTACTCCCAGTACGGCTACCAGCGCATCGAGACCCCGGCCCTAGAGGACATCGACCGGCTGCAATCGGGCCAGGGCGCGGACAACGAGAAGCTCATCTTCCAGGTCCTGCGACGTGGCCTGCCCGCCGAGACCACGCCGGGTACCGCTGTGCGCGACTTGGTCGACCTCGGCCTGCGCTACGACCTGACCGTCCCGCTCACCCGGTTCTATGGCGCCAACCAGGCACATCTGCCTGTCCCGTTCCGGTCGATGCAAGTCGGTCCTGTCTGGCGCGCCGAGCGCCCGCAGAAGGGCCGCTACCGGCAGTTCTACCAATGCGACATCGATATCATTGGCGAGCCTACCATCCTCGCCGAGGCCGAGCTCATCGAGGCCACCACCCAGGCGCTGTCGGCCGTCGGCCTGCCCGACGCCACCGTCCGCCTGTCCGACCGCCGGTTCCTGGCTGCCCTTGCCGAGGCTGCCCACATCCCCGCCGGCCAGTACGCCGCGTTCTTCATCACCCTCGACAAGCTCGACAAGATCGGCTGGGACGGCGTCCGCGCCGAGCTCACCGCCACCGCCATCCCCGCCGACGCCGCGGCAGCGGCACTGGACATGATCGCCGCGGTACAGGGCGTGCCCGGGGCAAAGCTCGCCGACGCCCTGGCCGACGCCGTGCCCGGCCTGCCCGGCGACGTGATCGGCGACCTGGCCGCGACCGCCGCCTGCCTGGAGCGTCTTACCGCCACCCGGCCGCTGCGCTGGGAGTTCGACCCGACGCTGGTCCGTGGCATGGGCTACTACACCGGGCAGGTCTTCGAGATCACCACCCCCGGCTTCGCCGGCTCGGTCGCCGGCGGCGGCCGCTACGACAAGCTCATCGGCCGATGGCTCGGCCGTGACGTCCCCGCCTGCGGCTTTTCCATCGGCTTCGAGCGCATCACCGACCTGCTCGCCACTCGCCCCGCCCGCAACGCCGTCGCCGTCCTCGCCGACCCCGACGTCCACCCCGCCGACGCCCTCGCCGCGGCCCGCCGCCTGCGCGATCGCGGTCAAGTCACCGAGGTCATCCGCCGCAGCGGCAAGCTCCCTAACCAGCTCACCCGCCTGGAGGCCGCCGGCTTCACCTCGTTCCTGCACCTGCGGGCCGATGAGGACGCCACCGACGCCCAGCCACGGGCACTGGGCCGCGGCACCACCGCCTGACATCGCCCGCTGCCGTCGCCGGGCGTCAGACGCCCTCCCACTGAGATCAAGTCAGCAGGGCGCTAGCCGTCGGCCGGGCTGCCACCGCTCGCGGCGACCTTACTAATGGGAAAGCATATTTCTGGAGAGTTGCGAGCCGGTGAGCTGCAACGATGAGGCTTACTGCCTCCAGTTTCCCACTTTCCCATTAGTAGGGCACAGTTGGTGTCGGGGACGGCGCGGGGGCGTGGGATCCGGTGGCGGGCCCGTTCTGGATGGTCGAGGGAATTAGTGGCGCGCGACCGTTACGGGCGGGTTTCTGCGGTGTTTCCCCCCGACCCCTGGTGAATCCCCCAGAGGCAAGGCCGCAATCTGAACCGGACTCGCCGGACGCCCGTTCGCTGAGTCATACGGGGCAACCCCGTTGCTTGCGGATTTCCTAGAGAGGACAGTTTCATGATCATCGCCGACCGTCTCCGGAAGCGAGCCGCCCGGGCCGCGATGACGGCAGGGGGCATCGCCATAGCGGGCGCCATCGCCAGCAGCGGCCTTGCGCTTCCCGCGAGCGCCGCGCCAGCCGCGGCAGCGGGACCCGCCGTCGGGTCGTCCACGACCGCCTATAACTTCCGGACCCTGGACGACGCCAAGGACCTGACGTTCAACCAGTTGCTGGGCATCAACACCAAGGGGCTGATCGCCGGCTACTTCGGCTCCGGCGCCCAGTACCACCAGAACAAGGGCTACCTGCTGAACACCAGCGGCAGCTACACGAACGAGAACTTCCCTAGCTCGGACCAGACGCAGGTCACGGGGCTGAACGACGAGGGCGACACCGTCGGCTTCTGGTCAAGCATGAACAACGCCAACCTGGTCAACAACAACTACGGGTGGTGGTCGGACGGCAAGCACTTCTACACGGCCGACTACCCGACGACCGATCCTGCCACCCCGCCGGTGGACCAGCTCCTCGGCATCAACAACGCCGGCCTGGCGGTCGGCTTCTACACCGACGCGACCGGCAACAACAACAGCTACACGTACAACACGAAGAGCGGGAAGTACAGCCTGGTGGAGTTCCCGTCCGCCGTGAGCAGCTTTAACCCCACCGCGACGGCGATCAACAACAACGACGACACCGCTGGGTTCTACACCGACGGCGCGGGCCACACCCACGCGTTCCTGTACTACGGCTGGGGCGGGTTCACCCAGCTGGACGTCAATGGCGCGAGCTCGACCCAGGCCTTTGGCGTGAATGACAGCGACGAGGTCGTCGGCGTCTACACCGACGGCACCGGGAGCAGCGCGACCATGCACGGCTTCACCTGGAAGCCTAAGGGCGGGTTCCAGACCGTCGATGACCCGAACGGCATCGGCACGACCACGGTCAACGGCGTCAACAACGCCGGCGACCTCGTCGGGTTCTACACCGACAGCGCGGGCAACACCGACGGCTTCGAGGCCGCGCCAGTGACGTCGAAAGTGACCCTGAAATTCGGCCTTACCCCGATGCCGCAAGGCCAGCTCGTGGTGAGCAGCGGCAAGGTCACCCTGCTGGAGTACGGCTTCACGCCGGGCTCAAGCCACGAGGTCGCCGTGTCGGTCCTCGGCATGGAGATCCCGCTCGGCACGCTGACCGCTAACTCGGTTGGGGCCGTCAACTGGTCCGCCTCCCTCGCCTCGGTCAACAGCGCTGAGGCCCGCGCCAGCGCCCACCGGGACTCGGCCGACGTCAGCAACCCGGCCATCGAGCTCGTCATCCTCAACGCCAGCGCCGGCACTCACGTCATCGCGCAGACCTCGGCCATCACCGGCCTCGGCAAGTACGCGGTGCACGGCGTCGAGGCCGGCTACGGCGTCATCAATCCCGGCAGCGCCACCTTCGTGTACAACCCGGCCACCGCGACGATCTCCATCACGGTGAACGCGACTGGCCTGACCCCCGGCGCGCACGCCGCGCACATCCACGTCGGAAGCTGCCAGCAGCAGGGCGGGGTCGCCTACATGCTGATGCCGGACTTCACCGCGAACTCCCATGGCGTGATCTCGAACGAGACCCGCACCGTCACCGGCGTCAGGTCGGTGGAGCTGTCCGGCGGCTGGTACCTGAACCTGCACCAGGGCAACAGCAGCAACATCCTCAGCAACGGCCAGCCGACGATTAACTTCCGCCCGCTGGAGTGCGCGAACATCTGACCACCCGCCACCGCTGGCCCGGCCTGACTGGCCGGGCCGCCGCGAGGCGAACCGCCCCCGAATCCCCGGCGGGGGCGGTTCCTGGTGTCTGCTGCCATTTGCGGGCGAGCAGTGTCATCATTACCGCAAGGGGGGTCACCGGAATGTGGGAACGGCTGGAGAAGCGCCAGATCGAGCGCCGGTCACTGGCGGCCCCGTTCGGGACCCGGCCCCGGCCCGACCTGCCGCCGGGCAGCGACCTCATCCCGAAGGTCAAGCACATCGTGGTCCTCATGCAGGAGAACCACTCCTACGACAACTACCTGGGAACGCTTACCGGCCGAGGCGACGGCTTGCCGCTCGGCCCGGATGGCGCGCCCACCGTCATCAACGTCTTGCCGAACGGGCAGCGGGTAACCGCCCGCCACCTGACTTCCACGAGGCAGTTTCCAGGAGATCCGACCCAGGCCTGGCACGCCAGCCACATGCAGTACGCGGAAGGTGCCTGCGACGGGTTCGCGTCCAGCGTCTTCGCCACCGTGAAGGACGGCGACCCGACCGTCCCGCTGGGCTTCTGGACAGAGGCGGACCTGCCGTTCTACCACGGGCTGGCCAAGACGTTCCCGGTGGCCGACCGCTGGTTCTGCTCGTGCCTTGGCCCCACGTTCCCCAACCGCCGGTTCCTCATCAGCGGGACCGCCCATGGCCTCATCGACGACCTGCCCTGGGATATGGTCGACTATCCCGAGGCCGGGACCATCTTCGACACGCTGACCTCGCATGACATCTCGTGGGTCAACTACCACAACGTCAACCCTGCCGCCGTGGTGCTCAAGCGGTTCCTCGGCACCGGCGGGCTGATCGCGATGCGCCGCCTAGCGCAGGTGGGCCGCTGGCTGCCGGGCGTGGCGAACGCGGTGCGCGGCAACAAGTCGTTCACCGCCGACTTGTACCCCCTGGGCCTGGCCCGCGCGGTCCGCCACCTGCGCACGACGCAGCAGTTCTTCGCGGACGCCGCCGCCGGGACGCTGCCGGCGGTGTCGATCGTGGACCCGGACTTCGGCGCGTACTCCGAAGAGAACCCGCAGGACATCACTGCCGGAGAAGCATTCTCGGCCGCCGTGATCAGTGCGGTAATGGGTGGCCCCGGCTGGCCGGACACGCTGCTGATCTGGTGCTACGACGAGCACGGCGGCTACTACGACCACGTGCCGCCGCCCTCGGCCGTGCCGCCCGACGCCACCCCCGCGCGCAACTGGCAGCTTGACCTGCCGTCGTGGCTGCGCTGGCTGGTGACGCGATTGCCCTACATGCGTTCTGAACTGGCGAAGCTGGCCAGCGCCGACGAAGGATCGCGCGCTTACGACCGCCTTGGGTTCCGGATTCCCGCGGTGATCGTCTCGCCATACGCCCGGCAGGACTTCGTGGACTCCACCGTCTACGACCACACCTCGGTGCTGCGCCTCATCGAGGACAAGTGGAACCTGCCGCCACTGACCCGCCGCGACGCGGCCGCGACGGCCCCACTCGCCGCCCTCGACCTGGAGGGCGAGCCCGCGTTCCTGACGCCCCCAGTGCTCCCAGCCTCAGCAGGCGGCGAGTTCCGCCCGTAGCCCTCGCGCATCCAGCCTCCGGAGCCAGGTGGATGAGTTCGAATCCTTCTGGGGGCACTCGTTTCACCCGTGACCTGCGGCTTCTCCGCTGGTCCCTCCTCCGGTCGCCTGGCTGCGACCAAGCATCCCGGTGCTACGCACTTAGCCTTGTGGCTTGCAAGAGTGCGTAGCTCCCCCAGGACGGAGGAGCAGCCATGCCCGCTCGCAAGCAGCCTGTTGGCGTCCGCAAGAACCCCCTTCGCGTCGTCGGTAACCCCGTGCCCGTCGTCGGGCGTTCCGGGTCGCCGGTGACCGCCGTGGTCCCGCCGCCGCGAGCCTCCTACACGCCGCGCGAGATGCGGCAGATGATGATCAGCGAGTTCGGCGACTGGCTCCGGACCCAGACCAACAAGCAGCACCGCCCGTTCCAGGAGGAGACGATCCTGGCATACACCAACGCGGCGGTCGCCCTCAGCACGTGGATGGCGGAGGTCGGCCTGGAGGTCGACTTCACCGGCTGCGACACGGCGGTGCTCAACCGGTTCTTCCGGGCTTTCTACGAGTCCCACAGCCAGGGTGGGACGAACACCAAGCAGCGGAACCTGCGTCACTTGTTCACCTGGCTGGAGGTCGCTTACGGGCATCCGCACCCCTATACCGCCACACTGGTGCGGTTCGCCCCGGTGCAAGGCAGACCCTCCACTCTGTCGGGCGACTTCATCCGGGACCTGCTGGAGGTCACCGGCGGCGGCAAGGCCCGCGACTTCCGCAACGCCCGCGACCACGCCATGATCCGGGTCCTGACCGAGGGCGTGCGCCGGGCCGAGTTGGTCCAGGTGCGGCTGGCCGACCTCCCGGTCGACCTCATCTCGACCCCGTTCGTCCGGGTCGTCCCACTGAAGGGCGCGCGGGCCGAGGAGGAGGGGCGTATCGTGCCGCTGGCGCCGGAGACGGCTCGGGCGATCGTGGCGTACCTGCGCGCCCGGCGCAGTCACGCCAAGGCCGACCTCTCTCCCGCCTTGTGGCTCGGGACGCGCGGCCCGCTGACCGGGTCTGGTGTCTACCGGATGGTCAAGTCGCGGGCTGAGGAAGCCGGGTATGACCGGACCGCATATCCGCATATGTTTCGTCACACTTTTGCCCATGATTGGCTGCTGGGCGGCGGCGAGGAGGGCGACCTGATGCGCCTGATGGGCTGGAAGGACCGGTCCATGCTGGACCGGTATTCCGCCGATATGCAGGTTCAGCGAGCGATCGAGGCCAAGCGACGGCGGGGGCAGATCTACTGAGCTTCCGCTCAGAGACGTTCCATTGCGAGATCCTGCCTCGCATGACCAATCAGGTGCACCAGGGCAAGGGAAAGAGCGCGATCATAGTTGCGGATGGCTTGCTCACATGCCGCTCTCACCCTCGCCGCACCATCGACGAACTCGCTTTCAGGGAGCCGGAAAGCTGTCGACTTAACCAGCTCCAAGACCGCCCCGAGATCCCACATTCGGTCACCCAGGAAGGACTCCCGAGCGCCTCCAGCCTGCTCTTGATCTGCAGGGCCGCAAACGTCCACACCACTTCCGCCCTGCAGATAATTCAGCCGCTGTATATACCGGCCCAGCGGATCATTAATGCTGCGGAGCACCGAGGCGAGCGTGCGGTACCGCCGGTTATCCAGGGCACGGCTGAAAGCTGCGCTCTCGATCGCCCCTCGCCATTCGTTAAGGCGCAGCGCGAGCCTTCCATCGGTGCAGTACACGGTCGCTTGGCCGATGATGCCTTCGACAGCCTCGACGGAGGGCGGCTTTGGCTCGGTGAAAGCATTTTCGATCTCGGCGAGGATCGCGAAGTACATGCGATCCAGGTCTCCCACAGCAAACGAGACGGCTTCGAGCTGATATGCAAGAGAACTCCACATCGAAGCCCGCTCGGAATCTCGGCGGGCCAGGATTCCGTTGATAGCCTGGAGCGTTTCAGCGATTCCAATATCGATCGCGATGGGGGCCACTGTTCACCTGCCTTGCGGAAGAAACTCTCCTCATGATAACTGCGCCAATCTCCGCCGCATCATGCTGATCCGAACGTGATTTTGTTGACGCCTGCGGCTTCGTAGTTCCGACGACGGACATAGCCGCGAAGCGAATCGATCGATGTGAAGACCTCGTATCCAAGCTCCTTGAGCCTTGCCAGGTTCGCGTCTTCGGGGTCGAGTTCGAGGACAACTGGGTTGCCTTGGCCCGGCTGCAGCCCCTCCGGCCAGCTTGCTTCGGCGATGGCGAGCGGTTCCCCCGTCACCGGGTCTGGCACCTCGCAGTCCAGGGCGGGGACAGCGCAGCCCATCTCAGCAAGCTCGGCGACGAGTGCCGCCACCTGGTCCTCGCGAGAATCGAGGTCGGCTGTGTCCTCGGTAACGATCGGCAGCCGCTCAAGCTGCTGATCGCTGCCGGTGCTTCCCGAGCGCATGTCGCCCAGGAAGCTGTTGGCGGCCTGGGCGAGCAACTCGCGGCGGGCCGCGAGGAAGTCGGGGTAGCGGTCAATGCGCCACAGTGCGGTGTCTTGCGGTATCCACTGGGAAGCGAGCGCGCCTGGCTGTTTTGCCTCGACCTCGCTGAAGTAGTCTGCCGGCTCGCGTTTGCCGATGGCCAGGTTGGTTTCCTGGGTGAGGAAGCAGAAGTTGGCGACAGCGTTGACCTGGCTCCGCCCGTACCCTGCCGCGTACAGCACTGCCTTGGGGAAGACGTGATGGATCTGGAGGCCGGACAGGTGCCCAAGCAGGTGGCTGTGCAGGGGCAAGCCGCTTCCGAAGTCGCGGGCGCCAAGGACCCGGGTGAGCAGGTAAAGCAGCGGGTAGAACCGTGAGCCTTGGCCGAAGCCCTCGAAGTCCTGGCCGTCAATGGCGAGGTTGCCGCCGCGCCAGCGTTCCAGTGAGTTGATCAGGCCGCTGATACCCGAGCGAGCCGCCGTTTCGTAGTCCTGGTTGAGCGCGGTCTCGGTCGAGCCTGCGAACCTTCCCCAAAGCGCGGAGTGGATGTACCAGTACAAGACACGGTCGGCTTCTGCGGAGTCGGCGAAGTGGCCACCAGACTCGTGGAGTATGCGGCAGATGACGGGGACGGCGTACCTTCCCATCAGCACACGGTTGTGGTCCAGTCCAAGGCGGCCTGCCGCGAGGTTGAGGAACTGACTGACGTACTTGGCGGATGCCTGCAGTGCGCGCTGGAAGTCTGCCACAGGCACTGTGTCTAGTGAGCTGAACTCGGCCCGGCCCGTCGCCACGGCAGTGGTGTTCCGCATGAGCCAGTCAAGGCTGAAGGCGAATCCTTCCTTCTCCCAGTTGCGCAGGTGATCGCGCATGGTGGCTCGGGCTTCCGGCCAGTGAGCGCACTTCTTGGCCAGCGCTAGATCGCCCTTGGATAGCTTCGTCCCTCCAGAGTTGACCCTGTTGAAGATGTCAACCACCACATCGACGGTCTTATCGTCGCCGGTGATCCTCTCCTCATGGAAGTCGCGCTCCAGCACCTGTCGCAGCCGCGACAGTCGCGCCATGAAGGGTACGATCTGCGACTGGGTGTCCGGGTGGGCATTGAGCAGCCCGATGTGGTGCTCAAGGCCACGCATGTACAGGGAGGTAACGTCGATCCAGCGCGGGTCATCGCTCATCTTGGCCGGCGCGTAGAACTCGAACGTCTCATCCGCCACGTTGAACCGCAGTCCGGAGAACGCCCTCTCGTCACCCTGGAAGAAGGCGGGAGGCCGTCCGCGCGTTATGCCGTACAGGGACGTAATCCGCTGCTGGCCGTCAAGGATCAGCACCCGAAGGCCCGGCGTGACCGCAGCCCCGCCCCGCACCAGCGAGCCGTCAGCTTGCGTCTCCCAGGTAAGCAGGCCACCGACCGGATAGCCAAGATATAGCGAGCGCATTAGCCCACGAACTTGATCACGATTCCACACATAGCCACGCTGGAACTCGGGCAGCATCACGCTCCCAGAATCAATTTGATCAAGAATAGCCGCCAGCTTGGTCACGCCCTGCCCTCTCCCCATCGCCCGAAGACTGCACTCGAAGCACCAGGAGCCACCACGGGCACGCGTCCCACCCGTCCCTCTCCTTGTTAACTTCCTGTCGCCTAAAGTGCAGAATATCCACTCTGTCGCGACAGCGACGCGATGGCCAGGAACTTGCTCGGTGATCGGGTCCACCGACCTGCTGCTCCGCGAGGCAGGTTGCTTGTGCTCTGCGCTCAGGACACATCTCATCAACCACGCCCGCGCTTACGGGCCTTGGCGGCGTTGAGCCTGGCTGATAGCTCACGAGCGGCGGCCTTGACGAGCCTGGCGCGCTCGTCGGGCGGCAGCACGCCGTCGGGGTCGACCTGGTGCTCCAGGCGGGCGAAGATGGCCGCCCTGGAGGCGTCGGCCTGATCCTCGCGGGCCATGAACTTGGACCAGCGGGCGTTAGCGGCGATCTGGGCACGGAGCCTGCGCTGCTCGGGGGTCATGCGCGGCCTCACAAACCCTGCGTGGGTTGCGGCCCCTCCGGCGTCCGGGGCGGGATGAGCGGCCCGGCCTGACGGTGATCTGGTTGCGTCGCTGACGCGCTCCTCCGCTGACCCGCCACCGGCTGGCTCCTGGGCGTGCGGTCGGCATGGTCGTCCGGCCTGCGTTCTGCTCCCGCCTCTGGCGAGCCGGCCGGCTCGACGTCGTCGGGGAGCGGGCCGAAGACTCGCGCGAGGATCGCCACGTGGACGGTGCCGTAATAGACCTTGCCGGACAGGCTGGTGATGCCAGTGTCCCGGATCGGCACCTCGCGGACGTTCTCCAGGCGAAGAGCGCGCCGCCAGGCGGTGAAGGTGGCGCGGACCTCCTCGGCGGGCGCCAGCCCATTGACCTGCCCGGCGAGCGAGCCGGTGGGACCGACGTGCCAGGCGATCTGGGGAAGGTCCGGGTGAGCATCGAGGATTTCCGCCAGCGCGCGGACGGCCTTGCGCTGCCAGCCCCAGCGATCCGCCTGCGTGACCAGGGGCGTGCCGGGTGGCGGGCTCCAGCCAGGCGAAAGCTCATCGTTGGTCATCGTGGGTGCTCCCCTCCAGTCCCCGGTGGAGGCCGCGGGACTGAGATCGAACAGCCGCGCTCGTCATCGGCGCGACCGGGGGGAGCACTGGTCATCCCAGCTCACCTGGGACAGCACCCATTGAAGGTCGCAAGATCACTTAAGTCAAGCCAGGCAATACGCACCAGGACAAGACTTCAGAACGGCACTCAGCCACGACGAGCATGAGCAGCCAGGCACATTAAACGCAATAGAAGACAGGCAGCAAGAAGAGCAGAAAACCAAGACACCTCCTGCATACCGGCAGGTTAGCGGGAGCATCTCGGTCGCTTAATCGAATACTGGGGGCGGGGAGGAGGCCCGATGATGACGATGGCGAAGATCACCGCCGGAGACGGCTACCTCTACCTCACCCGGCACACCGCCAACGGCGACGCGGAACCCGAGCGGAAGCGCGATGCGGCGGCCTACTACGCCGCGCAGGTCATGCCACCGGGCCGGTGGACAGGGCGGGGCGCGCCGCTCCTGGGCCTAGTCGGGCAGCTCGTAACCGAAGACCAGATGCGGAACCTGTTCGGCTCGGGGATGCACCCGGACGCCGACGTGATGGTCGCCGCGTACTTCCTCACCCATCCCCGCCGGGGCAAGGCCAGCGAGCAGAGCCGGGAACGGCTGATCGGCGACGCCATCAAGCACGCCACGCTCGGCCGCCCATTCCGCGCCTACGAGGCCCTGGCCCCGTTCGACGACCGCGTCGCCCAGCGCCTGGCAGCCATCAGCAAGCAGGCCCACCGGGACCCCACCCCGGCCGAGGTCAAGCGCGTCAAGGCGGACGAGGCCCACCGCCAGCGGGCCGCCGTTGCCGGGTTCGACCTGGTGTTCTCTCCCATCAAGTCGGCCGCCCTGCTGTGGGCAGTTGATGAGCGACAGTGGGTCCGCGACGCGATCCGCGAGGCCCACGAGGAAGCAAAGAACGCCGCGCTCGCCCTCATCGAGGACCACGCCGCCCTCACCCGCACCGGCGCGAACGGCGTCGCCCAGATCGCCACCAACGGCCTGATCGCGGCCGAGTTCGAGCACTGGGACAGCCGCGCCGGGGACCCCTGCCTCCACACCCACGTCGCGGTCTCATCTAAGGTCCAGGGCACCGACGGCCGGTGGCGGGCGCTGGACGCCCGCCCGCTGCACCACATGATCACCGCCGCGTCCGAGTGCTACAACACCGCCTTCGAGGCCGCCCTCACCACCCGGCTCGGCGTCACCTTCACCCCCCGCCCCGGCACCGCCCCCGGCAAGGCGCCCGTCCGCGAGATCACCGGCATCCCCACCGAGGCGATCGCGCTGTTCTCCCGCCGCCGCGCCGCGATCGAGGCCCGCTACGCCGACCTGGCCCGCGCCTACCGCGACGAGCACGGCCACGACCCCGGCCAGGCCACCCGCCAGCACCTGGCCCGCCAGGCCAACCTGGCCACCCGCCAGGGCAAGAAGCCCCCCGCCACCCTCGCCGACAAGCGCGCCGCCTGGCGCGCCCAGCTCACCGCCGCCCTCGGCCCCGCCGCCCTCACCCAGGTCATGGCCGCCATCCCCGCCACCCCTCCCCCGCCAGGACCCGCACCCGCCACCGACATCCACTCCCTAGCAGAACGGGCCGTGGCCAATGTCGCAGCCAAGCGATCAACCTGGACCACCTGGAACATCCACGCGGAAGCCGAGCGACTGCTCCGCGACAACGTCCCCGCCATGACCCCCGCCCGGCACCGTCACCTCGCCGACGCCGTCACCGCCCTGGCCCTCTCCCCCGCCTACTCGATCTGCGTCGAGGCCCCCGCCCTGCTGGACGAGCCCGCCGCAGCTCCGCCGCCCGGACGGGGAGTCCGTGTTCACCGCCCACACCGCCACCCGCTACACGAGTCAACCCGTACTTGACGCCGAACAGCGGCTCCTGACCGCCACCAGTACCCCCACCGCCTGCGGCCTAGCCGGGCCGTCCGTGGCCGCTGCGCTCGACGGGTTCGAGGCCACCAACAGCACCACCCTGGACGCCGGGCAGCGGCACCTGGTCACCGCATTCGCCTCCGATTCACGGCTCCTGCTGGCCGGGATCGGTCCCGCCGGGTCGGGCAAGACCACCGCCATGCGCGCCCTGGCCCACGTCCTTCGGTACGGCGGCGTGCACCTGGTGCTGCTGGCGACATCGGCAGCAGCAGCCGACGTGCTAGGCCGCGAGCTCGGCACCCGGGCAGAGAACCTCCACAAGTTCCTCCACGAGTGGACCGCCGGCCCGCACGCCGCCGCACTCCAGGCCGGGGCACCCGTGCCAGCAAGCGTGGAGATGTTCCGGCTCGGCCGCGGTGACATGGTCCTGGTCGACGAGGCCGGAATGGCCGGCACCTTCCTCCTAGACCAGCTGGTCACCCTGGCCGCCGCACGAGGCGCGGTCGTCCGGCTCCTCGGCGATGACCGCCAGCTGCCCGCAGTCGAAGGCGGCGGCGCGCTCCGCCTGGTCGCCTCCCAGCCCGGCACGCCGGAACTCAGCGTGCTGTACCGGTTCCACGACCCCGCCGAGGCCGCCGCCACCCTCCAGCTCCGCGCCGGGGACCCCGGCGCGATCGACTGGTACGCCCGCAACAACCGCATCCACGGCGGATCACGCGAAGCTGTGGCCCAGGCCGCCTACAACGGCTGGAAGCACGACATGCTCGCCGGGAAGATCACCTTGATGGCCGCCGCCGGCGGCACCGACGTCACCACCCTGTCCGCCCGCGCCCGCGCCGACCGCGTAACCGCCGGCCAAGTCGAACCCGACGGCATCCAACTCCGCGACGGCAACCTCGCCGGCCGAGGCGACTGGATCGTCACCCGCCGCAACGACCGGCGCCTCAGCCTGTTCGCCGGCAAAGACTGGACCAAGAACGGCGACGCCTGGCACGTCGAGCATCGCCACCCCGACGGATCGCTCACGGTGCGCGGCATGGGCCACCGCGGCCGGGTCACACTCCCCGCCGCCTACGTGAGCGAGCACGTGCAACTCCTGTACGCCACCACCGCGCACCGCGCCCAGGGCTCCACCGTCGACACCGCCCACCCGCTCATCACCGTCGGCATGCCCCGCGAGGCCCTCTACGTCCTGGCCACCCGCGCACGCGAGCACACCACCCTGTACATCGCCACCCACGATGACCCCTTCGACGACGACGCCAAGGTCAACACCGTCCGCCGCGACCCGCGACAGTACGCCGCCCGCGAGATCCTGCTCAACATCATCACCTCCGAGAGCACGCCACTGTCCGCAACCGAGACCATCACCACCGCCCAGCAGCAAGCCGGGACACTAGCCACCCTCGCGCCGAAGTACCTGCACGCGGCCCGCCAGCACGCCGAGCCTCGCTACCAGCAGGCCGCACTCACGATCCTCGGCCAGTTCCACGGGCACGCCTTGATCGCGGACCCGGCCTGGGACGCGGTCACTCAGCGACTCCTGGACGCCGAGACGGCCGGATGGCAACCCGAGCACGTACTTCGCCTAGCCCTCTCGATGCGCGAGACCACGAGCGCCAACGGCACCGCCGAAGTCCTCACCTGGCGCATCGACACCATCCTCAAGACCACCACGGCCAGGTCGACCGAGGCCGACCTCTACAAGGCCGGGCCGACTTTGCCTCCGTGGATGCCGCCCCCGCCACCCGCAACCGACCGCACACCACTCGCCCGCTACCTGACTGAGGCCGCCACGCTCATCAGCGCCCGCACCAAGGAACTGGCCGAGACCGCCATTCGAGACCGCTCGCCCTGGCTCACTGCCCTAGGCCCGCCACCGACCACCCTCTATCAGCGCCATCAATGGCAACGCCACATCGTCATCGTCGCCGCCTACCGTGACCAGCATGCAACCACCACCGCCGACCCGGCCCAACCCATCGGCCCTCTCGCCTACCCAGGCCACCCTGACTGCATCGCATACCAACACGCCTCCCAGTCGGTGGACGGTGCCCGTCAGATCGCCAGTCTCGACTCCAAGACGGGAACCCGCCATCGGCCTGCGACCAAGACAACAACGACATCCGCAGGACCGAGCACTCCTAGCGGCAACAGACTCGGCACCCCAGCACCACTTCCAATCCCCCGGCCGATACCTCGCCCATGGCCACCCCTCAGCCCTTCCTTGTGATTACCCGATGCACAACGCTTCCGAATCCGGTAACTTGTACTGGGCGTGGGCGCACGAGGCGCACCTCAGACGCGTTCTGAGGAGATGCCGGGTTTGACTCCCGGACGCCAAGGTCCACAGGGACAGAAACTCTGCGGGCCTCGGCGTCTAGGAGTAGGCTGTGACGTTGCTGCCCGCAGGTCATTCTTTTCGCAAGCACTGCGAAAATCTCCGAGCAGTCAAGGCTGGGATAACGCAAGCCGAACGCGCCCATAAAGATGCCATACGTCGATCAGATGCCCCGGCGACAGACTTCACCGCACGAATGCATCAGCTTATGATCGGCCTGCTGGCTGAAGCTCAACTTCGCGTAATCATAAACGATCCCGACGGATTTAATTCTAAGGAAAAGCGCCTTCTAGCACAGGAACGCAGCCAACTCGATCGCTGGCTACGCGCAGTCGAATTCGCCATTCGAAGACATTACGCCGTTCTTCTTCATCTAGAAATCGATGACGCCAACACCGCAACCGGCGTCCTAGCACAGTACCAAACCATAGCTGATGCGCTGAAGAACGACCTAGCGCCGATCATTGATGATCGCAACAAGCTTGCCCATGCACAATGGAAATGGCTACTGAACAGCAAGGAGTCCGACTTCACGGGCAGCCCCGCAACACCCCCGCTGAACTACTTGGCCTCAAGGCGGCGAGGAGAGCTGATTCTCCAGATAGCAGGTGCCGTGCACACGCTAGTCGTATCCAAGCCAACATTCCAGAGGGATTACTCCAAAATCTACGATAAAATAACCAGTATCCGGACCCATGTCAACGGGAAGGATTATCAGGATTTCACACGAGAACTTCGATCACGACATATGCCTATCGTCCCCGAGGGCACGAAGGGAGATCAAGGAGAGGCACGGTTAGACGCCGGATTCGGAGAGACGTGGCACCGCAAGGCCAGCAATCCCGTCGAGAATCTTTGCAATTTCATCCCCCGGGCTGCGGTCATCTTGATATCTCGCCAATTCCAGTCGACCTGCGGCAACGGCCTCGATAACTCCCGTAATCAACTTGCGAAATTCAGGCGTAACATTCTCCAGATAGATCTGGAGCTTCCGGCGCTCATCCGCCTGAAGAGTGGCCATACGCACATGGGCAGCGTCGAGCTTGGACCGCAAGAGTAGGACCGGGGCGAACTTTCTTTCAATGATTGCGCTCTCGTATCCCATCTCAGCTAGGCCCGCACGCACCGCATTACGAGACTGCGGGCCAGGGAATAGAACTTCGAGGACCTTGGCCAAATTGACTATTGCTTCACCGGCAAACTCTGACGGCCCGGCGCCCACGAACAGCAAGCGCACGGCCTTTTCAAAATATACGCAAGCGGCAAGCAGTCGCCTGTTACGCGGATCACAAAGGATCGGCAGACGCTCCAGTGCCCCGGCACATCGGGAATCCCGGATAGGATGCCCAAGATTATCCACCGAAATAGCCGTTTGCCCGATTTGCCATACAAACGACACATTTCCTACGCGTCCAGAGGTGATGACCGGGATTACCGGATCGAGGAATTCCAGGCTTAGTGAAATCGGCGCGACGAAATGCAAGGCACCCAAAATCCCCAGCAGCTGATCCCGCGACGCGCATTCAAATTCCACCCTCAAGGAACGCCCGTTTATGCGCATTGCGATGCCATCTAGGGCGACAATTGCTTTAGCTCTGGGGAGTGGCGGATCAGACTCGGCCAAGGAGCGCCCTGTATTGGCATCCCAGGTAAGGCGATGACTTGATCCGGCTAGACAAGTCAAACCAGGAAGCTGGTCGCCTAGCGCAGGGTTGGGAGCGAACTCTATACGAACGTTGACCTTGTTCGGGAAAACCAAGCGACCATTCTCCACAAAAAGTACACGATTCTCGTTATACGTAAACATGACCCGAACCTCATCCCATGGGCCTTACCGGCAGGGCATCCATCATAAGGGTTCCATGCAAGCCAGACCGTCTTGCCCTTCGAGGGTGCGAACAGTCAGAGGAACGCCTTGAACAGTCACTGCACTGGAAGCGGCGCCGAGCCGACCTTCGTGAACAGTATGTTCGACCTTTCTGTCGGGGTGAAGCCGCAGCTTCCGGCGTTTCCGCAGTCCAACTCGTATTGCTTGGCGCCTATCCGTGCGCGACATGTGTCGCCAACGTGCTGCTCCCGTCGCTTTTCCCGTGGTCCCGCCGGGCTATGCAGTGGCCGAGGCCTGCGGGTGTTTGATCTCTGTGATCGTGGCGGTTCCGGACACTGGCTGGCGCTCGTGCATGGTGATCACGTCGCCGGGCGCCAAGTGGTGCCAGTTCGCCGGAGTGAGCGGGGCGAGCCTGATGGAGCCCTGCTCTCCCGGTCCGATCTCGGTAGCCGATTCGACCCAGATTCTGGCGACGTGCAGATCGGATCCACTTCCCGAAGCGGGATGGTTGATGGCCCACATCGGTCGCAGTTGCCCGGTCCCGGGAACTGGCGTGCGACGACCGCCCGCGTCTGGGGCGATGAGTTGCAGGTCGGCCCTAATGATGCCGTGGAGGGTCTCTCCTCTGCGCCACTGGTGCCAGGTCACGCGGCTGCTGAGCGACATTTGCCGGGCAGCGTCAGCGAGCAGGGCCCAGAACTCGACTGTCTGCCACTGGATCCCGTCGAAGTCTTCCAGGATGTCCAGTGCGACCTCCCACTCGTTCACGAGGAGGTAGCCGCGGATGTCGTCGGCGCCGAGGCCGGCATCGCTCCTGGCGTCAGGCGGCACGAGATCGGCTGCGCGTCGAAGCAGCCCGGGAACATCCATGGACATATTGTCCGGCGCGATCGTCGCTGCAAGCGCCAGGCGACTTTCGGGGGCCGGTCATGAGCGCGGCGACGAAGATCGAGTGGACGCGATCGGATGACGGGTCGGCGGGCGCGACGTGGAACCCGGTGACGGGCTGCGTGAAGGTGTCCGAGGGCTGCGACAACTGCTATGCGGAGACGTTCGCCGAGCGGTGGCGGGGGATTCCCGGGCACCCGTTCGAGCAGGGCTTTGACGTGCGGCTATGGCCAGAGCGGCTGGAGGTGCCGCTGCGGCGCAGGAAGGCGACCCGGTATTTCGTCAACAGCATGTCCGATTTGTTCATTGACGCCGTTCCGGCGGAGATGATCGCCCGCGTGCTCGCCGTCGTGGCGGTCGCGGAGCGGCACACGTTCCAGGTGCTCACCAAGCGGCCCGGCAGGATGGCCTCGCTGCTGGGCAGCGACGAGTTCTGGGGCCAGGTCGGCGAGGCCCTTGCGTCCTATGACCCGCCGGAGTCGGCGCGGGCCGCCGTGGAGTCCCGGTTCCTGCCGAACCTGTGGGCCGGGGTGACGGTGGAGTCCGGGAAGTGGGTGCCCGTCCGGCTGGCCAAGCTGGCCTCGGTGACGGCGGCCGGGGTGCGGTTCGCCAGCTGCGAGCCGCTACTCGGCGAGCTGGACCTGCGGCCGTGGCTCGGGAACGGGCTGGACTGGGTCATCGCCGGCGGCGAGTCCGGCCCTCGCGCCCGCCCGATGCACCCTCGCTGGGCGAGGTCGCTGCGGGAGCAGTGCGAGGATGCCGGGGTTCCGTATTTCTTCAAACAGCGCGGCCAGTGGACCTGGGATCAGGCCCCGGCCAGCCTGAGCCGCGGGTTTACGTCTGCGCGTCCGATGGCCGCGTGGCCGGCGAGCAGGCCGCGCTGGCCGACGGCGGGTCCTGGGCCGGCGTGTGGCGGGTCGGGAAGGGCCGTGCCGGGCGACTGCTGGACGGACGGACGTGGGATGAGTTCCCGCGGCCTGCTCAGGCGGTGACCTCGGCGTCGTGACCGGTGAGCTGGCGCAGCCGCAGCGCGGTGAAGGAGACATCGTCGATGAGCAGGCCGGCGTCGTAGCCCGGGTGCGGGTGCCCGGCGGCCGAGAGGAAAGCGGCCAGGCGAGCGGGCATGTGCGGGCTGCGGAGAAACTCGTCGATGACGGTGAGCATCCTGGCGAGGCTGGCCGGGTTGCCGAACGGAATGCTCCTCGACGGGGCATGCCGCCTGGCAGGGAGCCGTCGTGGCGGCGTGCGCGACCGTGGCGGCGGCCATGCCGGCGTTGCGCTGGTCGACGCGCGGCAGGATGTCCCGGAGGCTGACCTGCTGCCCCGCCGCGAGGCTGGCGGCCAGTTCCAGGATGGCGCTCTCGCCGGCGCTGCAGGGCAGCTCGCCGCAGTCGACAGCCGTGGTGGCGGCCTCCCAGTCGATGCAGAACACCGCGGTTCCGCTGCCGTCGTCGGTCAGGGCGTGGATGGCGTACTGGCCGGCGAAGTCGTCGCGGTCCAGCCAGCAGCCGGACTCGTCGAGCAGGGTGATGGCGGCCTCCAGGCCGCGGTCGCCGCTGGCCTGGTGAAGCAGGATCGGTGCGAGCCAGTGCCCGGTGGTCATGGTGCTCCTGTCGAGGTGGGCCGGCGTCACGGGCCGGGGCGGTTGAGCTGGTTCATGAGCCGCCGGTTGGCCTCGCGGGCGGCGGCGAGTTCGTCGTCGCGTTCTTCCAGCGCGCGGCGGAGGTCCAGGACGGCCTGGCGCTCGGCGTCGAGGCTGGCCTGGAGGGCGGCGTGGCTGTCGGGCGGGCCGAGGCCTGTGCGGTCGAACGCCTGCTGGCCGAGGAACTCCGACAGTCGGTGCTCCAGGTCGCCGACCTGCCGGGCGAGCCGGCGGTTCTGCTCGTGGAGGCTGGCGTTCTCCGCCAGCGCGGACTTGTGGCTGATCGCGGTGGCGGCCGGGGACGGATCGGTGATGGTCTCGGCGGCGGCCTTCAGGACGGCGGCGTGTAGGTCGTGGTGGCGGTGGATGAGTGACCGGTGGACCCTGGCCCGGTCGGCGACGGCGGAGATGGTGATGTCGGACCCGTCGGTGCGCATGTCGGCGAGGGCCTGGTGGACGCGCTGCCGCCGCCGGTCGGCGTCGCGCCGCCTGGCCTTGGCGAGCGGGGTCTCGGGCGTGCTGGTCATCGCCGCCTCACCCGGTCCCTGCGGCCGGGCGGACGGCAGGCATGCCGAGGCTGACGAGTTGGCGGGTCTTGCGGATCACCGTGACTGCCTCGGCGATCATGGCCTGGTCCTGCTCAGTCAGGTCGTGGAGGTCGGCCTCGATGCGGCGTATGAGGTCGCGGAGCTGGCTTATCTCCTCCTCGCGTGGCGCGGCCCGGTCCTTTGCCCAGTCCTGCAGGTCGGTCGCCGCCAGGACGCGCTCGCGGTCGGCGAGCAGCTGCTGGAGGTAGGACTTCAGCTCGGGCAGGTAGGACGGGTCGCTGCGGAAGTGCCCGCAGCCCAGGCAGGTGAACTTGTAGGGGCAGGCCTGGCCGCCGGCCTTGACGTTGGATGGCTCGGTGCAGATCCCGAACGGGACGGCCACCTGCCCGACTCGCATCCGGGCGTGCTCGTCGGCCAGCAGGCCGCGGATCTCGAGCATGACCCGGCGGCCCTGGCCGTCGAACTGGTGGGCGCTGACCCGGTCGACTGCCGCCCGGACCCGCTTCTCAGTGACTCGATAGTAACCGAGCGTAGTTTGGATGGAATCGTGACCAAGGAGGTCACGCAGCACGTCCGGGGAGACGCCCTCGTCGGCGTGCCTCTGGGCGTGGGTTATCTGTACTCGATTTTGAGAAGTGCCAGGTCGGAGCTGGTTTCCGTGGGTGAGTGACGTGAGTGACGTGAGCGACGCTGGTCGGGCTGCGGTGCGGGTTTCGTGACGTTATGTTTCAGCGCGGGCTTACCGCGGCTGCGAGGGCGGCCAGTTCGCTGGTGAGCTTGCTCAGTTTCTTGATGGTGGTGCGTACCGGCTTGCTGCTGGTGGTGGACTCGAACTGAGCTTCCCCCCTTCCTCCGGACACCCGACCTGAGGTGACCTCGCGTCACCTGGGAGGATGTCACTATGCCCCCACCGCACCCGCCTGAGTTCCGGCTGCGAGCGGTCGACCTTGCCCGTGAGGGCACAACGCCGGTAGGAAGGCTGGCGAAGGACCTGGGGATCAGCGAGTCGTGCCTGCGGAACTGGATGGCCCAGGCCGACGCCGACGATAAGGGCGGCGGAGGAAATAAGCTCTCCAGCGCCGAGAAGAAGAGCTCGCCGAGCTGCGGCGGCGGAACAGGCTGCTGGAGCAGGAGAACGAGATCCTGAAGCGGGCAGCAGCGTACTTCGCCAGGGAGAACGTCCTTCCAAAATAGCGTTCCGGCTGGTCCGTGACCTTGCCGAAGATGGACTCGACATCTCGGTGGCCTGCCGGGCCCTGGGCGTGTCGCGCTCGGGTTACTACGAATGGGCCGGACGGCCGGAATCACATCGCGACCTGGAGAACCGGGACCTGCTGAAGGCAATACGGGAAGTCCACGAGGAGTCAAGGGGAACGTACGGGTCGCCGCGGGTAGCGGCGGAACTGCGGCTCGGCATGGGAATGGAGGTGAACCGCAAGCGCGTCGAGCGGCTCATGCGGGAGAACGGCATCCAGGGCGCCTACCGCCGGCGGGGCCGGAGGAACCTGGTCCACGCGGCCACGGAGGAAGACCTGGTCAAGCGCGACTTCACCGCGACCTGGCCGGACGCCCTGTGGGTGACGGACATCACCGAGCACCCCACCAGGGAGGGAAAGCTGTACTGCGCGGCCGTCCTCGCGGTCTTCTCCCGGAAGGTAATCGGCTGGTCAATCGCTAGCCGCCAGGACACGGAGCTCGTCACGAGCGCGCTCGCCATGGCCGTCGCCCGCCGGGAGCCAGAATCCGGGAAAACGGTACTGCATTCCGACCACGGAACCCAGTTCACCGCATGGGCCTGGGGAAAACGGCTCCGGGACTCCGGCCTTCTCGGCTCGATGGGAACGATCGGCGACTGCTATGACAATGCTCTCATGGAATCATTCTGGGGCACGATGCAGCTGGAGCTGCTCGACCGCACGGCATGGGAAACGAGGCAGCAACTCAGTAACGCGATCTTCGAATGGATCGAATGCTGGTATAATCCATACAGAAGGCATTCCTCGCTGGGAATGCTGAGCCCGGCCGAGTACGAGCGCCGCTACCGTGAGCACCACACGGACAGCAAACCGCCAGACCTGGCCGGCTGACCCCACACCCGACGTGTCCGGGAAACGGGGGAAACCTCAAACAGCGCCTGCTGGCCGCTGGCGATGTCGGCGAGGGTGGTGACGAGCTCGCTGATCTGGCGGTGGATTTCGGCGGCGCGGGCGTACCGGGCCGCTGCGGTGGCTGGCAGCGTGACTTCCTCCGGCGGCCTGGCCCGGGTTGTGAGCTGGCGGGCCCGGTATGCCCTGGCCTTGCATGCGTCTGTGCAGTACCGGGGCTTGCGGCCGCCCCCGGGCCTTGGCTGGTCAGGCAGGGCGGTGTCGCAGTGCAGGCATCGGGCGGGCTGGCCGGTGTCGTTTCGTGACGTGACGGAACTGGTCACGGCTGCCCGGGCTGATGGTTGCGGCTGCTCAGTGTTGCGGGCGACGCGGGTCACCGGTTTGCCTGGCGGATCGCGCGGCGCAGGCTTTCGCGGGCCGCGGTGAGATCGTCTTGGAGCTCGCGGGCCTGCCGCTGGGCGTGGCTGGCTTCGGCGGCGCGGGCGTCACGCTCGGCGGCGAGCTGGCGGGCGGCGGCTTCGATGTCGGCGACGCGGGCGATCAGCTCGGCCCTGTCAGGTCCTTCGATTTCGGCGCCGAGCTGGAGGCGGAGCCGGCTGCGGAGCTTGTCGCGTTCGGCGCGGAGCAGGCGGATCTCCTCGCGGGCGATGGCGAGGTCGGTGCGCAGGCTGGCCAGGGTGGCCGGGGCGCCGCGACGGGGCGGGGTGACCGGGCCGGGCCTGGGCTGATGCTCGCCCTGGCGACGCTGAGCGGCTTCGACGTGCTCGCGGACGCCGCCGGCATAGACCAGCCAGGTGGATACCTGGGCAGCGGCGGCAACCGCGGTCGCGGTGACCGGTGTCCCGGAGGCTTCGAGGGCCTGCACGGCGTCCAGGGCACGCTGCCGCTTGTCCTGGCTGGCTCTGGCGCGGGCGGCCAGCATGGCCTGGGCGCGGCCGGGGGCGGTCATGCGGTCCCCGTGGCGCGGACGGCTGCGGGGATCAGCGGCAGGGTGCGGGCGGCGCGGGCACGGCGCAGGATCCGGCTGGCCTCCTCGATCTCGGCGCGCTGGGCGGGGTCCATCTGGGAGAGCTTGCGGTGCATCGCCTCGGTCACGGCGGTGAACGCGTCGATCTCGGCGGTGAGGCTGGCCAGCACGTAGCCGGCGGCATCCATTGCCCGGGCGGTTTCCCGGTCGGCGCGCAGGCCGGCGATGTGCTGTTCGAGGGCCGGCAGGTAGGAGGGGTCGGGCCGGTAGAAGCCGCAGCCAGCGCACTGGAAGCGGATCGGGCAGGTGCCTCCGCCGGCGTTGACGTTGGATGGCTCGGTGCAGTTGCCGAACGGCACCGCGACCGAGGCCCGCTCGTAGGCGGTGGTGCTGGCGAACGGGGCGGGGTTGCCGGCTGCGTCGGTGGCCAGCTGGCCGACCGCGCGGATGGCCTGCTGCTTGCGTTTGAGGCTTATCTGGTAGTAGCCCATCGTGGTGGTCACCGACGCATGGTCCATGAGCTCTTTGAGCACGTCCACCGGAACGCCGGCGTCAGCGTGTCTTTGGGCGTAGGAATGGCGCAGCGCGTACGGGGTGATCAGGGACGGGTCGAACGGTGCCGGGGTGCCGCCGGGCCCGGGCAGCTCGGAGTCGATGACACCGATCTGGCCGGTCCAGGCCTTGAACCCCCGGGCCACGCAGGATGGCGTGATGTGCCCGCGGGACTGGCGGGCGCGCAGCAGCGGGCTGGGGAACAGCCACCGGTCCAGGGCCGGGGGCACGCGCAGCGAAGCGCGATGCTGCTGCCAGGCCAGGATGATCTCGGCGGTGCCGGCGGTGACCGGCAGCCGGCGGCGCATCCGCCCCGCCTTATGGTTGTCGTAGACCAGGTTGTGCTGGCCGCTGATCACCTCGACGCAGCCGGTCCTCAGGCTGGCTACCTCGCCGGGGCGCCGCCCGGTGTCGCGCAGGATCTGGTAGATCACCTGGTGCATCTGCTGCAGGTCGGCTGCGGTGATCGCCCCGGCCCGCCCGGCCGGGCCGAGCAGGTGCAGGCTGGCGTCGAGCTGGCGGATCACCATCTCGGGCAGGGCCTTGCCGAGCTCGTCCTCGTTGGGGTCCTCGCGGACCCGCTGCCGGGTGGCGGGGCGGAACGGGTCGGGCACCACGCTCATCAGCCCGCTGGCCCGGCCATGCTCGATGACCTGGCAGAACTGGTAGATCATCAGGTTGCGGTGGTTGGCTGAGTAAAGATCGCCGTCGGTGCGCCGCTGGGTGCTGATCGCATCCAGGATGCGGGTGAAGTCGCCGGCGCCCAGGCTGGCCGGGTCGGTGGGCCCGGCGGTGATGAGCGCGTGCGAGGCGGCCTGGCACGCGCGCAGCGTTTCCCGCAGCCGCTGCAGGTAAGGGCGGGCGGAACGGGCCCAGTCCCTGACGATCTCCCGCAGCCAGGCCGGCTCGATCACGCGGAAGTCGATCTCGCCCTGGGTGGCCGGCCAGCGGCGGGAGGCGTTGACGGGCAGGTCGAGCAGCGCGACCTGCCACACGTCGCCGGCGAACGGGTCCGCGCCGGCGTACTGGGCCCAGGCCCGGTCCAGGTGCCGGCGCAGGCCACGGAACAGGCCCCGGGTCCCCGCGTTGTACTGCGTGCCGCCCGACTCGCAGACGACCTGCGGGTCGGCCCCGCGCAATGAGGCCGCGCCGCCGAGGCGGGCGAGCAGGATCCGCACTTCAGTGGGGTCCAGCGGTGGCGGTGCCTGGTCACGGTGCTGCAGCGCGTAAAGCAGCTCCGCGCGCAGCAGCACGGGCAGCCCGGCGAGGGAGAACTGGTGCACCCCCAGGCGGGGCCGCTCGCTGGCCACCCAGGCGGCCAGCTCGTCACCGGCCAGGATGCCCCGGCGGTGCAGCCGCTGGTCGTGGAAACGGCACAGCCCGCGCCGGACCACGCCCTCCCGGTCACAGCCCGGGACCCGGCATTCCGCGGCCCGGGTCAGCGGGCGGGCCCGCGCGGCGAACGCCGTCAGCCGGCTCGGTACGGTCCTTCCCCCAGGCGCGCTCATGCCGGAAGCACAGGCCGGCGCAGTGCAGATCGCCTTCACAGCCGGGCACCGAGCAGTTCCCCGGATGCAGCGGGCGAGTAGCCCGCGGCGGCGGCGCGGTGTCGAAATCGGCCCAGCACAGGCCCGAGCCACCCGGGCGCGGCGGCAGCCATCGCAGCGCCCGGACGTGCGGCGCGTCGCCGTCGGGCATCCCGGGGTGCGGCACGGCCATGCCGCGGTCCGCGCGCTGTCCAGGTCGCCGGTGAACAGCAAGGCCTCGCCGTCCCATTCGCCGGCGCGCCAGGCCGGGTCCAGCCGGGCGCGCAGCCACCCGGCCCAGCCCTGGGCATCGCGCGGCTCGCCGCGGGCGTCGTCAGGGACGGCCCGCAGCGCGCGTCCGCTCACAGGTACCGCTTCCCTGCCGCGACGGCCTCCACCGCGCGGCGCTTGTCCTCATCGCGGGCGTGCAGGTAGACAGTCGTCGAGGCCAGCGACGCGTGGCCGAGCAGGGCCTGGACCACGTCAAGGTCGATGCCGGCCCGGACCCAGTTCGTGGCCGCGGTATGGCGCAGCATGTGCGGCCGGACGGGGAACCCGCATCCAGCCGCGAGCCGCTCGAACCAGCCCTTCGCGGCCCGGTAGGTCATCGGCGCGCCGAGCGGCTGATGATAGAGGTTGACCATGACCATCTCAGTCCCGTCCTCGCCGGCCAGCCAGGCCCGTTCGTGCTGGTAGTCGGCGTAAGCGGCGAGCACCGCGTCGCTGGCCGGCACGGTCCGCGGGAAACGGGACTTCGCCAGCGCGCCGTTCGGGTTAGCCCGGTGCCGCACGTGCACATGCGCCCCCACCACCGTGCAGCCCAGCGCGCGTGAGTCCGGCAGCAGGTGCATGTCCGCCCCGCGCAGCCCCAGCGCCTCACCGATCCGCAGGCCCGTGTCCCGAAGAAGAACTACCAGGAACTGGTCGCGGGGACGGCGGCAGCACGCCAGCACCGCCTCGGCCTGCTCATCTGTCAGCGCTTCCGGGAACGGTGCCTGCACCCGCGCCTTCAGGGCCGGCCCGCACCGTGCGGAACTGGCCGGACTCCCCGGCATCGAACCCCGGCGGGGTGAACCGCAGCCACCGCGGCTCCGACAGCTGCTCGGCCACCGTCATCTCGATCAGCCCGGTCCGGGCGCAGAACCGCAGGAACTCACACACCCCGGTGAGCGTGGCATTGACCGTGGCCCCCGAACGCAGCCGCCCGCCCCGGCCCGGGGTGACCTCGATGAAGTGCTTGAAGCGGGCCAGCGCCGCCAGGCTGACCGAGGACCAGTCCACCCCCTGCCCAGCGCACCAGCCCAGGAAGCCCGCCACCCGCCCGGCATAGGCGCGGATCGTGTGAGGCGAACGGCTGGCCCCGTGCAGCGCCCGCAGGAAATCGCTGGCCTCCCGGTGGATGACGAACCCGGGATCGAGCACCACCCACAGCTCGGCACCGTCGAGGGGAGACACTGCCCGCTCCGCCTGGAACCGCAGGTCAATCAAATCGGTCACGTGACACAACGTAACTGACGTGCCACACAAATACCGGATATTCGTAAGGCACCGGCGTGCCACGCCGCTGAACCCACGTCCCTCACAGGGCCGGAGCAGTACAGATAACGTAGCTGTGCCGGTAGGCGTAGGGGACGACCGCGAGCCGGTCGAAGGCCTGCTCGACGGGCCGCCCGTCTTCGCCGGTTACCGTGGTGACGAGCTTGCCGGTGATCAGGTTGACCCACTGGCGGTGCGTGTTCGACAGGCCCGTCTCGACGTAGGTGCCGGTCCCGTCGGGGTTCGTGTAGTCGCGCGGGAACAGCGGCAGGTCACCGGGCGGCGTGCCGGGGTACTTCGCGCGGACGTCTGCCTGCTGGCTGGCGATGATCCTGGCGGTCTCCTCGGCGATCGGCAGCCGCCGGCCCGGCTTGTGGTTCTTGGAGTCGGTGTAGATCAGGACCGGCTTCCCCTGGGCGTCGCGCTCCAGGCAGTCCAGCCGCAGCTGGCAGATCTCGTCGGGGCGCCTGCCGGTGTCCATCATCAGCTCGGTCATGCGGCGCATGTCGGTGCCGCTGCGCTCTTCCATGACGTGCAGGTTGGCGTCGAGGATCTTTATGACCCAGGCGGGCAGGTCCCGGCCTTCCTCGCCTTCGTCGGGCTCGGGCGGGATGTCCTGGCGGCCCATGATGAAGTCGTCGGGCAGCCCGGCGGCGATGCCGCCGGGCTTCGTCAGGCCCATGGCCCGGATGTCGGCCAGGAAGCGGCGGATCGACCGGCAGTCCGCCAGGCGCATGTTCTCGGTGATCTCACCCGTGCGGTGCAGGTGCGCCTGCCGGTTGGTGAAGTCGATGATGTCGCGGCGGCTCAGCGCTGCGGGGTCCTCGCCGTGGTCGTCGCGAGCCAGCCGCAGGCTGGCCGACAGGTCGCCGACGGAGGAGACCGTGTTCTTGGCCGAGGCGGCCGCCTGGCGTCCGCGGTGCCGGGGGATGTCTTCCGCGGCCCATGCCTTCGCGGTCTCCCGCAGCCAGTCCTGGGAGATGCCGGCGAACCGGATCCACCCGCCCAGGCCCAGCACTCGCAGGTCCCAGGTGTCCTTGCGCTGCTCCTCGGCAGGCGTGACCAGCGCCCGCTGCACGGCCCCGGCCATCTGGCGGGCCATCAGGCCGGCGTCGTGGCGGGTCCGCTTGATCAGGGTCTCGTCCAGGTCATCGATGGTGGCCGCCTGGCCCTGGCGGAGCGCGGCCACGACCGCCCGCAGTGCCGTGATCGGCGCCTTGACCCCGGCGTCGGCTCGCAACTGGAGGGCGAGCAGGACCTCGAGCCGGACCTGCTCGGGGAGCCCCTTGAGGATCACGAAGTGGTCGAGGTTGACCGGCTCCTCGAACGCGAGCCAGCGCCCGAACCCGGCTTCCGCCTCTCCCTGCTTCACTGCGGCCAGCCATCTCCGCAGGTGCGGAGGGCACAACTGCTTCCTGCCGTCTGCCGACCGGCTGCAGGAGACCACCAGGCATTCCCCGAACGACGGCAGCGGCCGGGCGGCCGGGGACGCTGCCCATTCCTCAGCAGGCAGCCTCGTCATGCGCCACTGGGCGTAGTGAACCTTGCAGAGCCGGACGCGGAAGCCGGAAGGGCGCGGGCACTCAGGGACAAGGCAGGCTATCTCGTCCCTGCGGGCCCTGCCCGGCGGGATGGCCGTGAACTCTTCCATCGGCAGGCCGCTGTCCCTGAACTTCCTGGCGCAGGTCGTGCAAAGGTCAGCGCCGGCGCTGCGGATCCCGGCCCCGCAGCCGGTGACGGCGCACTCGCGGAGCCCGAGCAGCGGGTGATCGCGAGGCGGCGCGAACACCTCGCCGTCGGCCTGCCAGACCCCGGCCAGGAACTCCGGGTGCAGCAGCGCCCGCACCCGCCCGGCCCGGTCTTCGCCGGGCTGGCTCGCGATGGCCGGCGCGAGGGCGAGCGCCCTGGCGGCTGCGGCGGTCACCGGCGGGCTCCCGTCGCGCGGGGCAGGTCGACCCGGTCGATGGCTGCCCGGAGCCGGTCAGGTGACGGGTGCAAGTACACCTGGCTGGAGGTGATCGCGGCGTGACCAAGCAACTCGCGGATCTCGTCGAGTGTCGCCCCTGCGGCGACGACGTTGGTGGCCATCGAGTGCCGCAGCTGATGGGGGTGGATCGCCCGGGACAGCCCGGCCCGGCGGGACAGGTCCGTCAGCAGCTCGTTGAGCGCCCGGGGCCGCATCGGGGCGCCGAGCGGCTCACGGAACAGGTTGACCAGAAGGAAGTCGCTCTGGCGGGCCTGCAGGCAGGCGGCGCGCTCCAGCGTGTACTGGTCGTAGGCCTGGACGACGATCCAGTCAGCGGGAACCGCCCGGCCCCGCCGGGACTTGGCGACCGCCCCATTCGGGTTCTCCCGGCGGCGGACGTGCAGGTGCTCGCCCCGCACCCGGCAGCCCAGCCGGGACGAGTCCGGCAGAAAGTGGACATCCTCGACCCGGACGCCGGTCAGCTCGCCGCGGCGGTTGCCGACCCTCCACAACGCCAGCACGATGAACCGGTCGCGGGCGTTGCGGCAGGCCCGCAGCAGTGCCAGCACCTCGTCGTCGCTGGCGTTGTCGACGACCCGCTCGGGCTCGGACAGCCGGTGGCGGGGCCTGCCCCGGAGCCGCAGCCCGGCCCGGTCCCCGTGAACGTCGGCGGGCAGGTCAAAGTCGGTCACCAGGTCGAACAGCGCGTCCAGCACGGACTTGTCGGCCAGGCCGGTCGCCGCCGCGTGCCGGTAGAACTCCCGCACCGCGGCGAGGATCGCGTTGACCCTGCGGGCGCCACGGACCACGCGCACCTGGGCGATCGCGGGCACGTCCGGGTCATAGCGCTGGACCCAGTACACGAACCGGCCAAGCTGCCCCGGCGCCGCCCGCCAGTCCAGGCCGGTCACCACGCACCAGTCCAGCAGCAGGCCGAGCGACCGCGCGTACGCCTCCGTCGTGCTCTCCGCGCAGTCGCGGCCCAGCCGGACGTGCAGCAGCCACTCGTCGGCCTCCGGCACCGGCCTGTACGCCGCGTCGACCACCGTCCAGTACCGGTCGCCGGACGGCAACCGCACCTGGAACGGGTGGAACTCCCGCATCTCCCACCCCAATCGCCACTAGTGAACGAGAGGTGACTATACGTGCGAGAAGCGCTCCAATCCGTGAACGACACCCCGACGGAACGTGTCGCACATGACTCAACAAGTCCCTACCTGCGACAGTGCACGACGGCAGATGATCCCGGACGGAAGGACTTGTTCCACAAGTCGGCTATCAACGTCCTGCCCGTGGAGGTGTTCGCGCTGATGGCTGGCTGGCCAGGCTAACCTGTTCCCGTAGAAGATGGCCGGGGTCCAGTCCTGACAGACCCCTTAGTTTGCACCCGAGCATGAGCGGGCATCGTCGGCTGCTCCGCCCGCGACAGTGCGGCCTTCCGGGCGGACGACGGCAGGTTCGCCATCATCCATCTGACCTGGAAGCTTCACCAGGACCCTCCACCCTGGCCATCAACCCACATTTTTATCGGCTCCAGCTCTCTTGAAGCAGCCGCAGACGATCACACCGACAATCACGGGTTTTGACCCCCAACCCGACAGCGGTCGGGACTTCAGGGAACGCAGGACCCGTCGCGCATCAAGTGGGGCCACCTATCATGGCTGGGTGTTTCGGCCTGCTCGTTTGTCGAGTTCGTCGGCGATGTCGAGGGCGTAGCCGCCGAGGGCGGTGCGCAGGCCACTGCTGCCCTGGTAGCTCATGGTCGGCCAGGTGGGCAGGGCTCGGATGGCCCGGATGACCCCCGCTGCCTGGTGTAGTTCCTCGCCGGTGAGGTCGGTGGCCTGCCTGGTGTCTGGGTCGGTGACGTCGTAGCGGGTCAGCTTCCGCAGTTGGGCGGCAATGCGCGCATGCAGGGGCGCGCGCAGGTCGGGCGAGGGGTTGAGTGCCACGAGGGCCTGGCACAGCTTCAGTTCCAGCCGGGTCGTGCGCAACGCCTCAGGCTCGCTGTGCCCGTCATGGTTCTCGCCGGAGCCCGGGGTGATGGCCTCGCCATCGACGACGATCACGGGGCAGTCTCCCGCGTAGCTGGGGTGTGCTCGCCTGGAGAATGGCGGAGATCAGGGGTGGTGGAGCGCGGGCGGGGAGATGCCAGGCAGTCGCCTGGGATCTCGAAGTAGCCACGGTGCAACGCGCTGTCGGGGAGCCGTACCAGGGCGTCGCGGACCCTGGCCAGCAGCACCGGGTCAGCCAGCCTGTGCCGGCTGCCCGCCCGCGCGGCGGCCTCACGCATGGCCTCCGGCACACTGGCGCCCGGCGGCCGGGCCTGGAGGTCAGCCTTCACTGTGGTCCCGCGCCGGCGCGTGCTTGTGGCCGTCCTGGCCGATGGCATTAGCGGGAGTGAAGACCGACAGCAGGTGCTGGTCGAGGTCATCGCCGGTTATGGCGGTGAACCCACATAGGCACGACAGTCGGCCTGCTTCCTCGTGGACCATGCCGTCGTTGCCGGTGTGGTCTGCCGGCTCGAAGGCCAGCTGAAGATGGTCGATGAGCGTTTCATCGTCGAGTTCGGCGAACCCGCAGGCACATTGCGCGGCGATCATTGGGATGACCTTCCCTGAGCGTTTTCCAGTGGGGCAGCCGAGCAGGCTGGCGTTTGTTGCGGCGTGGCCGGGAGGTCAGGGGTCGCCCCCGCGGTCCCGGCCACGCCAGATCCTGGGCCATGGCGCTGGCCCGGCGGCCAGGCTGGCCGTGCCAGCCTCGGGTAGGCGCTGGCCAGGGCCTGGCAGAGCCGGACGGGGGTGGGCGCGCTGACCAGGCTGCCGGCGGCGGCCTCGGGCAGGACTGCTCGCCAGGTCCTGGTCTGGTGGCCCCACCAGGCCGTCGTCCCGGGGAACGCGGCGCGGATCTCGGTAATGGCCGCGATCGCGGTGCCGGTGCCTCCAGGCGCCGCTAGCGGCGGGCCGCCCCTGGCCTGCCAGTCCACGCTGAACCAGACCCACCGGCCCTCGGCGACGCTGGCCGTCCCCCAGTCATCGGCCATGGCATCGACGAGCCACAGCCCCCGCCCGGACTCTTCGCTCCAGGCCGTGCCAGCCGATCCCGCCCCGGCCACCGGGATCTCCAGCGACCCCTGGTCCCCGACCACGACCCTGGCCAGTTCGGGTGACCACTCGACGTCCACGGTGAACTGGCCGCCGGACTGCCCGCTGCGGGTGTGGACGACCGCGTTCGCGCACAGCTCGCTGGCGAGCAGGAGCACGTCCGCCAGGGCGTCGCACTCCGGCAGCAGGTCGGTGATCCAGTGCCGCACCTCACCGGCCTGGGCCGCCTCGCCCGCGAAGTCACGCGCCCACCATGCGGCGGGCGGGGCCGACCTCCGGGACGCGGGGACGACCTGGAGGGAGCTTCCGGTCGCGCTGGCGCTCGTCATGGGCGATCAGCCGTCTCTTTCGTGTCGCAGGCCTCAGAGACAGGGACAGTCATTCCAGCCACCCCGACGCACGCCGCTTTCCCTGACGTCGCCGGGGGCGCCGTCGGCCACACGGACGCGATCTCGCGGTTCCCGTACTCCGCTGGGAGCAGGCAGGCCTCTTCCGCCCGGTCCTTGGCGAGCGCAGGACAGGCAGGTGCGCGCGGCGCGGCTGGCTGCCCTTCTGTCTCGGCGCTTCGGCGGGCGGCGAGGCGGGCCACCTCCTGGGCGGCCTCGTGCAGCTGCGCCGCCGCGCGGGCCGCTTTGTGCGTGATTGCCATGCCCGTCAGCCAACCCCGGCCGGGCCTCGGGCGGGAGTGCCCGAAGTGGGAGTGGATGTGCGCGCGGGGGGTGTGAATCACCCGGTACGGCACCAACAGCGCGTGGCGATGTCACACTGATCGTGTCCACTCCGGTTCAGAAGGGCAGTGACGTGCCACGACAGCCGAAGGAAGAAAACCAGCGGCTCAGGTCCCTGCTGGACGAGGCCGGAATGTCCAACAAGGGCCTGGCCCGCCGGGTCGTTGACCTCGCCGCCACCCAGGGGGTAGCCGACGTGCGGTGCGACCACACGTCGGTCCTGCGGTGGCTGGCGGGCGAGCAGCCCCGGCCACCAGTGCCTGAGCTGGCCGCCGCTGTCCTAGGCAACGCCCTAGGCCGGAAGGTCCCGGCGACCGAGCTGGGCATGACGCCCAGCAACCTGCCCAGCGACCTCGGCCTGCACCTTCCCGTCGAGTGGGCCGACACCGTAGCCACCTCAACCGCCTTGTGGAGGGCCGACGTGCAGCGACGGCGATTCCTGGTCAGCACCGTCTTCACCGCGTCCGCGCTGCCCGCCTCCGCGCTGCGCTGGCTCACAAGCCCGCCAGCCAGCGCCCCAGCAGGCACCGGGCCCCGCAAGGTCGGACGCGCCGACATCGACGCGATCCGCGAGCTGACGCGCACCTACCGGGAGATGGACAACCGGCTCGGCGGCGGCAAGCTCCGCCACTCCATCGTCTCCTACCTCGACGACCACGTCTCGGGCCTGCTCACCACCGGCAGCTACCGCGAGGAGACCGGCCGGCAGCTCGCCGCCGCGTGCGGCGAGCTGTCCCAATTGGCCGGGTGGGTCGCCTACGACAGCGACGAGCACGGCCTGGCCCAGCGGTACCTCACCCAGGCCCTGGGCTACGCGCGTCACGCTGACGACGCCTCGCTCGCGGCCGAGGTCCTGGCCGCCCAGGCCCACCAGGCGCTGTACCTGGCCCGACCGGACGAGGCGGTCGACCTCGCCCGGGCCGCCCAGGCCGCCGCCGCCCGCCACGGGTCAGCCACCTTGCTCACCGAGTGCCTGGTGATGGAAGCCCACGGGCACGCCTCCCGCAACGACGCGGCTGCCTGCGGCAGCGCCCTCGCCAAGGCTGAGCAGACCTTCGACCGCGCCACCCGCGAGGACGACCCGGCGTGGCTGTCGTACTTCGACGAGGCCTACCTGGCCGCCCGCATGGCCCAGTGCTTCCGCGACCTAGGCGAGGTAGGCCACGCCGTCCGCTACGCGCGCCGCTCCCTGGACATGGACGGCCGGTACGTCCGCGGCCGGGCCTTCAATCTCACCCTGCTCGCCACCGCCCACGCGAGCCAAGGCGAACCAGAGCAGGCAACCGTCGTCGGGCGGCAGGCACTGGACCTGACCGTCCGCCTCAACTCAGCCCGCAGCGTCCGGTACGTCCGCGACCTCACCCGCAGGCTCCGACCTCAGGCCGACCTCCAGGCCGTCCGGGACTTCACGGCCGAGGTTCGCGAGCGGCTGCCCGCCGCAGCAGGGCATGCTGGACCCCGATGATCGAGATCGCCCCCAGGATCTCGCCCCGGGCGATCATCGCCGACGCCTCGTCAATCGGCACCCAGCCGACCTCGGACGTCTCGTCCGCCTCCGGCTCCCCGACCAGCTCCGCCCCCAGTGCCAGATACAAGTCCTGCGGGTAGTCCGCGTTGCCGATCAGAGGCTGGCAGGACATGACGAACTCAATCCCACGCGGGCGCCACCCGGTCTCCTCCTCGACCTCGCGGGCCGCCGCCACGGCGGGTCTTCTCCGTCGTCCACGTAGCCGCCCGGTAGCTCCCACACCCAGCGGTCCACGATGAACCGGTGCCGACGCATCAGCAGCACCCGCTCTCCCGCATCGTCCAGGACCACGGTCATCGCGCAGCGCCGCATCCGGAACACGTACTGGGTGAACTGGACGTGGTTCGGCAGCTCAACGTCGGCCTGGCTTATGCGGACGTGAGGGGTATCGTCCACCAGCCGCTCGCCGTGGATCACCCACTTGTGCGAGTCAGTCACGCCCCCGACAGTACCGGCCGGAACGGACACCGGCACGGCCAAACCGGCAGGCCACGCTACGCACCCGGCTTCGGCACCGCTTCGCACTGGGCCTGGGAGCATCTCGGAAGTTTGAGCGATGTTTGCTACCAGGGCTTCTCTGCGTTAGCATCTCAGTACAGCCCGGTGGCCTCCGGAGCCAGGTGGATGAGTTCGAATCCTTCTGGGGGCAGGAGGGGGTCGGCCTGGAGGTCGACTTCACCGCGGTGGCAAGGCCCGATACTTCCAGAATGCCCGCGACCACGCCATGATCCGGATGCTGACCGAGGGCTGACCGGCTCGGGCGACCAGACGCTGGTCCTGTTCACCGCGCGGCCGGGCACCGAGTCGGTGGAGCAGCTGGCCCTGCTGCGGGTGCCCGGGAGGGAGAGTTTCGCGGACACGGCAGGGCGCGGGTAGTGGCGAGCGTAGGCCACAATCGATCCGGCCCGCACCGGAGGGTCGCTTTTACGCCACCCTGCAGGGCGACTCCGGAGGGTCGGCAATCCCCATCTCTCCCATAACTCTCATGCAGCTCCTCTTTCTCGGCGCACTGCGTGACAAAGATCCAGGGCCGATGTGTTTGTGCTGGTAGCGGGCTTGGCCTGGTCACCCGTTCCGCGACCCGATCAGAAAGACGCTGGTCAGCGCCGGGCACGCGAGTCAGCCCAGTAGCAGCCCATCTGTCGGACGACGCACAACCAGACAGATGCTCTCTTAGCACCCCAAACGTGAGAATGATCTTAGTTAGCCTAAAAATTGCACGTGCCCGCGTTGTCCGACCTTTCATTGCGCCGGTAGGCTTCCGTATAGTGAATCCGGATCCGCGATCGCGGGATGCGCTGTCCCGGTGGCTTCAGCAAAGAAAGGCGGCGGGCCTAGCATGCCGTTGGAGCCGGGTTTCAGCCAGGTCGTGCTGGTGGGTTTCAGCCGGACGCTGCTCGATCCGCTCGCGGACGTCCTTCCGCCGCAGAGCACAGTGGTCGTCGAGGAGCCGGACATCGCTGCCAGGCGCGACGTGCCGACGCTGGTGGCGGGGTATCCGGCGATCGCCCGGGTCGTGCTCTGGGAGTACCAGCGGCCAGGCGCGATACCCGCGTTGCTGTCGGCCGAACCGGGGCTGAATTCCGCCCGCGTGGTCCTGCCCGGAATTGAGTACGCCACCGCTGCTGCTGCTGAGCTCGCCTCCCTGCTCGGGCTGCCCGGCGCGGGAGCCGAGGCCGGCGCCATCTTCCGGGACAAGGTCCGGCAGCGGCGCCTAGCCGCGGCGGCTGGCCTTCGCAACCCCGCCCATGCGGTCGTGAGCGGCGTAGCCGACGCGGTCGCGTTCCTGCACCGCATCGGCGGCCCGCTGCGTCATCAAGCCATCGGCCCGCCAGGCGAGCCTGGGGGTGCGGTTCGTGACCAGCGAGGAGGAGATAACGAGGGCGCTCGCCGGGGCGACCGACCCTCCGGAGCGGCTGCTGGTGCCGGGCCGCGAGATCAACTCCCAGTTGCTGATCGAAGAGGCCGTGGAAGGCCCTGAATTCAGCGTCGAGATGCTGGTGCGCGGGGGAGCGCCATGCTTCGCCAACGTCACGGGCAAGCACCTGCTGCCAGGGCCGTACCCGGTCGAGATCGGGCATGAGGTGCCCACCACGGCCAGTCCTGATATTGCTGACCAGCTGGTGGCCGACACCGCCCGCCTGGCCTCGGCCGCCGGGTTCGGCGACGGGATCCTCCATTGCGAGTGGATCGTGGGCGGTGACGGCCCGGTCTTCGTGGAATGCGCGGCCCGGATGGCAGGCGACGAGATCCCCACGCTGATCTCGTTGGCCTACGGCTTCCCGCTCGCCCAGGCCTACCTGCGCGTCCTGCTCGGCGACGATCCCGGCCCGCTGCCCGCAGCCCCGCCGGCGGGTGCCGCGGTCAGGTTCCTCACCGCGGCACCCGGTGTGGTGCAGGACATCACGGGCGTGGCGGAGGCCAGGCAGTCGCCCGGCGTGCACGCGGTCCACCTTTCGGTCAAAGCGGGCGAGGCGGTGGCTCCCGTCACATCGTCCTGGGACCGGGTGGGTTATGTCCTGGCGCGGGCTGGCACCGCCGCCGAAGCCGATTCGCGCGCGCGCGAGGGCGCTGGGCGGATCTCGGTGCAGACCTGGGCCGCCAGGTGACACAGGGGCGCGCCACCGGGTGGCTGACCCGCCAGGTGCACGACAGGCTCGTCCCCGCGCAGCCGATCGGGCGGCGCCTCGCCGCCATCTCGCTGCTCGACGCCATCGGCTCGGGAATGTACTACACGGGTGCCGCCTTGTACTTCACCCTGGTCGTGAGGCTGACACCTGGCCAGGTCGGGGCCGGGCTGTCGCTCGGCGCGCTTGCAGGACTGCTCGGCTCAGTGCCAGTGGGCCTGCTGGCCGACCGCGCCCGCGCGGGGCATGTCTACATCGGCCTGCAGGTGCTACGCGGCCTGGCGTTCACCGGCTACTGCGTGGTCAAGACCTTCCCGCTGTTCGCTCTGGTGAGCGTGTTCGCGGGGCTCACCGAAGCGGCGCTGCCGCCGGTCCAGCAGGCGGTGGTGGGTGCGGTCATACCGGGCGAGGCGCGGATCGACACGCTGGCGAAGGTCAGGGCGGTGCGCAATGTCGGGTTCGGGATCGGTGCCCTGCTTGCCTCGGCCGCGATCGGAGATGGTTCGCGGCTCGCGTTCCTGGTGCTAGTCGGAGGGAACGCGCTGTCATACTTCCTGGTGGCAGCGGGCCTGGCGCGGGCCGGCATCGCGCGGGTCACGGTCAGCGCGGGGAATCCCCCGCGCGCCACCCGGTTCGTCCCCGACCTGCGGTACACGCTGACGAGCGTGCTGTTCGGGGTGCTGGCCGTGAACAGCACCCTGCTGGTGGTGGCGATGCCACTGTGGTTCACGCGCCACACGACCATGCCAGCGCCGCTGGTGGGCGTGCTCATTGCGGTAAACACTGTGATGGCCATCCTCATGCAGGTCCGGATCGCCCGGCGCGCCGGGACGGTGCGCGGCGCCGTCCGCGCGGCGGCCCTGGCCGGCCTGGCACTGGCGGGCTTCGGGGTGGCCTGCCAGGCCGCGCACGCCGTGCCGAGCCTGGCGATCGTCCTTGCCTTCGCCGCCGTCATCCTGCTCACGCTCGGGGAACTGTGGCAGTCAGCCGGTGGCTGGACCCTGTCTTACGAACTCGCCGATCCCAGCCGTCGAACCGCGTACCTGTCTACGTTCCAGCTCGGCAATTCCCTGCAGGCGGTGGTCGCTCCCTGGCTTATCCTCAACCTGCTATTCCCCACGCCCGGCGGGTGGCTGATTTTCAGCGTGGTCATCGCGGCGACGGGAATAGCGGCCCGCGCCGTCGTGCCCAGGACCCGCCCGGCGGACCTGGCGGCCGCCGTGCCCGCGAACCGTCCCTGACCTGCCAGCAGCCAGTGCCTTATAGTGACGTTTCCTCGTGCTTCCCTGGCGTCATGGCGCCGCAGTATGAGTGAAGTCGCTCCCCGGTTGCACCGCGGGACCCAGTCCATTGCGGCGGCCAGCGCATCACCGACTCCTCATTCCCCCTTCCGAAGGCCGGCACCTTTTCAGTTGTAAAGGCTCTTGAGCGATCCGCCGAGGCATCGTCACAAGCACCATTGCTCCGGCCGGATGCCTGCGGTCGCAACGGATCGTGACGTCCGGGGCCGCTCGGCCCCGGACCTACGCGCAAGGAACCTACGCGGGTGGGGGGCAATCCGCCTTGCGGGCCTGCCTCCTCATGGCGGGCGCGTGGCGCCCTTCCTGGAGCCTGCCCCTTGCAAGCCTCGCACCCGCGCCCTCACCGCCCGCGCCTGACGACTGTCAACGATCTTTCGGAAACCCGGTTGGGCGGTCGTGGGTCATCCGGGCTTGCCAGACTCGGTCACAGGCCCCAAAAGATGACAGAACACTATCTGGACCTCAGTGACCATAGGAATGGAAAACTGATGGCCTAACACCTGAAGCTAACTGACTGCACGCCCGTGTCCTCTCGCGGTCACTAGTAACAGCATCACCAAGAGCACCAGGCATTACGAGTCCCCGCCGCGCTACACGACAGTCAGTCACCGCCCGTAAAGTTTAGCGTAAACAACTCGTTCGGAATAAAGTAACGCAGCCCGGCCTATCGAGTTGCCTGTTGACCCCCACTCGCGTTACAAGTATCCTACATGCGAAGGATGCGCCTTTCGGGACAACAGGCACCACAACCACGCCCACGCCCCTGCACAATTTCGCACAGTAAATTGGAAAGTAAATGTGCGTGTCTCGCGCTGCCGCGAGGCTTACCATCGACGGCCGCTAAACGGTGGGCATTCGCCTAGCCGAGAAATTCTGAGCAATTAGTCGTTGTACCTTCGAGGGGACGCGTGATATCCTCCCATGCCAGCGGACGATCTTGACCCCGGTGACCTCCAGACCGGCGGGCAGTTCCAGAAGTTCCTCAGTGGCCTGACCGATGAACATTGCCTGAACGGCATCTTCACCGCCTGCCTGAGTCCTATCGTCTACAGCCGCCACCACTGGCTGAAATACCAAGGCGAGTACCGAGTCCGGGCCGACCTGCGCGGTGCCCTGGAGGGACTGCAGGCGCGCAAGGTGACCAGCTGGGACGACGAGGAGAGCGACTTCGTCCTGGCGCTCTACGCGCTATCGGTGTCGGCGGTGGGACTCGACGAACTGAGCGACCGGGTTGACACCGAGGCGGTGCGCGAGGTGCTGGACGCCCGCTATGACCTGTACGCGGCTGTCGCCCGGCCCACGTCTCGCCCGGACGGGCTGCTCGCGCTGGCCCGCCGGGTCACGGAGCTGCGGTCCGTCGTGGAGCGCACCCACCTGCTCTACTCGATCATCGACGGGAAGGCCTGGTATCGGACGGAGGGCCTGCTCCCTCGCGACCGAGTGAGCCCGAGTTTCCTGACGCCCTCCATGGCGCGGGTGCTTACCGAGGACTTCCCGGTCCCGCCGGGCGGCGACACGCTGGCTCGGGTGGCCGAGGCCGCTAGGGACTGCCTGCGCGAGCACGGCGAGAGCGCGCCCCTGGTGCGCGCCATCATGGCTGCCACCTTGCGTGATGAGGTGCTGCGCGGGGACCATGTGACGCTGACCTGCCCCCAGGGAGATCTGCTCACTACGCCTGAGCTGATGACCACCAGCGAAGCGTTTTTCACGGAGACGCAGCTGCGCGACGGGCTAGAGCTCGATGACTACGCCGACCGGTTGGGCGACACCTCGCCTGAGCAGGTTCAGCGCACCATCCGCGCCCGGATGCTCAAGCTCAAGCGGGGCGCTATCCGCGGCCTCTACAGTCCGGGGTGCATCCAGGGCCGCTTTGTGGAGAAGCATGGCGGTCACATGATCTTCCGGAACGAAGACGCCCATTACCGAGGCCACCAGAGCATCGGCTGCTCCAGTGGCGGGCGCGCTTCCTTCGCGCTGCGCTACCAGCGTGACGGAGAGCCCGCGCAACTCAGTCCGATGGTCGGAGACTATCGCGTGGTCCGGATGAGCCACGACGAGCATGACACGTTCATGGGCGACGAGCTGGCCGACGTCATCCGTTACGCAGAGTGGATCCGCGTGGTGGTGGAGGAGACCTACCGGCTCGGCGGGATCGTCCGCCGGGACGTCAGCCAGCCGACGGCACTTTCACCGGCCCGCTGATTCACCGGCCCACTGAACAACAACGAATGGATGCTGCCGTGCGCGTGTGGATCGATCAGTCAAAGTGCCAGAACAGCGGCCTGTGCGAGGAGGAGGCGCCGCAGCTCTTCAAAATCGGTGATGACTTCCTCGCCTATGCACGGCAAGGCAACGCAGTGCTCTCCGACCCGGGGGGCGAAGATAGCCAGGCGGAAATTCCCGCGGACCTAGAAGAGCTGGCAGAGACGTGCGCCAGCGCCTGCCCGGCCCAGTGCATTCACCTTGTGGAGTAAGGCGGCCAGCATCAATGGCTGACCGCGAGAACGGAGCGGAAGGACGGCATGAGTAAGGACGGCATGAGTAAGGACGGCATGAGTAAGGACGGCATGAGTAAGGACGAGTTGAGGGTTGAGCCGGCGACAACGGGTCTCCTTCCCGCCGAGGAGGCCCAGTGGCGGGTTCATGAGCTGGCCCGCGGGTACGCCAAGCACCCCGCCATGCGGAACCCGTTCTACGACCTGTGGATGGCCGAGCCGCTGCCCGTCGAGCAGGTCGAGATCGTGGCGCGCAACTTCTACGAGCGGGTGCGCCGCACTCCAGACCGTATAGCGCTAGCGTTCCTGCACATGACCGACACGGCCGCCCGCGCCGAGACCGTTGAGAACCTCTACGACGAAGCGGGCCATGGCACCCCGGCGAAGGTCCACTCGGTGCTGCTGCGCGGCTTCTTCGAGATACTGCTGTCCCGGCTGCGTGGCTGTCCGGTTGACTTCGACGAGATCACCGCGCCCGTCCTTCCCTCCACCGTGCGGCTGATCGAGCACGGCGAGAAGATCTTCAGCAGCCCGTCCCCGCAGGTGGTCTGCGGTGCCCTGCTGGCCCAGGAGTGGCATGCCTATCCCCAGCTCGTCTGCCTCTACGAGGGCGTGCGCAACTACCGAAGCTACTTCGAGCTGGAGGAGTTCCACGAGAACTGCGAGTACTTCTACCTGCACATAGGGGCGACAGAGAAGCAGCACAAGATCCACTCACTGTCTACGGCGGCCCGGACATGCCGGACCGAAGCCGAGCTGGCGGACCTTGAGCGGGGATTCATCACCTATCTCGACCTGCTTGCCGACAACTGGGCGGAGATCCACGCCGCCGTCCAAGGGTGCCCAGCAGGCGGCCGGTGAGTAGCAACACCGAGGCCCCGCTGGTCGTGGGCGGCCCCGCCACAGGCGGCACCAAGACAGGTGAGGTGACCGACCTGGCGTCCGGGAATCCGGATCCCGGGCTACTGCCACCGCTGCGGCCAGCCCTGGACGTCGCCGAGGCGGGGTGGGCGAGTCGATAACGTCCATTCGGTGCTGCCCGAACTCGGCGAGGTCACCCGCGCGCGGTTCGCGGGCGCCGGCATCAGCGCGCCGGAGACCGCGGTGTTCACGGGCGCGCTGGACGCCATGGAGCGGGTGCTGCTTACGCACGTGACGCCTGGCGATCGGGTGGCGGTTGAGGATCCGGGCTACCCGCCTGTCCTGTACCTGGTGGCGGCGCTGGGGCTGGAGGCGGTGCCAGTGCCGGTCGACTCGGCCGGCCTGCGGGCGGACCGGCTTGAGGCGATCGTGGCGGGAGTGCGGGCGCTGGTGATCACCCCGCGTGCCCAGAACCCGACAGGCACGTTCACCACCCCGGCCCGGGCAGCGGCCCTGCGGGAGGTCCTGCGCGCTCACCGCGACGTGCTCGTGATCGAAGATGATCACGCCAGTGACGTCGCCGGACCCGGACTCACCGCGCTGGCCGCGAGCGGGGAGCTGGCCCGCTGGGCGGTGATTCAGTCGGTGTCGAAATCGCTCGGCGCCGACCTGCGGCTCGCGCTGATGGCCGCGGATCAGGTCACCATGGTCATGGCTCGCGGCCGCCAGCGGCGCGGGCCGGGCTGGGTGAGCGGCATCCTGCAGCAGGTTGTGCTGCACCAGTGGACGGCGCCCGCGGCGACCGCCGCGCTGCGGGCGGCGAGGGCCGAGTACACCCAGCGGCGCGGCGCGCTGGTGCGCGCGCTGGCGGAACGGGGGATAGACAGCACCGGTCAGTCGGGGCTGAACGTGTGGGTGCCGGTGGCCGACGAGGAGTTTGTCACGGCCCGCGTGCGGGACGCGGGCTTCGCGCTGGCGGCGGGCCGCCGGTTTCGGCGCGCAGCCCCGCCGGCGGTGCGGGTCACCATCGCGTCGCTGCCCGTCGGCAAGGCGACGGCAGTGGCTGACGCGATCGCGGCGGCGGTTGCGGCGCAGCCGGGGCTGGGCGGTCGGGAAGGCCAGGACGGTCGGGAAGGAGGCCTCGGATGAGTGGCGTGACGAGGGAGGATGTCGAGCAGGTCACTGCCCAGGCGTGGTGCGCGGCGCTGCGCATGCCGGAACTGCCGCCGCGCGCTAACATCTTCAGCCTCGGCGGCGACTCCCTGATCGCGGTGATCGTGGCGGCGGAGATCAGCGGTCGGCTCGGCGTGGAAATCGGCCTATCGGACCTACTTGACGCCCCCATGTTCGAGGACTTCGTGGGCCTGGTCGCCCGCCGCGCGAACGCACCGGCAGGCCACGTGTGAGCGCTTCCCAGGTGGCGCCGGCAGCGGTGCACGACATCGACTGGCGTCCAGTGGCCGGGGCGGTGGTCTGGACACCCGCCGCGTACCGGCAGCCGACCCTGGACGAAGCCACCGCGATGCGGATCTTGCGCTGCACGGCACGGTCGTTCGCGGCGCTGCGGGATTTTGGGCTCACCCCGGCGGAAACCACCGCTGGTCCCCGCTACGACGCGAGCGACGTCCGCAACGCGGCGCTGTACTCACTGTCTGGCCAGACCGAGGTCGAGGTCGCCATGGGGGCCGTACTGTCGTTCCTGCGGGGGTCCGACCAGGACCTGTTCGGCGAGCGCCGGTGGACCTACCAGATGGTCCCGGGCGACGGCGGCGACTGCCTAGTCTGCCCAGTGACGCCAGAGCCGTTCGGCGGCCAGGCCAGCGGGATGTGGGTCGGCGATGGGGTGCCCGCGGCCGACGGGCCCCGCGTGCGGGTGCCCGCGGGGATGCCGCTGCGCGGGGAGTTCGTCAGCCGGGGAGGCCCGGCCCCGGTGCGCTCCGCCCGTATCCGGGAAGCTCACCAGGGACCTCGTGGGCAGCGGTGTGCGCTGGCACTACCTGCCACCGGGGGCCAAGCGTGACGCCCACGCCGCGTTCGAGCGCGGCGTGGGCAACTGCGACACCCTCTCGACCGTGCTGGCCGAGCGACTGGCCGACGAGGGATACGAGGCCGTCATCTACCGAGGCTGGATCGTGGGCATCACCGAGGTGCCGCACTCGTGGATCGAAGTGGCGGACGATGACGGCCAGGTGAAGATCGTGGACCCGTCACTGCTGGTGCTCGCGGCGCATTCCAGCCTCGGGTCACCGGGCTTCGCCGGAAGGGCGCTCGGCGGGCGGCTGTCCCGCATCGCGCCAACCAGATGCCGGCTGAAGCGAGCCGGTCGGGATCGACGTGGGCACGGGCACCCCCCGAGACATCCGGTTCACCTGCCGTCCCGCTACCGGGAGAGCGAGCGGACAATGACGCTTTGGGAAAGCTATCGCGACGTGGGCTTCCACGTGGTCCGCAACGCAGCGGGCCAGTACTCACTGTGGCCCGCGGCGCTGACCGAGCCGGCAGGCTGGGAACGGGTGTCCGGTCCGGCCTCCCAGGAGGCCTGCCTCGCCGAGATCGAAGCCCGGTGGACCGACACCCGGCCCGCCAGTGCCGTGGCCGGCCGACGCTACTCCTCCGGCCAGGCCTCGCCCATCGGCTCCGCTGGAGCGCCTGCGCCCGCCTCCGCGCTGCACGGCCCGGCGGCGCCGCTGCCCGAGCTGCCGATGCACCTCCTGATCGAGGCCTCGGACCTGCCATCCAGCGCGGTCGCCATGCGCTGCGGGCCTCACACCAGGACCAGGGCGGAACTGCTCGGCCTGGCGCGGGCGTGGGCGGCGGTACTCGCGGGCGAGGGCTGCGGGCCGGAGATCCCGGTCGCCGTGCTGGTTCCTCGCGGAATAGACGCGATCACGGCCATCGTCGCGGTGCTATGGGCGGGCGGCGCTTACCTGCCACTGTCCGTCACCGATCCCGACGACCGGCTGTACGCGATCCTCTCCGACTGCGGCCAGCCGCCGGTGCTGGTGGCCGATGAGCTGGCCGGACGGCTCAGCCGCTACCCTGGCCGCGTCATCCGCCTCAGCGAGCTGCGCGGCCGGGCCACCGCTGCCAGTCGGCCGGGGGCGCAGGTGGCGCTGGACGGGCTCGCGTTCATCATCTACACCTCGGGCACCAGCGGCGGGCCGAAGGGCGTGGAGGGAACGCATCGCCAGCTCGTCAATTACGCGCTATGGTGTCAGTGCGCGTTCGGCCACCAGCCAGGCGAATGGACCGTGCTGCACGCGCCGCTAGCGTTCCTCGGGTCTCTGACCAGCATATTCACCCCGCTGCTGGCCGGCTGGCCGATCGAGATCGCCCCGGAGGGCACCACCGTCGATGACCTGCTGGCACTGCTGGCGGGCACCCGAGCTGGACTGCTCAAGCTCACGCCCACGCACCTGCGGATGATGCTCGCCCGGCGAGCGGCGGGGACCGGCGTGGCCCGGCAGTACATGATCGGCAGTGAGCCGCTGATCATGACGCCGGAACTGGCGGGCTGGCTGCGGGCTGAGCCGGGGGCGGTGTTCGCCAACCACTACGGCCTTACCGAGACCCACGGGTGCTTCTGCCACTGGTTCGGCCCGGACGCGCCGACGGGCGAGGGCGTGCCGATCGGCACCCCGATCGCCAACGCTCGCGCTTACATTGTCGGGCCAGACGGCGACGGCGTGGCGCCCGGTGAGGTCGGTGAGCTGCTGGTGGCGGGAGCGTCCATCGGGCGCGGGTACCGCGGCAACCCCGCGCTCACGGCGCTGCGCTGGCTGCCCGACCAGCATGGCGAGCCCGGCGAGCGCGTGCTGCGCACCGGTGACCTGGCCCGGCTGCGGCCCGACGGCCTGGTGGAGATCATCGGCCGGGCTGACCGGCAGGTGAAGGTGCGCGGGCACCGGGTTGAGCCGGCCGCGATCGAGCACACGCTGCTGTCCCTGCCCGGGGTAGCGGAGGCGCTTGTGCTGCCGGGGCATGAGGATGGCGTCACGTCGCTGGCCGCCTACCTGGTACCGGAACCAGGTGCGCGGCTTGAGGTGGCCGCGGTGCGCCGCGCGCTGCTGGCCCGGCTGCCCGAGCCGTCGGTGCCGGGCCGCATGGCCGTCCTGGCGGCGTTCCCGGTGAACGCCAACGGCAAGCTCGACGTCAGCGCGCTGCCATCACCGAGGCCGGTGGAGGATACGACGAGCGACGGCGACGGCCGGTGGGACCGCTATGAACTCGCGGTGGCGGATGCTTACCGGACGGTGCTTGGCGTAGGGTCAGTGGGGTTGTCCGATGACTTCTTCGCGCTGGGCGGGGACTCCCTGCGGGCGGTCGCGGTGGCGGTCGCCGTTGCGGATCGGACCGGCTGCGCGGAGGTCCCGGTGCCGACTCCCGACAGCGGCCAGGTCCGCCAGTACGCACAGGTCGTCGCCGCCATCGCGACCGAACAGGTGGAGATCGCATGAGTGACTTGGCGGGCACGCTCACCGACGCATTCCAGCCACGGCCACCCTCCCAGGAGGTCCGTGCCCTCCGTGAGCGGTTGTGCGCGTTCATCCGTGCCCACGAGGGGCGGGTGTTCGATGTGGGCCACCCGCTGGCACCGACGGTGCGGACGCTCCTCGGCTGGGACGACGAGACGATGGCCGCGTTCACCGAATCACCCCTGCTGTGCCAGAGCTCGCCGCATGCTGCGATGAACTTGTTCCCGCCTACGCTCGCCTTCCCATGGATCCTCGGCAGCGCGATCCGGCTCGCCGAGCAGCGGCACGGGGCTCCTGCGGTTCACGTCCGGACCGCGTGCACCCACCACGACTTCAACGACACGTTCGCCAAGCCGCACGCCTGGTGGCACCGCGCCGCGGACGGCGAGGTGGTCAAGACCCACTTGTTCGCCCGCTTGCCCATCAAGTACCACCCAATGCTGTCCAAGGCCGCGCCCGCCATCGAGACCGAATCCCTGCACCATACCGACCGCGACGCCATCGAACTGGCACGGCTGGGCACCAATTACGGGTACTTCTGCGTGATCTACCGGGCGTACCTGGAGCGGCTGGCAGGGTTCCACCAGCCGCACCGCCTGCTCGAGATACCCATTGACCTGCTCAACCGGTTCACGATCGCGGAAGCCGGCCTGCTGGCGTGGTACGACACGCTCGCCACCGCCGGCCTGCGGCTGCGACTGGAGGTCGCGGACGCGCCCATGGCCGAGCTGTCACGCGAGACCGCGGCGGAACTGGCGATCACGGCCGGGGCTTGGCCAGCCAGGGCAGTGATCGCGCCCAACCCGGTGAACTTCGCGCAGTTCTACCGGCTGGGGCTGTCGCTCATGCTGGGCGCGCGGGCCATGGCCGCGTACGTGCCCGACATGAACGTCACTATCGAGAAGCTCGTGACGGCATGGCCGGGCTGGGCCTGCGAGCCGCCCGCGTTCATCCCGTTCACCCGCGTGCCGTTCGTGGCCCTGCTGGGCCTAGACGATGAGGCGGCCCGCTGCGAGCGAGCGTGGGGCATCTCGACGTCGCTGCCGCTGGTGGTCTCCGCGCTGGGCGCGCAGACGTCCACGCGGCTGGCGGCGATGCTCACCGCAGACTACGGCGAGCTCTTCGACCCGACGGCGATCGCGGGTCGCTGATGCCGACGCTTCTGTTCATCGGCACGGGCGAGGGCGAGACCAAGCGCTACATCGCCGAGAGCCTACTGGAATCGGGTTACCAGCTGGTGGCGGTCGCATCCCGGCCGCCCGCCTGGCTCGTGCCGCTCGCGGCGCACGTGGAGGCCGCTGACCTGCTCGGCCCAGCGGCGGCGGCCAAGACGGTGGCGGTGGGCCGTGATAACGCGGTGGACGGCGTGCTCACCTGCGACGAGGCCTATGTGGAACTGGCCGCGCAGGTAGCTGGCGAGCTGGGCCTGCCTGGGCTGACCCTGGCCGCCGCACAGGCCTGCCGGGACAAGGACCGGATGCGGCGAGCGCTGGCGGATGCCGGGCTCCCATCGGCGCGCCATGCGCTGGTCGCAACCGCCGAGGAGGCCCGGCGGGCCGCCGCGGCGATCGGGTACCCGGTGGTCCTCAAGCCGCGCAACCTCGGCGGCAGTGTGGGGGTGGTCAAGGCCGACGACGAGGCACAGGTCGATGAGTACTTCCGCATCGCGGCCAGGGCTGGCATGTCACGCATCACGGCGCTGGCAGGGGTTATGGTCGAGGAGTACCTAGATGGGCCCGAGATCAGCGTGGAGTCGGTGATCTCTGCCGGGGTGACCATGGTGTGCGGCATCACCGAGAAGGTGGTGGGCTATGCCCCGTTCTTTGAGGAGACCGGCCACTTCGCGCGGCCGCCGGGGTTCCCCGGCGACGCCCGCCTGACGGCACTGATGACCGACATTCACCGGGCGCTAGGGATCACCGTCGGGGCAAGCCACTGCGAGATCCGGTTGACCGCCACCGGCCCGCGGGTAATCGAGATCGGCGCTCGGGTGGCTGGGGACCGGATCCCGGTGATCACCAAGCTGGCCAGCGGCATCGACCTGATCGCGGCGGCGGCGGCGGCGGCCACTGGCCAGGCCCTGCGGGTGGCGCCGCGCTGGCATCGGGTGGCGGGCATCCGGATGATCTACCCGCCTCACGATGGCGTGGTCTCCCGGCTGGGAACCAGGAGCCACGGACTCGGATCCCTAGCCGATCTCGGCTGGTACGCCGCGCTCGGGCAGCGGGTGGCGCTGCCCCCGCGGGGCTTCCTGGCCCGGCTGGGCTACCTTGTGGCGGTCGGTGACACCAGGGAGGAAGTGGCTTCCCGGCTTGACCAAGGCGAGGCGTCGCTGGACATCGAGATCACGCCCGAGGGGGCCAGATGACCACAGCCGCGCCCACCTGGCGGGACTTCGAGCGCGCGGGCTGGCAGCACCGCGCGCTCGCCTACCACCGGTTCTTTGGGCCGGTCTGCGCGTCGGCGGCGGAGGCTGTGCTCGACGCGGTAGGCGCCGGTGCGGGCACCCGGGTGCTGGACGCCTGCTGCGGCCCTGGTTACCTGGCGGGCGCCGCCGCCGCGCGCGGCGGTGCCGTGTGCGGGGTGGATATCGCCCCGGCCATGGTGGCCCTTGCCGGTGGGATCTACCCGGCGGCGCACTTCGTCGCCGCTGACGCCGAGCGCCTCCCGTTCGGCAACGCCATGTTCGACGTCGTGACCTGCGGAATCGGCATTCATCATCTCACCGATCCACGCCTGGCGATCGCCGAGTTCACCCGCGTGCTCCGTCCCAGCGGGCGTCTGGCGCTGACCGTGTGGGATGACCACCATGACGAATTCGGCCTGGTCAAGCAGGCGATCACCACGGTCGCCAAGGTGGCGCCAGCGACGCTGCCTGCCGTCCCGGCTCGCCCGGACTACTGTGATGAGGCGGAGATCGCGAACTTGCTCGCATCGGAGCGACTGACCCCGCCCACCTTTACACCGGTCACGGTCAGCTACCGTTTCCGGGATCCCGGGGCAGTCTGGGACGGATGGCTGCCCACGGCGATCCGCACTGCCCCCCTGCTCGCCGCGCAGCCCCTGGAGGTTCAGCAGGCGGCCCGCGCGGAGTTCGCTCGCATCATGGCCGCCCGCATCTGCCACGACGGTTCTGTCACGCTAAGCGCCACCCAGTTGCTGATCCTCACAGTCGCCCGTTAACCCTATCGGTACCGAAAATTGCGCACACGGAAGAAGACGCACATGTCCCGATACGAATGGGATGAGACCAACCCCGCTGTCGAGCGACTGAAGGCCGCCGTAGAGCCAGCCCGGCAGCAAGTGATCAGCCATCCGCTGTACCGTGCTCTTTGCGAGCTTCCCGCAGTGGTTACGTTCATGGAACACCACGCGTTCGCGGTGTGGGACTTCATGTCACTTCTCAAGACGCTGCAGCGCCAGCTGAGCTGCGTTCAGGTCCCGTGGGTTCCCGAGGGGTCCGCCGCGAGCCGGCGCCTGATCAACGAGATCGTCCTAGTCGAGGAGAGCGACGAACTGGGCAGCGGCTTCATCAGCCACTTCGAGCTCTACCTCAGTGGCATGGCCCAGGCGGGAGCGGATACCGCCCCGATCGAGTCGTTCATCGAACTCCTCCGCAGCGGCGAACCCGTCGTGCCTTCCCTGAAGAAATCCGGAGCACCTGAGCCGGCGGCCGAGTTCGTCGCCGCCACTTGGGGATTCATCAACCGCAGCCCGGCGCACTGCCAGGCGGCGGCCTTCGCTTTCGGGCGTGAAGACCTTATCCCGGAAATGTTCGAACGGGTCGCCGTGCTTAACGATCAGCTCGGCGACCGGTTGTCAATATTCGTCGATTACCTCAGGCGGCACATTCAGGTAGATGGTGAGGAACACACGCCCATGGCAATGCAGGTGCTCGCCGACCTGTGCGGCGACGACGCCGACAAGTGGGCGGAATGCAAATCGACTATCGAAGTAGCGTTCGCGGCGCGAATAAATCTCTGGGACGGCATTCTCGCCGAGATCCGCTCGGCTTCTTGAAGAACCGCGCGGATTGCTGGCTGGTCGCGGGATCCCGATCTTGGCCCTGGAACCGGGCGAACTCGTCAGCAAGGCCCGCTGCTAGACCGCGTCGTTGAGTTCACCCTCGTTTGTCGAGTTCGTCGGCGATGTCGAGGGCGTAGCCGCCGAGGGCGGTGCGCAGGCCACTACTGCCCTGGTAGCTCATGGTTGGCCAAGTTGGCAGGGCACGGATGGCACGGATGATCCCTGCTGCTTCGTGTAGTTCGTCGTCGGTGAGGTCGGTGGCCTGCCTGGTATCTGGGTCAGTGGCATCGTAGCGGGTCAGCTTCCGGAGTTGGGCGGCGATGCGCCCGTGCAGCGGACCCACGCACGGCTGTGGATGCTGGCGCGGAAAGCCGAGCGGCTTGACCTTTCAACCTGGCTCGGACCGGGCTTCAGGGAAGGAACGCCCGTGCCGCCCGGTCAAGGGTGATCACCTCGACCAGCTTCGACCATGGGTCCCCGACAAAGCCCTTCGGTCACCATCCGTTAGCAGGAGTCCACGCTGCTGCTGCTCCACCAGCCAACACCCGGGGACCGGATCACGTCGCCGAGAACGCCCCGAACTGGGGCCCGAGATCCAGTAGGTCCCGGTGCCAGGCGTAACCCTCCCCCCGCTGGGAAGCTTGCAGTTATTGCGATTGTTTCAGATAATGCAGTTAGATACCTAAGCGTGCGGAGGAGGAGCGGAGATGCCCAGCCAGGCTGACGGCAAGACCACACATGAGGGCCGCGACGAGGAACTCGCCCTGCGTGCGGCCCGGCGCATCGGCGAGTACCTGACCACTCACCCCGGCGCTGACCCGGTGACCATCCGCGGTGAGCTAGCAGGCGATGATAGCCTCGTCGTGCCCCGAGAGGCGACCGTCCTGCTAGCCAAGATCCTCGGGTTCCTGGCCAGCGGCGAGGGCGTCAACGTCATGCCCGACTCCGCCGAGCTGACCACCCAGCAAGCGGCCGAATTCCTGAACGTGTCGCGGCCCTACCTGATCAAGCTCCTGGAATCCGGCGAGATCCCCTACCGCCTGGTGGGCACCCACCGCAGGATCCGGTTCCGCGACCTGGACGAGTACAAGAGCCGCGACGACCTCAAGCGCCGCCGCGCCGCCGACGAGCTAACCCAGCTCACCCAGGACCTGGGACTGTACTGACTCATGGCCTTCACCGTGGTCTACGACGCCAACGTCCTGTACCCCAACACGCTGCGCGACCTCCTGATCCGGATCGCGCAGTCAGGCATCGTCCAGGCTAAGTGAACGCACGAGATCCTTGACGAGATGGCTACCGCACTGAAGCGGAACCGGCCAGACATCCCGCCCGCCAGGCTCGACAGGCTCAGGCACCTGATGAACCAGGCGGTCAGGGACTGCCTGGTCTCCGGGTACGAGCCACTGATCGAGGGACTCAAGCTCCCCGACCCCGACGACCGGCACGTGCTGGCCGCCGCCATCAAGTCCGGCGCACAGGTCATCGTCACCCGAAACCTCAAGGACTTCCCGGCCACCGACCTGGAGCCGTGGGACATCGAGGCCAAGTCGCCCGATGCCTTCATCCTCGACCAGGTTGGCATCAAGGAACAAGTCGTGGCAGGCTGCGTCCGGCAGATCGCCGACTCGCGCACCACCCCCCCAGAGTCAGTCGAAGACGTCCTGAGCCAACTGGAACGCGACGGCCTCGTAGAGTCCGTCGCCGCCCTGCGGTCGATCTAGCCCCAGCGCTACGCACCCGGCTTCGGCACCGCTTCGCACTGGGCTTGAGAGCATCTCGGAAGTTTGAACGATGTTTGCCACCAGGGTTTCTGTGCGTTAGCATCTCAGTGCAGCCCGGTGGCCTCCGGAGCCAGGTGCGATTGCGCAAGGCGCGCGACTCGTAGAAGGCCCGGAAGAACCGGTTCAAGACCGCCGTGTCGCAGCCGGTGAAGTCGACCTCAAGGTCGACCTCGTCCATCCACGCACTGAGGGCGACCGCCGCGTTGAAACTTGACTCAGAATTAAGGACTAGGATCACCCAAGCTTCCTAGTGACTACCCGGCAGGATCTGCAGTGTGCGCTTACCTGCGCAGTAGGACAAATTAGTGGAAAGAGACTCTGCCCAGAGTTGCCCGCTGAGGACGGGGCGGGTATCCGGCGACAACCTACGCGCGTTAAGGCTCAGGGCTACCCACCCGGTAGTGTGGTCACCTACAGCGTTCATGGATTGAATGGCGGATGTAACCCAGTGCCTTCCAGGTACGACCCCGGTGAGCTCAATTGTCACGAACGGGTCCGTGAGAGAGCGTGACTCTTCGTTGAACGTCACTTGCATCGCGGTCAGGTACACCGTTTGGCCCTTGTATCGCCAGCGCGCAGCTACCCTCAGGAGCACGGGCCGACTGCTACGACAAGAGGCCACGCGGGCGTAAGCATAGTTCGCATCATAAGCTGACGTGACGCTGCCGGATTCGCTATAGCTTCGCTGTCCGCTTATCATCAAATCAGGAGCAACCGCACGGCTACTGGCGTTGGGCTTATTTACGGATGCGCTTACCGGTCTCCCGGGCTGGGATGTGCATCCCGCCAAGGCCGCCGCAGCCACCCAGGCTACCACCACAGGAGCGACCGCGAACGGGACCAGTCGCCTTCCGCCTCTCACGGCCAACCATCGGAACCGACCGGCCCCGCCCATGTTCACTCCCTATAGCTAAGCATACAAATGAGCTAGCCGTCATTTATCGTAGCAGTGTTCAGCCTGGACTCGCTCATCGGGACCGACGCGATATCCGGACAAAATTTCCCGCTCGCTACTCAGATCCCTACTAGGGGTGGACGGGCGAGGTGATGGTCTCGCCCCAGAGCCAGGGAGCCCGGCTGGGCCGTTGGCGGCTGACGAGTGACCGCTGCGGGAACTCAACCGAGCAGGCGGCGGGTTCAAGCTGACTGGAGAGGGCACCTGCTCGGGAAGCTGACCTTGGCATGGGCTTCAGCCTGCTCTCGATCTGCAGCTCACGACAAGCGCCGGCAGAGCTTGGTGCACATCCCGGGCACGGACTATTAGTGCTGACGAGGCCGCGATCGCGTGTAACCGTCGTTATCTGGGGCGCCGTCAGCCCGTCGGCCGATATTCCCTTTAGGCAGGTCACCGGGTTGTAGGCGCCCTGCGGTCGTGACCGTGCCGGCAGGTTGCCGTCGCGCCGCGGCGACGAACGTCGGCTTCCCTCTCCGTCTCTTCATTTCGCAGAGCTTTCGTAATAGAATCGTAAACTACTCCGTAGGACAGGTGAAGCGGTGTGGGGTTCTTCCGATACGGCGAACTGCCGTTGGTGCTGTTGGCGCTGCTGCAGGAGAGGTCCATGAACGGCTACGAGATGCTGGGCGAGCTCGGGAGACTTTTCTCGCCTGGATACGCTCCATCGCCGGGCAGCGTCTATCCCGCCATGTCCGCCCTCAGCCGATCCGGGCTGATCGGAGCCGAAGATGACAGCGGAAAGAAGCGGTACCAGCTGACTCCAGCCGGCGAGGCGGCACTTGCCGTGCGCCAAGGTCAGCTAAGCACAATCGAGGGTCGCTACGGCGTTTACCTGCACGACCGCTCCGAAGCCGAGGCTGAGCTTCGCCGACTCGAAACAGCCGTAACTGCCGTGTCGTCCCGGGCAGAGCCTGCCGCTTTGATACGCATCCTGCGTTCGGCAACTGACCAGGTGGAGGCCCTGGGTAACTACAGGGAGGATCAATGACATCTAGCGATGACCCCTTCGAAGAAGCTGCTCGCCGTGAGCACGCCGATCGACGGCACCGGGAAGCGACGATCGCCGCGGTGCGCGGCGGCATCGGCGGGCGGGGCGGCGGGGGCATGCTGACCGCGATTGTGGTATTCCTCGGCCCGTATCTGCTCTGGGCCGCGCTGCGCGCCGGGAATCACGCCTGGTCAACTCCAACCGTCGGTAGGTCCGTCATCAATTTCTTCTTCGGATCCGGGGCTCCGTTCGCGATCTATACGGCCTGGATGCTCCTATTGGTGTGGATCTGGGCCATCACACTGGCGGCCGCGCGCTGGTAGTCATCGTGCGCGGCGAGGGCCGTCAGGGCGTCCCGGCTGGTGGGCGGCGAAGTGCGCCATCCGGGTCAGGCTATCCAGCGTGTACCCGTGCCGCAGTTCCATACCGGCGGCTGAGGTGCCGGGGCCTGCCCTGCGGGCTGGACGCAGTTCTTGCTCGGGGACAAGCTGACTGGCTGCGCTGGTCACTGGGGACCGCCGCCCGTCGCAGTGGCCGCCTGGGGCGCTGCCATCTCCGCGAACACGACCTTCGCCCACGGCTGCGTGCCGCCTTCGGCGGACCAGCCCCACGTCGTGCTCAGGGTGTCCACGGGCAGCAGGCCGCGCCCTGACTCGGCGTCTAGGGAATCGGCCTGCATCCGGGGCAGCGCGGCGAAGGTGTCCCAGACCTCGACCCGCCGCGCGGTGCCGGCACCTGGTGGCGGCGTCCGCCTGGCCGAACGTCACGATCCAGCTCGTGCCCGGGATCCTCCACGCCGGGCGGCTTGGCTCGATCACGCTCTCGGACGACGCGGCCTACATTGACACGTCCGCCGACGGCCAAGTATACACCGACGAGCAAACGGTGAAGACGCTGACGCGCCGTTTCGATAGCATTCGCTCCGAGGCGCTTCCGGCGTCTCAGTCGGCACGGCGACTGACGGAGATAGCGAATGAACTGGCGCAAGGCTACCTATAGCGGCGACAACGGGGGCAACTGCGTCGAGGTGGCGTCGGCCTCCGGCCGCGGCCGGCGTGACGACGTTCAGCCCGCGGCCTGGCTGAACGGGCCGGTCAGCGGCGGAGCGTGGCCGCCGTCGATTCGCGCAAGTTCAGCTGCGGCTCCAGGCGCTCGGCTGCCCCGGGTGCCGTGTCACCGCCGATGAGCGAGCTCAGCATCGTCGCCAGGCGCCGCCCCATGTCAGCCGGCCGCAGGTCAAGCGCGGTGATCGCCGGCGTGCTGCCGCGCAGCGCCGGGGAGTCGATGAACGAGGCGATGAGCAGGTCCTCGGGGACGCGCAGCCGGAGGTCAACGGCGGCAAGCAGGGCGCCGACCGCCGCGCCGTCGATGCCGCTGACCACCGCGTCCGGTGCCGGCGTGGCGCGCACCGCCCGCAGTGTCGCCGCCCGCAGCAGTTCAGGCGACGGCGGGAAGGGAACGTCGTAGATGGGCTCAGGCCGGCTCCCGTTCCCGGCGCGGGCGCGCCACTGCTGGTAGGCCGTCCGCATGTCCAGGCCCCAGGCTGTCTGCGGGCCTGGCGCGATCAGCGCGACCCGCGCCGCGCCCTGCTCCGCCAAGTGCTCGAGCAAGGCGGCCAGCGCCGGCCGGTAGTTTCCCTCGATTACCCCCGCGTGCGCGGCGCCCGGTGTGAGGTCACGCTCGCAGGTCACCACGGGGATGCCGAGGCTGGACAGCGCCCGTACCACGGGATCGCCTTCCGCCGGGTCGATGACCGCGACTCCGTCCATCGGGAACCCGGTGACCTGTGCCGGGTTGTCGCTGCGCGGGATGAGCGTGAGAGCCATGCCGTGTGTCAGCGCCGCGCTTGCCGCGCCGCTGGCCAACTCCATGTAGTAAGCGTAGTTTCCGGCCTCGGCTGGCAGGTAGAGCCCGATGGCGCCGGTCCGCCGGGCGCGTAGCGACCGTGCCGCCGGGCTGGCGTGGTACCCGAGCCGCCCGGCTACCTCCGCAACGCGGCTGCGGGTCGCGACCGGCAGCCGCCCGTTCCCGCTGAGCGCGTCCGACACGGTCGTCGTCGAGACCCCAGCGGCAAGCGCGACATCCCGGATCGTCACCCTCCGTCTACTCGCCACGCCAAACATGCTAACGCCGCCCGGCCAGGCCCCGGGCACATACCAGGCGGTGCCGCCCGGGAGGTGGAGCGTGGTCCCGGCCACCGGCGGCGAGCGCCATTGCGCTGAAGTCTTTTCTCTTTTTGCACCGTTGACCTCGGTTTACCGGACCTGCTAACGTCCGCAGAAACGTTTCTGCACTGTGACCACCGTCACTGCATCGCCCGCGCAGGAACGTTCCTCCACGACCTCGACAGGAGGTGCGGCGGCGACGTGACAACGGCCAAGGCAGACCTAATCTTCTTCGGCGGACGGGTGCGAACGCCCGCGCATCCGGCCGGCTTCGCCCCGGCGATCGCAGTCCGCGACGGCGTGATCATCGCGATCGGCGAGGACGCGGACGTCCGCGCGCTGGCCGGCCCGGGCACCCGGCAGGTGGACCTAAGGGGAAGGCTGGCACTGCCGGCCTTCGGCGACTCGCATATCCATGCCGTCAGCGGCGGCCTTGAGTCGCTGCGCTGCAACCTGCTCGGCCTGAAGACGCGGCAGCAGTGCCTGGACAAGGTCGCGGCCTACAGCGCCGCCCTCTCACCCGGCGCCTGGGTACTCGGCGGCGGCTGGTCCATGGAGGCGTTCCCCGGCGGCACGCCGACCGCCGAAGACCTGGACGCGGTCACCGGCGGCCGTCCAGCGTTCCTGCCGAACAGGGATCATCACGGTGCCTGGGTTAACACCGAGGCGCTCCGCCGGGCCGGCGTCACCTCCGGCACCCCTGACCCACCGGACGGCCGCGTCGAGCGTTACCAGGACGGCTCACCCGCCGGCACGCTGCACGACGGCGCGATGTCCTACGTCGCCCGCCACGTCCCCGCCGCCACCCCGGCCGAACTGCGCGCCGGGCTTGCCGCGGCGCTCGGTTACCTGCACTCCGTTGGCATCGCCCACTACCAGGACGCGTGTATCGGCTCGGCAGCCGAGCTCGGCATCTTCGACACCTTCGACACCTACCGCGCCGCCGCCGCGGACGGCACGCTGACCGCCAGCGTCACCGGCGCGCTGTGGTGGAACCGGCACGGCAACCTGGGCCAGGCCGACAGCCTACTCGCCCGGCGCGAGCAGGCGTCGCGGGGCCGCTTCCGCGCGACCTCGGTGAAGCTGATGGTCGACGGGGTGTGCGAGACGTTCACCGCCGCCATGTCGCAGCCGTACCTCGACCGGGACGGCCACCCCACCCACCACCACGGCAACTTCTTCCTCGACCCCGAGGAACTCACCGCCATCGCCGCGCTGATGGCTGGAGAGCACGGCTTCCAGCTGCACTTCCACGCGCTCGGCGACGCGGCGGTGACCGCCGCCCTCGACGCGATCCAGGCCCTGCCGGACCACGCTCGCGCGGCCGGCCGCCATCACCTGGCCCACCTGCAGTTCATCAGGCCGTCGGACATAGCGCGATTCGGCGCGGTTGGCGCGGTGGCCAACTTCCAGCCGCTGTGGGCCTGCGCCGAGCCGCAGATGCAGGAGCTGACGATCCCGTTCGTCGGCCCAGAGCGCGCGCGATGGCAGTACCAGATCGGCGGGGTCGCCCGGGCCGGGGGGCGGCTGGCGTTCGGCAGTGACTGGCCAGTGTCCATCGCCGACCCGATCCAGGAGATCCACGTCGCGGTCAACCGGGCCATGTCGCCGGCCATCGGCAGGGCCGGCACCCCGGAAGTCGACTCGCCCTTCCTGCCCGAGCACGCGATCTCGGTGGACTCGGCGATCGCCGCGTTCACCTCGGGCGTCGCCTACGTCAACCACGAGGACGACGTGGCCGGGCTGCTCGCGCTCGGCATGCGAGCCGACGTGGCAGTGCTCGACCAGGACCTCTACGCGATTGCGGCGTCCGAGATCGGCTCGGCGTCGGTGGTCATGACAGTTTCGAACGGACAGGTGGTTTACGGCGATGAGTGAGGCAGCCATTCGCCCGGCGGACCCGCCGGGCAACGCCGCGGCGGGCAAGCCCGACCAGCTCCCGGCAGGCTCGATCGGCCTGTTCGACACCACGAGCAGCACCCTGGCGAACATCGCGCCCGCGCTGAGCGTGTTCCTGACGATTCCCGCGATCGTCATGTCGATGGGCACCATGGCCCCGTGGGCGTTTGCTCTCGCCGCAGTAGCCATCCTGGCCACCGGCAACAGCCTGATCGAGTTCACCCGGCGGATGCCGTCGGCCGGCGGGTTCATCAGCTACATCACCCGCGCCGCCTCCGGTACCCGCACCGGGTCCGGTGGAAAGGCCGGCACGTTCCTCGGCGCGATGACGTTCTACCTGCTGCTGTTCGTCTACCCGGTGTCCATCGGCTCGGTGGTCGTGTTCATCGGCTCCTGGTCCGCTTCCTACGCCGGCTGGAGCACGAGCAGCTGGATCTGGGTCACCCTCGCCGCGATCGTCGTCGGCATCCCGGTGCTGCTGCGCGGCACCGGAGTCTCGGTGAAGACCGCGTTCCTCATGTTCCTCACCGAGGCCGTCGTCCTGGTCGTCTTCGCCACCGTCGTGCTGTCTCGCGCCCACTCCGCGCTCGGCGCGCCGTTCCACTCGGCCGGCGGCTCCCCCGGCGGGTTCGCCGGCGTCAGTGGCCTCACCTTCGCCCTGGCCGTCTACTGCTACGTTGGGTGGGAGAACTCCGGCCCGCTGGCGGAGGAGTCCCGTGACCCCAAGCGCACCATCCCGCGGACCGTCGTGCTGTCCATTGTCATCACCACGGTGGTCTTCTTCCTCGCCGCTTACGCCCTGGTCGTCGGGTTCGCCGGCTGGCAGGGCGCGAGCAAGGGCATGGCGTCGATCAGCACCCTGGCCAGCCCGTACCTGACGCTGACCGGCCAGTACGCCCCGTGGCTGAAGTTCATCATGTTCCTCGTCGGCATCACCAGCTCGTTCGGATGCTACCTGGCCGCCGGACTGCCCGGATCCCGGTACATCTTCCACGGCGCCCGGGCCGGCCTGCTGCCCAGGCCCTTCGCCAAGATCTCGGGCCGTTCCGGTGTCCCGGTGATGGCGATCACCACCTACATCGTGCTGATCGTCGTGGTGACAGTCGTCCTCGACGCGGTCCTTGGCAGCCCCGTCACGATCGCCACCTACGAGGCGGGCATCTCCACCGTCCCGCTGCTGATCATCTACGGCGTGACCTGCGTGCTGCTGCCCTTCTTCGTGTGGCGCACGGACCGGTCGTCGTTCAGCGCCCTGCGGCACGTGCTGTTCCCGCTGATTGGCCTTGCCGTCGTCGGCTACGGCGTCTGGGAGTCCGTCAACCCGGGCCAGGCCGCCCCGGCCAACAAGTACTGGATCTACGTCTTGGCCTACCTCGTGGTCGCCGCCGCCGGTGCCGGCTATGCCCTTCGCCCTGGTGGCGCGAGCGCCGAAGTCCTCTCCAAGGGCGTCGCTGAGGAATAATCCGGCCAGTGAAGTCAGCAGGGTGCGGTCTGGCGGCCGCACCCGACAACGGATCGAGGTTTGCAGATTGTCTGTCGTGACTGGCATTAACAGAGAACGTCTGCCCGCGCTCATTCTGCGCGAGCGGGCCTCCTACGCCGTGAACTTCGCCGCGTCCAGGGCGGCGTTCCAGGGGGCAGGCGAGCACTTGCTCGGCGGGGTGCCAATGACCTGGATGCGGATGTGGTCCGGCGGGTTCCCCGTGTACCAGGCGGCGGCGCGCGGCGCCCGGCTCACCACGATCGACGGCCGTGAGCTGATCGACTTCTGCCTGGGCGACACCGGCGCGATGGCGGGGCATTCCCCCGCCCCCGTCGCGTCGGCCCTGGCCACCCGTTACGCCGACCTCGGCGGGGCGACCACCATGCTGCCCACCGAGGACGCGGCGTGGGTCGGGGCCGAACTGGCCCGCAGGTTCGGGGTGTCGCACTGGTCGTTCACCCTGTCGGCGACCGACGCCAACCGCTGGGCGATTCGCGTCGCCCGCCAGCTGACCAAGCGCCCGAAGGTGCTCGTCTTCAGCTACTGCTATCACGGCTCGGTCGATGAGTCGTTCATCGTCGTCGGCCCAGACGGCCAGCCTCGCTCCCGGGCCGGCAACGTGGGCGCACCGGTCGACCCGACCCTCACCACGAGGGTCGTGGAGTTCAACGACGCCAGCGCCCTGGAGCGTGAACTATCCCACGGCGACGTCGCCGCGGTGCTGATGGAGCCGGCCCTGACCAACATCGGCATCGTGCTGCCGCAAGACGGCTTCCTGGCCCGGGTCCGCGACCTGACCCGCGCGGCCGGCACGCTGCTGATCAACGACGAGACGCACACCTTCAGCGCCGGCCCCGGCGGCTGCACTGGGGCCTGGGGCCTGGAGCCTGACATCGTCACTATCGGCAAGTCGATCGGCGGCGGCGTCCCGTCCGGCGCCTACGGCCTGAACGCCGCCCTGGCGATGAGGATCCTGGGCGACGACGCGGCCGACATCATCGACACCGGCGGCGTGGGCGGCACGCTGGCAGGCAACGCCCTTTCGCTCGCCGCGATGCGCGCCTGCCTGGGCTCGGTCCTCACCGACGCCGCCTTCGAGTCAATGACCGAGGTAGCCACCTACTACACCGAATCGGTCCGGTCGGTCCTGTCCGCCAGCTCCGTCCCCTGGTCGATTGTCCAACTGGGCGCCCGCGCCGAGTACCGCTTCACCCCCAAGCCGCCAGCCACCGGCGGGCAGTCAGCGGCCGTCGCCGACCCAGGCCTCGACGAGTACCTGCACCTGTATGCCCTCAACCGGGACGTCCTGATGACCCCGTTCCACAACATGGCCCTCATGTCCCCCGTCACCACCAAGGCAGACGTCGATGTCCACACCGCCGTCTTCACCGACGCCGTCCACGAACTGGCGGGCTGAGCCTGCAGCCGGCTTCCACGCTGCCAACGTGGCCCGCTCGCCGATCAGTACACGGCCTTCTGGCTTAGCAGTCGGGCCGGCAAGGTCTCGTACCCGCGCAGGATGCGGGTCGGCCGGCGCTGGGCACCGGGCAGCAGCCGCAGGTCCGGGAACCGCTCGGCAAGGGCCTGCAGCCCAACTTCTCCCTCCATCCGCGCCAGCGAGGCACCGAGGCAGTAGTGACGGCCGCCGGAGAAGGAGACATGGTCCCTCGCGTTGCGGCGGCCCACATCGAAGCGGTCGGGATGCTCGAACACCTGGGGATCGCGGTTCGCGCCGGCCAGGGCGGTCACGACGATCGCGTCCTTGGGCACCTGGACGCCATCCACCGAGGTCGCTCGCGTGCACATCCGCGCGGTCATCAGCACCGGAGGATCGAGCCGCAGCGCCTCATCGACGGCGTTTGGCCACAGCTCGGGCTCGGCTCGCAGCCGGGCGCGCTGCTCAGGATGCCGGTCGAGCAGCGCGATCGCGTTCCCGAGCAGGTTGACCGTGGTCTCGAACCCGGCGGCCAGCACGAGGGCGGCGGTCGCCTTCAGCTCGCGGTCATCCAAGGTCCCCTCTTCGTCCCGCGCCTCGATCAGCTGGCTTAGCAGGTCCTCGCCTGGGTGGCGGCGCAACTGCTCGACGTGGGCGTCGAGCCACCGGGTGAAGCCACGCAGCCCGGCGGCGACCTCGCGGTACTGTCGCCAGCCAAGACCGGAGTCGAGGCTGGGCGCCGCGCGGGTGCCCATCTCCAGCACCAGCTTGCGCTGCGAGGGTGGCACGCCGAGCATCTCGCCGATGACCGTGACCGGAAGCAGCGCGCAGTACGACGAGATCAAGTCGACGGGCGCGGTGGGGTCCAGCGCGTCGAGCAGTTCCTGGGCGATGGCCTGCGCCCGCACCCGTAGCCGCTCCACCTCTCGCACCGTGAATACCCGGCTGACCAGCTTGCGGTATCGGGTGTGATCCGGCGGCTCGGTCACCAGCAGTGAGGGTGGCTCGATGGGGTGCAGCACCCGGGGAGCCGTCCGGTCGAGGATTCGGCCCAGCAGGCCGTCTGGTGCCGGGCGGGGACCGGATCGGAAGTCCGGGCTGGACAGGACCTCCTTCACTATCGCGTGGTCGACCGTGAGGTAGGCCAGCCGCGACCGTTGCAGTGGCCCGGCCGCGCGGGCCTCGGCGATCAGCCCCCACAGCTGCTCCTCCGAGGCACCCGCTAGCATCAGGCGGCCCTGCAGGTCACCGTGGCGCGCGGCCGCACGTACCGCCAGCCGTGGCAGGCCATGGGCCACGCCCCAGTGAACGGTGGACCGCACCTCCTCCCGCCAGCCTGAGCCAGGCCGGTCCCAGTCAGCGGAACCATCGGGTACGGGCACGGTAAGCGCATCGACGGCCATAGTTCCTCCAGCGGCGGTCGCTCTGTTACTCCAGAGTAGGCTTTCCGCGAGGATCCCGCCGACGGACCGCGGCTGGCAGCCGGCCGTCAGAGCTTGCGCAAGACCGAGACGACCTTGCCGATGATCTCCGCCTTGTCCCCCGGGATCGGCGCGTAGGCGGGATTTTGCGGCATGAGCCAGACATGGCCATCGATCCTCTTGAGGGCCTTGACCGTCGCCTCGCCCTCGACGTCGGTGTCGCTCGGGAGCCTGGCCGCGACGATGTCCCCGTTGTAGACGTCGGTCTCACGGCGGACAACCACAAGGTCGCCGTCGGCGATCGCCGCGTTGATCATCGAGTCTCCGCTGACCCGGAGCATGATGAAGTCGCCCTGACCCACGAGCTGCTCGGGCAGCGAGATGACGTCCTCGACGTCGTCGGCAGCCAAGATCGGGTTGCCCGCCGCGATCCGCCCGACGAGCGGCACCGGAACGTTCCACCGCCCCACGGCCTCCAGGCCGATCAGGGTGCCCGCGCGCGCCCGGCCCGGCTCCCTGACAATGTGCCCCGTCTTCTCCAGTTGCCGGACCTGGTACGCGACGCTCGACACGCTCGCCAGCCCTACCCCCTCGGCGATCTCCCGGTAGCTGGGCGCGTACCCGTTGTCCCGCTTGTAGGCCTCCCAGAAGTCAAGGATCTCGCGCTGACGCCTGCTCAGCGGCACCTCGTCCACGGTCTGCGACATCGCTAGCCCTCCAGTTCGATAGCCACTGTTGCCGATACTAACAGCTAAGCTGAACTGCAATCAAACATGTCTTCGATAATTTAGGCCTGGAGCCTTCCTGGCACTGTCCTGGCACACCGCCGGAGCCGGGTATCGGCGGGCCGCCCGCGCCACTCCGGTACGGTGTCGGGCATGCGCGCGGTTGTCATGCGGGAATTCGGCTCCCCGCAAGTGCTTGAGCTCACTGAGGTGCCCGGCCCTCAGCCAGGGATCGGCCAGGTGGCCATCAATGTCGAATTCGCCAGCGTCACGTTCGTTGAGACGCAGGTGCGGGCGGGCCGCCCGCCGAACCCGCGGATGCTGCCCGATCTCCCCGCCATCCTCGGCAACGGCGTCGGGGGGACCGTCTGCGCAGTCGGCTCGGAACTTGCCGGCGACCTGCTCGGGCGGCGCGTCATTGCCAGCCTGACCGGGACCGGCGGATACGCCGAGCGCGCGGTCATCGCCGCCGGACGGGTCATCGAGGTCCCCGATGAGGTGCCGCTGCGCGATGCCACCGCCTTGCTCGCCGATGGCCGCACGGCGGTCGGCCTGACCCGCCGTGCGGCCATCCGGGCCACCGACACCGTCCTGGTCGAGGCAGCGGCGGGCGGCGTGGGGACACTGCTGGTCCAGCTTGCCCGCAACGCCGGGGCACGGGTCGTCGCGCTGGCCAGCGAGGAGCGCAAGCTGGCGGCTGCCAAGGACCTCGGCGCGGACCTTGCCATCAGCTATGCGTCCCCGGACTGGGCGTCGGCGGTGCTTGAGGCGACCGGCGGCGCGGACGTTGCCTTCGATGGCGTCGGCGGGCAGACCGGGGTCGCGGCGTTCGGCCTCCTGCGGCCGGGCGGCAGGTTCGTCCCGTTCGGCATGGCCAGCGGGTCCTTCGCCGTCGTGCCCCCGGACGTGGCGAGGCAGCGGCGGGTCGCGGTGCTCGCGACTGCCCCGCCGACCGCCTATGAGATGCGGGAGTACACCGGCGCGGCGCTGGCGGAGGCGGCCGCCGGGCGACTGCGACCGGTCATCGGCCAGGTATATGGCCTGGCCGACGCGGCGCGGGCGCACGCGGCCATCGAGAGCAGGCAGACGATCGGCAAGACGCTGCTCTTGGCCTCCGCCTAGACGGAAGGCCGGATCCCTCGCCGGGAAAGCGTGGCGGAGCCTGACGGCGCACACGGCAGGGATGCTGTCCCCCGGCTGGCCGCGCCTCCGGTCGAGACTGAGGGTTCAAGGCAAGTTCGTGGGCCGGGCCCGGTCATCGCGTGAACGATCCGGTGATCCCCGGAGCTGGCAGTGGTCGTAGTGTCGTGCTGATACGACAGTGACCGATGAGGCAAGTGAGGAGAAACTCGATGCCTGAAGTACCTACCAGCCACGCCGACCTGCTTGAGCGGCCGACCTTCGCGCACCTGGCCACGGTACGCCCGGACGGGTCGCCGCAGAGCAGCGTCATGTGGTTCGCCTGGGACGGGTCGCGGATCCGCATGACGCACACCCGCAACCGCCAGAAGTTCGCCAACCTCGCCCACGAGCCCCGGGTCGCGCTATCCATCGCCGACCCCGACGACCAGTACCGGTTCCTGGAGATCCGGGGCACCGTCGAGACGATCGAGGACGACCCTGGGGCCGAGTTCTACCGTTCCCTGCAGCACCGCTATGGCATGGACTACCCGATCCACGACGCCGACGTGCGGGTCGTCATCACTTTCCGCCCCGACCGTTACGTCGCCGTCCGCAGCGGCGCAGTCGTCGGCGTCGAGATCTGACCCCACCCCGGCAGGGGGTGCAGCCACTCGGCTGCCCCCCTGAGCTGGGAGCTCTTCCACCTCCGCCCGAGGCGACGCATCTCGGCTGGGCGATCTGCCGATAACCCTGTGGGCGTTCTGCCGGTGCCGCAAGCATTGTGCTGGTCATGACTGACCTCTAGGCGCGCAAGACTCCTCGCTCGGCGGGCCGCAGCTATGGCCGGCGGGCCGCGCTGGGTTATCTAAACCGGGGCGTTGAAGAACTCCCCCATGCGGGTCAGGGTCGTTCGTGTGCCGGCCGGAAGGGCGCCGAGCACCGCCGCAGTCGCCCCGCGTCCGGCGAGCGCGTCCGCAACCTGCGCCGCGGGCGGCCCCGAGGCGCAGACTCGGGTGACGGACAGCGCGACGCCGTCCTCGCTGTTCACGTCATAGATTCCGCCTCCGGCACCGCTCAGCTCAAGCTGGTGACGGACCTGCTCGCCGAACATCGCCGCCACCGCAGCGGCGATGAACAGCCCGTAAGCGGTCGCATAGCCGGTCGCCTCGTCGGAAGTCGGGTGCTCGGCGTCCTGGGCAAGCAGCACGTCGCGCTCGTGGATCCACGAATCCCAGAACAGGTGGAGCGTCAGCACCCTCCAGTCCACAGGCCCGTACGGCAGCCAGACGTCGAACCGGCTGCCGGCCATCAGCCAGCCCTGGGTGAGCGCGAGCATCTCCTCCGTCCGGGTGCTGAGGCGGGCGAGCGTGTCGGCCGGCTCCTCGTCGGCCGACACGGATAGCCACTCGCGAGGCGTGATCCTCGGGTCGAAGCCGGCGGCCAGGTCGAACGTGTGATCGCTAGCGCTGGGAATGTACGCTGTGATGTCACACATGTGTCGCACGACATCATGAGCCGACCATTCGCGGCATCTCGTTGGGGCGGCCCAGTCGTCGGGACCGAATCGCCGAAGCACCTCGACGAACCGCCGCCGCTGCTCGCCGAACACCTTGAGAAGATGCTCGGTATCGAGGTCGCTTTCGCCGGGGACTCGCAGGTTCAGCAAAGCCAACAGTTCCTCCCGGGTTCGCTCCCCGTGCGGCACGCGCCGGAGCGCTGACGTCCCTACTCGCCTGCGCGTCGCTCATGCCACCAATATCATGAATTTACGTTACTATGCAAATACGTAGGCACCGAACGGCTCGTCCCTCTGTCCGCGCGCACGCCCCGGCAAACGAGTTGCAGCTCATCTTCAACAGCCCTGGTGATCGCGCGGTCATTGTTGGCCAACCAGCTACGCGCTCTACCTTCGAGGCCAAGTTATGAATCGGCGATTTCACAGCCACGCCAATGAGTGCCTCAGCCTTCGCCGCGCCGTCCTCAGGCCCGCACCCCTCTTCCCTCGGGCCGATTACGCACAGCGATTCTTTGGCCTCCAGGCGCTCGGTCATAAGAATGGGCAATGTGACACAGGGATCCGTACTGGTGAGATGCGGTTCTATCATCTTGCCCCCGATCATCTCTTCTGTCTGTCTCCCGTAGAGAACCGGTGCCCTCGGGGATGCAAGGAAAAGGACAGGCGGATGAGAATGCGCGGCGGACAACTCGCTGACAAACGGACACGCGACCTACGTCATCACGGGAGCCACGGGCATTGCGGCCCGTTAGTACTACAGCAGCGGGCCGCGACCTCTGGTGCGGCATGGCCTGGCGTCCGGCCCGGCGCCACTCACATCCCCGTCCACCGCGCCGGCTTCCACGATCGACTGCAGGCGACCGCTCAATTTATCCCGAAGAGTTTTCCGGTTGCGAAGACTTTTCCACGTGATAACGTGGAAAAGTTTACCTAACCGGAAAACTCTTCGGGATCATGGCGGCGGACCGGGACCCGCCACATCTCAGGACTCCGTTGTAGTACTAGCTATGCCCCGTCGCGAAAGGCCGTATGCTCCGGCTCAGCCGGCGGGTAACCTCGTGCCCTGTCAGCAGAAGCGCGCCCAGCACGCCCCAGCCCACGATCGGCACAGACCCGAGCAGCACGCCCACGAGCAGCGGCCCCGCCGAGCTCTGCACCGATTCGCCCAAGACGCAGGCACCCTGGTAGAAGCCGTGCTCATTATCGTCGGCCAGCAGCGCGGACAGCCCCCACTCGCCGGCTGACTGCAGCAGTTCCCCGACCGTCAACGTCACCATCGCGGCAATAAGTGTCACCACCTGCCACACCGTTGGCCCCACCCCAGCCAATCCAAGCAACACGCATGCCGCAGCCGTCCAGAGCGCGGAGCGCATCGTGGCGCGCAGCGCGCCCTCGACGGTCTCGGCCCACCGCGCGGCGGCGATCTGCCCGAAGACCGTAAGCAATGTGTTGATAAGCAGTAGCCAGCCGAATGCCGCGACTGGCACCGACGTGCGCGTAGCGATCCAGAGCGGAAAGGCGACGTCGAGCAGCGACATGTGCAGGCTGAGGATCGCCGTCGATGACGCGAGTGACGCTGCGATTCCCAGTCGCCGCGGATCGGCCTTCCCGGTGCTGCTCGTGTCGCCAGCCGCGCCGTCGGCCACGTGCGGCCGCCGGTCCGGCGTTGCCCAAAGCGCAACCGCCACTACGGCGTAACTCACCGCCGCCAGCGCGTAGGCGACCTGGTACGCCCGCGCCGAATGCGAGCCGAGGAGCAGTACGCAAAGCACAGCGCCGATCGCGAAGCCGACGTTCGACGCTGACCGCGCCCATGCCAGGGCCACGACTCCGTTGCCGGGCTGCGCGGCCAGGAGCGCACGCCTCGCAACGCCGCCGATGGCGTCGAGGCCGCCGGCGAGGAACACCGCAAGCAGCAGGTAATCCAGCCGGTGCACCGAGCCAACGATGGCGAGCAGTGGCACCGCGCACAGCGACGCCACCGCCCCGACGACGCGGGGCGAGAGCCTGTCAACCGCGATACCTGCCGGGACTGCCGCGACGACGGCAGCCAGACCCCACGTGGCGGCACCGGACGAGGCGGTGAGCGTCCCGACGCTGACGATCTTGAGCAGGTAGATCACTAGCGTCGACTGGAACACGCCCTTGCCAATCGCGAGCAGCCCGGTAGCACCCACGAGTGGGGCGGTGCCGACGGGTGGCCGGCCTCGCAGGGGGGCGGTCAGCCGGGACATCGCAGTCCTTCACGACTGGCCTGCCAGGTCCGCGCGGCGGCGGCTCCGATCAGCGGTGCGAGCGAGGCGGCGAGCGCGACGGTGGACTCTCCGAGGGCGTCCCGCACCGCTACGAAGACGACCTCGTAGGGAACGGCGGCGCGGACAATGCGGACCGGGCTTGGCGAGCCCAGCCCGAGTACGACAGTGATCGGACCGGGGGCATGATCGTCACGCCGAGACCTCAAACAGCCCGGCCGCGAGTACGGTCAAGGCGCTACGGTCGACCTTGCCGTTTGCCGTCGTCGGCAAGTCATCAACGGCGACGATCCGCGCCGGGACGAGGTAGGACGGTACTTGCCCGGACATCCACTGGCGCAACGTCCGCGCGTCCGGTGCGGCGCGGCGTCCGACGACATAGGCCACTAGGCGTTCGGCCCGGTGGTCCTCGCGGTGCACGACGCAAGCCGCCGCGGCGACGTCGTCATGCTGCTCAAGAACGCCCTCGATCTCGCCGAGCTCGATTCGGTGGCCGCGGATCTTGACCTGGGCGTCGACCCGGCCGATGTAGAGCAGGTCGCCGGCAGCGGTGCGCACGCCCCAGTCACCTGAGCGGTAGCTGCGCTTCCCGTCGAGGACCGGGAAGCGGGAGGCGGTGAGGTCGGGCCGGCCGAGGTAGCCCGCGGCCACGCCGCCGCCGCAGACAATCATCTCGCCCGGCTCGCAGTCGGCGCATGTGGTGTCCCCGCCGTCGCGGCTGATGCGAACCGTGGCGTTCGGCAGCGGTCGGCCGATCGGCGTACGTCCCGGTACCGCCGCAGCCACCAGATCAGGCGTCAGTAGGCACGCAGTCACATGAACTGTCGTCTCTGTGATGCCGTACATGTTGATCATGGCGCAATCTGGAGCGACGCCAGCCTGCCACCATTGCGTCACGTCGCCGAGCCGTACGGCCTCGCCGCCGAAAACCACTGCGGTGAGGTCGGGCAACGTCAGGCCAGAGCGGGTCGCGGCACGCACAAGGCCGCTGAACGCAGAGGGCACGATCGACAGGACATTGACGCGCGATCGGGCCAGCAGCTCGCCGAAAACCCGCGGGTCAATTGCGGTCTCGCGGTCCACGAGGATCCCGCAGCCGCCGCTCAGCAGTGCCCCCCACACTTCCCACACGCTGAAGTCGAACGACAGGGAGTGGAAGATGCTCCACCGCTGCGCCCTGTCTATCGGCAGGGTGATGGCCGTCGCGTCCAGCAGCGACATTACGTTGTCCTGCGTGACGACGACGCCCTTCGGGGCACCCGTCGAGCCGGACGTGTAGATCACGTACATCGTGTCAGCCGGGATAGCGCGTCCCCGGTCGTCGCCGACCCGCAGCACCCGCGGGCCTTCTGGACCGTCTACGACTACGTGGCTGAGCTGGGCGTCAGCCTCGATGTAGCGCTGCCGAGGCTCGGGATACGACGGGTCGACCGGCACGTAGGCCCGTCCGGTCGCGAGCACGCCGATCATCGCGGCGACCGCGGACCAGTTGCGGCCCATCCGGATGCCAATGAGCCGCCCGGCGTCAGCCGGGATGGCCGAGGCCACACCCCGCGCCGCGTCGAGGAGATCTCCGTAGCTCATTGTGAGGGTGCCGTCAACGAGCGCGGGCGCAGTTGGGGCGGCCGATGCGACTTCGACCAGCCGGGCTAGGACGCTCCCCGTCCGGGCCGGCGCAATCTCGTCGATCATGAGGTTCCGGCCAGGGCCAGGACGCGATCGGCCGACGAGACTAGCCAGCGCCCGACGACCTGGTCGTTCGGAGGCTCCATCATGGCGAAGTGGTCCGTCCGCAGCACGCTGACCTGCGCTGGCTTGACCGCATTTGCCCATGCTCCTTTGGCGGGAGTCCCAGTGCCCCACTCTCCGACGGGAACGTCGGCGTCGGCGTCGCACTGGAGCATCAACGTCAGGTCCACGCCGGGGACGAGCACGTGCCCATCGAGGATCCGGGCGTTCGAGGCGTACACCGTCCACGCATCGCAGACCTCATCGTCGCTCGCGGCTGCGGGCAGGGTTCCGGCCGCGCGGGCCGCCGCGGCGACCCGGTCGAGCTCAAAGGTACCGTCGGTGGCGACGAACGAGCTTGTCGGCTGCGGAATGCGCCAGCCGACCCGAACAAAGATGTCGAACGCATCGCTGAGAGCCGACCGGAACTCGCCAGGGTCCGGCGGGTCGAGCAGCAGCGCGACTACCCGCGGTCCGTCGAGCCGCGATTCGACCTCGCGGGCCAGCTCGTGCGCGAACACTCCACCGAGTGAGTAGCCGGACATCACAATCGCCCGGAAACCGGAGAGCTCCTCCTCGAGGAGCCGGTCGGCGAGGCCACGGATCAGAGATGCCATGCCAGCACTCGACAGCTCGGCGGGTGTCTCCATAGCCCAGATCGCATCGCCAGGCGGAAGCAGCCTGGGCATCGGGGCGTAGCGGGTCACGGCGCCCGATAGCGGAGGCAAGAAGCACCAGAGCCGTGCGGCTCCGCCACGGCGCAGCCGCACGAGCGTTCGTCCGGTCGTGTGGTGAGCGGTCGGCACGTCGTCGCCGTCGCCGTCGCCGTCGCCGGTGGCAGCGGCAGCGGCAGCGGCAGCGGCGAAAAGCGCCACTAGGCCGCCAAAAGTTGGCGCCCGGTAGAACTCGGCCATTGCAATGTTGGTGCCGAACTCGTCACCGAGGAGCGTAATTAGCTCAAGTGCGGACAGTGAGTCTCCGCCAGCCTCGAAGAAGTTATCCTCCTCGTCAACCGGATCCGCTCCGAGCACGTTCGTCCACGCCGCGTGGGCGGCGTCCGCAACGCTACGGTCAGCCATGGCCGACCTCAGCCGTTCACGAGGTAGTCGGTGCCCGGAACTAGATGGCCGAGATGAGGCGCGATGGAGTCGACATTCACGGTCTTGATGATCCACCGCGTGCGCAGCAACTCCTCGTCAGCGACCGCGACAACCTCCTTGGCATGAATCGTGCAGTTGTTGTAGGTAATCACGAAATCACCTGGCTCGATGAAGACCCGCTGCTTGGGCGCGTGCAGCACGCGGTCGAGCTTAGCGAGCGCCGTCTCGGCGTCGTCGCTCAGCCCGCGCGTCCGGGTCTCAAAGTAGCGCAGATCACCGATCGGGCCAAGTACCGGGTGGACGTCGGCATCGCCGAGCTCCTTGCTGCCGACCACCGTCAGATCATCGAACGGGGTATAGAAGTTTGGGCCTTGGAGCACATCAAGCTCGCGCGCATTGAGCAAGGCCAGATGTCACCGTTGCGCACGAATAGGGTGGCGACGTAGTCGAGGAATCGGCCTGGTACCGAGCCGGAGCGGATGATCTCTGTTACCTGCTGGTTGAACGCCGCGTAGTTACGATACGGGGAGGCCGTGGTCCTGGAAGGCTCAGACACGCTCAAAAATTAACAATCATGGCCTGTAGCCTGCAGCGAAACGCGTTGCAGTAAGCAACAAATGTGATTCGGCATGCGAAAGGTGCGGATCGTGGTTACTGCGGCTTGTGGGGCGCCAGGGTGAGAACCGCAACCGTGGACGTACGGGTCTACGGCGCCCATGGCTCGTCGGCGGTCGTCGCCAAGGACAAATTCGGGTACATGGCCGCGCCGACAGTGCCCTTCCTGGAGAACGCAGGGGCAACAGGGCTAGGGCTGCTGGTGTCCTGGGCACCCGCGTCGGCCGCCGATCAGGTGCAGTCGTTCACGGTGACGACGACGCCCGCGTCCGGGTCGCCGAGGTCCTGCCCGGCGAGGACGGTGACCGCTCCCGCATCGGACACCCAGGCTCTCGTAGGCGGCCTGTGCGCCGGGGTGGTGTACTCGGCGGCGGTCGCTGTCCCTAAAACTCGTGAGCAGACCCGCATTCTGCCGTCGCCAGTCGCACTCTGTTGCACCTGGGTAGCATCCCCGCTCATCCTCTGCGAGCGACCCAGCTCACGTCACGGACAGTGACGGCCACTCAAGGAGTCGAGCCGTCGAGCATCCACAGGGCTGCCATAGGGAGCGCTGTTAGCCGGTCCCCGAAAGAGAGTTGGTGTTCTCCGGCGTAGAGGACGATTCCAGCACGGAAGCGGTCGCCGAGTCGGTTAGCTAGGTGGCGCAGGCCGCGGAAGTCCTCGCCACGGACGGTCTCGGCGGCCTTGACCCAACGCCACGGGCTTTAGGTATTTGGGTGTTTTGGCTGGTTCCCTGGCTTGGTTACGGTGGGTGGTCTTCGGGGGCTTCCTGGTCAGGCTGGCTTGTTGGCCATGGTGATGATGGCGGGGGCGGTGCGGGTTCGGGTGCTGCCTGCGGTGGCGCGGGGGAAGGTGCTGGGTGACTTGGACGTGCGGGGACGGTGCCTGCTGCGGTCGGCTACGATCCGGTATTTCGCGATCTGGCTGGTCAGGGTGGTGTAGCAGGCGCGACCGGCGCGGATGGCGGCGAGGATGGCGAGGCGGGCGCGGGCGTGGGAGATCTCGCGGGGGTGGACGGGCTGCCTGGCTCGGCGTCCTTTCCGGGCGGGGGTGGCGGCGAGGGCCGCGTCGCGGGCGACGCCGCGGGTCATCTCGGTGCCGGCGGCCCAGGCGGCGATCTCCTGGCGGACGAGGGGCGGGCTGCCGGAGCGGAGCATGGGGCCGGTTCCGGGGCCGGCGCCGTCGAGGGAGGCCTTGGCCTCGCGGAGCGCGGTCTCCGATCCGTCCCACCGCCACCGGTAGAGCGCGGCGAGCTCGGCCCTGGGTAATCGTCGATGTCGGTCAGGTCGGTGACCAGGCAGAACATCTCCGGGACCTTCTGTCCTTCCACGGTCACGTCGTACTCGATGACGCGGACGGGGACGGTGACGCCGTCGCCGGACAGCTCCGCGAGGTAGGAGCCGTCAGCCAGGACGGGGGATGTCATCGTCAGCGGGATGTCGCTCTTGAGCCTGATCAGCACGTGAGTGCGGGCGATGAGGCGAGCGATCCGGGCCGCGCCGGGGAAGTTGCGGTCCATGAGCCATAGCCTGTCCGGGGTGAACAGGTGCGGGTACTGGTCCATCGCGGTGTCCAGGAGCCCCTGCTCGGCGGCGGCCTTGCCCGTGCCGGCCGGGCCGTGCGGCATCCCCAGCAGGGCCCGCGTCGAGGCATCCGTCAGGGGAAGCGCCCTGACCTGCGGGAACGGCGACGAGTCGTCGCTGGTGCCGACGGAGCCGAACATCGCCCGGTTCGCCGGCGTGTCCGGGGCCCGGATCAGGGTCCCGTCCAGGGAGCCGGGCTTTAGGGGCCTGGACCGCCCCACGGCGACGGCCCGCCAGTCCCGGGCCTGGTGCTCGCCGTGGGAGGCGCGCAGCACGGCGGCCTGCAGTTCCTCCAGCGGTTCCGGGCCGAGCGCGTTGCGCCAGTCCCCGATCGCCCGCTCCGACGCCGCCGTCCAGGGCCGCGCCCACGGCACCAGGGCCAGGTCCCCGGCCAGCGCGATGACGGCCTCCCGGACGCCGGCACCCGGCAGCAGCGTCATCAAGACGATGGCCCGGATCATGAACGCCCTGGCCAGCAGCCTTTCCCGCTCGCCCTTCACGAACCGGGCGTCCAGCACGGCCCGCTCCGCGATCCCGTCGATCACGCCGGGGCCGGCCGTGGCCTCCAGCCAGTCCTCCAGCGGGCCGAGCGTCGCGTGGGCCACCGAACTGCCCTGCGCCTGCACCCGCCCGTCCCTCCGCACCCGCGCCGGCGCGACCGCCACGACCTTCAGGAACACGACGTCCTCGCCCGTCCGGAGCTCCCACGTTCCCGCGACGACCAGCGCCGACCGGTCCCCGCCCGCCGGCATCGCCCCGCCCCGCAGCGGCGAGGCCAGGTCAGACGCCCGCACCGCGACCAGCAGCCCCGCGGGAACCGCGTCCTCACCCGGAACGGCGGCAGCACAAGGCACGGCAGGGTAGAAATGCACAAGAGGCTCCTGTAGCGAAGAGTGACCTAGACAATCCCTCTTCTACAGGAGCCTCGCCCGTCCCGCAGGAAACCCGGGCAACAAGCCGCCTGCCAGCAGGAATCACTCAACGTAACCAAGACCGGCAGGACCGCGCGCACCGCTTGCCCCTAAAGCCGCTGGCGTTGGGCCTTGACCTCGATGCCGATCACGGTGCCATCGGCGTGCTCCGACCATTTCGATTCCCGAGTGCACGCATGTAAGTCCTGTTGAGACGGTAGTTGACCCGGTCGAAGATCGCATCTCGCGAGAAAAGGCCGGCATCCGGGCGGACCAACCATCGCCGGTCATCTCTCAACGCGCCGAAAGCCCTGAGAAGGAACTGATGATAGGCCGATGCTAGCCTTTCGTCATTGCTCGCCACTCGGCCCGGCACTGGGCGAAACGAGTTCCACTCGGCATCCGATCGGTTAATCCGGAAAAGCGTGTACCTGACGTAACGGTCATCGAAGAAAACGTCAGCCCATTCACAGTATGCTTCCAGATAGCGAGACGATATCTTCGTCCACTTCATCTCAGCCGTCAACTGGCGGGCCTTCCGGATCCCTGCCAGCCGTCCGCGAACGCAACCAGGTCACGGTGCGTAATCATCGGCACCGACATTCGCCGCAACTTTGCTTATTTTACTGGGACCTGGCGGGAGTCACAGGTGTGCCGAGTTAGGGCGCTGGGGAACTCGCATATCCGGCAGTTCGGTCACCCACTGCTGGTCCTTAGCTCGCGGGCGAATCGGCAGCGTCTCGTTCGATGTGCTCGAAGATGTCGGCGTCGGTCTGCTGCTGCCAGTCTGGGAGGTCGGGCCAGTCGGCGACGTAGGCAGGCTTGGGGTCGGGGATGTGCTTGTAGATCTGGGCGGTCCAGCAGGTGGCGATGAAGCGGCCCTTCTGCTCGCGGGTGAGTCGGCCGGTGGCGCCGCCGCTGATGTCGATGAACGCTCGGACCTGGGTGCAGACAGCGGCGGCGGCCTGGCGCTCCCAGTCGGGGGTGTCGTCCCAGGGGGCGATGTAGCCGGGCTTGGGATCGCCGGGGTAGTGTCGGCGGACTCCGGCGATCCAGGCGTCGCGGAAGATACGGCCGTCCTCACTGGTGGCGGTGGTCATCAGACTCCCTTGTGGTCAGGTGGCGGACAGACGGGCGATGCGGTCAGCCAACAGAGCGATTCGACGGTCGCCTCGCCAAGGCTGGACCTGGGTGTGCAGGGTGGCCAGCTTGCGGCCGACGTAGCCGGATGACCCGGTCTGCTCGGCCAAGTCGATGGCGGCGGTCGCGTAGTGGAGGATCTGGCTGGTGTCGTGGTGACGGACGCCGAGCATCGCGAGGTCGGTAAGCAAGCTGCCCTTGCGGCGAGGCGAGATCCCCTGGCCCAATGCCTGGGTGAGGGCGGTCTCGGCCTGTGCGTCGCGGCCGGTGGCGAGGTAGCAGGTACCCCTCTCCTCGGCGATCCGGGAGCCGTCAAACCGCAGCCAGCCTCCAGGGCTGGCGGATGCGGTCAGGTCCAGAACGCCGGCGGCGGTATCGAGGGCGCGGTCGCAGGCACCGCTGTCACCAAGGCTGGCCTGGGCCTGGGCCTGGACAGACGCGACCCACTGACGGGTGGCGAGCTGCCGGTCGCCGTTGCAGGCGACCGTGTCGGCGGCGGCGAGGATCGCGCTGGCCTGGGCATGCTGCTGGTCGTACATCGAGACGTAGGCGTGGCGGGTGAGCGCGCAGGCCCACAGGTCGGCCGCGTCGCCCTCGCGGGCGGCGGTAGCGGCGAGGGTGTAGCAGTAGGCGGCGTCGGTGTAGCGGTTGCCGTCGAAGCAGACCTCGCCCGCGAGCTGGTACAGGTCGGCTGTCAGGGCCAAGAGCCGCCGCCGGTCCCGGTCGGAGTGCGGGTCTGTTAGGTGGCTGGTGAGCGCGGCGAGCTGGTCGCGGATGATGGGGTAGACCTGCCGCTTGCTCCGGGACATCGCGAACACCTGCCACAGGTGGGCGTTCATCGCGGCATGCGAGTCCAGGTCGAGTGGTGCCATTCGGCTGCTGAGGACAGCGGCGGCCTCGGCGGGCAGCGCCACGGCGACGGAGGCGATGCTCATCAGGCGGAGCATCTCACGGCGGTGCATGTCGTCCAGTTCACCCATCAGGTCCGGGCCAGGCGCCGCGACTGCGGCGGCCGACAGAAGGTGCTCATCTTCGGGGCCAACCGGGATCAATGTGTCGAGCTCCTCGGCGCTCACTTTCAGCACGGTGCGGAGCCGCTCCCGGATGAGGGGCTGGGGGCCGGTCTCCCCGCGCTCCCAGCGGCCGACGGTGGTGCGGTCGACACCGACCTGGCTGGCCAGCCGCTCCTGGCTGTAGCCGAGAGACCTGCGCCGCTCGGCCAAGCGCTGCCGCCTCGCTGTCATGAACACCTCCGCCCCGCTCGGCAGCCCCTTATCCCACCCTACGAGCCGCCCTGCCGCCGGGCCATGCCTGCGGCGTGAATGCATCACAAGTGCCGCGCCGGTGCCGTGGAGCGCCCGCTCGCCGACTGGTTCCGTTGAGGGTGACACCGTGAGCGACGGGCCGGCAACGCCGCCCTCACAGCCACTTATCCCCCCAGAAGGCAGGCGATTCAGATGAACTACCAGGCGGGTGAGCCGGTGTTCGCGCCCGGCGAGACGACGGACGCAGCGACGCTGTCACGGCTCGGGCTGCTGCGGGTAGGCGAGGGCTGCTTCCTCAGCCCGTTGGCCGTGTTCATGCCGGCCGACGCCCTCGGGGTGTCCCGGCCGGTCGAGATCGGGAACGGCTGCCAGGTCGGCCCGTTTACCGTCTTGTGCGGCGGCACCGTCCTGCGCGACGGCGCGCGACTGGAGGAGCACGTGATCGCCGGGAAGCCCGAGCAGGGGTACGCCGTCGGCCACGACTACCCCGGCGCGGGCGCGGCCACCGTCATCGGGGAAGACACCGTCCTGCGGGCCGGGGTCATCGCCTACGCCGGCACCGAGACCGGCATCGCTGCCGTCGTCGGGCACCACACACTGCTGCGGTCCTTCGTCACCATCGGCACGCAGACCCAGCTCGGCCACAACCTCACGGTCGAGCGCGCCACCCGGATCGGTTCCTGGGTCCGCTGCTCGCCGGGTAGCCACATCACCAGCTCCTGCATCCTGGAGGACCGGGTCTTCCTCGGCGCCGGGGTCCGCACCGTCAACGACCGCGAGATGATCTGGCGCGACCCCGACCGCACCCCCGACCTCGTCCCCCCGTTCTTCGGCCACGGGGCCCGCGTCGGGTCCGGGTCGGTGATCCTCGGCGGGGTCCGCATCGGCGAGTATGCCCTCATCGGCGCCGGGTCCGTCGTCACCAGGGATATTCCCTCCCGCATGATCGCCTATGGCGTCCCCGCCCGCGTCCGCACCACCGGCGCCAGGGCCGCGTCGTGCAGCGCCGGCGCCGTCTGCTGGCTGGAACCGCTCCAGCCGTCCATTCCCGGGCTGGGCACGGGCGTCCTTGCCAGGATCGCCCGGTTCGACGACGCCCTGACGACGCTGCTGGACGTGTACCCGGTTGACCACAGCCTCGACCCGGCAACCCGCAGCCTGCACCTGCGGCAGGTCCGCCAGCGCCTTTCCGCCGACGGGCGCCTCGCCCTAGCGGTCCCTGCCCGCTACGGGGGACACGGGCACCCGGCAGGTCTTCAGGTGCTCCTGCAGTTCGCCTGCGGCTACCACGATGTCAACCTGCGTGACTCCACTGGCCTGGGCCACGGCCAGCTCATCGCCGATAACGCCACTCCTCAGGCCCGCGACCGCTGGCTTCCCCGCATCCTCGCCGGCGCCGTCCCCGGCATCGCGATCACCGAGTCCCACGGCGGTACCCGCGTCCACGCCACCACTACCCACGCCGCCCCGGCAGGCGACGGCACCTGGCGGGTATCGGGCACCAAAACCTGGATCAGCCGCCTGACCGAGGCTGCAGTGTTCTGCCTGTTCTTCACGAGTCCCAGCGGGCAGCTCACGGCCGCCGCACTCGACGCCCGGTCCGTAGGCTTGTCCCGCCGACTGATCACCCCGGCGGGCCTGTCCGGCTGGGCAGGGGGCGAACTGCAGCTCGACAACGTGACCATCCGGCCCGGCGACATCCTCGGCCAGCCCGGCGACGGCATGCGGCTGCTCCGCGACCACTTCGCCGCCTACCGGCCCCTGGTCGCGGCCACCGCGCTCGGCGCGGCAGCCGCCGTCCACGACCACGCGTCCGCCCTCCTGGCCAGCCGCCGCCAGGACGGCACGATCCCACGGGTCCGCGACAGCGCTCTTATCACCCTCGGCCGCACCTGGGCACAGGTCAACGCCGCGCTGCTCGCCGCCGTCACCGCCCATCAGCTCGCCAGCACCGGGCATCCCGATGCCGAGACCTGGGGCTGTGGCGTCAAGGCCCACGCGGCCGACGTCGCCTACCAGGCCGCATCGGAGCTCGCCTTGCTGGAAGGAGCCGCCGGGTTCACCGCCAGTTCCCTAGCCGTCAAGGTCCGCGCCGACCTCAACGCCCTCCTGTACGCCGACGGCATCCACGACAGCCTCTACCGCAGCGCCGGGAGGAACCTCATCACCAGCGCGACCCTGGCACTTCCGGGCACAGCAACGGCTCCCGTCCCGCAGCCACGAGACGAGCACGACCAAGCCCTCGCCAACGCCTGAGACCAGGTACCGGCGGACGGTCAGGCGGCAGGGCCGCCGTTCTCCAGCGCCGCGACCGTGCCCGCTGCGACCGCGTCCAGGCAGGCCGCGATCCGGCGGGCCACCAGCGGCGTCACCCGGCCCGCGACCTCGTCACCAACGACAAACGCGAACCCCGCCAACTCCCCGTCCGCGACCACGATCTCCTTGGCCTCAGCCTCGGCCAGGACCCCGCCGTCGTAGACGATGATCACCCCGTCGGGGATCATCACGCCGTCACGAGGCCGTGACGGCACCCAGTCCACCGCCAGCACCCGCCCCGGCGACCGGTCCAGGCCCAATTCCTCCCGGACCTCCCGGCGGCACGCCGCGTGCGGTGACTCCTCCGCCTCCACCGCGCCGCCCGGCAGGTCCCACACCGGCTTGTACGTCGGCTCTACCAGCAGCACCCGGCCCGCCTCATCACGGAACAGCGCGCTGGCCGCCATCCGCTTGCGCGCCAGCGACGCCACGTACTGATCAGGAGGAAGCACAACGTGTCCGCTCACCCTCCAGACCCTAAGCTACGATCAGGCCTCGCCCGGGGGGAGTGAGCAAAACTGGCGGCATCGCTAATTCAGCACCGTGTTCTGAGGGCTGGCCCGCAGGTCTGTCAGCAGGCGAATTCGTGGGACCGTCCCGAAGCGCCACCTGTGCCCTGCTACCGCACTCAGCAACTGCCCGGTGGCCAAATCCTCCCATGGACCCGGTGACGTCGTGGCAAGGACGATCTCATCCGCGCCGACCAGGTCGCTTACCCGGATCAGCTTCTGGACCGCACGGTTGGTCTCCCTTCTCGTGCCGAGGGAAGCGATCCGCTTGGCCTCGCCGATCACCACGCGCCCGTCTACCAGGGCAGCGATGTCGATCTCGTCAGGATCTTCCGCCTCCGGAAAGTAGAAGTCGAGTTCTGCAATGTCCTCGTAGGCGCGGGCGCCGTCCGCGAGGGTCCAGCCGGCAAGGACCGGAACGTCGCCGTCCTGCTCCAGGAACTCTCGAACGGCGCCATGCAGGTCATAGAACCACCCCGGTTCCTCGCTCTCCTCCACGCTCGTCCGCCTGGCTGCGGAGGCGTAAGCGACTGCACCGCACCGTGGGCACGTGTTCGTCTCCCTCAGCGCGTCCATCCGGTAGAAGGCGCGCCGCTCGCACTCGCTACAGGGCACGAACAGGCCCCGCTGCAGAACATTTATCCGCAGCAGCTCGTTAAGCAGTCTCCGGATCTCATCAGGCTTCTTCTCCGTGAGAGTACGGACAGCGGCACCGAATGTCAGGTATCCCTCAGTCGAGGTAAGCCTGACGCCATCTCCCTGGGGGTAGGCTTCCGAATCTGACGAGCCGTTCGGCTTGAATTCCCGCAGGAAGTCATTCAGGGTAAGCAGGTCCTTCGCCAGAGCCGCCCTGCTGCCCCACAGGCGAGCAAGGATCATCGCCCGCCGACCTGCCTGTGACAGCCCGACGCCCATGCCCGGATAAGTCTGAGCCGCAAGTTCCTCGATCCATCCGCGCAGCCCCGGCACGCGCAGGCGCGGCCTCGCGACCGACTGCTCAAGGGTCGCGCCGCCTGGGACGAACAGCATGTTCATCGGCTTGAAGGAGATGCCGTCGCGCCCACTGCGGAGCACGATCGGATGTTGCTGCTCATCAGCAGGCAACATCGCCTCGCTGCGGAAATTCCGTCCGGCTGGCATGCGCTGGGGAGCGACCTCGACATCAACCTCCCAGAACGGGCGTGTCGGACCCCGAAGCGCCTCGGCGCGCGGGGTGTGCACCGGGATCGGGAGCATGAACTCCAGCCCGCCACGGCCGTCAGCGCGGGTCGGGGACGTGAACGGAAGGTCGTAGTCTCCGGCACACGCGAGATGCTTCGGCGACTGCAGGTCGAGGCTGCCTGCCGCTACGACTTCGGGTCGGCCCACGGGTTCTGGCTGGCTGCCATCGATGCCACGGATTCCGATGACCGAGCCGGGCCAGCACGCCTCGATCGCCTCACCGATTGTGTCTTCCATTGAGATGGTCGTCGCCAGCGGGACCTGCCCGGAGGACCGGGCCACGTTGACCAGTCCGTGCAAAGCGAACTCCAAGGGCCAGTGCAGTGCCCGATCCTGCGCCCATTCCGCGGGTATCCATACCGTCGCACCAAACATGCGATCGAGGGCGACCGCCAGCGCAAAGTCCTCGGCGGTCGAGCCGAAGACAGCGACTGGGCGCGCGAGTGGCCGGAACTTGCCGATCTCGACCAATCCTGCCCGCGTCTGGCTCCAGGCCGTTGACAAGGCGGCAAGCCGACTGGCCGCCGGTCGTTGTCCGATTGACAGCACGTAGTCGACGTACTCCCGCGGCATCCGCTCAGCAGCGTCACCGACCACGCGGCCGAGAGGAAGGACGGGCTTCGCTGCATATCCGGCGCGCATGCCGAGCGCAAGCGCCAGGAGAGGGTCAAGTCCGTCCGGGACCTCGAACTCCGCCGGGTCGGCCCCGCTGCCCAGCAGTGTCGCCACGCGGTGAAGATCGTGGTCGCCGCTTTGCTCCCAAAGCACCCGGGTCGATCGGTCACCGGGCAGATCATAAAACGGGCTGCACCGATCCGCGCCGACATCGCCACTTGTGTCAGTCACCACGCGGTCAGCGACATGCGCCATCATGGCCTGGGACTCGTCAGGATCAGAGGGCCAGTCCCTGATCCGGCGCGCGTGCCACCCTGGCTCCAGAGACTCGGCGTCCCCGAAGATCCACAGGGTGTCCACCAGGTAGTCAGGATCGTATGCCGTGAGGATCCGAGCCAGGGCCGGGTGGAGTCCGCCGTCACCGTGGGGCATGTAGATGAAGCCGTAGCCGCCCCACATCCCAGACGCCAGCCACATGGCTACGCCGAGTACGGACTGCCAGTGAGCCCCGCTCTCCACCCGCACTGCCGCACGCGGAGCCCTCAGTCCGATCCGCGCCGCACCATAACCCTGGGTCCCCTCCGACTCAACAACTCCGTAGTCCCGCATGGGTACAGCGTCGCACCTTATCGGGAGATACTGCGCCCTCTCCACGCCGACGCGGCAATTCTGCAGCCCGCCATCACCGCAAGCAAGAGCGGCCGCGTGGCGGATCACGGTGACAAGGGGCTGACGTTGCGCTCGTCGATGCCAGTGACGGCCTCGCCAAGGCAGACGGGGACTCGCCCGCTGGCGAGTCTCAGCATCCGCTTCTCCGGCTGGGCTGGGAAGCTCGCCGGCACCAAAGGGCACCGATCACGGCTTCCCAGTCGATCGCCGCTGTTCCGGTGCCGCAGTGGATGCTATCTGGATAGGTTGCGGATTTGTTATCTTCCTGGGCCGGCCGGCCGAGCATCATTCACTCGGTGCCGCCAGCCGGTCGATGAGGTAGTCGCCGTAGGGAGTTATCTCGTACTCGTGCTGCATGCCGTGAGGAGGAGGGGTGATCTGTTCGCCGCGGTCCCAGATCAGACCGTGCCGCTCGAGGACCCGCAGCGCGCCGTGGGCCGCCCCCTCCAGGCCGGGATCAGTCTCGACGATGCTCCACTCGTACCACTGCCGGATTGCCTTGGGGTCGTCGGCGGCGTTCATCTGGGCCGCGATCCGGTCCAGGTGCTTCGGCCTGCGGCTCATGATCTTCAGCACGCGGATGTGGACCGGGTCCAGATCGGCCAGCATCCGGACGAACGCGATCTCGGTGTCGACCCTGGTGCCGGTGTCGTCCAGGGCGTTGGCCAGCGCGCGGCCCAGTGCCCGGCGCTTGTCGCGCATCGCGGTGTCCTGGGCGATGGTCAGCGAGCGCGCGAGCAGTTCCTGGTAGGTCTCGTCCGATGCTGCGGCGTCAGCGAGTCGCTGAAGTTGCTCGGCCGCATCGCCGCCGAGTTGCTGGGCCGCATCGGCCAAGGTCTCCGTGACGCGCTTGACCCGGCGGGCAGTCAGCCCGCTGTAGAGCCGACCGAGAGCCTCCTCGATCACCGGGGTCAGCCCGGCACCAGCCACCGCGACATCCGGGCTGACAAGGCCAGCCGCAGCGCCAATCACCGCTGCGGTCACCTTCACCACCAGCGGGTTCTCGTCCTCGTTTCGCTCACCGGGCATGGCACCAAGTATCGCCCGAACCGGATGCCGGTCTCCCGGTCGATGTGCCGTCCGGGCTATGGGCGCCGGTCCCCCATAATCAGCACTGTGGCTGAAGATCACGATGCTCCCGAGCAGGGGGATGACCTGCTCGACGACGGCCTGAGCGACGTTCCAGGCCGGAAGCGCATCGCGGAGTTGCCACTGCTCGCCTCGCTGTATGTGCAGGTGCTCGGACCCATGGGGACCGTCGAGAGCAGCGCGACGGGCTTCGTGCTACGCGACGCGGACGGGAATCCGTATCTCATCACCAACAGGCACGTGGTGACCGGGCAGAACAGTCTCAACGGCCTGGCCGTGCCCAGCAACGCCCCGGTCACATCCGCGCTGCGGGTGGCCATGCACAAGTCGGGCCCGCTCGGCACCTGGCTGCCCGTCGTGCTGCGGCTCGGTGACGAAGACGGCCGACCGTACTGGCTGGAGCACCCTGTTCACGGGCCCTGGATGGACGTTATCGCGCTGCCGCTGGGGAGCTCCCTGGAACGCGAGGGGCTGGACCTCATCACGTACCCTCGCGTTGCCCCTGCTGCCCGGATGGAGCTTGGCACCGAACTCCAAGTGATCGGCTTCCCCGTCGGCTTCGACCCAGTCGGCGAAGACGTCCCACTCGGCGTGTGGACGCGGGGAACCATCGCGTGGCCGCCCAGCCTGGCCTGGCGGCACCTGCCTGCCTTCCTGATCGACTGCCGCTCCCGGCCCGGCCAGTCTGGTTCTCCCGTCGTCTTCTCCACCAGCGAACTCACTTCGTATCGCCACGCCAGTGGCGGCATCGCGACCGGGCCGGTGCACGAGTTCATCGGCGTCTACTCCGGCCGCATCCACAAGGCCAGCGACGTCGGCGTCGTCTGGAAGCGCGATGCCGTCCGCGAGATCGTCGAGCGTGGCGTTCAGCCCCCCGAGCCGGGATCCCGCCCGGAGCACCCCTGGGTTCCTCCGCTGGAGGTTCCGCTGGCCTCCCTCACCGAGCCTTCTGCCCTGTCCTCCGGGGCGACGCGCAACGCCACTGCGGCGCCCGGTCCGCAGGGTTCACGGGACGGCGTGGAACTGGCCCCGTCCGGAGGCGTGACGGATCGCGGTGACCAGCAGGCCGACGTTGCGGTCGTCGATGCCAGTGATCGCGTCGCCGAGGTTGATCGGGATGCCGCAGCCGAGGCTGGCCGCCAGGCTGAGCATCCGCTGTTCCCCACCCGAGCATGGAGGCCCGCCAGCGTCCAAGGCGTCGATGACGGCTTCCCAGTCGGTGGCCGCTATCCCGGTGCCGGTGTGGATGAACCGGGTGAAATCATGGCGAGTGAGCCAGGTGCCGTGGGCGATGATCAGCCCGGCGGCTGCATCCAGCACGTAGACGCCCTCGGTTCCGGCCCGGAGCGCGGCCGGGAGTGACGAGGCGGTCATGCGCTTCCGTCTCCCTTCAGTTAGAGGATGCCGAGCTCTTCGAGCAGGCCCTCGGGATCGTCATCGTCATCGTCATCGATTGATTCGAGTCCTGGGTCGAAGAGGGCAAGATCCTCAGCCTCTTCGTCGCCCAGGATTCGTCCCCAGTAGTTCGAGTAGATGCCGTCGGCTTTGTTGACCCAGTCCACGGCTGTGCTCGCGTGGAGGTCAAGGAGCCTGGCCAGAGTTCTTGGCTGGACGGTTGCACCCAGTTGGAACAGCACGGTGTTGCGCATAGATCGGGCGTGGATGCCGTACTCGGCCAGCCGGACGCCGAGCCGGTCGGAAGAGAGGTGGGCTCCAGCTCCGTCCCCAAGGAAGAGCCACCTGGCGTTTTCGATGAATGGCGTTTTCCGTCGCGGCCCCTGCCCGAGCAGTTCGCCGATATACCGCCCCATCGGGCCAGGGAGCTCCAGCCAGTTCTTACCTAGCCTGATTCGTGGCGGCACGGATTCCAGGTCCACGTTCTCTCGTTCGATGCTGACAATCCGGGACAGGTGCTGGCCGTAGAGGACGACGAGAAGGCCGGCGACGCGAACGTCCGCAGGAACGCCTTCCTCATGAAGCAGCTTGTGGGCTAGGTCGGCCCGCAGCTGGTAGTCCTCGACCTCGGGTGGGGACTGAGGCATCCGCAAAGGGATGGCGGATGCCGGGAGGTCCAGCAGATGCTGACGGATCGCCCAGAGCAAAAACTCCCGGACCCCGTGGCGGGTGCCTGGACCTGTCAGCCACTCATCGACATCGGGTCGGCTGAGCCTGGCCAGACCGCCTCGCGGTCGAACCCAGGCCATGAGGTCAATCGCGGCGCGTAGCCGACTTTGAGCACCCTTCACAGTGCCCTGAGTCGCCTTGCCGACCTCGCATCGCGCTTCGACGTATGGAAGTAGCCGGTGGCGGTGGAACTGCTGGAGGGTCCAGCGGTCGGCGGCCTGATCGACCTTGGCGAGTACTTGCAACGCCCAGGCTTCGTAGCGGCCCGCAAGAGCGTTTCTGGGGGCGAGAACCCCGATTGACACCAGGATCATCCTGGCGTTCTCGACGGGCTGCCGACGATCTGCCTTGCCGTCGGCCCGCTTTATGCTCGGAATTGCGTCTAGGTCCTCGTGAGCAGGCTCGTGCTCACGCTGAAGAAGACCGATGATGATCTCCGCGGTGGGACTCTGCTCGAGCCAGGCCAGGCTGGACCTGGGATTCGGGCTGGCGGCCAACCGTGCGGCAACTGTACGGCCAGCGTCTCCGCAGTCGCTGAAGGCTTCTGCTGCTCGCTCGGCCAGTACGCACCTCTCGCAGCGTCCGCCCGAGCGGAGCCGGTCCTCAAGTCCGCAGCCGGCGCAGGTGCCGCCGATATCAACGCCGAGGCATTCGCCGCAGATCCCGGGCGTGAAGAAGACTCGCCGGATCTCCCCGCAGCGACTGCACTTCTCTCGCCGGCGCATAGCCCGATCCCAGCAGGTGGAGCACCGTGGGCCGTCCGGCAGGAAGGTGCTTCGGCCGCTCCTGCCACAGGTAGTGCATATCGCTAGCCGAATACCATCGACGTCCGGACCCTGCGCAGAGACTTCGCCAGTTTCCGTGTACGCCGCCGTAGCCCGGGCAATGCACTCAAAGCACCACCCTGGGCGGCCCCGGGTCCGCAACCTGGGGATGAGCCGTTCTTCCCCGCAGTTGGCGCAGCGCTCCAGGGGACGGCGCGCGCAGGACCTGCAGAGCGGCCCGCTACCGGCCCGTGCTGACACTGGGCGGTCCCGGAGGCATCCGCAGCACTGTTCAATGGGAGTTCGGTAGCAGCAAAGGCCGGTTGGCCCGTCTGCCGTTCGTGCCGTAACTTCCCCAATTTGGCCGCAGCGGACGCACCGCTCGACGGCATCGGGGTGGCGGCGGCGGCATGGGGCGCACCAGGCCCAGCCGTCATCGTCGCGCCACACGACGTTGCGCTCCTTCCGACAGGACCGGCAGGTCTCCAGCCGTCCTGGTGTCCTGCGGTAGCAGTTCTCGCAGATGCGGCCGTTGTCACTGTGGTGAGGAAGGACTCGCCGTTCGCGTCCGCAAGCAGCGCAGCGGACCCGGGAGACGTTCGGCAGCTCGGCCGCAAGAGCTGCACGAAGCCGCTGGACCAGTGGCGGCGACGCGTCGTCCTGATCGAACAGTCCGCCAGCACGCAGCCATTCCGCGACCTGGCGCCGAGACATCCGGCTGAGCAGGTTATTCTCGATGACCGCCCGCGCTAGCTCGGCGCTGGCCCCGACCTGAAGGATCGCATCCTGGATGAGGGCTGTATCCGCTTCGTCGGCGCAGGCGTCACAGCGCCGAGTATGTGCAGGCACTCTGTGGAGTCCGGCTGGACATATCGATTCCCCGGGATCCGCGCCTCTGCCTTTGGTTCGGTTGGCGTTACGAGGTCTGCAGGCACCGCAGGCCGGCCGCGCTGATCCTCGCGAGTCCACCATGCGGGGCCGCCCGCAATGGGTACACGGAGGAACGCGATCGAGGATCCCCGCCTCGTGCAGAGCGACGGCCAGCCGGTATGCCACCTCTCCGGTCATGGCGGCCTTCGGCCAGTCCGCGCCGCCAGGCACCTGGAGCCGGTTGACGAAGCGAGTAAGGCCAGACTGAGCCAATCCGGCCGCCTCGATAGCGGCGGCGACGGCGTCCACTGTCGAGCTAGGAAAGCGACGGTGGATGGTATCGACCGCGTCGGTCCAGGTCCTGGCGGTAGTCACAGGAGCTCACCGGCACGAACGATTTTCGCGCCGCGCATCCGGTCGCGAGCCGAACGGTCAGGCTGATGTTCTAGAGCAACGGCTCCGAGGTCCAGCCAGAGGTCAGAGGGACTGCAGTTCAGGACCTGGCAAAGGGCGAACTGCACTTCGACGGTCAGTCGGGCTGGTGCCTCCGTCACCAGCTCATGGACGCGGCTGTGGCCGATGGTGACGCCCTCGCCGAGCAGCAGGTCGTGGAGCTGCTTGGCGAACCGGACCTGGGCCTGAGCCATGAGCACGGGCAGTTGCCACCGCACTGCCTGCCCCCAGGGCATGATCCGCACCAGCGGCCCGTGCTCGAAGTTCTCAGCCTGCCTCTTCCGCTGGGACGCTGTCATGCCTCGCCCTCGCGCTTCCCGGTGAGATCGGCGATGGCCGCCGCCATCTCGCGATTCATGAAGTCCTCGCTTGTGTGGGTGTAGACGGATGTCGTGGACATCAGCTTGTGCCCGGCCTGCCGCTGGCGCCACGCCGGATCACGCCCGGCCTCAGCCGTGTGAGTCAGGTAGCTGTGGCGCATGCAGTGCGGCGTCAGCACCTCGTCGAGACCGCAGGCATCCCGGCGAGCAGCGAAGGCAGCCTGATAGGTACGCACGCCGACCTGCTGCTGCCGACCAGCGCTATCGCGCCGCTCCGATGGCCATAGCCACGGCCCGTCCGGGAAGACCGGGCGGATGTCCTCCACGTAGACGCGCAGTGCCTCAACGACCCAGTCGAGCACCATCTGGACCCCGCGCGTCCGGAACGTCCCGCCCTTGCTGCGCTTTCCCCACCTGACCCGCACCACCGCGTAGCGCCCGAACTGTGGTGCGACCGGGTGCGGCAGCAGATCGCATGTCTGGAGCTGGACGAGCTCAAACGGCCGCAGCCCCGTGCCGTACTGCACCTTGAACATGGTGGCGTCCCGCCAGGCGATCGCAGCGCTCTTGTGGTTCGCGCCCACCATCTGCTCGACCCGGTCATCGACGTGGTTGAACAGGGTGCGAAGCTCGTCGCGGCTGATCTCGCGCCGCCCGGGGCGGTGATCGTACTCCTCGATATGCCGGGTGGTGTTCCACTCATGGCAGACCTGCTCCGGGACCTGGCCGAACTCCTCCATGCAACGTTCGAGCCAGGGATACTGCGGATTGACCGCGTACTCGCAGAACCTGCGGACCACCCCCTGCCTGTTCCGCAACGTCGACAGCGCCAGCTCGCGGTCCCGCATGTCAGCCGACCATTCATCGACGTCCTGGGCAGTCCACTCCCACGGCCACGCATCGGCCCACACGACGAACCCCCGGAGCATCTGCAGGAGCTTGCCCACCGAGCCCCGGTCCCGGCCTGCCGCCAGCAGCATCGTCGCATAGCCGCGGAACATCTCGTTGAACACCTCGTTCTGACGCCCCTGCTGCTGGCTCGGCTGCACCAGGCGCAAGTGCCGATCCCCCATCCAAGCCCCCCGGTTTAGCCGGTGATATTCCACTTAAACCGGAGGCTAGCAGGTCGGGGTCCGCGCGAAGGCAAAAGGCCCGGCCTTGAAGGCCGGGCCCTCTACTGGTACAACAATGTCCTCACCAGCACCGACGTGCCGAGTTCCGGTTAGACCGGATCACTTCGGGGAGTCAGCTGCAGCCGCTGGTGGAGCCGCAGCCCTCGCAGACGTAGCAGCTTCCTGCCGGGCGCATCTTCGTGCCGCAAGTGAGGCACAGCGGGGCGTCCGCCGTGCGGCCCTGCTGGAACTCGATCAGCTCGGCCGTGCTGTGCGGCCCGCCGTTGTTGCGCGAACCGGAGCCGCGTGCCGGGGTGCTAGGTGCCTGCACAGGGGCCGTTGGCACAGGTGCGGCGGGACCCACTGGCCGATCCGCGTGCGGCATCTCCACCCCAGCGGACTGCCGCAACTCGAAGGGGTCGACCTCCTCGCTCAGCGTGGCCGGGTCTTCGCCGGCGAGCTGAGCGGTCCGCTCGGCGGCGGACAGGATGCCGAGTTCGGCGCGCTGGTCGAACGGCAGGTGGTCAAGCGCCAGGCGGCGGAAGATGTAGTCCATCACTGAGGTCGCGATACGGATGTCCGGGTCGTCGGTCATGCCGGCCGGCTCGAATCGCAGGTTCGTGAACTTGGCGACGTAGGCCTCCAGCGGGATGCCGTATTGCAGGCCCACCGAGATCGCGATCGAGAACGCGTCCATCACGCCGGCCAGGGTCGACCCCTGCTTGCCAAGCTTGAGGAAGATCTCGCCCACCCCGTCGTCGGGGTACGTGGACGCGGTGATGTACCCCTTGGCACCGGCCACGTCGAACCGGGTCACGGTCGCGGAACGCTTCTTCGGCAGGCGCTTGCGTACCGGCCGCTGCTCATGCGGCACGGCCGGGACCACGGTGCCCTGGACCGGAACGGGCTGTGCCTTGTCTTGCTTCTTGGCGATCGACAGTGGCTGGCCTACCTTGCAGTTGTCACGGTAGATCGCCAGGGCCTTCAGGCCGAGCTTCCAGCCCTCGAAGTAAATCTGCTCGACATCCTCGACGGTCGCCGACTCGGGCATGTTCACAGTCTTGGAAATCGAGCCCGACAGGAATGGCTGGACCGAGGCCATCATCCGGACGTGGCCCATCGGGCCGATGGACCGCTCCCCCATCGCGCAGTCGAAGACCTCGTAGTGCTCCGGCCGCAGGCCCGGTGCGTTGACCACGTGGCCGTGCTCAGCGATGTACTCGGTGATCGCCTCGATCTGCTCGCCCTGGTAGCCCAGGTTCTTCAGTGCCCGCGGCACGGTCTGGTTGACGATCTGCATGGAGCCGCCACCGACAAGCTTCTTGAACTTGACCAGCGCGAGGTCAGGCTCGATGCCCGTGGTGTCACAGTCCATCATGAACCCAATAGTCCCGGTAGGAGCGAGAAGTGAAGATTGGGCGTTTCTGTACCCATTTTCCTCGCCGAGCTTGATGCACTCCTGCCAGGTCTTGGTGGCCAGCTCCAGGATGCTCAGCTCGATCGTGCCGACCGGGCGGACCTGGTCACTGGCGGCCGCGTGCTTGCGGATCACCCGATTATGAGCCGCCGCGTTCTTCTTGTAGCCCACGTACGGGCCGACGACTCCGGCCAGCTCGGCCGACCTCTTGTAGGCCGACGCAGTCATCAGCGAGGTGATCGCGGCGGCAATAGCACGGCCCCCCTCGGAGTCGTACGCGTGGCCGGTAGCCATGAGCAGCGCGCCAAGGTTGGCATAGCCGATGCCGAGCTGACGGTAGTCCCGGGTGACGTCGCGAATCTTTTCTGTCGGGAAGTCTGCGAACGTGATGGAGATGTCCATCGCGGTGATGATCAGCTCGCTGACTTGAGCGAACTTGTCGGTGTCGAAGGTGTCGTCAGCCCGCAGGAACTTGAGCAGGTTAATGCTGGCCAGGTTGCACGACGAGTTGTCGAGGCTGAGGTACTCCGAGCACGGGTTGCTCGCGGTGATGCGGCCCGACTCCGGGTTCGTGTGCCAGTCGTTGATGGTGTCGTCGTACTGGATGCCGGGGTCGGCGCACTCCCAGGCCGCCTGGGCCGTCTTGCGGAACAGGTCCTTAGCGCCGACGGTCTCGATGGTCTCGCCAGTGAGCCGCGCGCGCAGGTCGAACTTTCCGCCGTCCTCGACGGCGCGCATGAACTCGTCGGAAACGCGGATGGAGTTGTTGGCGTTCTGGTACTGGACGCTGACGATGTCCTGGCCACCGAGGTCCATGTCGAAGCCGGCGTCGCGCAGGACGCGGATCTTGTCTTCCTCACGGGCCTTGGTCTGGATGAACTCCTCGACATCCGGGTGGTCCACGTCGAGCACGACCATCTTGGCCGCCCGGCGCGTCGCGCCGCCGGACTTGATGGTGCCGGCGCTGGCATCGGCCCCGCGCATGAAGCTGACCGGGCCACTAGCGGTACCACCACTAGTCAGGAGCTCCTTGCTGGACCGGATCCGGGAAAGGTTGACGCCCGCTCCGGACCCGCCCTTGAAGATCAGCCCCTCTTCCCGGTACCACTCCAGGATCGAGTCCATCGTGTCATCGACTGCCAAAATGAAGCACGCTGAAACTTGCTGAGGTGATGCGGTACCGACGTTGAACCATACTGGGGAATTGAACGAGAAGACCTGGTGGATCAGGGCCCACTTCGAGCTCATGGTCGAAGATCTCGGCGTCCTGGTCGGTGGCAAAGTAGCCGTGCTCGCGGCCGGTCTTGGTGTAGACCTCGGTGACGCGGTCCACGAGCTGCTTGAGCGACCACTCGCGTTGCGGGGTCCCCACCGCCCCGCGGAAGTACTTGGTCGTCACGATGTTCGTGGCGTTCACCGACCAGAAGTCAGGGAACTCGACGCCCCTTTGCTCGAAGTTGACCGAGCCGTCCCGCCAGTTCGTCATCACGACATCCCGGCGCTCCCAGCTGACCTCGTCGTACGGGTGCACGCCCGGCGTAGTGTAGATCCGCTGGATGACCAGGGCCTTGTGTGGCCGCTTGCCCTTACGCGCTGCCTGGCCACTCGTCGTCTCCGTCATTACCTTCCTTAACCCCCTGCTCGCTGTCATCACTTCTCATCTCCTGCCGCGAGGCGGTCTTCCCCAGGAGTGCCCGGGAAAGGTGCCTTCGGCGGCGGAGCACGCCTCAGCCCGGGCATGGCTGCCCGTGGCCACGCTAGGCACGGCTCCGCTAACCGGCGCTACCAGCCGCTCGGTTTCCGTTCCATCGATACCGCTGTGTTCTTCACGCTGGGCGTAGGGCACTACCCGGCGGGCTGGCCGCCAACCGGAGGGACTCCGTGGTCCGCATGCTCTGTGTACCGCTGCCGCAGCGCGGTGATTTCCTTGTCGAAATCGTCAAGTGACTCAAAGCCCCGGTACACCGAGGCGAACCTGAGGTAGGCGACCTCATCCAGGTCGCGAAGCGGCCCAAGGATCGCCAATCCCACCTCGTGGGATGGCACCTCCGCGAGGCCGCGCGCCCGGATCGCCTCCTCCACGTGCTGGGCGAGCATGGCGAGCTGGTCAACATCGACCGGCCGGCCTTGGCAGGCCCGCTGGACGCCACGGACGATCTTGTCCCGGGTGAAGGTCTCGGTGACGCCGCTGCGCTTGGACACCATCAAGATGACCGACTCCTGCGTGGTGAACCGGCGCCCGCACTCTGGGCAGGACCGCCGCCGGCGGATCGCGGTGCCGTCCTCAGCGACTCGGCTGTCGATGACCCTGCTGTCAGGGTGTCGGCAGAACGGGCAGTACACGCGATCACCTCCTGGCGCGGTTACTGAGTACCTAGCTACGGTACCTTATCCACCATGATTATCCACAAGCTGTGGATGAACCACAGTGCTGTAAGTACTAGATGTTGTGGTCAACCGTAGAACAGAGCAGAGCCTACCGCAAGCGGAAGACGGCCGTCGATCCGAATCCCCCGCAGCCAGCGGTTGTCATGCGCCACCGGCGTGTCGTCCGCGCGTCACCTGCCCGCCGCCCACATGTCACCGCGTCGCTTAGGCCGCTGGCCCCAGAAGCTCTGACGGGATCAGGGGTGGACCAGCGCCTCAGCCGCGCCGGCTAGCACCATCGACGCTACGGCGATGAGCAATATGACAGTGCTCGTTATCACTAGCCGCCCGCGCCGCGTCAGCCGCACCCGACCCTGGCCAGCCATCTCACCCACCCCCGATCCCTCCGACTGCCCGCGCCGCGCCGCCGCACCCCGGCCTGCGCGCGCCGCGCGCCCCCGTCCCGTGCGTACCGCGCCCGTGTCCCGCCGCGTCGGCTCCCCGGCCTCCTCAGCCAGAACGGGCCCTCCACCCTGTCTCCTCGCACCCAACTCGAAAACCGGGTCCACCAAGCGACCGTGGTCGGCCACCAGTCGAAGGTGCGGCGGCCACTGTCGCCCCGTTCCCCACATCGCGGGAACGACTGTCCCGGTGGCGACGCTCGCCTTAGGTGCCGTGCCTGCCCGAGTAACGGCGCTCCCCTGAGGCCTTGCGACCGCATGAGGCCTTGCGACCGCCTGAGGCCTTGCGACCGCCTGAGGAACTGTCCCTGCCGGAGTTCCCGTGACTGCCTGAGGTGCTCTGGCTCCCTGGGACATGGCGCTCGCTGGGCGCGCGGCGCTTACCCGTGGCCCGGAAAGTCGCTGGCGAGGCGTCCGGGGATTCGCCTGTGACCTGCGGCGTCGGGTTTCCTGTGGGCCCTGATTTCGAATTGCCCGCGCCCTGCCGCTCTGTTCTGCTACCGTCGCGTTCACGTTCGCCTCCCTGACCAAACGCTCATTCGATGGTACGCTAGTTCGATAGTATAGTAGTTCGATCGAACAAAACAGGTGGATGCGTGCATTAGCCTCACGCCGCGGGCCGGACATTCTGGGCGACACGTCGAACAGATGTTTGGCCATGACGCGTGTGGCGGTTAGTCTCGTATCCGTAAGCGACAGCGTCCGTAGCAAGCACAGTGATCCGGAGGTTCATCCGATGGAAGACACCGAAGAGCGCACCGACGCGCCTGAGGTACCCGTCAGGCCCAGGGCAGGCCTGGCCGCAAGCCCAAGGGCAGTGTCCCAGTCATTGCCGTGGAGACGCCGGACAAGCCGGATCCCGACCACGTGCTGACCTGGCGGCAGCGCAAGGTCCTGCAAGTCATCCGGGACTCCGTGCAGAAGCGGGGCTACCCGCCATCCATGCGCGAGATCGGCGAGGCGGTTGGGCTTACCAGCACGTCGAGCGTGTCTTACCAGCTCTCCACGCTGCAGAAGAAGGGGTACCTGCACCGCGACGTTGGCCGTCCGCGCACGGTGGAGGTCCGACTGCCGGGGCACTCCCCGATCCGCCCTGAGGGCGGCCGTGAGGGCGAGGCCGACACTGAGGCCCCAACGCCGACTAGCTTCGACATTCCCTCGCAGGAGGCCATCTACGTCCCGCTAGTGGGCCGGATCGCCGCGGGCGGCCCGATCCTCGCCGAGCAGTCGGTTGAGGACGTCTTCCCGCTCCCCAGGCAACTGGTGGGCGAGGGAACGCTGTTCCTGCTCAAGGTTGCGGGCGACTCGATGATCAACGCCGCGATCGCCGACGGAGACTGGGTGGTAGTGCGGCAGCAGCCCGACGCGCTGAACGGGGACATCGTGGCCGCCATGATCGATGGTGAGGCCACCGTCAAGACGTTCAAGAAGAGCGACGGCCACGTGTGGCTGATGCCCCACAATCCCGCTTACGCCCCAATTCTCGGCGACGAGTCCAGCATCCTGGGCAAGGTTGTAGCAGTCCTGCGGCGCGTCTGACGGTCTCGCTTGGGTTGAGCGCGGTGGCCGCGTGCAGCGTGTACGCGGTGAAAGGGCAACAGAATTACTGTGAGCGCCCCTGTCACGTAGATCGCAAAAGTTACGGCAATTCCGCGCGCTGGCGGAGCATGCGTCGCTTGTGCTGTTGATTGTGCCGCAATTTGCGGCACAATCAACAGCTCCAAGGCGTGATTGGTGGCGGATGTTAGCCGACGACGATGTTGACCAGCTTCGGCGGACGGACGATCACGCGCTGGATGCCGCCCGCGTCGCCTAGCGAGCGGGCCACGCCCGGGGTGGCCAGTGCCAGTTCGCGCAGCTCGTCCTCGCCGATCGCCGGGGAGACTTCCAGGCGGTCGCGGACCTTGCCGTTGACCTGCACGACGCAGGTGACGGTCTCCTGAACCAGCAAAGCCGGGTCGGCAGTCGGCCAGTCAGCCCGCGCGACGGACGCGCGCGGTCCGGAGGCCGATGCCCTGCCCAGGTCTTCCCAGCACTCCTCGGCGGTATACGGGGCGAACAGCGAGATCATGATCGCCAGCGCCTCAGCGGCCTCGCGCACGGCGGGGTCGGCCGCGCCCGGACCGGAGTCGATCGCGCGCCGGGTCGCGGTGACCAGTTCCATCAGCCGCGCCACGACCACGTTCAGGTGGTGGGCCTCCACCTGGCGGGTGGCCTCGTCGATGGCATGGTGGGTGGCTCGCCGGAGCAGGCCATCGCCATCTGCGGGGACGGACCCGTCCGGTCCCCCGGCGGCGGCCACGTCCGCGGCGATCCGCCGTACCCTGCCCAGGAACTTGACCATCGCCTCGGCGTTGACGTCCGCCCAGTCGATGTCGTCCTCGGGCGGCGAGGCGAAGATCATCGTCAGCCGGATCGCGTCGACGCCGAACCGGTCGATCTGCTGGCCTAGGTCGACGCCGTTGCCCAGCGACTTGGACATGGCCTTGCCGCCGTTGATGACCTGGCCCTGGTTGACCAGCCGGGTGAACGGCTCGCCGAAGTCCAGCATCCCCATGTCCTGCAGCACCTTGGTGAAGAACCGTGCGTACAGCAGGTGCAAGATGGCGTGCTCCACGCCGCCTACGTACAGGTCGACCGGCGCCCACCGGGCGACGTCCTCGCGCCGGAACGGCCCGCCGTCGTAGCCTGGCGAGCAGTACCGGAAGAAGTACCAGGACGAGTCAACGAACGTGTCCATCGTGTCGGTGTCCCGCTTGGCGGCCCCACCGCACTTCGGGCAGTCGACGTTCACCCAGTCCTCGGCGGCCGCCAGCGGCGACACGCCCTTCGGCGTCAGGTCGGCGCCGCGCAGGTCGGGCAGCACCACCGGCAGCTGCTCTTCGGGAACCGGCACCTCGCCGCACGACGGGCAGTGGATGATCGGGATCGGGGTACCCCAGAAGCGCTGCCGGGACAGCAGCCAGTCCCTCAGCCGGTAGGAGGTGGCCGCCTCGCCTAGGCCGCGCTCGGCCAGGATCTCGATGATCGCGGCGATCGCCGCGGCCTTGGACAGCCCGTCCAGCGGCCCGGAGTTGACCAGCACGCCGTCGCCGGCGGCCGCGACACCGGTCTGCGCCGGATCCGGCGCGTCCGTTGCCACGACGACCCGCACCGGCAGCCCGAACTTCCGGGCGAAGTCCAGGTCACGCTGGTCGTGCGCGGGCACTGCCATGATCGCGCCGGTTCCGTAGTCGGGCAGCACGTAGTCGGCCGCCCAGACCGGAATGCGCTCACCGTTGACAGGGTTGATGGCGTGCACGCCCAGGAAGACGCCGGTCTTCTCTCGGTCAGTGGACTGCCGCTCGATGTCGGTCAGCTTGCGGACCTGTGCCAGGTACGCCTCGAACTGCTCTCGCTGCTCGTCGGAGCACAGCTCGGAGGCCAGCGTCGAGTCAGCTGCGACCACGAAGAACGTCGCGCCGTGCAGCGTGTCCGGCCGGGTCGTGTAGACGCTGACCGGCTCGTCGCGCCCTTCGACCGCGAAGTGCACCTGGGCGCCGGTGGACCGGCCGATCCAGTTGCGCTGCATGGTCAGCACCCGCTCGGGCCAGTTGCCCTCCAGCGCCTTCGCGTCAGCCAGCAGCCGGTCTGCGTACTCGGTGATCTTGAAGTACCACTGGGTCAGCACCCGGCGGACGACTTCGGTGCCGCATCGCTCGCAGCGGCCCCCGACGACCTGCTCGTTGGCCAGCACGGTCTGGTCCTGGGGGCACCAGTTGACGTGGCCGCCCTTGCGGTAGGCCAGTCCGCGCTCGTAGAAGCGCAGGAACAGCCACTGATTCCACCGGTAGTACTCCGGGTCGCAGGTGGCCAGCCGCCGCGTCCAGTCGAACGAGACCGCGTACCGGCGGAACGACGCCGCCTGGGTCTCGATGTTCGCGTACGTCCAATCGGCGGGATGGCTGTTCCGCCTGATCGCCGCGTTCTCGGCCGGCAGCCCGAAGGCGTCCCAGCCAATCGGGTGCAGCACGTTCTTGCCGCGCAGGAACCAGTACCGCGCCATCGCGTCGCCGATCGCATACGCCTCGGCGTGCCCCATGTGCAGGTCACCCGAGGGGTACGGGAACATGTCGACCAGGTAGAACCGCTCGCGCGGGTCATCGGGGTCATCGCTGGCCAGGAAGGGGGCGATCTCATCCCACCGCTGCTGCCACTTGTCCTGAATCTCGCGGGGGTCGTAGGCCCGCGTCTCCTCGGCGTTCTCGGCCGCTGTCATCGTGTCCTCACCATCAATTTAGTCCGGCTGGGGATGCTGCGAGGGCTCTGCCCGCCCCCTGCCGACGGGGTATCCGCCGGTGCCTGCCCGAAAACAACAAAGGCCCCTCGCGCACGAGAGGCAGCCGCGCCGGCGACAGATCTAGGCCGGCGCGGCTAGGTAAGAAGCAGCCGGACGGAACGCACGCTCTCAGGATAGCGCAACGGCAACTGCGGCCGTCGCGAGCCGGGCGCGGCTGGCTTACCCGGACGGCCTCGTGACGATGCTGAAGATCTTGCCCGGCACCGAGCCTGCGTGCCCGACGTCACAGTCGTCCACCAGTCGCACCACGGTCTCCAGGCGCAGGCCAGCTGCCATGGCCTCATCTGTCGCGATGGCCGAGCTTGTCCCGCAACTCGCAGGATCGCCGATCGGGCGCGGCCTACGGACGCGGACTGCAATCGAGCCGCAGCAGGCTGGCGACATTTACGGGCATATAGTGAGGTTACCCCGAGTGCCTTGACCAGTGCGATTCATGGTCAATACAGTGAGCCAACTCCGCACATGTGTGCCGCTTAACCCCTGTTCAGCCTGCTTTCCGGCACAGCGGACACCTCAATCGCAGCGGTGCGGCCGCGTTCCGCGCCGATTCCTGAAGGCAGCGGGGAGACATGGACGTACAGGGGGAAGCATTCAGCCTGGTGCAACCGGTTGCAATCGTGGGTGTCGCTCTGCGTTTCCCTGGGCCCTGGATCCCCTTTCGTTCCATGACCTGACGCTGTCCAGCAGACGGCTTTTCCAGCTGGGCTACGGTCCCGGCCGTAGCGGGATCACTCCCTGCCACGCGCTCGCCGCGGAGGCGGCCGCCGCCGCGATGGCGGACGCCCGGCTCAACCGCGACTGGGCTAGGCACGACTGGGCGGGGCATGGCAGATCAGGCGTGATCGTCGCGAACTGCCCCTCGCTGGCCACTGTCTGCGCCCCGCTCGTGCCCCCGATCGGCGCCTGGGTCGGGCAGCGGCTCGGCCTGGCAGGCCCAGTGCCGCACGAGCAGTGGCTCCCGCCGCAGGAGATTGCGGCGTCCGCAATCGGTTGCTCGCTGCGCGCCGTGGCTACCGCATGCGAGGCCCTGAACAACGGCGAGTTCGACCTCATGCTTGCGGGCGGGGTCGCCGTCGGCAGCGGCGGCGACGTCCAGGGGTGCGACATGCGGGTCTACGACGCGAACCCCACCGGGGCCGCGCCAGGCGAGGGCTGCGGCATGGTCGTGCTCATGCGCGCCGCCGACGCGCGGGCCGCGGGGCTGCCTGTCTACGCGGAGATCGCCGGCTGGAGCAGCTCCGAAGACGGCCCGGACCTGCGTGCGGTCATCCGGGCGGCTTACCTGCGTGGCGGGATTGACCCGGCGGACGTGCAGCTTGTCGAGGGACATGGGGCCGCCACCGCCGCCGACGACCAGGCCGAGCTGCACCGCCTTGCTGGACGTGCTTGACCGGGCCGACCAGGCAGGCCGCCGCGGTGCCGGCGCTGGCTGCGCGCTTGGCTCGGTCGCCGCAAATCTCGGCGACACCCGGGGAGCCGCCGGCGTGGCCGCCCTGCTGAAGGCCTCGCTGGCCATGACGGCGGCGACGATCCCGCCGACCACGGGCTGCGTGGAGCCGCACGAGCTGCTGCGCGACCGGCCCGCGACCTTCCGGCTGCCCCGGATTGCGGAGGAATGGCCCGGCATCAGGGCGCAGCTGGCGGCCGTCAACTCGCTGGGCGCTGCCGCGACATCCGGGACGGACCGTTCTGGCGCGACGCACCTGGTGCTCCGTCGTGAGCAGGACGGGCACCGGCCAGGCCGCAGGCGCCGCTCCCCTAGCGTCCGCGGCATTGCGCGGCAGGGCAGCGCGCCGCGTGGCACCGCGACGATCCGGCGCTCATGCCCCGTGGGGCATGCCGCCCCCGAGCCGGAGCGGCCCGGGCACATCTCCCCGCCCCGGCCCTGGTCGTCCCAGGACTTCCAGCGGGCGTCCCAGCCGCCCTCCGGAAACCAGCCCGTCCCCGGCGGTCAGCCCCCACCGCAGCGGTCACTGCCATCGGTCGGCACCCCGCAGGCTCGTACCCCGCAGGCTGGTACCCCGCGAGCCCAGTGGGCCGCCAAGGATAGTGACCTCGGCCCGACTAAAGAGACTCACGCGGCCGACGAGGCCGGGGCAGCCGCTGTGGCCGGGGTGGGAGCCGGCGCCGACAGCGAGCAGGTCCGGCAAGGCCCGCCTAGGCAAGCAGCAGCCCTGTCCCCGCAGCCGACTGCCCCGTACGTGCGGCTGCAGCGGGTGCTTGCCCTGCAGTCGGCGGCGATCGTGGACAGGCTCGCCATGGCCAAGACGGCCGCGGCAGTGCCGGGCCAGGACCCGGCGCTGCCCCGTGCCGCCCCGCTCGAGCCGGTTGCCGCCACGGAAACGCCCGCGCGGCCCGCGGCCCTCAAGCAGCCGGAAGCGGGACCCCAGCCGCCAGCACAGACGACGGACATCAAGTGCCGTACCGGGCGGCTGAGCGTTCATGAGTGGGGCAGCGGGGCAGATGCGATCGTCGCGCTATGTGGCCGGGACCGGGCGGACCTCATCGCCAGGCTGGATGAGATCACGGTTCGGGCGGCTGCCCTGTCCGGATCGCGGCTACGCGAATTCGCCCGCGACCTGCGGACGGTGCCTGCCAGCGCCGCACCGGCCGCTGCGGCGCGGGGCACGGCGGCGCGGGGCAGTGCGCCCGCCACAGCGGGACAGCCGTCGTCCGGCAGGGCACCGGAAGACAACGCACGGGCCGCCCTCGTCGGAAGCGACCCGGCCGAGCTCGTGGCGCTGGCCAGCCGGGCGGCCGCGATCCTGCGCGTCAGCACCCTCCGCCCGCTGCGCTCGTGGCCAGAACGGGACGGGACCCGGCCGCCCGGACCGGGGGCCTGTGCCGGGGCACCGGGCGTCTACCTGTCAGAGGGAGCACGGGGCCGGGTGGCTCTGGTTTTTGGCGGCCTGGCCTGGACGTCGGCCGAGCACGTCGCGGCACTGTCAACGTCGGCCGCGACCATCGCGTGGGCACGGCGGCTCGGGGTTGATGCGCGAGTTGCAGCAGCCTTTGGCCTCGGCGAGATCATCGGCCTGGCCTGGGCCGAGGCCATCACGCAGGATGAGGCCGCCCGGCTTGCGGCGCTGCGCGCGGAGATCCTGCGACCAATGGGCGGCCTTACGTCCATGGCACGGGTGCACGCCGACCGCGAGACGACCGCGCGCCTGCTGGCCGGAACGCAACTGGTGCGCGCAGTCGACGAGGGCCCTGCGCAGCAGGTCGTCGCCGGGCCACTGCCGAGCTTGCGGGCGCTTCCGCACCGGGCTGCTGGCCTGGGCGTGGACGTGGACCTGCTCAACGCCACGTGCGGCCTGCACTGCCATGAGATGTGGCCGTGCGTTCCGCCGATGGCCGCGATCGCCGGCGGGACTCCCATAGGCCCCTCCGGCGGCGGCTCATCTCTTCGGTCACCGGTATTGACTTCGCCCTGTCCGGCGTGCCGACTGACCTGCTGGCACGGCAGCTTGAACAGCCTGCCCTGCTGGCCAGCGCCATCGCACTGGCCAGCGCGGACGCGGACCTCGTCCTGCTCGCCATGCCTGAGGCAGCACTTGCCGAGGCGGCGATGTCGTGCTGTCCGGTCCCCGTCCTCCTGCCCCCGCTGGACACCGACGCCGACCCAGCGCCTGAAGTGCTCGCGGCGCTTTTCACGGCGGGCGTGATCGGCGGCGCGTGGCTGGATCCCGGTCCCGCGCCCGGCACGGGGCAGGCGCCGGTCCCCGATCAGGCTCCGCCAACAGATCAGGCTCCGCCGACAGACCAGGCTCCGCCAACGGGCCAGGCTCCGCCAACGGGCCAGGCTCCGCCGACAGACCAGGCTCCGCCGACAGACCAGGCTCCGCCGACGGGCCAGGTTCCGCCGACGGGCCAGGTCTCGCGCCCCAGTCAGGATCGGGGCGCCAGCGTCACAGTGGGGCGAGGTTAAGCGGGGAGACGACGTTCGGAATGGGGAGATCTGGTGCCTTAACCCTTCGCGGCGGCGCGCGCTACCGACGGCTCCCAGTCCGGGCGCAGCGGCACCCCGGAGGTGCCGTCAGCGTGCAGCTTGACGCCGAGGATCTGGTGGAGCTGGACGACGTTGGTGTCGAAGCCCAGCTGGCTGCCGGCCATGTAGAGCCGCCAGACGCGGGCGGTGCCCTGGCCGACCTCCTGGACTGCCTCGTCCCAGTGCGCGTCGAGGTTGGCGCACCAGGCGGCGAGCGTCTTGGAGTAGTGCTCGCGCAGGTTCTCCTGATGGCGGATCTCGAACCCGCTGTCGTTCATCAGGCCGTTGAGGTAGCCGGGACCCTCGAGCTCGCCGTCCGGGAACACGTAGCGGTTGATGAACCCTTCCTTGAAGATTGACGGGCCGGTGTTGTCGGGCCGGGTGATGCAGTGGTTGAGCATCCGGCCGCCGACCTTGAGCTTGCCATTGAGGAACTTGAAGTAGCCGTTGACGTTGGCCTTGCCGATGTGCTCGGTTATGCCGATCGAGCTGATCGCGTCGAAGCCGGTCTCCGGCACGTCCCGGTAGTCCTGGTGGCGCACTTCGGCGAGGTCCTCCAGGCCGGCCGCCTTGATCGCCTGCTGCGCCCACAGGGCCTGCTGCTCCGACAGCGTGACGCCGAGCGCCTTGACCCCGTACTCGCGGGCGGCGTGCATGACCATGCCGCCCCAGCCGCAGCCGACATCAAGCAGCCGCATGCCCGGCTTGAGGCCAACCTTGCGGGCCACCAGGTCGAACTTGTACTCCTGTGCCTCCTCAAGGGTCGCGTCCGCCGTCGGGTAGCAGGCGCAGGTGTAGGCCATCGACGGGCCGAGCACCCACTCGTAGAAGCGGTTGGAGACGTCGTAGTGGTGGGAGATCGAGCTCGCGTCGCGACGCTTGGAGTGCATCCGGCCGACCATGAACCGGCGGCGGTTGACCTGGACCTCCTGCGGAGGCGGCGGAATGCGAGGCAGCAGGACCTTCGGGCCGCCTAGGGCTTGCAGCAGCCTCAGCTTCTCTCCTAGGCCGATGTTCATCTCCTGTGCCTTGGACATGCGGGACAGGGCGGTGAACATGTCCCCGTCAACGTCGAGGTGGCCGGAGACGTACGCGCGGGCGAGGCCTAGGGCGCCGGGCGCCTGCGCGAGGTAGGACACGGCGATGGGGGACCGCACGGTAATCCTCACGTCCGAGCCCGGCATGCCGGAGGCCGAGCCATCGTACGCCCGGAACTCTACCGGGGCGTCGGGGCCTGCGACCGCCTCGAATATCTCAGCAAGCGCCATGTCCGTTCCTTTCTTCCGCTCGCGTGATGGCTGAGCGGCACAGTGTGGTTGAGTGGGCTGGGATCTGCGCCAGCATCACGCGGGAGCGCAGGTCAGCGGCCGCGTACGCACTTGTCGTAGAGGCCCAGGAGCCTGCCTCCGCCATCGTAGGCGGCCTTGAGCTTGTCGTAGGCCTCACCGTTGTAGCGGCGGCGGAACTCCTCCTCGTCGTAGAACGAGGTGGAGTACAGCGACTTGTGACCGCCGAGCGCGCTTACCTCGTCCTCGATGCGCCGGTTGTAGTACCCGTCGCCCTGCCCCTCGGGCAGCGAGGCCATGCCCCAGAAGCCGAAGTTCACGTAGACCTCACCGGGATACAGCGGGTACAGCGGCCAGGTCCGCTCGCCGCGCAGCCGCAGCGGGCATATCCACACCGGGGCCATCTTCACCTCGCGGGCGAAGAACTCCAGGAAGTCGGCACCTGTCTGGACGGGGATCTCAACGTCCTGGATGACGGACTCCTTTTGCGGCCGGCCAGTCCTGGCATCCAGCTTGGCGGTGAGGCCGTACTTGCGGTCCAGGGCGACGAGCTTGCGGTACACATTTGAGCGCCGGTAGCGGCGCGGCCACAGCGGGCGGATGTACTTGTTCTGCACGCCGAATGGCCGCGAGCACCAGAACCAGTCAGTGTCCCAGCGCCACAGGTAGTCCCTGATGGTGAGGAAGTCCTCGCGGGTGGTTTGCTGCGACTGGTAGAAGACCTTCTGCCCTGTGTAGTCACTGCGCCACGGGGCCTTGTCGCTGAACGCGCCGACGGTCAGGTACAGCTCATCGGGGCTGAACGCGGTGCCGTCGATGAAGTCGGCTCGGTGCCCCTTGTACGCGCCAGAGTTCGCGACCTCAACGATCGCGTCCATGCAGGCCTTCGGGTCAGTGAAGGCGAAGTGGCGCAGGTGGACGTACGGCTTGACTGGCTCGAGCTCGATGGTGAGGGCGAGTGAGTAGCCGAGGGTGCCGTAGGAGTTCGGGAAGCCGTAGAACAGGTCGCGGTGCTCGTTGTCGGCGGTAGCTGTGACGACCCGGCCGTCGCCTGTGAGGATCTGCATCTCGATCACTGACTCGTGCGGCAGGCCGCTGCGCATCGAGGTTGACTCGATGCCGAGGCCGGTGACCGCGCCGCCGAGGGTGATGGTCTTGAGCTGCGGAACCACGAGCGGCATCAGGCCGTGCCTGAGGGTGGCGTCGGCCAGGTCCTCATAGGTGGTCATGCCGCCGACGACCGCGGTCCTGTCGTCGGCGTTCACGTGAAGGACCCGGCTGAAGTCTGAGACGTCAAGGTAGACGCGGTTGCTCGACTGGCCGGAAGTGTCCCGGAACCGGAAGAGGTTGGACGTCGGTTTCGCGAGCCGCACCGAGACACCGGGCGGTACCGCAGTGTAGGCCTCGCGCAGCCGGGCAACCGCAGCCTCGTGGGCAGCGAGTTTCGCGGGCGGCAAGCCTGCCAGACCGGTCACGTGCTCCTCCTCGTGTGGGACTCACCCACGGCTGTGGGACCTATCGTTGGCTTAGATAAGGATGCGCACTGAGCGCGAGCGGGGCAAGCTAGTGCGCCGAACCGGACGAACGGCTCACGAATCCTATCGGGTAACCGCAGGTCGCCCGCATCATGAGGTCGCCCACGCTACCGTAACCCCAGATGGCCGCATGTCCGGGTCGATGCGGGCCGCGGGCGGGGCATGCGGGCCGCGGGCGGGGCATGCGGGCCGCGGGCGGGGCATGCGACCGCGGACGGGGCATGCGGGCCGCGGGCGGGGCATGCGACCGCGGACGGGGCATGCGACCGCGAGTGATGGCCGCTGGCGGCCCGGCCCCCGTTGGTCGGGCCGCCAGCGAGTTTCGTCAGCCGGGCAGGCTGACGCCGTTTGCGCGCCCGGTCTCGCTCGCCTGTGCCGCGCTGCCTCCCTGGCCCGGCCCGTCCCCGGGCAAAACGACGTCGCCCGCGCTGGGGTCGCCGTCTTTGCCGGACCCATCGCCTTGTGTGCCGCCGTCATCCGCGTCAAGGGCGTCTTCATCGTCGGGGTCGTCTTCACCGTCAAGGGCGTCTTCATCGAGTTCATCGAGGTCGTACTCGTCGTCATCGTCGTCAAGATCACAGTCGTCGCCGGGCACGCCGAATTCCGCGTCGCCGTACTCCCACTCACCCGCCTCGGCGTAGCTGGCGGCGACCTCCTCCGGAGTCATCGGCAGCCGCGCCAGCCGAGGCGGGGCACCGGAGTCGATCACCTCGCGCAGCAGTCGGGCCATCGAGTAGCCCGGGTTATCAGCCTGCGCCCGGTCCAGTGCGACGTTCGCGAGTGCGCCGTTACCGCACTGCCAGGCGACGAACGCCAGCAAGGACGCCGATGCCGCCACGTAGCCGGGCCGTGCCCGCCTGGTCAGGTCTGTCCACAGCCGCAGGTGCTCCTCCATGTGGCCGGGATCCATCCGGGCCCACGCGTCATCCCGCACGCGCAGGTCCCGCAGGACGACCAGCAGCCATGCCGCGTCAGCGTCGGACGGAAACTCGCCGCCCGCCCGGTAGGCATCAATGGCCTCGCGGACCGCGTCTAGCCCCGCGGTGCCTATCAGCCGCCGCCCCGCGCCCTTGCGGCCCGAACCAGCCGCTTGCGCGATCAGCCGGCCGCCCCGCTCCTCCGCACGCAGGATGGCCTGGAACATCGCTTCCCCTTCAGGGCCGTCGAGCGGAGCGACGAGGCCGGCCAGTTCCTCTCGGCTGGCGAGCACTGGCCGCACGCCCGCTTCGGCGAACGCTGAGGTCACCGAGTGGCCAGCCACGTCGTACGACTCGCCATCGGGCGAGCAGCAGCTAGGCTCCGTGCACAGGTAAGACCAGTACCGGCCGGCTTCCGCGCGCAGGACCTCCGAGAGCCGGAACCCAAGGTCAGCCGCGTGCCTGCGGACCGCGTCGGCGACCGGGGTCACCAGTCGGCCCGGACCGTACCCGACCGCGACGCCCGTCTGGAAACCCTGCGCTACCAGGACGCCCATCGCCCGCCGGGCGATCTCATCGGCGAGGGCAAGGTCAGGCGTCCTGGGCAGGTCAAAGCGGACCGTGAGGCGCACCCGCCCCCGAGGCGGCTCCGCCCCGAGCACGACGAGACTGTCGCGCGGCTCGAACCCGAGCAACTGCGGGACGATGGCCAGTAGCGACGCCGGCGACCCGATCCGGATCACCCGATCCGGCCTGCCAGCGCTCCCCGCAGCAGGCGGCCTTCTCACCGCTCCTTCTGTCGGCGCGCCCAGTGGCTCACGGGACTTCTCGCCGGACGCCGCGGGCCGCTGGGATCGGCTGGCAGCGCGGACTCGCCTGGCCGCCTTGCGGCGTGCTCGCTCCCTGCGCGGAGACGGCGACGAGCCGAACCTCTTGCCGTCCTTAACCGCCACGACCCGTGGGTCTGCGATCACCGGAGCCTCGGGAGTGGGATCCGGAGGTGCGGGCGGTGGACCGAGGGCTGGATCCGATATCGGCGCCGGGCCGACATCTAGGCCGACACCGACGGTCAGTGATCCGCCGACGCTGAGGTCGGCTCGGATGCTCATGCCCCCGCCGACTGGCGGCTGGGCGGTGCTGGAGTGCGGGTCCTGATTACCCGCGCTGCGCTTATCTGTCATGAATCCAGCGTCAGGCCGACACGCCGGACGACATAATTTTCCTCAGCCCCTGTGGATAACGACACGTTTTATCCACAGCTGCAATTTTTACTGTTGACAGCAGGGCAGGCGATACGGTAAAGGATTTGCTGAGGTAATTGCTTTGCCAGATCGAGAACGGAGCGTTCTGCAGTTCGGACTAGCAGTGCCAGAGCCGGGACAATCGCATGTCTGCGAGGTGTCAGCGCGAAGCGGGACCGATCATGTCCCACTTGTTTCCGGCGATGTCACGGAAGACCACAACACGGCCGTACGGCTCGTCGCGCGGCTCGGTCACGAACTCCACGTCGTGGGAGCGCATCCGCTGGTAGGAGTCCTCGAAGTCATCAACGCGGAGGAAGAAGCCAACCCGCCCGGCGGCCTGGTTCCCGACTGCGGCCTGCTGCTGGGGGCCGTCAGCGCGGGCGAGCAGCAGTCCGGTGGCCTCGCCCGGCGGACGCACGACGACCCAGCGCTTGGAACGCCCGTCGTTGGTCAACGACGGCGAGTCCTCCGCCAACTCGAATCCTAGGACGCCGACGAAGAAGTCGATCGCCTGGTCGTAGTCGTTGACCACGAGGGCGACAAGGTTCAAGTGCACCGCACCAGCCTACGCCTTCACGGCAGTGACAGCCTCCGATAAAAAGCATCGCCAATTCCCTGAATGCTCCACCGGCAGTGTTATGACTCGACGGCGCCACCGAGCCGGGACCGTTACGACTCGACGACACCACCGAGCCCGATAAAGAGACACACCGGCGCCACCGAGCGGAAAGGGTTAGAGCACGGATGCGCCACCAAGCCCGGACCGTTACGGCGAGACGGCGCCACCGAGCGGAAAGGGTTAGAGCACGGATGCGCCACCGAGCCCGGACCGTTTCGGCGAGACGGCGAGACGGCGAGACGGCGAGACGGCGAGACGGCGAGACGGCGAGACGGCGAGACGGCGAGACGGCGAGACGGCGAGACGGCGAGACGGCGAGAGCGCGCCGGGGCCAGACCGGGGACAGGCCCGAGGCGAGACTGGCGCGGTCGCAGCCGGGGGCTACAGTGTGATCCCCAGCAGGGCGTCGGCCGTGTCACGGACGAGGGCCATGTCCGCTTCGAAGCTTGCGCCATTAGCCAGAACTGCGTCGGCCCACTCATCGATCACCGCGAGCGCGCCTGGGGCGTCGAGGTCGTCGGCCACACGCTCACGTACGGCCTGAAGGACGCCAGAGGCTAGCGGGATGGCGGGGGCGGACGAGACGGCAGAATCGGCACGCCTCGCAGAGCTGGCACGCCCCGCAAACCCGACGGGCCTCGCAGAGCCAACGGGCCTCGCAGAGCCGACTGCGGGCGGTGTCATGGGCGCGGCCGCGGCCGAGCGCCACTTCGCCAGGCGGTCGACCGCCTGGGACAGCACCTCGTCGGTCCACTCCCAGTCGCTGCGGTAGTGGTGCGCGTGCAGCGCCAGGCGGATCGCCATGGGGTCCACCCCAGACTCGCGCAGCCGCGATATGAAGACGAGGTTGCCGAGCGACTTGGACATCTTCTGGCCCTGATAGGCGACCATGCCCGAATGCGCGTATACCCGCGCGAACGCTGGCTCCGCCGGAGTAGCAGCCAGCGCCACGCGCGCATGCGACGCGCTCATCTCGTGGTGCGGAAATACCAGGTCGCTGCCCCCTGCCTGCACGTCGAAGGTCCGGCCGAGGTACTGCGCGGCGATCGCTGCGCACTCCACGTGCCAGCCCGGCCGCCCGGGCCCGAACCGCGACTCCCAGGCCGGCTCGCCTGGCCGCTCAGCCCGCCAGACCAGGGGGTCTAGGGGGTCCTTCTTTCCGGACCGGCCGGGGTCCCCGCCCCGCTGCCCGGATAGCTCGGTCATCTCGGCGATGGTGAAACCCGATGCGGTCCCGGTTCCAGACAGCGCGCCGAATCCCGGATCACACTCGCGGGCGAAGTACACGTCGCCGTCCACGTCATACAGTGCACCCCTGGCCGCGAGCTTCTCGGCGAACTCGTCGATGACGGGCAGTGCCTCGACCGCGCCGATGAGGTGGGTCGGCGGCAGCACCCTCAGTGCCTCCATGTCGCCCCGGTAGCGGGCGATCTCGCGCAACGCCAGTTCCCGCCAGTCGTCGCCGTCCCGGTCGGCACGCTCCAGCAGCGGGTCATCGACGTCGGTGACGTTCTGTGTGTACGACACCTGGTGTCCCGCGTCCCGCCAGGCGCGGACCAGTAGGTCCCAGGCGCTGTAGGTGGCGGCGTGGCCCATGTGCGTGGCGTCGTACGGGGTGATGCCGCACGCGTACAGCGAGGCGGTCGCTCCGGAGGCCGCTGTCACCAGGCCCCCGGTCGCCGAGTCACGAATCTGGGGTTCGATCCCGCGACCAGGCAGAACAGGGACCTCCGCGGCACGCCATGCATCCATGGTCCCAGGTTATCGCCTGGGACCAGGAGTACTATCTGCCGGATCGTGAGGTTTACGCCTCTTTAGCGTTATTCCTCCGGGGAGGCGACCCCGTACGGTTTTCACGACGGCCGCGACCCGCCGTCATACGGCGAGTGAGGAAACCGCGGCGACACTGCGGGCGAGGGTGGGTAGCCGTCGCGCCGGCGTCGCCTGCTCAAAGGCGTACGCGAGGGCGATCAGGATGGACTCGCTCCACCTCTCGCCAATGAAGCTGACCCCGACTGGCAGCCCGGACACATAGCCCGCCGGGACACTGATGGACGGCCATCCCGCGACCGCGGCCGGTGCGGAGGTGCCGAACGTGTAGTGGTCCCCCAGTACGTAGTCGGTCAGCCAGGCCGGGGTTCCGCTCAGCGCGAGGACCGCGTCCAGCTTGTGCTCACGGAACGGCGATTCCAGCGCGGTGGCCGCGAGCCTGGTGGCCGCGCCGCGCAGGTCCAGGTAGGCCTGATCAGACAAGTCGCCGCTCAGCGCCTGGGACTCCTCGAAAATCTCCTGCCCGAAGCGGGACAGCACCAGGGCGGAGTTCCGCCTGTTGAACTCGACCAGCTCTGCCAGCGTGCCGGGCACCCCGTCACCGGCGCTACCGTGACCGGCGAGGTACCTCAGGTAGCCGTTGATGCCGTACTTGAACTCATACGTCATCGCGCCCCACTCCGGCGTGGCGATCTTCTCCGCGTCTGGCAGTTCCACCGGGTCGATGACACGCGCGCCCAGTTCTGCGAGCCGGGCCACGGCCGCGTCGAGCACGGCCGTGGTGACCGCGTTCGCGGCGGCGGACCCTGCTCGCCAGATTCCGATGGTGGCACCCTCAAGGGCGCTCGCGTCCAGGGAGTCCAGGTAGGAAGCATCGGTGCGGGCTCGTTCGGAAAAGGGAGAACGGGAATCCGCCGTGGGATCGAGGGGGTCGGCGGCGGCGAGCACGGACAGCAGCGCCGCGGCGTCCTCCACGGTGGCGGCCATCGGCCCGGCCGTGTCCTGGACGGGCGAGACCGGGACGATGCCAGTGCGGCTGACAAGGCCAGCGGTGGGCTTGATGCCAACGATTCCACAGGCGCTGGAGGGGGAGACGATCGATCCGTCGGTCTCGGTGCCCACCGCGAGGGGCGCGAGGCCCGCGGCCACCGCGACGGCCGAGCCAGAGCTCGACCCGGACGGATTCCGGTCGAGGGCATACGGATTCGCGGCCTGGCCGCCCACCGTCGACCAGCCACTGGTTGAGTGGGTGGAGCGAAAGTTGGCCCACTCCGACATGTTGGTCTTCCCAAGGATGACCGCGCCAGCCGCACGCAGCCGGGCGACGATGAACGCGTCCGGCGGTCGCGCGTCCAGCAGTGCTGGCGAGCCCGCCGTGGTCGGCATGCCCGCCACCTGGATATTGTCCTTGACCAGCACCGGGATGCCATCGAGTGGCCCCAGCGAGGTCCCGCTGGCCCGGCGCTGATCGCTAGCCTCGGCCGCCGCGAGGGCATCGGGCGCCACGGTGATGACAGCGTGGAGCACTGGGTTCAGCTCGTCGATGCGGCTCAGGTAGTGCCGTGTCACCGCCACCGAGGTGGTCTCCGCGGCGGCTATAGCCGCCTGAAGGGCAGTGACCGAGGCACCGGCGAACGGCGCATAAGTGGAGGGTGCGTGGTCCGGCATGGGGGCAGGATAGCGGGGCGCACGGGCACGAATCGACCGCGGCTCGGCCTCCAGCCGTGCAGGCGACCTGAGACCGAGCGCGGCTGGCGGCCGCAGGCGGCCCCCACCCGGGCGTGCAGGCGGCCCCCACCCGGGCGTGCAGGCGGCCCCCACCTGGGCGTACAGGCGGCCCCCACCCGGGCGTACAGGCGGGTCAGCCGTGGGCGCTCGCGAGGCGGGTACTCAGCGCCGCGGCGGCCTGACGGACCTGGGCAAGAAGCCGCTCCTGGAGCTCGGCGGGCGCCCTGACCAGCGGCGATGGCACCGTGAGCGCAGCGACGACTGACCGCCCGTCGGTGACGGCGGCGGACGCCGCCCACACTCCCCGGTCGATCTCCTCCTCGCTCACCGCCCAGCCCCGCTCGGCGGCGACTTGGGCCGCCTCCTCCATGCGGGACACGGCGTCCGGGTCGGCCGCCACGAACTGCCCAAGGTAGTCCCGGCGGACCTGCGGGGACAGCCCTGCGAGCAGGACCTTGGAACTTGCACCGCGATTGAGTGGCAGCGGCTGGCCCGGCTCGAAAGCGGCCCGCAGGTGGTGCGCGGACTCGACGCGGTGCACGCACACCGGGGACCTGGCGACCAGGCGCACGAGGATGACGGTCTCACCGCATTCCATGGCAAGACCGCGCATGACGGGGTCGGCGATCTCGATGATTGATTCCGCCGCCTCGGCGGCGCGCGCCAGCGTGATGAGTCGGGCCGACAGGTGGTAACAGCCACGCTCATCACCGATGAGCAGGCCGGTCTCCCGCAGCAGGGCGATGTACCTGTACATGCTCGGCAGCGGGATACCCGTGGACTCGGCCAACTCGCGCGCGGTCAGCGTGTGCCGCCCTGGAGTGAACGCCTGGAGTACCGCTAGTACCCGCCGGCGGCCCCTCAGCCCCCGTAACCGCGAGAGAGGCAGTGGAATGAGTGGCCAATTAGCTCGTCTCATCCAATCATAATGTGATTTCCGCCCCACGATAACGACAGCGCCTCGGCAGCGTCAAGCCACTCGCTGTATATGGTGCGAACAGCTCAGAAGAACCGATCAGGGGAGCAGATCAGGAGAGCCGATCAGGAGAGCCGATCAGGGGAGCCAGGAGACGTGGCCGACCAGCAGGGCGTAGCCGATGAACGCCACGGAGTCGATCAGGGTGTGCGCCACGATCATCGGTGCCGCCCGCCGCCACCGCAGGAACAGGAAGCCGAAAATCAGGCCCATGACCGCGTTGCCCGCGAAGCCGCCGAGACCCTGGTACAGGTGGTAGGAACCGCGCAGCACGGCCGCGATGACCACGGCCCAGGCTGGCGGCACGTTTAGCTTCCGTAGCCTGGTCAACAGGTAGCCGATGACCAGGACTTCCTCGAGCGTGCCATTCTCCAGCGCCGACAGGACCAGCACCGGGAACCGCCACCAGACGTCCGGCAGGCTCTCCGCCACGACGTTCACGTTGAGGCCGGACTTGTAGGCAATGAGGTACAACCCGAGGCCGCTACCACCGATGAGCGCGGCGAGCCCCATGCCGCGCAGCAGGTCCTTCACTGGCTGGGAGCGGTCCACGCCGATCGAGGACGGCCCCTCCCCTGCCCGTGCTAGCAGGTAGAACACGAGGAAGACCGGCGCGACGCCGCTGCCGAGGGACACCAGTTGGAGGAACAAGTCAAGGAGCGGCCGACCCGGTGCCTGCGTCCCGTTGAGGATGACCTGCTGGGCGCTCAGTGACTGCCGTGCGGTCAGCGACCCGATGTAGGAGACCAGCGCGTACACGCCACTGGCACCGAGCGAGACGGCGAAGACAGCCGCGATTTCCCACCACTGAAGCAGCCGGGCACGCCCGGTCAGGGGCACGTCGGCGGGCATACCGTCAGCGGGTCCGGCCGGTTCAATGGCCGATTCAGGCGAGGATGTCGTCGAAGTCCCCGTCCTGCGCGCCGCCGATGAACGCCTCGATCTCGGCGCGGGTGTAGACCAGCGCCGGGCCAGCCGGGTCGGCAGCGCTACGCACCGCGACCTGCCCGTCCGCGAGCCTGGCGATCTCTATGCCCGCGCCCTCAGGGCTGACCACCAGGCGCCACGGCACATCGCCTAGGTCGCCTGCTGGCATCCCGTTGTAGACCGCCTGCTCAGGCACGGTCCTCACGCCCCTGTCAGAGCTCCTTGAGTATCTCGTTCAGGATATCCCTGGTCCTCTCCGGCGACGTGCCCGCCACCGAAAGCCGCTCCATCACCGCCGCGTAAACCTCCACGTCATCGGGCTTGTCGACGTAGTGCGCGCCCGTGAGGTACTCCATGTAGACCATGTCGGGCAGGTCCGCCTCCGGGAACCGCATGATGGTGAAGGCGCCGCCTTCGGCCGCGTGACCGCCATACTTGAAGGGCATGACCTGAAGCGTGATGTTCGGCTCGTTGATCGCGTCAATCAGCCGCCTGATCTGCCCGGCAAGCACTTCCCTGCCACCCATCGGGCGGCGCAGCGCTGCCTCATCCACGATCGCCCATAGGCGTGGCGGGTTCTCCCGCCCGAACAGCTTCTGGCGGCCCATCCGGACCGCGACCCGGCTTTCCACTTCCTCGGGAACCAGGTTCGGCGAACCCTGCACGACGACGGCGCGCGCGTACTCCTCGGTCTGGAGCAGTCCAGGCACGAACTGCACCTCATAGACGCGGATCAGCGCGGCCGCTTCCTCTAGGCCAACATAGACCTGGAACCAGTCCGGCACTACCTCGCGGTACTTCTGCCACCACGGGGTCGCGTTCGCCTCAGCGGTGAGCTGAATAAGTTGCTCCTTCGCCGATGCGTCGACCCCGTAGAGGTCGAGCAGGTCCGAGACGTCGCGCTCCTTGAACGACACCCGCCCCAGCTCCAGCCGGCTGATCTTCGAGCCGGACGCACGAATGTGATAACCCGCGTCGTCCCGAGACACGCCAGCAGTCTCCCGCAGCCGGCGCAGCTGGGCGCCGAGCAGGATCTTCAGGACCGTCGGGTCACCTACAGCGGACCCTCCGCCTGACAGGCCAATAGTCATGGCGAGCCTCTCCCAGGACCCCTAATGGGGCGGTGTTCCCCCCTCACCCGCACTCCTCACCACCCAAACGCTCCATGCACATGCCTTCTGCACGCGCATCCGCGCTTGCGCGCGCGATGACTGGAGCATGATATCGCGGGAAGGTGACCGAGAGCGAGATCATCCCAATACTCGTGAAGATAGGACACATTGGGGCACTTCGCACTCCCTTCCGGACCAGGCGTTGCCGCTCGCCGCTATGCTCTGTGCATCAGCGCTCAGGACATCAGCGCGCCAGCAGAGGGACTACATGGTCAAGTCAACTACGGGCGGCGGCAACGGCCCCGCCGCGATGGGCAAGACGACCCCGCAGGACTCGACCGCCAGCCCCCTCGCCGTCAGGCGAGCGGTGCGACTGATGCTGGCAGGAGCCATCGGGACCTTCATATTGGGGATCTTCGGGGTACTAGTCACCCTGGCGTTCCGGAGCGTCGCTGTTAACTATTACGTCCAGACCGCGCACGTCACCGTGAGCAAGGCCACCGCCGACGCCAACGGGACCGTGCTGCCTGCCGTCGTCCGGACCGTGCTGTTCGCGGCCCTGTGGGTGCTGATGGCGCGGCTGAATAGGGACGGTCATGGCTGGGCGCGGATCGTCTCGACGGTGCTGTTCCTCCTCTGGTCGTACGACACCTACGAGGCCATCGAGGGACTCAAGACGTGGTTCGGCTTCGGGAACGTGATCTTCTCACTACTGATCTGGGGCGTCGGCTGCGGTGCCCTGTACTACCTGTGGCGGCCGGACTCGACGGCGTACTTCCAGCAGTCTCGTACCTCAAGCGGCCGTGCCTGACGCCCCGCAATCGCCATCCATTACAGGGAACCGCCGGTCATGGGCACGAACCCCCGAAAATGTAACGCTTTGGCAACCCGGCGAGATCGTCCGTAAACCTCTCTCGAGTAGCGGGCGTCTCACTTTATGAGGCCCGGCGAAAGCGGGGCGCCGGGCCTCTTCGGGATTTAACTTCCTCCCTCTAGACGAAACCTCCACCTAGGCGTAAGCAAGTTGGGGAGGCGTGGCTCAAGTCCACGCTGGTCTAGACCCTTACCTGGGAGGGATGCCTGTGGCGCATGCGTGGATGCCCGGAGCACGCCGCGTCCGAGCGAAGACGGACGGGGGGGCGCTACGAGGAGGGGCACCACGCGCGGTCTGGCTTACGCTCGGCACCGCGCCCGGCACGGTCTCCGTGCAGTCCGCCGCGACACGCCTGATCGCCGAGGGACGCCCCTGTCACATCATCTGGGACCCGGTGACGGGTGAGGTCGCGCAGCTCATCTCCATCTTGCGGGCCGGCTGCGCGCTCGCTGCCCGCGAGTGCCTCTCGCAGTTCCCCGGCGGGTCGGCCGGCGGGTCGGCCGGCGGGTCGGCCGGCGGCAAGACATCGCACGCCGCAGCTCATCACGGGCTGGGCACGTACGGCCAGGCCCCGCTCTGGGCCGGCTTCGCCTGGACAGCACCGGCAAGCGTGCGCGGCGCGTCGACCACGAACGCCAACACCGAGGGCCGGGTCTGCGTGCAGATCTGCGTGCTCGGCCATCCGGCCGATCCGTTCACCAGCGGCCCACTCCACGGGGTAGCCCCGATCATGAACTGGCTGGACTCCTGGGACGTGGCACGCCACTGGCCTGCCGGGCAGCCGGCCGCTGCGCCCGCCTGGCACCAGAACGCAGCCTTCCGCAACAGCCGCGCGCTGTGGGCCATGGGCGGCCACTTCGGCGCGTGTCAGGTTCCGGGCTGCGCGGGCCAAGGTCCCGGTGGGATCGATACCAGCATGCTCACCGGCACGCACATCCTCCAGGTTCACCAGCGGGAGCCACGAGCTTCCCGGTCCCCCGCGGTCCTTCAGATCCCCGCCTGAATTCCCCTTCCGAACGATCCCTCCCCCTGTCGCACAGACGCGTCCCCACCGCGACGGCAGACGGTTCCGCCGCGCCTGGTTCCGTCCGGGTTCAAGTCCGGTCCCCACGGCTCCTCGACGTTACGCAAAGTAGCCGACAGTTGAGCTGATCGCCAAGGGCCTGTACGCACAGTGATTGCGCAGATGCTAACTTGACGCCATCGGCTGATTGTGGCGCGCCTGAAAGCGACGTTGCCTGCTGGACAAGGAGACAACGACTGATGCGACAGGGGCCGCTAGCCGGCCGTTACCCGTGGGTGGCCCTGATGGTCATCTCTGCTCTTGTCCCCTATCTGACGCTCTCGGCGGCCTTCGGCTCCGTCGGCCCCGTCATTGGCATGAAACTGCACATGAGCCTGCAGACGATCGGCCTTGCCACGGGCCTGGCCAACGCCGGCTACGCGGTGGGAACGGTCCTGGCGGTACAGTTCGCCCAGCATCTGCCGCAGCGGCGGATGCTGCTCGTCTACGGCACCCTGCTCGTGATCGGCTCGGTGCTCGCCGCCGCGGCACCCGACGCCGGGGTGTTCATCGCCGGGCACATCCTGCAGGGCCTGTGCACCAGCCTGCTCCTGATCGCCGCCGTTCCGCCGCTGATCATCGGGTTTCCGCTGGCCAAGTTGCGCACGACAGTCGTGGTCCTGAACATGTGCATCTTTGGCGCGGTCGCGCTGGGTCCCCTAGTCGGCGGCATCCAAGCCGGTGCCCACGCCTGGCGGCCGCTGTTCTGGGTCATCGCCGCGATCGCCGTCCTGGCACTCATACTGTCCGCCTTGACCTTCGAGGATGTCCCGCCAGCCGACCCGAGCACTCCGCGTGATCCCACCGCGCTCGGGCTGGCCCTCACCGGCTGCGTGGCCGCGTTCTACGGCGCCTCGGAACTGCTCACCCACTCGTTCGGCGACCCGATAACCTACGGACCGCTGTTCGGCGGGCTGGCGATGCTCGTCCTCCTGCTCGTCCACGAGTACAAGACCAGGCATCCGCTGCTGCTGGTGAGGAGCCTGGTCAGCACGCTTCCGGTCGCCGCGATCACCGTTGTCGTCTTCGCCGCCGCCGCGGCGGTGTCAGCGATCTCGCTGACCGAGAACCTGCTCGCCACTCGCTTCACGCCCCTGCACCTAGGACTGCTCTATATTCCCGAACCCGTCGGCACGGTGATCGCCGGCGTGGTGTCGGCCGCCGTGTACAAGAAGGCCCTGCTGCATTACTACGTCGTGGCCGGGGCGATCTTCCTGGGCGCTGGGATCGTGGTCTTGAACGCCTCCGCGCCGACCACGGCGCCCCTCCTCGCGGTGGGCTAGGTCTGGTCGGCTTCGGCTTCGGCGCCGCCGTCGTTCCGGCGCTGTTCATCGCCGGCTTCTCGCTGGCCTCCCACAACGTGCAGCGCGTGTTCGCGATCATCGAGCTGCTGCGGGCGGTAGGCGCGTTCCTGGTCGCCCCGATTCTGCTGCACATCGCCCTGACGACCGGCGGCAAGCCGACCACGGGCACGAACACCGCGTTGTGGACCTGCTTCGCGATCTCCATTTTCGGAACACTGATCGGCGTCTGTCTGTACGTGCTCAGCGGGGAGCGCCCGCCGGCCCCGTCGCTCGAGCGGTGGGGCACCGGCCAGGAGCCAGCGTGGGACTCCCCGCCGCTGCTGGCCCGGGTCAGGCAGCAATCGTCGGGCAGCGCCTGACAGCAATCGAAGGACACGGCCGTCAGCCCCTTATCGCCAGCCCTTATCGCCAGCCCTGGCAGCTGCCCTCGTCATCGCGCCCGAGGCAAAGGCTGGTCCCCTGGCCAGGAAGCCGAGGACAGCGTGAGCACGCAATTGCACATCCCTCCAAGCCGCCTCGAGCACGCTCTCAGTGTGGCCCGCGAACGTTGCTACTGGCCAGCGCGGTGGCCAGGCTCCGGACGGGTTGGCAAGAGGAGAGCGCGCTCAACTTGGTCGCGGAAGATCGTGAGCTCGGCAGCGAGTGGGTCGGGGATGTTCGGACCCTCGCCAAGGATGACGTCGGCGGCGAGCTTGAGCCGGTCGAGGCTGATGCGGTCGAGGTCGGTCAGACAGTCGTGGTTCACGGAGGGTTCCTGTTCTCTAGGGGGGTGGCTGCCCCAGCGGTATGCGGGATCGCAGCGCTGGGGCAGGCTTGCTTCCCGTGCGGCCGGCGGAGCCCGCCATGACCACACCGTGGGGTGTCTTACTGCGCGCCGGGCTTGGGGAATTGCGCCCAGACCACCTTGCCGGCGTCCTCGCCGGGCGGGTGGTAGTAGCCCCACGTGGAGAAGGCGTCGATGAACAGCAGGCCGCGGCCGGCCTCGTCCCACAGGTCAGGGCTGCCGGGCTGAGGGACTAGCGTCGTGGCGTCCCAGGCGAGGACGAGCAAGATGCCGATGCCCGCGCGCAGCCACAGGCGGACCGGTGGACGGGACCCTGGCCAGCGGGTGGCCTGGGTGGCATTCACAGCGTTTCCCACGATCTCGGTTGTCACCAGTTCGGCGTCATCGGCAGGGACGCCGATGCCCCAGTCCTTGAGGTCGGCGCGGAGCCGGAGCCGCGCGGCGGGGACCGCCGCCAGGTCAGCGGCGAGCTCCCACATAATCCCGGCAGGGGAAGCGCTCGTGCCAATTGCGCTGGTGAGGTGGCAGTGCCGGGTCGGGCGGGATGCGCGCCGACGGGGGCGCGACGGGCATGCTCATGGGCTGGCTTCCCTTGCGGCGTGGAGATATCCGGAAGGGGTCACGCGGCCCTGATGGCCCTCGCCACGCCCCTGGTACAGCGGGGGCGCTCGCAGGCCGTCTGTTCCAGGCGGGCCGCGTGATCCGTAAAGCCAAGGCTGCCAGCTGCCATACGGCTTATGATTACTGGCACGAGTAACCGCCAGGAAACTGCCAGTACACGCAGCATTGCGAGGATGATGCCAGGATGTCGCCAAGCAAGCAGTCACGAGACCCCAGGACCGACGCCCGAGCGGCCCTGGGCGAGCAATTGCGGATAGCGCGGCTCGCGGCCGGGTTCACCAACCAGCCAGCCCTGGGCAAGAAGATCGGCACGCACGAGACTGTCATCGCCAAGGCGGAGACCGGCGACCGGGTACCGACCGACCCCGTCTACGACGCGTGGATGACCGAGTGCGGCATCACCGGCCGGGAGCGCGAGCTCTACGACGTGATCCTGAACCTCGCCAGGGTCAAAGAGGGAGGGGGCGCTAGGATCTACTTCGCCAGCTGGATCGACGCCGAGGGCAAGGCACACACCCTGCGGTTCTGGCAGCCGACCATCATCCCCGGCCTCGCACAGACGGAAGGCTACGCCCGCGAGACCTTCCGCGTCATGGGCCTGGACGAGGACCAGGTCACCGAGCAGGTCGCCACCCGGCTCAAGCGCCAGGAGGTCTTCAGCCGCCCCAGCCCGCCCAGCGTCGTCATCGTGCTGGACGAGCAGGTCCTGTACCGGCTCATCGGCACGCCCGAGCTCATGCGCCACCAGATCGAGCACCTCATCGAGCTGTCCAGCCGGCACGATGTCATGATCCACGTCCTGCCCCGCACCGTCGGCGCGAACGCCGGCCTCGGCGGCCCCGTCAGCCTCGCGACCGGCACCGGCACCCCCGAGGTCATGCTTACCGGCTCGCTCATCGAGGACCAGCTCACCACCGACCCGGCGCAGGTGATCAAGGCGTCAGCTACCTTTAACCTGGTTCGTGCGGACGCGGCATCACGCACCGACAGCCGAGCCCTCATGACGGAGGCACTGCAGACATGGAACAGCAAGTAGACCCGCGCTGGCGGAAGTCCACCTACAGCGGCAACGGCGGAGAAGCCTGCATCGAGGCCGGGAGCGTGCCTGGCCGGATCCTGGTCCGCGACACAACCCAGCACGGCAACGGCCCGGTCATGAGCATCAGCCCCACAGCCTGGCACCGGTTCACCGCGAGCATCCGCGCCAACGCGCCCATCAGCTAGCCCTACCAGCACTCCAGCGCAAGCCCCCCGGCGAGCCTCGCTACGTGCCCGGGGGAACCAGCTTTCCAGAGGTGCGAGGACCGATGGAAGCACAGCAGGCAGCACGAGGCTCCACGCGACAACATGTGACTGGCATCACGCCCGCTTCTAACCAGCCGGTTAGACAAAAATTGGGTGACCTGACGAAACCGCAGGTCACCCTAACTTTTTGATGGGGTGAGTGACGGGATTCGAACCCGCGACACCCAGGACCACAACCTGGTGCTCTGCCAACTGAGCTACACCCACCATCGTCATCAGCCTCGCGGCTGCTGACAGCAGAACGCGCGCTACCCGAACAGGCATCGCGCGACTGATGAAAGTATAACCATCAACGCGGGTGCTGTGCTCGCGGCCGGCAGCGCGGCGGACGCTCAGCTCGCCTTGTTGGCGTACCTCGCGGCGATCTCGCGGGCGGTGGCCGAGTCCGGCCCTGGCTGCGCGACGAACACGGCCTCCCGGTAGTACCGCAGTTCCTGCACGCTCTCGGTGATGTCGGCGAGCGCTCGGTGGCCGCCGTGCTTGGATGGCGAGGCGAAGTACGCTCGCGGGTACCAGCGCCGGGCGAGCTCCTTGATCGAGGACACGTCGATCATCCGGTAGTGCAGGTAGGCGTCCAGCTCCGGCATGTCGCGCGCGAGGAACCACCGGTCGGTCGCGATCGAGTTCCCGCACAGCGGCACCTTGCGAGGCTCGGCAACGTGCTGCTTCACGTAGCTCAAGACGATCTCGGTCGCCTCGGCCAGCGAGACGCCACCAGGCAGGTCCTCGAGCAGGCCGGACGTGGTGTGCATGTCGCGCACCACGTCCTTCATCTGGTCCAGTGCCTCGGCCGGCGGCTTGATGATCACGTCAACTCCCGCGTCGAGCAGGTTCAGTTCCGCGTCGGTCACCAGGCACGCGACCTCGATCAGCGCGTCGTGCTCGATGTCAAGCCCGGTCATTTCACAGTCGATCCATACCAGCCGGTCGTTCATTCCATCAAGGTTACGGCTTCTTCATCCGTAAAGCTTCCTGCGATTCCACCCACAGCCGCGTCGGCCCGCTCCGGCGTCGCCACGCCACTGGCCTCCCGTGGTGCCAGCCCGCACTGGCTGGCGGGCCAGCATGGGGTCGGTGCGGCAGTGGCGAGGTACGCCTAGAGCAACTATCGGGAGCCGACCCTCAGTGACGGTCACGGATGTGAGCAGGAACCGGGATTTCAGGACGCACCAGCGGATCGGTCTGCGGCTCCCCGAAGACCACCGACATCGGCAGCACACCCGCCCACACGTCCAGGTCGAGGTCCTCCGGCGGGTCGCTGGGCATTCCGGTGCGGATCTTTACCGACGCCTCGGCCAGCGGCAGGGACAGCACGGCCGTCGCCGCCATCTCCTTGCGGGTGGGCTGTCGCGCGGCCGCCCACCGGCCCGGCACCAGATGGTCGGTGATGAGCCGCAGCGCCTGCCACCGCTCGTCCTCGTCGTGCACGAGGCTGGCAACGCCCACCACCACCGCGCTACGGTAGTTGACGGAGTGGCTGAACACCGACCGAGCGCAGACGATGCCGTCCATGTGCGTCACGGTGGCGCAGATCTGCTGGCCTTCACTCGCCCCGAACGCCCCGTTCGCTGATGACCCGTGCAGGTACATGGTGTCGCCGTCCCGCGCGTAGGCCGTCGGCAGGACCAGGGGTGCCCCGTCGGCGACGACGCCGAGGTGGCAGATCAACCCGGCGTCAAGCACGGCATACAGGTCGGCCCGGTCGATACTGCCGCGCTCCTTGTGGCGGTGCAGCGTGGTCCTGGGCGTGCTGGACAGGGGCACGTGCCGGGAGACAGCGGCAGTTGTTTCCTTGGGAGACGTGGTGTTACTCATGCTCGAATACCCTAGGTGCCAAGTGGACTGCCCCAAAGAGCCACTTCGGGGAAAGAGCTGATGACCACTTCGCGCTGGCGCTCGTCCGCACCCGACGTGTCCGTAACCGTCGACCGGGTCTCCGCGACTCCCCTCGCGTCGCAGATCGCGGGCCAACTGCGGGACGCGGTCATCGCTGGCGTGCTCACCGCGGGCGACCGGCTCCCCTCCACCCGCGACCTGGCCGCCACGCTTGCGGTGAGCCGCACCGTCGTCACCAGTGCCTACACTCAGCTGTTCGCCGAGGGCTGGCTGGAGGGCCACCATGGCTCGGGCACCTTCGTGGCCGATGTCGCCCCCGCCCAGGCGGTCGTTACGAAGCCCCCTCCGCGCTCCTCCTACGCAGCGGCCTCATCCTCATGTCCGCCCGACTCCACTCCGTCCAGCCCTGGCGTGCCGGGGCTGATCGAGTTGCTGCCCGGGGTGCCCTGGACCGCCGGAATTGACCCGGCCAGCTGGCGGCGGGCGTGGCGCGCGGCGGGGAGAGGCCCGGTGCGACAGCTGCCTGACCCGTTCGGAGTACCAGAGCTCCGGCGCGAGCTGGCCGGCTTCCTGCGCAGGTCACGCGGCCTGGCGGTCACCCCGGACCAAGTCCTGGTCACCCGTGGCGTGTCCAGCGGGCTGGCGATGCTCACGGCGGCCCTGATCCGGCCCGGCGACCGGGTGGGCTTCGAGGAGCCCGGGTACCAGCGTGCCCGGGAGGTGCTCGAGCGGGCAGGGGCGACCGTCCTACCCTGCCCAGTGGACTCCCATGGCATCATCCCCGACGCCTTGCCTGGCAACCTGCGGCTGGTGTACACGACGCCGGCCCACCAGTACCCGCTCGGCGGACGGCTCCCGATCCGGCGGCGGCAGGCCCTCGCGGCGTGGGCGCGGGCCAGTGGCGCGGTCATCGCGGAAGACGACTACGACGGCGAGTTCCGCTACGACGTGGGACCACTGCCCACGCTGCGCGGCATCGCCCCTGACGTGATCGCCTACCTGGGCACGGCGTCGAAGATGCTGACGCAGACCCTCGGAGTCGGCTGGCTCATCGCCGATCCTGACCTGGTGGCCAGACTGGCGGCGGCCCGCGACAGCCTCGGCGAGCGGGTCAGCGAGCCCGCGCAGCAGGCGATGGCGGCGCTGCTTGCCAGCGGCGACCTGGAGCGGCACATCCGGCGGGCGCGCCTGGAGTACGCCCGCCGCCGTGCCGCGCTACTCGATGGCCTCGGCGACGGAGACGGACGCTTCCGGTTGCTTGGCGAGACGGCCGGCCTGCACGTGGTGCTGGAACTGCCGCCGGGCCAGACCGCCGACGTGGCCAGCCGGGCACGGGACCTCGGCGTGGCCGTCGCGACGCTGGAGCAGTACTTCGCCGGCCCCGTCACCACCCAGGGCCTGATCCTTGGCTACGGCGCCACCCCGCTGTCCCAGGTCCGCCGCGCGGCCGCCATCTTGCGCGGCCTGCTGTTAGCCGACTCGGCGGCACCGACCCGTCGCTCCCGGTTCTGAGTCGATGGCGCACTCGTGCTCCAACCCTCTGCACTCGTTGGCGCACTCGTGCTCCAACCCTCTGCACTCGTTGGCGCATACGTGCTCCAGCCCCCCGCACTCGTTGGCGCATACGTGCTCCAGCCCCCCGCACTCGTTGGCGCATACGTGCTCCAGCCCCCCGCACTCGTTGGCGCATGCGCATTCCTTTAGCCGACTCAGGCGCGCCAACGAGCCACGACGGTCCCGAGGCAGGCGCGCCAACGAGCCACGACGGTCCCGAGGCAGTGGCGCCAGCGAGCCAGGGCGGTCCCGAGGCAGGCGCGCCAGCGAGCCAGGGCGGTCCCGAGGCAGTGGCGCCAGCGAGCCAGGGCGGTCCCGAGGCAGGCGCGCCAACGAGCCACAACGGACCCGAGGCAGTGGCGCGTCAGCCGACGCATCCCACGACTGCCTGCCCCGACTGGAACAAGTTCTGTGTTAGAACTATTGTTAGTTCTAACACAGAACTAATTCGAGACAATGTCGACCAGCTTGGGGGCTATTCATGGTGATGCTGCTGCGCGAGCCGGCCAGGCCTGCATTCGTGCGTGAGCACCGCCTGGCACCGTGGCTGGCGGTCGGCACGGTGTGCTTCGGCGCATTCATGGGCCAGCTCGACGCGAGCATCGTGACCGTTGCCTTCCCGGCGCTGCAGCGGCAGTTCGGTACTCACCTAGCGGCCACTTCGTGGGTGTCTCTTGCCTACCTGCTGGCGCTGACGGCGCTGCTGGTCCCGGTGGGCCGCTGGTCGGACCGGGTCGGCCGGAAGCTGGTTTACCTGTACGGGTTCATCGTGTTCGCCGCCGCGTCCGCGGGCTGCGGGCTGGCACCGTCCCTCGGTGTCCTGATCGCCCTGCGCGTCGTGCAGGCGGTTGGCGCGGCGATGCTCCAAGCCAACAGCGTGGCGCTGGTGGTGACCAGCGTGCCGGAGTCCAGGCGGCGCGCTGCCCTGGGGATCCAGGCGGCAGCCCAGGCCGTCGGGCTTGCGTCAGGGCCGGTCACTGGCGGCCTGCTGGTCGCGGCCGTCGGCTGGCGCTGGGTCTTCTTCCTCAACGTCCCGGTGGGCGTGATCGCGGTCGCGGCCGGGATATACCTGCTGCCCCGAACCCGCCACATTGCGAGCAGCAGCGCACCTGACCCTCACCCGGCCAGCCGTTACGCAACCCATCGTCGACAGGCAGGCAGGCGCCAGGCCGACCCGGTGGGAATGCTGCTGCTGGCAGCGGCACCTGCAGCGGGGATGGCGGCCATCTCGGCGCTGTCGGGATTGCGCTGGCCAATCTGGGGGGTGGCTGGCTGCGTCATCGGCGCGGCGGCGGCGTCCGCGATGCTATGGCGTCATGAGCACCAGACTCCGGCACCGTTGCTGGATTTCCCTGCGTTGCGTGCGTCCGGGGCTGGCCGGGCGCTGGGCGGGGCGCTGTGCTCCTACCTAGTGCTTTTCGGCCCGCTGGTGCTCATCCCGCAGGCGGTCACCGCGCGGGGCGGCAGTGCCCTGCAAGCGGGGCTGCTGCTCACGGCGCTGCCGGCGGGATTCGGCCTGACCGCCGCGGCAGCCGACCGCATCTTGGGGCCGGGATGGACCAACCGGGCGCGCTGCCTGGCCGGCGGTGTCCTGGCGGCAGGCTGCGCCGCCGCCTTGGCGGCCTTCGTCACCGACCTGGTGGCTCCCGGTCCCGAGGTGGCGTGCGTGGTCCTGCTTGGCCTGCTCGGTGCAGGCCTTGGCCTGTACACTCCAGCCAACAACGCCGAGATCATGGCGGTGCTCCCAGCCCAGGACGCGGCGATGGCAGGCGGGATGGTGAACATGGCCCGAGGAATCGGCACGGCGCTCGGCGTGGCCGCCGTGACACTGGGGCTGAACGCCGCCAGGCTCATCGGGCACTCAGGTACCGGGCCGGTCCTGTCGATGGGCTTGCTCGCCGTAGCCGGGGTGCTGGCCGCGGTATCGGGCGCTGGCGCGACGGGCGCCAGGAAGTGACCTCAGAAGGCTCTAGCCACCCCGGCCGTGACGCCACGATCCGGGCGGACGGCCTAGCAGACGGGATCGCCCGCCTGCGCCGAGCGCTACGGCGCGGTGCGCGGGTCGCCGATCCAGCCAACACGCTCGCGGTCGCCCAACTGGAACTGCTTGGCGCGCTGGCCGATCATCCCGGCGCGCGCCCTGGCCAGCTGGCCCGGCAGCTGAACATGCGCCCGAATACGGTGACAACGATCGTCAACGCCCTCACTACCCAGGGAATGGTCGCCCGGGCGACCGCCGCGGACGATCGCCGGGCGGTCGAGCTATCGGTAACGGAGGCTGGGCGGGAGGCAGTGCTGTCCTGGCAGGCGACCAACGCGGCCGTGCTGAACCTTGCCCTGTCGACGCTGCCCAGCAAGCAGCAGCGGGCACTGGCCGCCGCGGTCCCGGCTCTCGACGCCCTAGCGCTGGCGATCGACCGGCTGGCCGATACTCGCGCATCCGCGGAGGGCGACCCAGTCGGCCCAGCGGCACAGGGTGGCAGAGTCGGCCGAAGCACGGTTTGAGCAGTCCCCTTTTGGTGTATCTGTACCTATAAAGGTCAGAGTTAACTTAACGGTGAGATTGGACGAATGACCATGCCCGTGCCCCGGGCCTGGTTGGCGGAGGTCTCATGGGCCGCGGAGAAATACCAGGAAGCGAGCAGGACCTCGCAACCGAGCAGGACCTCGCAACCGGGCAGGGCGGCAAGTCCCTGTCGGTGCGGGAGTCGGAGATCATGTCGCTGATCGCCGACGGTCACACCAACGGCGAGATCGCGTCGTCCCTGTTCCTCGCGGAGAAGACCGTGAAGAACCACGTCCGCTCCATCTACTCCAAGCTCGGCGTCCGCTCCCGGTCGGCCGCTATCGCGCACTGGCTGGCGTCTCACGCCACCTCTCACACGGCGACCCATGCCACACAGCACTGAACGGCACTGATCACTGAGGACACGGTAGGTATCTCTGCAGGGACATCGCGTAACGCACCTCGCTGACCTGCGGCTTAGACTGGACAGGAGCCAGGTCACTCCCAGGTGACCTTCAGGATTCTCCCAACGAGCCGAGACATGATGAGTTCATGAGCATGCAGAGCACCGATACGCGACAGCAGCCCGACGCGAGGCTGCTGGTGGTCGAGGACGAGCCAAATATCCTCGAGCTGTTGTCGGCAAGCCTGCGCTACGCGGGCTTTGACGTTGTCACCGCGTCTGCTGGCTCCGAGGCGGTGCAGGCAGCCCAGCGACACCGGCCCGACCTCATCGTGCTCGATGTGATGCTTCCGGACATGGATGGCTTTGACGTGATCCGGCGGCTGCGCGGCGGCGGCACCCGGATTCCTGTTGTGTTCCTGACGGCTCGTGATGCCACCGACGACAAGGTGCGCGGCCTCACCCTCGGTGGCGACGACTACGTCACCAAGCCGTTCTCGCTAGAAGAGGTCATCGCACGCATCCGGGCCGTGCTGCGCCGCACCCGCGGTGACGGCGTCGAGCCGACCCCTCGGCTGAAGTTCGCTGACCTGGAACTCGACGAGGAGAGCCACGAGGTCTGGCGTGGCGGCAGCCAGGTCCAGTTGTCACCCACTGAGTTCAAGCTGCTGCGCTACTTTATGAGCAACGCCAACCGCGTGCTATCGAAGATGCAGATACTCGACCACGTATGGGACTATGACTTCCGTGGCGACACCGGGATCGTCGAGTCCTACGTCTCGGTGCTGCGCCGCAAGATCGACACCAAGGAGCCCCGGCTTATCCACACGCTGCGCGGCGTCGGGTACGTCCTGCGGCTCCCGGCATCGTAGGCGGACTCCCGCCATGACTCCGGACGAACCACAGGCTCCGGACCAGCTTAAGGTCCCGCCACCGCCGCGACGGTCGGGCCGGTCGGGTTCCCGTCTGAGCTCTCTGCGGGGAATCTCCGACCGCACCCCGCTGCGAGCCAAGCTGATCACGGCCGTCCTCGCGCTCGTCATGCTGGCGCTGGTGACGATCAGCGTCGCGAGTATCTCCGTGCTACGGACGAACCTGATCACCCAGCATGACCGCCAGCTAGCGTCATACTTTAACTCGATCAACTTCTCTCAGAACCTCCCCGCGAGCGCCACGACCCCCGGACAGGTCAAGCCGACTGGATCAGGACAGGTCGTGGCGATCCAGGTGGCTGGCAGCCAGCTCCAGTGGATTCCCCAGGCAGGGGGCTTCCCTTTCGGGGAGAACAACCAGGAGCCGCTCCCCGAGCTACCTACTGCGGCAGACTGGGCCGCGGCCACGCACGGGCAGCCCTTCACCACGGCGGCGCAAGCCGGAGCTGAGAGCTGGCGCGTCATCGCGGAACCGGTGAACTACAACTCCGGCTCCGGTTCGCAGCCGGGAACACTGATGGTTGCCGTCGACCTTGGCGATGTCAACGGGACGCTCCAGCGCATCATCATCTTCGACGTGCTCGTGAGCATCGGCATCCTCCTCATCCTCACCCTTGTCGCCGTCGCCGTCGTCCGGGCCAACCTGCGGCCGCTGAATGACATCGAGCTCACCGCCGGGCAGATCGCTGGCGGGCACCTCGACCACCGCATCCCCGAGCGGGACCCGCGTACTGAGATCGGCAGCCTCGGGCGGTCGCTGAACTCGATGCTCGGCCAGATCGAGACGGCCTTCCACGCCCGGGAGGAGTCCGAGGAGGCCGCGCACCGCTCGGAGGAGCGAATGCGCCGGTTCATCGCCGACGCGAGCCACGAACTGCGGACTCCGCTCACCACGCTTCGAGGCTTTGCCGAGTTCTACCGCCAGCGGGGCGGTACCGCGCCCGGCGGCGGTACCGCGCCCGGCGGCATGACCTCCCACGAGCTTGACCGGCTCATGCGGCGGCTGGAGTCTGAGGCGTCCCGGATGGGCTTGCTCGTCGAGGACCTGCTGCAGCTTGCCCGGCTCGACCAGCAGCGCCCGCTGGACAAGGGTCTTGTCGACCTGCTGACCCTTGCGGCCGACGCAGTGCAGGACGCGCGGATGGTCAGCCCGGACCGGCGGATCGACCTCACCGTGGCGCCCGGTGCCGCCTTCCTTGTGGATGGCGATGAGGCGAGGCTGCGGCAGGTCATCGGAAACCTGGTAACCAACGCCCGGGTACACACCCCTGCGGAGGCGTCCATCACGGTGGCGATCGCCTCTGGCAGGCTCGAAACCGGGACTCCGGCAGTGGTGCTCGATGTGATCGACAACGGCCCCGGCATGACAGACGAGCAAGCACGGCACGTCTTCGAGCGCTTCTATCGTGCCGACGTGGCCCGCAACCGGGCCTCTGGCGGCACGGGACTAGGGCTGGCGATCGTCGCCGGCCTTGTGGAAGCACACGGCGGCGAGGTTTCCGTCGTCACCGCGCCAGGCCAGGGCGCCGACTTCCGGGTCAAGCTTCCGCTGTCCCCCGACGCACTGCCCCCCGACGACGACTCCGGCGACGACGGACCCGCCGGCGGCGGCGACTTCGGCTCGCTAGCCCACGAGGTCGGCTAGCTGGGCAACCATGCTCGGCATCGCCCCCTGCAGCATGTCCAGGACACGGGCGAACTTCGCGGGGTTCCCTCCGTAGGGGTCCGGAACGTCGGCGCCGGCCAGACCTGCCACGTCGCCGAAGAGGCGGACGCGGTCGCAGTGGGGCGGTCCCGTTCTGAATGGGGGTCTGCTATCCCTGGGTGCGACAAGGGCCTGGAGGGCCTTCAGGTTGCTGGAGTCCATGGCCAGCACCAGGTCGCGGTCCGGTAGCCAGGCGGCATCGAACTGGCGGGCACGATGCGCCTCGCCGTCCAGGCCCCGCCGGGCGAGCGCGCCGCGGGCGCGGGAGTTCATCGGCTGCCCGACGTGCCACGCGGCGGTCCCGGCACTGTCCACCGCAACCTTGCTGGCCAGGCCTGCCACGGCCAACTGAGCGCGGAGCACGACCTCCGCCATCGGGGACCGGCAGATGTTGCCGAGGCAGACAAGGCAAACTCGGTACGGAACGGCGGAGTCGCGCGGGAGCGGGAGCGGGCTTGCCGAGGCAGGGAGCATGCCACAAGCATGTCGCATGTCCTGGCTTTTCAGGGTATGTCACGTCCCCTGACGCCTTCCGGCCTAGCCCGCGTGGCCCGCGTGGCCCGCGTGCTCGATTCGCAAGACTGGCGGTTCCTTGCTAAAGTCTGGGTGTTCGCGAGACAAGCGACAAGCGCCGCTAGCTCAATTGGCAGAGCAGCTGACTCTTAATCAGCGGGTTCGGGGTTCAAGTCCCTGGCGGCGCACCCGTTCTGACCTGGAGTTTTACAACTCCAGGTCATTTTTTATGTGCCCGGTTTGTCCCGGTTTCCCGCTCGTGCTTGCTCCCTGCTTGCTCTGCGGTCGGATATTGGGGCCGGGTCGGCTGGTCTAGTTTGGAAAGATTGGTCTAGACCAGCCATCGGAACCCGTCCGATCCGGTTACACAGCGCGATAGTCACACGGCAGGAAACCCGTGCAGTCGACCCGTGCAGTCGATGTGTCGCCCGATCGCGGCTCCCCAGCGGCCCGTCGGGCCGCTGGGGAGCGCGCGGCTACGGGCTGGCAGTTGAGCCGGGGGCATGGTGGATTTGCTTCACGTAGGTATTGCTGCCTTTGCAGCCGACGGTCAGCAAGGTGACGGTGGCGAGAACGCCGACCGCCAGGACGGTCCGGCGCCAGGTGCGGCCTCGGCGCGCGACAGCGGCCGGGCGTGACGGGTTGCTGCTGACGGACATGTGGCCTCCTGCTACTGAAGAACGTCCGCAACGGGATTGCGAGCGGCGATGCGGATCGGGATCGCGGTGAGCACGCCGATGACGACCAGCGTCACGGCGACCATGAGGATGAGCGGCCCCGGGGCGGGAAGCGTGGTCGACCCGCCGTGCTTGGCGAGGTCGAAGACGATGAGGCCGCCTGGGATGCCGAGCACGGCGCCGACGAGGCCGGGGACCAGGTACGCCGCCGTCAGCCCGGCGGTGACCTGCCCCGGGGTGGCGCCGAGCGCGCGGGCCAGGGCCGCCGGGTACCGCGTTTCCAGTGCCGTGGTCCAGGCGATGAAGAACGCGTTCACGGTGGCCAGGATGACGAGCATGACCGAGATGATGGTGGTTGCCTGGGCCACCCGGGGACCGAGGGACCAGTTGGCCGTGGTGGCGTACAGGATCAGGATCGTGACCAGGCCGCTGGCGGCGATGGCGACGCTGACGGCGCTGACCGTGAGAATCAGCAACCAAATGCGGGCATGGTTTAACGGCCCGTGGCACTGGGGGCAACGGGCCTGGTAGGCGGGGTTTTGGGTTTAGGCGGCGGCGGTGGTGAGGGTGACGTCGAGGCCGAGGGCCTGGAGCTGGCGGAGGTGGGCGCGGATCTTGCGGTCGCGGTTGCCGCTGCGCTCGTGCCAGTCGGGCCCGAGGTCGTTGAACCTGGCTGAGGGGTCGGCGAGGAGGTGCCAGATGATGACGAGGATGGAGCGGGCGACGGCGCACCTGGCCCTCATCGGGCCGATGCGGCGGGACAGGCGGCGGAGTCTTTCGCCGAGGAAGGTGCTGGTGCCGATGGCGCCGGCTGCGGCCTGGGTGCAGTAGCCCTTGAGGTAGGCGTCGCCCTGTCCCTTGCCGGGCTTGCGGCTGCGGGGGCCGGACTGGCGGGTGACGGGCGCGAGGCCGGCCCAGGAGACGAGGCAGTCGGCGGTGGGGAAGCGTGTCATGTCGAGGCCTGTTTCGGCGATGATGGCCATGGCGAGGTTGCGGCTGATGCCGGGGATCTCTGCGAGGCGGTCCGCGGCGGCCAGGGTGGCCGCGTCCGGGCCGGGATCGGGGGACGGGACGCCGTCGGCGGTGATGCCCCGGGCGGCGGGGATGGCGTCGAGGGCGGCCTCGATCTCGTCCTCGATCCTGGTGACCGTCCGGTCCAGGAGGGTGATGTGGTCCAGGTGGGCCCGGATCAGCATCGGGTGGTGATTGCCCAGGCGCATGCCGTCGAGGGACTGCTCGATGGCGGCGCGGCCGCCCTTGACGTGGACGGCGGCCAGGGCGGCGAGGGCCTTCGGGTCGCGCTCGCCGCCGGCGAGTGCCTCCAGGATGTCGCGGGCGGTCTTTGTCCTGGCTAGCGAGTGCACCACTGATGACAGCTTGACCAGGGCTCCTTCCAGGAGCTTTTCCAGCCGCTGCCATTCCCGGGTGCGGTCGCGGACCATCTGCAGCCGGGCCCGGGTCAGGTCCCGCAGCGCGCGGATCTCCGGGGGCGGCACGAACGACGGCCGCAGCAGGCCCATCTCGGCCAGCCGGGCGATCCACTGGGCATCCAGCCGGTCCGTCTTCGGGCGGCCGGCCAGCTGCCGGGCGTGGGAGGAGCTGGCCAGCTGCACGGCCAGGCCCGCGGACTCCAGCAAGTAGAACCATATGCGCCAGTAATCGCTAGTTGACTCCATGACGACCAGCTCCACGCCGTCGCTGGTGAGCCGGCCCGCCAGGTCCAGGATCTCCCTGGCCCGCGCGGGGACCTCCTCCAGCCGCGAGGCGCGCCGCCCGCCGTCGCGGGCCGGGGGGAGCCGGGTGCACACGTCGGCCTTCGCCTTCGCGATGTCGATGCCTGCGACCCGCTCGTGGCGGAGCTGGTAGTCCTCGTCCTCGACGAGCTGCGCGGGAACCTTCCGCGCCCTCGCATTGCCCATCCGGGCCTCCTATGCTTGGAACCGGCAACAGCAAGGCGGGCTGCCCGGGGGCCCGGTCAGCTGGCTCGGAGGCCGCGAATACTGACCGTCGTGCTCACAGGCGACAAGACATCCGATTGGCGTAACTGTCAAGCGGCGGCTGCTTGAGGGGTGCGGAAGGCGGTCGTCTCGTCGTAGGGGGTGCCGGCCTGGATGCAGTGGTAGAGGCAGCCGAGCAGGCGGTTGAAGAGGTTGCGGAGTGCGGCTGGGTGGCCGTCTCCGGCTTCCCGGCGGCGGTCGTAGTGGGCGCGTGCTCCCGGTGAGGGGGTGAGGGCCGCGAAGGCCCAGGTGAAGCCGACGGCGGCGAGGCGGTCGTTCTTGACCCGGCGGCGCGTGACGACGGTGGAGCGCCCGGATGCCCTGGTGACGGGGGCGGCCCCGGCGAACGCCTTGACCGCTCGGGCGTCAGCGAACCGGGTGCGGTCGTCGCCGGGCTCGGCCAGGACGCGGGCGCCGGACAGGTCGGCGAGGCCGGGGAAGCTGGTGATCACGGCGTAGTCGGGGTGCTGGCGGAACGCCTCGAGGCATGCCCTGCCGAGTTCCTCGACGCTGGTGCACTCGGCGTCCAGGGTAGCCAGCAGGCGCAGCGCCTGCGCTCCCATGGCCCGCTCGACGAGCGGGTCCTGGCGGAGCTGGGGGCGGCGCAGGATCTGGAGGAGCCCGGCGGCGGACTGGTCGATCCCGCGCTGGCGGCCGGCGCGGCGCAGCGCAGCGGCGATCCGGGCGACCGGGAGCCTGGCGGCCTCGGCCGGGGTCGGTGCGATCCGGAGCAGCTCGCGGGCCACCGGGGTGATGAGGCTGCCGCTGCGGTGGGCGGCGGCCTCGAGCATGCCAGGGTAGTACTCGCGCAGCAGGGAGCGCAGCTCGTTGGAGGCCCGGGTCCGCCGCCAGGCGGCGTCCTGGGCGGCCCGCGCCAGCACGGCGACCGACCTGGCCAGTTCCGTGTCGGCGGGCAGCGTGCGGTGCATGGCGGCGCCGGTGCGCAAGATGGCGGCCAGGACCATGGCATCGGCGTGGTCGGACTTCTTCCCGCTGGGCGAGTACCGCTCGCGGTAACGGGCGACGGCCATCGGGTTGATCGCGTAGACCTTGCGGCCGGCGGCGCGTAGGGCGGCGACCAGCAGGCCGCGGGGCGTCTCGATCGCGATCGGAATCGGGTCCTCCGCGGTGTCGCCCGCCTCGGCCAGCATCGCGATCAGCTCGCCGAAGCCCTCCGGTGCCTCGGCGATCCGCCGCTTGGCAACCAGGACGCCGTCCTCGCCGACGATCGCGATGTCGTGGTGTCCCTCGGCCCAGTCGATGCCGCACGTGGTCTTCAAAGCTCATACTCCCGGTCTCGGTACGTGTCTGCGCTGGTCGCAGCCCTGGCGGAACCACACGGCGCTCTAATGGAAAGGCTCGCGGGCCTGACATCCGATTAGCCGTCCGTGATCCCGGCGACCGTCACGGGCCCTGTCTAGCTCGAGGGCGCAAACGGCCCGGAGGCTTACGGGGGGTGCGCCGTGCTGGCGGGCTCGGACCACGGGGAACGATCAAACCGGACAGCAGGCAGCGGTAGCGCACCGGGGTCGCGCCTGTGACTGCTGTCACGTGGCGTGCTTCCTGGCCGGTCTTGTCGAAGGCCTCAGGGGGCCGAAGGCGAATAGGTCGTCAGGAAGCACGCCACGCTGCTGCGTTCTCGACCAGGCCGGTCTTGCACGGGGCCTCAAAGCCAGAGGTGTCTCAGGTCTCCGGAGGGGAACGCTGCACCACCATTAGAGGCGACCCTCAGGTCAGGGCCCCGCGCCAGGCTCCTAAACGGGCTCGCATCCCACAGGTATGCCGGCGTCGCGGGCAGCCCGCGCCCATCCTCCCAGCCGCGCCCGCCCCGCGCTGCGGATCAGCTCTCCCGGGCCGGGACGCGCCGGGCCGCGGGCAGGACCCCCGCACTGGCGGCTCCGCCCGCCAGTGCCGGCGCAGCCGGGGGCACCCGCCCGGGACCCGCACCAAGGGCGCGAACCGCGCCACGGAGCGGCAGCGACGCCAGCCAGCCGGCCGCCCGCAGCCCCGCACCAATTCTCAGGGCAGCGCGACCGCCGGCCCCGGCGAGGAGGCTCCTAACCGCAGGCGGCTAGCCCGCGGCGAGGCCATCGCGCTCCACGGCCTCGTAGAGGGCTCGCGAGTGGCGAGCACGCTGGTCGAGCACAGATCGGCTATCTCGCCGCGAATGGCGGGCAGCCGGTCCGCGAGCATCTCGTAGTACGCGCTCGGCGTCGCGAGGAACTCGACCCCCGCGGCGGGTGTAGTCGGTGACGGCGGACACAACGTCATCGACGAGAAAGGCCAAGTGCTGGACGCCCGGCCCGCCGTAGCGGGACAAGAAGCCTTCCAGCTGCCCCGGTTTCTTCCCCGGGTCCTGCTCGAGGATGGTGAAGGTGACGCCACCGGACGGGCTCCGGACGACGATGGGGTCCAGCCCTTGCTCGCCGATTTCCACGTACTCGCTGGAGTAACGGGGAAGCGGGAATGTGGGCGATCCGCAAGAAGCCGGAGAACCTCACCACCTCCCAGCGCACCGCCCTGGCCGGCATCGCGAAGGACAACAGGCAGCTGGCACGGCTGCGGGCGGAGAGTGCCCGACTGCTCAAGCTGCTGAAGCTAACCCCACAGCAGGCAGCGCCTCCCGGCCCCGCGCAGGCTGCCTTCTTCGAGGCGCCCCCTTGGGCTGATGCGTAACAGGTCTCCGGATGCGGCGAAGGTGGCGTTCTTCAGGGCGCTGTTCGCCGCCCGCACCGACATCTACGCGACGCTGGCGCGATCGACGGCCAAGAGGCGATGTTCGACGCGCTCATGTACGTCGAGGCGGGGCGGGCGCTGCAGGTCCCGGTCGCGCTCGAGGTGTCCCGCTCCGGCCTCGCAGCTTGACCTGATCGCCGCTGCCGTTCAAACCGCGACGCTGGACGCTGTGGGGTCAAAGAAGAACAGGCCGGAGCCCTTCCTGGCGGACGGAGTCACCACGGGTCCGTTCGGGATAAAAGGATTTTGAATGGGTGATCTTCGCCAACCCGGAGACCGGCTACACGATCGCGAAGGCCGGCCCCGCGCTAGGCGGGACCGGCCTCAGTGCATTGCTGATCGAGTCCGCGTGCCGATCGATCTACCCTGGCCAACGGAGCCGGCCGGCGCCCTTACCAGAAGCGGACCTGACCACATGCATCACCTCCTGTTTCCATCACAATGACGGCAACACCGATAGTGTGCTCAGCTTGTTTCTTCTTGCCTGCAGCTGAGCTGGTCCGCGAACAGTCCCCACTCCTCGCTCATGGTGGCGGCTGCCTGGCGGACGTCGTCGAGCCAGCGTTCGGGTATCGCGTCGGCGAACTCGCGCCACTCGTCGGGGTGCATGGCATGCTGGGTCATCCAGCGCAGGAAGGCGCGGCCTCCCTCGGTGTAGCGCAGGACCGGGTCGCCTACCAGCTTGCCGGCAACCGCCGGCCAGGCCAGCCGCCGGGCGGTGCCCGCCGTGGCCTGGACCCGGATGTTCGTCACGGGCGGGGATGATGCGGGCGTGGCCTGCGCTGCGTCCGGGCCCGGCTCCGTGATCCGCAGGTCCGCTCCGCAGCGGATCTTCTCCCGCACGTCGTGGGCGGTGCCGAGCGACACGTCCGTCTCCCCCGCGATCTGCCTGACCGACGCCTGCGGGTGAGCACGGACGTATTCGGCCGCCCGCAGCCTTCCTTCCGTGGCGACCAGCGGCCGGCGCTTCCCGTCACGCCCCAGCCGCTTGCCCTCGAACGGCGCGCCGACCGAGCCGTTCCTGAGCGTGGCGACTGACTTCCCGCTGCAGCCCGGCGATCCCGGCAACCTTGCGGTCGGACCAGTCAGGGTGCGCGCTCAGGATGCGCTTCGCGCTCGAGATACGGTCGGCCCTGGTCAGCGGCAGTCCGTGCAGCGTGTTCGACTTGACCGCGAGGACGAGCGCCTTCTCATCGGAGCAATCAACGAGACGCGCGCGGATGGCCCCTTCGCCGCGCAGCTTCGCCGCCTCGGCCCGGTGCATCCCGTCGATGATGCGCATGCCGCTTTTCTGCACCAGGATCGGCGGCAGCTGGACCGACCCGGCCGCATCGGCCAGCAGCCGGGCGTGGGCCGCATCCGTGCCTGTCATGCGCAGGTGGAACCCGGGTACCAGGGACTTCACCGGGACATCGACCTCGGGGAGCTGCTCTACCGCGCTCATCAGGCTGGCGCTCATCAGGTCGAAGACGGTGCCCGCCGGAGCGGCGCCGCCCGCTTCGATGGCCGGCTCGCGATCCGTGTCCGCTGTCATAAATATTGTCATCATGACCTCACTGAAACCGTTTCGCAGCGGTAGGCCGCCAGCGAATTCCATCCGGAAGACCCATCAGACTGTGTTCACCGGCTTCCTTCTTGCCTGTAGCCTAAAACCTCGCCCGGGTGAAGGCAATTACATTACCACTAAAGTTATCCAAGACCCTTCTGGCGCGTCCATCGATACACTCTGCCTACAACTTTCGATACGATCCCGGTACGGGTACGCATCCGCCCGCAGGCAATGGGACCAGTCGCGGGCACCGCGTTTTAGCGCACCGCACAATTGTTATGAATTGATTCTGCAGCCCGGTATCAGAATAATGCGGACGTTGAATTTATGCGATTAATTCGCCGTGCCGGATGCCCTGTCGAGAATCCGGGCACTCATGCCGGTGCTCGCGGCGCTCCGGTTTAGCGGCCGGGACCGGGGAGCCTGCTGGCCTCGCGTCGGCGCTGACGAGCCCGCTGCGCTATGTCCCTTCCGCTTAGCTAGAGGGGAGTCCTGGTCATGGCAGCTCCGACAAGACTCCGGCGAACACGGTGAGGGCGTAGTTGATGTCGTCCGCGGTGACGCCCGCGTGGGTAACGCAACGGATCCGGCCCCGGCCCAACTCGGCGACGGCGATGCCCCGTTCGGCGGCGCGGGCGATGAAGACGTCGCTGCGGTGCGGAGGGCGCAGGCGGAAGAACACCATGTTGATCCGCACCGGGCGAGGGTCGAGGTCGACGCCGTCCATGGCGGCTAGACCAGCGGCCAGGCGGGCGGCGTTGGCGTGGTCGTCGGCCAGCCGGGCGGTCATAGCGTCCAGGGCGATCATGCCCGGAGCGGCCAGCACTCCGGCCTGGCGCATACCGCCGCCGAGCATCTTACGGACGCGCCGCACCCCGGAGATGAAGGCGTGGTCGCCGACGACGACGGAGCCGACCGGGGCGCACAAGCCCTTGGACAGGCAGATCTGCACCGAGTCAGCACAGGAGGCCAGCACGGCAGGGTCGGTTCCGGCGGCCACCGCCGCGTTGAAGATCCTCGATCCGTCCAGATGGATCGGCACGCCACGCGTGCGGGCCAGCGCCCGCACCTGCTCCAGATATTCCAGCGGCAGCAACTGGCCACCGGTGTGATTCTGCGGATTCTCCAGGCAGATCAGCGCGGGGAGCGCGAACTGAGGGTCACCTGGGTCGTCGGGGAACGCCGCCTCGATATCGGCCACCGCCAGCGTACCGTCGAGCTGATTGGGGACCGGATGGTAGGTGACACCGCCGCAGACCGACGCTCCGCCCGCCTCGTAGATATAGATGTCTGACTCGGCCCCCACGATCACCTTCGCCCCGCGCGGGCAGTGCGTCATGATCGACGCCAGGTTCCCCATCGTCCCGCTCGGCACAAGGCACCCGGCCTGCTTGCCCAGCAGGGCGGCCGCACGGGCCTCGAGCGCGTTGACCGTAGGGTCCTCGCCGTAGACGTCGTCACCCAGCTCCGCCTGGGCCATCGCCGCCAGCATCTGCGCCGTCGGCAGCGTGAAGGTGTCGCTCCGCAGTTCCACCCGCCTGCGCAAGCCGGTGCTTGCGTCGCCGCGGATCCAACGTCTATCCATGCCGCCTCCTCAGGGTCGATCCACATCCGTCAGCAGCAGACGCACGGCCTCGTCCAGCTCCGCGTCGGCCGCCGCCCAGCGCGCCCGGCGGTCCGCCAGCGCGGCGCGGTGCGCCAGCCAGGCGTCGGCCAGCACGCCGAAGGCCGCATCGAACGAGGCCGGGCCTGGGCCGCCGCCAAAGGAGGCAGCCTGCCAGATCTGGCCGGACGCCAGCTCGGACGGCCGTTTCTCCGGGCGGCCGAGAGCGTCCCAGAGGGACACGGCTCCGCCACCGAGCACCGCGCGGACGGCGACGCCAACCTCATAATGCGCACGCCGGAACGGCGTGCCCTGGCGGACCAGCCACTCGGCCACCGCCGTGGCCTCGGTGCGCCCCGCTGTGGTGGCCGCCGACATCGCCTCGGGGTTAGGCCGTACACCGGCGACGACCAGCCGAAGGATCTCGACGGCATCGGCAGTCGCCTGCAGAGCGGCCAGGGTAGGCGCGACCCCCTCGGTACCCACGGAGATCGAGTTCGTGAACGACGTCCCACGCATCGCAGCGACGCCGGTGACGAAGGCTCCGGCGGCATGCGCGGTACGCCCTTGCACGTGCTCCAGTACGAAGGCGTTGCGCTTTTGGGGCATCATCGAACTGGATCCGACCAGTGAGTCGGGCACGGTCAGATAGCCGTACTCCCTACTGGACCACAGCAGCAGGTCGAGGGCGGCCCGGTCCAATGTCACGCCGGCCACGACCGCCACGCCCAGCAGTCGCAGCGCGGCGTCACGAGAGGCCACGGCGTCGACCGAGTTCAGAGCCGGGCCGGTGAAGCCGAGCAGCGCGGCCGTACGCCCGGTGTCAATCGGGATGGTCGTGCCGCCGACCGCCCCGGCGCCGAGCGGGCACCGGTCGAGCACCCCGCCGCCGGCCAAGAGCGCGGCCAGATCCCGCTCGAGCGCCGTGGCCAGCCCCAGCAGGTAGTGCCCGAAGGTGATCGGGACCGCGCCCTGGAAGTGGGTGTGCGCGGGCATAAGCGTCGCCCGGTAGCGGCGGGCCCGGCCCAGCAGCACCACCCCCAACGCCACCAGTTGCGAACAGAGCCGGGCGTAGGGGATGCGCAGGCCGAGTTGGAAGCAGGTGGCGCCGAGGTCGTTGCGAGACCGTCCGGTGTGCAGCACCCCGCCCACGTCTGCGCCCAGCCGCTCGATGAGGTATCCCTCGTAAGCCAGGTAGAGACCGCGCGGCATGGCCCGGCCCTCGATCGCCGCGAAGTCGCCGCGCCGCAGTTCGAGCACGGTCTCCAGCAGCCGACCAGCGACCTGGCGGTCGATGATGGCGCGCTCGGCTAGCATCACCAGGTGGGCGAGGTCGACCCGCGAGATCTGAGCGAGGTCATCCTTCCATGCCGGGCGCAGGTTCCGTTCCGGCTCTAGCAGCATCTGCCGGATCCGCGGCATGACACCGGTCGGCAGCCGACCGGTGTCGCCGAGCGGCTCAGGCGATGGGGCGGTCATAGGCAGGCCTCCGCAGTGGCGCGCAGGACGGGGTGGACGGCTTGGACCGAAAGGTCGGCCGTCGCGGCTGCGTCCGCAACGGTGAGCGCGGCGGCGAGCACGTGGCCGATGCGGTCGCGGAAGTCGCCGTGGACGGCGACTTGCGCGCCCGGATCGCGGTAGGCGACGGCCTCGACGATCCCCTCCGCGCGACTGGCCTCCGCAAGCCCCCGCAGACAGTCCAGCGTGCCGCTGCCAGGAGCCAGCACGAACCGGAGAGCGGCCGCACCGCGGCGGGTCGGGGTGAGGCGTGCCCGTCCCCCGATGGACACACGGATCGTCTCGCGGATCAGGTCGATCCCGGTCGCCGTCTCCACCAGACGCGGGATCCAGCCGCCGGCCAGTCGCGGGTTGACCTCGATGAGCGTTGGCCCTTCGGCTGTGACGCGAAGCTCCACGTGCGTCGGTCCGAAGGTCAGGCCGAGCAGTCGTACGGCCGCCTCCGCCGTCTCGATCACCGAGGTGCGCACCACATCCTCCACCTGGGCTGGGAAGTCATGACCGACCTCGACGAAGCACGGCGGCGGGCCCAGGTGCTTGCCAGTCACTCCGAGCGCCAAGCCCCCGAAGATCTCCACCGAGTACTCCGGTCCGTCGGCGAATGCCTCGACCAGGATCTGGCGCGGCACCCCACGGCCCCGTTCGTCCTGTCCGGCCGCCAACAGGTCCCCTGCTTGCGCGGCGACGCCTTCTAGATCGCGGCAGAGCCGGACGCCCACGCTGCCGGAGCCGGCGACCGGCTTCACCACGACCGGAGGGCCGATCGCTGCGGCTGCCGCCAACGCCCGCTCAACCGTCGTGGCCACGACGAACTCCGGCACCCGGACGCCGCCAGCCGCCAGCACACGGCGTTGCTCACCCTTGTCCCTGGCGGACCCGACCGCCGCTGGATCAGGCCCAGGCAGGTGCAGCGTCGCGGCGGCCAGGGCGGCCGCCGCGACGAAGTACTCGGAGCTTGAGACCACGCCGACGACCGGTGCGAGCAGTCTGCAGGCCGCGACGACCTCGGGGACCGAGCCAGTGTCGACTTCCACCACCTCGAGCTCGCCGTCGAAGGGATACCGACGGGCGTCGGCGGCGAGCATTACCGGTCGCAGTCCCAGCGCCCGCGCCGCCACCGGGAACACCCGACCGCTTCCGGAGGTGTTGCTCTCCACCAGCACTAGGATGTGCCCGTCCACGCCGCCCCACCTCCTAGTCCTACGATCTCCTCGCGCGAGCGCCGATTCCAGGCGAAGCGGGTCCACGGACCCGCCACCTCGGCCGGGTGGTCGATCGTCCTAGGCGCCCGCGCGGGCTCCCGAAGGAGGCTGTGGCGGCGCAGCCACGCGTCGTGGTAGACGGTGCTGACGTACCGGTGCCCCTCGTCGGGGAAGGTCGCCACGACCCGTTCCTTTGGGTGCATGCGGGCGTACCAGGCTGCGACATGGTGGGCCGCACCGCTGGTCGGCCCCATGAAGAGGCACTGGTCGGCGTGCATGGCCCGGGTGGCGGCGAACGCGTCGGGAGCCGCGATCCAGTGCACCTCGTCGAAGAGCCGGTGGTCCAGGGCCTGCGGGACGAGGCCGTTGCCCAGCCCGCGTAGCAGGCGGGGCCCGGCGGGCGCGGCGAAGAGCACGCTGCCGGGGGTATCGACCCCGATGAGCCGCATTTCGGGGAAGACCGCCCGCAGGAACGAGCCGATGCCCGAGGACGAGCCGCCCGACCCAACCGGGCAGACCAGCGCGTCCACCTGGCCCAGGGTCTCCAGGAGCAGTTCGGCCACCACGCCGTACGAGGCCGGGTTGTCGGGGTTGTCGTACTGGCGGGGGGTGAAGTAGCGCGGCAGCCGGGACTGGAAGTAGGCCAGCCGGTCTAGCCGGGCGCGCTGCACGTTACGGCCGCGCAACGCGCTTGGGGACACGATGCTAACCCGGGCGCCCAGGGCCTCCATACGGCGGCGCAGCGGCCCGTCGATCGCCGGGTCCCCGACCAGGACCAGCGGGTGGCCGCGCAGTCGGCACTCCATCGCCAGCCCAAGGCCGAAGGTCCCTGAGGTCGTCTCGGCGACCGTCATCCCTGGCTCCAGCTCGCCGCGCTCGAGTGCCCGCTGCAGGATAAACCGGGCTGGGAGCAGCTTCATAAGCTGGAACGCCATCCCGTACAGCGTCGGACCGAGCTCGATGATCTTAGGTAGGACGTTGCCGTCGATTACGTCGTCGTACGGCTTACAAAGCAATGTCATAGCGGCCACGGCCTTCGCTCCTCACGGTGTAGTGCCAGTTCTCGGTCATCCCCAGCGCGCCCAGCCCGCGGGCGGCGACCGCGAGCCGCCGGTCCAGCTCGGGATCGGCCGGGTCGAACAACAGCCCGGCGATGGTGCCGGTATGCGCGACCTGGATGCCGAGGGCCGAGCTTTCCTCGACGATCTCCAGCAGCCGGGAGAAGTGCGGCACCATATGGAACCGCTGGTTGATCTGGGCGCTCGCGGTGGCGATCCGGCCCAGCGGGGCGATGTCGCCATAGGCCACCGCCCGCCGCAGCAGGCCGCGCATAGCCCGGAAGCACTCGATCTCCCGTACGGTGTATCGGGCCGGTGGGAAGGCGAGGGTGTCGAGTTCCTCGTCGGCGAACGAGAAGCCGAGCACATCGACCGGGATCATCGGGCGGTGCAGGTCCTCGATCACCCGCCCCTCCCGCTGTCCGAACAGCATCATTCGGTCGAACATCAGCGGGTCGGTGGCTATCTCCACCTCCACCGCGATACAGGCCACCTCCTCGGCCGACAGGCGCAGCCCGGCCGCGTCCAGCACCGCGAAGATCGTGGCGATCACGTCGCTGCTCGACGAGCCGAGACCCCGCCCGACCTGGATGGTGCTGTGCAGGGTGAGCCGCCCCCCGAGTCCGGGAAGCCCGACGCGTGCCAGCGTCGTGTGGGCCGCGGCCAGCGCCTTGGTCCTCCACGCGGGGTCTACCGTGAGCTCCGGTTCGTCCTGCCGCAGCCGGATCTCGGCGCAAGTGCCGAACAGCGGGCAGGGCAGGGTGAGCAGACCCCGGTGCAGCCGCCCGCCCTCCTCGAACACGCCCTGGATCAGTTCACCATGGTGGCTGGGGGCCGTACCGGTCCCGGTCAGCGCGACCGGAGCGACGCCGCCGGCTCGCTGAACCGGGTCCGGTGCCAGGCTCGCGTCCGCTTTCTGGTTCACACCTACTGTCAGGTTCCGGAAAGTCATCTGTGGGTCCTCGATCCGAATCGGATGGGTCTCGGCATCAGAACACTGCTGACTCGATGTCGTCGATCTCGTCCTGAGTGAGAGCGACCATCAGGTCGCAGGGGGACAGGCCGCCGACGTCCGGGTGCTCGCCGTACCGCACGATCGCCCGCAAGGCGCGGAACCAGAGGTCGGCCACCTCGTTCGCCACGCCGTCGGCCAGGACCTCGCCTGCCCAGGTCCACTCCGCGACGAGTTCCGGGCCGTCGGCGCGGTCTTGCACGACAGCGTTGACGTCGAGAATGTGCGGCAGCGGCATACGGCCGTCGCCCGTTGCCGCCAGCGCGAGATCGGTCGGGCGCCAGTCGGCGGGGGCCGCCATGGGGATTCGGCCCACGTAATTGAAGCCGACGTCCGGAGCGGTGCCGGTGCCCAGGCCGGCCCTGCCGTACGGGCTGAGCCTGCGCAGGGCCCCGTAGCCGACGCCGTGGTCGGGGACGGCGCGCAGGCACTCCTTCACCCGCTTCAGCGCCTGTCCGACGGCCGGGCCGCCCGCCCAGAACCCGGCCGTCTCCCGGGTATCCAGTTCGAGCCGCACCGGGTAGACGGCGGTGAACCAGCCGACGGTCTGCGCCGGGTACACGCCTGCGACCAGCACCCGGCCGTGGCCTTCGACCTCGACCAGCACCGGTCCTGCTCCGGCTGTCTCCTGCCGCTGCCGCCAGCTCATCAGCGCCAGCGCAAGCCCAGTCAGCAGTACGTCGTTCGGTTCGGCGTGGAATCGAGAAGCCACCTCGCCGAGCAGCGGACCGGTCACGTCGGCCGGCAGAGTCCGGCGCAGGGTTCGGGCAGTCGACCGCACGTCCCGGACAGGGTCCAACCGGTGTTCGGGGAACACCGGCTCCGCCTCGGCCGACACGGACTTCCAGAAAGGCAACTCCGCCTCTCGCTGGGGGGAGAGCGCGTCTTCGGCGAGCAGTGACGCCCAGCGCCGGTAGGAGGGGCCCGCCGGTGTGATGGCCGGGTCGTCACCCGCCTGGACGGCCCGCCAGGACTCGGCGAGGTCGGTCAGCAGAATGCGCCAGGAGACCCCGTCCACGACCAGATGGTGCATGACCAGGACCAGTTCCCGTCGGTCGGGGAGGTGGACCAGCCTGGCGTTGATCCCCGCCTCGGGGTTGAGGCCCGCAGCCGCCCGTTCGATGAGTGCCGAGGGCTCGCCGGAGGCCGTTTCGATCAGGTCGGCGGCGACCACCGAGCCAACGGGGGCGACCTGCAGCGACCACTGCCCCTCCGGTGCGGCGACGACCCGCAGGCGTAGCACGCCGTGTGCGTCCAGTACGGCCTGGAACGCGCGGGCGAGTCCGGCCGCGTCCAGGTCGGCCGGGACCCGGACCACCATCGACTGGCCGTACTGGTGCCAGGGCCCGCCGAGCTCACGTAGCCAGGCGATGATCGGCGTGATCTGGACGGGTCCGGTCTCATCGTCAGGCTCGGGCGGCGCAGACCCGTCCGGGCGGTCCCACCGAGCCTGGCGGGCCAGCCCGGCAATGGTCGGATGCTGGAAGACGTCCCTGGGGTCGATCAGCAGACCGGCCCTGCGGGCCCTGCTGATCATCTGGATCGAGCTGATGCTGTCGCCGCCGAGCTCAAAGAAGCCGTCGTCGGCGCTGAGGCCGGCCGCGCCCAGCACCTCCTCGAAGACCGCGACCAGCACCGTCTCCTGCGGAGTCGAGGGGCGCCTGCCGCGACCGCCGGTGAGCTGCGGTGCCGGAAGCGCGGCGCGGTCCAGCTTGCGATTGGTGGTCCACGGCAGCTCGTCCATGATGACGATCGCCGCGGGAACCATGTAGTCGGGCAGCGCGCAGGCCAGCGCCCGACGCAGGTCGACCGCGTCGAGTCCCTGGCCGGTCACGTAGCCGACGAGCCTGCGCTCCCCCGGCCGATCCTCGCGCACGATCACCCTTGAGGCGGTGACGCCCGGCTGCCGGTCGAGCGTGGCCTCCACCTCGCCTGGCTCGATTCGGAAGCCGCGCAGCTTGACCTGCTCGTCGGCCCGACCGACGTAGTCGAGCTGCCCGTCCGGCCGGACCCGTACGATGTCCCCGGTCCGGTACATACGGGTCCCAGGCGGACCGAAGGGATCGGCCACGAACCGCCGCGCGGTGAGCGCTGCCTGGCCGAGGTAGCCCCGGGCCACCTGAGGCCCACCGATGTAGAGGTCGCCCGCCACCCCTGGCGGCACCAGGCCGAGCCACTCGTTGAGCACGTAGCAGGAGGCGTGCGTGAGCGCCCGGCCGACCGGTGGCCGACCTGGACCGCTGAGCGGGTCGCTCATAGTCACGCACACGGCCGTCTCGGTCGGACCGTACGCATTGATCATCGTCCGGCCGACCGACCAGCGCTCGGCGAGCGCGGCCGGGCACGGTTCACCGGCCGTGATCAGCGTGAGGTCGACCGGAAGGGTCACCTCTGGCGGGAAGGCGGCGATCACCGTCGGCGGCAGGCTGACCAGGTTCACTTGGGCTTGCCGGATCAGATCGGCCAGCGGCTCCCCCGGCGTCCGCTCCTGCTCGGTGGCGAGCACCAGCGTCCCGCCGCTCAGCAGGGCCAGGTACGTCTCCCAGGCGGCGGCGTCGAAGCTGAAGGACGCGAACTGCAGCAGCCGGGTGCCCGGTCCGGCGTGGAACCGGTCGAGCTGGTCGTCGATCAGAGCCACTACGCTGTGGTGCTCGACGGCGACGCCCTTGGGCCGGCCGGTCGAGCCGGAGGTGTATATGACGTAGGCGAGATCGTTCGGGGTGGGCTCGCGCGTCGGCCGGGGCCGTCTGGGCGGCTCGCCGTCCAGCGCCGCCCCATCGAGTTCCAGAGCGCTGAGCTCCGCATCGTCGAGCAGTACGGGGGTCAACCCCACGGGCAAGGCTGCGACCGCCCGGCCGGTGGTGAGGACGCGGTGCGGTCTGGCGTCCTCCAGCAACAGCGCGATCCGCTCGGCCGGATAGCCCTCGTCTACCGGAAGATAGCAGGCGCCCGCCTTGAGTACTGCGAGCGCGGCGACGATCAGTTCGATCGAGCGGGGGAGCAACAGCGCCACCAGGTCGCCGGTTCGGGTCCCGTGGGCGTGGATGAGCCGGTGGGCCAGCCGGTCAGACCTACGGTCGAGCTCGGCGTAGCTCACCTCCCGCGCCCCGAAGACCAGCGCTGTCCCCTCCGGTGCCGCTGCGACCCGTGCCCGGAACAGCTCTCCGAGGGTGGCGGCGGGCGGCTCGGCGCGCTCGCCTTCGCCGAGCATGGCGGCGCGCTCGGCCCCGGTCAGCAGCTCGATATCGGCGAGCCGACCGTCCGGATCAGCCACGACCTGGCGCAGCAGCCGTTCCATGCGGTCGACGATGGACTCTACCGTGGCGCGGTCGAACAGCTCGGAGCGGTACTCGACCCGTCCGGCCAGCCCACCGAGGCCAGGCACCTCAGCCAGCTCGAAGGAGAGGTCGAACTTGGCCGAACGGGTCTCGACGTCGATGGTCGAGACCGCCAGACCGGGCAGGCCGTACTCGGCGGCCTGATTGTTCTGGAGCACCAGCAGGACCTGAAAGAGCGGCTGCCTGGCCAGCGACCTGACCGGGCTCAGCTGCTCGACCACCCGCTCGAACGGTACGTCCTGGTGGTCAAATGCGGCCAGGTCGGTCTCCCTGACCCGGGCCACGAGCTCACGGAAGGTCGGGTTGCCGCCGGTGTCGCTGCGCAGCACCAGCATGTTGACGAAGAACCCCACCAGGCCGGCCAGGTCGTCGTCCAGCCGGCCGGCGACGGGAGTGCCGATGGGAACGTCGGACCCCGCGCCGAGCCTGGTCAACAGCGCCGCCAGCGCCGCGTGCGCCACCATGAACATGGTGGCGCCCGACGAGGCGGCCAGCGCCGACAGTCCGGCGTGCAGGTCGGTGTCGAAGCGGAACTCGACCACCGCGCCGCTGTGGTCGCTGAGCGCGGGCCGGGGCCGGTCCATCGGCAGTTCGAGCTCGGCCGGCAGGACGGCCAACGCCTGGCGCCAGTAGCGCAACTGGGCCGCGGCGAGACTATCGGGGTCGTCCTCGTCGCCCAGGTACTCACGCTGCCAGAGCGCATAGTCGCTGTATCGGACGGGCAGCGGCTCCCAGCCTGGGGACCGACCGTCCCGTCTGGCCTGATAGGCGGTGGTCAGGTCCTGGGCGAGCGGGCCGAGCGACCAGCCGTCCGCCGCGATGTGGTGGGCGACGAGTGCCAGCACGTGGCTCTGCTCCCCGGTGACCAGCAGGCGGGCCGCAGGGGAAGGTCATGGGATAGGTCGAAGCCGGTCCGCAAAAAGGCGTCCAGCTCCTCGTCGAGAAGGTCCTCGGCCGTCTGGACGACCTCAAGGACCTCGTCCGTTTGGTCGGCCGCCAGCACGACCTGGTGCGGACGCCCCTCCTGTTCGAGACAGACGGTGCGCAGGGACTCGTGCCGCTCGGCGACATCGCGCAGGGCCTGCGCAAGCGCTCGCCGGTCGAGTTCGCCGGTGAGTCGCAGCACCAGCGGCGAATGGTAGGCCGACACCTCGCTCTGTAGCCGGTTGAGGAACCAAAGCCGCTGCTGCCCCGCGCTGAGCGGGACTGTCCCGGTCTGCTCCCGCGGCCGGATCCGAGGCCGGGCGGGCCTGCCGGCCATCGCCACCAGTCGCTCGGCCAGCGCCGCGCCCGTGGGGCACTCGAAGATGTCACGAACCCGGAACTGCACGCCGAACACCGTGCGCAGCCGACTCACCACTTTCGTGGCCAGCAGCGAATGGCCGCCGAGGGCAAAGAAGTCATCGTCGGGGCCGACCGCCGACATGCCGAGGATCTCGCCGAAGAGCCCGCAGACGATCTCTTCCCGGTGATCGCGCGGGACCCGACCACCACCCGTCCGGGTCAAGTCACGAGCGTACTCGGCGGTCGGCAGCGCCTTGCGGTCGACCTTTCCGTGGCCGGTGAGCGGCAGCGCCTCCAGCGCCACAAGGAGGTCGGGAACCATATAGCCGGGCAGCAGTCCAGCCAGCTCGTCCCGCACCCGGCCGAGCCGTCCCGCCTGCGGCTCGGCCGGGGTGCCGGGCGCCTTCAGCACCACGAAGCCGACCAGCCGGGCGCTGCCCGCCGGATCCGCCGCGACGGCGACCACCGCGTCGGCGACGTCAGCCACGTTCCGCAGCGCGACCTCGATCTCGCCGAGCTCGATCCGGTGTCCGCGCACCTTCACCTGATGGTCGGAGCGCTCGACGAACTCCGGCTCGCCGAACGGCCCGATCACGACCCGATCGCCGGTCCGGTACATCGAGGAACCGGGCGGGCCGAAGGGGTCGGCGACAAAGACAGTGGCCGTGCGGCACGGGTCTCCTACATATCCCAGGCCAACCCCCGTGCCGGCCAGGTAGCAGTCCCCGACGACACCTGGCGGGAGCGGGCGCAGCCCCTCGTCCAGCACGTACATGCGCATGTTGCGGATCGGCCGGCCGATGGAGACCCGGCCGTCCCGCACGTCGTCGTGGGTGGCGATCAGCGCGTCCGTGCAGTCGTCGGAGCACTCGGTCGCACCGTAGGCGTTGATCAGGGGGATGCCGGAGAACCTGTCCAGCCAGCGACGGCACAGGTCGGCGGGGAGAGCCTCGCCGCTCACCAGCAGCCGACGCAGCCGTGACAGGTCCGGTGCGACGGCTCCGGCGTCCCAGTCGTCGAGCGCCGCCCGCAGCAGCGACGGGACCACCTCGAGCGCCGCCGCTCCCGACCGCTCGGCCAGACCGAACAAGGCGACAGGGTCGGCGGAGATACCGCTCTCGGCGACCCGCACCTGGCCGCCGGCCAGCAGCGCCGCGAGCATCTGCCACACGGCGATGTCGAAGGTCAGCGGCGCGTCGTGGATCACCGTGTCAGCGGCCCCGAGATTGAACTGGTCGTGTTTGGACAGCAGGTGGTTGAGCAGGCCGCCGCGGTGGATCACCGCGCCCTTCGGGCGGCCAGTGGACCCCGAGGTGAAGACGATGTAGGCGGGGTCGCCGGTGGCGTACGGCACCGGCCGAAGCGGTCCCGGGCAGACGTCGCCGAGCAGCGGCAGGCCCATCCGGCCGGCCGCCTCGACGGCCTCAACCGAGTCGGGGTCGACGATCAGCAGTCCCGCTGCCGCGTCCGCCAGCGCCCCGGCCATACGCTGCGGCGGCGCCTTCGGGTCGACCGGGACGAAGCAGGCGCCCGCCGTGAGGACGGCCAGGACTGCGCGGATCACGAACGCGCCGGGCCCGCCGACGATACCCACCACCGTGCCTCGGTCCACACCGCGGGCCTGCAGCGCCCCGGCCAGGAGCCGGGCCGATGCAGCGAGCTCGCCGTAGCTGAGGCGCCCGGTGCTGTCCTCGACCGACTCCCGCTCGGGGTATGCCGCGGCTACCCGGTTGAACCGGTCGATCACGTCGTCGTGCACCGGCACGTCGCGGCCGACGAAGATCTCCGCGTCCACCAGGTCCAGGCGGCCGATAGGGGTCCGCGGATCGAGCCGGGTGAACTCCTCCAACAGGGACAGCAGCCGCCGGCCGTGCCCGGCCAGGTCGGTCTCGCTGTAAAGCGCCGCATTCGCGTCGAAGTGGAAGGTCACGGTGCCGTCGGGCGCGGGGATCACCAGAATCTGCAGATCGTGGACGGGGCCGGTCGAGAGGTTCGCCAAAGACGCCTCGCACGGCCCAAAGCGCAGCTCCGCAGGTTCGGGCAGCACATTGACCATGGGGCCGAAGGGGCGGCGGTCGAAAGTGGCGAGCCCCGCGTCCCTGCGGATCCAGTCGCCCCGGTAGCGGTGGTGGCGGCGGGCGCCCGAAAGCGCCCGGGCCGTGGCCCGCAGCAACTCTCCGCGCGTCAGCTCCGGGCGCACCGGCAACGCCAGTGGCAGGAAGTTGGCCGTCATCCCGGGAATCCGGCCGCTCACCCCGCGGGGCAGGCCGTGCACCGGGAGGGTCAGCAGCGTGGCGGCCGCACCGGTCATCCGCTGGGTGTACGCGGCCGCAACGGCGGTCACCACGGTCGACCAGGTGACCCGCTCCCGCCAGGCCAGCTCCCGGAAGACCGCCGCGGTCTCGGCCGGGAGCGCGATCGTGTGGCGCAGCGCGGCGGCGGCTGGCACCGGGGGCCGTCGGGAGAGGCTGACGGGTTCAAGCCCGCCCTTGAAGACGGCCCGCCAATACGCTCCGTCCTCGGCGCGGGCGGCGGAACCCTGGTAGTCCCCTTCCGCCTCGTAGAGCACTCCGACCGGCGGCAGCGCACCCTCCTGCGGGGGGCCTCCGTGCGCCAGCGCGGTGTAGAGCTCGGCCAGCCGCTGGTAGATACCCATGCCGCTCATGCCGTCGGTGAGGATGTGGTGGACGCACCAGTAGTACAGAGCCTGCTCGTCGCCGACCACGAGCAGGGCCACCCGCATCAGCGGGAAGTCCTCCAGCGAGAACGGCCGGGCCATGTCGGCCCGCATCCATTCCTGCGCGGCGGCCTGCGGGTCGGCGGCGGCGCGCAGGTCCACCACCGGCAGCGACCAGTCTCCCAGCTCCTCGATGATCTGACGCGGCCCCTCGTCGGTCTCCATGAAGCGCGACCTGAGGCAGCCGGCCTCGTAGAGGACACGGTGGGTCGCGTCCGCAAGCACCGCCACGTCCATGGGACCGCGGATCTCCAGGTACTCCCCCATGTTGAAGGCGGGGTTAGGCCGCTCGAGCTGCAGCGCGTACCAGATCTCGGCCTGTGCGGAGGTGAGCGGCAGTTGTCGGGCCTGTACAATGCTGGCTGGCATATAGGAGAACTCCCGTCGTAGTCGGCAGTCCGCCGGATCAGGCGAACTGCGGGTGCCCTGACATTCGTCTTCTGTGGGCGCCACCACCGCTTTCACGCTAGTGATCAGCTCTGAGCCGACACTGACGACGCGGTGACAGTCCGGCCACGCCCTCTAGGCGGCAGGAGCCAGCGCAAGGCTCTTGGGTCGCATATCGGCCCAATTCTCTTCGACGTAGGCCAGACTGGCGGCCTTGCTATCCTCACCATGAATGATCGTCCAGCCGCCTGGCGCAGCAGCGAAGACTGGCCAGATGCAATGTTGCCCCTCATCGTTCACGAGCACGAAGAACTTGCCGTTTTCGTCATCGAATGGATTCGCCATTTAAATTCCTCACTTATGTAGCGGCGGCAGGCCCGGCAGATCGGAACATTCGACCATGTTTACCCAGACCTCTCCTGTCAGGCTCCGAGAGATTGACGGCTATCGGCCCAGCCTGGCCAGGCCTCGCGCGTGGCAACGTGCGATACCCCGCGATACGAGGAGCGGATCCCATTCGGCGGGTCGGGGCGGCAGGTTCACCGGGCTGACCGGCTTGTCGGCCGCGTATACCTCCCGCAGCAAGGGGCGGCCCATGCACTGCCCGGCAGTAGCGATGCCACTGAGCGCCACTCCGGCGATTCCGCTGCCGTACCGGGTATTCGGCCCGACGATGTACAACCCCGGCACGCTGGTGGCGGTGTCAGGGCGTTGGCCGACCGTGCCCCAGTTGGCCATGCCGTACGGGGTCCCGCCGCTCGACAGGGTGTACCGCTCGTTGGTGAGCGGCGTTGCCGCCTCCAGATGCACGATGCGGTCGCGGAATGGCCCTATCGCCAGTTCAGCGGCGTCGAGCAGTGCGGTGATAAAACGCTGCTTAGCAGCCTTGTAGGCGGGCTCACGACGGTAGCGCTTATCGTAGGTACCATCGTCGGGTATCCCCCAGGGTGCCCGACCGGGCGGGCACAGCGTCATTACCTGGAAGTTGGCCTGGCCTGGCGGGCAGACGGGCGCCTCCGGATCCTTTGTCGAGGCGAACGAGACGAACGCGAACGGCACTTCCTGGTGCTCGCCGTCGTGCCACAGCCGGGCATACGCCTCCTCGACATCTTCCCCTCGCCACCACCACACGTTCGCGTTGCGCAGTCCGGTGAGCGGCGAGTCCAGGGCAACGTAGAGAACCGCCAGTGGGTGCCGCATCGTTGCTGCCTGCGTCTTGGCAACGAGCGCGGCGGGAAAGTTCTCCTGACCGCCGCACAATTCGAGGATGGTCTTGCGATAGTCAGCGTTTGAAACGATCAGGGGCGCCCGGACCGACGTTCCGTCAGCCAGTTCGACCCCGGCCGCGCGGCCGCCCTCGACGAGGATGCGCCGAACTTTGCTGCGCGTCCGCAGCTCACCGCCATGCGCCTCGAGTACCTCGACCAGGGATGCGACCAGAACCTGGCCGCCGCCTGCGGGATAGTAGGCACCGCGCATGTAGTGGTCAATCATGCTGGCGTGCGTACCCAGCAGAACCCCGCTGGGTGGCGCGCCATAGTTCCCTGACTGCGCCGCCAGTACCGTCCTTGCCCGGGCTGACAGTCCGCAGTCGTCGAAGAGGTCAGCCAGGGTACGTCGGCTCCACCGCAGGTCGGCTGACTTGGTCCGGATCAGGTCCATCACCTCGTCGTGCGGTGTGATCAGGCTGTGGCGCGCCAGTCCGGCCACCGTCTGGCAGCGATCGATGAACCTGTCCAGGCCCGCCGCTTCCGCGGGCAGCGCATCTTTTAGCCGCTGGCGGTACCGGTCCCATCCGGCGGGCACGTCGATCGTGACCGACGGCAGGATCACGCGGTCGAAACAATCCTGGTCCATGGGCCGGAACGAGACCCGGTCCCCGATCCCGAGCCCGGACAGGATCGCCGGCAAGAGGCCATCCGGACCACAGTCACCCAGGTAGTGCACTCCCACGTCGAACTCATAGGCACGCCGGCGCCGGAATACGTGAGCACTGCCGCCCGCTACGTCATGTTGCTCGAGCATGAGCACACGGGCGCCGTCGGCGGCCAGGTACGCAGCGCATACGAGCGCCCCGACGCCACTGCCGACAATTACCGCGTCCCAGGTTTCGCTCATCAGATGCTGAGTCCCCCGTCAATCCGCACCGTGCTGCCAGTAATGTAGGTGGCATGGCTGGAAACGAGGAACGATACGAGGTCGGCGACCTCATCAGCTCGTCCCAACCGCTTGAGCGCGATGGAATCCATCCAGTTCTCCTTGCACCGCTCGCTGAGCACGCTAGTCATGTCGGTGTCGATGAGTCCCGGCACGACGACGTTGGCCCTGATGCCGTAGCCGCCGACTTCCTTGGCCAGCGCCAGCGTGAAGCCGATGATCCCGGCTTTAGACGCTGAGTAGTTAACCTGCATCGCGTTTCCGTAGACTCCGGACACGGAAGAGATGGCGATCACGCAACCGGACCGGCGTTTCATCATGTTGAAAACGGCCGGCTTGCACACGTTGTGCAGGCCGTTCAGGTTGGTATCAAGGACCTCGGTCCAGTCGGAGTCGCTCATCATGACCAGCGGTTTATCGCGGGTTATCCCGGCCGAGGCGACCACGACATCGATGGGACCGAGATCTCGCTCCACGCTGGCCACCCACACTTTGGCCGCCACGGGGTCAGTCACGTCAACCTCCTGCGGCCAGACCTCGGCGCCGGACTTGCCCGCCGCCTTGGCCAGTTCAGTGGCGGCTTCTTTGGCTGACCGGTAACAGAAGGCGACGTGATACCCATCGTGGGCCAGGCGCATCACTGTCGCGGCGCCGATGCCCCGCGAACCGCCGCTGACCAGTGCGACACTACTCATCGCGAATCTCCCAGCCGTAGCAGGGCGGCGCCGACTGCGCCGCTCGTGTCTGTAGAAGTGATCATGACCAGCCTCCCCGCCAGCTCCCGGCCGTGCGCGGCCGCGCTGAGCGCACGCGCGATCTGGAATGCCGAGGACACCGCGTGGGTCTCGCCGATAAGTTCTGCCACGTCCCAGACCGGCACTCCTGGGCCGAAGATCCCGGCCAGCGCAGCGCGCTCGGCTTGCCCTGGCTTGTCGGCTGAGCCTGATGGGCATACCGCGCATACCTCGGCTGGGTCGCTGCCCCCGGCAGCCAGCGCCCGCATGACGCACTTGGCCGTCGTGGCCTGCCAGTCGCCGTCCACGCAGGACAGGGAATCCACGGCCAAGACCGTCGCGACCGGCGCTGCGACCGCGCCTGACGCCAGCTCCACCACGAACATCGCGCAACCCTCACCGAGAATGGTGTCGCTGCCACCCCTGGCGTGGAAATCTATCCAGGCCCGAGCCACCGAGTACTCCTCCGCGGCACCGCACAGCACTCTCTTTGCCCGCCCGGTCAGCAGCAGCCGGCGCGCGTAGCTCAAGGTTGTCAGGCCTGTCGGCCGACCGGCGGCGAGCGTGGTATTCGGACCCTTCAGCCCGTACCAGATAGCGCATTGCCCGGCAGCGCAATTCATCACGGCGTAGGGCACCTGGGAAGGCTCAACGTCGTACGGCCGCTCCCCCGTCAGCGAGGCGCGGGTAATGTCCATCGTGGACTGAGAGCTTCCCCGTGCTTGTGCCGATTACTATCGCCGTGTCCTCCCCCCATGTGCGGCCGGGATCAACGCTCTCGATCAGCCAACCGACCGTGGTCAATGCCAGGCCGACCACCCGGTTCATGGCCCTCGTTCCCTTGTTGCCCAGTACCTCGCGGACTTCGAATCCGGGCACAAGGCAGGCGCGGTCGTCTGGCCCGTCCCAGCGTGCGCGGTCAAGTACCGACACTGCGGGCCGACCGATCGCAACGCCATCGATAAACGGCTTCTGGCCGATCCCGAAGGGGGATACAGCCGACCAGGCGGTAATAGCGATATTGTCCGGCACGCCTATCATGACCCTTCCTCATATTTACCGAGCACAACGACTGCATTATTCCCGCCGAACGCAAGGCCGTTATTCTGCACAATACGCAGGTCGGCTTGGACGGAATGGTTTGGCACGCAATCTATCTGGCACTCAGGATCCGTTTCCACGTGGTTGATAGTTGGCGGAATGAAACCCTCAGTGATCGCCAGCGAGCAGGCGATGACCGCCAGGCTGCTCGCAGCGCCCATGGTGTGCCCCAGCATTGATTTCAGTGATATTGTGCGCGGCGGCCGGCCGGCGTATACGTCCCGGATAGCCCGCGCCTCGGTGACGTCGTTTGCCTTGGTCCCTGTGCCGTGAGCAGATATCAGGTCAACGTCTTCCGGCTTTACACCAGCCTCCGCAAGAGCGATTTCCATGCAGCGGGCTACGCCCGCCTGATTCGGCGCCACCTGGTGGTATGCATCACAGTTGAGCCCATATCCGAGAATCTCGGAATAAATACGCGCACTTCTCGCCAGCGCGGATTCGAGGCTCTCCAGCATGACTACGCCGACGCCCTCTCCGGTAAGGATTCCCTTCCGGTTCTTGTCAAACGGCTGGCAGCAGTCTGGCGCTATGGTACCTAGCCGGTAAAACGCTGTGAAAGTCTTCCGGCAGAACGCGTCCGCGCCACCGCACAGTGCGAACTTCGCCTCACCAGTCCGGATGGCATCATATCCGTTGCCGATCGAGTAGTTGCCGGCCGAGCACGCCGTTGCCAGCGTCTCCATCTCGACATCGGTGAGGTTGAGTTCGCGTGCCACCGCCGCCGACAGCCGATTCGCCGACAGTCGCCGGGCCAGCACCGGATCCATCGCCTCCGGGCCCGAAGCCACCTCCATTGCGGTGATCTGGTCAAAGTCGAATGATTCACCATCGGTGGTCCCTATGGAGATGTGACCTCGAGCCGACCGCAGATCTTCCTCGCTCAGCCCGGAGTCTTCCATCGCCATGCGCGCCGCGGCGGCGGAGAACTGGCTCGCCCGGCCGAGTTCGGCAAGCGGAACCCGCTTGATCCAGTGGCCTGGCTCGAAATCGGTTATCTCGCAGCCGTTAGAATATGCGTAACCAGTGGTATCGAAAGACCTGATCGGCTTGGCACCGCTCCGGCCCTGCCGCAGTCCCTCTACGAATTCCTCGCGCCCGATTCCGATACTAGAAAAGACACCGAGGCCGGTAATGACCACCCGGACGGCTGGAGAGCGACGGCCAGGTCGTGATACTGTTGTGGGCATGAGCTCTCCTTGGGGAGATTATCTGTCAGCGGCTGCGGTCACCGCAGCATAAACACCTTCGACGTTAACCATCCGCTCAAGCTGGGACTGGTCGATAGTGACCCCGAACTCCTTCTCGACTGCGGCCACGATGTCTATGAGACTCAGTGAGTCAGCTGCGTGGTCATCGACAAGGCGGCTGGTGTCGGACAGTTCATCCGGCGCGAGCTCAAGGTGCTCCGCCACGATCTCGCGGATCTTCTGCAGTTTCATTTCATCAGTGATGGTCATATCCATGGCATTAAACTAACGATGCGGATTGACATTCAGCTGACCGATTAATGATGGCTGCGCAGGGCGAGCTATTCGCGCAAGCATCAGCCGAATTCCGGACGCCACCGCACGCGCGGTCGGCCAGTTCTACCTCTATGGCGATCACGCGGCCGATAGTGCGCATCGGCGTCCCTTCCATCATGTCGTCGTGCGCGCAGTCGACATCGTGGGACTCGATGGATCCGTCCACATAGGCACCCCAACTCTGCGCGTCTGGCGACTCGCTCGTCCGGCCGACAGTCGCGGTGAAGAGGACCATCTTCCCTGTGTAACGCCGCGGCCTGAAACGCTGGTAAAGGCTGACGTTGTGACGCCATACGTTGAGCAGGTTCGATACCTGACTCTCGTCGAAACCGGAAAGCGGGTTGCTGAATTTGTGAAGGACGGCGGCCAGCTCTGCTGGCGCAAGGTCACGGTCAGGAATCTCGTGACCGAGCCGACCGAGGAATTCCCGTAGCACCCGCTGCTCGTCGAGTACTTCCTCGGCCCCCGAAGGGGGGAAAGTGTCGAGGATCGCCAGCAGCGCGACATCCTCGCCCTGCTCCTGCAACTGGACGGCGACCTCATGCGCGAGCGCGCCGCCGAATGACCAGCCGACGAGGAAGTAGGGGCCTGACGGCTGCGCCTCCTGGATGTGGCGGACATAACCCGACGCCATGGCCTCGATGGTCTCAGGCAGCTCAGCGGGCTTGACGATTCCCTGGGCCTGCAGCCCGTAGATCGGGTACGCAGGATCGAGGTAGGGCGCTAGCCCGATGTACATCCAGGCAATGCCGCCGCTCGGGTGCAGGCAGAATATGGCTGGACGATCGCCGCCCTGACGCATCGGCACCAGGGTATTGAAGGACTCATCCTCGCCCCGGTTGTCCAGCCGGACGGCGAGATCGGCGATGGTCGGCGCCTCGAACAGGTCACGAATGGTCAGCTTCGCGCCGAGCGCCGACCGGACCCGGCTAATGAGGCGTGCGGCCAGCAGCGAGTTGCCACCGAGCAAGAAGAAATCCTGGTCGATCCCCACCTGCTCCAAGCCGAACAGTTCACCAAACAGGCCGCAAAGGACCGTCTCGTGCGGCGTGCGCGGCCCGCGCGAAGCTCCCGGCGCTGATAGCTCCGGGGAGGGCAGGGCCCTGCGGTCCAGCTTGCCGTTCTGGGTGAGCGGAAGGGCGTCAAGGGTAACGACCGCGGCGGGAAGCATGTAGTCGGGCAGCGCGCCTGCGGCGAAGCGACGCAGTTCGGCCGTGTCCAGCACCGCGCCGCCCGCGGGCACCACATACGCGACGAGCCGCAGGTCGCCTGGCCGGTCCTCACGGGCGATCACCGCCACCGCGGCGATCGCCCCATGGCGCGCGAGCGCGGTCTCGACCTCGCCGAGCTCGATGCGGAAACCACGCAGCTGGACCTGCTGGTCGCCGCGGCCGAGATGCTCAAGCCGCCCATCGCGGTGCCATCGGCCAAGATCTCCGCTGCGGTACATGCGCGTGCCAGGCGCGCCGAACGGATCGGCGACGAATCGCTGTGCAGTCAACGGCCTCCGGTTGAGGTAGCCACGGGACAGGCCCGCACCGGCGACGTATATCTCACCGACCACGCCGGCCGGAACAGGCTGGAGGGTGTCATCCAGTACGTAGACGCGCAGGTCAGGGAGGCCAGCTCCGATTAGGCTGCCCTTGCTGGCCATCGCGTCGGACTCGTCGAGGGCCAGGTAGGTCACATGCACTGTGGTCTCCGTGATGCCGTACATGTTCACCAGCGTCGGCGAGTCGGCCGCGTGCCGGGAGTACCAGTCCGTCAGGCGGCCGAGCTCCAGGCTCTCGCCGCCGAAGATCACGTATCGCAACGCCAGTTCCGGCCCGCCCGCGGCGGTCGCCACGGCCTGTTTGTCGGCCTCCATCAGCTGGTAAAAGGCCGACGGCGTCTGGCTGAGCACGGTGACACGTTCGCTGGCGAGCAGTGCAAGGAACTCTTCAGGACAACGGCTTATCACATAGGGGACAAGCACCACGCGACCGCCGTGGAGGAGGGCGCCCCACAGCTCCCAGACCGAGAAATCGAAGGCGAACGAATGAAACAGCGTCCACACATCATCTACCCCGAAGTCAAACCGCCGCTCGCTCGTTTCAAAGAGGCGAGTCACATTGCGATGTGTGATCACCACGCCCTTAGGGCGCCCGGTCGAGCCGGACGTGTAGATCACGTATGCGGGATGATCAGGCGACACCTTCACCGCGGGGTCAGTCTGGCGGCGTCGGCGAACCGCGCGCTTGACCGACGGATCGCTCAGCGAGACTGTCGGCACATCCGGCGGCAGCGGGTTCGGCCAGTCGGCATTGGTCAGCACAAGGGCCGGGCGCCCATCCTCAAGCATCGCGGCGACCCGTTCGGCCGGGTAGCCAGGGTCAAGCGGCAGGTACGCCGCTCCGGCTTTGAGCACGGCCAGGATCGCGACGACGAAGTCAGGCGTCCGAGGCAGCGCCAGCGCGACAAGTTTCTCCGGGCCGAGGTGGTAGCGGGTGACGAGATGGTGCGCGAGTTTGTTAGCGCTCCTGTTGAGCTGCCGATAGCTGATGCGGACGGTGGTGTCATCGTGAATGCTGCTGAGAGCGACGCGGCTGGGGTTGGCGGCGGCCTGGGCCTGGAACAGATCGGTGATGGTCGCCCCGGCCGCCGGGACGTCAATGCCCTGATTGGCGGCAGGGCTGGTGACCCAGTCGTGCAGGATCTGGTGGCGTTCAGCGGGCGCCAGCAGCGGGAACTGGCTAAGGCGGGTGTCGGGGGCGGTGGCCGCGGCGGCGAGCAGGCGGATCAGTCGGGTGGCGAGGGCCTCGGCGGTGGAGTGGTCGAACAGGTCGGTGGCGTATTCGAGGTGTCCGTGGATGCCAGCCAGCTCGCCGGCCGGGGTGTGCTGTTCTGTTAGCTCGAAGAGAAGGTCGAATTTGGCGGTGCCGGTCGACACGGGCAGCGGGGTGGCAGACAGGGCCGGGGTAGCGGGCGGCGGTGCGGTGTTCTGGAAGGCGAGCATGACCTGGACTAGGGGCTGGCGGGCCAGCGACCGTGCGGGGCGCAGGTCATCGACGAGGCGCTCGAAGGGAAGATCCTGGTGAGCGTGGGCGGCCAGGCCGGTGTCGCGAGCGTGCTGCAGCAGCGTGGTGAAGGCAGGGTCGCCCGAGGTTTCGGTACGCAGCACGAGAGTGTTGACGAAGAAGCCGACGAGATCGTCAAGGGCCTCGTCGGTACGGCCGGCGACGGGGGTGCCGATGGGGATGTCGGTGCCAGCGCCCAGGCGGGTAAGCAGCGCGGCGAGGGCGGCGTGGATGACCATGAACAACGTGGCGCCGTGCTGGCGGGCCAGCGCGGCGAGCTCGGCGTGGATGGCGGCGGGGATGGCGATCGCAGCCTGGCCGCCGCGGAAGCTGGCGCGTGCGGGGCGCGGCCTGTCGGTGGGCAGCGGGAGTTCGTCGGGCAGGCCGGCCAGCGCCTGCCGCCAGTAGCCGAGCTGGCGGGCGGCCCGGCTCGCCGGGTCGGCGGGGTCGCCGAGCAGCTGCTGCTGCCACAGGGCGTAGTCGGCGTACTGAGTCGGCAGCGGCTGCCAGTCCGGCGCGTGCCCGGCCAGCCGTGCCGCGTAGGCGGCGGCCAGGTCACCGGCCAGCGGCCCGGCCGACCAGCCGTCAGCCGCGATGTGGTGCAGGACCAGCAGCAGCACATGCTCCCCCTCACCATCGCCACCTGCCCGGCCTGCGTCAGCGGCCCGCCCGTCAGCCGCGGGAGTGATGGTGAACAGATGGGCGCGGAGGGGGAGCTGGGTGGAAAGGTCGAAGCCTTGACTGGCCGCGCGGTTGAGAGCGGTGGTGAGCTGCTGGGGAAACAGGTGGGTGTGCTCGAGGTGAGGCTGAACGACGGTGGCGGAGAGTATCTGCTGATACGGGGTGCCGTTGGTCTCCGGATAGATGGTGCGAAGAGATTCGTGGCGGGCAGTCAGGTCGGCGAGCGCGGCGGCCAGGGCCGCGGGGTCAGGGGCGTGATGGAGGCGGAGGGCGACGGGGAGGTTGTATGTGGCCGACGGGCCATCGATCTGGTTGAGGATCCATAGCCGCTGCTGGCCGGCCGACAGGGGCAGCGGATCGGGACGAGGGCAGGGGACCAGGGGAGGCCGGTCGTCCCCGGTGCTCCCTGCGGCCAGGGCGGTGGTGAGCGCAGGTGCAAGGGCAGCGGGAGTGCGGGCGTCGAACAGGGCACGGACAGGCAGGTCGGCACCGGTCAGGCTGCGCAGTCGGGTGATGGCGCGGGTGGCGAGCAGGGAGTGACCACCCAGGTCGAAGAAGCTGTCGGTGGCAGCGATCTGGGGCAGGCCGAGGACATGGGCGAACACGTCGCAGATGAGCTGTTCGTGCGGGCTGCGAGCGGCTCGGCCGCCGCCCTGCCCGCCCCCGCCGACGGTGGGGGCGGGCAGGGCTGCCCTGTCCGTCTTGCCGTGCGGGGTCAGCGGGAGGGCGCCAAGCACCGCCCAGGCGGTGGGAATCAAGTAGCTGGGCATCTGGGCGGCGAGCGCGGCCCGGACCCCGGCCACGGTCTGCCCCGCCGCAAGCACCAGGTAGCCGACCAGTTGGGGCTGCCCGCCGGGACCGGAGACGACCGCGGCAGCGGCGTCGGCCACCCCGGCCACCGCGCGCAGCGCGGCCTCCACCTCGCCCAGCTCAATCCGGTGCCCGCGGACCTTCACCTGCTGGTCGCGGCGGTCAACGAATTCCAGCTGCCCATCGGCCCGGGCCACCACGCGGTCCCCTGTCCGGTACATACGCGCGCCGGCCGGCCCGAACGGGTCGGCCACGAACACCGCCGCCGTCCGTGCCGGGTCCCGCACGTACCCGACCCCGACTCCCGCTCCGCCCACGTACAACTCCCCCGCAACCCCGGTCGGCACCGGGCACAGGCCGTCCCCCAGCACGTACAGCCGGGTGTTACGTACCGGGGTGCCGATCGGCACCCGCGGCCCCGCCACGTCCGCCGGCCCCCGCAGTACCGCATGCGTCACGTCATCAGAACACTCCGTCGGCCCGTATGCGTTCACCACAGGCACCTGCGGACACAGCCCGAACCAGCGCAGGCATACCTCGCGCGGCAGCGCCTCCCCCGTCACCATCAGCCACCGCAGCTCCCCTAGCTCCGGCGCTCCCACCCCGTCGGCGGGAATGCTCACCGACGGGGCCGCCGCGAGGGCGGGCGTGGTGTCCCAGGCGTCCAGCGCGGCGCGCAGCACCGAAGGCACCACCTCGAGCACGGTCACCCGCTCGGCTGCCGCCAGCGCGAACAGCCTCGCCGGGTCTGCCGCCACCTCCCAGCGAGTCACCCGCACCCGGCCGCCCACGAGCAGCGCCGCCAGCATCTGCCACACCGATACATCGAAGGTCACCGGCGCGTTCGCCACCACGCAGTCGGCGCTGGTCAGCCCGAGCTCGCCCACCTTGGCAAGCAGATGATTCACCAGCCCCCGCCGCGCCACCATCGCCCCCTTCGGCCGCCCCGTCGACCCCGAGGTAAAAATGACGTACGCCACATCCGCCAAGGTTCCCCGCACCGCAGGCCACCGCGCGCCGCCGACGGTGCCATCAGCACAGCCCTCGGCGGTGCCGGGATCCGCGAACGGCCAGTCCGCCACCACCACCTCAGCCGCACCCGCGGTCGCGGCTAGTTCGGCTGCCAACTGCGTCCACTCAGGGGCCGCCACCACCACCGACACACCCGCATCCGAGAGCATGCCCGCCGTCCGGCCTGCCGGTGCCTGCACATCCACCGGCAGGTACCCGGCACCGGACCACAACACCCCCAGCGCGGACCCGACAAAGACCGCTCCAGGCGAGGCCACTACCGCCACCAGGCAGCCAGGTCCCACGCCGACGCCACCCAGCCGCCCAGCCAGAACCGCCGCCCAGCTCACCAACCCCGCATAGGAGACCACTCCCGCCTCATCCACCACCGCAGCCGACGCTCCTGCCGCCTCCGCAACCGCGCACACCCGCTCCACTACCCCCCCTGTCACCTCACCTTCCTGGCCCGCCAGCACGCCCGCGGTCAGCTGGCCACCCGGACGCAGCGTGGCGAGCGGGCGATCGGCGTGGGTTACGACCTGGGAAAGCAGGTACACGAGGCCGTCCGCGATCTCCTGGACCTGCTCACGGCGCAGCAGGTCAGGCCGGAATTCCACCCGGAAACGCAGGCGGCGGCCAGGAACGACCCTGATGTTGATGGGGTAGTGGCTGGCGTCGAGGCCCTGTGCCGCGGCGACGCGCAACCCGCCGGGAAGCTCGAGGCCCCGGCGGCGTCCAGCGGATAGTTCTCGAAGACCATGACGGTGTCGAAGAGTGTTCTGGTTCCCGTTTTCGCAAGCTGCTGGACCTCACCGAGCCCGATGTACTGATGGGGCAGCAGCGAAGTGTTCCACTCCTGCAGCGCGGCAAGGAAATCCGCCAGGTTGCGGCCCGGGCTCAGCCGTGCGCGGACTGGCAGCGTGTTGATGAACAAGCCGATCATCGATTCCACGCCGGGAATCTGCGCCGGACGACCTGCCACGGTCGCTCCGAACACTACGTCGTCGCTCCCGGTGAGTGTACCGAGCAGCACGGCCCAGCAGCCCTGGACGATCGTGGCCAGGGTGAGCTGCGTGCCGCGGGCCCACGCGGTCAGTTCGGCCGTTTCACTGGCTGGCATCTCGATGATGACCGATTCCGGCATGACCGGCGGACGGCCGGTGAAGTCCTCTCCGGTAAGGCAGGTGGGTCCTTCGATGCCGGCCAGCGCCATGCCCCAGGCATCCCTGGCGGCGTCCCCGTCCTGCGCGCTCAGCCAGGCCAGGTAGTCACGGTACGGTGCGACAGGCGGCAGCCCCGCGTCGCTGCCGGCGCTCGCGTACAGCGTGAACAGATCCCGCAGCAACATCGACAGTGACCAGCCGTCGAGAAGAATGTGATGGTTGGTCAGCGCGAACACGTGCCGCCGCGAACCGAGGGACAGCAGCGTGAAGCGAATCAGCGGCGGCCGGCTGAAATCGAAGCGGCAAATCCGGTCCTGCTCGAGGATGCGCTGGCGCTCAGCGACTTGCTCGGCCTCGCCGAGTGCGGACAGATCGTACTCGGCCCAGGGCGCTTCCACGGCCTGCGGGATCACCTGCACCGCGGTGCCAGACGAGGTGTAGCGGAAGCAGGCGCGCAGGTTCGGATGCCGCCGGAGCAGTGCCTGGCACGCCGACCTGAGCGCGACCGCATCCAGCTCACCCTCCAGCTCCGCGATGACCTGCACAGCGTAGACGTCGGGACCCTGATCGTCATACAGCGCGTGGAAGAGCAGGCCCTCCTGGAAGGGAGCAAGCGGAAGGATGTCGTTCACGGCCGAACGCTTCATCGCAAAATCTCCTAGGTGGCTCGCCGGAGTCGCCGGACTGACCGGCGAATGCCAGCAGACCCGATTGCGGGTACATTACGATGCTCGTACCCGGCGCTGATTCATCGATGATCTCCCGCTGACATTCTGAGGTGCCCCCGTCTCGGGATTCGTCAAAGTCGTGAATGAAATTCAGCCTGGTAAGCAGCTCTGACCTGCAGATTTATCCCTCCGATGTGCACTGGCCGTCACCGGTGGCCAGCCCTGCGCGCCCGCCTCCAGGCCTCCACCACCCGACCTGAGCCGGACGAAAGACGGTGACACCACGTAACCACAGCCTCGTAATCAAGCACCACGCTGAACTGCGGCACGGTCACCGACCGAAAAACAGCGACTGTAATACATGGGGTTCCTTAATCTCTACCCTGCATTCGGGAGAATGCTGTGCTGCGCGCCGGGCAGCGGACGGTCAGACTAGATGATGAACGCCCTACCTGTTGGGGTTCAGCGATGTTGGGAGGCGCGGTATGCACGAAGAAATGAAAGACCAGCGCAAGAAGGTCGGCAGATCACGGCCGGGTGTGCTGTCCCGTCTTGTCCAGGCCCCGTTTCGCGGCCTGGTGCTCTTCGGACTCGCCGTTGCGGAGGTACTCGCCGTTTCCGGCGTCCTGGTGGCGGTCTCGCTGGTTTGCCTGGGAATCGGGATTGTGCTGGTCGTGCCCTCGGTGATGGCAGTGCGGGGGCTGGCGGGCACCATGCGCCGCCGCACCGGGCAGTGGACGGGCAAGCCTGTTCCCGCGCTGTACGCGCCGGAGCCCGCGGGCGGTTCGGTGTGGCAGCGCTGGGCGTGGGTCTTCACCGATCCTGCGACCTGGCGGGACCTGCGGTGGGCGGCGCTGGACCCGATCGTCGGCGCGGTGATCGCGCTCGTCTCGCCAGCGCTGGTCTTGTGGGGTGCGTTCGGGCTCGTCATGCCCCTGATCTGGCGCTCCCTGGCCTCCGCTCATGCCAACACCTGGTACGCGTGGATCCACGTGACCAACGCCGGGACCGCCACCACCGCCCTCGCCCTCGGTGTCCCGTTCATCATCATCGGCATAGCGGCCGGCCCTGCACTGATGCGGGCCCACAGCGGCTGGACCGCGATGTTGCTCGGCGCGAGCGAGCGCGAACAGCTGGCCGCACGGGTCCGCCAGCTGGCCGATACCCGCGCCGACGCGCTGGAGACGGGCGCTGCGGAGCTGCGCCGGATCGAACGCGATCTGCACGACGGCGCGCAGGCCCGGCTGGTGGCCATGGGGATGACGCTGAGCGCGGCGGACCGGCTGATCGAGAACGACCCGGCCGCGGCCCACGTGCTACTCGCCGAGGCCAAAGAAGCGTCGTCGGCCGCGCTTGCCCAGCTGCGGGAGCTTGTCCGCGGTATCCACCCGCCTGTGCTCGCCGACCGCGGCCTAGGCGATGCTATACGCTCGCTTGCTATGGACCTTCGGCTGCCCACCGAGATCACGCTGGACCTTCCCGGGCGGTTCGAGCCCCCAGTCGAAGCCGCCGCGTACTTCGCGGTCTCGGAGATCCTCACCAACACGGCCAAGCACTCCGATGCCGAGCGGGTGTGGATCGATGTCGGCTACGACGGTGGGATGCTACGCATCAGTGTCATCGATAACGGCATCGGCGGCGCCGACCCGGCGCGGGGAACCGGGATGCAAGGCATCGAGCGCAGGCTTGCCGCCTTCGACGGCGTGCTGGCGACCAACAGCCCGCCTGGCGGCCCGACATTTGTGACCATGGAGTTGCCGTGCGCGTTGTCATCGCCGAAGACCTCTTCCTCTTGAGGGACGGGCTGGTGCGGCTCCTGGAGGCCAGCGGCCTCCAGGTAGTCGCAGCGGTCGATAACGCGCCGTCGCTGCTGCAGGCCCTGCTCAGGGAGCGGCCAGATATCGCGATCGTGGACGTCCGCCTGCCCCCGACCTTCACCGACGACGGCCTGAGGGCCGTACTCGAGGCCAGGACCAAGCTGCCGGGACTGCCGGTCCTGGTGCTGTCGCAATACGTCGAGCAGATCTACGCGCGCGAACTGCTCGCCGACGGATCGGGAGCAGTGGGGTACCTGCTGAAGGAACGGGTCATGAACACCGACCAGTTCATCGACTCCGTGCGGCGGGTCGCCGAGGGCGGCACCGCGATGGATCCCGAGGTCATCTCCCGGCTGCTGGTCCCCGTCTCGAAGGACGGGGCGCTGAACCGGCTCACGCCCCGGGAGAACGAGGTCCTCCAACTGCTGGCTGAGGGCCGCACCAACGCTGCGATTGCCCAGCGGATGTTTGTCACCGAACACGCGATTACCAAGCACATCGCGAACATCTTCAACAAGCTTGGGCTCGCCCAGTCGGAGGACGACAACCGCCGCGTGCTGGCCGCGCTCGCCTACCTGAACCGGGCCACCTGACAACGTCCTGCGCGATGCTGCTCGGCGCGAGCGAGCGCCGAGCAGCATGCCGGGCGGGTTCGCCAGCTGGCCACTTCCCCTTGAGGGACGGGCTGGCGCGGCTCCCGGAGTCCAGCGGCCTCCGGGAGGCCAGCGGCCTCCGGGAGCCGCAGCGGTCGATAACGCGCCGCGTTAGTGGGCGACGGCGCGACGGTATGCGTGCAGGCTGAGAGGGACGGCGACGCAGATAATAATGAGCAGCGTTATCAAGGATACGAGCACAGGGTGCTGCGCCGGGAAACTCGCACCAGCTACCGTCGTCGGGTTTCCCCACAGCTGGCGGCAGGCCTCTACCACGGAGCTGACAGGATTCCATTCCGCTACAGGATGCAGCCACCCCGGTAGGTTCTTAACGGCTATGAATGCGTCCGAGAGGAACGAGAACAGCACGAGGACTATGGCTCCGATCGAATCGATGGCCTCGACATTACGGAGCATGAGGCCCAAGAGTGCGCCGACCCAGAGCAAGGCATAGATGAAGAGCACCAGAAGCGCGAATCCACCGATCGCCTGCATCCACCCGGCGTCGATACGCCAGCCTACGGCATAGCCTACGAGCGAGACGACGCAAAGGCCTACGAGCGACACCATGAGATCCGAAAGAGTGTGGCCAACCAGCACAATCGTCTGCGAAATGGGAAGGGACCGGAACCGATCGATGAGGCCATTGTGGATATCCATTGCAACGCCTACTGCCGTGGGCCCTATGCTGGCGAGCCCGACCTGTGCAGCGATCCCGGCCATAATATAGTCTTGATAGTTGCCGCTTGTGGGAGAAACGAGAGAATTCTTGAACAGATATCCGATGACCAGCATCATCACCAGTGGATTCAGTGTGATGCCGATCAGCTTCCCTGGCGATCGCCGGATGTGCCGCAAGTGACGTCCGGTCAGGGCCGCGACGTCGCTCAGCACTGCGCCAAACCCGCCCATCGTGTCAGTAGTCTCGGTGGTCATGCCCGCGTCCTCTCGTGTGCGGCGCAACTTACTGGCAACCGGTAGTTCTGGAGCACTCCCGGCCTCATCAGGTGATCAATGTTTCTCATGACCTGGGTGCCCGGGGCGCCGACGCCGCTTCTACTCATCAGGCTGAGCTCCTGGTCATGCATGAGGATGGACTGGTATAGCGCCCGGAGTGGATGGCTGGGCTCCGCGCCAAGTTCCGTCACCAGCCACTGACGCGTCTTGCGGAAGACGCCAAGAGCCTCCGTCTGCCTGCCATCGCGATATAGCGCGAGCATTAGCAGCCCACTCAGTCGCTCTCGCTCGGGGTGCCGCGTGAACAGTTCTGTCAGGTCCGCGATGAGCGCCTGGTCGCCGCCGAGTTCCAGCCTCGCCGCTATCAGGTCCGCCTGCACGGAAAACCGCCGCTCGCCGAGCCTGATAGCCGCCGCCCGGCACCGGATCCCGTCACCGACATCGGCCAGCGCCGAACCGCGCCATAGCTCCATCGCGGCACCCAGCAGCGTGATGGCCTCGTGAGGTTTGCTCTTGATCAGCTGAGAGCCGGTGGCGGCCAGCCGTTCGAACCTGGCGGCATCGACCGCATCCGGAGGGACGTTGAGAACGTACCCGTTCCCCCACGTAGCCAGGGTGTCATCGGCACCTGCACTCGGCACGTACGCCTCAAGCTGTTTGCGGAGACGAAGCGCGTTCGCTTGCAAGGCATTCCTCGGGTTGTTCAGCTCGGAATCCGGCCACAGCTCATCGGCGAGCTCGTCGAACGACACGACGACCCTGGCGTTAAGTGCCAGGACCGCGAGAAGAGCGCGAACCTTCTTGGCACGGATCTGATGGCGCACTGCGCAAGTATTGATAGATACAGGTCCCAGGAGATTGATGTTCACTAAGTTGCCCTCCGCATAACGCTCATCATCCGGTAACCAATGCCAGGGCCAGCCGGATCGTAAGAGTACATCTATTAATTTACCTGGTCAACCAACAACACGAAGCGAGCCGAATTCATGAACCGCGGCGGGCATCGCTTGCGGCGAACAGTTAAGAAAATGCAGCAAATCTAGCCCAATCATACGCAGCCATCTCAAAATGCACACCGGATCGGCGAGCACCGGTTTTCTTGACACGTAGTTGTTGGGCGACAGGCTCCCGCGTTCAACCGGAACAAGCCTCTCAGTTGAACTGCGAGCGGCTGAGCGGCGATCTCTTGCTCTTGGCCTGGTGTCAGTACGAGTGAAGCCACGTCGGAAGCGGACAAACGACAGCGGGCACGCCATCGTCTGGCGTGCCCGCTGTCGTTATCTCGCGATTTTGCTGGTTAAACGGTTTTCCGATGCTCTAGCGAGCGCTGGCCCCAGGCGAGGTCGCTGTGGCCATGATCTGGGCGCCCTCGGGGGGTCGCCGCGGGCTCGCCGTGGCTAGCGGGAAGCCATCGGAGCCAACTGGGGAGGTACCAGTTCGCGTCGCCGAGCAGGGCCATGACCGAGGGGAGCAGGAGCACCCGGATGAGCGTGGCGTCGAGCAGGACCGCGGCCGCCAGCCCTACGCCTAGCTGCTTGAAGTCCTGCATGGACAGGGTCCCGAAGACGGCGAACACCGCGACCATGATGAGCGCCGCGCTGGTCACCACGCCGGCCGTGCTCCGGATGCCGGCGGATATGGCGCGGGTTGTCGACAGGCCAGCGTCGTGTGCCTCGCGGATCCGGGAGACGACGAATACGTGGTAGTCGGTCGACAGGCCGAACAGGATGACGAAGACGAGCAGCGGGATCCAGGACTCGATCGCCCCCACCGGGTGCGTGCCGACCAGGCTGGCACCCCACCCGTTCTGGAAGACCGCAGTCATCACGCCGTAGGCGGCGGCCACGGAAAGCAGGTCGAGGAGCACGGCCGTGAGTGCGATGATCACCGACCCGAGGGCGATGAGCAGCAGCAGGAAGGCCGCGACGATCACGAACACGAAGACCGGCACGATGCTGTGCTTCAACTGCGCGTTGAAGTCCATCGAGGACGCCAGGTTGCCGCCTACCAGAGCTTCCGCGCCGGGGAGCTTGGCGAGAGTGGCCGGGACGGCATGCTGTCGCAGCGCCGTGACCGCTTGCTGTGAAGTCGAATCGGATCCGTCGCCCGGCAGTGGCGCGCTGATCTCGGCCACGTTCGACGAGCCGAAGACCTGTACCTGGACCGGCTGGCGGATGTCACCACTGGCCAGCGCGACGCGTTCGAAGGCGGTGATCTCCTGGCCGACCTGCGCGGCGCGGATGTCGGGCGCCTTGACGACAACCTGCACCGGGGACGGCGCCCCGGGGAATTCGCTGTCGATCTGCTGGACGGTGATGACCGCCGGGCTGTTGTGGGGCAAGAGCTGCTCGATGCTCAGTGTCTCGGTGTGCATGTGCAGGGCGGGTGCCGCCAGCACGAGCATCCCGGCGGCCGACAGGACCGCGAAGATCACGGGCCGGGCCACCACCTTGCCCAGCACCGCGTTCCAGGCCCGGCCCCCGCCCGGCAGCCGCTGGCGGCGCCTGGCGATGAACGGCACCCGCAGGGCAACCACCTTGTCCCCCAGCAGCGACAGCACCGCGGGAAGAACGGTCACCGAGCCCAGCATCGCCACGAACACCACGAGCATGGTGGCTAGCGCGAACCCGTCGAAGATGTTCATGCCCGACAAGAACATGCCGGCCAAGCCGGCCATGACGATCGCGCCCGAGACCAGCACCGAGCGGCCAGAGGTCGCCGCCGCGATGGCGAGCGCCTCGGCAGTGTCGCGTCCCGCTGCGCGTTCCTGGCGCGCCCGCCGCAGGTAGAACAGGGAGTAGTCGATGCCGACAGCAAGCCCCATGACCAGCATCACGGCCGTGGTGTTGCTGCTGAGAGGGACCAGATGGCTGAGCATGTCGAGAAGGCCCAGCGCCCCGATGAAGGCGGTCAGCGCCAGCACGACCGGGACCACGGCAGCCACCAGCGCGCCGAAGGCGACCAGCAGGATGCCGAGCGCGACCGGCACGGCAGTCCATTCCGCACGGGCGAAGTCGGACCCCAGGCTGTTGTTGATCGCCTGCTCGCCGCTGGCGTCACCGAATTCTTGCATCGTGAAACCGGGACTGGCGGCCTGGGCCTTGGCGACCGCGTCAAGAACCGGCTGTATCCGGTTGGACGCGGTGTCGGGATCACCGGTGATGTTGAACTGGATCAGCGCTGAATGCCCATCGCGAGCGATCAGGCCTTCGGTGAGCGGGTCCTGCAGCCCCTGGCTCAGGCCGGTGTGCTGTACGTCTGCGAGTGCGGTCTGCACAGCACGGTGGAAGGCAGCGGTGCTAGCGGTGGCCGAGGAACTGTGTACCAGCACCATCTCAGCGGCCGCCTGAGCGTGATCCGAACCCGCCAGGATCTGCGCGGCAACCGAGGAATCGCCTGCGCCCTCCTGGGCACTGGTCAGATTAACCTGGCCAAGCGCACTCCCGGCGAAGCCGGCAATCACCACGAAAAGCAACCAGGCAAGAATCGCCAGCTTACGATGCCGTGTGCTCCAACCGCCGAGCCTGGCAGCAAGATTTCGTCGGACAGTCATCAAAACTCCTTTGGCATGCGTCCGGTGTGATTCTCCGGTCAGCTTCAGACACTACCTAGGGGGACGCTGAATAAATAGGGCTGCTACTGTGCGTCTTTCGGGTAGAGTTTTGTACACCTAAGACCCGGGAGTTAGTGTCACTGCGCGCAGGCAGCGTGCCAACGAGGATGACAAGTAGTTCAAGAGCCGTGACGAGACTGGACATGAAGCGGGGCCACGTATAATGAAAACGCCTGCTATTGGGAAACGCAAGGCTCGGTGAGCATCCCGCTAGGCGGGCCGGTCATGGTCACGATGGAGCTGCCTTGAGGATTGTCATTGCCGAAGACCTCTTCCTGCTGAGAGAAGGCCTCACCCGTCTGCTGGCCGAGTACGGCTTCGAGGTCGTCGCCGCGGTGGACAACGGGCCGGAGCTGGTGCCGACGCTGGTCCGGCTCCGGCCCGATGTGGCCATCGTGGACGTCCGGCTTCCCCCAACGTTCACCGACGAAGGGCTGAGAGCCGCACTGGAGGCTCGACGGCAGGTGCCGGGCCTGCCGATACTCGTACTCTCGCAATATGTCGAGCAGCTTTACGCCCGCGAGTTGCTCGCCCAGGGCACCGGCGGCATCGGGTACCTGCTCAAAGATCGCGTCACCGACGGCGATCAGTTCGCCGAAGCCGTGCAGCGGGTCGCCGGCGGTGGTACCTCGATGGATCCCGAGGTCATCACCCGGCTACTGGCACGTAGCGCGAATGACCGCCCGCTGGCGAAGCTGAGCCCGCGGGAACGCGAAGTCCTGAAGCTGATGGCCGAAGGACGCTCGAACGCGGCCATAGCGCAGCGGCTGTTGGTCAGCGAGCGCGCCGTCGCGAAGCATAACACCGCCATATTCGCCAAGCTAGATCTAGCCCCATCTGACGACGATAATCGCAGGGTGCTGGCAGTGCTGACATACCTCGGCCGTTGACCAGGACGGGCGCAGTCACTAAGCGGTCAGGTTTTCGTCAGCGGCATCGAACAGGCTGGCTGCTGACCGTATCTTCGGTGGTCGCTCACGACACAGCAGGCGTCGGAGGACCTCAACCGCGATTGCCAGGAGGCATGCATGGATTATTTGGTCCAGGCCATCGGTCTGAAGAAACGGTATAAGGGACACGAGGCGCTTCGCGGCATAGACCTAGCGATACCGGCAGGGACAGTCCTCGCGCTCCTAGGACCTAACGGCGCCGGGAAGACGACCACGGTTCGCGTACTCACCACCCTGGTGACGGCAGACGAAGGCCAGGTCACCGTAGCAGGACTCGATGTAAGAAGGCAGCCAAAGGAAGTACGGCGGCTTATCGGACTCGCTGGGCAGTACGTCTCAGTGGATGAGACGCTGACGGGCCGGGAGAATCTCGTGTTGCTCGGAACATTGCTGCACCTGGGGCGACGCCGGGCCAAGCAGCGTGCGGGCGAGATGCTCGAGCGGTTCGAACTTGTCAACGCCGCGGACCGGCCGGTCAGGACGTATTCCGGAGGAATGCGCCGTCGGCTGGATCTCGCTACGAGCCTATTGGGATCACCGGCGGTATTGTTCTTGGATGAGCCGTCGGTGGGGCTGGATCCGAATAGCCGACTCGCGGTATGGGAGACGGTACGTGAGCTGGTGGCACAGGGGGTTACCGTCTTGCTGACCACCCAGTACCTTGAGGAAGCCGACCAGCTCGCGGATCAGATCGTCGTCATCAATGCCGGGATGGTGATCGCCGAGGGGACAGCGGACCAGCTCAAGCGCAAGGTAGGCAGCGACCGCCTTGAGATCTCCCTCCTGCGACCGGACCATATCCCGAGCGCCGTGGCTGCGCTCACTTCGGTCAGCCTCGTCGCGCCTGCTGTCGATACCCATCGCAATTGCATTTCCGTTCCATTGGAGAACGGGATAACCACGCTGACGGCCGCAGCAAGCGCGCTGCAGTCGGCCGGGATAGAGGTTATGGACTTCGCATTGCGCCGGCCATCACTCGACGATGTCTTCTTCAGCCTCACCGGACGCTCTGGCGCACCCACTGCGTGATTCGTACGGTAGGCCCTGTTCAGCCAATTAATTGCCGTCAACCCCAACGAGCGCCATCTTTAAATCGGCAAAGGAGAGACGGGATGAGCTTCAGTCCTGAGGGAAAGCAAATCGAGGCCGGTGCGCTCCAAGTGGAGAACCCGCTTGGTAGCGATGCCGGTATTCACACCCTCGTTGACTTGTCATTGCTACCCGACAACACTGGCGATCAGCGGACAGTCCGGGCGGCGCACCGCTGGTATGAGCATCTGATCGCGCTGTGGGCACCCGGCGCGATTGAGGCTGCCTACGACCTAGGTGTCTTCCGTGTCCTCTCCGAAGGACCGATGACGAGTGCGGAGGTAGCCGAGGCCTGCGGCACCGATGCGCGAGCGACCCGGGTCCTGCTTGACGCGTTGTATGCCTATGAGTTGATTGACCGGAAATCAGGCCTGGAAGACACCGCGATCTACATCTTTCCCGAGTACTCTCGTGACTGCCTGCTGCCAGGAGGCATTTACAGTCTGAGCGGGAAGATAGCCTACGACCGGCACCTCGCCTGGGGCGCATGGCGTGATCTGGCCCGAGCCGTGCGCACCGGTTCCTACGAAGAGAACGGCTCCGACCGTCTCAACCAGATCTCCGAAGAGGAATATGAGCAGCTGGTGCGAGGGATCAATTTCTGGGCGCCGCCTGTGGTCAGGATACTGGGGGACGCATTGGAGCGCCGGGGCTGGCCGGCGGCGAAGAAGCTCTACCGGATGCTCGACGTCGGATGCGGAACCGGGCTGTACGGGCAGTTGCTCGCCAGCCGGTTCTCTTCAGTGTCGGTGACCGGGGTCGATGTCGAGCGCATCCTGTCAATCGCGAAGGCGCAGGCGGAAAGCCTGGGAGTGGGGAACCGCTTCCGCACGGTCACCATCGACTTCCAGAACGAGTGCTTGGGCGAAGGTTTCGACTTGGTGTTCCTGGCCAACATCTTCCATCTCCAAACACCTGATAGCGCGGCGCAGCTCGCCCGTAGATGCGCAGCGGCGCTGGCGCCTGACGGGATCGTTGCGATCGCCGACCACATCGTCATCGACGATCTTGCTGGACAATCGACTCAGGACCGGTTCTTCCGGCTCTTCGCAGCCTCAATGCTCGCTTCCGGCGGTGGTGACGCCTATTCGATACAAGATTACGACGCATGGCTGGCGCGGGCTGGCCTGAAGCGGATCGCGTTGCTCGACGCACCGATGCACCGCATCCTCCTGGCCGCGCCAGCTACCCGGGAGCTCTAGATGTTGCCTTCGGATAAGGTACCGACGATGTCGGTCATATCAGGAGCGCAGGTACACGATGTGCTTGACGGGCGGCAGCGGAAAGTCGTCGAGATAATCGAGAAAACTTACCGAGTTCACGGAAATGGCGCGACAGTTAATCCGCCATCGTATTTTCTATCGTTTCCCGACAGACCCGAGGCGAGGATTATAGCACTGCCGGCGTCTCTCGGAGGCGAGCAGGGCCTGCATGGATTGAAGTGGATTTCCAGCTTTCCCAAGAATATCGAATCCGGGCTACCGAGGGCGTCGGCGGTGCTCGTGCTCAATGACCAGCAGACCGGGTATCCCTTCGCCTGCCTTGAGAGCTCCATCATCAGCGCGGCCAGGACGGCGGCATCCGCGGCCCTGGCCGCGGCTGTTCTCAGCCGGGATCGCGTACGGCCGATCCGGGCTGGATTCGTAGGAACTGGGCTGATCGCCCGCTATATCCACGCCTACCTGGCAGGCACCGGCTGGTCCTTCGATGAGATAGACGCCTACGACACGCACGCGGAGCATGCCGCCGCGTTCGCCGACTGCCTGAAGCGCTCCGGCGTATCGGGGCCCGTCATCGTACGCGACCGCGCCGAGGACCTGATCCGCCGCTGTGATCTCATCGTCTTCGCTACGATCGCGGGCACCCCGCACGTGCACGAGCCGGGCTGGTTCAGTCACAACCCACTGGTGCTGCATGTATCACTGCGGGACCTGTCCCCGGATGTCATCCTCGCGGCGGCGAACATCGTCGACGACGTGGATCACTGCCTGCGGGCGAACACTTCGGTGCACCTCACCGAGCAGCGCGAGGGTAACCGGAATTTCCTGAACGGCACCTTGTACGACGTGATGACCGGTGCATGCCTGCCGCCCGCCGACCGCCCGCTGGTCTTCTCACCCTTCGGCCTCGGCGTCCTTGACCTGGCAGTCGGCAAGTTCGTCTACGACGAGGTACGCCGACAGGGCCAGGATGTGATCATCGACAATTTCTATTTCGAACTTGATCGATACAAGCAGACCAGCAAGGGTCCGGCATGATCTACGAGAAGATCTCGGATATCGTCACAGACGACATCTTCCTGCTTCTCCATGACTTCGTACCAGGCAGGCAGGTGTATCTCAAGCTGGAGGGACTCAATCCGGCCGGGTCGATCAAGCTCAAGACGGCCAACGGCCTGATCCAGTCGCTGGAGGTGATCGGTGCGCTACGCCCGGGTATCCGGGTCATTGAGTCGTCGTCAGGGAACCTGGGTGTCGCCCTGTCCGTGGTGTGCGCGGAAAGGGGATATCCGCTGACCGTGGTGACCGATCCCAATGCTGCCCGGCACGCGATCCGGGTCATGGAATGCCTGGGTACGGAGGTGGTAGAGGTCCGCGTCCGGGATGTAAACGGCGGGTACCTCCAGACCAGGCTCGACTACATCCGCCAGCAGCTTGACCTGGACCCGGATCTGCTCTGGGTCAACCAGTACGCAAACCCCGCCAACGTCCAGACCCATCGCGACCAGACTGCCAGGGCCATCCACCATGGCCTGGGAGCGGTGGACGCCCTCTTCGTGGGAGTGGGCACGACCGGGACCCTGATGGGCTGTGTCCAGTACTTCGCCACGCACAGTTCCCATACCCGGATCATCGGGGTGGACGCCGCCGGGTCGGTGACCTTCGGCAACCCGGCGGCTCCGCGGTTTATCCCCGGCCTGGGCACCAGTCGCCGGCCCGAGATCTACACCGACGACGGCCGATTCGAGAAGGTGCTGATCGAGGAGGCCGACACGGTCGCCGTCTGCCGTCAGGTCGCCGCAAGGTACGGACTGCTGGCAGGCGGATCCACTGGGACGGTGCTGGCCGCGGTGAGCGAGCTCGCTCCGGACCTGCCGCCCGGTTCCCGTATAGCAGCGATATCGCCTGACATGGGTGATAAATACGTCGATACGGTCTACTCAGATATCTGGGTGACCGAGCGCTACCCAGAGATGGAAGCGGCGCTACTGGGTTAATGCAGGCGAACTCGATGACCACTAATGAAGGCCCGTGCCTGACATCGATACCCGGGTTCCGCACATCGCATGCGTCCATGGCTACCGGCCGGCATTGCCTCTGGCGGTCACGAGGTCCGTCCTGGGAGGGACTGATATCCGCGATCCGTTTATCCAGGAGTAGTGCCGGACGAAGTGGGTCGGGTCAGGTGGTGCGGGCACGTTCCCGGGCGTCTTGGCGAATAGTAGCTCGAAATCCCTGACGAGGGCTGACATCGACCAGATGTCGGCGATGAGCTGGTGGGCCACCACGAGCAGCACAGGGTCAAGCGTTGGTCGACGGTAAAGATGAACGCGTAGCAGCGGCCCGCCACGAAAAGGCTCACCCGCCGCAAGCTCGAGACGATCGGCCAGCTCCGCGTCGCTGACCTTGCCAGCATCGATCTCCCGCAGCCATGCCCTAGGTGCACTCCCGGCAATCCGCTGGCGGGAGGCTATTTCGTCGGGGACGCCCACCCGGCCACTAGCTGTCCGGCGAGTCTCGAGGGCGTCAACCGCGCTGTCCAGGAACGCGGTATCGAGCTTACCGCGGATGCGCAGCGCGGTCATGATACTACGCTCACCCGCGGCTATTTCAATGTCCCGGATGAACCACAGCGACCGGTCCGTGGGAAGGACCTCGTGCCGTGGCGGGGGCACGGTGACGGCGAGCAGCTCATCCAGCCGGGCCGCTAGTTCGGTGAGGTTGGCGGCCTGGGACAGGTCTGCCAGAGTAAGGTGCACGCCTAGGTCCGTCTCCACCGAGTACTGAATGTTGATCATGGCGTAGGTGTCGGTGCCCAGCGCGAGCAGCGGGGCATCCCCCAGTTCCACCTCCTCTGCTTGGCAGGTCGAGGCGACGAGCCGGCAGAGGTATTCCCGCAGGAGATCCCGCCGGGCCGCGGAACGCACCGCGAGCAATGCATGTCGTCCCAGCCGTAGCCGGTCGCCGCCAGACATCTGGGCGAGCACGCTGCGGCCCAGCTCGGGCAGCCTTCCCCGGTTGAACAGGGCTTCGCAGAGGCGCCGCTGGACCTTGCCACTCGACGTCTTCGGGAGCGCGCCAGACGGCAGCAGAACAAGCGTATGCACCTGGAGGCAGTGCTCCGCAGCCACGGCGGCGCGAATCGCCGCAGCTATCTTGCCGACATCGAGCCGACCGGCCTGCCGAATGACTTCCGTCACGATGACGAGCCGGTTCTCGCCGTCGTCCGCGACCGTGAACGCCGCGCCCCGACCGTGGCGCAGCACCGAGCTGCTCTGCTGCACGGTGACCTCGATGTCCTGCGTATGGTATTTGCGGTCGCGGATGACGATCAGGTCCTTGGTCCTGCTGTCATGCGACGTGACGCCGCGCGAGACCAGGAAACGGGAGTTGCTGTAAGCCGTGCCCCGAGTGGCCGCGCCGCGACGCGACGCCACCACATCGAATGACCTGGTCTCATCGGGAGGCCAGGGGGTCCCCCGGGTAATGCGGAGGGTGTCCTCGGCGAGGCTGTAGCACGGCCGGAACGCCTCCCCACGGAATCCCGATGCCGCGAAGACCCGCGCGAACCTCTCCATCGTCTGCGCGCGGACCGGCTCCGAGCCGTTGAAGGCGACCAGCAAGCTACTCGGGTCGAGTTGCCAGCGCTCCCCCGCGGTCATCTTCTGCAGGCAGAGGTCATCGGCGAAGCTCGGTCCGCCGCTCGATGTCGCCCGGACCCGCGAGATCTCCTCCAGCCATCGCGCCGACCGACGATGGAAGTCGGCCGGCGCCATCAGCGTCACGGGGAACCCGTCGGACAGCGGCTGGATGATGCCGCCGATCAGGCGCACGCTGTCGTAGGGCGGCAGCCATGACACGGCCCGGCTCGCACGCTCGGGCAGGTCCACGGGAACTGCGATCGCGCCGCCGTAGAGGCAGCCGAAGAACTCGGCTTTGTAACCGAGGCCAGGCGGATAAAGCAGCATGACGGGCGCCCCCTGCATGCGCCGCTCGGCGTCAACCACCTGCGTAACTATTTTCACCTCACAACACCCGCCCGTAACTCAACCTGTCGTAACTCAACCTGTAGCCCACGCAGGGGTGAGCAACTGCGAACAACTGTGCGCTCATGACCGCGCCCGTGCTCCTTCCCGCTCGTCCACGGCACCCGACAACCTGCATCGGTGTGGTACGGGTTCTTATAGCTTCGGCCGTCCCGCTATCGGTCAGCCCTCCCCGGTCAATAAGGCGGCGAAGGCGGCCCGCAATAACTTACGTACAACGGCTGAAAGCCGAAATCACGTAAGACACGAAAAGGGCCGAGGAGCATGAGCAGACACGCTGCCGAGCGGGGAATCAAGTACGTCATTGCCTCAGTTAGCGCCATAATCATCATGGGCGGGGTCGCCACCGTCCGCGTCGTCGTCTCGTCCGTCGGCGGCCCCCCCGCGGCCACGACGGTCTCAAGCGTGACGGTCAGCCCCGGCGAGAACAACTGGGGCTGACCGTCACGCCCCGGGCGTTGACCTAGTCCTAGCGGCTGGCGAAGCTTGAGCTGGCCGCGGCGATCGGGACCCACGACATGGTAAAGCACAAGAACGCGGCGCGGTTTGGGCGCGCAGCTGTCAGGCCTGCTCGACGGCACGCAGGATTGCCGCTGCCGCCGAAGCCGTGCCCGCGGCGTCTGAATCACCCAAAGCCGAGTACGCACCGCCCAACTGGGTAAGTACGTCTGCCTCGTAGAGCGGCGCATCAATGCTGCGGAACGCATTAACAGCCTGCCGCCCGACCTCCACCGCCTCATGCGGATCCCCTATCGCGAGCGCAAGCTCGCACAGCCCGAGCAGCGCTCGCGCCTTGGCCTGGACCGCGCCAACGCCTTCGGCCAGGTCTAGGGCACGCTGCAGCGCCTCCCCCGCCTTGCCATAACGGCCCTGCCGCAACTGAGCTACGCCCATGCCGTGCAGGATGTATGCCTCCCCGATGGGATCGCCGACGTCCCGGATCATCGTCAGCGCGAGTTCGAACGTCTCAACGGCATGAGCCAGATCGCCGTCCAGCAGGAAGGCCTCGCCCATCCGGTGGAGCACCTGCGCCTCGATCCTCCCGCAGTGCGCGATGCGGCACATGTGCAGCGCGTCGGAGAGCAACTCCTTCGCCCGGTCGGGATCGCCGAGTTCGAGCTTGACCTGGGCCAGGTTCTGCAGCACAAAGGCGGAACCGATGTGGTCCCCTGTACGTCCGAAGATCGCCAGCGCCTCCGCGTAGCGCCTGGCGGCGGAGTCGAGCCGCCCGCTCAGCCGGTCTATGAACGCTATGTGCCTGATCACGAGCGCCACGCCGTGCTCGTCATCGCTGTCGCGGAACAGTTGCGCCGCCTCGTCCAGTTCCTCGCGCGCCTGGTCAAAGCGCTGCTGCGTCATGTGCAGCGTCCCCGTGGTATAGAGCATCGCCGCCTGGCCGCGGATCAGGTGCGCCTTCCTGGTCGCCTCAAGCGCCACGGTATGGGTTTCCTGCCAGTCGTCGAGATAGGCCCTTGAATCGAACAGCGTGACCGCGCTGGACGCCAGCCCCCAGCACAGCTCGACAAAGCCCGCCTGCGCTGCCTGCCGTACCCCGCAGACCAGCGTGGTACGTTCCCTGTCGTACCAGGCCAGCGGGTCCCTCACCAGTTGATCGACCACGTAGCTGGGCAGCGGCCAGCGGAGCCCGTCGTTGTGTATCCGCAGGTATTCGCCGCTGTAGAAACGGTAGCGGGCCTTCTCCGCGAGGAAGAGCAGGGCGCCGAGCGCGCGCTCGAGCGCCGCCTTCCTGTCAGCGGCCGACTCCTCGGCGGCGAGGCACTCGCGCGCGAACACCCGGATCAGGTCGTGAAACCGGTACTGGCTGTACGCCCCCGAGCCGTCGTCGATAGTATCGATCAACTGCGCGCTGACAAGATCGTCAAGCAGGTCCTCGGCTTCGGGGACCTGCTCATCGAGCAGGGCCGCGCTCAGCCAGCCTGAAAAGACCGGCGTGTCGAGCAGGGCGAGCCTGCGGAACAGCCGCCTGGCATCTTCGCTCACGGTGTCGTAGGTGAGCGTGATGCTCGGCCGGATGGCCAGGTCGCCGTGCCTGAGCTCGTCTAGGCGGCGGGTCTCGTCCGCTAGACGCTCAACCAGCCGCTGGATGCTCCAGTGCGGGTGCGCGACAAGCCGCGCTCCGGCGATGCGCAGCGCGAGCGGGAGGTGACCGCAATGCTCGGCGACCGCCTGGGCCGCCTCGGTCTGCGCCTGCACACGTGCCGCGCCGACGATGCTCGCGAGCAGGTTTAGCGACTTGTCAGCGTCGAGGACATCGACCTCGACGCGGAGGGCGCCGGGGAGCCCGGCGAGCCTGCTTCGGCTTGTGACGATTACCGCGGCGTTCCCGTCTCCCGGGAGCAGTGGCAGGACCTGGCTCTCGCCTGCGGCGTCGTCCAGCACGACCAGGACCTTCCGGTCGCCGATGAGGTTGCGGTACAGCTCGGCCCTTTCGTCCATTCCCTCCGGGATCTGCGTACCCGGCACGCCAAACGCCCGCAGAAAGCGCTCAAGCACCTGTACTGGCTGAACCGAATGCGAGGTACCGCCGTGGAAGTCAGCATAAAGCTGACCGTCGGGAAAATGGCTGGCCATGCCATGTGACGCGTGCGACGCAATGCTGGTTTTCCCTATTCCGCCCTTACCTACTAGGACCACGATCGGAGCCACGAGACGGTTCTCCCGATCGCCTGCCGGGATCAGATAATCGTATATCTGGTCGACTTCATCCTCTCGGCCGGTAAAGTCGGCGATATCGGCCGGCAGCAAATTTGGTACCTGCTGCTTGACCTGACGGGTTGCCGCTCGGACGGGAGCCAAGGGCAGATCGAGGCCGGGGTCGGACGCCAGGATGGAATGCTCGAGCTGCCGCAGGCGCTCGCTCGGCTCGATTCCCAGCTCGTCGATCATGGCCCGCCGGGTGAGCTGGTAAACCTGCAGCGCTTCCGCGACCCGGCCGCACCGGTACAGCGCGAGCATCAACTGGCCGCGCGGGCGTTCCCGCAGCGGGAATCGCGCGCTAACCTCGCCGAGCTCGCCGACGAGCTCGTAGTGCCTGCCCACCTGAAGCTCAAGCTCGATGCGATCCTCGTTGGCGGCGATGCGCTGCTCGTCAAGTCGGCTCACCGCCACCTGCACAAGCTGACTGTACATGCCGTCGAGCGCCGGTCCTCGCCAGAGCCTGAGGGCGTCCCGGTAGCGCGCGATCGCCAGCTCCAGCTTGTCCTCCACGCGTGCGGCGCGGGCGTTGGTGATCAACCCCTCGAACCGCAGCGAGTCGAGCTGTCCACTCTCTACCCGGATGACATAGCCACGGTCATGGGTCGTGATGATCCCTTCGTGACCATGCGTAGCGAAGATGCGCCGCAGCGATGAAATGCTGATCTGGGCTTGAGCACGCGATGTCGGCGGCAGGTCCTCACCGTAGATGGCCTCGATCAGCCGGTCGATGATGACGATTTTGTTCGGGTTGAGCAGGAGGGTAGCAAGGACGATCTGCTGGCGGGCTCCGCCTAGCTCAAGTCGTTCAGTACCAGCCACAACCTCAAGCGGCCCAAGTACTCGAAACTCCACAGAAGGCTCCGCAGCGGAACTAAGGGTCGGATGAGGCCGCCTAGGCCCGACTAGCCGACTGTCCACCCTGTCATCTATCACTAATCAGGCACAAGAGAGCACGCCAGGCTGAGGGTAATGTCCCATTAGTCCGGCTGCAGTCTGATCGCCCAATCGTGTAATGTCAAGTACAGTCATAAGTTAGTATAGCCGGTAGTGGAAATTCTGGCATCGTTACTTTAAGTAGCCGCCATAAATATCCTGCTACCGACCGCCACGCGCTGCCGAGCGGGCAACCGTTGACCGCCCATTGACTCAACACCACAGACTTAAGGCGTTATGGGCCGTGAGCTGGGGTTTAGGGGCTGTTCTGGGCATGAGGGAGGGCTCCTGGTAGGGGTAGGGCTAGGGGTAGGGCTAGGGCTAGGGGTGTCGGTGGCTGCCGGATCAGGTGCTGCTGGAGACTGTGCTGGGCGGCGGGATGATCGAGGACCTGTGCGATCAGGCGGTGGCAGCGGGCCTGGCGAGGCCAGCGAGGTCTGCGAGACCTACACGATCACCACTACCCTGCTGGACCAGCAAGACGCGGACGCCGACACGATCCGGGCCGCCTACACGATGCGCTGGTTGGTGTTGGCCCATTGACCCCTCGCCTCAAGAGGGACAGAATATTAGCATTCAAACACACCATTAACATTCAAAGGTCCTGGCAGCGCTGAAGTCGCATAGCTGCGAGGCGCCAGGCAGCCGCCGGCGCTGATGGGAAGGGCCAATATCTTCTCGCAGGGAACGACTAGCAGATCGCCGTCGCCAGGGAGGTCCGTGACGGGAGACTTGCCGCCCCTCCCAGGGCAGGCCAACGCACAGCACGCGCGGTTCGCCGAAATCATCAGGACCGAGCGCGACGCCGTCCTGGCAGCGTACGCGGGTAGTCTGCAAGACCTCGTCAGCCCGATCGTCACGGACTCCAGAACCCGTGAACGGGCGATGCTGGACGCTGCGGAGATCATTGCCGACGTTGCGGCGATCGTGGAAGGGAACGAGACCCGGCCGGAAGATCACGCCATGTTCCTCACCCCGCTGAACGGGGCGGCCCAGATGGCGAAGACACAAGCCGGCAGCCCCCTCAGCCCAGCGGATCTGCTGCGGGTCGCGAATCTCCTCTTCGAGGTGACCGTCAGATCCCTGGGCAGCCACGTCAGGTCCGACCCGGACTTGCTCCCGTGCTTCGTGACGGCCGTCATCGCCTTGAACAAGAGCATCGGCAGACGGATCAGGGAGGCTACTCACGCCTACACCGACCTCTTGCTGGATCGCATCGACCAGGCGCACATCGAGGAGCGGCAGCGCATCGCACGAGACATCCACGACCAACTCGGCGAGAGCATGAGCGTCGCCCTCCGCCAGTTCGAGCTCTACCAGCTCGCCAGCGAGCGTGAGCCGGCTGCAGGAAGCGCCAAGACCGCGTCCGTTCGGTACCCCATGCGAGGGACACCCATGCAGGAGCCGTCCGCGCAGGGGGAGTCAGTGCGGGGGGCGATCACTGAGACCATGCGCCGGCTCCGGGTCGTAACCTCCGACCTGCGCCGGGAAGCGATGCATAGCCTGGAAAACTCGCTAGTCATGTATCTCGACTCTGTTTCCAGCGAGGCCGATGTGCGGCTGCGGGTAAGCGGAAACGAAAACTGGGTGCCGCCCGCCGTCATCGGAGAGGCTTTCCTGATCATCCGGGAGGCGATCCGCAACGCGCTGACGCACGGGTGCCCGCGGACGCTGCTGATCGACATCATTCTCGCCCCGCATGAACTGCGCGCATGGATGGAGGACGACGGCTGCGGCTTCCTGATCGGTGAGGTGTCCACGGGTGTCGGCGCAGCTCGATGCATGAGCGTGCCGCCCTGCTCAGCGGGCGCCTGACCATGGCGAGCACGCTTGGGCAGGGAACCCAACTGGAGCTTCTCATTCCGCTTCCCGGAGCTCGTGATGCGCAACGAGAATGACCCCACGACTATTCTCATGGTCGATGACCACGCGCTCGTCCGCCAGGGACTCCGAAAGCTTCTGGAGACGCAAGAAGACGTGCGGGTGGTGGGCGAGGCCGGCGAGGCCGACGAGGCGGTGAAACTGGCCGCGGAGACAGAGCCCGACATCGTTCTGCTCGACGTCGAGATTCCCGGCGGAGAGGTCACCGAGACGGTGCGACGGATAGCAGAACGCTCCCCCCGGTCACGGATCATCATCTTGAGCATGCACGAGGGACCCGAACTTGTGCAGGCGACCCTGGCTGCTGGCGTCCGCGCTTACCTGCTGAAGTCCGTTCACTGGCAAGAGCTCGTGGTCGCCATCCGCGCCGTACACGCGGATGCCGGCCGGATCATCCTCAGCGTGTCCCAGGAAAGCCTGCAGGCCGTCCGGCAAAAGCCGGAGCACGGAGAGCTCTCAGACCGGGAACATGAAGTGCTCGGCCTAGTAGCCCAGGCACTCAGCAATGGCCAGATCGCTGCCCGCCTAGGGCTGACCGAGGCGACGGTCAAGCGCCATCTCAGGAACATCTTCGTCAAGCTCGGGGCAGTGTCCCGTCTCGACGCGGTTAACAAGGCGGTGACTAGATAGGTAGGCCGGGTCTTCTCTTGCGTTCGTGGTCTTGACTGAGGGCGTCATTGTTTGAAGTTCAAAACCCCTAGATCCCCGACACCACATAAGCAAGCCCCGGCAAGAGAACGCCGACGTCCAGCTACGTCCAACTGCACTATCAGAGCGGTTGAACGCCTAAGCCTCGTCCGGCCACACGAAGGACCGGGGGAAATCCGTCCCCGGCCCGACGGCGCTGCACGACCTTCCCCACGCGTGGGCGGCACAGGCTATTCAACTACCGCACGGTCGTCAATTGAACGCCATATCCGGCCGTCCGGCGTGCTGTTGCGCCATTCCCTGGTCAGTTGGCACCATGGTCGCATGGCTGCCCTGCCGAACGAATTCGGCAAAGTACTGGACGGTGGATTGCCGGGAGAGGGACGGCGATAGACACGAGTCACCTCTCCCATGAAGCCGTTCCATCTCCGCCGACTTTAGGTGCGATTCATAGCGCAGCATGCAGTAAAGAGAGATTGGAGCGAGTAGTGAATATTTACAGGCGGATTGCCGTGGTTAATAGAGGCGAAGCGGCATGTCGGCTGATTCACGCAGTTCGGGAGCTCAACGCCGAGCGGGAGCCGCTCGACGAGTGCCCGCCAATCCGAACAATCGCGCTATACACCGAGTCCGAGAGGCACGCCGCCTTCGTGCGCGAAGCGGACCTGGCCTACTGCCTGGGCCCGGCGTCGGCGCGGCCATACCTGGATCTGACAGTGCTGGCGTCTGCACTGGTTGAGACCAACTCGGACGCGGCCTGGGTAGGCTGGGGCTTTGTCGCTGAGGACCCGGCGTTCGCCGAGCTGTGCGACCGGCTTGGGGTGACCTTTATCGGCCCGAGCGCGGAGGCGATGCGCAAGCTTGGCGACAAGATCGGCGCAAAGCTGATCGCCGAGAAGGTCGGGCTACCGGTGGCGGAGTGGAGCCGAGGGCCGGTGAGCACCCTCGCCGAGGCACTGGAGCAAGCGCAGCGTATCGGCTATCCGCTCATGCTCAAGGCGACGGCGGGCGGCGGCGGTCGCGGCATTCGCACAATCGGCTCAGACGACGAGCTGCGGGAGGCGTATCAGCGCACCAGCGAGGAGGCTGAGCGAGCGTTCGGTAGCGGCGTGGTGTTCCTGGAACGCCTGGTCACCGGGGCGCGGCACGTCGAGGTGCAGGTGATCGCGGACAGCTTCGGCACGGCCTGGGCCCTGGGGGTGCGCGACTGCTCCATCCAGCGGCGCAACCAGAAGGTCATCGAGGAGTCGGCCTCGCCGCTGCTGACGCGGGAGCAGGCGCAGGAGCTGAAGGAGTCCGCGGAGCGGCTAACCGTGGCGGCTGGCTACTGCGGCGCGTGCACCGTCGAGTTCCTGTATCACCCGACGGAGCGGTTCTTCGCGTTCCTGGAGGTCAATACACGGCTGCAGGTCGAACACCCCATCACGGAGGCGACCACCGGGTTCGACCTGGTGAAGGCTCAGCTGCACGTGGCGGCGGGCGGGCACCTAGAGGGACAGCGGCCGACGGAGCGGGGGCACGCGGTGGAGGCACGGCTGAACGCAGAGGATCCTGACCGTGACTTCGCACCCGCGCCGGGCCGCATCCAGCTGCTGCGCTGGCCGACCGGCCCCGGGATCCGCATCGACACGGGCGTAGTCGAGGGCGATGTCATTCCGCCGGATTTCGACTCGATGATCGCCAAGATCATCGCGGCCGGGAGGAACCGCGGCGAGGCGCTGGCGCGGCTACGCCGCGCGGTCGCGGAGACGACCGTGATCGTGGACGGCGGGACCACCAATAAGAGCTTCCTGACAGCGCTGCTGGAAGCACCGGAGGTGGTCGAGGCGACCGCCGACACCGGATGGGTGGACCGGGCTCGCGCCGAAGGCCGCCTGGTGGCTCGTCAACATGCCGGCATCGCGCTGGCCGCCGCGGCGATTGACGGCTATGAACAGGCCGAGACCATCGAGCGCACCCGGCTGTGGGAATCTGGCCGCGGCGGCCGCCCGCACGTGCGCCACGAGCCCGCCAAATCATCGAGCTGAAGGTCTGCGACCGGCCATACAAGGTCGGCGTCGCCTGCATCGACGCGGGCCACTATCGAGTCCGCATTGAGGACGCCGCCGGTGAGACTGTCGTTCTCGACGCAGCGCTGGAGCGGTTGGATGCGCACCTGAGCCGACTGACAGTGAACCGGCTCGCCTACCGGCTCGTTACCGCCATCCACGGCTCGGTGCACGTAGTCGAGGTGGACGGGGTCACCCACCGGGTCAGCCGGGACGAGTGCGACATGCTGCGCGCGCCGGCCCCGGCGCTGGTGATCGCCACGCCGGTCGCGGTGGGCGCCGAGGTGAGCGCGGGCAGCCAGGTCCTGATCCTGGAAAGCATGAAGATGGAGACCGTAGTGCGAGCGCCGTTCAGCGCGCGGATACGTGAGCTGCTGGTCTTCGTGGGTAGCCAGGTCGAGTCCGGCGCGCCGCTGGCTCGCCTGGAGCCGACCGGGACGGACGACACCGCAGGGAAGCCGCCGTCGTCCGCGCCGGTCGACCTTATGGTCCCGCAACAAGCCAAGGCCTCTGCGTCGGAGCGCGCCGCAGATGCGCTTGCGTGGCTGCGTGGTCTCGTGCTGGGCTTCGACATGGCCGATGAGCCGCCAGCGGACACGATCGCCGGCTACCTCGCCAGTCGAGATGCCGCGGTCGCCGCGGGCGCGCCGGTGCGTCAAGGCGAGCTGGACCTGGTGACAGCGTTCGTTGACATCGCCGAGCTGTCCTCGGCCCAGCCGGGTCCCGATTCGCACCGCAGCCCGCGCGAGCAGTTCCATACCTACCTGCAGAGCCTGAGCGTGGACCGGTCCGGGGTATCTGTTGAGTTCCGCCGCGCGCTAGAGCGCGCTCTGCGCCATTACGGCGTCACCGAGCTGGACCCAACTCCCGCGCTGGAGCAGGCGGTGTTCCGGATGTTCCTCGCCCGCAAGCGCTACGACATTGGCGTGCAGGCGGTGCGGGCGCTGCTGACAGTGTGGACCGCCGAACCCGCCCCAGTCGCCCACGCGCGCGGACTCATCGACCGGCTGGTGCGCGCTTTGCGGGTTCGCTCTCCGCTGGCCGCCGACATGGCCCACAGAGTGGCGTTCCGCTGGTTCCACCAGCCGGAGGCCGAGGCCGCTCGTGCCGCCGCGTTGGCCGGTGTGCCCAGCGAACTGCAGGCGCTGGCCGGCATGCCCGACGGGCCGGAGCGGGAGCGGCGTATCGCCGCCCTAGTCGACATTCCCCAGCCACTGGACGGCTTCCTCGGGGAACGAGTCTCGGGCCAGTGGTCGGCTCGCGAGCCGATACTCGAAGTGTCAGCGCGGTGGCACTACGGCCTGCAGGACATGCAGTCCCTTCGCACGTTCGAACTCGGGGGTCGCCCGTTTGTGACGTGCGACTATAACCTGGAGCTCCAGCCGAAGCGGGTGTCTGCGACCACCGCGGTGGTCACCGTGGGCCGGTTCGAGGAACTCGTCCCAGGCGGGCGGCTGCCCGCCGACCTGTGCGCGCAGCTGAAGGCCGCTCCCGATGACCACGTCCGCGTCGCGGACCTGTACCTGACCTGGACCTGCGCGCCCGCCACTGCTGAGGAGCGGTCGGCGCAGCTGCATGAGGCGCTGGTCTCGAGAGGTATCGCCGACCAAGTCCGGCGCATTGTGGTAGGGGTGATAGGCGGTAACCAGACCGACCCGCCGGTCGAGTACTTTACCTTCCGCCGCCACATCGCCACCGGCGTCGGCGAGTTCGCCGAGGACGCTCTGATTCGTGGGGTGCACCCGCTGGTGGGACGGCGGCTGCACCTATGGCGGCTGCAGAACTTCCACGTCACCCGGGTCGCCGGCCTGGTCGCTGACCGTGCCGCGGGTCCGGTGCCGGAGGGTGTCCTGCTGTACCTCTGCAAGGCCAAAGACAACGCCGCCGACCAGCGGCTGGTAGCACTGGCGCAGGTGCACCGGTTCGAGGTCACGCGCGGCGCTGACGGGCGGATCACCGGGATCGAGGGTGCGGAGACGGTGCTGGCCGCCTGCGTGGACGCGATAGGCAGAGTCCGCCATGACCTCGACCCCGCGGGCCAGTGGCTGGACATGAACCACGTGTGGCTTGACATCCGCCCGGTGGTCAACGTGGTGCCGGAGGACTTGGCCGCATGGCAGCGCGCCACCGCGCCTCTCGTCACGCAGGCCGGCATCCAGGAGGTTCTTGTGCAGGGTCGGCTCGCCGATGCGGACGGCGCGCTCCGCTACGTAGTGACCCGGCTCTGCTACGAGCCTGGCGAGAGCGTCGCCGTCTCGGTGGAAGGGCCGCCGACCCGGCCGCTAGCGCCGCTGAACGATTACTACCAAAAGGTGCTGCGGGCACGCCGCCGCGGCACGATCTACCCGTACGAGCTGGTAGGGCTGCTCACTAGCCCGCACGGCGAGTTCACCGAACTCGATCTGCGGGGCGGCGAGCTCATGCCGGCCGATCGGCCCCGCGGGTACAACACCGCGGGGATCGTGGCCGGCCTTGTTTCCACGCCGACGCCACTACACCCGGAGGGTATCCGGCGAGTGGTGCTGTTCGGCGACCCGACCAAGGGGCTTGGCGCGCTGGCCGAGCCGGAATGCGCCCGCGTCATCGCGGCGCTGGACCTGGCCGAGCTGGAAGGCATTCCGCTGGAATGGTTCGCCTTGTCGGCCGGTGCGCGCATCTCCATGGACTCCGGCACTGAGAACCTGGACTGGGTCGCCCGCACGCTGCGCCGCATTGTCGAATTCACCCAGGCCGGCGGTGAGATTAATGTCGTGGTGGCGGGCATCAACGTCGGCGCTCAGCCGTACTGGAACGCCGAGGCCACCATGCTCATGCACACCAAGGGCATCCTCGTGATGACCCCCGTCTCGGCGATGGTGCTCACCGGCAAGCAGGCGCTGGACTTCTCCGGCGGCGTGTCCGCCGAGGACAACTTCGGCATCGGCGGGTACGCGCGGGTGATGGGACCGAACGGGCAGGCGCAGTACTGGGCACCGAATCTTGCCGCTGCCCGCGACGTGCTGAGGAGCCACTACGAGTACACGTATGTCGCCCCAGGCGAGTCGGTTCCGCGCCGCGCCTGGACTGCCGACCCGGTGTCGCGGGATGTCACCGACTACCCGCACAGCCATCCCGGCACAGACTTCACGACCGTCGGGGAGATCTTCTCGGCCGCAGCGAACCCGGACCGCAAGAAGCCCTTCGACATCCGCACGGTCATGCGGGCGGTGACCGATCAGGACCACAGCCTCATGGAGCGCTGGGCTGACATGTCCGAAGCGGAGACCGCGGTCGTCGCGGATGCTCGGATCGGCGGCTGGCCGGTGTGCCTGATCGGCATCGAGTCCCAGCCGGTGGTGCGCCTCGGCTTCCCGCCGGCGGACGGCCCCGACTCGCTCACCGCGGGTACGCTGTTCCCGCTGTCGAGCAAGAAGGTCGCGCGCGCGATCAATGCCGCCTCCGGCAGCCGGCCCGTGGTGGTGCTGGCGAATCTGTCCGGGTTCGACGGCTCGCCCGAGTCTATGCGCCGCCTTCAGCTTGAGTACGGCGCCGAGATCGGCCGCGCCATGGTCAATTTCGACGGCAAGGTCGTATTCTGCGTGATCTCCCGCTACCACGGCGGCGCGTTCGTGGTGTTCTCCAAGGCGCTCAATGACAACTTGACGGTGCTCGCGGTGGAGGGCTCATTCGCCTCCGTCATCGGCGGTGCGCCCGCTGCGGCGGTAGTGTTCGCCCGCCAGGTCGATGCCCGCACCACCGCCGATCCTCGCGTCACCGAGCATGAGGCCGCTGTCTCCGCCGCCACCCAACCGGAGAAGAAGGCGGAACTCGTCAGCGAACTGGCCGAGGTCCGCGCCTCGGTCAGGGCCGAGAAACTGTCAGCCCTGGCCGCCGAATTCGACGCCATCCACTCCATCCAGCGCGCCGTCGAAATCGGCTCCGTCGATGCCGTCGTCGCCGCAAAAGAATTGCGGTGCGCGATCGCCGGCCATATAGACACCTGGATGCGCAATGGACGGTGCCGTTAGACCACCTGCACCCGGCGCATAAAGGTCACTGCGCCTCATCGGGCGCCGCGGGCTGCGCGCACGAGCGGTCGCCGTCCGTAACCGGGGCGCAGGTCGCGCTCGACGGCTGCCTGGCTGTAGCCGCGGTCACATTACACTTTTACAATCTGGATAGAAGGTATATATTTACCACCGGCTAACTGGGACTTGAGGGCCGGGACGAGCGGGACCGGCCAGGAAGCCGGTGATACGGTCGTGAACCCCTACATCGTGCTGGGCAGCGCCATGGTCGGCCTGCTCGTCGGACTCACCGGAGCGGGCGGCGGCGCGCTGATGACGCCCATGCTCATCTTGCTGTTCAATGTGAAGCCCGAGGCTGCCATCTCAAGCGACCTCGTCGCCGCGGTGGTCATGCGTCCGGTCGGCTCGCTCGTGCACGTGGGCAAGGGCACCGTGAACTTCCGGCTGGTCGGCTGGATGTGCGCGGGATCGGTGCCGATGGCGTTCCTCGGCGCCTGGCTGCTGCACCAGATCGGCGACGGCAATGGCGCGCAGCAAAACGTCGAGACCGCTCTGGGCGTGGCGCTGCTGGCGGGCACCGCGGCAATGGTGCTGCGGTCCTGGCTGGACAGCCGCTCGGGCCTGCAGCGCACGGCTACCGTCAAGGAGCTCAGCAGCCGCCCGGCGATCACGGTGCTCATCGGCGCGGTCGGCGGCATCATCGTCGGCATGACCTCGGTCGGGTCCGGCTCTCTCATGATCGTGCTGCTGCTGTTCGCCTACCCGCTGATCGGCGCCCGCCAACTGGTCGGGACCGACCTGACTCAGGCGGTGCCGCTGACCGCCGCCGCCGCGCTGGGTGCGCTGGCGTTCGGGCACGTGGAGTTCGGCCTGACGACGGCGATAGTGGCGGGCAGCATCCCGGCGGTGCTGATCGGCTCGTTCCTGTCCTCGCGCGCCCCGGACAAGTACATCCGCCCAGCGATCACCTTCGTGATCTTCGCCTCCGGCCTCAAGTACGCCGGCCTGGGCACGACGGCTCTGGGCTGGACGCTCTGCGCCGTCATCCTCGTCGCCGCCGCCTGGTGGCTGGCCCGCACCCGCCCCTGGCGGCCCGCCCGTCCCGCGACCGAGGACCGCTCCCCCGTCGGCCACGTGACTTCCTCGGGAGACGTGACTCTCGCAGCTCATGACAGGCCCCACTGAAGGCACCCCGGCCGGCAAGGGCGCGGACCGCCCGCCGAGAAGATCACGCACGGATGATCCAGTGGCCGCCGTCTGTCCAGCCCAGATCCCAATAATCGAGCCCAACAGGCTCGGCGCGCTAGCCGGCTTGCGGCCCGGCAAGCCGAACGGGCAGTGGGGGCTGCCTACGAGACCGGCCACTGCCCGTTCTGGATTAGGGGACGGGTTACGGGGTGACGAAGTTGACCGAGGTGCCCCAGTTGGCACGTCCGTCGCGAGTGCCGCCGCAGGTGCCGGGGGTGAGGGTGAAGGCCGAGCCGGTGCAGGCCGGGTAGGGGATGTACTCGTTGGCAAAGTAGATCTCGCCGGTGCCCGGCGCGTAGACCGCGGCGCTGTAGTCGCCCCAGCGCTGGCTGAGCGGGCCTGGGAAGCCGTCGTACTCGGTGAACCCGTCCTGCGGGGCCTGGCCGAGGTCTGCTACGAAGACCGGGCTGGTGATGCCGCCAGAGAGCGCGCTCAGCTTAGCGAACGCGGTGCTCGGGTAGAACCCGCCGTTGCCGGCCCCGGTCGGACCGCCGTTGCCGGTGAGGGTGAACGCGAGGATCGCGCCGCCATCATCAGCGCCGGCCATGACGGGCATCGTCGCGTCCTCGTGCGCCGGGGAGACGTACGCCGAGTTGGTCAGGCTGAACACCTCGGACCGGTCGAACGTTGCGGTGCCGACCACGAAGTACAAGATGCCCACGTGGGTCTCCGGCGTCCCATCGCCGAACGACTGGGAGACCTCGGTGGACAGGGAACCCCAGAGCTCGCCCTGGTCCTGGCTGACCTGGGTGAAGTTGTCGCCGTTGGTCGCGATGGTGCCCTCGGGGCAACTGGCGGGCGCGGTGCCGCCCTGGGGGGCCACGCTCAGCCCGGCCGCGCCGCATTCGTCGCCGAGCGGGATCGGCCCCGCCTTCTGCGGGACGGAGAGGCCTAGGTCCTCGTAGAAGCCGGTGCCGGAGAACAACTGACCACCGAAGCGGACGTCGCTGGCATTGCCATTGAGGCTGGACAGGCCCGTCCAGTCGAAGGCCGCGATCCGGGTGTCACCGGAGCCGAAGAAGTCCAGCGAGTCCAGCATGAAGCCGGATCCGCCGTGGCTGTTGTCAAACTGGCCCGGGTCCGGCGGGTTGGCCGGGATCACGGAGTACCAGCAGGTGACGCCGGCCGCGCCGGTCTGGTTGTCGGACGCACAGGTGCCGTCCGGCGTCGGCAGCAGGCCCATGTTCTCGATGGCGACGTTGAGCCCCGGGTTCGGCTTGCCATCGGGCAGGCTGACCGGAAGGCCTTCCTCGAGGGCGTTCTTGTCAAAGGCGAATTCCTGCGCGCCATTGAAGGCGCCGCCGCCAATTCCTGGACTGACCAGCGGGAACTCGTCGTAGAAGAGCAGGAGCGCGTCGCGCGTGAGGCCGATCTTTGTGAAGTCGTTGAGCAGGAATGGCGCACCCGGCTCGGCCGGGTTGTAGTTCGCGTTGAGGTAGTACACGTTGTAGGGGCCGTACGGGCTGTTGCCCTTGCTGACCGCGATGCCCTCAAAGCAGGTGTTCGCGACATTGTTGAAGCAGCCGGAGAACGGGCCGCCGCTGGCCTCCGTCGACGCGGACACGAACTCGGTGAAGAACCAGTGGCCGCCGTTGCTGCCGTCGTGTGCGCAGGAGATGTCACCGCCACTGGACCAGCCCTTGGCGGTCAGGCCCATGATCGTGTCGAGTGGTATAACGCCGGACTGCCGGTGCAGGCCGTTGTCGTAGACGAGGATCTCCCCGATGTTGTCGTCCTCGACCACGTAGCCGTTGCCGGCGCACAGGCCCTGGTCGGGTGGCTCGATGTCCGTGCCGAGTGGGTTGGTCGGCGTGGTCGCGCTGTCGACGGCGTCAAGGCCGATGACGCCCTTCGCGCCACCGCTTTCGCCGCTGATGGGGGCAGGGGCGACCGTCGCCGGGGACGGGTCGGCTCCGGAGCGCGGCCTGACCGGGGAAGGGAGCGGCTTGGGCAGTCCGGCGAGGATGGCGGTTCCCTCCGCCAGGGCCTTGGCCGAAACCTTGGCGGTGTCCGGCTTGGCGGCTTGCGCCGCCCGCACGGCGGCGGCGGCGGGGTTTCCACCGGGGCCAAGCTTGAACGAAGCCGTGCTGGGCGTCACGGTGGGGCCGGTGAGCAGGTCACAGCCGGACGCGCAGCCGGTGGCGGCCGGGCCGGCGAAGGTCGGCGTGACGGTGCCGAGGCTCGACGTCGTTACCTTGGCGGTGCCCGCGCCGCCGGGGGCGGCCGGGGCCGCCGTGGCGCCCCCGGGGGCCATGATCAGGCCTACCGGAAGCGCGATCAGCGCGCCGCCGATGAGGAGTCTGTAGCGAACGTTCCGTCTGACTAGCCGCATTAAGCACAGCTCGCCTTCTCCGGCCTTGTGGGCCGGTACAGGAGCCACCCCTGCGCACTTGTATGCCGGCTGACAGGGAGGCCCGCGGGGCCAAGACACGTGCCTGCAATCCTGTCGGCGATGGTATAAGTCAGTCAATATACATACGTATCAGAAATTGATTTGATTTTTCCGCCCAAGCCCCAGGTGGTACCAAGCCTCCCGGAGATCCCTAAAAGCCCCATTCGTCCTTTGCCGAGCGCGTGCCGCAGGCCCGCCAGCGTCCCGGGTGGGCGTCTACGGGAGCCGCGGTCCGTGAGCTCGTTGGGCATCGCGGCGGAGAGCCCTCAGCGGCACCAGCCGGCCAGCCGCAGCCCGGTGATGACGTGTGGCCTGATGGCGATGACGTAGTCCATCTGGCTGTCCGTCCATGGCTGGAGGACCTGCTGGTAGCGGCTGATCGCGGCGGGGTCGCGGACCAGCCGGGCCAGCCCGGTCACGATCACGCTCCACCCGTTGTGGCGGACCGGATCGATGTCGTCGGCCTCGTAGCAGACGACCGTGCCGTCCCCGGAAGCACGGCCCACGATCGCCGCACCTAGGTGCGAGCGGATGATCACCGTCTCCTCGTCGACCATGTGGTTGACCGGGCGGATGGCGGGCATCGCGTGCTGGGTGAACACGATCCTGCCCACCGACACGCCTGCCAGCAGCCGCCAGGACTCGGCCGCGGTCAGCTCCACGCCCTGCCGCGACTGCATGATCCTCGCCCGGTCCTGCTCGTCTCCCGCCACAGCCCCTCACCATCACCAGCGCACGTTCCCGTTAGGCCACGACAAGGCCCCCATGATCATGACGACCGGGGAAAGCCGCAGGCAAGGGACCAAGGTCCCGGACCGGGCCGGTGAAACCTGGCCCCGGATCCCGGGCGGTGACGAAGGTCCCCCTTGACTGGGGACGCTCAGCCATGACGGCCCAGGAGGGCCGCGCGGGAAGCCCGCGTAGCGGCATGAGGGACCCCGCCGCTGACCCCTACCTGCGGCAACCGCGCTGACCACGCGTGCTGGCGCACGGCGTTACGGCCTGAGGTGACCCGAGGTGAGACGGCCATTATCTGGCCGTCTCATTCACCTTCCCGAAGGCACAGTTCCCCGGCGCTAGCCAGCCGGAGGTGGCGCGCGGTGTAGCTGCGTAGGGCCCGCAGCTGAGGCTGGGTGAGCCGGTCGCAAACGCAGTCCCAGTGCAGGCTCACCCAGTCGCCTGGTTGAAGGCCGGTGACGAGTCCCGCGGCCACCTGCCGCGGCGCGGCCGCGCCCAGGCCAAGCATTCGCCCGTCCCAGGTAAGCGGGCGCTGCTGCACCATGACGGGGTCGGTGGCGATGACCTGGCCCCAGCCGATCCGGCAGTGATCAAGGATGCGCAGCGACGGATCGGCGCGGCCCGCGCGCAGCAGGCCTGCCCATGGGTAGACGCAGAGCACGTGAAAGCTGTGGTGCGGGACCGCGCCCAGGGGGATGGCCTGGGCGATTTCCTCCCAGCCGCGCCCGGCGCGACGGCGGAATCTCTCATCGAGGAAAGCTCCGTAGTCGGAAATCCGCACGTTCTCGAGGAGGCTGTTGCCGACCCAGTACGCTTCGACGACGTGGCTGTCCAGCGGGTCGGCGATCCCGTTTGCCGCCGCGATCAGCTGCAGGTAGGGCCAGGCGCCGGCGAACCCGCGGGCAAGGCTTACCAGGCCCGGACCGGTCACGCCAGATGTGGCGTACTCCCGCAGCGCGACACTGTCGTCCGGCCCGCATAGTCCCCGGTCGTTCGGCGGGAACGCGTAGCGGGCGAAGAGCAGCGGCCCGGGTGTCAACGGACGCCAGCCAGCACGGCCCGTGGTCGGGTGGCTAGCAGTGCGAGCGCGGTCCCTGCCGCGACCAGCGTCACCCCGGCCCAGTTCGGTGCGCCCTGCAGCAGCGCGGTGATGATCGCGCCGGCCACCCCGATCGCGGTCACGTCGATCGCCCCGATCCGGGCGAGCGCCGCATATGAGGCGGCGACGTTGGCGGCCAGGATCAGGCCCGTCGCCAGCGCCCACGACCACTGGTGCCAGCCGGCCCGGTGAGCGCGTGCGCGTGCGTGGCGAGGGTCCAGCCGATGAGAAGGGCCGCGCCGCCGCCCATCCTGGCGCCCGCCACGGTGAGCGGGGACAGGTCCCGCACCAGGCGCCTGACGACGATCACCTCCACGGCCCACATAAGCGTGGCGGCAAGGATCATCATCTCGCCCCTCGACGCGCCAAGGCCGCCGATCCCGCCGGCGAGCAGCACCTGCCCGCAGACCAGCGCGGCGATCGCCGCCAGGTGCCAGCCGGTGAAACGCTCGCGCAGGAGCGGCACGGCGAGCAGCGCCACCCAGATGACCAGCGTGTGGTAGGTGAACGCGCCGCTAGCCGCGGACACCATCGACAGGCCCTGGAAGAACAGGACGAAGGGCACGCTGCCGCCGATGACCGCCACGGCCGCCAGGCCCGCCCAATGCTGGGTGGTCCGCGGCCTGGTGAAGCCCTCGCGGGTGGAAGCCGCGCTCGCCACCGCCAGCGCGGCGAGGAGCACGACCGCGGCCACGAGGTTCTTCGCCGTCGTGTAGGCGGTCGCGTTGCCGAATGCGCGAACCCCGTAGGAGTTGGCGTATACGGCGAAACCGCTGATGACGGCGGCGGTGAACGCGAGGGCCAAGCCAACGCGGGTTCTCATGGCGACTCCTCGAGGACTTTGAGCACGTAACCGGAGTGGACGAGCACTGTTTCGCCCGTGGCAGCCTCCGGGCAGGTCAGTAGGCAGGCGGATACCGTGCTGGCCGGGCCCGTCTTGACAAGCGCCATCGGCACCCCGTCGTCGTCGCGAACGTCGGTGATCACGCCGATCTTTCCCAGGCACATTGGTCAGCCGCCTCCCGTCAGCTCATCCAGGATCTGGCTGGCCACCGCCTGGGCCGCGGCTTCCGCCTCGGGTGACAGGCCGGCGCCCAGCGCGAAGCTCGCGCCCTCGATGCCGTAGCCGGCCAGCCGCGCCGGGAGCCGGCGCAGCGTGCGAGCGAGCTCAATGACTTCGGCGAGGCTGAACGAGTGCGTTCCTCGCTGCCGGAAGCGGGCGTCGAGCGGACGCGTCGCGTCGAAGCGGTAGGTCGCGCCCGGCTGGCCCCCGGAGCAGACCGCGTCCACCACGTAGACCTCGTCGGCGTCCTCCCATACGTCTAGCAGCATGAGCTGGTCGCCGTCCAGGTCCTTCACGGTGACGCCCCGCGGTGCCGCGTCCCGAACTGTCCTGGCGACCGCCAGGCCGACGGCGTCGTCGCCGCGGTCAGGGTTGCCGACGCCGATGACCAGCTTCATGTCGCGCTCACCCGCAGGTCAAGAAAGTGCGTCGCGCAGGAGATGCACGGGTCGTAGCTGCGCACCGCCTGCTCGCACTCCCAGGTCAGCCGGTCGGGCGGCAGGTCCAGCCGGTCCTGCGCGAACTCGCGGAGGTCGGCCTCAATCGCCCGCTGGTTCTGCGATGTCGGAGGGACGATCTTGGCGTCGCTGATCGTGGCATCGTCGGCGATCCGGTACCGGTGGTAGAGCAGCCCCCGCGGCGCCTCGGTGCAGCCGTAGCCGGTGGCCGAGGCTGGGGGCACGCCGATCCACGGCGGGTCGGGCGGCTGATAGCTGTCAATCAGCCGCAGTGCCTCGTCGCACGCGTAGACAAGCTCGACCGAGCGGACGATGATGCTGCGGAACGGGTTGGCGCAGGTGTCGCCGAGCCCGGCTGATCGCGCGGCCGACGCCGCTACTTCGGGCAGGTAAGCGGAGTTCAGGCTGTACCTGGCCATCGGGCCGACAAGGTACGTCCTGCTCCCGTCGAGCACCGAGTGCAGCGCCGTGGAGTGCGGGACCTGGAACTCGGTGAAGTGCTCGTCATACTCACCGACGCCGATGTCCAGGCCCCGGCTTGACACGATCCGGTCGCCCATGACCGGGTACCCGGCGCGATCGCGTAGCGAGACGAACTCGTAGTCATGCTCGTAGTCCGGGAAGCTGAACCCGGCCACCCAGCTGACCGTGTCCAGGGCCGCCTGGCGGGCCCATTCCAGCTCGCCGAGCAGGCCACGCAGGTCCTGAGGGCGCGGGGCGCGGTAGAAGCCGCCGACCCGGACGTTGACGGGGTGCACCGAGCGCCCGCCGACCACTTCCATCAGCCGGTTGCCCGCACGCTTCAGCCGCAGGCCCCGGTTGACCACCTCTGGGTGGTCACGAGCCATGTGGATGCCGCTTTCATAGCCGAGGAAGTCGGGAGCATGCAACAGGTACACATGCAGCGAGTGGCTTTCGATCCACTCCCCGCAATACAGCAGGCGGCGCAGCGCCTGGATGCTGTCCGGCACGGTCACGCCGCAGGCGTCCTCGACGGCGGCGCACGCGCTCATCTGGTAGGCGACCGGGCAGATCCCGCAGATCCGCGCGGTGATGTCAGGCGGCTCGGTGTACGCCCGGCCACGCAGCAGGCCCTCGAAGAACCGCGGCGGCTCGTAGATGTCCAGCCTGGCCTCGGTGACCCGGCCGTCCTCGACGAGGATCTCAAGCCCGCCTTCGCCCTCGACCCGGGCCAGCCCGGGGACCCGGACCCGGCTACCGTGCGTCATTTCCCGCTCCTTCCTGCGGGGCACGATGTGCCTCCGCTTCCGTCCGGAAAGGCTCCGCGCCGGCGTTGAACGTTCGGAACGTGCGGACCAGGTCATCGTCGTCGGCTCCGAGGTCGCGCCATCTCGCCGCAAGCGCCGCCGTGTTCGGCGTCTCAGCCGGCCCGAAGCAGCCGTAGCAGCCCCGGGCGAACGACGGGCACAGGGCACCGCAGCCGGCCTGCGTCACCGGGCCGAGGCACGGCGTCCGGTGCGCCACCATCACGCAGGTGATCCCCGCCCGCTTGCACTCGATGCAGACGCTGTGCCCGCGCACGCGCGGCGTGCGTCCGCGCAGGAACGCGCCGACCACTTCCAGCAACTGGCGGCGGTCGATCGGGCAACCGCGCAACTCGAAGTCGACACGCACGTGGTCGGCGATCGCGGTGGACGTGCGCAGCGTCTGGATGTAGGCGGGCGTGGCGTACACCAGTGGCGCGAGGTCATCGGTGAAGTTCCGCAGCGCCTGGATGCCACCTGAGGTGGCGCACGCGCCGATCACGACAAGGAACCGCGACGCGTTGCGGACCTGCCATATTCGCTCGGCATCGTGCGGGGTGGTGATCGATCCCTCGACAAGCGACAGGTCGTACGGGCCCGCCACCACCTCACGGCTCGCCTCGGTGAAGCTGGCGATAGTGATCGCGTTGGTCAGGGCCAGCAGCTCGTCTTCGCAGTTCAGCAGGGTGAGCTGGCAGCCGTCGCAAGAAGCGAACTTCCAGACGGCTAGTGTGGGCTTGCCGGTCATAGCTCGCGAGCCTCCATCCACCGTGACATCGGCGGGTAGCAGAACACCGGCCCGTCCCGGCAGATCAGGAACGGCCCGAGCTGGCAGTGCCCGCACAGCGCCGTCGCGCACTGCATGCTGCGCTCCATGGACAGGAACACGCGGTCGGCGGGGACGCCCGCCGCGAGCAGTGCCTGGATGGTGAACCGCATCATGATCTCCGGGCCCACCGTGAACACGGTGGTGGACGGCGGGTCGAACGGCACCCGGCCGATGAGGCCCGGAACCACCCCCACGTTGCCGCGCCAGTCACGGCCCGCGGTGTCCACGGTAACCTCAACCGTCACGTCGGGCTGGGTTCGCCATTGGGCAAGCTCGGCGGGAAACAGCAGATCGGAAGGGGTCCGCGCGCCGTAGAGCAGGACGACCCGGCCGAACCGCTCCCGGTTCGCGAGCAGCTGCACGATGGCGGGCCGCAGCGGCGGCAGCCCGATGCCGCCCGCCACGACTATCACGTCGCCCCCCTCGGCCTCCCGCAGCGGCCAGTGCGTGCCGTACGGCCCCCGCACGGTCACCGCGTCCCCGGGCTGGGCCGCGCACAGCATTCGGGTCACCGAGCCAACGGCGCGGATCGTGTGCTGGACGATGGGCCTGACCGCCGCCGGGGCGTCGCCGCTGACCGAGATGGGCACTTCCCCGATGCCAGGCAAGCCCAGCATGTTGAACTGGCCCGGCAGGTAGCAAAACGGCTCCGGCGGTGCCAGCGACAGCGTGACCGTGTCCGCGGTCTCCTGCCGGTTAGCGATCACCTGCCACGGCCGCGACTCGGTCCACGGGCGGCCCGTCGCCGCTTCAGCCAGCGTTCGCATGACCGTACACATCCAGGATCTGCAACCGGGTGGCCTGCAGCCGCCGCGTCGCCAGGCCCGCGAACCGCCGCATGAGGTCAAAGCCGAGGCGCGGGTCCGACTCGCACTTGGCCCGCAGGCAGGCACCGTCCATCTCGATGGCGCGCACCCGCCCGATGGCCCGCCCGTCGAACTGCCACCGGTGCGGGCCGATCAGCCAGGAAAACCCAGCCGGCTCGCCCGCACCGAGGGTCTGCACGGTAACCACGCGTCCGGGCGCGGCGATCTCCAGCGCGACCGTGCCGTCGGTGACTAGGAAGAAGTTCTCGGCCGTCGTCCCCTCCCGGAACAAGAACGCCCCGTCGGGAAACACGACGTTCGCGGCGCAGCCGGCGAGCAGGGTCAGGTACCGCGGGTCCAGCCCGGCGAAGAACTCGTGGCGGCGCAGCAGCGGCTCAAGCGTCTGTGGCAATTGCGCCAACCTCCTCGGTGATGTCGATCCCTACCGGGCACCATGTGATGCACCGGCCGCACCCCACGCACCCGGAGGTGCCGAACTGGTCCTGCCAGGTGGCCAGCTTGTGCGTCATCCACTGCCGGTACCTGGAGCGATTGGAGGTCCGCACCGGGCCGCCGTGGATGTAGGAGTGGTCCAGCGTGAAGCACGAATCCCAGGACCGGTGCCGTTCCGCGTCGGGTCCGGCCAGCCCGCTGGGTTCCTCGACGCTGAAGCAAAAGCACGTCGGGCACACCATCGTGCAGTTCCCGCAGGCCAGGCAGCGCGCCGCCACGTCATCCCAGCGGGGATGCTCCAGGTTGTCGTACAGCAGTTCCTTCAGGTCCAGCCCTGGCATGCTCCGTCCCATCGTCGCCGTGGTTCGCTCGACGATCTCGTCCGCGGCGGCGGCGTCGCCCGGCGACGCGGGCACCGCGCCGGCCTCGGCCAGCACCTCGGCGCCGCGGGAGGTCCCGGTCTCGACGAGGAACCGGTGACCACCGGAATCCAGCAGCTCGGTCAGCGCGAGGTCGAAGCCACCGGATGCTCTCGGCCCGGCCGACATCGACGCGCAAAAGCAGGTCCGCCCCGCCTGCCCGCAGTTGACCGCGACGATGAACGCCCCCTCACGGTTGCCTGCATACCCGGGATCGGCGTGCCGCCCGCCGGTGAACACCCGGTCCTGGATCGCGATCGCGTGCAGCTCGCACGCCCGGACGCCAATGAACGCCAGCCGCTCCGTGCGGTCCGACTGGTTCGCCTGCCCTGTTGTCCCCAGCCGGGACGAGGCCGGGAACAGGTACTTCTTCCACGACTGCGGCCCCACGTTGTACCCGAATAGCGCCTCGTCATCTCGCCGCCGCAGCCGATAGGCCGCCCGGTCCTGCTCGTCGGTCCACCCGGCTGGCAGGTCGGCCGCGGACGAGATGTCCCCGTAGCAGATCGCACCGTCAGATATCACCGGCCCGACCAGCCGGAACCCGCGCCGTCGGATCGCCTCCAGCAGCCCGTCCAGCGCGTCACGCCCCAGCACTGCGGGGGCTGTGCCCTCCCGGTATCGCGCGTCATTCATATTCCCTGGATATGACACCGGCACGTAGCCCGCCTAGAGTCCAAGGTCCTCGCACGACCGCGTCGGTGGCCTGCCGTCGCCTTCTCGCCCAACGCCAGTCATCCGGGCGCTGCCACATCAGGACCGTCGGTCCTGTGAGGTGCTCACTGGCCTTTCGGGACCAAAGCCTCGCCAAACAAGCCCGACGTCCCTAGCCCGCGAAGCCAGCCTGGCGTGTCCTTGCGTGAGCATCTTCAACGCCGTCGGCGGCGGCGCCGCCGCGCTGCTGGCCATCAACGCTTCGCGCGCAGGCCGGTCGGCGGGCTATCCAACCTGGCGTCGATCACCGGCGCCCTGGATATCGCGATCGGGCTAGTCACCTTCACCGGATCGCTCATCGCCGCGGGCAAGCTGCAAGGCTGGATAACCGGCAAGCCGCTGGTCTTCCCCGGCGCAAGGCTGCTCAACGGCATGCTGATCGCCGCGATGGTAGCCGACGGCGCGTGGCTGGCCGCCAGCCCTGCCACGACCGCGCCGCTGGTGCTGCTAGCCGCCGCCGGGGTCTTCGGCGTGATGACGGTCCTCCCAATCGGCGGCGCCGACATGCCCGTGGTGATCTCGTTGCTGAACGCGTGCACCGGAACCGCGGTGGCAATGGCCGGCTTCGTCCTCGACAAGACGGTGCTGATCATCGCGGGCGCGCTGGTCGGAGCGGCCGGAAGCATCCTTACCAAGCTCATGGCCGACGCGATGAACCGGTCGCTCGCCAACATCATCGTCGGCGGATTCGGCACCGTGACCAGAACGTCCCGGTTCCGGTCGCAGCCGGAGCGACGGTGCGGCAGGTCACGGCCGACGACGCCGCGATCCAGCTCGGCTATGCCAGCAAGGTGATCATCGTGCCGGGCTACGGCTTGGCCGCCGCCCAGGCGCAGCACGAGCTAGCAGAACTGGCTCAGTACCTCGAGGAGCGCGGGACCGATGTCAGCTTCGGCATCCACCCGGTCGCCGGCCGGATGCCGGGCACATGAACGTGCTGCTGGCTGAGGCGAACGTCCCCTATCCGCAACTCAAGGAGATGGATGAGGTCAACCCGGAGTTCAGCCGGGCCGATGTCGTGCTCGTCGTTGGCGCCAATGACGTCACCAACCCCGCCGCCCGCCGACCGGGAAACGCCGTGTCGGGCATGCCGATCCTCGATGTCGACCATGCCAAGAGCGTCATCGTCATCAAGCGCTCGCTCGGGCACGGGTACGCGGGAATCGACAACGAGCTTTACGCCAACCCCAAGACGGCGATGCTCTTCTCGGACGCTAAGCAAGGACTCGCCGCGATACTCGCGGCGCTGAAGACCCTCGTTGCCTGACTTCGACGCGCCGACCCGTCCAGCTCTGCCACGATCCGCCGTGTGCCTCCGGCGATCACGTCTCCCCCAAGTGCCCGCAGCTGGGCCTGTTCAGCCTGGCTGCCCTGCCCGGCTGCACTGCCCGGCTGCACTGCCCGGCTGCACTGCCCGGCTGCACTGCCCGGCTGCACTGCCCGGCAGGGCGGCTGTGCCCGCTTGCACCCAAAGGCAGGCCCTGGCTCCGGCGCGCCTGGGCGAGGAGCGCCCAGGCTCAGTCGGGGAGGATGCACGGCCGGGCAGGGTGCCCGGCGCGGTCGGGGCCGCTGGGCCGGATGGCCTCCAGCGCCTGCTGCGCGCATTCGCCGGGCAGCCCGGCGGTGCCGCCGCTCTCGGTGTCGATCACCGTTGCGTCCGGCCACGGGTCCGCGGTGGCCTCCATCTTTTTGGCGATCGCCTCGTCTGCGTCCGAGGCTGCGCTGGCCCGGGTGCTCATCCGCGCGGCTGCCAGGTCCCGGGAGGCGGTGCAGCGCAGCTGGACCAGGTCCGCGCTGGCATCGCCGACTGCTTGTGCCGCTGCCGTCCGCTGCTGCGCGGCGGTGAACGACGCGTCGGCGATCACCGACTCGCCCCGGGCGAGCAGTTCAGCAGCGCGGCGCAGCAGTTCGGCGTAGGTGCGCCGCGTCCACTCGGGGGTGTAGATGCCGCCGCCGAGGCCCGCAGGGGCGCTCGCCTCGGGGGACAGCCCGGCCAGTTCCTTGCGGATGCGGTCGCTGCTCAAGACCGTGAACCCGAGCTGGCCGGCGACCGCGCTGGCCAGCGCGGACTTGCCGGTCGCGGGCAGCCCTCCGATCAGGACCAGGGTGACCGCGCCGGCCCGCAGGTGCCGGATGGCCAGCTCGGCCAGCTGCTGCGCGTCCTGGGCCGCTGCCGGGTCGTCCTGGGCAGCCCGCAGGCAGGCGACCTTCAGGCGGACAAGGGCCCGGTAGGCAACGTAGTGATGGCGCAGGGCCCCGGCGCCGGGTCCCTGGAGTACTCGGCGTAGGCCGCCAGGAACTGCCCTGCCAGCGCCGGGGCGCCCAGCCGCTCCAGGTCCATCGCGAGGAAGGCGGCGTCATCAAGCCCGTCTAGCCAGCGCAGCCGGTCATCGAAGTCCAGGCAGTCCAGGATCCGCGGCCCGTCGTCGAGGCAGTAGATGTCATCGGCGAGCAGGTCGCCGTGCCCGTCCACGATGCGTCCCTCGCGAACCCGGGCCTCGAACAGCGGTGCCCGCCCGGCCAGGAACCGCATGGCAAGCCGCTCTGCCTCATCAAGGGCGGCAGGAATCGGCAGCTCGGATGCCGTCATGCGCGCCTGTACCTGCCGGGTCTGGGCGATGCTGTCGGCCCAGCGGCGGCGCACCACGTCCCGGCTGCCCTGCTCGGCGATCTGCGGGCTGCGAGGCGCCTTCGCGTGCTGCGCCGCCATCATCCGCGCCACCTGGCGCAGCGGCGCTTCTACAGGCGCACCCGAGCGAACCAGCCTGGACAGCCGCCGCGCGGCGGGCATGCGGCGCATCACCACCAGGTGATCACACACCTGGCCGTCGGGATCACGGACCTCGGCCGTGCCAAGGTACACATCGGGGGAGAACCTGCGGTTGAGCTCAATCTCCCGCGCGCATGCCACCGCACGGGCCTCCCTGGTGCTGAAGTCGAGGAATCCGAGGTTGACTGGCCTTTTCAGCTTGTAGGCCCGGTCGCCGGCGAAGTACACCACAGCTGAATGGGTCTCAGCAGCCCGGCCCCACGGCTCACCGGGCCGGCCTTCGGCCGGTGGGGCCTGCCCGGTCACCCCGCTTCACCTCCCCGCCGAGCGGGTGCCGTCGCGCCGCGGCAGGACTCGCCCCCCGCACTGGCCCCGGCCTCGACGGCACGGATGATCCACGGCATGCCCTTGCGCCGTACCACCCCCTGAAACGGTGACCACGTCCTGGCCCCCCTGCCCCCATGTCCTCGGCATACTCCTACCTCTCCGGCTCCGCCGCCAGGCGGTGACGGCCTCCACCGCCGCGCCGGTCAGCCTGGCCTTTCTGATATCAGCCGGCCGCCCCAGCCTGCCTAGCCGTGAACTGCCCGGCACGACCGTTGTGCCCGTCCTGCGGGCAGGTCAGTCCTGCGGGCCAGGGCTGACCTGCGTTGTCTTCCCGATCATCGGGGCCCTCATGGGCACGCTCGGCTCAGGGACGGCCAGCGATAGGATGTCTGACGAGGCTTGGATGTGTAGAGGACTTTCGGCGTCGCCCGCGTATGTGGAGGCAATGATGGGCGTTCAGACGCTGGGCCAGGAGGTGGCCGAGCGGCTTCGCCGTGACCTGGCCGAAGGGATCTTCAAGCCGGGGGAGAAACTGCCGCCGGAGCGGGAGCTGATGTCGCGCTACTCGGTCGGCCGCAACACCGTCCGCGAGGCGGTGCGCGGACTCGTGGCGCTCGGGATGCTGGAGGTCAAGGCGGGCTCCGGCACGACGGTCTCCCGCGTCGACGGCCGGACAGCCTTGGCGCGCACGATGGACGAGCGGCCGATGGACGAGTCGGCGCTGGAGGACCTCGTCGAGTTCCGCCTGCTGCTCGAGGGCCAGGCGGCGCAGTTGGCCGCCGAGCGGGCGACGTCTGAGGACCTGGATCGGATCCGCGAACGGCTGGCGGCCTACCAGAACGCGGTACGGCGGTACGAGGCCGTCTACGAACACGACGTCGCCTTCCACCGCGCTGTCTCCGAGGCCACCCACAACCGGCTGTTCCTGGACGTGATCGACACAAGCTCGCAGCTGTTCCAGAAAGCGATGCGAGCCGCCGACCACGCGCCGGAGGACATCCTCAAGGCTGCGGAGGAGCATGCGATGATCGCCCACCACGTACTGATGGGCGATGCCGAGGCCGCCGGCCGGGCCATGCGCGCGCACATCCTCACTGGCAACGAGCGCCGGCTCAAGGGCACGGGCAGGGCACCGCACGCGTAGCTGCCGGTCAGCCCGCGCCCCGCCGTGACCATCAGCCCCGGCAGGACCCGGGTGCTCGTGCCAATCGCGCCGACGTGCCCGCTCCCCGCGCGCTGGAAGCCCATCATCAGCCACCACTGAACCACGGCTACCAGTCGTGCATCGTGCCGTCAAGCAGTCGGTTGACTGGCAGGTAGGCCGCTTCGTAGGGAAAGGCCGCGGCCGCGTCGTCGTCATATTCCACCCCGAGGCCCGGCTGCTCGGACGGGTTGAGCATCCCGTTGGCGAACGTGTAGCTGGTGCGGAACACCTTGTGCGTGGCGGGCGCGTGCTGCATGTACTCCTGGATGCCGAAGTTAGGGATGGCGAGGCCGAGGTGGATCGCCGCGGACAGGCCGACTGGCGAGACATCGGTTGGCCCGTGCATGCCGGACTTGACCTGGTACATGGCGGCGAAGTCGAGGATGCGCCGCAGGCCAGTGATGCCGCCGGCATGGGTGACGGGGCTGCGCACGTAGTCGATCAGCTGCTCCTCGATGAGCGCCTTGTAGTCCCAGATCGTGTTGAACACCTCGCCGATGGCCAGCGGCGTCGTGGTGTGCTGGCGCACCAGCCGCAGCGCTTCCTGGTTCTCGGCGGGAGTCACGTCTTCCAGCCAAAAGAGGTCATACGGTTCCAGGCTCTTGCCCAGCCTTGCCGCCTGGACCGGGGTGAGGCGGTGGTGCGCGTCGTGCAGCAGCGGCCGATCCGGGCCGAACTCCGCGCGCACAGCCTCGAACACGCCGGGGATGTGGCGGAGGTAGGCACTGGTGTCCCAGGTCTCCACGACCGGCAGGGCCGACCGCCGGGCAGGCTCGTAGTCGTAGCGGCTGTCGCTGCCGGCCGTCGCGCCAGTCCGTCCGTTGGCACTGGAGGCCACGCCATAGACGCTGTGCAGGCCGGGGACCCCGGTCTGCACTCGCACCGCCCGGTACCCCTCATCCAGGTGCTCGCGGATCGAGTCGAACAGCTCAGGCAGTTCCGCCCCGCTGGCGTGGCCGTACACCAGCAGGCCATCGCGTGAGCGACCGCCAAGCAGCTGGTACAGGGGCACCCGCGCTGCCTGGGCCTTAATGTCCCACAGTGCGGTGTCAACGGCCGCGATCGCGGCCATCGTCACTGGCCCCTTGCGCCAGTAGGCACCGCGGTACAGATACTGCCAGGTGTCCTCGATGCGGCCCGCGTCCCGCCCGGTCAGCAGCGGAGCGACATGGTCCCTGAGATAGGCGGCCACCGCGAGCTCGCGGCCGTTCAGCGTCGCGTCTCCCAGCCCCGTCAGCCCGTCGTCGGTCGTGATGCGCAGTGTCACGAAGTTGCGTCCCGGACTGGCGACGAGTACCTCAGCGGTGACGATATTCATGGTGATCCTAGCGTCCTTGCCCTCAAGGGCTGAGCGGCAGACGCCGCTTATGGGATGTTTGCATGAATTAAACTAGCGATAGGACCTATGACCGTCAAGCGTGGGCACGGAGGGGACGATGGCACACCAGAAGCTCGGCCAGGAAGTCGCGGAGCGACTACGCAGGGACCTGACCAGCGGCGTGTTCAAGCCGGGAGAGAAGCTTCCGCCCGAACGCGAGCTCATGACCAGGTACGCTGCCGGGCGCAACACCATCCGCGAGGCCGTGCAGGGACTGGTCGCGCTCGGGATGCTTGAGGTGAAGGCCGGGTACGGCACGACGGTGTCCCGCGCCGACGGCCGGGGCGCGATCGTGCAGAGCGTGGCCGACCGGCCGCTTGACGTGGCCGCACTCGCGGACCTCGTGGAGTTCCGCCTGCTCCTCGAGGGTGAGGCGGCGTCACTCGCGGCGCAGCGGGCAACGCCCGACGACCTGGCTCTGATCAGGGAAAGGCTGGCTGCTTACCAGGACGCGGTCCGGCGTGCTGAGGAGGTTTACGCGCATGATGTCGCCTTCCACCGCGCGATCTCGTCGGCCGCCCACAACAGCTTCTACCTTGAGGTCATCGACATGAGCTCACAGCTGTTCATGGGCGCGATGCGGGCAGCCGACCGCGCCGCCGGGGACGTTCTCAAAGCCGCGGAAGAGCACGCGCTGATCGCTCATCACGTGCTGCTCGGCGACGCCGGTGCCGCGAGCAAGGCCATGCGCGCGCACATCGCGGCCGGCAACGAACGGCGGCTCATGGGGACCACCCGGACACCGAGCGAGCACGAGTAACCGCATTTTGCACGCTTGACACTCCGAACCAGCCTCTCCTACCATCCTATGAAACAGCAGAATTTAACGAAACATCCCACATTTTCTAGGAGGACAGCATGCCGTTCGATCCGGCGATCGAAGAGCTCCTCGAGACCATGAAGAAGGCCGGCGGCAGGCCGTTGCCCTCGGAACAGGAGATGATCGCCCGGCGCGACGAGATCAGCGCCTGGATGGCGGCCTCCTCCGTGCCGCCACGGGCGGATGTCACGATCGCCGATGTGCTGGCGGATGTGCCGGTGCGCCTGTACCGGCCCGCCAGCGCCGACGGCAACCTTCCCCTGCACGTCTACTTCCACGGGGGCGCCTTCATCTTCGGATCGGCCATGTCGGGGACCCAGGATGCCGAGCTCGCCGATCGCGCGGCCGAGGCGGGGTGCGTGGTGGCGTCCGTCGAGTACCGGCTCGCCCCTGAGCATCGCTTCCCCGCTGGGATCGAGGATTCCTACCGGGCGCTTACGACGCTGGTGGATCGCGCCGGGGAGTTCTCCATCGACCCGGGCACGGTGACCGTCGGCGGCGCGTCATCCGGGGGGAACTTCGCGGCAGTCGTCGCACTGATGGCTAAGGAGCGTGGCGGCCCGCGACTCGCGCTGCAACTGCTTGAAGTCGCCGGGACGGACCTGACGAAGTCGTCCGCGGCGTGGCGGAACCCGGCACCGGGTCATGACACGACCCGTGAAGCGGACCTTCACCTCATCGACATGTACCTCAACAGCAACTCCGAGCGGGCGCACCGCTTCGCGTCACCGCTGTTCTACCCGGACCTGGCCGGCGTAGCTCCCGCCTACTTCCTGAACGCCGAGTTCGATCCCAGGCGGGACGAGTGCGAGGCGTACGCGGCCCGGCTGCGCGACGCCGGGGTGCCCGCCGTGGCACGCACGATGACCGGGCACGTCCACGGATCGCTCATGCTGCACGACTGGGCGCCTGCCATTGCCTGGCGCGAGGAGGCGAACGCGGTCCTCGCGCAGGTCAACGCGGGCACCTTCTCCTGGGCCACCGTCTGATCCTCCTCCCCCTGCGGCCATCGCCCGCCTCCACGAAGGAATCACATGCACACTCAACGTCGAGTCCTTGGCGCTGCCGCGGTGACCGCGGTCGCAGCGCTCCTAACCGCAGGTTGCGGCGGCGGGACCAGCGCCAGCGCCGGCGCCAGCTCCGGCTCGGCCGGCACGCTGACCATCGCCGTCGGAGCCGTGCCCGCCACCTGGGACCCCTATAAGAACGACTACGGCGCGGAAGCAAGCGTCGAGCAGGCCGCGTATGACACCCTCATCCGGAGCAATGCCAACGGGACCCTCTCCCCCGACCTGGCGACAGCGTGGAAGTGGGTGACGCCCACCGAGCTGCAGCTGACCATCCGCAAAGGGGTGAAATTCGCCGACGGCAGCGCGCTCACCCCCGAAGTGGTCAAGGAGAACCTGGAGCGCGCCAAGACCGTCGTAGGGCCGAAGACGGACCAGCTCTCTGGCCTCACCAGTGTGACTGTCGACGGGGACAACGTGGTCTTGCACCTAGCCCAGCCGGACCCCGCGATCCCGCTCGACCTGAGCCAGGTCATGGGGATGATGGTCAGCCCCAAGGCGATCGCCGACCCGAGCCTGCTGTCGAGCGGTCCCGACGGGGCCGGGCCGTACGTGCTCGATAAGTCAGCGACGGTGCTCAACAGCACATATACCTTCACCCGGAACCCCAACTACTGGGACCCCCAGGTCTTCCCCTACGACACGGTTGTGATCAAGGAGATCACCGACCCAACGGCGGCGCTCAACGCGGTCCGCTCCGGTCAGGTCGAGCTGGCCCCCGGCACGGCGGCGAACGTCTCTGCCGCGAAGTCCTCCGGCCTGACGATCCTGCAGCAGGCGGGCGACTTCCGGGGCCTGTGGATCAACGACATCACCGGCAAGCAGATCCCGGCGCTTGGAAGTCAGAAGGTGCGGCAGGCGATGCTGCTCGCGATCAACCGGCCGGCGATTGTGGCCTTCATGGGTGCCGGGACGCCAACCGCGGAGATCTTCCCGAAGGGGACCACCGCCTATGACCCCGTTCTTGACAAGCAGTACGCGCAGCCGCAGGTCGCCGAGGCCAAGAAACTGCTCGCCGAGGCAGGATATCCGAACGGCTTCTCCATGACCATCACCTCGGTTTCGGTCTTCGACCCCGACGCCCAGGCGGTGGCCCAGGATCTCAACGCGATCGGCATCAAGGCGACGATCAAGGACGTTCAGCTGACCGACTTCGAGAACGCCATTCAGACCGCGCCGGTCTACTTCACCACCTATGCCCCCATCGACACCTACTACGATGCGCGGTCGCTCCTGCTGCCCGACGGCGGCTTCAACCTCACCCACAAGTCCGACCCGGAGCTGACGGGGCTGATCAACCAGTACGCCGTGGCTACCTCATTGGCACAGCAGCAGGCCATCGGCAAGCAGATCAGCGACCGGGTGACGGAGCTCGCCTGGTACATCGTCGCCTACGACACGGAGAACTTCTTCTTCGTCTCGAAGAACATCGACGCGAAGACGACGCCGTTCGAAGCCATGGTCGCGCTGTGGAATATTAAGCCCGCCTCATGACCAGAGCTCTGCTCGCGAGGGTCGGCGTGGCGATCGCGATCCTTTTCGTAGTCGTCACGCTGACCTTCTTCCTCGCCCATCTCATCCCCGGCGACCCCGCCAGGACGATCCTCGGCAATGGCGCGACGCAGCAGCAGGTGTCGGCGCTGCGTCGCCAACTCGGCCTCGACGAGCCACTGTGGACTCAGTACCTGAAATCCCTCGACGGACTGGTCCACGGCAACCTGGGAAAGTCAATCATCACCGGGCAACCCGTCAGCCAGGCACTCGGTAACTCGGTGCCGATCACGCTCTCGCTCACCCTCCTCGGCACCGCCTTCGTACTCGTCGTAGGCGTCACCGCGGGCATCCTGAGCGCGGTACGCGGGGGACTCACCGACAAGGCTGTTCAGGGCACGGCAGGCGTGGCGATGGCGGTGCCGAACTACTGGCTGGCGGCCTTCCTCGTCACGATCTTCAGCATCACGATCCCGCTGCTGCCGGCCACCGGGTACACCGACCTGGGTGTCAGTCCAGAGGAATGGGCGCGCGGTCTCATCCTGCCGGTGATCTCGATCGGCCTCGCGGGGGCCGCCGCGATAGCCAGGCAGACTCGCGGCGCGCTCATCGACACCTTCACCCGCGACTACGTGCGCACGCTGCGCTCGCTGGGCACGCCGACGCACGTCATCGTGCTCAAGCACGGCCTGCGGAACGCGTCCATCCCGGTGGTCACCAGCATCGGGCTCCAGTTCATCGCAATCCTCGGCGGAGCCGTGATCATCGAGCAGGGCTTCGCCCTTCCCGGCATCGGCCAGCTCACGCTTAACGCCGTCACCCAGCACGACATCCCCATGATCCAGGGCGCCGTCATCTTCATGGCCGTCGTCGTGCTTGCCGTCAACATCCTCACCGACGTCGTCTACGTCGTTCTCAACCCCAAGCTGAGACACCAATGACAACCCCTGCCACCAGCGTACATTCCAGCTCCACCCGCCGCGGGCTGGCGGCCCGCACCTTTCGGCAGCCGCGCGCCTACCTGTCGGCCGGGTGGCTGGCGCTGCTCGTGCTCGCCAGCGTCATACTTCCGCTCACCGGGCTACTGCACCCTCTCACCCAGAACCCGGCGGCGATCTTGAAGCTGCCCAGCGGTGCGCACTGGCTGGGCACCGACGAGCTCGGCCGCGACATCTTCGCCCGCCTGATCTACGGCGCTAGGGACGCGCTGTTGCTCAGCCTTGAGGTCGTGGCCGTGTCGATCCTCGTCGGCGTGCCGCTCGGCTTGTGGGCGGGCTTCGGGTCTCGATGGGGGGACTGGATCTCGGCGCGCTTCGCTGACCTCATGCTCGCCATCCCCGTGATCATCGTCTTGCTGACCGTCGTCACCATCGCCGGGAACAACATGCCCATCGCGATGGCGGTGCTCGGCGTGCTCGTCTCGGCTGGCAACATCCGGCTCGTGCGCGCCTCCACGCAGGCCGTCGTCAAGGAACTCTACGTGGACGCGGCCCGGGTGTCCGGGCTTTCCGGACGGCGGATCGCGTTTCGGCACGTCCTGCCCAACGTGGCGGGTCCGCTGATCGTCCAGGCGTCCGTCATCGCCGGAATCTCGCTGCTGGCCCTCACCGGCCTGCAGTTTCTGGCGGCGCCAACCCGCCCGCGCCCAGCTGGGGTGGCCTGGTCGCGGAGGCCTCCGCGAACATGTCCCGCCAGTCCTGGATGATGGTTCCGTCCGGTCTGGCGGTCATCCTGACCGTGCTCGCGTTCAATCAGCTGGGCGATGCCTTGCGGGACGCGCTGGCGGGCCCGGGCCGCAGCAGCCTGCTGGCCCCCGCTCGCAATGCCGTCGCCGAGGCGAGTCGCCGTGCGGCTAAGAAGGGTCGCCAGGCCGTGGGCCGGCAGCCTGCCGGCGGCGACGCCGCGCTGGTCGTCGAGGGCGTCAGTGTCGCCGCGCCGCGTGGCGGTAGCCCGGTGACCCTTGTCGACCACGTGAGTCTCACCGTCGCGAAGGGCGAGACCGTCGGGATCGTCGGCGAGTCGGGCTGCGGCAAGAGCATGACCGCCCTGGCGATACTCGGGCTGCTGCCGTCCACCGTGACCTTCGCGTCGGGCGCGGTCATCGTCGGCGGCGAGGACCTCGCGAGGATGACGGACAGGCAGCGGCGCGGGACGCGGGGCACCCGCATCGCGTCGATTCCGCAGGAGCCCATGACGGCGCTTGACCCGAACTTCACGATCGGCACGCAGCTCACCGCCCCGGCACGTCGGCTCCTGGGCCTCACCCGCGCGCAGGCCAGGGCTGAGGCGCTGCGCCTGCTTGACGCGGTCGGGATCGTCTCCCCGCGGGCCGTGTTCCGCAGCTATCCCCATGAGATCTCCGGCGGGATGGCGCAGCGCGTGTGCATCGCGCAGGCCCTGATCGGCAGGCCAGACGTCCTCATCGCCGACGAGCCCACTACGGCGCTCGACGTGACCGTTCAGGCGGAGATCCTCGACCTGCTGCGCGGGCTCCAGCTCGAGATGGGCATGGCGATCGTCCTCGTCACCCACAATCTCGGCGTCGTCGCCGACATCTGCGACCGGGCCATGGTGATGTACGCCGGCCAGATCGTCGAAACGGCGCCGACCCGTCAGCTGCTGAGCGCCCCCACGCATCCCTACACGCTGAGCCTCCTCGGCTCGGTCCCCTCCCGGACGAACCACGGCGCGGCGCTTCCCACGATCCGAGGCACAGTCCCGCGGCCGGAGAACTGGCCGGACAGCTGCCGCTTCGCCGATCGCTGCCCGCTGGCCATAGACGCCTGCCGCGCCCAGCCCATCCCCCTTATCCGCACCGCGTCCGGCGCTTACAGCCGCTGCATCCGCACTGGCGAGCTGCGGCCGCTCGGCGCACTTCCGACCGACAGCGAGCTGGAGGTGCTCGAGCATTGAGCGCGCTACTTGAAATAGATAACCTGCGGGTCAGCTTCGGCAAGGGACGCCGGCAGCTCCAGGCGGTCAACGACGTGAGCTTCTCGGTCGGCGAGGGCGAGACCGTGGGGCTCGTTGGCGAGTCCGGCTCCGGGAAGTCGACCATCGGTCGCAGCGTGCTCGGGCCATCCGCCCGGGCGCGGGCACCATACGCTACAAGGGCCAGGACATGGTCGAAGGCTGGCACCGCCGACGGCTTGAGCTCGCCCGCCAGGTGCAGGTCGTGTTCCAGGACCCCAATAGCTCACTCAACCCCCTGATGACCGTCGGCCAGATCCTGGAGGAGCCACTGCGCGCCGCGGGCCGGATGTCCCGCGAGGACGCGGCGGCCCGGGTCCAGGAGACGCTCGATGCCGTTGGCCTTCCGCAGGGGGCCCAGGCACGCTACCCTGCCGAGTTCTCCGGCGGCCAGCGGCAGCGGGTCGCCATCGCCCGCGCACTGGTCCTGTCGCCCCGCCTGGTCGTCTGCGACGAGCCGGTCAGCGCTCTCGACCTCTCCACCCAGGCACAGGTCATCAACCTCCTGTCGGCCCTGCGAAGGCAGACAGGAGTCTCGTACCTGTTCATCTCCCACGACCTGTCGGTGGTGCGGCACCTCGCCGACCGGACCGTGGTCCTCTACCGGGGCCAGGTCATGAAGGCCGGCCCCGCCCGCGACGTCGCCGACGCTCCGCTGCACCCCTACACGATCGCCCTGACCGCCGCGTCACCGGTCATCGACGTTGACAAGCAGCAGGAACTGCGCGAACGGCGCCGGGAATCGATCGCGGTCAGAGCCGACCTCCCGCCCGATGTCGCCGGCTGCCCGTTCTCCGCACGGTGCCCTTTCACGTCGGACATCTGCATCTCGACCCGGCCGAGGCCCGTGCCCAAGGGCGCGACCACGGTGGCGTGCCACCTATACGACCCGGACTCCGGGCACCCCCACGCTGGGGATGGCGTGCCAACGCCATGACTACCAGCAGTCCGCGGCGCATTGTGATCATGGGCGTCTCCGGATCGGGAAAGACCACCGTCGGCTCAGCCCTGGCGGCCCGGCTCGGCTGGCAGTTCATCGACGGCGACGCGCTCCATCCGCCGGAGAACATCGCCAAGATGTCTAGCGGCGCACCCCTCACCGACGCCGACCGCGCACCCTGGCTAGCGGCCGTCGCACGGGAGCTCGACTCGGACGGCGATGCGATAGCGGCCTGCAGCGCGCTGCGGCGGGCCTACCGACTCGCGATCGCCAGGGCCGTCCCCGGGGTCTTCTTCGTGCACCTCACTGTCCCGCCAGCGACGCTCGCGGCGAGGATGCGGACACGAGAGGGCCACTTCATGCCGACCTCCCTGCTGGACTCGCAGCTGTCCACGCTCGAGCCGCTCGGCCCCGGCGAATCCGGCATCGCCATCGATGCGGCCCGCGAACTGGACTGCGTGGTCATGGAGCTGGTCAAGCAACTCACAGCCTGCTGACAGCGTTCGTGGTCACGGAACACCAAGAAACACCGGGCTGTTCGGATCGGTCCTCGTCCAGATTTTCACCGGCCGAGCTGACACGGCACCGCGACGCGCGCGCCCTGCTCGAGATCGCCATGCACGGCGCGTGCGCTGACCGTTGTCCCCAGTAGCAAGCCCTGGGGCGCGGCGGGGACCCTAAGAGCTTCCCGCGCAGGCGTGTTGCACCAAGCACGCAGCCCACGCCACTAGACGCCGCGCTTGCCCTCGCCGGGTGGCCCGGGGGCTTAGGGGTTGACCGACCTGGATGCCTGCGGCTTGTTGCGATGGGTGACCGGCAGGGTAGCGAGGCGCGGTCGGCCAGAGTTCGAGGGGGAGGCGCCGCAGCCCGCTCGCTCGGTGTGGCATGGCCTGGCGTCCGGCCCGGCGCCACTCGCATTCCCCGTCCACCGCGCATCGGCTTCCACAGTCGACTGCAGGCGACCGCTCAATTTATCTCGAATAGTTTTCCGGTTCCGAAGACTTTTCCACGTTATGGACGCGTCGGTAATTAACCTGCGGTTTTCCGTTTTGGCGTGCCAGGATGTGCTACGACGTTTTCGGGCGGGGTTGAGGCTGGCCTGGCGGCGAAGTTCGCGGTGATGCGGCCGTTGCTGAGCGAGCGGCAGTGGCGGGCGTACCTGGGGTCGGAGGCGGTGTTCCTGGGGCGCGGCGGGGTCGCCGTGGTGGCGCGGGCGGCGGGGTGCTCGGAGAACACGGTGGCGGGCGGGGTGCGGGAGAACGAGTCTGGCGAGCTGGACGGCCTGCCGGAGGGGCTTTCGCGGCGGCCGGGCGGGGGGCGCAAGCGCGTGGAGGACGTGCAGCCGGGGTTAAGGGAGGCGCTGCTGTCGCTGGCGGAGGAGTCCACTCGTGGCGACCCGATGGCTGAGGTCACGTGGTGCTCGAAGTCGCTGCGGGAGCTGGGGATCCAGATGGCCGCGCGTGGCTTCCCGTGCAAGAAGGACGCGATCGCCCGGGTCCTGCGCGCGCAGGGCTACCGGCTGCAGGCGATGTCGAAGGTGCTGGAGGGGAGCCAGCACCCGGACCGTGATGCCCAGTTCCGTCACATCAACGAGCGAATCGCGGGGTTCCTGGCGGCCGGGGACCCGGTGGTGTCGGTTGACGGGAAGAAGAAGGAGCTGGCGGGGCAGTTCGGCCGGCCAGGCCGCTTGTGGCGGCCGGAGGGCGACCCGGTAAGGGCCCGCGATCATGACTTCATGGACCGGGAGCTGGGGATGATCGTCCCCTACGGGGTCTATGACATCGCCGCGAACCGGGGGTCGTGTCCGTTGGCTGCTCCCGGGACACCGCGGCGTTCGCGGTGAGCGCGCTGCGCCTGTGGTGGCAGCGCGATGGCGCGGCCCGCTACGAGGGCGCCCGCAGGCTGCTGGTCGTCTGCGACTCTGGCGGGTCCAACTCCTGCCGCTGCCACCTGTGGAAGGACCAGCTCGCCGTCCTAGCGCAGGAGACGGGGCTGCGGGTCGAGGTCTGCCACTTCCCGCCCGGCACCGCCCGGCACCGCCCGGCACCAGCAAGTGGAACAAGATCGAGCACCGGCTGTTCTGCCACATCACCCGCACCTGGCGGCCCGGCCCCTGATGACCCGGGAGGACGCGGTGGCCGGCATCGCCGCGACCGTCACCGCCCAGGGCCTGAAGTGCACCGCCGTCCTGGACGACGCAACCTACGCCAAGGGCACTGAGGTCCCGGCGGGGCGCGTCAGGCACGTCGAGGGCCGGCCGACCGAGCGCGACCTTTTCCACGGCGAGTGGAACTACGCCATCTTGCCCGTGCCGCGCCCGGAGCCGGAGCCGGAGCCGGAGCCAGCGGCCCCAAGCCCTGACCTGCGGGGCCTGGCAGCACTGGCCGACGTGCCGGACCTGCCCGCCCTGCTGGCCGCCGTGGCCGTCCCCTGGCAGGCCGCCCGCGAGCAGCGCCTCCACATGGACCGCGGCCACGCCCGCCGCAAGGCCAGCGGCGGCACCCCCAAGAGGCTCCCCTTCGATGCGATCGTGACCGCCGCTGCCTGCCACCTGCGGCTGCGCATGCCCTGCCGGCTCCTCGGCGAGCTCCTCGGCGTCGACGGGTCCACCGTCAACCTCGCCGCCAGCCGCGTCATCCCGCTCCTCGGGCAGCACGGCATCACCCCCAGTGGCGATGGCACGCGCATCACCACCATCACGGAACTACGCGAGCATGCCAAAACTACAGGAATAACCGCGAAATCGACATGACGCTACAAGCAGCAGAAAACAACGCAAAACGCCGCGCCCCCGCAACGCGACACCCCCAAACTTAAATACAGACAGCTCCATCACGTGGAAAGGTTTACCTAACCGGAAAACTCTTCGGGATCATGGCGGCGGGCCGGGACCCGCTACATCTCAGGACTCCGTTGTAGTACCAGTGAGGCGCTCAGAGCGTCGCCCGCGACTCGATTGACTGCGATGTCATTTGGTGGGGCTGGAGTGGCGCATAAGGTAAGCAGCATTGGGCTGGAGCACCGGGAAGAGCACGTGATCATGAAAATCTATCCCGGGCGCTGTAGCCCTGGGCGGCACTCAGCACCAAGCCGGGCACCCGGCAGGCACCCTGCGTGATCATACGGCGAAAACATGGACAAAGCACCCAAATGGCAAAAGCCTATGACATTGGCGCTTGCCCTGGCCCGGTCCAGAAGAAAACGCCAGGTCAACGGCAATGACAGAGTTTCCGGCATTAGCGCGATTTCGGCGTGGCAACAGGTCGCTGGACTTCGCACCGGGCTCGGCGTGCGCCTGGCCCATCCACAGCTTTCCCGATCCGGTAGTCTTGCCAGAAATAGAATCAAATATGGCATTTCGACTCTGGCCGATATCGCCGCTCAGCTCTCCCGGGCGGACGTGCGCCATCGGCGGTACCAGTGATCTGCAAGTCCGGCGACTGCACGACACCAACCGCACCGGGTTCTGGTGGTTCATTGCCATCATCCCGATCGTGGGGTCAATCGTCTTGCTCGTGTTCGACTGCCTGCCTGGCACGCCCGGGCCCAACAGGTTCGGGTGACGTTGGCAGTCATCACTTTCGTTCGGGAGTAAAGGCCTTTAGTCTCGAACAGGCACTGACCGACTGCCCGTCGCGAGTCCTGCGGAAGGCCTCGGCGAGAGCCGGGGCCACGGAACGGACCGCCGTCAGTCTTCGCTGTCAGTTGCCCGACGCCGTCGGCTGCGCCCGCGCCCCGGCGAGCAGGCTCGCCACCGGGATGACGTCGCTGACGGCCACCTCGATGCGCTCGTAGGCCTCCGGGTTGAGCACGGTGGTCCCGTCGAAGTCGCCGCCGCTGAGGTAGACCCCCATGGGCGCCGTCCAGGCCTGGAAGAACCCAAACAGCGGGCGCAGTGCCTGGTCGATCACCATCGCGTGCCGGTCGCTGCCGCCGGTGGCGACGAGCAGCACCGGCTTGCCCGCCAGGGCGTACTGGCCAACGAAGTCGAAGAAGTGCTTGAACAGCCCGCTGTAGGAGCCACGGAATACCGGCGTTGCCGCGATGAGCAGGTCCGCCGACTCGGCCGCGCCTATCGCCGCCTCAGCACGCTCGTCGAGTTGCTCGCGCTCGATGGCGGCGCCGAGGCCGGGATTGAGCGCGTGGATCTCGATGATCTCTGCCGAGATCTCCGCGTGTGCGGCGAGCCGGCCGATGACGAGCTCGGCCAGCGCCTTCGTCTTAGATACGGAACGGGTCGTGCCGACCACGGCCACCACGCGCAGCGGGGCACTCACCGGGTACCTCCCGCGGGCCCCTGCCGGGACGCGATCTCCTTGCGCACCACGGGCGCGACCTCGGTGCCCAGCAGTTCGATCGACTTGAGCATCTCACGCTGCGCGACGTTGCCGAAGCCCATCTGAATGGTCATCCGGTCGTGGTGGAACAGCTCCCACTGGTCGAGGATCTTGTCGGTCACCTCCTGGGGGCTGCCGAGGAAGAATGCCCCGGCCCGGGTGGACTGCGCTTCGTAGGCGGCCAGGGGCATCGGGACGCCCTGGCCCCGCTGGTGGTGGTTGGCCATCCAGCCGGACTCGAAGTACGGATGGGAGACCTCGATGGCCTCGCGGTGGGTGGCCGCGAGGAAGCCCGGTGAGTTGATGGACAGCTTGAGCGTGCCGGCGTCGTGGCCGAACTGCGCGGCAGCCTTGCGGTACAGGTCGGCGAAGGGCGCGAACTGCCGATAGCTGCCGCCGATGATGGCGAGCGCCATCGGCAGTCCCAGGTGCGCGGCCCGCACCACGGACGCCGGCGTCCCGCCGACCGCCACCCACAGCGGGATCTCTCGCTCGGGCTGCGGGCTCACGTCCGCCTCGTGCAGTGCAGGCCGGGTGGTTCCCTGCCAGGTCACGGGGTTCTCCGCGCGGAGCTTCAGCAGCAGGTCGAGCTTGTCGGCGAAAAGCTCGGAGTAGTCGTTCAGGTCATAGCCGAAGAGCGGGAACGACTCAATGTAGGACCCCCGCCCGGCGATGATCTCGGCGCGCCCGCCGGAGATGAGGTCGAGCGTGGCGAACTGCTGGAAGACGCGGACCGGGTCATCGGAGCTAAGTACTGTCACCGCGCTGGACAGCTTGATGTCGCGGGTGTTCTCCGCCATGGCCGCCAGCACGACGGCCGGCACCGATACCGCGAAGTCACCGCGGTGGTGCTCGCCAACCGCGAAGATGTCCAGGCCAGCCTGGTCCGCGACCTTCGCCTGCTCAATCAGCTCGCGGATCCGCGTGCCTGGGGCCGGTGGGCGCCCGGTCACCGGGTCGGGTGTTAGCTCGCCGAAGTGATAGATGCCAAGTTCGAATGCCATGACCGCCGCCTTCTTGCGCTTCATTTTCTCTGCTCATACAACTATTGTAGATACAAAGATAATCCCTGAGCGGGGAAACGACCCACGGCGACGACAGGACGAAGCGATGACAAGGCAAGAGGGCAGGGACCAGGACGTCCGGTTGCGTGCCTGGACGGACTTCGTTCTCTCCTACAACAGGCTGATGGCCGTGCTGGAACGTGAGATGCAGGAGGGGACGGGCATCACTCTGTCCCAGTACGACGTCCTGCTCCGCCTCGCCGAGGCACCGGGCGGCAGGCTCACGATGAGCGAGCTCGCGCAGGCGATCGTGTACAGCACGGGAGGACTGACCAGGCTTTTCGAACGGATGCGGCAGGCGGGCCTGGTGCGGCGCGAGCCCTCGGAGCACGACCGCCGGGTGATCTACGCCGTTCTCACCGACGACGGGACGCAACGGCTGCGGGCCACGTCCGCCGTGCACCTCGCCGGCGTGCGGCGACACTTCGCCGCCCACCTCGCCGACGACGAGGCCGGCGTCGTGGCCGCGTTCCTCGGCCGCCTGCACGACAGCACGCTGACCTTCCAGCCGCCATCGTGCGCCGCCCCAGGCACGGCGCAGGCCACCGAGTAGTCCGGGTCAGGGTTCATCGCGTCCGATCCGTCGTGATGTAGTGATCGGATGTTTACACTTCGACAGCCTCAGCACACAAAGCACTTGCGACAAATTACAAGGCGACCACGTTAGAGTGACTAGTCGGCCGCGAGGAGAGATCGGGTCTTTACAGATCAGCTGAATAGGCCGTATAACCAGTCATCCGATGTTAGGGCGTCATGAACGCGGTGGATGGCAAGCCAGCCTGGCCGCCGCGCGCCGACGGCGCCAGCCGTCGGATCACTGTCGCTGCCAAAGCATCGGATCAGACCAGGGCAGTCCCGTAACGCTGCCGGCACTTGCTCTCACCGTGGAGGCCTTTCGTGTCACTCAGCCCGCCCCCTCCGTCCGCCCACTCATCCCCGCCCAGACGGTTGCGGCGCCTGGGCACGGGCCTCGCCGCCCTCCTCGCCGCCACGTCCGGCGTCATCCTGGCGAGCGGCCAGCTGCCCGCCCATGCCGCGGTCACCGCCACCACGGCGGCCGCCACCACCACCACCGCGTGGCGGGACGGCACCTTCGCCCTCAACCCTGACGGCGTGGTCAGCCGCGACGACATCGTCCTTGGCCAGCCGAACATCAACCCGACCGCGTCCATCCCCCTCGGCAACGGCACGCTGGGCGTCGCCGCCTGGGCGGCGAACGGGTTCACCGCCCAGCTCAACCGGTCCGACACCATGCCGGACCGCAAGTCGCCGGGGCAGGTGACCATCCCGGGCCTGTCGGTGATCTCGCACGCGTCCGACTTCAGCGGCAAGCTCGACCTCGCCGACGGCGTCCTGGAGGAGTCCGGCGGCGGCATGTCGATGAAGGCCTGGGTCTCCACCGCCAAGGACGAGCTAATCATCGACGTCTCTGGCGCCAACCCGAGCATCGCCCAGACCGCGTCGCTGTACCTGTGGTCCGGCAGGAACCCAACCGCCGCGGTCAGCGGCAAGGCCGGCTCACTCGCCGAGACCTGGGTGGACAACACGGAGGCGGGCGCTAGCGGGCAGACGTTCGGGTCGCTGTCGGCGATCACCGCGGGCGGCCGCGACGTGCAGGCCAGCGTCAGCAGCTCGACGAGTGTGCAGGTCAGCTTCAAGCCGAACGCGAACGGCGACTTCCGGGTCGTCGTGGCGGCGCCCTCGTGGAACGGGAGCTCGGCCCTGACCGCCTCGCAGACGGTCACCAACCTGATCGGCCGCGACGCCAGCGTTCCGGAGCGGAACCTGCTCGCCAGCCAGGACCGCTGGTGGAACAGCTTCTGGTCCCACTCCGGCCTGGTGGAGATGAGCTCCACTGACGGCAGTGCCAGCTACATCGAGAACCTGCGGACCCTCTACCTGTATGAGGAGGCCGCGAGCGAGAAGGCCGGCATCTACCCGGGCAACCAGGCCGGCGAGGCCGACATGTTCGACTGGAGCAAGGACGAGCAGACCTGGACGCCGTCGGAGTACTGGCTGTGGAACATGCGCGCCGAGATCTCGGCCAACATGAGCTCGGGCAACTACCAGCTCAACACGCCGATCTTCGACATGTACATCGATGACCTGTCGAACATCGAGGCGTGGACCAAGTCGCAGATGGGCGGCCTGCCCGGTGCCTGCGTCCCCGAGGTGATGCGCTTCAACGGCAACGGCGGCTCCACGGCCGCGGGCGCGAACTCCGCTTGCAGTGCGCCCGGCTCGCCGAACTGGAATGCGCTGGACATCACGAGCGGCCCCGAGCTGTCCGTCTACATGTGGGAGCAGTACGAGGGCACTAGGAACGTCGCCTTCCTGAAGAAGGCGTTCCCGTTCATGGAGGCCACCGCCCAGTTCCTGCTCGCCTACCAGAACGTCGGCACCGACGGCCTGCTGCACGCGGTCGCCAACGCCCACGAGACCCAGTGGGCAGTCCAGGACCCGACCACGGACATCGCCGCTGACCAGGCGCTGTTCCCGATCATCGGGGAGGCCGCGAAGCTGGTCGGCGACAAGTCGTCAAGCGACCCGCTGCTGGCCCAGTTCACCAAGGCGATCACGCAGATCCCGCCGTACCCGCGCACGGACGACGCGACCAAGACGCAGCTGCTCAACCCCGACTACACGCAGGCGGAGACGCAGGCGGCGGACGCGACCGGCACCGACATGATCGCGATCTCCTACCAGCCCGCCGCGACCCGGCACAACGGCGAGAACATCGAGCTCGAGCCGCTGTGGCCCTGGGACGACGTGACCGACCAGGACACGGACCTGTTCGCGCTAGAGCAGCGCAGCTACACCAGCCGGCCGAACAAGGGCGGCAACGACTGGTCGTTCGACGCCGTGGACGCGGCCCGGCTCGAGCTGCCCAGCCAGGTGGAGAGCAACCTGGTCTCGCTCACCGAGACGCACCAGGTCTACGACAACGGCCTGGCGGACATCGGCAGCACCGTCGGCTACCAGCCGTACATGGAGCAGTCGGCCACCGTCGCCACCGCGGTCGACGAGGCACTCGCCCAGGACTATGACGGCATCATCCGGTTCGCCCCGGCGTGGCCGTCAGACTGGGACGGCAGCGGCACGGTCTACATCCAGGACAACGACAAGGTCGACGTGCAGGTCGAGAACGGCCAGCTCGTCACCGCCGCTATCCAGGCCGCCACCAGCGGCCGACTGACGGTGAAGAGCCCGTGGCCCGGCCAGCAGGTCCAGGTCGTCTCTGGCACCGGCAGGCACCGGGTGATCGCCCGTACCAGCACCAGCGACGTGTTCACCTTCCAGGCCCGGGCCGGCCAGAGCTACCTCATCGAGCAGGCCTCCGCACCCACCACCGCGCTGCCGTTCGCCCCGGTCACCGGCACTGCCGCGACCACGGACAAGCACCTCGGCGGCAAGGTCCAGATCGGCCTCGACCCTGCGGGCCCGGCGACCACGGCGGTGGTCGGCACTGTCCTCGGCGCCACCAACACCAGCGACGGCGTCAGCCAGGTCGACTACACGGGCACCGATGAGTCCGCGCAGACGACGGCCTCCGACGTGGGCGGGCTCAGCGCCCGCACCACGACGGGCACGGCCGCCGAGAACGACCTGTACTTCAGCATCAGCCCGTCGGTGGCCGCCACGTCCAGCTACGACGCGACCATCACCGTGTCGTACTACGACTCGGGCACCGGCACGGTCGCGCTGCAGTACGACAACGGGTCCAAGGACCCGTACCACACGGCAGGCACGATCACGCTGACTGGCAGCGACACCTGGAAGACCGCGTCCTTCACCGTCTCCGGCGCCTACTTCGGCGGCCTGGAAAACGCCGGCGCTGACTTCCGGCTCGACGCCCAGCAGCCTATTACGGTGCACAGCGTCGCGGTGTCCGTCACCGGTCCCGCGGTTCCGGCGGGGGTGCAGTTCCCGCCCGCCCCGGCGATCACCACTCCGCAAAACGGCCAGACCGTCAAGCTGGTGTCCGCGATCTCCGGCACGTCCGAGCCGGACGCGCAGGTAACCGTGGACGACCGGTCGACGGCGCTGTGCACGGCGACCGCAACCGACGCCGGCACCTGGTCGTGCACGCCGGCCAGCGGAATCCCGGCGGGCAACCAGTCGGTCACCGCGACCGCTACTGACCCGACGGGCCTGTCCAGCGCCGCGTCGCCCGCTGTCAGCTTCGACGCTTCTAACCTTCCGCCCGGCACCGCCGTGGTGGGCTGGTCGTGGGGCCGACCAACTACAGCTATGGCATGAGCGAGAACAACTCGGCGTCCGACGGGCCGACGACCGGCTCCGACATCGACGGGCTGTCCGCCCTGACCAGCACCAGCACTGATGGCGGCAACATCTACTTCAGTATCAACGACTCGATCGCCTACGAGGGGGACTACTCCGCGACATTCACCGTGGAGTACTACGACTCCGGGACGGGCTCGTTCCAGGTCCAGTACGACAACGGCACCTCCAACCCCTACCAGGCCGCAACCCCCAACATCCCCCTCACCAACACCGACACCTGGAAGACCGCGACGGTCACCGCGACCGGCGCGTACTTCGGCGACAAGCAAAACGGCGGCGCTGACTTCCGGCTCCGCGACGGCAGCGGGCAGATTACCGTGCACAGCGTCGCGGTGAAGATCAGTGGCGATGGCGTCGCCAACGTCACGGACTTCCCGCCCGTCCCGGCGATCACCAGTCCGCAAGGCGGCCAGGCGGTCACGCTCGCGTCCGCAGTCTCCGGCACGTCCGAGCCAGACGCGCAGGTAACCGTGAACGAGGGATCGACGGCACTGTGCACGGCGACCGCAACCGATGCCGGCACCTGGTCGTGCGCCCCGGCCAGCGGCCTCTCGCAGGGAAGGCAGTCGGTCACCGCGACCGCTACTGACCCGACGGGCCTGTCCAGCGCCGCGTCGCCCGCTGTCAGCTTCTACGCCTCCGACCAGCCATCCGGCACCGCCGTGGTGGGCGCAGTCGTGGGCGCGACCAATTACAGCTACGGCATGAGCCAGGACGACGTGCCGTCCAGTGGCTTCGACGGCCCGACGACGGCATCCGACGTCGACGGACTGTCCGCCCTAACCAGCACCAGCACTGATGGCGGCAACATCTACTTCCAGATCAATCAGTCGATCGCCTACGAGGGGGACTACTCGGCCACGTTCACGGTGGAGTACTACGACTCCGGGACGGGCTCGTTCCAGGTCCAGTACGACAACGGCACCTCCAACCCCTACCAGGTGGCCACCCCCAGCATCCCCCTCACCAACACCGACACCTGGAAGACCGCGACGGTCACCGCGACCGGCGCGTACTTCGGCGGCGATCAGCACTCCGCCGCCGACTTCCGGCTCAGAAACGGCGGCGGCCAGGTCACCGTGCACAGCGTCGCGGTGACCATCAGCGGCGACGGCGTCCCCAACGTCACGGACTTCGCGCCGGCGGTGGCGATCACCTCGCCGGCCGCGGGGGCGACCGTGACGACGACGCCGACCGTGTCGGGCACCAGCGAGCCGGACGCGGCCGTGACCGTGGACGCGAGCGGCACCGCGATCTGCACCGCCACCGCCTCTGACAGCGGCGCGTGGTCGTGCACGCCGTCGGCGCCGCTCGGTGACGGCGCGTACACCCTGACCGCCACCGCGGCCGACGCCGTCGCCAGCCCGGTGACGTCGCCGCCGGTCCAGGTCACTGTCGCCGGATAACCGGATAGGAGGTCTGCGCAAGCCACTGGGCCGTCCGCCCCCCGTTCGGGGCGAACGGCCCAGTCGTGTGCCGTGCCCCCGTGACCTGACGGCGTTTCCAGCTGGCCAGGCAGATCGGGTGGTCGGCGCATTCCAGCCCGCGGGCGGCCTCGAACACCTCGGGATGCCGCGCCAGGTGCTGCCGGGCGAGGGGACGCGCGTTCGGCTACCAGGGCAGGCTGGCGCTGGTCCCGTGGCTCAGCGTGTCCAGGTCCTCCATCTTGTTGACGTGCCGGGGCGGCGTCGCGAACGTCGCGTACGGCCGCACCCTGATGACGACTCGCTCCTCTTCCTTCGCGAGCTGGGCTATCTGCTCCCGCCGCTCGCCGGGAACCGCCTCGCCGGCCATCATCTCGACCACCTGGCGCAGGAGATCGGCGGCCTGCTCCGCATCCCGCTCCACTGCCGCCGTGCCGTACACCTGCAGGTAGGTCAGTGGCCATTGTTCATCGAGCACGCACAGGCTCACGTGCGGATCACGGTCCACCGCCTTCGGCTTGCTGCGCGCCTCCATGGAGGAGATGAGGATGTCGTCGCCGTCCATGACGTAGTAGACCACCGTCATGGCCGGCCCGTGCTCGCGCCGGGAGTAGCCGAACACGCACGTCCGGTGGTCCCGCACGAACTGGCGACGCTTGTCAGCATCCATTTGCGGCCTTTCATCTAGTTGCTACGCCCGCCCCTGGCGGGACGTCGCTCGTGTTGTGCTGCGCGATAAGGCTGAGCGCCTCGTCGCGATCCCGCCGCTCCAGCGCGTCGATGATGGCCACGTGCAGGGCGTGCCGTGACGCGATGTATTCCTCCAGCGGCTGGTCGCTGCCGGGAAGCACGGCGAGGGTATGGGACTCGATCTGGTCGAGCAGGCTGCTGTACAGCGAGCGCAGCATCGCATGCGGGCTGATCGCGGCGATGCGGGCATGCAGTGACCAGTTGGCGCGGACGAAGCCGATGGGGTCCTGCCGTCGCACGGCCGCGAGCATGTCGGCGAGCAGCTCGCGCAGTTCGGCGATATCAGCCGGGGAGGCGTGCCAGAGCGCGTCCTCGATCAGCAGCGGGTCGAGCGCGTCACGGATCCGCACCGCCCCGGCGACCGTAGTCTCGGCCGCGTCAAGCGCGAGCACGGAGTTGCCAAGGCGCACCATCGGGGATTGCGCGGCCGCGAAGACACCGCCGCCAGGACCGGGGCGCACGGAGATGACCCCGCGCGACTGCGCGATCCTGATCGCCTCGTTAAAGGTTCCGACCGATACCTGGCAACGGGCCCGCAGCTCTTCCTTCGAGCCGAGCCGGTCGCCCGGGTCGTTGGCGTTGGCGACGGCGATGAGCTGCGCCGCAGCGCTTTCGGCGCGGGACAGCCGGGCGGCGCGACGCCGGCCGCCAGTTGCGCATCGTGCACGCGCCGACCCGCCGGCTGGTCGACCTGCACATCGGCGTGGACGACGCCGATGACCTCGCCAGGGCCGCGGATAACCTGCACCGTCTCGGCATCGACGTGCGTCGGGGGACTGACTTCGTCAGCGCGGTCGAAAAGGCCACCGGCACCGTCGCCTACCTGGAGATCGCGGATCGCCTCGAGCAGGAACCGGTGGCCGCCACCCGCTACAACGGGCCGGGGCGCTACGAGCGTGCCGGGCGGCGGGCACCGGGCGTGCTCGCCGCCGGCCGGGTCATGCCGCGCAAGCTCGGACACGCCGTGCTCGGCTCGACCAATTTCGAGGCGACGCAGTCGTTCTTCGTCGCGGGCCTGGGATTCAAGGTCAGCGACTACATCAAGGGCGCCGGCGCCTTCCTGCGCTGTTCCTCCACCGATCATCACAACGTCCTAGTGCTCCGTGCGCCGGTCTCGTTCCTGCACCACACCTCCTGGCAGGTCGACGACATCGATGAGGTGGGCAGGGGCGCGCACATGATGCTCGAGGACCATCCAGAACGGCACGTTTGGGGCCTGGGTCGCCACTACGCCGGGTCCAATTTTTTCTGGTACCTCAAGGACCCGGCGGGCAACTTCAGCGAGTACTACAGCGACATGGACTGCATCGTCGACGACCAGATCTGGACGCCTGAGGAACTCGAGGGCGCCCGCGGCCTGTACGCCTGGGGTCCGCCGCCGCCGCCGTCGTTCCTGCACCCCGACGACCTCGCCGCGATGATGACCGGAGCGCACCGGCTTCCATAGCAGCCCGTCTACCTGGAAACCATCAGCTGCCGGTCAGCTAACGCGCTCGGAGCCGAACTGCGCAATTGACATGGCAGGCGGGAAGCCCTACTGCCGGGTGAACACCGCGTGGACGACGATCGCGACGTTCATCGACGCCATGCCCAGCGGGTTCGACGTCAGGCCAAAGTCGGTCCGGTTGACCTGGAGCTCGCCGTCCAGTTGCAGGTCGCCGTCAACCTGGGAGACCTTGGCGTTGAAGGACGCCGGACGGGTGTGACCGCACACGGTCAGCTGGCCCGTGACCTGGACGCCCTCGCCGACGGGCGTTACGCCATCGGCGGCAAAGGTGAAGTCCGGGTGGTTGGCGGTGTCGAAGAAGTCGGCCGAGCGCAGGTGATCGTCACGCCCCTTAATCTTCGTGTCGATCGACCCGGCGACCACGGTGACGACGCCCCCGACCTCCCCCGCGGCCGACACCGTGCCGTTCCCGGAGAACTGGCGGAAGACGCCCTTGACCGTGATGAGTCCCCACATGTGCCTGGCCCTCAGCCGGACCTCGGACCTGGCAGCGTCCAGCGTCCAGGACCCGGCGAGCTCCCCGTCTCGCAGCAGCGACTGCAGCGCCGACGATGTCATGTGACACTCCCCTGTTTAATTTGCTTCTAATATCAAAAATATTTGGATAAGGCAACCGTATATACTGCGGCGTGGAACTGTCAAGCCGAACGCGATAAGGGAGAAGCATGGCGGAAGGAACGGGCGGGTCACAGCACTCCGCGGCGTGCCTGCGCCTAGTGCAGCTGTTTCCCCGCGTGATCAGGGGAATGCGACGCTGGCAGGACTCCGCGGCGCCTCGCGCGTCCGCGCCGCTGAGTCATCGGCACGTCGCCGCGCTGGAACAGATCCGCGACGGCCAGCTCACCGTCGGCGAGCTGGCCTCCCGGCTCGGCCTTACCCTGCCCACCGTCAGCGGCGTGCTCGCCGACCTGGACCGGGCCGGCCTCATCGAGCGGCACCCCGACCCGGCCGACCGGCGCCGCACGATCGTCGCGATCGCCCCCGGCCAGGCGGCCCTGATCGGGCAATGGCTGGACGGCGCCGCCAGGCCGCTGGCACGCGTCCTGGAAAAGCTCAGCCCCGCCGAGCAGGAAGCCTTCCTCAAGGCCATGGACCTGCTCGAAACCGAGCTGCGCAGCCGCGACGGCGGGCGCTAACCGGCCTCGCAGCGGGACCCTTGTTGCAGCAGCCCTTCAGGACCTTCGCGTAGCAGGCAAATCGGCTTGTCCGACGGGAATTACTGGAGTGGCTCAACTGTTAAGTTTCTCAGGAGAAGACTGCCGGAAGACAGGGGGGCGAGGTACTTGACCACAGACGTGCGGGAACCTGGTGATCCGCAGGCGGACGCGTCCGCGCTGAACCAGGAGCCTCCTCGATACGTTCGGCGACTTCGCCAAGCAGTTCGGCGCGATCGCGCACTCGATCGCGGCCGGTTTCGGGGCCGCGCCCAGCGACCTGGTAGCCCTGTTCAAGCTGGACGGGACCGCGCCGATGAAGGAGCTGGCGCAGCGGATGGGCTGCGACGCGTCGTTCGTCACCGCAGTCGCCGACGCGCTTGAACGGCACGGGTTTGCCAGGCGCGAGCCGAGCGAGCGCGACCGCAGGGTCAAGAACCTTGTGCTCACTGCCGAGGGCGTCGCCGCGAGGGAGCGGCTGATGCGGGAACTGACCGCCAGGATGCCGTGGTGCACGGAGCTTGACGACCGCGAGCGGGGGTGCCTTCTCGGCCTGCTCAAGAAGATGACGCGATCCAGCGCCGCAGGCTCTTAATCCGTCGCAGGGGCCAGTGCTACCGGCTCGGCATCCGTTACTACGAAAGGTAGTAACATGTCAAGCGTGAACGGGATAGTCCCCACGACGATCATCGTCGCCGGTCTCGCGCTCGCCGCGTATGCGCTGGTGATGACCGCTCTGAACCGGCCTATGGGCGATAGCCTGCTCATCGCGCTTGGCATCCTCGAGGTCCTGCTACTTGTCCAGGTCGGCCTCGTCGTGGCGAAGCTCGCCAGCGGCACGCACCCGAGCGATCTTCCCACACTCATCGGGTACCTGTGCGCGATCCCGATCGTCCCGGTAGCCGCGGCGTTCTGGGGGCTGGTGGAACGGTCCCGCTGGGGCTCGGCGGTTGCCGCCCTGGCCGGGCCGTCGCGGCCATCTTGATGGTCCGCCTGCACCAGGTCTGGCCGGTCATCCATGTCTGAGTCCGTGAAGACGCCCGACCGTGTGAAATCGCGGCCGGAGTCGACCAGGACCGGCCCCGGCCGCCTGCTGGTCGCCATCTACGCGCTCTTCGCGCTCTCCGCCTCCGCACGGGCCGCGGTGCAGATCGCGACGAAATTCAGTCATGCCCCGGTCGCCTACCTGCTTTCGGCCCTCGCTGGCGTGGTCTATATCCTCGCCACGGTCACCCTCACCTCCGGCAGCCGGACGGCACGCCAGATCGCCGTCCTGTCCTGCTCTTTCGAACTCGTCGGCGTCCTGGCGGTCGGCACCTGGAGCCTCCTCGACCCCGCCTCCTTCCCCGACGCCACGGTGTGGTCCGGCTACGGCTACGGCTACGGCTACGTCCCGCTCGTCCTTCCCGTCTTCGGCCTGCTCTGGCTCCGCCACTGGGCCAGGCGAGGACAGGGGAACGTCACCCCAGCGCGAGACGCAGGCCAGGCAGCAGCCATCAGCGAAGGCCACGGCGAGGCCGGCAGCCCAGTCCCGCCCGGAGAAACAGCAGGTCGCAGGATTAGCAAGGGATGATCCGGCCTGTAGGCCGGATCCCCAACGATGCCCTGAGGCCCCGGAAGCAGGCCGGCCACAGCAGCTACCGCGCTGGATAGCGTTCGCGGCGAACAGTCGTACTCCGGCCCCTGATGCTGGCTTGCCGGAGCGCCGCGACCACGTCGTCGGCGGCTGACTCGGGAACCTCGACGAGGGAGAAGCGATCGGCTATCTCGATCGCACCGATGTCCCTGCCGGACAGGTATGACTTCCCGGTGATAGCGCCGACAAGATCTTGTGGCCGGACTCCGGAGGAACGGCCGGTCCCCACGAACAGGCGTGTCGTGCCCGCAGACGCGTTACGACCACGCCGCTGGCCGCGCCCGGAAGCCTGCCGCTGGTCGCGTCCGTCGGCCTTGCGACCGCCGTTGCGGTCGTCCGTCGACGGCAATTCGACTGCGGGGAGCTCTTCTTCCTCGCGAGGTGTTCCGCTCGCCTCATGGGCCAGCTTGACTGCGGCAAGGGCCACCTCGAAGAGGTCGAACTCCGCACCAAGCGGTTCGACAACAGCCCGGAAGGCATCAAGGTCGTCGTCTTTGAGCAGGATCTCCCGGAGCGCGGCGGCCGTTAGTTCCAGGCGCCGGGCACGCAGGTCTGCCAGCGTCGGCAGCTTCTCGATCGTGATCGGCTGCCTGGTCGTCCGCTCGATGGTCTTGAGCATCCTGTGCTCCCGCGGCTCGACCAGGGTGATGGCGGTGCCTTCGCGGCCGGCCCGCCCGACGCGCCCGATGCGATGCACGTACGACTCCGGCGCGCTTGGCACGTCGTAATTCACCACGTGCGTGAGCTGGTCGATGTCGAGGCCGCGGGCGGCCACGTCGGTGGCCACGAGAAGGTCGATGCTCTGGCTGCGCAGCCGGCTCATCACCCGGTCGCGGTGCTGCTGGTCCATTCCGCCGTGCAGCGCCTCGGCGCGATAGCCCCGGCCGTTCAGGGACTCGGTGAGCTGGTCCACCTCGTCCCTGGTACGGCAGAAGACGACCGTGGCCGTCGGCGTCTCCAGGTCGAGCACGCGACCGAGAGCGGCGGGCTTGTGCCCGCGCGGCACGACGTAGGCAGTCTGCCGCACCAGCAAGCCGTCGGCTGACGCGGACGCCTGACGGCCGAGTTCGACTCGCACCGAGTTGCGCAAGTGGCGGCGCACCATGCCGTCGATCCGCGGCGGCATCGTCGCCGAGAACAGCGCGGTCTGCCGACTCGCGGGAGTGTTGCCGAGGATCTCCTCGATCTCCTCGGCGAAGCCCATGTCGAGCATCTCGTCCGCCTCGTCGAGGACGACCATCTCAAGGCCGCTCAGCTTCAGCGTTCCCCTGTTGATGTGGTCGAGCGCACGCCCTGGCGTCGCCACGACGACGTCGACGCCACGCTTGAGCGCCCCCAGCTGCCGCCCGATTGGCTCGCCGCCGTAGATCGGCAGAACGCGCGCGTCCATGGCGTGCCCGTAGCTGTGCATCGCCGCAGAGACCTGCACCGCCAGCTCGCGCGTCGGGACGAGCACCAGGGCAAGCGGCTCTGTCCGCCCGCCTTCCCTGAGGACCCGCTGGAGGACGGGAAGCGCGAAGGCTGCCGTCTTCCCCGTCCCGGTCGCGGCCTGCCCGACCAGATCACGGCCCTCAAGCAGCGGCGGGATGGCGGCCCGCTGTATCGGTGTCGGCTCCTCATAACCGAGGCCGGAGAGCGCCTGGCACAGTTCCGGGGCCAGCGTCAGGTCGGCGAAGCCGCTCGCGTTCCCGTCGTTATCCTCGATCATGAACAACCACCTTGCTCCAAAAGCACCTTTTTGACTCCCACACTGGTTGTGCCCTCGGCCACGTTATGACAGCGCGGCCCGGCCGGGGGCTCATCCAGCGTGGCGGTGACTTACCCGTCACTCGCCATGTCGCAGCCACGGCGCTGACATTGAGCTCGGCCACCGTCGCGACGGATTACCGTTGCGACGGACATGACGTGGGCCGACGCCAACAGGCGGTCGGCCTACGGTTAACTGTTGTTCACTGAGCAGGCTTAGCCCGCCCTGGCCCAGCCGACACGGACATGGGCGGCCTGCGGCCCTTGAATCACTTGACGGTTCCCTGTGACATATCGCTCCTCAAGGGGCTGGATTCGGGTCCGCACGGTGCGACGCCCAGGCCGGTTCTCGACGCGACTTCCCAGATCCCTGAAGGGAGACGCCCGCAACATCGTTCTCTGCGAGCGTGCAGACGACACGAACACACAAGACAACTACGACCACTGCTGAGAACCGATCCGGCGCCCAGTTCATTCCCGGTCGGTGCGAAATCGCCTCATGGTCTTCGGCCTGGGGTCTGGCGGCGCATCGGGTACGAGCCTGCGAGGAGCGCTCCGCGCGGGCCCGGCGGTGATGCCGGGCCTGCGCGGAGCGCGTTTTCCGTGCTGTGCTCGGTTGCGGTGCTCCTGCTAGCGGGGCGCAGCGGTCACTGCACGACGGACCACACGAAGGTGGCCGTGCCGCAGACTCCCTTCGTGTCGGTCGCGGTCACGGTCACGGTGTAGGTCCCGAGCGCGGCGCTGGAACCGGAGATCGTGCCGTTCGAGGCGATCGTGATGCCGGGCGGCAGCCCGGTCGCGGTGAAGGTGAGGGCCTGCGACGCGTTGGAGTCCACGGCCTGCATGGTGAACGAGACCGCCGCGCCCTTCGGGCTGCTGTAGCCGAAGGGGTTGACCACGCCGACCGTCTCCGCGCCCGGCACGCCCGAGTTCGGCGTGACGTTCGCGCTGACCGCCGTGTTGGCCAGCGAGACGCCAGCGCCCGAGGCGCCCGAGGCGATCTGCCCGGTCAGGGTCTGGGCCAGGCTGGTCGAGCCGGTGAGCGGCAGGCTGTTGGACGCGTCCCCGACCTTGATCGAGTACGCGCCGGACTGCGCCTCCCAGGCGTTGGCGGTCGGCGAGAAGGAGGCCAGGTCGTGGATGGTCAGCGGGAAGGTGACCGTCGCGCTCTGCCCGGGGTTGAGCGTGACGCGCTGAAAGCCCTTCAGCTGCTCCGGCGGATCCTGGCTGGCGGCCGGGTCACCGACGTACAACTGAGCCACGTCCGCGCCGGCCACCGACCCGGTGTTGGTGATCGTCGCGGTCACCGTGGCCGTGCCGTTGGCGTTGAAGGCGCCGACGTTGAGGTTGGAGAAGGAGAACTTTGTGTAGGACAGCCCGAAGCCGAACGGGAACGCGGGGGTGATGTTCTGGGACTGATACCAGCGGTAGCCGATGTCCACGCCCTCGCTGTAGGTCACCCCGGTGGCGGTGCCCGGCCACTGCGCGGTGGTCTGCGCGGGAACCTGGCTGAGGCTGGCCGGGAAGGTGACCGGCAGCTTGCCCGAGGGATCGACGGTGCCGAAGATCAGCGCGGCCGTCGCGGCACCGGTCTCCCCGCCGCCGTACCAGTTCTCGAACACCCCGGCCACCGAGTTGAGCCACGGCATGACCACCGGGGAGCCGCTGTTGATCACCACGATGGTGTTCGGGTTGACCGCGGCCACGTCCTCGATCATCGTCTCGTCCGCACTGGACAGGTCGAGTGTGGTCAGGTCGCTCTCCTCGCCCTCCGGGTCGCTGACGTAGATGATCGCGTCGGTGGCGGCCTGGGCCGCGGCCACCGCCTGCGGGATGTCGGTGGTGCCGTTGTCGTCGCCCGGGGTGTAGGTGACCGTGACGTTCGGCCCGACCGCGTCCTGGATTCCGGTCAGCGGCCAAACCGTGTTCGCACTGTCGACCCCGCCGCTGCCGCCGCCGGCGAGCTCAACTGCGGCGCCGCCGTCGGTGCCGATCACCGCGATCGACTCTTTGCTGCTGGGGTTCGGGTTGAGCGGCAGTAGGCCGTTGTTCTTCAACATGACCGTGCCCTCCTCGCCGAGCTCCAGCGCGGTCTGCTGGTGCGCCGCGGTGGTGACGGTGGCGGACAGGGAGCCGGTCTGCGGGTTGTCGAACATGCCGAAGGCGAACATCTGGGTGAGGATCTGGGCCACGAGCGCGTTGACGGTCGGCTGGCTCAGCGTGCCGGCCGAGAGGGCGGCGGTCACGTTGCTCGCATCGGAGAACGGCATCGCTACGTTCATGCCGGCCTCGGCGTCGGCGACGGTGGAACCGGCGGCGCCCCAGTCGGAGGTGACGAAGCCGTCGTAGTTCGCCTGCTCATCCAGGCCGTCCTGCAGGAGGTCGGCGTTCGCGCAGGAGGGGGCGCTGTTGACCACGGCGTAGGAGCACATCATCGCGGCTGGCGCGGACTGGTTGATGGCGGTCTGGAAGGGCGCCAGGTAGAGCTCTTCCAGTGCCTGCTGGCTGACTGTCTCGTTGTCGTCGCCGTTGGGGTACTGCTCCTGGTCGTAGGCGGCGACGTGCTTGACCATGGCCATCACGCCCTGGCTTTGCAGGCCGTCGACCTCGGCCGAGGTAATCTGGCCGGCCAGGTACGGGTCCTCGCCGTAGGTCTCGTAGGTCCGGCCCCAGCGCGGGTCGCGCACCAGGTTGGTTGTCGGGCCAAGCGAGACGTTGGCGCCCTTGCCCGCGAACTCGGCGCCCATCGCCGCGCCCTCCTGCTGGATCAGTGCCGGGTCCCAGGTCGCGGCGGCGTTCTCGCCGTCGGGGAACGCTGTCACGCCGCCGTTGCCGTCGCCGACTCCGGACGGCCCGTCTTCCATGTTGATCGGGGCGATGCACAGATCGGGGATACCGGGGACCTGGCCGATGTAAGACGAGGCGCCGTCGCCCGACAGCAGGCTGGCCTCTTCCGACTGGTCCATGGTGTTGAGTACTTGCTGGACGCGCTGGGCGACCGACGCGGTAGAGCCGACCCACGGACAGGTGCCGTTGCCGCCATTGCCGTTGCCGCCGCTGAGCGGGGCGGTGGTGGTCAGCCCGTAGACGTCGAGCTCGAAGATCGAGTAGCCGAACTGGGTGGCCCGCACCGTGCCGTACATGCGGATGTAGCGGGCGGTCGTGGAGATCGCGAACGTCTGGTTCCCGCCGGTGCCGGTGGTCGTGGAGTAGACCGTGGTCCAGGTCGCGTTGTCATTGGACACCTGGATCTGGAACGCGGTGGCGTACGCCGCCTCCCACTCGATGCCCACGCTGCAGATCTGCTGCTGGGCACCGAGGTCGACCTCGAGCCACTGCGGGTCGCTGGGGGCGCTGGACCAGCGGGTGCCGGGGTCGCCGTCGTCCGCGTAGTTGGCCGTGTAGTCGGTGCCGCTCTGGACCGAGGAGGCCGTGGCCGGCTGGTCCAGCGCGAGGTCCTGTGTGCCGCAGTACTCGGTCGGGCCGGTGCCCCCGCCGCCACCGGTTCCGCCGCCCCCGCCGGTTCCGCCGCCGCCGCTCGATCCCTGAGTGAAGGCCATGTAGTGGAAGTTCCAGCCGTTGCTGTCCTGGTCGACGGTGAGCGTCTGCTGGCCGGCCGGCAAGGTGATGCTGGCGGTGACCGTGGTCCAGGTCTCGTAGCCGCCGGTGTTCGGGACGGCGACCGCGCCGGTCAGGCTGGTGCCGGAGGAGTTGACGATGTGCAGCGCGTCAGTGATCCCGTACGGCGAGGACACCCGGAAGCTGACCGTGTAGGTGCCCGCCGTCGCGACGTTGACGGTGTACTTGAACCACTGTCCTGGAGTGGTCCAGCCCATGTCGTACGCACCGCCGGCCACGCTGGTGTCCTGGGTGTCCGCCGTGGCCTCGAGGTCGACCCCGTCGGAGCGGTAGCTGTTCGCGGAGCCGTTGACCGAGGTGACGTTGTACGCCACGCCCTGCCCGCCGGTGTCGTAGTTCGCCGCCTGCACGGTACCCGGCACCGCCGCCGGGGTCCCCCCATAAGGGCCTTCGGTGGCACCGTAAGCCGCGTGCTGCGCGCCGTTCACCAGCGTCAGGGCTGCCAGGACCGCGACTGCGAGGGCCGCTCGGCCCCCGCGTGGCCTGGCCCACGTGGGCCAGGCCAGTCGCGGGACGTGAATTGATCCCATTTGCCTTACTCCCTTTCCTCATTCCCGGCCCAGGCTGGGGTTCTTGTCCGGCTATAGCTGCGTAAGCAAGGGACGTTAGGTGCCGGTACGTAGATAGCGGCGTCCTGCCAACGAACACGGGCATCGTCGCCTTCGCTGTTCGAGATGCCCGGACTCGCCCGCAGCCCTGGCATGGCGGAGCTATTCGATGCGGCCTTTACAGCCAGAGGCGAGTATTCCCCTGGTCAGCGCGCACGCGCCGTCGAGCGGCGGGTCCCGGCCGGCGATCCGCCGCCGCTCCGAACGGCCTGGATGACCACGGCCGATGGGTCGCACGCGCATAGCGGCTCTCAAATTCAGAACTTATATTAAGGCGTGACTTAATCAGTGTCCTTCCGTACTTCTGGTTCGTCAAGGGGACCCAGCCTGCAGGACTCCATAACGTCTGGGATTACTGGTGCCAAAAAGCTATGCCGTCAGGCGATATTCGCGGTCGGCGGTCCCGCGGTCGGCTATGCCAGGTGAACGTAGTCGTAGTCGAACGGCTGGCCGTTGATCCCGTTGCGGGGCGGGGCGATCCAGGCGGCGATCTTGCCCCGCTCGTACACGGGTTGCATCAGCGAGCGGACGAAGGCCTTGTCGGTGTCGGTGGGCAGCCACTGGCCCTTGCGGGCCTGCCACTGGCTGGTGGCCAGGACCTCGCCGGCCGGTGATGCCTCGATACCTGCGAACGCGCCGACCTTCCGGTTGAACACGACGTGCGGCAGTACGAGCCGCTGCGGCAGCCCGACGGCTTCCAGGATGCGGTTCCACCGCTTGACGCCGCCCTCGCAGTCGGTGATGTACTCCCGCCGCAGGTCGGTGTTCAGTCCGGTCAGCGCGGCCACCTCGGCCTGGGCGACCTGCCCGTCGGCCAGGGCATCGACCAGGATCGAGTCGCTGGTGAGCAGGTGGTCGTCGGCGCGGCGCTCCTCCATCCACCGGCCCTTCAGCCCGGCGGTGTAGTAGTTGGCGACGTTCGTGGACGTCTCGCCGCCAAACAGGTCCAGCGATACCGAGTAGTGGAAGTTGAGGTACTTCTGGATCACCGCCAGCGGGATCGCCCCGTGGACGGCGATGTCGTCGGTGTCGTTTTCGACCATGACCTGGGCGGTGCGCTCCACGACGCGGTCGATGCCGGTGGTGCCCACCATCATGTGGTGGGCCTCTTCCTTCAGCATGAACTCGCAGGTGCGGCTCAGCGGGTCGAAGGCGGACTCCTTTAGGGTGCCGAGCTGGTACTTGCCGTCCCGGTCGGTGAAGTAGGTGAACATGAAGAACGACAGCCAGTCCGGGGTCTCCTCGTTGAACGCTCCCAGGATCCGGGGGGCATCAGCCGAGCCGGAGTTGCGGTGCAGCAGTTCCTCGGCCTCCACCCGGCCGTCGCGGCCGAAGTGGGCGTGCAGCAGGTACACCATCGCCCACAGGTGCCGGCCCTCCTCCACGTTCACCTGGAACAAGTTCCGCAGGTCATACAGGCTGGGCGCGGTCAGCCCCAGGTTGCGCTGCTGCTCGACCGACGCCGGCTCGGTGTCGCCCTGGACCACGATCAGCCGCCGCAGCTCGGCCCGGTACTCCCCAGGCACCTGCTGCCAGGCCGGCTCGCCCTTGTGCTGGCCAAACGCGATCAGGCGGCCGGGGTTGCGCTCTGCCAGGAAGATGCCCCACCGGTACTCCGGCATCGGCACGTGCCCGAAGTGCGCCCACCCGTCGCCGCGCACCTCAATGGCAGTCCGCAGGTAGACCTCCTGCGTCGGCAGCGTCGGGCCCATGTCCCGCCACCAGTCCAGGAAGTTCGGCTGCCAAGACTCCAGCGCCCGCTGCAGCCGCCGGTCCTCGTGCAGGCTGACATTGTTCGGGATCTTGTCGGTGTAGTCAGCGATGGCCATGGTAGTCAGACCCTCTTGCGGTCGAAGGCGGCGCGCCTGCCGGTCCCGTAGGCGCGCAGCGCGCCCTCGGCGCCCGCGGCGTTGGGACGGTAGAAGATCCAGTTCTGCCAGGCCGACAGCCGCCCGAAGATCTTCGTCTCGATGGTCTCCGGTCCGGCGAACCGGAAGTTGGCCTCCAGGCCGGTGAGCGCGTCGGGACTGAACGACGCCCGCTCCTCGACCGCGATCCGGACCTCATCGGCCCAGTCGATGTCGTCGGGGGCGAACGTGACCAGGCCAAGCCGCTCGGCCTCCTCGGCCTCCAGTGGCTCGCCGCGCCGCTTGTCCACCGCGGCCAGCGACGGATCGTCGCCCAGGAACCGGGTGGCCAGCCTGGTCAGCCCGTTGCCCATCGGCAGCGGCCCGAGATTAGCCGCCCCGACCGTGATCGCCGCGGGGGAGGCGCCGGGATCGGCATCTTCGAAGGCGCCGAACAGCATGTAGGACTGGTCGGCGGCCAGCGCCAGCTCCAGCAGCGACCCGGCGAAGCACGACCCCGGCTCGATCAGCGCGATCAGCGACCGCGAGGTGACATCCAGCCGCTTCATCGTCCGCTTCAGGTATAGCACTACCTCATTGGCCAGCCAGTCGCTCCCGGCATTGGCCAGCAGCAGGCCGTCATAGGCCAGCACCCGCTGCGCGTCGCCTGCCGTGCGCAGCACCCAGGTACCAATCTTGGCCTCGTTCGTGCGCAGGTCCAGGATCAGGTCATCCAGCTCACGGGCCACCGCCAGCGCCCAGAACTGGTCGCCAAGCGCGTGCACCTCGGCCATGGACGCGGGCACCTCCGCGTCCGGGCCGCGCACCGCGATCTCCGCGACTGACCGGTCCCGGTCCAGCCGCGCCGACACGTACCTGTAGCCGACCTCGCCGTCGGACCGCGTCTTGGCCAGCGGCGTCAGCGCGATGCCGGCCCCGGATGGCCGGCCAGAGCTGGCCGCGGCCTCCCGTGCCCGCTCGGCGACCTTCTCCTGCCACAGCGCCCTGGGCACCACCTCATCCACCAGCCGCCACTGCACCGCCTTGCGGCCGCCGATGCCCTCGGACCTGGTGGCGAAGTAGTCCGCCAGGTCCCGGCGCACGTGCCGCTTGTCCACCACCCGGGTCAGCCCGCCAGTCCCCGGCAGCACCCCCAGCAACGGCAGTTCCGGCAGCGACACCACCGAGGACCGGTCATCAATCAGCATGATGTGCCCGCACGCCAGCGCCAGCTCATACCCGCCACCGGACGCCGTCCCGTTCAGCGCCGCGATGTACGCCTGCCCCGAGCCTCGGCCGCGTCCTCGATCCCGTTGCGGGTCTCGTTCGTGAACTTGCAGAAGTTCACCTTCCACGAGTGCGACGACCCAGCCAGCATCCGGATGTTCGCCCCCGCGCAGAAGATCCGGTCCTTCCCGCTAGTCACCACCACCGCCCGCACCCCAGGATGCTCGAATCGCAGCCGCTGCACCGCGTCGTACAGCTCGATGTCCACGCCCAGGTCATAAGAGTTCAGCTTCAGCTCATACCCCGGCACCAGCCCACCGGACTCGGCGACGTCCAGCGTGAGCGTGGCCACCGGGCCGTCCACCGCTAGCTGCCAGTGCCGGTACTGGCCGGGGGCGGTGCGGAAGTCCACGATCGGAGGGCCAGCCGCGTCTGTATCGAGACGATTGTCACTGGCCTGGATTTTCACGGCTGCTCCCTCTGCTAACGCCTCATATCGGAACTTACTACGAGGGATTAATGGCAAGTCAACAGTTCTGTAGCATGTCGTCGTCGACGTGGTGATCCCGGCCGCGCAAGTGGCTGCCGGGTCAGTCTGCGGCGTTGAGCCTTTCCCACTCGCGGCGCGCCAGCGCTGGTGCCGCTCGGCGAACAGCCGGGCGGCCGCGATGCCGCTCCAGCGTGGCGGGAGCAGCTCGCGCGGCAGGGCCGGGTCGGCCTCGCGATCGGGATGCGGGCTGATCCACAGTCCAGCCGACAAAGAGCCGAATCCAGCCCAGCCCAGGCGAGTCCGGAGCAGGCGCCGGGCCCGGCGGTCGACTTCACCGGCTGCGACACAGCGGTGCTCAACCGGTTCTTCCGGTCGTTTTATGAGTCCCACAGCCAGGGCGGGACCAACACCAAGCAACGGAACCTCCGGCACCTGTTCACCTGGCTGGAGGGAGCGTACGGGCATCCGCACCCCTCTACATCCGCTCTGGTACGGTACGCCCCCGTGCAAGTGGACCGCCCCGGGTTACCCCTGCAGCAGCCGGGGGACGTGAGTGCCAACAGGGAAGACCGCTGCGGCATAATTGAACGTCGTGCGCCATCCCCTCGACGGCCTCACTGTCGTCTCCCTTGAACAGGCCGTGGCCGCGCCCTTTGCCACCCGTCAGCTCGCTGACCTTGGCGCGCGGGTCATCAAGATCGAACGACCGGGCGGCGGTGACTTCGCCCGCAGCTACGACCGGACCACCCTTGGCCAGTCCAGCCACTTCATCTGGCTCAACCGAGGCAAGGAGAGCGTCGAGCTCGACGTCAAGGATCCCGGTGACCGTGACCTCCTCGGCACGCTCATCGACGCCGCCGACGTGTTCGTCCAGAACCTGGCCCCGGGTGCCGCCGACCGCCTCGGCTGAGTCCGACGGCAGCGCGATCGGGCCGGCCCAGGCTGATCTGCTGCTCGATCTCCGGCTACGGGCCTGACGGGCCCTACCACGCGAAAAAGGCCTATGACCTGCTCGTGCAGTGCGAGGCCGGTCTAGTGATGGCGACCGGCACACCGGAGAACCCGGCGAGGCCCGGGATCTCCATCGCGGACATAGCCGCAGGCATGTACGCCTACACCGGCATCCTGACTGCCCTGTACGACCGGGAGCACACCGGGGTGGGCACGGCCCTGCACGTTTCCATGATCGATGCCCTCAGCGAATGGACGACTCAGCCCGTCTACTTCTCGCACTACGGCGGGCAGCCGCTCCCGAGGACCGGGGCAAGGCATCCTTCCATCTCCCCGTACGGTCCGTTCAGGGCTTGCGACGCCGCGGTCTTTTTCGGGATTCAGAACGAGAGGGAGTGGCTTGTTTTCTGCCGCGACGTGCTGCAACGGGCTGACCTGGCGACGGACACCCGGTTCGCGAGCAATCCGGACCGGGCGGCGCGCAACGACGAACTGACCGCGATCATCGAGGGCGCTTTCGCGGAGCAGACGGCTGATGAGGTCATAGAGGCGCTCGAGGCTGCCGGGATCGCCTGCGCCCGGCTCCGAACGCCCGACGAACTGACCCAGCACCCGGAACTGCGCGCCCGTGGCCGCTGGCGCCCGGTCCGCACGCCCGGAGGAGACATCGACGCCCTCCTCCCGCCCGTTCAGGCGGTCGGGCATGAGCCGGTCATGGGGCCGGTACCCGCGTTCGGGGAGCACACCGAGGCGATCCGCGCTGAGTTCGGGGCCGTGTCCCCGCAAGCACCCGGACGGACCATCCGGCCGTAGCGTCAACGCGGGGGCCAGGACCCGCAGCCGCGGATCCTGGCCCCCGCGTCACGCAGGCCAGTCATCGAAGAAGAAGCCAGCCTAGACAGGGACCGCCAGCACGTCGATGACGCGCGTCATGCGGCCGGGAGCGCGGCGACGAACTCGGCGAGTTCGTCAAGGTTGGCGCGCTCGTTTACCCGCCTGCCCTCTTCGATGTCGTGGATGATTTCAGCGACCTTGTCGAAGATCGGGCCGTTAAGGTCGTGGAGTGCTTCATCGATCTCGGTCTTGCGCTTGCGCACCACGAGGTCGCGGTAGATACCGCTGTACTTCTTGGCGCTGTTGTGGTTGAACTCGGCCAGCCGGTCGAGGGACCCCTCAAGATCGCTGGGGTCGAAGCCGTCGAAGCTCTCTACCTTGACCGGCGCCTGCGCGAGGACCTCCTGCGCGATGGCGATCATCAGCGGCCGGTAGCGCGGGTCTTCGAGGTGCTCGGCGATGGTCAGGTCCGACACGGCCCCGGCCCACAGCATCGCACCATAGGCCTCCTTGCCCCACAGGAAGCCGAGCACGTTGTCAGTCGGCTTCGCATAGGGCAGTGCGTCAGCGAGATCTAGCACGCGCGGGGTAATGCTGCCGCCGTCGAGCTCGCCGACGCGGAAGGTCCCGATGTTGCCCTGCATGATGCGTCCTGGGGCCATGACGTCAGCGCCGAAGTTGACGAACGAGGAGACGACCCGGTCTTTCCCGACAGCGTCGCTGAGGGTATCGGCGGTAAGCCCGTTCTGCACGGTCAGCACGTAGCCGTCGGAGGCTAGCCGGTTGCGGAGCAGTTCCGCGGCGGCGCGGGTGTGCAGGCTCTTGACGGCCACGATGGCGTGCTCGACCTGATCGGGGAGCTCATCGGGGGTGATCGCGTGCGCGGCCACAGTGAACTCGTTGACCGGGCCCTCGATGATTAGCCCGTGCTCGCGGATGGCGGCGACGTGGGCAGCGTCCGCGTCACACAAGGTGATGTCGTGGCCGGCCCTGATCATGTGGGCGCCGACAGCGCCGCCGATGGCACCAGCGCCGATGATGGTGATTTTCATAGCGTGATTTGTCCGTTCTCTTTAGGCTGCGGGGACGGCGCTGTCGAGGAAGTCGCGCATGGTGGACAGGAACAGCTCGCGCTCCTCGATCTGCGGCGAGTGGCCGGACTTCTCGAAGATCACCAGCTTCGCGTTCGGCATCAGGGACGCGATGGTCTGCGCGGCGCTGACCGGGGTGACCCAGTCGCGCCGTCCAACGGTGACGAGCGTGGGCACCGTTACCGAGGGGAGCTGCGGCTTGAGGTCATAGTTCGGCTCGTTGTACTGGAAGCACCAGTTGTGGGCTTCATGGCGGTAGATGGCGGACTCGACGCGCTCCGCCGAGCGGACGGGGTCGTACTCGTAGTCGTACAGGGGGATGATCTCCGCCCAGCGCGCCTTGAGGTCCTCGTCGTCGCGGATCTGCCCGGACCAGTAACGGTTGAAGTTGTCCCAGTTGATCACGACGCGGTCCTGATTCCGCGCGTTCTCATAGAGGAGCTCCTGGTTGCCCGCGTCGGCGGCGGTGTCGCGCAAGACGATCGCCGCGACGTGCTCGGGGTAGGCCACGGCATACTCCAAGGCGATGAATCCGCCGTACGAACCGCCTGCGACGACGATCTTGTCCGCGCCAATCCACTGGCGCAGGCCGTCGACGTCAGCAGCCCACTGAGCATGGGAGTACGGAGGAACGCCCTCGCTGTGTCCGCAGCCACGCGCGTCGAAGACGACGACCCGGAACCGGTCGGACAGCGGGCCGAAGGTGGCCTTGGGCTCGGCTAGCGAGCCGATCCCGCCACCGCCGTGGTGGGCGATCAGCACGGGACCGTCGTCGGGCCCCATCACCTCGACGTTCAGCTCGCAGTCGTTGATGGTCACTTTCATGCTCATGCCTCCGTGGCGGTCCAGCGCCCGATCTCGTCGTCGAGCAAGCTGAGGGGGATGGCTCCGTTGCGCAGCACCGCGTGGTGGAACTGGCGCAGGTCGAATCGCGGCCCCAGCGTGTGCTGCGCCCGCTCGCGCAGGCGCACGATCTCGCGCTTGCCGGTCACGTACGCGAGCGCCTGGCCGGGCCAGGCGATGTACCTGTCGACTTCGTTGCGGACGTGGTCGCGCGTGGTCGCGGTGTGGGAGTACATGAAGTCGATCGCCTGCTGGCGCGACCATCCCAGGTGGTGCATGCCGGTGTCCACGACGAGCCGACAGGCGCGCAGTGCCGCGAAGGACAGCATTCCGAGCCGCATGGTCGGGTTGCTGTACAGCCCGATCTCGTCGGCGAGCCGCTCGGAGTACAGCCCCCAGCCCTCGTTGAAAGCGCACAGCTCGGCGTCGAGGTGACGCCGGTAGCGCGGGATGTCGAGCGTCTGCGCGGTCGCGAGCTGCAGGTGGTGCCCGGGCACCGATTCGTGGAACGCGAGCGCCTCGTACTCATAGCGGTAGCGCTCGGTCGGCTTGGTCGCGAGCAGGCAGTGCGCGCCGGGGCGGCTGCCGTCGACGGCCGGGGGCCGGTAGTACGCCATCGCGGTGTTTTCCGCGTCGATCGGGTTGATCTCCTCGATGACGCAGGCGGGAATGTCGTAATGCTCGAAGTAGGTTTCGCGTACGGCCTCAGCGCGGTCGAGGGCGTCCTGGGCGACCGCGATGATCTCCTCGCGGGTCTGGAAGCGCAGCGCCGGGTCGTCGCGCATCCGCGCGGCGATGATAGCGAAGTCGCTCTCACCGAGCGCCTCCTGCCCGATCTGCGACCACAGTCCAGCCAGTTCGTCGAGCTCCGCCAGCCCGATGGCGTGGATGTCCTGCGGCGACAGCGTGGTGGTGGTGTGCCGCGCGACAGCGGCCAGGTAGCCCGCTTCGCCGCCAGGGACTTCACGGATGCCGACCCGGTCGTCCGGCCGCGCGAGCGGCCGCAGCTCGCCGCGCAGCAACTCGGCCAGCCGCTGCATGGCCGGCCTGATGGTCTGCGTGACATGGACGGTCGCCGCCTCGCGTACCGCGGGCCCCGCGTCGTATGCCGGCTTGAGCAGCGCGTCTTCCGATACCGGCAGCGCGAGGTATCCCTCCAGCTGGCGGATGGAGTGGTCGACGCCGACGGCGGTCGGGGTACGCCCGTCCGCGGCCTCCACCAAGTACCGCTGGCCGAGCGCATCGAGCGTTGCACCGATCTTCGACAGCCTGCTGAGGTAGCGCTCGACGGCCTCGGGGCCGACGACGGTCATGGCGGGCACCGTCTGGAAGATCAGGCCCTGCCGGCTGACATAGCTCTTCGCCGACGCGTTGGCTGCCCACAGCGAGTGCTCGGCATCGGAGCGGCTCCCTCGACCAGAGCGGTGAGCACTCCGTGATCGACGCGCTGGGCGCCGGTAAGGCCGGCCGTGTCGATCTCGCGAACCTGGCGGCCGATGGCCGCGAGCTCCTGCGCGGTGCGTTCGCTCGCCTCCCGGCTCGGGTCGCAGGACAGCCCGTCGAATTCGTCCACCCCGAGCAGCGTGGCGTTGAACGGGTCATAGCGGTGCTGAGTGAAGAAGTACGCCTCGCCGAGCCGGGTGAGTTCAGCTGCGGCAGCGGTGTCGGTGTCGGTGTCGGTGTCGGTGTCGGTCATGTTGTGTTCAGTCTCCTGTCTGCTGCTGATGCGGTGCCGCCACATTGCTGGCGGTCCCATCAGCGTGGAAGGCTCGGTAGATGTGCACTGATCGCTCCCAGTCAGCCATCCGCTCGATTGCCGCCTCGCCGACTTTATGGAAGACGGCATCCACAAGGCTTTCGGTGAGCACGACGAGCGCGGCGAAAGAGTCGAAGGGGACGCCATCGATAGCGACGGGCAGCACGATGTCCGCCTCTTCCGCCGACGGGGACAGCGACTCGTCGGTGATCAGGATGACGCTGGCGCCATTGGTCTTCGCCAGCGAGACGACCTCCCTGGCCGCCAGTTCGTATCGGCGCAGGTCATAAACGATGACGACCGAGTCGCGGCCGGCCCGCAGGTACTTCGCCATGTCGGCGCCGCGAGGCTCTTCGGCGTAGTCAACATTGGGGATCAGCTGATCGAGCTGCATCGCCAGCATGCGGGCGATCAGTCGCGAGAAGTACCCGCCGGAGACGACGACGTGCTTGGGGCGTCCGGCAAGCAATGAAACGGCTCGTTCGGTCTCTCCCGGCGGCACTGTGTCCTGCAGCCGCGCGACTAGTCGGGCGCGCAGTTCGACCGCGCGCAGGAAGACGCTGTCGTCCGACGGCACCGCGCGGCGGGCCAGGGCACGGCTGAGCGGGCTCGCGTTCATGGAGCGGGTGACCTCATCGCGCAGGCGCTGCTGAAACTCGGGATAGCTGCCGAACCCGAGCCTGTCCAGCAGGCGCAGCACCGTTGGCTTGCTCGTCCCCGCCGCCGCTGCCAGCGCGGCCGTGCTCTCAAGCCCCGCAGCTGGATAGCGGGCTAGCAGGGTACGAGCCACTTTCCTTTCAGCAGGTGTGAGCTCGTCCATCCGCTGAAAGATCTCGTCCCGCAACGGCAGGTCTTCCGCCGGGAAGTCCGTCACGCTGTGATCGTTGGTTCCGGGCCGGTACCGCGTGCGGAGAACATCGCCGGCGAATTGTGCCCCACGACGATGCGGCCATCGCCGCCGATGGCGATGACGCCGCCGGTGGAACCGCGCTGGGTGAGCTCCTGCTCGAAGGTCTCCCGGACCGCCTCGGCGAGGTCCGCACCGGTGTAGCGGATACGAGCGGCGATGTCGTATGCCACGACGCCGCGGATGTAGGCCTCGCCGTCGCCGGTGCACGAGACCGCCACGACGTTGTCGCGTGCGTAGACGCCTGCACCGACGATCGGCGAGTCCCCGACGCGGCCGTCGGCCGAGCCGACCATCCCGCCGGTGGATGTGGCGGCGGCGACCCGGCCGCTAGCGTCGCGGGCCACCGCGCCGACCGTTCCGTGGCGGGGAGCGGCAGCACGGCCGTCCAGCACTCGCTTCAACTGCTGCCTGCGCGACTCGGTGATGAAGTAGTCGCGCTCGACCACCTCAAGTCCGTAGCGCTCAACGAACGCGACATCCGGGTTGACGATCAGGACGTGCTCGGTGTGCTCCATCACGGCGCGGGCTAGCCAGACCGGGTTCTTGGCGTACTTGGACGCGGCGACCGCGCCCGCGAGCCCGGCTCCTGTCATCACCGACGCGTCGAGCTCGGTGTGTCCCGTCGCGGTGAGCGCGGCGCCACGGCCAGCGTTGAACAGCGGATCGCTCTCAAGTACCTCAACGGTCGCGCAGACGGCGTCCAGGGCGCTGCCGCCTGCTGCGAGCACCTGCCATCCGGCGGAATAGGCGGCACGCAGGCCCTCCTCGTAGGGCGCCTGGCCCTCAAGGTTCAGCTCCTCCACGCGTCCGCCGGCCCCGCCGTGCAGAGCCAGGCTGGGTCCTTCGCCAGGCGCTGCCGCTTCGAAAATCTCCATAGCGATCGTCCTTATCTGTTGTTGGGTTGAGAACTCAGCGTCCGCCGGCCTGGCGGGTGATGTAGGTGACGGCCACAAACGACCGGAAGACGCTCAGCAGGTTGTCACCAGCGATCCGGGCGGCGCGTTCACCGGTGCGCTCGGTGTCGCGCACCCAGGTAGCGATATCCGCCATGTCACCGGTCTGGAACTCCATGTCCAGCTTCACCGGCTTATCGATCGGGGGCGTCCGCACGCTTCCGGCCGCGACGCGGCGGACCGCTTCCTCGGCGCCGGCGCGGATCAGCCGGCACGACTCGTCCGGATGCAGGTTCAGCGCCGCCACCCGGGTAATGGACTCCTTCGTCATCACCGCGACGGCGTCCGGCGCGAACGGCGCCGTCTCCTGGGCAGTCACCCGGTCTCCGGAGACGAAGGCGATGGGGGTGCCGTAATGCGCCATGGGCAGGGCGTTGACGCCGCTCTCCCCCACGTACTCGCCGTTCACCCGGATACCTGCGAACACTCCAGGGTTGTAGGTGTGGGACAAGGCCGACGGGCGTCCTGAGATCGAACCGTGATAGCCAACGAGGAAAACCGCGTCGAAGCTGTCGTCGAGTCCCTCGACCATGTACATCGGCTTGTGGCGGCCCGACAGGTAGCTGGCGCCCCCCGCGATCTTGCGCGGGTCGAGGTTGGTCATCCGGCCGTGCGAGTCGTTGACGACGATCTCAGTCGCACCGCCAGCGACTGCACCCTCGATCGCCGCGTTGACCTCGTCCTGCATCAGCGCGCATCCAAGCACGTACCCTGGGTCGCCGGGACCGCACTGGTCCCAGTCAACGACGCCGGCGACGCCTTCCATGTCGCATGAGATCCAGATCTTCATCGTTCCTCCTTCAAAGCGGCACACCCGGTACGAGGGGAATTAACAGAGCCTCATCGGCCTACTCAGTCGCCTTCGAGGGAAGGGCGAGCCCGAGCAGGAGCCCGTCGGCGCAGACAGCCGACTCGGCCCTTGATGAGCTCTTCGGTGACCGCGGCGGCGATACGCTCGGCAGCACTACCGCCCGCATTACCGGGAAAGCTGCGATTGAGGTTCTTCCCATCGAACGGGACGACGAACGGCGTGCGCGCCCAGAACGCCGGCAGGTTGATGAGCGGCGCAACGGTACCAGTCCCGGACAGCTCAGCCGGCCGAAGCTCCGCCAGCAGCTCGCGCGCAGCGGCGATTGACGCGTACTCGGTCCCGTGCACGCCAGCGATCACCGTCAGATGGGGTCCGTCGCCCGCTTCTCCGACGACATTGACGTACGGAATGCTCAGCAGTCCGTCATCGCCCAGGCCGACCCGGACTTCGCTTGCCTCGATCATCCTTGCCTCTCGTCCCAGACACAGCGCACGGAACGGGACTCGCGGTCGCAGCAAGGACCGCGGTCGCCTGCCACCATTCCCGCTGCTGTTCGTTACTATACAGGCGGACTATCGTCCAACTGTACCAAACGTTACAGCTATCCGGTCGATACACCCGGCGTCCGGCCGAGGTGGGCATCTGGAGCCCGTCGGCCCGGCCAGATACCGGCGCTCATTCCCGGTTGAGGAAGGCGTCGATCTCGGCCCGGCTGGGTGCGGTGGCCGGGCCGTTTCGCTGGACAGAAAGGGCCGCCGCGGCGTTGGCGCGGTATGCGGCTGCATCCAGGGCCAAGCCGCACAGCAGTTCGGCGGCGAGCACGCCGCAGTGAGTATCGCCGGCGCCGTTGGTGTCCACGGCCTTGACGGGGAACCCGCCGATGCGGCGGATCTCACCGTCGCAGGCGAGAACGCATCCGCCGGGACCATCGCGGACGACCACCGCCGCGCCAGTGCTGAGCCGCCCGGCGAGCTTCAGGGCGGCCGCATCGCTGCTGTCGCTGCCTGACAGCGCCCGGGCCTCGGTCGCGTTGCAGCTGAGCACCGCGAAACGAGGGAGCAACGCCTCCAGCACCGCGCCAGGGATCTGCGCGGCCAGCGGTCCCGGGTCGAAGAGCACACGCGCAGGTGTACCCGGTAGCCAGCTGAGCAGCGCGGCCCGGTTTGCCTCGTGCATCAGGCTATAACCGGTGGCGTACACAAGGTCGGCCGAGGTGACGGATACGGAGGCGAGCTGCTCGGGGCGTAGCCGGCCCTCCGCTCCGGTAGACGTCACGAACGTGCGCTCGCCCTCGTCGTCCACCATTACCACGCAGACGCCCAGGTCCTCGTCGAGCGCAGGCCGCTGGGCGAGCGCGATGCCTTCGGCGGCCAGCGCGGTGCGGGCCTGGTCGCTAAACCAGCCGCTCCCGTGTGCCCCGGCGTAGGTGACGGTGGCTCCGGAGCGGGCGGCGGCGACCATCACGTTGAACCCGCCGCCCGGCGTCAGCCCGGTGTCGCGCGCCAGCACGTCACCACCGCGCTCGGGCAGCGCGGGTACCCGCATCACCAGGTCCATGAGGACCTGGCCGGTGTGGATCAGCCGGCCGTTCACAGCGCTGGCTCCTGCGCAGCGGTTGCCCGCCGCACCGGAACGTCAGTCCGCCGTGCCCCGCCGAGTGCCGCGTAGACCGCCGCCGCGACGACGAAGGTGATCACCCAGCCGAGTCCGTTGCTCCCTGGCCACGTGTGGGCGAACACCCCGGTGAACCAGGGGTCATTACTGGTCCCGGCGGTGGTGAACAGGTACCCCGAGACGATCGCGAGCGCCCATGCGGCCACCGCGCGCGGCTCGATTCCGGCGCGGTACCAGTAACCGCTGCGGCGGCTCATGTCCATCAGCGCGACGGAGTCGTAGCTGCGGCGCCGCAGCATGTCGACGACGAACACGCCGACCCACGCGGTGATCGGGATGGCCAGCAGGCTGATGAACGCGACAAACGGGCTGTAGAAGCTACCCGCGACCAGCATGAAGTACAGCGAGCCGAAGAAGGTGACGACCACGTCCACGACCACGGCGTACACGCGCTTGATCCGGACTCCGAGCGTCAACGTAGTGAGCCCTGCCGAATACACCGACAGGTGGTTGGACAGCAACAGCCCGCCGAAGGCGGCGATCAGGTAGGGAACGGCCACCCAGGCCGGCAGCAGCGCCCTGATCGCGGCGACCGGGTTGCTGGCCGTCGCGAGCGAGGGGTCACTCGCGGAAAGCAGTCCACCGACGCAGATCAGCAAGACCAGCGGGATGCCCGCGCCCGCGGCCGCGGAGGCGACCAGGGAGCCGGCCCGAACCTTCGGGGCCTGGTAGCGGGACATGTCGGCGGAGGCGTTGGCCCAGCCGATACCGGTGCCGGCCGCGATCACGCCCACGCCCGCGATCATCACGCCAGCCGATGCCGGTGGCGCCGAGCTGACGGCGTGCCAGCTGACCCTGGTCACCAAGGTGATCATGACGACGATGTTGAGCGCGCCGAACACCCAGGTCGCCCACCGTTGCACGGCCACCAGCACCTTGTGCCCGAGCCCGGACACCACAACCGTGCAGAAGATGAACACGGCGATGCAGACGATGGTCAGCGCCGGCACGGACTTCGCGGTCGCACTGGTGCCGAACATGATCGACAGCAGCGACAGCAGGGCGAAGGCAGCGGTGGTCGTGTTCACCGTCTCCCAGCCGAGTCTCGACACTAGCGAGACGAGCGTCGGCCCGGCGTTGCCGCGCACTCCGAACACCGCCCGAGACAGCGTCAGCCCGGGCGCGCCGCCACGCCGCCCGGCGATCGACACCGCGCCGACGATCGCGAACGAGCCCACCGAGCCGACCACGGCCACCACGGCCGCCTGCCAGAACGCGAGCTTGTCGATGCCGACCAGCGTGGCCCCCAGCGGCAGCCCGAGAATCGAGATGTTCGCGGCGAACCACACCCAGAACAGCTGCATCGGATGCCCGGACCGCTCGGAGTCGGGGACCGGTTCGATCCCTCGGGTCTCCAGCGCCCCCTTCTGCGGGGTCGGCGATTGTGGTGTCGGCGATGCGGCAGCGGCGGACGTCGTTGTCGTGCTCGTCATGATCCCTCCTAATTACCGATAGCGGAGTTCGAGCAACCCATCGACGATGGGTTCCAGCCGCAGGTCGTTGACCTGCTGTACCTGCGCGACCAGGTCCGTCGGCAGCCCGGACAGGCCGTAATGGGCGCCGAGGATCGCGCCGGCGATCGCGGCGATCGTGTCGGTGTCGCCGCCCAGCCCGGCGGCCGTGGTGAGCACGTCGATCGGCGAGGCGCCCAGCGCCTCGACGAGCGCGAACGCCGCGACCACCGATTCCTGAGCCGCGACGGACGTGCCAACGACCGCGTAGACCGCGTCGCCGACCGCATCACCGCTGGCACCATCACCGCTGGCACCATCACCGAGATCGCGAGCCCAGCGGCGGGCCCACCGGATGCGCGCCGCGATCTCGCCGCCCGCGCACCAATGGCCGCGGCGGCCGCCCTCGTCGGCGGCGCGTTCGGCCAGGTCCAGCGCGCTGCGCAGGTCAGCGCCGTCGATACCCGCGGAAACGGCCGCGGCTACGGCGGCCGCCGCCGCGATGCCAAGGTTGGTGTTATGCGTGATCTCGCTGGTGGCGACCACCGCCTCAACCAGCCGCCCAAGGTCCGGTGCGGTGGCGATCGCGACCGGCGTGATCCGCATGGCCGCGCCGTTCGTCGTTCCCGTGCGCCCCGCCACCTTGGGCGGTGTGCCGTTGCCGAGCAGCTCAAGCGCGCGTTTGGTGGACGGGCCGAGCAGGTCCAGCGAGCCGCGCCGCGCCATGTCCGCCTCCCAGTCCAGCAGCGCCCTGGCGAACACATCCGGTACCACCCGGCCGTCACCGCGGATGAGCAGCCGACCCAGCAGCATGGCCTGCTCCGTGTCGTCGGTGATCGATCCGGCGGGCATGCCGGGCGCGATGGGCTGGTCCGCCACCGCGTCACGCAGCGCGGCGATCGGGCCGTAGCGGCGCGCGATCTCCGCACGCGACATCGATTGCGTCGGCATGCCGAGTGCGTCGCCTAGAGCCAGGCCATAGAAGGCGCCGAGCGCCCGGTCCCGGGTGCTCACCGGTCCCCGAACGGCAGGTGGAAGCGGAAGTGCGCGGGATCGAGCAGGCTGACCACGTGCTCGATCAGTTGTCCCCGCGCATCCGTGCTGATGCGCACCGCGCGCAGGAATGGCTCGCCAGCCCCGCGCTCCAGCAGCGCTGCGGCCTCCGCGTCCAGCGACTCCAAGCCGATCCATTGATCCCCGCCGGATGCGCGCAGGCCAGCCGCGGCCAGCGTGGCCGTTAGCGAGTCGTTTACCAGGCCTCGCTCGGGCAGGTCGGCAAGCATCCCGGTGGCCGGCAACAACGAGACCTCCAACGACACCGGTACCCCGGCTGGCTCACGACGCAGCCGACGTACCGCGATGAGCTCCGCTACCCCGTAAGCCTCGCTCAGCCCGGAATCAGTGGTCCGCTCGATGCCAAGCAGCACAGTGGCGATCTCGAACCCGGACCTGGCCAAAGCGGTGGCCCAGCCCAGCGACTGATCCAGTGCCACGCCGTCGAACGTGACGAACGTGCCCACCCCGCTCTGCGTGGCAATCAGGTCCAGCTGCGCCAGCTCGGCCAGGGCACTGCGAACCGTCCCGCGACTGACCTCATACTGCCGCGCCAGCTGATTCTCACCTGGGAGCCGATCCCCCCGTGCCAGCCGCCCCGAGCGGATTTGCGCCGCTAGATCGGCGATCAGCTGGTGACGCTTCCCGAAACCCACCTGTTCACTCCTGTACATACAGGTACAGTACCTCCACATCTACAACAACCTGCTGGTCTAGCCACTGACGGACAACGTGAAGTCGCTTACACTCGGTGTAGCCGCCGTCCCCAGGCAGTCGCACCGGGCCGCTGGAGGCCGAGGGCAGGAACACGCGCCAGCCCGAGCCCGCGGCTGCTGGCGGTCAGCGCCACTGTGGTCCTGGTTAGTTCTGGCCGCGCCACTGTGCGGCCGGATTACATCGCGATCCTTTTCAGCGACCTGTGCTCAGAGCGTGAGGTGGCCGGTGACGAGAGGGAGGATGGCGGCGCCGGCGGCGCCGGCCATCAGCGACGCGGTTCCCGCCGTGTAGGCGGTCAGGGCGGCCCAGCGCCCGGCGAGCTGCAGGGCCTCCGCTCCGGACTCGGGCCGGGGCGGCAGGAATGCGGGGGCGAGCCAGCGCAGGTAGTAGAAGAGGCTGGCGATGGTGTTAACGGCGGCCAGGACGGCGAGCCAGCCGTAGCCGCCGTCGATGGCGGCGGTGAAGACTTGGAGCTTGCCAACGAAGACGCCGGCGGGCGGCGTGCCGACTAGGCCGAGCAGGCTGACGACGAGGACGGCGGCCAGGGCGGGATGGCGGGCAGCCAGGCCGCGGTAGTCACCGAGGGAGCGGGCGTTCGGGAGTTCGGCGGCGACCGCGAACGCGGCGATGTTCGTGGCGGCGTAGGCGACGAGGTAGAACAGCAGCGAGCGCAATGCGATGCCGCTGCGGGTAGCGACGGCGACGGCCATGAGCAGGTAACCCGCCTGGCTGATGGTGGAATAGGCGAGCAATCGCTTGACCGAGGCCTGGAAGAAGGCGGCGAGGTTGCCCAGGGTCATAGTGGCGGCGGCGGCGATCGCGACCAGCAGGGGCCAGTTCACCGCGGAGGCCGGGATCGCCACGGCGAGCAGCCGGATCAGGGCGACGAGGCCGCCAAGCTTGGGAACGGTGGTGACGAAGGCCGCGACCGGGACGCAGGCGCCTTCGGTGACGTCGGGTACCCAAAAGTGGGCGGGCACGCCGCCGGACTTGAACAGCAGCCCGCCGACCACGGCGACGACCCCGACGGCGGCGACGCCGTGCGGCCCGGCAGGCAGCGCCGTGCGGAGAGCCGCGTAGCCGGTCGCGTGGCCGGCACCGTAGAGCAGGGTGATCCCGGCGAGCATGACGACGCCGAGCAGGGCGCCCATCAAGTAGTACTTCAGTGCCGCCTCGGTGCCAGGGCCATCCTTGGCGAATCCCGCGAGGGCGTAGCCGGGGACGGAGGCGAGCAGGTACCCGGCGAACAGCAGCAGCAGGTCGTTGGCGCCGGCCAGTTCGATGGTGCCGAGGGCGGTCAGCTGCAGCAGCACGTAGAACTCGGTCTCTCGGGGGTGCGCGCGCATCGGGCGCGCGGCCAGCCCGATGACCATGACGGTGGCTGCGGTCGCGACGACGCGGATGGTGTTGGTGGCGACGTCGATGGCATAGCTGGAACCGAAGTCCACGGTGGCCGCTCCGGCACTGGTGAATGCCGTGACGGCCAGTGCGGCCAGGCACGCGGCGGCCGAAAGCACCGGGATGATCGCCTGCCGACGGCGGGGTAGCCAGGACCCGGCAAGCAGCGCGGCCGCCGCGCTGACGGCCAGGATAATCTCCGGGGCCAGGGGCCCGAGCCGCAGGTTCACCGTGCCCCCCGCTCGCACCGGGGCGCCCAGAAGGCGACGCCTTCCCTCGCTCCCGCTCCTCGTCCCTCGTCACTCCCGCTCAGTCCACGCACCGCCGCGCCCCTCCCCTCACTCACCGTGCCACCAGCGTGACCAGGGTGCGGGCAGCTGGCTCGATGACGTCCAGCAGGAACCGTGGTGCGACCCCGATGACCAGCGAGGCGACCAGCAGCGGGATGATGCTGGCCGCCTCGGCGAGGTGCAGGTCGGTCCAGGGCGCCGAGGCGCCGGGCGCGTCCGGGACCCGCAGCGGGCCGAGGAAGATCCGCTGCAGCGCCACGAGGAACAAGGCGGCGGTGATGAGGATGCCGGTGACCGAGATGGCGGTGGCCACCGCTGCCGAGGGCAGGCTGCCGGTGAAGATCTGGAACTCGGCGATGAAGCCGGACAGGCCAGGGATACCGAGGGAGCCGAACGCCGCGACCGCGGTGACCCCGGCGAAGACCGGCGTGCGGGCGGCGAGCCCGGAGTAGGCGCCCATGTCGTAGGTGCGGCCGCGATCCAGCAAGACGCCGGACAGCAGGAACAGCGCGCCAGTGAGCAGGCCGTGGCTGACCATCTGGGTGACCGCCCCGGTGACGGCCAGAGCGCGGGTCGCAGCGGTGCTGCCGCCCAGCAGCCCAGCGGCGCCCACAGCGAGCAGGATGTAGCCCATGTGGTTGACCGACGTGTAAGCGATCATTCGCTTGAAGCTGTCCTGGGCGAGGGCGACGAGCGCCCCGTACACCACGGACACCGCGCCGATGACGACGAATACCAGGGCGTAGTGCCGCCACGTGGCGGGCAGCATCGGCATCGCGATCCGGACGAATCCGTAGGTGCCCATCTTCAGCAGCACCCCGGCCAGGATCGCCGACGCCCCGGCAGGGGCCTCGGTATGCGCGGGCGGCAGCCAGGTGTGGAATGGCACCACCGGGGTCTTGACCGCCAGGCCGACGGCGAGCGCCAGCAGGACCAGGCCACCGTACAGTGCGCGTCCGCCCAGGGGGTCGGTCCGGATCAGGGTGACCATGTCGAAGGTGTGCGGGCGGGCCGCCAGGTACAGGCCGATGAAGCCGAGCAGCAGGGCAAGCGACCCGGTGAAGGTGTAGAGGAAGAACTTCAGCGACGCCGCGCGGGCCCGCTCGCCGTGCCCCCAGCCGGCGATGATGAAGTACATGCTGACGATGGACAGGTCGAAGAACACGAAGAACAAGATCAGGTCCAGGGCGGCGAACAGCCCCAGGGACACGGCCTGCAGGAACAGGAACAGGCACACGTAGGCCTTGACCCGGCGGGTCTCCCGCAGCGAGTACACCGCCACGGCGAGGAAGAGCACGGCGGTGACCGCCAGCAGCGGCAGCGATAGCCCGTCAACGCCGACGTGGTAGCGGATGCCGACGCCGGGGATCCAGGGAACGTTTTCGGTCCAGCCGAACCCGCCGCGCGGCGCATACCCGGCCCAGGCGGCGGCGACCAAGCCGAGATCGGCGGCGGCGACGGCGACCCATGTCCAGGCGAACACGGCTCGCGGTGCTCGGCCCGGGATCGCGAGCAGTGCCAGCCCGGCGACGGCGGGCAGGAAGATGATGAGCGACAGCATCGGTCACCTCACCAGCACCAGGATTAGGGCGAGGACCACCAGCATCACGGCGGCCTGGGCGTAGTAGCTGTGCAGCTGCCCGGTCTGCGGGCGGCGGGCGAGCTGGCCGAGCGACCGCGCGGCCTGGCCGATACCGACGATCAGCCGGTCAACGCCGCCGTCGTCAATCCGGGCCGTCGCGGCAGCCAGCCGGATCGCAGTGCGGGCCATGCCGTCGACGGCGCGGTCGAGAACCTGGTCGTCGAACGCTGCCAGCGCCTTGGCCAGCGCCAAGACGGGCCCGGCGAGAAGGAAACGGCTGGCTTCCTCCAGGCGAAGCCATCCGGTCAGCCAGCTCCAGGCTGCACGGGGCACTGGTACCGGCCGGGTGCCCCAGGCCCAGGCCGCCGCGCTGGCCGCCAGTGCGGCGACGGCGCTCAGCGCCAGCTCCCATCCGGTCGGCGACGGATCGCCGACGGTGCCAAGCGCCTGGCCGAGCGGCTCGGCGATGGCCGGCAGCGCCAGCACTCCCACCACAGCGGCCAGCAGCGCGAGGACCACCAGCGGCGGGCGCGCGACTGGTGCGACGCGGCGGGTGCCCGGCTGCTCGGTGTCATACCCCTGCGCCGCGTCGGTGGGCGCTGGCTGCCACACGCACCAGGTGGCCTTGGCGCTATAGACCGCCGAGATCACGGCCGCGGCCAGCCCAAGACCGTACAGGGCTGGGCTCGTGCGCAGCGCGGCGGCGAGTACCTCGTCCTTGGTCACCCACAGCGACCCGGGTGGCAGGCCGGCCAGCACCGCCGCGCCGACAGTGAACGTCGTCCCCGCCAGCGGGTAGCGGCGGGCGGCGCCGCGCAGCGCCGGGAGCTGCTTGGTGCCGAGCGCGGTCAGCCACGCCCCGGTGGCCAGGAACAGCAGGCTCTTGACGGCGGCGTGTGCCACCAGTTGCAGCACCCCGGCGCGGATCCCGCCGACCCCGGCGGCCAGCACTATGAATCCAACCTGGGCGCAGGTCGAGGCGGCGAGCAGCTGCTTCAGATCCTCCTGCGCGACGGCGACCAGGCCCAGCAGCAGCGCGGTCACCACTCCGGCCCACGCTGTCAGCGGCGCCGCCCACCCAGACGCGGCCAGCAGGGCATGACTACGCAGCAGCAGGTACGCGCCTGCGGCCACCATGGTCGCCGAGTGCAGCAGTGCCGAAACCGGGCTGGGTCCCTCCATGGCCCGGGACAGCCAGAAGCTAAACGGCAGCTGCGCCGACTTGCCCAGCGCCGCCAGCACCACTCCAGCGGCGATCACGGCCAGCCATGGCGCCGACGCGTGCGGCAGGCCGGCCAGGCGCAGTCCTGGTATGCCGCCGGCCAGCGCCGCACCGGCCGCCACGTACAGGCCGAGATCGGCGGCACGGGTAGTCAGGAACGCCGTGTTCGCCGCGGTGACCCGGCGCGGCTGGCGCCACCAGTAGCCGATCAGCGCGTAGCTGGCCGCGCCCATCGCCTCCCAACCCATCAGCAGGAGCGGCAGCGTCGCGGCGGTAACGGTGACCAGCATCGCGGCGGCGAAGCCCAGCATGAGCCCGAAGAACCGGCCCCGGTTCTCTTCCGGTCGCAGCTCCCCGGCGGCGAACACCAGCACGACCAGCGTCACTGTGGCCACCGTAACCACCATGACGGCGGACAGCCCGTCTACCTGGACTGCTGCGGCGATGCCGTCTAGCATCGGCGCCGACGCGGTCGGCCGCACCACCGCCGCCGCGCAGGCCAGCGCCAGGGTGACCGCGGCGACCGCCACCCCAGTGGCGGGCGCGACTGCGGCCGTCCGCGTCCCGGCCACGGCCAGGGCGGCGCCGCCCGCCAGCGGCACCGCCGGCAGCAGCCACGCTAGCCACGCCGCCCCGCTCACTGGACTTCCCGCTCGCCTCGGAGCTCGCTCAATGCTTCAGGTCTGCGGCCATGTCGGTAATGTCCACCTCCCCCGCCCGGAAGATCGCGCTGACCACGGCGAACCCGAACGCCATCTCCATCGCCATCGCTACCACCACGACCACCACGATGACCTGGCCGGCATCGGCCGGGGCGACGTAATGCCAGAACGCCCCGGCCGCGATCATGACCCCGTTGAGCATCAGCTCCAGGCCCATCATGATCATCACGATCGACTGCTGAGACAGGGCCCCGTACAGGCCGATCGCGAACAGGCCCGCCGCGAGCAGCAGGAACAGCTGCAGCATCACCGGCCCACCCCGCCCCGCACCGGGTCCGTCGGTGGCCTGCGCTTCAGGTCGTCACCGAACCGGTCGTAGCGGCCGCGACGGGTGGCCAGCACAACGGCCCCGACCATGGTGGCGAACAAGGCGATCCCGAGCGTCACCATGGTCAGCATCTGCGGCCCCATCAGCGCAGTCCCGAGCTGGAAGGTGGCGTCCCGCGGCGACGCGCCGACCCGGTGCGGCCACAGGACGAGGAAGATACCGACCGCAAGCAGCCCGAAGACCGCGATGCTGATCGCCAGCGAGCCGCGCTTGTTGTGGAACATCGCCATCGGCATCAGCCCGGCCGGGTTCATCATGTACGCGATCATGAAAACGGCCATGATCACCATCTCCATGATCATCATCAAGATCACCACAACGCCGAGGTAGGCCAGGCCCAGCACAATGAGCAGCCCGCCGGAGGCCAGGAACGACACCAGCAGCGCGATCGTGGCCCGGGCCATCGACCCGAACCTGAACACCAGGAAACCGCTGGCCGCCGCCAGCGGCCCCAGGATCCAGAAAACCGCGGTCGTCAAGGCGGTCCTCCAACCGCCAGCACGACAATGGACGCCGCCAGCACCTGGGCGATCATCAGCGGGATCAGCACCACCCAGGCCACCTCGGCGTACCGGTCCGCACGGACCATCGGGACACGGTGGCCTGCCCATACCAGCAGCGCCAGCACCGCCAGGGTCTTGACCGCCGACCATGCCCAGGCCGGCAGCAGCGGCCCGGCACCACCGCCGAGGAACAACGGCACGGCCATCCCCGCCCCGGCGGCCAGCAGCAGGAACCGACCCGCCTGCAGCATTAGCCGGTCAGGACCAGACAGCTCGGCCGCCACCCCGCCTGCCAGGTCACGCCCCGCCGGGTAGGCGAACGGGCCGAGGAAGCTGAACGCGTACGCGCTCACCAGGTACACCACGAACGCGGCGGGCATCCACGCCGCGAACCACAGGTGCCCGCCCTGCGCGGCGGCGATCGACGCCACGCTCAGCGACCGTGCACCGACCGCGGCGCAGATCAGCGCGAACATCAGCGGCAGCTGATACGCCAGTCCCTGGGCGACGAACCTGTATCCCCCTACCAGGCTCAGCACCGAGTTAGGTCCCCATCCGGCCATCCAGACGGCGGTCCAGGTAAGGACCTCCATCGCGTTGAACCACACCACCCCCACGCTCATCCGGCTCACCGCAACACCGCCGAACGGGATCACCACTGCCGACGCCGCCCCCGCGGTCGGCACGGCCAGCAGCCCCAGCCGCCACAGCAGGGAATCGGGCGCCAGCGTGGTACGCCGCTGGGCCGCCAGCAGCCTCGGCACCTCCGCCAGCGGCGCCGTGAGCACCGCCACGGTCACCCGGCGACCCGCCGACCGTGCCGCCAGCAGCGCGCCACCCGCGACCGCAGCCACGGCGTACACGGCGAGCACCGCCGGAACCAGCAGCACTGCCCACGCAGGCGCGCTACCCGCCATGACCGTGACCCGCCGAGACCGGTGCCGCAAGCTCGTCCGGATCGGGGTCCAGGCTTGCGACTACCAGCCGCGCAGCTGCCAGCTCACCGCCCTCAAGCAGCCCCGGCAGCAGTTCAAGCAGCGTTGCCGACGGGGGCTGCCCGTCGCCTCGGCCACGCGGCGGATCCAGCGCTGAGTCCCCGAGCGGCGAGGCATCATCAAGCAGGCGGGCCAGGTCCGCCAGGTCGCCACACCAGCGACGGTAGCGGGCCGTGACATCCCCGTCGGCACGCACCGCCCGGCCAGCCGCGTGGTCCGCGTCCAGTATCCCCATGCCCCGGGTCGACCATGCGAGCACCCGTGATCGGCCCACCCGCCCGGCCAGCCGCCGCACCGCTGGTGCCAGCCGCGAGGCCGAGGCGTCGGACAGCACCTCGCCCCGCAGCATCCGGGCGGCCGAGGCCGCATCATCCCAGCCGGCGACCGCGAGGAACCGCCCGAGGCTGTCCAGATGCGCCGCGGCCCGCCGCCGCGCCGCCAGCCCGGCCGTGACCTGCTCACCCGTGGCGGCCCGCCGCCATGGCTCGTCCCAGAACGACCCGACACCCGCAGTCAGGCCCAGGAAACCTGCCTCGGCCTGCTGCACCACATCGCCTTGCAACGTCACGCGCACCACCAGCCCGGCCGGCCAGTCCGGCAGTAGCGGGCCGAGCGGCACATGCAGCAGGTCCAGCGTCAGCCCGTCCCGGTCCCCGCCCCGGTCCGCCATTGGCAGGCCGTCCGGCATCCCCATGCCGCCCATGTCATGGCCGTGGTGCTCCCGGCTCATGTCACCGCCCTGGCTGCCGTGGCCCATGTCCTGATGGCGGTGACCGCCGCCGACCGCGTCGGACATGGTGGGCCCGCCATGGGGCGCTTTGTGCCGCTGACCCGCGACACTAGCCAGCTCCGCGCGGGCGGCATCCAGGGCGGCCGTGACCTCGCCCGGCTTCCCGGCACGGGCACGGGCACGCGGGGCGGGAACCGCCGCCCACGCTGCCTCTACCGCGTCGCCGATGTCCTCACCCGGCGTCCCGGCGACCAGCAGGATGTCGGCGTCAGCTGGAGTCATGGCGGCCGGCCAGCCGCGCCGACGCAGCAGTTCCTCCGCGGCCAGCCGCACCTGCACCGCCCCGGGCATGGCGGCTACCAGCACGTGCGGCCGGTAGGCCCCGGCCCGCAGCAACAGGCCCGTCACGCCCACCTCAGGGCACCCTCACGCCACGCGTACGCCACGCCAGCCAGCAGGATCCCCAGGAAGGCGAACATCTCGATCACGCTGCTCGCGCCCACCGCCGAGATCACCAGCGTCCACGGGTACATGAAGATCATCTCCATGTCGAAGGCCAGGAACAGCATCGTGATCGCGAACCAGCGCACGTGGAACCGGCTCATCGCGTGCTCAGCCGACGGCAGGCCGCCGCAGAACGGCATCGCCTGCAACGGAGAGCGCGCCACGCACGCCTGCCACCAGATCGCGTAGACCGTGCCGCACGCCAGCAGTACCAGCCCGAGCAGCGCCGCGGCAGCCGTGAATGCGCTCATCCCGTCCGATCCCCCTGATCCGCCACGTGGCGGCGCTCCAGCCGGGCCAGGCAAGCTGCCCGGATAGCCTGGCCCGGCGTTCATCACTTTGCGTGATCAAGGTACTACACCATCACCACCATGGCATCAGCGATGATCGCGCGTGTTGGGAACCGGACCAGACAGGCACGGCTCCCAGAACCAGGAATCCCGATGGTCATTGTCACGCGGGAGTTCGACGCTCCGCGCGACCTGGTGTTCGCGCCCGCTACCGGCCGGCCCGGTAGCAGCCTGCCCGGCGCGCGGATCGCCGGATTGGGCACGCGTTACCCGACCGCGGGCGTCACTTGGCGGAGGAGGCCATCACCGTGACGTCCGCTGCGGAGGTCTCCAGCGCCTCGGCGCGGCGCTGCGAGGGCGTGCCAGCCGCCGGGATGTCAGCCCCGGTGGCAGCGGCCCCGGTGGCAGCGGCCCCGGTGGCCCTGGCGTCCGTCCTGCGATCGGCGAACAGCACGTAGTGGAAGATCACGAACCGCATCAGGAACGTGACGACGTTGGCCGCGAGGTAGACGACCTCGACGACCAGCACGTGCTCGAAGCCGTGCAGGTGCATCCACGCGGCCATCCGGTAGCCGAGCTTCGTGGCGAGCGTGGAGATGACAGTCGCCACGCCGAAGACGAGCCAGAACGGGATGGTCTCGCGCAGCAGGTCCGGCCTGCCCCTGCGCTCCCAGGCCCACCGGCTCAGCACGTAGCTGACCAGCGCCCCGCCCACCTGGCTCAGCAACGCCGCGGGCACCGACGTCCAGTGCAGCAGGCCGTCGCATACCCCCAGCACGATAAGGCTGGTAGCCAGCGCCACCGCCGACACGCCCATGAACCGGATGAAGCGCGCGTTGACCTTACTGCGCAGCCGGCTCCACACGCCCGCCACAAGCCGGCTCTGGGTCAGCGCCACGAAGTTCCTCCAGGATTAACTAGCATTACTCGCCTGAACATCACGGAACCCGCAGGCTCTCGGGTCCCCCCGGGAGCGCCGTGCTCGCCCGGCTCTGGACAGAGGGGTTCAATCACGTGTGCCAGCAGCCGAGGCTATCTCGCGAAATCGCACTCCGCTGCCCAGGCTCACCGACTACCAGCGAACCCTCAGCTTCCGCCCCGCCCTGTCACCGCGCTCCCCTACCTGCAGGGTTCGGAAACTGCGCAACTGGTCACGACCAGGGGTTGCCCGGTAGTCGTTGATCAGGCCTGCGAGCACGGCGATGTCAGCCAGCCGGTCTTCCCGTTGCCCGTCGGCAGGCTGCCGCGCCGGTTGTGGCTCCTGCTCGGTCACACGGCTTCCGAGGCGCTCGCGGGAAGATCGAGTTCGCTGGCGTCCCATTGCCGAACGGCACCGCCTTGACCAGCGCGCTACGGTCGATCGCGTACGAGATCGACCGCCGCACGTTCACGTCCTGGAACGGCTTGACCTTCTCGGCCATGCCGACGTTGCCCGCCGTCGGACGCCAATCCATCGAACTGGCCGGCCTGGCCGTGCCCAACGAAACTCGGGAATGCTATCGGACGACGATGACGGGCCGTCGATGCCGGACTCGCTGTCAGAAGACGAGAAGTCCACAGGGCTATTGTGTCAGTTTCTGAGGCCGAAGGCGCCAGACGGCAGCCGCGGCCCGCCGGGCATCATTTGCCGGCTTACGTCAGAAAATGTACCCCAATATGTCCGATATGCCATAGTCTGCCACCCCGATATGGGTACACTTTCTGACATATGTCAGCCTATGCCACAAGTCGGCCGGGGGCGCGGGGGCGGCTGGCCGGGGGCGACTGGCCGGGGGCGGCGCGGGGGACACGGGGGGGCACGGGGAACACGGGGGGGCACGGGGAACACGGGGGGGCACGGGGAACACGGGGGGCACGGGGAACACGGGGGGGCACGGGGGGGCACGGGGGACACGGGGGGGCACGGAGGGACCGGTTTGCGCGAAGCTCGCCGCGGCCGGCCATCGATGAATATGGACAAGGTAGCGTCAAACGCGAATACGCCGGGGCGTTCCACTGCGGCGCCGATCCGCGCGGCCTGTGCAACGAGACCGACAGCATCGGCAGCGGCCTGCTGCGCTGACAGGCGATCCGGAGCTGAAAATTTCAGCTTGCGCGGCTGCCTGATTTTGGCGAAATGCTGTTTGGGTTATGTGATTTAGCCAGCGCCTATTAGTCCCTGCGGGGCCAGGGTGGGATGCCGCAGAGCGGCAGCCGTCTAGCGGCCCACCGTTCTACGCGGTGAAATAACTCACCGCCTATAGCTAAGCGGCTACGACGCTAAGCCATCGAAACCGCTGAAGCAGGCGAGGGGATTACCCCCGTGAACGAGGAGGAAGGATCTCATGAGAATCTGGACGCGACATCCGATGAGAAAGTTGCGCAGGACAGGCGCGATCGTGTCCGCAGCTTTGGCGGCGGTCGCTGGGCTAGCCTTGGCGGGCGCCACCGCCGGGGCGGCGCCCGCGCAGGCGGCGGCTAGCTCGTGCAGCGCGGCCTACAGCGTGCAGACGGACTGGGGCAGCGGGTTCACCGCGTCCCTGGCCATCACCAACAACGGCACCGCGGCCATCACCGGCTGGACGGTGACCTACACCTACGCTGGCAACCAGGCCCTGTCCAGCGGCTGGAACGGGAACTGGTCCCAGTCCGGCAAGACGGTTACCATCACCAACGAGTCCTACAACGGCAGCCTGGCAGCCGGCGCGTCCACCACGGCCGGGGCCAACTTCAACTACTCCGGCACCAACGTCGCCCCGACCGCAGTGACCTGCACCCCCAGTGGGTCCACCACCCCGCCGCCCCCCACACCGTCCATCACCGCCACCCCCACCAGCCTGTCAGTCGCCCAGAGCGCCACGGGCACCTTTACCCTCGCCCTATCGGCCGCCCCGACCGCCAACGTCACCGTCGCGATCGCCGCCTCCGGTAACACCGGGCTGACCGCCTCCCCGACCTCGCTGACGTTCACCCCGTCCAACTACGCCACTGCCCAAACCGTCACCATCACGGCGAACGCCACCGGCACCGGCGCCACCACCTTTACCGCCACCGCCTCCGGCTACACCACCGCCACCGTCACCGCCACCGAGACCACTAGCACTACATCAGGCGGCTCATGCGGCTCGGGCATCTCGCTCCAGGCGAATCCCGCATCGTTCAGTGTCGCCCAGGGCCAGAGCGAGGTCTTCGGTGTCTCGCTGAACGAGTCGCCGTCGTCCAGCATCGCGGTCACCGTCGCGCAGACGTCGGGCAACAGCGGGCTGTCCGTCTCCAGCGGCTCCTCGATCACTTTGTCGTCAAGCAACTGGAACCTGCCGCAGCCCGTCTATGTCGCCGCGAACAGCTCAGGCACCGGCGCGGCCACGTTCACCGTGAGCGCGGCCGGCTGTACCTCGGTGACCGTCACAGGAACCGAGACCGCGGCCGGCTCCACCACCACGCCCAGTCACGTCACTAACCCGTTCACCGGCGCGAACTGGTACGTGAACCCCAACTACACGGCCGAGGCGGCCTCCTCGGCGGCCAGCGCGAGCGGCACCCTCGCCGCCCAGATGACCTACGTTGGCAACGAGCCGACATTCATCTGGCTCGACCACATCGGCGCGATCTACGGTGGTGCCGACAACTCCTCCCGGCTGAGCCTTCAGACCCAGCTCAGCGACGCGGTGTCGAAGATCTCGGGCAGCACGCCAGAGATCTTCCCGATCGTGATCTACGACCTGCCCGACCGTGACTGCGATGCGCTGGCCTCCAACGGCGAGCTGTCGATCGCCAACAGCGGCCTGTCCTACTACGAGCACTCCTACATCGACCCGATCGCGCAGATCCTCTCCGACTACGCGAACACGAACCTGCGGGTCGTAGCGGTGATCGAGCCTGACTCGCTGCCAAACCTCGTTACCAACACGAGCGTCGCCAACTGCGCCTCGGCGAACTCCAGCGGCGTGTACACCAGCGGGATTGAGTACGCGCTGAACAAGCTCCACGCGATCCCGAACGTGTACAACTACATGGACATCGCGCACTCGGCATGGCTCGGCTGGCCTGCCAACATGACCCCGGCGGTATCGCTGTACAAGACGGTGGCGTCCGCCACCACGGCCGGCGTCAGCAGTGTCGACGGCTTCATCAGCGACACGGCCAACACCATCCCGGTGCACGAGCCGTACCTGACCGCGACCGAGACCATCGACGGCAGCGCCGTCGACTCGGTGCAGTACTACTCCTACGATCCGTACATCGATGAGTTCACCTACGACGAAGCGATGTACTCGGCCATGGTGAGCGCTGGCTTCCCGTCCACGGTCGGGATGCTGATCGACACCAGCCGCGATGGCTGGGGCGGCCCGAACCGGCCCACCGCCGCGGCTCCCTCTTACACCAGCACCGCTAACTTCGTCAACCTATCCAAGGTCGACCAGCGTCCATTCCGCGGCGACTGGTGCAACCCGGAGAACGCCGGCATCGGCGCCCTGCCGCAGGCCAACCCCGATTCGACGTTCACCCACCTGTACGCCTACGTATGGGTCAAGCCGCCAGGGGAGTCCGACGGGACGTACCCGGCCTACTCCGGCACTGGCGATCCCCACTGTGACCCGAACGGGACCCAGACCGATGGCAGCGGGAACACTTACCCGACTGACGCCATCCCCGACTCGCCGCCGGCGGGCCACTGGTTCTCCGTCGAGTTCCAGCAGCTAGTCCAGGACGCTTACCCCGCGATCCCGTAGTACTGGGCAAGACAGCCGCCACCGCTCGTTCCGTAGAATCTGGAACGGACGGTGGCGGCTCTTGATTATGGACGGGTGGCGGATGCTAGGCGGACTTGCGCAGGATTAGCATGGTGTCGAGCACGACGCGAGACGGCGGCATTCCCGGCACGGCGATCTGGGCGAGCAGGTCACTGGCTAGGCGGGCACCCATCTCATCGACGGGCTGACGCACCGTGGACAGTGGCGGAGTGGTTCGCTGCGCGGACGGCGAGTCATCGAACCCGATCACGGCCACGTCGTCGGGGACACGCCGGCCCAGCCGTTGGAGGGCGTGCAGCGCCCCCGAGGCCATCAGGTCGGAGGCCGCGAACACCGCGTCGATGCCAGGACGGTGGTCGATGAGCCGGGACATCGCGTGCTCTCCGGACATTCTGCCGAAGTCGCCGTAGGCGATCATGCCCGGATCAGGAACGCCCGCCGCGGCGACGGCCTTGCGATAACCGAGCAAGCGGTCGATGCCGGGCGCCATGTCAGGCGGGCCGGCGATCGTCGCGATGGCCTTGCGGCCACTGCCGAGCAAGTGCCTGACAGCCGCGTAGGCACCGCCGACATTGTCGGCATCTACGTAGGACAGCGTGTTCCCGCTGGTGACCGGACGACCGCACAGCACAAGCGGGATGCCGAGGCGGGCATAATCGAAGTCCCCCTTGCCGTGGACGGAGACGAGCAATGCGCCATCAACGTGCCCGCTGTGCAGGTACCTGGAGAGCATGTGGTAGTCGCGCGGCGAGTGCAGGGTAAGGATGACCATTTGCAGGTCGGCCGCGGCGAGCGTCTTGCCGACCGATCTCAGCAGGCGGACGAAGAACGCGTCGGCGAAGACCTTCGCGTAGTCCTCCGCTATGACGAAGGCGACCGACCCAGCCTGGTGGGACGGCGACCTTGGCGCCCGGTTGCGCACATAACCTAGCCGTGTCATCGCCTCCTCAACCTTGTCCCTGGTCAGCGGCCGTACCCGGGCTGAGCCTGTGAGCACGCGCGAAACCGTAGCCGACGAAACGCCGGCTAGCTGGGCGACATCGGCGAGCGTCGGGGGTGCCACAGCAGACGTCATTGGGTCTGTGACTGTCACCGCGCCTTCTCCTCGAGTGTTACTGACTGTTAGTGGTACCCGTACCTCTCAGTCAAGTGGTCGCATTATTTTGTAAGGGGATGAAACTCAGTGCAACAGTCAAGTAACCGGAAATTTGGCTGACGTGCGTAAAAGGTGTTCGAGAGTTCCGGTTTTGGTTCAGTGAGATTTAGATGGAACGCGGGCGCTGCCGGGCAGCAGCCGGCCAATGTGGCTTGGCCGCGGGAGATCCCGCCAGCGAGACGCCGCACTTGCGCGGGCGTGCCGCTGGTGAACCAGACGGCCCGCCGCGAGGGATGTAAACATGATGGCGGCGGCTGCCGCCAGGCGCAGGGCACGGGCGTGGCGCGAGCGCCCGGCATGCCGGACGGAGGTTAGAGGCATCGGCTCTCCCCGGAACTATTACCGGAACGTTTCCGAAAAAGAACGTAACAAGCCTTGCCGTTCCGGTCAATGCCTTGATTTACGGCGCAGGTCAGCCCCTTATGCGAGCCTGGCGGTCGAGTCTCTTGGCACGAGCCTGGTCGCGAGCTCGACGCGGAGCGGCTCTAGGCGCCTGTTCTCTATCTGGCGCAGCAGCAGGCTGACCGCGGTGCGGCCAAGCTCAGCGAGCGGCTGCCGGACGGTTGTCAGAGCCGGAACGGCGATCGCCGCCTCGATGGTGTCATCGAAGCCGACGATCGAGACATCAGCCGGAACCCGCAGGCCTCGCGCGGACACCGCTCGCAACGCCCCGATCGCCATGCTGTCGTTGAACGTGAAGATCGCTGTGGGAGGATCCGGCAGGTCAAGCAGACGGGCCGCCGCCTGCTGGCCGCCGTCGATGCGGAAGTTCGAGTACTGGACGAGTGCCGGGTCGGGAAGAACGCCGGAGCCCGCCAGCGCCGCGTGGTAGCCGCGCAGCCGCTCCTCCGTCGCGGTCCAGCCCTCGGCCCGGCGACCACGCCGATCCGCCTGTGCCCGAGCTCTAGCAGGTGACGGCTCGCTTGCGTCGCTCCGGATGAATGCGCGGCGCAGACCACAGGGATGCCCTCGGCCACCTCGGTGCGCGGATCCACGATCACGAAAGGGAAGCCGTGATCGGCCAGCGTCCCGAACTCCTCGCTTGACTCCTCTGGCAGCACGACGACCGCGCCATCGGCCTCACCGGCTACCAGCCAGTCGATCAGCGACAACTCCCGCGCGTGAGAATGCCGGGTAGGGCAGAGCACCACCCGCATGTCATGCTCGTAGAGCGCTTCGCTAGCGCCGGAAAGGATCTCGGCGAAGTAGCTGGGGTGTATCAACGGCACCATGACGCCGATCAGGCCGGTCCGCGCGGAACGCGGTCGCATGCTCGCCTGGTAACCGCATTCCCTGATCACCCGCTGCACATTCTCCCGGGTCTCGCTCGACACATCCGAGTGCCCGTTGACGACGCGTGAGACTGTCGCGATCGAGACCCCGGCAAGCTCGGCGACCTGCCTGATCGTCACCCGCGCCTGGTGGCCGCTCTCCAGCTTGCTGACCTTCACATCAGCATTGAAACATTTTCCGGAAACGGCTGCTGCAGCGGGGCCGCCTCGAAGCCGGGTGAGGGGGTTCAGCGACGGCTGGCAGCGGTCGCTCCCCGGCCGGGCCGAGCCACCCCGGCCGCATGTACCACCGCAAGCGCAACGATCACGCGGATCTGCCAGCCTGCCACACGCCAGCGACAAGCTGGACGCCTGGGCGGTAGGACAGGTGGATGTGCGACGGGGCGTCGAGGAGCACGGCATCGGCCCGCGCGCCGACGCCGAGGTGCCCGATGTCGGTGCGCCGCAGGGCACGCGCGCCGCCCATCGTCGCCGCCCACACGGCTTCGTCCGGGGTCATCCGCATATCGCGGACGGCGACCGCGATGCAGAACGGCATGCTCGAGGTGAAGCTGGATCCCGGGTTGCAGTCCGTGGCGAGGGCGACCGTCACGCCGGCGTCCAGAAGCCGCCGGGCACTGGGATAGGCCGCCCGGGTGGAGAATTCAGCGGCAGGCAGCAATGTGGCGGCGGTGCTGCTCGCCGCCAGTGCCGCCACGTCGGCATCGCTGAGGTGGGTGGCATGATCGGCCGAGGCGGCGTCCAGCTCCACGGCGATCTGCACGCCGGGGCCAGGTCCGAGTTGGTTGGCGTGGATGCGCGGCTGCAGTCCCCGGGCCATCCCGGCCGTCAGGATGGCCCGGGCCTGGTCGCCGTCGAAGGCGCCCCTGTCGCAGAACACGTCGACCCATTTGGCCTTGGGAGCGCAGGCGTCAAGCATCGCAGTACAGACCAGTTCGACGTAGTCGTCCGGCAGGCTCGCGTATTCCGGTGGTACCACGTGCGCGCCGAGGAACGTGACTTCCTCGGTGAACTCGCCCGCCACCTCCAGGCAGCGAACCTCATCGTCAACGGCAAGGCCGTAGCCGGACTTGCACTCGATTGTGGTGGTGCCGGACCGCAGAGCCTCGGCGACGAGCTTGCCCATGTTGGCGCGCAGCGTGTCAGCGGAGGCGCCGCGTGTCGCGCTGACGGTCGAGTGGATGCCGCCGGCCGAGTACTGCCGCCCGTGCATCCGGGCCGCGAACTCGGCGCTGCGGTCTCCGGCGAAAACCAGGTGCGCGTGACTGTCCACGAAGCCGGGGATGACCGCCGCGCCGTCGGTGTCTACCCGCGCATCGGTTACGCCGGGCTTCTTTGACCGCGGCCGGCCCACGCCACGAGGCCGTTATCGAAGATCACGGCCGCGTCGCGGACCAGGCCGAGGGGACCTTCGCCGATGGCGGGGTCGTTGGTGACAAGGCAACCGATGTTATCCAGGAGCAGGCTGGTCATAGCGTGACCGCCTTGATCGCGGTATCGAGGGCGGCAGGCCGGCAAGCGTCTGGATCAGCGCTGCTGTCCGCTGACTCTGCAAGGATGCCGGCGTAGTTCCGGTCGAGGTAGATCGGGTCGGAGCCGTGGTGGACCCGGTGGTGAGACGGCGTGTTGAACACGAGCTCGACCGGCCGGGGCAGCTTCCTGATCGTCTCGGTGTGGACGAAGAACTGGTAGACGAGATTGATCCCGTAAGCGAAGTAAACCGCCCACGGGGCAATGCCGAGCAGCGGCAGCGGCAGCCAGAAGAAGAAATCGAACCAGGGATTCCACTTCTGCCGCAGCGCGGTCGCGAAGTTCATGTACTGCGAGGAGTGATGCGCCTGGTGGGCGGCCCAGCCCACCCGGGCCCGGTGCACGAACCGGTGCTGCCAGTAGTAAGCCAAGTCCACGCCGACGATGACCAGCGCCCAGGACCACCAGCTGCGCATCGATAGGTGCCAGGGCGCAACGTACAGGTACAAGGCGACGTAGGCGAAGAACCCGCCCGCCTTGAGGATGAGGGTCGTGACCAGCGAGAGCAGGCCCATCAGGATCGATGTCAGCGCGTCCTTGCGCATATAGCCGCTGGCATCGTCGTCGTGGTCGAGCCACTTCAGCGCGGCCAGCTCGATCCCGATGGACAGCAGGAAGAACGGGACGGCCCAGGTCACCGGGTTGGCCCACGGGTTGAGCACGTCACGCATCGCCGGCTCCAGCAAAGACACGAGTCCTACTGACGGGTAACATACCTCAGCCTGACCCGTAAGGCCATCCCGTCGGGCGCTGCAGTACGGGAAGCGCCGGCCGCGTCCGCTGTTCCTGACCCTCGTGCTCGAAGACTACCGAGTCGCCCGGCTAACCTGCGGCTGTGCAGGATGCTCAACTCGCGTCTTTCGCCGTCATCGGCGAGACGGTCATCGACCTCTTCGACCCCGGTGACGGGTCAGCCTGCCTCGCCCGCCCCGGCGGCAGTCCGCTGAACGTCGCGATCGGGCTTGCCCGTCTCGGTAACCCGACGGCCTTCGTCGCCCGGCTGTCCCGCGATCCGCTCGGGACCGTGCTGCTGCGTCACCTCGAGCGTTCCGGCGTTGGCACCGCGCACGTGGTACGGGTGGCCGAGCCCAGCACGATGGCGCTAGTGGAGCTGTCGGATGGCCAGGCTCGGTACGAATTCTCTGTCGGGGGAACCGCCGACTTTCAATGGTCTGCCGCGGAGGTCTCGGTGCTGCCCGTCGGCGCGAGCGCCGTGCACTTTGGCTCACTGGGCTCCTGGCTGCCGCCTGGCGACGAGCTGATCAACCAGCGCGTAGCCGAGCTCAGGGCAGACGGTTCGGTGCTGATCAGTTACGACCCTAACGCCCGGCCGCCCCTGCAGCCCGATGTCCGCGAGGCCAGGGCTAAAGTGCGGCGCTCAGCGGCCCTGGCGCACGTGATCAAGGCGAGCTCGGAAGACGTCGACTGGCTCTACGGCGGCGATCCGCGGGCGGCCGCGGACGCCTGGCTGCGCCAGGGCGCAGGACTCGTCGTGATCACCGACGGGGCCAGCGGGTCGACCGGGTGGACTCCCGGACTGCCGCCGGTGACGCGTCCGGCCTTCCCGGCCCAGGTCATCGACACGGTGGGAGCCGGTGACGCATTCATGAGCGGGCTGCTCGACTCTCTTGCCCGCCGGGGCCTGGCCGCTGCGCGGGAACTCGGCATGCTAGCTGACGCCACGGTGCTTGGCGCGGTGCTCGACGACGCCGCCGTAGTGGCCGCGATGACCTGCGGTCGGGTCGGCGCCGATCCGCCGACCCGAGCCTCGGTCGCCGAGTTCCTAGCGCGCCACGCGGGGGACCCCGCCACCGGCCCCTGACGAGGTCACAGGCCCCGCGCGTCCACGCGCGAGCTCTTTATACGCTATCTTCGGCGGCGGCCGGGAGTGGCGTGACGGGGAGGGGACATGGTGCCCTCTCCCCGCCACGCCAGTTCATGGAGCTCATGGGTAGATGAGGATCTCCGAGGCCTGTGCGCCGTTCTGGACGCTGTTGGCGGTGAAGCTGAGCTCCACGTACTGGTCGGTGGTTCCGGCCGGGAGCGGGATGGTGACGGTGTTGCCGGTGGAGGGGTTCCAGGTGTAGGTGGCGGAGGCCACGAGGGTGCTGAAGGTGGTGTCGTTGGCGGAGCCGAGGACGGACAGGGTCTGGGTCCTGGTCGACCAGGCCGTTGACGGGGGCAGGTCGATGGTGATGGAGCCCAGGGCCTGGACGGAGCCGAGGTTCACGGTGTAGGTGGCTGGCCAGGCGCCGTTGGTGGCTTCCCAGTAGGTGCTGGTGTTGCCGTCGACGGCGTTGGACGGGACGTAGGTCTGGGTGTAGCTGGACGCGGTGACCGGGGCGTTGAGGGCCAGGTCGGTGGTGGAGCTGACGCCGGTGCCCGACAGGGCGACGGTCAGCGGGCTGCCCGTCGCGTTGCTGGCTACCGACAGGCTGCCGGTGGCCGATCCGGCCGCGGTCGGGGAGAAGGTGACGCTGACCGTGCACGACCCGTTAGCCGCGATGGAGGTGCCACAGGTGCTGGTCTGGCTGAACGGCCCGCTGACGGCGACCGAGGACACCGACACCGCGCTGGCATTCGGGTTCGACACCGTCACCGTCTGCGCGCTGCTGGTCGACCCCACCGTCGTGCTGGCGAACGACAGGCTCGACGGGGAGGCGGTCAGGGCAGTGCCCGTGGCGCTGGCGCCGGTGCCGGACAGAGCCACGGTCAGCGGGCTGCTCGGTGCGCTGGAAGCGACCGACAGGGTGCCGCTGGCTGATCCGGTCGCCGTCGGCGCGAACGTCACGCTGACGGTGCAGGAGCCGTCAGCGGCGATGGAGCTGCCGCAGCTGTTGGTCTGGCTGAACGGCCCGCTGACGGCGACCGAGGACACCGACACCGCGCTGGCGTTCGGGTTCGACACCGTCACCGTCTGCGCGCTGCTGGTCGACCCGATCGTGGTGCTGGCGAACGACAGGCTCGACGGCGACCCCGTGAGGGCACTGTTCGGGCTGCTGCCGCCACCGCCGGTGCCGGGGAAGACCTCGAACTCCGACAGCTGGGCGGCCTGCCAGCCGCTGTTGGCGGTGAAGCTCAGCTCCACGTACTGGGCACTGGTCCCAGACGGCAGGCTGATCGTGACCGTGTTACCGGTAGCAGGATTGAACGTGTACGTGGCGGACCCGACGATCTGGCTGAACGTGGACCCGTTAGTGCTGCCCAGGACCGACAGCGTCTGCGTCCGGGTGGCCCACGCGGTCGCCGGCGGCAGGTCCAGGGTGACCGACCCGATCGACTGCGCCGAGCCCAGGTTCACCGCGATGGTCTGCGGATAGGCAGCGCCGTCGTTGCTCTCCCAGTAGGTACTGGTATTGCCGTCGGTGACGTTGCCCGGCACGTAGGTCTCGTAGGAGCTGCTGGCCGTCACCGGCTGGTTGAGGGCCAGGTTGGTGGAGGAAGAGGCGGTCGCGGCGCCGGACAGCGCAACGGTTAGCGGGCTGCCGGCCGCGCTTGATGCCACCGACAGGGAACCGGTCGCCGCGCCGGCCGCGGTCGGCGCGAACGTCACGCTGACCGTGCACGAGCCACTCGCCGCGATCGAGCTGCCACAGGTATTAGTCTGGCTGAACGGCCCGCTGACGGCGACCGAGGACACCGACACCGCGCTGGCATTCGGGTTCGACACCGTCACCGTCTGCGCGCTGCTGGTCGACCCAGTGACCGTGCTGCCGAACGACAGGCTTGACGGCGACGCCGTCAGCGCGCTGCCGCTGCCACCGCCACCGCCGCTGCCGGCTGCGGCGAAGGCCATCGTGTACAGGTTCCACCCGGCGTTGTCCTGGTCAACGGTCAGCGTCTGCTGCCCGGCTGGCAAGGTCACGCTGGCCGTCACCGTCGACCAGTCCTGCCAGCCGCCAGTGGCCGGCAAGCTGACCGACCCGGACAGGTTCGTGCCCGCCGAGTTCGCGATGTGCAGCGCGTCGGTCACCGCGCTGGGCGCGGCCACCCGGAGGCTGACCGTGTAAGTGCCGGCCGTCGCCACGTTCACGGTGTACTTGAACCACTGCCCGGACGTCGTCCAGCCCAGGTCATACCCGCAGCCAGTATCGGAGCAGGTCTCCAGGTCCACCCCGTCAGACCGGTAGCTGTTGGCACTGCCGTTGACCGAGGTGACGTTATAGGCCACCCCCTGCCCGCCAGTGTCATAGTTAGCCGCCTCCACCGTGCCAGGCACCGCCGCCGGCGTCCCGCCATACGGCCCCTCCGTGCTGCCGCCGCCGCCACCGCCACCGGTCTGCCAGCTGTTGTTGCTGAGGGTGGCGGTGAAGCCGCTGGAGTCGTTGCTGTACGGGGAGAGCCCGGAGCCGACTCCGGTCACGGTGTTGCCGGTGATGGTGGCGCTGCCGGTGGGCGCCGGGTAGTACGGGGGCGAGATCACGATCCCGTTGCGCCACGGGCTGACGATCGTGTTGTTGGCCAGGTCGGTGTTGGTGGAGGTGGAGAAGCCGACCGAGTCGTACACCGAGTTGATGATCGTGTTATCGGTCACGGTGGCGTCGTTGACGGTCCCGACGTTCTGGCCGTCGCCGCCGTTGCCGACCTGCAGGGCGGGCTGGCCCTGGAAGTAGGCGTTCCCGCCGGACCTGACGATCACGTTGCCCGATACCGTGGCGCCGAGCATGTCGCTGCCGTTCACGCCGAAGCGTCCCACGCCGAGGCCGATGTAGCGCGAGGTGTCGGCGATGTAGTTGTCCTCCACGACGTTGCCGCTGCCGCCGTAGATCCCGATGCCCTTGCCGCCCCACGGGGCCAGGACGGTGTTGTGGGTCATCGTGGTGCCGGACATGGCGGTGTAGGTCTGGCTGCCGTTGTAGGCGACCGAGTTGATCGCCATGCCGTCGTCGCCAGTGCCGCGGATGTAGTTGTTGGTCGCGGTCAGGTTGGTTCCCGACGTGCCGGTCAGCGAGACGTTGTTCAGGTTGTCCCCGTCGGCGAAGATGTCGGTGAAGAAGTTGTTCTCGTCCGTCCCGCCGCTGCCGGAGGCCCACACGGTGGACTCCACGTGCTGCACCCACATGCTGTTGATCAGCCAGTTGGTGCCGGTCGTGTCCTCGGCCCCCCCGCCGCCGTCGACCTCGTCGCGGCTCATGGCGTCAGAGTCGATGTGGAAGTTCTGCAGCGTGCAGGAATAGCACTGGAACGCCGCCCCCAGCGACACGTTGTTGGGCAGCGGGACGTCGCGGTAGATCTCGCTGTACAGGTAGCCCGCCCCTTCGACGGTGACGTTCTGCGCCACCAGCGATGAGGTGCCTACCAGGTAGAAGGTCCCCTGCGGGATCCAGACGATCTTGCCCTGGGAGGCCGCCTCGTTGATGCAGTTCTGGATGTCCACGGTGCTGTCGGTGGCACCGGGCGCGGCGGTGCCGTTGGTCGGCGTGTCGTCAGCCACCGCCCCGCAGCTCGTGATCGATATCGAGTTCGCGGGCTGGGCCAGGGGAGCCGGCGCGTTCCACAAGTCGATCGAGTTGATCCAGTAGAACGACGCCGTGTTGGCCGAGTCCTTCTGCAAGGTGATGGTGGCCCCCGCGGGGATCGCCGCTCCGCTGACCCAGGCGTTGAAGTCGTCCCAGAAGTCGCGGGGGTCGCCGTCGGCGGGGTTCTGGTCGCTGCCGTTGTAGTTGTTGTTGCCCTCGTACTGCCAGGTCTGGATGGAGTTCATGTTCAGGGCCTGGCGGAAGGTGCCGTTCACGTACAGGTCCAAGGTGGCCGTGATGCCGCCACCGGTGGAAGAGTCCGGGATGGAGGCACGCACGTTGATGAAGCTGACCGGCTGGCCCGTGTCATTGGTCCACTGCACAGACTGGCCAGTGCCGGTCAGCTGGACATAGGCATGGCCGGTGGCCTCACCCTGGGGGGTGTCGTACTCGCTGGTGGGCGCCGAGGTCAGCGACACCACGCTAGCGCCTCCGCCCAGGGTGCCCTCGGGCGCCTGGTAGGTAGTGAACGGCGTCGTCGCCCCCGCCACGCTGGGGTCCGGGGTGTTAGGCGCCTGATAGGGATTGGTCGTAGACTGCGTTGCCGCAATCGCGGCGGGCGGCGCGGCAATCGCGGGAATCAGCCAGCCTAGAAGGGCTGCCAGGGCGGCGCAGGCGGCAAGGCACACATGCGCGCGGCGCCTCAGATTCTGGGTCGTTGAAACTGCTGCAAGGGACTTCATTGGCTTCCTTGGGGGGCGCGGCGTTCATAGAGGCTGGCGTGGCGGGGCGGGAGCACGATGCCCTCTCCCCCGCCACGCCAGTTCATGGAGCTCATGGGTAGATGAGGATCTCCGAGGCCTGTGCGCCGTTCTGGACGCTGTTGGCCGTGAAGCTCAGCTCCACGTACTGGTCGGTGGTTCCGGCCGGGAGCGGGATGGTGACGGTGTTGCCGGTGGAGGGGTTCCAGGTGTAGGTGGCGGAGGCCACGAGGGTGCTGAAGGTGGTGTCGTTGGCGGAGCCGAGGACGGACAGGGTCTGGGTCCTGGTCGACCAGGCCGTTGACGGGGGCAGGTCGATGGTGATGAAGCCAGGGCCTGGACGGAGCCGAGGTTCACGGTGTAGGTGGCTGGCCAGGCGCCGTTGGTGGCTTCCCAGTAGGTGCTGGTGTTGCCGTCGACGGCGTTGGACGGGACGTAGGTCTGGGTGTAGCTGGACGCGGTGACCGGGGCGTTGAGGGCCAGGTCGGTGGTGGAGCTGACGCCGGTGCCCGACAGGGCGACGGTCAGCGGGCTGCCCGTCGCGCTGGAGGCGACCGACAGGCTGCCGGTGGCCGCCCCGGCCGCGGTCGGGGAGAAGGTGACGCTGACCGTGCACGACCCGTTAGCCGCGATGGAGGTGCCGCAGGTGCTGGTCTGGCTGAACGGCCCGCTGGCGGCCACGGAGGAGACCGACACTGCGCTGCTGTTCGGGTTGGAGACCGTCACCGTCTGCGCGGTGCTGGCCGACCCGGTGACCGTGCTGCCGAACGACAGGCTCGACGGTGACGCCGTCAGGGCGCTGCCCGTGCTGCTGGCGGCAGCAAAGGCCAGGTAGTGGATGTTCCAGCCGGTGTTGTCCTGGTCAACGGTCAGCGTCTGCTGCCCGGCCGGCAAGGTGACGCTGGTCGTCACGGTCTGCCAGTCCTGCCAGCCGCCGGTGTCCGGCGCGTTGACCGCCCCGGACAGGCTGGTGCCCGCCGAGTTGGCGATGTGCAGCGCGTCGGTCACCCCACTGGGGGAGGCCAGCCGGAGGCTGACCGTGTAGGTGCCGGCCGTGGCCACGTTGACGGTGTACTTGAACCACTGCCCGGTCGCCGTCCAGCCCAGGTCGTATGCGCCGCCGGCCGGGCTGGTGTCCGCGGTGTCCGAGGTGTCCTCCAGGTTGACCCCGTCAGACCGGTAGCTGTTGGCACTGCCGTTGACCGAGGTGACGTTATAGGCCACCCCCTGCCCGCCAGTGTCATAGTTAGCCGCCTGCACCGTGCCAGGCACCGCCGCCGGCGTCCCGCCATACGGCCCCTCCGCGCTGCTGGCGGTGCCGGTGCCGGACAGGCCCACGGTCAGCGGGCTGCCCGTCGCGGTGCTGGCCACCGTCAGGGAGCCGGCGGCCGCGCCGGCCGCAGTCGGGTCGAACGTGATGCTGACCGTGCACGACCCGTTCGCCGCGATCGAGGCGCCGCAGGTGTTGGTCTGCCCGAACGGGCCGCTGACGGCCAACTGGGAGACCGAGACGGCGGTGCTGTTGGGGTTGGACACCGTGACGGTCTGCGCGGCACTGGCCGACCCCACCGTGGTGCTGGCGAACGACAGGCTCGACGGCGACGCCGTCAGGGCACTACCCGGGCTGCTGCCACCACCGCCGGTGCCGGGGAAGACCTCGAACTCCGACAGCTGGGCGGCGGTCCAGCCGCTGTTGGCGGTGAAGCTCAGCTCGACGTACTGGGCACTAGTCCCCGACGGCAGGCTGATCGACACCGTGTTACCGGTGGAGGGATTGAACGTGTACCCGGCCGAGCCCACGATCTGGCTGAACGTGGACCCGTTGGTGCTGCCCAGGACCGACAGGGTCTCGGTGCGGGTGGCCCAGGCGGTGGCCGGCGGCAGGTCCAGGGTGAGCGACCCGATCGACTGCACCGATCCCAGGTTCACCGCGATCGTCTGCGGGTACGCCGCACCGTCGTTGCTCTCCCAGTAGGTACTGGTATTGCCGTCGGTGACGTTGCCCGGCGTGTAGGTCTCGTAGGAGCTGCTGGCCGTCACCGGCTGGTTCAGCGCCAGGTTCGTCGACGAGGACACTCCGGTGCCGGACAGGCCCACGGTCAGCGACGGGTTGGTCGCGTTGCTGGCTACCGTCAGGCTCCCTGAAGCAGCGCCACCCGTGGTGGGCGTGTAGGTCACGTTCACCGTGCAGGACGCGCCCACCGCGAGCGAGGATCCGCAGGTGTTCGTCTCCGCGAACGGGGCGCCGGCCGAGATCGAGGACAGGCTCGCGGTCGCGCCGCCGGTGTTGGCTATCGTGACGGCCTGGGCGGCGCTGGCCGATCCCACTGCCTGGTCGCCGAAGGAGAGCGAGGCCGGCGAGGCAGTCAGCGTCGGGTTCGAGCTGTTCGTGACGGACATCGTGACGTTCTGCACGATCAGTGGCGCGCTGGCGTCGGTGACGTTCAGGCGCAGGTCGGCGCCTGCGTTTTGTGCTTCGGCGAACTGGGCGCCGGTGAGCTGCACGGTGGCGGTGGCCCATGTCCCGGTTCCCGGGCTGGTGACTGTGGGGCCGTTCTGGTAGGCGTTGCTTGGCGTGTCGTACTGGACGGTGAAGCCTTGTCCTGCTGTGGCCCAGTAGGTGACCTGGACTGTCACGTCGGCGGCTGCCTCAACCGCGGACAGGGGGTTGAGCTGCAGGTAGACGTTGGCGTCGCCTGAACCGCTCTGGGATGTGGTCCAGGTCTCGACGGCGGCCTCGCCGCCCTGAGTGATCTGGGTGAGGTTGCCGTCGGAGCCCGCACTGGTATCGCCGACGTCGAGGTACTGCAGCCCGCCGCTGGCCGAGCCGGCCTGGGCGGCGTTGGCGGTTACGGAGGTGGCGCCCGTCTCGGTGACCGGGCAACTGGACGACGCCGTGCCGGACGGCGGCGAGCCCGCCACCACGTTCCACTGCGCGAGCGTCGCCGCGCTAATGTCCGCCGTCGCGCACAGCAGGCCGTTCGATTGCTGTGTCTGCGGGACGGCGGTGCCGGTCGCGGCGTTGACCAGGTAATAGTTGCCCGAGTTCAGGCCGAGGCCGGCCGGGCTGAAGGCGATCGGGTCGTCGTAGGCAGTTCCCGAGGTGATGTTCGCGAGGGTGATGGAGGCGCTGTTGCCGTTGGTGGCCACGGCCGGGACGGTCTGCAAGTCGCCCACGGCCGGGGCGTCGATCACCGCGTACGGGGTCGTGTACTGAGTGAGCTGCTCCGGCTGGGTCAGCACCGTGCCCCCGGCCGACTTATACGCGGTCAGGTTCGCGTCGACGCCGTTAAGCGGCAGGACCGCCTTGAACTTGGACAGGCTGACCGCGCCGTTGTTCACTTCCTGGCTGGTCACCACGCTGAATCCGGCCTGGTAGCTGAGCCACAGGTTCGCGATCTCGTTCTCTACGTTATTGAGGCTGCCGCCGCTGGTGTTGCCGTAGCCCTGGGAGAAGTCGACGTAGACGGCGGCCGGCTGCTGCGGGTACGTGCCGGACAGGCCCTTCAGGGTGGACAGCCAGCTGGTGTAGATGGGGAAGCCGACGATGTCCTTCTCGGTGCCGTCGTGGATGAAGAAGTCCTCGCCGCCGCCTTCGGGCAGGCCCATCCCGTAGAGGGATATCCACGACACCGCCTTCGCGGCGAGCTGGCTGTTGTCGGGAGGCGCGGTCCACTCCTGCGCCACCTTCACGCCGTAGGCACGGGCCAGGCTGCCGAACGTCAGGGTCAGCCCCTGGGACGAGGCGTCGTCGTCGACGATGGTGACGTTGTACTGCTTCGCGAGCTGGAAGAATGTGTCCGGGTTGTTGGCGTAGTTCGTCGCGTTGCCGAAGCCGCCGCCGAAGTAGTAGTACAGCGGGGTGCTAGCGGTGATGTTGCGCACGTCGGCGGTCAGCTGCCCGTAGGTCTGCTGCACACTCCACGCCCGGAACGCCTGGAACACGCCGGACAGGGCCTGACCCGGTGCGGCGGCGGGCACCTGGCTGAACGCGCTGTACGAGGTGCCATTGTCGGAGTTGAACGTGGCGATGGTGCCGTAGGTCTGCGGCAGGTACGTGTTGTGGAACTCGCTGATGTCATCAGCCGCCCAGCCGCCGCCAGCTCCGTTAAGGTCCCACTGGGCGTCGAGGTAGCCGTAGTTCAAGATCGCGCCGCCGTAGCCGCCGGGCTGGCTGACGGCGTTCTGGATGGTGTCCGTGACATACGTGAAGTACTCGGACTGCTCCGTCGGATCCCACCAGGCAGGCGCCTGGCCCTGCGCGCCGCCGCTGCCGACTTCGAAGTCGGTGATCCACGGGGCGGGGCTGCCACCCCAGCCGGCCTGCCAGAAGATCGGGATGAGCTGGATCCCGGCGGCGCTGGCGTTGGCGAGCTCGGTGTCGAACTCAGTAAAGGTGAACGTGCCAGCCTCGGGCTCGATCGTGCCCCACGGCATGTTGAGCTCGGCGGTGGTCAGCCCGTCGGCCGCCAGTCCTGCGAAGAACGACTCCGACCAGGCGGTGCCGTTGTTGTCGAAGTCGAGCTGGGTGGACCAGATCGGCGTCGTGGGCGACGAGGCCGCCTGCGCCATCGGGGCGTGGAAGCCGCCGAGGAGTGCGGCCATCACGGCCAGCACGATGAGGGGCACTAGTCGCCGCGCCTCAAAGCCGTGGCGCCACAACGCCGACGCGTATCGCTTAACCCTCATGTTGCGTTCCTCCTTGAGCGCAGATGTCCATGCCTGGCCATGTTCAGATGTCCGGCCTCCGATAGGCGGGAGGTGGACCGGGGTCGTGCCCGGCGGGCGGCCGGGCCGGTATGAGCGAGTCGACGTCGGACGGGTTGCGAACGGCGCAGACGTGGGAACGCTGGTCGCTTCGTTGAGTTGACTGTAAGGTTCATAACATGGACATGCAATATATTGACTGAAGCTCGCAAGTAATCTACGCTGGGCAGCAACTACTGCATGCTTGACCCGATAGATTCTCGCGGCCGTCCGCGGGCACTCGCCTGCGTGCAACTGTCACGTCCAGGTGCGTGCCTGCTTCCGGGCGGACCTGGCCAGCGGTGCTGGAAGCGCGCGGCTGACAGCCCATCGCACCACCCCGGGTACGGCTGCGGCCTGGGGCGTTGCGCCCTAGGACCGTGACCTCCTGACGCAGCACCAGTCCTAGACCACGGAGATATGGCCTGTCAGGGACGCGTCGGGACACAAGTTACCGATGTCCGATTTCACCCGGCGGCCAGGCCGTACCCTGCCCTGCCCTGCCCTGCCCTGTCGCCCTGGTTATAGTGTTCGATGTACTCGCCAGGGACCAGCAGCAGGTGCCGTGCGACAACCGCAGCTCGTAAGGGACGTGAGCGTGGAGGAGAGCCTTCCCAATGCCCGGGTGATCGTGCACGGCGCTCGCAAGTGTGACGTTGACGGCGAGGCTAACGGGTTCTGGGTGGTCTTCGACGGCGACCGGATCACCGCCACCGGCAACGGGGCGGGCTGGGAGGTGCACGCCGGCGCGGGCGCCGACGTGGTGGACGCCGCAGGTGCCGTGCTGACGCCAGGCTTCATCGACCTGCACGGCCACGGCGGGGGCGGCTTCAGCTTCGACGACGGCGCTGACGCGATCGGGCACGCCCTAGCGGTGCATCGCGCGCACGGGACGACCCGCTCGGTGCTGAGCCTTGTCGCGAACCCGGTCGCGACGCTCGAGCAGTCACTGGTGGCGATCGCGGACATCACGCAGCGTGATCCGCTCGTGCTTGGCTCGCACCTCGAAGGACCGTTCCTGGCGCCAGGCCGCAGGGGTGCGCACAACCCGGACTTTCTCGTCAGTCCATCACCTGCTATCACCGAGCGACTGGTAGCGGCCGCGCGCGGGACGCTGCGGCAGGTCACGATCGCCCCGGAACTGCCAGGCGCGCTCGATGTCATCCCGGCACTCGCAAAGGCCGGCGTGGTCGTCGCGATAGGGCACACGGAGGCTGACGAGGGGCAGGCTCAGGCCGCTTTCGACCTCGGTGCCCGGCTGCTCACGCATGCCTTCAACGCCATGCCTGGGATCGGGCACAGGAGCCCGGGACCCGTCGTGGCAGCCATCAGGGACGAGCGGGTGACGGCTGAGCTGATCCTGGACGGGGTGCATGTGCATCCGGATGTCGCACGGCTGCTGCTTGACGCGGCGGACGGCCGCGTCGCGCTCATCACCGACGCGATGGCCGCCGCGGGTTCCGCCGATGGCACGTACAAGCTCGGCTCGCTTGACGTGGCCGTGGTCGACGCAGTGGCACGGCTGGCCGGGCCGGACGGCGCCCCAGGGGCAATCGCGGGATCGACGCTGACCCTCGATCATGCGCTGCGTACCGCGACGCGGCAATGCGGGATTCCGCTGCGTGCCGCGGTGACGGCGCTCACCGCGACTCCGGCGAGGGTGCTCGGCCTCGACCGGCTACTCGGCCGGCTCGCGCCCGGCTACGCGGCCGACGCGGTGCTGCTGAGCGGCGGGTGCGAGGTGCGCGCGGCATGGGGCGCGGGACTGCGGCTCGCCTAGTGGGCCAGGCCGCGAATGCCAGTTCCGGGGACCTCGGGCAACGTGATCGACTCCCCTTCGTAGGCGATACCCCCGTCGACCGGGCTGGCGGTCAGCCAGAGCCCGGCGTCCAGGTCTTGCGGCACGGTTGCGCCGTGCCCGGTGGCCAGGGCGGAAGCGAGCGCGGCGGCAGCCGCGATGCCGACGTGAGTCTCCGACATGCAGCCGACGAGCAGGCCGACGCCGCCCTCGCCGGCCAGCCGCGCCAGGGCGAGGGCCTCGCGCAGCCCTCCCGTCTTGGCGAGCTTGATGTTCACCATGTCCGCGGCGCGCATGATCATGACCTGGCGCAGGTCCCGCCGGGTCCAGACCGACTCGTCGGCAAGCACCGGGGTAGCGACGTGGGCGGTGACGAAGGCCAGGCCTTCCAGGTCGCCGGCGTGCACCGGCTGTTCCACAAGCTCAACGTCTACTCCGGCGTCTTCCCAGGCACTGATGACGGCGACCGCCTGCCGTGGCGTCCAGCCCTGGTTCGCGTCAGCCCGCAGCGTGACGTGAGGGCCGACCGCCTGCCGCACGGCGGCTAGCGTGGCCACGTCGTCGTCGCCGGCGCCGACCTTGACCTTCAGAGCCCGGAACCCGGCGGCCACCTGCCCGGCGGCGGTCCGTACCAGTTCGCGGGCCTCGGCCGCGGTGGCGGCCGCGGACAGCGTCATGTCCGTGCGCAGCGCATTGCCCCGTCCGCCCAGGTACCGGAACAGCGGGACGCCCGCCGTCCGCGCCGCCAGGTCGTACGCGGCGCACTCCACCGCCGCCCGTGCCGACGAGTTGCCCACCACCGCCCGTTCGAGCGCTGCGCTCGCCTCGGCCGGGTCGTCGGCGGACAGGCCGACGACCGCCGCGCGGAGCGGGCCTTCCACTGCGGCCGTCACGCTCGCGACGCTCTCCCCGGTCACCCGCCAGCTGGTCGGCGCCTCCCCCCAGCCGCTGCGCCCGTCGCTGTCACGGACCTCGACAATCACGGCGTCGACCTCGTGCGCGACGCGTACCGCGGTCACGAACGGGCGCACGAGAGGAACGGAGCGCCGGTGAACGGTCACGCTGTGAATACGCGGCATCCTGGTCCTCCGCTGTTTCCCGCGGGCGCCGACGGGACTCGCCGACGCCGCAAGCTGGACATGTACATTATTTTCATTCATTGTACAGTTCGAGTAAATTTAGAACATGACGCCCGTAGTCCCTCTTCGCCTTGTCGTCGCCGACCGCCGGACCGCCTCACGGCAGGCGGCGAGCCTGCTGGCCGACGAGCTGGCAAGCCCTCGGCCGGTCCTCGGGCTGGCCACCGGTTCAAGCGTCGAGCTTGTCTACGAGGAGCTGGCTACGCTGGTCTCCGCCGATCCCGCCCTGCGCGCCGGCATCAAGCGGGCGCAAGGGTTCGCGCTCGACGAATACGTGGGCCTTCCCGCCACAGATCCCAACAGCTACCTGGCAACCCTGGAACGCCAGATGGCCATCCCCGCCGGACTGCCCCTCGAGCGCCTGCACGTCCCGTCTGCCTCGACCGCGGAAGACCCTGGCCTCTATGACAAGCAGATCAGCGCCGCCGGAGCGGTGGCCGTGCAACTCCTTGGCATCGGCGGCAACGGCCACATCGGCTTCAACGAGCCCGGTTCACCGCTGGACGCTGGCACCCGGCTGATCACCCTGGACGAGCGCACTCGCCAGGACAACGCGCGCTTCTTCGCCAGCCTGGCACAGGTGCCCACCCAGGCGGTCACCCAGGGCATCGGCACGATCCTTCGGGCGCGCCGGCTCGTCCTGCTCGCCTTCGGCAAGCAGAAGGCGACGGCTCTGGCCGCCGCGCTGACAGGCCCGGTGACCCCGCAGGTGCCAGCCTCGGCCCTGCAGCGCCACCGCGACGTCATCGTTTTCGCCGACCCCGACGCGGCGAGCCTGCTGCCCGCCTGAGGCCCTGCCGGGATCACTGCTGCCGACCTGAGGCCCGGCCGGGATCACTGCTGCCGACCTGGGGCCCGGCCAGGATCACGGCCGGGTGGCCTCCTCAAGCAGCTCAAGGATGTGGCGATAAGGCTTGCCCGTGGCTCGGGTCATGCCGATCTCGCACGGGCGGTTAACGGAGGCGTAGGCGGTGAAGTCGCGCTCCGCGAGGGCTGCCGCCTCAGCCCGGGTGGCGGACTCCGTTAGCTCTGGGTGCAGCATGCCACGGTCGCCGGCGAACGCGCAGCAGCCCCAGTTATCGGGGATCACCGCCTCGCCGCTGATGGCCTCGGCGATGCGCCGCATCGGCCCGCTGACGCCAAGGTGCTCAGAAGAGCAGGTGGGGTGCAATGCAACCGACTCCAGTTTCCTGGTGACCACCAAGCGCGGCAGGAGAACGCGCTCGGCGAAGTCGACAGCGTCGATCACGTCAAGCGCACTTCCCTGGGCCATCGCGCCGAAGCCCTCCGTGCAGGAGGCGCCGTCGGAAATCACCGGGAGCCGACCGCCGCCGCTAGCGCGCAGCAGCGCCGGCAGGACGTTTGCCGTCATGGCACGGTGGCCGCGCAGGAGGCCCTTGGAGGTCCACGGAGTACCGCAGCACATCGCGCCGACCCCGTCGGGGACGGTCACCTGCACCCCCGCACGGTCGCAGAGGGCGAGGAACGCCTCGCGCACCCCCTGGGAACCGTCGGCGGGGCCGAACAGGGCGCCGATGCAAGACGGCACGTACACGGCGACCGGGTCCTGCGCCGGACGGGGGCGCCGCGGAGCGCCGCCCCCCGGCAAGCCCGCGTCGTAGCGGGGCACGCGGTCGGTGCCGAGGGCGGCGCGGGCGGCGCGGGTCGCCATGCCCGCCACCGGCGCCGGCATCGCCTTCGCGGCGGCGAGCGCGATCGCGCCGACCCGGGTGGCCGTGTCCCAGTGCCTGGCCGCCCCCGCCCAGCCGGCGGCAGCGAGCGGGCCGCCGCGCTCGGCGCGCAGCCGTTTCACGAGGTCGCCGGTGTTGATGCCGACTGGGCAGGCATTCTGGCACATTCCGTCGGCGGCGCAGCTGTCGAGGCCGTCGTAGCCGTACTCGTGGTCCAGTTCGCGCACCAGGGCGAGGTCCCCGGCCAGACGCGCGCGCTCACGTTCGCGGCGCAGCACGATGCGCTGACGGGGCGTGATCGTAAGGTCTTTACTCGGGCAGGCCGGCTCACAGTAGCCGCACTCCACGCACCGGTCGACCTCTTTTTCCACGGTGGCGGTGGCCTTCAGGTACTCAAGCGGGGCGCCGGGGTCCTCGTTAAGCAGTACGCCCGGGTTCAGCAGCATCCCCGGATCAAGCAGCCGCTTGACCTCGACCATGACCTCATACAGCGTGTCGCCGAACTGGCGCCTGACATAGGGGGCCATGATCCGCCCAGTGCCATGCTCGGCCTTCAGCGTGCCGCCATGCCCGAGCACCAGGTCGACCATGTCGTCGGTGAAGGCGGCGTACCGCTCGCGGGAGCGCGGATCGTCGAAGCGCTCGGCGAGCATGAAGTGAATGTTGCCGTCCCTGGCGTGGCCGAAGATCACGCTGTCTTCATAGCCGTGCTCCGCGAACAGGGCGATCAGCCCTTCACAAGCGGCCCTCAGCCGGTCGACGGGGACGGCGATGTCCTCCAGGAGGGCGGTGGTTCCGGAGGGCCGGCTTTCGGCGACGGCGGCGTACAGGCCCTTGCGGATGTGCCACAGCGCGTCACGGCGGCCCCGATCGTCGCTGAGCACGGCCGGCGTGGTGAGCGGCAGCCCGGCGGTGACCTGCTCCCACGCGGTGCGCCTCGCCGCGAGCGCCTCCGCTGTCTCCTCCTGGTACTCGACAAGGAGGGCGGCATGGTCGCGGACCGCCAGGGCCAGCAGTGCCTCGTCCGCGCCCGGGTCCCGCTGGGCGACACGCAGGGAGGCCGCGTCCAGTAGCTCAACGGTCGCTGGTCCGGACGCCACCAGGCCCGGCAGTGCGCCAGCGGCGTCCCGCAAAGACGGAAAGTACAGCATGGCGGTGGCCACGTGCGGCTTGACAGGCACCGTGCGCAGCACCGCCTCGGCGACGAAGGCGAGCGTGCCCTCACTGCCAACGACAAGGTGCGCCAGGATGTCCACAGGGCGGTCATAGTCCGTGAAGGCGTTCAGCCCGTAGCCCATGGTGTTCTTGATGGCGTACTGGCGACGGATCGTCTCGACCGCCTCGGGGTTGCCGCGCACCCGGTCCCGCAAGGCGGCCAGGCCCGCCCACAGCCTGGGCTCGTGCTCTCGCAGCTGCCCGTCGGCGTCTGGCGCGCCTGTGTCCACGACGGTGCCGCTCGGCAAGACGAGCATGGCCGACTCGATGGTGTTGTAGACGTTGAATTCCGTGCCGCAGGACATGCCGCTGGAGTTGTCGGCGATCACCCCGCCCATCGTGGCGGCCGCCTCGCTGGCCGGGTCGGGCCCAGCCGGCGCCGGTACCGGGCCAGCCGCGCGTTGACCTGCCGGACGGTCGCGCCGGGCTGGACGCGCACCCGCTGGCCCTCGTCGAGGACCTCGATGCCACGGAAGTTCCGACGAGTGTCGAGCATGAGCGCCTGCGTCGACGCCTGCCCGGACAGGCTCGTGCCGCCGGAGCGGAAACTGACCGGCACGCCCACCTCACGCGACAGCCTGATGAGGTTGGCCAGGTGGGCGGTGCCGGTGACGGTGACCACGCCGGCCGGGATCATCCGGTAGTGCGAGGCGTCGTGGGCGAAGGCGAGCCTGTCGGCGGCGCGTGCCCGCAGGGTCCCGGGCGCGAGTCGTTCAATGCGGGTGACGAGATCGGGATCGATAGCCGGTGCGTTCATCATGACGGGCGTCCTAGGCGGCCGCGAGGCTCTGGCCGGGGATGGCGGCGATGAGCTGCCTGGTGTATTCCTCGCGCGGTGCGCGGAAGATCGTGTCCGGGTCTCCGCTCTCGACGATCTTTCCCGAGTGCATCACGTACACCAGGTGCGATACCTGGCGGACCACCGCCAGGTCGTGGCTGATGAAGAGGTAGGACAGGCCAAGTTCGCGCTGCAGGGAGAGCATCAGCTCAAGGATCTGGTGCTGTACAAGCACGTCAAGGGCGCTGACGGCCTCGTCCATGACCACTAGCTCCGGGTTGAGTGCCAGGGCGCGGGCGATGGCGACGCGCTGACGCTGGCCGCCGGACAGCTCGTGCGGATGCCGGTCCGCGAAGGAAGCGGGAAGGGCGACCTTGTCAAGCAGTTCGGCGACGTCCTTGCGGCGACTGGCGGGGTCGCCGATCTTGTGCACCCGCAGCGGCTCGACGATGACCTGCCCGATGGTGTAGCGGGGATCGAGCGAGGCGTACGGGTTCTGGAAGACCGGCTGCACGGACCGGCGGAAGGCCAGCAGGTCCTTGCCACGCAGCCGTGACACCTCAGCGCCGCGGTAGCGGACGGTCCCGCCGTCCGCCTGCTCCAGGCGCAGCGCCAGTCGAGCGGTGGTCGACTTCCCCGAGCCGGACTCCCCCACGATCGCGACGGTCTGGCCGCGGCTGATGGCCAGGTCAACGCCGTCGACGGCCATCAGCGGCTCGGCGCGGCCGCGGATACGGTACTTCTTGACCGCGCCGGCGACCTCCAGCAGCACCTCGGGCTTGGCGCCGACGGCGTCGGCGGCGCGAGCGGGCGCGACCTTGGCGCTCGCCATGCCAGGGGCGGCAGCCAGCAGCCGGCGGGTGTACTCGTGCTGCGGGCTGGCGACCACCTGTGCTGCCGGGCCGGTCTCGACGATCTCGCCGCGGTACATCACGGCGACGCGGTCCGCGCGCTCTGCGGCCAGGCCGAGGTCGTGAGTGATCAGCAGCACGGCCGCGCCCACGTCGGAGGCGAGTTGCCCCATCTGGTCCAAGACGAGCCGTTGCACGGTCACGTCAAGCGCCGAGGTGGGCTCGTCGGCAAGCAGCACCTCCGGGCGGCAGGCCAGGGCCATGGCGATCAGGACTCGCTGGCGCATGCCGCCGGAGAACTCGTGCGGGTACTGACCAAACCGGGCCGCCGGGTCGGCGATGCCCGCCTGGTCAAGCAGCCGGATTGCCTCGTCCCTCGCCGCCTGCCCCCGCGCGCGGCCGTGGACCTCGAGGGCCTCGACGATCTGGGCGCCGATCTTCATCACCGGGTTGAGGTTGGTCATCGGGTCCTGGGGGACCATGCCGATCCGGTTGCCGCGGATGGCGGTCATGGCCTTCTCACTCGCGGCCGTGATATCGAGATCGCCAACGGTGATGGTGCCGCTGGTGATGCGGCCGTTCTCGGGAAGCAGCCGGTTCACGGACGCGGCCAGGGTGGACTTGCCCGAGCCGGACTCCCCGACGATCGCGACGGTCTCTCCGGCGGCCACCTCGAGGCTTACATGGCGGACCGCTTCGACCTCGCCGCGGGTGGTCGTGAAGCTAACACTCAGGTCACGGATGGTCAGGACCGCAGCGCTGGCGGGAGCGGGGAAGATCTCGGTCATAGTTCCTCGGCGGGGGTCGCGTGGGTACTTGCGTGCTCGAAGGCCGCCGTGGCGGCGTCGAGCAGGACGGACTGGATGCCGGTGCCGGCCACCAGATTGCTGACATCGAGATGGCGTCCGTCGGCGGGAATGGACCCGAGGGTGCCATGCAGGCGCATCGCGCCGCCGGCGACCACGAGCTCGTCTTCAAGCCCGAAGGCGAAGTAGGTGCCGGTGAAGCCGCCGTGGTACAGCAGGGTGAGGACGGCATCGCCGACCTGGGCGTGCCCGCGGCGGAAGCCGATCGCCTGCTCGGGGTGGATAGGGACGGGGGCCGCGAAGCGGGCGAGGACTGGCGAGGGGATGAAGTCGCCGCCACGCAAGGCGGCGCCAAGGCGCAGCAGGTCGTCGACCGTGGCGAACAGGCCGGCGTGGCCCGCGACGCCGCCGAGCGCATGCGCGGCGTTGCCGTCGTTGACCTCCCCGCACAGCGGCCGGTTCCGCCAGCCGGGAAACTGGCCCGCGGTGAATGGCACTGGGTACGGGCGGCCAGTGGCGACCATGCCGAACTCGTAGGCGTCGCTGTCCGCGCTGGCCGCGGCCTGGCCCGCGGGCACGGGGCCGTAGCGAGCGGCAAGGCCAAGGGGCTCCCCAACCAGCGCGCGGAACGCCTCCGCCAGGCCCAGGGTGGTCACGCGCTCGACGATGTGGCCGGCAAGGATGAGGCCAAGGTCGGAGTAGCACCACGCCGTGCCAGGCCGGCTGGCCAGCGGCAGCAGCTGGGCGCGCTCGAGCGCGCCATCGCGGTCGCGGGCCTCGCAGTACAGCGGCCACCATGGCGGCAGGCCGGCCGTGTGCGTGAGCAGGTGCTCGACGGTGATGTCGTCCTTGCCGGCACCGGTGAAGGACGGCAGGAAGTCGCGGGCGGGCGCCTGCAGGCGCAACTGCCCGTCCGCGACCAGACGCATGATCAGCGTCGTGGTGGCGGCGACCTTCGTGACCGATGCGAGGTCAAGGAGCGCATTCCTGGTCATGGGCTGGCCTGGCAGTCCGGCGGCGGGCAGCTGCGCCCAGCCGCCTTCGGCGACGGTCGTGCCCGCGGCGGTGCGCACGCCCGCGATGGCGCTGGCCGGGTGGTTTCCTGCCTGGCCGAGGGACAGCAGCCGCCGGACAGCGCAGGTCATGGCGCTCACCGCGTACCCTCCTGGTCGGCGGGCCCGGTGAGGCTCAGTGCGGCAGGCCAGGCGGCCAGGCGGCCTTCCTGGGGCAGGCGGCCGTCGGGGGCCGCAGTGATGCGGCCGAGGACGCGTGGCCCGGCCGCGCCCGTGCAGCTTGGCACGTTGCCTGGCAGCCCGTGCGCAGTCGCCCAGCCGATGAGGGCGAAGGCGACGGCCTCCTTGACGTCGGAGGGCACGCCGAGCCGGTCGGTGGTGAGCACCTCAACGCCGGGCAGCAGCTGTTCGATGCGGCGCATCAGGACGGGGTTGCGCACGCCGCCTCCGGCAGCGACGAGCACCGCAACGTCGGCGTTTGACACCGCGCCGGCCACGGTCACGGCCGTCAGCTCGGTCAGCGTGGCCACCAGGTCAGGCAGCTCGGGACTGGTCCCGGCCCGGCTGGCGGCCGCGCGCACGTAGCCAAGGTGGAACAGTTCCTTGCCCGAGCTCTTAGGCGGCGCCAGCGTGTAGTAGGGCTCCGCGAGCAGCTCCGCGAGCAGCTCCGGGATCACGGCGCCTGACGCGGCCAGGGCGCCGTCCCTGTCGAAGGTGTCCGGCGTGGAAGGCTCGGCGGTGACCACGGCGTCGATGAGGGCGTTGGCCGGGCCGATGTCCCAGGCGACCGGCTCGGCGCCTGGCGCGCAGACCGTGATGTTGGCGATCCCGCCCAGGTTCAACGCCCCAGCACGGACGCCAGCCGCGCGGTATGGCTCGAGCAGCATCTGGTCGAGTATCGGCACCAGCGGTGCGCCCTGACCGCCGGCGGCCAGGTCGGCGGCGCGCACGTCGGAGATCACCGGCAGCCTCGTCGCCTCGGCGATCCAGGCCGGCTGCCCGAGTTGCAGCGTGCCGCGGGCGTGCCCGTCGGTGACCCAGTGGAACACGGTCTGCCCGTGCGAGCAGATCAGGTCGGGCCGGTCCGCCCCTAGCGCGGCCAGCGCGCCGGCGGCAGCGGCGGCGAAGGCCTGCCCGATGCTGGTGTCCAGCTCGCAGGCGGCCTCGAAGCCGGGCAGCGCCGGCGGCAGCGCGGCGATGATCGCGCCGCGCAGCTGCGGGTCGTAGGGGACCGAGTCCGAGTACTCGATACGGCCGGTCAGCGTGCCGCCGTCCATGGCGAAGTTCACGACCGCCACGTCGATGCCATCGTGGGACGTGCCCGAGATCATTCCGACAACGCGCATTAACGCCCCCCAGTCCCGACGGCCGGCTCGATGACCTTCCGCAGCACGCCGCCGGCGGCGTCCAGGGCGGCGCGGGCGTCAGGGACGCTCATGCCGGTCGCGATCACGGCGATGGCAAGCTTGGCATGCCAGCCGGTCTCATCCAGGGCCGCGCGGGCGGTGTCCTCATCCGCCCCCGTGGCGAGCGTCACGATGCGGACGGCCCGTCGCACGAGCTTGGCGTTGGTAGCCTTCACGTCCACCATGAGCGTGCGGTAGGTCTTGCCAACTCCGACCATGCTGATCGTGGAGAACATGTTCAGCACCATCTTGGTCGCCGTGCCCGCACCAAGCCGGGTGGAGCCCGTGACGATCTCCGGTCCGACGGGGATCTCGATGCCGTGGTCGGCCGCCGCCGACAGCGGGGTGCCGAGATTGCACGACAGGCCCACGGTCAGAGCGCCCCGCTCGGCGGCGAGCCGCAGCGCGCCGAGCACGTACGGGGTGGTGCCACTCGAGGCGATCCCGACGACGGTGTCGAGCGGGCCCGGGGCTAGGCCCGCCAGGTCGGCGGCACCGGCCTCGTCGCTGTCCTCCGCGAATTCGACGGAGCTGATGATCGCGGGCGGACCGCCGGCGATCAGGCCAAGCACGACGTCGCCGTCGGTACCGAAGGTCGGGGGCACCTCCGCCGCGTCGAGGACGCCAAGCCGGCCGGACGTGCCAGCGCCAACGTAGATGAGGCGGCCGCCCTTGCGTATCCGCTCGGCGGTGGCCTCGATGGCGGCGGTGATGGCGGGAAGGGCCGTGCGCACCGCCCCTGGGATCGCGGCGTCGCGGTCGTTCATCAGGGTGACCAGTTCGGCCACGGTGAGCTCGTCAAGCGCGAGATCGTGGTCGGCCACGGTCTCGGTCATCAGCTCGCCCAGATCGGCGTCGGGTGAATCGGTGGTCATCAGTGGCCTCCTGTCTTGGGGTCGAGTGCGGCGCGCAGGCTATCGCCGAGCAGGTTCAGGCCGACTACTGCGACGACAAGGGCGATGCCAGGGAAGATCAGCATCCACGGGGCCACGCTGGTCAGCGACTGCGCGTCGAAAACCATGCCGCCCAGGGATGGCGCGGGTGGCGGTGCACCGAAGCCGAGGAAGCTCAGCGCCGCCTCCGTCAAGATCGCCCAGGACAGGGACAGCGTGACCTGGACCACCAGGATGCCGCCCATGTTGGGAACGATGTGCTCGATCAGGGTAGACAGCCTGCTGCGGCCGATCGCGGTCGAGGCGAGTACGTAGTCAGCGGTTCGCAGCGTGAGCACGGGGCCGCGGGCGACGCGGGCGAAGATCGGCATGAACACGACGGCGATCGCGATGCTCACGGTCACCCAGCTGCTCTGCAGGGTCGCGGCGAGCGAGAGGGCAAGCAGGAGCGATGGGAAGGCGAAAAGGACGTTGGTGATGACGCCGACGATCCGGTCGATAATCCCCTGGTAGTAGCCAGCCAGGACGCCGAGGACGACCCCCACGATGGCCGACGCCGCCACGGAGACGACAGCGATGCGCAGCGAGTCGAACAGCCCGCCAGCCACGCGGGAGAAGATGTCCCTGCCGAACTGGTCGGTACCGAACCAGTGCGAGGCATTGGGACCCTGGAGCGATATGGCGACATTCTGCTGTGCCTCGTTGTACGGGGTGAGCCCGAACGCGGACATCAGCGCCAGGACCACGACCACGACCATCAAGATGAGGCCGATGATGCCCGACGGGGTGCGGAAGGCGGCCACCCAGGGACGGCGACGGTGACTGGCGTCAATCGTCACCTGCGGGACATTGCTCATCTCGGTGGCGGCGGTCATCGGACCCGCACCTTCGGGTCGACAACGCGGTAGATCAGGTCGGTGGCCAGGTTCACCAGGACGAACATGGCCGCGATGACCAGCACGGTGCTCTGCACGACCGCGTACTCCTTCTGTCCGAGTCCGAGAAGGACCTGGCGGCCAATCCCGGGGATGGAGAAGATCTGCTCCGCGACGATGGCGCCGCCGAGGAGGAAGCCGAACTGCAGGCCGCTCATGGTCACCACGGGGATGAGCGCGTTCCGCAGGATGTGCCGCAGCTGCAGCCGCCGCTCGGGCACGCCCTTGGCTCGTGCGGTGCGCACGTAGTCCTCGGCGCGGATGGCCAGGACCGAGGCTCGCGTGGTCTGCAGCACGGGCGGGGCGATGCTGATCCCGAGCACCAGGGCGGGCAGCAGCATCTGCTCCAGGTTGAGGCCCGGATTCGCGGCGAGAGTGGCGTATCCCAGCCCGTTGGGGTCCCAGTTGAACTTGTCCGCCAGCCAGGTGGAGACGGCAGTGGCCAGCAGGAACGACGGGAGGGAAAGGGCAAGAAGGCTGGCAAGCTGGGTCGAGTTGTCACGCAGCTTTCCCGGCCTGCTCGCGGCGAACAGCCCGCCGGGTACCCCGAGGACCAGGCCGACGATGATCGACAAGACGGCCAGCTCGATCGTGTTGGGCAGGGCCTGGGCCGTCATCGACGCGACGCTCTGACGAGTGGTGATGTCGACGCCGAGGTTGCCGGTGAACAAGCCGCCGAGCCAGTCAAGGTACTGGACGACAGCGGGCTTGTTGCGCCCGTAGTAGGCCTCGAGCGAGTGCATCTGCGCGGTCGTCAGGTTCCCCGCGGCCGTTCCGTACTGGGCGGTGATCTGGTTGCCCGGCACCACCCGCAGCAGCAGGAACGTCAAGATGGTGACGCCGAGCAGGGTCGCGATCGCCTCCGCGACCCGCCGTGTGACGGGGTGGCGCGCGAAGGCGGTGAGGTACGTCATGGATCTATCGATTCTTGTCGTGCTGGGGCAGGATCCCGGACTCCTGCCCCAGCGGGACGGTCAGGAAATCGATGCCTGCCAGAGCATTGACAGGTCGGCGTCCGTACGAGCTTGGAAGCCCTGGACCTTGGTGTTCACCGCGATGTAGTACTCCGGCGTGTACAGCCAGACCCACGCGGCGTTGTCGACGAGCTGGTCGGAGATCTCCTGGTAGATCTTCTGGCGCTGCGCGACGTTCGTGGTGGCGATGCCCTGGGCGAACAGCGAGTTGAGCGTCGGGGAACTGTAGCCGGCGACCTTGTTGAAGCTGCCGGTCGAGGTGAAGTAGCGGGCGTACATCGTGTTCGGGTCGATGCTGCCGCTGTTTTCCGCGATCGCGGCCTCGAAGTTGCCGCTGAGCCAGTCCGACACGTAGGCGCTCGAGGAGAGCGTCTGCACGTTGACCTTGATGCCGACCTGGCCGAGCTGCGACTGGATGGCCTGGGCCTCATCGACGGCACTGGCGTACAGGCCCTGGGACGTGATCAGGTTCATGGTGAACCCGTTCGGCGTCCCTGCCTTGGCCAGGTACTCCTTGGCCTTGGTCAGGTTCTGCGTCGGGCACGGCTGGTCATCGGGGTTCGACTTGTAATCGGGCGACGTGATGGGGCCGGTTACCTGGCCCGCACCGAGCGCCGCCGAGTCGATGACCGCGGGGCGGGAGATAGCGCACTGGATGGCCAGCCGCGTATTCACGTTCGAGAGCACAGGCGAGGACGCCCTCAGCTGGAGCACGTGGTACTGCAGTGGCCCCGCCGTGTCGATCTTCACCGAGCTTGAGGTAGCGGTCTTGGCCGTGACCGGGTCGGTAAAGATCGCGGCGTCGACAGCGCCAGTTCGCAGCGCGGAGACCATCGACTGGTCGTCAGGGATGACCTGGAACTCCAGCGTCGCCGCACCCGGCTTGCCCGCGTAGTAGTCAGCGTTGCGCTTGAGCGTGATCGACTCATTCGCCACGTGGCTCACGAGCTCGTACGGGCCGGACCCGTCCGGCTTGGCCTGGAGAGCCGCGGCCGTCGCGCCGGATGGCACGATGGCCGTCTGGATGGTGCTCAGGCCCGCCGGGAACGAGGCGTCAGGGGACTTCATGTGCACTACTACCGTCGTGGGGTTCGGCGCGGCCACGCTGGCGACCGAGGCGAAGTACGAGGCTGATGTCGCGGCCGAGGCCGGATTCATGATCGTGTCGAAGGTGTACTGCACGTCGGTAGAGGTCAGCGCCTGCCCGTCGGCGAACTTCACGCCGCTCTTCAGCGTGAACGTGTACGTATCACCACCGTCGCTCACGGTGGGAAGCCCGGCGAGGCCGGGGGTCAGGTTGCCGTTGGAGTCCGTGTCGAGCAGCGTGCTGTAAAGCTGCTGAAGGACCTCCTCCGACTCCACCGCGGTCGACGTCCACGGGACCATCTGAGTGGCGTCGGCAGTGATGCCGAAAACCAGGGTCCCGTTAGTGCTGGTCGCGGCGGAGCTCGACGTGGATGCGCTGGAGCACCCTGCGATGAGCAGAGCGGCAGCCGCGGAGCCAGCGACGAGTGCGCCCGCTCCGCGGCGGTGCGGCTTCTTCATCAATCCTCCAAGTGATCGGGGTGGCGCGCCCGCAGTCGCTGGCAGCGCCAAGTCCCTGGTAGAGGCCATGGTAGGACAACTAATTTCATTGTATGTTTCTCCGATGTATATTTTTTACACGCCAGGGCATCACTTGTCCAGACCTGACCTGGAGTGTCCTGGAGGGAGGCGTTAGCGTAGTTGCCGTCGAGAAAAGAGGACCTGGCCCGATGACCGAGGACATCCTGGTGCGGCTGCGGCAGTCGCTGCCCGGCTTGCGGCCGAGCGAGCAGCGGATCGCCAGGGCGGCACTCGCCAACCCGGGTGTCATCTCGGGCCTGAGCATCACCCAGCTTGCCGCCCGCATCGGGATTTCAACGGCGACGGTGGCCCGGTTCTGCCGCAACATCGGCTTCGACGGCTACAAGAGCTTCTGCCTGGCACTCGCCGGCGCGGCCGCCAACGAGACCGGGCGCAGGGTCGAGTTCGGTGTCTCCGACGGCGACATCGACCCCGCGGACTCGCCCGCGGAAGTCGTGCGCAAGCTCGCCTTCCAGGAGGCGCGCGCGGTCGAGGAAACCGCGGCCACGCTCGACCTAGACCAGGTCGAGCGTGTCGTCGACGCGATCATCGCGGCCACCGTGATAGACCTCTACGGGTCGGCGTCAAGCGGCCTTGCCGCGCTTGACCTGCAGCAGAAGCTGCGGCGCATCGGCTACCAGGCCAACGCCTGGACGGACGCCCACCTGGCCATCACCAGCGCCGCCGTCCTCCCCGAGGACGCCGTGGCCATCGCGTTCTCCCACTCGGGCGAGACCGAAGAGGCGATCTCAGCGCTGGAGACCGCATCGCGCAGCGGCGCGCTGACGGTAGCGGTAACCAACTTTCCCGAATCGCCGCTCGCCCAAGTCGCCGACGCCGTGCTCACCACCGTCTCCAGGGAAACCCGGTTCCGCTACGGGGCGATGTCCAGCCGCATGGCGCAACTGGTGATCGTCGACGTGATCTTCATCGGCGTCGCCCAGCGTCACCCAGAGAAGGTCTCCAAATCGCTCGCGGCCACTCTCAGCGCCGTAGCGAGCCGCCGCAGGCCCCGCCGGAAGGCCGACAGCTGACAGACGCCCTGGTCATGTCAGGTGCTCACGTTGCGAGTCCGCAGCGCCCCCGCGGGCCTGGTCTGCTGACGACGTGCCCGCAGCGTGACGTTCTTCGAATGTTTTGGCGCCCTTCATCTTCTCAGTCAACTTTGACTCGATTATTTGTACTGTAACAACATCGGCTGAGCAGCCAAGGTTGTCCACCAGCGCCCTAGTGATGTCCAGCATCATGTTCTTCTTCTGCTCGTCCGTCCGGCCTTCGGCCATGAAGACGTGTACTTCCGGCATGTCGATTTCTCCTTCGTCCCGGCTAATGGCGCCGCTGCCGACCTTGTCACACGGCATCCGGCGGCCTGGCAGCCGGCCTGCCCAGACTCGCCGGCTCAGACTCGCCGGCTCAGTGAAGTCCTCGCCCGAGCCGGTCGCGATGAGGACCTTGGCTAGGCCGCGCGCCAGCCTCATCTAGAGTTGCGGCATGGCCACTCGACTAGTTGTGGCAGTGTCGGCGGGACTCTGGCACTAGAAGGCAGGAACGGAGATGCCTCGCAAGTCCGGACCTGATGGCAGCGCCATCGACATTGACTTCAGTGGCCTGGAACCGGTATCGGTTCCTCGTCTCTCGGACACGATCGCGGAGAAGATCCGCGACTTCATCCTCGGCCAGGATCTTCAGCCGGGAACGCGCCTGCCCTCTGAGCGCGCGCTCGCACAGCGTTTCGGTGCCAGCAGGCCCACTGTGAGCCAGGCAATGAGGACCCTGACGCTCACAGGTCTTATCGAAAGCCGCCGCGGCTCCGGTGCCTACGTGCTGCGGCGGCCGGACGTTGCGCACCAGCCGCAGCTGTGGCCTGCGACCAGCGAGAACATCCGCCACTTGATGGAACTGCGGCTGTGGCTGGAGTCCCTGGGGGTCGGCGAGGCGATCGCCCGGGCCGGGAAGACGAGCGTGCAGGAGGCCCGGACCGCGTTCGACCGCCTGACCCAGAGCGTCGGCGAGCCTGCCACGTGGATAGCCGCTGACACCGTCTTCCACGCGACGTTGGTCGGGCTGGCCGGCAACCCGCTGCTGACCGCGATCTACGAGCAGGTTCACACTCCCCTCCTCGAGTACGAGTACAGGCAGTGGGTCGAAGACGATCAAGTTTCCGAATGGCTTGCGCCCAGCGAGGCCGAAGGGATGCTCGCACTGCACGCCCCCATCGTCGATGCCCTCGAGCACCAGGACGTGGATGCGGCTCTTGCCGCCCTCAAGCGGCACAACGAGGCGATGGGAGAGCACCTGGGCAGGCGCGGTCCCGGACACCTGGCAGGCCGCTGACCGGCGGACGAGCCAATCGACGATGCCACCGACGGTACCGATACGCCGACTGGTAATCGGGGATCAGCATGGTTTGCCCGGCTACCAGGAGGCAAGATGTTCGAGGTCAACGACGTGCTCGCCGACAGCGGCCCCGGGCGCGACGTGAGCAGGGGGAGGCTTCATGCGGATCGCCGTCATGGCTACCGGTGCCGTGGGTGGCTACTTTGGTGCCCGGCTCGGTCAGGCCGGCCACGAGGTGGCGTTCGTGGCCCGCGGACGGCAACTCGAAGCTCTACGCACCTATGGACTGCGCGTGGAGAGCCCGCTCGGCGACATGCACCTGCCGAAGGTTGAGGTCACCGACGACCCGGCGACGATCGGCACCGTCGATCTCGTGCTCTTCAGCGTGAAGCTGTGGGACACACTGGCCGCAGCCGAAGCCACCAAGCCGCTGCTCGAGGAAGAGACCACTGTGGTCTCGTTCCAGAACGGTGTGGTGAAGGACGATATTCTGCGTCAGACTCTGGGCGCCGAGCACGTCATGGGCGGCGCGTGCTACATCGCCGCCACCATCGCCGAGCCAGGGCTCATCCGTCATACCGGCACTCTGCAGAAGCTGCTGTTCGGCGAGCATGACGGCTCAGTGTCACCGCGCGTTCGGCAATTTCGCGATGCCTGCGCGGGCAGCGGCATCGATGGTGAGATCAGCGACCGGATCGTGCAGGCAATCTGGGAGAAGTTTGTCTTCCTGGTCGGGCTCTCCGGCACGACCAGCCTGGCGCGATCGCCCATCGGCCCGATCCGTAGCCATCCGCGCTCGCGCGCTTTCTTGCACGACGTCATGGAAGAGGTGGTGCAGGTCGCCCGCGCTCAAGGGGCGCCGCTGGCCGCCGACTATGCCGATGAGCGGCTCGCGTTCACCGACCGACTGCCCGCCAGCATGACGTCGTCGATGTACCGCGACCTCGAGCAGGGTAACCGCATCGAAGTTGCCTGGCTCGCCGGCGACGTGGTCGAACGCGGAGCCAGGCTGGGCGTGGCGACGCCTTGCAACCGGGCGATCTTCGACCTCCTGTCGGTGCACAGTGAAGGGCGCGCAGAAGCAGAATGAGCCAACCTTCAAGGGCATTAGCGACTTCTTGTCCCGCATTGTCCCGGCGGGTCCCGTCCAGGCATGTAGTCGGCGTTTCCGCACACGCTAGCCCGGGAAGGAACCTTGAGCAACATATATCGCGATTTCGGGGGAAAGCGCAATCATGTCGAGGACGCGAACAGCAGCAAGGGGCCTAATTCTGGCCGTGATTGTGGTCTGCGCGGCCGCCTGCTCGATGATAAGCCCGTCGGCTGCGCCCAAGGGCCTCGAGCAGCAGATCTCGCAGGGCGCCAAGGCCGACGCAGAAGGCCGTTCTGAGGCCACGGCACCCGCGACAGCGGGACGGGCCGGAGCCGTTACCGGCGCCAAGGCCGACAGGGCCGCGGAGGACTCCGGTAAGGACATCACCGCAGTCGGCGATTCGGTCATGCTGGCATCTTCGGTCGCGCTGCAGCAGGCATTTCCGGGCATTTACGTCGATGCCAAGATCAGTCGCCACATGGATGCGGGCCTGTCCGCGCTGCAGCAGCTAGCCACCAGCGGCCAGCTGCGCCCGGTGGTAATCGTCGGGCTCGGCACCAATGGCGGGGTAACCACACGGCAGGTCCACCAGCTCATGGCGATCGTTGGCAGCAAGCGCAAGGTTGTCCTGGTGAACACGTTCGTCCCGCTGCCGTATGAGCAGGGCACCAACAGCGTGCTCGCCGCAGCGGCCCGCACGTACCCGAACGTGGTCCTGGCGAACTGGAACAAGACCATCAGCGACCGCACCGGCCTGCTGTGGCCGGATGACATCCACCCGCATTACCCGGCCGGGACGAAGGTGTACGCGACGATGATCAAGACAGCGGTGGCGCAGGCCGTCCCGCCCGGACTTCCTTGATCCGCCCGGATTAATGCTGAACGCTGGGGTGACGCAGCACGCCCCGGACGCCCGCGGCGATCGCGATGGCGGCGAGCACCACGAACACCAGCATGACGTCGCGGGCCGCCACGTACTCTGTTGCGACGCCGAGCGCGATCACCGGCGCGGACAGTCCGATATACGCGCCGAGGAAGAAGCCCGCCAGCACCTCGGCGCGGGATTCGGGCGGCGCGGTGCCGGCGGCGGCCACCAGGGAGCCGCGGAAGACGAGGCCGCCGCCGGCGCCGGTGACGATCCCGCCTATCACGAACACGAGCAGGCTCGGCAGCCACATCCCGACGGTGAACAGCGCCAGGCCCGCGAAGAGCACTGGCATCGACACCTTCAGCGTCGTGGCGGTGCTTGCCGTGCCGAGCGCGATCTGCGCGACCGCCCCGGCGGCGAACGCGGAGAAGGCCACTGCGCCCGCGACCGCGTACGAGGTCTCGTGCAGGGTGCCGGCCAGGAACCCCGGCATGAGGGAATTGAAGACGCCATAGACCGCGAACGCCGCCGCCGCGGCCCCCGTGGCGGCGTAGAAGGTGCCGCGGGCGTGCGGGGGTATCGCCACCCGCTGCGGCCGCCAGGCCGGCCGCGGGTCTGGCCGGTCGGCCGTCTCCGGTGCGAAGGCGATCGCCGCCGCCAGCACCACGAGCACCCCGCCGAAGATCAGGTAGGGGGTCACCAGCGGCAGCGGCACGAACTGCGCGAGCAGCCCGGCACCAAGCGGCCCGACCCCGATCCCGCCGAGGTTGGACGCGGTCGCCACCACTTGCGGACGCCGGCCTGTCGGCGACCCGCCGGCTCCCAGGTGCAGCTCGGCCAGGTACGCGGTCGCGGTCCCGGTGGTGAGCCCGATCGACACGCCGGAGATGATCCGCGCGACGATGAGGCCTGCCAGGCTGGGAACGGCGATGAACAGCACCGCGCTCAGCACGTTGACGACGATCGCGGGCACCAGCACCCGGCGCCGTCCCACCCAGTCAGAAACGTGGCCGCCGAGGAACAGGCTGCCGATCACGCCGACCGCGTAGACCGCGTAGACCACAGTGATCATCAGCGTGGAGAAGTGGTCGCGCTGCTGGTAGATGACGTAGAGCGGCGTCGGGACCGCCGAGAACGCGAGGTTCACGCAAAAGCCGGCCGCCACGACCCAGAACGCCACCGAGTGGTGGCGCTGGTGCCGGGTCCGCCGTGCGGGTTCCCTCGCGGGAGCGCCTGATAGCACTGCTGTCCGTTCCGTCGGTGCGGTCATGTCAATCACATCCGTCACTTGCGTTCCCCAGATCTTTGCCTTTAACAGGCTTCACTGCCAGGATGGACGACAGGATTTATCGTGTCCAACGAAAAATTGTGATCACACTCATGCACAATAGGAATTGATCGTGGAGCTGCGGCATCTTGAGCACTTCGTCACCGTCGCGGAGGAGCGAAACTTCACCCGGGCCGCACGGCGCCTCCACCTCGTCCAGTCGGCCCTGTCGGTGTCCATCCGCTCGCTGGAGCGCGAGCTTGGCACCCAGCTCTTCGAGCGGACCACGCGCGAGGTCAGGCTGACCGATACCGGACGCATCCTGCTGCCGGAGGCGCGCCGCACCCTCGAAGCGGCCGCCAGCGCTCAGGCGGCGGTCCTTGGCGCCCAGGCGGGCCTGCGCGGGACGCTGCGGCTCGGCATGATGCAGGTGATCAGCGTGGTCGACGTCGGCTCGCTGATCGCACGGTTCCACCACGAGCGGCCGCTTGTGGACATCCAGCCCAGGACCGCTCCCGGCGGGTCGGCGGCGATGATCTCCGATGTCCGGCGCGGCGCCCTGGATGCCGCCTTCGTCTCCGTCAGCGGCCCAGACCAGCCGGGGCTGACTGCGACGACGCTGGTCTGCGAGCCTGTGCTGCTTGGCTGCCTGCCCGACCACCCGCTGGCCAGCCACGCCGTCATCTCGGTCAGCGAGCTGGCCGAGACGCCGTTCATCGACTTCACGCCGGGCTGGGGCACCCGCACAGTCGCCGACCAGCTGTTTGCCAGGGCGGGCGTCGAGCGGTCGATCGGCATCGAGGTGCCGGACGCGTCGGTCCACGCGTCGCTGGTACGCGCCGGGCTCGGGCTGGCCATCCTCCCGCAGTCGATGATCGTGGACGCGGGGCTGGTGGGCGTGCCATTGCGGCCCGCCCTAACGTTCAGCGTGGCGTTCATCGTCGCCGCCGACCGGCCGCTGTCCCCGGTCACCCAGGCGTTCGCCGACCTAGTCACGGCCGGGCCCGCCACGTCTGCGCGCCGCTACTCCCTTAGCGCCACAGCCAAGGTCCAAAGGACCTGCTCCGTTAATGCATGGTCGCAGGAGTATCTTCACCTGTGTGATGACCACTGCCCTGAGGCGAAGCCTCGCCAGGTACCCCGTCGCGTGGACGTACCTGGTGGGATTCGTCGTAACTGACATCATTTACGTTTGCCTGCCTCCTGGCAGTCGCTGGGCACTGCAATCGTGGGCTAGCACCAATATCGTCAATCTCCGGCACGATCCGGTCGGATGCCTCGTGGCATCGGCGTTCATCCCGTCAGGGTCCGTGGGCGCGTGGCCGGCCCTGATCGCCGTGGCCATGTTTGGCGCCAGCAAGGTGCTAGGAAACTGGCGGACAGTTCTAGTCTGCGCTGCCGGGCATATTTTAGGGACGCTTGCAAGCGAGGGGATAATCGCGTACCGGATCTCCCGTGGGCTGCTTCCCGAATGGGATTCTCGCATTATCGACGTGGGGCCGTCGTATGTGGTGGTGTCCGCCATCATGGTGACGGTTTTGTACGGGCCGTGGCTTGCCCGGATCGTGGCCGCGCTCGGCCTCTTCCTGCTGATCGTCGTGGGGGGCATATTCAGTGGCCTGAGTACCCTGCAGGTGGCTGCGGTCGGCCATGCGACTGCGATAGTTATCGGCACCCTTCTCGGCAGCTTCCTGACCTGGCGGCTGCGCCGCCAGTCCCAGCCGTCAGGTCAGCCTCGATAGGCCTCGAGCAGGCGGAGCCAGACTTCGCTGATGGAGGGGAAGCAGGGCACGACGTGCCAGAGCCGGGCGACGGGCACCTGGCCGGCGACGGCGACGGTGGCCGAGTGGATCAGTTCCTCGATTCCGGGGCCGACCATGGTGACGCCCAGCAGGCAGCTGCTGTCCTCATCGACGACCATGCGGGCCCGGCCGGTGTAGCCGTCGGCGTACAGCCCCGCTCCGGCGACCTTCTCGCCCATGTCGACGTCAACCACCCGGACACGGTGCCCGGCGCTTTCGGCCTGCTGGGCGGTGAGGCCCACCGCCCCGGCCTGCGGGGCGCTGAAGAACACCTGCGGCACCGCGTGGGCGTCGGCGGTGACCGCGTGCGGACCCCATGGGGTGGTGTCCACCGGCTGCCCGGCGGCGCGCGCGGCGATCACGGCGCCGGCGATGCGGGCCTGGTACTTGCCCTGATGGGTGAGCAGGGCATGGTGGTTGATGTCACCCAGGGCGTACAGCCATCGCTCGCCGATGGCGCGCACCGCACAGGTGTCGTCCACCTCCAGCCACGAGCCGGGCTCCAGGCCGACGGCCTGCAGGCCGATGTCGTCGGTCAGTGGCTTGCGGCCGGTGGCGAACAGCACCTCGTCAGCCTCTAGCTCGCCGCCGTCTGACAAGGTCAAGGTGACCGGCCCGCTGCCGCCGGGGCGGCGTATCCCGGTGACGCTGGCTCCGATCCGCACGTCGATCCCGGCCTCGGTGTAGGCGCGGGCGATCATCTCCCCCACGAAGGGGCTCCATCCTGGGCAGCAGGCCGTGCCTGCCGGCGAGCAGGGTGACCGAGGAGCCCAGGCCATTCCAGGCGGTGGCCATTTCCACGCCCACCCCGCCGCCACCGACGATGGCCAGTCGGCCGGGCACGGTGTGGGAGTCGGTGGCTTCCTGGTTGGTCCACGGCCGTGCCTGCGCCACGCCGGGCAGATTGGGGATGGCCGGACGGGTGCCGGTGCAGATCGCTACCGCGTGGCGGGCGGTCAGGGTGACCGTCGCGCCGTCCGGGGTTTCCACCGCCACCCGCCGCGGACCCGCCAGCCTGCCGTGTCCGCGGATCAGGTCGGCTCCGATGCTCTTCAAGTAGTTGACCTGGCCGTTGTCCTTCCAGCCGCTCGTCCACTCGTCCCGGCGGGCGAACACGCCCTGGGCGTCCACGGGGCCAGCGACCGCCTGCCTGGCCCCGTTGACTGCGCGGGCATCGGCGAGCGCCACGACTGGCCGCAGCATGGCCTTGCTGGGAATGCATGCCCAGTACGAGCACACACCCCCGACCAGCTCATGCTCTACCGCCGCCACGCTGCGCCCGGCCGCCCGGGCGCGCTCGGCGACGGTCTCCCCGATCGGACCGGTCCCAATCACGATCACGTCGTAGGCATTGTCTGCTGCAGGTGCGCTCATCGTCTGCTGCTCTCCTATCTCGTGGAAGAAGGCGATTCCGGCTCTGTGGCCACAATTGACGGTGGTAATGGCCCCCGATGTCATGCCTGGCTGAACGGTTAGCGCCATCTGCCCGGAAGGAGGCGTGCTGACCGTCGCTGAACGGAAGCGTCGCCGACGGCTCTGCTGCCCATGACCGTCTACTCTTTCGTGCCGGTGCCCGCCTCTAGCGCTGTACCCGCCGAGCAGGGTTTCAGCCATCTGCCCTGGCTCGGTGAGATAACCGGCGTACCTGCCTAAACGGTTCCGTTCGGGCAAAATGCATCACTGATCCCGAACGGAACCGTCGTTCCCGCTAACCCGCCACCATCTGTTGTCTTCGGACGGCGGGGGCGCGGCTCAGGCAGTGCAGGTGGCCCCGTTCAGGGTGAAGGCGGTGGGTACCGCGTCGCTGGAGGTCCAGGTGCCCTGGAACCCGATCGAGGTGTTCCCGCCAGCCGCGATGGCGGCGTTGTAGCTCGCGTTGGTCAGCGTCACGGCCTTGCCGCTCTGGCTTTCCGTGCCGTCGTTCCACGCGCTGGTGATGGTCTGGTCGCCGGGGAAGGTGAACTTCAGCGTCCACCCGTTGATCGCGGCTGAGCTGGTGTTGGTGATCGTGACGCTGGCGGTGAAGCCGCCGGTCCACTGGCTGGTCGTGGAGTACGCACCCTGGCAACTGCCTGCGCCACCGCCGGACGAGCTAACGGTCCAGGTGAACGCCGCTGACCCGGACGCGCCGGTCCCGTCGGTGGCGGTCACGGTGACCGAGTACGTGCCCGCGGTCGTTGGCGTGCCGCTGATCAGGCCGGAGGACGAGCTGATCGACTCACCCGGCGGCAGCCCGCTGGCCGAGTAGCTCAGCGCCTGCCCGGGCGCCGAGTCGGACGCGTGGATCTGCACCGACGCGGCCGTCCCGGCCGTGGCGGTCTGGCTGCCCGGGTTGGTCACCGTCACGGTATTGCCCGTCGTGGTGGTGTTCAGGCCGAAGAAGCTGATGGCGTCGGCCTCCATCCCCTCCCCCTCGATCGGGAGCACGTGGCCCGCGCCCGCGATGCTGAACGCCTCCACCTGCGGGGTGCCCGAGCTGTTGTCATACTGCGTCTCGGTCCAGCCGGACTGCGGGGTGAGCGTAGCGCTCGCGGTCGAGCTCACGCCCAGCACGTTCGTCCACTGCAGGATCTCCTGGCTGAGGTTCTCGTAGTTGAGCGTCCCGTCCGCGGTGCCGTGCCACAGCTGCACGCGAGGCCGCGCGCCGCTGTAGCCGGGGTCGGCGCTGCGGGCCAGGTTGCCCCATGCCTGCGCGGTCATGGCGACCTGGCCGTCGGCGCAGGCGGAGTTCCACCCGTCGACCGTGCCGGTGTAGAAGCAGTAGTACGGCACGCCCATGAACGCCGCGCCGGCCTTGAACACGTCCGGGTAGTCGGCCAGCATGACGTTGGTCATCATGGCGCCCGACGACGCGCCGGTGACGTATACCTGGTTCGGGTTGCCGCCGTAGTGCTGCTCGGTGTACGTGATCATCGACATGCAGCCCGACCGGGTCACTGCCGCCGTTCCTGGTCAGGGCCTGGCTGGAGGAGACGTCCCAGCAGCTTCCGCTCCTGGTCACCGAGGGATAGATCACGATGAACCCGTACTGGTCGGCCAGCGAGGCGAACGCGGTGCCGGAGTAGAAGCCAGGCCCGGAGCCGGTGCACTGGTGCAGTGCCAGCAAGATGGGCGGGTCGGGCCGGACGTTGTTCGGCACGTAGATGTACATCTGCAGGTCCGACGGGTTGCTGCCGAAGCTCGTCACCTGCACGAGCGAGGCGGCCCTGGCCGGCGTCACGGCGAGGAACATGGCCGCCGTGAGGAAGCCAACTGCCATGAGCACCGCGGCTCCGGTAGCCAGCAGCGCGCGCAACCATCGTTTCATGTCTGGCCCCTTTCGTTTTCGAAATGTTTCGATTCGAAACCCTTTCGGATGGCCGAAAGTTTCCGAACGATTTCCATTTCATTGCACTACTGAAAAGGCCCGCATACAAGACTGGACACTGCGCAGCTGACAATCTTGGCAAGGTTTAGCGCCTTCCGCGATGAAAGTTTCTGTTTGGGACTTCGAAACTTTTCAGCCAAGCCGGGGCCAGCGCGGATCGAGCAGGCGCGGGAAGGTAGCCACCGCCGCAGGGGCCGTCAGGCGGGCGGTCGCCGGGTGCTGAAGTACCAGATGAGGAACTCGCCGGCCAGGACGGCGGCGCCGACGCCGCCGAAGAACAGGATCAGCAGCCCGACGGCGTACAGGTCGGCCGCGACTAGCCCGAGCACGCCGACAACTAGCCCGAGCAGGATCACCAGGGCGACCGCTCCGACGTTTGCGACCAGGGCAACCACGCCGACGTTTCTGATGCTCATATGCCCGATGCACCTCTGGAAAGACCTTGGGGTTCTTCAAGTGTGTACCCAGAGCGCGGGGACGGTATACACAGCGTGACGGATCGGCCGTGATGCGGCATGCAGCGGATGGGGGGCACGCGATGGGGGTAGTGGCGCATGTTCTGGCCGTGGATCCGGTGCCGGCCCGGTCGCAGATGGGGTCGTCACTGGGGTTCCACATCATCTTGGCGTGCTTCGGCATCGCGTTCGCGGCAGTCACCATGATCGCGGAATGGATCGGCATCAGGCGCGGCGATGCCACGGCACTGCTGCTGGCGCGCCGCTGGTCGAAGGTCATGGCGGTGCTGGTGGCGGTCGGCGCGGTGTCCGGGACCGTGATGTCGTACGAGATGGGCCTGCTGTGGCCGGGCCTGATGGGCCGGTTCGGTGCGGCGATCGGCATCCCGTTCTCGTTGGAGGGAATCTTCTTCTTCCTGGAAGCGATCTTCGTGGGGGTGTACCTGTACGGGTGGCGGCGGCTGCCGCCCTGGGCGCACTGGTGGAGCGGGATGCCGATCGTGGTGGGCGGGGTGCTGGGCGCCATGTCAGTGGTCGCGGCGAACTCGTGGATGAACTCACCGGCCGGGTACACGCTCACGGGGGGCAAGATCACCAGCGTTAACCCGGTCTCTGTGTTCTTCAACGCCGCGACCCCCTATGAGACCACGCACATGCTGCTCGCCGCGTACATGGTGACGGGATTCCTCATCGCCGGCGTCTACGCGGTGGGGCTGCTGCGCGGCCGCCGGGACCGCTACCACCGGCTGGGCTTCGCCATCCCGTTCACGGTGGCCGGGATCGCCGCCCCGTTGCAGATGATGATGGGGGACGTCATCGCCCGGTTCATCTCGCACAACCAGCCGGTCAAGTTCGCCGCGATGGAGTACGTCTCCACGACCATGCGCGACGCTCCCGAATGGCTGGGCGGGATCTTGATCAATGGCCACGTCTACTTCGGCGCCGCCATCCCGGCGTTCGACTCGATCTTGGTCGGGTTCTCGCCGCACACCCGGGTCATCGGCTGGGACAGCGTGCCCGCGGCGCAACGGCCGCCGCTGGTCACGCTCATCCACCTGGCCTTCAACCTGATGGTGGGCTTCGGCTCCTTCCTCTTCGTGCTGGCCGCCTGGCAGGGATGGTGGTGGTGGTTCCACCGCCGATTGCTACTGACCCCGTGGTTCCTGGTGCCGACCGCCCTCGGCGGCGTCGCCGCGGTCGCCGCGATGGAGGCGGGGTGGGTCGTCACCGAGGTCGGCCGCCAGCCGTGGGTCGTCTACCGCGTCCTGCTGGTCCGCGACGCGGTCACCCCGGCCAGCGGGGTCCCCGTCACGCTATGGGTGATCCTCGTCCTGTACGCGATCTTGACGGTGGTCTCGATCAGCATTCCGATGATCATGTCACGGCGATGGCGGCAAGAAGGGCCCGGCGATGAGGACACCGAGCAGGTGCCATACGGCCCCTCGCCGACCTGGGCTTCACCAGCTGGGGCCTCGCCATCACCGGCCGCTATCCGGGCGTCGGCTGGCGGACCGGAGGCTCAATGAACCCCTCGCCAGAGGCCATAGCGGTCGCCGCGATCATGTTCGTGGTCATCGCCGCCTACGCGCTGTTCGGCGGGGCGGACTTCGGCGGCGGGATCTGGGACCTGCTGGCGGGCAGCGCCGGGCGCGGCGCTGCCCCCCGCAAGCTCATCGAAGAGTCCATCACCCCGGTCTGGGAAGCCAATCACGTGTGGCTGATCTTCATCCTGGTGCTGCTGTGGACCGCGTTCCCGCCCGCTTTCGCCGCCATCATGACCACGCTGTTCGTCCCGCTCAGCCTGTCCCTGCTGGGAATCGTCCTGCGCGGGACCGGGTTCACCTTCCGGCACACCGCGCAGCGGCTGCACATGCAGCGGCTCACTGGCGCGGTGTTCGCCGCCGCCTCGGGTATCACGCCGTTCTTCATGGGCACCGTTATCGGGGCCGTCGCCACCGGGCAGGTGCCCGTGCACCCGTCCGGCAACGTCCTGGCCGCGTGGACCTCGCCCACCGCCATCCTCACCGGGTTCTTGTTCGTCGCCGCCTGCGCCTACATCAGCGCGGTGTTCCTTGTCCTCGAGGCCCGCCAGCGCGGGCACCAGGACCTGGTGCGCTACTTCTCGCTGCGCGCCACCGCGGCCGGGGCGCTCACCGGTGCCATCGCCGGCGCCGCGTTCGCCGAACTATCTGCCAGCGCGCCACACGTCTTCACCCGCCTGACCGGCATCGCCCTGCCACTGGTGGCGATCTCGATCGCCGCGGGGATCGCCGTGCTGGGCATGCTCTGGCTGCGCTGGTACCACTCCATGATCTTGCGGGTGACGGCCGCGATCGCCGTGGCAACCGTGGTGTGGGGCTGGGGACTGGCCCAGTACCCCTACCTGTTCCCCACCTCGCTGTCGCTGGCCGCCGGCAGCGCGCCCACCGCGGCCCTGGTGGCGGAAATCGTCGTAGCGGGCCTCGCGGTGCTGCTGGTAGCACCCGCGTTCGCCATGCTCTACTTCCTGCAGCAACGGCAGCTGCTGACGGCAGCCGACAGTAATGCCAGCCTGCGACTGGCCGCCCGCCTCGAACAAGCCCCTCCCGGGCAGCCCGCGGCGGCCCCCGCGCGAGCCGGGGCCGCGATGACGACGGCGCTGGTGCTGGCCGTGCTGGCCATCAAGGTGATCAGGGATATGGCCTCGCGCTCACGCCGCCGGTGACGATGGTCACTGGCGCGCCGCGCGGGCCAGGCGCTGGACCGTCATCTCGCGGTTGCCGTCGGTTAAACCCGGCCGGAGGTAACTCCCGTTTCGGAATAAGTCGGACAGTGCTGGGTAGCTGGGGAATCGTGGCAAGATCAGTAGCCGGGTACGCGATTCCCGGAATTATCGTGGTTTTCTTCTGGGTGGTGGTCGTCGTCATTGCCATCATCTTGTTGGGCGCTATCGCGCATTGGGCCGGCGGCGGAGCGCTGAACCTGCATCTCGGACACTTTGTCCTTAATGTCGGCTTCACCTGATTGGTTTCAACAGTGGTCGCGCCAGTCACGCTCATGACCCGGGCGCGACCGCTGTCTTCATTTCTCCGCGCGACTGGGTCAGCGGCCGACCATGGCGGCGGGGTTGACGATGCGGTCGAAGCTGGCAGCGTCGATGTAGCCGGTGGCTAGTGCCGCTTCCCGCAAGGTGGTGCCATCGTCGTTGGCCTTGTGGGCGATGGCGGATGCCTTGTCGTAGCCGATGACCGGGGACAGGGCGGTGACCAGCATCAGCGACCGGCTGACGTAAGCATCGACCTGGTCGCGGTTAAGGTCGGCGCCTTCGATGCAGTACTGGCGGAGCTTGCTGCAGGCGTCAGCCAGGATCGTGGCGGAGTGCAGGAAGTTGTTGATGATGACAGGGCGCATCGCGTTCAGCTCGAAGTTGCCCTGTGATCCGGCGAGCGCGATGGCGGAGTCGTCGGCCAGGACCTGGATGCAGACCATGACCATGGCCTCGCACTGAGTGGGGTTGACCTTGCCGGGCATGATCGAGCTGCCCGGCTCGTTGGCCGGCAAGGTCAGCTCGGACAGGCCGCAGCGAGGCCCGGAGGCCAGCCAGCGGATGTCGTTGGCGATCTTCATCAGGGGGACGGCCAGCGCTCGCAGGCCAGCTGAGGCGGCTACCATCGCGTCCAGTCCGCCCTGAGCGGCGAACTTGTTGGCCGCGGTAATGAACGGGTAACCGGCCTGCTCTGCGATCTGCCCGGCGATCTGCCCGGCGAACCCGGGCGGCGCGTTGAGGCCCGTGCCGACTGCCGTGCCGCCGGCGGCCAGTTCATGCAGCCCCGCAACGGACGCTTCCACCCGGGCGATGGCCTGGCTGAGCTGGTGGGCGTAGCCGGACCACTCCTGGCCGACAGTCAGCGGCACTGCGTCCTCCAGGTGGGTACGGCCGATCTTGACCACGTCGGCCCACTGGCCCGCCTTGTCCGCCATGACCTGCTGCAGTGCCCGCACTGACGGGAGCAGGCGCTCGTGGATGGCCTGGACGGCGGCGATGTGCATGGCGGTGGGGAAGGTGTCGTTGGACGACTGGCCCATGTTGACGTCGTCGTTGGGATGCACCGGGCGCTTGCTGGCGAGCTGGCCGCCGGCGAGCTGGATGGCCCGGTTGGAGATCACCTCGTTGACGTTCATGTTCGACTGGGTGCCGGACCCGGTCTGCCACACGTACAGCGGGAAGTGCTCGTCCAGCTTCCCGGTGATCACCTCGTCGGCGACCCGCTCGATGAGCGCCGCCTTCCATCCCGGGAGCCGCCCGGCGCGGCCGTTCACGATGGCGGCGGCCTTCTTCACGTGCCCGTAGGCGTGGTAGACGGCCTTCGGCATCCGGTCATCGCCGATTGAGAAGTGGACCAGCGAACGCTGGGTCTGCGCGCCCCAGTACTTGCTGGCCGGCACGTCGATGGCTCCCATCGAGTCCGTCTCGGTGCGGGTGCCTGCCGCGGTCAGGCCGACGGGCAGGTCGCGGATCCGCGGCGCGCTGGCGGCGGTCGCCGACGTCGCATCCGGGTTCTGTTTCGTCATCAGCGTGCCCCGTCGGTGTAGGTCGGCTGCCACATCGCGTCCTGGACCGCCTGGACCCAGTTATCGGACTTCACCGTGGCGACATCATCGGCGACGGCGGCCCGGGCGACGGCGACCGCGGTCGTCGCGCTCGACGCCCGCAGGTTCTCCACCGGCGGCACCAGCGGCGCGCCTGGCGCGCTGACGTCGACCTGCCCGGCCACTGCCTCGGCGGCTGCCAGCAGCATGCCCGCGGTTACCCTCGACGCGCCGGACACGATCGTGCCCAGCCCTAGCCCCGGGTAGACCAGCGCGTTGTTGGCCTGCCCGATCTGGTAGGTCACGCCCTCGTACTTCACCGGCGGCACGGGGATGCCTACTGCGACTAGCGCCTTGCCCTTGGACCAGGCGATGACGTCGGCCGGCATCGCCTCGATGCGTGAGGTCGGATTGGAGATCGGGAGCACGACAGGCCGCTCGACGGCGGCGCTCATCGCCTCGATCACCTCCTGGGTGAAGGCCCCGTGCACGGTGGAGGTGCCCAGCAAGATCGTGGGCTTGGCGCCTCGGACCGCGTCAAGCAAACAGATCCCGTCTCGGCCGCTAGCCCAGCCGCTGACTTCCGGCGGGTTGCGGGCGTAGGGCTGCTGGAAGTCCCGCAGGTCCAGCATGTCGGTGGTGAGCAGGCCCTGCTTGTCGACCAGCCACACCTGGGACCTCGCCTGCCCAGCCGAGGCGCCGTCGCGGACCATGGCGTCGTGGATCTGGTCGGCGATGCCCACCCCGGCGGTGCCGGCGCCGAATACCAGCAGCCGCTGCTCGCGCATCGGGACGCCAGTCACCTTGACCGCGGACATCAGGGCCGCCAGGGTGATCGCCCCGGTGCCTTGCATGTCGTCGTTGAAGATCCGGTACTTTTCGCCGTAGGTGGTCAGGATCCGGCGGGCGTTGCCGGGCCGAAGTCCTCGAAGTGCAGCAGCGCATGCGGGAACAGCGAGGACACGGACTTCAGGTACTTCCTGACGAACGCGTCGTAGGCGTCACCACGGACCCGGGCGTGCCGGCTGCCCAGGTACAGCGGGTCATTCAGCAGCCCCTCGTTGTCGGTGCCGACGTCCAGCGACACCGGGATCACCCGCCCCGGGTGAATGCCGGCCGCCGCCGTGTACACGGCCAGCTTGCCAGCCGCGATCTCGATGCCCCCCACACCCCAGTCTCCGATGCCCAAGATCTCCTCCGCATCGGAGCAGACGATCAGGTCCACGTCGTCAGGGCCGAGATGGAGGGTAGCGAAGGCCTTCGGGATGTCACCGGGCCGGTCGATGGACAGGAACACGCCTCTCGGGCGCCGGTACTCGTGGGAGTACCGCTCGATCGCCTCGCCAACCGTTGGGTCATACACGATCGGCAGCAGCTCCGCCAGGTGCTCGCCCAGCACCCTGTAGTACAAGACCTCGTTACGGTCGTGCAACTGCTCCAGGTACACGTTTTTGGCCAGGTCAGTCGGCTGCCGCCGCAACTGCTCGTAGGCACGCCTCGCCTGCTGGTCCAGGCTCAGCACCCCCGACGGCAGACGCCCCGTCAGTCCAAGACCCTCCCGCTCAGCCTCAGTGAACCCAACCCCCCGGTTAGCCAGCGGATCATTCAAGACCGCGGGGAGAGTCGAAACACGCCCAGTGTGCTTGGTCACGGATTCCTCCTTTAGCCGGGACAGGCGGCCAGTCTTTAGCCGGGACAGGCGGCCAGTCGCGGCCCTGCCTGTCTGTCCAGGCTCACATCCTGGGTGGTATCCGGCCTCACCCGATCCGGGTGATCTGTGGTGGCAGTCTGCTGGCGTGGCCGGCCGGCCATGGCGGCGGGGTTAACGATGCGGCCGAAGGCGGTCACGATACGTTAGGCCGGTGAGCGAATCAGCGGCAGCGGAGCAGGGCGGCAGAGGCAGGCCAGTGGTGGCGGTGGCCAACCGGCTCCCGGTGCACCAGGGTGACGACGGCTGGGAGCTATCGCCGGGCGGCCTAGTGACGGCACTACGGCCGGTGATGACCACGCGTCCCGGTGCCTGGGTCGGCTGGGACGGCGGCACTAAGGGGCTGCCACCGACGCTGCCAGACTCCGATGTCCGGCTGCTGCCGGTGGAGCTGTCGGCCACCCAGGTCAGCGACTACTACCATGGCTTCGCCAATGCGACGCTGTGGCCGCTGCTGCACAACGCCATCGAAAAGCCCCGGTTCGAACGTGCCTGGTGGCGCGCCTACCAGGACGTCAACGCGCAGTTCGCGCAGCGGGCCGCAGCCGCCCTCGACGAGCGACCGGACGCGATCGCCTGGGTGCACGACTACCAGCTGATGCTCGTCCCGCAGCTCGTCCGGGGCGTGCGAGACGGCCAGCCGATCGGGTTCTTCCTGCACACGCCCTGGCCGTCGCCGGACATCTTCGCCCGGCTGCCGTGGCGGGACCAGATCCTGGCTGGCCTGCTTGGCGCGGACCTCATCGCCTTCCACACTGACTCCTACCGGGGCAACTTCCTGCGCTCGTGTGCACGGCTGCTGGCTGGCGCGGGCGTCGAGGTACGCGACTCGTCGGTAGCGCTGCCCGACGGCCGTCTGGTGGCCACCGCCATTGCGCCGATCTCCATCGACGCCGCGGAGTTCGCCTGGCACGCTATCGACCCGGGGACGATCAGGGACATCCAGGACCTGACCGAGCAGTTCCGCGGCCGCACCGTGCTGCTGGGCGTCGACCGGCTGGACTACACCAAGGGCATCGTCGAGCGCCTGCTCGCCGTGGAGACGCTGCTAGCACGCAATCCCGAGCTCAGCACCAGCATCGCGTTCCTCCAGATCGCCGTGCCCAGCCGGGACGACGTGCCGGAGTACCACCAGCTGCGAGACACTGTGGAACAGCACGTCGGGCGAATCAACGGCCTGTTCACCGAGCCTGGCAACGACGTGCCCGTGCACTACTTCTACCGGAGCCTGTCCAAGCAGCAGCTCGCGGCATACTACGGGCTCGCCGACGTATTGCTGGTCACGCCGCTGGTCGACGGCATGAACCTGGTCTGCAAGGAGTACGTCATCGTGCAGCAGGCCCTTGGCGGCAGCGGCGTCCTCATGCTGAGCGAGTTCACCGGCGCCGCCGTCGAGCTGCCGCAGGCGGTCCTGTGCAACCCGTTCGACATCGAGGGGCTGTCCTACCGGATCGAGCACGCGCTCCAGCTCGCACCCGAGGCCCGGCGGCAGGCCCTGGCCGAGATGGCGGGGCATGTCCGCGCCCATGATGTGCACCACTGGGTATCTGGCCAGCTCGCTGCGATCGAGGCCCACGGCAAGCCGGCCGGGGGCTAGCCGGCGCGCCGAATTCGACGTGACCGCGCGCGGTGTCGTGGCCCTACTGGCCCAGCAGCCACTGCCCGGGCGCGACGAGGTCGCGTGCCTGCACGGGTCCCCATGACCCGGGCGCATAGGAGTGGACCTGCGGCGGCCTGGTCAGCAGCGGATCGGCGACGTCCCATACCGCGGCGAGCCCGTCAGGCCGGCTGAACAGCGAGCGATCGCCGACGATCACGTCGTGGATCAGCCGGACGTACGCCGGCAGCGGAACCGCGCCCGGCAAGCTGGCCAACGGGATGTCCGCGTGTGCCACGTCGAGCTCCTGCGTCGGGCCTGGCTTCCCGGTCACTAGGGCCAGGTCGATGTCGCCGCTTCCGGCGAGGGAGAAGCACAGTACGTTGCCGCCGCGCGGCAGCCGGCCGGCCAGTGGTCCGCGCGGCTCGCGCAGGATCAGGTGAACGCGCTGCGCCGAAGTGGCCATCTGCTTGCCAGTGCGCAGGCAGAACGGGACGTCACGCCAGCGGTCGGTGTCGATCCACAGCCGGGCGGCGACGAACGTGTTCTGGTTCGAGTGCGGATCAACCCCGGGGACGTCCCGGTACCCGTCGACCTGGCCAAGCACCACCTCGGCGGGGTCCAGGGGGCGGAAGTGGCTGATGACTTCCTCCCTGGCCGCCTGCAGGTCCAGCGGCCCCAGGCTGGCCGGCGGTTCCATGGCGACCTCGGCGGCCACCTGGAACAGGTGGGTGATAAGCATGTCGAGCAAGGCGCCGGTGGCGTCGTAGAACTGCGCCCGGTTGCTGACGCCTAGCGTTTCCGGCACGTCGATCTGCACCGACTCGATATGCTCGCGATTCCAGCACGAGGCGAACGGCTCGTTGGCGAACCGCAGCAGGTGCAGGTCCTGAGTGGCCTCCTTGCCGAGGAAGTGGTCGATCCGGTACACCTGCTGCTCGTCCAGGACCGAATGGACGATCTGGTCCAGCTTGCGAAAGTCATCCCTTGACGTGCCGAACGGCTTCTCGTAGACCACGCGGGCACCTTGAGACAGCCCGTGCCGACCTAGTGCCTTCGTCAGCTCGGTAAACGCGTTGGGCGGAACGGCCAGGTAATGGACGACCTGCGCGTCGCCGCCCAGCGACTTGCGTGCCTCGCCGATCACGTCGAGCAGGCTGCCCGGACTGTCGGCGCTGAAGCCGCCGCCTGCGAAGAAGAGCCGCTGGGCGAAGGAGTCCCACTCCTGGCCCTTCGGCTCAGAGCCTGACTCGGTGAGCGCCTGGCGGACGCGGTCACGGAAGTCCTCAGGCGCCACGTCCCCACGGCCGTTTCCCACCAGCTGCCATTGCCTCGGCAGCAGCCCCTTACACGCCAGCTCGTAGAAGGCCGGGAGCACCATTCGGCTGGCCAGGTCTCCGGTCGCCCCGAAAAGCACGAAGACTATAGGCCCCGGATCACCGACGCTCTCGCCATGCTGCGTCATAGTAGCCATGAAGCTACGCTACGCGCTGGGCGCTGCCCGCTCAGGACCGGGGTGCCACGCTGCCCGCACGCACCCTGCAGTGTCAGCGCAGGCTCATCGGCGGCCTGCTTCCCCCTGCGAGTAGGGTAGCCTGCCCGCAGTCGCTGCTCCGATCGACACCGCAATGACCGGGAGCGTGACCCAGTACCCGCAGAGCAACCGACCTACGTTCCACATGAGCACGAGGTTCAGCGTGATCGAGGAGATCTTGCCGGCGATCGTCGCGTGCACGGAGATGTTCGAGGATCCGCCGGACGTCGAGCTCTTCCCGGAAGAGGAGGCGCTGCTGGCCCGCGCCGTCGGCAAGCGCCGTCGAGAATTCGCGACTGCAAGGGCTTGCGCGCGCAGCGCGCTGGCCCGGCTCGGCGTGTCGCCGGCGCCCATCTTGCCCGGCGAGCGAGGCGCGCCACAGTGGCCAACGGGGATCGTCGGCAGCATCACGCACTGTGCCGGGTATCGGGCCGCGGCGGTCGCCCCGGTCCGCGACGTGCTGACGATCGGGGTAGATGCCGAGCCGGACGGTGCACTGCCCGATGGCGTGCTAGGGGCGATCTCGCTGCCGAGCGAGCGTGCCCGGCTCCATGACCTGGCGAGCGCGGCACCGGGCACCAACTGGGACCGGCTGCTGTTTTGCGCCAAGGAGGCTACCTACAAGGCGTGGTTTCCGCTGGCCCGTCGCTGGCTGGGCTTCGAGGACGCGGACATCACCATCAATCCTTCGGACGGCACCTTCCAGGCATGCCTGCTAGTCACGGCTCCAGCGGTCGGCGGTTCACCGCTGGCCGGCTTCGCGGGCCGCTGGATGGCCCGCGACGGACTGATCCTGACGGCTATCACGGTGCCCGCTTGCGATGAGCCGGTCATAATTCCGCGGTGAACATGGCTCCCCTCGCCCAGCGTGTGGAGCTTTCCCCGGCCAGGCAGCATTAGTAAGGCATTCATTCCAGGCCGCTGCCAGGCCGGGGCGGTATCTCCGCGGAGTCGGTGATCCGCAGCTTGCGGCGGGCACGCTGGTAGAAGGTGGTTTGCCCGAGCCTGACCACGCGGGCGCCCCCGGGCCGCGGGCGCAGGTCAATGCTCTGCCCGGCCTCCGCGTAGCACGAGATCCGTCCGTCAACCTCAATGGCCAGCCGCCCAGTGGACGGCAGCAACTCCAGCGTGACCGTGTCCGCGACCGACAGCACGACTCCGCGGTTATACGCCGAATGCGGCGCGGCGGGCGTGACCAGCAGTGCCTCGACCGAAGGGCGCATGATCGGGCCGCCCGCCGAGAAGCTGTAGGCGGTGGAACCGGTGGGCGTGGCCACGATCACCGCGTCGGCCGCGTAGCTGACGAATGGCTGCCCGGAGACGCGGACCGCCACGGCAGCGCTCCCCTCTCCAGGAACGCGGACCGCGGCAACGTCGTTGAAGGCGGTGACGGCCACCGAGCCGATCATCGCGTCGATGGCCAGTCGTGGCTCGATGATGAAGTCATGCTGGTCGATCGCCGATAGCGCGCTGGGCAGATCGGGCACGTCAACCTCGGCGAGGAAGCCGAGCTTACCGAGATTGACGCCGAGGACCGGGGCTCGCTGCCCGTCGGCCAGTCGCAGCGCCCGCAGCATCGTCCCGTCCCCGCCAATGCTGACCAGCAGGTCGGACCGGCGAGCGAGCTCCCCGTCGGAGACCGCGGTCGCCGCGCCGTTCAGCCGTCTGATCTCATCGCCGGTACCGAGGATCTCGGCGCCGTTGCGAGCGGCCCACCCCAGCACCGCCTCGACCGCCTCGGCCGAATCGCGCTGCGGGTGCAGGACAAGCCCTACCGCTTGCATCGCAAACGCCTATCCACCAACGCCGGGAAAGACCATCTCCGGGACCGTCCTAGTAGGCACTTATTTACTCCCCTGCATCGCCCCAGAATCCTTCGGTAATGTTATATCCGAGGATCCCCCCGACTACATAGTAATTGTTGAAGTCGGCGATCTCCAGTCGCCTCGCGCCGACGCCTCGAGGGGTGGTATGGCGTCAAATACGTGCTGTCGTAGCGGTAGACGCCCGTAACGGCGCTTTTTGAACGCTCGCCTCCAGGCACAATCACCCTCGCCGTGTGATGCCCGCTCGCCTTGCCGGTGGGAGGCTTGCTAGTGCCCCATGAGCACCAAGAGGAACTGGAGCCGCCCATGAAGCCCGCCATCGCAGGTCCTTCCAGTCAGCGATGGATGACACTCGCGACCCGGCAAGCTCCCACCCTGATGGCTGACCCCGCATGGCGCCACCGGATCGGCCACACGCTAAATGGCGGGCACAGGAAGCGAGGCCAGGTCGCGTTCTGGCTGCTGGCGTTCGTATTCGCGACCACCATGGCCGGTACCACATTGCCGACTCCGTTGTACATCATCTACCAGACGCAATATGGTTTCTCTGAGCTCATGACGTCCGTGCTCTACGCCACCTACGCTGTCGCGGTCATGGCCGCATTGCTGCTGGCAGGCCGGGCATCAGACCAGGTCGGACGCAGGCCGGTGCTGGCCGCGGCCCTGGGCGTCAGCGCGCTGAGCACCGTCACGTTCATCCTGGCCCCCGACGTGACAGTGCTCTTCGTAAGCCGGGTCCTGTCCGGGCTGTCGGCCGGTCTGATGACCGGCACGGCGACGGCCGGGCTTACGGAGCTATTTCGGGGCTCGGCCCCCCGCCGGGCCTCGCTGGTGGCCACGACCGTAAACATCGGCGGCCTCGGCCTTGGCCCGCTCATCGCCGGGCTGTTCTCCCAGTACGCGCCCGACCCCACCACCACGGTGTTCGAGGTATACCTGGCGCTGCTGGCCGTCGCGGCCCTGTGCCTGTGGTTCATTCCCGAGACGGTCAGCCCACGCCAGCGGCTCGTCCTGCGGTTCGCCGGCCTGGGCATCCCCGAGCGGGGCCGGGGCCAGTTCATCGCGGCCGCGATGGCCGCGTTCGCCGCCTTTGCGCTGCTTGGCCTATTCAGTTCCGTGATACCCGGTTTCATGGGACAGGGGCTGCATGAGACCAGCCACGCCATCCAGGGGGCCGTGGTGTTCGGTGTGTTCGCGCTCGGAGCCGCTACTCAGGTGGCGGTGTTCCGGTTTAACAGCCGCCGGGTCGTGCTGGCCGGCCTGGCCCTGTTCCTGGTCGCGCTGGTCCTGGTCGTCGTCGGCATCGGCCAGGCCGCGCTAGGCCTGTTCCTGGCCGGGACCTGTGTCAGCGGAGTCGCCCTGGGCGCCGTCTTCCTAGGCAGCCTGACCACTGTCAACCACTTGGCCCCGCCGCAGCAGCGCGCCCAGGTAGTGTCGACCTTCTTCGTGGCGGCTTACCTCGGCCTGATCATCCCCGTGGTCGGCGTCGGGATCCTGTCCCGGTTCATTGGAATCTTCTGGGCCGTGTTCACGCTGGCGATAATCCTTGCCGCTATGTGCCTGTTCTCCCTGGCTAGGACCGCCGCGGCCCGCGGGACGCAGACGGCGACCAGCCAATGACCGTCGAGCGGCGCGGGCAGCAGCCTTGGACCTGAACTTCTCCAGATCGCTGCGGGACGCCACTGGAGGCGGCGCCCCGCCGCTCGCTCATGCTGGGGCGGCGGCTGCGCGACGCCGCTCATGCAGTGGCTCTCGCTGGCTCCTGGGCACTGTCGGAGATGGCGCCCAAGACCTCGTCCGCGGTGCCCTCGGCGGTGATCCGGCCACCGTCAAGCCACAGCACGCGGGTGGCCAGCCGCCTGATCGCGCCTAGGTCGTGGAAAACGGCCACCACGGCCGCTCCCTCGGACGTGAGGGACGCGACCAGGTTTAGCGCGAGCTCCCGGTTCTCCGGGTCCAGCGCGGACACCGGCTCGTCGAGCAGCATCAGCCGGGGCGGGCTTACGGTCCCGGCCGCCAGGTTGATGCGCTGCCGCTCGCCACCGGACAGCACCCCGCAGTCCACGTCCCACAGCGCCTCCTCCAGGCCCAGCCGCCGCAGCGAGGCCGCAGCGGCCTCGCGCGCGACGTCCGGCCCCAGGCCGCGGCGGCGCGCGGCCTCGGCGACGACCTCGAGCGCCCCGGTACGCGGCGGTGCCTCAAGGAACTGGGACACGTAGCAGATGTCCCTGCCACGCAGTGCGGCCATCGCCCGATCCGGCAGCTCGGTGAGCTGCACCGGGCCGTCGGCCCGGTGCAGCACGATCGAGCCGGAGTCCGGCAGGTACGTGCGGTGGATGCAGCGAAGCAGGCTGGACTTGCCCGCACCGTTCGGGCCCGCGATCGCGACGTGCTCGCCGGCCGCCACGTCCAGGTCGATGCCGTCCAGCGAGACGACGGTCCTGCCGTCGATGGTGTGCAGGGTGAACGTCTTGTGCAGATTCCTGACTGTCAGCACCGGTGTCACGGGTGCCATCACCTCCGGGCCGCGGCGACGAGCCGCTGAGTGTAGGGGTGGTGCGGGTCGTGGAACAGCTGGTCGGTCAGGCCGCTTTCAACGACCCGCCCGAGCTGCATCACCGCACTGCGGTCGGTGAGCGCCTCGATGACCGCGAAGTCGTGGCTGACGACGACGGCCGCGACGTTCCGCTCGCGCAGCAGCCCGCGCAGCAGGTCAAGCACGCCCGCCGCGACGGACGCGTCCAGGCCCGTGGTGGGCTCGTCGAGCAGCAGCAGCGGCGCGCCGGTGGCGAGCGCCTTGGCGATCTGCACGCGCTGCCGCATGCCTCCGGAGAATGTCGCGACCGGGTCGTCCATTCGCGACAGCGGCACCTCCACCCGGTCGAGAAGCTCGGCGGCCCGGCGGCGGATCGCGTGGTAGAGCTCCAGCCCGCGGCGGTCAGCGGCTCGGCGATGTTGCCCCCGGCCGTGACCCGCAGGTCCAGGCCGGCCGCCGGGTCCTGGTAGACGATCGACATCGTGCCGGTCCGCAGCCGCCGTCGCTGCTGAGGTGACAGCGCGAGCAAGTCGGTCTCGCCACCGTCAAGCCCGGCCAGCAGGACGCTTCCCGTCGTCGCGCCCTGCTCACCGACCAGGCAGTTCAGCACCGTGGACTTGCCCGACCCGGACTCGCCGATGAGGCCGAGCGCCTCACCTGGCGCGACGTCGAAGCAGACATCCCACGCGGCGACGATCGCACCGGTCGAGGGACTCACCGCAGTGCCGTGGGTAGGACCGGTGCCCGCGACCGCGGCCGCCCCTCCGTCGCCGAACACCTTGCCGAGGCGGTCGACCTTGAGCAGCCACCCCTGCGCCGACACAGGCGCCGGCACGTCGTCGGCGGCCACGGTCGGCATCACGGCGGTGGTGTACCCGGTCGCGGTGGCGCGCCTGGCCGGGTCCGGCAGCAAGGCGAGCGGCGCGCGCTCCCGCTGGGCCTGCGCGTCGACCTGGCCGCTGGCCGCCCTGCTGCACCAGTCGGAGTCGCTGCACACGTACCGGCCGCCCTGCGCGTCCACTAGGAACGTGTCGTCGCTGCCACAGTAGTCACAGCGGGCACCCGGCACGTGCTCCACCTCGAACGGCACGTCGTCGAACGTCAGCGGCTCGACCGTGGTGTGCGGCGGGATCGCGTAGATGCGCCGTTCCCGCCCCGCGCCGTACAGGTTGAGGTGGCCTCCCTGGTTCAGCCGGGGGATATCCCAGCGCGGGACCGGGCTGGTCGCCATCACGTAGCGGCCGCCGACAAGCACCGGATAGCCCGTCGAGGTGGTGATGAACCCGTTGCGGACGATGTCCTCGTACAGGCTGACCCAGATCGCGGAGTAATCCGCCTCGGCGTGCATCCTGGCGCATTCGGCGACCGACTTCTGCACCCCACGCAGCGGGTCGGCAACCGGGACCTGGTAGACGAGCACGTGCCGCTCGCCAAGGTCTTCCTCCGGGACCCGGTGCCTGGTCTGGATTACGGTCGCGTCCCGGGTGTCGGTCGCGGTCTCGCAGCCAGTGACGCCGGACACGATGCGGCGAAGGTTGGTGGCGTTGACGCCGCCGTCGTCACCCTGGTCGATGATCTTGAGCACGTCGTCCGGGCCGATCACGCCGAGCGTGACCTGCAGGCCGCCGGACCCCCAGCCGCGGGCCACCGGCATCTCACGGGAACCGAACGGCACTTGATACCCCGGCACGCACACCGCGGTGAGGATGGCGCGGCGTATCTCGCGCTTGGCACCCTCGTCGAGGATCCCTACGGGACCATCCGAAGGCCGCACGAGGTCTCGTACCGACGGCGCTGGCTCTGTTAGCTGCGCGGTCACTGGCACTCCTTTCCAAAGATGTCCGGCACGTTCTCAGGTGCGGCGGCAGGAACCCCGTCGCCCGCGGCCACGCCCCCGGCCGCCACCCGGCCGGCCAGCTTGCGGTCCACGATCGAGCGGAACGTCACGTAGTGCGGCAGCTTCAGGTGCTCCAGGAAGCCGCCGGAGTCGAGTCCGTCGGTGGTCAGCAGCAGGAGCTGCTCCAGCTCGTCGCTGGGCGCGCGCCGACAGGCGATGTCGAGGTTGGCCATGGCGATGGCCTTGCGCTCGTTGTGCCCGAAGCACAAGCCGTAGCCGATGTCAAGCTTGGTGCGGTCCTCTTCGGCGCCGTCGAGATCTTCGATGGCCTCCACCTCGGTCACCCGTACCGTGCCCGCATCCACCGGGTTGCCGGTGAGCGGGTGGAGGACCCGCAACGGCAGCCTCCCGTGGCGGACCTCACCCAGCGTCACCTCGTTGACCGCCCCGTCCGGCCCGCGGACCGAGCGGTACCACAGCGCGACGAGCGCGCCCGTCTCGGCGCGCGCCATGCTGGCCAGCACCGCCGATCGCGGCGCTGGCGGCCTGGCCGCCGAGCGGGTCACGTCGAACGGCTCGTCGTCCGCCGGCGCCTGGTCGTGGGTGACCGTGAGGTCCAGCTTGGCGAGCAGTTCCGAGAACCTGCGCGGCCGGCGCGCCCGCTCGTCCCGCTCGGCGACCTCGCCGGGTGCGGTGCCGGTGGTCGCGGTGCCGGTGGTCGCGGTGCCGGTGGCCGTTTGCGGCGGGCCGTCGGGGCGCTCGAGCACCCGGGCCATGTAATCGGTGGTCCGGCCCAGTAGCTGCGGCCCGTCCGGTGTGCGGCTAGCCGGCACGATGCGGCGCAGGACGGTCAGCTCGTCGGGGTCGGCGGGCTCGGTGACCGCCAGCCGCGGCAGCGAGGACCGGTAGGCACGCATGAGGTGGGCCGCCTCAACTAGCTCGCCTTCGGCCTGGCGGAACGCGTCGGCGGCGGCTCCCTCGTCGTACAGGCCGGCCTCGCCCATCACCCGGTCGACCGCCAGCCGGAACATTCCGGTGATCTGCTCGGCGGAGGCCCAGGGCGCCTGCTCGCGCTTGCGGTGGACCAGCCGCTCCGCGGCGAGGATAGCGGTCATCCCGCCCTTGACGCCGGAGTATCCCATCAGCTTGTCTCTTCATCTATCAGGGTCGTCCGCGGCAGCCCGGCGATATCGCCATCGGGGGTGACCAGCAGCAGGTCAGCGCCGGCCGGGAAGCTGCGGGTCAGCTCGCGGCGCGCGGCCACGAAGCCGGGCGGCAGCCCGGTGACCAGCAGGTCCCTGGTGCCAGGGATGCCAGGCCCGGACAGGCGCAGCGGACGGCAGTGGCCGGAGCTAATCGCGTCCGGGCTCCGGTCGTCCGGCAGCGGCCGGATGCCGGCCACGGCCAGGCATGCCAGTGCCCCGTCCTCGGGCGCCGCCGACGTCCCGGTGCGCAGGCTGGCCAGCTCATCGCTGGTGACCGGGCGCAGCGCGGCGACCAGCTGGGCCTGCGCCAGCCTGGCCGCGGGCGCGGAGGTCATCGCGCCCGCGACGTCGGCCCACTCGCCTGCGTCGGCGAGCACGCAGGCGGGCGTGCCGAGGTCGGCGAGCGCCAGCAGGGGCAGCAATGCCGGCGGCAGCTCGGCAGCGCCGCCGGACACTGGCAGCCGGTGCACGGTCCCGGGCCTGGCCAGGGCGTCCATCGCGGCGCGGAAGACCAGCTGGGATTGCGCGGCGGACAGCGGCGCGATCGTGGTCGCGGTCATCACAGCTCCTCGAATTCGACGACGGTCGGTGCCAGCTCGGCCCATTCCGCGGCTTCCTGCTGCCGCAGCCGCCCGGCAAGTTCCGCGCACAGCCGGTCGATCTCTTCGGCCACGCCGTCACCGACGGCCAGCCGCACATCGCCGACCGCCAGCGGCACGGCGGCGGCGTCGACTATCGCCATGGCCAGCACGGCAGCCCGGTCGTTACCGAACCGCAGCGCCCAGCCGCGCGCCCCGTTCAGCTCGACCTCGGCGCGGCATGCCAGCACGTCGCCGAGCAGGAAACGCTGCTTCAGGATCGGCTCGCGCACCTGGACCGACACGCAGCCGACCTGTGGAGGCACGATCACCTGGAAGGCGTCGGCGGCGGCCAGGCAGGTGTCCGCGAGATGGATCAGCTCGTCAGCGCTGGCCGCTGCGAGCAGCGCCCAGCGCTCTTCCCTCGAAAGCCTGCTCAATCAAGCTCTTCCCTTCATGCTGTCATCAGTTATGGACTCGCGGCGGGATGGGCCCGCCGCTCCGCTGGTCTCAGGGCGCGTCGAGCTCCACGATCATGCGGACCATCTCGGTGCGCGTCCAGCTGTTGCTGCACATCACCGGTTCACCGCTCGAAGCGTCCTTGCTGACACTCTCGACCAGCCAGGTCTGGCGGCCGGGATCGATCTCCAGCCCGGCCGCCACATCCAGCGGCGGAAGGACCATGCTGACCCGGCACCAGGCGCGGACCGGCTCGACCCTGGCCATCTGCCGCAAGATCATGTCGACCGACTCCACGGCGCGCACGGCGACGTCGGCGCCATCGGGGAAGATGTCGTCAGGTATCCACTCCTGGCTCCACCCGGACAGCAGGTCGTTGATGTAGCCCTGCCGGATCAGCAGGTGAGCCGGGCTGCCGACCGGACGCCCCAGCCGCCCGGCCAGTTCCTCCGGCAGGACCGCGGGCCTGACCTCACGTACGATCCGGCGCGGCGTCGCGCCGGCGTCCCGCACCGTCTGATGCCATGAGGGCGGACGATCGGCGGAGATCACGTAGTCGATCGGACGGTTGACGAACGTGCCGGAACCGCGGACCCGGCGCACCAGCAGCCGGCTCTCGAGCTCCTGGATCGCTGATCGCGCCGCGGCCCGGCTGACGCCGAATCTAGCGGCTAGCTCGTGCTCGCTGGCGACCCGGGTGCCGGCCGGGCGGTCGGCTAGCTCCCCGGCGAGCGCGTCGACGATCTCGGTGTATCGGCTCTTGCCCACGGGTCCAGTCTGCGGCGCGAACTTGTCCGGACAACTTGCCTGGCTCAAGGATTAGGTTGTATCCAGGTGAACATCTGCATGAGTTGTCGCGCTCCTGGTGCAGTGTCATTGCCAGGCATGTTGAATCTTGTTGCTTTGCATCCTGACCAGCCCGTTCCTGGACTTCGATGTCATAGGACAGTCACATCAGCTCGGTGCGGCTGCCGGGGACTCCGCCTGCCGCAAACCCGGCAGGATCAGGCACGCCGCGGCCGCGATGGCGGTCGTGGCGGCGAAGACGCCCACTGCCCAGGCACCGGACACGTGCTGGACAAGCAGGCCAGCGATCAGCGGCGCCAGCGATGCCAGCGCGGTAGCCACCATGAGCATGGTGTTGGTGACCCGGCCACGCATTTCCCCCGGCGCGCTGCGGAGCGTCACGGCAAACAACGCGGCGTTCGCAGCCGGCGCGAGCAGCAGTGCCATGGCGACCGGTACCGCCACCAGCGGTGACGGGATGAGCAGGGCCGCAGCGCCGAAAAGCAGGGCCCCCGCCAGGGTGATCGCGGTGGCCAAAGTCCCCAGGCGCATGCGCCCTTGCAGCCGGGGTGCCACCACGGCGCCGAGCAGCCCGCCGGCCGCGATGGCCGCCTGCACCAGGCCGATCACCGCGGTGGAGGTACCGTGCTGGCGCAACGCGAGCGTGATGGTGAAGATCACGCCGGTGAAGGCGAAGTTCACCAGGGGCGCCGTGATCACCACCGCGCGCAGGATCGGCACCCGCCAGACGAGCTGCAGGCCATCGGTCACCTCCCGCCACAACGCCTTGCGCCCGGCCGCGTTCTCCGGCCGGAACCGCCCGCGGATCCGGCTCACCGTGCCGAACGAGGCCGCGTAGGAGACGGCGTCGGCCAGGAACGGGACGGCCCGGCCTAGCCCGAAAAGCACCCCGCCGAGCGCCGGGCCGGCCAGGCCAGCACCGAACGTCCGGGCCTCGGTGGCGGCCCACGCCTGCTCCAGCTGCCCGTCCGGCACGATACCCGGCAGCGCCGCGGCGGCCGCCGGGTCGAAGAGGGCACCCGCACCCCCCTCGATCAGGCTCACGATCAGGACGACCGGCCAGGACGCGAGATGCGCCACGATCAAGATGGCGAGCACGGCCAGCAAGACGGCGCGCACGCTGTCGCAGATGATCATCGTCAGCCGCCGGTCGAACCGGTCCGCCAGCGCCCCGGCGGGCAGCTGCAGGCATAGCAGGGTAATTGCCCGCGCCGTCCCCGCGACCCCGGCGAGCACCGCCGAGTGGGTCAGCGCCAAGATGAGCAGCGGGTAGGCGAGCATGCCGATCTGGGTGCCGGTACCGGACAGCAGCTGGCCGATCCACAGCATCCGGAAGCCCTCGTTGCGCCGGAGCGGAACCTGTCGTGGCACATCAGTGGCTGTCTCGATTCCGCTGGCGTCACTCACCCTCGGAACAGTACGCGCCAGTGCATGTCGAAATGCGACAAAGCGCTCCCAGGGTACGCCTGGGGTACGCCGCAGCGCTATCATCGTGACGCCTATTCACACAGAGTGCAAGGCACCACCGCACCCACGGGCGCACAAAGCAGCGCCCCGCTCCAGCCCTCACCCCACACAATGCGATGTTCCGTCAAGGGCCAAAGGAATTTGACAGCTACCCGGGTTGGGTGAGAAGTGCGCGCACCCAACCCCGGCCCCCATTGTCGGCACCGGCCCGAACCCGTCAAGGGAAACCGCCTGACCGAACCCGCCCGGTTGACGCGGGCAGGCCGCCGCAGCCAGACTGCGAACCGACAGCGGGTGCCCCTGGGCCTGTGTTGACGGATAGATGCCACCGGGTTACCGTCGATGAAAACTAATAAGAAAGTTACTTATTAGTTCCTCTCGACCTCGTTCTCCCGGGAGGCCGCATGCCCGCTCCGTTCCGTTCCCGTACCTCATCATCGTGGCTTCGCCAGCTGCGCTGGCCAGCCCTGCTCGGCGGCCTCCTGCTCGTGGCGGGCCTCGCCGCAGGCCTAGTGGCGCCGGCCGCATCAGCCCAGGTCAACCTGCTCACCAACGGCAGCTTCGCCACCGGCAGCACGTCCGGCTGGACGTGCTCAGCCAACGACACCGTGGTAGCGTCGCCGACCTATGACGGCGCTTCCCATGCCCTGGCCGGCACCCCGACCGGCAGCGACGACGCGCAGTGCAGCCAGGTCGTCAGCGTCGCGCCGTCTTCCTCCTACACGCTGGCCGGCTGGGTGGAGGGCGACTACGTCTTCCTCGGCGACAGCGCCACCGGGACCAGTGCCACCGACGACTGGACGCCGTCCGCGACCACGTGGACCGAGCTGTCCGCCAGCTTCACCACCGGCTCGTCCACGACGAGCGTCACCGTGTACGTCCACGGGTGGTACGCGCAGCCCGAGTTCTACGCCGACGACCTGTCGCTGACCGGCCCCGCCGGAAGCGGCGGGGGCGGAGGCGGAGGGACGACCGCGCCCGCCGCGCCGACAGGCCTGACCGTCACCGGGACCACGTCGTCGTCGGCCTCGCTGTCCTGGACCGCCCCCTCCGGGACGGTCACCGGCTATTACGTCGAGGAGAACGGCAGCCAGGCGGCATCGGTGACGGGGACGACCGCCACGATCACCGGGCTAGCCGCCTCGACCACGTACTCGTTTACCGTTATCGCCTACAACTCCGCCGGCCAGTCTCCGGCGTCCAGCGCGGTCAGCGCCACGACGTCCAGCGCGGGAGGAAGTGGCGGAGGAGGCGGCGGAGGCGGACTGCCGGCCCACATCCTGATGGGCTACTGGCAGGACTTCACCAACGGTGCCACCCCGCTCACCCTGGCGAGTGTCCCCACCAGCTACAACCTGGTCGCCGTGGCGTTCGGGACGGCGACTTCCACGCCCGGGCAGGTCGCGTTTAGCCTGGACTCGACGCTGGCCTCCGACCTCGGCGGGTACACGCAGCAGCAGTTCATCAACGACATCGCGACGCTGCACTCCCGGGGCCAAAAGGTCATCTTGTCCGTTGGCGGCGCGAACGGCACGATCAGCGTCGATAACGCGGCGAGCGCGTCGGCCTTCGCCAGCAGCGTCTACTCGCTCATCCAGCAGTACGGGTTCAACGGCGTGGACATCGACCTGGAGGACGGCGTCAACCCGACCTACATGGCCTCAGCGCTTGAGCAACTCGAAGGCGACGTAGGGTCCAGCCTCATCATCACCCTCGCACCGCAGACCATCGACACCCAGTCGACAGGAGATGACTACTTTCAGCTCGCGCTGGACATCAAGTCCATCCTCACGATGATCAACACCCAGTACTACAACTCGGGCACGATGAACGGCTGCGACGGGAACGTCTACGCCGAGGGCACCGAGAACTTCATCACCGCCCTAGCCTGCACCGAGCTTGAAGGTGGCCTGTCGCCTTCTCAGGTCGGAATCGGGCTCCCCGCATCCTCGTCCGCCGCGGGCAGCGGATATGTCAGCCCGTCAGTCGTCGACGACGCCCTGGACTGCCTGGCCGCCAAGCAGAACTGCGGAAGCTTCGTCCCGCCCGCCACCTACCCGGGCATCCGCGGCGTGATGACCTGGTCCATCAACTGGGACGCGTCCAACGGCTACAACTTCGCCGACACGGTCGCGCCCTACCTGGCCACGCTCCCGTAGCGTCCCGGGGCCGCCGACTGGCGGCATCACTGGCGCCATCGCGGACGGGATCCCGCCCGCGGTGGCGCCAGTGCCTCAGTTGGCACAGGCATGCGACCGCCTGCCGTGGGCCTGGGGCCGCGCTACGCGCGCCCCTTCACGGGGCTTACGTGACCCACCTGGGTGTCGTTGTGGTTACGGAGCGCGCTCGGCGGGCTTGGCGAGCCTCTACTGCGGGTAGCAGCAGGTCAACGTGTGGCATGCGATGCGGCTGGGGTTCCTGAGAGAGGAGTGCAGGATGCGCTTGGACTGGTGGCTTGCATGAGCGCGGAGCCACGCGGGCTGGTCCCCGGCCGGGAGCGTGGAGCCAGCCCGGACGTGGCGGCCGGGTGGACGATGTCGCTCAGCCCAGATGCCGCCGCGCTCCCAGCGCGCGTGATTGCCCCGCCCGTGACAGATGCGGTCACCGGGCCAGCCCCGCCGCCGCAGGCTATCCCCGACATGGAACTTCAGGCTGTCCCCGATCTAGGACTTGGGGCACAAGTCCTGGCCCAGGGCTGCCTCACTGACGGGCAGTGCATGCCCGCGCTCGATCGCAAGCGGCTGTCCGTCGGACCACCCGGTAGCGGTCTCGCTCTGGTAACTGGCGCGTCTTCCGGCATCGGCGCGGCTGTCGCACGCTGCCTGGCGGCGTCCGGCTGGCGCCTGCTGCTGTCGGGGCGCGACGCCGCCCGACTGGCGGAGCAGGCCGCGGGCACTGCCGGGCTGGCCTTGCCCGCAGACCTTGCCGCGCCCTCAGGCGCCGAGAGCCTGGCCAGCCAGGTGCTGGAGGCCGCGGACGGAGTCGACTTGCTCATCGCCGGCGCCGGGATCGGCTGGGCCGGGCCGTTCGCGTCGATGCCGGAAGCCAGGGCGGAGGAGGTCCTGACGGTGAACCTGACGTCCGCTGTTCACCTGGTCCGGGCCTTGCTGCCCGGAATGATCGAGCGCCGGCGCGGGCATGTCGTCCTAGTCGGCTCCATCGCCGGCGTCGGAGTGCGTGATGAAGCCGTGTACTCGGCAGCCAAGGCGGGGATCGGCGCGTTCGCCGAGGCGCTGCGCTATGAGTTGCGCGGCACTGGCGTGGGGATTACCCATGTCGTCGTCGGTGCGGTGGACACGCCGTTCTTCGCGCGGCGGGGGGCACCGTACCACCGGTCGGTCCCGCGGCTCCTGCCGGCCCAGGAGGTGGCCGCCGCCATCTGCGCCGCTGCCGCCACCCGGCGGGCAGACATCTACCTGCCAGGCTGGCTCCGGCTCCCGTGCGCCCTGCGGGCCGTGGCGCCGCCGCTCTACCGCCGCCTCGCGGAGCGTTTCGGATGATGGCCCGGATAGCTGCCGTGGCGGGAACAATGGCGCTGGCCGGGCATGTGCTGCCCGCCGCCACCTGGCTGCCAGGACTGCGACGCGCATGGTTCCCGGACCTGGCCGGCATCGGGAACCCAGGGCACGTCGCACTGACCTTCGACGACGGCCCCGATCCGGGGTCCACGCCGCTTTTCCTCGACGCCCTTGACGCGCTTGGCGTCCGGGGGACGTTCTTCCTCGTCGGCGACAGCGCCCGCCGTCACCGGCGGCTGGCCGCCCAGATCGCTGACCGAGGGCATGAGCTGGCGGTGCACGGCTGGAGGCACGACCGGCCGTGGCTGCCTTCGGTACGCCGCGAAATGCGCGATCTTCGCCGGGCAACGGCGGTGATAGCCGACCTGGCGGGGGCCGCACCGCGCTGGTACCGGCCGCCCTACGGGATACTGACCGGCGGCCGGCGCATCGCGGCGGCCCAGGCGGGGCTGCAGCCGGTGCTGTGGTCCGCCTGGGGGGTGGACTGGGCACCTGGGGCGACCGCCGCGTCGGTTCGCGCGCGCATCGCCCGTGACCTGCGCGGCGGGGGCACCGTACTGCTGCACGACGCGGACCGGTCGGGCAGTGGCCGCTGGCGGCCCGCGCTCGCCGTGCTGCCCAGGCTTGTCGCGGACTGGCGTGCCGCCGACTGGGCGGCCGGCCCACTTGGGGAGCACTGGCCTTGACCGGCCGCCGGTTCCTCATCCTCAGCGCGGGCATGGGGTCGGGCCACGACGTCGTCGCGGGGGAACTCGCCGCACGACTAGAGGCCGCTGGCCACCACGCCATCCGGGCGGACGTCCTAGAGTTGCTTCCCGTCGGGATTGGCGGCGGGCTGCGTGCCGCCTACCGTGGGGTCATCGAGCGCCTGCCCGTGCTGTATGCGGGCATCTACCGGGTCTTCTTCCGTGGCGGTGGCGGGCTGCGTCCTGGCAGCGCGCCGCTCGCCGCGCTGGCCGAACAGCGCCTGCTCGAGCTCGCCGCCCAGCATCGGGCCGACGTCGTAGTATCGGTGTTCCACCTGGCCGCCCAGGTCGCCGGGCGGCTGCGGGCGCGGGGGACCCTGCAGTTGCCCAGCGCGGTGGTGATGACCGAGTTCGAGGCGCACCGGCAATGGCTGCACCCAGGCAACGACCTGTACCTCTGCCATACCGAGCAGATCGCCGCGCAGATCACCAAGGAGATCGGCTGCCTGGCGGTGGGCAACGGCCCGCTCGTCGCTGCCAGGTTCGCCGAGGCCAGGCTCACGGCGTCGTCAGCCGGGGCGGATCAGTGGCGCCGCCGCCTGGCGCCGGACGGCAGGCCACTGGTCCTGCTGTCGACCGGCGCCTGGGGCATCGGGTCGTCGCTGCCACGGACCACCCGGCTGCTTGACCGTGCCGGGTACACCCCGGCGGTTCTCTGCGGCGAGAACAAGCGCCTGCGGCGCCGCCTGTCGGTGCTGCCCGAGGCCAGGGAGCTTGGCTGGGTAGAGGACATGCCCGCCCTCATGCGGGCCGCCAGCGTGCTCATCGATAACGCGGCCGGGCAGACCGCCATGGAGGCACTTGCCGCGGGGCTACCGGTGATCGGCTACCGCCCAATCCCCGGCCATGGCGCCGACGGGGTACGGGTCATGGCGGGCCTGGGCCTTTCCGACTACGCCCGGGGAGAGGAAGATCTGCTCGCGTCGCTGCGGACGCTCACCCGCCCTGGGATCACCCGCGAGCGCAGGATCGCCGCCGGGTCCGCCATGTTCCGCAGCGGAGCCGTATCCCCGCTCATGAACCTGGGAATCCGAGAGCCGACGCGAGGCATGGGAAGCCCGCGATGAGCCACCGGGCAGGCATTCCGCTGCAGGCGGAGGACGCGTTGTTCCTGCACGCCCAAAGCCCGCTGCTGTGCCAGCAGGTGGGCGCGGTTCTGCTGCTGGAACCCGCCGCCGTCCTGGACATCGGTGCCTTGCGGGATGTCATAACCGAGCGGGTGCACGCCGTCTCTACCCTCCGTCACCGCCTTGAGCGGGCACCGGGCCGGTGGCGGCGACCGCGCTGGGTGGCCGACGACGGTGACATTCGCCAGCGGATCCGGGAGGTGAAGTGCGGCCAGGACGGGAGCCGCGGACGCTTAGTGGCATCGTCGACACCTTCTTCTCGCTGGAGTGCGACCCCTACCGCATGCCCTGGGAGGTATGGCTGATCCCGGGGGCACCGGATGGGCGCACCGCCGTCGCCGTGAAGATACATCATGCCCTTGGCGACAGCCATGCCCTCATCGCGGCGCTCACTAGGCTGCTGGACCCAACTCCTGAGGGCGCCGGCAGTCGGCCGGCAGGCGGGCGGGCGGTGATGCGCAGCCCGCGGGCAGATCCCGATGACTGTCCACGGCCGGTGGGCGACCTGATCCGCAGTGCCGCGATGAGCCTGCGAGACGGCCTGCGGACACTACGCGGGCTAACTCACCTCGCCGCCGCGGGCACCGCCCCCGAGGTCAGCGTGTGCGGGCCCTTCACCGGTGAGCGCCGGCGGTATGCGCAGGCACTGCTTCCGGCCTGGGAGGTCGCGCGAACGGCGCGCGGCCTCGACACGCAGATCGCCGACCTGCTGCTTGCCGTGACCGCCGAGGCCCTCGGGCGACTGCTCCGCTCCCGTGGCGAGGAAACAGCGGGACAGGTGATACGGATTGCCGTCCCCAGGGCCTGCCCGGTGCGAGGCCGCAGCCGGGCACTGGGCACGGTGCCACGGAACCGGACCGCCGCGGTCACGCTCGACGCGCCAATCGGGCCTGCCGCGCCCGAGCAGCGGCTGGCCGCCGTCCGGAACCAGGTCGCCGCGCGCGTGCACCGGGGCGATGCCGCCGCCGCAGCCATGGTCTTGCGCATGATGAACTTCCTGCCCCAGCCGCTGCAACGGCTCGCCGCGGTCCAGTTCTACCAGCACCGATGGTTCAACCTGCTGGTCTCCGTGTTTCCCGGCGCCCGGCGCAGCTACTGCCTGCTAGGGGCTCGCGTCGAGGAGGTCTACCCGGTGCTGGCGCTCGCCGACGGAGCGGGACTGGCCATCGGCGCCATGACCTGGGAGCGGTCCATGTCGGTGGGCATCCTTGCCGACGCCACGCTGGTACCAGACGTCGACAAGCTGGCGGCGGAGATTCCCGCCGCCTTCGACTTGTACCGCGCCGCCGCCCAGGCATGAGCTGCGATCGATCCCGATTTTGCCGTTACGATCCGTTTAGCAATCGCTACACGAGGCAACTGAACGGGAGGTGACAGTCACGACCCATGTATTGGAGGTAGAGCAATGAGCCGCGTACCAGGCGACCAGCAGGCACTGAGGGAGATCGAGAGCCAGCTAGCAAAGTCCGATCCTGCGCTCGCGGCGATGTTCGCCGTCTTCGCAGCCCGCCCGCCCCGCGCACGGTCACCCGTGCAAGCGCCCCCTGGGCGGCCCCCGCCGTCGATCGAGGAAGAGCACGCACGGTCCATCCGGGTCGCCGTGCTCGTGGGCCTGTCCATCGTCGTCGTGGTGTGCACGACGATGGCCATTATCACTGCCCCGTAGCACCCAGCAACTGCCGTGCGGAATAGCTCGCGAATAGTGCCGGGCACATCCTGGCCGCGACAACTCCGCCTCATTATTCCTACATAGAGGACAATCACGCCGTCTGACATCGACGGCCATCAGGATGGCTGGTTTAACGCAGGCCGCTGGGGAGCAGTGTGGAATTGTGCGAACACTGTTTTTGAATCCTCCGTCATATGAGGGTTTCGATGGCGGGGCGGGGTCGCGATACCAGGCCAAGCGCGAGATCCGGTCATTCTGGTATCCCACCTGGCTTGCTCAGCCCGCCGCCCTGGTACCGGACAGCAAACTGGTGGACGCGCCCCCGGCCGGACTGGCCGTAGGCGACATCCTGCCACTGGCGGGCGAGCATGACCTGCTGGTTCTTCACACTAGCTCCCCCACCTTCCCCGGCGATGTCAAGATCGCCGAGGCGATGAAGGAACAGAACCCGTCGATCGTCGTCGGCTTCGTCGGGGCGAAGGTGGCGGTACAGCCGGAGCAGTCGCTGCGGGCCTCGGCGGCCATCGACTTCGTGGCGAGGGAGGAGTTCGACTTCACCATCGCCGAGATCGCCGAAGGACGCCCGCTGGCCGCGGTGGACGGCATCAGCTACCGGGACCGCGCGGGGCAGATCCGCCACAACCCGGACCGGGAGATCTTGCAGGACATGGACCTGCTCCCGTTCGTCACCTCGGTCTACAAGCGGGACCTGCGGGCGGAGGACTATTACATCGGCTACCTACGGCACCCGTACCTGTCGCTGTACACGGGGCGGGGCTGCCGGTCACGGTGCACGTTCTGCCTGTGGCCGCAGACAGTGGGCGGGCACCGGTACCGCACCCGCAGCGCGGAGCACGTCCTCGCGGAAGCCGCGCTGGTGCGTGAGCAGTTCCCGCAGGTGAAGGAGCTGTTCTTCGACGACGACACGTTCACGGACGACCGGGACCGGGCGATGGAGATCGCTCGCGGGCTCGGGCGGCTCGGCATGACGTGGTCGTGCAACGCCAAGGCGAACGTGCCCAGGGAGATGCTGCAGGTACTCAAGGACAACGGGCTGCGACTGCTGCTCGTCGGCTATGAGTCGGGTAACCAGCAGATCCTCATCAACATCAAGAAGGGCCTTCGGGTCGAGCGGGCCAAGCGGTTCGCCGCTGACTGCCGGGAGCTGGGGATCACGGTGCATGGCACGTTCATCCTGGGCCTGCCCGGGGAGACCGAGCAGACGATCCAGGAGACGATCCGGTTCGCCCAGGAGGTGAACCCGCACAGCCTGCAGGTGTCGATCGCGGCCCCCTACCCCGGCACCGAACTGTACCGGCAGGCCGTGGAGAACGGCTGGCTTCCCGGCGACGACGGGGACAGCACAGCGCTGGTCAGCCAGGACGGCACCCAGCTCGTCGCGCTGTCCTATCCCCATCTCAATCACACCGAGATCCTGGATTCCGTCGACGCCTTCTACAAGCGTTTCTACTTCCGGGCAGGCAAACTAGCGGAAATGTCCGCCGAATTGCTCCGCCACCCCGCCATGGTGCCACGCCGACTCCGCGAAGGCGGGGAATTCGCCCGCTTCCTCACCCGGCGCCCCCGCACCCCGGCGTAGCAGTTACGACCAGACTGCACCGGCTAATGCCGCGCAGGAAACCACTGGGGACGACTTAATCGTGAGGTCATCATGCGCCTGCTGCTCGTCCATCCCAGCCCCCTGTTGTACTCGGAGATTTTCCTGCGGCTCGAGCCACTGGGCCTAGAGCGGGTGGCCGGCGCAGCGCGCCAGGCCGGGCACGAGGTCCGCATCGTGGACCTCCAGGTACTGCCCCACGCTGAGCTGATGAGGGAACTGGTGGCGTTCCAGCCAGAGGCGGTCGGCATATCGCTGAACTACCTCGCCAACGTCCCCGAGGCGCTCGATATCTCCGCGGAGGTGAAGAGCTTCATTCCCCAGTGCTTTGTCTTCTTCGGCGGTCACAGCGTCTCCTTCATCGCCGAAGAGGTGCTCATCCAGGCACGCGGAACAGTCGACGTGATCATCCGGGGCGAGGGCGAGACCGCGATCGGCCCGTTGCTCGCCGCCGTCCGGGACGGCGGCCTGGACACGGTTCCTGGTGCCGTGAGCGCGCAGGGCCGCGGCCCGGCGCCCGTGGCGATGCACAGCATCGACTTCCCGCGCCCGGCCCGTGACCTGATGCGGCACCGTCGCAGGTACTTCATCGGCGAGCTCGATCCCTGCGCGTCGATCGAGTTCAGCCGCGGCTGCCCGTGGGACTGCTCCTTCTGCTCGGCATGGACGTTCTACGGCCGCGGCTACCGTAAGGCGTCACCGCCGTCCGCCGCCGATGAGCTGGCGAGCATCCGTGAGCCGAACGTCTTCATCGTCGACGACGTCGCCTTCATCCGCCCGGAGCATGGCGACGCGATCGCCGCCGAAGTTGAGCGCCGCCGGATCCGCAAGCGCTACTACCTCGAGACGCGCAGCGACGTCCTGCTGCGCAATACCGAGGTGTTCCGACGATGGTCGCGGCTGGGCCTGAGCTACATGTTCCTTGGCATTGAGGCCATCGACGCCGAGGGGCTTGACCTTTACCGTAAGCGGGTCAGCCCGGATGACAACTTCCGGGCCCTGGAGGCGGCGCGCCGTCTGGGCATCACCGTCGCCATCAACCTGATCGTCGACCCGGCCTGGGACGCCGGGCGGTTCCGGCTTGTCCGGGAGTTCGCCACGACGATCCCCGAGATCGTCCACCTCACGGTCATGACCCCCTACCCTGGCACCGAGATCTGGCACACCGAGTCACGCAAGCTAACCACACGCGACTACCGCCTCTTCGACATCCAGCACGCCGTCGTGCCCACCGCGCTGCCGCTTGAGGAGTTCTACTACGAGCTGGTGCGTACCCAGGAGGTGATCAACCGCAAGTTCCTCGGACTGCGCACCGCAGCCGGGGCCATCCGTGTCCTTGGCGGCAACCTCGCCAGGGGCCAGACGAACTTCGCCCGCATGCTGTGGAAATTCAACAAGGTCTACAACGCCGAGCGCCAGCACGCCGACCATCAGCGTCCCGTCTACTACGAGCTTCCGCCCTTGAGCCGGGTCCCGCCCGGCAACCGGCGTGAGCTTTACATCCATAACCGCCCGGCCACGTCCCGGCAGCCGTGAATACCGCAGCCGCCGGCTGACGATGCGCCAGGCAGACAGAGTCCGAATCGGGTACGCGTGCGCCTGGTGATTACCGTGGCGCTGGCGCTCGCCGCCGCGGCCCGCGACAACGCCAGGCTGATGTCCGCCGCCGGACTGGCGCTGCTCGCCCCCACCCCGGCCAGCCTGACCAGCACCGTCGGCCGACTCGCCGACGACCCGACCGCGGTCGCCGCCCTGGCGCAGGCAGCTTGCGCCAGGGCCACCTTCCGGTGCCGCGAGGACGACCTGACGGACCTCGCCGTGGCTGCGCCCCGATGATTGCGGCGCGCGCCGTCACCGGTTTGCGGGGCACACCGCGAGGTAGTGGCCGGCGATGACCTACCTGCTTGCCGTGCTCGCGGCGTGCGCTAACGCCACGTCCTCGGTGCTGCAGCGCAAGGCTGACCGGAAGGTCCCGACGAGCGAGAACCTCAGCATCCGACTGATGTGGAGCGTGCTGCACCAGCCGGTGTGGTTTGGCGGCCTGCTGGCGATCATAGTCGGCTTCCTGCTTCAGGCCGCCGCCCTTGGCAGCGGCAAGTTGTCGGTCGTCGAGCCGATCCTGGTCCTGGAACTGCCCATCACGCTGCTGATCGCCACCCGGGTTTTCCGCGTGCGGCTGCACAGGCGGGAGTGGGGGGCGGCGGCGGCGATGGTGGCAGGGCTGGCCGGAATGCTGTATGGCCTGTCACCGTCGGGAAGATCGCCGCAAGACGTCCGCTGGTATGCCTGGGTCACCGGCATCGGCATCAACCTCGCCGTGATAGCGGGGCTGGTCGCCTGGGGGCGTCGCGGACCGGCGGGCGGCGGCCCGCACGGCCGCGAGAGCAGCAGCCTGCAGGCAGCCGTCCTCGCGGTCGCGGCGGGTGCCGGCTTCGGCCTGACCGCGGCACTGATCAAGGCCGTGACACGCACGTTCTCCAGTGGCATCCTCGCCTTGGTGTCCAGTTGGCAGTTGTACGCGATGATCGCGGTGGGTCTGGGCGCGATGTTCCTCGTCCAGTCCGCGCTGAACGCCGGCCCGCTAGTTGCCGCCCAGCCCGGGCTTACCCTCACGGACCCGCTCGTCTCCATCTTGTGGGGTGTGCTGGTCTTCCACGAAAGGGTCAGGACCGGGTGGTTCCTCGCCCTGACAATCGCCGGCGGCCTGGTCATGGTCGGCGCCGTGATCGTCTTGGCCCGCTCTCCCCTGCCGTCCACGACGTCCGAGCAGGCAAAGGCCCCCTGAGTTTGGCCGCTGGTCACTCGGGTATCGACTTGCGGGCCATCTGGTCAGGGCCTGCCCGTCGGCGAGTGCTCGCACCTACTGGCGGTGAACGGCGGCCTGGCACTGGCCGGGTACGGCGTCGGCGTCGGCGCGACGTTCGCCAGCAGGCCGCGGGAAGAAAGCGGCCAGCCGGCATGGCCGCATCAGGTCACGGTTACCCTGGCCCTGGAACTGGTCCTGCTCGCCGGGTTCAGCGGCGGGTGGCTCGCGGCCGACGGGCACCCGTCCGGGGACTCGCGTCTGGTGCTGCTCGCGGTCGCCTCAGCCGCGATGGGAATCCAGGCCGCCGCCGTCCGCCGCCTAGGCCAGATGTCCTCAACGTATCTGACCAGCACCCTGACCGCCCTGTTCGAGGCCGCGACGGCCCGGCGCTGGCCGTCGCAATGGCGGCGCAGCACGGGGACAGTAGTCGCCTTCGTCGTCGGCGCCGTGTTCGGCGGGCTCGCTGCCCTGCAAGCGCCGGTCGCGGTCCCGGCCGCGGTCATGGTCCCGCTCGCCTTCGTCGTGGCGTGTCGCGTTCCCGCTGCGATGAGCCGCGCGAGGAGCCGGTAGCGGGACTCCAGCCTCACTCCCAGGCCCGTCCCGAGCCGATGTCCGGGTCGCCGTCGTCGGAGTCGCTCCAGCTCAGCCCCGCGGTGACGTGCCCGCCGTCCCCGTCCAGTCCCGCAGTGACACCGGAATCGACATCCGGGTCGTCTGGTGCCGGGTCCTCGTCGTCGATCGCGCCATGCTCAGCCTCGTCCACCGGCCCGCGCACCCGGAATCGGGGATGGCCCGGTTCCCCGGGCCGCACGCCCGGATGCCGCGGCACGGCCTGCGGGCTGGGGCCGAACGTGTCCTCGTCGCCCGGGACCTCGTCGGTCCGGGCGGCCACGGCCTTTTTATCCGAGCCCGCGGTAACCGGCCAGTCGTCGTCCCGGCCGGCCACGTAGCCCATGTCTTCGCTGTACCCGGTGCTGGGCTCGGCCTGGCGCTCGCGCTGGCCGCCGGGCGCGACGCCTGAGCCACGGATCGAGGCCGGGCCGATGTTCCCGCCCATGTCGTGCAGCGAGGCCTGCTCGGACTGATCCTGGCGTTTCCTGTGCTTGCCCGGAGCTTTGCGTCGATCCCCGCCGCGTTTGTTGCCACTCACCGGCATCCTCCTGTGCTCGCGCCGCATCCGGTCATTCCGGCTCCACTCGCATGGCTGCCTCCTCGGCGGTATAGCCGCCGGAATCGGGCCCGACCTCGTCGGCGATGGCGTCGGGCTCCACATCCGGATGGGCCCCTCGCCGGGAGCCACTAGGCGCCCGGCTGGGCGGGGATCGTCCCACACCTGCCCGGACGGCTCTTCCGGCTGCGCCTCCCAGTCCGGGGCCGTCCAGGCGTCTGGCTCGTACTCGGTGTCCAGGTCGGCGCCCACGCCCAGCCCGCTGTCTTGCGTCAGCGCGTCCAGGTTGTCGGTCCGGTCCGCCCGGCCCTTGCGGGCTGGCTGCACGACTGGCTCGCCTTCGCCACCGAACATCGCCTGGTCCTCGGGTATCTCGTGGTCCAGCCGCAGGTCCAGCGGCTCCCCCTCGATTTGCTCTTCCACGGTGGTGCCAAAGTTGTCCACCGCCGCCGGCTGGTCCGCGGGCAGCGGAGCCCGCTGCGGATCCACTGCCCACACTTGCTCGGGCGTGCCATCCTGAAGATCGGGGATACCCTCGTCCTCGAACTCCGAATGCGGGTCGCGCTCCGGAATGTTGCGGCTCACGGTCTGCCCTCCCTTGTGATCGGCGGTACCGGACCTTTCTGCCCGCCTCGGCCCGGTCGTAACAAGCCGATTAACTCACGAGTGCGAAGGGTCATCGCGGGCACGTATTCTCCGGCCGCCTCGCGGTGCCACCAGGCGCCGGTCTGCCGGAACTCACGCCAACTGGTGTACCGGTACCGGTAGCGGCGCACCCTGATAACTGCGGGCGGGGCATCTGGGAATGGGTTGACCCGAAGCAGGCGAGCCACGTCCCGGTCTCCGGCAAGGAGCCGCCGAAGCAGCGGCACCAGCCACTGCTCGGCATAGCCCGGTGACAGCGCGGCGAACCACATCAGCCAGTCGAGCCGCAGGTGGTATGGCGCGATCTGGTGCGGCCAGCGCCGCGGATCGCCCGGCTTGCCGTAGAACTCATACTCCCGCCAGCGCGCGCCCCCGGTGACCTCCGCAGTGCCCTCGATCACTAGCTCATACCGCTGCCGGGTGATGCTGCCAAACGCCCCGTAGCTGTTGACGAGCCGCAGCGGGTCGAAGCTGGTGTTCATGACCTGGCGGCGGGACAGCAAGTTCCGTACCGGGCGGTAGCTCAGCACCGCCACCACGACGGTGAAGGCGATCACCAGCGCCTCATACCACGGCGGTGGCGCCGCCAGCGGGCCAGCGGCGGGCAGCGGCAGCACCCGGCCCAGCCGGTAGGTGTCGACCGCGGGCAGGGCGAGCACGATCGTAAGCCAGTTCAGCCAGGCGAAGTTGCCTGACGTCACCAGCCACAGCTGAGTGACGATCACGACCGCGGCGGCCACGCTCGCCGCAGGCTGCGGGGCGAAAAGCACCAGCGGCGCGACAAGCTGGGCAATGTAGTTGGCGGCCACCTCCATCCGGTGCAGCGGATCGGGCAGGTGATGGAAGAACCAGCTCAGCGGGCCCGGCATGGGCTGCGTCTCGTGGTGGTAGCGCAGGCATGTGAGGTCACGCCAGCAGCGGTCACCGCGCAGCTTGATCAGGCCCGCGCCGAACTCCACCCGCAGCAGCAGCCAGCGCACCAGCCACAGCACGAGCACCGGGGGCGCGGTGCTGGCATTGCCGAGGAAGATCGCCAGGGACCCGGCCTCCAGCAGCAGCGTCTCCCACCCGAACCCGTACCACACCTGGCCCACGTTCACTATCGAGGCGTAAAGCGCCCACAGCACAAGCCAGCAGCCCATCGAGGCCCACAACGGAACCGCGTCGCCCAGGCCGCCGGCCATCGCGGCCGCCAGCAGCGCCCCGGTCCAGGCGACCGCGGCGAACAACCCATCGCTGTAGCGGACGTGGAAGACGCTCGGCGCGTGCCAGAACCGCACCCCGCGCAGGTACGTGGGGATCGGCAGCAGGCCCCGCTCGCCCAGCAGGCCACGGAACTGGCGAGCGGCGCACACGAAGGCGATGACGTAGATCACCGCCAGCCCACGCTCGAACACCAGCCGCGCGAACCAGTACTGCGGTGCTGAGAACCAGCTCATCGCGCCCCGCCGGGGTTACCCGGTCGCCGCCGGGCCAGGCGCCCCGCAAGTCCGCTCTAGGCGGCACCTGGCCACCAGACAGCCCGTCCACCACCTCCGCGAGCGGGGAGCGGGCCCGGAATACCCGGCGCAGCACGGTAAGCGCGGCCTGATAGCCGCACATGCCATGCACTCCCGGCCCTGGCGGAGTGGCGGACGAGCACAGGTAGATCTGCCGGTCCGGGGTAGCGTACGGCACCGGGGCCGGACTCGGCCGCAACAGCAGCCGCCACTGGTCGCACCGGCCGCAGGCGATGTCGCCGCCCACGTTGTTGGGGTTGCGCGCCTCAAGGTCGGCCGGCGCCGTGACGGTCCGAGCCAGCACGAGGTCTCGGAACCCGGGGGCGAATCGTTCGATCTGATCTTCAATGGAGCCAGTCATGTCGCCCTGCCATCCGTTTGGCACCTGCGCGTAGACCCAGAACACGTGCGACCCGGCGGGGGCGCGCGACGGGTCGAACAGGCTCGGCTGGGAGGTGATGAGGAACGGTGGATCGGGTGCGGTGCCGCGCTGCGCTGCCCGCAGGGCCGCCGCTATCTCCCCGAGCGTCGGCCCCAGGTGGACCGTGCCGGCCCGCCGTGCGTCGGGTGCGGTCCACGGCACCGGGCCGGACAATGCGTAGTCGATCTTGAATACCCCGGGGCCATGCCGGTAATTGCGCAGGAACAGGTTGCTGTACCAGCCGCGCAGCCGGTCCCCCGCGATTCGCACCGCCTCACCCGGCGCGGTGTCGAGTAGGTAGGCGCGTGCCGAGGGCAACTCGGCCAGGCTGGCGACCCGGTGACCGGTCTGGATCTTTCCGCCGAGCGAGACCAGCCGTGCGACGAGCGCGTCGGAGATCGCCTGCGTACCGCCACGCGGGATCGGCCACCCCCGCTCATGGGCGGCAAGCGCGAACATGAGCGCCGCGCCGCTGGTCAGCGGCGAGGTTAGCGGTGCCGTCATGTGCCCGGCGAGCCCGGCGAGCAGGCCCCTGGCCCCGTCGCCGGCGAAGATCCGGGCAAGCGCGGCGACGGGGACGGCGGCGAGCATGCCGAACCAGCCGTAGGTCAGGGCCTGGGCGGGCCAGCGGGCCAGCGGGGGACGCAGTATGTCGGCGGCCAGGGCGTCCCAGTGACCGTGGAACGGGGTCATCATTGACACGTACGTGTCCCCGTCCTTCCGGCCCAGCGCGGCGGCGGTCTCGGACATCGACTGTGCCAGGATGGCCGCTGATCCGCCTGGGAACGGATGGGCGAGCGGGAGCTCCGGGTGGATCCACGACAGGCCGTACCGCTGAAGGTCCAGCGCCCGCAGCACCGGCGAGCCGATGCCTAGCGGGTGCACGGCAGAGCACGGGTCGTGCCGGAATCCCGGCAGCGTCAGCTCCTCGGTGCGCGCGCCGCCGCCCGCGGTGCTGGCGGCCTCGCAGACCAGGACGGTCAGGCCAGCATCGGCCAGGGTAACCGCAGCGGTCAGCCCGTTGGGCCCCGCGCCGACGACGATCGCGTCGTACTCTGCCATGTTCGTGCGTTACCCGCGCCCCAGCCCGTCAACCGGACTGGGGCAATCTCGCTCATTAACCGACCTGCCTCACGAATTCACCCGCATCAGCCGACGTTCAGGCAGGCTCCGTCACCGGAGCCGACGTTCAGGCAGGCTCCATCACCGCGCGTCGCGATCCGGTAAGCTCCCCGGCTTTTAGGCCCAAAGGCGACGGGTAGCGCCGGGCCATGAGCAGTTCCACGGACATGACCAACACCCCGGACCCGAGGCGCTGGCTGATCCTGGCCGTCATCGGCCTCGCGCAGCTCATGGTGGTGCTGGACGTCACGATCGTGAACATCGCGCTGCCCGCGGCCCAGACGGCGCTGCACTTCTCCAACGACGGGAGGCAGTGGATCATCACGGCCTACGCGCTGGCATTCGGCAGCCTGCTGCTACTTGGCGGAAAGCTCGGCGACATCTTCGGCCGGAAGGTCACGTTCATCACCGGGCTGATTGGCTTCGCGGTCGTGTCCGCGGTAGGCGGCGCCTCGGTCAGCTTCGCCATGCTGGTGGTGGCCCGCGCCTGCCAGGGTGCGTTCGGCGCACTGCTGGCACCGGCCGCGCTGTCACTGCTAACCACGACGTTCCGCGACCCGAAAGAGCGCGGGAGGGCATTCGGAGTCTTCGGGGCCGTCGCCTCCGGCGGTGCCGCGGTCGGCCTGCTGCTTGGCGGCGTGCTGACCGAGTACCTGTCGTGGCGCGAGTGCCTGTACGTGAACCTGATCTTCGCGCTGATCGCCGCCGCGGGCGCGGCGGTCCTGCTGCCGCGCCAGTCGCGAGGGGGCTGGCATGGGCTGGACCTCCTCGGCGTGGTGACCGGAGGCGGCTCGATGTTCTGTGTCGTTTACGGGTTCTCCAACGCTGCCACCCATACCTGGACCACCCCGTCCACCTGGGGATTCCTCGCGGTGGCCGCGGTAGTGCTGGCCGTGTTCGTCATCCGGGAGACGCGGACCAGGAACCCACTGCTGCCGCTTTCGATCATTGCCGACCGTAACCGCGGCGGGGCCAACCTCGCGATCTTGGCCTCCGGCGCTGGCATCTTCGGCGTCTTCTTGTTCCTCACCTTTTACCTGCAGCAGACTCTGCGCTACTCGCCCGTGGGCGCTGGTCTCGCCTTCCTGCCGATGGTCGCGCTGATCATGATCTTCTCCAATCTGGCGAATATCTTCCTGCTGCCCCGCGTCGGTCCTAAGCCGCTGATATTCACCGGGCTGCTTGCATCGGCCGGGGCGATGGTGTGGCTGACCGGCATCGGCCCCCATACCTCTTACGACCACGACGTGCTCGGGCCGACGCTGCTCATCGGGGCAGGATTCGGCCTCACCTTCGGGTCCGCGCTGAACACCGGAACGCTCGGAGTCACGGCCGCCATCGCCGGCGTGGCGTCAGCCATGCTGAACACCATGCAGCAGATCGGCGGGTCGATCGGCACCTCGCTGCTCAACAGCGTGGCGACCCAGGCCACCAAGAACTTCACCACCGCGCAGGCCCCGGCAGCGCGCCGCGCAGGCCCGGCGGCCGTGAAGGCACTGACCGGGCAGGCTTTGGTGCACGGATACACCACGGCGTTCTGGTGGTCGGCGGGCATCTTCGCCGTGGGCGCGGTACTCGCGGGACTACTGCTGCGCTCCGGCCCCCCGGGCGGTCGGCCGCAGGGACGGCACGCGCACGGCCCTGTTCCGCGGGCCGACGCCGTCCGGTCAGCCGACGCCGTCCGGTCAGCCGACGCCGTCCTGCACGTGACCACCCGGCTGAGCGGAACCGTCCGCACCAGTGAGGGGGTCGGCATCCCTGGGACCAGGGTCAGTCTGGCCGACAGTTCGGGCGCTACCGTCGCCTCGACGGCCACCAGCCCTGCCGGGGACTACGTCATTGACGACATCCCCGACGGCCAGTACACGCTCACCGCCCACGGCGACCCGCCCGCAACCTCGCGGGTCCAGGTATCCGCAGCATCGCCGCCGACCTACGACATCCAGCTCGAACGTCCCATCGACTCGTGACACAGCGACGACAACGAACTAGTCATCCATGATCGCGTGTACTTGCCGTTATCAGCACACGGTAAGTACACGCGATCATGGGGAATTATCGGCGGGCACGTGGCCCATCCCGGCCAGGGGCGGGCGCAGGGGCGGGCACAGGGGCGGGCACAGGGGTCGGCACAGGGGCGGTTCGGCGTCGGGCCTGGCCGCCCTTCTCATGGTCACGGCGGCACGTCGCGGCCCGGCTGGTAGCGAGGTCCCTGCCGGATCCTGATAATCACGACCGCGACGTTCACGCAGGCGACAATGGCGATGACGGCGAACAGGATGGCGAGAGGCATGTCGCCCGCCACTCCAGCCGCGACGGCCACCGCGGTCCCTAGTGCTACACCGAAGCTGGCCAGCGCCAGGCGCAGCCGCAACGGGCTGCGTGCTGTCATCGGCTCATTACCAGATCGCATTTGCCAGGTCCTTCGTATCGTCGGCTGCCGGGTCCAGAGCAGGCTGTCCGGCGGCCACCATGTCCGTCGCGACGGCTACGACGACTTGCGCTGCAGCCAGGCGTGCACGTACTGCAGCATGTCGGCCCCCGCCAGCGCGGCTAGAGTCGCCATGGCGAGCCTGGTCGTCCGGGGCAGGTATATGGCCCGGCGGTGAAGCCAGTCGCCACCCACATGCCGGTGCAGAACGGGCAGGTGATCAGCTCGCCCACGGTCTTGCGCGCGCCGCTGCCGCGCACCTCTTCCCGCAGTTCTGCGGGTCCGCTGGTGCCCTGGTAAGCGGTAAACGGTGCACGCAGCGGGCTGGTCACCGGGTCCTTGGCCAGCAGCCTGCTGAGCTTATGGGTGGCCAGGGCAGACAACGCGACATCCTTCACCGGCAACTCGCCGGGGATCCGCCGGCCGGTCATCCGGGCACCCGCCGCGAGCCCCCCGATAACCGTGGCATAGGCGGCCATCGTCCCCACGTAGCCGCCGAGGGGACGGTCAGCGTCGCCGGCATACCGGCGGTACTCGGACCGGGCCACGTGGTCCAGCCTTCCCCATGCTTCACCGAAAGCGTTCATGGCCGCCGGTTACCCGGCGACGGCAAATCATGCGCCGCCCTCGGCGGTTTACACCGCCCGGCGGCGAGCCTGCTCGCGCCGCCCCGCACGAGCGGCTCGCCAAGGTTTGAGAGGCCACCAGCCGGTTAGCCAGACGTGACAATCCCCGCATCCGAGCGGAAGGAGGGCCAATGGAACGCGGAAACACGAAACACGGGCCCCTGCAGGACGACAAACTGGCCCGGCAGACCCAGGGCATGGTGCGCGGAGCGCCACAGCGGCCGCACACGGAGGAGTGGCGGGAAGTCGAGCCGATGGATGGCGCCGACCCCTCGGTTGCCCGGCCGGACGGGGCGTTTCCCGGTCCCGCGGAGCGGGACATTGAGCTGCGCAACGAGCTGGCGAGGATTCTCACCCGCGACACCTTCCCCGTCGAGCGGGACGACCTGCGCGACCTACTGGAAGCAGCGGACGCCTCGCCAGACCTGACCGACCGCATGTCGACGCTGCCCGCCGACGGCCCATTCCGCGACGTGCACCAGGTCTTGGAGGAACTGGGTATCAACTCGCCGGAAACCCGCGATGAAGCGCGATGATATCCGGTCGGGTGGACGCGGCCCCGGCTCGGCCCGGCGGCCGCACGTCCCTGGCTGGTCTTAGCCCGCTGACATCCGACGGCGGCCACGGCATAGTGGGGACTGTGACAGACATCCGCCGCCAAGTCAGCGGGTACCTCGCGCTCGACGTGCACCAGCCGCTGACGATGATCCTCAAGCTGGCGGTATCGGAGATGCCGGGCGTCGGGATCGACGAAAGGCTGGCGATCACCCACGACGGAAAGCCGCGGCAGGCGGCGGAGACGGTTGTTCTCGGCGAGGGGCGCTCGCACGTGCTCCAGGTGCAGCCCGGCCGGGTCATCGTCGCTTATGAGGCCACGGTTACTGGCCAGGCGCCCCAGCCGCCGGTGACAGCCGCCGACCGGATGATCTACCTGCGGCCCAGCCGGTACGCCGAGTCGGACCGGCTGGGCGCGGTGGCGCGCAGCGAGTTCGCCGGCATCGCCACGGACGCGGACCTGCTGGCCGCGGTCTCGTCATGGGTTGGCACCAGGCTCAGCTATGTGCCAGGTAGCAGCGGGCCGACGGATGGGGCGGTGGATACGCTGCTGGCCAGGCAGGGCGTATGCCGTGATTACGCGCACCTGGTCATCGCGCTGCTGCGGGCACTGGATGTCCCGGCTCGGATGGTGGCCGCCTACGCGCCCGGCCTGGACCCGATGGACTTCCACGCCGTGGCTGAAGTCGCGGTGGACGGCTACTGGCGGGTCGTGGACCCTACCTTGCTCGCGCCGCGCGCGGCCCTGGTCCGCATCGCCACCGGCCGGGATGCCGCCGACACGGCGTTCCTTTCTGCCTACGGCGGTCACGCGAACTTGCTGGAGACCAGCGTGACGGCGGTAGTCGACGGTAGCTTGCCTGGCGACGATGTTACTGCGCTGGCGAGCATCGCCTGATCACGGACTGCCCGGGCGGTCAGCGGCCGCCAGCCACCTGGTTCAGGTAGTGAGCCGACGCCGCATATGAGCGTTCGATGCTGCTGCTTACCCTATTTCGACTTCTGTAACTGAATTGCCCCAGTCCGGGCGGAAGCTGCTCTCCTCCGGTGGGCAGGACGTGCACCTGGACGCCGGGCGGGAGCGCCGACATCTCCTCGTGAAATCGGTGCCGGCGCGCGATCTCGAACGCGACGACGCCTACCTCCCATGGTCGCGCGGGAACGGGCAGCGGGCTTTCGATGCGCCCTACCTGCAGGACGTAGACGGTGCTCGCACCGAGCGCGACCGCCCGGCCCACCGGGATGGAATCGACGAGCCCGCCGTCGAAATAGTGCGTGCCGTCGATCTCGACGGGCGGCAGCAGCCCAGGTACCGCGCATGACGCCATGACGGCCGGCACAACCGGTCCACTGCTGAACCAGCGGGCTGTTGCCTGCTCGATGCTGGCCGCGACGCAGTGAAACGGGAGCTTCAGATCCGCGAAGTCCTCGATCGGCAGCTTTTCCGCGAGCAGCCTCCGGAGCGGCTCGATCGCGTGCAGGTGAGTCCCCGACCGCGCCAGCCGCACGGCCCTGCCAAGCACGGTCTCGCTGAACACGATCCGCAGTGACTCCCCCTGCCACAGGTCGGCCAGGCGCGCCGCCGCGCCATCCGGGTCGGCCGCGACGAAGGCACCGTTGACCGCGCCTATGGAGGTGCCGACCATGAGGTCGGGGCGGATGCCCGCCTCGGACAGGGCCCGGAGCATTCCGACCTCATGGGCGCCGAGCAAGCCGCCGCCGCCAAGCACGAACGCTGTCGTCACCTATCGAAGGCTAATCCACAAGCCGATCTGCCAGGGCTCGCCAGGAGCGCTCAGGGAACATCGCCTGAGTAAGGAAAGAGCCTCACCGTTTACGGACCCGCGATCACGGTAAGTGGCACTGTCTAGCCGCATACGTGACGAGCTCCGTGGAGGGGACATGAAGATCGCAATCATCGGGTCGGGCCACATCGGCAGCACGCTCGCGAAGCACTTCATCGCCGTCGGCCATGAGGTCGCGGTGGCCAACTCACGCGGCCCGAAGACGCTTCGCGACCTGGAGTCAGATCTTGGCAGCCGTGGGCACGCGGCGACCGCTGAGGAAGCCGAGCGGTTCGGCGACGTGGTCGTCGTCTCGGTGCCGTTCAAGAGCTACGCGGACGTCCCCGCCGACGACCTCGCGGGCAAGGTCGTCATCGACACCACCAACTACCACGCGAGCCGGGACGGGCATTTCACCGAGCTCGACGGTGACGCAGAGACCTCCAGCGAAGTCCTGGCCGGGCAACTGCCGGGGGCGCGGGTCGTCAAGGCGTTCAACGCCATCGAGTCGGCCCATCTGCGGGACAAGTCCGGCCAGGCCACCGATGGCCAGCGTGTCGGGATCCCTATCTCCGGCGACGATCCGCTAGCCAAGGAGGTCGTCACGGGCCTGATCGCCCAGATCGGGTTCGAGGCCGTCGACGCGGGCTCGCTGGCCGAAGGCGGCCGCAAGCACCAGCCCGGCTCCGAGGTCTACCTCGCCGACCTTCCCGCCAGCGCTCTGCGGTCCAAGGTGGCCTGACAATCACATCCAGAACGGGCAGTGGCGTCCGTTGACAGGATCGGCCTGCTTGCCCGTGCTTACGGTGGCACGTCGCTGACCTGCAACGCGGCGGCGTTTACCGGCAGGTTGGCTGGGAACGGTCTGCGGTCAACGACAGCTTACGGGGAGTCATCGTGAAACCACCCAGCTGGCCACTCCTGCGGCAACTGGCGGGGCCGGACAAGACCGGCCGCGGCAGCGCGGCGAAATCCGCGGCCTCGCAGCGGCTGCGGCCCGGATCGCCACGGCCGACAAGGTCGTCAAATCGATATGCCCGTATTGCGGTGTCGGCTGCGGGCAGAACGTCTATGTAAAGGACGACAAGGTCATCCAGATCGAGGGCGACCCAGACTCCGCGGTCAGCCGCGGCCGGCTGTGCCCCAAGGGGTCGGCAAGCCTGCAGCTGACCACCGGGCCAGCCGGGCGCACGAGGTGCTGTACCGGCGCCCGCACGGCACCGACTGGGAACGGCTGGACCTGGACACCGCGATGGACATGATCGCGGACCGGATCATCGCCACCCGCCGCGAGACCTGGGAGTGGGAGCACGAGGGTAAGCCCACCAGGCGCACGATGGGGATCGCGCACCTCGGCGGAGCGACGCTGGACAACGAGGAGAACTACCTCATCAAGAAGCTGTGGACGGCGCTCGGCATCGTGCAGATCGAGAACCAGGCCCGGGTGTGCCACTCCTCGACCGTGGCCGCACTGGGCACCTCGTTCGGCCGTGGCGGCGCGACCACCTGCATGCAGGACCTGCAGAACTCGGACTGCATCGTCATCGAGGGCTCCAATTTCGCCGAGGCGCACCCTGTCGGGTTCCAGTGGGTGATGGAGGCCCGCGCCCGTGGCGCCAAGCTCATCCACGTAGATCCCCGGTTCAGCCGGACCAGCGCACTGGCTGACCTGTTCGTGCCGATCCGCGCCGGCACGGACATCGCCTTCCTCGGCGGCATCATCAACTACGTGCTTGAGAACGACAAGTGGTTTCACGACTACGTGGTCCGCTACACCAATGCCGCGACCATCGTCACCGAGGAGTTCCAGGACACCGAGGACCTGGCGGGAATGTTCTCCGGGTTCGACATGACGGACCACAAGTACGACTGCGACACCTGGCGGTACGAGGACGCGCGGATGATCGCGCCCCCCGGCTCCCGTAGCGAGGCAGCCGTGCAATGCGAGGAGAGCGGCGAGGAGAGCGGCGAGGAAAGCGGCGAGGAGAGCGGCGAGGAGAGCAAGCGCAGGCACATCACTTCCCCGGCGGAGCGAAACGCGGGGCGCGCGGAGTCGCACGGCTCGGGCGGTCCGGCACTCTCCACCCCGAACCCGAAGCGGGATGAGACCTTGCAGCATCCGCGGTGCGTCTTCCAGATCCTGAAACGCCATTACGCGCGGTACACACCTGAGATGGTCGAGCAGACCTGCGGCACCCCTCGCGAGGCGTTCCTCAAGGCATGCGAGTGGATCACCGAGAACTCCGGCCGGGACCGGACCACATCCTTCGCGTACGCGGTGGGCTGGACCCAGCACACAGTCGGGGCCCAGTACATCCGCACCGCGTGCATCCTCCAGCTGCTGCTTGGCAACATCGGCCGCCCTGGCGGTGGCATCATGGCGCTTCGCGGGCACGCGAGCATCCAGGGCTCGAGCGACATTCCCACGCTGTACAACATGCTGCCCGGCTACCTGGCCATGCCGCACACGGAGGAGCACCAGGACCTGGCCTCGTACATCGCCGTTGAAAAGTCCGACAAGGGCTTCTGGGCGTACACGTCCGACTACATAGTCAGCCTGCTGAAGGCCTACTGGGGGGATGCGGCGACCGCGGACAACGACTACTGCTTCGACTACCTGCCCCGGCTGACCGGCGACCACAGCACCTACCACACCGTGGTCGAGCAGATCGCCGGCCGGTGCAAGGGGTACTTCCTGTTCGGCCAGAACCCGGCCGTCGGCTCGGCCAACACGAAGATGCAGCGGATGGGCATGGCCGGCCTCGACTGGCTAGTCGTCCGGGACTTCTCCCTCATCGAGAGCGCCACCTGGTGGAAGGACGGCCCGGAGATCGCCACCGGTGAGCTGGCCACCAAGGACATTCGCACCGAGGTGTTCTTCCTGCCCGCCGCCGCGCATACCGAGAAGGCGGGCACGTTCACCAACACCAACCGGCTGCTGCAATGGCGACACCAGGCCGTCGAGCCGGCCGGCGAGGCGCGCAGCGACCTGTGGTTCATGTACCACATCGGCAAGCGGATCCGGGCGAAGCTAGCCGGGTCCACGGATCCCGCCGATGCCCCGGTGCTAGACCTCGCCTGGGATTATCCCACCGAGGGAACGCAGCAAGAGCCGAGTCCCGAGGCGGTGCTCGCCGAGATCAACGGCTTCGGCCCCGATGGCAGGCCGCTGTCGTCCTACACCCAGCTCAAGGACGACGGGTCGACCTCGTCCGGCTGCTGGATCTACTGCGGCGTCTTCGCCGACGGCGTCAACCAGTCCGCCCGGCGCACGCCATGGCAGGAGCAGAACTGGCTCGGCCCGCAGTGGGGCTGGGCCTGGCCACTGAACCGGCGCATCCTGTACAACCGGGCCTCGGCGGACCCCGACGGCCAGCCCTGGAGCGAGCGCAAGGCACTGGCCTGGTGGGACGCGGACAAGGGCACGTGGACAGGGCACGACGTGCCGGACTTCGTGCAGGACAAGGCACCCGACTACATCCCGCCGAAAGACGCTGCGGGTCCCGAGGGGCTGGCCGGAGACGACCCGTTCATCATGCAAGACGACGGCAAGGGCTGGCTGTTCGTGCCGGCCGGCCTGGTGGACGGGCCGCTCCCCGCGCACTACGAACCGCAGGAGTCCCCGGTCGCCAACCCGCTGTACCCGCAGGGCCGCAGCCCGGCGCGCACGGTTATCGAGCACGAGTTCAACCGGTACAGCCCGTCGGCCCCTGACCCCGGTGCGCAGGTGTACCCCTATGTCGCCACCACCTACCGGCTGACCGAGCACTTCACCGCGGGCGGCATGAGCCGCTGGACGCCCTACCTGTCCGAGCTGCAGCCCGAGTTCTTCTGCGAGGTCTCCCCGGAGCTGGCCGCCGAGCGGGGCCTTGAGCACAACGGCTGGGCCACGATCATCAGCGCCCGCGCCGCCATCGAGGCACGGGTCCACGTCACCGAGCGGATGACCCCGCTGACGGTGCAGGGCGCAGTCGTACACCAGATCGGGCTGCCCTACCACTGGGGGCCAAACGGCCTCAGCACCGGCGACGCCGCCAACGAGCTGACCGGCGTCGCGCTGGACCCGAACGTGCACATCCAGGAGGACAAGGCGCTGTCGGTCGACATCATGCCCGGCCGCCGGCCACGCGGCCCAGGCCGGATCGCGCTGGTCCAGCAATACCAGCAGCGCGCCGGTGTCACCGCGGCAACCGGACTGGAGGTCTGAGTGAGTATCACCGACCCGGCGTTCGCCAGCGGGTGGCTAGAGCACCCGCCCCGGATGGGGTTCTTCACCGACACCTCGATCTGCATCGGCTGCAAGGCGTGCGAGGTGGCCTGCAAGGAGTGGAACTCGGTGCCGGAGGACGGGCTGAACCTGACCGGCATGTCGTTCGACAACTCGATAAGCCTCGGAGCCGACACCTGGCGGCACGTCGCGTTCATCGAGCGCCGCGATGACGCCGGGGACTTCCGCTGGCTGATGTCGTCCGACGTGTGCAAGCACTGCACCGAGGCGGGCTGCCTCGACGTGTGCCCGACCGGGGCGCTGTTCCGGACCGAGTTCGGGACGGTCGTGGTCCAAGACGACATCTGCAACGGGTGCGGGTACTGCGTGCCCGCCTGCCCGTTCGGGGTGATCGACAAGCGCGAGGACGACGGCCGGGTGTTCAAGTGCACCCTGTGCTACGACCGGCTGGGTGACGGCCAGGAGCCGGCCTGCGCCAAGGCCTGCCCGACGCAGTCCATTCAGTACGGGCCGCTAGATGAGCTGCGCGAGCGCGCGGATGCCAGGCTGGCCCAGCTGCACGAGGCGAACGTGCCCGAAGCCCAGCTGTATGGCCGGGACCCGGACAACGGGGTGGGCGGCACGGGCGCGTTCTTCCTGCTGCTTGACCAGCCGGAGGTCTACGGGCTGCCACCGGACCCGGTGGTGACCACCCGGCACCTGCCTGGCATGTGGCGCACCGCGGCGGTCGCGGCGGCAACCCTCACGGCGGGCGTCGCCGCCGCGTTCGTCGGCTGGAGGCACTCGTGAACATATCGCAGGTAACCAAGCGTGGCCTCACTGGCGCCCGGCCCGGTCGTGAGGCGCTGCCCGGCGCGAAGCGGCCCGCCGGAGCCAGGGCGGGCCGCAGGCAGCACAGGCGCGGGCAGGCCGGGGTCGAGCCGCGGCCGGACTCGTACTACGGCCTGCCGGTGCTGAACACGCCGGTCTGGGAGGCACCCGAGATCGCGGGCTACTTCTTCTTTGGCGGGCTGGCGGGCGCTTCGTCACTGGTGGCGCTCGGCGCTGAGCTGACCGGGCGACCGCAGCTGGCCCGCGCCGCCAAGCTGGGCGCGGCCGGGGCCATATCGCTGTCACTCGTGGCGCTGGTCAAGGACCTGGGGCGGCCGGCCCGCTTCCTCAACATGATGCGCGTCTTCAAGCCGACCTCGCCGATGAGCGTCGGCACCTGGATCGTGTCTGGTTACGCCCCCGCCGCGCTGGCCGCGGCGGCCTGCGACGTAACCGGGCGGTACCCGGCAGCGGGCTGGGTCGCCACCGGGGGCGCGGCGCTGCTGGGCCCGGGCGTGGCGTCCTACACGGCCGTGCTCCTGTCCAACACCGCCGTGCCGGCCTGGCACGAGGCACGGGCCGAGATGCCGTTCCTGTTCACCGCCTCTGCCGCCAGCGCCGCCGCCGGGCTTGGGCTGATCACCGCGGCCGATCGCGAGGCCGGCCCGGTGTGCCGGCTGGCGCTCGCCGGCGCGGCCGGCGAGCTGATCGCCGAAGAGCTGCTGCTGCGCCGCCTGGACCCGGCGGTGCGGCGCGGGTACTCCCACGGCCGGGCGCACGCGCTGCTCACCGCGAGCAAGGCGCTGGCCGTGGCGGGCGCGGCCGGAGCGGTGGCGGGCGCGGTCACCGGATCGCGGGGCATCCGGGCGGCGGCCGGCACCGCGCTGCTCGCCGCCTCGGCTTGCACCCGGTTTGGCGTGTTCTACGCCGGGATTGCCTCAGCCCAGGACCCGAAGGCGACCGTCGGGCCGCAGCGGGCCCGGCTTGATGGCCGGGCCGGCAAGAACGCGTCGATCCCTGCCCCGAGGAAGCCCGGCGCATCGACCCCCGTTTCGGGGGAACGTGACGGCGGTGAGCCCAGTTGAGGCCGAGACGGGTGCGGGCCCGGGTGTTCTAAGGAGCGGTGAGCGCTGACGAGCATGGGCCGGTCGTGGGCGACCGGGTGGCGTGGCGTTCGGGCAATGCGAGTGTCATGCGGCTGACGGCGGGTACTGGGGCTGGACTGGATCAGCGGGAAAAGAGGGAAAACCGTGAACCTGCCAGCGCAACAGCAGCAGCCCCCGGGCCAGGCCAGCCAACTGGGTCCGCGCCCGGACCACCGCAAGGGCAGCTACCAGGGGTCGGGACGGCTGGCCGGCAAGGCCGCCGTCGTCGCCGGGGCCGACAGCGGCATAGGCCGCGCGGTGGCCATCGCCTACGCCAGGGAGGGCGCCAACGTGCTGATCGCCTACGCCAGCGACCACGAGGATGCTCAGGAGACCGCCGCCTGGATCGAGCGGGCCGGCCGCAAGGCCGTGCTGGTGCCCGGCGACCTCGCCTCCGCGGCCCACTGCCGCAACGTCATCGACGCGGCGGTCGTGGAGTTCGGCCGCGTCGACGTCCTAGTGAGCAACGCGGCGCAACTGACCCATGCCACGCTGCAGCACATGCCGCCCGGCTCCTCGGTCATCGGGACAAGCCCGCTGGGCCGGCCGGGGCAGCCCGCCGAGGCGGTGCCCGCCTATGTCCTGCTGGCCTGTGATGAGGCCAGCTACGCCTGCGGGGCCAAGGTCACGGTAACCGGCGGCAAGCCCATCTTTTGATTCGATTCGCGCCGATACACGGGGGAGTTACACCATGAGTGACGCGGAGAACGCGATTGACGCCCCCGGGACCGAAGAAGACGCCTGGCGTGCCTGGACGCGGATAGACGCGTTCCCGGATGCCGGGATCGCCGGCATCCGCAGCGTGGTCATCGTCGCGGCCCACCCCGATGACGAGGTACTGGGCGCCGGAGGCGTGATCGCCGTCCTAGCCGCGGCTGGCGCCCGGCTGCGGCTCGTGGCGGTCACCGACGGGGAGGCAGCCCATTCCGGCTGCGCTGACCCGGCACTCCTGACGCGCCGGCGGACCGCGGAGACGACCGCCGCGCTGGAGGCGCTGGGTGCCGAGGCGGCCGAGGTGATCAGGCTCGGCATGCCCGACAGCGGGCTGGCCGCCCACGAGGACGAACTGGCGGTCACCCTGTCAGAGCTGACCGAGGGCTTCAGCCTGTGCCTGGCACCGTGGGAATGGGACATGCACCCAGACCACGAGGCAGCGGGGCGGGCCGCCCGCCGGATGCACCCGCGAGTGCTTGGCTACCCGCTTTGGATGTGGCGCTGGGCCCATCCCGGCGACCCCCGCGTCCCGTGGGACAAGGCGGCCCGGTTCTCGCTCCCGCCCTGGGCCGTCGCGCGCAAGCGGTCGGCGATCGACTGCCTGGCTAGGCAGGTCGCCGAAGACCGGAGCGCCGGGCCGGGCCCGGCGCTCCCGGCGGAGATGATCGCCCACTTCACCCGCGAGGCCGAAGTGCTCATGCGCTGACGTCCGGGGCCAAGGACCAGCCAGGCCCCGGCGCGACCTCACCGGTCTGAGTGGCCTGTACGCGTCCTCGACCGGCCCGCGGGTGCCTTGGGCCTGGTCGTCTTCTCTTCTGGGCTCGTCTTCTGCGGGGTCACCTTCTGCGAGCGAGCGCCCGGTGTCCCGTCCGGGCCCGCCTGGGCCGGTATCGTCGCCCAGGCGGGCACCGCCGCGCGCAGCAGGTCCCGGTCCAGCTCGGCGAGGCTGGCTGCCCCGCACAGCGCCATCGTCATGCGCAGTTCCCGTGCCAGGATGTCGATGGCATGCCGTACCCCGGGCTCGCCGGCCGCCGCCAGGCCATACAGGTGGGGACGGCCGATGAATACCCCGCGGGCGCCGAGCGCGAGCGCCGCGACGATGTCGCCGCCACGCCGAATGCCGGAGTCGCAGAGCACCTCGACCCGGTCGCCCACCGCGTCCACGATGGCGGGCAGGGCTTCCAGCGCGGCCGGGACATGGTCAAGTTGCCGGCCGCCGTGGTTGGACACGATCACGGCGCTGGCGCCGTGATCAGCGGCACGGACCGCGTCGGCGGCACGCAGCACTCCCTTGACCACGACCGGGCCGTCCCATTCGCTCCTGATCCATTCCAGGTCGCGCCAGGACACCGTGCCGTCGAACATCTGCGCCAGCCGCTCCCGCGACGTCGGGCCGCTCATCGACAGGTTGGGGAAGCCGATCGCGGGCGCGGTCAGGAAATTCCACGACCAGTCGGGATGCAGGGCACCACTGAGCAGGGCACGGACCGTGAGCTCGGGGACGGGCAGCTTGATTCCCTGCCGCAGTTCGCGTTGTCGTTCGGAACGTACGGAGGTGTCAGCGCTCAAAAGCAGTGCCCGGTATCCGGCGGCCTTGGCCCGGGCGAGCAGGTCCCGAGCGGCGCTGCGGTCGCCCCACACGTACAGCTGGAACCATAGCGGGGTGCCGCGCCCGGCCTCGGCGATCTGCTCAAGCGGCTGGGTCGCCAGCGTGGACACGCCGTACGGGAGGCCGGCCTTTCGCGCCGCCCTGGCGACAGCTAGCTCGCCCTCGTGATGGAACATGCGCGAGCCGCCGACCGGGGACAACGCGAAGGGAAGCGGCACCCGTGATCCCAGCAGGGTAGTCGCCGTGTCCACCGTGCTGACGTCGCGCAGCAGCCGGGGCATGAACTCCAGGGCGTCGAATGCCCGCCGGTTGCGGCGCAGCGTCCACTCCTGCTCACCGCCGCCGTCGAGGTACCCGACCACCCCGGGGGGCAGCCGCCGCCGGGCGAGCCGGGCCAGGTCATCGATGTCATAGCTGCGTGCTAGTGACCGGGCCCCGTAGGGCGGGCTGGGCCTGCCAACGTGGACGAGCTGCCGGATTTCTGAGAGGTTCACGAGGTCCGCCCCGCTACCAGGTCAGCGGCCGCGTTCGCGATGGCCGCGGAGTCGATTCCCGCCGTGGCCATCTGCTCGGCTGGCGTGGCCGAGGCCGGCATCTCGCGGACGGCGAGCTTGCGCGCCACCGGGAGCGCGGTGCCGCCGGTGGCCAGAGCCTCCAGCACCGCGTCGCCGAGCCCGCCCTCGGGATAATGGTCTTCGACCGTCAGTACCCGCCCGGTCTCGCTGGCCGCGTGCCGCAGCGTGGTGGCGTCGATCGGCTTGACCGAGTAGGCGTCGATGACACGGGCCGAGATGCCGTTGCCCGCAAGCAGGTCAGCGGCCTCAAGGGCCTCGGGCACGGTGACCCCGGCCGCGACGATCGTCACCTGGTCGTCCGGCGCTGACCGGAGCACCCGGCTGCCGCCTACTTCGAACCTCTCCCCTGGCTGGTAGATGACGGGGGTCTCACCGCGGCTCGTGCGCAGGTAGCTGATCCCGCTGATATCTGCCATCAGGCAGGTGAGCTGTACCGCCTGGTTCGCGTCGCATGGGTAAAGCACGGTGCTGCCGTGCACCGCCCGCAGCGCCGCCAGGTCTTCAAGCGCCATCTGCGACGGGCCGTCCTTGCCAATGGACACGCCAACGTGCGACCCCACGAGCCGGATGCTGGCCCGGCTGATCGCCGCCATCCGGATGAAGTCATAGGCCCGGGAGAAGAACGCGCCGAACGTCGTGGCGAACGGGACCCAGCCGCGGACCTGCATCCCGACCGCCGCCGCTATCAGCTGCTGCTCGGCGATGTAGAACTCGAAGAACCGCTCAGGGAACGCGTCGGCGAAGCCCTCGGTCCCGGTTGAATTGCTGACCTCGCCATCGAGGACCACGACCTCCGGGCGGATGGCACCGAGTCCCACGAGGGCCTGGCCGAAGGCCTTCCTTGTCGCCATCGAGGAGCCGACGTCATAGGCCGGCGGCGTGGCCTGGGTGATGGCGAACGAGTGCGGCTTGTGATGCTCCAGGTCGGGCAGCGCGACCCGGATCCGGATGTCCCGCTCGCCGCCGAGCTCACGCAGGGCCTCGGCCTCATCGGGGAGCGGCTTGCCGTGCTTGCCCTCCTTGTCCTCGACCGCCGCGACCCCGCGGCCCTTCCTGGTCCTTGCCAGGATCACGGTGGGCTGTCCGGTGTGCTGCGCGGCCTCCTCGAAGGCGCGGTCGATCGCGGCTATGTCATGGCCGTCGATCTCCACGGTGTGCCACCCGAACGCGCGGAAGCGCTGCGCATACGCACCGGTGTCCCAGCCGTGCCGGGTCTGGCCGCGCTGGCCGAGCCGGTTGACGTCCACGATCGCGGTGAGGTTATCCAGCCGCAGGTAGCTCGCCTGCTCGGCGGCCTCCCAGATCGATCCCTCGGCGAGCTCACTGTCGCCGCACAGCACCCAGACCCGGTACGGGAGCTGGTCCAGGTCGCGGGCGGCGATGGCGACGCCGACGCCGATGGGCAGTCCCTGGCCCAGCGAGCCGGTTGCCACGTCCACCCAGGGCAGCCGGGGCGTCGGATGGCCCTCCAGGCGGCTGCCCACCGACCGGTAAGTCAGCAGCTCCTCGTCACTGACCGCCCCGACGATCTTCAGCATCGCGTAGTACAGCGGCGAGGCATGCCCCTTGGAGAAGATCAGGTGGTCGTTGCCCGGGGCATGCGGGTCGTCGAAGTCGTAGTGCAGATGGCGGTCGAGCAGGACCGCCATCAGGTCGGCAGCCGACATCGAGGACGTCGGGTGCCCGGAATTGGCGGTCGAGCTCGCCCGGACGGCGTCGACGCGCAGCTGCTGCCCGGCTTCCCTACGCCGGCCCACCACGTCCTGGTCAAGCAGGGTTGAAGCAGTCATCGTCCCTCCTCCTGTTCGGGTCTGTTCCCGCTGCCCGCTCGCGGGTGCTTCACACCTGCCTCTCACCTGCCTCTGCCCTGCGCGCAAGGGCTCCTGCGACCTGTCCGCCGGCCCGGGGCGCCTAGCCGACGATGAGCGCGATCAGGCCACCGAGGCAGGCCATGCCAAGGACGAGCCAGGTCACGTAGTCGTTGACCACGCCGCTTTGGAATCCATCGAGGATCGGGGCAGCGCTCGGCCAGGGCCGGATCCGCAGCGGCAGCCGCCTCCAGTACAGGGCCAGCAGCGCGACTGCCACGGACCCGGCCGCCACGGCCAGCCCAGTCGCCACGGCGACCGCGTCGACGCCCGCAGGACCGGCGGGGTAAGGCGCCACCGGGCGGCTGGTCCGCGCGCCGTGCAGCACGGTGGCGATGTACGCCCCCTGGTCCTGGAACCGGACGGCCGCCGCCTCGACGGCGGGCCCGAGGCCCGTCAGGCCAAGGCAGCCCACGACTATCGCCGCGCAGACCAGCCCGGCCGCCGAGACGATCATCGTCAGCGGCGTGCGCCGGCGCCCCGTCTCGGTCTCCCCGGTCTCCTCGGCACCTTCCTGGGCCTGTCGCACATCCTCAGCGGGCGGGTCCCCCAGCCCGTAGAACACGCCGAGTCCGGCTCGCAGCACGGTTCCCCCGGTCAGGATCGCACAGCCCAGCAGGATGGCGATGGCCCAGCCAGGATAGGCCGCATCGGTCCATCCCTCACCGAGGAACGTGGCGACGGGCGGCAAGTCGGCCAGCCCCAGGCCGGCGGCGATATAGACAAGGCCAGTGACCCTCAGCGGCTTGCCCCGCCCGTGCAGCCGGACCTCGTCGACCGTGCCCAGCCGGTGCAGCACGATGCCAGTGCACAAGAACAGCGCCCCCTTCACCAGCGCGTGGCCGACGATGTAGACGGCCGCGCCAGTGAGTCCCAACGGGGTCAGCACGCCGATTGCGGCGAGGAACGTGCCCGAGTGGCTGATCGTGGAGAACGCGAGCAGCCGCTTGAGGTGCCGCTCGCGAAAGCAGTACACGGCGCCCACGACGGCGGTCACCACGCCGAGCACCAGCAGCAGCCGTGACAGCCCGGTTCGGTGGCCGAGCGCGCCGGAGAACATCGACCAGTACACCCGGGCGATCCCGTACAGGCCGAGCTCCACCATGACGCCGGAGAACAACACGCACACCGGGGTGGGGGCGACCGCGTGCGCGTCCGCGAGCCAGAAGTGGAACGGGACGATGGCGGCCTTGACCAGCAGTCCGGCCAGGATGAGGAGGAACGCCACGACGACCAGCCGGGAGCCGGGGTGGCGGGCGGCCCAGACGCCGATCTGCGCCATGTTCAGCGCCCCGGAACCGCCGTAGATCAGCGCGATGCCCGACAGCGACAGGTAGGCGCCGACGCTGTTGGTGATCGCGAAGTTAAGCGCTCCCTGCAGCGGCCCGCGCTCTTCTGGCCGGTAGGCGGTGAGCGCGTAGGCCGCCACTCCCATCAGCTCGAACCAGACGAACAGGTCAAAGATGTCGCCGGTGAGGCAGAAGCCGGTCATCCCCGCCAAGAAGATCAGCATCAGCGCGTGGTAATAGGTCGCCACTCGCTCGAAGTACCGCCAGGAGAACGTCATGGCGGCCCCCACGAGGACCGCGCCGAGCGCCGCCAGGCCCGCGCTGAGCGAGCCCGCCTCGAAGTCGATGCCGATCGCTATGCCACGAACCGGGCGGAAGCCAGCGAACCAGTACACCTGGTCGCCGGCGCTTGCCCTGACCATGATGATCGCCAGCATGACCACGACGCCCGCCGCGGTGGCGATGGCGGCCAGGTCGAGCAGCCAGCGCCGGCTTGCGAACAGCGGCCGCAGGGCACAGATCGCGGCGGCGACGGCCAGCGGGACCGTTACCGCGAGAGCGAACAGCTGATCCACGCTAGCCCCGCAGCGAGGCCAGTTGCTGCGGGTCCAGGGTGCCGAACCGCTTGTGTGCCTGGATCGCGAAGGACAGCAGCAGCGCGGTGACGGCCGCCTCGACCACCACGTCGGTCAGCGCCATTGCCTGCACGACTGGATCGACCGCGCGGGTATGCAGCGGGATGTCGTTGAAATAGGGCGCCGCCCCGCCGGTCACGTACCCGACGCCAAGCAGCAGCACGTACGTCGAGGACTGGACGACGATCAGGCAGATGATCTGGTGCACCAGGTGCCGGCTGGTGGCGATGCCGTACAGCCCGATACCCAGGATCCAGGCGACGACAACGAAAGGGAATATCTGCATCTAACTTTTCTCGCCCCTTAGCAGAAGGGTCTGCTTCAGCAGTTCGCCGACCGCGAGTATGAACGCGGCGGCCACTTCAAGCCCTACGAAGAAGCTGATCAGCGCGATGGTCCCGGAGGAGCTGACCGCGCCAGCCGTGGTGCCGAGCGGGAGGAAGTTCTTCAGGTACGGCAGGCCCATCACGACCGCCACGAGGCCGGTGCCGACGAAGCCGCCGGCTCCCACCGCCTCGACCGCGTCAGTCACGCTCGCCGGGCTGAGCCGCTCGAACACCCGGAACTCGCCGGACAGGTAGAGCAAGACGAACCCCGTCGCGATCACCACCCCGCCCTGGAAGCCGCCGGACGGGTTCGTCTGCGCGTGCGAGGCGAGCCACCATCCGATCAGCACAACGGGGCCGGTAAACAGCAGTGCGACCATGCGGACGGCATCGCTGGTCGGCGGCAGGTCACGGTCGGAGGCCTGGTCCAGCATCGGCTGGTCATGCTCGCCGCGCAGGTGCCGAAGCACGATCGCCATGCCCGCCACGGCGGCGAACAAGATGAACTCCTCCCCCACGGTGTCGAAGCCGCGGTACTCGAAGTTCACCGCGGATACCACGCCGGTCGCGTTGGTCTGGGCGACCGTGACGCGGTTGATGATGAAGCCGTACGGGCCGGGATAATGGCCGAAGCCCGGCAGCCCGGACAGGCCGGACAGGTAGAACACGGCCAGCCCGGCCGCGGCGACGAGGAAGACCCAGCGACGGACGGCGGGCGTCATTCCTCCCGCTTCCTCACCTTGGCCAGCGTCAGCAAGATCACGGCCGGCAGCAGGATCGATCCGACGGTCAGCTCCGAGAGCGTCACGTCGGGCGCCTGGAACGCCAGGAACAGCAGTGCTAGAAGCAGGCCGTAGACGCTCAGCACCAGCACCTGCCTGACCCGGGCCCGGACCAGCACCACGGCGGTCGCCCCGGCCGCGACCAGCAGCAGAAGGGTTACCTGAAGCGCGTCCATGAGCCCGGTAGACGGGGAATAGGCCGAGGCGACCGCCATCATTGTTCCTTCTCCTCCCCTGCCTTGCGGCCGTGGATGTGCTGCCGCCAGTCGCCCGTCTCGCGCACCCGGATGGCCCGGATCGTGGCGTGCGAGAGGAACGGCCCGCCGATGACGAGGAATACCAGCGCCAGCACGCTTTGCCCCGCGTTCTCCGACAGGCCGGCCTGGACGAGCACGGCGAGGGCGACCAGCGACGGCGCCACCAGCGTCGCCGGGGTCACGAAATGCAGCTTGGAGCGGGCGTCAGGCATCACCGCGATGCCCACGCAGGCGCCCAGCACGACGAGCGCCGCCAGGCCGAGCGCGACGCCCGCCACGATCTCCCTGGCGATCACAGCCAGCGCTCCATTGCCCGTACGAAGACCAGCCCGCTGCCGAACAGCAGCATGGCCATCAGGACTGGCAGCTCAAACTCCGACGACCGCGCGAAGGCCTGCGCGAGCAGCGCCAGTACCATCACGGCCACCGAGGTGATGAACTCGTACGCGACCACGGCGGCCGGCAGGTCCCCCCTGCACAGCACAACCCCGGCCGGCACCGTCGCCGCCAGCATCACGATCGCCGTGATCACGAAACCCGCCGTCATCTCACTCATCCCTCGCTACCAGCTGGTGCACCACCATGACAGCGTGCTCGGCGTCGATGCCGAGGACGAACGCGTTGGGCGTGAAGCTGCGCCCGCCGATGATCAGGGTCCGCCGGAGGATTCCCGCCGGGCCGTCCTCGCCCGGCTCGACCCGCACCTCGGCGAACCCGCCCGGCGGGTCCTCGCCACGGGTGAGCTTGCGCCACAGCGCCCGGTAGACGGTCACCGTGTCCACCACGACCTGCCACGGCAGCTGCAACGCGGGCAGCAGCCAGCCGGCCCGCAACCGGAACCGCAGGCCGGCCCTACGGCACGCGGCCTGGGCGATGAGCGCCGCGATCGCCGCCGCCCCAGCGCCGACCAGCAGCTCATCGATTGCGAACGAATCGTCGAGCGCCACCCAAAGCGCCATCATCACGATCCACCACGCCAACAACCCCGTAGCGACGCGAGCGGCGGATCGGATGGGCGCAGTCACGGGGGGAAACTGCCCCAGCGCTCACCGCGCAAAACGCTCCGTGTTCAGTCCGCTGCGGGGGCGCGCAAGTGGTCTAGGAGCTGGGCCAGGTGCAGGCCCTCACGGCCGGTCTTCCCCGCGGCGAGCTGGATGCGGCAGGAGAACCCGTCGGTGAGCAGCACGGTGCCGGAGTCGGCGTCCCTCGCCGCGGGCCACAGGCCGCGCTCGGCGCACGCCGCGGAGACCTCGTAGTGGCCCCGCACGAAGCCGAAGTCCCCGGCTAGCCCGCAGCAGCCGGAGTCCAGCACCTGCACGTCCACACCGCACCTGCGCAGCAACTCGGTGTCGGCGTCGAAGCCCATGATCGCGTGCTGGTGGCAGTGCACCTGGGCGACCGCCTTGCGCGGCGCGGCGGCAGCGCCGGCCGCCGCCTCGGCGCCGCCGCCAGGAGCACCCGACGGCCCGGGCCAGTCCGCCTCGGTGAGGATCTCGGCTAGTGTCCTGGTGCGGGAGGCGAGCAGCTTCGCGTGATCGCTGCCGAGCAGCTCTGCCGCGTCGGACCGGAACACCGCGCCACAGCTCGGCTCCAGGACGACCACGGGCACCCCGGCCCGCAGGTCCGGCAGCAGGGTCCGCACCGTCCGCCGCAGCAAGCGCGAGGCGATGCCGAGCTGGCCGGTAGAGATCCAGGTCAGCCCGCAGCACACTGGCCCCGACGGGACCGAGACGGAAAAGCCCGCCGACTCAAGCACCCGCACCGCCGCCTGGGCGACCTCGGGGTGGAAGAAGTTGGAGAAGCTGTCTGGCCATAGCACGACCCGCCGCCCGCCGCTCCCGCCCTGGTCGCGAGCGCGGAACCACTTCGTGAAGGACTCCGTGGCAAACGATGGGATGTCGCGGTGCGGATCGATTCCCCCGGCTCGCTTGGCGACAGCAGCCAGAGCCGGGATGCGCAACGTGCTGTTGAGCGGCCCGGCTAGCCCAGGCACGGCTGTGACCAGCGCGGCGATGAGGGGCAGCCAGCCCATGGAGTAGTGCGACACCGGCCGCAGCCGCCTGGCGTAGTGATGGGCAAGGAACTCGGCCTTGTAGGTGGCTATGTCGACATCCACCGGGCATTCCTTGCGGCAGCCCTTGCAGGCCAGGCACAGGTCGAGCGCGTCGCGGACAGCCTCGGAGCGCCAGCCGTCAGCGACCACGTCGCCGCGCACCATCTCCATCAGCAGCCGGGCGCGCCCCCGGGTGGAATACTCTTCCTCGCGAGTGACCCGGTAGGAGGGGCACATCACGCCGCCTTCATCACCGCGGCACTTCCCGGTGCCGACACAGCGGGACGCCGCGCGGGTGAACTTGAACCCGTCGTGCGGGTAGTGGAAGAACGTGCGGGGCGGCCGGGGACCAGTCGCGCAGGGTGAGGTTGTCATCCAGCCGCCTAGGGTGCACGACCTTGCCGGGGTTCATCTTGTCGGCCGGGTCGAAGATCGCCTTGACCTCTTCGAACGCGCGCATCAGCGCCGGCGAGAACATCTTCGGTAGCAGCTCACCGCGCGACTGCCCGTCACCGTGCTCGCCGGACAGTGACCCGCCGTAGGAGACCACGAGGTCGGCCGCCTCCGATACGAAGGAACGGTAAGTGGCGACTCCCTCGTCGGTGTCCAGGTCGACTGGGATCCGGGTGTGCACGCAGCCGTGACCGAAGTGCCCATATATCGAGGCGCTGTCATAGTGGTAGCGCTTCAGCAGGGCACCGAAGTCACGCAGGTACTCGGCGAGCCGATCGGGGGGAACCGCGGAGTCTTCCCATCCCTCATGCGTAATGCGCTTGTGCGGCGGGTAGGCGGTGGCACCCAAGCTGGCCTCGCGCAGGTCCCACAGCTTGTCCTCGACCGCGGGGTCCTCAAGGTAGGCCACAGCCGGCTTGGGATTTCCTCTCTCGCCCATGCAGGAGTCCACGAAGTGGTTGGCCCTGGCGTCGGCCTCCTCGCGGGTGTCCCCGCCGAACTGGATCATCATCCAGCCGGCGCCGTTCGGCAGCTTCTCCAGCGCGCCGGCGGACAGGTGCTCTTCTTTCTCCAGTTCGATCAGCACATCGTCAAAGCCCTCGGCGGCCAGCGGCGAATGCTCGTTGACCAGTGGCACGATCCCGGCCGCTTGGACGATGTCCGGATAGCCGAGGATAACCAGGGAACGGTACTTGGGGATCTCGACCAGGGCGATCTCAGCGGCCAGGATGGTGACCAGCGTCGACTCGCTGCCCACCAGGGCCCGCGCGAGGTTGAAGCCCTTTTCTGGCAGCAGGTAGTCCAGGTTGTACCCCGACACCCGGCGGGGGATCTTCGGGTAGCCGGTGCGCAGTTCCGCGAGGTTCTCATCGCGCAGCGCGCGCAGCCGGCCATAGATGTCGGCCTTCCTGCCGCCCTCGGCGAGGACCTGGGTGAATTCCTCGTCGCTGACCGGACCGGTCCAGGTGCGGAGACCGTCGTAGGTACAGATCTCCAGGCGCTCGACCGAGTCCTCCATCTTGCCGAAGGCCTGGGCCATGGACCCGCACGAGTTGTTGCCGATCATCCCGCCGATAGTGCAGCTGACGTGGGTGGACGGGCGGGGACCGACCATCAGCCCGTGTTCGCGCACCGCGTCGTTGAGCTTGTCCAAGGCGATGCCCGGCTCGACGATGACGCACCGCCGCTGCGGGTCCACTGACAGGACCCGGTGGCAGTACTTGCTCCAGTCCAGGACGACCACCTCGTTGCAGCACTGCCCAGCCAGGCTGGTGCCACCACCTCTGGACAGCACCGGCACTCCCAGGCCGGCGCAGACGCCGATCGCCGCGACAGCGGCGTCGCGGCTGCGCGGCACCACCACGCCAACCGGCGGCATCCGGTAATTCGACCCGTCCTGCGCGTAGACGGCACGGGTCCCCGCATCGAATCGGACTTCTCCGTCTACGGCGCCGGCGAGCGCGCGCTCTAGCTTTTCGGTGTCCACCTGATCAGTCCTCCCCCGGCTTACCCCAGCCGTCGCGTACCCGTGCGCCTTGCTGGTAAACAGCGTCGCAGCAGCCGCACCCTGCGCGGACACGGCCAGGGCGCGGTGCAAGGCGCGGTGCAAAGCGGGCAGCGAAGTTCCGCGCCGGCTCGCGGGCCGGACCAGGACGCCAGCCGCCGCAGCCGCGCACGGAAGGCTGCGCGACCGGTGGGCTTAGCGTCCCCGCGGTGGGCTTAGCATTCCCGAGGGGCGCTGAGAAGGTAGGTGGCGCTGAAATCGTCGTCGCCGTGTTCCCTGGTGCCCTCGGCAAGGCGGCGCGCGATCGTGTCAATCAGCGGCAGGTCGAGGTCCCGCACCTGGGCTGCGTCCCGTGCCAGCCCGGCATCCTTCGCGGCGAGCGTGAGCCGGAAGTCCGGGGTGAAGTCCCGCGTGACCATCGCCTGACCCTTCACCCGCAGGTACGGCAGGTCAAGCGTGCCGCCTTCGATCGCCTCGAAGAAAAGGCCAGGATCGACGCCGGCTCCCTCGGCCAGCGCGATCGTCTCCGCGCCCGCTTCCACCACGGCTAGCGCCCAGCTATTGAGCACCGTCTTCAGTCTGCTACCCGCGCCCGCCTCACCCGCGCGGACGATCCGCTGGCCGACCGCGTCGAAGATCGGCTGCACTCGCGGCCTGGCCTCCTCCGGGCCGGACTCCAAGACGACCAGCTCGCCGCGCTCAGCCGGCTGAGGGCTACCGAACACCGGCGCGTCGACGAACCCGACGCCCCGCGTGTTCGCCAGGTCCGCGCAGCGCAGCGTGGCCACTTCCCCGATCGTGCTCATCTGCAGCCACAGATTGTGGTCCGAGCCGTACGGGTCGTCCATGCGGTTGCCGTGCTGGTGGTTCGCCCCGTCCATAACGGACAGCGCCCCGTCGGGGCCGCCCATCGCGGCCACGACGGCCTCCTCGTCAGCGAGCATGGTTAGCACGATCCCGGCCTCAGCGGCTGCCTCCGCCGGACTTTCCGCGAGATAGACGCCGTCCGCTGAAAGCGGCGCGGCCCTGTCGGGGTTGCGGTTCCATGCCCGGACCGCGATGCCCGCCCTGGCGATATTGCGCGCCATCGGCAGGCCCATCGTCCCGCCTGCGCCGAGCACGGCGACTGTCTCGTTGTATGCCAGTGTCTCGTTGTATGCCATTAGCGTCCTCCTGGCCGCGTAGTGCCGGTTGGCCCGCAGGACGGGCTGCTGGGAGCCGCTGGCGGGCCGCAGCTTCATGCGTCCTCCTCTGCTTCGTGCAGAGCGGCTACCGCCGAGGCCGAGCGGCAAACACGGCAGGCCGCGAGCGCAACTGCGTGGCGGAGCGCAATGTCTGCCAGCCGGCGCAAACAAGCAGCCCGAGACAGTATCGCCAGCGCCCGGTGGGCGCAGGGAGTCGCTGGCCGACGCGCGGCACGTGCGCGACGCGATCGCTGGCCTCGATCAGGCGCGCAGGCCTGAAATCCTCGCCCCAGGCGGAAGAGGATGCCAATATGGCGTACATGACCGATCCGCGCGCGGGCCAGCCCGCTGCCCCCGGTGATCTCGTAAACGTCGCTAAGCTGGTCACCGCCTATTACACGGTGCATCCCGACCCTGGCGAGATCGCGCAGCGGGTGTCGTTCGGGACGTCCGGGCACCGGGGGTCGGCGCTGCTGGCCACGTTCAACGAGGACCACATCCTCGCCACCACCCAGGCGATCTGCGAGTACCGGGCGGGCCATGGCATCAACGGACCGCTGTACCTGGGCGCCGACACGCATGCGCTCGCCGAGCCTGCCCAGGCCAGCGCACTTGAGGTGCTCGCCGCGAACGGCGTCCGGGTGCTGGTGGACTGCCGTGGCGGGTACACGCCCACGCCGGCGGTGTCCCGGGCGATCCTGGCGCATAATTCCGGCGGCCGCGGGCCGCGGGCCGACGGGATCGTGGTCACGCCCTCACACAACCCGCCGACGGACGGCGGCTTCAAGTACAACCCCCCCGACGGCGGGCCGGCCGGGACCGACATCACCCGTCAGATCCAGGACCGGGCGAATGAACTGCTCGGCGACCGCAGCGCCGTGCGCCGAGTCTCGCTTGCGCGGGCGGTCGCCGCGGACACGACTGGCACGGTCGATTTCCTCGGCGGCTATGTGGCGGCCCTGGACCGCGTGGTCAACATGCCCGCTATCCGGGACGCCGGGATCCGCATCGGCGCCGACCCTCTCGGCGGGGCCAGCGTCGCATACTGGGGCGAGATCGGCGAGCACTACGGCCTCGACCTCACCGTGGTCAATCCTGAGGTGGACCCGACATTCCGGTTCATGACCCTGGACTGGGATGGCAAGATCCGGATGGACTGCTCATCGCCGTTCGCGATGGCGAGCCTGATCAGCCGCCAGCACGAGTTCACGATCGCCACGGGGAACGACACCGACTCCGACCGGCACGGCATCGTCACGCCGGATGCCGGCCTGCTCAACCCCAACCACTACCTCGCGGTCGCCATTGACTACCTATACCGGCATCGCGACGGCTGGCCGACTGCCGCGGCCGTCGGCAAGACGCTGGTCAGCTCATCGATGATCGACCGGGTGGCGGCGGGCCTGGGCCGCCGGTTGCTTGAGGTGCCGGTCGGGTTCAAGTGGTTCGTTCCCGGCCTGCTTGACGGCTCGGTGGCCTTCGGCGGGGAGGAGAGCGCGGGGGCGTCGTTCCTGCAGCGGGACGGCTCGGCGTGGACGACCGACAAGGACGGGATCATCCTCGCGCTGCTCGCCTCGGAGATCACGGCAGTCACCGGGCAGACGCCGTCGCAGCTATACACCAGCCTGACGCAGCGCTACGGGGCACCCGCCTACGCACGCGTCGACACGCCCGCCAGCCGAGAGCAAAAGCAGGCACTGGCCAGGCTGGCGCCCGAGCAGGTGCCGGCCAGCGAACTTGCCGGCGAGAAGATCCTGGCGGCGCTGACCACGGCGCCAGGCAATGGCGCGCCGATCGGCGGGCTCAAGGTGGTCACCGAGTCTGGCTGGTTCGCCGCCCGCCCGTCCGGTACCGAGGACATCTACAAGCTGTACGCGGAATCCTTCCGTGGGCCGGACCACCTCGCCGCCATCCAGGAACAGGCACGCGCCATTATCGCCCAGGCCATCGGGGGCTAGGCGCGGCAGCAACGCCGGGGCAGTCGCCCGATGACCGGATCCCGATGCCGCTGTCACCACGGCCTCCTCCCGTCGTCCGGTGTCCCGCGGGCGAGCTCGAGGGTCGGCCGGGTCCATCATGGGTAGCGTTGCGGTATGAGCGAACCGCAGTTTCACCGCGACCGCCGTGAGCACGGTGGTGCGCCGCAACGGCTCGATGACGACACGCTCGCCGAGATCACCGAGGATGAGCGCGTCGAGGCGGGGATCGACGACTACAACTCCGACAAGGTGCCGCCCGCCACCGACCCGCTGCCGGCTAGCGTGCCAGGACCGGAGGCCGATATCCGGCAGAGCACCGAGTACCGCGAGGAGCAGGCTGAGATCCGCCGCCAAGAGCGGGCAGGCGAACTGCGCGACCCGAGCCCGGACGACCCATTCCCGCCGACCCACTACGACGAGGAGTAGCCGAGGCAGCCCCCAGCCATGTCAGCCCGGGACAGCCCCAGCCATGTAAGCCATGATCGCGTGGACTTGCCGTTGCTACGCAAACGGCAACTACACGCGATCACGATAATCAGCCCTTCTGCTTGTCGCCCTTCTCCTCCCAGTGGTCGCCCACCTTCTCGAAGTGGTGCTTCATGGCCGCGTAGGCGACTCGGTAGGCACGCCCTCCCTCGCCGTACTCCTCAGCCGCGCTGTCGTGAGCCTTCGCGAAAGTCTCCTGGGCTTTCTTCGGCGACCTTCGTATCGTGTCGGGCAGTTCCTCGGCGATGGGCTCGCCCTGCTCGTTCGTCTTGGGCATGACGGCTCCTCCTGTCAGTTTCGGTCCTTAGCATTGATGAGGTCCGCGGCGCCGCTACCCCATCGAGACAGCCCAAACGCGCCATTCCCGAGGCCCCCGAGTCGGCCCCGCAGACCCGCGACTTCCGTGAGAGCCGTTTCCGTCCCGACTCGTCGGGTAGCGAATTACCGGCGAGAAGTAGTGGCGAATTACCGGCGAGAAGTAGCGGCGAAAAGACGCATGGCAGGACGTTGCGGCGCCTTCCACCAAGCGCGGGTGACCAGCACGCGCAGCGCGGGCACGACTGCTGAAGGGGGAACAGGCATGACGGCCCAGATCGAGACAGCGATCTACATCTACGGGATCTTGCCCGGCGACGTGGCCTTCCAGGAGCAGCCCGCCGGGCTGGGCAATCCGCCGTCGCCGGTACGGCTTGTGCGGTACCGCGATATCGCAGCCCTCGTCAGCGACGTGGACGTGTCCAATCCGCTGGGCACCGCGGACGACCTGGTGACCCATGAGGAACTGCTGGACGCGAGCGCGGCAGCGGTCCCGATCCTGCCGCTGCGGTTCGGCGCGGTGGTGGCGGACGAGGACGCGGTGGCCGCGCAACTGCTCAAGCCGTACTACGACGAGTTCAGCGCGGCCCTGGCGGAGCTGGAAGGCTTCCAGGAGTACATCGTCAAGGGCCGCTACGTCCAGGAGGCGATCCTCAGTGAGATCCTGGCCGAGGATCTCGAGGCCGCCACGCTGGCCGTCCAGGCCGGGGACGCGGACCCGGCCGCTAGCCGCGAGGGGCAGATCCAGCTCAGGGAGCTGGTCAGCGAGCGGCTCGCCGACAAGCGCGCCCTGGACATGCAGCAGCTCGGCGACGCGCTCGCGAGCCGGGTAAGCACGAGCGTCGGGCGGCCGTCAGCCGACGAGCTTGAGGCGGTGCATGCCGCTTTCCTGGTCAAGGCCACCGACGTGGACCAGATGGTGTCCGCGGCGCAGGAGCTCGCGGCTGGCTGGGCAGGCCGGATTGAGCTGGCGATCATCGGCCCGGTCGCGGCCTACGACTTCGTCTGCGCCACGGGCGCCTCGCTGGAAGGCTGAGGCGCCCTCGAAGAACGGGACTCACCTCTTGCCAGACGGTAACCGACTGCTGAGACAACCACAGACCACAGAAGCGATATTTCGCGACAGAAACGGGCAGTTGACAAAGCATGGATCGCGAGGTGTGGCCTGGGCTGCCGTACCCCCTAGGGGCCAGCTATGGCGGCGTGGGAACCAACTTTGCCCTGTTCTCCGAGGCAGCCGAGCACGTCGAGCTGTGCCTGTTCGATGACGGCGGAGGCGGCGAGCAGCGGGTAAGCATGACCGAGGTAGATGGCTACGTCTGGCACTGTTTCCTGCCAGGGGTAGGCGTGGGGCAGCGGTACGCGTACCGCGTGCACGGGGCATACGACCCCGCGGCCGGACTTCGCTGCAATCCGGCCAAGCTACTGATTGACCCGTACGCCAAGGCGCTCGATGGCCGGGTCACATGGGATCGGGCCGTCTACGGCTACCCGCTGGGCGGTGACGACCGGGAGCTCAACGACGACGACAGCGCGCCGTTCGTCCCCAAGGCGGTGGTCGCCAACCCCTGGTTCGACTGGGGGGACGACCGGCCGCTGCGAACCCCCTGGCATGAGAGCGTGCTGTATGAGTGCCACGTCAAGGGCCTCACCATGCGCCACCCCCAGGTCCCGAGGAACCTGCGGGGCACCTACGCGGGCATGGCGCACCCGGCCGTTATCGAGCACCTGCTCCGGCTGGGCATCACCGCGGTGGAACTGATGCCGGTCCACCACTTCGTGCAGGACAACTACCTGACCGACCGGGACTTGCGCAACTACTGGGGATACAACTCGATCGGCTTCTTGGCCCCCCATGCCGATTACTCGGCATGGGGCATCGAGCAGGTCACCGCCGAGTTCAAGTACCTGGTGAAGACGATGCACGAGGCCGGGATCGAGGTGATCCTCGACGTCGTCTACAACCACACCGCCGAGGGCAACCACCTCGGCCCCGTGCTGTCACTCAAGGGCATCGACAACGGCGCCTACTACCGGCTCATGGACGACATGCGCTATTACCTCGACACGACCGGCACCGGGAACACCTTGAACATGCGGCACCCGCACGTGCTGCAACTGATCATCGACTCGCTGCGCTACTGGGTCAGCGAGATGCACGTGGACGGCTTCCGCTTCGACCTCGCTGCCAGCCTGGCCCGTCAGTTCCATGAGGTGGACCGGCTGTCGGCCTTCTTCGACCTCATCCAGGTGGACCCCGTTGTCAGCCAGGTCAAGCTCATCGCCGAGCCATGGGATCTCGGCGAGGGCGGCTACCAGGTCGGCAACTTCCCGACCCTGTGGTCGGAATGGAACGGGCGCTACCGCGATACCGTCCGCGACTACTGGCGCGGTGCCGACAGCACCCTGGCGGACTTCGGCTACCGGCTGACCGGCAGCTCCGACCTGTACGGGCAAACCGGGCGCAGGCCCGGCGCCAGCGTCAACTTCATCACCGCACACGACGGCTTCACGCTCGCCGACCTCGTCGCCTACGACCACAAGCACAACGAGGCCAACGGGGAGGACAACCGCGACGGAACCGACGACAACCGCTCGTGGAACAGCGGCGCGGAAGGACCGACCCGGGACCCGGAAGTCATCGAGACCCGTGAGCGCAGGCGGCGCGCCCTCATCACGACGCTGCTGCTGAGCCAGGGCGTTCCCATGCTCAGGCACGGGGACGAGCTCGGCCACTCGCAGCAGGGCAACAACAACGCCTACTGCCAGGACAACGAGCTGTCCTGGCTTGACTGGGAGCACGTTGACGACCTGTTCCTGGCCTTCTGCACCGATGTCATCGCCTTTCGCCGCAAGCACCCGGCCTTCCGGCGGCGCCGTTTCTTCGAGGGCCGCCCCATCTTCGGCACCAAGATGTCGGACATCGGCTGGTTCCGGCCAGACGGGCAGGAGATGGAGCCGGAGGACTGGGAAACCGGGTTCGCCAAGTCCCTCGGCGTCTTCCTCAACGGCGACGCGCTGCCCGACCCCGACCGGCGCGGCAGCCGGCTCAGCGACGACAGCTTCCTGCTGCTGTTCAACGCCCACGACGGTGAAGTCCGCTTCGTGCTTCCCGGCGGCGCATGGGGCCAGTTGTGGGTGACCGACATCGACTCGGCTGCCTTCCCGTCCAAGCACCAGCAGTACTGCGCCGGGGCCAAGGTCACGGTCGCGGCCCGCAGCGTCCTAGTCCTGCGCCGCGCATAGGCCGGCTGGACTGGTCGTCTTCCGGTGGCCGGGCAGCTGAGGCATTCACCCGGCTATCGGCAGCAGACGGACGTTATGTCCAGCCGGCGGCGGGTAGCCGCCCGCGATGACTACCGACGTACGCGAAACAGGGCACAAGTCCAAGGACACCGACATCATCGCGCCGTCGCAGGCGAACCTGCCGGGCCTGCCAGGCCTGCCGGCGAGCTCCGCGCTGCGGGCGGCTGGCGCACGAGGCGGCTCAGCGCCCGGTCATCCGCCGGCGAGGCCGTGCTGGCCTACCTTGACATCCAGGCAGCGCAACTGGCGGCACTCGGTCCCGCCGTTCGCCGCGACGATCGCGACGCAGTCCACCAGATGCGCGTCGCGGCCCGGCGGCTGCGCGCCGCCCTCCAGGCGTTTCCCGCGGTCGTGCCCAGCCCGGCAACGCAGCACCTGCGGGACGAGCTTAGGTGGCTCGGCCAGGCCCTTGGCATGGCGCGGGACATTGAGGTGCTCAAGGAGGCCTTCCAGTCGGCGCTGGCCGCCACCCCGATCGAGCTCGTGCTGGGTCCCGCCAAGGCCAGGGTCACCGTGCACTTCGCGCCACGCGAGGCTACGGCACGGCAGGTAGTCCTCGACGCGCTGGACTCACCGCGCTATGTCGCGCTCCTTGACGAGCTGGATGCCCTGCTTGCCGCGCCACCGCAGGGGGAGGCGGCGACGGCCCCGGCTGCGCAGGCGCTGCCGCACGCCGTCGGGCAGGCCTACCGCCGGACCAGGCGCAGGATACGGCGTGCGCGGCAACTGCCGCCAGGCCCGGCGCGTGACCTCATGCTGCACGATGCGAGGAAGGCGGCAAAGCGCGCCCGGTACGCGGCCGAGGTCGCACGGCCCGTCGCCGGCAAGCGGGCCCGGCGCTTCGCCAGGCGCATGAAGGCACTGCAGTCGGTTCTCGGCGATCACCACGACGCCATAACGGCCCAGGCGGCGGCCCGCGAGATCGGCGTGCACGCCCACCTTGCCGGGGAGAACGCCTTCAGCTTCGGCCTGCTACACGAGCGGGCAAGGCACCGGGCGCTCGCGGCGGCGGGGCAGGCCAAGAAAGCCTGGAAGCGTGCCGCAGGCCCCAAGTCCTCCCGCTGGCTCCGCTAGTCCGGCGCACACCAGCCCGGCGGCCACGCCGGTCCAGGACGCAGTGCTAGCGCCGCGCCGTCACGCTGCTGCGCCCGTCCCGCCAGTGACTGCGGCCGCCAGCAGCCGCGCCGGGGTTATGGGCAGGTCACGAATGCGCGTGCCGGTGGCGTGGTAGACGGCGTTGCCGATCGCGGCGGCGGTACCGACAATGCCGACCTCGCCGATGCCCTTGCCGCCGCCTGGCCACAGGTGCGAGTCTTGCTCCTCGATCCAGGCAATCTCCATGCCATCAGGCACGTCCGCGCTGACTGGGATGTGGTATTGCGCCAGGTCGATTCCCACAAAGCCACCAACCGACGGGTCCACGGCGGTTCGCTCCATCAAGGCCATGCCCACGCCCATGATCATGGCGCCCATGAACTGCGACCGCGCGAGTACCGGGTCGATGATCGTCCCGGCGGCGAACACGCCGAGCAGCCGCTCTACCCGTACCTCGCCGGTCGCCGGGTCAGCGAGCACCTCGGCGAACTGGGCGCCGAAGGAGTGCCTAGCCAGCTTCGCGTCCGCCGCGACGTCTTCCGTGGTGTCTGCCTCGCCGTGCTGGCCGTCCTTGAGCAGCGCCTCGCAGGCCAGTGCCACCGCCGAGCCCCACGAGGCGGTGCCCATCGATCCGCCGGCCAGTACGGCGGGCGGCAGCGCGCTGTCGCCGATTTCTACCCGCACGCGCTCTGGGTCGACTTCCAAGACCTGCGCGGCGATGCGCGTGAGCGCGGTCCGCGCGCCGGTGCCGATGTCGGCGGCAGCGACGCGCACCAGGTAGCCGCCGTCGACCGCATCGGCGGCGGCGCAGGACGGCATCCGCCTGGCCGGATAGGTTGACGCCGCGACTCCCGTGCCGGCCAGCCATCGCCCCCGCCGCCGCACTCCGGGCCGCGGGTCCCGCTCGTCCCAGCCGAACCGGGACGCACCCTCCCGCAGGCAGTCGGCCAGGTGCCGCGAGCTGAACGGCAGCCCGCTGTCAGGCTCGGTACGCGTATCGTTACGGATCCGCAGTGCAATCGGGTCCATGTGGAGCGCGACCGCGAGCTCGTCCATGGCTGACTCCAGCGCGTACATGCCCGGAGCCTCGCCTGGTGCCCGCATCCAGGAGGGCGCGGGCACGTTCAGCCGGGCAAGGCGGTGCGTGGTGCGCATTGCCGGGGTGCGGTACATGATGCGGGTGCAGACGGCGGTCTGCTCGGCGAACTCGGTACGCAGGGCGGTGTGCTCGGTGACGTCGTGCGCCACCGCGGTCAGCGTCCCCTGGGCGGTGGCGCCGAGCATCACGTGCTGGATGGTCGGGGTCCGGTGGCCGGTCAGCGTGAACATCTGCTGCCTGGTTAGCGCCACCTTCACCGGTCGCCGCACCTGCCGGGCGGCGACCGCGGCCAAGATCGCGTGCGGCCGGGTTGTTCCCTTCGACCCGAAGCCGCCGCCGACGTGTGGCGAGATCACCCGCACCCGCTCCGGCGGCAGGCCCAGCACCGAGGCGATCGTGTCCCGGTCGGCCGATGGCCCCTGACTGGAATCCCATACGGTCAGCGTTTGCGCCTGTTGGTCCCAGGCGGCCATCGCCGCGTGCGGCTCCATCGGGTTGTTGTGCTCTGCCGGGGTTGTGTAGGTGACCGACACCCGTGCCTCCGCCGCCGCCAGCCCCGCGTCGACGTCGCCGTAGCCGGTGTCGGTGGGGAAGGAAGGGTTGACCTTCTCTGGCCGCTGCAGCCCGGGATGCCCAGGCTGCAGCAGCGCGTCGTGGGGTGCGGGCTGGTAGCTCACCCGGATCGCCGCCGCGGCAGCGCGCGCGTTCTCCAGGGTGTCCGCGATCGCGGCCGCGATCAGCTGGCCACGGTAGGTAACATCACGGGTGCCGAAAATCGACAGCTCGAAATTACCGGTCAGGCCGAATGAGCCGGCGTCCCCTCCGTACAACACCCTTAGCACTCCCGGCATGGCCAGTGCGTCACTGGCGTCCACCCCGGCGAGCTGGCCGCTGGCCACCTGCGACAGCACGGGGAAGCAGTAGGCGACGCCATCGGCCGGGTACTCAAACGCATACCTGGCCTCGCCGGTAACCTTGTCAGGCCCTTCGATGCGGCTCACGATGACAGCTCCTCAAGGACGGTGGCGATGAGGTTGCGGGCTAGGGTGACCTTGTACTCGTTGCCGGGCAGCGGGCGTGCCGCCCGCAGTTCCTCCGCTGCCGCCTTGGAGTACGTGCCAGCGACCGCCGGCTGCCCCAGCATCGCCTGCTCGGCCACATGACAGCGCCACGGCGCGTGGGCCACTCCCCCGAGCGCCAGCTGGCAGCCGGTCACGATGCTGTTAGCCACCTGGAGCACCGCCGCGACCGACACCAGGGCGAAGGCGAAGGAGGCACGCTCGCGCACCTTGCGGTACGTCGAGCGGCCGGACGGCGCTGGCGGCAGCTCGACCGCCGTGATCAGCTCACCTGCCGCGAGGGTGGTGTCACGCTCCGGGCTGCTGCCCGGCAGCCGGTGCAGGCCGGGCATCGCCACGCTGCGGGCTTCGGAGTCCGTGCCGCTGACGTGCACGGTCGCGCCCAGGGCGATCAGCGCCACGGCCATATCGGAGGGATGTGTCGCGACGCAAGCCGCGGAGTGGCCGAGGATCGCGAGGTTTTCCGTCTCGGCTCCGGGTGCCGTTGCCTGGCATCCGGACCCGGGGCTGCGCTTGTTGCAGGCCATCGAGACATCCTGGAAGTACGGGCAGCGGGTGCGCTGCAGCAGGTTGCCACCAACGGTCGCCATGTTGCGGATCTGCCCCGAGGCACCGTCGAGCACGGCTCGCGCCAGCACCGGATAGCGCTCTCGGACCCGAGGGTCGGCGGCGAGGTCGCTGTTGCGCACCGCGGCCCCGATGAGCAGCCCGCCGCCGGGGCCGTCATCGATCTGGCCGCTGGTGGCGCGGGTGACGTCGATGAGGCTGTCCGGCGTGGCGACGCCTAGTCGCATCAGGTCGACCAGGTTGGTGCCGCCGCCCAGGTACGCGGCACCCAGGCGGTACGCGGCGACGGCACCGCTGGCATCGGCGGCCCTGTCGTAACCGAAGCTCCTCATGGCGTCACCGTCGCGTCAATCGCCGCGACGATGTTCGGGTAAGCGCCGCACCGGCACAGGTTCCCGCTCATCCGCTCGCGGATCTCGCCGGCCGTGAGCGCCGGCTCCGAGGCGAGGTCCTCGGTGACCGCGCTAGGACCGGCCTCGCTGAGCATCGCCACAGCGGAGCAGAGCTGACCTGGCGTGCAGTAGCCGCACTGGAAGGCGTCGTACCGAAGGAACGCCTGCTGGAGCGGGTGCAGTCCGCCCGGCCCGTCGGCCAGTCCCTCGACCGTCGTGATCTCCGCGTCCTCGTGGGCGACCGCCAGTGCCAGGCAGGCGTTGGCACGACGCCCGCCGATGATCACCGTGCAGGCCCCGCACTGGCCGTGGTCGCAGCCCTTCTTGGTGCCGGTCATGCCGAGTCGCTCGCGCAGCAAGTCGAGCAGCGACGTCCTGGTGTCCACCCAGACGGTGCGGGGCTGCCCGTTGACCGAAAGCGTGACCTTAGTTTCCCGCTCGCCTCGCGGCCCCGGCCCCGGCCCCGTCACGTGGAGGCCTTCGCCGTGACGTCGGCGGCCTGGCGGCCGCGCGACACTCGGACCAGCGCGGCGGCCAACTGGGCCGGCTGGCCGGAGTCGGCCAGCAGCGTGGCGACCTTGTCCTGGTCAGCGGGCAGGCCCACCCGCCCGGCGCCCGCGGCCACTCGCGCATCGGCGTATGGTGCCACGCACGGCCAGGCTGCCTGGACCTCACGCAGGAAGATATCGGCCCCGGCTGGGCCGATTCCCGGGAAGCCGGTGAGCATGTCGCCGATCCGCCCGCAGTCCCCATCGGCCTCGTCGCGCAGCCGACGCAGGTCACCATGCCAGTCACCGGCGATCATGGCGGCGGCGTCGCCTAGCATCCTCGCGGTACGCTCGTCGTACCGCCTGTAATGACCACGGCCGAGCGCGTCCACCCGGTCTTGCCAGCTGGCCTCACTCATCGCGGCCGGCGTCCGGTACCCGGCGGCGAACAGCTCGCGGGCCGCCGCCACCGCGATGTCCGCGGAGATCCGCGCGCTGAGCAGCGTGCTGAGAACATGCAGCTGGTACAGCGGCGAGGGCTTGTCCGCCAGCTTGATCCCCGCCTCCTCGCTGTAGGTCTTGCCGTAGTGCTCCAGCAGTTCGCCGACGACGCGGTCGTTATCGGTCATGAGGCTTCTCCCTCCAGGCAGGCGCCCCTTCGTTCGCGAAGCTGCCTGCTACCCGCTGCGGCTTCGCGAAACATTGCGGATACTCCGCCGCTATCGGGCGGCGGGACCCAGGCGGGGACCAGTCAAACATGAAGCGGGTCATGTTTGGCCCCTCCTGTATGGGCATGGCTGCACGGACCCGTTTCTCAAAGGCCTGGAGGTGGCTATGCCCAATATGCCCTTCTCTTCCAATGGCAGGGCAGCCCTGGAAGGACTGCGTGACGAGGAGCTCCTCGCGCGCTCCCGGCAGCTCCCCGCCGACAGCCAGGAACGTGCTGCGGCACGCGAGGTACTGGTCCGCCGGTACGAGCCAGTCGTGCGGGGGTGCGTGCGCCAGTACCGGGCAAGCCCCGAGCCGGTCGAGGACCTGATGCAGGTCGGATACGTGGGCCTGCTGAAGGCGATCAACAACTTCGATCCGGGATTCGGCGGGGGCCTGCGGGCCTACGCCGTACCGTGCATCGGCGGGGAGGTCAAACGGCACTTCCGGGATAAACGATGGCAGGTGCGGGTGACCCGGCCAACGCAGGAGCTGCTGCTTGAGATGCGCGGCTCGATCGAGGACCTCACGCATGAGCTGGGGCGGCATCCGGGGGATCCCGAGCTCGCCGAGCGGCTCGGGGTAACGCTAGACGAGCTGCGCGAGGCCCGTCAGGCCGGAGAGGGCTTTACAGCCCTGTCGCTGGACGCGCCGCTGGCCGGCCAGGACGATCCCTGCGAGCTCGGCAGCCTGCTCGGCGAGGATGACGCGGCGGTAGACCGGGCCGTGGACATGGAGGCCGTCGCCAGGCACTGGGACGAACTGCCCCGGCGCGAGCAGCGCATCCTCGTTTTGCGCTTTTACGGCAACTTCACTCAGGAGGAGATCGCCGGGCGGCTCGGCATCTCCCAGATGCACGTTTCCCGACTGCTGTCGCGAGCCCTGGGCAAGCTCAGGGACCGCCTCCTGCACGACCCCGTTCAGCAGCCCCGGACAGCCGACGGCCTCGGATAACGAGCGGCTCAGCCGGGCCGGCCCGCGCCTGCGGCAAGCAGCTCCCAGGTCCCGCGCCGGCCCCACTAGCACACCGCTGACGGCCCCGTGACCTCGGGTTATCCGCGTTTGACCGGTCGGCTGCCGGGCAGCGTGGCGGTAGTACAACAACTAGCTGGCCCGGTGCGGACCGCGGCCCAATCCCCCGGCAGCGGAGGTAGAGCGTGAGCGATGACGCGTCGACGGGAACCGTGACCACCCAGGTTCCGGCTAGACTCGACCGGCTGCCCTGGTCACGGTGGCACTGGATGATCGTGTGCGGCCTCGGTGCCGTCTGGATACTCGACGGCCTCGAAGTTACCATCGTCGGCAATATCTCAACGCAGATCGCCAAGCCGGGCAGCGGCTTGAACATCACGACGTCCCAGATATCGGGGCTGGCCGCCGCGTTGTACGTGGCAGGCGCCTGCGTGGGTGCGCTGCTGTTCGGCTACCTGACCGACAGGTTCGGCCGTAAGAAGCTGTTCATGATCACCCTAGGCACCTACCTCGCGGCCACGGCGCTGACCGCCGCGTCGTTCGCTCCCTGGTGGTTCTTCCTGTTCCGGTTCCTGACCGGGCTCGGTATCGGCGGCGAGTACGCCGCGATCAACTCCGCCATCGACGAGCTGATCCCGAGCCGTCACCGAGGCCTGATCGACATCGTCATCAACGGCACCTACTGGGCGGGGGCAGCAGCCGGCGCGCTGCTCACCGTCCCCGCCACCAGCGACCTAGCGGTAGACGTGGGCTGGCGCGTGTGCTTCGGCGTCGGCGTCATACTCGGCACGGCGGTGCTGCTGGTCCGCCGCAACGTCCCGGAAAGCCCTCGCTGGCTCTTCATCCACGGGCGAAACCGGGAAGCCGAGACACTGGTGGACGGGATCGAGCAGGGGATCGAACACCAAACAGGCAGGCAACTGCCCGACGCGGGCCGGTCCATCACCATCCGGCAGCGCAAGACGATCGGGTTCGTCACGATCGCCAAGACCATGTTCACGCTGTATCCCCGGCGCACCATCCTCGGCTTTTCCCTGTTCGTCGGCCAGGCGTTCCTCTACAACGCGATCACGTTCGGGTTCGCGCAGATCCTGCAGACGTTCTTCGGCGTCAAGACCAGCCCCGGCTACTACTTCGCGGTGATAGCCGCGGGCAACCTGCTGGGCCCACTGCTGCTGGGCCGGCTGTTCGATACGGTCGGCCGCAAGCCGATGATCGCGGGCACCTACATAACCTCCGGTGTCCTGCTCCTGGTCACCGCGTACGTGTTCGACCAGGGTTACCTGACCGCCATCACGATGACGGCCTGCTGGTGCGGAGTCTTGTTCTTCGCCTCGGCAGGTGCCAGCTCGGCGTACCTCACCGTCAGTGAGGTCTTCCCGATGGAGACCCGCGCCCTGGCCATCGCGTTCTTCTATGCGATCGGAACCGGAGCGGGCGGGATCTCCGGGCCGCTGCTGTTCTCCTCCCTGGTGAGCACCGGCAAGATCGGCGATACCGCGATCGCGTTCACGATCGGGCCGGCCTGATGATCCTCGCCGGCCTGGTCGAGATCTTCCTGGGCGTCAAGGCGGAACGGCGGAGCCTGGAAGACATCGCCCAGCCACTGACGGCAACCGAAACCGACCAGGCCAGCCGGTCGCGTTCGCCAGGCCAAGCACGCTCCCGCTAGCCCCGCGGGGGTGCGACCTGCGCCCCGCCCCGCCCCGCCCCGAAAGGAGGAATGATGACCGAATCACCGAACCAGTCAGCTGTCGTCGTGGCTGTCCATGGAACCCAGGACTCCCGCAACGCCATCAGGCTTGCCGCTCAGGAAGCACAGTACCGGGGGGCGACGCTCATCGCCGTCACCGCCTACAACACCAATCCCATGCTCGGAGAAGCCCCGGCCGCGCGCCCGGTCGGCACCTTTCACACCCCTGGTGATAAGCAGCGCACCGCGGAATCGGCGCTGCACCATGCGGTCGTTGACGCGCTCGGCGATCAGGCGGGCCACGTCGAGCAACGCACCGTGCCCGGACCGGCTGGCCGGAGCCTTGTCGTCACCGCCAACGCGGTCAACGCCGGGCTCCTCGTGCTGGCCAGCCGGGGCAGCAGTTCGGCTCTGCCTGGCAGCGTGAGCCAGTACGTGCTGCGGAAGGCACCGTGCCCGGTCCTCCTCGTCCCTGACGTTGACGGGCAGGCCTAGCCAGGTGCTAGGCGCCACCAGCGCCCGGGTTCAGGTGACTGTCAGGCGGCCGTTGCGCAGCATGCCCTGCCGCTGGGCGTGCCGCGCGACGGCGCTGATGCCGCTCAGGAACGGTCGGCGGCAAGCGATCGTGCCCCACTGGCCAGTACCGTGGAAACAAGGGCGCGGACCGCGCGTTCCTGGTCGCGGCGCGGGTTGGTCAGCAAGACCAGGTCGATCGTGCCAAGCTCGGGCAGCCGGTGGCCGGGAGCGAGCGTGGCGAGCTGGGCGGGCACAAGGCTAGCGGCCATGGCCGAGATGCCGACTCCGGCGGCGACTGCAGCGATAAGGCCGTTGACGCCGCGGCAGACACAGGCGGTGCGAAACGGCAGGCGCGCGCGGTTCAAGGCGGCGCGGATCTCGGTGCGGGAGATGCTCGGCGACGGGTAGACGACCAGCGGCAGCGGCCTGGCATGGTCCAGCCACGTCGATGGCGTGCCCACCCATACCAGGCGCTCTCGCTTGACGAGTTGCCCGCGCTGCTCGCCGCTGGGGCGCTTGCCGACGAAGACGTCGAGCTTGTCGCCCTCAAGGCGCTGGTGCAGCGCGCCGCTCTGGTCCACGGTGAGGTCGAAGTCAACGAGCGGATTGTCGCGGCGGAAGTCGCGCAGGATCTGCGGCAGCCGGGTGAGCGCGAGATCATCCGCGATGCCGATGCGCAGCCGCCCGCTGGGCCGGTCGCCGCTGAAGAAGGCGGCCGCCTGCTCGCTGGCGGCCAGGATGTTGCGCGCGAACCCGGCCATCGCCTCGCCGTCGGCCGTCAGCGAAACCGAGTGCGTGTCCCTGAGCATGAGCATCCGGCCAACTTGCTGCTCCAAACGGCGGATGTGCTGGCTGACGGTGGGCTGCTGGATGCCGAGCCGGGCCGCCGCCCGGGTGAAGCTGCCGGTCTGCTCAACAGCCAGGAAGGTGGCCAGCAGCTGGGGGTCGTAACCGGTCATAGGAGTTCATAATAACTGTTAGCTAAATCATCGCGGTTCCATATAAGCCGAGATGGGCACAGGATGGCGGAGGACAAACAGGCAAAAGGAAGGCCGATCAGTGACGATCGCCGAGGCACCCCGGCAGCCCACGACCCGTCAACCGACCGCCCCCCCGCCCACCGCCCCCCAGCCTCCTACGGGCCAGACCGGCACCAGCCTGCCCAGCACCGGCCAGCCCAGTGGCCGCCAGGCCACCGGTGCCTTTGCTGCCCTCCGCTCGCGCGGCTACCGGATCTACCTGACCGGGCAGAGCATGGCAAACACCGGCTCGTGGATGCAGTCCATCGCCCAGGACTGGCTCATCTTCAGCCTGACCCACAGCTCGACCGCGGTCGGCGTGACGATGGCACTGCAGTTCGGGCCTATTCTGCTGTTCGGCCTGTACGCCGGGGCGGTGGCCGACCGACTGCCCAAGCGTCGCATCCTGCTGACTACCCAACTGCTGAACGCGCTGGCCACCGCGGCGCTTGCCGTCGTCACGATTGGCGGCTGGGCACACCCCGCCGACGTGTACGGGTTCGCACTGGCCACCGGGGTGGTCTTCGCGTTCGACGCGCCGGCCAGGCAGGCGTTCGTGACCGAGGTGGTCCCGCCCGGCCAGCTGCGCGCCGCGATCTCGATGAACGCCGCAGTGTTCCAGGCGACCCGGCTGATCGGCCCGGCCATCGCCAGCGTGCTGATCGCGAGCGCGGGAACCGGGTGGGTGTTCGCGGTGAACGCGGCCTGCTACCTCGGCCCGACTGCTGGCCTGCTACTGCTGCGGCCGTCGGATGTGCGGCCTGTTCCGCCCATGCCCCGTGCGCCGGGAGCGGTGTGGGAGGCCGCCCGGTACGTGCTGCACCGCCCGGACGTCGCGTGGACGATCCTCCTCGTCGGGATGCTCGGCACCTTCGGGCTGAATTTTCCCATCGTCATGACCGCGATGGCCAAGGCGTATCACGGGGACGCCGGCACCTACGGCCTGTTCAACATCGTCATCGCGGCCGGATCGGCGGCCGGCGCGCTGCTGGCTGGCGCGACTAGGCGTCCCCGGGTGCGGGCCATCGTCGCCGCCGCGGCCACCTTCGGCGTCTTGGAGGCGGCGGCCGCCGTCATGCCGGGCCTGGCAGCGTTCCTCCCGATCATCGCGGTCATGGGCTTCGTCAACCTCCTGTGCCAGGCCATGGCAAACGCCTACGTCCAGCTGTCCGTCGACCCGCAGATGCGCGGCCGCGTGATGGGGCTGTACATGCTGGTCTTCGTCGGCGGCACCCCCTTCGGCGCGCCGTTTATCGGAGCGGTCACCAGCCACTTCGGTGCCCGGGCCGGGATGATCACCTGCGGTGTCATCCCCGTGGTGGCCGCCGTCATCACGGCCGCCGCACTGGCCCGCGTGCGGGCACGCACCGCTCTGCCCGGCTAGCGTCGCAGTGGCGGGACCTAACACGGATGCGCTCTATGTGTCACTGGGGAAAAGGTGAAACGATCATCGGGTGACGCAGCCTCGCGCGATCCGTGTCAACGATCAGCTAGAGCGCCGGATTCGCAGGCCGGTCGATGCTCTGCGCTGCGTCGTTGCCTGCCTGTGGATCGTCGTGCTCGTGGTGGCCGCGGTCGCCGCGAGCGCGATCACGTCGGGGGTGGAGACCGACATCGTCGGCGCGAGCCGCCGACTGCCGCACGACCTGCTCGTCATCGCGCCGACGATCGCGCTGTTCGCGCTGCTGATCCTGCCGCTGGGGCTCGCCGCCGCCCAGCTCCTGCGGCGCCAGGTCCGCCGCCTCGTCGAGGCGGTGGCGACCGGGCTGCTGGCCGGCGTCGCCGCGGCGGTCGCCAACGCCCTGCTGGTGCGCCCCGCCGCCGCCCAGCTCTACTTCGCGATCATCATGTCGCGACCGGGCGTCAGCCACATCGGCGCCCTGGATCCCTACCTGGCCGGCCTGGTCGCCTACGCTTCGATGATTGGCCTGGCCGGGCGGCCGGGCTGGCGGAACGCCCTGGGACTGGCGATCGGCACGTACGCAGTCGTGCAGCTGGCGGCGCTGCACACCACCGTTCTCACGATCCTCCTCACGCTGCTCGCCGGCCGCGCGATCGGCGTTGGCGTCCGGTACGCCGCGGGCTCGGCCTCGCACCGTCCCTCGGCGCAGGACATCGGCGCGGCCCTCAGTACCGAGGACCCGCCCGCCGAAAATACGCCGTCTGTAAATAGCCCTGACGGGCACGTCTTTCCCGCGGACAAGCTTTCCGGAAGCCTGGCGGTGACCGCGATCTGGAGGGTTTACCCGCCCCGTGCCGACGCGGCCGGATCGCGACACTACTCGGTGGTGACGCAAGACAGCGGCCAGCTCGACGTGGTCGTGTTCGACTGGGACCAGCAGGCGGCAGGCACGTTCTACCGGCTGTACCGGTTGCTGCGAGTGCGGGGACAAGTCTCGCATCAGGCGCCGCTGTCGCTTGACCGCACGGTCGAGCGCAGGGCCCTGCTGTCCTATGCGGCGCACGCCGCCGGCGTGCCCACACCCCGGCTGTGCTCCCTGGTGCGGGTGGGACCGGAGACCGTCGCGCTGGCCTATGAGCACTGGGACGGGACGACGGTGATGCAGCGGGGCCTGGCGTGCTCCGACGCGGAGCTGGGGCGCGTCTGGGACGCGGTGATGCGACTGCACGCGCACCACGTCACCCACCGCGCCCTCACCGGTGACCGCATCCTGATCACGGCCGACGGTCAGGTCATGCTGCTGGACCCCGGTGACGGTGACGTGGCGGCCAGCGACCTGCAGGTACGCCTGGACCTTGCCCAGCTCATCGTCGAGCTCGCGCTGGTTGTGGGGCCGGAGAGGTCTTCGCAGCTGGCGATCGAGAAGGTCGGGGCGAGCGAGCTGGTGACGGTGCTGCCGCTGCTGCAGCCGGTGGCGCTCGCCCGGGCCACCAGGCATGAGCTGCGCCGCCGCCGCGATGTGCTGCCGGCCATCCGGCGGGTGCTGCTGGCGGCCGTGCCCGGCGACGAGGTGACCCCGGTGCCGTTGGCACGCATCCGGCCACGCACCCTGGTGACGCTGGTCGCTAGCGTCGCCGCCGTCTACCTGCTGGCCGGCGAGCTCGCCAAGGCCAGTTTCGGCAGCTTGCTGAAGTCGGCGGACTGGGGCTGGTGCCTCGTGGCGCTGGCGCTGTCCGCGGTGACCTACGCGGGGGCGACGCTGTCGCTGTCGGGGTTCGTCGCCGAGCGGCTTGGCTTCCTGCGCACCGCCCTCGTCCAGCTGGCCGGCTCCTTCGTCACGCTGGTGACGCCTGCCGCCGTCGGGGGTGTCGCGCTGAACGTGCGGTACCTGCAGCGCAGGAAGGTCCCCCCACCGGTTGCGGTGGCCAGCGTGGCCGTGTCCCAGGTCGTGGCCTTCGTCTTGCACATCTTGATGCTCACCACCTTCGCCGCGATCGCAGGAGCCGGGACCTCCAAGCCGATCAGGCCGCCGACGTGGGCCTACTTCGTCGTAGCCGGACTGCTGGCGCTGGCAGGCGGGGTGCTTGCGCTCCCGGCCGGGCGGCGCCTGGTGCGCGCACGACTGTCGCCGACCTTCCGCCAGGTGCTGCCTCGGCTGGTGGAAATCGCGCAGCATCCGCGCAAGCTCGCCCAGGCGCTTGGTGGCGCGCTGATGCTGAGCCTCGCCTACATCGCGTGCCTGGCCGCGTGCGTAGCGGCGTTCGGCCACTCGGTTCCGTTCGCGAAGATCGGCGTCGTCTACCTGACCGGAAGCGCGCTCGGGTCGATCATCCCAACTCCGGGCGGGCTCGGCGCGGTGGAAACAGCGCTGACCGTGGGGCTTACCACGGCGGGCGTGCCTAGCGGGGTCGCGCTCAGCGCGGTGCTGCTGTTCCGGCTGCTGACCTTCTGGCTTCCGGTCCCCTTCGGCTGGGCGGCGCTGAACCTCCTGCAGCGCCGCCACGACCTGTGACCCGCCCTCCCCAGGGCGGTGGCAGCCCCACAACGGGGGGCGCTGCCATCGCTCGCGGCGGATAATGGCCGCGCGGCCATTATCCCGTAAGGTTTTCCACGTTCCGGACGCGTCGGTAATTAACTTCGGGCCTGTCGCGTCGGCCCGCCTGGCGCGCCCGCAGACAGCAGATCACATGCTTATGCGTGTACTTTCCGTGTGATAGCAGTGATAGCAACGGTATGGACACGTGATAATGACTTCATGGTGGCAGGGAAGGCAGGCCGCCGGATGAAATCGGACATCGGTAACTTGTCTCCCGACGCGTTTCCCACGTGGTGAAGGCTTCACGACCGGGTGGGGCGAGGGCCGACCACGGAATGGTTACCTCGCCGAGGCGCCAGCGCTGGTAGCCGCCGCGTGGCGGGTGGCGGAGCACCGGCCACGCCTCGCACAGGGACTCGACCGCGGCCAGCCACCGTTGCCGGAGGCCAAAGACCGAATACGGGGCAGAACGGTCCCACCCCCGGTCCCAGTCGCGCAGGAACTGATGCACCGGCTCGCCGGGCACGTTCCGGTGGATCAGCGTCTTGGGCAGCCGCTCGGCCAGGTCGGACGGCCGGTCCAGGGATGCGAGCCGGGCCGAGAAGGTGACCAGCGGCTCCCGGTCCGGCTGGTTCCGGTCCGGGTCCGGCTGGCCGGCCGCCGCCGGGAGAGCGGGCAGGGTGACCCACACCGCGCGGCGGCCGATCTCGTCGCAGGTGCCCTCGACCACCACGCCGCCGGGTGCCAGGCCCGCCCGGAGCCGGTACCAGGCCGTCCACGCCCGCTCCTCGGGGTACTGGCGCAGCACGTTGAAGGCCCGGACAACGGCTGGCCGCCGGGGCACTGGCAGCTCAAAGCCGCCTCTCGCGAACGACAGCCCCGGCAGTTGGTGTCCGGCGGCGCGCAGTTCCGCCAGCCGGCGGCGCGCCTGCGCGACCCGCTCTGGGTCGATCTCCAGGCCGATGACCTCAGCGGACGGTGCCACCTCCCGGACCCGCCGGTACAGCTCCAGGGTCGTCACCGGGGTCGCGCCATAGCCGAGGTCAACGACAAGGGGTGCCGGATGGGAGATGAGGACGGACCGTTCGGCTTGGGTAATCCAGCGGTCCACCCGCCGCAGCCGGCCAGGGTTGGTGGTTCCCCTGGTGATCTCCCCCTCTGGCCGCACGCCGAAGTATAAGTCGCATTTGGGAGGCATGAGTCGTAATGAGCGGCATGGGCGCGCAGCTTGTACTTGAGCACCTTGCCGCCGACGGTCTCCGGCAGCGCACCGGTGAACACCACGTCCTTCGGCGCCTGCAAGCCTGCCAGCCGCTGCCGGCAGGCTTGGCCGGACGGGCGGGCCCGTGTGAATAGCTAGCCGCGGCTGCCTCCGCACCGGCAGGTAAGGACGGCACGGATGGAGGCGGGGACCTGCTCGATCCTGGTCACCGGGCCGTCGGGGAACGCCAGCCGGACAGGGGCCAGGCCGTCCGGGGTGAACACGAGCAGTTCCAGGCCGAAGCGGTCCAGCCCGCGCGGGACGGCGCACTCGGCGGCCACGATGCCGTTCACCCGGACACAGCGGACAAGCTCGGCCATGTGGCAGTCCTCAAGGTGGCGCAGGACGGCCGGCGCCTGATGCCGGAGGGGGTCGGGTGCCGCCGCCTGATACTGGGCCAGCGCCACCTGGGCCGCGGTTGCCCCAGTGAACTCCAGGGATTGCAGCGTCACCGGATACGCGACGGGATCGCGAACGCTAGTATCTGAGTCCGGGCCGGACCCGGCGACCCAGGCCGACGGCGCAGCCATCCCGGCCAGCCGCAGGGCGCAGAACGGGGCGTCCGCCGGGACAGTCAGCGTCACCATCGCCGGGCCCGCGGCCAGCTGCTGGGCCAGCGCCGACCCGTGGCGAGGCAGCAGGATGGGATGGCCAGCCTGGTTAACTCGCACCGGGACCGTGGCCGCCCGGAGGCTGCGGGGACCGGCACAGCTGACGACCGCGGCGCAGGCGCGAGCCATGGTGGTCCGCGCCAGCTCGGCCAGCGGCGGGCCAGGGAGCACGTCAAAGTCCATGGTGACTTTTTATTAGGTAAGGCTTGCCTAAGTCAAGCCGTTCCCGCAGTCTTAACCTGGAAGTCGGGCGCGCTGGCGTCGATCCGTGCGGCGATCGCCAGCGCGGTGTTGATCCCGATCGCGTAGCCGTCGATGTTCAGGCCGCTGCCCGCCTCGGTGACGGTGAACCCGATCACTGCGCCGTTCAGGTCGACGAGAGGAGTGGGCCCACCCGGCCGCCCGGGCCGCCGTGGCTCTTGCTGACCACTGGCGGGGGCGACGGAAAGGCCCCCGCCGTTCTGCTTGTCCTGCGTCATCGACCTTGCTCTTTATGGGAGGACTTTCTGGCCGGCGTGGCGCGCTACATCCCCGACGGGTCCATAAGCTCGTGGCGCTTACGGCCCATGCGCTGGTTCTCCGACGGCGCCGCCGCCCCGGTGTTCATCGCCGCCCCGGTATTCATCGCCTGCTGCGTGGCGGTATTAAAGGTGGCGGCGACGGCTGCTCCGGCCCCATTCAAGCTGACCGTGACCGGGTTGGTCAGGCCGAAGTTCTGGCAGCCGAGGTTGGTGAACGACATGTTGAGCCTGTTCGCCATGAAGGTCAGCAGGTTGTCGCCCACCCCGGTCACCGGGGACTGGCCTGTGGCCAGCAGCGTCTGGTTGGCCTTCAGGAACGGCGTTTGGATGTTGATCATGTTCTGGCAGAACATCGCCGGGCTGCTGGCCCTGTTGCTCGCGGCGTCGATTGGCATCTGGCCGAGCTCCTCCCGGTACAGGTCGGTCTTGGCGGCGTCGAATTGCCCGTCGTTGTTCAGCACCATCTCGTCGTTCTCCGGGACCACGGCAGGCAGCGACGGCTCGTTCTTCTCCGACAGCAACTCGTCCATCGCCTGGGAAGACGTCGGCTGGTCGTTGTTGGCCAGGTCCGGGGCCTGGAGGGGGGTGCAGCCCAGGACCGGGTCGAGGAACAGGTCGAGCAGGGTGTTGTCACTGCCGTTGAGCAGCAGCGTGGAGCCCGGCGATGTTGCCGGCGTTCGACGTGGTGTCCTGCGCGGTCTGCCCGGTCGCCGGGTTGAGGAGGTACTCGGTGGTCACGTTGTCCGACGGGTCCTGGTCGACCATGTCGAAATTCTGCGTGACCGGGCAGTCTCGGCCGCCGCCCAGCCGTCCTCCGGTCGTGATGATCTTGCTGGACGTCCCCTCCGACGGCACGACCAGCTTGCCCTCGGCCTGCAGTCGGTGCGCCTCGTTGAAGAAGTTGATGCCGTTGCAGAACGAGACCTGGCCGAATACCGATCCCGGCTGGCCATTGCTGCAGTTAGCGTCCGCGAGGGTAGCTGGCGTGGCACCGACCTGGGTCAGGTCAGTGCCGTTGAACCCGAAGTCGATCGTGGCAACGTAGTTCGTCGGCAGCACCGGGACCGTCGGCGCGACGGCGGGTGTCGTGCCCTGCGTGATGACCAGCGGGCTGTACACGTACAGCTGCCCGGTTTGCGTGTTCAGGATGGTCGCCTGGACGAAAGCACCCAGGTTGACAGCGTTGGCCATGGTGCAGCCCGATTGCGCCGGGGTCATCCCGTTCGGCCCGGTGAGCTGGTAGGGGGTAGCCAGGCCCTGGGCCGTCAGCGGGTTCGCCGGGACGATGATGTCGCAGTTGACGTTGGTCACCCCCACCGAACTGCTCGCCGACGGCGACGCGCCGGGCGAGGAGTTGCCCGAGGGACTCACGCTGGCACCGAGTGCCGTCTGGTTGACGTTCGTCGAGCGCCCGCCTCCTGAAACCGCGATGAGGATACCGATGGCCAGCCCGAGTGCCACGGGTATGGCAACCGGGACCGCGATGCGTGCGACTCGCCTTCGGCCCGCACGGCGACGCCATGCGGACCCATGCCTGGTGATCATGCAATTCACCTCCATATCCGCTTTGTTCTTGCTTGTGAGCGACACGCTAGGCCGGGCCGCCGACAGCCGGGACCGCGTTTAGGAGGCGTTAATATCTTTCGCGATAATGACGGCCTTCAGCTATTAAGGAAATCTGACGTGCGGTCATAAGTCCCGGCCGCTCCGGCGCGCCTCGCTAGGCTCTGGCTGTGACCGCCTCGCCCGTAACGACCACGGTGCCCTCGGTGGCCGACGACGCGCCACTCGCCGCAGGACGGCGTGGCGAGTGGCGCGTCCTGCTGCTGGCTGGCGCGTACTGCCTGCTGGGCGCGCTCGTCATGACGATGTGGCTGTGGCGGGACCCCGCGTCGCGCATCGTCGCGGGAAACCCCTACGACGCTGACCAGTTCGCCTGGTACTTCCGGTACGACGCCACCGCGGCCGCGCACCTGCGGCTGCCCGCCCTGATCACGAACGGGATGAACGCGCCGCAGGGCGTCAGCGTCATGTGGAACACCTTCATGCTGGCGCCGGGGATGCTGCTGGCCCCGGTCACGCTGCTGGCGGGCCCGCAGGCTAGCCTCACGGCGCTGATGACGGCAGGCTTCGCCGGGTCCGCGATCGCCATGATCGCCGTGCTGCGGCGGTGGGGTGCCAGCATGCCCGCCGCCGCGCTCGGCGGCGGGGTGTACGGGTTCTCCCCCGCCCTAGTCCAGTCCAGCCTGGGTCACTACGACCTGCAGTTCGCCGCGCTGCCGCCGCTCATTGTGGACGCCGCGCTGCGGTTGGCCAGCGGCCGGCACCAGCCCGGCTGGCGGGGCGCGGCCCGGAGCGGTGCCTGGCTCGGGCTGCTGGCGGCTGCTCAGCTGTTCATGAGCGAGGAACTGCTGTTCGACACGGGCGTGGCCGTGGTCATCATGGCGGCGGTGGTGCTCGCGTCCCGCCCGCAGGCGATCGCCGGCCAGCTGCTGGATGTGGCCACCGGGCTGGCGGCGGGAGCCTGCGTCGCGGCGGCGGTCGCGGGCTACCCACTGTGGGTGCAGTTCTTCGGCCCGCTGCGCCAGCAAGGCACTCCGTTCACCCCGGATTTCTACAAGAACGACCTCACCGGGCTCATCCAGCCGTCGGGGCTCTTGCTGCTGCACACCGCGAGCAGCACGGCGTTCGCGCGAAGCTTCCAGGGCGGGCTCCCTGAGTACCTCGGCTACCTCGGCTGGCCAATGCTTGCCGTGCTGGCGCTGGCGACGGCATGCTTTTGGCGGCTGTTGCCGGTGCGGACCGCGGCCGTGGCGTTCGCCGTGCTCGGGGCATTTTCCCTCGGTGGGACCCTGCTGGCTGGCGGCGACGAGCACGAGCTGCATCAAGCTGCCCTGGTACTGGCTGCAGACGCTGCCGGTCGCCGGGTCGGTGCTCCCCGACAGGTTCTCGATCGTCGCCGACGGCGCGGCCGCGGCCGGGCTGGCGTTCGGCTTCGACGCGGCACGCAAGCGATGGCCGGGGACTCGCCGGATCGTCGCGGGCCTCGCCGTGGCCGCTGTGATCCCGCTCGTGCCCGCACCGCTTCCGACGGCGAACGCGTCACAGGTCCCGGCGGGCTGGGCGACGGCATTCACGACCCTGCGCCTGCCGGCCAGCGCCCACGTCCTCGTCGTCCCTATCCCAGTGGCTACCTATACCGCGCCGCTGCGCTGGGCAGCCGACGCCGGCCAGCCCGCCTCGATGATCGGCGGGTACTTCATGGGTCCCACCTGGGGCGGCCCCGCCGCCACCGACGGCAACGGGCTCAGCTCGGAGGCGATGTACCTCAACCAGCTGTGGGCGCAGTCGGCGGGCGTCCCAGTCGCAACGGTAGCCACGCTCCCGCCGAATCAGATCTACCCGGACGCGCCGCAGATGCGCGCGCAGTTCGCGGGCTGGCAGCTCACCGCCATCGTCGCGGTCACCAGGCTCCAGTCGGCGCTCGGCCGCTACCTGACCGGGCTGCTCGGCCCGCCGACGGTGAGGGCCGGGCAGGTCCTTGGCTGGCGGCTCTAGCGGGAAGATCTAGTGGCCGGCCAGGCGCCCACTGCCGCCTGCAGGAAGGCCAGCAGCGCGGCCAGGCACCCAGGCCGCTGGCGAGCCCGACTACCTTCTGTCCAGTTTCATCAACGCCATCAAGCACCTTGACCTGCGACCTCGGCTGATCCCGGCCTCCTTGCCCACGCTGCCGCACGCATGGGGTGGGGCGAACTGGCGTCCGGCGGAGATGACGGTTACGGCCACCGTCTAGACTCGGTGGCGACGGCGAGCCCAAACCGTTCGGAGTCGGTGGCGACGGCGCATCCCTTTATCCGCCTCGGTGGCGACGGCGAGCCCAAACCGTTCGGAGTCGGTGGCGACGGCGCATCCCTTTATCCGCCTCGGTGGCGACGGCGAGCCCAAACCGTTCGGAGTCGGTGGCGACGGCGAGCCCAAACCGTTCGGCCTCGGTGGCGACGGCGAGCCCAAACCGTTCGGCCTCGGTGGCGACGGCGAGCCCAAACCGTTCGGCCTCGGTGGCGCGATCGCATCGTAACGACCCTGCCTTGTTGGCGTAGCCGAGGTCAAACCGCTCGCCACGCTACGCCATGAGGGCCACTGGCCCGTAAGGCTGGCTTGCGGACGGCGCTAATCTTGCGGGCCTGCCGGCCTCTCGTGTCGCAAAATAGCCGATTAGCGGCACCCAAATCACATGCAGCCCTCTTGTTCCCCCAGCTTGTTCCTCAGTCGTATTCCAGTGCCCAGAGTGGCGGAAGGACGGATGCATAAAGAAGGTATGCGCTAGTTCCCTAATGTGTATCATGCGTGATTGGCGTGCCACGATGCTCTGCGTCTGACCCGCTAGCGGCGCGGAGCACCAGCCTCGCGGAGCACCGATCTATCCTCCTCGGAGCAGTGATGAATACGGTCATGCCAGGTGGCGAACTGCCAGTTCCCGGCCTGGGGGGCGCGCCAGTTGACGCGATTGTCCTACGCATGATGCTCGGCATCCAGTTGCGCCGCTTCCGTGAGGCCGCTGGCGTCACACCGGAGCAGGCCGGCACCAGGATCCGCGGGTCCCGCTCCAAGATCAGCCGCATGGAGACCGGCCGGGTAGGATTCAAGATCCGCGATGTCACGGACCTGCTAGCGCTGTATGGCGTGACCGACGAGCACGTGCGGTCACAGTTCCTCGACCTGACCAGGCAGTCAGCCGAGCCGGACTGGTGGGCCAAGTTCAGCGACGTCCTGCCCGAGTGGTTCGAGACGTACCTGGGACTGGAGTCCGCGGCGTCCACGATCCGCAGTTTTGAGATCCAGTTCGTGAACGCCTTGTTCCAGACCGAGGACTACGCGCGGGCCGTGACCATGCTCGGTCACCAGGCCGCGCAGCCCGGCGAGATCGAGCACCGGGTAGCCCTGCGGCTCAAGCGCCAGCGCCTGCTCACCAGGCCCAGCCCACCACGGATATGGTCGATCATGGACGAGTCGGTGCTGCGCCGGCCGGTGGGCGGCCCGGCGGTGCTGCGCGCCCAGCTCCAGCGCCTCATCGAGCTGGCCGGGATGCCGCAGGTGACCATCCAGGTCGTGCCGTTCGTCCGGGCGGGCCACGCCGGCGAGAGCGGGTCGTTCACGTTCTTGCGCTTCGAGGAACGGGCCCTGCCCGACGTGGTCTACATCGAGCAGCTCACCAGCGCCATCTACCTGGAGCAGCGCCCGGACGTGGAGCACTACCTGGAGGTCATGGACCAGCTCAGCGCCGAGGCGCTGCCCCCGGCCATCACTAGGCGCTTCATCGAGCAGGTCGCCCAGGAGACATGACAAGCCGGCATAGGTACCATCACGGCCATGGCTGCCTTCGGTGACTTCCAGCTAGAGATCTACCTTGCCGGGCTAGGCGGAACGGTGCCCAGCCTGCCGGTGTCGTACGCCGAGCTGGAAGCACGGGCCCAGCACGCGCTGCCGCCGTCGGTCCTGTCATACGTCGCCGGCGGTGCGGGCGATGAGCACACCCAGCGCGCGAACGTCTCCGCGTTCACCCGGTGGGGGCTGATGCCACGGATGCTGGTCGGGGCGAGCAAGCGGGACCTGTCGGTGGACCTGTTCGGGCTGCACCTGCCCTCTCCAGTGTTCATGGCCCCGATCGGCGTCATCGGCCTGTGCGCCCAAGACGGGCACGGCGACCTCGCGACCGCCTCGGCCGCCGCACGCTGCGGGGTGCCGATGATCGCCTCCACGCTGTCAGCGGACCCTATGGAGGACGTGGTCGCCCAACTGGGCGATACCCCCGGCTTCTTCCAGCTCTACACGCCCACCGACCGGGAAGCTCGCCGCGAGCCTGGTGCACCGCGCCGAGAAGGCCGGCTTCAAGGGCATCGTGGTCACCTTGGACACGTGGATCACCGGCTGGCGGCCCCGGGACCTGGCCGCCAGTAACTTCCCCCAACTGCGCGGGCACTGCCTGGCCAACTACTTCACCGACCCGGTCTTCCGCTCCCACCTCACGCAGCCGCCTGGCCACGACCTGATGGCGGCTGTGAGCCACTGGGCAGGCATCTTCGGAAACCCGCTGACCTGGGCTGACCTGCCTTGGCTGCGGTCGCTGACCACGCTGCCGCTGATCCTCAAGGGCATCTGCCACCCCGACGACGCGCGCCGCGCCATCGATCTTGGCGCCGATGCCATCTACTGCTCTAACCACGGCGGCCGGCAGGCCAACGGCGGCCTGCCGGCCCTGGACTGCCTGCCCGGCGTCGCCAGCGCGGCTGGCGGAAAGCCCGTGCTGTTCGACTCCGGCATCCGCTCCGGTGCCGACATCATCAAGGCTCTCGCCCTCGGCGCGACCGCGGTTGGCATCGGCCGCCCCTACGCCTATGGCCTCGCCCTCGGTGGCGCCGCGGGCATCCACCACGTCCTGCGCTGCCTGCTCGCCGAGGCGGACCTCATCATGGCCGTTGACGGCTACCCCACCCTCGCCGACCTTACCCCCGACGTCCTGCGCCCCGTCGCGGCATAGGCAGGGCCTGTTCCGATGTGCCCGGCGCTGCGTCGCGCGAGGCGCCCGGCTAATGACGACCCGATGTCACAGCGGCACCAGGTCTTGCGGACCATGGGGATCTCCGTACTCAAGCGCGGCAACCCGCATGCGGATGTCGTGCAGTTCAGGGGATCCGAGCTCGGAGTAAAGGCCCAGCGCACGGAGCCAGTGGTGCCTCGCCAAGGTGATGTCGCCAGTCAATTGCAGGGCGGCCCCCAGGCCGTTGTGCGCGCGAGCCTGCTCGTACGTATCGCCAATCTGGCTGGCCAGGGCCAGGGCCACGGTGTGCTGGGCGCGGGCCTCGTCCGGCCGCCCGGTGCAGGCCATGATCGAGCCGACGCCATTGAGGGCCTCAGCTTCACCGGTCCGGTCGCCACTGTCGCGAAATAGGGCCAGGGCCCGCTGGTAGCAGTCCATGGCCTGCTCATAACGCCCCTGCTGCTCGTAAGCGAGGCCGAGATCCGGTAGTGCGCTGGCCTCGCCGGTGTGGTCGCCGATCTCACGGAACAGTGCCAGGCTCGCTCGTACCAGCTGACGGCCTCCTCGTGGTTGCCCTGCCGCCCGGCGACCGACCCAAGATTGCCCAGCGCACGGGCCTCACAGGACCGGTCGCCGGTCTCGCGGTAGAAGGCGAGTGCCTGCCGGTGGCAGCCTGCCGCCTCGTCGTAGCGGCCCTGCCGCTCGTAGACGATGCCGAGGTTGGCCAGTGCGACGGCCTTACCAGTCCGGTCGCCGATCTCGACTGACGCTGCCATGGCTTGCCAGTGGTAGCCGACCGCCTGCTGGTAGCGGCCCTGCCGCCAGCTGATGATGCCGAGGTTGGTGAGCGCGGTGGCCTCGGCGGCGCGGTCGCCGATGAGGCAGGCTGCCTGCCTGGCATGGCCATGCAGGTTGGCAGCGTCCGCGTAGTGCCCGCCAGTCTCAAGGTACCGGTACAGGGTAGCGGCCAAGCGGGTGGTGTAGCCGGGCGCGCCCTGCATGGCGGCGTGCGCAGCCACGGCCAAGATGGTGGCTCGCTCGGCATCAAGCCAGGCACGGGCCTGGGCGGCACTGCCCATCTGGGGAGCGGGCGTGCCTGCCGAGGAGACACGGGGCCGGTGGTGCTTCTCGGCTGGGACCAGGACATCCATCGCGCTTGAGGCGGCGCCGAGGTAGTAGTCGTACAGGCTGGTCAGCGCCGCGTCCTGGGCCGCCTCGCCGTCGTCTGCACCGGCGAGGCGCCTGGCGTAGGCCCGCAGCAGGTCATGCATCCCGTGCCGCCCGGCGCCCACCGGGTGGACGAGGTGTGCCCGGGCCAGCAGCGCCAGAACATCTCGAGCTTGCGTTATGGTCACGCCGGTCAGCGCGGCAGCGGCGTAAGCGTCGAAGTCGGGTCCCGGGTGGAGGCCTGCCAGCCGGAACGCGCGCGCCGCCTCGGCCGGCAAATGCCTGTAGGACCAGGAGAACACGCCGCCAACCGCGGTGCGCCCATCTCCGCCCGCGTCAAGCAGGTCCAGCCGCCGCTGCTCGCCATCCAGCTCGTCGGCTAGCTCCGCGAGGAGGCTGCCGGGGCTGGCGGCGGCCAGTTCGGCGGCCACCCGCAGCGCCAGGGGTAGCCGCGCGCACTGCCCGGCAAGGTCCTCCGCCGCGCGGGCCTCGGCATCGACCCGGTCGCCGATCAGCGTGCGCAGCAGCCCGACTGCGTCCGCTAGCGGCAGGATGTCCAGGTCCAGTCGCCGCGCGCCGTGCCGGGCGACGAGTCCCGGCAGGGAATCACGGCTGGTCACCACCACGAGGCAGGACGGACAGCCGGGCAGCAGCGGACGAACTTGCTCTACGCTGGCGGCGTTGTCCAGCACCACGAGCACCCGCCGCCCGTCCAGCAGGCTGCGGTACGCAGCGGCACGCTCATCCTCCCCGGGAGGGATATCCTGCCCCGCCATGCCGAGCGCCCGCAAGAATCCCGCCAGCGCGTCTCCCGGCAGCACAGGCTGGCCGGGGTCATAGCCACGCAGGTTTACGTAGAGCTGGCCATCGGGGAACATGCTGGCCACCCGCCGTCCCCAGCGAACGGCGAGGGCGGTCTTGCCCACCCCGGCAGTACCCGACACGACGGAAATCACCATGTCCGGTGACTCGGCAGCCAGGCGGTCCAGCTCGGCCAGCTCATCAGCCCGCCCAGTAAACGCGGCTACGTCCGCCGGCAGCTGCGCCAGCGCCGGCCGCTCCTTCTCCTGGGGCGCCGCCATGAACACGGCCGCCTCGCCAGCCGCAAAATCCAGGCCAGGATCCGCCGCGAGGATCCGCGCGTGCAACTGCCGCAGCTGCGGGCCTGGCTCGATGCCAAGCTCGCTAGCCAGAACGCGACGGGCGTCAGCGAACGCCGCCAGCGCCTCGGCCTGTCGTTCGCTCCGGTACAGCGCGAGCATCAACTGGGCGCTGAACCGCTCCCGCAGCGGATGCCCGCGCACCAGTTCAACCAGTTGCTGTGCGGCCTCGGCGTGGCGGCCGAGCGCAAGGATGACATCGACATGCTCTTCAATCGCGGCCAGCCGCTGCTCCTCAAGGCCGGTCCGGATGATCTGCGCCAGCGGGCCGGGAATGCCGGCTAGCGCAGCCCCCTGCCACAGTCGCAGCGCCACGTCGAACGAGGTGGCCGCGCCAGCCAGGTCACCCGCTGCGCGCGACGCGCGGGCCACGGCCAGCCGCTCGGCGAACACCTGCGCGTCAAGCTGGCCGGGCGCCAGGCTCAGCGTGTACCCCTGGTTGCTGGCCAGTAGCACCTGACTCGGTGCCCGCTGCGCCCGATCGGGCTCGAGCGCTGCCCGCAGCCTGGCCACGTGGACGTGGAGCGCGTTGACCGATCTGGACGGCAGCTCCTCGCCCCATATCCCGTCGATTAGCTCATCGCGCGCAACCACGTGGTTCGCACGCACCGCCAGCAATCCCAGCACTGCCCGCCGCTGCGGTGCCCCAAGCTCGAGCTCCACGTCTCCGCGCCAGGCACGGACCGGCCCAAGCAAGGCCACGCGCAACGGCTGCCCCTCGTTGGCGGTCACCCTTGTCACCTTCCAGCCGCGCCCAATCGCCATCTAAAGCTACCGGGCACAGTGAGCGTGCCGTTCAGCCAACGTTAAGAGGACAGCAAGAGGGCCTGAGCGACTCTTGTGGTGCCGATCTGGTTTCAGGTTCCCCGATGGATGGGCGGCATGGAGCGATATCAATGCGAAAAGGACAGGAGTTACCAGCGTGGGACTGTTTAAGCAATTGAAGGACGCTAAGGACATGGTCAACGCCGCCCCCGGCATGGTGGCACAGGCGCAGCAGATGGCCGCACAGGCCCAGCAGATGGCCGCGGCTCAGCAGGCCGCGATGCAGGCCAAGATGGCCCAGAGCGGTGGCGCCCAGGCCGGCGCTGACCCGGCCGGACCCGATTTCGAGCCGATCGCCGATGTCGCCCTCGACCAGTTCGCCGCAGTGAGCAAGGGGGTCGCCGCGTTCAACTACGACCCGTCAAAGCTGGTACAGGTCGCGGCATCGCACGAAATTGGGGCGCTCGCCTGGGAGACCGCGTCCCAGGGATGGAATGACCGGATCAAGAGAAACCCCGCCGTCGCGCAGCGCTTTAACCAGCTCTACCGGGCTAGCTGAGCCGTGGGCGTCTTCAAGAGCATTCGGGACCTGCAGAAGCAGGCCAAGGAGATCGACAGGAACGCGCCGCCGGTGGGCGAGCGGCTCGCCGCCGCTCAGGAGCGGATGGCCGTTGTCAACCAGATGATGGCAAGGCAGACGCAGGCGGCCAACGCAGCCGCGCTCGCCGCTACAGGCGCCGACGGGTTCGCGGCGCACTGTCCCGTCATGATCACCGGGATGCGGCAGATCGGGACCGTTAACTTCGACCTGCTCGTGGAGTTCGACCTGACGGTGACACCGGAGGGGATGCCACCGTACCCGGCCACGATGCAGCAGTCGGTCAGTCAGCTTCAGGTAGGTGAGCTTCGGGTGGGCCGCACCCTGATGGCCGTGATCGACCCGTCGAACCCGGCAGCTATATGGCTGGATCTCGGAACCTTGAGATAACAAGGTACTGCCAAACAGTCCCGCAAGACGAGCACGGGCAAGGCATCAACGCTGTCGATTGTGCCGCATTTTGCGGCACAATCGACAGCAAAAGGTACGCACGGCCCGCCAGTGCCCCGGAATTGCCGTAATATTTGCGACCCACGCGACAGGAGCATCTCACGGTAATTCTGTGGTGAATGAGGTAAGCAGCATTGGGTCATTAGATGCGGGTGCGCTGGACCGAGACAAGCAGCTCGCAGTGGTCAGTCGAGTCACTGGCATCATCAGCGCGGCGACTGGTCACCCCGGCCTGGCCGCGCGCACCTGGGTGCTGCTGACCGAGGCACCCGAAGGCGGCTAGGGCCTGCACTCGGCGCCAGCGCGAAACTGGCTTCACCTTATGTCAGAAAATGTACCTGGATCAGGCCGACAAAACGTCACGCAATGGACATATTGGGGTACGAATTCTGACATAAGTCCCATTCGCCGGGCGGTCGCCGGGCGGTCGCGGGGCGGTCACCAGGCAGGCCAGGCAGGCGGGCCAGGCAGGCGGGCCAGGCAGGCGGGCCAGGCAGGCCAGGCAGGGCAGGCGGGCCAGGCAGGCCAGGCGGGTCAGCTGCCGAGGAGCCTGCGCCGCCGGGACTCGTGGACGCCGAGCACGAGCTGCTCAGCGCCATTGTCCCCCACGGCGGCGGCTCGTCTACTGGCTGGTCTCCACGTTGTCAAGGACGCCGAGGGCGCTGGGGACGAGGATGGCGGCGGAGTAGTAGGCGGATACCAGGTAGGACATGATCCCCTTGTCGTCGGTGCCGCGCAAGCGGACGCTCAGCCCGGGCTCACGCTCGTCCGGGATGCCGGTCTGCCGCAGGCCGATAACTCCGTCGTCCTTCAAGCCGGTGCGCATCGCGAGAATCGACGTGACGCCGTGGTCGCTGACCGGGATCTTGTCGCAGGGCAGCACCGGCACCCCGCGCCAGGCCATCACCTGCTGGCCGTCGACCTGCGTGGTGGGTGGATAGACGCCGCGCCTGCTGCACTCCCGGCCGAACGCGGCGAGCGCCTTCGGGTGCGCGAGGAACAACCTGGTCTTGCGGCGACGGCACAGCAGCTCATCCACGTCGTCGGGAGTCGGCGGGCCGGAGCGGGTGTGGATGCGCTCGCCGGGCGCGACATTGGCCAGCAGCCCGAACTCCGGGTTGTTGATCAGCTGCGATTCCTGCTGCTCACGGAGCGCCTCGATAGTGAGCCGGATCTGCTGCTCAACCTGGTCCATAGGGTCGTTGTAGAGGTCGCCAACACGGGTGTGAATCCGCAGCACGGTCTGGGCGACGGACAGCTCCAGTTCGCTCGGGCTGGTGTCGTAGGCCGCGTGGGTGCCTGGCAGGTCAGGCTCGCCGAAGTGGCCGGCGGCCAGGGTGATCTCGGCCTCGCCTCGGGAGTTGCGCGGCCGCGACAGGCTGGCGCGGTAGCCGTCGAGATGAGCGCCGAGGCCGGTCCGGACAGCGATCTCCGCGACGTGCTGCGCCGACAGCATGAAGACGGTGCAGTCGGTGGCCGCCCTGGCGGTGAACTCCCAGCTCGCGGTCTGCCCGGCCAGGACTCGGTCGCCGAAGTAATGGCCGTCGGCCAGCGTGCCCAGCGCCGTCTCGGCGCCGTACTTCGCGACTGCGATCCTGGCGACCTTGCCGTGGGCGATGAGGCAGACGCGATCGGCGGGCTGCCCGATCGCGGCGAGCACGTCACCGGGCCGGTAGTCGCGGCGCTCCAGGCGGCTGGCCAGCTCGCCGAGCACGCCCTCGTCGTCGAAGTCACGCAGCGGCGGAAGCGCGCGAAGCCCGCCGGGCAGGACTCGCAGGCCATCACCGGACCCGGTCATGGTGATCAGGCCATCAGGGATGGTGTGGGTCAGCCGGCGGTTGACCCGGAAGGTCCCGCCGCCCGCCTCCTCCCACGGCAGCACCCGCAGCAGCCAGCGGGGAGTGATGCCCTGCATCTGCGGGCGGGTCTTGGTGGTGGTGGCCAGCTTCCGCGCCGCCGGGGGGGCGAGGCTCAGCAGGCCGCTGGTCGCAGCAGGGGGGACGGTCCGTTCGGTATGGGTTGACATTTGTCTTCCTTGCTGTTATTGATAGCGGCCGGTGGAACCATGCCATTCGAGGCAGCCCGCCATCCACGCCTGGGCGCCGCGCAGGAAGCGCTGCAGCGGGACGGACGCGACGACGGACAGCTCGCGCTGGCTGGCCTCGAAGCTTCGGACGAAGTCGTTGTGCAACTCGACGGTGCGCTCGGTCGCCTCCCGGAGCGTGACCTTGTCCTCGGCGGCGATCAGCAGCACCACGTTGGAGTCCGGGAGCTCATCGGCTGCCTCGCGTTCCGCTGAGTGCAGGTCGTTGACGATGACGGACGCGGTGCCCGCCTGCATGAGCGCCCGATGGAAGGTCCGCTCGTCGAACAAGCTGGACGACAGCTCGTAGCCGCCCACGACGTCAACGAGCGTCATGGACGTGTAGAAGCTGTCGTGCTGCCGGGCCGCGAGGTAGCGCCAGACGGCGGGCAGCTCACCCAGGTACCGCCAGGCCGCGTAGGCGGTCCAGCTCACGTACATCTGAGCCGTGGCGTTGCACACCCGCATGAGCTGAGCCGCGGTGGCATGCCTGCTCACGTGCTCGCGGGCGGAGCGCAGCGCGACCAGGACCGGGTCGGCGCCGATCGCCTCCTGCAGCTGTCCGGTGTAGCGCCCGGCAGACGGCGGCGGGTCCATCGCTGACATCACGAGGGCCAGCCGTGGCGGACGCCGGTCGGGGTGGCGCCCAGTGCGCTGTCGTCGGCGTAGTAGTCGTCCGCGGCCCACCAGGCGGCATTCATCCTGGCGGCAATCAGGAGCATGTCGGGGTCATCGGTGTCCGCGTGGGTGAGCATGGCGAGCCGGCCGAACCCGGTGTCGCGGAACTCCTCCAGCTGGTCGGCGTAGATCCCGACCCTGGCCGCCCAGGCGACAAGGCGCTCGTTGACCACCTGACCGAGTTCCTCGTCGACGCGCGCGGTCGCCGGAATGTACAGCGGAGGGTAGGAGCCGTCACCCCACTGCCGTTCTACGTAGGGCAACGGGAGGAACGCCTCGGCCGAGCGCAGGCCAGGGCGCAGGCTGCCAGGAATGCGCAGCCCGCGGGTACCCAGGCCAGACGGCCCGGCCGGCAGCGTCGGCAGGCCACCGAGTTCATTGGTCATTGCCATGTCCTTCCTGGCCAGTCATTGCTGGAGCCGTGCGGGCACCGCTGCCGGTGTCCGCACGGCCGATATCAACTCCCGCTAATGGCCGGCTGTCAACAGCCCACGTAGTCGGCGGCGATGAGCAGGTAATGGAAGCTGCCCTCGCGGTACGCGCTCAGGAACGCGTCCTCGATTCCGGTGGCGACCGGCGACTGGGCACGCAGCTCCCAGTACGGGATGGTGTCGGCGGTCAGGTCGATGACGCTGATCGGAACGAAGCCGTTGGCTGCTAGGGCCTTGAAGTACTCGCCGCGTGAATGGATGTTGCAGATGTAGTGCTGGTCGATCTGGCTGACCGCCCTGGACCTGCCGCCAGTGAGGTCGTTATAGCAGCCGGTGACGCATACATAGCGGCCGCCGTTAGGCAGCAGCCGCGCGAACTCACGGTAAAGATTGTCGAGGTCGACGTACATGGTGGTCTCGTTCGTCCAGATGACCTGCCGCGACTTGGCCGCCAGCCCGGTGTCGAGCATGTTGCGGAAGTGAAACCGCACCCGGTTCCCCAGCCCGAACTGCTCTGCCTGGGCATTGGCGAACTCGACCTGCGTCTCGGAGATGCTGACGCCGTCGATGTGGCAGCCGAACCGATGGCTGGCCATGAAGCTGCTGCCGCCGCGCCCGGATCCGGCGTCGAGCAGGTGATCGCCCGAGGAGACCGGGCCGAAGTGATCGAGCAGCAGTTCCGCCTGCGCACTCTCCAGGCGGTGCATCTCGGTGATGATGGCCTGCTCCCGGGCGTCCTCGGGAGCCTCGAGCACGGCCGGGTCGTAGTCACCGACGCCGTAGTGATGGTGGAAAAGGCCATCCACTTCCCCGAGCCGGATGTTAACGGGATCTCGCTCGGCGTTCCAGTACGCAGCGACAGAGCGCTGGAAGGCGCTACGCAGCACCGGCTGGCCAGTCACGCCGGTTTTCGTCTCCGCCACTTCCTGGTTAACAGCAGCCATAATAACTCCTTGTAACCGATTGTGGGCATACAGGTGCGTTTCGCGGGACCTGGGGCTTTGGGGCCTGGGCTGGGGGTGGGGGTGGGGGTGGGAAGGCTTCTTAGCCGAGATCGGCGTTCTCCAGCACGCCGATCGCGTCTGGGACCAGGATCGCGGCGGAGTAGTAGGTGGACACTAGATAGGACATGATCCCCTTCTCGCTGATGCCCATGAAGCGAACGTTGAGGCCGGGCTCGTACTCGTCAGGCAGGCCGGTCTGCCGCAGGCCCACCACGCCCCGGTTGTCCTCGCCGGCCCGCACGAGCAGCACCGAGCTGGTGTTGTGCTGCGAGACCGGGATCTTGCTGCACGGGAACAGCGGGATACCGCGCCATGCCGGAATCTGATGGCCGGCCACGTCAACGGCCTGCGGGTAGACGCCGCTCTTGTTGCACTCGCGGCCGAACGCGGCGATGGCCTTGGGGTGCGCGAGGAAGAACGTCGGCTCCTTCCAGACCGTCGCCAGCAGGTCGTCCATGTCATCCGGGGTGGGCGGGCCGCTGCGGGTGTGGATGCGCTGGCCGTAGTCGGCGTTATGCAGCAAGCCGAAGTCGCCGTTGTTGAGCAGTTCCGATTCCTGGCGCTCGCGAAGCTCCTCAATGGTCAGCCGCAACTGCTGCTCGATCTGGTTCATCGGCTGGTTGTACAGGTCGGCGACGCGAGTGTGGACGCGCAGTACGGTCTGCGCGACCGACAGCTCGTACTCGCGCGGGCTGGTCTCATAGTCCACGAAGGTGCCCGGCAGGTCCGGCTCGCCATCGTGCCCGGCCGCGACGGAGATCTCCGCCTCACCGTGCTTGTCTTGCGGACGATCTTGACGGGCACGGAACCGCTGCAGGTGCTCCGCGAGATCCGGGGACCGGCCAAGTGTCGCGTCGAAGGCCTGGCGGGGCATCGACAGCACGACGCAGGCCGTGTCGGCCCGGGCGGTGAACTCCCAGATGCTGTCGGGCTGGCTGAGCACCTGGTCGCCGAAGTACTGGCCATCGGCCAGCACGCCGGTCATGATCTCGTTGCCGTACTTGCCGGCGGCGACCTTGTTGATCCGCCCGTGAGCGATGACGTACAGGCGGTCGGCCTGGTGGCCAAACTCGGTGATGACCTCGCCCGGCCCGTACTGCTGCTGCTCGAACTGCCCGGCCAGGGCGCCGAGCACTTCCACGTCCTCGAAGTCACGCAGGACCGGGAGCTCGCGCAGTTCGTTGGGGATGACCCGGAATTGCTCGCCCGTGACGATGAACGTGATATGCCCGTCACCAATGGTGTAGGACAGGCGGCGGTTGACCCGGTAGGTACCGCCGGTGGCCTCCACCCAGGGCAGCAGCTTCAGCAGCCACCGCGAGGTGATGCCCTGCATCTGCGGGACGGTCTTGGTTGTTGTCGCGAGCTTGCGCGCGGCCGTGGTCGACAGGCTCAGTGGGGTCGGGCCATGACCGTTCGCGGATTGGGGGGCGGCGACCGGATCGGTTTCGATGGACATGGGGGATGCCTCCTCGGTAGGAATCGGGACAGCGGGCTCGGTACAGACGCGCGGGTTTTCAGTTGCGGGTTCTGCGGGGTCTTTCAGTTACGGTTTTCCTGTAGAAGGCTCTGTCGCACTCCGGCGGCCAGCCGGGCCGCGGAGGTGCCAAGGCCGGTGGGCGCGGGCGTGAATCCCAGGTGCTTGGCCCGGAGCTCGGAGTCGCCATATCGCACGGTCGCCCGGTGCCACGCCAGCACGCCGGCCATGTAGTCGCGCAGCAGCGCCGCCTGCCTGCCCAGTGCGGCACGGGCCGCGTCATCCAGCCGGTACTGCTCGAACAGGGCTGGCAGTCCTATCTCGACGTTCCGCTGGAACTGCTTCACCCGCTCGGCCATAAGGCTGGCGACTACCCCGGCGGCTGTCCACCGGTCCACGTCGAGGAAATGCTCGACGACCACGACCATGTTGTGCAGCTCGCCCTCGAACTGAACTTCCTTCTGGTAGGAGAACAGGTCGTTGGTGAAGGCCCCGTAGTCGGCGGTCGCGGTCTCCATCTCACGGATGACCCTGGTCTGGTAGATCTCCGGTGGCACGCTCGCCGGGGTGCCGCCAGCGGCTCCGCCGGCCTCGAGCCGGGCCAGCGACATCGTCAGCTCCGCCCCGAATGTCTTGCGCCGCATCTCGACGTAGTCGACCGGATCGGGAACGCGGTTGACCGCCATGTTGCCGATCTCCCACACCCAGCTTTCGAGCATGCCGAGCACCGCCTGCCGGAACGGTTGCCTGGTAGTTGCCGGCACGCTGCCGGTGGTGCGCCGCCACAGGTCGGCCAGCCCGCGCTCAACCGCGTTCTGCGGCACTGCCCCTGCCTGCGCCGCCCCTGCCTGCGCCGGTTCCGTGGGCAGGAACTGCGCGAGCCGCTTGGTGTACGCATTCGCGCCTGCCACGTCCCGCCTGCTCCCGAACACCACCGGATAGTAGTCGTCCGCGTACGTTCCCCACGAGAGCCAGTCGGTCGACAGCCAGGTCTGCTCTTGTGTCCCGCCGGAGTGGATGGCCGCCGCACAGTAGGCGAAGTCGAAGCCGAGGAACTGCCGCTCGGTCCACAGCCCCTCCGCCAGCATGCCCATCTCGCGTGCCCAGCCGACGCCGTGCTGGCGTGAGGTGGCCAGATGCGGACTTACCCGCACCGGGAAGGGCATGTACAGCGGCGGCACCGGCAGGTGCCCGACCGGCTGATGCGGGACGTGGGTGTGCTGCCGCAGCCGGCTCCGCAGCCCGGGCTCAGCTGGTGTGGTGCCGCTTGAGTTCATGTACCGGCTGGAGCGTGCGTGCCACTCGTGCCCACCGGACTGCCAGTCCTGCAGCCCCTTCACGTAGGCACCGACCGCCGCCGCCTCGGCGGCTGCGGCACCCTGGTCGGCGAGCAGGGCCGGGACCTCCGCCACCGCCGTGTGCTCGAACTGCTGCATCCGGGAGGTCAGCAGGTCGCCCACCAGGTCGGCGGCACGCTGGATGCCGGTGCCGAGGAACTTCTGGAAGACCAGCACCGCGTTGGCGTTCTCCCCTTCCTGCGTGACCTCGCGCTGATAGGAGAACAGGTCGTTGCGCAGGTGCACCGAGTCGGCGAACGAGTCCATGAGCACGGTCAGCGGCCGGGTAGCGGCGAGCCGGTCCGGGATCTCGGCGCCGACGGCATACTCGACCAGGCAGGCCGACCACGGGGCGCCGCCGACCCGACGGCGCATCTGCAGGTACTCGATCGGGTTGGCGACCCGGCCGGCGTCGATGTTCTCAAGCTCCCACATCGACTCGACCATGAGGTTGTGCGTCGCCGTAACGAACCGCTGCCGCCAGCAGCGCGACATGTCGGGCACGGTCCGCGCCCACAGGTCCGCCAGGCCCGCCTCACACGGATTGCCCGGCGACCGGTTGCCTTGGGACTGATTGCCTTGGGACTCATTGCCTTGGGACTGATTGCCTTGGGACTGATTGCCTTGGGACTCATTGCCTTGGGACTGGGAGCTGTCGGACATGAACAGCTCAAGCGAGTCCAGGTAGGCCTTGGCCCCGGCATGGTCGCGTGAGTGCTTGAACGTTTCCAGGAAATGGTCGTCGAAGAAGAACACCCAGACGTACCAGTCGGTGATCAGGTCCAATGTGCCGCCATCGCAGTCAGGGTGCGTGTAGGCACACAGCAGCGCGTAGTCCATCGCCTCGAGCGCTGCATCGTCCCATATCACGCCGCCACCTGGCTTCGGCGTGTCCAGCATGCCCATCTCGCGCGCCCACGTCATGCTGTGCGCACGCGCCTGCTCCAAGTGCGGATTGAGGCGGGCCGGGTATGGCAGGTAGAAACCAGGCAGAACGAACGCGTCCACCAGAATCCCCCATTGTCGCTCAGTGCGTTTATATCGCTACCCGTTGATTATGGTAGCGCTAAAGCTCGACGATCACCAGTAGGAAAAATGAGCGAGATTCGCCGGGGGGAGAAATACCGACAAAATGGCAATAGGTCCGTTCCGTAATAGAATGAGGGTATTTAAAATCGCCCGGCAAGGGGTATCAGCGGGTTACTGCAGGACCGAGGAAGGGGCTGCGATGCGGGCGTGGCATGTGGACCGGCCCGGGCCGGTCACGATCGACGGCGGGGACAGGCAACCACTGGTGGCGCGCGATACCCCGGTGCCTGAGCCGGGGCCGGACGAGCTGCTGCTGCGGGTGCTCGCCTGCGGGGTGTGCCGGACCGACCTGCACGTGACCGAGGGCGACCTGCCCACCCGCCGGCCCGGGGTCACCCCCGGGCATGAGGTCGTCGGAGAGGTCGTTGCGGCCGGGCGCGGCGACGCGGCCGGGTTCGCGGCCGGCGACCGGGCCGGGGCGGCCTGGCTGCGCTGGACCGACCAGACATGCCGGTTCTGCGCGCGCGACGCGGAGAACCTCTGCCCGTCCTCGGCCTACACCGGCTGGGACGCCGACGGCGGCTACGCCGAGTACCTCACTGTCCCGGCCGCCTACGCGCACCCGCTCCCCGACGGCTACTCAGACGCCGATCTCGCCCCGCTGCTGTGCGCCGGCATTATCGGCTACCGGGCGCTGAAGCGCGCCGCCCTCCCCGCGGGCGGGCACCTCGGGATGTACGGGTTCGGCGGCAGCGCGCACCTGGCCGCCCAGGTCGCCCTCGCGCAGGGCGCCACAGTGTCGGTGATGACCCGAGGCGCGAAAGCGCGGGACCTGGCCCGTTCGCTCGGCGCCTCGTTCGTTGGCGGCCCCACCGACACGCCGCCTACGCCGCTGGATTCTGCGATCTTGTTCGCGCCCGCCGGCGACCTGGTGCCGACCGCCCTGGCCGCGCTGGACCGTGGCGGCACGCTCGCGATCGCCGGGATCTACCTGTCCGAGATCCCGCCACTGTCCTACGAGCGGCACCTGTTCCAGGAACGCCAGGTCCGCAGCGTCACCTCCAACACCCGCGCCGACGCCCGTGAGTTCCTCGCGTTCGCCGGCTCCCACCGGCTCTCGGTCACCACCCACGAGTACCCGCTGGACGCGGCTGACCGCGCCCTGGCCGACCTCAAGGCAGGCCGGTTCGACGGCGCGGCCGTCCTCATCCCATAGCCACGGCCCCGTTCGGATAAAAATTACAGGCCCATGTCCTTGGCGATGATGGTCTTCATCACCTCGGAGGTACCGCCGTAGATGCGGCTGACGCGGCTGTCGGCGTACAGGCGGGCGATGGGGTACTCGTTGATGTACCCATAGCCACCGTGCAGCTGCAGGCAGCGGTCGATGACGCGGCTGGCGACCTCCGTGCAGAACAGCTTGGCCGACGCGGCCTCCGCAGCGGTCAGCTCGCCGGCGTCGTGCGCCTCAAGCGCCCGGTCGACCACGGCCTCGGCGGCGTCAACCTCGGCCTTGCAGGCGGCGAGCTCGAACTTGGTGTTCTGGAAGAAGGCCACCGGCTTGCCGAAGATCTGCCGGTCCAGGGTGTACTTCCTGGCGAACTCAACCGCGGAGGCAGCCTGAGCATAGGCGCCGTAAGCGATGGCCAGCCGCTCGCGTGGCAGGTTCTGCCCTAGGTAGGAGAAGCCCTTGTTTTCCTCGCCGAGCAGTTCCTCGGCCGGGACCTTGACGTCGGAGAAGGACAGCTCGGCGGTGTCGGAGGTACGCAGGCCGAGCTTGTCCAGCTTCTTGCCGACGGTGTAGCCGGGGAGCTTGGTGTCGACCACCAACAGGGAGATGCCATAGCGACGGTCGTCGTCCTTCGGCGGGGCGGTGCGGGCGCAGACGATCACCCGGTCGGCATTCACGCCGCCGGTGATGAACGTCTTCGCGCCGTTGAGCACGTAGTGGGAGCCGTCGGCCGAGAGCTTGGCGGTCGTCTTCATGCCGGCCAGGTCCGAGCCGGTGCCCGGCTCGGTCATCGCGATCGCGTACATCGTCTCGCCGGAGACGAACTTCGGCATCCAGCGCTTCTTCTGCTCGTCGGTGCCGAGCTTGAGCAGGTACGGCAGGCACAGCGCGACATGCACGCCGTAGGCGCCGAAGGTCACGGCGGCCCGGGCAGTCTCCTCGGTCTCGATCGCGGAGTACTTGAAGGACTCGATACCCGCGCCGCCATACTCCTCTGGCACCTCAATGCCGAAGATGCCAAGCTCGGCGAGCTTGTAGTAGAAGTCGCGCGGGACGATGCCGGCATCGAACCAGTCCTGGTAATTCGGCACGACCTCGGCCTGGATGAACTCGCGCAAGGTCTGCCGGAAGGCCTCGTGGTCCTCACTGAACACAGTTCGACGCATTACTGCTCCTGATGTCACGGCGCGCTTTGGCCCAATGTTACTCCTAAGTAGTAAGACTTTCCTCGCGCCCCGCCACGGCTGCCGACCTGGCTGCCGACCTGGACGCGGGCTTGGCTGCCGACCTGGCTGCCGACCTGGACGCGGGCTTGGCTGCCGACCTGGCTGCCGACCTGGACGCGGGCTTGGCTGCCGACCTGGCTGCCGACCTGGACGCGGGCTTGGCTGCTGGGACAGCCGGCTGGGGGTACATAGCAGCTAGCCGCCCGTGGGGCTATCTGGGAGGAAGTGACCTCACGTGAGTGATCCCGTGGTTTCCGCCGATCGCGAGGGCCTGGCACTGGCCACTGCCCAGGGCCGGTGGGTCCTTATCGCCACGGTGCTGGGGTCTGCCATCGCCTCCATCGACGCGACCGTGGTCAGCGTCGCGCTGCCGACGATCGGCCGCGAGTTCGGCACCGGGCTCGCGGCGCTGCAGTGGGTCGTGACGGCCTACGCGCTGTCCCTGTCGGGCCTGCTGCTGATCGCCGGGGCACTGGGCGACAAGTACGGCCGCAAGAAGATCTTCCTGGCCGGCGTGGTCTGGTTCGCGGTGGCCTCAATCCTGTCCGCGATCGCCCCGAGCGCGGGCACCTTGATCGGGGCTCGCGGGTTGCAAGGCGTGGGTGCGGCGCTGCTGACCCCCGGCAGCCTGGCCATCTTGCAGGCGACATTCCGCGCCGACGACCGAGGCAAGGCAATCGGCTTCTGGGCCGGCTTTAGCGGCCTCGGCACCGCCATTGGCCCGTTCATCGGCGGGTGGCTCGTATCGGCGGCGTCCTGGCGGCTGATCTTCTTGATCAACGTGCCGATCGCCGCCATCGTGGTGGCGGTGACCTGGCGGCACGTGCCGGAGTCGCGTGACGCCGGCGCCACCGCGCCCATTGACGTCGTCGGCGGGACGCTGGCCACCACAGGGCTGATCGGGCTGACCTACGGGCTGATCCAGGGACCGGCCGACGGCTGGTCCAGCGGCCCGGCCCTGGTGGCCCTGTGCTGCGGCACCCTCTTGCTCTGCGTCTTCGTGGGATGGGAACGGCACACCCCGGCGCCGATGCTGCCGCTGAGCCTGTTCTCCTCCACCCAGTTCACCGCCACCAACGTAGTCACGTTCATCGTGTACGGGGCCATCGGCGGAACCCTGTTCCTGCTGCCCATCAACTTGCAAGACGTGTCGGGCTACAGCCCCTTGAAGTCCGGGGTCTCGCTGCTGCCCGCCACCGTGATCACGCTCGCCTTGTCCAGTCGCTCTGGGGCGCTGGCCGGGCGGATTGGCCCGCGGCTGCAGATGAGCGTCGGGCCGGTCCTCATCGGGGCTGGCCTGGCCCTGTTCATCTTCACCGGCAAGTCGGGAAACTACCCCACCGAGGTGCTGCCAGGGGTCCTGGTCTTCGGGGTTGGGCTGGCCATCACCGTCGCACCGCTCACCGCCACCGCGCTGGCCTCCGCCCCGACCAGGCACGCCAGCATAGCCTCCGCGGTCAACAACGACGTAGCGCGCGCCGCCGGGCTGATCGCCGTGGCCCTGCTCCCCGCCGCCGGCGGCATCCACGGCAGCAACTACCGGAACACCAGCCAGCTGTCGTCAGGGTTCCATACCGCCTCCCTCATCGCAGCCGCCCTGTGCGTCGCCGGCGGCGCACTCGCCGCGCTCACCATCCGCAATCCGCCCCCAGCCGGGGCCACGCCAACGCAAGCCCAAGCCGCACCACAACATCACCTGACGCACTGCGCCCTCGACGCGCCACCACCCCCGCGAGGCGCGGCGGCGAAATTACCGTAGGGCGCCAAACCCGCCAGCCCTGGTACGGGCTAGGGGGATGCGCGCGCAGGCGTGTGGTGGCATGCTCTAAGAAGGTGATCGCGCTACGCGGAGGACCAGCATGACGAGCCAGCTAGCTGACGAGGACATCCTGATCCAGGCGGCGCGCGCCGAGCGCGGGCAGCACAGGTCGGGCGCATCCATGGCCGCCCTGCTGGGCATGGCCGTGTGCTTCGCTGCGGTGGGCGGCCTGCTCATCGTCGTGCCGCATGTGGTCAGCCGGCTCCTTCCCTTGCCGCTTGCGCTGCTTGGCGGCTTTTCGGTTCCGGTCCTGGTCACGCTGGGCATAGCCGCTCTCGCGATCGCCGGGCTGTTCCTGCTCGGGGCTTTCGCCTCCAGCCCGCTGGCTTCCTGGGGGAACGCGCTGCCGGGAAACTGCCCCCGGTGCGGGCAGCCCCGGCTGCGCTCGGACACGGTGCCAGGCTCGACGAGCGCCAACCTCAGCGATGGCCCGCGCGGCATCGTCACCCTCTGCGAGAACCCGGAGTGTGACTACGCAACTGCCCGGGTTACCCGCCCGAGCCGCACGCCGGCCGGCTGAGCGACCGCGCACGCTCCCGCCACCGAGGCCAGCACCAGACGCTAGCGGACGTCCCGGCCTTGGCGGACTCGGCCTCGGCCCCGGCTTCGGACTCGGCTTCGGCCGCGGTCGGTTTTCGAAATCCAGTAAAAGTACACGTCGGTAATCAACTTCGGGCGTGTCGCAGCGGCCCGCCTGGCGATCACTGTCCGTTTTGTCGGATTTCCGAGTTCACAGGCAGCAAATCGCATGATTATGCGTGTACTTTCCGTGTGATAGCAACGGCACCGACACCTGATCATGACTTCAGGGCGGCAGGGAGGGCAGGGTACGGGCTCGCCGCCGGGTGAAATCGGACATCGCCAACTTGTTTCCCGGCACGTCAACGCCTCCGCGGTACCTGTGAGGCAGTACGGACGGATGGCCCCCAACCGTCACAAGTCGGCCGCCTCAGGTATCGGCGGCCCGTGGTGGTCTCACACGTTCCCCCGGGGTAATCTCCACCACGCGCCGCCGACCGGCCAGTCAGCCACCTGTCGTGGGAGTTGCGGCTAGCTGACGACCTTCAGCGCACGGGCCGCCGAGTAGCCGTACTGGACGTAGCCGGCCAGGTCAGAGACGACCACCCGGTAGTCGAACGTCCCCACTGCGGTTCCCTTGATCGTGAAGCTGTACTTGCCGCCGACGGCCTCATGGGCGGCCGCTACGGTGTACCACAGCCCGGATCGCTCAACCTGCAGGTCGACGACGCGGCCCTTCGCCGCAGGGGAGGCGACGCCACTGCCAGCGGTGGCGTGTCCCTTGCCGATCTTGGATGCCCTGAGGCTGAACGTCGCGCTCTGCGTAGCCAGCACGGGGAAGCCCCACGCCGGCTCGTCCGATCCGGTGCCCAGAACGAGGCCGGTGCCATCCGCGTCAAGAGCCTCGCTGAAGTAGTCGCTCGCGGCCGCGTACCCGAGGTCCACCGCGGAGGTCCAGGACGCGCCGGTGACCGTGGACGCCTCATACAAGTCGTAGGTCCGGGGGGAGAACGCCCGCTCGCTGAAGACGTGCACCCGGCCGCTGGGGTCCTGCGCAACGGCGAACCATTCCGGGCCGCCGCCCGTGGTGCCCGGCACCGTGTGCACCGCGCCGAAGCTCTTGCCGTTGAAGAGCCGCAGTTCCAAGGCCTCGTTGCCGGTGGTCTTTTTGGTGAGCAAGGCGTCGCCGGACATCGCTATGAGCTGCTCGTGGGCGAAGCTGCCGACGTTGTGGTAGGAGGAGGACGTGTTGAAGTTCGACTCGGCGGCCGCGTACGCGACGTAGGTCGTGTAGTCGGTGCCGTCGTAGTCGGACCCGATCAGCGCGCCGTCCTTGTAGCTGCCCACGGCGACGTCGTACGCCTCCTGCTCAGTGGCGACCGCAGGCTGGCCGACGGGCGGCCCGCTGGTGGTGACGGGGACGGACTCGACCTCCGCCCCGTACCTGTCATCCCCCTCGGTGAAGACGACGTTATCCCCGACGAGCGCCGCGGCCCCCACGGCGAGGGTTCCCACTTGTACCGGGGCGGCGAACGTCTTGCCGCCATTGTCCGATGAGAACAGCAGGTCCGATTCGCTGGTACCCATGAGGACGACGACGTGGTTGGCCGACGGGATGAACACCTCGGGGAAGCCGTAGAGGCTATCGCCGCCGGGCGGGCTGAGGGTGACCGAGCTCGCGCACTTGCGGGCGCCGCGGTCAAGGACGCACACGATGATCTTCATGTAGCCGCTTGTGTCGCCGCGCGCGACCACCAGGGTGCCATTCGGCTCCATCGCGATGCTGCCACCGCCGTAGTTCGACGCGCCGATCACGAAGGGCGCGGTCTCTGGTTGCGGGTCGCCCTTGATACCAGCGGCAGGACTCGCGTTCGCGACCGCCCCGCCCGCCGCGGTCAACAGGCTGAGCAAGCCAGCAGCGGTCATGGTCAGGGCCGATCGGCGCATGCTAGCCATGCGACACCCTCTTCCAGGCAGACGGGCTGAATATCGCCGACGGTAGAGGCGAGAGAGTCACCCAGCGGGACTAAGTTTCGAACTGGCGTATTAATTGCCATATAAGTGACTCGTGACGATAGATGTCATTACGTGGTAAATGCACCTTGATATGTGTCGGCTCGCCGACATGGCACGGGGAGGGACCGCCAACTTCTCGCCCACGCGACGACCGGCGAGGCACGAGCACGGGTATGGGTACGGGTACGGGCTCGGGCACGACGGCGTGTGGCGCCTGTCGGATTCGCTCACGTTTGCCCTATGATGTGGTCATTCTCATGCGGCCAGCGGGATGCCGGACGGCAGCGCGAGGCTAAATGTTGTGGAGTTGTCGTAGGCGAGCAGATAATGTTACTTACCTCAGTCGTCACAGAATTACCGTGAACTCCTCATGTAACGCAGGTCGCAAATGATGTGCCAATTCTGGGACGCTGGCCTGCCCGCGCCGTCTTCTGCTGTTGATTGTGCCGCAAAATTCGGCACAATCAACAGCTCTGGCCATCCAGGCGTCAGGCATCGAGTGAGTCGGCCGCTAACGCGTCGGCCTGGTCGTGCTTAGCACGCATTCGCCTGGCCTGCTCGGCTTGGGCTGGACTGCTCGGCTTGGGCTGGACTGGACTGGACTGGTGTCGAGATAGACGGTTATGTCCGCTACCGCCAGGTACCTCGTGAACGGCGCAGCCACCGCGTCGTCGTCCAGGCCGTTCGCGGAGCCGAGGCCGACTGCCGGTCGTGGCCCCGCGCGGCAGTCACGTTGTTACTGCCCGGTGCTGGTGCTGGGGTCTGGGCGCGCGGGGAGAAGGAGGGCGCGCTCAACGCGCTCCTTGAAGAGCGTGAGCTCGGCAGTGAGGGCGTCGCCGATGTCCTCGCCCTCAGACAAGATGACGTCGGCGGCGAGCCTGAGCCGGTCTAGGGTGATGTGGGGGAAGTCGGTCAGAGTGTCGTGGTCCACGGGTGTTCCTTCCTTTTCTTTACTGGGGGTAGCGGCCCCAGCGGTATGCGGGTCGCACCGCTGGGGCCGGCTTGCGTCCCGCATGGCCGCACTGTCGCCGGCGCTGATGCCAGCCACGCGGGGCTTCAGGTGGCGAAAACTGTTGTCTCGTCGGGGGGCTTGGGAAACTGGGCCCAAACAACCTTTCCAGCACCGTCGCCGGACGGGTGGTAATAACCCCAACGGGAGTAGGCCCGGATGAACAGCAAGCCGCGCCCAGTCTCGTCATCGGTACCCGGGCTGGCGGGCGCTGGATCGGTGGCGCGGGCGTCCCAGACGAGGACGACGAGGATGCCGCCGCCAGCGCGTGCCCACATGCGGATGGGTGGCCGGGAGGCGGGCCAGTTCACTGCACAGGTGGCGTTGACGGCATTGGCCACAATCTCAGTGGTGACCAGTTCCGCGTCGTCAAGGAGCGAGTGCAGCCCCCACTCCTTCAGATCGAGGCGCAGTCGGTGCCGCGCAGCGGGAACCGCCGCCTTGTCGGCGGCCAACTCTACGTAGTCGCGGCACGGGAACCGCTCGTGCCAGTCCCGCTGGCCGATTGGAAGCGACGGGTCCGGCGGAATACGCGCACCGACTGGTGACGGTACCGCCGGCGCGCGCATCGCTGCCGTGGACATTGCGGGCGTGGGCACTGCGGTCAATGGCGCTGAGTGGACGTTCATGGGCTGGCTTCCCCTTGCGGCGGGCAGGTGTCCGGGGATCACGCGCCCCTGACAGCCCTCATAGGCACCGGCGATGTAGCAGCAGGTGCGCCAAGGCCCATCCATTCCGATGGGCCGCGCGATCCGTGAAGCCACGATTACAGTGGCCGCAGGATTTCACCGTGCTTACCCATAGAGTGTGTGAATAATAGATCTGTTGGTGAAATTCGGCGAGAGGGAGGCAGCAAGCACCATGTCAGAAGTGAAAGCGTCCGCCATGGCCAAGTTCGCCAAGCAGCTAAAGGCCTGGCGGCACAAGAATGGCTGGTCGCAGACCGAGTTCGGGCGCAGGCTGGGGTACTCGACCTCGCTGGTCAGCCAGATCGAGACGCTGGCCAAGTCACCGTCCGCCGAGTTCGCCGCCAAGTGCGACGAGGCATTCAGCGCTCCCGAGACCTTCGCCGACCTCCAGGAGCTGCGTAGCACGCGAGGCCTGGCCCAGCTACTTCGCCCCGGTGATCGACTTCCAGAACCGCGCGGTGCACATCCACGAATGGGACCAGCGAGTGATACCAGGCCCCATGCAGATCGAGGACTACGCACGCTCCGTCATCACGGCAGGCCAGCCCTACCTCAGCGCGGACGAGGTCGAGAGAAAGCTCACCGCCCGGATGGAGCGCCAGCAGATCTTCCAGCGGGAGACCGGCCGGCCCCGGCTGTGGGAGGTCATCCACGAGGGAGCGCTGCGCCACACGATCGGCTCGCCCCAGATAATGCACGCCCAGCTCGACAAGCTGGCGGACGCGTGCATCTCCTCATCCGAGGTCGTGCTCCAAGTGCTCCCGTTCTCCGCGTGCGACCACCCCGGCACCGACGGTCCGATCCGGATATTCGAGTTTGCGAACGCCCCGTCCGCCGCCTATACCGAGTGCAACGGCGGCGGCATGATCGTCGAGGCCCCTGAGCAGGTCGCCAGCCTGATGACTACCATGAACCTGATCCGCGCGGCGGCACTCTCGCCCCGCGAATCACTGAACCTCCTCCGCAAGATAAGAGACGAGACCGCATGACCACCTGGCGCAAGTCCAGCCACTCCGGCTCACAAACCGACTGTGTAGAAGCCGGCAACGCTAACCAGACGGTCAAGGTCCGGGATACTAAGGACCGCGACGGCGCGGTGCTGAGCTTCGCGGCCACCGCGTGGCGTACCTTCGCCACGGCTCTGAAGCAGCGATAGCAACTCCTCTTCGCGCCAAGGACTCTCGCACTCGGCAATCGGCGACCGCAAGCGACGGGCGGGCTGAGCCACCGCAGGCCGGTTTGAGCTCGCTGGCGGTCCCGGGCCATAACGGTTCGAGCTCACCTGCGCTTTCACGGTTCTTAAAGCCACTCGCTGGCGGCGAAGCGCCAAAACGTGGGCGAGTCGATGGCGGCGAAGCGCCAAAACGTGGGCGAGTCGATGGCGGCGAAGCGCCAAAACGTGGGCGAGTCGATGGCGGCGAAGCGCCAAAACGGGGCCACTCGATGGCGGCGAAGCGCCAAAACGTGGGCGAGTCGATGGCGGCGAAGCGCCAAAACGGGGCCACTCGCTGGCGGCGAAGCGCCAAAACGTGGGCGAGTCGATGGCGGTGATGCGCCAAGACCTGCGCGAGTCGATGGCGCAGCCGAGGTTCCAGCTGCACCGCGCTCATTGACGCCTCGAGATCGCCAAGGTGAGCGCGGAAGGAGAGCAGGCCTAGCCGCGCCGGGCGATCACCACGATCGGGACCTCCCTGGAGGTCAGGGACTGATACTGCGCCAGTTGCGGGTAGGCAGCCACGCAACGCTGGTACAGGGCGTCGCGCTCCGCGCCGGCCGCGATCGTCGTGGTGGCGTCAAAGGTCTCTGCGGCCACCTCGACGGTGGCATCCGGGCTGGCGGCCAGGTTGTGGTACCAGGCCGGATGGGCACTGGCACCCGCGGCCGCGGCGGCGACGACGTACCGGTCACCGTCGCGCAGGTAGGTAAGCGGGGTGGCGCGCTGCTGGCCGGTCCTAGCGCCGGTCGTGGTCAGCAGCAGCAGCGGCATGCCCTCGTGGTAGCCGCCGACCTTCCCGGCGTTCGCGCGGAACTCGGTGACCACGCGCTCTTGGTTACGGCTGGCTGGTGCCGGCTCCCAGGTGTCCATTCTTGCCTCCGCACGGTGTCAGCTTCGGGGTTATAACGAGAAGTCGGCAGCCTAGAAGTCAGCCCAGTGCGGCGGACGGTCGCGCTGCAGCCAGTCCTCGTCACGCTCTGGGTAATCCCCCCAGTCCAGGTCGGTGTCCTCGCGGCTCTGCCCGGGCAGCACAGGCTCACTGGCCGGGGTCCCCGAATTACCGGACGGGGTCGGCTGTGCGTCCTGCGGTGTCACGGCATCCTCCTTCCGCGATGACAGCTAGGGGCTGCGGCATGAACGCCACCTAGCACTCAACCGCAACGGTGTCCCGGAGATCCGAGGTTACCTGCTCGGTCTCGCTAGGGCCGGCCCACGTGACGCGGACACTCCCGCACCCCCGGCCAACCTACGCCCTCCGCGCCGCTTACAATCACATCCGCGCGGCAATTATGCCGGTATGCGACCACGGACGGCGGCACCCTCTCGTCCATACAGCGAAGGAACCTGGCATGGAAGATCCCGCAGCGGGAGCGGCGGTGCCTGACCTCGACACGAGCCGGCCTCAGATGGCCCGCATATACGACTACTTCCTCGGCGGCAAGAACCATTTCGCGGCCGACAGGGAAACTGCCGAGCAGTTGCTCGGCAGCAACCCGTCGCTGCGTACCTCGGCCCGGGAGAACCGCGCGTTCCTGCACCGCGCGGTCAGGTACCTGGTGGCCGAGGCCGGCATCCGGCAATTCCTCGACATCGGGACCGGGCTGCCCACAGCCAACAACGTCCACGAGGTCGCTCAGGCGATAGCGCCCGAATCGCGTGTCGTCTACGTGGATAACGACCCCATGGTCCTCGCGCACGCACGCGCGCTGCTGACGTCCGCGCCGGAAGGCCGCACCGCCTACATCGACGCCGACCTGCGCAAGCCGGAGGCGATCTTGTCGGACCCGGCGACCCGCGACGTGCTGGACTTCAGCCAGCCGGTCGCGCTGACCATGCTCGCCACCTTGCACCTAGTCCAGGATGAGGACGATCCCGCGCAGATCCTCGCCACGTTCCTGGACGCCATGGCGCCCGGCAGCTACTTCGTCGCCACGCACATCACCATGGAGCACGCCACCGATGCGGTCGCCTCTGGCCAGCGCACCCTGCGGGGAGCTGGCGTGTCGGCGCAGGCGCGCGACTCCGACGAGTTCGCCCGGCTCGCGTTCGGCAAGCTTGACCTGGTGCCGCCGGGCGTCGTGCTCGTGTCAGACTGGCGCCCGGTCGGCGGTGGCCCCCGCCCGGCGCCGTCGGAGGTGAACGTTTACGGCGGCGTGGGCCGCAAGTCAGCTGCCGGCCAGAGCAGCTGACCAGCCGCGGCAAGGATCGCGTGGTCTAGCCTTGCCGGAACGCCGAACCGCAAGGAGAAAAGCATGACGTCTTTGCAGGATCGCGTCGCGATCGTCACCGGGGCGAGCCGAGGCATCGGGCTTGGCATCGCGACGGAACTGGTTCGCCGCGGCGCGAAGGTGTGCGTCACCGCACGCGGCGCCGAGCCCTTGGCCGCGGCCGTGGCCGAGCTCGGCGGCCCGGACGTCGCCATCGCCGTGCCCGGCAAGTCCGACGACGGGGACCACCAGGCCGAGGCGATCGCCGCGACCATTGAGGCCTTCGGCCGGCTGGACATGCTCGTCAACAACACCGGCATCAACCCCGTCTTCGGCCCGGTCACCGGCGTCGATGCCGGTGCCGCCGCCAAGATCCTCGCCGTCAACGTGCTCGCGCCGCTGGCCTGGACGCAGCGGGCGCGGGATGCCTGGATGGGCGCCCATGGCGGCTCGGTCGTCAACGTCGCCTCCATCGCCGGCCTGCACCCCAGCCCCGGGATCGGCATGTACGGGGTCAGCAAGGCGGCCCTGATCCGGCTGACGACGGAGCTCGCCGTGGAGCTCGCTCCTGCCATCCGGGTCAACGCGGTCGCCCCCGCCGTGGTCAAGACGAAGTTCGCCAGCGCGCTGTATGAGGGGCGCGAGGAACAGGTCTGCGCCAGCTACCCGCTCAAGCGCCTCGGCGTCCCGTCCGACATCGCCGGCGCGGTCGCCTTCCTGCTATCCGATGACGCCAGCTGGATCACCGGCCAGACGCTCGTGATCGACGGCGGCGTCACCCTGGTAAGCGGGCTGTAGACCAGCCCGCTGCGGGCCTCCCGCCGCACGTTATGGGGCTTGCGAGGATCCAGTCCGGTGCCGGTCGCGGGCCTCGGTTGGAGTGGACAACTCCGACCCAATAGCACAAGGGCTGTGGTTCAGGGCATCTAGGAAGGTCCCCGGTGAAAGTTCACGGGGTTTCCCTGCAATCCAACATCTAACTGTCCGTCATGCCCCCGAATGTGGAAGATTGGTTGCGGCGATCACACGAGGAGGCGGCCGATGGCCTCACAGTCGATACTGCAGCCACTGCGCCGCTGGGACCCGGAGCGAATCGGGCCTTACGCGATTATCGGGAAGCTGGGCGCGGGGGCTATGGGGCAGGTGTTCCTTGCCCGGTCCACGGCTGGCCGGCTCGTCGCGGTGAAGACCATCCGGATTGAGCTGGCCGAAGAGCCCGGCTACCGTACCAAGTTCGCCCGCGAGGTGGCCGCGGCGCGCCGGGTGAGCGGGGTGTTCACCGCCTCGGTCATTGAGGCGGACCCGGAGGCGGACCTGCCCTGGGTGGCCACCGCGTATGTTCCGGCGCCGTCGCTGCGCACGCTGGTGCGCAGGTGCGGCCCGCTGCCGGTCCCTGCCGTCCGCTGGCTCGCCGTCGGCTGCGCGGAGGCGCTGCAGTCCATTCACGGCGTCGGGCTGCTGCACCGCGACGTCAAGCCGGCGAATGTGCTTGTCGCACCGGACGGCCCGCGAGTGATCGACTTCGGGGTGGCAAGGTCGGCGGAGCGAGTCCAGCTCACCCTCGCCAAAGGCGCGGCGGGCACGCCCTCCTACATGGCCCCCGAGCAGGCCAGGGACGCCACGCTGGCCTCGCCGGCCAGCGACGTCTTCTCGCTCGGCGCGACGCTCGTGTACGCCGCCACCGGCCATCCGCCCTACCGGGGTGAGACCGTCATGGACATCCTCGTCCGGCTGGCGACCGAGCAGCCGGACCTGGAAGGCCTCCCGGACGAGCTGGTCGGCCTGGTGACCGCGTGCCTGCAGCGGGTGCCGCGCGATCGCCCGACCGACGCCGCGATCCTCGCGCAACTGGGCCCGCACGTCTTCCCGGCTACCCCCGGGCATTCTCCTTACCTTCCCGACTCCGCGATGGCGCTCATCGCCGACTACCAGCGCGGCCCGATCAGTCAGGACCACCGCCAGGAGCGGGACCCAGGGCACCGCGGCGCGGCAGGCACCGAGACGGCGAGCAGCGACATGGAGGGCGGTGAGGCGGGCGACGGCCCCGGAAGCTGGGCGACGGACGGCTCAGGCTCCCCGGCTGCCAATGACTCCACGTCGGGTTCACACACCCCGCTGCCTGGCTTTGAGTCGCCGGGCGAGGCGCCGGCGGGCGAGGCGTCGGCGGGCGGCTTCCGCACGAGGCCGGAGCGGACTCGCCGCCTAACCTCGGGACCCGGCCGGTTCGTGGAGCGGACAGGCTGGGCGACCACGGCAGCAGTTATCGTGCTGCTGCTGGCAGCGGGCGCTGGTCTCGGGATAGCGCTGGACAGGCCGGGCTCGCCGCCGCCAGACTCCGTGGCGACGTCGTCAATAGCGTGTACGACCCCGGTGGAAAGCAGCACGCCGCGGCTGTGCATCAGCCAGCCGTACGGCGACAGTAACACGATCTTCGTGATCCACGGCAATGGCTTCATGCCCTTCACCTCGGTCACTGTCAGTCTTGTCGGCGTGCGCGCCTCACGCGACCATCCGCTGACCGACCTGGAAGGAACGTTCAACTACGCGATCGACCAGGGGCATTACTTCTTCCAGGACTCGATCCCGCCGGGGACCTACACCGTGCTGGTAACCGGATCCGGCGGGCGCAAAGCGACCATCTCGTTCACCGTCAATCCGGTTCCCCCGGCGCCACCGCCATCCGGGGTCCTGCCAACCGGGCCGCCCCCGTCCGGATCCCCGCCATCCGGGTTCCCGTCCGGGCCGCCCCCATCCGGGCAGGCTCCCTCAGCCTGAGCCCAGCCGCCTGCCGGCACCTCCTAGCCTGCCCGCGCGGGTGCAAGGTCGTCCCCCGGAAGATCACTGGCCCCGACTCCACCACAGGTCCTCCTGCCGGGAGCACCACGCGGGGTCAGCCAGCAGCCGCAGGTCCCCGGCGGAGATCACCCCGTGCTCGATCAGCACCCGGACGGCGACTTCGTCCGACAGCCGGACGTCCGCCCCGGCGAGCTCCCGGTCGGTGATCTTGCGGCGCAGGACCTTGACGTGCTCGGAGACGCGCGCCGACAGCCGGTCGCGGAACTCATTGTCAGTGTCGAACCGCTCGAGCTCATGGTGCGCCCCCGTGACCTCAAGCGCGGCCCTGGCGATCTCCGGGATGCGCGGCAGTGGGGAGGCCGCGCTCGGGTCGAGCAGCCACGGCCGGCACCACATCAGCGCCACCAGGAAGAGCTTGGTCGTGGGGTCCAGGTAGAGGGGCAGCAGCGTGCCGTCAACGTCGGCTGGCACCGGGCTGGCGCCGGCCTTCGCCGCCTCCCCCGCCACACCAGGTCGCCGGTGCCGGCCAGGCACCGTGATCACCAGCTGAAGCCCATCGTCCATCATGGCGCGCGAGCCGACCATCGCCGTGCCCGCGTGAACGAGCCAGCCGCCGGCCGGGTCCCCGTCGCCCTCCAGCCGGGGCAGCCTGATCCGGTAGCCGTCACCCGTCACGTACAGCGCGTGCGTCTTGCTGATGTTGGCGATCCAGGCACCCTCGGGGGTCGTCTTGATCACACCCGCGCGGCGGGAAAGACCCCGCCCAGCAGATATCGCCAGGTCGACCTCGGGGCCTCGCCCGAACACTAGCTGGCTGCCTTCGACGAGCCGGACGACCTGGCCAGACGCGGTACTGACATGCGCGGCCACCGGGCCAGTCTAGGGCTGGCGGCCAGGCGGCAGGCACCCCCGAATCCGGGGATGGCCTTAGTAGTGCGCTGTGCGGTTAGCTTCAGTTGGTGAGACGCCGGGCTCGGCCCCGGGTAGCCAGCCCAAAGGGGTGGGGGTCAGTACCGGGGAGGATGGGGCTGGGACTGACCCTGGGGAACTGGGTACCGCCGCCGGGTAGGCCCGGCGTCTCGCCACGACGAACGGTCTCGCCACGACGAACGAGCCGCCCGCCGGGAATTGCTCCCAGGCGAGCGGCTCGCAACGGCCCGGCCAGGCGACCGTGATTCACGCGACGGCGTCCTGCATGCCCAGGGCCGGGCTGGGGAGGCGCGAGGCGCGGACGCCAAGCCCGCCGGTGCGGACGAGGACCATAACGATGGCCATGAAGATCAGCCCGTCGGTGATAGCCGCCTGCGAGACCTGGTGGGTGATGCACCAGGCCACGAGCGAGCCGGTGAACCAGTGCGCCGCGCCCCAGGAGAAGATCGCCCGGGCGCCGATGATGACGGTCCAGAAGGCCGCGTACGGCCAGCCCGCCCGGCTGAGCGGCTTGCCGGTCTCACGGCTGCGATAGACCCCCATCAGGGCCGCGGCGGCCAGCCCGGCGAGCACGCCGGACGCTACGCCCGCGCTCTCCACCACTAGGCCGCTGCCGTGGGTGACTGGGGACTTGAGGAACAGGGGGATGATCACGGCGGCGACAATGACGGGCCGTAGCAGCCGCCCTGTGCCAATCTTGCGCGCCGGGCCAAGGTCGGTCGCCAGCACCGTGGCCAGGACAACGGCGTTGATGATCATCGCCTCGGTGAGCTCGGTCATTTCAGTGCTCCTAGGGGGATTCGCTTGCGGAAGCTGGCGAGTTCCACGATGGCGTTTCGCGGCGGGATGCGGATCGGAGCACACGGCGATATCGGGCATGAACCGGGGCCGCGTCACCTGGTACCTCGTGGTACTAGCCCGGCCCGCGGCTAGCTAACTAGTACCACGGATCGGACTGCGGTCTGACGCGCCCGCCCGGCACCGCCGCGTAGCGTAACTGGTATGCCGCGCCTGCTCAACGTCCTAGCCCGCAGCCTCGGGTACACGTGGATCGGCATGCTCATGTTCCGCGTCTACCCGCCGCCCGCAGACCTCGCCCTGGCTATCCAGGTAGCTGGGTACTGCCTCGCCGGCCTGGGCATGGCCGGCTGGGCGGTGCTTGACTTCTCCCCCCTCTTCAGGCCGCACCGCGCCCGGTGGCTGCCGGTGCCACTTGGGGTCATGGCCGTGGCCACGGGATGCGCGTCGGCCGTCGGGGATGGTGGCACCGCCATGGTGGTCTTCGGGTTCATCGCGGTAATGGTGGTGAGCAGTGACTGCGACCTGCTGATGGGCCTGGCGGTGACCGCGGCGGGCGTCCTGGCGACGGACGTCACCGGACTGGCCTACGGCGGCAGCTACGGCACGCTGCTCGGACTGCCGACTGTGCTCGTCGCCGGCTTCATGATCGGCCGCAACCGGGCCGCCTACCGGATACGGGCCGAGCAGGCGGCGGCGCTGCTGACCCAGCGCGAGCAGCTCCAAGCCGAGCAGCGCCGGGCCGACCTGCTCGACGAGCGTGCCCGGATCGCCCGCGAGATCCACGATGTGCTTGCGCACTCCCTGGGCGCGCTCGGGATCCAGATCCAGGCCGCCCGCTCGGTGCTGACCGACCGGGGCGATATCGCGCAGGCCAGCGAGCTGCTGGCCGCCGCGCAGCGGATGGCCAGCGAGGGCCTGGTCGAGACACGCCGGGCGATCAGCGCGCTGCACGCCGACGCCCTGCCACTGGAGCAGGAGCTGGCGAGGGCCACGACGACCTGCGCCGATCGCTACGGCGTTGTCGTCAAGATGCGCACCGACGGGACTCCACGGCCCGTGCAACCTGACGCCACCATCGCGCTGCTGCGCGTCGCCCAGGAGGCCCTTGTCAACGCTGCCAAGCACGCGCCCGGCCAGCCGGTAACGGTCCGCCTGGAGTTCGGGCCAGGTGACATCAGGCTCACCGTACGCAATGACCTCACCCCCCGCACCGGCGGTCCGATTTCTACCACGCCCGCATCCTCAGCCGGGACGAGTACGGACGCGGCGGGGGGCGCAGGCACTGCCGTCAGTACCGCTGACGCCGGGTATGGCCTTACCAGCATGCGGGAGCGGCTGCGGCTGCTGAACGGGATGCTCGACGCCGGCCCCGCCGACGGCCAGTGGACCGTGACCGCATGGCTGCCGCTCGCCTCAGCCAGCGAGCCTGCAAGCTCTGTTCCTGCCTGAGCACCCACCCTGGCCTGAGAACATTGGATCGTGAGCGCCGTGCCTCCCACGCCCGATGTCCCGCTGCGCATCGTCATCGCCGACGACCAGGCAAGCGTCCGCGAGGGCCTAGTCCTGCTGCTCGACGCCCTGCCGGACATCGAGGTGGTCGGCGCGGCCGCCGACGGCGAGCAGGCGCTGGCGCTCGTCGCCAGCCACCATCCCAACGCGATCCTGCTTGACCTGCACATGCCGGTCCTTGACGGGATCGGTGCCACCAGGCAACTGGCCATCGAGCATCCAGAAGTGGCCGTCGTCGTGCTCACCACGTACGCCGACGACGCGACTGTCCTGCAGGCCCTGCGGGCCGGGGCCCGCAGCTACCTCACCAAGGACGCGGACCGGATGGACATCGCCCGCGCCCTGCACGCGGCCGCCCGTGGCCTGTCAGTCCTTGGCCCGCAGGTACAGGCCACGCTGCTAGCCGCCATGGCGCCGCCCGCGCCCGCGGCGCCAGGGCCGGAGGCGGCGGTGAGGCCAGCCGGCCCCGCCGGGATGCGGCCGGCGGCCGCCCCGGCGCCTGACGGGCTGACGCAACGGGAGGCCGAGATCCTCGCCCTCATCGCCGATGGCCTCACCAACACGGAGATCGCCGCCCGCCTGTTCCTCAGCAACCACACGGTCAAGACGCACATCAGCAGGATTTTCGCCAAGACCGGCTCCCGCGACCGGGCCGCCGCCATCGGCTACGCGCACCGCCACAACATCGGCTAGCGGGCGTGCGTTCCGCCGAGGACGCAGCGCAGCGGGCACTGCGGGTCATCCGCGTGCAACGCGTGGAGGCAACCTTCAGCCCGCTGCCTTCGACGTCGAGGCGGCCCGGCAGTACGGGGTCATCGCGGCGGAGGTGATCAGCACTGGGCGCACGCAAAGCAGCCCGGGCGACATCGCCGAGCTGGTGACCGCCGTGCGCGCCTGGAGCGAGCCGCCGCACTCGTAAGAGCGCCCGCCGCCGCCTCGTCCCCTACCCGCATCACCAGCCTCTTCTAGCGGCTCGTTCGTGTCTTGCCTAGATAAGTTTGTCCCGTTCTTCATCTCGTTTACATCTTGCGTAGATATGTCACTAAGTTTACCGTCTTGGTCAGGAACATAACAAGCGCCGGTCCAGCGGGTCCGGCGCCCCTGTCGAGAGGATCAACGTTGTTCCACTCTTTCCGAAGACTGAGACGGACGCTCGCGCTCAGCGCGATCTCCGTCTCGCTGACGGCCGCGAGTATCGCGGCCGTCACGGCTATCGCGGCCCCGCAGGCCCTCGCCGCGCAGGCGACCGGAGGCGGCGGCGCGAGCCTGCCGTACACCGAGGTGCTGGCCCAGAACTCCCCCACCACCGGGACGGTCATCGGCCCGAGCTACACCCAGGGCCAGCTTGCCGACGAGGCGGTCGGCCGGGAGGCCGTCACTCTCGCGGGCAGCGGCTCAGGCCAGTCCGTCACCTTCACCACCCCGACGTCGACCAACTCCATCGACTTCCGGTACAGCATCCCGGACACCTCGGACGGGTCGGTCTACACCGCCCCGCTGTCGCTGTACATCAACGGCGTCAAGCAGCCCGACTTCACCTTGACCAACGCCTACAGCTGGTACTACGGCAGCTACCCGTTCGTCAACACGCCGAGCGCCGGCATCGCGCACCACTTCTACGATGAGGTGCACCGGCTGTTCAGCACGACCTACCCGGCGGGCACCCAGTTCACGCTGCAGGTCGACCCCGAGGACACCGCGTCCTCGTACACGATCAACCTCGCCGACTTCGAGCAGGTGGCCGCCGCCCCGGCGCAGGCCGGCTCGGTCTCCGTCGTCAGCGAGGGCGCCGACCCCACCGGCGTTAGCGACTCCTCGGCCGCGTTCGCCGCGGCGATCACCGCGGCCGGCGCGGGCGGCACCGTCTGGATCCCGCCGGGCAGCTACCTCGTCCCCGGCCACGTCGCCGTGCCCAGCAACATCACGATCGACGGCGCGGGCATGTGGTACTCGACCATCATCGGGGCGGCACCCGGCTTCTACGGCAACGCCGCGCCCAACCCCAGCACCGGCGTGACCCTGGAGAACTTCGCGATCTCCGGCAACGTCCAGATACGCGACGACAGCGCCCAGGTCAACGGCATCGGCGGCGCGTACAGCAACTCCACGATCGAGAACATCTGGATCGAGCACATGAAGGTCGGCGTCTGGCTTGACGGCCCGATGACCAACCTGACCATCAGCGGCATGCGCATCCGCGACACCACCGCCGACGGCATCAACCTGCACGGCGGCACCACCGATACGACCATCACCAACAACAACGTCCGCAACACCGGTGACGACGGCATCGCGCTGTGGTCGGACTCCGGCATCGGTGCCGACGCCTACGTCACGATCTCCGACAACACGGTGCAGCAGCAGCAGCTCGCCAACGGCATCGCGGTCTACGGCGGCAACAACAACACCGTCAACGGCAACCTCGTCGAGGACACCGGCATCACCCAGGGCGGCGGCATCACGGTCGCCCAGCGGTTCACCTCCACCCCGCTCGGCCTGACCACCGTCTCCAACAACACCATGATCAGAGACGGCAACCTCGACCCGAACTGGGAATTCGGCGTAGGCGCGCTGTGGTTCGACGGCAGCCAGGGCTGGGGCGGCGGCCCGGTCAACGTGACCAACGCGCTGATCGAGCAAAGCCCCTTCGAGGCAGTCGAGTGGGTCGAAGGCACGATCAGCAACGTCAACCTCACCAACGTGTCCATCATCGGCACCGGCACCTTCGCCCTGCAGGAGCAGACCGGCGGCACGGCCACGTTCACCAACGTGACCGCGACCGGCGTGGCGCAGGCCAACGCGGGCAACGCGCCGAGCTACAACTGCGAGGGCGGCAACTTCGTCATCACCGATGACGGCGGCAACTCCGGCCTAAGCCCGACCCAGTGTGGCCCGTGGCCGGCCCCGGTCTACCCGCCGCCCGTCTACGGCGTGAACGCGAGCCCGACCGCGCTGAACTTCGGCCCGCAGTTGACCGGCACGACCAGCGCAGCGCAAAGCGTGACGGTCACCAACTCGACCAGCACGGCCGCGGCGGTCTCGTCCGTCTCCACCACCGGCGATTTCGCCCAGACCAACACCTGCGGATCGTCGATCGCGGCGAACGGCTCGTGCACCGTCAACGTGACGTACTCGCCGACAGTGACCGGTAGCGAAACCGGGAGCCTCACGGTCAACGCCGGCGGCGTCACTAGCGCGGTGAGCCTGTCCGGTACCGGCACGGCACCCGGCCCGGTGCTGAACTCCAGCCCGGCTGGCCTGTCCTTCCCCGCCACCCTGGTCGGCAACACCGACGCCCCGAAGTCGGTGACGGTGACCAACTCCGGCACCACCGCCGCGACCGTCTCCAGCGTCGCGGTGACCGGAGGGGCCTACAGCCAGACCAACAACTGCACCACCATCGCAGTCGGCGGCTCCTGCACGGTGACCGTCACGTTCTCGCCCACCGCGGCGACTAATCCCGGCACCCTGACCGTGACTAGCAACGCCAACAACAGCCCGCTAACCGTCGGGCTGACCGGTAACGGCATCACGTCAACCACCAACCTCGCGCTGAACCAGCCGGCCACGGCGAGCACCTCCGACGGAACCTACGTCGCGTCCAACGTGACCGACGGCGATACCACCTCCTACTGGGAGAGCAACGACGGCACTGCCTACCCGCAGACCGTCACGGTGCAGCTGGCCCAGACGTACCCGATCGGGTCGCTCACGCTGGACCTGCCGCCGTCGACCGCCTGGGCGACCCGGTCCGAGACCCTGTCGGTCCTTGGCAGCACTAACGGCACGACGTTCAGCCAGATCGTCGGGTCTGCCACGTACACGTTCAACCCCGCCACCGGCAACACGGTGACGATCAGCCTGCCGTCGGGGACCAGTGCCCAGTACGTCGAGCTGAGCTTCACCGCCAACACCGGCTGGAGCGCCGCCCAGCTGTCGGAGCTCGAGGTCTTCCCCGGCACCGGCGGCGGAGGCACCAGCCCCGGTAGCGCCCTGACGGCGTCCCCGTCGAGCCTGTCGTTCGCCAGCACCACGGTGGGGTCGGCGAGCGCGGCGCAGACCGTGACGGTGTCCAACCCGAACACCAGCGCGGTGCCGGTGTCGTCGGTGTCCGCTAGCGGGCCGTTCAGCCAGACCAACACCTGTGGCAGCTCCATCGCCGCGGGCGGGTCGTGCACGGCCAGCGTCACCTTCTCCCCGACCGCGACCGGATCGGCGGCCGGCACCCTGTCGGTAGCCTCCAGCGCGACGGGCAGCCCGCTGACCGTGGCCCTGTCGGGTACTGGCGCCAGCGCCACGGGCAGTGCCCTGACCGCGTCCCCGTCGAGCGTGTCGTTCGCCAGCACCACGGTGGGGTCGGCGAGCGCGGCGCAGACCGTGACGGTGTCCAACCCGAACACCAGCGCGGTGTCGGTGTCGTCGGTGTCCGCTAGCGGGCCGTTCAGCCAGACCAACACCTGTGGCAGCTCCATCGCCGCGGGCGGGTCGTGCACGGCCAGCGTCACCTTCACCCCGACCGCGACCGGATCGGCGGCCGGCACCCTGTCGGTAGCCAGCAACGCGGCCGGCAGCCCGCTGGCCGTGGCCCTGTCCGGCACGGGTGCCAGCGCCACGGGCAACGCCCTGACCGCGTCCCCGTCGAGCGTGGCCTTCGCCAGCACCACGGTGGGGTCGGCGAGCGCGGCGCAGACCGTGACGGTGTCCAACCCGAACACCAGCGCGGTGTCGGTGTCGTCGGTGTCCGCTAGCGGGCCGTTCAGCCAGACCAACACCTGTGGCAGCTCCATCGCCGCCGGCGGGTCGTGCACGGCCAGCGTCACCTTCACCCCGACCGCGACCGGATCGGCGGCCGGCACCCTGTCGGTAGCCAGCAACGCGGCCGGCAGCCCGCTGACCGTGGCCCTGTCGGGCACCGGGACCGCGTCCTCCAACACTAACCTGGCCCTGAACCAGCCGGTCACCGCCAGCAGTGACTACGAGGCCTACGTCCCGGCCAACGTCACCGACGGCAACACCAGCTCCTACTGGGAGAGCGCCGACGGCGCCGCCTACCCGCAGACCCTCACCGTCAACCTCGGCTCGGTCCAGTCGATCGGCTCGGTCACCCTTGACCTGCCGCCGGCGGCCGCCTGGGCCACCCGGACCGAGACCCTGTCGGTCCTGGGCTTCGCCAACGACACCACGTTCAGCCAGATCGTCGGGTCCGCCGGGTACACCTTCAACCCGGCCACCGGCAACACCGTGACGATCAGCCTGCCGTCCGGGACCAGCGCCCAGTACGTCCAGCTGAGCTTCACCGCCAACACCGGCTGGACCGCGGCCCAGCTGTCGGAATTCGAGGTCTTCTCCGGCGGCGGGTCCACTGGCGGCAGCAGCGCCCTGACGGCATCACCGTCGAGCGTCTCGTTCGCCAGCACGGTCACCGGGTCGACCAGCCCGTCCCAGACGATCACGGTCACCAACCCGGGCACCAGCGCGGCCACGGTCTCCTCGGTCGCCGTCACCGGGCCGTTCAGCCAGGCCAGCACCTGCGGCACCTCCATCGCCGCCGGCGGCTCCTGCACCGTCACCGTGAAGTTCACGCCGACGGCCACCGGAGCAGCCAGCGGCACCCTGTCGGTCGCCTCCACCGCGACGGGCAGCCCGCTGACCGTCGCCCTGTCGGGCACCGGCGTCAGCTCCACCACCGACCTGGCCCTCAACGCCCCGGTCACCGCGTCCAGCTACACCCAGACCTACGTCCCGTCCAACGCCGTCGACGGCAACACCAGCACCTACTGGGAAGCCACCAACGGCGCCTGGCCAGCCACCTACACCGTGAACCTCGGCTCCGTCCAGGCCCTGGCTTCATCACCATCGACCTGCCCCCGTCAACGGCCTGGTCGACCAGGACCCAGACCCTGTCCGTCCTCGGCTCCGCCAACGACACCACCTTCAGCACCCTCGTGGCCTCCGCCACCTACACCTGGAACCCCTCCACCGGCAACACCGTCACCATCCCGCTCCCGGCCGGAACCACCGACCAGTACGTGGAGCTCAGCTTCACCGCCAACAGCGTCCAGAACGGCGCACAGGCCTCCGAAGTCCTCATCTACCCGTGAAAGTTAAGCCAGGCCCTTGACCTGGCTGGCGGGGCGCGCGCATCCAGCGCGCGCCCCGCTGGCGTGCCGGGCACTAACCGTCTCAGCCGCTAACCGCCTCAGCCACCGACCGCCTCAGCCGCTAACCGCCTCAGCCGCTAACCGCCTCAGCCACCGACCGGACGGGCCCGGTCGAGCCGCGCACGACGAGCTCGGGTTCGAACAGCAGCTCTTCCGGATGCGGGATCGTGGTCTCCATCTGGTTGATGAGAAGCGCCACGGCGGCCTTGCCCATCGACTCGATGGGCTGGCGGACCGTGGTCAGCGGCGGGTCGGTGCAGTTCAGCCAGCCGGAGTCGTCGAAGCCGACGACCGACACGTCGCCGGGAACGGTCATGCCGGCGCGGCGAACCGCCCGGATAGCGCCGAGCGCCAGGACGTCGCTGCCGCAGATGACCCCGGTAACCCCCTGCCGCAGGATGCGCGTGGTGGCCGCCTGGCCGCCCTCCAGCGAGAACAGCGCATGCTCGACCGGCGCGACCGACAGGCCACAGCGCTCGGCATCGGCGCGGAAGGCAGCCATCTTCCGCCGCGACGGCATGTGATCATCGGGCCGAGCACCAGGCCGATCCGCTCGTGACCGAGCGCCAGGAGATGACCGAAGGCCTGCTGAGAGGCGGAGATGTCGTCGGTTGAGACGCACGGGAAGTCCAGGCCCTCGATCGCCGCGTTGACGAGGAGCACGGGGATGCCCTTCTCGCGCAGCAGCTCGTAGTGCTCGTGCGGAGCGGCTTGCTCCGCGAAGTGACCGCCGGCGAACACCACCCCGGAGGCGTGCTGTTCCAGCAGCATGTCCACATAGTCGGCCTCAGAAAGGCCGCCCGTCGTCCGGGTGCAGAGCACCGGGGTGAACCCTCGCTGGGCCAGTGCGCCGCCGATGACCTCGGCGAGCGCGGGGAAGATCGGGTTCTGCAGCTCGGGCAGCACGAGGCCGATCAGTCGTGCCCGCTGGCCGCGCAGCCGGGTCGGGCGCTCGTAGCCGAGGACGTCCAGGGCCGTCAGCACCGATTCCCGCGTGCTGTCGGACACGCCAGCCTTGCCGTTGAGCACCCTGCTCACGGTCGCCTCGCTGACCCCCACCTTCTGGGCGACCTCGGACAGCCTCTTGGCTGGAGTTCGCGTCATGCTGCAACGATACGGCATCTGACAGCAAGGGCTTGCGCAACCGCATGCCCTTGCGGCACCGCTCCTGGCTCGATATGCACAGCTTCCTGCACGATGCCACCCATGTTCCTCGTAATCAAGTTGTGTCTTTGCAATGAATCGTACAGATCTTGCGCTCTGCTGCCAATACACGTATGTTCCGCTTAACGACAGCCCAAGGAAGGGATCGATCGATGAGCAGACAGCGCACCCGACTGCACTACCGCTCGGTAGCAGCAGTCGTCACCGCGGCTGGACTCGTCCTGCTCGCGGCGGCCTGCTCGAGCAGCAGCAGCACGTCAGCAGGTACCGGAAGCTCAACCGGGGCTAGCCCCGTCACCATCTCCATCGACTGTGCACCGGCCTCCGCGCAGAACGCGACGTTGCACAAGGAGTGGCTTGAGGACGTCGCCATCTTCGAGAAGGCGAACCCGAGCATCACCATCGACAGCATCTACAACTACCCGTGCGAGTCGGCCGCGACCTTCACCTCGATGCTGAGGGCCGGGAGCGAGCCGAACATCTTCTACAGCTACTTCACTGACCTGCCGCAGATCCTGCTCTCTGGCCAGGCGGCGGACATAACGCAGTACGTGAACACCAAGACCGTGCCCAACCTGGACGACATCGCACCCAGCTCGATGAAGGCGGTCGAGGCTGGCAGCACCATCTACGGGCTGCCGACCTCCAACTACACCCAGGGCCTCATCTACAACCGCATGCTCTTCAGCAAGGCTGGGCTGAACCCCAACGACCCGCCCACCACCTGGACACAGGTGGAGACGGACGCCAAGGCCATCTCCAAGCTGGGCAACGGCATCGAGGGCTGGGGCGACTACAGCGCCGGCAACAACGGCGGCTGGCACTTCTCGTCCTACATTGACGCCCTCGGCGGGTCGATGGTCAACGACACCACCTCGCCCCCGACGGCCAACTTCGACAACGCTAACGGCCAGGCGGTCCTAGAGGCGCTGCACACGCTGCGGTTCACCGACAACGCCATGAGCGCGACGCAGGGCCTGGCCTGGGGCACGCTGCAGCAGCAGTTTGCCGCCAACAAGCTTGGCATGTACATCGCCGCCCCGGATGACATCTACAACGTGATCGTCCCGACCGACAAGGGCACCCTGAGCGACATCGGCATGGGCCCGCTGCCCAGCGTGAACGGCACCCCGGCGGCCGCTGTCCGGCGGCAACGACTACGTCTTCGCCAAGAAGGACACCCCGGCGCAGATCGAGGCCGGCATCAAGTTCATCGACTTCGAGGACCTGACGCCCGGCACCGGCCAGTTCAACTTCACCCGCCAGAAGGCTGATGGCTTCCCGGTGGGCTTCCCGGAGCCTGAGCTGTTCCAGGGCGCGACGGGCCAGAAGATCAACGCTCTGCGCACCGCGTCCGCCACGATCAACACGAGCTACTACTCCACGTTCATCGCCGCTAACGAGAACGGCGACGGCGAACCCACCGATGCCCAGGCTGTCTACAAGACCCTGGACCCGGTCATGCTGGCGGTCCTTACCGAGGCGAACGTCAACATCCCGAACCTGCTCAAGACAGCGGCAGCCAACGTTAACACCATCCTGGCCAACAGCGCCGGATAGCCTACCGCAGGCTCTGCCGGGCGCGGGAGCTACCCCCCGCGCCCGGCTTGCGTCGCCCCTGATAGCCAGCTACTGGGAGAAGAAATGGCAAAGGTCGCCACCGCGCCGCCTCCAAAACTAAAGATTTTTGCCAGAACGGAACGTTCCGCTCCTGCACCACACCTCCTGCCTAGAGTGCGCAGGAACTTCTCTGCCTGGTGCTTCCTGATCGGTGCGGTCCTCTGCTTCTCGTTCTTCTCGTGGTACCCGATCGTCCGCGAGGTCATCATGAGCCTCCAGAAGCCGATCTACGGCGGCGGTTACGCCTGGGCCGGCTTCTCCAACTACACCCGGATCATCCATGACCCGACGTTCTGGCAGGCCTGGCGGAACACGCTGGAATTCACGGTCATGGCGCTCGTCGTCGGGTACGCGGTGCCCTTCTTCATCGCCATCTTCCTCAACGAGCTACGGCACGCCCAGGGATACCTGCGGATCCTGGTCTACCTGCCAGTCATGCTGCCGCCCGCCTCGGCGCTGCTCCTGTTCGTTTACTTCTACAACCCGCAGTACGGCCTGTTCGATGAAATCCTGCATTTCCTGCACCTGCCGACCTCGCAGTGGTTCCTGACGCCGGGAACCGGATTCTTCAGCATTGCGATGCTCTCGGTGGTGATCGCGTCGACCTGGATGAACATGGGCAGCGCCACGCTGATCTACCTGGCCTCCCTGCAGAACATCCCGGGCGAGCTCTACGAGGCCGCCGAGCTTGAGGGCGCGAACATCTGGCAGCGCATCCGCCACGTCACGATCCCGCAGACAAGGCTGATCCTGCTCCTGCTAGCGATGCTGCAGGTCGTCGCGACCATGCAGATGTTCATTGAGTCGTTCGTGCTCACCCAGGGCGGCGGCGGGGTGGGCGATAACGTCCAGTCGGTCGTGATGCTCATCTACCAGTACGCGTTCGCCATGAGTGGCGCGAGCAACTACAACAGCGCCTCCGCGCTCGGCGTGATCCTCATGGTGGTGCTCGCGGTGTTCTCTGGCGGGTTCATGCTGGCCACCCGCGAGCGCCGCTAGAACCTAGCCAGAAAGGTAGGATCGTCAATGGCCGTAACCTCCCCCCGGCTCGCCGGCCCCGCCATTACCCGCAAGGCTGCGCGGTCGGCGCCGGTGGCAACCAGGACGCTCATCTCTGACGTCCAGCGCAATAGCCGTCATGGCAAGATTATTTACAGGTCAATTCTGACCCTGATAATCATTGCCTTCACCTTGATCTTTATCGGGCCGATGTACTTCCTGTTCACCGACGGGCTCAAGTCGACGACAGAGGCAATCTCCCCGCCGCCGACGTGGTACCCGCATCACGTGTATTTCAGCAACTACGTCGACGCGTGGAACCAGCTCGACGTAGCGAAGATGCTGTGGAACACGGTGTACTACGCGGTCGGCGCGCTGGCCTTCCAGCTCGTCTTCGACGTGGCCGCCGCGTACTCGCTGTCCAAGCTGCGGCCGTATCTCGGCAACGTGGTGCTGTTCATGATGCTGGCCACGCTGATGATCCCCGCCACGGTGCTCGTCGTCCCGCAGTACGTGACGGTCGCTGACATGCCGTTCTTCAACTGGAACCTGGTTGGCTCGCCGGAGGCGATCTGGCTGCCGTCGGTCGCCAACGCGTTCAACATCTTCCTGCTCAAGCGGTTCTTCGACTCCATCCCGACGGACTACATCGACGCCGCCGAGGTCGACGGGGCGTCCCGGCTGCGGATCTTGTGGAAGATCGTGCTGCCGATCTCCCGGCCGATCATCGCCGTCGTCTCGATCTTCAGCCTGGTCGCGGTGTGGAAGGACTTCCTGTGGCCGCTGCTGGTGGAGTACGGCTACAGCCCGACCAGGGAGACGCTGAATGTCGGCATCTGGCAGGCCACGTACGGCACGCCGGAGAACCTGATCATCGCGGCGTCCGCCATGGCCGCGGTCCCGACCATCATCTTCTTCCTAGTCTTCCAGCGCAACATCATGGCCGGCCTTACCGCGGGCGGCATCCGGGGCTAACCGCACCGGAACTGAGGAAACTAATCAAGGACTGAGTTTCTAAAGTTCATGACATGCCACGGCCGACAAAGCCGCAAAGAAATCGTCCCATTTCACTAATTCCCGATAAGGAGGTTCTCGGTGCCCATAACGGAGCCATGGTGGCGGAACGCCGCGATCTATCAGCTTTACGTGCGCAGCTTCGCGGACGGTAACGGCGACGGGATCGGCGACCTGCCTGGTGCGCGTGCGAGACTGCCATACCTGGCGGATCTCGGCGTGGACGCCATCTGGTTCAACCCGTGGTACCCGTCACCGATGGCCGACGCCGGCTACGACATCAGCGATTACCGTGCCATCGAGCCGACCTTCGGCACTTTGGCGGACGCGGACGCGCTGATCAGCGAGGCACACGCGCTAGGCATCCGGATCATCATCGACGTGGTGCCTAACCATGGCTCCGACCAGCACCCGTGGTTCCTCGCCGCACTGGCGGACGGTCCAGGCGCCGCGTCACGGTCGCGGTTCTGGTTCCGGCCTGGGCGCGGCCCGGGCGGCAACAAGCCGCCGAACAACTGGCAGTCGATCTTCGGCGGCCCCGCCTGGACCCGGGTCACCGAGCCAGACGGCTCGCCCGGTGAGTGGTACCTGCACCTGTTCGCCCCCGGGCAGCCTGACTTCAACTGGGAGTCACCCGACGTGCGGGCCGAATTCGAGGACGTGCTCCGGTTCTGGTTCGACCGGGGCATCGACGGGATCCGGATCGACTCGGCCGCGCTAGTGACGAAAGACCCGTCGCTGCCGAACATCGAGCCAGTGCCGCAGCCCGCGCTGCACCCGTTCGAGGACCGGGACGACGTGCACGACATCTACCGGTCCTGGCGGGCGATCGCGGACGAGCCTGGCCCGGGTAGGGTTGCCGACCGGGTGCTGGTCGGTGAGGTCTGGCTGCCGGACGCCGAGCGGATGGCGCGCTACGTTTCCCCTGGCGAACTGCACACGGTCTTCAACTTCCCCTACCTGATCTGCCCGTGGGACGCCGCCGCGCTGCGCGCGGTGATCGACGAGACGATGGCGCTCAACGGCCCCGTGGGCGCGCCCGCGACGTGGGTGCTGTCCAACCACGACGTGGACCGGCCGGTATCCCGGTACGGCCGCGCGGACACCGCATTCGGCCTGCAGCGTCGCCAGTACTTCCACAACTTCCCTGTCGACCTGTCGCTCGGCACGCGCCGGGCGCGGGCGGCAGCGCTGCTTACGCTGGCGCTGCCCGGCTCTGCCTACATCTACCAGGGTGAGGAACTGGGCCTTTGGGAGGTTCAGGACATCCCGGATGAGATGCGCCAGGACCCGATATGGCACCGCACCAACGGCGCGGACCCCGGCCGCGACGGCTCCCGCGTGCCGCTGCCATGGTCGGGAACGGAGCCACCGTTCGGCTTCTCCCCCGCCGACGCCGCCGCGGACCCGTGGCTGCCGCAGCCCAAGCAGTGGCGCGAACTGACCGTGGCGGGCGAGCAGGCGAGTCCTGAGTCGATGCTGAACCTGTACTGCGAGGCCCTGCGCATCCGCCACTCGGTAGCCGCGTTCAGCAGCGGAGCACTGGCCTGGCGGGAGGCTCCGGACGGTGTCCTGTCCTTTGACCGGACTACTGACCTCGGCGGAACCGGCGGCCAGGAGACCGTCCGCTGCATAGTCAACCTGTCATCAGCCCCCATCGGGTTGCCCGCGGCCACGGTCCTGCTCACCAGCGGCCCACTGGCCGACGGCCTGCTTCCGCCGGACACCGCAGCTTGGCTGCATTCCTGAAGCCCGGTCCGCGCGAGGAAGTCCCAAGCCGCCCGCAGTCTGCGGTGACGGATGTCTGCGCGGACCGCACATCGTGCCCGCGGCGCAGCCCTTCGCATGACCGGGCCAGCCTCGTCATGCCGCGCCGCGGGCACGGACCAGGGACGGCTCTGTAGGGGGCGCCCGCTTGCCTGCGTGCCTAGCCTGGAGTCATGAGTGAGGTTCCGCAGGTGCTAGACCTGCCGGTCGGGATCAGCGCGATGGGGCAGCGGCGAGAGTCGGACTCGATGGGGGTTATCGAGGTCCCCGCCGACCGGTACTGGGGGCGCAGACGCAGCGGTCGCTGGTGCACTTCGGCGGGATCGGCGAGGACCGGATGCCGCTGGCGGTCTGCCATGCGCTCGGCCACGTGAAGAAGGCGGCGGCGCTGGTCAATGGCCGCGCCGGGCGGCTGGCAGGCTGGCAGGCGGACCTCGTCGCGCGGGTCGCCGATGAGGTCATCGCCGGCGACCTTGATGAGCACTTCCCGCTGCGCGTCTGGCAGACCGGCTCCGGCACGCAGACGAACATGAACGTGAACGAGGTAATCAGCAACCGCGCCATCCAGCTCATCGGCGGCGAGGTAGGGACCAGGTCTCCCATTCACCCCAACGATCACGTCAATCTCGCCCAGTCGTCCAATGACACGTTCCCGACGGCGATTTCGCGGCGCTCGGCGGATCCGACGCGCTGGCCGCCGCGTCGGCCGGGCTGCGCGGCCTGGCCGTGCCGCTGGCGAAGATCGCCGGCGACATTCGCTGGCTGGCATCCGGCCCCCGCGCCGGCTCGGGGAACTGATCTTGCCGGCCAACGAGCCGGGCAGCTCGATCATGCCGGGCAAGGTCAACCCGACCCAGAACGAGGCGATGCTCATGGTTTGCGTCCAGGTGCTCGGAAACGACGTGGCGATCGCGTCAGCCGCGGCGCAGGGCACCTTGGAGCTGAACGTCATGCGGCCGGTGATCATCGCGAACTTCCTGCACTCGGCGGCGATCCTGGCGGGCGCCTGCCGGGCGTTCCGCGAGTTCTGCATCGACGGAACGCAACTGAACCGGGCGCGCATCGCCCAGCACGTCGAGCAGTCCCTGATGCTGGTCACGGCACTGACTCCGGTCATAGGCTACGACAAGGCAGCGGAGATCGCCCACCAGGCGGACGCCACCGGGTGCACGCTACGCGAGGCGGCACTGGCGTCCGGGTACATCAATGCCGCGGACTTCGACCGGGTGGTAGACCCGGCGGCCATGGTTGGCGAGAACCTGTAACGCCTGCGCCGCAGCGGTGACTAAGAAATAGCGCCGCGGTGGCCGGGGGGGCACCGCGGCGCGACAGCTTTGACCGGAGGAGCTCAGATGGCAGACGAGTTCGACGTGATCGTGATCGGGGCCGGGCCTACCGGCGAGAATGCCGCCGCCCGGGCGGTGCGCGGCGGGCTGACCGCCGCGATCGTGGAGTCCGAGCTGGTCGGCGGTGAGTGCTCGTACTGGGCGTGCATGCCGAGCAAGGCGCTGCTGCGGCCGGTCGCCGTCACCGGCGACGCTCGCCACGTCCGCGGGGTCACGGGCGCCACGCTGCAGCCCCGCGAGGTGCTGGCCCGCCGTGACTCCTTCGCGTCGGACTGGAAGGACGACAGTCAGGTCGAGTGGCTGCGCGAGTCGGACATCGAACTGGTGCGAGGCGCCGGGCGCCTGACAGGACCGCGTGCGGTCGCTGTCGGCGAGCGGCAACTGCGGGCACGACAGGCGGTCGTGGTGGCGACAGGAAGCGACCCTGTCATCCCGCTGGCGCTCACGGCGGCCCGCCCCTGGACCAGCCGGGAGGCGACGAGCGCCAAGCAGGCGCCGTCGCGACTTGCGATCGTGGGCGGCGGAGTGGTCGCCTGCGAGATGGCCACCGCATGGTGTCGGCTGGGTACCCGAGTCACGTTGCTGGCGCGCGGGCGGCTGCTTGACAAGCTGCCGCAGTTCGCCGGGGACCTCGTGGCGGCAAGCCTGCGGGAGGCCGGCGTGGACGTGCGGCTTGGCGCAACGGTCACTGGTGCGCAGCGGACCGCCGACGGGAACGTCCGGGTGTCGTACTGCGCCGGGCCCGGTGCCTGCGGCGGCACGGCGGGCGGGGCAACGGCCAGCGCGGATGCCGCCGCGGACGCGACCATCGAGGTGGACGAGATACTGGCCGCTACCGGGCGCGGGCCGCGCACCAAGGACATCGGCCTTGAGACCATCGGCCTGACGCCCGGCGACTGGCTGGAGGTGGATGAGACGCTGCGGGTCCGGCGCATCGAAGGTGGCTGGCTGTACGCGGCGGGCGACGTGAACCGCCTGGCTCTGCTCACCCACATGGGCAAGTACCAGGCGCGGATCTGCGGGGACGCGATCGCCGCGCGGGCCAGGGGCGACAAGCCGACAGTGACCGACTGGGCGAGCACCCGGTGCGTCCCGCAGGTCGTCTTCACCGTGCCCGAGGTCGCGGCGGCCGGCCTGACGGCGGGCCAGGCGCAGCGCGCGGGGCTGCGGACGCGCGTCGTGGAGTACGACATCGGTGACGTCGCCGGGGCGAGCCTGTACGCCGACGGGTACAGCGGGCACGCCCAGCTGGTCGTCGATGAGGACCGGCAGGTGATCGTCGGCATGACGCTGGCCGGGCCCGGCACGGGGGAGATGATCCATGCCGCGTCGATCGCGATCGCCGGGGAAGTCCGGCTGGACCGGCTCTGGCACGCCGTGCCGTCCTACCCGACGATCAGCGAGGTCTGGCTCCGCCTCCTTGAGGAATACGGAATGTAGCGATAAAAATACGCAAAGATTTTCCCCGGATCCGTGTAACGCCTAAGGCCCCTGTGGCGTTTCACCTACAGGGCTTTCCCCCCACGTGGGGTTCCCGGATGCCCCCCCGTCCGGGAACCCCTCCCCTATTTCTGGGGCGTGCCTGCTTCAGCGGCCTCCGGCCGCGCTCCCCTGTGACTAGCCGCCAGGCCGGGTTCAGCCCCGGCCGATGAACGGCCGGACCCGGCACCGGTCACGACCGCCACGTTGCTCGTTGTCATGTGGGTAAACGTAGGCCACGTCTCGTTCGGTTAAAAGGCCGGATTTAGCTTACGGCTCTTGGGCGCGGCCCTGCGGCTCACGTATAGTCCGATGAAATTGCGGCAGACTATCCCCCGTGACAACTGGGGACTTGAGAAGCCGCGCCACGGCTTATGGCGTTGACGTTACCTACTGGGACTGGCAGGGGCGGGAGACGAGCGTCGGCGACGAGACGCTGGCCGCCATCCTCGCCGCGATCGGCGACGTCCCGGAGCCGGCCAGCCCGCCGCTCGGGGGCCAGTCGCGCGCTGCCGCAGCGGTGCCGGACCAGCGCGCCTGGGGCTTTACCGTCCAGCTCTACTCGCTGCGCTCTCGTGCCTCCTGGGGTCATGGCGACCTTCGGGACCTAGCGGACCTCGCCCGCTGGTCGGCCCGCGACCTGGGCGCGGACTTCGTCCTCATCAACCCGCTGCACGCTGCCGAGCCTCTCGCGCCGGTCAGCCCCTCGCCGTACCTGCCGATGAGCCGTCGCTTCATCAGCCCCTTGTACCTGCGCATTGAGGACATACTGGAATATAAATCCCTTACCGGCGCGCAGCGGTCCGTCATATCCGAGTTGGCCGCCCCCCTCCACGTCGCGAGCACCAGGCCTGGCCTGATCGATCGGGACGCTGTGTGGACGGCAAAGCGCGCCGCCCTGGAGATCATTCGCAAGATTCCGCTCAGCGCCGGACGGCAAGAGTCGCTTGACACGTTCAAGGCCCGCCACGGCCGCGCCCTGCGAGACTGGGCGGCCTGGTGCGCGCTCGCCGAGGTACACGGCCCCGACTACCGGGCCTGGCCCGCTGCGCTGCATGACCCGCGGTCCGCCGAGGTCGCCATCGCACGTGCCGACCTAGCGCGGCCGGCCGAGTTCCACGCCTGGGTGCAGTGGCTGGTCGCCGAGCAGGTCGCCGCCACGCAGCAGGCCGCCAAGGACGCCGGGATGACGATCGGCGTCGTCTGCGACCTCGCGGTCGGCTCGCATCCCGGCGGGGCGGACGCGTGGGCGGGGCAGGACACGCTGGTGCGCGGCATCAGCGTTGGCGCTCCCCCTGACGGCTTCAACCAGCGCGGCCAGGACTGGACGCTGCCGCCGTGGCACCCCGGGCACCTCGCCGCCCAGGGCTCCCGCCCGGTCGGCGACCTGATCGGGGCCGTGCTGGGACCACCGGGAGCGGGATCGCAGGCGGGCGGGATCCGGATGGACCACGTCATGGGGCTGTCCCGGCTGTGGTGGATCCCGCAGGGGATGCCGGCGGACCGCGGAGCGTACGTGCACTACCATGCCCAAGCCTCACTGGACGTGGTGGCGGCGCAGGCGCGCGGTGCCGGCGCGATCGTCGTCGGCGAGGACCTGGGCACCGTCGAGCCGTGGCTACGGGACGTCCTTTCGGAACACGGCGTGCTAGGCACCTCGATGCTGTGGTTCGAACGTGGCTTGTCCAATGAGCCTCTCGCACCCCAGTGGTGGCGGCGCAACGCCCTGGTCACCGTCTCCACCCACGACATGCCGCCGGCCGCCGCCTTCCTGACCGGTGAGCAGGTGACCGAGCGAGCCAACCTCGGCCTGCTCACCCGGTCGCTGCAGGAGGAGAAAAACGATGCGGAGCGCCTGGTCAACGACTGGCTCGGCGCCCTCGCCGCCCACGGTCTGCTGCCAGCAGCCGAAGGCCCCAAGGCTGAGGAGTTCACCGCCGCGCTGTACGGCTACCTGGCGCGGACACCAGCGCTGCTGATCGGCGTCTCGCTGGCCGAGGCTGTCGGGGAGCGCCGCTCGCAGAACATGCCAGGAACCACTGACGAGTACCCGAACTGGCGAATTCCCCTGTGCGGGCCAACCGGCAATCCAATCCTCGTCGAGGATCTTCCCAACAATCCCGTGCTCCACGCTGTTGTCGGGGCAGTGTGCAAGGATCAACCCTAACGACCAAGCAGGCCGAAGGCATGCAGTAGCCGATGGACTGAGCTGAGCGACCGAGGAACGAGGGAGCGAAGCGAAGGAAGAGGCCACGCGAAAGCGCGCCGGAGGCCGAGCGCGGCTTGGTGTATAGCCGTGCGGGAAATACTGACGGGAGTGAGCATCATGCCAGCGACCCCGCTGCGGGAGCGCAAGGCGTGGCAGGCCCTGGAGCGCCATCACGCTGAGATCGCCGGGCGGCACCTGCGCGACCTGTTCGACGAGGACGCCGGCCGCGGCGAGCGGCTGACCGCGCAAGCGGCCGGCCTCTACCTCGACTACTCCAAGAACCGGATCACCGACGAGACCCTCCGCCTGCTGATCGACCTCGCGCAGGAGTCCGGCGTGCCGCAGCGGCGGGACGCGATGTTTCGCGGCGACCACATCAACGTGACCGAGGACCGCGCTGTGCTGCACGTGGCACTGCGGATGCCTGCGACAGCGTCGCTGACGGTCAACGGCCGCGATGTCATCGCCGATGTCCACGCGGTGCTGAGCTCGATGGCGGACTTCAGCAGGCGGGTTCGTTCTGGCGAGTTCAAGGGTTTCACCGGCAAGCCCATCAAGAACGTCATCAACGTCGGCATCGGCGGGTCCGACCTCGGGCCGGTGATGGCCTACGAGGCGCTGCGGTATTACTGCACGCGGGAGATGACGTTCCGGTTCGTGTCCAACGTGGACTCCACCGACTTCGCGGAAGCGACCCGCGACCTGTCCGCCGACGAGACGCTGTTCATCATCTCGTCGAAGACGTTCGGGACGCTGGAGACCCTCGCGAACGCGAACTCAGCGCGGGACTGGGTCGTTTCCGAGCTCGGGTCGACCGACGCCGTCGCCAGCCACTTCGTGGCTGTCTCGACGAACGCCGACCGGGTGAAGGCGTTCGGCATCGACACGGCGAACATGTTCGGGTTCTGGGACTGGGTCGGCGGCCGTTACTCGATGGACTCCGCGATCGGCCTGTCCACCATGATCGCGCTTGGCCCCGAGCGGTTCGACGAACTGCTCGCCGGGTTCCACGACATGGACGAGCACTTCAAGACGGCTCCGCTGGAGGCCAGCTTGCCAGTGCTCCTTGGCGTCCTGGCGGTGTGGTACCGGGACTTCTTCGGCGCGCAGACCGTCGGCGTCATGCCGTACGAGCAGTACCTGAAGCGATTTCCCGCCTACCTGCAGCAGCTGACGATGGAGTCCAACGGCAAGCATGTGACGCTGGACGGCCGGCACGTGGACTACGACACCGGCGCGGTCTTTTGGGGCGAGCCGGGCACGAACGGGCAGCACAGCTTCTACCAGCTGATCCACCAGGGAACGACGCTGATCCCGGTCGACCTGATCGCGTTCGGCAAGACACTGAACCCGCTAGCGGACCATCACGACCTGCTGACGTCCAACGTCTTCGCGCAGGCGGCGGCCCTCGCCTTCGGGAAGACCGAGGCCGAGGTCCGCGCCGAGGGCACCGCCGAGCACGTGGTGCCGCATCGCGTCTTCGAGGGCAACCGGCCGACGAACGTGCTGATGGCGGAGATCCTCACCCCCCGGTTGCTCGGCTCGCTGATCGCGCTGTATGAGCACAGCGTCTTCGTCCAGGGCGTGATCTGGGATGTTGATTCCTTCGATCAGTGGGGAGTGGAACTGGGCAAGGTGCTAGCCCAGCAGATCATCCCCGAGCTGACGTCTGATGCCGAGCCGGCGCTGGCGCACGACTCGTCCACCAACGCGCTCATCCGCAAGTACCGCGCACTTAAGTCTTAAGCTGGGAGTTAACGAAAGATGTCAACTAGCAAGCCGATGCAGCTCGGCATGATCGGCTTGGGCCGGATGGGCGCGAACCTCGTCCGCCGGCTCATGCGCGACGGCCACTCATGCGTGGCCTACGACGTCAACGATGCGGCAGTGAAAACGCTGGAGGCGGAGGGCGCCACCGGCGCCCGGACCATCGCGGAGTTCGTCTCCAAGCTGGAGCGGCCGCGCAACGTCTGGATCATGGTCCCGGCTGGGATCGTGGACAAGACTCTCGAGGAGCTCTACCCGCTGCTGGACGCCGACGACGCGGTGATCGACGGCGGCAACTCCTACTATCGCGACGACATCGCCCGCGCCAAGAACCTGCGGCCCAAGGGCATTCACTACCTGGACGTGGGCACGTCAGGGGGCGTCTGGGGCCTGGAGCGCGGGTACTGCCTGATGATCGGCGGGGACCAGGCCGCGTTCTCCCGGCTGGAGCCACTGTTCCTGACCATCGCCCCCGGTGAGGGGTCCGTGGAGGCCACACCGGGCCGCGCGCCCGGCGGCACAGCGTCCCAGGGCTACCTGCACTGCGGGCCGGCCGGCGCCGGGCACTTCGTCAAGATGGTCCACAACGGCGTCGAGTACGGCATGATGGCGGCGATCGCCGAGGGCCTGTCCATCATCAAGAGCGCCGACGTCGGCATGCACCAGCAGGAGTACGACGCGGAGACCACGCCGCTGCGCGACCCTGAGGCCTACCAGTACGACATCAACGTCGCGGACGTGGCCGAGGTATGGCGGCGCGGCTCGGTCGTCAGCTCCTGGCTAGTCGACCTGACCGCGGCGGCGTTCGCCAAGTCGGCCGAGCTTGACGACTTCAGCGGGCACGTATCGGACTCCGGTGAGGGCCGCTGGACGGTCCTGGCGGGCGTTGAGGAAGGCGTCCCGGTTCCGGTCATCTCAGCCTCGCTGTACCAGCGGTTCGAATCCCGCGACAACGGCGCCTTCACCGGCAAGATCTTGTCGGCGATGCGCTCGGAGTTCGGCGGCCACGCGGAGAAGAAGCCATAGCTGTGACTAGCAACTCTCACTCCTCTCTGGGGCGGTCCTCGGCAGCTCCTCGTAGTCACAGGGGCCACGTCCGACCGCACAAGCACGTCATCGTGCTCTTCGGCGCGACCGGGGACCTTGCCAAGCGCAAGCTGCTGCCCGGCCTGTACCACCTATTCGTCGCTGGCCTGCTGCCGGAGGGATTCCGGATCATCGGCTCGTCGCCGCCACAGTTCGCGCTGTCAGATGAGGACTTCCGTGCGCACGCCCGCGACGCGGTGTCCCAGTTCGGGAACACCAAGCCGACCTCGCCCAAGTGGGAGGAGTTCGCGGCGGCGCTGTCGTTTGGTACCGCCTCACCTGAGGACCCCTCCGAGCTGGTCTGCGCGGTCCAGGCCGCCGAGAAGGCGATCGGCGGCGACGTGGATCGGCTGTTCCACCTGGCGATCCCGCCGGTCGCGTTCGCATCCATCGTTAACATGCTCGGCAAGTCCGGGCTGGCGACGAAGAGCTCACGGGTCATCATCGAAAAGCCGTTCGGCGTTGACCTGGCCTCTTCGCGGTTCCTCAACGAGGCCGTGCACGCGGTGTTCGACGAGTCGCAGGTATTCCGGATCGACCACTTCCTCGGCAAGGAGTCGGTCGACAACATCCTGGCGTTCCGGTTCGCCAACGGCCTGTTCGAGCCGATCTGGAACCGCCAGCACATCCGGTACGTGCAGATTGACGTGCCGGAGACGCTGACGATCGAGGGCAGGGCCGCGTTCTACGACGCGACCGGGGCCTACCGGGACATGGTGGTGACGCACCTGTTCCAGGTGCTCGGGTTCATCGCGATGGAGCCGCCCACGTCGCTGGCCTCGCTGCCGCTGCGCGACGAGAAGTCCAAGGTGTTCGACGCGCTGCGGCCAATCGACGTCAAGCACGTCATTCGCGGCCAGTACGCCGGCTACCTGGACGAGCCTGGCGTGAAGCCAGGCTCCGACACCGAGACGATGATCGCGCTCAAGGTCGAGATCGACAACTGGCGCTGGCACGGCATCCCGTTCTACCTGCGCTCCGGCAAGGCCCTGGCGGCGTCGCGGCAGACCGTGACGTTGGGCTTTCAGCAGCCGCCGCTGCGGATGTTCCGAACGCACCGCGAGGACGCCCCGGCCGCCGGCTCAACGAGATCATCATCGACTTCGCTGACCCCGGCTCGATCCAGGTCAGGTTCATGGCGAAGATGCCCGGCCCGGAGATGACGCTCGGCGCGGCAACGATGAACTTCCGCTACGAGGACTCGTTCGCCCAGGCCAACGCGCTGGAGGGGTACGAGCGGCTGATCTTGCTCGCGATGCTGGGCGACCAGTCGCTGTTCACCCGGGCCGACGGGATCGAGCGGGTGTGGGAAATCTCCCAGCCGCTGGTTGACAATCCCCCCAACTGCCTGCCGTATGAGAAGGGCTGATGGGGCCCGGACAGCATCGACAAGCTGATCTCCCCCCATCACTGGCACCTGAGGTAGCCGCCAGCGGCGCAGCGCGGGCCCGTCGGCGGGCCCGCGCTGGCTCCCAACTGAGCGGGGGACCCACGTTCACGACCGGAATCTCCGGGTAGCCTGGAGTGCGTTATGCCTGCTGTTGTCTTCATCGTCAACGACACGCTGTCCGGGGCTGGGCACCGGTTCCGCTGGCTGTGCCAGGCGGCGGCAGTTCAGGCAGGCTGGACGCCCGAGTTCCTGGTCACCCACAAGGCCGAGGACGGCACCGAGGCCGCGCGCCGGTCGGCGCTTTCTGGTGCGGACCTGGTCGTGGCGGTCGGCGGTGACGGCACGGTCCGGTGCTGCGCCGAAGGCATGGCGGACACCGGTGTCCCGATGGGCATCGTGCCGCTGGGGACAGCGAACCTGCTGGCCAGGACGCTGGGCATCCCGGGGCACCCGAAGGCCGCGCTGCGCGTGGCGTTGAGTGCGACAGCGGACGGGATCGCTACGGACAGGGAAATCGATCTTGCCCTTGCTGATGGCATTCCCTTCACGGCCATGGCAGGGATGGGCCTAGACGCCGCCGTGGTCGCGGCGACCCACCTCAAGCACCAGGTGGGCTGGCTGGCCTACGCCATGTCCGGCGCGGCCCACCTCGCGCTCCCGCCGACAACGTTCACCATCCGGCTCGATGACGGCGAGCCGTTCACCCGGGTCGCCCAGTGCGTGGTGGCGGGGAACTCGGGGCTGCTGCCCGGCGGGTTCAGCCTGCTGCCAGCCGCGCGGCTTGATGACGGGCTGCTCGACGTGGGGATTCTCGCACCGGCCGGGCTGCTGGGCTGGGCGCGGGTGGCCACCCGCGTGCTGGTGCACAGCCACTACGAGGACCGGCAGCTCGAGCGGTTCCGTGCCCGCAGGGTGGAGGTCACCGCCAGCCGGCCGCTGCCCCGCGAGGTGGATGGCGAGGTCATCTTCAACGATGACTCGCTGAGCGTGGAGCTGCGCCCAAGCGCCCTGCTGGTCCGCGCTCCTAAGGCCAGCTCCCTTTTCCCCGGGCGCGTAAGCACCGCGCCGCGCCTTCTAGGCATATAGGGCCGAAAAAACGGTACACCTGGTTCCCTAACATCCGTTACGACCACCCATGCTGGTGAGGCACGCTTAAGGTATGCCAGATCCTCTCACCCTGATGGCGGTCCACGCCCACCCTGATGACGAGTCGTCCGGTGGCGGCATCCTCGCTACCTACAGCGACCAGGGCATCCGCACGATCGTGGTCACCTGCACCAACGGCGAGTTCGGTGACGCGCCGGGCGGGATCAAGCCCGGCCATGAAGGCCACGACAAGCAGGAGGTGGCGCAACTGCGGCTCGCCGAGCTCCGGCAGGCGGTCAAGATCCTCGGCGTCAGCCACCTGGAGACGCTCGGCTACCAGGACTCCGGCATGGCCGAATGGGAGTACAAGGACGACCCGGACGCCTTCTGCAACATCCCGCTCGAGGAGGTCTCCGGCCGGATCGCCGACCTCATCGAGGCATACCGTCCCCAGGTGGTCGTGAGCTACGACGACCAGGGGGCCTACCAGCACCCCGATCATGTGCACGCCAGTCGCGCCGCGCAGGCGGCTGCGGCCGCGACCGGCATTCCGGCCAAGGTTTACCTGTCGACCATGCGCGGCAGTTCCTGGCGCAAGATCTGGGAGGCACTGCGCGACCTTGGCGAGGAAGTCCCCGCCTTCCCCGAGGACCCCGAGCGGCAGCGCAGGGCACTGGAGTCCGAGGAGCGCATCACGACGACGGTCGACATCAGGGCCGCGCTCAGCCGAAAGCGCGAGGCACTGCTCACCCACGGCAGCCAGATCAACGACTCCTGGTTCAGCAAGATCCCCGCGTCCGTGAGCGAGCAGGCGTTCGGCTTCGAGTACTTCATCCGGGTCACCGACACCACTGGCGCCCCGGTTCCCGAGACTGACCTGTTCTCCGGGCTGCGAACCGGAGAATAACCACGATGTGACCCACAACCCAGACGCACCTCGGGGGGCACGGGGGGCCGTCCCCCCGGCCGGCAGCAGCGCCCCGACGCTAGCCAGCGCGACGGCGGAGCTGTACACCGCCCCGCCGCACGAGTTCACCCGGCGGCGCAAGGAACTGGCGGCGGCGGCCCGCGCCGCGGGCGACCGGGAGACGGCCCAGCGGATCACCGCGCTGCGCAAGCCCACCCGGGCCGCCTGGGTCGTCAATCACCTCGCGCACGCCGAACCGGGCACGGCCGCCAGCCTGGCCGACCTCGCCGCTGGCCTGCGCGCGGCGCAGGAGGCCAGGGACGGCCGCCGGCTGCGGGACCTGACTGCCCGCCGGCGCGTGCTGGTCGACGGCCTGACCGATCAGGCGTTCTCCCTGGCGGACCTGCCAGACCCGTCGCCAGCGCTGCGGGAGGAAGTGGCGGCGACGCTCGCCGCGGCTCTGGCCGACCCGGAAGTCGCCGGCCGCCTCGCGTCCGGCACGCTGACCCGCGCCGCCACGTGGTCCGGCTTCGGGCTAGCCTCCCAGCTGCCGCAGGACCAGCCCGCGGACGACCAGCTCCCGCGGGAGCAGCCTGGCACGGACGCGGAGCTACCGGCCGCGCCGCCTGCGCCGGTGCCGCCCGTCCGGCTGCCACCGCAGGCCCGGCGCACGCCCCCGCCCCCCGCTGATGGCCCGCGTCGTTCCTCCATTCCAGAGGCCGAACGGAACCTGGCCGTTGCCGCAGCCATCGCCGCTGATGCCGCGGCGGCCGAAGAGCTACTTGAGGTCCGGGTGCGAGACCTAGAGCAGCAGCTCACGACGGCACGCGCCGACCTAGCCGACGCCCGGCGCAGGGCCCGGCACGCCGAAGGGGCCGAACGCAAGGCCCGGCAGACCGTCACCCGCCTCCAGGCGGGACAGGAGCGTTCACGCGACTAGTGCTATCAGGGGTGGGCGGTTACGATGCCGGCGGACTTCAGGCAGGCCATGTTGCGCTCATGCAGGGCCTGATAGGCGGTGTTCTCGGCGTCGTCCCAGGCGATCTCGCCGAGCTGGGCGCCGAAGCGGTCGACCTCAGCGCGGTAGACCACGGTGGCGTTACCCTCAAGGACCGGATACCAGCGGCCGTCCCGCACGCCGATCGTGGCCGCCGCGACGCCGCCGGCGTTGCGGACGACCACGCGCTGCCGCGGGTCCATGCCGGTCACCCGCGAATAGGCCGCCCGGGACGCAACCACGCCAGAGCCGCACGATGGGGTTAGCCCGGCACCGCGCTCGAAGGTGCGGACGAAAACCTGCTCGCCCTCACCCGACTCAAGCGGCAGCAGGAACGACACATTCGCGCCCTCGGGGAACCAGTCCGCCGCGCGCTTGCCGGCGTCGATCAAATCCGGCTCGCAGTACTCGTCAACGATAGCGATGACATGCGGGTTCGGGACCGTAACCGAGGTGTACCCGTCGAACGGGCCGGTTGGCTGCGCCTCGAACGAGATCTCTGGAAGCTCGACAAGCACCTGCGCCACTCCCTCGGGGGTCGACTCACCCCGGCGCACCGTGTACTGCCTGCCACCGCTGCTGATGACCTCGCTGTCGGTGCCGCGCAGGTCCAGGATCAGTCGGCCGAGGCCGCGCATGCCATTGCCGCACAGCTCTGCCGACGACCCATCCGGGTTGAAGAACCACGCCTGGGCGTTCGGGGTCGCCTCCTCGTAGAAGTAGATCCCGTCGCTGCCACCGGTCCACGAGTCGTGGGCGCAGATCCTGCGGACGAACTGGCGGAGCTCGGCCTGCGACGGGAACGACCCGGGGCTCACGTCGGCGGCGAATATCTCGTTCAGGGACCCGTGGGTCTTGACAAGGCGCACTCTGCAAGTCTAAGGGGCGAAGGCTGGATAGGTGGAAAAGGGCGTGCCAGCGGCACAGCTACGCAGGGCCACCCGGGCACGGTCGATCATGTTCGCTGGCAGGTCATCGATGTCGAACCAGGCGAAGTCGCTGTAGCTAGCGGTGGGTCCGCCGAGCTCGCCCTCCCATCCGTCGGCGGCGAGGAAGAACGCGATCCGGCCCGCGCCCGACACGTCGTGCATGACATGGGCCAGCGCCACGTGCGAGGGATGCAGCACGATGCCCGCCTGCGCCGCCGCGACCCGGATGGCCGCCTCGACAATCGTCTCGCGCTCGTCTAGCCGACTCGATGGCGGCTCGTAGGCGCCGTCCCCGTACCCGGTGTTCTCCCGCCTGCCCAGCAGGACCAGCCGGTCTCGCATGACAAGAAGATGGACATCCACAATCGCCTGGTAGTGACGGCCCGTCCGGACCAGCTCGGCCTTAGCCCGCGCGAGCATGGTGTTGAAGCTGTGGAGGTTCCGGCGGGGCTGTGGATGACGACGCCGGAAAAAAGTCGCGAACTCGCGGGCCTACCGCGCCTCGTCGCGGTCGCGGAGCGCCTGAATGTTCTCGTTGGTCCGGTGCAGGGCCATGAACAGCTCAAGGAACACCCGGACGGACCCCAAGCTCAGCAGGGTGAAGGGGATGGCGATGATCAGGCCGACGATGACCCCGGCAGCAACCCCGCCGAATTTGACACAGACGAGGAGCAAGAAGACCGCGACGATGATCGTCCACAGGGCGGCCAGCACGTACAGGCCCTTGATGACCCTTGGCGTGACGTAGGAGTTGAAGCCGAAGTCGAAGAGCGAGGCCACGAAGCCCTTTTGGCGGCTGACCTGCCGCTGCCGCGCCATGAACGCCGGGTTGCCTGGTGGAGGCGCGGGCCAGCCAGCCTGCTGGGCGCCCGAGTCCCACACCTGGGTGTGCTGGTCTTCCGGCACGGCGCCATAGCCGCCGGCCTGGGGGTACGGCTGCTGCACCTGCGGTCGCCCCTGGCCATAGGGCTGCTGCTCGTATGCCTGGCCCTGCTCGTATGCCTGGCCCTGCCCGAAAGGCTGGCCCTGGCCGTAAGCCTGGCCTTGTCCGTAAACCTGGGCCTGCGGCGGCTGGTGCTGCGCCTGCGGCGGCTGGCCCTGCGCCTGCGGCGGCTGGTGCTGGGCCTGCGCCTGCGGGTGCTGCGCCTGCGGCGGCTGGTGCTGGGCCTGCGGCGGCTGCCACGCGACGCGAACCTGCTCCTGTCCAGGCTGCCCGTTCGGCGACGCCGACTGCCAGGACCCGTCCGGTGGCTGCCCAGCCATGCTTTCCTCCCATTAGCTCGGGTCGAGGATGCTGACCCTCATCGCCATACTGCCACACATGGCAGCGGTCCCACGGGACGAGCGCGCGGACCGCTGGTAGGCGATGGCGGTTGGACGACTGGATGGCTCTGCGATTTACTGGATACGGCGGGCGGGCAGGTACACGTAGACGCCGACTCTGGGGACGCATGGGCCCCTATCGCACGTGACCTGCTGCCCGCCGTCTTGATCGCGGAACTTCAGGTCCTGCCGTGAGCCCATCGGAGGCGATCGGACCGGAAGGACCGTTCCTTGGTGGTTGGCGCCGTGGCTAACGGATAATGGTGGCCGTGAGCAGTAGCGAACCCCTCGTCAGCAAGCGCACGTTCCTCGTCACCGGCGGCAACACCGGGATCGGGCTGGCCACCGCGGCTGCACTCGCCCGCGACGGCGGCCGAGTGTACGTCGCCTGCCGCGACCCCGAGCGCGGCAAGGCGGCCGTGGCGGCGATCAAGTCGGCCTCCAGCAGCGACGCCGTAGGCCTGCTGACCCTTGACCTCGCCTCCCTCAACTCTGTGCGGGCCTGCGCGGAGGCGTTCCTGGCGCGGGACGAGCCACTGCACGTCCTGATCAACAACGCCGGGGTGGGCGGAGCACGGGGGGTGACAGCGGACGGCTTCGAGGCTCACTTTGGCATCAACCATCTCGGGCACTTCGCTCTGACCATGCTGCTGCTTGACAAGCTAAAGGCCAGCGGGCCTGGATGCCGCATCGTGAATGTCTCCAGCGAAGTGCACTATTCCGCCAAGGGCATCGACTGGGCGGCGCTGCAGCGCAAGACCAAGACCTTCGCCGGAATGCGCGAGTATGGCGTCTCCAAGCTGTGCAACGTGCTGTTCACCCAGGAGCTTGCCCGCCGGCTCGGCGGCATCGGCACGAGCATCGATTCGGACGTGACCACCTACGCGCTGCATCCCGGCGTGGTCGCCTCCGATATCTGGCGACGCATTCCGTGGCCATTTCGCGGCCTGGTGACCAGTCGGATGATCACCACCGAGCAGGGCGCGGCCACCTCGCTGTACTGCGCGACGTCCCCGCAAGCCGCCGGCGAGTCCGGCCTGTTCTATGACAAGTGCCAGCACGTCGCGCCTAACCCGATCGCCACCCCGGAACTCGCCGAGCTGCTGTGGCAGCACTCCAGCGAGTGGACCGGTGTGGGTTAGCGGGTAGGAGGAGCGCATGGACCTGCCTGTCATGCCGCCGGTCGAGCCGATGCTGGCCAAGGCGCTGACCGCGATTCCCGCCGGTGACTACATCTTCGAGCCGAAGTGGGACGGGTTCCGGTCCATCGTGTTCCGCGACGGCCAGGAGGTAGAGATCGGCAGCCGCAACGAGCGGCCCATGACCCGCTACTTCCCCGAGCTCGTGGACGCGTTCCTGGCGCAACTCCCCCAGCGCTGCGTCATCGACGGCGAGATCGTGCTGCCGAACTTCACCACCGGGCGGCTGGACTTCGAGAGCCTGCAACTGCGCCTGCACCCGGCCGCCAGCCGGGTCATGAAGCTGGCCGCTGAGACTCCCGCGCACTTCGTCGCGTTCGACCTGCTAGCTCTCGGCGACGAGGACTACACCGGCCGCCCCTTCGCGCAGCGGCGCCAGGCCCTCGAGCAGGCCCTTGCCAGCGCCGCCAGCCCCGTTCACCTGACCCCAGCGACCACCGACCACGCGACCGCCGCCCACTGGTTCACCCAGTTCGAGGGTGCGGGCCTGGATGGCCTGGTCGCGAAGGCCCCGGACGGTCGCTACGAGCCGAGCAAGCGGGTCATGCTCAAGGTCAAGCACGAGCGGACGGCGGACTGCGTGGTGGCGGGCTTCCGGCCGCACAAGACCGGTGACGACGCGATCGGTTCCCTCCTGCTCGGCCTGTACAGGCCCGATGGCCAGCTCGCGAGCATCGGCGTGGTCGGCGCGCTCCCGATGGCGACCCGCAGGGCACTGCGCGGCGAGCTTGACCCGCTCATCACCACCTTCGAGGACCACCCGTGGTCGTGGGCTGATAGTGGCGGCGCGGGCACCCGTACCCCCCGCAGCTCCGAGTTCAGCCGCTGGAACGTCGGCAAGGACCTGTCGTTTACCCCGCTGCGTCCCGAGCGCGTGCTGGAGGTCCGCTACGACCACATGGAGGGCCCGCGGCTACGGCACACGGCCCAGTTCGTCCGCTGGCGCCCCGACCGGGCACCACGGTCCTGCACGTTCGAACAGCTGGAAGAGCCGGTCAACTTCAGCCTCTCAGACATCCTCATCCACAGCGGACCAGCCTAACTCTGCAGTCTCAGTCCCCTGTTCGCCCCCCGCAGCCGATGTGACGGCGTCTGCTCCCGCGACAGCATAGGCCCACCGCGTACACTTGCCGACCGCAGCGCCAATCAGCAGGTTTCCCCCATCATGGCCAGGCAGATCGTTGGCGCCTCATTCTCGCAGCTTGGCGGAGATCTTGTGTCCTGGCACGCCGCTACAGTCACCTGGGGCTGCCAACGTAGGCTGTCTTCATGGCGAGTCCCAAGACTGTCATCGAGGTGGCTGGCCGGGAGGTCGCCGTCTCCAACCCTGACAAGGTCTACTTCCCGCGCAGCGGCCACACCAAGATGGACCTGATCCGCTACTACCTCGCCGTCAGCCAGGGCGCACTTGACGGAGTCGAGGCACGACCGATGGCGCTCAAGCGGTTCGTGAACGGGGTCGAAGGGGAAGCGTTCTTCCAAAAGCGCGCACCGGAAAAGCGGCCCGACTGGGTTGAGACGACGACGCTGCGATTCCCGTCCGGGCGGACGGCCGACGAGGTGGTGCTACGCGACGCGGCGGGCCTCGCCTGGGTGGCCAACCTTGGCTGCATCGACTTGAACCCGCACCCGGTCCGCGTCGATGACCTCGATCGCCCCGATGAGCTGCGGGTGGACCTGGACCCGGTGCCCGGCGTCAAGTGGCAGCAGATCCTGGACGTGGCTCTGGTCGCCAGGTCCGTGCTCGCGGACTTCGGGCTGACCGGATGGCCGAAGACATCTGGCTCGCGGGGCATCCACATCTACGCTCGGATCGCGCCGCAGTGGCCGTTTGGCGACGTGCGGCGGGCCGCAGTGGCCGTCGCCCGGGAGATCGAGCGACGGGCACCGGATCTGGCCACGTCGAAGTGGTGGAAGGAGGAGCGGCATGGCGTCTTCGTGGACTACAACCAGAACGCCAAGGACCGCACGGTTGCCTCCGCCTACTCGGTGCGCCCGCTTCCGGACGCGCGCGTCTCGACGCCGCTGACCTGGGACGAGGTTCCCGCCTGTGATCCGGCGGCGTTCACGATCGACACTGTGCCGCAGCGGTTCGCGACGATCGGCGATCCGTGGGCACAGATGGACGAGGCGGTCGGCTCGCTGGACGGCCTGCTGGAACTGGCGGCCCGGGACGAGGCCGCCGGCCTGCCGGACGCCCCCTGGCCGCCGCATTACGAGAAGCAGACCGGCGAGGCCCCGCGAGTGCAGCCGTCCAAGCAGCGCAACTCCGCTCCCGCCGCGAGGGCGGGTGCCAGCGCCCCCAGTCCCACTGGCCGTCGCCAGTCAACGAAGCCGCTGATCGAGATCGCCCGCGCGCAGACGAAGGCTGAGGCTCTCGACGGGCTCGAGCGCTGGAAGGCGCGGCATCGCGACGTCTGGCCGCTGTTGGAGCCCGCCGACGTGCTAGTCGACTCCATGCGCGGCCGCAGTTCGACCTGGACCCGCATCCGCCTCAACCTCGAGCACGTTCCTGAGCCGCAACGCCCGCCCCAGGAACCCCTGGAAGTCGACTACGATCCCTGGACCCGCGAGTAGTCCGCCTGACCCTGGGGTGGTCCCTTGCGGTACCGGCACCTTTGGGCTAGTGGTGGCTGGCAACGAGGGTCGGCCTGTGGTGCCTGCGCGGAGGACGCCCACATGCCCAGTCCTGCCCCTCCGTTCCATATCTGGAACTGGATGGAAGGCGGGTCGGCCGGAAGCGGCCTGCACGCTGCTGGCAGGATTTTCCTGAAGCTAGACAGGAGACGGGCATGGATATCGGACTGCACATCGCGAAGTTCAACTGGCCGGGCAGCCCGGACAGCATCGGGCCGGCCCTGGCGCGCGTCGCCGCCACGGCGGACGAGGCCGGGTTCAGCATGCTGTCGGTGATGGACCACCTCTGGCAGCTCGACTGGAACGGCGAGCCCGAGGAGGAAATGCTGGAGGCGTACACCACTCTCGGGTTCCTCGCCGGGCACACCTCGCGGATCACGCTGCTGGCCTGGGTCACCGCCGTGACGTACCGGGAGCCCGGGCTGCTCGCCAAGGCGGTGACCACCCTGGACGTGCTGTCCGGCGGCCGGGCCTGGCTCGGGATCGGCGCGGGCTTCTACGAGGCCGAGACGAGCGGGCTGGGGCTTCCGCTGCCGCCTGCGGGCGAGCGGTTCGAGCGGCTGGAGGAGGCGCTGCAGATCTGCCTGCAGATGTGGTCGGGCAGCGACGCGCCCTACGAGGGCCGCCACTACCGGCTGGCGCGCACTCTCAGCTCACCGCAGCCGCTGACCCGCCCCCATCCCCCCATCCTGGTGGCCGGTGGAGGCGAGAAGAAGACACTCCGCCTGGTCGCCAAGTACGCGCACGCCTGCAACGTCGGCGCGACCCCCGAGCTGGAGCACAAGCTGGCCGTGCTGCGCCAGCACTGCGAGGACGTCGGCCGCGACTACGACGACATCACGAAGACCGTCATCACGCGCCTCGACCCCGGGCCGCGCGGCGAGCGGGCCGACGAGGTCCTAGAACAGCTCGCCGGCCTCGCCGCCCTTGGCGTCAGCCACGTCCAGACCCAGGTCCCCGGCGTCGCTGAGATAACACCGCTCGAGGTGTTCGCCGAGCGCATCATCCCGGCCGCCGCGGAACTTTGAACCTAGGCGCTTAGTAGGGGTTCAGGGCGCTGTCGGGTAGCCGTGCCAGCGCGTCCCGGACCCGCCGCAACAGCGCCGGGTCGGCCAGAGCGCGGTCGCGGCCTGGCAGCGGACTCCCGCACCGCGCCCGGCATGCTCATGCCGGGATGCCGCACCCGGAGGTCAGCCACCATCGCCGGCCTCTATCGGCTCGTGCTTGCGGCCATCACGCCCGATGGCGTCATCGGGCGCGAAGACCTTCAAAAAGTGCGGGCCGACTCATGTCTACCCGGCTGCCCACCGCAAGAGCAGCGATGGCTGCATCACCGTGACGAAGCATCGCGGGCAATGTGCCAGCCCTGTCGCCTGGGCAGCAGCGATGGCTGCATCACCGTGACGAGGCATCGCGGGCAATGTGCCAGCCCTGTCGCCTGGGCAGCAGCGATGGCTGCATCACCGTGACGAGGCATCGCGGGCAATGTGCCAGCCCTGTCGCCTGGGCAGCAGCGATGGCGCTTTGCCCGCAAAATCTCGTGACACCCATGGTGCATCGCTGTCGCGAGGCGGGCACCTGTTCAAGGATCAGTAATTCCCTCATTTTTCCAGCCTTCGCCCCGACGGGCACTGCGAAACATTGCGGTTACCTGCGTGAAGCATTCCGGGTGATTGGTGGGTCTAGAGTTACCGGCATGCTGATCTCCCCGCACGAACAGGAGAGGCTGCTCATCCACGTGGCGGCGGGACTCGCGCGGGAACGGCGGGCTCGAGGGCTGAAGCTCAACTACCCGGAGGCGGTCGCGCTGATCACGTCCTTCCTCCTGGAGGGCGCCCGCGACGGGCGCACTGTCGTGGAGCTCATGGCCTCTGGGCGCACCGTGCTGACCCGGGACGACGTCATGGACGGCGTCCCGGAGATGCTGACCGAGGTGCAGGTTGAGGGGACCTTCCCGGACGGCACGAAGCTCGTCACCGTCCATGAGCCGATCCCTTGATCCCTGGCGAGATCATCCCTGGCGACGGGCCTGTCACGCTGAACGCGGGGCGCCCGGTGCTCGAGCTTGTGGTGGCCAATACCGGCGACCGTCCCGTCCAGGTCGGGTCGCATTTCCACTTCGCGCAAGCCAACGCGGCACTGCAGTTCGACCGGGACGCCGCTTGGGGCATGCGCCTGGACGTCGCGGCGGGAACGGCGGTCCGTTTCGAGCCGGGTATTGAAAAGCTTGTCAGGCTTGTACCGCTGGCGGGGCGGCGCGTGGTCCCTGGCCTGCAGATCGGCGGAAGGCGGCTAGCGGACGAACGGGAGGCGCAGCATGGCTGAGCTCAGCAGGCAGCGCTACGCGCTGCTGTACGGGCCGACGGCGGGTGACCGGATCCGGCTGGCCGACACCGCACTGACAATCGAGGTGGAGCAGGACCTGTGCGCTGGGGGTGACGAAGCGGTCTTCGGCGGCGGCAAGGTCATCCGGGAGTCGATGGGACAGTCGGTCGCGTCGCGCGCTTCCGGCACGCCTGACCTCGTGATCACCGGCGCGGTCATCCTGGACCACTGGGGCATCGTCAAGGCGGACGTCGGCGTCAGGGACGGCCGGATCGTCGCGATCGGCAAGGCAGGCAACCCCGACATCATGGACGGCGTCCACCCGGACCTGGTGATCGGGCCGTCGACCGAGATCATGGCGGGCAACGGGCTGATCCTCACCGCCGGCGGCATCGACTGCCACGTGCACATGATCTGCCCGCAGATCATCGGCGAGGCCCTCGGCGGCGGGATCACGACGCTGATCGGCGGCGGCACCGGACCGGCCGAGGGCACCAAGGCGACCACGGTGACGCCCGGCGCGTGGAACCTGGCGCGGATGCTGGAGGCGACCGACGCGTGGCCGGTGAACATCGTGCTGCTCGGCAAGGGCAACACGGTCTCCGCGCAGGCCCTGTGGGAGCAACTGCGCGCTGGGGCGGCCGGGTTCAAGCTGCACGAGGACTGGGGCACGACGCCTGCGGCGATCGACGCCTGTCTTGCGGTGTCGATCGCAGCGGGCGTGCAGACGGCCATCCATACCGACACGCTGAACGAGGCGGGGTTCGTCGAGGACACGCTGCGGGCGATCGGCGGGCGGCCAATCCACGCCTACCACACCGAGGGCGCGGGCGGCGGGCACGCGCCGGACATCATCACGGTGGCCTCGGCTCCTAATGTCCTGCCGTCGTCGACCAATCCGACCCGGCCGCACACGGTCAACACGGTTGACGAGCACCTGGACATGCTCATGGTCTGCCATCACCTGAACCCGGCAGTGCCGGAGGACCTGGCATTCGCCGAGTCGCGCATCCGCCCGTCGACGATCGCGGCCGAGGACATTTTGCACGATATGGGCGCGATCTCGATGATCGGCTCGGACTCCCAGGCGATGGGCCGAATCGGCGAGGTGGTGATCCGCACCTGGCAGACGGCGCACGTCATGAAGCAGCAGCGAGGCTTCCTCCCCGGCGACAGCGTGGCCGACAACGTGCGGGCACGGCGGTACGTCGCCAAGTACACGATCAACCCGGCAATCGCCCATGGGCTGGACGGCGAGGTCGGCTCGGTGTCCGTGGGGAAACTGGCGGACCTGGTGCTGTGGCACCCGGCTTTCTTCGGGGTCCGGCCGCACGTCGTCCTGAAGGGCGGCTTCGTCGCGTGGGCCGCGATGGGCGACGCGAACGCCTCGATCCCGACCCCGCAGCCGGTGCTGCCCCGGCCGATGTGGGGAGCATACGGCCGCGTGCCGTCCGCCACCTCCGTGTCATTCGTCGCGCCTGCCGCACTTGAGGATGGCCTGGCGTCCCGGCTCTCGCTGGGGCGCCGGCTGGTGCCCGTGCTGGATGTGTCAGGACGTGGCAAGGCGGACATGGCGAACAACGACGCCGTGCCGGATATCCGCGTCGACCCGGACACCTTCACGGTCACGATCGACGGCGTCGCCGTGGAGGCGGCCCCGGCGGCGGAACTGCCCATGGCTCAGCGGTACTTCCTGTTCTGATGAACGCTGCTGCGAGCCTTCTCCTTGCCGATGCCCGGTTCCCCGCTGGGGGGCATGCGCACTCCGGTGGCGTGGAGCCAGCCGTGACAGCGGGCGCGATAACCGACCTGTCGGCTTTGGAGCTGTTCCTGCGCGGGCGCCTCCGCACGTCCGGCCTGATCGCCGCTGGCCTGGCTGCAGCGGCCTGCGCCCATGCCACCGCCTGCGCTCCAACAGCCGACACCTGCGCTCCAACGGCCGTCACCTGGGCCAGGCTGGACGCGGAGTCCGATGCCCGCACGCCCTCCCCCGCGCAGCGCGAGGCATCCCGTCGCCAGGGCCGCGCCCTGCTGCGCGCCGCCCGCGCCGCCTGGCCGGACGCGCCCTGGCTCAGCGACCTGGGACGGCAGCCGCACCATCCGGTCATCCTCGGCGCGACGGCCGCGGCCGCTGGCTGCACCCCCCTTGAGGCCGCCCGCATCGCCGCCTATCAGGCGGTGACCGGTCCGGCGAGCGCTGCGGTCCGGCTGCTCGCCCTCGATCCCATGCAGGCGGCCGCCATCGTCGCCAGGCTCACCGGCGAGGTGGACGAAGTCGCCACCGCGGCCGCTGCCATCGCCGGTGGCCCGCCAGAAGACCTGCCATGCCCGTCTGCGCCAGCCCTTGACCTGCTGGCGCAGGCCCATGCCCAAGCGGAGGTGCGCCTCTTTGAGTCCTGACCACGCCCCCCACGACGAGCTTTATGCTCACGAGCACGGCACCGTCGACCATCCCGCACCGGCACGCGACGGCCGGGCGCTGCGGATCGGCATCGGCGGCCCGGTCGGCAGCGGCAAGACGGCCCTCGTCGCCGCCCTCTGCCGCGCCCTGAAGGACGAGGTCAACCTCGCGGTCGTCACCAATGACATCTACACCACTGAGGACGCCGACTTCCTGCGCACGGCCGGAGTGCTCGACATCGAGCGCATTAGCGCCGTCCGCACCGGATGCTGCCCGCATACGGCGATCCGCGACGACATCGCGGCCAACCTGGACGCGGTCGAGGATCTCGAAGAGAGCCTCGGTCCGCTCGACCTGGTCCTTGTCGAAAGCGGCGGCGATAACCTCACCGCCACCTTCAGCCGTGGCCTTGCCGACCTGCAGATCTTCGTGCTCGACGTGTCCGGCGGCGACAAGGTCCCGCGCAAGGGCGGCCCCGGCGTCACCACCTCTGACCTGCTCGTCATCAACAAGACCGACCTCGCCGCCCTGGTCGGCGCTTCCTTGGACGTCATGGACCGCGACGCCGCGGCCGTCCGCGACGGCCTCCCGGTCCTGTTCACCTCCCTGCGCCAGGACCCCCTCGCCACCAAGGTCGCCGACTGGGTGCGCGCCGCCCTCAAGGCCCCCTGCCCCCATTAGCCACACAACGTCCAGTGCCCACTCCCCAGCCCGCCCGTCTCATGCCACCGGCCGCCCCGCATGAGCAGTCGCAGCCCGGCCCTCCCCTAGTGACGTCCACTCCCCTCGCCGCCTTCCGCTCGTCGGGTGTTCTCAATCCCCTGCGTAACCATGTGGTTGCCGAAGCGGAGATCGTCGCGGTGCCCGCTCCTGGCGGCATCACCCGCCTTCCGGTGCTCCGGTCTCAGGTCCCCCTGGTCCTGCGCCGCACGCCCGAGGCGGTGTACCTGGTGAACGCCGCCGCCGGCCCGCTCGGCGGGGACCGGCTGAGCTTGCGGATCACGGTGCGGGCCGGGGCGGCACTGTGCCTGCGTACCGTCGCCGCATCGGTAGCGCTGCCCGGCCTGGACGGCGGCGAGTCGGTGCTTACGGTGACCGCGACCGTCGAGGAAGGCGGCTGCCTGGAGTACCTGCCCGAGCCGGTCGTGGTCGCCGACCGGGCGCGGCACGCGACGGACATCCGGGTCACGCTCGCCGACGGCGCGCGACTGGTCTTGCGTGACGAGCTCATCCTCGGCCGTCACGGGGAGCGCGGCGGCAGCTACCGCGGCCGCCTGCGCGTCGACTACGCGGACCGCCCGTTGCTGCGCCAGTCGCTGGAGGTCGACGGCAGCGACGAGGCCACCCTCGGCCCCGCGATCCTGTCCGGCCACCGCGCGGCGGGCACGCTCCTGTCCGTGAACGCCGCCGCCCAGCCGGCCGATCCCGCGCCAGCTACCGGCCCGTGGGCCTTCGTCATGCCCCTGGCAACCGGCCCGGCAACCCTGGCAACGGCCCTAGCCAGCGATGCCCTCACCCTCCGCCGACGTCTACTGGCAGCTACTTAGGGATTACCCAGCGCCTTGCGCAGATCCTTCATCATCAGGAATAGGTGCATCGGATCGGTTGGGCTGGCGTCGAATTTTGCCAGCCGCAGGTAGAAGTCGCGGGCCGCGTCGCTCTCGCAATGGATCAGCAGTGCGCGGACCCCGATGACTTCAGCCGCTACGGCCACGCGGCGCAGGGCATCGACGACGGTCAAAGCACGGGTAGAGGCGTAAGCGACCAAGCCTTCAGCGGGTCACGTGGGGATGACGGCGGCTGTTGTCGTGCTGGGCAGGCCAACGGGACCCGGGCGCAGGTGAAGCAGGCGTCCCGCCAGGGGCTGTGGGGCCAGCTCGGCCGCGGAAAAGCCGATGCTGGCCGTTGTCACGAACAGGTCTGCCATGTCCTGGCCGCCGAAGGCGACGCTCGTCGGCCTGGACACCGGCACCGGCACAACGGCGTCCAGGGAACCCGACGGGGCGAAGCGGCGAATCACGCCGCCGTCCCACATGCACACCCACACGTATCCATCGCCGTCCACCGTCAGCCCGTCCGGGACGCCGTCGAAGCCGGACAGGTCGGCGAACACCCGCCGCCCGGTCGCCTCGCCGGTCGCCATGTCGTAGTCGAACACGTCGACCTGACCTGTCGGGGAGTCCGCGTAGTACAGCCGGGCGCCGTCCGGACTCCAGCTCAGGCCATTGGAGACGGTCGCCCCGGGTACCACAGGCGTGAGTACCGCCCCGGGACTGTCGACTGCGCCAGGACCGGAGCCGGCAACCAAGCCAGGATCGGAGCCGGCAACCAAGCCGGGACCGGAGCCGGCAACAAAGCCAGGATCGGAGCCGGCAACCAAGCCGGGACCGGAGCCGGGACCGGAGTCCAGCCGGTACAGCGTGCCGAGGGGAAGAGCCTCGCCCTCGTGCATCGACCCGAGCCAGACCCGGCCGACCGGGTCCACGGACCCGTCATTGAACCGAAGCTCGGGATCCGGCGGGGCGGTGGCGACCACGCGCTCGGTGTACTCGCCTGACAGGCCGTCTGAGCCGTCGGCCCGCTCGCGCAATATCACCCGGTACCCGCCCGCGTACAAAACCCCACCACCGTAGGCGGGGAACGCCGCGGAGACCTTGCCGAGTTTCGTGCTGACCGTGGCACCGGACGGGATCTGCGTTTGGTGCAGCAGGCCAGCCGAAATGTCGACCCACAGCAAGGCAGATTGGGAGGGGATCCAGTACGGGCCCTCGCCGAGCACGGCCGTTACGTCGCCGACCGGTGTCACGGACACGTCAGGAGAAACGTCAGAATTCACGTTAACTAGCTGACCGTACCTGGCTAGCCGACGTCAACCCAGTCGAGGGTCCGCGAGACGGCTTTCTTCCAGCCCGTGTAGCCCGCCTGTCGGCGGTCGGCGGACCAGGACGGCTCCCACTGGCGAGATTCCCGCCAGTTGGCCCGCAGCTCATCGGTATTCCGCCAGAAGCCGACGGCCAGCCCCGCCGCATAGGCCGCGCCAAGCGCGGTAGTCTCGGCCACCACCGGGCGCGAAACCGGGACGCCGAGGATGTCCGCCTGCAACTGCATGCACAGGTCGTTGGCGGTCACGCCACCATCGACTTTCAGCAGGTCAAGGCGGACCCCCGAATCGAGGGTCATCGCCTCCACGACATCGCGGGTCTGGTAGCAGATGGCCTCCAGCGTGGCGCGCGCCAGGTGCGCGTTGGTGTGGAACCGGGACATCCCGACGATCGCGCCGCGGGCGTCGGGCCGCCAGTAGGGGGCGAACAGCCCGGAAAACGCCGGCACGAAGTACAGCCCGGCGGTGTCCTCGACCTTCCTGGCGAGGTACTCACTGTCGGCGGCGCCGCTGATGATGCCGAGCTGGTCTCGCAGCCACTGCACCGCCGACCCGGTCACCGCGACGGAGCCCTCAAGGGCGAATACCGGTGCCTCGGATGCCAGCTGGTACGCGAGCGTGGTCAGCAGGCCTGAGGCCGACACATGGCGGTTGGTTCCGGTGTTCAGCAGCAGGAAGTTACCGGTGCCGTAGGTGTTCTTGGCCTCTCCCGGGGCGAAGCAGGCCTGGCCCATGGTCGCGGCCTGCTGGTCGCCAAGGACCCCTCCGACGAGCACGCCGTCGTGACGGCCGCTGCCGTTCGTTGGCCCGGCACCGAGCACGCCCGGTGATGTCGCGATGCCGAACTCGTGGACGCTGGCCGTGATTGACGGGAGCATCGCGCGCGGCACGCCGAAGATCGCGCACAGCTCGTCATCCCAGTCCAGTGTCTGGAGATCCATGAGCATGGTGCGGCTGGCATTGGTGACATCCGTCACGTGCGTAGCACCGCCCGTCAGGTTCCACAGCAGCCACGTGTCTATGGTCCCGAACAGGGCGTCCCCCCGTTCCGCCGCCGCCCGCAGCCCGTCGACGTTCCCAAGCAGCCACTGCAGCTTGCCGCCGGAGAAGTAGGTTGCGGGCGGTAGCCCGGCCTTGCGCCGGATGAGCTCGCCCCGCTCGTCACGCGACAGCGCGGTCGCGATCTGGTCGGTCCGGGTGTCCTGCCAGACGATGGCGTTGTGGTACGGGCGGCCGGTCTGGCGGTTCCACACGACGGTGGTCTCGCGCTGGTTCGTGACCCCGATCGCCGCCAGGTCGCCGGCTGATAGCCGCGCCGAGTGCAGCGTGGCGGCGATCACCGTCCGGGTCCGCTCCCAGATCTCCAGCGGGTCGTGCTCCACCCAGCCCGCCTGAGGCAGGACCTGGGCATGCTCCAGCTGGTGGCGTGCCACCTCCGCCCCGGCATGGTCGAAGATCATGAACCTGGTGCTGGTGGTTCCCTGGTCAATGGCCCCGACGAAATCAGGCACGTGCTCTCCTGTGGGCGAGTCCGGATGCGGCTAAGTCTTTCAGGCTTCCCATGGCCACCGCTAGCACCCCAGTGTGGCCGTCGGGCGTAACGGTAGCCCCACCAAGGTCACGGGCACGGCGAGCGGGTGAGCATGATTGAGCTGCAGGTGGGCAGCTAGCACCGGCCGGCGGTTCCTGGCGACCCGATGTGCCCGCAGCGCCCGCCTGCTCGCGGCCGCGAGCATCGCCCGGGCCGCGAACCGGACAAAGCGCGCGATTGTCCGTCAGCCAGGAAACGTATCTATCCTGTAGTAATGGAGTCCCTCGCAAGAGGGACGTGGGGAGGAGAGCAAACAGTGCCCATCCACGGCGAACTGGACGCGACGAAGCGGGCGGAGGCACTGCGGAAGCTGGCTTCGGGACCGCTCGATGTCCTGGTCATCGGTGGCGGCGTCACCGGGACGGGGGCAGCCCTCGACGCCGCGTCCCGCGGGCTGCGTGTGGGCCTCGTCGAGGCGCGTGACCTGGCTGCGGGCACGTCGAGCCGGTCGAGCAAGCTCGTCCATGGTGGCCTTCGGTACCTGGAGCAACTCGACTTCAAGCTGGTCAAGGAGGCCTTGCGGGAACGCGACCTGCTGGTCAGCAAGCTCGCCCCGCACTTGGTCACGCCGCTGCCGTTCCTGTACCCGATCTACAAGAAGGTCGTTGAGCGGCCTTACGTCGGGGCCGGGCTGGTCATCTACGACGCCATGGAGGGCACGAAGCGGCCGGTGCCCTACCACCGGCATCTCGCGACACGCGGCGCACTGAAGCGGGCCCCGGCCCTGAAGGCGGACCGCCTCGCGGGCGCCATGATGTACTACGACGCTCAGGTCGATGATGCCAGGCTGGCGATGACAGTGGCCCGGACGGCAGTGACGCACGGGGCGACCGTGGTGACCAGCGCTAGCGCCATTGAATTGCTGCGCTCCTCGCATGACCGCGGTGCCCGCGTGGTCGGCGCGCGGGTTCGCGACGAGGAAACCGGCCACCTCTACGACGTCCGCGCGGCACGAGTGGTCGTTTGCGCCGGGGTCTGGTCTGACCTCGTCCATGAGGCCAGCAGCGTGAAGGCTGGCTATCAGGTGCGGATGTCCAAGGGCGTGCACCTAGTGATGCCCCGGGCGGCGATCGACGCTGAAACGGGCATGATCGTGCGGACCGAGAAGAGCGTGCTGTTCTTCATCCCGTGGGGCGCTGACCGCTGGATCGTGGGCACCACCGACACTGACTTCTCCGGCGACCGGGCCGAGCCGACCGCGACGGCTCGCGACGTCGACTACATACTCAGCCAGGCCAACCGGGTGCTTGCAAAGCCGCTGACCAGTGCCGATGTGCTGGCGGTTTACGCTGGGCTGCGACCGCTCGTGGCCGAGCCGGAGCCCGCCCCTGGCGCGGCCCCCGCCGATGGGGCCGAGAAGCCAACGACCAAGATGTCGCGTGAGCACGTGGTCGACAGTCCCCTGCCGGGCCTGGTTTCCATCGCGGGCGGGAAGCTCACGACCTACCGGCTGATGGCGAAGGACGTGATTGACACGGCCGTCACTGATTTCCCGCGCGAGGTCTCGCCGTCGGTGACCGACCAGTTGCCGCTGCTTGGCGCGGACGGGCTTGCCGCGGTGCGGGCCGCGACGCGGCGCCTGGCTGAGGACTACGGCGTTTCCGTGAAGGTAGTGGAGCACCTCGTCACCAGGTACGGCGCGCTGGCTGAAGAACTGCTCGCCTTGGTTCGCGTCGACAAGTCGCTGGGCCGGCCGCTGACGCCCGGGTACCTGTACCTGCGGGCCGAGGTCGCCTACGCGGTCACGCATGAGGGCGCGCTGCACGTTGAGGACGTGCTCGCCCGCCGGGTCCGGCTGCTCATCGAGTCTCCCGACGCGGGCGCCTCGGCAGCCCCCGGGGTCGCCGTGATCATGGGCAAGCTGCTCGGCTGGAGCCGTCGCCAGCGCGCCCAGGAGACCCAGCGCTACCTCGACCTCGCGGCCACCACGAGCCAGGCGCTCCGGCCGCCAGCCGGAGCGTCCGTGGCCATGCCCGCCCCGGCGGAGCCAGCCGAGCCGGGCGCGGGCAAGCCGGCCGCGGGCGGGCGGGCAGCCCGAAAGCCGGCTCCCGCGGCGATTCCCGCCTGATCGCTTGAGCATGGCATCCTACAGACCGTGACCACCGCAGGCCGAGCCGCCGAGACAGACGCGCACTACCGCGCCATGCAGGACGCGGCGAGAGATTCCGGAAAGCAGTACGCCCTGCCGCTTGTCGTCCGCGTCGAGCGGGCGGCACCGCCGGCCCGCACCGATGCCCTGGAGTGCGCCGCCATCGCCGTGCTCACCTTCCTGGCAGACCCGCGCGCGAACGGTGACGGCGAGTGGGCATCGCTGGTTCAGGCCTGGACGGACGCCCGGATCCGCAAGGTGGTGCGCCGCGCTCGTGGCGCGGCCTGGGACCGTGTCCAGGACCTCGCGGGCATCACCGTCACGCACCGCAGCGCCGAGGTTCGCGTCTTCCCCCCGGTCCCGGTTGGCGACTGGCCACCGGACCTGGCGAAGCTGCAGGTCTCTGGCACCGATTTCGCCGACCCCGAGCCGCCCGCTGCCCCATCGCCCGGCCGGCCCACGCTGTGGATCACTCCGCAGATCCCCATGACCGCTGGCAAGGCCATGGCCCAGGCAGGACACGCCGCACAGCTGGCCTGGTGGCGACTAGGCTCAACGGACCGCGAGGAATGGGCGGAAAGCGGCTTTGAACTGGCAGTTCGGATGGCACCGCCGGATCGGTGGAAAGGACTCCTGGCCAGCGACCTGCCGGTCGTCCAGGACGGCGGATTCACCGAGGTGGCACCCGGTTCCCGCACGGTGATTGCAGACCATCCCGCTCTCCGACAATAACTTCGGAAACATTGCCGACATCAGCAGAAACGTCTCTTCAATGGGGCAAGATGTTGGAAAATGTCACCTCAGGATCTTTGTCATGACATGGGCGTTCCCTTTACTGACGGCACTAAGATTCCGTAATACATCAGGCATTACGGAAGAGGTATGGCGATCGTGGGTGCCCAGCGTGCCACGGCCCCGGTGCTGTCCGGCGTCGTGCCCCCGCTCGCGGATTCCTATTTGCCCCGCGTCGAGACCGGATTTGGCTTGGCAGAAGGGCTGCGACCAGGCGAGACAATCGTCCTCGCGCGCAAGGGCAGCGCCGGGTCCGATCAGGTCAGCGAGGGAACCGGCAAGACGCAACTCGCGGTCGGCTTCGCGCACGCGGCCTGGAGCGCGGGTGCCCTGGACCTGCTGGTCTGGGTGCCGGCCAGCAGCCGCGAGTCGATCATTGCCAGCTATGCTCAGGCAGCTGGCGAGCTGGACGCCGACCGGCACGGGGAGATCGCGGACGACGCCGCCGGACGGTTCCTCGACTGGCTCAGCCGGACCCGGAGAAGATGGGCGCTGATCCTGGACGACCTGCAGTCCGCGGCCGACCTTGAGGGCCTGTGGCCGCAGGGAAGGACCGGCCAGGTCCTTGTCACGACGCGACTGAACGAGTCCGACCTCGCCGCGCCAGGCCGGACGATCGTCGGCGTCGAGCCGTTCAGCAGGCGCGAGGCGCTTGGATACCTCAACGCGCGGCTCACCGGCTACCCCGACCAGCGGATCGAGTCCCTGGATCTGGGCGAGGACCTCGGCGGCTTCCCTGTCAGCCTCGCGCTGGCGGCCGCGCAAATCATGGAGGCGGACATCACCGCCCGTGACTACCGGGCGCGGTACACCGAGCGGCAGCAGGCAACCGCCGGGTCGGTCGCAGACGGCTGGCCAACGTCCATGCTGGCCAACTGGTCGCTGGCGGTCGAGCGGGCGCAACAGGTCATACCGAACGGGCTCGCCTGGCCGATGCTCGCCCTCACCGCGATGTTCACTCCTCACGGCATCCCGGCGGCCGTGCTTACCTCCCCCAGCGCCTGTGGCTACATCATGGGCCAACCTTCGCAGGCCAGCAGCGCCGAACAAAATCTCGTCCGCTCCGCCTTCGGCACGCTGGCAGGGCTTGGCCTGGTCAGCCTGGACAAGACCAGCGGGACCCGCACCGTCTGGATGCACTCCGCCGTGCAGGCCGCCGTCCGGGCGTACCTGCCGCACTCCAGTGTCGAGCAGGTGGTGATGGCCGCGGCCGGGGCGCTGCTTGATGCCTGGCCGGAGCCCGGGGCCGGCGCTGGCGCCGGGACGCTCGCGGCACAGCTGGAGCAGGCCCTGCGTGACTGCGCCACCAGCCTGCGAGCCTATGCGGGTGACCTGATGTGGAAGCCGGAGGCGCATCCGCTGCTGCTGCGCGCGGGGGTGTCCCTGGAAGACAGCCTGCTGGCGAACTGCGCCATCGACTACTGGCAGTCCATCGCGGCCGCCTGCGCTCACCTGCTCGGCCCCGGCCATCAGCAGGCCGTCTTTGCCCGCGACCGGCTCGCGGCCAACTACGAGAAGGCCGGCCGGATGGCCGAGGCGATGTCGGTGTTCGAGGCGGCACTCGCCGACCGGGAGCGCAACCTCGGCGCCGACCACCCGGAGACCATGGGTGCCCGGGTGAACTTGGCGCACTCCTACGAGGCGGCTGGCCTGCAGGCCCAGGCGATCGCCATGTACGAGCAGACGCTGGCCGACTCGGAGCGGCTGCTCGGCCCGAGAACCGGGACACCCTTGCCGTCCGGGCCAGCCTCGCCGCCGCCTACCAGGCGGCCGGGCGGCGCAGCGACGCCATCCGACTGTACGAGCGGACCCTCGCCGAGTCCGAGCGGTCCCTTGGTGCCACCCACCGCGACACGGTCGCCGCCCGCGGCAGCCTCGCCGCCGCCTACCAGTCGGTCGGGCAGACCAAGGAGGCTATCGCCGCCTACCAGCGGGTGCTGCACGACATGGAGGCCGCGGCGGGCGCGGACGGCGTAGAGACGATGGCGGTCCGGGGCCAGCTCGCGAGCGCCTACCGGCAAGCTGGCAAGCAGAAGGACGCCCTGGCTAGCTATGAGCGACTGCTCGCCGACCGGGAGCGAGTGCAGGGGGCCGACCACCCCGACACGATCACGGCGCGCGGCAACCTCGCCTACGCTTACCGGCAGGCCGGGAAGCTCAAGGATGCCATCCCGAACTACGAGCGCGTGCTCGCCGACCGGGAGCGGGTCCTGGCCCGGACCACCGCGACACGCTGACCGCGCGGTCCAATCTCGCTGCCGCCTACCAGGTGGCCCGCCGCCTGAACGAGGCGATACCGACGTACGAGCGGGCAGTCGCCGACAGCGAGCGGATGCTCGGCGCCGATGACCTGGAGACGATGACCACCCGGTGCAACCTTGCCACCGCGTACTACGACGCGGGCCGGATGAGTGACATGGTCCGCGTGCTCCACCGGGCGCTCGCCGACTGCGAGCAGTTCCTCGGCTTCGAGCATCAGATGACGGTCATGGTCCGGGAGAACCTGGAATCAGTGACCAAATAGGGCAGGGCGATAGGGCGGCCGAAGACGCGCCCGTAGCCGATGGACTGGAAGGCAAAGCATGACGGCAATGATTTTCGACTACATCATCGTGGGCGGCGGCTCGGCGGGCAGCGCGCTGGCGAACCGGCTGTCGGCCGACCCGACGGCCCGGGTGCTCGTCCTTGAGGCGGGCCGCCCGGACTACATCTGGGACCCGTTCGTCCACATGCCCGCCGCGCTCACCTTCCCCATCGGCAGCAAGTTCTACGACTGGAAGTACGAGTCCGAGCCTGAGCCGTACCTGAACGGCCGCCGGATCTACCACGCCCGCGGCAAGCTCCTCGGCGGGTCGAGCAGCATCAACGGGATGATCTTCCAGCGCGGCAACCCGCTGGACTACCAGCGGTGGGCGGCCGGCCCGGGGATGGAGACCTGGGACTACGCGCACTGCCTGCCGTACTTCAAGCGGATGGAGAACTGCCTGGCCGCGCCTGGCACGCCGAGCGAGAAGTTCCGCGGCACCGACGGACCGCTCGTCCTGGAGCGCGGCCCGGCGACTAGCCCCCTGTTCCAGGCGTTCTTCGAGGCCGTCAAGCAGGCGGGCTATCACATCACCGATGACGTCAACGGCTACCGCCAGGAGGGCTTCGCGGCCTTCGACCGCAACATCTGCGGCGGCCGCCGCCTGTCCGCCGCCCGTGCGTACCTGCATCCCGTCATGGACCGCCCGAACCTGAAGGTGGTCACCCGAGTCCAGGCCAGCCGCGTCACCTTCAGCGGCACCAGGGCGACAGGCGTTGAATTCACCCGCAACGGGTCCTCCCCCCGTCGAGCGCGCGCCGGCGAGGTCATCGTGTGCTCCGGTGCCTTCGGCTCACCGCAGTTGCTGCAGCTGTCTGGCGTCGGTAACGCCGACGAGCTGCGGGCACTCGGCATCGAGGTGGTCGCTGACCTGCCGGGCGTCGGCGAGAACATGCAAGATCACCTGGAGGTCTACGTCCAGTACGGCTCGAAGCTCCCGGTCTCGGTAGCCCCCGCCCTCAAGTGGCGCAACCGCCCGATGGTCGGCGCCAGGTGGCTGTTCCTCCGGTCCGGCCCCGGCGCGACGAACCACTTCGAGGCCGGCGGCTTCGCCCGGTCGAACGAGGATGTCGCCTACCCGAACCTCATGTTCCACTTCCTGCCGATCGCCATCCGCTACGACGGATCGGCTCCGGCGGGTGGCCACGGCTACCAGGTGCACATCGGACCGATGTACTCCGACTCGCGGGGCACCGTGAAGATCACGTCCCGCGACCCGAGCGTGCACCCCGCGCTGCGGTTCAACTACCTGTCCACGCAGTCCGACCGGCGGGAGTGGAAGGAGGCGATCTCCATCGCGCGGGACATCCTTGGCCAGTCCGCGTTCGATGAGTTCAACGACGGAGAAGCCTCCCCCGGCCCGTCGGTCTCGACGGAGGAGGAGGTGCTCGACTGGGTGGCGCGCGACGCCGAGACCGCCCTGCACCCGTCGTGCACCTGTGCCATGGGCACCGCGGCGACGTCAGTGACCGATCCGCTGTCGCTTCGCGTGCACGGCACCGAGGGGCTGCGCGTGGTCGACGCGTCGGTGTTCCCCTATGTCACCAACGGCAATATCTACGCGCCGACCATGATGGTCGCCGAGAAGGCCGCTGACTTGATCATGGGCAACACGCCACTGGCTCCCGAGGACATCCCGTTCTATCGTCACCAGCGAGCTGAATGCCCACATAATGGAACCAATCCTGAGCATCGGGACAATTACCTGGACAGGTAGTAGCGGCTTCCCGATGATCGGAGCACAGTACGCAGAAGCTAGGAGCAGCCCCTCATGAGCACGGCCGCTGACGATCCCCTTCCCGAGGCAATCGGCCTCGTCCAGGGCGCGACCGATGTCGGGCTGCCGTTGCGACTGCTAGGCGGCCTCGGGGTGCGAGTCCTATGCCCGGACTTCCCGCCCCGGCTGCGGCCAGGCCAGGACATGGACCTCGCCACCACCGGCAAGGCCCGCCGTGACGTCGCGGCGTACCTGGAAAAGAGCGGCTGCACGCCGGACAAGATGTTCAACAACCTGAACGGCGACCGGCAGATGTATTTCATCGCCCCGTCCGGGCGACCGGTTGACGTCATGGTCGACCGGCTGGTCATGTGCCACACCCTGGACCTGCGCCCGTCCTTCAGGAATTCCTCGGCCACCCTCGACCCGGCGGACCTGCTGCTTTCCAAGCTGCAGATCATCGAGCTCAACGCCAAGGACGTCCACGACATCACGCACCTGCTGTCCGGTGTGGGCATCGACGCCAAGCCAGGCTCACCGTCGATCGCCACGCCGCGGCTCGGCGAGTTGTTCGCCGCGGACTGGGGCTGGTGGCGAACCTGCACGGGCAGCCTGGAGAAGCTGCCCAAGCTGGTTAAGGAAAGCCCGGAAGTGGTGCCGGACGGGACCCTGTTCGACCCGCTTGAGCAGGCCGCGGCACTGCTGGAGTTCGCCCGCTCCGTACCCAAGAGCCCCAGGTGGAAGCTGCGCGCCAGAGTCGGCGACCGCGTCAAATGGTACGAGCTGCCCGAAGAGGTGGCTCACTAGAGAGCCGTGTTCAGGTGCTCATATGCGCACCTGGCACGTGAAGGTGCATTCACATGAAGATCTTCTTCGCGACCGACATCCACGGGTCTGAGATCTGCTGGAAGAAGTTCCTCAACGCCGCTGCCTTCTACAAGGCGGACCTAGTGGTCCTCGGCGGCGACGTCACGGGGAAGGCGATGGTGCCGATCATCGCGTTCCCCGGCTACTGGGAGACCAAGATCAGGGGCGAGCTCATCCGCGTCGAGACCCGCGAGGACCTCACCGCGGTCGAGCAGCGCATCCGGGACCGCGGCTTCTACCCGTTCGTCATCACGCCCGATGAGTACAGCCACATCGCCGGGTCGGAAGAGGCCAAGGACCAGCGGTTCGAGCACGAGATGCTCCGCTCGCTGGACCGCTGGCTCACGATGGCCGACGAGAAGCTGGGCGACCGGGGCGACATCCCGTGCATCCTCAACGGCGGCAACGACGACATCTTCGAAATCGACCCGATCATCGAGAGCTCAGCGGCCGTCACGTTCGCCGAGGGCAAGGTGCTCGACCTGGGAGGCTTCTACCTGGCCTCGATGGGCTGGACCAACCCGACGCCGTGGGACACCCACCGGGAGGCGCCGGAGAGCCAACTCGCGTCGAAGATCGACGCCGTGGCCGCCAGCGTGCCTGACCTGAGCCGTGCGATCTTCAACTTCCACGCGCCGCCCTATGGCACCGGCCTGGACGAGGCGCCGGCGCTGGACGCCAACCTGCGCCCGACGCACGGCGGAGCGGTCATGAAGCCGGTCGGCTCGACCGCTGTCCGGGACGCGATCGTTAAGTACCAGCCGCTGCTGTCGGTGCATGGCCATATCCACGAGAGCAAGGGCGTGGCCAAGCTGGGCCGATCACTGGCGGTGAATCCAGGAAGCTCTTATAGCGACGGGGTGCTGCAGGCAGCCCTTCTTGAACTAAACCCAAAAAAAGGCAAAGTAAAGTATGTCCTAGTAAACGGTTGACTGTTATTGTGCTGCCGTAGAACGGGGCGCATGCCCGAGTTCTGACTATGTGAGGGCAACTCGTGGGTTGATCGAGTTGCCGTTTTTCGTTCTGTATGTCTATTTAGACGCGTATAAATATAGGAGGGGTCCCCTATGGCCTTGGGTGCCATCGGTGACGAAAGACCGGAGCTGTTCCTCCGGAAGGCGACCGGCCTCGTCCGTGGCTGGTCGGTCCGCGACTCGATGATCTACGCCTGCCTGTCCACCAACGTCATCACCCTCGGCCTGGTGGAGTTCGCCTACCAGGACGCCTTCCCGAGCGGGCAGCTGGTGACCGCCGTGCTCATCTCGGGCGTGTGGGTGTCGTTCCTGGTCATCGCCTACGCCGGCCTCGTGGTCACGATCCCGCGTGCAGGCGGTGACTATGTATGGCAAAGTCGCATCCTGGGCAGCGGCGTTGGCTTCGTGATGGCCGCCACCGGCTGGTGGTTCATCCTGTGGCTGTGGGCGCCGATCTACGGCGGGGTCCTGTCGGAGGAGTTCTTCCAGCCGCTGTGGGCCACGTTCAACGACGCGTCAGGCGCGGCCTGGTTCGGAACGCCGACCGGCGGCTTCGTCGTCACGCTCATCACGGTCGGCCTCGCCGGCTTGCTGGTGTCGCTGGGCATGTCCGGCTACGCCAAGGTGCAGAAGTGGTGCTTCTACGGCGGCCTGGTGGGCCTGGCGATCATCGCGATCTTGATGCTGGCCTTCAGCAGGCAGGACTTCATCAACGCCTACAACAGCGAGACCTCCAAGCTCTTCGGAATGTCGAACGGCTACGCCGGCACCATCGCCGACGCGGGCAGCTCGAAGATCGGGTACACCCCGGCGTCATTCGGCGTCACTGGCGCGTTCGGCCAGTCGATGCTGCTGGTCCCGATGCTGATGTTCTACCTGCTGTGGCCGAACTGGGGCACCACGCTGTACGGCGAGGTCCGTGGCGCCTCTGACTTCAAGCGAGTGTTCAGCGGCATGTTCTTCGGCCTGTGGACCACCGTGCTCCTGTCGGTGATCTTGCTGGCGCTGTTCGCCAAGACCTTCGGGTTCAACTTCTACCAGGACGCCAACGCGCTGTGGATCGACGCCGCCTACGGCACGACGTCAGCGCATGCGCTGCCGATCTTCCCCTACCCGGTGATGCTGGTTGGCTGGCTGGTGCACAACACGGCGTTCCAGGTGTTCTTGATCCTGCTGATGAGCCTGTGGTTCTTCGGCTGGGTGGGCACGCTGTTCCTGTCGTCGACCCGGGTCATCTTCGCGGCCGCGTTTGACCGGATCCTCCCCGACGGCGCGGCGGCAGTGTCGGAGAAGCGCCGGGTGCCGGTGTGGTCGCTGGTGCTCATGCTGCTGCCGGCCATCGGGCTGTCGGCGCTGTACTGGTACAACTCCTCGTTCCACACCTACACGCTGGACGCGACGCTGGTGATCGCGGTCACGTACCTGTTCAGCGCGATCGCGGTGGTGCTGCTGCCGTTCGTGAAGCCGGACCTGTGGCGTGCCTCGCCGGCCTCGCGGCTAAAGGTCGCGGGCATCCCGGTGGTCCCGGCCGCCGGCGTGGTCACGATCGCACTGCTCGGCTACAACCTGTACGAGTGGCTAACGAACAGCCTGTACGGCGTCAACAACCACAACTCGCTCATTTACATGGGCGCGATGTACCTGCTGGCGATCGTGATCTACGTGTCCGCCCGCATCATCCGCAACCGCCAGGGCATCGACCTGTCCCTCATCAACAAGGAGATCCCGGTCGAGTAACACTGGCGCAGCCTAGGTGGCGCTCCGGACAGTTGCGTCCGGGGCGCCACTGCGCTTTGCGCTACCACAACCCGTCCCGACTCGCTGGCCCGCACCCGCACCCGCACCACAACCCGTCCCGACTCGCTGGCGCACCCGCACCACAACCATCCCGACTCGCTGGCGCACCCGCACCACAACCATCGCGACTCGCTGGCGGTCGTAAGGGCCTTTAGCCGGCTCGATGGCGGCGACGCGCCACAACCTGTGCGACTCGACGGCGCAACAGAGCCAGTTCCCTTACGGCTCGATGGCGGCGACGCGCCACAACCCTTACGGCTCGACGGCGCAACAGAGCCAGTTCCCTTACGGCTCGATGGCGGCGACGCGCCACAACCCTTACGGCTCGATGGCGCAACCGGGCCAGTTCCGGGCCGCCGGTGCCGCTAAGCGTCGCGGCGGAGGATCAGGATGAGCCGCCACGCATCCGGGGCGTCGACCGGCGTCGTATCGTCGAAGTCACCGTAAGTTGCCGCCACCGTGAAGCCGCCTGCCAGCCGGATGGCCGCGGTGACCTCGGTGGCCGTCCAGAACCGGTTCGGCACTACGTCGGTGACTGTCCGGGTGGTGCCGTCGGCGTAGCGCGCGATGATGTTGACCTGCTCGTGGGTGATCTGGGTGACTGGGTTGATCACGTCGGGTGGCCCGCCCCATCGCACGTCGGCGGTGAGGCCATCTTGCTCAATGGTCCACTCGCTGCTGGTCCGGGCGGACTCGCTGAGATAGTCCGCCGGATGCGCGAGCTCGATGATGTAAAGGCCACCAGGCACGAGCGCACCTGCGACCGCATGCAAGTGCGCGACCATGTCATCGAGCGTGAACAGGTGGCACGCTGAGTTGAGCATCGTGATGACTAGGTCCACGGCGCCGCCGGCGAGCTTGAAGTCCCGCATGTCCGCCTGGACGACATCGAGTGGCAGGCCTGCCTGGCCGGCCCGGCCCGCCGCCCAGTCGCACATCGCGGGGCTGATGTCCAGTGCCGTCGAGCGCAGTCCCCGGCGGGCGAGCTCAAGTGCGTGATCCGCCGGGCCAGCCGCAAGCTCGAGAACAGAGCAAGGCGCTCCGGCCGAGGAAGGCGCCGAAGAGGACCCCACAGCCGAGAGGGGGGCAGCGTCTGGCGCGGGCCCGTGCCTGGCCGCCCATGCCAGCAGGGCGTCGACTTCGGCCGGGATGTCCCGGTAGGCGCAGGCGATCTGGTACAGCTCAGGGTCGTCGTAGATGCCGCTCATTTCAGCTATGATGCCGCACCGTCGCCGCAACCCCGGACCGGGAGCGGAAGGCGCGTGACGCGCAGGCATACCTGGACACAAGCACCCATACGCTAGGCGCTGCTTCCCAGGTGAGCACCGGCTGAAACGTGCAACGCCCCATTCTGCCAATTCCGCATCGCGTCTACCGCCTGACTGCCGTGTGGGGCAGACTGACCGCATGATGACTGAGGCCGAGGCCCTGGAGACACTCGCCCGCGAGGATCCCGCGGTGGCCGCCGACGCGAAGGCCGCACTGCGCTGGCTCACGTCCGGGGGCGGCCTGGAGGCGATCTCACAGCTGCGGCTGCAGGAGTTCCTGTGGCACGTGCTCCCGTCGAGCTGGCCGCTGACCTCTACTGGCCAGCTGTCGGTCGCGCGGGCGCTTGGACGGCTGCTCTCGCTAGCGGGCCTGGAGCGATACGCGGACGCGTGCACCAGCGAGGCTACCGCGCGGGTCATCGCCGCCTACGGCGAGTCCCTCGCTGCCGGCATGTCCGCTTACGAGCAGTCCGTCGACGCGTCCCGGATCGTGCCACCAGACACTGACCTGCTTGCCTGGGGGTCGGCCCGGGGATCGCAGGAGCAGGCGGCCTACGAGGCGTGTGCGGCGGCCATCGAGCTAGCGATCACGGCCGGCGAGCTGAGGGTGGGGGCCAGTGGCTGGAAGACCAAGCGGGCGAGCTTGGTCGACCGGTGGCTCATGACGCCGACCTCCCGCCACCCCGAGTCCACCACTGACACCCTGCTCGGCAAGATCAGCGCCGAGCGCATCGACGAATGGGCCTGCGGCCACCCTGGTGACCGGGCCCGGATGGCTCGCCGGATCGTCCCGCGCCTGCTGGAGCCTCCCGTCTTGCCTACCGAGCCGCTGCCATCGCTGCGCTGGCTGCTCCAGCACGCCGACGCCGGGCTTCCGCTAACAACCCGGCACTACATTGTCCCGTCGCTGGTCGCGGAGGCAGCTGGGATGTTCGGCTGGGGCGAGCCAGGCGGCAAGCGACATCAGGAGCTCGCCGTGCTCCCGCTGCACACGCTGCGCTCTCTCGCCCAGCGCGAGATGGGAGCCATGCGCCGGGCCGGCACGAGCCTGGTACTGACCAGGACGGGCCGGCTGATGGCCGACGACCCGGGTGTCCGGTGGCACATCGGCACCTCGGCGCTGATCGGCCCCGATGACGGCCCGGACCCGGACTTCACCGTCGCGGTCCGGGAGGCCGCGCTGCTGGTCATCACGCTGGGCGGCAGCTCAGCCAGCCGCGGGGAGCTGCTAGAGCGGCTTACCCAGCTGCACTCCGCCGAGGGCTGGACCTCCCGCTCGGGCCGGAGCGTCATCGACGCCATCCGCTACGAGCTGACCGACCTCGCCCAGCGGCTGGCGGCACTGCAGCTGCTCGACCCGGACAGCCCTCCCGGCGACCTTACGCTCACCAGCACGGGGATCGCCGCTGCCTTGTCCGCCCTGCTGGCAAGGGCGCTGCGCCCGCGGCACTCCTAGTCTGGGGCTATACCAGGCCCCCAGACCTCCGGGCCCTCGCGCCTGGATTCGCGCTGCCTTCCCTCGCTTCGCTCCCTCGTTCCTCGGTTGTTCTGGCTCAGTCCAGGCGGCGCGGGCGCTCGGGCATCTTCCGAGGAGGCGTCGCGCTCAGGCATCTTCCGAACGAAAACGCCTACAGCTCGAATACTGGGGACTCATAGCCGGAGTAGTTTTCGGCCAGGGAGGTTGCCGCGGCCGCGGAGGACGTGATGTAGCGCAGTTGCGCTAGCTGGGTCAGGTCATCGAATGGGTCATCCGGCAAGACGTGCGTCATCGATGTCATGAAGTACGAGAACTGCGTGGCCCGCCACGCCCGGCGCATGCAGGTGTCGGAGTAGGCGTCCGCCAGCTTGGCCGAGCCATCGAGCAGCAGCGCGGACAGGGCCGATGCCATGACGATCGCATCGCCGACGGCGAGGTTGAGGCCCTTGGCCCCGCAGGGCGGGACAATGTGCGCCGCGTCCCCTGCCAGCAGCAGCCGCCCGTAGCGCATTGGCCCGGCAACGAAGCTGCGCATCGAGGTGATCGACTTGTCGGTGATCCGCCCTTCGGAGACAGACCACCCGGGCAGCGCGAATCGCTTCTGCAGCTCCGCCCAGATCCGGTCGTCGGACCAGGCGTCCAGGGACTCGTCCGCCGGCACCTGCAGGTACAGCCGACTGACCTCAGGTGACCGCATCGAGTACAGCGCGAACCCATCCGGATGCCGGGAGTAGATCAGCTCGTCGGTCGAGGGGCCGGCGTCTGCCAGGATGCCGAGCCAGGCGTAGGGGTAGGTCCGCTCGTACACCGAAAGCCCTGGCACCAGCGGCCGGGCGATCCCGTGGAACCCGTCGCAGCCAGCGATGACGTCGCACGCCACCTCGTGCGGCACGCCGGCCGCGTCGGTGTACGACAGCACCGGCGCGTCGGACTCGATTCCGGAAACCACGACCGACGATGCCGAGAACTCGATCGCTCCTCCTTCCGCCAGGCGCGCCGCGATCAGGTCCTTGACGATCTCAGTCTGCGCGTAGATCGTCACGGTTCGACCGACGAGCTCGTGGAAGTTCACGTGGTGCCGCTCGCCAGCGAACTGAAGGTAGATGCCCTCGTGCTCGAGACCCTCGACGTCCAGCCTCTTGCCGACCCCAGCGGCCCGCAGTGCGGCCACCGTGCCGGCTTCCAGCATGCCGGCCCGCTGCCGCGCCTCGCAGTACTCCCGGGTCCGGCTCTCTACGATGATGGACTCGATTCCGTGCAGGGCGAGCAACTGGGCCAGCATCAGCCCGGCCGGCCCAGCGCCGACGATACCGACACGGGTCCGCGACGTGACAGTCATGACAAGCACCCCAAGAATGAAGTTGTGTTATACCTGACGGCCCTTGTTCACCAGCATTCTAATACGATGCGTTATCAGATGTCACGCATCGTACCGAATCGTGCAGTCCGCTAATCGCACGGCAGTTCAGCAAGCGAACGAACCCGGGAAGCAGCTTACGATGGTATGCCCACAGGCCAGCGCTCATCAGGAGATATCGTGACCGAGGACGCCCCGCTCGATGGCGACTATGTTCAGTCCCTCGAACGTGGCCTGTCCGTCATCCGGGCCTTTGACGCCGATCACCCGAAGCTGACCCTGTCAGAAGTGGCCGCCGCGACTGGGCTAAGCCGGGCCGCCGCGCGCCGGTTCCTGCACACGCTCGTGCACCTGGGCTACATGCACAACAACAACGGCCGCTTCTCGCTCCGCCCTCGCATCCTCGAGCTCGGCTACGCCTACCTGTCCAGCCTCACCCTGCCGGAAGTGGCGATGCCGCACCTGGAAGAGCTGGTCGAGCACGTCCGGGAGTCCTCCTCGGTCAGCGAACTGGACGGCGAGGACGTCGTCTACGTCGCCCGCGTTCCTACCAGGCGCATCATGACGGTGGCGATCGCCGTCGGCACCCGCTTTCCCGCGTACGCGACATCGATGGGCCGGGTACTGCTCGCCGACAAGCCGGATGAGTGGCTTGATGCCTACCTTGCCAAGACCAGCCTGCACGGGTTCACTGACCACACCATCACCAGCGCGCCGGGGCTTCGCCAGGAGCTACGGAAGATATCGTCTCGCGGCTGGGCGCTGGTCGACCAAGAGCTGGAAGAGGGCGTCCGGTCGATCGCGGCGCCGATCCGCGACGGCGACGGCAAGGCGATCGCGGCGGTCAACATCTCCACCCACGCCGGCCGCCGCACCCTGGAAGGCATCGTCGCCGACCTGCTCGATCCCCTGCTAAAGACGGCCGGGCGCATCGAGCGCGACCTGGCCAGCTCGCACTCATCGGCCCGGTCCCGGACAGGCATCTAGCCCCGGCGAACGTAGGACTGAGGGCGGCTTGATGTACAGCAGCGCGGGCTAATACTGTCTGTCCATGCGCACGCTGCTCGCGGATCACCCCCTGGTCACCCATAAGCTCACGCTGCTGCGCCAGGCAAGCACTGGCACCGCCGAGTTCCGTGCGCTCGCCGACGAACTCGTGACGCTGCTTGCCTACGAGGCCACCCGTGAAGTCCGGGTGACCCCGGTGACTGTCCAGACACCGCTCGCTCCGGCCCAGGGCGCTAAGCTCGCCTCGCCGCGGCCGCTCGTCGTGCCAATCCTGCGAGCGGGCATCGGCATGCTCGACGGCATGACCCGGCTGTTGCCGATGGCCGACGTCGGCTTCGTCGGCATGGCGCGCAACGAGGACACGCTGATGGCATCCACCTACGCCAACCGGCTACCCGAGGACCTCACCGGCCGTGAGGTGTTCCTGCTTGACCCGATGCTCGCCACTGGCGGCACGCTCGTAACGGTCATTGAGATGCTCGCCGGGCGGGGCGCGGCCACCGTGACCGCGATCTGCCTGCTCGCCGCCCCCGAGGGCCTAGAGCGCGTTAACGCAGCCTTCCCCGAGGACTCCACCCCCGCCGTCCGCGTTGTCACCGGTGCGATCGACGCCCACCTCAACGACAAGGGCTACATCATCCCGGGCCTCGGCGATGCCGGCGACCGCCTCTTCGGCGCCGTTTAGCCCCGGGGGACGACCCCCCTGTTGACCCCCCGGCTTAGGGGGAAACCCCCTAATACCCCCTTCCCAGGGGACCGGCACAGACCGCCGGCCCCTGGGGCCTCCCGCCTACCGGGCTGAGGCAGGCCCTGCCGGCCCCGGGCCTCCCGCCTACCGGGCTGAGGCAGATCCCTCACTGCTCCGCGAGCCGTCTTTCCAGCTCCGCGAGCCTTAGCTCCAGCTGGCCGACGCGGTGGCGGAGGATCTCCAGTTGCGCCTCGTCGCCCAGCCGTCGCTCGGCGGTCTTGCGCAGCCGGGGCGAGGCCTCGGCGCGGGCCACGACGACTTCCAACGGCACCAGCCGCTGCGGGCCGTGCGGGCCGCCCACCAGCCTTGAGGCAATCTGCCCGGTGCGGTACCAGGTGCGCAGGGCGGCACGGGAAACGCCCGTCTCGGCGGCGGCCCGCTCCAGCGTCACCCACTGCGAGCCGTCGAGCTGAGCGTTCAGCTGGAGCTCAAGCTCCCACTCATCCAGCCGGTTTTCCCAGTCCAATGCCATCCTCCCCTTATTCACCGACGACCCTATTATTAGCATGGTATTGACCGGGTTAAAAGCGTAGAACAAGCTGTAGCCATGTTTGAGAGATTCACTGCCCGGGCCCGCCGCGTCGTCGTCCTAGCCCAGGACGAGGCGCACAACCTCCACCACAACTACATCGGCACCGAGCACATCCTGCTCGGCCTCCTCAACGAGGGACAGGGGGTTGGGGCGCGTGTACTCGCCCAGTTCGGGGTAACACTCGACGGCGTCCGGCAGGAAGTCACCGACACCGTCGGCACCGGCAAGAGCTCGCCAGCCGGGCACATCCCGTTCACCCCGCGCGCCAAGAAGGTCCTGGAGCTCGCGCTGCGCGAGGCCCTCGCCTTGCATCACAACTACATCGGCACCGAGCACATCCTGCTCGGCCTCATCAGGGAGGGCGAGGGCGTCGCCGCCCAGACCCTGAAGAAGCACGCGGACCCGATGCAGTTCCGCGCGGCCATACTCGACCTGCTGGCCACGCATGCGCCCGCCGAGGAAGCGCGGGGCCGGAACTGGCTGCGCCGCGTTTCAGCCGCGCTCGGCAGGTCCGCTGAGGGCGACATTCCTGGCGAAGGGGCGGAGCAGTCCGTGCTGAGCGCCACCCCGGCGGCGGACGCCACGCTCACCACGGCGACGCACCTCGCCGGCGGGGACCCGGTGGGCTCGCACCACCTGCTTCTTGCCGCGCTGACCGATGTCAACTCGGCCGCCGCCCGGGTTCTCGCGTCCCTCGGCGTTGACCTGACCCGGGCCAAGGACGCGCTGCACAACGCGGACATCACCGGCACCAGCGACGAGCTGCCCGAGGACGCCGGCCGCCGCCAGATGAACATCCAGGTGACCGGCGAGCTGGTGACGATCGTCGCCACCGACGAGATCCTGGTGAAGTCGGCCAGCGCCGCCGCGAAGGCCCTCAAGGACCAGGAGGGCAGCGTGACGCCTGACGGCGTCATCCGGGGCGCTGCCCTTTCGGGCCTCCCGGCGGCCAACCTCGCCAAGGCCTGGACCGCCTTGCACGACGCCTTCTCCGCCATCGCGGCCAGCGCGGAAGCCGCAGCCCAGGCTGGCAAGGCGGCGAAGGTCGCGACTAAGCCAGCCAGCCCGAGCCAGCAGGCTCAGCCCAGCGAGGAGAACGGTGCCGGAACCGAGGCCGACACGGGCACTGAGGCCAGCTCGCAGTGATGCCGCGTCGGGGGCGGACGCCGGCTGACCTGCCCGCCCCCGCTGAGCGCTCAGCAGTACGGCCTCCAGCGGCGGTACACGGTGCGCCTGGCGTGGGAGGCCAAGCCATCTCGCGTGAAGGCTGCCGCCCGGTCGGCATTACCGGCCTCTTGATGTCTTCCGCCAGGCCACTGGGCAGGCGATCATGAGGGCATGAGTAGCTGGGTGGGACGCAGCGCCGGCGAGATCGCGGCGCAGGTTCGGGCGGGCAGGGTCACCGCGGCGCAGGTGGTGACGGAGCACCTCGCGCACATTGCCGCGCATGACGCGGAGCTCGGCGCATTTGTGCGGGTCCGGGTGGAGGCGGCCGTGACCGAGGCCGCGGCAGTCGACGCCCGGCCTGACCGGGCTGACCTCCCGCTGGCCGGCGTGCCAGTCTCGATCAAGGACACTATCGCGGTCTCCGGCGAGCCGATGCGCGTCGGCAGCGCCGCTACCTCAGCCGCGGCCAACGGCGAGGACCACGCCGTCGTGGCCCGCCTGCGCGCCGCCGGCGCCGTCGTGGTGGGCCTGACCAACCTTCCCGAGCTGGCCATTTACCCCTTCACCGACAGCGCTTACGGAATCACAAGGAATCCGTGGGACATTTCCAGAACGGCCGGCGGCTCATCCGGCGGCGCAGCCGCCTCCGTCGCGTCGGGGATGGTCCCACTCGCGCACGGCACCGACGCCCTCGGCTCGGTGCGCATTCCGGCCGCGGTGTGCGGGCTGTTCGGCATCAAGCCCAGTCCTGGCCTGGTGCCCGGCGGGGGTGGCTGGTTCGGCCTGTCGGACAGCGGCCCGCTCGCCACGACGGTGGCGGACGCGGCCCTGATGCTCGGCGTGCTGGCCGGCACCACGTACCAGCTCGAAGACCCCGGCCAGCTACGGATCGCAGTGTCGGACCGGGCACCTGGACCAGGCATCAGTGTCCACGGCGGCTGCGCCGCGGCCGTTCATGAGACCGCTGCGCTGCTCGCGGGGCTAGAGCACTCCGTCGCTGACGAGGACCCTGCGTATCCAGGGTGGGTTACGGGCGTTCTGCTGTCTTATTGGATGGCCGGTCCTGCTTCCGAGGCGGGGCCGGAGGTGGCCGCGATGGAGGCGCGGACCCGGCGCCATGTCCTGGCCGGCCAGCAGGTGCTGCGGAGGCGGCGGCCGCGCGCGGCGGACCGGGAGCGGCTGCGGGAGGCGCTCGCGCCGCTGTGGGCTCGATATGACGTCCTGGTGATGCCTACGCTGGCCCGGCCGTGCCCGCCCGCCCTGCGGTACGGCACCCGGTCGTGGTCACGGAGCATTGCCACCGCCTTGCGCTTTTCCCCGATGACCGGCGTGTGGAATCTGGCCGGCTACCCGGCGGCCACGGTCCCGGTGCCCTCCGACGGCCTGCCCGGCGCGGTGCAGCTCGTCACTACCCCCGGCCGCGACGACCTGCTGCTGTCGCTGGCGGCCCAGCTAGAGAAGGCCCGCCCCTGGCCTCGCATAGCTCCGGCATACACCCCGGCGTGAAATGACGGCGGTCTCAGTGCTTGTCCAGGGCGCGGTCCAGGTTCACGGCGGCGCTGATCAGGGCCAGGTGAGTGAAGGCTTGCGGGAAGTTGCCCTGGGCCTCACCCGAGGCGCCGATCTGCTCGGCGTACAGGCCTAGGTGGTTAGCGTAGGTGAGCATCTTCTCGAAAACCCAGCGGGCCTCGCGAACGCGCCCGGCGCGGGTCAGCGCCTCCACGTACCAAAACGAGCACAGGTTAAAGGTGCCCTCGCCCTGCGCTATCCCGTCGGAGCTGCAGATGCCGTCAAGGCCCGTCGCCGCGTACCGTGACACGAGGCTGTCGGACGCCAGCTCGGCCGTGATCCGGTCCAGGGTTGACAAAAAGCGCGGGTCGTTCGGCCCGGAGAACTTCACCAGCGGCATGACCAGCAGCGACGCGTCCAGGAGCGGCGAGCCCGGGTACATGACATAGGACTGCAGTGAAGGATCCCAGCAGGAGTCCTGCACGTAGCAGTAGGCGGCCGCCGCCAGCTTGCGCCACTTGGACATGGGGGCGGGCAGGCCCCGGTCGCGGGCCAGTCGCAGCGCCCGCTCGTAGGCGACCCAGGTCATCAGGGCCGAGTAGGTGAACCGCTGGCGGGGGCCGCGGATCTCCCAGATGCCCTCGTCCGGCTCCTCCCAGTGCTTGGACAGCCAGTGCAGGCGCTTGGACAGCGCGGTCCACAAGTCATAGGAGATGGGCATCTCCCTGTTGAACAGGTACACGGAGTCCATCAGCTCACCGTAAACGTCGATCTGCAGCTGGTCGACCGCCCCGTTGCCGATGCGGACGGGCCGCGCGCCCTGGTAGCCCTCCAGGTGGTCGAGTACCTGCTCTTCGATATCCGACGACCCGTCGACGGTGTACATGACCATGACGTCACGCTCTTTGGTCGTCGTCTCGCAGCGCTTTTGGATCCAGTCCATGAACGACCCGGCCTCCTCAAGGAAGCCCAGCCGCATCAGCCCGTACGTGGTGAACGCCGCATCGCGCAGCCACGCGTAGCGGTAGTCCCAGTTGCGGGTCCCGCCCGGCTCTTCGGGCAGCGAGGTGGTGGGGGCGGCGATCAGCGCACCCGTCGGGTGGTAGACGAGGAGCTTGAGCGCCAGCGCGGAGCGGTGCACCTGCTCACGCCAGCGGCCCCGGTAGCGGGATTGCGCGAGCCATCCTTGCCAGAAGTCCTGCGTCCGGGTGAACAGCTCGTTCGTCTCGCCAAAGGACTTGGGCCGGACCTCACCGTTCCACTCCAGATGGAAGTTGACCGACTGGCCTTCCTCGACCGTGAACGTGGCGGCGACTCCGCAGCGCCCGATCACGGCGCCTTCCTCGATCTTCAGCCGGACGTCGGTGCGGAGCACCACCCGGCCAAGCGACGACGTGAAGACGGCGCCTACACCGGGAACCAGCTCAACCTCGTGACCGACGCGGCCATAGTCAAACGCGGGATGGCAGGCGAGCTCGAACGTCGCCCGGCCCCGGACCGACCGGGCCTGCCGGACGAGCAGGTCCCTGGCCCGGCCAGACTCCCGCGTCTCCGGGACCATGAAGTCGGTGACCTCGCCCACGGCCTCCTTACCGAGGAACCGGGTGAGCAGGATATTGGTGTCCGGAAGGTAGATCTGCTTCGGCCGACTATAGGCGGTCCGGCTCCAGAGCGAGAAGTGGCCTCCCTTGCGGGCGTCGAGCAGCGCCCCGAACAGCGACGGCGCGTCGAACCTCGACGGGCAGTACCAGTCCACGGTCCCGTCGGTGCCGACGAGCGCGACCGTGCGCAGGTCCCCCACAACGCCGTGCTCCTCGATCGGAAGGTACCTGTGGGGTGCTCCAATCCTGTCGTTGCCCGCACGACCACTAGGACCAGCGGGGCTTGTGGCGCCAGCGGGGTTCCGATGACCAGCACTACTGTCACTCATGGGATCTAACGCTCCTAGCCTCATTCCCGCAGGTGGACGGGAACATGGTCGTCGCTGGCGCCGCGGGCGACGGCGAAACCAGGCTTGATCACCGTCTCGATCAGATGAAGCCGCTCGTCAAAGTCGATAAAGGCGGACTTCATCGCATTCACGGTCAGCCACTCAACGTCGAGCCAGCCGTAGCCGAACTCTCTGGAGAGCAGGGCGAACTCCGACGACAGCGACACCTGGCTCATCAGCCGGTTGTCAGTGTTGACCGTCACGCGGAACCGGAGCTGGCGCAGCAGTCGCAGCGGGTGCGCGGCGATGGACGGGGCCGCTCCGGTCTGCACGTTCGACGACGGGCACATCTCCAGCGGGATGCGCCGGTCCCGGACGTAGGACGCGAGCCGCCCGAGTCGCACCGAGCCCGAGCGTGGCGCCACCGTGATGTCGTCGACGATCCGCACCCCGTGGCCAAGCCGCTCCGCGCCGCAGTACTGGACGGCTTCCCAGATCGACGGCAGCCCGAAGCCCTCACCAGCGTGGATGGTGGTATGAAAGTTTTCCCGGTGCACGTACTGGAACGCGTCCAGGTGCCGGGACGGCGGCCAGCCCTTCTCGGCGCCCGCGATGTCGAAGCCGACCACGCCCTCGTCCCGGAACCTAACGCTGAGCTCAGCGATCTCCTGCGACCGCGCGGCTGTCCGCATGGCCGTCAGTAGCGCGACCACCTGAATCGACCGCGAGGGCCGTGCCGAACCGAGCCGGAACCCCTCAAGCACGGCGTCCACGACTTCCTCCAGGGACAGCCCGCGCTCGGTGTGCAGTTCCGGCGCGAACCGCACCTCGGCATACACGATCCCGTCGGCCGCGAGGTCCTCGGCGCACTCGGCCGCCACCCGGACCAGCGCGTCGCGCTCCTGCATCACGCCGACGGTGTGCCGGAATGCCTCCAGGTACAGGTTGAGGTGTCCCCGGTTCGCCCCAGCCGACAGCACACGGCCAAGTTGCTCGGGATCGGTTGTCGGCAGGTCGCGATACCCGTACTCGGAAGCTAGCTCGATGATCGTCGCGGGACGAAGTCCCCCGTCGAGATGGTCATGCAGCAGCACCTTCGGCGCCGTGCGTATCTGCTCCTCAGAAAGCCCCACGTCAGCCCCTTCGTGCTTGCCTTACCCCACCCGCTCCACGATTACCCCCTGCTCTCCTGGCTGCTCCCTGCCCACGGTAACAGCCCCTGCCAGAGCCTCTTGCACATAGCCAGAACGCACCCGCTCGTCGCCGTGCAACTCAGCAATATGCTGTCCCCTCCGGACGTAGTCCCCCGGCTTGGCCAGCAGTCGCACGCCGGCCGCGTGGTCGACGGCGTCCTCCTTGCGCGCGCGCCCGGCTCCGAGCCGCCACGCCGCGATACCAATGCTCGCGGCGTCGAGTCTGGTCAGATACCCGTCGGCCGGCGCCGGAAGTGCGGTCTGGACCAGGTCAGCTCGCGGCAGCGGGGCATCCGGGTCACCGCCCTGGACGCGGACCATGGTCTGCCAAGCGCGGTAGGCCCGGCCGCTGCTGATTGCCTCGACCGGGTCGGCATCCGGCAGTCCCGCGAGGTCCAGCATCTGCCTGGCGAGGGCGAAGGTGACCTCCATGAGGTCAGCCGGGCCGTCGCCGCGCAACGCCGCGACGGCTTCCTCGACTTCCAGCGCATTGCCGACGGCCCGCCCGAGCGGAGTGTCCATCCGGGTGACCAGCGCACGAGTGCGCACGTTGTGCTCTTCACCCAGGGCGACCATAGTGCGTGCAAGCTCGACGGCCCGGCCGGCGTCCGTCATGAAGGCGCCCGTCCCGGTCTTGACATCGAGGACGAGAGCGCGGGTTCCCTCGGCGATCTTCTTTGACATGATCGAGCTGGCGATCAGCGGGATCGACTCGACGGTGCCGGTAACGTCCCGCAGCCTGTACAGCTCGCGGTCGGCCGGCGCGCCCAGGCCCGGCCGCGGCGATGACGGCACCGGCCCGCTGGAGGGCGGCGACCATCTCGGTGGCGCCGAGGTTAACCCGGAAGCCGGGGATCGACTCCAGCTTGTCGAGCGTGCCTCCAGTGTGCCCGAGACCGCGCCCGGACAGCATCGGGACGACCGCGCCGCAGCTGGCCACGAGCGGCGCGAGGATCAAGGAGACCTTGTCGCCGACGCCTCCGGTCGAGTGCTTATCGACCGTGGGCAACGGCGTCCCGAAGGGATCGGCGAGCGTCGACAGGTCAAGCCGCTCCCCGGAGGCGATCATCGCCCCGGTCCAGGCGCGCAGTTCCCGCGAGTCGAGGCCGTTGAAGTAGATCGCCATAAGCAGCGCCGCCATCTGCTCGTCCCCGACCTGCTTGTCGAGGTAGGCGCGCAGCAGCCAGCGGATCTCGCCGCTGGCCAGCGGCCGCTCGTTGTCGCGCTTGGCCCGGATGAGCGTCACGACGTCGTACGTCGCGGACTGGCCCGGGGCAACCGTGGCGTCCGGCAACTCAGCTGACCTTATCCCTGCGCGATGGGATGTCGCGGGCGTCGAACGCGCCAGGCAGCAGAGCACCCAGCACGACCGGACCATCAGCGCTATCGACCAGCATCGACGGGCCGCCGGCCTCAAGCAGGATCTGGCGGCACCGGCCGCACGGCATCAGCGGGGCACCATCCCCGGCGACGACCGCGACCGCGACCAGGGCGGGGGCAGTTCCTTCCACCGCCTCGGGTGCGGTGGCGTGCAACTCGCTGACCAGCCCGCATTCCGCACACAGCGTCAGGCCGTAAGACGCGTTCTCTACGTTGCAGCCGGTGACAACTCGGCCGTCGAAGGCCAGTCCAGCCGCCCCGACCCGCAGCCGCGAGTACGGCGCGTACGCCCGGCTGGCAGCGGCCGCCGCCGCGGTGCGCAGCAGCGCCCAGTCGATCTTCATAACGACCTATCTTCCCGCGATCGTCCGAATTAGCACGGATCCGCCAACGAGCCGCAGCCAAACTGACGCGCCAGCGCCAGCGAGCCGTTTAATGGACCGCGACTGCGCCAACGAGCCAGGACCTCACAGGCGCGACTGCGCCAACGAGCCAGGACCTCACAGGCGCGACTGCGCCAACGAGCCAGGACCTCACAGGCACGACTGCGCCAACGAGCCGTAACCGGTCTTGTCAGGGGGCGTTCGTTTTTCCCGGGCAGAGTTCCGCATTACCTTGTATTCGTGACTCATGTGCTGGTGGTCGAGGACGACCCGGGCATCGCCACCCAGCTTGTGCGAGGCCTTGACCGGGCCGGGTACACGGCGGAGAGCGTCTGTCTCGGGGCTGACGCGCTGCGCCGTCCCGTGCCCGACGTCGTCCTGCTTGACCTGGGGCTGCCCGACATCGATGGCGTCGACGTCTGCCGGCGGCTACGCGAGCAGTCGCAGGCCGCCATCATCGTGGTGACCGCGCGCGGCGAGGAGGCCGACCGGGTACTCGCCCTCGACGAGGGGGCTGACGACTACCTGGTGAAGCCATTCGGGCTGGCCGAGCTGCTGGCCCGGATCAGGGCGGTGCTGCGGCGCGGCCAGCGGGCGCAGGCCGGCGTCGGCGAGGCGCTGCGGCATGGCACGCTCATGGTCGACTTGCGGACCCGCAAGGTGTCCGTGAACGGCAACGACGTCGCGCTCACCCCCAAGGAATTCGCCATTTTGGAGTGCCTGGTCTCCGATCCTGGCCGGCTGGTCAGCAGGCAGGAGATCATCGAGCGGGCATGGGATGAGCACTGGTACGGACCGACGAAGGTGCTTGACGTCCACCTGGCCGCGCTGCGGCGCAAGCTCGGCGACCACTCGCTGATCGAGACGGTCTACGGCCATGGCTTCCGACTCGCGGACGCGTAAGTCCCCATGACCCGGCGCATCCTCGCGGCGCTGCTGGCACTGACCACGGCGCTGCTGGTCGCCGCGGTCGTGCCGCTGGCACTCAAGGCGAGTGAGCACGACCAGCAGTCCTACGTGGCCGCCACCGAGGCAACCGCGCACTCGCTGGCCGCTGTCGCCAACGAGAACCTCAGCGAGAACAGCATCGATCCGCGGTTCCAGAGCGCGCTGCGCCCCTACCGGAGCCAGGGCGACGAGATCCTGATCGCCACGCCCAGCCTGACCGTGGTCACGGGCAAGGGAACGCCGCTCGTCGGCTGGCAGAAGCTGGCGGCGACGGCGATCGCCACGGCGACCTCGCAGACCCAGGTGACCAAGACGCGGGTCGTCGTGGCTGAGCTCGATGTGGGCCGACAACATCCACAGCGACAACCCGATCGGCGTGGTTGTGCTGGAGCGGCCGACGACGGCGCTCGACGATAGCACCAGCAGCTTGTGGCTCTACGTCGCCCTGCTAGCGACCGCTGCCATGCTGGCCGCCGCCGCGATCGCGATCACGTTTGCCCGGTGGGTGAGCAAGCCGCTGGTCACGATGGACTCCGCGGCACGCAGGCTGGCCGGCGGCGACCTGTCGGTCCGCGCCGTCACCGGCTACGGCCCGCCAGAGCTGCGCCGGATGGCGGCGTCGTTCAACATGATGGCGGGCCGCCTGGAAACCCTGGTGCACGGCCACCGGGCCATGCTCGCCGACGTGTCGCACCAGTTGCGCACTCCGCTGGCCGCGTTGCGGCTGCGCATCGACCTGCTGGCCGTCGACGCGGCCCCCGCCGCGCAAGCCGAGCTCGCCGGGGCGCAGGAGGAGATCGCCCGGCTGTCTCGGCTAGTGGACGGGCTGCTCGCCGCCGCGCGCGCCGAGTCCGTCACCGAGCAGCGCGTGGTCATCAACGTGCTGCCCACCGTCACCGAGCGAGTCGCCGCGTGGCAGCCGGTGGCCGACGGGTCGAGCGTCAAGCTGCTCGTCCACCCGTCCGAGTCCGCCAGCTCGGACGCCACCGGCCTGCGGGTCGCGCTGGGCGCCGGGCACCTGGAGCAGGTCCTCGACAACCTGCTCGCCAACGCGATCGAGGCGCTCCACGACGGCGGCCAGGTGACCGTCACGGTGCGTGGAACGGATGTCGGCACGGAGCTCGTGGTCGCCGACGACGGCCCCGGGATGTCCGCCGAGGAGCGATCTCGTGCCTTCCTGCGCTTCTTCACCGCGAGCCAGAACGGGACGGGCCTCGGCCTTGCCATCGTCCATCGGCTCGTAACGTCCAACGGCGGCACCGCCCGGCTCAGCGAGACGGCAGGTGGCGGGCTGACCGTGACGCTGGAGTTCGCCGCGGCGGCATCGCCCGATGCTCTGCGAATCGACGACGTCCTGCAGGTTTAGCCCGGCCTAGCTCGCCCGCACGTAACGGGCAGGAAACCTAAGGTCGGCTCAAAGGCCCGCTAGGGTCGCAATTCGGCAACGACGTGGCCGCAGGTCCGTCGTAACTCTTCCCAACTGGCATTAACAGGTTTTACGGTTCTCGCAGCCTGGACCAACGGGGGTCATTCAGCGATGGCGACCCGCACCGTATCGGCAGCATGGCGCAATGACTTCGCCATGGGGCCCCAGGCGCCCGGTCAAACGGGAAACGTCCCAACCTTGGTCCAGTGGAGGAGCCAGTGAGACACGCTTCACTGCTCGCGGGCGTCGCGGGCACGGCAGCCATCCTGCTGCTCGCCGCCTGTGGCAGCAGCACGTCGAGCGCCTCGTCAAGCTCAACCAGTCCCGCCAGCTCATCGTCGCCGTCCAGCTCAGCGTCTGGCAGCAGCTTTCTCGGCTGCATGGTTACCGACACCGGCGGCATCAACGACAAGTCGTTCAACCAGTCGGCTTGGGAGGGCATGCAGGAGGCGGCCGCCGCCAACCCCAACATCAAGATCCGCAACATCCAGTCGATCCCGCCGAACACCGACTACACGCGCAACATCGACACGTTCATCGGCGAGAAGTGCGGCATCATCGTCACGGTCGGCTTCCTGATGGCCGATGCGACGCAGACAGCGGCCCAGCAGAACCCGAAGCAGGACTTCGCGATCGTCGACAACGCCTACAACCCGGTGGTCAAGAACATCGACGCGCTGGTGTTCAACACCGTGCAGGACGGCTTCCTTGGTGGGTACCTGGCGGCCGGCATGACGAAGAGCGGCAAGGTCGCGACGTTCGGCGGGCAGGAATTGCCGACGGTGACGATCTACATGGACGGCTTCTGGGACGGCGTCCAGTACTACAACTCACAGCACCACACGAACGTCCAAGTGCTGGGCTGGAGCGAGAAGACCCAGAAGGGCTCGTTCACTGGTGACTTCACCAACGAGACCAAGGGCCAGACGGTCACCCAGACCTTCATCTCCGAGGGCGCGGACATCATCTTCCCTGTCGCGGGCAACGTCGGCCTCGGTGCCGCGAAGGCCGTCCAGCAGGCGGACGCTCAGGGCGGCCACGTGAGCATGCTGTGGGTCGACACCGACGGGTGCATCAGCGCCGCGCAGTACTGCCAGTACTTCCTGTCCAGCGTCACCAAGGGCATCCAGGCGTCGGTGAAGGCCGCCGTGCTGAACGCCGCGTCCAACACGTTCCAGGGCGGCAACTACATCGGCACGCTCGCCAACGGCGGCGTGGTGCTCTCTCCGTTCCACGACTTCGCGAGCAAGGTCCCCGCGTCACTGCAGGCGGAGCTGAAGACGATCACCGCCGGGATCGAGAATGGCTCGATTCCGACCCCGACCAAGAGCCCGGTCTGAGCAAGGCCCCCTGCTCCGCGAGGGACTCATTAGCAATGCAACTTGAGCTCAGGGGAATCACCAAGAGGTTCGGTTCCCTCGTCGCCAACGATGGAATCAGCCTCTCGCTGGCCCCTGGCCAGGTCCACGCCCTGCTCGGCGAGAACGGAGCGGGGAAGTCCACCTTGATGAACGTCCTTTACGGGCTGCTGCAGCCTGACGAGGGCGAGATCCGCATAGATGGCAAGCCGGCGAGCTTCCACTCGCCGAAAGACGCGATCAGCGCCGGCATCGGAATGGTGCACCAGCACTTCATGCTGGTGCAGCCATTCACCGTCGCCGAGAACGTCACCCTCGGCATCGAGCAGGTCCGCCCCGGCGGCCTGCTCGATGCCGGCCGCACCCGCCGCGAGGTCCGTGAGCTGTCCCACCGCTACGGCCTCGACGTCAACCCGGACGCGATCGTCGAAGACCTCCCGGTCGGCATCCAGCAGCGCGTCGAGATCATCAAGGCGCTGGTCCGCAACGCCTCCGTGCTGGTCCTCGACGAGCCGACGGCGGTGCTCACCCCGGGGGAGACGCAGGAGCTGTTCCGCATCATCAGGCAGCTGCGCGACGGGGGCACCTCGGTCATCTTCATCTCCCACAAGCTGAAGGAAGCCCAGGAGATCGCCGACATGATCACGGTGCTGCGCCGCGGCAAGGTGGTCGGCGAGCGAACGCCACCAGCCACCGAGGAGGACCTCGCGGCGCTGATGGTCGGCCGCGACGTGCAGTTGCGGGTCAGCAAGGAGCCCTCGACGCCGGGCGACGTCGTGCTCCGCGTGACCGACCTGGTCGTCCGCAGCGTGGCCACGCACGCCACCACCTCAGGCAGTGACGTCCCGGCCGGTGGCGGCACCGCGGCCAAAGACAGCGCCCACGCGGTGAACGGCCTGGCGTTCGAGGTCCGATCCGGGGAGATCCTCGGGATCGCCGGGGTCCAGGGCAACGGGCAGACCGAGCTGTGCGAGGCCCTCATGGGCCTGCTCCCGATCGCCGCCGGCACGGTCACGCTGGGCGGGCAGGACCTCACGCATGCGACGCCGCGCGCCCGGCTGGATGCCGGTATCGCCTACATCCCCGAAGACCGCAGGGAAGATGGCCTAGTCGGGTCCTTCTCAGTCGCGGAGAACCTGATCTTGAACTCCTTCGACCGCGCGCCCTTCGCCAGGGGCATCATGTTGAACCTGCCCGCGATCGCGGCCAACGCCGCCGCCCGCATCGAGGAGTTCGACGTCCGCACCGGGTCAGCCGCCACCCCGGCTGGCACGCTGTCGGGGGGCAATCAGCAGAAGGTCATCCTCGCCCGCGAGCTCGGCCGCCAGACTAGGCTGCTCATCGCCAGCCAGCCCACTCGCGGCCTGGACGTCGGGTCGATCGAGTTCGTGCACAAGCGCATCATTGAGCAGCGGGACGCGGGGATCGCCGTGCTCATCGTGTCGTCCGAGCTGGACGAGATCTACGCGCTGGCTGACCGGATCGCCGTCATGTACGAGGGCCGGATCACCGGCTTCCGCGATCCCGGCGTGCCGACCGCCGAGCTTGGCCGGCTCATGGCCGGAGGCGCCGACGCGCCGGCCCGGCAGGCAGCGCACGGCCAGGCAGCGGAGCCTGACAAGCCCTCGGCTCCCCCGGCGGTGACGGACGCATCGCAGGGCGCTGCACCGCAGACGGACCCAGCCGCTATGGGGGACGACCAGTGACCGACGCCCACTGCGTCCTCCGAGCCCGCTGCGTCCTCCGAGCCCACTGCGTCCTCCGAGCCCGCTGCGTCCTGCGAGCCCCACTGCGTCCTCCGACCCCGCTGCGTCCTGCGAGCCCACTGCGTCCACATCGCCGGCACCGCACTTGCCCGCCGCGGGGAGGCTTGCTGAGGAGAGGGGGACGAGCTCGTTCGGCAAGAATTTCCTTAGTGCCCTCGTTGAGGGAAACACCGTCACTGTTACGGTCCTGGCCATCGTAGCGGCGGCCGTGGTGGGCGGGCTGCTGAGCGCGTTCACCAACCCTACGGTGCTGCACGCCCCGGCCGGCGACATCATCGCGCAGGCGTGGGCGGCCGTCGCCGCGACGTACGTGGCGCTCTTCGAGGGGTCGATCGTTAACCCGCACACGCTTGTGGCGATGTTCCAGCAGGCATCCTTGCCGACCGCGCTGCATGACGGGTACCTGTCCGCGGTGTTCAGCCCGCTGTCGGAGACGTGCGTAGCCGCCACGCCGCTGATCCTCGCAGGCCTGGCCGTCGCGGTGCCCTACCAGGCGGGCATGTTCAACATCGGCGGGCAGAGCCAGATCATCGGGGGCATGATCTTCGCGGCCTGGCTGGGCTTCGACGTCAGCATGCCGCCTTTTGCGCACGTCGTGGTGTGCGTGGCCGGTGGCTTCGCCGGCGGAGCGGTCCTGGGCTGGCTGGCCGGCGAGATCAAGGCGCGCACGGGGGCGCACGAGGTGATCGTCACGATCATGCTCAACTACGTGATGGAGTACCTGCTGAACTTCCTGCTGAACTCGCCCTCGATGCTGGAGGCCCCCGGCAGCAACCCCGTCACGCCCTCGATCGCATCCGACGCGCACCTGCCGCACCTGTTCGGCACGAGCCTGCGGGTGAATGCGGGGTTCCTGATCGCGCTGGCCTGCGCGTTCGGCGTGTGGTGGCTGATGAACCGGACGACCACCGGGTTCGAGTTCCGGGCCGTCGGGGCATCGGCGTCGGCCGCTCGGGTGGCAGGCATGAAGGTCGAGCGGTCCTGGGCGCTTGTCATGGCGATCGCCGGAGGCCTCGCCGGCCTGGCGGGGGCGGCGATCGTGGGCGGCACCGACTTCGCGGTTAACACATCCAACTACGGCAACTACGGGATCGACGCGATCACCGTGGCGCTGCTCGGGCGCGGCAAGCCGGGTGGCGTCGTGTGGGCCGGGCTGCTGTTCGGCGCGCTGAACGCCGCCTCCGGGCTGATGCAGTCGGCGGCCAGCACACCGCCGCAGATGGTGGAGGTCCTTGAGTCGGTGATCGTGCTGTTCATCGCGGCACCGCCGCTGATACGGACGATGTTCCGGCTCCGCGCGACCCGCGCCGGCGGCGTTGGCACGACGATGTCCAAAGGGTGGAACGCTTGACATCCAAGGCTCCGATCTCCACGCCGCCGCCCGCTTCAGGGTCTTCATCTGGGACGAGGCCGCGACTGCCTGTGCTGCTGTCCGCACAGCCGCAGGCATCCCGCACCCGGCGGTTCGCCGGGCCCGCCGCCTTCCTGGCGTTCGGCCTGGTCGACATCGCGTTGCTCGGGCGGGCCCACGGGTCGGCCACGCTTGCCTTCACGCCGGAATTCGCCAAGGTCACCGTCCCGAACCTGACGCTGCCAGCCACGGTGACGTGCCTTGTGTGCGGCGCGCTGACACTGCTGCTCGCCGTGGTACGGCTCGGTGAGGCGCTCGGCGCGGTTCGGGTTGGCTCGCCCCAGCTCACCCGCCTGTGGCGGCGGGCCGCCCTCGGCCTGGCGGCGTTCCTGTTCGTGCTGGCGCTGCTTTGCTGGTCAGACGCGTCGCAGTCCAGCTCGGGGCAGCAGGTGATCCCGATAAACATCGTGAACCTGCTGCAGGGGTCGCTCAGCCAGTCGATCCCGATCATGCTCGGGGCGATCACCGGCGTGATCTGCTCTCGGTCCGGCGTCATCAACATCGCGATCGAGGGGCAACTGCTGCTCGGGGCGTTCTGCGCGGCACTCGCGACGACGGCGACGGGGTCACTATGGCTCGGGCTTGTCTGCGGCGCGCTGGCCGGATCCCTGGTGGGCGGACTGCTGGCCGTGTTCGCGATCGCCTACGTCGTGGACCAGGTGGTGCTGGGCGTCGTGCTCAACGGCCTGGTACTCGGGCTGACCGGCTACCTGTACAACTCGCTGATGGTGCCGTACGCCGCCGCGCTGAACAACCCGGCGACCTTCAACCCGGTCAAGATCCCGCTGATCGGGGACATCCCCATCTTGGGTCCAGTGTTCTTCGACTCCTCGCCGTTCTTGTACATCACCTACGTCGTGCTTTTCGGTGTGTCGTTCGGGCTGTTCAAGACTAGGTGGGGGCTGCGCACCCGGGCGGTCGGCGAGCACCCGGTCGCCGCCGACACCGTGGGCATCCGGGTCCTCGCCCTGCGGTACCGGAACGTGATCCTTGCTGGCCTCATCGCCGGCATCGGTGGCGCGTACTTCACGGTCGGGTCGGTAGGCTCGTTCGGCATCGACATGACCTCCGGCGAGGGCTACATCGCGCTGGCGGCCATGATCTTCGGCCGCTACACGCCGGTCGGGGCGGTCCTTGCGGCATTGCTGTTCGGCTTCACGACGGAACTACAGTCGGTACTGTCCAGCATTAACGTGCCGATCCAGTCCAACCTGCTGCTGATGGCCCCGTACGTGGTCACCATCGTGGTGGTGGCTGGCCTGGTAGGCAAGGTCCGCGGCCCCAAGGCCGAAGGCGTCCCCTACGTGAAGTCGTAGCTGGCACGGCGGCCGGGTCAACGGGCGTCCCTGCCTTCTGGACTCGCTGCCTTCTGGACTCGCTGCCTTCTGGACTCGCTGCCTTCTGGACTCGCTGCCTTCTGGACTCGCTGGCGCAGGTGAGCCAGTACCGTATTAGCCCGCCGGCGCCAGCGGATCGCCACAGGCGACTCGCTGGCGGCTTTGAGCCAATACGCTCATGAGTCTCTGGCAGCGACGAGCCAGCTCAGGTGGAGACCCGCTGGCGGAGCCGAGTCAGATCAGCCCTGGCTGCTGAGTCAGGGGGCGATGAACGGGGATCATAAGCGGCAGGAGCTGCTGACGCGGCAAGAGTGAAGGGGCTGGTGTGGCAGTCGGGGCGGAGTTGCGCGCGAAGGTAGAGGCGTGGATCGCCGACGACCCCGACCCTGTTGACCGGGCAGAGCTCGCGGCCCTTCTCGACCGCGCATCAGCAACTGACGAGGAGGACGCCGAACCGGGAGCGGCCGGCAGTGCCCAGTCGGCGGCCGACGAGCTGATCGCGCTCGCGGCCTCCGGTGGCGCCGAGGAAGCCGCCGACCAGCTCGAGGATCGCTTCGCGGGCCGGGCTGACCTTCGGGACGGCGGGCCTGCGCGGCCAGATCGGAGCGGGCCTGAACCGGATGAACCGCGCCGTCGTCCGCGCGGCTACCAGCGCGGTCGCTGGCTGGCTGCTGGACTGGGCGGAGACTACCGGGCACACCGAGGCGGGCATGTCCATCGTCATCGGGTGCGACGCGCGGCACCGGTCCGGTGAGTTCGCTGACGAGGCCGCCCAGGTCCTTGCGGCCGTGGGCATCGACGTTTACCTGCTGCCCCGGCCCTGCCCCACCCCACTGGTCGCGTTCGCTGTCAGGCACCTGCCGACCAGTGCGGGCATCATGATCACCGCCAGCCACAACCCTCGCACTGACAACGGCTACAAGCTTTACCTCAGCGACGGCGCGCAGGTCATCCCGCCCGCCGACGCCGAGATCGAGGCCCGCATCGCCGCTCTCGGCTCGCTCACAGACATCCCGGTGGCCTCGCTCGACAGCCCAAGCATCACTCGTCTCGGTGGCGAGGTGGCCGATTCCTACCTTTCCGCCATCACGAGCCGATTCGCCGCAACGAACGCGAGCAACCTCAAGGTTGTCTACACGCCCATGCACGGGGTCGCGGGGAACCTGCTACTCCAGGCGGCCGCGCGGGCCGGGTTCCGCAGGCCGCACGTTGTCACGGCGCAGGGGCAGCCGGACCCGGACTTCCCGACGGCAGCGTTCCCCAACCCGGAGGATCCCGTCGCGCTCACCCTGGCTCTTGCGGACGCCAAGGCGCTCGATGCCGACCTGATGCTCGCCAACGACCCTGACGGCGACCGTCTCGCGGTCGCGGTCCCAGAGCCCGATACCCGCCGCAAGATCCGGAACGTCCCCGGCACCAGCATCCCGGAAGACGGCCGGTGGCGAGTCCTCAATGGCGACCAGGTCGGTGCCCTCCTCGGTGAGTACCTGCTCGCTCAGGCCAGCGCGGGCGCCGCGGAAGCACCGCGACCGCTCGTCGCGACCACGATCGCCTCCAGCACCCTGCTTTCAAAGATCGCCGCCAAGGCAGGCGCGCGGTACACCGAGACCCTGACCGGGTTCAAGTGGATCGCCAGGGCGGCGGACCAGATCCCCGGGTCGGCATTCGTCTTCGGGTACGAGGAGGCCATCGGCTACGCGGTCGGCGACGTTGTCCGCGACAAGGACGGCATCGGCGCCGCGGTCGCGTTCTTGCGGCTTGCCACCGACGCCGCCCGCGACGGGCAGTCGGTCCTTGACCTCTACGACGACCTGGAGCGCGAGCACGGCGTGCATCACACGTCGCAGCTGAGCCTGCACATCCCGGGGACTAGGGAGGTCATGCGCAGGCTGCGTGCCGCTCCCCCGGCCAGCCTGGCGGGACGCCTGGTCGGCTCCGTGACGGACTACAGCCTGACCAGCGGGAGCGGTGGCGCTCCGGCCGGACTGCCGCCATCCGATGTGCTCCGCCTCACGGTCGGCGGCGACCGGGTGGTCATCCGCCCGAGCGGCACCGAGCCGAAGATCAAGGCCTACCTGGAGATCGTTGAGCAGGTCCAATCCGGTGGCCTGACCGCCGCCCGGCTAGCCGCGCAGCGCCGGCTGACGCCGCTGCGCGAGGCGGTTAACGCGCTCCTGTCCGGCATGGCGACGAGCACTCGCCAGCGCCAGGTCTAGCGAGGTCGCGCTGGCCACCGACGGGAGCGTGACGCTCGCCACACGCGAGGGCTTCACCTGCGGCGTGACGCAGGCGGGTCGCTCCGCCACGGTCGTTGCCACCGGGCGGGCGAGTCGACGTCCGGAGCTGGGCAGCCTTCGTTGACCACGACCCCGGACGCGCGGCGCGGCTCAAGCCGACTCCCGGATCGCTCGCGCACTTGCCAACGGGAATCAACCAGATCAAAATTTCCTTACATCGATACTGTTCGAATTTTCCCTGGTGAGCAGTGTGCAACTAGGCGAGCGGCTGGCCGCGTGACGGAGCTTCCACGGCTGCGGCGCCCACGAAATTGCAGGGACTCGCGGGTCACTGGTGGGCATGGACCGGCGGCGCGGCGAGATTCGCGGCGAGCCGGGCGGCCCGATGCCTGCCCCCCTGCCTCAAGGGACCCTGAAGCCACGCTGATGGTCCGCTATGAAAGCGGACGCATGGCAGCTAGCTACCCTCAGTAGTATTCGCGATCGGCAACAATCGGCGTTCTAGCGCAGTACCCTCGGGTCTCAGAAATGAAACCCTCTTCACGGGCGCTATGCGTTGTTACGGGGCGTGAAGAAGCTGGTGCATCTCACGGGATCACTCAAGGGGACACATGAAGCCAACGATTGGCATTAGCACGTACCACACGCAGGCTGACTGGCGTGGCTGGCGGGAAGAAGGCGCTCTCCTCCCGTGGACGTACGTGACTGCTATCCGAGCGAGCGGCGGCAACCCGGTGCTGCTTCCGCCTGGCGGTGGTGCGTCGGATGCTGAGGACGTCGTTTCGGTCCTTGACGGCCTGGTGATCGCCGGCGGCGGCGACATCGACCCCGCGCACTATGGAGCCGCGCCGCACCCGAAGACCGACGCCACTGTCCCCGACCGTGACGCGTGGGAGCTTGCGCTCGCCGAGGCCGCCCTCCGGCTGAACGTCCCGGCACTGGGCATCTGCCGCGGCATGCAGGTCATCAACGTCGCCTCCGGCGGCACATTGCACCAGCACGTGCCGGACCTGGTGGGCCACGATGTGCACGGTGGCCCGGCCGATGGCTTCGGCCTGCACAGGGTCCGCGTGACCACCGGGGAACTGCTCCTGTCCATCCTGCCCGGTGGCGAGTACTTCGATGTGCCGACTCACCACCACCAGGCCGTTGACATGCCCGGTGCGGGCCTGACCGCCGTCGGGTGGGCCGACGACGGGGTGATCGAGGCAATCGAGAGTGCAACCGGGTTCGTCGTGGGCGTGCAGTGGCACCCAGAGCAGGGCGACGACGCGCGCCTGTTCGCGGCCCTCGTCCGAGCCGCCGAGCTGCGCAACTCCGAGCGTGCCGTGGAGTCCCTGCCGACGATCTCGAGCGAGCTTCCGTCTCTCCTGGCTGACGCGTAACGGCCCGCAGACACGAAAGGTTTAGGCCTGCGAGGTACGGCCCGCCCGGATTCGATCCGGGCGGGCCGTTATCATTGATCGGGTAGTTTCGTCGGTGTTACGTACCGTGGCCCGAGTTACGCGAGGCCACTTGACGCGGGGAGAGGCTTTGACTGCGGACACGGCTACGACCGAAGACACGGTCAAGCGCGTACTACTGCTTGAGAATATCCATCCAGACGCCACCGCCCGGCTAGTCAAGGCGGGCTACCAGGTCACGACGGAGTCGCGGGCACTCAGCGAGGATGACCTCATCGACGCGGCCAGGGGCGTGAGGCTGCTCGGCATCCGATCCCAGACCCAGGTCACCGAGCGCGTCCTGACGGCACTGCCGGACCTGCTCGCGGTGGGCGCGTTCTGCATCGGCACGAACCAGGTCGACCTTTCGGCCGCCGCGAGCCATGGCGTGGCCGTATTCAACGCGCCGTTCTCGAACACGCGCAGCGTCGTCGAACTAGCTATAGCAGAGATCATCTCGCTTGCCCGGCGCCTGCCGGAGAAGAACGCAGGTCTGCACGCCGGCCACTGGGACAAGTCGGCGGCTGGCGCCCACGAGGTGCGCGGCCGGACGCTCGGCATCGTCGGCTACGGGAACATCGGCACCCAGCTGTCGGTCATCGCCGAGGCTCTTGGCATGACGGTGTACTTCCACGACATCTCCGACAGGCTAGCGATCGGCAACGCGCGGCGCTGCTCCACCCTTCAGGAGCTGCTGGAGACCGTCGAGACCGTCACGCTGCACGTGGACGGCCGGCCAGGCAACCGGGGCTTCTTCGGCGAGGAGGAGTTCGCCATGATGCGGCCCCGCTCGCTGTTCCTCAACCTGTCCCGCGGCTTCGTGGTCGATCACGCGGCGCTGCGTCGCCACATGGAGTCGGGGCACATCGCCGGCGCGGCCATCGATGTCTTCCCCAACGAGCCGAAGGGCCGGGGGGATGAGTTCACCTCGGAGTTGCGCGGGCTGAAGAACGTCATCCTGACACCGCACATCGGCGGCTCCACCGAGGAGGCGCAGCAAGACATCGGTGAGTTCGTCTCTGGGAAGCTGATCGACTTCGCGACCGCCGGGGCGACCGCCATGTCGGTCAACCTGCCTGGCGTGGCACTGCCGACCGTCCCGGGCACGCACCGCCTCATCCACCTGCACCGGAACGTACCCGGCGTGCTCGCCTCGGTCAACCGCATCCTGGCCGACCACGGCGTGAACGTCGAGGGCCAACTGCTGCGGACAAGGGACGAGTACGGTTACGTGATCACCGACATCGGCACCTCATACAGCGAGGACGTCCTCGACAAGCTCCGCGCCATGGACGTGACCATCCGCCTGCGCACCATCGAGTCGGCGTAGCGGTCCGATCGCGCGTCTGGCCCGCTGCGCAGCGGGCCAGACGCGCGTGGCGCCTGCGCGGCGTGTACTTTTGCCAGGTGGCACGGGTACGGCGTGGGCCTGTCGGGCGCGCGGCGCGACCCTTGAGGAGAGGACCCGAACATGGCTATCGTCGCGCTAGCGGTGTGGACGCTCACCGTCGCCGTGGGCGTCTATCTCCTGATCACCAGCACCCGGCCCCGGACTGGGCAGCCAGACGGAGACGTCCTCGCCGGGGTGTCAGTTGTCGTGACCTCGGTCACTGCTGACTCATCGGCCCCCTCTGCCAGGCCAGTTACCTCGGTCTCCGCGGCCGCGGAGACCGAGGCTGCCACGGACGGCCACCCAGCCGCCTACCGGGCCGGCCGCCCGGCTGACGCGAAGACCATCAACCGCAACAAGTTCGACCCGCCGTCGCTCGCCCGCGCGAAGTCCGAGCCGATCCCTGGCGGCCGGGCGCTGGCGGAGTTCCTGCACCCGATGCTCGGCATCACCGGCTTCGGGCTGTTCCTCGCCTACGTGATGAGCCGAGACTGGGTCCTGGGCGCGATCGCGCTCGGCGTCGGCGTCGGCGCGGTAGCCGCAGGCTTGACCTGGGCCGTGGTCAACGTTCGGGCGGCCCGTCGCCAGCCGCCCGACCCGCACGCGATGTCGTTCTCGCCTCGGCTGCTTGTCATGCACGCGACAGGCGCGGCCGTGACGATCGCGCTAGCCGCCCTGATCGTGGCCAAGGTCTGAGCTACCGGGCGAGGCGACGCCTACCGGCCTGGGCCATCAGTCCCGCGGCGTCAGCCTCCCCATCCGGTCGCGGACCTGGGTAGCGTCGCCGCCGGGCGTCGCGGTTATCAGCGCCAGCGCTCGCTGCCAGCTCTGCCGTGCGTCCTCATCGTGGCCGAGGGCGAGGTGGGCGTCCCCCAGGTGAATCAGCGCCTCCCACTCACCGCGGGGGTCGCCGATCTCCTGGAAGATCTCCACCGCCTGCCGGTAGCGGACGATCGCCTGCCCGTGGTCGCCGAGGCCCGCGCAGGCGAAGCCGATGCTGTCCAGGGTGTCCGCCGCGCCGCTTCGCGCGCCAGACTCCAGGTGCAGTTCAAGGGCGCGCCGACAGTGCCGCAGCGCTTCGGCGTGCTGCCCGAGGTTCGCGTAAATCCAGCCGACGGTGTTCTCGGCATAGGCGATAACCGCCCGGTCACCGGAGGAACTGCGCAGCCGCAGTGCCTCCTGCGCGTGTGGCAGCGCCTCGGCGTACCTGCCCTGCTCGTCCAGCAGCACCGTCAGCCCGTGGTGCGCCAGGCCCACGGCTGCCCAGTCGCCGGAGACCGTGAAGATCTCCAGCGCGTGCCGCAAGTGCAGGTCCGCCTCCGCGAACTCGCCAAGCCGGGTGTAGGCGTAGCCGAGGTCATTGTGGACCTGTCCCCGGCCGGTCAGGTCGCCTAGCCGCTCGGCCGCCGCAAGCCCGGTGCGCAAAGCGGCGGCGATGCCGGGGTACTCACCGAGTCGCATCAGCATGGGGGCGCAACTCCAGGCGAGCTGCCAGCAGTAGACGTCCATGTTCCGGCTATGGTCGCGGGCACCTCGGTCACCGGCCACAGCCACCGCGGTGAGCAGCGCGTCCTGCTCTGCGCGGAACCAGCCGATCACGTCCTCGTACTCGTCATGCCGCTCCGGCGAGACACCTGGCAGCGGACTCGGCAGCCGGATGCTGCGCCGGGCCGGGTACACCGTGAACATGGCGTTGTAGGCGGTTCGCAGGTAGTGGTCGAACAGGCGGAACTTGGCGGCGTCAAGCTCGGCGTCGCCGTCAGTCAGCCTGGCCTGCTCGGCGGCATAGGCGCGCAGCAGGTCGTGGCAGCCGAACCGGCCGTCCTCATCCTCGGCGAGCAGCGACGCGCGGCACAACTCGGCCAGCACCGCGCGGGCCTCCGGCCACGAGATCCCGGCCAGGCTGGCCGCGACAGGGACCGGGATGTCATCGCCGGGGACCACGCCTAGCAGCCGGAACATCCGCGCCGCCGGATCGCTGAGCCACGCCAGTGACCAGGAGAAGACGGCCCGCAAATCGGTCGCCACATCACCGGCCTCCAGGGCGTCCAGCCGGACCCGGGCGTCGCGCAGTTCGGCGACCAGGTCCGCGAGCGTGATTCCCGGCCGGGTGACCGCCCGCGCGCTGGCCACGCTCAGGGCCAGCGGAAGCCGGGCGGACTGCCTGATCAGCTCCGCAACGGCGGCCGGTCGGCACCGACCCGCCGCTGGCCCAGGCGGGCGGCCAGCAGTTCACGCGACTCATCCTCCGACAAGACATCGAGCGGCAGCAGCAGGGCACCCTCGCTGGCGACCAGCCCCGCCAGCTGGTCCCGGCTGGTGACTACGACCATGCAGCCGGGACTGCCCGGCAGTAGCGGGCGCACCTGGCCGGCGGTGCGCGCGTTGTCAATCAGCAGCAGCACCCGCTTGCCGTCCAGCAGGCTGCGCAGCATCCCGGTCTGCGCGTCCAGGCTGCCTGGCAGTTGCTGCGCGGGGACGCCGAGCGACTCAAGGAACCCGCGCAGCGCCGTGCCGGGGTCCGCCGGAACGCCGGACGGGTCGAAACCGCGCAGGTTGACGTACAGCTGGCCGTCGGGGAAGCGGGCGGCAGCCTCCCGGGCGAACCTGACGGCTAGCGCCGTCTTCCCCACCCCCGCCGTGCCGGCGATGACCACCACCGGCATGCCCGTGTTCTCGTTCCCGGCGCCCGCGAGCACCTGGTGCAGCCGCCGAAGCTCGGTGGCGCGCCCGGCGAACCCCGCCACCTCAGGCGGGATCTGTGCCGGGACGGGCCCAGCAGGCTCGGCAGCACGCGCCGTGGCCGCATCCGCGGCCATGCCCGCAGGCCCTGGGGCGTCCAAGGCAATGCCGCCAGCGACCGGGAGATCCATGACCGGAGCGGCCAGGAAGGCCGGCTGGTCGTGCCTTGTCATGCCGCCGAGCGCCGGGTCCATCGTGAGCACCTGCTGATGGACGTGGGCCAGTTCATGGCCAGGGTCAATGCCGAGATCCTCGGCCAGCCGCACCCGGGCGTCCTGGAACACCTGCAGCGCGTGGGCCTGCCTGCCGGTCCGGTACAGCGCGACCATCAGCAGCGCCCGGGCCCGCTCCCGTAGCGGGTGCTCGGCCACCAGCGCGGTCAGTTCCGCCGTCGCCTCGGCCGCCCGCCCGGTGGCAAGCAGCAGGTCGGCCTTGTCCTCGGCCGCCGCCGTCCGAAGCTCGGCCAGGCGCAGGCGCTCCGCCTCGGCGAACGGTCCCGGTACTCCAGCGAATGCCTCTCCGCGCCACAGGCCAAGCGCCGTCGCGAGGACTTCATCGGCTCCCGTCAGGTTGCCGGCGGCACGCATGCCGCGGCAGCGGGCCAGGGCCTGCTCAAAGGCCACCGCGTCGATGGCCGCCGGCGCCAGCCGCAACATGTAACCCCCGCCGACCGACACCAGCACACTGGCGGACTCACGCCGGGACCCGCTCCGGTCCCGGCCACGCAGCCGGCCCGGCTCAAGGACCCGCCGCAGTCCCGCGACATAGGTATACACTCCGCTCTCGGCGCTGGCTGGCGGCTGGTCTCCCCACACCGCGTCGATAAGCTCCGAGCGGGACACCACCCGGTTCGCGCGGACGGCGAGCACTCCAAGGACCGCGAGCTGCCTAGGCTGCCCGAGCTGGAGCTTATCGTCTGTGCCGTCCCGGTCCCAGCTGCCTTCAGCGGCAGCGCTGCCGGGCGGCGCGTGCCATGCGCACACGGGGCCTAGTACGCCCACCCGCAGGGGCATCACGGCCGCCATGCCCCCTTCGCCGACCTACTACCGTCGATCCGCGCTCGCCCCGCCCCGGCCACACCGCTATCTCGACTGCGCCTGCTACAGACCGCTAGCGGATGTTCTCTATGGGGGAGACTACATCACTCTGAAGAGGGCATCTAGGAAAAATCTAGATTGCCAACAGACTGTCCGGTTAGTACTTAGGTATGCCGGCCCCCGCGACGCCCCCCCTCACTCCCGCCGCGGGGGCTGGCATGTCCCGGGCCTTAGCGCACTGGCTACGCTGACCGCATGACGTTCCCGACCGGCGGCGCTGGCAGCCCGTCTCCGCAAGAACCGACTCGGAGGCAGGGCGCCGCGCAGCAGCAGACGACCCGCCGGGCCGAGACTCGCCTGCGGCTGACGCTCGCGGTGGTCGCGATCATCGCGGTGGTCGCCGTCGTGGTCGCGCTCGTCATCGTCAAGACCACCGCTCCCAAGCAGTCGCCGAAGGCCGCTGCCTCGCAGGCCACCACGGGCACCTTGTCCGGCGCCGCGCTGGCCGCCGTCGTGGCCCAGGTGACGAGCGTCCCGGCGGCCGCCTTCGACCAGGTAGGGGCGGGCAGCGCCCTCGCTCACCCGGATGTCATCGGCGCGGCCGGCGGCACCCCGGCGGCGCCGGCGCTCACCGCGGGCGGGAAGCCCGAGATGCTGTACATGGGCGCGGAGTTCTGCCCTTACTGCGCCGCCGAGCGCTGGGCCATGATCACCGCGCTGAGCAGGTTCGGGACATTCACCGGGCTGGCCACCATCAAGTCGGGCACTGCCGACGGCGCCGGCAATCAGGAGCCGTTCCCGGCCACCGACACCTGGACGTTCCTGCACACGACCTTTACTAGCCGCTACCTGGCGTTCACCCCGGTCGAGCTATTCACGAACATTCCCGACCCGTCCACCGGCGGGTACACCACGCTGCAGACGCCGACCGCCGCGCAGCAGGCCCTGCTGACCAAGTACGACGCGCCACCGTATGTGCCGTCCCAGGACCAGGGCGCCATTCCGTTCGTCGACTACGGCGGCAAGTTCCTGAGCGTCGGCGCCAGCTACAACCCTGCCGTGCTGCAGGGCCTGACCTGGGCGAAGATCGCCGCCGACCTGCACGACCCGACCAGTTCGGTCGCCAAGGGCGTCCTCGGCACGGCGAACTTCATGACCGCCGCGCTGTGCGAGCTCACCGGCGGCCAGCCGTCGACCGCCTGCACCACGACGGTACAGTCGCTGGAGTCTCGGCTGTGATACTTTCAGCTAGCACAGAGGTATCTCTCAGCGCCGGCAAACCTGAATACGCGAAAAAAGCTCTAGGCTTACCCTCATGGGCAAGGCGTCTCGGACCAAGAATGAGTTCAGCCGCCGCGAGCGGATCGCGGCACAGCGCGTGGAACAACGTCGGCGCGAGCAGCGGCAACGGCTGCTCGTAGCAGGCGGATCCATCCTCGCGGTGATCGTCATCGTTGTCGGCTTCGTCGTCTGGAAGACGAATAGCCACACCCCCCCGGGCAACACGAGCAACGGCCCGACCGGCACTACGCTGGCCAAGGTCACCAGTGAGGTCACCGGCGTCCCGTCCAGCACGCTCGACCAGGTGGGCGCTGGCGGCTCCAGCCTCGCAGGGGGCATCAAGTCCGTTAGCGGCACCGCGCTAACGGCGAACGGCAAGCCTGAGGTGTTCTTCTACGGCGCCGAGTACTGCCCGTATTGCGCGGCCAACCGCTGGGGCCTGATCGTCGCGCTTAGCCGGTTCGGGACCTTCACCGGGCTGAAGACGATCCACTCCTCCTCGACAGACACCCCGCCTAGCGTTCCCACCTGGACGTTCGACGGCTCGTCGTACACCAGCCAGTACATTAACTTCACGTCGATCGAGTCGGTCGGCAACGTGGCCAACAGCTCTGGCAGCTACCCGACCCTGCAGACGCCGACCAGCGCCGAGCAGGCCCTGGTCACCAAGTACGACGGGGCAGATGGGTCGATCCCGTTCGTTGACTTCGGCAACAAGTACACGCAGTCCGGTGACCTGCCCATGCTGACGCCGACGAACCTGTCCGGCGACTGGGAAACAATCGCCGGCGACCTCTCCAAGCCATCGACCGGGAACGCGAAGGCCGTCGATGGGGCCGCGAACTTCATGACCGCCGCGATCTGCAAGCTGACGAACAACCAGCCCGCGACGGCCTGCACCTCCACTGTCCAGGGTCTGGAGTCCCAGCTCTAAGGAGTCCCCGCTCTCATGGCGAACTCGAAGTCCAAGGTGAGCGCCCAGGCCCAGCAGCGGGCCCGGGCGCAGGCCAAGAAGGCAGCAGCCCGCACCGCGCCACCGGTGCGGGCCACCCCCACCTCCCCGGCCCGGTCAATAACCCGCCAGGCCCCGACGACCATCGCCGCCAAGCCGGCGCAGGAGGTCATCGAGCCCGACGAGGTCGAGACCCCGTCCGGCCCGCCTGCCTGGTTCCAGTGGACCACTCTCGTGCTCGCCATCCTCGGCCTGGCGATCTCCATCTACGAGACCTGGGCGCACTACCACGGGAACGTCCTGGCCGGCTGCTCGGACAACCCGCACGGGACCTTCGACTGCGCGGCGGTCATCACCAGCTCGCAGTCGATGGTGTTCAACATCTTCCCGGTGGCCGTCCTCGGCCTCGCCTTCTACATCGTCGCGGTCCCGCTGTTCAGCCCATGGGCATGGCGATTCACTGGGCGCGCGCCTCGCCCTATGCGGCGAGCGCGGCGGCAGCGCCTTACCCAGCGTGCGATTGGCTGGTTCCGGCTCGCCTCGATGATCGTGGGGATGGGGTTCGTGATGTACCTCATCTACGCCGAGCTCTACCAGATCGGCAACGTCTGCGAGTACTGCACCGGTGTCCACATCGTCACGTTCCTGCTGTTTTGCATGACGGTGGTAGCCGCCGCCTTCTGGGGCCTCGGTGAGCGCCGCAGCCCCAGAGAAAAGGTCGACGCCACATCCTGACCGCCCTCGCCGCACCGCTGACGACGCCCGCGACCGCCCACCGGTCGCGGGCGTCGCGCGTGCAGTCACCACGGTGCGGTAGCGCCAGCAAGCCGCGACAGTCCTGACCCTCCAACGCCAGCGACTCACGACCGCCCGAGCTCACCCACGCCAGCGACTCAGCTGTCGGACCTCACCCACGCCAGCGACTCACGACCGCCCGAGCTCACCCACGCCAGCGACTCGCAACCGAGGCAGTTACTCATCGGCCCATAAGCGCTTTCCGGCATAAAGAGAAAGGTCTTGCGGTCACTGCGCGGGCCATCGCGAGTCCTCGGGGACAGAACGCGGCACTTTACTCCTCCACGCGAGTGAATTTGGAAATATCAGTCGGTGGCTTGCCGATGGCTGGCGCGTCGTTTCCGGCGTTTGGCTGGGGGCCGGTGTTGCCGCGATGGGAAAGGCCCGGCACGATGGGGTGCGGGACATTCGTCAGGTTCAGGCCACCAGGTGGCGGCCAGGTACGCAACTGCGACAAGGCGGGCGCGCGGGCAACCAGGACAACGCCCACGACGAGCGCTAGGAGGCCGCCAGCCTTCATGCCAAGCTGAAGTGGGGCAATCTGGATCCGGTCGCCGAACACGATAATCCCCAGCAAGATGCCGACGAGCGGCTCCCCCGCCGAGATAGCCGGCAGACAGACGCGCAGCGGCCCAGCACTGAACGCGCTCTGCATCAGCCAGATGCCGATGGCACCCGCACCCACCAGCGCGTAGGGCGCCCAGGTCTGCGCCATGCCGCTGATGCCGCCCGACGCAAGGGCCTCCAGTGTCTGACGGGTCAACGCATCCTGGATGCCGTAGACGAGGCCAGCCGCGATGCCGGTCAGCAAGGCGCGGGCACGGCCCTGCCTACGACGGCCCGCCTGAACGCAGATGAACGCGATCACTGCGATTACGGCGGCGGCGGGCCAGTGGGAGAACGAGCCGAAGGACAAGCCGATCGGCTTCGTCGACTGCTCCGCCGACAGCAGCGCCACGCCGACGCACAAGACTGCCGCCCCGGCTACCTCCCACACCCGCACGGCAGGCTTGTGCAAGACGGCTGGCAGCGAGGCCGTCCCCGGGCTTGGCGCTTGCTGGGGCGGGTCTGGGCGCGACCCGTTAGACCCAGCGGTTCTTTCCGAGCGCTGTCCTGGCTGCGTCCGGGGTGTCCTGGCGTGAGCTCGCCTCGCCAGCGGGACGGCAAGGATGAGGGCCCAGATGAGATTGGTGGTCAGCAGTGGCTCAACGACCGACAGCGTGAGGTGCCCGATCGACCAGGCAGCGAGGATCTGGCCGCTCACCATGGCGAGGATCCCGGCCAGCCACATCGGAGTGCGCACTAGGTCCGTCATCAGCCGCAGGCTGAGGAAGCGCGAGTCCGGCTCCCGCTCGGCCGCGATCTGCTGGAGCACGAAGCCAGTGCCGATCAGCAAGGCGGCAAGCAGGGTCAGCCCATAGTCGAGGCTGATGTCAACGTCCACGCTGTCCTAGCCCGGTAGTCTCGCACATTGGACGTATGGTAGTCGCGCAACCTTGGCAAACGACCAAGCCACGACCTTGGGCCGCCTACCGGTTCGCCTACCCGCCCGCTTCGCCGGAAAGCCACAGCCCGTGCTGTCCCCTTCGGCGGGCAGCGTCTGCCCGGCTCCTGCACAGCGTCGGCGAATCTCCCAACAGACTCAATCATTAACAGCCACAAAGTGATAACGAGATGGCCGAGTTGTGGCCTGCCAGCCGCCCGAACGGGGCTTTTTCTCACTCAATGAGACCTGCATTACTAGCCCCAATCCAGGCAGTACGCGCAGTACTATCATGAGGTCAACTGCGCATGGTCGTGCGTGATTGTAATCATGAGGGAGTGCCAAGGTGGGGGACGTAAAGGGTGGGGCCAGGTCTGCGCGCGCCGGGACCAGAGCCAGCGATCCGAAGAACGGGATCCGGAGACGGGCCGTGGGCACACGGGACCGGATCATTTCCCATCTGGGAGCGGTGACCGATATCTCCGACCCCGGCGGGATGGCAAGCACTAGGCTCGCCGAGGCGGTCGGCTACCCAGGGTCGAGCGTGGCGTTCGCGCAGCTACTGTCCGGGATGGAGCGCGATGGCCTGATAGCTCGCGAGGTCCGGGGCAAGCGGACCTACCGGATCATCCTCGCTCCCGGAGTCCACCCCGGCCGGGCTCGCTCCGACAACGGCAGCAGGACGGGGGACGGCATCGCGCCCGGCACTGGCACCACCACGACGACGGCACGCTCCGCCGTCCCGGGCGCGGCTGCGCAGGGCAGCCTTGCCGAGGCGGCACTCGCCACCCTCGGTGCGCCAAGCCAGCTCGCAGCACGGTTCGATTACGACGAGCTTGCCCGCAGGCTGCTCATCCAGGTGATCAGGCGGCTTGCGACTCCGCCGGAAGGCCAGGAGGGGATCGTCGCCGACCTGGCGCGGGAGCTCAGCGAGGCCCGTGGCCACGCGAGCACCCTGACCGCCGAGAACCGCGAGTTGCGCGAGCAGCTCAGCCAGGTCCGGCACAGCCTCGACGAAGCGTGCGCCAGCCTGGAAACACGCACCCCCGCCGGGACGGACGAGCCGCGGCTCACCCGGACCGGACCGGTCGGCGAGGAGCTCACCGCGTCCGAGGTCGTGCTGCTCGAACGGCTGGTCGCCCCGCCTCGCGACAGCGGCCTGGCCGACAATAGGGGGAAGCAGGACGCGACCGCCAGCTAGGCACGCGTCGGCCAGTGCGACCGAGCAGGCCGTGCCGCCATGACGGGGCTGGGAAAAGCGGTTGAGGAAGCGCCGGAGTGCAGTGAGGAAAGGAGCCGCACCCATGGGCGCGACTCCTTGGCTGAGCTGGGCGCGCTGATTCAGCCGGCGGGACAAACCCTGATCGCCAGCATCCCCTGCAGGCGACCGTTCAGGTGGCGGAAGGCCGCGTCGGCGGCCGCCTCGGCGTCTCCGGCGATGACCGCGCGCAGGATCTCTTCGTGCTCGGCGTCGGCCACTCGCATCAGGTCGGCTTGCGCCGTGATCGAGGCACGTATGTGCACCTCGGTGATCTCGCGAAGCTCCCCCAAGATCGTGGCCAGCCGAGGGCCACCGCCCGCGTCCTCGAGCAGCCGGTGAAACCGCATGTTGTGCGCGGCCCAGGTCGAGCCCACGTCTTCGGTGCGCATGAGGGAGACGAGTTCGGCGGCCTGCAGGATCTGCTCACGGCTGGCGACAGTCGCCGCCCGCGCGACGGCCATCGGGCCGAGCAGTTGCCAGATTTCGTATATTTCAACAAGCTCGTCGCGGGTCAGCACGCTGTGCGGGGCAGTCGGCATGTGGCTATTGTGTCCGGACGGCGGCGAACGGTCCACCGGTAATGCTCAATGTCAGCCGTCGCCGCGAGAATCAATCGATTGTTCGCCGGCTAATGGCCAGGCCAGGTGCCCAATGGGACCTTTGGACGCACTGGGAGGATGCGCGCAGGAACCATAAAATCCGTCAGCCGATCCGGCGGAGTCCGCTGCGATGCTGCTGCGATGTGTGGATGTACGTCTGCACGGCGCCCTTGGTGCGGCTCGCGTCAATTCCGGTTCGCTTGATTCTTCCGGGCACGCCGGCGATTAGCGAGGCCGGCGGCACGACGAAGCCCTCGGCGACGAGAGCGGCCGCCGCCACGATCGACCCGGCGCCAACCAGCGCCCGGTTCAGCACGACCGCCCCGGATCCGATGAGGCAGCCATCCTCCACGACGCACCCCTCCAGGTGGGCATTGTGGCCAACGACACAGTCCGCGCCGATGACCGTGTCCTCCCGTGCCGTGCAGTGCACAACGGTCCCGTCCTGCACTGAGGTCCGCGCGCCGATCCTGATGGCGCCATGGTCGGCCCGCAGCACGGCGGCCGGCCATACCGATGCCTGCTCCTGCAGGATGACCCGTCCGATCACGACCGCGTCGGGGTGAACGTAGGCTTCCGGATCGATTTCGGGCACGAGATCGCCAAGAGCGTAGATCGGCATGGCGAAACGGTATCGTGCGTGTCGTGGCCGACAGCATGCAGGGGAGCGCCCTAAAGACCAGTACCCCGGACGACAGCGCACCGGATCCCATCACCGATGAGCTGCTCGAGGCTGCCGTCGCTGGCATTGGCGGAGCGGAGCGGCCCGGCCAGACTCTCATGGCCCACCGGGTATGGGACGCGATGAGCTCAGGCACCCATCTCGCCGTGCAGGCCGGGACCGGGACGGGCAAGTCAGTCGCCTACCTGGTGCCCGCGTTCCGGCTAGCCGCCGAGCACGCGGGTCCTGTCGTGGTGTCGACCGCGACAATCGCGCTGCAGCGCCAGCTCGTCGAGCGGGACCTGCCCCGGCTGGCGGAGGCGCTGGGCGACCCGCTGGGGCACGTTCCCTCGTTCGCGATCTTCAAGGGGCGCGGTAACTATGTCTGCAAGCACAAGCTGAGGACGGCGCCGGACGACTCGCAAGACGTGGCGCTGATCAGCCGGGCGAGCGCCAGCAGCATGACCGCGATTGGCGCGCATGTCAACCGGCTGCACGAGTGGGCCGAGCAGACGACGACCGGCGACCGGGACGAGCTGGTCCCCGGCGTACCGGACGCGGCCTGGCGGCAGGCATCGGTGACGGCGCGGGAGTGCATCGGTTCCGGCAAGTGCGGCTTCGGTGCCAAGTGCTTTTCCGAGAAGGCCCGCAGGCAGGCGGCCGAGGCCGACATCGTGGTGACCAACCACGCGTTGCTGGCGATCGACGCACTCGGCGAGGGAATTTTGCCCGAGCACCGGGTCGTCATCGTGGACGAGGCACATGAGCTTGTGGACCGGGTGACGAGCGTCGCCAGCGGTGAGCTTTCCCCCACCGGGGTCGAGTTCGCGGTGCGCCGCACCGGGAAGCTGGCCGATGATGGCGAGGTCACCCGGCTAACCGATGCGGGGGCCGCCCTCGGCCCGCTACTGGCCCCGATGCCTGGCGGGCGGATGGACTCACTCGACGACGTGCTGGCCGCTGCCCTGGAGTCACTGCGGGACGCGGCGCAGGCGTGCGCGCTCGGCGTCCGAAAAAGGGCTGAGGCCGAGGGCGGCCTGGACCCGGCGCAGCAGTCCGCGGCGCAGCTGGCGCTGGTCGCGCTCGACGACATCGCGGCGACCGCCGACCGCATCGTGCAGTCCTTCGAGCTGGAGATCGAGGAACGGGAGGAGGTGACCTGGATCGAGCGCACCGAGGACGGACCGGTAACCTTCGCCCTCCGCATCGCTCCCCTGGAGGTCGCCGAGGAGCTGGCGCAGCACCTGTTCTGCGAGCGGACAGTGATCCTCACCTCCGCGACGCTGACACTTGGCGGGTCGTTCGACCCGCTGGCGACGCGGTGGGGCCTGGATGTCGGGAGCAAGGGCCAGGAGTGGGACGGCATCGACGTCGGGTCTCCGTTCGCGCACGGCACGAGCGGCATCCTCTACGTCGCCCGGCACCTGCCACCGCCAGGCCGCGACGGGCTGGCCGATGAGTACCTGCAGGAGCTGTGGGAACTGATCAAGGCGGCTGGAGGCCGGACGCTGGGCCTGTTCTCCTCGATGCGGGCCGCCCGGCAGGCCACGACCGCGCTTCGTGACTCGCTGCCGTTCCCGCTGCTGTGCCAGGGCGACGATGCTACCGGGCAACTGGTGAAGCAGTTTGCCGCCGATGAGCCGACCTGCCTGTTCGGCACCCTGTCGCTATGGCAGGGCGTGGACGTGCCTGGCCCGTCGCTGCGACTGGTGGCCATCGACCGTATCCCGTTTCCACGGCCGGATGACCCGCTGGCGTCGGCGCGGACGAGGGCGGCGGAGGCACGTGGCGGCAACGGCTTCATGGAGGTGTCCGCCGCGCACGCCGCGCTGCTGCTCGCGCAGGGCGCGGGCCGGTTGCTGCGCTCGATGAATGATCGGGGCGTCGTGGCCGTACTCGACTCCCGGCTGGTCACCAAGCGGTACGGAGACTTCCTTCGGGCATCCCTGCCGCCGTTCTGGCAGACGACCGACCCCGAGGTCGTGCGAGGCGCGCTGCGCCGCCTGGCAGAGGGCTAGCGGCAACTTGCGGGGAACGAGGCCACCACTGCCCGGGACCAGCAAGCACCTGCCTCTTTTGCCCCCCGCGAAGCGAAGGGGCGCGATATTGCCGCAGTGATGGAGGCATAGCTGTTGCGTGACGTTTGCGGGCTACGTGCCATTGCTGCTGCTGTTGGAGCACCCATGTGCCATCGCATACCTGTGCCGACTGGAGCAATGGCACAACCGCTGTCCATCGACCCCGCCGCGCACCGCGACCATGCGAAGGCAGCGACACCGGTCGCCGCTTGACTAGGGTGTTCTTCCTCCCAGGGAAAGAGCGTCGAACTGGTGACGCTCCCACAGGTGCATCGACGTCTCCTCCGGATAGGGGTCGACTGCCGCTGGCCGGTCATAGATGCGGGCCAATCGCCGCTCAGTCCCGTAGACCGGCCAGCCTGGCACGCCGGACCCGGCGAAGGCCAGCCACTCCGCGCGCATCAGCGCGCCGAGCCTGGCGAACTCCTGTGGCGGCCGGGTCCCGGTCAGCATTGTCAGCCCGTCCGCTGGGGGCGTGTCTGCCTGGGCGGACGACTCGCTGTCATCTTCTCGGCCGCCCCAGATGAGAGGCAGGTCCAGCCCGTGGCAGGCGCCGAACGCGCCCGGGCTTGCCGGGGCCCGGTAGGTCAGCTCGTAGAGGTACGTGCGCCCGCCCGAGGCCGCGTGCGCCTGGGCCAGGTGCAGGCTCGGCATGCGGAACAGCCAGTCAGAGAAGACGCGCTCGTAAAGCCGTTCGGGTTCAAAGGAGGAGTAGGCCTTCCGGTAGGCATCGGGGTCGGGGGCGAAGGCCTGCAAGACCTCCGCCGCCTGCTCCTCGGTGATCCGGCCGGCCTGGCCACCCATCTGGATGAACAGCTTGTACTCGTCGCGGTTGTGGCCGACGAGCAGGTCAACGTCGCGGGCGGCACCGGACAGCAGCGCCCGCCATGGGGCGCGCGGCAGCACGTCGCCATCGACGACCGGGGAAAATGGGGTGACGGTAAGCGCGACGGGCCCCCACTGACCGTAGCGTCGGATGCTGGCCGTGACCGCCATCTGGGCCTGGACGAGGCGCGCTGGCGGGACGCCGGCCAGCGTCTCGCGAGACAGTGGTCCGGTTCCGGCCCCTGTGATCGCGGCCTCAGCGGCGATCGCCCGGGTGACGTCGCTGGCCAGGTCGGGGGCGAAGAAGGTGCCGGGCACGCTCTGCGCGATCGCCCTGCGGAACAGCCCGCTCGCGCTAGGCATGGCCAGTAGCGCGGCGATGATCCCGGCCCCGGCGGACTCGCCGAAGACGGTCACGTTCGATGGGTCGCCGCCGAAGCGCGCGACGTTCTCCGCCACCCAGCGCAGCGCGGCCGCGGCGTCCAGCAGCCCCCGGTTGGCGGGGGCGCCCTCGATCTGCGCGAAGCCCTCGACGCCGAGCCGGTAGTTGAAGGTCACCACGACAGCGCCGAGCCCGGCCAGGGTGGATCCGTCGTAGCGGGGCTCGCTCGCGCTGCCGAAGATGTAGGCGCCGCCGTGAATCCACACCAGCACCGGGAGACCGCCGCCGCTTTTCGCCGCCGCCAGGTCCGGGCTCCAGATGTTGAGCGTGAGCCAGTTCCCGTCGTCCGGCGCCGACGCGGGCGACGCGGCGCCAGCGTCGGCCGACTGCGGGAGGGCCTGTGGCGCGACGGGGCCAAAGCCGGCCGCGTCAAGCACCCCGTCCCAGGGCTGTGGTGGCCGAGGGGCCAGGAACCTCAGGGACCCGACCGGAGGGCTGGCGAACGGGACACCGCGGAAAACCGCCACCGCGTCCTGCTCGGTCCACCGGCCACTGCGCCAGCGGCCCCTGATCTTGCCGGAGGCCGTACGTATCTCGGGTTCACCAAGGCTGACCGGGGACTGGGCGGCGACCATCGGGGGGACCTCCCGCTACGGCGACGGAGCGTTTAATTCATTTAACAGGATCAAGGACGATAACGGGAATCTTGCGCGGGGCCGCCTTGCGCTCGTATTCGGCAAACTGCGGGACGCGCTTCTTCTGCCGGTCCCAGATCACGTCACGCTCGGCCGGCTCGGCGACCCGTGCCCGCACGGCGACCGTGTCGGTGCCGATCTCGATGAGCGTGTCGGGGTTGGTGATCACGTTGTGGTACCAGTCCGGGTTGGCCGCTGACCCCGCCCGTGAGGCGAAGACGGCGTAGCTGTTGCCGATCCGCTGGTAGGCAAGCGGGCTGACCCGCGGCGTCCCGGTCTTCGCGCCGGTATGGTGCAGGAGGAGGAGGTCTGAGCCGGCGAACATGCCCCCGAGCTTGCCGCTGTTGGCCCGGTACTCATCGACGATCCGGTCGTTGAAGTCTCCCGGCCCTCTTGGGTCGGCCGCCTGCGCGGACACCGGACTGGACCATTCTGTGTTTGATGTGTAGCTCTCAGTCACTCACCTAGTGTAGGGACCTCGGCATGAAAACGCCACGAAGCCTCGCTGACCTTGCCTTTTATGGTTCCATGTCGCCGATGACCGGTTCTATTGAGGTTGACGGTAACTACGACAGGCTCCTCATTAGCGACGTGTCTGCAGGTAAGGGGACACTTGCCGACACGGTTGGCAGCGGTGGCCGGTTCGTCGAGTGCGCCATCACCGGCCTGACGTTCGACGGCGGGACGCTACGCAAGTCCGGCATGTCGGACGTATGGCTCGGCGAGACCCGCTTCGTGGCCGTCGACCTAGCCGAGTCATCGCTCGTCGACACCTGGCTGTCCGGCTGCGTGCTGGCGGGCGTGCAGGCGTTCTCGACACTGCTGCGGCGCGTATCGTTTCGCAACTGCAAGCTGGACTCGGTCAACTTCAGGGACGCCTCATTCACGGACGTGACGTTTGAGGACTGCGTGCTGCGGGACACGGACTTCGCCGGGGCACGGCTCACCCGCGTCCGTTTCCCTGGCTGCACCCTGACCGGTGTCACGTTCACGAAAGCCACCTGCTCCTCGGTCGACCTGCGTGACGCCTCCCTGGGCATCACGGCCGGCTACGACTCCCTGCGCGGCACCACGATCGATTCCATGCAGCTCATGGCCCTGGCCCCGTTTCTAGCCCACCACCTGGGCATCAACGTCACTGACGGCTGACCCGGCGGTCACCGCTCCGATGGGGCCGTGCTAGTCCGGGACACCACCGATCGGGGCAGCTGCACGCTCACTGTGCCTACGGGCGCGTGGACGGCATTCCTGAGCGCACTGCGGTAGCAGCGCGCATCGACCGAAGGCCGCCCCTGCGGAGCGGCCTTCGTCATCTGGGCGTAAAGCACCGTCCTGTTCTACGTGCACCGTTTTTTGTAGGCGTCAGTGCCCGTACTAATGGGAAAGCGGGAAACTGGAGACAGTAAGCCTCATCGTTGCAGCTCACCGGCTCGCAACTCTCCAGAAACATGCTTTCTTATTAGTAAACGTCAGGGAAGCTCGACGCAGGCGCGCATCGCGGCGGCGAACGCCTCGGCGCGGTCACGGTAGTCACGAAAGCGACCGAAGCTCGGGGCTGCTGGAGACAAAAGGACAATGCCCCCGCCTTCGCAACGAGCCCATCCGAATCCCGCACCCACCGCCGACTGCAGATCCGGGCAGTCGGTGGTGCCCGCGAAGTTCGGTGCCCGCAAGCCAGTGCCGACCGCCTCAAACTCCGAGCTGATCCGCGGGCCACTGTCGGGGAGCGTCAGCACCAGGGTCGGGGCGTCGCGGCCGGCCACGCTGGCGGCGAGCTCGGCGTAGTCGATGCCCCGGTCCTGCCCGCCGACGATGAGCGCGACCCGCTGCCCGGGAAACGCCTCCAGTGCGGCCAGCGTCGGCAGGACGTTGGTGGACAGGCTGTCGTCCACAAACCTGACGCCGTCAACCTCGCCGATCGTCGTCAGCCGGCTTGGCAGCCCCTCGTAGCCGACGGCGGCCTTCCGCATCGCCTCGTCATCGTCCGCGCCGGGTATGCCCAGGGCGCGCAGGCACGCCCGCGCGATCAGCGCGTTGCGCCGGTTGTGGCCACCGGGAAGACCGAGCGCGTCCATCCAGGTCGCGTCCGGGTCATCGGCCTCCGAGACCCACTCGACGCGGGGACCCATCAGCGGGAACCGCTCGCGAAGCAGGTCACTGTCGCCGTTGGCAATGGTCAGGTCAGCCCCCGGCTGGGCGCAGGCCGACAGCTTGTCTCGGTAGTACTGCTCGACGCCGCCGTGCCATGGCAGGTGATCGGGGTGCAGCGAGGTCACGGCCACCACCGGCGGCGACACCGGCAGGTCGGTCGCCTGGTAACTGGATACTTCGATAACCCAGTAGTCGGGCACCGGCCCAGCAGCCGCCACCAGCGGGTCGTAAGGTGCCACCCCGATGTTCCCGCCGACTAGCACTCGCTTGCCCAGGCCGGCCAGCAGGTGGCCGAGCACCGATGAGGTCGTCGACTTGCCCTTGGTCCCGGTAACGGCGACGACCCGGTCCAGAGCCGAGCGCGAGGCAGCGGCCTCGGCAAGCCACAGCCCGAGGCCACCGACTAGGGAAACGCCGGCGGCGCGCAACTGCGCCGCCTCACGCGAGTACCGGCTGATGCCTGGTGTCTTGACGACGGCCTCGCAACCCGCCAGCGCGGCCAGTCCCGGCCCGTCGGTCGGCAGCACCGCAGCCCCGAACCGGCTCTCATCCGGCGGGTTGTCGTCAACGAGAACCGGCTCGACGCCGAGCGTACGGAGCTTGCGCAGGCTCGCGGCCCCCTCGCGGCCCAGGCCCCAGACGCCAACCTTCGCGCCGACCAGGTCCGGCCAAGCTAGCCCGAGGGTGCGACCCTGCCCCCCGGGGTGGCGACCCCCCGGACCCCCCGATACGGCCGCCTTCGGCGCGCCGTCTTCCCTCGCTGCACTCCGGCGTTCCTCGGTCGCTTCACTCAGTCCAGACGGCGCGGGCGGCCTATCAAAACCTGGCTCGGTCATCGGGCGCTCTGGAAGGCATAGGCGGCCGGGATGAAGTTCTCCCCTACCGGGTGCCGCATCGCCTCGATATCGGCATCCGTTGGCGCGTCGGGGCGCCCGGCAACGTCGGCGGCGAGTTCCTGCAGCACCGCGCAGTCGGCGCGGTCGGGACGGCGGGCGGCCAGCAAGACAGCTGCCCGGCACTCGTTGACCTCGCCCACGCACTCGAACGGCTTGGTGCCCGACCCGAGCAGCGCGGCGAACTTCGCCGCCAGCGCGGGCTGGGTCAGCGGCTCGGGGACGACGTCGAACACGTCGCGCAGCGCGCTCGCGGACATGAACGGGGCAAGGATCAAGTCGATGAAGCAGCACTTGTCGCACTGCCCGCACCAGTGGTCCAGCCTTCGCGCGGTGTCGATATGGAACGCTCTGTTACAGCTCCTGAACGTCCCGTGGTAGCTGTCCAGCCTCGCGAACTCCTCGCCGACCCACAGCTCGGTACGGTCCCGCAGTACCGAGAAGTAGTCAGGCAGTGCTTGCGAAGACCCTGGCACGACGGACGCGGCGAGCACCGCCTGGAAGGCTGCCTCGAAGGACGCGCTCTTGGAGTACTGGTGGTTGACCGGCTTGCCCTCGTACTCCAGCGTCGGGATTGACGCCGACCACTCGTTGGACATCACCACGGCGTCCCTGCCATCGAGCACGGCGGCGAGGATCGCGATCGCGGAGATGATCCCGGTCACCGGCACGTGCCCGTTGCGGAAGCCAAGCTCGGCCGAGCGCAGCAACTGCGGATCGATCTCGCGGCCAGCCCGGACAACTGGCAGGCCGGCGACCGCGGCCGGCCTCTCGATCGCGTCGAACCGGGCGCCTGGCTTGCTCACGACGAACAGCGCCGAGTCCGGAGCCAGCGCGCGGATCTTCTCAACGGTGACGATCGAGTCAATCCCCCCGCCGAACGGGATAAGCGGCCGAAGGGCTTGCGACTCGCTGGCACCATGGCCCCAGAACCGCTCGGGCTCGCTGGCGCCATCGCGTCGCCTTAGCTGACTCGACTGCGCCAACGAGTCGACTGGGTCGCGACCCGACTGCGCCAACGAGTCGAGGGGTTTGTGGCTCGCTGGCGCAACTATTTCTAGACCGGACAGGTCCAGGCCGTTCCGGTAGGCGTACTCTCCGAGTCCCTGGAGGTAGAACTCGCGCAGGAACCCGCGCTCCAGTTCCGACAGGGGCCAGTCATCGACGGTGATGACTGGGGGAGCGGCCGTTTTGTAATAGGAAACGCCGGCAAGCAGGTAGACAAGGCGGGCGGCAGCCTGTGCCTGGGGCGTGTTCCAGCGGCTTGACGGGGCGAGCGTGACGCGCTCGGTGAACTCACGCCCGTCAAGGGAGTACCGGCAGGTAAGCAGCCCGCGCTCGGCATCGGTGGAGAAGGACTCGTAGCGGAAGACGCTCAACGCGCGCTGCCTCCTGTAGTCGGCCTGTCCGGTACGGTCTCCGTACCCGGGACTGCGGGGGTTGTCTCCTGGGCTGGCACAGCATCGGGCAGGCGGCGTCGGGCCGTCCCGCCCAGTGGCGGCTGCAGGCGCGCGATGAGTGCCAGCCGACCACAGGGCCGGGCGGAGCGGTCGGAGAAGAACAGCCCGTCCCCGGTCACGTACTGGGTCGTGTGGATGTTGCCGTCGTCGACGCCTGCCTCATGCAGGACCAGTCGGTTCGCGACAGGCAGGTTCAGCAGCCACCGCCCGGTCCAGTCCGGCCGGATGACTCGCGCGGCGCTGGGGCCGAACGCCGCCGTCACCGCCTTGCGGACGTCCTCGCCCACCTGGTAGCGGTCGGCGCCGATGGCGGGCCCGATTCCGGCGATGATGCGCTCCGGTGCCGCCCCGAGGCTGCCCATCGCAGCCACGGCAGCGGCGCAGGCGCGGGCGACGGTGCCGCGCCAGCCGGCGTGCACGCAGGCCAGGACACCCGCCCGGGGGTCGTGCAGCACGACCGGAGCGCAGTCAGCGGTAAGGATGGCCAGCACAACGGCGGGATCGGCGGTTACGAGCACGTCTGCCTCGGGCACGGACTCGTCGTAGGCCAGCGTCCCGGTCCCCCGGTCGACCACGTCGACGATCCGCACCCCCGCGCCGTGCACCTGGCGGGTGAAGACGAAGTCGCCGAGGTCGGCACCAATGGCGGCAGCCGCGCGGCGACGGTTCTCCAAGACGGCCTGTGGGTCGTCGCCCACGGACAGGCTCAGGTTGAGCGACTCATACGAGCCAGCTGAGACGCCTCCGGTACGAGTCGTGATATAGGCATCCAGCCCGTTGAGCTCGTTCCACGTCATGAACTCAAGCTCGCCGGACTGGCTGAGCAAGGAAGCGTCTGTCGAGGTCATCGCCGTGATTCTACTGGCCACGAGCCGCACGGGACTGCGCCGCGCGCATTACGCGCAGGATATTGCCGCCGGCCAGGGCCTTGCATTGGCCTTCCGTCCAGCCCCGGCGGGCCAACTCGCCGAACAGGGCCGGGTACCGGGACACGTTCTCCAGTCCGACGGGCAAATCAGGGGTACCGTCGAAGTCGCCGCCGATTCCCACGTGCTCGATGCCCGCGATCTCGGCGACGTGCTCGACGTGGTCGGCGACCTGCGAGAGCGTCGCCGACGGGGGCGGGTGCTCCGCCGCGTACTCCCTGGCAAGGCCGAAGACGCCGGCCAGGTCCTTCCGGTCAATGCCCTGGCTTTCGGCTGCCTCCTTGAGGTCAACGAGCCAGTCGGCATTGGCCTGCGAGACGAAGAACGGGACGAACGCGACCATGCAGACGCCCTGGTTCTCGGCGAGGCGGCGCAGCACCTCGTCGGGCACGTTGCGGGGGCTTTCGGTGACCGCCCTGGCGCAGGAGTGCGAGAAGATGACGGGTGCATCGGCGATGTCGAGCGCGTCGTGCATGGTGGAAACCGCGACATGCGACAGGTCCACAAGCATGCCCAGGCGCTGCATCTCGCGGACGACGTCACGGCCGAAGGCGCTCAGGCCGCCCGCGTCGGGGACATCGGTCGCGGAGTCCGCCCAGCCGACGTTCTGGTTATGGGTGAGGGTCATGTAACGGACGCCGAGCGCGTGCAACGACCTCAGTACGCCCAGCGAGCCGCCGATGGAGTGCCCGCCCTCGGCCCCTAGCAGGGAGGCGATGCGGCCGTTGCTGAAGGCGTCGGTCACGTCGTCGGCGGTCAGCGCGAGCTGGAAGCGGTCCGGGTACCTGGCGATCATTCGGTGCACGAGGTCGACCTGCTCCAGGGTGACCCTGACGGCCTCGTCCGGTGCGAGCGTTCCTGGGACGTAGACGGACCACCACTGCCCTGCGACGCCGCCCTCGACCAGCCGCGGGAGGTCGGTGTGGAACCGCGGCAGCCGCCTGTCGATGGCTGCCCTGTCGAGATCGCTGCCCGCTTCGGCGCGGATTTCCCAGGGGAGGTCGTTGTGCCCGTCGATCAGCGGGAACCGGCTGAGCATCGCGCGCGCCAGCGCGTTGGAGACAGCGGCGCCATCGGCGGCAGGCCCGATACGTTCGCTCTTCATCGGGGCCTGCACCGGGGGGTACGGCGGTCGACTCCCCGCGCGACAGCGATCATGGTGGTCAGGGTACGCGGGCGGGCGCCTATGCGGCCTCGGGGACGGCGGCGGAAGCCGCCTCGCCGGGGCCGCTGTCCTGCATCGAGGCGGCTGCGTCGGCGTCCCGTACGAGGGCGGAGAACAGCGAGGCGATGAGCATGAGGGCTGCCGCTATCGCGAACGCCATGTGGAAGCCGGCTAGGTCCGCGGAGCTGGCGCGGGTGGTGGTGAGGACAGTGCCGAGGATCGCGACGCCGGCTGCTCCCCCGGCCTGGCGCAGCGTGTTCACGAGCGTGGACGCGTGCCCGGTTTGCGCGGCGGACACGGTGGTCATGCCGGCCGTCTGTGATGGGGACATGGCGAACCCGAAGCAGCAGCCGGTGAAGTACATGAGGACCGGGATCAGCCAGGGCGCCGCAGACGGCCCGGCGAGGGCCATTCCTCCGGTCGTGACGACGGTGCCGACCATGCCCGCCATCATGAGCCTGCGCGGGCCGACCTTCTTGTACAGGCGGGTGGTGATCTGGATGCCGGTCATGCCGCCAAGCGCCTCGGTGAACGTGCACAGGCCGGAGTGCAGCGCGGAGAAGCCCAGGCCATCTTGCAGCAGCAGCGGGACCAGGAACAGCGTGGCGAAGAACCCGGCCCCGCCGACCGTGAGCTGCATTGTCGTCGTGCGGAAGAGTCGGTTGCCGAGGACCCGCAATTCCAGCATGGGCTGCGCGGTCCTGAGCTCGGTGATGATGAACGCGGCTAGCGCGGCGAGGCCAGGGATGCCGGTCCCGAGCACGGTCGCTGATGCCCACCCGTCCGTGGCGCCGCTGGACAGCGCGAACATGACCAGCGGAAACCCGGCGGCAGCGAGCAGGAACCCCGGCAGGTCAAAGCGGCCCGCCGGGTACTCAGAGCCCTTGGGCAGGAACAGCAGGCCGAAGATGAGGGCCGCGGCGCCCACCGGAACGTTAATGTAGAAGATCCATCGCCAGGACAGCCCGCTGACCAGCGCCCCGCCAATGACAGGGCCGGAGGCGGGGGCGATCAGCGTTGGCACCATGAGATAGCGGTTCACCCGGATCCGCTCGGCGGGCGGGAACGTCCGGAACACCATGGCCATCCCGACCGGGACGAAGATCCCGCTGCCGATCCCCTGCAGGGCGCGGAGGGCGACGAGCTCCGGCAGGCTCGTCGCGGTGCCGCAGAGCACGGAGGCTGCCGTGAACAGGCCGATCGCGCCCAACAGCACGCTACGGGCACCGAACCTGTCGCCCAGCCAGCCAGATGCGGGCATGGCCACGGCCAGGGTGACCAGATAGGCGGTCACCACCCCGCTCACTGACGCGAGCGGCACGTCGAAGCTTCTGCTCAACGTCGGTAGCGCAACATTGACCACGGTTGCGTCCATGATGTTCATGAACATGACCGACACGAACACGACGCTGACGACGACCTTAGGGGAAACCGCTATTTTCACCCTGGGTACAAGTGGCCCGCCCTTCGCGGATGTTCCCGAAAAAGGCGGGCTGCCTCGGTTTTGCCACGGTGGCCCTACGGACGGGCGGCCTGCGTGTGGTGAGTCCTACTTCCGGCGGCCCGGGGTGAGCCGGATGAGCCGCCAGTTGGCGATGAAGAGGAAGACCACCGCCAGGACGATCAGGCCGAGGATGTTGATCAGGAAGTGCCCGGGTTCCCAGTAGGGAACGGCCTTCCCGCCGCTTGGCACCTGGGCTATGGCGTTCAGGTCCACGGTCGAGGCGAGCGCGTTCATGCCCCAGAAGGACGGGAACAGGTACGCGAACTGCGCGACGCCCAGGGTGTTGCCCACCACTAGGCCCACCCCGCCGGACAGCACGACCTGGACCATCGTGATGCCGACCAGGATGGGCATCGCGATCTCGTTCGTGGGCACGATGGCGGACAGCACGAGGCCGAGGCACATGGACGTGATGGACAGCACGATCATCGTGATGAGGAGGTACAGCAGCGCACTGGTGCCGTGCGGTCCCCCCTGCGGGGCAACCGGCAGCTTCCCGTAGGACCGGCCCAGGCCAATTCCGAGGATCACCACCGACTGGACCGAGCTGATCACGCCGAGGACGATCGCCTTCGACAGCAGGTAGGCGAGAGCGGACTGGCCCGCCGCGCGTTCTCGGACGTAGATTGGCCGTTCCCGGACAAGTTCTCGTACCGAGTTCGCCGCGCCGGCAAGGCAGGCGCACACGACGAGGATGAGCAGCTGGGTGACCGCCCCCGCGTTAGGCCCATGGGCGTCGCCCTGCAGCCCGGCGCCGCCGAGCGCGATGACCAGGCCGCCAAGGACGACAGGCAAGATCGCGCTGACGTAGAGGAAGCCCCGGTCCGCCGCGAGCACCTTCACGTAGCGGCGGGCCAGCGTGAGCGTCTGCCCGACGAAGCCCTTGCTCGGCGCCTTCTGCGCGGCACCGACCGGACCCGCCTGCTGCGGCTGGTTCTGCTGCTGCTTGGGCTTCATGGCGACGACGTACTTTTGGTAGTACGGCGACGCCTTGTACCGGCCGGCCCAGTCGAAGTCCGGCTTGTCGTTCAGGTCGACGAAGACCTCCGGCCAGCGGGCCTTGCCGAAGTACTGCAGGCCCTCAGAAGGCGGCCCGTAGTAGGCGATCTTGCCGCCCTTGGCGAGCACCAGAAGCCGGTCGCAGGCACCCAGGTTCTCGGTGGAGTGCGTGACGACGATGACCGTGCGGCCGTCTTGCGCCAGCTCCTTCATCTTCGTCATGACCTGCAGGTCCAGGCCAGGGTCGAGGCCGGAGGTCGGCTCGTCGAGGAACAGCAGCGAAGGCTTGGTCAGCAGCTCCATCGCCACGCTCACCCGCTTGAGCTGGCCGCCGGACAGCCGGTCCGCTCTAGTCCCCGCGTACGCGGTCAGGCCCAGCTCATCTAGCACCTCGACGACCCGCGTGTCCCGCTCTGCCCGCCCGGTGTCATTGGAGAACCGCAGCTCGGCTGCGAAGTCGAGCGCCTCACGGGCAGTGAGCTGAAGGTGGACGATGTCCTTCTGCGGGACCAAGCCGATGCGGTACCGCAGCTCGGCGTAGTGCGTGTAGAGGTCACGGTTGTCGTACAGGACCGTGCCTTCGTTCGCCGGGTCGAAGCCAGTCAGCGCGCCAAGCAGGGTGGACTTGCCCGCGCCGCTGGGTCCGACGACGGCCATCAGGCACTTCTCTGGGACCGGGAAGTCGATGTCGAGCGTGAGCTTCCGGCCGCCCTTGCCGTCGGCGCGGAAGACCTTGAGGCCCTCGGCGGTGAAGGAGATGCCGCCCTCGTCGACATACTCCAGGAGCTGGCCGCCCACCAGGACGAATGTCGAGTGGCCGATCGAGACGACGTCTGTCTGCTCGGTCAGGATCTTCTTGTCGATCCGCTGGCCGTTGACGAATGTGCCATTGTGGCTGCCGAGGTCAGCGAGCTCGTATCGGCCACCGGGCAGCGGCCGCAACTCGGCGTGCACGCGGGAGACACCGAGGTCATCGACGATGATCTCGTTGCTTGGAAGGCGGCCAATCTTGAGGGCCTTCGCCTGGACCTGGTACCGGCCGGTCGGGCGGAACAGGGCACTCGGCTGGGACAGGTCCGGCTGGGGACTCGGCGTGTAGTTCAGCTGCGGAGCCGCACCACCCTGGCCAGGCCCGGGACCGGGCGTGAAGCCAGCCCCAGGCGTGCCGCCGGGAGTGGGCGTGACGCCGCGAGTGGACGTGACGCCACCCCCCTGCGGCTGGTAGCCGCCCCCTGGCGCTGGGGTGTACCCCCCGCCCGGCGTTGGCGTGTACCCCCCGCCCGGCGTCCCCTGGAAACCCGGCTGCCCCTGGAATGGCTGAGACTGCGGTGCCGGCTGGACGGGCGCCTGTCCGGGCTCGAAGCGGAGCACGGGGCCTTCTGCGGCGTCGCCCAGGCGGACCACGCACAGGCCGGTGATCTCCAGCCTGGTCATCCGGTCGATGCCGAGCCATGTGCCATTCGTGCTGCCGCGATCCTCAAGGACCCAGGTCCCGCCCTCGACGCGGAGCGCGGCATGATGCCACGACACTCGTGAGTCGTCCAGTTGGATGTCCGCGTTCGGGTCACGCCCGATGCTGTACTCAGGCTTGGAGTTGTCTAGCGTGAGACTCGACTGCCTGGTTCTCACGTTCAGTGGTGCCGTCGCATGCTGCGCGCCGAGTTGTGCGGCCAGCACGCCTTTTTCTCCCGCTGGTGGCCAGCCGGAAGGCTCAGGTGCCATGTTTCCTCAGTCTAGGGGCGTTGGCTCGAAATCGGGAATCAGCCGAACTATAACTGTGATGGAGACGTTTCAGCATATGGCCCTTCGTGAGCCTCATACTGGTAATGAGCGCATACCGACGAGTTGGGGGCAGGACATGAGCACAGACGAGACTCAGCCGGCACGGCCACCGTCGCCCGCCTCGCCACAGGCGCCCGGGAGCGCACCAACTGAGGTGCGGCCAGCGTTCCAGGGGCAGTACCAGCGGTCTGCTGAACCCAAGACGGTGCCAGTCGAGCGGCCGGGTCAGGCGGCGTTCTCCCCGTCGCAGACGCCCTCTTCCGCGCCGCAGCAGGAATCCCCCTACGGCCGCCCGCCGGTAGGGCCGTACTCGCAGGGGGCGTCCGGTTCAGCGGGAGCGCCTGGTTCGTCGAGGCCAGCTGAGCCAGGGTGGCCCGAGCGGCCACCGCAGTACGGGTCTACCCAGCAGTACGGGTCCGGGGACTACGGTTCTGGCCAGTTCGGCCCCGAACCGGGCTACGGCGGGCAGTCCGGTGCCAGTCCCTCAGGCCCTGGCCAGTCCGCCTATGATCCCGCCAGCTACGGGCAGCCCGGCAACGGTCGGCAGGCCCCGGCCAGCAGGCGGCCACGTCGTCGCCACCGGCGCGTGACCATGTCCATCTTCACTGTCGTCGTGGTCCTCATCGTGCTCGTCATCGGCGACCGGGTCGCCAGGGCGATCGCCGAGAATGAGATCGCTAACCAGATCAAGTCGGCCGATTCCCAGATCAGCCCGTCGGTGAACATCCCCGGCTTCCCGTTCCTGACCCAGATCATCGCTCGCAACATCCATGAGATCGACATCAGCGCCAGCAACGTCCCGGCTGGCCCGATCACCATCACCAGCGTCAGCGCGGTGGCCAAGGGCGTCCACATCAACGGGTCATTCAACGGCGGCAAGGTGAACAGCATCACGGGCACGGTGTTCGTCGGATTTAGCTCGTTGTCCAGCGCGCTGTCCTCCCAGACACAGGGCATCGTCGGGCTGACGCTGGCCTCCGCGGGCCCGGACAAGATCAAGGCCACGGCGAGCTTCGCCGGGGTCGCGAGCTTCTCCGAGACCGGCACCGTGACCATGAAGGGGAACCAGGTCGCGGTCACCTTCCCGCAGGGCGGCGGCGGCATCGCCGGCGCGATCAGCAGCGCGCTCGGCGCCGGGGACTCGCTGTCCAACCTGAGCTTCACCATCCCGAAGCTTCCAGCCGGGCTGCAGGTGACAAGCATCAATGTAACGAAGCAGGGCGTCGTCGTGACCGCCGCTGCGCATAACACAATGCTGTCCGAATAAGCAGTGGTCAACATTCATGATTATGACTGAGCAGCGATAATTCAAGGGTGACTAACGACAACACGCAGGCCAGTTGCCTGTTCTGCCAGATCATTCGCGGTGCCCTGCCCGCGACCGTGATCCTCGAGACCGGGCGATTGCTGGCGTTTCTCGACCACCGGCCACTGTTTCAGGGCCACACCCTGCTGGTGCCGAAGGAGCACGTGCGCCTGCTGTCGGACGTGCCCGCCGACCTGGCGGCCGAGTTCCTGACGACCACGCAGCGACTTGAGACCGCCATCGAGGACGGCCTTGGCGTGAGCGGCACGATGATCCTTGTCAACAACGTTGTCAGCCAGTCCATCCCGCACCTGCATCTGCACGTGATCCCGCGCGAGTTCAAGGACGGCCTGCGGTTCTGGCTCGGCCCGCGCCACCCCTATACCGACACCAGCCCGGCGGAGGCGTACGCGGAGAAGATCCGGGCCGCCCTCCGCTAGTTTTCGCGGCCAAGGATGGCCGTCATTCGGCTGTGAGCGGCACATCGGAGCGGGAATCCCGAAAATTTCCCCCATAGCTAGCCCTACTTGCGTCACACTAACCACTAGAGATGACGCCAGACACGCCAGGCACGGCCAGGCTGCCGAAAAATTCCGACAAACAATGACATTCAGTACAAAACGGAAGAATCGGATCTCCTATCAGAACGCCCGGCGGTTGGCCCATAATTGGCAAGAGCGCAGCGTGCACATACTTCAGGAGTCGCCCGTGACGTCCGGCAAAAGGGCGAGCCGCCAAGGCCCGCCGGCGAACTCGTCGGTGCGAACCCTCATCCTCGGAATCGACCGCTCCGGCACCATCGTGCAGCATGACCGGACCGCCCCCGCGATCCTGGGCGCTGACCTGCTCAGCATGCACCTCAGTGATATCACTGCGGAGGCGCACGAGACGCGTCAGGCCGCCAGTGACGCCGACGGTGCCAGCGGCCTGCGGGAGCTAGCCAGGCCGCGTGCCAGGTCTGCGACCAGGGACGCGGTTGCGCAACTCCTTGACGCGGTCAAGAACGAGCGAGAAGCTCTGCTCTCTTGATGATCGCGACCGCGCTCGCCCCGGCCTGCCAGTCCGTCGTCACGGTCAAGCCGATGCATGGCACGGCCGGTCAGACCTCCCTGGCGGCGCTTGTGACACTGCTGATTCCCGTGCCCAGCGACGAGCAGTTCGTCGACCCCGGCGTCATGCGCAACATGCTGCTGCACGAGACCTTCCAGGGGATCGAGAACACGCTCGACTTCGCCGAGCTTGCCAGCCGGCTGATGGACAAGCTGGTCCCGCACTTCTGCACGGCCGGCGACCTGCTCGTGCTTGAGAGCCTGGTCGGCGACGATGAGTTCCCGACCCACGGCCCTACCGGCAACCATCCGCTGCGCCGGCTCGCGGTCAAGCACAAGCAAGACGACCCTGCGTGGCAGGCTGCCTTCCCAAGCGGCGAGATCCTGCGCTACCCGGTTGGGTCGCCGTACTACCGATGCATCGAGTCGGGCGAGCCGGTGCTCGAGCCGTTCATCTCGGCCGATGAGGCCCGGCGGCTGTCGCGGCAGTGGAAGCGCAAGCCGGTGGCCAAGCTGCTTGCCGGGGCTTCCATGCTGATCCTGCCGCTGATCGCGAAGGACACCACGCTCGGGTTCTTCGTCTGCACCCGGGAGCCGGGCACCCACCGGTTCACCCGGTACGACATGGAGATCGGCACTCAGTTCGCGACCCGCGCAGCGGTGTTCATCGACGCCGCCCGGCAGTACAACCGCGAGCACGCCACCGCGCTGACCCTGCAACGGTCGATGCTACCCAGGGACCTGACCGCGCCGTCTTCTGTCGAGGTGAAGCACCGGTACCTGCCTGGCTCAGAGCTGGTCGAGGTCGGCGGCGACTGGTATGAGTCGATCAGCCTGCCTGGTGGCCGAGTCGCGCTGGTCATCGGGGACGTGGCCGGGCACGGCGTGCGCGCGGCGGTCACCATGGGCCGGCTACGCACCGCCATCCAGGTGCTGGCGATGCTCGAGCTGCCCCCGGCAGAGAGCCTGCAGCAGCTCGATGAACTCATGGTCCGCATGCTCGGCGCCGCCGAGCCACATTTCGCGACCTGCTCGTACGCGGTGTACGACGCCGTCACTGGCGAGCTAGAGATAGCCAGCGCCGGGCACCTGCCGCCGCTGCTCGTCCGCCCGGACGGGACCAACGAGCTGGTTGAGGTTCCGCCGTCGCCGCCGCTCGGCGTCGGCATGGCGACTGAGCTGCCCGACGAGGGCTATGAGACGAGCCGGATCCAGGTCGAGGATGGCAGCCTTCTGGTGCTCTACACCGACGGCCTCGTCGAGGACCGTGAAAAGGACATCCAGGTGGGGCTGGACTGGCTGAAGGCCACGTTCGGTCCCGGGACGCCAGAGCAGCCGCTGGAGGACCTGTGCAAGTCGGCGCTGCGCGAGGTCTATGAGGTCCACCAGCGTGACGACATCGCCGTGCTGATCGCAAAGCTCCGCCGGATCCCCGAGGACAACCGGATGATCTGGCAGCTGCCGCCGGAGGAGACATCGGTGCGGCAGGCCCGGACCCTGATCCGCGACCCCATGAAGCGCTGGGGCCTGGAAGACCACCTGCCGGTTACCGAGCTGCTGGTCTCCGAGCTGGTGACCAACGCTATCCGATACGGCTGCGGAGGCGAGTTCAGCACCGAGGCCGAGATCGAGTTCCGGCTCATCCTCGAGGGCGGGCTGATCTGCGAGGTCTACGATCCGTCTCCCGCGCTGCCCCGGGTGCTGCAGGTCGACAGGGACGCGGAGAACGGGCGCGGACTGCACGTCGTCTCGCAGCTCTCGCACCGCTGGGGCTCGCGCCGGACGCCGGGCGGCAAGGTTGTCTGGTGCGAGCAGACGGTGCCCGAGGAAATTCTCCAGGCCGCGGGCGCGGTGCCGATCACCGCGCAAGTCAACGCCCCCGTCACGGTGATAGAGCCACTGGAGACCGACCTCGAGGCTACCGGCCCAATGCCCGTCCTGTCGGACACCGGGCCGATGCCCGTGATCTCGTAGCGCAGTCGCTCCGGCGGTACTGGCACGTTGCCGCCACCGACTCGCGGCGGTACTAGCACGCTGCCGCCACCGACTCGCGGCGGTACTAGCACGTTGTGGCGAGCGAGTTGGCTAAAACCCCTCGCCACCGCCAGCGAGCCCGGACGGATGGAGCACGGCTGCGCCAGCGAGTGGGCTGCCCTTACTTCACCCCTACTCGACAGTGACGCTCTTGGCCAGGTTGCGGGGCTTGTCAATGTCGCGGCCGAGCTTCGCGGCGGCGTGGTAGGCGAACATCTGCAGCGGGATGTTGAGCAAGATGGGCTCCAGCTCCGGCTCGGCCTGCGGCACCCGGATCACCGCGTCGGCGATGCCCTCGGGCAGGTCCGTCACGCTGGTCAGCGCGATGACGGGGCCACCGCGTGCCTTGATCTGCTCGATCGTGGAGATGTTCTTCGCGACGAGGTCGTCCGACGGGATGATGACCACGCTCGGCATCTCGGGGCTGATCAGCGCGAGCGGCCCGTGCTTGAGCTCGCCGGCCTGGTAGGCCTCGGCGTGCACGTAGGAGATCTCCTTGAGCTTCTGCGCACCCTCGCGCGCCACCGGCCAGGCCCGCACCCGGCCGATGAAGAACATGTGGTCGGCGGTCGCGTGCCGATCCGCGACAGCCTCGATCTCCGCCTCGTGGGCGAGGATCTCCGACACCTGGGCAGGCAGGTTGCGCAGGCCGTTGACGATCCGGTCGCCGCTGGCCGACGACAAGTCGCGCACCCGGCCGATGAGCAGGCCGAGCAGTGCGAAGTTGACCGCCATGTTGGTCAGCGCCTTGGTAGAGGCGACCGCGACCTCAGGCCCGGCATGCAGCAAGATTCCGTGGCCCGCCTCCCGTGCGATCGAGCTGCCGACGACGTTGACGGCGCCCATCACCTGGCCGCCCTTGCGCTTGAGCTCCTGGACCGCCATCAGCGTGTCGCTGGTCTCGCCGGACTGGCTGACCGCGACGTACAGGGTGTTGGGGTCCACGACCGGCGAACGGTAGCGGAACTCGCTAGCCGGCTCGGCGTCGGCCGGGATCCGCGCGAGCTCCTCGATGATCCCGGCGCCCATCTGCCCGGCGTAGTACGCCGAGCCGCAGCCGAGGAACTTGACCTGCCGGATGGAGCGCAGCTCGCGGGCATCGAGGTTGATGCCGCCGAGGTGCGCGGTGGAGAACCGCTCGTCGAGCCGGCCGCGCAGGGCCCGGCGGATCGCCTCCGGCTGCTCGTGAATCTCCTTGCTCATGTAGTCCGGGTACGCACCGAGCTCGTAGTCGTCCGCGTCAGCGTCCACCGTGGTCGGGGTCTTCGGTACGGCCTGCGGACCGGTGCTGGTCAGGGCCCGCGTCCGGTAGTCGCCGGGTCGGAGCGTGGCTACCTCGCCGTCCTCCAGGTACACGACCTGCCGGGTGTAGCGGACTAGGGCGGCGATGTCGGAAGCGACGTACATCTCGCTCTCACCGACGCCGAGCACGACCGGGCTGCCGTTGCGGGCGACGACGAGCTGGTCCGGATTCTTCGTGTCCATGACGACGAGGCCGTAGGCACCCTCGATGCGCGCCAGCGTGCGACAGACGGCATCCTCCAGCGAGATCCGTGCGTCAGCGGCGAACTCGGCGGCGATCATGTGCGCCGCAGTCTCGGTGTCGGTGTCGCTGACCAGGGTGACGCCAGCGGCGGTCAGCTGGTCACGGAGCTCCTCGGCGTTTTCGAAGATCCCGTTGTGGACGACTGCGATCCGCCCGGCCGTGTCGGTGTGCGGATGCGCGTTGACCTCGTTCGGCTCGCCATGGGTCGCCCACCGGGTATGCCCGATTCCGGTCGTCGCCTTACTCGTCTGATGGAGCTTGGCACGCAGGTCCAGGACCCGTCCGGGAGTCTTCGTCACCTGCAGGCGGCCGCGGTGCACCACCGCTAGTCCGGCGCTGTCGTAGCCGCGATACTCCAGACGGTGCAGTCCCTCGATCAGGACCGGCGTCGCGTCCCGCTTCCCAACGTACCCAACGATCCCGCACACGACAGTCGTGCCTCCTGCCGGCCGTTCAGCCGTAGACGATGCGCCGTAGCTGGCGCTCGGACAGTTGTGGGACCCCGAACCTGCGGGTACCCATCTCGGCCGCGATCCGCGGCCAGATCTCGTCGTTCTTCCAGTGCACCGCGCGCATCTCCGCGTGTCTTCGCCGGACGAAGTCCTCGACGCTCTCGGCGAAGTACGCAGCGATGTCCGCGACGACCCGGCCAGCGGTCGCTTCGGGCAGCCCAGTTGAGGCTGCCACGTGGCGCACGAGGTCCGGCGGGAAGCGGTCGTCCGTCTTCTCGTTTGTCATGGCCAATCCGATGATGCCCGCTACCTTCTCGGTCAAGCAGTGATCCCGGGTCAAACCGATACTGCCATCACAGACGCGATGTAGCAAATCCCTGCCCGGAATCGGGCAGGGAACCCGCGATATAGGCTCGCGTGAGGCCGATACCCGGCGTTTCCGGGTCTTCGCAAAGCGCAAAGCGCAAAGCGCGAGAGGCGAGAGGCGAGAGGCGAGAGGCGAGAGGCGAGAGGCGAGAGGCGAGCGAACGGTTACATAGAGCAGTAGGCAGTCGCCGGGATCCCGCCTACGAGCCGGTACCCGTCAAGGCGAAGTTCCAGGTTTGCGACGGGCAGTAGGTGGTGCTGCTGGCCGTGACGTACGGGGAGCTGAGCACCACGGTTTCGACCCACGCGCTCCAGCCCCCAGGAACCAAGCACAACGCATGCAGTTACCCGTTCAGTTCCCTTGAAATGGCGACATTTCCTGGTGTCGCGGGAGCTAACTCCAGCCGCGTGCGGTCAGTGGACGAGTGATCTTTCTCATCGCGCTTGAAGCTCCCGCCGAGCCGTCCTCCCCGGCCCTAATGGGTCTTCCCGGCGGCCTCCCCCTGCCTCGACGGGGGCCGTGCCGACGTGTAGGCCTGCCCGGGTGACACGAAAGGCTTGCCAGCGCCGCTCGACTCACTGGCGGTAAGGGGCCTCAGCGCTCCGTCGGCGAACGCCTCACGGACGGCGACCGAGCCGCCGGGGCTCGCGAGCATGCCCAGGACCGCCTTGAGGAGTGCCGGAGTCGGCGGGCTGCCAGTGTCCCGGAGGATGCCGATGGCGGTGTCCCGGCCTGCTCAGGATGCCTGCGGACCAGCCAGCTGACCGTCACCTGCGGTAGTTCGTCCAGCGTGCCCGGGTTGAAGCGGGTAATGGCCTCGGCGAAGTTCTCCCGGCTGATGTCGCCGTAGCTGCAGACGAGAACGCGGTTTGCCTCGGTGTCACCAGGTCTCTTGCCGTGCAGCGCCCACTGCACGGTTAGCGCTGTGTCGGCGACCGTGCTCACCGCCTGAAGCTCCCGCCCAGCCGTCCTCCCCATCCCTTCGCCGCAGGCTCCTCAGGCTGCGAGCCTGGCTGGGACTGCGCTGGCTCGAAAGACGGCTGGGACGCCATCGGGTCATAGGCCGGGGCGGGCGGCACGGGCGCTGCTGCGTGCCCGGCTGGCAAGGCGCCCACGGGACGCCGGCCGCCTGCGGCCAGACGCGGGTCGATCGGCCTGGTCGCGTCGGGATCCGCCGCGATCTCGTGGCCCGCCGCGATATCTGGTGCTACCTGCCGCAGCAGGCTCCGCATGAGGTCGGGCTCGAAGCCTGAGTTCTCGACTCCGCCCGCGAGGAACGACTCGATGGCAAGGGCGGGCAGATCCGGGTCCGCCTGGTCCAGCAGCGTGAGGACCGCGCCGAGCAGCGGCCACGTCGGCGGGTGGCTGCCGCGCCGCAATACGTCCGTGACAGGCCCCCTGCCAAGGTGCTGGCCGAAGGCGGCGACCAGGAGGGTCCGCAACACTTTGTACTGGAACTGGGGGACACTGCCGTACCTGGCTTGCAGCACGGGAACCAGGTAGTCATGAGGCTCCAGCGCGGCACGGACGTCCGCGGGCTTGTGCTTGCCCGGCATGACGCGCAAGTACCACTCGAGTGCATCGCACATCAGAACCCGGTGGTGCTCGCGGTCCCATGGCCCGACAAGGTGGCCGACCATCGAGTCAAGGCTCACCCGTGCGGAGCGGAACCACTCCCGCTGCCTGTCCTCGCCAAGATAGGACAAGACGAGCACGGCGACCCGGATGTCCGGCATCCCGGGGCGGCAGATCTCGTCAAGGAGCGCAGCTGACGGCGACGGATCAGGCGGGCTTCCCGTCCCCAGGCAGTCCTCAAGCTGGCAGTACCCCTCGTAACTGAGCGGCGCCTCGAACGCCAGCGCCAGCAGGGCGCGGTTATAGGTGCCGGTGTCCCGGCCAAGCTGCTCCTGCAGTTGCGGGCGCAGCAGCTGATTGCGGAAGATGAAGTCCCGGTACTCCTTGCGCCGCCCCGATGACAGGTACTTGCCGCTCTCCATCTGCCGCTTGACCTGGGTGCGGAGCGCGGTGAGGTCGGCCCGCAGGCCACGCAGGTCCCCGCTGTTGACACGGCCGTTGATCGCGTCGAGGATCCGCGCGGCATGGTCGTACTGCAGCGGATTGTCCGCCGGCGGCGAAGGGTGAGGCGAAGCTGGCGGAGGCGGGCCAGGCGGCGAACCGCGGCCGGGGACGTTGACGCCGACCTTCTCAAGCATCCGCAGGACGCTCGCCGACGAGAATCCCGTCTCGTCGGTGAGATCGGCGAGCATCTCGGCCGGGCTGCGCATGGCATTTCCCAGCCAGCCCAGGTACTCCCACGCGTACGGGTACTCGTGCGGAATCGCGGTCTGGTCCGGTCGATCCCAGGTCGCCATCAGGTCCGGCTCGCGACCGTCGATCGCGGCGCGCGGGCTGTCGCTGAAGAACAACCGGAACCGGTGCTGGCTGGTCGACCGGGTCCACGTGGCCGCCGTCATCTTCGCCCGCATGCCGTACGGCAGCAGCGCCATGACGCCGTCGATGAACCGCAGCCGGTCCACCACGCTGACCCGCGCGGCCCCAACCACGCAGACATTGCGTCCGGTGAGCAACTGCGCCGCGACCCGCACCGCCAGGTCCCCCTCGAACTGCGCGGGCAGCGGCAGCGAAGCCACCTGCGCTAGCAGCGGCGCGCCGGACGGCTGCGGCAGGCCGACCCCCTGGAACGCCTGGTACATCGCCAGGTACCCGACCCCCTCAGCGGCCAGGTCCCGGTACGGCACGCAGAAGTAGCGGGTGTAGGCGATCGCCCGGCCGGTCGCGTCCCTGTGACTGTCTCGGTACTCGGCGACCGCCAGCGCCAGGTAGCTGCCTGACTGCCCGGCAGACCGCAGGTAGGAGATGGCCACCTGAGGCAGCTCTTCCGGTGTTCCAAGGTCATACCGGCCGATCGCCTCCCGGAAGCTCGCCCACTTGACCGGCCCCTCGCTGCATTCCAGGATTCGGTATCCCTCGTAGTCACCGGGATTCTTGCCGTACAGGGCCCACTCGGTGGGCACCGAGACCGAGCGGACGACCGGTACTCCGCTCACTGCCCCGCCGTCCGGAGCCGCGGCCCGAGGTCCTGCCCTGCCTGGTACGGCCCCGGCGCGTAGGGACCGCCCAAGCGTGGGCCGGTCGCCGAATAGGCCCGTCCCCGAGTAGGGACCGGTCGCCCCGTAAGGACCTGCCTGAGCATACGGCGGTTGGGCCGGCGAAGCAGGGACAGCCGATGCCGGCGGCACCGGCGGCGCGGCGCCAGTGCGCTGCGCGACCTGCTCACTCAGCCATAGCACTGGCTCGACGACGTTGATCGGCCGAACCGCCCCGCGGACTCGATCCTGGTGGGTTGCGTCGCCGTCAGGCAGCAGGTTCTGCGGGTCCTCCGGGTCAAACCTGCGGGTTCGCGGATCGATGTAGAAGCCGACCGCCGACGTGACGAAGTACTCGATGCGGTCGCGGTCGAAGTAACGCTCCAGCGTGTTGAGCACGGACTCGCCGACGCCGCTTCCTGATACCTCCAGGAGGATCTCGAACAGGGCGCGCGCGTCGTCGTCAGGGACGCGGGGGATGCCGTATGGGTCGTCCGGGTCGACAGTCAGCAGCCGCTTGCGCCGTGCCGCCTCGAAGACAGGGAGCTGGTCGAACTTGGTCACGCAGACCGCCACGTGGTGCGGGAGCTTGCCGTCAAACGCAGGATCCTGGTCGAATATCCGGGCGAGCTCCGCGCACAAGCCGAAGGTGTGCCAGTACGCGTCGCCCGTCACGGCTTCCCGGATCGGGTCGAACACGTAGACGATTCCCCGACTGCTGCGCAGCCGCTCGACCAGGTCGTTCCGGTCGGGAGAGTCATAGTTCGCGTCGCTGACGAGCTCGCCGGACGAGTCTATGAGGTCCAGGTCGACCGACACCTTGCGGTACTGCGCAACGGGCTTACGGAAGGGCTTCTTGGTGACCGACGTGACCCGCTTGCTCAGCTTCCACTGGAGGCGCTCGGTGGACTGTGTCGCATTCGGGAACTTGTGCTTCTGCAGGTCACTACTCATCGTGATAAGGCGTCGCTCCGAACCGGGGTCCACGCCGGAGAGGATCCAGCCATCCCCGTCGCTGGCCTGCTGGCCAAGTGCCACGCTCAGCGCGGCAAGGAACGTCGTCTTGCCACTGCCTGGTGCTCCCCACATCGCGATGCTCGACATATCCGGTTGCTCCTGCCTCCTTCAGTGGGCGAACTAGGGCGGGTTCGTCTGCCCGTGCAATAGGTTCGATTATGGGTCGGCGACCAGTGGGAACGGGATCTGCTGTGCCTCGCCGGCCAGGCCGAGCGCGGCCGCGAAGCGGGCCGTATCGGTGCCGGCCACCGCCCCGATCGCGTTGCGGCCCAGCTGCTCCCAGACCGGGCTGAGGCCGAACGCGTCCCTGTCGGTGAAGGCACCGAAGGCAGTACCTGGCAAGCTAGCCAGGCCGCTCAGCTCATCGCGCCAGTCCCGCCGCTGGGGACAGCGGATGATACGGTGCGCGTGCACGTCCGCCACCCGCGGGTGCGGTGGCCGCGACCCGGCGGTGACCAGGACCAGCCGTCCGTCAATCGGGTCCGCATGACGGGCGACCTCCGCGAGCGCGCACTCCAGCTGGGCGGCCAACGTGAACTCGTCCCTCGGCCGCGGCTGGCCGCGTAGGTCGCTCAGCGCGAACAGCGCCGTCGCGGCGTCCACGACCCACGCTCGCGCACAGACCTCTTCCTCACGCTCCTGGTCGTCGAACGCGTGCGGCCCGTAGGAGACGACGGACACCTTCACGTCCCGGTCCGGGGTGTCGATCATCGCGACCAGCTCGGTCAGCCGGTCGATCCGGTCCTGCACCTGCGGCTTCTCGCCGCTGACCTCTATGAGGCACACGACGTGGACCGCGGGCAGGCGGATCAGGCGCTCAGGAAGCGCCGCGAGCATGTCCGGGACTCGGCGCTCATCGCGGCGCGGGTCCACCGACGGCCCCTCGAACTCGAAGTCCACCCGGCCCGGTCGCTCCAGCCTGGCGGTCACGCTGTGGGTGCCCGGGGGAAGCTGCACCGACGTGACCGACAGCGCTGGCTCGCCGATCGCGTAGTCATCGCGCGAGACCACGGCGAAGACCGTGCCCCTCGGCCCTCCGGACACGCACCGCAGCTGGAACATCTCGACGTCGCCGCGGCGCGCGCCCGGCGGGAACAGCGGGATGTTGTCCGTGACCAGCCGACGCCCCTCGCCCCGCTCGGCGAGCGCCACCAGCTCATAGAACCGGGTGATCGGCGACTCCCGCACCACCTGGCGGAGCATCTCCCCCATGGGCGTTCCGCATCGGTGGAACAGGGCATCCGGCCGCCGCGCGCGCAGCACCCCCAGCTCTGCCTCCCGACGCGGATCCTCGCCGGCGATGCCGTGAACGACGCGCAGCCGGGTCGTGCCCGTCCGCGGGGCCAGCCTCTGCTGGTAGAACGCCTCCGGGTCCCCATGCAACCCGGTCAGCAGCTCACGGCTGGCGTGAGGCGTCCCATTGCTGTCCCGGCTCACCGTCCAGACCGTGACGGCGTCCGCGGCGAACTCCACGATCTTGAAGGTGGCATCACCACCTGTGATCGCGCCGAGGTCAGCGGCGAGGGCCTGCCGCACCACCCCGTCATCCCAGTAAGAACTACCCGCCGCTGGATCCACCTCCTGTAAATCCCTGCAAATGCGAACATCCCATATCAGAATCCTCCAAGGCGCGCGATAGCTGGCGAGCCACTGCGCGTGGATGGCAGCCTACTATGACACGCCGTTCCCGCTCATCACGGACATTGACTAGCAAGGTAGTGTGAACTCATTTCCTGGCGGGGCTGGGGTGGAAAGAGATGCCTGCCAGGTGCCAAAATTCTGCGAGGCGGACGATGCTGGAAAAGTTGCGATTGTTGCCACGGTTCCTTCAGGGCTTGGCCGGGGCCCGCCAAGAGGTTCTCGCCAGGTGCCCCGCCGAGGCCGGCAAGTTCGAGAACCTCGGCTGGTCGGTCCTGATCACGAGCGGCATGGGCATGGTGTCCATGTGGTTCGCCCTGAGCACTGCGATGGGCATCAACGGGGTCGTCGCGGTTCTCCCGGCGGTCGCCTGGGGCCTCGTAATCATGGGCATCGACCGCTGGCTAATCACCTCAATGCCGCACGACGGGAAGCGCAAGCTGCTCGTCGCCGCGCCCCGGCTGGTCCTGGCCTTCCTCCTTGGCACGCTGATATCCACGCCATTCGTGCTGCGGATCTTCGAGGCGGAGATCAACGCCCAAATCAGCGTGATTAAGGAGGACAACTACAACAACTTCATCGCCCAGCAGCAAACGAGCACCGTCGGACAGCAGGTGACCTACTGGACTGGCCAGGTGAGCAACCTGCAGGCGGAGATCGACTCCGGCGGAGCGAAGACGATCAACCCGGCGGACGACCCGGAAGTTAAGGCCTGGACCTCGCAGCGCAACACCGATCAACAAGTCGCGAACCAGGAATTCAAGACCTGGCAGTGCCAGCTCTACGGCGTGTTCGACGGCGTCAAGTGCCCCAAGGGTAACGGCCCGCTCGCTCAGGCGAGCGAGAACTCCTATAACTCTGAGGAAGCGACGATCAGGAAGCTGAACGCCGACATCCAAAGCCGCGAAAGCACGCTGAGCGCGACCAACGCGTCAGCCGACAAGCTGCGCCTAGACCAGGCCCAGCAGGCCCTGCCCAACGCGCGGAGCCAGCTTGCGACCGCCGAGACTCGCGAGGACAACCTGCGGAACGCGTTCAACGCATCCAACGACGCGCTCAACGGCATCCTGGTCCGGCTGGAGGCCCTCAGCCAGCTGAGCAGGGGCAACTTCACCGTCACGGTGGCACGTTTCCTGGTCTTCCTGCTTTTCCTCGTCATCGAGATCCTGCCGGTGACAGTCAAGATCATGCAGCGGCCCGGGCCGTACGAGGAGATCTACGCGGAGATGCAGAGGAGCTACGTCAGGAACGCTAAGAAAGCCGGGTTCCGGACGTGGACGCCAGGCGTGGCCTACGCCAGCAGCGCCGCCTACGCCGACAGCCACCCAGCCGACGGTCCCCGGGTCATTGAGGGGCACGCTGATCCGTCCGGCGGCAGCGTGCGCGACCTCTTCCACAAGACGAGGCCCCTGCCCCGGGGCTTCGACAACTCACCCGACCGGCAGCCGACCGAGGTGCTCCGCGACGGCCAGTCCCACCAGAGCGGGCTCCAGCAGAGCCAGAACGGAGACGGCCAGTCCCACCAGGACGGTTTCCGTGACAGCGAGTTCCATCGGAGCAGCGGCTCCAGCGGGCGCGGCTTCCAGCGGGGCACCACCAGCAGCTACCAGGATGCGGGCTACCGGCAAGACCAGCAGGACGGCTACGCCGGGACGCCGACCCGGAACGAGTCCCCGCCGTCGCCAACCCGGCAGGAGGCCTACTTCGACTCGGGCCTGGACTCCGCCCTTCCCGCTCCAACCCGGCACGACGGCTACCAGGACAGCGAGTCCTACCGGGCCGACAGCGGCACCCACGGTGGCGACGCCCACCCCGGCAACGACGCCCGCCCCGACGCGGTACGGCTTGCGGGTCGCCTGCCACTGGACGAGACCCGCCGTGACCTCAGCCACCTGCCCGCAGTCATGCCGGGGCAGCCCGGCTCGGGGATCCCGAACCCCTTCACCGACAGCGGCGGCCTGCCGCTGGCTCATCGGAGCATGCTCAACATGAACGACAACCGGCCGCCCGGCGACTTCGGCGCGCCGGACGGGGGCGAGCTTAACTGGGACGAAGATTGACCGTCCCAGGCGAGTGGCTGAACACCCGGTATGAGCTGCGCGAGCGACTCGGCGAGGGCGGTTTCGGCAGCGTCTGGCTAGCCTTCGATGACCTCCTTCAGCGCGAGGTCGCGCTGAAAGAGCTCATCCCGCAGAACCAGGGGATCCAGAACCTGGCCTGGGTCCGGAAACAGGCAGTCAACGAGGCACGGCTGCTCGCGCGGCTGGAGCATCCGGCCATCATCAGCATCCATGACCTCATCGCGGTCGGCGACAACCCGTGGATCGTCATGGGCTACTTCAACGGCGATCCCCTGGAGGACATCATCCGGGTGCACGCGCCCATGCCGGAGCGCGAGGTGGCCCGGTTCGGGGCACCGGTGCTCAGCGGGCTGATGTTCGCCCACGCCTCCGGGGTCGTGCATCGGGACGTCAAGCCGATGAACATCCTTGTCGGACCGGATAACTCGGTCTGCCTGGTAGACTTCGGCACCGCCAAGCCCGTGGGCGCGGCGACGACCGGCCTGCTCATCGGCACCCTGGAGTACATGGCACCGGAGCGGCTGGCGGGCGAGTCCGGTGAGGAGCCGTCCGACATCTGGTCGCTTGGGGTCGTCTTCTACTACGCGCTGACCAAGCGCTCACCCTTCAACCGGGTCACTGTCCCGGCGACGGCCGTCGCAATCGGGCGCGATGACCCGGCGCCGCCCGGTAACGGGCCGCTGGCCAGCCTCGTGATGCGGATGCTCGACAAGGGCCCGGGCCGCCGCCCTCGTGGCGAGGAGGTCGCCGCCGTCTTGCGGCAGATACTCGGGCAACGGTCTCCAGGCAAGCCGCCGCCTCCCGCAGGCGATCCCGTACCGCCCCAGGACCAGACCGTCCCCAATGCCGCGCCCGGCGGGGCCAGGGACAGTAGCCAGGCCAGGGACGGTGGCACGCCAGGCAGCGCCATGCGAAGCAACGACAGGCACGCTGGGCACCAGCAGTCCCGTGTGCCGTCCTCGTCTGAGTTCGGCCAGATGCCGCCGCAGGAGGCCGCGACGGTACTCCTGCGGCAAAGCCCTCCCGACGCGGCGAGCATGCTGCTGTGCCCGGCGCCGGATCACGCCGCGCGGATTCTTGACCATTGCTCCCATGGCTACGCCAGCGAGCTCATCGCCATGATCGTGCAGACCCACCCGCAGCGCGCCGGACGGATCCTGGAGAGTACCCGGCCCGAGCGCGCCGGCGTCATCCTCAGCCGCATGAACCGCCAGGCGGCGGCTCGGGTCCTAGAGGCGATGCGCCCCGCCGACGCGGCGGAGCGACTGCGCCAGGCGGACCCGCTTCCAGCCGGAATCGCGCTGGGCGACATGGCCCCGGCGCAGGCGGGCCACATCGTGGCGGCCATGGACGACGCCAGCGCGCTGCGCCTGCTTGGCCGGATGCGCCCGGCGCTGTGCGCGGCCATCTTGAAGACCATCCCTGGCGGGCGCGGGACGCTGCTGGCTAGCCGGTTCAGGTCGGTGCCATTCCGTCGCCTGGTGCACGAGCACATGTAACGCCTTCGGCTTGATCTCCTCGATGACCCACTGGGCTGCGTGAGTCACTGGGGAGGGTCCCGCGCCCTAGGACCGCAGGACCCGCCTGGCGGCAAGGTCTCGCAGGGAGCGGGCTGAGGCCGCCGGGCTGAGGGCGTGGAGCTTGAGCTGCTCGAAGGCGCGGGTGTAGGCGGCCACGTCGCAGGCGTCGTCCAGGCAGATGCCGCCGCCGACGCCGGGGACGTGGACCGCGCCTAGCGAGGGCACGCCGCCGACGTCGGCGATCGTCATCGGCCCCGTCGCGGCCACCTGGGTTCCCCTGGTCAGCGGCAAGAGGTGGACCGCGACGTGCTCACTGTCGCTGGCGATCCGGGCGAGCCAGTCCAGCTGCCCGCGCGTGACGCGAGCGCCGCCGACCACGTTGAGCAGCGCTGCCTCGGCGATGACGACGGTGATGTCCGGGCGGCTGCCTAGCACGGCCCGCTGCCGGGCCAGGACCGCCGCGAGCCGCCAGTCCCGCACCGCCTCAGGCGCCCCGGCGCCGTCATCAGCCTCGCCGACGGCGATCAGCGCCCTCGCGTAGTCCTCCGTCTGCAGCAGGGCAGGGACCCGGTGCGCCTCGAAGATGGCGATGGCCGACGCAAGGGCCTCGATCGGCGCGAACTGCTTCATCCCGTCGGCAGCGATCACACCGGGCTCCTGCCACCATCCCTTCGTCAGGCTGGGGGCGCTCAGGGCCACGAGGGCCTGCTCTGCGCGGGCATCCACCCCGTACTCCGTCAGCAGGATCCTGAGCTCTTCGGCCCGGATGCCACGCTCGCCGGACTCGATCCTGCTGACCTTGGACCGGTCGCAGTCAAGAACGCGGGCCGCGTCGGCCAGATCGTAGCCGATGCTCTCGCGGTACCGGCGCAACGCGGCGCCAACGAGGCGGCGGCGGGCGGGCGGGGCAGCGCTCACGACGCCCATCCCCTTCCTGTGGGAGGTGATGCTCGGATACGAAGGCCTTTAAGATACGAATCTGACTCGTGGACCGCAACCCGTTTGCTCGCATCAACGGCCCTGACCACAAGTCCCCAGCGAAGGACGGCAAGGGTCGACAACTATTGTAGTGCACCCGATACCGGCATGAACTCGCCTCATCCCGTGCGGCCGCGTCACCAGACGGCGACGGGGGCAGGCCGGCCGGGCCGGCGACACGGCGGGTGCCCGCGCCGGCTACAGCAGGCGGCTAGCGGAACTAATGATGCGCTCGGCGGTGCGACGGGTCACGTCCCACCGGACGGCCAGTGCCACCGCGCTTGGCGCCGCGCCGGAGCGCAGCATGCCCAGGACCTCATCAAGGCGCGGATCGCCCGCGTATGGATGCGGCTTGGCCGGGGCGCCGGGGGTACCGGGCTTGTGGCCGCCGGCCTTGCCGGTCCGGCCGTCGGCGACCGCCCAGACGGTGGACCGCCGCCACAGCGGCTGGGGCCTGCCGCGTGAGGTGGTCCCGTATGCGTCCGGCTCGGGGAAATAGCCAAGCCGCCTGTTGGAGTGAATGACATTGCGGCCCTTATAGCCCATAACGCGCGCGGCCTCGGTCGCATCCACCAGGTCGTCGGCCTCCCCGCCCCGGTCCCCCTGCGTCAGCGCCGCGATCTTGCCGCGCAGGTAGGCCTCATGCCACGCGGTCCACTCGTCGGCGTACCAGTAGTCAGACCGCCCGATCCGGCTGGCCTTCTCGGGGTGGCCGTTGGCGGCCCGGTTGCGGAACCAGCCCTCGAGCGTGGACCGCCCGATGCCCAGCGCGACCATGTCGGCCCGGCTGATGACCTCGCGCCCGTTGATGACCGTGATGAGACCTCCCTCTCGCAACTAATCAGACTGGCAACTCGTTGCCAGTGAAGAGCAAGCCGTATTATCCCGCTCGCTTGCGCCTAGTTGTGCCGATTCTCGCTCTGCGAAAAACGGAGCACAATTCAGCGTGCCGTAGGAGGGCCAAGAATGCATAACTCACGCCTGCTGCGGTCACTGCTGACCGCACTGCTTACGCTCGGGCTGACGATCGCGGCGGGGACCGCGGCAATGACCGCGACGGCCGCGGTCGCGAGCGCCGCGCCAGCGAAGGTGACCGCCCAGACAGGGCCGGCATTCAAGATTGGCGAGCTCTTCGACGTCAGCTGCTTCTCGACCGCTACGCGGGCCACGAGCTGCGCCGTGGTTGGCGGCACTACCTCCATCGACGCCACCTCCAAGCCGCTGTCGGCGTTCCTCACCGGTACCACGTGGAAGGTCGTCTCGACGGTCTAGGCCGCACGGGCACGGGCACCAGCACGTAAGGAGCATCACGCCGGGTACCTGGAAGCGGCCGGAAGCGATCAGGGTTAGCTACTTGAAGATTCCACTACGAGTGAAGCGAGACTCCCTGATGACTGCTGAAGCAACCGAGTACCCGGTGCTTGGCCGGCTGGATGACGAGGCCCGGGCGGTGCTGTTCACCACCGCCCGGACCGCGAACACCTGGGCGGACACCCCCGTGACCGACGATGAGCTGGCCTCCATCTGGGAGCTGGCCAAGTGGGCTCCGACCTCGGCGAACGTCCAGCCGCTCCGGGTGCTTTACGTGCGCCCTGGCGAGGGCCGCGGCCGGCTGGCCACGCACATGTCCGACGGCAACAAGGCCAAGACGCAGGCCGCCCCGGCCGTCGCCGTGCTGGCGATCGACACCCAGTTCCACGAGTACATCCCGACCGTCTTCCCGCACCGGCCGGAGATGAAGGAAGTGTTCGAGGCCAATGAGGCGCTCCGGGAGAACGGCGGCAAGCTCAACGCCACGCTGCAGGCCGGGTACTTCATCCTGGCGGTCCGCGCGCACGGCCTGGCCGCCGGCCCGATGATCGGCTTTGACGCCGCCGGGCTTGACGCGGACTTCTTCCCCGACGGCCGCCGCAAGTCGTTCATGGTGGTGAATATCGGGCACCCTGGTGAGAACCCGTGGCTTAACCGCCTGCCGCGCCTCGACCACGAGGATGTCATCAGCTGGGCATAAACTCGCCCAAACATTTCCGAACGTTCACTTCCCCCGGTACTCCCGAAGCCGCGGCGCCCCGCCTGCTGAGGAAAAGCAGGCGGGGCGCTGTCGCCTCAGGCCGCTAGCTGACGACCTTCAGGGTGTCGACCTTCGAGTACGAGATGCCGAAGCCATAGGCACCCGGGTACCTCACGTACACGCGATAGGTGCCCTTCGCAAGCTTCGTCTTCGCCAGCGTGCAGGAGCCGTTGCCGGACTTCAGCGTGATCGCGCAGATCAGGTGGGTGCCGGACAGTACCGAGACCTTCCCGCCCGGCGTGCCGCCCTTGGCCGTCACCGTGACCGAGATCTTCTCCGACTGCTCCTTGCCGTCGGTGATCTGCGAGTGCGCCAGGCCGATCGTGGCCGTCGTCGCCCTCAGCGGGATCTCCGCCAGCAGGAAGCTGCCCTGCGACGGGTTGTCCGGGTCGTACGCCCCGACCGCCGCGCAGGTAGCAACCGACGCGCAGGACAAGTCGGCGAAGTCCGCGCCTCCCCCGGTGTTGAGGGACACGATGCCGCCAGGGACCGACGCTGCCGACCACTTGCCGCCTGCCTCGCTGGCGACGAACGCGGACTGCAACCCCACCGGGTTGGACGAGGTGACGTCCCACGCGTAGTAGCCGCCAGCGGTGCAGTTCCCCACCGACGGGCAGTCCAGCACGCCGACCTCGGACGCCTGGGCCTTCTTGCCCTTGAAGGCCAGCGCGGTGGCGCCCGCCAGCTCGGCCGGCGCGCTCCATGTGCCGTTGGCCTCCTGGTGCAGCGTTACCGCGACGCCCAGGGAGCTCCCGCCGTCCGTGGAGTTCGCGCCGCCCGCCACGCAGCTGTTCACGGCCGGACAGGCGAGCGCCGTCATGATCACGCTGGCGGGCGTGCTCTCGGTGACCGTCCACACGTAGTCAGACTCGGTCAGCAGGTAGCTGCTGACGGTCGTGGCACTGTCTGACAGTGCGTACATGCCCGCCGCCAGGCAGTTGCCGCCCGACGTGCAGGCCACGTTGGAGGTGGGGAACGCGAAGCCCGTCGAGGCCGAGGTCAAGCCGGGAAGTTGCGGCGCCGACGCAGACTGCCACGAACCGTTCTTCTCACTGGCCACGAACACCGAGAAGGGCAACGACTCGCCGCTGTCGAGGGGACGGCTTCGCAGGGCGGCCAGCGCGTCCTGCCTGGCAAGCCCGCTCATCGCCACTGTCCGCGCGCCCTTGCCGGTGGCGTCGCCGCGCAGTCCCAGGTCGCCGCGCAGCGCCGTCATCGCCGAGGGCGACTGCGCGGTCGGGGTGTACATCCCCTCGATAGTGCAGTCCTCCTTCGACGGGCACACCAGGGAGGTGGGCCCGGCGAGGCCGCCGACATTCAAGGTGCCCAGGTTGGGGACCTGGACCGCGTCCCCCCATTTGTTGTAGCCCTTCTCGTCCACGACGAAGGTGCTAATCGAGGGGTCCGTCAGCGAGCCGGTCGCGTAGCTCCCGGTCACCGTGCAGTACCCGAATACCGGGCATGCCGCGCCGCTGATGTCCACCTCGCCGGCGCTGTTCAGTGCGGCAAGGGCGGGGATCGGCTTCGGCGGGCCCCACTTGCCGCCTTTCTCCTGCATCACGAACCCGTTGTGCATGTCGGTGCCGTAATAGCCGGCCACCAGGCAGCCCCCCGCGGCCGGGCAGGAGATAGCCTGGGGGACCGCGGAGTCATCGAGGTGCGCCTCGAGCCCGGGGATCACGGCCGGCTTGCTCCAGTTGCCGCCCGCGTCGGTGGAGATGAAAGGCAGGTCCGCCGGTTTGGTGTCGTAGTTGTCGCCGACCGCGTAGCACGCGCCGCGCGGCACGCACGAGACGCTCGGCACGTCGATCTCGCCGTAAGCCGTCAGGCCGGGCACCGCCTGCGCGGTCCCCCAGCTTCCGGTGACGGGAGTGACCGCGGCGGGAACTGGGCTCGCTGCCAGGGCCGGAACTCCGCCAGCAGCGATAAGGCCAGCCGATAGCAGGCTAGCCAGGAAAACCGAACGACGCCTCACGAAACTCACTAGGCTCCTCGCCTCGCAGTTTTAACTTCTGATTATGAGACGGTGCAGAGGCCGGCAAAGTTCCATGAAAGCTCACCATTGGACTCAACACGATCCGACGGGGCGATGAACATTGGCTACCTATTTCTTGACGGTGAGCGTCTTGGCAGGTGGCGCAAGTGAACTTTTACGCGCTGGCAGTGGCCGGTGCGCTAGTCGGCTAGAGCGCCACGACCACGCAGGCTGGCCATGTCGGCGGCAGCGCGGCCAGAGGCCCAGCCTTCGGCGTCGGTGATGCGGGAGGCACGGCCTTTCGTGAGCCGGTTGCCGAACAGGTCGTCCACCGCGTCATCGACTTCTTCCCTGCGGGCGGCGAGGAACGGCACCAGGTCGGTGCCCGTCCCGCCGGAGACTGCGCTGGCATCCCGCCCGGCGGCCTGCTCGGCTATCACCTCATGCTCGGCGTGCGTGGTGGCCTCCGCGAGCCGCTCCCCGATGCGGATCGCGTAGGACACCAGGAACGACTGGCGGAACGCCCGCGTCCGCGATCGGCCGAACTCGTCCTTCTTGCCGCCGGCCCGCATCATCGCGGTGTTCGCCTGCACGAGCAAGGAGGTGAACAGCAGTCCCACCGCGTCCAGGTCAGCTGGGAAGCCAACCACGGTGACCAGGCCTACGTCCTGCGACCAGATGGCGCGGCACCGGTTGGCCTCGGCGACGGTGTTAAGCAGCGTCGTCTTCGGCCCCTCGTATGGATTGTCGACGGCGATCCGGCGGCCAGCTGGCTCCTCCTTATCTCCAGCCTGCGCGGCCAGCAGCGCGTGGTCGATGCTGTACTTCGCCATCAGCTCCTGCGCGCGGGCGGACAGGGCCTCCGCCTCCTCGGCGAACTCGGTCGACTCGGCCTTCGCCAGCAGCGCCCGGATCCTGCTCAGCATTCGCTCGTCGGCGTCCTTGCCCGATGCGGAGCTCGCGGCAGTGGCGGGAGGCGCGGGAGCGAACCGGGCCGCTGCGCTGCCCGGAATGGGGAGCAGGACCTCCAGTACCCGCAGGTCGAGGAGGACGTTCAGGACCCTGATCGCGGAGACGATCGCCGCCGTCGGGTCGGTCGCGCCAACCGCGGCCCGCCAGGCACCCAGGTACTCGCCGTCGTCCGCGCCGGGCGCGGTCACCGCAAGCGAGTCGACCTGGGCGGCCCAGCGCGGGTCCACGGTCGCGGCGGCGTAGGGGCGCATCTCGGCGACGATCATGTCAGCGGCCATCGAGGCGTGCGCGGCGGCGGCCTCCCGGCCGACGTGCCTGGCCAGTTCGGCCGGCTGCCAGCCGCTCTTCCATGCCTGCGTCACGGTGAACTTCATGAGGTCCACGAGGCTGCGGCTGACGGCCCGTCCCCAGCCGGGGGCACGCTCGGCAGTCAGCTGGTCAATGGCACGCTGGAAGGCAGCCTCGTCGCCCGCCTCGTCCGCGCGCCCCGCCGTCGAGATCAAGATGGCGATCTTCTCCGCCTGCGACGGGCCGATGCCAGGTCCGAAACCGTACCCGGCGCCCGGCTGCCGGGAGGCACGCTCCCGCTGGCGGTCCTGCTCCTTCTTCTGCCGACGCTGCCGGCTCGCCTTCCCCACGGTGCCGCTCCCCTGCATGTCCGGCTGGCTGGTTACGGGCCTGCTTTCGGCCCTGCGCCATTGAGTGTGCCACTAGCCACCGACACTCGAGGCCATACAGCGCAACGCGTTGGTAACCGAAAACGGCGAGCTCCGCACGTCACCGGCGGGCGACGGGTCATGCTGGTTGCGCGGTCCCCAGCTGGCCATTGCCCGACAGTGAGAAGTCCCAGTTGCCCGCCGGGCAGTAGTAGCCGCCACCGAGGCCGGTGTAGGGGGAGCTGAGCACCACGGTGCCGGTCCAGCCGCCCCATGCTCCGTTGGCTATCTGGCTCTTGTCCGGGGTGAGCGTCACCGTGACGGTGCCAGCGACCTCGACGGTGGAGCACTGCGTCAGCTTGGCCTTCGTGAAGCTCCCCGAGTACCCCGCTCCGCTGCTCACCAGGCCGATCGAGAACGGGTAGTACTTGTTCCCGACCGCGGGGATCTTGCCCTCGACGGTCATCGTGCAGCTGTTTTCCTCGCAAGACGGCTGGAAGCTCCACGAGTAGCTGGAGGCCTGGCCCACCGGGGCTCCTGTCCCCCCGCTCGGGACAGAGGTGGGCGTGACCTGTACCTGCACGGCGGAGTCCAGCGGCGCTGACACGATCGACCCGATGGCAGGCGCCGACGGCTTCGACTTGTGGCTGCCCCACTGCGCGACAACCGAGTACTGGTACGCCGCTCCCGCTCTCTGCCCTTGGTCGATGTAGGAGGTGGTGGTGCCGGGCAGGATCATGACCTCGGTCGGCCCGTCGTAGATCGTGTACCGGCTGGGGGTCGGGCCGAGCGGTGATGGCTTCCAGTGCAGCGTCGCCGTGCTGTACGTGGCCCTGACCGATAGCCCGACGGGACTTGGGGTGAGCGTCGTCGTCGTGGCGATCACCGAGGGACCCGATGTCTGCCCGCCGCCCACGGTCTCGACGGCGTACTGGTGCGTGGTGCCCGGCGCCAGGCCGCTGTCGGTCCATGACGTCTGGCTCGCCGGGACCTCGCCTGCCTGCGCGCCGTCCCGCAGCACCACGTAATGAGCCGGAGTCGCGCCGCCCTTGGCCGCCGGCCAGGAGACAGTGACCGTCGTCGCGGTCTTCGAGTGAGCCGAGACCGACGCCGGCGCGTTGGGCGACGGATTCCACGGGGCCCACACCAGCAGCCCAGCGACCAAGCCGACCGTTAGTACCCCGCAGATCGCCATGACAAGCCGCCTGGACGGCTTCGGCGGCCTGCGCCGCCTGGGTATCGGAGGCGCCCAGGACGCCGGTGGTGGCGGGGGCACCGGGGTCCAGCCAGCGTCACCGCCGGCCGACGGCCGCAGGATCGCGCCGACGCCGGGAGCGGCCCACGGCTCTACCGTCGGCGACTGCAACCCCACTGTCAGCTCGGCGCCACCTGTCAGCTCGGCGCCACCTGTCAGCTCGGCGCCACCCGTCCGCTCGGCGCCAGCTGGCAGTCCAGCCTCGTAAGTCTCTGTAGCCTCAGCAGGCTTGGCTGTAACGCCGTCGGGATCAGGGGCAGACGCGGGCGCGTCGAAGGACATCAGGCGACCTTTCTATTCAGTCGCCCCCCCAAGGCACCCCAGCCTCGACTGAGCTGAACAGAAGCGATGAATACCTTACAACTTAGCCAAGGCGCTCGCATGCCGACAAACTACCCAGAAGAGGCTGCTAAGGCTAGGCGCACATGCCGTCACAGACGGGCAAGAACGCCCTAGCCGCCCCATGCAAGCGCGCGGTTCGGGGACCGTCGCCATGCGGAATGGCAGTCAGGAGACGCTGTTGATTGTACCGTTTTTTGCGGCACAATCAACAGCACCAGAGGAGATTATGACGGTACGTAGTCGCTGGCGACCCCGATCGACTCCGGGCACGGCCCGGGATCGACGGCGCCCACCCCGTCCGCCTCCCTCAGGCGATCGCCTCGTGCTTCCCTCCCGACAGAATCGACGGGGATGAATACCGCGAGAAAAAGTGCGTCCAATTCACGGCCCGAGGCGGCGGAGAAACCGCACGAGCACACTCGAAGATGCTCTTCAGCGCCATGAACGTAGGCCCGGCCGACTCTTGGCAGGTCTAGTGACTCTGGCATCCCGGCGAGTTACGCTCACCATGTGATCCTCGCGATCGCGCTCCCCTGCGTGATCTTGTCCCTCGCGGCCGCACTCACCTGGACAGCCCGGCTGCTGCACATCGTCGGCCTCGACGCGATGGCACTCGCGGAGAAGCTTGCCTTCCCGGAACCAGCGTCCGCATTGGAATGGCCGGAGCTTCAGGTCCGGCTGGTCGTGCCCGAGTCCGACGAGCTGTCCCCCGTTATCGTCCAGGTCAGCTGGCCAGCACATCCGAGACAGGTTGCCACCCTGGTTGTGAAGTTCGACCACGACGAGCGAAGGGCACTGTCCCTGCTGTTGGAGTGGAGCTTCAGCGACGCATCGGTCGCGGCCCAGCGGGAGGGCATGGCAGTAGAACTTCGCCGGCGCCAGAGCCTGGAGCGGGTGCACGCGATCCTGCTCGCCGAGGACTACCAGGCCGCTAGCTCACGGCCAACCTGCTAGCGGACTGCAAAACGGTGCACGCAAGAGCAGTAGTCGCACGGTGGCAGCAGAAGTCGGGCACGCGGAAACGGGCAACCCGCGCTCCAGCAACGACTGATCGGCCGCGAAGGCCTCCCCAGATCTCGGCGAGGAAGATCCGCTGGTAGGCGGCGATGCCAGCGAGGATTCGCCCGTTCCCGGTGTCAATGAGCGCGTTCGTCAGGCCTGCGAATTCTGCCGGTCCAGGAGCCTGGCGACGCTCTCGGAGCGGCCCGATCCCGCACTGCGCGTAAGACCCAGCGCCGGCGGGTGCTGGCCAGGGAACCTGGGCAGCACCCACCGGGGTGCAGTCAGGTGTAGCTGGATGCCAACGAGATTTTGCCTCCTGTCGACGCGTTAGAGGGCTTCCGTCTGCCTACGCGGCCTACCGTTGCCAGATGCTTTCCCGTCGCAGGTTCCTGCAGATCGCGGCCGCCTCGTCCGGCCTGGCCATCTCCGGTGCCGACCTCCTGTCCCAGGCGGTCGCCAACGCTTCGCCCACGATCCGTCCCAACGGCTCGCGCGGCATCGAGCACGTCGTCATCCTGATGATGGAGAATCGCTCCTTCGACCACTTCCTTGGCTGGCTGCCCGGTGCCGATGGCCGCCACGACCTGACGTTCACGTCCGCGGTTGACGGCAACACGTACCCGAACTATCCGCTGGCCCCGGACTTCCAGGGGTGCGGGTACAGCGACCCGGACCACAGCTGGGAGGGCTGGCTCGTCCAGCACGACTACGGCAAGATGGACGGCTTCCTCCAGCGGCCGACGACCCCGGCGGACAACCCGGGCGTGACCCTCGCCGCGGCGAACACCTTCCCGATCGGCTACTACACCAACCTGAACCCGGACGGGTCGCGCAAGCACCTGCCTGACCTGCCGGTCATCGGGGCGCTGGCCGAGCAGTACACGACGCTGGACCGCTATTTCTGCTCGTTCGCCGGGGAGACCTTCCCTAACCGCTTCTACCAGCACGCGGCCCAGACTGACCGGGACCACAACTCCGAGGCACCGTCCGTAGTGCCGACCATCTGGGACCAGCTCTCCCCGATCCCCAACTCCGACGGCATCCCCACCGGCGGCTACTACTACCGCGACTCCCCGATCCTCGCCTTGTGGGCCAGCCCCGCGATCGAGCCGGGCGCGACCTTCAAGTACCAGGCGTTCTTCCACCCCTTCTCCGATGCCGACGCGTCCACGGCCGCCCTGTCCGCCGGCACCTCGTTCATCGCGGCCTGCGAGAACCACACGCTGCCGAACGTCTGCTACATCGACCCTGCCTTCGACGACGAGGGGACCGGCACCGCTGCGGACGACCACCCGCTGGCCGACATCCGGCTCGGCGAGCGCTTCATCGCCGACGCTTACCACGCGCTCGCCGACAACGGCTACCTCGACAACACGGTCTTCATCGTGACGTTCGACGAATGGGGCGGCTTCTACGACCACGTGGCCCCGCCGCAGGTCATCGACGCCACCAACCCGGCCAACGTCATGCACGCTGGCGACGCCGCCACGCCGACCGACGGCCAGCTCTACCCGAACTACGGGCAACTCGGCTTCCGGGTCCCCGCCATCGTGGTAAGCAACCTGGTGCCGCCAGCACCAGGTCGTGCACGACGGCCCGTTCGAGCACACCTCCAGCCTCGCGCTGATCGAGTCGACGTTCGGCCTGACGCCGCTCACCGCTCGCGACAAGCACGCCCGCAACCTCGGGGAGATCCTGCTCGACCGCCCCGTGCACGCCCGCGACACGGTGCGCCCGTCGGCCATCCCGACGAGCTCGGACGTGATCGGCCCGGCGATCAGCCCGCCGTCGGAGTCGCTGCTTGAGGTGCTCGAGGGCACCGCGTCCTTCGACCCGGCCGCCATCTGCTCGGGCGACAGCGTGCAGTCGGTGTCCCCGGCGCCGGTCAACCATCCGCACCGGCCCCAGGCTTTCGGCGGCATCCCCGGCCTGACCGGGACCTCGGGCATGGCCGACATGCTCAGGTCCTACCGCTCGGGCGAGGCCAAGAACAGCTGACCCGGCCGCTGCGGCGGTCGGCGCGCTGCGCCTTCGAGGTTCAGCGCGCCGACTCAGCCTCCTCCGCACGCCGGCCGGCGACGGCCCGGGCGAGCAGCTCGTAGCTGGCCAGCCGGTCGGCGTGCGTAAAGGTGGTCGTCGTCACCATCGAGCTCATCAGCGCCGGTGTCGGCCAGGATCCGGTCGAGCTGCCTGGCGACCGTCGCCGGTTCGCCTACGACATGCGAGGCTGTCGCCTCGGCGATTACGTCCTGCTCGGCCGCCGAGTACCGGTACCCGGCCGCCTCGTGCGGGCTTGGCAGCGTGGCGGGATGCCCGATGCGCTGGCGCAGCGCGGACAGGCGTGCCGGGCCGTGCAGCCACCGCGCCGCCTCACCGTCGTCCGCGCAAAGCGCGAAGACACTGATCAGGCAGTATGGCTCGGCGAGCAGCGCCGAGGGCCGGAAGGCCCGGCGGTACAAGGCAAGCGCGGGCCTGGCGTTCGCCGGGCTGAAATGGTAAGCGAACGCGAACGAGACGCCGAGCTGGCCGGCGATCTCGGCGCTGTACCCGGTGGACCCAAGCAGCCACATGGCCGGGCTGTTGCCCTCCGCGGGGATGGCGCGAATCTGGCCGTCTGGGCGGGCCTGCGCGCAAGGCCCGGCGAAGTACCCGTTCAGCTCGGCCAGCTGGGCGGGGAAGTCCGCGCCCGGCATCCCCTCGGCGCTGCGCCGCAGCGCCCGCGCCGTCGCCCGGTCGGTGCCCGGCGCCCGCCCGACCCCCAGGTCGATGCGCCCCGGGTAGAGCGCCTCTAGCGTGCCGAACTGCTCCGCCACGGTCAGCGGCGGATGGTTCGGGAGCATCACCCCGCCCGAGCCGACACGGATATCGGAGGTGGCCGCCGCGATCTGGCCAGCAAGCACCGCGGGTGCCGCACTCGCGATGCCAGGGTGGTTGTGGTGCTCGGCGACCCAGAACCGCCGCAGGCCCCACCGGTCGGCGTGGCGAGCCAGGTCGACGCTCCGGCGCAGCGCCTCGCCGGCCGGCTCCCCGGCTGGCACCGGGCACAGGTCGAGCACCGACAGGGGAACGGGCAGGCGGCCGGTCACCATCGGCGGCGCGGTGGAGTAAACGCGAAGAAGTTCCGGGAAGCCACGTGGTTGCGGTCGGCCAGCGTGCCGAGCGTGTACGCCGGGTACAGGCCCAGGAACCCGCCACCGGAGTTCTGGCTCCACTGCCGGGCCAGCGCGCCGCAGGACTTGTAGAAGTTCGCCATGTAGCCGCCCTCGTACATCCGCAGCAGGCCGGAGCCATCCGCCGACGTGGCAGCGGATGCCCGCATTGACTCCAGCGCCGGAAGCACTAGCCCCCCGGCGGCGGACGCGGCGGACGCGGCGGACGCGGGGCGGCGGAGCTGGCGGCTGAGACCACGGCAATCGTCCTGCATACCACTCATCATGGCCCACACGGATGAACGAACAATGGCATGAACCCGAATGCCTCGCGTCCTGCGTGCACACCAGGCACGGCCGACAGTTCCGCCGCCCCCTCTCTGGGCTCGCTGGCGCATCCGTGCTCCAACCACCCGGGCTCGCTGGCGCATCCGTGCTCCAACCACCCGGGCTCGCTGGCAATGCCGCATCGCCATATGCGGCGCGCTGGCGCCGTCGCACCAGTTCCGCCGGAAGGCGCTGGCGCCGTCGCACCAGTTCCGCTGGAAGGCGCTGGCACCGACGCACCAGTTCCGCCGGAAGGCGCTGGCACCGACGCACCAGTTCCGCCGGAAGGCGCTGGCACCGACGCACCAGTTCCGCCGGAAGGCGCTGGCACCGACGCACCAGTTCCGCCGGAAGGCGCTGGCACCGACGCACCAGTTCCGCCGGAAGGCGCTGGCACCGACGCACCAGTTCCGCCGGAAGGCGCTGGCACCGACGCACCAGTTCCGCCGGAAGGCGCTGGCACCGACGCACCAGTTCCGCCGGAAGGCGCTGGCACCGACGCACCAGTTCCGCCGGAAGGCGCTGGCACCGACGCACCAGTTCCGCCGGAAGGCGCTGGCACCGACGGGCTCATGCGGGCTAAGAGGCGGTGGCGCGACCGGGTTCGATCCGGGTGCGGTGTCGGAGGCTACCCGGCGCAACGATCGAGTGTCGCCGGCATCCGGTTTACCGCAGCCCCTGCAGGAGCAGTTCGACTAGCCGACGCGGGTCATAGCGCGGGTCGCCGGCACGCCCGGCGCAGAGGTTGCCGACGCCCCGCATCAGCTCGTAGGCGTGCGTACCGGGCCTGATCTGGCCAGCGTCGACCGCGGCGTCGAGTAGCGTCTGGCAGACGGGCACCAGGCGGTCGAGAAAATAGGCGTGCAGGGTCTCGAAGCCGCTGCTGTCCGATCGGAGCGCGTCAGCCAGCCCGTGCTTGGTGACCAGGAAATCAACGAACAGGTCGACCCACTGATGAAGCGCCGCCAAGGGTGAGGCGGCGCCGGCCAGCAGGGCCGGGCCGGCCTCAGCGCAGGACTCGACCTGGTGATGGTAGACGGCGACGATGAGATCCGCCCGGGTCGGGAAGTGGCGGTAGATCGTCCCGATCCCGACGCCGGCCCTGGCCGCGATCTCGCGGATTGGCGCATCGACACCGGAGGTGACGAACACCGCGGCGGCGGCGGCAAGCAGGGCCTGCTGGTTGCGCTGCGCGTCAGCCCGCTTGCTTCGGGCTGGCACCTGCTCGGACTGGCCTGTAGTGGACATCACGCTCCCTTCGCACGGCCGTTCGACAAAGCGGAACGGTGCTCCGCATTGTAAACGGAGCAAGGTTCCGTTTCGAATATAGCGAACCAGGCGCTCCTGTCCGCCTCCCCGCCGACCCAATGAGGCTAGCGGCCAGGCCGGTGGAAAGGAAATACGCATCATGAGCGCCCCGCCGGGAGGGGCAGGGACCCACCATGGCTGGCCGCCCGCAGTGATGCCTGGTCATTTCATCATTCCGAACGGCCGTTCCCGATCCCTCACCCAACCTCACGGTCACGTCGTCCACAACCGTGAGCAGTTCCGTGTCGAAGGCGACATCGCGGCAACGCGACCTCGCCAGCGGCCCGCGCAGGCGCTCAGGCCGACACGTAACCGGCGGTCCAGCAGGTCGATCGCGATTCCCAGCAGCGTGACGGCGAACGGATCGTGAGTCTCCCGCGCAGCGTGCTCGGTCAGCCGGGCCAGCAGCGGCCCCATCTGGGCCATCTCAACCGCCGTGCCCTCGCGGCGGCGCAGCAGCGCCAGGCTCAGCGCGGCCTGGGTGGCGATCAGCCCGAGTAGTTCGATGTCGTCGAGCTGCACGGCCGGCCCCGTCCACCTGGACCGCATGCCGGTCCAGCACCTCCAGTACCCCGATGCACTCGCCGTCCGCGATGAGGGGTGCCGCCATGATGCTAGCCGGAACGTACCCGGTCGACGTCGCCGCGTCCCGCGCGAACTGGGTGCTCGATCCGACGTCATCGGCGATGAGCGGCTGGCAGCTTTCCGCTACCCACCCGGCTATGCCGGTGCCGGCGGCGAACCGCCTGCCAACCAGGGTCTCCTCGCCAGCGCCTGCCACGGCGGCGAAGATCAGGTCCCGGCTATCAGGGCAGACTGTGAAGACCGAGGACGCGGCGGCTCCGTACACGTGCCGGGCCATGTCCACGATGGACTGCAGCAACTGGCGCTCGGTGGCCCTAAGCGGCGGCGAGCTCTCGGACAGCGACTTACTGTTCTCGTTCAGCGACTCGGTGCTCCCGGTCAGCGATCCGTGTGACAAGGACTCCACCTCCAGTTCTTTGCCGCAGCACGTTGGCGGCGCAGTGGTACAGGACGCTCTTAAGCTGGAACGGGGTCAGCCACGGGTGCTTGGCCAGCACGAGCGCCGCGATCCCGACGATGTGCGGGGCGGCGAAGCTGTTCCCGGTGTTGTGCGACATCCCGCCGCCGGGGACGGCGACCGGCACCCGGACGCCGCGGGCGAAGAACTCCACGGGCGGCGCGGGGTTGTAGTAGTAGCGCAGCGGGTCCGGCTCGCCGTGGCTTGCCACGGAGATCACCGACGCGAAGCTCCACGGGAAGCTCTCCACCGGCAGGTTGTGCGCGGCCACCACGAGCACGCACCGGCGGAAGTACGCGCGGTCGCACAGCTCGGCCAGCCGCGCGCGGTATTCCGGCCGGGAGGTGGACAGGCTCAGGCTGATCACGTCGAAGCCCTCGTCGATCGCGTGCGATAGCCCGGCGAGCAGCGCCAGTGCGCTGCCTGACGGCCCGTCTCCGAGCACCTTGACGGAGTGCAGCCGCACTCCAGGGGCGACGCTGCGGATGATGCCCGCGCACGCGGTGCCATGCCCGGCGGCGTCTCCGGAGGCGCATTCCAGCAGCCGCGGCGGCGCGCCCGCCTCGGTTTCCACCCGCCAGAACCGCTCCACCGGGCCGACGAGCGGGTGGTCGCCGTCGATGCCGCTGTCAAGCAGGCAGGCCCGCACGCCGGTACCGTCCGAGCCGCCCCACGCCCACTCCTGGTCAATCTCGCTGAACAGGCTCGCCGGCACGGGCACCTCCCGGTACCCAGAGCCGGGCAGGCTCCACGCGGGCATCCCGGGCACGTGAGGGCGCCGCCCTCCGCGCCACGGTGAACCGGTCATGCCGACTCCCGCGCGCGCTGCGCGAGCCGGGTCGCGCCGACGGCCGCGCAGCTGGCAGCCGCCACGGCGGCCATCGCGGCGGCGGCCTCGTGCTCGCCCCGGTGCCGGCAGGCGCGCGCCAGGTCGATGTACGCCTCGGCCAGCAGGCAGGGGTCGTCGGTGTCGCCCAGCAGCGCGCGCAGCTCGCCCGGGTCATCGTCAATGCCGATCCGCAGCGCGGTTCCCCGGCACAGGATCTGACCGCGAAGCTCCATTTCCCCCAGCCGCCTCAGCAACCCGGCTACCTCGGCGGCCGCTTCAGGCACCGCCCCCGTGGCCACCGCCGCGTCCGGCAGCTCCCGCCAGGCACGCTCCCGTGCGGCCTGCACCCGCAGCGTCAGCACGACCGGGCCGTGGCCGGCCTGCTCCAGCGCGTCGGCCGCGGCCCGGAAGTGGCGCTCAGCAGCGGCGTGCTCACCATCCAGCGACCAGACCACCCCGGCTGTCTGGTCCACTAGGACGCGGCCCATCGGCAGCTTCAGCTGGTCGACCACGGACCACGCGTCCCTCAGCACGGACCGCGCGCTCGCCAGGTCCCCGGTCAGCGCGAGGCAGCGTGCCTGAGCGGCCAGCACGGGCACCAGCAGGAACCGGTCGTCGGCGAACCGTCTCAGCAGCCGCGCGCACCCGGCGAGCTGGTCCGTGGCCGACGTCGGCGACCACTGCCGGACCTCGCACAACGCCACGAGCAGCCGGTCCTCCTCATAAGCGTCGCCAATAGCGCGAGCGTGCCGCAGCGCGGCGTGGACCGCCTGCTCCGCCGCGCCGAACCGGCCCTGCCTCAGGCACACCAGCATCCTCAGCTGCTCAAAGCGACACCACGCCAGGTGATCCGCCTCGCCGCGCGCGAGCCGCTCCCGCAGGTCGGCTACCTCGCCGTCGCGGACGAGACCGCACCGCACAGCCACCAGGTGGTACTGGGCGACGCATCGCGGGTCAGTACTTTCCGCGGCGACGGCCATCGCGCGCCCGGTCTGGCCCGACATCAGCAGCGCGTCGCTGAGCCGGACGGCGATCACAGGCCCGCAGTCGGCGAGCCCGCCAGCCAGCTTCAGCCCGCGATCGAGCAGCTTGATCGCCGTCGGCAGGTCGCGCTGCCGCAGCGCGGCGGTGCCCTCCGCCAGCAGCACTCGCGCGGCGCGGCGCGTCAGGCCGGGAAGCTCCGCGTCCTCCGGTCGCAGCTCGGCGAGCAGCCGCGCGGCGGCTTCGTAATGGAACGCCGGGCTAGCCGCTCCCTCGGCCAGCCGACGATGCCAGCCCAGCCGCCGCTCCTTGTCCAGCCGGGCGTACGCGACCTCGTGCACCGGCTGCTGCGTGAACCGGAACTCCCCGTCTCGGGCCGTCGCCTGCACCAGGTTCCGCCGCGCGAGGGCGGTGATGCCGTCCGGGGCCGTTGCCTCGCCCAGCCGCGCGAGCTGCCCGAGCGTGAAGGTTACCCCGGCGACCGCGGCGGCGCCGAGCAGCCGCTGCTCGGCGACCGGAAGCCGGTCGAGCATCGCGCCCACCATGGCCGTGATCGTCGGCGGGACCCGCGCCGCCGACGGGCCGGCCCCGTCCTCGATCATCAGCCGGATGAACAGCGGGTTGCCCGCCCCGTAGGCGGTGGCTCGCCGGACATCACCCGCCCCGGCGTTGGCGGAGGCGGCCGCCGACACGGCCAGTGCGGCACAGTCAGCCGGGGCCAGCGCGCCCACGTCGATCACGTCGGTCCCGGGGCTGGCTGCCCACGGGATACCCTTCTCGGCCAGCTCCGGGCGGGCGACGCAGATCATCAGCACGGGCAGCGCGCGCAGGGCGCCTAGCAGCTCGTCAATGAGTGCCAGCAAGCCATGCCCGGCACCTTCGATGCTGTCCCACACGATGACCAGCGGCCGGACCCTAGCAGCGGCCGCGAGCAGTTCCCGCGCCGCCCACGAGATCTCCTCCACCCCTGGCGCCACGCCGTCAGCCCCGGCTAGCACCTCCCCGGTGGGGACGCCCAGTGTCCGCAGCACGGTGTCAAGATGACTGTCGGCGCGTCGCAGCCGCGCGCAGGCGGGCACTTGCCGCTCCACGTCTTCCAGTACCTGCGCGAGCGGGGCGAAGGCCTGATCTGGCAGGTAGGACTGGCACCTGCCGAACGCCACCCACGGCGTCGGGTCGCCCCCGGCGAGCCGCCGGACCACCTCGGTGACCAGGCGCGTCTTGCCGATGCCAGGCGGGCCGAGCACGGTGACGACCCGGGCCTGGCCGCCGCGCGACACCGCCTGGTAGGCACTGGCCAGCCGCGCCCGCTCGTCATCCCGGTTGACCATCCGCAGCCGTTCGGCCGCCGCGTCGGCACCGCTGGCCGGGCCGATCGCCCGGGCCGCGGGAACCGGCGCGGTGTGCCCCTTCAGCGTGAGCGGCGGCACGGCCTCAACCTCGAAGTGCGGCCGCGCCAGGTCCGCGGCGACCTGGTTGACCAGGATCTCCCCGGCGGCAGCGGCGGCCTGCAGCCGCGCCGCCAGGTTGACCACGTCGCCCACGACGCGCGGCCCGGCCAGCGCCGAGTCGGTCACCAGGGCCTCGCCGGCCGCGATCCCGCAGTGCACCTGAGGCCGCGCGACACTGCCGGGAACGCGCATGTCCGCGACCGCCGCCCGGATCCGGACGGCGGCGTGCAGCGCGCGGAGCACGTCGTCGTCCTCGGCCTTGACCGCGCCGAACACGGCCATGACGGCATCGCCGATGAACTTCTCCACGGACCCCCCGCATCCCGTCACCGCAGCGGAGCAACTGCCGTAGTACTGCTCCAGCAGCGACCGCAGCGGCTCCGGGTCCACCTGCTGAGCCAGCGCAGTCCAGCCGACGAGGTCCAGGAAGAGGACCACCACCAAGCGCCGGCTCACGACTGGCCCGCCGTCACAGCAGCTTCAGCTCATGGGCGACGACCTCATCCTCGGCCGCGCGCAGCCGCTGTTGCACCGAGGCCAGGATGACGGCCTCCTCCGCTGACAGCGACGCGAGGACCGCGCGCTGAGCGTCACTGACCTGGTCTACGGGCAATCCCGCATCGCGTAGCACCTTAAGCGCGTCGAACATCTCCGCCACCTCACTGGCCATTCCAGCCATCTCGTTAACCAACTGGCAGGCCGCCGGGCCGCGGCGCGGCATGCTGGGCCGATCGGCGGGCCAGTGCGGCGGCGGCCAGACTCCAACAGGAAGCAGCTCGTGGACGTACCAGTAGGCGACCAGCTCCGCGCGGTTCTTGCAGCCGAACTTCTCGAGCAGCGCGCTGATCTCCTCGCCGACCGTGTGCCTGCTCAGGTTGAGCTCATGAGCCACCCGGTCCGTGGTGTGGCCCATGGCGAGCATCGCCACCAGGACAAGCTCGCGGGCCGCCGCCCCACGCCTCGTCAGCCCGCTCATGACGTGACCCGGATGAACAGCTCGCGCACCATGACTGCGGCCATGAACGAGACGCCGTACCAGCCCGCCTTGCGCTCGTACCAGAGCCAGTCCCCGTCGACGTTGGCCTCAAGGAACACGACCTCTCCCGCTGAGGACACGAGCAGGTCGAAGGCGGCGTAGCGCAGGTTCCACGCGGCGCTCAAGATCCGCACCACGTGCGCGGCCGGCTCCGGGCAGCCGATCTTGCGCACGGCGACGCTCTGCGGGTCCTGCCACGGGCTGGCCGGTCCCGGCTTGCTGACGTCGAAGGCGCAGATCCCGCCGTTGAGCCAGTAGACGCGCAATTCACGGTCGTGCTCCACGTATTCCTGGATTACGCTGGGCGGGCCATCGCATGGAAAATCCTGCGGCTCGGCCGCAGTATCGACGATGACCGGGAAGTATGGTCCCCAAGTTTCCCGGTCTGCTTCGTACAGCCGGAAGTCAGGCGTTTTCACCACGACCCGGCGCGCCATCATTGAATTAACCCCTGACGCCACGTCGGTCGTTACCACGGTGCGCGGCGTCCGCACGCCGAGCCGGTCCGCGTCGAGCAATTGTCCGAGGGTTGTCGGAACGCTGCCCGGCAGCGCGGCAGCGGCCGAGTCCGCTAGGTACGTCATGACTCCTGCCCAAGATGCCGCGTCTATTGGGCTGACTGATCCGGCCGGCCGGGCCTGTGCCTGCAGCACCCCGGCCGAGCAATGCCTCGCCCACACCACGGCGGGCTGGATCTCCTTGCTTCCGACCGTCACCGCCCCCGATGCCGCGTCCACGAGCATTCCACATCGCTGCAGGTCAGCGCTTCTCAGCAACACGGTGGGAGTGTGCAGCGGCCCGGCCAGCGCCTCCCGCACCGCAGCCAGCTCGCGACCACCTGCCCAGTCGGCGAGCAGCACCGCGGCCGACTCGCCATAGGCCGCGGGAATTCCAGGCGAGACCATGTCAAAATCGTAAGACACCACCGCCTGCGAGTGTCGGCAGTTACCCGGCAGTATAACGGCAGTAGAACGTCTGTCCGGCAAGTAAGCGGCAGCGCGGCAGTTGCGCGGCAGCTCTCGGCACGCCCGCTGCCGTCCCTTGCGCCGCGCCCGCGAGCCAGCCATAGAATTGTCAGCATGAATACCCTTGAAAGGGGGATCATGCCAACCGAAATAGTTTCAGCCACGGATCTGATAAAGCAGTACCGCGGCAAGTCAAGCCCCGCGGTTGACGGGATATCATTTGATATCCAGCAGGGTGAGATAATCGGCCTCCTGGGCCCGAACGGCGCGGGTAAGACCACCTTGATCAAGATGATCTGCGGGGTCACCCTGCCGACCTCCGGCCAGGTACGCGTCTTCGGCGCCGACCCGATACGCGACCCGATCCGGGCCAAGGCGCAGATCGGCGCCATGCACCAGTCCGGGCCGTTCGACGAGATGCTGTCGGCGCTGGATAACCTGCGGATCGCGACGCGGTTCCGTGGCCTGAACTGGCAGGCCGCGGAGGCCTGGATCAGGGAGGTCGCCGGCTTCCTGGACCTAGCCGAGGCCCTGCCGCAGCTGGTGTTCCAGCTGTCCGGCGGGCAGCGGCAGCGATTGCAACTGGTGCGGGCGCTCATCACCATCCCCCGGCTGCTCATCCTCGACGAGCCGTCGGCGGGCCTGGACGTAGCCGGGCGCCATCACGTCGAGCGGTTCGTCCGCTGGCTACGCCGCGATCACGGCGTGACGGTGCTGTGGACCAGCCACCACATCGACGAGCTAGAGCGCAACGCGGAGCGCGTGCTGATCATCAACCGCGGCAAGGTCGTACGGTTCGCCGAGCCTGGCGAGCTGATCCGCGAGTTCGGCGGGACCCACGTGCTGGTGACCGTCGAGGACGTGGCGACCGGCAAGCTCGTCCTTGAGTGGGCGGAGCAGGTCGGGGCGCAGGCGTCCGCCGACGGCATCGAGGTACGCGTCAGCGGGCTGACCGTGCATGAGGTAATGGGCCAGCTGCCCGCGTACTGCGGCGACTCGGCAAGCTCCATCACTGGGGTCACCGCCGGCACCGACAGCCTGGAGAACGTTTTCCTTCAGATGACGACCGCGGAGGTCGACTGACCATGGCCGAGCTCACCTTCACCAACTCTCCCCCCGTCGCCCGCACCCAGTCCGCCGACCTGATGGCGGTGCTCTACCGCGAGTACGCGCTGCTCACCCGAAACAGGGTGAACCTCATCCTCGGCATCACTCCGATGCTGGTGTACCTCCTGCTGGTGAACACCTCGCTCAGCAATGTCGTCGGGCATGTCTCTTACCGCGGCACCCAGCTGCCGTTCTTCATCTTCCTGCTGCCGTTCGTGATGGCGATGTCGATCGTCGGCGCGTCGGGCACCACCGGCATGGCGCTCTTCCAGGAGGAGATGAGCGGCGTGTCGACCCAGCTGTGGTCCTACCCGCTGCGCAAGTCCCGGTTCCTGATCGGGAAGATCACCGCCGCGCTCGGCCTCGTGCTGGCCCAGACGCTGCTCGGCCTCGTCGTGGCGGTGATCATCTTCAACTACCCGTTCAACGCCACCCGCTGGGCGTGGCTGCTGGTCGCGATCATCTTGACCTCGGTCACCTTCAACGGCCTGTACCTGGCCGCGGCCATCACCATCCGGAACTACCGCACCTTCATGGTCCTCACCAGCATCTCCATGCCGGTGCTTGTCTTCGCGGCGCCGTCACTGGCCACCACCCAGGACATGCCCCTGCTGCTGCGCTGGATCTCGGTGGTGAACCCGGTCACCTATGCGGTCGACGGCATGCGAGACGCCTCCATCGCTGGCATTGGGGTGGCCTGGCCGAGCCTGCTGGTGCTGCTCGGCTTCGCGATCGTCGGCAACATCATCGCGGCCCGCGGCCTGCTCAAGCGAGCCGAGAGCTTGTGAGCCGCCCCGCGCCCGCTCGACCAGCCCGCGCCGAGCCACTGGCTGCTGGGGCGGGCGGCCTGCAGGCTGCTGCCCATCCGCTCAGCTGGCTGGCAACGCCGCAGGACCACTCCAAGGTCCGCCTCCCCGGGACGAGTCGCGCCTGCCTTCCGGAGGCAACCCTCCAGCTCGCCGCCACCGCGGCACCGAAGGTCGGCGTCACCCGGGTAGCGGACCTTACCCGTCTGGACGTCATCGGGATCCCCACCTACCAGGCGACCCGCCCGGCCTCCGCGACGGTGACGGTATCCATGGGCAAGGGACTCACCCCGGAACTGGCCCGGCTATCGGCGACGATGGAGGCTATCGAGCTGTGGCACGTTGAGCAGCCGGCCAGCCCGCGGTCACCGCCTCCCTCACCCAGTTGCGGGCCGCCGGCCATGACCTCGGCTATGACGTCTTTGACCTGGCGCCCGCCACTCCCAGCCTGCTCCACGACGGGCTACCGCTGGACTGGGTGCCCGCGCGCTCCCTCGGCAACGGCGCGCCGTCCCTGCTGCCCGCCGCGACGGTACGGCTGTCCCTGGATCAGCCCCACGACTGGTCCGCGCCCGCGTTCTTCGCCTCCACCAACGGCCTTGCCAGCGGAAACACCAAGGTGGAAGCGACCTTGCACGCACTGTATGAGGTCATCGAGCGGGACGCGGTCACCGCCGCGGTGACCGCTCGCAAGACGGGACCGCGAGTGGACCCGCACACCCTCGGCTCGCCGGCGGTCGACGGGCTGTGCGACGCGATCGATCGCGCCGGGGCGTTCCTGGAGGTGCGGCACGTGCCGTCGCCCACGGGCCTGCCCTGCTTCCTGGCCTCAATCGCCGACCCGGACTACCGGGCGGCGATGTTCGGGTTCGGCTGCCATCTCAGCGCCGAGATCGCGCTCACCCGCGCGATCACCGAGGCCGCGCAGACCCGGCTGGGCTACATCTCCGGCGCGCGCGATGACCTGCGCGACGACGTCACAGGCGCCGAGCCCACCCGCGCGAGCGCCCAGCCGCCGGCCGCCGACATCCGTGACTTCGTCCCGCCCGCGGCCGACCGCGCCTCCCTACTCGATGACCTGCAGGAGGTGGCCACCCGGGCGGCCACGGCGTTCGCCGCCGTCCCGCTGGTCGCCGACTTGACCCGCGCCGAGATCGGGGTACCGGTTGTCAAGGTCGTGGTGCCCGGTGCTCGCATCTGCCCGGAGGTGCTCTAGATGACCAGCCCGAACATCACCGTATTCGCTGGCCCCACCATCTCCGCCGCCCAGGTCCGCGACATCTCGCCGACCGCGGTGACCCGGCCGCCAGCCGCGCGCGGGGACCTGCTCGCCTGCTCGTGGCGGGCCGGGGACACTGCCGTCCTCATCGACGGATTCTTCCGGGAACGCCGGTCGGTGGGCCACAAGGAAGTGCTGTGGCTCCTCGGCGAGGGGGTGACGGTGATCGGCGCGGCGAGCATGGGGGCGCTGCGCGCGGTCGAGCTCGCCCCGTACGGGATGGCCGGCGTTGGCGAGGTCTACCGCATGTTCTGCGACGGCGAGATCGATGGCGACGACGAGGTCGGCGTGCTGCACGGCCCGGCCGAGTCAGGCTACCCGGCGCAGACGGTGGCCCTGGTCAACCTTCGCTACGGCTGCCATGAGGGCACCCGGCTGGGCCTGATCGGCGCCGCAGACGCCGATCAGGTGATCGCGGCCGCCAAGGCGCTGCCGTTCACGTTCCGTACCTGGCATGACCTGGCCGACCAGGCCGGCGCTGCCGCCCGGCCGGCCCTGGCGCTGCTGCGCGAGCGCATCGCCTGCGGCGATTGGGACATCAAGCGCATGGACGCCGTGGCGGCGCTCCGCCTCGCCGCTCGCCCATCCCCGACCGCCCCGTCATCAACAGCCGCCCCGTCATCACTGGCCGCCCCGTCATCAACAGCCACCCCGTCATCACTGGCCGCCCCGATGACCACTATCAGCCACAGCTGGCTACTAGCCGCCCGGTCCCGCCGCCCCTCCGCGCCGGGGCACTGGATGACCGACCTGGACGTGCTGACCGCCTGCCGCCTCTTCGACGAGTCCTATCCCCAGGTACACACGGAGGTCCTCGCCGGCCTCCTCGTCGGCCTCGCCGCGGCCAGCGGTCTGGCCGTGCCGGCCTATGCCAGCGCTCGGCTTGGCGTGCACGACGGCGCCGTGCTGCCAACGGCCCTGGCCACGTGGCTGACTGGGCAGGAGCGGGACGGCCTCCCGCATGCGGCCCAGCTTGCGGTCGTGATGACCCGGGCGTGGCCGGTGTGGCACTCGGCCGACTGGCGGCCGGCCATGATCGCGCGACTGCAGGCCGGCGGCCAGTGGGCGGCGTGGTCTCGCGTCGTCGAGCTCGCGGACGAGGCGGCGGCGCACGCCACCCGGCCGGTGGTCATCCCGCCCCCCGCGATCTGCGGCCGGCTCTTCCTCCGGCACTGGCTGCACCATGGCACCACGCCCGAGATCGAGCTGGCCCGGCGCGGCTTCACCAGCATGGAGGACCTCGGCCAGGCCGCCGCGCGCTTCTTCGCCTTCGACCTGCAGCGCACCCGTGCGACCGCCCCGTCCCCAGCCTCCGCTCGCTGACCCGGGTCCCGCCCGGCCCGGGCTCGTGCCCGGCCCGGGCGGGACCCGGGCCTCACTGCAGGCACGCGCGCAACAGGTTCGGGACGTGCAGCGCGGTCGCGCGGTCACCGTGCAGCGCCTGCACCAAGCCATACCCGGTGAGCACGCTCAGCCCGTGCATCACGGTGTCCGGCCGCTGCCGCAGCAGCCTCGCCAGATCCGCCGCCGTGACCTGGCCCTCGCAGGACACGAGCTTGCGCAAGATCGCCTGCGGCCCGGACTCTTGCCGGTCCAGGCTCCACCGCAGCAGGCCGCCGATCGTCTCCCGCGGCCCGGCCCGCACTATGGTCTCCAGCAGCTCCCCGGACGGAAGCTCGGCGAGCTGGCGCAGGCTTAGCACGCGGAACCGGCCCGCCACCGCCTCCAGCGCGATGGGGAGCCCGTCGAGACGGCGGCACAGCTCGGCCGCGGCGCTGACGTTCGCCGGGCCGACCTCCACCCCAGGCGACACCTGCGACAGCCGGTCTAGCAACAGCCGCATCGCCGGTACCTGCATCAGGTCGCTCAGCCGTCCCGGGCCGCCCTCGGGCACGGCCTCGGGCATGGGCAGCGGGGAGACCACGGCCGAGTGCAGGCCCGCCATGTGCCACGGTGCCCGCGAGGTGCTGATGACCCGCAGTCCGGGACAGTACGCGAGCAGTTCCTCCACTCCCTTCGGCTGCATCAGGTCACCGATCCCGTCCAGCACGAGCAGCGCGTCCCGCTGCCCGACCTGCCGGACAGCCGCCGCGATGTCGTCTTCCGCTCCGGACTCCAGCACTGCCAGCAAGGCGCGGGTCAGCGGGCTGAGCACCCGCCCGAGCTCATCGCGCGCCCGCGTCTCCCGGCTGATCCACAGCGCCGGCCAGCCGTGCCGCTGACTCAGCTGGGTGGCGACCTCCACCGCGATCCGGGTCTTGCCCACGCCAGGCAGGCCAGACAGCGCGACCATGCGTCCCCGCCGGGACTCCAGCATCTCGGCAAGGGCACTAACCTCCTTGTCCCTGCCGAGCAGGGCGCTGACCGGTTGCGGCACCGTGAGGCCGGTGACCTCGAAGGCCGGCCGACCGCCCAGTGCGGCATGCGCGAACGTCTCGCGCACGGTGCCGGACAGTCGCAGGGCATCGGCCAGCAGCCGGACGGTCGCAGGCCGGGCATTCGCACGCCCGGCCTCCAAGTCCCTGATGGCACGCTCGCTAATCGTAGACAATTCTGCAAGGGCTTGCTGGGAAAGTCCCGCGCGAATGCGTTGGGAGCGGAGGAGACCACCAAATTGACTACCTTCTGAGTCGTTGGCATGGCGGTGGCGATCGTCATGCAAAGCGTCGTCTCCTTCTATATTTTTATCGTCAACCCGTAACTCTAATTACGGGCACGCAAAACAATTCTCTCCGAGAATCGGAGCATCCGAAGTGCCGGCCAGGTAGTCGTCAGGCTGCTAACTGGCAGTCGTCCGCGGACTGGCGGGCGATGATGGACAGATCGTGGACGGCGGCGACGCGGCGGAGGCCGAACAGGTTCTTGGGGGCTGCGCGGTAGCGGGCGCGGCGGCCCTGTCAGTGCCCTACGTGCGCGAAGGCACGCTCGACCTTGACGCGCTCGCGCAGTTCCGTGCGCCCGTCCGGGCTTCGCTGGCGCTGGCTCAGCCCGGCGAGCAGTTCCTCGTCGCCGCACCGCCTTAGTCATCGCCCGCTCCGCCGTCAACGACTCCACCGGCGGGCTCCACACCCGGGCCGCATCCCAAGCTCCTCCCTGCCCATAACCCGACCATGACCAGCACAGGCAAGGCTTAGCACACGCCCACCGCTAAGACGCTGAACCTGACGCCATTACTTGACCGGCGCTCCAGGTAGCGCCACCTTTTTGCCGCCGCCAGATGGCGCCAACTGCCAGGTGACAACCAATATCCGATCTACGCCGCGTGAAGTCAAGAGCACGCTTCCCGGCAAGCGGCGTGGCCGCCACCAGGCAACTACAAGTAGCGAAAATGCTACATTCAGTAACTACTGTAATGCCTAGCGCCCAGGCTGAACACCCCACATTCGTGGGGTTGCTGCCATAGCCCGAAGTCTACATTCTTGATTAAGGACCCGCATTCCTATCCATCAAGGAGAAGGCATGACCTACAACGCGGCCGACGCCCTACGGGCGGCAGGGATTATCGGCAGCCAGATGTCACCGGAGCTCGAGAATTTCTACTCAGGTCTGTCGAAGGACGAGACCGACGTGCTGATCTCGGTGAAGAGCCGACTCGAGGCCGTTCTTCCTGACGTAATCGCGCACTCGTACACGAAGCCGGAGGCGACCGGGGAGGACTTCGAGGCCTCTATGCTGTGCGCTTGCGGCCTGTGGTCCGGCGCCGGCACCACTAACCCCAAGAGCCTCTAGCGGCGATAGCACGGGCGGGATATCCAGTGCCGGGTATCCCGCCCGTGCGCCGCATTTACGACTCGCGAGCGGTATGCCAGCCGCCCCAGCATTAATGATCGCCGCCCCGCCCGCCCGTCACGGGCCTAATGCCGGAGGAATCCTTATGAACGGGAAGCTGATCCGCGAATCCGCTTCAATCAGCGTGCCCGCTGGTCTGACATACTTCCAGCACGACGCGAGCTACCTCGTGGTCAATCCGGAAACAGGCGGGCGCTGCCGGCTCACCGAGCGCGAATTCAGCGTGCTTCGCGCGCTATCGGCTCCCCGGGCCGCAGGGCAGTCGCCGCACTTCGCGCAGACCGGCGATACCCCGGAGACCGAGCGGGCCCTGGCCAGGCTCATCCTCAGTTGGGTCGTCTACCACAACGGCAACAAGCCAACCATCCGTACCGCGGAGCCACCGCTGCGAACCGTCTACTACGCGATTACCGAAGGCTGCAATCTTCGCTGCCCGTACTGCTACGCGTCCTCAGAGAAGTGCCTGCCCGGCGAGTTGTCCACTGCGGAGTCGCTAGACCTGGTCTCCCAAGTCGCGGCTTTCGACGCGAAGACCGTGGTCTTCACCGGCGGGGAGCCCATGCTCCGCAAGGATCTTTTCCAGATCGTGGAGCACACCCGGAGCCTGGGCCTAGAGGCGAACATCATCACCAACGCGACGATGATCAGGAAGCCGGAGACCGCGCAACGGTTTGCCGAGTTGTTTGACACCGTGACTATCTCCCTCGACGGGGGCACCGCGGCGGAGCACGACCGGACTAGGGGCAAGGGGGCCTTCGCGAAGACCTACCGGGCGATCCAGTTGCTCAACGACGTCGGCATCGCACCGCAGATCAACCACATCCTGACCTCGGATAACGTCGACAGCCTGGAGGAGTTCGCGACGGTCGTCAGCGGCCTGAAGGTGGCGAGCGTCCGGCTGATGAACCACACCGACCTAGGCCGCGGCGTCGATGACGAGTACTACTTCGGGTGGACCGACCACCTGCGGACCCAGCAGATCATCTGGACGTCGCCGGTGGCCGGCGAACTGCTCGCCGACGGGCCGCGTCCCGCCAAGCCCTGCTCCGTTAAGGGGAATTGCGGCATGGGCGGCAACGAGATCTACGTGAATTCCATTGGCGATGTCTATCCCTGCAAGCTTGTCACCGGCCCGGGCGAGCTCGCCGGAAATGTCCGGGAAAAGACACTATCGGACATATTCGCCAGTCCCGTCCTGCGCGACATGCGGACCAGTACCGTATTCGGCGGAGACTACCACGAGGACTGCGCGAGATGTTACATCAAGCCTTTCTGTGGCGGCGGATGCCGCGCCACTCACATGTCCGAGTCTGGCGACCTTAAGCGGAACAGCCGACACCTATGCCGGATTCTGCGGCACGGCATCGCCACCCAGCTGTGGACAGAATCTGGCATTACCCGCGCGGAACTCGCCGCCAACGATGCGGCGATGACAATCCCGCGCCTCGTCAGCACCGACGAAGTACACCAGGTCTACGGCGACTGGCAGGGATATCAGCCGGCCACTCGTGCCGTGACGCCCGAGGCACTCGCCCCGTCCCCGAAGCTTATCCCCATCACGCCGATCAAGAGGAGCCCGGTCAATGCCATTGCAGATTAGCGACTCGGTCATCTGGCAGGAGACCGACGGCGGCATCTCGCTCTACCACACGGAGACCGGGAGCTTTCTCAGCCTGAATGAGACGGCCGCCGAGATCTGGCAGCTCATCGCCGCGGGCAGTGGCCGGGACGCCGTCGTGACCAGGCTCTCGCTCCGCTTTTCCGGCACCCACGCCGCGCTGAGCGGGGTCGTCCGGGCCGACGTGAACGAGTTCATCGACGGCATGCTCAGCGGCGGCCTACTCGCCGAGGGCGTGCCCGCCGTGCCATGACCGCCGCCCTGGTGCTCGGCGGCGGCCTCGCCGGCTTGCTGGCGGCCTCGGTGCTGACCCGGCATGTCCCCGAGGTGACGATCATCGAGGGCGGCACGTACCCGGCGCGGCCGCAGGTCCGTGCCGGGGTGCCGCAGGCCCAGCACAACCACGTCCTGGTCGCGGGCGGTGCGCAGGCCCTGGAATCGCTGCTCCCGGGGATCGGGCAGGCCCTGCTCGATCACGGCGCGCGCCGTGTCGGGCTGCCGGACGGCGCGCTGATCCGCACAGCGCAGGGCTGGTTCCGGCGCCACGAGACCGGCGCGTACCTGATCGCGTGCAGCCGGGCGCTCCTCGACTTCGAGGTCCGCCAGCGGGTGCTGTCCAGCGGCCACGTCCAGGTAGCCGAGCACACCCGCGCTGTTGGCCTCACCGGCACCGCATCGCGGGTGGACGGCGTCGTGACCCGTACCCGCCGCGGCCAGTCTGAGCGAGTGCGCGCGGACCTCGTCATTGACGCGATGGGGCGCGGGTCGGCCGCCCCCCGCTGGCTCGACGACATCGGCGGCCCGCGCGTCGAGGAACTGGCGGTCGAGTCGGGCCTGGCCTATTCCACGTGCGTGATGCGGCCCCCGGCCGCCCTCGCCGCAACCGTCCCGGCCATCATGATCCACCCGCAGCCGGGACCCGGGCAACCGGATCGCGGCGCGACGCTGTTCCCCGTCGAGGACGGGCGCTGGTTCGTGACCCTGACCACGAGCCGCGGCGGCCATCCCCCTGCCACCGCGGCGCAGTTCACCGCGTTCGTCCGCGCGCTGCCCTCCCCGCTCATCGCGGAGCTGACCGCTGCCGCCCAACCCGTCAGCGATATCAGGGTCTGCCGGGGCACCGCCAACCGGCGGCGGTTCTACGAGCGGGCAACACTGCCCGAGGGCTTCCTCGCCCTCGGTGACTCCCTTGTCGCGCTGAACCCTGTCTACTCCCACGGCATGTCGGTCGCCATCCTCGGCGCGACTCGGCTGGCTGAAGAGCTCACCCGCCAGGTCGCCGCTGCCGGTGCCCCGGCTGCCCTGCCCGCCGCGCTCGCCATCCAGGCAGCCATCGCCGCCGAGGCAGACCGCCCCTGGCAGCTGGCCATCACCCAAGACGCCCGGCACGCCGCGCCCGCACGGCCACCGGATACCCCAGGAACCCCGGGCACCCCGGGCACCCCGGGCACCCCGGGCACCCCGGGCACCCCGGGCACCGCCTGGGCGAGCCGTGCCTTCCTCACCAGCCCCCGGCTCATGACCGACTTCTTCCGCGCCCAGGCCCTGCTCCCGCCCGGCGGCGCACCGCGGGCCGCCGCCGCCCCCGTGATCGCCCCGCCCGCCACCACCGGCGACGCGGTCGCGCAGTACCCCGAGCTCGCCGCCTGGTGGGACTGCGCCCGCCGCCCGCCAGACCGCCAGTGCCAGGACCCTCCTCAAGGAGCCGCACGTGCCATCTGACCTCATTACCCAGGTCCCCCACGAGGTCCTGTTCGGCAACCCGGCCTTCCTCAAGCCGGAGGTCTCCCCCGACGGGTCCACGTTCTACTACCTGGCGCCAGACGACGGCGTGCTGAACATCTTCGCCGCCCCGGTCGCCAGTCCGCTGGACGCCGCCCCCGTCACCCAGGACCGGGGGCGGGGCATCCGCTCGTTTGGCTGCTGCCCCGACGACCGCACCCTCTATTACCTGCGAGACGCCGACGGCGACGAGAACTGGCGGCTGTACCTGCTGGACCTGACGACCGGCGCCGAAAGTTGCGTCACCCCCTTCGACGGCGTTCAGGCCCGCGTCCTCGCGCACTACCCCTGGCATCCCGACGTGATGCTCATTGGCCTGAACAGAGACCGCCGTCACCTGCACGACGTCTACCGCCTCAGCCTGCGTACGCACGAGCTGGCCAAGGTGGCGGTCAATCCCGGCTTCCTCAGCTGGCTCATCGACGCGGACCTGGCCGTCCGCGGCGGCACCGCCCCCCGCCCCGACGGCGGCATGGCCATCTACCTGGACCCGCCCGCGTCCCTCCTGGACCCCGCTGGCGTCGATCCCGCAGGCATCGCCTTGCCCGCCCCGCTCCTCGAGGCCTCCTTCGAGGACGCCATGGGCACCCGCGTCGTCGCCTTCGCTCGCGACGGCAAGACCCTTTACCTGCTGTCCTCGATCGGCGCGGACACGACCCGGCTGCTCGCCGTCGACGTCGCGACGCGCGAGCAGCGGCTGCTCGCCGAGCACCCCGTGCACGATGTCCGGCAGGTCCTCCTGCACCCCGAGACCGGCAGCCCGCAGGCGGTCATTTTCGCCGCCGACCGCGATGAGTGGCTGTTCCTCGACGACGACCTTTCCTCACACGTCGGCCACGTGCGCGCCGAGCTCGCCGGCCAGGGCATCGAAGCCGAGCTTTACATCGACCGCTGCGACCAGGCGGGCGCCTGCTGGACCGTCACCGCTGTCGCCAGCGACTATCCTGTCCGCTACTACCTGTATAACCCCTCCGACCGGTCCCTTCGCTTCGCCTTCACCCACCAGCCCGATCTGGAGCGCTACCAGCTGGCGAAGATGGAGCCATTCCGCTTCCGTGCCCGTGACGGCGTTGAGGTGCATGGCTACCTAACCCGCCCCCCTGGCACCGAGGGCACTGCTGTTCCCGCCGTCCTCAATGTTCACGGCGGCCCGTGGGCTCGCAATACCTACAGCTTCAACGAGGAGGCACAGCTGCTCGCCAACCGCGGCTATGCCTGCGTCGAGGTGAACTTCCGCGGCTCGACGGGCTTCGGAAAGCGGTTCCGCGCCCTGGGCACGAGGCAGTGGGGCGCCGCCATGCACAACGACCTGCTCGATGCCGTGACCCACCTGGCGGCCAAGGGCGCGATCGACCCGGCGCGCGTGGCGATCATGGGCTGCTCATACGGCGGCTACGCGGCGCTGACCGGGGCGGCAGTCTCGCCGGGCACGTTCCGCTGCGCGATCGACTTGTGCGGCCCGGCCAACCTGCTCACCCTGCTCGCCAATGGCGCACCGTACAGGTCCCCGCTGCTGGCCTTCATGAAGGCCAACATCGGCGACCCGGAGACCGAGCGCGACCTGCTGTGGGAGCGGTCTCCGCTATCGAGGGCCGCCGGCATCCGCGTCCCAGTGCTGGTTGCCCAGGGCGCCAACGACGTCCGCGTGACCCGCGATGAGGCAGAGCAAATCGTCTCCGCCCTCGCCGCCCATGGCGTCCCGCACGAGTACCTGCTGTTCGAGGACGAGGGCCACGGATTGACCCGGTCGGCGAACAAGATGACCTACTACTCCGCAGTCGAGCGCTTCCTCGCCAGGCATCTGGCTTAGCCAGGCACCAGTTATCGTGGATGCTCATGCCCGTCATCCGCCCGGCTACCCCCGCCGATCTCGCCACCGTGACCGCGATCTTCGCGCACTACGTCACGACCAGTGTCGTCACGTTCGCGGCGACCCCGCTCACCGAGGACAACTGGGAGCACAAGCTCGCCGACCTTACCGCCCGCGGCCTGCCGTTCCTGGTGGCCGACCTCGATGGCGAGGTGGCCGGGTACGCCTACGCCTCCCCCTGGCGCCCCCAGCCGGCGTACCACCGCACCGCCGAGGACACCATCTACCTTCATCCAGAACGGGCCCGCCGTGGTCTTGGCCGCCACCTGCTCGGCGCCCTCGTCCAGCAGTGCGCGAGCGCCGGCCTCGAGCAGCTCATCGCGGTCATCGCCGACAGCGGCAGCCCCGCCTCGGTCGAACTGCACCGCGCCCTCGGGTTCACCGAGGCCGGCCGCCTGCGGGCCGTCGGCCACAAGCATGGCCGCGTCATTGACACCATCCTCATGCAGCGCGACCTGATCGCCGAGAGCTAGCTCAAGGCGGCGATCGGCCAGGCCGACGGCGTCCACCCTGCCCGAGGGCTGGAGCGGCGGACCCTGGGCCGCCCGCCGCCGAGACCCCGGCGCGCTAAGCCCGCCGTTCGCCGCGGTAGCGCCCAGAGAGCCTGTACAGCGCGTTACCGCACGCGCATCTGCAATTGCAATTCCATAACGTTCCGTGACGGACGCGTAGAGTGACCTCGCTGGGCATAAAGAAGCGGCAGCGGCGTCGTCCTGAACCAAATTCATCTGACCAGCGATTTCGGCGACAAGCTGACCCGAGTGGACCGGTGCCGCCGCACAGACCCGGTTCCGCCCCGTCTGCTTCGCCCGGTACAGCGCGGAATCAGCCGCGGTCAGCAGGTCGGTGAGCTCACGGGCGTCGCCATTTTCCATGGCCGAGACGCCGATCGAGACGGTGACCTGGACGCACGGCGCCTCGGGCCGGTCATCGATCGGCACGGCCAGGTCCCCGATGTGCGCGCGAAGCCGGTCCGCGATGCGGCACGCGTCGCCCTCATCCGACTGCGCGAGGAGAAGCACGAACTCCTCGCCCCCGAACCGGCCTGCCCGGTCGTAGTCCCTGAGCTGGCCTCTGAGGGCATCGGAGACGGACTTTAGGACGCGGTCGCCAACCAAGTGCCCGTAGGTATCGTTGACTCTCTTGAAGTGATCAATATCCGCGATCGCCACGGCAACCGCGCTGCGCGTCCTGACGGCCCGGGAAAGCTCCATGTCGGCCTCTCGCTCCCAGGTGGACACATTCAGCAGGCCGGTCTTGGAATCGACCCGAGACTGAGCCACAAGCACCGGGTGGACAAGGAACCTCCGGACGAGCAGCACCGTGGGAAGCGCCAGCAGCACCAATGCGGGACTTAGTGCTACGGCGAGAGTGATGAGGACCGCGAGATCAATCTCGACGAATAGCGCCTCCAGTGCGCTGGGACTCCAATTCATCCCCCAGACGCGCGTGCGCGGATCAGAAAGCTTCACCGCGCCGGCAATCAGGAGAACCTGGCCCCTGCCGCCGATGACCTCGCATGCGGTAGCCGCCAGGCCCCACGTGAACGCGTGGACCCCGGAACCGACCACGGAACCGGCGAAGGCCGCAGGGAACAAGCGGAACGCCAGCGAGGCTAGAGCGTAGCTCAGGCTGATCGAGGCCGCCGAGAAGACTCGGCGGTACACAACCCCCCGGTGCACCCATACTTGCAGGGTCGCGAGAAATGCGATCGGCGCGAGCGCCGCGTACACCGGTGGCAGCACGATAGCGATCGGGAGCACCCATATCTGGCTGAAGTCCGCTGTCAGGCCTCCGACTGTGTACAGGATCTTGGGCGTTGACCCCACAGAGATCATCCCGCACGCCACGAGCAGCAGGAACTTCATCACGTCCAGCCAGTGCCAGCCGGTGTTGGCCGCCGCCACGCAGATGACCGCAACGGCCGCCAGCGGCACCGCCGCCACGTAGCAACGCATCAGCAGGGGAAGCTGCCACCACGCCCAATCCCGTACGGACGCGCTCCGTCTGAGGCGACCGGTGAGGGACGTTGCCTGCATGATCCACCGTTCCGCATGTGACACCAGGGTCTATCTTCTAGTAGCAGCTCACCGTAAATGACTAGCTGCGTATAGCTACCATAACCCATCCTTGCCGGTCGAGGTAGCCATTGATGCAAGTTTCACGGACATCGCGGGACAAGTGCGCGCTTAATGGTCCGTGTTGGCAACGGCTCGGTGAAAATACCAAGCCTGAGGGATCGCAGCGGACGCGAAGGCGAATAGCGTCTGCTGCGACGGGAGTGAAGGAGAGATACATGCGCATCGTCATCTGGTCCTGAAGTCACTCAATGTGACAGCCGTGCCCATCCACATCACACAGAGAGGACGAGCCACAATGCGCGACACCTGGACCTGATCCCAGATTGCGGACATCCCGCTAACCCCTAACCCTGACCACCTGGACCGGTTCCTGTCTGGTACGCGAGGCCTCCCGGCCGAGATGCCTCGCAGAGTGGCGCCCGACGACCGGCGACATGCGTCGCCAGCTCAGCGCCAGACCACAGGCGACGACGGCACCGAGTCCACCCGCCAGCGCGACCACCGTTGGGGCCGGCACCACCTCAGCGACAGCGCCCGCGACCGCGACCGCGACCCCCTGACCAACGATCAACCCGGCGTTAGCCAGGCCGAATGCTTGACCACGGCGTTCATTTGGCACTCTCTCCACGAACGCGGTGTTGGCGGCGATCTGATACACGGTGAAGGCATTCGACACCGCGAAGATCGCCATAGAGACGGCGAGACTTTGGCGGAGGACCGTCGCGACGAGCACCAGGCAGGTGCACACGGCCATCGGTCCCATCCAGCGTAGTCGCGTCAGCGGCCCGATCCGCTTGGTGAAGTACGGCATCGCCACCACCGAGCCCACTTGGCTGCACGCGATGAGCAGGCCGGCAGCGACCGGTCCTCCGCCTAGTTTCCCTGCGTAGGGCGCCGCGAGAGCCTCAGGTAGCTCGTAGAAGGCGGCCAGCCAGCCCAGCAGCATCAGCGTCCGCAGTGCCTTGTCCCCGAAGACCAGGCGCGTCCCCTGCACGAGATTGGCGAGGGGACCCGGCTCAGCGTCAGTGCCCGCCGCAGCGGCCCTGGAACGCAGTCCTGCCTGCAAGATCAGCCCCGACAGGGCAAACGAGGCCGCGTCGCCGGCCAGTGCCCAGCGCGCCCCCACGAGCGCCACCGTCAGGCCGCCGAGGGCAGCTCCCACGACGATCATGAGCCGGAAGGTCGACTGAATGACCGCGGCCGCCAGCGGATAGGTGTCCCTGGTAACGATGTCCCTGGTAATGGCCGCCTTCGCCGAGTCGAAGACCGGCTGGATGGCAGTCACGACGTACAGCTCCGCGACGAGCGCGCCCAGGGGCATCCCAGGGACGAGCATGACGGCGACGACGACCATCCGCACGGCGTCGGCGGCCACCATGACGATGCGCCGCGGGAAGCGGTCGGCGAGGCTGGACAGGAACAGTGCCCCGATGATGTAGGGCAGCGTCCCGGAGGCGAAGGTTATGGCCGCTAGGAGCGGCGAGTGAGTGCGGTCATAGACAAGCAGGGTGAGCGCGACGAGTGCCAGACGGTCGCCCCCGACCGACAGGATCTGGGATGCCCACAGGGCGCGGAACTCCGCCACTGCGAACACGTCGCGAAAGGATGCCCGTCGGGCCGGTGTGGTGCCTGCGGCGCGGCTCATGGCGTGACCTCTCGCTACCGGCAGGCGCGTGAGTTGCCACGCACGGGGTTCTGCCGGTTACAAGAAGCCATTATTTACCGAGATATCGACATGGAGTGCAAGATTGGTCACAGCTGGTGTACATGTGACAAAGTTGATACCTCTGAACTACTCATCCGTCGATTGACGTAGTTAAAACGAACTAAGGGGACTATCGCGACATCTCGCCCAACGTACCACGTTCACCGTACATAACACCGTTCCGTGGCACCCCGTCCATCTCTCGCACCTTCCTGCGCATCATGCATCACTTCATGCTCTGCAACTTTCACCGGCAACTGCAGCGACAGGAACTTGTGAGCCGGGGGAGGGATCGTTCGGCGAAGGGGCTGGACCTAGCCTTTTATAACTAGTCCGTCGCCCACGCCGGCGAGCATGGCACCCGGATAGCGGGAGGCCTTAGTCCGCCCCGGACAGACCGTCGGCAGGTGGCGTCACGGCACTTTTCATTGCAAGGTAATGCAGTTACACTCAATGTAACCAATGCGTTGCTTAACGCATTTGACAGGAGAGATGATCACGGGCAGGCGGTGATCATGAGCACGGCAGAGGCCAGCGCGACACCGGGGGCCTGGCTGCGACAGCAGCGAAAGGCGGCGGGCCTTACGCAGGAGGATCTCGCCGAACGGTCGGGGGTAAGCGTACGCACGATCGCGGACCTGGAACGGGGCCGGACGCGCAAGCCGTACCCGAGCTCGCTGCGGGCACTGGTGCGCGCTCTTGGCCTGCCCGAAGCGGCCGGCACCGACCTGGTCGCCCGATTCCGCCTTCCTGAGTCCGATGGCGGCATCGGCGCTGTCGAGACTGTACCGGCTCTTAGCGCCAGCGACCTGAGCAGCCCCGCCGCAGACCCGCTGGCCGACGCGATCGGCGGGCCGCGGCAGCTGCCTACCGCCGTACCGCACTTCGCCGGGCGTGCCAGCGCCCTGGAAGAACTCGACGAGCAGCTCGCCCAGCTCACCGTCGGCACCACGGCCGACCGGACCGGAACGGTCGCCATCACGGCTATCTGTGGCACCGCCGGGGTCGGCAAGACCGCGCTCGCCCTGCACTGGGCGCACAAGGTAGCCGCGAGGTTCCCCGACGGGCAGTTGCATGCGAACCTGCGCGGCTTTGACACGTCTAGCATGCCCGCCGACCCCGCCGACATCTTGCGCAGCTTCCTGGCCGCGCTCGGCGTGCACCCGGCGCAGCTCCCGGCTGGCACCGAGGCCCTGTCCGCGCTGTACCGCAGCCGCGTCGCCGACAAGAAGATGCTCGTCGTGCTTGACAACGCCAGCGACGTCGCCCAGGTCAGGCCGCTGCTGCCGGCCTCACCGCACAGCCTCGTCATCGTCACGAGCCGCCGCGAGCTGACCGCGCTCGCGGCGTCCGAGGGAGCCCGGCTGCTCAGCCTTGACGTCCTGCCCGAGGCAGAGGCGCAAGAGCTCCTTACCGCCCGGCTTGGCCCCGACCGCATCGCCAGGGAGCCGCAGGCCGTCCGCGACATCGCCTGCCTGTGCGCCCGGCTCCCGCTGGCACTGTCAGTGGTCGTGGCGCGGGCCGCCGCCCAGCCGCGGCTCTCGCTGGCGTCGCTCACCGAGGAGCTTGCCGAGATCGCGACGCGGCTCGACGCGCTTGACGCGGGCGACCCGACCGCGAACGTCCGCACGGTCATCTCGCTGTCCTACCAGCACCTGTCGGAGCCGGCGGCGCGCATGTTCCGCCTGCTGGGACTGCACCCCGGCCCGGACATCACCGCTCCGGCCGCCGCTAGCCTGGCCGCCATCCCTGCGGCCGAGGCCCGCGCCGCGCTGCGCGAGCTCGCCCGCGCAAGCCTTATCACCGAGCACGTCCCCGGCCGGCACGCATTCCATGACCTGCTGCGCTCCTACGCGGTCGAGCAAGCCCTTAACTCCATTTCCCCGGCGCAGCGGGCCCAGCTCACTGTCCGAACTCTCGACCACTACTTGCAGACGGCCCATGCCGCCCGTGTCCTGCTGTACCCGGGGCACGACACCATCCGCCTCGATCCCCCGCTGCCTGGCGTGCGCCCGGAGGCATTCGCCACCCAGCAGGCCGCGCTTGAGTGGCTCGAAGGCGAGTACGAGGTGCTGCTTAAGGCGATTGAGCTGGCCGTTGAGGAAAAGATGGACGACTACGCCTGGCGGTTCCCCGTCGTCTTGTGGACGTACTACTACGTCTGCGGGCACTGGCACGATGGGGTCGCGACGCAGCACGTGGCCGTGGAGGCGGCCCGGCGGCGAGGCGAGCGCAACGGCTACGCCCGCGCCATGCGCGGACTTGGCGCGGTGCTGTCGCAACTGGGCGAGCACGCCGAGGCGCTCACCTGGCTGGGCCGGGCGCGCGAGCTCTTCACGCAGATCGGGGACCGGGTCGGCCTGGCGCGGACAGCTCTGGTGATCACCGAGGCGTACGACCACCAGGGGCTGTACCGGGAGAGCCTGCGGGCCTCAGATGAAGCGCTTGAGCTGGCGTCGGCGGCCCCCGGGGACTCGGCAGCGCCCGCCAGCTCGGACATGCAACTGGTGCGGGCCGCGGCGCTGAACAACTCCGCCTGGTGCCGGGTGCATCTCGGCGAACTGGAGCAGGCCCGGGACCGCTGCCTGGAGGCGATCGAGCTGTGCCGGTCGCTCGGGTACGTCCCCGGCGAGGCGGGGACGTGGGACACGCTCGGCATCGTGTACCAGCATCTGCGCCAGTACGCCTCGGCGGTGGACTGCTTCTCTCGTGCGATGCAACTCGGGTCGGCGTCTGGGAACCGGCTGCTGGTCGCCAACACGCTGTGCCACCTGGCGCAGACACACCGGGCAGCCGGCGACGTGGCCGCCGCCCGGACGGCCTGGCATCGGGCGCTGGACGTGTACGACGACCTGCGCCATCGTGACGGCGACAAGGTGCGTGCGGAGATTCGCGAGCTGGACGTCGTGGTCGCGCTGCCGGTCGGCTGAGCCAGGCACGGCGCAGCCGGCCAGCGTGCGGCTCCCACCAGTTCGCCGGTTACTTCGCCGGAGACCTCTCATGGTCGCGCGGCCGTCGGGCCGCCATCCTAGATTGCGTGGGGCCGGAAAGCATGCATAGAGGAGGAAACGGCGATGCGCGACGACACGTGGACATGAGCCAGCTGACAAGAAACCAGGTTCCTGCCGGCAGGGCACATCTGACCTTGCGAAGGTGCCACGAACGTCTCTATTCATCTGCCTTCTGATCGGCCATGTATCCCAAGCAGCATCTGTGCCTCCTTCAGACGAGAGAGAATCGTGTCTGGACCCACAGGGACTCAGACCACCGATCAGAGGGGGATTCATGCCAGACCTGGTACCGCTTCCCGGAAGCCAGCGAGCCGAACTGCCCAGTGCCGTCCCGATGGGGACGCCGCTTGACCAGCAGGCCACGATCACCGTCACGCTGATCCTCCGCCGCCGCGCCGAGGTTCCTGGCGATCTGGTCATGGGGCCGCAGACGATCACGACAGGCGAGCTCGCCGAGCGCTACGGTGCCACGCCTTCCGATGTCGCGCTGGTGCGGTCGACGCTCGAGGGACTCGGCCTCACCGTCACTGAAGTCCACGTCGGCTCCCGCCGCGTGAAGGTATCCGGGACCGTGGCCGCCCTGTCGGCTGCGTTTGGCACCACGCTGACGCAGGTGACGTCGGATCACCTGGGGTCGGGTCCGGCGAATCACCGGTACCGTTCGGGGTCGCTTTCCATTCCTTCCGCCCTGGACGGCGTGGTGGTGGCGGTGCTGGGCCTCGACGACCGGCCGGTCGCGCGCCCGCAACTGCGCCGCTCGAGCCGGGCCACCCCGGCAGGCTGGGCATCTCCCGGCTCGCCAGTGCCGCTGACCGCCGTGCGGGTCGCTGACCTGTATGACTTCCCGGCCAGCACGGATGGCACCGGCCAGACGATCGCGATCATCGAGCTCGGGGGCGGGTACCAGGCATCGGACCTGCAGCAGTACTTCAGCGGCCTTGGGCTTTCCGTCCCTGCGGTCTCCGCTGTGGGCGTGGACGGCGGGTCGAACTCGCCGGGCGTGGACACGGACGCGGACGGTGAGGTCGCGCTGGACATTGAGGTGGCGGGCGCGGTGGCACCCGGTGCCGCGCAGGTCGTGTACTTTTCGACTCAGACCTCCGACGCGGGGTTCCTTGACGCGGTGACGACGGCGGTGCACGCGACCCCGACGCCGACGGTCATCTCGATCAGCTGGGGCGGTCCCGAGCCGTCGTGGTCGCAGCAGAGCCGGACCGCGATGGACGACGCGTTCCAGGACGCGGCGGCGCTCGGCGTCACGGTCACGGTGGCGGCCGGCGACAACGGGTCGAGCGACAACCCGCAGCAGGTGAACGGGCCGGCCCAGGTGGACTTCCCGGCATCGTCGCCACACGCGCTGGCCTGCGGCGGCACGACGCTCATCGGCGACCCGGCCTCCAACAAGATCATCTCCGAGGTGGTCTGGAACGAGGTCGCCCACCAGGAGGGTGCTGGCGGCGGCGGCATCAGCGCGGCGTTCCCGGTGCCGTCATGGCAGGCCCCGGCCGCCGCCTCGTCAGTGCTGACCGGCCGCGGCGTGCCGGATGTGTGCGGTAACGCGGACCCGGTGTCCGGCTACGATGTCGTCGTCGCCGGGCAGCAGCAGCCGGTCGGTGGCACGTCGGCGGTGGCGCCGCTGTGGGCCGGGCTGATCGCGCGGCTGGCACAGGCGGCGGGCAAGAAGTTCGGCCTGCTGCAGCCGCTGATCTATGTCGGCGCGTCCCCGGGCGTGGACGCGTCCGGCTTCAACGACATCACTCAGGGCAACAACGGCGCCTACTCGGCAGGCCCCGGCTGGGACCCCTGCACCGGCCTGGGCTCTCCCATCGGCGCCACGCTTTTGTCGATCCTGACCGCCTCTTCCACGAGCACCGACGACACGCCCGGCTCCTGATACCCGTAGTATCACCAGCCTTAGGCGCCCCGGGAACCCAGCCCGGGGCGCCTGCGTTTGTACTTGGCCGCACGGCCCGTGTCACAGCACGTCGTGGCCGGGGTGCGTCTCGGCGGGGACGGACTGCGCCGGCATGGCGCCGAGGCGCCCTGCCTGGAAGTCCTCGAAGGCCTGCGCGAGCTCTGCGCGGGTGTTCATGACGAACGGGCCGTAGGCCGCCACCGGCTCGCGGATCGGCTCGCCGCCCAGCAGCAAGATGTCCAGCGAGGGCGACGGCCCTTCCATGACACGATCCCCGGCGATGGTCAGTGACGAGCCCGGCCCGAAGACCGCCAGCTGCCCGGTCCGCACCGGCCGCTTCCCGGCACCCACGGTCCCGGACCCGGCGAGCACGTAGCCGAGCGCGTTGAAGTCCGCCCGCCACGGCAGCCGCACCTGGGCACCAGGTGACACGGTCGCGTGCACCAGCGTGATCGGGGTGTGCGTGACGCCCGGCCCGTCGTGGCCGCCGACCGACCCGGCGATGACCCGCAGCAGCGAGCCGCCGTCGGCCGAGGTCAGCAGCGCGACCGACCCGGCACGGATGTCCTGGTAACGGGGCGATGTCATCTTCTGCGCCCGCGGCAGGTTGACCCACAGCTGGAACCCGTGGAAGATCCCGCCGCTCGCGACGAGCTCCTCCGGGGGCTCCTCGATGTGCAAGATGCCCGCGCCAGCGGTCATCCACTGAGTGTCGCCGTTGGTGATGAGGCCGCCTCCGCCCTGGGAGTCCTGGTGGCGGAATGTGCCATCGATCATGTACGTCACGGTCTCGAAGCCGCGGTGCGGATGCCAGGGCGTGCCCTTCGGCTCGCCGGCGGCGTACTCGACCTCGCCCATCTGGTCCATGTGGATGAACGGGTCGAGCAGGGCCTGGTCAACTCCGGCGAAGGCACGGCGCACCGGGAACCCCTCGCCCTCATAGCCCGACGGGGCAGTAGTGACCTTGATGACAGGGCGATCGGCCTGCGGCCCAGGCTCGGCCACCCGGGGCAGGAGCAGAAGATTATCGACGGTGACAGCTGGCATGATGTCTCCCTACGTACCGTTGCAGCCGACTCTAGTACGAGCCGTTTGGGGCACTCACCTACGCGCAAACACTGCTTGAACCTTCAACATTCCCAGGCCCCCTGCAGGCAGGCGGGGGCGGCCGGCCGAACGCCTCGAACATCCTCCTTCATCAGCTCGTCGGCGCCAGCGAGTCGCGGCGGAACGCAGGCGACGACGCCACCGAGGCCGCTTAGCTTGCCGTTTAACCTGTAGGGCTTGGCTTGCGCCTGGGTTTTTTATGCTGTCTGGGGTGTTTTGGGCTGTTCTTGCCGACGGGATGGCGCTGGGCCTTGTGCTTGTTGACGGAGCCTTGGGGACGGCCAGGGCCGGGTGCTGAGGGCTTCGCTGCCCTGGCCGGGGTGCCGACGATCGCGCGGGCGCAGCGGAATCCCGCGCGGACCCGGCCCGGGGTGACCGCGGCGGGCGGGAGCGGGGGCTGCCAGGGCAGGCGGGCGGCAGCCAGGGTGCGGGCCAGCCACAGCTGGGCGTAGCAAGCGATGACGAGCCAGGTCCAGCGGTCGGCGGCGGCCGGGTCGCGCAGCAGCGGGCGGCTCCAGCCGAGCTGCTGGCGCAGGAACCGGAACACGTGCTCCAGGTCGAACCTGCGGAAGTAGGCCTGCCACAGCACGGTGACCTCCTGCTCGCCGGCGGCCGGGTCCGACGCCCACAGCCACATCGCGCCCCAGCCCGGCCGGGGCGCGGCGGCGGCCACGTGGATGAGGGTGCCCTCGACGGCCGGCAGGTCGCCCTCGTGGCCCTGCCAGCCGCCGTCCCGGCGCAGCAGCTTCTGGTGCACCCGGTGCCAGGCGGCTACCTCCAGCAGGCCATGGCGCGCCGACTCCCCGGCCGTGGCGACGCACTGCCCGCCCCACGTCGAGGGGTCGGAGCAGCGCAGCGGCGGGCCGTGCCGCCGGCCCCGGCCAGCCGCGCCCCGCAGCCCCCGCGGCCGCGGGGGCGGGGGCGGGGGCGCCCGGTAGAACGCCCGGTTGGACCGGACCCGAACGACCAGCACCACCGGCAGGTCCGCCAGCAGCCACGCCAGCCGGGACGCGTTGTACCCGGAGTCCATGGCGATGATCACCGGCGGGCCCCCCTGCCGCCAGTGCCCCGCCGCCGCCAGCCGGCCCATCACCTCGCGCAGCTGCGCGGCGGTCACCTCCGCCTCGTCGTCATCCGGGCCGATCCGGACCGCGTCCAGCGGCACCGCCCACGACGACCGGCCCGGCCCCAGCGCCGCCACGAACGAGTACGGCCACCCCGGCAGCACCGTCCCCGCGCTCGCGCCCCGGCCGCTCACGTGGCAGAACAGCCGCTCCGGGGACGCCTCCGCGTCCGGCCGCAGCCAGGAGCACACGTCCACCGCCAGCCGGACCCGCCCGTCCGGCCAGGACGGCAGCGGCAGCCCCGCCAGCAGCCACCGCACCCGCCCGAAGTCCACCCGTCCCGCGCTCAGCGCGTCGTACAGCGCGCCATGGCCCCGCCCGAACTCCGGCACCAGCGACAGCCGCGCCAGGTCCGTCACCCGCCCGCCCGCGCACAGCACCGCGTCAGCCAGGCCGAACAGCGCGTCCCGTCGCGACGTCAGGCACCGGTACAGCTCCTGCCGGAACCCCGCCAGCCGTCCGGCCGCCGCCAGCGATTGCGCGGGCACGCCAGGACATGAGAGCGTTGCATTCACGGCCGTTTCCTCTCGCCGCTGCGGATGTGTCGCAACACCCAGCATGAGGGAAACGGCCGCACACGTACAGCAACCAGAACAAAAGACCGACTTTGACGGCTATGCCACGATATGACCCGAAAATAGGTTAAACGACAAGCTTAGCCAACACGACTGCGCCAACGAGCGGGGACGGCCACGACACGACTGCGCCAACGAGCAGGGACGGCCACGACACGACTGCGCCAACGAGCAGGGACGGCCACGACACGACTGCGCCAACGAGCAGGGACGGCCACGACACGACTGCGCCAACGAGTCCTGGGGTACTGAGCACCGCGTCAGCTTGCCCCCAGCTTCACCAATGGTGTGCCTCCGCGGAGGGCTGAGCTGTGGCGCTTGGGCCTAACGCAAGGTAATTTCCCGTAGGTACGCCCGCGACAGAAGTCTACGGATGATTTCTCCTGTCCCCATTGTTAACATGCACGTCATGTTGGCTAGCCTTACGGTTACATTGAGATGACTGGCTCACTAACTCTTGCGGCTCGTGCCGCCTACATCCTGCGCGACAACAGCACTGGCCGCATCACGAAGGCCTCGCCGCGCCTCTACCCGCACCAGTGGAGCTGGGACGCCGGGTTCAACGCGATCGGACTAGCGGTCGTGGACCTGTCGCGTGCCCGGCTAGAACTTGACTCGCTGTTCGCCGGCCAGTGGCGAAACGGCATGGTGCCGCACATCGTCTTCGACTCCACCGCGACAGGCTACTTCCCCGGCCCCGACCACTGGCGGTGCGCGCAGTACTCACCGCAAGCACCGCAGTCCCCGGCGACCAGCGGGATCACTGACCCACCGGTGCACGCCATCGCGGTGGCCAGGATCTTGGAGGTCGCCGCCGCCCACGGCGGCGTGGATGCCGAGCAGACACTTGACTGGGCGTCGCGGATCTACCCCAAGCTGCTTGCCTGGCATCGGTTCCTGGCCCGCGAGCGGGCCGACCAGGCGACCGGGCTGATGACGCTCTTCCACGGCTGGGAGAGCGGGACGGACAACTCTCCTCGCTGGGACGTGCCGTACGGCAACGTGGTCCCTGGGGCCGACCTGCCAGCCTTCACCCGCAAGGACAAGGCGTATGTCACCAACGCCGATCAGCGACCGACTGATCGCGAGTACGACCGGTACCTATGGCTCGTCGAGGAGGCCAGGCACGCCGGGTACGACGCGGCGAAGCTTCGCGAGACGGGCAGCTTCCAGGTCGGCGACGCGCTGTTCACCGCGATCTACGCCGCCGCCAGCGACCTGCTCGCCGACCTCGCGGACCGGCTTCTTAGACGGTCCGAAGCCGTCGAACTGCGCGAGTGCGCCGCCCGGGCGCGGACGGCAGTCTTTTCCCACGTTGACACGACCTCGGGACTGGCGGTCGATGTTGACCTGAAGACTGGCAAGTGGCTGCGCACCGAGACGTGCGCCGGGTTCGCCCCGCTGATCGCCGGGGGCGTCCCGGAGGAACTGCGACGGCACCAGGTCGACCTGCTGCTCAGCGAGCGCTGGTGCGGGCACCCTGCGCTCAAGTGGCCGCTGCCGCCGAGCACATCGCCCTGCTCACCCGGGTTCAACCCGGGGTGCTACTGGCGCGGCCCGGTGTGGCCAGTCTTCAACTGGCTGCTCACCTGGGCGCTGCGCCGTGAGGGCGAGGAGGTCATCGCCGACAAGCTAGCGGCGGCCGGGATCGCCCAGTTGGAGGACGGCAGCTACGCCGAGTACTACCATGCGCTGACCGGCCTGCCGTTGGGCAGTGTCCACCAGTCCTGGACGGCGGCCGCCGCCCTGGACTGGCTTTTGTCCAACGACTAGCCGCGCGGGAAGCACAGCGGCGGCGCCTAAGCGCCCAGCCGCGGGTACACCTTCCGCGCGTTGAGCTCGAAGATCTTCCGCCGGTCGGCGTCGGTCAGCTTGGCGGCGTCGACGTAGCGCTTGGTGTCGTCCCAGGACGCACCCGTCTGCGGGTTATCGCCGCGGACGGCACCGAGCATCTCCGACGCGAACAGGATGTTGTCGACGGGCACCACGCTGGTCAGCAGGTCGATGCCGGGCTGGTGGTACACGCACGTGTCGAAGTACACGTTGCCGAGCACGTTCTCCTCGATGGACGGCAGCTCCTCCCGCACCGTCAGCCCGACGAACCGGCCCCAGTGGTAGGGCACTGCTCCGCCACCATGCGGGATCACGAACCGCAAGGACGGGAACCGCTCAAACAGGCGACCGCTTACCAGCTGCATGAACGCGGTCGTGTCGGCGTTCAGGTAGTGCGCGCCAAGCGTGTGCGCCGCTGGGTTGCACGAGGTCGAGACGTGAATCATCGCGGGCACGTCGAGCTCGGTCATCGCCTCGTACAGCGGGAACCAGTACTCGTCGGTCAGCGGCGGCGAGCTCCAGAAGCCGCCAGCTGGATCCGGGTTCAGGTTGCAGCCGATGAACCCGAGCTCGGTCACGCACCGCCGCAACTCGCAAACGCACGGTGCGAGCGACCCGCCGGGCACCTGGGGCAGCTGGCACACCGGCGCGAAATTCGCGGGAAACAGCCTGGTCACCCGGTACAGGAGGTCGTTCGAGGCCCGTGCCCAGGCGACCGCCGTGGCCACATCCGTGACGTGATGCTCCATCCACGATGCACGCGGGGAAAAGATCGTCAGGTCGATCCCGCGCTCCCGCTGCACTCGCAGCTGGTTGCCCTCGATGCTCTCCCGGATATCGTCGTCGCTGATAACAGGCAACGGCGGTAGCTCGCCAGCCGCTCCAGCGGCCAGCCGGGCATGCAGCGCGTCATGGTAGGCGCCCAGCCCCGGCGGAGTCGTGGTGTAGTGCCCATGAATGTCAACAATCACAGAACCCCAGCGTAGCCCCGCGAAGATCCGGGGAAAGCCAGCCAGGTACGGCGGGAGGCCTCGCGCGACGCAACCCGATGTGCCCACGGCGCCCAGCCCCAGCGGGCCGGGGGCCCGGGGGCTGGTTTGCACCCCCAGGTAACACTCCCTGCGGGAAGCTGAACAGCCGCGTCGGGTCGTACTTAGCCTTCACTGTGGCCAGCCGGGCGAAGTTCGACCCGTAGTATGCCGTCTTCCAGGCACCTTTGGCCGTCAGGTCGGGATCGATGTAGTTCTGGTACGCCTGCCCGCTGGCGTAGGGCCGCATCGACTGCCAGAATGACCGCAGCCAGGCATGCTGGTTGGCGATCCCGGCCGAGCCAGCCCCGGTGGACCAGTTCGTCGTGTACTGCGCGTCGAACAGGGCGTCCCGGTGCACGAAGGCTGTCGCGTCCGCCTTCACCTGGTTGATCGCGCCGCCCAGCGCGTCCAGGGCGATCCCGCCGGCCCCGCCCGCAGCGCCGGCGACGGACTGCATGGCTTCCACCCCGTGCAGCATGGTGTCGATCCCGGCGCTGGTCAGCGGCTTGGTGAAGAAGTCTGACTTGGCGTACTGCGGCACGCGGGGGAACGTGCCGTACGGCCCCTGGGACGGCAGACGGCACTCCGCGACGGTCTGGCCGCCGCAGCCGGCCATCACCAGCATCACCTCCAGGTAGGATGCGCGGTTCGTGTAGACGGACGACGGGTACGAGCCGACCGCACGGTACAGTGCGTCCAACTGGCTGGACAGGCCACTCGCGCTGCCCAGGTAGGTGCCGCCCACCTCGACCGACGGCACCGAGCCGCCGGGCGCTGCAGACAGGTGCATGTTGGACCACAGCGCGGATGGCGCGTGCGGCGCCCAGGACTGCCAGCCGGCGACTACCGAGGCAGCCCGCGACCACGGCCAGTAGAGGAAGAAGTAGGAGACGTCGGAGACCGCCCAGGTCCGGTAGGTGAACCGGGTCACGATGCCGAAGTTGCCGCCGCCCCCGCCCTGGCACGCCCAAAACAGGTCCGAGTCGCCCTTGGGGCTGGCATAGCGTACCTTGCCATCGGCGGTGACGATCTCGACCTGCTCAAGGTTGTCGCAGGTCAGTCCGTGTGCCCGGCCGGTAACGCCGATTCCGCCGCCGAGCGTGAGGCCAGCGATTCCGACCGTCGGGCACGATCCCCCAGGAACCACGCGCCCATGGGAGTAAAGGCCGTTGTACACGTCGATGAGGTGCGCCCCGGACCCGATGGAGGCGGTCGTCCCGGACACGACCACCTCGTTCAGCGGCGTGACGTCCACGATCAGCCCGGTTGTCGACGACCAGCCCGCGTAGCTGTGGCCGCCTGACCTCGCGGCGACCGGGACGCCGAACTTTCGAACGAATGCCAGGCACGTCACCACGTCCCCGACGCTGTGGCAGTAGGCGATCCCCGCCGGGCTCAGCCCGTCGAACCGTGGGTCGTACAGCCGCTTGTCCACGTTGTAGCTCGCGTCACCTGGCCGCACCAGGTGCCCGTGCAGGTCCCGGCCAAGCGCCGCCCAGTCCGATGGCGTGGGCCCGGACGACCGGGCGAGGCTGACCCGCGCGACCGGAGAGTCGGAGATCCGGACAGGATTATCCGCCCGCGATACAGAACGGCCGGCCCCGTATGCCCCGACAGCCAGGCCACTCACAGCAAGCGCAGAAGTACCGGACAGAAACTGCCGGCGAGACGGAAGCGTAGTCACATCCTCTAAAACGTGCCAGCTGGGCCGATGGTTGCGACTATCTTCACCGTCGCGCTGCCGCACATCCACGATGCCCTGCACTTTTCCGGGACGAACCTGAAATGGGTCGTCAACGCCCAGGACGTGTGCGGCTACAGCCCGGTGAAGAGTGTGTTCCTGGATTGCTCTTATTCCGGCGCGTACCCGTGCTAGCAGGCGCTGGTCAGGTGCTCCTGCTAGACGATGTCGCGGACTGGAAACCTCGGATCAGCGATCATGTGCTGCCCCACGCGCTTCACCAGGACGGCTAGCTCGTAGGCAATCTGCCCATGATCGGCGTTGGCCTCGGCGATCAGGGCCACGGACGTACCCCGGCCCGCCGGGGTGATGAACAAGATGGCGGCGTCCATCTCAATCGTTGTCTGGACGACGTCACCCGAGCCGAACTTCCGGCCCGCGCCGTGGGCGAGGGCCTGAGCGCCGGCGGCGAGTGCGGCGAGCGTGTCGGCGTCCAGCGGGTTAAGGCCCGGTGACCTGCCAAGGGTCAGGCCGTCCGGGGAAAGGATGACAGCGCTCTGGACTCCGTCGACCGAGGCCGACAGGTCATACAGGAGCCAGTCAAGTTCTTGCACAGAGCCTCCGCTCATCGCGCCTTCCTGTCGTCGGTGCCGTCACCGCTGCCGCTGGAGTACCCGGAGCCAGCCTGGTCCCCGCCACCGGGCTGGCTCCCGGTGCCGGGATCTCTCTCGGTCCCGGAGTCACGCCCGGTCCGCAGGCCACGCTGGATGGACGACAGGAGTGCGCGGGCCTGCTCAGGTGAGCGCCCGGCGAGGGAGCCCTTGGATGCCTCGAAGCGATTCTCGCGCAATTGCGGGGCAAGGCTGGCCATTTTCTGCCGCTTCGGCAGCCCATTCGGGCCAACCCCGTCGCTGCGGCCGCCCCCGTCGCCGACCGCCTGGATCGGGCCAGAGGCGGGGGCGTCCTGGAATGGTGCCGGGTTACCGAACGCACCGCGCCCGCTGCCGCCACGGGACGGCATTGTCCCACCCCCGAAGGAGCCATCCGATGACGGGCCACCACGGCTCGGGAGGCTCCAGTGCCGAACGTGCCACCGTCAGGCGACGAGCTACCGCCAGGCCCGCCAGCGGACGACCGGCTGTTGAAGGAACCGCCGCCGAAGGAATCACCACCCGGTGCCTGGCCACGGCCGAAGGACGAGCCGCCACCCGTCGGGAACGTCCCCCCGCCGAACGAGCCAGTGCCGACCGGCTCGCCGCGCGAAGGGAGGCTGCCTCCGCCGAAGGACTGGCCGCTGCCCGGCGCACCAGCGCCATACTGGCCGCTGCCGACTGGGCCGCCACCATACGACCCGGTTCCGGAAGTACCGCTTCCAAAGCCGTCGCCCAAGTCGTGGTAATCATGCGCGGCCGTGGCCGGGCGGTCAACCGGGCGGTCAAGACGCGGAACCCGGCGGCTTGTCACGGAGGGTCCATCTGCCTCGGTCGGCCGGTTGCCCGCGCCGATGGCGCCAAGCGGACCCTGTGGACCCTGTGGACCCAGTGGACCCTGTGGACCCTGTGCGGCAAGGACCTTAGCCTCGTCCTCGGTCACCACGAGCGGGCCGGGCAGCAGCACGATGGCCGTGGTGCCGCCGAAGCCGGATTCGCGCAGCGACACCTTGATTCCGTTGCGGATCGCGAGCCGGCTGACCACGAACAGGCCAAGCTGGTCGCTGTCGGTCAGGTCGAAGTCCGGCGGCTGCGCGAGCCGCTCGTTGAGCGCGTCCCTGGCGGCGGTCGGGATGCCGAGGCCGCGGTCCTCCACCTCGATTACGTAGCCGTTGGCGACCCGGCCGCCGCGGACCGCGACCCGGGTGGCGGGCGGCGAGTAGACGACGGCATTCTCGATGAGCTCAGCCAGCAGGTGGGTCACGTCAGCGACGGGAGCACCGGCGAGGTAGTCCGGCGAGTCGGTGACCAGGTCCACCCGGACGTAGTCCTCGATCTCGGAGATGGCGCCGCGCAGGACTTCGACCACGGCGACCGGCTGCCGCCAGCGCCGGCTGGGAGCCGAGCCGGACAAGATGATGAGGCCTTCTGCCTGGCGCCTCATCCGGGTGGTCAGGTGGTCGAGCCGGAAGAGCTGGGCTAGCACGTCCGGGTCCTGGGTGCCGCGCTCCATCTCGTCCAGCATCCGTAGCTGCCGCTGCACCAGGGACTGGTTGCGGCGGGCCAGGCTGCGGAACACGTTGCTGACGCCCTTGCGGAGCGTCGCCTGCTCGACTGCGGCCTCAATCGCCGTGTGCTGGACGGCGGAGAACGCGTCGGCGGTCTCGGTGACCTCTCTGGTCCTGGTCTTCAGGTTCAGCGCCGGGGCCTCGGCCTCGACATCCACGTCGTCACCGGCACGCAGGCGGCGCACGACGCTCGGCAGCCGCTCGCCGGACAGCACCTGGGCCGCGTTGCGGAGCGCGGTCAGCTCGCGAGAGATCCGGGCGCCGAACCTCAGCAGCAGTAGCAGCGCGAGGATAACGACGAGGAGACCGCCCACGCCGACGGCGGCTAGGCGCTCCTCGATTTCGTCACCCTGGTGGTTGTCAGTGGCCGTCTGGCCCAGCTGGGCGATGTCCTTGGCGGTCAGTAGCGGCGATGACGGGGCGATGACCGCGCCAATCGAGTCCTGCACCTGCCTCAGGGGGATCGGAAGCCTGACCGTCGCGCGGTTGGAACCATCGGCGAGGACCTCTTGCTCAAGGTCCAGCGCAGCCTTGACCTGCGGGGTGCCCATCGCTGCCGGATTGCCGTCCACCGAGGTCCAGTACGGGTCTGGACTCACCTGCCAGTACACCGGCTGCTTGATGAGGGTGAAGTCCTGCTGCTGCTCGTTGTACAGCTGGTCGAAGAGCTGGTACTCCTGCGGACTCATGTAGCCGCCACCAGCCATGACACCCTCGAGCAGGGCGGCGGCCTCGCCAAGGTCATCGGTGGCGCTGCCGCCGTCGAGCGTTCCGTCGCCCTGGTAGTACATCTGGATCGTCTCGTCCGGGTTGGTCAGGTTGACGAAGGACCCGAGGAACGACTGGGAGATGGCGAGGTAGCTCTGGAAGACGGCCAGCCCGTTGAGGCTGCCGGACTGCGCCTCCGCCCGGAGCTTAAGGCGCGTGTTGAGAGCCGAGAGCAGGACGGCGCTCGCCTGCTTCGCCGTCGCCGGCAGGTCGCCCTGCGCCTTCTTCGTGCCGGCCTCGTACGCGGCGATGGCCGCGTCGGTCTGCGCGTAGGCCCCCGTGCCGGGGGCGGTCAGCTTGCTATCGGGCAGGGCCAGATGGTCCGATGCCTGGTAGATGAAGGTGTCCGCCTGCTCCGCCTGGAGCGCCTCGGCCACGAGCGTGGCCGGTTGGTCGACGTCGATGCTGACGGCGGCGGAGTGCTGCTTGGCCTCGACGGGGCCGATGGTGCTGTAAGCGGCGTAGGCGTACAGCGCGATCATCGTGATCAGCGGGAGGATCAGCAGCCACGTGATCGTGGTCCGGATCGGGCGCTGAGTGCCGCGCCTGGCGGCAGACGACGGGACGCCCCTGATGTGGATCGAGCCGGTCGGGATGCTGCGCGTCGGCCCCTGGCCCGGCGCGCGCCGGGCTTGCGAGCGATGCTGGCCAGGACCTGTCGGGCGGGACGGCTCGCGCGTCGGGTCGACGTAGTCGGCGTAACCGTCTGCCTGCGGGACTAGGCGGGTTGGACCACGCCCGGGCTCCTGGTCAACTGCTCCCGATCTCATCAGGTTTCCCGTCGTTATCGAGCGGCGGCGTCGGCGGATGCCGTGGGACCTTCTCCGCGAATGGCACTACGTCCACATGTCAAGCACATGGCTGGCGACAACGCTAGCATTAATCAGGACTGTAAGTAGCACCATATTGCCTACATGCGGGAAAACGACTCTCCGCATGAGAGAACGCCCTTGCGGCCGGGACTCAAGAACTCAGGGCTGCTTGACCACCGACGCCTGGTAGACCTGCTCGACCGTCGACTCCAGCCCTGCGTTGAACTCTTCATCGGCCTGGCTCTGCGTGAGCCCTTCCAGCAGCGCGCGGGAGAAGCTGGCGATCATGGCCGGGTCACGAACCAAGAGCGCGCACGCCTCGGCGCGGCTGTAGCCGCCTGACAGCGCCAGTACTCGCAGGACGCGCGGGTCTGCCGTTAGGTCGCCGTACAGCCCAGGCTCGGTCGGGATCGTGAGCTTGATCATCACGACCGCGTCCTGCGGCAGTTCCGCGATGCACTTGCGCAGCGCGTCCCGCAGCAGGATCTCGGCCTGCTCCTTGTGCGGGCTGTCGATGCTGACCTCGGGCTCCATAATCGGGACCAGGCCGGCTGCCATGATCCGCCTGGCGTACCCGATCTGCTGCTCGACGATCGCCGAGATCCCTGCCTGACTGGCGTGCTTGATCACCGAGCGCATCTTGGTGCCGAACATCTGGTGCTGCTGGGCACGCCCGAGCAGGTCATCGAGGGTGTCGATCGGCTTCATGAGCTGCACGCCGTCCTGCTCGCCGACGAGTCCCTGATCGACCTTCAGGAACGGAACGATGTTCTTGTGCTCCCACAGGTGCGTGGCGGTCGGCACCCCGTTCACGCCGCGCTCCATCGTCTGCTCGAACAAGATGGCCCCAAGGACCCGCGACCCGTCGAATGCCGGACTGTTCAGCACGCGGACGCGCATCGCCTGCATCAGGTCGAACATCTCCGCCTCGGAGCTATAGCGCTCCCGGCCGATGCCGTACGCCGCCAGTGCCCCAGGCGTGCTACCGCCGCTTTGGTCCAGGGCGGCGAAGAAGCCTTGCCCCGTCCCGACCCTGTCGTACTGCGCTTTGTTCATGTGACTCATTCTGGCATCCCCCCTGGCCAGATGCCGGGACGAGCCGCCCATGGTCGTGGCGAGGCGTGCGGGTCAGCCCGACAGCACCGGCGCCTGGTCGGCCCTGGCTCCGCCGAGGCCGAGCAACTGGTAGATCTCCCTGGTTGCGCGGGACCAGTTGAGCGTGCAGAAGTGCAGGCCGGGCGCGTCCTCGGCGAGCAGCCGTTCGCAGAGCTCCGCAGAGTACTCGACGCCGATCTTGCGGATGGCCGCCTTATCGCCCCTGGCGTCGGCCGCCCGGACGCTTTCCAGTAGGCCTGGGGGTATCTTGCAGCCACTCAGCTCGATCGAGCGCTCGATAATCCGCAGGCTGGTAACGGGCATGACCCCAGGGATGATCGGGATGTCGCAGCCGTGCTTGGCGACCTGGTCCCGAAGCCGGAGGTAGTCCTCGATGTAGAAGAACATCTGCGTGATCGCGTAGTCCGCCCCGGCGCGGCACTTCGCTACGAAGTACCTGATGTCGGTCTCTTCATCGGGCGAGCGTGGATGCAGTTCAGGGAACGCCGCGACTCCGACGCTGAAGTCGCCGACGCTCCGCGCTAGCCTGACGAGCTCGTCAGCGTGCGAGAAGCCTTCCGGGTGGGCAATCCACTCGGCGTTCGGGTCGCCTGGCGGATCCCCGCGCAGGGCGAGCACGTTGCGCACGCCAGCGTTGGCGTAGGCGCCGATCACGTTCCTGAGCTCAGCGACGGAGTGGTTTACTGCGGTGAGGTGCCCGACCGGCGTGAGGGACGTCTCCCTGGCGATCCGGCCGGTCACGTTCACCGTGCGCTCCCGCGTCGAGCCGCCCGCACCGTAGGTCACGGAGACGAACGTGGGGCGCAGGGACTCAAGCTCCCTGATCGCGCGCCATAGCTGCTGCTCATCAGCTTCCGTCTTCGGCGGCATGAATTCGAAGGAGAACGACTTCTGCCCCGACTTCAGCAGTTCAGAGATCAGTGGCGTGCTCTGCATGTGGCTTAGCCTAACATAGGGACCTATTTTTTGTGTAACACCACAAGAGTCCCCCGCCAGGAGGCGGTCAGCTGGAACGCCCGCTCGTTGCCATCCGGCAGGACCAGCCAGCCGAGCGCCCAGACCACCATGGCACGGGGCGATCTTGACGTTATCCGGTTACGATCGGCTTCATGGCGTATGACGAAGGCCTCGCGAGCCGGATCCGGGACCTGATCGGCCCGGATCCTGAGCTAACCGAGAAGAAGATGTTCGGCGGACTCGCCTTCCTCATCCGCGGGCACATGGCGATATCAGCCAGCGGGCACGGCGGCGCGCTCGTCCACGTCGACCGAGCGCGCACGGACGAGCTCGCCGCGGCGAGCAAGGCGACCATCGCGGTGATGCAAGGTCGCGAGATGCAGGGCTGGCTGCGCGTGGACGCGGAACACCTGGCGACCGACGACGACCTGTCTGCCTGGGTGGAGCTGAGCATCGAGTACGCGCGATCGCTACCGCCGAAGAAGCCAGCCCCCGTAAGGAAGAAGCCAGCCCCCTATGGAGGGCCTGAGCTTACTCGAACGAGGGCTTACGGTCCCGGCTCCGCTTGAGCTCAAAGAACCCGTCCGCCTTGCTCACGAGCACAAGGCCGTCCCACAGCTCACCCGCCGCCTCGCCCTTGGGCGCGGGGGTGATCACCGGGCCGAACAGCGCCTTGCCACGGATGCGGATCACCGGCGTGCCCACGTCAAGGCCGACCTGATCGAACGCCTCGTGGTGCGACTTCTTGATGAAGTCATCGAACTCGGCGGACTCGGCGGCGTCGGCCAGGAACGCGGGCAGCCCCGCCTCGGCCAGGGCCTCCGGGATCACGGCTGGATCGTCGCTCCGTCCCTGGTTGTGGAACCGGGTGCCGATCGCGGTGTACAGCGACCCGAGCCCCTCGTTGCCGCCGTCGAGCGCGGCGGCGGCGCACACCCGGACCGGCCCCAGGCCCGGTTCATCCGCTCCACGTACTCCTCGCTCAGCCCCTGGCCCCCGTGCTGCACAAGGTTCAGGTAGGCCAGTGACATGATCCGCCAGTCGGCCCGAACGCTGCGGACCTTCTCGACCTCCAGCATCCAGCGGGAGGTGATCCACGCCCAGGGGCATAGCGGATCAAACCAGAACTGCACATCTTCTGCGGACGACTGCTGCTCGGTCATGCCCCGCTAACGCGCCCGGACCCCGCGCTATTCCACTTCAGGTCTGGCGCCGATCGCCGGCGACCTGAACTGCCAGGCCAGCTGCTCGCTGGTCCTGGCCACCCAGCCCTGCTACTTGATGGGAGGCCGCGGGAGCTTGGCCACGCCTGGCTCGAGAGTGAACGTGTAATCAAGGGAGTACCAGGGAGTCCCGACGGTGAAATCAGCCGGGTGCGGTTCGTCGTGCCGTCGGAAATCGCCGATTAGGGCACGTGTGACACCGAACTGCACATCGGTGTCGAGGCGCGGGTCGTCGTTCGCGTAGACCTGCGCGATCAGCGTCTTGTAGCCCTCTTTGTAGATCAGGACGTGCAGGTGCGCCGGACGGAAGGGATGGCGGTCCTGCGCCTTGAGCAGTCGGCCCACGACCGTGTCCGTGGGAATGGGGTAGCCGGCCATCTTGACGGTCCGGAACCAGAAGCGCCCTACCTCGTCGGTGACGAGTTTGCCGCGCAAGTTCATCTCCGCCTGCTCGGGATCCTGCTGCTCGTACAGCCCGGCCGGCGACGAGTGCCACACGTCCACCTCGGCCCCCGCGACCGGATTGCCGTCACGGTCCTGGACCCGTGCGGTGACGAGCAAGACCGGCCCGGGCGTCTCGGAACGGGCGATCGAACCACCGTTGTCCACCCGCGGGGAATGCATTCTCCAGGAAGGGCCCCAGCAAGGACTGCTGCGTGTCGGCTGCGCCACGGTCGCCGTTATTCATCAGGCAGACAAGCGTCGATACCCCCAGGGACCCGGCCATCAGCACCATTTCGTTGTGCGTGTCGGTCGTGACCTGGCCCATCTCGTTGAGTATGGCGGTAGCCGACTGGAACTCCTCCTCGGTGAGCCGCACGTCGCGGACGAACGCGTGCAAGTGCGAGACCAGTGACGTCATGATCTCCCGCAGACGAGGATCGGTCGTCTGCTGCATCACCGCCAGCACGGCGGGCGTCACGTCTTCTTGCCGTTCAATGATCATGAGGACACGTTTCTTCCTGCTCGACGAGAAGCGGCAATGCCGCCGGCGGGCTTGCGACCGGCCGGTAGCTCCACTGGAACTGGCTGCTGCGCACCGGCCAGCGCTCGCCGGCAGGTGCCTCGACGATCCAGTCGCCGACGCGGGCGGCCGCCTTGCCTTCCTTTGTCCTGACCACGACCTCCTCGTGCACCTGCCAGGCCCGGTACCTGCCGGCCCGGCGCCATCGGCCCACGCCGGCCGGCTCGTGGCTCGACCGAAAGTCAGGGTCGGTGATCGTCCGCATGTTCCCGGCCTCGTCGACCACCCGCCAGTCACCGGAATTGCCGTGCATCTGCTCGCCCGCACGCGTGGTCCACTCAAGCGGCTCGTGCAGTCGGCTGGCCCGGACGAGCCCGACGCGCTCGTAGGCTGCCGCGCCCGCGGGGCCGCCGGCCGGGACAATCGGCACGAAGCCCACGTCCTCGAGCTGGGCGAGCTGCGTGCGCAGGCTCTCGCGCACCTCGGCGCGCAGCCGCGGCGGCAGCTCCTCAAAGGGCACGGCATTTTCGTGGACCCGGCCAGCGGCCACCCGTCGCTCCCGCCAGCGCGTGTGCTCGCTGGTCGCGATCCTCGTCAGCTCCTGCTCGCTCAGCTCGATGACGCTGCCCGGTGGTACCACGTGCACGGCCGCCCACTGCCGGCCACACGCCGCGGCCGCCGCCAGGATCGAGCGCAGCTGAAGGATGTTGTCCTGGCGCAGGAACGGGTCAAGCTCAGGCCACGGCACCCGGGCCGGGCTCTTCAGGTGCCCCGGCGGCAGCGGATGGCTCAGCCGGTAGCACTCGTGCCAGTGCCTGGCGACCCGGGTCCAGATGTCCTCGGGAACCTCGCCCTCCACGAGCAGGCCAAGCTCGAACGGGTGCAGGAGGTCGAAGACCGGCTCGCCCCGGTCGCCCTCCGCAGGTGCCAGCACGAACACTGGGGTCTCCGGGTGCAGCCGCGCGACCCGGCCCGCCTCGTGCACCCCGCTGCCCGGCGGGCTCTGCGTGATGATGACGGCCGTCGCTCTGGCCTGGGCCGGGTCCATGGCGTCGAGCATGCGCAGCAGATGGTCACGCCAGCGGACCGGACGGGGGTCCAGCGCTGGGAGCGACGCGAGGATCGCCGCGGACGCGGACGCGAGATACTCGCGCCTGATGTCGGCCGCCCGCAGGTCAAGCAGGGCAATCCGGACTATTGGCAGTGGTGATGGCTCGTCCGGACTGGGCGCCAGCTCCGGTGCCGCCGCACGGCCTGCCGCCGCCGCCTTAACAAGCTCGGCCTGCTCCCAGGCCCGGCGGGCCAGCTCCAGCAAGATAGCCAGCGTGAGGGTACTGTCGCCGCAGACAAGCAGTTGCCGCGGCGCCGTGCGCAGCACGCGGGAGGCCAGGCCGCGGGCGGTGGCCTCGGCCGGGCTGAGCGCGTCCTCGAACCACACCTGCGATGTGCCGCTGTGGCGGCCGCGCCAGTGGTCGGCCTGCCTCGGGTCGTCGACGAGCGCGACGAGGTGCGGCTGGCGGTCCGGGTCGGGCTGGTAGCGGTTCAGGATGGCCTCCGCCGTCGCGATGATCGCCTCGTTTTCCTGGACCCGGTCCCGCAGCGCGTAGAGCTGGCTGAGCGCGTAGCCGCGCCAGGCCTCGATGATAGGGCGCAGCGGGTGCGGCGAGGACGGGTCGCCGATCACGATCCGTGCCCCGGTGAGCTTGGCCTCCTCGAGCACCGGGTTGTCCTCGTCGGGCTCGATGACGATAACGTCGTGCGGGCTGCGCGCCCGCTCCGTCAGCCGCCGCAGCAGCGGAAGGGTCAACGTGCTCAGGCCGGAGAAGATGGTCGCGTCGCGGGCGAACCGGGACTGGAGCCGGTCAAGCGGCTGCCGCCACAGCACCGACGCCACCGCGATCGCGCCGATCAGCGTCGCGCTGAGGCCGTCGATCTGCCCGAGCTGCAGGGCCGGTGGTGGCGCTCCGCCACAGCCTGGCGCCGCGGTTGACCCCTGGTAGATGTTCGGCGGCTGCCCCACGTACAGCTGGAGGATCCAGAACATGACGCCGACCGTGCTCATCTGGCCGCGGCACGGGACGTAGGACGCCGCACCGAGGACGGCCGCCACGACGACCAGGACCACGACCACGATCAGCCCGATCGGCAAGTGCTGGCGCCGCCGTGGCCACCAGTAGGCGCCCAGCCCGGCGAGCAGCAGCCCCATCGCGGCCAGGATCGTCGCGTTCTGGCTGGTACGCAGGAAGGGGCGCCATCGGGAGGCGGCCAGCCACGACGGGTCGTAGCCGTATCGCCACGCACCCCAGCACAGCACGCCGATCAGCGCGACGGCGAGCACAGCCGGGAGCAGCCATGCGTGACGACGCCAGCCAGCCTGACCCGGTATTTGCGACGCCACCGCCCGACCTTCCCTCCAATTCAGAGTGCCACGCGGCACGGTGGCGCGTCGAGCGCAAACCTGGACCGCCGCCCCGGTAACTTCCCAAGCCCTAGATCCTGGAAGGACGCCGCAAGCCCGACCCAGCGCGGTAGCGTCGCTGCTGAAACCATCGACGCTGGTACTCGCGTTGTTCTTCGGGTGTCGCCATCGGTGCCATGCGACCATGAAAGTAGTTCAAACAGAAGAAGGGAGCACGCGTGCGTGCTCCCTTCTTCGATCCACAGCTCCGGCGGTTGGATTCGAACCAACGACCATCCGATTAACAGTCGGACGCTCTGCCAGCTGAGCTACGCCGGATCGTCAAGCACGTCAGGAGCGGAGTACCGGCCCATCAGGTGCTGCGGGTTAAGAATATCGCACTTGGGGCAGTGCTCAGGCATGAGGTCTCGGGGGCGTGACCCGAGGAACAGCCACGAGTGCGGCTTGCTGCACAGCCGCGTGAGGAACTATAGAGGGGATGCCAGATGCGGTATAAGCGCGCTGTCTTCGTGGCAGGGGCTGCCGTCGGCTTCATCGCTGGCAGCAGGGCCGGCCGCAAGCCGTATGACCAGATGGTCGCCTGCGCCCGCAAGTCCCTGCAGAGCCCCGCCCGCGCAGCGGGTCTCCCAGGCCGCCACGGATAAGGCAACGGCCCTAAGGAAGTCGGTCGCCTCGAAGGCTACCGACCTGTCGAAGTCCACCGCATCCCAGCTGTCGAAGGCCGTCGGCTCGGGGGCCCGCAAGGCACGGGACGCGGCGCGCGATAAGGCCTGGTCACCGGCCAGGGGGCGGGTCGGCAAGACGCACGCCCCGAAGGTCGACGCGCCGTCGATGAACGGCAATAGCCACACTGCGCACGATTACCATGACTAACGGGCTGGCAGGACCGGCTCGGCGCTTAGTCCAGGTACTCTCGCAGCAGGAGGGCGCGGCTCGGGTGACGGAGCTTGGCCAGGGTCTTGGACTCGATCTGCCGGATCCGCTCGCGGGTCACGCCGAACTCGCGGCCAACCTCCTCCAGCGTGCGCGGATGCCCGTCCATGAGGCCGAAGCGGAGCTGGATGATCCGCTGCTCGCGATCGGACAGCTCGCACAGCACGCGGTCAAGCTGGTCCTGCAGCATGATGAACGCCGCCGCCTCGATCGGGACGACAGCGTCCGCGTCCTCGATGAAGTCGCCGAGGTCGGACTCCTCCTCGCCGATCGGCGACTGCAGCGACACCGGCTCCTGCGCAATCCGCTGGATCTCCGCGACCCGGTCCGCCTCGACGCCCATCTCGACGGCGATCTCCTCGACCGTCGCCTCCCGGCCGAGCTCCTGGTGCAGCTGGCGGGTCACGCGGGCAAGCTTGTTGATCGTCTCGACCATGTGCACCGGCACCCGGATGGTGCGCGCCTGATCGGCGATCGCACGAGTGATGGCCTGCCGGATCCACCAGGTGGCGTAGGTGGAGAACTTGTAGCCACGGGTGTAGTCAAACTTCTCGACCGCGCGGATCAGGCCTAGGTTGCCCTCCTGGATCAGGTCAAGGAAGACCAGGCCCCGCCCGATGTACCGCTTGGCGATCGACACCACGAGCCGCAGGTTCGCCTCAATGAGCCGCTGCTTGGCACGGATGCCGTCGGCGGCCAGCCACTCCAGGTCGACGCGCTCGGCACCGAGCAGCGGGTAGCAGCCGTTGAGCTTCTCGTCCGCGAACAGGCCGGCCTCGATCGTCTTGGCTAGCTCGACCTCGTCCTCCGCGGTCAGCAATGGGACGCGGCCGATTTCGCGCAGGTAGATACGCACCAGGTCGTTGGTCTGCGGCGCCCGGCCTCTAGTATCGGGCTCGTCGATGAGGCGGATGTCCTCTTCGGCCTCGTCCTCGGTTACGGCCGCGATCTCGATGCCCTCATCGGTGAGCAGGCGCACTACCCCGTCCAGTGCGTCGGCAGTCAGCTCAGTCCGGTCTATTGCGGCGGTGACGTCCCCCATCGTCACGGAGCCCGTGCGCGCCCGAGCGCCACGAGGTCGGTCATTTGCTGGGCTAGCGACGGTCCGCTCGTTAGTACGGTCAGGCTCACACAGACAGTGTGCTCCACAGACACCCGATTTCGGGGGGCCGAATTTTTGCGGCCGTAACCCGGCGGTAATCTCCCCGCCGCCCAGTCATCCGCCAGTTGCCCGCCGTAGCAGGATTTGCCGGTGCTGTTCAAGCGCCATCAGGTCACCGAAGAGCCGGACGTACTCCGCCTGCTCGGCGGCAGGGTCCACCCGCTGCAGGCGCGCCTTGACGGCGGTGATCTGACGGCTGACGGCCAGTTCCTCGACGCGGGCGAGAATGACGTCACCATAGGCCTCGTCCGGGTCGCCGGCTACCTGCAGCTGCTCCATGGCCAGCTCGCGCAAGAACGCGCGGGCCCGGTCGTCGGGCGCCGCCTCGATGAGCTGCGCCGCCCAGTCGCGCGGCCGCCCCGCGCTCGCCACCCCACCGCACGCGGCGATCAGGCTGGCCAGCCGCTCATGCTGTGGCACGCTGAACGCGTGGGTGCCGAGGACGTCAAACGCCTGGCCGCACAGCATCGGAACCTGTACCGCCAGCTTCAGCGCCTCCCGCTCGACCCGTAGCGCGGGATCGAGGCGGTCATAGCGCTCCGGCGCCATTTCGCGCTGGTCCTGGCTGACCATTTCGCGCTGCTGTCTACCAGGCGCCCCGCCATTTCCTCGTTCATAACGGCCTGCTCCCCCCGGTCCCACCCGTTCCCCTCGGGTGCTGCCGCCATGCTGGCGGACCCGCTGCAGCACGAACCGCTCGTTCATCAGGCCGAGCCAGCGGTCCAGGTTGACGGCGTAGCGCTGCCGCAGGCCGGCGTCCTTGATCCTCGCGACAATGGGGGCGGCCTCGTCGAGGGCGGCGAGCTGCCCTTCGGTGGTGTCGAGGTTGTGCTTGCTCAGGACGCTGCGGATGGCGAACTCGAACAGCGGGACCCGCCGTGCGACCAGTTCCCTGACCGCCTCAGGGCCGTTCTTTAGCCGCAGGTCACAGGGGTCAAGGCCGTCGGGCTGCACAGCGACGAACGTCTGGGTGGCGAACTTCTCCTCCAGGCCGAACGCTCGCAGCGCCGCCTTGCGCCCAGCGGCGTCGCCGTCGAAGGTGAAGATCACCTCACCGTCGGACCCCTCGGTGTCCATGATCAGCCGCCGCAGCACCTTCACGTGCTCCTCGCCGAACGACGTGCCGCAGGTCGCTACCGCCGTCGGGATCCCGGACAGGTGGCAGGCCATCACGTCCGTGTATCCCTCGACGATCACCGCCTGCCTCATTTTCGCGATCTCGCGCTTGGCCAGGTCAGCGCCGTAGAGGACCTGGCCTTTCTTGAAGAGCGGAGTCTCTGGCGTGTTCAGGTACTTGGGGCTGTCCTCATTCGGGTCCAGCTTGCGCGCTCCGAACGCGATCGTCTCCCCGGTCAGGTCCCTGATCGGCCACATGAGGCGGCCGCGGAACATGTCGATCAGGCCCCGCTGCCCCTTTCTCGCGAGGCCGGCCTTCACAAGCTCGTCGTCGGCGAAGCCCCGTGCCCTCAGGTGCCTGGTCAGCTCGTCCCAGGCCTTCGGCGAGTAGCCCATGCCGAACCGCTCGGCGTCACTGAGGTCGAAACCGCGCTGGGCGAGGAACTCCCTGCCGGGTCCGGCGTCTTGTGCGGTGCGGAGCCGGTCGGCGTAGAACTCGGCGGCGGCCCGGTGCGCCTCGACCAGCCGGCGCCGCTGCCCCGTTTCCTGTCCCGGAACGTACCCGCCCTGCTCATACCTCAGCTGGATACTCGTCCGGGCAGCGAGCCGCTCGACGGCTTCGGTAAAGGTGAGGTGATCGATGTCCATGACGAACTTGATGACGTCGCCACCCGCGCCACATGAGAAACAGTGGAAGAGGTCCTTGCCGGGCGTCACGTTGAACGACGGGGTCCGCTCATCGTGGAACGGGCACAGGCCCTTGAGGTTGCCGCCGCCCGCGGGCCTTAGCTGGATGTAGTCGCCAACCACGTCCGCGATCGGAGAGCGCTCGCGAACCGCCGCGATGTCCTCGGGCCGGATGCGTCCAGCCATGCGCCGCCTCCGATCCGGTTGTCCTGCCGTCCTGCCGCCCCGCCGCGGCCGCACTGCCCCCGGCCGCGTGACGAGTCTAGTGCCGGGCAAGGACATTGGTCCCCTGAGCCAGCCCCCGCGCTGGTTCCGGGGGGTCGCGGGCGGGAATCCTACCGGTTGGCGCTAGCCCAGGTGAAGGTGGTTGATCCGGCCAATTGTGGGGGTGTTCTCATGGGCGATCTCCTGGTGCTGTGGGACGTGGATGGCACGCTGCTGAACGCTGGCGGCGTCGGCGGCGAGCTATACGAGATCGTGTTCTCGTCGATGTTCGGTCGCCCGTGCGAGGAGCTCGCGCCGATGGCGGGGCGAACGGACCGCGCCATCATCTTGGACACGCTGGAGATGGCCGGGATCCCCGAGCCGCGCCGCCACGTCGACCTGTTCATCGAGGGGCTGCGCTCCCGCGCTCCCCAGATGTTCCAGGCGGCCCAGCACCAGGGCCGTGCCCTGCCCGGTGCCGCCGAGGCCCTGACCGCGGTCGCATCGGCTAGGGTGGGCACCTCCACGATCGGCTTCACGGTTCGCGGCACCGCGCTTGCTGGCACCGCGCTTGCTGGCACCGCGCTTGCTGGCCCCGCTGACGCTGACACGCCGACTGGCGGGACAGCTGCCGGATCAGCGGCGGCGGGTCCGGCGGCTGACGTGCGGGCAGCTGATGATTGTGCGGAGGTGCCGGCGCAGATCCCGGTCAGTGTCATCCCCGCGCCCGCACGGATCGCTGCTGCCAGCGTCCCGGCCAGTGCCTTTGCCGTTACCGCCACCGCCGCGTGCGTTACGCCCAGCGATCCTGCGACTGCGACTGCGACTGCCGTGCTGCCGCTCGCGGTTCCTGCCGAAGCGGCGCTGCCGCAGGTCAGCCTTCCGGTTACGGCCCCGCCGGTGTACCGGGCCCCGCGCCCCCTGGCCAGTCCCGCTGCCGTTGCCGACCCGTCAGCCGCAGGCCGCAAGCATCCCGTTTCGACCTGCGCTGCCCTCCTTTCCGCCCAGGGCCGGCGCTGGCCCGAGTCCGGGCGGGTGTACCAGTCGGTGCTGACTGGCAACGTGCGGACGCTCGCGGAGGTAAAGCTGAGCGCCGTCGGCCTTCGGTACCCGCTGGACCTGTGCATCGGCGCCTACGGCGATGACCACGAGGTGCGCACGGAGCTCGTGCACCTTGCCCGGCGCCGTGCGGCCGCCGTGCACGGCAGGCCCGTGTCGGACTTCAGTGGCCGGGCGACGATCGTCGTTGGCGACACTCCGCTGGACATCGAGGCGGCCCTCGCCGCCGGTGCCCGCGCGGTGGGCGTCGCGACCGGCGGCTACTCGACCGGTGCCCTGCGTGAGGCCGGGGCGCACGCGGTCCTGGCCGACCTCACCAACATGGCCGCCGTCTTGTCGGCTCTGCTGGCCTGACCGTACTAATGAGAAAGTGGGAAACTGGCGGGCAGCTGATCTTTCAGCCGCCCGCCGTCAGGAGCACAGGCGGTGATGCCAGACGATGGCTGACTTATCGGTCAGGGAGGCCACCTGGTCGATGACCACCCGCCGCCGGTCAGCCTCCGCGCCTGCCGAGTCCGCGGCCTCCCACGACGGGCGCAGTACGGGATCGAGCGTCGCCGGGGACGCGTCGTAGATCGCCATCGCGAGCTCGGCGATCACCTCGCGCTCGCCAGCCTGCTGCTGCGCGGCGCCAGCGCGACGCATCACGTAATGCAGCGCCACCGCCTTGAGTAGCGCGCACTCCAGGAGCTGCTGCCGCGGCAGCACGAGATCCGCCGCGTACCTGGTGAGTCGCAGGGGGGTGGGGGATGCGGGGACCGAGGCCGCGTGCGCCGCCAGGGTTGCCTGCTCGGCCGCCTGGCAGAGGCGGCCGACGAGCTCGCTCGCCAGGTTCTTGACCGCCGCCAGGGCGGCGAAGCCGCCGTCGAAGGAAAACCGCCAGAACGGCAGCGCCAAGAATTGCGCGAAGACCGTCTCCAGTTCGGCCGCTGTCGCACCCCACTGCGGGTCGCAATAGGAGGACAAGGCCAGGGCGGCGACGACGGACCGCTCCGCCGGGGAAGACAGGGCCTCCAGCGTGACCAGCCCCGCGTGCAGGCCGTCCTCGACGTCGTGCACGGAGTAGGCGACGTCGTCGGCCCAGTCCATGACCTGCGCCTCCAGGCAGCGGCGGCCATCAGGCATCCCGGCGCGAGTCCAGGAGAACACGAGGCGGTCGGATTCGTACGCGCCGTACTTTCCTGAGGCGCCCACCCAGGGGTACTTCAGCGCCGCGTCCAAGGTCGCGCGGGTCAGGTTGAGGCCCGCGCCGGTCACCTTCGGCTCCAGCCGGGTCAGCAGCCGCAGCGACTGCGCGTTGCCCTCGAATCCGCCGCACTCCAGCGAACCGCCCGCCCCTGCCAGGCCAGCGAGGGCGATCTCCCCGTTGTGCCCGAACGGTGGGTGCCCAATGTCGTGCGCCAGGCATGCCGCGTCGACGAGGTCAGGGTCGCAGCCGAGCGCGGCCCCCATCTCGCGGCCGATCTGCGCGCACTCCAGGGAGTGCGTCAGCCGGGTCCGGGGGAAGTCGCCGGACCCGGCTCGGACGATCTGGGTCTTAGCCGCGAGCCTGCGCAGCGCGGAGCTGTGCAGTACCCGGGCACGGTCCCGCTGGAACGGCGTGCGGCCGGGCCGCTTCGGCGGCTCGGCGGCCCACCGCTGGGTGTCCGTCGGGCCGTACCCGTCACGCTCGTCGCACCCGCCGTAGAAGGATGTCACATCACCTAGTGTCGCTGCCTGCGGTGGTTATCGCGGCCCGGCCTGCCTCAAGCCGGGCGATGGGCACGCGGAACGGTGAGCAGGACACGTAGTCGAGCCCGGACTCGTGGAAGTACCTTACGGACGCCGGGTCTCCGCCGTGCTCGCCGCAGACGCCCAGCTTGAGGCCCGGGCGGCTGGCCCGGCCCTCGGCAGCGGCGATGCGCACGAGGCGGCCGACACCGCTGGAGTCGATCGTCTCAAACGGCGACACGCCGAAGATCCCCATGTCGATGTACGGGCTGAAGAACGCGCCCTCAACGTCATCGCGGGAAAAGCCCCAGGTCAGCTGTGTTAGGTCGTTGGTGCCGAAGGAGAAGAAGTCCGCCGCGCGGGCAATCTCCCCTGCGGTCAGGGCGGCCCGTGGCACCTCGATCATTGTCCCGATGGGGATGTGCAGGTCCGCCCCCGTCTTCGCGGCCACGTCGGCCAGCACCTTCTCGCACCGCTCCCGGCTGATCTCCATCTCCTGGACGGCGGCGGTCAGCGGGATCATGATCTCCGGACGGGGATCGCGCCCTGCCTCGATGAGGGCGGCGGCGGCCGAGGCGATCGCGCGGACCTGCATGTCGAGCAGGCCGGGGATGACCAGGACCAGCCGGACGCCACGCAGGCCGAGCATGGGGTTCTGCTCGTGCAGTCGGCGGACGGCCTCCAGGAGCTTGGTGTCCTGCGGTGTGGCCGCGTCCCCGGCCAGCGCCATCCGGACCGACAGGTCGGTCAGGTCAGGCAGGAACTCGTGCAGCGGCGGGTCGATCAGCCGGATCGTGACGGGCAGCCCGTCCATCGCCGTCAGGATCTGCACGAAGTCGTCGCGCTGCAGTGGCTCCAGCGCGTCAAGCGCCGACTGGCGCTGCTCGCCGGTCTCCGCGAGGATCAGGCGCTCGACTAGCTCACGGCGCTCGCCAAGGAACATGTGCTCGGTGCGGACCAGGCCGACGCCGCCGGCCCCGAACCGGCGGGCCCGGGCACAATCGGGCCCGTTGTCCGCGTTCGCCCGGACGCCCAGTCGCCGGCGCGCGTCGGCGTGCCGCATCAGCTGGTCCACCGCCGCGACGAGCTCGTCGTCTCGCGGCGACTGTCGGCCCTCGAAGTACTCGACCACGCTGGACGCCATGACTGGGACCTCGCCCAGGTACACATCGCCGGAGCTGCCGTCGATGGAGATGACGTCGCCCTCCCGGACAACGACCTCGCCGCCCGCGCCGCAGGCCTGGCCCTCTATGGTGAACTGCCGTGCCGCGTGGTCGACGTTGATCTCTTCCGCGCCGCACACGCAGGTCTTGCCCATGCCCCGGGCGACGACCGCGGCGTGCGAGGTCTTGCCGCCACGGCTAGTCAGCACGCCCTGGGCGGCAATCATGCCGTTCAGGTCCTCGGGGTTTGTCTCCCGCCGGACGAGGATGACCCGCTCGCCTCGCTCCGCCCAAGACACTGCCGTCGCCGAGTCGAACACCGCCTTGCCGACGGCCGCGCCGGGGGACGCGGCGACCGCCCGGGTCAATCGCGTCCAGCTACCGCCGGAGGTATCGAAGCGCGGGAACATCAGCCGCGCGAGCTCGGCGCCGGATACCCGGGTGAGTGCCTCGTCCATGTCGATGAGCCCCTGGTCCACGAGCTGCATCGCGATCCGGAACGCGGCGGCCGCGGTCCGCTTCCCCACTCGGGTCTGCAGCATCCATAGCTTGCCGCGCTCGATCGTGAACTCGATGTCGCACAGGTCCCTGTAGTGGCCCTCCAGGGTCGCCATGATCGCCAGCAGCGAGTCGTACGACGCCTTGTCGATCCGCTCCAGGTCCTGCAGCGGCACCGTGTTGCGGATGCCGGCGACCACGTCCTCGCCTTGGGCGTTGCGCAGGTAGTCGCCGTACACGCCCTGGGCGCCGGTCGCCGGGTCGCGGGTGAACGCCACCCCGGTACCTGAGTCGCCGCCGAGGTTGCCGAAGACCATCGCGACGACGCTGACGGCGGTCCCGAGGTCGGCGGGGATGCGCTCGGCCCGCCGGTACAGCACGGCCCGGTCGCCATTCCACGACTCGAAGACGGCCCGGATCGCCAGGTCCATCTGCTCGCGCGGGTCCTGCGGGAAGTCCCGGCCCGCCTGCTGGCGCACGATCTCCTTGTAGGCATGCGTCAGGTCCCGCAGGTCGTCGGCGTCCAGGTCGGTGTCCGCCGCCACGCCGCGTGCTTTCTTCGCGATGTCGAGGGCATGGTCGAAGTGCTCCCCGTCGATGCCCATCACCGTCTTGCCGAACATCTGGATCAGCCGCCGGTAGGAGTCCCACGCGAACCGCTCGTTGTCGGCCTGGCTGGCCAGGCCCTTCACCGACTCGTCGGACAGGCCGATGTTGAGGACGGTGTCCATCATGCCCGGCATCGAGAACTTCGCCCCGGACCGGACGCTGACCAGCAGCGGGTCGGACGGATCGCCGAGCGTGCGGCCCATCGACTCCTCGATGGCGGCGAGGTGGCTGGTGACCTCAGCGTCGAGGCCGTCGGGGATTGAGCCAGCGGCGAGGTAATGGCGGCAGGCGTCCGTCGTAATGGTGAAGCCGGGCGGCACGGGGAGGCCGAGATTCGTCATCTCGGCGAGGTTGGCACCCTTGCCCCCGAGGAGGTCCTTGAGATCCTTGTTACCCTCAGTGAAGGCATACACGAACTTTTGCACTGCACGCTCCCTCGCGCTGGTGAGGTCCCGTTGTTCGGGCTTCGCCCAGCTCAGGCCGGTCTAAGAATGACAACTATACCAAAATGGTAAGTAATCTACACAGCCCGCAATGGTGTGGCATTTACCACATTGTAACTATTGGTTTAGACCCTTCCGGTAACTGGTTTAGACCGGTGGTATAGACCTAGCAAATGGCTTTGAGTATTTCTTTGCCCAGCTATTGGTAATTTACTGGCAAAAGATCCCGGTCAGGCCAGGCAACTGCGGCCCCCGACGGCACGTACACCGCGCTCCCGGCGCTGGGCAGCACCGCCCGCCCCGGTGGAGCCATGGATGATCGCCCTCTAGCCCGCGACATCGAGGAGGGCAGGCATCACCAGGGGCGGCGCCCCGACCGGGTCCCTGCCTGCCTGGTGAAGGTGTCGGTTCGGCTGCGGTTGGGGCCGGCGGCTCGGCAGGCATGCAAACCGGCACAATGGTTAAACGCCTATCTTCCGGGGACAACCCCACACCCGGGATACGCAGGGAGGACGCATGGCCACCATCGGGTTGCTGCACCCGGGTGAGATGGGGGCCGCCGTCGGCGGTTGCCTCGCGTCGGTCGGCCACACGGTCCTGTGGGATCCCGACGGCCGTAGCCGGGCCACCACCGGCCGCGCGCTTGGCTCGGGCCTGGAGGGTGCCGGGCTGCCCGCGCTAGTGCGCCGTAGTTCGGTGATCTTGTCGGTCTGCCCGCCGCACGCCGCGCTCGACGTTGCGCACCTGGTCGCGTCGCAGGGGTTCGGCGGCCTCTATGTGGATGCCAACGCCGTCTCGGTGGCGACCGCCCGCCAGGTCGCGGCTGCCGTGGAGGCCAGCGGGGCCGCTTATGTCGACGCCGGGATCATCGGGCAGCCGCCCGACTCGACCGGGCATACCCGGCTGTACCTGTCAGGCAAGCGGGCCCTCGATGTACAGGTCCTGTTTCGCCGGTCGGCGCTGGACGCGCGGATCGCTGACGGGCCGCAGTTCGCCGCGTCGTCGGTGAAGATGGCCTACGCCGCGTGGACCAAGGGCACGTCGGCGCTACTGCTCGCGGTGCGGGCACTGGCCCGCGCCGAGGGAGTCGAGCGGACACTGCTGGCGGAGTGGGCGATGTCCCAGCCCAAGCTCGCCGACCAGTCCGATGGAGCCGCCATGTCGGCCGCGCTCAAGGGATGGCGGTGGATCGGCGAGATGGAAGAGATCGCCGCCTCGATGGCCGGGGCCGGGCTTCCCACCGGATTCCATGAGTCAGCGGCTGACGTCTACGACCGGACCGCCCACGTGACCCCCAGTCAGCCAGTCCCCAGTTCGGCGAACGGGGGGCGACCAGGGACGGGCCGTTCCGGATCGGGATCCGGATCAGGCGGCGCTGCAACCCTGGACGCGGTGCTTTCCGCTCTCCTAGCCCCCTAGCCCCCTAGCCCCCTAGCCCCCTAGCCCCCTAGCCCCGCTGTACCGCAATCCGGTTGCCCGGTGCGCTGCCCGCCACCACCATGGGATGCATGATCGTGGTGCGCGAGGCAACTCCCGAAGACTGGCAGGCCGTCCGTAACGCGTACCTGTGGGTCACCGAGTCCAACGCCCCAGCCCGCCACCTGTACGAGCGGTGCGGCTTCACCTGGACAGGGAAGCGCCAGCCCCTTCCCGCAGACCCGACACTGTCAGAGATCACGATGAGCCGGCCACTTTGAAGCCAGCCAGCGACTTATCGGCGTGCGGGCAATGGAGCCTTGCTGCTGCCAGGGCAGCAGCAAGGCTCCATTGCTGTGGGTAAGCCGCGAGGTGTGGTGCCGGTAAGCCGCGAGGTGTGGTGCGAAAAAGCGAGCGCTAGTAGCCGGGCAGCAGGTCCGACAGGTAGGGCACGAGCGAGTCGATGCCGATGCGCTCCTGCTTCATCGAGTCGCGCTCGCGGACCGTGACAGCCTGGTCATTGAGGGTGTCAAAGTCGACCGTGATGCAGAACGGCGTGCCGATCTCGTCCTGACGACGGTACCGGCGGCCGATCGCACTGGCGTCGTCGAAGTCGGTCGTCCACCGCTTGCGGAGCATCGAGGCGATGTCCCGGGCCTTTGGCGACAGGTCGGCGTTGCGGCTCAGTGGCAGCACGGCGACCTTGACGGGAGCCAAGCGGCGGTCGATTCGCAAGACGGTGCGCTTTTCGAGTTCGCCCTTGGCGTTCGGGGCCTCGTCTTCGGCGTAGGCGTCCATCAGGAAGGTGAGGGCGCCACGGTCGACGCCCGCCGCCGGCTCGATGACATAGGGGATGAACCGCTCGCCCGACTCCTGGTCGAGGTAGGTCAGGTCGACCTTGGACGCCGCCTGGTGGGTGGACAGGTCGAAGTCCGTCCGGTTCGCGACGCCCTCAAGCTCGCCCCATTCCGATCCGACGAAGTCAAACCGGTACTCGATGTCGACGGTCCGCTTGGAGTAATGCGACAGCTTTTCCCTGGGGTGCTCGTAAAGGCGCAGATTGTCCTTCTTGATGCCCAGGTCGACATACCACGCGTGGCGCTGGTCAATCCAGTACTGGTGCCATTCCTCGTCGGTGCCGGGCTTGACGAAGAACTCCATTTCCATCTGCTCGAACTCGCGTGTCCGGAAGATGAAGTTGCCTGGAGTGATCTCGTTCCTGAAGGACTTGCCCATCTGGCCGATGCCGAACGGGACCTTCTTGCGGCTGGTGCCTAGGACGTTCTTGTAGTTGACGAAGATGCCCTGCGCGGTCTCCGGACGCAGGTAAGCGAGACCGCTGGAGTCCTCGACCGGGCCAAGGTGAGTGCTGAGCATGCCGTTGAACTGACGTGGCTCGGTGAACGTGCCCTTGTTGCCGCAACTCGGGCAGGTGATGTCGGCAAGCTCGTTTTCCGGCTCCTTGCCGTGCTTGGAGGCGTACGCCTCGATGAGATGATCGGCACGGAACCGCTTGTGGCACGACTGGCACTCGGTCAGCGGGTCGGTGAACTCGCTGAGGTGGCCGCTGGCCTGCCACACCTCGGGGGCGAGGATGACCGAGGAGTCGAGGCCGACGACATCGTCCCGCTCCTGGACCATGTACCGCCACCACTGGCGCTTGATGTTGTTCTTCAGCTCGACCCCGAGAGGGCCGTAGTCCCAGGCTGCTCTCAGCCCGCCGTAGATCTCGCTCGACGGGTAGACGAAACCCCGTCGCTTGCTCAGGTTGACGACGGCGTCAAGGCGGTCACTGCGTATGGCCATCTTAGGCTCTCCATCCGGCTGGCGGTCGGCGGGCGCGCTGCGTAGGGTCGACCCTGCCTGGTTAGGTCGACGCTGCTTGGTTGAAACGACAGTGCGCGATCGGTGTAACGGAGCCTTAGCTTACGAACCCCGGCTCCGTTACGCGAACCAGTTAACAAACTCCTGGCTGCCCTGACCTCTCGCTTTAGCGCGCCGTGGGGCCGTCTACGAGGTCGGTGTCGACGTTCATGGTGATGCCGCCGATGGTGACGTTGTGCGGGCCGATGAACTGCTTGGACCGCTTGCCCCGGGGCCAGCTCAGGCTGGTGTCGTTGAGCTCGCGCTTGCGGTTCCACAGGGCGTACCAGATCGCCTGCGGTCGGGTGAAGCCGTGCCTGTCCGCCATCGCGGCCGACTGCATGTCGCCGATGCCAGGGTCCATGCTGGAATAGACCCCCGAGGTATAGCCCTTGGCGTCGATTTCGCGGGTCCACGCGCCGAGGAAGGCGATGACAGAAGCCGTGCAGGACGGGTCCTGGGTGGTGTATGCCTCCATGTCGTAGTAGATGGGAGACCGGGCCCGCAGGCCGAGCCGCCAGGCATCCCACGCGGCGTCCTGTGCCGCTGCCGTGCCCTCCCGCGCGGCCTTGCCTAGCCTGATCATCGTGCCGTAGCCGTAGCAAGGGGCCTGCGGCCCGACATACGTCGGCAGCATGGACCAGCCCAGGTTCGCCGCCCAGTCGATCCATGATGCGGACAGGTTGCCGTCGTAGCAGGCGGCATTCACCCCGCCGATGTAGACGGCGACAACGGAATAGTCGCGGCGCCACGATCGCAGGGCGGCCTGCGACGGCGGGCCGCAGGTGTCGAAGCCGAGCACCGGCCTGCGGTGTTTGGGCTTAACGGGCGACTGCTGCGAGGCCTCAGTCGGCCACGGCGCGGGCAGGCCATGCCAGGGCGGGGACACGCGCAGGTGCGCAGCCCACTGTGTCCCGTGCGGCGCGGCCTGGGCGAACCGGACAGCGCCGATGTCCAGCGCGGCGCCCGCGGCGGTCGAGGTGGCGGCCGCGCGCGAGGATGCGATCCCCGCCGTGGTGGCGCGGGTCCACGGCGTCCCGGCGGGCGCGCGCCGCAAGGTGGCGAGCATCTGCTCGGCGAGCGTGAGGTCGCTGTCGTAGGTCGCCGTCACCGTGACGCTCCTGTTCGCCACCGGCACGACCTGAAGCACATGGTCGCCGGGGTTCTGCAAGACGACGCCCCGCAGCCGTGGCAGCGTCCCGGCCGCCGAGGTGAAGCGCTCAGTGCTCGCCGACGGCCCGTACGTCGCCACCGGCAAGATGCTCACCGTCTCGGTCCGGCCGATCAGCTCGGCCGGGCACAGCTGGTTCGCGCCGGGCATGCCGAGGTACACCGCGTGCCTGTCGTACCGGACGCACTGCTGTGGTTCCTCGTCCAGCCGGTACACCGGCCAGTTCGCTGGCACGCTGATCTCGTACCCGTTGTAGACCACGGTGCGCGTGCTTGCTGGTGCCGTCGTACCCGCTGTCCCAACCGGCCCACCTGACTCCGCTAGGGCCGTGTCCTGCGTGGGCAGCACTCCCCCGAGCAGCAGCCCGCCTCCGATGATGAGCGCGATAGCACCGCGCATCTTAACCCCCGAACAGCGTTAGCGTCGCTGGATCGCATTCATCCGCGGCTGCGCGTAATCATGGCGCGCTGGCGCCGCCCTATAGTGGCGGCTACATCAGCGCGACGCAGCGAGACCAGCTAAGCGCATCAGCAGGAGGCGCGCAACTATCTCGTTACTCTTCGGCGTCCGATTCAGTGACGTAATTAGGGACAGCCTGGGCGTAATCAGCCACGATGTCTACCATGCCATTCGGCGTGGCGCTGCCATATCGGCGCTCCCGGCTCGCGTATATTTCGCAGGCATGCCACAGGTGCCGACGGTCGAAATCGGGCCACAGCGTGTCAAGGAATACCAGCTCGGCATAAGCCGACTGCCAGAGCAGGAAATTGGACAGCCGCTGCTCACCTGACGAGCGGATCCACAGGTCGACGTCCGGAATGTCCGGCTCGTCGAGGTAGCGCGCGAAAAGCTTCTCATCGATCTTGTCCGGCTTGATCTTTCCGGCCGCCACCTCGGCCGCGATCATGGCGGCGGCGTCGGCGATCTCGGCGCGTCCCCCGTAGTTGCAGCAGAACTGCAAGGTCAGCACCGTGTTGGCCGCTGACAACTGCTCTGCGGTCTCCAGTTCCGCGATGACGGAGCGCCACAGCCGGGGGCGCCGCCCAGCCCACCGGATGCGGACGCCCATCTCGGCCAGCATGTCACGGCGCCGGTGGATGACGTCCCGGTTGAAGCCCATGAGGAAGCGAACCTCGTCCGGGTGGCGCTTCCAGTTCTCCGTCGAGAAGGCGTAGGCGGAAATGTACTCGATGCCCAGGTCGATGCAGCCCATGAGAACGTCCATCAGGGAGTTCTCGCCCTGCTTGTGTCCTTCGGTCCGGGGCAGCCCGCGCTGCTTGGCCCAGCGGCCGTCACCGTCCATGACGATGGCGACATGCCGGGGCACGAGATCGGACGGGATCTGCGGCGGCCGCGCGCCGCTCGGGTGCGGGTACGGCGGACGAATGGGCCCGGACTGCCGGGGGGACTTACTCAAGCTCGCTCCACATGACGCAACGACCGGATCGAGTGCTCCAGGTGCCACTGCAGGTAGGCAGCCACCAGGCCACTGCACTCTACCCGGTGCCTGCGCTCGCTCCGCATGGCATTGGCCCAGTCGCCTCGCAGCAGCGCGACCATCAGCGCGATCGTCTGCGGACTCGGCGCGACAGCGCCAGCCAGCCGGCACGACTCGCAGACCATGCCACCCGCGCCGACGGCGAAGGCCGTCAGCCGCACCCCGTCACCGCCGGTCTCCCCGCGTCGTCCGCATCGGGCGCACTCCGCCAGCGCGGGCGCGTACCCGGCGACTGCCAGCGACCGCAGGAAGTAGGCGTCGAGGACAAGCCGGGGGTCACGCTCCTGGCGGCCGCAGTCATAAGCCTCGTCGGACTCGTTGATGTCGCCTGGCGCTTCCACGGCATCGCCCAGTGCCCGCAGGCCGCCGACGAGGAGCAGGAACTGCCGGATCGCCGGCTCCTTCTCGACCGGGGTCAGCCGCTCAGCGGTCTCCAGCATGGCCGCGCCAGCGGTGTACTTGGGGTAATCGGCCGCCAGCGGCGGTCCGTACGCCCTGATGACCTCCGCCTGGGTGATCACGTCCAGCGACCGGCCCGCGTGGACCATCAGGTCAACGTGGCTGAACGGCTCCAGCCGGGCGCCGAACCGGGACTTGGTTCGACGGACTCCCCTGGCGACGGCACGGATCCGGCCATTTTGCCGGCACAGCAGCGTGATGATCCGGTCCGCCTCGCCCAGCTTCTGCGTGCGCAGCACGACGCCGTCATCCCGGTACGACTGCATGATGCTCACCTTACGACGTGATATCTACGGCGAGCGCCCGACAAGCCCGGGTCCGGGGTCCGGGAGCGTGTACTCCCGGACCCCGCCGCGGCCTAGGAGCTAGGTAGCGCCGAGTAGGCAGGTATCCCGGTGAGGACCGGGGTGCCGTAGGGATGGGCGTAGGAGACGTTCGGGGCGTGCGCGACGAAGTACCCGGTCGTCTTGTCGTGCCAGACGATCACGTACCCTCGCGCGATCAGCTCCTGGAACTGCGCCACCTCGGTCGTATCGTGGACAAAGCCGAACTCGCCCTCCGTGCCGTCGTTGCCGATGATCCATGGCTGGTAGGGCGAAGTGTTGCCGTCGTCGTCGTAGACGAGGACGGTGTCACGCGTCAGCAGGAACGGGCCGACGTTGCCGGCCGTCGCCACCACCACCCCTGACGGGATGAGGGAGGCGGCATGCGCTTCAGCCGTGGCCTGGACGTTGCGATGATAGAAGGATGAATCGAACATCTGCGCGAAGGAAAAGGACGGAACGAGCGCGATCGCCGTTACCAGGAACGCCACGCAGATGCCCGTGGGTATCTTGTCCTCCGCCCAGTCGGCTGCCTTCCGCGCCCTGGTGCCCAGCCGCGTCGTGGACCGCCAGCCCCAGGTGATCCACCTGCTGGCCCGGATGGCACCATCCACGCCGCCGAGCGCGATCGGGACGATCAGGTACGCGTTGTAGTGGAACGTGTTGGTCCACCAGTTCGCGTACCTGCTCGCCAGGAACCGCTCCAGGATCAGCGGGACGGCCGGCCAGGTGTACGGGGACAGCAGCGACAGGAACAAGAACGGCGCGAACAGCTCAAGTTCCGTATGCAGCTTCGAGCGCGGCGTGATGAGCTGCTTCAGCGCGTAGATCGGGGAGGCGATGATGTGCTTGAGCGCGGACGGGGCATTCGCGCCGAGCGACTGGTAGCCCCAGTAGTAGTCCGAGTGGCCGCCCATGGCCGGGATGAGGACGTACACCGCGCAGACGCTGTAGATGAGGCCGACGACGATGAGGATCAGGCCGGTCAGCCGCTGGCGCGGGATCCCGAGCGACCGGGTGACGATGAGGCCCGCCCCGATCCCGGCCAGGAAGAAGCCCATGTCCTCCTTGACCATGAGCAGGAAGAACATGGCGACGATGGCGGTCTTGAACTTGCCCTTCTGCAGCCGCTCGAAGGTGATGGCCGTCAGCATCGGAACCCACGCGACCTCGTGGAAGTTGAACGCGGCGGCGCCGGCGATCGGCCAGCTCATGCCGTACGCGAGGGCCACGCAGTAAGCACCGATCGTCCCCTTGCGCCCGCCACCGAGCGCCGTCTTGGTGAACGACCAGATCGGGGGGATCGCAAGCGCGAACAGCACCGCCTGCGCGATCAGCAGGTCGACCGGGCTGTTGTAGATCCATATCAGCGGGGCCAGCAGCGCGTCGATCGGCGAGAAGTGGTCGCCGAGGACGGAGAAGTTGGCGACGCCGAAGTTGTGCAGGCCCTTGGCGATCGAGTACCCCGGCCTGAAGTCCGAGTACGACTTGACCGCCTGGTAGAAGATCCCCAGGTCGTAGATTGCCGTCCGGGCCGTGTAGAACATCGTGTACGAGAAGACGGAGTAAACGAGGGCGAAGAAGGTCGTTACGACGGTGACCGCGGTCTTGTTCCTCGACCAGCGCCATCTCGCCGGCCTAGCGCTGTTCTCCTCGTCGCCGCCGCCGCTTCGCTCAGGCGTCATCGTCTTGCTTTCAACGGTCACCGGCAACAACCCATCGCCATAGATCCAGCAACAACATAGAGCCCAGCCTGATGACTACCCATCGAGGCGGCCGACAGCGACAAGCCCAGCTCCCTTGCCAGGGAACATCCGCTGTATCCCGCGGAACGGAACGGTGGCAACCCTATTCATCGTCCCAAATAGGCTACCGCTCGGCTGCCACATCCGGCCGGATGCGGCGCTGCGCTCTTCCGCCGATGCCTCCGCCACCTGTGCCGTGGCGAGCTTGCGGCTGGCGAGCACATCCCGCGCGCCCTCGAGTAGCGTTCCGAGCGGGTAACTGTAGCGCCGCACGGTGACGCCGGACAGTCCGGCCTCGGACATCACCGAGGATAGCTGCCCAGGGCTGTAGCGGCGGAAGTGGCCGACGTGCTCGTCCTTCGGGCCATAGCGGTGCTGGTCCGCGGGGACGGACAGGAGCATCCACTTGCCAGGCCGGATGTGGCTCGCCCACTCCTTCGCCGCGCCGTAGTCGTCTTCGATGTGCTCAAGCACCTCGAAGGCACACACCATGTCGAACTTCTCGTCGTCGGTGAGGGTCCCGGTCATGACATTGCGCACCTCCCCCGCACCGACCGCGGCGATTCGGGCGGCGGCGACCGCGTAGGACGCCTCATCAGGCTCTAGGCCCAGGTAGTTGTAGCCCCGCGCTATCCGGGCGCCGAATGCGCCGCGCCCGCACCCCACCTCGAGGACATCGCGGACGCCCGCCGGGATGGTGCGCGTCACAACGTCATAGCGCAGCCAGGCCATCGGCGACAGTGGGGCCACCGAGTCCAGGCTCGGTCCAGCAGTCATCAGCAAGCTCCTACAAGGTGATCGACTCCGCGAGTCTGGCCGACGAAGCTTGGGACGACCTGTCACGGTGCTCAGACTCCCGTATGATACGAGCTGCCGCAGGTGCGGGCCGTCCCATTGAGCGACTTGTTATCTCAGTGCGTGTTGCAACGGCAGGCACGCGAGCGCACGTGGAATCCGCCCGCCCGCCCGTCTCATCACCGCGAGTGAACGGGGCAACACATTATATGACCTTCCTCGGCCGCATCATTAGCGGCCAGCTCACGGGCCATGACTCGCGACCGCGACCGTCGCCCTTTGGCCACTGAGCGGCCGTCAAGGACTAAGGTGACGATCTCGGCTGGCCAGGTTACCGGCAGTCAGGCAGCGGGACTCCTGGTGCGAGGCGCGTCCCGGCGGACAAGCCTCGCTGACCAAAGTCCCGCTGCCTGCGCGCACCTAACCGGCAGCCCTTGACAGTCGGGCAACTCCCGCGACGCAGCGGCCTTGGCACTAGCCGTTCAGCTGGCCAAGGGCGACCAGGCCCACGCCCTTGCCGGGGAACATCCGCTGCAGCCGCCGGAATGGGGCAGTGCCGATCCGCGTCGCCACGCCGCCAAGTCCCTCATCTGGCTGCATAACGCGCCCGGAGCCGGCCGTGAGCTCCTCCAGTGAGGTCCCGGCCGTCCGCGCCTGCGCGAGGCGGCGCTTGCCCACCATGACCTTCGCGGCCTCGGTGAGCGAGTTCAGCGGGTACCCGTAGCGGCGCACCGAGATGTGGGTGAGCCCGGCGGAGGCCAGCAGCGCCTGCATCACCTCCGGGTCGTAGCGGCGGAAGTGGCCGGCGAGCTTGTCGAACGGGCTGAACCTGTGCTGATCGGCGGGAACCGACAGCAGCAGCCACCCGCCTGGGCGGACCCTGGTCAACCAGTTCTTCACCGCGGCCGCGTCGTCCTCGATGTGCTCCAGTACCTCGAACGCGCAGACCAGGTCGAACTGGGCGTCGCCCAGGTCTTCTGCGGCGATGTTGCGCACTTGCCCGGCTCCGGCCGCGGCAACCCGCCGCTGGGCCACCCCGCAGGATTCCAGGTCTGGCTCGACGCCGAGGTAGTTGTAGCGCTGTGCCAGCCGGGCCCCAAACGCGCCGCGCCCGCAGCCGATCTCCAGCACGTCGGACACACCGGCCGGTAGTATCCGCTCGACGAGGTCAAACCGCAGCCAGGCGTTCGGGGCGAGTGGGGCGATGGCGTTTACGTTGCGCGACTCAGTCCCGAGTACTGTGGACATAAAGCTCCTTACCGTCAGCAACCACGCAGGCACCGCGACGCCGAAGACCACACCGCCGTCGAAGGCTGCACTGTCGTGTAGGGGACAACACCGTCATCGGGAGCCAGCCGTCGCCGAAGATGGTGCTCGGTGGCGTGGCCTGACCGCCAAGCCCTGCGATGCCAGCACTCAGGCCCGAAGGAGTCTTATAACCTGTTCCTCAGGCAGGGCTAGCCGGACTGTTACCAACCACGACTTTAGGTGAAAACATACTATGCCCGTACCGGACCTCCTAAATCCCCATCCCGCCGCGAAAGCCACCATCAAGGCGATGATCGGCAAGGTTGTGGGCAGCCGTGTTGTCAAGTACGGGTTCGTCGTCATCGTCGTGGGCTACGGTGCCTATGCGGTCAGCGAGGATTGGACCAAGATCCACCATGCCCTTGACCACATTGGGCTGCGCTGGTCGGCGGCCGCCCTGCTGGCAGTGCTGGCGGCACTGGTCGCCCAGATGCTGTCGTGGCGGGCACTGCTGGTCGGCCTCGGCTCGCCGCTGAAGCCGGCGCCCGCGGCCCGGATCTTCTTCGTGGGCCAGCTGGGCAAGTACCTGCCCGGGTCCGTCTGGCCGGTCCTAGCGCAGATGGAGCTCGCCACCGCGTACAAGGTGCCGCGGACCCGCACCGCCCTCGCCTCCGTGCTCACGATGCTGGTCGGGCTGCTCACCGGGCTGATCGTCGCCGTCGTGGCGCTGCCCTTCACCGGCGGCGGCACACACTACATGTGGGTTTTTCTCTTCGTGCCAGTCCTGGTCGCCTGCCTGTACCCGAAGATCCTCAACTACGGCTTCAGCAAGCTGCTGAAGCTGGCCAGGCGGTCCCCGCTCGAGCAGCCTCTCGGCGCCCGCGCGATCGGGATCTCGCTGGGCTGGTCGTTCCTCTCGTGGCTGTTCTACGGCCTGCAGATCTGGGTGCTGGCAATCAAGGTCGGCGCGCCCGCCGGGACCGCGCTGCCGCTGTCCATTGGCGCGTTCGCGTTCGCGTGGTGCGCGGGCTTCCTGGTGATCTTCGCGCCCGCCGGGGCCGGCGTCCGCGAGTACGTCCTGGTGGCCATGCTGACCGGCACGCTCGGCGGGAGCGGCGAGGCCCTCGCCGTCGCGCTGGTGTCCCGCGTGGTGACTACCGTCGCCGACGTGATCACCGCCAGCGTCGCCACGATCTACTACCGCCGGGACAAGAAGAAGGCCATGCCGGCCACCGCCCCGGCCGCCGACCCGGCCGCCGACGACGCGCCCGCGAGTCCGGGCAATGCACTCACCACCCGCTCATAGCGCGGCTGGCTGAAACCCCGGGCGACCCGCTCACCACCCGCTCATAGCGCGGTTGGCTGAAACCCCGGGCGACCCGCTCACCACCCGCTCATAGCGCGGTTGGCTGAAACCCCGGGCGACCCGCTCGCCACCCGCCCGCAGCGCGGCTGAAACTACGACGGAACGGGCAGTGGCCGGTGCTGTTGCGGCACCGGCCACTGCCCGTTCTGGAAAAATTAGCGGGAGCGGTTGACGGCGGAGACGATCGCCCGCATGGAGGCGGTCGTCGTGTTGGTGTCGATCCCGATGCCCCAGTAGGTCTCGCCCCCGATCGAGCACTCGACATAGGACGCGGCCTGCGCGTCGGTGCCCTCGGTGAGCGCGTGCTCGGCGTAGTCCAGCACCCGGACCTCGATGCCTACCGACGCCAGGGCGGCGCAGAACGCCGAGATCGGGCCATTGCCGATCCCTTCGACCTGCCGGGCGACGCCCTCGACGGAAACCTCCGCCGCCAGCCTGTGCTTGCCGTCGACGATGGACGAGGACTGGTGGTCTTTGAGCGCGACCGGGCCGTCAGCCAGGTATGTCGCGCTGAACGCCGCCCAGATCTCGCCTGGAGTGATCTCCCCGCCCTCCTCGTCGGTCAGCCGCTGGATGACCTTAGAGAACTCGATCTGCAGCCGTCGCGGCAGGTCCAGCGAGTGCGCGGTCTTCAGCACGTAGGCGACGCCGCCCTTGCCTGACTGCGAGTTGACCCGGATGACCGCCTCGTAGGAGCGGCCCACGTCGTGCGGGTCAATCGGCAGGTAGGGCAGGTCCCAGATGTGGTCCTGCGGCGTGTCGCCGGCCGCCTCCACCTCGGCCTCCAGCGCCTCGAAGCCCTTCTTGATCGCGTCCTGGTGCGATCCGGAGAAGGCCGTGTAGACGAGCTCGCCCGCGTAGGGGTGGCGCGGGTGCACCGGCAGCTGGTTGCAGTACTCGGCGGTGCGGCGGATCTCGTCGATGTTGGAGAAGTCGATCATCGGGTCGATGCCCATGGCGAACAGGTTCAGTCCCAGGGTGACAAGGCACACGTTGCCGGTCCGCTCGCCGTTGCCGAACAGGCAGCCCTCGATGCGGTCCGCGCCGGCCAGCACCGCGAGCTCTGCGTCGGCTTCGGCGGTGCCGCGATCGTTGTGGGTGTGGACCGACAGGCAGACGTGCTCGCGACGGCTCAGGTGGCGGCTCATCCATTCGATCTGGTCCGCGTAGACGTTCGGCGTTGAGCGCTCGACGGTGCACGGCAGGTTGAGGACGATCTCCCTGTCCGGCGCCGGCTGCCACACGTCCATGACGGCCTCGCACGTCTCAAGCGCGAAGTCCAGCTCGGTGTCCATGAAGATCTCGGGCGAGTACTCGTAGCCGAAGTCACAGTCGCCTAGGTATTGCTCGGCGTACTTCATGACGTGCTGGGTGCCCTCGACGGCCAGGGCCTTGCACTCCTCGCGGCCGATGCGGAAGACGACCTTGCGGAACACCGGCGCGGTCGCGTTGTACAGGTGCACGGTGGCCCGCTGCGCCCCAGCCAGCGACGCGATGGTGCGCTCGATCAGGTCCTCGCGGGCCTGGGTGAGCACGGAGATCCGAACGTCCTGCGGGATCTTGCCGCCCTCGATCAGCTCGCGGACGAAGTCGAAGTCGGTCTGGCTCGCGCTCGGGAACCCAACCTCGATCTCCTTGTAGCCCATCTTCACGAGCATCTCGAACATCGCCCGCTTGCGGGGGGGCGACATGGGGTCGATGAGGGCCTGATTGCCGTCCCGCAGGTCGGTCGACAGCCACCGGGGGGCCTTCGTCATCATCTTGCTCGGCCAGGTCCGGTCGGGCAGGTCGACCGCCCTAAACGGCACGTACCGGTGGCACGGCATGCCACTCGGCGTCGCGACGATGGGAGCTACGGGACGGTAAGCGTGATTATGTTGCGACATTGCTGCTTCCTCTAGCACGGTAGCTGCTCTTGACGGGGTGCACGGGGCGATGATGACGCCCCCGCGGCGCTTTCCAGGCAGCGCATCCAGGCAGCGCCTCCAGACAGCGCCGCCTCCAGACAATGGCCAGCGGACATGCCAAGACCCCGCGGCGGGGGAGCCGGCCTTTATCGGCCCCCGCCGCGGCTGCTAAGGAGGAGCAGCTCGCACGACATAGCTGAAGTGACTATACACGCCCCCGGCCGCACCGCGATCGCGGGCAGTGATACTCGGCCGCGATTCCGCAGCCGAGTATCGCGGTTCCAGTCCGTAGTGGGACTTGGGCTAGACGCCAGGCGTTACCTGGGGCGGCCGGACGCGGCGGTCACGCTCCGGGCTCGCCAGCCGCGGTCTGCTCGGTGAGGGTCATCACGCCGACGGCCTGGGCCGGGGTCATGCCGAGGTCGGAGGCGATGCTGATCACGGCGTTGCGCTGGCTGTCGGTCAGCGAGCCGTCCAGGAGGCCCAGGCGGATCATCTCGGCGAGGTGCCATTCCTTGGCGACTGGCTGCAACTGGCCGCCGAAGGTGACGATCGAGGGCTGCCAGTCCGCGACCGGCCTGGCCAGGTCCTGGACGAGTACCCCCAAGTCATAGCCCGTCACGCCGGCGCCCGTGACTACCGTGATCGCCTTGCGCTGCGCCGCCACGCTGGTGAGGTCCCCGGAGTGCAGCATCACGGCAACCATTCCCCGGACGCCCTCGGTGACCGCCATCTGCATGGCGGCGACGGTGGGCGCCTTCAGCACCTCGGTGACGTACCGGGTCTTGCAAGTCTCGCACCGTACGTGCTCGCCGACCTTGTTCAGCGGGATGATCGGGATGAAGAACACCGTGAAGAACCGGCGGCCCGAACGGTGCCGGTAGTTACGGTCGCCACCGCACTTGCGGCAGTGAAATACGCCCGTCGCGATCGTGCTCCACACGATCCGCAGACCCCAGATAATGATCACGGCATTCCCTCTCGCATCAGCCTAATTATGTACCCACCACCCTAGGGGCCGAGGGAGATCCCAGGGGGCTGGGCTGCCAAGCCGCAGGCGAGCGGAAAGCCAGTCGCGTTCCGCGTACGTTCGGTGTCGGCTGGGCGGACTGCCCAGCAGCACGCAGCCTGTGCCACGCGACGACTAATCGTAGAAGCCAAGACGGCGCAGCTGCTTGGGGTCGCGCTGCCACTCCTTGGCGATCTTGACGTGCAGGTCGAGATAAACGCGGGTGCCGAGGAGCGCCTCGATCTGCTTGCGGGCACGCGTGCCGACCTGCTTGAGGCGTGCGCCGCCGGTGCCGATGACGATCGCCTTCTGGCTTTGCCGCTCGACATACAGCTCCGCGAAGACGTCGGTCAGGTCGTCGGTGCCGGGGCGCGGGCCCATCTCCTCGACGACGACGGCGATCGAGTGCGGCAGCTCGTCGCGGACCCCGTCGAGTGCGGCCTCGCGGATGAGCTCGGCGACCATTACCTGCTCGGCTCGTCGGTGCAGCTCGCCGTCCAGGTAGAGCGGGGGGCCTTCGGGCAGGTGGCTGACGAGGACTTCCGTCAGCTCATCGAGTTGGTAGCCGCCGTTAGCAGAGACGGGGATGATGTCCGCCCAGTCGCCGAGGTTACTGACGGCCAGAAGCTGCTCAGCGATTGTTTCCTGGGGGGCCTTGTCGGTCTTCGTGACGATGGCGACGACCGGGGTGCCCTTCACGTTGGCAAGCTCGCGGGCGAGGTACTTGTCCCCGGGGCCGATCGGGTCGCTGGCCGGGACGCAAAAGCCGATGACGTCGACCTCGGTGAGCGTGGAGCGGACGAGGCTGTCCAGCCGCTCCCCCAGCAGGGTGCGCGGACGGTGCAGGCCAGGGGTGTCCACGATGATGAGCTGCGCGTCGGGGCGGTGCACGACGCCGCGGATCACCCGCCGGGTGGTCTGCGGCCGGTCACTGGTGATCGCCACCTTGGTGCCGACGAGGGCGTTGGTGAGGGTGGACTTGCCAACGTTGGGCCTGCCGGTGAGGCATGCGAAGCCGGAGCGGAACGCTGGCGTGGCGTCCGGTTCTTGCGGGGGCTTGCGCTGCTGGCTCACGTGTCTATTGTCGGGCATCTGAGCACCTGTAGCGTCAAGGACATGCCCCCTACGCCCCAATGGCGCCCTACGGCGCGGCTGCTCGTCATTGATCCCCTCGACCGGTTGCTGCTGTTCCGGTTCGCGAACCGAGATGGAGGAGCCACCTGGATTACGCCTGGCGGCGGGGTCCATCGTGGCGAGACCGTGACGGCGGCGGCTGTCAGGGAACTGGCGCAGGAGACTGGCCACATGCTGACGCAAGCCTCGCTCGGGCCCGTCGTCGCCACCCGGGCCGGCATCTGGAAATCGGATTCGAGCGACCGCCTGCACTTCGGGGCCGACACGTTCTTCCTGGTCCGCGTCGCGCACTCGGCGATCGACGTGGACGGGCAGGAGGAATACGAGCGCTCGGTCATCACCGGGCACCACTGGTGGACGGCCGATGAGCTCCCGGTCGACCTCGGAGCGAGTTAGCCCGCCCGGTGCTGGTGACCTCCTGGCGAGCCTGCTCGCCAATGGCGTGCCGACCCGCCCGGTGCGACTGCGGTGGCTGGAGGTGCCTTGATGCAGTGCCTCCCTAGGGGCTAGCCTCGGGTGAGCTTGCGATAGGTGACACGGTGCGGGCGGGCCGCCTCCGCGCCGAGGCGCTCGACCTTGTTCTTCTCGTAGGACTCGAAGTTGCCCTCGAACCAGAACCAGTTCGCTCCGCCTTCCCAGGCCAGGATGTGGGTAGCGACCCGGTCCAGGAACCAGCGGTCGTGGCTGGTGATAACCGCGCAGCCGGGGAACTCAAGGAGCGCGTTCTCCAGCGAGGCGAGGGTCTCGACGTCGAGGTCGTTGGTCGGCTCGTCGAGCAGGAGCAGGTTGCCGCCCTGCTTCAGGGTGAGCGCGAGGTTCATCCGGTTGCGCTCGCCACCAGACATAACGCCCGCGGGCTTTTGCTGGTCGGCACCCTTGAAGCCGAACGCGGCGACGTAGGCACGGCTCGGGATCTCCACGTTGCCGACCTTGATGAACGTCTCGCCGTCGGAGATCGCCTCCCAGACGTTCTTCTTCGGGTCGATGCCCGCGCGGTTCTGGTCGGCGTAGGAGATCGTGACGGTCTCGCCGACCTTGATCGAGCCGCTGTCCGGCTTCTCGTCGCCGACGATCATCCTGAACAAGGTGGTCTTGCCGACGCCGTTCGGGCCGATGACGCCGACGATCCCGTTGCGCGGCAGCGAGAAGCTCAGGTCGTCGTACAGCAGCCGGTCGCCGAACCCCTTGGACAGGTTGCTGACCTCGACAACTAGGTTGCCGAGCCGGGGACCCGGCGGGATCTGGATCTCCTCGAAGTCGAGCTTGCGGTTCTTGTCCGCCTCGACCGCCATCTCCTCATACCGCGAGAGCCGGGCCCGCGACTTGGCCTGGCGGGCGCGGGGGCTGGATCGGACCCACTCGAGCTCGTCATCGAGGCGCTTGCGAAGCTTGGCGTCCTTCTGCCCCTCGACCTTGACGCGGGATGCCTTAGTCTCCAGGTAGGTGGTGTAGTTGCCCTCATAGGGGTAGGCGCGACCGCGGTCGAGCTCGAGTATCCACTGCGCCACGTTGTCCAGGAAGTACCTGTCGTGCGTGATGGCGATGACCGTGCCCGGGTAGCTTTCAAGGTGCTGCTCCAGCCACTGCACGGACTCAGCGTCCAGGTGGTTGGTGGGCTGTCGAGGAGCAGCAGGTCGGGCTGCTGGAGGAGGAGCTTGCACAGCGCGACCCGCCTGCGCTCGCCGCCAGACAGACTGCTGACTTCAGACTCCCCCGGCGGGCAGCGCAGCGCGTCCATCGCCTGGTCGAGCTGGCTGTCAAGGTCCCAGGCGTTCTTGTGGTCAAGCTGCTCCTGCAGCTTGCCCATCTGCTCAAGCAGCTCGTCAGAGTAGTCGGTCGCCATCTTTTCGGCGATCTCGTTGTAGTCGTCCAGCAGCTTCTTGGTCTCGGCGACGCCTTCCTCGACGTTGCCGAGGACAGTCTTTTCCTCGGTGAGCGTCGGCTCCTGCGCCAGGACGCCGACGGTGTAGCCGGGCATCAGCCGCGCCTCGCCATTCGACACCTGCTCGATGCCGGCCATGATCTTGAGCAGCGTGGATTTACCGGTGCCATTCGGTCCGACGACACCGATCTTCGCCCCCGGCAGGAAGCTCAGGGTGACGTTGTCAAGGACGACCTTGTCGCCGTGCGCCTTACGAACGCCGCGCAGCTGGTAAATGAACTCCGCCATGGACCTAAGCCTATTGGCTCTTGATCTGTGCTCTGCTGCCCCGGGGGGCGATCCCGCCGTCGCCCGCCCAGTAAAGCCCTCCCGTTCATGCGCCTGCCTAGGGCTGGGGACCAGCCGCCTGCCCCGGGAAGGCCGCACTCCGGCGGGGGACCCGTACCTGTCGTCGTCCGGCTCGGCCTTGGCCCCGTTTGCATCCCCCTGCCTATGTTCTACGGCCCCCGTCCGTGCTATTAAATGGTCGGAGTCGGACACCGCATGCGGGTCGTAGAGGCACACCCGGTCCCGGCCGGTGTGCTTAGCCCGGTACAGCGCCAGGTCAGCGGCGGCCAGCAGCTCGAACAGGTCCCTTCCATGCTGGTAGAGCGCCGCGACCCCGATGGAGATAGTCGCTCGCACGCCATCATCTCCAACGAGTATCGTGAGCGCGCCGGCTCCCCGGCGCAGCCGCTCGGCGATCCCGCATGCCTCGGTGGTGCTGGTGTGCGGCAGCAGGATCACGAACTCCTCCCCGCCGAACCGGCCCACGATGTCGGTCTCCCTGACTTGCTGCCGTAGCTCGCTGGCCAGGGCGCGGAGCATGTCATCGCCGATGAGGTGGCCATGCGTGTCGTTGATCTCTTTGAAGTGGTCAACATCGGCGAGCAGCACTGCGACGGATTCGCCTCGGCGCAGCGCCCGGGCGATCTCCGCGTCCGCCTCGCGCTGCCATGCTGTGGCATTGAGCAGTCCGGTCTTCGCGTCCGTGCGGGCCGCGGCCGTCAGCTGAGCGTGCATGAGGCTGCGCTGGAGCAGCATGACTGGCGGGAGGGCCATGAGCAGCAGCAGTGGACTGAGCGCGCAGGCGATGGTGACCAGTATCCCCACGCAGATCTCGGCCAGGTCCAGCACCATGCGCTCACGGTCCCAGAACTGGTCGGCCAGTCGCCCATCCGGCTCAGCCAGTCTGGCGGCTACCGCGACCAGACAGGTGTTCAGCACGCTGAACGCCAGTGCGCAGGCCACGCCGACGGCCACCTGATGCGCTCGCAGGAAGTCCCCGCGATCCGGGCACAGCCACTGGTACAGCATCGACGTCACGGCGCCCGCCAGGCCGAGGGCGGCCGAGCTGAAGACTCGCCGGTAGACCGGGGTACGCCGGATCCGCAGGTACAAGACGATCCCGAGGATGGCGGGTGCCATCATCGCATAGGCGGGCGGCAGCAGCAGCGCCACCGGGAGCCACCACGCGGACAGCAGGTCACGGGAGACTCCGGACGGCTGCCCAAGGCGCCTAGTCGCCTCGACGCACAGCGCCCCGCATGCCATGAGCGTGGCGAACAGCGCCACGTCCGCGGCATGCGGCCGCATCCGGGCCAGTTCCCAGCCTGCCAGGGCCGAGTCCACGGCAACAACTGACAATACATAACCGATTACTGGAAGCGGCATCGCCAGCAGCGGCCAGCACCATGGCCACCGCATGATTCGCCGGATCCCGCGCTGGTGCTGCCTGATCGCGTCCTGGACTGCTGACATGCCTCCGCCTGTCGTCCGCCTTACAACTGCCCGACGCGTGCTCTGCACCAGCACTGTGGGTAACGCCAATAGGTCACTCTAGGTCACAGGATAAGTGCGGAGGGTGCGCCAGGTGGGCAGAACGTGTAATGTTCATGCCGCGCGCGGACCGGTGCCGCGCGCGGCACCGGGCCAGACCGGTGACATAGAGAAGGGCACCACCAATGGCAGGCGTGGTCTGGGGATGACAACCCGCATCCGCTAGAACGGCACTCCCTCGGAGGCCAGTTCACCGTCCGGAATCCCGGCCGAATCATCGCTTCCCCCCTCGCCCGACGGGCCTGACCCGCTGGCCAGTTCAGTGCTGCCCTGCATCGCGGCGGGGTCGCCAAGCGGTTCGTCGCCGATATGCAGGTCCGGCCCGTCGGACTGCCTCGTGCCGGTGGGCCAAGCCCCGTCCTCATCTGCGCCGCCCCGGTCTTGGAAGGCACCGTTAGCGGAGAACCCGCCAGCGGAGAACCCGTCAGCCACGGAGAAACCACCACCCGACGAGGCTGTACCTTGGAAAGCCGCAGCCTGGAGCCCCGCACCGTCCGGGATGCCGCCAGGGCCGTTTCCGCCAGGCCCGTTGAGTTCGCCCAAGCCCGCGGCCAGTGCCGAGCCGTCCAGGAATCCCAGGAGACTTGGGTGGATGCCCTTCATGAAATGCGAAAAGCCGTACGCGACGTCGTGGCCGACCGACTCTGCCTCGATCTCCACGGTGCTGCGCATCTTGCCGCCGTCGTTCCAGCTTCGCATCCTCAACTGGCCGCGGATGATGACGGGGTCACCCTTGTGCAGCGAGGCTGAGGCATTCAGTGCGAGCTTGCGCCAGCAGTTCACGGTGAAGAACGAGCTTGGCCCGTCCTTCCACTCTCCGGTGCTCGCGTCCATCCGGCGAGGCGTCATGCCTACCCGGAGGTTGACGACCGGCGTGTGGGCCTGCTTGGTGAACCACAGCCTCGGCTCGAGTGCCACATAACCCGTCAGAGTGACAGCCGCAATGCTCATTTTCCCATCCTCCTCGATAATCAACTTGCCGACGGCACCGCCACCGGCCTCTTCAATCAACAGTGGGGCACCGCACGCCATCATGGGAAAATTCCTTGCCGCCTGTGGATAACCTGTCCGTTTTGCCCCCGGCCTGTGGATAGCGACTTGCCTGATCCGAGATCGCCGGGTACTCTGCCGCGCCGTCGCCCGGCAAGAGCCCTTCCCACCCATAGCCATCCCTGCTCTTACCGTGTAATTATGTAATCTGCAAGCAGGCCGGAAGGGAACCACGGCGGACGGCGTTGCGTTGGATGCCTATTCACAGATCGTGGCGGGTGTAGCCGAGCGGCTCACCCCGAAGGTCGCGAGCATTCCCGTACCCCGTGGCGAGGGCCGCCGGGGCACTGGGGCGCCGTGGCGAGTGCCGCCGTGGCGAGGGGCGCCGGGGCACTGGGGCGAGGGCCGCCGTGGCGAGGGGCGCCGGGGCGCGTTGGCCTCGGCCTCGCGGTGCCGGTCAACGCCATAACCCGGCGGATCGTCTCGGCTGATGCGCGAGGGACGGGTCCGCCGCGCCTACCTCGGCCTGGTGGTCGCGCCCTCGCCGGTGGCGCCGCCGTGGCGGGAGACTTGTGGCCGCCTAGCGTGACTCACCGGCTCGCCACCGTCAACCGCATGAAAGGAGACTCGCCGGCATCAGGAGGCCGGGCCTTGCGCGGTCACCGGTTGAGGGCGGCGTAACGCGCCTCGGTCTGCTCCTTCTGCGGCTTCCACCACCACTCGTTGGCCCGGTACCAGTCGATGGTGGCCGCGAGGCCCGCGGTGAAGGCTCCATATTGCGGCGCCCAGCCCAACTCGGTGCGGATCTTAGTAGAGTCGTTGGAGTAGCGCAGGTCGTGGCCCGGCCGGTCGCCCACGAAGTCGAAGGCGTCTTCCGGCTGGCCCATCGCCATGAGGATCCCAGCGATGATCTGACGGTTGCTGCGCTCGTCGCCCGAGCCGATGAGGTAGGTCTCGCCGTTGCGGCCCTTGTCGAGGATGAGGTGCACCGCGGCGTTATGGTCATCGACGTGCGTCCATTCGCGGATGTTGACTCCTGCCCCGTACAGCTTGGGCCGCACACCGGTCAGGATGTTCGTAATCTGCCGCGGGATCAGCTTTTCCACGTGCTGGTATGGACCGTAGTTGTTCGCGCAGTTCGACAGCGTCGCGGTGATGCCGTACGAGCGGACCCACGCCCGGACGAGCATGTCGCTCGCGGCCTTGCTCGCTGAGTACGGACTCGACGGGTCGTAGGCGGTGTGCTCGGTGAACTTGTCGGCCGCGTCCAGGGCCAGGTCGCCGAAGACCTCGTCCGTCGAGATGTGGTGCAACCGGACGCCGTGCTCGCGAACGGCCTCCAAGATCGTGTACGTGCCCACGATGTTGGTCTGGACGAACGGGGCCGGACCCGCGAGGGAGTTGTCAACATGCGACTCGGCGGCGAAGTGGACCACGACATCCGATTGCGCGACGAGTCGGCTAACGAGCTCCGTGTCGAGGATGTTCCCCTGGACGAAGCGGACATCGCCCGCGACCGGTGCCAGGTTGGCCTCGTTGCCGGCGTAGGTCAAGGCGTCGAGCACGGTTACCTCGAACTGCGGGTGGTTACGCACCGTGTAGTGAACGAAGTTAGCCCCGATGAAGCCGGCGCCGCCAGTGACAAGCATCCTCATAGCAGGCATCTTATTCGCCCGAACACCCCCGCCTCGCCTGTTCACCACCCAGCCAACCCTCCTCGACTACATTCTGCTATATAATGGTAACGCTAAGTCTTATGTCAGAAAATGTACCCCAATTATCCTGTTATGTGATCTTTTCGGCCGATCAATAGGGGGCGAAATCTGACATAAGTCAGTCGATGACATAAAGGTTGATGCTTAGTTGAGGCTTAGGCACGGCAATCGGGGTGCGGAAGCGGCGCCGACCCGCGACGATAAGTCCGTGGTGGTACCCCTGAAAGTCACCAATATGGCCGCGTTGTTTGAACCGGACAGATTGCACGGGATCGTGGTTGGCAGCACGGCCGACTGGCACGCGGCCGGACTATCCAGAAAGCGACTGGAATCCCTCGTCGGCGCGGGGCAGCTCGTCCGGGTGCGTCATGGCGCCTACGCCACCGCCAGCATCCTCGCCAAGGCCAGGGCCACGATCGTGGACGCTGACGGGATACAGGCTCCGGCCTACCCCGGGCTCATGCACGCTGTGGCGGTCGCGGCCGCACTGGCCGGGGGCCAGCATGACGGCGCCGGCAGCCATGAGTCCGCGGCCAGGATCTACGGGATGTCCCTGTTTCGGGAGCAGGGCCGGGAGCAGGGCCGGGAGCAGGGCCGGGAGCAGGGCCGGGAGCAGGGCTGGGGGCTGGGGCGTGGCAAGGCCACCGGACAAGCCGACAGCGGGGGGCAGCCCCGGGAAAAGGCGCGGAGCCGGGGCGGGGAGTCAGGCCAGTTCGGGGAGCGGGTTTCGGACGCAGGGCGGGGACAGTCCAGGAACAGGGATGCCGACGAGGAGGCCGTCACGCTCACTATGCAACCAGGAACCCGGACACGGCGCAGCGGGCACTCCGACATCACATGCCACATTGCCGCGCTTCCCGGTGGCCATGTCGTAGAGGCTTACTTCGGCGTTCCCGTCACCAGTGGCGCACGGACGGTGGTAGACATCGCGCGGGCCGCGACGTTCATGGAAGGCGTCGTCGCCGCAGACTGCGCCCTGCACAACAGGACCACGACGACGAAGGAGATACAGCAGGTACTGCTGGCATGCAAGGGGTGGCCCGGAATGGAAAAGGCCCGGCAGGTAGCCGACTTCGCCAGCAGCCTGCCAGAGTCAGTCATGGAGTCTTGCGCGCGCGTCGTGTTCCGCGAGCACGGGCTGCCAGCCCCCCAAATGCAAGTTGACGTGCACGACTCCCGCGGCAGGCTGATCGCCCGCCCGGACTTCGCCTGGCGGCAGTACAGCACCATCGTCGAAACCGACGGCATGTTCAAGTACCGGACCGAGGGGGCTGTCAGGAAGCACTTCGACCGAGACGCCAGGCTGGATGGGGAGGGGTGGAAGGTCATCCATGTCACCTGGAAGGAACTATTCGGGAATGAGGCGGGCCTCATCGCCCGCATCAGGAGGGCCTTCGGCGAAGCCGCCCGCCTCGGCACCGTCGCGCGCTAACCCCCTGGCTGCGACAGACCCGAGGTAAATGAGGTCGGGCGTCGGCCAAGGCGATGCGGAAGCGCTCGTACTCGGTAATTTCGCGGCCGGTTGGAGTCAGGACCAGGGCTCGGGCTACGCCGGCGACCCGGTTCCCCATGTCACGGGCAGACCGGGACTGCTCGCGCTCGGCAGCGGCGATGGCCATGTTGTGGCAGCCGGAGGCGGTCAGCCAGCCGAGTAGTAGTACGGCGGCCGCCATGACCAGCAGCCACGGGATCAGCGAGACATCACTCACCAAGGTGGATCCGCCATTGGCCTCGTGGCCGATGGCGATCACCGCCGACCAGACGACGCCGACGACGGCGAGCGCGACTAGCAGCCACTGCCACGCCGCGATCAGCCGCCACCATCCCGGGACGCTGCGCTCCGGGATACCCCCGCGCATGGCGGTGGCGAGTGCACCGGGCACCTGTGGCGCCTCGGACCTCGCGGCCTCCCGCAGTGACCGGGCCCACGCGGCTGGCAGGTGCGCGCCGATCGCATCCGCGAACCGGGTAATCGCGTTGTCTACCTCGGACTGCTGGGCGGCGGGCTGAACGATTCCCGACTGCGACGAGCCATGGCCCCCTGAGCTAGGGCGTCTGGAGCCGCCCTGCACCGAACCCGACTCCGTGATCCCGCGCACGGTGCGCACCGGATCCCGGCGGGTGGCGAGGGCTCTCGCCACCGGCCAGCCGGTGAACCGGATTGCCTGCGCCTCCCGGGCGCTGGCCATTGCGTCGGCAACCGCGGCAACGCCCGAGGCCTGGGCGAATGCCTCGGTGAGCGCGCCTGCGGGTGCCTCCGGGACGAACGCCGCTGGATCGGCTCCCGGATCCTCCCGCAGTGCGCCCTCCGGCCGGGCGTCCTCCCAGGGCGGCCTGCTTGCCGCGACGGGTGCCGGCAGTGGCTTGCCGTCATCCCAGTCGGCGGCGTCCCAGGGCGCCCTCGCCGGTTCCTTGAGCCGGCTGTCTGGCTCGGCCAGCGCCACGCTCATGTCTCCCGCCCCGGCAGCTCCCGCCCCGGCAGCTGCCGCCCCGGCAGCTCCCGCCGCGACGACCGCGCGCGTGTCCGGTGCCGGAGTCTCTTCGGTGGCTGCGGGGGTGCCACCCTCGGCACCGTCTCCGGCTGGCGAGAGAGTGTGGGGCAGGAGAGTCAGGAGTGCTCGTTCGGGCGCAATTTGGTCTGAGGAATGAATAGCGAACCCGCCGACGAGCGAGTCTATGTCGGCGGAGATCCGCTCGCTCGCGGCATGCTGGGCGGCGACCGCGCGGGCCAGCACGGCGCGCAGGGCGTCAAGGCCGGCCCCCGTCCGGGCGGAGATGGGCAGCACCTGGGTGTCGTGCAGGCCCTCGGCGTCCAGCAGGCGGCGCAGGTCCTGCTCGCAGTCCGCGACCTGCTCGGGCGGGAGCAGGTCAATCTGGTTGAGCACCACTGTGATGACGCTGGCATGACCGGCCAGCGGGATGAGATAACGGCGGTGCACGGAGGCATCCGCGTACTTCTGCGGGTCAAGGACGAAGATCAGCATGTCAGCCAGCTTGGCAAGGCGGTCCACCGCCGCCACGGACGCTGTCAGTACCGAGTCATGATCAGGCAGGTCGAGCAGGAGCAGGCCATTCATGCTCGCCTCACCGGAATCCAGGGCACTGGCGCGCGCGTACCGGTGCCGGCGCTGTATCCCTAGCCAGTCGAGCAGTGGCCCGGCACCCTGCATTCCCCATACGCAGGCATGCACGTGCCTGGTCGTCGGCCTGGTCACGCCGGGTGGCGAGAACGTGGCACCGGACAGGGTGTTGAACAGCGTCGACTTGCCACTGCCCGTGCCGCCAACCAGCGCGACGACGGTGTGGTTGCTGGACAGCCGCAGCCGCTCGCCGGCCCTTTTCAGCAGGGCTTCGGAGTCGGTGATCAGGGCCGCGCTGATGCCGTCAAGGCCGTCCCGCGCCTTGCTGATCTTGACCAGTTCGGCGAGGGCGTCGAGCCTACGGGCCAGGTCGCGCTCCGCGGCCCGTGGCGGGACGACCGACGGCAAGGCGCTGGTCATCGAACAGCCTCCAGGTTGTACTCGGCCTGATACAGCCGCACTGCCGCCACCGGATCGACCTGCCCCACCGCGTCCAGCACCTGGACGAATCGCAGCAACTCCTCGTCCAGGAGCAGTCGGACGCGGTCCCCCAAGTCAGCCCGGGCACTTGCCAGCAGGCTGTCCACCTTCGACGCGCCGAACGACTGGGTAAGCACATCACGCGGCACGACGATGATCTCCTCGACGGGGCCACCATGGGCCACCTCATCCGGCCCTCCATCACCTGAAGCGGTAGACGCCTCATCGCCGAGGACGACGATCAGGGCCAGCAGGCTGAGCGGCTCGCTGCCGCGATCAGCCTTGCCGTGACCACCCAGGCGGGTGGCCCGGTTCGTCTGGTTTTCCGCCGTTACCATCCGCATTAGCTGATCTTGCCAGGCGCTGACGGCTCGGGCGGCACGCGCTGGCAGGTCGGGTGAGGACCGGTCGAGGGTGGCGCCGGGACGCTCGACAGCCTCTGCGCCCGCACTGGCGCTCGCCACCGGGCTCCCGCTTGTCTCGGTGCCGCTTGCCGTGACGTTGGCGCCAGGCGTGCCTGCCGGGTCGCTGGTTTTTGCCTTGAACCCGGCCGCGGCTGTGGCCGCCCACGCGGCGCTTTCCGAGCCGAACGCGGAGGCGAACTCACGCTCGGCCTTCTCATCCCGTGCCCGGGTGGCGTCGATACCTGCCAGGAGCGTGGCGCCGGCAATATCGGCCCGCCAGCCGGCCGAGACCTCCTCCGCCGCGTGGTCGGCCACCGAGACCACCAGTGCCTCAACGGCGGTGCGCAGCGCGACGTCCAAGGCGGCGATCCTGGCGTTGCCGATTCCCTTGCGGGCACGCTTGCCCTTGCGCGGCTGCCGCCGGGTATCTAGCGCAGCCCCGAGGTCACCGCTGTCGGCGCAGTCCTGCCAGCGGGCCAGTACCTCGCCACGCAGCAAGGCCGCGCCCCGCGCGCGGGCATCGAATGCCGTCAGCGCGTCGGCGTACTCGGTCTCCGCGAGACGGCGCAGCCTCGTCTTCAACGTGACCTGCGCATCGACGTGAGCGGCCAGCTTCGGTATGCGCATCTTGAAGGTGTCAAGGACGCCGGCCATCGTCTGGCTGAGCACCGCGACACGGCGGTCTTCCTTCTGCGCGGTCTCGGTAAGCCAGTCCTTGATCGGCTGGTAGACCTCTGGCGGGAGCATGTTGTCCACGACGGCAGTGTCCGGGATGACGAACCGGTTGCCGGCTGTGATCCCGTTGGCGTCGAGCATCGCGTTGAAGTGACTGACAAGCTCGGTCTGGTGAGTGCGCGGGACCCGGGACAGCACGATGCCCAGCGCCGCGCCCCGCTCCCGGGTATGCCGCAGGATGTCCCAGACTGGGGCATCGGCATAACGGCTCGAGCTGGTCATGAACAGCCACAGGTCGGCGGCGTCGAGGAACTGGTAGGCGAAGTCGCGGTGCGAGTGCGCGACCGAGTCGATGTCGGGGGTGTCGAGCAGCGCGTAGCCTCTGGGCATGGTCTCGGTGGCCGCGAGCACGAGCAGCCCATCCCGGCCCGGCCTGGCCAGGCCCTCCTGGCGGACTCGCGGAAGGGTTGGCAGGAACATGTTCTCGGCGAACCAGTGCATGTCGGCGGGGTGGCAGGCAAGCACGGGCGAGTTTGTCGTGGGCCGGCGTACTCCCGTCTGGCTGACCTGGGCACCGACGATGCTGTTCACCAGCGTGGACTTGCCTGCACCCGTGGAGCCGACGAGAGCGACAAGGATCGGGGCTGCCGACTGGCGCACCCGGGGCAGCAGGTAGTCATCGATCTGGGACAAGATCTTGCCCCGCTCGGCGGTGACCTCCTGCGCGCCGGGAAGGTCGAAGACCAGGGGGATCGCGGCGACACGCTTGCGCAGGTTGAGCAGGGTGGCCTCAAGAAGCCGAGCGTCCACCCGAACGCGCGTCAACGGGGTGCCACTCGCGCCGTGCTCGCTCCCCCGCTGCTCACCGCTGGCCTGCCCGCCCGATCCCTGCTCGCCCGGGTCCTGCTCGCCCGGGTCCTGCTCGCCCGGGTCCTGCTTGCCCGGGTCCCGCTCGCCCAGGTCCTGCTCGCCCGGGTCCTGCTTGCCCGGGTCCCGCTCGCCCAGGTCCTGCTCGCCCGGGTCCTGCTCGCTCTCGCCCGCAGGGCCACTGACCGCCGGTGCGGCAGGCGTCTCGGCCTCCGTAGCAGGCGCATCGGCCTTCGTGGCAGGCGCAGGCACCGGGACCGGCACCACGACAGGCAACGCGTCGCTAGCGTGCGGCGGGTCCCCGGGAGGGGACTGCGCTTCCGCGCGCTCTGCCTCGGGTGACGGCGATGGCTGTGCCGTCACGCCCCTTCCTTCCATCTTCCCGCCTGGGTTAACTCGTGCTGTTGCCGCCTGATGTGCTTGCCGGGGGGGCCGGGTCCAGAGCCCGGGCAAGCCCCGCAAGTTCCGTCGCGATGGCTACCACCTCACCGACAACTACCACTGCCGGGGGCCGGATGCCCTCCTCATCGACTCGCCTCTCAACATTTTCTAGCGTCGCGTACATTGTGCGCTGCGTGGGCATGGTACCGTCCGCGATCACCGTAACGGGAGTGGCAGCGGGCATCCCATACCGGATAAGCGCCCGCGCGACCGCCCCGATGCGGTTGACGGCCATCAGGAGGACCAGGGTTCCGGCACCTCGTGCCAGCGCCTCCCAGTCAACACTAGATTGCTTGTCACCGGGTGCCACGTGCACGGATATGACATGAAAATCCTGGCTAGTGCCGCGATGCGTCAACGGCACGCCAACAGCGGTAGGCACTCCGACTGCGCTAGTAACACCAGGAACAACCGTCACTGGGATTCCGGCCTGGAGGCAGGCGAACATTTCCTCGCCACCGCGCCCGAACACGAAGGGATCGCCGCCCTTCAACCGGACGACGAACCGGCCCGCCGACGCGTGCTGGACGAGCAGGGCATTGATCTCCTCCTGCTTCATTGCCCGGCCGTAAGGGATCTTCCCGGCATCAATAACCAGAACGTCCGGTGCCAGCTCCCCGAGGACATCCCATGGCCCGAGCCGGTCGGCCACCACCACGTCGGCTTCGGCCAGCAACTGGCGGCCCCGCACCGTGAGCAGGCCCGGGTCACCCGGGCCGCCGCCGACGAGGGCAACGCCTGACCTGCGCTGTCGGAAGTGCCGGGCGGAGATCGTACCGGTGCTGCAGCCCGGTGGCGATCGCGTCCCTGATCCCGGCACTGTGGCGCGGATCACCGCTGAGCACCCCGACCTGGACGCCGGACACGGCGGCCGCCGCGGGGGTCCACGCGGCGGAGGCATCCGCGTCGTCGGAGCGGACGCACCACGTCCGCTGCGCCTGCGCCTCCGCCGCGACTTGGGCGTTGACACTCGCCGAGTCGGCGCACGCGCACGCCAGCCATGCCTCGGCAAGGTCGCCCGGCTGGTAGCTGCGCTGTAGCCAGCGGATCTGGCCCGCGCTCGCCAGAGCCTCCAGGCTCGGGGTAACCGCGGGTGAGACCAGAAGCACGTCGGCGCCCGCGGCAAGGAGTGCGGGAACCCGGCGGGTCGCGACCACGCCGCCACCGATCACCACCACCCGCTTCCCGCCTAGTCGGAGCCCGAGCAGGTACGCCTGCTCCCGCCTGTCCGTCACGCCAGCCGCCTCTTTCCTCACCGCGCCTCACCGCGCGCACCGCACACCATTTTCGGCGCACCTCACGCCTGGTGGCGAGGTTATACGGCATAATCACTCCCGCTGCCCTGCGGGTGTATCCGCCCAGCGCGGGCCGAAGCGGCAGTAAAGCCCCAAGGGCAACTACAGAAAGTTACTCAACAGCCGTACGGTGCCAACACAGTGTTATCATCCGCTAGCTAGACTGAGCTCGCGCGCGTGATGCCAGTGAGTTCCCTGGGAACTCCCAGCTAACCGTCAACCTGACTGGTTAGGCTCCCACGCTAGGCGTGAGGTCGGCTTCCGCGTAGCAGCATCGCGGCAACGTTGTGACAGCATCACGAAAACATCACGCTATACGCGCCATCGAACGGAGCATTCATTGGCGAACGAATCAGGCGGCCACTCCCCAGGCCGCGTCCTAGTGACCGGTGGGGCTGGCTTCATTGGCCGCAGGCTCGTCCGCGCCCTGCTGGCAGCCGGCCACGAGGTGACAGTCGCCGACCTGCGGCGCTTCCCTACGGATGGCGACTCGACTCCGGACGCCGTGCCACCTGCCGTCCGCAACGTTACCGGTGACCTATGCGACCCCGAGGTCGCCGCACGCGCGGTCACCGATGACACCGTCGCCATCATCCACCTCGCGGCCGTCACGTCGGTGCTGCTCTCGATTGACGACCCCGTCCACGTCCACATGGTGAACGTGGACGTCACCGCCCGCCTGCTGGAGCTCGCGCGCGAGCACTCGGTTGAGTCGTTCGTGCTTGCCTCCACCAACGCGGTCACGGGCAACGTCGGCCAGGCGGTCATCACCGAGCAGACGGTGCTCCGCCCGTTGACCCCGTACGGGGCGACCAAGGCGGCGGGCGAGATGCTCGTGGGTGCCTACACGAACTGCTACGGCATAAAAGGCTGTTCGCTCCGGTTCTCTAACGTATACGGCCCCGGGATGGCCGAAAAGGACAGCTTCATCCCCCGGCTCATGCGTGCCGCGCGTGACGCCGACGGCGTCCAGGTGCGCGGTGACGGGAGCATGCTCCGCGATGTCGTGCACGTCGATGACATCGTCGCGGGTATCTTCGTCGCCTGGCATGCAGGGCACACGGGGCCGCTGATCCTGGCTAACGGCAGGTCCGTGACCGTCATGGAGATGGTCCAGGCCGCCCGCCGCGTGACGGGCGCACCTATCCCAATCAGCAATGTGCCCGTCGGTCCCGGTGAGATGCCCGCGGTCGTGGTCGACGTCAGCGCGGCCCGCGCCCTTGGCTACCAGCCAACGATGGACCTGGATGCGGGCCTGGCGACCGTATGGCCTGAGTTCGACCCCGCTCGCGCCCCCTCACCAGCGGCGCCAACCCCTACCACAGCCCCGGAGAGACAGCTTTGACCCAGGCAGAACCCACCCTCACCACGCGCTACTCCAATCTGGTGGACGGTGCCATCGATAACACCGCGATAGAGACGATGCGCGCCGTCTACGGGGTACGCGCCACACAACTGTCACCTGTGGCGCTGGTGATCGCCGCCTACAACGAGGAAGGCGCGATCGGCCCCGTCATCGAGCAGCTCCCGTCCGCCGTTTGCGGGCTGGACACCGAGGTCATCGTGGTGGCGGACGGCTGCGCCGATAGCACCGTCAAGGAAGCCGACGCCGCGGGCGCCCTTGTCTGCGACGTGCCGGTCAACCGCGGCCAGGGGGCGGCACTGCGCCTGGGGTACCGGATTGCCCGCGAGGGCGGCGCGCGGTACATCGTCACCACCGACGCCGACGGCCAGTACAACCCGGCGGAGATCGAGTCACTGGTCGCGCCGATCGTCGCCGACCGCGCGGACTTCGTCACCGGTTCACGGCGGACGGGCAGCGAGGAGACCAAGGACCCGGTCCGCAAGGCCGGCGTGCGGTTCTTCGCCCTTCTGGTGAGTGCCCTGACCGGGCAGAAGATCAGTGACACCACGTTCGGCCTGCGGGCCATGCGCGCCGAGGTCACCGGCGCCGTCCAGCTCGAGCAGCCTCAGTACCAGGCGTCAGAACTGCTGATCGGCGTGATCGCCCACGGCTACAAGGTGCTCGAGGTCCCCGCGACGATCCACAAGCGCGCCGTAGGCACGAGCAAGAAGGGCCACAACCTCATCTACGGCCTGCGCTTTATGCGAGTCGTCGTAGGCACCTGGTGGCGCGAGCGGAGCAGGGGCTAACCTCCGAGTCGCGATTCCCTTATCCGGGACGGGGTCCCTCTCCGTCCCGGATTGCCTCCTGCGCTGCCCTTGCCGTGGCGCCGGTCTGGCAATCGCGGGTGCGCTGGGCGAACGCGCCGCTTCACCCGCGATTGCCCGTGCGCTGTCCTTCCATCACCGCGGCCTGGTCATCCGGGCCGGCCGCGGCGGGTCCCCGTGGAGTGCGCGGCTCGGCGAACAGGACGTAGTGGAAGATCACGAACCGCGCGAGAAACGTGATGCAGTTAGCCACCAGGTAGATGAGGCCCACGAACGCCACGTGCTCGATCCCGTGCAGATGCAGCCATCCGGCGGCGTAATAGCCGAACTTCGTGGACAGCGTGAGGATCACCACGACCACTACGGAGATGAGCCAGAACGGGACCGTCTCCCGCAGCAGGTCAGGCTTGCCCTTGCGCTCCCAGGCCCACCGGCTGAGCACGTAGCTGACGACCGCGCCGGTGAACCAGCTGACCACCGCCGTCGGCGTCGCGGCCAGGTGAAATACGCCGTCGGATAGCGCCAGGGTGACCTCGCTGGTAGCCAGTGAGGCCGCCGCGACGCCGACGAATCGCTTGAATCGGATGCCAGCTGCGCCCTGCAGCTTGCCCCAGAGCGCGTTCTTCCCCGGTGCCATGAGTCCCCTCAGGTCAGGTCCTAGACAATGGTCCCCGCATCCCGGCAGTCCGCTGCCCGGCATGCTTCACGAAAACCCTTGTTGCACACAGTAAGTAATCGCAGGCCCTGGAATCGTATCGGCTACACCCTCGTGAGCTAATTTACTTCAGTGACCGAGGTAGCGTCGCCCGTATTGCCTGAGCTGCCAGGGCTGGCGTGCCACAGGGTGCGAGGCGGGGTCTTCAGCGGGGCGCCTGGCGCGCCGGTCTCCGCATACCGGGAGATCGCGAACCCGTTGCTGAAGGCTACGGCGCGAGCTGAGCGCGGCTCCCAAGAGCGCTGCCCCACGTACCCAGCCCCCGCGTACCCAGCCCCCGCGTACCCAGCCACCGCGTCCCCGTCCTCCATCGCGGCGCGCACCGCGTCCATCCCGCCGGACAGCCGGATCTCCTCTAGCGCTGGCAGGTCCCAGCACTCGCTCGCGGTCACGGTGGCGGCCATGGGCCCCGCGCCAGACCGCCGGACCTTGCCCCGGACCAGCAGCAGCCACGAGCCGAACAGCCGCGCAGCACAGCGCTCCTGGACAGACTCGAAGAACGCCAGGTCCACCAGCCCGGTCGCGTCGTCGAGCGTTGCGAAGATCACCCGCTGCCCCGACCGCACCGCCGGCGTCTGCGTCGCCACCTTCACCCCTGCGACCAGGATCGTCTGCCCGGACCTGCACTCTTCCATCTGGACAGAACGGACCGGGGCCAGTCCCGCGAGCAACTCCCTGTAGAACTCCAGGACATGCCGGCTGACGTCAAAGCCCAGCACGTCAAGCTCGGCGGCGACCCGCTCGGCCGGATCCAGGTCACGCAACTGCCCGGCAGGGACGAGGTCCGCCATGCCGTCGTCGGCATCCGCCCCCGTCCCGGCGAGCAGGTCAAGGGTGCTGCCGGCAGTGCCCCTACGACCAGCGGCCCGCGCGGTGGCCCGGTCCAGCACTCCGACCCGCGCGAGCAGGTCCCGCCTACCGGGCTGGGGACGCCCCTCCTGCCCATCGCCAGCCCCTGGCCCTTCCCCACCATCGGGCTGGGGTATCCCATACACCGAGTCCAAGGCGCCGACCAGCACCAGTCGCTCGGCGACCGGGCGGGAGGGCCGTGCCCGTTCCCACAAGTCCCGCAGCGACGTGTACGGCTGTCCCGCGACGACGCGGCCGACCTCGGCGTCGCTGATCCCCTTGACCTCACGCAGCGAGACCCGGATGCCGAGTCCCGCGACCTCGGTCGGCTCGACCTTCCAGCCGTCGCCTGACGCGCTGACGTCCAGCGGGAGGACGGGCACACCGGACAGTCGGGCGTCGGCGACGATCACCCGCTTGGGGTACATGCCAGGGTCGTGGGTGAGGACGCCGGCGTAGAAGGCGGCGGGGTAATGGCGCTTAAGCCAGGCCGACTGGTAGACGGGGATCGCGAACGCGGCGGCGTGGGCCTTGCAGAAGCCGAAGCCGCCGAACGCGGCGATCATCTGCCAGACACGCTCGATAGTGGCCTCGTCGTAGCCGCGGCGGCGGGCGGTCGCGCGGAACCACGGCCCGGTGCGCCGTGGCCCCTCGTCCTGTGACAGGTGCCGCCGGATCAGGTCCGCCTCGGCGAGGCCGCAGCCGGTCATCACGTCGAGGACGCGTAGCACCTGCTCGTGGTAGACGACCACTCCACCGGTCTCGGCGAGGGCCTCGCGGAGGCTTTCATGCGGGAACTCCGGTGCCCGCAGGCCATGCCGGGCCTGCAGGAACGGGCTGATCATGTCCGAGCTGACCGGGCCGGGGCGAAACAGTGAGATGTCCACGATCAGGTCGCTGACATCGCGCGGTGCCAGTTTCCTGACGAGCTCACGCTGACCGGGGGACTCGATCTGGAAGCAGCCAAGCGTCTTCGCCTCCTTGATCATCGCGTAGGTCGGCTCGTCGTCGCGGGGGATGGTGTCGATGTCGGGTGCCTTGCCCGCCTCGTCGGTGCCCGCGGCGTCGGTCCTGGCGATCTCCCGCAGCGTGTAGGCCATGGCAGATTGCATGCGGACGCCCAGCACGTCGAGCTTGATGACCCCGGCGATGTCCACGTCGTCCTTGTCGAGGTGGCTGAGCGGGAACCCCTCGGAGCTGCGCTGCATCGCCGTCCTGTCCCGCAAGGTGGTATCGGACAGCAGGATCCCGCATGGGTGCATGGCGACGTGCCGGGGCAGCCCATCGAGCTTCTCGGCGATCCGGAAGACGGTGGCGAGCCGCGGAGCCAGGGCTCCTCCGGGGGGCGTCCCCCCGAGGGACGCTAGCTCAGGAAGGTCGCCGAGCGCGCTGGTGATGTGCCGGGCGCGGATGTGCGGGAAGGCCTTGGCGATCCGGCCGATCTCGTCCGGCGGCAGGGACATGGCGGCGGCGACATCCCTGATCGCGCTGCGGGCGCGGTAGGTCTCCATCATCGAGACGCAGGCCGTGCGCTCTTCCCCGTAGGCGTCGAAGATGACCTGGTAGGCCTCCAGCCGCCGGGCCGACTCAACATCGAGGTCGATGTCCGGCAGCGTCGACCGGACCGGCGACAGGAACCGCTCCATGAGCAGGCCGTGTTCCAGTGGGTCAATCGCGGAGATGCCCAGCAGGTGGCTGACGAGGCTTCCGGCTCCGGATCCCCGGATGGCGCACCGGATGCCACGTGCCTTGATGCGGTCGGCAATGTCCGCGACCGTCAGGAAGTAGGAGGCGGTCCGCGTCGTGGCGATGATGCCCAGTTCGTGGTCCAGGCGCTCGCTGGCAGCCCGCACCGCCCTTCTTCCTCGCGCTGCCGAACGATACCGCTTTGCGTCCAGCGCCTCCGCGCAGCGGACACGGAGCTCGTGCTGCGCGTCGGCGTACAGCTGCCGGTACTGGCTGGCTGGCTCAGGCAGGTGATGGCTGCCGATGCCCAGGTCCCTGGCCGGGTCAAGCTGGCATCGCTGCGCGATCTCGGCCGTCTGGCGAAGCAGGGTACGGGCAGATCCGCCGAAGGCCGCCGCGATCCGATCCGCCACGCCTGTCATGTGGGCGGGGCCGGCGAGGAAGGCGCGGCCGTTCTGGGCAGTGGTATCGAGTCGCGGGGAGCCGAGCGGGACGAGGTGCCTGGCAGCGTCGAGGACCTGGGCGACCTGACTGTCGGCCTGGTCGAGATAGCGGACGGCGTTGCTGACCACGGCAGGCAGGCCTGCCTGGCGGGCGAGGCCGGCCATGCGGGCGGCACGGTGGGTGCTGCCGGGCGCGTTGAGATGGTCGACAATCTCGATGACCACCTCAACGCCAAGGTCGCGCCAGCGGCTGAGGGCTTGCCAAGCCAGGTCCATGCGGCGGGCGACGACCGCCTGCCCGACATCGCTGCCCGGCCCGAGGAGGAGGATTACCCCCGGGGGGGCGTATGCCCCCCTGTCGACCCTCCGGCTCGGGGGGGGCGCCCCCCTGACACTCCCCTGCCCGGGGGAGCCGCAAAGACCGCGGCCCCCCGGGCCTGCCCGCCTACCGGGCTGAGGCGGCTTCCGTGACCCTCGTACTTCCCGCCTACCGGGCTGAGGAGGCCGCCCAGCACGGGTTCTCCGTTCGCCCCTTCCCCGGTGGCATACAGCTCGGTGACGATATGGCAGAGGGAGGCCCAGCCCTGGCGGCCCTCGGCGAGCAGCGTGACGCGGCCGCCGCTGCGGAGCGCCAGGTCAGTGCCGAGGATTGGCTTGAGGCCGATCTCGGCGCATGCCTGGGCGTGCTTGAACGCCCCGTACAGGCCGTCCCGGTCGGTCAGCGCCAGGGCGGGCATGCCCAGCTCGGCCGCGCGCGCGACCAGCGCCGCCGGGCTCGCCGTGCCGTAGCGCAGCGAGTAGGACGACGCGACGTGCAGGTGAGTGAAGCTGTAGTCGATCAACATTGTGCTTAATCGCGCCCGATCGGCGACCGATGGCCTAATCGGCAACCCGGCGCAGCGTCCAGGTGTCGGATGCCACGTCGCGGCGCAGCTCGTACATGCCGAGCGGGAAGTCCTGCCCAGCGGCTGCCTCCACTCGCCAGAACTCCAGCTCGGGCTGAGCAAGCTCCGGGTCAGACTCAGTCCACCACTCCCGGTTGATCACCCAGTGCTCGACTATCGAGCGCACCGCGTAGAGCCTTCCCCGCCACACGAACCGGGTCGGACGCCCGTCCGCTCGTGCCTGAACCTCGACCGGCTCGCCGTACACCCTGCCCATGTGTTGTCCCGCGCCGCCTTCGTCCCGGACTGTCACGCTGTACGCCCCGAAGACAGGCACGCCCGAAGACAGGCACACCCGAAGACGGCACACTACACGTTCTAAGACCCAAGCCTTCGGGGCCATAAAATCGAATGTAGATTCATGCGAACAGGATGTCAAATCTAGCCATCTGGCTGCGCATGCATCCGCGATGCCACAGCCATCGGGCATTTGCTCCCGGGCGGATGGCGACCGGGGCACCCGACGCGCAGCGAGGCAGGGGGGCTGCGGTGACGGAGGGGAAGAAGCCGTTCTGTAGCGTATGGGCGTCATGAGCACGAAGATCATCCTTGACTGCGACCCGGGCATCGACGATGCGCTAGCCATAGCGTTCGCGCACGGCCACCCTGGTATCGACCTCGTTGCGATCACGACCGTGGCCGGCAATGTAGGACTGGTAAGGACCACGCGGAACGCGCTAGCGGTGGCGGACTTCGTCGGTGCCGCGCCGGTTCCGGTGACGGCAGGCTGCGCCGGCCCCCTGCTGCGCCCGGCGCACGACGCGCGGGACGTGCACGGTGAGACGGGCCTCGGCGGCGCGGTCATCCCCGACTCGGCGCGCGGCCCGCGAGACGGGCACGCGGCCGACTTCATCATCGACGCGGTCCGCGCCGCTCCCGGTGAGATCACGCTGGTCGCGACCGGCCCGCTGACTAACATCGCGCTCGCCGTCCGCAAGGAGCCCCGGCTGCCGCAATGGGTTCGCGAGTTCGTGATCATGGGCGGCTCGGCCGGGCGCGGCAACGTGACCCCGGCCGCTGAGTACAACATGTGGGCGGACCCGGAGGCGGCGTCCGTAGTGTTCGGCGCGGGATGGACAGTCGCGATGATCGGACTGGACGTCACCTTGCAGGCACTGGCGACCTCTTCCGTCCGGGAGCGGATGGCCTCGCTCGGCACGCTCGGATCCGCCCTGGTGCTGCCAGCACTGGCGGAGTACAAAGAAAACCACGACCCCGCCGTCCATGACGTGTGCGCCGTGGCCTCGGTCGCGGTTCCCGACGTCTTCGGCTACACGTCGGCGCACGTCCAGGTCGAGACCACAGGCCAGCTGACGTCAGGAATGACCGTGACCGACTTTTCAGCCTCCCGGGTCCATAATGCGCGCGTAGCCACCAGCATCGACGTCGCTCGTTTCTGGGACGTGGTGCTGGAGGCATACGCTAGGGTCGCGGCGGCGCTAGCTCACTAGCGGCACCACCCTTAGGCGTGAATACGGGCCTGCGCGCCGGCCAGCTCCGGCTCCACGCAGAACGTCTCATGTGCCTCCACGATCTGCTCCGCGACCTCGACAAGATCCCCGTAGCCCCAGGCCTGGCCGTCGAGGCCCGGTGCGTGCAGCCACGCGCAGCCCGCCCGGCACCAGACCGTGAGGTCTCCGCAGACCGAGAGCACGGCCGTGTCCTTGGCGAGATCGTCGGCTCGCACCATCGTGTCGCCGAAGCCCCTGGCCACGAGCTGTACCTCTATCCGCTTCATCGCCTCACTCGCTGGCATGGGGTGAGCGCCGCCAGCCTCGGCTTTCCCCCATGCCGCTGCCATCGGGTGGCACAGGGTGTCGTTCATGACGCCGCCCGTCTGGCCCCACGGGACTCCCACCGCCTTCTTGGCGTAGGGCGCCGGGGTGGTGAACCACACAGCCTTGCCCCGCATGCTCCAGCCGCCGAGGCGCGAGCGCGTGAGATGGTATCCCCAGTGCCCGTCAGACAGCTCGTGCACCACTTCCAGGCCCCGGCCGCTCATGGCGTCCGCAGCCGCCCGGCGGCCGTGCCCCGGCGCGGTGCCGTGCGCCCAGCCCGCGTATGTGTCGAACACCTTGCAGACCAGCTCGCACTGGTCACCGCTGCCCCGTAGGTAGAGCCACATCTCGGGGTTACCCGGCTGCCCCCTGTCATCGGAATCCGCATGCCTCCATGGGGTGCCGACGGGCCTGCCGACACTGCGCCCACGCCCGCTGCCGTGGCCCGCCGCCTCGTGGCCCGCAACCCCGTCCCCGCTGGCTCGTCCCATGCTGCACGTGCCGTTGCTGTGCTGCCCGCACTTCACGTGCAGCGTGTTCGCCGCCAACTCGCTCACTACCGTCTCACCGTCATCGATCGCCTCCGCGTCCAGCGAGAACTCGCTGGCGGTACGGCGGAACAAGCGACGGGCCACGCCCGCGCAGGTCGGATCCGCCGGGAGTGACCAGGCGCAGCACGCGCCTTCCTTAACCTCTCGCCACCCGTCATCCATGTCGACGCCTCATGCCCTTCGGCCGCAGCCACCTTCGCCGCCAGAGTCCCCCGGTGCTCCGCGCCGGGAAGTCTCCATACGGCCCCCCTGTCCTGACCCCGGTGATGCCCTTCGATCCGTGAAGCGCTATCAAACCGTGGAGCCTGTAGAACGTGTGAAACGCAAGTCATGACTCGCGGACACCACTTCACAATACGCCTCATCGCAATTACATGGAAGCCCCTAGCCATCACGTAAGTGCATCCGATTACATACCTAGGCATTTATGCCTACGCAGCTCTCCCCGCAGAATATGTCAAAATGGACTGCAGTGATCATACCGACACCAACCAGCTTTATGCCGTCGGCGGTGGCAGCTTATTTCCGTCAAGTTCGCTTCGATTCGCTTAGTGCCAGCAATGCCCCCGAAACCCCAGGAAAGCGGGTTCCGAGGGCACTGGCCAGGTTCCAGGAGCACGACCCGCCGTCGCCCCTGTGGACGGCGGACCGCGGCTCCCGATTCGCTCATCACGGTGGCCACGAGTGCTAGCGGAGAGTACGTTCGTCACAGGCCTAGGATGTATACCTGCTGGCCAGAGGCCATAAGACAGGCTCAAGGAAACGACACCGGACCCCCCGAGGGTGCAGCCCGGGGGGTCCGGCGCCCATGCGCTACGCCACCTCAATCAGATGTCGTAGCGCCCCCCCTTCGCGTCAGCCAGGAACCTAGCGAACGCGGCCCGGTCGACAACGTGCGCGCCATCGCCCGGACGTTTGCTGTCCCGCACTGCGGTGACCCCAGGAATATTGGCGGCGATCTCCACGCAACCGCCGTTGTGGACGCTGAGGCTGGCCTTTCGCCAGACTGCCGTAGACAGCTCGGTCATCAGAATCACTCCATTCGTTTAGCGAGCTTGTCGAGGTAAATCGTCGTATCTGCCGGCTCGAGCGCCGCGTCAGCCGCGCGCTCGAACGACTGGATATAGCCCCTCACGGACTCTTCTTTACTCACCTCCTCAACCGCGTAGTCGTTCTCCACGAAAACAAGGGACGGCTCATCGTCGGGAAAGTCGAAGATGTTGACCATCGAGTAGATCCCGGTTGGCGGGCCGTCATCGAAGCGCTGGATGCGCAACTCGATGGTGCGCCGCCGGCTCATCTCCGCGAGGTGCTCGACCTGCTCCCGCCGGTCGTCGTGCATCCCCCACCGGTACAGCAGGGACGCCTCAGTGATGACCGCGCTCAGTCGCGGGGCCGTGCCGTCCGGGCGGTCGAGGATCTCTTGCCGCCGCAGTCGGGCTTGCGTGGCCTTGCGGCGGAAGGCGGGCGATCGCGGCCCGGTCTTCAGCAGCGCCTCCATGTAAGCCTGGGTCTGCAGCAGGCCAGGCAGCACAAGGGGCATGTAGACCCGGATATAGGTCGCGTCGTTCTCGTACCCGGGGAAGTCGTCATCGAAAATCTCGCCGTAGTCCCGCCACCACGGCCGGGCCCGCGACCGGGTCGCTAGGTCCTCGATTTCCTGGCGCGCGCCGTCATCGACCTCGTAGATGCGCAGGAGATCCCTGATGTCGCTCATCTCGGGCCGCTTCCACTGGTTGGCCTCGAACCGGCCTACCTTGCCGCGCCCCCAGTTGAGGATGTCGCAGACGTGGTTGGCCGTGTAGCCGGTGTTCAGCCGAAGCTCTGTCAGCCGCCGGGCCAAGCGCCGTTTCGCGACAGTTGCCCCATATGCATCGTCACTCACGGCAGCCCTCCCCCTGGAAAAATCGGATATCTAAGAACTCAACTACTATTGAGCTGAGCGGACCCCATAGCTCAATCCGAAACTCACCTGCAGGCAGCTTCCTCCCCCGCCACCCGCTCATCAGCTTCGTCAGCAGGATATCTAACTTGCGATTCACAAATCAAGACTTTCCATTGTTGAGCTTTACAGTTCCGGGCCGAGAACGATCCAGCCCTCGGCACCGGGATACGCAAATCTCCCGTTTCCCCGCAAAGCGCCTACCCATTCGCGGCATGTGCCCAGAATGCCGCGATTTTCCTACTCGCCAGAAACATCGCTCGCCCGGCCATGGCGCCCCGCAAGGACGGCCGCACTGGTGCAGCCGCACTGCTCATAGACGCACCCGTGTTGGCATCAATGCCCGTGAATACCGATTCGGGCGATAGTGTCGCACGCCCAAGATCGGCCTGTGCGCTGGCAAGGAGCCGGCTCGTCTATGGCCGGCATTCCGGGTCCGGGATCCTAGACGGCGTCGTCGAACTCGCCGTTGCGAACGCCGTCCAGGAAGCACTCCCACTCGTTCCGGTCGAACACCAGGATCCGGCTCGCCGGGTCATCGGTCACGCGCATGAGCACCCACTCACCACGCGCCCAGGTCACCTCGCCGGAAGCCGGGCCACGCGGGAACGCCACCTCAATGCGGCCACCGCCATCCCCAGAACACTCCCACTCCAGCCTGGCGAGGTCGATCCCGAGCTCGTCCGGGGTGGGCTTGCACGTCGCGGCGCAGTGCGATGCGGGCATCGCCGGAGTCTGCGGCCGCGAGCTGGCCGAGACTCCTTTCGTCTCGCCCGGCTCGCGGCCGGGCCAGAGTGTGCTCGCCTGCCCGGGTATCCGCCGGGGCAACGGGGGAACCGTGTCGTCAGCCGGCCGCCCATCATCGGCCGCCCCCTTGTCTTCCGCCAGCCCCGTGCCTTGAGGAGGCGCGGGGCTACCGGTGGGCACGGCGTGCCCCGTCACCGGATTTTCCCCACTCCGCTGTACATCCACCGCGATCCCTCGCTGTCGGCCATCTCGGGGTCCTCAGCACCCCAAAGGCCAGCGAAGGTGACCTTCGGCGCGGCGCCCTGGTACGGAGGCATCAGTTCGAGCCCGGTGAAAAAGCGCTCTACCTGGGCCTTGGAGCGGAAGTGCATGTGCTCAGTCGCGTGGTCGAAGACCACTCGGAACCCCTCGGCGGCGGCCGGTGGCTTGGAGTCGTCGGTCAGGTGCGTCAGCGACAAGAAGCTTCCGGGCGGGACGGCATTAACATACCGCGACACCAGCTTCCACGGATCGGACGTGTCGGACACGAACATCAAGACCGCCGTCATCATGATCCCGGTCGGCTCGCGCGGGTCGATCAGTTCCCGGACGATGTCGCTGCTGAGGATCGAATCGGGATCGCGAAGATCGGCACACAGCACGCTAACCGTGTCATCAGAAGCAATCATCGCACGACTGTGCAACTCAACCATAGGGTCATTATCGACATAAACGATACGTGCGTCCGAATGTACCATCTTGACCACTTCGTGGGTATTTCCAACGGTTGGCAGCCCCGAGCCAATGTCAAGGAACTGCCGTACTCCCTGCCGGGCGATCCACGTGGCCGTACGCTGGTGGTAGCCCCGGTTCGCCCAGGCGGTGTCCCTGATTTCAGGGACCGCCCGGATGATCCGCTTGGCCGCCGCCTCGTCCACATCAAAATAGCTATGACCACCGAGCATGTAATCGTAGATGCGCGCCGGTGACGGTCGACTGGCATCAAGGCCGTCCAGCGCGTGCAGCGCATTTGTCATCAATCATTCTCCGGGGGACTCCAGCGGGATTCCACACAGTCTTGCACGCGCTTCGCTGCCTTTCATTGAACGGGCGTCAAGATCTGTAGATATACCTATGGAGACGTAGTACACCGATACGCGCCACTGGCAACGCCCGGCCGTCCCAGGGCGGTTTCACGCCGGCTGGCCACCCTCACGGCCCACTCCCGGCACTGCACGTCCCTGCCTGCGACCAGGGATCACTCCCAGGTACCCTTCAGGGAAGACAGCGGGAGCTTCCAGGACCATCCGGCATACTTCTGCGGAAAGGGCACGAGCTGGCGCGCCTGACAGTCATGCGGTCCGGTGGTGCACAATGGGGCAAGAGGGTCTATGTCAGTAGGTGAAGCAAGCCCAAAGGTGCTCGTCGTCGACGACGAGCCGAACATCCGTGAGCTGGTTCAGGTAGCGCTCAAGTTCCACGGCTGCTCGGTGACCGCTAGCGCCAGCGGCAAGGAAGCCCTCCAGCGGGCCAGCACTGATCAGCCCGACTTGATCGTCCTCGACGTGATGCTCCCCGACATCGACGGGTTCGAGGTGTGCCGTCGGCTCCGCGCCCAGGCCAATGACGTGCCGGTTATCTTCCTTACGGCCCGCGACACCACGTCGGACACGGTGACCGGACTGGCGCTCGGCGGTGATGACTACATCACCAAGCCGTTTTCCGTGGAGGCGCTTGTGGCCCGCGTTCGCGCCGTGCTGCGCCGCGCCACCAGGCAGGGCAGGACGAGTGAGCAGGACGAGCCAGCATCGACAGTGCCGTCCTGCGGGCCGGCGACCTGGAACTCGACGAGGTGACCTGGACGGTTCGCCGGGCGGGCACTGCTATCGACCTGTCGCCGACCGAGTTCCGGCTGCTCGCTTACCTGATGCGCAACCAGGGACTGATGCTCACCCGCAAGCAGCTCCTGGAGAACGTCTGGGGCTGGGAGTACTCCGGCCAGTCCCAGGTCCTCGAGACCTACGTTAGCTACCTTCGCCGCAAGCTCGACCCGCTCGGCCCTCCGATGATCTACACCCAGCGGGGCGTCGGATACAGCCTCCGGCCCCCGTGACAGGCAAGCCGGCGACGGGCGAGCGCACGACAGCCAGGTTTAGCCAGCGCGCCCGGCGGTTTCGTCGGCGTGCCCGCCAGATGTCACTGCGCGCCCGACTGCTGGCCGGCCTCATCGCGGTGATCGCGGTCTTCCTTATCGTCATGGGCACCGTGAGCTCAATCGTGCTCAGTGGGCTGGAGTCCACCCAGTTCCTGGCCGACCTCCGGCTGACCGCGAAGGAAGCCCCGGCGCAGATCGCCGCGGCGGGCGACGGCTACGCCGCGGCTTACCTCAACGTCGCCACCGGCAAGGTCGGGCAACTCACCCCGGCGTCCCCAGCAGGTGAGGAACTGGTGGACATGCTCACCCCGATGGCACGCACCCCGGCCGACAGCACGACGGCCTTCTGGCTGGCCGAGAAGCGCAAAGACGTGCCGTTCAGCATCACGCCTTCCGGCACCCCAGGCATCTCCACCCGGGGCAGGTCTTCGGCCGCCAGCCTGCCAGCTTCCAGCTTCCCCGCGCTGCGCGCCGTCTGGCGCCCGCTGCCCACCACGAACGTGGGCGGTGACATCCTCCCGCCGGGCGAGAACGTCCTCCTCGTCGCCCGTCCGGCCAGCGCCATTACTAGTGAGGTACGGAGTCTGATCGCGGCCGAGCTGATCACCGGCGGTGTCCTGCTCGCCCTGCTCGCTATCTGCGGGAACTGGCTGATCGCCCGGGGCCTGGCCCCGCTGGGCCGGATGGCAGGCACCGCCGACCGGATCACCGCCCGCGGCGACCTGACCGAGCGCATGCCTACCTCCAGCGATGACGGCCGACACGAGACTGGCAAGCTGGCCTCCGCGATCAACACCATGCTGGACCGGATCCAGCAGTCGTTCGCCGACCGGCTGCGCTCTGAGGAGAAGGTCCGCCAGTTCGCTGCCGACGCGAGCCATGAGATGCGTACCCCGCTGACCACCATCCGGGGCTACGCGGAAGCTCTACCGCCAGGGCGCCATCGGTCCCGGCGACCTGCCGAACGCGATGCGCCGCATCGAGCAAGAGGCCGAGCGCATGTCCCGGCTGGTCGCGGAGCTCCTCGAACTAGCTCGGCTAGACCGCAACTCCTCCCTCGACCTGACCGAGACCGACCTCACCGAGCTGGTAAGGGACGCCGTCACCGACGCCTGTGCGGTCGAACCGGACCGGCCGATCAGCGCGCAGGTCCCTGGCAGTCCCCTGATCGTCACAGCCGACGAGCCCCGGCTGCGCCAGGTGCTGGCCAACCTGCTCGCCAATGTCCGCGCTCACACGCCGCCGGACGCGCCGGGCACTGTCACGCTGAGTTACAGCGATGGTGGCGCGCTGCTGGAGGTCGCCGATAAGGGGCCGGGCATGTCGGAAGCAGACACGGCTCGTGCCTTCGACCGCTTCTACCGTGGCGCCCGCCTCAGCGATCCGGCCAGCGGCAGCGGGCTCGGCCTGTCCATAGTGCAGGCCATCGCCGCCGCCCACGGCGGCCAGGCCCACCTCACTTCCGCCCCCGGGACGGGGACCACCGTTCAGGTATGGATTCCCGAAAAGCCTCAGGCCCCTTATGCGAAACGCACCCGCCCCGCTGCCCTGCCGAGTCCTCCGGCGGCGAACGTCCGCCGCTCGCCGGCTCGCAAGGGTCTACCACGCGATGGTGACTGACTGCCCGCCTGGTGCCTAACGCGTGGTTCTGAGCGCACCCTGGCCCGGGTGCGGCGGGACACCTCCGCTTGACTGTGCATTAATGGTGGCGTGCGGGTAACGAAGATCCTTTTCGCCACGGTAACCATTGGCATTTCGGCAGAAATCGGGCTGGTGACCTCCGCGCCAGCACAAGCGAACACGCCAATCCCTGGCAAGAGCGCGCAAGCTGTCACGTACGCGATCGGCCCTGCCGCACAGCAGGCGGCGATGGCTTTTTGGACTCCGGCGCGCATGGAAGCAACGACGACCAGCTCACGCACCGCGGACGCGCCAGCGATTGCCCCTCCCACGGGCGCGGAAGTCTCTCACTCGGAGCCTGCGGTGCCTGCCGCCCCCAAGGGCACGCCGACCGCAGTCCACTTCGACGGGGTGCCAACTGTCGGTGCCCTCTTTTTCACCACGGGCAGCGCGAAACGCTTCTGCACGGCAAGCGTCACGGACTCCCGGCCCGGCGACCTCGTCCTGACCGCCGCGCACTGTGTGTACGGGAGAAGCTACGCGACGAATATCGCCTACGTGCCGATGTACCACGATGGGGCGCGCCCGTACGGGACCTGGCCAGTCACCTCGATCACCGTCGCGGCCGGATGGCGCACCGGGCACGACCCCGACCTCGATTTCGCGTTCCTCAAGGTAGCCACAGTAGAAGGCCACTTGATCCAGTCCGTCACCAAGGGTCTTGCCCTTGGCCTGAGCGGCCGCTATGCGATGGCCGTCCAGGCTGTCGGCTACAACGACAGCGACAGCAAGCCCGTGCACTGCCTTACCCGCAGCTTTGAGCTCCGCCCTGGGCAACTGGAGTTCTACTGCCATGACTACTGGGACGGCACCAGCGGCGGCCCGTGGATCACCGGCTTCAGCACCCGGACCGGCACCGGGACCGTGCGCGGCGTGATCGGCGGCTACCAGGAGGGCGGCCTCTACGAGTGGGCGTCATTTAGCCCCTACTTCGGCTCGCGGCTAGCCGCCCTGTTCGCCCTTGCGCAACGGGCCCGAAAAAGGCGTCACGTGACCTTGGTGCCGTACATCTCGCCGAGCGGGTCGGCGAGCAACTCAAGGCGCGTGCCGTCGGGGTCCCTGAAGTAGATCGAGGTCCTGCTCGCGATGTGGTACTCGACCCCGGCGGCGTCGAGCTTGCCACGAAGGTACTCCCATCTGTCGCGAGGAACGGAGAGCGCGATGTGGTTCAGGTTGCCGAGCGTCTCCTGGTACGGGCCGAGGTCGAGGCCAGGGAAGTCGAAGAACGCGAGCAGGTTCCCGTTCCCGACGTCGAAGAAGAAGTGGCTCGACCCCTTGTAGTCCCGGTTCCCGAAGATCTCGGTCAGCGGGAACTCCAGCAACCCCTGGTAGAACTTGATGGTCTGCTCAACATCGGAGCAGATCAACGCCGCGTGGTGGATGCCCCGCGCAGGTGTCCGCGGCCGACCCGGCGTGATGTACCGCGCCTGCAGCCTGGCCCGCTCGGCCTCAATGGCGGTGATGTCGATTGGCTCATCGCTCATGGCGCTCTTCCTCGCGTTCGTTTTCGAGCGTGCCCTTTACCCCAGTGCGCCGTCACAAGACGCGCAGCTCCACGCTGATGTTTCCCCGGGTGGCTCGCGAGTACGGGCAGACCTGGTGGGCCTCCTCCGCGAACTCGCGGACCTTCTCCCGCTCCATGCCGGGGACGTGAATGACAAGGGTCACGACCAGGCCGAATGCCTCGCCCTCCGGGCCTATCCCCACCTGCGCTGTCACCGTGGAATCGCCGAGCGCGACAGGCTGGCGGCTGGCCACCAGCCTCAGCGCGCTGTGAAAACAGGCCGCGTACCCAGCCGCGAACAGTTGCTCGGGGTTAGTCCCGGCGCCGGTGCCACCTAGTTCCGGCGGGAACGCCAAGTCGAGATCGAGCTTGCCGTCGGAAGAAATGACGTGGCCGTTGCGCCCGTCGCCGCTGGACACCGCCTCCGCAGTGTAAAGAACCGTATCTGGCATACTCCGACCCTACAACGACCCGCTGCGGCACGAGACTTTCCCGTGACACCACGCGACGGTCTTCCCCGCCCCTGCCAGCGAAACGTACCCGCGCGGCCCTGGCTTTTACCTCATGCGTTGGCACCTGTCACGACGTCGTGTTGACCGTCAGGTTCATCTCCCGCTCGATCGAGGTCGAGGCGCCGGTCATCAGCGGGAAGCCGATGTCCCAGAAGCACTTCCGGTCCTGCAGGCCCGTACAGACCGCGTAGTGGCTGCCGAAGCCGATCGAGATGATGCCGGCCGCCCGGACGCCGTTCTTGTCATTCTTCCCGTTGTAGAAGAAGTAAACGGGGCCGCCACTGTCGCCCTGGCCGGCTGCGTTCGAGTGGTTCTTCTTGATCGCCTCTGCGCCGAATACCCGGTACACGAAACCGTCAGGTGTCTCGGCTGTCCATTCCATCTCAGTGGTCAGGACGCTGATGCTGGTGCGCTCGCCGGAGAATGCCCCAGATGTGTTCACCAGGTCGCCGGACACCACGGATGCCGCCCCTGCGACCGGGGCGGTGCTCTGCCCCTGGACGCCGGTCTTCGACGTGTTGCCCACGTAGATCCGAGCGCCACCCCCGGCCCCCTTCACTCCGTACGGGGTTGCCGCATGCAGGCTCACGGTGTCGTCATCCGCCTGGAAGTAGAACGAGACCCCTACATTCTTCCTGTTTCCCCAGACCCAGAATTTCTGCTTCGCCAGATCGTCTTGGGCCGCGCAATGCGCTGCCGTGGTCACGAAATAGGGGGCGCCCTTCTTGTTGGCATAGTGCATGCCGAATCCGGTTGAGCACTGATAGCTTATGGTGGCATATCTGGTATCGAGGAAGATGCCTCCGAGGAACGGCGGCGTGTCCTTGTACCGGCCGGGAAGGCTAAGTTGCGTGACCGGGGACACGGCGTACTGCACGGCTATCGTTGCATGCGCGAGCGCCGGCAGGCTGCGCGCCTTCGCGAGGTCAGCCTGGTTATCAACCTTGACGAACAGTCCTGTCGCCTGCGGGTAGAACCCCATGGAGCTGATTCCCGACGACGCGAACCCCGATGAGTTGTTGACCGCGGCTTGCAGGCTGATGAGCTGAGCCTGAGTGTACGGCGCTGACTGGAAGTGAACCGCGAGGCCGCCCGCGACAGTCAGCGTCCGCACCATGGCTGCGGCATCGGTAGTGGCGAATTTCGACAGTGAGGCTGGCACAGCCCCATGCCAGTAGACGGTGACGGAGGCCGGCCTGGCGGGACTGACCTCAACACCCGCGAGCCCTGACAGGTGGTCCCTGCCCGCGGTGGATTCCACATCCTCGGCCACCGTATTGACCACCGCCTGGGCAATGTCGGGCTGGCCCACGCTCGTCCGGCTGACGCGGGCCGTCGACGCCGACCGCGTGGCCCCGGTCGACGCCGCCGCCATCGCAGCACTCAGCGCCACCGTCGCCACGGTCGACGCCGCCGCCATCGCAGCACTCAGCGCCACCGTCGCCACGGTCGACGCCGCGACGACGACCGCTATGCGGGTGGCCCTTGACCTACGCCGTCGTGCCGGGGGCCGGGAGCGTGCGTCGCTTTCCTTCATGAAGCCCTCGATCTCATTGAAATTTTTGGAGTCGAGTCGAGCAAGCAGAAAGGCAATGAGGGGCATTCTGCGCATGCGCCTCAAGCTGGCTCTGCAACGTAACAGAATAACTCTCAACGGCGTCTGCGCGCCTGTGAAGCCGCAATCATGACTAGTCAATCATGAACTGCGGGCGCTGGCAACGCCAATACCCGCACCCCTGCTGCGTGGCGTGGAATTAGGCGGCAGGCGCCACCGGGCCAGTGGCCACTTAATACTGCAACAGCGCCTCTAGGACCTTCACGCGCCGACCGTGCCATAAATTGCGGAATGTCCATTTCGGCGGTTGACGGATATGCTTCCGACCCAAGCTGAATCCCGGAGGTTGACTGTACCGCGCTTCACGCACGCTTCACGGCACAGTCAACGGCGTCAATGATGTAGCCAGGGCCTAGCACAACAGCAACTGGCCGCGACCTCTGGTGCGGCATGGCCTGGCGTCCGGCCCTACGCCGCTCACATTCCCGTCCACCGCGCCGGCTTCCACCGTCGACTGCAGGCGACCGCTCAATTTATCCCGAAACTTGGTTCGTTGTGAAGACCTTTCCACATGGGATGTGGAAAAATTTACCTAACCGGAGAACTCTTCGGGATCATGGCGGCGGGCCGGGACCCGCTACATCTCAGCACTCCGTTGTAGTACCAGCCTTCTCATCGGCCGTCCCTGGTACGCGACGTCACGCGGCGGACCGTGCATGAGCCGGCCGGTGGCCGCGTCAACGGCACGTCCAACTGCATCACAGCCCGGTGCGGACACGCTGGGCTCCCAGCCGCCTGGTACCGCAACATCACTCGGGCCTCCGGGAAGGCGGCCCACTGGTAAACTGGGTGATACTTCTCGCGGAGACAAGCTAGGCTCGCTACGGCGCGTGACATCGCGCAGCCCTACACTGCGACCCGCGCGTAGCCAACACGTGATCTTTTCCCTGCACAATGGTCACCAAGCGCCAGTAGCTCAGCCGGATAGAGCGGCTGCCTTCTAAGCAGCGGGTCGCGGGTTCGAATCCTGCCTGGCGCGCTCACCTATGCCCTGACGTGGGGGTTTCTGTGACCGATATGGCGAGGCACGGGGTTTCGTGACCAAGCGTGTCGATGCTACAAACACTATCTTGCTGCCTGGATCCCGGTAGCGTGCCCCCATCGCTCCGGTGGAGTTTCAGCATGACCCCCGCAGCTTCGGGCAACCTGAAGGCCGTGTCCAAGCCCGCCCTGAAGAACCCCCTGCGGACAGCGACCATGGCGCTGCTCGCACCCTCGCCCGACGCCATCACCGCCGGCGGCGGGCGGTCCCTGGGCCGGAGCGACCACCAGCCCCAGTTGTCCGGCCTCAAGGCGACCTGAAAACCGGCATGACCGGGGACCGCGTAGGAGAGCGGTTAATGCGACCTAGACTACGCACGTGAAGCATGCGATCAATGTGGCACCCTTTGGCGAACTGGCCGACCCGCGGGTCCTAGCCGAGCTGGCGATCGCCGCGGAAGAGCGCGGCTGGGACGGATTCTTCGTCTGGGATCACATCGTGCACCGCTCGCCGGCCCGGGCCATAGCCGATCCGTGGGTGGCACTGGCGGCGGTGGCGTGCGCGACGAGCAGGCTCCGGATCGGGCCGATGGTCACCCCGCTATCACGTCGGCGTGTGCAGAAAGTGGCCAAGGAGACGGTCACCTTGGACCTGCTGAGCTCGGGTCGCCTCACCCTCGGGGTCGGGCTCGGCAGCGCGCGAAACGGCGAATTCGAGCCCTTCGGCGAGGTCGCCGATCCGCGTGAGCGAGCCCGGCTGCTCGACCAGGGCCTTGCCGATCTCACCAGGTACTGGGCCGGGGAGCTCCAGCCAGTCCCGGTGCAACGGCCCAGGATCCCCGTGTGGGTAGCGGCGGAATGGCCGCACCGGCGGCCGGTGCGGCGGGCCCTGCAGTGGGATGGCCTGTTCCCCAACGGCCTGCCCGGACCTGAGGCGCTTGCCGAACTGGTCAGCGAGGTCCGCGAAGCGCGCCCCGCCGGTGACCCGTTTGATGTGGTCGTGGGCATTCCGCCGGGCCAGGACATGAAGCCATGGGCGCGGGCTGGTGCGACCTGGACGGTCACTGACTTCGGCATACAGCCTGCCCAGGCCGAGGTACGCGAGGTAATTGACTCGGGCCCGGCCTGACTAGCAAGCACAACCGAGGCTTTGGGCATTTGGGCGCTTTGTCCAGGGTTTCGCCGTATGATCACGCCGGGTGCCTGCCGGGTGCCTGCCGGGTGCCTGCCGGGTGCCTGCCGGGTGCCTGCCGGGTGCCTGCCGGGTGCCTGCCGGGTGCCTGCCGGGTGCCCGGCTTGGTGCCGCGTGCCGCCCGGGACAACAGCGTCCGGGATAGATTTTCATGATCACGTGCTGTTCCCGGTGTTCCAGGCCAGTGCCGCTTACCTCCGCTCTCTCGATGTCACCAGCAGTCCATTGCGTCGCAGTAGGTGACGTGCACAACGAAGGCGGCGGCCGGCTTCCGTCGCTCGGCGGGGCAGTCGCCATGAGTGCTGTGGGTCGTGCCGCGTTTTGCGGCACGATCCACAGCACTCAGGCCAGGAGGCGGCTGTCCAGCCGCCCAGTGCCGCGCTCAGAGCGTCGCACGCGACTGCGATTGACTGCTGATGTCATTGGGGTTGGAGTGGTGCATAAGGTAAGCGGCATGGCGCTCGGGACCTTCTAGGAAGAGGCACGGCACGAGCGACCCGATGTAGCGTTAAGTAGCTAAATCTTACCGAGCGTCTTATGTCAGAAAATGTACCCCATATGTCCGTTATGTCATAGTTTTCCACCCCGATCTTGGGTCATTTTCTGACATATGTCGGCCTATGCCATAAACCGGTGCCCGGGGCGCCCGGCGACTGGCCCCCGCACGGCACCTGCCTGGGACCCGCATCACCGGCAGGCCGCGGGCACGGGCGGACGGCCGCCGGCGCAAGGGGGCCGCGCCTCGCCCTGTCTGGAGGCACATGCAACTCCCGCGCCCGCGAGCGGCCACGGCGCCCCCGACTGCCGGGGACACCGCACTCATCCCGCTACCCACGCCCGCGAGCGGCCACGGCGCCCTGATGGGCCACCAGTGACGAAGGGGCGAATGAGGTAAGCGGCATTGTGCTTCAGCACCGCTATGTAACATGCAATCCTGGAACAGGCGAGCGAGCGGGCTGGCGGCGCCTCCCCCTCGAACTCTGGCCGACCGCGCCTCGCTACCCTGCCGGCCACCCACCGCAACAAGCCGCAACAAGCCGCAACAAGCCGCAGGCATCCCGGTCGGCCAACCCCTAATCCGCTGGCATTCGGAGCCCACCCGGGCCGACGACCCACAACAATGAATTAATTTACTATGCTGTGTCCGAACCTGGCTTCCTGCATAAACTCGCGCCTCCGTATGTCCCGGCCCGCATTGCGAACGCCGCCCGGCGCGGCTGGCAATCTTTCGTGGCCAGTCCTGCCGGACGGCGTTCCCGAGCGGCGGGTCTTATTTCTGGGATGAATAATTCCCAGAAATAAGACCCGCCATTGCGCTCCATTGGCTCCTTGAGCGCGATGAGGTTCGCAGTGACATACGAGATGTCATGCTGGGCGTGCCATTCAGTGGGATACGAGGTGTACACTCGCGAACTCTGGAATTTAGCCGTTATCTCCGGCACGTAGCTGCGATAGCTGGCCTCCGTGTAATACCAGAACGAGTTCTCGTTGTAGAAGGCGACATGGGTCGGGTCCTGGAAGGCGCCCCGGCCATCCGTGCTGGGTGTCATGCTGAGCAGCATGCCGCCTGGGGCGAGCAGGCGATACAGCTCATTGATGAGGGCGACCTTGTCGGTGACGTGCTCCAGGAAGTCGAAGGCGCGGATCACCCCGGCGGAACTGTCCGGCAGGCCCAAGGGGCGCGGCAACGTGGCGACGATGTCCACGTCCGGCCCGTCGTGCTGATCAACGCCCAGGTACCCGTCGGGTCGGTTGTGTGCCGCGCCAAGGTCAAGCGCCAGGAGCCCCTCGCGCTTGGCCCAGGCGAGCGCGTTCCGCTCGATGTGGCGGTCGTACAGCGCGATGGTCTCTCGCTGGATGAACTCGTTGGTCTCGGCGTCTTTTTGGGTGTTGTGCTCATGCATGCGCTGCAGGTACAGGCAGTCGTCGATGAGGTGGAACGGGCCCAGCTGATACAGCCTGCACATCAGATCCTGGTCGTCGAGGACGGCCCGTTGCGGGTCGTAGCCGCCTGCGGCCGCGTAGGCCTCCCTCGGGAAGGCGCGCACATGGTTGGGCGCCCACCAGATGTAGGAGACGTTGTGTGGCGTGGACGCCAGTGCGACCGCGTACTGGAGGTCCTTGCCATCGATAGTCACGTCCTTGTACGTCCAGCCAGCGTTGACGTCGAAGCGCGTGTCGTCTCGGCTGCCGTCTGCGCTGATCTGGGCGCAGTGGCTGTAAAAGAGGGTTGCGGTCGGATGATCCGCGCGCGCCTTGACGATCGCCTCAAGGGCATGGCCCGTCAGCAGGTCGTCGTGGTCGAGCTCGACGAGGAGCTCGCCTTGCGCCTCGGCGCAGGCGCGCTGCTTCGCCTCGCCCACGCCAGTCGCGAGGTCGTCGGTGACCACGCGCACACGAGGGTCAGGATAGGGCGGCGCCCAGCGGGCGCCCTGGTTGAGGAGCACGATCCACTCCCAGTCACGGAAGGTCTGCCGCCTGAGCGAGGCAAACGCCTCGCTCAGGTAGGTCGGCCGATGACTGGGAGTGAAGACCGAGACGTAGGGCTTGATGGACGGCATTGAGTTGATATCTCTCGGTACGGTTACTGCTTCGCCGGGAGTTGGTACTTGCCAAGTGACGGATCTATCGACACGGCCTTGGCCTCATTCGCCTGGGCGTCGGCGAGGTCGTTCCGGTCGGCCTGGATGAACGCCATCCGCAGGTAGGCGGTAGCGGCGTTCGGGTTGATGCTAACGATGTTCTGGTACACGTCGATGGCCTGCTGTGGCTGCGTGCTCTCCAGGAGGATCGCCTCGTTGTACATCGCTGGCGTGTACGCCTTGTCGGCTGCCAGAGCCTTGTTGTAGTAGCTGATCGCCTCTGCGGAATTGCCGGTGCTCTGGGCGATCACCCCGAGGTCGTAGTTGGCGTAGACATTGCTGGAATTGATCGTCAGGACCTTGCCGAAGGTGGTGGTGGCGGCTGACCATTTCTCCTGATCTGCCTGCGTAATACCAGACTGGAGAAGTCCCGGGATCTGGGCGGCGGCGTCGATCTGCCCGCTGTTCTGCCCGCCACCCTTGCCAGGGGCGCTGTTGGGTGAACTGCTGCAGGCGACCGTAGCCGTGGCGATTACGGCCAATATAGCCGCGAGGATCATTACGCGATTCTTCTTGACGTGATTGATCACGATTTCCCCGTTTCGCATGTCATTCGCTGCAGACTGCGTAGACCGTCACGTTTCCGCCTTTGCTGATCATGCTGCTGGTGAGCGGGAACGATATCGTCCATTTAGTGGGCCCAGTGGTCGGGTTGCCGTCGCCCGGCTGATCCGAGTTCAGAACTGGAGTACCGCTGGTGATCCCTCCGGTAAAGGAGTAGCCACCGCCCGTCGCGACCAGTCCCGTCGGGCAGGACACGGAGAGCGTAGTGGTGCCGGGTCGCATGCCGCGGATGTCAGCCGTGTTCTTCTGCACGTTCGTGAACGGCTTGCGGCCAGGAGCTCCCCTGCGCTCCCTGGTATCCCTGCGGTCCACGGTATCCCTGTGGTCCAGGCTTGCCATCGGGCCCCGGCTTGCCCTGGGGTCCGGGCTTGCCATACGGTCCTTGCTTGCCCTGAGGTCCGGGGTACCCCTGCGGCCCATGGGTCCCCTGCGGCCCAGGAAGCCCCTGCGCACCCATCGTTCCCTGGTGCCCTTGAGGTCCAGGCTTGCCATCGGGCCCCGGCTTGCCCTGGGGTCCGGGCTTGCCATACGGTCCTTGCTTGCCCTGAGGTCCGGGGTACCCCTGCGGCCCATGGGTCCCCTGCGGCCCAGGAAGCCCCTGCGCACCCATCGTTCCCTGGTGCCCTTGAGGTCCAGGCTTGCCATCAGGCCCCTGCTTGCCCTGGGGTCCGGGCTTGCCCTGAGGTCCGGGCTTGCCCTGGGGTCCGGGCTTGCCATACGGTCCTTGCTTGCCCTGAGGTCCGGGGTACCCCTGCGGCCCATGGGTCCCCTGCGGCCCAGGAAGCCCCTGCGCGCCCATTGTTCCCTGGTGCCCTTGAGGTCCAGGCTTGCCATCAGGCCCCTGCTTGCCATCAGGCCCCGGCTTGCCCTGAGGTCCGGGCTTGCCCTGAGGTCCAGGCTTGCCCTGAGGTCCGGGCTTGCCCTGAGGTCCAGGCTTGCCATACGGTCCTTGCTTGCCCTGAGGTCCGGGGTACCCCTGCGGTCCACGGGGGCCAGGAAATCCTCGGTATCCCATCTTGCCCCGGGGTCCCTGCGGCCCTTGCGGTCCCGGCTGGCCCTGAGGTCCGGGGTCTCCCTGAGGTCCACGGGGTCCGGGGTAACCCTTCGGCCCACGGAATCCCCGAGGTCCACGCGGTCCAGGAGGTCCAGGCCGTCCCGGGCGTCCGGGGTATCCCTGGGGGCCGGGGTCTCCCTGAGGCCCAGGGTATCCCTGAGGCCCACGCGGTCCGGGACGTCCATGAGGCTTGCAGTGGAGCTCGTACTCCTGTTCTCCGGGACCGCTCACCCACGCCGGAGGTTGCGCGCAAGGTGGTGCGCCCTTTTGCCCATAGTCCGTGGAGCCCCCGGAACCCGACGTGCCCTGGTAACCCGACGTGCCCTGGTAACCCGACGTGCCCTGGTAACCCGACGTGCCCTGGTAACCCGACGATCCCTGGTAACCCGACGGCCCCTGGCTTCCCATGCCGCAGTCCCAGTAGCCCTGGTCTCCGGTGGCCGAAAGCGCCCCCTGCCCGCTTCCGCCCTGCGGTCCCTGCGGCCCGAGTGGGGTGCATGCGCCCCAGTTTCCACCTTGCGGACCCGGCTGGCCGGCCCGCGAGGTCGCGACCCGCCCGAACGCGCCGCCATGCAATGTCGCTGCCTGGGCGACGTCCGCGGGCGACGACACGAGCAGGGCGGCAGCTCCGATGAGGACTGCGCCACTGGCCAGTTCGGCCATAACATCTGGTTTCCTGTACTTTACTCGCGCGTGCCGTCCCGTGCCCCGCTTGCTCATCCGCTCCAGCCCCCTGGCGAATCGGTCACGACCACGGGCAGTCAAGCTGCCCTGGCCCTAGGTCACGGAGAGAGTATCGGGCCAGCAGGCTGCTTGTCACTAGCAGTAATATAATTGTCACGTTGAGTGGATGCGTGAGGGCGGCCGTCCATCCGTGCCCCGCGCCTAGGCTGATGCCAAAGATGGCTCAGGGACCGACCTCAGGTGCGGCCTGCCCTCCCCCCCCAGGCAGCCCGACGCAGCAGGCGCAAGCCGTTCAGGCCCACGATGACCGTGGACCCCTCATGCCCGAGCACGCCGAACGGGAGCGGCAAGTGTCCCGCGAGGTCCCAGCTCACCAAGGCGGTGATGATGAGCCCCGCGATGATGAGGTTCGCGGCGATGACCCGCTGCGCGCGGCGGGACAGGGCGATGATCGCGGGAATGGCGGAGAGGTCATCGCGCATGATGACGATGTCGGCGGTGTCCAGCGCAAGGTCCGAACCCGCCCGGCCCATCGCGATCCCGGTGCTTGCGGCGGCCAGGGCGGGCGCGTCGTTGACGCCGTCCCCGGCGAGAAGGACCTTGCGGCCGCTGGCCGCCAGGTCGCCGACGGCGGTTACCTTTCCGGATGGCAGCAGGCCGGCGCGGACGTCGGTGATCCCTGCCTGCGCGGCGAGCAGCCTGGCAGCTCGCTCGTTGTCACCGGTCAGCAGCACGGGTGTCGTCCCGGTAAGCGCGGCGATGCGGGCAACGGAGGCTGCCGCAGCGGGCCTGATCCGGTCAGCGATGCCGAGCACCGCCACGGGCACGCCATCCACCCGCATGACGGCGGCGGTCTGGCCGCCTTCCTCCATCTCGGTGACGGCTTCGTCCGCCGCGCTGTGCGCCGTCTTGCCCGCCAGCCCTGCCTCGCGGGCGTTAGCCGACGCACCAGCCCTGGCCGCGACGTCGGCGAGCCGCAAGCCGGCCTGTCCAGGGCCGGTGCTCGCGCTGGCCATTTCCCTCAACCCTGCCAGGTGCGCCGGGGAGCCGATCTCGACGCGGTGGCCGTCTACGACGGCGGTGACGCCTCGGCCGGGCAGCGCGGCGAACTCCTCGGCGGGCGTCACCGGCAGCCCGGCTTCCCTCGCGGCGGTCACGATCGCACGAGCCAGCGGATGCTCAGACGGGTTCTCCGCGGCGGCGGCTAGGGCGAGGATCTCGCGAGTGCCTCGCCTCAGGTCCAGGATCCGGATCTGAGCCAGTCGGGGCGTGCCCTCGGTCAGCGTGCCGGTCTTGTCGAAGGCGACCACGCCGGTCAGGCCGGCCTCCTCCATGGCAACGGCGGACTTGACCAGCACGCCGTGCCGGCTCGCGTTGGCCATCGCGGCCAGCAGTGGCGGCATCGTGGCGAGCACGACGGCACACGGTGAGGCAACGATCATGAACGTCATGGCGCGCAGCAGCGTCGGCTGGAACGCCTCGCCCAGCATCAGCGGGATGGCGAACAGCGCCGCCGTCGCCGTGACCATGCCGAGTGAGTATCGCTGCTCCACCTTTTCGATGAACAGCTGGGTGCGGGCCTTAGTCTGCGATGCTTCCTCGACCATGGCGACGATGCGGGCAAGCACGGTGCCGGCCGCCGCCCCGGTCACCGTGATGGTGAGCGTGCCGGTGCCGTTCAGGGTCCCGGCGAAGACGCCGTCTCCCGGATGCTTGGCCGCTGGGAGCGGCTCGCCGGTGATGCTCGCCTGGTCGACCTCGCTGGCGCCGGCGGCGACCTGGCCATCGGCAGCGACCCGCTCCCCCGGCCGCACGACGATCACGTCGCCCACCTGTAGGGATGCGGCGTCGACGACGGACTCGGTGCCGTCTGGGAGAGAAAGGACGGCCCGTTCGGGAGCAATGTCCAGAAGGCCCCGTACTGCCTGAGCGGTCCGGTGGGTGGCGACGGCCTCCAGCGCTCCGGATGTGGCGAAAATGACGATGAGCAGCCCCCCGTCGAGGACCTGCCCAACAGCGGCGGCCCCGATGGCGGCGGCGACCATGAGCAGGTCGACGTCGAGGGTCTTGGATCTCAGCGCTGCCAGGCCAGCCAGGCCCGGCTCCCAGCCGCCCGCCACGTAGCAGGCGAGGAAAAACGCCCAGTACAGCGGCTGCGGCCCGTGCGCTAGTCGCGCAGCGAGGCCGATCGCGAACAGCGAGGTGGCGATGGCGGCCCATCGAACCTCAGGCAGCTTCCAGGTCATCATCACTCCGGGTCGTCCATGTGCCCATGCCTGTTATAGGTTCATATGAAGATATCTTCATATGAACATTAATGTAGCATGGAGGTCATGGGACACAAGTCTGTGGACGCTGACTCGGATGTGCCGCCGGCCGAGCTGGACGCGACGTCCGCAGCCACGGTCGCCATGACCATGCAGGCGCTGGCCGCACCGAGCCGGCTGCTGATCTTGTCGCGGCTTCGCCGTGCTCCATGCACTGTCAGCGAGCTCGCCACCGACGTCGCGATGGAGCAGTCAGCGGTCTCCCACCAGCTGCGACTGCTGCGGAACCTGGGGCTGGTGCAAGGCACCCGGCGCGGCAAGACCACCGTCTACGCGCTGTACGACGACCATGTGGCCCGCCTGCTCGACGAGGCCGTGTACCACAGCGAGCACCTGCGCCTGGGGGCGCGCGACCACGCCACCGACCAGGAGCCGGCGGTCCTGGCGTTATCCGTCGCGGGCGCGACGGGAAATCTGGGGGATCCGACAGCTGCCAAGCCGCCGCTCCCGGCGTTAGCCTGGTGTCAAGCGCACGGGCCAGAGCACAGGAGCCAGCCGGTGGACGAGCAGCATCGCGACGCCATGCTGCTGCGCCCTGCCGTCGACCCGATGATCCCTGCGGCCGCCCGTGACCTGCTGCTCCCCCACGACGCGACGGCACCGCCCGCGAGACTGCTGCCGGCGGAACCCGACCGGCGGCTGACCACGGTCAGCGGTGCCACTACGGGGCTAACCGCGGGGATGGTCGTCGCGTTGACCGGAGTGGCACCGTGGGCGATCGGGGTGCTGGTCTTCCAGGGCGCGGTCGGCTGGCAGTCCACGACGGGCCGCTGGGCCCTCATGATCATGGAGATGATCGTGATGGTCACCATGGTGGTTTTCGGGACGCGGGCCGCCCGGGTCAGGCAGGCCCGCACCCGGCGCGCGACCGCCACCACGCGGCGCAAGTACCGAGGGCACTACGTGACCGACGCCGACCTCGACGGCCGTGCCCGCATCCTGATGCGCCGCGCGCAAGAAGCGGTCGACTCGGTGCGCGCGGCGCAGGTGAGCCAGGCTGGCCTGCTGTACGTGGACCCAGCCCTTGGCGCCCAGGAATGGGATATCGCGGTCTCACTGCGGGAGCAGGCCCGGCTTCGTGCCAGTCGCGCGGAAATCGCCCCGTTCGCCGACCCGACCGGACCAGCCGCCGAGTTGCTCCGAGAGCACCAAGACGCGGCTGACGAGGCCGAGGCAAGCACCGCCGCCCGCGTCGAGGCCCTGGAACGCCTCGCGGCCACGGTGCGCACGACCGAGTCCGCCTACCGGGACTTGCAAGTCCGGGTCCAGCTGGCAGAGCTGACCGGGGCGCACCTGAGCATGCTCGCCCGGACTGCCGCCGACGCCCACGGCATCGCCGAGCTCACCGACATGACCGAGCGCGCCCGCGCCATCCGCAGCGAGCTCACCGACAGCGCCAGCGAGCCCGCCGACGGCACCACCGACGGCACCACCGGCAGCGGCGACCGCGATTAGCCTCGTGCCCTGCCCTGAGCCCATCTCCAGGAGGCGTCGATCAGCAGGCACAGCGCGCATACCGTGGCCAGGCCGACGGCCGCGCCGCCGACGGTGTCGGTGAAGTAGTGCCAGCGCAGGCCCATGACGCCGAGGACGGTGATGACCGTCAGCGCGAGCAGGACCGCGAGGCCGCCCAGTCGCCAGCCGCGAGTCCGGCGCTCTTGTGGCCCGATCACGAACAGCACTCCGTAGACCGCGACGATCGCTACCACGCTTGTCGTATGGCCGCTGGGATAGGAGAGCGCGCCAAGGTACGTCCGGTGGAAAAGGGGCTTGAGCAGCGACTCGTCGATCCGCGTGCCGATAAAGACGGCGAGCAAGGCGAGCACGACACCGTTGCGTCGCCGTCGCGCCAGGGCGGCGACCGCCATCGCCAGGCTGAGCACCACAGCGGGCACCTGGGTGCCGGGGTACTCCATCCAGTCCAGCAGCGTCTGGTCCCTGCCGAGCCAGTTGATGACCGGGTCATCAACCGCGCGGTCGAACCCGTCGGCGGTTGTCTGGTGCGCGAACGCGGCCCCGATCATGAAGACGACGACAACGCACGCCCCGAGCAGCGCCCATGTCCAGCGACGCTCCGGCCCCGTCCCCAGCAGGGGCCGCGTCCCCACTGGCCAGCGAGTCCCATGCTGCATCGGCTCCGCTCTCCTTCCCGGAGCGCTCAGGATATCCCGTCCACAGCCGGCCGGCATCTAAGTTCCCTCCAGGTGCATTAGCTATCGATCCTGGACTTGTCGCCGGCCGTGCTGATCGGCGCGATCGCATCGGTCACCTCCAAGAACCCAGCATCATCTTCAGCTGACCATTTACACATTCTGGAACAGCTGGTGACATTACGATTGACCCATGCACACGCGCGCCGACCTGCAACCATGGAAACCCGGCTGGCAGGAGCTAGGGCACCTGGAGCGCCGCGAGCTCACCATCGCGGGCGTTGCGCGCACGTACTGGCTGGCGCGCCCGCAGCGCTCCGCGGCCCCGGCCCCGCTGCTGATTGTCCTGCACGGCTCGGGAATGACCGGCAAGGCGATGGCCAAGTTCACCGGGCTGGGAACGCGCGGCCCCGCGGCCGGGCTGACGGTGGTGTTCCCCGACGGCTGGAAGGGCGTCTGGCATCCCGCCCGGCCGCCCGCCGAGGAGCCTAGCCTGGATGACGTTCTCTTCCTCTCAACGCTGGGCTCGCACCTGGAGGCGATCGGCGTCGCCCAGGCGTGGCCGGTCTTCCTGGCCGGGATATCCAATGGCGCGCTGTTCGCCGAGCACGTGGCACGGCACGGCCTGCTGCCGGTGACCGGGCTGTTCCTGGTGGCCGGGACGGCCCTGGAGTTCAGCCGCCGCGTCATGCCCAGGCCGCTGCTGCGCACGACGGTGACCTGCGTCATGGGTACCGGCGACCCCAGCATCCCGTACCAGGGCGGGCCACTGGCCCGGCGCGGGCTGCCTGGGGTGGCGATGCGCCGCCGCATGGCCAGGCACGGGGAACTGCCCGGTGAGGCGGTCGTCGCCGGAGCCGAGGAGACATGCGACGACTGGGCCTTCGCGAACGGAATCGCGGGCAGGCCAGTGGTCGATGAGCTGCCGCCTCCGCCGAGCGACCTGGCAGTGACCAGGAAGACCTGGTCGGCACCGGGGTGCCGGCCGGTCACGCTGTACCGGATCGATGGCGGCGGCCACGGCTGGCCCGGTGGTCCTCAGTTCATGCCCGCCCGCGTCGTCGGGCCGATCTCCCAGCACCTGGACGCGACCGGGCTGCTGCTCGGCATGGCTGACCGGGAGACCGCCCGGGCGACGGGCCGCCGCGTCCTCCAGCAGGGCGGCTTCAGCTGAGCTGGCCGCTGGCCTCTAGCCGCTGCGCACGGGTCAGGGGTGCGCCTTCGCCGCCGCCTCAATCGCGGACAAGGAGAGCCACCCGTCGTGCGACCAGGTAATCTTCCCGGCAGCATTCACCAGAACGAGCCATGGCTGGTCCTGCACCCCATACCCGTCAGCCAGCCGCCCGGTCTGGTCCACGCCGACCTGGTAGGCCAGCGTCCCGACGTCCTTCAAGACGGCGTCGACCGACGTCGACGACGGCTCTGCGATAACCTCGTCGACGGCGGTGAGCTCCGGCAACTGCTGAGCCGGGGCTGCCTTCGCGTACGTGTTGAGCACCTTAAGCTCGTCAGGCAGGTCGGAGACCTCGGTGAGCCAGCTCGCGAAGAACACCACCAGCCGCGCCTTGCCCGGCCCCAGCTTGACGGGCGCCCCGCCATCTGCCCCGGGCAGCGTCACGGCCGCCGTCGGGTCCAGCGGCGGGATGGCCGCCAGCGACTGCAGGCTGGCCAGTTGCGGGTGCGACGGCAGCAGGCTGGCCACCTCCTGGGCGATGACCTGCGCGGACTGGCCAACGCCGGAGTACGACATCTGGGTCAGGTAGACCTTCTGCTCCTGCCCCTGCTGGTTAATGACGAACAGCGCGGGCGTGTGGTCAATCTGGCCCCGCTCGACCTGGACGGCGATGCCGTAATCGCCCCAGGCCTTCTTGAGCTGCGCGGCCGACCCGGTGAGGAAGTCCCACTCGTTGACCATGCCGTGCACGCGCGAGTACGCCATTACGTCGGACACCGCGGTGGCGGTCGGGTTGGCGTCCACACCGAGCAACTGCACCGAATCGCCGGCCTTGCCGAGCAGTTCCTTGGCGATCACCATGCTCTGGGTCGTCAGCGGGCAGACTGTCGTGCACTCTGAGTCCTCGAAGCTGAGCAGCACGACCTTGCCACGGAACTGGCTGAGCGACGTCGCCTGCCCGAACTGGTTCACCAGCTGGAAGCCCGGAGCTGGCGTGTTCCCTAGGGAGGTGCCCAGGTCGATGTTCGGGTTGGACTCGGCCGCCGCGCTTTGCGGGCTCGTCGTGGCAGCCGCCGACGCCGAGGCTGCGGGGGAAGCAGATGACGCCGAGGAAGCGGACGTGCATCCGGCGAGCGCCGCGCCGCCGAGCACGACCAGTCCGGCAAGTGTCGCGAGAACCCGGGGCTTGGTAGTCACCTTATCTAGATTACTACACGCTGTAGCGCAAACGGAGATGGTTCGCTACTGGGGCGAACTGGGCTCGTCGCCGACGATCACTCCGCCGCCGTGCCCCCAGGCGATGTACCGCCAGGACAGGTTGATCAGCGTGGAGATCCGGTTCCGGTTACCCAGCAGGTAAAACAGGTGCAGGCCGAGCCAGGCGAACCACGCGGGCGTCCCGGTGATCCGCTGGCCGTGCGCGAGCTGCACCACCGCCGACCGGCGGCCGATCGTCGCCATCATCCCCTTGTCGTGGTAGCTGAACGACGTCGTCTCCTGCCCGGCGACAAGCCGCATCACCTGGACCCCCGCGTGCCTGCCCTCCTGCAGGGCTGGCTGCGCCAGTTGCGGGGATGGCTGGGCTGGCTGGAGCGCGACATCGCCGGCCGCGAAGATCCGCTCCTGACCTTGGACGCGCATGTCAGGCTCCACCAGAATTCGCCCGTGCCTGCCCTGCGGCAGTCCCCAGTCCGCGACCACCGGAGCGGCCGCGACCCCTGCCGCCCACACCGTCAGGTCACTAGGCACCTCCCGCCCGTCGCCAAGGAGCACGCTGCACGGCCGCACCTCGTGGATCTGCGTCCCGACCTGGATGTCGACCCCGCGGCGGGCGAGCTGGCGATGGGCGTAATCGCGCAGCCGGGACTCGAACGGCGTCAGCAGAGCCGGCATCATCTCGACGAGCCGGATGTGCATCCGGGACGAGTCAACGTCAGGGAACGTCGCGCGCAGCGCCGCGTCCCGCAGCTCGCCGAGGGTCCCGGCGAGCTCCACGCCGGTCGCGCCGCCACCGACGACGGTGATCGTAAATTCACGATCGCCGTCGGCGCTCATTCGCTCGAAGAGGTTCATGACGTGATCGCGGAGGTGGATAGCATCGGCCCTGGTGTAGAGGCCAACGGTATTCTCCGCCGCGCCCTTGAGGCCGAAGTACGTCGTAGACACCCCGGCCGCCAGGATCAGGTAGTCGAACCCCAGCGTGCGCCCGTCCGCGAGCTTCGCCCGCCGGCCTTCGGCGTCCACCGACGCCAGCACGCCACGGATGTACCTGGCATGCCGTGGCCCGGTGAACCCGCCAACCGGATAGGAGACGTCGCCTGGGTTCAGTCCGCCCGTCGCCACCTGGTAGAGCAGTGGCTGGAACGTGCTGTAGAGGTTGCGGTCAATGACCGTGACCCGGACTTTCCGTCCGTCCAGCGCGCGAGCGGCGGACAGCCCTGCGAACCCGGCGCCAACGATGACCACGTGCGGCGCGTCTGGCCCGGCTGGCTGACGTGTCATGTCCTGCCTCCTTCTGCTCTGCCTGGGTTGAGGCAGCCTCCGGGGACGTTGCCTGTGAAGGCACTGCTTGCGGGGAGGCTGCCAGCGCCCCGGTCATGTCGGTGGTCGCCGCCCCGCTCGGCAGCAGTGACCGGGGCCAGCGCCGATTAACGAGCACCACGTCGACCTCAGCGCAGTACAGCGTGACGGTGGCCTGCAGGTACAGCCAGCCGAGCAGGCCGAGCACGACCCCGAACGTCCCGTACAGGGTCGAGGAGCGGTGCAGTTCGTGCGTCACCACGTAGCCGCCGACGACCTGCAGCACCTGCCAGACGACGGCGGCGAGCATCGCTCCGACCCGCAGGCTCGTCCAGGGCACCTTCCGGAAGGTGGCGAGCCGGAAGGCCAGCCAGAACACCCCGACGTTGGCGACCAGCGAGATGGCCACCGCCCCGGCGTGCGCCCCGAAGCCGCTCAGTACGTGCCCGGCACCGCCCGCTATGCCCGACAGGAAGGTCGTCACGACCAGGCCGAGGCCGACGACCAGTACCAGCGCGAGCCCGTACAGCCACCGGGTGAAGAAGCTTGGCCGCTGCTCGCGCCGTATCCCCCAGACGATGGACAGCGCGTTCTGCATGGCGAAGGCGACGCCCCGCGTGCCGAGCAGCAGCACCACGATGCCGATGATCAGCGGAAGACCCGACTCGTTGATCGAGCCGAGGCTGCTGCTGATCTCGCTGCCGACGACCGGGTACTGCATGAGCGCGGAGTTCAGCAGGTCCCTGTGAAGAGTCGGATCGCTCTTCAGCGTCATGTCCAGCACCGTGACGAAGATCAGCAGCAGCGGGAAGAGCGCCACGAACCCGAAGTAGCACACGAGCGCGGCCAGATAGCCGGCCTGGTCGTCCTGGAACTTCTTCCAGACGGCCACCGGCACTGCGGTCCCTGGCCACCGCGCCTGAAGCCTGTCGGCCCTGCGGGCCGTCCGCTCAATCCACGTCATCGGTGGCTAAGTACCCGCCAATCCCCCTTCCATACAGAACGAGCCCCGCCAAGTCTCCCACCCCGCCGGGACGCTGCCGAGACGCTGCCGAGACGCTGCCGAGACGGGCGGGCGCGGTACAACGTTCGTCTGGCCAGCGGCAAGGCGGTAGCCCGACTCGCATGGCAGGCTAACGTTGAACACGACCCAGCTTCATCACGAGTCCAAAGAGGTAGCAATGGCAAATCGCCCACCACTTCCCTACGATTTCCTGCCCCCGGTCCCGTCCTTCTCCGTGACAAGCGATGACGTCACCGACGGCGCGGCGATGACCGACAGGCAGGTGTACAACAGCTTCGGCATGTCGGGTGAGAACGTCTCCCCGCACCTTTCCTGGTCCGGATTCCCGGCGCAGACCAAGAGCTTCGCGGTGACATGCTTCGACCCGGACGCGCCAACCGGATCCGGGTTCTGGCACTGGCTGGTCATCGACCTGCCCGCGTCCGTGACCTCGCTGCCGGCTGGAGCGGGCGCTACTGACTCTGGCGGCCTCCCGGATGGCGCGTTCCACGTGCGCAACGACTACGGGACCAAGGACTTCGGCGGCGCGGCACCGCCGGCCGGCGACGAGCCGCACCGGTACCTGTTTGCCGTTCACGCGCTCGACGTCGAGACCCTGGGCATCGACTCGGACGTGACACCCGCCGTGGCTGGCTTCAACCTGCGGTTCCACACGATCGCGCGTGCCGTGATCGTCCCGGTTTACGGGCACTGAGCGGCTCTGCGGCGGCATAGGCGCCGCTAGGCGGTTTCCGGCGTCCGTGATCGCAAAGCCACGGCTCAGACGGCTAATCATGCCCTGACCTGCGAAGACGCGACGAAGCATCGCCAGTCTCCTGCTTTGGAGATCAGTTACTCACTGTCGCCGGGAACCGCCGCACCAGGTAGCGCGTCCTGGTGCTTGTCGTTGTAGTGCTTGGTGAGGACCGCGCTCGCCTCACCGGGCCGGTACGCGATCGTTCGCTGGCATAGCTGACAGCGGATTACTGGGAGGCGCGTCACCGTTACAGGGAAGCGCTTGCTGGCTGAGTCGCTCATTTCACTTTTCACAATGCCAGAGGGGCCGCGATAATTCCGCGGAGACGATATCACTTCCCCAGGTAGGAGCACCAACACTCACCGGGGACTCAGAACCTCGCTACTGTATCGGACATGCTGACTCCAGATGAGCTGTTGACCACCACCCGGTCGGTCCGCAAGAGGCTCGACCTGACCCGCCCGGTGCCGCTTGGGCTAGTCCGGGAGTGCCTTGAGATAGCGCAGCAGGCCCCCAGTGGCGGCAACGAGCAGCCCTGGCACTGGATCGTGATCACCGACCCGGAGGTACGCGCGCAGGTCGGCGAGTACTACCGGCGGTCGACGGAGCCGTACCTCGCCGCTCGCCAGCCCACCGATGAGGCCGGCGTCCGGGTCAAGGACAGCGCGGCGTACCTCGGCGAGCACATGGGCGACGTCCCGGTCCTCGTGCTGGGCTGCATCACGGTGGCGGCCCCGTGGATGCTGCAGGGCAATCAGGCGGGACTGTGGGGGTCGCTGCTGCCCGCCGCCTGGAGCTACATGCTGGCCTGCCGCTCACGCGGCCTTGGCACCGCGTGGACGACACTGCACCTGCGGTACGAGAAGGAGGTAGCAGAGCTCCTCGGGCTGCCGGACACCGTCCGCCAGGGCGTCCTGATACCAACGGCGTACTATACCGGCGAGACGTTCCGGCCCGCCCCCCGCCGCCACCTCCCCCTCCACGAGAACCGCTGGTAAGCCCTGGTAAGCCCGGCAAGTCACCGTCTCGACACAACTGCTAATTCGTTATCGGTAGCAGTGCGCGGACCTGGCCATATTTGTTAATTTTGTGGGCATGTCTGACGGGACCATGGAGCAGTCGCCGGCCGAGGATGATCTTGACCGCGCGCTGCGCGAGCTCAGCGAGGGGATCAGCGGCGAGGCCAGGTTCAAGGAGCCATCGGCCAAAGAGCGCGCGCACGCCGCGAAGGGGCAGTCGAAGCAGGCACGCAAGCAAGCCAAGGCACGGGCGCGACAGGCCCCCGCGCCGGCCGACGGCTGGCGTGGCGGGTACCGGTACGACCTGCCTGCCCGCGAACTGCGCAGGCAGGGCCGCGCAGGCAGGCGACGCCGCGCGATGCGGGCAACGGCCTGGACCGTCGCGATCGTGGTCCTCGCGGGTGCAGGCGTGCTCGCCTACCAGCACTTCGCCGCGGCACCTGGCGGACCAGACGACACGCAGGTCGTGACCAATGGCGCCACGCCCTCGAGTAGCGGGGCGCTCTCCCCGCTCTCGGCGGCGAACGACAGCCCGCCGGCCGATCCGTTCGCGGGCACGCCCGCCGAGCACTGGGCGGACGGCCCGGCCGGGATCGTCGTCCCGACGGCGAAAGCGGTCGGGCCGTTCACCGCCAGCCAGGTCGCCGCGGCGTACCAGACGACGCGGAAGGTGCTGATCGCGCAGAACCTTGACCACACGGCGCTGCTCGGTGGCGCTCCGACCGCGCTCGCGGACCTGCTTGTCCCGAAGCAGCGCTCACAATTCATCGCCGGTCTTGACAAGATCGGCACGAAGTCCGGCGTAGAGCTGAGCACGCGAAGTTGGGTGGCCTCGTTCGCTCCTGGCACGACAGCCCTGATCGGCAGCGTGATCAAGGTGGACGGGACGATGAGCGCGCGTGCCACCACCGTTGACGGGAACACAGTGCTCCAGATCGAGGTGAACTATCGGTTCGCTTACCCGGTCGAGCCGCCGCGCGCCCCGCAGGACTGGATGCGGGTCGTCCGGGAGGTGACTAGCTCCGTCGAGTTCGGGAGCTGGGCGGGTGGTGGCGGATCATTCGTGCCGTGGTTGCTCACTAAGACGTTCAACGCTGGCATCAGGTGCGATTCCGTGGACGGCTTCATTCACCCGGACTATCCCAGCAGCTCTCCAGATAAGGTCCAGCCGAGCGGCCCGGCCCTCAACCCGTACTCGTTGCAGGACCAGCCGACAGACAAATGCCAGGTGACGACCGGGACCTGACGAGGCGACCGCGAGGTTTCTGGCAGGACAGGGGGATGGCCCGTTCGGTATCGGTGGGCCTATCATCGGTCCGGTGAACAGTCAGATCATCCGGGTGCGGACTGGCGGCAGCCAGGTGGTGCGGGACATCACCGCTGAGTGCGCCGAGTTCGCGCGCTCAGCGTCTGCGGGCGGCGACGGGCTGCTGCACGTTTTCGTGCCGCACGCGACGGCGGGCGTGGCGCTTATCGAACTTGGCTCGGGAAGCGACGACGACCTGCTCGCGGCGCTCGCGGACCTGCTGCCGGCGGATGACCGGTGGCGGCACGCGCATGGCTCGCGCGGACATGGCCGGTCGCACGTGATGCCCGCGCTTGTGCCGCCGTACGCGTCGATCCCGGTGGATGACGGGCGACTGGCGCTGGGGACCTGGCAGTCCATCGCCCTGGTCGACCTTAACGTGGACAACCCGGACCGGCAGGTGCGACTGTCGTTTCTTGCTGGCTAACCCCGGGTCCCGCCCTGGGCCGGCACTGTAACGTTCACCACGCCAGTTGCACGTCGCCCCAGCAGGGAGCGCCATCAGCCGAGTGGAACTGCTTCGCTTTGGTAACCATCTCGGCTGACGCGCTGGTCAGCGCGGGCCGGATGCCGGTACCTTGGAGTCCCCGATCTTGGCTGGCACTGCCTTGGCTGGTACCGCGCGGAGCACTGTGACCCGCGGCCTGCCCACCCTGCGGTGTTGCCGGGCAGGAACCGCTCCGCCGCCTGGCGATTTGCGATAAACGAGGTGATGACGACAGTGGCCCGCATCGTTGTCATTGGTGACCTGATGACTGACACGGTTGCGCACGCGGTACTTCCGCTCGCACGCGGTAGCGACACTCCGGCGACGGTGACCATGCATGGTGGCGGCTCCGGGGCGAACGTTGCCGCGTGGCTGGCCGCCGACGGCGCCGACGTGGCGTTCATTGGCCGGCGCGGCGCGGACATCGCCGGCCGGAACCGGGACATGGAGCTTATGGGCTACGGCGTGGACGCGCGGCTGGTGATGGATCCCGAGCGCCCCACCGGAACCTGCGTTGTGATGGTGACGCACAAGGGCGAGCGGACGATGCTGTCCGACCCCGGTGCCAACGCGGCCCTCTCCCCCGACGACCTACCGCATGACCTGTTCGTGCCCGGCGCTCACCTGCACGTTTCCGGTTACACACTGCTGGCCGAGGGGTCCCGCAACGCCGCGCTCGCGGCCCTTGACTACGCGCGCCGGGCAGGCATGCCGTCATCGGTTGACGGTGCCTCCGCCGCGCCGCTGGAGCGGGTCGGCGCGGAGCCGTTCCTTGAGCTATCCAGTAATGCCCTATTGCTTTTCGTGAATACCTCCCAGGCCAAGATCCTGACCGGCCGCGACGATCCCGAGCAGGCCGCACGGGTGCTCACCGCCTGGTACCCGCAGGTGGTCATCAAGCTTGGCAAGGACGGCGCGCTGTCCTACGCCAACGGCCGCCCGCCGGTGCATGTCCCGGCGCCACCGGTAGAACGGATCATTGACGGGACGGGTGCCGGGGACGCCTTCGTGGCCGGCTTCCTGCCGCCGTGGCTGGACAAGAAGCCGCCAGCCGAAGCCCTCGCCAGCGGCCACCGGCTGGCCGGGCATGCCATGAACCTGATCGGAGCCCGCCCGGTCCTCTAGCGGCCTGCCTGGGACGCCCTTCGAGTTTGCAGCACGGCACACGAGGGAGTGGCTGCGCGAGCGAGCCGCACGTGTGATAGGCAGTCATCGTGGCTGACTTCCTTACGGAGCTGTTTTCACTCGAGAGGCGGGTGGCCGTGGTGACCGGAGGCAGTTCAAGAATCGGTGCGGCGATCGCATCCGCGCTGGGGTGAACCCGCGACCGCCAATGGATGCGCTGACCAGCGATGACTGGGACCAGGCAATAGCACTCAACCTCACCGCCCTGTTCCTGCTCTCCGCTGCCTAGGACCAGGGGCAGCACGCCCCCTCGGTGGCAGAGCGCACTCGCAAGCGTAAAAGCGATCGAAACTATTTAGAAATGGTCAACAAGTTAACAGGCAAGCACGACTCCGACATTCCTATCTATTATTATACAATCTTACCGTTCCCTTGTATTTACATTTTGCATCCAGCCATTGGCCGGCTGGTCGGTTAAACTCCATGTGCTAGATAGGTGGAAAAGCAACGTGGCATGGTCTGAATCATCGGCGACAAGAACACCAGGGGCGCCCCGGAAATCCCGGGAACTGGCGACCTCCGGCAATCCGGACTCGGCGGAGAGCTCCTCCGGCGGTACCGCGCACGAGACCGCGGGGGCGCAGCAGCCGCCGACACCGGGAAATCGCCCGGCGCTGAGCGACCGACTGCCTACCCCGTGGCTGTTCCCTGTACTCGCCTTCGCCGCCAGCTGGGTAGTGATCTTGGTGGCGTGGCAGGTCGCCAACCTCATTTACCACACGGCCTGGCCATGGAATATGTACTTCCTCTACAAGGACGGCGGCACCTATTCCTGGATAGCCATACACAGCTACTCGGGGCCGCGCGGGATCCCGCCGTTCACTCGGACGGTGTTCTTCCCGCTGCTGGCGCTGCTGGTCAGGACCGCCGCCTACATGACCAAACACCAGTACCTGGCGGCCGAGCTGCTCGTCCAGGTGGTAGCTGGTGCCACGTCGGCCGTTGCGGTCTGGGCACTGGCCGACCACATCAAGGACCGCCGGGTCGCCGACCGGGCCGTGCTGCTTTACGTGGCGTTCCCGGGCGCGATGACCTTCGCCATGCTCTACCCTGAGCCGCTGGGGAACGCACTCGCGGCCCTTAGCCTCCTCGCGGTGCTCAACCGCAAGTGGCTGGCCTCCGGCCTGCTTGCCCTCGCCGCCTCCGCCGCGCACCCCGCCCTGATCGTGCTCACGCCCGCGCTCGCCGTCGCCGCCTTCCAGGCGATATGGCACCGCCGCGAGTGGGCGGCGGTCATCGCCCCGGTCCTGGCGCCACTGGGCATGGCGGGCTACTTCGGCCTGCTGGCCAGCGAGTACCACGACTTCTTCTTCTGGTTCCGCGACCAGGCCGGTGGCTGGCGGCAGCGTGCCGACTGGATCGGGCACGAACTGCGCGTGCTCACGTGGACCGATCCTGGCACCAGGACCCATGCGTTCTTCAACGCGCTGGTGATCGTGATGGCCCTCGCGCTGATCGCCGGGATCGCGCTCATGCTCGCCGCCCGGCTACCACTTCCTGTCAGCGTCTACACCGTGCTGGCCGTCCTCGCCCTAGGGATGGCCAATGAGCCAGGCCCGACTCCAAGCTTCGCGTGGACCGCGCTCGGCATCTTCATCGCCGCCGCCGCCAAGGTACCCCCCTGGCTCTTTTGGCTCCTCCTGACCCTGTCCGCCGGCCTGCTTGCCTTCCTCTACGGTTGGTGGCCACATCAAGGACTAGCCCCTGCGCCATGACGCCTAGTTCCGCCGAAGCAGACGCCGACCGGCCTCGTGCCGGCCGGCAGGCCCTCGGCGGCGGCCATTCGCCGGACACCAACGGCAAGACGATTTTTTCCGGCTCGCCACCGCGGCGCCGCACGTTCAGCGACATGCTGCCCCGCCCGTGGCTGTTCCCGCTGCTCGCCTTCGCGGCGACCTGGGTGCTCATCGTCGCCAGCTGGCGGTTCGCCAACTTCTATGACCACACCACGCACGGCTGGTACTGGTACTTCTGGTACAAGGACGCCGGCTTTTACGTGTCGATCGCGAGGTCCTGGTACAAGCTGCCGTTTGGTAGCCTCGGCGTCCCGCTCACCACGGCGTTCTTTCCCGTCTACCCGGCGCTGATCTGGCTCGCGAGCCAGGTGAGCTTCGGCAACTGGCGTGTGGCCGGCCTCATCGCCGCCGTTGTCTCGGGAGCGGCGGCTTGCCTCTTCGTCTGGTCCCTGGCCGCAAGGACCCGTGATCGCTGGCTGGCCGACCGGACGGTGCTGCTGCTTTGCGTGTCCCCGGGGGCAATGACGTTCGGCATGATCTATACCGAGCCGCTTGGCGTGGCACTCACCGCGGGCTGCCTGCTCGCCGCGCTCAACCGCAAGTGGCTCATCAGCGGGCTGCTCGCCCTGCTCGCCACCGGCGAGCATCCCACCTTCATCGTGCTGTCCCCAGCGCTCGCCGTCGTCGCCCTGCACGCGATCTGGACGCGGCGGGACTGGCGCTCACTCATCGCCCCCGCACTGGCCCCCTGGGGGATGATCGGCTACTTCCTGTGGATCGGCACCTGGTACCACGACTACACCTTCTGGTTCACCCTCGAGCGCAAGGGCTGGGGCCAGAAGATCGACTGGGGCAAGCGCACCTTCCAGCTCATTACCTGGACCGGCCAGGACATGGCCAGGCACGCGGACTTCTACCTTATGTGCGACATCATGTTCTGGATCTTGCTGGTCGGCACCGTGCTCATGCTGTGGGCGCGGGTACCGCTGCCGGTCAGCGCGTTCACCATCCTGGTGTTCATCAACGCGGCGATCTCGAACGGCTCAGGGCCGCGGCCCCGGATTGCCTGGCCCGCCCTGGGGATCTGCCTGGGCGCGGCTGCCAAGCTCCCGAGATGGCTCTACTGGCCGGTCCTGGTCGTCTCCGCGACCTCCCTGTTCTTCATCGTCGGCTGGTGGCCGCACCACCCGCTCGTCCCGCCGCCGTAATTCAGGCAGTCCCCAGGTAGGCTAGCTGGCGGGTGAGCGCCGTGCCCGAGCCGTCGCGCTTGCCCGTCATTTCGGACAGGTCTACGGGCACTCCGGCCTCCGTCTGGCCGACCACGGGCGCGGGGCCGACCCACGCCCCGAGCAGCTGGTCCTCGCCCTTGAGGAACCGCTGGCAGCGCACCCCGCCGGTCGCCCGCCCCTTGGCAGGGAACTCCTCGAACGGCGTCACCTTCACGCTGGCCCCTCCCGTCCCTGGTAGTGCTCCCGAGCTTCCAGCCATCGTCACCACCACAATTTCCCCAGGACGTCCGTCGACCACGTCAGCGCCAATAGCCCCGAACCACACCACCGATGCCCCATCCGCCAGCTTGATCCCCGTCATGCCCCCGGCCGGGCGGCCCATTGACCGCACCGATGACACCGCGAATCGCAGCAGTTGCGCATCCGACGTGATGAAGACCAGCTCCGCGTCCTCCCCGGCGAGCTGGGCGGCGCCGACCACCCGGTCGTCATCCTTGAGCGTGATCAGCTCGAAGTCGTCACGGTTGGCCGGGTAATCCGGCTGTACCCGCTTGACCGTTCCGTTGGCGGTACCGAGCGCGATGCCCAGGCCCGGGTCGTCGAGAGCCTCGGCCGGCAGCGCGGCGAGCGCAAGCGCCGTCTCCCCGTCCTGCAGCGTCAGGAACTCGCTGAGCGTCGTGCCGCCCGCGACGGACGCCGTTTCCCCGGACGGCACCGGGATGTCCAGCACGCTGACCTTCACGAGCCGCCCGGCTGAGGTGATCACGCCCACCGTGCCTCGCGTCGTCGACCTGACGGCCGACGTGACGAGCGAGTTCGCGACCTCCCCGCCCGCGGTCCCGCGTGCCCCGGCTGCCCGGGCTGCCCCGGCTGCCCCGGCTGCCCCGGCTGCCCCGGCTGCCCGGCTCGCTCCAGCGGCCGTACCATGCGCGGCACTGCCGCTCGTGTCCGCCCCACCAGTCCCACGCGTCCCGCCAGCCGCAGCCCTGCCCCCAGCTGCCGCAGCCACACGCCCCCTCGCGGCAGCGGGCGCGTCAGCGTGCCCGGCATCGAGAGGGAGTTGGCCTGAGGCAGCGGGATGGACCCGTTCTGTATCGGTAGAAGGGGGAACCGGCAGTCGGGCAAGCAGGCCGGTGGCGGACAGGGCGACGGCGCAGGGCTCGTCGGCCATCTCCAGCGGGACGGCGGCGGCGACCTGCTCGCCCCCCTCCAGGAGGATGGTGCGGCGAGGCGTGCCGAACTTCTTGGCGACCTCGGCCATCTCCCCGCTCACTACCTGCCGGAGCTTGTCGTCGGATTCCAGGATCTCGGTGAGCTCGGCGATCTCGCTGCGGAGGGTCTCCTGCTCGCCCTCAAGCTCAAGCCGGTCGAATCTGGTCAGGCGGCGCAGCGGGGTGTCGAGAATGTACTGGGCCTGTACGTCAGACAGGTCGAAGGTCTCCCGGAGCCGTGCTTTCGCCTGCGCGGAGTCATCACTGGACCGGATGACCGCGATGACCTCGTCGATGTTGAGCAGCGCGACGAGGATGCCGTCGACGAGATGCAGGCGCTCGCTGCGCTTGCGGCGCCGGAAATCGCTCCTCCTGCGGGTGACCTCCAGCCGGTGGTCAACGTAGATCGAGAGCAGTCTCTTGAGGCCGAGAACGCACGGCTGGCCATCGACGAGGGCGACGTTGTTGATACCGAACGTCTCCTCCATCGGGGTGAGCCGGTGGAGCTCGGCGAGAACGGCCTCGGGGTTGAAGCCGCTGCGTATTTCGATCTCCAGGTACAGCCCGCGGGTGCGGTCGGTGAGGTCCCTGACCTCGGCGATACCGGTGATCTTCTTGGCCTGGACGAGGTCCTTGATCCGGTCGATCACCTTCTCCGGGCCGATGTTGTAGGGCAGCTCGGTGACGACGATGCCGGTCTTGCGGGCGCTGATCTGCTCGATCCGCGTGGTGGCACGGGTGCGGAAGATGCCGCGCCCGGTTGCATATGCCTCCCTGACACCGTCAAGGCCGACGATCCGCCCGCCGGTCGGCAGGTCGGGGCCGGGGACGTACTTCATCAGGGTCTCGAGGCTGGCGTCCGGGTGCTTGATGAGGTGCCTCGCCGCGGCGATGACCTCGCCGACGTTATGCGGGGCCATGTTGGTGGCCATCCCGACGGCGATGCCCGCGGTGCCGTTGACGAGGAGGTTCGGGATGGCGGCGGGCAGGACCTGGGGCTCTTGTTCCTGGCCGTCGTAGTTCGGGCCGAAGTCGACAGTCTCCTCGTCGATGCTCTCGACCATGGCCGTGGCAGCCTGGGTAGGACGACACTCGGTGTACCGCATGGCCGCGGCCGAGTTGTCACCGCCGAGCGAGCCGAAGTTCCCGTGGCCGTCGACGAACGGCAGCCGCATGGCCCACGGCTGGGCAAGCCGCACCAGGGCGTCGTAGATCGCACTGTCGCCGTGCGGGTGCAGGCGGCCCATCACGTCCCCGACGACGCGGGCGCACTTGACGTGCCCGCGGTCCGGCCGCAGGCCCATCTCGTTCATCTGGAAGAGGATCCGCCGCTGAACAGGCTTAAGACCGTCGCGGGCGTCCGGCAGCGCGCGGGAGTAGATGACGCTATACGCGTACTCAAGGTAGCTGCCGCGCATCTCCTCGGTCACGTCGATGTCGACGATGTTCTCTTCAAAGTCGTCGGTGGGCGGCGGGGCCGTGCTGCCGCGTCGAGTTGCCATGCGCCCCATTGTGCCCTGTGTTCGAGTGCGATGCGCGCGAAGGACGCCTTGCGAGTTGTGACGCTACCGGCCGCCGCGGCGGCTGTCCCCGACAACGCGTCCCACGACACTCCCGGTCTCGATGGCGCAGGCGAGCTCTCCATCGTCCGGGCTCGACGGCGCAGGAGAGCCGCAACCGTCCGGGCTCGACGGCGCAGGAGAGCCGCAACCGTCCGGGCTCGACGGCGCAGGAGAGCCGCAACCGTCCGGGCTCGACGGCGCAGGAGAGCTCTCTTAGGGGACTCGCCGGCGTCAGCGAGCCAGAACCGGAAAGAGTCGGTGGCGCGAGTGAGTCAGAACCATCTGGAGTCGCTGGCGCGGGCGAGCCAGGACGCACGCGACTCATTGCCGCAGACGGGTGCAACCCACTGCCAGCTTGCTGGCACCCGCGGATACTTCGACGCGGGCGACGGCTGACACTGCGACGGGCAAGGCCGGCCGCCAAGTGCGGGGAGGCACGGGAAGACGCACGCCGACCAGGACGTCTGCCTGGTCGGCGTGCGGTGTCTCGATAAGCTCACTGCCATGTCGGGCCAGCACAGTGGGCTGGCCGCGACAGCGGGCGTGGACGTCAGTTCTCAGGCTTGGACGTTAGGCGCTGCGTCTCGTCCTGGATGTCGACGGCGACCTTCGCCAGTGCGGCGGCGTGCTCTCTGCCATGGTGTGCGCAGAAGAGCAGTTCTCCGGAATTGGGCAGCAGGACGCGGACGTACGCCTGGGCACCGCAGCGATCGCATAGATCCAAGGCGGTCAGCGGCTTTGTGGGGGCTATAGCTCCGGTCAACGTCGCCTTCCTCTTCTCGATGCCTCCGGCTCGGGGCCAGAGGCGCCGGTTAGCTGTCTGCTTCTTACAGCACAGCACAACACCTACCCCGGCGTCAGCCTTCCCTGGACCGAGGTGTGTACGCCACAAGCGAAACCGCACTTGATCGTCCTGACCAGCCAAGCTGAGCTTCCTCATACAGCTGGAGTCGGCTGACCGGAGGCGCTACCCGGTGACGACACCACCGTGCGGGTAGTCACCGGTGAGATACCCGAGCGGTTGTCAGCTTTCTACCCCATCTGCTTCGCGATGACACATATGTCTGCTAGCCGCCTACCACCGGGAAAAAGGCCAAGGAGAGACCGAGGGGAGGCGCAACGCCGCATGGTTGCGGGACGTGGGCGAACCTTCAGTGACGCGTTGCCTGTGAACCCCGAAAGCTCGGTTAATCTCGTAAACCCCGACGCTGTCGGCAACGCGAGGGGCTACATGGGGATACTCTGTCTGGGACCCTAGTGTCGCTTACGCTTTCGAGAGGAGAGCTGCCGCCCGTGTCCCCGGTTACAGCCGCCGCAAGGACGGTAGAAGCCCCCACCAGCACCCGCAAGGCAGCCAGCGCGCCCGAAGGGGCCAGCGCGGCTGAGGGGTATACCGCGAGCCATCTGTCGGTGCTCGAGGGCCTAGAGGCCGTTCGGAAGCGTCCCGGCATGTACATCGGGTCGACCGACGGGCGCGGCCTGCAGCACTGCCTCTGGGAGATCTTCGACAATGCGGTAGACGAGGCCCTCGGCGGGTTCTGCACTCGGATCGAGGTCATCCTGCACGCCGACGGGTCAGCCGAGGTTCACGACAACGGCCGGGGCATCCCTGTCGACAACGAGCGCAAGACAAGGCTGAGCGGCGTCGAACTCGTCCTCACCCGGCTGCACGCGGGCGGCAAGTTCGGCGGCGGTTCCTACACCGCCTCTGGTGGCTTGCACGGGGTGGGCGCGAGCGTCGTCAATGCACTGTCGGCCAGGCTCGACATCCAGGTGGACCGCGGAGGCCACACTCACGCGGCCAGCTTCCGCCGCGGCGTCGCGGGTGAGTTCGCCGCGGAGGGACCGAGCGCGAGCTTCACCAAGCGCGGCGGTCTGCGCCAAGTTGCCGAGATCGCCCCAGGGACAACGGGCACCCGAATCCGTTTCTGGCCCGACCGGCAGGTGTTCCTGCGCGACGCCACGTTCAACTACGAGGGCCTCGAGCAGCGTGCACGGCAGACCGCCTACCTCGTCCCCGGACTGGCCATCGCCATCCGCGCCGAACCCGGCGCCTCCGGCGACGAGGCCACCAACGATGCGTCGCTGCAGGCCGAGTTCCGCTTTGACGGCGGCATCAGCGAGTTCTGCCAGCACCTGTCATCCGGCGGGCCGGTCACCGACGTTATACGCATCACCGGGCAGGGCAACTTCACTGAGACTGTTCCAGTGCTGGATGAGCGCGGTCATATGACGCCGACCGAGGTCGAGCGTATTCTGGACGTGGACGTGGCTGTGCAGTGGAGCAACGGCTACGAAACGATCACCAAGTCATTCGTGAACGTGATCTCGACCCCGCATCACGGCACCCACGTGACCGGCTTTGACCGCGCCATCCTCAAGACGATTAACCAACAGCTCAAGGCCACCAAGATCCTTAAGAGCGGTGACGAGCCAGTCGTCAAAGACGACGTGCTCGAAGGAATGACCGCCGTCGTCAGCGTGCGCGTGCCCGAGCCGCAGTTCGAGGGCCAGACGAAGGAAGTCCTCGGTACCCCGGCCGCCACGAAGATCGTCGCCGATGTCGTCACCGCGCAGCTCAAGGACTACCTAGACAACCCGCCGCGCGGCGCGAAACTACAGGTAAAAGCGCTCCTAGACAAGATCGGCGCTGCCGCCAAGACCCGGATCGCGGCCCGTGAGCACCGTGAGAACCAGCGTCGCAAGACGGCCCTGGCTAGCTCCAGCCTTCCGGCGAAGCTCGTCGACTGCCGCAGCGCCGATGACCGTAGCGAGTTGTTCATCGTGGAAGGCGACTCTGCCCTCGGCACCGCCAAGCTTGCCAGGAACTCCGAGTTCCAGGCGCTGCTGCCGATCCGGGGCAAGATCCTGAACGTCCAAAAGTCGAGCCTGGCCGACATGCTCAAGAACGCCGAGTGCGCCGCGATCATCCAGGTCATCGGTGCCGGCTAGGGAGCACCTTCGACCTAGACTCGGCCCGTTATCAGCGCGTCATCGTCATGGCCGACGCTGATGTTGATGGTGCTCACATCAGGACCCTGCTGCTCACCCTGTTCCACCGCTACATGCGGCCCATGCTGGAGGCCGGACGCGTGTTCGCCGCCGTGCCGCCGCTGCACCGGATCGAGCTAACCAATCCACGCAAGGGCCAGGACAAGTTCATCTACACGTACTCAGACTCGGAACTGCGCCGCACGCTGCTGGAACTGGAAAGCAGGGGGCAGCGCTGGAAGGACCCCGTTCAGCGGTACAAGGGCCTGGGCGAGATGGACGCCAACCAACTCGCCGAAACCACGATGGAGCCACGGCAGCGCACCCTGCGGCGCATCCGGATTGAGGACGCGGCGGCGGCCACCGATATCTTCAGCCTGCTCATGGGCACTGAGGTGGGCCCGCGTCGGGACTTCATCATCGGTGGCGCGGCCGAACTTGACCTGTCTCGCATCGACACCTAGTTCGCTACAGTCACTGGACGGCCGCCTCCGGGTTTCGCTGGGCGGCGACTTTAGCTAGATTGATTCTTATCTGCAACTTCGCCGCCACCTCAGGTGACCACTCTTCGTCCGGCCCAACAGCCACGATCGGAAGCGGCACTTGTCTCCGGTTCTGTCCGAGCGCAGCCCTGATGTCAGCCTGGACGCCTTTCCCGTCGGTGCGGATCCGGAACGGGGAGAATCGCAGCGGGTACACACCGTGCGATATCAGCTTGGCATTGCTCTTCCTATCCCTATCTTGAGCGGCGATGGACGAGTGGTACTGGACGGAGTCAACTTCCGTCGCCGTTCCCGCTTCCTCCCACCAGCCATCAACCATGGCGATGAAGTTTCCTTCCATCGTGTACAGCTTGGCGTTGTACCGGGGTTCCGGGATCCCGCCCGCCCTGATCAAGTCCTGGAGCTGCTTCTCGGCAACTGATCTGACCCCAGTGAGCACCTCATCGATGATCTGCCGCAGCAGCGCGCAGCGCTGGGTCGGACCCTGCCGAAGCTCCTCAAGCAACTCGGCTGTCGTGCACTTCCTCTTTTGCACGGCCTCATAGACCAGTGACCGGACATCGCCGATGGCCCGCATCGCCCTCGCAGTGTCCGCCACCGCCCGGGGTGCTGGGGCAATTCGCATGAGGCCGGAACTCTTATACGTCGCTGGCAGGCGCCCAGTCCGGTGCAGGCTGACGAAGCCAGTGCCCTTCCGCCGCACGCTCTGTGGGACAAGCACATCGACCATTCCCGACTCGGGAGCCGTCAACTGGTAATAGCGCATCGCGGACGGCCCAGTGAGCACGCTCTCCACGCCGCAGTAGAGCAGTGCGGCCATCTCCCGATGCTCTTGAGCGACATCACCGGTGACAGTCAAGTAGACACCGGGCAGCAGCACCTGCCATGGCCCTCCGTCCCTGGCCATATTGGTGATGGTGCCATCTTTCATGCCGCATTCCTTGGCCTGGGCACGACTGACAACGTTGAGCTGATTCTCGCGAAGGGCCTGAAACGTAGCCCTGTCATAGTTAGGTCTCTTTGGCATGCATACAGCATGACATCCGGGTACGACATTACTACGAAATGCAACTACCGGCGACTGCCAGTGACCGCATGGAATGGTTGCTGGAGGCGCACGCTCACCGCGGATCCATCAGCGCCAGCAACTGGAACAGCATGCCCGCGCCAGCGACTCACATCGGTATTGGCACGCCGACGCCAACGGCTCACAAGCCTATTGAGGCACCAGCGCCAACGAGTCCGGAGGGTACTGGCGCGGATGCGCCAACGAGATGCACAAGGGAGCACGTCAGCGCCAACGAGCTCAGACCGTTAGACCTCGCCTACGCCAACGAGTCCCCACGAAGAGCGGGACAGCAGGGCGGCGGGACAGCAGGGCAGCGGGACAGCAGGGCGGCGGGGCAGCAGGGCAGCGGGACAGCAGGGCAGCGGGACAGCAGGGGGGGAGGCGCGCGTGGGACCCCGTGAGGGGAAAGAAAAAGACCCCGCCGGGTGGTGCTACCGCGACCGCCCGGCGGGGTAAAGCTTAGGCTCGTCTAGTCTAGGTAGTCCCGCAGGACCTGGGACCGGGACGGGTGGCGGAGCTTGGACATCGTCTTGGACTCGATCTGGCGGATCCGCTCCCGGGTGACCCCGTAGACCTTGCCGATCTCGTCGAGGGTCTTCGGCTGGCCGTCGGTCAGGCCGAACCTCATCGAGACTACGCCGGCCTCGCGCTCGGACAGGGTGTCGAGCACCGAGTGCAGTTGCTCCTGCAGCAGCGTGAACGAAACGGCCTCGCCCGGCTGGATCGCCTCGGAGTCCTCGATCAGGTCACCGAACTCGCTGTCCCCGTCCTCGCCGAGCGGCGTGTGCAGCGAGATCGGCTCACGGCCGTACTTCTGCACCTCGACGACCTTCTCGGGGGTCATGTCAAGCTCGACGGCGAGCTCTTCCGGGTGGGCTCGCGGCCGAGGTCCTGCAGCATCTGCCGCTGCACCCGGGCCAGCTTGTTGATGACCTCCACCATGTGGACCGGGATGCGGATGGTTCGTGCCTGGTCAGCCATGGCACGGGTGATCGCTTGCCGGATCCACCACGTAGCGTACGTGGAGAACTTGTAGCCCTTGGTGTAGTCGAATTTCTCGACTGCCCGGATGAGTCCCAGGTTGCCTTCCTGGATCAGGTCGAGGAAAAGCATCCCGCGGCCGGTGTACCGCTTGGCCAGCGATACCACGAGGCGCAGGTTGGCCTCCAGCAGGTGGTTCTTCGCTCGCCTGCCGTCCTCCGCGATCCACTCCAGGTCGATGCGCTGGTCATCGGTCAGGCCCTTGCCCTCGGCGAGCTTCTCCTCGGCGAACAGGCCGGCCTCGATCCGCTTGGCGAGCTCGACCTCCTGCTCGGCGTTGAGGAGCGGGACCTTGCCGATCTGCTTGAGGTAGTCCTTGACCGGGTCGGCGGTAGCACCCGCGACCGCGACCTGGGCGGCCGGGAGGTCATCGTCATCGTCACCGAAGACGAAGATCTCGTCGTCCGTACCGTCGGCCTTGTCCTCGGTCTTAACCACCCCGCCCTCGGCGTCAGCGTCGACCGGGTCGCTGGCCGCGTCATCTGGGACGTCGGCGATCTCCAGGTCCACGACGAGGTCATCCACCACGAGGTCGTCCTCGAGATCCTCTTCACCGAGGTCATCGAAGCCCTCTAGGTCGACGGCGTCATCCAGGTCACCAGCGTCTCCCAGATCCGCGTCGCCCGGGTCGACGACCGTCAGGTCGGGACCAGGCACGGCGTCAGCGGGAACCGGGGCAAGCCCGTCGGCCCCGTTGCCACCTCGGGGGTCAGCCGCGTCACGCACGGGCGAAGCCGATGGCGCTTGCTCGGACACGATTTCCTGCACCCGCTCGGCTCCCCGCGAGTCCCGGCCCGTGGATCCGGACGGCCGGGAGCGCTTGCGCGCCGCGGAGTTGGCAGCCCTCGCCACCACGGTCACCTCTTCCTTCGCTGGGTTGCTTGGCTGAGCAGCGCCTGAATAGAACGCGGCGCTGTGGGGCACCGCGACTGGGCTGCTCGGCCACGCGGCATAGGCATAGCGATAATGTGGCCCTCCCGCGAGGGGCTTGACACCTGGAACGAGCGGGGAAGCCAGGCTCCCCGCGACAGTAGCGCCTGCGACGACAATGGCTCAGCCAACGGTGCTTCCGACAACAGTGTCAACCCGCCCGCCTCCTCCCTCTCACAACCATAGGTGCCGCCTGGGAGTGCCTTGTACGCTGCGGCGCAGCCCCGGTGTACCGCTTCCCGTCACTGCCGTCCTTCCGCCTCGCCGCTCTCGTCATCAGGGGCACCATTAGCACCACCGACAGCGGGCACGTGCATGACAAGGAGCGTCACGTCGTCATCCTGTTCATGGCCGGCGAGCATATGGTCTAGCAGGTACTGGAGCAACTGGGCGGGTTTGTCCAGGTGGCCGGGCGGAGCGCTGGAGGCTACCCGGAGGATCTCCTCCAGCCCGGCGTCCAGGCCGCGTACCCGGTTCTCGACCAGCCCGTCGGAGTAGAACACGGCGGTGCTGCCGGGGGGCATCCGGAAGGAGTGCTGCTTGCGCGGGCTTGGCCAGCCCAGCGGCGTGCCCGCCTCCGCCGCATCCAAGGTGGCCTTGCCGTCGGGGCCGATCAGCAGCGCCGGCAGGTGTCCGGCGTTGCCAGCCAGGCCCTCCCCGGTCACCGGGTCGATTACGAGATAGGTGACGGTGGTGACCTGCTCCTCCTGCTCAGTCGCCGAAAACAGCCGGTCCAGGCCGGTGAGCACGGCGATCGGCCGGGAGTCCGTCAGTGCCAGCGCCCGCAGCGCGTTGCGAACGCGGCCCATGCCCGCCGCCGCGGTCAGCCCCTTGCCCATGACGTCGCCGACCGTGACCGCCATCCTGCCCTCTGGCAGCCGGAACACGTCGTACCAGTCGCCGCCGATGTCCATGTTCCTGGTGACCGGCAGGTACCGGGCCTCCAGCACCAGGCCGGCCACCACGGGCAGCTTGTCCGGCAGCAGTGACCGCTGCAGCGTCATCGCCGTAGCGTGCTCCCGCTCGTACATGTCCGCCCGCTCCACTGCCAGCGAGCACTGCCCGGCCAGTGCCTCAAGGAAGACCCGCTCCTCCTCGCTGATCCGCCTTGATGATGAAAACGAGAACCGCAGCGCGCCGAGCGGCTGCCCCGCCGCAAGCAGCGGCAGCCCTACCCACGACTTCTCGTCCCCGGTCTCAGCGACCCCTGGCTCTCCCTCGAACTGCCGGTGCAGGTCCGCCTGGTCAGCGATCAGTACTGGCCGCCGGGTGGCAATCGCCCGCGTCATCACCGACGGCGTGTCCATTGTCAGCCGCCGCCCTGCCGCGTCCGGCCCCGCTGCCGGGAGCCGTCCGGGTTCACCACCCGCAACTGCAGCGTGTCCGCTTCCAGCAGCGCCACCGCCGACCGCAGCGCCCCGATCGCGGTCCGGCCCACCTCGGTGATCACCTCGACCACCTGCTCCACCGTCAGCGCCTCAGCCAGCATCGACGTCGCCTGCTGCAGCCGCGCCGTCCGCAGCGCCGCTGCCGATAGCTGCTCCGTCAGCCGGCCGCGCATCTCCTCGGCTTCCCGCTGCGACGTCACATCCGTGCAGGCGCCGACCCACTCCGCGATCTTCCCGTCCCGCTCCACCGGCACCGCGTGCACGTCGTAATGCCGGTACCCGCCGCCCCGGGTCCGCATCCGGAACCGGTCCTCAAAAATCCGCCCCGACCGCAGCGATTCACGCCAGTCCCGCTCCACCCGCTCCCGGTCCTCCGAGTGCGCCGGCTCCAGCCAGCCCCCGGCCCGGAACTCCTCCTCGCTCTGCCCGGTGATCATGCGCCAGTCTGGCGAGTCCTCAATCATCTCCCCGTCGGGCGAAGCGACCCACACCACCTGCGCGCCACCTTGCACCAGCGCCCGGTACCGCTCCTCGCTCCGCCGCAGCGCTTCCTCGCCTGGCGACGTGGATGCCGCACCGGAGACGATCAGCCCCACTCCGATGGCGCAGCCGTCCGTATCGTGTACCGGGAACCAGTGGAACACCCGCGGCTCCCCACCGCGAGCCACGGCCGACGCCCGCCCCCGAGTCTGCCGCGGCGAACGTCTCAACGGCCGGGCTGTCTTCCGCCAGTACCCGAGTGACAGCAGCCTCCGCACGCGCCGCATCGACCGGCGGCAACACCTCAGCCAGCGGCCGGCCAGGGAAATCACCCTGATCCCGCCCGTACAGCCGGGCCAGTGCCGGGTTAGCCCAGGCGAAGCGCAAGTCAGCACCCAGGAACGCCACCCCTGCCGGGGAGTCCCGAAGCACGGCGTCCGGAAGCACGGCGTCCGGAAGCCCGGCGTCCGGAAGCACGGCGTCCGGAAGCACGGCGTCCGGAAGCCCGGCGTCCGGAAGCCCGGCGTCCGGAAGCCCGGAATCGGTCGTGTCCAACCCGGCCTCCCGCCGCTCAGGCACGGACGTGTCCGCGCTCATTCCCTGCACCCGCTGTGCTTCGCTCCGCGCTTGAAGTTCCTGGTCCAGGTGCCTGCCATTGGCGGCTCCTTCCCACGTCCCGCCATGCCGCCGGACTGCCCGCGCGCCGGCGGGCATCCGCCAGGCATCGCGGCCGACACCGCCCGCACAACAGTCATTCAGATTAAGCGTGCCATAAACCGGATACCCGCGCTGCCAGCTACGCGCAAGGCCCCCGGGCGAATTACGTCATGATGACGGCGCGGTGTTGGCCGCAACGACATGACAACATGGGTAGATTCTCCTATAGCGGATGAGGTAGGTGCCCGCTGACCGATTTCTCGACCAGGACGTGGCAGCAAGCCGTAGCGTAGCGATCACATATCCAGATCTGAGAGGCTATCAGGGTGAGTCCGCAGAGCCGACGCAGCCAGCCCCCCGGCGAGCCTGGCGGGGCACCGAGTGCGCTCTTCAGTGAGCTGCTGCGTGCCGCGCGGGAACTCCTGGCCATCCGTAGCCCCCTAGACGCCGAGATTATCGTCAGCCAGTTCCTTGGCACCTGGTGGGACCAGCGCCACAGCAGCCGGGACGTTGAGCGGATCATCGGCGAGGGCCTGGTCGAGTACGCCGGCGGCAGGCCCAGCCCGGTTTCCCTCGCGCTGCTGTCCGGCATCGCCTGCCTGGGCACCCCCCGCCAGGCGATCGCTGCCGAGCGGGCCGCGATCGCGATGATGGACAGCGGCGTCAAGGCCCCGGCCTGGGCGGGCCGCCTCGGAGCGGTCACCTCCGCCGAGTGCTACGTGAACCCCGACAAGTGGGGCGACCAGGACGAGGTCATCTGCGTCTTCAGCTACGCCGGGGAGGAGCCGCACGCCCTCGTCTCCGTCGTGGATCACAACACCGAGGGGATGATCCGCGACGGCTGGGTCACCTCGCACGTGGACAAGCTCCTCGACCACTGCCGCCTGAAGGCGGGGATCGAGACCGCGGACGGCGCCGACTCCGACGACGTCTTCCGCCAGATCGACCCGTGCCAGGCGCGCAAGGCGCTGGAGCAGGCGCTGGCGGTCACCAACGCCGCCACGAACCCCCCGGTCGGCGACACGTTCGCCGCCAGGCACGCGCTCATCAGGTCCCGTGTCCGGGCGCTACCGCCGGCCGCCGGCCGGACCCTGCGGGCCAAGCGGCAGTGGTCTAAGGACAAGCGGGCGCTGCTAGCCGCGGAGTTCCTCGGCTCCGACGCGGCCGAAGATCTCTCTGACCGCGAGGCAGCCAGCCGCTGCGCCGACCACATCATCGACTTCGGCTGCGATCAGGACGCCGGCCGGCCGCTGCGGATGCGCCCGGCGAAGGCTCGGAAGTTCCTCCTGGAGTGGGTTCCGCGCCGCGTCATGCTGACCACCCCGGACCGGGAGGCGATGCCTCTCGTGCTCGCCGCCTGGGTGCGCTTCGCTGGCCGCAGGCGCGCCTGGCACCAAAGGGACATCAGCGAGGTTGTCGAGGTCGTCTTCGACTCGATGAGCATGTTCTCGCGGCTCTACCATGACCCCGCCGAGTTCGGCCTGGACGACGTCCTGGTCAGTCGGCTGCTGCCGGACTCCGACCTGGAGGCGCTGCCGCGCCGCGCATTCATCTTCCCGATCCTCCGGGGCAAGCACGGCGGCGTGGACCTGTCCAAGCTCGACCCCGCCGACCCGACCGACCGCCGCCTGCTGCTCGCCGCTGACCACGACACCCGAACCGGCAGCCCCAGTTCGGCAGGCGTCGGCAGGCACATCGAGCGGCACCTGATGATCGCCGATCGACTCTGGCGCGGCGACCCGCCGGAACTGTGGACCGCCGCCCAAAAGCTCCTTGACACCGGTGAGGACCGCCACCTGGTCCTGCACGCGCTGATGGACGTCCTTGACGCCGCCGGGGATGACCAAGAGGTGCTCGCCGCGCTGCTGCGCGACCTCACCACCGGCATGGACGACCTCGACAACGGCCTCGGCGACCTAGAGCTGTTATTTCCTGGGGTTGCGAACCAGGCCCAGACCCGCGGCCCCTCGCGCCTTGGGCGCACCGCCGTCCCGCGCTCAGTCAAGGCGGCGCGGGCGCTCGGGGAAAAGCACGCGGAAGCCTCCCGCCGTAGCCTTCGCCGTCAGAAGTTTACGAAACGGGCCCATCCCCCGGTTGCCACTACACAGCCGCTCCGTAGCCCCGCACTCCTGCGCGCCCACGATCTCGGGCCGGCAGTCGACTCCCGCTAGCCGCGCTCCTTCTGTCGCTGCGCAGCCGCTCCGTAACCGCCGCCGCCGGGGGACTCCAGGACGAAGACGTCTCCGGCTTCCAGGTGGACCGTGTCGCAGCCGTCCATCGGCGTGACGGACCCGTCGGCCCGCTCGACCCAGTGGCGGCCGAGCGCGCCTGGTGACCCGCCCGCGAGGCCGAACGCGGGCACCCGTCGGTGCCCGGACAGCGTCGTCACGGTCATCGGCTCGCCGAAGCGCAGCCGTCGCGTGCCGCCGTCGCCACCGCGCCAGCGTCCGGCACCGCCCGAACCGCGCCGGATCTCGTAGGACTCGACAATCACGGGGTACCGCCACTCAAGGACCTCGGGGTCGGTGAGCCGGGAGTTGGTCATCTTCGTCTGTACGACGTCGGTTCCGTCGAAGCCAGTGCCGTCGGGTCCCGCCCCCGCCCCCGAGCCACTGGCGACCGTCTCGTAGTACTGGTAGCGCTCGTTGCCGAACGTCACGTTGTTCATCGTCCCCGCCCCCTCCGCCTGCACTCCCAGGGCGGCGTACAGCGCCCCCGTAACGGCCTGAGAGGTCTCCACGTTGCCCGCGGCCACCGCGGCCGGGTAGGACGGCGACAGCATCGTTCCCGGCGGGATAACGACCCGCAGCGGCCGCAGGCAGCCGGCGTTCAGCGGGATGTCGCTGTCCACCAGCGTGCGGAACACGTACAGGACGGCTGCCAAGGCGACGCTCGACGGGGCGTTGAAGTTGCCGGGCTGCTGCGGTGACGTGCCCGTGAAGTCAATCGTCGCGATCCGGGCCGCCCGGTCGACCCGGATCGCGACGCGGATCCGTGCGGCGGAGTCAAGCTCGTAGTCGAACGAGCCGTCCGACAGCGCGGTGATCACCTCGGCAACCGCCTGCGCCGCGTTGTCCTGCACGTGGCCCATGTACGCCCGCACGACGTCGAGGCCAAATTCATCGACCATCCGCCGCAGTTCGGCGATGCCGCGCTCGTTGGCGGCCACCTGGGCCCGCAGGTCCGCGAGGTTGACCTCGGGAGCGCGCGAGGGGTACTCGGCCGCGGCCAGCAGCTCACGCGTCTCGGCTTCCCGCATCCGCCCGTCACGGACAAGCAGCCAGTTGTCGATCAGCACGCCCTCCTCCTCCACGCGCGTGCTGCTGGCCGGCATCGAGCCCGGCGAGATGCCGCCAATCTCCGCGTGATGCCCCCGGGACGCGACATAGAACAGCGGCTCCGACCACGTCGCGGCGTCTGGCGCGAACACCGGAGTTACCACGGTGACATCGGGCAGGTGGGTGCCACCGTGGTAGGGATCGTTCAGGACGAAGACATCACCGGGCTTCATGCGGCCGTCATTGCGCTCGATCACCACCGCGATCGACTCCCCCATCGATCCCAGGTGCACCGGAATGTGCGGCGCGTTCGCGATCAGCCCGCCTGCCGAGTCGAAGATCGCGCAGGAAAAGTCCAGCCGCTCCTTGATGTTGACTGAGTGCGCGGTCGACTGCAGCCGCACGCCCATCTGCTCAGCGATCGACATGAACAGGTTGCTGAAGACCTCCAGCAGCACCGGGTCCACCTCGGTCCCCACGTCCACGGCCATGGGCCGTGGCGCGACGCGCGTCAGCAGCAGGTCGAGGCGCTCAGTGACGGCGGCTCGCCAGCCCAGCTCGACGACCGTGGTAGCCAGGTCCTCCGCGATGATCGCGGGCCCGTCAACCGACTGCCCGGGCACCAGGTCGCCCCGCAGGTACAGTGGCACCTGCTGCCACTGCCCGTCGGTGAACATCCGCACCCGCTCACGCGCTGCCCCATCCGCGGCACCGTCTGCGCGGTCGGTGCCGGCCGGGCCGCCCCGGTGCGGGACAGACGCGCCCAGGACATCTTCGCGGCCGGTGTCCCCGCAGACAGCCTCGACGCTCACCGCCTCGACGATGATCGCCTTGGCGGCCATCAGGAACGAGAACTGGCGCTGGTAGGCGGCCTCAAAGGCAGCGGTCATCTCATCGATGGTGCCGAGCTCGACCTGCAGCGCTGTGTCTGTCCCGTCGTAGCGCAGGTGCGCCCGGCGGGTCACGTTGGCCGGGCCGCCGAGTTCCTCGGCAACCGACTCCTCCAGCGGCGCGAAGGTAGCAGGCAGCCGGTTGACCAGCTGCCTGGTGAGCGGTGCCTCCACTGCCGTCTCGCGCATGGCGATGACATCGGCGAGGCCGATCCCGTAGGCCGACAGGGCGCCGGCCAGCGGGTGGATGAGCACGCTGGTCATGCCGAGCGCGTCGGCGACCGCGCACGCGTGCTGGCCGCCGGCACCGCCGAAAGTCGACAGAACGTACTTGGTGATGTCGTAGCCGCGCTGCACGGAGATTTTCTTGATGGCGTTCGCCATGTTCTGCACGGCGATGTCGAGGAACCCGGCGGCCACCTCTTCCAGACCGCGGGCGTCAGTGATCTGCGCGGCCAGCGTGGCGAACCCGGCATGGGTGGCCGCGACATCCAGCGGGGCGGTGCCAGCGGGGCCGAAGACGTTCGGGAAATGGGACGGCTGAATCCGCCCGAGCGCGACGTTGGCGTCGGTGATGGTCAGCGGCCCGCCATTGCCGTAGCAGGCCGGGCCGGGCTGGGCGCCGGCCGATTCGGGGCCGACCTGGTAGCGGTGGCGGTCGAAGCGCAGGATGGACCCGCCGCCGGCCGCCACCGCGTGGATGGACAGCATCGGGGCGCGCATGCGGATGCCGCCGACCTGCGTCTCGTACTGCCGCTCGAACTCCCCGGCGTAGTGCGACACGTCGGTGGAGGTGCCGCCCATGTCGAAGCCGATGACCTTGGTGAAGCCCGCCGCGACGGCGGTCCGGGCCATGCCGACGATGCCGCCCGCCGGGCCGGACAAGATCGCGTCCTTGCCCCGGAAGCCCGCCGCGTCCGTGCAGCCCTCCGTTGGACTGCATGAACAGGAGCTTCACACCGCGCAGTTCGGTGGCCATCTCGTCGACATAGCGGCGGAGGATGGGTGACAGGTAGGCGTCGACGACCGTAGTGTCCCCCCGGGACACCAGGCGCATCAGTGGGCTGACCTCATGCGACTCACTGACCTGGCTGAACCCGAGCGCGCGCGCCACCGCCCCGATCCGCTGCTCATGCGCCGGGTACCGGTAGCCATGCATGCAGACGATGGCGACCGAGCGGAAGCCGTCGCCGTAAGCTGCCGCGAGCTGCTCAGTGACGGCCTTCTCATCCAGTGGCCTGATGACCTCACCGTGGGCGCCGACCCGCTCATCGGCCTCGATGACCCGCGCGTGCAGCAGCTCTGGCGTGGCGATGTGCCGGTCGAAGATGCGCGGCCGGTCCTGGTAGGCGATGCGCAGCGCGTCCCTGAAGCCCTGGGTGATGACCAGGACGGTAGGCTCGCCCTTGCGCTCGAGCAGCGCGTTCGTGGCGACGGTGGTGCCGAGGCGCACCTCGTTGATCTGATCGGCGGGCAGCGGCTCGCCGGGCGCGACCCCCAGCAGGTACCTGATGCCGGCGACGGCGGCGTCCCGGTAGGCCGCGGGGTTGCTAGACAGCAGCTTGTGCGCCCGCAGCGTGCCGTCAGGTCCTCGCGCGACGATGTCGGTAAACGTCCCGCCCCGGTCAATCCAGAAATCCCAGCCCGCCACGCAGGCCAGCCTAGCCCCCCTGGACGGTCAGCTCCTCGAAGGCTGTCCGGACGTCGGCGGCGGTCAGCGTCGTCAGTTCCTCGGCCGTGGCGCTCTCGGCGAGGCCGAGCTGCACTACGCGAACGTCACGGTAGGCGCAGGCCCGCTCGAACAGCGACCGGGCGAACCTGCCGTTGCCAAGCTCGTCGATCCGGCCGGACCTGACGGCACGGTCAAAGATCTGCGCCAGGCCCGCTCGGCATCCGGCTCGAAGATGTCGCCCGCCTGCTCGGCCAGCAGCACAGCGATCTCCGAAAGGTCGCGGGCGGAGTAGCTGGGGAACGTGACGCGCGTGCCGAACCGCGACCCAAGTCCCGGGTTGCTGCGCAGGAACCGGTCCATGTCGGCGGGATACCCGGCCAGCACGATGACCAGCCGGTCCCGCTCGTCTTCCGCTCGCTTGAGCAGCGTCTGCACGGCCTCGGCACCGAACGCGTCGCCGCCGGTGTAGCCGCTGTTGATGAGCGAGTATGCCTCGTCGATGAACAGCACGCCGCCGAGCGCGGAGTCGATCAGCTTGTTGGTCTTGATCGCGGTCGCGCCGAGGTGGTCGCCGACGAGGTCCGCCCGGTGCGCCTCGATCACCTCGGGCCGCACGAGCAGCCCGAGGGCCGCGAAGATTCGCCCCAGGATGCGCGCCACCGTCGTCTTGCCGGTGCCGGGCGGCCCGGTGAACACGAAATGCCTGGCCGGCGGCTGCCGGGACAGCCCCTGCCGGTCCCGTAGCTTGGCCACCCGCAGCTGCGCGGCGATCGCCTGCACCTGCTGCTTGACCGGCTCCAGGCCAACGAGCTCGTCGAGCTCGGCGAGGGCACTTTCCAGCGTTGGGGTGTCCTCATAACCACGCAGCCGCGACGTGAGCTCGGCGAACGCCCGGTCCAGGTCACCGGAGTCGACCGTGATCAGGTCCTCGGCCTCGGGCTCGTACCCGGTGCCCATTACCCGAACGTCGCGCGCCTGGCCAGCCTTCTCCAGCAGGGTGCGAACGAACCGGCCGTTGCCGAGCTCGTCGGTGATCCGGCGGCGGCCCACCTCCTCGAGGATGCGCCACAGGGCCGGGCGGGCGGGCGGGGCGAGCACCTCGCCCTTAGCGGCGAGCTGCCCGTCGGCGAGCGCCAGCAGATCTGATGGTGAGTAGGTGGGAAACCGGATCCTGGTAGCGAAGCGGGAGGCGAGGCCTGGGTTGGACCCCAGGAACGCCTCGGTCTGCTGCTCGTAACCGGCCAGGATGATGATCAGGTTCTCCCGGTCGTCCTCGGCCCGCTTCAGCAGCGTCTGAACGGCCTCGATGCCGAACCTGTCGGCCTGCCCGTCACCCTCGTTTACCAGGCTGTACGCCTCGTCGATGAACAGCACACGGCCAAACGCGGAGTCGATCAGCTCGTTGGTCTTGATCGCGGTCGCGCCCAGGTACTCGCCGACCAGGTCCGATCGCTGGGCCTCCACCACGTCCGGCATGTCGAGCAGGCCGAACGCGTAGAAGATCTTCCCGATGACCCGCGCGACTGTTGTTTTGCCGGTCCCTGGCGGGCCCAGGAAGACGAAGTGCCGCATCGGCTTGTCGGTGCTCACCCCGGCGACCGCCCGGCGGCGGGCCGCCTCTATGGAGGCGGCGATAGACCGCACCTGCTCCTTGACGCCAGCCAGCCCGACCATGGAGTCAAGCTCGGCCATGGCCTCCTCGATGCTGATCTGCGGGCGCTGCCTGGGCGGCGCGGGGGGCTGCCGGGCCGCCCGGTCGAGGTGGCCCTGCGCGACGCCCTGCGCCCGCGCCCCGTAGCCGTGCGCCGCCGCCATCGCCATCGGCGGCTGCCCGCCCTGCGGCATGTTGCCGGCACCGCCCGCAGCCGGGTCGGCGTATCCGCCGGGAGCGCCCCCGACGCCTCGTGGCTGCCCGCTCATCCGCGGCTCGGCCGGGATCCCCTTGGCCACTCGCCAGCCCAGCGCCACGATCGCGACCACCCAGACCGCGACGATGAACGCGGGGACAGGGATGATACTGGGCAGGTTGTTCAGCAAGATGATGATGAGGATGACCGGCCACAGCAGCACGGCGGCAACCGTGCGGCACGGGACATACCGGCGGCTTAGCGGCCTGGCGTGCGCGAGCAGTGCGATAGCGACCGGCATCGCGAAGATCGTCCAGCGAACCTCGGGGGCTGGCCCTTTCCTGGTGGTGCTGTCGAAGTCCAGCGCGAAGATGATCCAGATCGCCAGCATGGCCACGTACGCTGACGCCATCTTGGACCGCGCCTTGCTCACCAGGGCCGCCGGCGCGAGTACCGGGCAGAGGAAGATGACCGCCCCGGCGATTGGGACGATCCTCTGCGGAAAGGGAATCCGGTCTATAGCCCGCTGGACACGGTCCACCAGGGTAACTTTCTGCTCAGCTGGGGACTGGACCCTATTGCGTGGCAGCATCGCGCTCCCTCGGACAGTCGTAGTCCCTGTATAGCGCACCGACCGGGATGACAACAGCATACTCTCCCGATACACTGCGTGAAATCCGCGAGCTTCGTCCCTGCCTCCGTCGCATGAAGGTAACGATAGGCTATAAAGGGCGACCGGGGTCGTTCCCGACACTCACTGAATCCCGGCGCTGCAGGCTAGAGACTGTCGTAGCTCGCGATCTGTACCAGGTTGCCGTCGGGATCACGGACGCAGACACTGGTGACCGGGCCGTTCGCGCCCTCCCGCCGGGCCGGGCCTGCCTCGACCTTCACGCCACTGGCGGCGAGGTGCCCGATGACCGCATCTAGCGGCGCGGGCGTGATCAGGCACAGTTCGGCGCTCCCGGCCATGGGGCGCCTAGCTTCAGGAACGTGCCCGGTGTCCGCCTCACGCAGCCATATTTTCTTGTCCCCGAACGAGACCGCCCACTCTCCCTCCCCAAGCTTGCTCGCCCGCATGCCGAGCGCGAGGGTGTAAAAGGCAACTGCCTCGTCGGCGCTGGCGACCGTCAGCACGAGGTGATCGAATCCGCTGACGACCACCGGCAGCACGTCTACGCGAGTCCTCATGGTGACAGCGTGCCACGCTTACTTTACGTTCTGGTTAACTACGTGAGGGGGCCCGCGCGGCGCAGCCCCACTGCCTACGGCGAGAAGCCGTGCGGGCGGGGGCCTGGGGGGTTGGCTTGTACCCCCAGAAGATAACGCGAAGATGGCGTCACCGTCGGCGAGGCGCGCCAGTGGCGGGCGCTCGCCGAGATCGTTGAGATGCTCGTCCATGCGCAGGCCGTTCTCGGTGGCCACCGCGTGCAGGTAGGTTTCCGGCTGGTGGACGTCCCACAGTCCGGTGCCCGCCTCGTCAGCGGGCCTGGCGGCGCTGCCCTCCCGGGCGGCCACGGTGCGGAGCACCACCGAGCTCATCCGGCTCAGGTTCCCCAGGGCCTGGTGTTGGTTTTGCCGGGTGCCGATGTCGACCTGGGCCATGGCCTCCAGGCCGATTTCGTTGCAGACGTCGATAAGCATGCCAATCTCGACGCCATAGCCAGTGAAGAACGGTATCGCGCCGAGCAGGTCCCGGCGGGCGGCGAACTCCCCCGCCAGCGGCTGCACGAACCCGGCGAGCTGCGGGCAGAAAAGGTTGAGCAGCGGCTTGGCCATCAGCTCGGTAACCCTCCCGCCGCCGTCGGCTACGGACCTGTTACCGGAAGTGAAGGGCCGCCGGAAGGCCGCCTTGCAGAACTGGATCGTCGGATCGGCCAGCAGGGGGCCGAGCGTCCCGTAGATGAAGTGCTCACGGAAATCCGTGGTATCGGCGTCGGCGAACATGACAATGTCACCGCGGGCGACCGAAAGGGCCCGCCACATCGCGTCGCCCTTGCCCTGCGCCGGGCCGTACTGGAGCATGAGCTCGTTTTCAGAATAGACCTCCGCCCCGCGGCCCCGTGCGACGTCCGCGGTGCCATCCGGGGAGTCCGCGTCGACCACGATGACCTGCTCGGGCATCCCGGTACGCTCCCGCAGGCCCGCGATGATGTCGAGGATGGATCCGATGGTGTCAGCCACGTTGCGGCATGGAAGGATCATGGTAACGGAGGGCCGCTCGGCCCCGTTAGCCGGCCGATCGGCTGGTAGCAGTGCGAGACTCTGAAAGTCCCGGTGATGAAACGAGCGCTGCTCGAACCATTGCCAGACAGTCATGCTCATATGACGGCTTCCTTCCCCAATTTGCTGCCCCATGCCCTCTAGTGCTGCCCCCTGCCTTGCCTTGGAATTCGGCTTGAAATTGGCCGTGAAATGCTTTTCGCTACATCTAACTCTGCACGATCCGCCCAGGGATCCTGCCCGCCGTGCCGTTGTCTCCCCTTCCCGCTCAGCGTCAGACGAAACTCGTCATGATCGCCCGGAACCACACCGTACCGAACTTATCTCTACCTTTCGGTTACCCCGTACAAGCCGTCAGAAACCACGGTCCGCCGCGCGCCTTCCATCAAAAGGACGGCGACTCCGGATAGATCCGTAATGATCGCGTACGGGACACTTGCACGAAACCTGAGTGTCGCTCGCGCGTCGGCTGGCTCCGGTTTGATGAGGCGGTTGCTTTGCGAAATGGGATGACAGGAGGGGACCATGCGTCCAAGAACCGGCGTCGCCGGCGTCCTCGTGGTGCTGAGCGCCGCGGGCGTGATTGCCGCCACGACCACCGACGCGGGAGCAAGCGCCGCCAGGCCAGCCGGCCAGGGACACCACAGCTCCGTAATCGTGCCCGGTGACCTGCTGGTCAGCGAGAGCTACTACCAGAACGACCCTGGCCTGGTGGCTGGCGCGACCATCCTGCCCCCGGGGGCAGGCTCGGCCGGCACGGCGGCGACCGCAAGCGGGAACTACCCGCAGGTGTTCAATAACGACGCCGTGGACGCCAGCTTCGGCGTCACCTCGCCGCTGTACCTGAAGGAGCTAACGACGGGCGGGCGGCCGGTCGCCACCATCGATGTCCCGACGCAGTACCTGACCACGAGCTTCTCCTCCAAGTCCGAGGGCGCGCTCAACCTGTCCACCGACGGCAAGTACGTGACGTTCATCGACTACTCGGCCGCGCCGGACACGGTCGACGCCTCGAACGGCAACACTCCCGGCGTGATCGACCCGACCAACCCGGTCCCGGGCGCTTACTACCGCACCATCGCCCAGCTGAACTCCGCTGGGCACTTTACGTTCACCGAGACCAACGCCTACAGCGGCAACAACGGGCGCGCGGTGATAGCCGCGGACGTCGACGGCCAGGAGTACTACTACACCGCCGGGAACGCGGGCAACGGCAGCAACCCGCAGCCCGACGGCGTCATCCTCGGCGCGGGCGCCCAGATCGTCACCCCGTCCACCGGGAACCCGTATGACCAGACGCCGGGCACCCCGACTCCCGTCGGCAGCTTCAGCGTCGCTGAGATCGGCGCCAAGGCCGACAAGGTTGGCAAGGACGACAACTTCCGCGGCCTGACCATCTACAACAACGTCCTCTACTACACCAAGGGCAGCGGCAGCAACGGCGTTAACACGGTGTACTTCCTCGACACCACCGGCACCGCTTGCACGAAGGGCGTCGGAGTACCGGCACCGGGCGCGGCCCTGCCGACCACGCAGCTGTCGTACGACCTGAGCACGCTGCAGGCGGGCGGCCTGCCCAGCAACATGTGCATCCTGGCGGGCTTCCCGACCGCGCTGGCCAAGAGCGCGACCGACTCCAGCGACTACCCGTTCGGCCTCTGGTTCGCCAACCCGACGACCCTGTACGTGGCCGACGAGGGCTCCGGTGACAGTACGTATGACACCACCACCGGGACCTACTCCGCCGCCGCCGCGTCCACGACGGCGGGCCTGCAAAAGTGGGTCTTCAACTCCTCGACCAAGGCCTGGCAGCTGGCCTACACCCTGCAGGACGGCCTGAAGCTCGGCACGCCCTACACCGTGGCCGGGTACCCGGCCGGCATCAACTCCGTGACCGGCCTCCCGTGGTCCCCTGCTACCGACGGCCTGCGCAACATCACGGGCCAGGTCAACAAGAACGGCACGGTCACGATCTGGGGGGTCACCTCGACCGTGAGCGGCGGCGGTGACCAGGGCGCGGACCCGAACCAGCTTGTCTCCATCACCGATGACCTGAACGCCACCACCCTGCCAGCCAGGGAGGCGTTCCGGACCGTGGTCGCCCCCGGCTACGACAAGGTCGTCCGGGGCGTGTCCTTCACCCCCGGCACCGGCGTTGACGCCAACCACGGTCGGTAGAAAACGACTACCAGTCGCGGTCGCCTAGCGGACTACCCTGCGTTCCTCACGGATCCCGGGTAGTCCGCTAGCCGGAACACAGCGCGCGACGGCCGGGGACGCCGGCGGACACCGCGATCAGCGACGCCCGGTTTTCGGCGGGTCAGGCGGATCCCCCTGCGCACCGGGTGGGGCGGCCTGATCCCTTAACAAGTGGGCGAACTCGGCTGGCCGCGCCGAGGCGTGGCCGGACGCCGTACCCGGAACCGCCGCCAGCGCGGCGACCTGAACGCGCGACGAGAAGCCAAGCTTGGCAAGGATGTGCTCGACGTGCGCGTCGACCGTCCGCTTGGACACCACGAGGCGGGCGGCGATCTCCCGGTTCGTCAGGCCCTGGGCCACCAGGGCGGCGACCTGGCGCTCGCGAGCGGTCAACTGCTCCCACGGGCTGGCCGACGCCGTGTCCGCGTCCGCCTGGTCGCCCGCTCGTGCCGCCGAGTCAGCGACGTCGACTGAGTCTCGGGCGTACCGGACCGCGTCATCGGTGCTGAGCGCCACCCCCGCCGCGTACTCGCGGACGTACTGCCGCTCGCCGAGGGCCTGCCTGGCCCGGCTCTCCGCCACGTCATGCTCGGCATCGAGTCGCGTCATGCCGAACCGCGGCACGCTGGCGACAGAGCGCCACATCCGGTCGGCGGCACCGAGCAGCCGCGCGGTCCGCTCGAAGTTGCCTTCCGCGGCGGCGAGCCACGCGAGCCCTTCCAGGCACGGTGCCAGGCCAAGCATGTCCCCGAACCGCAGTCGTAGCATCAGGCCGGCCCGCTGGCAGTCGGCGAACTCGGCGAGGTCCCTGGTGCGCCACAGGGCGATGCTCTTCACCCACAGCCCCCAGCCTCGCAGCCAGGACTCTCCATCTGGAAGGCGGGCGAGCAGCCTCCCGCATTCCGCCACGCACTCCGCGTGCTCATCCGCCAGTTCGTGGAAGATGGCCTTGTTGAGCGAGTTGATGCATATGCCCGCCATGTCACCCAGCCGGGTCATCCTGGTCAGGACGTCCGCGTACGCATCGGTCACCCCGGCCAGTTCGTCACGGTTGGCCCTGGCGTGTGCGGTGAACCCGTCAACCCAGGCCAGGGACACCTCATCCGCGGTGGCGACGGCGATCGACCTGGCCTGCTCCAGCAGGGACTGGCTGCCGCCACGCTCCCCTTGCGCGTCCTTGAACCAGCTAGCCAGCCAAAGACCCTTGACCTGCAGCACCGTCTGCCCTCGCATGCGGTCGAGCATCCGTCCCAGCCAGTAGCGGCCCTCGCCGACTCTGCTAGCGCATGCCCAAAAGCCCCACAGCGCGGTCGCGAGCTCAAGGCCCACCTCGGCGTCGTAGTCGCCGCCACCGGCGGGCTGCTCGCCGGACACCTGCTGCTGTCCAGACACTGGCTGTTGTCCGGGCTGTTGCTGCTTGCCGGGCGTGGGCGCCTCCCCGGCCGGGCGGGCACCGGGGGCCAGGCAGAACTCCAGGGCAAGGCGCAGGTTGGCCTGCTCGGCGAAGATCCTGCGCACCCAGGCGACCTGGCCAGGGCCGATGAAGGCCGAGTCGAACTCGCGCGCTACGGCAAGATAGTAATCACGGTGCCTGCGCCGGTAGATATCGGCGTCCGCGAGGAGCTCAGCGCCAAACTCCCTGATGGTGTCCAGCATCCGGTAACGGGCGCCGCCCTCGGCACCATCGATCCGGATCACGATCGACTTGTCCACGAGACGGACGAGTGTGTCAACCAGTTCCACGGGGTCAAGCCCGTTGCCCCCGCAGACCCGCTCCATAGCCTCCAGGCCGAACTCCCCGGCAAACACCGACAGGCGTGCCCACAGCAGCCGCTCGCCGGAAGAGCACAGGTCATAGCTCCAGCGAATCGTCGCCCGCAGCGTCTGGTGGCGCACGTCAGCCTGCCTGCTGCTGCCGCCCAGCAGGCGCATCCGGTCTCCCAGGCGGGCCAGCATGTCCTCGATGCCGACCGCCCGCAGCCGGACCGCCGCCAGTTCGATGGCCAGCGGGATGCCGTCCAGGCCCCGGCAGAGCTCGATGACCTTGGCACGGTTCTCGGCGGTGACGGTGAATCCGGGCATGGCGGCGCTAGCGCGGTCCGCGAACAGCGCGACGGCATCACCGCCGGTGTCAGGCACCGCGAACGGCAAGATCGGGTAGACGACCTCGCCGGGGATGTCGAGCGTCTGCCTGCTCGTCGCGAGCAGCCGCGGCCCGTCGGCCCCCCGCAGCAGTGCGTCGGCGAACGTCGCGCACGCGTCAACTAGGTGCTCGCAGGTATCCAGGATGAGCAGGAGCCGCTTGTCCCGCAGGTGCGGCAGCAAGGCCTCCACCCGGGCCGGGGCCGTCTGCTCGGGCAGCCCCAGGGCCGCCGCGACGGTGCTGACCAGCAGGTCAGGATCCCTCAGGTAGGACAGCTGGACCAGGAAGGCACCATCGGGGAACGCCGTACGCATCCCCCGCGCGACCTGGATCGCCAGCCGCGACTTTCCCACGCCGCCGGGCCCGATCAGCGTCACCAGCCGACTGTGGCCGATGGCGTCGCGGATCGCCGCCGCCTCTTGCGACCGCCCGAAGAACCGTGTGGCATCCGCGGGCAGCCTTCCCCCGTCTATTAGCAATGTCTGACCCTTCCCCCCAAGACAGACTCTAATACGTGTATGACTCTCTGGCCCTGGGAACGCGAGTCTCAGCGTGACATCCGCGCGCCAGGAGTCGCCTGAAACGGGAATACCAGCAGGCTAAGGGCGTTCCACTTATGGCGGGGGAGTACCGGGAGGTAGCTTTCGCTGGCCGCGCGAAACCGGGGCGTATTGTCCCAATTGCACCGCCTGTGGCGGTGTTGCCGCGACGGCGGTGCTATCCATCGCGCCCCGCGGGCCGCGCCCTAGGCGCTGTTCGCGCCGCCCCTGTCAGGGCGGCCTGTTGTACGTACATCTATCGATAGGCCCCCCAGCGACTACCCGGCGGTCCTATGCGTTCTCTGAACTTCCGCAACGTTCGTGGCAACATCGGCATCCTGGACACCCGTATCGCCGACCCGGCTCGCGTCGCCGCGTCCGCGCGCGGCCTGGCGCGACGTCGAGCGCACCAGCTGGCGAATGCCCGGCTGCGCGCCCAGCCGTCGGCTACCTACATCGCCCGGCTGACCGTCACGGCCACCGCTGCCTACCTGATCGCGCTGCACTTCCCCGGCGCGTCCGGGCCCGCGGTCGGCCGCCCGGTGCTCGCGCCGCTGACCGCGCTGCTGGTCTTGCAGGCCAGCGTGTTCCAGACGCTGCGGGCCGGCCTGAAGAAGGTGGCCGCCGTCCTCACCGGCGTCCTGGTCGCTGTCGGCCTGTCCGAGGAGGTGCCGTTCACCTGGTGGCTCCTTGCGGTGCTGATCGGCGGCGCGCTCATCATCGGCCACTTGCTGCGGCTTGGTGAGGACCTCCTTGAGGTCCCCATTAGCGCCATGCTCATCTTCTCCGCCAAGAACTTCGGGGGGGTGGCGACCGGGCGGATCGTCGATACCTTGATCGGGACCGTGGTCGGGATGGCCGGTGGCATTGTCCTTACCCGGCTGCGAACCGAGTCGGCTCGGGAGGCGGTTGCCGACCTCGCGTGGCGGCTGGGAGACTTCCTCACCATGATGTCCGACGGTCTGCGCAACGCGCCTGCGCCCGCCGCCTCTGACGGTGACGCCTCTAACGGTGACACCTCAGACAACGAGGACTCAGACAACGAGGACTCAGACCAGGGCATGGCCCTGGGCTGGCTGCAGACGGCCCGCGCGCTACGGGACGACATCGAGCGAGTCGATGACTCTCTTCGCGAGGCGGAAGACAGCGCCAAGCTCAATCCGCGCACCGTCGCGATGGCGCCCAGTGAGCGATCCGTGCACAACACCTCGCTGCGGGCAGGGCTGGAGACCCTGGAGCACTCCACGCTGTACCTGCGCGGGCTTGCCACGTCGATCCTCGACAGTGCCCGGATCCCCAGCGAGGCCAGCCCGGTCAGGGACGCCGAGACGCGCCAGCGGCTTGCCGACGTGTTCGGTCAGCTTGGCATCGCGATCCGCACATACGGGCGGCTCATGCGCGCGCTGCCGTCCGGGGACGTTGCGCTGGAGCGGCAACTCGACGACCAGCTCGCGCATACGCTCCACCTGCAGGACAAGCTGGCCGTCCTGCTAGAGCCAGACATCGACCGGCAGGACAGCGACGTATCCGAGTGGCCGCTGCGCGGCGAGATCCTCTCTCATGTGGACCGCATCCGTACCAGCCTGCGCCCAGAGGCCATCCCTGCCGGGCAAGGCACCGACCCACCCGGCGGCATCCCCAAAATCGACGGGGCGCCGCGCCCCCGGTCCCCGATACCCCGCGCCGTTCGCCCCGCGGCGACCCGGGCAGCGTCCGCCGTACGGAACTGGCGATAACTCCGTCATCTCAATGAAGTCCACGCTGGTCTAGAGGCGCTTTCACCACGGTCGATACCGCCAAATCCCAGTCCCCCAGCGCCAGGCGTGGCAGCAGCGTGTCGCGCAGGCTTATGAGCTGGGCGGACTCGGCGGCCAAAGACGCGCGCAAGGCGAGCAAGCCGCCGGCCGCATGCGCCAGCTGGCGCAGCGCTGATTCGGGTGGCAGCTCGATGACCGACGTTAGCACGCTGGAGCGGGTCAGGCCGGGAACCGCGGAGTCGCCCCGCAGAGAAGGCAGCCGCATCCGCCGCAGCGCGAGGAACAGGAACTCCAGCGGTACCCCATCACCGGCTGGCATCACGTAGAAGACCGTGTCGATCGGCCAGAAGCCTCGCTGCGACCAGCGCACCGTGCCTACCGCCCCCTTGCGGCCGACGATGATGCCCGGTCCGGCGACCAGTGGCCGGTCATGCGCTCCCACGACTCCCCCGCTGCCGTAGACGGGCACAGATCCCGGCCTGCGGACGGCTGCGGGAAGCGCCCGGCCATACCGCAGGCCCACCAGGTCACCGAGCTGGCATGAGCGCGCCCGGCCGCAGGCCATCGCCTGGTCAAACAGCGCATCGGCAAGGTCCAGGGCGGTCGCGGCGGTCTTCTCGGTGGCGGCGACCTTGTCGTCCAGCGCTCCGAGGATCCCAGCGATCCGGTCCTGCTCCGGCATCGGGGGAACGAGCACCCGGAACCGCTCGAACTGCCCCTTGTTCACGATGCGCGCCGCCGAGCCGCTCGCCGCCTGTGCCAGCCGCGGCCCATATCCCGTAAGCAGGTAGTACAGAAAGGGCGGGCACACCGCGCCTGGATGGGGTACGACCGAGTTGATCTGCTGATTAGTCATAGCCGGCCGCGCGGTCAGCGACGTCTTCCCGATCGTCTCACCGATGCACGTCACGCAGGTGGCCCCGGCTGGCAGCAGCCGTGAGGCAAGCCGGGCGGCACCGGCGGCGGAAAGCCGTCGCGACGCCGTGGCCACGCGGTACCCGGCCCGCTGGTCACGGGGCGTGATGAAGTCGACATTGTCCCCCCACGCGCCATCCCAAGCCGCCCGCGGGGTGGCTCCGGTAACGACCCGCCCGAGGTCCCCGATCGGCATCTCTCGCCAGTCACCGTGCGGCATCTCGCAACGATAACCGCCGCGCCCGCGCCTATAGCGCGCGGACCTCGGCCCACAGCGACTTGTAGGCCTTGGCGGCGGTGGACGAGGGGGCGGCGGCGGTGACCGGCAACCGCTGCGCGGACATGTTCTCGATCAACGCGGCCGAGGGGATCGCGGTACTCGCGATGCCCTCTCGCTTCACGGACAGCTCTTCGATGATCTCGCGGTGCAACTTCTTGCGGCGGTCCACCATGGAGAAGAAGGCCAGCACCTCGGGCCGCCGCCCGTGGAACGTCGCGAGGAACTCGGTCAGCTGGTCTAGGGTTCGCACCGACAGCGTGGTCGGGATCAGCGGCACGACGATCACGTCGGCGGCGTGCAGCACGTTCTCGGAGACCAGGGAAATGGATGGCGGGCAGTCCAGGAACACCGCGTCGTACTCTTGCGACAGTGGCGACAGCAGCCTGGACAGCTTGCGGTTCTGCTTGGCTTCTGGCCCCTTGTCCAGCAGCAGGTCCATGTTGCGGTAGGTGAAGTCAGCGGGGATGAGGTCGAGAAGCTCGTAGTCGGTGCCCTTGATCGCGTCGTCCAGCGACCGCTGGCCGCGGATGATCGCCTTGCCACCACCCTTGACTCGGGGCTTTACCCGGAACATGAAGCTAGCCGCGCCCTGCGGGTCCAGGTCCCACAGCACGGTCCGCAAGCCCTCGGCCGCCGCCAGGTGGGCCAGGTTGACCGACGTTGTCGTCTTCCCGACGCCGCCCTTGATGTTGTAGGTGGCGTAGATCTTCACCGCGCCTCTCCAGCCAGCAGCACGGACATATGCTGCTGCCCGCCCGGGCCGGCGAAGCTGGCGAACCGCGTCTCGAAGACAGCCCGCGCCGCTTGCTGGCTCGCGGCCAGCCCGGCGGTGACCTCACCCATCGCCAGCAGCGTGCCGGGCGGTACCGTGCCCCCGTTGAACACTGGCCCGGCCGCGACCATCGCGGCCGCCAGCGCGCGGATCTCGTCGATCTGCACCTCGTTGTCTTGGAAGTCACCCAGGCAGTCCTGGAGCTTCTTAAGGTCGCTGACGACCGCGGAGTAGGCCGCCTTGTCGTGCAGCGGGGCGAAGAACTCCAGCGCGTAGCGCAGTTCCTTGCAGCGCTTGCGCAGGTCATGCAGGCTCTCGTGAGGCGAGTCCGGGGTAATCGCCGCTCCCCTTTTCGATACCTTGCGGAACGCGTGCCCGGTCCGCTCCACCGCGAGCCGTCCCGCCGTCAGGGACTTCGGGGCCACCGGGCCAGAACGTGCCCGTTCCCTTCGCTCACTATTTTTCTTGCTGTTATCACGTACGTTAGTCAGGGCCGCCCGCCATTGCGCGGTGAGCTGGGTGAACCGCTGCGAGCGCAGGTGGCGGGCCAGCAGCCTGAGCTCCTGCACTCGGCGCCCTTCCAGGAACATGCGGAACGGCACGAGGTCATCCTGCTTCGCCGCCCGCAGTCGCGACGCCATCACGTCAAAGCCGAGCAAGTGGACATCCAGGTCGCGAACCGGCGTGGTCAGGTCGCCTAGCCACTTGAACTCGGCCGCGAACCGGTCATGGTCGGCGCCGGACAGTCCGAGGGCATCGCCAATCAGCTTGATGGCTGCCCTGGTTCGCCGCACCGCGACACGCAGATCGTGGAGGAACTCCGTGTCGGTGTCGCGCAGCACGCCGTCAACGTTGCAGCTCCACAGCGTCGAGCAGCGTAAGGAGGATCGTGGCGACCGCTGTGGGAGCCGCCATCTCGGCGGTGATCTTGGCGTCCACCTTATTGGAGTAGTCGCCGCAGCGCCGGCCGATGGCCCACAGCGCGTTGTCGAGGAGACAGCCCCCGGCAGTGCGGTCCTCGCCCGCCGGCTCGATGCCGAGCGCGGCGGCGATCAGCCGGGCAGCGCGGCGGGCCTGGCTTGTATACCCGCGGACCTCAGTGACGGCGAGCCGCAGCGGCAGCGGCTTATCCTCGATGGCCGGCCGCTCGACGAGCAGTCGCGCGACGGTCTTCCCGTCGGCGTTGAGTAGTCTGGTGACGGTGCTTGCGGTCGAAACGGTCACCGTGGGCAGCAGCGCCCGGGGCGCGATGACATCAGCGATCCGGTCGGCCACCGGCCCGTCCGGAAGGTCGCAGGCGTGGTGGCTGCGGGTGGCCTGCCACCCGGTCACCGGCCCCGCCACGGCCCGGCCGTCACCGGCCCGGGTCACGATGAGCTCGCCGCCGGCGCGGGTGGCCACGTACTCCAGGGACAGTCCCGCCCGGTAGAGCCGCCAGTCAAAGGTGTCGAACCAGGTACGCCGCCGCGCCCCGCCTGGTGTGCCGCCATGCTCGGGAACGACCCCGAACGCTGCCTGGAGCGCCTCCAGCGCCTCCTCGAGCGCGCGGTCCCAGGTCTTCTCATCGCCAGCGACCACAAAGCCAGCCAGGCCAGGCGTCATAGCACAACTCCTCTTCCGGCATCACTTGCGACCTCACAGTATCACAAATTTACCCCATTTATACATTTTCCGTTCAATCTTTGTTTACCTGCTGTTCAGTCGGACCAGCGTAACGGCATTCCCGTCACGATTGAACTGCACCCCCCGCCACTGTCCGTACTCCAGGATGAGAAGTTGCGGTCAACCGATCACCAAAGAGGCCGGATCTCGCGCGCGAGCTCGCCGGGCGCGACAGTGAGCGCCCTGCGTCAGTTCGCGACGGCTGCTGGCCTACCGGAGGTTGGAGGTTACACAGGCGCGCTGGGGGGTAGGCGCTCGGTCAGGGACACCTCACGCACGACATTCCGGGCAGCCAGGGCGCCACATGGACGCGTAGACGTGACAGAGTAGTTAAGATATATCTCGTAAGGCCGTAGCATATCGTGGCACTCACGAGATCGTGGCCCGCAGGAGGTAGCCATGTTCGACATCGAGGCCCGGATCCGCAGGTTCTTCAACCGGCTGCTGTCCAGGGCGAATGACTTCAAAGACAGCGACCAGGCCAAGAAGGCCGCCAGCAAGATCAACGACCTGAGGTCGAGCGACCAGGCCAAGAAGGCCGCCAGCACGCTCAGCGACCTCAAGTCGAGCGACACGGCGCAGCGCGCGGCCAGCAAGATCAACGACCTGCGCGCCAGTGAAACCGGCAAGCGGGCAGAGGATGCGCTCAAGGACCTGCGCCAGCGCGAGCCGGTCAAGAAGGCCGAGGAGACGGCCAGGAAGCTCATGCATGACCTGCGCGCCGGCGGCGGCAACGCGACCACCTGAGCTTAGGCCGCGACCACCGCAGCGCGCGCCGGAACGCCGACGCCCGGCACACCCCTTGCGGGGGTGCCGGGCGCGGGCGGCCGAGCGGCTAGTGGCGTCAGCTTGTCGGCTTCGAGAGCTGCTTGATCGTGATCTTGCCGTTCTTCATCGTGCCCAGCCGCTGGGCGCGGCGGGCCACCGATGAGTCATGGGTGACGATTACCATGGTCAGGCCCTTGTCCTGCCACAGCTTCTCCATCAGGGCCATGATCTCGTCGCGGGTGTCCTCGTCGAGGTTGCCGGTGGCTCGTCGGCGAGGAGCACCTTCGGCTCCTTGACTAGCGCGCGGGCGATCGCCACGCGCTGCTGCTGGCCACCGGACAGCTCCGACGGCAGGTGACGCAGCCGGTCTCCGAGGCTGACCGAGCTCAGTGCCTCGGCGGCGCGGGCCTTGCGCTCCGCCCCGCTGATCCCCAGCGGGACCAGTGCCGTCTCGACGTTCTCCTGCGCCGACAGCGTCGGGATCAAGTTGAACGTCTGGAAGATGAAGCCGATGCTCTTGGCGCGGATGCCCGTCATCGCCACTTCGCGGGTCTTGGTGAGGTCACGTCCGTCAAAGTCCAAGATTCCCGCCGTCGGCCGGTCCAGGCCGCCGAGGAGCTGCAGCAGGGTGGACTTGCCGTGCCCGGTAGGTCCCTGGATGGCCAGCCATTCGCCGTCGGCGATCTCCAGGTCGACGCCACGCAGCGCGTGGACGGTCTCACGACCCTTCGGGTAGTCCTTCGTGACACCCTTCAGTGCGTACATTTCCGTGTCTCCCTAGCAGATCCGGGTCAGGCGACCTTGGACAGGGCCGCGGCCGGGCGAAGGCTCGCCGCCCGCCAGCCACCGAACGTTCCGGCGATCAGCCCGCCGAGGATCGCGAGGACCACCGCGGCGACAACCGCTTCGATGGTGACCGGTGCGGTCAGGTGCACCGCGACCGTGTGCGAGGCGTCCGCGGCGGAGCGCGCGAAGCCGAACCGGTTGCCAGCGGCGCCAGCACCGCCAGCACCGCCAGCGCCAGCACCGCCAGCGCCAGCGCCGGGGAAGCCGCCGCCAGCACCGCCGCCGCCGCCGAAGAACTGCGAGCCGCCCGGTGTCGCGGACCCCGTGCCCGAGCCGACGTCGGCGGTCAGCGACCCAGCGAACTTGTCGACCAGCGTGGCTCCGAGGAAGCCGAGGCCGACGCCGACCACGCCGCCGAGGATGCCAATCGCGATCGACTCACCCATGACCTGGAAGACGACCCGCCGGCTCTTCCAGCCCAGTGCCTTCAGCGTGCCGAACTCGCGGATGCGACGGCTGACCGCCGACATGGTCAGCAGGCTGGCCAGCAGGAACGCGGCGATCAGCACGAGGATCGCGAGCCACTTGCCCAGGCTGTTGGCCAGGCTTGCGGTGCTGGACAGCGAGCCGGTGATCTGGTTGGCCAGGTCGGCCGAGGTGGTGACGCTGGAGCCGGAGACGGTCTTGGAGATCTCGCTCGCGACGCCGTTGACGTCGCCCGAGTTAGTCGCCGTGACGTAGATCGTGTTGACGTCGTTCTTCAGGTCGGCGAGCGTCTGGGCGCGCTCCAGCGGGATGTACACGTCGGACGGGTTGGCCCCGGAGTCCGCGACGATGCCAATGATCTTGAACTTGGTGCCCGTGCCGCTAGAGTCGCCGACGGAGACCGTGTCGCCGACCTTCAGCTTCTCCTGCGTCGCGTAGTCGGAGTCGAGCAGCGCGACGTCGGAGTTGTCGTCCGCCGTGGTGAACGTCTGGCCGGAGGCGATCGACTGTGACGAAAGCGGGCCAAGCTCGCCGTTGGAGATGTCAACGCCGGTGACGCTGAACCCGCCAACGTTGAAGTTGCCGCCGAAGCTACCCGCCCTGCCCGGCGTCCCGCCAAAGCCATGATTGCCGGTGCTGCCCTGGCTGCCATTGGTGCTGCTAGCCGTGCCGCTCACCGACCGGTCGGTGAGGGTCAGCCCGCCGGCCGCGGCCGCCACGTTCGACAGCTTGGAGATGTCGGTCACGTCAGTGGAGCTGATGGACGACAGCTGGCCGGTCGAGGACAGGGAATTGTCCGAGATCGTGCTGCCGGTCTTCTGACCGGATGACGTCCCTGTCGAGCGCCTGAAACCGAAGCCAAAGTTGCCGCCCGAGGCGCCGGCGGCAGGTGCCTTGGTCACGGTGATGTCAGTGCCAACGCCGTACAGCGCGTGCAGCACGGTGGTCTGCGCGTTCTTGACCCCGGCGGACGCGGCGGTGACGGTGATCACCAAGCCGATCCCCACCGCCAGCCCGATCGCTATGAAGATGGCCTGGCGCATGCGCCGCCGCAGCTCGCGCCAGAGATAGGTAAAGAACAACGGGGGCTCCTCAGCAAGTGAAGTCAGTGGAATGTTACCTAACCTAAAACTAGGCTTCTGGCGTTTAGTTACGCTTCGAACTAGTTTCTGATTAGAAGGGCCTGGCGGCGCGAAAGCGCCACGGCGGGCTGATAATAGCCGTAAACGTGGGCTTCGCGCCAGGGACCATGGTGGCGACTCAACCTGAGGAATTCCTGAAGTCGCACTCCGAACCAGCCCTAGCCAGGCCAATTCAGGGCCAGGCCAATTCGGGCAGGGCATGCCTGCCGATGCTAGCCGCGTACCTCGGGGGGAAGGCCGAACTGAACGGACTCGGTCGTGGTGATCCGCTCGGACAGCCCGACAGTACCCAATCCCGACAGCGCCTCGATGATCTCGCCGACCACGGCCGGCGGCGCGGACGCCCCGGCGGTGAGGCCGACCCGCTTTACCCCGGCCAGCCACGACAGTTCAATGTCCTCGGGCCCGTCGATCAGGTATGCGGGCGTCCCAGCTCGCTGTGACCGCTCGACGAGCCGCACCGAGTTCGATGAGTTCCGCGATCCGGCGACAAGCACCAGGTCAGCCTCGGCGGCGACCGCGCGCACGGCGGCCTGCCTGTTGGTGGTGGCATAGCAGATGTCGTCGCTGCCCGGTGCCCGCATGCCGGGGAATCGCTCGCGCAGCGCGGACGCGACGTCGGCCGCCTCGTCCACCGCCAGCGTCGTCTGCATAAGGTAGGCGACCTTGGAGTCGTTGGCGACCGACAGCCCCGCTACGTCCTGGGCCGTCTGGACCAGCACCGTTGATTCCGGTGCCTCTCCGAGGGTGCCCTCAACCTCCTCGTGCCCGGCATGCCCGATCAGCGCGACCGTGTACCCCTCACGGGCGAACCGGCGGGCCTCCGCGTGCACCTTGGAGACCAGCGGGCATGTCGCGTCAATGACCGACAGCCCGCGGTCAGCGGCGGCTGAGCGCACTGAGGGGGCCACTCCGTGCGCGGAGAATACGACTGTCGCGCCGTCAGGCACCTCGTCGAGCTCGTCGACAAAGATCGCGCCGCGCTGCTCCAGGTCGGACACCACGCGCTTGTTGTGCACGATCTGCTTGCGCACGTAGATCGGGGCACCACGCAGCTCAAGGGCACGCTCGACGATCCCGATGGCCCGCTCTACCCCGGCGCAGAATGACCGCGGTCCCGCCAGCAACACCTCACGGTCCGCGCAGGCGGCGGCCCACCGCTCGGCGACGGCTGCCGCCGCGCGCAGCGACTTCAGCGCCGCCAGTCCGCCAGTAACCATCCCCGGCCCGATCCCCGTGTCGGAAACGGCCCTGATAACCGCGGACGGTCGCCCGTCTGCGGCGCCCAGCAGCGCCAGCGTCTCCATGTCCGCCGCGAGCGCCCCTGAGGCAGCAAGGCGGTCTCGTTCTGAAGCCCTGATCAGGTGGCTTACGGTAATCAGCTTTCCGGCCCGGGCGCGAAGCCCGGCCCTGCGCAACTCGGCCGCCAGCATCGTGGCCCCAGGGAGCCGCACGGTAGTAATCCCATCGGTGACCTGCGTGGCCACCACGAGGTCCCCAGGGCTGAGGTCGCCGTCCAGTGCGGCCGCCGTCCCCATGACGACCATCGCGCCGAACGAGCCCGCCTTGCTCGCGAGCGCCGTCTTCCCGGCCCGGACCGAGCCCATGCCCGCCCGCTGCACCTGACTGGCCGGCTGGGTCAGGCCGCGCCGGACGGCGTTGGCCTCAAGCAGCATCGGCGCGAGGACGAGCAGCCCGTCACTGGGTGCGTTAGGCGCGGTCGTCACGGACCGCGCGGTCATCTCAGTCATGGCTTGTTGAACCCCTCACATATCGCCCAAGCGCGGATACAGGGAACGCCAGTCGGTACAGGTGATAGTTCAGGTAAAAGTCGCGCGGGAAGCCAGTCCCGGTGAACTGCGGCTCGTCCCAGCTGCCATCCTCGCGCTGGGTGCTCGCCAGCCAGCGGACGCCGCACTCGACCGCTTCGGATTCATGCTCCCCGGCCGCGAGCAGCGCGAGCAGCGCCCACGCGGTCTGCGACGCGGTGGACTCGCCGCGACCGGACCAGGTGGCCGGGTCGTCGTAGGAGCGCATGTCCTCTCCCCAGCCACCATCGGCGTTCTGCCTGCTTTCCAGCCATGCCACGGCACGGCGGATCTGCGGCTTGTGGGGCTTGACCCCGGCGGCGATGAGTGCGGGGACCACCGCGCCGGTGCCGTAGAGGTAGTTCGCACCCCACCGCCCAAACCACGACCCGTCTGGCTCCTGGTTGCGCAGTAGCCACACGACGCCGCGCCGGCAGGCGGCCTCGTCGGCGAGTCCTTCGGCGGCGAGGGCCTCGACGATGTGCGCGGTCACGTCCGCGGTCGGCGGGTCGATGACCGCGCCAAAGTCACAGAACGGCAGCTTGTTGACCAGTTCGCGGGTGTTGTCCGCGTCGAACGCGCCCCAGCCGCCGTCCTTGCACTGCATGCCCTCGAGCCAGCGCAGGCCGCGCTCGATGGCCTTGCGGTTGTCGGTCTTCGCCGTTGGCGGGATCTGCACGCGACGCAATGCGAGGATGACCTCGGCGGTGTCGTCGGTGTCGGCATAGTTGTCGTTGTCGAACTCGAACGCCCAGCCCCCAGCGGGGACGTCCGGGCGGCGGACCTGCCAGTCGCCCTTCTGCCTGATCTCCTCAGCCAGCACCCAGTTCGCGGCACTGACCAGGGCCGGGTGGTCCGGTGGCAGGCCGGCGTCAGCCAGGCCGGTCATCACGAGCACGGTGTCCCAGACCGGGGACTGGCAGGCCTCCAGGTGGCGGCCCTTGTCGTCTCGGATCGTGAACCGCTCCAGGCCATCGATCGCCTTCACCAGGACCGGGTGGTCCAGGCCGAAGCCGAGCAGGTGCAGGCCCATGATCGAGTAGACCCAGGGCGGCTGGATGCCGCCCCAGCAGCCGTCTGCCTCCTGGCGGGCGATGATCCAGTCGGCGCAGCGACGCAGCGCGGCGCGCCGCGCCCGCCTGGGGACGCGGCCCTCGAGCTTGTGAAGCACCTTGTCGAGGTTGTTGAAGGTGATCGTCCAGAAGTCCGGCCGGCCGGAGTCCTTCGCCTGCTTGGCGGGGACGGACGCATGCAGTTCGGGGATACCGAACGGCAGCGGCCGTCGCGGCCGGTGCGCGGACACGACGGCGAGGGCAACCAGCGTCTGGCGGGCCCAGCAGCCCCAGTCGTAGATGTTCAGCGGGAACCACGACGGCAGGTAGATAACCTCCGGCGGGATCACCGGCACGTCGTCCCAGGACCAGGCGCCGCACAGCGCCAGCCAGATCCGGGTGAACACACGGGTGGCGGCCACGCCGCCGCGGGCGGTGATCCACACCGCGGCCCGCTTCATGTGCTCGTCGTCCGGCTGGTCGCCTGCCAGTCGCAGCGCGACATATGCCTCGACTGTCGTCGACAGGTTACCGGGACCGCCGAAGAAGTTGGCCCAGGTGCCGTCCTCGCGCTGCTGCGAGCGGATCCACTTCGCGGCCCCGGCGGTGTCGTCGGCGGTGAGGATGCCGAGGAAGTGCCGCAGCAGCAGGTCCTCGGCATCCATGGTGACGTTGGTCTCCAGCTCGCCCTGCCACCAGCCCAACGGGTTCTGCAGGCCAAGCAGGTGGCTGGTCGCCCGCTGGAGCGTCGTGGCGGCGAGCTCGCGCGCGCCACCAGCCCCCGCGCGCGTGACCATAGTGGTCACGGCATCGCCGGGCACTTGCCGGGGCGCCGGAACGGTAACCCCTCCTGAGTTGCTCGAAGGGGGCGAGACCATCGTCATTGCGCTTCCTCTACCACTGCCGCGCCGTGATGAACTCGGCGATGGCCAGGAACTCGGCGTGCACGTCGGCCGGGAGGCCGCCGCCGTCGAGGCATCTCGCGGCGGCGGCCAGGCGACTATCGGCCTCCTGCTCGGCCCACTGCTTCCCGCCGGCCTTGGCCACCAGGTCGGCGGCGCGGATCAGGTCGTCCTCCGACAGCTCGTCGGGCGAGCCGAGCAGGGCCGCCAGCTCGGCCGCCTCGGGACCGCCGCTGGCCAGCGCGGCGACCACGGGCAGCGACTTCTTCCTGGCGCGCAGGTCGGCGCGGACCGGCTTGCCGGTCACCTCGGTGGCCCCCCAGATGCCGAGCAGATCGTCGGTGAGCTGGAAGGCCAGGCCCACGTGCCCGCCGAACTCGGCGAGGCCCATCGCCAGTTCCGGCGGCGCCCCGACGTGCACCGCGCCGATCGTGCAGGCGCAGGCCATCAGCGCGGCGGTCTTGTCGCCGGCCATCTGCACGCACTCCTGCAGGGTTACGTTGTCACGCTTCTCGAACGCGATGTCCTCACCCTGTCCTGCGATCAGCCGCTGCACCGCCGTGGACAGGCAACGCGCCCCCCACGGCCCGCCCGGGGCCATCTCCTCAAGCAACAGGTCATTGGCGAGCGCGAGCATCGCGTCGCCGGCAAGGATCGCCGCGCCCACACCGAAGACGGTCCACGCGGTCGGCCGGTGCCGCCGCTCGGTGTCGCCGTCCATGATGTCGTCATGCAGCAGGGAGAAGTTGTGCACAAGCTCCACCGCGACGGCGGGGGTAACCCCGCGCTCAGGTGCGCCTCCCGCCGCGCGCGCCGACAGCAGGACCAGCGCGGGCCGCAGCGCCTTGCCACTGCCCTCGCGTACCGGGTTTCCATCCGCGTCGCCGAGGCCATAGTGGTAGGCCGCCACCCGACGCACAGTCGGGCTAAGCCGGGCGATTGCGGCCTCGGTCGCGGGTCCTACCAGGTCACGCGCCACGGCGACGCCAGCTGGCATCACAACGGTCACGATCGCACTCCCCTCGCTGAGTCAGCGGTGCTCACAGTCGAGTTATCCACTTCATTCACTTCAGTAACTGTGCCCACGATCCGGGCACTTTCTCTTGGACGGAGCGCGACAACCGCATTCAGGCCGCTGCGGACGGCGCCCTCCATGGTGTCCGGCCACCCGGTTGCGGTCCACGACCCCGCCAGTACCAAGCCTGGCAGCGCCGTCGCCGCGGGCGGCCGTAGCCGGGCAGTTCCTGGAACGCCCCGGAATGTTGCGCGCCGCTCTCGCGTCACAAAGAACTCGCTCACGCATCCCTCTCGGGCAGCTGGGAGCAGGTCCGCCAGGGCCGGGACGAACTCCTCGCGCAAGCTTGCCACCGACCGGTCGACATACTCATCGGCGGCCGACAGCGAGATCGCCAGGTACTGTCCGGCGGCGCCGCTAGCATGCATCCCGGAGATCCTGGTCCGGTCGAACACCCACTGCACCGGCGAGTCCACGGCGGCCGCGAACGGCACGTCCATGACCTTCCGGTCATAGATCACGTGCACGTTGACGATCGGGGCGGCCCCAAGGCCGGACCACCCGCGGACGGTCGACTCCGGCAGCGCCCCGGCAGGAATCAGCCTCGCGGCCGCCTCGTGCGGCACCGCGAGGACCACGGCGTCGGCGTGGACGTCCTCGTCCGTGCCACGGCCGAGCCGGACGGTGAATCCAGGACCGCTGACCTCGATGGCGGTGACCTTCGCGTTCAGCCGGACCGTCGCGCCAAGCGCCGCGAGCTTGCGGGCGGCGGCAGTGCCATGCAGTTCCCCGAGCGGCAGCGCGGGCACCCCGATGTCGGCGGCGCCCGCGTCACCGAGCAGGCCGGTCTGCACAACCTTGGCGGCCAGCGCCAGGGACGCGTCGTCGCCAGGGACGTTGATCGAGGCCACCGAGAACAGGTCCCACAGTGCTCGCCGACTGCGCTCGTCCTGACCGTGGCGGGCAAGCCAGTCGCCGAACGCGATGGCGTCGGTCGCCGGGTCGTCGAGGTTGACGCCGCGCATGCCCAGGGCCGCCTGCCCGACTCTGGCCCGCTCGGCGAGCGAGAGCTCCCGGTAGCCGAGCAGCGTGGGCAGCAGGTGCAGGGGAGCGGGCAGCCGGTTGCGGCGCAGCCGCGCGGGGCGCTTGCCGTGGTGGGCGGACGGGGAGAGCACGGTGACGTCGAAGCGCGACTGGATCGGCGCCTGCCCGGACACTGCGAGCCGGTCGAGCAGGCCCCGGTAGTGCGTGCAGCAGCGCAGGAAGACATGCTGCCCGGTATCGACGATCAGGCCGTCCCGCTCGAAGGACATGGTGGCACCGCCCAGCCGGGGCTTGGCCTCCAGCACGATGACCTCGTTGTCCTGCTCGGCGAGGCTAAGCGCCGCGGTGATCCCGGCGAGCCCGCCGCCGATGACAACGGTCTTCATCGGCTGCCCCCTGCCCGTCTGTCTACTCCGCTCAGTGCCCGGACAGCGACCAGCGCCTTTTCCTTGCCGGGCAGCGACAGCCTGCCTTCCAGCACGGCGTGCGGGTTGGCCGCGATCTTCTCAAGCAGCCGACGGTAGATGCCCGCCATGGCGCCGGTGCAGGCCGCGCTGCGCCAGTCGATCGTGGCCAGCAGCGTCATTCCGGAGGCGTACCAGTCGCGGGCGCGGCCGGCCTCGAACTCAACCAGGCTAGCGAAACGGGCCTGCCACGTCGGGTCACCGAAGGGCTCGTCCGCGCCGGGCGCCAGCTCGCAGCCGAACTTGGCCAGGTCCTCGGCGGGCAGGTACACCCGGCCACTGCGGAAATCCTCGACGACGTCACGCAGGATGTTCGTGATCTGCAGCGCGATGCCGAGGTCGTCGGCCATTTTCTCCTGCAGGCTCTGCTTGCCCAGGGGCACGACCCGATCCCCGCGGTACACCCCGAGAGAGAGCCGTCCGATGGAGCCTGCCACGCAGCGGCAGTAGTAGTAAAGGTCGTCCCAGGTCTCGTAGCGCGCCTGGCTGACGTCGGCGAGGCAGCCGTCAATCAGCTCGCCGAACGCGGCGAGTGGCAGGCCGAACCGCTTGCCCGCGTCGGACAGCGCGACGAAGACCGGGTCGGCGTCGGTGAGCTCCCCTGCCGCCAGGGCCTGGACTCGCGGCTTTTCTGCTTCCAGCGCGGCCGCCTTGTCCGCCATCGGCAGGTCACCGTCGCCGATGTCATCGATTCGCCGGGCATAGGCGTAGACCGCGGCGAGTGCGCGCCGCTTGGACGGCGGCAGCAGCCTGATGCCGTAGGCGAAGTTCCGTGCCTGCTCCCAGGTGATCCGCTCGCACTGCGCGTAGGCGTCTTCCACGTCCATGGTCACCTCCCCCTGACGTAGCAGCTGACCAGCCCGGCCAGCGTGGCCGCCTTGCCCGGCCTCGGCGTCGCCGCGAGGACGTCGTACCCGCGGTGCCTGATCGCCGCCAGGGCGGCCCGTCCCCCTGCGATGTACCCGGAGATCGCCACCCGGGCGAAGCCCCTGAGGGTCCCAACCAGCGGCGATCCCTCATCGAGCAGTTTCGTCGCCCGCTCCGCCTCAAACGTCATCAGGCTGATCACGGCCCGGCTGGCCGTCGGCTGCGCCAGGTCTTCCTCGGTTACCCCGTACGCCTTGAGGTCTTCCTGGGGCAGGTAGACACGGCCGTTGCGGAGGTCCTCGGCCACGTCCTGCCAGTGCTCCACCAGTTGCAGCGCGGTGCAGATCTTATCGGACAGCGCGATCCGCTCCGGAGTAGCCCCGCCGACGATGTACAGCACCGCCTGGCCCACCGGGTTGGCCGACAACTCGCAGTACCGCAGGAGGTCATCATAGGCCTCATAGCGCGTGACCAGCTGGTCCTGGCGGTTGGCCTGGATCAGGTCGGCGAGCGTCGCCAACGGGATGCCGGTCGCGCGGACGGTCTCGCCGAGCGCGCGGATGGCCGGCAGCTCCGGCTCCTGGCGCGCCCCGTAGATCTTCTTGACATCCGCCTCGAGGTCGTCGAGGAGCCGGATCCGGGTGGCACGCTCCTCCTGCCGGCCCAGCTCGCTGCTGCGGGGATGCTCACTGGAATCAGGCAGCGGCTCGTCGCCGATGTCGTCGGCCAGGCGGGCGAACCCGTAGTAGGCCGTCAGGTGCTGTCGCAGGCGCGCGGGCAGCACACGCAACGCCACCGGGAAATTCTCCGCCGACGCCTTCGCTGCCACAGCGAGCGAGACCTCGCCCGCAACCTCCAGTCCTCCGCCTGTCACCTGTCTATTTGGGCACAGCTGACAATCAAATGCAAACAATGACGTGGGTGTCACATGACGCGGGTGTCGGGGATGTTAGCTTCGCCACAAGCGGGTATAGGGGAGCATGGTCATATCGGTTTGCATCCTCATTGGCGTTATGCTATGGAATGCACACAATAGTTGATGCGCAGCCGCCTGACCAGCCCCAATGCGGGACTTCAGCGCTTCGGCACCGGCCGCCCAGACCGCCGTTTGGGAGCTGCCTAACCCGCTGACACGCCCCGAGAAGCGCCGTCACATCGATTTCCGGCGGGTATCGGAAAGTTAGATCTTTCACTTGCGCCAGACGAGCACGAAGGCGCAGTCGTCATTCGGCCCAACGGCCTGCTGCATGGCGGTAACGAGCGCGGGAGCGCCCGTCTGGAAGCCGCTAACCACCATCCGCTCGGCCTCCCCAAGCAGCTTGCCGATGCCCTCATCGATGTCCTGGCCCGCCGCCTCGACAAGGCCGTCGGTGTAAAGCGCGATCGCGTCGCCGCGGCGCAGCGTGCCCACCTCGGGAGCGGACGGCACGACCGACATGTCCGCCATCACGCCCAAGACGATGCCACGCGCCTGGCTGACCCGCCACAGCCCGGTGTTCGCGTCGTAGTGGACGGCGGGCGGGTGCCCCGCCGAGGACAGCACGTACTCACCGGTCGCGAGGTCGATCGACAGGTGGACGGCTGTCACGAAACCCTCGTCGGTCTGGCTCCTTCTCAGGTAGGCGTTGCAGGCCGGAAGGAACTGCTCGCGCGGTACGGAGCCGAGCACGCCACCAAACGCGCCCGACAGCAGCAGTGCCCGGGTGGCTGCGTCCATGCCCTTGCCGGACACGTCAATGAGCGCGACCTCCAGGGTCTTGCCGTCGCAGTGGCTGACGACGAAGTCGCCGCCGAAGCTCGATCCGCCGGCCGGCCGCAGGATGACGACCGATCCCCAGCCCTCGCCGAGGTCGGGCAGTTGTCCCTGGGCCTTGATGCGGTCCCTGAGCTCGATCATCATCCGGTCCGCGCGTCGGCCGCGAGTGCCCAGCTTGCCCCGGGTATTGGCGAGGACATCGGCGTAGACGGCGGTCACTATGATCGTCGCGGCTATCCCGATGCCGACCTTGCCCTCGACCGCGTCGTAGACGAGCCCGGCCGCCGCGACGCCGAACAGGATGCGCAGCGCGCGCGGCCACAGCAGTAGCCCGCCGCCCAGGATCGGCAAGATCATGACGCCTGGCGAGATCCACCTCTCGGGCCAGGCCGCCGACGCCGCCGCGATGAAGACCGTTGCCAGCGCTAGCCCGAAACCGACTCGCCGGTTGCGGGTGATGAACTGCTGAGCCACGAGGCGGGCAAGCCGACGGGCGACATCTGCGGGCCGGCCCGGCAATGCGCGCACGGCAGCGCGAAGGACCCTGCCCGCCGCGTCGCTGATGGCGGGACCGGGCTGCCTGGGCTGCCCGGCCCCAGGCGTCGAGCCGGACGCGCGGCCGGGCCCGCCAGACTTAGGGCCAGGCTCTCGGCCGGGCGGGGGAGACATCATTTCGCACGTAGGCTATCCGCGCATTGAGGCCAAAGCACGCGTCATCGTTGCTCCTGCGCCGATCCTGCTAGGGTCATGCCGACCTAGAACGCCGCGAACACGGCTCGCGTCCGGCTAGCTGAGGGGACTATCTTGACAGATTCATACCCGATTCGCCCTGTTCGCCGCGAAGAGTTCGAGGCATTCTGCTTTGTGGAGGAGCACGCTTTCCACCTACCGGGACGGCTCCCGCAGCGCGACGAGATATCCCTGCGGCTGTTTGAGCATGAGCGGTCGCTGGCGGCCTTCGACCCCGCGTCCGGGGCGTTCGACGGGTCGCAGGCCCCGGTTACCCGTGAGGGCGACATCGTGGGGACGACGGGCTCGTTCAGCTTCCAGATGGCGGTGCCCGGCGCGGTGCTCCCGGTGGCGGGTGTCTCCTACGTCTCGGTGCTGCCGACCTACCGGCGGCGGGGCATCCAGCGATCGCTCATGCGGCGGCAGCTGGCCGACATCGCGGCCCGCGGACAGGAGCCAGTCGCTGCGCTGTGGGCGTCTGAGGCACCGCTGTACGGCAAGTACGGGTATGGCCCAGCCGCGTCGGTGGCCGTCTTCAGGTTCTCCCGGCACGAGGGGGCGCTTAACGTCCCGGTCGATCCCTCGCTGACGCTGCGCCTGGTCTCCCCAGCGCAATCAGTGGCCGACCTGGGATGCGTCTACGACAGCGTGCTGCCGACCCGGCCAGGGTTTTTTGCCCGCGACGACGCTTGGTGGGACAAGAGGCTGTTCGATCACGAGGCCAGCCGGGGCGGCTTCGGGCCATTGCGCTGCCTGCTGGCGGGGGACACTGCGGGACCGCGCGGCTACGCGCTCTACACGGCGCAAGACGGGTGGGATGACGGTGAGTACCTGCCGGCGGCCAAGATCGTGATCCGGGAGCTGATCGCGGCCGACCCGGCCGCCGGGGCGGCGCTGTGGCAGGACCTGCTCAGCCGCGACCTGGTGGCCGAGGTCCTCGCAGCGAACCGGCCGGCCGACGACCCGCTTCTGTTCCAGCTGGCCGACCCCCGGCGAGCCCGTCCGCATGGCTGCGACGGCATCTGGATCCGGCTGATCGACCTGCCGCGCGCGTTGTGCTCACGGGCCTACTCATGCCCTGTCGACGTGGTGCTTGAGGTATCCGACGAGCTCATGGCGCCGAACGCCGGCCGATGGCGGCTGCGGGTACCAGACCCGGCGTCCCCCGTCGGCGTCACCTGCGAGCGGACCACGGACCCCGCCGACGTTTCCCTGGACGTGCGGGAACTGGGCGCGGCGTACCTGGGCGGCACCCGGCTGGGCACGCTCGCGGCGGCCGGCCTTGTCAGGGACCTGCGTCCCGGGGCAATGGCCCGGCTATCCGCCGCGATGAGCTGGGACCCGTCTCCGTGGTGCCCGGCTATCTTTTGACCCCTGCCTGGGTAAGGCTCACGGTATGAACGGGATGAAGATCACGCTGAGCGCGGCGATGAGGGCGCGTGATGTCTCGCGCCCTCGCGCTGACTTGCCGGCCCCGCCGCAGCCCGATCCTGCAGAGCCGAGGGCCGCCCCTGGCCCGTCAGTCAGGGAAACGGCCGCCCGCGCCGCTGCGAGGGACGTCCCCGAAGGGGTCAGCCCTGCTCAGGAAGGGGCGGGAGCGCCCCCGACGCCTCGTAGTCCGCGATCATCGCCAGGCGACGGACGTGCCTGGGCTCCTCGGAGAAAGGCGTCTGGACGAAAGCCAGGACGAAGCTGACCGCGTCGTCGATGCTGTACTCGCGGGCTCCAAGGCTGAGCACGTTCGCGTTGTTGTGCTGGCGGGCGAGCGTCGCGGTCTCGACGGTCCACGCCAGCGCGGCGCGGATGCCCGAAACCTTGTTCGCCGCGATCTGCTCGCCGTTGCCGGAGCCGCCGATCACGATGCCCAGGCTACCGCTGTCGCCGATCACCCCCAGTGCAGCCCTCAGCACGTAAACGGGGTAGTCGTCGTCAGCGTCATAGCTATGGGGGCCGCAATCGATTGGCTCATGCCCCGCTTTTTCCAGCGCGGCGACCAGCGTCGCCTTAAGCTCGAAGCCCGCGTGGTCTGATCCAAGGTATACGTGCACGCCGCAAGTCTGCCAGAAGCTTGACGCGCGGCGACCACAGGTCCTCGCGCCACGCCACAGCAAGACCACGAAAAAATGCCCTTGTCACACTTGATGACCGAATGGCCACTCGTTGTAATATGGACTAAAGGCTCGGAGGCGACCGGTACCCCCATCTTCTCGCTGGGGGCCGTGGGAAGATCTTCGGAAAGCCTCACGATTCACGAAGGGACCACCTGGTGGCAGCAAACCTCACCCGTGACGAAGCACGAGACCGGGCGGCGCTGATATCGGGCGTCTCCTATCAGGTGGAACTCGACCTGACGGCAGGAGACACCACGTTCCGCTCGGTGTCCACGGTCCGGTTCGAGTGCGCGCGGCCCGGTGCCAGCACGTTCCTGAACTTGACCGCCCTAAAGGTCCGAGCGATCACTCTCGACGGCATCGCCGTGGACCCACGGACAGCCTTCGACGGCGATCGGGTGACCATTGACGACCTGCAGGCGAGCAACAAGCTCGTCATCGATGCCGAGTGCGCGTACTCCCGCAGCGGCGAGGGGCTGCACCGGTTCACCGACCCGGCTGACGGAAACGTGTACCTGTACTCCGACCTGGAGACGTTCGACGCGCACCGGATCTACGCCTGCTTCGACCAGCCCGACCTGAAGGCCACCTATGAGCTGTCAGCCCTCGCGCCCGAAGGCTGGCTGGTGGTCTCCAACATGGCCCCCGAGGCGGACGGCGGCGAGCCCACCGAGGGCAAGCCCGGTGCCCGGCTGTGGCGCTTCCCGCCCACCCCGGTGATGTCGACCTACATCACTCACGTGTCGGCGGGGCCGTACCACGTGGTCCGCGACGAGCACGACGGCATCCCGCTGGGGATCTTGTGCCGCCAGTCGCTGGCCAGCTACCTCGACCCGGACGAGATCTTCGAGGTAACCCGGCAGGGCTTTGACTTCTATCACGCCGCGTTCGGGATCAAGTACCCGTTCGGCAAGTACGACCAGCTCTTCGTGCCGGAGTTCAAGGAAGGCGCGATGGAGAACGCCGGCGCGGTCACCTTCCTCGAGGACTACGTGTTCCGGTCCCGGGTGACCGACTTCTCCCGTGAGGCACGCGGCGAGACGATCCTGCACGAGATGGCGCACATGTGGTTCGGCGACCTGGTCACCATGCGCTGGTGGGACGACCTGTGGCTGAACGAGTCGTTCGCCACCTGGGCGGGCACAATCGCGCAGGCCGAGGCGACCCGGTGGTCCCACTCGTGGACAACGTTCGCGCAGGTGTACAAGACGTGGGCGTACCGGCAGGACCAGCTGCCGTCGACCCACCCGATCGCCGCCGACATCCCGGACATCCACGCGGTCGAGGTGAACTTCGACGGGATCACCTACGCCAAGGGCGCGTCGGTCCTCAAGCAGCTCGTCGCCTACGTGGGCCGGGAGAACTTCCTGGCCGGCGTCCGCCGCTACTTCGCGGCCCACTCGTGGGGCAACGCCACCCTGGCCGACCTGCTATCGGCCCTGGAGGCCGTGTCGGGGCGCGACCTGGCGGCATGGTCGCGCGAGTGGCTGGAGACCGCCGGCGTGAACACCCTGCGGCCGTCGTACACTGTTGACTCGTCGGGGCGATTCGAGTCGTTCGCCGTCCTGCAGGAGGCCGCCGCCTCCCACCCCACTCTCCGTTCGCACCGCATCGCCATCGGCCTCTACGACCGGACGCCGACTGGCCTGTCTCGCAGGTCATCGGAAGAGATCGACGTCGTCGGCGCGCGCACGGAGGTTCCCGCGCTGGTCGGAGAGACCCGGCCCGACCTCGTGCTCCTCAATGAGGAGGACCTGACCTACGCCAAGCTCCGTCTCGACGACTACTCGCTGGCAACGCTGGTCGAGTCAATCGGCACGTTCACCGACTCGCTGCCGGCCGCGTTGTGCTGGGCCGCTGCCTACGACATGTGCCGCGACGCCGAGATGCCAGCCCGCGACTACGTTCGGCTCGTTCTGGGCGGCGTGGACTCGGTCCGGGACATCAGCGTCGTGCAGACGCTGCTGCGGCAAGCGTCCCTGGCCGTACGCAAGCTCGCTGACCCTGGGTGGCGCGCGGAAGGCCTCGCCCTGATGGCATCGTCCCTGCGGTCGCTGCTCCAGGCGGCCGCCCCAGGGTCGGACCACCAGCTGGCCTACGTCCGGGCCTTCGCCGGGGTGGCCACGTCGCCCGATGACCTCGCCCTGCTGTCGGGGCTGCTGGACGGCGGGGCGGTGATCGAGGGGCTGGCGGTCGACACTGACCTGCGCTGGATCCTGCTGCGCCGCCTGGTCAGCCAGGGCGTCGTCGGCGATGCCTCGATCGAGGCGGAGCTGGCCACTGACTCGACCGACGCGGGCGAGCGGTCCGCCGCGACGTGCCGGGCGGCGATCCCGACAGCCGACGCTAAGCGCGGCACATGGGAGGACCTCACCAGCGGCAAGCTGACGATCGCGATGTTCCGCGCGGTCCTCGTCGGCTTCGGCGACCCGGACGCTGACGAACTGCTTGACGTCTACGCCCCCGCCTACTTCGACGTCGTCAGCACAGTGTGGCGGGACTGGAGCTCGGCGATGGCACAGGACTTCGTGTCCGGGGCCTACGCGATCTGCCCGGTCTCGGAAGAGACAGTGGCGGCGACCGATGGCTACATCGCCGCGAACGACCCGCCTGCCGCCCTGCTCCGCCTCCTGATCGAGGGCCGCGACGAGGTCATGCGTGCCCTGCGCTGCCAGTCCCGCGACCGCGACGCGGCTGCCACGAGCTAGCCGCCTCTCGATCGGCGCTGCCGATTGGTGCTGCTGCGGGCAGCACCAATCGGCGGCTGGGAGCTGCTAGCGGTTTGCGGCGATGGCCGCCGCTACGGCCTTACGGACGTGCTCGGGGATCTCGTCCAAGGCGACCGCGACCGTCTCGCCGGTTCCGCGCACGGTGACCTCGGCCGTGCCAGAGGCCAGGCCACGCTTGCCGATGGTGATCCGCAGCGGGATGCCGACGAGCTCAGCGTCGCTGAACTTCTCGCCGGCCCGGGCCGGGCGATCGTCGATGATCGCGTCGACGCCGACGTCCAGCAGCCGGCGGTAGACCTGCTCGCCCGCTTCGGCAACAGCGGCGTCGTTCTGCTGCGCCACAGTCACGACCACGTCGAATGGAGCGACCGCGGCCGGCCAGATGATGCCCTTGTCGTCGTGGTGTACCTCGACGACGGCGGCCATGGCGCGCTCTGCACCGATGCCATAGCACCCCATGATCGGCTTGACCGGCTTGCCATCCGGGCCGGAGACGGTTACGTCCAGGGCGTTGGTGTACTTGTAGCCGAGCTTGAAGATATGCCCGACCTCGATGCCCTTGAACACCTCGACCGGGTCGCCGCACCGGGTGCACGCCTCGCCCGCCGTGACGGTGCGCAGGTTCGCCCACTGCCCCACGTTGATGTCCCGGGCCACGTCGACGCCGCGAAGGTGGACGTCGTCGGTGTTGGCGCCGGTGACCATGCCGACCCGACCGCGCAGCGCCTCGTCCGCGATCACCGGCAGGTCGCCGACGCTGACCGCGCCCAGCGAGCCGGGGGCCGCGCCTAGGGCGTCGATGATCTCCTCGGCCTGCGCCGGGCGGACGGTGGTCGCGCCGGTGGCGTCGATGAGCTTCTGCTCCTCCAGTGCGTGGTCGCCGCGCACCAGCACCAGGGTGAGCTGGCCCTGCTGCCCCCCGGGAGGGGCGACGCTCGCGTCCCCCCCCGAAGAGGGTGAGGTGAGCACGTAAACGAGTGTCTTGATCTGCCTGTCGGCCGGCGCGTCGTAGCGCTGCTGAAGGTCCTCGATCGTCCGCACGCCAGGGGTATCGAACCGCTCGGGGGCATCCTTGGCGAGCGCGGCGTCAGCGGCCGGGCTGGCCTCCGGCAGGTGCGTGGTTGCCATCTCCCGGTTGGCAGCGTACCCGCAGCTCGGGCAGTGCACGATGTCGTCCTCGCCGATCTGCGACGGGCACATGAACTCAATCGAGCCGGCGCCGCCCATCGCGCCGCTCGAGGCGTCTACCGGGATCGCCGGGATGCCGAGCCGCTCGAAGACCTTGGTGTAGGCCCGGTAGTGCGCGTCGAACGATTTGTCCAGGCCGCTGGAGTCCAGGTCAAAGCTGTAGGAGTCCTTCATCGTGAACTCACGAACGCGCATCAGGCCGGCCTTGGGCCGAGGCTCGTCCCGGTACTTCGTATGGATCTGGTACCACATTTGCGGTAGATCACGGTAAGAGGACAGTTCCATGGCGAGGCCGGTAACGACCTCCTCGGCGGTCATGCCCAGCACCAGTTCAGCGCCCTTGCGGTCGCGCAACCGGAACATCTCCTCGCCCATCACCTCCAAGCGGCCGCTTCGCTGCCAGATCTCGGCCGGCTGCACGGTCGGCATGATCACTTCCTGGGCGCCGATCCGGTTCATCTCCTCGCGGATGATGTTGACGACCTTCAGGCGGACCCGGACAGCCATCGGCAGCAGCGAGTAGTGTCCGGCCATGAGCTGCCGGATGTACCCGGCGCGCAGCATCAGTCGGTGGCTTGGCGCGCCCGCGTCTGCAGGGTCGTCGCGCAGGGTGGGGATGTGCATGGTAGACCAGCGCATGCCGCAAAGTCTATCGTCGGCGCCCTGCGCGCATGTCCCGATTTCACCTCCGCTGATCCCCGCAGCGCATGTCAGTGGTCACGGCGCCGTCAGCGCGAGGGGAAGCCGTCAGCTCTTGGGGCCAACGCCTACGCCGAGCATCGGGGGAAGCTGCGGGAGCAGGTTGCGCTGGTAATCCAGGATGGTCCAGACCGAGACCCGGTAGGTGGCAACGGGCTTGCCGAAGAGGGCCTCGTACACCGCTGCTGCGTAGTGGCCGTCGCGGGCGACCACGAACGTGGCGTCGTCCCGCGCCGGGTCGTACCAGAGCGCGTTGGTCTCCCAGTAGGGCGCGTGCGGCACGTACCCAGCCGTGCTGCCCGTCGTCGGCACCATGGTGATCGCCCGCAGCCGGACCCTATTGCCGGACTGCAGGGTTACGGTCGAGGAGCTCCAGTAGTCGGACAGCCCGTAGCTGAGGCCGTGAGCCTCCAGCCAGCTGGTGAGCGACACTGTCGCGGTGCTGGCCCCGTTGCCGGGTGCGGGGCCGAGAGCTGGGCCGACGACCGGCCGGCTGGCGGCCACGGCCAACGGGAAGATGGCGGCGGCCACGGCCACGGCTAGCACTCCCCACCCCTTGACGAGCCGGCCCGTCAGGAGCCTGGATGGCACCAGTGTGCGGGCCGCGAGCACCGCGCCGCACGGCAGGATCTCCGAGATCTCCCGGTAGCCGTCGGCCTGCGCCATCGCGGAGACCGCGTAGACCACGAAGAAGACGACGATCGTGACAGCGAGGAACTGCTCGGCCCAGCGTGCCCGGCGCCAGGTCCAGGCGACCCGGACCAGGCCAGCGAGGGTGGCGAGCAGGCACAGCCAGCCGAAGGCTGCCCCGATGTCTCCCAGGGAGGTCCACGATGTCGGGACGGCACCGAAGAGCTCGCGGACGACCAGCCAGGTCGTAACCACGTGCCCGGGCCACAGCGACGGCGACGCGATCTTGTTGTGCGGCGTGACCGCCTGGTACCCGCCGAGGGCCAGCAGCACCGCGTGGACCGCGTACTCCAGCGGGATGGACACGAGCGCGGCTATCCCGAGCGCGGCGTCGAAGGACCGGTACCAGCGGGGAGAACCGCCCCCCTGTCCGGAGCCAGCGCGGGCGGCGGCCAGCAGGCGCCAGGCGCACACCACGACGAGCGCGGGGATCACCACGTACTTCGTGGTGGCATCGCTGATCTGTCCGACGCACAAGACGAGGCACATGACGGGCGGAACGAGCCTGCGGCCCAGCTTGCGGCCACCCGGCAGGCCACCCGGCAGGCGGTCGACCACACGGTCGATCAACAGGGCCGGGACGAGAACGAACACGGCGCTGCCAGGGTGGTCCGGCTCTTCCAGCATCGTCCAGACCGTGGTGATGGTGAGCAGCGGCGCGGCCATGATCGCGACCACGGCCCCGGCCCGGGCAGCCCTCCCCGTCCCGCGCGCGCCGGCCACGGCCAGGGCCACGGCGAAGACGGTGACGAACAGGTATGCCAGCCCCGAGGCGACATGCGCCGCCCGGACGCCAAGCCCGAAGACGAGCTCGGCGACACCGAGGATCGGCACCTCATACCCGTAGTAGGTGGCGTCTCCGGGAAGCCATCCGTGCATGACTAGGTGGCCGTGAATGAAGTCCCAGCCCTGCAGCGCGATGTTGGCACCGTCAGCGTCGATCCGGGCACCGTAGGAGATCTTCACGTAGCAGGCGAGCAGCGCTATCGCCGCGCCAGTCCACGCGGCCGCATAGCACGCGCGGGTGCCCCACGAGGGTCGGGCCGACGTCGGCCCGGCACTGGTACCCGCGATCGGGGCGGCGGTGTCCGTGGTTTGGGCGCTGCCAGTGCTGGCGGCGGCGCCCTTGCTTGCCACCGTGGCCTTGCCGCTACCCGGCCTGGTCACGAGCCGGACCTGGATGGCGACGGCTCTGGAGAGTGCATGCGCAGCAGGATAGCCGGGCCGCGACATTGCCGCGCGTATCTCAGCAGTAACCGGCAGAAGCAGGGGCAACCCGGACAGCGATTGGAACGGCAAGCCCTTAACGCGCCCACGACCCCGCTCATCCGCACAGACTCTTGCGCCGATCTATATAACACATCGCGACCAGTCCGTTGCGTCAAATCTTGCGTCTATCGCCAGTATTTACGTTAGATGTGCACTTTTAAAGCCGCACCGGACAGGGCAAATTGACTACGGAGCGCTGCGGCGCGCTCTGGTAATCGGTACGCTGAGATGGTGAGATGGATGGCTTGGCCCCGAATGAAGATTACCAGGTCATCGGCGCCTCCCGTGATACGCGGGCACCGTGCGTCACTCACTCCTGGCGCACGAAGCACGCAAAGCACACAGAGCGCTGAAAGCACCGGAGACGACGCAGGTGTCGGCTCACCGGTTCCCCCTCAGACCTCACGGACAGGCGGCGAGCCTATGTACAGCGAAACCGCGGGGGTCTCCTACGAGAACCCCGAGCCCCCTGAAGCCCAGGGCACCCAGCAGGACGGCACGCAGCCAGAAGCCGAGCTCCGGCGCGTGGTCAGCTATCCGGAGGCACCGCGACACCCAGAGGCGACGGCGCCGGGCGTCGTGGCGGGCACGCCGCAGGAGTCCGACGCCGAGTCGCCGGACGCGGGGCTCGACGCGCTCCTCGATGACTCACGCGACGACGACCCGTTCGACGTGCGCTCGCTTGACGACGACTCCCCCGCGAGCGGCAGCTCCCCGGTCGTGACCCCGCTGGTCATCAACCCAGAGCCGACCCGCCCGCGGCCCACCGCGCCCATCGCGGTCTCGTCACTTTCCACAGCGGACAATGGCAAGGCAGGCGGTAAGGGTGCCTTCCGGATAATTAGGGGCGGTGGAGGTGGCGTGCCGAGTACTGCCCCTGCCCAGTCAGCGCAGCCAGGACGGCAGCAGGTCCTGGACATCGTCATGGATGCGCGAATGCGCTACTGGCGTGAGCGCGTGGTGATCATGCTCGTGGTCGGCCTGCTGTTCGGGATCCTGACTGGCAACTGGGTCATCGGGCTGACACTCGCCATCCTTGCCGGAATCGCGCACGCGTTCTGGCGGTCGGGGTCGGTCGCCTCGATCCCGCCGGGCGTCAAGCTGGACCGGGCGCAGCGATTCACCCAGCGCAAGCTTGCCCGGATGGAGCGTGCGGGGTATCGGGCACTGCACATGCGCCCGATCCCAGGCAGCGAGGACATCATCGACCACCTGGTCATCGGGCCTACCGGCGTGTACGCCATCGACTCGGAGCGGTGGAACAGGAAGCTGCCGATCCGCACTCGCAACGGCAAGCAACTGTGGGTCGGCCCAAACAGCCAGAAGGCACGCCTCGAGCACGCCAGGTCGGAGGCCGACCGGGCCGCCGAACTGCTGTCGGCCCGGCTTGGCAGGGACATCACCGTCCGCCCGGCGCTGGCCATCTATGGCCCCCATATCCCATGGGACATCGCGGTCATCAGAGAGGTTGACGTGTTCAACGGCGAGCGGCTGCGCAAGTACCTCAGGCGGCGGTCCCGAATCCGCGAGGTCGCGAAGCTGTCGCGGGAGGACATCGCGCGGATCCACGAGGCGGCGGAGCAGGCCCTGCCATTCTCCACGTCCCCGCACGAGGTCACGCCGGTCGGCTGAGTCTCCCCGGGGGCGACCCTCCGGCCCCCCCGATACGGGCGCCTTCTTCCAGGCCGGTTTGTACATATGATCATGACGATCTCAGGCCGACGGGCGTGGGAGGACTCCAGGCCGCCAGCAGCGATGCGACCGACGCTGCGGTCAGCAAATGTATGCGATGCCCCTTCAATGTCGCTAGACCAGCAGTGCTGGGCCATCGCGTACAAAATCCTCGGGACAGCGATGGCGCCAGCGTGGTCCTTGGAGGGCTGAGGCAGTGGCTTGAGCGGTGCGGCGTGACCGGGGCTCGCTGAGGCAGCCGCCTAGGCGATGTGGCGGGTGTCCCGGCGGCAAGCGCGTGAACCAGAGGAACGTAACATCTCAACTGAGGCCGGAACAGCCCCCGTCGAGCGATCGATGGGGGCTGTGGCGCCGCCTGCGGCTCGTGTGTTAGCAGGTGCCATGCGCGCACGCCGGGGCGCTCCCTAGCAAACCGGTAAGCTGGTGGTCTCAGATTCATCGGCAAGGGAGTTCAGTTTTCATGCCAGCCCTAAGGTCGCGGACGGTCACGCACGGTAGAAACATGGTGGGGGCTCGCGCGCTGCTGCGTGCGACCGGCGTCACGAGCGAGCAGATCGGCAAGCCGATCATCGCGGTCGCCAACAGCTTCACCGAGTTCGTACCGGGTCACGTGCACCTTCGGGAGGTCGGCACCGTGGTCGCGGACGCGATCCGGGCCGCCGGGGCGGTCCCCCGAGAGTTCAACTCGATCGCGGTTGACGACGGCATCGCGATGGGCCATGGCGGGATGCTGTACTCACTGCCCAGCCGCGAGCTCATCGCCGACTCGGTCGAGTACATGGTCAACGCGCACTGCGCGGACGCGCTGATCTGCATTTCCAACTGCGACAAGATCACTCCGGGGATGCTGATCGCCGCGCTACGGCTGAACATCCCGACGGTGTTCGTGTCCGGTGGCCCGATGGAGGCCGGCAAGCCGGTTGCGATCGTGAACGGGCCTTCGGCGTCCGGGGCCAGCTACGGCGGTCGCAAGCTGGACCTGATCGATACGATGGTCGCCTCGGCGGACCCGTCGGTGTCCGACGCCGATCTCCAGAAGCTGGAGGAGGCGGCCTGCCCGACCTGCGGGTCCTGCTCGGGCATGTTCACCGCCAACTCGATGAACTGCCTCACCGAGGCGATCGGCCTGTCGCTGCCGGGCAACGGCACCGTGCTGGCCACCCACTCCGCCCGCAAGGCGCTCTTCGAGCAGGCCGGCCGCGTGATCGTGGAGATCACGAGGAAGTACTACGAGGAAGACGACGCCTCGGTCCTCCCGCGCAACGTGGCGACCCGCGATGCCTTCGAGAACGCGATGGCACTCGACATCGCCATGGGCGGGTCGACCAACACGATCCTGCACCTGCTGGCCGCCGCGCACGAGGCCCAGGTCGACTTCGGCCTGAAGGAGATCGACCACCTCTCCCGGCGGGTGCCGTGCCTGTGCAAGGTCGCGCCGAACAGCCAGAAGTACCACGTCGAGGACGTCCACCGGGCCGGCGGCATCCACACCATCCTTGGCGAGCTCGACCGGGCCGGGCTGCTGAACCGCACCGTTCATACGGTGCACGGCTCTCCCCTGTCGGACTGGGACCTGCGGTCGGGTTCCACGTCGCCCGAGGCCGTCGAGATGTATCACGCGGCCCCCGGCGGCGTCCGGACAGTGAAGCCCTACTCGCAGTCAGCGCGCTGGGAGACTCTGGACCTCGATGCCGAGACCGGGTGCATTCGCGACATCGCGCACGCGTACTCGGCGGATGGCGGGCTTGCGGTGCTGTTCGGCAACCTGGCCACTGACGGGGCCGTGGTCAAGACGGCGGGCGTCTCCGAGGAGGCCTGGACGTTCACCGGCCCTGCCCGGGTGTTCGAGTCGCAGGAGGCAGCCGTCGAGGGAATCCTGAGCGGGGCGGTCGGCCCCGGTGACGTGGTCGTCATCCGGTACGAGGGTCCCCGCGGCGGCCCGGCATGCAGGAGATGCTGTACCCGACGTCGTACCTCAAGGGCAAGGGCCTCGGCAAGGTCTGCGCGCTGATCACCGACGGCCGGTTCTCTGGCGGCACCTCAGGCCTGTCCATCGGCCACATCTCCCCCGAGGCAGCCGCTGGCGGCGTTATCGCGCTCGTCGAGGACAACGATCGCATCGTGATCGACATCCCCCGGCGGGAGATGCGGCTGGACGTGCCTGAGGCGGAACTGAGGACTCGCCGGGAGGCACTGCTCGCGCGACTCGGCTCCTACCGCCCGGCCGACCGGGACCGGCCGGTCAGCGCGGCGCTCCAGGTATACGCGGCGCTGGCCACGTCCGCCTCGACCGGTGCGGCCCGCGACATCACCCTGCTGGCGCCCGGCCGGTGACGGCCCCGGCCGGGTTCGTCCGGGAAGCACGACCCTCGGACGCGCCTTCGCTCGCGCGGATCCAGGTGGCCAGCTGGCAAGCAACCCTCGGCGGGCTGGTGCCCGCCGAGGTCCTCGCCGAGCTTTCCACCGAAACCGCCATCAGCCAGTTCGCGCAGCAATGGCACACCTCGGTTGCCAATCCGCCCACCACTCGCCACCGGGTCGTTGTCGCATACCTGTCCCCCGGCTCGGGTGAACTTGTCGGCTTCGCCTCGATGGGTCCCTCGACGGACTCCGATCGCTGGCCGGCCAGTGACGGCGAGATGTATGAGTTCCACCTGCTGCCGTCGCACACTGACGGCGGGCACGGTGGCCGACTGCTGCATGCGGTCGCTGACACGCTGTCCTCCGACGGCTTTGCGACTGCCTGTGCCTGGGTGCTGGCGGCGGATTCCGGCCGCCTGGACTTCCTCAGCGCGGCTGGCTGGGCACCGGATGGCAGTCAGGGCAATCTGGACATGGGCGTCAAGGTGCCAGTAGTGCGCCTGCACACGCTGCTAGCCGGGGGGACGACCCCCCAAGACCCCCCGCCTAAGGGGGAGGCCCCCTTACACCCCCTTCCCAGGGGAACCCGCATAACCCGCGGGCCCCTGGGCTTCCCATGGCTGCCGGGCTAGGGTGGGACGCCCGACCCCCTGGGCTTCCCATGGCTGCCGGGCTGGGGTGGGACGCCCGACCCCCTGGGCTTCCCATGGCTGCCGGGCTGGGGTGGGACGCCCGACCCACTGGGCTTCCCATGGCTGCCGGGCTGGGGTGGGTAGAACCGGGGGAGGACCCGCTGCGCATGGGGTAGGTCGCGGCCATGCCTCCACCTGCGCAGATCGGACGAAGGGAACGCATGCCACCAGTTTCTGCTCAGTACAATCACCGGGTGGCAAACGCGCGTGAATGGATGGCCGGGACTCGGCCGCGGACCCTGCCGGCGGCCGTCGTCCCCGTGATGATCGGGACCGGGGTCGCGATCGGCTACGACAAGTTCTCCGCCTGGCGAGCTGCCCTGGCCCTGATCGTCGCGCTCGCGCTGCAGGTCGGCGTGAATTACGCCAACGACTACAGCGATGGGGTTCGAGGTACGGACGAGGTCGGAAAGCGGGTCGGCCCCACGCGCCTGGTCGGCTGGGGCCTAGCCTCGCCAACCGCGGTCAAGACGGCGGCCTTCGGTTGCTTCGGCCTGGCGTGCGCGGCCGGCCTCGTGCTGGCCGCAGCCACCTCCTGGTGGCTGGTCCTCGGCGGCGCCGCCTGCGTCGCGGCGGCCTGGTTCTACACCGGCGGCTCGCACCCATATGGATACCGGGGGCTTGGCGAGGTCTCGGTCTTCGTGTTCTTCGGCATCGCCGCGGTCGCCGGCACCGCCTACGTGCAGATGGGGTCACTGAGCTGGCTCGGGCTGCTGGCGTCGATCCCGGCAGGCCTGCTGTCTTGCGCGTTGCTCATGATCAACAACCTGCGGGATATCCGTTCCGACATCGAGGCGGGCAAGCGAACGCTGGCGGTGCGCATGGGGGATCCGCGGAGCCGGGTGGCCTACATTTCGCTCCTTTTGATGCCATTCGTGGCAGCCGCCGCGATTTCACCAGTTCGGCCATTCGCACTGCTCATGCTGCTGGCGCTACCGCTTGTGATCGCACCGCTTCGGGCGGTCCGTGGCGGCGCCACGGGACCGGCGCTAATCACGACCCTGGGCCAGACCGGACGACTGCAATTGGCGTTCGGCCTGGCGTTCACGGTTGGCCTCGCCCTCCACGGCTGACGGCAGCAAGCGCTTCCTGACTGCCTCCCCTCTCGCACCGTTCGTCCCATACGACCCGCAGCCGAAAGCACGTGCATCCAAATATGCATGGTTATACGGTGGAGACGTACCGGACGCGGTAATCTGCGAATGAATCCCTGGTTGGGAAGAGAATGGCTTTTGCCATGCAGATCCATCAGGTCCAGCTGGTCCTGATGGATTCACGAGAGGAAGGGGGCCTCTGAGTGACACCCCGCGCTATGGGTGCTGACGGCGCAATGGACGACGCGATACGGTTTCTTCGCGAGATGCGCCAGCTGAGGAGTGAGGCGGGACTCGGGTCGGCCGAACTGGCGGCCCGGGTGCACTATCCACAAGACGTCATCGTGGCGGCGGAGGCAGGTCCGTCACTGCCCAACCTGCCGGTGCTCTCCGCGTACGTCCGTGGATGCGGCGGGAAACTGCCCGAGTGGGAGGAGCGCTGGCGATCCCTCACCGGGTCATCGGCTGCCTCGCTTGGCCTGCCGGCCCGCCCGGTTGGCTGCTCGTCCCTGGCGGCGGCCGGAGCGCGAGCGGGATCGTCCGCTTCAGCGGTCAGGATTCCCGATCAGCGGCGCATCACGGCGGCGATCTCACGCGCGTCAGGTGCTCCGGCCGCGGCCCAGGCGACACCCGCCCAGACGCGGCTAGCCCTGCCAGCGGCACGTGCCTCCCTGCCCGTGGCATCCTCGTCCCTTGGGGTGGCACCCGTCTCCCGGCCCGTCACGCCCGTCTCCCGGCCGCCACACGGCTCCCTGCCAGCCACGCGGGCCGAGGTCACATTGGCACCCGCACCAGCCGTCGCACGCAGGCCAGTGTCGCCCACTGTGCCCAACGCGCCATCCAAGGTCCTAGCGCAGGCCAGGCAGGTCGCACTGGTCAGCTCAGCACCAGTGGTGAGTGCACCCGCCGTAATTACCGCCAGCCCTGGAGCCGATGCCGCCTCAGCACTCACTCAGCCGAGCAGGACTCTCGCGATGTGGCCGCCAGCTTCGCTCGCGCGTTGCCGGCCGAGCATCACCCACCTGGCGATCGCGGTCACGGTGGCGACTGTCATGTTCGCGATGGGGGCGATCATCATGCTCCTGCTCCGCAGCGGCTGACCTCACCACGTGTCCGTCGCAGGGCCGTGGCCGCCGTCGGAGACGGCCTTACTCGATCGCCTTGCGGTCGTTGATCACCACTTCATCCGGGGCAGGTGCCGGAGCGGGGATAGACGGCGGGGTCTCGGGAGCCGAGACGCCCGTCGAGCTTCCGGCACCCGCGCCCAGGCCGCCTTCGACGGGACCGGCGCCGATGGCGGCATCTGTGATGGCCCTCAAACCGCGCGCTAGGCCTTCTCCGTTCTGCGTCTCGGCAGCGCCGCTGAACGCGGAAGTTACCGCCCTCAGGGCCGACGTCATCTCGCTGGGGATGACCCAGAACGTGTTGCCCGCGCCATTAGCCAGTTGCGGTAGCGTCTGCAGGTACTGGTAAGCCAGCAGCTTGGGGTCCGGGTCGTTGTCATGCACCGCCTGGAACACTTGCGCGATCGCGGTTGCCTCGCCCTCGGCCCGCAAGATCGCCGCCTGCTTGTCGCCCTCGGCGCGCAGGATCGATGACTGCTTCTGCCCCTCGGCGGTGAGGATGGACGACTGCCGGGCTCCCTCAGCGGTCAAGATCGCGGCCCGCTTCTCGCGCTCGGCGCGCATCTGCTTCTCCATGGCGTCCTTGACGGACTTCGGCGGGTCAATGGCCTTGATCTCCACTCGCGTGACCCGGATGCCCCACTTCCCGGAGGCGTCGTCGAGTACGCCGCGCAGCAGCGTGTTGATCTTGTCCCGCGAGGTGAGCGTCTGCTCTAGGTCCATCGAGCCGATGACCGACCGGAGCATGGTCGCAGTGATCTGCTCGATCGCCTGGATGTAGTCGACGATCTCATAGTCCGCCGCCCTGGGGTCGGTCACCTGGAAGAACAGCACCGTGTCGATCTGCACGACAAGGTTGTCCTCGGTAATGACCGACTGCCCGGTGAATGAGACGACCTGCTCCCGCAGGTCAATCAGCGGCTTCACGCGGTCCACGAACGGGACGATGAAGCTCATCCCCGGTTCCAGGGTCTTGCGGTACCGGCCGAATCGCTCGACGTTGCGAGCTCTAGCCTGCGGGACGATACGCACGGATTTCACCACCGTCAGGACAACGACAATGGCGATCACCGCGGCAATGACTAGCTCAGCAATCCACATGACTTACTCCCGCGGATAGACGAGAGCGGTTGCACCCTCGATCTGCATCACGTCAACGGTCTGGCCAGGCGGGATGACCATGGTCTCGTCGTATGAGCGAGCCGACCAGACCTCACCACCGATACGCACTCGCCCGCCATACCCGGTGACCTCTTCCAGCACCTGACCGGGCCGACCCACCAGCGCTGCCGGCCCGGTCCGCAGCAACGGAGGCTGCTTGATGTGCCGTCGCGCGACCGGAAGGGCGAAGCCGAGACCCGCCCCTGACGCGGCCACGAAGGCGAGCAACTGAAACGGGAGCGCCAGGTCCAGTGCCCCAACGCCGGCCGCGACAACAGCGGCTATCGCGATGATGCCCAACGCGAGAGTGGTCGTCATGAGCTCGGCCACACCAAGCACGGCGGCCACGATCAGCCAGACGATCAATGCGGTCATCGCCGCTCCGTACAGCGCCGGAATCCTGGTGGCATCGGCAAAGTCGCACGTTGCCATCTCCAGGTTAGGTCCCCATGCCAGGAAAATAAAACCCTGTCGAACCAGGTCATTTGGACATCTGCCCCCGTCCCGGCGGCCGCCGCGGCCTACACTCATGGTGGGAACGTGCGCGTTCCCATGCACGGGGTGTAGCGCAGTGTCCAGGAGGTGCCGGGTGAAACGTCCAGGCAGCGGCCCCGGCCGGGGTACGCAAGGCCGGGCCTCGGCCACCGAGTACCCCGATCCCGACGGCTTTACTGACGACTACGACAACGATCTCGATGGCCCTTCCCCCCGCGATTTCCGCCAAGACGACTACCAGCAGGACAGCCAGCGCGATAACAGCCGTCACCGCGAGCACCACCGCCCCGATGGCCACCGTCAGGACGGCCACCGGCAGGACCAGGAACGGCCCGACAGGCGATCCCCTGTGGATGACTACAGGGACTCGGGTGATGACTATCCGGATCTGGCGTTCCTGGATGCCGAGGCGTACCCGGTTGACCCTGGCTACCGGTACGCCGACCGCTCCTCTGCCCGCGGCGAGGGACGGCCGCGGCCTGCCGATATGCCACCCGGCGCGCCGCGCACCCGCCCTGAGCGCAGCATGCCTCGTCCACCTGGCCCGCCACGCCCGCCTCGCCAGGTCCCACGCGACCCGGTGGCCGCCTACGGGCGCTCCGGCCCGCGCCCTGACGACGCTCCTGGCCGTCCAAGACCGCGTCCAGCCGGCCCCCGCCCTCGACCGCAAGGTCAGGCCCGCCCCCGTCAGGGCGATTCTTCCCCCTTGCCGAACGCACCTGCAGCCCCTCGGGACTCGCGCCCTCTCGGGCCTCGTCCCACCCGGTCGGAGCCCGGCAGGCAGCGCCAGGCGCAGGCGGCGGGCCCAGGGCAGGATCAGGTGGCAAGCTCCCCTCGTCAGCAGCAAGGACAGCCGAACGCGCGCAGCCAGCGCGGCCAGCGCGGCCAGCGCGGCCAGGAGGCACACCAGCAGGGCAGCAACCCGTATGGGGCGCCCGCGCCAGACGGGCGCATTGACCAGTTTCCGCAGGCTCAGCCACTGCACGCTCCCCAGGCACCGGGCCACTACCAGCAGCAGTACGCTGCGGGCCAGTTCCCGGACGGGCAGTTCCTGAGCGGGCAGCAGCCCCAATCCCGCGCCCAGACTAGTGAGTACGCCGCGGGCCAGCCAGGTGCCGACTTCGGGCAGCCGACGCCGGGACCATTCGCGGCCACGCAATTCGGCTCCGGTCAGCAGGGGCCTGCTCCGTACGGGTTCGCCGCACAGCCCGGCGAACAACAGGGCACCCTGTACCAGAGCGACCCGACTGGGCCACATCCTGGCATGCCGCACCCCGCCATGTCACAGCCAGGCGCCCACTACTCAGGCGGTCCTGCCGATCCCCATCCAGTCTCTCCGCAGCCTGGTGTGTCGCAGCCTGGTGTGTCGCAGCCGGATGGCTTCCACCCCGGTGGTGCCTATCCGGCCGCGCCATACGCCGACGACCAGCAGCCCGAAGGTCCGCAGCCCGGGACCCAATATGGGGGATCTCAGCCCCCTGGGGCCTCCTACTACCCAGGCGGAGTCCCAAGCCCAGGCGGAGCGCCTCTTGGGGGCGAGGCCGCCTACCCGGGCAGCCCTGGTCAGGGGCCGGTGTGGGCATCACAGGCACAGTACTCACCAGCGTCTGCCGGCCAGTCGCAGTTCGGGCAGCCACCCGCCAGCTCGCCGCAGTTCGGCCCGGACACGCAGTTCGGCCCGGACACGCAGTTCGGCCCGGACACGCAGTTCGGCCCGGACACGCAGTTCGGCCCCGCACCATTCGGCCAGCCGCAGCCCACCCAGCAGGCACCGTTCACGCAATACGGACTCGGCCAGCAACCGCAGTTCAGCGACGCATTCGGCCAGCCCCAACCCGGCCAGCAACCGCCGTCCGCCCAGCAGGCACCGTTCCCCCAGCAGGCACCGTTCGGCCAGGAGGGGCAGTTCAGCCGACAGGCACAGTTCGGTGAGGCTTCGTTCGGTCAAGGACAGTTCGCCCAGCCACAGTTCGCGGACGCCGCATTCACGCCGCAGACCCCGTTGGGTCAGCAGCCACAGACCCTGTTGGATCAGCAAGGGCCATTCGCCGATGCCGCGTTCGGGCAGCCACACCCCGGCCCGCAGGCACACTTCGCCCAGCCCGGGTTTGCCCAGCCCGGGTTCGGCCAGCCCGGGTTCGGCCAGCACCCACAGTTCGCTGACGCCCCGTTCGCCCAGCCGCAGGCAAGCCAGGCACCACTCGGCTCGCAAATGGCATTCGATGAGGCACCGTTTGGCCAGCCGCAGCCCGGCCCGCAAGCACAGTTCGGCGACGCCGCGTTCAGGCAGCCCCACCCCGGTCAGCAAGCACCGTTTCCTCATCAGGCACCGTTTCCCCATCAGGCACAGTACGACGAAGGACGGTACGGGCAGCCGGCGTTCGACCAGACAGAATACGGGCAACAGCCATTCAGTGATGGACGCTACACTCAGCCACAGTACGGACAGCCGCAGTACGGACAGCAGCCGTTCGACCAGGCACAGTACGGGCAGCCGCAGTACGGACAGCAGCCGTTCGACCAGGCACAGTACGGGCAGCCGCAGTACGGACAGCAGCCGTTCGACCAGGCACAGTACGGACAGGCACAGTACGGACAGCAGCCGTTCGACCAGGCACAGTACGGACAGGCACAGTACGGACAGCAGCCGTTCGACCAGGCACAGTACGGACAGGCACAGTACGGACAGCAGCCGTTCGACCAGGCACAGTACGGACAGGCACAGTACGGACAGCAGCCGTTCGACCAGGCACAGTACGGACAGGCACAGCAGGGAATGCCGCCGGGACACCAGTGGCAAGGCGCCGGGCCAGGCCAGCCGTTCGGCAGTACCGGATACCCCGGTGCCGGACGGCCAGGTGCCGCGACTGGCAGCTTTCGGGCAGCGCCGGGACCTGCGACCGGCAGTTTTCGCGCCACGCCTGGCCCTGCCACGGGCAGTTTCCGCGCGGCCCCCGGTCCCCGGACCGGCAGCTTTAGCCGGGTCGGCGGCACGGTCATCCGGCAGCGGGACAATGCACTGCCAGATGAGCACCCGGCGTCCGCGAAGAGCGGCCCGCTCGCAATCGAGGCTGACAGCGTTGCGGCGTTCGCGCGTGATCTGCGCGTGCTGCGCTCGAAGGCGGGGCTTGACTATCCGGATATGGCCGAGAAGTCGCATTACACGATGCGCACTCTGGCTTCGGCGGCCGGTGGCCTCCGACTGCCTACGCTGCCGGTGCTCATCGCCTACGTTCAGGCCTGCGATGGTGATGTGGCCTCCTGGGAGGATCGCTGGGCCAAGCTAGGCAAGTCGAAGAAGGGGACAGCCGCACTGCCAGCGGCCGGGGAGAGCTCGACGGACGACGGCCCAAGCGCCGAGCGTGGACCGGGTCCGGCCGGGGAGCCAGGGGATCCCACTGGCCCAGCACAGAGCCAGTCGCCGTCCGGTGAGGTCTACGTGATCACAAGCGCCAGACCCCGCGACGCCCAGTGGTAGGAATGCGGGTTATTCAGCGTCGCCCGCCCAGCAGCGGATCGACTACGCGGGCTGAAGAACCCCCAAAGTTCGCGGCATGCGACAATAGTGACTGTGCTGCCTGCGGATAATCATGTCCACTCAGAGTGGTCCTACGACACGTCCCCGGACGCCTCGATGGTCCGGACCTGCGAGCAGGCTATCGCGATCGGCTTGCCAGCCATCGCGTTCACCGAGCACCTAGAGTTCACGACTGCTGGCGAGGGCGACGCGATCACCGGGATCGCGGCGGACGCCCGCTGGTGGAGCCGGATCAAGCCACTGGACGTAACCGGTTACCTGGCCTGCATCGAGGACTGCCGGTCACGATTCCCTGATCTGCGGATTCTGGCGGGCATCGAGGCTGGCGAGGCGCATCTGTTCGCCGGCAGTGCTGCCGCGATCGTCCACAGCCGGGACTGGGACCGAGTGCTCGGATCACTGCACGCCGTCCCGCACGACGGCCGGGTCATCGCCGCCGACGCGCTGTTCAACCACATGGGCCACGATGACGCCATGCGACTGTACTTCGATGAACTGCTGCGACTGGTCGAGCGCAGCGATATCTTCGAGGTGCTCGCGCATGCCGACTTCCCCCGTCGCTACTGGCCTTCGGGGCCGCACCTGTACCAGGAGAAGCCGTTCGAGGAAGAGTACCGAACGGTGTTCCGCGCGCTGGCCGCATCTGGCCGCGTTCTGGAGATCAACACGAAGTCACCGCTGTCCTCAGTGGAACTCATCGGCTGGTGGCGGGAGGCTGGCGGGCAGGCAGTGTCGTTCGGCAGCGACGCGCACCTGCCTGGCCGCGTCGGCGGTCGCTTTAAGGAGGCAGTCGACATCGTCGAGGCGGCCGGCTTCCGCCCCGGCCGCGACCAGTACGATTTCTGGCGCCGCTAGGCGGAACCATAGGTAGCGATAAGTAGCTAGAACGCTACTAAGCGTCTTATGTCAGGAAATGTACCCCACTATGTCCAATATGCCTGATTTGACTATCTGATTCAGGGACATTTTCTGACATATGTCGGTCGGTGCCATAAGTCGACCCGCCCGGGCCGACTTGCCGGACCCACACGCGGGCCCACACCGCCGGGCCACACGCGGGCCACACCGCCGGGGCTACACCGCCGGGCCGCACGCAGGCCGACCGCCGGGCCGCACCGCCGGGCCACACGCGGGCCCACACCGCCGGGCCACACGCGGGCCACACCGCCGGGCCGCACCGCCGGGCCGCACGCAGGCCGACCGCCGGGCCGCACCGCCGGGGCCACAGCGCCGGGCCACAGCGCCGGGCCACAGCGCCGGGCCGACTGGCCGGGCCGCAGCGACCTCCCTGAGCGCAGGTCAGGTCAGGAAATTGACCATCGCGGCGCGAAGCGCGTTCGCGACGTCCTGCTGGAATGCCGGTGACGTCTCGAGGGCGGCGTCGGTCGCATTGCGCATGTTACCGACCTCGATGAGGACCATCGGCACTGCGGCGAGGTTGAGGCCGGCGAGGTCGTCGCGTGGCTGGATGGCGTCGACACCGTCGTAATTGCTGATCGGCATCGGCGTCCCGGCGAGCATGGCAGCCCGGACGTCGCTTGCGAAGGCAAGCGACGAGGAGATGATCTTGTCGTTCGGGCCGTCAGCCACCGGGACCAGGATCGCGAAGCCGCGCCCGCTCGGCACGGCGCCGTCCGCGTGAATCGCGATGGCGACGCTCGCGTGCGCGGCGTTGATGATCGCCGCCCGCTCGTTAACGCACGGCCCGACACCGGTGTTGGACGTTCGCGTCATGACGACGCGCGCCCCGTCCGATTCCAGGTCAGCGCGCAGGTAGGTAGCCACCTGGAAGTTGAACAGCGCCTCGGTATAGCCGCCGTCAGTGGCTGTCCCCGTGGTGTTGCAGTCCTCCCACTCCCGCCCGTTCCAGATCTGGTGCTCGATATAGGCGAGATGCGTGAAGTTACCGCCGTTGTGCCCGGGGTCGACGCCGATAGCCTGTCCCGCGAGCGGGAGCTGGTCGGCCGCCGAACCCTTGCCAGGGGTCGCCTTGCTCGTGGCATTCCCGCCGGGGGCAGGGAGGCTGCTGGAAGCGGAGCCGCCGGGGGCAGGGAGGCTGCTGGAAGCGGAGCCGCCGGGGGCAGGGAGGCTGCTGGAGGCGGAGCCGCCGGGGGCAGGGAGGCTGCTGGAGGCGGAGCCGCCGGGGGCAGGGAGGCTGCTGGAGGCGGAGCTATGGGGGACAGCGACGCTGGTCGAAGCGGGGACACTCGTAACGGCGGGAGAAGCCGACCCGCTGCTCAGCCCCAGCAATTGGCCACATCCTGTGGTATCTAGGACCGTCATTCCAATCACGGCACCTATCAGGAGGCCTCTTCGCCCCCACCAGCCAAGCCACTGACCCGCCACGATCTGCTCCCTCGCCCGCTTATCCGCAGCCAGCGTACTACCGCGACCATGTTTAGCCGACGCGTCAAGCAGGCATCCCCAGGCACTTGAAACGTTCCCCGCAAAGCCAGCGCCGTTCCCGAATAGTCGCGAATCATTTCCCAGCATTTTCCGCTATCCGACGTAATGACTACGGTGAGTGCAATCGTTGCCAACTTTATCTTGCTAACTTTTCACACGAAACGTAGTGTTCTAGCGCGACGTTGTTCACGTGGGGGGAATCGACGGGAACTGGCGGATGCATGCATGCGCTTCTCGGTCGCCAACCCCCTGCCAATGTTTGAAGGTGGGGGAAAGATGCAGATAATGGCCCGCGTCAGGGACCATATCACAGGGATCACTCATATTCGCTCGAAGATGGCCGCTCGGATCGGTACCATCGCCGCCACGGCGGTCTTGCTGCCGGGCCTCGCGCTGGTAGCCGCTGCTGGGACCGCGTCCGCAGTACCGGCATCGCCCGCGCAAGCTGGAACCGTCACGGCCAAGACCACGGCACCAGCAAAGCCCACAGCACCAGCAAAGCCCACAGCACCAGCAAAGCCCACAGCGCCAGCAAAGCCCACAGCGCCAGCAAAGCCCGCGGCACCACCGAAGGCCAAGACCACGGTGCCGCCAAAGCCGCTCAGGGTCACCGCGCCGTCCGACGTCACGGCCCCGGCAAGGCAGGCCACGCCAGCGGGCAACATAGCCCCTGGCACGTCGATCGGTACTGCCTGGCCGCCGCTCCAGGGGGGCGTCACCTACAGCGAGACCAATATCTTCGCGGGATACCCGCAGGACTGGTACGTCTTCTACAAGACTCCCAACGGCACCACGGCCACGGCCACTATCACCAATACATCGGTCAACAGCTCCTGTGCTGTCCTCAACGTCTACCTTGAGGACCAGAACGGCTGGTCAGACGCCGCACTCAACTCCGCCACCCTGAATGCGGACCAGTCGGTGACGTTCAATATCCCAGCCAACCTTGCCAGCGACCCGCAAGGCCTCTACTACATCTACGCGAGTGGCGCCGGCAACTACTGCGGCCCCTCCGGCAACGCGACGTACACGATGCAGCTAGGCCCCAGCAATCAGTTCGCCAACCCGGCGCGGGTGCCCAGCAAGACCGGCACCGCGGGAACCTCGATCGGCGACGCCTGGCCACCACTGCAAGGCGGCATCAACTACAGCCACACCAACCTCTTCACTGGCTGGCCCGAAGACTGGTACGTCGTGTACAAGAAGCCCGACAGCCACACGGCCACCGTCCGCATCGTCAACACCACCGTCTACGGCACCAGCTGCCCTAACCTCAACGTCTATCTTGAAGACCAGAACGGCTGGTCAGACGGTTCGATCGGCTCCGCCACCCTTACCTCCGACGGCGCGGTCACCTTCACCATCCCCGCCAACCTCACCAGCGACCCACAAGGCCTGTACTACATCTACGCGAGTGGCGCCAGCAACTACTGCAACTCCTCAGGCGGGGCCAGCTACACCATCGAGCTGGAGCCCGGCAGCGAGCTGGCCAACCCGGCGCGACTGCCCAGCAAGACCGCCACGGCGGGAACCTCGATCGGCACCGCCTGGCCACCACTGCAAGGCGGCATCAACTACAGCCACACCAACCTCTTCGCCGGCTGGCCCGAAGACTGGTACGTCGTGTACAAGAAGCCCGACAGCCGCACCGCTACCGTCCGCATCGTCAACACCACCGTCTACGGCACCAGTTGCCCCTACATCAACGTCTACCTCCAGGAGCAGAACAGCTGGTCAGATAGCGCACTCAACTCCGCCACGCTGAACGCCAACGGCGCGGTCACCTTCACCATCCCCGCCAACCTCACCAGCGACCCACAAGGCCTGTACTACGTCTGGGTCTCCGGCGCCAGCAACTACTGCGGCACCTCAGGCAACGCCAGCTACACCATCGAGCTGGAGCCCAGCAGCGAGCTCGCCAACCCGGCCCCGGTGCCGACACTGCCCGCGACCCCAGCCAGGTCCGCCTCCAGCGTCGACTGGCCCCCGCTGCGAGGCGGCGTCAAGTACGCGGGCGCGAACTCCTTCGCGGGCTACCCGACGGACTGGTATGCACTGTACAAGAAGCCGGATTCCGCCACGGGCACGATCCGCATCGTCAACACGACCGTCAACGGGACCAGCTGCCCGTTCCTCAACGTCTACCTGTATGACAACCACGGCACCGCCGACTACGCGCTGGACTCAGCCACGCTGAACTCCAACGCCGCCATCACGTTTAACGTGGGCGGCCGACTGGCCGGCGACCCCGCGGGACTGTACTATCTGGCAGTCGTCGGCGCCGGCAATTACTGCGACTCATCCGGGTCGGCCACTTACACCATCGAGCCGGAGAGCAGTGCCGAATGGGGTACCGCGTTCGCCGCGCTGCCATTCGGCCCGACCAAGGCGACGGCGCTCGGTCCGCTTGCGGGCAACTCCATCTACGCCACGTCCATAACGTCGGGCACGTCCCAGGACTGGGCCTACTTCGTCGCTAAGGCCGCCCTCACCGTCCGACTCAGCAACACCTCGAGCACCTCCGCGGCCTGCAACCTGGCCGCTGCGATCTACAGCTCCGCCAACGCCAAGGTCGCTTCCGCGACCCTCGGCGCCGGCAAGGCCGCCAGCCTCAAGGTTCCCAAGGCCGGCACCTACTACGTGGAACTGTCCACCGGCGGCTGCAAGCCTAAGGCGGCGGTCAGCGCACTTGTTGAGGCCGCTGGCAGCGTCACCGGCCCGGTCCTCAAAGTCAGCGACACCACGCTCAGGGCCGGCACGCACGGCAAGGCCTACAGCGTCACGATCGGCGTCACTGGTGGCAAGAAGCCCTACGCCTTTACCGCCGTCACCGCCTTGCCAGCTGGCCTGTCCCTCAACAAGGAGACCGGCGCCATCACCGGCAAGCCCGCCAAGAGGGGCAGCTACACCTTCACCCTCACCATCACCGACTCCACCAAGCCCACCCACAACATCCTCACCGTCCTTATCCACGTCACGATCAGCTGACGGCCCCGGCCCCGCTCCCGGCAGCACCGGGAGCGGGGCGCAGGGCCAGCCATGCCGCGACGACGAGCATGTCTGATTTCCGCTAGCCACGAGCCACCGCGACACGGCAGGCTGGACACCATGGACGACGACCAGCGCTACCAGGCGGCAGCCAGCAAGGACGCGAGGTTCGACGGCATGTTCGTCACCGCCGTCACCAGCACCGGCGTCTACTGTCGCCCGTCCTGCCCGGCCATCACGCCCAAGCGACAGAACGTCCGCTTCTTCAAGACAGCCGCCGCCGCGCAGCAACATGGCTTCCGCGCCTGCAAGCGCTGCCGCCCCGACGCCTCCCCCGGTGACCCCGAGTGGAACGTCAGGGCCGACACGACCGCCCGCGCGATGCGCCTCATCGCCGACGGCGTCGTCGACCGCGAGGGAATAGACGGCCTCGCGGCCCGCCTCGGCTACGAGCAGCGCCAGGTCCGCCGCCTCATCAGTGCAGAGCTGGGGGCGGGCCCGCTGGCCATCGCCCGGGCCCAGCGGGCGCAGACGGCACGGACGCTCATCGAGACGACTGGCCTGCCTGTGGGTGACATCGCGTTCGCGGCGGGCTTCTCCAGCATCCGCCAGTTCAACGCCACGATGCTGGAGGTCTTCGACACCGCGCCGACCCGCCTGCGCGAGCGGGCCAGTCGCCAGGCAGCGGGGGCCCCACCAGGAATCATCCGCCTCCGCCTCCCCTACCGCCCCCCCATTGACCTCCCCCGTATCTTCAGCTTCCTGGCCGCCCGCGCCATCCCTGGCGTGGAAGAGCTTGCTGGCCACACCTACAAAAGATCAATTCTCCTTCAGAACGGACCGGCCCTCATCTCGCTGCGCCACCCGCCCGGTCGTGGGCGGGAAGGCCGCCAGGACCCCTACGTTGAATGCGACCTGGAGCTGACCGACCTGCGCGACGTGACAACAGCCGTCCAGCGCTGCCGCAGGCTGCTGGATCTGGACGCCGACCCGCAAGCCGTCACCGCCCGTCTCGCGGCTGACCCGCTGATCGGCCCGCTGGCCACGCGGTGCCCCGGCCGTCGTTCCCCTGGCTGCGTGGACGCCCACGAGATGGCGATCCGTGCCGTCCTCGGCCAGCAGGTCTCCGTCGCGGCCGCGCGCAAGCTCGCAGAGCGCCTCGCGGCCACCTATGGCAAGCCGCTGCCAACCCCGAGCGGAAGCCTAACCCACTGCTTCCCCGACGCCGCCACGCTCGCTGCGGCTGATCCGGACGACCTGCCGATGCCGAAGTCGCGCGCACGTGCCCTCATCACGCTGGCGACGGCCCTCGCGAGCGGCGACCTGCCGCTGCACCCGGGCGTGGACCGGGACGAGGCTGCCGCGAAACTGCTGGCGCTGCCGGGCGTCGGCGCCTGGACGGCGAACTACATCCGCATGCGCGCCCTGTCCGACCCTGATACCTGGCTGGCAACCGACGCCGGGATCGTTCGGGCGCTGGCAAAGCTTGGCTGGACCCCGACAGACGCCCCCGCCTGGCGTCCCTGGCGCTCCTACGCCACCCACCACCTGTGGGCCACACTAGAAGATGAAGGGCAGACAGCATGAGCACACCGTTCCAGCCACCGCCGGCCGCCACGCAGGAGGTCGGATACGACATCGTGGACTCGCCGATCGGGCGGCTGCTGCTGACCGGGGATGACCGCGCGCTAACCGGCCTGTACCTGTTCGACGGTGGCCGGCACACTATGGCCCTTCGGCCGCAGTGGGAGCACCGGCCGGGCGCCTTCCCGCAGGCGGCTCAGCAACTGGCAGAGTACTTCGCCGGTGAGCGGGCCGAGTTCGACCTGCCGCTCGCGCCCCGCGGCAGCGAGTTCCAGATCGCGGTCTGGACGCAACTGACCCTCATCCCGTTCGGCAAGACCGCCAGTTACGGGCAAGTCGCGCTCGCGCTCGGCAAGTCGCTGGTCGCCTCGCGCGCGGTTGGCCTGGCCAACGGCAGGAACCCGATCTCGATCATCGTCCCGTGCCACCGGGTCATCGGCGCCGACGGCTCGATGACCGGTTACGGCGGAGGCGTGGAACGCAAGGAGTGGCTGCTGCGACATGAGGGTGTACTCGACGCGTCCACGGCCGGAATGCTCTGGTGAAGTCACGGAACGAAGGCGGACGGGGCATTGCCCACCCACGGGGGCGGGTAGAGCTGCTGGCGATCGCGGATTAGCCCAGCCGCCTCACGCATGAGCCTCAGCGAGTCGTCGCGGTGCCGCTCGAAGTGCTCGGGAGTAAGGCGGCCGTGGCTGTTGCGGTTGCAGGCCATCGCAAGCTCGGTCGCGGCGAGCTGGTAGACGGTCATGGCATGCACGGCGTCGTGGCCGATGTTGAGTCGCGCCCACTGACGGCCCCTGCGGCGGAGCCATAGGCTGGTCAGCATGCGAAGATCACTGGAAGTGACGGTGGCCGAGTCGGCGAACTGCGGCAGGAAGCTGTAGATCATGCCGATGATGCGGCGCCAGTCCGCGAAGACGAGGCCGACGACCACGGCGAGCACGATGAACAGGATCAGGTACGTGATGGCCAGCGAGGCTCCGCCCTCGGTGACCGACTTGTTCCACAGGGCGTCGAGCGCGATCGCCAGGACCCAGCCGACCCCGATCGCCCAGTAGCCTGTCCTGCCCCGGCGGGCCGCCGCGTAGGCGATGCCCAGGCCGATCATGGACGTGAAGAGGGCCTCCCACAGCGGGCCGAACACGCCTCGTCTCCCGAACTCCTCCGCGAGGGAACTGATGCCCGAGTCCCAGGCCACGGCGTAGGCGTAGAGGTTGGCGACCAGCGCGAAGCCGAGCCCGACCATGCTCGCGTAGACGACGCCGTCGGTCGCGCCGTCGATCTCGGTGCGGCGCGATGGCAGCAGGGCCAGCAGAACCGTGCCCTTGAGTGACTCCGCGACGGCGGCCGCCCCGATCGCGGCGCCGATGCTGATGGCGACCCTGCGTCCAGCGTGCGGCCCTAGTTCCGGAACGGCGACCGCGGCGCTGCCAGTGATATGCCCCAGGAGCAAAATGACCACGGCGATGCCTGCACCGGTGCCGAAGATCGCCAGCAGCAGCGCCCGCGGCTCCGGCTCCATCCGGTCGATGAGCAAGATGAGCGCCACGAGCAACGGGATCGGCAGCATCGACAGGAAGAGGCCGACAAGTGAGGGCGCCGGACCGCGCTCCACCACAACGACCGCGAGGGCGACGATGGCGACCACTGACAGCAGCGCCAAGCCGAGCAGGAACGGAATCGACGTACGGCCGAACCGCCGCGAGTCGAGAACGGGCTTCGGCGGTATCGGGAGCATATTCGCAGAGTAACCTCAAAGGTCCGGTAGGTACCAGACCCGCTAGCAGACCCCAGGCAGGGCCTTGGTTACCCTTCTTCGGCGCCCTCGTCTTCAGGCTGATGCTGGCTCTGCGGGACGGGCGGCAGGTTGCCGTCCTCGTCCAGGTCAAATTCCCCGTCCCTGACGCCAAGCACGAACGCGTCCCATTCGGCCTGCGTGAAGTACAACTTCCCCGCCTCCGGCTTGGATGCGTCGTACATGACGTACAGGTAAGGCTCGTCCGCCTTGTGCGGCGCGGCTGATGTGTCGTAGGTGATCTCCACCTCGACCCGGCTCTCCTCGTCCGCTCCGTCTTCGGCGTCCAAGGCGTTGTCGTCCATGGCCTCGATGCCCTCCGTGGCTTCCATGGCGCACAGGTTACCGCTCACTCGGCGGCGACGGGTGCCTTCGGCGTGCCACGTACCTCAAGCGCTTCGAGGAGTCGCGCGCTGGCGGCGGCGATCTCCTCGACGGCCTGGTCGAAAGCCGCGGCATTGTGCCCGGCGGGGCTACGGAAACCGCTGATCTTGCGCACGTACTGCACGGCCGCTGCCCGGATGTCATCATCCGTCACCTGCTCGGCGTAGGGCGGCCGCAGTGTCTTAATGCTCCTGCACATGCTCCCGAGCCTACGCCGTCGTGTACCACGGGAACGACGGCTAGCCAGTCGCGGGCCACACCGGTGACGCCCAAAGAGCAGTGGTGGCGCATAGGTGTCGAGCACGTTTTGTAGGCAAGGCGCCATCACTGCCATCCCTATCCCGGCAGCACCGATGCTCCATTGCCCGCACTGTCTGGATCGCGGACACGACGGCGACTGGCTGACCGCTATCGGGGTCAGATAGGCGACGCGGTGCCCCGTGTTCCGGTGCTTCCGCGTAGGCGCTAGTCCAGGCCGAGCAGCGGCTCGATACCTACCGTCAGGCCCGCCGGGAGTGAGGCTAGGCCACGGATAGCCAGCAGGACGCCGGGCATGAAGGATGCGCGGTCCAGCGAGTCGTGGCGGATAGTCAGGGTCTCGCCGTTGCCGCCGAACAGCACTTCCTGGTGTGCCACCAGGCCAGCGACACGGACCGAGTGGACGTGCACCTGGTCCACGCTGGCACCACGCGCGCCGGGCACCTCCTGGCTGGTGGCATCCGGTGACGGCCCCAGTCCCGCCGCGGCGCGGGCCTCGGCGATCATGGCGGCGGTGCGTAGCGCCGTTCCTGACGGGGCATCGAGCTTGTTGGCGTGGTGCAGTTCGATGACCTCCGCGGACTCGAAGAACCTGGCCGCCTGGGCAGCGAACCGCATCATGAGGACCGCGCCGACGGAGAAGTTCGGGGCGATGAGCACCCGGACACCAGGCTCCGCCGCCTCAAGCCAGCTATTAAGCTCGGTGAGCCGGTCGTCAGTGAACCCGGAGGTGCCGACGACCACGCTGAGGCCATGCTCGACGCACCAGCGGAGGTTGTCCATGACAACGCCGACGTGCGTGAAGTCGACGATGACGTCGGCCGCCAGGAGGTCGCTGAGCGAGTCCCCGGTGTCTACCTGGGCGACCAGTTCCGTGTCCGGATCGCCGGTGACGGTGGCACAGGCCTGCTGTCCCATCCGCCCCTTGGCCCCGAGCACCCCGACCTTGATCATTCCGCCTCCGCGATAAGACTCGTGCAGTGAAAAGCCCACTACAACAGCGCCCTACGATCTGTTACTGGCGATACTAATGGGAAACCTGATAGGCCATGCAAGCCACATCGGGCAGGTCTGCGGACATGATCATCTTGTGCGCTGTGGATTGCGCCGAAAAAAGCGGCGCAATCCACAGCACTTGCGGCATTCCGGGGAACCAGCCCGGGCCGGAGGCGCACCCGCCATCCACCGAAACCGACATTCGGCATTGTCCAGGCATGGCCGGGCGCGCGAAGGTCCGGGGCACTGTCCCAGTACTAGGCGACCGCCCCAGTGAACTGTGAGACATCGTCGAACGGGCCGACGACGGCGAGGGCCTTGGGGCGGGTGAGGACGGCCTGCGCAACCGCCCGGACATCGTCGTGGGTGACGGCGCTGATGGCGGCGAGTATGTCGTCCACTAGCTCCAGGTTCGGGTAGACCAGTTCGGCCTTGCCGATACGGGTCATCCGGGAGGACGGGTCCTCCAGGCCGAGAACGATGCCGCCCCGGACCTGGCCCTTGCCGCGCGCAAGCTCCTCGTCGGTGAGGCCGTCTGCCACTATCTTGGCGACCTCGGCGTTGCAGATCGACAGCACCTCGTCGGCCTTGGACGGCAGGCAGCCCACGTAGATGCCCCACATGCCGGTGTCAGCATGCTGCGAGGCGAAGCTGTACACCGAGTATGCCAGGCCGCGCTTCTCCCGGACCTCCTGGAAGAGCCGGGACGACATGCCGCCGCCGAGCGCGGCGTTAAGCACGCCGAGCGCGAAGCGCCGGTCGTCTGTGCGAGACAGCCCCTCGCAGCCCAGGACAAGGTTGGCCTGCTCGATGTCGCGGGTGACCAGCGCAGCCCCTGCCCCGGCCGACGGGCCGTACCCGTCGGTGAGGTCGGCGGAATCCCGCAGCCGGGGGGCCGCGGGCGTGGCACCGTCAAATCGGTTAAGCACCGGGCCGAACGCCGCGCGCACCAGTGCCACGATCGTGTCGTGATCCAGGTTGCCGGCCGCCGAGACGACCAGGTGCGGCGGGGTGTACCGCCCGACGTAGTGCTCGTTGATCTGGTCACGGCTGATCGCGTTGATCGAGTCGACCGTGCCGAGGATCGGCCGGCCCAGCGGCGTGTCGCCGTACAGCTTGGCGGTGAACGCCTCGTGCACGGTGTCCGTGGGGTCGTCCTCGTTCATCGCGATCTCTTCGAGGACCACGTTGCGCTCGGCGTCCACCTCGCGCGGCTCGATCAGCGAGCTGGTGACCATGTCCGACAGCACGTCGATCGCCAGGGGCAGGTCCGCGTCGAGCACCCGCGCGTAGTAGCACGTGTACTCCTTGGCGGTGAACGCGTTCATCTCGCCGCCGACGGCGTCCATCGACGCGGAGATCTCCAGCGCGGTGCGCTTGCTGGTGCCCTTGAACAGCAGGTGCTCCAGGTAGTGGGTCGCGCCCGCGTGCGCTAGGTCCTCGTCGCGCGAGCCAACGCCGACCCAGATGCCCAGGGCGACCGAGCGGACAGAAGGCAGGAACTCGGTGACCACCCGAAGCCCGCCCGGAAGGACGGACTTACGGATGGTCGAATCGGGGCTTGCGCTCATTTAGCTCGTTGCGCTCCCGCGAGCGGTGCCGGGTGCGGGGGCGGGCACCAGCGTCGCCATCTCGGGGTGGCCGGTCTCCGCGCTCCGAACGCTCCGAGCGCTCGGGCCGGTCGCCACCGGCGCCGCCCTCGCCACCGGACAGGTCCTCGCCCGCGGCCTCGCGCTCGATGACCTCGACCGGGACCAGCGACAGCTTGCCGCGGTCGTCGATCTCGCGGATCTCGACCTGGATCTTGTCACCGACGTGGATGACGTCCTCGACGTTCTCGATCCGCCTGCCGCCATGCAGCTTGCGGATCTGGGTGACGTGCAGCAGGCCGTCCTTGCCCGGCAGCAGCGACAGGAACGCGCCGAACGTGGTGGTCTTGACGACCGTGCCGAGGAACCGCTCGCCGATCTCCGGGATGTGCGGGTTGGCGATCGCGTTGATCGCCGACCGGGCCGCCTCCGCGGACGGGCCGTCGGTCGCGCCGACGTAGATCGTGCCGTCGTCCTCGATGGTGATCTCGGCTCCAGTGTCGTCCTGGATCGAGTTGATCATCTTGCCCTTCGGGCCGATGACCTCGCCGATCTTGTCGACTGGAACCTTGAGGGTGATGATCCGCGGCGCGAACGGCGACATCTCGCCCGGCGCGGCGATCGCGTCGCGCATCACGCCGAGGATGGTCATCCGGGCACCGTGCGCCTGCTTGAGCGCGGCGGCCAGGACCGAGGCCGGGATTCCGTCGAGCTTGGTGTCGAGCTGCAGGGCGGTGATGACCTCCTCCGTGCCGGCGACCTTGAAGTCCATGTCGCCGAACGCGTCCTCGGCACCCAGGATGTCGGTCAGCGTTACGTACTGGCCGCCCTCGTGGATGAGGCCCATCGCGATGCCGGAGACCATGGCCTTCAGCGGGACCCCCGCGCTGAGCAGCGCCATCGTGGAGGCGCAGACCGAGCCCATGGACGTGGAGCCGTTCGAGCTGATCGCCTCGGACACCTGCCGGATCGCGTACGGGAACTCCTCGCGCGCCGGCAGCACCGGGAGGATCGCCCGCTCAGCGAGCGCGCCGTGACCGATTTCGCGGCGCTTGGGCGAGCCGACGCGGCCGGTCTCGCCGGTGGAGTATGGCGGCATGTTGTAGTTGTGCATGTAGCGCTTGGTCCGCTCGGGGTTGAGCGTGTCGATCGCCTGCTCCATGCGCAGCATGTTGAGCGTCGTGACGCCCAGGATCTGGGTCTCGCCGCGCTCGAACAGAGCGCTGCCGTGCACCCGGGGCAGCACGCCGACCTCGGCGGCCAGCGGCCGGATGTCGGTGAGGCCACGGCCGTCGATGCGCAGGCCGTCGCGGATGATCCGCTCCCGGACCAGCTTCTTGGTCAGGCTGCGGAACGCCGGGCCGATTTCCTTCTCACGGCCCTCGAACTGCCCGCCGACGCGCTCGACGGCCAAGGCCTTCACGCGGTCCTGCTCGACCTCGCGGTCGTGCTTGCCGGCGATCGTCAGTGCCTTGGCGAGCTCGTCGGAGACGGCGGCCCTGACGGCCTCGTACACGTCCTGCGCGTAGTCCGTGAAGACCGGGAAGTCGGCGGTGGCCGCCGGGCTGATCCCGGCCTCGGCCGCCTCGGTGGCGAGCACCTTCTGCGCCTCGCACAGCGCGGCGATGAACTCCTTGGCGGCCTCCAGGCCCTCCGCGACGGTTTCCTCGTCGGGGGCAATCGCCCCGGTCGTCTCGGCGTCAGCCAGCAGCCTGAGGGTCTCCGGCGTGGACTCGGCCTCCACCATCATGATCGCGACGTCGCCGTCCTCAAGGACGCGACCCGCTACGACCATGTCGAACGTCGCGAGCTGCAGCTGCTCGTGGGTCGGGAAAGCCACCCACTGGTCCTTGATCAGGGCGACGCGCACGCCGCCGATCGGGCCAGAGAACGGCAGGCCGGCCAGCTGCGTGGACATCGAGGCGGCGTTGATCGCCACCACGTCGTACAGGTGGTCCGGCTGCAGCGCCAGCACCGTGACGACGACCTGGATCTCGTTGCGCAGCCCCTTGACGAAGCTCGGGCGCAGCGGGCGGTCGATCAGGCGGCAGGTGAGGATCGCGTCCTCTGACGGGCGGCCCTCGCGGCGGAAGAACGAGCCTGGAATGCGGCCCGCGGCGTACATCCGCTCCTCGACGTCCACGGTCAGCGGAAAGAAGTCGAGCCCTTCCTTGGGCTGCTTGCTGGCGACGGTGGCCGACAGGACGACGGTCTCGTCATCGAGGATGGCTAGGGCAGAACCCGAGGCCTGGCGCGCGAGGCGCCCCGTCTCGAACCTAATCTTGCGGACGCCAAACTCGCCGTTATCAATAACGGCTTCGGCGCTTTTCACACCCTTCACGGGTGAGACCTCCTTGCGGTAGATCCCGCACCCACCCGCCGCCGTACCGTGGTTTGGCTCTGGCGCGCCCGCCGGATCCTCATGCTCACCAGCGCCGCTTCGCGGCACCGCACGTCGAACGTGCTGAGCTCGTGGACTATGTTCCAGCGGGGCGTCGGCCGGTCTTCGATCGAAGTCCTCGGGGGTGCTGCGCTTGGTCAATCAGCGAGGCCCGGGGACCACTACCGAGGACCGGCCCGGCGCTTGGGCCGGGGGCTACGGGATGTGTCTTGTCGCTCGTATTCAGTTATCTCATGAGAGTCGGTGTCAACGTTACCGACCCCATGTCACCGGGTCCAGCATTGCCCGGACCCGGTGTCGCAGGCTAGAGCCAAGGCCTCGGGCGCGTGCCTGACGGCACGGACCCTAGTGGCGCAGGCCTTACCGGCGCAGGCCGAGGCGCTCGATGAGCGTCCGGTAGCGGCTGATGTCAGTGTTGCGCAGGTAGGTCAGCAAGCGACGACGGCGGCCGACCAGGAGCAACAGCCCGCGACGGCTGTGGTGGTCGTGCTGATGCAGCTTGAGGTGCTCGTTCAGGTCGTTGATCCTGCGGGTCATGAGCGCGATCTGGACCTCCGGCGAACCGGTGTCACCCTCACTGGTCGCGTACTCCGCAAAGATCTGCTTCTTGACTTCGGTGTCGAGCGGCACGTGGCTCCTTAGAATTGCCATGCTTCAGAAGCGCCATGCTCCTGAAGCACTGTGGTTTTAAGCGATCCGTCGTGGACGGTTCCCCAGGGGACAGCCGCGTTGAGGGTGCAGCACGTCCCGGCCCGGTAGCTTTACCGGTAGCGTTCTACAATACCACGTGCTATAGACCCGTTACGCCGAACCCGGTAAGCTCCCTGGCTTCGTCAACGTCCCGGCGCATCTGCTCGACCAGGGCCTGCACCGAGTCGAACCGCAGCGTGCCCCGCAGCCGGTGGGTGAAGTCGATCGCCGCGTGCACGCCGTACAGGTCCAGGTCGTCGCGGTCGAGCGCATACGCCTCGACGGTCCTGGCGTTCTCACCGAACGTCGGGTTCGTCCCGATCGAGATCGCCGCTGGCCACCGCTCCACATCCGCGCCTTCGGCGTCCAGCCTGGACAGCCGGCCCGCGTAGATGCCGTCGGCGGGGATCGCCGTGTGCGCGGGCGACTCCACGTTCGCGGTTGGGAAGCCCATCTCCCGGCCACGCCGGTGGCCCCGGATCACCGTTCCCTCGACGCGGTGCGGGCGGCCGAGTGCCTTGGCCGCGGCAGCCACGTCACCGGCGGCCAGCATGGTCCGGATCGCCGACGACGATATTGTCTGCCCGTCGGCGACCAGCAACGGCAGTCCCTCGGTGGTGAACTCGTACTTCTCGCCAAGCTTGGCGAGCAGGCTCATGTCGCCGGCCGCCTTGTGCCCGAACCGAAAGTCCTCTCCCACCACGACCGCCGCCGCGTGCAGCCGGTCGAACAGCACCGTCCGCACGAACTCGTCGGGATCGAGCCGGGAGAACTCCAGCGTGAAGGGCAGCACGCAGACGGCGTCAATGCCTTCGCTCCCTAGCAGTTCGCCACGGCGGTGGGCCGAGTTGAGTGCGGCCGGATGGCTGCCAGGCCGGGTCACCTCATCGGGATGCGGATCGAAGGTCACCACGACCGCTGGGAGCTTCGACTGCCTGGCGATCTCGGTCGCGCGGGCGAGATCGCGCTGATGACCGCGGTGCACGCCGTCGAAGACACCGATCGTGACGACGGACTTACCCCAGTCTTCCGGCACTTCATCGAGGCCGTACCAGCGGTACACGGTTGCTTGCCCCTCCTTCGCCTGTCGGAACAAGACTAGCCATGCCGCGGCAGGACTCTTGAGCTCGGAGGCATGCGACGATGATCGCGAGAGCAGGACCCGGTCTACTCGCCAAGATCATGGCCAAGTTCCTCGGGGGTCGTGAAGACGGCTAGCGAGCGGAGGCGAGCAGACTCAACGGTCACGAGCGCCACGAGCGTGCCGCCCGGGGCGAACGCGGCGAGCGCCTCTCCTGGGGCCACGTCACTGAGCACCGCTGCCGTCATCGCGGGGGCTGGCGCGCCGAGAACCGCAGTCCCGCCGGGTCCCCCAAGCTCACCCAGCGGGATCTGGGCACCGTGAGCCAGGCGCCGCGCCTGCTGCCAGGTGAGTCCAACTACCTCGAACGCGGCGGCAGCGGCTGTGGGCAGCGAGATGAGGAGAAATCGTTCGGCCAGTTGGTCCAGGGTGCGGGCCCGTGCGATGTCATAGGCCCCGACCTTCGTACGGCGCAGGGCGGTGAGGTGGCCGCCAGTGCCAAGGGCAACGCCGAGGTCTCGCGCCAGGGCACGGATATAGGTGCCGCTGGAGCAGCCGATGACCGCATCGACGTCGAGGTAGTCGCCATCGGCCGCAACCCGGCTGACCGCGAAGTCGTAGACGGTCACCTGACGCGGCTTCAGCTCGGGGGCGGCGCCAGCGCGGGTGAGCTTGTAGGCGCGCTGGCCGTTCACCTTGATCGCGCTGACACCCGGCGGGACCTGCATGATCTCGCCGGTTAGGTTCTTTATCCCGGCGTCGAGCTTGTCCGGCGTGATGCCGGCCGCGGGAGCACCGCCGATTGGCTCGCCCTCTGCGTCGTCAGTCGTGGTCGACTGGCCTAGGCGGATGGTCGCGCGGTATTCCTTGGCGGTCAGCATCAGGTGGCCAAGCATCCGCGTGGCCTGCTCCACGCCGATCACGAGGACGCCGGTGGCCATCGGGTCGAGGGTACCAGCGTGCCCGACGCGGCGGGTTCCGGCGAGCCGCCGGACCCGCGCGACGACATCATGAGACGTCATTCCGGCAGGCTTGTCGACGATGACTAGCCCAGATTCTGGCACGTTACTCGTCTTCCACGTCGTCTTCGAAGTCTTCGTCGCCTTCGGCGTCCTCGTCCCACTCGTCAGCGGGCTTGCGGTACGGGTCGGGGTCGCCCGCCCACTGGGCACCCTCGCGGGCGCGGGCAAGCTCGGCGTCCGCGTCCTTAGCCGGCCGCGACGAGATCGTCGATCCGCCGGGCATTGTCGGGCAGGGCATCGGCGACGAACTCAAGCGACGGCGTATGCCGCAGGCCAAGCTGCCTGCCGACCTCGGTCCGGACGATCCCGGTGGCGCTGCGCAGCGCCACCGCGGTCTCCGCGCGCTCCTCAGGGGAGCCGTAGACCGTGTAGAAGACGGTCGCCTCACGCAGGTCAGCGGTCAGCCGCGCCTCCGTAACCGTAACGAAGCCCAGGCGGGGGTCCTTGACCCGGCGCTCGAGCATCTCGGCCACGATCTTGGTGATGCGCTCCGCCAATCGGCGGGCCCGGGCAGCGTCCATCGTCGGTCACTCCTCTTCGGTGAATAGCCGCTGCCGCGCGGACAGTAGCTCTACTTCCGGCCGCGCCGCGACCATGCGCTCGCACTCTTCGAGCACCTCAGTGGCGTTGCCGGCGGTCGCCGACACGACCGCCACGCCGATCTCGGCACGCCGGTGCAGGTCAAGGTGACCCGTCTCGGCGACCGCGACACCGGGGAACCGGCGGCGCAGTTCAGCGACAAGCGGTCGGATAACGCCCCGCTTGTGTTTCAGCGAGTGGACGTCGCCTAGCAGCACGTCCAGCGTGAGTGCTCCCACGTACAAGGTAGTAGGTGCCTGTTGGGACAGGACTTTGCTCGATGATCGTTACTTAGCCATGGTACGACCCGCTACCCGGCAATCCCTGCTGGATAACCGTCGGGTGGGCCGCGGGAGCGGGTCCGCCTCGACTAGGCGGGCCCGCTCGCGTGGTTTTCTGCTGCCGGGTTTAGACCCGCGGCTTCTCGCGCATCTCGAAGGTCTCGATGACGTCTTCGAGCCGCAGGTCGTTGTAGCCGATGCCGATACCGCACTCGTAGCCCTCGCGGACCTCGGTCGCGTCCTCCTTGAACCGGCGCAGCGAGTCGACCGTGAGGTTGTCGGAGATGACCACGCCGTCCCGGATGAGACGCGCCTTGCTGTTGCGGGTGATCGTGCCGGACCGGACGATGCAGCCGGCGATGCTGCCGACCTTCGGCACTCGGAAGATCTCGCGGATCTCCGCGGTGCCGAGCTGGGCCTCCTCGAACTCCGGCTTGAGCATGCCCTTGAGCGCGGCCTCCACTTCCTCGATCGCTTGGTAGATGATCGAGTAGTAGCGGATGTCGACGCCCTCACGCTGGGCGAGCTCGCCGGCCCGGCCAGCCGGGCGGACGTTGAAGCCGATGATCACCGCGTCGGACGCGATGGCCAGGTTAACGTCGTCCTGCGTGATCGCGCCGACGCCGCGGCCGATGACCCGCAGGAACACCTCCTCGCCCACGTCGATCTTGAGCAGCGCGTCCTCTAGGGCCTCGACCGATCCGGACACGTCGCCCTTGATGATCAGCAGCAGCTCTTCGCGCTCGCCCGCCTTCAGCACCGAGTCCAGGTCTTCCAGCGTGACCCGGCGGCGGCGCTGGGCGAACTGCGCGGTCCGCTCGCGTGCCTCGCGCCGCTCGGCGATCTGCCGGGCGATGCGGTCGTCGGAGACGACGAGGAAGTTGTCGCCGGCGTCCGGCACCGCGGTGAGGCCGAGGACCTGCACTGGGCGGGACGGCGGCGCCTCGCTGAGCTGGGCACCGTTCTCGTCGAGCATCGCCCGGACACGGCCGTAGGCGTCACCGCAGACGATGGAGTCCCCGACGTGCAGCGTGCCGCGCTGGACGAGCACCGTGGCCACGGGGCCGCGGCCCTTGTCCAGCTGGGCCTCGATCGCGACGCCCTGGGCATCCTGGGTCGCGTTGGCCCGTAGGTCGAGCGCGGCGTCGGCGGTCAGGATGACCGCTTCCAGCAGGCTGTCGATGCCGATCCCCTTGGTCGCGGACACGTCCACGAACTGGGTGTCACCACCGAACTCCTCGGCCACCAGACCGTACTCGGTGAGCTGCGCCCGCACCCGGTTCGGGTCGGCGCCCTCCTTGTCGATCTTGTTGACCGCCACGACGATCGGCACGCCGGCCGCCTGCGCGTGGTTGAGCGCCTCGGTGGTCTGCGGCTTCACGCCGTCGTCGGCCGCGACGACCAGGACCGCGAGGTCGGTGGTCTTCGCGCCACGGGCACGCATGGCGGTGAACGCCTCGTGACCGGGGGTGTCGATGAAGGTGATCTTCCGCTCTTCACCGTCGATCTCGGTCATGACCTGGTAGGCACCGATGTGCTGGGTTATGCCGCCCGCCTCGCGCGCCACCACGTTGGTGTGCCTGATGGCGTCGAGGAGCTTGGTCTTGCCGTGGTCGACGTGGCCCATGACGGTGACCACGGGCGGCCGCGCAACCAAGGCGCTCTCGTCGCCCTCGTTCTCGCCGAACTCGATGCTGAACGACTCGAGCAGCTCCCGGTCCTCTTCCTCGGGGGAGACGACCTGGACGTTGTAGTTCAACTCGGCACCGAGCAGCTGCAGGGTCTCGTCGTTGACCGACTGCGTAGCCGTCACCATCTCGCCGAGGTGGAACAGCACCTGCACCAGGCTCGCCGGGTTCGCGCCGATCTTGTCCGCGAAGTCGGACAGGGACGCGCCCCGGGACAGGCGGACAACCTGGCCCTGGCCACGCGGGACCGACACGCCGCCGATCGACGGCGCCTGCATGTTGTCGAACTCTTGCCTGCGCTGCTTCTTGGACTTGCGGCCACGGCGCGGCGGGCCACCGGGACGCCCGAACGCGCCAGCGGTGCCGCCACCGGGACGTCCCCGGCCGCCGCCACCACCTGGACGCGGCGGAGCGCCGGTACCGCCACCGGGGGCGCCGCCACCCGGACGAGGACCGCCGGCACCACCGGGACCACCGCCCGGACGCGCGCCAGCGCCCATCGGACGCCCGCCACCCGGACGAGGACCGCCGGCACCACCGGGACCACCGCCCGGACGCGGGCCACGGCCACCAGGACCACCAGGGCCACCAGCGGGACGCGGGCCACCGGGACCACCGCCTGTGCCTACCGGACGCGACGGCATGTTCATCGGGCTAGGCCGCGGGCCACCTGGACGGGGGCCGCCGTCGCTCACCGCGCCCGGGGCACCGGGCGCACCGGAGCGGCCTGGACCACGGCCACCGGGACGTCCCGCACCGGGACCCCCCGGGCCGTGCTGACCCGGGCGCGGACCGCGATCCGGGCGGTCGCCGCCACGCTCCCCGGAGAAGCGGTCAGGGCGGTCGCCGACACGATCGCCACGGTCCGGACGCTCACCACGCGGGCGGTCGTCACGCTCGGGGCGGTCCGGCCGGTCGGCGCGCGGCGCCGCGCCCATGCCGGACGCGTTAGAACTGAACGGGTTGTTGCCAGGCCGGGGCCCGGGACGGGGACCGGGTCGCGCTGCGCCGCCCTGTGCGCCGCCCGGACGGGGGGCGCCTGGACGCGAGGCACCAGGACCACCGGGGCCACCAGCGCGCGGGGCACCCTGACCCTGCCCCTGACCCTGACCGCCACCGGGGCGCGTAGCACCCGGACGCGGGGCCGAGGGACGCGAGGCCGATGCACCCGGGCCACCCGGGCCACCGGACGGGGCCGGGCTGGAGAACGTCGGGCGCGGGGCCGGTCCGGGACGAGCCGGGGCCTCGGACGAGGCGGCGGGGGCCGACGGTGCCTCGGACGGGGCGGCGGGGGCCGACGGAGCCTCGGACGGGGCGGCGGGGGCCGACGGAGCCTCGGACGGAGCCGGCGCAGCAACCGGAGCCGGAGCAGCCGGAGCCGGAGCAGCAGCCGACGGGGAGGGCGCGGCACCACCGGTCGCGGTCGCAGCGCCCGCCGGGACTCCGGCACCAGGCACTGCCGGCACCGGCCGCGGCGGGCCAGGCCGGGGACCCGGACGCGGGCCGCTCGGCGCGCCCACGCCACCAGGCACGACAGGACGCGCGGGGATGCTACCTGGCGTAACACCGCCAGGAACGGATGGAACTGGCGTGGGGGAACCACCAGCACCAGGCCCGCCAGGACCGGGGCCAGCCCCGGGACCAGGACGCGGACCTCGGTCGTTGCGGCGGCCATCGCCAGTCCCCTGGTCACGGCCACCTTGATCGCGACCAGGCTGGTCACGACGTACCGACGGCGGCGTCGGCCGGGCATCGCCAACGCCCGCGCTAGAAAGGCCGCCACCCTGGCCACCGCCAGAACCCGACCCGCCGCGCTTACCGCCACCGGAAAACTGCTCCTTGAGCCTCCGGACCACCGGCGCTTCGATCGTCGAAGACGCCGAACGAACGAACTCGCCCATCTTTTCGAGCTCAGCCATGACTGCCTTGCTCTCTACCCCGAACTCCTTAGCGAGTTCGTAAACCCGGACCTTCGCCACTATGCTCCTCTGCTCGCCCGCTCACGCGGGCCATCCACCGGATCGTCATCAGCCGATCCGGGGCATAGTGCTCCGGGTCGGCGTCAATCGCGTCCGTTCATCGCCTTGTGCTCATCGAGCGCTCATCATCTCGACCTGCTTTCCGTACAGGTTTTCCATCGCGTCCGTTCGCTTCCGGACATAACCAACCGGTCTAGCGTCCGCCGCCGCCAGTAATATTATGCCCTGTTAAGCCTCACGCGAAAGATACGATGCCAGCGCACCGTCAGCGAGCGATCCCATCACGCGGAGTGCGCGAGGAAACGCCCGGCGCCGCTGCGCCAGCTTTAGGCATTCCAGGCTGGGGTGCAGGTAAGCCCCCCGGCCGGGGAATCTCGCCTGCGGATCGGGGATGATGCCATCCTCGGTCGCGACCAGGCGAAGCAGGCTGGACTTCGCCGCGCGCTCCCTGCAGCCAACGCACGTCCGCACGGGGAAGTCCCCCGATGGGTACAACTGCTCAGCTCGCGCGGCCATTCCGACGGTTAGTCTACCGTTAAGAAGTTGGTGCCGCCTCAGCGGGATCCCCGCCCCCGGTCGCTGCCACCGCCTCGGCTCCGGTACTGGCTTCGGCCGCGTCCGATCGGATGTCGATCCGCCAGCCGGTAAGCCGGGCCGCGAGCCGCGCGTTCTGCCCTTCCTTGCCGATAGCCAGGGAAAGCTGATAGTCCGGGACGACGACCCGGGCCTCCATCGCGGTCGCGTCCACGACGTCGACCCGAGTGACCCGCGCCGGGGACAGGGCGTTCGCGACGAACTCGGCCGGGTCCTCGGAGAAGTCCACGATGTCGATCTTCTCGCCGTGCAGTTCGGCCATGACGTTCCGCACGCGGCTGCCGACCGGGCCGATGCAGGCACCCTTGGCGTTCACGCCCTGCTGGTGGGACTGCACGGCGACCTTTGTTCGGTGACCGGCCTCGCGGGCGATCTTGACGATCTCCACCGCTCCGCTCGCGATCTCCGGGACCTCCAGCGCGAACAGCTTGCGCACCAGGTCAGGGTGGGTCCGCGACAGCGTGACGGACGGTCCGCGGTGCCCCTTGCGGACGCGCCAGACGTAGCACCTGATTCGCTCGCCGTGGACGTACTTCTCGCCGGGCACCTGCTCTGCGGGCGGCAGCACCGCCTCGATCTTCCCGAGGTCAACCAGCACCGTCCGCGGGTCCTTGCCCTGCTGGATCACGCCGGCGACGATGTCGCCCTCGTGCCCGGCATACTCGCCGAACGTCATCTCGTCTTCGACGTCGCGCAACCGCTGCAAGATCACCTGCCGCGCGGTCGTGGCCGCGATCCGGCCGAACCCGTCCGGAGTGTCGTCATACTCCCGTGGCGCGGTGCCCTCCGGCCCGGCTTCCCGTGCCCAAACGGTGACATGGCCGGTCCCGCGGTCCACCTCGACGCGCGCCACCGGACCTGAGTCGCCGCGGAGCTTCTGGTAGGCCGTCAGCAGTGCGGCCTCGATCGCCTGAATCGCCGTCTCCTGCGAGATGTCTTTCTCGCTCTCGAGACTACGCAGCACGCTCAGGTCAATGTCCATCGCCGCCAGCTCCCAGCTCTGCTTCGTCCTCTAGCTCATCATCGAGCTCTTCCTCATCAAGCCCGTCGTCCCCGAACTCGTCTAGCTCGTCGTCGCCGTACAGCTCATCGGCGTCCCGCTCGCCCGCCGGGTCGTCGTCCGCCGCGAACTCATCGGCGTCAGGGAGCCGTCCGAACTCCACCTGGATCGCCCCAGGGCCGAGCGCGCCGTATCCGAGCTCGCGCTTGCTCCCATCGACGTCCAGTGTCACCTCGTTGTCATCGGCGGCGAGCACCCGTCCCACAATGGTGCCCTCTCCCGAGACCTTAACCTTAACCAGCCGCCTGGCGGCCCTCCGCCAGTGCCGCGGCTCGGTGAGCGGCCGGTCCACGCCCGGCGAGGAGACCTCAAGCGTGTAGGGGATCTCCCCCATCGCGTTGGACGCGTCGAGCAGGGCCGAGATCTGGCGACTGACCTCAGCCGCGTCATCGAGGCTCACCCCGTGGTCGCTGTCGACGATAACGCGCAGCAGCCGCCGCTTGCCGACGACGGATACCCGCGCCGACTCCACGTCCATTCCCGCAGCGGTCACGACAGGCTGGATGAGGCCAGCCAGGCGCTTGTCATCCACCGGGCCGGCGGCTGAGCGAATGCCACCGGGCATTGCGACCTCCTCGTCTACCTCACCTGTCAGCAAGGCTCATATCTTCGCAGGTCCAGACTATCGGCACCGCGCACCGTGCGCCGGTTAGGCGAGAAACAGCCTCTGGCCATGGGGTCAGGCGAGCCTGACGCGGCCCACGGGACTTGGCGGCTTCACCACGCGACGCGTGCCAGTCCGCGAACGGACGTGCGCGTGCCTGAGCTGGACAGCCACGACTAGGTGGCATGCTTAGAGACTATGCTGCTCAGGCGCCAGGTGCTTGCCGCGTCGACCACGACGCTGCCACTGTTTCTCGCACTAACCGCGTGCGCTGGCCGCCCCGACCCGCTGGCGGGGCTGCCGCCGCTGTCCGCCGACGTGCGCGCGCTGATGGCCGCGGTGACAGCGGAGGACAACCTGGTCTATCTCTACACCAAGACTATTGCGTCTTATTCCAGCCTCGCCGCCGGGCTTTCCCCGCTGCTGGCCGAGCACCAGGCTCACCTGCGCGCGCTGGAGGCGCGCGTCATCGAGCCGCCCGGCAAGAGCCTGCGGGTACGGCCGTCCAGCCGCCCAGCGATCCCTACCTCGAAGACCGAGGCGGTCGCCCAGCTCCGCGCCGCTGAGCGGGCGGCTATCACCGCGCAGCTCGGACGGCTGCCAGCTGCCTCGCCCGCCGAGGCCCAGTTGTACGCCAGCATCGCCACATCAGAGGCCACTCATATCACCATCCTGAACGGTCCCTCCCTCATCTAGCACCATCACAGGGCACTCATGGCAACGAAACCGGTTAGCACAAACCAGATAGCGGTCCTGCAGGGAGCGCTCGCAGCTGAGTACGCCGCCATATACGGCTACGGCGTGGTGGGCGCGTACCTGCGCGGCCAGGAGCAGGACATCGCGATGAGCGACTGGCTGCTCCATCAAAATGCCCGGGATACGCTCACCGGGATGATCGCCGCGCTCGGGGTGACGCCCGTCGCCGCCAGCGCCGCCTACGACCTGCCGTTCTCGGTGGAGAGTGCGGCCTCCGCGCGGCGGCTTGCGGCCGCCATCGAGGAGGGCGTAACACGCGCCTATCTCAGCATCGTCGCCGTCAGCAACGCCAAGGTGCGCACGTTCGGCGCGCTGGCTATGCAGGGGCCGGCGAACCGGGCGATCGCCTGGGGCGCGTCGGCGACCGCCTTCCCTGGAATGACGTCGGACTCGACGACTGCACCGACGGACCCGCGCTAGTCGCGGCGGGACGGCACATGGTCAGACCGCACCAGCCGGGATCCCCGGCTGGCCAGTCCTAGTCCCTGCGGGCCGGAACGGCCAGGACGCGGGTGATCGTGGTCGCGGCCTGGTCGATGTCGTCCGCGTGACCGATCCGCTCGGCCCACGACCACCAGAACCACCACATGCCGTCTGATCCACGGTCCACGTACACGTTCTCCTCGAGGGCCCGGGCACCTGGGTTGGTCACGTAGAGGCTGGGAACTCGTCCCGGCGGCGCCATGACGAACGCCCCCAGGCCGCGGTGCTCCAGTTCTTCGCCCAGCTTCTCGAGGTAGACAGACTCCACCGTTATCACCGTCGTAACTGTGAGTAGTTTTAACGCAACGCGCCGCGCGCCTTGCCGCTTCGGGATGGGGTCCTTTGCGGCTAATCGCGAGATACGTCCGGAATCGCCCGACAGGGGCTGACAGCGGGCAGCGCACCGTGCCGTGTGATGGGCGGCACCGAGCTACGTCCGCGTGACTTCCTCTATGGTACGTAACGAAGAGCACTAGGAAGTGGTTCCGCGTACAAAACCACCAACCTGGATACCGCGCGAGTCAGGGCCACGTAAAGCCTTCGCAGGCCATGGGCTTCTCCGGCGACGATCGCGGCAGGCTCGACGAGGACGACATGATCGAACTCAAGGCCCTTGGCCAGCGTGACCGGGACGAGTGACAGCTGATGCCCGCCTTCTTCCCGCTGCCCGGCGGCCTCCTGACCGGCAGCGGGATCCGGCGATCCCAGCACGCCAAACGCCAGCCCGGCTGCCCGCAGTGCCCGCGAGACGTCGCCGACCTGGGCGTCCGCGCAGATCACGGCGACCGATCCCGGTGCCTCCAGCGCCGCGGAGCAGGCCGTGGCAATCCCCGTGGCAAGTTTGCCAGCCGGAATCTGGACCACCGACAGGGATGAGGGGTCCGCCCGCAGCGAGGAGGCCGGCCGAAGTTCCGGGGCGATCACCGGCAGCAGCCTTGAGGCGAAGTCCAGGATCTGCCGCGGCACCCGGTAGCCCACGTCAAGCTCCCGCACTGATCCGTCCGGCTTCCCCAGGTGCTCCAGCAACGACTCCCATGTCCCGGCCGACCACGGTGTCGTTCCCTGCGCGATATCCCCCAGCACGGTCGCCGCCCCCGTGCTGCAGCGCCGCCCGACCGCCCGGATCTCCATGGGCGACAGATCCTGGGCCTCGTCCACGACGACGTGTGCCAGGCTCCGCGTTCGCTCGATCAGGTCCGTCGCCTCGTCGAGCAGCGCCAGGTCGGCCCGCGACCACTTCGCTGTCCCAGGACTGCGCGGTGCCGGCGACCACGCGATAAGAGCCTGCTCCTGCGCCGACAAGACTCCATCAGCGGCCGATGCCAGCGCGTCCGGCGATGACAGCAGCCCGAACACCAACCGCTTCGGGTCCACCTTTGGCCAGACCTCATCCACGCACGCACGCACCGCCGCTGTCCGTCGCACCGCATCGTGCGTCCGGTCGTCGCAGGTCTCCCCCGCCGCTTCCATCTGCGACAAGACAACATGCGCGATCCGGTGTCCCAGCAGTTCCCGCCCCGCCCCATACCGAACGCCCCGCTGCTGCAACTGAGCTGCCAGCGCCGTTACCTCGTGAGCGGGCACCCGCCACCGCCGCGATCCCCGGACCACCACCAGGGTTCCCGACGGCTCCCGAATCGACGCCCACAGCGCCCCGCGCAGCACCTCCGCCATCCGCGCGTCGCCCTTGACCAGCCCCGCGGCATCGGTGTCCGTGCCGCGAACCGGGACCGTGCCAAGCAATTCCGGGACCGTCGTCTGCATGACTTCCAGCTCGCCAAGCGCCGGCAGCACGTTTCGTATATAGGAAAGAAAGGCCTTGTTCGGGCCGACGACGATGACACCGCGCCGGGTTACCTGCTCCTTGTGCGCGTAGAGCAGGTAGGCGACCCGGTGCAGGCCAACCGCCGTCTTCCCGGTCCCCGGCGCGCCTTGCACGCACACTGTCGTGGTCGCGTCCGCCCGGACGATGTCGTCCTGCTCGGGCTGGATCGTCGCCACGATGTCCCGCATTGGCCCCGACCTCGGGCGCTCGATCTCCGCCACGAGCAGCGCGGAGGGCCTGGCGGCAGCGCCCCCATCGGAGGCCTGGTCAGCGCCGTCGAATGACTCGTCTTCATAAGCCGTCAGGGTGCCGCCGGAGAACCCGAAGCGCCGCCGGCGCGCAAGGCCCATCGGCTCCAGCGAACTGGCCCGGTAGAACGGCCGGGAGACCGGTGCCCGCCAGTCGATGACGACCGGCGTCCCGTCCGGGTCGGCCACATGCCGCCGTCCGATATGCAGCGACCCCCCAACCAGCTCGGGGTCAACTGAGGTGTCGTAATCCAGCCGTCCGAAGAACAGCGGCGCGTCCGGCAGGTCCCGCAGAGCCTCGGCCCGCCGATACAGGTCAGCCTTGAGGAACTCCAGCGAGACCCGATCCCCGGCCATCGGGTTGACCGACATGGCCAGCACGTTCTCGCGCATCAGCCGCAGGAACTCCCGGGACTGCTCAAGATAGGCTCGCTCCGCCTCGACAACAGGATCGGCGGTGTCAGCAGGCATGCCAAAGCCCTTCCGGTGCGAGTAGGGGAAGCTCCGGACCCTACCACCCGGCCCCAGCACTGTCACCTTGTTTTCCGCTGGCCCGCTGGCCCGCTGGCCCGCTGGCGGCGCCGAATCCCGACCGTGATGGCTCGCTGGCACGGACGAGCCCAACCGTTCGAGCTCGGCGGCGCCCCTGCATCGCCTTATCCGGCTCGATTGCGCCAACGAGCCGGAACGGACACGAGCCGATCACGCCAACGAGCCGGAACGGACACGAGCCAATGACGCCAACGAGCCGGAACGGACACGAGCCAATGACGCCAACGAGCCGGAACGGACACGAGCCAATGACGCCAACGAGCCGATCGCGGGCGGGCAACGGGGGCGCGATGCTTGGCTTGGCCGCGCGCATCTGATCGGATGGAGCCATGTGGACGGAGACGGAGCACTGCGGGCGGTGGGAGCTGGAGGACCGGTTCAGGTCGGTGTACCAGTACCTCCCTGTCGAGGTGCCGCCTGGGTCGGCCGCGCTGCGGGTGGCGCTGGAGTACGAGCGGGACGGGGCTGTCATTGACCTCGGCTGCCTGGGCCCGATGGGGTTCCGCGGCTGGTCGGGGGGCGCGCGCAAGTCGTTCGTGGTCGCATCTGACGACGCTACGCCTGGCTACCTGCCCGGGGAGCTTGAGCCTGGCTTGTGGCGAGTGGTGCTGGGGCTGCACCAGCTGCCTGCCGATGGTGCTGCGTACCGGGTGTCGGCTGAGGTAACGCACCGCGCCGCCGGGTGGCTGCCGAAGGCGCCTGTCGCACCACCGGTGCCGATGGGGCGGCCGTCGCCTCGGTCGCTCCCTGCGAGGCCAGGCTACCGGTGGCTGCCGGGAGACCTGCACTCGCACACGGTGCACTCAGACGGGGCGATGACAGTGGCCGAACTGGCCGAGTTCGCGGTGCGCCGGGGCCTGGACTTCCTCGCGGTGACCGACCACAACACGGTCTCGCACCACGGCGAGCTGGCCGAGGCCTCGCGCCGGTACGGGATCACGCTGGTGGCGGGCCAGGAGCTGACGACGGCTTACGGGCACGCGAACGTGTTCGGCGACGTGGGCTGGATCGACTTCAGGAACGACGCTGACGACTGGCTCGATGCTGCCGACCGGACAGGAGGCCTGATGTCCATCAACCACCCGATCGCGGGCCCGGTGGCGTGGCTCCGCTCAATGCGCCGCCGCCCGCCGCTTGTCGAGGTGTGGCACTGGAGCTGGCTCGACTTGAGCTGGACGATCCCGCTGTCGTGGTGGCAGGCATGGTCGCCGTCCGCGATCCCGGTAGGCGGCAGCGACTGGCACCGGGAAGGCAGCGACGCTCCTCCAGGCCAGCCGACGACCTGGGTGGAGGTGCCGCACGATGCGGCGCAGGCAGCTGGGGCAATAGGCGGCGTCGCGATCGCCGACCCGGCGGCCATCCTGGCAGCGCTGCGAGCCGGCCGGGTGGCGATCTCCGGGACCCGTGACGGCGCCGTGCTGCTGCGCGCCGATGGCAGCCCCGACGGCGACCTCGTGGCGGTGGGCGGGGACGGCCTCACCCTGGCCGGCCCGGAAGGTCCGTACCTGCGGGTCAGCGGAGACGTCGCAACGCTTCCCGCAGCGCCCGGCTACCATCGCCTGCTCGACAGCCGCGGCGCCACCGTTGCCCTGACGCCCTGACCCGGCGGTCCTTTACCTTTCGGTGGGGGCGATCGCGGACTCGACGGCGAGCAGGCCCATGCGGGCGTACAGCAGCGCGCGGTGGGCGGTCACGGCATCGCGCTGGTCAGACTTCTCCGGACACTCCCCCGCTTCGATCGCGCACTCAAGCCGCCGGTGCGCCTCGGCTGGCGCGAGGCGCTCGAAGACCACGAGCGGGTCCGCGTCCGCGGCGAGGAAGGTCTGGTCAAGCAGGCCCGCCGCGTCTCCTACCCACACATCTTTTATTTTTCCGCCGCGGCCGTGATCGATCAGAACGGACAGCGCGTGCTGCTTCGACCCGTAGGCAAAGCTGACCGTCACCGACTCTTGGCGTCCGCCGACGTCACCGTAGTGCCAGCAGTCGGAGACTTGAGGCAGGCCAAGGTCTGCCACCCAGGTCTGCTCCGGCACGCCGAGCTCGGCAACCCGGTCGGCCGCCTGGGCGGCGGCCGCTCGCAGGGCAGGCGACCCGATCGCCGCGAAGATGCGCAGCAGAGCCAGTGACTCGCAGGTCGCCGCCTCCTCGGCCGCGGGGACCAGTGCGTCCGCCACTTCACGCATCGCCACCGCGTCGCCGCTCGCCGAGCGGGCCAGCGCGCCGATCATGTCCGACCCCCACAGCTCCGCGTCGACAGGCTCGCGCACATGGCCGAGCACTTGCTGCGCCTCGCTCAAGATCACGCCAAATGCCTGGGTCGGCACCAGCGGAGCGAAAAGCTCGCTTATATCGGGATAATCCTGGCCCATGCCGGGTATTTTGGCACGACTTGCTGCGGCCGTCACCCCTCCCGGCAGAAACAGCCCGACAAGTGATCGTTGACAATCCCGCACGCTTGCATCGTGGCATAAGCGGTAACCGGCCCGGTGAACGTAAAGCCGTGCTTCTTTAGCTCTTTCGATAGTGCCTTCGACTCTGGGCTGGTCGCGGGAAGCTCCTCAACCGACTGTGCCGCTACGCGGTTGCCGGACTCCTGCGCGTAGCCCCACACAAGTTCACTCAGCCCCACCGGCAACTCAAGCGCGGCGCGGGCATTGTTAATCACGGCGCTGATCTTTGCCTTATTCCGAACGATCCCTGCGTCGGCCAGCAGTCGCTGCTCATCGGCCGGGCCAAAGGCGGCCACCGCGGTGATCTCGAAGCTGGCGAACGCCTCGCGGAAGTTCTCCCGCTTGCGCAAGATCGTCAGCCATGATAGCCCGCTCTGGAACGCCTCGAGGCTGAGCCGCTCGAACATCTCTCGGTCTCCGCGGACCGGACGGCCCCACTCCGTGTCGTGGTAGGCGAGATACTCCGGAGCGCTCACCGCCCATGGGCACCTCAGCTTTCCGTCGGGACCGGGCACGGCCCCCCGAGGTGACGAGGACTCACTCATGCGAGATTTCCGGCGGTCCGGCCTGGTCCCCGCCCAAGCCCCACGGCGGAATGGTGACCGGCGCGCCGAGCGGCTGGGAGGCGATCGTCTGGGTGTCAGTCGCCGGGGAGGCACCCGGCCCACCACCGCCCGGCCGGGCGTGCCGCGCCCCGGTGTAGGGGCTGCCAATCGGCATCGACGGGGCTGGATGCCGGCTCAGGTCGGTAACCAGCTGCTCGAGGGCGACAATTCGGACATCCCGCTCCCGGATCGAGTCCGCGATGTGATCTAGAGCCTCATCGGTCGCCTGCTGGCTATATCCCCACAGCGCTGTTGGCGGCCAGCAGCAGCACGACGTCGGTCGCCGACACCGGCCCCATGTCCAGCGGCGCGAAGTCGGTCCGCTCAGCCGCGGGCATCTCCCCCCTCCCCCGGCGGCGACGAACACGACGGCCGCTAGCACGACGAGGATGGCACCCACGATGAGAACTGGTACGAGCACATAAGCATCGTAGCTTTTATCCCCGGGGTGGCGACCCCTTGTCGGCCCCCGGCATCGCGCGCGAACTGCTCGGTGCCCGGGTTCAGGCTGTCACGGCGGGTGCGCTGGGGAGCAGCCGGGGCTCTGGGCCGACGAACCCGCTGGCCGCCCACACCAGGATCTGCTCGATCAGCCGCACCGCGGGAACGGCACGGTCGTTCCAGCCGATGTCATCGCGCCACTGCAGACGCATGACGCAGGTCTCGGGAACGTGCATGACGTGGAGCATGAGGCGGGGCCTGCGGGGCCGGCGGATCGAGCGCGACTTTTCCGGGTCCCGCTGGCGACAGCAGTCCGGCGTCGAGCGCCTCCCGGAAGTTCTCCTCACCGAACACCGCCTCGTTCACGTAGTTAAACGCTGCGAACGGACGGCCATCGAACCTGGACTCCGGGAAGAATCGCGCGCCCAGGCCGCGCGTTCGACCACGAAGGCAACCCGGCGCACAGCGTCGTCCTCGACGGATAGGACGAAGAGCACGGGCCACTGTTCGCGCAGGTCGAAGGAGGTCGCGAGGGCTTCCTCGAAGGCCGGGCCTGCCCGCTCCGGACCGGCGGTGCGCACGACCGCGGCGAGTCCGGGTTCGGCCGGCATGACGCGCTGGTCCCAGCCTCCCTCGTCCGCGGGGACCAGCACGCTCCTGAGTCCTTCGTGCCGGGCCACGACGTCGCGCACCGCGGCGACAGCGAGCTGCACTGGCACCTCCTGCACGCTGACGTCGCCGCTGAGGTTCTCGACGAACGTATCGCCCCTCCCGACCGGCACGGAATCCAGCCAGGCCTGTTGTGCCCGGGTGAGCCTTCCAGTGCGCTCGGCGCCGGGCTGACCCGTGATACCGCTCACCGCCCTGACCAGTCTTTCACACCCGCGCCGCCATACGTGTCGTCGCCCTTATGACGCCGCGCTGACTCTGACATCCGCAGAAGCTAATGTAATTTTCCTGCAAGAATTTGCAGATTGCCATCCAGTTAATGCATAAATTGCCTAGCCCTTGGATCTTGCTTAGCACACATGCATAACCTGCAGTCGGCGCCGCCCTGCATATGCACCGTCAGCATGCCTCATGCTGCCATGTCGACCCTGATGCGTCAAGAGTCACGAGTGCGACATAATTCTGCAGCAAGGAATGCGCAAAGACTTGCATAAATTGCGTTGCCACAAGGCCTTGCTCAGCCTGCTTAGTTGACTTACGCTCAGCTCAGCTCACGAGCGGACTCGCGCGGAACTTACTAGGCCCTCCAACCGGAATCCGAGGCCCCGTGAGCCGTCCGGCCGACGACGCGCTGTACGTCCGCTACCTCACCCTGGTCCGCAAGCACCTGTCCTACGCAGCGGCCGACGAACTGGACGCGGACAGGGCACTGAGCGACTACGGGCTCGACTCGCAAGGGACAACCGGTCTCGTCTTCGCGGTCGAAGCTGAGCTCGGGACCGAGATCCCGGACGACCTGCTGACCGTCAGGACACTGCACTCGCCCGGATCCTTGTGGTCCGCGGTGTGGCCCCTGCTCGCGGCCGACACGCCGGCCGTCGGCTGCGACACCTGACCTGCACCGTGGCCGCCTGCACCCCGGCCTGAAGCTCCACGTTCAAGTAACTGCCGCCGGCCCCGGCCGTGACTGACCTGGCGAGTGGATCCCGAGTTGGGTCACGTTGCCCATCAGCGACGGGCGGGCGCGGCCGGATCGCGGCCGTCGCCGTCGGCGATTACCGGCTGACGCTGCCAGGACGCGAGGTCATCCGGGTCGGCCGGCGGCCCGGCGCAGATAACGTACCGGCCGGGTGCCATGGCCGTGTGGCGGCGACGGCCCGCGGAGTCTGGCTCGCGCAGGACCTTCATGCAGGCCTCGTGCGCCTGCCTGGGGGACGCCATGGCGCCGTTGGCCGCCAGGTAGGCGACGAGCGTCAGGCGATCGCGATCGCGGACGGCGAATGCGGCAGCCGGCGCGGGCAGCGCGTCGGCGAGCAGCCGCCTTATCGCATCGAGCTGGACCCAGTGGCGGTCGATCCGCAGCCAGCCTGCGCCGCGCTCCACTGGCCGCACGCCGGTGATCTCGGCCAGGTTGTCAAGACTGACGTCGCCCGACGCGGCGGCGACCACCAGCGATTCCGTTCCGCGTAGCAGCATCTCGATCTCCCCGGCCGGGAGCAGGCTGGCGTCGCGGGTCAGCCCGCCGAGGATAAGCTCCTCGCTCACCTGCTGGATCAGGAACAGCAGGATTTCCTCGATCGCCGGCGCGGCCAGCGCGGCGAACCGAGTCTGGGTGAGCGCCAGCTTCGATTCACCCGGATCCTGGCACGGCGCGGCCTCATCATCGGTGTCGCCTAGGTGAAGGCTGAGGTCGTTGACGCTGCAGTGCCGGGAGTAGATGGTGCCGCGGTCCTGCTCCACTCGGTCGATAACGGACCTTAGCGTCGCGATCTGCACCAGGCCGTTGCGGTAGCCGCGGACGGCGGCTGCCGCCGCCCGGCTCACCACCTCGTCCAGACCGCTGGCCCGCGTGTCAACCGACATCATGCAGTCCTGCGCCAGCGGGCCGACGTACCCGCGAAGGTGCCGCTGGTAGCGGTTGGTGGCCGCCACGGGAAGGATGCACTCGGCGTACCCTGTCCGCCAGGCGAGCATCGTGCACAACGCCGCGAAGATCACAGTCTGACGGCTGACCCCGACACGGGCCGCGACATGCGGCAGCGCGAGCGCGGCGGCCCGCGACCAGAGCCAGCCGGATCCGCCGCCCGCGGGTCCGGCGTCGTGCAGTGGGACGGCGTACATGCACTGAGGCATGGCCCGTAGCTGCGCTTCCCAGCTCCGCAGCGCTGCCCCGTTCCGCTGCTTGCCACGTGCCGACCGCTCGTCAGCGGCCTGGTCGAGCGGCTGGTGCCCGGGCGGCCCGACATCGCGGTGCCCAGGGTTGCTGACCAAGGCGGTGAACTCCCGGCCGATCAGTGCCATGCTGGCAAAGTCAACGGCCATGTGCGAGTACACGATGACCGCGGCCCGGGGCTCTCCTTGCCACGCGACGATCGCCATCCGCAGTGGCAGGTCCGCGGTCAGGTCGAACTCGCGGGACCGCAGCAGCCGGGTCAGCGGCACGGTGAGCACTGCGCTGTCCGCCGGCTCGCCGGCCTCGTACACGTCGATGACAAGCTCCCCGGCAACGGCCACGCGCTGTACCGGCGGCTCGACAGCCGGGAACGTAGTGCGCAGCGACTCGTGCCTGGCCATCAGGATCGCCATCGCGGCCGCGACGTCATCCAGCGTCGTCCCCGGCGGAACCGTCAGTGGCCACTCGGTCATCCGGGTGTAGAACGCGGGGTTGGCGATCCACTCAATCGTGCTGGCCTGTCCCATGGTGAACGGGCCGTCCCCGCCCCGGCGGCCGGCGAACGGCACCCGCAGCGGCTCGGCGCGTTCCAGCCGGACAGGTGCCGCCGCGTCGGCCTGCTCCTCGCGCAGGACCTGCGGGTCTCTGGTAGTCATCTCGCGACCTCGGCTGTCCCAGACCACGCCACCGGACGCGGCAGTCCGCCACGGTTGTGCCCGCTGCCGGGGTAGGCGCGGCAGTGATGGAAGCTCATATGTCCCTTCGGAATCGGTGCTCGCCAGGGGTCAGTATCCAGCTACCTACCTCGTCAGCCGTCCAGACCTCCGACAGCGATTCCACGTCTGTGCACTTGCCATCCGCCGTATTCACCGCAACGTAAGTATTGCCAACGGCCCCCTAGTTGCGGCCGTTGCTGGCAGAGGGGTCCGAAGTGCCGGCCTGGCATTTCGCCTAGCATGTTTTCTGGGCATTACACCCGGCCTCCGCCTGACTTGCGGGCAGAATTGAAAGGCCTAGTCCCGCTAGCTTGGACTCTAACTGATCTAGCGACACGGTGCAAGCATTGCAATTGCGCGGGTCGAGTGTTATACGGGTTCCACTGCCGCGCCGTGCAAAGGTCGGGCGTCGGCGGTCGTGAATAGGTCCGCCTCAGGACTCGGCGGCGAAGAAGTGCTTTGCAAGGGGCGTGTCGGCGAACTTCTCGTGCATCGCGCGGGAGAAGAGCAGCACCGAGTTGCGTGGCCGGTGGAGCACTGCGAGGCTCTGGGCCTTCCCGTCGTCGTTGCGGTGAACCGTGACGACAACGCGGGTGGCGCGCCCAGGATCTTGCAGGAGTACTCCTCGATGTAGGCGTTGTCGTCGTAGTCGCCGGCGAAGCTGAATATCTGCTCCTCATGCAAGGTGCGCGCGGCGACCACGATGGCATGGACGGCCTCCGCGCCCTGCGCGGTGCCGCTCATCGCGGCGCCCTCCAGGGTGACGTCGTCAGCTAGGTTGTCCAGCCACCGCGGGTAGTACGGCACTCCCATGTACGTCATGTCGCCCCTCCTTGTAATCCTGGCGCGGGGACTGCCCTGTGCGATACCCGCAAATGAGCACAGCGAAAGTCTTCCTCCTCCTCGTCCATCCCGAGGAGACCAGCCACCAGTAACCTGCTAGGCCGCGAGTGGCTGGTCCTGTGCGGCTGCCTCGTACACGGCCATGGTCTCGGCGGTGATGCGATCCCGGCTGTACCGGGACTGGGCGCGGTCGACGGCGGCCACGGCGCAGGCCTGGCGCAGCATCGGGTGGGCGAGCATGTACCGAATCCGGGCGGCTAGCAGTTGCGGGCGGCCCGGCGGCACCAGCATGCCGGTCGTGCCCTCAATGACCATGTCGGCGTGCGCGCCAGCGGCGGACGCGATGACCGGCACCCCGCACGCCATCGCCCGCAGGCACTGGGTCCCGCGCGGCGAGTACGCGGGCACGTACACGAACACGTCGGCCGAGCGCAGCAGCGCGGCCAGCTCAGTGGCACGCGAGGCACTAGGCGGGCAGGCAACGAGATCGGCGCCGGGAACCGCGGCAATGGCCCGGGCCAGGGTCACGGCCTGCTCATCGTCAATGTTGGTGGCAGTGACGATCCGCGGCTTGCCCTTCTCGGCCCCTCGGGCCTGCGGGCTGGCCGGCCCGTCCGGGGTGAACACGCTGGTGTCCACGTCGGCCGGGACCACGTACACGCGCCGTCGGCTCACTCCCATCCGCACTAGGTCGCCAGCCTCTTGCGAACTGGCGGCGATCACGGCGCGGGACGCCAACCCGATGGCGCGCTCCAGCCGGGTCCGCTGCAGACGCGGGACCAGCCCGTGCCGCCGCTCGGTCATTGCCAGCGACCCGAAGGCCGTCACGACGGGCAGCTCAGCATCCCGGGTCGCGGCCAGGGCCGCCAGTCCGCCCGGCCACCCGAAGGCGTGCACGACATCCGGCCGCTGCCGCGACCACGCCGACCGCAGCGACGCCGCGAACCCAGGCACCACCGTCCGCACGTCAGTGCTGCACCCGGCGTCCATCACGTGCTCTGACACCTGCTGTCCCGCATCTCGCAGGGCAGCGGCCAAGCCGCGCTGCTCCTGCGCGTCCGCTATGTCAGGGCTTGCAACCAGGGCGATCCTCATCGAGGGCCTCCTCACCAGAACGGGGACCGCCACGGCGAGCCCACCCGGGACCGGTAAGGAAGACAGCGGCCGCGCGGGGCACGCACGCCATGACGGCGTGGAACGTGCCTGCGTCGTAGGCACCGCTGTTTAGTAGCGTATCCACACCCAGCCTCGGCCAAACCTGCAATCCCGGGTCCCTGACCTGTGGCTGATGGGCTCCCAGCACTCAGTGGCGCGTCACTCAGTGGCGCGTCACGTCTTGCGTGCGACGCCGCCGTAAATCCCGACCTCGGCCGGGGTCGGGCGGCAGCCCGAGATCTTCGGCCGCCATTCTGATACGAGCACCACCCCGGGCGGCACGAGTTCGAGACCGGAGAAAGCCAGCCTGGCGAAATCGCCGGAGTCGCGGGCCTGGGCCGTTACACCCGAGGCTTTGTAAGCGTCCTGCCCGGCGGAAAACCGGGCCCGGTCGTGCTCGTGGGTCCCGTGCGATGCGACCAGGTAGCTGCCTGGCGGCAGCGCGTCGAGCAGGCTGGCGATGATCTCCGCCGGATTGTCCCCATCCGGGATGAAGTGCAGGATCGCGACCAGCATCAGGGCGACCGGCTGCCTGAAGTCGAGCACGTCGCGCACGCCTGGGTCCGATACGATCGCGCCAGGGTCGCGCAGGTCGGCGTGGATATAGGCGGTGCGGCCCTCCGGCGAACTGGTGAGCAGGGCACGCGCGTGAGCCAGGACAAGCGGGTCGTTGTCGACGTAGACGACGCGGGCCGATGGGGTGACGCCCTGCGCGACCTCGTGCACGCTGTTCGCGGTGGGCAGGCCGGTGCCGATGTCGAGGAACTGCCGGATGCCCGCCTCGGCAGCCAGGAACCGGACAGCCCGGCCTAGGAACGCGCGGTTCTCGCGCGCCGCGGTACGCGCTGACGGGATGGCGGCCAGCATCTTCTCCGCAAGCTCCCGGTCAGCCGCGAAATGATCCTTGCCGCCGAGGTAGTAGTCGTACATCCGGGCCGTATGCGCCCGGCTGACATCAATCCCCGTCGCCGGAACCCTGTTTACCGGGAGATCTTCCACGCTCACGTCCTCCAGCACTGGTGCCGCCAAACATAACCCGGGCATATTGTACGAAGTTCGCGCACGGCTCTGCCCAGGGTACGAGTTCGGGGACGACGCGATGCGGACCCGCCTGATCGTCAGCAGGGGCATAAGCGGCGGCCGCACTTCTTGGTGTCGCCGCCGCCGGCTTCTAACATTTTTTCTAGCATTTGCCAGATCGCTGGAAGAACGCGCGCGTGGAGTCAGCTGGCGTCGCCGTTCGGGGCGGGCGGGGCGATGCCAGCCTCGGTGTGTGCCTTCCTGATGATCTCGACGACCTCTTGCGGGTCGTCAACGACCCGCAAGAGGTCCAGCTCCTCGGCGTGGATGTTGCCCTCTGCCTGCACTTTCTCGCGCAGCCAGGTGATCAGGCCTGACCAGTAGGAGCTGCCGACAAGCACGATCGGGAACCGGGTGATCTTCCCGGTCGCGACGAGGGTCACCGACTCGAACAGCTCGTCCAGGGTGCCGTAGCCGCCAGGGAGCACCACGAACGCCTGCGAGTACTTGACGAACACGGTCTTTCGGACGAAGAAGTACCGGAACTCCACCCCGACGTTGGCATAGTCGTTGAGGCCGGACTCCAGCGGCAGTTCGATGCCCAGCCCCACCGAGACGCCGCCCGCCTCGGCGGCACCCTTGTTCGCCGCCTCCATGATGCCGGGGCCGCCGCCGGTAATGACGGCGTAACCAGCATGCACCAGTCCCCGAGCGATCGATTCCGCGAGCGAGTACTCCGCGGTCCCCGGCTTGGTCCGGGCAGAGCCGAAGACGGACACGGCCTGTCCGAGCTCGGCTAGCAGGCCGAAGCCCTCCACGAACTCTGCCTGGATGCGCATGACCCGCCACGGGTCGGTGTGCACCCAGTCGGATGGCCCGCGCCTGTCGAGTAGGCGCTGGTCGGCCGTCGTCGCCGGTATCTGCGTGCCGCGAAGCGTGACAGGACCCTGGCGACGGACCTTGCGCTGCGGCTGGGAGTTGCCGTTCATTGTGTACCCACGGTAGCCACTACCGAGGAGTAGCGTTGCCCGGAAACCGGCAAAAGGGGCAGAGTCTCGCGACAGGCCACCGCGAGTTCCTCGAATCTTTGTCTAGCCGTTGACTCCGTGGTCGCGGAGGATGGCGTTCAGCTCAGTCTTGTCGTGACGGCTGCCCTCGGGCAGCCGTCGCAGCACGAGCAGGGCGGGCATGCCGTACTCGCCGCCCGTGAACTTCCGCAGCCGGGTCCCGCCAACGCAGACGGACCACGCCGGGGCCTCGCCACGCGGCAACTCCTCACCGGTCTCCACGTCGATGACATGCGTCGTCGCGGCCAGGATGGAACCCGCGCCAAGTACGGCGCCGGTGCGCACCCGTGCCCCGTCCACCACCATGGACCGGGACCCGATCATGGCCTCGTCCCCGACTATCACGGGAACGGCGTTCGGCGGCTCAAGGACGCCGCCGATTCCGACGCCACCCGACAGGTGGACGTTCTTGCCGATCTGGGCGCACGAGCCGACGGTAGCCCAGGTGTCCACCATCGTGCCCGAGTCCACGTACGCGCCAATGTTCGTGAACGATGGCATCAGCACGGTGCCAGGAGCAAGGTACGCGCCCCAGCGGGCGATCGCGCCGGGGACCATTCGCACGCCGTCCAGGCGGGTCTTGAGCGGCACCCGGTCGTGGTGGCGGAAGTCGCCCACGACCGACTCCTCCATCGGCAGCACCCTGAACGCCAGCAAGATCGCGCGCTTGGCCCGCTCATCCACGACTACCGAGTCGGTCTCCGCGTCGACGAACGCCACCCGGGCGGTCCCCGCGTCGATCTGGTCAACGGCCGCGATGATCTCCGCCTTCGCCTCGGCATCTCCTGGCGTCAGCGAGGCCCGGGCCTCCCACAGCTCATCAATGGCCCCGGGAAGCGGAGACGTGAAGTCAGCACCACTCATAGCCAGGCAGCGTACAGTAGGCCCTGCGCCAGATCTCACCGGAGTACGGCGGGTGGCCTAGAAGGTGGGATCTGGGGGTTGGTTTGTACCCCCCACGGAAAACGGCCACGTCAACGTGATTGCGCAGGTACCGTCAGAACTGTGCCGACGACGTACACCAGGCTCACAGAGCCTCTGGACTACAGACGGCCCCGCTGGCGTCGCGTCGTGGCGGTGCTTGTCGTCCTCGTCCTCATCCTTGGCGGTGCCGCCTATGGCGGCTACAGGATTTACCAGCGCGTCGCCTCCTCGTTTATCGTCCCGGGCTGCCAGGCCGGCACCGGCACCAACGCGCTGCCCATCGATCCAGACCAGGCCCCGGTCGCGGCGACGATCGCCGGGGTCGCGGCGCGGATGGGCCTGCCGCTGCGCGCGCTGGAGATCGGCTACGCGACCGCGCTGCAGGAGTCAAAGCTCACCAACCTGACCTACGGCGACCGCGACTCGGTCGGCGTCTTCCAGCAGCGCCCGTCGGAGGGCTGGGGAACCCGGGCGGAGCTGGAGAACCCGGAGTACGCCTCGACCGCGTTCTTCTCGGCCCTCGTCAAGGTGCCGAACTACCTCAGCCTGCCCATAGACGTGGCCGCCCAGGACGTGCAGCGCAGCGCCGACGGCTCGGCCTACGCTCAGTGGCAGTCCACAGCCGAGTTCCTCGCCACCTCGTACGTGACCACGCCGCATGCCGTGACCTGCTGGTACACGCCGGCGGCGAACGCGAAGGCCGACCCGCAGTCAGCGACGAGCGGGCTGGTGAGCGTCTTCGGCCCCACTGGCACGGCTAGCGATGGGGCCGTGCTGCAGACATTGACCAGCGGCCGTTCTGGATTGGAAGTACAGGTTCGCCCGGAAAACGGGTGGACGGTGGCAAACTGGCTGATGGCCAACGCGAGCGCATACGGCCTGACAAAGATCAGCTACGACGGGTGGGAGTGGTCCGCGTCACTCACCGAGACCAGCTGGCAAGCAGCCCCTGGGGGCAGCACGGGGAGTATCCTCGCGAGCTAGGCCGGCCACCCAGCATACTGAGTGGTAGCAAGGGTTAAGGAAGATCTGAGGAGCTCACGTGACCTACATCATCGCGCAGCCGTGCGTCGATGTGCTTGACAAGTCATGCATCGAAGAGTGCCCCGTGGACTGCATCTACGAGGGCCAGCGGATGCTCTACATCCACCCGGACGAGTGCGTCGACTGCGGTGCATGCGAGCCGGTGTGCCCGGTGGAGGCCATCTACTACGAGGACGATGTCCCTGAGCAGTGGAAGGACTTCTACAAGGCTAACGCCGACTTCTTCGAGACGCTCGGCTCGCCGGGCGGAGCGTCGAAGACCGGGAAGATCGGGACGGACCACCCCACCGTCTCCGCTCTCCCGCCGCAGAGCGAAGGCGAGTGACACTCGCCTCGCGCCTGCCCGAGTACCCGTGGGACGACCTGGCGCCCCTTAAGGAAAAGGCCTCGACCTTCCCGAACGGACCTGTCGATCTTTCCATAGGAACGCCAGTCGACCCAGTGCCGGCTGTCATCCAGGCCGCCCTGTCATCGGCCGCCGACGCGCCTGGCTACCCGCAGACCGCAGGGACGCCAGCACTGCGCGCGGCGGCCGCTGGCTGGCTTTCGCGTGTCCTGGACGTCTCGGTGGCACCCGAGACGGTGCTGCCGGTGATCGGGACCAAGGAGATCATCGCCTGGCTGCCGACGATGCTCGGGCTGGGCGCTGCGGACTCGGTCCTTTACCCGTCGCTGGCGTACCCCACCTACGACATTGGGGCGAAGCTGGCCGGCGCATCCGGCGTCGCGACGGACTTGGCCGCACCCGATGTGGCCTCGCTTCCCGGACGCCCGGGGCTGTGCTGGCTGAACTCGCCGTCGAACCCATCGGGTGAGGTCAAGTCGGCTTCCTGGCTGCGGTCCGCGGTCGAGTGGGGGCGGTCGCACGGCTGCGTGGTCGCCTCGGACGAGTGCTACATCACGCTCGGCTGGTCCGCGACCCCCGTGTCGGTGCTGCACTCGTCGGTGAGCGGCGGGAGGCTTGATGGCCTGATCGCCGTGCACTCGCTGTCCAAGCGGTCGAGCCTGGCGGGCTACCGCGCGGGGTTCATTACCGGCGACCCTGCCTTGATGAAGGAACTCCTGCTGGTCTGCAAGCAGTCCGGCATGATCGTTCCCGGCCCGGTGCAGGCGGCGATGACGGCGGCGTTCACTGATGACACGCATGCCACCGTGCAGAAGGCCCGGTATGAGGCCCGGCGCGCCGTCTTGCTTGACGGGCTGACGGCGGCTGGCTTCCGGATCGATCACTCCGAGGCCGGCTTGTACCTGTGGGCAACCCACCCGGACCACGACTCCCGCTCCGCGGTCAAGTGGCTGGCGACCGACGCGGGCATCCTCGTCGGCCCCGGCCACTTCTACGGCCCCGACGGAGAGCGGCACATCCGGGTCGCCCTGACGGCGACGGACGAGCGAGTAGCGGCAGCCGGCCAGCGCCTGAACGCCCTGTAGTGATGGGAAAACGGGCCAGTCCTGACCTCCACCCACGCGGCCCCCTGGCCGGCCAACCGACTAACGTGAGGGCATGCTAAGGCTCCGGGACGCGCGAACTGGGGAACTGACCGATGTGCTGCCCGCCGGACGGCGGCAACTGCGGATCCTCGTGAACGCCCCGGGGCAGGTGCGCGCTTACCTGGCTGCCGACCTGCTCCGCCGGGCCGCCGAGCAGTCCCGGCTGATTCCCCAGGTCAGCGAGTTGCTGCTGGCCGGGGCGGAGACCACGCAGGTGCGTGCCACCCGCGATGCCCTCAACATCCACCCGCCCGAGGCGACCATGGCCGCGTCGTCTGTCCGGGACGGGATGTCCCCCTTCGACGTTGGCTTCGGCCTTCTGGGTGAGGCGGCGAGCGACATTGCCGGGCTAGCACGGCTGTGGGTTCGCGTGGCCGGGGACAACCACGAAGCCGGGCTTGGTGCGCAGCCACTGGCCGCCCGCCTTTCGCTCCTGCGGCACGGGTACGGCGACCCGCTCGGCAGCGACTGGGCGCCTGCGACTGACGCGCAGACCCTCGGTCACTGGCGGGCGCTTGTCGCGCAGTGGGCGCGCTCCCCCAGCGGTGCGATGTCGCGACCACATGCGAACGCGATCACGCAGGCGTTCGCCAACGGCCTAGACAGCGCGGCCGCGCTAGCGGTACTTGACGCGCTAGCCGGCAATCGCGACGTTCCGCCTGGCGTTAAGTTCGAGACGTTCGCGGCGGCAGACAGGCTGCTTGGCCTGGACCTAGCCGCCGACATCGGGAGATGAGCCCTGGCTGTTCACCGACCCCGCCGCATGGGAAAGTACTAACCCGCCCCGTCCTGGGTGCCGGCCAGCGGACCGTGGCCGGCACCCAGGTACTAGCGGATGATCTGCGTGCCTACGCCTTCAGCGCGTCGATCAGGCTGATCTCGTCGGCGGTCAGCTCGAAGTCGAAGATCGCGTAGTTCTCCTCGATGCGCTCCCGGCGCGCCGAGCGGGGGATCACCACGAACCCGTGCTCCACGTGCCAGCGCAAGATCACCTGCGCGGGCGTCTTGCCATACGCGGCGGCGATCTCTCCCAGCACGGGGTTGCCGAGGTCGCTGAGCTTGAGGGGGCTGTAGCCCTCGAGGACGACGTGGCGGCTAGCGAGCTCGTCGACTAGGTGCGCGTCGTAGGCGAACGGGTTCCACGGGATCTGGTTCAGCGCGGGCGTCTTGCCCGTGGCGGCGGTCAGCTCGTCGATCTGCGCGATGCTGTAGTTGCTCACGCCGATCGAGCGGGTCTTGCCCTGCTCCAGGGCCTCGATGAGAGCCTTCCAGGTCTCGGGGCGGGCCTCGCCGGCCGGCGGCCAGTGCACGAGCCACAGGTCGACGAAGTCGACGCCTAGCGCCTTCAGGCTGTCGTCGATGGTTTCCCGCTCGTGGCCGACGTTCTCGGGCGGGAACTTGGTCGTGATGAACACGTTCTCGCGGCCGATGCCGCTGTCGCGGATGGCGGCACCGACCTGGTCCTCGTTGCTGTAGCCGGTGGCGGTGTCGATGTGGCGGTAGCCGATCTCCAGCGCGGCCCGTACCCCGTTATAGGCGTCCGTGCCCTCAAGTTGCCACGTGCCGAAGCCGATGAGCGGGATCGACACGTCGTCAACGAGCCGTACGGTCTCCTGGCTGGTGCGGGTTGTCATAGTTTCCTTCCTGTCTTCTTTCTCGCGTCTAGAGTGAGCCATGTTGCCAGTGTTTTCAAGCCTTTGCGAGATTCAGGCGGACAGGTGACTGCTTAGTGCAGGAGTGACTCGACTCCTGACGGCAGGTTCCCTGAAGCCGCCGCCGAGCCGATGTGGGACGCCAGCATCGCGCCGAACTCGCGGGCCGCGTGCGTGGGCTGGACGTCCTTGCGGTGGGCCAGCGCGACCGTGCGGCGCAGGCCGGGCCGGGCCAGCGGGTAGCCGACGACGCCTGGCCGCCCCGGGAGCACTACAGACGGCACGACAGCGATGCCGAGGCCGGCCTCGACGAACCGCAAGACGGCGTCCATCTCGCCGCCCTCGATGGAGAATCTCGGTTCCAGGCCGGCCTGCCGCCAGGCGGCGAGGGTAGCGTCCCGCAGGTCGTAGCCCTTCCGGAACATTACGAGCGGCCGGGTCCGAAGGTCCCCGATGCGTACCTCGCCATGCCACAGCGGCAGCGGCTCCGAGACTGACGTGGCGACCATGAGCTCCTCGCTCAGCAGTGGCCGGGTCTCCAGGACCGGGTCGCCCTCATGCAGTGGCAGCACGATCAGCGCGAAGTCCAGCTCGCCGCTCGCCAGGTCTCCCATCAGGTCACGCGACCCGCCCTGCGTCACGCTGAGCTCGATGCCTGGGAAGGCCTCGTGGAACCGGGCCAGCGCGTCGGCCAGCAGGCTGCTCAGCAGCGACGGCGTCGCGCCGATCCGGACCCGGCCGCGGCGCAGCCCGGTCAGGTCCTGCACCTCCCGGCGTGCGGTGTCCACATCGGCCAGGATCCGGCGGGCCACTGGCAGCAGTGCCTCGCCCGCCGGGGTGAGGGTGATGTTGCCCCGGGCACGGCGCAACAGGGCCGCCCCGAGATCGTGCTCCAGGGCCGACACTTGCTTGGACAGCGTGGCCTGCGCGACGCCCAGTTCGGCCGAAGCTCGTGTGAAGTGTCTTACGTCCGCCACAGCCAGGAAATATCGAAGTTGCTGAATCTGCATGGTACATAGCCTATGGCTATGGAAACGTGCACCTTCATAGATTGGACTCAGGCGTTGGTCCGGACCTACGGTCCCTGACATGGCCGTCCCAACCGCACCATCCGCCCCGCCGCGACCGGAACCGGTGCCTCGTCCCGTTCCGCGGGTCGTGACCTCCGCCCACCCGCGCACCGGTTCCCGGCTGCTGCGCCTGTACCGGACGACGATCGGCAAGAAGGCCGTCATGGCTGTCACCGGGATTGTCTTCCTGCTGTTCCTGGTCGCCCACATGATCGGGAACCTCAAGATCTTCCTTGGCAAGGCCGAGTACAACAACTACGCAGCGTGGCTGCGCACGATGGGCTCCCCGGCGATCCCGGCCAACTGGGGCCTCGCCATCGTGTCGGTCATCTTGGGCATCTGCGTAGTGCTGCACATCGGATCAGCGGTCGAGCTGGCGCTGCGTGCCCGCCGGGCCCGGCCAGTTCGCTATTACGGCGGGCGCCCCAAGCAGGGCTATGCCTCCCGCACGATGCGGACCGGCGCGATCCTCGTCGCCCTGTTCATCGTCTACCACCTGCTGGACCTGACGTTCCGGGTTGTGAACCCTAAGGGCATCGCCGGCGACCCGTACGACAACGTCGTCGCGGACTTTCAAAACCCGCTGGTCACCGCGTTCTACGTGATCTGCCTGATCGTGCTCGGCTTCCACATCCGGCACGGGGTGTGGAGCGCGCTGCAGACGCTCGGCCGCAGCAACGCCCGGCGGCAGCGGGCGATCAACGTTTTCGCTGTCGTCTTCTCCGTGCTCCTCATCGGCGGCTTCCTGGCCGTCCCGTTCGGCGTCGTGATCGGAGTAGTGCACTGATGGCAGTCAACAACAACGTCGCGCTTGACGGGGACGCGCTGTTCACGCTCGGCGACCCGATCCAGGACACGCTGGCCCCGGCGGTGCCGATCGAGCAGCGCTGGGACGACCGGCGCTTCCACGGCAAGATCGTCAATCCGGCCAACCGGCGCAAGCGCTCGGTCATCGTCGTCGGCACTGGACTGGCCGGGGGCTCGGCAAGCGCGACGCTCGGCGAGGCTGGCTACCAGGTCACGGCGTTCTGCTACCAGGACAGCCCGCGCCGGGCGCACAGCGTGGCCGCCCAGGGCGGCATCAACGCGGCGAAGAACTACCGTAACGACGGCGATTCCATCCAGCGGCTGTTCTACGACACCGTCAAGGGCGGCGACTACCGGTCCCGCGAGTCGAACGTCTACCGCCTCGCCCAGGTGAGCGTGGAGATCATCGACCAGTGCGTCGCTCAGGGCGTCCCGTTCGCCCGTGACTACGGCGGCCTGCTCGACACCCGCTCGTTCGGCGGCGTGCAGGTGTCACGGACGTTTTACGCCCGCGGCCAGACGGGCCAGCAGCTGCTGCTGGGCGCCTACCAGGCCCTGGAGCGGCAGATCGCGGCCGGCACCGTAACCATGCATACCCGGCACGAGATGCTGGAGCTGATCGTCTCTGGCGGCCGGGCACGCGGCATCATCGTGCGTGACATGGTGACCGGCGAGGTCGAGACGCACCTGGCGGACGCGGTCGTGCTGGCCTCGGGCGGGTACGGCAACGTGTTCTACCTGTCGACCAACGCCAAGGGCTGCAACGTCACCGCGACCTGGCGGGCGCACCGCAAGGGCGCGCTGTTCGCCAACCCCTGCTACACGCAGATCCACCCGACCTGCATCCCGGTCAGCGGCGACCACCAGTCCAAGCTGACCTTGATGTCGGAGTCGCTGCGCAATGACGGCCGTGTCTGGGTGCCCAAGGCGCAAGGCGACGCCCGCGCTCCCGGCGACATCCCGGAAGCCGATCGCGACTACTACCTGGAGCGGATCTACCCGTCGTTCGGGAACCTGGTGCCGCGTGACATCGCGTCACGGGCGGCCAAGAATGTCTGCGACGAGGGCCGCGGCGTCGGCCCTGGCGGCCGCGGCGTCTACCTGGACTTCGCCGACGCGATCGCCCGGCTCGGCCGGGACGCGGTGGAGGTCAAGTACGGCAACCTCTTCGAGATGTACGAGCGGATCACCGGAGAGGACCCCTACCGGGTGCCAATGCGCATCTACCCGGCCGTGCACTACACGATGGGCGGGCTGTGGGTGGACTACGACCTGCAGTCCACGATCCCCGGCCTGTTCGTGATCGGCGAGGCGAACTTCTCCGACCATGGCGCCAACAGGCTCGGCGCCTCGGCGCTGATGCAAGGCCTGGCCGACGGCTACTTCGTGCTGCCCAACACGATCGCCTCCTACCTGGCCGATGCGCCGTACGGGGACCTGGACAAGGCTGACGTCGACGAGGCGGTGCGCAGCGTGCAGTCGCGGATCAACAAGCTCCTGTCGATCAACGGCGACCGGACCCCGGACTCCTTCCACCGCGAGCTCGGCCACCTCATGTGGGAGTACTGCGGCATGGAGCGGACTGAGCCGGGCCTGCGCAAGGCCATCGGCGAGATCCGGCGGCTGCGCGAGGAGTTCTGGAAGCGGGTCAAGGTCTCCGGGACGAATGAGGAGCTCAACCAGGTGCTTGAGAAGGCAGGCCGGGTGGCCGACTTCTTCGAGCTGGCCGAGCTGATGTGCATTGACGCGCTGCACCGGCAGGAGTCCTGCGGCGGCCACTTCCGGGCCGAGCACCAGACGCCGGACGGCGAGGCCCTGCGCGACGACGAGAACTTCGCCTACGTCGGGGCCTGGGAGTTCGCCGGGACCGGCAACAGGCCGGTACTGCACAAGGAAGCGCTCGAGTACGAGCACGTCCACATGACCCAGCGATCTTATAAGTAGGGAATTGCGCCCATGAAGCTCACGATCCGTGTCTGGCGGCAGAAGGACTCCGCCGACCGCGGCCACCTTGTCGACTACGAGCTCGACGGCGTCGAGCCGGACATGTCGTTCCTCGAGATGATGGACATCCTCAACGAGAGGCTCATCCTCGACGGGCAGGACCCGGTCGCGTTCGACCACGACTGCCGCGAGGGCATCTGCGGCATGTGCTCGATGGCCATCGACGGCGTGCCGCACGGCCCGGAGAAGGCGACGACCACCTGCCAGCTGTACATGCGGCACTTCAAGGACGGCGACACGATCACCGTCGAGCCGTGGCGGGCTGCCGCGTTCCCGGTAGTCAAGGACCTGGTAGTGGACCGGTCGTCGTTCGACCGGATCATCGCGGCGGGCGGCTACGTGAGCGCGCCGACTGGCTCGGCTCCGGAGGCCGCGTCCCTCCCGGTGCCGCACGAGAACGCCACCAAGGCGTTCGACGCGGCTACCTGCATCGGCTGCGGCGCGTGCGTCGCCGCCTGCCCGAACGCGTCCGCCATGCTGTTCACCGCCGCGAAGGTCACCCACCTGGCCCTGATGCCGCAGGGCCAGCCCGAGCGCCACCAGCGAGTGGTCGCCATGGTCGAGCAGATGGACGCCGAGGGCTTCGGTGGCTGCACCAACACCGGCGTGTGCGCAACGGTGTGCCCGAAGGGCATCCCGCTGGAGACCATCGCCCGCATGAACGGCGACATCCTGGCCGCGCTCCGTCCCTGAGACGCGGTGCAGGCCACAGGCGCTGGGGCCACTGGGGGTGCTCGAAGTTAGCGAACCGACATCAGCCGGGCGCGGGATTGCAGGATGAAGGTTGCCAGCACGCCTATCACGGCGGCCAGCGTGCCGCCGTAGAGGTACCACTGCCCGGCCGTCGTGTTCGTGATGATGACACTGCCCTCCTGACTGCCCATCGACAAGATGAAGGAGGCCAGCAGCCAGCCCGCCGCCGGGGCGAGCGCGCCGCCGAGCGAGCCCGTTCCCCAGCCACCGAAGACGCAGGTCGCCAGGATCAAAACGGCCAGCGCGATCGCCACGAGCGGGGCAGGCGACTGCCCGTACTGGAAGCTGCCCACGATCCCCTCGACGATTCCGAGCACCAGCAGCGCCAGGTAGACGACGACGCCAAAGGCGCGGCCCCTCGATCCGCTTGGCCTACCCGGCACTGTCACCATAACCAGCCAGGTTACCCAAACAGGTCGGCTGCGGGAGCGGGACCGGGTGGGCCGGCTAGCTGGATGAAGTACTCGGTCCCCAGCACCCGCTGGCCACGGTTGTTGGACAGCGCGTAGAACTCGCCGTCCACCGTGATCTGGGTGGCGTGGGCCTTCATCGCGGCGACCTTCGCCGCCAGGTACGGCGAGGCGTCGATCTCGGTCGTCACCTGGTCGTCAGGGACGCTGCTCGAGAAGTCAGGCCACGGCTCGAACCAGGAGTCGGCCGGGAGCTCCGCCGCCCGCGCCGCCGCGGCGGCGGGCATCGCGGTCGCGTAGAACCGGGACGTCGGTGCCGCCAGCTGGCGTGCCTGCCAGGCGACCCGGTGCGCCTGAATGTGGTCCGGATGCCCGTAGAAGCCATTCGCGTCATACGTCACGATCACCGACGGCTGCACCTCGTCGATGATCGCCGCCAGCAGCGACGCCGCCTCGTCCAGTGACGCCCGCCAGAAGCAGCGCGGGTCCTCGTTCTCTTCCATGCCCATCATGCCGGAGTCGCGGTAGCGGCCTGCCCCGCCGAGGAACCGGTGATCGGTCACTTTCAGCGCCTCGCACGCTGCCTGCAGCTCCCCGATCCGGTACTGGCCAAGCTCGTCTGGCAGCAAGTGCTGCAGGTCAGGCGGGATGATCTCGCCGGCCTCACCCAGCGTGCAGGTCACGAGGGTCACCCGCGCGTCCTCGGCGGCGTACTTCGCCATCGTCGCCCCGGTCCCGATCGACTCGTCATCCGGGTGCGCGTGCACCAGCAGCATGCTCCGCTTCTGCGGCCACCTTTCCATCACCCAACGAAGGGTAGTGGCAAGATCGGGAGGCATGGCAGACGACAGCTTTCCCCAGCAGCAGGCCCGCACTCGTCGGTTCACCCTTGGCGCACCGCGGGCGTTCGCCATCTCACCCGATGGGCGGAAGGTCTTGTTCCTGCGCACCAGGGCCGGCGATGACCCGGTCACCTGCCTGTGGGAGGCCGACGCGGGCACCGGGCAGGAGCGCCTCCTCGCCGACCCGCGCGCGCTCGGCAACGATGAGGATAACCTCCCTCCGCAGGAGCGGGCCCGCCGCGAGCGGGTACGCGAAAGCGCTGGCGGGATCGTCACCTACGCCTGCGACAAGAACCACACGCTCGCCGTCTTTCCGCTGTCCGGGCAGGTCTACGCGGTCAGCCTGACCGACCCGGACGGCGAGCCGCAGGTTCTGCCCACCCGCGTCCCGGCGCTCGACCCGCGCCCCGACCCCACGGGGACCCGGGTGGCCTACGTGCACGGCGGTACCCTCCGCGTCCTTGATTTGCCATCCCGAACGGACACGCCAGCATCTCCCACCCCACAGGCCTCCAGCATCACCTACGGCCTGGCGGAGTTCATCGCCGCCGAGGAAATGGAGCGCACCCGCGGCTACTGGTGGTCGCCCGACGGCACCGCGATCCTGCTCCAGCGCACCGATGACTCCCGCGTCCAGCGATGGCACATCGCGGACCCGGCCAACCCCGAGCGTGAGCCGAACGTGGTCGCCTACCCGGCAGCCGGCACGCCGAATGCCGACGTGTCGCTCTTCGTCGCCGCGGTGCGCACTGGCGACGGCGAGGGCAGCGACAGCGATGAGGCCGAGCCCGCGCTGACGGCCATCAACTGGGACCGCGACGCCTTCCCGTACCTGGTCGCGGCGTCCTGGGGGGACCGGCCGCTGGTCGTCACGGCGACCCGCGACCAGACGGTCATGCGGCTCCTGGACGGCGAGACCGGCGAGATCCTCAGGGAGGAGAGCGACCCTGCGTGGGTCGACATCATGCCCGGGGTTCCGGCGCAGCTGACGGACGGGCGCGTCGTCTGGACCACGGTGAGCGAGGACACCCATCGCCTGGTCATCGCGGCCCCGAGTGACCTGAAGGCGGCGCAGCCGCTGACACCGGCGGGACTCCAGGTACGTCAGGTGCTGGCGACGGACGGCGACACGGTCTACTTCAGCGCGTCCACCGAGCCCACCGAGATTGGCGTCTACGCCTACGACGCCACAGCCGGGAGCCTTGAGGAGGTGGCCACCACGCCTGGGGTGCACAGCGCCACTGCCAACGGCAGTACCAGGGTCGTCAGCGTGGCTGGGCTGGAAGATGCGGGGCGGTCCGTTCTGGTTCAAAGAAAGAGGATGGCGGCGACAAGCATCACCTCCCTCGCCCAGCGCCCGAACCTCCCCGCCCCCAGCCCGCACTTCCTGCACGCCGGCCCGGACCAGATCCGGACGGCGGTGCTGTTCCCGTCCTGGCATGAGCCGGGGTCAGGCCCGCTGCCGGTCCTCATGGACCCCTACGGCGGCCCGCACGCGCAGCAGGTACTGAAGACGGCCAGCGCCTTCCACCGGTCGCAATGGTTTGCCGAGCAGGGCTTTGCGGTGGTGGTCGCGGACGGGCGTGGCACGCCGGGGCGCGGGGCGTCGTGGGACCGGGCGGTCAAGGGCGACCTGGCGACGCCCGCACTGGAGGACCAGGTGACCGCGCTGCACGCGGCGGCGGACGCTCATCGCGACCTGGATCTAGGGCGAGTGGGCATCAGGGGCTGGTCGTTTGGCGGGTTCCTGTCCGCGCTGGCCGTGCTGCGCCGCCCGGATGTCTTCCACGCGGGGATCGCCGGCGCGCCAGTCACCGACTGGCGGCTCTACGACACCTGCTACACCGAGCGCTACCTGGGCGACCCGGCCACCTCACCGGACGCTTATCACGTCAGCTCACTCAATGCCGATGCCATCACAGCGCCGCACCAGTCCCTGCTGATTATTCACGGGCTTGCCGATGACAACGTGGTTGTCGCGCACTCGCTGCGGCTGTCGTCACTGCTGCTCGCCGCCGGGTACCCGCACTCAGTGCTTCCGCTGTCAGGTGTGACGCACATGACACCCCAGGAGGTAGTGGCGGAAAACCTGCTATTGCTGCAGGTAGCGTTCCTGCGACGGGCCCTGGGAATCGCGATCGTGTAGTCAGGCTCACATACGTGATGTGCGCCTCAATGCGGCATGCTTGGCTCTACAGGATTAAGTTCGTGGCATACATGCGCGCGGTGGCGCATGCCCCCTCCCGGGCACCCCTCAGGCTCCCAGCCAACGGGGAAATGATCATGCGGCTTTTGCGTGTTGCGTCACCGTCTTTAGGTAGACAGAGCCTTCAATACGGCAGCGAGGACGCTGAAGGATGACACAACTATCGGAGACGCCCGCCAGAACGCGGGCGCAGATCGGCGAGCGGACGCTCCGCAAGGACAGCTGGTGGCAGGCGCCCGCTGTCGCTGCGACGCTGCTCACGATATGGGTGGCGTACGCCACCGTCCGGGTGTTCACCGGACACTGGTATTACGTACCCCAGTACCACTACCTCACCCCGTTCTACTCTCCCTGTGTCAACGGCGAGTGCGTGCCCGGTTCTTCCAGTCTCGGGCACTGGATTCCGGCGATCCCGCCGATCATCCCGTACGCGTTCGTGTCGCTGCCGTTTGTGCTCGGCTTCCGGCTGTCGTGCTACTACTACCGCCGGACCTACTACCGTGCGTTCTGGCAGTCCCCGACCGCCTGCGCGGTGCGCGAGCCGCACAAGAAGTACTCAGGCGAGACGAAGTTCCCGCTGATCATGCAGAACCTGCACCGGTACTTCTTCTACATGGCCGTGGTCATCTCGATCCTCAACACCTACGACCTGACGCAGGCGTTCCGCGGCCCTGACGGGGACTTCGGACTCGGCCTCGGCTCCCTCATCATGACGGTGAACGTCGTCCTGCTGTGGGCCTACACGCTGTCCTGCCACTCCTGCCGGCACATCACCGGCGGTCGCCTCAAGCACTTCTCCAAGCACCCGATGCGCTACTGGACCTGGACGAAGATCTCCTGGCTCAACGCGCGGCACATGCAGCTGGCCTGGACGACGCTGGGCACGCTGATGCTCACCGACCTCTACGTCATGCTCGTCGCCAGCGGCGCCATCTCCGACCTGCGCATCTTCAACTAGGACTGCATTAGTCATGACTGACGAAATCGAGCGTTACTCCTACGACGTCGTAGTGATCGGCGCTGGCGGCTCCGGGCTGCGCGCCGCGATCGAGGCCCATGCTCGCGGCAAGAAGACCGCGATCATCAGCAAGTCCCTGTTCGGCAAGGCGCACACCGTCATGGCTGAGGGTGGCGCGGCTGCCGCGATGGGCAACGTCAACTCGAACGACAACTGGCAGGTCCACTTCCGCGACACGCTGCGTGGCGGCAAGTTCCTGAACAACCCCCGGATGGCCGAACTGCACGCCAAGGAGGCCCCGGACCGCGTCTGGGAACTGGAGGCGTGGGGCGCGATCTTCGACCGGACGAAGGACGGCAAGATCTCGCAGCGCAACTTCGGCGGGCACACCTACCCGCGGCTCGCGCACGTGGGCGACCGGACGGGCCTTGAGATGATCCGCACGCTGCAGCAGCGGGTCGTGGCCCTGCAGCAGCAGGACTCTGTCGAGCTCGGGGACCCCGAGGCCCGGCTTCGCGTGTTCGCCGAGACGACGATCACCCGCCTTGTCAAGGACGACGACCGGATCGCGGGCGCGTTCGGGTACGTGCGGGACACCGGCAAGTTCGTCTTGTTCGAGGCGCCGGCGGTCATCCTCGCGACCGGCGGCATCGGGCGGACGTTCAAGGTCACCTCCAACTCCTGGGAGTACAGCGGCGACGGGCACGCGCTCGCGCTGCTGGCCGGGGCGTCGCTGCTGAACATGGAGTTCGTCCAGTTCCACCCGACCGGCATGGTGTGGCCGCCGTCGGTGCGCGGCATCCTCGTGACCGAGTCCGTCCGCGGCGACGGTGGCGTGCTGCGCAACTCCGACGGCAAGCGCTTCATGTTCGACTACGTGCCCGACGTGTTCCGTGCGCAGTACGCGGAGACCGAGGAAGAGGCCGACCGCTGGTACAAGGACGCGGACAACAACCGGCGTCCCCCCGAGCTGCTGCCCCGTGACGAGGTTGCCCGGTCGATCAACTCCGAGATCAAGGCGGGCCGCGGGTCACCCCACGGCGGCGTTTTCCTGGACGTCTCCACCCGGCTGCCCGCCGAGGAGATCTTGCGGCGGCTGCCGTCCATGCACCACCAGTTCAAGGAACTGGCCGACGTGGACATCACCAAGGAGCCGATGGAGATCGGGCCCACCTGCCACTACGTGATGGGCGGCGTCGAGGTCGACCCGGACACGACCGCGTCGGCGGTGCCGGGCCTGTTCGCGGCCGGCGAGGTTTCCGGCGGCATGCACGGCTCCAACCGGCTCGGCGGCAACTCCCTTTCGGACCTGCTCGTGTTCGGCAAGCGAGCCGGTGACGGCGCGGCGGACTACCTGGAGTCCCTGGGGTCGTCGGTCCCCGCCGTGTCGCAGGCCGCCCTGAACGAGGCGATGGCTGAGGCGCTCACCCCGCTGCAGCGGACCGACGGCGAGAACCCGTACACGGTGCACGCCGAGCTACAGCAGACCATGAACGACCTGGTCGGCCTCATCCGCCGCGAGCACGAGGTCAAGCAGGCGCTTGAGGAGCTGGTGAAGTTCAAGGAGCGGGCCGCCACCGTGGCGGTGCCCGGCGGCCGGGCCTACAACCCGGGCTGGCACTACGCACTGGACCTGCGCAACATGCTGCTGGTCGCCGAGTGCGTGGCGATGGCCGCGCTGGAGCGCCAGGAGTCGCGCGGCGGCCATACCCGCGAGGACTACCCGGAGATGTCGCCGCAGTGGCGCAAGGTCAACCTCATCCTGACACTGTCCGGTGACCAGGTGGCGATGACCCGCCAGCCGCTGCCGAAGGTCCGGCCCGACCTGCTCGCGCTGTTCGAGAAGTCCGAGCTGAAGAAGTACATGACCGAAGAGGAACTGGCCGACCTGCCCACTGCCCAGGCGGGCACAGCGGCGTCATCAAAGGCGGATTCGGCGGGGCCGTCGGAAGGGAAGAACTGATGGGGTACAAGGCGAAGTTCCGGGTCTGGCGCGGCGACGCCGGCTCTGGCGCGCTGCAGGACTACGAGGTCGAGGTCAACGAGGGCGAGGTCGTCCTTGACGTGCTGCACCGCCTGCAGGCCACGCAGGCCTCTGACCTGGCGATCAGGTGGAACTGCAAGGCCGGCAAGTGCGGCTCGTGCTCCATGGAGATCAACGGCCGGCCGCGCCTTGGCTGCATGACTCGGATGTCGACGTTCACCCAGGACGAGACGATCACGCTGACGCCGATGCGGACGTTCCCGGTCATCCGCGACCTGGTCACCGACGTGTCCTTCAACTACGCCAAGGCGCGGCAGATCCCGTCATTCACGCCGGACCCGGCCACCAAGCCGGGCGAGTTCCGGATGCAGCAGCAGGACGTGAACCGGTCGCAGGAGTTCCGCAAGTGCATTGAGTGCTACCTGTGCCAGAACACCTGCCACGCGATCCGGGACCACGAGGAGAACGAGAGCTACTTCGCTGGCCCCCGCTTCCTCATGCGGATCGCGGAACTGGAGATGCACCCGGCCGACGAGGCCGACCGGCGCGACATCGCGCAGGACGACTTCGGCCTCGGCTTGTGCAACATCACCAAGTGCTGCACCGAGGTCTGCCCCGAGCACATCAAGATCACCGACAACGCGATCATCCCGCTGAAGGAGCGCGTCGCCGACCGCAAGTACGACCCGCTGGTCTGGCTCGGCTCCAAGATCGGCCGCCGCAAGACCGAGGGCACCCCCTCGGTCCCCGGCAAGCGGTAGTCGCCGTCTTACTGCCGGGAGGTCCCTGCCGCCGCAAGCTTAGGGCGGCCGGGGCCTCCCGGCGTTTCCGTCTTCGCGGTACTTAATCAGATGCCGTAAGGAGACGCGTTACACGAAGAGCAATCAGGGGCCGTACTTGAGGAATGGCGCAGAATCGCCGGATACTCGCGGCACAGTGCTCACCCCGTTTTTCAGTCCGAGTAGCCGGAAGCTCTGGCTTGCCCGCTCTGTGGTGATTATTCCAATGAGTAACAGACGATTCAACAGCCTCAGCCGAGCTGGATATTTAAGCCCCTTCCACAGAAGCCAATTTTGCTGGCTACGCCACCCGCCAGGTCGCGTCGAGGGCCGTCGAGCAGGCGCCGAGGACGAGGTGGGTGCCGCTCGAAGGCACCGTGACGCACAGCCCGGAAGCGGTGCTCCTGATCTCCTGTGCGATCCGCCCGGCCGCCGCCAGCTGCCAGTGCTGGGAGGCGGCATTGGCGCACTTCGTCACCGTGACCGCCGCGCCAGCCGCCATACCACCCTCGGTCAGGCAGTAGCTCGACTGCACCGGGAGCTGGGCGTTGAAGGCGTTCAGCCAGTGCTCGGCGCTGTAGTTGCCGCAGTTGCCGAACTCGGCGACCGATCCGGATCGCAGCAGGCACTTCGACCCGACGCCGGAGACGATCGGAGCTACCGTCCCGGCCCAGTGCTGGTTCACCTTGCTCGTGGAGTTCGTGCACTTCGCTAGCGTCGGCTTGGTGCCGTTAGCGGCCGCGCCGGATGGGCCGTTCAGGCAGGTGCCGTACCGGACGCTGACCAGCGATCCGTCGGTGCCGGCCAGCCACTGCTCGCCGATGCTGCCATTGCACGAGTACAGCAGCACGCGGGTCCCGCTCGCGGCCAGGCAGTGACCCAGCACCCGGATAGAGCCGTCCTGGACATGCGTCCATGCCTGGTTCGACTTGCCCGTGCAGGTCGACAGATCGATCGCGGTGCCTGACGTGGTCCGCGACGACGGGTCATCCAGGCACTTGTTGCTGCCACCCTGCTGCTTGATCGAGCCGGTGGTGCCACTGTCACCGACCGCCTTGACCGCCCAGGTGAACGACGCGGTGGAGGTGGCGCCCAGCCCGTCCTTGGCGGTGACCTTCACGCTGTAGCTGCCCGCGGCCGCCGGCCAGCCGCTAATCAGGGCCGCCGAGGGACCAGCCGAGGAGATGGACAGTCCGGTGGGGAGGCCGGTCGCGGTGAACGTCGGCGCCGTGTAGCCGCTCTGCCCGAGGTTCGTGTCGGTGACGCTGAGCTGAGCCGATACCGGCGTGCCGAGCGACGTCGATCGACTCGCCTGGGCGGGGAACGTGATTGCCCCGGCCACGTCCCAGATGAAGGAGACGGTCGAGGCCGCCGCGCTCCCAGACGTCGGCGTCGCGGTCACCGACACTGTGTAGGAGCCGTTCGTCGTCGGGGTGCCGTTGATGACGCCCGTCGTGCTGTTGATCGTCAGGCCCGGCGGCAGGCCGGTCGCGGTGTACTGGGGCGCCTCGCTCGGGTTAGCCAGGGTGCTCAGCGTAGAGATCTGCACCGGCGTCACGGCCCTGCCCGTGGTCGCGCTCTGCGTGACCGGCGTGAGGTAGTCCCCGTCCACAGCCCCGGACATGCCGCTCACCGTGACGGAGTCCGTGTCCTGCCAGAACGTCGGCTGAGTCCAGCCCGCCACCGCAGGTGGGGTGGTGATCCCGTAGTCCGCGAGCCAGAACGGATAGGAGCTGAAGGCGGTGCTGTTGCCGACGCACTGCGACCAGAAGGTCGGGTTGGTGTAGATGACGGGCGTCTTCCCGGAATCCGTCTTCATCTCGGCGAGGAAGTCGATGATCCAGGTCACCATGCTAGATGCGGTCTGGTTGTAGCAGAGGTCGACCTGGCCGGTTGTCGGGGTGTAGGTCTGGACGGTAGCGTACGGATCCTCTTCGATGTCCAGCGCCACCGGCAGCATGAGGCTGCTGGAACCGTAGGCAGGGCTGGCCGAGCTGATCTCCTGCCAGGCGTAGTCGGCCTGGCACTGGGGGGTTCCATTGCCCGCGTGCGGGTTCCCGAACGCGTAGGGCATCACGTACAGGCCGGCGGCCGTTGCCGCCGCCGTGGCGGCCTGGTAGCCGACGAACTTGCTTGTGTCCGGGTACGTGTACGGCGGCTCGTCGGTGTAGTAGTCGCCCTCGGTCGCCTTGATACCCACGAAGGAGATGCCCGAGCTCTTGAGGGTGGACCAGTCCGGTTCGGTGCTTTCGGTGCCGGTGCCAGTGGAAGGGAAGTTGACGTCGGAGATGTCAATGCCCTGCGCGTTGCCCGGCACGGGCGACACGGTATCCGCTCTTGCGGCTGCCGACCGCACCCGCAGCGCGGCCGGGGTGAGGTCCGCAGCGCGGGCCTGCAATGCCGCGGACGCGTCGGCAGCGGACGATGACGATGTGGCGGCCGAGCATGAATTCGGGATCGCGGCAGCGTTCGCCGGACCCCCTGCTGCGGTGAAGCCGACCGCTGCGGCCAGCCCGCCGATGATGATTACCGCGGCGCCAGCAACGCCGGCTCGCTTAGCACGCTTTCCCCGATGTCGTCCAGTCACGTGCCGTAGGCTAACAGTAATGGGGTAGCCAAGTTGCAAATTCGGTGCAACTTGGTGATAAGAGACTCGATCGACATCTCGGATACTTCTGAATCTCCCCCGTCAGCCGACCGCCGCCGCTGGCCGTCGGTAGCATGACATGGTGTCTGCTGCCTTGACCTACCCAGAAGCGATCATCCTCGGCGCCTTCCAGGGCGTGACCGAGCTGTTCCCTGTGTCCAGCCTCGGCCACAGCGTGCTGATCCCGGCCCTCATTGGCGGGAGCTGGAAGAACCTCAACGTGACCGCCAAGGACTCGCCCTACCTGGCGTTCATCGTCGGGATGCACGTGGCTACCGCCATCGCCATGATCGCCTACTTCTGGCGGGACTGGCTCCGGATCGTCAGGGGCTTCTTCAGCTCGTTCGGGCAGATGAGCCACCCCGAGCCGGGGACGAGGCGCTTTGAGTTCCGCGACACCTACCAAAAGCTCGCCTGGATGCTCATCCTGGGCACGATCCCGGTCGGCATCGCCGGGGTGATCCTCGATCACCCGGTGCGCACAGTGCTCGCCAAGCCCACCCCGACCGCGATCTTCCTCGCCCTCAACGGCGTGCTCCTGTTCGGCGGGGAGATCCTGCGCCGACGGCGCGCCCGACTCGACCCGCGACCCCCGGTCGCCGGCCCGGCGGCCGCGGTTAACCCGGCTGACGGCTGGGGCGGTCCGTTCCAGGGTGGCACCCAGGGCGGCGATTACCGTGACCGGCCCGGCTACAGCGAGCGCAGCGAGTACCGCGATCAGAGCCGCTACGGCGAGCAGGGCTACGGCGACCAGGGCGGCTACGGAAACCGCGGCGGCTACACCCCCCAGGGATACGGCGACCAGCGCGGATACGACAACCGAGGCAGGCACGCCCAGGGCTATGACGAGCGCGGCGGGCAGGCCGGCGCCCACGGCGGCAACGACCAGTGGGGCAATGACCCGCGGCGGGGCGGCCAGCGTGGGTACGACAGTGCTGGCTACGACCAAGGTGGCTACGAGCAGGGCGGCTACGACCAAGGTGGCTACGACCAAGGTGGCTACGGCCAGCGCGGCTACGAGCAGGGCGGCTACGACCAGCGCGGCTACGACAATGACGGTTACCCTAGGCGCGCGCCACGGCAGCAGCCTCCGCAGCAGCAGCAGCAGTCCGCGGCTTCTGAAGCCCCTGGTTCCGCGGGGTCGGACGATGCACAACTCGCCGTCGACTCTGACCGCAGGCTTTCCAGGTACAGCTGGCTGACCGCCATCGCGCTTGGGGCGAGCCAGGTCCTGGCGCTGTTCCCCGGCTTCAGCCGGGACGGCAGCGTGATGGTCGCCGGAATGGTCCGCGGGCTGTCCCGGCAGGACGCGGTGCGGTTCTCGTTCCTGCTCTCAGCGCCGGTGATCTTCGCGGCGGGGATCTTCAAGGCCAACGAGTTGCTTGGCCCGGAGACCAAGGGAATCCACGGCCCGATCCTGGCCGGCATGGTCGTCTCCGGCATCGGCGCGTACCTGGCACTGTGGTTCCTCGACCGGCTGCTGTCCAACCCCAAGCGCACGCTGACCCCGTTCGCGATCTACTGCCTGATCGCGGGGATAGCCAGCCTCCTGATCCTGCACTAGCCGCTACCTGCGGCTTCAGCTGAGAATCGGCTAAGAGCATGCCCGGAACTGGGGGCGGCAGGCCAGGGCATGAGGTACCTTTTCCGCATGCGCCCAAGTGGCCCTGTTTGTTCCTCTTTGTCCGAAATGGTGCTGCGCCTGGCCGGTGAGGCCGGCCAGGTCAGCCTTGCCATGACGGCCGACTCGCCTGGTGCCCGGGCAAGCATTGACCAGCATGCCGCCGAGATCAGGGGAGCCTTGGCTTCATGCGGCCGCCCGGTCACGACCGCCACCCTGCTCAGCTACGCGGAGGGGTTCACCGAGGCCGCCATCGCCCGCGGCTGGTGGCCGCCGCACCGCCGGCTCGATCAGCCCCTCGCCCAGCTCGACGCCCCCCTCGTGGCGGCCAGCTGGGACGGCCCGCTTAGCGCCGACCACCCCGAGACTTCCGTCGACCCTGGCGGGACCCCCCGTCCCGTGCTGGACTGGGAGTCGCTCCGCCTGGCCGCCATCTGCCGCATGCTGATCGAGATTCAGGCCTAGGCCTCGCCGACTGCTGACTTGAGGCGGGGTCAGTCCCGGGTGTCGTCCGGCCCAGATCGCGCCCGGATGATCGGCTACTCGGCGCGGGAATTGCGGCCGCGAACGCGGCCCCGCTCCTTCGCGTCGAGAATCGTCTTGCGGATGCGGACGGCGGTCGGGGTCACCTCACAGCACTCGTCGTCGGCGCAGAACTCCAGCGCCTGCTCCAGGCTGAGGATGCGCGGCGGCACTAGGCGCTCGAGCTCCTCACCAGTGGACTGGCGGACGTTGGTGACCTTCTTCTCCTTGGTAATGTTCACGTCCATGTCGTCGTCGCGGGAGTTCTCCCCGACGATCATGCCCTCGTACACCTCGGTGGTCGGGGAGACCATCAGCGCGCCGCGCTCCTGCAGGTTGAACATGGCGTAGGTGGAGGCCGCCCCGGCCCGGTCGGACACCAGCGAGCCGGTCGCCCGGCCACGGATCGCGCCCACCCACGGCTCGTAGGACTCGAAGACGTGGTGCGCGATGCCGGTGCCGCGAGTCTCGGTGAGGAACTGGGTGCGGAAGCCGATCAGGCCACGGGACGGGACCAGGAACACCAGCCGGACCCAGCCGGTGCCATGGTTGGTCATCGTCTCCATCCGGCCGCGCCGCACCGACACGAGCTGAGTGACCGCGCCGAGGTACTCCTCGGGCACGTCGACCGACAGCCGCTCAACCGGCTCGTGGAGCTTTCCGTCGATCTCCCTGGTAACGGCGGAGGGACGGCCGACGGTCAGCTCGTAGCCCTCCCGGCGCATCGTCTCGACGAGGATCGCGAGCGCCAGCTCGCCACGGCCACGCACCTCCCAGGTGTCCGGCCGCTCGGTCGGCACCACCTGCAGCGACACGTTGCCGATGAGCTCACGGTCAAGCCGGTCCTTGACCAGCCGGGCGGTGACCTTCGTGCCCTTCTCCCGACCGGCCAGCGGCGAGTTGTTCGTGCCGATCGTCATCGAGATCGCCGGCTCGTCCACGCTGATCAGCGGCAGCGGGCGCGGGTCATTGGGGTCGGCCAGCGTCTCGCCGATCATGATGTCGGCGATGCCGGCGATCGCGACGATGTCACCGGGGCCGGCGGAGTCGGCCGGGACGCGCTCCAGGGCCTCGGTGCGCAGCAGCTCGGAGATCTTGACCCTCTCGATGGACCCGTCCCGCTTGCACCAGGCGACCTGCTGGCCGCGGGTGATGGTCCCGTTGTGGACCCGGCACAGCGCGATGCGACCGAGGTAGTTAGAGGCGTCCAGGTTGGTCACGTGCGCCTGCAGCGAGGCGTCCGGGTCATACGACGGTGCCGGGACGGTGTCGCGGATGACGTCGAACAGCGGCTCCAGGCTGTCGCTGTCGGGCATCTCGCCGTCCTTGGGACGGTTAAGGGAGGCCCGCCCGGCTCGCGCGGCCGCGTAGACGATCGGGAACTCGATCTGCTCCTCGCTCGCGTCCAGGTCCATGAACAGCTCGTAGCAGGCGTCGGTGACCTCGGCGATCCGCGCGTCGGCGCGGTCGACCTTGTTGATCACGAGGATGACGGGAAGCTTCGCCTCCAGTGTCTTGCGCAGCACGAACCGGGTCTGCGGCAGCGGTCCCTCGCTCGCGTCGACCAGCAGCACCACGCCGTCCACCATGGACAGGCCGCGCTCGACCTCGCCGCCGAAGTCCGCGTGGCCCGGCGTGTCGATGATGTTGATGGTCAGCCCGCCGTGCTGCACGGCCGTGTTCTTCGCGAGGATCGTGATGCCCTTCTCGCGCTCCAGGTCGTTGGAGTCCATGACCCGTTCCGCGATGTGGGCGTTGGCGCGGAACGCGCCGGACTGCCACAGCATCGCGTCCACCAGCGTGGTCTTGCCGTGGTCGACGTGCGCGACAATCGCGACGTTCCGCAGGTCGTCGCGGGTCGCGGTATGGGTGGTGGCGTGCAGTGCGGGCATGCGTGAGTTCCCGAATCCTCGGCGTCAAAGATGCGCTGGTCAGCGACTGTGCCGGGCAAGGAGCCGGTCGCCGGTGCGCGCGATGCCACGCGGAGCGGTGGCCAGGTACCAATCTTACCGGCCCGGATCCCTTACGCGGTCGGCACGGTCACTATTCGCCCGGACTGCCCTCAGCTCACGATGGCACCGCGGCTCCCAGCCCGCACTGATCGAATCCCCGTTCGACCTGCTGATATGATCCCGGCATGGCCACGTACATACCACCGGGCTGGCCGACCGGAGTGCACCCGCCGGGCAGCGATGACTTCGAGGCGACCGCCATCGCCTGGCTGCTTGAGGTCGTCCCGCCCGACTACCGCCTGCACGGCGTGCTGCGCCGCTATCCGCTGGCCCTCGCCGCCATGGCCCGCCACCACACGGCCGCCTGCGTCGAGGGGCCCGCCAGGGATACCGCACCGCGCGAACGGAGCTCGGCGAGGCACTGCCGCCACATGCCGTCGACGCGGTCCTCACCGCCTACCGCACCGAGGGGCTGCGGCTAGCGGCCACCGCGCGCGCCGCCATCTTGGTCGAGCGCGCCCTGCACGGCGAGACCTTCACCGAGAAACTCTAGGCCGCCTGACTCGAAGCGAGCGGCTATGACCGGGTGAATGACAGCGTCAGCAACGCGATCGGCGCGGCACAGCAGACGTTCACCTCCGAGGCGAGCACCGGCGCCAGCGCGTTCGGCCCACTGGAGGCGGTAGTCATCGTCGCGTCCCTGGTCATGGCGGCCGCGTCCGCCTGGGGCCTGTCCCGCCGCCTGGCCGAGTACAGATAGCGAAGGCACAGGCGGCGAGATCAGGTAGCGGCCGCCGCTGCGCTAGTCAGGGTCCAGCGCGTCCAGGGTGTCGCGTAGCCTCGCCACACCACGGTCGAGCTGGGCGATGCCGTCGGCCAGGGCCGGGTCGGTCTTCACCACCGGCAGGCTGGCCAGCGTGGCGGCGGTGACCTCAACGACGGACAGCCGCCGGGATAGCTCTGACAGAACGGCCCCCGCTCCATCTCCCAGCGCCACGTCAGCCTGGCGACGCAGCAGGTCGGCCTGCTCCCGCAACTGGCGGTTCTTCGTGTACAGGTCCACGAAGACCGCGACCTTCGCCCGCAGCACCCACGGGTCGAACGGCTTGGCGATGTAGTCGACCGCGCCCGCCGCGTAGCCGCGGAAGGCGTGGTCGGGCTCTGCCCCGGCGGCAGTCAGGAAGATGATCGGCACGTCGTGCGTCCGGGCGCGGCGCTTGATGTGGGCGGCCGTCTCGAAGCCGTCCATGCCGGGCATCACAACATCCAGCAAGATGACAGCGAACTCGTCGGTGAGCAGCGCTTTGAGCGCGGCCTCGCCGGAGCGTACCGAGACGAGCTGCTGGTTCAGCGAAGACAAGATCGCCTCAAGTGCGATCAGGTTCTCCGCCCGGTCGTCGACGAGCAGGATCCGGGCTTTCTGCGGCACGATCAGCCGCTCCCCTCGGGGTGCTTGGGGCGGGAGTGGGTCTTGCGGTTGGGGTTCTTGCGCTCCAGCCAGTCGCGCATCAGGCCGACGAGGTGCCCGATGTCGACCGGCTTGGTGACGTACTCTGAGGCGCCGGCCGCCAGTGACTTCGCCCGGTCGCCCTTCATCGCCTTCGCGGTGACCGTGATGATTGGCAGGTCAGCGAACTCCGGCCGCCGCCTGATGGCCGCCGTCGTCGCATACCCGTCGAGCTCGGGCATCATCACGTCCATCAGTACTAGCGCGATATCGTCCTCTCGGTCCAGAATTTCCATCCCTTGGCGGCCATTTTCCGCGTACCGAACCTGCGCGCCATACCTCTCGAAGACGCTCGTCAGGGCGAAGACGTTGCGTACGTCGTCGTCCACGATCAGGATCTTCGCCCCGTCCAGCGGGTCGGAAGTCCCTGGCGGCAGATCGGACAGCCCGCTCAGGCCCTCCCCCGTCCCCAGCGGAGCCTGTGGGGCAGGAGAGGCGGAGCGCGCCGTTCTGGATGGCCTTCTTGATGTAATGTGCTGCGACTCGGCCGTGGCCGTGCGGCCGGGCAGGTAGAAGGTAAACGTCGACCCGTGGCCGGGCCGGCTGGTGGCGTGGATCTCGCCGCCGAGCAGGCGGGCGATGTCCCGCGAGATGGACAGGCCGAGGCCAGTGCCGCCGTACCCGCGCGAGGTGGTGCCGTCGGCTTGCTGGAACGCCTGGAAGATCAGCTCCAGCTTGTCCTCGGAAATCCCGATCCCCGTGTCGGTGACGGCGAACGCGATCACGGACTCCTCGTCGCGCAGCGGGGTGCCGAACTCCACGCCCGGCGGCGCCATGGCCACCCGCAGCGTCACGCCGCCGGTGGCGGTGAACTTGACCGCGTTGGACAGCAGGTTGCGCAGGATCTGCTGGAGCCGTTGCTCGTCGGAGTAGATCAGCGTCGGGACGCCGGAGGACACCTCGATCTGGAACGCCAGCTTCTTCTGTGCGGCGGTGGGGCGGAACGTCGCGTCCACGTACTCCAGCAGCGTGTCCAGCGAGATCGGCGCTGGATGGATCTCCATCTTCCCGGCCTCGACCTTGGACAGGTCCAGGATGTCATTGATGAGCTGCAGCAGGTCCGAGCCGGCCTCGTGGATCGTCCGGGCGAACTCGACCTGCTTGACCGTGAGGTTGCTGTCAGGGTTCTCGGATAGCAGCTTGGCCAGCACGAGCAGGCTGTTGAGCGGGGTACGCAGCTCGTGTGACATGTTGGCGAGGAACTCCGACTTGTACTGCGAGGAGATAGCAAGCTGCTGGGCACGCTCCTCTAGTGTGCGCCGTGCCTGGTCAATCTGGAAGTTCTGAACCTCGATGGCGCGGTTCTGCTTGGCCAAGAGCGCCGCCTTCTCCTCCAGCTCGGCGTTCGACCGGCGCAGCTCCCCCTGCTGGCGCTGCAGCTCATCCGACCGCTCCTGTAGCTGGGTGGCCAGGCGCTGGGACTCGGTCAGCAGCACCTCAGTACGGGAGTTCGCCATGATCGCGTTGATCGTGACGCCGATCGTCGGCACGAACCGGTCGAAGAACGTCAGGTGCAGGTCGCTGAACCGGTGCAAGGAGGCCAGCTCAAGCACGCCGAGGACCTGGTCTTCGAAGAGGATCGGCAGCACGACGAGGTGCGTCGGGGCCAGTTCCCCAAGCCCGGACCCCACGGTCACGTAGCCTGGCGGCGCGTCCTCCACCAAGATCCTGGTCCGGTCAAGCGCGGCCTGCCCGGTCAGGCCCTCGCCTACCACGAAGCGGGTAAGACCGCGGCGGCGGAACCCGTAGGCGGCGATCCGGTCGAACTCATTGCGGGTGCCGGACGGCCCCTTGGCCGCCGCCAGGTAGAACGCCCCGTACTGGGCGGAGACCAGCGGCGTCAGCTCGCTCATGATGAGCCTCGCCACCTCCAGCGGGTCCCGGTGCCCCTGCATGAGCGACGAGAGCCGGGCCAGGTTCGTGTTCAGCCAGTCCTGCTCACGGTTCTTCCGCGTGGTCTCCCGCAGGTTGGCGACCATCAAGTTGATGTTGTCCTTGAGCTCGGCAACCTCGCCGCTCGCCTCCACGGTGATCGACTGGGTCAGGTCACCCTCGGCCACCGCGCTGGCCACCCCGGCGATCGCGCGGACCTGCGTGGTCAGGTTGGATGCCAGCCCGTTGACGGACTCCGTGAGCCGCTTCCACGTGCCCGACACGCCCTCGACCTCCGCCTGGCCGCCGAGGCGCCCCTCGGTGCCGACCTCGCGGGCAACACGGGTGACCTCGTCGGCGAACGCCGACAGCGTGTCCACCATCGTGTTGATCGTCGTCTTCAGTTCCAGGATCTCGCCGAGGGCCGCCACGTCGATCTTCTTCGACAGGTCACCTTGCGCCACGGCGGTCGTGACCTGCGCGATGTTCCGCACCTGGCTGGTCAGGTTGCGAGCCATCGAGTTGACGTTGTCGGTCAGGTCCTTCCAGATGCCGGAGACGCCCTTGACGTCGGCCTGGCCGCCGAGGCGCCCCTCGGTGCCGACCTCGCGGGCAACACGGGTGACCTCGTCGGCGAACGCCGACAGCTGGCCGACCATCGTGTTGAGGGTCTCCTTCAGCCCGAGGACCTCACCCTGCGCGTCCACCGTGATCTGCTGCGACAGGTCGCCGCTGGCCACCGCGGTCGCGACCTGGGAGATGTTCCGCACCTGGACCGTCAGGTTCCGGGCCATCCGGTTCACCGAGTCGGTCAGGTCCTCCCACACCCCCGAGACGCCCCGGACGTGGGCCTGGCCACCCAGGCGCCCCTCGGTGCCGACCTCGCGGGCAACACGTGTCACTTCGTCGGCAAAGGCGCTGAGCTGGTCGACCATCGTGTTCACTGTCTGCTTGAGCTGCAGCATCTCGCCCTGGACCTCGACGGTGACCTTCCGCGTCAGGTCGCCCTTGGACACCGCGGTGATCACCATGGCAATGTCGCGCACCTGCTCGGCCCTTCGCGCGACCTCATCCTTCAGGGCAGACAACTCGGCATCGACGGCGTCGACCAGCGGCCACATCTGCGCCAGGGCTCCCGTGCTGGAACCTGGCGGCACTACCTCAATACGCGGCCGGAAGTCGCCCTTACTCAGCGCGAGCAGTGCAGTGCGCAGTGGCTCCAAATCGTCGTCCGAGTACCGTACCTCGTCGGACCGGTCCATTGTGTCCTCCGATGTCATCCTCGCTATACGGAGCATTGGTCTTCCAAGTCTGACACGATTGACTAGTGGCGCGATCACCGAAGGCGATGCGATCATGGCGCAATGTTCTAAGGTCGTGATGCGACGTGTCTGAGGACGGGCAGCTAGGCAAGCTTTCGGCGTTGTCGGCCCGGGCGTCCTTCGCCCCGGAGCCAACGGCCCCGTCGCGCGCCCGTTCCTTCACACGGGAGGCGCTGCGCGACTGGGGCCTGCCGCCCGAGCAGGTCGATGACGCGGTGCTGCTGGTCAGCGAGCTTGTCGCGAACGCCGTGCAGCACGCCGGTACCAAGCTGGAGGTCGCCTGCAGGCTGATCCCGCAGGGCCCTCCTCCCTGGGGAGCACCGTCTCCGGCATTGAAGTGCGCGTCACCGACCGGCACCCCGCCCGCGCCCTGCCGCAGGCCCCCGCCCCGCTCGGTGACACCGATTCAGAACGAGGCCGCGGGCTCTTGCTGCCCACGGCCCTAGCTGCAGCGTGGGGTGTCACCTACACGGCCGCCGCCAAGACGGTGTGGTTCATCGTGCCGGCCTCCCCCACCGGCGCGGCCGATGCTGACGCAGTGGCTAGTGCTGGTGGCCTGAAGGATGAGGAACTGCCCGACGGGCTGCCGATGCAACGAATCCCGTCCCAGCGGGAGCTGGGGACCCTGGACTTCGACGAGCTCGTCCGGCGCACGGTGGAGTCCGCGCGGGACGCGGTCGGAGCGGACGCGGCTTACGCTCTCGTCGCCGACGAGGAGGGCGAGCTTCGGGTGCGTGGCGTGGTGGGGATCGCGGTGCCCGCGGCGCTGACGGTGCCGCCAGGACGGGTGGTGCTGTCCAGGGACCTGTCACGGGACCAGCCGGAGGCTGGCGCCGAGCCGGTGGCCCTGTCGCAGCTGTCGGTCCCGTTCCTCGTCGACGGACGAGTGACCGGGGTGCTCGGAGTCGGGGCGGCGGCCGATGGCGTGTTCAACGCGGCCGACTCGGCGCGGCTGCAGCAGGTCGCGGACCGGGTCGCGATGTCGCTTGAGCGGCTGCGCCTGTCGGAGCTAGAGCGGGTGCGGCGGGGCCGGGTCGCGTTCCTCGCCGAGGCATCTGAGCTTCTGTCGTCCACACTCGACCAGGGGCAGGCCATCGCACTGACCGCGCAGCTGATGGTGCCCCGGCTGGCGGCATGGTGCGCGGTCTTCCTGGCCGGTCCCGCTGGATCGCCTGGCGCTGTTGATGGTCACAGGGGATTTGGCTCTCCAGATGACTTTGATACCTCTGACGACCTTCGCCCGGCCTACATGTGGCACGAGGACGAGTCCAGGATCGATGAGCTGTCGGACCTGCTCGACGAGATCGCGCCGCCAAACCTTGGCAGGGTCATGGCGGGGCAGGCGACCAGCTGGTCGCTCGCGGTCCCGCCAGGGGCTGGCCCCCAGGTGGCGCGGATGGCGTCGGACGCCGCCTGGTGCTTCCCGCTGACCGCCCGTGGCCGGGGCCTCGGTGCGGTCGTGATCGGCAGGCCGCGCGGCGACCGCCGATGGCCGGACCCGGTTCCCCGGGAGTCCCTGGACCTGGCCGAGGACCTGGCCCGCCGGGCAGCACTCGCCCTGGACAACGCGCGCCTGTACGAGCGGCAGCGGACCACGAGCCAGGCACTGCAGCACAGCCTGCTGCCGCCGGAACTGCCCGCGATCGACGGCATCGAGCTGGCGGCCGAGTACGAGGCGGCCGGGGAGGCGAACGAGGTAGGCGGCGACTTCTACGATGTCTTCCCGATGGATCACGAGCCGGCCAACATTCCCGGCAGTGCTGTCTCCGGCAGTGCTGTCTCCGGCAGTGCTGTCTCCGGAGGTGGACGGCGCTGGCGGTTCGCGATCGGCGACGTCAGCGGCACCGGTCCCGAAGCCGCCGCCGTCACCGGCCTTGCCCGGCACACCCTGCGAATCTTGGCCGCGGAAGGGTACTCGATCACCGAGGTCGTCCAGCGGCTCAACCGGCTGATCCTGCGGGAGGGAACGCGCGGCCGGTTCATCACCTTGCTGCACGGCGAGATCCAGGTCCCGGCAGGGGGGTCGCCCCCCTGGGCGTGCAAGCTGTCGCTCGTCTGCGCGGGGCACCCGCTGCCGCTGCTGCTGCGCGCGGGACCGGACGGGGACCCGGTCCCGGTGGCCCGGCCGCAGACGCTGCTGGGGGTAGTGGACGACCTGAGCTTCGAGGCCGATGAGGTACTCCTGCATCCGGGCGATGTCCTGCTCAGCGTCACCGACGGGGTAACCGAGCGGCGTGACGATTCCGGCCGCTTGCTGGACGACGACAACGGGCTGGCGGGAGTGCTCGCGGGCTGCCGGGACCTGAGCGCGTGGGCCGTCGCGTCCCGCATCCGCCGGGCCGTCAGCGACTTCGGTTCCGAGCCATCCTCCGATGACATGGCCATCTTGGTCTTGCGCGCCCAGGATCGGCCAGTCCAGCCCGACCTCTGAAGTGCTCGGCCCCGATCTCCGCGTGCTCGCGCCCGCGCCGCAAGCAGCAACATCCCGTAACTGATTAAGAACAGCGCAGCTGCAAGCCCGCGGACCCGGGTACCCTCAGCACGTGCCCGGGTCCGCCTCGCCGATGCTGCTCTACCTCGTCAAGCAGGTGGAGCTCGCTGCCCGCGCGCGGCTGGATGACATCTTCCGGCCGATCGGGCTGACTGCCCTGCAGTACACGGCGCTGACCGTGCTGGAGCGGCACCACGACATGACCTCGGCACAGCTTGCACGGCACTCCTTCGTGACCGCCCAGTCGATGGCCGACATGATCGCCGCGCTTGAGGCACGCGCGCTGATCCAGCGCAACCGCGATGACGCCGACCGCCGGCGCCTCGTCGTGGCGCTGACAGGCGAGGGCCACGCCCTGCTCGACCGCTACCGCGACGAGGTCCGCGCACTGGAGGACGGCATGCTGGCCGGCCTGTCCGACGTCGCGGTAACCGCCTTCCGCGCGACCCTGGATACTTGTCACGCCAATCTGGCCAGCCTCGCTGGCCCTCCCGCCGATCCCGACAAGGCCGTAGACCCTAGTAAGGCGCTCGGTTCCGACAGGGCCGCCGGCGCCCGGTGAGGAAGCATGCAGATTCCGACTGATGAGGAGATCTTCGCCCTGCACTCCAAGCAGGCCCCCACCGCGGAGGCGCTCCACCTCGTGTACGCGCACTGCCAGGCTGTGTGCGCGATCGCGGAGCAGCTGATGTCCCTGCCCAGTCCAGCCGTCGACGGCATCGACGCGGGCCTGGTACGGGCCGGCTGCCTGCTGCATGACATCGGGGTGTACCGGCTCTACGACGACGCCGGAGTGCTTGATCAGGCGAGCTACATCCGCCACGGCGTGCTCGGCCACGACCTGCTGGCGCAGGAGGGGATCCCGGAGCGGATCTGCCGGTTCGCCTCGCACCACACCGGGGTCGGGATCAGCCGGCAGGACGTGCTGGATCAGGCCCTCTGCGTGCCCGAGGCGGACTACATGGCCGAGACCGTCGAGGAGACGGTCGTCATGTACGCGGACAAGTTCCACACCAAGTCGGCCCCGCCCAGGTTCATCACGGCGCAGGAGTGCGCCGCCAGCCTCCGCCGCTTCGGGGAGGACAAGGTCATGGCCTTCGAGTCCATGCGGGCCCGGTTCGGTGACCCCGACCCCGCTGCCCTGTGAGACCACGCACCACTAAGTCGCCGTCGGCGAGCGCGTCTGGTGGCCGTCACGGAGAAGGGCCGACACAGGGTGGAAAAGGGTGCGAAAGGCCGTCTTACAGGCCACCCGTCAAGTTTCCCTTCGTTGTCACGTTAGGTAGCCATTGCGCACCCTCCGCGAGTGGGAAGGATGCCACCACGGAGGGATGCAACGTGGTGAGCGTCAACGCGATCGTGATCGACCCCGAGGTACCCGAAGGGCCGAAGCGCTGGCTCGCGGAGGCGGACGCGCGACGACGGATACCGCCGCAGCCGGAACCGGTCGGGACCTATACCTTTCGCCAGCACGGGAGCACCATTTACCGGCGGGCGGACGACATCGAGTACGGCCTTGGCGTTCCGGAGCTAGTCCCGTTCGCGGAGCCAACGCCGACGCTGGACCCGCCGACACTGCTTGAAGTGGTCACCAGGACCCTGTGGCCGCGCCTGCAGGAGCGCCACGAAATGGATAACACCGCGATCATGTACCATCGCCGGTACGTCCGGCCGTCCCGCGACCTCGACTCCGGCGCTCGGCAGTGCTGGCAGCGCGCGGTCTGGGCGGCCGGCAGCATCGAGCGATCGGCGGTCGTGCGCCAGCAGCTCATCGATTCCGTGCGGGTGACCACGGTGCTGCCGTACTGCCTGTGGGACATCGCCGAGCAGTTGGCACGCCTGTCGGCACTGCGCGCTGACCACGAGCAGATCCTCGACGGCGTCGCCGAGGACGACCCGGACGTGGCCGTCGTCTTGGACCCGCAGCGCCGCGCGCACGAGCTCGCCCTCGACGACATCGAGAGCCGGGTCCGCGACCTGGAGGTGTTCGCGAGCCGTGTCGAGGACGCCGACGCCGCCCTGCGGCGCGAGGAAGCGGTCCGCCAACTCGCCGACCTCAACGATGTCCACCGTGACCTGCTGGCTCGCGTCGGAAACGCCATCGACAAGCTCGACAGTGACCTGCCGGCCACCCACGACGTGCGGGCCGTCATTGATCAGGCGAATAAGGCGATCCGCGCCGCCAACGAGGCCGGAAGAAGCCTTGTTCTCTAGGCCCGCGCGGCGCAGGTCCCGGGCCGCGCCTGGCAGGCGCGGCCCGGGCTGGGCAAGTTGCCGGGATGGGTCCTTGCGGCTACCGGTTCAGGCAGTGCGTGTCAGGGCAGTGCGTGTCAGGGCAGTTTCCATTGCTGGTTGGTACCGTCACCGCAGGCCCAGATTTGGACCTGGGTGCCGGAACCGCCAAAGCCGGTGTCGTCCAGGCACTTGCCGGATTCCGGGTTGACCAGCTCGCCGTTGGACTGGGGCTGCCACTGCTGTGCGCCAGTGCCGTTGCAGGTGTACAGGTCGACGAGGGTGCCGTTGGCCGTGCCCGCCGCATCGACGTCGAGGCACATGCCGAGCACCTGAAGGGTGCCGTTGGACTCCACCGTCCACTGCTGGGCGTTGGTGCCGTTGCAGGTGTAGACCTGGATTGGGTTGTACTCGGCGGTGCTGGCCGACCGATCGTCTAGGCATAGGCCCTCGTAACCGGTGATCGGGCCGGTGGGGGCTGCGGTGCCGCTGGCGGTGCCGGGAGCGACGGTCCACACGAAGCTTTGGGTGGCGTAGGCGCCGTTGCCGTCCGTCGCGGTGACCGTCACGGTGGTGGTGCCGTTGGTGGTGGGGGTACCGGAGATGACGCCGGCGGAGGAGATCGACAGGCCGGCGGGCAGGCCGGTAGCCGAGTAGGTCAGCGTCTGGCCGCTGGTGGCGTCCTTGCCGCTGAGGGTGACCGAGGATGCGGCGCTGCCAGCCAGGCTGGCCTGCGGGCCGGGATTGGCCAGGGTGACCGGGGCACCGAGCTGGGTGGACGCGACGGCCAGGGTGCCAGTCAGCGGCAGGCTCGCGCTGGAGTCGCCCACGGAGACCGTGTAGTTGCCGGCGGCGGTGGCCCAGGCGTTGGAGCTACTGTTCCAGTACTGCAGGTTCTGCTGGGTCAGGGCGAAGGTGACGGTGGTCGATGCCCCGGCGGCCAGGTTTACCCGCTGGAAGCCCTCCAGTTGCAGCGGCGGCTGGCCGGAGGCGGACGGGTCAGTGACATACAGCTGGGCGACGTCCGCGCCGGAGCGGGAGCCGGTGTTGGTCACGGTGGCCGTCACGGTGGCCGCGCCGCCCGCGGTCAGCGAGCCGACGTGCAGGTTGCTGAACGAGAAGGTCGTGTACGACAGGCCGTAGCCGAACGGGAACAGCGGCGTCAGGCTCTGGCTGTCATACCAGCGGTAGCCGACGTCGATGCCCTCGGAGTACTGCACGGTGCCGCCGGTGCCGGGCCACTGGGCGGTGGTGCTGGCGGGAACCTGCGACAGGGAGGTCGGGAACGTGACGGTCAGGTGCCCGGACGGGTCGTAGCTGCCGAACAGGACGCTGGCGATCGCGGTGCCGTCCTCCTGGCCGGGGTACCAGGCCTCGATCACGCCCTTAACGGAGGAGAGCCAGGGCATGGTGACCGCGGAGCCCGTGTTCAGGACCACGATCGTGTTCGGGTTGGCCGCGGCCACCGAGGTGATCAGGTTGTCCTGGGCCGTGCCCAGGTCGATGCTGGTCAGGTCCGAGCCCTCAGACTCGCTGAGGTTGGCGAAGACGATCGCGACGCTAGCCGCCGCGGCCGCCGATGCCGCTGAGCTGTCGGAGGAGCCGTTGTTGTAAGTGACGGTCGTGCCGCTGGGCGCGGCCGCCTGGATGCCCTGCAGCGGGGTTACGGTGCCGCTGGAATTCACTCCAGCGCTGCCGCCGCCGGCGGTCTGCGGACTGGTGGAGGCGTCCGCCCCGATGACCGCGACTGACTTGTCAGACGAGGTGAGCGGCAGGACGCCACCGGAGTTCTTCAGCAGCACAGTGCCTTCCTCGGCCAGCTGCGTCGCGTCCGCCTGGTCGGTGGAGTTCGTCGCGACTGCTGACGGTGAGCCGCTCGGCGCCTTGTCGAACATGCCGAAGGCGAACATCTGGGTCAAGATGTCCGAGACGGCCGAGTTGATCGTGGCCTGGCTCACCTGACCGGAGGTGACGGCGCTTTGCAGCGCCGAGCCGTAGAACCCGTCATTGCCGGGCATGTCCATGTCCAGGCCGGCGTTCGCGGAGGCTGCGGTCGAGTGCGTCGCGCCCCAGTCGGAGGTCACGAAGCCGGTGTAGCCGAACTGCTGGCGCAGCACCGTGGTCAGCGTGTACGGGTTCTGGCAGGCGGCGGTGCCGTTGATGTAGCTGTAAGAGCACATCACCGACGAGGCCGCGCCCTGCTGCACCGCGGCCTGGAAGGCGGGCAGGTAGATCTCCTGCTCGGCCTGGGTGCTGACGACCGCGTTGTCACTCGAGGTGTTGCGGTTGGTCTCCTGGTTGTACACCGCGTAGTGCTTGACCTGGGCCATGGTGCCGGCCGACTGCACGCCGCGGATGTCCGCCGCGCCCAGCTGCCCGGCCAGGTACGGGTCCTCGCCGATCGACTCGAAGGCCCGGCCCCAGCGCGGGTCGCGCACGATGTTGATCGTCGGGCCCAGGTCGACCGTGGTGCCCTTGGCGGCCTGCTCGGCGCCGATCACGTGGCCGTACTCCTGCTCGGCCGAGGTGTCCCAGGTGGCCGCGACGTCGACCGGGGCGGGCAGCTGGGTGACGTTGCTCATCCCGTCGCCGACGCCTGCGGGGCCGTCCTCCAGGTTCATGGCGGGGATGCACAGGGAGCTGATCGCCGGGATGGACCCGACGTAGCTCGAACCGGACGCGCCCGTCATCAGGGCGACGTCCTGGCTGAGCGACATCTGGGCCATCAGCTCGCTGACGCGCGTGGAGATCGGCGCGGTCGAGTTGACCCACGGGCATCCAGTCGCCGCGACCGCGTGCGGCGCGACGGCGGAAGCCGCTGCGAGCGGCGCGGCCACGACGGCGAGCGCCACCGCCGCGATCCGCGTCCGCCTCAGGCGCCATCGGAAATGGGGTACGCGCACAGGTGACTCCTTACAGCTAGAGACATGAATCCCGGCTGCGGGCATGCGCAATGCACTGCCTGTAGCCGACCGCGAAAGGCGGACGGCGACACGGCAAGTGCCAGTCGTATTCCTTGTGCCGGCAACCCAGATAAACGGGTTTGTAACCGGCATGCAATAACGCAGCAACAGGAATGTCAATGGCCAGGATCTTGCGAGTTCACGCTCTCGGCCCGGGTGCTTGTCATTGCCCAGGGCATCTACCAGGCATTCTGGGCGCGGCATCGGGCGCGCGCCGCCTTGCGGAAAGTGGCCGTTCACCGAATATTTATGGCGCGCAGCTAATGTTAACACTTCATTAACTCGCCGGGAAAACCGGTTACCGCTGTCCGATTCCGGTCCCTTAGATCCCCAGGCGGCCGGAGAGGTCGGAGACGAACACTCCAGCAGGGTCGAGGTCGCCGCGGAGCTCGCGGAATTCTTCCAGGCGGGGGTACATCTGCTCGAACATGGCCCGCGAGACGCGGGAGTCCTTGGCGAGGTAGACGCGGCCACCGTTATCCACGACGAGGCGGTCCAGGGCGTCGCACAGGGACTCCAGGCCGGGGGTGGCCGCCGGGAAGTCCAGCGCGAGCGTCCAGCCGGGGGCCGGGAATGACAGCAAGCCGGGGTCGCCTGCGCCGAACCGCTTGAGCACCGTGACGAACGACGGGGCGTGCGCGGCGCTGACCAATTCGAAGGACCGGCGCACGGCTTCTTCCGCACCGAACGGGATCACATACTGGTATTGCCGAAAGCCCCTCGGCCCGTACACGCGATTCCAGTTCCGGATCCCGTCCAGCGGGTGGAAGAACTGGCCGATCGTCTGGATCTCGCCCTCGCGCAGCTTCGGTGCCTTCCGGAAGTAAAGCTCGTCGAACAGCGTGATCGAGTAGCGGTTGAGCAGGCCGGGCGGGAACAGGTCCGGCATGCCTAGCCTCGCTCGCGGGCTGAAGGCGAACGGCTGCTCGCGGTCTGCCCCTCGCAGGTCCTGGGGTGCCGCGAAGTCGCCGCTTGTGATGATTGAGCGGCCCAGTCCGCTGCCGCGGGCCGTGCTGTCGGACCACGCGACCGTGTAGCCGTACTTCTTGTCGTGCTCGGCGAGGATGGCCATCGTCTCGTCGATGCCGGCGGTGCGGACCGTGTCCACCTTGACGCGGGAGGTCTCGACCCGCTTCAGCACGATGGTTGCCTGCGTGATGCGCCCGGTGAGGCCCATGCCACCCGCCGTCGCCCAGAAGAGGGCGGGCTCTTCGGCGGGCGTGACTGTCTTGAGCGACCCGTCGGGCGTCACGATGGTGAAGCTGAGCACGTGGCTGGCGAAGCTGCCCGCGACGTGATGGTTCTTGCCGTGCACGTCGGCAGCGATGGCCCCGCCGATGGTGACCTGCCGAGTGCCCGGCGAGACCGGGACGAACCAGCCGTGCGGCAGCCCGGCGACCATCAGGTCCTCCAGGCTAACACCCGCCTCCGCGGTGACCACGCCGGACGCCGGGTCCAGGCTGAGGATGCGGTTAAGGCGGGCGGTGGACAGCACCGTGCCGCCATCGGACTGGGCCGCGTTGTTGTAGCTGCGGCCCAGCCCGCGCGGGATGACGTTGCCGGACCCGGCGTCGCGCAGCAGTTCGGCGACAGCCTGCGCAGTGCACGGCTCGGCCAGGGTCGCGGTAGACGGGGCGATGCGCCCCCAGCCGGTCAGCGTGGCGGTCCGAGAGGACGTGGTGCTTGGCATGGCCCGATCTTAGACGGCTCCGGCTGACTGGGGTGGCACGACTCCAGGCCCTGGCGTCAGGAGATGGCGTAGGCCTTGTAGACGGTCTCCGTCGAGGTGTCGCCGTGGCTGCCGGTGACCTGCGCCCGCAGGTAGACGAATCCCTTGGCCGGGTTGTGCACATCGACGTACCAGCCGGCCGACGAGTGGTGGACGGCGAGCGCGGTCCAGTGCGCGCCGTCGGTGGAGACCCAGGCCCGCAGCTTCGTCACCGAGTCCGAGGGCACCGGTACGTTGCCGTTGTATGAGGGACGGTAGGGCCGGACGGTGACGGCGGTCGTGGACCCTGGTGCGGCGCTGTTGCTGTCGCTCAGGCCCTTCGGCTCGAACGAGGTCCAGAAGCCCGCCGCCTGCTGCGCCTGGCTCGGCGACGCGTAGAACCGCCAGTCGAAGGTCACCTGCGGCGACAAGATGGTGCTCGGGAAACTGAGGCCAGGGTAGTAGCGGGTCGCCGTGTCGGTCAGCGTGTACCACCCCGCCTTGCTGATGCCGGGGTTGAAATCCGGGGAGGAGTTCCCGTAGTCGGTGACCTTGCCGCTGGCCAGGACATGCCCGCCCAGGCTGAGGTCGAGGTGGTTCATCGTGCACGCGTCGTTACCGTTGCCGTACGGGTCGGCCAACGTCGGTAGCTCAAGGTCGACCGAGCGCCGCCAGATCATGGGCAGCGTGCCCGTCGGTGCCCACGCCGCCGCGTAGTAGGTGGCCGAGTACGAGTGGCCCGCGGCGAGGGTCCGGTTCACGAAGTAGCCGCCAATGTCGCCAGGATCCGCATAGTCGTCGGTGCGCACGGTCCAGACGCCAGGCGAAACGAGCGTGGCGCTGGTGTAGGGGGCGGTGGCGGCCGCGACCGGGCCCCACATTTGGTTCTGGCACTGGTCCGCGTTGGCCGACGGCACCGGTTGCAGCTCATACGACGTGTCATTGGCGACCTGCTCGTTGCTGTCCACCGTCAGGGTCAGCTTGGCCAGGTGAGACGTGGTCCACGCGCCCCCCAAGGTGGCGGGGACGCCGGAGGCCACTACCCCGGAGAGCACCGCCCCCTGGCCGATCGCGAGATAGCTGGAGCTGAACTGGTCCGAGGAAGTCGGCACGACGTACAGCGCGCCGCCCGGCTGATACCCCTCGACCATCGCGATCGTGCTGGGACCAGCGCAGACTCTGGCATCCACATAGTCAGTGACCGGCTTGCCGTTCAGCGTGACCTTCACCAGGCGGCCCTTGCGACCGTCCAGGGTCGCCTTGGTAGTGCCGCTTCCGCTCACGGTCACGATTGACTCAGCGATAGTTTCCGCGGTGTTGTTATCGTCGATCCCGGCGATCAGCGCGTACTGCCCGTCAGGGACGCTGAACGCGCGTCCCGAGTTCCCAGAGAACCACGCGCTCTGACCGATATTCCAGGCGATGACCTGCGATGATCGCGCGATGCCGGTATGCCCGAGCGTGGTGACCAGCAGCTTTCCTGTGGCGGCACTGGCCGGGACGGCCAGCCCGGCGACCGCCAGCGGGGCAACGAGCAGGGCGCTCGCCGCCATGACCAAAAATCGGGAGATACGCGGCATTCGTCATTTATCTCACGGGAATCGCCTCGATTACAAACTAAATCGGGCCGTAGCTTTCGGACAAGTGAAGGCCAGTGACGCCGACCGCCTTGCCTGCCGACCGCCTTGCCTGCCGACCGCCTTACCTGAGGACACCGCGCAGCCGAAGGCTGTTGGTGACCACGAATACCGAGCTGAACGCCATCGCGGCCGCAGCAATCATCGGGCTGAGCAGGCCGAGGGCGGCGAGTGGTATGGCCACGACGTTGTAGCCGAAGGCCCACAGCAGGTTGCCCTTGATCGTCGCGAGCGTCCGCCGGGACAACTCGATGGCCGAGGGCACGGCGAGCAGGTCACCACGGACCAGGGTAATGTCGCTGGCTTCGATCGCGGCGTCGGTCCCGGTGCCCATCGCCAGCCCCAGATCGGCCTGGGCGAGAGCGGCCGCGTCGTTGACGCCGTCGCCGGCCATGGCCACGACCCGGCCCAGGTCCTGCAGGCCCTTAACGACATCGACCTTGCCCGAGGGGAGCACGCCGGCGATCACGTCGGCGCGGCGCAGGCCGATCTGTCGCGCCACAGCCTGGGCCGCGGCCTCATTGTCCCCGGTCAGCAGGTGGACGTGCAATCCCATGGCGTGCAGCCGCTCGACCGCCTGCCGCGAGGTGGGCTTGACCGTGTCGGCGACGACGCAGGCACCGCGCACGCGGCCACCCCAGGCGGCGAAGACGACAGTCTGCCCGCTTTCCCCCGCTGCCCGCGCCAGCGCTGCGAGATCTGGCGGGATGGCGAGCCCGTGCTCGTCCTCAAGCCAGGACCGCCTGCCTACAGCGACGTCGTGGCCCATGAGGCGGGCGGTGATGCCGAGGCCGGGAGCGTTCTGAAAGTCGGTGATAGCGGGCCATCCGGCGGCGCCGAGGCGGTCGCCGGCCCCGCTGGTGATGGCCTTCGCGATGGGGTGCTCGGAGGCGTTCTCGGCCGCGCCGGCTAGCCGGAGGAACTGTGCCTGGTCCTGGCCCGCGGTCGTGAGCACGTCAACGAGGGTCATCCGGCCGGCGGTGACGGTGCCGGTCTTGTCAAGGACAAGGGTGTCGATGCGGCGGGTGGACTCGAGGACTTCCGGGCCGTTAATGAGGATGCCGAGCTGCGCGCCGCGCCCTGTCCCCACGAGCAGTGCGGTCGGCGTGGCCAGGCCCATCGCGCACGGGCAGGCGATGATGAGCACCGACACGGCCGCGGTGATCGCCTGGGTGGCCGGGTGGCCGGTCGCGAGCCAGCCGATTCCAGTGGCGACGGAGAACGTCATGACGATGGGGACGAATACCGCCGACACCCGGTCCGCGAGCCGCTGGACCTGGGCCTTGCCCGCCTGTGCCGCAGTGACCATCCGGGCGATCTGGCTGAGCTGGGTGTCGCGGCCCACGCGCGTGGCGTTTACGTGCAGGCGGCCGCTGGTGTTGATGCAGCCCCCGATGACCGTGTCGCCGGGTCCCACCTCGGCAGGGACCGGCTCGCCGGTAATCATCGAGGCATCGATCACCGCCTGGCCGTCGGTGACGATGCCGTCTACGGGGATCTTCTCCCCCGGCCGGACCACCAGCAGGTCGCCGACCCGCAGGTCGGTCACTGGCTTTCGCACCTCGGTCCCGTCCGCCGCCACGACCGCCGCATCCTTCGCGCCGAGTTCCAGCAGCGTCTTCAGGGCATCGCCCGCGTGCCGCCTGGCACGTGACTCAAGGTATCGACCGAGCAGGATGAGGGCGGTGATCCCGGACGCGACATCAAGGTAGGTGTAGCCACTGCTGATCGCCAGGGCATAAAGGCTCCACAGGTAGGAGGCCGCGACGCCTACGCTGACCAGGGTGTCCATCGTGGCGGCGGCGTGCCGGGCGTTGATCGCCGCGGCCCGGTGGAACGGCCACGCACCCCATGTCACCACGGGGGTAGTGACGGCGAGCGCCGCCCACTCCCAGCCAGGGAACTGCAGGGCCGGGATCATTCCAGCCGCCATTACCGCAGTGGACACCACGCCGGCCACCACCACCCTCCACAGCGGCGACCGTCCCGGCCGCCTGGTGGGCGGGGCCGAGAGCGCGGCGCTGTAGCCGGCCTGCTCAACAGCGGCGATCAGGTCGCTGACGGCAAGGTCGCCCGGGTACTGGACGCGCGCGGTCTCGGTCGCAAGGTTGACTGTCGCCGTGACGCCGTCGAGCTTGTTGAGCTTCCGCTCGATCCGCGTCGCGCAGGAGGCGCAGGTCATCCCGCCGATGGCGAGGCTAGTGGTGTCCACTGGCGGTTATCCCGACGGTTAGTCGACGATGGGCAGGACCGCACGTGAGGCTGCCGGGACGGGCGCCTCACCAGGCACCGCTATCCGGTAGTCCCCGGCCTCGTCGAGCGCGGCCTCCACGTCCTGCAGGGCGATCGGTGCCGTGCTCACCACGGTCACGGCGGAGGCACCTCCAGGCACGAGGTCAACCGCCACCTCGCTGACCCCGTCAAGCGCCTGGATTTCAACGGTCACAGCCCTCGCGCAGTGCTCGCAGGTCATGCCCGTCACGTGGTAGGTGGCAGATGTCATGGCTCAACTCCCGTCAGTCAGGTTTCCCGGCGCTCCGCGCAGGAGCACCGGACCAGTTGCTTGCGTCCCCCGTGCCTGCCTATCGTCAGGAACGGACCAGCCGGGCGATCGCCTCGGACGCCTCCCGGACCTTCTGCTCGGCCACGTCGCCCCCCTCGGCGGCGGCATGGGCCACGCAGTGCCCTAGGTGGTCCTCCAGCAGCCCGAGCGCTACAGCCTGTAGTGCCTTGGTCACAGCAGATACCTGCGTCAGGATATCGATGCAGTACTTGTCTTCGTCGATCATTTTCTGCAGCCCGCGGACTTGCCCTTCAACCCGCCGCAGCCGCTGGAGGTACTGCTCCTTATCAGGCGTATACCCGTGCATAACATCACCATACCGTACCCTGGCAGGGTATGCCTGGCGGCAGCCAGCCGGCCAGCACCCGATCGCCCGGGCTGTGGCGACTGCGCGGCTAAGAACGGCCGCGGGTGAGCCTTCTGCGGTACCCGAACAGGCCCAGGCCGACCAGGATGGCCGCGCCGCCCAAGCCGAAGACGTCGCCATCTTGCAGCCCGGCCGTCCCACCGCCACCGGTCTGCGGAGCACCGGTAGGGATGGTCGTGTCCGCAGGACCGACAGTGGCCCTCGGGATGACGCTGGGCGTTGTCGTGGCGGTAGGCGTCAGGCCTGCGGAGCTCGTCGCGGTAGGCATGGCGGTGACCGTATGCGACACGCTCGGTGTCGCCGACGAAGCGGGCGCCGCGGTCCCGGTCGCGGTCCCAGTCGCGGTTGCGGACGATCCGCTGCGGGCGGTGGACGTCTGGCCAGGCGACGGCCGAACGCTCGCCGTTCCGCTCGCCACGGCAGTAGGTACCGACGCGGTCGCCTCTGGCCCCAGCGACGGCGAGAAGATCGCCGGAACTGAGGAGGAACCGCCTCCGCTGCAGGCAGACACCGACCCGGAGAGCAGAACAGTCGCGGCGGCGCAGCCGACAGCTGTCAGCCTAGCCCTGCTCACCCTCATGAGACCTCCTTGTACCCGGCTGGCAGCGGCGTAAATCTCGACGGCGATTAAGATATAGGCACATTTCGCAATGGCGCGTTTTCCATTTCGACATTAGGCTACGCGAGTAGAGCTTCGTTCGGAAGGGCTGATATCAGGCCATGGCCGGGCCTACTACTGCGAGGGCTGCGCCAGGTGCGGCAAGCACGGGTGCGGCAAGCACGGGTGCGGCAAGCACGGGTGCGGCAAGCACGGGTGCGGCAAGCACGGGTGCGGCAAGCACGGGTGCGGCAAGCACGGGTGCGGCAAGCACGGTATAGCCAGCAGGGTGCAGGAGGGGACTGGCGTTGGGCAGCACGAGGTGGCGGCGCGTCGGCGGGTTCCGCGTGGTCATGTCCTGGCCAGAGGACTCGGTCTCCGGTGGTCCCCCGCCGCCCCCGCCGCCGCCGACCCCGCGGGCACGGGTCGCGGGGCTGCTCGGCGCGGTACTCGTCCTTGGCGGTCTGTCCGCCATTGGCTTGGCGATCGCCTCGCAAGCGCACGCCCCACAGCCGTCGGCCTCGGCCGCCGGGACGACCGGCCCGGCCAGGCACGGGCCGTCAGTGCCTCGGTCGATCCCGGTCAGCGTCGACATCCCGGCCATCGGCGTCCGCTCGCAACTGCTGGACCTAGGCCTTAACCCGGACGGGACCATCGAGGTCCCCTCCCTTACCACGGACGCCGACGAGGCAGCGTGGTTCAGGTACTCGGCGACCCCCGGCGAGATCGGCTCGTCGGTCATCGAGGGACACGTCGACAGCTACGCCGGGCCCGCTGTGTTCTTCCGGCTGGGCGCGCTGCATCCCGGCGACACCATCGACGTGGCGCTCGCTGACGGCGTCACCGCGATTTTCCGCGTCACCGGGGTACGTGAGTACCTCAAGGCCGAATTCCCGGACCGATTGATTTACGGGTCCACTGATTACGCCGCACTTCGGCTAATAACCTGCGGCGGGGCGTTTGACAGCGCGACCGGCCATTACCTCAGCTCAACGGTGGTCTTCGCATCACTGGCGTCGACGGATCGCCGGTAAGCGCGTCACTACGGCACCCGACTCGTCTCGGCGCAATGCCCATCCGAGCGCCACGATGCCGCACAGGAGGGTGGCCACGCCACCGACGACCAGCCCCCAGCGGGCGCCGACGTCCTCGCCGATCCAGCCAATGATCGGCCCCCCGATAGGAGTCGACCCGAGCCACGCCAGCGCCCACAGTGCCATGACCCGGCCGCGCATCTCCGGCTTGGCCGCCAGTTGCAGCGTGGTCTTCGCCAGTGAGTTGAACGTGATGGACCCGTACCCGACGAAGAGCATCGCGGCAAGCTCAACAGGCATGTTCGGGGCGATCGCGGCCGCCAGGATCGCGATGCCCCAGCCGATCGACGCCAGGCTCAGGGACCGCGGGTCTGGCCTGACCCGGCCGGCCGAGACCAGGCCTCCGATGACGGCGCCTGCGCCCATCACGGAGGCCATCGTCCCGTAGGTGGCCGCCGAGTTATGGAAGATCCAGCCGTGGAACACCGAGGTGGCCATCAGCGGCAGCGACACCTGGAACTCCCAGGCCAGCGTGCCGACGACCGCGATCATGACCATCGGGACGAGGATCTCCGGCTTGGACCGGACGTACCGCAGGCCCGCCCGGACCTGGCCCTTCTCCTTGGCGACCTTGCGGGCCGGGTACAGCGCCGCCGCGCTCATCGCCGCTAGCGACACCAGGACGGCGACGAAGGAGACGGCGTTGAGCGTGAAGCAGAGGGTCAGCCCGAGCACCGCGACGGCGGTCCCGCCGACGGCCGCGCCGAGGACCCGTGCCATGTTCATCGCGACCGAGTTCAGCAGCACCGCGTTCGGCATATCCGCGACTGGAACCATCTCGGAGATGAACGACTGCCTGGCCGGGTTATCGAAGACGTTGACAAAGCCCAGGGCGGCGGCAAGCGCGTAGATGACCCACAGGTGCATGGAGCCAGTCGCGAGGCAGATCGCGAACACCGCCGCGAGCACGCCGGCAAGGGTCTGCGTCACGTAGAGGACACTGCGCTTGTCGTGGCGATCCGCGTAGAGCCCGCCCGCCGGCCCGAACACCAGCATGGGAAGGAACCGAACGGCCGTCGTGAGGCCGAGTTGCGTCCCGCTGTGCGTGAGCTCGAGGACCAGGAACGACTGGGCGATCGTCTGCATCCAGGTCCCGATCACCGACACGAGCTGACCGAAGAAGAACAGCCGGTAGTTGCGGTGCAGAAGCGATGGCGCCTTGCGCTGTACCCAGCCCGTCCGGGCCTGCGAGGCTACCTCCGCGGGCGCTTCCAGGACGACCTGCCCGGCGCCCTCGGCAACCTCCTCGACAACCTCCTCGGCACCAGACGCAGGAGCCTCAGAGGCGTGATTGTCACCCGCAACGGCCGTCATCCGCCCACCACCTTCCACCCGGGCGCAACGTTAGCTCCGCTAAGGATATTCCGGAAGGGGTGACCGCGCTACCGGCGCGCGGTGGTGCGGGGGCCGTCGACGGCGTGGCCATCGTGGTCGCCGCGGTCTTACCACCCCTCACAGGCACGGGCGATGTCGTAACTGGCCGAGCTCACCGAGCGGGCGATCTACTCAGCAGGTGTCGAGGGCCGGGACGCCGACCTGGCGTGGCAGCTCAGCGACCGACTCCGCCGCCCGGCGCTCGCGGCGGCGGGCCGCTGGACACTCCGGGCCGCTGGACACGCCGGGCCGCTGGACACGCCGGGCCGCGCCTTCCTGCTGTGATGGCGCCATCGCTGTCGCAGGATTCTGTAGGCAACGCTCCATCACTGCTGTCCCCGTAGCGGTGATGGGCCGTTGCGTACATTCTCGGCTCACGGCGATGGCGCCATAGCTGTCGCAGGATTCTGTAGGCAGTACTCCATCACTCAGAAGAAGGTCTCCAGTGCCTCGACGACCCGACCGGAATCGTCGAGGAGAAGCAGGACGTTCCACTTGTCGAAGGTGGTGCACGGATGGGAGATGCCGAAACCAACCCACTCGCCTACTGTGAGGCTCTCGTCTTCTGGTAGGTCAAGGAATGCGTGTTGGTCGTTGAGAGCGACCACTGTCGCTGTCAGGTCACAAGCCGGCCCGCCTGCCGCGGGCCGACGCCACAGGGCATACGGTAGCTCGTCGTCGTAGGAGATGTCGCGACGGCCCACGTCGACAATCGCCCGCGTCGGTTCCGCACGGGAGATCACCCGGCCCCACACTTCCAACGCCGGCGTCAAGGCCGGGCCATCGCCACCCCTGGCCGCGGGAGTTGCCCGGCTATAGAGGCCGTGATCATGGGTGACGTAGCATCCGGAGCGGAGCACTACCAGGGCCGGCGTTCCGGCGAGGTCGCCCTGCCGCCCGGTGAGAACCGCCACCACATCATCGAAGAAGACCGAGCCGCCGGCGCTGAGTATCATGGGCCGTTCCGGCGTAGCCTCGATCAGTCCACGCTGGCGAAGCTCGTCGGCCAGCCGCACTAGGCGATGGCAGAACTCCCGCACCGCGACGATCCCGGCGGCATCCGTCGCGCCGCCGATTGCGCCCTCGTATCCGGAAACGCCGGCCAGACGCAGGCGCGAGCACCTGGCCACGGCCTGGGCGACCGCGACCGCCGCGGCCTCGTCCCTGGCTCCGGCCCGGCCGCCGGGGACGCCGAGTTCGATCAGCACGTCGAGCCTGGTCCCCTGCGGCAATGTCTGCGAGAGCCCCGATTCCAGCAGGGCCACCCCGTCAGGGCCGTCCACGTAACAGGACAGGCCAATCTCGGGGTGGTCACGCCGGATCGCGCCAAGCCACTGGATCCCTGCAGCGTCGGTCACCTCGTTGGCGATCAGGATCCGCGGCGCGCCGGCGTCCAAGGCCACCCGGGCCTGGGCCGGGCTAGCCACGGTGATGCCCCAGGCACCGGCTGTGAGCTGCCGCTGGTAGAGTCCCGGCGCCATGGTGGTCTTTCCGTGCGGAGCGAGCAGCACGTTTCGCCGGTCGCACCACTGCTGCATCGCGGCGATGTTGGCTTCCACCGCGTCCCGGTGCAGCAGCGCCACCGGCGAGGCCACCGCCCCAGCAAACGGATCGACACCGCGCAGGGTCACGCTCTCGTCGAGTACGCAGCGGTACCGCTTTGGTGTCAATTGGCCACCGTAGCGTTCCATGTCCTTCACCTTCCTGCAGGGGCACCCGGATCGACCACTTCGCGGGCCGTCCCGCAGTGATGATAAGGATCTTGCCGTCGCGTGGCACATGCCGCCAAGATCCGCAGGCTCAGTGAGATGTCAATGACGCCAACGAGTCGTAACGTCTTCTTAACGGAACGTTCCCTGGCAGCTCCATTTCCGCGACGTCACGTTCCGGACCAAGCGCTTGCCCTGCGGCTAGTGGGTGGCCGCGGCCAAGCGCGGCACGGTTGTGTTTCCTCCTTTCCTGGATGGAGGCCCCCATGGGTCGGATCAAACATCGGTTCTGGCGGCTGGCAGTTCCCGCCGCTGTCGTCCTCGCGCTGGCGACGTCCGGCGCCATCACCGGCACCACGATGGCGCGGGCGGAGACGAGCGCCCCCGATTCACCTGGCGTCGCCGCCTACTGGAACGAGCCGTCCGTGACCGGCTTCGCGGACTCGCTCGGCTCCAGCTCCAAGGCCTGGTACACGCTAGGCAACGGCGAGCTAGACAATGTCTTCTACCCGGAGACCGACACTCCGGACACCAATGGCCTGCAGTACGCGGTGACTAACGGGTCGTCATTTACCGACCTGGAGACGACCGGCACAACGCACACCATCACGCTGGCCGACCCTACATCGCTGACCTGGCAGCAGGTGAACACCGCGGCCAACGGCGACTTCACGATCACCAAGACCTACATCGCCGACCCGTCGCGGTCGGTGATCCTCGTGCAGACGACGTTCGACAACACGAGCGGCTCGCGGCTCTACCTGTACGTCGACTACCATCCGTACCTGGACAATGACGGAATGGGCAACACTGGCGGCGCCGACTCCACCAGCGGTGACCTGGAGGCGGAAAACGGGTCGGTGGCCAGCGCCCTGACGTCCTCGCTCGGCTTCACGCAGACCTCGACCGGGTACGTCGGCACGGCCAGCGACGGTGAGACGATGCTCACCAGCGACTACTCGCTACCCTCGACCTACTCGGTGGCGTCGACCGCCGGGCACATCGACCAGGTCGGGGAGGTACCCGTCGCCGCCAGCGGGTCGACCACGTTCACCCTCGCGCTGGCGTTCGACACGACCGAGTCTGCGGCGATCTCCGACGCTGCGGCCTCGCTGGCCGCCGGGTTCTCCTCGCTGGAGTCGTCGTTCGAGTCCGGCTGGCACTCCTGGATTTCCGGGCTGAACGCGCCTCCATCGTCGGTCACCGGGTCCGCCCAGCTGAAGACGCAGTACTACGTCTCGCTCATGGAAGTGAAGGCAGACGAGGACAAGACGTACGCCGGCGCGTTCATCGCGGCGCCGACCGTCCCGTGGGGAGCGAGCGTGAGCGCCGACGTCGGCGCCGGTGATTCCGGCCAGCACGGCTATCACGCGGTGTGGACACGAGACGAGTACGAGATGGCCTCGACACTGCTGGCGGCCGGCGATAGCGCCGACGCGCTCGCCGCGCTCAACTACATCTTCCAGTACGAGGAGGAATCCTCCGGTGCGGTGAAGCAGAACACCTGGCTCAACGGCACGACGGTGTTCGGCTCACTGCAGATGGACGAGGTGGCCGACCCGATCATCCTCGCCTGGCAACTCGGCGCGACCAACTCCACGGACTGGGGGCACGTGGAGGAACTGGCGAACTACCTGGTCGCCAACGGGCCGTACACGCCCGAGGAGCGCTGGGAGGAAAACAGCGGCTACTCCCCCGCGACGATGGCCGCCGAGATCGCCGGCCTGATCTGCGCTGCGGTGATAGCCCAAGACAACGGCGACACCAGCCTGGCCGCGACCTACCAGTCGACGGCGCAGTCCTGGGCGTCGAAGGTCGACGAGCTGACGTACACGACAACCGGCCCGTACGGCAACGGCGACTACTTCCTGCGGATCACGCCGGACGGACAGCCGAATGCCGGCACGGGCATCACGATCGCCAACGGCGGCGGCTCACACGACGACCGGACCGTGGTGGACGCGGGCTTCCTGGAACTGGTGCGGCTCGGCGTGAAGTCGCCGACGGCGGCCGACATCACCAGCACGCTTCCCGTGATCGACAGCGAGCTGAAGGTCAGCACCCCTGAGGGGCCGATCTGGCACCGGTACAGCTTCGACGGGTACGGCGAGACCTCCGCCGGCGCCGACTACACCGGGGATGGCGTCAGCAACCCGTGGCCGGTGCTGACCGGCGAGCGCGGCGAGTACGACGTGGCCGACGGCAACCTGGCCGGCGCGCAGTCGCTGCTCCAGACGATGGCCGGGGCCGCCAACTCCGGGTACCAGATCTCCGAGCAGGTCTGGGACGGCAGCACCGGGACCGGCGGGTTCACGTTCGGGCAGCCGGACAACTCCTCCACGCCGCTGATGTGGGCAATGGCGCAGTACGTCCGGCTGGCCATCGACATCTCAGCGGGCAAGGACGTGGACACCCCGTCGGTGGTCTCGAACTGCCTGCTGGACTCCTCCTGCCCCGTTACCGGGTCGGTCAGAGAGACGGTCAACGTGACCGTCCCGGTCAACACCGACGCCTCCGCCGACACCGTGTACCTGGACGGGAACCTGTCAGCGCTCGGCTATGGCCAGTCCGACTGGGCAGCGGGCGGCATCCCGATGACCCGGGTCAGCTCGGATAAGTGGACGGCCACCGTCTACGCGACCGCCGACACCACCCTGTCCTACAAGTACGACCTGGGCGCGTCCTGGAACAACGCGGAGGAGACGTCGTCGTGCGGCTCGGTCAGCAACCGCACGCTGACGATCAACGGCGGGACGCAGGACGACACCGTCGCCAACTGGGAAGGCCCCGGCGCCTGCGGCGACTCCGGCGCGGTCATCAACGTGACCGTGCCCTCCGACACGCCCAGCGGCGACACCGTCTACCTGTCCGGCAACTACAACGTCCTCGGCACCGGCATCCCGTCCGGCGACGACTGGGTCGCCACCGGCTACCCGATGATCGCGACCGGCACCGACACCTGGACCCTCACTCTCACCGGCGTCCCGGTCGCCGACTTCCAGTACAAGTTCACCCTCGGTACCTGGTCCACCGTCGAGGAGACAGCGTCCTGCGGCGACCTGGCCAACCGCACGTTCGACTTCAACACCGCCGACGAGACCTACACGGCCAGCGACACGGTGGCCGCGTGGGACGGGGTCGGCTCCTGCTAGCAAGCCTTCCTTGTGAGCAGGGACCCCGCTTAGTCCGGCCCGTCCGTGTGCCTCCCCGCAGATGCCTGCGGGGAGGCACACGGCTTTGGCGTGGAACGCCAACTGGTGCCCCGGCACACGCGAGGGGCCGAGGCTGGCGGGAGAGCTTGTTAACGGTTTTTTACGACTCCACGGGCTTGCCAGAAGCCTGATGTCAGGTCACATTCAAGTTAATTCAAGGCTTAGATTAAGTAGGAGCGTATCAATGCTGATACACGCATCGCCGCCCACAGCCCTGCGCCGAGCCGCGCGGATCCTCGTCACCGCCATCGCCGCCGCCGGCCTCCTCCTCGTCGCGCCGTTGTTCGCCAAGGCCGCCTCGGCCAGCGGCTCGCTGACGATCACCGCGTCTACCTACGCTGCGGCCAGCAGTGGCGTGGCGACACAGGCGACCTCCGATACCGGCGGCGGAGACAACGTCGGCTGGCTCGGCAACGGATCCTGGCTGGAGTACACAGGCGTCAACTTCAGCAGCGGGTACCCGCAGATCGAGGCGCGCGTCGCCTCGGCGACAGCGGGCACGGACATCGGCACGATCTCGTTCAGCGTCGGCTCGCAAACAGCCACGCCGTTCGCGACCATCGACGTCAACGGCACCAGCGGCTGGCAGACCTGGGCAACAAGCACGCCGGCGACCAACTCGCCGTCGCCAACCGGAACGCAGACGCTGTACGCGACGTTCGCCACCAGCACCGGCGCTAACTTCGTCAACGTCAACTGGTTCGAGCTCGGCAACCTGGGCGGCACCTCAACCGGCAACACCGTCACGGTCACCACTCCCGGCACCCAGACCTCGACCATCGGCACAGCAGCCAGCCTGCAGGTCAGCGCGAGCGACTCGGCTTCGGCCCAGACGCTTGCCTACAGCGCCACCGGCCTGCCCGCCGGGCTGTCGATCAGCTCCTCAACCGGGCTGATCTCGGGAACCCCGACCACGGCGGCCACATCGACTGTCACGGTGACCGCCACCGACACCACGGGAGCCAGCGGGACAGCCTCGTTCAGCTGGACAGTGAACGCTGCCAGCGGAGGTGGCGGAGGTGGCGGAGGTGGCGGCGGCACCAGCGGTCAGCTCAGCGAAACCGGGTGGGTGGCCAGCTCCAACACCAGCTCGTCCGCGGCGGACGCGCCGCAGAACGCGATCGGCGGCACCGGCGGCACTCGCTTCAGCTCGGACGCCGACCAGGCGCCCGGGATGTGGTGGGAGGTCAACATGGGGTCACAGCAGACCTTCAACGAGGTCGTGCTGAACGCGGGCGGCAACACCGGCGACTATGCCAATGGGTATGACGTGGAGGTCTCCAACGACGGGACCAGCTTCACGCCGGTCTACTTCGGCACAGGCTCGGCGCAGACGCAGACCGCGACATTCTCCCCGCAGACCGCCAAGTACATCCGTATCCTGCTCACGGCGTCCTCTACCACCAAATGGTGGTCGATGACGAGCTTCACCGCGGACAACACCCCGGTGACCCCGCCGACCGCGTCCGCTCCCGCCACGGGCGGCAGCCTCGGCGCGAACGTGTACGTGTTCACCCCGAGCGAGTCCGTCGCCACGATCTTGTCCACGCTGAACACGATCTCCAACGCGCAGGCCTCCAACCAGTTCGGCACCGCCCGGTACCAGATCTTCTTCGAGCCAGGCACCTACGGCTCGACCGCCACCCCGTTGGTGTTCACCGTCGGCTTCTACGAGTCCATCGCCGGCCTGGGCCAGACCCCCGGCGCGGTGGTGATCAACGGCGCGATCAACTCCTACAACCAGTGCACCGACGGTGACCAGTCCGAGTGCTATGCGACTGACAACTTCTGGCGGTCGGTCTCCAACCTCACCATCAACGTCACCGGCATGACCGGCTGCTTCGCCGGCGAGGACGTGTGGGCGGTCTCCCAGGCCGCGCCGCTGCGCGACGTCGACATCAACGGCAACCTGACCCTGATGGACTACTGCGACGGCTCCCCGGACTGGGCCAGCGGCGGCTTCATCGCCAACTCCAAGGTCACTGGCACCATCAACAACGGCTCCCAGCAGCAGTACTACACCCGCAACACCGACATCGGCAGCTGGAGCAACGCCGTCTGGAACCAGGTGTTCTCCGGCGACCCCGGCGCCCCCGCCCAGAGCTTCGCCGCCAACTCCGGCGACAGCGGCGGCCCCAACTCCTATACCACCCTGGCCACCACCCCGGTCAGCGAAGAAGAGCCGTTCCTCTACACCAACTCCTCCGGCGCGTATGAAGTGTTCGTGCCGTCACCGCAGACCAACTCCAGCGGCCCGAACTGGGCCAGCGGAACCGAGGCCGGGTCCTCGCTGCCGCTGAGCGACTTCTACGTCGTCAACTCCTCCGCCACCATCGCCCAGATCAACGCCGCCCTCGCAGCCGGCGACGACCTGCTGTTCACCCCCGGCGTCTACAGCTACGCCAACACCATCACCGTCACCAACCCCAATACCAAGATCATCGGCCTCGGATTCGCCACCCTCATCCCGACCAGCGGCAACATCACCATGAACGTCGCCGACGTCCCCGGAGTCAACGTCTCCGGCCTGATCTTCGACGCCGGCCCCACCCAGTCCTCGTCCCTGCTGCAGATCGGCACCGAGGGGTCCACCGCCAACAACGCATCCAACCCGGTCAGCGTGGACGACGTGTTCTTCCGCGTCGGCGGCGCCGAGGCGGGGACCGTCGCCACCGCGTTCGTCGACAACAGCAACAACTCCATCATCGACGACACCTGGGTCTGGCGCGCCGACCACGGCGCCGGAGCTGGCACCTGGACCGGCGACCAGGCGGCCACCGGCCTGATCGTCAACGGCAATAACGTCGAGACGACCGGCCTCGCGGTCGAGCACTTCGAGCAGTACGAGACGATCTGGAACGGGCAGGGCGGCACCGACATCTTCTTCCAGAACGAGAACCCCTACGAGGTGCCCAGCCAGGCCGCCTGGATGTCCAGCGCCACCCAGGACGGCTACCCCGCCTTCTACATCCCGTCGACTGTCACCACCTTCAAGGGCTACGGCATGGGCGCCTACTCCTACTTCGACCAGGGCGTGAACATTGAGAACGCCATGGGCTTCCAGGCACCGCAGACCTCCGGCGTTCAATTCAACGACATCTTCAGCGTCTTCCTCAACGGAACCGGCGGCATCCAGTCCGTCATCAACGGCACCGGCACCGCCGTCAGCCCCACCAACGGCGGCCCCAGCGACGTGGTCAGCTACAGCTAACCCGCGCGTAACCCGCTGACAGCTCACTAGAGTCCTGCTGGACCGCTCCCCGGCCCAGCAGGGCTCTTCCATACCCCGTAGGTAGGGAAGAAGCAAGATTCGCTTCACTACAAGGCTAGGTATCGGGCCAGGAATTCCACGGAAGGCTGCTCTTGAGAAGTGAAGAAGGAGCCGATGTGGCAGCCCTTCGTGAAGTCCACGACCGCCCCGGCGGGGAGTGCCGACGCCAGTTCCTGCACCCCCGGGTAGAACGGGTCACCGTAGCCGGAGGCAACGCGCACGGGTATCCCCGCGAGCGCGCCAGCATGCGTCACCACGTCATTGGCCGTGAACGCGGCCGTCGACGCATACGCCCCGGCGTTCGCGGCACGGGCCTGGTCATAGCTCGTCCAGATCGCCGGGCTGATCGCCGCCACCGCGTGCAGCAGCGTCGGGTGCTTCTCCGCCAGCAGCAGCGCGCCGTACCCGCCCATCGAGATGCCCATGGCCCCGATCCGCGAGCGGCCCAGCCCAAGGCCCTGACAGCGCGGGATCAGCTCCTCGACAAGCATCCCCATGGGGTCGTCGCCCGGATGCGGGTTCCAGTACCCGTTGCCGCCATCCACGGTGACCAGCGCCATCGGCGGCACGCCCCGTAGCGCAACGGCCTGGGACGGCGTCAGCCCGGCCAGCGCGGTCAGGTGGTTTCCTCCGAAGCCGTGCAACATCACCACCAGCGGCAGCTCATCTCCCTGGTGATAGCCCGGCGGGTAGCCGACCGAGTACCCGACGACCTGCTCGCGGGCAGCTGAGTAGAACGTGCCCGATACCGTAGGCCCCAGGGGCGTGGCGAACGACCACGCCGGGGCTGGCACCGAGCAGGCCCCGTCCAGCCGGTCCAGCGCGGTCTTGCCGGGCAGCACTCCATGCGAGACCATCTCGAACCCGGCGGCAGCGCCGCCCGCGAGTACTGTTACCGCGCCAGCTGAGCACGCGAGGAACATCCGGCGGGACCAGGGCACGCCGCTCACCTTGAGGCGCCGGGGAGGCGGCATGCGGCCTGGCCGGCCACCACGAGCACCAAGGCGAGGACGCAGACGCCTGCCGCGTCGATCGTCCCGGCGCGGTACAGGCCCTGCCCGCCACCGCTGGCAACCCAGCAACCGCACCCGGCGAAGAACAACAACATCGCGAGGAACGCAGCTGCGGCGAGCCTGGCCTGGAAGGCGAGAGCGCGGGCTCGCAACGAGACCCGGCGGACCAGCAGCACCGCCGCCCAGATCGCTCCGGCCAGGGCAAGGGGGCTGGCGGCCATCCAGGCGACCTCGGCGGCCGGGAACGCCGCGAGCGCCGCCGGGTGCAGCCAGTACGTAGTGACCGACAGCGTGGCCGCCCAGGAGAACGCGGCGAGCCCGCCGGGGACCAGGCCGCGGCCTACCCACTCGTGCCCGCCGAGCCTCACGAAGCCCCCGGCCCATGGGTGGCCGCCAGTGCCTGGCCACCCATTGCCGAAGTGCCGGCCACCGATGAACAGCGCGGCCAGGCACGCCACGAAGACGGTGGTGGGGATGATGAGTCGCGCGTGCTGCCTGGGGTTGCGGGCGATGCGCGTGACGACGAGCCAGGTGACAGGAACCGTGGCCAGGAGCGCGAGCGCCGCGATGGAGAGCATTGCGACCGACATGGCAATCATCGCGGCCATCGTGGCGGTGCTCGCGGGGGCGGACCACTGCCAGCCGATTGTGAGCTGAGACCACATGGCGGCCCCGACGACTACGAAGACCGCCAGGCACGCGCTCAGCGAGGCCAGGCTCGCCGCGCTGGCCCCGCCGACGGCGCCAGCGCGGCCGGCGACCGGGAAGCCGCACAGCCCGGCTTCGGCGAGCCGGGCGACGACGCCACCGCGCACCACGTCGAGCGTCCGGGGCGCAGAACGTGGCCGCTCAGCGATGTCGGCCGCGAGGAGCTCGGCGAACTCCTCGCCATACCGGTCCCGCCAGGCCCTGGGGTACCAGCACAAGAGCCGCGCGGCTCTCCTCTCGGGATCGGCCTCGCTCACTGGAGCCGCCAGTGGATGTCAAGTCGGCGCAGGCCGACGTCGACGGTGGCACGCTGGGCCTCCAGGTGCGCCCGCAGCACGGCGGCCCCGGCGGCAGTCAGCCGGTAGGGGCGGCGGCGGTCCTCGCTCTCAACGGCCTCGATCAGCCCCTGCGCGTCCAGCCGGGCCAGCGCCTCGTACAGCGTCCCCGGGGCAAGCCGGATGCCCGCGAACGCCTCAATGTCCTTGGTCAGCGCGTACCCGTGCTTGACCCCTTCAGCGAGGCTGGAAAGGATCAGCGTCGCCGGACCGGCGTACCTCCCGAACCCGGTGAGGCCCTTGTCATCGTCCTTGCTTGCCGCCACGCGCCCCACTATATCGCCTGCCGATCCATCGCTGGCCGGATCAGGTAGGGCACCCGGGTGGACAGGAAGCGCCGCGGGAAGGCGTCTCGCAGCCGCCACAGCCCCGCGTCAATCACGAAGTGCGCCATGACGACCCCGAGGTACATCCCATACAGGACCCGAACGCCCGGCTCCCCATCGTGCAGGTGAGACGTCACCTCCAAGACGGCGCCGCCGATGAGCATGATGTTGACGAGCACGGCGAGGCGCAGCGCGCGGACGGTCCCGCCGACCGGACCGCCTCCCGCGACGAGGCCCATGAGCAGCAGGTACTGGGCGCCGTGCGCGATCGTCAGGCCGCCGACGGCCGCGTACGGCGAGGCGAACGCGAAGACCGGCAGGAAGAACAGCAGCGCCATCAAGTACGTCAGTGCCAGTGGCACCGGTCGGGCCGTGGCCCGGCGGCCCGCGAGCAACGCCAGGCCGACCACGACCGCGACGCCGAACGCGGCCGCGCAGGCCGGGAAGAGCGCGCCCAGGCGCGGGTTGACCGCGACCTGCAGGAGGCTGGGGCGCGCCATGCAGCCCGGCGATCCCCGCCCAGCCTGCCGCCATGATCGCGCGACGCTCGCCGTTGCTGAGCGCCGGGACCCCGGCCGACGACGCGGCGAGGGCCGCCATGCCGAGGTTCTGCTTCTGGAAGTGGAAGAACTGCCAGGCGAAGTATGGCAGCAGTAGCCACGCCATGGCCGGCGGCGGCAGGACGGCAGCGATCACGGCCGTCCCGAGCACGAGAATGAGCGGCGTCCCCAGGTACCGCCAGCGGTGGCCGGCCACATGCGCCCGGACATCGCGCTCGCCATAGACCCAGGCTGTGGACGCGACGTGCCCGCAGGAGGCGATGAACAGCATCCACCCGAGGCCCGTACCCGACGCCGCGGTCGCCGGGGACGCCAAGCCGGGCGGCGCGAGGGCGATCGCGAGGGCGAACGCCCCGGCGGACAGCCCGATCGTCGCCCAGGCCCAGGCCCAGGCCCAGGCCCGCGCGCGAGCACGACCGGGCGCCCCCGCGCCCCCGATGACGTCAGCCCCCGCCACAGCCGCCACCGGAGCTGGCCCAGGCCCTCATGTATACAAGGAGCACGATCATCGCGACCGCGAGGCCAATGGCGATCAGCAGGCCGATGATGACCCGGCGCCGCGTTCGCCTCGCGCCCTCTCGCCCGGTCCTGCGCCTGGCGACTTCCAGACCCGCAACCCTTTGCCCGGTCTCGCCGTCCCATTGGTTAGCGGGCCGCAACGGGACGTTCCCCATGTCCAGCATGGAATTGATGCTATATCGTCATCCGGTATATCGTCAAACGACACAAATAATGACGCCTCGCCGCGGTCTGGCCGCCGCCCGCCGCTGGGGCTACTAGCTGAAGTACACGGTCTCCGGGTTTTCGCTGCCTGTGCTCGACGATCCGCGACCCTCGGCGACGACTGTCAACGCCACCATGGCACCCTGCTTCGGGGAGCCAGGCGAGATCTGGGGACTCGCCTGAGCCGCGCCTCGGCGCGTCACAGCAGTGTGAGCTGCTCCTGCGACTCCAGCGGGTCGGGAACCTGGCGGTACTTCCTCAGGTGCCGCCACTCGGGCAGGTTGTCGAGGTAGGCCCACGACAGCCGGTGGTAAGGAGTGGGGCCGAGCGCGGCGAGCGCCTTCTGGTGCACGGGGGCTGGGTAGCCGGCGTTGTCGCCGAATGCGAAGTCCGGGTAGTCATTGCCGAGGTCGGCCATCAGCCGGTCCCGGTACACCTTCGCGATGACCGAGGCGGCGGCGACGCTCGCTGAGTGCACGTCCGCCTTGATCGCGGTGTGCACCGTCCAGGGCTGGCCAATGTAGTCATGGTTTCCGTCAAGCAGCACGACGTCCGGCGCCTTCGGCAGGGCTTGCAGGGCGCGGGTCGCGGCAAGCCGAAGCGCGGCGGTCATCCCTAGCTCATCGATCTCCTCATGGCTGGCCGCCCCGATCGCGTGCGCCTCGACCCAGCCGGGCAGCACGGCTGCCAGTTCCTCTCTGCGCTTCGGGGTCAGCCGCTTGGAGTCCGTCAGCCCGGCGGGCGGGTCTGGGAAGCCGGGCCTGGCGACGGCGGCGCAGACCACGACTGGCCCTGCCCAGGACCCCCTGCCTACCTCGTCTACGCCCGCGATGCGCCCGTTGCGCACCTTGCGCCCGTTGCGCACGACCCTGAGACCCCGCTCGATCTCGAAGCCAGCCTGGGCCGGGAGGGACCCGGGGACGTCCCCGGGAGAGGTAACTGCCATAGAGCTCCATCTTGCCGCCCGCACGGGACTGACCGCGCCCGGTTCACGTCAGCAGGCCGGCGTCACGTCCATTGTGTTCGAGCCGACCGCGTCGGCCACGGTTGCGCACTTCGCTGGCCGTCCATACGCTGCGGTCACAATGACGAATTCACTGCTCAATGTCGTGGACATCGAGGCGACCTGCTGGGAGGCGGGCACCCCGGGCGGGCAAGTCAGCGACATCATCGAGATCGGCCTGACCGAGGTCGACCTCGCGACCGGCGCGCGGCTCGCCAAGCACAAGATCCTCGTCCGGCCGGAGCGCTCAAAGGTCAGCGAGTTCTGTACGGAACTGACGGGGCTGACCCAGGACGAGGTCGATTCCGGCGTTAGCTTCGCCGATGCCTGCGCGCTACTCGCCGCCGGGCACGACGCCGCCGGCCGTCCGTGGGCCAGCTGGGGTGACTACGACCGTAACCAGTTCGTCCGCCAGTGCGCGGACACCGGCGTCCCCTACCCCTTCGGCGCGGTCCACGTGAACGCGAAGTCCGTGTTTACCGGCGCCAACCGCGGCCATCGCGGCGGCCGCGGCATGAAGGCCGCCCTGGAGCTCGCCGGCCTGCCACTCGAAGGCCGACACCACGACGGCGCCGACGACTCCTGGAATATCGCCGCCCTCGTCCTCCACCTCCAGGCGGGCGGCCAGTGGCCCGCCTGGACCGCGTAGCGAGACCGACTAGTCGAAGAGCTCGCTTACCTGCTCGGCCCTTGAGGGAGCGGTCGAGCCAGGAACCGGGGACTTCCGTGTCGGTGCAGGACTCGATGCGCTGGCGGGAGGCGTCATCGACCTCCAACCCCGCGCTGATCGAGGACGCGGAGGATGAATGCGGCCTGCCCTGCGGCCTGCCCTGCGGCACGGCCCGCGGCTTGGGCCTTCCTCTTGTGCTCTGAGACGTACGGGTAGGTCACGGTTGCCATCCAATCACGATCGCCTCGCGGGCCCACTCGACGGTCCTCTTGCTGGAACACACCACGAGGGGCACCACAGGACAGTCGTACTTGTCGCCCAGGAATGCGACGTAGTAGGGCCACCGCTTGCGGCGCTCCTCATCGGGATTGGTCGACCAGGGCCGGACGGCTGGCTAGGAGGGCTGCAGCCCGCTCCAGGACCAGCGCGGAATCGCCAGGTCCACCGGGACGTCCGTGTCGTGCGGGTGGGACAGGGCTACGTCGCCGACCGCCCATTCCATGTAGGCGCGCAGCGCGGCCCGGAACTCCGGTTCCTCCGGCAGGCCCGCGTCGTCGGCCGCCGCCACGAAGCACTCGACAAACCGGCGGCCCAGGTCGCTCATGTCGCCCATGCCCGCGTGCATGTGGACAAGAAAGGACTCATCGCCGCCCCAGATGTCGGTGTAAGCGGGTGGTCCGCCCATAACCTGCGCCCAGTAGGCCGCTAGTCGCTCCACGTGCCGCGGGTTCTGGCCCGGGTGCGAGAACGGGTGGTTGAGCTCCGGGTCTGCCAGGCATCGCGCGTGATGGGCGGCGGCAAGCTTAAGGAACGCCTGCTCGCCGCCCGCGAGCTCGTAAAGCGTCGGTCGCATGCGCCGAGCATCGCACGCCTCGGCGCCCACCGCTTGGACGATTCGGAAGCGGCCGACCTGGGCCACCTCGCTGAGCCTGGCGGCTGCGACGTCCGCGACGCTGCGATGAAGCCGGATCTTCGCCGCGCCGCCTCGTGGGAAGATTAGCCATGACGATGAGCGATCAGCGGCCGGAGGGGCTACCGGTCGGGGCCTTTCGCATTGCGCTGCGCAGCGGTGAGCTTACGGAGGCCGGCGCCTTCTACCGAGACCTGGTGGGGCTGCCGCTGCTGCACTCCTTCTCGGCCGGCCAGGCGAGCGCGCATGACGGGCTGATCTTCGGAGTGCCGGACACGTCGGTGACGCTGGAGTTGATCAGCGCGGACGGCCCGGGTCCGGCCGGCGAGCACGACGAGATCGCGCTGTACCTGCCGGGACCACAAGCGCGGGACGCGGCGGTTCGGCGGCTGACCGAGGCGGGGCTGACGCCGGTCACGCCCGCCCAGTACTGGATCGACAACGACTCGGTGGCGTTCAGCGACCCAGACGGGCGGATGGTCATCTTCGCGCCGTGGATCTTCGGCAAGGAGGCACCGCCCGCCCGCCTGAAGGGCCTGCGCTGAGCAGTCGGCTAACTGTGGCCAGGGGACGGCCTCGTTCGGGATCGTGACTGAAGGGGGCTTAAAGAATTATCCGGGAAAGTTGTTGGCGCACGGCCCGCTCTCGACTCATACACGCGGAAGGACGCGGGGAGGCTGCAGGCCTCAACGGGGCGGGCTTTGAGGGGGGCACGCCGACGGCGGGCCTGCTGACGGACTTCCACGGGGGCGGCAGGGGCCGGGCGGATCTTGAGGGGGAACCGTCCAGCCCCGCTGCCGGCTCCCCAGGGCACTCACGCCGCCGGGACGGGACTCTTGTCGCGGGCGATCGCCGTCTCGAACTGGGTTATGTCGGCCTCGGCGAGGCGGATTTCTGACGCGGCTTCGTTGCTTTCCGCGGTGTTGTCTGACTTTGCTCCGGCCTCACAGTTCGCGGCGGCCGTCCCGTACTCGGCAAGCGCCTGGCCCAGCCATGGCTGGGCCGCCGGGTCAGGCACCTGCGGGTCGGCGCGAGCGGTCGTCACCGCGGTGCCGAGCCTCCCGCACGCGACCGCCTGCTCCGGGAGGGTGGTGGTCTCCCCTACGGCGGTGAGCCGACTATCCAGGAGCGCGATTTCCGCCTTTCCGTAGTCGGTAAACCAGACCGCGACTCGATCGGCCGTCGTTATGGCCAGTTTCGGGGCGTCGGCGCCCGGCGCACTCGGGTTGGCCGACAGTGGCGTGAAGGTGAAATCGCTGAAGATGACCGACCCGGGCTGCGGCCCGCGTTGCTGATGCCCAAGGCGATGTACTTGGTGGCAGAGAGCGTGGAATCGGTGCCGGATGCCGTCTCGCCGTTGATAGTTATGCGCTGGGTGGTGTTCTCGGCGGCCGCCGCCAGGGTATAGGCCCCGCTGCTGGTCGCGAGCTGACCGAGGGCAAGCAGCCATTGTTTGCCAGGCGTGATCCTTTCCAGACCCCATTGATACCCTTGCCCCACCGCCTGGCTATCGCAGATGTAGCTGGTGTAATGGCCATCACCGCTGGACCGGGTGTAGATGCTCACGCAGCCGTCGGTCAGGGATCCGAACGTCACCTTCACCGAGACGCTGTAGTTCCGCGAGAAGCTATCGACAGGTGGCGCGAACTGGACGTCCCCGGCATTATCCGCCGAAACCGTGACGTCCACGCCCGCGGCAGTGCACTGCGTGGTCACCGGCTCGCCGTTCGGGACTGTCCACAAGGCCCCGTGCTTATCGCATTCGGGACCGGGCGCCGGACTGGCCTTGTACGACCCAGCGGTCTGGGGACCGGCACACCCGGAGACAACGGCAAGGACGAGGACCACTGCCAGCGTCGCGCCCAGCCTTACCTGGGCCTTGCCACTGCGAGACCGTGCCGGGCCCTTAAGGGACCGTGCTGGGCCCTCGGAGGACCGTGCTGGGCCCTCGGAGGACCGTGCTGGGCCCTGGAGGACGGCCTCTGGACTAGGGGCGGCAGCGATGGCTCGGGGCGTGGCCGGCTGCCGTGGCTCTTGCCCGCGAAGGCGGCGGAAGAAGTAGGCCATGACAACGATCGCCGAGCCCATGGTCGCCAGGCCCGCCGGCGTCGTGTAATCGGTGGTCAGGTACTGCATAGCTGCCTCCCCGGTGACGGGCGTGCGCAGGGTCCCGAGGAACCCGACGATGGCATCGGTCATGATCGTGTAGCTGGCGAAGAGCATCAGGCGCGCGGAGCGCGGGTACCGGTCGCTGTCGCCGTTCAGCTGATCACCGGCGGCGATGACGCCCCACGCGCCGAAGATCAGGAAGAACGCGGCCAGCGGGTACGGCGACAACCCGGACAGCGCCGTGATGCCGGAAAGCATCTGCGCGATGACGGTCACCAGCGCGAGGCAGACGAGCAGGCCGAAAAGCTCGTCAAGCCTGGCTACTGGCCGCCGTCGGACCTTCCCCCAGCCGCTCCATCCCAGCGCCGCGAGGGCCGTTGCCAGTTGGACGCCGTCCACCGGGGAATACTGCGCGGGAAAAATCGCGCGAAGGCCAATGGCGCCAGGGAAGTACACCAGACTCCGGGCCAGGACCATGATGCCCATGAGCATCAGGAACAGCACCAGTGTTCGCCAGTCGGACCTATTGCCCCTGTCGGCCCTGGCGCGCGCGAGAAGGTAGCTTCCCACGGCAAGCCCAGCGGCAAGCAGGGGAACGGCCACCGCCCAGTAGAGGTCCCACCCAGGGATTCCTGTAGCGCTACTGACTTCACCGGTAAGGAGGGACAAGCCAGTCGTGTACGCGAAGTAGGCAACGGCCCCCGCCACCACCGCACGCGAGCGCATCTCGTCGGACCAGCCAGCGTAGCCGTCGGTGCGCCGGGCGAGCAGCAGCGCTGCCCCCGCGATGACGGCACCCACCACGAGCTCCAGGGGCACCATCGCCGGTGCCCGCCACACTACATAGGCGACGACGGCAAGGGCTGCCAGCGGCGTCAGGACGGGGAACCACTTCGGCCGGGACTGCCCGGTCAGGTAAACGATCCGCCCGGTAACGACTTCCCCCCAGTCGAGCAGGTCCGTGCTGTAAAGAAGGACGACCAACGTCAGCACCAAAGGCACCAGGAGTGTCTGAAGACCTAGGTCATCAATCAGGGATTCGGTACCGGTCGCAATCTGGCCGGCTCGCGCGTACACTCCCCACGCTCCCAGCTCCAGCGCGAAGTAAGCGACCGCGCAGGTAGCCGCCAGCCCCGGGGCTAGCCACGCCCGGCTACCTTCCGAACTCGCGGCAGCCTTCTGGCCCGAAGCTTCCTTGCGGCGCAAGATCGCGGTCCCTAGGGCCAGGATGCATAGCAGCGCGAGCACGCCGAGCTGCGCCCAGCGCAGCCAGACGTCGGCCCCGTGCAGTCCAGTGAGCGATCCGCCTTCCTGCAGCTTGGACAGCGGAGCCTGATACAGGCTGTACACCGTCCCGGCGACGATCACCAGTCCCCAAGCGGAGCGAATTCGCAGCGCGGCGGCTAGCGCCAGGCAGTAGGCGGCCCCGACCGACACGGCCATCGTCACAAGGTCGGCCTCGGGCACCTGGTATATGCCGCCCGCGCCGTCCGGCACTCCGCTGGCAACGACATGCTGCGGGATCTCCTGAGTTCCCAACAAAGCCGCCACCGCGATCAACTGAACGACAACGGCGCCAATCAGTAGTCGTGCGGGGCGGTCCCTGATCTCCACACGACGTTCATGGAACACGTCTTTTAGCTTCTTTTCCCCCCATTTTTCGACGCCGCCAGGTACGGCTTGCTCCTTGTCGCGGGACTCGCCTTGTGAATCTTTGCTTGGTTCACTTTTCAACTCCCCCGGAGAAGGGAGTGACGCCTCCTCCTCTCCGGCAACCACAGGAACCCGGCCCGAATTGTCCCGGCACATTAGCCACGTCGCCACGGCCGCCACCCCGGCCAGGCCAATCAACACGAACGCTGTGCGCCGCCCCCACGCCCTCACGGAGCCGATTATTCACGGAAATTCTGCCCCTGTCATCATGAACCGCCCGTAATTAACCGGTTCCGAGATTTTCACGGAGCATTGAGAGCTGTTGATTATGCCGCAAACACGGCTTAATCGCCAGCATTATAAGTTCACCTCGAGCGCCTGAAGCTGGCCGCCGACGTCACCCTCTCCGAGTCCGACTCATCCGCCGTCAATGACGCCCTCGAAGCCGAGCTCGCTATCTTCAGGGACCGAATCGAGCTCGTCTTCCTCGGCCTCGACACGCCTGCTCAGTAATTTCGGCCACTGGTGTGACTAATGTTGCGAATACTCTTCCGGTCCGGAAGACTTTTCCACGTGGGAACGTGGAAAAGTTTACCTAACCGGAAAACTCTTCGGGATCATGACGGCGGGCCGGGACCCGCTACATCTCAGGACTCCGTTGTAGTACTAGTGCCAGCACTTAGAGCGTCGCACGCGACTCGATTGACTGCTGATGTCATTGGGGTTGGAGTGGTACATAAGGTAAGCGGCATTGTGCTATCGCACGAAAAGTACACTCATAATCGCGCCATCCACTGTCTGCCGGCTGGAAAATCCGGCAGAACGGACAGCGATCGCCAGGCGGGCCGCCGCCGGCCGCGCGTTAACCTCGTTGCGCGACAGCAGCCCGGGCGAGGATACTTCGTGCGTGGATCCGCGGATTGTCCGTTACAGCGAGCGGCCTGAGCTCTGGGACGACCTCGCCGACCTGTTCGACGGCGTGTGGCCGGAATACAACCAGCACGGCGACGAACTGAGCTACTACTGGCGCCAGCTTTACGACGTGTTCCCCGAGTGGCAGTTCATGCTCGTCGGTCCCGGAGATGAGATCCTGGCAGAGGGCCACACGGTGCCGGTGGCCTGGGACGGTACCGACGAAGACCTTGGCCCAGGCATCGACGCGACAATCGCCGGCGCCTTCGAGCTCCGGGCGGCGGGCGGCCAGCCGACGGCGGTCAGCGCGATGGCCGCCGAGGTGCCGCCGCGGCGCCAGGGCAGGGGACTAGCCCCGGTCATGCTGAGGGCGATGGCAGCCCTCACCCGCGAGGCAGGCCTGACGCAGCTGATCGCGCCGGTCCGCCCAAGCCACAAGGACCGATACCCCACCATCCCCATCGAGCGCTACGCTCACTGGGCCCGTGATGACGGGTCCCCCTTCGACCCCTGGGTGCGGGTGCACGCCCGGATGGGCGCCCGCATCGGCCCGGTGATCCCGAAGTCCCTGCACATCGCCAGCACCGTCGCAGACTGGGAGTCCTGGACCATGATGCGGTTCCCCGAGACCAGCGACTACGTCTTCCCAGCGGGCCTGGCCACCGTGCGCATCGACCGGGAGAAGGACACGGGAGAGTACTGGGAGCCCAACATATGGATAATCCACCAGGTCAGCCCCCAGGCCGAGCGGGGATGATCACGGCTGCGAACGTGCGCGCGGTGGCCTTGTCCCTGCCTCGCTCCTCCTAGCCATCAGCGGCCTCCGCACACCCGGAAAAGCTCGGCCCTAACAGGCCCAGGCGGCATCCACCAACAGATTGCGTAACGGAGATTGCGTAACGGAGATTGCGGCCCTGCGGAACTCAGCGGCTAGATAGTCCCGCGCGGGACGGCTGAGCTGTAGCCTCTGCGGTGGCGGAATGTCCCGGGACGCGGCCCAAGCGCGCTCGGCATGGTGAGGGGGAGGCGTGAGCATGGGGACTGCGAGTGTAGGTATCGTCGGGGCGGGGATCGTCGGGCTTGCAGTGGCACGGCAACTGGCCCAAAGCGGCATGGACGTCACCGTCTTTGAGAAGGAAGCCCAGGTAGGCACGCACCAGACCGGGCACAACTCCGGGGTCGTGCACGCGGGGATCTACTACAAGCCCGGCTCGGCCAAGGCGACGATGACCCGGCGCGGCGTGGCACTGCTCAAGGAGTACTGCCAGGAGAAAAGCCTGGTCTACGACGAGCGGGGCAAGCTGGTCGTCGCCCGCAACGAGGCCGAGGTCATCAAGTTGCAGGAGCTTGAGCGGCGTTCCAAGGCCAACAAGGTGCCTGGCATCCGCTGGCTGACCGGGGACGAGATCCGCGAGCTTGAGCCGGACGTGGCGGGCGTCGCCGGGCTACTCTCCCCCACCACGGCCATCGTCGACTACGTAGCGATCACCAGGGCATACGCCGACGACGTGGCCGAGTCAGGCGGGCAGATCCTCCTCAACACGCCCGTAACGAAACTAGAGCTTGCCGTCGATAACAAGGTCAATGTCGTGACCCCCGGCAAGCTGCACCAGGTGGACAAGCTCGTCATCTGCGCCGGGCTGCAGGCCGACCTGCTCGCGAGCGCCGTCGGCGACGAGCAGTCTCCGGAGATCATCGCGTTCCGCGGTGAGTACCTGCGCCTGAAGCCGCACGCCCGCGGTCGCGTCAAGCACCTGATTTATCCCGTACCGGATCCGAAGTACCCCTTCCTCGGCGTCCACCTCACCCCTCGCGTCAACGGCGAGTCGGACCTGGGCCCGAACGCGGTGCTCGCACTGGCCCGCGAGGGCTACCGCCGCACCACGATCTCGACCGATGAGCTCAAGCGCCTGGCCCGCTCAGCGGCGTTCCGCCACCTAGCCCGCGAGAACTGGCAGGCCGGAGTCCGCGAGGTCCGTGGATCGCTGCTGCGTAGCGCCTATCTCGCCGAGGCTCGGACCTACCTGCCATGGCTGACGATGAGCGACGTCACGAGCGCCCCAGCGGGGGTCCGCGCCCAGGCCGTCGACCCGAACGGCGCCCTAGTCGACGATTTCCGCATCACCCACGTGGGGGAGGTCATGGCGATCCGCAACGCCCCCTCCCCCGCCGCGACCGCCTCCCTGGCCATAGCCGAGCACATCGTCGCGGAACTGGGCATCACCTCAGGCACGGCTTAGCACTCTGCGACCTCGGATCATGCGTCACTGGCGCCATTGGCGCGGTCAGCAAACGCACGCGATGTGCCATCGCCGCGGCTGGCAGATGTACGCGGTGGCACATCGCTGTCGCCTGAACAGCAGCGATGTGCCACCGCCCACAAGATCCGGTAACAGCGATGTGCCACCGCCCACAAGATCCGGTGACAGCTACGGAGCCACCGCTGCTGTCCAGCAGCTACCGTCAGCGGAAGCCCGCGACCTCGTGCGGGACGTACGGCTCTTCGAGGTAGGCGACCTCGTCATCGCCTAGGCAGACGCCCACGGCCGCGATCGCGTCAGACAAGTGGGACGGCTTGGTGACGCCGACGATGGGAGAGGTAACCGCGGGGTTGCGTAGCATCCAGGCCAGCGCGACCTGCGCCGGCGACAGGTCCCGCTTGGCGGCTAGCTCCAGCACCCGCTCGACGATCGACCGGTCTTCGTCGCGGTACAGGCGCTGGCCGAAGTCGTCAGTCTCCTTGCGGGTAGTGATCGCGTCCCACGGGCGCGTCAGCTTGCCCCTGGCCAGCGGGGACCACGGGATGACGCCGATGCCCTGGTCCGCGCACAGTGGCAGCATCTCCCGCTCTTCCTCGCGGTAGATGAGGTTGTAGTGGTTCTGCATGGAGACGAACCGAGTCCAGCCGTTTAGGTCCGCGAGGTACAGGGCCTTGGTGAACTGCCAGGCGTGCATGGACGACGCGCCGATATAGCGGACCTTGCCGGACTTCACGACGTCGTGCAGTGCCTCCAGGGTTTCCTCGATGGGCGTGCCGTAGTCCCACCGGTGGATCTGGTACAGGTCGATGTAGTCGGTCTGCAGCCGCTGCAGGCTGGCGTCCACCTCAGCGAAGATCGCCTTGCGGGACAGGCCCGCGCCGTTCGGCCCAGGGCGCATCGGCATGAAGACCTTGGTCGCGAGGACGACCTCATCGCGCGGGACGAAGTCCTTCAGGGCCTTGCCGGTGATCTCCTCGCTGCGACCGCTCGAGTACACGTTCGCGGTGTCGAAGAAGTTGATCCCGTCGTCGAGGGCTTGGCGCACGAGGCCCCGGCAGGCGTCCTCGTCCAGGGTCCAGGGCCGCCCGCGCCCGCCAGACTCGCCGAAGCTCATACACCCCAGCGTGATCACGGACACCTCAAGGCCCGTTTTCCCAAGCTTCACGTAACGCATCGATAACTCCAGTCTGTCTCGGCACCGGATGAAGGCGCAGGTGGCTAGAACTTCTCGATCGCTGGGATGACCCGCTCGGCGAACAGGTCGCGGGTGGCGGGGTCGCTGACGCGGGCCAGGCCACCGTGGCCGACGGTGATGCCGAGCTCGGAGATCGCGTGCAGGTTCTCGATGACCTGCTCGACGTTCTCGCCGTTGGCGCCGAGGTCGAACCGGACGATCGTGGTCTTCTCGATCTCGTCGTAGTCGCGGCCGAGGGCGGCGCAGTGCTCGCGCAGGATGTCGACCTTGCGGCCCAGGTCGGGTCCGAATGCCATGAAGTTGACCGAGTCCGCGTACTGGGCGACCAGGCGCAGGGTCTTCTTCTCTCCGCCACCGCCGATCAAGATCGGCGGGTGCGGGCTCGCCAGCGCCTGCGGGGAGTTCAGCGTCCGGCCCAGCTGGTAGTGCTTCCCGTCGTAGGGCGCGTCGGAGCCGCTCCACATCTGCTTCATGATCTGGAGGGTCTCCTCCAGCCGCTCGAAACGCTCGGCGAGCGGCGGGAGGAACAGCCCGAGGCCGCGTGCCTCGTCCTCATTCCACGCCGCGCCGATGCCGAGCATCGCCCGGCCGCCGGACAGCACGTCAAGGGTGGTGACCGCCTTGGCTAGCAGGCCAGGGTCGCGGTAGGTGACCGCCGTCACCAGGGTCAGCAGCTTGACTCGCGAGGTCACCGCCGCGAGGTAGCCGAGCGCGGTGTACGCCTCCAGCATCTCCTGCTCGGGCGGGCCGTTGTGCCCGATCTGCCATACGTGGTCCATCACGCTGACACGGTCCACGCCGGCCTCGTCCGCCCACCGGGCGATCTCGCCGAGCTTGGGCGCCAGTTGGGCGGCGCCGCCCTCCCACGTGAAGTCCGCGATGTGCAGGCCGACCTTCATGCGCTTGCTCCTCAACCATCGTCGCAGGCTTGTCAGCCCAGCCTCTCACGCACCGATCGTTAGCCGACTCGCTGGGGTGGCGAAACGCAAGGGCAAGATACCTGCATACTCGGTATACTCAGAGCCAGCATACTGAGTATGATGCTGAGCATGGCATCAAGTTCTCGCAGTTCAGGAGTGGCTTCATGAGCGTGCGGCATGCAATGCTGGCGCTACTGAGCGAGGGGCCGAAGTACGGGCTCCAGCTCCGCGAGGAGTTCGAGACCCGGACCGGCGAGGTCTGGCCGCTCAACGTCGGCCAGGTCTACACGACGCTGCAGCGCCTTGAGCGGGACGGCATGGTGGAGTCCGATGGCGATTCCCCGGACGGCCCCCAGAAGGCCTACCGGATCACCGAGGCCGGCGGCGGCGAGCTGGTTTCGTGGCTCCGGACCCCGCCAGACCTCAGCTCCCCGCCGCGGGACGAACTGGTGATGAAGGTGCTCGTCGCGCTGCGGGTCCCGGGCGCCAGCGTGGCCGACATCATCCAGGTGCACCGCCGGTACCTGGTGCAGCTCATGCAGCAGTGGACCCGCATCAAGGAAGACAGCGACCCCGCGGACCTGAACCTGGGCCTCGCGGTAGACGCCGAGCTCTTCCGCCTCGATTCGGTCGTCCGATGGCTGAACGCCGCGGACGGCCGCGTCAAGCGCGCGACGGCAGACCATGAGCCTTCCGGCGCGCCCCCCGCAGCCCCCGACGGCAATACCCCCGGCGGGGCGAGCGCCACTGCCGAAGGGCGCGACCAATGGCCGCTGCCCCGCCTCCGAGCACACGTAAGGACGCGTCGATGAGCTCATCGAACACGATGCCGACCGGGGGGACGACCCCCCAAGCCCCCCGGGGCACGGCCAATGGAAGTGCGAGCGTGCCGGCCATGCTTGAGCTGCGCCAGGTCTCCAAGTCCTACGGGCAAGGGGACGCCGAGGTGCACGCGCTGCACGAGGTCAGCCTCGTCGGCCTAGCCGGCGAGATGGTGGCGGTGATGGGACCAAGCGGCTCTGGCAAGAGCACGCTGCTCACCATCGCGGGCACCCTGGAAGAGCCCACGACCGGCGAGGTCCTGCTCGCCGGCCAGCCTGTCAGGGCGATGTCGAAGAAGGCCAAGGCTCAGCTGAGAAGGCGCACGATCGGCTACGTCTTCCAGGACTTCAACCTGCTGCCCGGCCTGACGGCGGCGGAAAACGTGAGCCTGCCGCTGGAACTGGATGGCACCTCCGCTCGCAAGGCACGGGTCGCGGCCCTGAAGAGACTCGACGGCCTAGGCCTGGGCAATCGCGCCGGGCACTATCCGGATCAACTGTCCGGCGGTGAGCGGCAGCGGGTCGCGATCGCCCGCGCGATGGTCGGCGAGCGCCGGCTCCTGCTGGCCGACGAGCCGTCGGGCGCGCTCGACTCGGCCAACGGCGAGGCTGTCATGCGCTTGCTGCACAGCGCGTGCAAGGACGCCGGGATGACCGCCATCGTCGTGACCCACGACGCGCAACTCGCGAGCTGGGCCGACCGGGTGGTCTTCATCCGCGACGGCCGCATCACCGATCAGACTGTCCCGGCCGCCGGCCCGGAGTCCCTGCTGGCGACGGCGAAGCCCCGGGAAGTGAGCACCGCCACCTTGGATCAGCCAGGGACAAGGCGACCGGAAGGAGGCGGCGTCCCTGCCCGCCGCGCGGTCATCCGCTGGGCCATCCGGCTGCTGCGCCACGAGTGGAGGCAGCAAGCCCTCATCTTCGCGCTCATCACGGTTGCGGTGGCCGCGACGTTCATTGCCTCGGCGGTGACAACGACCACCCCGGCCAGCGCGGCCGGCACGCTCGGCACCGCGCAGGACGCGGCCACGTTCTCCGGGACAAGCTCGCGGATCGCGGCCGGCATCGCCGCCATCCAAAAGCGCGTCGGGCAGACCGACGTCATCGAGAACCAGCAGGTGGCCGTCCCCGGCTCGGTGGCGACATTTGACCTGCGCTCCCAGAATCCGCACGGCCCGTTCGGCCAGCCGCTGCTGAGCCTGGTCAGCGGCAGCTATCCGACGACGGCAAGCCAGGTCGCGGTGACCAGCGGAGTCGCCGCTGACTTCAGCCTCAGGGTCGGCGGCACGTGGACGACCGGCGGCATCACCCGGACCGTCACCGGCATCGTGGACAACCCGCAGGACCTGCTCGATGAGTTCGCCCTCGTCATCGGTGGCCAGGTCACCAGCCCCGACCAGGTGACGGTGCTGTTCGACGCGGGGAAGACGAGCCTTGCGGCGATCAGCGCGCTGCTGCCCAGCGGGTCCACCGTGTCCGACGCCCAGTCCCTGGCCAACCAGAACGTTATCAACCCCGAGACGATCTCGATCGCCGCAGCCGTCCTCGGCATGCTGCTCATCGCCCTCGTCGGCGTCGGCGGCTTCACCGTGCTGGCCCAGCGCCGCCTCCGCTCGATCGGCATGCTCGCCGCCCAAGGCGCGACGCCGCGCCATATCCGGCTGGTGGTCCGGGCCAACGGCGTCGCGACGGGCGTCGCGGGAGCCGTCGCGGGCTTCGCGATCGGCTTCATCGGCTGGCTGGCGTACCGGCCAACGGCGGAGTCCAGCGCACACCACGAGATCGGGACCTTCCAGCTCCCTTGGACGGTCATCATCGTCTCCCTGGTCCTGGCGGTGCTGGCGACCTACTTCGCTGCCTCCCAGCCCGCCAGGCAGATCTCCCGGGTGCCGGTCGTGACCGCCCTGTCAGGCCGGCCGCCCGCGCCCACGAAGGCGGGCCGCCTCGTCCCTCCGGCCGGGATCGCGCTCCTTGTGATCGCGTTCCTGCTGTTGGGCGCGGCCGGCGCCACCCCAGCTAACGGCAGCGGCCAGGGTAGTCAGATGCTGGAGCTCGCCGTCGGCCTCATCGCGGCCTGCGTGGCCATCGTCATGCTGGCTCCCGCGTGCCTCGGGCTGGTCGCCTTGCTCGGCAGGCGGTCCCCGGTCTCGGTACGGCTGGCGCTACGGGACCTGTCCCGGTACCGGTCGCGATCTGCTCCAGCACTGGCGGCGATCGCCATCGCCACGCTGATCGCGGTGATCGTCTGCGTGGAAAGCGCCGGCCGGTTTGCCAACGTGCTCGACTACGCCGGCCCGAACCTGACCTCCAGCCAGCTCATCGTCTACAGCACCGCGAGCCCCAACGGCGGCGGCACCCTCGTCGTCCCTGGTGGTACCGGCCCGGGCATCAGCAAGACCCCGGGCATCAGCGAGATCCCGGCCCTCTCAATCGCCGACCAGGCGAAGGCCGCGGACAACATCGCCAGGTCGCTCGGCAAAGCCAGCATCGTCACGCTCTACTCGACCAGCGCGGGCCTGACCCACGCGGCGAGCGGGCGGAGCTGGTCCGGGCCGATCTACCTGGCCACGCCGCAACTGCTGAGCCTGTTCGGCATCCGCGCGTCGCAGGTCAACCCGGACGCCGACATCCTCACGATGCGGCCGGGCCTGTCCACGATGTCGCTGATGCAGCTCACCTACGGAAACGGCGGCGGCAATGATGGCAATGGCCCGGCTGGCGGCCCAGGCAGCCAGTGGCCCTGCCAGGCCGGAAGCTGCATCGCCAGCCCGCCGATCCAGGAAGCCAGCCAGCTGCCCTCCGGCACCTCGGCCCCCAACACGGTGGTCACCGAGCACGCGGTCGCCACGCTGCACCTGCAGTCGTCGATCACCGCGTCCGGCTGGTTCATCCAGTCGCCGAACGGGCTGAGCGCGGCCCAGATCCGCAGCGCTCAGCAGATGGCGGCGGCGGCCGAGCTGTCCATCGAGACCCGCAACAGCATCCCGTCACTGGAGACGATCGTGAACGACGCCACGGTCTTCGGCATCGTTCTGGCGCTGGCGATCCTCGGGATGAGCGTCGGCCTGGTTCGCAGTGAGGCGACCAGGGACCTGCGAACGCTGGCCGCGACCGGGGCGAGCGGGACCACCCGTCGCATCCTCGTCGCGACCACGGCCGGGGTGCTCGGGCTCACCGGGGCGCTTATCGGCGTGGCCGGCGGGTATCTCGCGGCGATTGGCTTCGCCCGCAGCAATCAGCTCGACGGGCTGTCCTCGCTGGACGCCATCCCGGTCGCGAACCTGCTGCTGATCCTCGTCGGCATGCCACTGGTCGCGGCGGTCATCAGCTGGCTGCTCACCCTCCGCGAGCCGGCCTCGCTCGCTCGCCAGGCCCTGGGGTAGGAGTAGGAGCAGGGACAGGACAACCAGGACACGCGCTGGCCCGGGCGGCGCAACCGCTGCCCGGGCCGTAAAGTGCGGGACATGACCAGCATTCCCCAATCGCATCACGACCTGCTCAGTGAGCAGGTGCTGACCCTGGCCACCATCGGAAGCAGCGGCAGGCCGCAGCTGTCTAACGTCTGGTTCCTGGCCGAGGGCGACACGATCAAGATGTCGCTCAACACCGCGCGGCAGAAGGTGAAGAACCTTCAGGCCGACGCGGCGTGCAGCGTGATCATCACCGGGAACCCGCCGTACCGATACCTGGAGGTCCGCGGCGAAGCCGAGATCACCCCAGACGACGACTACGAGTTCGCCGACAAGGTGGGTGCGAAGTACAACGCCGACCTGCGCGAGCGGGACAAGCCCGGCGACAAGCGCGTCGTCGTCACCATCCGCCCGGCCCGTGTCGTCGTCTGGGGCTGAGCCTGCGAGGTTATTGGAACTGCTGCTGGCGGAAGAACGCTGACGAGTCCTTCCGCCACAGCAGGATCACGGTGCCAAGGCCGACCAGCCAGAGGATCAGGTCAGGGATCAGCCCTAGGCCGCCGGCGGCGCCGCCGACCGAGACGAGCAAGAGGATCGTGAAGATCCCGAAGAACACGGTGCCGGTGATCCGCGCCCAGTTCTTGCCGGCCTTGGTCATGAAGGCCATCCAGATCCACAGGCCGACGCCGATCAGGCCAAGGATCACGATGAAGGCGAACTCCAAGTCCACGAGCCTAGTCACCTGAGATGAGCTCAGGCTCGGGCTCGCGTTGTGGATCCTGGTCTTGAGGGATCCCGCCGTCACGACGTTAAGGATCACGCCGACGAGGCTGATCGCGGCACCGATGTACATGAGCCGGACAGCATTGACCACGCTGCCGGGCGCGGGGCCACGCTGCTGACGCGACTGGGGCGCGCCGCCGGGATGCGACGGGTAGCTGCCCGCACCAGGGCCGCCGGGATAGGGCTCGTACGTCATGGCTCACCTCTACGGGTCTGCTTAATCCCTCTGCCATGCTAAACGGAGAAACCCGGTCCTAGGGTTACGCATCACGTCCAGTTGCCGCGTGGCGGCATCGGCGGGGAACCTTCACAGCTGCGAGACAGTGCCGGAATGACCGATTCAGGAGACTTAACCGGCTTTGCTACCTGACGCGCTGTCCGGACCAGTTTTGACCGTGGCCGGGCGGCTGTACAGTAGCACGCGGTTCAGGAAGTTCTGAGCTTCGGCTGAGGGCGGGAGCAAGGATGCGGAAGCGGCTGCTCAGAAGGTTGTTCCCGATTACCGCGTCCGCCGGGCTGATCACCGTGGGTATGTTGACGACCACGTGGGGACCAAGCCTGGTCAACCACAGCGAGTGGGCGCTCCCGTACGACTACTGGGGAACGCTGGTGGCGGCGACCCGACTGGCGCACGGCCAGCTTGGCGGTATCTACGCACAGCCGACGGGCCTGGTATCGCTGCCCGGCACCGCGGTGATCCTGGTCCCTATCGCCGTAGTCGCCAGCCTGCTTGGCCTGTCGCTGGAGATCCCCGGACCGGCGAACCTGCACCCGGCCGTCTGGCTGCTCGCCGGGCCTTATCAGATCGCGCTGTGCTGCATCGCGCTGTTCGCCGCTGATGCCCTGGCCGAGCATCTCGGCGTCACCTGGTGGAAACGGGGGCTGCTCACGGTCGCCGAGGCGGTCGCGCTGTGGAGCCCGTCCGCTCGCTGGGGCCACCCCGAGGACGCGGTAGCGACTGGACTGCTGCTGTACGCGGTGCTGGCGCTCGCGATGGGCCGCCTGCCCGCCGCTGGCTGGCTCGCCGGGGCGGCGGTCTGCGTGCAGCCTCTCGTGCTGCTGGCCCTGCCGATGATGATCGTGCTGATTACCCCCGGGGGGGCGACCCTCCTGTCGACCCCCCGGCTCAGGAGGGGCACCCGTATTCCCCCGGCGATAGGGTTCCTGGTTCGGAGCGCGCTGCCATCGGCGGTCTTGCTGGCGGCGGCCGGCATCGCCAACTGGAGCGTCATGTACACGGCGGTGACGAGCCAGCCGAATTCGCCGACCATCAACCATCCGACCGCGTGGACCGCACTGGCCCCGCACATGGCGGACGGCAACGTGGCGGCCGGCCCGTTCCGCCTGGCGACGATCATAATCGCCTGCTGCTTCGCGGTGGTGGTGCGCAGGCGCCTGGTCAGCCGGGTGCCCGCAGTGGGCCAGTGGCCACTGGACGTTGTGAGCGAAGTCCTGTGGTGGATGGCGCTGGCACTGGCCCTGCGGTCATTCTTCGAGCCGGTGATGGTGTCTTACTACCCGTGGCCGCCACTGGCTGTCGCGCTTATCCCGGCCGCAACCCGCGGCTGGATCCGCCTGGTGGTCGCGGGACTCATCGCCGGCGGCGTCACCGCCGAGGGCCAGGGACCCTGGCACAGTGTCTGGGCCTGGTGGGTCCCGCTGGTGGCCGGCCTCCTGCTGCTGCTGCTCATTGCCCGTCGTGACTGGCGGCTACGCCCCGCCGGAACTCCCGCCACCGAGGACCGCACGGAGCTTGACAGCGGCCTCGTCTAGCTCCTCGTCCGTGGCGGGCCTGGCTTTTCCGAAGTCGAAGTCCCCAAGGCTCCACGCGGGCATCACGTGGATGTGCAGGTGAGGAACTTCCAGTCCGGCAATGATGAGGCCTGCCCTAGGAGCGTCGAAGGCTGTCTTAACCGCGTTGCCGATCTTCTTCGCGACCACAGTCAGGTGCATTAGTATGTCGTCGGGCGCTTCCGTCCACTGATCGACCTCCGGGCGCGGCACGACCAGGGTGTGACCGGGCGTGATGGGGTTGATCGACAGAAACGCGACCGCCACCTCATCCTCGTAGACAAACTTCCCCGGTAGTTCCTTATTGATGATCCGCGTGAATAGCGTTGGCATGGCCACCTCCGGTGGAGATCGTAACGCGCGGCGGGAGACGGCATGCGGCCAGAGCACCTATGTGGCTTCCCCGGCACCGGCGGGACGCGAATCAGCCGCGCCGTGCATGAAGCCGTCGTTACCGGCGCGAACCGGTACCCCGTCTGGCCCCCCGCTGTCGGCTAAGCGCGAGTGTGCCTACCGTAACTGGAGGGGAAGGATCAGCCCGACGAGGGGAAACGGAAAAGTTGGGCATTCTCGCTGGCTACGCCGCCTGGATGGCGGCGCTTATTATCGCGAACTATGCGCTGCCCGGCCTGCGCGTCGAGACGTGGGCGCTGATCGGCTGCAGTGCCGTTGCCGCCAGGCTGGTCGGGATAGCGCGCAACCGCCCTGCCTGGAAACTCCCCTGGCTGGTACTGACGCTAGCGCTGGCCTGCTCACTAGCGGGGCAGCTCGCCGCGCTGATCACGACGAGAGCGCCACTGGAGGACGCCTCCGCTCCCGTCGCCGCGGCGTTGTACTTGCTGGCTTACCCACTGTACGTTCTGGGCCTCGTTCTCATTATCAGGGCGAGGGGGCTGCCAGGGGATCTGCGGGCCACGATCGACGCGCTGATCATCACGGTGGGGCTGGGGCTGCTGATGGGGTGGATCTTCCTGATTCGCCCGCACGAGATCACCCTGGCGCTGCCAACGTCCCGCAAGATCCTCGCCATTGCCTACCCGATCTGCGACGTCATCATCTTGGGGCTGCTCGCGCGACTGCTCACGCCCGGGACCGCACGGGGCAGAGTGCTGCAACTGCTGGTCATCGGTACCATCGGCGCGCTGGTATCCGACGTGGCCGCCGGCCGGCCAGATCTACGGAACGGCGATCTGGCCACCATTGTTCGACTTTGGCTGGGCGATCTGCTACGCGGCGTGGGGCGCGGCCGCGTTGGACCCCGACATGGCACGCATGTCGAGGAGCACGCCGACCCCTACGAGCAACCCCAAGGCAATGTCAGGCAGAATGATCGCGCTGCTGCTGACTGCGCTCATCCCGCCGATCTTCCTGCTGGTCCGGACGTTCTCCGCCTACCGCAACGTCGTCGAGCGCGCCGCGGCCGCCACCTGCGCGGTGCTCTTCCTGCTAGTGCTGTGGCGCCTGTGGGACCTGAACATCTCGAACGAGCGGAACCTGAAGCGGGCACGCGCGCTGCGGCGGACGGGAGCCGCGCTGGCCTCGGCGACCACCATCGACGGCATCGCGGCGATCGTGCGCAGGGCCGTCCGGGACCTCATCGGGCAGCGGCCAAACCGTGAAGCGCTGTTCGCCGTGCGCGATGACGAGGATCTGACGGTCGTGGCCACCTGCTCCGGCGACCTGGCGCCGTCCGGCGAGCTCGTGAACCTAGTCCCGCACTGGCTGCCCTGGCTGCGGCAGCTGGAATCGGCCGAGCCACGGCTCGTCCCGGCAGCCGACCTTGGCCCGGACGAGAAGGCGGCCGCCATCCGCGCCGGGTTCGAGAGCCTCCTGCTGTGCCCGCTCGTGCTGACAAACCGGCCATCCGGTGACCCGCTCATCGGCGTGCTCGCGGTCCTCGGCGAGCACCGGATGCTGTCTGACATGTCGTCAACGCTGGCGATCCTCGCCAACCAGGTAGCGCTCGTGCTCGAGCGCGTCATACTCAGCGAGGAGGTCGTCCGCCAGCGCAGTGAGGCCCTGTTCCGCACGCTGGTGCAGGACGCCCTGGACGTGATCTTGGTGCTCGACGATGACGGGATCATCAAGTACGCGTCTCCATCGGCCACCCGGCTATACGGCGACATCCCCATCGAGGGGACGAACGCCGACAACCTCGGGGCGGACATCAAGCGGATCGTGACTCACACCGCACTCGATCCCGCCACGAGCGAGGACGTCTACAGCGGGCTATGGCGGATCACCCGCCACGACGGGCAGCGACTCCTCGTGGAGGTCCGGTTCACCGACCTGCGGCATGACCAGAGCGTCCAGGGCCGGGTGCTGACGATCCGGGACGTGACCGAGGAGCATCAGCTCGAGGACCAGCTCAAGCACCAGGCCTTCCACGACGCGCTGACAGGGCTGCCCAACCGCGCCCTGTTCACCGACCGGGCCGAGCACGCTCTCGCGGTGGCGCGGCGAAACCAGACGACCGCCGCCGTGCTGTTCGTGGACCTGGACGACTTCAAGGTCGTGAACGACACGATGGGGCACGCCGTCGGGGACGACCTGCTGGTCTGCGTAGCCGAACGGCTGACGGCGGTGACCCGCAAGTCCGACACTGCCGCCCGGCTAGGCGGGGACGAGTTCGCCCTGCTGATCGAGAGCCTGCCAGATCCCGCGGCGGTAGAGGCGTTCGCCGACCGGGTCGTCACCGCGTTCAGCGAGCCGTTCGAGCTGTCGGGCGGATCCGTGCTCGCCACGGCCACCGTGGGCGTGGCGACCACGCAAGACAGTTCCGACGTAGGCGAGCTGCTGCGGCACGCCGACCTGTCGCTGTACGCCGCGAAGTCGGAGGGCAAGCGGCGCTGGCACGGCTACACGTCCGTGCTGAGCGCTGGGATGGTCAAGCGACGCGAGCTGCAGGCGGCGCTGGAGGACACGGTCGCCAAGTCGGCGTTCACGCTCGTCTACCAGCCGATCGTAGAACTGGCCACTGGGGCGATCCGCGCCTTCGAGGCCCTGGTTCGCTGGCCGCACCCAGTCCGGGGAACGGTGCCGCCCGCCGAGTTCATCGGGCTCGCCGAGGAGACCGGCCTCATCGTGCCGCTCGGCGCATGGATCCTCAGGCAGGCGATCACCGACATGGCGCGCTGGCGTGGCACGGATCCGGACCCGCGGCAGCCCGACATCAGCGTGAACGTCTCTGCCCGGCAGTTCCGTGATCCTGACTTTGTCGCGGCGCTGCGGCGCTGCCTGGACGAGACGGGCCTCGTCCCGTCGGCCGTGATGCTGGAGCTCACGGAAAGCTCGCTGCTTCGCCGCGACGAGCAGATCAACTCTGATCTCGCCAAGCTCAAGGACATCGGCGTCCGACTGGTGATCGATGACTTCGGCACCGGCTACTCGTCGCTCAGCTACCTGCGCGAGCTTCCCATCGACGTGCTCAAGATCGACAAGTCCTTCGTGGACGCCATGACCGAGTCGTCGCAGGGACGCAAGTTCGCCGAGATCATCATCAGCTTCGCTCAGGCGCTTGAGGTCGAGGTCATCGCCGAGGGCATCGAGACCGAGGAGCAGCGCGCGCTGCTGGCCGAGATGGGCTGCCGGCTCGGCCAGGGGTACCTGCTGGCGATGCCCATGGACTGGCCCGCGGCGGAGGTGCTGCTGCGGTCCGGCCGGCCACTCGCACGTGAGGCGTCGCGGCACGGCACTGCCTGGCAGTTACTCACCGCCTCGCCCGGCTTGCTCGGATTGCCAGTTATTGCCAGTTATCGCCCGGATTACTCGGTGACGTGGGCCGTTTCCTGGCGGGCACGCAGCGCGGTGAGCAGGAGTTGGGCGGCGAGGCAAGCCCCCACCCCTTCGCCGGAGCGCAGCCGCAGGTCAAGCAGTGGTTCTAGGCCAAGCTCGGTCAGCACGGCCTGATGGGCTCGCTCCCGGCTGCGCTGCCCCGCGACCAGGACAGCCTGGACGGCGGGCTCGGCCCGCACCGCGAGCAGCGCCGCCACCGACGTGACCAGCCCGTCGAGCACGACGGGGACCCGCTCCCGTGCCGCGCCGAGCGTGACCCCCGCAAGGAGCACGATCTCCGGCCCGCCCAGAGCCGCGGCCGCAATCCAGGGCTCCCTTTTCCCGTCGACGGAACGGGCCCGCCTCAATGCCCTGCCCACCACGTCTTCCTTGCGACGCATCATGGCGGTGTCGGCTGCGGCACCAAGGCCAACGGCCTGCGCCGGGTCGAGGTCCAGCAAGGCGCAGGCGAGCGCGGTGGCGACGGTAGTGTTCCCGATGCCGACCTCGCCAAGGCAGACCAGGCCGGCTTCCCGTGCGAGCCGAGTGCCAACCGCGATGCCGCGGCGCCGCAGTTCCGTGACGTCATCCACGCTCAGCGCGTCGGACTCGGCCAGGTCACCCTGCGGCCCGGCCGGCCTAGCGTAGACGGCCTCCGTCGCCAGACCGCACTGGCGGGCGGTGGTGGCGCCGAGCGACACCCCCTTGAGAGTGGCCTCGTACACGTCGGCGGTGACATGGGGCGGGTAAGCGGAGACGCCGTACCGGGTGACCGGGTGGTCGGCGGCGGCGATGAGGAGCGTGCCGGTTGTGGGCGGTTGCTTGTTGAGCGCGAGTACCCGGTTGACGCATCCGTCCAGGATGCCGAGCGAGCCGGGGACGGTCAGCAGGTCGTCCCCGGTGTCCCGGCCCGCGACCACGGCCCGCTGGTCCGGCCCGGACAGCGGGCCATCGCCGCCGCTGGCTGCCTCAGCTTGCGCTGTGGCCAAGTACGACGGCGGTGGCAACGGCTCGTGGTCCTCATCGGAGGCTGACGGCCAGCGCTCGGACAACACGACGTCGTCCAGTGACAGCCGCCGGGACCAGCCGCGCCGCTCGAGGCCTGGGTCTGGTGGCCGCTCGTCGGGCCAGCCGAGGCAGAGCCACCCGAGGGTCTCGACGCCATCGGGGAGGTGCAGCAGGTCCGCCAGGTCCTGCGGCCGGAAGAGAGTCACCCAGCCGAGGCCGAGGCCAGCGGCACGGGCCGCGAGCCAGATGTTCTGCACGGCGCACGCGCAGCTCCACATGTCGGTGTCGGTGAACGTCGCCCGGCCGAGCACGCCGGCCGCTGCCGTCCTGCGGTCGCAGCCGACGACGATGCCGATCGGAGCCTCCCTGATGCCATCCAGTTGCAAGTCAAGCAGCCTCGCGCGACGGTCTTCCGTAAGTTGTCCCGCCTGGCGCAGGCGCTGCGAGTCGGCGAGCAGCGCGGCCCGGTCCCGCGTCTCCTGTCTGGTGACGACGATGAACCGCCATGGTTGCGAGTGCCCGACCGAGGGGGCCTGATGGCCGGCCGCCAGTACCTGGCGCAGAACATCGTCCGGCACGGGGTCGGGCCGGTACCTGCGGATGTCGCGCCGCGCACCGATGACCGCGTGCAGTGCCTTGACGTCGGGCTCATCGAAGGCCCACGCGTCCGGCCGGGCCGCCCTGCTGGCCGCCGACGTGGTATCCCCTACCAGCGGAACGGGCCGCGACCATGTGTACTCGTTCACCACAGTGCTAGCTCACCACGCTGCCAGCTCAACACAGGTGCCAGCTCACCACAGTGCCAGCTCAACACAGGTGCCAGCTCACCACAGTGCCAGCTCACCACAGGTGCCAGCTCACCACAGGTGCCAGCTCAACGCAGTGCCAGCTCACCACAGGTGCCAGCTCAACACAGGTGCCAGCTCAACGCAGTGCCAGCTCACCACAGTGCCACTCCAATCAGGGCGACGGCGGTCGCCGTCTCGATTAGCGCGCCGAACACGTCGCCCGTCATCCCGCCAAGCCTCCGTCCCACGTGCACCCGCAGCAGCCAGCCGGCTCCCATCGCGGCGCCCTGGCAAACGACTACCCAGATGATCGGGAGGCCCGCCGCCGCGGCGATGATCGCCCCACCCGCGAGCACGCCAATCGTCTCGGCGGCTACCGCCCCCGGCGCGACGCCATCGGCCACCAGGGTGCCGAAGCCACTCGTGCGCGCAGCCTTGACTCCGCGCATCGCCGCTTGCACGGCCGTGACCCGCCCGGTCACCGCCGCGACGGCGAGCACGGCCACGGGCGTCCACGGCCCGCCGGGCATGCTACTGACCGCGACGATGTCTGCCAGCAGTACAAATACTAGCGCGATCACGCCGAACGGGCCGATGTCGGACTTCCTCATGATCTCCAGCGCGCGCTCCGCCGGTGCCCGGCTGCCGAGGCCGTCAGCGGTATCGGCCAGTCCATCCAGGTGCAGGCACCGGGTCGCCACGGCCAGTGCCGCAACGGCCAGGACAGCACCAAGCCCGTTGGCGTGCGGTGACCACTGGCGGATCGCCGTGGCGGGCAGCCCGGCGGCGGCACCGAGAACCGCGCCGACGGCGGGCAGCCACAGCAGCGCGGCGACGCCGTCTCCGGGACCGAACTCGGCGGTCTGCGTCCAGACCGGGACGATGGTGAACAGGCTGACCGAGTGCTCCAGGGCCCGCGCGAGGCGTGCGGGGGAAGGCCTCATCGCGCACCCTTCCTATCTCAAGCGCAGTGGTATGCCGGCCGTGACGAGCCAGACCTCGTCGGCCTGCGCCGCAAGCCGCTGGTTCAGCTCGCCGAGCACGTCGCGGAACCGCCGGATCGCAATCGACTCAGGGACGATCCCGCTGCCGACCTCATCGCTGACGGCGACCGTCAGGGCTTCGGTGTACGCCCACGCGCCGACCAGAGCGTCAAGCGCGGCGGCGAGCCGCTCACCAGACTCAGGGGGAAGCTCGTCCGCCCAGCAGGCGCAGTCATCCATCACCCGGCTCACCCAGGTCGTGATGGCGTCGATGAGGACGGGGGCACCTTCCCGGGCCCCATCAAGGATCCTGGCAGGGTCGCCGGTCTCGATGGTGGACCAGTTCGCGGGACGGCGCTCGCGGTGCTGGCGGACCCGCTGCGCCCAGTCCGCGTCACCGGGGTAGTCCGGTGCCGTGGCGACATACGTCACCGGTACGGCGGCACCGAGGTAATGCTCGGCGAAGCGAGACTTGCCCGACCTGCTGCCACCGAGCACGAGGACACGCCGCCCGCTACTGACACGGGCGGCGGCGGGCCAGCCTGGGACGTTTTGGGCCGAAATCTGATTGGTGAGTTCGTCCACTGGAAAAGCATGTCACCTCTTGCGGCGAGCCGTTACCCCGGCAAGGGACCTGCCCCAGGCGATGCCGCCACAGGTGATGGCCGCGGCGATCGTCACAGCCCGGCTGAGCCTGACGGCCCGGCGGATGTCGTCGGCGGTGGCTGGCTTGCCTTCGTCCCCGCGGGCACCGCCGCCAAGGACGGGACGGTCCTCGACGTGCGAGCCGTAGTCGTTGCGCCCGCCCAGTCGCACTCCGAGAGCGCCGGCGTAGGCAGACTCGCAGACGCCGGCGTTCGGGCTGGGGTGACGGCGGCCGTCCCGGTGCCAGGTGGCCAGTGCCGCGTGCCCGTTTCCGCCCGCCACCGGCGCGACGACGGCGGTCAGCAGCGCTGTCAGCCGGGCGGGCAAGTAGTTCGCGATGTCGTCGGCCCGCGCCGATGCCCACCCGAAGTTCTCGTACCTGGGGCTGTGATGACCGACCATGGCGTCCAGCGTGTTGACCGCCCGGTAGGCCAGCAGCCCGGGCAGGCCCGCGACGGCTCCCCACAGCAGCGGCGCGACCACGGCGTCGCTGGTGTTCTCCGCGACCGACTCGATCACGGCCCGCGCTATCTCGCTCTCATCCAGGTGCCCAGTCTTACGCCCGACGAGGTGCGTAAGCCGCCGGCGGGCGGCCGGCAGGTCCCCGCGCCCGAGCAGGTGATCGACCGCTGCCGCCTCAGCGGCCAGCGTGCGACCGCCGACAACTGCCCATGTCCCCACGGCAGTGGCAACGGCCAGCCGCGGGGCCGGGAGGCGATTCGCCGTCGCGCCCAGCGCAACCGCCGCCGCGACCAGGACGCCGGCGTACGCTACTCCTGCGGCCCGACTGTCACGCCACATCGCGGCTTCCAGCTTGCTAGCGGCGGTCCCGAACACCGCGACTGGGTGCCCGCGCCTCGGGTCTCCGATCGCCTGATCAAGCGCTACCCCGGCGACCATCCCTAGGGCCGTCGCCCCGCCACACTCGAAAACTCTCACTGGCCCAGTCTCTCCCACCGACCACACGGCTATGGTGGCAGCGTGCCAAATCCCGACGCCGTCACCGTGTGCTACGTCCGGCACGGGGAGAACCGGGCGAACCTGACCGGGGAGCTGTCCTGCCGGAAGATCGACTATCCGCTGACGGACCGCGGCATCGCGCAGGCCACGGAGGTTGCCGAGCAATTGTCCCGCGAAACCGCCCCGACCGCGATCTACTCGTCCCCAATGCGCCGCGCGGTCCAGACGGCGGACATCATCGCCGGACGCCTGGGGCTGCCCGTCGTGACGCTGGAGGACCTGCGCGAACTGGACGTCGGCGACCTGGAAGGCCGCAGCGACGAGGAGGCATGGACGACGTTCCTGGACATCGCCTACGCCTGGCAGGCAGGGGACCACGACCGACGGTACCCCGGCGGCGAGGACTTCCACCAGGTGATCGCCCGGGTTACCCGGGCGCTGACGTACACGTGTGACCATCCGCTGGGCAGCCGGGTTCTCATGATCGCGCACGACGGCCTGATCCGCGTCGCCCTCCCCGCCCTGTGCCCTGGCGCGGAACTGCCAGCGACGGGCCTCCCCAGGTGCGGCATCGCCAAGCTGGCCATCAGCCCCGCCCGAAGCGGCGTGACCGCCAGGCTCCTCACCTGGCCCCCCAGCTGACGACGTTGCGACCCGCCGGCACCACCGCACCGCTACCGTTACGACCCGCCGGCGCCACCGAGCCAGCGCCGTTGCGAGTCGCCGGCACCACCGAGCCAGCGCCGTTGCGAGTCGCCGGCACCACCGCACCGCTACCGTTACGACCCGCCGGCACCACCGCACCGCTTTAGGCGACCCGTTGGCACCACCGAGCCAGCACCGTTACGAGCCGTTGGCACCACCGAGCCAGCACCGTTACGACCCGCCGGCGCCACCGAGCCAGCACGACAGCAGGCCAATGGCGGCGGCGCGTCAAAATCGTCGCGGCTTGGGGTGCGGTGGGGCCGGTTACGCGTCCTCGGCGGGGAGTGCTACCGGAGACAGCTCGGGATGCTTGGCGGAGCGGCCGTCGCCGGAGGAGGTACCGCGCAGGCGGCGGCCTATCCAGGGGATGAAGGACTCCGCGGCCCACTGGTAGTCCTCAATCCGCGCGGCCAGCCAGGCTCCGCGGCTGCGGTTCTTCGAGGCGACGGGCGACGACCAGACGAGCGGCGCTGGCCCACCCTCATCAAGATCGGCGGCCGGCAGCGCGCCAAGCACCTCGGCGGCCCGTCGGGCGATCAGCCGGTGCGACTGCGAGTTCAGGTGCAGCCGGTCAGGACTCCACGCCTCCGGCAGGGCGAGGGACCTCATGCCCCACAGGTCGAGCAGGTCGCAGCCGCGAGCGTCGGCGATTGCCCGAAGGTGCATGTTGTAGGTGGCGACCTTACCGCGCAGCAGCGCGATCAGCGGGAACGCGAGCGGGTCAAACCCTGTTACCACGAGGACCCGCAGGTCCGCCCGCCGCAACCTGGCGACGGCGACGTCGAAGATCTCGGCCAGCTTGTCCGGGTCCCCATTGGGACGCAGCAGGTCGTTACCACCGCCGGCGATGCTCACCAGCCGCTGCTGCGGAGCAGCGGCCAGCAGGTCGATCGCCGATGGCACTTGGTTGGTCACGATCTGCCGCAGCAGTCTCCCGCGCACCGCTAGGTTCGCGTACTGGAAGCCCGGGTCCTGCGCCGCCAGAGTGCCTGCCAGCCGGTCGGCCCAGCCCAGGATCGCGCCGTCAGCCGTTAGGTCGTTCATCCCCTCGGTGAAGCTGTCACCAATGGCAACGAAAGCTGATATACGTTGGTTAGCACCGCTCATAACTGTTCTATGATGCCAGGCGCGCGGCGGGTGATGCCCACCGGCCACGCACTCGTCCGGCACTGCTGCCGGGCCACCCTCATGAGCCGCCCCCCACTGACATACGCGTTCATCGATACATACACATGGCAGCCGGTTAATGTCGAAGAGTAGTTACCGTTGCGGGACGGGACACCTCACCGGGGGGACCATGCGAGTACTGATGGGGGCTTGCGCGGCTATCGCCGCGGTCGCAGCCTGCACGGTCGGCGCCCCCATGGGCGGCGCCACGGCAGGCAGTCACACGGCAGGCAGTCCCACGGCCGGCGCCCCCATGGGCGGCGCCACGGCAGGCAGTCCCACGGCAGGCAGTCCCACGGCAGGCAGTCCCACGGCAGGCGGCGCCACGGCGGGAACCGGGGCGATCGCCTACCCGGGGGCGGCGTGGCCGACCTATGGGCAGAACATCGAGCGAACCGGCATCGGGGTCGGCGTTCATCGGCTCGGCAAGCTCTCCGTTGCCTGGCGGGACACGCTGGACGGCTCGGTGTATGGGCAGCCACTGCTGATCGGTGACCTCGTGGTGGTCGCGACCGAGGATGACACGGTCTACGCGCTCCAGGACGCCACCGGCGCTATCGCCTGGCGCACGCATGTCGGCACGCCGGTCCCGCAAGGCGCACTGCACGGGTGCGGCGACATCTTCCCGCTCGGCATCACCGGGACGCCGGCTTACGACCAGTCGGATGGCCTCATCTACGCGGTCGCGGAGACGACGGGGTACCGGCACGTGCTGTTTGGCCTGTCGGCCACCAGTGGCGCGATCAAGGTCGAGCGCGACATCCCGACTCCCGACGGGCAGGACGCCTGGGATCAGCAGCGGCCCGCGCTGACGATCACGGGCGGCCGGGTGTACGTAATGTTCGGGGGACTCGCCGGGGACTGCGGCCCGTACAAGGGGTCCGTCGCGGGCGTCCCGGTCAGCGGCAGTGGGCCGATCATCTCCTACACGACGCCCACGGTCCGCGAGGGCGCGTTCTGGGGACCTGGCGGGCCGGTCGCCGGGCCGGCCTCCGTCGCGGTCTCGACGCCCACCCTGTACGTGGCGAACGGGAACGGGGCCGCCACCGACGGCGACCCGTACGACTACAGCGACTCGGTAACGCACCTGTCCCTCGGACTGCAGCGGATCGGCTTCTTCGCTCCGTCGACCTGGGCGCTGGACAACGAGCAGGACCAGGACCTCGGGTCGACGCAGCCGACGCTGGTTTCCGGTGACTCGGTCTTCGTCGTCGGCAAGCGCGGCGTCGGCTACCTGATGCGACTTGGGGCACTGGGCGGCATCGGCGGCCAGGTCGCGCAGGCGGACATCTGCCAGGCATATGGCACGGCGGCCGTCAGCGGCGCCACGGTCTACGAGCCGTGTACGGCCGCTGGCCTCACCGCCGTGGCGGTCAGCGCCTCCGCCAAGGAGATCAAGGTCCTGTGGCGTGGGCCGTCAGACGCGCACGGGTCCGCAGCCATTGGCGGCGGCGCGATCTGGGTGCCAGACAGCCATGACGGGATCTTGTACGCGCTCGACCCAGCCACTGGCGCGGTGCTGCAGTCGGTCCCCCTAGGGGACACGATGCCGCGCTTCTCCTCGGTGTCGCTTGGCGCGACACGCGCCTACGTCGGCACGTCGCACGGGGTCGTAGCGGTCTCCGGAGCCTGACGCGACCGATGAAAATTGAGGTACAGATCGTTATGCATTCTTGATGTTAGGGTTGTGCAAGTGTGGGGGCCCAGTACCGTCCGACGCGAGTTTCATGGACTAAAGCGGACAAAGACATGTCCTGTACTGGGTAGGAGGCAAGCATCGCGATGACGGTGCGTCGGGTGATCGTTGGTGTGCACGGCTCGATAGGCAGCCTTCAGGCGCTGCGCTACGCGGCCGAAGAGGCGCGGGAACGTTGCGTACCGCTGGTGCCAGTGATCGCGTGGGTCCCTCCCGGCGGGGACGCGGCCGAGTACGCCCGCCCGTCTCCCTACCTGCGCCGCATCTGGCGGGAAGAGGCCCACAAGCGGCTATGGACGGCGTTCGACGACGGGCTCGGCGGACTGCCAGCGGACATCCACGTCGAGCCGCACGTGGAGCGCGGCGACCCCGCGCAGGTGCTGGTCGCGATCGCTGACCAGCCCGGTGACCTGCTCGTGATCGGAACGGGACGGCGCGGCCTGCTGGTGCGCGCGCTGCGCCGGTCGGCCGGCCGCTACTGCCTCGCGCACGCCAAGTGCACGGTCCTGGCGGTGCCGCCGTCGGCGCTGATGGACGAGATGGGTAGTGGCTTGCGCACCCGACTGCTGCGCCGCCGGGCGAACGCGCTCGTCTCCGAGCTCATACCGTAGCCACCTCGGCACTATCCGCTCGCCTAGTGCCCCCGGTACAACGGGGGCACTAGGCGCGGTCAGGCGTATCTGGCACCTGTCGGGACGTATGCCACAACAGCCCGCATGAGGGCTGTTAGGAAGGACAAAGCTCCCGCATGAGGACCGCATGGACCGGATGAATCCGTCCTGACCTGGCTATTTGCTAGATCCAGAACCGCAACTGCAAGGAGTTGTGATGCAGGATCTGCTAATGATCGCGATCACGATCGTTATATTCGCCGTGCTCTTCCTCCTCATCCGGGGAGTTGAGCACCTTGAGCGCTGAGAACTGGGTGGGCCTCATCGCGGCCATCATCCTCACCGTCTACCTGATCTACGCCCTCGTGCGACCGGAGAAACTCTAGATGAGCAGCGGACTCGCGGGCTTCCTCCAGATCGTGCTGCTTGTCATCGCGCTGGCAGCCTGCTACAAGCCCCTGGGCGACTACATCGCCCGCATCTTTACCTCAGACAAGCACTACAGGCCCGAGCGTGCCTTCTACCGGGCCATTGGCATCGACCCCGAGGCCGACCAGCGCTGGGGCACCTACGCCCGGTCCATGCTGGCGTTCTCGCTGCTGTCGGTGCTGTTCGTGTACCTGTTCGAGCGGATACAGCACTGGCTGCCGTACTCCAACGGGATGGCCAACGTCAACCCGATCCTCGCCTGGAACACCGCGGCGAGCTTCACCACCAACACGAACTGGCAGAACTACTCCGGCGAGTCCACCATGGGCTACGTCACCCAGATGTCGGCCCTGGCGGTGCAGAACTTCGTGTCCGCCGCCGTCGGCATCGCCGTGGTCGTCGCGCTGATCCGCGGCTTCACCCGGAACAAGACCGACCGGCTCGGCAACTTCTGGGTCGACCTGACCCGCTGCGTCTGGCGGCTGCTGCTGCCGATCAGCGTGGTTGGCGGCATCATCTTGATGGCCGCCGGCGTGATCGACAACTTCAACCTCACGCACGCGGTCACCGCGCTGGCAGGCGGCACGCAGACGATGGTCGGCGGCCCGCTCGCCTCGCAGGAGGTCATCAAGGAGCTCGGCAACAACGGCGGCGGCTTCTTCAACGCGAACTCCGCGCACCCGTTCGAGAACCCGAACGGGTTCAGCAACTGGTTCGAGATCTTCCTGCTGCTGGTGATCCCGTTCGCGCTGCCGCGCGCGTTCGGCAAGATGGTCAAGGACAACCGGCAGGGCTACGTCCTCGTCGCGGTCATGGTGTTCCTCTGGCTCGTCTCGGTGGCCGGCATCAGCTTCTTCGAGTGGCAGCACGCGGGGACAGCGCTGCGAGCGGCCGGCGGCGCGATGGAGGGCAAGGAGGTCCGGTTCGGCATACCGGGGTCGTCCTTGTTCGCCGCGTCCACGACCGTCACGTCTACCGGCGCGGTCAACAGCTTCCATGACTCGTTTACCGCGTTCGGCGGCGGCATGATCTTGTTCAACATGATGCTCGGTGAGGTCGTGCCTGGCGGCGTCGGCGCGGGCCTGTACGGCATGCTCATGCTGGCCGTGGTGACGGTCTTCATCGGTGGCCTCATGGTCGGCCGGACGCCGGAGTACCTCGGCAAGAAGATCCGCCCGACCGAGATGAAGTGGGCCTCCCTCTACATCCTGGCGACACCCACTGCCGCGCTCATCGGGGCGGCGCTATCGCTGGCGTTCAAGACACCCCGGGCGTCGATCCTCAACGCCGGGCCGCACGGTCTGACAGAGATCGTCTACGCGTTCACCTCGATGGCCAACAACAACGGCTCCGCGTTCGCCGGCCTGTCCACCAACACCACCTGGTACAACATCGCCGGCGGCGTGGTGATGCTCCTGGCGCGGTTCGCGCCGGAGATCTTCGTCCTGGCCCTTGGCGGCTCGCTCGCCCGGCAACAATCGGTGCCCGAGAGCGCCGGAACGCTGGACACCCGCGGTCCGCTATTCGCGACCATGCTCGTCGGCGTGATCATCATCCTCGTCGGACTGACGTACTTCCCCGCGCTCGCGCTCGGACCGTTCGCTGAAGGACTGCACTGATGTCAGTCAACACACTGAAAACCGAGGGGCCGAGCGTTCCAAGACGCCCGCCCTGACCCAGCGGGTAGGCGGTGGCCTGCTCGACCCGAAGATGCTGTGGAAGTCCACCCCGGACGCGTTCCGCAAGCTCGACCCGCGGGTCATGATCCACAACCCGGTCATGTTCGTCGTCGAGGTCGGCTCCGCGCTGACCGTCTACTCGGCGATCATCCATCCCTCGATCTTCGCGTGGACGATCACGGTCTGGCTGTGGCTGACCGTGCTGTTCGCCAACCTGGCCGAGGCCGTCGCCGAGGGCCGTGGCAAGGCTCAGGCCGAGACCCTGCGCAAGACCAAGCAGGAGACGGTCGCCCGCCGCCTGGTGAACTGGACATACGGAGCGGACCCGGCCTCGGTTCGCGAGGAAGAGGTCCCAGGCACGCAACTGCAACTCGGCGACCACGTGGTCGTCGAGGCAGGACAGCTCATCCCCGGCGACGGCGACGTCGTCGAGGGCGTCGCCTCGGTCGACGAGTCGGCGATCACCGGCGAGTCTGCGCCGGTCATCCGCGAGTCCGGCGGCGACCGCTCCGCGGTCACCGGCGGTACCAGGGTCCTGTCGGACCGGGTCGTCGTGAAGATCACGTCCAAGCCCGGCGAGACCTTCATCGACCGGATGATCGCCCTCGTGGAGGGCGCGTCGCGGCAGAAGACGCCGAACGAGATCGCGCTCAACATCTTGCTGGCGAGCCTGACGCTGATCTTCGTGCTCGCGGTCGTCACCCTGCAGCCGATGGCGTTCTACTCGGGTGACCCGCAGAACCTGGTCATCCTGGTCGCGCTGATCGTGGCGCTGATCCCGACGACGATCGGCGCGCTGCTGTCGGCGATCGGCATCGCCGGCATGGACCGACTGGTCCAGCGGAACGTGCTCGCGATGTCCGGTCGCGCCGTGGAGGCCGCCGGCGACGTCAACACGCTGCTGCTCGACAAGACCGGCACGATCACCATCGGCAACCGGCAGGCGAGCGAGTTCCTCCCCGTCCCCGGGGTGGAAAGGCAGGACCTCGCCGATGCCGCTCAGCTGAGCAGCCTGGCTGACGAGACTCCTGAGGGCCGTTCTGTCGTGGTGCTCGCGAAGGAGGCCTTCGGCATTAGGGAGCGCGGCACTGGCGAGCTGCCAGGTGCCGAGTTCGTGCCCTTCACCGCGCAGACCCGGATGAGCGGCGTGAACCTCGCCGACGGCCGGGAAGTCCGCAAGGGCGCGGCGAACTCCGTCCGCGCGTGGGTCCTGGACAACGGCGGCACGGTGCCCGACGAGCTCGGGCAGACGGTCGACTCGATCTCGTCGGTTGGCGGCACCCCACTGGTCGTGGCCGTGAAGGAAGCTGGCCAGCCGGCCAAGGCGCTTGGCGTGATCTTCCTCAAGGACATCGTCAAGGAAGGCATCCGCGAGCGGTTCGCCGAGATGCGCGCGATGGGCATCCGCACCGTCATGATCACCGGCGACAACCCGCTCACCGCCCGCGCCATCGCGGAGGAGTCCGGCGTGGATGACTTCCTCGCCGAGGCGACGCCCGAGGACAAGATGGCCCTCATCAAGAAGGAGCAGGAGGGCGGCAAGCTCGTCGCGATGACCGGCGACGGCACCAACGACGCCCCGGCGCTGGCCCAGGCCGACGTCGGCGTGGCGATGAACACCGGGACCTCGGCGGCCAAGGAAGCCGGGAACATGGTCGACCTGGACTCCAACCCGACGAAGCTCATCGAGATCGTCGAGATCGGCAAGCAGTTGCTGATCACCCGCGGCGCCCTGACCACGTTCTCCATCGCCAACGACGTGGCGAAGTACTTCGCCATGCTGCCCGCCATGTTCGCGGGCGTGTTCCCCGGGCTGAACAAGCTCAACATCATGAAGCTGCACAGCCCGCAGTCCGCGATCGCCTCGGCGATCATCTTCAACGCGCTTATCATCGTCGCGCTGATCCCGCTGGCGCTGCGCGGTGTCCGGTACAAGCCGTCCTCGGCATCCAAGATGCTCCGCCGCAACCTGTGGATCTACGGCGTCGGAGGACTCATCCTGCCGTTCGTCTGCATCAAGGGGCTCGACCTCATCATCATGAACATCCCAGGGTTCAAGTGAAGGCTAGGGGAGAACAATGAACCGCCTTCCATCCATCATCGGGCAGCACCTCGCGGCCTTCCGCGCCATGCTCGTGTTCACCGTCGTCTGCGGCATCATCTACCCGGTCGCCATGTGGGGCATCGCCCAGGTCGGGTTCACGAACCAGGCCGACGGCTCGCTGGTCTCCTACAACGGCCACGTCGTAGGCTCCAGCCTGCTGTGCCAGGAGTTCGTGAACTCCAAGGGCGACCCGCTGCCGCAGTACTTCCAGCCCCGGCCGTCCGCAGCTGACAGCAGCTCGGTCAAGAACGACTACGGCTGCGACCCCGGCTACTCGGGCGCGGCGAACCTCGGCCCGAACAACCCCACCCTCACCCAGCAGGTTAACCAGCTGCGGGCGTCCATCGCCAAGTTCGACGGCGTCTCGCCGTCGCAGGTGCCGCCGGACGCGGTCACCTCGTCTGGCTCGGGCCTGGACCCGGACATCTCGCCCCAGAACGCTGCCATTCAGGTCAACCGGGTGGCGGCGGCCAGGCACCTGCCGGTCTCGCAGGTGCAGGCGCTGGTCAGCAAGTACACCGATGGCCGGAACATCGGAATCCTCGGCGAGCCCGCGGTCAACGTGCTTAACCTGAACATCGCCCTGGACAAGCTCCCCGGCCAAGCGCAGTACGCCGGAGGGGGACAGGGAACGCAGTAAGCAGCCGATATCACGATAGGCCCACAATAGGGGCCATCTGATGACAGGGCCTGCGGTGCCGGGTAATCTCGGCCCGCAGGCCCCATCTGTTTTTTCTCCCGGGAGCATGGGTGCAGCCGCTTTCTCCAACCGATCCACGTTCTGCAGGCGAGTTCACGCTCCGTGCCCGGCTGGGCGCGGGCGGGATGGGCCGCGTCTACCTCGCCTACTCCCCCGCGGGCCGTGCGGTGGCCGTCAAGGTGGTCCACCCTGAGCTTGCCCGGGATGAGGAATTCCTCGCCCGGTTCCGCAACGAGGTCACCGCCGCCCGCGCGGTCAGCGGCCTGTACACGGCGCCGGTGGTGGCCTCCGGGCTCGACGACGACCCGCCATGGCTGGCGACCGTGTACGTGCCGGGACCGCCGCTGGATGACGTCGTCGCCAAGAACGGCCCGCTGCCCGAGCCCGCGCTGTGGCGGCTCGCCGCCGGGCTGGCCGAGGCGCTGCAGGCGGTGCACGACAGCGGCCTGGTCCACCGGGACCTGAAGCCGTCCAATGTGCTGCTGGCCGCTGACGGGCCGCATGTGATCGACTTCGGCATCTCCCGGGCGATGGGCGGCACCCACCTGACCGCGACCGGGATGGTGGTCGGCACGCCCGGCTACATGTCGCCAGAGCAGGCCGAGGGGCAGGAGGCCGGGACGCCTTCTGACGTCTTCTCACTCGCCTGCGTTGTCGCGAACGCCGCGACCGGCAAGCAGCCGTTCGGCACCGGGAGCGCCGCGTCGGTCCTGTACCGCGTTGTCGCCGGCCAGCCCGACCTCGACGGCGTGCCGGCCCGCCTGCGCGAGGTGCTCGAGGCCTGCCTGCGCAAGAGCCCGGCGCAGCGGCCGGCTACTGCCGGCGGTAGCCTCCGCCTTCTCCCGCGGGGCGGGAATGGTCAGCGAGGATTCCGCGTCGCCGACGTCATTTTGGCCTCCCGCGATCGCGGAGATCATCCGCACCTGCACCGAGGGCGCCCCCAGCGCGTCCAGCATGCCCGGGCTGATGTCCGGGACGGCCTCGCCCATCAGCCCCGCCGCAGGGAACGCCGCAGGGAACACGGCCGCCGGTCCCGCCGGCTCCGGTGCCGCAGTCGCCGCCGGCGTCCTACCGGCAGCCGACGTACCCGTCGGCGTATCAGCCGCCGTCGTACATGCAGACGCCGCCACCAGGCCAGGCCTCCGCGGGCGGGCCGGGATGGCAGACCCCGCCGGGGCAGCAGGCGCCCACACCAGGCGTGCCGTGGCAGGCACCCGGCGCCCCGGGCCTTCAGGGGGGCCGGGTGCCAGGCATCCAGACGCCGGCGACGCCGTACCCGCAACCTGGCTACCCCACCCCGGCCCCTTACCAGCCGTCCCTCCAGCAGCACGCGGCTGGGCAGCCCGGAGTGCAGCAGGCGCCGTCGCCACAGGCAGCGGGCTGGCAAGGACCCCAGCCGGGAATGCCGTCGGCAGCGGCGGCGCACTGGTCGGGGCCGCCAGCCGGGCAGTCTGGGCTGGCCGGCCCGCACGCCTACCGCCCCGCGCGCCGCAAGCCGATGAGGGCGCAGGTTCCGCCCGTAGTCCGCAACGCCCTAGGGGTCATGTACACGGGCCTGGGCGTCACCGCGGTGGCCCTCATCTTGAGCATCGTGGACATGGTGCGCCTAGACCATCAGGCCGCGATCAAGCAGTTCAGCAACCCGGCACTGTCCCAGCAGGACAACACATCCCTGGGCATCATCGTGATCTGCGCGTTCTGCACGGGCGTCGTCGGCGCTGTCATGTGGCCGCTGTGCGCGTGGGCCGTCCGCAAGGGCCGCCAGTGGGGAGCGATCGTCGCGACCGCGGCCTTCGGCCTTGACGCGATTCCCCTGCTGCTCATCCTGGTCTTCGCGCACGACGCCCCGCTGTCCAAGCTGATGAGCATCCTCATCTGGGCGCTCGGCCTGGTGGCGGTCATCTTGCTGTGGAACTCTCAGTCGCGCGCCTTCTACAAGGCCTTCGGGTAAGCTTCCAGGGCCTTCGGGTAAGCTTCCGGAAGCTCTAAGCCACGCGTGGAAGCCGCATGGATCGTCTCACCACGCGCATGAGCCCCGTTAGGGCTGCACGGCCCTAGGACTGCGACATCGCATGATAGAGGTATGGGAGAAGTGCCCCCGAGCCAGCCGGGTCAGCTCAGCAAGCTTAGCCAGCGCAGTGAGACTGGGCTAGAGCGTGGCCCGGGGCAGGGCCAGGAGCGCAGGCAGCGCGGGCAGCTGCGGATCTACCTCGGCGCAGCCGCCGGGGTAGGCAAGACGTATGCCCTGCTCAACGAGGGTCACCGGCGCGTGGACCGCGGCACCGATGTCGTTGTCGCGTTCGCCGAGACGCACGGCAGGCCGCACACCGCCGCCCAGCTCGAGGGCCTGGAGATCATCCCGAAGGCGCGCGTCTCCTACCGGGGCACCACCTTCGAGGAGATGGACACGGCCGCGGTCTTGGCCAGGCATCCGCAGATCGCCCTGGTCGACGAGCTCGCGCACACCAACGTCCCCGGCAGCAAGCACGAGAAGCGCTGGCAGGACGTGCGGGAACTACTCGACGCCGGCATCGATGTCATTTCCGCGGTCAACATCCAGCACTTGGAGTCACTGAACGACGTTGTCGAGCAGATTACCGGGATCCCGCAGCGGGAGACGGTCCCCGATGCCGTGGTGCGGGCCGCCGACCAGGTCGAACTGGTTGACATGACCGCTGAGGCGCTGCGAAGAAGGATGGCGCACGGCAACATCTACCCGCCGGAGAAGATCGACGCCGCGCTGACGAACTACTTCCGTGCCGGGAACCTGACCGCGCTGCGCGAGCTGGCGCTATTGTGGCTGGCCGACAAGGTCGACGAGGGCCTGCAGCAGTACCGCTCGCAGCACGACATCAAGTCCACGTGGGAGGCGCGCGAGCGGGTGGTCGTCGCGCTGACCGGCGGCCCCGAGGGCGATACCCTCATCCGGCGGGCCGCCCGGATCGCCGCGCGCACCTCCGGCGGCGACCTGCTGGCGGTGCACGTCACCAGGTCCGATGGCCTGACCGGCGCGAATCCCGCGGCCCTGTCCCGCCAGCGGCACCTCGTGGAGTCGCTGGACGGCACCTATCACCAGGTGATCGGCGACGACATCTCCGAGGCCCTGCTCACGTTCGCGCGGGCGGAGAACGCCACCCAGCTGGTGCTCGGCGCGAGCCGGCGGCCGTGGCTGCTGGCCCTGCTCGCCGGGCCGGGCATCGGGTCGCGCACCATTCACGATTCCGGCCCGATCGACGTGCACATCGTCACCCATGCGCACATGGGCGGCCGCTGGGGGCTGCTGCCGAGGCACCGCGGTGGCATAACGTCCCGCCGCCAGGTAGCGGGGTTCTGCCTGGCGGCGGCTGCGGCACCGCTACTCACCCTTGGCCTCACTCACCTGCGGTCCAGCGCGAACCTGACAACGGACGTGCTGCTGTTCCTCGTCGCGGTGATCGGCGTAGCGCTCACCGGTGGCTTCCTCCCGGCACTGCTCGAAGCGATCGCCGGGTCTCTCCTGCTCAACTACTACTTCACCCCGCCCATCCACCAGTGGACGATCTCCCAGGGAAACAACGTGCTCGCCCTTCTCGTGTTCATCACGGTCGGCCTCGTCGTCAGCTGGATTGTGGACACCACGGCCCGCAGGACCAAGCAGGCGGCGCGCGCTAGTGCCGAGTCGGAGCTGCTGGTGACAACGGCGGGCAGCATCCTGCGCGGGCAGGATGCGGTGGAAGCGATCTTGGAGCGGGTGCGCGAAGCCTTCGGCATGAGGTCAGTGGCGCTGCTCGAGTGCGCCGACGCTGGCTCTAGTGCCGCGCAAGCCGGGGCGGGCAATGGCTCCGGGGCGCGCGGCGCTATCACGCCGCGCGGCCTGGCCTCGAGGTGGATTATCGTGGGCGCGGCCGGCGACGACCCGGTGCAGCGGCCCGAGGACGCCGACGTGGAGGTCCCGGTAGCCGAGGGACTGTCTCTGGCCCTGCAGGGGCGGCCCATTCCCGCTGGTGACCGCCGGGTGCTCGGCGCGTTCGCCGCCTACGCCCGGGTCGCCCTGGAACAGCAGCGGCTGGCGGCCGAGGCTGAGGCCGCCAAGCCCATCGCCGCCGCCGACCGCATGCGGACCGCACTGCTGGCCGCCGTGAGTCACGACCTGCGCACTCCGCTCGCCTCCGCCAAGGCCGCGATCACGAGCCTGCGCTCCCCGGACGTGCCCTGGGACGCCGACGACATCGCCGAGTTGCTGGCGACCGCCGATGAATCGCTGGACCGGCTCATCCACCTCGTGGAAAACCTGCTGGACATGAGCCGCCTGCAGGCCGGCGCGCTGTCGCTGTTCCCCCGCCCGGTTGGCCTGGACGGGGTCGTCGCCCGTGCCCTGGACAGCATCGAGCCCGGTGGCCGCGACGTGCGGGTCGATGTCCCCGACTCGCTGCCCGCCGTCAGCGCGGACCCGGCAATCCTCGAGCGCGTGGTAGTGAACCTGGTGCAGAACGCGCTTCGGTACTCCCCCTCCGGGCGGCCTCCGCTGCTGGCCGCGAGCACTTTGGGCAGCCGGGTCGAGCTCCGGGTGGTCGACCGAGGGCTAGGCATACCGGAGGAGGACAGGGAGCGGATGTTCGTGCCGTTCCAGCGGCTCGGGGACACTGACAACACCACGGGCGTCGGCCTTGGCCTCGCGCTGTCCCGGGGCCTGACCGAGGCCATGAGCGGCTCCCTGACCGCCGAGGACACCCCCGGCGGCGGGCTGACCATGATCGTCTCCCTGCCCGCCGCCACCGATGATTCCTTCTACCCGCAGCGTCCCGTCCCTGGCCTTCGAACTGAGGCCACCCCGTGACCCGTGTCCTGGTCGTTGATGACGAGCCGCAGATCCTGCGGGCGCTGCGGATCAACCTGCGCGTGCGACAGTACGAGGTGCACACCGCCGCCACCGCGTCCGAGGCGCTAGCGGTAGCGGCCAAGTACCCGCCCGACCTGATTCTCCTTGACCTCGGCCTACCCGACATGGACGGCATGGACGTGATCGCCGGGCTGCGCGGCTGGACGAAGGCGCCGATCATCATACTGTCCGGGCGCGCCGACAGCACCGATAAGGTGGCCGCGCTCGACGCCGGCGCAGACGACTACGTGACCAAGCCATTCGGGGTCGATGAACTACTCGCCCGGATGCGGGCAGCCGTGCGCCGGATCGGCGCGACCGAGGACCTGCCCCGGATCCGGCTCGGCGACCTGACGGTCGACCTCGCGGCCAAGAGGGTCACCCGGGCGGACACCGGGTCCGGCGGCGACGTCGACATCAGGCTTACCCCCACCGAATGGCACTTGCTGGAGGCCTTGCTGCGTAATCCCGGCAAGCTCCTGTCACAGAAGCAGTTGCTCAACGACGTGTGGGGTCCAGGGTACGCGAACGCGGCCGGCAACCTGCGCCTGTACATGGCCCAGTTGCGCCGCAAGATCGAGCCAGACCCTGCCCGCCCCCGCTGGCTCATCACCGAGCCCGGCATGGGGTACCGCTATCAGCCTCCGGTCGACGACCTGACCTGACGCCCCGCCAGCTGGCCCGGGATGCAGGGCCTCCCGCCTACCGGGCTGGGGACACCGCTACCACGGTATTTCGCGGCCGTCCCTGGTGAATGTACCGGTCGGTCCGCCGTTCGGGATAGTGACCGCCCAGACCACGCTGGCGGCCCCCTGGGCGGCGGTCCGACCACCGCTGCTGCTGCCGTCCTGCGCGGTCCACCCCGGGCAGACGGCGTTGACCAGGATGCCGTCCCGGTACAGTTCAGCTGCGAGCATCCTGGTCAGCGCGTTGAGCGCTGCCTTGGACACGCTGTATGCGGGCCGCCCGCCTGTCATGCGGGAAATCGACCCCGCCTCACTCGACACGTTGACAACCCGGGGCCGGGGACTGGAACGCAGCAGCGGCAGCAGTGCCTGGGTCACCCTCCAGGCGCCGAAGAGGTTGATGTCCAGCGCCTCGGCAACTGGCGACAGGTCAGTGCTCCCGGCCATTGCCCACTGGTCAGGCGCGGTGGACGCGTTGTTCACGATCGCGTCAACCCGGCCGAACCTCTCCTTGACCCACTGTCCCAGGGCCTCGATGTTCACCGAATTGTCAACCTCAATGTGGCACGGCGTGATCCGCTCGCCCTCCGGATCGATCTCCTTGGCCGCGATCTCGGCCCGGCGCAGGTCCCGGGACCCGAGTACCACCGCGTAGCCGAGGTTTCCCAGCCTCCGGCAGACCTCCAAGCCGACACCACGGTTACCGCCGGTCACCACCGCAACCGGTAGCTCAGAGCGCCCAGGCATAATCACCGCCTAATTGCCGCGCTTTTTTCCATGCCGCATATCTTGCCACCATCAGCGACACACCGCCTCCCACGATACCTGGCTGTAGTCAAGCGCTGCTCACGCGCTGATGGCTTCCAGCCGGAACCGGAGTCGGCACAGCACGACGTTGCTCGTTCCACGACGAATCGCCCGGTCCAGGATCGCGCCACGCTGATTGTGCAGCAGCGACAGCCACGGCCGGGCGGGATGCACTTCGGGGATCAGCACGACGAGCCGGTGGTACTTGTCCTCGGCCTCGATGGAGCGCAGGTACTCCACCAGAGGCGGGCCAAGCGACCGGTGCGCGGACCGAAGGGTGACCAGTGGTACCTCGGGCCGCCACTTTCTCCACTCGTCCTGGAACGACGCGTCCCCGCCCTCCTCCTCATGGTCGCTGAACACCACGGTCACCGCGATCACGCTGTCGCCGAGGGACAGGGCGACCGATATGCCCTCGGCAGTCAGCCGGGACATCCCGACGACCGGGACGACGACCAGGCAGGAGCGCCGGACGGGCGGTGACGGCGTCTTTCCTACCTGGAGCAGCGTGCCGATCTTGGAGTACGCCCGGCGGATCCTCCAGAACATCACGACCAGCAGCGGGATCACGACGGCCACCAGCCACGCGCCGGCGGTGAACTTGCTGACGAGCTCGATCACCGTCGCGGCGAGCGTCAGCACGGCGCCTACCCCGTTGATGACGGCGCGGCGCTGCCACCCGCGGGGATTATCGGCCCGGGACTCGTGCCAGTGCCGCACCATGCCGACCTGGGACAGCGTGAACCCGACGAACACCCCGACCGCGAAAAGAGGAACCAGCGCCTGCGTGTTGCCCCTCGCCACGACCAGCAGCAACCCTGCGGCAACGGCCAGCACCATGACGCCGTAGCGGAAGACCCGGCGATCCGCCCGCAGCGCGAACAGGTGCGGCAGGAAGTTGTCGCGTGCCAGCAGGCTGGCGAGCACCGGGAGCCCGCCGAACGACGTGTTCGCGGCCAGGGCCAGCAGCACCAGCGTGATCATCTGGATCGCGTAGAACACCGCGCCCCGGCCTACCCCGGCTGCCGTGAGCTGCGCGAGGACGGTCGTGCCCGGCTGCGGGATGACATGAAAGCGGCGGATCAGCTCGCTCAGTCCCAGCAGCATCACCCCGAGCAGCACCCCCAGCCAGATCTCGGTGTGCTGGGCTCGCCTCACCCGCGGCACCCGAAATTGCGGCACCGAGTTGGCGATCGCCTCCACCCCGGTCAGCGCGGAGCAGCCGGACGCGAACGCCTTGAGGATCAGCAGCGTTCCGACCGTGTCGGTGACCGGCGGCAGCGAGTGCGCCAGCGGGACCGCCGGGTGCGACCGGACCAGGCCAGCGATGATCACCACCGCGATACTCGCGATGAACGCGAGCGTCGGGATCGCGAAGACTCGTGCCGACTCCGCGAGACCCCATAGGTTCACGCCGGTGATCAGCGCGAGCGTGACCAGGCAGATCCATACCCGCGCCCCGTAAAGCGCGGGGAACGCCGCCGTCAGCGCCTCGACGCCCGCCGACACGCCGACCGCCGCGTTCAGGATATAGTCGACGATAAGCGATGCTGCGGCGACCAGGGAAGCAGTCGTCCCCAGGTGCGTCTTCGACACCGCGTACGCGCCGCCGCCGCTCGGGAACGCCTCGATGACCTGCCGGTAGGAGATCACCAGCGCGGCCAGCAGCACCACGATCGCGACCGTGATCGGCAGCGCGTAGCCGATCGCCATCGCTCCGGCCGTGACCAGCACGACGAGGATCGCCTCCGGCCCGTACGCCACGCTGGACAGCGCGTCCAGCGACAGCGCCGCCAGCCCGCCGAGTGTGGTCAGCCGCTCCCGCTCGCTGCTGTTCACCGGATCGCTCATGGGCCGATTATTCCGAACGCAGCCACCAATTCGCCTCAAGCAGCCGCGTGAATCTCGTTAACTCTCGCGAAACAGGGGCACTCACGGCGGACAAGGGCCGGCACAGGAGTTTCCGTGGGCGTTCGGTGAGCAGAATGGTCTGCGGGGGGACTGCATGAGCGATCTGAAGCACGGCATGCGCAGTGGCAGTCGGTTCGCGAGCACGCGGCCGACGATGAAAGACGTGGCGACACGGGCCGGGGTCGCGCTGAAGACGGTGTCACGGGTGGTTAACGGGGAGCCTGGTGTGACGCCGGCGACAGCTACCCGCGTCTTGGACGCGATCGAGGACCTAGGCTTCCGGCGGAACGAGAGCGCCCGGCTGCTGCGCACCGGCCGGACGTCGGCGCTGGGATTCATCGGCGATGACCTCGCCGAGCCGGACACGGCGGCGCTGTGCCGCGGGATCGAGGACGTGGCACGCGACCACGGGATGCTGCTGTTCACTGGCTCGACCGACAGCGACCCGGACCGGGAGCAGCGGCTGGCGGAGTCACTGACCGCCCGCCGGGTGGATGGCCTGATCATCAAGCCCTCCCCTGGCGGGCAGGCGTACCTGGCGGCGGAGATCGAGGCGGGGACCACGACGGTATGCGTGCTGCGGCCACCCGCGGGCATCGAGGCGGATACCGTGCTCGCGGATGAGAAGGGAGGCGCGCGCGCGGCCGTGGCGCACCTGATCGCGCATGGCCACCGCCGCATCGGCCTGGTGGGCGGCGACTTGGGGCAGTACGGGTCACGCCAGATCCTGCAGGGGTACACCGAGGCCATGGCGGAAGCCGACATCATGATCGAGGACGCCTGGACCACGCTGGTGCCCGAGCGACTGCCGGACTCACCGGTTACGGCCGTGTTCTGCGGCGACCGCAAGCACACCGGGCGGGTGCTACGCGTCCTGGCGGCGACGGGGCAGTCGGAGCAGATCGCGGTCGTGGGGTTCGGCGACTTCGGGCTGGCCGACTACCTGCGGCCGGGCCTTACCGTTGTCAGCTACAACCCTGCCGAGGTTGGCCGGATGGCGGCCGAGCTGCTCTTCCGCCGTATCGACGGCGACGACGCTCCCCCCGCGCGGGTAGCGGTCCCGGTTCGGCTGGTGGTCCGAGGCTCGGGGGAGATCCCCGCTACACGAGTGTCAGCGCTATAAGCGCGACCACGATAGCCACCGCGATGACGATGCCCGCGAGCAGGCCGACCTTGGACGCGGAGGCGCGCATCTGCCACGCCGACGGCGGCTCTTCGTCCCGGTTCTTGACAAATGCCTGGAAGCGGCTGGTATCAGCGCTGAGGTCTCTTTCAATTTCGGCCATGGCCCAAGACAATAGCTGGTGAGGCCCGCAGGCATCCGGCGATCACGAAGAAGTAGTGAGGCTCGGTGTCCCGCTTTCACCGAGCCTCACATGTATGACGCAGCGCGCTGCTACGTGGTTTACCGCCGCCGCTGCGCCCACCCCAGATTTTTGCGTCCTGACGGCGGAGAGATCATGGCAGCATGCCTGAGCCACAGATGTACCGGTCAATGTATGGGCCCGAGATCACGTTCGCCGGGGTGCCGCACGTCTCGCTTGAGGAGGCGAGCGCGGGTGGCTACGACATTGTGTTTGTCGGGGCGCCGTTTGACGGAGGGACCACGTACCGGCCGGGGACGCGGTTCGGGCCGCAGGCGATCCGGGGCACCGACTACCTGCCGCACGACGCGTCCCGGCCGCACCTCGCACTTGGCGTGGACCCGCTCACCGACCTGCGGGTGGCCGACATCGGGGATGTGAGCATGCCGTCCGGCTACCTCATGGAGTCAATCCAGCGCCTGGAGGATGTCGTGCATGCTGTCGCCGCGACCGGCGCGATCCCCGTGGTCCTCGGCGGCGACCACACGATCACCTTCCCGGACGCGACCGGGGTCGCCCGCCACGTCGGCTGGGGCCGGGTCTCGCTGATCCATTTCGACGCGCACGCCGACACCGGCGACAGCGAGTGGGGCGGCCACCTGTACGGCCATGGCACGCCGATGCGGCGCCTGATCGAGTCCGGCGCGGTCCGCGGCGACCGGTTCCTGCAGATCGGGCTGCGTGGATACTGGCCGGAGCCGCCGACCCTCGCCTGGATGGCTGAGCAGCGGATGCGGTCCTTCGAGATGACGGAGATCGTCGCGCGCGGCATGGACGACGTCCTGACCGAGGCATGCGCGATCGCGACCGACGACTGCGACGCCGTGTTCCTGTCCGTTGACGTGGATGTCGTTGACCCGGGGATGGCCCCGGGAACCGGCACCCCCGAGCCTGGCGGCCTCACCAGCCGGCAACTGCTCGACGCGGTGCGCCGGATCGCCATGGAGATGCCACTAGCGGGCATCGACGTGGTGGAGGTCTCGCCGCCCTACGACAGTGCGGAGGTGACGGCCTTCCTGGGGAACCGGGTGGTGCTTGAGGCTGCGAGCGGGATCGCCTGGCGGCGCAAGAAGCTCGCCGGGGAGCCTGTCCGGCGCCCGGAAGCGCCATTGCTGGAGGGTCGCTAGCGCGCACGACCTGCACCGATTCACCCGGTTAGACCGTCTAGCCGCACTGATTGACACCATCTATAGTCGAGGGATGCTGGACGTTACCCGCCTGCGCGTCCTCGTCGCGGTCGCGCGGCATGGCTCGGTCACCGCGGCGGCCCACGCACTGAACTACGCGCAGCCGTCGGTCAGCCATCATCTGGCCCGCCTGGAGGCCGAGACCGGAACCAAGCTGATCGCCAAGGCCGGACGGGGAATCCGGCTCACCGACGCCGGGCGACTGCTCGCCGAACGGGCCAGCGAGATCATTGGCCGGCTGGACGCCGCTGAGAACGAGCTCGCGGCGCACTCAGGGCTACGGGCGGGCCGGCTGCGGCTGGCGGCGTTCCCGTCCGCGCTCGGCACGCTCGTGCCCGCCGCCGCGGCCCTGCTGAAGGTCGAGCACCCGACCGTGGACCTGCGGCTGACGGAGGCCGAGCCGCCGGAGGCCCTGCGCATGCTGCGGGCCGGGTACGTGGACGTGGCACTGATCTTCCGGCACGAGTCCGAGGAGACTGGGCCAACCCTGCCAGTGGCTGACTGTGCTCCCTCCGCCGATAGGGAGGGACTGCGCGAGCAGAACCTGCTCGACGAGCCGGTCAGCCTGATCATGCCGACCGGCGACGCGTCGCTCGGCCTGCCGGATGTCGCGCCCACCGTCACGGAACTGTGGCCCGATGACCTGACCAGGTTCACCGACCATCGCTGGATCGCCGGCTGCGACCGGTGCCGCGAGCACCTGCTGCAGCAGTGCGCTGCGGCCGGCTACACGCCGAAGATCTCGTTCACCACCGACGATTTCGTCGCCGTCCAGGCTCTCGTCGGCGCTGGCCTCGGGGTCGCCCTGCTGCCGGGACTGGCGCTGCACGCGGCGCGGAACCCTGCCGTGCGCGCGCTCCGGCTGCGCGGGACCCAGCGCTGTGTGGTGGCGGTTCGCTACGGGGAGCCACCGGACCCACCTGGGACCGCCCTGCTGATGGAAGCGCTGCGATCCGCTGCGGCGGCCGTGCCCGCCCCGGCCGCGGGACCCGTTGCCACGCGCTCTTCCGGCTCGGGTGGGGCGCCGGCGGACGGCTGACCCTCGCCGACCTCAGCTAGCCAGCCGTGTCCCACTTCCCGGCGCCTGGGGAGATTGCGCCGAGTCCCTGTACCGCCTGGCTACCTTCCGGCCAAGGCGCTGCATGGGTTTTTCCACGAAGTAATAAGTCACGGCGGCAAGCCCCACGATGACGGCCAGCAGGGCCAGGGCCAGCAGGGCCTGCAGCCAGATCGGCTTGGCGCCGTAGGCAAGCGCGGGAATGCTCGCGTAGGCATTGATCACCAGCGGATGTGTCATGTACACGGAGTAGCTGATCATGCCGAACCAGGGCACGACCCTGGGAATCGGGCGATTTCGGACGGCCAGTCCTACGGCGAAGGTCAGTGCTGCGCCGACGAGCGAGGTGAAGTACTGGTAGTGCCATTGCGTGTCCAGGTGCCAGGTGGGATACCGGGTACCCCACCAGAATGCGCCGGCCACCGTCATCGCCACCACCGCGGCGGCGGCCATGGCGGCCTCAAGCTTGTGGACCTGGCCCTGCTCCGCACGGTAGACCAGCGTGCCGGTGAACATGAAGGCCAAGATGGTGTACGCGCTCCACGGGTACGGGTAGCCATCCTGGTTGACCGTCATCACGAACAAGATGGTGAGCGCGGCCAGCCAGGAGCCAGCCCGGGTCAGGCCTGATCCGCTCCTTGCCACGACCGCGAGACCCACGCCGGCCAGGACGAGCACGTCGGTGGCGATGTCGACGTATCCCGGGCCGAAGATGCCGTGGCCGTAGTCCAGCATGTTCATCGGCAGCACTCCGCCGACGGCGCAGACGATGATCCCGCAGGCCAGTGCGTAGCTTCCGCTATGCCGGTGCGCCCGCACGGTGAACAGCGCCGCTAGCAGGACGTAGAAGGCCATTTCGTAGGACAGGGTCCACGTGACGTTCGGGACGTTGGGGCCGCTCAGAAAGTTAGGGATCATGGCCGGCCAGGAGGCGACCGAGCCCAGCCAGTCTCGCTGCGCATCGTAGGCGGTGCCGAAGCCGAGGTAGTAAAGGAGCACCACGGCGGCGATCGCCAGCACGAACAGCGGGTACAGCCGGAACGCCCGGCCGATCCAGAACTCCCGGACGCTCCCCTTGCGCTCCAGCGACGCGGGGATGATATACCCACTGACTAGGAAGAACACAAACACGCCGTAGCGCCCGAAGTCGAACCACTGGTACAGGAATTGATGAAGCCGCTGCAGCACGAGCGCGGTCGAGTGATCGAACACCACGCACAGCGCCGCATATCCCCGCAGCGCGTCGAGCCAGGCCAGGCGCCGGCCGCCTGACACCGATGGCCCCACCAGGGTCGCGGCCGGGATGGGCCCCTCGACCGGGCGCGTGTTGTCCTCCGTGAGGAGCGGCTCCTCAATCACGAATGCGTCGTCAGCCTGGCTCGGCTCCTCTGGCGGGTCCTGCATTGGCACCCCACCGCCAGCGGTGTGCATTCACGCCTCCCCCGAATGATTCCCCCGCCGCCACCCCCCGCTAGCTCACCGCCGACGAGCAGAGTGCATGGCGCGCTTATATCCGGCTCGAACTCGCCGACCTCACTGCACAATCCCGTAGCAGGCTGTCACACTAGGTTACCGGATGGAAGCGCGATGCCTAGTGCAACGCGATGCGGTGTTTACCCCACGGGAAATGGCAGCCTAGAAGAGGACCGACATGAAGCGGCCTACCTCGCTGAAGCCAGTCTTGACGTACGTGGCCCGGGCCGGGTGGTTGAAGTCGTTGACGTACAGCGAGACGACGGGCGCGATCGACTTTTGTGACTCCAGCACGACGGCGGCCATGCCCGGTGAGGCGAGGTGCTGGCCGCGGAACTCCGGACGGACCCAGACGCCCTGGACCTGGCAGGCCTGCGGGGTCGCGGCACCGACTTCGGCCTTGAAGATCACCCGGCCGTTCTCGATCCGGGCGAATGCCCGGCCGGACCTGACCAGCTCGCAGACCCGCGCACGGTAGGCGGCGCCGCCATCGCCAAGCAGCGGCGAGATGCCGACCTCCTCGGTGAACATGGCGATCGAGGCGGGCATCAAGATGTCGACCTCGTCCGGGCGGACCCGGCGGACGCCCTCATCCGGCGGCACGAGCGGCGGGCCGGATATCGCCATCAGCGGCTGCACCGACCGGACCTCGCGAGCCGGCCCCCAGTACGGGCGCAGGTGCTGCCACAGCTGTGTCACCACGTCTGCCTTGCCGACTATAGACGAGCAACGCCGCCCCTGCCGTAGCGCCCGGTCGGCGAAGGCGGCGATCTCCTGGGCCGTCTCCACTTCCACGGGCACCAGGTTGGCCCCCGAGTAGCACGCGGAGGTAAGCAGGCCGCTTCGCTCATAGCCCCACACCTGGGCGCCGAGGCGGCCAGGGTCGAGGCCTAGTGCCCGCACCCGCGACGCGACGAAGACGTTCGCCACCGGGTCAGCATCGCACAGTGCGAGCACCGCGGCGCGGTCACGGTCATCGAGGAGCCGTGGCGACTCGGACCGAGGCCTAACGCGCAACATGCTGCCAGCCTATAGCGCAAAGGTTACGGGATCAGCAGTATCATGCGCCAGGCACCGGTGCGGCCGGCGCCGCGCAGGTGGCGTTCACCAGTCCTGATCCCTGCGGCAGTGCCCCAGTCGCCAGGTAGTTGTTGAGGTAGTTCATTACGCAGGGGTCTGCGGGCGTCTGCACCGACTGGCCGTGGTTGCCATCGCCCTCGACGGCTACCATCCGGGCGGTCGGCAGCGCCTTGCGCGCGTCCAGCGCACCGGCATACGGCGTAGCCGCGTCCAGCGTCCCCTGCAGCATCAGGATGCCAGGAAGGCCAGCAGCGCCGATCGTCATCGGCGTGGCTGGCCCCTTCACCGGCCAGAACGCGCACGACGCGTTGAACCACGCGTTGCCCCATGCGTAGAACGGGGCGGTCTTGTCCACGGTCTCGGTGTCGGCCTGCCACTTGGACCAGTTGCGTGGCCAGTCCACGTCCGAGCACTGCACGGCGTTGTAGACGGCGAACTCGTTCTCCGACTGCTCGCCGTCGGCCTGGTAGGCCGAGACCAGGGCCGACGAATTGCCGCTGTCCAGGTAGTCAGACAGTGCCTGGGCGAGGCTTGGCCACAGCCAGTTGCCGTACCCGCCTTCCACGAAGGTGTCATCAAGCTCGTCCGGGCCGATCTGCGGCTTCCCGTTGACGTCAAGCGGCCTGGCGGTCAGCATGGACCGCGCCCGGTAGTACGCGTTGTCCACGGCCGTTTCCGTGCTGCCCAGGTGGTACGTCGAGTCGTAGCGCGCCGTCCACGCGAAGAACGCGTTCATCCGGCCCTGGAACGCGTAGTCCTGCTCGATGTTGTCCTGGTACCACACGCCGGTCGGGTCGACCGTGCTGTCGAGCACCATCCGCCGCACTCGGTTCGGGAACATCGTCGCGTAGACCTGCCCCAGGTACGTGCCGTAGGAGAAGGCATAGTATGTGATCTTCGACACGCCAAAAGCGGCGCGGATCGAGTCCATGTCCCTGGCGGAGTCCGCCGTTGTCATGTCCGGCAGCAGCCAGCCGTACCGCTGCTCGCACTCGGCCGCGTACTGCTTGGCCCGGTTGACCAGCTGAAGCTCTTCAGCGGCGCTGGTGGGGTCATAGTTCGGGCGAGCGCCGCTGAAGAAGCTCGGATCGCAGCTCAGCGCGGGCACCGACCCGCCGACGCCGCGCGGGTCAAAGCCCACGATGTCGTACTCGGAGGCCACCGTCGGGCTGAGCACGGTGGCGACCGCCTCCGCCAGGCCGCGGCCCGGTGCACCCGGGCCGCCCGGGTTAACCAGCATGATTCCCTGCTGCTTGCTCTTCGGCGCGGTCGCCGGGACCATGGAAAGCGCGATAGTGATCTTCCGCCCGCTGGGGTCGGCGTAGTTGAGCGGGACCGACAGCGAGGCGCACTGCATCCCGGCATACTGGCCGGTGCAATTCCGCCAGCTAAGGCTCGTGCCGGACGAAACGATACCGCTCTGTCCCGCACCGGACATCGCGCCTCCTGAGGCGCCACCGCTCGCCGACGATCCGTCGCAGGCGGTAATCAATCCAGCCGTAAGCGTAAAAACGATAGCGGCTAGGCAAAGCGCCAGACGGCGAGGCGTTGACATGCCCACAATCTAGCGTCATGCTCCGCACAACTTAGATACCTGAACCGCCGTGAGCCGGAGACCCGGCGGCGATTTCCGACAGCGCTCGCCGGAACCGAACAACCCGGTCATGCGTCTCAGTTAAAACTGTTCGGACACTATTGAGGGGGTAGTGAAGTGCTTGCCAGACACCGTCAGTCTCTGATCTTGCAAGCCGTCAGGAGTGACGGCAGCGCTAGAGTCAGTGACCTCACGCAGCAACTCGGCGTATCGGACATGACGATCCGCCGGGACCTGGAAGTTCTCGCCCGGGACGGACTCGTCGAAAAGGTGCACGGCGGTGCGGTGCTGCCAGGCACCGCCGCAGTCGCGCACGAGCCCGGCTTCGACGACAAGCTCATCCTGGAGCGCCCTGAGAAGTCATCCATCGCGCACGCGGCGGCGGCCCTGGTAAGGCCCGGAACCGCGATCGCGATCACCGCAGGGACCACCACGTTCGCCCTGGCCCAGTGCCTGGTCGACGTGCCGGGCCTGACCATCGTCACCAACTCGCTACGGGTGGCGAACCTGTTCAGCGGGATTCGCAACGCGGACGGCCCCACGATCGTCCTCACCGGCGGCATGCGCACGCCGTCGGACGCGCTCGTCGGGCCGGTGGCTGACCTGACGATCAAGTCGCTCCACTTCGACACGCTGTTCCTCGGCTGCAATGGGATCGACACCGACGCCGGCCTCACCACGCCGAACCTGGCCGAGGCGGAGACCAACCGGACCTTCATCAAGCTCGCCCGCCGCGTGGTGGTCCTCGCCGACCACACCAAGTGGGGAGTGGTCAGTCTCGCATCGTTCGCGTCGCTGGATGACGTGAACGTGCTGATCAGCGACGAGCTGCTGCCGGCCGAGGCCCGCGCCGCCGCCGCCGAGAAGATCGGCGAGATCCTCCTCTGATGCTGGCAGCTCCCCGAGAGCCACCAGCATCAGCGCCCGTCTTGTGAGGGCAAGCCCTTACTGGACCGTAACGATTGGCTGACCCGGCTCGGTGCCCCGCTCACCGAGCTCGGCCTCACCCATGTCTTCCGCGAGCTTCATCGCCTCGTCGATCAGCGTCTCGACGATCTTCGACTCTGGCACGGTGGCGATGACCTTGCCCCTGACGAAGATCTGCCCCTTGCCGTTGCCGGACGCGACCCCGAGGTCGGCCTCCCGCGCCTCTCCTGGGCCGTTCACGACGCAGCCCATCACCGCGACGCGAAGGGGAACCTCCAGCCCGGTCAGCCCGGCAGTGACCTCCTCGGCCAGCTTGTACACGTCAACCTGGGCACGGCCGCAGGACGGGCAGGAAACGATCTCCAGGCCGCGCTCGCGCAGTCCGAGCGATTCAAGGATCCCGATGCCGACCTTGACCTCCTCGACCGGCGGGGCGGACAGCGAGACCCGGATGGTGTCGCCGATGCCCTGCGACAGCAGCGCGCCGAAGGCCGTCGCCGACTTGATCGTGCCCTGGAACGCCGGCCCGCCTCGGTGACGCCCAGGTGCAACGGGTAGTCACACGCGGCGGCGAGCTTGCGGTAGGCCTCGATCATCACGACCGGGTCGTGGTGCTTCACCGAGATCTTGATGTCCCGGAAGCCGTGCTCCTCGAACAGCGAGCACTCCCACAGCGCCGACTCGACCAGCGCGTCAGGGGTGGCCTTGCCGTACTTCTGCAGCAGTCGCTTGTCCAGTGATCCGGCGTTCACCCCGATCCTGATGGGGGTGCCCGTCTGCGACGCGGCCCGCGCGATCTCCTTGACCTTGTCGTCGAACTCCTTGATGTTGCCCGGGTTGACCCGGACAGCGGCGCAGCCGGCGTCGATGGCGGCGAACACGTACTTCGGCTGGAAGTGAATGTCCGCGATGACCGGAATCTTGGACTTCTTCGCGATCTGCGGCAGCGCGTCCGCGTCGTCCTGCGACGGGACGGCGACCCGGACGATCTGGCAGCCGGACGCGGTCAGCTCGGCAATCTGCTGCAGCGTCGCGTTCACGTTCGCGGTCAGCGTTGTCGTCATGGACTGCACGCTCACCGGCGCGCCGCCGCCTACTGGCACGTTGCCCACCATGAGCTGGCGGGACTGCCGGCGCTCAGCCAGCGGTGCTGGGGGAACTGCGGGCATGCCAAGGTCAACGCTCATCTGTTTCCCTACCTCCCACGCGGCCACCGGGTTCCTGCCCCCGGAACTGCCACGCTCAGAGTTTCCCTGTGCCGTTCGCTAGACGCGAGGTACCCCGAGACGCGCCTCCACTTGTCCCATTCTCGCCTACGTCGGGCGCGCCCCGTCGCGGGACCCTGACCATCACGTCAGGTGCTAACGAGACGTTTGTCACCTCGTCACCCACTGTTCACTTACCCCTACAACAGGCTGCTCAGGCGCCGACGAGGCGCGGGAAATCAGCCGATGCTCACGGGGTTCACGATGTCGGCGAGGATCAGCATCACGCCGATCACCACCAAGACCGTGAAGACGCTGAAGCTGACTGGGATGAACTTCATGTAGTCGACGAGTCCGGGGTCGGGCCGACGGCGCCAGCGCGCGATCCGGGTCCGGATCCGCTCGTAGACGACGATCGCGATGTGCCCGCCGTCCAGGGGCAGCAGCGGCAGCAGGTTGAACGCGCCGACGAAGATGTTAAGCGAGGCAATCAGCAGCAGCACGAAGCTGACCTTGTCCTGCCAGCCCACGGGGGCGGCGACGGCCTGCCCGGTGGCGTTGGCCGCGCCGACGATGCTGCTGACGTTGCCCGCCGGGGTGGAGGCCCGGTCCTTGGCGAACAGGTCAGGGATGGCCGCCGGCAACTGCGCCAAGGCCCTGGCCGAGCCGTCAAGCACCTGCCAGAAGCCCGAGCCGGCGTAGGTGATCGCGCGCAGCGGGCTGGCCGACTGGAAGACGGTGCTGCCCGCGATGCCGAGGAACCCGCCGGAACGGCCAGGCACCTGCGCGAGCGTGGCGTCCAGCGTCAGCGACCGCCCGTCGCGCAGCACCGTGATCGGTACCGTGGTGCCGGCCTTCACCCGCCTGATCGCCGTGGTCAGCTGGGTGTAGCTGCTCACCCGGGTGTCGTCGAACGAGGTGATCTGGTCGCCCACCCGCAGCCCGGCCAGCCCGGCCGGCGACTTGGCCGCGCCAGCGGGACAGGCGGCCCCGTCGTTCAGGGCGGTCGCGCTGGCGGGCACGCAGGCCGATACCGTGCCTAGCTGCGTGCTGTTGTCATTCTCGATCCCGACGCCGAGCGCGAGACCGAAGATCAGCAGGAACGCCAGCATGAAGTGCACAGTCGAGCCGGCGACCAGCACGATCACCCGCTGCCAGCCGGGAAACCTGCGGAACGCGCGCGGCTCGTCGGCCGGGTCGACCTCCTCCACCGACGTCATGCCGAGGATCTTGACGAAGCCGCCGACGGGGAACGCCTTGACGCCGTACTCGGTCTCGCCGCGCGTTGTCGACCACAGTGTCGGCCCCATGCCCACGAAGAACCTGGTGGCCTTCATCCCGAACTTCTTCGCGGTGAGAAAGTGCCCGCCCTCGTGCGCCATCACCGAGAACAGCAGCGCGAACAAAAAAATGAGCCATCCCAGTAGGTCCACCCGTGTTCCTCCCGACTGGTCAGCTACGCTCAGTGACGGCGTTTAGTTCGTTCGCCCGGGCCCGTGCCCAGGCGTCCACCGCGAGTACGTCATCAAGCGTTAGGCTCCCCGCACTGCGTGTGTCGTGCTCCGAGACTATCCGCGTCACGGTGTCAACGATCCGCGTGAACGAGATTCTTCCCGCCAGGAAGGCCGCGACGCATGCCTCGTTCGCGCCGTTGTAGACGGCCGGGGTGGTCCCGCCGCGGCGAGCCGCCTCCCGGGCCAGGGCCACCGCGGGGAACGCCTCGTCGTCGAGTGGCTCGAACGTCCACGAAGCCGCCTTCGTCCAGTCCAGGCAGGGTGCCGCCCCCGCGACCCGCTCCGGCCAGGCCAGGCCGAGGCCGATCGGTATCCGCATGTCCGGCGGGCTGGCCTGGATGATCGTCGCGCCGTCCGCGAACTCGACCATCGAGTGGACGATCGACTGCGGGTGCACCACGACATCGATCTTGTCCAGCCCGAAGCCGAACAGCAGGTGCGCCTCGATCACCTCAAGCCCCTTGTTGACCAGCGTCGCGGAATTGACGGTGATCAGCGGCCCCATGGTCCACGTCGGATGGGCGAGAGCCTGCTCGGGCGTGACCGTCTGGAGCTTGCCACGCGGCCAGCCGCGGAACGGCCCGCCGCTCGCGGTGAGCACCAGCCGCTTGACCTCGTGGCGCTGCCCGGCCCGCAGGCACTGAGCGATCGTCGAGTGCTCGGAGTCCACCGGGACGATCTGCCCCGGCTTGGCCAGCGCAGTCACCAGCGGCCCGCCGATGATCAGCGACTCCTTGTTGGCCAGGGCCAGCGTCCGGCCCGCCTCAAGCGCCGCCAGCGTGGCCCGCAGCCCGGCCGCCCCGTCGACGCCGTTGAGGACGACGTCACAGGGGTAGGCGGCCATCTCCGTCACCGCGGAAGGCCCGGAGGCGACGGGGATGGCCGCCGCCGCGGAGCTGATCGCGCGAAGTGCGGCGCGCACGTCATCGGCGGCGGCCGGGTTGGCTACGGCAACGCTGCGCGCGCCGAACTCGGCGGCCTGCTCAGCGAGCAGCCCCGGATTCCCGCCACCCGCGGCGAGCGCGACCACCCGGAAGCGGTCGGGGTTGTGGCGGACAAGGTCCAGCGCCTGAGTCCCGATCGACCCGGTCGAGCCGAGGATCACAACATCGCGAGGGGCTAGCGAAGAAGTCACGTCAGACATTCTGCGCTAGTCGAGGGCGTTCACGCTCCGCGCGAGGGCAAAGTCGTGGTCGGTCAGCCCGCCCGCCGAGTGGCTGACGAGATTGAGCGTCACCTCGTTCCACGAAATCGTGATGTCGGGGTGATGGTTGGCCTTCTCGGCGAGGTATCCCACCGCGTTCACGTACCGCAGCGCGTCAGCGAAGTCGCTTTTCACCACTTTCTTGACGATCTGCCCATCGGCGAGCACCCAGCCAGGCGTGGCCGCGAGCTGGGTTTCTACCTGGTCTGCAGTGAGGAGCGTCATTCTTACGGCATACCATGCCCAGGTGACGTCAGAACCCAAGCAAACTCCCTTGCGCTCAGTCCACGAGCGACTCGGGGCGACGATGACCGACTTCGCGGGCTGGCGCATGCCGCTGCGCTACGGCAGTGAGACCTCAGAGCATCTCGCGGTTCGCTCGTCGGCTGGCCTGTTCGACCTGTCACACATGGGCGAGATCGCGGTGACTGGCCCGTCCGCCGCCGACGCGCTTGACTACGCGCTGACCGGGTGGATCTCCCGGCTGACAGCCGGCCAGGCCCGCTACACGATGATCTGCGCGCCCGACGGCGGCATCATCGACGACCTCGTCGTGTACCGGCAGGCCGAGATGCGGTTCCTGGTTATCGCCAACGCCTCGAACGCCCCGGCGGTGCTGGCCGAGCTCCAGTCGCGCTGCGCCGCCCGCGGCGCGCAAGTCACCGACGAGACTGACCGCACGGCGCTGGTCGCCATCCAGGGGCCGAACGCAGCCGCCATCCTCTCCCAGGTAACGTCGCTGCCCTTGACTGGCATCCGGTACTACTCCGGCACCTACGGTGATGTCGCCGGGGTGCCGTCCTGGGTCGCGAGGACGGGGTACACGGGCGAGGACGGCTTCGAGATCTTCTGCCCCGACGGCGACGCGGAGCAAGTCTGGGACGCACTGGCCAAGGCAGGCGGCCCCGGTGTCGTCCCGGCGGGCCTGGCGGCGCGCGACACGCTGCGGCTCGAGGCGGGCATGCCGCTGTACGGCAACGAGCTCGGCCGCGACATGACCCCGTACGAGGCCGGCCTTGGCAAGGTCGTCCGGCTGGACAAGCCGGGTGACTTCGTGGGCCGCGAGGCCCTGGCATCCGTCGCCGCCTTGGCCGGGGCGGGCAACGGACCAGGGCGGGAGCTGATCGGGCTGATCGCACGGTCCCGCCGGATCCCCCGGCATGGGTACCCGGTGCTGTCGCACGGCACGCAGGTCGGTACCGTGACCAGCGGTGCCCCCTCGCCCACGCTCGCCGTGCCGGTCGCGATGGCGTTCGTCGAGCGCGGGGCCACGGGCCCGTTCTTCATTGATGTCCGCGGCCGGCTCGAGTCCGCCGACCGCGCGCAGTTGCCTTTCTACCGGAGGAGTCAGCAAGCATGAGCGTTCCCGCCGAGCTCCGCTACACGCAGGAGCATGAGTGGGTGTCGATCGACGGTGACGTCGCCACGATCGGGATCACCGACTACGCCGCGAACGCGCTTGGCGATGTCGTGTACGTCTCGCTTCCGACAGTCGACTCCTCGGTCAGCGCCGCGGAGCCGTGCGGCGAGGTCGAGTCGACTAAATCGGTCAGCGACCTGTTCTGCCCGGTGGACGGCGAGGTCGTCGAGGTCAACGAGGAACTTGACGACGACCCGGGCCTGGTCAACGCCGAGCCGTACGGGGCGGGCTGGATGTTCCGCGTCCGGGTCCCCGGCGGCGAGGCGGCGCTGCCCGCTGGCCTGCTGACGGCGGCCGAGTACGAGGAGCTGCACCAAGTCCGCCGAGTAACGCGGCGCGCGCCCGCACGCAGCAAGGCCCGGTGGCACCGAGCGGTGCCACCGGGCCGCCGCACCCTCTACTTGCGCAGCCGACGCCAGATGAAGTAACAGGTGACGCTGACGGCGGCGAGCGCGACCGCGCCCCCGACGAGCGGGTCGACCTGGCTCAGCCGGTCCCGAACCTGGGCCGACGTCCGCTGCGCGACCTTGGACGGGCTCACCCTGTCCGAGATCGCGTCGATGGTTCGCGCCAGGTCCGCCCGAGTCTTCTCGATCTCGGTGACCAGTGCCGCTTGCCCCGGCTTCATGCTGGAGGTCTGGGTATCCGCCATGTCCTCAACTCTATTCGTGAAGGTCACCGATCACGGCGTTCCCCGGCGCGGCGCGCGGCTGAGCACCCCTGTGGCACCACGGCACCCGACCCTAGCGGCAGCCGTCGCGGCACCTTCCGGCAGGGGACGCAGATAGGCACCCGCATCTTGGGCTTTTATGGCATGACCATCACATATTCACTCTCGTCAATTTAGATATCGATCTAACTAGAGGGTACTTCGTACTAAATATCCCGAAACAGCAATCTATGACGGCTCTCATCATTAAGCTTCGGATGCCCGGTTCATGGAGGAGCTCAATGCTGTTCGGCCAGTCACATCGCAAAGGCAAGCGTGCACATCTAGTCGTCCCGGCGATAGCGCTCGGCATGATTACCGCCCTTACCTCATGCTCGAGTCCGAGCGCAAGCTCCGGGGCCGCTGCCGACACGTCCGCACTGACGATGCCCGGCCCGGCTGGGCCACTGGAGACGCACACGATCATCGTGGAGGCGGTGCCGACGGCGGACGAGGCCGGCCTGTACATCGCGCAGGATCTCGGCTACTTCGCCCAGGAGGGCCTGACCGTCAAGATCGAGCCCACGGGCGGTGGCGAGGACGCCATACCGGATCTGACAGATGGCAAGGCGGACCTGGTCGCGGGCAACTACGTGTCGTTCGTCCAGGCCCAGATCGGCGGCAAGGCCATCGAGGCCCAGCTCGGAAAGGTCAACCTGCGCATCATCGCCAACGGGTCGCAGATGCAGCCAGGCAACCAGGCGCTATACGTGATGCCCAATTCGCCGATTAAGTCGATCGCCGACCTTGCCACCGCCAAGCCCAAGGCGAAGGTCGGCGTCAACACGATGAATAACATCGGCACGCTGCTCATCGGGTCCCTGCTGCAGGACAACGGCTACTATCTCAACGACGTCAGCCTGTATGCGCCACCGGCGACAGCGGCCAACCCCTTCGGCGACCTGGTCACCGACATGGCCAAGGGCACGATCGACGCCGCCTGGCTGCCCGAGCCGTTCGCGACGATCGCACAGGAGCAACTCGGCGCGGTGAAGATCGCCGACTTCGACTCCGCGTCGCTGACGAACTTCCCGATCGGGGCCTACATCGGCACCCAGTCGTGGGTCGCCTCGCACTCCAACACGATCGCGGCCTTCCTGCGCGCCCTCCAGGAGGGCCAGCAGAAGGCCGACGTCGACCGCGCACAGGTGGAGGCCTCGCTGGTCACGCACACCCTGGTGCCCAACAACATGTCACTGGCCGCCGCCAAGCAGATGGCCGCCCTGATGACACTGGACACCTACCCGCTGAGCATGGACGTGCCAACGATGCAGCGAGTATCTAACGCGATGTTCGAGTTCGGCCTGGAGTCAGGCCTCAAGCAGCCGTACAACATTGCCAACATGATCCAGCCTGAGCCAGGGATGATCGGCTAGCCCCCTGCGGTCGCGCTGTTCCTGCTGGCTGGCGCGGGTCCCAGCCAGCAGGAACAGCGTCAGCCTGCCCATCTTTCCCCAAAAGGGTGAAAAAGATATAGATGGTCCCCTATGCTTCGTGAGCGCATAAGGCGGCTCATATGGGGCATTTCGTGAACAGTCGGATACATCCCGTATCACCCCCCTGCCGCCTGCCGACGTAGCGCCCGCTCAGGTAAGGGGTTTCCATGACCGGTAGGACCGGCAAGTGGCTGCGCGCCGCGTGTGCCATCGCCACCGTCGCGCTCGCCGCGACTGGCTGCTCATCCGGCGGCGGCACCAGCAGTGGCACCAGCACGACCACCGCCGCCTCCCTCCCCAAGTACGGCCCGGCGGAAAGGACCAAGCTGAACGTCGGCGTGGTGCCCGCGATGGACTCGGCCGGCTTCTTCGTGGCGATGAACGAGGGCCTGTTCGCCAAGGAGGGGCTGACCATCAACTACACGCCCGAGGCCAGCTCCGAGACCGCGATCGGGGCCCAGCTGAGCAGTCATCTCGACATCAGCGGCGGTAACTACGTCTCCTACATCAACGCGGTGGCGCAGGATCACGATCCGCTGGAGATCGTCGCCGAGGGCTCGATCATGACGCCGGGCGCGCAGGCCATCTACACGCCGGCGAACTCGCCGATCAAGTCGGTGAGCCAGCTGAAGGGCCGCACGATCGCGGTGAACGGCCCGCGCAACATCAACTACCTGCTCACTGTGTCCGTGCTGTCCGGGTATGGCATCAAGGTCAGCGACGTGAGCTTCCCGTCGCAGGCGATCAACTTCCCGGCGATGGCCGGCCTCGTGACGGCGAAGAACAGCCCGTACGCGGCCGCCGCCCTGGCGGAGCCGTTCGCCAGCGTGGCCGAGCAGCAGCAGGGCATGGTTCCCCTGGTGGACCTGGACCAGGGCGCGACTGAGCAGTTCCCGATTGAGGGCTACGTGGTCACCCAGTCGTGGGCTAAGAAGAACCCGAACACGCTCAAGCGCTTCCTCGCCGCGCTGGAGGAGGGCCAGGAGATCGCCGACACCAACCGCACCGCCGTGGAGCAGGCGTTCGAGGACATCAAGGCCCCCCCGGGCAGCAAGGTGCCGTCGGCCGCGTACGGGCAGGTCTCCAAGTCGATCGCGGCGGTCATGGCGCTGAACACGTACCCGATCGGCGTCGATAAGACCCGGATCCAGCGCGTCGCTAACGTCATGTACCAGTTCGGCCTGCTGAGCGCGCCATTCAACGTCTCGTCGATGATCATCCCGTCGTCGCAGTTCAACTTCACCCCGTTCGAGAACTCCAGCTCCTAAGCTGCCCTTCCTTATCGCCATGGACGCCGGCCGGTTACGATCGGCGTCCATGGCGTCTTGTCAGCTGCTGGCCTTTCGTCGGCTGCGATGACCAGCGACGACTTCGGGGTCGTCGTCCTGGCGATCGGCCTCGTGGGGCTGGCGGCTGTCTTGTCCAACCGGCTGAGCGCCCGGATACAGGTCCCGGCGCCGGCGTTTTTCCTCGTCGCCGCCGCCGTGGCCGCCGAACTGCGGCCGCACGCGGCGGCGCTGTCGGTCGCTGCCGTGCAGCACGTGGTCACGATCGCGCTGGCGATCATCTTGTTCGACGGCGGCATGCACATCGGCTGGCGGCGGTTTCGCGCGGCCGCCGGGGCGATCATCTGGGCCGGCGTGGCAGGCACGCTCGTCACGGCGGCGGGAGCCGCGCTGGCGGCACGACTGCTGGCGGGCCTGGACTGGCGGACGTCGCTGCTGCTCGGCACGGCGGTCGCCGCCACGGACCCGGCCGTGGTGTTCTCCGTCTTCGGCCGCCGGGAGGTAGCGGGCCGAGCCTGGCACGCTCCTTGAGGGCGAGTCCGGCGCGAACGACCCGGTCAGCATTGCCCTGCTCACCGCCCTGCTCGGGGCAACCGGGACAGCCGGCGGCATCGCCGTGCACGTTATCGTCAACTTCGCGCTGCAGATGGCCGTGGGGGCACTGGTCGGCGCGGCGGGCGGGGCCGGGCTGCTCGCGGTAATGCGCAGGGTGCCGCTGCCAAGCGAGGGCCTGTACTCGCCGCGCGTGCTAGCCGGGGCGCTGCTGATCTACGGGGTGGCCAGCGTCACGCACGGGTCGGGGTTCCTCGCGGTGTTCGTCGCCGGGATCACGATCGGTGACGCGCCTGCCCCGTACAAGGGGGAGATCCGGCGGTTCCACTCCTCGCTGGCCAGCCTGGCCGAGATCGTCGCGTTCGTGATGCTCGGCCTCACGATCAAGCTGTCCGGCCTGGGCAACGACAACGCGTGGGCCTCGGGGCTGGGCATCGCGGCGGTACTCGCGTTCATCATCCGGCCGCTTGCCGGGGGGCTGGCGACGCTGCCGATCCGGCTGTCGGCCCGCGAGCGGACGTTCTTCTTGTGGACGGGACTCAAGGGCGCGGTACCCATCCTGCTCGGCAGCGGGATCGCCCAGTCGGGGGCACCGGGCGCGGCGCGGGCGTACGAGATCATCTTCGTCATCGTGGGCTTCTCGGTGACCGTCCAGGGCGGCCTGGTACCGACCCTTGCGCACCGGCTGGACATCCCCCTGCGGACGGTGGAGCCGGAACCGTGGTCGCTGGGCATCCGGTTCAGCGAGGAACCGGAGGGCCTGCACCGCTATCACGTGGTGGCCGGGTCCCGCGCCGATGGCGCCACCATCGGCGACCTGCCGTGCGGCGAGGACGTCTGGGTCAGCATCGTCATCAGGGAGGGGAGCCTGCTCACCCCAAGTGACGGCACGACCTTGCGCGCGGGTGACGACGTGCTAATGCTGTCAGACCCCGACAATGCCCTCGCGATAGAGAAGCTCTTCACCGCCCCCGCACGGCCACCCGGCCCCCCATGACGACGGCATGAACCACCGGGACACCCGGTCGCTAGACCAGATCCCGGCCACCCTGCCGGACCCGGCCAGCACCCCCGGCCAGCACCCCCGGCCAGCACCCCCGACCAGCACCCCCCGGCCAGCACCCCCCGGCGAATGGACTGACCGGGTCTTGCTGGCGTAGTTGGTCCCAGCCGAGGTCGGTGAACCGGGCGGCGGGGTCGCTGAGGAGGTGCCAGGTGATGACGAGGATGGAGCGGGCGACGGCGACGAGGGCCCGTGACTTGCCTCTTCGGCGGGCGAGGCGGCTGTAGCGCTCGCCGAGGAACGTTGTTGTCCTGGCGGCGCCGCTGGCGGCCTGGCTGACGGCGTTGCGGGCGTAGCCGTCGCCGTGGCCCTTCTTGCCGCGTCCTTGCCTCCTGCCGGACTGGGTGGCCTCGGGGACGAGGCCCGCCCAGGACACGAGGTGGCCGGGGGTGGGGAAGCGGGTCATGTCGAGGCCGGTCTCGGCGATGAGGTTGCGGGCGAGGTCGCGGCTCATGCCGGGGATCTCCGCGAGCCGGTCCGCGGCGGCCAGCACGGCCGCCTCGCCGCCGGTGCCGGGACGGGGCCCTGGGACGCCGTCGGCGTCGGTGCCCCAGGAGGCCGGCATGGCGTCCAGGCAGGCCTCGGCTGACAGGTCGAGGCGGGCGATGTGGCGGTCGAGGAACGCGATATGGTCCAGGTGGTAGGCGGCGATCTCGCCGTGGTGAGGGCCGAACAGGCCGGCCAGGGCTCGCTCCAGCTCTTCCCTCTTCGCCTTCATCCGGCCGCGGGCCAGGGCGGCGAGCCGGGCGGGGTCGCGCTCGCCGCCGATCAGGGCGCGGATCCTTGATCCGGGTAAACAGGCGGGCTGCCCGGGGACCCGCGTCAGCGGGGCTCAACGCCCCTGGAAGTCTGACCGGCGTGCTCGAGGCAACAAGAAGCGACCCTCAGGTCAGGTCCCGGCGCCAGGCTTATGTACGGGCTGCTATCCCACAGGCATCCTGCGTCACGGGCAGCCCGCACCCACTATCCCGCCCCCGCCACGCCTCCCGCAGCCACACCAGCCACAACGCGGCAGCAGCCCCGGCCCCAGCGCGGCAGCAGCCCCGGCCACCCCGGCAACCCGCCACGCCCGGGCCCGCACCCGCCCCAGCGCGGCAGCAGCCCCGGCCCCAGCGCGGCAGCGGCCCCCGGCCGGCGGACCACCCGCACCAGCCCCGCCACGACAGCCCCAGCGCGGCAGCAGCCCCGGCCACCCCGCAACCCGCACCAGCCCTAATTACCCCGTCCAGGCGACCGGCCCCGGCCGAACAAGGCTTATGTCAGAAAACGTACCCCAATATGCCCGTTATGCACCGGTTAGTCCGCCTGATCTGGGGGCAAATTCTGACATATGTCGGCCGTTGCCATAATTGGGCTAGGCTCCCGTTGCGATCGACACCAAGTTTTTCGCTCCGCTGCGCATCGCCTGCACGGCGCAGGCACTGTCAGCACCGAGCCCATGACGCTCCGCAAGCCAGGGGGCGTCGTTCCAGGTAAGCCAGACTTGGCCGTACTCGTCCTGCCAGGCGAGTGCCTTGAACGGCAGGTCGATGCCCGCTAGCTGGCTTTCCTGCATGAGCGGCGTGCCGCCTCTTGGGTGGCCGAAGATCAGTAGCTCGGTGGGACGCAGGTCCAGGCCAGCGTCGTGCGCCCCTTTCTGGTGATCGATGCGGGCGAACACCAGCAGGCCTGCCGCGGTCGCCGCGGCCGCGAGACGATCTATCGTCTCGGAAACGGGAAACCGGCTCTCCGCCGTGATCAGGCCGTCTCTCACCTACGCCTCCTACCGGACAACAGGCTGCTGAAACGGTGGCCCGGCTATGCTACCTCGTCCTGCCAGGCCTAGCCGTGGCATCAGTCAGGCGAATAGGTAACCGGAGCGGCATTGACGCTATGCGGGTCGCGCTCTACAGTCGATTCTATGACCTGAATCATATCTCATATTCAGGAGCGGACATGGACGTCCGGCAGTTGACAGGCTTTGGGTGCTCTCCCCGATCCCGCGGCGCGCCAAGGGCGCGTCGCGGCGGTCCCAGCGCCAGCACGGGCATGGGACGGTGTCAAGAGCGAAGTCCTACAGGATTGCGCCTGCGCGCGTACGCCGACGTGTGTGCTTTTCACACGCCGAACCGGTTAACAGCGGGTTTCTTCAACATTTACCGATCCGTCAAAGCGGTCGTACGTTAACGCCGGGACCAACGGTCCTCTCGTGCAAGGAGGTACGAAGATGACTTCGCTCGATCCACTCATCAGACAACGGCGCAGGCCCGGCTTCCTGGTGCTGGTGATTGTCGCCGCGGCGGCCCTGACCGCGGCGCTGTTCACCGCGGTCATCGCACCCCACTCGGCCAAGGCCCAGGCCACGCTGGAGCAGGTGACCAGCTTCGGGTCAAATCCGGGCAACCTGGAAATGTACAGCTACGTGCCGACTGGGCTGCCATCCGGCGCGCCGCTGGTCGTCGCGCTGCACGGCTGCACACAGAGCGCCTCGGACTACTACGACAACTCGGGCTGGCCGAAGTACGCCGACCTGTGGGACTTCGCGATCGTGTTCCCGCAGCAGCAGTCGTCGAACAACGCGGAAGACTGCTTCGACTGGTACACCCCGTCGGACTACGACCGCGGCGACGGCGAGGCGGAGTCGATCATCCAGATGGTCCAGTACGCCGAGGCCACCTACGGCGTGAAGCCAAAGCAGGTCTACATCACCGGCCTGTCCGCGGGCGGGGCGATGACGGACGACATGCTCGCCTCTTATCCTGACGTGTTCGCCGGAGGCGCCATCGACTCCGGCATACCGGCGTACTGCGCGACCAGCCTGACTACCGGCGAGGAATGCGAGTACGAAAACCAGAACATGACGCCCGCGCAGTGGGGCTCCCTCATCAAGAGCGGCGACTCTGGCTATAGCGGGCCCTGGCCACGGGTGGCGATCTGGCAGGGCACCTCCGATACCACGGTGGCTCCGGTCAACGCGACCGAAGAGATGGACGGGTGGACGGACGCGTGGGGCATCAGCCAGACGCCGTCCAGCACCGCGAGCCTGACCGGCGGCACCACCGAGGATGTCTACGACGGCCCCAGCGGCAACCCGGCGGTGGAGTACTACTCGATCTCGGGGATGACCCACGGACTCGCCGTCCAGCCCGGCAGTGACACCGACGAGTGCGGCACCACCGGGACCTACTACCTCAACTACATCTGCTCCAGCTACTACACGGCGGTGTTCTGGGGGCTCAACAACAGCTCGACGAGCTCGCCATCCCCATCACCGTCAACATCTTCACCGACCTCGACCCCGTCCCCCACGCCGACGCCGACTCCCACGCCGACCGCGACAGACCTTGGTTGCTGGTCGACAAACAACTATGAGCAGACCGTCGCCGGGCGAGCGCATGAGAGCCTCGGATACGACTACGCCGATGGCTCGAACGAGGACATGGGCCTCGATAACACCTATCAGGTCACCGCACTCGAGGAGACAAGTCCTGGTTACTACGTGATCGTCAGCAGCTGTCCGTCACAGGCAGCCGCGGCACGTGCCATCCGGCCCGCCCGCTGCCGATGCGGGCGGGCCGTCCGGTAGCCGACCCGGGTGGAAAGGTGCAGATGAGAGCTAACAACGCCGCCGATGCGCGCATGGATCCCGCCGGAGCTGAGACGCGCGATCGCCAGTGCCCGCACCGCCCGTCGCGCCGTGTGCGCGAATACCTTCTGGGCGGTTCCCGCGACTGCCGGCTCCGAGCACCGGGTGCGCGGGGACCTGCTCACCGACCTGCTTAGCGCACCGCTTCGGGACGCGGAGTCGCTCCGGGCGCGCGGCTTGCGGCTCGGCACCGATCTGGACAAGCCGCACCTGGTGATCGTCGTCCATGCCGAGGCCGAGTTGCGATCCAGGCTCCGGCCAGCCGCGGCTCATCTCGCCGCTACGCGTCATGGCCTCGCCGCCGACCACGAGGGATGGACGGTGCTGCTACTGCCGGGGACCGATCCTTGCGCGGCGGCACCGGCCGTGGCCGCCGCGCTCGGCCCTGCGATGGAGGGACGGGTCACCGTTGGCGCCGCCGGGCCGGGCAGTTGCCCGGCCGCCATCGCTGGCGCGTACTCGCAGGCGCGCCGGTGCGTCGAGGCGCTTGTGGCGCTCGGCAGGCGGGGTGAGGCCGCCACGCTCGGCGATCTCGGGTTCCTCGGCATGCTGCTGTCGGATCGGAAGGATGTTCCAGGGTTCATCCGGTCCGCGATCGGCTGCCTGCTCGACTACGACGCGCGCAAGGGCACCGACCTAGTCCGCACCGTGGAGGCCTACTTCTGCGCCGGCGGTAACGTCACCAAGACAAAGGACGCCCTGCACGTGCACGTGAATACCGTCACGCAGCGGCTGGAGCGCATCACCCACCTGCCCGGTGACGACTGGCAACTGGGCGAACGGGCGCTGGAGATCCGCGTCGCCGTGCGCCTGCACCGGCTCGGCACCGAAAGCTGGGCCGGCCCAAGTTAGTCCGCTGCCGCAGGTCGCCACTTGGCACTCAGTTCGTGACCGCGCTGATCGCGGCGGCGAGCTCGGCTGGGACGTCGTCCACCAGCAGGTGACCCCCGTCGCGGACGACGTCGCGGCCGGAGGCGACCACGTGGCGGATATCGGCGGCGGTGCCGACTGCGAAAACTGCCGCGAGCGGGTCGACGCCGCTTGCTACCGCGAGCCGCGGGCTGTCGAGTGCCACGGTGACCAGGTCGGCGTAGGCACCGGGGCTGATCTCCCCCGCGTCCGGCCAGCCCAGGCACGTATGACCCGACAGCGTGGCCGCGTGGGCCAGGTCGGCAGCCGGGAAGTGACCGCGCCGCCGGGACACCAGCCGCTGCGACAGTTCCATCCAGCGTGCCTCGGCTAGCAGGTCGATGGCGCTGTGGCCATCGGTTCCCAGCACGAGCGCGCACCCTGCCGCCGCCAGTGCGGGGGCTGGGCCTACCCCGTCCGCGAGGTCGGCCTCGGTCAGCGGGCACATGCACACGGTGGTCTGGGAGTCCCCGAGCAACCCGACGTCACTGGCCGACAGGTGCGTCGCGTGCACCATCGTGGAGCGGGGGCCGAGCACCCCAGCTTCTTCCAGGACCTGCGCGGGCGTCGCGCCGAAGGCGGCCGCAGTCTCGTCGTTCTCCAGCGGCTGCTCGGACAGGTGGACGTGGACCGGGGCCCCATGATGGTGGGACCAGGCCATGACAACGGGCATCTGGTCCGGCGGCACCGCCCGCACCGAGTGGATGGCGGCGCCGATCCGCGCGTGGGAGCCGAGCATGCCAAGCTCGTCGCAGTTGAAGTCCGCCATCCGGGCGGCCCATGCCGCCGCCGTCGTGTCGCTGAACCGCTGCTGCACTCCGGATAGCGGCCGCGGGGTACCGCCCGGGTCAAAGCCGCCCGCGAGGTAGCAGGCGTCGAGCAGCGTGATCCGGATGCCCGCGGCGCAGGCGGCCTCAGTGAGGCGGAGGCCGATCTCGTTCGGGGTGGTATAGGGAGTTCCATCGGGGTTGTGATGAAGGTAGTGGAACTCGCCAACGCAGGTGATCCCGGCCAGTGCCATCTCCGCGAAGGTGGCGCGGGCGAGGGCGTAGTAGCTGTCAGGGTCCAGGCGGGCCGCGACGGCGTACATCTGCTCTCGCCACGCCCAGAACGTGCTGGCGCCTCCAGGCACCCGGCCCGATGCTCCCCCCGCCGTGGCGCGCAGCGCGCGGTGGAACGCGTGCGAGTGGGCGTTGGCGAGGCCCGGCAAGGTCAGCCCGGCCAGCCGGGTCGTGCCAGCTGGCACCCGCGCGAGCGGGACGCCCGGCGTGACGGCGGTGAACCGCTCGCCCGACGCCTCGATCAGCACGTCGCGGGCCACATCCGGTCCGCGCCCGAACCATGCGAGCTCCGCGTGCCAGCGGCGGGCGGGTGCCTTAGCCACCGCCTCGGGCCGGCCGCGATCGGCGGGAACCGTCATCGTCTCGGCTCGACTTCAACGGTCAGGCCGTTTGCCCGCGCGACGCGACGGGCAGTGTCATACCCGGCGTCGGCATGCCGGATGACGCCCGTCCCCGGGTCGTTGGTCAGCACCCGCTCCAGCTTGGCCGCCGCCAGGTCCGTTCCGTCGGCGACGCAGACCTGGCCCGCGTGGATGGACCGGCCGATGCCGACGCCGCCACCGTGGTGGATCGACACCCATGACGCCCCGGACGCGGTGTTGACCAGTGCGTTCAGCAGTGGCCAGTCGGCGATCGCGTCCGAGCCGTCGGCCATTGCCTCGGTCTCCCGGTACGGCGAGGCGACCGACCCGGTGTCCAGGTGATCGCGGCCGACCACGATGGGCGCGGCCACCTGTTCACGGGCGACCATCTCGTTGAACCGCAGGCCCGCCAGGTGCCGCTCGCCGTAGCCGAGCCAGCAGATCCGCGCTGGCAGCCCCTGGAACTTGACCTTCTCCCCCGCCATCCGCAGCCACCTGGCCAGCGGCTCGTTATCAGGGAACAGGGCGCTGACGGCCCGGTCCGTCGCCGCGATGTCCGCCGGGTCGCCGGAAAGCGCGGCCCACCGGAACGGGCCCTTGCCCTCGCAGAACAGCGGCCGGATGTAGGCGGGCACGAACCCGGGAAAGGCGAATGCCCGCTCGTACCCGGCCAGCTCCGCCTCGCCCCGGATCGAGTTGCCGTAGTCAAAGACCTCGGCCCCGCGGTCCAGGAAGCCGACCATCGCCGCGACGTGCGCCGCCATCGACTCCCGGGCCCGCGCGGTAAACCCCGCCGGGTCCTGCGCGCGCAGCGCCGCCATGTCCTCGAACGCGACCCCGCTCGGCAGGTACGCCAGCGGGTCGTGCGCTGACGTCTGGTCGGTGACGATGTCGATGGGCGCGTCCAGCGCAAGCAGCCGGGGCAGGACGTCCGCCGCGTTCCCTACAAGGCCTATCGAAAGGGGCCGCCTTGTGTCTCGCGCCGCCACCGCCGCGCGGACCGCGTCATCGGTGTCAGACGCCTGCTCGTCGAGATACCCCTGCTCGATCCGCCGGGCCACCCGCGAGGGGTCGCAGTCCACGCAGATCACCACGCCGCCGTTCATGGTGACGGCCAGCGGCTGCGCGCCACCCATGCCGCCAAGCCCCGCGGTCGCCGTGATCGTGCCTGCCAGCGACCCGCCGTACCGCTTCGCCGCGATCGCGGCGAAGGTCTCATAAGTGCCCTGCAGGATGCCCTGAGTCCCGATGTAAATCCACGAGCCGGCTGTCATCTGCCCGTACATGGTCAGGCCAAGCTGCTCAAGGCGGCGGAACTCATCCCAGGTCGCCCACTGCGGTACCAGGTTGGAGTTCGCGATCAGTACCCGCGGTGCCCACTCATGCGTCCGCAGCACGCCAACCGGCTTGCCGGACTGGACGAGCAGGGTTTCGTCCGCGCCAAGCTCACGCAGCGCAGCGACAATGGCGTCGAACGCCTGCCAGCTGCGCGCGGCGCGGCCGGAGCCGCCGTAGACGATGAGCTGGTCCGGGTGCTCGGCGACCTGGGGGTCGAGGTTGTTCATGAGCATCCGCATGGCGGCCTCCTGCGGCCACCCCTTGCACGTCAGCGCAGCGCCGCGAGGGGCGCGAATCACACGGCCTGTCACACTCCCCATCATCGCTCCCCCGCCCTCACTGCGACACCCCGGCTCGCTCCGGCGTGTCGCGGCTCGGCTAGCCTCGTTGGGGTGACCGACTTCACGCCCGTCCCCATCCCCGAGTCCTTCCCGATGCCGAAGTACGCCTCCCCCGGCGACCTGGCCGACGCCCTGTCCGGATGGGCATCCGGAGTCACGCTGGTCACGCTTGCCGATGACCGGGACGACATCGGGACGACGGTATCCGCCTTCTGCCCGGTGTCGCTTGACCCGCCTATGGTGCTCGTCTCGCTGATGTCGCAGTCCTACCCGGCGGAGGTGCTGAGCCGCCCGTCGCTGCCGGCCGCCCGGTTCGCCGTCACGCTACTGTCGGCCAGCCAGCGAGTGCTGGCTGGCCAGTTCGCTACCTCCGGCCGGCCGTCCGCCCGGCTGATCCTGGAGGGCGTCGAGCATGTTCGCGGCACGGACTCGGGAGCGCTCATCCCGCTCGGCGGCCTCGCGGCGCTCGAGTGCTCGGTCGCCCGCCGCGTGCCCGCGGGCGACCACCTCCTGGTGATCTCAAACGTCAGCGGCGTCGCCTACGTCGCGGAGTCAGGCGACCCCTTGATCCGGTTTAGCAACCGATACCCGATATTTCCCAATTAGCACTTTCGCCCAGTTGCAGAACTTCAGGTCTTCCCTCTAGTTCCCATCGTCACGGGGTATGCCCCTAGGCGATGACGGCACTCGTAACGGCGCTGCTGGCCGCGATCTTGTACGGCATTAGCGCGGCCGTCGAGCAGCACCAGGCGGCCGAGGCGCCTGGCAGTTCCGCCGGGCGGCCCCGGCTGCTGCTGCTTTTGGCCAGGCAGCCGCTGTGGCTGGCTGGCCTCGCCGCTCAGTGCGCGGGCTTCGTCCTGCAGGCGGTCGCCCTCAGGTTCGGTGCCCTGGCGGTCGTGCAGATGCTAGTTGCGACGAGCCTCATCGTCTCGGTGATCGTCGTCCGGATCTGGTCGCGGCGCAAGCTGGGCCTGCCCGCCTGGGCTGCGGCCGCCACCGTCGTAGTGGGCGTCGCGGCGTTCCTGGTGCTGACCACGCCGCCCGCTCACGAGCACGTGCGCGGCCGTGGCCTGCACCAGGCAGTAGCCGCGGCCCTGACCCTGGGGATCGTCACGGTGGCGGTCACCGTCGCGGGACTGCGGGCCTCCGGTACTCATCGCGCCGGGCTGCTCGCGGCGGCGGTGGGACTGATCGATACGGTCATGGCGGTCGTGACGATGGCATTCACCCACGTCGCCAGCCAGGGCCCGGTCGCGATCACGACGTCGTGGTCGGTCTACGCGCTGGTCATCTGTGGGCTGAGCAGCCTCCTGATAACCCAGACCGCCTACCAGGCGGGCCACCCGCTGATCACGCTCCCGGTGATTTCTGCCGTCACGCCCGCGGTGAGCGTGGCCGTCGGCTTCGGCCTCCTCGGCGAGAGCTTCCGCCTGGGCGCCGCCAACGTGGCGGGAGCGGTCCTCGCGGTCCTCGGCACGAGCATCGCCCTCGCCGTCCTTGCCCGGTCGGTACCGAGCCAGTCGTGACCATTGGTAATCGTTTAGTCGCTCTTCGATTCTAACCCGGCACGCGCGCGGGCTCGGCACTTTACAATGTCCTGACTGCTAGCTTGGCCTGACTATGGGAGCTGCATTGACGAGCAAAGAGCCAGTAGCGCAGGCGGAGGCGCACGGGCACGAGCACCGCGACGTATCCGGCGGCTGGCTGCGGCCTGCCGTGTTCGGCGCGATGGACGGGCTCGTCACCAACGTGTCGCTGATCTCCGGCGTGGGCGGTGGCGGCGGCTCCCGGCACGCCATCATCCTCACCGGCCTGGCGGGGCTGGCGGCCGGGGCGTTCTCGATGGCGGCCGGCGAGTTCGTCTCGGTGTCCTCTCAGAACGAGCTGGTCCAGTCGGAGGTCGACAAGGAGCAGCGCGAGCTGGAGAACAACGCGGTGGCCGAGCAGGCCGAGCTCGTCGGCATGCTGCGCGCCCGTGGCATCTCGGCCATCACCGCCCGGCAGGCGGCCGCCGAGATCTCCGCGCACCCGGACAAGGCGCTGGCGGTTCACGCCCTGGAGGAACTAGGCGTCAACCCGGCGGATCTGCCGTCACCGTTCGTGGCGGCCGGCGCGTCCCTCACGGCCTTCTCCTGCGGCGCGATCATTCCGCTGTTCCCCTACCTGCTGGCGGCTAACGTGCTGTGGGTGGCGCTGGGGCTGTCGGCGCTCGCGGCGATCGTCGGCGGCGGGCTGGTGGCCCAGCTGACGGCTCGTCCGTTCTGGCGGGGCGCGCTTCGCCAGCTTCTGCTTGGCGCGGTCGCGGCCGGCCTCACGTACCTGATCGGCATGGCAGTCGGCGGGGCGGCCGGCACCTGAGTCCCTTGTAGCGCCGGTGCTACCCAGTGGTAAGGTGCCCCGTGGCCTCCGTGAATCAACCGCTGCGCGTGGCGCTGCTGTCCTACCGCAGCAAGCCGCATTCCGGTGGTCAGGGCGTGTACGTGCGGCACCTGAGCCGGGAGCTCGCCGCCCTCGGGCACCACGTCGAGGTGTTCTCTGGCCAGCCCTACCCCGATCTCGACCCCGGCCCCACCCTCACCACCGTGCCGAGTCTCGACCTGTACCGGGACTCCGACCCGTTCCGCACCCCGAGGCCGGGCGAGATCCGCGACTGGGCGGACGTGCTGGAGACGGCCCTGATGTGGACTGGCGCCTTCCCCGAGCCGCTGACCTTCAGCATCCGCGCGCTGCGCGCCCTGCGAGAGCGGGCCGGCCATTTTGACGTGGTCCACGACAACCAGGGCCTCGGCTACGGGATGCTCGGCGTGCGGCGCCTCGGCCTGCCGCTGGTCACCAGCATTCATCACCCGATCACCGTCGACCGCCGCCTCGACATCGCCGGCCGCCCGCTGCTGGCCCGGCTGAACAAGGAGCGCTGGTACAGCTTCCTGCACATGCAGGGCCATGTCGCCCGTCGCGTGGTACCGCTGCTCACCGTCTCCGAGTCATCCAAGCAGGACATCTGCCGCGACTTCCGGGCGTCGCCCGACGACGTGCACATCGTGCCGCTGGGGGTGGACACCCGCTGCTTCCACCCGCGCGAGCAGCCCCGTGTCCCGGGCCGCATCGTCACGGTCACCAGCGCCGACATACCCCTGAAGGGCCTGAGTGTCCTGCTGAGGGCCTTTTCGAAGCTTTCCACAGAACGAGAAGTCCACCTCCGCGTCATCGGCGCCCCCTCGGAAGCGACCCGCGCCCTCGTCGCGCAGCTGTCGCTGACGGGCCTGGTCAGCTTCACGCCGGGGCTGCCCGACCAGGAGTACGCGGAGGTTCTCGCCTCCGCGCAGATCGCGGTCGTCCCGTCGCTGTATGAGGGGTTCTCGCTGCCCGCCGTCGAGCACATGGCATCCGGGACTCCGCTGATCGCGAGCCGTGCCGGCGCACTGCCCGAGGTGACCGGCGGCACCTATCCCGAGGACCCCTCCGGGGCGGCGCTCCTGGTCACGCCCGGGGACGTGGAGGAGCTCGCCGCCGCACTCCTGCACCTGCACGACTCGGCTGCCGAGCGGGCGGCGCTCTCGGCCGGGCCCTGCGCCGGGTCAGCGAGCGCTTCGCCTGGCCGGCGGTGGCCGCCGCGACCGCGCAGATCTACCGGGACGCGATCTATCACGACAAGATGGAGCCGCCACGTGCTGACGGTTGACTTCGGCCGCTTCCCCATCACCCCTGGCGAGCGCCTGCTCGACCTGGGCTGCGGCGGTGGCCGTCATGCCTTCGAGGCCTACCGTCGAGGGGCGCGCGTTGTCGCCGCCGACCTCGATCAGGGGGAGTTGCCGTCAGTAAGCGACATGTTCGGCGCCATGCGGCTGGAGGGCGAGGCGACCGCGCCCGCCGCGGCAGTGGCGGTGCGCTGCGACGGAACTAGACTCCCGTTCGGTAACGGTGCCTTCGATAAGGTCATCGCGGCGGAGATCCTCGAGCACGTGCCGGATGACCAGCGGGCGATGGCGGAGGTCGCGCGGGTGCTACGGCCCGGCGGGGTCGCGGCGGTCACGGTGCCGGCGTGGCTGCCCGAGCGGGTGTGCTGGGCGCTGTCCGATGAGTATCACCAGGTCCGTGGTGGCCATGTGCGGATCTTCACCCGCGCGGAACTGGTCGCCAAGCTGTCGCGGGCGGGACTGACGGTGACGGGCAGCCATCACGCGCACGGCCTGCACTCGGCGTACTGGTGGCTGAAGTGCGCCGTCGGCGTGGGCAACGACGATCACCCGGCTGTGCGCGCGTACCACAAGCTGCTGGTGTGGGACATCATGAAGCGCCCGGCGCTAACCCAGTACACGGAGGCGGCGCTGAACCCGCTGATCGGCAAGAGCCTGGTGGTCTACGCGACGAAGGCGGCCGCGTGAGCGAGCGGGGGACACAGTGAGCGAGCGGCCGGCGCCCGCGGTTCCCGCGGACATGCTGGCGACGGCACGGACGATCGCGGCGGCCCAGCTGCCGACGGGCGCGATCCCCTGGCCGGACGGCCACGTGGACCCATGGGACCATGTGGAATGCGCGATGGCACTGTCCGCCTGCGGCCTGGCGCGCGAGGCCCAGCTCGCCTACGAGTGGCTGGCATCCGCCCAGCGCCACGACGGCTCGTGGCCCCGCACGGTCGCCGGGGGGGCGGTGACCGACCCGGCCGCCGAGTCGCATCATGCTGCCTACGTGGCGGTGGGGGTATGGCACGAGCTGCTAGTCACCGGGGACACGGGGTTCGCCATGCGAATGTGGCCGGTGGTGTGGAAGGCAATGGAGTGGGTGCTCGGCTTGCAGGCGCCGCGGGGTGAGGTCGCCTGGGAGCGGAACGCCGCGGGCCTGCCCGGCGAGTTCGCGCTGCTGTCCGGCTGCGCGAGCATCCTGCAGGGGCTGCGCTGCGCGATCGCGCTCGCCGAACTGGCCCACGACCCGCAGCCTGACTGGGAGCTGGCCTGCGGGCAGCTCGCGCACGTCATCGCCTGCCACCCCGAAGCGTTCGCCGACAAGAGCCGGTTCGCGATGGACTGGTACTACCCGGTCCTGGGCGGCGCGCTGCACGGCCAGATGGCCGCGGAGCGCCTGTCTTCTGAGTGGGATACCTTCGTGGTCCCAGGCCTGGGCGTGCGGTGCGTCAGCGACCAGCCCTGGGTGACGGTGGCCGAAACATGCGAGCTAGTCATCTCGCTGGAGGCGTGCGGGCAGCGCACGCTGGCGCGCGCAGTGTTTGAGACGGTGGGCCGGCTGCGGCACTGCGACGGCTCCTACTGGACGGGCTGGCAGTACATCAACGAGCAGCACTTCCCCGATGAGCGCAGCTCGTGGACATCGGCGGCGGTTATCCTCGCGGCGGACGCGCTGACGGGCTTCAGCGCAGGGGCGGGAATCTTCCGCGACGTGCCAGGCTCAGCCGTCGGGGCCGGCACTGCCACCTTTGCGGCGCAAGCCGGCGAGTCCCCGGTCAACCCGGAGGCCTGCGGCTGCTCCCCGACCTCCGCCGACGCGGACCCAGTCTCCCGTTAACGTCCCGCTCGTCATATCTCCCCACTCCCACTCCCACGCCCCCGATCCCCGCGTGCCGCGCGCTGACTCCTCCCGTCTCGCCGGCCCTGGGCGTGCAGTTACCTGACGTCGTGATCAGTGGCGGATGTGTGGTGCCCCAACAGCAGTGATGGCGCCATCGCCGTGGTCCGAGAATGTACGCAACGGTCCATCGCCGTTGCTGGGACAGCAGTGATGCAGCATTGCCTACAGAATCCTGTTACGGCGATGGCGCCATCGCTACGCCAATGGAAATATGCCCAGTTCAGCCACGCGGCAGGCCCGGCAGCCTAGCGCAGCGTCGTGAGGAACGCCGTCCAGCCGGTTGGCCACCGGTCAACGATGTTCCAGGATGCGGAGCGAGCCGACGCAGCGGACCTCACGGAAGTCGCCGGATGCCAGCGCCCGCTGGTAGATGCGGAACGGCGCCTGCCCGCCGTCGGCTGGATCGGGGAACACATCGTGGATGGCGAGTGCCCCGCCAGGTGCCACCCAGTGCGCCCAGCCCTCATAGTCCTGTTGCGCGGCGGCGTCGGTGTGCCCACCGTCGATGAACAGCATGCCCAGCGGGGTCCGCCACAGCCGCGCCACGTCGGGGGAGCGCCCGACGATGGCGATCACGTCATCCTCGATGCCAGCCATCACGAGCGTCTCGCGCAGCCGGGGCAGCGTGTCGATCTTCCCCGCGACCGGATCGACAAGCCCGGGATCGTGGTACTCCCAGCCGGGCTGGTGCTCCTCAGATCCTCGGTGATGGTCAATGGTGACCACCTTCTGCCCTGCCTCGCGAGCGCCCGCCGCAAGGTAGATCGCCGACTTCCCGCAGTAGCTGCCGACTTCGAGCACCGGCCCGACCGGCCCGTAGGCCGAGGCCGTCTCACTCAGCGCCAGCCCTTCATCGACCGGCATAAACCCAGTGGCGGCCTCGGCCGCGCGCAAAAGCTCCGCATCCACGCAAGGCACCTTAGCCCGCCCGAACCCCTCGCCCACTGCTGGGCCAGGGGCTCAGCGCGATATGGCCTGCAGGAAGTTGCCGATGATCGCCCGGCCATGCGGCACGGTGAGGATCGACTCGGGATGGAACTGCAGTCCCTCGACCGGGTGGGTCGCATGTCGGATCCCCATCACGATGTCCTCCTTGTGCGCCAGTCGCGCCGAGACCCGCAGCGTCGCGGGCAGCGACCCGGCGTCAACGACCAGCGAGTGGTAGCGCGCCGCGGGGAACCGGGCAGGCAGCCCCGCGAGCACCCCGCCACCGTCATGGCAGACCTGCGACGCGTACCCGTGCGCGGGCTCGCCTGCCTGGACCACAATGCCCCCGTACGCCACGGCGATCGCCTGGTGCCCCAGGCAGATGCCGAGAATCGGGATGGAGGGGCCGCACATCCGGACGACGTCGACGCTGATGCCCGCCTCGGCCGGCGCGCATGGCCCCGGCGAGATGACGATCCCGTCCGGGCGCAGGGCGGCGACGGCGGCCGCAGGCACCTCGTCGTTGCTGATGACCTCGACCTCGCACCCAGTTCCGGACAGCAGGTGCGCCAGGTTGTAGGTGAACGAGTCGTAGTTGTCGACCAGCACGATCAGCGGCCGTGCCTGCGCGCGCAGCCCCCGCGCTCCGGCCGCAGGCGCCGGCCGGTCAACGGTGCTCGCCCCACGGCGGGCGAGGCCACCGGCAAGGCTCTGCATGACCGGGCCAGAACGAACCCCCACAACTCCCCCAACCGAGTTCGTCACGAACACTTCCTCGGCAGCGTCCAGCACCGCGTTTACAGTGAGCGGGGCCTCCTTCACTTGCAGGCCGTCGGCGGCGGCCAGCCGCAGGATCGCCGCCCGCGTGACGCCCGGCAGCAGCCGGCCGTCCAGCGGCGGGGTGTGCAAGATCCCGCCTATCACGGCGAAGATGTTGCCGCGGTCGGTCTCCAGCACGTCGCCGTTCACGTCGGTGAGCAGCAACTGCTCGCCGGCTGAGTGCCGCGCCCCGGCCTCAGCTGTGCCATGCCGTCCCGCGCCACAGCATCTTGCGGCGCGCTGTCTTGCGGCGCGCTGTCTTGCGGCGCGCTCAGGGCCGCTAGCAGCCGCCGGTCCTTCCACTTGTGCTGGCCTAGGCCACCGGGGACGACCACTGGGCGCAGCCTGGCCGTCTGCGCGGCGGACTCCTGTGCCGCGACCTCGATCGTCACCTGGAGCGGCCCGCCTACGGGCCTGGCGGTTAGCCGCAGCCGCCCGGAAGGCCGCTGCGAAAGGCACGCGGTCAGGTCTGTCCACAGCTGAGCGGGGAGCCGCTTGCCGTAGAGCTCGACGGTACTGGCCTCCAGCCGGGCGAGGTGCTCATCGAGGTCAGTGACGCACCCGGCGGTGACCCGCAGTGAGGTGAACACGCCCATCGCCGCCCTCGGCCGCAGTGCCTGCGGGACGCACTGCGCTTGCGGGACGCACTGCGCTTGCGGGATCTGCCCAGGCTGGCCGGCGGCGTCGGTCGCGAGATCGCCGCCGAGAGCCCGGATCAGTGGCCCGGCCTTCACCAGGCACTCTGCGTACTCTGCGTCCGGGAGGGAGCGAGCCGTGATCCCGCCGCCGGCCCGAGCCACACGCGGGACCGGTGGAACTCAAAGGTCCTGATCGCGACGTTCAGCTCAAGGCCGGCGATCGGGCTTCGGTATCCGATCGCCCCGGTGTATACCTCGCGGGGCACCGGCTCAAGCTCGTGGATGATCTCCAGCGCCCGGACCTTGGGCGCGCCGGTGACCGAGCCGGGCGGGAACGTCGCGCGGATGAGGGCGTCGTCGTCCACCCCGTCGGCGAGCGTGCCGGTCACGTCCGAGACCAGGTGCCATACCCCAGGGTGCTGTTCGGGCCGCAGCAGCGCGGGCACCTGGACGGTCCCAGGCACGCAAACACGGCTAAGGTCGTTGCGCATCAGGTCAACGATCATCACGTTCTCGGCCCCGTCCTTGGCAGAGCCCTGGAGTGCCTCGCGAGATAGCCTGGCCGCGGCCGCGTCGTCCGGCCGCGCGCGTGTCCCCTTGATCGGTGACGACAGCACCCTGTTCCCGTTTCGCCGCAAGAACAGCTCCGGCGACAAGCTGGCCACGGCCGACTCATCCGGCAGCCGCAGGAACGCCGCGTACCGCGGGTCCAGTTGCTGCGCGGCGGCGCAGAACGCGTCCAGCGGATCGCCATCGAACGAGGCCTGGATCCGCAGGCAGATGTTGGCCTGGAAGATGTCGCCCTGCCGGACGTAGTCCACCGTCCGGCGGACCGCCTCCTGGTGCTCGGCGGGCGACGGGGTCAGCCGGAACGTTCCGCAGGCGTAGCCGCGTGGTCCACCCGTGCGGCAGCCAACCCGGCGCTCCAGTTCAGCGATTCGGGCAGCCAGCCTCGATTCCGTGCTGAGCGCGCGCGACTGCGGCGGCAGCAGGTCGCGTGCAGGGAGTCCCTCGTCTACCACTGCCTCGAAGTACCACTGGCCGGTTGCCCGGTCGCGGCGCAGCACGTGGTCGTAGTAGCCCCACCAGGAGTCCGGCAGCCGCCGGGGATCTCCGGGCGCGGGCGGCACCGGCAGGTACCGGGCGCAGGTGCCGTACCCGATGTAGCCAATCCAGCCACCGCCAAAGCGCGGGCCGTCGCGCAGGCAGGAGCCTGCCGACGTTTCCTGCATGTCATCCTCGATGGACGACCACTCATGGCTGGTTACTAGCGGGACCGATCCGATGATGTCGCTGCCCCCCGACCACGCACCAAGAAGAGCCACCGGGTGCGGGTCGTCCCGTACCAGGCGTAGTACGTCAAACGCGCTCAGGTCCCAGTCGAGCGCTCGGCAGAATCTCTTTCCCCCCATAAGGTCTCCTAGGAAACCGGATGTCACAGTAGTTCGTCAACGGAAACGCACCATAAAGTGGCCACACAATTACAAACGGTTAAGCACGGACAGTGCCACCCGGGCCGCCGGCTTGCGCATGAGCTCCGGGTAGGAGAGCTCGCCGCGGCATATCCTCGCGAACATCAGCCACCCCTTGGGCGTCGACAGCCCCTTGTGGAAGGCCCCGGTGTGCCGGGTGAAGGCGTTGAGCAGGACACGGCTGGCGCGCATCTCCGCGCCCAGCCCCCGGTCGATGGCCGCGGCGTACTCATCCAGGGCTTCCTGCGGCGACTGCGCCACGCAGGCCTTCGCGGCGATCTCGCCGGCCAGTGCCCCGGAGCGGAGCGCGAAGCTGATCCCCTCCCTGGTCCACGGCTCCAGCAGCCCGCCGGCGTCCCCGGCAACGATCACCCGGCCCTTGCGCAGCGGCGAGTCGTCGTTGCGGCACCGGGTCAGGTGCCCGGAGTCCCTGACGGCCTCATAGCCGGCAAGCCCGAGCCTTTCCACGAATTCCCGCAGGTACTGACGAGTGGCGTCGCCCTGCCTGGCCCCGCCCTGCGGCCCGCTGGCACCTGCCTGCGTCCCGCTGGCCTCGCGCCGCGCGGCGATGACCCCGACGGTCAGCCGGTCGCCCTTCGGGAAGACCCAGCCGTAGGAGGCGGGGATCTTGCCCCAGTCGAGCAGCACCCGGCCCCGCCAGTCGCTGCGGACCGTCTCTGGGACGGCGATCTCCAGCTCAAGCCCGAGGTCCACCTGGCCGAACGTGACGCCGACATGCCGGGCACTGATCCCCCCGGAGCCATCGGCACCGATAACAACCGACGCGGTGACGGACGACCCGTCACCCAGTCGGATCGTCGCGTGCCCCCGGTCATCGGTCATGCCGTCTTCGGTCATGCCCTCGTCGGTTATGCCGCGCACCATCGTCTTCTGCCGTATCTGCGCCCCGGCGGCGAGTGCCCGCTGCAGCAGTGCAGCGTCGAACTCCTCGCGCATGACCATCTTCAGCAACGGCTGGGCGTCTCGCCTCGTGACCTCATGGCCGCCGTGCAGCGTGAAGGTCGCCGAGTAGATCTCGTCGCGGGCCGGCAGCACGGGCATGTCCCGGACGGCGTTCAGTGACGCCCCGATCAGCCCGCCGCCGCACGTCTTGTACCGCGGATGCTCGGCCCGCTCCAAGATGACCGTCCGCGCCCCGGCGGCCGCCGCCGCGTGCGCCGCCGACAGCCCGGCCGGCCCTCCGCCAATGACCGCAACGTCCCACTCAGCCTGTTCTTGCACGCCAGTAAGCGTAGGCGACCCTCCAAAACGACCGGTGACGCAGCGCTGGCGCCCAAGCGCGCTGGCGCCACCGCGTTGCAACCTGAACTGACACACCACCGCCACCGACCCGCACGCGTATTGACACACCACCGCCACCGACCCGCACGCGTATTGACACACCACCGCCACCGACCCGCACGCGTATTGACACACCACCGCCACCGACCCGCACGCGTATTGACACACCACCGCCACCGGGTCAGCCTAGGCAACCCGCTGCCGCCGACGAGCCAGATCGGTTCCGGCACACCACCGCCACCGAACCGCACGCGTACTGGCACGCCACCGCCACCGACCCGCACGCGTACTGGCACGCCACCGCCACCGGGTCAGCCTAGGCAACCCGCTGCCGCCGACGAGCCAGATCGGTTCCGGCACGCCACCGCCACCGAACCGCACGCGTACTGGCACGTCGTCGCCGGCGAGATAGATCGGTGGTGGCTCGGTGGCGTCATCAAGCCACGTCGATCGTGCTGGCGTTACTCCAGCGCGGGCATGATTACTCGAAGCGGATGCCAGATGGGGCGGTCATCCGGCGCAGCAGTGGGAGCGTCGCGCTGATCACGGCGAAGGCGGCCACCAGGCCGGTGCCCATCAGCAGGAAGTAATCGCTGCCGAGCCATGGGACGCCCACGCCGGGCGGGGCGAGCTTCAGGAACGCAAGCAGCGACGTGCCGTAGGCGATCGCCGCCGCGACGAGGGTCGCGGTCACCAGGGGAACCGCCGCCTCGAACAGGATCACACGGGACAGCACGCCCAGCGGTGTGCCGGAGACCCGCAGCAGGGCGAACGGCCGCTTGCGGTCCACGAGGCCGCCGCCGACGGCGACCGCCAGGCTGCACCCGGCGACGATCAGCGTGATCGCGACTGCCGCGTACACCAACTTCTCCATCAGGTTCGCACGTCCGGCCCGGATCGCGATCGCCTCACCGTAGGTGCGCGGCGGGGTCGGCGCGACGCCGGGGCCACCCGAGAAATCCGGCGGGGCGTTCAGGGCAAGGAAAGTCCGGACCCGCTCGAGGGTCGCCGGGCTGTCCACCTTGACCAGCACGGCCTGGACGGATAGGTCCGCCAGCGCCCCGGTGTACGGGGTGCTCGACGGGAAGGCGAACGGCTCGGTGCTGTCGGACGGGTTGTCGCTGCTAACCGCGGCAAGGTCGTTGACCAGCACGGCCGTCGCGCCAGCCGGGCACGAGCCGAACGCGGGGAGCGCCGCCAGCACGGCGCAGCTGGCCACGCCAGCCTCGTTTCCCTGGTAGTCGATGTTCGCGATCTGCGGGTTGGAGTACAGCGGGTAGGCCGACGCCCCGGCGAACCGGCTCAGCTCGGTCAGCAGCCGCATGCCGACCTGCGGGGCCAGGCCGAGTGTGGCCTGCTGCTGGGCAGCCGTCGGCTGCGTCGGGAGCACGCAGCCCGGCACGCCGGTGCAGGAGGCGAAGATCCCGTTGCTGGCGAACGTGTCCAGCAGGACGCTCGTGAGCGCCCCGGCGGACCGCGAGTCCTCGGCCGCGTTGATGGCGGGCACCAGGGTGCCGACCATCGTACCGAGGAAGACCGCGAGGACCAGGCCGGTCACCGCGCGAAACGCCGTCCTCGGGTTGTCCGCGAGCCTGCGGGTCGCCAGCAGCGCCGATGGGCCCCGTGGAGCCGAGCCGAAAATCCGGGCGGCTTGCCCGGTGAACCAGGGGCCGGCGAGCACCAGGCCGATCATCGTGATGATGAGGCCGGGATAGGTCTCCACGCCAATGCCTTTGTGGGTCGTGAGCAGCAGCCCAATGAGGTACAGCGCTAGGCCTGCTGCCAGCGTCGTCAGCCGCCAGTGCGCTGGCGGCCGGGGCGTGGCGCGACGGGCCGCGCCCAGTGGCGAGATCTGCACCCGGCGCAGCGAGACCAGTGCCGCCACCGAGGCGACCGCCGGCACGCCGAACAGCATGGCGAGGAACTCCCACCAGGTGGGGGTGACGGAGCTGGGGAAGTACGACGAGATCAGCGCCGTCCCAGCGATGAGTGGCCGGATGGCGAGCCAGATACCGATGCCGAGGATCGTTCCGGCGAGCGCGCCCAGCACCGCCTCGACCGCCGCGATCGCCCGGATGTCGGCCGGGGTCCCGCCGACCAGTCGCAGCGCCGCGAACCGCTCCTCCCGCCGGTCGGCCGCAAGCCGGGTCGCGGTGCCGATGAGCACGAGGATGGGGAGCAGGACGGCGAGCACGCCGACGCCGAAGGCGTACCTGAAGAAGGCCGTGAACACTTGCGGCGCGGGTGCCGTCCCGATCTGGTCGACGAGCTGCGTCCCGGGGATGGCCCGTAGCGCGGCCGGGGGGTAGCCGATGTAGATTACGAGCTGGCTCGGGCCAGACAGCGCCGTGTTCCCGATCGTGCCGGCGAGGCGGCCGGGGAAGCGGTCCCCAAGCTGGTCCGCCGGGACCGTCCTGAGCAGCTGCTGAAGCGCTGGTGAGGCGTAGTACTCACCGGGCCGCGGGACGGACGGGACGCCCGATGGGACCGGCGCCGATGGGTTAAGAGGGGAGATGTCCAGGCGGGTGATCGTCTGCCCCTGGTAGAAGTCAACGCTGTCATTCCACAGGTCCCCGCGGTCTGGCAGGGTCGCGGGAAGCGGCGCCTCCCCCAGCGTGCAGGACCAGCAGGGCTGGTCGCTCTGTGCCTGGAAGGCGTGGAACTCGGCGAGCACGCCGAGGAGCAGCGCCACGCCGACGGCGACCGCGACCGCGGTGATGGCGAGCCGGACGATGCCCTCCCGGCCGCTGCGGAAGGTGAGCTGGAGGCCGAGGCGGAGCATCTACGGTACCTTAATCGCGCTCAGGTCGGCGGACACGATGCCGTCGCGGACCGTCACGACCCGGTCGGCATAGGCGGCAATCCGGGCATCGTGGGTGATCAGGACGACCGTGCTGCCCTGCTCCCGGGCCAGGTCCGTGAGCGAGTCCATCACCTTTTCCCCCGTCAGGGTGTCCAGCGACCCGGTCGGCTCGTCGGCGAAGATCACCCGCGGCCGTAGGGCCAGGGCGCGGGCGACGGCGACGCGCTGCGCCTCGCCGCCGGACAGTTCCCCGGTCCGTCGCTGACCCCTGTCGCCCAGGCCCAGCTTGTCGAGCCACTGCGCGGCAGCAGTGTAGGCCTTCTTGCGGCTAACCCTGTTGAGCAGCAGCGGCAGCGCGACGTTGTCGGCGGCGGTCAGCTCCGGGACAAGCTGGCCGAACTGGAACACGAAGCCAAAGTCGGTGCGGCGCAGTTTCGTGCGGTCTTCCTCGGACTTCGTGTGCATGCGCTGGCCGCCGAACCAGACCTCGCCGCCGTCCGGCGGGAAGATCCCGGCCAGGCAGTGCAGCAGGGTCGACTTGCCTGAGCCGCTCGGCCCCATGATTGCCAGGACCTCGCCCTCGGCGGCGGCCACGGTCGCTCCGCGCAGGGCCGGCGTCTGGCCGAAGGACTTGTGCACGTCGCGCGCCTCAATGAGCGTTGCCTGACGGCCAGAAGGCTCGTTCATCGGGAGGGTTCCTCTCGGGCTATCAGGATCCGCAGGTCCTCTAGCCGCGCCGCGGTCACGTCGATCCAGCGCAGGTCGGCCTCCATGTGGAACAGGGCGTGGTCGGCGAGGAGCACGTCCACTAGGCCACCGGACTTCTTGAGCGCGGTGAGTTCCTGCATGCGGCGCATGTGGGCAGCGCGCTGCCCGTTCAGGTAGGGCTCGGCCGACTTGCCGAGCATCAGCGCCAGCGTCACCTTGGCGAACAGCACGGTCTGCAAGTGCGGCTCGGGCTCCACCGGGTCCGCCAGCCACGCGCCGACCTCGGCCCGGCCGGTGTCAGTGATGGCGTATCGCTTGCGGTCCGGCCCCTCGCCAGGCTCGGCATCGCCGCCGGTGATCTTGCCGTCCCGGGCGAGTCGCCCGAGCGTCGCGTAGACCTGGCCGTACGGCAGTTGCTTCCCGCGGCCGAAGTAGGCGTCGTAGTCATGCTTTAGGTCATATCCGTGGCCCGGCTTGCGCTCCAGCAGGCCAAGCAGTGTCAGGGGAACGCTCACGCCTTGACTATATACTGAGCGTATACACTGAGCAAATAATGGCCAATGGCGGGGCGAGGCTGGCTGCTCGTCGCGCGGAGACCTCGTCACCCGGAGAAGCTGCGCGCTGTGCCGGGGCGGCGGAGCTGCTCAGGGGCCGGTGAACTGGCCTAGGAACAGGGGCAGGCCCGTGGTCGTCTCGACGACGGCGAACAGGAACGGACGGTCGGCGGTGAACTCCATGTGCGGGCGCTGAATAAAGGCCAGCGTCCTCATGACAACGGCGGTCGCGGCGGCAGCCTCGGTGCCCTTCTCGTTTACGTCGATGTACGCCTGGTGCACGACGTCGCTGATCTGCAGCTTCTCGGCAGTGGTGATCCCGCTGAAGTCCGCTGTGTCCTGGCTGAACGCGCGGGCCATGCCAAGGGCCTTCAGCGTGTCGTTGAGCGAGGCCGTGGTCCTCGTCGTGAACTTCGGCAGCCGCAGGTCGACCTGGTAAACCTGGCGACCAGCGAGCAGCCCCTGCAGCACTCCAGCGACCCCGCCCAGATTGGCGAGCGGGAACTGCGACAGCGGCCCGTCCGGCAGCACGATCGCCATCGCGAGCGGGCCGCCCACGTAAGGCAACAAGACCGCCCGGAAACCGTCGCCCTGGTGGGCGGCCAGTGCTGCGCTCATGTGCATCATGTCAACTGGCTTCGAGGCGGATCTCTCAAGGTGCCCCGCCTCCCGGGGGGACGGCCCCCCATGCCCGCAGAAGAACGGCTCCTTCCGGGTGTCCTCCTCGCCGAACTGGTGCTCCCACTGGGCCTTCAGGTACACGGCGTTGACGAGGACCAGCCGGGTCAGTCCGTCGAGCAATCCAGGAGCGAGAAGGTCGGTGATCTTGCCCGCCGTCTGGTCCTCGACCGCCGCGTTGATGGCCAGCCGCGCCGCTTCCCACTCGCGCGTGAAGTCGGCCCGCTCGACCGTGACCGGCTGGTCCAGGTACTCCTCCAAGATGGGCAGGCCGGACTGGATCCACGCCATATTCACCATGCGAAGGATGAGCTCGTCGCTGTCCGGGATGCTGCCCACCAGCTGCCGCTGCGCCTCGCGTGCGGCGTCCGGGCTGGGAAGGTGCAAGGTCGCGGCCATCTCGGCGGCCGTCTCGCCGCGCGCCCCGATGAGCGCCATGCACAGCGCCGCCGCGATCGAGGCCGGGGAGAACACGAGGTTCCCCTCCCCCGCCAGCCTGGCGTAGAGATCGGTGCCGAACGCCGCGTCTGCCGCCGCCAGTTGCTCCGTGTCCGCCCGCACGCTCACCTTCCCAGCATCGCACTGCCCGCCTCTATCGGCCACTTCCCTGACAACGCTCGATTACCCCTTCTTCAGGACGGATAGCCGGCTCAGGGCGTCTTTGAGTACTTCGGTGCGCTTGCAGAAGGCGAAGCGGACCTGTGTGCGGCCCGCCTCCTTGTCGTCATAGAAGACGGCGCTGGGGATCGCGACGACGCCCGCCCGCTCCGGCAGGGCGAGGCAGAACTCGGTGCCATCCGTCTCGCCCAGCGGCGTGATGTCGGTGGTGACAAAGTACGTGCCGTCACTGGGATAGACGTCGAAGCCAATCTCACGAAGGCCGCCGCTGAGCAGGTCGCGCTTGGCCTTCAGGTCGGCCGCGAACTGCGCGTAGTACTCGTCGGGCAGGTCCAGGGCGTCGGCGATCGCGAACTGGAACGGGCCGCTGCCGACGAACGTGAGGAACTGCTTGGCCGCCGCGACCGCGGTGACCAGCTCCGGCGTGCCGGTGACCCAGCCGACCTTCCAGCCGGTAAAGCCGAACGCCTTGCCGCCGGAGCTGATCGTCACGGTGCGCTCGCGCATGCCGGGCAGCCCGGCGATCGGGACGTGCGGCACGTCGTAGGTCAGGTGCTCGTAGACCTCGTCGGTGACGACAAGCAGGTCGTGGGCGATCGCGATCTGGGCGATCTGCTCGGTCTCCGCGCGGGTGAGGACCATGCCCGTTGGGTTGTGCGGGGTGTTGAGGAGCAGCAGCCGTGTCCGCTCGGTGATCAGCGACTCCAGCCGGTCAAGGTCCGGCCGGAAGTCCGGGGGCCGCAGCGTCAGCCCGACGCGGCTGGCCCCGGCCATCGCGATCGTCGCCGCGTAGGAGTCGTAGAACGGCTCGAACGCGATGACCTCATCACCGGGCTCGGTGAGGGCGAAGACAGCCGAGGCGATGGCCTCGGTCGCGCCGACGGTGACGAGCACCTCGGTGTCCGGGTCATAGGAAAGCCCGTAGAACCGCTGCTGGTGGCGGGCTACCGCGTGCCGCAGCGCGGGAACGCCCGGCAGCGGCGGGTACTGGTTGCCCTCACCACCCGCGATGGCATCCATGGCCCGCTGGGCGACGCCGCGCGGCCCGTCGGCATCCGGGAAGCCCTGGCCGAGGTTGATCGACTGCGTGGCCATCGCCCGGGCGGACATCTCGGTGAAGATCGTCGTGCCGAACGGGACGAGCCGCCGGTTGAGCAAAGGTCGTTTCACGGCTCTATGAGATCACGTCCCAACAACCACGCGCAGCTGCGCTGCGGCCCGGTGGCCTAGGACCGGGTGGGACAATGCATTCATGCGCATCGCCCTTTGCCAGATCCCGGTCAGCCCCGATCCCGCCGTGAACCTCCTGCGGGTGAAGGACGCCCTGACGCAGGCCGCCGCTGGCAACGCCGACCTCGCCGTCTTTCCCGAGGCGACGATGACCCGGTTCGGCTCGGACCTGGTGGGGTCGGCGCAAGAGCTGGACGGTCCGTTCTGTAGGGAAGTGGGACTGGCCTGCGCCGCCAACCGGGTCGCGGCGGTGGTCGGAGTCTTCGAGCCAGCCGGTGACGGGCGGGTTTACAACACGGCGGTCGCGTTCTCTGCGGCAGGTGAACTGGTGACGTCCTACCGGAAGATCCACCTGTTCGACGCCCTCGGGTCGGTGGAGTCGCAGACGGTGGCACCGGGGTCGGGCATCGTGGTGACGTCGCTCGCGGGCGTGCCGGTGGGACTGCAGATCTGCTACGACATCCGGTTCCCCGAGCTGACCAGGGCACTGGCCGTGGCCGGTGCCCAGCTGGTGACGGTCAGCGCCGCCTGGGCCGCGGGGACATTCAAGGAAGAGCACTGGGTGACGCTACTGCGCGCCCGCGCGATCGAGAACACGGTGTGGATCGCCGCCACCGATCAGGTACCTGACCCGGATGCCGGGCCGACCCGCGCCGCCACGGGCGTCGGCCGCAGCCTGCTGATCGACCCGATGGGCGTCGTCCGCTGCGACATGGGCCCTTCGGCAGGCGTCGCCGTGGTCGAGGCGGACCTGTCGGCTGTGGACTGCGTCCGCGCGACGCTGCCGTCCCTGGCCCACCGCCGCGAGGACGTATTCGGCCCGATCCGCAAGGCTGGCGCCTGACCCTGCCTGGCCGCACTCCCACGTTCTGGAGATCAGCCTCCGCGGGCAACCTGGTAGGGGGCGAACGACTGGGCGGTGGCCATCAGCTCGATCACGTTGACGTTGACATGCGCGGGCAGGGTGGCGGCCCAGAAGATGGACTCGGCGATGTCGTCGGCCGTCATCGGCTGCATGCCCTTGTACACGGCGTCCGCCTTGGCCTTGTCGCCGTGGAACCGGACGGTGGAGAACCCGGTGTCGGCCATGCCCGGCTCTACGCAGGTGACCCGAACACCGGTGCCATGCACGTCACTGCGCAGGGCCATGCTGAACTGGTGGACGAACGCCTTCGTGCCGGCGTAGGTGTTGCCACCCGGGTAGGGATACGTCCCGGCGACCGAGCCCAGGTTGATCACGTGGCCCCTGCCCCTGGCGACCATGCCGGGCAGGACCGCGCGGGACATGTGGACCAGGCCCTTGCAGTTCGTGTCGATCATCTGGTCCCAGTCGTCCAGGTCGGCCGACTGCGCCGGCTCCTGGCCGAGCGCCAGGCCGGCGTTGTTCACTAGGACGTCGATCTCGGTGAACTCGGCGGGCAGCCCGGTGACCACCTCGGCGACGGCAGCGCGGTCACGGACGTCGAGGGTCACCGGCAGCAGGAGGTCACCGAACTCGGCGGCCAGGTCCTTCAGTCGCTCGGTGCGGCGCGCGCTGGCGATGACGCGGGCACCGGTAGCGGCGAAGCGACGCGCGACGGCCGCGCCGAAGCCGCTGCTCGCGCCGGTGACGAAGACAGTACGGATCTGGGTCATACCTCAACCCTAGTAGGCCGCCCCATCAGCACCGGCGACTGTGGCTCCCCTACGCCATCGACCCGCGACCGTTCTGACCCGGCGACGCCATCGACCCGCGACCGTTCTGACCCGGCGACGCCAGCGACACCTGACCGTTCTGACCCGATGGCGCCAGCGACACCTGACCGTTCTGACCCGATGGCGCCAGCGACACCTGACCGTTCTGACCCGATGGCGCCAGCGACACCTGACCGTTCTGACCCGATGGCGCCAGCGAGTTGGCTATGGCGATGCGGAACCGCAGGCGAGCGCCAGACGGACGGGCGGCAGGTACGCCAGCGAGCCGGAACAGGGAGGCGGCGCCAGAGGGCGGGGCAGGCTGCCTGCGCGCCGGCACGGCTGGCTAGGCGCGGATGGGGGACTGCCAGATTGTTGGGGACTCGCTGGACTGGGTCGCGGTGAAGCCGACGCCGGTGAGCGTGGAGCCCCTCCGCCGCCAGCGCGGGGATCGCCTGGGTGCCCGCGCCGGAAAGGCCGTAGCCGTCCGGCGTCTCGGCCGTCCAGGTGCCGGTTGCCGCCGCGCTGCTACCCGTCTGGACGGGGTTGCAGGTCCAGACGACCACGTCAGCGTCGCCAGTCACTTCGTACGTTCCGGTCGCGGTGAAGCCGTTACCGGCTGCCGTGAGCGCGGTGACCGTGACAGAACCGGGTGCGGCGCCGCCTGGGGCCGGCAGGGCCGCTACTTGCCAGGTCCCGCCGCCGTCCGCTGACATCTCGGCGAACGGGATCTGCTGGCCGGATGCGGTGACCTCGGTTCCCGTCGCGGCCACGGTGGCTCCGTTCGCCGCCACCAGGCTCAGCGACGCCGGGCTAGCAGAATCCGTAGAGCCCCCGTCCGAGGAAGGGCGAGCGTTACCTGGCGCCACACCTGCCCGTTGGGCGATGCCCAGGCTGCTGGCTGGCCGCCAACTGAGCCGACGGCCACGAACCCGCTGCTGGTCGCTGTGACACCGGTCACCATGGTGTCGCCGCCCGCCGAGGGCAGTAGCGCGATCTGCCATCCTGCCAGCCCCGAGGAGAACCAGGCCATCCCTGTCGTGTGGCCTCCAGCTTGCTGCCATCCGACGATGACGTAGCCCCGTGTGCTGGCCGCGACCCCCGAGGTGACCAGTCCGAAGGCGCTGAACGCGCGCATCCCGTCTTGTGCCGTCCAGGCGCGGGGCGCGGTGGATGGCCCGCCGGGAGAGCTGACCACCACGGGATGCCCGCCCGCACCGCTGCCGGCGGGACCGCCGACGGCCACCCATCCGGCCGGGCCGTGCGCCACGGCGGTGAGTTGCTGCACGCCGGGTCTGTCCAGCGTGACGGCCGCCACCCCGGTTTCCCGCTGCCATGTCGTCCCGCCGTCCGGCGAGGACCAGACCGCCGGGAAGCCGTCCGCGCTGCCCACGGCCACCTGTGTCGCCCCTGATGCGGCGATGGCGTTGACCGCGACCTGTGACTGAGTCACACCCGGGATGGCGGTGACGACGACCTGCTCCGGGCCGCCCTGGGTCCCGATCAAGCTGAGCACCGGCTGGCTGGCGGGGGCCACCCCGCTGGCACCGCTGGCACCGCTAGCACCGCTGGCACCGGCCGCGATGACCGCCTGCCCGCCGGAGGTGACCGCCACGCCGCCCACCTGCTCGGCCGACGCGGTGCCGAACGGGTCCGTGCCCGTCCACCTCGCCCCGTCGGCCGACAGGAACGCGATGAGAAACCCGTTCGCGCTGCCCTCGACGACGGCCCCGGCCGACCCGCCCGAGACCTGCCCGATCGTCAGCGGCGACCCGTCCGACGTGGTGATGGCGGCCGACTTCGTCCAGGTAGCGCCGTCCGGTGAGGTGTACGCGAGCGCCCCGGTGCCCCCGTTGACGATCGCCGTCCGGATGGCCACGAAGCCGCTTCGCAATGGCGCCAGTCCGGCGATCGTCACCGCCGCCCCGTTCCCCGCGGGGATGGTGACCGGGGACCACGTCACGCCACCGTCAGTGGACCGCCACGCGGCTGACTCCTGCCCGTTGGGCGTGGCGACCGTCCCGGACGCCTCGATGACCGTGCCGCTCGCCGCCGCGTGCGTAATTCCCAGGACCCGGGTGCCGACCGGGACCGGCAGGCTGCACCCCGCCCCGGCCACTCGCCGCCAGGACGTCCCCGTGGCTGAGAGCCAGATGACGGGGGACGAGGCAGCGGTGGACGAGGCAGCGGTGGACGAGCCGTTCTGCCCGACTGCCAAGAATCCCGTTCCTGCCGTGATCAGCGCGTTGACCGTGTCGCCCGACTGCACGGGGAGGCTGGGGTGGGAGATCCATGCGCTCCCGTTCTGGCTGGTAAAAGAGCAGTTGGGGGTTACGGCAAGCCACCCGGTCAACCCGGCGGCCAGCATGACGGGGCCCTGCGCTTGGGGCGTGGCGGTGCCATCGGCGGCCTGCACTGGCGCTAGTTGCCAGGTGTGCCCGTCGTCGCCGGAGAACAGGAAGCGGACACGGGCCAGGCGGCCGCCGGACTGCGTGCCTGCCGCGACGATGTCGCCGCCTGCGGTGGCGACGCTGGTGAGCGGCATGGCGATGCCCCGTCCGGCCAGCGTGGGGGTCGCGGTGAAGTCGGCGGCCGCACTGCGCGCCGGCGGGAACCCGACGGACAGGTCCGACGGGGCCAGGCCGGAGGGTCCGTTGTTGGCCCCGGCCGCGATGACAACGGCGACACCAACGGATACCGCGATCGTGATGGGGATGATAAGCGCGGTCAGCAGGTTGCGCGACCGCATGGTACGGAGCACCTCACTGGCGAGGGAACGACGGCCGACGGCCTGCTGGGGGCCAGACGGCCATTCTCGCAGGGTCCCCCGCGGCAACGCTGTCTCCCAGGGCGCTGCCGGGCCAGTGCCGGACGACGGCCGTGCGTCCCACTCGGGCATCCCCCACGAGGAGGCTGCCGGTGGTGTGTCAAACTCGTAGCCTGGTCGCCCCCGCGATGCCTGCTGCCGCGGCTGAGCAGGCCCGGGACGCCTGTCCCGAGGCCCGCTATCGCCGCTACGATGCCTACCGCTCACCTGACTTCAACCTGTGCAATCGCTAGGTGCGGGACGACTTGTGGCCTGATGACCTGCCTACGTAACGCTCGTTCCAGGGTACTGCGCGGACCCTCTAGGGGGCGGGCGAATCGCGCGGGCCACTGATACGCGTTCCTGGTGTGTTCCTCATCGTGTAAGCAGGGCGGCCGCCCGGGAGGTGCGGCGATCGTACTATTGTTTCGCGGGGCATACCTGCCAGCAGGGTCGCTGGCCGTCGTGCCGCCTTCCAGCCAACCGTCTGGAGCGGTCACGGGTAGCCTTGTAAAACGGGAGTCAAGTCATTCACGTCGAATCTTTCGGAAGAAGGCGATGTCCGCCGTGTCTTCTGAGTCACCGCGTGCCGCCGCGGATCTCAGCGAGCCGTCATCGAGCCAGTCAGCCGCTACGGCCATGTCCGTCCGTGGCACCGCGCCGCCTGGCCTGGAGGGAGCCGACCACGCCAATGGCGCGCATCCGGCGAACGCCGACTTTGGTGCGAACGAGTGGTTGGTTGATGAGCTGTACCAGCGCTACCTCACCGACCAGGACTCGGTGGACCGGGCGTGGTGGAGTTTCTTCGCTGACTATCAGCCGTCGCACCCGGGTATTACCCCGGATGCTGCCCCGGCTGTCCGCACCGCACCGACCGCCCCGCCGGGTCCCGCTGCTCCCAGCCCGGCCCAGCTCAGCCCCACTGCGCCCAGCCCCGCCAAGGTCAGCCCCGCCAAGGTCAGCCCCGCCGCGCCCCCGGCCAAGCCCGCCACGGTCACCCCGCCCACTGGCGCCCACACTTCCCGGCTGCGCGGCGCCGCCGCCCGCACGGTGCAGAACATGGAGCAGAGCCTCGGTGTACCCACGGCCACCAGCGTCCGCGCGGTACCCGCAAAGCTCCTCATCGACAACCGCATCGTCATCAACAACCACCTGCAGCGCGGCCGGGGCGGGAAGGTCTCCTTCACGCACCTGATCGGCTACGCCGTCGTCCAGGCCGCCAAGATGCTGCCAGATATGAACTGCTCGTACACGGAGGAGGACGGCAAGCCGGTTCTCGTCACCCCCGAGCACGTCAACCTGGGCCTGGCCATTGACCTGCAGGCTAAGGACGGCAGCCGCCAGCTCCTGGTGCCCAGCATCAAGGGCGCGGACGAGATGGACTTCCGGCAGTTCTGGAACGCCTATGAGGACGTGGTCCGCAAGGCGCGAGCCGGCAAGCTGGCCGTCATCGACTTCCAGGGCACCACCCTCTCGCTGACGAACCCTGGCACGATCGGCACGGAGCACTCGGTGCCGCGGCTAATGCCTGGCCAGGGCGCGATCGTCGGCGTCGGCGCGATGGAGTACCCCGCCGCCTACGCGGGCGCCAGCGAGCAGACGATGGCGCAATTGGCGATCAGCAAGGTCGTCACGCTCACCTCCACCTACGACCACCGGATCATCCAGGGCGCGCAGTCTGGCGACTTCCTGAAGATCGTGCATCAGCTGCTGCTTGGCGAGCACGACTTCTACAACGGCATCTTTGCGTCGCTGCGGATCCCCTACGAGCCGGTCCACTGGGTCAAGGACTTCCCCTACGGGCATGAGGACGATGTCACGAGGGCGGCCCGGGTCCAGGAGCTGATCCACGCCTACCGGGTGCGTGGCCACCTGATGGCCGACACCAACCCGCTGGAGATCGTCCAGCGGCACCATCCCGACCTTGACATCAACGAGCACGGGCTGACGCTCTGGGACCTGGAGCGCGAGTTCGCGACCGGCGGCTTCGGCGGCCAGCCCCTGATGAAGCTGCGCAAGATCCTCGGCGTGCTGCGTGACTCCTACTGCCGTACGCTCGGCGTTGAGTACATGCACATCCAGGACCCAGAAGAGCGCAAGTGGGTCCAGGGGCACATCGAGGTGCCGCCCCGCCGCCCCAGCCATGACGAGCAGATGCGCATCCTGGGCCGGCTCAACGTCGCCGAGGCGTTTGAGACGTTCCTGCAGACCAAGTACGTGGGGCAGAAGCGGTTCTCGCTGGAGGGCGGCGAGGCACTGATCCCGCTGCTTGACCAGGTGATCAGCCTGGCCGCCGAGGCGAACCTCGACGAGGCCGTGATCGGCATGGCCCACCAAGGCCGGCTGAATGTCCTGGCCAATGTCATCGGCAAGTCCTACGGGCAGATCTTCAAGGAGTTCGAGGGCAACCTTGACCCGAAGTCCACCCAGGGCTCCGGCGACGTGAAGTACCACCTGGGTGCGGAAGGCGTGTTCACCTCCGGCTCGGGCAAGCAGATCCGCACCTCGCTGGTCGCCAACCCCAGCCATCTGGAGTGCGTCGACCCGGTGGCCGAGGGCGTCGTCCGCGCCAAGCAGGACGTCCTGGACAAGAGCCAGAACGGCTTCACGGTCTTGCCGGTGCTCATCCACGGCGACGCGGCCTTCGCGGGCCAGGGCGTCGTGGCCGAGACCTTGAACCTGTCCCAGCTGCGCGGCTACCGCACCGGCGGCACCGTGCACATCGTCGTGAACAACCAGGTCGGGTTCACGACCTCGCCGCAGTACTCACGGTCCAGCGTGTACGCCACCGACGTGGCGCGGATGATCCAGGCGCCGATCTTCCACGTGAACGGCGACGACCCGGAGGCCGTCGCGCGGGTGGGCAAGCTCGCCTTCGCCTACCGCGAGATGTTCCGCAAGGACGTCGTCATCGACATGGTCTGCTACCGCCGGCGCGGGCACAACGAGGCCGACAACCCCAGCTTCACCCAGCCGCTGATGTACGACCTGATCGAGGCCCGGCGCAGTGTCCGCAAGCTGTACACCGAGACGCTGATCGCCCGCGGCGACATCACGATGGAGGAGGCCGAGGCGGCGCTACGCGACTACCAGCAGCAGCTGGAGCGCGCCTTCACCGAGACCCGCGAGGCCAACGAGCTTCCGGCGCAGCCCGGTACGGTCGCACCACGCGAGAACGAGGAGCGCCCGGTCAACCACGCGACGGTGCGGACATCGGTCAGCCTGGACGTGGTCAAGCAGATCATCGACACGCAGCTCGACGTGCCCGCGGGCTTCGTCGTGCATCCCCGGCTGCAGCCGCAGCTGGTCCGGCGCTCGACGTCGATCACCGACGACACGATCGACTGGGCTACCGGCGAGATGCTCGCGTTCGGATCCTTGCTGCTGGACGGCCACCCGGTTCGCCTCGTGGGCCAAGACACCCGGCGCGGCACGTTCGGCCAGCGGCACGCGACGCTCGTTGACCGTCACACCGGCGAGGAGTACACCCCGCTCAAGCGGCTGGACAACGGCAAGGCCCGGTTCTTCGTCTACGACTCGCTGCTGTCTGAGTTCGCGGCGATGGGCTTCGAGTACGGCTACTCGGTCGCCCGGCCTGACGCGCTCGTCTGCTGGGAGGCGCAGTTCGGCGACTTCATGAACGGCGCGCAGACCATCATCGACGAGTTCATCTCCTCCGGCGAGCAAAAGTGGGGCCAGCGCTCCAGCGTGGTCCTGCTGCTGCCGCACGGCTACGAGGGCCAGGGCCCGGACCACTCTTCGGCCCGTGTCGAGCGCTTCTTGTCGCTGTGCGCGCAGGACAACATGACGATCGCGATCCCGTCCAGCCCGGCCAGCTACTTCCACCTGCTGCGCTGGCAGGCCCTGAGCGGACGGAACAAGCCGCTGGTCGTCTTCACGCCGAAGTCCATGCTCCGGCTGAGGTCCGCGGCCTCGGCCACGTCCGACTTCACGACCGGCTCGTTCCAGCCGCTGGTCGGCGAGCCGGCGGACGTCAACGCCGCGGCCGTGAAGCGGATCGTGCTGTGCACCGGCAAGGTGTACTACGACCTGGCCGAGCGGCGGCGTACGGCGGGGACGACCGACACGGCGATCGTGCGGCTAGAGCGCCTGTACCCGGTCCCTGCCGACGAGCTGCGTGCAGAGCTGTCCCGCTACCCGTCCAGCGCCGAGATCGTGTGGGCGCAGGAGGAGCCGGTCAACCAGGGCGCCTGGCCGTGGATGGCCCTCAAGCTGCCAGAGCTGCTGGGCCGCCCGCTGCGCCCGGCCGCCTCTCCGGCCAGCTCCGCTCCCGCGGTGGGGTCGGCCAAGGTGCACGCGGCAACGCACCGCGAGATCATCGAGACGGCCATCTCAGGTGGAGAGGGCTGAGCAGATGTACTTCACCGATGCGGGCATTGAGGAACTCGACGACCGGCGCGGCGAGGAGCGGGTCAGCATGGCCTGGCTCGCGGAGCGGCTGCGGGATTTCGTCGACCTCAACCCAGAGTTCGAGACAGCGATCGACCGGCTGGCTTCCTGGCTGGCCCGGCTGGACTCGGAAGGCTCCGAGGACGACGAGTAAAGCCGGGTAACTTGTAAGGCATACAGAGCGCACACGCGGCCGCCCCTCAGGCCACGCGTGGTTGGCCGCTGGGGGTGGTTAGCGTAGGTACGCTGGCCATCCCCCGGCGGTAGGCCCTGTGTGACACGATGCATCTTGACGACTGGCCGTAACGGCATAGGGTCAAGCTGGACGTTAACAGCGTGCCAGGGGTCTGGATGGCCAGAGCTCAAGAGCGCGCACCGCATGGAGGGATGGAGAGCAAAACCCGATGACGCCGGTTTTCCGTCATGGCAGGCTCCGCCTGTACCTGCTGCGGCTCCTTGATGAGGAACCGCGGCATGGCTACGAGGTCATTCGCCTGCTCCGCGACCGGTTCATGGGCGTGTACGCGCCGTCTCCCGGCACGATCTACCCCCGGCTGGCCAGGCTTGAGGAGGAGGGCCTGGTCACCCATGATGAGGAAAACGGCCGCAAGGTCTACCGCATCACCGAGGCGGGCCGCGAGGAACTACGCAAGCGTGGCGATGAGCTCACTGAGCTTGAGCAGGAGCTGTCGGCCTCGGTCAGCGACATCGTCCGCGAGGTCAAGGAGGATGTCCGGGAGACCGTCAGGAACCTGCGCGAGGAGCTGACCAAGGCCGCCAGGGAGGTCCGCGCGGGCCTAGAGGCCGAGTCCCGGCCGCCTGTGGCCGAGTCCCACGAATCGCGTCAGGACCGAGCTGATGACTTCGCCGGTGGCAATAGCGATGCCCGCTCGGGACGCGGATCGGCGGGGCAGCCGCACCAGCCGCTGGGCGGTGCCTCTCTAGGCGGCGCCTGGCCCAGGCCCGCGAGCAAGCACGCTTCCTGCGCGAACAGGCCAAGCAGGCCCGCGAGCATGCCCGCGACGGGGCACTAGGCCAGGCCGCCCACCGGATCCGGGAGGAGGCGGCCAGCCTTCGAGAAGACATCGGCAGCCACGAGTGGGGCGACTGGGCAAGCTGGGGTGACTGGCCCGGCCGCAAGGGCCGGCCTCTCCCGCACGACATGGCGGCCTTCCGCGACTTGGAGCGGCTGACTCGCGGATTCGCCAACGACCTGCGCAAGGTGGCCTGGGACTCTGGCACCCTCGGCGGTGACGTACTCGCCACCTTGCATGAGATCCTGGACGAGGCCCTCGAGCGCATCAAGGCCGAGGTCCGTGCCTCGTCGGGAAGCGCACCCGCTGGCAGCGCATCGGCTGGCACTGCCCCGCCTGCCGGTTCTTCGCCCGACAGCCAGCGTGGGTCCCCCGCCGCGCCAGACAGCGAGTGATCCGCTTACGACGCCCGGAAAGTTACTGTGCCTGCACTACTAGGGCACCAGGCATTGCCTGGTGCCCTAGTAGTGCAGCGGTGCCGCAGCTCAGCCTCTACGGACGGGGGCACCGCAGGGCGAACAAATCCAGCCGCGGACGGGGGCACCGCGTGGCGCAGCACCGCCGCACAGCGTCACGATAACATCCTTTGGTTCACGCAAACAAGTGGACTGGAGGAGAACGAGCGGCACGGCCCCAAAGTTCCGCCTCGCGCTTGCGATAAGTCCCCGCCGGCCCTCGCTGCCGCTTCCTGAGCGACCGCGCCCCGAAGGCGACCAGGCGCCGACCTCCGACCGACCTACGACCGGCCACGCGGCCGGCCTAAGCTTGAGGCACGCGGGGAACAAGCGAAGACGAGGAATGGCGAGGATGGCTGAGTTTGCCTTCACCGAGCTGCTGCCGCTCGGACGTGATGAGACCACCTACCGGAAGATCGGCGACGGCGGCGTGCACCGCCGCGAGGCGTTCGGCAAGAGCTTCTTGGAGATCGAGCCGGAGGTGCTTACCCACCTCACCCGCGCGGCCTTCCGTGACATCTCTCACCTGCTGCGGCCTAGCCACCTCAAGCAGCTGGCAAGCGTCCTCGATGACCCCGAGGCTTCCCCGAACGACCGGTACGTGGCTCGGGACCTGCTGCAGAACGCGAACATCGCGGCCGGCGGCATCCTGCCCATGTGCCAGGACACTGGCACCGCCATCGTGATGGGCAAGCGCGGCCAGCATGTGCTCACCGATGGCCGTGACGAGGAGCACATCGCGCGGGGCATCTACGACGCCTACACCCAGCTGAACCTGCGCTACTCCCAGCTGGCGCCGCTGACCATGTGGGACGAGAAGAACACCGGGTCCAATCTGCCCGCCCAGATCGAGCTGTACGCGACCGATGGGGACGCCTACAAGTTCCTGTTCATGGCCAAGGGCGGCGGCTCGGCGAACAAGTCGTACCTGTACCAGGAGACGAAGGCCGTCTTGAACCCGAAGCGGATGGCCCAGTTCCTTGAGGAGAAGATCCGGACCATCGGCACCAGCGCGTGCCCGCCGTACCACCTGGCGATCGTCGTCGGCGGAACTAGCGCCGAGTTCGCGCTCAAGACCGCCAAGTACGCCAGCGCCCGCTACCTCGACACGCTGCCGGCGGCAGGCGACCCAGTTGGCTACGGCTTCCGAGACCGGGAGCTGGAAGCCGAAGTGCTGAAGATCACTCAGAAGATCGGCATCGGCGCCCAGTTCGGAGGCAAGTACTTCTGCCACGATGTGCGGGTCATCAGGCTGCCGCGGCATGGCGCGTCCTGCCCGGTGGCGATCGCCGTCTCCTGCTCGGCCGACCGGCAGGCGCTGGGCAAGATCACCCCGGACGGGATTTTCCTTGAGGCGCTGGAGACAGACCCGGCGCACTACCTGCCCGACCCCGCGAGCTTGACCAGCGACCCTGGCGAGGTTGTTAATATCGACCTGAATCGCCCGATGTCCGAAATAAGGGCTGAACTGAGCAAATACCCGGTTAAGACTCGCTTGTCCCTGACCGGGTCCATGGTCGTGGCTCGGGATATCGCGCACGCCAAGATCGCCGAGCGCCTCGACGCGGGCGAGCCAATGCCCGGCTATCTCCGCGATCACCCCGTCTACTACGCAGGCCCGGCCAAGACACCGGAAGGGCACGCGTCAGGATCGTTCGGGCCGACCACGGCGGGCCGGATGGACTCGTACGTGGACCGGTTCCAGGCCGCCGGCGGCTCGCTCGTGATGCTGGCGAAGGGGAACCGCTCGGCCGCCGTGACCGAGGCGTGCAAGAAGCACGGCGGGTTCTACCTCGGGTCGATCGGCGGCGCGGCGGCGCGCCTCGCACAAGATTGCATCACCCAGGTCGAGGTCCTGGAATACCCCGAGCTTGGCATGGAAGCGGTGTGGAAGATCGAGGTCAGGGACTTCCCGGCGTTCGTCATCGTGGACGACAAGGGGAATGACTTCTTCGCGGAGGCGACAGGTCCGCTACTGTCCATCGGCAGCCACCCCTAATCCTGATATCTTCCGACCATGCCCCCCAAGACTGGGCGCGTTGTCGCAGGACGCTACCGGCTCGTTGAGTCCATTGGCCGTGGTGCCATGGGCGTCGTCTGGCGCGCTACAGATGAGTTGCTCGGCCGCGATGTCGCGGTGAAAGAAGTCCGGCTCAACCCGGCACTCGGTGATGCCGAACGCGTGAATGCCTACAAGCGGACCCTGCGCGAGGCCAGGACCGCGGCGCGGCTCAGTCACCGAGGCGTGGTCACCATCTTCGACGTAGTGGAAGAGGACGGCCGGCCCTGGATCATCATGGAGCTGGTCCGCTCCAGGTCCCTGGACGAGATCCTGGGCACCCAAGGCCGGCTGCCGCCGAGGCGTGCCGCGAGGGTCGCACAGCAGTTGCTGTCGGCCCTCGCGCACGCTCACGCGGCCGGTGTGCTGCACCGGGACGTAAAGCCGAGCAACGTGCTCCTCGCGTCCGGCGGCTACGACGAGCGGGCGGTGCTGACCGACTTCGGCATCGCCCAGTTCACCGGTGACCCCCGGCTGACCCAGACGGGCATGGTGATGGGGTCACCGGGCTTCACCGCCCCCGAGCGGATCCGCGGCGGATCCGCGACGCCGGCCTCCGACCTGTGGTCACTCGGCGCGACGATCTTCGCGGCCTGCGAGGGCAAGGGACCGTACGAGCATCGCGGCAGCGCGATCACCACGATGTCCGCGATCATTAACGAGGACGCCCCGCCGGCCACGGCCGCTGGGCAGCTCGGGCCGGTCATCGCGGCACTGCTGCGCCGCGACCCGGCGCGGCGGCCTTCGGCCTCGTCGGCCGCGAGCCTGATCGACAACCTGCTGCCGAAACTTCCGGACGCACCCGCCGCGCGCCCGCGGACCCCGACCACCTTGTCGCCCATCTCGCGCGGCACTCCGCCCGCACCCGCCCCGGACGTGGCTCGCACCGGAATCGACCCACCGCAGCCTGAGCCCGCTGCTGCCGACGTCCCGGCCGAGCGGGATCCGAGCCCGGCCTCCCCATCCGCAACGGTCACGCCAGCTCCCGCATCCCAGCCTCCCCTCCCGACGCCCGAGTCCCCCGACGCTGCGGCGAGCGGCAAGGCGGCGAGCGAGGCGGCTGCGGTACCCGAGGTGGAGGAGCAAGCCGACAGCCCGGACACCGCGCCCTACGACGCGAGGGCGGACGACGTCGGGCCGGACACCGCCCCATATAACGCCGCCACTGAGTCCAGCGAGAAGGAAGCCGACGCGGCGGACAGGAGTGACGCCGGCGCTGCCGACAACAGCGAGGCCGACAACAGCAAGGCCGTCAAGGGCGCTGCCGAAAACGACGAGGGCGGCAAGGGCGAGGGCGGCAAGGGCGCTGCCGAAAACGACGAGATCGACAACAGCGAGGGCGGCAAGGGCGCTGCCGAAAACGACGAGATCGACAACAGCGAGGCCGTCAAGGGCGCTGCCGAAAACGACGAGGGCGGCAAGGGCGAGGCCGACAGGAACACGGCCAGCATGGACACGGCCGGCAAGAGTTCGGCTGGCAAGGATACGGCCGGCAAGGGCGAGGGCGAGGCTGGCAAGGGCACGACTGACGAGAGCAGAACTGACGAGGCAGGCGCCGGGGAGGGCACGGCGGGTGAGGAAGCGGCCACTCCCGCAGCGGATGCCGCCGCGCCGTCCGCGGGCAAGGAACCCGCACTGGCCGTCCTCACGTCCCTGGAGACCGCGGTGCGGGCCAGGCCGTCGTCCATCGCCGCCTCGTCAGGCACGCCACGGGCAGCGGTCAAGGCACCGTCGCCCGCCCCGCTGACCGCCGCCACGACCCGGGTACCCCGGGCAGTCACGTCTGACAAGGACCCGTGGTGGGCCAATGCCTACCAGCCCGAGCGGCGCCCGGGTCCTGCGACGCCCGCGGCGCTGCCACACGGGCAGTACCCGCCGCCTGCGCGGCCCGTCCCGCAGTCGCCCGTCTCGCAGTCGCCCGTCTCGCAGTCGCCCGTCTCGCAGTCGCCCGTCCCGCAAGACCTGGCCCCAGCGGGGGGGTCTGGCACGAGCGGCGCGGGACGCAAGGGGAGTCGCAAGGCCCTGCTCGCCGTCGTGGCACTGGTCGTCATCGTGGCCGTGGGCGCCGTGGTGGCAACCGTCCTTAGCATGCACGGAAGCACCAAGGATCCGGCGCGGACCACGCCAGTGGCCGCGTCTGGCACCGTCCCAGCGCTCACCGCGAACTCGCCGGGGCTGATCATCGCGATCAACGACACCGGGGGCGCGGTACCGGCCAGCTTCGCCAAGTCGACGTTCACCCCGACGCAGACGGGGACCACGGACGGCTTCACGATCTCTTATCCGGGCAGTTGGAAGGTCAAGCAGCAGTCGGGCACCCCGCAGCGGGTCTTCATCGACGCCCCGGATGGAGTCAGCAACGTCGAGGTTGACCTCACCGCGCACACCAAGAGCAACATGGTCGCCGAGGCGCAGTACCTCAAGAGCCAGACGCTGGCGCAGGGAAGCTTCCCCGGCTACAAGCAGGTCCGGCTGTCCGCCGAGGACGTCCGCGGCACGCCCGGCGCCATCTGGGCGTTTTACTACACGAACTCGGCCGGGACGATGATGAAGGCCGAGGATATCCTGTTCATCCTGCGGACCAAGAACGGCCCGCAGTCCTACGCGATCCTCGCGACCTCGCCCAACAAAATCTGGCAGTCCACGATGCTCCCGCGCGTTCAGGACATGCTGAAAACCTTCCAGCCGAATCCCTAATCCCAGCTTCACCCCTGAGCCACTTTCCGTTCATCTCGAACGTTAGGCCCCGCATCGCGGCAGGGACGCGGACCAGGCCTCCGGGCTTCCATGAAACGGCAGGTCACGCTATACGAGGCGGCCAGTTACCCACTCGGATCAACCGCCACTCACTTCAAAAGGTCCAGAACGTCCCAATTTCTCCGGCATCTACGCTCACACAATTACGGAGCGTCCATTAACCTCAGTTAGCAATCGTTTACCATCGGACGCTGCCTTATCACCCGCCCGCCACTCAGCGGCCATCTTCTCTGGTTCGAATGAGCACATGGCTGAGAACACCTCTTCCGCGTTCACGCGCCGTCGCCTCCTCGGTGGCGGTGCCGCCGTCGCGGCCGCGAGCGCCGCGCTGACCCTCCCGGCGAACGTCCGCAGGGCGCTCGCCGAGCCGCTGCCCAGCAAGCAGCCCCGCTTCAGCGACATCAAGCACGTCGTGCTCCTCATGCAGGAGAACCGGAGCTTCGACCACTACTTCGGCACCTTCCCGGGTGTACGTGGCTTCGGCGACCGCAACGCGCTAATCCAGAAGTCCGGCACCCAGTCCGGCAAGAGTGTCTTCTACCAGCCGGACCCGTACAACACTTCGGGCTACCAGCTCCCCTGGCACCTGGACACCCTCACCACTGGCGCCCAGGCCATCCCGTCGACCAGCCACGCGTGGCTGGTGCAGCACAGCGCGCTGAACAACGGCGCGAACAACAACTGGATGCCCGCGCACTACGCGGCCGACGGCCCGACGAACTTCCAGTACGTCATGGGTTACTACGAGGAGCAGGACATCCCGTTCCAGCGGGCGCTGGCCTCTGCGTTCACCATCTTGGACAACGGCTTCTGCTCGGTGCTCGGCCCGACGCACCCGAACCGCTACATGTGGCTGACCGGGACGATCGACCCGACTGGCGAGAATGGCGGCCCGGCCCTCGATAACAACATCACCGACGGCACCTACACCTGGAAGACCTACGCCGAGTCCCTGGATGAGGCCGGCGTCTCGTGGAAGTGCTACCAGGGGGCCGACAACTACGGCACCAACGTGCTTGAGAACTTCAAGCAGTTCCAGAACGCGCCGACCAGCTCCTCGCTGTACCAGAACGCCATGACCACCCAGCCATACGGTCAGTTCGAGATCGACGCGATGAACGACAACCTGCCGACCGTCAGCTGGCTGTTCCCGACGTCCACCCAGTCGGAGCACCCTGACTACCTGCCGAATGCCGGTGCCGCGTACGTGGCGTCCAAGATCGACGCCATCGCCGCCAACCCGGAGGTCTGGGCCAAGACCGTCTTCATCCTCAGCTACGACGAGAACGATGGGCTCTTCGACCACGTCGCGCCGATCATCCCGCCGGCCGGGACCGAGGGCGAGTGGGTGACCGTGGCCAAGTCTCCGGGCGGCACCACGTCCGACGGCGAGTGGGTCGGCCCGGGCTTCCGCGTGCCCACGATCATCGTCTCCCCGTGGACCGCGGGCGGCTGGGTGTTCAGCGAGCAGTCTGACCACACCTCTAGCCTGCAGTTCCTGGAGAAGATCACCGGCGTGCCCGCGCCGAACGTCACCAACTGGCGTCGCGAGAACTTCAGCGACCTCACCAACGCGTTCCGCTTCGACTCCTACGCCGAGGCGCCGAAGCTGTACGACACCAGCGGCCCGCTACAGGTCGCCCAGTACACCTCCACCGAGTACCCGCTGCCGACGGCTCCGGACACCGACCAGGTCCCGCCTGTCCAGCAGCCAGGGCGCCGGCCGACCATCGGCTAGTTCCTTTTCCATTCCGAACGGCCCGTGGTACCTGTTGCCACGGGCCGTGCGGTGTTAGCCGGGGGGACGACCCCCCAGCCCCCCCGCCTAAGGGGGAGACCCCCTTACACCCCCTTCCCAGGGGAGCCCGCACAACCCGCGGGCCCCGGCCTCCCCTGACTGGTGTAGGGATCGCGTCAATCTGATCAGCGCCACCTGCGGCTTCGTCGTTCTTGATCAGGCCTCAGCGCGGGCTGCGGATTGGCAGTTGAGCATTTCGAGGGCGAGCCGAGGTCACGTTATGTGACTGATGCCCAAGGTCCCTGGGTATCAGTGGGAAGGTTCTGTAGCGGGCACGGCCTCGCCTCCGGTCACTCACTGTGAGATTCATCTGCAGGATCTGGCTCCCTGAATTGGGCCAGATCCTGCAGGTGGCCCACGGGTCTGGCCGGAGGCGTCTCTAGTGGTCCGCTATTTCTGGGCGACCGGCGCGGCGAGGAGCAGGGTGTCCGGTGCCGGTACCAGCGAAAACGCGTTGGCCCTTCGTTTTGATGTACACCCGCAGAGCACCACAGAGTGATCGACCTTGGGAGTCCGCCAACCGCTAGACTGCGACGCGTGCAACTGCCCGGCGATGCGACGGCAATCGGGGTCGTTTCCATGCCCTGGGCATTCTCGCAGAGCCATCTGCTCGACACGGCTTCGTCCATCGAAGAAGCAGGGAAACGCGGTATAGCACTCGATCATCCGGCACTGCGCGAGTTGTACCGGCACGGACTACTCGTGCCGCTCGTCGAACTGACGGCCCGTCCGGTGTGTGCCCCCTGGAAACCACACGATGTGGAACCCGACGCGCTCAGCAGCGGGCTTATAGAACTTCGCAGGGCACGTAATGCCGGCCGCCTCCGTGACCTGTCGGCCGAGCCTTTCAAACCTCGTCTCGCGTTCGAGCCGATGGCACAGACGCCCCCGTTCCGGTGGAACGGCTTGGTCTACTCCCGGTACCTGGCCGTTCGCAGCGACACCATGGCACCATCAAGAATGATCCCCACCGCATCCCCCTTCAGGCGCATGCATCACCTCAAGCCCCGTATCGACGTCACGAAACATATCGACTACGGAGAGAAACGGCCTCACCTAGCGTTGCGATGGAGCCGTCGTTGATCAGGTACACGGGCAACTGATCAGTGGGTGATCAAGTTGACCACCCACTAATCAAGTCGACGCGATCCCTACAACTGGCGGGCTGGGGATACCCCCAGGGCCGGCTAGTACCAGCCGGTGGCTTCCTCGTGGGCCCAGGCGGCGCAGGGCGATCCGTAGGTGCTGTTGATGTAGGACAGGCCCCAGGCGATCTGGGTCGCCGCGTCGGACTGCCAATCCGGCCCAGCGCTCGCCATCTTGCCGGCTGGTAGCGCCTGCGGGATGCCGTAGGCACCGGAGCCCGGGTTCTGGGCATAGATGTTCCAGCCGCTCTCCTGCCGCCACAGCGAGTCCAGGCAGGAGAACTGGCTCCGCTGGCCGTCGGCGTCGAGCATGTGCCGGGCGATCTCTTGCGGGGAGCCAGACGGCATGGCGGCCATGCGTGCTCCGGACGACGCCGCCTTCCGCGCGGCGGCCCGCCGGGCTGCTTCCCGAGCGGCCCGCCGGGCTGCTTCCCGAGCTACCCGCCGGGCTGCCGCCGCACGGGCCGCTGACGCACGCGCCGCTGCCGCACGGGCGGCTGACGCACGCGCCGCCGCGGCACGAGCTGCCGCCGCACGCGCCCGTGCGGCCCGGGCAGCTGCCTGCCTGGCCCGCAGCGCGAGGCGTGCCTCGTTGGCGTTCACTGCCGATGCGCGGATCTCGGCCAGGACGAAGGCGTGTCCCCACGCTGCCGTCGCGACCGTGGCCTCCTTGCTGTCTGCCGCCTCCTGTGTCCGGTAAGTCGCCGTCCATTGCGCCGCGTTCGCGGTGGCCGACGCGGAGGCGGCCGACAGCGAAGCGGCGAACAGGGAACCGGCGAGCAGGGAGCCGGACAGCGCCGCGGACCGCGCCTGGGTAACGCTCGCCAGGTCGGTCCTGGGCTCCGGGCGGGCGACTGCCGCCGCGGCCGTCGCCGGGCAGGTAGCCGCCGTAACGGACGCCATTGCGGCGACGCAGAGCACGCTGCCACCAGCGATAACCGAGAGCTTACTGGTGCGAGGCATGCGAAAATGCCGAGCCAACTGTGAGCCTTTGCTTCTGCGCGGGCGCTGCATGCGCCTTGCGCTGTCTTTCATCCCTGATTCGAAGAGGCCGCGCGAAGCCTGTCAGGGAATTACCTCCAGGTCCGGCGACCGCGTCGGGATGGCGGACTTGGTGCAGGGTCAGGGCACCACTAGGCCTCAGCAGAGGCATCACGCCATCCGGGATGCTGTCGGTATCAGAAGATGCCAGAAGACACGCCGGTCAATGTATGAACTGTGTCGTGATGTAGATCACAGGATTCGATATTCGGAAGGCCGTTTGAGTTCTCAAAGCACACATCGCGACGCCATTTGCGCCGACACGGCAGGGCTTCCAGCACTCGATACAGCGAACTTCCCATGACCGGAAAAAATCACCCAACGTAATTATTATGATCATGAATTGCAGTCATGGGCGTGATAGAGAACACACCAAAAAAAGCGGCCCGCAGTTTTCTCACTGCGGGCCGCATTTAGCATTACCTGCGGATCCCCATTTCGTGGCATACGTCCGCTATAACCGTGCCGGAGCTCGGAAGAACTCAGTACCAGCCGTCGGCGACCTCATGGTCCCAGGCGTTACATGGAGTGCCATACACGTCGGTGATGTAGCCAAGGCCCCACTTGATCTGGGTGGTCGGGTCCGTCTGCCAGTCCGCGCCGGCGCTTGCCATCTTGTCGCCGGGCAGTGACTGCGGGATGCCGTACGCACCGCTGGGGTTGTAGGCGTCGTACACCCAGCCGCTCTCCTGGTTCCACAGGTCCAGCAGGCACGTCCACTGCGTCGACTGGTTGAAGCCGAAGCTCGGCAGCATGTCGTACCCGATCTGCTGCGCCGTGCCCGGGTCCGGCGGTGCCGCCTGGGCAACGTCGTTGCTGCCCGAGCCGTCATTGGTGCCACTGTCGACGGGGGCCTGCGCAGCCGCCGCAGCCGCCGCAGCCGCCTGGTTCGCCGCGATCACCTGCGACGGGCTGACCGTCGCCGGCTTGGCCGCCGTGGCCATGGTGACCGCGGCGGCATCCATGACGATGATCTGCTGGCGCTCGGCCTCAAGTGCCTGGATCGAGCCGCTCTTCGTAAGCGAGTTCAGGGCAGACGCGAGGCCGCTGGCGCCACTGCCGCTGGAGCTCGACAGGTATGACGCGGCGGTGACGACGGCCACGACGATCGCCGCCACGCCGATCGCGGGGATGACGATCCCGGTGCGCCGCAGCAGTCCCTTCTTCTTGCGAGCGCTACGCGACCCCGGAAGCGGTCCGGTGTTGCGGGAGGCACCGCTGAAGGATGGTCCCTTCCCGGGGGCCGGCGGCGATGCTACCTGTCTAGGCGATGCTGGCTCTGCAGGCTCCAGCATCGCAGAGCGATGTCGAGACAAGACAGTCCTTTCGGTCGATCCGCGCCCCATCCCTGCTGCCGAACAACGATGCCATAACGGAAGTTCACTCGCCCGCAACTCCCCAAAAAAACCGGTTAGGTGGCATCCTTACCATTTAGTGACGCTTATCACATTCAGATAACTGGCCGTGACAATCCGCCGCCACAGGCCTGCCTAGCTGCGAGAAGATCCAGATCATGACCCCTGACGACACCGATCCTTACGCGCTCGCCCAGGCCAGCGCCGCACGCCTCGCGGCCATCTGCGGACGGCCACACGCAGACCTCGACGCCGCCATCGTGCTCGGTTCCGGGTGGATGGCGGCCGGGGACGTCATCGGCCCGGCGGAGCGGGAAGTCTCCTTCGCCGAGCTCGGTGGCTTCCCCGCCCCCAGCGTGCCAGGGCACCAGGGCAGCGTGCGTCTCATCACGACCGCGAATGGCACGCGAGTGCTGCTCTTCCTCGGACGGGTGCACCTGTATGAGGGACACGAGCCCGCCACGGTGGTCCACGGCGTGCGCATGGCGATCGCGGCGGGCGCGCGGACGGTCATCTTGACCAACGCGGCGGGCGGCGTCAACGTCGGCTACAGCGTCGGCGAGCCGGTCCTCATCAGCGACCACCTGAACCTCACCGGCCGCTCCCCGCTGTCGGGTCCCAACCCGCCAGCGGGCTACCCAGACCGGTTCACCGACCTGACCGCGCTGTACTCCCCTCGGCTTCGCAAGCTCGCCAGGGAACTTGACCCGACGCTGGCGGAGGGCGTCTACGCGGCCGTCCCCGGCCCGCACTATGAGACCCCGGCCGAGATCCGCATGATGCGTGGGATGGGGCCGGCCTCGTCGGCATGTCCACCGCCCTAGAGGCCATCGCCGCGCATCATCTAGGGGCGGAGGTCCTCGCCATCTCGCTCGTAACGAATCCGGCCGCGGGCCTGGCAGACGCCCCTCTCGACCACGCGGACGTGGTAGCCGCGGCCCGTGCTTCGGCCGTGCGCATAGGAACGTTGCTGGCTGGGCTGCTGGAGAAGGGAGTTGGCAGGCCCGTTCGGTAAGCGGGCAACACCGCACTGCGGGCAGGCAAGCTGGCCTTGCGACGGCCTCGGCTAGTCTTCGGGCCAAAGCAGGTAAGGCCCGGGGAAAACCCGGGCCTTACCTGCAAACCTGGATGCCTAACTAAGCGCCTGGTGTGGGGTTATGGGTAGCTGGTCACGTCGACGGGTACCACGGTGCCTGGGCTGGTGGACGTCGCCGGGCCGCCGACGCCGTTGACGACCGAGTCCAGCCCGCCGGAGCCGGCGATCCACACGCCGAAGACGTTGTGGAACTGGACGCCCGGGGTGTCCGGTGACTCGAAAGCCTGGGAGACGTTGAGGGTCGCGGACGTATTGATGAAGACCACGTAGCTACCCATGGCGTAGCCATTGAAGGTCTTCACGTTCTTGCCGACCTCGAACGCCGGGTAGCCGAGCTGGGTGGCCGACTGGTTCCAGTCCGCCTGGCTCGGCGGGTCATAGGGAAGCTCGTTCTGGAAGAAGACGTCAGTGCCGCCCTGGCCGGTCCAGATGACCTCGGACTTCTGGTAGTGCTCGACCGCGAGGCCGTAGGCGGTGACGTCGTCGCCGGTGACGACGAGGCCGGTGTCGCCCTTGTTCAGCGTCCACCCGACGTCATTGCCGTGGTCCGCACGCCAGGCCCAGACATCATCGATGATTGAGTGCGGTGCGGCGTCAAGCAGGCTGACTGTCGCCGAGGTGGGCGTCGTCTCGGCGCCACCGATGCGGAAGAACACGTCCTGGATGGTGTCCGGGTCCGCCGCCGCTTGCTGCGACGTGCCGAGCAGCCCTCCGACCGAGACTAGAGCCGGGGAGTTCACCGGGCCGGCGTCAACGATGAGGCCGGACACCTTCACTCCCACGTTCGAGGTGACGATGAGCGCGGCGTTGCCGTGCTGCGGGACCAGGGTGGCGAAGCCCTGCCCGAGGACGACAGTGTCCGGGCGGCTGACCACGATCGGCTGGTCCAGGTTGTAGACGCCGGGCGTAAGGACGAGGTTCTTCCCGAGGGCCAGGGCAAGGTTGATCTCGCCGACCGGGGTAGCCGGGCTGGCGATGAAGAACTGGCTCAGCGCGATGCTCGAGCCGGCTTCCGTGCCGCTGGCCCACGTCGTTCCGGTCGTGTTGTGCTGGACCGACGGGACGAAGGCCTGGTAGCTGCCGTTCGCGTCCTGGTAGAGGAACGGCTCTTCCTCGGTTGTCGGGCTAGCGGCCAGCACGGTGTTCTGCTCGCACGCCCCGGTGAAGACAGCCGACGGGGCGCCCTCGACGCCGGAGTAGACGTCGTTCCACAGGCCGCCGGGGCACCCGCCCACGCCGCCGATCGAGCTGTTGCGGAGGAAGTACTGCTGGTTGCCATAGAAGTCCACGTCACCGGTGACCTGGCTGTCAGCGATGAAGCCGCCGCTGGCGTAGTTGTCTGCCGAGCAGTAGTCCTGGAAGACGACGCTGCCGTTGATGATGTCCCGGCGCAGCGGGGCAGCCTGGGACGCCGCCCAGAACTCCGCGCTGTTGGCGCAGCCCGCGCCGTACGCGTCTAGCGCAGGAGGCGAGTAGTTGGGCGTCGTGGACGGCAGGTCCACGTTGAGGTCCACGTTGGACAGCGAACGCCAGAAGTTGTCGTCCGCGTTGCAGTTGCTGGTCCCGGCCGTGCAAAGGTTGTTGAACACCTCGACGGCCCCGTTGATGACGGTGTCCTGCGGCAGCGCGCCGAGGCCGGCCACCTCGGTGTAGTAGCCGACCTGGAACACCAGCGGGTTCGCCGCCGATCCATAGGTGCCCGGCTCGAAGAAGATCGCGTACCGCTGGTCGTCGAACTGGCTGGCGGCCGGGACCTGCTGGTCGGCGATCGCGTTCAGGTCGGCCTGGACCTGGTCCTGGGTCATGCTCGGGGTGAAGACGCAGACGTTCGGCCCGAAGGTCGCCGTCGCGGCGTCAGGGCAGATGCTCGCGGCGGGCGGTGCGGTGTCGGCGGGCCGCGTGCTGGCTTGCGGTGCCGCACTGGCTTGCAGGGCCGCCCCGGCCAGCGTGACGGCGGCGAGCGTCGCCACAAGCGCCAGCGGCCTGATCAAACGGTGCATAAGCAAACTCCCATGGTAAGAGTTAGGACTTATTTCAAGACGAAACTTAACTCTCGCGAAACCTGTGGTCAAGGATGTACAACGTGGCTAGGGGCCGGGGCGCAAGTGCTACGGCCGGGCGGCTACCGTTATGTCACGTCGTGAATTTTGGGGGGGACATGCAGAACCGCAAGCGCGGCACGGTCCGTGACCTGCGGCGCGACAACCGGGCGGCCATCTTGTGGTCGCTCTACCTGAGCCAGCCGCACCTGAGCCAGCCGCACCTGAGCCAGCCGCAGAGCCGGCAGGACCTGAGCGTGGCGACTGGGCTGAGCCCGGCATCCGTGACCAACGTGGTGCGCGAACTGCTTGACGAGGGCATCGTGCTGGAGACCGGGTTCCTCGACTCAGACGGCGGGCGGCCGCGGACTATGCTCGGCATGAACCCCGAGCACGGCTACGTCATCGGGGTCGACGTGGGCGAGACGCGGACCCGGGTCGAGCTCTTCGACCTGACGATGGCCGAGCGGGCCAAGGCCGAGTACCCGCTGGACCCCTACCAGCATGACGTGGACACCGTGGTCGAGCAGATCCTCTCCGGGCTGAGCGCGGTCCTGTCCGGCAGCGAGGTCGACCCGGCGAAGGTCGTCGGCGTCGGCGTCGGCGTCCCCGGGATCATCGAGCAGGGTCCCGAGGTGCTGGTGCACGGTCAGACCTACGGCTGGGACGCGGTTCCGCTGGAGCGGCTCCTGCGCACTGGCACCAGCTTGCCGTTGCACTTTGACAACGGCGCGAAGACGATGGGGCAGGCGGAGCTGTGGTTCGGGGCGGGCCGAGAGACCCGGAACGCTGTCGTCATCCTCATCGGCTCCGGCGTGGGGGCGTCGCTGCTGTCCGATGGCAATTCCTACCGGGGCTCTACCTCTAGTGCGGCCGAGTTCGGGCACGTCACCGTCGTGACCGGCGGCCGCAGGTGCCGGTGCGGGGCGGCGGGGTGCCTGGAGGCCTACGCCGGCGCGGAGGCGATCTTGGAGCGGTACGGCCGCCCGATGGCGGGCAGCGACCAGGAGGCAGCGCTGGCGGAGCTGATCAGCGACGCGGAGACCTCGGTGCTCGCGGCCACCATCCTTGAGGAAACCACCCAGTACCTGGGGCTCCGGGATCGGCAGCCTGATCAACCTGCTCAACCCGCAGCGGGTCATCCTGGGCGGCTGGGCCGGCCTGCTGCTCGGCGGAACCCACTTGCCAGCGATCCGCGAGTCGACCCGCCAGCACTGCCTGCCGCACCCGTTCGCCGCCACCTCCATAGAGCTCGGCCAGCTGGGCCCCTGGGCGGTCGCCCTCGGCGCCGCGACCCTTCCGATGGAATCCTTCCTGGACGGGGAACGTCATCCCTCGACCGCGCGGTAGGGGTCGGTGGCACTGCTACCGCGGCGCATGGATCGCGCCGCGGTGGCGAACCAGGCCTTAGCCCGCCGGTCTGCTGACTGGCCAGCACGCCGGTGAGCGTACGCCGGCTGAGTGCTCTTGTTGACGCGACATGTAGCACATATCGCCACTTTCCCAGGTTGTGTAATTGCAAGTTAGTTGCAATTACTTATACAGTGGCCTCCGACCAGGCACTTTGGAGGAAGGCAGCTGCCCGATGGCTAACGTGAGCGACCGGCTGGCCCGGATCGGCCACGCGCTGTCCCCCCGCGAGTGGGCCGGGGCGGGTGGCATGACCGCGACGATCGTCGGCCTGCACGTGGCCGGATGGCTCATGCTGGCCGCCGCGGTGAGCGGGCACTACCGCATCAACCAGAGCGAGATCTTCGGGTTCGGGACCGGGGCACTCGCCTACACCCTTGGCATGCGGCACGCGTTCGACGCCGACCACATCGCGGCGATCGACAACACCACTCGCAAGCTCGTGGGCGAGGGCAAGCGCCCGCTGTCGGTCGGGTTCTTCTTCTCCCTCGGCCACTCCTCCGTCGTGTTCGTGCTCGCGGTGCTACTGAACTTCGGCATGCGGGGGCTGGACGAGCAGGTCAAGGACTCCAGCTCGCACCTGCAGTACACCACCGACATCGTCGGGACCTGCGTGTCCGGGTTCTTCCTGTTCCTCATCGCGGCGTTCAACATCGTGATCCTGACAGGCATCCTCAAGGTCTTCAGGCAGATGCGCACCGGCGCCTACGACGACGCCCAGCTCGAGGAGCAGCTGAACAAGCGCGGCCTGATGAACAGGTTCCTCGGCAGGCTGTCGCGCCGGGTGGACGCACCGTGGAAGATGTACCCCATCGGCTTGCTGTTCGGCCTCGGATTCGACACCGCCACCGAGGTAGCGCTCCTGGTCCTGGCTGGCACCGCCGTCGTCGGCGGGCTGCCGTTCTACGCCATCTTGTCGCTGCCCATCTTGTTCGCCGCCGGGATGAGCCTGTTCGACACCGCCGACGGCTGCTTCATGAACTTCGCCTACGACTGGGCCTTCGCCCGCCCGGTTCGCAAGGTGTACTACAACCTCACTATCACTGGCCTGTCGGTCTTCGTCGCCATCTTCATTGGCGCGATCGAGCTCCTCGGACTGCTCGGACAAGATGGCAACCTGAGCGGTGGATTCTGGTCCTTCCTGGAGAACTTCAACATCAACACCGCCGGGTTCATCATCGTGGGTGTCTTCGTGCTCACCTGGATCGTCGCCCTGTCCGTCTGGCACTTCGGCAAGCTCGAGCAAAAGTGGGGCACCGCAGAGCCGGCTGAGCCACGCCGTGGTCCTTTTGGCCTACTACCTGAGGACGTCTCAGGGGGTTAAGACTGGCTTCTGGGAGGATGCAACAGCGGGACCTGGTCAGTAGTGTTCCAACATGACGATTACTCAGGCGACGCGGCGGACCGGGGAGCCGCCAAGCTCGTCGCTTGCCGTGTCGACCGCCGGGCTCACGAAGCGCTTTGGTGACCGCACCGTGGTGGATGGCGTCAACCTCGCCATCCCGAGGGGTTCGGTCTGCGGATTCGTGGCGCCAACGGAGCCGGCAAGACGACGACGATCAGGATGCTCCTCGGCCTCATTCGCCCGACCTCGGGAGGCGGCTCGATCCTCGGTGGCAGCCTGACGGATCCCGCCAGCTACCTGCACAAGGTCGGCGCGCTCATTGAATCGCCAGCGTTCTACCCGCAGCTGAGCGGGCGGGACAACCTGAAGGCGCTGGCGCGCCTCGGGCAGATCCCGGTCTCCGCGATCGAGCCGACACTGGAGCGGACGGGGATGACGGCCCGCGCGGGCGACAAGTACCGCTCGTACTCGCTGGGCATGAAGCAGCGGCTAGGCATCGCGGCGGCCCTGCTGCCGAGTCCCGAGCTGCTGATCCTCGACGAGCCGACCAATGGCCTGGACCCAGGGGGCATCGTTGAGATGCGCGGCCTGATCAGGTCGTTTGCCGACGATGGGATCACAGTCCTGGTATCGAGTCACCTGATCTCGGAGATCGAGCAGGTCTGCGACCACATCGTCATGATCCGCGGCGGCCGGCTAGTGCACCAGGGACCAGTGGCCGACCTCGCAGGGGGACAGCGCCCTGACATCGTGGTCGCGCCCGAGCACTCTGCTGACGTTGAGCATCTCCGCAGGACCCTTGAGGTCACGGGCCTGTCAGTGACGGCCAGCCGGGCCGACGGCACGGTCGTCGTCTCTGGCTCGGGCGTCAGCGCCGCCGACCTGAACCGGCTCGCGGCGCGCGGCGGCATCACCTTGCGGCAGATCTCCGAGCGCACCCACAGCCTGGAGGACGTGTTCTTCCAGCTGACCGGAACCGACGCGGCCATGAACCCTGGCCAGGAGATGGGAGCGATCAGGTGATCCTGGCGTCATTCCTGAGCGAGTGGGTCAAGCTGAAGCGCAAGACCCTGCTGCTGTCCACCTTCCTCGGCCTTGCCGCCGCGTCGTCCCTGTTCGTCGTGCTGATCTTCAGCAACGCGCCGGCGCACGGCACCGGCGGCGGCCTGCCCTCGCTGCAGCAGCTCGCCCGGCCGAACGGCCTGGTCTTCGGCCTTACCCGCGCGACATTCCTGCTGGGCGTCGTCGCGTTCGGCACCGCCGCCGCGCAGACGGCCAACGAGTACAGCCTCGGCACGCTGCGCCAGCTCCTGGTCCGCCAGCCGCGCCGCGTCACGCTGCTGACCGGCAAGATGCTCGCCGTCGTCACGTTCATGGTGCTCGCCACGGCGTTCGCGGCGGTCGTCGCGTTCCTCGTCGCCAACGCCTTGGCGCAGTCGCGCGGCGTCTCGACCAGCGCGTGGTTCACCGGGACCGGGCTCGGCGACCTGTTCAACGCGCTGGGCAACATCGAGCTGGCCGTGATCGGCTACAGCATCCTGGGCCTCGTGATCGGGCAGTTCCTGCGCTCGGCGGTGGCCGCCGTCATCGTGGGCTTCGCATGGCTCCTGGTCATCGAGCAGTTCATCTTGACTCGCATCGTACCCAGCGCCGCGCCGTGGCTGCCAGGGATCTCGCTGTCGACGATCGCGGGCGGCGGCGACCCGGACTTCAGCATCACCTATAGCCATGGGCTGATCGTCGCCGCGATCTACATCGTGGTGGCGATCACGGCGGCGTCGATCACCTTCGCCCGCCGGGACGTGACCGCGTAACCATCCTGGTCCCGGATAGGCGGCTGGCTGCGCCCTGAGCGCCGCCCGCCGCCTATCCGTAATCGCGGCGAGTTGCCAGTGCGACGCGTCGCCCTAGTCATCTTCGATAGCTTCCATGACGACTGCCAGCGCGGGGCGCCGCAGCCCGGCGAGAGCGACGAGCGCGCCAGCGGTGGCGACACCGGTGATCAGGAACAGCGCCGGCCGGTAAGCGGCGAGCGTCGCAGCCGGCGTGGTGAGATGGCTGCCGCCGCCGGCGTCGACCACGGCGGTGACGACGGCCAGGACCAGGGCCCCGCCAACCTGGAGCGAGGTCTGGAACAAGCTCGCGGCCAGGCCTTGCTCGTCGTTCGGCATCCCCTCGGTGGCGGCCACGCTCAGCGCTGAGAAGCCCAGGCCGAACGCCAGCCCGAGCAGCAGCATCGTCGGCAGCATCACAGCCGGGTAGTCGGGGGTGACGCCGGTCCGAAGGAACACCGCGTAGGCGACCGCCAGGCACGCGAAGGCCGCGGCGGCCAGCCGGGCAGGGCCGAACCGGCTGAGCATCCCGCCCATGCACGCTGACAGCATCGCCACCACGACGCCCTCGGGCAGGAACGCCAGCGCGGTCGCGATCGGGGACCATCCGGCCAGGCTCTGGAGGTACTGGGTGACAAGGAACTGGAAGGACACAAAGGAGCCGAACAAGGTGACCGCCCCGATGTTGGCACGCAGCAGCGGCCCGGACCGGAAGATTCCCAGCGGCATCAGCGGGTCCCGGCTGCGCGACTCGATGACGATGAAGGCGGCGATCCCTACCGCGACCAGGAGGAACGAGCCGATGGTGCGCGCCGACGCCCAGCCGGCCTGCTGCGCAGAGACGACTGTGTACACCAGCAGCAGCACGGTCGCGGTGACGGTCAGTGCCCCGGGCAGGTCGAACGTGCGGCGGACGGCAGGCGTCGCGGCGTCGTCACGGGCACCGCGCTCGGCCGGCGTCTCGCGAGGGATCACCCACCAGCCCGCGGCCAGCACCACGAGGGCGACCGGCGCCGGGACGAGCAGGGTCCACCGCCAGTTCACCTCGGTGAGCAGGCCCGACAGCACGAGCCCGAGGGAGAAGCCGCTCGCGCCGAAGACCGAGTACACACTGAACGCCCGGTTGCGCATCGGCCCCTCGGGGAACGTCGTGGTCAGCAGCGACATGCCGGCGGGCGCGGTGAACGCCGCCGCGATGCCCTTGACGAACCGGGCCGCTATCAGCAGGCTCGGCACGCTGGTCAGCCCGCCGAGAATCGACAGCACCGCGAAGGCGGCAACCGCGGCGAGGAAGACCCGGCGGCGCCCGAGAAGGTCGGCGGCGCGACCGCCGAGTAGCAGCAGCCCGCCGTAGCCGAGGACGTAGCCGCTGACGATCCATTGCAGTGACGACGTGGACAGGTCGAGGGCTGTCCGGATGGATGGCAAGGCGACGCCGACCATGGAGACATCGAGCGCGTCAAGCCACACCGCGATGCCGAGCACGATCAGGACGCCCCACAGCCGCGGTGACCAGTGAAGCCCATCCGCGGACCGCGCGTCAGCGGAAGGGTACACACTGGCGGAAGACGGAGAGCGGATGGCAATGGCAGGGGCCGGCGGGGGCCGTTCGGTTGAGTACATGAGTCACAATGTATGCATGTGCAAGCAATTATTGCAAACGCAATTAATGTGCTTGCAAATAGATTCGCCGCCGAGTTAGCATGTACCTGTGAGCCTGGCATCTGAAGCCCTCCATGGTACGGCACCCGGCGATGCGGCGACCGACGTGGTGGCGGCCTGGCGGGAGATGACGGCGTGCCACGCCGCGGTGTGCGCAGCGCTCGAGCATGAGCTCGGCGAGCGTCACGCGCTTGGGGTCAGTGACTTCGAGGTGCTCGACCGCCTGGCCGAGAGCCCTGAGCGCAAGTCCCGCGCGCAGGACCTGGCCGAGTCAGTGCACCTCAGCCAGAGCGCCCTGTCTCGCCTGGTGGACCGCCTCGTCAAGAGCGGCCTCGTGGAACGGTGCACTTGCGGCCTGGACCGCAGGGGCATTTACGTCGTGCTGACGGAGGAAGGCCTGCAACATTACGGCGAGGCCGCCGTCACGCACCGGGCGGTCCTTGCCCGCCTGCTCCCCGGCTCCTGGTCACCACCGGTGCCCGCCGTGGTCGAGTAGATCGTCGAGCCCGGCTTTCCTCATCATTGGGGTAGCCGCCGACTGCGGGAAATCAGCGACACGGGCGGCAAACCGGTTACATTCTCGATGTCCAGGTTCGACATAAACCTTCAGGACTAACGTTCCCGGTGCCGTGGTCCTGGCGCATACTGGTCCGGTGGAACCACCGGCAGCTGATTTCGTCGGGGGGCAGATCCAGCCCCCCGTGAGCCGCCGCAAGCGGGCACGCCGACCGTGGGCAGCAGGGCCATCCGACCAGGCCCTGCACTGGCTGGCCGGATGGTATGCGATCGCCCTGCGCCTCGGCGGCGCGGTCTTGTTCACCGCGGTAGCCGTGCTGGCCGCAACGAAGCAGATCTCCGGCTGGTGGCTGAGCGCGCCGCTGACTGCGCTGTGCTTGTGGTCAGCCTTCTTCGCCTGGCGGGTCCGGCGGTCGGGGTTGACGCCGACCGTGGTGCTGGCCGACGCGGCGGTTATCTCGGCGCTGGCGCTCGCGCAGCAGCACCTGGTCCCGGTTGTGCTGATCAAGGACAGCACAACCTGGATGCTCCCGCTGGCCTGCACGTCGGTGTACATCCTGCAGATCGCGCTGCGGCCGTGGCTCGGGCTGTCCGGGGCCGCGATTGTGGTCATCGCCTATGGACTCGGCGCCGGCCACCTGACTGATGCCTGGCTGCTGGTGGTGGAGACGATCGTCGCCGCCGGGCTGGTGGCGGTGATCCGCGGCGGCGCCCGGCAAGCGGACGCGATCGTCGCCGCGGGCCTGGAGACCGAGCGGCAGATCCGGACCGAGGAGGCGCGGCGCGCTGATGAGGGAGAGCAGCACCGCCAGCTGCACGACACCGTGCTGTCGACGCTGGCCATGGTCGCGGCCGGAGCCTTTGCCGAACCATCCCGGGCGCTAACCGCGCAGGCGGCCCGAGACCTGCGCGTGCTGCAAGAGCTCGCGGGCGCCCCGGCCGTGCCGGACGGGTTGGCGACGCTGACTGACCTGAGACCGGAGCTGGAGCGAGCCGCGGCCGCCGCCGTTGACCTGGCTGTGCGGCTGAAGCTCGTCCCGGTCACGCTGCCGTCTCCGGTCGCGGATCAGCTCGTCGCCTGCGTCGGCGAAGCGCTGCGCAACGTCGAGCAGCACGCCGGAACCGGCCAGGCGGAAGTGATCGTCACCGGCGGTGCGGGCTGGGCGGTCGTCAAGATCGCTGACCACGGCCGCGGGTTCGACCCGGCCGCCATCCCGCCATCCCGCCGGGGCATCCGCGAGTCGATCACCGGGCGGATGCTGGCGGCCGGCGGCCGGGCCGCGATCGCCAGCCGTCCCGGCGCGGGCACGACCGTCACCGTGAGCTGGCCGGCATGACCGGCGCGGCGCCGACGGCGATGATGTCCGGCCGCTATCAGCGGGCCTTCACCATCGCTGTGGTCTTCCTGGTTGCGGGCTGGCATCTCGCCGGAGCGGGCGGGCAACTGCTGCATAACCGGTCGGCTTACGGCTCGTTCGCCTTCCAGGGCGCCATGTGGCTGTTCATGGCGCTAGCTATCACCGCCGGGTCGGTCCTGGTGCTGCGCGGAGCGCCCGGCTGGCGCCTAGCCTGGGCGGTGGCCGTGATCGCGCTGGCCGCCAGCACGGCAGCGGCTGGGGCCAGCCCGGCCGGCCAGATGCTGGCGGTCAACTGGGCGTGGGGTAGTGCCGGCTGGACGGGCGTGCTCGTGCTGCTCCGCCGCCGGTTCGCCGAGCTTGCGTTCTTCCTCGCCGCCGAGGCCCTGGCCACCCTGGGCGTGCAGGTGTGGGACGGGCTGCACCGCACCGACCTGGCCGGCTTCCTCGCAGTGCTGGCCTGGTCAACCGGCGCCCAGGTGGCCGTCGCCGCCGCGGTCAGGCCACTGGATGCCGCCGCCGACCGGGCCACCGCGGCGGCCCGCAGTGAGCACGCCGCGCGCGAGCGGGCCGCCACGGCGGAGATCATCCGGGCCTCCCGGCAGGCCCGCTGGGTGTCGCTGCAGGAAAGCGCCGTCCCGCTGGTCGCCGAGCTGGCGGCGGGGACGGCTGACCCGGGCGACGCGCAGGTGCGCATCAGGTGCGCGGTTCAGGCGGCCCGGCTACGGCGGCTGCTGGCCGAGGGCGATGAGGTACCCGGACCACTGGTGCACGAACTGCACGCGAGTGCCGATGTGGCCGAGCGGCGCGGGGTCGCCGTCGAGATCGAGACGGCCGGGCCGCTGCCACAGGTGCCCGGCCCGGCCCGGCGGGTGATCACCGACGCTGCCATCGCGATCTTGACCGCTGCGCGCAGCCATGCACGGATCACCCTGGCGGCGGTGGCCGCCGGGATCGCCGTCAGCTTCGTCGCCGATACCGGCGCGGTCATCCGGCTGCCCGCGGCCGGCGAGGGGGTCTCCATCGAACAGCAGCAAGACGGCGGCACGCTCTGGGCGGAGGCGCGATGGAACAGCAGGTGACAGTGGCGATCATCGAAGACCATCCGGTTGTCACCGAGGGGGTGACGTCCTGGATCCGGTCCGATCCCGGCCAGCGGGTGCGGCTGGTGCTGACGGCGCGCGACCTGACCGGGCTAAGCGCCGTGCCGCGGCCGTCGGCCGACGTGGTCATCCTGGACCTGGAGCTGTCCGGCGAGTTGGTCACCACGCAGATCCCCGGGCTGGTGGCAGCCGGATACCGGGTGGTGGCCTTCTCCGGGCACAGCGATCCGGCGATCGTGATGGAGACGCTGGACAACGGCGCGCACGCCTACGTGTCCAAGGAGGAGGGCCGCGACCATCTGGTCGAGGCCGTTCTGGCGGCTGCCGCCGACCGGCCGTACGTGACCCGATCGCAGGCCAGGGCGATGCTCGCCGACCAGCGCCCGGCCCGGCCGGCGCTGTCGGATCAGGAGCTGCAGGCTCTGCTGCTGTGGTTCCAGGGCATGTCGAAAGCATCGGTCGGGCGGCGCATGTCGATCAGCGAGAACACGGTCCGGCAGTACATCAGCCGCGCGCGAGCCAAGTACGCGGCCACCGGTCGGACCGCGCCGAGCAAGGACGCGCTGCTCGCCCGCGCGATCGAGGACGGCGTGATCAAGCCGGGCGAGATCATGCCTTACAAGTCATTCGCCCGCGACGCGGGCGAATGACCCAGCCCGGATGACCCAGCCCGGATGACCCAGCCCGGATGACCCAGCCCGGATGACCCAGCCCGGATGACCCGGGTCAGTGAATGGCCCGGGACACCCAAGCTCCCCGGAGCTGCCCCCCAGCCCTCCGGAGCTGCCCCCGGCGAATCGGCCGCAGGCCGGCGCAGGTTCCATAGCCGGCGCCGCGGCGTCATCAGATCGTGGGCTAGCGCACAGTCAGTATTCCTGCTCGAGGGCGACACTGTCATGACGCCCGGTTGGGTGACACGACGGCGGCCCACAAGTCGATGTCCCAGCCCCTATGCGCTGATAGCCCCGCCCGCAACTGCTTGCGGCGATGCACGCCCGGGCATCCTCCGCCTCCGTTCATTACGATCCGGAAGGACCGCCTTGCCGGCAAGAGGTGATTTGCTAGGGCGGCAGTAGCGTGGAGAACATCGCGCAGGCCGCGCCCGGAAACGATGATCCTTGCTGCCGCGCCTCGGCTGCACTAGTACTGCAACGGCGAGCCGTGATTTCTGGCGCGGCATGGCCTGGCGTCCGGCCCTACGCCGCTCACATTCCCGTTCACCGCGCATTGGCTTCCACGGTCGACTATTGGCGACTGCCTGATTTATCGCGAATACTTTTCCGGTCCCGAAGACTTTTCCACATGATAACGTGGAAAACCTTACCGAACCGGAAAACCCTACGGGATAATGGCCGCAGGCCGGGACCCGCTACATCTCAGCACTCCGTTGTAGTACTAATTTGCATCCTGCGCTACATGACTGTCTCGCTTTGGTCTCACTCATCGGAGAATGACGCAGGCTCGGTAAATCATGCGATTATGTCAAGCCGCGCGTATTCTGTCAGTTGCCGCGATGGATTCGCTGGCACGGCATCTGGGCAGGAGACGGGCATCAGCGAGGCGAGGCCACCGGGCTGGAGGGCACGGCGCTGGCGGGGCGCTGTCGGCTGGACCTGCGCCGGCCTCGCGCTGTACGCCGTTTACCTGCAGATCTCGCTCGGCGGGCGGATCGACTCTGACGGGGCCAACAGCGCGCTCCAGGCCTGGGACCTCATTCACGGTCACCTGCTGCTGCACGGCTGGGTCTTCGGCGACGCGACGTATTACTCCTTCGAGCTTCCGGTCAACGGCGTCACCCAGCTCATCTTCGGGCTGGGGCCGCTGGCCGCACATGTTGCGTCAGCTCTGGTCTACCTCATCGTCACGGCCTGCTCCGTGGCGCTGGCGGTCGCGGGCAGTCGCGGCGCGGCCCGGGTGGCCCGCGGCGCGGTCACGGTGACCGTGCTCGCCGCGCCACTGCTGACCATGTTTACAGTATGGACGCTCATCGAGGAGCCTGATCATCCGGGAACCTCGGTCTTCATGCTGGCCTGCGCGCTGCTGGTGGACCGGCTTCCGGATTTTGCGCTGCCGCGGCCGGCAAGCTGGTGGTGGGTGCCGCCGGCGGCCTGCGTGATCTTGGCGGCCGGGGAGCTAGGCGACGCCACCGTTACCTATGTCGCGGTGCCAGCCATCGCGCTGACCTGCGCCTACCGCGTGCTGGCCGGGCGGCGACCGTGGTCCGCCGACGCGGCGGTACTCCTTGCCGCCATTGCCTCCGTGCCGCTGGAGATGCTCACCCGGGCGCTGATAGCGCGGCTGGGCGGCTACCAGATGGTCGCCCCGAGGACCCAGTTCGCGCCGCCCCGCCAATGGCCAGGGCATGTGGCGGTCGTGTGGCTTGACATGCGGTCCCTCTACGGGGCCGTCGCAGGGCCGGACACCACGCTGGGCGCGGCCGGGGCGGCGCTGGGCCTGATCTGCCTGCTCGCCGCCATTGCCGGCCTAGGCAAGGTGGCGTGGAACTGGCACCGGGCGACCCGCGCCGAGCAGGTGATCGCCGCCGTGATCATCTTCAACCTTGGCGTTTACCTAGTCTCGCGGGCACCGGTGCCCAGCGGAGCGCGAGAGATTGCCGCAGTGCTGCCCTGCGGGGCCGTGCTCGCGGCACGCGCACTGGTTCCTGGCCAGCTCACCGGGCGGGTGCCGACCCGCGCGGCCGTCGCGGCATGCGGGCTGATCGCGCTGTTCCCGCTGGCTGCGGCGGCTGCCCGGCCGCATGTCGGCCCGGCGACCGGGCCAGCGCCCTACGATCCGGGGAACGCGCAAACCGCGCCGCTCACCGCGTGGCTCGAGGGGCACAGGGTCACCTATGGGATAGCCGGCTACTGGGACTCTTCCATCATCACCCTCCAGTCCGGCGGCAGGGTCGCGATCCGCACGGTCGACCTTGGGCCGAAGCCGGACGGGGCTGGCCTGCACGCTTTCGTGCGTGGCTGGGAGACGAACGCGCTATGGTACGACCCCGCGCTGCATGACGCCAGATGGGCGATCGCCGACGTTCAGAACAGCACGTACTCAGTGCATACCTACGAGAGCCTCTTCGGCAGGCCGGAGGCCATGTACCGGGTCGGCAGCTGGGTGGTGCTTGAGTACCGGGCCAACCTGCTGAGCGAGATCGGGCCGGTGGCCTGAGCTAGGTCCAGCCCGCCGGGCCCATCGAGATTGCCGTAGCGAAGCTGCCGACGCTACCAGCCGCCTACCGGCAGGAGGGCACAGACTGCCACCGCCGCGAAAAGGAGGGTCAGGTACGTAATTGAAAGGTGGAACAAGCGCATCGGGGTGAGGTGCGTCGCGGCGTCGCCGGCACCAGCCGGTACCGCGGCGGGAGAGGCCTCGCGCGGGGCGAGGGTAGCCATTGCGGTGGCCTGGGCATGCAGGCGGTGCGCCTCCACCAGGAACCACCCGCCCAGGCCGACTGCCCCCAGCGTGTAGATCCAGCCCGCGTACGGGGCCAGGGCCAGGGTCGCGGCGACCATCGCGTAGCTGTAGACCACGATCTTGCGCGTGACCTGCTCCAGGGACGCGACCACCGGGAGCATCGGCACGTTGGCGCGGGCGTAGTCGTCACGGTACTTCACCGCCAGTGCCCAAAAATGCGGTGGGGTCCACAAGAAGATCACCGTGAACAAGACGATCGCCGGGATGGCGACGGTGCCCTTGACCGCGGCCCAGCCGACGAGGACCGGGAAGCAGCCGGCCATGCCCCCGATCACGATATTGGACGGCGAGCGGCGCTTGAGCAGCAGCGTGTAGATGAACACGTAAAAGAGGATGGCGGCGTCCGCGAGAGCGGCGGCGAGCCAGTTGGCCTCGATGCCCAGCAGCGCCGTCGCGCCGACCCCAAGGACGATGCCCCAGGCCAGGGCCTCAGCTGGCTTGATTGCGCCCTGCTTGTTGACGAGCGGACGGCGGGACGTGCGCTTCATCACCGCGTCGATGTCGCGGTCGATGTAGCAGTTAATCGTGTTCGCCGAGCCGGCCGCGAGGGTGCCCCCGGCTAGCGTGACCAGGACCAGCCACCAGGAGGGCAAGCCGCGCGCGGCGAGCAGCATCGTCGGGACTGTCGTGACGAGCAGAAGCTCGATGATCCGAGGCTTGGTCAGCGCGATAAGCGCGCCAAGCACCGCCAGCGGGGCGCGTCCACCCGCCGTTTCCAGCTCCCAGGTCCGGCTGTTGCTCACTGCACGATCTTGGCGGGGCATCAGGGGGCGGGGCAACACTTGGGACTCATGATGACTAAAATGTCATGGTTTGCGACCTATACTCCAAATGTAACATCTTGGCTAGGGTCGCAGTCGTGCCACTGCGAGGGGGGCGTCGGCATGTTCAGTAGGAGTATCATGCGCCCACACGCGCTGCAATCGATTGCTAAGCATCAGGCGCCAAGCACCATCAATGTCGACTAGAGTCGACTGTACTAGTGGTAGGTTCAAAGTGGTACCTCTCGGGCGCATCCTCGTTGCCGACGACGAGCCAAAGATCCGCTCGTTCCTGGGCCGCGCCCTCAACGCGGCCGGCTACGACACTGACTTCGCGGACAACGGCGCCATGGCCCTGCGCGCCGCCCGGGAGAATCGCTACGACCTCGTCATCCTTGACCTGGTGATGCCTGGGGTCGACGGCGGGCAGGCTCTGCGCGAGTTGCTCGCCACCAGGCCGAGCCAGCCGGTCATCGTGCTGTCGTGCGTGGCCGACGTCGCGGCGAAGGTCGAGATGCTTGAGGTGGGCGCGCAGGACTACCTGACCAAGCCGTTCGCCCTGGCGGAGCTGATCGCCAGGGTCAGGGCCCGGCTGCGCGCCGAGCCGCGCAGCCCCCCGGCGAGGTAATCAGGGCGGGTGGCATTGCCCTAGACGTCAGCCACATGGTGGCGGACATCGGGCATGGGCCGGTGTCCCTCACCAAGCTGGAGTTCCTGCTGCTGCGCGAGCTCATGGACCACGCCGGGGAGGTGGTGTTCAAGAGCAAGCTGCTCGCCTCCGTCTGGGGCTACGACTTCGATCCCGGCTCCAACGTCATCGACGCGTGCATCCGGCGGCTCCGCTCTAAGGTCGGCTTTGACCTGATCAAGACCGTGCGGGGTGAGGGCTATCAGCTCGTCGCTCGCTGAGCAGGACGCTCGCCCGGGCCAGGACGCTGGCCCGGTCGGGGCACCAGACGTGGTGGCCGCGTCCCCGCTGTCGGGCTTGTCCCGATGGATCCGGCGCCACCGCAATGGCGTGATCGACGCGGCCTGGATGGTCTTCGCCCTGGCCAACCTCGACCTCATTGTCATGTACCCCGGGTGGGAGACCATCCCGTTCCACTTCATCTGGATCAGCCTGACCCTTATTTACGGGTTCCGCACCTGGAAGCTCGGCCCCACGCTGTGGGTGCTGGGCGGGGTCATGCTGCTGACGGCGGTCGGCATCGCGGTCGCCGTGCGGCAAGGGCCAGAGCCGCCGGCCGAGCTCGCCGAGGTACCGCTGATGGCGATGGTTTTCCTCGCGATGGCCTGGCACGCCCGCCGCAGGCGCGCGGCGGAGCGCTCCTACCAGCTGATCGCGGCGCAGATCGCCCGGATCCTCACCGACCAGCGGCGGTTCCTGCAGGACGCCGCCCACCAGCTGCGGACCCCGATCACGATCGCGCTCGGCCATGCCGAGCTGCTGGCCGGCGCGCTGGCCAGCGACCAGCAAGAGGGCGAGGACGTCGCGGTCGTCATAGGAGAGCTGACCAGGCTCCGGCGGATCTCCGAGAGGCTTCTCCTCATCGCCGCCGCGGCGGACCCCGCGTTCCTGCACCCTGAACCGGTCGCCCTTGATGAGCTGGTCACGGAGCTGGTCCGGCGCTGGCGGCCCGCCGCCGACCGGCGCTGGCGGATCGGCATGCTCAAGAGCGTGATCGTGTGCGCGGACCGGGAACGGCTCGCGCTCGCACTTGACGCGCTGATCGAAAACGCCGTCCGGCATACCTCCAGCGACGGCACCATCACCCTGGCTGTCATTGGCGATGCCCCAGACGAGCCGGCGCGCCTGGTCGTCACCGACACGGGCACGGGCATCGCCGCCGATCAGCTGCCCTTCATCTTCGACCGGTTCAACACTGCCGGTAAAGGGCAGACGCAGGGCACCGGGCTGGGACTGCCGCTGGTGGCCGCGGTGGCCGCGGCCCACGGCGGCACCGTCAATGTCCGCAGCGACCCCGGAGAGGGCAGTGAGTTCGAGCTGCTGCTGCCCATTGCCGATGAGCTGCCCAGGCTGCCCATTCGCAGTAGCTGCTTACCCGGTCGCCGGGGCAGTCATCAGGCTTAGGCCGCAGCGATATGGCTACCGCACCGCCGACAACGGCCACGCCGGTCCGTATCCATCCCTGACTCTCCTGGACAAACTTTTAGCGTGGATTCTGGCGGTTGGCCGTCGATGACATCAAGGCATAGGCGTTAAGGTGAGCGAAATATCACGAACGCCGGGATGTTTGTAAGATCTGGCCACCTACGATGATCGGGTGAGGATCACCCCGCCCCGGCGAACCGATGACCGGAAGGGCACGCACTGGCGGCGCCAGCGGGCGAAGGAGGCATGATGGCGGTGTCTAGGACACGAACCCCCGCGCCCCGGACCCTATGGCTGACCTGCAAGGCCCTACGACTGCACGCCACGCTGATCGTTGTCGCCTCGGGGTGCCTCGCCGCTGGCGGGTTCGAGCTCAGCCGGGCGCTGTCCGGCAACGAGCTCAGCTGGGTGTACGTATTCGAGTGGCCGTTCTTCGCCGGCTTCTCGGTGGTCATCTGGTGGCGGTCGCTACACGAAGACGATCCGGCAGAGCCGGCATCAGCGCAACGACCGCCGCAGGCACCCGGAGTCCGACTGGCGCCCGCACTGGACGGGCACGCCGTCGAGGACGAGGAACTGCGTGCGTGGCAGGACTACGTGGCGCGACTCCACGCGGAGCACCGACTCGGCGGCCCGCCTCTCGCGCGAAGGTCGCGATGAAGCAGGACGAGACATGACACGCTCCCTCTAGCTCGGAGCCGAACGTGCACCCGGCGGGCGCACAGGCCGCCGCTCTGGTGACCACGCGGTCTCGGAATGCTTCTCCCAGCCGAGCGCCACCGGGTCATAGACACGCTCAACGTAGATCTGATGCCAGAGCGAGAACACGACCAGCACCCAGACCTGCCGCCAGGTCACGCCCGATCGCCCAGCCCTGAAACGCCGCAAGAGGTCCAGTGCCGCCGCACGGTCGATCCACTCCTCGGTTTGCGCCTCGAGCAGGACCCGGCCCGCGAATTCCCCTTCCTCCCCCTTCAGCCAGTGGCCAATAGGGACTGGGAAACCCAGCTTCTCCCGTTCAGCCACGGCCTTCGGCAGGACTGCGCTCATCGCCTGCCGGAGCGCGACCTTGGTCGTGCCTGCCCCGATTTTTTCCCGGCGGGCGAGTCGTGCGGCCACCGCCATCACCTCACGGTCCAGGAATGGCACCCGCAGTTCAAGGCTGTGCGCCATGGTCATCCGGTCTGCCTTGACGAGGATGTCCCCGGAAAGCCAGGTGTTGATGTCCACGAGTTGCTTGGCGGACACGTCGTCCAAGCGGGCTTCGTCGGCCTGAGCGAAGATCGGGTCCGTGACACCGTAGGCCGTGGCAGTGCCTTCATCCCGTGTCGAGGCATCGCCGGAAGGGGTGATGGCGTCCACCTCCTGGTCAGCGTACACATGAGCGTTTCCGATGTACCGGGACCGCAGCCGGGTGGACATTCGCTGCAGGAATGACTTGCCCTTCACTCCGGTGGGGATAAGAGCGGCTGCCCGCTGGAGCGGTATCCGCCCCCAGTCTGGCAACCGCTCGCCGGCTGCGTGCTAGGGCAGGCTCGTGGTAGATCCCGTATCCACCGAACAGCTCATCAGAGCCTTCGCCGGACAGCGCGACCCTGACGTGCCTGCTGGCCTCGCGGGCGACAAACCAGAGCGGCACTGCTGCTGCATCTGCCATTGGATCGTCTAGATGCCAGATAATGTTGGGGAGGTTTGCGAAGAACTCCTCGGCGGTGATGACATAGGGCAGCGACCTCACGCCGAGCGCCGCCGCGGTTTCCTGCGCGCGGTCGATCTCGCTGTACCCTTCACGCTCGAATCCAACAGTGAAGGTGAGCAGATCAGGCTTGTGTTCTGCGGCCAGGGCACAGATCGCCGCCGAATCGATCCCGCCGGACAGGAACGCGCCGAGCGGTGCATCACTACGCAGGTGGGCGCCGACCGAGTCGCGCATGGCCTCCAGGATGCCCACGGCAGTGTCCTGCCCCGGTGCACGTGCGGGGCGCAGGTCCGCTCGCCAGTACCTGTACACATTCACGTTTTCGCCTGGCCGGGCAATCATCGCGTGCCCAGGCGGGAGGACCTGGAAGGGAGGGGCCAGGGTCTGCGGGGCTGGCACGTACTGGAAGCTGAGGTATCTGCGCAATGCGTCGCGATCAAGCGCGCCCAGTTCGCCAGCGTCAGCCAAGGCCTTTCGTTCCGAGGCGAAGCGCAGCAACCGCGGGTGCCCTTGCTTCTCATCGATGACATAGCAGAACGGCTTGATGCCGAACGGATCCCGCGCGCAGAATAGTTCACGACTCAGCGTGTCCCAGATAGCAAACGCGAACATGCCCCGTAGCCGGTGCACGACATCCTTGCCGTACTTGGCGTACGCCTCCAGGAGGACCTCAGAGTCAGAACTCGTCCGCAGCGGAACACCCTGCCCTTCCAGTTCATTCCCGAGCTCCACGTAATTGTAGATCTCACCGTTGAAGACCATGTAGTAGCGCCCATTGGCGGAACGCGTCGGCTGATGACCACCTGCCGTCAGGTCAATGATCGCGAGGCGCTTGAATCCCAGTGCAATATCGGAATCAGCGTAGAAGCCATCATCGTCCGGGCCCCGGTGGCCGATGCGTGCAGCGGCGATCCGCACCCGCTCGGGGTCCGGGTCTTCCCCAGAGGCCAATGCCAGACAACCGGCGATTCCGCACATTTTATGTCTCACTCGCCCCTAAGTATTCAGCATCGATTCCTATTTGAGACCAGCACCTGCCTTCTTTAGGATGACAGCAATTAGGTACCGATGCCGGAAGATACGTGTTAACGAATACTGTCATCTGCCTAATAACGCAATATGCGAGCATGGGCCACGCGTACAGCGAAATACCCGCCATCCGAGCAGCCTGCCTGCTCCCGCTAGCGTTCCCGCAGCTGGCGCGGCTATGCCGGATCAGCTCGATCCAGCGCCGCAAACCTGATCACCATCCTCACGCACCCCAGCGCGCAACCAGTTCAGCCGATCCCGCTCGACACGCTGGTGGCCGTGATCTTTCCGAACGCCAGCAGCACGAGCCACGGTGTGTAGTCCCCACGGTGGTCTCGTGCCTAACCAGGTACCCGACCCCGCACAGCTGAGGGAGCGCGAGCAGGAACATGCCGAGCGAGGTCCCGCCAGCAGCCGGCCGTGCCCATTCCAGGCGCGATCAGTATCGGTCATATGTCCGGTTAACATGGATCCTGCCCGATATTGAGGAGTGTGAGCGTGCGCGGGCTGAGGGCTGTCACCGTGAGCAGGGTCGGCTTCGTGGTGCAGTGCGCGCTCGCCGCGGTCATTCTCGTGGTGGCCGGCTATGCCTCCAAGGTGGTGGGCCTGACCAGCGCGCTCGGCGACGGCGTCGCGCTCGGCAGCAGTCCCCCTCTGCTCAGCAGTCCCTCCGCGTTCGGCAGCAGTCCCTCTGTTGGGGCGATGAACATCCTGGTGATGGGACTAGAGAGCCGGACCAACTTCCAGGGGCAGGACCTGTCGGCCCAGCAGCTCAAGGAGACGCACTCGGGTAACGCGGCTCAGGTTGCGGCAGGCCTGGAGGGCCGCAGGACACCGACACGCTGATCCTGATCCACGTCTTCGCCGGCGGGCAGAAGGCGGTCGGCTTCTCGATCCCCCGCGACGACGTCGTCAACTACCCGCATGCGACCCTCGACGGGCTCACCGAGGGCAAGATCGACGCGGCCTACGCCTACGCCTACAACGTGTCACTCGACCAGACCTTCGGCACCTCCATGAGCCAGGACCAGCGGTACCTGGAGGCCAACCAGGCCGGCCAGCTGTTCGAGGTCCAGACGGTGGAGTCGGTCACCGGCGTGCACATCGACCACTTCATCGAGTCAAACATCATCGGCTTCTACGAGCTCGCCCAGCAGTTCGGTGGCATGGAGGCCTGCATCCAGCCGCCCCGCCCAGGACGGCCTGCCTGCCGGGGCAAACCTGACCGACAACGACCCGCTCACCGGCACCGACAACTCGGGCTTCGACGCCTACGCCGACGGCTACAACGCCAAGAAGGGCGGCAAGCAGTACCTGAAACTGTCGGCGGCCCAATCGCTGGCCTACGTCCGGTCGCGCGACACCCTGCCCGGAGTCGACATCGGCCGCACGGCCCGGCAGCAGGCAGCCATCGACTACTTCCTCTGGAAGCTGCGGACCGGGGGCGTGCTAGACGACCTCGGGGAGATCACCACCCTGCTGAGCAACGCCCGCAGCTACCTCATGTACGACAGCGGGTGGAACCTGACCGACTTCGCGGCCGACATGAACGCGCTGAACGGCCAGAACCTAAACCTGACAACGCTGCCCTCAGTGCCGACAAACAACGTTGAGGTTCCCGGCTACCCGGGCCTGCAGAGCGTGAACTTCATCGACGAGCCGGCGATCCGCCAGCAGGTGAGCAAGGCGTTCTACGCGGCCCCGGCGGTGCCCAAGACGGCCTCGTCGGTGACCGTCGACGTCTACAACGCCAGCGGCCCCTCCGTGCTGGCCGGGGACGTCTCGCAGGACCTCGCCGCGATGGGCTACAAGGCCGGCGCGGTCGCCAGCTCCACCTCCCAGTCCCAGCCAGTCACCGGCGACGCCGAGGTCTTCTACGGCGCGGGCACCGCCACCGAGATGAACGCGGGAACCATCGCCAGCCTCATGGGAACGACGGCCGCCCCCCTGTCGTCGCTGCCAGCCGGCCACGTTGAGGTCCTGCTTGGCTCCCAGGTCACCGACGAGGCGCCGGGGCTGGAGACGTTTGCCGCGGACACCGTCGACGCCTCCGACTACATCAGCGCCGCGCAGCAGGACAACATGCCCGTCCCGCCGAGCATCACCGCCGCCGCCAGCGCCCAGGCCGGCACGCAGTCAGCCAGCGCCACGCTCTTCGGCGCGAAGACCCCGGCTCCCAGCATCCCGGCCAAGACGAGCGCCGTGACCAAGACACCGGCGGCGAGCTCGCCAAGGACCGCTGCGGCGCCCGCAGGCAGCACGTCCTCCTCCAGCCCCCCTTATGGCCTCACCACCTGCCCGTACTAGATGCCTCGGGCTACGCTGCTGAGGGCTCTGCCATGACTACAGCCGCTCGCCGATCACGGTCAGGGTGCCGCTGGTGATCAAGATGAGCACGCCCACCACGATGAACACGGCCGGCACCAGCCAGTGGCTGACGCGGCCAGCGTGGGCACCGCAGCCTGCGTGGCTTGCCAGCATCCGGCAGGCAGGCCACGCGCACGGAAGTAGACTCCGCAGCGTGGCCTGCAGGGGAGCGCCCCGTGCGGCACACCGGGATCGCCGCGGGAAAACTGCCGGGGAGGACGTGTGAGCGCTACTGGCAGTGCGGCTGGGCTGTCGCCGCGCCCGGTCACGAGCGCGGATGAGCAGGTCGGCCTCAATGCTGCCATCGCGGCGGCGATGACCCGGGCCGTGGGCTGAATGCCGGCCCTGTACGTGACGCTTGTCTTCATGGCCGGCTGGATGGCGCTGGCGACCTGGGGACCGCTGCGCCGGGTCGACCCGTTCCCGTTCCCGTTCCTGCTGTTCCTGAACAACGTGGTCCAGCTGGTGCTGTGCTCGGTGATCCTGGTCGGCCAGCGGGTACTGGGCATGGCCGCCGACCACCGGGCGGTGCAGACCTATGAGAACGCCGAGGCGATCTTCGCCCAGGTCGCGGACCTCCAGGAGCACCTGGACCGGCACGACCGGGTGCTCAGCCGCGGGGTCAGCCTCCTAGAGTCCAGCCCGCACCCGTGGATCGAGCGGCACCGGGTCCAGCCGCCGCCCCAGGCAACCGACCAGGTGGCGAGCCTCAACGGGCGGATCGCGGCCCGGCTGACACGACTGCTCGGCAGCATGTGGACCTTCTACGCCTCGGCCCTGACCCAGGTGGCCTGGATCGTCTTGGCGGAGGCGGGCGTGCAGCGGTTCGATCGCTACCCGTTCTTGTTCATGACGTTCCTGTCGACCCTGGCCCAGCTCATCTTCATGGTGGTGATCATGGTCGGGCAGGATGTCCTGGGCCACGCCGCCGACCGGCGCTCTGAGCAGACGTTCCTGGACGCCGAGGCGATCCTGCACGAGTGCCGGCGGATGAAGGCCCGCCTGACCGCGCAGGACCGCGTCATCGGCAGCCTTTCCGGCTACGTGACCACCCAGGTCACCGAGCACCTGGCACTGGCCCTGCACGAGGGCCGAGCCACGCTGGACAGCGGGTTGCAGCCGCGCCCGTGGGAAATACTGCCGGAAGACCTCAGGGCCCTGCCCGCGTCCAGGCGCGCCAGCTGGGGGAAATGCTGGCCTCGATCGGCTGCCTAATGGCCCCTGCCTCCGGCCCAGGACCCGCCTTCACGTTCACCGACGAGGAGGTGATCCTGCTGGCCCGGCTTGAGCACGAGCGCTGGATGGCCGCGCAGATGGCCCTTCCCCCGGCGGACGAGCCGGGGACTGCGGACCGCGCCCATGCCCGCATGGTGGCCTGGGAGCAGCTCCCGGACCGGGTGCGGGCAAGGTACGCCGACGCCGCGCGGGGCGTCCCGGCCACACTGGCCAAGGTGGGCTTCCAGGTGCTCCGCGACGACAAGGCACACGACGGCGCGGGGCAGGCGGACTTCACCGCCGGTGAGTGGGCGATCTTGCAGGAGGCGATGATGGCGGCAGGGATCCTGGTCTCGCTGGCCGAGGGCAGCGTCGACGCCGAGGAGATCCTCGCGCTGGTCAGGAAGCTGAGGGAGGCCAGCATCGCGCACCCGCGGCGGCTCATCCGCGAGCTGGCGGCGTCTGCCCTCATCACCGGACTGCGGGCCGGCACCAGGTACGCCGACTACGAGGCCCCCGCGCTGGACGCGATCCGGGAGGCCACCGCCATCATCGCCGCCAGGGCGTCAGCGGAGCTGCCTGGCTTTCGCGCGTTCCTGGCCGAGGTCGCCATGGCGGTCGCTGACGCGAACAAGGAGGGCGGATTCCTCGGCGTTGGCGCCCGCCGCCGCACTCCCTGCGAGGCCGCCGCCATCCAAGCCGTCAACAAGGCCACCGGCGAAGGCTAACCCGCCGCCCCGGGCGGCGAACGCGCCAAGCCCCTTGCCAGCACGGACGACAGCCATCTGCCCCAGCTAGCCGGCAGACCGGTGCGCCAGGTACGTGGTACAAACGGGCCGCAGGCGCGACCGGGTTGCAGGTGCGGTCACGGTGATGTGGTGGATGTGCTGCAACGGGGTTTTCCGGTCATCCTGAGGTGATGAGCCACCCGCACGACCACCGCCACGATGCCGGCCCGAACCACGACCACGGCCACCACGGCCACGACCACGGCCACCACGACGGCCACGACGGCCACGACGGCCACGACCACGGCCACCACGGCCATTCAGGGTCAGGGCCGACGGCCTGGCTGCGGCACGTGCTGCGCCCGCATTCGCATCAGGCAGCAGACCAGGTGGACGCTGCGATGGAGGCCAGCGCGGAGGGCATGCGGGTGCTGTGGATATCGCTGGGCATCCTGGGCCTGACCTCAGTGATCCAGCTGGTGGTGACCGTGCTGTCCGGGTCGGTGGCGCTGCTGGGCGACACGCTGCACAACGCCGCCGACGCGCTGACCGCCCTGCCGCTGGGGGTGGCGTTCGTCCTGGGCCGCCGCCCGCCGACCCGCCGCTATACCTACGGGTACGGCCGTGCCGAGGACCTGGCCGGGATCGCGATCGTGGTGATGATCGCGGCGTCCTCGGCGCTGGCCGCCTACGAGGCAGTCACCCGCCTGGTACACCCGCACCGGGTCACGGACCTGTTCGCGGTGGCCGCCGCCGCCCTGGCCGGGTTCGCGGGCAACGAGCTGGCGGCCCGGTATCGGATCCGCACCGGCCGGAAGATCGGCTCCGCCGCGCTGGTCGCGGATGGCCTGCACGCCCGCACGGACGGGCTGACCTCGCTGGCTGTCCTGCTCGGAGCGGGCGGCGTCGCGCTGGGCTGGGACTGGGCCGACCCGGCCGTCGGACTGCTCATCACGGTGGCGATCCTCGCTGTCCTGCGCCAGGCCGCCCGCGAGATCTACCGGCGGCTGATGGACGCTGTGGACCCCGCGCTCACCGACCGGGCCGAGAGCGTCCTGCGCGCGACCCCTGGCGTGCTGGACGCGGGGCAGGTCCGGCTGCGCTGGATCGGCCACCAGATCCGCGCCGAGTGCGAGATCGTCGTTGACCCGGGCATTACCGCCGCGCAAGCGCACGAGATCACCGTCAGCGCCGAGCACGCCCTGCTGCACGCGATTTCCCGGCTGTCCGGCGCGCTCGTCCACGCCGACCCCGCGGCAGGCAGCACCGACCCACATGAAGTCCTGGCCGATCATCGCCCAGGGCCGGCCCCGGCCCCGGGCCAGTCCTGAACAGCCCTCTGTCCAAGGCTGCCGGTCGGCTACGCCGGGGGCGGCGGGAGCAGTAGCCGATCATCCCGAACGGCACGCCCTCGATCTCCCGCACCGGCTCGCGGCCGCCAGTGGTACCGGGCGGGCGGTGAAGGTGACGCCCACAAGCGCCAACAACGTGCAGATGGGCTACAAGTTCAGCTGGTAACTAACCGTTATGCCCGTGCGCCTCCCTGGCCCTCGAAGACGCCGCCATCCTCCGCGGCATGGATGAACCGGCAGGAGTCCTCGTGCTCGCGGACTGGACGCAGTCCGTACCGGGGATTCTCCGGCTGAGGTCACCCGGCGATCTCAGGACTGCTTCACCGTCACCATGGCTGACGGGTATCCCGAAGCCCCGTTCGGTGCCACGTCGGCGACCACCGAGGTCTGCGTGTACCCGGTCTTGTCGGTGGCCCGCGCCTGGATCATGTGGTTGCCCCGGGTCGGCGTCGTCCACTCCCACGTCCACTGTCGCCACGTGTCGAGGTCGGGCACGGCGGCGAGGGTTGCCTCCTGCCACGGCCCGTTGTCGACCTGGACCTCGACGGCGGCTATGCCCTTGTGCTGTGCCCACGCCACGCCGGCCACCGTGACCGGGCCCGGCCCGACGGTCGCGCCGCTTGACGGCACGTCGATCCGGGACTCGGTCTTGATCGGGGCCTGCTGTGACCAGCCGTTCTGCGACCAGTACGCGACAGCCCTGGAGAACGTCGTCACCTCGATGTCGGTGACCCACTTGGTCGCCGACACGTAGCCGTACAGCCCCGGCACCACCAGCCGTGCCGGGAACCCGTGGGCGACCGGCAGTGCGGTCCCGTTCATGGCCACCGCGACCAGCGCGTCCCGGCCGTCCATCACGACGGCCAGCGGCGTCCCGGACGTGAACCCGTCCACCGAGGTGCACAGCAACTGGTCGGCCCCGGCCAGCGGTCCCGCCTCGCGCAGCAGCGCCGCCAGCGACGCCCCCAGCCACTTCGCATTCCCGATATACGGGCCGCCCACCGGGTTGGAGACGCAGCACAGCGTGATGTAGTCCTCGATCAGTGGCCGTTTCAGTAGCTGGTCGAAGGTGATCGTGACCTCGCGCTGGACCATGCCGTGAATGCGCAGCGTCCACCCCTTCGGGTCCACCTCGGGCACGACGAGCGCGGTGTCGACCCGGTAGAACTGGCCGTTCGGCGTGATGAACTGGCTCAGCCCGGCGACCTTCGGGTTGAGCCCGGCTGGCAGCGGCGGCGCGGCCACCGCCGGGCGCGGGAACCGGATCGCCTGCTCCGCCACGCTCACGTTGTGCCTGGTCCCCAGTTGCCGGCCGCCATACTCGCCCGCCGCCGCGACGGCCAGCGAAAGGCCGGCCGTCCACAGGAACGCCCGCCGCCCGTCGCCCTGCACGGGGGCCGGGTACGGCAGGCTGGGAACACTCAGCTGCAGGCCAGGGACGCTCGTGTCCGGAGTGCTCCCGGCGATCCATCCCTTCTCCGCCGGGAAGGCCTCGTCGGCGGGGGGCGTCGTCCCGGCGGAGGGCGCCTCGGCCCGGTTCCTGCCGCAGGCCCGGTGTCCGGGGATACCTCGCCGTCGGCGGCGTCGCCACTGAGGGCCACGGGGGGCAGTGGCCGCGCCGCCTCCCACCGTGCGGCTTGCTCCGCTGCCGCCTGCGTGGCGTTCTTGACCAGCAGCGATAGCGCCACCGCCCCGGCGGCGGCTCCGAAGAGGGTTGGCCAGATCCAGGTGGCGGTCGCGTCCGGCCGGGTGAGCACCGCCGCGAGCCCGATGACGGCGAACACGCCGAGGCCGGACATGCCGTACTGCATCCGCCGCACGGCGATCACCCCGATGACGGCGGCGAACGCGAAGAGCAGGACAAGCACGCCGCCGACGAGGAACGTCTTGTCGTTCGTCCCGAACGTCGCGGTGGCCCAGTCCTTGACCGGTAGCGGCGTCCCGCCAATCACGGCCTGCCCGACGTCCACGACCGGAGACGCCTGCGGGGTGGCAAGCCCGGCGATGAGCTGCGCGACGCCCATCGCCACCGCCGCCGTGATCAGCCCGCAGATCGCGCCAGTCCGCGCGCTCGGCCTGGCACTGCCGGGGCTGGGCACAGTCCCCCTCGTTCCGCTCGTCATGCGGGTCTTGTCCGTGTCAGCTCGGGAGTCGTCACACGAGTTACCGTACTGGCCAGGCGGAGGGATTGTCCGTTCTGTCCCGCCTGTCGGCCGGGAGGGCGCACTCCATGAATTCGCTGGTGTGGTTATTAATTCAAAAATATTATCGATTAATGTCGTAACATTACCGTTCGGTGACAGGTCATCAGGAAACCGGCACTCAGAGGAGTTCGTACCGTGCCAGAAACTGGGCCGGCCCGGCCCGCAGCCCGGATCTCACCGGTATCCGCGTGCACCCGGGACTCGGCGAACTGGGCTCGCAAGGCGTAGCTAGCGTGAGCGTCGTTCTTGGGTGCCTGGTCGACGACGGCGGTAATCTCGTCGCCGGGGGCGGAGGGCGCCGAACTTGCCCCGGAAAGCGCGGGCCGCCACCACGATGGCCGGTCCCCAGGTGCTGGTGCCTGACGAGCCGCCGGCCACCGCGCATCGGCTTCCACAGTCGACTGCAGGCGACCGCTCAATTTATCTCGAAGCTTTTTCCGGTTGCGAAGACTTTTCCACGTGGGAATGTGGAAAAGTTTACCTAACCGGAAAACTCTTCGGGATCATGGCGACGGGAAGCCTTCGATAAGGCGGATCCGGAGCGTGGAACAGTACCCAGACCAGTAAGGAGATAGCCAACGGTATGAGCTGTTTCGGCATGCTTCTTCTTTTGCGCCACGCTGCGGCATGCCCGGCCGACCCGTGGGCCGCGGTGCGGACGATGGGGGACCGCCGGTCCTGAGCGTTCGTTCAGCTCACTCTCAGCCTTTGTCCCTAAGGTGACCACCTATGACCGATAACGCTACAAACAAGGGCGGACCGGACGCCGGTTCCAGGTCCGCGCACATCGCCTTCAGCTCCCCGGACGAACAAGTCGATATTCCGGACGAGGTCACCAATCTTCTGGACGAGCAAGCCGATCTTCCGGAAGAGCTCACCGAGATCGACGACGATGACTCGGTCGGGGGCGGCGTTCCGGGCACTGGCGCGGTGAGCGGAGGCTTCGGCTTCGCCGGCCTGGCCCTGGCGGTCGTCTCCCTTACGACGAACTGGACCAACGGCGTCGTAATCAGTCATGGCCAGTACAGCGCAGAGATCAATGCCCCGAGCTTCTGGTCTGACGGCTCAGCAGCAGCTGAACATGTATGCAAGCGCCTGGCGCACCCAGGGCTGGTGGGCGTTCGTGTTCGCCGCCGCGGCGGTGCTGTTCGGTGCCGGTGCGCTGCTCTTGCCGAGGATCCTGCGCAGCAGCGACACCCCGGGCTGGGCCAAGGCCACCGCGACCGGCGCGATCATCGTGGGCCTAGTCGGCGTGCTCCTCGCGATCCTCACCATTATCGGGGTGTTCGGCGGGCACCTGACCGCCCCTGCCAGCGCGAGTTGAGCCGGGCTCGCTCCATATCAGCTATGCGAGATTACCGTTTATGTCTTCCTGCTCCGGCTTCCAACGGTTCACCACGCAGGCGGCTTGGTATACCTGCCCGATGCCGGCCTCACTTCTGGCGGTACGCGACCTGGATGGCGACTCGTGCCAGGCTCGTCCCGCCATCCCGGGGTGAGCGGGGTCGTCGCGATCACGGCCTGAGCCTGCTTCACCAGCAGGACCATTTTTCGCATGACACTCCTTGATTCACTCCGTGGCCCGAAGGATCTCCAGAAGCTCGGGCCAGGCGGAGGTGAGACCGCGTTGCGCGCTAGTCGATCGTGACGGCGCCGCCGTCGGTGTTGACGGTGATCCGGTACCGGGACGAGGAACTGGTGGTCACGGTGATCGCGGACGGCTGTGCGGAGCCAGGGCCGTTTTGGTAGATCTGGGCTGCCGTCTCAGGGATGTTGTCGACGCGGTAGCTGTAGCCGCCGGGTAGCTGCAGCGTCACGTTGCCGCCCTCGGTGGTGACGTTCAGGTTCGACGGCGGCGTGCTGAGCTGGAGGTCGATGCTGGCGCCGCCGCTGTCCACGGTGATGTTCTGCGCCGCCAGCGTGCCGGCGACGTTCCCGCCGCCGAAAGGACCATTCTGACCGTCGGTGTTGAGGCTGACGTCGCCGGTCAGCCCGTCAACGGTCAGGTTTCCGCCTCCGGTCTGCAGGGTCGCGTCCGATATGCCGGTCGCCGTCACGTTGCCGCTGTTGCTTCGTCGTTGAACCTCGCCTTGGCGCGGCCCAGCTCCATCGCGAGCGCGACCAGCCGCTGCTGCGCGCCATCGTGCAGGTCGCGCTCGATCCGCCTTCGTTCGGCCTCGGCTGCGTCCACTACCCGCTCCCGGCTGAGCTCAAGCTCGGCGACCCGGGCGGCCAGGCCGCCTGGCGGCCCGAGCAGCCGCCGGGCCAGCGCGGCGTCCGCGACCGCCAGGCCCCTGGTCACCTGCGGCGCGGCCAGCAGCACGAGCAGGCCGGCCACTGCCACGAGCACGGCCTGCGCTTGGTGCAGCGTCCCGCCGTCCACGTGGAAGCCGCCGCCAGGCAGCGACCAGTCGAACAGCGGCAGCGTGACCATGATCAGCCCGAAGGCCCATACGCCTAGCGTGACGAACGCGGCCGCCGCGCTGAGCGGCCCCCGCAGCACCGCGTAGCCCACCGGTCAGGCCCCACATCATCGCCCGGCCGATGAGCACTGCCCGGGCGCCGCAGGCGAGGGCCTTGAGGACGTCATCTCCGGTCCGCACTCCGCCGTCCATGTAGACCTCGATCGACCCTGCCACGGCCGCGGTGACGTCGAGGAGCGTGTCGAGCGTGCCGCGCAGGCTGCGCTGGTAGGTATGCCCTCCGTGGTTCGACACGACAAGGCCGGACGCGCCGACCTCGGCGCATGTTTTCGCGTCCGCGGCGCTCTGGATTTTCTTGACGATGACCGGGAGCGACGTGGCTGACCGCAGCCACTCCACGTCGCGCCAGCTCATGGACTTGTCTACGAGGTGGTAGTAGTCACCTGCTGCCGAGGCCTGGTCGGGGATCAGGTCAAGGAGGTTGCGCCACGGGATCACTCCTGTCGCGGGCCCTCCGCCTGACCTTGCCAGCCGTTCCCTCGAGTCGATCTTCATGTTGTCGACGGTCACCACGAGGGCCTTGTAGCCGGCCTCCTCGGCACGCTCGATCAGTTGCTTGTCGAGGTCGCGGTCGGAGAGGTAGTACAGCTGGAACCACTGGTCGCCGCCGGCGTCGCTCACCTCCTTGAGGGAGCAGTGCGACAGCATGGAAAGCCCGTACACGGTGCCCATCCGGGCCGCGGCACGTGCTGCGGCCAGCTCGCCTTCCGGGTGGAATCGCCGCTGCGAGCCAGTCGGCGCTATGACGACCGGGAGGTCGATCCTGGTTCCGAGGACCGTAGTCGACAGCACCTGGTCCGTATCGCCGGTCAGGACGCGCGGGACCAGCTTCTTCGCCGAGAACGACCGCAGGTTCGCGAAGTTCGCGGCCAGGTAGCCGTCGTCGGAGCCATCCTGCCTGCCGTACGAGGTGTCGAACAGGCCCGGCGGGATCATCGCTGCGACACGGCGCTCGTAGTCGGCGATGGAGTTGCACGGCTGGTCAACTCCGGGAGGGACCGGGTCGTCAGCTGGTCACGGGCATCGCCTAGCTCGATCTTGATCACGTCGACCAGTCGGGCCGGTGACCGGCTCAGGACGATCACCTGGTCGGACAGGTACACGGCCTCGTCGATGTCGTGAGTCACGAGCAGCGTGGTCATGGCCTGGTCGGCGTGGACGTCGTGGATAAGGTCCTCTAGCTCCAGCCTGGTCTGGGCGTCCACGGAGGCGAACGGCTCGTCCATCAGGAGCAGCTTTGCAGATGTCGTCGGCGTTCCGCACGCCTAGCGCAGTCTCTATCTGACCAACAAAGGCAACGCGCTGGTTCGCGGCGGCGAAATAGCTTGCCGCGTCCTGGCCGTGCCTGGTGGCCCGTCCCGGCCCGGCACCGCGCACGCCGGCCGGCGGGTAACGGACAGCGTCCGCCGCAGCCACCGCCTGCTCCCGGGTCTCCAGGCGCGGAACGATGACACCAGCCGCCCCAGAGTCCAGCGCCCGCCCGATCTCAGGACCAGTCCCGGTCACCCGCACCAGCGCCCGCGCCCCGGCACCCTCAACCGCCCGAATCAGCCCCTCGACCTCCCCGGCGCCAAGAGCCGAATGCTCCGAGTCGATGCAGATGAGGTCCCACCCGCTCCACGCCAGGATCTCCGCCACCCCAGGGTGCCCGAGGCCGAGGAACGTGCCGACAACCGTCTGGGTGAGGATCTGCCGCCGGAGGCCGTCGGTCTGCTCATGCATGCTTGCTCCACTCGTAGCGCCGGTGTCTGGTGAGGATCGGTGGCCTGCTGCTGGGACCCGCCGTAGCTGTCATGGCCCGTTCCTTCGTGCCGCCAACGGCTTAGCGGTCGTCGGGCTGAGTAGGAAGTCGTGCCGCAGCGAGTACCAGCGCTGTCCCTCGGGCACCCCGTCCGGCGCCGGCCTGCTGCCGGGTTCGTGCAGCTCGAACTCGCGTACCAGGCTGGCCTTGACCGCGAACACGGCGTCACTGTCCAGGTACCTGCTGTGCGCGTCGAAGATGTGCGTGGCGACGCTCTGGTAGCCGGGCGCGCTCACGATGACGTGCACGTGCGCGGGCCGCCACGGGTGCCTGCCGGTGCTGGCGAGCAGCTGCCCGACCGGGCCGTCGTCGGGGATCGGGTAGTCCGTCGGCCGCACGCCGAGAAAGGCGTAGCTGCCGTCGGGCCGGGTGCGGAACTGCCCGCGCAGGTTGCCGGCGGGCGAGTCCGGGTTCTGCACCGCGTACAGCATGTCGTCGGCGTTCTGCCAGACATCCAGCGTCGCGCCGCCCACCGGGTTCCCGTCGGTGTCGGTCACCAGGCCGGTCACCCAGGCCGGCTCCCCAGACGGAATCTCGGCGATCGACGCGCCAAACTCCCGTTCCGGGCTGTCCGGCACGTAGAACGGGCCGAGCACGGTGGACTCGGTCGCGAAGCCCGCCTCGCCCGCACCGGACGGGCCGCCCAGCAAATCCACCAGCATCGAGACGCCGAGCGTGTCGGACAGCAGGATGAACTCCTGGCGCCGGTCGCTGCAGATCTGCCCGGTCGAGGTGAGGAACCCGATCGCGGTCAGCCATTCCTGCGAAGTCAGCCCGACTTCGGCGACGAAGCCGTGCAGGTAGCGGATCAGCGCCGTCATGACCTGCCGCAGCCGCAGATCGGGCGCCGCCCGCAGCCGCGCGACGACGGCATTAGTAAGCTCGCTGGCCGTCATCGGCTCCGGCGCCGTCATCGGTTGCACCCACGCCGTGATCCCCGGCCCGGCGGCGGGCGGCGCGGCGACGGGCACGCCGGCCGACCCGGCTGCCGGCCCGGCCCCGTGCCAGGCTGCTGTCACCAGCGCGAGCGCGTCTGCTGCCGACACAGGCCGGGGGCTGGCCGGATGGCGGCCGGCCAGCGCCGCCGCGACGTCCGGCAGGCCTTCCGCCGGGAACCCGAGCGCGCGCAGCCCGGTCGGCGTGCCCGTGGCCGCGCCGAGGTCCCAGATCGCGCCGGCCACGTCGGCCGGGCCGGTGCCGAGCGCGTCCGCCAGGTCGGCCAGCGCCGGCCCGATGGCCGGAGCGAGGAATGCGACGACGTGCGGCAGCACGACGGCGTGCGTCTGCGCGTGCGGGAGGCTGGCAAGCCCGCCGAGCAGGTGGCACAGGCTGTGGTGCAGCGAGCCGCCCGCGGTGCCGAACGCACGGCCGGCCAGGCAGGACGCCCAGGTCAGCGCGCGTGTCGACGCGGCGCCAGGCGCCGAGCATGCCTGCGCCAGGTGGCCGGCGATCAGCCGGGCGCCCTCGACCGCCGTCAGGCTGGTCAGCGGGTCAGCCGCCGGCGCGTACAACGCCTCGACGCAGTGCGCGAGCGCGTTCATGCCGCTGGCGCCGACCAGCTCAGATGGCAGGCCGGCCAGCAGCGACGGGTCGTAGATGACCGTGCGGGGCAGCACCCGCGGGTCCCGCCCGGTCTGCTTCACCGCACCGTCGGTCCGACCCCAGACCGGCGTCATCTCCGAGCCGGCATAGGTGGTGGGAACGGCCAGCACCGGCAGCCCGGTCTCCAGCGCGCAGATCTTGGCCAGCCCGATCGCGCTGCCGCCGCCGACGCTGACGATTGCGTCGGCCTGGACGCGGCGCGCTTCAGCGACAATCTGGCCGGCCAGATCGGCGGGCACGTGCTGGCGCACGTCGGCCCAGCGGCCGGCCAGCCGGCCGGCCAGCAGCCCGGCGACCCGGTCAGGAAGATCGCCGGGCACGCCCTCGACGAGCTGGACGCGTGCGGCACCGAGCCGGCCGATCTCGTCCGGCAGCTGGCCGAGCGCGCCGTCGGCGAAGATGATCCGCTGGCCGAGCCAGTCAGCGGCGAAGCTCGGCCGGGCCGGCCGATGCCGGTGGTGGGGGGGTCATGCTACTGCCTCCTAGCTGAGCGGGGCCCGGCGGCTAGCCGTTTTCGGATGCGGTCGGTCAGCGACAGGTGCGATTGCGGGCATTGCGGGCATTGCGGTAAAAGCCGACGTCTGATGTGTCGGAGAACGGGTGTGTGTGGAGGCGCCGGAGGGTGCTACTCGGGCTTGTCCTCGAGGTTGACCAGGAACTGGTCAGGCATCAGCGGGCACCAGACCGCTGGCGGCGTCTCCCAGTCCCGGCCCTGCCAGTTCTCGCTGATCTTGTCGATGTCGGTGAAGTACTCGATCCAGCTTCCCCATGGGTCGCGGATGTAGTGGAAGAGGTTGGATCCGAGGCTGTGCCTGCCGAGACCCCAGCCTTCGGCGTGGCCCTTGTCGGCCATCTGCCGGGCGCCGATGCTGATCTGGTCCAGGTTCGCGACCTCGAAGCTGGTGTGGTGGAGGCCCGGGTGGGTGCTCTGGATGAAGCCGAAGACGTGGTGGTCGCCGGGGCCGGAGTTCATGAACGTGGCCTTGCCGGGGATCCGGTCGGACAGCCGCAGGCCCAGTGCACGCTGGTAGAACTTCTCGGCCGCGAAGATGTCCCGCACGAAGATCAGCATGTGGCCGAGCCGGCGCGGACGGGGCGGCTCGGTGGCCAGCTGCCAGCGCGCCACGTCCGTGCGGGTGATCACATCGCCGAAATTGAAGTCCTCCGACTCGAACGGCCGCCAGTCGGCCAGCTGCTGGTCGCGCAGCTGGACCACGTTCCCGTCCTGGTCGGTGAAGCACAAGCCACCGGGCGCGACGTCTGCGGGCGGGTCCATGATCGTCACGCCGACGCCTTCCAGGTGCCGCTGCCAGTCGGGCAGCGAGCCGGGATCGACGGCGAACGCCACATGGTGCAGGCGCTTGGCCGGTCCCTCGGTGAGCACGACCTGGTCCTGGTCGCGGCCGGCGCACCGGACCGCGAGCACGTTGCCTTTCTCGGCCACGTCCAGGCCGAAGTCTGAGTAAAACTCCCGGCCGGTCTCCAGCGACGGCACTTGCAGGCCGCAGTTGATCAGTCCGTTCACGCGCATGGCTCGTTCCTCCCCGCTACCGCGGTCGGCCGGTCTCCCGGCGTCGTAGGCAGGCCCGGACTGGCCTGCGGGATCAGCAGGGACACCCTGCCAACGTTCTGCCCGTCCTCCAGGTACCGGTGGGCGTCCACCGCCGCCGTAAGCGGGAACGTGGTATCGAGGACTGGCCGGAAGCCTTGCCCGACCTCGGCCCACAGGGCTGCGATGCTGGCCGCGTTGCCGGACCGGACCCCGATGATCCGCTGTCCCTGCAGGTAGAGCCGCGGCAGGTCGACCTGGACCTGGCGGCCGAGGAAGGCACCGGAGCCGACCAGCGCCCCGGCCGGCGCGAGCGCGGCGAGCGAGCTTTCCCAGATGCGCGGCTCGCCGAGGCTGTCGATGACAATGTCGCTGCCGCGCCCGCCCGTGAGCTGGCGCACCTGGTCGGCGAAGTCGGCCGCCGCTGGATCTAGGACGGCGTCGGGTCGCAGGGAGCCGAGCCGCTCCCGCTTGGCCGCGCTGCGCGACGCCGCGATCACGCGCGCGCCCAGATGCACGGCCAGGCTCGCGGTCAGCGAGCCGAGTGCCGACGATGCGCCCTGAACCAGGACCCACTGGCCGGGCTTGAAGCCGGCCCGCAGCAGCTGGTTCATGGCCACGGCACCGGACAGCGCGAGCCCGGCCGCCTGCGCGGGGCTGATGCCATCGGGTACCGGGTGCAGGTTGCGGGCCGGCACGGTTACGTACTGGGCGTAGGCGCCGGGCCGGTGGACGCCGATCAGCTTCAGCGACTCGCACAGTTCGTCGTAACCGCGGCTGCAGTGGCCGCAGGTACCGTCGGTGATCACAGGAAAGACCGCGATGCGCTGGCCGGCCTGCCAGCCGGTCACGCCGGGGCCGGTCGCGGCGACCAGGCCCGCGTGCTCTGCGCCGAGCACGTGCGGGAAGGTGAAGGCCGGGTACGGATGGCGGCCTGCCCGGGCTGCCAGATCAAGCAGCCGCCCGATGCTGACTGCCGCGACCTGGACCAGGACCTCTCCCGCGGCGGGCACGGGCACCGGGATCGTCTCCTCGCGCAGCACCTCGGGCGGGCCGAAGCCGGGCAGCGTCACCGCGTGCATCGTGGCCGGCGGGCAGACGAGTACGGGCCACGCGTCCTGGCTTTCCGGCTCGGCCCGGGCCGCCGGGTCGGTGAGCGTCCCGGTCACAGCGCGACCACCTTGTTCCGGAGGGCGCCGATCCCGTCGAACTCGACCACCACCGTGTCACCCGGGGTCAGGAACTCGCCGCGGGCGGCTCCGACGCCGGCCGGCGTCCCGGTCAAGATGACATCGCCCGGCTGCAGCGTGACCTGGCGGCTTGCCCCGGCGACCATGGCGTCGATGCCGATCACCATGTCGCTGGTGCTGGCGTCTTGCTTGACCACCCCGTTCACGGTGAGCCGGAAGTCCAGCCGCTGCGGGTCATCGACGAGCCACGCGGGAACGACGCCGGGGCCGAGCGGGCAGGATCCGTCCTGTCCCTTGTGGCCCAGCCAGTCGTAGACGAAGTGCGGAGATACCGCGTCGTCGCGTGCCGTCTTGTCCCTGGCCGACAGATCGTTTGCCACCAGGTAGCCGGCCACATGGTCACGTGCCCGCTCGAGCGTGATGTTCTTCCCGGTGCGCCCGATCACCACGCCAAGCTCGGCTTCCCAGTCGAGCCGGACACCGTCGTAGCCGGGAAACGGGATGTCATCGCACGGGCCGATGACAGTCGTAGCGGGCGGTTTCAGGAAGAAGAATGGTTCCGCGTCGGCGCGAGGCGGCTTCGTGCCCATCTCGGTCGCGTGGCTGTAGTAGTTCGCCCCGGAGCACAAGACCTTGCCGGGGTAGGTCAGCGGCGCGACCAGCCGGGCACCGGGAACCACCCGCGCCGGATCGGGCGACCATCCGTGCAGCAGCCCGACGGCATCGCCCCAGCCGGCCAGGAGTTCCATCAGGCTGATGGCGGCCAGCTCAGGCGGTAGCTCAGTCACGGTCTGGCCTGTCAGCACACCCGGCCGGACGCGCTCATCGCCGGGAAGCCGGTACTGGACCAACGCCCACTGCGGACCGTTCATTGGGACTCCTGTCAGGATCTGGGCGCCTTGCGGCGCGTGTGCTAATTCGGGGACGGTGTCATGATTTCGGCTGCGGTCTGCGGCGTCAGAGTCTCAGCAAGGCCTCCGCGTTCTGGAAGCTGATCTTGGCCCGGTCGGACTCGCTGATCGGAGCGTCCCGCAGGAAGGCCGTCGCATCAGCCATCGTCTCGAACGGATAGTCGGTGCCGAACAAGATGTGGTCGGCACCGAGGGCGAGCAGCGCGCAGAGCAGCGGCGGAGCCGAGCAGACGCCACTCGTAGCGATGTAGAGATTCCGCCGCAGGTACTGCGAGGGCGTGCCGAGGGCGAGCTCTACGCCATGGTGGTTGTGGAACGCCCATCGGGAGTCCAGCCGCCATAGTGCATACGGCAGGCCCTCCCCCATGTGGCCGAGCAGTAGCCTGGCGCCGGGGAAATCGTCGAAGACGCCGCCGAAAATCAGCCTGAGCGCATGCGTGGCCGTGTCGACACCCCAGCTCCACATGGGCCCTTCCAGCTCGGGATGACCCGAAAGCACGTGCGAGCGGTCCGCCCCGTTGGCCGGGTGCAGATAGAGCGGCACGTCCAGGCCCTCGGCGTGTTCCCAGACCACGCGCAGCGACGGATCGTCTAGGTAGGTGCCGAGCGTGTGCGCATTGACCAGTGCGCCGCGCAGTCCCAGCTGGCTGACAGCGCGCTCCAGTTCCTTGGCAGCCGCCTGCGGGTCTTGCAGCGGCAGGGCGGCGAAGCCGGCGAACCGGTCTGGGTGCCGGGAGATTACGTCGGCGAGGAAGTCGTTCACCGCAGCCGCGGCAGCAACTGCGGCCTGCGAGTCGCGCTCTGCCTGGATGCCAGGCGAGTTAAGCGACAGCACCGCGACATCGACTCCGGCCGCGTCCATCGTGGGCAGCCGTTCCTCAGTCAGGTCGAGCAGCCGACGTGATGCTTCGCGCCAGACCTCGGGCTGGGCGATGGATGCCGTCCCCGCACCGTAACCGGCAAGGTCTTGAGTGACGAAGTGCTCTTCCAGGGCGATCGTTCTCATAGCTACCGCGTCCTCACTGTCCCGGCCGGCTCTGGCGCCTCGTCCGAAGGGCTTCTGCCAGGGCGTTCACCAATGCATATTGACTTTACGAATAGTGGACCCCTACGTTGAAGCGTGTCAAGTGGTCGGTTACGGCGAAGTTTCGTGACGACGGCAGCGGCGGGTGCCGCAGCCCTCGACCGATCGGCCAGGAGAACCGAGATGCAAACGCTGAGGCTGCGGCGCCATCAGGCGTGGCGGAACGAAAGGAGTCCGGACTGTATGGATGCGGACGTCGCTGTTGTGGGATACGGTCCCGCCGGGATGGTGGTCACTGCGCTGCTGGCACGGACGGGCCTGCGGGTCGTGGTGCTGGAGCGGTATGAAGGGCTGTACAACCTGCCGCGGGCCGCGATCTTTGATGACGAGACGATGCGTACCTTCGCCGGTCTCGGCGTCGCCGAAGCGATGCTTGGCAAAGTGCACGTGCAGCGCCACTACCAGTGGCGTAACGGATCAGGCGAGTTGCTGATCGAGCACGAGTTCGCCGAGACCGGTCGCAGTGGCTGGGCTGAGTGGTACATGATGTACCAGCCCGACCTCGAGCAAGCCCTCGACGCCGTCTGCCAGGCCTCGGAGAACGTGGACGTCCGGCTTGGCCACCTTGTCACCGGCCTTGAGCAGACGGCCGAGTCCGTGACGTTGCAGGTGTCCGGGCCGGGCGGGATCAGTGCCGTGACCGCGAGATACGTCATCGGCTGCGACGGCGGCAACAGCTTCACCCGGCAGGCATCGGGCATCGGTCAGTATGACTATGGTTTCTCCGAGCCCTGGCTGGTGTGTGATTTCCGGCTGCGCGAGCGCGTGGAACTGCCTACCGCCATGCAAGTCTGCGACCCGCGGCAGCCGCAGTCGATCATCTCACTCGGCCCAGGCCACCACCGCTTCAGCTTCATGCTCGACTCCCACCAGGACTTCGAGGTGCAGCGGCAGCCCAACCTGGTCTGGCGGCGAGTCGCCGCCTACCTGAGGCCAGGCGACGCCGAGCTGGTACGGGTCGCCACCTACACTTTCCGCTCGCTCGTCGCCGACAGCTGGCGCAGCGGGCGGATTCTGCTGGCCGGAGATGCCGCACATGAGATGCCGCCGTTCCTGGGCCAGGGCATGTGCTCGGGCATCCGCGACGCCCAGAACATTGCCTTCAAGCTGGACCTGGTCCTGACCGGTCGCGCGCCCGCCGACCTGCTCGACAGCTATCAGGAGGAACGCGAGCCGCACGTGCGAGCCGTGATCGAGAAGGGCATCGAATTGGGCAGGGTACAGACCATGCGCGACCCGGCAGCGGCCGCCGCGAGAGACGCAGAGCTGCTGAAAAACAGGGCAGCCAGGCAGGTCCCCGAGAAAATCAGCTTCCCTGGCCTGGCGGAGGGCATGCTGGCCCGCGACCATGGTGCTGGCCGGGGTGAGCTGTTTATCCAGTCGGTCGTCAGCGACGGGCAGCGCACCGGCCGATTTGACCAAGTTGTCGGGCTTGGTTTTATCCTGCTCGCGACCAGGTCGGTACACGCCGACCTGCATCGAAGCGGCACGCTCACCGCGCTGCACAGCGCTGGTGTGCGGGTACATGCGCTCGCCCCGCCGGGAGCGAGCGCCCGGTTGGACGGCGAACTTGTCGATGTCACCGGCAGCTACCACCGGTGGCTAGCGGAAAACCAGTGTCAAGCAGTGCTAATTCGGCCCGACTTCTACGTTTACGGTCGCGCGGTCGACCTGATATCCGCGCAAGCCCTCGCAGCTGATCTTCTCGCCGACATCGGCGCCGGTGATGCAGGCGGCAGGGCACAAACGGCGATCGCCCGTGCATGACCCTAGCGGAACGCGATCGCTTACGCTGAACGGCGTGACCTCCAACGAGACAAAGACCAGTAATGACGTCACCGAGGGCCGCGTCATTGCGCCCGACGGCACGCGCGATCGGCAAGGCATCCAGTCAGTTGAGATTGCTATGAAAGTGCTCCTTGCGATCGAAGCGGGTGCAGGGCCAATGACCCTCTCGCACATCGCGGCGGCCAGCAGGATGCAGCCAAGTAAGGTCCACCGCTATCTGGTCAGCCTGTCCCGTGTCGGCTTGGTCGCCCAGTCTCCCACTTCCGGCCTGTACGACCTCGGGCCGTCGATGCGGCGTCTCGGCTCCGAAGCACTGCGCCGGATGGACGAGGTCAGCGTGACCTCTGAGCACCTGCCGGGCTTGAGAGACCGCACCCGTCACTCGGTGAACCTGGCCGTCTGGGGGGACCTCGGCCCGGTGATAGTCCGCTGGGACTACGGCGCCTACGCCCTCCCCATCACGGTCCGGGTCGGCGCCACGATGCCGCTTCTCGCATCAGCCGTCGGGCAGGTCTTCCTCGCCCACTTGCCCGAAACGCTCACCGCGCCAGTACTAGACGCACAACACGCGCCCGAAGACCCAAGCCCATTGGATCCTTGCGAAATCGAGCAGCTCAAAGCGTCAGTCCGAGCCAACGGCCTCGCCTACACTTCGGGCGGCGTGATCCCCGGCCTAGCGTCCGTCGCCGCGCCGATCTTCGCTGCCGCAGCATCGCTTCCGCTTGTGGTCGCCATCGCCCTGCCCAAGCAGCAGGTCACGCCCACAGTGCTGCAGTCACTTTCAGAGGAGTTGTTGTCGGCCACGGCAGCCATCTCCGCCGAACTCGGCGCCAACAAGACTGAACAAAGCTAAAAGAAACGGAATGAAGTAAGGCGATCCGGCGTAGCTATTCACCAAGCGTCAGCGTGTTATCGCTGGTTGCGGGGTGGGTCGGCCGGGTTGCGGGCGACACGCCGCCGCCGGAGGAGCTGACGGCGGCGGGTCCGCTCTCGTTGGCCTGACTCATGGGAATGCTCCCGTTCTGCGTAGTGGCGGGTGTCTTCAGTGCAGCCCGCCGTTGGCACGTATGGTCTGGCCGTTCACCCAGTGCCCGTCCGGGCCGACGAGGAAGGAGACGATGGCGGCGATGTCCGCGGGAGTGCCGAGGCGTCCGAGGGGCGTCGCGTTCGCGAAGAACCTCAGCTGCTCGTCGGTCTTCCCGTTCAGGAACATGTCGGTCGCGGTCGGTCCCGGGGCGACGGCGTTGACCGTGACGTCGCGGCCGCGCAGCTCGTGGGCGAGGATGAAGGTCATTGCCTCCACCGCTGCCTTGCTGCCGGCGTAGGCGGTGTAGTTCGGCAGGACCCGGCCGATGACTGACGAGGAGAAGTTCACGATCGCCCCGCCGGCACGCACACGCTGGGCCGCGGCCTGGTTGACGACGTAAGCGCCGCGCACGTTCGTGCGCAGCAGATCGTCGAGGGCCTCGAGCCTGAGCTCGGCCAGCGGCGCGAGCGTCATCGTGGCCGCAGCGTGCACGACCGCGTCGATGCCCCCGAAGGAGCGCTCGGCCTCGTCGAGCAGCTCGCCGACCGCGTTCTCGTCGGCGACGTCGGCGCGCACGGCGACGGCCTCGCCACCCGCCGCCCGGATGGCGGCGACGGCCTCGCCGGCGGCCGCGCTGTTGGCCGAGTATCCGATGGCGACCGCGAGCCCGTCCGCCGCCAGGCGTTCCGCGCAGCTTCGGCCGATCCCGCGGGATCCGCCGGTGACGACGGCAACCTTGCGGTGGGTGGATGTGCTCACTGAGATTCCTTTCCGGGAGCTGAAGGCGTCGTGGCCCGGGTTCAACGGGAACCGCCGATAGTTAAACTGTACTTGAGTACAAGTATCTTCACAACGCGGCATACGCATTGGTCACGTAAACGGCGTCGCCGCACGGGACACGACGAGCACATCATGGATCTTGGTATACTTTTCCTGTCCTAACGGCCAGCCGAGCGCGTTGCCCCGGGTCGCCGTCGCGGCCGCGCGGCGGACAGGAGATGCGATGGGATCCACTTCCCGCGGGGTCGGCTCTTTCCCCTCGTCAACGCCAGCGCCGCGTGATGAGCCGGCTCTCGAGCCTGCGGTTGAGCCGGACGGCAGCGACGCGCGCCCTCGAGTGGCTCGGCCAGGTGGCTCACGGCGAGAGCAGCGCAAGGCTGAGACCCGGCAGCGACTGCTGGACGTGGCCAGCCGGCTCTTCGTGGAAAACGGCTTCGAGAACACGACCTTCGACCAGATCGCCCGCAAGGCCGGAGCCGCGCGGCAGACCGTCTTCAACTACTTCGCGAAGAAAGAGGACTTCGTCATCGCCTGGGGCGAACGCCGCCGTGAGCACATCGCCGACGTCCTCGCCAGGAACGCCGGCACCGAGTCCGCCGTATCCAGGCTGATCCTCACCCTCGACGCGGTTGCCGACTACTACGAGCGCGACGCCGAGGCCGGGCGCGTGTTCACGATCGCCTGGGTGCGATCGGGCGGTCCAGTCTTCGAGGAGCGAGCCCTGGCGGCCCAGTTCGCCGACGTCTTGGCGGACGGTCAGCGGACCGGCGAGATCCGGCAGGACATCGACGTCGATCTCGCCGGGCATCTCGTGCGCGCCGCGTACTTCGACGCCTTGTGGGCGTGGGCCGCGCCTGGTCGCCCGGCCGGATCCCCGTCACTGCTCGCGGACATGCTCGCTCGCATGGAGCTGATTCTCTCGGGCCTATGTCCTGCCGCCGAGGGAGCCGCCCTTCGCCGCACGATCGCGCTCGCCCGGTCGCTCGAAGCGACTCGCGCCCGAGCCAACGCAACCCGTCCCTAGGGGGCGAAGAAGGCCCGGTTCGACAGGGACGACCCGGCTATCAGCAAGAAGGCCTCCGGGAGACAGGCCCGCGCGGCATACGAGGCAGAGCTGCACGCTGATATTTCAGATCCGGGGGCAGATCCATCGACCTCGAGGCCAGCCAGGCCGTAGGCCGGTCCCGCTGGTATCCGGCGGCGAGACTCAGCCGACGGCCGACGACAAGCGCAGGCCGCACGGATCCAGAACATCCAGATTAGGTAACGTTTGGGGCATGGCGAGCATCTTCATTACGGGGTCATCGGACGGGATCGGGCAGGAAACCGCCCGGCAACTGGCGGCGGGCGGGCACCGGGTCGTGCTGCACGCGCGGAACGAGGGGCGGGCGGCGCAGGCGCGGGCCATGGTCCCGGACGCGGCCGGGGTCGCGGTAGGCGACTTGTCGGTCATCGCCGGGATCGGGCAGGCCGCCGAGACGGCGAGCGCGCTGGGCCCGTATGACGCGGTGATCCACAACGCGGCCGTCGGGGGCGGCAGTCCGCGCCAGGCCACCACCGACGGGTACGAGCGCATCTTCGCGGTGAACGTACTCGGCCCGTACCTGCTGACGGCGCTGATGGACCTTCCGGCGCGGCTGGTCTACCTGACGTCCGGCCTTGAGTCCGCAGGCCGGGTGAACCTCGAGGACCTGCAGTGGGAGAAGCGGCCGTGGCAGGGCATGCAGGCATACAGCGACTCCAAGCTGCATGACGAGATGCTCGCCTTCGCAGTCGCCCGTCGCTACCCCCACGTGCGCAGCAACGCGGTCGACCCCGGCTGGATCAAGACCAAGATGGGCGGCCCGGGAGCGACCGATGAGCTCCCAACCGGCGCGTCCACCCAGGTCTGGCTCGCGTCGTCCGACGACCCGCCGCCCAGGTCACCGGCCGGTACTTCAAGTGGAAGCAGGAACTGCAAGCCAACCCGGCAGCGTACGACACCGGCCTGCAGGAGGCACTGCTCGCCGCCTGCGCCAAGCTCACCGGAACCGAGTTGCCGGGCTAGGCGCGTCCCCGCATGGCCGCCTCCTCCCCCGGAGTTGTTGCCCCATCCTGATCGGCCCACCCCTGCAGCCCGCGGTATCGCCAGGCGCACTACGATGAGAGCGCCCAACTGCGCGGCCTATCGCGGGCTCAAGGGGGTATCGCATGAGCGTGGACATGATCGCCCCGCAGTGGATGCACGCCCAGATCACGGCAGAGGAATACGAATCGTGGTCCGAAGAGCAGTGCGCTGGCATCGAGATCGTGGACGGGATGGTCGCCGTGCGCCCGACCGCCTCCAAGCGGCACAACCGCCTCGCCCGGGTGCTCGCGAACGCCCTTGACGCCTCGGCCGGGCCGGACTGGAACGCCGACACTGACTTCGATGTCCGGCTCCAGGACGTGCCGCTGACGAACCGCCGCCCCGACGTCGTCGTGTACCGGGCCGACACCATTGACGTCACCCCCACCCGTCCCGAGCATGTGCTGCTGGCGGCGGAGATCGTCTCACCGGGATCGGAGACCACCGACCGGGTCGTTAAGCTCGACCAGTACGCGCGCGCGGGCATCCCCTTCCACTGGCGCGTGGAGCTGACCGCGACCCGCATCCCCGTCGTGTACACCTACCTGCTCGACTCCGCGAGCAGGCGCTACCGGGAGGGCGACGTATTCACCGGTGTCGTCAAGGCCAGCGTGCCCTTCCCGGTCGAGGTCGACCTGTCCACCCTCGGGTAGCAGCCAGGCAAGCAGTCCCTTAATCCACCCAGATGGCAACTGCCTGCAGCGGATTCTGCTCTCGCCCAAGGGCGGGCTAACCAGCATGAACGTCGCCGTGCATCCAGGCGAAAGCCGGCGGCTAGTGCACCGGCTCGCTGGCCTGGCGGGCAGGGTCTTCGCTGGGGCCGGCTGGAAGGAAGTGGATGATCTCCCAGAGGTGCCCGTCCGGGTCACGGAAGTAGCCTGCGTAGATGCCCCACGGCTTGTCTCGCGGCGGGGCCGTGATCGTCGCGCCAGCCCGCTGCGCCCTGGCGAGCACCGCGTCGACGTCCTGACGACTGGGCACCGAGTGGCCAAGGCTCACTCCCGACCCGGCGATCGACCGCGGATCGACGCCGGCGTCCCTTGCGAGCTCGGAGCGGGGATAGACCGACAGGACCAGGCCGTCATCGAGGGTGAACATCGCCACGGCGCCTGCAGCCTCGTCGGCAGAGCCGGCGAACTCGGTGCCGAAGATCCCCTTGGTCGGCAGCCCTAGGCCATCACGGTAGAAGCGCACAGCGCGCTCCAGGTCCTCGACGCCCAGGGTGATCGCGTTAATACGGGGCTTCATCGGCTCCTGCTGCTCCTAACGAGTATTACCTGGCCCGCCGCACGTCAGGCTTGGCGTCTTCGCGGATGGTGTCACGATGGCCGGAACTGGGTACCGATCGCCTCGCCACCCGGCCGGCGGCCTTGCAGGGCGGGCAGCCCGGGCCGCAAAGCATCCGGGCCGTCAGCCTGAGCGTGGACCATCATCACGCCGGCCGTCTTGAACGAATCGGCCACACCATGCGAGTGTGCCCGCCCTCATGCGGTCGCGCCACTGCGGGGACAGGTAGCAGCGGAGTGTGCCCGAATATGCGGATCTGCGCGGTAGCGCACTGAACTCCGCAGAGCTTCGCAAGAACACAATAAGGCGGATCTCGCGCGCGGGCGCCGCGAGCGCTGGCCCCGTAGCGCGGGAGCATCTGCGAGGAGGACCAGCCGGGAGATCACCATCACCGGCAAGGGCCACAAGACCAGGACCGTGAAGGTCAGCCACGACGCCGCCCGCGCGCTCGACCGGTACCTGCGCGCCCGCGCCCGGCACGCCCACCGGCCCCAGCTATGGCTCGGCATGAACAACCGGGGGCCGATGACCGCCAGCGGGATCTACCAGGCCATCGCCCGCCGGGGCCGTCAATCTACGTCACGCCGCACCGCTTTCGCCACCTTCAGCCACACCTGGCTCGACAACGGCGGCGTCGAGGGCGATCTCCTGGAGCTCAACGGCTGGGCCTCCCCGCAGATGCTCCGCCGCTACGGCACCAGCGCACGCAACGCCCGCGCACGCCGCCACTACGACCACATCATGGGCAACGACACCTGACCGCAGCGAAATTGGCACGACAGTCCAACAGGCAGAAGTAGTACACCTGGCTGAATAGCGACCCGAGTGAAGCCCCCTGTCTGTCAGACTTGTATGAGATATAAGGGACGGCGGCAACACATTCGATGAAGTGCGAGATGCTATCAAGCGGTGTGTGTAGCGCGTTCAAAGCAGTGTCTCTAGCCGATCACTAGATCGAGGCTAGCCCGAACAGTCCCACGATGGACGCGCCAGTCTAGACGAATGCGCCGCTGGCAGAGTCACGAAACCCGGTCCCATGGGGCCAGATCGCCTCAATACACCTATGGCCGCACCGCCAGCTGGCAGCCCACGGACCACCAGCCCAGTCGCCTCTCCTGACGGCGCCACACAGGCACCTGACCCGCTCCGCTCGGGATCGAGTCCAGCAGGCCCGAACGCCCCGGGGCACGCCCCCCCGGGGCGTTCGGCATTATGGGGTTGTAGGTGTTGACAACCTGCGGCCCAGCTAGCAGCCGTGCGCAGGAGCCGCTCATGACCGACTGGCCGGACGCTGCGGACGACAGGACGGAATACCCGGGGCAGCTCAACCTCAGCCTGGCCTGACGGCTCCCCTCCCCGCGTATGGAGTGGTGGCACCTACCGTGGATAGCCGCGCCCGGATCAACCATTAGGCGCGCAATCAGCACAGGTGTACCTAAGGCGGATATTGCGCGTACTGGCACCAGAGTCCTTGCTACCTTAACGCTTCTTATGTAGAGTTAGTGTTCTGAGAGCTACTCGCCGGCCCCCGCTACTCAGCCGGCCCCACGATGCGGCGTATGCGGTCGCGGCTGGAGGGGTGAGATGGTTGTCCTGCTCGCGGTCGTCGTGATCGGCGGCCCAGTGTGGCTGGTGTGGCGGATGCGGCTCAAGCGCGGCGCCACGCGCACGGGCCGGGCGCGCACGGATGGCGGCGGGCCGGGCTTCCCTGGCCGGCCGCTCGGCGGGAAGCGGGTTTCTGCGGAGCTGGCGTCCCGGGGGCGGATCGAAGCCTGCGGGCTGAGAAAGGAATACCGCGGGGTCAGGGCCGTCGATGACTTGTCGTTCACCGTGGAACCGGGCCGGGTCACCGGGTTCCTCGGGCCGAACGGCGCGGGGAAGACGACGACGTTGCGGATGCTGCTCGGCCTGGTCGAGCCGACCGCGGGAACGGCCACCATCGGCGGCGTCCGCTATGCGGACCTGGATCAGCCGGTCCGGCGCGTTGGCGCGATCCTGGAGGCGGGCGCGGCGCACAAGGACCGCACCGGGCGCGACCACTTGCGTGTCGTCTGCCAGTCCGCGGGCATCCCGCTGGCGCGGGCGGACGAGGTGCTTGAGCTTGCCGGACTCGGCGCGGTCGCTAACCGGACGTTCCGGGGCTACTCCCTCGGCATGCGCCAGCGTCTAGGCGTCGCGGCGGCGCTGCTCGGGGACCCGCAGGTGCTGATCCTCGACGAGCCGGCCAACGGGCTTGACCCGGAGGGGATCCGGTGGATGCGCGACTTGCTCAGGGCCCTGGCCGCGCAGGGCCGGACGATCCTGGTGTCGAGCCACCTGCTCGGGGAGATGGAACAGCTCGCGGACGACCTGGTCATCGTGGCGGCCGGACGGCTGGCCGCCCAGGGAACGGTGGCGTCGGTGATCGGCTCAATGACGCACCTGGGCCGGACCCTGGTGCGCACTCCCGAACTGGAGAAGCTAGCGGCGGTGCTCGGCGGCGATGCGGCCGTAAGGCCGGCCGGCGACGGCGGCGCGTACATCACCGGGGCGGACGCGGTCGCGATCGGCGACGCCGCGCTGCGCGCGGGCATCCCCATCCACCAGCTCGTCACGCAGGTCCCTGACCTGGAAGCCGCGTTCCTCGAGCTCACCGCGGGAAAGGCGGCGATCCGATGACCGCGCTGCTTGAGAGCGCCGCCCTGGACCAGGCCGGCGACACCGGGACCACCCTGGCTCGCCTGCTGCGGGCCGAGTTCATGAAACTGCGGACGACGAGCACCGGGTGGCTCTTCCTCGCCAGCTTCATCGTGTTCACGGCGGCGGCGCTCACGGCTAACGGGCTCGGCAGCCACGCTCAGCTTTACCCGGAGCAGGGCCTCGCCAGCCCGGCACAGGCTCTCGCGCAGGCGGCGCATTTCCGCTCTCCCGCAGGCGTGGCCGCGATCGCCTCCAGCATGATGACCTCGGGGCAGCTTTTCGGCGTCCTGTTCGCGCTGCTCCTCGGCGTGGTGATCGTGACCAGTGAGTTCGCGAGCCAGACGGCGGCCGTGACGTTCGTGACGGTTCCGCGCCGGGCCAAGGTCATCATCGCCAAGGTGGCTGCCGCGGCCTGCGGTGGAGCGCTGTTCTGGCTGGCGGCCACGGTCATCGCCGCGGTGGCCACGCCGCCGTTCCTGTACAGCCAGCACGTCAGCGCGTCACTAGCCGGATGGACCGTGGCCCGCTCGGTGCTGCTGAACCTGCTCGCGTTCATCGCCTGGGGCGTCTTCGGGCTCGGCCTTGGCGCGCTGCTGCGCAGCCAGATGGCCTCCGTCGTCGCCGCGGTAGTCGTGTACGCGGGCAGCTTCGGCGCGGAGCCCTTCTTCACCGCGCTCTACAACTTCTTCCACCAGGGCTGGATGCTCGGGGCGCCGGTCATCGCCCCCGCGGTCGCCTCACAGGTCATGATCACGTCCGGGCCGGCATTCCCGTACGCCCCGCCCGCGTGGGCCGGCGGGATCATCATGACCGGTTACACAGCGGCTCTCGTCGTCGGCGGAATCGCCCTGACCAGGCGGCGCGACGTGATCTGACTGGTCGCACATGCGCCTGTGGTGCCTTCCGCTGTGGACCGCGGCGCTTCGTCCGCGTAGTCAGAAACCGCCGCCAGGCCTGGTGTAAAAGCGCTGGCCAGCGGCGGTCTCGCCAATTTCAGGCCCCCTAGCTTCGGATGAAGAGCTGCGGCTAGCCGCTGGTCACGGCGGCGCTAGGCTTTGGCCGTGTTGTGCTAGCGGGAGGTGCTGTGATGACAGGACCGCAAGACAAGCCGCTCTCGGCGGAGGGTGGCCGGCTTCGGGCGTCGCACGCTGACCGCCCCCCTCGGGAAGGATGTTCTCGAAGAAGTCAAGCCCCCGGTTATCCCTGCGCCCCATTGCCAGGCCCAGCGGCAGGCCGACAGAAAGGACCCGGCTTCCCCCGCCCCACCGCTCAAGCGCCTCGGCACGCCATTCCAGGGTGATGCGGTAGTCAGCGGCCCGCGCCAGCTCGGCAACAGGCGTCCCGTGCAGCCAGGCAACCAGCCGGTCAGCCATGCCCGCCCCTGGGGCGGACCACGACCTCGCAGCCCACCAAGCGCAGCAGCCGCAGCAGGTGCGTCATGGAGGGACTGAACTTCCTGCCCCCCTCCAGCAGCGACAGGTAGGACTGCCCGATGCCTTCCAGCTCGGCGGCTTGCTCCTGCGTGATCCCCGCCGCCAGCTTGAAGTGCTTCAGCGCGGCACCCAGGTCACCAGCCGCCGTCACCAGGTACTCGCCTCGCGATATTGCCATCAGGCAATGATGGCAGGATATTGCCAACAAGCAATATTACCAACAGGCAATCACGAGGCTGACCATCGTATCCTCCATCGGCGCGGTATACCGGCGCTGACCATTGCCGACAGCCAGGAGATAGCCACCACACTCGCCACCTCCTGCCCTGAGACGCTCATCGCACTCTGCTCGCCGCGGGCGGCCCGCTTCGGCGCCTTCGACGGCTACCACGGGCCTGCCTTCGCCGCTGCAGGCGAAGGCAGGCTGACCATCCGACTGCGACTGGACGACCTCGCACAATTGTCACCTGAAGCTCAGGCGGGCCTCCCCCAACTCCGCGCGGCGATCAGCCAGCACCAACGGCACATCAGGCTGGCCCCCGGCCAGGCAGTCAGTCTCGCAACACGCGCTGCCTGCACGGCCGGACCCGATACACGGGCGACCGTCTGATGCTCCGCATCCTGGGCGACCCAACGCCAGAAGCTCACGTAGCCAGCGGCTTCCCTTGGCCAGGCAAGAGTGATAAGCCCACGCCAGTAGCCACAGCGGAGATCGCCGGCGAAAGCCCGCAAAGGCCCGGCTCAGAGCTGCTTATCGCGAAGCTGATCGAAGCGATCAGGTCTCCACGTCCTACTTGGGCATCACCTTGTCCACGGCGTATTCGGCCTGAGCCTGACTGAAGCCGTCTCCGTAGCTGGAGGTGAGCTGCTGGAGGAGGCTGGAGCTGCTGAACCCCTCACCGAGGCTGAGGTAGCCCTTGGCGGCATCCACCGCCTGCTGGTCCCAGTCCGGCTTGACGTAATTGATGGCGAACTCGGCGTCAGACTTCGAGAAGCCGTCGCCGGCGCTGGAAGTGAGCTGCTGGAGCAGTCCCGCGTAACTGAACCCCTGCCCGAGGCTGAGGTAGCTCTGAGCGGCATCAACAGCCTGCTGCTGCCCGGTGGTCATCGCCGGAGTAGTTGGTGCCGGCGGGGTCGTCGGGCCGTCGCCGGGGCAGTAGCCGGTGCTGTCGTACGAGACGCACTGCTGACCGTTCGGGTCCGTCAACTCATTCGTGGTCGTCGCGGTAGCGGACGGCTTGGCCAACGCGCCCGACGCGCCCGTAGAGGACGAGCTGCTCTGGCAGGCCGTGATGGCGATGGCGGCGATGGCCAGCCCGACGACACCGGGCAAGAGTCTGCGATTGCGGGTGATGTTCATTCTACGCCCCATCCTGTGCCCCTTCCTGGTGGCCCGGTCCAGGCGAAGGGGCGAAGCTCCTGGACCGGAATTAGTTCCTCACTTAGGACGGCTGGAGATTCCTGTTTGATACGAGTTGCGATTAGTTGCGATAATCTGTGGTTTGGATAGGCGACAGCCCGGATAGCGCATCCGCTACCCGCCTCATCCTCAGGGATCGGCGCGGGCGCGTCGTAGCCCGCAGACCGGGTTCTGCACGCAGGCCTACAGCCTTGAGAGCATGGCTGCTGCCGCCTCGTGGCGTCCGGTGGTGGCGATTACCTGGGCTGTGGTGATCTGTTCGATAACGCGCCATGGCGGGAACTTCGTCCGATGCCTGCGATGAGAGCATGTGCAGGCACTGGCCGATCACGGCGTCGAACATGTCAGACTGTCCGGACTCGGATGCGGCGCGGGCCAAAAGCACAAGGGTGCCCCCGCGCTGGGCTGACCGGGTATCGGCCTGGAGGGCCTGTCGGAGCCGGACCGTGGCGGCTGCGGCATGTCCCGCCTTGCGGAGCTCGTTGCCGTGCATGCCGTTGGTGCCATGACCATGGGTGCCTGAGGCAAGCAGGCGGCGCATGCCGGCGGGGCGCCTGAGTTGCTCCCCGGCGCGCCACACCGGGGGCAACGTGCTTCCATCTCCGCCCTGGCCATGTAGCTGGCCTCTAAGCCGCCGAGGCGGGCGAACCAGGCTGCGACGGATCGCTTGTAGCCGTCCGGCATCACGAGCCCGGGGACCTCATCGCGGGTGAACAGCCCCGCGCGCTTGTGCTCGTTGCTGACGATGGGGGCGGCGCTGGTCTCGATGTGGCAGCCGTAGGTCACGATCACCACGTCGCGTCCCTCGCGGATGTGGTACTGCCAGCAGTCCAGGATGGGACCGACTGTCACGTCCCAGCCGGCTTCCTCACTGATCTCGCGGGCTACGCAGTCGACTGGGTCCTCGCCAAGCTCCAGCTTCCCGCCTGGCAGCTCCCATTCGAGCCGCTCGTTCTCCAGCAGCAGCACCCTGCCGTCCTGGACGGCGACGCCCTTGACCGACACAGGGAACGTACGCACCCCTGGGCTGGCGGACACGGTCGTGCAGGCCTCCAACATGCCAGCCCAACCTGGCAACCCGACACCAGCACCCACTGCGGCGACCGCCGCCAACTCCTGAGGGTGGACCAACCGCGCGGCTGTGGGCGGGCCGTCCTGGCGGCTAGCGGATCGCCACGCCGGCGCGGATGGCCGACGTGAAGCTGGTCCAGTCCGTGGTGGTCATGCGGAGCACTGGGCCTCGCCCGTGCTGGGTGGTGTCGCGGACGAGGACCGCACCGGGCACGTGCCCGGCCTCGAGGCAGGCGGTTCCGCCGTTGCCGCTGTGGCTGGACTTGCGCCAGCCGGGGTTCGCTGCTGGCTCTCCCACTTTTGCAGGGCCTCCCTGATGACGGCCCGCGATTCCTCCGCCGGGAGGGCGCGAGCCCGGATCTGCTGGAACAGCGCGATGGCCGTGCGGACGATCTCCCGGCGCTCGTCCACGTAGTCTTCCACCGCGACCGTCACCATCGTATCGGTGATGTCATCACCGATCGCGACCTCGAAGTGGGCTTCCAGTCCGGGGAAGTACGCGTCGTCCCTGACAACCTGGATGATCACGCTGGGCTTCTCCGATGCCTCCAGGAGGCGCGTGAGTTGCCTGGCCATGACCTCGGGCGCGCCGACGCGCCGGTAGAGGACCGACTCGTGGATGACCGCGACCACCTGGGCAGGGTCGGGCCCGTCCTGGATGGCCTGCCGTTCCATGCGGGCGCTGGTCTCGTCGGTCGCCTCGTCCTCGTTCTTGCCGAAGAGCCGGAACGTCTCCATGGCGTACTCCTCGACCTGGAACTGGCCGGGGATGAGCACCGGTGCCCACACCCATAGGAACTCGCACCTGGCTTCTGCCGCGATGAACTTCTGGATGAACTCGGGTATCACGCCCATGGACGCGCGGGCCATCTCCCAGATGTCGGTGAGGTAGACGCGGGCCTCCTCGGGGACCTTGCAGGCGTCCAGCCAGGCCGTGAAGATGTCTCGTGGCGGGACGTGCTTGCCTTTCTCGATCTTGGAGATGAGGTCGACGGAGACGCTGAGCAGCGTGGCCAGGGGCTGCTGGGTCTTGAGGCCCGCCGCCTGGCGGGCCAGTCGCAGGTGCCTGGCGAGCCTGCCCCTGGGAGTGCTCTCAAAGTCCGGGGTGCTTTTCTGGGCCATCGAAGGCCTCCGGTTCCGATTGGAAGCGTAACGAAGGAACGTGCACAGAGGTAGCTTAACCAGGCTAGCCCGTGTCATGGTCTGAAAACACAGATCACGCATCCGGTTATCAGTCGCATGGGCATTCCTTCGAGGGTGCCGGCCTGATTTGCGTGAGCCTCTATTTCAGCGTGCCTGCCTGAGGGGGAACTGCCATGATCCCGAGCACCTTGACTTCCATTCCCGTCGTGCCGCCGAATCCGGCGGAGCCGGGCAGCTGGCTGGCGGAATGGCACCGGCGCGACTTCCTGGAGCTGGACGCCGTGGACACCGCGCCGGGAGAGGTCCGGAAGATGATCCGGGCGCGCTTGCCATTGTGGGGGCTGGACCACTTGCAGGACAGCACTGTCCTGGTGGCCACCGAACTGACCACGAACAGCATCGCGGCGACCCGGCTGCACGTCGCTGGCCTGCGGCTGCCGTCCGTCCGGGTGTGGCTGCTCGGCAGCGACGCCAAGGTCGCCGTCGCGGTCGGGGACGACGTGCCCATGGAGCCCGTGCCACGCGCAGCGGACCTGTGGGATGAGACCGGCCGGGGGCTTGCGTTCGTGGAGAGCCTGTCCAGCGAATGGAAGTTCTGGTTCCCGGCGCCCCCGTTCACCGGGAAGGTCACCATGGCCGTAATCAGTCAGGCGTAGTCAACGAAAAGAGAAAAACAGTCATGCTGGCAAGACGTTGCGCGTGCGGTTTCGAGGAGCTGAAAGACGAGCAGGTCATTGACCACCTGCTCGCCGTGTTCGAGCCGCCAGACTCCACCGGAGCCGACGGACTAGTCCACCTTGAAATGGCGCTCAAGGCGTGCTCCTGCGGCCTTTCATTCACCTCGGGCGGGGAAATGGACAGGCATTTCCTTGCGGTATTCACGCCTGCCGATTCGGCTGGCAGCGACGGGCGGCAGCACGAGGCGCTTGCCTGAGCGGGGATGACCTGCTGCCCGGCAGCGAGTCGTTCCAGCTATGGGCCGTGAGGTGGAATGCCGGATGGCCGAGCCGGCGTGCGCGTCACGCACCGAGTACGGTGCGTGCGGCCATCAGCGCGCCGGCCGTTTCCATGCTGGTGATGAGGGTGCCGATCCCGTTCAGCGCGTCGGCGGCCGGGATGAGGACGACGCTCATGTCGAAGTACTTCTCGATCTCGCTGTCCTCGAGGGCAGTGCCGGCGAGTGCCACCGGGGTGGCGAGGAAGACGTGGGTGTACTTGTTGGTCTCTGATGGCAGCGAGTAGTAGGCGCCCATCGGGCGCATCGCCGCCCCGCCGGCGAGGGCGTACCCGGTCTCCTCTTCCAGCTCGCGGATCGCGGCGGCTTGCGGCTCCTCCCCGTCGCTGATGGCCCCGGCGGGGGAGCTCCAGCTGGTGGGACCGGAGGTTGTGCCGGTGCTGGCGGACAAAGACGAGGTTGCCGTCAGCGGTGAGGGGGACGATCATGACGCTGGGCGGGGTATCGGTGTAGTACCAGTCGCACTGGTAGCCGTCGGGCATCTGCACCAGCTCGCGGACGAACCGCTTGGGCTTGGGCAGCAGGACCTCGGTCTCCAGGATGCGGGCGTCCTTCATGCTTGGTCGCCCCGGACCACGCTGACGGTGGGGTACCCATCGTAGACCCGGATCCGCATCAGCGGCCCGCACTTGCGGCGCATCAGGGCGAACCGGGCCAGCGCCGCCTGGGCCCGCGCGGCGAGGGTCCCGGGCGGATGGCCCTCGTCCCGGTCGATCGTCGCCGACTGTGGCGAGGCCGGGCTGAGCAGCAGGACGCGGACCTGGCAGCCGCGCGCGGTCGCGCGGGCGAGGATGGCGGGCACGTCGCCGTCAGTGGCGTACCCGTACTCAGCCATCCCGTACAGCCATAGCTCCCGGGTCGCGCCGTGGATGATCTCGTTCCACTGCTCCCGGGTGACCAGGCCCCGGTCCGCGTACGGCTTCACCGACTCCGCGGCAACTCCCGCACGCTCGGAGCCGGTTCCCGGCCGCTGGGCACCTGGCGGCTGTCGCACGCGGCCCGCATGGGGGGCCAGGCCCAGGACCTGCGGGGCGATCGCCAGCGCGTCGGCGAAGCGGCGCAGCACCGCGATGTCGGTCAGCGGTGCGAGGCCGCGCTCGTACCGGGACACCTGGGCGGCGGAATAGCCGGTGCGCCTGCCAAGCTCGACGAGGGTCAGCCCCTGAGCGCTCCGCGCTCCGCGCTCCGCGCTCCGCGCACGACCGCCCCGAGCTGGCGGCCTGGTGCCAGAAGGGCTGGCACTGCCCGGCTTGACTGGTCCATCACCCGCTCCGCGTCAGCGCTCCCCTCCTGTCCTCAACCCGCCGGTCCGGCACGGAAACCCCGCCCAAAAGGTCGGCTTTAGGGTGGTTATAGGAGCGCATCAAGATTACCTCTCTTCCTGCATCGCCGCAGATGAGAGGGCTGACAACGGCCATCGTGCTGGTGCCCCGAGCGCGACTCGAACGCGCGACCTACCGCTTAGGGTCCGTGGACGCCCGTCCGGGCGCGAGAGTCCGGGCAGTCAGCCCAGCCCGCAGTCAAAACCAGCCCCGGCCGAACACATCAACCGACGCGACAGGGGCCGAAAGAGCGAGACTAGCCCCCTCAGGGAAGGCTGCACGGGGAGAGATGTGCGCCGGCGAAGGCGGCAGCAGGGAAAGCACCCATGCCGCCGCCTTCGGGATAAATATACTGGTGTCATGAGAGACACGCCGGGCGCCTCGCCCTCTGGAACAGTATTGCTGAACGTGGCAATAATACCACCTGAACATATCGCCGCAGCAGCGGTAGGACTAAGCCGGCACGCCCTGGAAGCGGGCAGCCTTTTCCAACTCGATTCATCTTCAAGGTATCCCCACATGACGCTCTTCATGGCTCGATTCCATGAAGAGCAGATCGAGAATGTGATAGAGGAAGTCAATCACGTCACTCACGGGTTCCGGCAGCAACGGGCGACGCATACTGGCTATTTCGTGACGCCAGGAAGCTACTATGAGATCTCATACGAGCGCACCCCCGGTCTTATCGGACTCCATGAAACAGTAATCAGTCAAGTGTCACGTTACCGCTATAGCCCAGGCAATCCATACAGGGAACAGTATTTCGGGGTCTACTCACAAGGGCAAAAGGCGAATGCAGCAGCATGGGGGTACGATCTCGCGAACGCCCTGTATCGGCCACACATCACCCTCACCCGGTTTTCCGAGGTGCCAGACGAGTCCACGGAACTGCCCACCGCCATGGATGATTTGTCGTTCACAATAACGAGGATCGGCTTGTTTAAGGCGGATAACTTGGGCGCGGCTCGCGAACTGATAAAGGCCGTCGATCTTCGCGGGTAGCTTTTACCGTCAGCCCGGACACCCTATGGATGAACCTGCAGCGCACCAATGGGGCAGTCGATACCGCGCCACGGCTGACAATCAACTGGCCTCTGCCCGATTTCAGCCCATCTCACGGGTGGCAACATGGGACCCTTCATGTCACATGATTCCCAGCATCACGTTACGCCACTCAGGCGAGTACCAAATGTGCAACTGGTGAATCTTTGCTCGACAATGTTTGACTGCGAGCCGTCAGGCGAACCAGTACAACCTCGCAGATAAGCAGCGCCGAGAAAACCGCCCTCAACTCTCGCCCTTCCAGTAGAGGCGCATGGGCTATACTGGGGAAACACTCACGCAGTTGGAGTTGTGGTCTTACATTGGATGACACCAAGCGATTATTGCGAATCGACGGCACAGCCAGGAGGGGACTCGGCGGAATGGGCACCCCGGATTCCGTAGCACAGAAGGCGGCTTTGATCGTCGCAGACCTGGAAAGCCATCTCCTTACGAGACACACGGTGCTGAGACTCGACCGCGTCAATGAACCTCGAATCTCAGCCGCAGTCGACTGGCTTCGTTCAGTCATGAACCCGAACGGCTCTTGGGGTTCTGAGTCCTCTACGGCAACGTGCATCTGTGCGCTTGCCCTCACGCTATGGAAAGAACCTGGTCGCGACAAGCACGTCACGACCTCCGCCCACTGGCTGCTGCAATCGAGCAGGGATGGGGCTTGGGAGACGCCTTGGGAAAGCGCCGTGGCCATAAGGGCGTTGGAGCGCGCCGGACTCGGCAACCACCCGATCGTAATTCGCGGCAAAGAAAGGCTGCTTTCAATTAATCCAGCAGAAGCCGACTTGAAGCCTCACCACAGAGCCCAGATACTGAATCTGATCACGGAACTCCGCGCTTACGATCTCGGTGAGTCATGGGTTGCCAGGTGCGATGCCGACCTGACGCGATCAAACAGTCCATACGTTATGGGGCAGATCGTCCACGCACTCCTTTCTGCTAACAGCCGGAGCAACAATTGTGATGTCGCGCTGAAGACCCTGCAGGATTTCACCCTGTCCGGACCGCCCGAGGCGGCTACCTTCCTTCCTTACATCGCGTCGCTGCAAGCCCTTTCCTGTTCCGGCGGGAAGTATGAGGAGACAGCGGGTATCGCCCTAGATCACATCTTCACCGATGCGCACCGTAAAGACGGAAGCTGGTACCACGATCCATGGTACACAGGATGGGCTATTTGCGTCCTGCACGAAGTACAGGCCGTTCGGAGACTGGTCATCGACGCCCCAGCTTTCGCAAGAGAATTTCAAGTCGTCCATAACAGAATAGCGGAGCTTAGCACAATAGAGATACAACACAAGAAAACCGACCTGAGATCACGACGCCAGGTCGCGGCGTGCGTCGCGGTCCTAGTGCTCCTTGCGGGAGCGGGGGCAGCCATCCTAATCGACTGGCAAGCGAACAATCCGATCTTCTCAAGTGGTCTCATCATTACAGTCATACTAGGCATGGTGGGCCTTTTCTGGCGCGTACTGTGGGCACTTCTCAGCGATTTATCTAATAGATAGAGACCCATCTTGGGAATATGGGTGCCGCTTCGGCTGACGATAGTCATTATGCTTTGCCGTGCAGTCCGGGCGCCCGACTGGAGCGGGCCAATGTCCGCACGGTCCGATCCATCCACGGCCTCTCGACCCATCTGGATACCCCGCTAGCTGCACGCAGCGCCTCCCGCAGCTGACCGTACGCCCCTTCACGGTTACGGTTAGTGCCACGAGAAGCTCGTACAGCGCGCAAGATGGCCCGGTCATAGCCCGCACAGGGATGCGGCTTGGCGGGAGCGCCAGGCGTGCCGGGCTTGTGCCCGCCTCCCATGCCCTCGCGGTTATCGGCGGTGTCCCACACGGTGGAGCGCTTCCACAGCGGGACCCGGGCGGCCCTTGCTGGTTGTCCCGTAGGCGTCGGGTTCGGGGAAGTAGCCCAGGCGCCGGTTGGCGTGGATCACGTGACGGTTGGCGTACCTGAGCATGCGGGCGGCCTCGGTCGCGTCGACCAGGTCGTCCGGGTCGTCCGGGTCGCCCTCGCGGTCGACCTGGGTCAGCGACTCGACCTTGCCGCGCAGGTGCCCCTCATGCCAGGCGGTCCACTCGTCCTCGTACCAGTAGTCGACCCGGCCGGCCTTCTCCGGATGCCCGGTCCGGGCGCGCTCGCGGTACCAGCCGTTGATCGTGGTCCGCGGGATCCCGCGCGCCACCATGTCCGCGCGGCTGATCACCGGACGCCCGATAATGGCCGGAATGAGAACGGGTGCAGCCCCTCTGGAGTGAGGTGACCGGCGAGGTAGGTGTCGGCACGCGCCCTCGATGACCCCGGCTTCGTTGCAGGCCGGCGGAGCCGGCCTGGGCGGTGATCTCACCCACGGCCCGGGCGCTGTCGCCAGCCAGCATGGCAAGGGCCTTGGCTGCGACCCAGTCCCCCGGCGGCGAGCATTCCGGCGAGGCTGCGGATGAGGCTGGTCAGCGCGGCGGTCGGTGACAGCCGCGCGCACGTGGCCGTGTCCCGCCGCCGTGGGGACGGCGGCGGGACACGGCCACGGTGCTTACCAGGCGATAGTCGGCAGTATGGGGGGGAAGGCGGCCGGGTCAGCGGCTACCGGGGGGTATGGCGTGAAGTGGCCGTCGCCGATGGCTCCGATGTGCGCGGATACGCTGTCGTCGCCTGGGCTGGCGATCAGTTCTTCGATGAGTGCCGTTCCGCCCGAGGGGTCAGCCCAGAGCGTTGTTGCCCCCGACTGGACCGGCTGGCGCGCGGAGTATGGCAAGGACACCTTGTAGAGCGTGCGCAGGCTCGTCGGGGCCGTGACCGGGGACGCCAGCCACGTCGCCGTCATCGTGGAACTGGACGGGGACTTGCCGGTGACCGACACGCACACGATCGTGCTGCCGTCGCCGCTGATCAGCGGGGATCCACAGCCTCGCGTCGTGGACCAGGCGACATGGCTGTCTGCCGCGAGGTCGCTCCCGTCGGCCGTGACGTTCAGCCGCCGGACCGTCTCCGGGCCCGTGACGCCCCGGTCGCCAGCGGCGGTGTTGGTCGCGAACATGATGTCCTTGTCATCATCGACCCAGGTCAGGGCCTGCAAGTGCGAGTTCTTGCCGAAGACGTCCGTCGCCGTGGTCCAGGCGTGGAGCAGGCGGCCAGCGGGCACGGAGTAGACGGAGACCGAGTAGGCGGGAGCTGCGCTAGATGTGCCTGTCGCCGCGGCAACCGCGAGTTCCTGGCCTGACGCCGACAGCGCCACCGCGAGGACGCCAGCGGGCGGCGTGACGGCGAGCGGGGTCAGCTGAGCCGGCTGGCCGGTGCCGGGCGCGAGCCTGACCAGGTACAGGTGCCCGCCCAGGTCGGCTCCGGCCCCGATCGGCACGGACCCTATGGTGCCGCGCGACGGCGGGGCCGGAGCGGCCGACGCGATGAACGTCCGGTCATCGGAGGCTGCCGTGACGCCGTCGAACACGAGGCCCTGCGGCGCGTCAATGGCGGCTGCCGTCTTGCCGGTCTCGGTGCTGCCCGCGACCAGGCGGCCGGCCGGGGTCACCGCCACGTAGTACTCCGGCACGCTGGCAGACGGCCGGGCCGCTCCCGCGGGCACGGTGCTCCCGCGCGGTGCGCCATCCCCGTGCGAGACGGAGGCGGACAGTGCCACCAGCCCGATGGCGGCCGCGGCGACCATGGCCGCCGCGCCGACGGGGACCAGCCGGGATCCCCAGCGGCGGCTACCCGGATGGTGCCCCGGCTCACCCGAGCCGATGACGAGCACCTCCGGCCCGGAGCGGAGCCCCCAGGGGCGGGACGTCGCGGATGGTGGCCGCGATCGCGGAGGTGGTAGAGCGGACGAGGTCTTCTTCCCGGGTCATGGTGCATCCTTCACGGAGCGGCTGATCGCGGCGAGGCCGCGGTGAGTGGCGGACTTGACGGTGCCCAGGGAGACGCCCATGACCCGGGCGGTCTCCTCCTGGGACAGGTCGAGGTAGTAGCGCAGCACGAGCGCCTCGCGCTGCCGGGCCGGGAGCCGGCCCATCGCCCGCGCCACCTGGCGCTGCTCCTCGCTCAGCAGCGCCAGGTCCTCGGCGGACTCCGCGGTCCCTGCGGCCGGGAACGGCCGCCGGGAGTCCCTGGCCTTGCGGCGCATGGCGGTCCGGCAGCCGTTCAGCACGCTGGCGCGCACGTAAGCGAGCGGATATGTGGTGTCGGGTAGCTTGTCCCAGCGGCGGCATAGCCCGAGGAACGCGTCTTGCACGATGTCCTCCGCGCTGGCCCGGTCGCCGGTCAGTACGACCGCGAGCCGGACCAGGCCGAGGGCATGCTCGGCGTAGAGCGCCGTCACCGGGGCCGTGGCGCCCGGCGACAGGTCCGTATCTTTTACGTCCACGTATCACAAACTCGGCATCCCGGCCGACGTTGCCTCCGCGCCGCGAGATTCTGCCACCCAGCATGACCGCACGTCAGCCTCATCCGCGACGGCGAGCCGCCAGCCCTGCTCACCGGCTACCCCCGATAGCTAGCCTCCCAGTCGGCCGCAGGCCTCACGACCAGTGCGCCGGCGGTCATCTGGCAAGGGCTGGCGGCCGTGGGGGGCGTTGGCGATGAACCGGCGCTGCCTGTCAAACGCCTGTTCCGCCTGACCGGCCACCTCACTCCAAGCGAGCTGCACCCACTTAAGATAAGCGGAACGTCGACGGCACCCCGCCGATGCACTGCGGGTTGAACACGTGGACCGGCCCGCGGGCGGCGCGCACTCCGCTAGTCAGCGCGTGCACGTCGGCCTTCGTGGTCGTGGAGATCACCGGGCCGGGGTAGCGGAGGATCACGTTGGCCAGGAACGCCGTCTTGAACGTCCGGGGTGGCGCCATCACCAGCACGTGCTCCTCCAGCGGAACCCGCAGCCCGTGCCGCCAGTGCGCCCGGCCCAGGAACACCGAGTGCTGTCCCGGGGCCACCATCCGCCGCCACGCCGGCAGGGACGGGCGGACCCGCCGCGAGCAGCGCACCACCGCCAGCCGGCCCCACCGCAGCCACAACCCGACGACAGTCGCGAACCCCCTGCCGGGATACAGCCGCAGGTGCAGCCGCAGCCGCAGGTACCGCACCTGGTTACCGGGCAGGTACCGCGCCGGCAGCAACGCCCACGAGAAGAACGCGGCCAAGGCGAGGACAACGGCCAGGGCAATGGCGTACCTGATCATCGGGTGCCCCCGTCCTGGGCGGCCAGCACCGCGCGGCGCAGCGCGGTCCGCGCCGCCCCGGCGTCCAGCCTGGCCTGAGGCGCGATCGCCGCCGAAATCCTCGACACCATCGGGACCGGGATCGCGCCCAGCGGCCCGTGCTGCTCCGTGACCAGGGCCAGGAACCTCGCGGTCTTGGTCCCGTCACGCGCGGCACCACTCCCCCGCTGCGAGACAGCCGGTTCCTCGGCCACCGGGTCGATCGCGGCCGACTGGGCCGGGGCCAGGGCACGGCGGCCAGGGGCAACCGGGCACTCCTCCAGCACCCAGGCCCGGAACCCGGCGAGCGTGAACGCCGGGGCCAGGCACAAGCGCAGCAGCCACAAGATCACCCTGCCGGCCACCGCCAGCATGCCGGCATCACCGGCTACGGCCCCGCCGTCCGTGCCCCGGCGGGGAGCGGTCACCCTGACGCGGACGACGCCGATCAGCGTGTCGCTCGCCAGCGCGTAGGCCGCCGGCGGCATCACCCAGACCGCCAGGTCCCGCCAGCCCGGCGCCGCGGCGATCACGTTCATGAACACGCTCGTCCCGGCCGACGCCGCGTTCAGGAGCCGGGCGCGGATCGCACGACGGCCATGCAAGGCCAGCGCAACCCCCAGGCACGCGAACACCAGCGCGGCAGCATCCGGGATCGCCGCCTCCAGCGCCGCCGCAACCGGAATGCCCCTGGCCGCCAAGACCAGCCGGTACTGCGCGGTAAAGCTCACCGCAGCGGCAGCCCCAGACAGAACGAGCAATCCGCCGGCGGCACAGTAAAGCCACGTGCCCGCACGGCCATGGCCGTTGCTGATCGGCAGCGGACATGGCCTGGCCAGGCGATCCTGATGGGATAACCGGCTTCGCATTGGGCTTCTCCTTTTCTTATCGGGGTAGGCGATGGGGAAGTGAATTCCGCCGTCTCGGGCATGACTTGGCTCTCCTACTGAGCTGAAGACCTGGCGTAACCCGGCCCGGAAAGGCCGCATTGCCTAGACAGTAGGAAGAGAGGAAAGGAAAGCCAATATCGCGGTGAGATATCACGGTGAGATGCCCGCGAGGTCGTCCTGCAGCAGGGAGAAGAGACCACCGCAGTGCGGACTACACCGCATATCCTGATCCGGACGAGCCGCGTGACCATGGATGAGGGAGACCGCGATGCGGACCATCTACCTGTCGAATCATCCCGGCGAGAAGCTGCAGGCCATTCGCCAGAAACGGGCTGCGGCCGACAGGCAGGAGATGGCTCGTTACCGGGAGGCCGCCGCTCAGCATGAGGCGCGTGCCGCGCAGGCCCGTCGTGAGCGAGCGAAGGCCAGAGCTGAGGGCCGCTGGTGGCGATGGCTTCGGCTGGGCATCTCGATGCTGTTCACGGGAAGGGATGCGCCGCGCCGGCCGGCTCCGTCACCGCGCAGCTCTGATCAGGAGGAGATCCTCGCCGCGGGAGTAGCCGGGGAGCTCTACGTCGAGGACCAGCTCGCGCCGGCCTTCGGCGACGAGTGGGTGCTCTTCCGGGGCTACAAGAATCGCCGCGGCGAGATCGACAGCGTGCTCCTAGGACCGGGCGGCCTGTTCGCGATGGAAGTCAAGAACCGCAACGCGACGGTGCACGTCGACGGCGATACCTGGTCGTGCGACAAGTACGATCGCTACGGCAACCTGGTTGAGCGGGGACTGCCCTTTGCCGACAAGGGCGGGAGATCTCCAAGCCGGGAAGTCAACGAGCCAGCGGACGAGCTGGAGAGATTCCTCGGCAGCCGTAGCCAGCCAGTATCCATACAACGCGCGGTAATCCTGGTACACCAGCGATCCGCGCTCGGCACCATCCGCAACCCGACCGTCAACGTGGCCACATCCATGAACTGGATCATCAACGTCGTGAACGAGTCCCGGATTGCCCTCGAAGCCGGGCAGCTCGCCGAGCTCGAACGGCTGATCGTGCAAGACCACCGCTTCCACCAGGCACGCCGCAAGGCTCAGTGACCGGCCTGCGGGATCACGGCAGTGACCGGACACCAGCCAAGGCAATTAGGCGAAGACCCTGTCCTGACCGGAAGTGGCGGTCCTAGGGGCCTCGACGCGGACGACGGCGGTCAGGGCACTGGCGCGGTCACGACCGATGCGCATCCGGGCGCGCAGGGCATCCCGCGAGATCGGCTTGCCGGTCGCCGCGCGATGGTCTGCGTGCCTCGCCGGAAGCCGACGGGCAAGCGTCTGCGGGAGCTGCGGGGTCATCGGTGCACACAAGGTCACCTCCTCTTGGTCTGGTGCCGGTAGGAGGAGGCGGGCCCTTATGTGCCTGTCATGAGGCTGGCGACACGGCTGCGATCAGCTGGCAGCGAGTCCCGGGCACCCGGGCCTCGGGGGTTAAAGCTCCGCTTCGCGGTCGGCTTGAGCCTCGGCGGAGCCGACCTCGGTACCGGCTTCGGGGCTGATGCAGCTCCCGCAATTCCGTCATCGTCGCCCGGTTCCGGGCGTCCTGTTCAGGCGTCGACAGCCGCAAGGCCGGAGGGCCGGAGAATGCCTCCAGCGCGGCATCAGCGGTTGGCGCCTCCAGCGCAGCGTGCATGCCCTCTAGCTCGAGCTGGTGGTAGGTCCGGCCGCCCCCCGGGAAGCCGGCCGGAGACCCGTCGGCATACCAGGCATCAAGGGCTGCGGTTGCACGGGCCAGCTGGTCAGGGCCCACCAGCATCTCTCCTTCAAATTTGTGACGGACGTTCTGGGACGCTGTGGAGCTAGGCAGTAGTGCCGCCCCTCCGGGCGAACCCGCCAGCTGCCACACGTGGCCACGACAGGGAGGCCGGCCTGAGGCCGACCTCAGGCCGGCCGGGCCGGGAACGAACTTGCCATGACTTACCACCGCGAGCTGGCCTCTTCGGGCGTGGTCGGGCGGGCGGTCATCGTGATGTCGACGCGCCATACCTGGCCGTCATCCAGGCGCCGCAGGTACACCGGGCCCGCGCCAGGCTCCCAGTCCAGCTCGCCCGCCAGCTCCACGTCGCCGAACCCGGCGACGTGGAAGACGCCCTCCTGCTCCAGCCACCGCTCGATCCGGAGGTGGACAATGCCGGCGAGCAGCTCCTCGTCACTGCACCTCCTACCCACGGGAGGCCTCCCGGTCGGCAGCTCGTCACGGAGGTATGCGAGTGGGTCGGCCTCGCCGTCGGCGTCTGCCTCGATCGCGGCCCGCATGGCCGCGAGCAGGCTGGCCCGGTCAAGGCGCATGCCGGCGAGCTCGGCGGAAAGCCGCGCGACGGTCGCGCCCAGGGTCGGAATGTCATCCAGTGCCCGGTCGAGTTGCTGCCAGGCCTCGGCGAGCGCTGGCGTGGCCGCCGCGGCCCGGCGACCACGTGGTGCGCGCTGTCGTGACGGGTGTAGACCGCGTGCAGGCTGACCGGGGTTGCCCTTGTGCTCATGGCTTTTGCCCACAGTGGGCGAGCGAGCTGAGCAGCCTCTGGTTCTCCGTCGCGGTGCCCATGATGGCGAGGACTCCGATCGTGGTGGCGGTCACTCGCCGCCCTCCTTGCGGTCAGTGCGGGTCGTGACGAGCAGGCGGCGGGAGGTCGCACCCTGCTGCTCTCCGCTGACATCGAAGAGCGAGGCACGCCGAGTCCGGTGAATGCTGATGGAGAACAGCGCCAGCGCGCCGAACGCGGAGCCGCTGATGAAGACGATGACGGAGAAGATGACGAGGAAGGTGGTCGCTGAGGGCATCGGTCTCACCCCTGGCCGGCGTCGTCGTGGCGGTGGCTGCAGATGGCGACGGCGCGGTATTCGACTGGGCCGAACGACCGGGTCACGCCGTAGTGCTGGCGGCACGCAGTCTCGCGCGGCTGGCTGCCGACCAGTTGCGCGATGGTGTCGATCTCGGCGCGCATTACTGCGCAGTCATCATCCGGCGGGAACGCGTACACGTCTGCGTGGCTGGGTGCGGGAATGCCGGGGCTGGATTCCAGGTAGTCGGCGAGTGCGCGGAACCCGTCGATCAGGGCGGCGCGCTCAGCGGGGCTGGCGTAAGCCATTGCGCATCATTTCCGTTTCGCTTCGCAGTAGAACCTTGCAAATACGAAGGTACGAATCAGGAAGCCCATAACCAATATCAGCGCGATAATCTCACGGTGATATAACCCGGTCCGCGATCTGCGCCTTTACCATGCAACCTGTGGCGATTTCAATCTCACGGTGAGATATCAGGGTGAGATTGACCTGAGATGAGGGGCTGTGTCACGGGCTCCGGGAACGCCGTGATTTACTGATCACACAACCGCACACGCACGGCGAGGCGACCCACGGGAAACGGAAGCATGCCATGAGCACGGGCTACGCCCTGGGCGAGGCGGACACACGCGCCCTCCTGACGGAAGCATGCACGGCTGCCGACCTGGACTCCAACGGCGCTCGCCTGCTGCGCCTCGGCTCGAACGCGGTCTACCGGCTAGCCGGGCCGGTCGTCGCCAGGATCGCCCGGCCCGACGCGGGAACCGAGACAGCGCGGCGGACCGTGGATGTTGCCCGGTGGCTGGAGTCAGTGAACTACCCGGCTGTGCGGGCCATCAGCGTTGACCAGCCCGTCGTGCTGGACGGCCGCGCCGTGACGTTCTGGGGAGCCGTCTCGGAAGACGGAAGTGAGTACGCCACCATCGCCCAGGTCGCTGAGGTCATCGCGAGGCTGCACGCGCTGGCCGCGCCGGAGGCCCTGCGATTGCCGGAACTGCAGCCGTTCGAGAATGCAGGCGATCGCATAGCGTCTAGCGACTGGCTAAACCCTGATGACCGGGACTTCATGAACAGCGAGCTAGCCAGGCTGCAAGCCGGGTATGCCCGCCTGGAGTTCGCCCTGCCGCACGGCATCATCCACGGAGACGCCAGCATAGGAAACGTCCTCAGCGATCATGACGGCCACCCAGTAGTGATCGACCTAGACGACTTCGCGACCGGGCCGCGAGAGTGGGACCTCATACAGACGGCCATCTACTACGATCGCTTCGGGTGGCACACCCGCGAGGAATACGAGACCTTCACCAAGGCCTATGGCTACGACATCATGCAGTGGCCCGGTTATCCCATGCTCGCGGATATCCGCGAGTTCATCATCGTCACGTGGATAGCCCAGAAGGCAAACGAAAACGAGAAGACCTCAGCCGAGGCCCGCAAGCGAGTCGACGCGCTCCGCACAGGAGCAAGCCGCAAGGACTGGCTGCCGTTTTAGGTGTCGTCTAGCTGTGACTGTGAGCCGTATATGGCGGCTGTAAGAGATAGTTGGCGGATGCCGCTTCTGCGGATGGCCATGCTTGTGAGACTTTTCTAGTAACTTGGCCAGTCTTCTCGTTACCTGGCCACTCTCGGAGTCCAGCTTAGTCAGGGGCAGAGGACGACTGAGTGGCACTGGCCGTCGGGGTCGGTCTGGACGACGATCATGTCGAGGGCGCCGTAGTCGAAGGCGATCTCGGTGCCGGTGCGTGAGATGGTGAAGCCTTCGAGGAACAGGGCGTCGCGGAGCACGGCGGGGACTGGCAGGCGGTTGTCGGCCAGGAGGCCGGGGGCGTGCTCGGCGGCGTAGTCCTTGATCTCATCGAGCGCGGCGAGCGCGGCGAGCGCGGCCTAGACGCGGCTGGCCGCGTCATCGGCGAGCGCGGGCAGGCCCGCTGTTCCGCTGGCTCCCTCGATGAGGACCTCGACGCTGGCGTCCCCACTGGCGCGGGTGGGCCGGATGGTCGTCGGGATGCTGATACGGGCGATGAGCTGCCCGTCGCCCTGACGGCGGACGGTGCCGAGCCAGGGGTGATCGAGGCTGGCCTCTGTCCCGCCGGGGCCTGATGGCTGGCGCTCCCGGAATGCCACGGCGGCCGGGGTGGCCTGCTGCTGGATCCAGGTGCCGAAGTCCTCGCGGCGATAGCGCGGGTCGGCGGGCACTAGGCGGATCTGGGGCCGTTCATCGATCCACCAGATGATGAAGCTAGTGACGGTCCCGAGGGCCGGCCAGCGCCCTGGGTCGCGGGGCATGTGGACGAAATCGACAAAGCCCCTGACGGGCAGGCCGAGATCGACGCCGATGCCGGCGACGCCGGGGCGGATCATCCATGCGACGGTGCCGGCCAGCTCCTGGCCAAGGCGCAGTTGCGGCCTCAGTTGCGGCCAGGCATCAGCTGCGGGCTGGAAGCGGCCGGACTGCCATGCGGGGGATAGCTTATGGTCGGTAATGGCGAAGATTCCGATCGGGTGCGGAACCGAGGATAGGCGAATCAGCCACGCATCTCGCGTCCCGGCTGCCAGCATCGATGAAAATCACGGGCCAAGATGGCTGAAAGACACGGCACCACACCAGGTCAGCCCTCAGACAGCAGGGACCCGGCAAAGTCGTTCATGCGGTCTGAAGTAGCGTGAGCGTCCGCTGCGGGTCGCGGGCGTGGTGGCGGTTGGCGGCGGCGATGTTGGCGTGGCCGTCCAGGCGCAGCAGGCTGATGGCCAGGCTGCGCAGTGATGCCATCACGCGGGGCGCGTTTCCCGTCCTGACCAGCGATTTGTCCTCCAGGTAGGTCACGTCCCTGACCCAGTGGAGGCGGTTTTCTATCTCCCAGTGGCCGCGGACCCAGGCGGCCAGGGTGGCCGGGTCGGCGTCACGGTCGCTGGCAATGAGGTAGACGACCTCGACGGTCTTCTTGCCCTTCTTCGTGACCGTGCGGCGCAGCTGCGCGACCTGGGCGGCGCCGTCGAACTCGATCCAGGCCGGGGCCAGCACGGCCTTGATGGTCCGGCGGGCCCGGCGGCCGTGGTCCGTGCTCACGGCCGAGACGGAGGGGACGGCGGCCCAGGGCAGCTTCTTGAGCTGCTTGTAAAGGGTCGGCATGTTGGCCTTGACGGTCATCACGTAGTCGGCGCCCCGGCCGAGGATGACCTGCGCGGTGTCATGCTGCGTGTGCATTGCGTCGATCGTGATGACCGCGGACGGCGAGGCTGGCGAACGCTTTCAGCAGGTCCCGCACCGCGGGGATCTCGTTCGACTTCTCCTCCACGGCGACCTGGCCGAGGACCGCGCCGATGCCGTGCGCCAGGGCCGCGACCAGGTGCGGGGCCTTCCCGTCCTTGCTCTTCGCGCCGCGGACGGTCTTGCCGTCGATCGCGATCACCAGCCGGCCGCCGGCCTGCACGGCCCTGGTGCACAGCCAGGCACCGAGGACCCGGTCGAGCACATCGGCGCTGACCAGGGCGAATGCGCGCCGGAAGGTGGACTCTTCCGCCGGGCCGCGGGCCGCGCCCAGCACGGCCAGCACCTCCGGGCCGGCATCGGCGGCCCACTGCCCGATCGCGGCGAACGACCTCGACCCCGCGATCACCGCCGCGATCCCGACGGCGAGCAGCCCGGCCAGCGCGTGCCGGCGGCCGCGCCTCTTCCGCGGGTCCGGGACCTGGGCAAGGAGATCGAGCAGGTACTGGCTGCGGGCAGCCGGAATAGGCGAAGATGTCATCGGCGGGCGGGTGTCCCTCGTGGCAGGCGATGGTGAGCGTGAGAACTTCCATCGTTCCGCCCGGGCCCTGCCCGCCGCCCGCAGACACGCCGGGCACATCACCTGCTGTTACGACACCGCAGGTCACAGCCTCAATTCACGACTTTGCCGGGTCCCTGCCTCAGACAGCGACCAACTAAGGCGAAAAGTCTCAGCTTGTGACCGTGACCGGTAGCTGGCGGAATTGGCACGCTAGCTGGCGAACGGGACGCCGCTCATGCACGGACAGCGGATCGCTGATACGTTCGCCAAGAGTTGACGGCCGTTATCTTATGGAGACAGAAGCGCGGAATGGCCTGGAGGTCAGGTGCCAGATCCGGCTAGCCATGTCGAGTGGCTGAGGGAAGAGGCCAGTGAGGGCTGCACCGAGCGGTCGTTTCTGCTGCGCCGCCCTCCGGGCCCGTGCCCGGCGTGCTGTGGTTGCCGCGGGCCACGACGCCGCGCGCAACGGCGCTGCTCTTCCACGGCGGGAGCGGCCACAAGCGCGGCGAGCGCAACCTGCGGATGGGGCCCAGGCTCGCCTCGGCAGGCCTCGCCAGCATCGCGGTCGACGGCCCTTACCACGGCGACCGGGTGCCTGCACCGATGGCGCCGGCGGACTACCAGCAGCTCATCGTCGATGAGGGCATCGAGGCCGTCACGGCCAGGATGACCGCGGACTGGCTGGACGTCGTGTCCGTCCTGGCAGGCCTGGGACTCGCGGACGACGGGCACGTCAGCGTCTTCGGGATGTCGATGGGAACCCGGTTCGGCCTGCCGGCCGCTGCCGCCCTCGGGCCGCGCCTGCAGTGCGCCGTGCTGGGCAAGTTCGGCACCCGCCAGGGCGCACTGCTCACCCCTGGGCTTCGCGCCCCCGGGCTGATGGCAGCGGCCGCCCGTGCCGTGTCCGCCCCCGTGCTCTATCACGTGCAGTGGGACGACGAGATCTTTCCCCGGGACGGGCAGCTTGAGCTATTCAACGAGCTGGCCTCCGCCGACAAGCAGCTGATCGCCAGGCCCGGCCCGCACGGCCAGACACACTCCGATGATGAGGCGTCCTGGCAGGAGTTCCTCGTGCGCAACACGCCGCGCGCAAGCTGGCAATGATCATGCTGCCACGCGCGCCCGCCAACTGCCGCCCCATTTCCGCCAGCTACCGGTCCAGTTCACAATGCTGGTGCGGCTCCCTGATATGGGTGGCGACCACCAGGTGATGCTGGCGGCCAGGGACCAGCACCTAGGACTGTCGAGTATAGCTCGATGCACTCCGCCACGATGCTGCGGAGTCGCTGTTCGATGAAGGCCGTGCTCTGAGACGCCATGCGCCGGATGCTCCCGTGACGGCGGCGACTCCGCTGGCGCCACTCCCGACTTATCCGGCCCTGTCGGGCGTCGGGGGTTAAGGGACCGTAGCGACGTATCGTGAGCTTCGGTATGCAAATTTTATGACATTGCGCAACATGAGTCCCTTGTGGGATGCTTGAGATGTAGCTTGCGGACTAGGAATTTTGTTTCCTCAGTCGGGAGGTTGGGTTGGCGTTCACGCTGGCAGGCGGGCATGTGATCTATCCGGACCCGGATGCCCTCGCAACGGTATGCCATTACGCGTTCGCTACCGAACTTCTGCAACCCCGGCCAGGGTTCCCCGAGGCCTTTCCGGCGCAGGTTGTCCCCCGTTACGCCTATCGAACATATGACTGTATTCCTGCCTGGCCCGGCCCGGATTTCACCGACCTGGATCTGCTCGTTACGGCCGGGCTTAACGCCGGTATCACGGTCAGCGTCCTTGTGCGACTGCGCAGTTTCGCCGACCGGGCGGCGGGGTTGCTTGACACGGCCTACCAGATGCAGCCGGACTTCAGGAGCCTACGTCGTGATCAGGTGGGGACCTCTCCTCCGCAGGGCAGCGCTGGCTGGCACCTATGCAAGGCATGGGAGCAGGGGATGGCGACACCCGAACTGGGTGTCGCGCGAGTCCACAAGACCATGCATCACAAGCGTCCCTGCTTGTTCCCCTTGTTGGATAACGAGACCATCACGCTGCTAGATCCCGCTGCGCAATCAACAAACAGCTCGAAGTGGCAGGTGATCTGGGATGATCTACATGTCAACTGGGCGCAGTTCGAGTGGCTTGAGGACGAATTCAACCAGCGGGCGCACGCTGCGGGAACAGCGCGCCTGTCATGGCTGCGGCTCTACGACATCTTGTTGTGGATGTGGTCGCAGGCCGGCGGGGCGTTGCCGGCGTTGGTTCCTGCCCCCTGAACCGGTCTGCTGAAGGTTCAAGCCCACGTATCAGGTTGAGATCTGCCCGACGGTCAGAACTCATTGTGCGTAGCTGTCGTCTCCCACCCGGCCACAAAGACGCTGTCCGACCGTTGGAGCCGGCCTCTAGCCCGTCGAAGCCGATCTAGCCCTGTCCCGCTGTTCTGCGGGGCCGATGGTCATCCCGGCGGGATTGCGCCCAAGTATGTAGCATGCAGCCTTCTAGCTAGTGTCCTGAGTCGATAATTCGTTCGCAGTAGGCGGCGAGGGTTTCGAGGATCTCGTCGGCGGTCTTGGTCCACACGAATGGCTTGGGGTCCTTGTTCCACTCGTTGATCCACTTGCGGATGTCGGCTTCGAGTTCGGTGACGCTGCGGTGGGCTGACCGGCGGAGCTTGCGGTTGGTGAGCTCGGCGAACCAGCGCTCGACCAGGTTCATCCAGCTTGAGCTGGTCGGGGTGAAGTGCAGGTGGAAGCGGGGGTGCTTCAGCAGCCACTTCTTGATCGTCCGGGGTCTTGTGGGTGGCGTAGTTGTCCAGGACCAGGTGCAGTTCCAGGTCCTTCGGCACGGCGGCGTCGATGAGCTTGAGGAACCGCAGGAACTCCTGGTGGCGGTGCCGGCGGTAGGGCTGGGCGATGACCGAGCCGCTGGCCAGGTCGAGGGCGGCGAACAGGCTGGTCGTGCCGTTGCGGACGTAGTCGTGGGTCATCCGGGCCGGGGTCGTGGGCAGCATCGGCAGGCACGGGGGCGGTGCGGTCCAGGGCCTGGATCTGCGACTTCTCGTCCACGCACAGCACCAGGGCGTTCTCCGGCGGGCTCATGTAGAGGCCGACGACGTCGCGGACCTTGTCGATGAACTGCGGGTCGGTGGACAGCTTCCAGGTCTGGACGATGTGCGGCTTGAGGCCGAAGGCCCGCCAGATCCGGGAGACCGCGGACTGGGACATGCCCTCCGACCTGGCCATCGACCGGGTCGACCAGTGCGTGTCCCCGTTCGGCGGCGCCTGCTCCAGCGTCGCGGCGATCACCTTCTCGACGTGCTCGTCGGTGATCGTCCGCGGCCGGCCCGGGCCGCGGCTCGTCGCTCAGCCCCTCCAGCCGGGCCGCCAGGAACCGCGCCCGCCACTTGCCCGCCGTCGTCCCGCGATACCCCCAGGTCAGCGGCCACCGCGCGTGACCGACGCGCCATCCGCGCAGGCCAGCACGATCCGCGACCGCAGCGCCAGCGCCTGCGCGGTCTTCCGCCGCCGCGCCCAGCCCTCCAGGACCTGCCGCTCCTCATCGGTCAGCACCAGCGGCTCAAGCTTCGGACTCGCCATGACGCCAAGCCTACTAGCTGACCATGAATTATTGACTCAGGACACTAGGATCAGTGTGGCTTCGACTGCGGGCTGAAGCTCGATCGGGAGGCACAATCGTGGAGTGGGACCGGGCTGAGACGGTCGACCGGCTGGACTGCCTGCGGCGCACGGACCCCGGGTTCACCCGGTTCGGCTCGGCCTCCCACCGCTACTCGCTCAATCAGCCACTCACCGAACCCGAGGTCACGGCGTTCGAGGCCCGGCATGGCGTGTCGCTGCCCGAGGAATACCGGGGGTTCCTCCTGGAGGTCGGCGACGGAGACGCTGGGCCGTTCTACGGAATCTTCCGCCTCGATCGTTCCGATCTCTCCGCCCGGGACGGTGAGGACCTGCTACCCGGCTTCCTTGCCGGGACCTTCCCTCACGCGCAGCCCTGGAATGAGCTCGGCGACGGAAGCCCTGAAGCCGAAGATGCGTACTGTGACCCGGTCCAGATTCGTGGTTCCCTGAATCTGTCCCACCAGGGCTGCGGGTACATGGTCCGACTGGTTCTCAACGGACCCCAGCGGGGCACGCTCTGGGAGGACGGGCGGTGCAGCGACATGGGCATCAGCCTGTTCGCGCCCGACTTCGCCATCTGGTACCTGCGCTGGCTCAGGGACCCGGAGCCAAGATAGCCCGGTCCCAGGCATCCATCACTGTGCCCACGGCCAGTCCCGGGAAGTATCCGCCACCTGCCGATCACGGCCGCTAACTAGAATCACAGTCACACTAGCTCGCGACGGGCTTATCTGGCCGTGAGGCTATCCGCCATAGCCGGGACTGTGCGGCTTGCTCGCGGAAGTCGGCCAGTGCCCGGCTGCTCGTGGACGGCAGGTGGCCGATGAACTCACGCAGGTAGCTCACGCAGCGAGCCGAGCGGATCTGCTCTCCAGCAGTCAAAGCGTAGAGCACTACGGTGCAGGCCTGCTCGATGTCGCCTGCTGCCAGGTGGGCGTCGGCGAGCACGAGGGACACGAAGAAGTCGCTGCGGACGAACTCTCCTGTGACTGCCGAGGCTGCGTTTCCTGCGTGCTGCACGGCGTCGGCTGCGCGGCCTAGGTCGCGCAGGCAGTGGCCGAGCTCGGCGGACAGCTCGGACTCGTTGAAGTACTGGAACCAGGCCGGGTCGTTCTGCGGGGTGGCGCGCTCGAACTCCGTCACGCGCCTCGGAGAGTGCGTGGCCGCAGGCTTTCGCGTCCTGCAGCCGGGCGAGCGCGCGGGCTTCCATCGCGTGAAAGTGCGCGGTGAGGGTGGGTGTGGCTATCCCGCGCGTCCCGCTGAGTGCGGCGCGCGCCAGGGTCGCCGCCTCGGTGTACCGGCCCGCGAACGTGGCCTGGTGGCTCATCGCGTCGAGGATGCTCGCTCCCAGCAGCCGGTCGTTGCCGGCCTGGGCGAGCGCGAGTGCCTGCACGAAGTAGCCCTGGGCGAGAGCACTGGCCGGCGCGCTGTCGTAGGCCATCCACGCCGCAAGGAGCGTCGCCTCGCTTACTGCGGCGAACAGCGCGCGGCCCACCGTGTCGCTGTAGCTGCCGCTGAGCATCCGGTCGGCGTCGGTGCTGAGGTACTGGACGAGTGACTGCCGTGCGTGGCCGCCGCCGTACCGGTCGTCGAGCTCGGCGAACATGTCGACGGTCGCGCGGAACCGCTCGACGTCGGATAGGCCTATGCGAACGCCGCGCGCTCGTTCGTCGGGCATCCGGCCTTGATCGACAAGCCAGCGAAGCGAGGCGTCGTTCCACGCGCGGTGATCGGCCGTGCTTCGCTGCAGGGCATTGGGATCGTTCAGGTCGATGAGCCAGAGCTGGGAGGCGTTGCCCACAGCGTCGGCTGGGGACTCCGGGTACGACACGTGGAACTCGGCCGCGGTCCTGGGAGCGGGCACCAGGGACAGGCCCGCGCTATCGAGCCCGAGTGCGCGGCGCGCAGCTGGGGGCAGCGCCAGGCCGTCGGCAAACTTCTGGAACGTGGAAACGGCCTTCGCCTCGCGCTTGCCGGTTCGCCACTCGGACAGGCGGCCCTGCGGGATGCCGGTCAGCTCGGCGATCCGGCCCTGGGTAAGGCCAGCCGCGCCCAGGGCGGCTATGACCGCGCCGAGGTCGCGCCTGGCGCAGGCGTCCAGCACCTCGGGACGCGCGCAGGCGCGCTCAACTATTGCCCGCACGTCGGCGGAGCTCACCGCCATCGGCGCCGCCCGTTTCCCTTGGTCGCTCGCCTGTCATCTGTCAGTGTAGTCAGTTACTCACACTATGCAGTAGTACGTGCAGGAGAGTTATCAGGTTCACCCATCTGGGCTAGAAGAGCCCGGCGTCGGCACAGCTACCCGACGGTCCTCAGGTGGCGTGATCGCCTCAGGCCTGCGCATCCCCGGACGCCGACGGCTTCACGTAGGTTCCCCTTCCGTGAACCGTGACGATGAGCCCCCGCTCGCGCAGCACCGCCATCGCGTGCCGGACGGTGGTGTACGCGACCCCGTACTCCTCGGCGATGCTCCGCTCGCTAGGGAGCTTCATCGAGATCTCGCCCCCCGTGATCCGTCGCTCGATGTCGTCGGCAACCTGCACATAGGAGTATTCCGACCCAAGGGGATCAACAGGACGAGCAGCCACGTAGGTACCTTAGGATGCTCGCTGAGCTGCAATAACCTCAGCTAGCTCCTAGTGCTATGCAGAGCTATCAGTGCTCTGATAGCATGATGCTTGCCCGGCAGGGTCGTTCGGTCGCTCATTGTGCGTATCCGTTTCCCGCGGCCCTGCCGGCGCATGCCGCGCCCGCGTGCTCGGGCTGAGCTCTCGGCACGAAGAAGCGCCGCGCGGCGCACCGCGCGGCGCTTCCCGGCCATGCGCAGCCGTACGGCTGCCCTGGGTGCTCCGAGGGGGTATGTGTGTCTAGGTCAGTTCTTCGCCCAGGCGGCGAAGCACCGCCACGCTTCCGGGCTGAACGCGAGCACCGCACCTGCCTGGTCCCTGGTGTCGCGGACGCCGACGATGCCACCAGCGGTGGCCACCTCAACGCAGTTGCCGCCAATGTTGCTGTAGCTGCTCGTGCGCCAGGCAGCACGGGACAGGTCTGCCGTCGCCAACCCGCACCTTCCTCTCAGTCGTGTCGTAGCAGGTCATCATTCCCGCTCGATGCCTCCCGCGACGCTGTGGAGCAGTCGCCTCGAATCCTCCGGGGTGAGCGCCCTCGCGATGAGGTGACTGAACATCCGGGCGAAGCGATCGACGTCGGCCGGCTTCTCCAGGTAAACGCTACCGGCCTGGTTCTCCATGTAGACCACGGCCGGATCGGACGGCACCGGGAAGCCCAGGATGCTGAAGCTCCCGTCCATCGCGGGGTGTACTCCCGCGCTGAACGGCAGTACCTGGATGGTGACGTTCGGCAGGCCGGAGAGCTCCGCCAGGTGCCCGAGCTGGGCCCGCATGACGGCGCTGCCGCCCACGTTCCGGCGGATGACCGCCTCATTCAGCACCGCCCAGAACTCAGGCGGGTCATCATCGCTGCCCAGGCGCTCTTGCCGAGCCGTCCGGACCTCGACCTCCCTCCCGGTGATCCTGGGATCGCCGGGCGCGGTGCCAAGGAACGCCCGGTAGTAGTCGGCAGTCTGCAGCAGCCCCGGCACGAGCTCGGCCGAGTACTCATGGATCGTGGATGCCTCGGACTCCAGCCCCACGTAGAACTGGAACCAGGCCGGCACCGACGGCCCGAAGGACTGCCACCAGCCGCGCTCCTTGGCCTGCCGGGCCAGCGTCAGCAGTGCCTCGCGCTCCTCGCCAGCCACCCCGTAGATATCGAGGAGGAGGCGGACGTCACTCGGGCGGATGTTCCGGTCGCCGGTCTCCCACCGCGACAGCGTCGGGGTCCTGATGTCGCCCTTGCTGAGCTCCTGAACTCCGTCGATCGTCAGGCCGCGTTCCGTGCGGAGCCGGCGCAGCTCGGCGCGCAGTCGGCGACGCCGCACCGTCGGGCTAGGCCGCGCCATCTCCCACCAACTTTCCAGAGGAAAATTGCCTCAAAGCAGTTGCAGCTGGTTTCTTACCATAGGCATACTACAGGCAGGGAAACGGAAACGCGCGCCAACCTGACGGGATCACCCCCATGGCTGACGACGCACCCGCTGCCGGCAAGGCAGCACCACCCAGCGACGTGCGCTGGGAGAAGGCATACCTCGGACTGCCCGCCACCGTGAGCCAGGCCCGCCGCGACGCGCGGGCCATCCTCGGGCCATGCCCCGAGATCGTCGCCGACGACCTGGAGCTCGTCGTCTCAGAGCTCGCGGCCAACGCCATCAGGCACTCACGCTCTGGCGCTGACGGCGGAACCTACACCATCCGCCTCTCCCACCACGTCACGGAGAAGGTCCCGTACGTCTGGGTCGAGGTCCTCGACCAGGGCAGCCCGGCATGGGACGGAATCCTGCGCCCCGAGCCAACCCACGGCCTGTCCGTCATCCAGCACCTGTCCACCTGGATGGGCACAGACGACGAGCCAGACGGACGCCGCGCCGTCTACGCGCGCCTCGAGTACCGCGCCGACGGCACCCCGCTGTACGGGACCAGCCGCGTGCCCGACCTACCCGCCGACCTCAACGGGATCAGGGGCTTACAACCCCTGTCCCTGGAAACCCCTCAAGAAAGAGTGACGACATGACCGCTGCCCACTGCACATGCGGATTTACCGAACTCGCGGACGAGGAGCTGGGCGACCACCTCCTACTGGTCTTCGAGCCAGAGGACCGCACCGGTAACGACGGCCTGGCCCACGAGGAACGCGAGCACCTGACATGCGCGTGCGGCCTGGTCGCGAGCACGTCCGACGAACTCGACGCTCATCTCCTCCGGGTCTTCACTCCCGCTGACGCCATCGGGAGTGACGGCCGCAGGCACGAGCCGGTGGTGGCCGACGATGATGCCTGACTTCCAGGTACGGTTTCCGGGCGCGAACGTGCCGGAGGCGGTGCGGGATGCTGCCGCTAGCGCAGGCCGCGGCCGCAGGGTCGACCCGCTGTTGCTGCGGCGAGTCCGGGACGCGCTGGCACGGCTGCCGGACAGCGCCCTGAACCGCCATTACTTCGAGATCCCCGGCGACTGCCTGGCATCCCCGCGCGGACGCCAGGAGACGTGACCTGCTCCGACCGCAGAATACATATCGTCTTTGCCGACGCTCCTCGTCGCGTGTCCTCGCAGCGGCTCGGGCAGCTCCCTACAAGGACAGGTTCTCGTCGTGGCCGAAGAGGCCAGCGAACCTCTGGAGCAGCCTCTCAATGTCATGAAGGCCCATCCAGTCGTTCCAGCCTGGTGCCTCTGTCACCGGCTCATCAAGAGGGCGTCCGCTCCAGTACGCCAGGTCGGCCCATCCGCCCCGGAAGACGACGAGCTCCCCCTCCTGCTCATGCCTTCTCATCGTGACGCCCACTGAATCGGCCTCGGTCACCTGGCTGCGATCTTCCCTGAGCGGAAAGGGCCATGGCTTGCCCACGTCTCTCCAGGCAAGGGCACCAACCACAAGGCCGGCCTCAGCCCATCCGATGGCGTGCCGGGAGATCAGCGCCGCTACCTGATCGAGGTCGATGCGGCTTTCCATGCCGCCAGAATGCCAGACCTGCGCCATGGCTGACCACGACAGGTCCCGGGCCAGAACGCCAAGAACGGCTGTTCCCAGACGCCGTCGGTCGTTGCGCCTGTGGTGACCAAGCTGGCTCCGGTTCTCCCGCGGTTCCTGAGGACTGGATGGCAGTATCGGCTTATGAGCGACGATGCCCGAGTCTGGCGGCTGGTTGACGGCGAAGGACTGCTCGCCGAGCTGGTGGTGACAGGCGGCGATTGGCCCTGGCTCAACGCCGAAGTCCGGCCCACGGGGCGGTTCGAGCAGGTCCGGCCGCTGTTCGAGGAAGAGCTCAGGTTGCTGGATCACCTCGATGATGATGTTGAAGGCTGGGAGGCCGCCTACGATCGCGTCCGCCAGGCCGTGATCCTCCTGTACCCGGAGGGCCAGCCGGTGCCCGACTTCCTCCTGCACATTGACGGGAACCAGGCCTGGTGGCGATGGAGTGATGAGCCGCTCCCTGATCCGGAGACCGAGCAGTAGCGGCCGACCGTCTCAGCTATGCGCTGATGTCGTCAGGGCGGGGATGACCACGTTGTGGACATGCGGGTGCGGGAGGCCGTGCGGGCCGGCGTGGTGGCCGAAGGTAGCGATCACCCAGCGCTGTGTCGCCGGGGAGAACCGGGTCAGGCCTGCGTCCTGCATGGCTTCGAGCACCTGATGGTTGGCTGCCCCAGGCCTGCGACCACAGGGCCGCGACCGAACTGGCCGTGCTCGGCGGTGAATTCCGAGGGTGCCTCCCAGACGAGGTCGGGGACCTGCGCGCCTGGAGTCGGTTCCTCCAGCTTGAGGGCCACCATCTCCACCTCCCTTGTCCTCGTCGTGCTCCCGCTCGCACCCCGCCGGTACTCCCCGCAGCCGTCAGGTTCTGGACCTCGGGCGACCCGCCATGACTTGGCCTCGCTGCTCATCTTCGCCGTGTCCTCCAATCCCACCTGGCCGCCCCCGGATGCCTGCGGATGTCCGGGATGCCAGTAGCCGTCTGGCGCGGCGGCTGGAACCTCGCCGTAGTACGCGCGCCGGTCGAAGCCGCAGGCGACAGGCGGTACCGGTTCGGGTGGGCGTACCCGGCGGTGATCAGCCCGGCCGATATGGCGCGGTCGCCCGGACCTGCGGGCTGGGGCTGTTGATGGCGAGGTTGTAGGTCTGGGCCATGATCCGCTCAGCGACTCGATCGCCGTATGCGCTCGCCTCATTGTGCGGGTGGTCGTTGTCGGGCACGTAGCCGAACATCAGTCCGCCAGGATCTCGTCAGGCCGGTCGTTCTCGCCGTCGTCGGGTGAGTGCGGTTGCTCCCCGCCGGTGAAGGCTGCTGAGCAGGAGCGGCAGAGCTCGTAGTTCGCGATCATGCTCATGCCCGGCGTTCGCGCGAAGACTGTGCCGGCGCTCTCCTGGCCGCATGAGTCACAGGCTGCGGCCCGGCTTCCCGTGAACAAGGCCGCGCGGATGCGGTCGCCGCACTGGTCGCAGGCCATCGCGGCGGGGAAGCGCATGAACCAGTCCATGAGGGGCTGCTCATCGTCGTCCGGCGTTATGTGCTCGCACCAGAACACGGGTTCGCCCAAGAGCCACCAGGCGTCCAGTTGGGCCTGCCACTGACGGGCGATCCACGCGAGCAGCCGCTGCGCGGGTTCCTTGCCGGCTGCCAGGCTCGCGGCGCTTTTCTCGACGCTGCGCTGCGTCTCCTGGCTGCGGTCGGGCGGCGTCTTCTGCTCGAACTTGTCCAGTTCGAGAAGCTGAGCGTGGAACGAGGCAACCAGCTGCGTGCCGCACACGATGGCGGCGGTGCCGTTCCCCAGATCGCGCCATCTGCTGTCGGCAGGCCGCGGAGGGCTGCTGATGTCCGGCTGCCCCAGCAGGCTTGCCTGGACGTGGCGGATGACGTGGCGGCCGACCCAGGCCAGCGTCTCGGCGGCCGTGCGGTTGGTGCCCCAGATCAGGCCCGCCGGCGGGATGGTCACCTCGTAGGCGATGCCGTCGTCGCGCTCCCGCCAGGTGCCGAGCACGTCAATGTCGCGGGCTTGCCCGCGCGGCAGCCACGGCAGGGCAGCGCCATCCACGATGCCTTCGACCCGCAGGGGTGCCGCCGCGTACAGCCGGTCCGGGCGCATGAAGGCGATCGTCAGCTTCCCTTGGCCCGGTCCGGCGTCGAAGCGACCGGCCGCCTCCTCGTCCAGCCAGTTGATCAAACCTTCCCGGGTGAGCTGCCAGATCATGTGGCTGACCTGCCTTGTGGTGAAGCTCCACCGGGCGAGCTCGCCGGGGATCAGGTCGTAGGAGGCGGGCGTCTGGACGCGGGTCAGCGACTGGCCGAGGAAGGCCGCGTACACCAGCGCAAGCTCGGCCTGGTTGCCGGTGACCGGGACCTGCACGACGGTGCGGAACGCCGCCCCGCCGGCCTCGGCCAGCTTCCGCGTACCGCACGTCACCATCGGCGCCTGCGTCCTCGAGCGTCCCCGACAGGGTAACGACGACGCCGGCGTCCCGTGTCTCGACGGCCCACTGGTACCCCGCCGGGTGCTCTATCACCTTCCCGAACGATCCCAGCACCTCCTCCAGGCCGGCCGCTAGCCGGGCCGGCGTCAGCGGCTGCGAGGCGACGGCGTCCGGCCCGGTGCTGAGCAGTGCCGTGATGACGGCGGCCTGGTGATCGCGCAGCAGGTCAACTAGGCACAGCACCTGGTTGTCCTCGCCGGTGACCATGAACGGCGACAGCCAGGTGGTCAGGCAGCACTCCCCGCCTGGGGCCAGGCCCCAGCCGCCGGTCACGTGCAGGCCGGTGGTCTTAGGGCCGTCCAGCAGGGCGGCGTTCTGGTCGTTGCACCACCGGGCCCTGGCCGCGATGTCGCCGGTGACCGGCACGTGGCTGCGCACGACCCAGCCAGGCCCTGACCCGGTGTCGCCGGGCCGGGCCGAGACCCGGATGGCCGGGTCGGCGGGCAGGTCGATGTCCGACTGCGTCGGATGCCAGGTGAAGTCCACGCCGCCGTCGTCGCGCACCGCAGCCTGATGCGGCAGGAAGCCCAGGCCGGCCGTGGCGAGCAGCGCCACCAGCGGGGTCAGCGAGGACCGGGCCTGCTCGGCGAGCGGAGCATACAGCGCCTCGCGGATGCCGAGCAGCTCACCGGAATCCGGCCGCGGCCCCGAAAACGGGTGCGCGGAGATCGCCGGCTCCCCTAGGGTGCCAAGCGCGTCAAGCCGGGACAGCAAGTCGCGCGCGGTGGCGTACTGGTCCACCGCCACCGCATGCGCCCACCTCCTCATCCAGGGACCCTCGTCGGACACGGCCAGGTGGCAGCCCAGGAACAGGCGGCCATCCGCGCCCAGGACCAGCACCGACCGGCCAAGCTCCGCGTTCAGCCCGGCGATCACGGCCATCGCCTCCGGCGTGGCCGGCACGCCGTTGCGGACTTCCGTGGCCATCCGGATGACGCTTCCTTGCCGCGGGCTGGCGGGATCGTCCGGGATGAAGGTGACGTCCTGGGCTTGCTCGTAGGGCCACCAGGTGAACCCGTCCGGGCGGGTGTCGGCCCAGTCGGTGCCATCGCCGACGCACTCGGCGTAGACGTGGTCGAGCAGCAGCGCGCCAGGGTTACGGCCCTCGCCGGTCTCGCCCCAGGCCAGGCCGTGCGCCGACGCGCCGCCCGTGCGGGCGGCCAGGCCAACGTACGGGTGGTCGTCCTCCCACGCGCGCAGTTCCGGGGCGAGCATGCGGCGGGACAGCAGCACCTCCCGGGCCACCGTAAGCAGGATCTCCCGCATGATCGCGGGCAGGCCGAGGTCCTGCCCGGCCAGCGCCGGGTCCGCCAGGGCCGCCGGGAGGTAGACCGAGTAGACGTAGGCCGGCAGCGCGCCGTCCTGCGACCCGCCGGCGTCTTCCTCGCTGGCTAGCCGCTGTTCAAGCGACCACGCGCCGATCGTGTGCGTAGCGCCCGGGACCTCCGTGTAGAGGAGGTTCATCTCGGCGAGTGCCAGGAGCGCCTGTGGCCCCGGACCCCAGGGGACGCGCGCTGAGATCCGCAGCCCGTTCCCGGCACGCGGGTGATCATCGAGGCTGGCGTCCACGAGGGCGGTTGGCCCGGCCTTCTCATCCAGCCGCCCGACGAAATCGTCGGGGTAGCGTTCCCAGCTCAGCGGCGTCTCGCAGGTGAGCACCGGGACGTCCTTCCAGCGGCCCCACACCCCCGTGCCTTCCTCGCCCATCTGGTCATCCAGCGTGCCGAACGCTTCCAGCAGGGCCTCCGCCAGCGGGACGCTGGAGGCGTCCCGGCCGGGATCGACGTACCGCTCGTAGTGGCGGACGACCTCGTGCTCGTCCTGGCGAAGCTCCATGTCCGGGTACGGCCCCCAGCCGTAGGGCACGGCCCCGGTGCCGTCCTCGCGGCCGGCTCCAGCGCCGGGGAACTCGCCAGGATCCATTTCGCCGCTGCCAGCACCTACCAGGCTGACGATCCCGCCGGCAATCGCCGCGGTCGCGACGGCGGCCTGCTCCCGCACGCACCACAACGCGAACCCCTCGAGCGCGTCCACATTGTGCGGGCCGACTACGAAGCCACAGGTGGCCGCGAGGACTTCGACGCCAAGGCCGTCACCAGCGATCGTCCAGCGACTGGTGGTCGCCGCCCGGTTGAGCCGGTCGCACTCACATAGCGCGGCCTCAAGGTCCACGACCGCCGCAACCGGCGTCACAATGCGCAATATCCCCAGGTCAGGCGTGTCATCGGCACCATGGGAAACACGGAAGAACGTCGCGACAGGCCCGGACATCCACGCGACGAGGCCGAGTTCCTCGCTGGCATTGGTCCACGCCTCTTCCGCGCCGATGCGATCCAGGATCCGCGCTCGCAACGCCACCGCAGCCGACAGCCCGCTCCCGAACAGGCTCACCCCGCACCCCCCAGATGAAAAGCCTCATTGAGACACGCCAGGCCAAACTATGACATAGCTGATCGTGAACCTCAAAAGTTTCCGGGAGTTGCGCACTTAGGAACCAACGAAGGTGCGCAGAGGCTGCACTCCCACCAGCCCCTCCGTCGCCGCCGGCGACCGACTCTCGCCCACACTCGCTTCTGATGGCCAGACGCTAGATCACGTTTCGTCACTGCGCGGTAGCTCACGATTGCCGCGGCTCGCTGCACGATACCCGTGCAACTTCTCGCAACTATCGTGATCCCTGTTAAAACAGGTCATAACATTGACTCTTGTGAATCCGGTTACTTCCTCTGGGGGGTTCAAATGATCAAGTGGTGCGTCAACTGCATGCGGCAGACACGCCATTTCAAGGTCCGCGCCAGTGTGATCAGGTGTGAGGTCTGCGGGCGCGAGAGCATCGGCTGACCCTTCGGTAGAGGCTGCTTGTATCGCCCCTTCCCGGACGGCATGCTCGTCTTCTCCGAGCGTGCCGTCCGGGTCGACATATATAACCACCAACCCCGACAGCCCCGTAAGCAGGCATGGCCATCCTCAGCTCGCGTCCGAGGACTCTGCGTGTCAGCGGGAGGAGATCCGCTCCTGAAGGATCGCGTACAGCTGGGACGGATTCGGTGCGTCCGTTGGCCTGATCAGTCCTGGCAGCGGCGGCATCTCCGCGACGAAAGGGAGTAGTCGCGCGAAGACCGAACTGGCATCCGGAGGACGCGCTGACGGGACCTTAGCCAGGAGCTCGCTAGCGAGCGCGTCGAGTTCTGCGGGTACCTCTGGCCGGGAATCTCGGGCCAGTGGGGGCTGCCGAGAGAGATGGGCTTCGATCTCGGCCACCGGATCGGGCTCGGTGAACACTGTCGTCCCCGTCAGCAGTTCGTAGAGCAGGCAACCCACGGAGTAAAGGTCACTGGCCGGCTCGGCCTGGTTGCCCTCGGCCACCTCCGGGGCCATATAGGAGGCCGTTCCGAATAGCTCACCGGACCGCGTAATGTCCGAGAATTCGCCTGGCGCGAGCGCCGCGGCGATGCCGAAGTCGAGTACCTTCACCGACCCATCGGGGCGGATCATGACATTAGAGGGCTTGAGGTCCCGGTGCACGAGCATCTGCTCGTGGGCGGCGGCGAGTACCGCGCACACCTGCGCGACGATTGCGGCGATCCATGGAATCGGCACCGGCACGACTTCCGCGACCAGGTCAGCGATCGTCACGCCGGCCACGTGCTCCATGACCATGTACAGGTCGTCCTGATCGGTGCCGAAGTCATAGAGGACGGGCACACCCGGATGCCCGAGCCGCGCGGTGATGCGGGCCTCCCGGTTGAACCGACGCATCGCGGCGGAGTCCCGCCGCGTGCCCGGGCGGATCAGCTTCACCACGATCTTCCTGTTGAGCCGCCGGTCAGTACCCTCCCATAGAGTGCCCATGCCGCCCGACGCGATCGGCGCGGTCAGCTCGTAACGGTCCAAGATGATTCGCATCAGGCAGGCGGCACCGCTGGCAGGAACTGGCTTGGAGTGCCGTGCCAGGAGATCATGAGCGAGTCCCGCGCCCGCGTGGCCGCGACGAATAGCAGCGAGCGTGCCCGTTTGACCTCCCGCTCATAGCGCAGGGGATCGCTGGCTCGTAGCCCCTCGACCCGCGTGGCGGGGAGTACGCCATGGCTGACGTCCGCCACGATCATCTGCTGGTATTCGAGTCCCTTGAACCGGTGCAGCGTGCCGACGTGCACCACGTCGGGCTTGCGCGGCCCGTCCGGGCCGATGGAGGCGGCCGGGACGCCGTGATCGTTTAGGTAGCTCTCCACCTCGGGCACGTAGCGCCGCTCAGGCACCGCGACCCCGATGGAGATCGGAGCTCCGTCCGCTGGCTGCCAATCCCGCACCTGCTGGAGTATGCCATCGAGCTCCTCGGTCCAGCTTGCGTAGCCACATAGCGATGGACGAGGGCCCCGAAGCACGGACCGGTAGCCGTCCAGGCTATCGGTGCCGTCATCGAGGTCGTCCCATTCTTCGTTGCCAAGCAGTCGCTCGGCGGCCGTGAGGATCTCGTGGGTAGACCGGTAGCTCAGCGTCAGCCTGGTCGAGCGGCCCCGGATCGCTATCCCGAGACTGCCGAGAGAGACGTAGTTGTCGTAGATCCGCTGGTGGGTGTCGCCGGCCAGGAATATGTCGTTCGGTCCGCGCGCGACCATCTCGCGCAGCAGCATCCAGTGTGCCGGGCTGAGGTCCTGTGCCTCGTCCACTACCACGTGCCGGTACCGGTATCCCTCCCTCGGCGCCCGTTCCCGCTCGATCCGGGCGGCGTGCGCGGCGACCCGGCGGAACGTCCACAGGTTCGCCTCGGTGAGCCGCTTGGTGAACAACTCGACTAGCTGCCAGACCTCCGCACGCTGTGCACGGTTAAGGGTCTTGCCCCGGCCCGCGCGGCGGGCGCGGAAGTACTCCTCCCGGGAGCCGAGCGCCTGGCCGAGGACGACCTGCGACCACTCGTCGTGCAGGAATCCGGCGTCCCAGTGCTCCTTGCCCAGTTCAAGAAGGATCTCGTCCCACAGCTCGACGGCTTTGGAGTCGTCCATCCAGTTCCGCCGCGCACCTGGCTCGGCCTCCGCGACGACCTTCGAGGCGAGGTGGTCGATGTTGACGAGATCGACGCGGTCCAGGATGTCCCGCCCTGCCAGTTCGAGGAGCCTGCCGCGCAGGTCAGCGGCGAGGTTCTTGTTGTACGTGGTGAACAGTACGTCCTTGCCGTCGCCAGGCGGCAACTGGTCCACAAGGCGCTTGACCCGGTGCAGCGCGACGATTGTCTTGCCGGTGCCGGGACCGCCGCTGACCCGCGCGGGCCCGTTGTAGGAACGCTCGACGATCTTGCGCTGCAGCGGGTGCAGGAAGATCTGCCAGCGGGCGAAGTCCCCCGCCAAGACCGCCTGCAGCGCGGCGTCGTCGGTCGTGACAAGGGTCGCGGGCCGCGCCAGCGCCGTCTCGTAGTCCGTCACGTCGACTGGCTCGTCGGCGCGCACCGGCGCGGTCACCTGCTCGAGGACCTCTTCCAGGCTGAGACCGTCGTGCAGCGCGAGCAGCACCTCCGCGGTGAGCGCCGGCGCGTACTCGGTCAGCCCGAGCAACTCGTCCTCAGTGGTGATCTTGGCTATCAGCGGCAGCAGCGGTTCCGCGATACCGAGTTCGAGTAGCTGCTCGGGAGAGTAAGCAGCGAACAGCGGCTCGGGCGAGGCGGCCAACCCTGGCGATGGCGCAACAGGTGCTGGCGCCGCCCCGCGCGAGAGCACGTCCGCGGAGTCGACCACGTCCATGAATTCGATGCCGCCGGAAACCCCGTTGACGCCGAAGGCGTACCGGTCGAGGTTCTCATACGCCTCGCCGCGCGGCTTCACCGCGACCAGCAGGTACTCCGTGCCGCTCACCTGCAGCAGCAGTGCACGGTAGTCCGCCGTTATCCGCGCCGAGTACAGCTGGGAGTTCCCGGCGAGTTGCTTGAACTGCAAGCCGTTGCTGTTCGGGTCCTCGCGGAACTTGCGCTGGAAGTCGTAGACTGCGCCCTTAACCGACCGGGGCAGCTTGAGGATCTCCTTGTCCGCCTTATCAAGCATCTTCAACCGGACGTTCATCGGTCTCCTCCTAGGATCCGCAGGGCCAACTCGTCCGGCGGCCAGTCATCGGGCAACCGGGCGTCCCAGCCCGCCGAGGCGTAGGCCGTGATGCAGTCGCTTGCCTCCGGTCCCGGCGCGATCACCGCGACCTGCGCAGCCTCCCAGGCAAGCTCAGCTTGCCACGCCTGCTCACCTAGCTCATGTCCGATCTGGTCGTTCTGCGGTACGGGGACGTGGCGCGCCGCGAGCTCATGCGCGAGTACCCCGGCCTCGGGCGCGAGCAGGTCAAGGACCCACTCCGGCCACACGATGTCACCGGTCACCGTAGCCGCCCCAGGCACCGACATCGACGCCGATCGGGTGAGCACGCTCATCATGCTGAGCTCGGCCTCGCTGATCTCCGTCCTGCCGCTGCCGCCGCTGAGCGCGAGCGAGGTGAGCAGCCCGGTGCCGCCTGCGACGGTGAGCACGGCCGGGTCGAAGCCGTCGAGGCCAGTCCAGGCGAGCTGAACGCCGTCCCCACCGCCGTAGGTGAGGAACTGAATAAGGTTCGCCCAGTACAGCCAGGCCGCCCAGCGTCGCTCATGCGCCCGCTCATCGGCCCGGATGGCTTCATCCCTGTCATCGAGCACGACCAGAGCGCTCCACACGCCCAGCGGGGCCGTAGCGTCCACCTGCCGGGTATCAAGCAACATGGTGACCGGCAATCCGCTCGCGTCGGTGGCGCGGACCAGCGCGACCTGCGCGCTCCCGCCCCGGGGCAGCGGCTCGCCACGAACCGCGGCAGTCACCACGTCGCCAACAGCGCCCGCCGCGATCTGGACTGGCGGCTCCGCACCAGGATGCCGCAGCAGCCCGGCCAGGGCGGCAAGCGCGCGCCGTGACCAGGCGACGCGGTCCGGGTCCGCGAGGAACGCCAGCAGGGTCCGCACGCCACTTGTCCAGATCAGCTCCGGCAACTCGGCCGGGTCGCCGCCAAGCCGGGTGTACCTGCGGCGTGCCTCGGCCTCTGCGTTGCCCTGGTAGGGATGCCACGGCTGGTTGCCGGCCCGGTCACCGTCGCTGTCCCCCGCCGCCGCGTTCACGTCCTCCCAGGTGAGCTGGAACACCACGTGCCCGGCGGCGCGCAGCCTGGCGCGCTGGTCGGCGTCACTGGCCAGCCGGTTCCGGTCCGGGGCGGCGTGGTACCGATACCCGTCAAGGTAGACCGCGACGGTGAGCGGCGCGGCGTCCACCCGCTTGAACTCCACATCGGGCTCGGCCCCGTCGATGGTGTTCTGCAGCCGCATCTGCCAGTGCACAAGCTGCTCTTCTCCCCCACCGTCCCGTCGGCTTAGGTGCAGCTCAGCTGTCCGGCTCCCGTTCAGTACTGGACCAGGACGATACAGAACGGACCCGGCCGACGCGGCAGCCCACAGTTCAACCGCCCGGACGAAGCGGGCCTCAAGCTCGCTTTCCACCTGGTCCCACAGCGAGATGTGCCCGGTGTCGGGAACGCTGTCGGTGGCCCAGTCGTCGAGCAGGTCATTGAGCATGCTCAGCGCCTCGGCGCGGGAAACCAGGTCGAACTTCTCGTTGCTGATGTGCCCGAGCAGGCAGCGGTGGCAGGCCTTCTTGGCCTCGTCCTGGCACGGGCAGTCCGCGACGATGCGCCTGGCGTGCTGGAGGACTTCGCGGAACTCGGCCTGGTCGGCGAGGCGCTGCAGGTATCCGGTGCCGCGCGGCAGGGTGTCGTGCAGTACGAGGAACCGCCGGGTGCGGCCGGTTTCCTGGTCGGGCATGGTGGCGGCGATGATGTCCAGATGGTCGGGGTCGCCGCCGTACTTGGCGGCCACCCCAGCCATCAGCGCGGCGGCGAACGACGCCATCCGCTCTTCGATCAGGGCGGTCGCGACCGGCACCAGGACGCGCAACGCCTCGGTCTCAAGCACGTGCGCGAGGATGAGATCGACGTGCCCGCCTGCCGTCTTGCGCTGCGGGCACCAGGGCCGGTGGTGGCTGGGCGCGGAGTCGAATCCGGAGCTGACCAGAGGGTCCTGGCCGCCAGTTTCCGGCCGGTCGATGGCGGTGCCGCCGCAGGACTCGCACGCCCAGAACGGGCTGATCCGGGTCTGCACTCCGGCGAAGTCGAACGTCGGCGGCCGGTCGGCACGGGCCACGCCCAGGTTGAAATGCCGGACGTACGCGTGCCTGGTGTAGTCCACGCCGAAGGTGGCGCTGCGGTGCCGCCACGACCCGCCCTCGATCTGGCCGGGGTCGATATCGACGGCGATCGCCTGGTCGTAGTAGGTGCGCTGCCGGTCGTCGTCATCGTCGGAGATGCGCGCGTCGTCGCGCCGGTCGTGCGCGGTGACCCGGACCGGCTTGAGCACCTTGTGCAGCGCGCTCGCGTCGCCGATGCGCGCGTTGCCGCAGCGTGGGCAGGGCCGCACGTCCTGGGAGTCGATGCCTTCGCGGACGTAGTCCGCAGTCCTGGCAGATCCGCCAGTGTTCCCACGACGGCCGGTCCCTGGTGCCGATGTCCAGGCCGGAGATGTGATGCCGGTAGCCCTGGATGTAGTAGTAGTTGCCCGGCGCGAATTCCGTCAGCGCGCTGCTGGCCGGGCGGGTGTACTCGCGCAACTCGCTGTGGTACTGCCTGCCGCCTTCGGAGTCCTCCTCCTGCCAGGTGAGGGTGGCCTCTAGGGTGGTCGAGACATCGATCAGCGAGTAGTTCGGCAGCAAGCCGAGATCGACGAGCGCGCCATGCGCGTCGGTGCGCCCGAGCTCGCCGATCCGCTTCTGCACGCCGCGCCGTTCCGCGGCGAGCTCACGCTTGACGGCGCGCTGCACCGGGTCGGTCTCGATCTGCTCGCTCGCCGCCCGGTCGATGGCCGCGATCCGGCCTCGCAGGTCAGCGAGACGGCGGTGCCACGTCTCCTCGGCCTCGTCGGCCTTGAGCTTGAGTCCGGTGCGGGCGAAGTCGCGTAGCTCCTCCCGCGCGACGTCGTCCACGTAGCCGGGGAACAGGGCGAGGAATCCCTCCGCGAGCAGGTCAGCCTGGCCGGCGTCGCCGGTGGCGGTCGCGAGCAGACGGCGCAGCCAGCCGGAGTCGCCGAACAGCGCGGAGGCCCGCCTCGGCAACGGAAGCACGCCGGGCAACTGGCCGCGAGCTGCCTGGTCGGCGAGGTGCGCGGCGTACTGGCGGCGCAGGATCTCGATGGCCGACAGGTAACAGCCGGGCGGGACGATCTCCCCCGCGATCATCTGCCGTGGCTCGGCGAAGTAGTAGCGGTCGCGGGCGCGCCGGTCGGCGAACGTGACGAGGAACGCGTTGCCGGTGCGCCGCCCGCCACGCCCGGCTCGTTGCACGTAGCTGGCCGGGTTCCGGGGCACCGAGGCGAGGATGACGGCGGACAGGTCGCCGATGTCGATGCCGAGTTCCAAGGTGGGCGTGCATGACAGCACGTTGGGATCGTTGTACCGGGTGCCGTCGCGGAAGGCGCGCTCGACCTGCTCGCGCTGCGCGCGCTTCATCGCGCCGATGTGCTCGGCGGTGACCACCTTGTACGGCAGCGCCCGGGTGTACAGGTCGCGGTAGTAGTCGTCACGGTAGCTCCGGGCGGCGAAGCTGGCGTCCTGCTGCGGCCTGGTCAGCGTTCCGGTGCACCGGTAGCGGGGGCAGGGGTGGCCCGCCCAGTCGGCGCTCCGCTCCGGTGGCACGACCTGCTCCCACTGGCAGGTGTCGCAGCCGAGGGTGGCGTCTGGCACTTCGGCGTTGTCGAGCAACCGGACCCGGATGTGGCCGGGCTGCAGCCCGTAGACGCGGGTGACGCCGTCGCCCGCCGTGCGGACGCTGATCACGTTCTCGTCGGCGAGCATCGTCAGCAGCCGAGGCAGGTAGCTGGCCGCCGCGTCGGCGGAGATGCCCAGGGTGCGGGCGGCCCAGTCGGCGTACCAGCCCTGCCTGGCGCCAGCCAGGTCGAACTCGCTGCGGTCCTTGCGCTGGCCGAGGAGGAAGGCGGGCGCGGACACGCCGCGCCGCGTCCGGCCGTTCAGCGGGAACGCGGGCATGCCGTCGGGGCGGTTGCCCCAGATGGTGCCCCAGCGCTTCGCGCCTGCCTGCCGCAGCCAGTTCTCCAGCCAGTTGTGCCGGATGCCGCCGCCGACCCGGAGCCGTTCCAGGATGCCCCGCACGCAGGCGATGTAGTCCTCGGCGGACGGAAGGCCGGTGAGCGTGGTCGTCGGCCCGGTGATCATCAGGTCCCTGGCGAGCGCGGCGATCCGGTCCGGGTCGGGCAGCACCACCTCAGCGGCGGCGGTGCGGGTGAGCTCCAGGGTGCGACCCTGCCGGGAACGCAGGCCGAACTCCAGGATGACCTGGAACGCGAGCCGCTCGCTGATCAGCCGCCAGGTGTCCGCGTCGCCTGGGGTGTCGCCGGCGAGCAGCGCGTCCACGTCGGTACGGCCCTGCAGGTCGGGCGGGACGACAGCGGGCAGCCAGCGGGGATCGGACGCGCTGGTTATCACGTCGGCGATGAGGTCGTTGAGCGGTGCCTCGCGGCCCGGGTGGTTGTCGAGCACGGCGGCGAGCAGGGTGCGCAGCGAGAAGGAATAGGACCGGCTCGCGACGAACCCGGCGCGGTGCGCGGCGTCCTGCACCGAGTCGTTGAACAGCAGCGTCTTGCGCGGGTCGTCGAGCTGGCCACCGGTGAACAGCTCGGTGATCGCGACCGAGGCGAGGCTCGCGAGGCCAGCGCCGAGGAACCGGGTGCCCTCGTCCATCTGGCAGGCCGGGCAGCGGTCCCGCTCGGCTAGCCGGTTGCCTTCGGTGCTGTTCCGCAGGTCGCCGAGGACGAACACGCCCTCCGGCCGCCGCCGCGCGCCGTTGTCGTCCACGCCGGTGTCCCGGTTCGGGTCAAGCGGCCGGACCGGCGGCCGTCGGGCTCGAGGACGAGGACATCCGCCGCCCCTGGCTGCCCGGCCGCGCGCGCCGCGACCTCCTGCCCGGTGGCCGCGATGAACGCGCGGACCAGGCGCTTGTCGGAGACGGAAGCCCGATAGATCTTGCTCGGGTCGCTGATCAGCTGGTCCTGGTCCCGCTCCGGAGAGATAGCCGCCCAGCCGGAGCGGCCGCAGTGCCGGCAGTAGACGGCGGGCAGCACCTCACGCGGCGTGCCGCCAAGCGTTGACTCGGCCTCCGGCAGCGCCTCCCCGTGCCAGCCGAACGCGGGCCGGGGGCTGACGAGGCGGACGATCCGGCTCAGCGGCCTGATCCACAGGTGGGTCTCGATGTGCAGGAACGGCCGATTCCCGTCCGAAGCGCGGGCGATGGACAGCAGCGCGGTGAACCGGGCGAGCGCGGCAGCGGCGGTTTTGGGTGACTGCCGGAAGGCCACTCCCCAGCTGTACGGGCCCTTGCGGGGCAGGTCTTCCAGGATCTCCGGGAACGTGCCCGGCTTGCCGTCAAGGACCTCGACAAGCGCGTGGGTGAGGATGTGCCGGCGCAGCACGTTTCCGAGATCCTGTGGAGACAGCCCGCTCTGGCCGGTGACCGCCTGCTCGACCCGGGCCATCGCCTCGGGGTCGAGCCGGGGGTCGGGGAGAGAGGCGAGGTCGCGCGGGTCAGGCAACGGCAGCGCGTAGTCGACCGGGCCGAGGAAATCCGCCGCCTCCTGCCGCTGCTCCCCGATCACCGAGTCCGCGCCGAACGGGGTGCCGAACACCTCCTCGGCGACCTCGCGAATCTTCTCGGTGTTGCGCGCCGTCTCGCCGAGGGTCGCGCTGGTGGCGACCGGGCAGATCCGCCCCAGGGGCCTGCCGGGCTCGGCGTGCCCGGTCGCGGCGGCGAGCCGGCGCAGCAGCATCGCCACATCGGTACCCTGCGCGCCGTCGTAGGTGTGGAACTCGTCCACCACCACGTAGCCTGATGTCGGCGTCCCGCCACAGCGGCAGGTCATCGCCACGCTGCAGCAACAGGTCGAGCATCTTGTAGTTGGTGATCAGAATGTCCGGCGGCTCCCGCCGGATGTCCGCCCGCTCGGTCAGCACCCGGGGATACGCCGTGTCCGGCCGCTCGCCCACGTAAAGGCCCGCGGTGACCGCGGTCAGGGCGTTGCCGGTCAGCAGGTCGTTGATCCGGTTCGCCTGGTCAGCGGCCAGGGCGTTCATCGGGTACAGCAGGACCGCCTTGACCCCCTGCTTTCCGGCCGCGCGCTCCCGGCGGCAGTGATCGAGCACCGGAATCAGGAACGCCTCGGTCTTACCGGACCCGGTCCCGGTCGTGATCAGCGTTGGCTCCGGGTCGCGGCCGTTGCTGTTCAGCCGCCGCCAGGCCTGCACCTGATGCAGATACGGAGCGGGGTGCTCTGGCGCCCACTCCAGGATCTGCCGCCAGTCCCCGTTCGCGTGCCTGAACGGAGTGCGGATCCGCAGGTAAGGGCCGCGGAACATGCCCTGCGCCGGATCGTTAAGGAACCGCTCAAGCCCCTCCCGCGCCGGCCGGTCGGCCAGGGCGAACGTCGTGGTGAGGTACTGCGTGAGGTTCTGCTTCAGCTCCTCGGCCGCCAGAGTCGGCTTCACGACGCGGCCCCCTTCATCCGCGCGGTGAACGCCGCATGCGCCTGCCGGTACTCGCCAATCCGGTCCGCCTTATAGAACGGCGGCGTGTACCCGTCCGGCGGCGGATTCTTGCCCGGGTATTCAAGGTATGCCTCGAACTGCTTCCAGCTGTTCTTCTGCTGGATCTGGCCGATGGTCCGGTGATTACCTGCGAGCTTGTAGCCCTTCGCGTCGAACCACATCGTCTCCTCGAAGCGGTTCAGTACTGGGAAGCGGGCGTTGTACATGGCGATCAGTGCGTCCACGTCCATGCCAAGCCAGACCGCGACCAAAGCATCAATCTCGACGAGAGCAGCGCGGCGTGACTTTTCGCTGCGCAACGGCGTGTCGTATTCCCATGTCTGGCTGACAGCCGTGAGTGGTGGCAGGCCCTCCCAAGAGCAAACCCACGAATCGCGATGCCAGGCGTCGTCATATCCGTCTGCCCATAGCTTCGCATAGGTCGTCGTGAGACAGTTTAGCCGCATCACTCGGAGCAGTAGTGCAGGCGCGAGCGCATGCTCAAGTGAGCCGGCCGGCAGAGTCTTCGCCGTGCCGGTCTGAAGGTGACCCAAGCTGGTAACTCGAACAAAATAATCCAGCGGTAGAGACGACCAAAATCCAGAGATAAGTGCGGTGTCACGACCGGTATCCATTGTCAGGCTGCGAATGCCGTGTATGTGCGCTGGTCCGGGTGGAATGATTGCCGCGTACAGACTGCGCTCGGTGTCGGGTGCGATCTGGCATCGCCACGCCAAGCGATAGAATTCTGTGTACCTACGCTGGACAGAACCTGATTGATGATCCATCCACAGATCCTGGGCAGATTCGTAACGGGACAGGACTGCGGCACGACGATATTCGGTCTCCGGAACAGCATCAACGGGCATCGATACCAAATCCCAGCCAAGCACATCATTGCTACCGGCGACCGGTGACTTGAACATCGCGGTAGCAACACCAAGTTGAATCCCTTTAAGGACCACCTCGGACCATTCGCCTGGATGTGACATTTCGTACTTGATGAGACCTTCTTTCTTTGCACCGCTCTCGTGGAATCCTGACGTGATTTGGGGAGCGAACCGACCTAGCCGGACTGGGTAGTCTGCAAGCGCCTGAATCGCATCCTGCTCGTCAGCGCTAACTGGCGAAAGAAGCTTGGCCCGTTCAACAGGTTCACCTTCTGCGCCAGCGAGTCGCTGCCAGAGAGCCAACACCTCCCGGTTCACATGCACGATCCGCTTATAGTGTGGACGCCCATCAAGCTGTCCCTTGTATCGGATGCTAGGCGCGTCCCCCGAGCCATCGTGCTGAGCCGACATTCGAAGCGCGTCCACCGAAAAGAGCCAGCTCAGGTGATCGAATTCAATCTCTCCGCGCGGGCCATAGATGTGGACGCCGAAGTGACTGGATTCACCTACTGGCTCGGGAAAGAACCGGTGTCCGGGATTGACGAAGTCGCCGTGCACGCGCAGTCGCGTGTAGGCGTTCTCCCGGATGGCACCCTCCCTCTCTCCGGTGAAGTGCGTATCCGGATGCACGAGCCCGACTGTCCCGTTACTTCCAGCACTAGCCCACGTTCTGGCCATGAAGGCGCGGTATGTGTCCGGCTGGGTGCCGACGAGAAGCGGGTACGTCTGCGACGACCGCATGAAGTCGATTGTTCCGCTGATGACTGTTCGTTCATTAAGCAGGGACTCCCGAGTCGCGAGGGAGTCGAGCACCAATTTCCGGCGTGCCGACTTCTCCTGGGTGGAGATCTTTTCCGCAAGCTTGAACCACGGCTCGTACTCGGCGAGGACACCGTCCTCGTCCCACTGCGGTCGCACCCACGGCGGATTGCCGACTTGGAGGTCAAAGCCGCCTTCGGCGAATACCGAGGCGAAGCGGAGTTCCCAGTGGAAGAAGCCTTGATTGGCGGCGATCGTTTCTATCGTGTCTAGCCAGGGGAAGCGTTCTCCTAGGCGCCAGACCGGGTCCATGTCCATATGGATGACGTCTTCGATTTCGTCCTCATAGCCACCGAGTTCGGTGAGGTTGTCCCATTTCCTGGCGAGGGTGCCCTCCTTGATGTCCTGGCGACCGAGTAGGGCTTCTGCGAACTCGAGCCAGTCGTCTAGGTTCGCCAGCGGGACCGGGCGGTGAGTGACGGGGCGGGCTTGGGACGGGACTTCTTCGGGGCGGCTTCGGCGAGGGTGAGTTGCCTGGTGGTTTCACCGAAGAGGGAGTCCATCTCCCATGTGACGGGGAAGTCGGGGCCGACCGGGGCGGGCTGGGTTCCGGGAGTGGAATAGTAGCGGAGGACGTGCTTTTGTAAACGCTCGCTGAGCCATCGATTAGGTCGGCCTTGTCGAGGGGCCAGAACCAGAGGGCGCACCAGGCGTCCATGACCGTCTTGAGGCGCCAGTACGGGGTACCAGGCGTCGTGAGATCGGCGACGATCTCGTCCCGCGGCTTCGCTTCTTGTGCCTTCGGCAGGTCCTTCGCGCCCCAGACCTCGATGGGGCGGCTGATCTCACGCTCAGAGATGCGCAGGCGCTCGATGACGAGGTTCCACAGGTATTCGGCGCGGACGGACAGCGCCTGCAGGCGCTGGACCTGAGACAGCTTGTGCGCCTTGGACTTCTTGTCCGACGGTGCCTTGCGGATCTGCTTGCGCCACGCCGCGAGTTGCCTGGCCTGCTCGGGAGCCAGTTCCTTGGCTTCCTTCTCGCCCGCGACCGCGCCCCAGCCCGCGGCCGGGAGCAGGAAGTGGTGGACGTGGCCGGACGGGATCGTGCCCTTCGAGAACGGGTGGTCCTCCGGCGCCGTGTTCAACCACTGCGCCTTGGCATCCTTCGCCACAAGGGCGTGCGCCGGGTACAGACGCCGTCCCGCACCGATGAGGGAGTTGCCGCGGACCAGGTGCAGGCCGAACCACGGGGCCTGCAGGCCACGGTGCATGACGTTCAGCCAGATCGAGACCTCTGCGAGCTCGACCGCCGTCTCGTTGAGGTCCACGCCGTAGCAGTTGTGCAGCGCGATGTACGCCTTCACCCGCTGCAGCGCCAGGGCGCGCTCCTCCGGCTCCAGGCGGTCACTGGTCTCCTCCTCGCGCTTGCGAAGGTAGAGCGCGGCCACTTGGTCGATCGCCTCGTTAAGGAACGCGCCGGAACCGAGGGCGGGCTCGCAAACCCTCCAGCGGAGGATCTCGGCGGCGGTGACCTTCGTGCCGTCCGGTGCGCCTTCCTGCTCCTTGACCCGCTGTTCGAGGGCGAGTTGCACGGTGACCGAGGTGAGCGACTGGGGCGTGTAGTACGACGCGCTCGTCTCCCGGTCCCGGCCGGCCAGGCGATAGACGAACGTGCCTGGCCGGTACCGGACCCGCTGCTCGGTCTGGACGCCGTTCTCGTCCTTGACCTTGACGAACACCTCGTCGGCGTAGTCGGGAACCTTGGAGGCGGGGATCATCCATGAACCCCCGGACGGGTCGCCATTCTTGGCGACCTCGTACAGTTCCTCGTCGGCGATGAACCCGGTGTAGGACATCAGCCCCTCGTACACCGCGCCGAGCTGGCTGATGCCGAGGTGGGCATAGGAGATGAACCCGCCCCGTTCGGTCTTGCCCCGCCGACCGCCGCGGCCGACGCCGGCGCCTTTGGAGAGCATCAGCCGGCGCAGCACCCGGTACAGCGTCTCGTCGCGCAGCCGGGTGTCGTAGCGGGGTGCGGCGGGGTCGTCGGCGTCGTAACCGGGCTTGATGACCGAGCCGATCAGCGTGGTCCGTGCCGGGTCGAACAGGTCGGCTTTGAGCGCCTCGAAGCGGATGCCCTCGCCTTCGCTCAAGGTGGACAGGTCGGCGCTGAGCGCGGCCGCGCCGCGCGCGTTGTGGCCGTCGTTAACCATGCGGAACAGCACAGCCAAGGACTCATACAGGTGGAAGCTCTTGCGGGCCTCCTCGCCGCCGAGGCGGCGGGCGATGAGGTCACCGAGGCGGGCCATCGAGTACCCGGCCATATAGTCCTCGTCGTCGGCGGGGAGGATGCCGAGCTCGGGCCGTGCCTCGGCGTACAGCAGGAACAGGATCCGGTACAGGTACCTGAGTGACTGCCTGCCCAGGTCCTTCGCCAGGCTGCCGTCATCGATGTCGCCGGGGCGTATGTCCTGCTCGCGCAGCCGGTCAAGTACCTCGTTGGCGATGATCTGCACGGACTCGCGCAGCCCCTCGCGTAGTTCGGCGGACACGCCAACGGCGTGCTGCCGCGAGCCGGACACGAACGCCGCCAGGGGCTCCTCGCCGCCCTCGGCAGCCGGCTGCAGAGCGTCAGCGCTGAACAGGGCGGCGATCAACTCGAGTTCGTCTGCGTTGTTCCGTTCCAGGGCGGCGTCCAGGCAGACGGCGAGGTAGCGGCCCTCGCCCCAGGTGAGCCGGTCGGCGAGGACCACCACGCCGCCGTGCAGCAGCAGCACGTAGCGGGGCGGCGTATCAGTGGCGAACAGCCAGCGGGCCAGCTTGGCGCCGGTCTCGATCCGCTCCCGGTTCGAGACATCGAGCGCGTGCAGCAGCCGGCCGGGGCCTTCGACGTCGAAGGCGGCGTCGGTGTCGGTGGCCCAGTCGCAGTCGATCGCGACGACGTTGTGCCCGGCGTAGGCCACGGTGACCTGGAACGGCTCGCCGGCGCGCGTGACGTCAAGCTCCTGCGGCGCGGCGGGGTAGCCGAGTGCGCGGAGCACTCGTCCGTTCTGCTCGATCATTTCCTTGCCGTGAAGCGGGTCGTCAGCGGCGAGGTCGGTGAGGGTGAGGCGCGCCTCGAAGTAGTCCCGGCGCAGGGTGCGCAGTCCCTTGACCGGAGTCGGCTGATCCGCCTTGTCGCGTTCCGCCCAGCGACCGCGCAGGCTGCTCTTCTTGGCCAGGTCGCGGGGCAGCACCTCGGCCAGGTAGTGCGGGGAGAGGTAGTCACCGCGGTTGATGATCGAGTCGTAGCTCATCGGGCACCTTCCCTGCTCGCTGCCGTTGCCGGGGCGAGGACCGCGAGCAGGCGGAGCAGTGGCTCGCCTGCGGTGCGGAGCGAATTCGTCAGGTCATCGAGACGCTCGGCGGTGACGTGTACCTCGTCGCGCTTGGCTTTCGGCTGCGCCTGTACCTGCAGAACGTCGAGGCTGAGCTGCTTCCACGTGGTCAGCCGGGCGCGGTACTCCTCGATGGGGGCGTTGACCTTGGCGTCGTATTCGACGCGGCGTGCCTCCAGATGAGCGCGGGCCGCAGCCACAGCGGTGGGCACCACTTCCTCCAGTGCGACGAGGTCGCCGGACTGGCCGGTGTTCACCATGTCTGGGCCTACGCCCGCACGGCGCAGGGCCTCGGTCATGTCGCCGACGTACGGGGCGTGCGGCAGGCCGGTGACCGCCATCCACTCGACCACCGTCGGCTGGCCGAGCGCGTTGGAGTAGACGCCCTGGATGAGGAACGCGGGCCCGGTGACGTTCGCGACCAGGACCGGGGCGACCTGGCGAGGGATGCGGAGCAGCACCTTGTCGGTGAGCCAGTCGATCATCGGGTGCAGGTCGGACAGGTAGGCGATCTCCGGCCAGAGCGTCTTGGTCTGCCGTGCCTCATCCAGCTTGCGCTGGGCGAGCTGGCGGTCGAAGGTGACGCGCATCCGCTCGGTGACGTCGTGCCGCTTGAGGTAGGCGGGCGGCAGCACGGCCAGGCGCTGCACTAGGTCGTCCGGCGGGCGGAACGCGAGCATCTCACCGTCGTCATGGACGTGCGCCTCCGGCACCGCGGAGGCCAGGGCCGCGCGGGCGAACTGCTCGGTGGACGCGAACAACCGGGGCACCTCGGCCTTCTCCGGCGCGTCGTCGGCCGGCGTGTCACCGACCCCGGCCAGCAGGTCGCCGAGCAGGTCGGCCTTAGGATCGGCGTCTTCGGCCGCGGCGATGGACTCCTCCACGGTCTTGCCCGCGAGGAGGTCTCTGACCAGGCGGTCTTCTTCCTTCTTGGCGGTGAACTGGCGGGTGACGCCTTCCGCGGTGCCGAGCTGCTGGTGGGCGGTTTCCTCACGCTTGAGGAGCTTCTCGGCGACGGTGGTGTCATCCTTGGCGCCATCAGTCGCGGAGGTGAGGATCAGCGCAGCGAACTGGGGCTGGTGCCGCTGGCCGTAGCGGTCGATGCGGCCGTTGCGCTGCTCGATGCGGATCAGCGACCAGGGCAGGTCGTAGTGGATGAGGTGGTGGCACTGCCGGTGCATGTTCACGCCCTCGGAGGCGACATCGCCGGTGAGCAGCACGCGGACCAGTGAGTCGCTGAGCGCGAACCGCTCGATGACCTTCTGCTGCTGGGTATCGGACAGGCCGCCGTGCATGAGCTCGACCTGCTTGTCCGTATCGTCCCCGACGTGCCGTTCCTTGCTGAGGCCGAGACTTTGCGGCAGAACCTCGCCGAGCCACTTCAGGGTGGGCACGGACTCGGAGAAAATCACCACGCGGGTATCGCTGCGCGGGCCGACGCCGATCTCCTTGAGCTTGGCGACCAGGGCGGTGAGCTTCGCGGAGTCGTCGTCGGTGACCTGGTCGGCGAGGTCAGCGAGGCGGGCGAGCGCCTGCTTCTCGGCGGGGTCGGTGCTGTTCTTGGCTCGCTTGCGTGATGTCTGCGCGAGGGCCTTGTGGCTGGACAGGAACGCCTTGAGCAGGACGTAGGGGAACAGTCGCCGGTCGGTGCCCGCGCCGGGGGCCTTGCCGGGGTCGGCGAGCCATACGTCGGTCAGTTCCTTGAAGACCGCTTCCTCGGCCGGTGACGCCTGGCAGCGGATCGGCACCGACGGGCCTCGCTCCGGCCACTTCCCGCCGATCTCGTTGGCGACCTCGCGACTGACCTTGGTGCGGCGGATGTAAAGGTGCTCGATGTCCTTGGCAGCGTAGTTCTTCGGGTCGGCGATAGCGGCGGGGTCGAGCATCCTGATCAGCTCGGCGAACGACTCGGTGTCGCCATTGTGCGGGGTGGCGCTGGCGAGCAGCAGCGCGTCCGTCCTCGGCACCAGGCGGCGGGCGAGCCGGTTGCGGAGGTTCTTCTCGCCGCTGCCGATGAGGTTGTGCGATTCGTCGATGACCACCGCGTCCCAGTGCATGCTGTCCAGGTGCTGGCCGTAGCGGCCCTCGTTCTTGAGGGTGTCGACGGAGATGATGATGCGCTTGTAGTAGGTGAACGGGTTGCGGCCGGCCGGGATCTCCCGCTGGATCCGCTCGATGCCGACGGAGTCGAGCCTGATGAGCGGGATCGCGAACCGGGTCCACAGCTCCAACTGGAACTGCTCGAGGACCTGCTGCGGGGTGACGACGAGGATGCGGTCGCCGCGGCCTCGCCTGATCAGCTCGGCGAGGATGAGGCCGATCTCCAGGGTCTTGCCGAGGCCGACCACGTCGGCGAGCAGGATGCGCGGCTGGAGGTTGTTCAGCGCGAGCTCGGCGGGGCGCAGCTGGTAGGTCAGCTCGTCGAGGAGGAAGCCGCCGGAGGTGGCGAGGCGGCGCTCGGACTGCGGGAGCGGGGTGCGGCGCAGCGTCGCCTCCAGATAGAGGCGGGACATCGCGAACGCGGGCGTGCCGTCGGTGATGAGCCTGGTCTCCTCGGGCTTGAGGAGGACCGGCTTGGGGTCTTCAAGCGCGGTGAAGAAGACGGCGTTCTCTTCGCGGACGAACTCGCTCACGCCGGCGGCGGTGATCTTGAAGCCGTCCTGCTGGGTGGGCGTGCAGCTGCGCACCAGCCATTCGGTGTCGCGGACGACGATCCGTGCGCCCGGCGGGAAGGGCGTGCTGTCGGTTGCGGTCGCGGTCATGAGCGTGCGTTCTCCTGGGTGCTTGCCTGCGTTGCGTGCCTTGGTGGCGGGCCTGCCGCTAGAACCGCGCGTCGCGGTCGTAGTCGGCGCGCACGGCCTGCGCGATCTGGGTGACCAGCGCACTAGGCACCCGCGGGTTCGTCGGGATGCGCGGCGGCCGGGCGCCCGGCGGCTCGGGGGGCGGCGGGTCGGTGGGCCGTTCCTTGTAGGTCTCCTCGGCGAGTTGCCGCAGCGCCTCGCCCGGGTCGGTCACCCCCGTGTTGGCGAGCGCCTTGGTCAGCGCGGCGGTGACGTCACCTAGGGTGGGCCGGTCGGCCGGCGCGTGCGCGAGCATGGCGGCGATGGGACTGCTGAGAATCTCAGGGACACCGGACAGGTCGGGCGGCGTGCCCGGGTCGGCGATCGCCCACAGCATGGCCGGGATGCTGGGCCGCGTGTAGGGGTAGCGCACGGTCAGCGCGAAGACAAGCACCGCGCCGAGTGCGTGGACGTCCGCCGCGGTGGTGAGGTCTTTTGGCGACCTCGCCTGCTCCGGCGCCATGCACACCGGGGTGCCGATCGTGTCCGCGGTCTTGGTGAGGTCGCCGGGCGCCTCCGCCAGCGCGGCCAGGCCGAAGTCGATCACCCGGGGGCCGTTTCTGCCGAGCAGGATGTTGGACGGCTTGAGGTCGCGGTGCAGGATGCCCGCCTGGTGGATGGCGGCGAGCGCCTCGGCCAGGCCGAGGCCGAGGGCCGCCGCGCGGGCGACGGGGGAAGGGCCCGTAGTCGGTGACGTACTCGGTGAGCGTACGGCCGCGGACGTACTCGACCGCGAACCACGGCGGTGCCTCGCCGGGCTCCGACGCGGCGATGAGGTTCGCTACCCGGGGGCTCGCAACCATGCCGATTGCCAGGGCCTCACGAGTGAAACGACTCCTGGCCTCCGGCTTCTCGAGGAGGTCCACACGGATCGTCTTCACCGCGACCTGCTCGCCGTCCGGCGTGACGCCGTAGTACACGGTTCCCATCCCGCCCGCGCCAAGACGACCGCGCAACGCCATGCCGCCAAGCTCGGCCGGGTCGGTTGGCTTGAGGGGTTCCACGTACACCTGCCTAGGAGCCGAAAGGAAATCGCCTGATGACGGCGCAGTACAGCGTAGCTGCGCAGCCAAAGCTCCGTCATACATCACCCCGTATCACGACTATCCGCCGGGGTTGGGCGATTCGTCCCGTGCACTGCGGCTCCATGGGGTGAGGAGAACGTTGCGCTGGCGCACCCGACGATCCGGTGCCTGTGAATCTAAGTACACACGATGTTGTGAACTACATCAACCACTTGCGGTTGATCTCGTAAACCAGCTAATGTGAACTTGGATCGAGTGCGTTCCTGCGTACAGTTGATCTTGAACCGGCGCTGGACGGGCGGAAGGCGGCAAGCCGTGGAGCATGTAGAGGTGTCCCTCGCGGACATTGCCCGCATCGCGGGGGTGCGGCCCAGCGCGGTGAGCAACTGGCGGCGCAGGCACGACGACTTCCCCAAGCCGGTCGGCGGGACCGACAAGAACCCCCGGTTCGACTTCATCGACGTTGAGGCCTGGCTGCGCCACCAGGGCAGGACAGCGGAGATCCCCGCCGATGAGCGGCTCTGGCAGGCCTTTGACTCGGTGCGGGGCGTGCTGCCGCCGGTCGATGCGCTGGTAAGCGCAGGCATGCTGCTGACTTGCCTGCACGCGCACCCAGGCACCCCCGTGCCGCGCGACCCACAGGCGCTCAAGGTCCTCATGGAGAAGGCTCGGCACTCGCTGGTCTCCAGCCACGGAACAGTCGCGGCCGCCCCCATGGATTCGCTCAGCCCACTCGATCTGGGCACTCGCGAGGTGACGCTGCTGCACGCTGTCGCCGAGGCCGCCTCGGCGGGTGATCCGGCGCAGACCTTTGAGTATTTGTGCTCCCGGTACCTCGACACTGGGTCCCGCTCCGGCCTAGCAGCGACTCCCCGGAACTCGCGGAGATCATGCTGGACCTCGCCGGGCAGGCCCGCGACCGCCTATTCGACCCGGCGTGCGGCAGTGGCGTCATCCTCCTCGCCGCCGCCAAGCGCGGTTACGCGCGCGTGGAAGGCCAGGAACTCAACTCCTCGCTTGCGCTCGTCGCGGCGCAGCGTCTCGCGTTGGCGGATCATCGCGCCTACGAGTTTCACGCCGGGGATTCGCTTCGCCACGACGCGTATCCGCGCGGGTCGGCGGACGCGGTGGTGTGCAATCCACCGTTCGCCGACCGTAACTGGGGCCTGGAGCAGCTGCGCGGACGACAGCAGGTGGGAGTACTCGGTCCCGTCGCGTCTTGAGTCGGAACTCGCCTGGGTTCAGCACGCGCTCGCCCACGCCGTGCCGGGCGGCATGGTCGTCATGCTCATGCCCCCGGCGGCTGCGGCTCGCCCATCCGGGCGGCGGGTGCGCGCCAGCCTGTTGCGAAAGGGGGCGCTACGCGCCGTCGTCTCCCTCCCGCCCCGCCTCGCCTCGCACTATGCCCTTGCCCTGCAGATCTGGGTTCTCCAGCGTCCGTCGCAGCCGCAAGCGCCGTCGCCCGTCCTCTTCGTGGACGTGTCCGGTTTCTCCGCTGACCAGGCGCGCCGGAGCACTCACCCAGCCGAAGTCGCGCCAGCCCGGGATGAGGTTCGCGGGCTGATCAACCGAGCGTGGACGGCATTCCGCAGCAAGCCCGCTGACCTCGGTGACCTCAGCGACGTCGCGGTAGCCGTCCCGGTCATGGACCTGCTCGACGATGAAGTCGACCTCACCCCGGGAAGGCATCTGCTCGCCGCCAGGCCGCAACGCGTGTCGCGGGATGAACTGGCCGGCACGCGCGGCTCACGCAGATGATCGCGCGGCTGGCCGAACTACTGCCAGCGCTACCGGGCCCTGGCAGCGGGCAGGCTCAGACGGCCCGCGAGGTCTCTCTCGATGAACTCGCGCAGACCGGCGCGGTCTTCATCCGCCGGGCGGCCACGCGCCCCGCGGACGAGGAAGAACACACCGCCCCCCGGGTCCGGGCAAGGGTCGTCACCGGCCGGGATATCGCCCGCGCCACGCCGCCATCCGAAGTCACCGAGGTCACCGCCGACGAAGTGCGCAACCCCGCGATCCGGGAGGGAGACGTGCTCGTCCCCCTCGTGGGCCGGCGCCTCGCAGCGCGGGTGGCCACCGAACTCGACGTGGGGGCATACCCATCCCCCACCGTCGTCCTCATCAGGCCGGACCCGGCCACCGTCGACCCGTGGTTCCTGGCCGGCTTCCTGTCCAGCAGCGACGGCGACCGCCAGGCCGCGCGGATGACGAGCACTCTCGGAGAACACACCCGCTTCGACCCCCGCCGGGTGCGCATCCCACTGCCGCCGATCAGCACGCAACGCGCGCACGGCGAGGCTTTCCGCAAGCTCTGGGAGTTCACCCAGACGCTGCGCGCCGCTCATGACCTAGGCATCGATTTCGTTCAGGACATGACCGATCTGACCACTTCCCCGTCCTAGCCCCGCCGGGGGCGCCCGCGGCGGGGGGCCTGCAGGCTGGCCAGCCTCCGCGTCACTGCGCCCTGGAAGCCGCGCCGGGCTGTGTCGTAGCGATACCGGAACGCGACCTTGATTCTTTACTCGTCCGATCTTCTTAAATTCTTCTGTATTTCCCATGATTGGAGTGGACAATGCAGTCAGCGCCGCCAGCCGGGTGGTATCCGGATCCGTCAGGCCAGCAGGGACTCCGCTGGTGGGACGGCCTGCAGTGGGGTCCGCACGCGCCCCAGCCAGCGACTCCAGCAGCGGCTCTAGCAATGGCCGTACCGGTTCCCGGAGCCGGGCCGGCACGCAGCCCAATCCCGTGGGCTTGGGGGGTCGCGGCCATGCCGGTGATCCAACTGATCGTGGGCGTGGTCGTGGGACTCGCCGCAGGGATGTCCGTCGGGGGACCCGGAGCTGTATTCGCCGGGGTGATTGTCGCCGCCCTGCTCGGCATCTTCATGGCGGTCAAGGACGCGCGTGCCCTGCGGGCCGCGGGGGAACCATTCTCGTCCGGCCTGGTGGCATGGTGCCTGCTCAGCGGCTGGGCGTACCTGCTGGCGCGGGCCATCAAGCGCGTGAACCGAACAAACAAGGACTGGGTGCTGTTCACCGTGTCCGCGCTCACCTGGCTCGTGGTGGTCGTGATCGCGACTCCGGTGATCAGCTCGGCGGTCACGTCGGGCGGTGTTCAACCGTGCCAAGGTCCAGTCCGACATTGCGCAGGGCATCTACCACCAGACGGGAACCTCGGTCACGGTGAATTGCCCGCAGGACCCGTCGCTCAGGCAGGGCAGCCAGTTCCAGTGCGTCGCCACAGCGGTGGGCGGGTCCACCGCGATGGTGACGGTCACCATCCAGGACAGCAGCGGCGACTACACCTGGCAGATCACTGGTTGACGGGCGACTGGCCTGTTCACGTAAACGCGGCAAGGTGAGGAAGAAGATGAGCGACAGCTGGGGCGCCTATGTCAGCGCCCTGTTGCGGATCGAGGCGCCTGACGGGATGGTCTGGATGCGCCCTGCGCCGGTTACGCGAACCGAGGGGAACTACCCGGATCCCGAGGGCCGCGCGATCTTCGTGATCACGGCGCACAATCCAGGCGGACGGACCGCTTCTGACGAGGAGAATGCCTCGGCCCAGGCGCGACTGGTGGCGGAGCTCGAAAGTCGCGGGCTGACCTGGTGGCCGGCCGCGGGAGGGGACCCGTCGTGGACGCACGTCGAGGCGAGTGCGGCGGTGATCGGCATGACCGAGGACGATGCCATCTCACTCGGCGCCCAGTTTGGGCAGGACGCGATCTTCATGCTCACTCCGCGCTATCGCCAGGTTGTCGGGTGCGGCAAGAGGCGAATCACGGCGACGGGGTGGTTCATCGGGCCGGAGGCTCCTGAGCACAGGTCACCGGAACGGGCGACTTCCCCTGTTGACGAGGCCAAGGTCCGCGCTGGGAACCGCCCGGCCGAGGACTCGAAAGCTCCGCCCTCAGCGGTGCCCGCTGGCTTGCCGGCCGTGCGCAGGGTCCCGGATGAAGCGGCTGCCGCACGGCGGGCGAATGAGCGCGCGCAGCGTGTCACGGACGGACTGGCTCAGCTCGCCGAGTGGCTCCGCGACGAGGTTCGCGTGGGCTTCGCCGCCTCGGCCCGAGATGGCGGCAACAGAAGCGGCGGCGCGGAGCAGATGGCGGCCAGGATGGTCGACGCGCAGGCACCCGGCGTCGCCGGATCCCTGCGCGGGCTGTCGCGGCTGCCAGGGACTGGAGTTGACTGGCCGTCCCGGCTGCTGAGCTCGTACGCGATGCTGCACCTGCTCATCCGCGCCCACGAGCGCCTCGATGCGCTGCCTGAGGGTCTCGCGGCCGCCGTCAGGACCCGGGTCGGCTACCGGGTCAGCCGCGATGATGTGCTCGCCCGGCCCGCCGTCACCGACCACTGGCTGGTGCTCGGCAGGCGTGAACTGACTCAAGGCGCGGTGCCGGGGCGCCGAATCTGGCTGCGCGGCCAGGAGACCGGCGGGCTAGCCATGGTGCTCACCTTCGCCCGCAATGAATGGGGCTCCTGGCAGGACTGGGAGACCGCCAGCCTTCGCGCCCGGCACGAGTTTCCGCGCCAGCCTGCACTTCTACCCTGGCGAGCCGCCCATGCGGGCGATCATCGGCGAGCGACTGCGTGCCACAATGCCCGTGAAGCCGCCCGTGCCTGACAGGGACATCGACGCCATGCTCGCGGACTACGCCGCCGGCATTGAGCAGGACCCGTGGCTGACCATGTGGCCCGTGGTGCTCAACGGCACGCCGATGCCACCCGAACCGGACTCGGGTGAACCGTGGTACCTGGTTGACCAGGCCGGGACCGCGCTGCCGTTGGCGCGTGAGCAGGCCTCGCCATGGAAGCTGCTGGTGATCTCCGGCGAGCGGCCGGTCACGGCCGCCGGCGAATGGCATCCGGGTGGCCTGGTGCTGCTCACGGCCTGGCAGGGCGACAAGGCGGTGACGCTGTGACGCTCTCTTACGACGACCTGGTGAGTGCCGCGACCGTCGGCATCACGCGCAAGCCCGTCGCGTTGATGGAGTTGGACGGGGCCGCAGCCGGGTGCGAGGGCGTGCTCGACGCCGGGAACCCGGCCGCCGCCCTGCTCGACGCCGCCGCCCTGCTGACCGTCGCGCGGCGCGCCGGCGTCCAGCCAAGGCGCGGGGTCACGGTCCCAGCGCCGGCTGACTCCGCGCCCGCACTGCCTGACCGTGCGGTGACCCTGCTGCGAGAGCCCGCTGGCCGCCCTCTTACTCGAGGCGCCTCGTTAACGACGCTGACTTGTTGGCGATTTTGCTTAGCGCGGCCGCCGACGCGGGCTATGTGGCCACGGGCAAGTTGTTGACGGACTTGCTGGACGCGGCGACCCGCGAACCGGTGCTCCGGCTAGCGGTCGCCAGGGTGGCCGGCACCAGCGGCCGGTGGCTGGCCCAGTACCAACCGCTGTGGCGGGACAGCATCGCGGCGGCGGATGCGACGGTCGACCCGCGGACCTGGGGCACCGTCAGCCCGGCCGAGCGCCTGGCGTATCTGAGCGGCCTTCGCGACCGTGATCCGGCAGCCGCGCGTGACCTGCTCGCGGCGGCATGGGTCAGGAACATGGCCGCGACCGGGCACGGTTCATCAGCGTGATCTCCCGCAATCTGTCGCTCGCCGACGAGGAGTTCCTTGAGGCGGCACTCAAGGACCGGGCATCCACCGTCCGTGCCCAAGCGCTTGAGTTGCTCGCGCGACTGCCAGGCACCGCGTTCCGCCGCCGGGGAAGCGCGCGGGCCGCCCGGCCTCCTCCTGCTGAAAGGCAATGGCCACGCCCGGCGCCTCATCGTCACCATGCCTGGCAAGCCGGACGCCGCAGCGATCAGGGACGGCGTCACGGCAAAGCCGCCGTCGCCGGCGATCCGCGCCGAGGCCTGGTGGCTTATGCGGGTGCTTGCCGCCGCGCCTCTCTCGGATTGGACGGCGCGGTTCGGGCGCAGTCCGCGCGAAATCGTGACGCTGCGAGTTACGGGAGGCCAGCAGGAAGGCGTGCTAGCTGGCTGGCGGCTGGCCGCGGCTAGCCAGCGTAACCCCGAATGGGCGCGGGCGCTGCTTGACACAGGAGGCGCGGATAACGGCGACGGGCGACCGGCGGCGGCCTGGCCACCCGATCACGTGCTCGCCACCGCGCTGCCGCCAGCCGAATGGGCTGCGGTGCTGCGGGGAAACATGCTGCTCCCCCGCAGTGCCTACACCTATCCCTACCGCGTGAGTGAGCATGACCAGCGCATCGACGCGATGCTGTCCGACCTGGCGGCGTTCCCACCTCCCTGGCCATCCGCCTTTTCCGACGCCGTGCTCGCGGCCTTCGACCCCGAGGAGACCACGGTTATCAGCCAGCCCGCCTGGCAGCGGCCAGGCATGCGGCACTCCGCCTACGCGTTGCTGCGTGCCGCTGGCCGTTGCATGCCCGTCACCGGTGACCGCGACTACGCCGCCGAACTGACACGACTAGCCAGCATCAGCCCGTTCGGCTCGAGTGGTTTCACGCCTGCGGCGCAGGCCATCACCCTGCGCCGCGCCTTCTATGAGGAGATCAGTTGACCGCCGAGTTGCTCCGTCCCCACGCCGAGCAGGTCTACGCCAGCGAACTGGAGGCGCTCGCGAAAGCCGACGACAAGCCGAAGCCCCCGTCGTGGCGGCTGTCCCCGCAGGCCGTCGTCACCTACCTGCTCGGCGGGCAACTGGACGACGGCACGGTCATCACGCCGAAGTACGTGGGGCCGCGGCGGCTGATCGAGGTGGCCGTCGCGACCCTAGCGACCGACCGCGCGCTGCTGCTGCTCGGCGTCCCCGGGACCGCGAAGACCTGGGTGTCCGAGCATCTGGCCGCCGCGATCTCCGGCGACTCCACCCTGCTCGTCCAGGGCACGTCCGGCACAGCCGAGGAGGCCATCCGCTACGGCTGGAACTACGCACGGCTGCTCGCCGAGGGGCCAACGCAACAAGCCCTGGTGCCCTCTCCGGTGATGACCGCCATGAACGAGGGCCGGATCGCCCGGGTGGAGGAGCTGACAAGAATCCCGTCCGACGTGCAGGACGCGCTGATCACGATCTTGTCTGAGAAGTCGCTTCCGGTCCCTGAGCTCGGCGCCGAGGTCCAGGCGCACAAGGGCTTCTCGATCATCGCCACCGCCAACGACCGGGACCGCGGCGTCAACGACCTATCGTCCGCGCTGCGACGCCGGTTCAACACCGTCGTGCTGCCACTGCCCGCCAGCGAGGACGAGGAGGTCGGCATCGTCGCGCGCCGGGTAGAGCAGCTCGGCGCGGTCCTCGAACTGCCCGAGGTGCCGTCGGCCCTGGAGGAGATCCGGCGGGTGGTAAGGGTGTTCCGGGAGCTGCGCTCGGGGGTCACGGCCGACCAGCGGACGAAGCTGAAGTCGCCGACCGGCACGCTGTCTCCCGCCGAGGCGATCTCGGTGGTGGCGAGCGGCATCGCGCTGGCCGCGCATTTCGGTGATGGCGTGCTGCGGCCGGGCGATGTCGCCGCCGGAATCATCGGCGCGGTCATCAAGGACCCGGTCTCCGACGCCACGGTCTGGGCCGAGTACCTGGAGGCGGTCGTCCGCCAGCGCCCCGGATGGGAGGAGTTCTACTCCGCCTGCCAGGAGATCGCCAGGTGACCGGGCGAACCGTGGTGCTCGGCATCCGTCACCATGGCCCCGGGTCCGCGCGGTCCGTGGTCGCCGAGCTCGACCGGGTCAAGCCAGGCTTGGTCCTCATCGAGGGGCAGGCCGACGCGGATCCGCTGCTCGGCCTGGCGGCGTCGCCTGGCATGGTGCCCCCTGTCGCGCTGCTCGCCTACGCCCCCGACGAGCCGAAGGTGTCCGCCTTCTGGCCCTACGCTGTCTTCTCCCCCGAATGGCAGGCCCTCACGTGGGCGCTCGCGCACGACGTGCCCGTGCGGTTCTGCGACCTGCCCGCCGGCATGGTCCTGACCGGCACAGCGGAGGAAGCGGACGGCGCGGGAGGAAGAACGGTCCGTTCGGAAGAAGGAGACCCGATCGGAGGCCTGGCCGCGGCGGCCGGATACGACGACCCGGAACGCTGGTGGGACGACGTGATCGAGTCGCGGCTCGACGGCCAGTCCCCGTTCCCCGCGCTCACCGAGGCCATGGCGGAGCTGCGGGCGGGGCGCGAGCAGCCGCTGCTGGAGCAGCGGCGCGAGGCGCACATGCGCAAGGTGCTGCGCGCCGCGCTGAAGCAGGCCGACGGGCCGGTCGCCGTCGTGTGCGGCGCCTGGCACGCGCCCGCCCTCGCCGGGCCACTGCCGCCCGCGTCGAAGGACGCAGCCATCTTGCGGGATACGCCGAAGCGGAAGGCCTCGCTGGCGTGGGTGCCCTGGACGCACTCGCGGCTGGCGACGGCCTCCGGGTACGGGGCCGGGATCACCTCGCCCGGCTGGTACCACCACCTGTTCACGGCACCGGAGCAGACCGTCGTCCGGTGGATGACCCGGGTCGCGGGGGTGCTGCGGGCGCGGGACCTGCCGGTGTCGTCCGCGCACGTCATCGAGGCGGTGCGGCTCGCGCAGGCGCTCGGGGTCATGCGCGGCCGCCCGCTGGCGGGCCTGGCCGAGGTCACCGAGGCGACGAGGGCCGTCATGTGCGACGGTGACGACACCGTCGCGGCATACGTCACGCGCGACCTGGTCGTCGGCGAGGCCCTCGGGTCCGTGCCGGACAACGCGCCGCCGGTGCCGCTGGACGCCGACGTGCGGGCCCACGCGCGGAAGCTCAGGCTCAAGATCGAGCCCCAGGAGCGGATACTCGAACTGGACCTGCGCAAGGACCTCGACCGGCAGCGCTCAGAGTTCCTGCACCGGCTCCTCGTGCTCGGCATCGACTGGGGCGCGGCCACCGACGACCTCGTCGAATCGACGGGAACGTTCCGCGAGACATGGGAGCTGCAGTGGCGGCCGAGCTTTCCGTCGCGATCGTCGACGCGGCCAGCGTGGGGCACGACGGTACCCGCCGCGGCCACCGCCCGGATCGTGTCGACGGCGGAGTCGGCCGCTTCGCTGCGGGCTGTCACCGAGGCGGTCGAGCTTGTCCTGCTCGCCTCGCTCGGCGACGCCCTGGACCCGGTGCTGCGCGCCCTCGACGCCAGGGCCGCCGCGGCCGCCGGCATCGCGGACCTGATGGCCTCGGTCCCGGCCCTGGTACGGGCCGTGCGATACGGGACCGTGCGCGGCACCCCGACCGCCTCGCTCACTGCCGTGGCCGACGCCCTGGTCATCAGGGTGTGCGCCGGGCTACCAGGGGCGGCGGGCGGCCTTGCCGACGACGCCGCATCACGGCTCCGCGACGCGATGGACAACACGCACGCCGCACTGGCCCTGCGGCCACAAGCCCCTGGCGGCACGGCGGTGTGGTCGCGATGGCTGGCGGCACTGTCCGGACTGGCGCGGCGCCGGGACGTGCACGGGCTGCTGGCCGGGCGCGTGACGCGACTGCTGGCCGACGCTGGCGTGCTGTCATGGCCGGCAGCGTCGGCCCGGTTCGCTGCCGCATTGTCATGCGGGGTCCCGACGGCGGCGAAGGCAGCCTGGGCAGAGGGATTCCTTGCCGGAAGCGGGCTGCTGCTCGTGCACGACAAGTCCCTGCTCGCCGTGGTGGACTCCTGGGTCTTGACGCTCAGTCCCGATGAATTCACGCAGGTGCTGCCGTTGCTGCGGCGGACATTCGGCCAGTTCACGAAATCGGAACGGACGGGCATCGGCAGGGCCGTCCGGGCCCTTGCCGCCGCCGGCGGCCCTGCTGGCGGTGTGGCCGCCGACAGCCAGATCGATGAGAAACGGGCCGACGGCCCTGTGCGGACAGTGGCAGCCATCCTGGGAGGCGCCGCATGACCACGGACACGAACCACGCCGAGGGGACCGAGCGGACGCGGCGGTGGCGGCTGCTGCTGGGGGCGGCGTCCGAGCAGGAACTCGGCGCCGCGGGACCCGGCGGAGACGACGCCGCCATCGACGGCGCGCTGGCCGCCGTGTATGACGCGGACTCCGGGGACGGCAGGCTGGGCGAGGGCTCCCGTCCGGTGGCCGCGCCGCCGGGAACGGCGTATCGGCACCGCACGTCGCCCGGTGGCTCGGCGACATCCGGACCTACTTCCCCTCCACGGTCGTGCAGGTGATGCAGCGCGACGCGATCGAGCGGCTTAACCTTCACCAGCTGCTCTTCGAACCGGAGATGCTCGCCGCGATCCAGCCGGACGTGCACCTGGTGAGCACGCTCATCAGCCTGAACAAGATCATGCCCGAGGAGACCAAGGAGACCGCGCGGCAGGTGGTGGCCAAGGTCGTCGCGGACGTGGAGAAGCGGATCGCGGACCGGACCCGGTCCGCCGTGTCCGGGGCGCTGAACCGGGCGGCGCGCACCCGCCGGCCCAAGCCCCGCGACATCGACTGGAACAAGACGATCGCCGCGAACCTGTCCCGGTACATCCCCGAGCACCACACCGTCATCCCCGAACGGCTCGTCGGCTACGCGCGCCAGCAACAAGTCATCGCACGCGATGTCGTGCTCGCGATCGACCAGTCGGGGTCAATGGCCTCATCAGTGGTGTACGCATCTATCTTCGGCGCGGTGCTGGCGTCCGTCCGGACCCTGCGCACGTCCCTGGTGGTATTCGACACGGCCGTCGCGGACCTGACGCCGCAGCTGTCCGATCCGGTGGACGTCCTGTTCGGCACCCAGCTCGGCGGCGGCACCGACATCAACAAGGCGGTCGCCTACTGCTCGGACCTGGTCACCAGGCCCCGGGACACGATCTTCATCCTGATCTCCGACCTGTACGAGGGCGGCGACGAGGACGAGATGCTAGCCAGGCTCGGCGCGCTCCGCGCGGCAGGGGCATGCGTGGTGGCGCTACTGGCACTATCCGACGACGGCGCGCCATCATACGACGCCGCTAACGCCGCGGCGCTGGCGTCACTCGGGATACCAGCGTTCGCGTGCACGCCCGACGCGTTCCCTGACCTGCTGGCCCAGGCGATCAACGGCGGCGACATCGCCGCGTGGGCGCAGCGCGAGGAGCTCGCGGCCCGGTGACCGGGCTGTGACTTTCGTAACTCTTGTGATTGATGAGAATGAATGCCATATTTGCGCCTGGTAAGCGGGCGTTTCATCTGGGGGGATGCAGGTGAGCTTGTTCGGCAGTGGCCGAGTGGCGGCAGCCGCGCTGCGGAGCCGGGTGCTGGAGCGTCTTGGCGCCGAGCCGGAGTGGACTCACAGCAGCGAGGATGGCACCCTCATGGCCTGGATGTCCGGGCCAGCGGCGACGTTCTTCCGCGTCAGCGACGGGGCGGAAGGCACGCCTGACCTCGGGGTGCTGCGCATTGTGACGCCGGTCGCCACGATCGAGGACCTTGACGCCGCCCGCGAGCAGTGCGACCGGCTCAACCGCGCGACGACCACGAGCCGCTGGACGATCGATGACGACGGCCTCGGCGCGCACGTCCTGGCGGCCACCTGCGCCTTCGTGGTCGGCCCGCACAACCTAGACGCGCTTGAAGGGCTCGCGCTCTGGTGCGCGCGCGAGCAGATCGCACTGGCCACGGTGGAGATCGCCGACGGCATCGTCGGACTGGTGGATGGCGAGTCCTACGGCTGGGGTCCGTACCCGGACATGGAACTGCGCGCGGACTCCCACGAGGTCGTCCACCACTACGAGCGCGTTGTCGTGCCCGGCAAGGACAAGGCGGCCGATGAGCTGGCGATCAACCTGCAGGCTGCCTTCCTGAGCCTGCGGGACGAGATGCTGGCCGAGGGGAGAGGCACGTGGTACAGCCCGGAGCCGGACGCATACCCGCTCTCCTGCGAAATGCCGGCGAACTGGTTCGGATACGGGGAGGAAATCCGGTGGGATCACCCGGAGGACCCTCCGGGTGGCCCGCCGACCGCGCTCGTGAACGCCAGCCTTACGACGTGGGGCGACCTCGGTAACGGCCTGCTGGTCACCATGTCGGTGCCCGCTGCGCACCTCGGTGATGTCAATGAGCTCAATCGCCTCGACGAGCAGGCGCGGGGCGCGACGCACTTCGTCGGAGCGTGGGCGCCGTTCAAGGGCGATGCGGTCTACCTGATCTTCCTGCCAGCGGCCCTGCTCGAGCAGGACATCGCCTGGCCTGTCGTCATGCGGGAGATCCTGCTCACCTTCACCCGGCAGGCGCAGCTAGCCCGCCGCGTCGTGCTCGACCCGACGACCCAGACGATGCTGGACGGCGGCACCGTCCAGCCGGTCGGCTTGGAAGCATCCCTGAAGCCACACGGCCTGGCCTGGGGCGAGACGGGCGAGGGACGGAACCCGGCCGCCTGGTACCTCGACCAGATCTACCACCTCCTTGTCGGCGACGACACCGACTGGGCGTTCCCGGCCGAGAACGGCTTCACCTGGTGGCCGTACCAGCAGGCCCAGGAGATCACCGTGATCGCGGGCGACGACGCCCCGGAGTCCCTCCGCGAGCCGGCGCTGATCCGGATCGTCACGGAGGTCCGCGGGAACGTCGCGGCCACGCCGGAGAACCTCACCGTGATCGCGAAGCGCAACGCCGCCCTCGCCGAGTCGGCCCTGGTGCTCCGCGACGACGGCACCCTGGTCCTCGCCTGCCAGCTGGCCCCGACGGAAGGGCTCGCGTCCGGGACGCCGGGATGGGCGCAGGATCTCGCCATCCGCCAGTTCGTCACCGCGCGAGCCCTGGGCGCCGAGCTTGCCAGGCTCGGGACGGACGCTGCCTCAGCGCACCCGGTCTCCGGCCCGCGGACAGAACCCGACTGGTGGTTCGGCCAGTTCGAGGAGGACTCGCGGAAGGCAGGGGCTGAGCACGACGATGCGCCGGAGTCCCGCCCGCAGGTGGCGCTGATCGCGGCGGGCGGGCAGTACGCCCTCCCGTACCGCATGTCGGCACGGGATGACGGCTCTCTTGAGTTCAGCTGGCGGCCCTCGCACCTTCCGTGGAAGGTGCCCGCCGATCCTGAGATCCGCGTGACGGCGACGCCCGGCGCTGACGCGGCAGGCCCCGCCTGGATCGTCCGCAGTCATGTCCCGGTCGTGGCCGCCGACACGGGCAAGGCGCGCTGGTGCAGCGACCGGAACTGCCGAGCTGCTCCTGGCACCCAAGCCGCCGATGGTCGTGATGTCCGGCGGGTGGGGCCTGTCCGCGGAGGGCGAGTGCTGCCTGACGCTCGGGCAGACACGACGCCTCGTCCAGGGTGATGAAATGGAAGCGGCTCGGTCGCTCGGATACCTGCTGCGCGAGGAGGAAAGCGTCGTCGACGGCGGCGCTGCGCGCCGCGCCGGAGGCAGTACGCGAGACGCCCCTGACGGCCGCGGAGCTGGCGGCCGGGCTTGATACGGTGCGGGCCGCCTTCGGCCGCCTTTTCGGGGAGCCGCAGGAACTCGGCTGGTCGGCGGAACCAGGCGGGGAAAGCGTCCTCGTCACGTGCGGCCAGATCACCATGGAGGTCCCCGTCGGCTACGGCCGCCCGCAGCTGGCGCTCGTCTTCGGCTGAGCTCCTCGGCAATTGCCCGGACGGCCAGCCGTGGCTGTCGCTTTATCCGGCTTTCCCGGGATCGGTGGCCGGCCTGGCCTTCGAGAACCTGGAACGCGACGGCATCTGCTGGCAGGACGAGGCCGGCGACTGGGCGTTCGACGCCGGCCGCGCGCAGGCACGGCTTGAGCTGACCCGGACAGGGCAGGCGCTACGGGTCGACGGCATCGCGGACTTCCTTGCTGCCAGCCGGATCGGCGCGATCCCGGCCGGCCCTGGCATCGGCCGTCTCGGTGTGACCATCCCGCCTGCGCAGTTCGCCTGGGTGGCCGAGTACACCGCCGTGGAGGTGCTGGAGTGGGCCGCGTGCCACGTCATCGACCAGGTCCGGGAGGCGGCCCGGCAGGCAGAACAGTCCCGGAAGCCGGCGCTGCCGAGCCAGCCGCGGCTGTTCGGCAGCGGCCGGTTCGCCGCGGCCGCGCTCCGCGCCAGGCTGCTTGACCTGCTCGGCGCGGAGCCGGAGTGGATGACGGGCGATCACGACTCGCCCGGCATCGTGTGGAACTCCGGGCTCGCGACGACCATGTTCGAGGTGACGGAGGGCGCCGACGGCACGCCGGACCTCGGGGTACTGCGCGTCTACACGCCGGTCGCCACCGCGCGCAACGGCAATGCCGCCCGGGACGTGTGCTCGGAGCTGAATGAGGGCACCGCGACCGCCCGCTGGTCGGTGGCCCGCGAGCGGGACCCGGACGGCAGCTACTACGACGAGGTGCAGGTCAGCTGCGGGTTCGTGGTGGGGCCGCACAACCAGGACGTGCTGGAGAGCTTCGCCCTGTGGTGCGTCCGCGAGCAGGTCGCCGTCGCGACCACGCATATCCGCTCCGGGGATGTCGCCGCGGCCGTGTCCGGCGCCTACATCCGCTACGCCGGCTTCCCGGCCGGTGACGAGCGCGCCGACTGGCACCCGGTCACGTCGTTCGCCGGGCAGGTCGTGCAGCCGAGTGCGTCGCTGTCCGCCGACGGCCTGGCAGGGATGCTGCATGAGGCATATCGCGGACTGCGGGACGCGATGTCCGGTGAACGGACCGGCGCCTGGTTCGCGGCGCAGGACGAGCCGCCGCTGACCTGCGAGGTGCCCTTCACGTGGGATCGCTACCCGCACGGCGTGATCACCCGCATGCGCATCTTCGACGATGACCCCGAGCGCAAGCCGCCGACCGCCCTGCTGGAGTCGGAGGTCCTCGAGCATCCTGAATTCGGGAACGGGCTGCGGATCACCATCCACGTGCCACGCGACCCGGAGGGCCACGCCGGTCGGGCGGTCAATGAGCTGAACCGGGTTGACAGCGAAGTCGCCGGGGCGTCGCATAGCCTCGGCGGGTGGACGATCTCGAAGACGGCATCGGGAGGCGACAGCACGGCCCCGGGATGCGAGGTCTTCCTCCCCGCCGCGTTCGCCGAGTCGGTCGCGTTCCTGCCCTATGTCATGCGGGAGATCCTGCTGACGCTCGCCCGCCAGGCGCTGCTGGCAAGGCGCGTGCTCGTCCCTACGGATAAGCGCTCGGCCGAAGACCATGGGCCGGGCATCGGCCTGGCCGTCGCCGCGGACCCGCTCGCGACGTTCGTCCGCGGCCCGCACGGGCTGGCCTGGGGCGAGACCGGAGAGGGCCGCAACCCCGCTGCCCGGGTGCTGGACCAGATCTACCGCAACTGCGTGTTCACGGACGCGGACTGGGCCGACGTGCGGACTGACGGGTTCACCTGGTGGCCTTACCAGCAGGCACAGGATGTCAGCGCAGTCTTGCGCAGTGCGAACGCCGCCCTGCAAGGGGTGACGGTCCGGATCTCGACCCAGGTCCGGCGAGAAGTACCAGTGACCCCGGAGTCCCTGCTGGCAGTCGCGTCGCTCAACGCGGAGCTCGCCCAGTCAGCCCTGGTCCTGCGCGACGACGGGCGCCTTGACCTGGCATGCCGCCTGTACATTCATGAGGGAACCGACCACTGGGCGAACCGGTGGGCGCAGCTACTGACCGCTGAGCAGTTCCAGGCCGCACGCGAGCTGTCAGACCGGCTTGACTCAGGGCCAGGAGCCGCAGGCCTCGGCGTGCCGGCGATCTCGGGACACCCGTTTTCCGGGCTGAGGACCAAGCCGGATGCGCTGTTCGGGATCCGCGAGAACAAGATGATCCCGGCGGCGAGGGAAATCCGGGCCAGCCTCACCCCGATCGTGGCGCTGCTGGCGCTCGGCAAGCAGTACGGGCTGCCGCACCATCTGCGTGCGGCGGACCCTGACGGCGGACTGGACTTCAGCTGGCACCCATCGCAGACACACGCCGACCTGCCCGTCGACCCGGCTATAAGGGTTTCGGTCCGGCGTGGCGACATCGGCTCCGGACCAGGCTGGATCATCCGCAGCTACGTGCCAGTCGCTGGCGAAGCGGCGCAGAAGGCCCGGTGGTGCAATGACCGCAACGCTGCCCTGCTCGGTGACGGCGATAGCGGTGACGACCTCACGGCGGTCGGCGGCTGGGGACTCACCCCGGACGGCGACTGCTGCCTGACGACGTGGATGTCGCCGATCTTCGTCTCAGACGAGATCGACCTGGCAGTGGGACTGCTCGGCAACCTCCTCGACTATCACCAGGGCACTGTCCTGACAGCGATCCGCGACGAGCCGGGCGCCGTGACCGGGACGCCACAGACGCCGCAGGAACTGGGGCAGGGACTTGAATCGGTGCTCACGACCTTCCGGGGCGTGCTGCAGTACCCCGCGGACTACCGCTGGTCCATCGAGCCCGGCGACACGGGCGTGGTCGTCTCGCTGGCCGGCACCGGCGCCAGCAGCGCGGACAGCCCGACGCTCGCCGAAGCGGACGGATCCGCGTTCCGCACCACCCTGCGGATCCCGCTCGTGCACAACCAGGCCGAGCTCGGCCTGCTGTACACGGCCATCATGGGCCACTCGACGACCCGCGTCTCGGTGGGCGCACGCGAGCTGATCCCCGGCGAATCCCGCGACTGGAGCTTCACCGGGCATCACGCGGGCGCGACGCTCGCGCGCCTCGAAGACGAGGGCCTCATCCAGTGGGACGGCGACGAGGAAGGGTGGCTCTTCGACGCCGGCCCGGCGGCGGCCCGGTTCCGGATCGAGCGCGCCAGGACCAGCCGGCCCTACGGCTCGACAGGAATGCGGATCAGCGCCGTCATCCCTGGCCTTGACCTGCCGGCGATCCGTTCCCGCAAGCCACTCGATGCCAACGTGCTCGGGTCCTGGCGTCACGGCCTCGAAGGACTCTCCTACGAAGTGACGATCCCTCCCGCAGGAATGGTCTGGAGCAGCGACTTCGTCATCGAGGAGACATTCGCCTGGGTCGGCCGCCACATCATCACCCACGTCCGGAAAGCCTTCTAGGCGGGACACAAGCCACCACGGATCGCTCGGAACAATGTATTTGATTGGAGTGGGAAACGATGACTGGAAACTCCAGCGGGTGGAGTGCCTATAAAGATGCCGTCCTGCGGATCGAGGCACCTAGCGGCGTGATCTGGGTGCGGCCGTCCCCAATCTCGCTAGTCTCAGGGAAGTATCCGGAGCTGCAGGGCCGTGCCATCTGCGTGATCACCGCGCATAACCCAGGTGGACGGCTTACTTCTGGCGCGGACAATGCCGCGGCTCAGGCACAGCTTGTGGCGGAGCTCGAGAAACGAGGACTGACTTGGTGGCCCGCGGCTGGGGGCGACCCGTCCTGGACACATGTCGAGGACAGCGCCGCAGTGATCGGCATGGACGAGGCCGATGCGATCGCGCTGGGCGCTCAGTTCGGGCAAGAGGCGATCTTCGTGCTCACTCCGGCGTTTCGTCACGTTATCGGGTGCGCCAATCGTCGGATCTCGGCGAGGGGATGGTCCATCGAGCCGGAAGCTGACGTGCCCGCGGCTACCGGAGCGGCCCGTGCTTGACCTCATCGAGATCCGGCGGGCGCTGCACCGGATTCCAGAGCTCGCCTTCGAGGAGTACAAGACGAGCCAGATGCTTTCCGGCATCATCACTAGTCTCGTCAGCGGCCGCGACGACATCGAGATCGTCAGGCATCGCACCGGGATCATCGTGCATGTCCCGGCAACTGCCGGCGCGGACGGCCGGGCTGCCGCCGGTGCCGGGGTCAAGACGATCGGGTGGCGGGCGGACATGGACGGCCTGCCCGTTGCTGAGGAGACTGGCCTGCCGTTCGGCTCGGCTCATCCGGGTATTATGCACGCCTGCGGCCACGACGTGCACATGACCTGCGGCCTGGGGATTCTTGAGCGGGTCCTCGCCGGGCCGCAGCGTCACTCGTTCGTCTTCCTGTTCCAGCCTGCCGAGGAGAACATCAGCGGGGCCAGGGAGATCTGCGACGCGGGACTGCTGGACAAGTACCGGATCAGCGAGTTCTACGCGCTGCACGTCTCGCCGGAGTGGGACGCGGGCGTCCTGGCCACCCGGCCCGGCACCCTGATGGCCGGCAGCAGCAGCGTGACCGTGGAGTTCACCGGGGTGGCAGGCCACGCGGGCATGCCGCACCGGGCCGTCGACCCGATCGTGGCGGTGGCAACCTTCGTGCTGCAGATCCAGGCGATGATCGCCCGCAACTTCGACCCCGCGACCGGCGGCGTGGTCCTCACCTTCGGCACCATCAGCGGCGGCACCGTAGTCAACGGCGTCGCCGCCTCAGCCCAAGTGATGGGCACGCTGCGCTTCCTCAACTCCGCCCAGCACGACCTGGCCTTCAAGCGCATCACCGAAATAGCCGAGGGAGTAGCGCTCGCCACCGGCGCGACCGCCCAGGTGCTCCTCGAAGACAGCCCCTGGGTACCGCTCATTAACGATGCCGAGATCACCGCCAGGTTCGCCGAGTACATGCGGAACCGGGCCGACGTCGCCGTCGAGGACGCGCCGGTCACCATGGCGTCGGAGGACTACGGATACCTCGTCAGCCGCATCCCGGGCATGATGTTCTGGCTCGGCACCGGCCGGGGCCACCCGCTGCACTCCGAAAAGTTCTCACCAGACGAGAACGCGATCGGGCCAACGGTCAGGCTCATCGGCGACTACCTTGCACAGCGCTGAAACCGGCGACGGAGCAGAACCCCTTGGGCTCACTTCGACACCGGCAACGCTACTGAACGTTACATCCGGCCCGATTCACGCGGAGGCATCAAAGCGTTGAGTATCCAGGCCATCTTCTGCCCGCAGTGCAGGCAGGACACACCCCATGTCAGGGCGAAAGCCGGCGTCATCATGTGCACGATATGCCGGAGCCAAAGGCCGTGGAACACGACCGGCTGGGCTGGGGACTTCGCGGGGCCGGCACGCAATTTTCCAATGACGCCAGATGTCCCTGGCTTTGCCCGTCATGTCAGGTGACCCCATGAGGAAGCTGCACGTGCCGGACGCGATCCCCGGGAAGGTCGCGGCCCGGCTGGGCATTGGCGGGACCTGGACCGTCGAACTGGACGGCGGGCTGGGATTCGTCGCCGGCCGGCTCGGCACGTGGCTGGCCGTGCGTGAGACGACCGCCGGTCCCGTGCTGCGGGTCGAGGTACGGCTCGCGCGAGAGGTTGCCGACGCCGGGCCTTTGTGGGCCTTCGTCCGGGAACGGCAGGAGGAGGAGACCCTCCTCGGCCGCTGGGTGCACGATCCGGATACCGGGGTGCTGTCGCTGGTGGCGAAGCCCCGGTTGTCGATGGTGACTTGTCCGTGCCGATGCTGGCCGGCTGTGTCGCGGAGGTGGTCTACGAGGCCGAGGCGATGGCCTGCCTCCAGGTTCCCGAGCGTGAACTCGATGCGGTCACCGCGCTGACCGCAGCAGGCGGGCTTCTGCGAGACCAGCCGCATCGCATCGCCACCCATCTTCGGACCGCCGAGAACGGGCAGAAGACGGCGGCGGCCGTGCTTGCCGAGGTCAGGGTCCTTGGATTGCACGATAACGAGCACTGCTCGATCGAACTGGACCGTCATGCGCGGCTGGGATGGGGGCTGCAGCTCACCGCGTCCACCGGCCACTTCGTCTGGCTGGCGAAGGCGGATGGCGGCTGGGAGACGGTCATGGCCGGCGATGGGTTCCTGGCGCGGCTTAACCGCCTCGATGCCCAGGCTGCGGAGCTCTCGCCAGGCAGGTGGGCCGGCGACCAGCAGCGCATCACCTACTGCGTCTTCCTGTCCGCCGCTGTCCTTGAGGGCTGCGCCTGCGCTGCCGCCATGGTGACCGCCCTGGCCCAGGCCGTCGCCGCGCGCGCCGTCCCCCTGACGCTGACGGCACCCGGACCGCTGCTAGCCGCGACCAGCTGGCCCGGTGACGCGGCCGTTCCCCAGGAGGCCCACCCCGTTGACCCTGCCGATATCCCCGATGACCCGAACCTGCTCACCGCCTACGAGCTGTTCCGGGACCGGCCGGTCGATGGTCCCCGGTTCCCTGGCCGGCACTGTGGTCCTGGTCGACGTCGACGATGACCCCGAGAGGCTGTATGTCATCCCCGAGTCCTGGGCCCGCAGTGAATTGCGCAGCTACGCCACATTGAGGTTCGCCCGCTCCTACCGGGACGTGCTGGCAGACGATGCCGCCGTCCAGACCGTCGTGGATGCCCTGCAGCGGTCCCTCGATGATCTCGACGAGGACGAGGACATCGACGGGCGCGAGCTGTTCGCGCGGCAGGTAGCGGAGGACGCGCCCTTCGACACCGAAGCGGTCTTCGGTTTCGAAGGCTGGCGGCAGTGGATACCAAACCACAACGAGAGCTCCGCCCACTTCGCCCAAAGCTCGGCGCCCGTGCTGTGGAGCCGATTCAGACAGCCGGACGGCGGATGGGGCATCGACTACGACCCGACCGACTACCTGCCCGCCGAGGACCAGGAAAAGATCCTCGCCGAGCTGCGGATCCTCGGCTGCGAGATCCTGCACTGCCCCGGGCTGGTCGGGCAGTACTGGGGTCCCGACCCCGACCTCGTCGCCCGGATCGACGCCGGCGAATGGCCACCCAGGCCAGGAAAGCCAGAGCCGCCCGCCGCAACCGCACTGCCAGAAAACTAGACTTCGAGCGCCGTCGGCACCTTCCCAATACTGCCTACGTGCGCCACTGGTACGCCATGAGCCGTTGTCCTGGGGGGTGCGCTGGGGGCTGGTGGAGGATGAAACCGCAGGCCAGAGCAATGTCCGCGGCCGTGACCTGCAGGCTTTCCTTCACTGACACGGAAGAGGTCACAGGTTCAAACCCAGCACAGCTGGAGCCACTAGCAAGGGACGCAGATGCGGTTATCGTTGTCCAACAACGAACTTCCGGGTTGCGGCTACTCCGGCGGCCATCAGCACAGGGCCACCGTTGTCGTGAGAGGACGAGCCGATCCGTCACCACTTCAACTCCCTGCGGAGCGAGATCACGTGCGGGTCGTCGTCGGTGCGCCCACTCGCCAGCACCGACGCGAGCATCATGGCCGAGACCACGTCTCCACTCAGGACCGCCTGGCGGCGCTCGCGGAAGAGAGCGAGGCTCCGCTGTTCTCGCGTCCGCATAGCGCAGCTGGCCGCTACGCCGGGCGGTTGCTGTGCCGGGCGCTGTGCCCGGGCGCGGCCCTGCATTACCTGGACGGCAAGACCGGCGGAGAAGGTAGACGGCGGGCGCCCGGACGAGGGCGCTGTACTTCAGATGCTGCTCCACCCAGAGCATCGGAGCGGACTCGACCAAGCCCAGGCCTACGTCGCGGGCTTGACCGCTGGCGAGGCGGCCTTCTCGACTTGGGACGCCTTTCTGCGTGGGGCGGGGCCGGCAAGGGCCATGGATGGTGGACTAAGGCGGGAGCTTGAACCTCGCTATGTCGACGTGGGTTTGCTCGAGAGCGCGTGGCGCGACCTGGGCTTGGCAGTTTTGAATCGGTCTGGCCGGACGGACGGCGCAGACAATGCCTGAGTACACGCCAGCCCAAGCAGAAGCGATCGCGTGCCTCGACGAGCCGATCCAGATCATCGCCTGCGCTGGCTCGGGCAAGACGCAGGTGATCTCCCAAAGGATCGCCTCGATCCTCGCCCAGCCCGGCGTTGAGCCGAAGAACATCATCGCGTTTACCTTCACCGAGAAGGCCGCGGCCGAGCTCAAGGAGCGCATCTTCTCGATCCTGGAGAAGGAGGGCCTCGATAAGCTCGGGCTTGCCGAGATGTACGTCGGCACGATGCACGGGTACGCGCTCGATCTTTTGCAGCGGCTGGTACCGGAGACCTTCAAGTTCTCGGTCCTGACCGAGATCACGTCCCGGATGCTCGTCGATCGGAACAGCCGCAAGTCCGGGCTTACGTTGTGCCCGACGAGTTCCGGCGGTACGCCGTATCTGCGCAAGTTCCTTCACTCCCGGCTGTTCCTCCAGGCGATGAGCGTGCTGCGGGAGGATGCTGTCGACTGGGATCTGGTTCCCGCCGGAGTGGTTTCGTCGTTCGAGAACTACATGAAGCTTCTCTACGGGCATGCCTACTTCGATTTCACGGAGATGATTAACCTCGCGGTGCAGTTTTTGGAAGGGGACGCCGATGCCGATGAGGGCGCGGGCATTGTCCAGCAGCACATCCGCGACGACATCCGATACGTCGTGGTCGATGAGTACCAGGACGTCAACCCACTTCAGGAACGGCTGGTTCGCGGCCTCACGCGGTTCGGCGCGAACCTCTGTGTCGTCGGCGACGACGACCAGACTATCTACCAGTGGCGCGGGAGCGAAGTCTCCAACATCGTCACCTTTAAGTACCGCTATGCCGGCGTCCGACAGGTAACCCTCGCCGAGAACTTCCGCTCCAGTAAAGGCGTCGTCGAGGTCGGGCGTTCAGTCGCCGAACGAATCCCGGATGCCAGTCGGCTTCCGAAAGCGATGGTCCGAGCTGGTCACCAGAAGTGGGAACGCGGCGACATGATCGCCCGCGACTTCGCCGACGAACGCGAAGAGGCTACCTGGATCTGTGACCGCATCGAGGCAACGCGCGGGGTCGCATTCAGGGATACAGCCGAAAGTCGATCCGCGTGGCCTGTCATGGTCGGACTTCGCCGTCCTCTACCGATCAGTTGCCAACGATGCTGGCCCGCTCGTAGAAGAGATGCGGCGCCGGGACATCCCGTATGTCGTCAAGGGCTTGAACCGCTTGTTCGACAGTCCGGAGATCCAGGCAGTCGTCGGGGTCTTTAGGTACATGGCCGGAATCATTGCGGCAGCCGACCTGCGCAGCCTGTGGGGCGACGCACGTCTTCTGCCTACCGATGCCGCATGGACTGAAGCGCTCGCCGTCTTGGACGAAGGCCGCGACTTCGACCGCGGTGAGCGTTGGGGTGTCTACAACATTCAGCGTCTCTACCTGGAGTTCATGGAAGTACTCGGGATCCGGGAGGAGACCGTCCCCGGCGACCCGGTGCGACGCGAGCTGGTCTTCTATCAGCTCGGCAAGTTCAGCCAGGCGATTTCTGACTTCGAGCAGATCTACTTCAACACCGGGCCGCGACAGAAGTACGACGCGTTCGCTGAATGGCTCGGGCATCAAGCGCCGGGCTATTACGCAGAGTCTGACGCCGACGTCGGTTACGCGACGCCCGATGCTGTCGTGCTCACGACCGTCCACCAGGCCAAGGGAATGCAGTGGCCAGCGGTGTTCCTGCCGTGCCTGCGGGCCAACCGCTTTCCGGCGAAGCGGCAGGGCGGCCTTGGCCTCTTCCACGTGATTCCCGAGACCGCCGTCGGAGACCCGGACCGCTACAAAGGCACCCTGGATGACGAGACACGGCTCTTCTACGTCGCTGTAACCAGAGCGCAGAAGTACCTGCTCGTCTCCTTCTCGCCCGGGTCCAACCAGCTCTACCGCAGGCGATCCGTCTTTTTTGACCACTGCGCCGCGCAACAGTGGTTCTCGACTCGTGATTCGGGCGTGCCGGCGGACACTCCACGGCTCGAGCCTCACGCGCGGCAGGAGACACCGAACGTAACGCTATCCTTCTCTGAACTGAAGTACCTGTTCGAGTGCCCGTACCAGTTCAAGCTCCGGTTCCTGTACGGGTTCAACCCTCCCCTCCACGAGGCGCTCGGCTACGGGAAGGGCCTTCATGACGCCCTGGCTGAAGTTCACAAGCGAGCGATCACCGGTGACCTCGCTTTGCCTGGGGAAGCCGAGGACCTTGTCGCCCGTCACCTGCGCACCCCCTACGCCTATCCTGAGCTGAAGGCGACGCTGCACCGCGCTGCGATTCAAGCGGTGCAACGCTACCTGAAGGAACATGAGGCCGACCTAGAGCGGACGGTCCACAGCGAGAAGCAGATCCAGCTCCATGTGGCGCCGGGCATCACCGTCGATGGCCGAATCGACCTCGTCCGCCGCCTGGACACAGACGAACTCGCCATCGTGGACTTCAAGTCCACGGCTCGCGCCCAGGACGAAGACGTAACCCGCGACCAGCTGCACGTCTACGCCGTTGGCTACGAGGAGCTCACCGGCCAGCGTGCTGACCTCATCGAGGTGTTGAACCTCGATGAGGAAGGCAAGACCATTCGCGAGGAGGTTGAAGATCCGCTACTCGCCGCCGTGCGCGCCCGGATCAAGGACGCCGGCGACTCGCTCCGTGAGAACAACCTGCCGCGGCTGCCGGTCTGGGGTGAGCATTGCGGCAAATGCGACCTTGCCGAACTCTGCCGCGAGGTCCCGGCCTCGGCGAAGAGTGAGAGGCGCGCCGCGACGGGGCGGTAACCATCAATCGGCCCACGCCGATTGCCCTGGTGATCTGTTTAGGAGGCTCCGCGTCGCGCGGGCAGTCGGTGTTCCGGCTTCGTCGCGTTCCACGTCAGGCTCAGCGACGTCCTTCCAGCCGCCGTCGAATCCGAAGTAGTCGATCCTGCTTGCCGGGTTCTGGATGCGGTAGATCTTGTAGTCGTCATCCTGGGCGTTCTCCACAACATACAGCCAGAAAAGATCGCCGTCCTTGACCGCCTGCTCATGCTGGCGACGCGACAGCATGACGCCGGCGATCGACCATTGACCGCCGGTCGACTTGATCTCGATCCGCCTAACAAGGCCGCCGTGCTTGTCGAAGGACTCCACGTCGAAGCCAGCGTTACTGTGGGCCCTTTCGCTCGGCTTGCGCCCGCACTTCCGCTCGTACTCCAGAACCCGCGCGACACCGGCCATGTCAATGGGTGAGCGATCTGGCGCCTCGTCGCCTACCGTTCCCCGGTTACCTTCGTCTTCGTCGGTCTCAACAACGTAGGAGCGCAGCCGGGTTTGCCGGCCAGTGCGGGGGCCGGCGTCTTCCTTCCCTCTTCTCGTGATCGCTCGCTCCCTTGGTCCCACCGTCTCCGGTTCGCGGCCCTTGACTACCGGTGCCTCCTCCGGACGTACGGTCCTTCCCTAGGCTGGTATCAGAAGTCGCGCCTGCCTCTTCGTCATTGTCTTCGTCTTCGTCTTCGTTGTCACCGGCGGCGCCCGAAGCGCTGTCCCGGTTGTGGGTGTCGGCCGACTCGGAGTCGGGGGATGCATCTGTGCCTTCGTGATCGTCCCCTGGCTCGGCGGTCGGCTCCAGGCGGCTTCGTGCTCAGGTGTATCGAGCTTTGCGATGCCGAAGTCATCGAGGGCGTGGTGGGCATCCTCGGCCGACCTGGCGCTCAAGATCGGTTCGATTCTCATCGCGAGTGCGCCCGGGTCGTCGTCGGGCGCGATCGCGCGAGCAAGCTCGCGCGCAAGCGCGCGGTCAGACGCGCCCTCACCGTAGGCGAGCTCGTTAGCTTCAGGGAGGTAGATCGCATCGACTGACTCCGGTCCGACCTCGTATGAGTACCCGAAGAGCTCGGCACGGTAGACCACATTGAGTACCGGGCCGCGCTGGATGTCCAGGCGCTGCAGTTCCTCGAGGACGTCATCGTCCAACACCCGGCGCAGCGCGCTCATTCGGTCGGTGATCCTGTCGGAAAGCTCACTGTCAACGCGAGTCTCAACGCCGACAAGCCTCGCCTTGATGAGTTCTTCGACCCGCCGCACTCCTGCTCCGGTCAGGGCGGGCCAGGTGCCGTGCACACGAGGGATCACGTTGTGCGCGAGATGCGGGAAGCGCTTGTGAAGTGCCCGGCTGTCCTCGAAGAACAGCGCATCCGGACGCGACAGCACGCCGCGCGGATCAAGAGTCGATCGGATGCGGCCGAGAGCGGCAAGGACCTCACTCGCTTCGGGGCGCTCGAGCGTCTCTGAGAGCCGGGTCCAGCATGCGTGGATGGCTGTCTCGCCGCTTGGATCGACGTGATCGGTCCCGTACTCGTCGAGGATCGCTCGCAGCACCGCCGCGATCTCCGCCGGAGCCGGTTCGCTCTTCACACCGGCTGCATCGAAGAAGGGCTTGGACGCGAGCCAGGACTCCGGGAGCGTGGTAGCCCACCTCCCGAACGGTGTCTGCTGCCAGAACACCGTCTCTGGCGAGACGAAGCGGCCGTCGGCAACCTGGATGCATCGAGTGCCCCTAAGTTGTCTCACGGCCATCTGGTCGGCTCTGTCGCTCAGCACGCGGTAGACGTCTGCGGCCATCTTGGTGCCATTTTCCGCACAGTGCTTGAGGTGCGCCACCACGATGGTGGTCGGTGGCGTATTAGGCATGCCGAGCCAGGTGAGCTGCGAGAAGTACCGCCCCTGCACGGTGGGGGCGAGACCCAGCTCATTCCCCTGAGTGCCGTACAACTGGCGAGCATTCGTCGGCAGGACCTCGCCCGGTTTCGCGCGCCCGCCGTGCTTGAGGGGAAGCCACCGTTGCGATGTCAGGAACTCAGGCGGGCTACCCGGCGTGTCAGGCCGGCCGGCGATCGTCCTGAGCACCATCTCGGCGACGGCTGGGTCAGGGTCCTCCGGCGCGGTGGCAAGCCGCTGAACGGCGATAGTAAGTGCAGCATTGGTCGGGGTCTTCGGGACGCCGAGCCACTCAAGCACCGCTGGAGCCACGCCTTCTGTCATCGCCACCGGAAGTTCAGGTGCCAGCGCGGAAATCTCTAGTGAAGGGAAGTGCACTTCATGTGCTGGATGGAGCCTGCCATCCAGGCACGGTATGAGCGGCGCGATCGCGAGGTCGTCTCGGAGATCTCTGAGCGGCACCTGGTGGATCGACACCAACCGGAGAAGCTGGACAGCCTGGTCTGGCGAGAGGCGTTGCCCTGTGGCCGCGGGGATGACATGGACACGGAAGTAGTCAACGACGTCCAGTGGCCGGGCACCGAGCGCGGTCAGGAGCTTGCGGTAGTCCCGGGCCGTTGCCTCGTCAACCAGCGATGCAACGTTGATCGGGTCGTGGAATTCGTCTGGCAGCGAGAGCGCGGAGAGAGGCGCGAACGCCCCTGTGGCGGTTCGGAAGATCGGGAGGGTACCGAGTCGTGCCCGACTCGCGCTCTCGATTGCTGGGAGATTCCGGTTCAGCCAATCGAGCAGCTCGTCGGAGAACACGGCAAGGCTGCTGGCGTCGGCACTCTTAAGGATAAGGGCGGCACGGCTGACATCCAGCTTTGGGCATACTTCCCGCAGTCCCGGGCAAAGTGACTCAATCTCAAGCGCGTCGGCGATGAGGAGGCCGTCGACAAGCAACTCGAACATGGCGGCCTCGTCCTCGGACGCCGGCCACACGACCTGCGAAGGTGGGGCGATCATGCCATTTCGACACGGAACGATCGCGACATCCCCGATGCCATCTACGTTTCCCACCTTGCCGGGAAGGCGATTGAATACCTTGAGGATCTGGCGCACCTCGTCGAGGGTGAACGGACCGCTGTCAGGGGCGAACACCTCGGTCCAGCCGGCCGACTTGATGCGATCCGCAACATGTCGGGCGGTAAGAATGTTGATCCCATACGACGTGTAGACGCCGTTCGTGTGCAGGCGACGGTGAAGGTGTCGTGCGACAACGGGGAGTCCAGCTTTGGCCAGTGCGTCGGCGGAGTCATAGAGGTCGGCGTCCGCAGGGAGCAAGGCGTGCCCCGGGTGCTCACAGCCTCCGCTGATTGTGTCAAGGACGGGAAGGTCAGGGACGACTTCGCGCAGCGCCTTGAGATAGGCGGCTGCGTGGTTTGCCTGCTCAGGGTCTGCTTTTTTGTCCAGATCCGTAATCGCCCCGAGAAACTCCCAGAAGCCCCGGATGCCCAGCGCTTCGGCGAGGCGTGCGGCAGAACCCGCGAGGCCACTTGCGACGGCGGCGACGGCCGCGCGGTTCCAGTCAGAGTCGTATCCCGTCTCGAAGCGGACTGTCTTGCGGTCGGTGCTCGGGTAGAACGACGCGTTCACATGGCCGGGCAAGCCGCTCGGCGTCTGGGTGGGCAGCGTCGCATAGAGCACGCCGGAGGTGATGCCGCCATCGGCCGGCACGGCGATCGTCACCGTGGTAGGACGCTGCGGGTTGATGAGTCCAGCGGCACGGGCGATCAGCGGCTGAGCTTCCCCGGCAAAGTCAGCGGTCAGGGCAATCCAGTGAGTGCTGGCTGTTCCGTCGCGGATTACGAGGCCGCTCCCACTCGGACCGCAGACGACCTTATGGCTGCGCGTTCGGGTTGCAACTTCGACAGACTTGACACGTTGCAGGAAGAGCAGCGTCGCGTGTGTGTCGTCGAGCAGTGCCTGCTCAAGTTCAGCGATCATGCGATCGGTCACCGGCGGGACCTCGAGAGCCTCGCGCAGCGGACTGGCACTTCGTGCCCAAGGCAGTACGAACGCTGTTCCTGGCGCACTGTGCGTTCTGCCGCACTGTCCATCGCACTGTTGGATCCGCTCCTTCGGCGGAGCCATCTCGTTGAGGATCCAGTGCTCGCCGTCGTAGAGGAGTTCGGGCGCATCGGTGACCTGATAGACCGAGGTGAAGCCAACGCCGAAGGCGCCTGTGGTCGTCGGGTCTGACGCCTTCGTGCGACCGGCGAACTGGCGGAAGGCGTGGAGATCGCACCGCTTCGACCGTGGGCACCTGTCGCCGCCTTCGCCGCAGTCAGTGAAGGCACCGTCATTCCATACGGTCAGCGCCTCGTCGCTGACCGTGAATCTGATAATGGTTGCGTCTCGCGCGTCATCGGCATTCTGGGTTAGTTCATGCGGGATGGTCGTCGGGCCACCGAGGTCCCGCAGTGTAGTCGCGAGGGCGTCGAGGTAATCCGACGTCTTAGAGAGTGCTCGCCGCTTCTGGTTGCTCACTGGCGCCCCACTCCATCTCGGTCCGCGAGAACACCGCCGCACGATTTGCAGGGTCGCATGGCAAATCTTAGCCGGAGCATCTCCGGGTTCACGACATCGACGTCTGGCATCGCAGTTACTTTGAGTAGCGGAAGTTGGATGATGATGACTTATGTCCGGTTCATCTCACCGGTGCCGCGCCAATGGACCAGTCAATGACACACCAGCGAAACCAGCGAAACAACGCCATCCAGCGGCAAGACGGCGAACGAAAGCGCAGGTGTGGGCGGTGGCCTGGCGTGATTCTGACCACGCCAGAGGCCCTCGCCGCGTACCGGGATGGCGGCAATAGGCAAAGCCAGCGTCTCCTGTCACGCCCAACCCACTCTTCGCGCACCCCGCATGCGCGCGGCCTTCCGGGTGCGCTCGTCTATGGCATGCCATAATCGACTTTGTGATTCGTGTCGTTCGCCTGCCCTACATCGTCGAGCAGGACGAGGATGGCATCTGGTGCGCCGCAACGCGACTTCGCCCAGGCGTCGGCGCGGTCGGTGACGGCTGACGTGGGAAGCCGCGATCGTGGACCTCTGTACCGCGCTGGACCTGCTCATCGACGGGGTCTACAGGCCAGGTGAACTTGCCTGCGAAGACCCGCGGCCGTGGGAGGGCAAGTGAGCGTGGCGCGCAGGATCGACTTCCACGACGACCCGTCCGCTCCCCCGGCGAACAGCCTGGTTCCCTCCGTCAACGTCGTCGTGGTCAACGATGCGGGTGACATCTTGCTGATCCGCCGCTCCGACAACGACAACTGGGCCGTCCCCGGCGGCGCCATCGACCTCGGCGAGTCGGTCTCCCAAGCCGCCATCCGGGAGACCCTTGAGGAGTCGGGGATCACGTGCGAGCTCACCGGGCTAGTGGGCATCTACTCCGACCCCAGGCACCGGATCCTCTACACCAGCAACGGCGAGGTCCGCCAGGAGTTCTCCATCGTGCTCACCGCGCGCCAGGTCTGCGGGACGCCGACACCAAGCGAAGAGTCGACACAGGTCCGCTGGGTGCCAGCATCCGACCTTCCCGGCTACACGATGGACCGCTCCATGCGCATCCGCATCGACGACTACTTGCGCGGCGACTCGCTCCCCGTGGTGACCTAGAATCTCGGAGGTCTGACCGCCGCGACACTGCCGGCCGTGAGGACGCCCATGCCGTCGTCAGCCTGATGAGTCGGTCACAGGAACAGTTCCTTGCGCCAGGCGATCACGTGCGAGTCGTCGTCGCCGTAGCCGGCCTCGAACCGCTCAGCGAGCGCTAGGGCCGTCGCCGCCTGGCCGCGACTGAACAGCCGAGCAGGGTGGGTCGAGACGATCCGCGCTCCGTTGCCGTCCGCCGCCGCGTACTCGCTGAAGTGGGCGGTCGCCGCGACATCGCGTTGACCTCGAGGACCATGAAGTCATCTGAGATCTGGATTGCCATCTTGGGACCTCCGTGTTCGGGATGCCCGGAAACCAGTGCCTAATCAAGTGCCAACGACCCCAGTTTCCGCCAGACCGCACGCGACGCCGCCAGACGCCATACCGTGCCTGACCTGCGTATACCGGACCGCACGCGACGCCCTCAGACGAATCTGATGTGCATGGCATGCAGAAGATCAGCGTTTCGTCTCTCACTTCGGCGACAGCCACCGGATGCTACGGCCGGCGTATGCAGCCGTGCGCCACGAGTCGTTGTCACGTCGCGTCCATGCCCTCCGGCAGGGGCCTGCTTTACGAAGTCGTGGTGATCCCTGGGCGCGGGTCCGCGTCCGGGTCGTAGGCGAGCAGCTGGGACAGGAGGCCGTACAGCTCAGGTGACCGGGGGCCATGGCGTTTGCCTCGGATCAGGCATCTGATCACGTCTCCTACTTGGGCGCCGGTGACCTGCTCGAAGGTCTTCTTGAACGTCTGCCCGCTCTTCCTCCGCTCGGCGCGAGCGCGCTCGTCGAGGCCGTCCCAGCCTGTGAAGGGGGGCTTGCGCAGCTGCTGCAGCGCCCAGCTGATCTCCTGCTCCGGCACGGCGCGGATGATGTCGATGTGGCGGAATGCGAGCACGTTGACCTGCACGCGCCCCTGCTTCCGGGAGTTCTGCAGCTTCGCCAGTGCCTCGTGCAGGCTTCTCAGCTCCTGCTCCTCCTTCGTGAGGCCGCTCCTTGCCTTTCCGGCGGTAATGTCGCGGATGGCGTCGGCCTTGACGTGGTCGGGCAGGACGTGGATCGGGATGCGTAGGGAGTGGAGGAACTCTAGCTCTGCGATGCCTGCGGCGCCCTCGATGCCCTGGAGCGGCACGATGACGATGCGCTCCTTGTCGAGGTCGATGCCGCCGTAGCGGTTGATGACCTCCTTGTCGTGGGGGCCTTCGACGATGAGCACGCCACGGCAAGCAAGGGCTAGGGCCGAGGGCGGGATCCCGAGAGCCTCCGCGTGCTGGGCGAGGTCTGCTAGCCCGGTCCAGGAGGAGGGCTGGACCTTGCCGTTGGATGCATCCAGGGTCAGGACTTTAGCGAGGGCCGATCGCGCGTCCAGGAACTGGAGCGAGTGGGTGGCGGCGAGCACGCCGTAGGAACTGTCCGCGAGTGCCGTGGCGGTCGCTGTGACGTCGCGCTGGGCAGTCAGGTGAAGATGGGCCTCCGGCTCGTCAAGGAGGTAGACCACTTTCGGGGCCGCAGGAATCGCGGGCTTGAGGGAGGCTGGCTCCGACCGGCGGAAGGCGTTCCTCTTCGCGGTCCATGACCCCGACCCGTAGATGGCGTCGGCGTGGCCTGGCTGCCAGGAGAAGTCCCCCATGGGGGCGTCGGCGCCTGTCCAGGACGCGGCCTTGAGCCGGGCGGCAGCGAAGCTGATCGCGGCGAGGGTCCACGTTCTCAGCCCGGAGGGCAGGGAGTCGATCCCGACCTCACCGCTGATACCGCCGGTGAACGTGACCATCGCGCGCCGCGCGTGCCATTCTCCCGGGTGCGCGATGCGGACCTTGATGGCACCCGCGCTGGCGACGAACCGCGGGACGAGCCGGTTCGCTTCCTGCTCGATCAGCTCCGCCAGCCTGACAGCATGCGCGATGTGCCGGGCGATCGGGTGGGCCAGGTCGCCCTGGGGGGTGTCCTGGGCTGGCTCCAGCAGGTGGTCCAGGAGCAAGAGGATGGCGTCCTCCGCGGCGGCATCACCCGGCCTGAGGGTTGTCTGCCCTGGCGCGAAGGAGACAGGCTGCGGGATGCTGCGCAAGACCCCGTCAGCGAGCACCTGGCCCAGCTGCGGCCACCCGGATTCGGGTGACCTCTCCCCGGACCACTCGCCTGCGTGGGCGAGGTTGGCGACCGCCAGCGGGACCGGAGCGCTAGGCCTTTCCCCGGCCAGCTGCCAGATCCAGGGGAGGATGGCCTGGTGCAGGCCGTCGGCCACGACATCACTGTCGCTTGCCTCGAGCACGGCCAGGTACTCAATGGCGGCCTGCTCCAGCGCGGGGTCTGGCTTGCCCGGGATGAAGGCAAGCCCAACGTGCCAGTCCGGGGAAACTGCGAGCACTGGTGACGAGAAGATCGCCTCGGCGATCACCCGGGCTCCCGGGCTGTCTGGCATTGACGCGGTCACCGCGTCAATGACCGTCTCGCGCAACTGAGCGAGAGGAAGGTCCGCGAGCCTAGCAGCCGTAAGGCCCGAGGCGTCCGCCGGGCGGGCGGAACCGCTGTTCCACGCAGGGAGAGCCTGCTGGCATGCCTCCCTCGCGGCGAACGGCAATTTGCTGCTGCCGTCCGGGCCCCAGCCGAGGTGGGCCAGGACCTGGGCGAAAAGGCGCGCCGCATCCTCTTGGGCCTCAGCTTGCAGCAGGATCGTGCACCAGGGCCGGACCGAGCCGGGGTCCCTCTCGAGCGCGCCCCGGTGGAATGCCTGCAGCGCCTGCTCGACGGCGCTGAGCGCCAGGGACTTGCCGGTGCCGTTGCGGCCGAAGAGCACGCTGAGCTGGCCAGGCCCCGCCGGAATGAATGTCTCCTCGAAGCTGCCGCCCTTAAGGAGGAAGCCAGCCAGGGACAGTTCCACGTCAGCCGCCGGGAGCGGGTCGTCAGTGGGCCGCCACTGGAACCGTGCGACCTCGGGTGGCGACAAGGAAGCCGGAGCGCGCAGCAGGGACTCCAGCCAGATGATCCAGCACTCCCCCTCCAGGTCCACCAGGGGACCAACGGCGGACCGTTAGGCTCCCTGCGGACACCTCAGGGACCGTTGGCGCGGCGATGAGCCGGAACACCAGGTCGCCCAGCTCAGCAGCGGCAGCATCAGGCACCTTCTCAGCGTCAGCGCTCAGGAGCAGCGCAGCCCGGGCGCAACTGCCGGACGGGGAGGCCTCCGCGAGGTCAGGTACCGCGATCTCGTCCTCGCCGACGATGGTGAGGTTGCCGCGGGACCACATCAGTACCGCCGGCGGGAAGCTACCGAGCTCGACGGGGTGCGCAGCCTCGCCCTCATCGCCGTCTCGGTCAATGGTGAGCGTTCCAACCCCCGCGTGCGCCACAGGCGGCAGGTCAAGAGCCGCTGGAGCGACTCCCCGAGCAGGACCGCCGCAAGATCCCGGCCCTCCGCCTCCGCCACGGCCATCCAGTACTCAACGTCAACCCAGAAGACATTCCAGACAGCCATGCACTCCCCGCCCAAGACGCTCACAGGCAGCTCAGCCCGGCCTGAAGACATCAAGCCAGCGGAAGCCGCAGGGCACATGCTCTCACATCACACGACACACACAGAACTCACCCTTTTCGCCGCCTGCCTACCTGCCCTAGACGATGCGGCGACATTGCTCGATCAGTACCCCTGAAGTCCCTCACCGCCGGGCGTGCACTCGCCCAACTCCATGAGGTGGCTCACGGATCCTGGCCGCTAGGCAACCGCCCTGTTCTTGGGTGGCCCCTCACTGACCTCAATGAGTCAGGCTCGCCGGGCTTGGTTACCGTACGCGCTGGAGCCGGTTTTTGAGCTTCATGTCCGTTTCGGTTCCGGCGGGCGGTAGGCGGTACTGCCCGGTGTGCCCGGGGCGGCACCGGCTTCCACCTGGCCGGAATGCGTCTCCTTCCGTATCGACGGGACAGTTAGCGCTGGTCAGCTGGGTGCGGGGAGGGCGCGGAGCCGGTTCCAGCAGGTGATGAAGGCGTCCTTCCATGGCCAGTCCGGGCTGATCTTGAGTATCTGCTTGCGGGCGTGGCGGGTCAGGCGGGCGGGGATGCTCCAGATCCGGTAGCGGAGCGTGCCCGGCTCTGCGTCCCGCAGGCCGGGCTGGTCGTGGAAGCCGAGGAGGCGGGCCCAGGCGGTGAGGTCGGCGGCGAGGTTCGCGGCGAGGGCCCAGCCTTTGTTGACCTGCCAGGCCTTCGACGGGAGGTTCCGCAGCCCCATGGCTTTCGCGGTGCGGACGCCGTCGGTCTCGACGGTGGCATGGTCGCGCTGCAGCACGTCGATGAACTGGGGATGGTGACTGCCGGGAACGCCCTCCATCCCGGTGTCCGGGACATTCGTGCAGGTGACGGAGTACTTCCAGCCGGTCTTTTTCTCGTAGGCGGTCATGTTCTTCTTGTGGCGGCGCGAGGGCTTCACGCGGCGGGCGATCCAGCGCAGCCCGTCCGGCCAGTTCTCCGCCCTGCTCATCAGGCCGGTGATCTCGGCGATGTCCTTGTCCTCCTCGGGGCTGCCGTCCTGGCGGACGCCGGGCTTCCATGCGCCGTCCGGGACGGCCGCGATGGCGGCCTCGTCGCTTGCGGTGATCATCCAGCCGCAGGTGAACAGCACGGTCCTGCGCGGGGAGGACAGCGTGAGCAGGTGCTTTACCAGGTCGTGGCTGGCGCCGGCCCCGTCTATCCGGATCATGACCCTGCGCCGGAACCTCGCGGGAACCTGCTTCAGTGCCCGGCCCAGCACTTCCTTGTGATCAGTGAAGGTGTTCGAGCCGGCGTTGCCGGGGCGCAGCAGCATGTCCAGGCACTCTCGCGTGTTCATGCACCAGGCCGCCAGTGGGTGGAAGCCGAACCCCATCTTCCACGTGGGAGCTGCGCACTGCTTATCCAACTCGCACAGGTTCGCGGGAAGGTGTGCAAGGTGGCGCCTGCAGTGCCCAGGTTTGTCAGCCCGGCGCGAGGCGCTGGAGGCGGTCCTTGTCGACGTTGTCGGCGAGGTAGCGGACCAGGCCGCTGTCTTGCATTCCGAGCGCGGCGGCGGTGAGCTTGGGGTCGAGGTCGTTGACGAGCTGGGCGATCCTGGTCTGCCGGCATGCCGACGGCGTGATGCCTGCCGGGGCGAGCAGGCGGGTGAGGTAGGTGCCGTCAGCGGGAGCGGTGCCTGTCCTGGTCGCCTTCGTGACGATCAGGTGCGGGTTGAGGGTGGCGAGCTGGTCCCGGTGGCGCAGGCAGGCTTGGACGGCATTCCAGGTCGCGGGGTCGGCGGGGACGGGGAACGGCCGTCCTGGCAGCGCGACCGTCCGGGTCCGGGCATCGGCGCCGGCGGCTGCCAGGCCGCGGATCTCGGCGCTGGAGGCGGCGTGGAGCAGGGCGAGCAGCCCGGCCAGCCGCTCGTGCGGGTGCGTGCCGTCGCTGGTCCACCGGCTCAGGAGGGTGCGCTGGGTTCCGGCGTCGAGCACTGTCCCGGTGAATCCGGGCTGCGGTCCCAGGCGGAGCGGGCGGGCCGGGTCGATGAGGATCAGCTTGCGCTGCCGGGCCCAGGCGAAGTAGCGGCGCAGCAGGTACGTGTCCTGGTGGCGGTTGCGGGCGCGGCCGGCGAGGAAGGCTTCCAGGTCGGCGGTGGTGACCTCGGCCCAGCTGGTGATCCGTCCGGAGGCGGACAGGTGCGCGGCGAGGTCGCGGAGGATCCGGAGCCTGGTTTCCAGGGTGACGTCGCTGAGCAGCCGGCGGCCCGCCCGGCGGGAGCGGTCCTGCTCGGCGAGCTGCGCGTCGTTGAACGCGGCGGCCGCGACGGCCAGTCCCGCGGGGACGGAGTCCAGGTAGCGCTGCCGCCGTGCGGCAGCGCGGCGGCTGGCCTGGTCGCCCGGCATCATCAGCCCGTGGCTGGTGAAGAGCGCTTCCAGTGCCCTGCCTTCGGCGGTCAGGGTGCCGTCCGGCCGGACGGCGCTGTCGGTGATCTGCCGGGGGCCGGCTGCTCCGCCGGCCAGCAGAACACGTCTGGCCTGGCGCAAGATCGCGACGGCGCCGCCGGGATGGTGGCGGGCGGCGGCGAACTCGGTCAGCGCCTGCCACCAGCCGGGGACGTGCGGCAGCCGGGCTGCAGTCGAGGCGCCATAGCGGAAAGGCCAGTCCGGGTCGGCGAGCTTGCAGCGGTTGCAGAGGCCACGGCCGGCATCATGGCGCTGCTCGCCGCACTGCCCGCAGGCAACGGTCTTGGCTGGCCGGGGGACGTCCGGGCGGTCGCAGATCGCGCAGGTGCCCACAGGGCGGAGGTGCCGGACACGGCCGCAGCGGGGACAGGGCTGCTTGAGCGCCTCGCGTGCCGCCCGGCGGTAGCAGGCGTGGCAGAGGTCCCGGTCTCGGAACTTAACCGGAGCGCCGCACCGGCCGCAGGGCGGGTAGGAGCTCACAGCGGGGGCAGCGACCGCCCGCGGGCGGCCTTCGGCTCTTCCCGGGCCGGCACCGGGCGCGGCGCCGGCTGCGGCACCGGGGTCGCGTCGACCTCGATGAGGTCATTGGGAGTGCAGCCGAGCGCGGTGCACAGCGCGGCCAGCGTTTCCAGCTTCACCTGGGCCGGCTGGCGGGTCAGCAGCGCCGATACCGAGGCTGACGACAAGTGCAGCCCGGCGCGCTCGCCCAGCAGGCGGCGCAGCTGGGCGCCGGTCCACACTTCCCGCTGCGCTGCGGCCATGCGCAGCCGCCACCTAATCTTCACCCTGCTCCACTCCCAGTTCGGAGAGAGCGCCGCAGACCGCCCGCCGGTAGGCGTCCTCGATGAACGTCGCCGACGGGGTGACGTACCGCATCGTGGTCCCGACATGCCAGTGTCCGAGCATCTGCTGGATCGCGACCAGGTCCACGCCCCGCTCGTAGTTGCGGGTCGCGCAGGCGTGCCTGAGCGTGTGCGGGCTGAACCTGGCCGCCTCGAGGCCCGCCCCGGGACTGCGCTGCCGCCTGCTCCATCTCCAGCAGGCTGGACAGCCGGTTGCGGATCGTGCCGCGGTGGATCCGGCCGCCGCCCTCATCGCAGAACAAGGCCGGGCCGCTGCCCATCCGGGGCCGGATCTCGTCGAGATACCAGCGCAGGATCAGGTCGAGCCCGTCCAGCATCGGCACCCAGCGGGGCCTCGGCCCAGACGTCTTCGCGCCCTTGCCGAACCGGACGTGCAGCTTCCCGAACGGACCGCGGCCGAAGTGGACGTCGCCCCGGTCCATCATCGCCGCCTCGTCAGCCCGCAGGCCGGCGAGATACAGCGTCCTGAACAGCGCGTAGTCCCGCCCGGCGACGGCGTACTTGCGCGCGCCGGCAATCCGTTCGCGCAGGAACCCGAAAAAGTCCTCCAGCCGTTCCGGCGCAGGCGGCGGACTGGCCGCCGGGGAGTCCGCGCTCACGTGCCGGGCCGCGTTGAACTCGTCGACCGGGTTCTCCAGCCGGACGCCGAACGCCGCCTCGATCTCCGCGGCCTTGCGCACCGACAAGAACGCGTGGAAGTTCCTAAAAGACTGCACGTAGAGCCGGCGGGTCGATGCCGCCAGCCCCTGCGCGGCGAACTCGCCGACCACCCGGTCGACGTCCTCCCGCGTCACCTCCCACGCCGGGCGCCCGCACGCGTCCAGGAACCGCTGCAGCGTCCCGCCCCCATTGACGATCGTCAGCTCGCTGAACCCCCGGGCGACCTGGGACGCCTCGAACGCCCTCAGGCACTCCTCCTGGAAGGCCGCCGGATCCGGCGGCGCCTCGATCGCCTCCGCTGCCGCCCCGCCCGTGACGACCCGCAGCCCGACTCGCTCCACCTACCTTGCTCCCCCCTGAATGATCAAGGTGATACCTTACGATCGGTAACCACACCTTGACACCGACGACACGCCGGAAACAGGCCACTGACCTGGGCACAAGGCAGAATCCTGCGTCAGGAACGTGTAGCAAGCGCAGGTGAATGGGCGGTGATCAGGGTGCCGTCCATGTCGATGAACAGCCACCCGGCCAGGGACTTGCCCGCGATCTCCAGCCAGGGGAACCCGCCCGCCGCCTCGATCTGCTCCCACACGTGCTTCCGGATCCTGGCCCTGGCCTGCGCTATTCGTGTCAGCATACGGTCAGAGGCCAGGTCCAGGACACGGCGGACCGTGGACGCCGACGGCGCCGGGCCGAGCACCGGCCCCAGTTGCCCCAGGATCGCTATGTCGGCCATCGCGGTGGCGCCCAGCGCGATGGCGATCGCCGTCGAGACCAGCACCATTCCCCGGCTGAGCAGCGGAGACGCGCTCTTCAGCGTCAGCGCCCCGTCCAGGGCCGCGGTCAGGCCGCACTGATCGGCGAGCTTCCGCAGCAAGATCCCGCCGCCATGGCCGACCAGGCCGTTCCCGCCGGCAGTGACCTCCAGGGCATGATCCCAGGACATATCCTTCATCGCGAAGAGCGCTCCAGTTCCAGGGCTTACGTGGCGTGGTAACCCGTAATCTCCCAGGGCCAGGGCGCTCTTCGCCTGCCAAAGACCACAAACCGCAGGAGGGGGACGGCCGCTGCGCGGCCGTCCCCCTCCTCATCTCGCCAGGCTACGGATAGTCCCGCACCTATAAGGTGAAGCTTCCCAGGACCCGGAACGAGGCAGAATCCCAGCTCACAGACCCAAGCAAGAACCTGAAACGCTCATCGCTGAATTGCGGAGGTTGATCAGATCCGTGGCGTCGTGCAGGTACTGGGCGAGCGCCGGGCTGACGACAGAGGGCCGGGGCGTCATCCAGGGCAGCGGGACTTCCGCTCGGACAGTCGGACTTTCCGGGTCGAGGTGGGTGGCGAGGTAGCGGTTGACCCGTATGGCGAGGGCCTCGCTGACGGTGCGGGCGGTACGGACCTCGCGCGGGTCAATGAGATGCGACAGCAGCTCGGCTGCGTCGAAGTCGGCGGCCTCGGCTCGGCGGAGTGCGGTAATGAGGGCTGGCCAGGCGACCTCGGCCTGGGCGAGGTCGGCCTGGGCGAGGTCGGCCTGGGCGAGGTCGGCCCTTTCCCGTCCCAAGGTCGTCCTCGCGACTTCAGCCAGTCGTTCCCTTGCGGTCGCGGCCGGCTCGTAGGGCTGGCCGTTCCTCGGCGGGGCCTCGCCGTCGGCCAGGTGGCCGTCGATCCGCCAGGCCAGGACTTCCGCGATGCTCTCGGCGCTGCCTAGTTCCCTTGACGCCGCGACCGTCGCGAGGAGCCGGACGGGGTCCCAGCCGCTGGCCTCGGCGTCGTGGAGGCGACGGACGACCTGGGGCCAGGCCGGGTCGGCCTGCAGGTCGGCCCCGGCCTGGTCGCCGAGCGCCAGGGTGGCCGCGCCGGCGTAGCGGTGCTCGGCCTGCTGGCGGGCGGCGTGCTCGTAGCGGGGTACCAGGGTGGCCAGCGATCCGGCTTCCTCCTGCGCAGATGCAATGGTCTCGGTGGCGGACAGGACAGTGGCCTCGGTGGCGAGGATGTTCAGCAGGATCTCGCGGACGGCGTAGGCGTGCGGGCTGGTGCGGGCCCGGTCGACTAGGTCGTCCTCGTCGAAGGGCAGGTCGTGGGTCGCCACGTAGAAGGTCGTCCTCTCGCGCGCCCGGGAGGCCAGGACGTACAGGCTTTCCCTGGTCATGCCCGCGGTAATGAGAGGGTGGGCGGTGTCGACGGTGCTGCCCTGGGCGCGGTGCGCCGTCGTCGCGTACAACAGCTCAACATGCTCGGCCACGTACCGGGCGGGGAGCCGGACACGGCCACCGTGGGCCATGGAGCGGACGGTGAGGGAGCCGTCGCCGTGGTGGCGCTCGACGTGCCAGCTGTCGCCATTCTTAATCCAGTCACGGCCGCCGCAGGTGGACATGCGGCGGTCGTTATGGCGGGTGACGATCCAGTCGCCCCGGCCCGCGACGTTGCCGTCATGCAGGGCGGCCCCGTCCGGGTCGACCTGGCCGACCGCGACCCGGTCGGCCCTCGCCTGGGCCGACAGCCGGGCCACGTCCGCATTGGAGGGCGCCGCCATCAGCGACACCTTCCCCGCGAGCATGTCGCTCTTCCAGCCGTCGTACGCGGCCTGCGTCATGTGGTCGCGAGACCCGGCCCGGATGCGACCGTTGCCTTCGTACCAGTCGATGGCAGTGCCGTCGCCGGTCCGGAGCCGCAGCGTGGTAGCGGCCTCGCCGGGGTCACGGAACCGGTACAGCACCGTCAGCTCCGGCGTGCCCGGCTGGGAAGCGATCAGGCGCAGCGCGCCGCCCGACTCCACCGCGGGGAGCTGCCGGTGGTCGCCCAGCAGCCGCACGACCGCGCCCTTTGACGCGGCGACCTGGACGAGCTGGTCCAGCAGGAGCGTGCCCGCCATACCGGCCTCATCGACCAAGACCACGTCACCGGGACGGAGCACGAACGGGCGCACCCGGGCGGGCACCGACGAGCCAGCGCGCAGCCGGGCGGCGAACGGGCCGCCGGTCCACTCGTGGATGAACTTGTGGACGTTTTCGGTGTCAACCCCAAGCTCACGGCCGAGCACGCCGGCCGCTGCCGCCGAGGTTGCCAGCGGCACCAGCTTCCTTCCGTGCTGGCGCACGACGTGGGCGTAGGCGCGCATCGCGGTCGTCTTGCCCGACCCAGCAGGCCCTAGCCCGGCGAGCAGCAGCCGCTCGTCGGACGCGAACGCGGTGACCAGGTGCCGCTGCCCGCCGTCCAGGCGGGTGCCGGCGATGGCCTCGAAGCCGTCCAGCGACGCGGCCACCGACGCTCCCGGCAGCCCGTGGACGGTGGGCGTCCTGGTGGCGTTGAGCAGCCGCTGCTCGGCATCCAGGACGGCCGGGCTGGTGTACCGGGCCGCCCCGTGCTCATCGAAGACCGACTCACCGTCGTCCCGGCGCAGCTCGGGTGGCTCGTCGAGCAGGGCGGGGGCATCGACGGAGACTGAGTACTTCGGGGAGATGGCCAAGGCTGTTATCGCGTCGGCGATCTGGCGGTGCCGCCCCGGGTTCAGGGCTGGTGCCTCGGCGCGCAGCAGGCGCTCGGCCTCGGCGCGGATGTTCCACGCCGTCCAGACTGAGCGGCGGGCTGCGACGCCGGCCACGGCCCGTTCGGCAAAATGGTCGAGGTCGGGGGGCGGGGCGGGGGGTACGGGCGGGGCCTGGCGGGTGCGGTCGGGGATGGCCGTCATGAGGCGGGCGGCGGCGCCGGGGCCGAAGTGCTCGTCCAGTTCCGCACGCCAGGCGGCGCGCTTGCTGGCCAGCGACCGGGGCGGCTTCTTGCCCTGGCGGGTGTCCAGGTTGGCCTGCCGGGCCAGCTCGTGAGCCGCCCCGGCGGACGGGTCATGGCCGTGCCGGCCGCGGTACTCGCGCACCAGCTGGTCATACCGCTTCTCGATCGCGGCCCGGCGGCGGGAGAAGTAGTCGATCATCCCGAACGGGACGCCCTCAATCTCCCGCACCGGCTCCCGGCCACCCGTGGTGTCCGGGCGGGCGGTGAACCGGACGCCGAGCGCGGCGGTGAGGTGGGCCTCGAACGCCGTGTTGTACGCCTCAGACACGGCGACGGTGGCCCGGTACAGCGGGCGGGCATCCAGGGCGCGCCACTTCCCGTCGGCCCCTTGCACCTTGGACGACACCGCGACATGGGTATGCAGGTTCATGTCACCGGCACGGCTGTCCCAGTGCTCGAACGCGGCGGCCATCAGCCCGTTTGTTTTTACCTGGGCGATGCCGCCCGCCCCGGTGCGGGTGAAGGCGACGTGGTCCTCCAGCAGGTCCAGGGCCTCGCCCATGGCGGCCTCGTGGGCCTTCCGGATGGCCTCACGCACCCACGGGCGCTCGTCCAGCGCCCACACCAGCGCGGCCGACTTCACCGGCGAGAAAACGAGATCGAACCCGGCAACAGCGGCCCGCTGGCGGCGCGCTTCCTCGGCCCTGGCCTTGCCTTCCTCCGCCTTCGTCGGAGCGCGGCCGGTCTCGTCCTGGATGATCGCCAGACGCTGGGCGACGCGCTGGTCGTAGTCGCCGACGTTCCCGAACTGAGGGAACTGGGTGCCGAGTGTGGCGCTGCGGATGGCGGCCTGGGTTACCTTGGCCTGCTGCCGCTCGGTCATGCCGTGGCGGATGTGCGCCCTGATGTAGTCGCAGATCATGGCGTCGGCGTTCGGGTGCATGCCCGAGCCGAACAGGTCCCGCATCTGCTCCTCGGTCACCTCCCGCCCCTCCAGGCCGATCAGGTGGACACCACGGCCGATCCACCGGCCCGGCGGGTTGCCCTGCGCCGTGTAGTACGCCGCCGCCTTATTGCGCCCCTCCGTACCCGAGTCACCGTTCGCGACGTGCCGGGTCAGGTACGTGTACCCGCCCCCGGCCGTGATTTTCGCCCTCGACATCACCACGCTTGCCACCCCCTTCCACCCCGGGCTGCGCGTCGGCTTTGTTCCGGTCGGATGTCGTCCGGCCGGAACCGCGAACACGATGCACAAGGTGTCTAGGTAGTTTCGCTTATGGCCTGCGAGATGCTTTCGCTTCTTTTGCCTGAGCTGCTGCCGGTGACTTTGGCGTGGCCTGCCTAGCTGGCGTGTCTTTAGTTGACTTAGGCCGCTTCGCGTGGCTCAATGAGTGATGTCCCAGATGACTGGGATGACGTTGCTCCCCCCGGTCGCGTCGCGTGCGGCGCGACTGTCGATCACGGCCCCGCGGTCCTCAGGCCCGGGCCGTGGAGGGAGCACTCGCTATGACCCACCACGTTCAGCAGGCAGCCGACGGCGTCCCGGCTAGCAGGCCACTGGTCACGCAGGCTGACCGGTTCCACTGGCAGCGCGCGGCAGCTCGGGAGCTGGCCGCGATCCTGAAGGCACACCCCGGCCTTCCGGCGATCACGTGGGCCATCGGCCCGGCCGGAGCACTATCAGGCCGGGTCAACGGCCTGACCGCCCCCGCCGCCGAAGTCCGCGCCACGTTCACTGCGTGGCGGGACGCACTCGGCCTCAACGAACCCACCGGGCGGCCAGCCGACGGGCCAGTGATGCACCTGCGGGCCAGCGGCCGGCGGGGCACCGTCTCGGTGAGGATCACGACGAACGTCTTCGCGGACGAGCCGACTGCCGATGTGGCGGGCGCCACGGTTGCGCCCGGCCCGCGCGGAGCTGCGCGACCTGTCCAACTCCACGCCGGGCCGTTGCTGTGGCCGAGACTGCCTGAAGGCCCGCAGCCGCGGCACACCCTCTAGGGGGCGGGATGACTCCCGAACAGCGCCGCCTCCGCGCCAAGATCGCCGCCAACGCCCGATGGTCAAAGTACATGGCCCGCGAGGACCAGGCCGACGCCGCGAGAGCCGCCATCTTCGCCCGGCTGGAACGCCAGGTCGACCCGAAGGGAGAGCTGCCGCCAGGCGAGCGTGCCGCTCTCGTCCGCGCCGCCGGGCGCGAGCTGTCCGCCAGGCTCAACGCTGCCAAGGCCCGCAAGCGCAGCCGGGAGAAGCTCCAGCGGACCGGGCGAGCCTGACCACACCAGGAACCAGTGTCGCGTGAACTAGATCTCTAGGCATGCCCGTGCAGGCGGACTGCTCTGTCATGATCACGTCATGGATTTCGAGCTCGATCCTCCCCATGGTGTTGGTCCGCTGAAGATAGGGATGCCGCGCGCCGAGGCCGATTCCGCGCTGGCGCTGCTGCGTGACCTGGAGCTGGTCTCCGCGTCGGACAGTCCTGGGCGCCACATCATCAGGCCGAGCGGCCTGATGATCAGCATCGGCTGCATGCGGGACCGCCTGCAGGCGGTTGAGATCCATCGCCCGCAAGCGCCTGTCGACGTGGTGCGCTTCCAGGGCGTCGACGTGCTCGGGCTGCCGGCACGGGTAGTTGTAGAGCGCCTGCGGGAGCGGATCGCGATCGAGCCTTCCGGCGACGACCCGGCGTCGTTCGTCGCCGCCGGCCTCACCTTGAGCCTGTGGCGTCCCTTCGAGGCCGATGACGACCCCAATGAGGAGCAGGGCTACTACTTCAGCACGGTGCTCGTAGCCGGGCCGGGCTACTACGACACGCCAGTGCAGGCCGCCGAGCGCGCCCGGCAGTCCGGATCGCCGTCCTGAACCCGACGGCCGGGGCTACAGACTCAAGCGCGTTCGCGGCTGTCCCGATATTCTTCCGGCATGTCTGAGAGCGTTCCCCCGGAATCTGAAGCAGGCGCCGCTGAACGCGGGGCTGACATCGCGCCTGGCCTCGCGGATGAAGACCTCACTGCATACGCGACTGCAGCTGCAATCGACGCTCTACGCCGATACAGAAATCAGATTGTCCACCACGCTGAACGCCCGCCCGTCGCTCCCTGGCCGCCAGTTGTGGGGGAGTCGGAACGGCAGGCACTGGACGTCCTCCGGATCGACATCCATGGCAGTTGGTCGGTCGCCGACTTCATCAAGCTGCTCGGGCGCCTAGACGATGGATACAAGGCTGCTGCTGCGCTGGAATCGCTGGACTCCCCACTATCAGGTGTCGCCGCGCTGAACGCGCGCTATGATTCGCAGTCCGCCAGTTCCTCTGCGGATGACCTGCTTCAGGCCGTGACGGCGTTCCGGCTCGCCGGTGGCCTCCGCCTGGGATCGCTTCGCTACGGCTCGCCGGGTTTCGTGGAAGTGATCGGGGCGCTCAATCCGCTGAAGACCGTCAAGGACGGCATCACCGAGAACCGGGAGATCAATCGTAAGAGAGACGAGACGCGCAGGCTCGACGAGCGCGAGCGCGAGCGCGAGGCAATGCAGCACGAGGAGGCGATGACTCGCGAGAGCCGGGCGAGCGAACGGCAACAGCAAAGCCACGCGCTCGAAGTCGCCCGGCTCCAGTTGGAAGCCGAATCGGTGCGGTTCAGCGCGATGAAGGATCTCATGGACCGGTTGCCCGCCGGTCAGCAGTCGGTTGCTGCGGCAGAGCTTCTTCATCGCCTCATGGGGGCCACTGAGGCGATCGCCAATGATGCGAGGATCGATGGGGCCAGGATGCTTCAGCAGGGTGGCAGTGTTGCCCTGTCTCAACCTGATCGAGCTGATGACGTCGTCCCGCCCGAGCCTTCGGCGGCGATCGCCCCTGACGGGACCTGGCTGGCCACCGGCAGCGACGACGGGGAAGTCCGGATCTGGGATGCCAACGGCACCCTCCGGGCTTCCCTCACCGGCCATGACGGCCCGGTGCATGCGGTGGCTATCGCCCCTGACGGGACCTTGCTCACCACTGCGGGAGACGACGGAACCGTCCGGATCTGGAGCGCGGACGGCGCCCCTCGGGCGACCATTTCAACCAGCCAGCCGTGGCCGGTGCGTGCGGTGGCTATCGCCCCTGATGGGACCTGGCTGGCCACTGCGGGAGACGACGGAACCATCCGGATTTGGGGCAGCGACAGCACCCTCTGGGCCACCCTCACCGGCCATGAAAGCCCGGTATATGCGGTGGCTATCGCCCCTGATGGGACCTGGCTGGCCACCGGCAGCGTCGACGGGGAAACCCGGTTCTGGAGTGCCGACGGCACTTTCCGGGCTTCCCTCACCGGCCATGACGGCCCGGTGTATGCGGTGGCTATCGCCCCTGATGGGACCTGGCTGGCCACTGCGGGAGACGACGGGACCGTCCGGATCTGGAGCGCGGACGGCGCTCCTCGGGTCACTCTCACTGGCAGTGACGGGCCGCTATGTGCGGTGGCGATCGCTCCCAGCGGAAGACGGTTCGCCACTGCCAGCGCGGGCCTGATCGCCCGGATCTGGCACATCGACGGCTTTCCCCAGTCTGAGGCGATACGAGCTAAGGAATTTATCTCAGGTCTTGCCTGGTCTTCCGAAGACAGCGTCCTGTACGTCGCAGGCAGAAAGCGTCTTTACAGATTCACACTTGGAGCGCCGAACGAATGACAGCGGTCCTGCCAGGGACGTTTCCGTATCGCGCCCAGCAGTTGAGACGGACCCCTCTTCCAGCATTTGACGATGTGCCCGCTGAGCCGACCTGCGCCCAATACGCGCACAAGTCTGCCATTCACGCGGCATCGTGCCTGGTCGGGGCACAGTTGAGGTGTTCCGTGGCAAGGAGAAGCTCGTCCGTAGTTGTATGAATGAGGTAAAGCAGAAGGCACTCTAAGGCCGCTCATAATCCGTAAGTCACGAGATACAAGCCAAGCGCCGAAATGGATGATCTGCGCTCCGCCGTGCTGAGGGATCCCCAGACCCACCAGCCGCTCATATTCGGCAGGGGCAGCGTGACGGTGCGTCTACTAGCGAATTTAGTCACGCTCTGTGATGGCCATGAAGTCTTCTTCGTGGCCATCAGCGGGCAGATTCGGCGGTTCTTCCGCCAACAACTTACGGCTCACGGATTCGGCATCTGTCCCGTCTCACCGATCTCGGCCCTGTCGCACTGAATCCGGCCCATTGGGGCCGCAGTCTCAGCGGACATGGCCCGGCTTGGTGTTGGGTCTCAGCGAAGCTGGCCGATTCTCAACCAACATGCCGGAAAGTTGGCCATTTCTCACTAAAGATGGCAAATATCGACGGACGATAATCGAACTATGCAGGGTACTAACTATCCGTAGCCGAATCACCCGTAAAAGGCCAGCTTGTTTGACGCATCCCAAGATCATCTTCTCAGTAGACTTGGCATTTGCCCAGCTCAGCCAAAGATCATCGGACAAGATCGCTGAGAACCAACATCGGCTTGGCGCCCCGCGCGAGTACATTCCGGACAGCGGCGGCGGCCGGGGACATCGAACTTCCCCTGCGGCACCGGGCGATGACACCGTTCCCGAACCCACGCATGACGATCAAGACCTCCGGCAAAGCAGTAGGTCAGCGCGGTGCGGGCCGACTTCAATGAGACTGGCGCGATAACGGGCCGGAATCACTGAGACGGGGCCGATTTACGGGCGACAGGACAGCACCACCGTTATCAGCACTTCAGGCGTCAAGTTGAGGTTGACGCCCGAAGTGCTACCGACTCGCAGCCATCAGTACAGGTCACCCCGCCTCCGCTTGGCCTCGAAGGCTCGCTGCTCTTGCATATCGGCGGCATAACGATCAACCATCGAGCGGTCCTTCCAGCCCATCAGCCGCATCAGGTCGCCCTCGGAGCCACCGCCGGCCAGCCAGTCGTTCGCGAATGTGTGGCGGAACATATGAGGATGAACCGCCCTGGGGTCGTAGCCTGCTTGTTCGGCCCGCCGCCCCAGCATCTGGTAGACGCCCGAGCCGGTCATCGGGCCGCGGTTACTGCTCCCCAGCCACAGCGCGGGCAGCGCGGCCTGGGCGTGCGAGCGCCGCACCCGCAGGTACGCCGACAAGGCCTGCGCCGACCCCATCATCAGCGGCACCAGCCGCCCCTGGGTGAACTCGCGCGCGCCCTTCAGCGGCACCACCCGGACGAACGGCCGGGCGACCAGGTCCTCCGCCAGGTCGCCGATCTCCTGCTGGGCTAGCTCTGTGCGGCGGACGCCCTCGGTGAGCATCCGGATGATCGCGTGGTCCCGTACGTCGATGAACGACCTGGCCTTGCCATCGCCCGTTACCGAGAGCAGGTCGCGGATGAAGTCCTCGGCCAGCGTGGAGGGCCGCGACTTCACCGGCCCGTACCGCACCAGCTCATCCGAGGCCCACGGGTCTGGGTGGCCGTAAGACTTCGCCAGCCACTTGAACAGGGGATGCAGGTTGCGCTGCCGGTTGTTCGTGCCGCCCTGGCCATGCTCACGGTGATAGCCCGCGAAGAACCGGTTCAGCATTGCCACGTCGCACGCGGTGAAGTTGCCGTCGATCCCTTGCGACTCCATCCACCTGTCCAGCGCGCGGGCGGCCTCGGAGTAGCCGACGATCGTCTGCTCCTGGAACGGCCGCTTGGTCTTCGGGCTGGTCTGCGTCCGCATCCAGGCCGCGAACTCGCTGACCTGCATCAGCCGCACCTTCTGGGCAGTGACTTCCGGCGCGGGTGGTGCCACGTCAGGGACAGGCGAATCGGGACCGCCCACAGGCAGACCAAGGGACATGGTGGCGGTCCGCAGCGGGCTCTTCAGGACCGGCTTCCGGGCCGGAGCCGTACCCTGCGCGGCGGACGAAACTGGACGAGGCATGGCGCACTCCCTCTGGCCGTGGGGGAGCACTACAGAACTTCTAGGCATGGAGGCTATGTCTGTAGTACCGGGATGCTTGATCCCTGCACCCGGCGAACCGTCGCTGAAGGCCGCGTAACCGCAGCTCAGAGCCTTGGGAGTGCCCCGAGCGCGACTCGAACGCGCGACCTACCGCTTAGGAGGCGGTTGCTCTATCCGCTGAGCTATCAGGGCGTACTAGGCCCCTAGCTTACCTGGGATGACGGCAGCCTGCCCCCTCCGCCGGAGATGCGAACCGCCTAGCATCCCGGCGCTACAGCGATACGCTTGCCGCTTGAAGATTGCTGTAGCGCTCCCCCACCGGCAGGGGGAGCCGCGCATGCCATCCACTCGCACCATCCCGCCCGGACCGCGGAAGAGCGCGCTGCGGGTAGCCAGCCTGCCGACCGGAGCCGTTCCCCTCCAAGGCCAGGGGCGACTCGCGCAGGCACCAGAGCAGCGCAAGGGGCGTCGGTCGCTCACGATGGCCGAGCTTCGGGAGATCTCGATCGACGAGCTCGCGGCCTGGCTGCGGGCGCAGACCAGCCCGAAGACCAAGCGCCCGTACGAGGAGAAGACGGTCAGCCTGTACTGCGAGGCGGCCAGGGCGCTGCATGCCTGGAAGACCGCCGAGAAGGTGGAGGCGGACTTCGCGGCGGGCGACACAGAGATGCTAACCGCTTCTTCGCCGCTTACCTGAAGACGCACACGCAGGGCGGCACGAATACCCACCAGCGCAATTTGTCGCATCTGTTCACCTGGCTGAAGGCGGTGTACGACGTTCCCAGTCCCTATACGGCCGAGCTCCAGAAGTACACTCCGCCTAAGGCACAGCCGTCCACGCTTTTCAATCAGTTCATCGCCGACCTGCTCGAAGTGACCGGCAGCGGCCGGTCGCGCATCTGGGACGCCTGTGCCACCGAGCCAGTGGCCGCCGATGCCGGAGCCTATGACGAGACCGGCCGCGGCCTGCTGTTCATCGAGGCCTACTCCCGCTGGGGCCTTTACCACTCGCCCGGCGAGGGGGCGGGGAAGGTCATTTGGGCCAAGTTTCCCAAGCACCTCGACGAGATGACAGCCAGCGCGACCTGAAGCCCCCCGCGTAGCTGCGGCCAGTCCCCGGCGCGGCTACGCGGGACACAACCCGGTCCCAGCGGCGCGACACCGCATACCGCTGGGGCCGCCATCCAAGAAGAGAAAGGACACCCGTGGAGCGCGACGCCGTGACCGACTTCCCCCGCATCACCCTAATGGGGGACCGGCTCAAGCTCGCCGCCGACGTCATCTTGTCCGAGGGCGAGGACATCGGCGACGCCCTCACTGCCGAACTCACCCTCTTCAAGGAGAGGGTTGAGCGCGCACTACTGCTCCCTGGCGTCCCAAACGCCAGTGGGACCACCGCGCAGCAAGCGACGTAGTCGCTTGCCAGCGACAGTTACGGGCAGCGACCACCGCCCTTGCGGCGGACAAGGTTAGTCGCTGCCCAGCCGTGAGGTTGACTGCGCATCGCCACGGCAAGTCGGAGTCGAGATACCGCGCGCCAGAGGATTCACGCTGGTTGCCCATTACGAGCAGCCGAAAGGGATGAGCTTTGGACTAGAACTCAGCGTAAATCATCTACTCCGACGTCGGAGGCCTCGAGGCACAGGTTATCAATTTGCCTATTATTCGCCTTGAATATAGCCCAATAAAGATGATCTGCGCCTTACGCGATCGGCAGCTTTACGCTTGAGATACAGCCGGAAGTCGGGAATATCCATAAGGTACTCCAGAGCGGGATCTGATGAGAATCTCTGCTCAAGAGCGGCAAGCGCCTGGCTTTCACCCTGAGCTCGACCCTCCTTACCCAGCATCCCTCCTACGATTCCATTAATCCTGAGCGCGAGCTTATCTACTTCCGACGAAGCCACAATAGACGACAGGACTTGCCGAAGGATGTCTGTAGTCCCACGGACATCCTCCGGTACGGTGAAATCCGACTGAGTGGCGAATTTGAACCAGAGCACTCGACGCCCAGAAACAATAGCTTCACCGGACTGATGAGCTTTATCACGCAACTCCGCGACCTGCGGCCCACGACTGACGCCACCAGGCACCGTGGTTCCAGAGGAACTAATGAGCCTGAAGCCGTCCTCATCCTCGTCAATGAGGAAGGAGAAGCCCGGGAGCAAGTTGCGCGCGAGTGCAAGCACTGCGGCCGCCGCAGAAACCTGTGCTTCATCGAGCGCTGAAACGACTCCGCCAAGATGCTGGCTCGACCGTTCCTCGAGGAACCTTCTGGGGATGAGTAGGGCGCTCGCGAACCGGTTGGCCTCTGATTCCTGCTCGGTGACCCGCGCATCGAACGCCGTCCGTATCGGGCTACAGATCATCCACCCAACATGCCAAGCCAAGGTGACGCGCCCCAGCTCATGAGCCATGGTGAAGCGGCGCCGGAACTTCCCGACACCATCTTTGCGCATCAGGACTCTTGGCCGTGCACTGTCCAACCCAACAGCTAGCGCGTCACACGCGAAATGGCCATGCCTCGTATTCGACGTCGCAACACCCATCAGCGAGACCGAAGACATCGACAAGGGGCCTCAGATCGTGCCGTTCGACGACAGTTGCGGCGCATCGCACGGCAGGGTCCGCTGGCGGCTGGATGAGCCACTCTCGAAGTATGTTGACCGTCCTATCACCAGGGCTGCTTGGACTCTTCGATCCGCCCGCGCTTCACGAGCCACCACACAAGCCGCTCCGCCTCTGTCCTGTCACCCGCTCGTGCCGCGAGCCCGAGTTGGTCACGCGATGCAAGTAGCGTGCCCACCGGTTGCTCGGCTTTGTGCGCCGCCGCGATGAATCGGAGCGAACTTGGGTGTTCTACCCACAATTGATACTCGTCTTCGGTGATACCGAGATATGCTGCGAGGCTCACCGATGAGGCCGGGGAACCGTCAGGAGAGTCATGCCAAGCGTCGATGAAGTCATCAATGTCCTGCATGAGCACTTCTCCACGCAGCAGAAGGTCCATATACGTCGCCGGATGATCATCGCTAACGGCTGGTTCGTCGATCTGCCTAGACATCAATCCTCCTTCCCGTACTGCAAGCTTGATCATTTCACCTGTCTCGGCGTCTACGACGCCGAGGTGTCGACTCCATACACGACGAGAAGCGACGTTGGTCATATGCAGCACTTAACACCCACCAGCGTACGAGTCTTGATGGTAGCCTCTCCCCGACCTTGAGGGCGGCGATAAGCCACTTTGAGCGCTGAGGACAGGTGTGGTCAAGGCGCGCACACCTCAGGCGGTGACCCGCACAGGCTTCTCACTTTCCGAGTAACTGCTCGTGGCTCTAGGTGAGGCGACAACAACGCCGGTCGAGCGGAAGTTTCGGCAACAGAGCTTCGAGGCGCGGGAGCAGGGCTGACCTTGGCAAGCGTCGCGGAACGGCTAGTAGCGGTGCTGTGGTACTGATCGGGCCGGTGCGGAGGGATGGATCAACGGTTCTGGGCGGCGGGCCGGAGTTGGCTTTGAAGTCGGTGCACCGGGCGGTGAACGGGCTGGAAGTCCACTCGTAGACAAACTTGTGCAGGTTGTCGGCCGCGACGCCGAGCTCACGGCCGAGGTGGGCCTCGAAGGCCGCGTGGTGCGCCTCGCTGGCGGCGACGGTCAGCCGGGGGGAACTCCCTTGGACTGTGGTGCGCGGCCCCACGCTGTCACGGTGGCATCGTGACCGGTCACGGGCATACTGTGATAAGTCACCAGGCAAGCGGGCTTCGCCCGCGTTCTCCGCGCTCGTAGGAGAGGCACGTGCATGACGAGGGGAAGGCTACCGCGATCGGCGTCAGCGGCAGCCAGGGGGTACAGGTCGGCTCGGGCAACACCCAGTACAACGGCTGGCCGCCGAAAGCGCCTCTAGACCTCGCGTCCCTTGGCGCGCTTAACCCGCACGTCGCCGTGGCCCGGTTGCAGTTGCTGTCGCACGACGAACTGGTAGACCTGTTCGCCAGGGTGTCGCCGCGCGCTATATCCAAGGTACTGACGACCTTCATGGAGGCTGACGAGGCCAGAGTGGTCGCGATCCTCGCGGACATCGACCGCCGCCAGGCAGCAGCACTGATTAAGCCGTTTACTGCTGCGTCGGGATGGCTGCCCCCCCTGCCGGAGGCCTCTGAGGCGATAGCCCGCAAGGCGACGGCCTTGAAATGGGTTCAAGCCGAAGGGCTGGAACGCTATCACGAGGGTTATGTCCGGAGATACAAGAATGGACGTATCTTCTGGGCTAGTGGATACGGCACGCGAGTGGTCAGCGGCGCGATCGAGGAGTACCACTCACGTAATAGCGACTGGCTGAAGCGTCCGCTTGTCGAGCAGCAAGACGTGACATCGTCGTCTGGCGTAGTCGGCGTTTGCCAGGATTTCGTCGGCGGCACTGTGTACTCGTCCGAGCATGGCGTTAAAACCGTCCAAGTTGCTACACAGGACGCCTATAAGAGCGTGGACGGTAATGCCGGATGGCTCGGCTTCGCAGTCGGTGAAATTTCCATTAATTCCAGTAAAAGCTGGACTCAGCACTTCGAAGGTGGCGCGATCTATTATCGGGAAGGGAAAGGGGCGTTCGCGGTACGCAAGCTTGTGGCGAAGGCCATGTCTAGCTACCAGGAGTTTTGTCCCATCGCAAGGGAGTCCGCCGCGACATCCTCTTTCGGTACCAGAGGGGGCATCCAGCGATTCCGGGTCGAGCTGGGAGAAAATGCGCAGGAGATGGCAGCCTGCTTCGCTGACCGATCCCCCGTCATCCTCATCGCCCCGGAAGTCTGGAGTTACTACAACAAGCTGGGAGCGGAACGTTCCTGGCTGGGATTCCCGGTGCAGTCGGCGGAGCAGACGTTCCGCGTTGGGGGATTTGGCCAGGCTTTTGAAGGTGGCTGGATCTTCTGGGGTACCGATACTGGTCCCGCAGCCGTTTCCAATGAGGTCAACGAGGCTATCGAGCAAGTAAAGGCAAAGAATCGAGATATCGGCCTTCCGGTATCGGAAGGGCAGCCCATTGGCGTGGACAGTCCCGACCGGATTCAGTTCTTCGAAAACGGGGTCGTCACTCTGCGGGACGACAAGCGGGAGATTTGGGTGCGTCCGTAGACCTGTGAGCCTCAGTACGGCCCTACTGCCCGGCGGGACCGCACATCCGGAAAAAGGCGCCACCCCGGCCACCACGGCCACTACGGCCACCCCGGCCACCCCGGCCACCCCGGCCACCCCGGCCGGCACGTCTGCATGAGGTCATTAAGCTCTCATCTGGAAGCAGGCCATCGGGAGGTCGCATGGGAGCGCGCACCGGCAGGGAGTACCTGGAGCGGCTGGACGCCTCGCGTCCGGACGTCATCGTGGGTGGCGAGCGGGTTTCTGGCGAGATCTCGGCGCACCCGGCGTTCCGCAACGTCACCGCCAGCTATGCCCGGCTCTACGACATGCAGCACGACCCCGCGCTACGCGACGTGCTGACCTACGAGTCACCGACGACTGGTGACCGGGTCGGCACCTCGTTCCTCGTGCCGAAGTCCGCCGGGGACCTGGAGCGACGACGGGCCGCGATGTCCACCTGGGCGCGGTTCTCGGGCGGCATGCTGGGCCGGACCGGCGACTACCTCAGCAGCGCGCTGATGGCGCTGTCGCAGGCCCAGGGCTGGTTCGCCCAAGCCGACCCGGCGTTCGCCGGCAACATCGCCGCTTACTACGAGATGGTGCGCGAGCAGGACCTGCTGCTCACCCACACGCTGATCCCGCCGCAGGTCAACCGGTCGGTAAGCGGCAGCCAGCAGGGCGGCGGCGCGCTGATGGCGCGGATCGTCGGTCGTGACGACAACGGGATCACCGTGCGCGGCGCCCGGATGCTCGCCACGATAGGGCCGATCGCCGACGAGCTGCTCGTGTTCCCGTCCACCGTGCTGCGCAGCACCGCCGACGACGCGCCGTACGCGTTCGCGTTCGCGATCCCCTGCGCCACGCCCGGGCTGCGGTTCATCTGCCGTCAGTCCCTCGACCACACCACGGAGTCTGGCCGCACCCACCGGGACGCGCCCTTGTCGTCCCGGTTCGAGGAGATGGACGCGGTCGTCGTCTTCGACGACGTGCACGTGCCTTCCGAGCGGATCTTCACGCTCGGCCACCCGCAGCTGTGCAACGGCTTCTACTCCGCCACCGACGCCGTCGTGCACATGACCTACCAGGTCGTCTGCCGGACCACCGCCAAGACCGAGTTCATCCTCGGCCTCGTGTCGTTGCTCACCGAGGCGATCGGGATCGAGCAGTTCGGGCACGTCCTTGAGGACATCGCCGAGATCGTCATCGCGCTTGAGACCGCGCGGGCCATGCTGCGTGCCGCGGAGGCGGACGCCACGGTCAACGAGTTCGGCGTGTTCACCCCCGCCTGGGCGCCGCTGAACGCCTGCCGCAACTGGTACCCGAAGGTTTACCAGCGATTCCCCGCGATCATCCGCAAGCTCGGCGCGAGCGGGCTGATGGCGCTGCCCACCGAGGCAGACCTGGCCGGCGAGGCCGCGGTCGACATCGACATGTACCTGCAGGCGAAGAACCAGAACGCGACCGACCGGGTGCGCCTGTTCCGGCTCGCTTGGGACGCGGCACTGTCAGACTTCGCGGGACGGCAGGCGCTGTATGAGTACTACTTCTTCGGTGACCCGGTCCGAATGGCCGAGGCCCTGGTGCGCGGATACGACCGCGAGCCGTACAAGGAGCAGGTCCGTCAGTTCCTGGGCAGGGAAGACTGACCTGACCAGGCTAAGCAGCAGCTCCCCTCTACTGCTGCCGGGAGCCTGCGGCCCTGGTCTCATCCCATCAACCAGAGAAAGCGGGATCATGCCGTGGACACCAGCGCCGCGCTGGCACTGCGCTCGTGCCTGAGCCGGTTCGTGACCGGGGTGACCGTCGTGACGTTCGACGGGCCGCGCGGCCGCAGCGGGGCTCACCATTAACTCGTTCACCTCGGTCTCCCTCGACCCGGCCCTGGTCCTGGTCGCCGTCGCGCGGACCGCGCGCTCTCATGGCGACCTGTCCGGCAGGGCGTTCTGCGTCAACGTGCTCGGCGCGGAGCAGGAAGCTACCGCGCGGTTCTTCGCGGGCCGTCCGGCTGCGGAGCCCGGCTGGCTTGACCATCCGGTCGCGCCCCGGCTCGCCGGCCCGCTCGCCTGGCTGGCTTGCGAGCCGTGGCGGGAGTACGACGGCGGGGACCATACGCTCTTCCTCGGCCTGATCGCCGATTTCGGCCACCGCGACGGCGACGCCCTCGGCTACGCCAACAGCCGATTCACCGTCTTCGCCGAGCCGGCCTACGGCCATGAGTTCCTGCTCTAGTGACTTTGCCGCAGCTAATTCAGGTAGTTCCGCGACTGGAACCGGCTGGCCTGCCCGCAGGGGGATACGCCGCCGCAAAGGGCGCCGTGCGGGGGGCGACAGCTAGCGGCCTGGCGTCTTCGTGTTAGCGTAAGGGAAAAGCTGAAGAACACGGGAGCTCGGGACAACCGGGCTGAGAGGGTGGCTACCGTTGCCCCGCGCAGCGCCGCCAGGCAGCGCAGCGTCGGCAAGCACAGTGTCCGCAAGCACAGTGTCGGCAAGCACAGTGTCGGCAAGCACAGCGCCACCGACCGTCGAACCTGTCCGGGTAATGCCGGCGTAGGAAGGCGTGCCATGGCCGCTGAAGCGCACCACACCAACACACCAGCGAACGTCGGCGTCGCACCCGCGACGGCCACAACGCACTTCACCATCATCGCGGCCGACCGGCACGCGGAGGCCCCCAGGACCCTCGCCGAGCCGGTTCCGCAGCCGCTTACCATGCTTGACCAGTTCGGCCTGTGGGGAAACCTCGGAGTGAGCCTGCTGGGGTTCACCGGGGCGCTGTTCGTTCTGGAGCCTTACGGCCCTGGCGGCCCTGACCTGAGCCTGGCGGCGGCCCTGGCGGCCATCGTGGTCGGCACGCTGATCGGCACCGTCCCGGTCGCGCTGGCGGGCGTGCAGGGCGCGCGGACCGGCGCTCCGGCTATGGTCTTGCTCCGCGGCCTGTTCGGTGCGAGGCTTTCCTACCTGCCGACGGCGATGAACATCATCCAGTGCTTCGGCTGGGGCATCTTCGAGCTGGTCACGATCGCGACCGCCGCGCACACGATCACGCCGTGGCTGCCCAAGCCGGCGTACGTCCTCATCGCGGGCCTCATCACCGGCCTGCTGACCATCCGGCCGCTCGGCGCGATCCGCACGCTGCGCCGCTACGCCACCGTCGCGGTCGTGGTCGTCGGCATCTACATCCTGATCCAGCTGCTGAGGCAGCCGCTGCCGTCACTGTACGATGGCACCTGGTCAGGATTTTGGGCTGCCACTGACACGGTGGTCGGGGTCGGCATCTCCTTCGTCCCGCTCGCCGCGGACTACACCCGTCACTCGCGAAGCCCCAGGGAAGCCGCGACTGGCGCGATGATCGGCTACAGCCTCACCCAGATCCTCTGCTACGCGCTCGGCCTGCTCGCCCTGCTGACCGTGGCGAGGAAGTCGGGAGACATCTTCGGCGCGTTCATCGCCCTGCCCGTGGGATCGCTCGCGTTCGCGGTCCTCGCCGCCCGCGAGCTCGACCAGTCCTTCGCCGACGTCTACTCGACCGCCGTGTCCCTGCAGAACCTCCGGCCCCTGTGGGACCGCCGTATCCTCGCCGCGGCGATCACGGCGCTGACTACCGCCGGCGCGCTGTGGCTGAACATCGCGGACTACGAGAACTTCCTGACCCTCATCGGCGCCGTGTTCGTCCCGCTGAGCGCGGTGCTCGTCGTGGACTACTTCGTCGTCGCGAAAGGCAACTGGGACCTGTCGCAGCGTGCGGGCACCCGCTGGCAGTCCCTCGTCCCCTGGGCCGCCGGCTTCGTCGTGTACCAGCTCATCAATCCCGGGTACATCACCTGGTGGGTAACCCTGTGGACAAGGGTCGACAGCACTATCGGCTTTACCCCGGCCAGCTGGATGTCGGCCTCCATCGGTTCCTTCGTGGCGGCCGGCATCGTCACCCTCCTTGTCTCGATCGGTAGCCGCAAGCACACTTGATCTCGTCAAGGCCAAAGAGGGGAACACGGGGGGACACCGATGAGCCAGCCAGCAGCGGGCACTATTGCTCCGCCGGAGACGATCTACATCATCCGCCACGGCGAGAAGCCCAATGACCCGTCGGCCGCGCCGTTCGGCATCGACTTCCAGGGCAACCAGAGCCCGCATTCCCTGCTGCCACGCGGATGGCAGCGCTCCGGCGCGCTCACCGCCTTGTTCGACCCGGCGCTCGGACCGCTGCGGGCGGGACTGCTGACCCCGGCGACGCTGGTGTCTCCCTCCTACGGTGGCCCGGACAAGACGATCGAGCACCGGACCTACCAGACGATCCAGGGGCTGGCCAACCACCTGGGCCTCTACATCGTCAGCCCGTTCGTCGAGGGCCACGAGGCCCAGCTGGCCACCACCGTGGTCAGCACCTACTCCGGCGTCGTGCTGATCTGCTGGGAGCACGACCACATCCCGGCACTGGCTAGCGCGCTGCCAACGGCCTCGGGAACGGTGGTACCTGACACGTGGCCCGATGACCGCTTCGACGTCATCTGGGCCTTCACGCTGGTTCCCGGCCCGGCTCCCGTCCAGTACGCCTTCACCCAGATCCCCCAGCAGCTCCTGTCCGGCGACGCCGACACGGTCATCACCGCCTCGCCACGCGCCAGGCCGGCGTAGCCGCAGTTGCGATGCTCGTCATGCCTGCTCGCGGGCGCGGCGGACGACCTCGATTGACGGGTCGCCGTGGTCTACCTCGTCCGCCTGGTAGATGTCCGGCTCCAGGTAGATCGTCTCCGCGATCGGGACGGCCTGCCGGATGCGGCTTTCCGTGGCGTTGATTCCCGCGGCCAGCTCGGTGGCGAGCAGCGCCCCGTTGACCGCGATCTTCGCCGCGACCAGCAGCGTCTCCGGGCCGATGTGCGAGGTGCGCAGGTGGATCACCTGGAAGCCCTCGGGGCCGTCCTCCACGGCGGCCACGACCAGCGCGGACATCTCCTCGCTGGCCGACTCGCCGATCAGCAGGCTCTTAGTCTCGTAGCCGACGATGAACGCGGCGCAGGCCAGCAGCACGCCTACCCCGACCGATCCCGCGCCGTCCCACTGGTCATCCCCGGTCAGCTGCGACAGCAGCACGCCAAGGAAGGCGAACACCAGCCCGGCCACTGCCGCCGTATCCTCTAGCAGCACAACCGGGAGCTCCGGCCTCTTCGTCGCGTGCACGAACTCCCGCCAGCCGCGGCCGCCGCGCTCGGTGTTAGCCTCGGCGATCCCGGTGCGCAGCGACAATGCCTCCATCACCATCGACATGCCGAGCACGACATAGGCGACTACCGGTGAGTCCAGCGGAGCGGGCGACATGATCTTGTGGATGCCGTCGTACAGCGAGAAGGCCGCACCCACGGTGAACAGCATCACCGCGACAACGAAGGCGTAAAAGTACCGTTCCCGGCCGAAGCCGAACGGGTGCTCAGCCGTCCGGGCACGCCTAGAGCGGCCCCGGCCGATGAGCAGCAGCGTCTCGTTGCCGGTGTCGGCCACCGAGTGCACCGCTTCGGCCAGCATCGACGCCGAGCCGGTAACAAAGAAGGCCGCGAACTTGGCGATCGCGATCAGCAGGTTTGCGGCCAGCGCCGCGATGACCGCCCGCACGCTCGCCTCGTCAGCTCGCCTGCTCGGTCAGGTCCTTCAGGTCTCCGATGGCAGCGATCGCCAGCGGGTCGATGCCGTAGGCGATGCCCAGGTACACCGATGCGTAGTCGGCGAGTTGCACCACCCCGGCGAGCTTGCGCAGCGGCTGGTCACCCTCCATCGCCAGCTCCGAGACGTCCATCCCGCGAGTGCCCGCTAGCGACGCGGCAGCCCGGCGGCTCGCGGTGACCCGGGGATGCTCGGCGCTCTCGTCGGCGATCAGGATGAGCCGCAGCGCGAGGGCGTTGTCTTCGGGCTCATCGAGCGAGTCGAGAGAATCCAGGGAGTCCAGGGAGTCCAGGGTGTCTAGGGGGTCCTCCGCCGACGGGTAGCTCGGCTCCGGGCGCGGCGCGAACGGGCCGTCGAACACCGCCACCTGGTCTCGCCCGCTCCCGGGCAGCCCGCCGAGCAAGGCCGGGTACTTCGCGTTCGCCGCGAGTTGCGAGACGAACCGGCTGGCGGCGACCATGGCCAGCGGCGACCCGCCCCAGACGACCGGCAGCGCGCCGAGCAGGTCAAGCGCCAGCGACTTGCCCGGGTTGACGAACGACTCGCTCGACGGCCGGCACTGGTGCGAGACGTCCTCAAGGACACTGGCGGCCGCCTCGTACCCGCTGGCGCCGATCCTGACAAGCCCAAGCCGCTCCGCGATGACGACAAGCGGCACCGTCAGCGTCCACAGCGAGGACCGCGCCGTGACGTTCGACTTGACACTGATCAGCGTGCCGCGCGCCTGCGTGACGATCTCCTGGACCGGTGACGCCGGCGGGGCGACGCCAAGGAGGTGGCAACCGCGCCGGGCGGCTTCCCGCGCGAGCGTCACCGCTTCCACCGTGTGCCCGGAACTCGACGTCGGGATGACCAGGTCGCTTGCCCCCACCCAGCCCGGGAGCGAGCTCCCGCTCACGGTAACAACCTGCACCGGCGAGCCGAAGCCCGCCAGCGCGGCCAGGATGTGGCCCGCGAGCGCGCCCGCGCCCGCCCCGGCCACCACGATCGCCCGGGGACGGGCGTCCGGCCGCAGCGTGGTCAGGTCCGCCTCCTCGCAGGCCCGCACCGCAGTGCGCACCTGCGCGGCCGACGAGGCTACCTGCCGCAGCATGCCGCCAGGGTCACCGGCCTCAACGAGCTCGGGGTCGTCGAGCCGGTAGGCGGCGAACGCCGCCCCACCATGCGGAGTTGTCACGCAGTGCCACCAAACCCAGGGCCGCCAAACCCAGGGCCGCCAACCCCAGGGCCACCAGGGGATCGCGCCTCGTCGACGAGCAGCACGGGGATGTCGTCGCGGACCGGGTAGGCCAGGCCGCAGCCGGTGCAGACGAGCTCGCTCGCCGCGTCATCAGGCCGCAGGTCCGCGTGGCACTTCGGGCAGGCCAGGATTTCCAGCAGCCAGTCATCGATGTTCATGGAATAACCCTCCAGGGACATGTCGTCCGTTCACTGCCCGGTCGCGCCGGCATCGTAGCCCTCGCGAATTACGCCAAGTACCTCATCACGCAGGGCGGACATCGCCGCCTCGTCGCTGGCCTCGACGTTCAGTCGCAGCAGTGGCTCGGTGTTCGAGGGCCGGACGTTGAACCACCACGAGTCGCCACTCACGGTCAGGCCATCGAGCTCGTCGACAGTGAGGCCGGGCCGTTTCGCGTAGCTGGCCCTGACCCTCGCCGTCGCGGCGGCCTGGTCGGCAACCTCGCTGTTGATCTCGCCGCTGGCGCTGTAGCGGGAGTACTCGTCCAGCAGCTCAGATAGCGGCCGGTCGGTGGTGCCGAGCGCGGCCAGCGTGTGCAGCGCAGCGATGAGTCCCGAGTCCGCGAACCAGAAGTCGCGGAAGTAGAAGTGGCCGGAGTGCTCGCCGCCGAAGATGGCCTTGGTCTGCGCCATCGTGGCCTTGATGAACGAGTGGCCGACGCGGGTGCGAACCGGGACACCGCCATGCTCGGTGACGATCTCCGGCACGGCGCGGCTCGTGATGAGGTTGTGGATGATCATCGCGCCCGGCTCGCGGGCAAGCTCGCGGGTGGCGATCAGGGCGGTCAGCACCGACGGGCTGACGATCTCGCCCCGCTCGTCCACGACGAAGCAGCGGTCGGCGTCGCCGTCGAAGGCCAGGCCGATGTCGGCCCCGTGCTCGACGACCGCCTTTTGCAGGTCGCGCAGGTTCTCCGGGTCGATGGGGTTGGCCTCGTGGTGCGGGAACGTGCCGTCGAGCTCGAAGTACAGCGGGATGACCTCAAGCGGAAGGCCCTCGAACACGGTCGGCACCGTGTACCCGGCCATCCCGTTGCCCGCGTCGACCACCACGGTGAGCGGCCTGATCGCGGACAGGTCGACGAGCTTGCGCAGATAGGCGGCGTAGCCGGGCAGCAGGTCCTTGCGGGTGATCGCGCCTTGCGGCTCGCCGCTTGCCGGCACCCCGCTGGCGACCATGTCCTTGAGCTCGGCCAGGCCCGTCTCGATGCCGACCGGCTTGGCGCCCGCCTTGCAGAGCTTGAGCCCGTTGTACTTCGCCGGGTTGTGGCTGGCGGTGATCATGATGCCCGGCACGTCCAGGAACCCGCTGGCGTAGTAGACCATGTCGGTGGACCCGAGGCCGCCGTAGATGACGTTCGCACCCTGACTCGCCGCGCCCTGCGCGATCGCGCTGGCCAGCGGCTCGCTCGAGGTCCGCATGTCATGAAGGATTACCAGCTGCCCCGCGTTGGTGAGCCGGACGAAGGCCGCGCCAACAGCTTCGGCGACCTCCTCATCAAGCTGATCGGGCACGACCCCCCTGATGTCGTACGCCTTGAAGATCTTGTCCAGGTCGCTCACTTGCGCTCCGCTCGTGTTCCCGTCCGCTTGGAAGTCCCTGGGACCAACCTATCGGTCACGGGGGGCGGAGCCGACATCCACAGGGCTGTTTTCGCGCTGGCTACTCTGTCGTGCCAGTAGGGGCGGAGCGCAGGACGCGCAGGTGGCCGCGGCGGCCCACCTCGACGCCCTGGCCTACCGGCTCGGCCGGCGTCGCCGGGCGAGGCGCGCCAGATCGCGCGCCGCCCGCGGGACGCGGGTCGCCGACCGGGCGCGGGCCTGACCGGGCGGAGCTGGCACGAGGCTCCCTGACCACGTTGGCGATGGCCTCCAGGTCGTCGGCACGCTCTTGCTCCGGGCTGGGCGGCAGCCGCACGATGTCCCAGCCACGCGGCGCGACAAGCCTTGCTGCATGCTTCTCGCACAGGTCGTAGGTGTTGGGCTCCTCGTAGGCCGACAGCGGCCCGAGGACGGCCGTCGAGTCCCGGTACACGAACGTGAGCGTGTAGACGGGCGGCTGCTTGCACGCCGTACGCGAGCAGCAACGGGAATTCAACGGCCCACCTCGCTCACCAGATCGTTCTCGGCCACGATAGCAGCGCGACCCCCGTCGGCTCGCGTGAAAGCCCTGCTCTCGTGAGCGCCACTGGCCGAGTTCACCGGTGCCATCGCCTGTGTCTTTCCTGCTGGCACCTGCCCAGTCGCATTGTCGCTCACAACGGCTGACGGTACCCATCTGGAGGCCGTTACGCCATCACCGCGCGGCAGTTTCGCGTTCGTGTCGTTTCGGGCCATACTGCCGGGCAGCCGGGTTGATACGCTGGGTAGCTGTGCAGAGCGAGCAGAACGGCCAGGCCGACCCACTTACCCGACGCCGCGACCGTCGCGGGCGGGGCATGCGCGGTCGGCTGATGCCACCCGGCGTCCCGCTGTACCGGACCCGGTCCGAGCAGTTCGACGAGATAGTCCTGGATGCCGTGGCGCGGCTGGAGCCGCGCTGGGAGTCCGAGCTGGCGACGGTGGAGTTCGCCGTCCAGGAGGTGCCGGAGGCTGACGAACTAGCCGACGACCTGGGCGAGATCCCGCTCGCCAGGGCCATCCCAGGGACGCCTGAGCGGGCTGACCCGGCCCGCCCGGCGACAGCGACACGCATCGTCGTCTATCGCCGGCCCTTGCTGGCCCGCTCCGAGAACGACGACGACCTGCGTGACCTCGTCTACGACGTGGTGGTCGAGGAGCTCGCCCGGGTGCTCGGCATCGACCCGGACAACATCGACCCCAGCTTCGGCGAGGACTTAAGGCAAGATCGCCGTGTAGGAGTCGCGGGCTGGCGCCAGCGTGACCTGCGTCGGGGCGCTGGACACCGGCAGGATCGAGATGACCCGGCCGGATGTCCCTGCTTGGGTCACCACGCGGGCGGCGTACAGCGGCCCTGATTTCGGCTCAGGGGTCACCGCGATGGCGAACGGCTGGCTGCCCTTCGGCGCCGCGACGGCCACCGCGACCGTATGCCCGGCCGGGACCTGGACGACCTGCGGCGATGATTGCCCGGTGGCGCTACCACCCGCGGCGGAGGGGAGCACGGTGATGCTCGCCGCCGCCGCGCCTGCTGGCGCGGACAGCACGAGGCTGACCGTTCCCGCACTGGCCGCCGGGTTGCCCGCGATGACCCCCTGCTGCGTGAGCGGGGCGACGGCCGCGCTGAACTCCCCGATGCCGCTGCCCGGCACCTCAATGCCCGCGGTTATGGGGACGTTCGATGTCAGCACGACCGAGGCGGCGGACGCGCCGAGCGACGTCAGCGCGAACGACGAGGACGCCGCCGCTGGCGCCTCCTCCGTGTCCGGGCCGAACGGCAGGAACGGGCCATGCGCCGTCAGCGCCTCCACCTTGACGTGCGCGTTGGCGGTACCGGGGACGACCACGAACAGGTGGGCCGCACTGCTGGCGCTGGTCAGGCCCGGTATCACGACCCGCGTGGACGGCTCCGCCGCCTGCGGCAGCCACGTTCCACCCGAGCCGCCAGACTGCCAGACGGCAGCGGCGACCTGGCCAGAGCTGATCTGCAGGTGAACCGCCATGACGACCGACCCGCGAGCGACCGAGGTGAGGTTCACCCACTGGGACGCGTCCGGCCCGACGCTGATCGCGGAGCTCAGCCCCTGCTGGATGCCCGCGTCAGTGATCAGGGTGACCTCGGCGGTCGCCGCCAGGTCGCCGGTGTTCGCGAGGTAGAGGTCACTGGCGGACGCTCCCGCCGCCTGGCCCGTGCCGACGAACCACATGTCCGCCTGTGGGTGGGTGCAGCTCGCGACGCCCATGCCGGAGGAGGTCGCCACCTCGGCCTCGAAGCCCTCGGCCATCTTTCCGGTGGCGGACACGGCGGTGCCGCCATACCCGGTTGCCTGCGGTGCCGCTGACACGGTGAGGGCATCCGGAGTCGTGATGGCGACGGGGGCTACAGCCTTGCTGGCAGTGGACTTGGCACTCGGCTTGGCACTCGGCTGGGCAGTGGACTTGGCAGTGGACTTGGCACTCGGCTGGGCGGCTTGGGGGATGACGCTGAGCTGAGCTGACCCGGTGTCCGCCGGCGTGCTCGCGGTCCCCTGGCCCGGCACCGCGACCACGGCGATGTGGCCCTGTCCGGCGTCCGGCCCTAGTGGCGGGCAGGTCCTGGTGACAGACGTCACCGCCACGTTCGAGCCAGCCTGGCTCACGGGCGCTGAGGCGGCCGTCGCTGGTCGCGGCTGGGTCTGCCAGGCGGCGGCGTAGAGCACGGCGAGAGCCGCCAGGACCGCGCCGAACGTCATCAGGCGGGTCGCCATCACTGCTCCCCGTCCTTGTCCTTGCCGGAGCGGTCCCACGGCCGACGGGCCGGCCTGCCGTGCTTGCCGGCGTGCCGGCCGTGCCGCTCGCCTGGCTTGCGGGCCGACGCCGGTGAGGTAGCCGGCTGCCCGCCCAAGACGGCGTTGTTGCCAGTGTCCGTGCCCGTGCTGGCCCCAGGGGCTCCAGCCGGCGCTGCGACGGGGGAGCGAGCCGGTTGTCCGGCCGGCATCCGCGGCGGCAATCGGGCCAGTCCCCCAGCCAGTGTTACGAGCGGGCTCGTCCACTGGCTGGACCGGCCAGGAGCCGGAGTCCCGCTCGGCCAAGATCCCCGCCCAGCGAGCGTCAGACGAGCTTGCCTCTTCGTCGGACACGTCCAGCGGGGCGCGGGGGGCGGTTGTCCCCCAGGTGAGCTGCGTCTCGACGTCGGCGTTCGGTGTCCCGCTGGCGGCCGCGGCGGGACTGGGGCCGGTCCCGCCTGACGCGACGGGCAGTGACCAGTCGCTGGCCTGCCAGCCACCTGTGTCCCAGGGAGCCGTGCCTGCTGAGGCGCTGCCCGGCTGGGCAGCGCGCTCACCGGTGCCCGACATGGCCAGTGAGGCCACCTCAGCGTCATCGCGCGCGTCAGTTTCAGGCGCGGCCTGCACTGGCGCGGCCTGCACTGGCGTGCCCGCCGCGCGGGAGCCCGCGGCACGGGTTCCGGCGGCCCGCCGGCGCGAGCCTGCGACCGTGACCGGACGGCCCGCGGCCCGCCGCCCGGCGACGCGGTCCGCGCTGCGGCCCTGCTGGGCCCCCGCTGGCCCCGCCGCGCCAAGTGCATCAGCCTCGGCGACGGTATCTTCGGCGACGGCATCCTCGCGCTTGCCTGGCAGGGCCAGCACGCAGGCCACCAGGAACGCGATGACCTCGACGATGAGGCTCAGGTCGCGGGCCGTGTTGTTTCGGGTAATCGCCAGCTGGCCACCGCCTGGCGGAAGCGTGAACCCCTGCGCCCAGCCATCGACGGGTGTCGCGAGCGGCGAAAGCGGATGGCCGTTGAGCGTCGCCGTCCAGCCACCGTGCGGCTCGGCCAGTACCAGTGTCCCGCCGCTGGCCGGAGCGGCGACCGGGGTCATGCCGACCGCCTGGGATGGCAAGGTGGTCACCGCGCCATCCGGGCCGACGACACGGGCCCGGGACACCGGCCCCGTCACCTGCCACAGGTCATACGCCGGGGCACTACTGCGCGGAACCAGGCCCACGGACGCGTCGAGCCGCTGCGCGAGGGCCGCGCTGACCGGGCTTGGCACCAGCACCCAGCGGATGTCGAACTCGCCGAGGACCAGCCCCGGATCGCCCGCGTCCGAGCCGTCGGGCACCCCGAGGGCGGCGACCTGCCGGGCAAGCGCATGGTCGGCCGGGGCGTATCCGGTGAGCTCGGCCTCTCCCAGCGTTGGGTCGCTGCTGCGCAGGACGGAGAAGGTCGAGCCCGCTGCCGTCCTGGCGCAGGACGAGCGTGCGATACTCAAGTCCCCCTGCGGACGACGCCGCGACGAACGCGGGCAGCACCGGGGAGCTGACGGTCGTGACTGGCCCGCGTACTCCGCCCGTCACCCAGAACCAGCCCGCGAGCAAGGGTGCGCTCGCCACCGCGACAAGCGCGAGGATCGCCACCGGCCGGGGCGGGAAGCCAGCCCGGCTGCTACCGCCGGCACCACCAGCGGCTGGCTTGCCGGCCAGCCCGCCAGCCAGCCATTGCGCGGCGGGCGCGGCCGCGATCAGCAGCCCGAGCGCGGCGATCACGAGTGCCGTGCCCGGCCAGGCGCTGGTGTGCCCGCCGTCCACGGACGTGACGGTGGACCTGCTCACCACGATGGCCGCCGCGAAGCCCGCCACGGCGACGGCCCACCCACTGGCGACGAGCGCCATTCGCCTGCCCACCAAGGCGGCGACGACCGCCAGGCCGAGGCCAGCGGTCACCCAGGCTGGCGGCAGGCCAGGCCCGCCCGGGCTGAGCAGCAGCAGCGCGCCCGGACGCAGGCTGGCCGAAGCCAGCCCGGACGGCTGCACTCCCGCCTCGAGCAGGAACGCCGACGGGCTGGCGAGCAGGTGAAGCGACCACGGGAACAGGACCGCGAACGGCGTCGCGGCGACAATGACGGCGTTGACCACTGACAGCGGCCATGCTGACGGCGGGCTGCCGCCAGCCGACGGCCGGCCCAGTGGCAGCTTCCCGGCGAGTAGCGGCCATCCCCATCGCCCGACGATCATCGCGATGAGGCTGAGAGCCGCCGCCACTACCCACACCAGGGGGACGAAGGCGGAGGCCAGGGCCACCAGCAGGCCCGTCGCCCACGCGGCGCGCCGCGCCCGGCGGGGTGGCGCGGTCACCATCGTGGCAGCGGCCCGCGCGATGAGCGGGACGATGATGACTGCGGTCGCGGTGCCCAGGCGGCCCGCCGCGATCGCGCCCGAGGCGACCGGAAGCAGGGCGTACGCGGCGCTGAGCCATACCCGGGCCAGCCTCGCGGAGACGAGGCGACGCGAGCACAGGTACGCGGACAGCCCAGCAAGCGGGACGCAGCCGAGCAGGAGGATATCGGTGGCCAGCCATGCCTGGCCGCCCAGGACCGTCGCCAGCGTCGCGACGACCGCCAGGTACGGCGGCGCGGAGGCGGCCGACCCCACCCCGACAGCGTGGAAGCCCGCCAGGTACTGCGCCCACAGCGCGGATGCCCCGCCCCATGCGGGCACGAGGGCACCGCCGCCGAGCGGGTTAGCCCCGAGCAGGCGACGCTCGGCCACAAGGGAGACAGCCAGCAGCGCCACGAACAGCTGGGCACCCGAGCTGGCCATGATCCGGCGGGGCAGCGACGGCGGGTCGACGAGCTGATCGTCTTGGTCCTCGCCGCCGAGCGAGCCGGCATGGTGCGCGCCGCCGGTTCCCTGCGGCGACAGCAGGCTCAGTATGTTTTCCGTCACCTGCTGGACCGGCCGGCTGCGCGGGATGAACATCCGCACCGCGTCATAGCCCCGGCTGCGGCCCGGGCCGCGCCGGCGGCGCGCCTTCCACAGCCGCAGCGGGTGATACAGGAAGTCGCCAAGCGCGTGCGCCTGGTCGCCAGCCTGCTCCAGTTGCTTGGTCAGCAAGAAGTACAGCGCGCGCAGCAGCGTGCCCGCGACGTTGCCGCCCATTATCCACAGCATGGACAGCAAGGGCAGGTTGACGGCGAGCACGTACAGCGCGTTGCGCCGGTCCAGGCGGCGGGCGCTCGTGCCCTCGGGCACCCGGCCCCGGCGGGCGGTGAGCTCGCGGTGATACACGATGGCGTCGGTGGCCACCTGCACGCGGTAGCCGGCTGAGTGCACCCGCCAGCAGAAGTCCACATCGTCGCGGAACAGCCGCAGGTGGGTGTCGAACCCGCCTAGCTGCTCCCATACGTCCCGGCGGACGAGCATGCCCGCGGAGCTGACCGCCAGTACCGCCCGGTTGTGGTCGTGCTGGCCCTGGTCATACTCGCCTGGGTCGATGCCGGTGACACGCCGGCCCGAGCGGTCGAGTGAGATCCCCACCTCGCGCAGCACTCGGCGGTCGGTCCCATCGAGCACCTTCGGCCCCAGGACAACCACGGACCGGTCCCTGCTCGCCGCCCTGAGCAGCCTGTCCAGGGCCTCCGGTGCCGGCTCGCAGTCGTCGTGCAGCAGCCAGACCCACTCCACCTGTGGCTGGCCTGAGCTTTCTGGCCGAAGCGCCGGCGCCCGGCGCAACGCCCCCCAGACCGCCTGGCCGAACCCGGTGGCCCGGTCCATGCCGAACACCGCGTCCTGCCCGATCAGCTCGGCGAGCACGGCACCGCTTCGGTCCCGGCTGCCGGTGTCTACCGCGACGATCCGTCCGACGGCGTGCGTCTGCACCCGCAGAGCCTGCACAAGCCCGGGCAGCATTGGGGCACCATCATGGGCGACGATGACGGCCGTGACGGTGTGGCGAGTTTGCGGCGACGAAGGTGGCAACTGGTCCCAGCGCAGGTCGGGGATGCTTCATGCCCCTCACGCGGATACGTCTCGCTAAGGCCTGTCTTTTGAAAGAGACGTTCCCGTAAGGCGTTCCCCTTACGATCGCGACCTGGATGCCCGGCTCGCGCCCGTCACGGGGACAGCGTGAACAATACATCTAGTGAGCGCGCGCGACACGCGATACCCGACATGTCCGGCCCGCCGACCGGAGGAAGGCAGGCCCAGCGCCCGCGCCAAGCCCCGGCGAAGGTGCCCCGAGGGGCACCGAGCGGGACCCGCCGCTAAGCGCCCCGTTTCAGCCGACGGCGCTCCCGCTCGGACAGGCCGCCCCAGATGCCGAAGCGCTCGTCGTTCTCCAGCGCGAAGTCGAGGCACTCCACGCGAACCTCGCAGTTGCGGCAGACCCGCTTGGCCTCCCGGGTGGAGCCGCCCTTCTCCGGGAAGAACGCCTCCGGATCCGTCTGCGCGCATAGCGCCCTGTCCTGCCAGCCCTGATCATCCCCCTCTTCCGGGCGGATGATGACGTGCGCTAGCGGGACGATGACCTCAGACAAAGCGCATCCTCCCCTCTCGGAGCCCCCTGATACCTCGCCCCATACCCGCGTGGGCGAGAATCACACCAATGAAATTACACCCGCGTGTCTCGCTTCTCGTCAAGCGAGTAAAGGTGGTATTGACCGCCCTGATGTCCAAGTTGCGAGGTCAAGCCCCGAAATCTACCCATAGAACGGCCGATGTCCGATCCTCCGTTACTTCAAGTGGTCACTCGGACACCCTTTGTTTACCAGCTCGCGATCTACGGCGCGAGTCGTATGAGGTAACCCACCCGCCGCGGGCGGCCACGTCGCCGAGCCCACGCGAGCGGAGCGCGATGGCGCCCTGCCAGACTGGTGGCATGCGGATAACCGTGCTCGCTGGCGGCGTTGGCGCCGCGCGCTTCCTCCGCGGCCTCCGGGCCGCCGCCCCTGACGCGCAGATCACCGTCGTCGGCAACACCGGCGACGACATCACGCTGTTCGGCCTGCGCGTCTGCCCTGACCTGGACACCGTGATGTACACCCTCGGCGGCGGCATCAACCCTGAGCAGGGCTGGGGCCGCGCCGACGAGTCGTTCGCGATCCGCGACGAGCTCGCCGCGTACGGCGCGGGACCGTCGTGGTTCACCCTGGGCGACCGGGATTTCGCCACCCACATCGCCCGCTCGCAGCTGCTGGCCGAGGGCACGCCGCTGTCCGAGGTCACCCGCGTCTTGTGCGAGCGCTGGCAGCCTGGCGTCCGGTTGCTGCCGATGACCGACGAGGTGGTCGAGACACATGTCACTCTCGCCGCCACGCCGCAGCAGCCTGCCCCCTCGGTGATCCACTTCCAGGAATGGTGGGTACGGCTCCACGCGGCGGTCCCGGCGCAGTCGATCATCGCGGTCGGAGCGGACCGCGCCACCCCCGCGCCCGGCGTGCTTGAGGCCATCGCGCAGGCGGACTTCGTCCTGCTCCCGCCGTCGAACCCGGTGGTCAGCATCGGGCCGATCCTGGCCGTGCCCGGCATCGCGGCGGCCGTGGCGGGCAAGACCGTGGTCGGCGTCTCCGGGATCATCGGCGGCGCTCCCGTGCGCGGCATGGCCGACGCGTGCCTGGCGACGATCGGCGTCGAGACGTCAGCCGCCGCCGTGGCCGCCCATTATGGCCGGTGGCTGCTCAACGGCTGGCTCGTCGACGACCAGGACAAGGCCGCCGCCGACGACCCGAGGTGCGCTGGCATCGAGGTCCGCGCACTCCCCCTGTACATGCGCGACATCGAGACAACCGCCACGATCGCGCGAGCCGCCATCGACTTGGCCCAGGAGCTTTCCTGACATGCCCCTCACTTCGCCCCAAGACCCCAATCCGGTCCCGGCAGCCGTCTGCGTCATGGCTGTCACGGGCGTGCCGGAAGTCAGCGCCGGAGACGACCTTGCCGGACTGATCGCGGACGCGCTCGGCACCGCCGGGCCCGGCCTTGCCGACGGTGACATCCTCGTCATCACCTCCAAGGTGGTCAGCAAGGCCGAGGGCCGCGTCGCCACGATGACCCGCGAGGAGGCCATCGTGGCGGAGACCGTCCGCATAGTCGCCAGGCGCGGCCCGACCACCATCGCGCAGACGCGACACGGCTTCGTGCTGGCCGCCGCCGGGGTGGATGAGTCCAACACGGCGCCTGGAACGGTCGTGCTGCTGCCCGAGGACCCCGACGAGTCGGCCCGGCGGCTGCGCAAGTCGCTGCGGGACCGGACCGGGGCCAACATCGGGATCATCATCACCGACACGATGGGCAGGCCGTGGCGGGCCGGGCAGACCGATACGGCGATCGGCGCGGCCGGCCTCGTGGTCGTCAGGGACCACCGGGGCGAGGCGGACGCCTTCGGCAACACGCTAGAGGTCACGATCGCGGCCGTCGCCGACGAGATCGCCGCGGCCGGCGACCTCGTCAAGGGGAAGGCGCTGCAGATCCCCGTCGCCCTCGTCCGCGGCCTGGCCAGCTTGGTCACCCGGGAGGACGGGCCCGGCGCGCGGGCGCTCGTGCGCCCGTCGGTCGATGACATGTTCCGGCTCGGCGCCGCCGACGTGCTGCCCGCCCGGCGGACCATCCGGTCGTTCACTAGCGACCCCGTGGACCTGGCCGCGGTGAACCGGGCCATCGCCGCCGCGATCACCGCCCCGGCACCCCACCACAGCGAGCCGTGGCGCTTCGTCGTCGTCGCCTCACCGCAATCTCGCGCCAGGCTGCTTGACGCCATGGGCGAGGCGTGGATCGCGGACCTGCGCAGGGACGGCTTCACCGAGGAGCAGATCGCCCGGCGCACCCGGCGCGGCCTGCCGCTGCGGGAGGCACCGCTGGTCATCGTGCCGTGCCTGGAGACCTCGGCCGCGCATGCCTACCCCGATGAGCGCAGGTCACGGGCTGAGGCGGCGATGTTCACCGTCTCGATGGGAGCCGCCACCCAGAACCTGCTCGTGGCGCTGGCCATCGAGAACCTGGGCTCGGCGTGGATTTCCTCCGCCCTGTTCTGCCAGGACGTCGCCGCGGCGGCCCTGGACCTGCCACCGGACTGGCTCCCGATGGGCGCGATCGCCGTCGGCCACCCGGCGGCCACTCCCCCGCACCGCCCCCCGCGCGACCCGGAGTCCTTCACCCTGGTCCGCTAGGGCGTGCGGTGCTAGGAGATGCCCAGTAGCCGGTGGATCTCGCCGATGCCCGCGTCCACGTCAGTGAAGTGCACGGTCGCCATCCCCAGTGTCTCGGCGGGCGGGAGGTTGGCTGCCGTGTCGTCGACGAACACGCACTCGTGCGGCGCGATGCCAAGCTCGTCGGCCGCCAGCAGGTAAATGGCCAGGTCAGGCTTACGGACCTCGGCATCCGCTGAGATCACCACCGCGTCGAACATGGCCTCCAGGTCGTAGCCGCCATAGAGGTCGTAGTCCCCGTCACCCCACGAGTTCGACAACAGCCCCACGCGAACCCCCGTGGAGCGGGCGCGCTTGACCAGCTCCACGACATCCGCGCGGGGCCGCAGGCCGCCAAGCGCGCGCGCCAGCAGGCCGCGATCATCAACGCCGAGCAGCCGCCCGATCGTGACCTCGAAATCGCGCTGCGAGATCTTCCCTGCCTCAACCGCCTCGAATGACGCCCGGCCCTCATCGCTGTCGAGCAGTACCGATGCGAACGCGTCTGGCGCAGCGCACTGCCGGGCGCAGAACGCGGACAGCTCAGCGAACAGGTCGGTCGTGACGACTCCGCCGAAGTCGAGGATCAGGCCACCGTAGCTCATGACTGAAGCTTACGAAGCGATGATGGGGATGCCCTTCCTTACTGAGGCCGCCACGCCGTCGCTTGCCAGCGCCGCCGCCTGGCGCTGCGGCGACGGGGTGCCGTACAAGGTGGTCCGCTGCCGCAACTGGCGGCCGGGCAACGGCTCCACGATGGCCGACAGGTCACTGATCGTCTTGTAGGACCCGTTGGCGGCACCAGCCATCCGGCTGATGGTCTCCTCCATCAGGGTGCCGCCGAGGTCGTTGACCCCGCCGCGCAGCACCTCGCGGGACATGTCGTCGCCGAGCTTGACCCAGGAGCACTGGATCGAGCCGATCGCGCCGTGCAGCAGCAGTCGGGACACCGCGTGCACTGCCCGGTTCTCCCGGCGGGTGACGCCAGGGCGGGCCAGGCCCGCGAGGTAGATCGGCGCGCTGGTGTGGATGAACGGCAGCAGCACGAACTCGGTGAAGCCGCCGGTGCGTTCCTGGATGCCCCGGATCACCCGCAGGTGCCCGACCCAGTGCGCGGGCGTGTCGACGTGGCCGTACATCATCGTCGCGGTCGTCGGGAGGCCGACCTCGTGGGCGGTCGTGATGACCTGGACCCAGTCGGCCGCCGGCAGCTTGCCCTTGGTCAGCACCCAGCGCACGTCGTCGTCCAGGATCTCGGCGGCGGTCCCTGGCAGCGACCCGACGCCCGCCTCGCGGGCGCGGATCAGCCACTCGCGCAGCGGCAGGCCGGTGCGGGCGACGCCGTTCATGACCTCCATCGGCGAGAACGCGTGGACGTGCATATCCGGGACGCGGCGCTTGACCTCGGCGGCGATCTCGAAGTAGGCGGTGCCGGGCAGGTCAGGGTGGATGCCGCCCTGCATGCACACCTCGGTCGCGCCAGCCTCCCACGCCTCGCAAGCCCGCTCGCCGATCTGGTCCAGGGACAGCGTGTAGGCGTCGGCGTCGGTGCGGCGCTGGGCGAACGCGCAGAACCGGCAGCCGGTGTAGCAGACGTTGGTGAAGTTGATGTTCCGGGTGACGACGTAGGTCACGTCGTCACCGTTGACCTCGCGGCGCAGCCCGTCCGCGATCTCGGCCAGCGCGTCGAGGTCATCGCCGTCGGCACCGAGCAGGGCAATCGCCTGGGCGTCGCTGAGCGCGACCGGGTCCCGCTCGGCCTGCCGCAGGGCGTCGGCCACCTCGCCGGGCCGCGCGACGAACGGGGCTTCCGGGCTGCCCGTGACCGAAGTGGCCAACGGTGCCAAGGTGGCGGAACGGCCGGGCACAGTGGTTGCAGGATCAGGCGCAGCAGTGGCGGGGTTTGGCGAGGCGACGGCACCGGGCAGGGAGGATGCGAGACTGGCGACGGAACGTTCGGAAATGGAATCCCAGTCGCCGTAGACCTCAGCGAAATCGGCGCGCCGGTCATCTGTACGGCCCGTGGTGTCTATTGTCACGTGCAGGTCGACGCGGCCGGAGGCCTCGCCCCAGCCGCCGTCCGGCTCCTGCCACGGCAGGCCAGCGGGCAGCGCGCCCTCGCGCGCCAGGCCGGTCGCCGGGTCGGCGAGGGCCGCGACGTGCCGGCCCAGCCTCGGGTCCAGCCAGGGCTCGCGCAGGTACGGCGGGTAGATGGTCAGGCGCTCGCGGAGCGTGAACCCGGCCGCGGACGTGACGGCGGCCAGCTCATCGATCTGCGGCCACGGCCGCTCGGGGTTGACGTGGTCTGGAGTGAGCGGTGAGACGCCGCCCCAGTCGTCTATCCCTGAGTCCAGGATGAGCTGGTACTGGTCGCCGACCAGGTTCGGCGGGGCCTGGATGCGCGCCGTCGGGCCAAGCACCAGGCGGGTGACCGCGATGGTGGCGGCCAGGTCGTCAAGCTCGGCGTCGGGGACATCGCGCATCTTGGTGTCGGGCTTGGCACGGAAATTCTGGACGATGACTTCCTGGATGCTCCCGTACTCCCGGGAGACCTTGCGGATCGCGAAGATCGCGTCGGCTCGCTCGTGGAGCGTCTCGCCGATGCCGATGAGCAGGCCAGTGGTGAACGGCACCGCGGACCTGCCCGCATCCTCCAGCACCCGCAGTCGCACGGCGGGGTCCTTGTCCGGGCTGCCGAAGTGCGGGCCGCCCTTGCGCGTGAACAGCCGCGCGGACGTGGTCTCCAGCATCATGCCCATCGACGGCGCGACCGGCTTGAGGCGCTGGAAGTCCTGCCAGGACAGGACACCGGGGTTGAGGTGCGGCAGCAGTCCGGTCTCCTCCAGCACGCGGATGGCCATCGCGCGCACGTAGGAGAGCGTGTCGTCGTAGCCGTGCGCGTCGAGCCATTCACGGGCCGCGCTCCAGCGGTCCTCGGGCTTGTCGCCCAGCGTGAAGAGGGCCTCCTTGCAGCCGAGGGCGGCACCCTGGCGGGCGATCGCCAGCACCTCGTCGGGCTCGAGGAACGCGCCGTCGAGGCGGCCGGGCACGGTCGCGAACGTGCAGTAGGCGCAGCGGTCCCGGCACAGCCGCGTCAGCGGGATGAAGACCTTCCGCGAGTACGTGATGACGCCCGCGCGGCCGACAGCGGCCAGGCCCGCGTCCCGGGTCCTGGCGGCGTAGCCGAGCAGCGTCCGCAGGTCCTCGCCTCGGGCATGAAGCGCAACGGTTGCCTCGTCGTGGTCAAGGGCCTTGCCGTCCCTGGCGCGGGCCAGTACCCGGCGCATGGCTGACTCGGTGACGCTAGGCTCGGTGACGCTAGGCTCGCTGACGCCCGGCTCGGGCATGTTTGACTCTGTGTTGGTCGGGAAAACGCTGCTCATGCTATCGACCCTAAGGCACGGCCAGCTGTGTCAGAAGGACCGGTAGTCGCGAACCGGCAGGCGTGGCCCCCGGCGCGGCGGACCTGCGGCGTTTCGGCGGGGGATGTCGCCCGGCGTGCGGGCGGTGCTCAACCCGATCAGCCGGGTCACCCGGTAGCGGTGGCCCGCGTAGGGCGCCAGCAGCTCGAGCATGCCCGCGTCGTCGGTGCGGTCCCGGCCGGCGAGGGCGAAGCCGACGATGTTGGACAGGTGATAGTCGCCGACAGAGACCGCGTCCGGATCGCCGAAGGCACGCTGGCGGGCCTCAGCAGAGGTCCACACGCCAATACCGGGGATCGTGCGCAGCTTGCGGTCGGCGTCGGCGTGGCTTAGGCCAGCGAGCCGCTCCAGGCTGCCGGCGACGCCCGCCGCCGCGATGATCGTCTGCGCGCGGACGCCCTCGATCCCTGCCCGGTGCCAGTCCCAGGACGGGATGCGACGCCACACGGCCGGGGCGGGGAAGACCCGCATGCCCGCGGGGGCCGGGCCCGGTGGCGGCGTGCCGTATTTCGACAGCAGGATCTTCCAGCCGCGGTGTGCCTCAAGCGTGAGGACCTTCTGCTCCAAGATCGCCGGGACCAGGGCCTCGAGCAGCCGCCCGCTACGGCCGATCCGCAGCCCGGGATTGCGACGGGCGGTGTCGCGGATCAGCGGGTGGTCGCCGGGACTGAAGCCGGAGACGTCGTCGTCCAGGCCGACGCAGCCGGGCAGCGCGTCAAGGATCCAGGTCGCGCCCGCTCCCCAGGCCCGGGCGAGGATCCGCGTCCCCTCCGGCCTGGTCGCGGCTACGGCGCCGCTCGTCACGCGGAGCGTCGCTGGCCCTAGCGGGGTCAGCGAGGTACGCCAGATCGCCCCCGACAGGTCAACCTGGTAGGTCGGGTCACCCCTCCCCCGGCCCTGGACCGACAAAATCCGCCGCACGTCGAGCGGGAACGGCACTTCAAAGTCGCGGGTAAGGAGTACTGCCACCTACGCGTCGGCGGAGAAGCGGACGGACGTGTGCTCCAGCCGCACCTTGGGCCAGACGCGGGCCCCGTGCTTGAGCTCGTTCCCTGGCCCGATGTAGGCCTCGTCGCCGATGACCACGCCCGTCAAGATCGCGCCCTCGGCGATGACCGCGCCGCGCCCGACGATGCTGTCTCGCACGACCGCGCCCGCGCCGATCTCGGCGGCGTCGAAGACCACGCTCCCGTGCACCTGCGCGCCGCTGGCGACGCAGGACCCGGCGCCCAGCACCGTTCCGCCGGTCGCGGACGCGCCGTCAGCCACGCAGGCTCCGGGCAGCAGCAGCGCCTGGCCGCACGGCCCTGGCATCGCGGGGGACGGCATCTGGCCGAGGACGACGTCGCACGACCCGCGCACGAACGCCTCAGGGGTGCCGACATCCAGCCAGTAGGCCCCCGGCTCGTTGTAGCCCATGACCACGGCGCCAGACCCGATGAGGTCCGGGAAGGTCTCGTGCTCAACCGAGACCACCCGGTCGGCGGGAATCTGGTTGATGACCGACCGGCGGAAGATGTAGCAGCCGGCGTTGATCTTGTTGGTTATCGGGTTCGGCATCTTCTCGAGGAACGCGGTAACCCGCCCGGACGGGTCGGTCGGCACGACGCCGTACCTCGTCGGGTCTTCCACCTCGGTCAGGTGCAGCGTGAGGGCCGCGCCGGAGTCCAGGTGCAGGTCCAGCTGGGCCGTCAGGTCGTGACCCGACAAGATGTCGCCGTTCAGCACCACGACCGGCTCATCCGGCCCGCCGTGCAGCAGCGACGCCGCGTTCCTTATCCCGCCGCCTGTGCCCAGCGGAGTGGACTCGTAGACGTAGTCGATGGACAGCCCAAGTCCCGCTCCGTCACCGAATGCCTCCGTGAACATCTCCGCACGGTAAGAGGTTGCCAGCACGACATGCGCGATGCCAGACTTAGCCGCCCCCGCTAGCTGGTGCGCGAGGAAGGGCACGCCGGCCGTGGGCAGCAGCGGCTTCGGCGCGGACAGCGTCAGCGGCCGCAACCGAGTGCCCTTGCCACCGACTAGCAGGATGGCCTCGAGGGGTTCACGAACCATGGATCTTTCCGCCCAAAAGATTGACGTATTCAAGGACAGCTACGCTAAGTTACCGACGTGGCGTCCGCCGACAGGCCCGCCGGGCAGCGCCACAGGGGCCACGCCAGCCCGTGTGCCGGCAACTAACGCAGCATACTCACGTCGCAGCTGCGGCATCGACGCGTACGGCATGTCACAACGAAGTTGTTAACTTGAGGCTATGGCGTAACAGGAAGTTATTCTTCCCTGCAATCCCTGGGACTACCTGAGGCGCTACCGGCTGCGCCCTCCTCCGCCGCGCGCTTGTAGCTCGCCAGGTGAGCCGACGCTGAGGCCGCCCAGCTGAACTCCGCGGCCCTGGTGTATCCCGCCGAGCCGATGGCTGACCTGCGGGCCGGGTCAGGCAGCAGTTCCCTCAGCGCTGCCTTAATGGACGCCGCGTCCGGCTCGGTGTAGGCCACCGCGTCCCCGCCCACTTCCGGCAGGGACGTCCGCATGGTGGTCAGCACCGCCGCACCGCAGGCCATCGCCTCAAGCACAGGCAGCCCGAAGCCCTCTCCCCGGGACGGGAAGGCCACCACCTGGGCGCCGCCGTAGAAGCCGGGAAGGTCGTGGAACGGGAGGTAGCCCGGACGTATCACGCGAAGATGCGGTGGCACCAGCGCGATCGCCGCGTCCACCTCATCGCTCCAGCCCCCGCCGCCGGCCAGCACCAGGGCCGGTGGCGAGTCCAGCTCCGCGACCGCGGCCGCCCACCCCGTGACCAGTGCGGCGATGTTCTTGCGGGCCGCCAGCGAGCCCAGGTACGCCACGTACGGGCTGCCTCGCAGCCCCAGCCGCGCGGCCACCGCGGCGGTCTCCGCGTCGCTGGGCCGGTGAAAGACCTCGTGATCCACCCCGTGGTGGGCGACGTCGATCCGCGCCGGGTCGACGCCGAGCACGTCGACCAGCTCGTCGCGGGTGGCGTTTGACGGCACGATGAGGCGCGCCGCGCGCCGTATGGCGGTGCGGATCGCCGACTTGAAGAACGTGGTGCTGACCGCCGCGTGGTGCTCCGGGTCGGTGAAGAACGTGACGTCGTGCACGGTCACCACGGTGGGACGTCCGGACCGCAACGGCATCGAGTAGTACGGCATGTGGATGACGTCGGCCGCCACCTTCTGGGCCAGGAGCGGCAGGCCGCTTTGCTCCCAGGCCAGCCGGGCGGAGCGGTGCCCGAGTGCGGTAGGCCCGGCCAGCACTCGCGCGCCGGGCACGAGCCGCCCGTAGCGCTCCTCGTCCGCGCGCTGGCAGGTGATGGCGATGTCAGCCCCCGCCGCTCCGAGGGCACCGATCAAGCCGTCAACGTAGCGACCGAGCGCTCCTCGGTCGGCGGGGACGTCGGTCGCGTCAACCAGTACCCGAAGTGCCACAACTCACAAGCGTACGCCCTGCCGGGACTGCTAACGAGCATCGATGCCTAAAGGTAAGCACGACGGCACGCTCTTGCCGGCCTTGAGCGCCTGCAGGTCGGCGATCGCCTGCGACAAGGTGGAGACCTTCACGACCCGAAGCCCCGATGGGACCGCGCCTACGGTGTCGGCGCAGTTGCCGGCTGGCGCCAGGAAGACCGTCGCGCCCGCGTCCCGGGCCCCGACCATCTTCTGCTGGATCCCGCCAATCGGCTGCACCTGCCCGGAGGGGGTGATCTCTCCGGTCCCCGCGATGAACTTCCCGTTCGTCAGGTTCAGCGAGCTGATCTTGTCGATGATGCCGAGCGCGAACATCATGCCGGCGCTTGGCCCGCCGATGTCCCCGACGCTGATCTTGACCGTGAACGGGAAGGTATAGTCCTCCTGCACCTCAACGCCGACGACCGGCTTGCCGCCGATCTCCTTCGTCGCGATTGACACGGGCAGGTCCTTGCCGCCGCGCGAGACGACCAGGTCCAGCACCGTGCCCGCCGGGTGCGCGGTGATCAGCGAGGTCAGCTGGGTGGCCCCGGTCACCTTCGTGCCGTCCACGCTCGCGATCACGTCGCCGGCCTTGAGCACGCCGTAGGCGGGCGTGCCCTTCTCCGTCGCGACCACGGCCACAGTCGTCTGGTAGGAGATGTGCAGTGCCGTCAGCGCGGCGGCGGTCGCCAGCTGCTGTGAGCCGGCCATCTCGGAGGTGTCCTGCGACTGCGTCTGCTGCGCGCTTTGGCCGGGCGGGAAGATCTCGCTGGCCGGAACGACCGCCTCCGACGGGTCGAGCCAGGCCCGCAGCGCCTGGAAGAGGTTGATCCCGGTGTCCGGTGGCGGCGCGCCTGTATAGCTCACGGTGACCATGTTGAGGTTGCCGCTGGTCGGATAGGTCTTGTGGCCGGTGACCGTGATCAGCGGCGTGCCCGAAAGGCTCCCCAGGGTGTTCAGCGTCGGCCCGGGCATGAGGATGACGTACGGCACGGGCACGAAGACGCTCACGCAGATGGCGACCACGGTCGCCAGGCCTGCGATGAGCAACGTGAGGGAACGTCGCGACATGGTGGGAAGGTTACGCGCTGCCGACCCATTCGGTGGTGCCGTCAGTGAACCCCTGTTCCTTCCAGATCGGTACGAACGCCTTCAGCTCGTCGATCAGCGCGTGGCACGCTCCGAACGCCTGCGCCCGGTGCCCGCAGGCCACCCCGGCGACGACCGCCAGGTCGCCGATGGCGAGCTGGCCGACGCGGTGCACCACGGCCACCGCGATCACGTCGTCGGGGTACTTGGCGGCGATCTCCTGCGCGACCCGCCGCAGTTCCGCCTCCGCCGACGGGTGCGCGCTGTACTTCAGGCCAGTTACCGCCCGGTCCTCGTCGTTGTCCCGGACCGCGCCGAGGAACAGCACGATCCCCCCCGCGGCCGGGTCGGCGACCGCCGCCCGCACCTCGTCGACGGACAGCTCGGCGTCCCGGATCGCGATCAGCCTGATCTGACTCACTGGTTCAAAATACAACCCCTTCAAAACCCAGGTACGGGACGACCCCTCCCACGGCCGGCCCAGTTGCGCCAGCGCGCGGGAAGGTCGGGCTCGATGGCGTAAATTTGCGCCTTTCTTGCGAGCGCGGCGGACGATGGCGGCGGCCCCGATAGCGGCGGCGGTCCCGGCTGCGGCGCCGGCGGCGGCGGTGATCGCGGCCTCCTTGCGGGCGATGCGGCGGCCGGCCAGCGTGTGGTGCCCTGGCCGCGTGGCGAGCAGCGACCGCAGCACCGAGGCGTTGTCGTGGGCCGGCGTCCACCCGGCGGCGCGCAAAGACGCACAGTCGACTACCCACGGGTATACCTCATAGTGCAGCTCGGCGGCCGGGGCGGGGGTCACGCCCAGCCGGTGCAGCCGCTGGGCGGTGCCGAACGTCAGCCGGGCCGGGAGCTCGATGGACTTGCGGCCGCTGATCTCCTCAACCTCGGCCCGCGTCAGCCAGCCATCACAGCCGACCGCGAAGTCCCCGCTCACGGCGCCGGTCGCGGCGAGCTCCAGGGCGCTGGCCAGGTCCGCCAGGGCGCAGAACTGCCAGCGTGGCTCGCAGCCCCGCACGGCCAGCAGCCGGGGCGCCTCAAAGTGCCTGGTGAGCAGCGTGTCAATCGCGTCGCCTACGAGGGCGGCGGGCCGGACGACCACGACGGTCGTCGCCGGGTTAACCCGCCGCGACCGCCGGGCGAGCTGCTCGATTTCCAGCAGGTCACCCGCCAGGCTCCCGTCGGCGGCGGCCAGCAGCGGCGCGTCCTCCGGGAGGGGAACCGGGTTGTCCGGCCGCGCGCCGTACACCATCGCGCTCGACAGCAGCACCACGCGGCTGATCCGCTCCGCCGCCGCGACGGTCAGCACGGTCTGCGCGCCACGCAGGTTGAACGCCCGGCGCTGGCGCGGGTCCCGGTCCAGCGATGTGTCCAGGTCGGCGTGCACGACAACGTCCACCCCGTCCAGCCGCGCGGCGAGGCTGGGATCTCGGACGTCCGCCACTCGCCACGTGACCCCGGTGACGTCGCCCCGATGGTCGTCGATGGCAACGACTCGCCCGAGCGCCTCGGACTGGGCGAGCCGCGTGACCAGGGCGTGCCCCACACCGCGGGCAGCGCCAGTGACCGCGACGACCGTCGCGGGGCTCGCGGTGCTACGCTCACGCTCACGGCGGACACTCCGCTCGTGGCGAACCTGCCGTCTGGCGTTTCTCAAACTGGCTGCTCCCGAATAGCGTGACAATTATGACCGTTTCTATCGTGCCTGACTACTGCTAGCTGAGGGGGAGCACATGGCTGACCGTCCTCCGTTCGGCTTCGGCCCGCCCAGCCGACCCGGCGACGACGATCCGAAGCCCGGCGACTCGGGACCTGGCGGTTCGGGACCTGGCGACCCGTTCGGCGGGCTGCTCGGCGGGCCCGGCGGGACCGGGCAGTTCGCGGACGCCCTGCGCCAGTTCGCCGACATGCTGTCCTACAGTGGCGGCCCGGTGAACTGGGACCTGGCGAAGAACATCGCCAGGCACACGCTCGCGGCTGGCGGCGATCCAAGCGTCCTGGCGAACGAGCGGGCAGCGGTCACCGAGGCAATGCGCCTTGCTGACTTGTGGCTGGACGACGTCACCGCCTTCCCGTCCGGCATCCGGAAGATCGCGGCCTGGTCGAAGGCCGAGTGGCTGGAGGCCACGTTCCCCGTCTGGTCGGCCCTGTGCGATCCGATCGCGACCAAGGGCGTCGACGCGATGGGCTCGATGCTCGACCCCTCGCAGCTCAGCGGGCTTGGTGGCACGGAAATGCCGGAGATCCCCGGGCTTCCGCCGGAGATGGCCGGCGCCATGGGCGGCCTCGGCGGCCTTGGGGGCGCGCTCGGCGGGCTGGCTGGGATGTTCCGCCAGCTCGGCGGGGCGATGATCGGCGGTCAGACCGGCGCGGCGGTAGGCGAGCTGGCCGGGGAGATGGTCGGCTCGACCGACATCGGACTGCCGCTCGGCCCGGAAGGCACGGCCGCGCTGCTCCCGGCCGGGGTAGCCGCGTTCGGCAGCGGGCTGTCAGTGGACATCAGCGAGGTACGGCTGTTCCTCGCGCTGCGGGAGGCCGCGCATCAGCGGCTGTTCGCTCACGTCCCATGGCTGCGCCAGCACCTGCTCGGGGCCGTTGAGGCCTATGCCAGCGGGATCACCGTCGACCTGAGCCGCTTGCGCGAGGCGATGCCGGACATCGACATGTCCGACCCGGCGGCCTTGCGCGACGCCCTGCAGGGTGAGGCGCTGTTCCGCCCCGAGGACACTCCCGCCCAGAAGCTGGCGCTGGCGCGCCTGGAGACCGCACTGGCGCTGGTGGAGGGCTGGGTGGCGACCGTTGTCGCGGCGGCCGCGGGCAACCGGCTCACGCACGCTGCCGCGCTCGCGGAGGCGATCCGCCGCAGGCGCGCATCCGGCGGCCCCGCTGAGCGGACCTTCGCGACCCTCGTCGGGCTGGAGTTGCGTCCCCGGATGCTGCGAGAGGCCGCGGACCTGTGGGCGGGCCTCGGTTCCGCCCGCGGCACGGACGGGCGCGACGCGCTGTGGGATCACCCTGACCTGCTGCCGAGCGGCGAGGACCTGCAGGACCCGGAGGCCTTCGTCCGTGGCCAAGACGATATCGACATATCGGATATCTCCGGCCTTTCGGACCTCGGGGATTCCTCGGAAGGCTCCGGGGATGCCCGGGACCGCGGGGACTTTCCTGAAGACTCCGGCCAGCCTGACGGCCCTGACGGCGCTGGGGGTCCTGAGCAGGCGTAATGCTCGAATGTCAGTGGCTGCCGGCACAGTATCTTCATGAGGCCAGCACTGAAGGCGGGTCTGCAGCCACTGTGGCGGGACACCGAAACGGTTCAGATCGGCATTGACCCTCGGCGAGCGGTAGCCCTGACCGGGCTCGGGAAGGCAGCGGCGTTCCTGACGCTGCTCGACGGCTCACGAGAAACCGACGAGCTCGTGCGTACCGCGCGCGATCTCGGTGTCCCGCCGGAGACGGCTAACCACATCCTGCGGCTGCTGGCCTCGGCCGGCGTACTGGACGACTTCCCCGCGGACCTGCACAAGTCACTTCCGGACTACCTGCGGTCCCGGCTCGCCCCAGAGCTGGCCTGCGCGTCGCTCGCTCTCGGCGACGGCGACGGCGGGGCTGCGGCGATCGAGCGCAGGCGGGCCGCCTTCGTTCGCGTCTACGGCGCCGGGCGGCTCGGGGCGAGCGTCGCGACGATCCTCGCGGCATCGGGCGTCGCCCGCGTCTCCTGCCACGACGCCGTGCTGGCTGGCCCCGCGGACCTGGCGCCCGCCGGCCTCGGTACCGGCGACATCGGGGCCACGAGGGCGTCGGGGGCAGTCCGCGCCATCCGGCGGTTCGCCCCGGAGGTGTACACGGCGGACGACCCGCGCCGGGTACCGGACCTCGCGGTGATCACCGCGCCGATGGGGCCGGACGAGGTCACGTCGCTGATGCGTGACCGGGTCCCGCACCTGGCGGTCCGCGCGCAGGAGGCGATCGGGGTAGTCGGTCCCCTCGTGTACCCGGGGCACTCGGCGTGCCTGCGCTGCGTGGATCTCACCAAGGCGGCGGGCGACCCTGCCTGGCCGAAGATCCTGGCGCAGGCCACCCAAGACTCGGGGCTACCGGTTCCGGCCTGCGACGCGGTCCTGGCGCTGGCCACGGCCGCGCTGGCCGCCGCCCAGGTGCTGGCCGTGCTCGACACCCGCGGCCAGCACCTTCCCGCGGCGGCCAACGGCACGCTTGAACTGGTTCTCCCGGACTGGCAGTGGCGGCGTCGCGGGTGGCCGCCAAGCCCGGCATGCACCTGCGGTTCCGCCGCGATGACCAGCGGCAGGCAGGCGTGGCCAGCCCGTAGCCGGGACGGCTCAAGCTGACGGATCCGCCTGGTATCCGCTGGCAGGGGCATCAGGAGCTGCCCCACCAGGGGTGAACATAACCGACAATGGAGAAGTGAACGATACCCCCCGTAACAGCGATATCCCTCGTAACTCCGTCAGCCGGACAGCGAAGCTAGCGGGACTCCCCATCGGCCTCGCCGGGCGGACGGCCGTGGGTATCGGCAAGCGGCTGGGGGGCAGATCCGCCGAGATCGTCGCGCAGGAAATCCAGCAGCGCACCGCCGATCAGGTGTTCCGGGTGCTCGGCGAGCTCAAGGGCGGCGCGATGAAGCTCGGGCAGGCGCTGTCCATCTTCGAGGCCGCGCTGCCACCGGAACTCGCCGAGCCTTACCGCGCGACGCTAACCAGGCTGCAGGAATCCGCGCCGCCGCTGCCCGCCGCGACCGTGCACCGGGTGCTGGAAGCGGACTTCGGCCCGGACTGGCGGTCACGGTTCACCTCGTTCGACGACACGGCGGCGGCAGCCGCCTCGATCGGCCAGGTACACCGGGCGGTCTGGGCGGACGGACGGCCCGTCGCGGTGAAAATCCAGTACCCGGGGGCTGGCAAGGCGCTGGTCAACGACTTCACGCAGATCGCCAGGCTTGGACGGCTATTCGGCCTGCTGATGCCTGGGCTTGAGGTCAAGCCGCTGCTCGACGAACTGCGGGACCGGGTCGCGGAGGAACTGGACTACAGTCTTGAGGCCCGCGCTCAGCGGGGGTTCGCGGCGGCGTACGCGGCCGACCCGGACATCTACGTGCCAGCCGTGGTCGAGGGGACCGAGCACGTCCTGGTGACGGAGTGGATGAACGGCACGCCGCTGTCTCAGATCATCAGCGACGGGACGAAGGACCAGCGGGACCGGGCGGGCATCTTGCTCACCCGCTTCCTGTTCTCCGGCCCCGCCCGGGCGGGGCTGCTGCACGCCGACCCGCATCCGGGGAACTTCCGGCTGCTCGACGACGGGCGACTCGGCGTCCTCGACTTCGGCGCGGTGGACCGTCTGCCAGACGGGCTGCCACCGATCTTCGGGCGGCTGTTGCGGATCATGCACGACCCAGACCCGGACGTCGCCGCGGTCGAGAGCGAGTTGCGCGCTAACGGGTTCCTTCGGCCTGGCATCTCGGTGGACCTCGACGTCCTGCGGGACTTCCTGGCGCCACTGGCCGAGCCTTCCGCCGTGGACACGTTCAAGTTCAGCCGCGAGTGGCTGCGCTCGGAGGCCGCCCGGGTCACCGAGGTGACCACGTCCAACATCTCGCGCAAGTTCAACGTGCCCCCGTCGTACGTGCTGATCCACCGGGTGTCCACTGCTGGCATCGGCGTGCTGTGCCAGCTTGAGTGTGAGGGGCCGTTCCGCGGCGAGGTCCTGCGCTGGGTCCCTGGCTACACCGACGACCTGCGGCCGGCCCCGCTGGTAACCGAGCCTGTCTCGCGGGCTGACTAGCGGCGCCGAGACACACCCGCTGCCGGTACCGCGGGTCCGCGGTACCGGCAGCGCGGTGGCTCAGGGCATTCATAAGCTAGCCACGCGGAGCTCCTGGCAGGCCGCCTGCTCACGTGCCTGGGCCACCGGTCCGGGGGCCTCGAACCCCGGGTCGTCCTTGCGCGGGCGCCCACGGGGCCGCTTGCGCGGGACGACCGTGCCGCGCAAGAGCAGTTCGCCGCCCCAGACGCCCCACGGCTCGCGCCGCTCGAGAGCTCCTTCGAGGCACTGCGCCCGAGCCGAGCAGCCCTGGCAGAGCGCCTTCGCCGCCTCCACGTCCGCGGGGGCTTCGGCGAAGAACAGCTCCGGGTCCTCCGCGCAGGGCAGGTCCGTGCCGCCTGGCGCGGGCAGGCTGAACTCCTGCGCCGTACCTGCCGCAACCATGGTGATCGTGTCGAGTTCCGCCTTCGCCCCCACGCAGGCGTCGGGCCACTGCATCGGTGCCATCCCCTCTCGCATGCTGGTCCTCTTGTGTGTCCAGTTCAGTGGGACCGGGCCTGCGAAATAACTAGGCCGCGGACCCGGGTTTCGCGGGTCCGCGGCCTGAAGGGGATCTTCCTGGCCTTACTTAGCTGTAAGGCTTGTTCCCGTTCAGGTTCTGGACCCGATGCGCCATCGCCTCCGGCGTTAACGCGGGTCTTGTGCACGTACTGCTTACGGTTGTCACTCGGGCGCCCATTAATGGCTGGCAGTTGCCGCGCCGCGTTGGCATCAGCGCCGGCACTCATCGCAGTGCCCGTACCGCCGACGCACGCCGTGCCCGTACCAGCCGCCGCGCCCATGACGGCGCTGCTGGAACCGGCTAGCGGTGAGCCATAGCTGGGCTGCAGGAGGTCGACCTGCCCCAGCGGTTCGAACATGGCTTGCGGCATGCGGGCACCAGGAAGCGCGGCACCCCGACGGGTGGCCGTAACACTCATCTGCGAGATCAACACGTGGGGCACCTCCTTCCAGAGGGTTAGACGCTGCCGCCTACGAACATGACTGAAGCCTACGAAATAAGCCGACGCCCCGGCAACACATTTTTTAGCTGCGATTTTGCTAATCACTTCGGTGACAGGGTCCGTACGAGGCCCTCCTGCACGGCCGACACCACGAGCGTGCCGTCCTGCGTGAAGACGTGCCCCATGGCCAGCCCGCGCCCGCCCGACGCGGACGGCGTCTCCTGTGCCAGCAGCAGCCACCGGTCGGCCCGGAAGGGGCGGTGGAACCACATCGCGTGATCGAGGCTCGCTCCGACCGTCCGGCCGTCCTCCCACACCCGCCCGTGCCGCCGCAGCACCGTGTCGAGCAGCGTGAGGTCCGAGGCATAGGTCATCAGGCACGCGTGCAGCAGCGGGGCATCGGGCAGACAGCCCCGCACGCGCAGCCACACATAGTTTGAGGACGTGCGCAGTGCCGGGTCTCGCTGCACCTCAAGGGTCAGCGGCCCGACGTGCCGAAGCTCGATCGGGTGGTCTCGCAGTTCCGCCGCAAGCGGCTGCCCGAGCAACTCCTCCAGCCGCTCGATGCTGGGCCGGACATCAGACGGCGCTGGCACCGGCGGCATCGCCGCGCCGTGCGAGATGCTCTCCTCCAAGCGCTGGAACGACGCCGACATGACGAAGATCGTCCGGCCGTGCTGGATCGCCGATACCCGGCGGGTAGAGAAAGACCGCCCGTCACGGACCCGCTCCACCGAGTAGATCAGCGGCACCGCGGTATCGCCGGGGTGGATGAAGTACGCGTGCAGCGAGTGCACCGGCCGGTCTTCCGGCACGGTCCGCCCCGCCGCGACGAGGGCCTGGCCCGCCACCTGCCCGCCGAAGACACGCTGCCGCGTCTCGTCCGGGCTGCGACCGCGGAAAAGGTTGACCTCGATCTGCTCGAGGTCCAGGAGGTCAAGGAGGGCGTCAAGAGATTCGCTCACAGGGTTCCCATGCGATTGTCGTTTTGCTATACAGAACGGCCCTTTCCAATTCCACCGACGAACCTCGACTGCTGCCGCGTGCGAGCGGCCTGCATGCCGGTCCCGGTGGAAGCCGAAGCCGCATCGGAAGCGCGCACTGGTGCCCACGAGAGCACGAGGTGCTCGCGCGCCCTGGTCACCGCGACGTACAGCAGTCGCCGTTCTTCTTCGATGGCCTCGGGCGTGCGCGCATGCACGATAGGCATGACCCCTTCTACCAGGCTGGGGATGAGGACGGCCGTCCATTCCAGGCCCTTCGCCGCGTGCATCGTCGCGATCGTCACCGCATCCGCGACCGGCGCGTGCCCGTACTCAGCCCGCTGAGCAACCTCGGCCGCGAAATCCGCGAAGGTCGCCTCAGGTCGCGCGGCGGTCATGTCATCGGCCAGCGCGGCGATGGCAGCCAGTGACTCCCACTTTTCTCGGGTGGCCCCCCGGCCAGCGGGCGCTACGGGCGTCAGCCCGGCGCTGGCGAGCACGTGCCGCACGGCCCCGGGCAGGGTGTCTGGCACGGCGGACGAGTCGGCCCCGTCGGTCACCGCCCGGGCGGCGCCCCTTAGCAGTACCAGGGCCTGCTTCACTTCTGGACGGTCGTAGAACCGCTCCCCGCCACGGACGGTGAACGCCACCCCTGCCTCGCCCAAAGTGTGCTCGAACCGTTCCATGTGGGCGTTGATCCGCACGAGGATGGCGATCTCGCGAGGTGGCAGGCCCAGCGCGATCAGCCACCGGACCCGGGATGCCACCCCGGCGGCTTCGGCGCCCTCGTCGGGGTACTCCTCGATGGACGGCTCCGGCCCGGCCGGCCGCTGGGACACGAGATCTGGCCCCTCGCTACCACCTCGGGGGGCGCCCCCCCGGCCGGCCGCCATCAGCTGGTTGGCGATGTGCACGACCTGCGGGGTCGAGCGGTAGTCCCGTACCAGCTTCACCACGGTGGCCTCGGGGTAGTCGATTGCGAACGAGCGCAGATAGGCCGGGGTCGCGCCGGTGAACGAGTAGATCGTCTGCCTTGGGTCGCCGACTACGCACAGGTCGAGGCGGTCCCCGAGCCAGGCGTCGAGGAGGAGCTTCTGCAGCGGGTTGACGTCCTGGTACTCGTCCACGACGAAGTACCTGAACGCGTCCCTGACCTCCCGAGCCGCAGCGGGCTCGGTGAACAAGATCGCCGCGGTGAGCTCAATCACCGACTCGAAGTCAATGAGCTGGCGCTCCCGCCGGATCTGCTCGTAGGCCGCGTACAGCTTCGTCACGACCTCGGCCCCCAGGCCCGGGGACCGCCCGGCGGCGACAGCGGCTGGCAGGTAGGAGTCAGGGTGCAGCTGGCATACCTTGGCCCACTCGATCTCGGTGACCGCCTCTGCCATGCTCGCCCCGTCGGCCCGGATCCGCAGGTCCCTCGCCGCCTCGCGGACCAGCGCCTGCTTGGACTCGACCAACTGGGGAGGTCGCCCGCCGACGACGCGTGGCCAGAAGTACATCAGCTGCCGCAGTGCCGCCGAGTGGAACGTGCTCGCCCGTACCGCCGCGACGCCACTGCCCGGCACTAGCGCCTCCAGCCCGCGCAGGCGCCCGCGCAGTTCGCCCGCGGCCCGCACGGTGAAGGTCAGGGCGAGCACCTGGGACGGCCGCATCACGCCGGTCGCGACCGCATAGGCGATACGGTAAGTGATCGCCCGCGTCTTCCCGGTGCCGGCCCCGGCCAGTACGCAGACGGGGCCGCGGGTGGCGAGTGCCACCTCACGCTGTTCCGCGTCAAGTTCGGCAAGCAGGTCGTCGGGATCCACCAGACAATACTGCCAGCACCGCCTCATGGCCGGGGGGCGTACCTCCGGGAGCGCATCGGGCATACAGGGGCCTCCATGCGTTGTTGCATCACGGCAGGAACACCCACATATCAGACAGTGTGGTTGTTGAGACTAAGGAGACAGCCGGTGTCGCTCACGATGTACACCACCCAATGGTGCGGGTTTTGCAAGCGCCTGAAGGCGCAGCTGGGCCGGGTCGGCGTGGAGATCAATGAGATCGACATCGAGCGAGACGAGGCCGCCGCACAGTTCGTGATGAGCGTCAACGGTGGCAACCAGACGGTGCCCACGCTGCTGTTCCCGGATGGCGCGACCATGGTCAACCCGTCCGCCATGCAGGTGCAGGCCAAGATTGCGGAGCTAGCGTCCGCGGCGGGCTGACCTAAGCCCTGCCCGGGTGATTGCAAGAGTGACTGCGGGTATACCAGGGCCGACAGGGGGTAGGCAACAGCGATGAATGCCAGCGGGTCAGCCCGGGGTTCTCGTGGCGAGGACGAGGACGTCGTAGTCCGTAAGGTCGACAACGGCTGGGTGGTCGGAGACGAGGAGGTCTCCGACCTCACCAGCGCTATGGTGCTCGCCGACTTGTTTGCCGCCGATCAAAACCACGCCCAGCCCGCCTACTCCGACGGCAGGACAGCCGGCGCCGGCGGAGCAGGCACCCGTCCCGAACCTGGCCAGTCCCCCTCCGGACGGCCGAATGTTTCGGATACACAGACGCCCCGGTTCGTTCCGAACAGGCGATTCGAGGCGGATGAGGCACAACGGCTGGCCGTGACGGTCACCCAGCTGGAGCACGCGCTGGCGTCCCGCGTGAGGGTAGAGCAGGCGATCGGCGTGCTGGCCGAGCGGCACCGGCTTCGCCCGAGGGAAGCCTTCGACCTGCTGCGCGGCGCGGCACGGTCGCGCGGGCAGCGGATCACGGATATGGCCCAGGACGTGGTGGCCAGCACCGCCAACCCGCTGCTGCGGCTGCCGGACGAACTGGCCAGGCAGGTAGCGCCGAAGCAGCGCGGCCGGTCACTGCGCCGCTCGCATCGCGGCGAGGAGCCTTAACTTAAGCGGCGAGCACCTTCAGCACCTGGGCGGCCATCGCCGCCTGGCCTCGCGCGTTCGGGTGGAAGGGGGCGGTCAGCGTCGCCGGCAGCAGTCCCTCCACGTCCCGGACGCTGGCCTTCGTGCAGAAGTCGTGTCCGATCGTCGGGTCGTAAGTGTCCACGAACGTCGTCCCGGTGGCCTTCGCCTGCGCGGCCAGCATGGCGTTGAGCTTGACCTCAGTTCCGCGCAAGTAGCTGATGTCGCCGTCGGTGATGGGCACCACCGGCCAACAGCCGCCCCGCTGCGGGAACAGGTCCGGGTAGCCGACGAGCAGGACGCGCGCGCTGGGGGCCTTCTCGTGGATCCCGGTCAGCACGGCCGCGATCTTCGGTGCCTCGGCGGTGACAAGGGCCGCGAGCTTGTCGGTGCCGCCGCTGTCGTAGTAGTTCTGGCACGGGCTGCCGAACGGGTCCCCCCAGCTCAGTTCCATGCACTTGTCAAGCACGTTGAGGAAGCCCAGGTCGTCGCCGCCGAGCGTCAGTACGACGAGCGCGTCGTCACCGGTCACCGAGTTCAGTTGCGGCGGGTTCGTCCCTGCGGACGTGCGCTGCGCCGAGGTGATGTCCGCTACGCCGGCACTACTGCAGGAGGCATTGACAAGGCCACTGCTGTCGTGCAGCGCCCTCGCGACTAGTCGCGCGTAGTCAACCGAGGACCGCAGGCAGCCGAGCGGGGCGCTCAGCGATACCGGCAGCAGGTTCCCGGAGGTATAGGAGTCACCGAGCGCGACAATCGGCCCGCGCAGCGAGGTGATCCCCGCCGTGCCAGCAGGCGATTCTGTCCCCGCCGGTGACCCAGTGCCAGCAGGCGATGCTGTCCCCGCCGGTGTCGGCTGTAGCGCCGCGAAGACGTTGGCCGCCAGCGAGCTCGGCGTGGACGATGGCCGCCCGGCGCCTGCCGACGAGCATCCGGCCGTACCCAGCACCGCCGCCACCAGCACGGCTACAGGCACGCGCCCCGCGGACGCTGCCGCTCGCGTTCCGCCCGTTCCCCAGCACCATCGAAGCCGCATCGTAACCCCCATCTCGCACCGCGTTACAGGGTTAAAACCGTACCACCCACTCAGAAGCAAAACGGATGTTTAACACTAAACAGGAATAACTGCTACACATTAGCTCTAAGGTGACGGACGTTAATGAAGAGTCGCTGGCGCCGCCGCATCACAACGGATTCGACTCGCTGGTGAACCCGCATGCCCTAAAGCGCCCCGTTGGCGCCAACGTGCCAGAACGACCGAGACCCACCGGCGCCAACGCACCAGAACGACCGAGACCCACCGGCGCCAACGCACCAGAACGACCGAGACCCACCGGCGCCAACGGGGCAGAACGACCGAGACCCGCCGGCGCCAACGGGGCAGAACGGCTGAGAGCGACGGCGGTGGCGCGCCGCAACCGATTTGGCTTGCTGGCGGCGGCGCGCCGCAACGACCGCGACTCGCTGGCTCGACTGCCTCCCGTCACCGGCAGGACACGCACTACGCCTTGTCCGACTTACTGGGCTTCGTCGTGACGGGCTCGGGCCTGGGAGCCGTGCTTGGGAGGGTGGTCGGCGTACCGCCGTTCGACGGCTGAACCGGGGTGCCGGGCTTCGCCGACGACGACGGCGACGACGGCGACACAGACGGCGACGACGACGGCGACGACGGCGACACAGACGACGACGGCGACACAGACGACGACGACGCAGACGACGCAGACGGCGACGGCTTGGACGGCGCTAGCTCACCCGGCGGAAGGTGCACGTTGGTGTTCTTCCACGGGCGGGTGAAGCCGATGACCGTCTGGTCGCCGGGTGGCGACTGCGGGGTGCCGAACTGCGATACCCGGACCGGGAAGCCTGTCGCGTAGGCCTCGATCATCGTGTTCTTGCCGATGACCAGGCCCACGTGCCCCGGGTCCGTCGGCGTGCCGTCGGCCCCGGCGAAGAACACCAGGTCCCCTGGTGACACCGCGCTCGCGGCGACCTGCGGCCCGAACTTCCACTGCTCGTCGGCGGTGCGCGGGATGTCGATTCCGGCCGCCCGGTAGGCCATCATGACCAGCCCGGAGCAGTCGTAGGCATCCGGGCCGGTCGCGCCGAACACGTACTGCTTGCCGATCTGCTCCTTCGCGAACTGGATGGCCGTGGCCACGGCGACGTTCGGCATGTTCAGCGCGTCAAGGATGCTGCCCACGCACCCGGTGTCCGACTGGCTTGACGATGTGTCGGGACTGACCTGGCTCACCAGGTAGCCGCCGCTCGCGTACTGGGAGGCGAAGTTCTCCACTGCTGTGACGTACCAGCCCGCGTGGTTGTAGGCGAAGATGGCGGCCGAGGGATCCTGCTGGAAGCCGTGCATGTTCAGGTACTTGGCCGCGCCCGCGATCGCGTCGGCTGGGTCATAGACGCTGGGCGGCTCTATGCCGTCCTCGGACGTAGCGACCGTCGCCCAGGTGTCGGTGGACGCACCTTCGATGCCAATCTGCATCGGCCCGGCCGCGCCGAAGGGGTTCGCCCCGCTGTGCACGCCGGGCAGTGTTGACTGGCCGTTGTCGCTCTCCTCGGTACCGATCCCGGCCAGGATCGTCCACGGGATGTTGTACTGCAGTCCGACCTTCTGGTACCACTGCAGGTAGTTCGACGGGATGGTCTGCTTGCCCTGCGCGCTGATGGCGGGTTGCGTGGCCGGTGCCTGGCTGCCCGTTGACGTGCAGCTGCCGGTCCCGCCGCTAGCGAAGAAGATGCTGGTGCCGCCGACGATCAGCATCGGGACGGCCAGGAAGAAAATCAGTAGCATCAGGGCCGTGCCAAGGCCGGCCGATCCAGCAACCTTCTTGTTCACGGGTTACCTTGCCCGGGCGGCTCGAAGTCGTTGACCTGCCAGCCATCCGCGACCGCGTCGGTCGTGACGTCGTACTGGCTCGTCGTGGTGGTCGTCTTCCCGCTCGCGGTGGTCTGCTCCGTGATCGTGACGAGGAAGGTGATGGACGTCTGGGGCGACCCACCGAACGACGTGATCGCGTTGATCGTCCCGGCGCTCTTGGACACCAGCTGCTCCTGCGCCCAGCTCGCATGGTCGCCGGGTGGCATAAAGTCCCGCTCGAGCAACTGGTCGAGCGTTGAGGAGACGAGGGGGGAGAGCCGCTGTCCGTACGTGGCGGGAGTGTCCTTGTAGGTGAAGGTCTCGTCCGCTGCCGCGAACGCCAGGGTGACGTTGGCGGCGCCGTCCAGGTCTGATTTCGTGAAGGGCAGCCAGTTGTAGATGTTGGCGTCCTTGATCCTTGTCGTCACCGGCAGCGGCGTCGGGGCAATCTGGTACGAGGGGACGCCAGCAAGGGACGCGGGGGAAGTGGTGGCGGCGCTGGGCGAGCCGCCACTAGATGCGGCGGCCGGGGTGCTCCCGCCCTGGTCGCGGCCGGGACCTACCAGGTAGATCCCGAGAGCGGCGAGGAGGACGACGAGGACGACGAACAGCCCGCGCTTTTGGCCGGGAGAAAGTTCCATTCCGGGCCTCCGCTACTTACTCCGGCGGAAGGGCCGCGTCCACGGCGATGCCGTCGGCGGGGCCACCGGGGTGGACGCACTGGAACTACCGCTGGAGGCGCTGCCGCCGCCGGGCGCGCCCGTCGCTCGCGGCATCGGCCCGGTGCTGGCACGGCTCCCGGAACTGCGCGCCCAGCCCGCCGAGGCCGACCCGGCCGCGTTACTGGTACCGGAGCTACCGCCAGAGCCGGGTCCTGACAGCGGCAGAGGGGGTGCCGCCCGGCCAGATGAGCCGTACCCGGTGTCGGGCCACTGCCTGCCACGCCCTGTCGCGGGGGCCGGGCCACCGGATCCGCCCGACCCACCGGATCCGCCCGAGCCGCCAGCCGGGTCACCACGGCCGGCCAGCGTGTCGGGCCGCAGCCGCCCGGCTGCGGCTTCCCCGCCCGCTGACGACCGGACCCCGTTGGCCGCTGCCGCGCCCGCCATCCCGCCAGCCGCCGCGCCGTCGGCCTCGCCGGAGGTGGCCGGCGAGGCGGACTCACCAAAGCGCCGGGCCCAGCGGGCACCACGTCCTAGGCCGACGCCCGGCACCATTGCCCCGGCAGCGCCGCCAGCCGCGCCTGCGGCTGCTCCAGCCGCCCCCACGGTGACACGGCGGAACCCGCCTGTCGCATCGCGGAAGCTGCCCTCGGCCGCGGAAGACCCGATCATGCCATAGCCGACCGCGGAGAACAGGTGCTGGAACGGCTTGCGGTAGATGAACACGGCCACCGTGACCAGGGTGATCATGATGATCTTGAGCACCCACGGCAACGCTGTGTCAGAGGTGCCCATGATGAGCGAGTAGCAGTACAGCAGCACGCTGAGCGTGAGGGCTATCGCGATCTGCTTGAGCAGGACGCCGACGAGCATCTCAAACCAGCGGATGGCGACGACTCGGCCGAAGCCAGGATGGGTGCCGATGATGAGGAAGAACGGGCCTGCCACCAAGAGCAGCAGGAAGCCCAGCTTCAGCAAGATGAGCGTGAGCGCGATCAGCATTACAAGCAGCCCCGCTGCCACGGCGGCGAACAGCGCGGAGAACCCGATCTCCAGCCTGGTCGTCCACTGGTTGCCCTGGAACAGCGACCAGTCCGCCGGGTACTTGTTCTGTATTGCCTGCGCGATGCCCTGGTAGACATCCTGCTTTTGCGTGATGAGCGCCGTAGTCGCCGTCTCATTGGTCGCGATCGCCTGTGACCACAGCAGCTGGCGGCCGTACTGGTCAACGACCGTCTGCTTGGCCGCATCGGTGGAGCCGGTGTACACCGTGGTGCCGAACTCCCCCGCCAGCCAGGGCTTGCAGACCAGCACCGACCACAGCTCGTTCGCGTTCTGGTCCACCAGGTCGTTGCCCGAGGTGAACGCGTAGTTCTGCGAGACGCTCTGCGGGTCGTTGGCCCGACCGGCAGGCAGTCGGCGTCCTGCGGGGCTGGCAGGTTGGCGAACGCGACGTTCATCACGCTGGTGACGTCGTTGGACACCGAGGTGCCGATGCCAGTGAAGTCCTGGGGTTGGCCGATCAGCCAGATCGCGGCAGCGCACGCGATGACCATCCAGATCGTGCCCTCGATCGTCCGGGTCGCGCGCTTGCGGATCAGGCCCTGCCAGGCCAGCCAGATCGCGCCGAGGATGACGATCGGGGCCAGGTACGGAAAGTAAATCGCCTTGCCCAGCTTGGTGATCAGCGTGTTGACCGAGCTGCTCAGCCAGCCTAGGACGTTGCTGCCGGCCGCCGACTGGTAGACGGTAATCGTCAGCCGGTCCAGCGACTTGGCAAAGTTGAACGTCATGTTGGCGACGTCGTTGCCGATGAGCGATGTCATGTCGGAGCACTGAAGGTCATAGGCGGACCAGTCCTGCCCGGCGATGCCGTACTGGTCGTACAGTGTCCCCTTGCCGCCGGCCAGCGAGCCGGTGGACGGCGTGCCACCGGGCGGCTCGATCATCGCGTCAAGCCCGGACGTGGCCTGGTCGGGCACCTCGGTCCCGGGGCTGCAGATGTTGTTGAGTTCGCCTCCAAGGCCGGATCCCGCGCCGCACAGGTCCGTCAGGCTCAGCAGGTCCCCGATGCCAGGGATCGCGCAGGCACCCGACGCCGCAGGCGCGGCGGTCGCGGACCTCGCGGCGCTCACCGCCGGGGCAGCCGTCGATGAGAACCCGGCGTGATCAGCCGCGGCGGCGGGCGCGGCCGGGACCGCTGGTGCCGTCGTCGCGGCCTGTGCCGCGCGGGCGAACAGCAGCCCGCTGAGCAATATGGGCAGCAGCGCGCCCACTATGAAGAGGAACCTGGCCTTGGTGCGCCCGGCGCGATTGTCTCGTTCAGCCTTATCAGCCATTGGGAGGCACTCCTGTGCTAAAGGGATGCGGTTACGATGGGTTACTTGCCGCCGGCTGGGGCTGGCGGCGGGCTCTTGTCGGATTCGTATCGATCCAGTCCCTGAGCTCTTCAGAGACGAGGTCAACGCCGATGCGGCCCGCACGGTCGTCGAGGTCACGGAAGATGCATTCGCCGTTGCCCAGGGCACGCAGCGCTGCCTTGTGCTCCTCGGACGGCTCGACACCGAGGAGCGACAGCACGTTCGCCACCTCGGCACGTTCGGATGAGCGGAACGCGAACACGCTACTGATGCAGTTCGTCACCTGCTCGTGCAGCAAGTCGCCCGCGTTCTGCGAGATGAGGACGAGCGCCGTGTTGCGCGATCGCCCCATCCTGGATACCTCGGGCACCAGCTTGGCGCCCTCGGGAGTAGAGGTGATGGCCCACGCCTCGTCGAGGAAGATCGCCTTCGGCGCGGTCCGGTCGACGCTGTTGAGTAGCCGCCGGGAAAATTGGGACACCAGGTACAGCAGCGCCACGGACAGCCGCTGCTCGTAGGAGTAGTCGTCGCGGGAGGTAGTCGCGTCCGGCAGGGTCAGCCCCGCCAGCGTGAACACGGTCGTCCAGCCCTCGGCGTCGATCTGCTGCCCGCCGCTCGGCGCGAAGCACAGCCGCGCCAGTCGCATCTCGGAGACCGATCGGGTGACCGCGCCGAGGTTCTTCCACGCCGGGTCCTCGGCCTCCTCCAGGTACTTGACGACCTTGCCGAGGCTCGGCCGGGGGCCGGACGCCACCGCGCCGACGGCCTGGATCATCGCGGACTCCCGCTCCTCGCTCATCCGGGGCAGCAGCAGGCGCAGCGTCTCCGTCGCCATCGTTCGCTTCTCGGCCAGGTCGTCGCCGAAGGCGAACGGGTCAAGCAGCCCCGGCGCGGCCGACCCGAGCGGCAGCACCCGCGCCTTGCGCCCGGTGCGGGACAGGAATTCCGCGAGCGGCTCGGCGTCGCCCTTCGGGTCGATCACCGCGATGGTCGCCCCCCGCAGCGCCAGCTGGTAGATGAGCAGCATCGCCAGCGTGGTCTTCCCGCCGCCTGGCTCGCCGGTGATGGCCACCGCCGTGGGACGGTTGCGTGCTGCGGCCAACATAGGATCGAAATGCACTACAGAACGAGCCCGGCCCAGTGTCTCACCGATATACGGGCCTATCCAGCCGACTCCCTCGTGCGCCCGGTCCCCCAGTTCCACGGTGGCGGTCGGCATGCCGCCCGCGATCGTGTACAGGGGCTGCCGCTGCACGTAGGCGTTGATGCGGACCCGCTCGCCCGGCAGCGTCTCGCTCAGCAGCGAGAACTGGTCCCCGGTCGAGTTGACGATGTCGATGCCGATGTCTCGGTAGTGCTCGGTGACCGCCTCGACCCGGCGGACGCACAGGTCACGCGTCGGCGCGGTCACGATCAGCCGGTGGTAGCCGTAGACGAAGGGCAGCCGCTCCTTGGTGATGCCATGCTCAAGCAGGCGGGCCGCCGCGATCTGCTCCGCGAGCGCGATCGGCGCCTCCGCCCCGGCCTCCCGGATGTGCATGTCCATGTCGCGGGCGTGCGCCAGGCGGCGGCCGACGTCCTTGCTGGCCCGGGCCGGCGAGACGAACTTCATCCGGGAGCTGACCTCAACAGGGAACGGCAGGGAGTCCGCGTAGTGCAGCCACGGCTCGCCCTCGGGAAACGACATGACGTCGGGGAAGCGGGCGAAGGACAGGAATGCGGCGTACGACTCCCCTGCGACATGCTCCAGCTTCAGGTGCGTGCGCCCGTTGTAGATCTGCCCCTCGAACAGCTGCTCGATCTCCCCCTGGCCCCAGGTGCGGCGGCGGGAGGCCGACGGCGGCGGGTCGTTCAGGGACCCCATGAGCGTGTGCCGGAACAGCCACGCCACATCGCGCGAGCTCGCGTGCCGTGCGGCGAGCGCGCTAGAGGCGAGCGCGCGGCCGAGCCGCTCGGCCTGCTCGGTCCACTTGGTGATCTCGCTGGCGGACACCGACTCATCCTCGATGCCGATAGCGCGCTCGGTCGCCCTGTAGGAACTGAGAAAGCTGGCGATGATGCCGCCGGAGAACTGCGCGGACAGCCGGCGCTGGCCGAGCCGGACCCCAAGGTAGATCTCCTTGGACCAGAAGTCCTTCGCCCATACGTGCTGGTAGATCTGCTCCAGGTACTCCCGCCAGCCGGGGCCACCATCGGAGGTGGCGTCCAGCCCGGTCGCCCACTCCACCGCGGGGTACGGCCGGTGCGCGATCCGCAGGTGCACTTCGGCGTCCTGCATCCGGATGGCGGCGAGGGCGACCGTGATGTTGGTGGCGAGGGCCTCGCGCTCTTCCGGCGTGGTGAACTCATACGACACCGAGGGGATCCGGTAGTACGCCCAGGCATGCGACTCGGTCAAGAGGATCCGGTCATCGAAATAACGGATCCCCAGCCGAGCTCGGCTCTTCGAGCTGGTGCTCACCACGCTTCCTCCTGACCCATCTGGCCCTGCGTTGCGCTGTTCATCATTGCGGCCTCCGCACGGGGGCGGCAGCCATTCCGGCGACGAGGACGCCGGCCAGCGCCGTGTACGCCACCCGGGTCTGCGGGTGCAGCGTGGACGGCCCGGCATCCCCCATCGGGAGCATCTCGTCCCATGGCACCCGGACGATGGCCCGGCAGCGGCCCCGGGCGACCGTCTCAGCGGCCTCCACGTCGGGCAGGCTCCGGCGGCTGACCCCGTTGACCAGCGTGACGGAGTGCATCGCCAGCTCGGCGAAGCCGTGGGCGTCCAGCCAGTCCCGCGTGTCGGCCAGGGCACCGGGCGCCTCGACGCTTGCGGGGGCGACGATGACCAGCTGGTCGGTGATCTTGAGCAGCCGGGTCAGGCCGGTGGCGCCTGGGTCCAAGATGGTCAGCGAGTAGTGACGGCCCAGGTGCTCCGCGAGGAGTCGCTCATCACCATCCCGCAGTGGGTCGTCGCTGGCTATGACATCGAGGCGGGCTTGGGACTGGGTGCGGTTTCGTTCTGTACGAGGTCTTGGGGGAGCTCGTCGGGGTGCGCCGGGAACTGTGCCTGCGGACGCGCGCCGTCGAGGACCTCCCGAAGCAGGGCGGCTGGCGCGGTGTAGCGGGCGAGCGTGCCGTCGTGCAGGTCGACGGCGGCGACCGGCTCCTCACGCAGGCTGGCCAGGATGTGGCCGGTCATCATGGCGGTGACGGTCTGTCCGGCGCCGCTGGTGCAGCCGAGGATGAGCACGCGCTTCGGGCCCTTGAGCGGGAGGCGGGCACGCGCTCGGTCGAGGGCCTCCTGATCCCGGGCCCCAGGCCCCTGACCCGCCCCGGCAACGATCTTGACCTTGGTGTGCCAGCTGAGGTTCCGGTCCCTGGACGGGCCAGACAGCGCCCGCTCGATGGACGGAACGGCCCGCTCACGCTCGACGACCCGTTCCGCCCCGTCGTTGCCAGCATCCACCGCGGCAGGCACTGACGCGGCCGCCTCGGCAGACGCCGGCACGACAGGCGCAGGAGGCGCAGGAGCAGCAGGCAGCAAGGAGGCGCAGGAGGCGCAGGAGGCGCAGGAGCAGCAGGCAGCACAGGAGGCGCGGGCGGCACAGGAGGCGCGGGCAGCACAGGAGGCGCAGGCAGCACAGGAGGCGCGGGCAGCACAGGAGGCACTGCAGGAGTAGCCGACGCAGTGGGCGCAGGCGGCGCGACAGGCTGGTCACCCGCCTCACCAGCAACGCTGGGCGCACCAGGCTGCGGCCTGCCGGCGGGGGTGGTCTGCTTGAGCAGCGAGAAGAGCTCCTTGCGAGGCGGCTTGCGGTCGACTGCTGGCGCGGCGGACCGCTCATCGGCGTGCTCAGCGGCCACGACAGCGTCACTGGCCGTCGCTGGCATGGGCGGGACGGGCACCGGCCGCTCGGTGGCGGGCGGGAGGGGCCTCGCTGGTGCGACGGCGGGCCAGGCCTTCGCCGGGTCCGGCGGCGGCACAGGTGGCACTGGTCGCTGCGCGGGCCCGCTATGCGTGACCTCGATGCGGGCCATTCCGCCGCCTGTCCCCCTGGCCCGCAGGGGCGTGGCGGGCCGCTCGGCCGCCGGCGCCTGAGTCTGGACCGCCGGCACCTGAGTCTGGACCGCCGGCACCTGAGTCTGGACCGCCGGCACCTGAGTCTGGACCACCGCAGCCGATGGCTGGGCTGCTGGGGCGACCGGCCGCGTGATGGTCGGCATCGCCGGATGCGCGACGATGGGTGCCGCCGGGACGCTGGGCACCGGGTCCAGCGACGGCGTTGCGTGTGCGGGCATTGTCGCGAGCACCGGTGCGGCGACTGGCCGCAGCGGTGCCATCCCAAGGACGACGGGCTGACGCGTCGACCCGTAGCCGGGCAACGGCGGTGCCGGTGCTGCCTGCCCGGAGGCGAGTGCCGCAACGGCCGGCCTGCCGTCCGCTGCGGGATGGCCGACTGCGCCCCGGGCCACGCTTCCTCGTGCGCCGCCATGCTTGGCGGAGGCGCCTTTGCGGAGCCGACGCCTTCCGGCGCCGCCCTTATCCGCGCCATTGCCGGCTGCCCCATTGCCGGCCGCGCCATCGCCGGCTGCCCCATTGCCGGCCGCGCCATTGCTAGCCGCGCCGGGAGTGGCGGCGACCGCCCCGCCAGCAGCAGCCATCGCGGCAAGCATCGCGTCCGTGGAGGTCCCGGGCGTAAGAGCGTCGGACACCACGCTTCCCAGGGCGGGGACTCGTGCGGGCCGCAGCGGCACCCCCGCCTTGCGCCTTGCCATCGATCCTCGTTCGAGCAGGGCCGTCATGCTGGGAGCGCGCCCCACGACGCGCTCCCCTTGCTGCCGCTGACTGTGCCACACCCGTGCGGTGACCATGATCTGGTCCTTCTCCGCAAGTGGTGCCATCCGGCACCACACCCGCGGCTCCGCCACATAGCGGATCTGCGACTCCAGCAGTTCGGGCAGGCGCTTGCCTTCTATCACGGGCCTGGTGGTCAGCCAGGTCAGCACTCCTGGCGGCAGAACGTACAGCCACACGAGATTGTGGTTGAACGGCAGCCCTATCGCTATTAGGAGCAGGATATAGGGGACCGTAATCCCGGCAAATACGGCGATCCAGTTAATCGGCAGCGGCGCCGGCAGACGGACGTCATACAGCTTGTACAGCCGCTTTTCGATTCGCCAGATGTTCGTATACGTGGGCAGGTCCACTTCAGCGCGCTCCTCAGCGAGAGATGACTAGCGACCTCTTTCGTCCTGTCGCGCCGGCCAGGAAGCCGGCGCCAGGCTAAAGAAGTCAGTGGACCCCTAGAGCGTTCGCTATACCCGTGGCAAGCGACTGAACGATGCTGGGCGTGTAGAACACCACGGCGATAGCAACGGCCAGCACGATGAACTGGACGAACTTGGTGATCTCCCTGTTGAATAGGAAGAAAAGCGCCACGATCCCGACGATCCCGAGGAACAGCGGGCCGAACAGGCCTTGCAGGTACTTCACTAGGCCCGTGGTGCTGATCGCCGCCTGCGGTGCCGCCGCGGCGAGGTGTAGTAGTGACATTTCGATTCCCTTCCGGGGGCATCTTCATCGGTTAGCTGGACAGGACGCTGCAGGTCGGCCGGGTCATGGGGCGGTCCCGATCGGCTGTGTGGATGCTTGGATGTCCTTTACATACCACTTGCTGCCTTGCTGATCGACGACCGACATGTCATACGTTGCCGCGAAACCCGCCCCTTGCTGCCCGGGCAGCAGCCAGTCCACGGTGACGGTGATGTCGCGTGTCCCGCTTGTGGCCGGGACATACAGGCTCGCGATCTTCCCGAACGTGACCTCGCCGGCCAACCCTGAGACCGCTGCGCCAGGCGCGAGGTACCTGTCGAGATCGGCGCTTTCACCGCTCGCGTAGGCCTGGAAGAACTGCGGCAGTTGCTGCTGCAACTGGCTTGTCGCCTGCGGGTCGGCCTGCGCTTGCCGGCTCTGCGGCAGTTCCGCCAACGGCGGCGCGGGGAGCAATGCCGGCAGGTTGGATATCACGATGCCCCCGCTACCCGCGTAGACCGGCACGCCGAATTCCATCAGCCTGTTGTTGACCATGGCGAGCAAGGTCACGACGGCGGACTGAGAATTCTGCACGTCTATTCCGGCGATGTCCTCGGACTGCAGTACAGTCGCGGCCGAGCCATTGAACCCGAATTCCTGCGACTGCGAATTGAGTTCACTCGGCAAGAGGAACTGGCCCAGCTCCTGCTGGCGCTGCGGCGCGCTAGCCAGGCTGAAGTTGAAGTAGACGTGCCCGAATTGCATAACGAACGCCTCGGCGAGCGTCGACGGGAACTGCGTCGCAGCGGTGGTCGCAGTGCTGGTGCCGTTGGCACTGGACGGCGTCTCGTTCAGCGCGATCGCCGTGACGCCACGGTAGATCACGACAAGGAGCGCTGCCCACAAGACGATCCGCATCGGCCAGACCGTCCACCGCCCGCCACTACCGCTCCACGGGGCCTTGGCGACTGGTGCCGGGCGAACCGCTTCGGGCCACGCCAACGAGTCGTCTGAGTATGCAGACGACTCCGTTCCGCTATCGACGTTAGCAACGCCGGTCCTGCGCACCATCACACCTCCGCCCGCGCCCGCACTGCGGCGCTACCACGTGAAGCCAGGGCAGCCCGGTACCGACGCGATCCCTTCTGGTCTCGTGCTCTATTGTGCGGCATCCCGCCACCGCCTGCGTGGCATTGGAAGTCATCGAACCGTGCCCTGTCCACACTGGAGTTTTCTCCAGTCTCATCCGTACCATGCACGCGCCCGCCCTTGTGCGAGCCCGCTTGCCGAAAGTAACTCGTCACATACAGATACGCAACTACCGGGCCGGCGGTTCACGCCAAAAGGAGAAAATTTCTCATCATGGCCGGTAGCGGCCCCGCAACTCGCCCAGCCGTTCCACAAGGGCAAATACGGAACGTAACCAACTCCCGTCTTTCGCCCTCGAAGCAGCCCCATCGCGGCAGATCCCGGCCTCCGACCAGCACCGCCAGCCACTCGCGCCCGGAAGCCTCCCAGATAGCACCTCAATATCATGAGACACATTCTGTTACTTTGATGTTCCCGGAAATCACTTGACTTTGAAGGCTCATAAGCTGACCTGCTGCTATTACGCAGCTGCCGCCCGAACAGTCCTCAGCCCTGTCCGGTCCTGGACACATCGTTCCCATAACTGCGGCGGTGCCACAGCCGCGCTCGCCGGGCTATGACGGCTTCAGCGGCGAGCGTGGCGGCCCCTTCCACCTGACCGCACGAACCGGGACACGGCCTGCCGGGCGATCGCCCGCAGGTCCCCTCGGTCCAGCAAGAAAGCCACGGCGAAAAAGGCGGTAACCGCGCAGGTGGCTGCCACCAGGGCGACGCCCGCGTCAAGCCCCTTGTCCGAGCCCGCCGACGCAAGCAGCGCGTTGGTGACCGCGACGCCAGCTACGCTGCCCGCGACGCAGGCCAGCAAGCCGGCGATGCACGCGTGGCCGACCCCGTCCAGAGCGGGCCGGCCCCGCGCCCGCCGGGTAGCCACGATAAGCGGGATCGCCACTGCCGTCTGCCCGAGCGTGTTGCCAAGCCCCAGCGCTGCCACCTCAAGGTGGGCCGGCACGAACTGCGTCAGCGTCCAGTCGATGACGATGACAAGCATCCAGCTCACGGTCAGCGCCAGGCCGGCCGCGCGCAGTCGCCCGAGGACGAACATCACCCGCGACAGGTTCATGATCACGGCGGTGCCCGCGATGCCCGGCGCGAACGCGGCAAATCCCTCGATGAGCTCGGCCCGCTGGCCGGAGTGCACCAAGACCCCAGCGGCGGGCACCGCGACAGCGGCGATCACGGCTGTCCCGAGCCAGGACATGAGGAGCACCGCCCGCGTGGATCCGGCGCAGGTCCGGTCGAATTCGGCACCCTCGCGCGCTGACATCACCGGGAAGGCGCTCGTCGTGATGGATTGCGTCAGGACCGCCGTCACCGCGTTGAACACCAGCGCCGCGTAGTTGAAGACGACCAGCGCGCCGGTATCGCCGTGCCCGTTGGCCAAGACGATGATGACGACGGCGGCGATGTCGTTGGCGACGAACTCCAGCACGCCGACAAGCGCAAGCCCGCCAACCCGGCCCGCGAGTCCCTTGGGGAACCTCAGCGTCGGCCGCAGCCGCAGCCCCAGTCGCCGCGCTGGCATCAGGCCGACAACGACCAGCGCCGCGACGCTCAGCGTGGTCCCCACCGACAGCGCGAGCACGGCGGTCGATGGCGCGCGTCCCAGCGCGGCCCCGCCGTCCAGCGGCACGAAGATCAGGTAGGCGCTGATCAGCACCAGGCTCGCGACGATCGGCGCCAGCGCCGGCCCGGTGAACCGCCGGTAGGCCTGGAGCATGCCGAAGATCACGACCGACAGCCCGTACAGCACGACCTGGGGCGCGAACACCTCCAGCATCGAGCCCGTCGCGCCCACCATTTCCGAACGAACACACTGACTGTTCCCATTGGACGGGTTCAGCAGCGTGGCGATCGGGCCCGCGCCGGCCACGACGGCGACCGTGATGGGCAGGAGCAGCACGATCGTCCAGGTCAGCATCGCCGAGGAGATCGCAGAGACACGCGCCCGCGCGGCGGCATCGGCATCCGCGATCGCGGCCGAGCGGGCGAGCACCGGAACCATCGCGTTGGTCAGCGCGCCGGCCAGCACGAGCTCGGACAGAAGGTTAGGCACCTGGTAGGCAGTGATGTAGACGGTCCCGAGGCAGCCTGACCCCACCGTCTGGGAAAACACGAGCGTCCTGACGAGCCCGAGTATCCGGGACACCAGGGTCAGCCCCGCGATGAGTGCCGCACCCTGGGCGATCCCGGCCGTCAGGCGCGGTGTTAGCACGGTGTTGGGGCCGGTCACCCCAAGCCCCGAGGCCTTTGGTTCGGTCCGCAGAGCATCCGTTCCCGGCCGCGCGGCCGTCCCCGGCTCGGCCAGATCAGGCCCAGCCGCTTCCGTCCCCGTCAGGTCCGCGTCGTTAGCCTGCACTATGACGGCACGTTCCGTGGTCGCATGTACACAAGACCTGGTGTTCCACCCCTCAGATACCTTTGGGGGAAAGCATAAGAGCCGAAATGATCACGCGCCCTGCATTCTTGGGTGGTTAGCGGCTGGTTAGCGGTTATTCTCACCCGCGAACCGTCGCTGTCCCCGCTGAACCGCCGCTGTCCCCCGCGCCGTCCCCTGTCTGGCCGGCACCGCTCCTGCGATGTCAATGTTTCGCCCTGACGGCCAGCCGCCGGGTCCACGCCGCGTGCTCCACGGTCCGGTACATCGCCTCCTGCTGGGCCGCTTGTCGCTGTGCCGCCACCCGCTGTGCCGCCTCTTGCTCTTCCTGCCGCTGCTCCCATTGCCGCCAGCGAGCCGGGTCCGCACCCAGCCAGCTGTCCAGCTGGGCCAGCAGCTTGGCCACAGGGCAGCCCGGCGAGCACGGCTTCGGCCGCCCCCGCCAGCCGCGGCGCCACAGTACCCGGATCACCTCGACCGCGGTGTCGCAGGCCTGGTGCCTGGTCTCCGTCCAGCCATAACGCAAGGTATTACCGCCCGCGACGGCCACCTGCCTGTCGCGCGCCCTGTCCTTGCTCCACTGCTCGCCAGGATGTGACCGCGTGCCATCGAGCTCGATGATCACGCCCCATGGCGAGTACTCACGGTCCCGGTAGCCAGTCGTGCCGTCGTTCTTCTTGAACGGCACCTGCTTGGAGGATATCGGCAGGCCATGCGCCTGCTCGACATTCCGGTCCCAGAGGAGCTCAAGCACCGAATGAGCACCTCCGGCAGCAGCCACGATGGCCTCGTTAAGCTCGATGCGCCACCTCAGTTTCTTGCGTAGCCGCACCGCGAGCAGCAGCATGACCGGATTGACCCGCACGTTCCTTCGCCCGAACGCCCTGGTGACCCATCCGTACACGTCATCAACGTTCCGGGAAGCCTCGGCCAAGTCGATGATCGTGTCCTCGACCAGCGTCGCCGGCAGCTCGCCTCTTGGGTAATCGCCACGTCGCGTCGGCTGATCGGAGACATGGATGACAAGTTTGCCTGCCGGCGCCACTCGTCGGCCAGTGGGCACCGTAACGTGAATGACGGCAACTGGGTGATCCACCAGCCCCTGGACTTCCCCAGCGGACTCATGGCTCAGTACCGCCTTCTCGCCCGCGTACAGCACAGCGGCCCACAGGTGAGCCCGCCGTGACAGCGACCCGGTGAAGGTCGCGTACACCCCTCGGTATACCTGCTGCCATCGGCCGGCCGTGATCTTCCATTCGATCGCGCGCGAGGACATCCCCGTGCCGATCGCCTGTTTCCGGGTGACGATCCCGGCCTGATCCACCGCCTTCTCGCGCAGCTTCTGTGGCACTTCAGCACTCATGCTCCGATTGTGCGCAGGACCACCGACATTCGAGAGTTCCGGCAAGGCTAACAAGGCTAGCGCTCGTGAATTATCCCGAAGAGTTTTCCGGTCCCGAAGACTTGACCACGTTCGCACGTGGAAATTCTTTCGGGACCGGAAATCTTTACCTGATAATTTTGCGGCAGGAGCAGCCTGGGGGGTCGGGTATGGCAGGAATGCCAAAAGTTATTCAAGTGACTATGTGACGCGGGTGGCCACAGAGACGGGAGAGATGGGTGCTGTAATACGGGGCGATTGCGAAGAGTGACAGGCTACACGTTAAACCTGAACTCCACGACGTCGCCGTCGCGCATGACGTAGTCCTTGCCCTCGATGCGGGCCTTGCCCGCCGCGCGGACTGCCGTGACCGAGCCGAGGGCCACTAGGTCGTCGTACGACACGATTTCTGCCTTGATGAAGCCGCGCTTGAAGTCGGTGTGGATCACCCCGGCCGCGTCCGGGGCAGTCGCGCCGATCGGGATCTCCCAGGCGCGGACCTCCTTCGGGCCCGCGGTCAGGAAGGTCGTCAGGCCGAGGGTACGGAATCCGGCGGCAGCGAGCTTGGACAGGCCAGGCTCGCCCATGCCCGCGTCGGCCAGCAGTTCGGCGGCCTCGTCGTCGGGCAGTTCGACTAGGTCGGCCTCGGTCTTCGCGTCGAGGAAGATCGCCTCGGCTGGTGCCACCAGTTCGGCGAGCTGCTTGCCCAGCGCCGAATCCGATAGGTCGCCAACGTCCATGTTGAACACGTACAGGAACGGCTTGGCCGTCATCAGGTGCAGCTCACGCAGGTCCGACAGCGAGATGCCGGCCTTGTCCGCGCCCCTGAACAGGGTGGTCCCGCCGTTGAGGAGCTCCACCGCCGCGACGGCCGCGTTGTGCAGTGCGACCTTCTCCGGGTCCCGGGACTTGGAGTCCCGCGCCAGCCGGGGCAGCGCCTTATCCAGGGTCTGCAGGTCGGCGAGGATCAGCTCGGTGACGACCGTCTCGATGTCCCCCTCTGGGTCGGCGGACCCCTCGACCCGCGTCACATCAGGATCGGCGAAGACCCGGACAACCTGGCAGATCGCGTCGGTCTCCCGGATATGCCCGAGGAACTGATTGCCTCGTCCAGCGCCCTCCGAGGCACCCCGTACCAGGCCAGCGATGTCGATGAACCGTACCGAGGCCGGGATGACCTTCTCCGACTTGTACAGCTTGGCAAGCTCGGCAAGCCGAGTATCGGGCACGCCCGCGACGCCGACGTTCGGCTCGATCGTGGCGAACGGGTAGTTCGCGGCTAGCGCTTGCGCCTTGGTCAGCGCGTTGAACAGGGTGGACTTGCCGACGTTGGGCAGGCCGACAATGCCGATGGACAGGCTCACGAGCGCTGAGTCTAGTGGGCAAGCTGACCCACCTCAGAATCACGGGGCCACATTCGGCCTCGACAGGCGTCGACACCGCATGGGGCCTGAGGCTGGGGCTTGGGGCAGGGCCTGAGGCTGGGGCCTGAGGCTGGGGCTGGGATCTAGGGGTTGCCGCGAGGCGGGGGCGGAAGCGTCGCCACGCACCTCAGTGATCACGAACCCAATCGCATCACAATCGTTAGCACCAAACATTGCCCACCCCAGCGGGGTTGCAAGTTGTACCTTGGATCTCGCGAGGCGTGCCAGCTTACAAGGCGTACGTACGTCCGCGTCGCTACGGCATGCGCGCTATGCCGTCCCCCTCATGAGCGCGATCTCCTTCCTTTTCTCTTTTTCGCTGCCACAGGGGGCCGTTATGGGCGATTTCGATGCCGCATTTCCTGAATATGCCGCTACGTCCAAGCTGGACGACCTGCGCGCTACAGAGTATGGCTACCTCGACGACGGTGGCCACGTCTACCTCGACTACACCGGAGCGGGACTACCGTCCCGCTCCCAACTGTGGACGCATGCTAAGCGCATCGCCACGAGCGCCTTTGGCAACCCGCACTCGGAGAACCCGACCTCCAGCGCGTCCACCAGCCTCATCGAGGCGGCCCGCGCGGCCGTCCTGCGCTTCTTCAACACCTCCTCGCAGGACTACGCGGTCATCTTTACCCCTAATGCAACAGGCGCCTGCCGGCTAGTCGGCGAGGCGTATGCGTTCGGCTACGGGAAAAGGCTCGTCCTTACCGCAGACAACCACAACTCGGTGAACGGGATCAGGGAGTTCGCCGCCCGCCAGGGCGCGCGGATCCGGTACGTGTCGCTAACCCCCGACCTGCGGGTTGACGAGACCGACCTGAACATGGCACTGAGCCGTGGCCACGGCAGCCGACCGGGACTGTTCGCCTACCCGGCGCAGAGCAACTTCAGCGGCGCGCGACATTCGCTCGACTGGGTCCGGCGCGCCCAGGGGCCGGCTATGACGTGCTGCTCGACGCGGCTGCGTACGTTCCGACGAGCCGCCTTGACCTGCACCGCGTGCGGCCGGAGTTCGTGGCGGTGAGCTGGTACAAGGTGTTCGGCTACCCCACTGGGGTCGGCTGCCTGCTGGTCAGGCGCGACGCCATGGCCCGGTTGCGCAGGCCCTGGTTCTCCGGTGGCACGATCTGGGGCGTCAGCGTCCAAGGCGGCTGGCACAAGCTCCTGGCCACGGAGGCGGGGTTCGAGGACGGCACCGTAAACTTCCTGTCGATCCCAGACGTCACGTGCGGGATCGACTGGATCAACCGCGTTGGCGTCGACCTGATTGGCCGCCGGGTCGACATCTTGACCACCTGGCTGCTGCAGTCCCTGGCCGGCCTCAAGCACAGCAACGGCCGGCCGATGATCTTGCCCTACGGGCCGCCGGCCGGACTGGGACGCGGCGGGACGGTCACGTTCAACTTCCTGGACCCGGACGGCATCGTGGTGGACGAGCGCGCGGTCTCGCGGGACGCGGCGTCGGCGGGCATCTCGCTGCGTACCGGCTGCTTCTGCAACCCTGGAGCCGGCGAATGGGCATTCGGCCTGACTGGTAAGTCGGTCGGCGGCACCTTCGTGCGACGGGCGATCATGCGCCGTGGTCTGCCGCGGCGGGACATGACCACCGTCGATGGCTACCTGCGGGCCGTCGGCCTGGCCACCGGCGGGGCCGTGCGGATCTCGCTTGGCGTGGCCTCCACGCTCGGGGACGTCGAGTCCTTCCTGGACTTCGCGGAGCGGACGTACCGCGACCGGATGCCTGACCTGTGCGGCCTGGACCCGCGACTGAACTGCTGACCGGGGATCCCCGCTTCCCCGGTCAGCTGGTCTTGCGGATGACGACGGCGACCGCCGCGGCGAAGAAGGCCAGCGTGAAGCCGACGAGGACCAGCCAGTCAACCGCGACCGGGCGGCTGAACGTCGTCCCGTAGGACGCCAGCAGCGGACGGCCCAGCGGGGACGCACCGTTCGACCAGAGCCTGACGACTCCGAGGCTGTGCCCTAGGGCCTCGAACGTCCACCGGTTGGTCATGGCATAGCTGATCCACCTGCCAACGCTGGCCATCACAGGCACCGGCAGGATCGCGCCGACGAACAGCACCTGCGGGAAGCAGGCCATCGGCATCACGATCGTGGCCTGTGACGGCTCCGATACCGCCGCCGAGATCAGCAGCCCGAGGCCGAGTGCCGCGGCCGAGCACAGCAGCAGGGTCACGAAGACCGCCGCATAGTCCCCCGATGCGGGCAGTCTCCCGAGCAGTCGCAGGACAACCAGGAACACGAAGTCCGCGGCAGCCAGCAGCGGCAGGAGTACCGAGATCTTCGCTAGCACGTACGCTCCGGCCCCCAGCCCCGCGAATCGCTCCCTGCGCAGGACACCCCACTCGGTGCAGATTGCTAGCAGCCCGTAGGTCAGCCCGAAGAAGAACCCGCCGAACGCCACCCAGAACATGATCATCACGGTCGCTGACGGGCTAGGGTGCGCGGGGCTGAACGCGCCCGGCCGGAAGAGCACTAGGAACATCGCCAGCACCGCGAGCGGCGATCCCACGAGCATCGCGGCGGTGAGCTTGCTGCGCGTGAGGATGTCGGCGTTCCGCTGGGTCAGCAGCGCCCACTGGCGCAGGGGACGGTCCCTGGCCGCGGCGGGGCCTGCCGCGGCGGGGCCGACGTCGGTGCCCGCGTGGCCGAGCGTGGTGATGCCCACTGCGGTGCCCGAGGCGAGTTGGCCAGGGTCCGCCACATCCGCGGGTGAGGCAGGAGAGACTGGAAGGGACGTTCGGGAGAAATTGGCATCAAGGAACCGGCGAGACCAGTTCCTGGCGGGGTCCCCAATGCCGGCGAGGCGCTCGTAGATCTCGATGATTGAGTCGGTGCCGAAGTAGGCCCGCGCCGCCTCGGGCGTGCCGAAGAACGCCAAGTGCCCGCCCGACGCCAGCACCACGATCTTGTCGCAGACCTCCGCGTCGAGCGGGTTGTGCGTCGTCAGCACCACGGTGGTCCCGTCCTCGCACAGGCGGCGCAGGGTTCGCATCAGCTCGGCGCCTCGCGCGGGGTCCAAGCCGGCTGTGGGCTCGTCAAGAAACAACAGCCCCGGGCCCGCGAGGAACTCCGCGGCAATAGACGCGCGCTTGCGCTCCCCGCCGGACAGGCTGCCAACGGGCACGACCGACCTGCCGGTGAGCTCCAGGGTCCGCAGTGCGCCTTCGACCGCGCCCCGCGGGTCGCAGACATGCCGGAGGGCGGCCGGCGTAGCGCAGCGTCCGTGCAAGCGGGAGCGCCGCGTGGATGATGTCATCTTGCGGGACGTAGCCGACACGTACGCCGTCGCCAAGGATCACCTCGCCGGACGCGGGCGGGCGCAGCCCGCCCATGATGTTCAGTAGCGTCGTCTTCCCCGACCCGCTGGCTCCGATGATCGCGACCAGCTCGCCAGACTCGACACTTATCGTCACATCACGTAGCGTCATCACGCCAGGTCGTGCCTGCTGGCTGACCGCGCGTAGCTCAATTGCCGCTCGCACCGTTCCATTGTGCCGTGACGCTGACACTACCGTGGGTTGCCGACAAGTTAAGATGCGGTGTTCTTCGCGGCGTGTCACTCCTGCGACTGCGGGGCCGCGCCTCAATACTTGAGGACATGATCGTGTTCGCCTTGCTAGCCGGAATCGCGATCGGCGTCGTCATTGGCTACCTGCTCCAGCGCGGCCGGGTGGTCGCGGCGGACGCGAGAGCGCACACTGCTGAGGAGAAGTACGCGCTACTGGAGCAAACGACGCGGCAGCAGTCGGCACTCATGGAAGGGCAGCTCGGCGAGCGCCTGGACGTGGGGCAGCTCGTTGGGCCGATCCGCGACACCCTGGCCCGCGTCGAGCGGCAGCTGCGCGAGACCGACCAGGCCCGGACCCGGTCGCACGCCGAGCTGGCCCAGCAGGTGGAGTTCACCAGGCGTGGCGCTGAGGAACTGCGCGAGCAGGCCCAGGCGCTGGTTACCGCGCTGCGGCGGCCCGAGGCGCGGGGCCGCTGGGGCGAGCTGCAGCTGCGCAGGGTCGTGGAGCTGGCCGGGATGACCGCGCGCTGCGACTTCGACGAGCAGGTGACCGTCGCCGGGGACGCTTCGGCGTCCGGCGCCGGGCAGCGGCCGGACATGGTCATCAACCTGGCCGGCGGCAAGCACATCGTGGTCGACTCGAAGGTGCCGCTGGCGGCGTACCTGGAGGCAGTCGGGGCCACGTCCGAGGACGTGCGCGAGGCAAGGCTGCACGCGCACGCCAGGCACCTGCGCACGCACGTAGACCAGCTCGGCGGAAAGGCTTACTGGGCCGGGCTGCCGTCGACGCCGGAGTTCGTGATCTTGTTCATCCCCGGTGAGGCGTTCCTCGCGCCCGCCCTTGAGCGTGACCCGTCCCTGCTGGAGTACGCGATCGTCCGGCATGTGCACATCGCGACGCCGACAACGCTGGTCTCCACGCTGCGCACCGCTTCCTTCGCCTGGCAGCAGGATGCCCTGTCGGACAACGCCCGGGCCGTGTTCGACCTCGGGCGCGAGTTGTATGACCGGCTCGCCTCGCTGGGACGGCATATGGACAAGCTGGGACGGTCGCTGACGGCTTCGGTCGTGGCGTACAACCAGGCGGTGGGCTCACTGGAGAGCCGCGTGCTGGTCACGGCCCGCCGCCTTTCTGAGTTCGGGGTGGTGGCCGGCGACCTGCCCGCCCCGGCCATCGCGCAGGAGACCACCCGTCCGCTTTCCGCGCCGGAACTCGTCACCGAGCTACCGCCCGACTCACCGGCTGAACTGGCCGAGTCGGCGTCTCGGTGATCGGATGGCCGCACGCGCCCTCGCCCGCTCGGCATGGGGCAGGTCGTGGCTCCATGCAGCTCACGGGGCGCGGCGGAGTGACCGCGGTGTTCGGCGCGTGCTTGGTCGGGCTGCTCGTCGCGTACTGGACCCACTGGGGAGAGCTGGCCGACGCCGTGTTCTTCTTGGCCAGCACCCTGACCGTCTACTACGTGCGCCCTGGCAGCCTGCTGCCCGTCGTGGTTTCGCCACCGCTGCTGTTCCTCGCGGCCTGCGCGGCTACCTCGATGCTCACGTCCTCACGCATGCCTGGCAGCTTCGAGGCCGCGCTCGCACGCGCGGCCTGGTGGATGCTCGCCGGCCTGGCCCTCACCGTGGTGATCGGCCTGCTGCGCGGCCTGCGGGCCGAGGTCCTGGCCCTGTGGGACTGTGCGGCTAGCCGCTTACTTGCGCAGGTCGCGGGGAAGCTGGAAGGACATCTTCTCCTTCACGGCCTCGACTTCCTCCACGTCACCGAAGCCCAGAGCCGCCAGCTTCGCGAGCACCCCGGCCACCAGGTCCTCCGGAACCGAGGCACCGCTGGTCACCCCAACCGTGCTCGCGCCATCCAGCCAGCCCTCGTCGATCTCTCCCGCGTCGTCCACCAGGTAGGCGGCACCGGCACCGGCGTCCTTGGCGACCTCCACCAGGCGGACTGAGTTGGAGGAGTTCCGTGACCCCACGACGATCACCACGTCCGCGTCGGGGGCGATGACCTTAACGGCGGCCTGGCGGTTCTGGGTCGCGTAGCAGATGTCATCGCTCGGCGGGTCGATCAGCTGCGGGAAGCGCTCCTTCAGCGCGGCCACCGTCGAGATGGTCTCGTCCACCGACAAGGTGGTCTGCGACAGCCACACGACCCGCGACGGGTCCGTGACCTGCACGCTGGCCGCGCCCTTAACGCCATCGACGAGGCGGATCCGGGCGGGGGCCTCGCCGGTCGTGCCGACGACCTCCTCATGCCCTTCGTGACCGATCAGCAAGATGTCATAGTCACCGGCGGCGAATCGCCTCGCCTCGTTATGCACCTTGGTGACGAGTGGGCAGGTCGCGTCAATTTGCCTCAGGTTCCGCGCTTGCGCCACCTCGCGGACCTCGGGGGCGATGCCATGCGCCGAGAAGACGACGACGCTGCCCTCGGGCACCTCATCGGTCTCATCGACGAAGACCGCTCCGCGCCTGGTCAGCTCGCTGACCACGTGCGTATTGTGCACAATCTGCTTGCGCACGTACACCGGAGCGCCAAAGCGCTCAAGTGCGATCTCGACAGCTTGGACGGCACGATCAACCCCTGCGCAGTAGCCACGCGGCTTTGCCAGCAGGACCCGGCGGTGGGTCTCAGACATGCCACCCATGTTAGGCGAGATGCCGCGCCGGTCAGTCAGCCCCGGGCAAGCTGACGCCACCTGAGCCAAGATCGGTTGATACAGCATTTATTAACCCACTACGGACGGGCGCGCACTACGGCAGACTGGACATACCCGTCCCCTCTATGGAGAGTTTGAGCAGATGGAAGTAAAGGAAGCGCCCGTACGGGGCGTGCGCGCGGTAGTCGGCCGACTGTTTGGTGGCAAGGGCAAGTCCCGCGCGAAGGCCGACAAGCCCACGGCAACCGGCCCAGACGTCAGCCACGTCAAGGTCATCGAGACCGAATCCCCGGCGGCCGAGGCTGTCAAGACCGAGGCTGTGGAGACCGGGGCCATCGCCGCGGAGTCCGCGCCGCAGGCTGCCAGCCAGACCGAGGCGCCCGAGGCTGAGGTCGCCGAGCCTGAGGCCGAGGTCGCCGAGCCCGAGACCGTCGTCGCGCAGACCGAGGCAACCCAGACCAAGGCAACCCAGACCAAGGCAACCCAGACCAAGGCAACCCAGACCAAGGCAACTCGGACCAAGGCGACACAGACAAAGGCAACCCAGGCCAAGGCAACCCAGGCCAAGGCAACCCAGGCAGCTGCACCTGAGGCTGTGGCCCCGCAGGCCCCCGAAAGCGCGGCCGCTGACGTCGCCCTTCCGCTGGCCAACTACGACACTTTGACGGTTGCGTCGCTGCGAGCCCGGCTGCGGCCCCTCAACCCGGGTGACCTTGCCGTCCTGATCGACTACGAGAAGGCACATCAGGGTCGCGAGGAGGTCATCGGGATGTTCCAGCGCCGGATCGTCAAGATCGCCGCTGGGGAGACCACGAGCTTCCAGGCCATCAGCTAGCAGGAAAGTGTCCTACTGAACATAGACAAGTCCCATCGCCGTGGCTCACGGCCTTGGGACTGTCCGCAAGGTTCTTTCCCCTACAGGCACTAGTGTCCGCGCCACGCGCGGGCGCGCTCGTAAGGCACGATAGGGGCATGGCCCTGGAGACCTCCCCCGAAGCCCCCGTTCCGGTCCGCACTGTGCTGCAACTCGTCGGCGGCTGGATCGGGAAGCTCGGCTGGATATGGGTCGAGGGCCAGATCGCCGAGTGCACCAAGCGGGGCGGCACCGTGTTCCTGACGCTGCGGGACCCGGTCGCCGCCGTCTCCACCCGGGTGACCTGCACCCGGGCGGTGTTCGAGGTGACCGACCCACAGGTCGGGGCGCGCGTGGTGATCCACGCCAAGCCCGATTTCAACGCGAGCAGGGGATCCTTCGCCCTCGCCGCCCTGGAGATCCGGGCCGTCGGGCTCGGCGAGTTGCTCGCCCGCCTGGAGCGCCTGCGCAAGCAGTTGGCCGAAGAGGGCTTGTTCGCGGCGGAGCGCAAGCGCAGGCTCCCCTTCCTGCCGCACGTCATCGGCCTCATCTGCGGTCGCGACTCGGCGGCCGAGCGGGACGTCTTGCAAAATGCCGCCCGCCGCTGGCCCGCGGTGAGGTTCCGCGTCGAGCAGGTGCCGGTCCAGGGGGCCTACGCGACCGGCGAGGTGATGAGCGCGCTGCAGCGACTGGACGCCGATCCCGAGGTCGACGTCATCATCATCACCCGCGGCGGCGGCTCGGTGGAGGACCTGCTGCCCTTTTCCGACGAGGCCCTCATCCGGGCGGTGTCCGCCTGCCGCACCCCGGTGGTCAGCGCGATCGGCCACGAGCAGGACACCCCGCTGCTGGACTATGTCGCCGACCTGCGGGCCTCCACCCCCACCGACGCCGCCAAGCGCGTCGTGCCCGATGTCACCGAGCAGATGGCCCTCATCACGCAGCTGCGCGACCGGGGGCGGCGGGCCATCAAGGGCTGGCTAGACAGAGAGCAATCGTGGCTGGGATCCATAACGTCACGGCCTTGTCTCGCCGACCCAGTACGTGAGATCGAGCGGCAATCGGAGCAGGTCGAGGCCATGGCGCGGCGAGCGCGTACCTGCCTCGACGGCCGCCTGGCCCGCGCGGGAGACGACATCGGGCACACCAGGGCCAGGATGGCGGCCCTGTCCCCCGCCGCCACCCTCAAGCGTGGCTACGCGATCGTCTCGAACGCCGGCAGCTCAGTGGTCCGCTCCGCCTCGGAGGTGACGGCAGGCGAGGACCTCACGGTGCGCTTCGCCGAAGACCACCTCATCGTCCGTGCCGCCGTCCAAACTGACGATCAGCTGACCGTTCGGGAATAGAGTTAGGTCTCGTGGCGGACGGAAAAGCGCTCTCGTATGAGCAGGCTCGCGACGAGCTGGCCAGCGTCGTGAAACGGCTGGAGGCTGGCGGGCTGTCCCTTGAGCAGTCGCTGGAGCTATGGGAGCGGGGCGAGAAGCTGGCCGCGATCTGCGGCGAGTGGCTCGACGGCGCCCGCGCCCGGCTGACCGAGGCGATGGCCACCCGCAAGGACGGTGACGGCGGTCCGGCCGCCGACGCGCCGTTCTAGGTGCAGATGCGCCGTTCTAGCTGAACAGGTGTCACAGCACTGTTCCTGACGTCACGTTCGCGACCGTGCCCGCGACAACTAGGCTTAATACATGCGCGTGGATATCTGGAGCGATGTCGTCTGCCCGTGGTGCTACGTCGGCAAGGCGAGGTTCGAGAAGGCACTGGCGAGCTTCTCCCACCGCGATGAGGTCGAGGTTGTGTTCCGCTCCTTCGAGCTTGATCCCGGCGCGGCCGTCGGCGGGCACGAGACCAACTTGCAGATGATCAGCAAGAAGTTCGGCATGCCCGCGCCGCAGGCCATCGCGATGGAGGAGCGGGTCGCGGGCCTGGCCCGCGCGGAGGGCCTGGAGTACCAACTGGAGCGACCGAACGGCAACACCTTCGACCTGCACCGGGTGCTGCACCTTGGCCGCGCCAGCGGCATGCAGAACGCGGTGGTCAACGCCGTGTACCAGGCCAACTTCGGGCAGGCACGGCAGATCTTTGACCATGACGTGGTCATCGAGGTCGCCACCAGCGCCGGCCTTGACGGGGCCGACGTGGCGAAGGTCCTGGATACCGACCAGTACGCCGACGCGGTCCGGGCCGACGAAGCGCAGGCACACGCGCTGGGCGCCACCGGCGTGCCGTTCTTTGTCTTTGACATGAAGATTGGCGTCTCCGGCGCACAGGCGGCGGAGACGTTCACCCGTGCTCTCGCCCAGGCGTGGGAGACGGCCGCTAGCGGGGAAGAGGGGAACAATGACTGACGAGCAAAGTGGCACGGTCCTTCCTGGCACGCACAAGCCGCGCAAGGAGGCGCCGAACCGTAACCTCGCGCTGGAACTGGCCCGGGTGACCGAGGCTGCCGCGATGGCCGCCGCCCGCTGGGTGGGCCGCGGCGACAAGAATGGCGCTGACGGCGCCGCGGTGAACGCCATGCGAGCGCTCATCAACTCCGTCAGCATGCAGGGCGTCGTGGTGATCGGCGAGGGCGAGAAGGACAACGCCCCGATGCTGTTCAACGGCGAGGAGGTCGGCGACGGCACCGGCGCGGCGTGCGATGTCGCTGTGGACCCGGTCGATGGCACCACGCTCACCGCCAACGGCATGTCGAACGCGATCTCCGTGCTGGCGGTAGCGCCGCGCGGCTCAATGTACGACCCGTCGGCCATCTTCTACATGGAGAAACTGGCGACCGGCCCGGAGGCGGCCGGCGTCGTGGACCTCGACGCGCCGCCCGCCCGCAACATCGCGGCGGTGGCGAAGGCCAAGGGCGGCACGGCACACGACGTGACCGTGGTGATCTTGCAGCGTCCCCGGCACGAGGGGCTGATCCGCGCCGTCCGAGAAGCGGGGGCGCGCATCCACCTCATTACCGACGGGGACGTGGCCGGGGCGATCATGGCGGCCCGCGACGGCACCGGCATCGACCTGATGCTCGGCATGGGCGGCACCCCGGAGGGTGTCATCGCGGCCTGCGCGATCAAGTGCCTGGGCGGGGTGATCCTCGGCAAGCTCGCGCCTCGCGACGAGGCCGAGCGGCGCAAGGCCCTGGACGCCGGGCACGACCTGGACCGGGTACTGACCACCGACGACCTGGTCCGCTCCGATGACGTGTTCTTCGCGGCCACCGGGATTACCGACGGTGAGCTGGTGGACGGAGTCCGGTACCCCCGCGGCGGCTGCACGACGCACTCGCTGGTGATGCGGTCCCGGTCGGGCACGATCCGCAGCATCAGGAGCGAGCACGCCCTGTGGAAGCTGAAGGCCTACAGCAGCGTCGACTACGAGTAAGAGGCTGGCTAGTCCCGGATCTCGCGGCGGCGACCGCCGGGAAGCCAGCGACGCGGCTTCGGCGGGGACTTGACCATGATCTCGCCGAGGAGCACTCGCGCGCGCACCTCGATCAGCGGCTGGTCCGAGGCGGGCGGCACCCGGTGCGGTGTCGCCCCCTTCTGGCGTCCGAAGATGATGGTCCCGTCCACCGTGACGGTCACGCCATCCGGGACGAACAGCCGCACGGAGCCGCCTAGCGCGTTGGCGCGGACCACCGTGTGCCGGTCGGTCAAGATCGCCTCGCGGAAGTCCAGCGTCACGTCGGCGCCCACCGCGTTTACCATGAACTCCGCGGGTACGACCCAGCGCCCGGATCGTGACTCCTTGTGCAGGATGCCGTTGACCAGCGTGATGCCGTTGAGCACCGGCCCGCTGTCGATCTGGATCGGCTGCCCGCTGGGCATCACCAGATCGCTGGTTAGCCCGACGAGGTCGCCGAGGGTCCGGGCACTCAGCGCGGCGTGGACCCGCTCATCGTGTTCCTCCAGCGTGATCCGCCCGTCGCCGAGGGCGGCGTTCAGCACCGTGACAACGCGCTCCCGATCGGCGTCTGAGGCGCGCAGATCTCGTGGTGCGGGGCGCGGTGGCATGTCTCGACGATATACCGTTTCTGCACGTTCGCGGGACCTTTGCCCGCGTGGCCAGCGCCTGCCGGGTGGTCCCGGTCACCGTGCGGCCCTCAGTTCCGCCACCGTTCCGCCAGGTTTTTCCGAGGCCACTGGGCGCAGGCGGAATAGCGCCCTGTCGATCGCCCGGCGTGCCTGGTCGAACGTCTTGTCCGTTACGTGCCCGTACACGCGGAACGTGATCGGGAGCTGCCCCTTGCTGTGGCCGAGGAACTCGGCGACAGCGGCCGGGGCTATCCCCGCCTCCTGCAGGGCCTGCGAGTACATGTGGCGGAGGATGTGCGCGCCGTTCCCGCTCTTCCTGTTCCCCGCGGGGGCGGTGCTCAGGCCAGCCGCCTCGAGCGCCGGCGTCCACACCGAGTGGTCGTAGTTCCCGATGTGGACGTGCTGCCCGCTTGTCCGGGGGTCGGCGCTCTCCCAGCGGAACAGCAGCCGGCACGCGTGCGGGTCCGCGGCCACGTTGCCCTTCTCGTCGAGCCATGGCAGCTCGTACGGCTGCGGCGGGTACTGCTCGAGCTGGGCGCGGACGATGGCCGCCACGCCGCGCGGCAGCGGCACCCAGCGGTCCTTGCCGCGCTTGGGGAGCTTGAAGTACCACTTCCGGTCGACGAGGACGACCTGCCGCCGGACGTGGACCTTCATGACATCGAAGTCGAAGTCGTCCTCTGCGAGCGCCATGGCCTCGGACGGCCGCAGGCCGAGGCCTGCGGCGCACTGCGGTATCGCCCGGTACCGGGGCGGGTGCGCGTCGATGACGGCCCAGAGCACCCGGGCGGGCCACAGGTCGCGGGGCGGCGCGTCTCCCTGCGACGGCACCGGGACGATGCGGTTCCGCGCCGGGTTGTCGCGGCGCAGCTTGTCGGCAACGGCCAGGTCGAAGGTTCCCGCCACGATCATGTAGGCCAGCCCCTGGGTTGACTGGCCGAGCGGCGCTATCTCCGGGCTGCGGAGCCACTCCAGGACGTCGGACGGCACGACGGCCCCGATCCGCCGGTGCGCGAACGCCTGCTTGACCTGGTTGCGGTAGACCTGCCAGTAGCGCCAGCGGCTGCCGCCGCCGACATCGCGGAGCCGGATGTACTTCTCGGCCAGCGGCCCGAACTTCGCCTCGCCTGCCTTCGGGCTGACGTACTCGCCGCGATCGGCGTCGCCCTCCATCTTCTCGCCGTGGTCTTTGGCATCGGACTGCTTGCCGAACGCCTTCGTGACCTCGTTGCCGTCCGGGTCGTCCCAGCAGGCGAGCCACCGCTTGGCGGTCTTGGAGCCGCCGTTGTCCGGGTGCTTGGCGGTCTTCTTCTTCATGGTGACGACGTGACCGGTATCGTCCCGCAGGGCCTTCCCGGCCGCGTCCCTGACAGGGACCTCGGAGAACCAGAGGTCCTTCACCCTAGCCATCAGGCATCCTCCGGCGGTCCGCGCCGCGGTATCTGACTGCGGACTCCGCAGCACGTTGCTGCCACTCGCGAAGCGTCGACGGAAGCTCCCGGCGCTCTAGGATTTTTCGCACCGCGCCCAGTCCCGGAGGCGCGTACCCTAGGGTCTCCATCCGAGCGGCAAGGTGCATCAGCCGATCAGCCATAGCCGCGATGTCCTTCGCGTAGACCTCAATCCTGTGCGGATCGTTCTCGTGCAACTCAGGATCTTGTGCCGCTTCATCCCACCTGATGATGCTGTCTGTCACGATCCCGATCTGACGGACAGTGGTCACTGCATTGCTGCGTTGCGCGAGCAGTCTCTCGGTAATGCCCGGCCCGGGAAACTGTGCGTCTATGAGAGCTAGAAGATCGCTAGGAGGTTCGCCCGCGAGCCACGCGACCGCCGCAAGGGCATCCATGCTGACGCCTGGCACGACTTCTAGCTCTTCTGCCGCGTCTAGGGGCGTCATGAACTGAATCGGCGGTACATCCAGCACTTCTGCTAGCACGAGCACCTCGTCAAGCGTGATCTCCCGCGTTGCCCGCCGCCTGGTCTCCAGGTTGGTTATCACGGTGGATGTGATGTGGGGTGCCCCCAAGCGGGCGCACCGGTCGGCCAGTTCTTTGGCCGTCCACTTTCGGCGCTCGCGTAGATGCCGGAGGCGCCGTCCGGCCAGGTCGCTGGCGCTGAAACTTGTCATGTAGACAACCGTAGCGCCTATTTGACATGAGGTGCCACCCCCTCTACCTTGTTGTCATCAGTCGCCACCTGGACAATATAGTTGCCCAAAAGACAAATGAGCGAGCGAGGCACCCATGCCCCCCAAGGCGAAGCCCCCGGCACCCGTAGCGCAACAGCCTCCGGCCCTCCTCGACCGCGACGGCTTCGTCACGTCCGAGGAACTCGCCGACTACCTCAAGGTCCCGATCGGGACGCTCGACCAGTGGGCGAGCCGGGGCGGCGGCCCAGAGTTCCGGAAAATTGGAAAGTTTCGCCGTTACGACCCCGTTTGGGTCAAATCCTGGCTCGCCGAGCAGCCTCGGGGCGGCGTCCCCCCGGCTGCGTGATTCCCCTCCCGTCCGGTCCCATAATGCCAGCCCGAGAGGAGGTCACCCGATGTCACGCCGAGAGAAGGACCCGCCGCCAGACCCGCCAGCGGGACTCAAGGCCGTACGCCCAAGCAAGTGGGTCCCGGCCTGGCGACGCGTCAAGGCCTGGACCGCCGGGCTGACGACGCCCCGTATGAAGTCGACGTCAGCGACGCGGAGGCCGCACGCCTCGGCGAGCCGCATCCTGGCGAACGCGCCGACCAGTACTGCGGCCCGCAGCCTGTCGGGCATCGCACGCTTGGCGGAACTCGCACCAAGATATGCCTAAGACCGACTTAGGCGGCTTGGCTCGCTGTCCGACACTCCTCCCCGCATCCTTGCGCAGGTCACACCCCCACGCCGACACCCCCGAGAGGACGCCCCGAGTTGTTCTGCGACTCGTCCGGCATGGATCCGCCCGAGTGCCGAACTGTCGCACGACGCCTCGTGCAGTCCGGCCCATATAGCCTTGACCCCAAACAGAACATCGAGCAGCTAGCAGTGCATGGCACCCCGGGCGGGTGCGCGCGGCGAACGGCTGGTTCCCCGGGCGGGAGCGCCGAGCAGCAGCGACCATCGAGAGTCGTTGCCGCCTCGGCGTTCGCATTTGCGCCAGGAGCTACGCCTTGGTCACTTCGTCGTTTTCCCCGCGGCGGCTGCGGGACGCCCGCATTGCGGCTGGCCTGTCACCCGAGCACGTCGCCATCGCCACCGGTCGCAGCAGCTTCACTACCCGGGAGTGGGAGCGGGGCAGGATCACGCCGCCCACCACAGCGCTTGGCCAGATCGCGGCGGTCCTCGGCTGCTCCGTCGCCGACCTGTTCGAGGCGGGCGGCGGTGCGGATGCTGCCCGGTAAGGCGACAGGGCGACCACCTGGGGGTAGCCGCCCTGCTGGGATCACCGGCACCGCCGCCGCCAGGCAGCCGGAGCCGTCTGCGCTCAGGATAGCCCTCGCCGGACTGCCAGCAAGGGCAGCGTGAGGCCGTGGGATACGAGCTACGGCGCATGATCGACCTCGGCGCTCCCCCTGACTGGAACCCTCAGCATCGCCTGCTCGCGGGGCTGATCGCCGACGATGCGCGGGACCCCGACGACGGCAGGCCCCGCGACGGAAAGCTGGCCGGGCGTGACGAGTGGCAGGACTTCTGGGCGGGGGAGCTGTCGCCGCGGTGGTCTGCGATCCCCGTAGAGGGCGAGTGGCGCCGCGGGACCTGGCACGAGGGCCTCGCCGAGAAGACCGGCATGAGTCCTCGTGCGATCTCGCGTGCCCTAGGCGAGATCGCGGCCACCGGGTACGAGATGCGCCAGCCCATCACCGACCGGGACGGTAAGCCCGTCAGGGACAAGCGCGGCCGGCTCGTGTTCGCGGCGAAGGGCCACGCCCTCAGGTTCGTCGTCCCGCCGCTGAGGCCACGCCCGATCCCCCAAAGGTCGCCGGATCCGGCGAGCAATGACGGTCAAAGGTCGCCACTTCTGGCGAGCAATGCTCCGCAAAGCACGCCAGATCCGGCGAGCAACGACCCTCAATGGTCGCCAGATCCGGCCACCATTGCCCCCCAAAGGTCGCCACTTTTGGCGTCAAAGGTCGCCGAAATCGGCGACCCCATCCCCTCAGTGTCCCCTCAACCCCTATCCCCCCATAAAAGTCAGTCCCCTCAGCCGCCGCTGCTCGCCGCGGTGACCGGCGCGGAAGCCAGACCGGCCGGGGCCGAAGGCGAATCGATTGATAAGGGGGCGGACAACTGGCGGTGCCGATATGCCGGCTGCCGCACCCCGGAAGAGCCGACCAGTCCCGGAGCGGACTACCACGACCGGTGCAGGCACCTCGCCGACGTCCGGATGCGGCAGGACCGGCGCAACGGGGGCGAGGCCGCATGACCCGGGAGACGACCGCCGCCAAGGCTCGCCGCCTGCTCAGCCAGGGAGCGCTGACCGTCACCCGCGTGTCCGGCGACGTGGTCGACGCCGTGTGCGTCGGCGACAGCGCGGTCTACCAGCTCGGCCATGACCCGGCCCGGGGCTGGTGGTGCTCATGCCCGGCCAGGATCCCCCGGTGCAGCCACGTTGAGGCCCTCCGCCTCGTCACCCCACGGTCAGCGCCCGGTACCGCACTGCCGGTCGAGCGTGCCGCGTGACGGCCGCCAGTCGGGCACCCGTTCCCCCAGCGCAAGACCAACAGCACCGAAGGAGACTCCCGTGGCCGGAATGATCCGCCGCACCCGGCGGCACCCGGAAGCGCCGACAGCAGGCACGCAAGACAGCACCCCCAAGCCGATCAAGGACATGACCGAGGATGAGCGCCGCGCCTTCTTCGCGGACATGCGCGCCAGAACAGCCGCGAAACTACGCGAGATGACACAGGCAGCCGCAGGCCCCGGCACGCCTGCCGCCGAGGCAGAAGGGCCCGGCCGGGTCGATGCCCCGGCGACTACGCACGATCGAGCCAACCACCCCACAAGGCCATGACGACCGCCGAGGCATTCCACCGAAGGCGCCCGGCAGCATGAACAAGCCAGCGCCCGGTAACCCCGGCACTGCAGCGCTCTGTGTCGTTCCATCGCGCACGCATGATGCTTCCCCGCCCGGTGCGACCGTTCCTGTGACCACCGTTTCAGGGTTCGGCGCCGAGCTGCGGCGCCTGCGGCTAGCAGCCCGCCTCGGAACACGGCGGCTCGCCGAGCGCTCCGCCCTCTCGCGGAAGTCGATCCAGTACTTCGAAGCCGGGGTGATGCGCCCGCGCAGATGCACGATCGGCGCCGTCGCCTACGGCCTGGACCCGGACAGCCCTGAGCACCGCAGGGAGATCATTGACAGGCTGGTCGTCGCGGCTGGCGGCGCGGACGCCCTCGCGGCGGACGGGAACTGGCCGCGCTACCGGAGCCGCCGGTTCACGCGCGGGCTGCTGGACGGCTCGGTGCCCTTCCCCGCGGACCTCGCACAGCGCATGGCGGCGCTCAGGCAGGCGAGCGCGCTGCGCCGCCAGGCGGACGCGCTGCTCGAGCGCCCCGGCGCCCTTGATGACCTCAGGGCGCTTGACCGGGCCATAGCGCTGCTGGACGAGTCCCGGCGGCAGCAAGAGATCGGGGGCGGCATGATCACGGTGTACCTGGGCGGCCGAAGAATCCACCTCGGAGGGTACTGAGATGGCAGGACACAGGCGGCGACGGTTGCTAGAGCTGCCGGAGCCGAGCAAGCCGGTAGCCAAGATGACGGACGCCGAGCGGGTCGCGTACCTGACCGCAGTGCGCCGGGCGCTGCGTGACGACGAGGTCCGCCGGGGCAAGCGCAAACCGAAGACGATGCGCGAGACGGAGATCTTCCTGCAGGCTCTAGGCGAGCGCGAGGCACCGCGTCCGGACGGATGAGGGGGATCGCCACCGGCTGGCCGCGGCCGCCGACGTTTGACCGGGCAAACCGCAAGTCTCCGGGGGAACCCCATGACCGCGGGAACGCGGAGCCGTTCGCCGAACGCATGGAAGGCCGAACGGCCGCGCGTTCCCCCAACACATGAAGGTGCCAACGGGCCGCCCCCATGCAATCCCGCAGATAGCGGCACCCTCATGCAAGCGGCCCTGAGCGGCTTACTGCCCCGGCACCTTGTCCACGCGCTCGATCGTGACCAGGTCGCCGTCGATCATGTAATGCACCCGGTAGGGGCCGACGTGCAGCCGGTGGTAGTCGCCGCGGTGAAAGCCGTCCGGTGGCGGCGGGATGGGATCATCGGCGAGTGCCGCGACAGCGACGCCCACGGCGTGCGGGCCGTCCTGGTCGCGCATGTACTGCCGTGCGGATGCCCGTGCCCGCTGCCCATCACGTCCAAGCCGTTCCGCATCGCTTCCTTCCCTCTATGAGCTAAGCGGGCGTGTTTCCTGGGCTGCCCGGGGGAAAGTCCCTGGTCGCTGGAGGTGTGCCCGTGACCGGGGGGACTCATGTGGGACGACCTGCTGCCCCCTCCTCATGCCTACGTCGTCCGCGACGCCGAGCCTTACGGCCCCATCCGCCACGGCGATGACGTGTACCCGCGCACCCTCAGGGGGCTGCTCGACGCCCTGGCCGAGGCCACGTACAGGTCTTGCACCGGGACGGCGCAGAAGGTGTCCGTCAGGGAGCCGGGACAGCCGGACACGGTCATACGACGGTACGTGAACGGCCGGGAGGTGCCCCCCGGGTAGCGCTGCCAGCGCGCCGAGTGGCTCGGCCCTGCGGAACTGGGCTGCCAAGCCGGCGATCTCGCGGGGGCCGGCATCACGGCAGGAGGAAAGCCCATGCAAGTAGCCCGCGCGGATCCCCCGTTTATCGGGGACCCGCCTCTGCCAGGCGAATGTCTAGCAGCCTGAACTCCCGGGTCTCCTTGCCAGTGTTGGTCGACCAGGTGGTCGTAAGCTCAACCTGCACCTCTACGCGCTGGTGGTAGAACGGTCCGAGGGTTGGCGAGACCGCGACATCAACCGACATCCTGATGCGCTCGCCGCTGTCGGTGCGCAGTTCAGCCTTCGTGACCGCGCTGATGGTAACGAGGACGCCAGTTAGGGAGATGATCTTGGCCTCGACCCTGTTCAACTCGATTGCACGGCTGAGTGCTAGCGCGGCCGGGCGCTGAAGTGAGGCCTTGCGGTTACGTCCTGCCGGGTTCCGCCATGCGAAGTCGACGTCGATGTCGTCGGCCGTTACCTGCTTGGCCAGGTCTGAGAGGTGCATGGCTGTACGGGGTCCGAGTCGCCGCAGATCCTGCGCGAGCGCGGTGCTGTCCAGCTGGTTAGCCTCCGACTTTTCCAGCACTGTGAACAGCTCGGACATGGCGTCATCGACTAGGGTGTCGCTTCCCGTGAGCTTCTGGTGCCTCATCGCCGCTTATCTCTTCCCCGGCACCGGAGAGGTGGAAAACGACGGAGCCGGCAGTGATCGCCGGGGACATCCGGAGCTCAGTTGCCTTCAGGATGCCAGTCTGGATCGCGCCGTGAATCGTAGGCTCGTGGCGCAACGCCTGGCCAATAGATGACACGGCCTCCTGTATGGCGGCGAGGATGCCGGTGGCCTCCCGGACGGGAATCTCATGATCGGGCACTCCCGGGCCGTACAGGCGGATAGCTACCTCCGGCCTTCCGGGGTGCGGCCCGCTGCCGGTCGCCTCAAGGAGGGCACGCATGCTCAGGCGGCCGAGTTCCTCCGGGTCGTCCGGCACATAGACGTCGGCTGCGAGTGCTCGCTTACGCAGGTCGTCTAGGCCCAAGTCAGAGGTAGTCATTGAACGGCACCTCCAGGTATCCGCGCCGCGGCGGCGTGTCCTCCGCGATCGGAGGCTCCCCTTTGGGGGTCACCCTCTGGCGCTGCCACCAGTCGTCCCAGTGACCTCGATCTAGAAAGTAAGTCCGATGAAGCCCATTGGCAAGCGCGGGGTCCGGCACGCAGTGCCACGACACGGTGTAGGTGTCCACGTTTAGCCCCAGTGCTGACTTTACTTGGGAGTGAGCGAAGAGGGCCACCACCTGCTTGTCCGCTGGCGTTCGTTTCCTGTAGTCATCTCCGTTGATCAAGAAGGTGACATCGATGTCGCCGGGGTCGACCTTCTTCGTGGTGAAGCTGCCCCCGATCCACGCAGCGTGAACCTTGACTGCTTGCTGCAGCAACAGGGACGCCCGCTGCCAGTCGTGCCAGATGGCGGCACGGGTCGTGGACGAACTGAAGGTGGCTGCAGTGACGAAGGACTGTTCCACCTCCGCCTGAGTGCACGGATGCCTGCCCAGAGGCAGCAGGCCAGTGAGGGCGTTGAGCTTGGGGATCACGCCCGGTCTCCTCCCTGAGGATCAATATGTCTGCGGTGCAACACCCCACGTATCTAACCTGATTACCGGCCGGCGGCGCATGCAGAGTGCTGGAAGACGACGCCACGGACATCGCTACGACGCCGCTACCCGGGCGCCTCCCGCTCGCGCTCCCACCGGGCGTGACGCTACCGCCGCCGCGCGGGGTCGTTCTGCTCCTGCCACCGCTGGAGGGCCTCGGCTGACGGCCGCGCGTACCGGGCCAGCGACGCAACACTGGTGTGCCCGGACTTGGCCATCAGCATGGGCGTGCTCGCGCCGTTCTCGGCGTCGTGGGTGAGGCTGCTGTGCCTGAGCTGGTGCAGCGTCCAGGGGCCCCCGTGCTCGCCCTCGGTCGCCGCCTGGAACAGCTCCTCGGCCCGCCGGTAGGACAGCCGGGCTCTTCCGCTGGTCTGGTCGACATCGCCCGGCGGCAGCGCCACGCGCGCCCTGCGGTCGGTCAGGAACACGGGACCGGACTTGCGCCCCTTTAGCAGCCGCGGCAGCAGCCGGGCCGTTCGGGTCTGCCAGATGACGACGTCGATCGCGCTGCCCTTGCGTGTCACCCTCGAGCGCCGGTTGGCGAGGTCGAGGTCCCCGACGTCCAGGCGCAGGACCTCGGCCGACCTGGCGGCCGTCTCGTACAGCATCGACCAGAGCACTTTTTCCCTGAGCGCGACGTCCTCGCGAGACAGCAGCCGTTCGATGTCCGCGCGGGACAGCGCACGGGACCGGTCTGCGGCGCGCTTGCGGCGCCGGATCGCCGCAGTGAGGTCTAGTACGTTGTCCATCCACCCTCTGCCCTGCCAGTACTTCTGAGCGGACCGTATCGCGTCCAGGTGCCGGTTCCACGTCGCGGGCGCGGCGTCACTCCACCTGGCGGTGAACCACGCGCCGACGCGGAGCGCGTCCAGCTCGCCGGCGCCGGTCGCGTCGCCGAACCCGGCGCGCAACGCGCGGAGGGTTGAGGTGTACGCCTTGCGGGTGCTCTGGCTCTCCGGGTGGTCGAGGGTCGCGAGGTAGTCGGCGCAGGCCCGTCTGAGGGTGGCCGCCTCGTCGGTGCGGATGGCTGTGACTGTGCCCATGTCGGATGCTCCCCGTCTATCGCATGTAAGCAACTGGAGTCGGCCCAGCGGTTTCGCGCGTCCTCCCTGGACGGCTGACGCCTTATCGCGGGTAATCACTGGTTCCTTGCGGTTACTGCGGAGCGCTGGCCTGGTCGTCCCATCCGAGTTCCGTAGCCCGCTTCCTGGCGCGCACGATCCACCGGCGCACGGTGGCATCGCTTCTCTTAAGCTGCGGGAGCATCCACTGCACCGGGGCGCGCGGGGCGACGTCCATTGCCTGTCGGTACAGGTCCCACACCATGCGGTCCCGTGCCTCGTCGTCGCCCTTCGGCCCCTTGCGGCTGCGCACGGTAGTCTCGGGCCCCGGCTGGAACCAGCGCACGACGGTCTCGCCGAACAGCACCCAGTTCGGAGGGAACCTCACCATCCGCAGGTCCCGCGCGGTGAGGGCGCGTCCGTCCGTGCGCTCGACCTGGACCCCGGCCACGGCCACGCCGTCGCCAGTGGCCGCGAACCGCATCCGGACGGACAGGTGGTCGGGCCTGTCGTCATAGTCCACCTCGCGCCATGTCACGCCGTCCGCCGCGTCGATGATCCACATAACCACCAGGTTAGCCGCGAGGTCAGCCACCTGACTATCGGTGCGCACATTTGAGCGCTCATAGTTTCGTGCACCCTAGCCGCGACGTAGCCAGGTTCTTAGCTTGGTACTAAGCCAATATGCGAGCGGAAGGGTGCACCTATGAGCGGACTCATAGCTGAGGTCCGGGAATCGCTGTCACTGCCACCCGCGCCCGTCGCCCGAGCCATCCGCGAGGCCGCTGGCGTGACCCAGGCGCGGATGGCGGCCGAGCTCAATGTGCACGAGATGACCGTCCACCGGTGGGAAACCGGAGCGCGCACGCCCGTAGGCGAGCTGCGGCTCGCCTACGGGCGGCTCCTGCGCGAACTGGACGAAGCAACCCGGGCGCTTAGGACTACCCCCGAGGAGGAAGCATGAGTACCGATCTTGTCCGTGCCCTGGCGCTGGCCGACGCCCTTCGCCGGGTCGCTCCCGAGCATGCGCACCTGGCGGACTCGCTCTCGTTCTGCCGGGACTTCACCGACGCCGACCTCACGTCGCCGCGCCTTGACGCCCAGGTCGTCGCCAGGCTCCGGAGCGTCACCGGTCCCACTCCCGCCGAGCGCCAGGCCGTGGTGGACGCCGCGGCCGTGCAGCGACGGGCCACGGGCCAGTGGACCGCCGAGGATGTCATGCAGGCGACGGAGGCCGAGCGTGCCGCCGCGCGCAACCGGGGCCAGATGACCCAGCTCGGCATCGGACCGGACAGGCAGTCGCAGAGGCTGGCGGACGTGGCGAGGCCTGCGGACGCGGTGAGGCCTTCTGCCGAACAGCTGCGCCAGTGGAACTCGATGCTCCCCTGGCAGGCTCAGCGGGAGCGTGCCAAGTGGGCCCGCGAGGTAAGCGAGCGCCAGGGATGGGCAATCCCGCAGCAGCCCGTCACCCGAGCGCCTGAACCCCGGACGAGCGCCCGGCCGACCACTGAGCAGCTCCTGGCCGCAGACAGGCGCCGGACGGAGCTGACGGCCGACTACAACGGCGTGATCACCCGCGAGGACTGCGCCGCAGCGCGTCCGCAGGTGGTCAACGAGTGGATGAGGCGCGGGAAGCTGACCCACCTCGGCTACGGGGTGCCGCGCGAGCGTGGCGGGGCGGCGTGATGGCAGCGGCGAAGCGCGGCGGCGCGGGATCTCCGGCCGGCGCGAGGCAGGACATCGCCGAGACCGAGCGCCGCCTCAAGAGGGCACAAACGCCCATCGCTAAGAAGGTCTTGGGGCAGCTGCTCGACAAGAAGCGCCGTGTTGCCAGCGGGCAGGCCGCGAAGGAGATCAGCACTCCCGTTCCGAAGCCCACCCGGGGCAAGCCCACGGCCGCAGCGACGTCACGGCGGAACCCGGCGACACGGCGCAGCTCGTGAGTGACGCCGCGCTCAGCAGCGCGGACGTGAGGAAGGTGAGCCCGGATGCCTGACGAGTCAGGGTTCGAGATTGCAAGAGCGTTCGTGGCCGTCGCCCCCGACCTCGGCGACTTCCAGGACCTGCTTGACGAGGCGATCGGCGGGATCATCGCCCACATCCGGGTGGTACCCGATGCCGCTGACTTCCAGCACGCGGTTGATGAGGAGACTGGCGGTGCTGTCGCGGCCGTGCGCCTGCTGGCTGACGGCGGAGACTTCCAGCACTCCGTCGACGAGGAGACCTCGGGCGCGGTAGCAGCTGTCCGGGTCCTCGCGGACGCCGGGAGCTTCCAGGGCAGCGTCGATGAGGAGACCGCGGGGACGGTCGTCGGCGTGCGCGTCGTGCCGGACGCGGCAGGGTTCGACGCGGCGCTCTCAGATCTCGGGGACGAGTCGGTTGGCATCCGGGTCTCCGCCAACACGTCGGAGGCCACCAGCGAGGTGGCCGCGCTCGTCTCGGACGTCAACGAGGCTCATGCCGAGCTGACCGTCGGCCTCGATGCCGGCGCCGCCCGCGACCAGGCCGAGGCGCTCGCCGGCGAGCTGTCGTCGGCCTCGGCGGGCATCACGGTCGGCGTTGCCACGGGCGGCGGTGTCGAGGACGTCGCCGGACAGCTTGACGGCGTCCAGGGGTCTGCCAGTGGCGCGGAGGCCGCGATCTCCGCTGTTGGCGGCGAGATGGCCGTCCTGTCGGGCACCGCGGAGACGGCAGCCGGGTCGCTTGCCGGCGTGTCGGCTGCCGTCATGCAGGCGACCGGCGTCGTCCCGGACCTCGCCTCCGAGGTCGGCAACCTGACTGGTGGGCTGGAGGGGCTGGGCGCTGGCTTTGGCGCGGTGATCTCCGCTCATGCCGGGGCACTGTCCGGGCTGACTGCCGGGCTGGCGGGCGCGTTTGCCGGGGCTGCAGGCGCGGAGGTCGACGCGCGGGTCGTCCCCGACGTGTCCGGCTTCGCCGAGGCGGCTGAGGCCCAGCTCGGGGACCTGGCCATCGGTGTTCGCGTGGTGCCCGAGACGGCTGACTTCACGCAGGCCCTCGACGAGGAAGTAGGCGGGGCGGCCGTCCCTGTCCGGGTGGTACCCGACGTCGCCGACTTCCAGGCCGTGCTCGACGAGCAGGTCGCGGGTGCCGTCGCCACGGTCATGGTGGACGCGGACACCGGCCCGGCGGAGACGTCGGTCAGGTCGTTCGGCACCGCCGCGGTGGAGGAACTGCGCGAGGTCTCGTCCGCGGCGCAGGCGTCGGGAGAGGCCCTCGACGAGTACTGGTCACAGCCCCGTCTCCTGTCCGGGCTGCCCGCCCAGATGCAGGCGGCAGTCGACGCCCTGAACGGGGTTGCGGCCGCGGCCGCCGATGACGGCGACCTGATCGAGGCTGACCTTGCCGGCGTGACCGCGGAAGCCGAGCGGCTGGCGTCGCAGCTCGACACGGTGGACGCCGACTTCCTCCGGTTCGCGACTGGCGTGGGCGGCGACGACTTCGACGAGCTCAACGAGAACCTGGCCGGGGTCTCCGGCCGGCTGACGGACCTGCACGAGGGACTCGCCGACGCCCGCGGCCAGCTGGAGTACCTGGCCGAGCAGATCGGCACGGCCGGTGGCGACTTCGACGGCATGGACTCGCGGTTCGGCACCCTGACCGGGTCCTTGCGCACTTTCGGGGCGGCTCTGGGCGGTGTCGCCGGCGAGCTCGCCAGCATGGGCGGCGACTGGCTCGCCATGGACGACCAGGCAGCCCGCTTCGGAACCACCCTCGACGAGGTCCCGGCGAAGATCGCGGCGATGGACACCGTGTTCGCCGCGTCTGCGGACGCCCGCGCCGCGTCCCTCTCGAAGCTGAACGACGACACCGAGTCGATCGGCGACGCGGGCGAGGACGCCGCGGGAAAGCTGGGCCCGCTCGGCGGGGTGCTCGACTCCCTCGGCGAGCGACTGGGCACCATGGCGGTCGACCCGTTCATGTGGATGATGGCCGTCCCCACCATCATCGACGGCGTCACGGACGCGGTGAAGGCACTGTCGGGCAGCCAGTCCGACCTGTACGACACGATGTCCAGGCAGGACGACGCCACCGGCTACAACATCAGCGGCTACCAGAAGCTGATCTCGCAGCTCACCGGGGTGCAAGGGGCCACCCTCGCCGCGAAGGACGCCACCAGCGACGCGGGCGCCGAGTTCAGCGTCCACACCGGCGTCGACGCTTACGCGAGCTCCCTCAGCCAGGTGCACGGGGCCGCGTCGCAGGCCGAGACGACCCTCATGAGCCTAGGGACGCACCTTGGTGACCTGGAGGGCCGCTACAACATCACCCGGGCGCAGGCTGAGGCCCTCGCCACGGCGGCCGGGGTATCGGCCACGCAGCTGTCCGGCTCCGGGAGCGCGGCCGAGGAGGCGATGGCAAAGGTCGAGAAGTACGGCGACGCCAACCTCGGGGCCACCGGGCCGACCGCCCAGCTGGCAGGCGACATGCTCACGTTCGGCAACGACGCCCTGACCGCGTCATCCCGGGTGAGCGCCCTCAGCGACTCTTATGGCCTGCTGGTCGGCAACTTCCTGTCCACGCAGGGCGACGCGCTGGATGTGGCGCAGGACTTCCTAGCCTTGTCCTCGAACGCCCACGAGGCGGGCGCGTCGATGACGGGCACCAACAGCCAGTCCGTCACCCTCCAGCAGTCGTATGTGGCGGTGGGCAACGCCGTCTTGCAGACCGCCGAGGCGATGGTGACGCAGAAGGACTCCTCGCAGGAGGTAACCAGCTACATCAACGAGCAGATCGACAAGCTGGCCACGCTGGGGGGCGGCAGTGCGCTCGCGACGACGGCCATCGAGGGCCTGAAGCAGTGGGAAGACCAGCTCACCACCTCCACCCAGCAGCAGACGGAAGCGGCAGACAAGGCCGCGCAGGTGCTCCAGGACCAGTTCACCAACCAGGTCCGCAGCGCCGGGGACACGTCGCACAGCACCGCGACGGAGATCGGCACCCTGAAGACCTCGATCCTCGACACGGGCACCACAAGCCAGCAGACCGCCGATGACCGGGCGCAGCTCATCTCCGACCTGGAGCAGGCCGGGGTCAACGCCAAGACCGCTACCAGCATGGTCGACGGGTTCATCACGAAGATCGGCAAGATCCCGTCCAGCACCAAGTGGACGCTGGACGAGACCGCCACCGGAACGTGGACAGAGTCGGAGGTCGCGTCCTCGATTAACCTGCACGCGACCAGGAGCGCCGCGGACGGCGGCCTGATCAGGGGCGGCTCGGGACGGCCGAAGGCCGACGACATCATCGCCCGGCTGTCGGACAACGAGTACGTGGTCCAGGCCGACGCGGTGGACCACTACGGGACCGGGCTGCTCGACTCGATCAACGCGATGCACTTCGCCACGGGCGGCCTGGCGGCGCTCGGCGGCAGCTACTCGGGCACGGTGCCAGGGCTGGCGGACTGGGCTACCGGGCAGTACGACGCGTCGGCGAGCGACCTGGCGGCCGTTCTTGAGGGGGCCGCGACAGCGGGAGCGACCGCTAGCCGCAGCGCCGCCGGGGCGCCTGCCGGTGCCGCGGCCGGCGTCCAGGCCCTGGCCCGGGAGATGGCGGCGGCCATCGGCTGGACGGGTGCCCAGTGGGACGCGCTGAACAGCGTGGAGATGGCCGAGGCCGGCTGGAGCCTGACGGCGACCAACCCGTCAAGCGGTGCCTACGGCATCGCCCAGTTCATCAGCGGGCCGAGCGAGTACGCGCAGTACGGCGGCGATGCCACCACGGCGCAAGGGCAGGTCACGGCGTTCGAGAACTACGTCCGCCAGCGGTACGGCGACCCCGCGGCCGCGTGGGCCCACGAGCAGCAGTACCACTGGTACGCCAACGGCGGCCACATGTCGCCCGGCGAGACGGGCGTCGTCGGCGACGCGGGACCTGAGCTGCTCACCGCCGGCCCGTCAGGCGCGACCATCACCCCGATGCAGCAGAACAGGGCGCCCGTGATCGTGAACTTCTACGGGACTCAGTATCCGACTAACGAGCAACTGGCCAACATCAAGAGCGAGATGGCCCTGTCCATGGTTGCCGCGCCATGACTGGCCGTCCGCCCTGCACTCTCCTGCACTCTCGTGACCGGTTTCTAGTAGTGCTCTTGCGCGGATCGGCATCTCGTGGCCGTCAGGCGAGAGAAACAGTAGTGCTTTCGGGTGAAAGCACTACGGGACGCCTGCGGAGCCAGGATCCCCGCCGTCCAGAGGGACGAGGTCCGCACCGAGCTCGCTGCGGATCGCCTCCCGCAGCTCATCGATGAGGGCGCCGAGCCGCACGTCAACCGTCATCTGGATGGCGTCGGGGTCATTCTCGACCCGGCTGCTTATCAGCAGCATGTGCGCCTCGCCGTTGAACTGGGTGAACAGCTGGTAGACGCGCTGACTGCCGTGGATCGATCCCCTGGCTGCCAGCCGCGAGCGCTCCGCAGGCGACAGCCGCTTGTCCGTGAGGAACTTCCGCCCGCTCTCCTGAATATGCGCTGGCGCGGTCTCGAGCTTGAGCCAGTCCTGCTCGGCATACGCCTCGGCCAGCATGTCCACGTACAGCTCGGATCTCTGCTCGCGTATCCATCGGACGTGGTCCTGCCGCATGGCAAGGCGGAACGTGAACCACGGAACGGCTACCGCAACGACCGTCGCGAGGAACGCGGCGACCAGCGCCACCCAGGTACCAGCATCCATGGCGACAAATCGTATGGGCGTCGGGGGTGAGCAAGACGGCCGTTTCCGCGATACAGGCGCTGCCTACCAGCAGGGACAGGCCGCGCGGACAACATGACACCCGCTTTACCTGCGATAGCGACCCGGCCACTATCGGGAATGCGGCACATCGGGAATTTCATGCTTTGCACAGAAAAGCCGCGAACCGCCGTACTCGCAGGATTCGGCCACTTCACGGGCCGGTCGTGACAGGGTAGCCCGCATGATGGCTACTTGTGACGGCTTGCCGTCGATGACCGGGTGACTGGCATGCGTGGAGATTCCATGCCTCCGAGGCAGAAGCGAATGAAGCGCGCCCCGCGGACGGGGAGCGCCGGGGCGCTGTCGCGGCGACTGCCGATGACGGGTCCGCGCCGGCCGGCCGCCGGCTTCCCGATGCGGGACGTGGAAGTCCCGCCTGAGGTGCGACGGCTGGTCCTTGACCGTGATGGCTGGCGCTGCGTGCGCTGCAGCGCGCTCGTCACCGGTGGCGGCGAGTTCGGGGTCATCCTGCGACGGGACGACGGCGACGTCACCGCGGAGAACCTGATGACGGCGTGCGATCAGTGCCGTCGCTGCATCGGCCTGCGCCAGGACCTGGGCGACCAGCGAAGGGGCTTGTGGCTGTGGCCTTCGCAGGACCCGGCTGTCACGCCGGTCCGGTGGCATGGCAGCGGGCGGCCGGGGTGGCTGCTGCCGGATGGCGGGATCAGCTACGAGGACCCGGCGGGTAGTACCTCATGACCCCGCCGAAGGCCGCGATGGACGCGGCGCCGGACAGGGAACCGGTCGGGGTACGAGGCAAGCGTCACGAGCGGACCCGGCCGCTACTCACTCACCCTTCCCGGCGACCATCGCCTGCAGGATGGCTGGAGGTACCCGCCACTGGCCGTCGATGCCCTGGACCGCGTCAGGGAGGCGCCCGTTCCGCGCCCACCGCGACACGGTGTCCTGGCTGACCCTCAGCGCCGCAGCGATCGTGGCGGTAGCAGGCCATTCTCGGCAGGCACGCCAGGCCTGCGCGAGCGGTTCCGCCTCGGCGCGCTGGTAGCGGCGGTGGCCGCCCGGCGTGCGGTCAGCGACCGTGAGGCGTCCCTTCTGCCCCCAGTAAGTCACCGTGTGCGGGCCGACGCCGAACAGGGCGGCGACCTCCCCGGAGGTCATCAGCGGCTCCGGCACGGCCTCTTCGGCCACCTGACCGGCGGCTCCGGTCACGGCGACACCGCCACCCCGGCGGCCGCAGACCGGATCAGCCGCAGGCGACTTCGCGCCTCGATCGCTTCCATCTCGGTCGCGACGTCAAGCCAGTACTGGACGCCCGCCGCGACCCGCCGGACGGTGGCCGGCGTCTCATCCCGCGCGAGGCGCTGGGCGGCCATGTTCACGCTGGTGCGGTACCTCTCGTCCCATGCCACGCACTTCTCCCTTGGCCTATGGCCTAGTCCCCGGCCGTGAGTAATGACCGCCAGCGGCGCGAGGCGGTGGTCCGCCCGGGGAGAGGCGGCCCGGCCTCCGTGCGCGCCGCTGGCGGGGTCCTAGTTGAGGAACGTCCCGAATCCGTGCCGGTAGTGCACGAGGCCGCGTTCCATCAGTTCCTGCCGCGCCCGGCGCACCGTCCCGCGCCCCACCCGGTACCGCCTCATGAGCGAGGCCTCGCCGGGCAGCATGCCGGACGCGGTGAACTCGCCCAACTTGATGCGCTCGGCCAGGTGATCGGCGAGCTGCAGCCAGGCGTACTCGTCGGCCGCGAACTGGGGCGTCCCGGGCGGTGGCTCCCGGACTGCGTAAGCGCCATCCGGGAGCGGTTCCAGCACCCTGGCCTCAGCGAGGTCCTGCAGCGCGCTGGCGGCTGTCTCCAGTGTTACCCACCGATTGAGTGCCAGGTCCCCGGCCGTCAGCCGGTCACCAGGCGTGAGCCGCCCCGTGGTGACCCGGTACTTGATGTTGCCGATCAGCTGGGACCGGGCTGTGTCCTCGTTGGTCACTGCCGGGCCTGCTTCTGCTTGTCAGCGTCGAGGAGCTTCCCGCAGGCCGTCCGGCGTGGCGGACTCGAACGGGGCATGGCCGGCCCCGTGCCGCAGCGCCCACCATGTGCCGTCCGAGTCGTGGCCGAGGTGGTAGAGGTCGCCGAAGTCGGCGCGCAGCTCGGCGAGCGCCTGGGCGTTGTCCTTGATCATGAGCATCCCTGTGAGTCATCGGGTATGCCTGTGGGACAGGTATAGGGGTACCCGTTCGCCTGTCCCGCAGGCGCCCTGGCCGCTCTGCCGGGGCAAGAGGCCCCCGAAGACGCGGGGTCTCCGGGGGCCTCGTTGCCCGGCGGGGTCAGATCCTCGCGAGAGTGCCTTGCTACCTACGGGTAGCCCAACCACGGCTGGTCAGTCAGCTCCGGTGCTACCGGCCTCAACGGTCCCTGCATCTGAGCGTTCTGGACGCCTCTGTTCACTGAGTACCTCCTGTAGGTGTGCGGGTAACGACGGGTAGTTGCGGTACTTCATGCGGTACTTGCCTGCGGGAACGGCCACCGGGGGACCCGAAGCGGCCGCCTCGCAGGCGCCCTCACCTTCCTGCCGGGGCGTTGCCGGCATCGCGGAAGGCAAGCCTTCGGGGGGTTACTTCAGCTGTTCCGAGACGCGGTCGTAGAACCGCGAGGGGTCCGGGTCCTCGATCGTCCAGCCGTTGCCCATCGCCTCCCAGTTGCCGGACACGCTCTGGGCCGGCTTCCAGATCATGAGGTCCGGGTTGCTGGTCTCCAGCGCGGTAATGCGGCGGGCCAGGTCGTGCTCTGGGTGCGGGGTATGCGTGCTCACCAGGCCTCCAGGCGGTCCATGAGGTCGCCCAGCTCCGGGCGGCGGCCGAGCAGGATCCCTGCCTTGCTCTTCGCGACGTGCCAGCCGTGGTCATCGGCCTCGATCGTCGCGCCCGGGTTGGCCTCTAGCCACGCCTGGCGGCGCTTCACGTTGTCGGCCTCGAGGTCGCCCGGCTCGGGTCCGCTGATGGCATGCAAGTTAGCCATGATGTGCCCTCTGCCCGTTGCCCGTGGTGTCCGTCCCCGCGCACGGGCGGGCGCGGGGACGGATGCGGAGGCAGTCACACAGAGGACCGCCACGCCTGCCGCCGATGCTAGCACGCGCATAGTCGACATGGCTTAGGCCGTCCTAAGACGTCGTGACGCGCCGTGATCCGCGCTGGCCAAGCGTGGGTACGTTGCGGCCGTGGATGATCCCCGGCTCTTCGCGCGCACCGCCGAGACGATCGCCGGGCGCATCGCCAGCGGCGAGTACGAGCATGGCCAGCGGCTGAGCATCGGGCTTATCGCCACCGAGCTGGGCATCTCGCGGCGCACCGTCAGCCACGCCCTGGCCGTCCTCAGCGATCGTGGGCCGTCCAGTTCTTCGAGGGACTCGGCTGGCACGTCGCCGGCGAGTGACCGGGCGGCCCGATGTCGTAGGCGCCTGCCCAGTGGTGCCAGACTTCCCGCAGCGGGCCATCCGTGCCCGCGGCAGCCTGTGGCGCTGCCTTCCCCATCGTGTCCTCCGGTTAACTTCCGTGCCAACGGTGTTCGGGCTAGCCTCCTGCGATGCGCGTAGGCTGGGGAGAGGTGACGTGGTGACCGAACTCCGTGAGGTCACCGGTCACCGGTCACCACCACCCACAGCGATTGGCACGCGCACATGGGGGAAGACTTCGCCGCTGTCGTGCAGCGGCACATGGACGAGCGCGGCATGTCCGTGCGCGCCACCGCTCGCGCGGCGGGCTACTCCGACCACACCCTGCTCAGCAAGGTGCTCAACGGGCACAAGCCCGCGACGCCCTACCTGGCCGCGCGCCTCGACAAGGCCCTCGGCGCTGACGGCGAGATCATCGCCGCGGTGCCCTCCCGGCCGGTGCGAAAGCCTGCGGCTGCTGCTGCGGACGAGGTCGAGGCGATCGAGCTTGCCCGGCGGGCACTGGCGTCCGACGTCGGCGACGGCACGTGCGAGCGGATCGAGCTTGCCGTCGACGACCTGGCCATCGCCTACCCCACCACGGCACCCGTCGAGTTGCTGCCCCGCGTCCGCACGCACCTGGGGTACGTCGACAGGCTGCTCGGCGGCCGGGCGACCCTCGGCCAGCGGCGCCGCCTGCTGGTGTCGGGCGGCTGGCTGTCGCTGCTCGCCGCGACAACGCTCGCGGACCTGAACGAGGACGGCCCGGCAGTCGCCTACGCCCGCACTGCCGCCGACCTCGCGGCGGAGGCTGGCCACGCCGAGATCGAGGCGTGGAGCCTTGAGACCCGCGCCTGGATCAGCCTCACCTCTGGTCACTACCGGCAGGCCGTCGCGCTGTCGCTGGCCGCGCAGCAGGCCGCGCCGAGGGGCAGCAGCGCCCATATCCAGGCGACGGCGCAGGAGGGGCGCGCGTGGGCGAGGCTCGGCGACCCGGCGCGCACCAGGAACGCGCTCGGCCGCGTCGAGGCGCTCGTCTCGCCGCTCCCGGTGCCAGACCAGCCAGAGCACCACTACCGGTACGACCCGGCGAAGGCGGAGGCGTACGTCGTGACGACGCTGGCGTGGCTCGGCGACCCGGCGGCCGAGGAGGGCGCCCGTGACGTCCTGGCCCGGTTCGAGTCCCCGGTGGCGCCCCGTTACCGTCGCGCCACGGCTGCGCGCCTTGACCTCGCCCTCGCCCTCGGGCACCGCGGGAAGCTGGACGAGGCCGCGGGCGTTGCGCTCCAGGCCGTCACGAGCGGCTACCTGGTGCCGTCGAACTACTGGCGTGCTCGCGAGGTAATCACTGCGGTTGGGGCGGCCGACGTTCCCGAGGGCCGCGAGCTGGCCGACGCCTACCGCGCCGAGCTGGCCGCCGGGCGCGCCGTTGCACCGTAGGACGGGAGCCGCTTCACAGCGCTACGATGGCCGTCAGCGTGCCAACGCGACCACGCCCCCGACTGGACCCTGTCCGGCGGGGGCGTTCTCATGCCCGCTGGAAACCCTCACCGTAAACCCACCTAGCCATTGCACGGCAATCGGGGTGGTGCGGCAATTCCCTCTTGTCATGGTGTTGCTCATTGTTGCGCATGACAACAGTTGAGTAACTCACGCAAACCATTCCGGACGACAGTGCATCGTACGTTGCGTGAGACGACACATTCCCGCTGCAATCGCCCTTTCCGGCGCCACCCTAGCCCTCGCCGCCTGCGGTTCCGGCTCTACGGACCCGTCATCGTCCCTGCCCGCTGCTGAGCAGTCGGCGATCACCGCGATGGCCCCGTACTGTACCCAGGACGCTTCTCAGCTTGCCGCCATGGTCGATGCCACCCATGGCATCGAGGTCAAGGCGGGAATCAAGGACGAGAGCGAGACGCAGCTCGCGCAGAACCTGCTGAAGGTCGTGGAGGCCAACAAGTCCCCGATGTCGTGCATTGACGAGTTCGGAGCGTACGTGACCATGCGAGAGGGCCAGTAGCGGCCATGGGCCGTCGTCGCCGCCACTACCGCCGTCGTGCCCGTGTGAGCAGCGGGTGCGGGTGCATCGGGTGCTCCGTGCCGCTCCTGATCAGCCTGGCCGCCGTCATCGCGCTGGCAATAGCGACCGCCGTGGCGTAATCCGTACCAGCAGGGTGTCGCCCGGCGCTGGCAACTTGCCGCGACAATCTGTCCCTGCTGGGCTGTCCCGTTCGCGGGGCACGAATCCGACACCGGATCCGACAAGTGCGTGGCTCGCCGGGGTGGTCCCTCCGGTGGTCCAGAAGTGCCCCGAGGTGGCGAGTTTGGATCACCCTCGCGGGGGCGAAAGTGGACCGGCCACCGGCACGCGAGCGAGCAGTCGGCTGTCACACCCTGCTGTCACAAAACAGCCCCCTACAGGGCTGGAATGTGACACCTAGGTGTGACAGTCCGGGCGGCCCGGAATCCGTGAGTCAGCTCACGGATTGCGCAACCAGGTGCGCAATTCCAGGGGGCGAAATCCGTCACGGCGCAGACGGATCTACTAGCCGGTAACCATGTCTGACCGGTCGCGGTCCTGCGGTCACGCTGCTCCGCATGCTGCGGGGCGGGCGCCCCCAATCCGGCACGCCTGCGCCGGATTGGGGATGGTCAGATCTGGTGCGGGTTGCGCCTGGCGGCCTCGGCGAGCTCCGCCGGGGCCGGTAGTCACTGTCTCGTCCCTGGCTAGCTCTGGTGCCGCTTGTGGTAGCGGTCGGTGGCGGCGGCGCTCTGGGCTTGGAGCACCTCGCGGGGCAGTTGCTGGCGCTTCTCGTGCTCGTGGGCCTTGGCCTGGAGGTCCCACCACTCGTCATCGCCGAGGGTCTGGGGGACGGAGGGCGCGCTGCTGTCGTCGTCCTGGTTCCTGTGGAAGGGGCTGAGCATGGGGTTTCTCTTTCCGGGTGAGTGGCTGGCTGGCGGTACTGGTGGCAGTCGCATCCGCAGCCGGGGCAGAGGGACGCGTGCAGCCCGTTGCCGCAGTCGAATGAGATGCCGCTCCGGGGGCCGCGCGTGGCGGCCGCGATGCCGGCGCGGGTGGTGATGGCGGCCTGGGGCGGGTCCTGGCGCTTGCCGAACATGGCCTAGTCCTCTCCCTGCGTGGCGTCGCGCGTGGCGGCGTCGTACCTGACTGCGGCGATCGCGTAGTCAGCCGCCGCGCGGGTCACCGGGTCCAGGCCGGCCATGACGGCATCGTGGGCGGCGTGGCCGGCGGGGTTGCCGTGGGTGGTCAGCCCTTCCAGCACGCACTTAAGCGCGCCCGCCATGTAGCGGTCGTCATCAGAGCGGAAGACGCTCATGAGCCCGCTTTCCGGCCGCGCTTGCGGGCCTGCTTGTACGCCTGCACGGCGCCACGGTGGACGAGCCGCGCGCCAGGCCGGGACCGTCGCCCGGTGCCCTTGCAGCGGGGGCACGGGCCACGGTGGCGGGCGCAGGACCCGCACGCCCTGGTGGGCGAGACGAGCAGGAACACCGCGTACGCGGCGGCCAGCCCGAGGATGGCTAGAACGTGGTCCATGCTGGACTTCCCTTACTTGTGGTCTCGCGGGCAGTCGGCGGCCCCGCGTTCGTATCCCTGCTGCCAGCCCCGTGCGTGGCCTTCGGTGTCGCCCAGCTCGCGGCCGGACTTGTATGCGACGCACAGGGAGCGCTTGCACTCGGCATCTGAGCATTCGGTGTAGTCGTGCTTTGGCCTCGCCTTGCGGGCCTTATCCCGCTGCTCTTTCTCGTACGCGGCCTTGCGCTTGCGGAAGTCGGTTTTCTGCTCGCAGACGTGCAGGAGCGGGTTAGCCCCGTACCGCTTGCGGCAGTTCGGGCAGGTGCCGAACCCGAGCTGCGGCTTGAGCGATGGCTTGCCCTTGCGGCGGGACAGGCAGACGTGCCCGACCACGCCGCGCGGTCGCCCGCACCGGCCGCAGATCATCTGTAGTTGCGGTCGCCAGCCCATCAAGGCCCTCCCCCCATGGGGTCTCGTTCCGGCCTGGCCGGCCGCTCGGGCCGCTACAGCGGAACATCGCAGGCCAAGTGCTGCGGACGCTGTAGCGGCTGTCGCGACCGGCCGCGTTATCCCAGGTCATCGCGTGTTGTGCTTCCGCTACATGTTGCGGGGCCTTCGCTACGCATCACCCGTCCCTGCGGCCCTCGCTACGGCGGCCCTGGTGGTGCCGGCGCGAACCCCCTTGCCCGTCTCGCGGACGGACTTCACGTCGACCTCCAGGGCGCGCAGCTGGCTTGAGACGGCCTCCGGCGTGATGTCGGCGTAGGCCTCGGGGATTGCCGCGCGGAGCCGCTGGGCGATGGTGTCGCACCAGAGGTTCCTGTCGGTGCCGAATACCTGGAGCACGTCGGCGGCGAACGAGCGGATGTCCACGGCCGGGTTCTCGCCACGGGCGTACCCGGTAATCCGGCCTTCCCGCTCGCGGATTACCCGGGCGCGGGCGACAATGACCTTTGCGGCCGGGCCGTCGATGAACTGGCTCCGCATGATCTTGGGGCGCAGTCCCTCGCCGCCGTAATAGCACACGCCCTTTTCATCGAACCCGAATGCGGTTGGCCTGCACCCTGACTTGTGCGCGGACGTCCCCATTACCATGTCGGTCTCGATATGGCCCATCAGCTTCAGGGCGAACCGGAGCACGACGTTCGCGGAGACCGGCGTGGGGATGGACTCCTTGTCCGGCCGCTGGGTGGCCAGCATCTGGATGATGCCGAGCGCCGGGCCGCGCTTGGTCAGGTCGGTGGCGATGGCCGTCAGCTCGGCGCCGTAGACCGGGTGCCCGAACGCCACCTGCGTTTCGTCCATCGCGATCGCGATCGGGTGCAGACCTAGGCGCGGGTCGCTGGCCAGCTCGTCCGTGACCTTGTTCTCAGGGCAGCGCGGCGGGTCCTGGTCGGCGATGTCGCGGATGAGCTTCGTGCGGCGCCGCATCTCCTTCTGCAGCGCCCGGTAGTCGGCAACCAGGTACTCGATGTCCTCGATCTCATCCCCGGCCCTGTAGGCGTGCGCCACCGGCCGCAGCGGGGCCAGGTCGCCCGTGCCCTTCAGGTCGAAGGCATGCAGCTCACAGCGCGGGTCCAGGCTGCAGATGAGCATGAGCAGCCGGAGAAGGAAGGTCTTCCCCATTCGCGGAATCGAGCCGATCAGGACGGACGCGAACATCAGCAGCACCGTCACCTGCCGGCCGCGCGGGTCGTAGCCGAACGGCTGGGGCTTGAACAGGTTGACCTTGCCGCGCCTGGCCAGCGCCCAGGGCGGCTGCTCGGCCGTCACCATGTCCTCGTCGGCCACGAACAGGTTGATCGCCCCGGGGTGGCGCTTGGCGTCGACTTCCGGCCACACGCAGCCCAGCGGGCGGCGCAGGCCGGAGGCAAGCTCCTCGCGCTTGTCACTGACCTGGCCTGCGGTGACGCCGTGCGGCAGGTCACCGCGCCACAGCCAGCCCGGCCCGTCCCTCATTGGCCCGTCCAGGGTGGCGATGGCATTGTCCGGGCTGTCCTTCAGCGCCTTGTTCATTTCCGCGATGCCGAGGACGCCCAGGGCGCGGATGATCAGCTCCATCGTCAGCCGGTCGACTGCGACCGGGACGACCGCGGAGCTAACGATGGGCTTGTCGTCCGGCCGGCCGATCCAGGCGAGCACCGGCACGGCGACCAGGCCGACCAGGATCCAGAGCAGCGGCGAGCAGGAGTTGAGGACCGCGCCGCCGATGCCCAGGCTGGTCGCCTCGCCGAGCAGGAGCAGCCCGCGGATGATCCGGACCTCGCGGACGTGCTTGTGCAGGGCGAGCCACTTCGCGGCGTCGCCATCGGCGGCGGCCTGGTGGCGGAGGTACGTCTGCTCGGCTACCCACCACCATGAGACCTGCCCGAACGCGATGCGGACGAGGCCGACGCCGGCCCAGCCCACGGTTACCGCGACCCGGGCCGGGAGGCGCACGCCGTGGTACGCGCCGTGGTGCCGGGCCTTCCGGGCGTGCCACTTCGCGGCCTTCACGATCCCCGCGCGGGTGCGCAGGTGCTCGGGTATTACGGGCTTCCACTCGCCGGGCTCGCCGCGCTGCGGCTTCACCACGGCGGCCATGACGCCGGGGAACTGGACGACCTCGCCCTCCAGGGCGTCGTCGGCGGTCTCGTCCTCGAGTGGTTCCTCTGACAAGATGGACGCCTCACTTTCGGGTGAGTGGCCCGGCCGGGGCTGATGCGACTTGCCGGAAGCTGGCCCCGGCCGGGGGCCTGAACGGGCTTACGAGACTGCGCTGTCCGGCACGTCTTCCAGGCGGTGGCCGTTGGCGGTCGTGACCACTTCGGCGCGGATCTTCCGGGCGTCTGTCCTGGGGATGCCAAACCGGTCAGCGAGGCCTCGCTCGGACAGCGGGTTCCCGCCCTTCACCGACGCGATGTAGGCCACTTTGGCGGCCTCGTAGACGGTGCCCGCCACTTCGGGCGCGACGACCTCCGGGACGGACGGCACGGGCGGCTCCGGAGGTGCTGGCGATACCGGCTCGACCCGGTCCTCGAGCGTGCGCTCGAGGACGCGCTTGAGGACGCGCTTGAGGACGGTCAGGCCGAGCCACAGCGCGGCGAACGCGGCGACCGGCGGTACCGCCGCGGTGCCGCGAGACTGCGCGTCGTGGGCGGCGACGTGGCCGATGTTCCCGGCGACGCTGACGGCCAGGCCGAGGATCGCCACCACCCACGCCCCGGCGCGGTGCCGGAGCTTCCACCGGTCCACGGTCGCGACGAACAGCACCAGCTCACCGACGCCGATGAACGAGTCGACTTGCAGCGGGAACGCTGCCGCCCAGAAGCCTGTGAGGCCGTGGTGGCGGGCCCACAGCCACAGCCCCCGGTAGGACTCCGCGAACGACGCGCCGGACGCGGCGGTGATCACCACCGTGACGGCCCACAGCGCGGCGTTCCGGGCCACGCGGAGGATGCCCTCGGGCCCGCGCGTTGCCACCAGCTCCGGTGGCGCGTCGGCGAGTTGCTCGCGCTCCTGGCGCTGCTGGCGCTTGCGCGACCGCCGGGCCTCCAGCTCGGCCAGTGGTGCCCACCAGGAACGGCCGACACGGTGATCGCGCTTCACAGGGTGCCCCCGTCGCTCTCGTCTTCGTCCCACCACTCGAGGTTCTCGTCTTCGTGCCTGTTGTCGGCGTGGGCATCCCGCTGGCACCGCTCCGGGCCTTCCGGCATGCCGGCGTCCATCGTGGCCGGGCACTGAACCCGCGGCGCGAACACGGCCGGGGCGGTGACCCCGGTCATGGGGCCACCTCGCCGAGGAAGTCGCCGAGCATCGCCACATGGGCGGCGAACACGCGCCCGCCGTAGTAGCGCTCAAGCGAGTCGGTGAGCCCGGCGAAGGTGTCGGCCGGAATCCACTCGGCGCGGCGGGCATCGTCGCCGCCGAGCACGTCGGGCATCGCGGTGCTGCCGCCGAGGTCGACGTGAACCGGGATGGTGACGGCCCATGCCTCGTCGCTTGACCGCGGGTCGGGCACGTACCGGGGTGGCATCTCGCGAGCGCCGGCGGCGACCCCGTTCAGGGTGGTTTCCTCGTACAGCTCGCGGAGGGCCGCGTCAAGGCCGGCCTCGCCCGTCTCGACGTGACCGCCGGGCACTGCCCAGCCGTAGCCATCGCCGCGCTCAACCATGAGCAGGTACCGGCGGCCGTAGTAGGTGCAGGTGACCAGCGCATCGGCGCACAGGGTCTCGCCCCAGAAGCCCATCTCGTTGCGGCCCCGGGTGACGCCGGTCTTCTCGCAGGGGTTGACCGGCCGCCCGTCGATGACCTCGAACGGGATGGCGGCGCGGGCCTGCCGCTCGGGCCAGTTGATGCGGGTGGGGTCGGTCTCTGCCTCGGCCCATCCCTCGGCCACGCCGACGCCAAGGACGCTGGGGTGCGTGAAGTCACGGGCCATGCGCAGGTCCTCGTCGCGGCGCAGCTCGCTCACCAGCTGGGAGCGGACGGCCTGAAGCCGGGCGGCCAGCCGGTCAATGTCCTCGATCGCCTCATGCCCGGCCTTGACCGCGCTGGCGCTGCGCTCCCCCAGGGGAGGGATCACGGCGCAGTCAGGCGACGGCGAGTCCGCATAGCCGAAGTCCTGCCATGCACCCACCCTGAAGTGGACAAGCGCGGCTAGATCCTCCAGGCCAGACGTCGGCGGGCCGTCGTTCGGGCTGGTCACGGGGTCCACGGCACGAACCTCCTTACGCGCCAGGACCGGCGCAGTCCGGCCGAGCGGGCGATCCCCGCGGTGATGACCGCGAGGACCGCCAGCTCGGCGGCGATGATGATCACGGGCACCGGGACGCAGAACGGCACGCCCGCAGCCCAGACGGTCACGTGCAGGCCGGAGACGGCCAGCAGCAGCGCCAGGACGACCAGGACAGCCTTCATGAGGCACCGCCAGCAGGCCTGCGGGCGCGGGCCTTCGCGGGCGCCTTGCTGGCCTTCGGCGCCGCCGTGGCGGTGACCTCCGGCGTGGCGGGCTTGCCCCCGGGGATGAGCTTGAACTGGGCGCGGCGCTCGGCGGCGCGGGCGATGGCCGCGCCCTCGTCGCGCTCGGCCCGGCCGTCGCTGTAGCCAGCGCCGTGGGCCAGCTTCATGATCTCCACCAGCTCCGTGTACGCGCCGAACTCAGCGACCGCCGTTGCAACGCGGGTGGCCTCGGCGGCGAGGTCCGCGACCAGGTTCCGGAGGTCGGCGACGTCGGCGGCCAGGCCGCGAACGGCGGTCACCGGTCGCCGTCCCTTCCCGCTGCCCCGGCGCGGTCGATGATCGCGGCCAGCGCGGCGGCGGCCTGCGGCTCGAATCCCGCGACCCATCGCACGATCCGGGCCTCGTACGCGCCGAGGGTGACCCCGGCCCGCTCGCAGGCGGCAAGGATCAGCGCGGCGGAGCCGTCCTGCATGCGGGCGTCCGACGTCCGCATCGCGTTGTAGATCGCCTGGACGGCAGGCTCGGCGATCGCCTCGTCCTCGGTCTGGAACGGCCCCATCATCGCGCCCCCTCCGATCCGGTGGCCACCAGCGCCGACAGGTCGGCGGCCAGCTCGCGGGCCTCGTCGAGGGTCAGGGCAAGGTACTTGTCGTCGGCGTACTGGATGGCCATGTGCGGCTCGACCTCGCGCCAGTCCTGCTCAAGGGCCACCGCGAGGTACTGCGGCCGCCAGTTGGCCCCCGGCCCGGTCTTCAGCTTGGACGGGAACGCGATGTACGGGTCCTGCATGGCAAGGTTCACGCTGTGGTATCCGCCCGCGTGGCGCCGGTCGTCGGGGTGGTCGCCGTCACGGTGCGGCTCCTTGCACCATGCCGGGCACGGGCCCGCGAGCCAGAACGGCCTGTCCTCTGCCGTCTCGTCCGCCAGGTCGCCGGCGTGGTCGGCAAGGTTCGTCAGCAGCGCGGCCAGGGCGGTACCCTCGGCGAGCGTGAGGTTCGGCTCGTCGTCGCAGGCGAAGGCCAGCTGCAGGGACGGCTCGGCCTCCCGGTAGGGCTGGCGGATGCTCAGGTCGATGCACTTTGGCGCGCGACCCGTCACGCTCGGGTCTTCCGAGTCGTACAGCTCTCCCCCCGCCTCCATTGACAGCATTACCGAGCGATCCCGGCTCCGGTGCGCTCGCATGAGGCCGGTGTCCTGGTTCGTGTGGGGGATGCTGGAGCACCACGCCGGGCAGGGTGCGGTGAGCCAGAACGGCAGCGGGTGCTCGGCAAGCGGGTGGCCAGCGTTGGTGCCGATTCCTACAAGGACGCTCTCGGAAGCGAGGGCGTCATGCGTTACGGTCACTTCGGGTCTCCAATCGGTCTCTTCGGTTGGGGTTCAAGGCCCGTCGCGGTGTTAGGCGCACTGCGGCGGGCCGCTTCAGTTCGGGGCTAGAGAGCGCCGGCGCCGATGGCGCCCAGGGCCTCCAGCTCGGCCCAGATGTCGTCCGGCTCAGCCTCGGGAGCCGGTGCGGGTGCGGGGACGGCCAGCGGGCGCACCCGCCGTGGCAGCCGGGTGCGGATCTCCAGCAGCCGCACGGCGAGCAGGTGATAGCAGCGCCGGTCGTGGACTCCTGCCGGACACGAGCAGCTGTGCTCGGTGACGCAGTACGTGGTGTCGCCCTTGCTGGACACCGCCACGTACAGGCCGCGCTCCCGCAGGGTGATGCTGCCGCTGGCGATGAGCTTGTCGGCCTTCGCCTGCTGGTCGGCAGAGAAGGGCGCCTTCGCCTCCTTGGTCTCCTGGCGGATCTTCCGCGCGCAGGTCGGCCCGTACCCCCGGGCGATGCTCTCCGGGGTGCTCAGCTGGCTGCTGGCAGCCAGGCCGCCGGCAGTGGTGGACAACCTCGCTGCTGGTTGCGGTGGTGGTCATCGCTGCCCCCTTGGACGGTTGCTGTCTTACACAAACCACTGTACGGTTTTGTGTAAGACACGTCAAGGTACAGGATGGTAGGCAATGACGACATGCGATAATCAGCGCGTGCCTAGGCCAGCAACCGGGAAGACGCCCGTCCGCAACGTCCGAATCCCCGACGAGGACTGGTTCCCCCTCGTGGCCAAGGCGGAGATGGAAGGCCGCACGGCCAGCGACGCCCTCGCCGAGTCGGCCCGCAGGTACGTGGCCGACGCCGCCGCGACCGGCTACGAGTTCACTTACGCCAACTGGCCCGACGCCGGCGCCTGGGCGCCCGCGCACTTCACGGCCCTGACCGCCCTCGGCGAGGAGCTGCAACGCCGCGACCGGCTTCCTGCCGCTCCAGTGGCTCGCGATAGCGGCGTGGCTCGGCACCACCCACCACGAGGGCGACCCCGCGCAGCAGAAGCGCGTCATCACCGGGCACATCCTGCGCCGCGCGCAGGCAGCGGAGCATGCGCCCGGCGGCTGGCGGGACAGGTACCGGGACAGCAGGCACCTGTCCGAGACCGTCCAGGCGATCCTCGAGCGGCACCTGCCACTCGCACCCGACGCCTAGCCGCGCCAGCGATCGCAGGCCGTCCCGGTTCGCCGGGGCGGCCTGCGGCGTTCCGGGACGGAACCAGTTCCGCCGTGGTTCCGGCAGCCTGCGGCAGGAGGCGTCAACCCATGACAGCCGATGGCAGCCCGAATTGCAGGCCAGCGGGCATGCCCGGTGTCGCGATCCTGGTAGCGCGGGCGCCCTTGAAGATATACCGTTTTACGGCATGTCCTCGGCCGGCCAGTCCTGGCGCGGCAGGTCCTCGGTTGGCCAGTCTTGGCGCGGCAGGTCCTGGCGCCGCGGTTCCTCGCGGGACAGCGCCGTGGTCCGCACCGCGGACTGGTCGTCGCACGGGCTGTCGCCGAAGTCGCCGAGGTCGCCGAAGCCAACGAGGTCGATGACGACCACGGTGACGTTGTCGTGGCCGCCCGCGACCTCCGCCGCCGCGACCAGCGCGTCGGCCGTGGCCTGTGGGCTGCCGCCGTTGGCGAGCAGCGACGCGATGTGCTCGTCGGGCAGTTCGCTGTACAGCCCGTCCGAGCAGATCAGGTACCTGTCCCCGGGGGTCGCCGCGAGCAGCCAGTAGTCGGGCCGCGACGGCGGGCTGGTGCCGAGCGCCCGCGTCACGATGTTGCGCCGCGGATGGATGCGCGCCTGGTCCCGGGTGATCACCCCGGCTTGGACAAGCTCCTGGACTTCCGAGTGGTCCACGGTGACCTGCTCAAGGAGGCCATCGGTTAGCCGGTACACGCGGGAGTCGCCGACGTTGAAGACCATCAGGCGGTCGCCATCTGGGGTCTCAAGCAGCGCCAGCCCCGTGATCGTGGTGCCCATCCCGCGGACGCCCTCGTACGTGACGATGGCCCTGTTCGCGCCGTCCAGCGCCTCAAGCACGCCCTCCACCGACAGCGGCCGCAGCCGCCCGGCGACCGTCAAGGTGTCGATGGCGAGCCTGCTCGCCAGGTCACCGGCGCCATGTCCGCCCATGCCGTCAGCTACCGCGAACAGCGGCGGCAGTGCTAGATAGCTGTCCTCGTTCACCCGGCGGACCTGGCCCGGGGATGTCGAGGCCGCGTGCCAGAACCGGGTCACAGGATGGCGGCGCACTCTAGTACGGGTGCCACAGGCCCCTCCCAAGTCCTGTCGCAAGCAATATTTGGTCGCATTATGCCAGAGTGCTCCGCTGTCCGCGATAACAATGAGGCGACGGTGTGCTCGTCGCGCGACGAGAACGGCGAGCCTGCGTCGCGACGCAGGCTCGCGAGGTGCGAGGAAGCGGTGCCGGCCTGGCGCCGGCGCCGCTTCATCGCAGGTTGCGCTCAAGCCGCCCGGTTACAGCTGGGCGGGCTGGCGCCTGGCCGTCGACAGGGGCGCCGCGATGTCCTCAAGCGACTTACCTTCGGCGTTGACGGCGAAGAAGGCCGCCGCGATGCCGCCGAGGATCATCGCGATCGCGCCGACCATGTACCCGGCGAACAGGCTGTTGCGGTCGTGCCCGGTGCCGATCAGGTGACCGTACCAGTGCGAGCCGAACGCCCCGAACAACTGGGCGATCGCGAAGAAAACCGCGATCGCCTGCGCCCGGACCTCCAGCGGGAAGACCTCGCTCGCGGTCAGGTACCCGGCGCTGGCCCCCGCGGAGGCGAAGAAGAACACCACGGCCCAGCAGATGGTCTGGGTAGTCGCGTTCAGGTCTCCGTTCTTAAAGAGGATGGCAGTGATGACGAGCAGGGCACCGGACAAGATGTAGGTCCCAGCGATCATCTTCTTTCGCCCCAGAGTGTCGAACAGCCGCCCGATCGTGAGCGGGCCGAGCAGGTTGCCGACGGCGAACGCGAGGAAGTAGTAGCTGGTGTCGGTCGCCTTGACGTTGAAGTAGAACTCCAGCACCAGGCCGGAGGTGAAGAAGATCGCGTTGTACAGGAACGACTGCGTGATCATCAGCGCCGCGACGAGGATCGACCGGGTCGGGTACTGCTGGAACAGGACGCGAAGCAAGGACAGGTACCCGATCCTCTCGGTCGGGCGGATCTCCAGCTCACGGCTTGGATCGACTGGCGGAAGCTGGCCCCGCGTGGCGGCCACTTCACCCTCGATCTCGGCGAGGGTGACCTCCGCCTGGCGGTCCCGGCCGTGCATGACCTGCCAGCGCGGCGACTCCGGCAGGTTGCGCCGGACGTAGATGATGATCAGCGCGAGGACCGGGCCTACGAGGAAGGCGACCCGCCAGCCCAGCTCCGGCACGATGTGGTTGAGCAGCCACAACGTGGCGACCGTGCCGAGGATCGCACCCGCCCAGTAGGTGCCGTTGACGGCCAGGTCGACCCGGCCCCGGTACCTGGCCGGGATCATCTCGTCGATGGCGGAGTTGATCGCGGCGTACTCGCCGCCGATGCCCATTCCCGCGATGACCCGGGTGGCGTACAAGAAGATGAACCAGTCGCCGCCCGCGGGCGTCACGGCGGTTAGGCCGCTGCCGATCAGGTAGACGCCGAGCGTGATGACGAAGAGGTTACGCCGGCCAAGCTTGTCTGACAGCCGGCCGAAGAAAAGCGCCCCGATGACCTCGCCGATCAGGTACCACCAGGCGATGTCGGCGACGCCGCTGGCGGACATGTTGAGGGTGTTCCTGAGCGTGAGGTCAGGGCCAACGTTGCTGGCGATGGTGATCTCCAGCCCGTCGAGGATCCACGCGACGCCCAGAGCGATCACCAGTCGCGTGTGGAAGCGCGACCAGGGAAGGCGGTCGATCCGCGCCGGGATCAGGCTGCGGATCATTGGGCTGCCTGTGTCAGCCTCGATCTGTGTTGCCATGCGAGTGCTCCTAACTCCCGCCCCCGTGGATGAAGCTTGAGCGCTTTCGCAGAATTGTTACCCGAATGTTTCCAAAACATTCCCCCTGGCCAGTCCTGTCGCTCCCGGCACGGATTGGGTCTGGTCGCTTCCCCATCCGCATATAGTTAGCTCTGTGAACGATGTAAGTGCTAGTGTCCAGGCAGGGACGCCTGCCCCGGACAGCAAGGCCGAGGCCGGCGAGTTGCTGGCGGCGGCTGGCGCGATCCGGCGGATGGTACGCCTGGCCGCGCGCAACTCCGCGGTCGCGCAGGCGCTTCCCCCGGCCCGCTCGGAACTGCTGCGGCTCGCCGTCAGGCGGCCGGGCATCTCCGTCGCGGACGCGGCGCAGGAACTGCGCCTCGCCCCGAACAGCGTGAGCACGATGGTCAGCCAGCTTACGGCGGATGGGCTGCTGACGCGGAGCCGCGCGGACTCCGATGGCCGCTCGGTGCGGCTGGCGGTAACGCCTGCCGGCGCCGAGCGAGTCGCCCAATGGCAAGACATCCGGGCCGAAGTCACCGCATCAGCCCTCGACCTGATCAGCGAGCCAGATCGTCAGGCCATCCGCGCCGCGATCCCGGCCCTGAACCGGCTAGCCGAGCAGATGGAGGCACTGTAAGGCGAGGCGGGTACCGCCGCCGGTCAAGGGGTGAAGACGATCTTGCCCTTGTGGGTGCCGTCAATCATCGCGGCGAAGCCCTCGTAGGCGTCAGCCAGCGGGAGGACACGGTCGATCAGCGGCCGCACCCCCGACTGGACGCAGAACTGGATCAGCCGGCCGAGCTGGTCCCGGGTGCCCATCGTCGACCCGACGACCGACAGCTGCGTGAAGAACACCCGGGTCAGCTCGGCGGGTGGCACATCGCCGCTGGTGGCACCGGAGATGACGACACGGCCGCCGGGCTTGAGTGATTTCAGCGAGTGGCTCCAGGTGGCCTGGCCGACGGTCTCCATCACGACATCGACCCGCTCGGGCAGCCGGGCGCCGATCTCGAAGGCCCGGTCGGCACCGAGCCCCAGAGCGTAGTCCCGCTTGGCCTCGCTACGGCTTGCCACCCAGACGCGGTAGCCAGCCGCGCGGCCCAGCAGGATGAGCGCGGTGGCCACGCCACCGCCCGCTCCTTGAACGAGGACGGTCGAGCCCGGCTGAGCACCCGCCTTGTCGAAGAGCATCCGGTACGCCGTCAGGTAGGCGGTCGGCAGGCAGGCCGCCTCCTCGAAGCTGAGGGCCGCGGGCTTGGGCAGCAGGTTGCGCCGGGGAACAGCCACCTGCTGGGCGAAGGTGCCCTGGTAGCGCTCGGACAGCAGCGACCGGCGCGGGTCCAGCGTCTCGTCGCCGCCACCGGCATCCGGGTCGCCGATGACCGCGTGCACGACGACCTCGTTGCCGTCGCAGTCAATCCCGGCGGCGTCGCAGCCGAGGATCATCGGCAGCTTGTCGGCACTCAGGCCGACGCCCTTCAAAGACCACACGTCGTGGTGGTTCAGCGCGGCCGCCTTGACGGTGACCGTGGTCCATCCGGCGGGTGGCTCTGGCTCGGGGCGCTGCGCCGCCTCCAGGCCGCTGCGAGGGTTCTCGGCATCGATGCGCACGGCGGACACGGCGAACATGCTGACGACCCTACGGGGCCCATGCGGATGAGCTAGATCAGGGGGTGGCTGGATCGCAGGCCGGGGAACTTCTTGAAGTCGCGATCCGCCGTCACGAGCTCGCAGCCGTGCTCGATCGCCAGGGCCGCCAGGTAGGCCTCCGGGATCAGGTTGCCTCTGGCCTCCGCCGTCTCGCACAGTCCCCTGAAGATGGGCCAGAACCTGGCGCCAGGCGCGACCACCATTGCATGCGGCTGGCTACGCAGTCGCTCGGCGAACTCCAGGGCGATCTGCGGCGGCGTCGGGTCCGCGTAGATCCGCCGGCTCGTCACGATCGCAATCATGGCCAGGAGCACGAAGTCCGCCACCGCGTAAGGCTCCGGACTATTGACAATGTTTCCCACCCAGTCTCGATACTCCCCGTGCCTATCGGCTTCCGGTCGATGGGCATTGACCAAGACGTTGGTGTCGATGAGGATCATCCGGGCTCACCTCCCAGGAAGTGCGCGATGCCCTCGTCCTCGAGGAACTTCTTCAGCCCAGCCGGGCTGGTGTCGATCAGCGGCTTGTCGCCGGGGTTGCCGTACGTCGGCAGTTCGACGCGCGCCCGGCTCTCCACTTCACCCGAGGCGGTGATCATGCGGCGCAGCGCCTCCTCCATCACCGAGTTGAGGGTGCGGTGCTGGCGCGCGGCCAGCGCCTTGGCTTCGGCGAGGATCTCTTCGTCAATGCGGAACGTCGTCCGATGCATGGTCTGCCAGCCTCCGTCACGGGACATATAGCTGTCACTCTTCCGCCGAGCAACATTGTTGCACGACGACATAAAGATGTCAAGCACGGTGCCGGAGACGCGAAAGGGGCGGCGCTTCGGTGGAAGAGCCGCCCCTGATCGCTGCGGCTAGTTAGCGGCGCGCCACGCCGTCGGCCCGCGCCTGGTCCGCCACGGCAGCGGCGACGGCGGGGGCCACCCGCTCGTCGAACTGGCTCGGGATGACGTAATCCGGCGCCAGGTCGTCGCCCACCAGGGCGGCGATCGCGGCGGCGGCGGCGAGCTTCATGCCCTCGGTCACGGTGGTGGCCCGGACGTCGAGCGCCGCTCGGAACACACCGGGGAAGGCTAGCGAGTTATTGATCTGGTTCGGGAAGTCGCTGCGCCCGGTGGCCACGACGGCCGCGTGCTCGCGGGCGATGTCCGGGTGGATCTCCGGGTCGGGGTTGGACAGCAGGAAGGTGATCGCGCCTGGCGCCATCTGCTTGACGGCCTCCTCCGACAGGCTGGCGCCAGACAAGCCGATGAACACGTCGGCACCGCGCAGCGCCGACTCGGTGGACCCGGTGAGCCGCGCCTTGTTGGAAATCTGCGCCAGGCCGGCCTTCACCGGGTTGAGGCCGTCCCGGCCCGCAACGATGAGGCCCTTGCTGTCGGACACCGCGATGTCGCCCACCCCGGCGGACAGCAGGATCTTTGACACGGCGATGCCCGAGGCGCCGGCCCCGGCGACGACCACTCGCAGGTCGCCCAGGGCCTTGCCAACCACCCGTGCCGCGTTGCGCAGCGCGGCGAGCGCGACGATCGCCGTGCCGTGCTGGTCGTCATGGAAGACGGGGATGTCGAGCGTCGCACGCAGCCGGTCCTCGATCTCGAAGCACCGGGGCGCGGAGATGTCCTCCAGGTTGATGCCGCCGAAGCTGGGCGCCAGCGCGGTCACCGTTGCGACGATCTCCTCGACGTCGGTGGTGGCGAGGCAGATGGGCACCGCGTCGATGCCCCCGAACTTCTTGAACAGCAGCGCCTTGCCTTCCATGACCGGCATGGCGGCCGCCGGGCCGATGTCGCCGAGGCCCAGGACCGCGGTGCCGTCGCTCACGACGGCGACGGTGTTGGACACCCAGGTGTAGGTGGCGGCGAGCTCGGGATGGTCGGCGATCGCGCTGCAGACGCGGGCGACACCGGGCGTGTAGGCCATGGCAAGGGCCGCGCGGTCGTCGACCGCGACGGTGGACTGAACGCTGACCTTGCCGCCCAGGTGCATGTCGAAGACCGGGTCACCAGCGAACGGGTGACGATGAGCAGGCCCTGCGGCCATGGCGTCCTCAGCAGACACGATGTGCTGAGCAGACACAGTGGAACCCCCAAGGTTCGATGTGCGGGTCAGTGATCGGGCGCTGAGCGCTAGCCGGGTTGCTGGCTCGCAGTGCTGCCCGGACCGCAGTAGCAGCTGAACCATGTAGTTCCGGTTCAGCCACGAGCTGCTGGTCCTGCGCCATGCTCGGCGGATACGCGTTCACGCTGACTGGTTAAGCGCTGCGCCGCCCAAGCGCCGATCCCTCTAGGTGCGGGGGTTACCCGATGCTCTAGTGTGCCACATGACGGCGGCGCGCAGCCCCTCACCTGCGCGAGCTGTGTAATACTCGGTACCGGTGCTAGCCCATTACAGTGTTAAACTCCGCAGGAGGGACTGGGGATGGACCTGTCCTCCTATGCAGATCTCGCCGTCCGGTTGGTGAACACCGCCAGCCTCGGCCATGAGGGCGGCGACCAGCTCGCGACCTTGGACGGCCTGCGGGACCTTGTCGCAGATCGCGAGCACCTCAACCACGGTGTCACCCGGCTCGACCTAGAGGAGCTGCGCGGGCTACGCGAGGAGTTCCGCGCGTTCTTCACCGCCTGCGCCAACGGCAACGGGGCGCAGGCGGCTGACCAGCTCAACTCGCTGCTCATCCAGCATCCTGTGCATCCTCAGCTTTCCGGTCACGACGGGCAGCCGTGGCACGTGCACTACACGGAGAGCGGCTCGATGGCCGACAAGTACGCCGCCGGGGCGGCGATGGGCCTGGCGGTACGGCTGTCCGAGCTCGGAGTGGACCGGTTCGGCGCCTGTCAGACACCCCCCTGCCAGGGCGTCTTTATCGACGCCAGCGAGACCGGGAGCAGGCGCTACTGCTCCGACCGGTGCGCCGACCGGGCCGCCGCGACCCTCTTTTAGACGCTTTCAGGGCCTGCCCCCCAGCCGCTTTCTGGCCGGGCATGAGCCTTTCAGGTACTGAAACGTCCCTTACCACCCCATGCCGCTACTCGTGAATTGCTTCACAAGCGGCCGGAGATTTCGTTATACCCGTGCTGGCCTTCCGCAAACCTGCGGAAGGCAGATGACTTGGTTATTAGCGCCGGCGGTTGCCGTTTCGGGTCCTGGGAGAGAAATCAGTTACGTGCTCGAAACCTGCCTTGACCCGTGTTATCAAACCGAATCAAACCAAACTATCGTTTGCACTTCTCACACGGGAGGATCATCTTTACTATGTTCTCACTCTGCCCATATTGACAACCCTGCCCGCTCGCCGCAGAGTCCGCGTGGGTGGCCAGGACGCCCCCCTGGGGTAAGAGATCGACAGGAAAAGAGCTATCGATCATGGCAACTGATACCGGCTCCACCGGAGCCACCGTCTCGAGGCCAGGTGACATCGGCCTACGACGCGACGTCGGGCTAGTCGGTGCCACCTGGTCATCGACGACGTCCATCATCGGTTCCGGCTGGCTGTTCGCGGGTCTGTTCGCTGCGCAGGCAACCGGTCCCGCGGCGATCTGGGGATGGATCATCGGCGCGGTCGCGGTGGTGTTCCTCGCACTCGTCCACGCCGAGCTTGGTGCCATGTACCCGGTCGCGGGTGGCACCGCCCGGTTCCCGCACCTGGCCTTCGGCAGCGTCGCGGGCACATCCTTCGGCTTCTTCTCCTGGCTGCAGGCGGTGACCGTCGCCCCGATCGAGGTCTACGCGGTTCTCCAGTACGGGTCGTACTACGTCAACGGCGGGACCAATACCACCAACCAGTGGCAGAACCTCTTCGTCAGCGGCAAGGTCACCGACCTCGGGTTCGTGAGCGCCATCGTGTTCGCGGCCCTGTTCACCGGCATTAACTTCCTCGCGGTCAAGTGGCTCGCGCACGTGGTCAACGTCATCACGTGGTGGAAGGTCATCGTTCCGATCCTCACGATCATCATCTTCTTCTTCTACTTCAAGAGCGGCAACTTCACCGCCGGCCACGCCGGGACGATCGACGGCAACGGCGGCTTCCTGCCATTCGGCGTCAAGGCCCTGTTCGGCGCGATCCCCGGCGCGGGCATCGTGTTCTCCTACCTGGGCTTCGAGCAGGCCGACCAGCTCGCTGGCGAGATCAAGAACCCGAAGAGGAACCTGCCGCTGGCGATCGTGTTCTCAGTCGTGATCGGCGCGATCGTCTACATCCTCGCGCAGGTGGTATTCATCGGCGCAACCCCGTCCGACCTGCTGTCCAACGGCTTCGCCGGCCTCGGGGACATCACCAAGGGCAACCTCGCCGCCCCCGCGGCCGCGGTCGTCGCCTACCCGTTCGCCGCCGTGGCCGGCCTCATCGGGCTGCCGTGGCTGGCGTCGATCCTGCACATCGACGCCTTCGTCTCCCCGGCCGGCACCGCGATCATCTACCAGACCTCCACCTCGCGGATCGGCTACGGCCTGGGCCGCAACAAGTACTTCCCGAGGTGGCTGCAGTGGACCGACAGCCGCGGCGTGCCGTGGTTCAGCCTCATCATGTCGTTCGTGTTCGGCGTCGTCTTCCTGCTGCCGTTCCCGAGCTGGCAGGCGCTGGTCGGCCTGGTCACTGGCGCGAGCGTGCTCATGTACGCGGGCGCGCCGCTGGCACTGGGCGCGTTCCGAGGCCAGGTCCCTGAGGCCGACCGGCCTTACAGGGTGCCCGGCGCGGTCTGGTTCGCCCCGCTCGCGTTCGTCATCGCCAACCTCATCATCTATGTCTCGGGCTTCCCGGTCATCTGGAAGCTCGGCGTCTGCATCGTCGTCGGCTACGCGATCATCGGCCTGTTCCGGCTGCTGCACCGGGTCGGCGTGCAGGGCATCTACGACGGTGACCCGCCGCCGCTGGACTGGAAGTCGGCGCAGTGGCTGCCGGTTTACCTCATCGGCATGGGGATCATTTCCTGGCTCGGCCAGTACCCGGACGCGGCAATCATGAAGCCGGGTGCCCCGCCGATCAACATCGACAAGATCCCGTTCGGCTTGGACTTCCTGATCGTGGCGGTCTTCAGCCTCCTCATCTTCTTCTGGGCGCAGGCCACCAAGCTGTCCCGGGAAGAGATGCTCCGGCGCGTCGAGGAGCAGGCCGCCGTCCACGGCGACGTCCCCTCGGCCGCGTAACCCTTCTTTTCCTTCATCCCGAACGGCCCCGCCTCTTGATCGCGAGGTGGCGGGGCCGTTCGGCTTTTGCCCCCAGTGGTCCCCGTTACCGCCGGGAGGCGGGGAAGAGCCGGATCGCGTCGAAGGGAAAGTAGCGCCCGACTACCCGCCCGACGATCTCCTCGTCCAGGACCGGGCCGAATCGGGAACTGTCCGCGGCCCCTGGCGCCCCTGGGTTGTCCGATTCCAGCCACCAGCCGCCGTCCACCCGGCGCGCGGCCCGCTTGACGAGCAGCAGGCCGGCCCGAGACGGGTGCCAGGCCAGCACGACCTGGCCGGGGTGGATCCGCCGCGTCCGGCGCGCGATGAGCCAGTCACCTGGGCGCAGCGCCGGCAGCATCGAGTTCTCGGCCACCTCGACCCGCAGCAGCGGCCACCCGGGGGCGCGACCCCCCGGACCCCCCGCCGCGTCGACCATGAAAGCCGAGTCTACGGCCGACGCGGGCCAGTTCACATCGGCCTGCCCGGGGCAGAGTAGTGTTCGCAACAGCACCGTAGTTGATCTGCACGAGGAAGGGAACCAATGAGGTTGCTCACCCGTCTGCTAGCCCCGAAGGCCATCGCCCACGCGCACTGCGACCTTCCCTGCGGGGTCTACGACCCGGCTCAGGCCCGGATCGAGGCGGAGTCGATCAAGGGCATCGTCGAGAAGTACGCCGCGAACCAGGACCCGGTCTTCCGGTCCCGCGCGCTGATCATCAAGGAGCAGCGCTCTGAGCTCGTCAAGCACCACTTGTGGGTGCTGTGGACGGACTACTTCAAGGCACCGCACTTCGAGAAGTACCCGCAACTGCACCAGCTTTTCAATGAGGCCACCAAGCTCGCGGGCGCGTCGGGCACCAAGGGCAGCTCTGACGTGGCCATCGCAGACCAGCTGCTGGCGAAGATCGAAGAGATCTCCAAGATTTTCTGGGAGACCAAGCAGGCCTAGAGCGGTCTGGTAGCGCGAGTCCTCGTGCTGCCGGCGCGGCGCTAGGCGCTACCACACAGACGTGGCGGCGTCGCCTTATCGGATGGGCGACGGTGCCACGTCTGTGCTCTTTCGGGAGGTATTTGCCCGGAAAAAGCATCGCCGCCGCCACATAACAACCCCTTTGACCAGCACTTTCACTCGCAGCGAAACGAAACGGCATGCGTGCCGTCTCCCCGAGCATCGACGGATGACGGTAAGTTGCATTCAGTGGCCGGCCGCCTAGCCGCCGACCCCGCACTACTGATCGAAGACGGAGCAACGTGACCGAAGACACCGCGGCCGCGACGGCGATGCCGGGCCATTCCACGGCCCCGCAGCACCGTGAGCCGGCCGACTACGTGCAGGTGCGCATGCCCGCGGAGGGCGCGTACCTGTCCGTCCTGCGCACGGCAGCCGCCGGACTGGCTGCCCGGCTTGACTTCACGCTTGACGAGATCGAGGACCTGCGCATCGCCATCGACGAGGCCTGCGCGATGCTCCTGAACCAGGCGATCCCAGGCACCGACCTAGAGTGCGTGTTCGAGCTGGGCACAGACCAGGTGACGATCACCGTTTCAGTAGTAGCGGCGCAGCCACGGATGCCCGCCCGGGACACGTTCGCCTGGACAGTGCTGTCCGCGCTGGCCGGGACTGTCGACTCCCGGCTAGGCCCGAAGACCGGGTCTCGATCGTCTTGGCCAAGCGCCGTGGCGTATCGGGGTAACGGGTGACCGGCGATTACGAGGTTCAGGTGACCGAGGAAGAGTTCGAGGTACCGGTGGAGGAAGAGGAGACCCCGACACCGCTGCCCCGCACTGAGCATTCGGCACCGGATCGCACACAGGCCCGCGAGCTCTTTGAGAGGCTCACCGTGCTCCCGGCCGATGACCCGGAGCGTGCCCGTATCAGGGCCACCCTGGTCGAGTTGCACCTGCCGCTCGTGGAGTACCTGGCACGGCGCTTCCGCAACCGCGGCGAGTGGCTCGATGACCTCACGCAGGTCGCGACCATCGGCCTGATCAAGTCGATCGATCGGTTCGACCTGGGGCGGGGCGTGGAGTTCTCCACGTACGCCACGCCGACCATCGTGGGCGAGATCAAGCGGCATTTCCGCGACAAGGGCTGGGCGGTCCGGGTACCACGGCGCCTGCAGGAGCTGAAGCTCTCGCTGACCAAGGCGATTGGCGACCTCGCTCAGCGCGAGGGCCGGGCGCCCACTGTCAGCGAGCTCGCGGCGCACCTGCAGATGTCGGAAGAAGAGGTCCTGGAGGGGCTGGAATCCGCTAACGCGTACTCCACCGTCTCGCTGGACGCCCCCGACTCCGGCGACGAGGACGCGCCGGCCGTCGCTGACTCACTGGGAATGATCGACGAGGCACTGGAGGGAGTCGAGTACCGCGAGTCCCTCAAGCCGCTGCTGGAGCGACTGCCTCCACGAGAAAAGAAGATCCTGCTGCTGCGCTTCTTCGGCAACATGACGCAGTCGCAGATCGCGGCCGAGCTCGGCATCTCGCAGATGCACGTCTCCCGGCTGCTCGCCCGGACGCTGACCCAGCTCCGCGATGGCCTTACGGTCGACGACTAGCGGGCCGCGCTCTTCTTCTTCCGGGGCGCGGCGGGAGCGGCCGGAGCGGCCGTGGCGAGGTCCTGCCGGGGACGTGCCAGCGCCCTGAGGCTGGCCGGGTGGAACAGCCCGGCCAGCCCCACGATGACCAGGGCCAGCGTCGGCAGGGCCAGTCAGGGCGGTGTGCCTGCAGCAAGATGATGGCGAGCAGCCCGCATCCCAGCTGCGTCATGACCGCCGGGGTACGACTCCACGGCCGGGTCCGGGCGATCCCGCTGGCGATCGAAGCCAGCAGCGCCACGGTGATGAATTCCATCACTGCCAGCGCCACTCCGTTGGACGTCTTGTAAGACTGCCCGCTGGCCGTCTCCACAACCTGAGCCACAGCTGCCACGCACAGCCCCACCGCTTCCAGCGCCTGCGCGACAGCCGCGACACGCAGCATCGGTGGCGCACCGGCGGCATAGATTGAACGCATACCCACTAGTCTCGCATCCTTCCGCGCACCGTTAGCCTGAGCAGGTGCGCGCGTTGCTGATTCTCAACCCACGCGCGACTTCCATGACCGGCAGCCTCGCCGGCCAGGTGGTCCGCGAGCTCGGCACCTGCCTCGACCTGCGAACCGCGCAGACAAGGTATCGCGACCACGCCCGTGACCTTGCCACGGGCGCCGCGCGGCAGGGGTATGAGCTGGTCGTCACCTTCGGTGGTGATGGCACCGTCAACGAGGTCGTCAATGGACTGATGGCCGCGAGTACCAGCCGGGCCGACGGCGCTGACGCCAGCGGCGATGACGCCGACGCCCAGAACGCCGCCTTGCAGGCCCGTCCGGCGATCGCCATAGTTCCCGGCGGCAGCGGCAATGTGCTCGCCCGCACGCTCGGCATTCCGGTTGACCCCGCCGCGGCCGCCGAGCGCATCGTCAGGGCGGTCCGCTCCGGTAGCACTCCTCGCATCATCGGCCTGACCATGGCCGAAAGCCCCGGCGTGGCCGATGAGCGGTACTTCACCTTCGCCGCCGGCCTGGGACTTGACGCCGAGGTGGTTGCCGACGTTGAGCGTGCCCGGGCCAGCGGCCAGCAGGCATCACCAAGCCTGTACATGCGGACCGCACTGCGCCGGTACTACACCGCGACCGACCGGAGCAAGCCGGCCCTTACCTTGCACATTCCCGGTCACTTCCCGACTCCTGGCCTGTTCATGGGGGTCATCACGAACAGCTCCCCGTGGACTTATGTCGGCAACGTGCCCCTGCTCACCGTGCCGCACGATAGCCAGGCTGGCACCTTGAACTCCGGCATCGACGTGTTCGGCCTGCGCCGGCTGCGCACGCTCACGACGCTCGGCGCGCTGCACCAGATGGTTTACTCCAACTCCACGCCGCCGGGCGGGCCGGACGTGCTCAGGATGGCCGAGTTGAGGGCGCTGACCTTCAGCGCGGACCGCCCGATCGCCTTCCACATTGATGGCGAGTACCTGGGCGAGGTGGAAAGTGTTGCCTTCACGTTCATCCCGGATGCGCTGCGTGTCATCGCGTTAGCAGTAGCGTTACAGGATCGGCCAGTTGTGATCGAGACGACAGCGAAATCCGCAAGAGGTTTGCCGCGCCCCCTTGCGCTGCACCTGCCCTATTGAGAGGCTAGATCTGGTGCTCAAGGGAGTCAGTACCGCCTCGTGTCCAAGCATGATCGACACGGGACGGTTACGGTCCGGAGCGCAGCCGGGTGCCGTCTGGCACACGGGTGCGGCCGAGTTAGCACTGAAAAAGATCGGGAACAACGAAATGTTCCTGACATATCGCCTAGCTCGTGAAATACTTCACAAGCAATGAGTGGCGTTCGGCGGAGCTTACCAGGGACCGCCACGCCAAGAAGGAGTGGAATCATGGACTGGCGTCACGTCGCCGCCTGTCGTGAGGTGGATCCTGAGCTGTTCTTCCCGATCGGAAACAGCGGACCCGCGCTCCTGCAGATCGAGGAAGCCAAGCAGGTGTGCCGGCGTTGCGCGGTCACTGAGGACTGCCTCCGGTGGGCGATCGACACTGGACAGGACGCTGGAGTCTGGGGTGGTCTGAGCGAGGACGAGCGCCGGGCCGTAAAGCGCCGCGCTCTTCGGCTGCGCGCCCGAGCCAGCGCCAGCGTCTGACTGGCCTGGCCGGCCTCACCGCGCGAGCGGCTCGTAGCGGACAGGGAGGTCCACTACGGCCACAGTGCCACCGCCAGCACGAGGCGTAATGCTCAACTGGCCGCCAAGCTCGGCAACCACCAGTGTCCGCACGATCTGCAGGCCGAGGCTGGTAGTCGACTCCAGGTCGAAGTCTGCCGGGATCCCTGCCCCGCTGTCGCTCACCGTTACCGTCAGCTGCTCAGGGGCCCGGGCGGCCCGGACCTCGATCATCCCGTCCGCGTTCTTGTAAGCCGGTACGCCGAAGCCGTGCTCGAGGGCATTTTGCAGCAACTCCGTCATCACCATGGCGAGCGGGGTCGCCACAGCGGCAGGAAGCATACCGAACTGGCCAGTGATCTTCGGCGTCACCTTTACCTCGGGTGCCGCCACCTCCCCGGCCATCATCGCGACCCGCCCGGCGATCTCATCGAAATCCACGATCTCTTCTGGCGTGTGGGACAGGGTCTCGTGCACGATCGCGATCGACCCGACGCGTCGCACCGCCTCCTCCAGCGCGGCCCGGGCCTCCGGCGCGTGCAGCCGCCTGGCCTGCAGGCGCAGCAGCGCGGCGACCGTCTGCAGGTTGTTCTTGACCCGGTGGTGGATCTCTCGGATGGTCGCTTCCTTGGTGAGCAGCTCCCGCTCCCGGCGGCGCAATTCCGTCACGTCCCTGACGAGGATGAGCGCACCCGTCTTCTGGCCGCTCACGATCAGCGGGATAGACCGGAGCTGGACCACCGCGCTGTTGCCGTCGATCTCCGTCTCGCGTGGGGCGCGACCACGGGCCACGAGCATCAGCGACTCATCAACCGGCTCACCTGCCTGGCTTGCCTTGGTGAGCTGCGCGCTGGCACTGGCCAGCTCCATGCCGAGCAGGTCCGCGGTGAGGCCGAGGCGACGGTAGGCGGACTGCGCGTTCGGCGACGCGTACGTGACGCGCCCCGTGCTGTCAAGGCGCAGCAGTCCATCCCCGACTCTCGGCGAGCGGACCAGGCTGGCGTCCTGCCCTGGATGGGGGAAGGTGCCCTCGGCGACCATGCGCGCGAGGTCATCGGCACCTTGCAGGTACGTCAGCTCGAGGCGGCTCGGGGTGCGAGCCGAGTTGAGGTTCGTGGACCGCTCGATGACCGCGATCACCTGGCCGTTCCTGGTCACCGGGATGGCCTCCGCCCGCACTGGGACACCGGAGGTCCAGTCGGGGTCGCTCTCCCGCCAGATGCGCCGCTCGGTCCGCGCGGTGTGCAGCAGCGCTCGCTCCCCCGGCCCGGTCACGGAGCCGACGACGTCATCGGGGAAGGACGTGGAACCGGTAGTCGGCCGCATTTGCGCCACCGCCACCCAGTTCGCCGGAGCATCTCCCTCCGGGTCTCGCACCGGGACCCACAAGATGAGGTCGGCGAACGACAGGTCGGCAAGCAACTGCCAGTCAGACACCAGCGAGTGCAGCCACTCCAGGTCGGCACCAGTGAGGTTAGAGTAGCTCTTGGCTAGGTCTGCAAGCGTTGGCACGCTTCCCATGATGACACGTCAGGTTCAGGCTCCGGCGGGGCCACATGCTTGTGAAACACGCACGAGATTTTCCCTTCGGAGCACGACCTGGCATTATTCGCCCATGGAGGGTTCATTCGATCCGCTCACGCGGCTGCGTGAGCAGGCGGCCGCCAGGGAGGCCGCGGGGCTGCGCAGGTCCCTTGTTCCGCGCCCGCCGCAGGCGGCGATGCTCGACCTCGCGTCCAACGACTACCTGGGGCTTTCCGGCGATCCCCGGCTGGCGGCGGCTGCCGCGGACGCCGCCCGTACCTGGGGCACCGGCTCGACCGGATCTCGCCTGGTGACCGGCACCACTGCCCTCCACGAGGAACTCGAGGCGGATCTCGCCGACTTCACTGGCGCAGCTTCCGCTCTGGTGTTCTCCTCCGGTTACCTTGCCAACCTCGCGGCCGTCACCGCGCTCGCGGCGGCGATCACTCCCGCGGATCCTCGAGAAGGCGTTCTTATCATCTCCGACGAGGGAAATCACGCGTCGCTGATCGACGGCTGCCGGCTGGCGAAGGGGCGCGGCGCACGCCTTCAGGTGACCCCGCACGCCGACGTCACCGCCGTCAAGAAGGCGCTGCGCGACCGGATAGAGCCGGCCGCCCTCGTGGTCACCGACGCCGTCTTCTCGGTCGCCGGCGACGTGGCTCCGGTCGCCGAGTTGCACGCCCTTGCCCGTGAGCACCGCGCGCTGCTGCTGGTGGATGAGGCCCACTCGTTCGGCGTGGTTGGCGACGGCGGGCGCGGCGTGGCCCATGAGGCGGGCCTCGCCGCCCAGCCCGACCTCGTGCGGACCATCACGCTGTCCAAGTCCCTGTCCGGTCAGGGCGGTGCGGTCCTGGGCGCACCCGAGGTCCGGCAGACCCTGATCGACATCGGGCGCGGGATCATCTTCGACACCGGCCTCGCGCCACCTTCCGTGGGCGTGGCCCGTGCCGCACTCGGGATCTTGCGCCGCACCCCAGAACTTCCTGGAATGGCGCGGCAGGCCACCAATCGGCTGGCCGCGATCGCGGCCGACCTCGGCCTGGCAGCGACCTTCCCGCAGGCCGCGGTCGCCTCGGTCATCCTGGGCGATCCGCAACTCGCGGTGGCCGCCCGGCGGGCCTGCGGCGAGCATGGCGTGAGCGTCGGCTGCTTCCGCCCGCCGTCCGTCCCGGAGGGCGGGGCTTGCCTGCGGCTAACAGGAAGAGCCACATTGGGCGAAATTGACTACGCTACAGCGTCGCGCGCACTAGCCGCAGTGAGAGATCATTGCCGGATACCCGAAAAAAGCGGAGGGAGGGCACCATGACCGTGTCACCGATCCCGGCTGCAGACGAGCCGACGCCGATCCCGGTTCCAACTGTCGTCCCCGGCAGGTCACGACCCGGCCTGGTCCGGCCTGGCACCCCCGGCCCTAGAGCGGCGAAGTCGCCGGCCCCTGTCCTGGCGGACAGCGCTCCGGCCGAGTTGCGGCTGCCCAAGTACTACCAGGTAAAGAAGCAGCTCCTCGACCTGACCTCGGCGATGGGACCAGGCAGCCCCGTGCCGCCGGAGCGAGAGCTTGCCCGGCTCTACGAGACGTCACGGACCACGGTCCGCCAAGCGCTCGCGGAGCTCGTCGTGGAGGGGCGGCTTCTGCGCATGCAGGGCAAGGGCACCTTCGTCGCCAAGCCCAAGGTCGCGCAGGTGCTGGAGCTGGCCAGCTACACCGAGGGAATGCGGCAGCACGGCCTGCACCCGCAGACAAGGATCCTCGAGGTCGGCTACGTGACAGCGGACGACCACCTTGCTGACCTGCTCGGCATCCGGCCAGGCGCCCGCGTGCTGCGCCTGCACCGGCTCCGGCTCGCGGACGGCGAGCCAATGTCGATCGACACCTCGCACCTGCCTGCGCGGCGCTTTCCCGGCCTGCGCAAGCAACTGGAGCGGCACGCCTCGCTGTATGAGACCCTGCGCACCGATTACGGCATCCACCTCGCCGAGGCCGAGGAAACCATCGAGACGGTACTCGCCGACCCGCACGACGCCCTGCTGCTCGGCGTGGACCCCGGCATCCCGCTGCTGCTGCTGTCCCGGCACGCGATCGACTCGACCGGCCAGCCTGTTGAGTGGGCACAGTCGTGGTATCGCGGCGACCGGTACAAGTTCGTCACCCGCCTGAAGCGGAACTCCACCTTGTGACGGCTCCCGCTTCGCCGCCCTCGCCGCCCTCGTGGCCTTCGGCGCCCTCGGCGCCCTCGGCGCCCTCGTGGCCTTCGCCGGCGGGGTCCAGCCTCACAGGCCCCAGTGGCATCCTCCTCATCAGCGGCACCGGCACGAGCGTCGGCAAGACGGTCGTCACCGCCGCGATCGCGGCCCTGGCGAGCGCCGCCGGCAAGTCTGTCGCCGTCGTCAAGCCCGCCCAGACAGGCGTTAACCCCAGCACGCCGCAATTTTCCGATATACCGGATACCGATGCCGTCACCGGGCTTTCCGGCGTGACCGACACGCACGAACTGGCCCGCTTCCCCGATCCGCTGTCCCCGGAGGCGGCCGCCCGCAGGTCCGGGCTGCCGCCACTGGACATCGCGGCCGCCGCCGACTACATCGCGAAGCTGGCCGCCGAACGCGACCTGGTCCTCGTCGAGGGCGCCGGCGGCCTCCTCGTCCGCTACGACCCGGTCGGCAACACCCTCGCCGACCTGGCGATCGCGCTGGCCAGCCGAAGCTGGAGTGCCGGGCACGAACCGGCCGTCACGGTGCTCATCGTCGCGACGGCCGGCCTCGGCACGCTCAACCACACCGCGCTCACCGCCGAGGCCCTGCGCGCCCGCGGCCTATCGTGCGCTGGCGTCGTTATCGGGAGCTGGCCGCGCGATCCTGGCCTCGCCGATCGCGAGAACCTAGCGGACCTCCCCGTCGCCGCGGGCGCCCCGCTCGTCGGCACACTCCCCGAGGGCGCGAGCACCCTGGGCCGCGACCAGTTCGCGGCAATGGCCCGCCTGAGCCTCGCACCAGCCCTAGGTGGCACCCGCCGCTGAAGCCGATCGCCGCGGCCGCGACCGCGGCGCGCCGGTCCACAGCACGCCGGGCCAGCCGAGCTTACTGCCAGGCTGGCTCCTTCTTGTCGTAATCGTCGAAGGCTTTGGTCAGGCCAATGCACACTTCAGCGGTGGTTTCGAAGAGCGCCCGCGCCTTCGGATCGCTGACCTTCACGATCTCCTCGCGTGCGTGAGTAACGAGACCCTGCAGCATCTCCCGCAGGTGGGCGGCGTGGTGCCGGGGGTCGTCGTCGCGGTACGCCGATGGGCTCGTCATAACGCCTCCTGCTGGTAACAACGCGCTTAACTGCGGCTAGCCGCCGGCGGGGTCTTAGCGACCGCGCCAGTCGCTGCCCGCAACGGTGACCTTGCGCTCGTACCCTGAGTGCCGGCGATCAAGCCTCGGCCGGGCGGGCGATCAAGCCTCGGCCGGGCGGGCGATCAAGCCTCGGCCGGGCGGGCGATCAAGCCTCGGCCGGGCGGGCGATCAAGCCTCGGCCGGGCGGGCGATCAAGCCTCGGCCGGGCGGGCGGAAAAGCGGGTCTTCCTGGAAGTACAGCTCGATGCGTGCGCGTCGCGGGACGGTAACCGATCGACAGGCGCTGGCCGAGGTGCCGCTCGTAATCATCCCCCGGCCGACAACAAGAACCCCTCGCGGCCCGCCCTGTACCCTTATCCGGCCCAGCCCGCACCCCCGGAACGGCCGGCACCCCCGGTACGGCCGGCCCCCCGGAACGGCCGGCACCCCTGGTACGGCCGGGCACCCCCCGGAACGGCCGGCACCCCCCGGAACGGCCGGCACCCCTGGTACGGCCGGGCACCCCCCGGAACGGCCGGCACCCCCCGGAACGGCCGGGCACCCCCGGAACGGCCGGCCCCCCGGCACGACAGCGGCGATCCCTGCCAACGGATGGCTTGGTTGCCATGCTTGCGTGTACTTACCGTACGATGGCAACGGCAATTACACACGATCATGGCTAATCTGGAGACGATGACCGGAATTCCCCTTAATGAGGGAGTACAGGCTGGGACGATCACGGCAAATCAATCATGGTTATTGCCTAATTAGCGGACCCGCCGGACGATGGGAAGCAGCCCCTGTGACATATGTCACTGCCGACCAAAGCAGGAGTACGCGATGGCCGAGTCCCCTGAGTCTCCAGGCGTCACGCCCGCACCGCACCGGCGCTCTCCCCTCGCCGGTCACCCGATTAGCTCGCTACTGATCGCCGTGCTGGTGATCGCGGCGATCGCCGGCACTCTCATCGTGCCGCTTTACGACAGCATTACCCCGCGCGTTGGGGACTTCCCGTTCTTTTACTTCTACCTGCTCGTCTACATGCCGGCCGCGGCGGTCGTGCTGTGGATCGTCTCGCTCCTGCAGAAGAGGCTGGCGAAATGAGCCACGTCAACGCCACCACCTTCACGATCGTTGTCGCTGCGCTCATCCTCGTGACCGGTATCGGCTTCGCGGCATCCCGGTGGCGGCAGGCCGCGGACCTGATGCACCTGGATGAGTGGGGACTGGGCGGCCGGGGATTCGGGACGTTCATCACATGGTTTCTGCTCGGCGGCGACCTGTACACGGCCTACACGTTCATCGCGGTCCCGGCCCTGGTGTACGCATCGGGCTCGATCGGGTTCTACGCCGTGAGCTACACGATCATGGCCTACCCGATCGCGTTCATCTTCCTGCCCCGCCTGTGGTCAGTCTCCCGGGTCCACGGCTACGTGACCCCGGCGGACTTCGTGAAGGGCCGGTACGGGTCCCGCGGCCTGTCGCTGTCCATGGCCGTCACAGGGATCCTTGCCACCATGCCGTACATCGCCCTGCAGCTTGTCGGCATTCAGGCCGTATTGTCGGTCATGGGCGTGGGCGCGACCACGACTAACACGTACCTGAAGGACCTGCCGCTGTTCATCGCCTTCCTCGTGCTGGCGATCTACACCTACGTCTCCGGGCTGCGCGCCCCGGCCGCGATCTCGTTCGTGAAGGACACGCTCATCTACGTGTTCGTGCTCGTCGCGGTTTTCTACATCCCGACTAGGCTCGGCGGCTGGAGCCACATCTTCGGCTTCGCCCAGGCTCACTTCACCGCCATCAACCCGGCCACCAAGAAACCGAACGGCACTTTCATTCCCACCACCAAGAAGACTGGCTCGACGGAGATCGACTTCGCGACGCTGGCCCTCGGCTCGGCGCTCGCCTTGTTCGTCTACCCGCACGTGATCACCGGCACGCTGGCGGCCAAGCGGCGCGCCAGCATCAAGCGGAACATGTCGCTGCTGCCCGCCTACAGCGTGCTACTGGCCCTGATCGCGCTGTTCGGCTACATGGCGCTCGCCGACCCGGTCACCGCCGCCAACGTCAAGAAGGCCGGCAGCACGCAGCTCGCGGTGCCGTACCTGCTCCAGCACATGTTCCCGAGCTGGTTCACCGGGGTCGCGTTCGCCGGGATCGTCATCGGCGCCATGGTGCCCGCCGCGATCATGTCGATCGGCGCCGCTAACCTGTTCACCCGCAACATCTTCACCGAGTTCTTCAAGCCGGACGCCAGCCCGCGGCTGCAGACCCGGACCTCGCAGTGGGCGTCGCTGGTGGTCAAGCTCGGCGCGCTGTACTTCGCGGTCGAGCTGCCGCACACGTTCTCGATCAACCTGCAACTGCTCGGCGGCGTCTGGATCCTGCAGACATTCCCGACCCTGGTCGGCGGCCTTTACACGCGATGGTTCCACCGCTGGGCGCTAGTGCCGGGCTGGCTGGCAGGGATGGTCTTCGGCACGATCGCGGCATACAAGACCGCTTCGCCAACCGCGTCGCACTGGGCATCCTCATCGGACATCATCTTCGGCGTCACGCTCTACATCGGACTCAGCGCGCTGGTCCTCAACGTCGTCATCTCGGTGATCCTCACGCTCATCCTGCGAGCCGCCAAGGTTCCTGAGGGCCCCGACGAGACCCTGCCGCATCAGTACATCGCCGAGGCCGAAGACGTCCCCGCGCCCGCGGCCGCCGGAGCGGGGATCGGGTTACGGGCCAATGGCCTAGAGCTGGCCTCGGGCCACGAGCCTGCTTAGCGCCTCCACGACCACCGGATCGTACTCAGCGGCGGTGTCCAGGCGCAGGCGCTCCACCGCCGCGGCCGCGCGGCTTGGCTCCATCGAGCTGCCGACGAGATCGTCAAAGGCGTTGGCGGCGCGGATGATGCGGCTGCTCAGCGGTGGAACCGGGTCCGGCCCGGCCGGACGGGCCGGGTCACTTTGCCGCCGGACGATGTCGGCGACCGCATCTAGCACCCTGGCCTGCTGGATCACCTCCGCGCCGTACTCGGCGATGCGCCGCTGCTCCTCGCGGGTGACAAGAACCGTTGCCCCGCCAGGTATCGGCTCGCGCAGTGAGAGCTGCCCGATGTCGTGCATCAGCGCGGCGTACTCTAGTTCCAGCAATGCGGCCTCGGGCATGCCCAGCTCTCGCCCCATGGCCACCGCAAGCTTGCTCACCCGTGCCGAGTGGCCGGCCTCGACGTACCCGCCGATCTCGGTGACCCTGGCAAGCGCCCGTACCGTCTGCAGGTAGGTGGCCCGGATGCCGGCGAACCTGCGCAGCGCCACCTGGGTGACGAGCAGCGGCACCGCGAACACCGCGACCGCGAACAGTCCCATGACCTCGGCGGCGAAGGCGATGAGCAGCGCGGACGCGCCGGTCGCCACGCCGAGCGGAAGCTGCACCCGCAGCTCGTCGGCCAGTACCACGCCATAACGCGCGCGCAGTGCGTCGGTCCGCACCAGCGCGGCAATGACGGCCTCGACCAGCCAGGCCGCGATCACCAGCGAGGCCATCACCGGAAGCGCGGACCACCAGTGACCACTGATCAGCGCGTTCCCCGCCAGCGGCCGGAAGATGGCGGCGACCACGGCGACCGCCACGAGCCGGGCCGCCATCGCGGTGAGCCTGGCGGGGCGGCCGACGGCCAGGTGCGGCAGCGCCCCGACCAGCATGCCGATGGCGGTGACCGCCACGACCTGCTGCATGCCTGGGTGCGCCGGCTGGTCCTGGATCCGGATTAGCAGCGCGTAGGCCAGCGCGCCCGCCCCGGCTATCGGGGCTCCCTCACGGTCGCCGGGGAGGTTCAGCCGCAGCAGTTCACCGAACGCGATCAGCGCCCCGAAGGCAAGCGCCGCCGGGACGTCCGTAACGCCGCCGACGGCGGTGTCGGCAATGGCGGCGATCAGCAGCACGCCCGCCACGATGACCAGCAGCGACTGGCCGGAATCCAGGATGGGACGCGGGTACCCGCGGGACTCATACCGCCGCCCGGTCAAGGTCATCTACATGCTCTCGGTGATCAGTGGCCCGACCTGGCCGTCTGCCTGGGAGATGATCTCCGTCGCGATGATAACGTCCGGTTCGGTGGCCGGCTCGGGCCGTACCGGCTGCGGTCCCTTCCACCCGTCGCGCTCGATCGCGGCGACGAAAGCGTCGACGAAAGCCGGGTCGAACTGCTTACCCGCCCACTTGCGCAACTCGGCGATCGCCTCGGCGACCGGCCGGGCATGGCTGTAGGACCGGGTGGACGTCATCGCGTCGAACGCGTCCGCGACGGCCAGCACCCGGGCGAACTCCGGGATCTCATCTCCAGCGAGCCCCATCGGGTAACCGCGCCCGTCGATCCGCTCGTGATGGTGCATGATGCCGGCCAGTGCCTCGTCGAGGAAGCCGATGTCCCTGACGATGTCGAGACCGCGCATTGGGTGCAACTGGACTGCGGCGTACTCATCATCGGTCAGCTTGCCGCTCTTTTGCAGCACCGCCGTCGGCACGCCGAGCTTTCCGACATCGTGCAGCATGCCCGCGAAGCGGATCGCCTCCACCCGGTCGGCGCGCATCGCGATCTCCTTGGCGATCATGACCGATCCCTTGGAAACTCGCTCGCTGTGCCCCCGGGTGTAGAAGTCCTTGGTCTCCACCGCCTGGCACAAGGCGCTGACCGTCGCCTCATACGCGCTCTGCTGCGCGGCGAACTGGGCAACCGCCCACCGGGCGACGAACAGCGGGATCAGCACGAGCACCGGCGTGAACGGGCCGAGCACCGTCCACAGGGCCGCGATGAGCACGCCGAGCGCGCCATACCCGATGTCGGTGAGCAGGAGCTTAATACTTAGCCCGGTCGCCGGCGAGCGCGGCTCTCCGGCGACCCAGAAGACGCCCTGCAGCAGGGCGAAGTTGACCGCGACGTGAGCCACGGTGGCCGCGGCGTACGGGCCGATGATGCCTGGGAACGAGCTCGGGCCGGGCGTGCCCACATGCCCGCCGAACAGCAGGAACACCTCGCCCGCGAGGTAGGCGCTCAGCATGTACATGCCGGTGTTGAACAGCCGTTGCATCGGGGACGGCCCGCGCCTGATGCCCAGCAGCGTGCAGCACGCGACGAGCGCCGCTCCCACCGGGCCAGCCAGCACCACCGCGGCGAGGCTCGCCACGGAGCTAGACGACCAGGCCAGGCTGCGCGACCTCAGCAGGGTCGCGGTGGACTCCGACGCGGCGAGAAGCAGGCCGAGCGTGATGACCTCCGCCCAGTCGATTCCGCCAAACGGCCCTCGTGCCACCAGGGCGGCGGCGGCTATGACGACCGCGGCAATGTACAGCCAGGCAACCCTCGAGAGCCTGCCCACGGTCCCCCCTCGCAGCCAGCGGCCGTTAATACGAGCCGCGATTCTCGCCGTCATTACCCCCAAGAGACTCCGAAGCCGACGGCTGGAAAGCCGCGCCACGCTAGGGATGACTTAACCCCGAACTCACGCGCTGATCCGCTCAGCCTGCCAGGTGCCTGCATTGGGAACGTTCCTCCCTCGCATACAGGGCGACGGCAACCTGCTACATGCCGTCTATGACAGGATAACGTGGCGGCGCGAATTCTCGCAGGCCCAAAGGCTGCTGTAAGCATACAGCAACAAACCAACCACGAACAGTGTCAATTAGCACGTCGTGGTCGTGAAACGCCCCCCGGCCCTCCGGACTCGATGGCGGTCCCGAGCCACAACCGTTCAAGCTCGCTGGCACTCCCGAGGTCCTTAGAGCCACTCGATGGCGCAGCCGAGCCAAAACCCACGCGACTCGATGGCGGTCCCGAGCCAAAGCCCACACGAGTCGATGGCGCAGCCGAGCCACAACCGTTCAAGCTCGCTGGCACTCCCGAGGTCCTTAGAGCCACTCGATGGCGCAGCCGAGCCAAAGCCCACACGAGTCGACGGCGGTCCCGAGCCAAAACCCACGCGAGTCGATGGCGCAGCCGAGCCAAAGCCCACACGAGTCGATGGCGGCGCCGTGCCAGAGCGCGCACAAAGTCAGTGAGGCCACGTTGCCAGAACGGGGACGGGTCGGTGGTGCGGCGAAGCTTAGGACCGGGACGAGCCAGTGGGCGGGCCGCCGGACCATATGGGTCTAGTCGGGTACTTCGATCTGCGCCTGGACCTGGCGGATGCGTACGAGGACCTTGCCGCGCAGGTCCGCCGGAGCGTGGTCACAGCCGCAGTGCTTGGCGACCAGCTTTTTGACGATCTCTTCGAGCCCGAACTCCCGCAGGCATGGGCCGCATTCGTCGAGATGTTGCCGGATCTCGTCGCAGTCAGCGTCCGACATCTCATGGTCGAGGTAGGCGTAGACATGATCCAGCACTTCGCTACATGGCACCTCGTGGGGGTTTCCGCAGCTCATGCCCCCTCCTCCTTGGCCCCGCCGCCCTCAACAGATTCCGCGGCTTGCGCCCGGACCAACCCACGGTCAGTTGCGTAGTCCTGGAGTTGGTCCCGAAGCTGACGGCGGCCACGGTGCAGTCGCGACATCACGGTACCTATCGGGGTGCCCATAATGTCGGCAATTTCCTTATATGCGAAGCCCTCGACATCCGCCAGGTACACCGCTATCCGGAACTCCTCAGGCAGCCCCTGCAGCGCCTGCTTGATGTCGGAGTCGGGCAGCCGCTCCAGTGCCTCGGCCTCGGCGGACTTCAGCCCTTCTGAGGTGTGCGAGGCGGCACGCGCGAGCTGCCAGTCTTCCACCTCTTCGGCACCAGACCGCTGCGGCTCTCGCTGCCTCTTGCGGTAGGTGTTGATGAAGGTATTGGTGAGGATGCGGAATAGCCAGGCCTTCAGGTTGGTGCCCTGCTGGAACTGGTGGAAGGACGCATACGCCTTCGCGAAGGTCTCCTGCACCAGGTCCTCGGCGTCAGCCGGGTTCCGCGTCATCCGGAGGGCTGCGGAGTACAGCTGGTCCAGGTACGGCAGGACATCGGCCTCGAAGCGCTCGCCGCGATCCTCGAGTGTCTCTGCGACGGGACCCACCCCCTCTCGGTTTACCTCGGCTGCCCGTTGCCGTGTCGGCTGCTGGGCAGGACCGTACGAGGATACCTGGCCCCCCCGTCCCGGACCCGGCCGGCACTCACTCCGGACGGTTTGCGGGGTGCGCTCCTCAGGAGATGCGAGCCGCGAGGCACGAGGGGTCGCCCCCTCGGCAGGGACGAGTGGACTGACAGCCCTGGCGCGTTGCGCCAGGAGCATGCCGCTACGGGGTGAGGCTACAGCCATGTCGCTTTCAACACACCCCGCCGAGTTGTTATGCCCGCGATCACCGCCGCTTATCGGGGTAGGGATGGAACCGCCCGACCTGGGAACTAATAGACAGGGAGGGTGACACGCAGACATTCGCCCACCAGGAGAGTCACTCGTGCAGGCTAGCGCCACCGCCGCGCAGGAGACCGGATCGCATGCGGCCTACTGGCGCTTTCACGATGCCGTCGCGCGGGCACAACTCGCATCCTGGCTCGCTGGGCATGGCCGGCTCCTCATCGACATCTCCGGCCCCGCCTCCCCTGCCGCTGTGCTAGCCGCGTCCGCCGGCCACACGGTGCTGCACGTGATGGACCCAAAGGACGCGAAGGCAGGCACGGCGATAACAGCCGACACCCTAACCGCCCTGGACGCCGGACGGCTGTGCACAGTCTCCGCGGACGCCAGCGGCCTGGAGTTCCTCGCGGACAGCTGCGCGGACGGCCTCATCGCCGAGGATCGCACCCTGTCCCGGCAGCTCGCGGCCGAGACACTGGTCAGCGAGATCTGCCGGGTGCTGCGACCGGGCGGCCGGGTGCTCGCCTGCGTCGACTCGCTAACCCGGGGCATGGCCGCGCTCGCGGAGCAACACCACTGGCCGCACCTGATCGACCTGCCGCACGCGGATGTCGTGCTCGTCCCCTGGCCTGATGGCATCATCACCCGCTGCTACGGCACGGAACAGCTTCGCGAGCTGTTCACCTCCGCAGGATTTGAGGTGAACTGGATCCGGCCGCGCACGGTGCTGTCCGCCTCGACCGTCAGCTACCTGCTCGCCCGGGACCCCAGCAGCTTCCCGCGCCTGGTCGAGGCGGAACTGCGGACCAGCGCCGACGACTCCGTGGGCGGCCAACTGGTCATCTCGGCCACCAAGAAGCCTTCTGAATAGGAAAGTGACCACCCTCGACAGCTGGCGATCGCCTGCTAACACGCTTGCGAGGTTAGCGAGCGAGTCAGCGCCGCTTGCGGTCCCGCTTGGCCTGGCAGCCGACGCAGCGTGCCGTTGTCGGCCGTGCCTCTAGCCGCCCGTCAGGGACCGCCTGGCCGCAGTCGACGCACTTGCCGTAACTGCCGTCCTCCACCCTGGCCAGGGCCGCCATAACCTCGGTCCGCTGGCCGCGAACGGACTCCACGGCGGCCTCGCTCCTGTCGGCCTCGGTCAGGTTGGCGCCGGCGTCGCCCGGCTCTATGCCACCACCGCGGGCACGCGGATGCTCCGCCTGCAGCACGAGGATCGACCTCTCCAGGTCGTCGCGCATGGCCTCCAGGACCTTACGGACAACGCTAATCTCCACTGAATTCCTCGCCTCCTGTCCAGGAAAAGCCTGATAGCGCGGCAGACGCCGCGCCGACTGGCTACCTGGAACTCAGAACAGGGACGGCCCGTCCTGCTGCCCGGAACCAGACCCGCGAGCCCGGCTGCCCCCACCGGCGGCCGGCGTCCCGAGGGGAACCCCCGGTGGCAGCGGCTCGATGAGGTCCGGCCCGTTGTTCCGGACGGAATTGACGGCCGTAGAAACAGGACGCGACGTCAGCCCGCTCTCGTGCGAGGAAGTCGCGGGGAGCATCATCGCCATAAGCAGTGCTTTGTCGTTATTCGCCGGGTCAAGCCAGTCGTTCCAGCTCTCCCGCGGTATCATCAGCGGCGTTCGATCATGAATCTCGCCAATTTCGTCGGTCGCCTCGGTCGTGATGATCGAGGCCGTCCACAGCCACGCGTCCTCATGATCGGGAGGCACCGAGCCGTCTCGCCACAGCTCATAGATGCCCGCGAGGGAGAGGATGCCACCGTCAGTTGGATAAATGTAAAAAGGCTGCTTGACCTTCCTGTCAGCAGCAGCTTGCCACTCGTAGTAGCCATCTGCCGGGATGAGGCATCGCCGCCGCGCGAACGCGCTGCGGAACGCGGGCTTGACCGCGACCGTCTCAGCGCGCGCGTTGATCATCCGGGCGCCCCCGGATGAGTCCTTCGCCCACGATGGGACCAGTCCCCACCGCACCCGCCTGAGCTCCCGTGCGGGCCTGTCCCCGTCCCCGGCAACTTTCCCGCTGCCAGCGGACTTCTCAGCCTTCTCGGCGTGCTCAAGGACCGTGTAGATCCGCTTTGTCGGGGCAACGTTGTAGTCCGGGCCGCGGTCATCGCTCACCCGGTCGCGCTCAACGGTGAACTCCTCTAGGAGCTCGAGCCGCTTTCGCGCCGAGACGAACCGACCGCACATGCATGTTCCCCTTGGAGGTCCCTTCGGACCCTAGTCCCCTATGCCCGGTAGAAACCGGATTGCCACTACATAACCGCAAACCACTGCCGCCAAACATGAGCGCGGTCCGGTAGCTAGCTGTTTGCACGCCACCGGCACGGCTCTTTTCGCGGCCCGCCCAGTCAGCCCTCGAGGCGATGGCGCCGCCTGCGGGCGATAGCCTCAAGGCTATGGACTCTGGCCGCTGGCAGATACCCTCCGCCCAGGGACCGGTGCGCGCTCGGCTGCAGCTGCCCGGTTCCAAGTCGATCACCAACCGTGCCCTCGTGCTAGCCGCGCTCAGCGACTCCCCCTCGGTCATCCGCGGCCCGCTGAAAGCCCGGGACACGACGCTCGCCGTCGGCGCCCTGCGGGCGCTGGGCTGCGCGATCGACGAGTTCCCGACGCACCTGGTCGTGCTGCCCGGGCTTCCGGACTCCGCCGAGATAGCGGTTAACGTCGGCAACGCAGGAACCGTGATGCGCTTCCTGCCCGCGGTCGCCGCGCTCACGCCGGCCGCCGTGAGCTTTGACGGTGACCCTCGGGCACGCGAGCGGCCGGTGGGCGTGCTCCTGCAGGCGCTGCGGACGCTCGGCGTCTCGATCGACGACGCCGGCCGGGGGGCGCTGCCGTTCACCATCGGCGGCACTGGCGCCGTGCCCGGCGGCAGCGTGACGCTGGACGCCTCCGGCTCTTCCCAGCTCGTCTCCGGGCTGCTGCTGGCGGCGCCCCGGTTCGACGCGGGCGTCGAGGTCCGGCATGAGGGACCGCCGGTCCCGTCTATTCCGCACATCGAGATGTCCGTGGCGATGCTCCGCCAGGCGGGCGCCGACGTCGAGTCGCTGGGCAGTCCGCGGCCGACCCGGTGGCGGGTCCGCCCGGGGCAACTGGAACTCGGGGACTTCACCGTGGAGCCGGACCTGTCTAACGCGGGGCCGTTCCTCGCGGCGGCCCTGGTCACCGGGGGCACGGTGACCGTCGCGGACTGGCCGGCCAAAAGCCTGCAGGCGGCTGACGCGATCCTAGAGGTGCTCACCCGGGCAGGTGCCTCCTGCTCGCTGGGCGACGACGGGCTGACGCTGACCGGGACCGGCGTGATCAACGGCATCGAGGCGGACCTGCGGGACATACCGGAACTGTGCCTGCCGCTGGCCGCCGTCGCCGCGCTCGCCTCCGGCCCCTCGCTGCTGACTGGGGTTGGGCACACCCGGGCGCAGGAGACCGACCGGCTCGCGGCCATCGCCAAGGAGATCAACGCCCTTGGCGGCGACGTCAGGGAAAGCCCGGACGGCCTGGAGATCCGGCCCCGGCCGCTGCGCGCCGAGGCCGGACAGCCCTGGGACAGCTACGACGACCACCGGATGGTCATGGCGGCGGCCGTCCTCGGCCTCGCCGTTCCCGGCATCGAGGTCCTCAACGTGGCGACTGTGGGCAAGACGTTCCCCGGCTTTCCCGCGCTGTGGACCGAGACAGTCTCTACCGGGGAAGCACTCCGCTCGCCCGCGAGCGCCCCTCCCGCCTCGCTGGCCTGCGCCCCCCGAGGCGCGTCCTCCTGAAAAGGCGCACGGCGTACCTCGACGAGGACGACATACGGGTACGCGCGGGGAAGGGGTCCCGGCCGCGCACCCGGCGGCGTCCCACGCACGAGACCGCGCCGGAGGCCTTCGTCCTCACCGTCGACCGGGGCCGGTACGGCTGCCTCCTGGCGGATGGCGAGGTGGTGACCGCGATGAAGGCGCGCGAGCTTGGCCGCAACTCCGTCGTCGTGGGCGACCGCGTCGCGCTGGCCGGCGACACGTCCGGCCTGCCAGGGAGCCTTGCCCGGATCGTCCGCGTCGAGGAGCGCACCAGCGAGCTGCGGCGGTCCCCAGATGACACCGACCCGGCGGAGCGGGTTGTCGTGGCGAACGCGCAGCAGATGCTGATCGTCTGCGCGCTGGCGGACCCGGAGCCGAAGACACGGTTCATCGACCGTTGCCTGGTCGCCGCTTATGACGCGGGCCTGGAACCGCTCCTGGTACTCACTAAGTCAGACCTTGCCTCGCCACAGGCAATCCGGGCGTTCTACGATCCCCTCGGGCTGCCCATGGTGGCCACCGGGCAGCCGCTGCCGCCGGTTACCCTGTCCATGCTGGGCAAGGCCCTGGCGGGGAAGCTGAGCGTCTGCATCGGCCAGTCCGGCGTCGGGAAGTCGACGCTGGTCAACGCGCTGATCCCGGATGCCGACCGGGCCGTGGGGCACGTCAACGCGGTCACCGGCAAGGGCAGGCACACCTCGTCCTCGGCAATCGCTTTCCCCCTACCCGACGAGACCGGCTGGCTTATCGATACCCCGGGGATACGCGGCTTCGGGCTTGGCCACATTAGCCCTCAGCGCGTCGTCGCGGCGTTCGGCGACCTGGCCGAGGGAACCGCCACGTGCCCGTCAGGCTGCGACCACCTGTCCGCCACGTGCGGACTGGACGAGTGGGCGGCCAGCCAGGGCAGCCAGGCGGTAGCCCGCTTGGACTCGCTGCGCCGCCTGCTGCGCAGCCGCGAGGCCACCGACGGCCACGACCCCATCGACAGCCGCGAGGCCACGGAGGAGGCGACGGACAGCGGCGACCCCACCGACGGCCCCGAGGACCCAGACAGCGGCGACCCCGGACAGGCAGAGCAACATCGCGGTGGATAGGCCGGCTGCCCGGCGCGTTTCCTGAGGCGATACCGTTTCGCGCGTGACTAGTTACGACGACGACCTGCGGTTCGCGCATGTCCTCGCAGACGCCGCCGATGACATCACGACTCGGCGGTTCCGGGCACTTGACCTGCGGGTAGAGCAGAAGCCTGACCTCACTCCCGTGTCCGACGCCGACCGCGCGACCGAGGAGGCGCTGCGCAACCTGCTGCGCCGCTCCCGGCCGAGCGACGCCGTGATCGGCGAGGAGGAAGGCCGGACCGGCAGTGGCCCGCGCTGCTGGGTAATCGATCCGATCGATGCCACCAAGAACTACGTGCGCGGCGTCCCTGTCTGGGCGACCCTGATCGGACTGATGGACGGCGACAAGGTGGTCGTCGGCGTCGTCTCCGCGCCAGCGCTGGGCAGGCGTTGGTGGGCCGCGGTTGGCGGTGGCGCGTGGACCGGCCGGAGCCTGGCCAAGGCGACCCGCATTCAGGCATCGGCCGTGACCAGCCTAGGGGACGCGTCGCTGTCGTACTCGGGCATTGGCGGCTGGGCTAAGGCGGGCCGACTGGACGGATTCATGTCCCTGGCTGAGTCGGTCTGGCGGACCCGGGCGTTCGGCGACTTCTGGTCGCACATGCTCGTCGCCGAGGGGGCGGTCGACATCTCCGCGGAACCGGAGGTCTCGCTGTGGGACCTCGCGGCCCTTCAGGTCATCGTCGAGGAGGCCGGCGGCCGGTTCACCAGCCTCGCGGGCGATCCGACGCCCGACGGTGGCAATGTCGTGTGCACCAACGGCCACCTGCACGACGGGGTTCTCGCTCACCTGACGAGAACCTGACCAATCGGGCAGAAAACCCTATGACCGGGGCATTCATCCCGCGTCCAGCCTGTACGGCGCCCTAACCCTGCCTTACACTGGGACAAACGGGGTGATACAGCGACATGCCGACACGGCTCTCGGAGAGTTGCTAGCAACTTCCCAGGATCATGAACCCTGTCGCGGCGTTATGCTTGTAAATAGGGGGTAAAAGCCTCTCATAATGGACTACCCGGTGACGAGTCCCCGCTCCAGTCACCGGGTTTGCGCCCGGCTGGTTTCCCCGGCCGTCCGGGCGCCGCGGCGTCTGGCCCGGACATTCCCCCGTCCACCGGGCCAGGCGCCGCCCCTTACCACCAGCATCAACGTGCGTGCATCCTTGAACTCGCGGGTGATGTACAGGCTCGCGCCGAGACCTGCCTGCGGCCGCTCGCCGAGGCGGCACTGCGGCCGGTAGCGCAGCCAGACGACGATCGCGCCGACCGAATCCGCCGGGCGGCGTACATCTTGATCGATGACGAGGTCCTCACCGAGGAGCAAGCGACCGAGATCTTGCTTATGCTCGGCGTGGCCCTGCGCGTCCGGGCGGGCGGGGAACTTTCATTCCAGTTCGCGTCCGCCACCTGGGGGCCGCGGCCGTCCGGCACGGTTCTCCCGGCTCCCCCGTCCTTCCCCGTCCGGGGCAGCCCACCCTGGCTGGTCATCGCCATCGTCGGCCACCAGGTCCCGGGCCCACCGACGACGCCCCGAGCCCCCGCTGGGACCTCCTAACATGAGCGCCCCCTGACGTCTACGAGCAACCAGCACCAAGATCCTGTGTAGTTGGCCACCCCAAAATGGGGGCCGAAATGCACAGTTACTTGCGAGTAGCGCTTGAAGCTGGGCGCGGCACTGTTCGAATGCTCGCCATCCTTTTCGATATGATCGAATTGGCGGTAGTCTAGCTGGCATGGGAGACCGCGAGCAGGATCTCGCGAGCCTGCTGCGCCAGGCGGGCGTGGCGCGGGGCGACCTGGTCGGGCTGGCGGTCGCGGCGAGCGGGACGATGGCGGTCGCAGCACGGCCGGATGCCGACACGCCCGGCTGGATAGTTACGGCAGATGAGGTTGCCGCGGTCGACGGGGACCTGCGGCCGCGCTGGGTGACGTGGTCGGGCGAGACGGCATCGCGGCTCGTCGCGCTGGGCGTACGGCTGGCCACGTGCTGGGATGTCGCGGCGGTGCACCGGTTGCTGTTCGGCGGCTGGCGAGCCGAACCCGGCCTTGCCTGGGCGGCCCTTCGCGGACTGCCTGTGGACAACGTGCCGGCGCGGCGTCCCGGGGAGCTCTTCTCGGTCGACGACTCCGGTGAAAGCCCGATCGGCCCGAGCGGCTACCTGCGGATTGAGTGGACGGAAGGCGGCTGGGCAGACAGCCCAGCCCGGCTCATCGGCTGGGCGCGACTCGCCGTGGAAGCCGCGGGACTCCAGCACGCCGCCCTCGCCGACGCGGCAGCGGGCACCGGGCAGGCGACAGGCACCAGACAGGCAACAGGCACCAGACAGGCAACAGGCACCGGGCAGGCGACAGGCACCGGGCAGGCGGCGGGCAGGAGACTGGGGACGGCTCGTTCGGAATCGACGGTGGAGTTGCTCTGCGCGGAACTGGCGGCCGACGGGCTGCCCGTGGACCTGGCGGCCGCCGAGCGGTTGCTGACGGACATCATCGGGCGCAGGCCGCGCGATGCCGCGCAGGCCGCCCGGATCCGGGCGGCGCGGGACGAGCGGGTACTCCGGCACGCCCCACCGGGGCAGGCCGCCGACCTGCGCAGCCCAGGCCAGGTGAAGGCACTGCTCAAGTCCGCGGGCATTGACGTGCCGGACACCCGGGCGTGGCGGCTTGAGCAGTTTAAGGACACCCACCCGCTTGTCGCGGCGCTGCTGGAGTGGCGCAAGGCCGAACGCGTGGCCACGACCTACGGCTACGCCTGGCTGGATTCGTGCCTCGGCACCGACGGCCGATTGCGCGGGCAGTGGACCGGGTCCGACGGGGCGGCCGGCCGGATGACCGCCTCCGCAGGGCTGCACAACATGCCCGCCGTGCTCCGCCAGGCGGTGATCGCTGCCGACGGGCACGTGTTCATCCGGGCAGACCTGGGCCAGATCGAGCCTCGAGTGCTCGCGGCCGTCTCCGGGGACCAGGCCCTGATCGCCGCGACGCGAGCCGACGACCTGTACCTGCCGGTCGCTCAGCAACTGAACGTCGACCGGCCGACGGCGAAGGTCGCGATGATCGCGGCGATGTACGGGCAGACCACCGGCCACGGCGGGCAGGCGCTGCGCCAAATGAAGGCCGCCTACCCGGTCGCGATGGCCTACCTGGACGACGCCGACCGGCAGGCCCAGGCGGGCCGGGACCTGCGGACTCATGGCGGCCGACTGGTCCCGATGTCGGGCGGTAGCCCAGATCCCCCGCAGCAAGAGTCCTCGGCGCGGGTCGCGGCGCGCGGCCGGTACGGGCGGAACGCGATGATCCAGGGCGCGGCGGCTGAGCTGTTCAAGATGTGGGCGGTCACCGTCCGGGCCCGGGGGGCCGAGCTGGATGCCCGCATCGTCTTGTGCCTCCACGACGAGCTGCTCGTGCACGTGGCGCAGCGCGATGCCCAGCAGGCGGCCCGCCTTGTCCGCGACTGCCTGGAAGAGACCGCGCGGCGGTGGGCCGCCGCCAGCGCAGTCCGCTTCCTCGCGGACATCAGCGCCGTCCGCTGCTGGGCGGACGCAAAGCCCACCGTGAGAGCTGATACGGTTACAGCAAGCATTGGTGGCTAAAGGGGGCTTGACTGTGGCGCGTTACCGCAGAGTGGTTGTCAAGCTCAGTGGCGAGGCTCTTGCCGGGAAGGCTGGATCCGGTGCAGACCCCGCCAGCCTCGCCCGGGTGGCGGACGAACTGCTGTCACTGCACGAGATGGGCGTTGAGGTCGCCGTCGTGGTCGGCGGCGGCAACTATTTCCGGGGCCGGATGGCCGACGGCTGGGGCATCAGCCGGGCCGAGGCCGACAACATCGGGATGCTGGCCACGGTCATGAACGCGCTCATGCTGCGCGGCGCGCTGACCGCCCGGACCGACGCCGACGTCCGGGTCATGACGGCCATCGAGATCAACAACGTGGCCGAGCCGTTCATCCGGCTGCGGGCGGTACACCACCTGGACCGCAAGATGATCGTGCTGCTGGCCGGCGGCATCGGGCAGCCTTACGTGACCACGGACTACCCGGCCGTTCAGCGGTCCCTGGAACTGGACGCGGACGTGCTCCTCGTCGCGAAGAACGGGGTGGACGGGGTCTACGACTCCGACCCGAAGCAGAATCCGGACGCCAAGCGGTTCACGAGCCTCACCTATGACGAGGCGATCTCGACCGGCATCCAGATCATGGACACCAGCGCCTTCGTCCTGGCGAACGAGCAAGGCCTCACCATGCACGTCTTCGACGTGGGCGCGGTCGGCGTGATGCGCCGCATCTGCGAGGGCGAGGAACTCGGCACCCGTATCAGCGCGAAATAGCGCCCGCGGGGAAGGCCGGCACTCAGCAGGCCCTCAAGAGCGCACAATAGCGGGCCTGCTGGGCGACGTCGCCGTCGGCGCGCCCCGCTGGGCCCGCTCGATCCGCGTCGCTGACCTGTGACCCGTGACCCGCGCTATCGGTTGAGGCGGGAGCACTCGATGCTCGTCGGTTCGCTGTCCCAAGCGGGAACGATGATCTGGCCGGTCTGGCTTTGCTCGCACTCGTGCAGCCAGTACTGTGCCGTGGTCCGCCAGTCTCCCGCGGACGTGCGCTCGGTGGCGTAGCGGAAGTCGGTGACCCAGCCGAAGCCAAGCACGCACGCCAGGACGGCGACCGCGACAAGCGCCCGCGACCCGGACCGGATACGCGACCAGACCGGCAGCCGGACCGGCCCATGACGGCGCAGGTAGGCATCGACTCCGAGGATCGCGATGGCGTCAATGAGGACTACGGGGATGGTCGAGTACCGCGCGGCCGGCAAGAACGACGCGTTGGGCACCTGCTCGTTGAGGTAGCTCGTAATCGTCGCGGTGAAGGCCGTCTCGACGAAGCCGAAGACCAGCGCCACCACGGCGAAGAGCCGCACCTGCCTGCCGCCGACGGCCATCGCCCAGGCAATGCCAGCGGCGAGGACCACGCCAACGATGACGGTCGCGCCGTTGTACCCGGCGATCTGCATCAGGTGCACCGACAGCTTCCAGCCAAGCGCGCGCAGCACGACGTTGTGGAAGTAGAAGGCGATCACCTGCCCGGGATGCGACAGGTGGCCGGACCGCAGTCGCTGCGTGCCCCCCGTATAGCTGTCCAGGACGACGGGCACCTGCACCGCCACGCCAGCGAGCCAGCCGGCGGTGACCGCGTGCTCGCGCCAGCGGGGCAGCGCCACCAGCCGGGCGAGCAGCAGTGGCGCGTAGATGAGCGCCACGATCTCCGATGAGGTGGCGTAGAACGCGATCAGCGCGGCCGCCGCCATGCCGGGCCACGACTTGGGCCGCCACAAGACCGCGAAGAACAGCGCCGTCATCGGGTACCAGGGGGAGTCAACAGCGCTGTCGATGATGTCCAGCGGCGCCAGTGGCAGCAGCAGCAGTGCCGCCGCCAGCGCCGCGCGCAGCCCCCGGGACCTGATGTAGCCGTCACTGGCGTGGTAGAGGAACAGCGCGGACGCCGACCCGATCAGCGCCCCGGCGACCGCATAGGCGTCCGAGGCGTAGACAAGCGGCACAAATGACGCGATGAACTGCCCGATGACTCGCGGGCCAAGCTCCTCGTAGCCGGCATAGGGAACGAGCAGGTGCCAAGGGTGAGCGAGGGCACCGACGAGGAACACGCCGTTGTCCTCGGCATAGATGGAGTCCCAGGCCGGAATCTGGGCAACCCGGAGCAACAGGATGACGGCTCCGGCGCCAAGGATGGCCACCTGAATGACGACGCTAGCCAGTCGCCTGCGCGAGGCCGGCTGCTGCGCGGCCACCGGGAAGAGCGCGGCGAGTATAGCCCGCATGGCTGCGAGGAAGCGCCGTGGCCCTGCTGGCCGACCGGACTCGCGCCCGGACCACGCCGAAGCCTCCGGCTGCTGCCAGGCTACTGCCTGGGATGTCCCATCCACTGTGCATCCTCCCACGGCAGGCCCCCGTGCTGGCAAGCCTAGGCAAGCGTGATCGCGACGGCTCCCATATAGATACATGTCATAACCTGCGCTAGCGGCGCAGACGGGAGCACTTGACGGTCACCTGCGCGTCCCCCCAGGCGGGGACGGCAACCTCGCCGGTCCGGCTCTGCCCGCACTCGCGCAGCAAGGCCTGCGCCTCCACCCGCCAGTACCCCTCGAACGCGCGCCCGGTGGCGTAGCGGAAGTCGGTGACCCAGCCGAAGCCAAGTACGCACGCCAGGACGGCGACCGCGACAAGCGCCCGCGATCCGAACCGGATACGCGACCAGACCGGCAGCCGGACCGGCCCATGACGGCGCAGGTAGGCATCGACTCCGTCGATGCCGATAGCGTCGATGAGCACTATGGGGATGGTCGAGTACCGCGCGGCGGGCAGGAACGAGGCGGTGGGCACCTGGAAGATCACATAGCTGCTGACCGTCACGGTGAAGGCCGTCTCGACGAAGCCGAAGACCAGCGCCACCACGGCGAAGAGCCGCACCTGCCTGCCGCCGACGGCCATCGCCCAGGCAATGCCAGCGGCGAGGACCACGCCAACGATGACGGTCGCGCCGTTGTACCCGGCGATCCGCATCAAGTGCAGTGACAGCCTCCAGCCAAGCGCGCGCAGCACGACGTTGTGGAAGTAGAACGCGATCACCTGCCCCGGATCCGACAGGTGGCCTGGCTGCAGGCGCTGCGTGCCCCCGCTGTAGCTGTCCAGGACGACGGGCACCTGCACCGCCAGCCCGGCAAGCCAGCCGGCGGTGACCGCGTGCTCGCGCCAGCGGGGCAGCGCCACCAGTCGGACGAGCAGCAGTGGCGCGTAGATGAGCGCCACGATCTCCGATGACGTGGCGTAGAACGCGATCAGCGCGGCGGCCGCCATGCCCGGCCACGACTTGGGCCGCCACAAGACCGCGAAGAACAGCGCCGTCAGCGGGTACCAGGGGGAGTCTACGCCGCTGTCGATGATGTCCAGCGGCGCCAGTGACAGCAGCAGCAGCGCCGCCGCCAGCATCGCCCGCAGCCAGCGGGACCTGATGTAGCCGTCACTGGCGTGGTAGAGGAACAGCGCGGACGCCGACCCGATCAGCGCCCCGGCAACCGCATAGGCGTCCGACGCGTAGACAAGCGGCACAAATGACGCGATGAGCTGCCCGATGAGCCGCGGGCCAAGCTCCTCGTAGCCGGCATAGGGAACGAGCAGGTGCCATGGGCGCGCGAGGCCGCCGACGAGGAACAGGCCGTTGTCCTCGGCATAGATGGAGTCCCAGGCCGGAGTCTGGGGAACACGGAGCAAGAGCACGACGGCTCCGGCGCCAAGGACGGCCACCTGGATGACGACGCTAGCCAGCCGCCGCGGCGAGGTCGATGGCTGCGCGGCCACCGGGAAGAGCGCGGCAAGCTGTTGCTCAGCACGCTGCCAGGCTGTCACCTGGGGTACCTTACCCAGCGTGGGTTCTACCACGGCAAAACGTGATCGCGGCGCTCCAGCCGCGGAGTCAGGGGCAGGGTCAGGGGCAGGGTCAGGGGCAGGGTCAGGGGCAGGGTCAGGGGCAGGGTCAGGAGGCAGGGTCAGAGGCAGGGTCAGGAGGCAGGGTCAGGGGCAGGGTCAGGAGGCAGGGTCAGGGGGGAGGGTCAGGAGGCAGGGGCAGGGTCAGTGCCGCCTGCCGTAAGGCCGCCGAGGCTGGCCGTCGCGTTGGCGACCGACGGTGGGACCTGGGCGCTCACTCCGGGCTGCGGGACCGGGGCCAGGACGGCGGTCACGAGCGGCAGCTCACCGGTCCACAGCCCCTCGATGACGTCGGTGTCCGGGGCGCCCCTGGCGATCTTCACGCTCGAGGTCGCCAGCGGGAGCTTGAGCACCTTGGTCGCGGCGAGTCCTTCCTCGTCGGCTCGCGCACCTCGTCCCAGCGGCCCGGCATTAGCCGCTGGGAGATCAGCTTGACCGCGTCGTACCGTTCCTGCTCGCTGACGGGTATCGCGGTGCCGAAGACCATGGCGCAGCGGTAGTTGAAGGTGGAGTCGTACAGCGAGCTGGCGTACACGAGGCCGTCGACGATGGTGACCGTGACCGCGAGGTCGACCCCGTCACCGCCGGCCATGCCCAGGCCGGATCCGGTAGAACCGTGCAGGTACAGGTACTCGCCGCCGCGGGCGTAAGCCATCGGGATCACGACAGGGCCATGCGTGGCGCAGAACCCGACGTGCGCTACCAGCCCCTCGTCGAGAACCTGGTACAGGTCGCTGCGCTGCCGGGTCTGCATCTCGGGATAGCGGTGGACGGTGGTGCGCTCGCAGATTGCCATCTCGTCGCCGTCGGCGGCCTGCTCGGAAGTCGTCATGCTGCTAATGGTGCAAGAGCCCCCGCCAGCGGGCCAAGTCCACCGTGTCCCCTCACGGGCGGGTCTGTCCGAGAAGGTACACGCCGTAGGGGCGGCGCAGCACCGGCAGCGCCACGTTGCGGACAGGGACGCCGCCTGGGGTGGTGCCGCGCTCGGTCCCGCGGTGGGCGTGGCCATGGATATGCAGGCTGGCTGCCGCGCTGTCGGTGGCCTCGGCCAGGAAGTGGCTGCCGAGGAATGGGTAGATCTCCAGGGCCTCGCCCGCCAGGGTCTCCGCGACCGGTGAGTAGTGGGTCAGCGCGACGCGGATGTCCGCGTCCAGCCCGCGCAGCGCCGCGCCCAGCGCGTGGGCGAGTTGCCGGGAGTGCCCCACGAACGCCTTCATTTCCGGCTCGCCGAAGTCGCTCGCGGTGCGGCCGGGGAAGCCGCCGCCGAAGCCCTTGCCGCCGCCGACGCCGAGCCGCCCGCCGGGAAGGGCGAGCACGACGCCTGTGCCCTCAAGCACCGCGACGCCGGACGCGCGGAGCAGGGCCGTTACCTCGTCTTCCAGGTCGCACTGATAGTCGTGGTTGCCTAGGACCGCTATCACCGGGATGCCCAGGCCAGCGAACTCCTCGGCGACGACCTCGGCCTCATCCAGGGTGCCATTGCGGGTCAGGTCGCCGGCCAGCAGCAGCACGTCGGCTTGCTCGGCGATCCCGGCTAGGTGCGGCCGCAGCCGGCCGCGGACGTCGGGGCCGAGGTGGACGTCCCCGACGGCGGCAACCCGGATCATGTCGCGGTCTCCTGGCGGGTCAGGTCCTTGCCTTCCACGATCGCCAGCCGTTCGAGCAGGACCAGGAACGCGTCCGCGAACGGCGCCCCAGCCGTCTGGTCACGGACCTGGGACCAGTCCACCTGCTCACGCAGCGGCCGCACGCAGGTCAGCGTCATGGCGAAGTTGGCGTGGTGCTCGCACAACGCCCCCAGCAAGGAAACCACCAGGTCGGTGCCGCTGAGCACCAGCATCGGCACCGACGCGACGCTGATCTCCTCGGCCCGCTCAAGCAGCGCCCGAGTATCCGGGTGGCCGGCCAGCCGGAAGATCAGGTCGACCATCCGGTCCTCATCGAACGCCTTGACAAGCCATCCTTCCGGTGGGCGCTCGACACGCATCCCGCTGTCGCTGAACGCCCGGGCGGCTGCCTCGGCGTCGGTCTCCAGGATGACGAAATCCACGTCATGCATGGGCGGCCCGCCGCCCCTGGCGTAAATGGCTCCTCCCCCGGCCAGGGCGAACGGCAGCCCCGCGTCGCGTAGTACCGCCGCCGCCTTCTTCAGCGTGTCCAGGAGCGGGAACGGCGCGCTCATCGCGGCTCTCGCATCGAAGCGGTCACGGTAGGCCCGTTTCCCACCGGCACCGGGCTAAACATGACCCGCGGGCGACTGTAGGCGGCACACCTTAGCGACGAAGCTTTTTCGGGCGTCGGGCGCGAGGTTATCGATGGGAGCCGGGGGTGGGCTCGTTTGGGATGGTTATTCTCAGAGGTTATGGCCATACGACCGATTCGACTTTTCGGCGATCCCGTACTGCGCACCGCCGCGGATCCCGTCACGGACTTCGACAAGCAGTTGCGCGGGCTGGTGAAGGACCTGCAGCAGACCCTGGATGACGCGCAGGGAGCAGGGCTGGCCGCGCCGCAGATCGGCGTCGGCCTGCGGGTGTTCGCCTACCACCTAGATGGCCAGCGCGGCTACCTCGTCAACCCGGACCTGAGCTTCCCCGACGAGCAGGAGCAGGAGGGCGAGGAGGGGTGCCTGTCCTTTCCCGGCATCTACTTCGACGTGAAGCGGCGGCTCAACACGGTCGCCCGGGGACTCACTGACCGTGGCGACCCGGTCCAGTTGGTCGGGTCCAGCGTGCTGTCTCGCTGCCTGCAGCACGAGACCGACCACCTGGACGGCGTGCTGTTCATCGACCGCATGGACGAGCAGACCCGCAAGGCGGCGATGAAGGCAATCCGCTCGGCAAACTGGGGCAACACCGTCAAGACCAGTCCGCATCCGATCACTGGGAGTATTTACTGACAGTTCGCGTTCACAGCAACCATTGGGCAACGTCCATGCGTCTTATGTAACATCTGCAAGGGCGCCTGTTATGGGCCTTTAGACGCGTGGCGTTCTCTTCGTCGGCTCCGGGGCTTCTGCCGGGGAAGAGGCCACCCAGGAGGTTGCACCACATGTCCACGCAGGAGACCGGAGTACCGGAGGGCAAGCCGCGCCAGTGGGGGCTGCGCAAGCGACGGCTACGCAAGCGACGGCTACGCCGGTTCCTGCGCTACCGGACCGTGCGTGTCGCCGGCGCGCTGCTCGGTGTTTTCGTCGTGCTGGTCTGCTTCTCCGTCGGCCGGGCACTCATCGCGCCTGGCGGCGGGTCCGTCTCCTCGAAGCTGGCCGAGTGGGCACGCGACCATCAACTGGGGGCGCTGGTCACCTTTGGCGAGTGGGTGACGTATCAGCCACCGCAGGTCGGCGGCAAGCCGTCGTTCAGCCTCACGGTCCCCAAGGGCGAGAGCATCGGCTCCCTGCCCAGCCGAGACCACCGGCGCAAGGATGTGGTCACTGCGGACGTTCCGGCATCGCTCAGTTCGCTGGCCGGCAAGCCGCTGCCCGGGGAAGGCCAGTGGCGGGTGCTTGAGACGGTGGACGGGCAGCCCGCGATCTACGGCACGTTCCTGCGCCAGAGCGCGACCTACAGTTCCTACGTGAGCGCCATCGTGTCCATGGATCCGCGGCTGGTCAAGTTCGCCATGCACCCCGGCTCGGAGGACCCAGGGCCGGGCAACTGGGGACCTGACGCTGACCCGTGGATCCCGCCCGGCAAGCGCACCGGCCTGCTGGCGACCTACAACGGCGGCTTCAAGATCGACTCCTCGCGAGGTGGCTTCTACCTGAACGGCTCCTACGCCGGGGCCCTGCAAGACGGTGCCGCGTCGGTCGTCTACTACAAGGACGGCACGGTCAAGGTCGGCGCCTGGGGCCAGGGCCTGCAGATGACGCCCCAGGTCGAGGGCGTCCGGCAGAACCTCCAGCTGATCGTCGACGACGGTCAGATCCCCGACAGCGTGGACCAGAACGTGGAGGACGGCTGGGGCTTCACGCTCGGCGGCGGCTATTACGTCTGGCGATCCGGAATCGGGATGACCAAGGACGGCCGGATTATCTATGTCTACGGGCCGGCACTCGATGTCCGGCAACTGGCCACCCTGCTACAGCACGCGGGAGTGGCGGAAGGGATGCAATTGGATATCAACCCAGCCTGGACATCATATGAGTACTACCAGACCGACAAGCAGCCATCGGACCCGACTCCGGTGAACCTGCTGCCGGACCAGGAAGGATCGGCGCAGCGCTACTACAGCGTGTGGAGCCGGGACTTCACGGCGGTGTATGCCCGATGAGCGCGAACGAGGCAGTCACCGACGACGGGGCGCAAGCACCAAGCGGCACGATGACCGTGGGCGGGGCACCGGGAGGCACCGCGCAGGTTCCTGGGCCGGCGTCTGCGACCCGCTGGGTCGTGGCCGTCCTGCGCGAGGCAAGGCCCCGGCAGTGGCCGAAGAACTTGCTTGTCTTCGCCGCGCCGCTGGCCGGGGATACGGTAGGGCGGCCGGACGGGCTAGCCTACGCGCTGCTCGCGGCCATCGCGTTCTTGTGCGCGTCCGCCTCGGTGTACTTCGTCAACGACATCATGGACGTCGAGCGTGACCGGGGGCACCCGGTCAAGTGCAACCGGCCGATCGCCTGCGGTGACTTGCCGGTGCGGGACGCCATCGCGATCGCGGCGACATTGGCCGTCATCGCGATCGGCTCGGGCTTCGTGATCGGCACGCCGATGCTGTCGGTCGTGACCGGCACGTACCTGGTCTCGTCGACTTTCTACTCAACGCGCGGCAAGCACATCGCCTATGTGGAGATGGTGCTGGTCGGCTCCGGTTTCGTGCTGCGCGTGCTGGCGGGGGCGGTGGCGACCAGGGTCCCGCCGTCGCCGTGGTTCCTGGCCGTGTGCAGCCTCGGCGCGCTCAGCGTCGCGGTAGCCAAGCGCTACGCGGAGCTCGCTAGCCTGGGCCCGGACGCGGTCAAGCACCGCCCGGTGACCCGCTGGTACAGGGCCGGGGTGATCCGGGTCATCCAGGCCGTCGTCGCGGCGGCCATGGTCGTGACCTACCTGGTGTGGGCTTCCAGCGAGGTGACGGACACCCGGTACTGGCACCTCGCCAGCGCGGTGCCGCTTTCTGCGGCGCTCGTCCGCTTCGCCATGCTCACTGGACGCCGGACCGTGCGGCCGGTGGAGGACATGATCACCCGGGACGGCCTCATGCTCGCTTTCGAGATGACGTGGCTTGTCCTGTTCATCATCGGGCTTTATCAATGGAGGTTATCTTGCAAGCTACTGCGCGCGTCCTGCTTCTCGGCGGCACGAGCGAGATCGGCCTGGCGACCTTGTCGGCACTGAGGCTGCCCGCTGGCGCCGAGGTGATCCTGGCGGGCCGTGACCTGCAGCGGCTTGAGTCCGCCGGCAAGGCACTTGCCTCGGGACCGTCGGGCGTGCAGGTCTCCTTGGCCCGGTTCGACGCCCTGGACGTCGCCAGCCACCAGGGGTTCGCCGACGAGATCTGCGCGGCCGGGGTCCCCGACCTTGTGATCGCGGCCACCGGGATGCTGGTGGCGCAGTCGGTGCTCGCCAAGGACGTGCCGCAGGCCGCCACCATGATCACGACGAACCTCACCAGCCACGTCACCACGCTGCTCGCGTTCGCGGGACCGATGCGGGAGCGCGGCCGGGGGACGATGGTGGTGCTGTCATCGGTGGCCGCTGTCCGGCCCCGGAAGTTCAACTCCGTCTACGGTGCGACCAAGGTAGCCCTGGACGCATTCGCCCGCGGACTTGCCGATGAACTGCACGGCACCGGCGTGGATGTGTTGCTAGTGCGGCCTGGGTTCGTTACGGGCCGGATGACCGAGGGGATGGACCCCGCACCGATGGCGACGACCCCGGCCGGCGTCGGCGCGGCGGTGGCGGCGGCGCTGGACCCGGTCACCTTCCGGGCCAAGCGCCACGGGGTGGTCTGGGTGCCTGCCCCGCTGGCTGGCCTGGCGGCCGTGATGCGGATGATCCCCCGTCCCATCTGGCGCAAGATGGAACACTAGCGCCACAAGGCTCCGTCAGGGCTGCAACGCTACACCTGGCACAGGATCTCGCCGTTGACGATGGTGAACCAGCCGTCTTCCTCGGCCGCCCACTGGAGCCAGCCGTTCGCGATGCGCTCCAGGTCCTCGCGGGTTGCCGCGCCGCACGCGATGGCCTGGGTGGCGAAGAACGACTTGGTGGCGCGATCGTGCCAGCTGTTGCCCCACCACTGGCGCTCCTCCTCGGTGGAGTACGTCCAGTTGGAGGACGAGCGCCGGACATCGGTGAGGCCCGCCTGCCTCGCCCAGGCGTGCAGCATCCGGCCGGAGTCCGGCTCGCCGCCGGCCGCACGGGCCACCCGCTGGTATAGCTCGCGCCACTCGGTGAGGATGGGAAGGTCCGGGTACCAGACCATCGCGCCGTAGTCACCGTCGCGGGCGGCGATCAGGCCACCGGGCTTGGCTACGCGGCGCATCTCGTGCAGCGCCGCGACCGGGTTCGCCAGGTGCTGCAGCACCTGGTGGGCGTGGACCACATCGAAGGTGTCGTCCGGGAAGTCCAGCGCGTAGACATCCGCGGTGGCGAAGGTCAGGTTGGGCCGCGAGAAGTCGGCCGCGGCCTTCTCGATGATCTCCGGCACGGCGTCGATCGCGGTCACGTGCCCGAGTTCCACCCGCTGCGCCAGGCCCGCCGTGATCGTGCCCGGCCCGCAGCCCACGTCGAGGATCGTCATCGCGGGCTTGAGGCTAGGCAGCAGGTAAGCGGCGGAGTTCTCGGCGGTCCGCCAGGTGTGCGACTGCAGGACGGAGGGATGATGACCGTGGATGTATACGTCTGCCATGCCAGCTACCGTAAGCGGCGTCCCACTGGGCGAGCAAATTCGTCTCACATATTGAGACGATCTCCTCGCGGAACGGACGCTCCCACGCGAGCACCTTGCAGCGCGGCCGCATCCTGGCCAGTGACCATCCGCTAACGGTAAACCCTCGCAAGAGCCGGCACCGGAAATCGGCGGCTACGCATTTTCAAGGGACGCCTGGAGAACCGTGCGCTGGGCATCGCGCAAGGGCATGATGGAGAGCATGCCGACGAAGCGGGGAATTGCCGTCCTTGTCTCCATTGCAGGGATCCTAACGATGCTTGGCACGGTGCCCGCGACCGCACAGGTGGCTCCGCCATTCGGCATAGCCGCTTCCGTGGTCCCGGTGACCGCGCCCGGCACGCCTTACCCGGGGGCAGCGAACCCGGCCGCCGCCGCATGCGGCGGGCTGCCCAGGTTCAGCAAGTCCACGGCCGATCAGATCATGGCGGGACAGCTGACGATATCGCCCTTCGCGACGGCCACGATCGACCCAGATCGCGACGGTGACATTAACTGGAAGCTGAACCCGTATAACAACCCGACGTGGCAGCAGACGTTCCAGTCCGGCAGCTGGATCGAGATGCTGATCTCCGGGTACTTTGCCTCAGGCCCGCAAGCGAGTGCCTACCTGGCCCGCGCGCAGGCCATCACGAAGGGCTGGCTGGCCGGCGTGCCCGTCGGCGACCGCGACTCGCAGGTGCTGATCTGCATATCAGAAGGCTTCCCCGGCCAGCAGTGGATCGACGGCCAGATCGACGCCAGCGTGGACTGGCTGATGGACCACTGGCAAGGCCCTTGGAACCACGGCCTCGTCCAGGACCTCAAGCTAATGAGGATCGGCTGCGCTTATCCGCCGACGGCATTCGGCGGGGAGGCGATGATCTGGCGGCAGACCGCCGACAGCCAGATCCTGGCGTCCTTCCAGCCGAACCGGCTGGGTCCTTCGATCGACACCGAGGGCGCGGTCAACGAGCAGGCGACCGGGTACGAGAGGTACGTCTACGACCTGTGGCGTGGCGGCGTGCCCGAGCTCGCGGCGTGCGGGTACACGCTGCCGGCCGCCATCACGGCCCGGATCGCCGCGATGCCCGCGTTTCTCGCGGCGGCCACCGAGCCGGACGGCGACCTGGCGCAAATCGGCGACACGTACGTGGAGCCGCCGCCATCCGCGCTGCCGCAGCCCAAGCAGCTGGTGAGCATCTACAACGCCGGCTACGTCTTCGGCCGCGATGAATGGGGTCCGGACGGCACGTTCTACACGCTGCGGTTCGGCCCTGGCCGCCAGGTACACGGGCACGACGACCACATGGGCATCACCTATTACTCCCGGGGCCGGAACCTCATCGTCAATGCCGGCCACACCGGATATGAGGTGTCGGCCTACCGCGACTACATCCAGTCGCCTCAGGCGGCGAGCACGTTCATCGCACCGGGGCAGAGATTCCGCCCGTCCGCTCCGACGACGCTCGTCGCGGATACCCTCACGAAAAGCGGCCAGTACTACCAGTTCTCCGACTATGCATTCGGCGGACCGCGGAACCGGAGCGTCTACGTGCACGACAAGCCGGACTTCATGCTGGTGCTCGACCGCTCCGCGCAGGCGCCCACCTATCAGCAACTGTGGCACCTGGATCCCGGCCTGACGGTCTCGCAGGTGACCGCGAGCTCGGCGACGGCCACCGCGCCCGCCATCGCGGCGACCGCCAGTTCCCCCGCATTCCCGGCCACCGCCCTGGTGATCACCGAGGTCCCGCTGCCCGGGCAGGTGATCCCGCCCGGGTCCACGACGGTCGTCAAGGGGCAGACCAATCCCTACCAGGGCTGGGTGTCGCACCAGCAACTGCAGCGCATCCCGGCCCCCGTCGTGATCATGACCAGCAAGGGAACGGGCGCGAACCTGAGCACCACGATGCTTACGCTGATCGCCGCTACCGCCCCCGGCACGCCGGTGACCGCGACGGTCGCCAAGAGCCCGGTCGCCTCAGCCGACGGCGCCAGCTACATCGTGACCGTCCGGATCGGCGCGACCAGCACCGTCATCCAGGTCAACCCGTCCACCGGAACCGTGGGCTAGTACTGTGATAGCCCTTCGTCATGGCCGTGCTGGCGCTGCTTAAGAGCAAGCTCAGCTTGCCGGCGGTAATGCCATCCGTTTTAGGCCCTTTGGGGGTCTAGAATCCCTGCGCAAACTTCCCATACAATGCCACAGTCCCTATCTGATGACATGAGACTGAAAGTCACTCAATTAGCCCAGGAAACACCATCAATCAGTGTGGTCATGTTCTGGGCGGCACGCCAGGCCGCAGGGACCTAGCTAACTCACAGGGGAGTGTTCATGCGCAAGGTAAGAACCGTCGCGCTGACCGCCGGGGCAAGCGCGCTCACCGTCGCGTTCGTCACGGCAATGGCCACTGGCGCAACAGCCGCCCCAGCCGGCACAATCACGCACGATACGTCCAGCGTCCCAAAGATCGCCGTCAAGCCGGGCGTGCGCCTGGTCGACGCTAAGTCGCTGAGCTCACCCTGGACTTACCAGGAGTGCGAGTCCGAGCTCGCCATCGCCTGCTATACCCCCGACCAGATCCGTCAGGCCTATAACCTGGCGCCCCTATACGACAAGGGCATCACGGGAAAGGGGTCCACGATCTTGATCGTCGACTCCTACGGCTCGCCGACAATCGCGGCCGACCTGCATACGTTCGACCAGACGTTCGGCTACCCGGACCCGCCCTCGCTTAAGGTCATCCAGTCCGACGGCCCGGTTCCGGCCTGGGACCCGACCAACGCGACCCAGGTTAGCTGGGGATTTGAGACCTCGCTCGACGTGGAGTACGCGCACACGATCGCGCCCGGCGCCAACATCGTGCTCGACGAGGCGCCCGCCGCGGAGACCGAGGGCATCACCGGCTTCCCGCAGATCGTGCAGGCCGAGCTGAACGTGATCAACCACCCGAGGAAGTACGGGATCACCGGCAAGGTCGACGTCATCAGCCAGTCCTTCGGCGCGACCGAGGAGACCTTCACCAGCTTCAAGCAGATCGAGTCGGTACGCGGCGCCTACATCGACGCGGCCAAGCACGGCATCACCGTGCTCGCCTCCACCGGTGACACCGGCGCGACCAACTACGAGGACGACGGCGCGACCTTCTACAGCACGCCAGTAGTGGGCTGGCCGGCCACCGACCCGCTGGTCACCGCGGTCGGCGGCACCCAGATCCAGGAGAAGCTCAACTGGCCTGAACGGCTACTCGCAGGTCGTCTGGAACGACACCTACAACAAGAACCTGCTTGAGGCCTTCACCGGCTCCGACGTCTCGAGCCCGTTCGCGACGACAGGCGGCGTCTCTGAGTACTTCAACCTGCCGTCCTACCAGTACGGCGTGGCCAAGACCGTCGCGAAGGCGACCGGCGCCAAGAGGGGCACCCCGCTCCGCCGTGCCGTCCCCGACATCTCGATGAGCGGCGCCTGCGACGGCTCGGTTGACCTGTACCTCAGCTTCCCAGGTGCCACCGCCGGCTGGACCCTGGTGTGCGGCACCAGCGAGGCCTCGCCAGAGTTCGCGGGCATCGTGGCGCTGGCCGACCAGGTCGCGCACCACTCGCTCGGCCAGATCAACCCGCGGCTGTACGCGCTGTCGGCGGCCAACGCCCGCGGCATCGTGGACGTTACCTCAGGCAACAACACGGTGACCTTTACCCAGGGCAACCCGCCGGCGACCACCACCGTCACGGGCTACTCCGCGGGCCCAGGCTACGACCTGGCCTCCGGCGTTGGCACCGTCAACGCGCAGTACTTCGTGCCCGAGCTCGCGGGCGACGGCCACTTCGGCTGGTAGGCATCAGCTAGCCCCCGATGCGGCTGCCCCCGGCGGAGAACCTGGTATCCGCCGGGGGCATGCTGCGCTACGAGCCGTCCGACAGGCCTCTCGCCAGTAAGCGACACTCGTTACGAGCTCATCAAGGACCTGCTCGTCGTCTGCTTCAGTGGCTACCCAGCCGGGAGGCGGCCGGAAACTGCTGCGCGTCCCTACACCTGCGGGCTGGCCATCGAGGTTCTCCCCGGCCCTCGCCGTGGCGCACGTAGCCCGCGGCAGCGTCCTGACCAGCGCACATGTCGCCTGGTAGGCCATAGTCACCTACCCCCCATATGGGCCATACCCGGCCAGGCTCCCTCGCGCGCAGAGGGCACGCAAACCCTTACGACGCCGGAACAGTCGTTCGAATTATGCCTTCAACCCAGCATAGCTCAAATGAGCTATTTGTAATGATTTGCCCCTCAATGGGTTGAACGTCCTGTCATCCTGCTCGATGAGCAAGAACGCCAGGCCCGGCGAGAGGCACTCGTTGCCCAGTAACCGGGCGAAGATTCGAATAAAGGCAGGTTCGTGAGGCTAGGGCCCGACCGAACGCTAAGGGGCGGCACAGGCGGCCCTCAGCAGTACAGAAGGCAGCGCAGCGGGCAGGGATGGCAGCACCGGTCGTCGCGGTCTCGGGTGCCATGGCGCTCGCTCCCGTGCTAATGACCGCACCGCAGGTGCACCAGGCGGCGGCCCAGACGGGCCCGCACGCGATCACGGCTAACCTCGACGCCCTGGTCCAGCCCGCCACGTCCACCACGTCCACCACGTCCACCACGTCCACCACGTCCACCACGCGCAGCTATACGGTGCGGCATGGCGACACGCTGTACGGGATCGCGCTGCGGTACTACGGCCACGGCAAGTACTGGCACGGGCTGTACCGGGCAAACCGATCCAAGATCAGCAACCCCGACCTGATCTACGCAGGCCAGGTGCTGACGATTCCCCCACTCCACGAGGTCGCCACGGCGCCGGACACGTCCACGTCCACGTCAGGCACGACCCCGTCAGGCACGACCCCGCCGGCCTCGACCCCGCCGGCCCCGACCCCGTCTAGCACGACCCCGCCGGCCTCGACCCCGCCGGCCCCCACTACGCCAGGCACGACCACGACGTCGGGCTCATCCACGTCGGGCTCGTCCACGTCAGGCTCGTCCACGTCAGGCGGCAGCGCGGCCGTGGCGTCAGACATCGCCGACGGCAACTACCTGCTGGCGATCGGCCAGTACCTGGTGGACAACGGGTACTCCGCGGCGGCCGCCGCGGGCGTCGCATCCTGCATTGACGGCGAGTCCGGAGCCAACCCCGAGTCGGTCGGTGACGGTGGCGGCGGCCTGATCGGCTGGACGCCACTGGGCTCGGCCGCGCCGAACGCGAACATCATCACCGGCAACCCCGCAGTGGACATGATGACGCAGCTGGCTGACGTCCTGTACTACAACTCCAACGAGATCGGCCAGTCCCAGGTCGCCGAGCTCAACAGCCAGACCGACCCGGTCGCGGCAGCCGACTTCTTCTCGCAGAACTTCGAGAGGCCCGCCGTGACGGACTCCGACGTGGTGCCGTCCGTGGCGGAGCAGGTTTACTCGGAACTAGGCGGCTGATAGCGGCTAGTCAGGGTGGCCCGGGGAATTTCACCCCGGGCCATTGGCTTTTGGGTAAAGACGCCCCGGCCGAGACCCGGCGGCACCTGCGGCCCGCCCTGCGCGGAGTATCAGGTAACGAGTTCGGAGTCGGCGGCCACGATCGAGTCGATCAGGCCAGGGAAGCGGGTGTCGAGGTCGTCCTTGCGCAGGCACATGTAGCTTTTGGTGCCCTGGATCCGCTTGGTGACGATCCCCGCCTCGCGCAGGATGCGTAGGTGATGGGAGAAGGTGGACTTGCTCATCTCGAGGCCGGTGTCCTGCATCACCCGCGAGCACCATGACTCGCCGTTGCGGGCAATGAACTGGACCGTCGCCAGCCGGTGAGGGTCGGCCAGGGCAGCCAGCACCCGCTGGAGCTCGAAGTCCGCCGCCGCCGGCTCGGTCACGTCATCCATCACACCTCCAGCATAATCCGATTTGCAATTAGTTCGAAGCACATAGTACGTTCGACACTGGTCGAACTTCGAGAGTCATCGAACTGGAGCGTCTTCGTGACGGATGTTACACCCCGGATATCGCCGCCACTAGCCGAGGCGAGCCGACCCGGCCGCGGCACTCCCACCGGATCGCACCGGCGGCCGCTGCGGCCAGGCCCGCTGGCAGGCCGCTACCTCCCGGTGGCGGCCATGGTGGTGCTGTTCCTGGTGCCTTACCTGGTGCTGTCGGCCGCGCTGCAGCCGATCACGCCGCTGATCGCGGGGACGCTGCACATGAGCCTGCAGGCCACGAGCCTGACCTTGGGCATGTCCAACGCGGCGTACGCGGTCGGCACGGTCGTGGCCGTCCAGTTCGCCCAGCACCTGCCCCAGCGGCGGATGCTCGTGGTGTACGCCACCGTGCTGGTGCTCGCCTCGGTTCTCGCCGCGGCGGCGACCGACCCGGCGATGTTCATCGTCGGGCACATGCTGCAGGGCCTGTGCACCAGCCTGCTGCTGATCGCGGCCGCGCCACCGCTGTTCCTCGGATACCCGGCGAGCAAGCTGCGCTGGACCGCGATGATCATGAACATGTGCATCTTCGGCGCGGTCGCGGCCGGCCCGCTGCTCGGCGGCACCCAGGCCTCGTTCCACGCCTGGCGGCCGCTGTTTTGGATCGCGGCAGGCGTCGCCGTCCTCGGCCTGCTGCTATCCCTGCTGACCTTCGAAGACGCCCCGCCAGCCGACCACAGCGCCCCCCGCGACAGCCGGGCCATCGTCTTGGCCGCGGCCGGCTGCGGAGCGGCGTTCTGGGGCGCCTCCGAGCTGACGACCCATGGGTTTTTCGCCCCCATCGCCATCGGCCCGCTGCTGGCCGGGCTGGTGCTGATCATCATCCTTTGGGTCTACCAGTACCGCGGCGCTCACACGCTGCTGACCCTGCGCCCGCTGGCCAGCACCATTCCGGTGGCCGGGATCGTGGTGGCGGTCTGCGCGGCGGCCGCCTCGGTGTCGGCGGTGGCGCTGACCAGTGCGGAGCTCGCCAACCGATACACGCCCCTGCACCTGGGCCTGCTCTACCTTCCCGAGCTCGGCGGGGCCGTGCTCACCGCCATCGCGTTCGGCCCGGTGTTCACCACTAAGTTCATCCACTACTACACCCTGATCGGCATGGCCTTCCTCGCCGCCGGGATCTTCGTGATCCAGGGCGCCGTCCCGCCGACCAGCGGGTCCACGCTGGTCGGCTCGGCGCTAATCGGCATCGGCGTCGGCGCCTCAGTGGTCCCGGCGCTGTTCCTCGCCGGGTTCTCGCTGCGCTCGAACAGCATCCAGCGGGTGTTCGCCATCCTCGAGCTGATGCGCGCGATCGCCGCCTTCATGATCGCCCCGATCCTGCTGCACTTCGCCTTGTCGCCGACGGGCTTCGCTACCCCCGCGATGAGCACGGCCTTGTGGGTCTGCTTCGGGCTCGCGGTCGGCGGCACCGTCGTCGGCGTCGCGCTCTATGTGCTCGGCGGGACAAAGCCGCCGGCGCCATCGGTGCCGCAGTTCCTGGGGGGCCAGGAGCCAGGGTGGGTCTCCCCGCCGCTGCTGGCAGCGATCCGCCGCAAGCGCTCCTTGCCGCAATCATGAACGGAGATGCCATGACACCCGACCGATCCGGCCCGGTCCTGTTCGCCTACGACGGATCGGACCTGGCCGAGAACGCGATAGCGGAGGCTGGCAGGCAACTGCTGGCTGGTCGTGACGCGCTCGTGCTGACTGTCTGGGAACCCTTCAACGTCGGGTTCATCCCGGTCGCCGGGATGGAATTCAACGCGGCGGGACCCGATGAGGTAAGGACCGCGGCCGAGAAAACCGCCGCGTACGGCGCATCGCTGGCGCAGGCGGCGGGCTTCGCGGCCCGCGCCGTGGCGGCCGAGGCGGCACCGACCTGGAAGGGCATCATCGACGCGGCTGACTCCTGCGACGCCAGCCTGATCGTCTTGGGCTCCCACGGTCGCAGCGGCCTAACGGGCCTTGTCGTGGGAAGCATCGCCGGGGCCGTCGCCGCCCACTCCCGGCGGTCGGTGCTGATCGTGCATCGCCGCCACTGAGTCCCCGCAGAGGCGGTGTGCCGCCCGGCGACGCTGCCGGGCGGCACCTTGGCAACGCGCGATCAGCTCACGTTGATCGCGGTGTCATCGATGACGAACGACGTCTGGAGGCTGGCGTCCTCTGAGCCGGTGAACTTCAGCGTGATGGCCTGGCCAGCGTAGGCGGACAGGCTATAGGTGTGCTGCTGGTAGCCGGTGGCGTGGTTGAGGTTGGAGAAGGTCGCCAGCGTCGCGAGCACCGTGCCGGAGCTGTTGAGCACCTGGACCTTCAGCGTGTCGTACGCGGTGGTCGTGGTGGTCTCGGCGGTGTCGATGTGCAGCCAGAAGCTGGCCTGGTAGGTGGTGCAGCTACTCGGCAGCGTCACCGTCTGGGCCACCGTGTCGGTGTGCGTTGTGCCGTAACCGTCCAGCCAGGCGTCCCAGCTTCCGGAGTGCGGCGGCTCGGCGGAGCTGTCGTTCAGCACGCCGGCGGTCATGGTCCAGGGCGCCGCGGTCCCCGTCTCGAAGCCCGGGTTGCCGAGCAGCTGGCTGGCGGTGCAGCTGCCGCCGGACCCGGAGCTGACGGTCCAGGTGAAGCTGGCCGATCCGCTGGCGCCGGTCGTGTCCTTGGCGGTGACGGTCACCGAGTAGGTCCCGGCGGTGGTCGGGGTACCGGAGATCAGGCCGCTGGAGCTGATCGACAGCCCGGCCGGCAGCCCGGTTGCCGAGTAGGTGAGCGTCTGGCCGGACGCGGAGTCGCTTGCCGAGATCTGCCGGCTGACGGCCGTGCCGGTGGTCGTGGCCTGGTTACCGGGGCTGGTGACGGTCACGGTGTTGCCGGTGCCGCCGCTACCGGACGTGAAGGCAGTGGTGCCGTCGGGGGTACCCCAGCCAGGAACCGAGGCGTAGCCGGAGCCAACCGGGTACAGGCCGGAGGGCTCGTGCGCCCAGATGTCTTGCGCGGGGTAGCTGCCGCTAGCCGGGGTGCCGGCCAGCGCGTACACCGAGGCGATGATGGGGGAGGATTCCGACGTCCCGCCCACCTGGAGCCAGCCGCCCTCGCTGTAGCTGTTGTAGATCGCCGCGCCGGTGTTCGGGTCCGCGTCGGCTGAGACGTCGTTGTCCTCACGCTTGCTGCAGCCGGTCACCGAGGTCTGCCAGGAAGGCTTGGCCTCATAGGAGGAGCAGCCGCCGCCCGAGTCCGCCCAGGGGCTGTCGGTCCAGCCGCGGGAACTGCTTGAGGTGCTCAGCGTGGTCCCGCCCACTGCGGTGACGTACTGCGCCTCGGCCGGGAATTCGGGGCCGGGGCTGTCGCCCGCTGAGACGGTGATCGCGACGCCAGGGTGGTTGAAGTAGGTGTTGGCGTCGGTGGTCTCACCGGAGTACTCGCTGCCGCCCCAGCTGTTGGAGATGAACTTGGCGCCCGCTGACACGGCGGAGTTTTCCGCGGTGTACAGGTCGCTGTTGGCGGCACTGTTGGCCTCGACCAGCGTGATGTGGCAGAGGGGACAGATCGCCGAGACCATGTCGATGTCCAGGGCCTCTTCCACGTCCCAGCCGGTGGAGCCGGCCGCGGCAGGCAGCGGGGAGGTCGCGCCGTTCTGGTTGACCTTCGTGAAGCACCCGGAGCCGCAGGCAGGCAGCCCGTACTGCGACCGGTAGGTGTTCAGGTCCGCCTGCGCGGTCGGGTAGTCGTAGGCGTCCACGAGGTATACCGTCTGGCCAGACCCGTCGGCCGCGGCCGCGGCGGCGAGGCTGTACGCGGACTGCAGCTGCGACGGGCCGTACCCGGACGGGGTCGCGGCCGGGCTCGCCGCCATCGTGGAGGCCGATTTCTGAGTCACCCCGGTGTCGATGAGGACCATGCACTGCATCGTCAGCTTCTTGGTCGGTGTCGCGCACGCGTGCTTGAACTGCGCGGCGCTGGTCGCCGAGCCTTGCGTGTGCTGTGCCGGTGCCGCGACGGCGGTTGTCGCGGCGGCGGTTGTCGCGCCCGCCGCCAGCAACGCTGCTGCTGACGCGAGGATGACCGCGGCATGCCGCAGCCGCGCACCGGATCCCGATCCGCGCCTGCTCCTGTCCGATCGCAATCTCATGCCTGCCCTTTCGTGAGGACGGCAGCGCAGCCCGAGACAAGGACGAGACCGGTGTTGCCGGGTACTCTCCCGCTAGACCCGTGGCGGTGCGCTGGCTGGCAACGCCACGAATGCGGCGTCACACATAACGTCACATTCAGGAGGCTCTCCGTCAATACTCGGGAAAAATGTAACCTTGCCCTAACATGCGACATGGACGACTCCCGGCGCGGCGGGCGACACCAGCGGCCAGCAACCCCACCGGCCAGCACCAGCCCGGCCAGCGACACCAGCGGCCAGCAACCCCACCGGCCAGCACCAGCCCGGCCAGCGACACCAGCGGCCAGCAACCCCACCGGCCAGCGCCATTCCGGCAGCAGCGATGGTCCGTTGCTGTCACGGGATCGTGTGGGCAATGGACCGCAGGTGCTGCAGTGGCGACAGCGGTGGCACACTGCGCATATCTTGCGCTCGCGCGGATGGCACCGTTGCTGTCGCGAGATTCTTCCGGAACGCCGTCAGGGGAGGTCCATGTTCGCGGCGGTGGACGTGCAGTACCTGGACTGCGGCCACGCGCGGGCCGCGCTCGTGGGGGCGGAGTCCGCGGCGTTTGCCGCGGTTGTCACCGAGAAGGTCGTCGCCATGGCGAACGTGGCGCCGTACGTTCCTGGCGAGTTCTGGCGGCGGGAACTGCCGTGCCTTCGGGCGGTGCTTGACGGGGTTCCCGGCGTGGAGCTCCTCGTCGTGGACGGGTACGTGGACCTGGATCCGTCGGGACGGCCGGGGCTGGGAGCACATGCCCACTCGGAGTTCGGGGTCCCGGTGATCGGGGTGGCGAAGACGAGGTTCGCTTCGGCAACCCACGCGGTGCCAGTGCTGCGGGGTGCTTCTGGCGCGATGCGGCCGTTGTACGTGACGGCGGCCGGACTGCCAATGGCCGAGGCCGCCTCGATGGTGCGCGAGATGGCGGGCAGTTACCGCATCCCCGACGGGCTTCGTCGCGCGGACGCTCTGGCGCGCGGGCGGTAGCTACCATAAAGCACCGGCACTCCAGGCTGCGCTGAGCTCCTGCCAGCGCGCCGACGGCCGCGATCGCCGCGCACCACGATCGGGCGCTCGCCCACGCGGGCGACGAATCCGCCCTCTAGGACGCGGGCACCGGCGGCGAGCAGCGCGCGACAGCGACCGCTACCGCACCGCGCCGGTGAACCTCCGTTACGCTCCGGCCGGGAAGGCAAGCACCACGCCATCCCGGCCGGAGCTGTCGCGCCCGCCGCCAGCAGCGCTGCTGGCGACGCGAGGATGACCGCAGCATGTCGCAGGCGCGCGCCTGGTCCCGATCCGCGCCTGTCGCCTCAGGACCTTCGCCACCGTAAGGGTCTTGAGCCGGGGGCACCGAGGCGCTCAAGCTGGTACTGCCGCCGTAGGACGCCGTCAGGCAGGGCCGCTTTGTGCGTCGCGGCGCTGCCAGGGCCCGCGTTGGTGGCCTGGTTCGCGTCGATCAGGCAGGTGCCCGCGCCCGTGTAGTGGAGTGTGCGGCCATTGGTGCCGGACACCTGTCGATGCCGGGCTGGTTCGCGTCAATGAGCTGGCATCGCCGTGGACATCCCGGCGCCGGCCTGGGCCGACGCGAAGAGGCCGGCTCCCTGCAGGGAGTTGGCCTCTTCGTTCTGCTGTGGTGGTGATCAGCTCTCGTACTGCAGGATCTCGCCGTAAACGGGGGCCTTGATGCTGTCGGGCCGGGTGTTGGAGACGGCCAGGAACTCGGAGGAGCCGGGGATGGCGGACACGGCGCCGGCGATGTTGACCGCGTTCTTGCCGGCCGAGGGGATCAGGGTGACGGTGAGCTTGCCGCCCGACAGGTGCAAGATCCCAGGGGCGCCACTGTCGGAGATCCACAGGCCGACGGAGTTGTCCGGGGTGACGCTGCCCGCGATTGCGTGAGCGTAGCTGGCGACCTTGGTCCACTGGTGCCCGTTGTAGTGCAGGACCTCGAGGGTGCCGAGGCTGGACAGGAGGACGTTGCTGTTGGCGAACGCGTAGACGTTGGAGTCCGAGAAGGCGTACACCCCGGTGATCGCGGGGTCGTTCGACTTGGTCTTCGCCGGCAGTAGCGACTTGAGGCTGTAGGACTTCTTCGCCGCCTTCGGCTCGGTAGTGACGTGCGTGACCGTGGTGCCGCTGAAGGTCCACCCGTCGGACGGGTCGAGCGCGTAGCCGTTGCTGATGGACTCGCGCGTCTCGGTCCAGGTGGTCCCATTGAAGCGGTAAGCGGCATCCGGCAGGTAAACCGTCAGGGAGCCGTCAGCCTGCGCCGCCCGCGTCTCAAAGAAAAAAATGCTGGGCAGGGTCCCCACCAGCTTCCACTCGCCGCTCGTCAGATGGAATACCTGCGTCTTGGCGCCAATGCCCCCGATCGCCCACACATTCTCGTCCTTGACGCTGAAGCCGGCCGCTGTGGCGTAGCCGATCCACTCGCCCTTGCTGCCGGGAAAGGGGACCGTCTTCCAGGTGGTCGCGCCGGTCTGCTCCCAGGCGACGGGCTTGGCGTCGCCGCCGAAGCTCGACTGGAAGGCCCAGCCGCTGTCCTTGCCGGTGGCGACAACTGCGGAGAACCGGTAGTCCTGCCCCTCGCTCACCGACTTGATGGCCTTCCACTGCGCCGGGGTCGCGGCATTCGCGGCCGGGGCGATCCCGAGCCCGGCAGCGACCGCCAGGCCAATGCCCATGATCTTCAGCGACTTCAACTTGACAACTCGGCGATCCATAACCGTGCTCCTCATGACGGTCGTTCCGTATCTTCCGGAACGACCACCACCTAAGACGACGGGCCGACCGGCCGGTTGCGGAAATTTCATAACAAATTAGATTACGTTGCTGTCGCAAGATTCTTCCGGAACGCCGTCACGAGAGGCCCACGTTCGCGGCGGTGGACGTGCAGTACCTGGACTGCGGCCAGGCGCGGGGGATCGCGAGCTCCGGCGGATCATGACCGACGAGCGCCGCGAGTGGCTCCTGTCCACGGCCCGTTCCAGCCACTAAAAGAACAAACCGGGTCCGGGACAACTAGCTAGCTGACCCAGGTTGGATCGGATGCGGTGTCGCCGAATCCCTTGGTGTTGCCTGGGGACTTCCAGGACAGCGCGCCCGCGGTGCTGAAGCTGCCGAGCCACCAGTTCTGGTCGCCTGACGAGTAGAACAGCACCTGCGAGCGGCCGGTTCCGGTGAAGGCTCCGCCCAGTTCCGTCGCCGAGGTGCTGGCGGTCGAGGTCCCGCCGGGGCCGGTCACGGTCACCGTGAAGCGAAAGACCTCCTGCTGCGTGGTCGTGTTCACCGGGAGCATCACGGTGTCCGAGGCGCTGCCGCCAGACGTGGCCACGGTGGTGAGCCCGGAGACCTCGGCGTTCGACGACGAGAACGCGAAGGACTGGGCGCCGACGGCAGACGCCGTGAGCGTCAGCCGGGCACCCGGCCCGCCGACTGGCGAGGGCGATGCCGAGAACCCGGTGACCGACGGGGCGCTAGCGGCGACATCCTTGAAGTGAATGAAGTTGTCAGGCATGTAGGCGGAGCTGAGCAGGATGCGAAGGTGATCGGTGCCGCCCTCATAGCTGTCGCTGGTCGTCTCGATGTACGTCGAGGTGACGGCCTCAACGTAGGCGACATGGCCCGTGGAGCGGTTCCACTGGGCTATCGCGCCGACGGCGGGAGTCTGGTTCACGGTGACGCCGTGGTCGGCGGCCTGGGCCGCCCAGTCGTCGGCGTTGGCTGTCCACCCCGGGAACGCGTAGCCGTTGCGCTGGAGCCGGTAGGCGGCGTAAGCGGTGCAGTTGTGCCGGGTGCCGTTCGGCCCCGGGCTGCCGTAGGCCCAGTACTGACTCGGACTCCACCCCTGGCCACCGATCTGCGCCGACGTCCCGTTGTAGCCCGCACCCGCGCAACTGAACCCCGTCGCGTCAAAGCACAGCGACGTCACGCCGCCGGAGTCCTGCCCGTCGCCGGGAATCGGATGCGTCGAGTGAGAAACGCTCAAGACGCTGGCCTGCGCCGTCACCGTGACCGTAGTTCCCACCAGGGGCGCGACCCCGAGAATCGTCACCAGCAATGCCGACACCAGCCGAGGACGCCACAGTCCCATTATTTCCCCCACCTGCGCAACCAGCTACGACGCGCCAGTCCCCACGACTGCCTCGGGTATTCTAGCCGATTACCTATTCATTACGCGATACCGCGCCGATGAATATCCAGAATGGAAAAACTCGAGCTGCGTCCAGCGATATTCCTCGGACCGGAGGTCTCAATGCCGCACGCCATTGGCTTACTGCGCCCCGACGATGAACCCCTACCTGAAGACGTAGCGCCGGTGCCAGGCCAGGTACCTGGGCAGTGGCAGCTTTGCCCCCGCCGGGAGACGGAGCGCCCCGGCCATGGGCGGCTGCCCATAGTAATGCCTGGTCATTTCATCGTCTCGAACGGATCGCCGCAATGCCTCCCCCACCTGCACGCTCAGGTCGTCGGCAACTGTGAGCAGTCCCGTGTCGAACGCGACATCGTGAGCCGGACAGGCGGACAGCCCGTTGCGCGTGTCCAGTCGCTCGGCCGGCCTGCTATCGCGCCACGGCTTGATGTGCCCGGCCATCAGCATCCGCCGCATGCCGAAGGCACCCGGCCGCAAGCCGCAGAAGACGCAGGCGCCGCCACAGTTGGCGAGGACATTGCGCGCGAACAGGTGCTGGCCTACCCGTGCGGCAGCAAGGCGGATCCGTTCGGTCTCGGGATCCGGATCTTCCTCCTCGCCCTCAGCCCGCAGGTCATCGGGGCTAAGGGCAGCTAGCTCGTCTTGCCCCAGCAGGTCCAGTTCGCCGCCGTCTTCCAGGTCGAGGAAGTCGGGCAGTTGCCCGGCTCCGATGCCCTCGGCGCGGGCGGCGTACAGCAGAACCCGGTAGACGTGGGTGAACAGCGTCGGGTCCTCGCGCAGCCGCGCCCCGGCGCTCGCGTCGTGCGCCGCCCCGTGGGAGCGGGACCCGTCGAGGTTCGCCATCTTGGCCAGGACGCTCGACGGCCTTCTGCGCAGCAGCCGCGCCAGCTCGGGAACGGGCGCGGGCGCGGTGTGGGCGGTGCTGCCGCCGTAGCGCCGGTGGTTCACCACGAAGGACGCCGCCAGGCACAGCAGCGTCTCCACCGGCATGAAGTCCACCTGGCGCTTGCCCTGCGCGACGTCGCCCCGCACGAGCAGCTTCCTGAACTGGGCCTGCGCGTCGCTGACGGTTAGCTTGAGGTAGGCGTCCAGGCCGTGCCGCTGCGATCCGCCTTCCGCCCGCGTCGGCGTGACCGTCGAGACCTTGGCGTCGAGGCCGACTGCCGCCAGTACCAGTTCCGGGTCCGCCCCCGGAAAGGTGCCGGCAGCCAGCTGGCGGGCGACCTGCTGGATGAGGCCAGGACTCCCCCGCAGCGCCTGCTCCAGGACCGGGTCAAGCCGCGCGCAGGCCCGCCGCTCGTTCAGCGCCCGCGGCCGATCTGCCGGAACCTCGACGTCCAGTCCCCAGACGCCATCGCGGGACAGCCCCAGGAACGCCCGCGCCGCGCTGACCTCGGCGCGGCCGCCACCCGCGGCCGTCTCAGCGGGCCGGAACCGCGAGACCATGTCCGCGAACGCGACCTCAGCGACGGACCAGGGCATTGCCCGGTCTCCTGTCTTCGCGAGCCGCCCCAGTGCGAGCAGCACGAGCAGGGACTGATCGGCGTCTGTCCCGACGTCCCGCAACCTCGACAGCACGTAGCTGTTGTCGACCTCAGCCATCAGCCCGAATCGTCCCACAAAACCGCAAAGCGTTGCCAGGGCTGGGCGGCCCTCGTCAGGTTCGTGCGACCTGCGCTAGGGGCCCGGACCGTAGGCGCGTCGGTGAAGTTGAGGCGGGCGCAGGGGATGGCGAAGTGGCGGGCGACGAAGGTCATGTCCTTGATGGAGATGATGCCCGTCTTGGACTCCTCGCAGTCGAGATGCCACTGGTTGACCACTACGGGCCAGTAGCCGGTGGCGGCGTAGTCGTTGGCCCGGAAACTGCTGAAGTAGCGGAAGTCGGCTGCCCAGCTTGCCGCGCAGACCACGACTAGGACCAGGGCCAACGCGGCGGCGAGGGGCGCCAGGGCGGGCCGTTTGGCGGGGATGGGTCCAGGCGTCGGTGCGACAGTGGCGGCAGTGGCGGCGGCCTGGCGGGCGCGGCGCTGGCGGAGGGAGTAGTCCAGGGCGACGAGGAGTGCGGACTGGATGAGGAAGATGGGCAGCGCCGTGTAGCGTGAGCCGGGCGTAGCTGAGGCTGAGCGGGGGAGCGACGATGTTGTACCAGGTGGTGGTCTCGGTGAACATCGTTTCGATGAAGCCGAAGAGCAGCGCCGTTAGCACGAAGGCCCGGCTCCTCGGCTGCGTGTAGAGGATCACGGCGAAGACGGCGAGCAGTACGACGCCGTAGAGCGCCGCGGCCGGGTCACGGCCACTGAGCGACTGGACCCACCACCACAGCCGCCAGCCAAGCGACGGGCCCACGACATCCTGGGCGTAGAAGGCGAGCGAGTGGCTGGGCGTGCCTGGAATGCCCAGCAGTTTGGCGTGCGGATGCAGGTAGGTCCGGATGAGGGTGAGGGCCTGGACCAGGCAGCCGAGGAACCAGCCGATCGTCACCGCGTGGTCCTTCGGGCGGCGCAGCACGTAGAGGCGGATTGCCAGCGGCAGGATGAACAGGACGCACAGGTCGGTGGAGGCGGCGGCGGTGAGGGCGACGAGGCCGGTAATCGCGATCCCGGCGCGGGTGCGCGGGCGCCAGAGCACCGCCCAGAAGAGGGCGAGGAAGAGGAACCAGGGGGTGCCGACGCCGTTGTCCAGGATGTCCAGTGGCGCGATGGGCAGCCCGATGATCGCCAGGCCTAGCCCGATGCGCAGGATCCGAGAGTGGATGTGCCCTGCGCTCGCGTGGTAGACAAATAGCCCGCTGGCAGCCGTGATGAGTGCTCCGGTCAGCGCGAACGCCTTCGTGGCATAGATCAGTGGAATGTAGACAATCAGCTGGGCGATGAGATGCGGCAGGACCTGGACGTAACCCCGGGCTGGCTGGAGCAGGTTCCATGGGTGCTGCAGCTGGTCGGTGAAGAAGGTGCCATAGTCATCGAGGTAGAGCTGGTTCCAGGGGGCTGGATTGTCGGCAATGCGGAACAGCAGGGCGAACGCGAGCACCACGACGGCAGCGATCTCCAGCGCGGCGATCGTGAGCTTTGCTCGCCGGGACCGGGGTACCGGGTCGGGCGCGACCGGGAAGAGGGTGCCGAGCGCGTCCCGCAGGCGTGCGGCCAGCCGCTTGGGGGTCGCACCGCTACACGTGCCGGAAAGTCCGATGTCAGAAACCGTCATGGGATCACCATTCACATCGATGCGCGTCGACACGGCCTGGCGTCGGCCGCGCTGCAGACGCAGGCGAATGTAGGGCAATCCTGTTCCGGCAGCCACCGTCTTCGGAACTTCTTCGCTATTTTCGGGCTGCGTGGTGGGCTGAATTTTCGGGCAGGTGCCGCCCGGCCCCTAACCTTGCATAGTTACTGGCCGCCCACCAGTCAACGACTACGACCTCCTCGTCGCCGACGACCCAGGCGTCATGCCCGGCCGGCAGCGAGGTTACCTGGCCTGGTGTGGCGTCGAACTCAGTACCGTCCGCCGTTCTGATGCGCAGCGTGCCCGCCACGTGATACTGGAAGTGCGGCGCCTCGCAGAGCTCGGTGCCGGCGATCGGCTTCACGTGCTCGGACCAGCGCCAGCCGGGCTGGAGGACGAGGCGGCCGATCTCACTGCCGCCAACGTGCAGCAGCTCAAGCCTGCCGTGGCCGAACGCGCGCACCTCGTCCGCGGCGGCGAAGTCCCGGTGTTCCGTGTGCTGCCTGCTGTCCTGTCCCATGACGGCGCTCCTCACGCGTCCCATTACTGCACAGTGGCCTGCCTGACGGTGAACCCGTCACGCAGGTCTAGCGTGGCCAAGCAAATCACGCGAGGCCCATTCGGGTAGCGCAGGCCTGGCGTGAAGGCTGCCGTGTCGCCGGAGGCGAGCACCCGCCTCGCGATCGCGATCACCGGCCCAGCACATCAACCTCCGGCGGCCTTTTTCTACAGTTTCAGCGTCTTAAGTGGAATTTGTGGCGTACGCGAATATTGACATGCAACCATACGCATGGGATCGCGGCTGGCGCTGAGCGCGCCTGGGAGTGGAGAGTTCAGGTGGGGAATCGCAGGGCGGGGCCCGTTCGGTGACGCTGACCGTGGCTGGCCTGCTGACGGCGGGACTGCTGGCCGCCGCGCCAGGCACCGCGTCAGCGGCCACGGTCACGACGCCAACGGTGAAAGCGGTCTTGCCGGATGCCGGACCGCCCGCGGGCGGGACCACGGTGACGGTGACCGGGTCTGGGTTCACTCGTGTCGCGAAGGTGCTGTTCGGCGCCACAGCGGGCGGCAAGGTCCACGTCGTGAGCAGCGGCAAGCTCACCGTGGTCGCGCCAGGGCATGCCGCCGGGACGGTGGACGTGCGCGTGGTCACCGGGGCGAGGCCGGCGGGCGAGTCGGCCGCCCGGCCCGCTGACCATTACACGTACGTCGTGCCGCCCGGCCCGGTGACCGCCGCCGGGATCACCGCCGTGACGACCACAACGGTGACCGTTCAGTGGACTAACCCGGTCGGCCGCGGGTTCTCCGGGGTGGTCATCCGGCGGGCCAAGGGTGCGACGGCCCCGTCGTTCACCAGCGGCACGCTGGTCGCCACCACGGGCAAGACGGTGGCCAGCCTCACTGACAAGGGCCTGGCCCCCGGCACGAGGTACACGTTCGCCCTGTTCGCGAAGGGCGCGGCGGACAGCCGCGCTGCACCCGACACGGTCACGACCACGACGACCCGCCGCTGGCCATCGCCACGACCGCACTGCCGCAGGGCACGGCCGGGATGACCTACCAGGCCACCCTCGCAGCCTCCGGCGGCGTCCCGCCGTACACGTGGAAGGCCTCCAGGCTGCCGTCCGGGCTGTCCCTGGCCGCCGACGGGATCATCACCGGGTTCCCCCGGGCCACCGGCACGGGCAAGGTGACCGTGACTGTCACCGACGCCGCGAAGACGGCCAGAACGGCGACGTTCACCTTGCGCGTGCCCGCCGCGCTGCCCTCGACGTGCGCGGGCAAGGCCTGCGCACAGCTGTCGCCGGACGGCAAGACCGTGCAGGTCCCGGCCTCGGACATCACCGGGGTCACCCGGGGCTCCTCGGGCGCGGTCACGCAGGTCACGCTGAGCGCGATCACCGTCGCGACCGGGGACGTGCTCGTCCTCGCGGCTGCCAGCGGCATCCCGTCCGGGCTGATCGCGATCGCCGGGACCGTCACCAGCAACGGGAATGGGACCAGCACCGTCGCGGTGACGCCGGGCAACCCGGCGGACGCCTGGGACGCTGGCACCATCCAGGCGCTGCCGGGAGCGTCGTCCGGGTCGGCCGCCGCCCCGGCCTCGCGAGGTGCCGGCCGCCCGGCGGGGCGGCAGGACGACGGGGACCTGGAGTGCACCGATCCGGACGGGGACGGCGATCCCAGCCTGGACTGGACCCTGGCGGGCCTGAACGTCAAGCCCTCATTCACGCCGTCGCTGGCGGCGATCTGGAAGCACCCGTTCTTCGGCGCCGGCGGCGTCTACGTGGGATCGGGCGGGCTGAGCCTGTTCCAGTTCGACCTCGATGGCTCGATCACGCTGAACATGGGGATCGCGGTGTCCGGGGCCGCCAAGTGCACGCTGGACCTGCCGGAGGTGGAGTACGACGTGCCGGCCGGAGACCTGGGCGCGGTCATCTTCCAGGCCCAGCCGGAGCTGACGTTCACCACCTCCGGCGAGGTCGACGACCGCGCCACCGTCACGCTGAGCTGCGGCACGGAGTACCGCTGGTCTGATGGCACCCAGTCGCGGGTGTCCTATTGCATTCCCAGCGTGAGCCCGTTCAAGCTGTCGGCCGATAGCGGCCTGCAGGCCACCCTCAAGGGCGAGATGGACGCCAGCGTCACCCTCGACGACATCGCCGGGATCACTGGCGACATCTGGGCGCAGCTGCATGGCTCCTACTATCCCGAGCAGCACCCGATCGCCGAGCTGGACGCCTCGGCCGGGTTCGACCTCGGCGCCTGCCTGGGCTGCTTCTGGCCCGGTAGCGGCCTGGCCAGCGTGACCCTGGTGTCCGGCACCATCTTCAGCAAGACCTTGGCCACCTACGACACCCCGCCCGCCCCCACCCCCCCGGTCATCACCACCACGACCCTGCCAGCCGCGACCGTCGGCACCGCCTACTCGGCCCAGCTCACCACGGCCGACCACCGGACAGGCACATGGAAGATCACCAAGGGGGCACTCCCGCCCGGCCTGTCCCTGTCCGGCTACGCCATCAGCGGCACCCCCACGACCGCCGGGGCCTACACGTTCACCTTGTCGTTCACTGACCTCCACGGCCAGACCACCACCGCGACCGCGACGCTGACCGTCGCCAGCGGCGGTAACGCGCCAGTAGTCGGGACGGCGGCACAAGCCCCCCTGCCGGCGAACGCGGTCTCTGGCTTCCTGGACCCGGTCGGCCTTAACGCGGTGTCGTGCCCGTCAGCGTCGTACTGCGTAGCGGTGGGTGGTTACACCGACACGTCGTCAGGCAACGATGGCCTTTTGCTGACGTGGTCGGGCGGAACCTGGACCGCCACGCAAGCCCCGCTGCCCGCCAACGCCATTAGCCCGCCGAGTGTCTGGCTGAACGGCGTATCGTGCCCGTCGGCCTCCTCCTGCGTCGCCGTCGGCCAATACATGGATACGTCGGGCGACTATGACGGCCTGCTACTGACCTGGTCGGGCGGAACCTGGACCGCCACGCAAGCCCTGCTCCCCGCCAACGGGCGCCCGGACTCCAGTGTCATCGGCGTATCGTGCCCGTCGGCTTCCTCCTGCGTTGCCGTGGGGTCTTACCATACAAGTCCATATGGCCAGGTGGAAGGCCTGCTGCTGACCTGGTCGGGCGGAACCTGGGCCGTCACGCAAGCCCCGCTCCCCGCCAACGCAGCTAACGACATCCCGCCCGATGCCGTTAGCCAGTCCGCGACGGTTACGGCAGTATCATGCCCGTCGGCCTCCTCCTGCACCGCCGTTGGCGTATACGAAGACACCGCTGATGTCCCTCACAACGTGCTGCTGACCTGGTCGGGCAGCGCGTGGACCGCCACGCAAGCCCCGTTCACAGCCGACAACATCGACGGCATATCGTGTCCCTCGGACTCGTATTGCGTGGCCACCAATAACGGCACCTCTGCTTCTGACGGCAGCGACTTGCTTACCTGGTCGGGCGGAGCATGGACCCCTGAGGTGGCGTCCCTGCCAGCCAATGCCGCCAGCGTTCTCGGGCTGTCAGGCGTGTCCTGCCCGTCGCCCTCCTACTGCGTCGCCGTCGGCTCCTACGTGGACTCGTCCAACAATCAAGAAGGCCTGCTGCTGACCGGGTCGGGCTGAAGCCAGCTCGGCTACCTAGTATCTGCCTAGGAGGGCCGGCCTTTATGGGACGGACTACCGTTAACCGGGTTGAACTCGTAGCGCATGCGGTTACCAGGCCGATTGCCCAGCTGGTTTGCCCGGCGTGTTGTTGTGACAGCGGCAGCCAGCGCTGTCATCGTCTGTTCCAGTTGCGAATTGGCTCTAGGTGGTGGGTGGTGGTCGTGGCTTTCAGTATGGCATGGGCGGGGATGGCTACCGGGGATCGCGGCGCGGACGCCCGTCGGCACACCAGGGTCGAGATCCCGATCTTCACCGGCCGCCACAAGCCTCCGCCCGGACTCCTCGCCGATCTGGCGTGAGCCGGGCCAGGCTCGAGGTATTCAGCGACGCCGTGCTCGCCGTGGCGATTACGCTGCTCGCCCTCAACCTCACGGTCGCCGGGCCGGGCCACGGACCACTCACCAGCCTGCTCACCCACCAGTGGCAGGCTTTCGCCGCCTACCTGATCAGCTTCTTCACGATCGGCGTCATCTGGGTGAACCACCACTCTCTGCTTTCCAGCGTCGAGGTCGTCAACCGCTGCCTGCTGTTTTTCAACCTCGTTCTGCTGCTGTTCGTGGTGCTGATCCCGGTTGCGACGAGGCTGCTGGCGGAATACCTGCCGGTGGGCGGATTCGGCGCGCAACTCGCCGCCGCGGTGTACGGCCTAGTGCTTGAGGGGACATCGGTCGGCTTCGTCTTGATGTTGGAATGGATGATGCGGGGCGAACGGACGAAGCCACCGTTTCCACCGCACCGGCGCCTGGCGGGCCGCCTTAGGTTCTATCTAGGCCACCTAGTGTACTTGGCTGTCATTGGCTTCTCGTTCATCAACCCGCTGATGGCGGTCGGCCTGTCTGGGGTGGTCAACATCTACTACATTTTCGAGCAGACACCATTCAAGGCCAAGAGCATCGCCCAGCCGGAAAATGCCGACGACGGGTGATACAAGTGGATAGTCACCCGCCCGGCCTAGGACTAGCTCGACGCGCTGGCGGTCCGCCTGAATACCTGGATGATGGCTGTCTTCCACTCCTCGCCGAGGACCTGCTCGCCATAGCGGAAGAACGCGGCCAGCGCCACGGAGTGGGCGTGCCGCCGGTCGATGCGCTCGTTGTACTCGTTCAGGATTCCCCGGCAGCCAAGCGTAAGGCCCTTCGCGTAGTATCCGCGAACTGAAGAGTATTCTTCAGTTCGCGGATAAGGCCCCAGCGCCATCGCTCCTTCCCATCCTGCGCCCCCAGCAGCAGGGCGAGACCCTGGCGCTGCTACTAGGCGGCCCAGACGCCAGGCATGCAGGTCAGCCAGGCCAGCGTCCGGTCGGGGACATCGACGTGCTCATCCTCGGCGCCCCCGACCGTGACCAGTTCTACAACGCGCTCAGCCTCGCGGAACAGCGACTCGGCAGGCCTGTCAAGGCTACAATCCGGGACTCATCGTGGCTGGAGCCTGGCGGTAAGCGTCGTAGGCGAGGACGAACGCACCCTCCACGTCACCGCCATCTAGCGCCGCCCGAGCGGAAGTGCCCACTCGCAACGTCTACTACTGTTACGCCATCTGCCTTAGTACTACAGCATCGGGCCGCGACCTCTGGGTGCGGCATGGCCTGGCGTCCGGCCCGGCGCCACTCGCATCCCCGTCCACCGCGCCGGCTTCCACAGTCGACTGCGGGCGACCGTTCAATTTATATCGAAGACTTTTCCGGTCCCGAAGACTTTTCCACGTGATAACGTTGAAAAGTTTACCTAACCGGAGAACTCTTCGGGATAATGGCGGCGGGCGCCCCCACCCCCTGATGGCAGCGATGGCCGTTTCCCGGATCCGTCCTCATTCTGCCTCAATCCGCCGCTGACTCACCCGCCACCCCGACTCCCGACGGCCAGGGCGCCAACTGCCCGATGCGCCAGTCCTGGGCGGTCCTGCACCCCGGCAGGGCGGCCCGTCCGCTCTGTACTGGGATGTCAGTGTTGTTCGCCGGTTACGTCCCACAGGTGGTGGACGGGGTCGTGGATGAAGTAGCGGCCGAAGGTCTCGACGGTGAACCGGGCGCCGTCGCTGCGGCGGCCCACGCGGGACAGCTGGGCGGGCCCGACCGCCGCGAAGCTCGACGCGATCACCTCGGCGGCCTCGGCTAGCTCGGCAGCGACCGTCACCGGGTCTTGCGAGTCGTACCAATCGGTGACGGCGGTCTCGTCCTGGTCCCAGTCGGGGAACAGCGGGTCGTCCTGGGCGAGCATGAGCGAGAGCCGGTAGTCAAACAGCCGGAACACGTCCCGGACGTGGCATCCGTACTCAAGCGGGGACCACTTGCCCGGCGCAGGGCGAGCGGCCAGGTCGCCAGGACCACTGAGCACCTCGTGCCAGCCAGCGGCGTTCGCGCCGATAAGCGCAGGCAATCCTGAGAAGTCGAACGAGCTGGTGTCGAAACGGCACTCAGGGCAGGGGCGCTGCAGCACCCACGTCCAGTCCTTGCTGTCCGGAACGATCGTCATGATCACAATCCTCCCAGAAGACGCATCAGGGAGCCGATCTTTGTCAGCGCGCACTGCCGGTCACTTGATGGGGCGTGGGCGTCGCGCAGGCCGGGTGGCGGCGGGTCCTCGGCTGGAGAAGCCTGTCCAGGGCGCGGTGAAGGCGGCCATGGACAAGTTCGCCGAGCACACTCACTCCGGCCTGCACCTGGAGAAACTGCAGCACCCTAAGGACGACCGGATACGGACCATCCGCATCGACATCCACTGGCGCGGCGTGGTGCTGGCTCCCGACAGCGGGGACACGTATTACCTGCTCAAGGTCATGGAGCACGACAAGGCGTACGCCTACGCCGGCAGCCGCAAGTTCACCGTGAACCAGGCGTGTCTGCTGTATACAGTAGTCGCTCGTTGGTTTAGTGTGTCCTTCGCGGGATCGACCACGCGTGTTCGGCCCCCATCGAGTGCCACAACATCGGGAGGTCTTCTATGGCAACTGTGAGCGGTTCAGATACGGGCCTGCAGGATCGTGTTGCCGTCGTCACCGGCGGCGGCTCAGGGATCGGTCTGGCGACTGCGCGGGAACTGACGTGTCAGGGCGCGACGGTGGTCGTCTTCGACCGTGACGTTTCCGCGGTGGGTAATGAGGATGCCGCGGACTCCTACAAAGTGGATGTCAGCAGCTCAGCGGACGTGGCGGCGGCGGTCGAGCGAGTCGTGGCGAAGCACGGGACCATCGATATCCTGGTGAACTCGGCTGGGGTCCTGCGGTGGGGCGGCGTCGCCGACACCAGTGAAGCGGACTGGGACATCGTCTTGGACGTGAATCTCAAAGGCACCTGGCTGATGTGCCGGGCGGTGGTGCCGGTGATGGAGTCGCATGGAGGCGGCGCCATCGTGAACGTGGCTTCGAATATGGCGGTCAAGGGCGTCGCTAACCAGCTCGCCTACAGCGCCTCGAAGGGCGGCCTGGTTTCGCTGACCAAGTCAGCCGCTGTCGACCTGGGCCCGCGCGGTATCCGGGTGAACTGCGTCAACCCCGGTCACATACGCACGCCGATGGGAGACAGCGCCATGGAGCGGCTCGGGTTGACCGCGCAGACATTGCGTGAACGCTACCCGCTGCAGCGGATCGGCACCCCCGAGGAAGTAGCGCAGGCCATCACCTATCTTGCATCCCCGTCCGCCGCGTTCATCACCGGCGCGATCCTCCCCGTGGACGGCGGCAACACCGCGTAAGAGCCCACGAGTTATCCACCGCCAAGACCTCCGGCCTGTACGCCTACTGCCGGGCCGGCGCCTGACGCGGCGCAGGCAGAGATGCCGTGTCGGCATGGCTACACGCCGGTGGCCCGGGCGGTGCTGTCGCGGGGCAGCAGGCGCTGCGCGCAAGCGGCCTCACCCCAAACGCGATTCGACTTTTGTAGACAGTAGACGTTACAATAGGCATTATGGCAATTGGCGTGTATACACGACACGGCCAGTGAGCAGTTGAGCGGTTCTATGGAGGAGATGAGATTGGGTTTCTCTCCGGGATCCCCGGCCGGCAAGACTGCGCGACGGCCGGCCCGCGGTCGGCGCGTACTCGTGAGCGGGGACATCTGATGGGCTCGCGAGCAGGTGCGCTGCAGGGGAAGGTGGCCGTGATCACCGGGGCCGCCAGCGGGGTAGGCCGCAGCGCGGCTGGACTGTTCGCCGCCGCCGGCGCGCGGGTGATTCTTGCCGACCGCGACATCCAGGGTGCCCGCACGGTCGCCGCTGGGCTGCCAGAAGACACCCGTCCCTTGGCGCTCGGCATCGATCTGGCGGACGAGCGCAGCATCCTGCGCGGCGTCGATGCCGTGATCGAGGCGACGGGTCAAATTGATGTGCTGTTCAACAACGCGGGGATCGGGCCAAGCTCGGACGAGGTCTACCCGATGCGCAACGTGGTCGAGACGCCGGCGTCGGCGTGGAGCGCCATTTTGGGGATCAACCTGATCGGGCCCGCGCTGATGTGCCGTAGCGTCATACCGCACATGGCCGAGGCCGGTGGCGGGTCGATCATCAACAACGCGTCGATCAGCGCTCTGGTTGGGGTGACCGGCGCTGACGCTTACACGGCTTCTAAGGGCGGCCTGGTCGCACTGACCCGCGTGATGGCCGTGGAATGGGCCAAGCGGGATATCCGGGTGAATTGCCTGTGCCCCGGCCCCATCGACACGCCGATGAACGCACCGTGGCTCGCCGACGCGGGCAAGCGCGCTTTCCTCGAGGCCGGCGTCCCCGCTGGACGCGTGGCCCGCCCTGAGGAGATCGCCCAGGTGGCGCTGTTCCTGGCCTCGGATGCTGCTGGCTACTTGACCGGCGCGATCATCCCGGTGGACGGCGGGTGGACGGCAGCATGAGTCCGCGAGCGGAGCAATTGCTGACGATGCAACCGGATCCTTCACAGATCGAAGACGGAATCGGCGTCATCGTGCAGGACGGCGTAGCCGTCGTCGTGCTGGCCCGCCCGGAGCGGCACAACGCCCTGGACCTGGCTGCGTGGCGGCGGATCGCGGCACTCTTCACCCATCTGCGCAACGAGCCGGGCCTGGCGTGCGTCGTCGTGCGCGGCGCCGGTGAGCGTGCCTTCGGGGCCGGTGCGGACATTCGCGAGTTCCCGCAGGTGAGGATGAGCCCGCAGGCCGCGGTGGACTATAACGAGTCGGTGGCTGCGGCGCTTCGGGCCGTCGCCCAACTGCCGCAGCCGGTAATCGCGATGATCGGAGGTCTCGCCGTCGGCGGGGGATGCGAACTAGCCGCGGCCTGCGACGTGCGGCTTGCCGGCACCCGCGCCCGGTTCGGGATCCCCATCGGCCGTCTGGGGGTCACCCTCGGATACACCGAAGCGGAGACGCTGGTCCGGATCATCGGCGCCGACATGCTCAAGTACCTGCTGTTCAGCGGCGAGCTCATCGACGCGGACGAGGCCTTGCGGATCGGCCTGGTGCAACGGGTAGTCAAGCCGGAGGAACTGCTTGGGCAGGCCGCGCGCCTGGTCGAGCAGGTCCGTTCCGGCTCGAGCGTGACGATGCGGGCGGCCAAGGCGGTTGCGCAGATGTGCGGCAGGCCGCTGCAGCCGGCCGATACGGAGCAGTTGACCAGGTTCACTGTCGAGGCATACGGCGGGCCGGATCTGCACGAGGGAGTAACGGCGTTCATCCAGGGACGTGAGCCCCGGTTCGCCGGTGAGCGAGAGGACGGACATGGCCGCGCTTGAGGGCTTGCGGGTTGTGGATCTGACCAGGTACCTGTCTGGTCCGACGGCGACGATGCTGCTGGCCGACCTGGGTGCCGACGTGATCAAGGTCGAGATGCTCCCGGCCGGGGATGCGGCGCGTCAGTCCGGGCCGTTCCAGGACGGGGAGAGCGTCTACTACATGGCCTCGAACCGGAACAAGCGCAGCCTCGCCATTGATTTGCGCACCGAGCGCGGCCGGCAGGTCATGCAGGACCTGGCCGGGGGTGCTGACGTCTTCGTCCAGAACTTCCGGCCGGGCACTGCGCAGCGCATGGGACTGGGATCGCAGGAGTTGCTGTCCCGCAATCCGCGCCTGATCTATGTGTCGATCACCGGGTTCGGTTCCGCCCCGCCGGGATCGGGGCTGCCGGGCTTCGACCAGACCGCGCAGGCGATGTCCGGGCTAATGAGCGTGACCGGGACTGAGGAGACCGGCCCGCTGCGTGCCGGCATCGCCGTGGCCGATTCAACAACCGGCGTGTTCGCCGCCGTCGGCACGCTGGCCGCCCTGCACGAGCGGGACCGGACCGGCCGAGGCGGGGTCGTCGAATCGTCATTGATGGAGTCGATGCTGACGCTGATGTCCTACCAGGCGCAGCGGTACCTGAGCCTGGGCGAGATCGCGCCCCCGGTGGGCAACGACCACCCCATCATGTTCCCGCAGGGCACCTTCGCCGCACGCGACGGAAAGTTGACACTCGCCTGCGGCAACGAGAAAATGTGGAGCCAGCTGTGCCATGCACTGGGGGTTCCGGAGCTGGCCGAGGCGCCGAATTATCATGACAACGCGAGCCGGATGGCCAATCGGGCGCAACTGCGTGAGGTGCTGGAGGAAATCCTGGCGACCCGCCCGGTCGACGATTGGATCACGGAGATTAATTCGGCAGGCATCCCGTGTGGCCCAGTGCTGGACCTTCAGCAGGCGCTGACACATCCGGTGACTGACTCGCTGCGGATGGTGGAGTCCGTGCGGCATTCTCGTCTGGGCAACCTGAAGGTCCTGGGTCAGGGCGTGAAGGTGCACGGCAGCGAGCAGGGCTGGCTGCGCAGGCACCCGCCTGTACTCGGCGAGCACACGGTGGAGGTGCTCACCGAGATGGGCTATTCCCCGCAGGAGATCGGGCAGTTTCTGGCCGACGAGGTTGCCCTGCAGTCATCAGGGAGCGACGGTCAAGGGAGGCTATGGATGCCCGAGAATGAGGCGCCTGGCGTGGCAGGGGGTTCTAGCGTGCTGCATGTGCCGACGATCTCCGAGACGCTTGTGAAGAGCATTCGCACGATGATCTTTTCCGGAGAGTTGCGGCCGGGCGAGCGGCTCATCGAAGAGCGGCTCGCGCAGCGGTTCGGTGTCAGCCGTCCGCCGCTGCGCGAGGCGATGCGGGTGCTGGCGCAAGGCGGGATCATCACCAGCACCCACCGACGCGGCTTCATCGTCACCCCGATCTCAGGCGATGACGTTCGCGAGATCTATGAGCTGCGCTTCGTGCTCGAGCGGGCGGCGGTCGAGCTGAGCGTTCCGCTCAGGGACCCGCGACGGCTGCAGCCCGTTCGGGACGCCCTCGACCGGATGCGGCAGGAGGCGGCGCAGAACGACCAGGACCTCATGCTCGAGGCCAACAGCGCGTTTCACAGCGCGCTCGTCGCATTGCCAGGCAACTCCCGGATCATCGCCGCGTATGCAACGATCCTCGAGCAGCTGGAGATGTGCATGGCGATCAACCTGAAGTTCCGCCAGGAAGCTCTACAAGGACCCGCAGGACGTCGTGCGTCGTCACGAGCACCTGCTGGCGTTGATCGAAGCCGGTGATACGGATGCACTGATGGACGCGATCACCAATCACGGCGACCGGTCTTTCCTCACCCACCTCGATGAGCTGATCGGCAGTAGCGAGCCCGCATGACCGTGCTGCCAGCAAGCGCGGGGATCGCTGAGATCGCCGCGGACGTACGCGCGGGCCGGCGTTCAGCCGCCGATGTCGTCGGGGCCCATCTGGAGCGCCTGGCTGCAGCAAATCCGGCGCTGAACGCGGTCGTCGCTGATCGGGCCGATGCCGCCCGCTCCGAGGCGGAGGCGCTGGACCGCGCCGTCGCCACCGGACAGGATCCGGGACCGCTGGCGGGAGTCCCGTTTACCGTCAAGGACGTGATCGCCACCGAGCAGCTGCCGACCACCTGCGGCAGCCGGACGATGGCCGGCCACCGAGCCGGCGTTGACGCGCCCGCTGTCGCCCGGTTGCGGGCGGCGGGGGCGGTGCTCATCGGAAAGACCAACACGCCCGAGTTCGCATTCGGCACGGACACCTGCAGCCCCTTGTTCGGTCTCACCAGCAACCCGCGTGGGCCGTTTACCGTCGGCGGGTCCAGTGGCGGTGAGGCGGCCGCCGTGGCGGCAGGCATCTCCGCCTTCGGCTCGGCACCGACTTCGGCGGCTCCCTGCGCTGGCCGGCCGAGTGCGCCCAGTTGATCGGCCTGCGGCCCGGCACCGGAACCGTGCTGGAGGGCGGCCAACTGCCGGAGCCGGAGTCCGGCAGCCTGCAAGAGGCCGTCCAGGTCGTGGGGCCGCTAACCCGTCGGGCAGCTGACGCGGCGATCGTCTTCTGCGTGCTTGCCGGCCGGACGGCGTGCTGGAGAGAACTGAGCCGGCAGGCGGCAATGCGTGACCTCGCGGGAGTCGAGGTCAGCTGGGCGGGGACCGTGGCCGGGCTGCCGGCCGCCGCCGAGGTGCAGGACGCGGTCCGGCGCGCCGCCGATCTGCTGGGCGGCGTGGGCGCATCAGTCCGTGCCGGGGTTCCGGAAGTCCTCCACGGCGCGGTCGGAGCGTATACGGCCATGCGCGCCGCCGACCCGCTGACCCGAATCCGCCTGCTCGCCGAGCAGCGCGATGAGCTCGGACGGCCGGTCGTTGCCGACTTCACCCGGGACCTCCTTCGCCACGCGCCGGCACCCGACCAGGCCCGCGCACGCGAGCACGCACGACAGCGGGAGCAAATGCGCACCGAGCTGGCCTCGTGGCTGCACGGGCGACGGCTGCTCCTGCTGCCGGTCGCATTGCGACTGCCCGGACCGGTGACGGCTGCCGCAGATGCCGCCGGCGACCCGTCGCGCGCATTCGAGCTTCTCGCCCCGTGCCGCGCCGTCAGCCTGTTCGGGGTCCCGTCAGTGTCGGTCCCGCTTGGGCATTCCGCCAGCGGAGTGCCGGTCTCGGTTCAGCTTGTCGCCCCGGCCGGTGGCGAAGCACTGGCCCTCGCGGCAGCAGGCGTCCTTGAAGATGCGCAGGCGTGGTCATGCTGAGCCCGGCGATCGGGCAATCTGTCCAGCTTCACGTGGTGCCGATGGACAGTCCCGGCGACGTCTCGGGCCTGGAGGCCCTGCTGGATTCGGTGATCGACCCGGGGACGGTCGTAGCGATCATCGGCAAGACCGAGGGCACCGGCCTCGGCAACGACCCGGGCCGGGAGGCCGCCGACACTGCCATCCGTTCAGCCCTGGCCACCCGCCTCGGCATTTCGGCGGAGGACGTCGGTGACCGGGTGGGCCTCGTGCTGTCCGGAGGAACTCCCGGCGTGCTCAGCCCGCACATCGCCGTCGTAAGCGTGCGGCAGGTCGAACTGCCCGCCGGGCAGGGACCATCCGGGGACGGGCGGCTCGTCATCGGGACGGCGCATTCGCGCCCCATCCTGCCCGAGCACGTCGGCCGGCTCCCGCACGTCAACGCCGTGGCCCAGGCCGTCCGCGAGGCCGTGCGGGCGGCCGGGCTCGCCGATCCCGGTGATGTTCACCTCGTTCTCGTCAAGGCGCCAGCGCTGACGGAGGCATCCATCGCCGGCGCCGCCCGACGTGGACGAGACACTGTCACCACCGACCTGGGGATCGGTCCCGACGGCGGAATGTGCTACGCCAACGACGCATCGGCCCTGGGGGTCGCCGCGGCACTCGGCGAGATCGACGGGCCGGCCCTGCGCGATGAGGACATCAGAAGAGACTTCTCGCTGTTCTCGAACGTCGCGATGACCTCGGCCGCAGGCGAGCGAGATCACGCAGAGGTCATCGTCTTCGGCAACGGCCCGCACGGGGCCGGCGCCCTCCGGATCGGCCACGCCCCGATGACCGACATCATCGACCTCGGCGCTGTTAACCGCGCCCTCGCGAACGCCGGACTGCGGCCCCACCCGAAGACCGGCGAATTCGACCACGACCGGATCGCCTACCTCCTGGCCAAGATGATCATCCCCGGCTCCCGCCAGTTGCGCGGCAACCGCCTCACCCTGGCCGATGACGCGCACGGCTACCACGTCGCCAAGGCAATGGGCGGCTACCTGCTGGCCAGCGTGACGGGACACACCACGTCATTCGTCTCCGGCGGCGAGCACAACTCCCATCAAGGTCCCCCGGGCGGCAGCCCGCTCGCCGCGATCGTCGCCGTGGACTGACACTGGTTAAGGCGTCACGAGCGCCCGGGACCCCCGCCTAGCCGCCAGAAGGGAATCGCAATGCTAGCCCCGATAACTCTGACCTTCGAGAACCGTGTCCCGCAACTCGATCAGGCTTCATGGGTAGCGCCTGGTGCCGTCATCGTGGGCGACGTCCGGATAGGGGCGAACGCGAGCGTGTGGTACGGGGCGGTGATCCGTGCTGACGAGGAGCGCATCGAGATCGGGGCCCGCAGCAACGTGCAGGATAACTGCGTCGTGCATGCCGACCCGGGATTCCCGGCGATCATCGGGGCTGATGTAACGATCGGCCACAACGCGACCATCCACGGCGCCGTCATCGGCGACGGGGTGCTCGTCGGAATGGGCAGCGTCCTGCTCAACGGATGCACCATCGGCGCCGGCTCCATTATCGGCGCCGGCAGCGTTGTCCCGGAGAACTTCGCCGTCCCGGAGCATTCACTCGTGCTCGGCTTGCCTGCACGCATCAAGCGCCAGCTCACAGACGACGAGGTCGCCCGCAACCTGGACAGCGCACATGGCTACCAGCAACGAGCGGAACGGCACCGCAGGCATGCGCGACCGTAGGTGAATCGGCTACGCGTCCGGTCCGTCCACTCCGGGGCGGGCCGGACGCGTGATCGCGGCTCTGCCTTAGCCGGTGAAGGCTGACAGGCGCTCCACCTCCGCCGGGCTGAGCTTCACATTTCCCGCGGCTATCAGGTCGGCGAGCTGTTCGGTCGTCCGGGCACTGGCGATCGGCGCGACCACCGACGGCTGGGCCGCCAGCCAGGCCAGTGCGACCGACGCGACGCTCGCCTCATGGGCGGCGGCCACCTCATCCAGCGCCGCCAGCGCCGCGAATCCGCGGTCGTGCATGTGCCGAGCCACCTTCTCGGCGCGGGAGCTGTCCACCGCGGGCCCGCCCAGGCGGTACTTGCCGGTCAGGAAACCATCCGCCAGGCCCAGGTAGGGCAGGCAGGCGATGCCCTGCTCGGCCACGAGGTCCGCCAGCTCAGCCGGGTACCGTTCACGATCGATGAGGTTGAAGCGCGGCTGGAGCGCCACGTACCGGGCGAGCCCCTCGCGGTCGGAGGTGGCCAGCGCCTCGCTCAGGCGCGCCGCCGTGTAGTTCGAGGCCGCGATATAACGGACCTTGCCCGCCCGGACGAGGGCGTCAAGGGCCCGAGCGTCTCCGCGAGCGGCACCTGCTGGTCGTCGAAGTGGGCGTAGTACAAGTCGATGTAGTCGGTCCGCAGGCGTTTCAGCGAGGCATCCGCCGCCGCCCGGATGTTCGCCGCCGACAGCCCCTCGAACCCCGGCGCCCAGCCGACCTTGGTGGCGACCACGACCGCCGGGCGGTTCCCCCGCGACGCCAGCCAGTTGCCGATGATGGTCTCGGATTCACCGCCCGAGTTGCCGGGCGCCCAGGCCGAGTACGCATCCGCGGAATCGATGAAGTTGCCGCCAGCCTCGGTGTACGCGTCCAGCACCTCGAAGGACGCCCCCTCGTCGGCCGTCCAGCCGAAGACGTTGGCCCCCAGGCAGAGGGGGGAGACGTTGAGCTCGGTTCCTGCGATGTATGCCATGGCAAAATCAGCCTGCCGTTCCTATGCTCGTGAGCTCGTGGGGATGGGATGTGGTCGAGGATCTCCCCGCGGAAACCGTCCCCTGGGAAGCCGCCGCCGCCACCGTCGCCGCCGCCACCGTCGTCGCCGTCGCCACCGTCGCCGTAAAGGGCAGAAGTCATTCCCGGGCCAGCCGTGCACCGTAGCCAGGCCTGCCGCGTCCAGCACGGCAGGCCTGGCTACGGTCATCGGGTCGCGACCGTGCCGGGGAGCTGTGCGGCTTCAGCGATCTCGCGTGCCGCCTCGGCGCAGACCGGCCCGCGGATCCCGGCGGGCCGCTTGAGCGCGCTGCCGATGATCACCGAGTCGGCCCCCGCCAGCGCGGCCCGGACATTCGACGCGTCGACCCGGCCCCCGATGACCATCGGCGTCGTCGGCAGCTTAGAGCGAAGCTGCCCGATCGTTTCCAGGCTCAGCTCCGCGGTGGGCTGGGTGATGATCAGCCCGTCGGCCTGCCCGAAGTCGACGGCATCCACTGCCGCCGCGGGCAGGTCACCGGACAGCAGCGGCCTAGAGGTCGGTTCGTAGACGTCCGCCCATACCTGCACGTCCGCGCCGAGCCGGTCCCGCAGGGCGAGCGTCTCCCATGCACATCCCTGGAGCACGCCCTCGGCGGACAGCACGCTGCCGGTGAGTACCTTCACCCGGACGAATTCCGCGCCCACGGCGGCGGCCACGGCCAGCGCTCCCGGACCGTCGTTTTTCACGATGTTGACCCCGATCGGCAGGGGCATCGCGGATTTCACCGCGATCGACACCGCGGTCAGCTGCGCGACGGTCGCCACGTCTGCCCGTGTCCGGGTCGGCCGGTCGAGCGAGTTCTGGACCAGGACAGCGTCGAAACCCGCCTCGTACAAGGTGACCGCGTCACGGACCGCGCCGTCCACGATCTCGTTCAGCTGGGTGCCGCGGCCCGCCGGGCTGCCCGGCAGGGCAGGCAGGTGCACCATCCCGATCAGCCGGAGACTGGCCGGCTTCCCGCCGCTCATGCCAGCTCCGCCACGTTGGGCGCCGACTCCGGGATCGAGCTGCGGAAAATCTGCCGGAAGTTCACTTCCTTTCGCCACTCGTCGTCGAAGCCGAGCATCACCTTGTCATTGCCCACCGCGAAGTGGTAGGCGATCAGTTCGGCCGCGACGCAGTAGGCCAGCGGCGACAGGTACTCGGGGACGCCCGCCGGTACCGGGAACACCACGTCGGCCAGCGCCATGGTCTCGGCATCATCGGCGGCACAGACCGCCACCGCCGTGCCCTTCATGTCACGGACCGCCCGCAGTTGCTCCCGGGCGCGGTCCACCGCGTATCCCTGGGGGGCCAGCACCACAGTCACCGTGCCCGGCCCGGTGCAGAAGTACTGCTCGTGCGCCCATTCCTCTAGCTGCTGAGAGACCGTGCCGTGCCGGGCGGACTCTATCATCTTCGCCATCGCGAACAGCGCGGTCCCGTAATTCGGGCCACCGCCGAGGAAGACGACGCTGGTGTCCTCGCTCAGCGAGGTGGCGAGCCGGGTAGCCGGTTCCTCGGCCGCTGCGATGGTCTCGCGCACCACCGGTGCCATGGCCTCGATCGCGCGGATCTCCCGGTCAACTCCAGCGGCGTCCAGCGTGCCGCCTAGTTCGGCGACGCGCAGGCCAATGGCGAGGAGCGACAGCACAGAGGCCAGGTAGCTCATCGTGCCCGGGCCGAACCCCACGTCCCGGTAGTCATACTTGAGGATCGCCTCTGCAGCCTGCGCCAGCCGACTGTCCGGGTTGTAGGTCACGCCGATGGTCCGCAGGCCACGCTGGCGCGCGAAGCGCAGGCTCTCCACGCTGCGCGCCACCTCGCCCGAGTTGGATACCGCCGTGACCAGGGAGCCGGGCGGCGCGGTCCGTATCGCGTAGCGGGAGAACTCCAGAGACTCCAGCGCCTCGACGGGCTGGCCGGTCCATAGTTCGATGGCCATCTCGGCTGCTAGGCCGCAGAAGTACGAGTCGCCGCAGCCCACCGTGTACAGCCGGGTAGGCGCCGGACCGGTGAGCAGGCCACTCGCCTCCGTGTAAAGCGGACGGGGCGCCCTAGCCAGCAGGTCGACCTGCGCGTCGATACCCGCTCGCATGTTGTCCCACTTCAGCTGCATGTCCTTGTGGAGCACCTAGTTCATTCCTCCTGTGAAGTCCGTCGACTATCCGACAAGTCGGCGGCTCTGGGTTTTGGCAAGCCGGGCGGCCCAGGAGGCCGGTGACCGGCAGTTCGTCGAGGGAACACCGAACTGCTCGACGATGAAGGCAGCGGCGGCCGTCCCGTAGCGGGCGGCAGCCGCCGGATCGAGGCCCTGGGCGAGCCCGGCCAGGAATCCGCCGCAGAACGCGTCACCCGCGCCAGTGGCGTCCACGCACTCATCGGCCACGCTGGGTATCTGCCAGGCCAGCTGCCCGGTGGCGACCACACAGCCCGCCTCGCCCACCTTGATGACGCACACGGCGACGCCGGCCGCGACGAACTCCCGGGCGGCCGCCATCACGTCGGTACCGCCGTATAGCCGGACCGCTTCCTGCTCGCTCGGCAGGAACGCGTGCAGCGACGGCAGCAGGCGCAAGATCTCCTCGGGCCGCTCTGCGGAGCAGTCCTCGTGCGGGTCGAGCGTGACCGCGATTCCCTGCGAGGTCAGCCGGTCCACCCAGGATGCCTGCACCGATACCGGCATCGGTGCGATGTGCGCCCATCCGGGGCCGGGCCGGTCCGACCATAGCGCCGCGTCGGGCGCCGCCTCGTACAGATCCGCCGACTGGGGATGGCGCAGGAACGTGCGTTGGCCGCCCTCCTCGTACACGACCCACTGGGTGATGTAGCGTTCGGTCTTTCCGCAGTCAGCGATCGGGATCTCCTCCCGGGCGAGCCACTCCCTCACTTCGGCAGGGAGGCTGGGCGCGACCGCGGTCACCACCGTGGCGGGCAGCCCGGCCAGTCGCGCTCCCACCGCCGCGAACACCGGCGCCCCGCCAACCTGGCGCATCCGGGTGGTGCCGTCTGGCAGGATCACGTCGTCCACGGTGAGGTGGCCCACCGTGTACAGCGCCGGCGGGGTGCCTGCTGTTGCGTTCACATGTAGCTCCGCAGCAGGACGCCATAGCCGCTGATCCGGCAGAAGACGCCGATCACGATGGCGACCACGGCAGCCCCTACTAGGATCCGGTCGATATTGCGCATACGGAGCACCGTGGCGCTGGTCCGTTGCGGGCGCACGCCGAGGCCTCGGGCGTCCATCGCGACGGACAGATTCTGCGCCGTAACGAACGCGCGGGAGAACAGTGGCACGAGGGTGAGCACGGACCGGCCGGCCCGCTTGAATGGACCGCCGGCGGTCAGGTTCGCGCCCCGGGCCCGCTGCGCTTCCATGATCGTGGTGCGCTCGGCGTTCATGAACGGGATGAACCTGATCGCCGACGCCAGCGCGATGCCCGCTTTGGCCGGCAGGCCGAGCCTAGTCAGGCCAGCCGAGAGCAGTTGAGGAGCAGTGATCATCATCCATACGCCGGCCGCGACGATCATGATGGAGATCCGGAAGCCCATGGCCAGGCCGAACAGCAGCCCGTCCGAAGTGACGTTGACGAACCAGACCTTGCCGAGATGGGTCCCGGTGGTGATGTAGGTGGGCCAGATCAGCACGGACAGGAGGCTGAGCCAGGCCGAGAGCAGCAAGTAGGGCCGCAGATCCGACACCCGCAGCTTGGCCGCCCCGCCGGTAGCCAACAGGGCGAGCAGGATTATGCCCAGTGCGATCGGATCGTTGAACAGCAGAGACAGCAGGAACAATGTGCCGAGCCAGGCCAGCTTTACCCGCGGGTCAATGCCGGTGTGGATGGTGGAGCCGGTCGGCCGGTAAACGCTATACCCGACGGGCAAGGTGTCCTCCAAGGTGTGTGGTGAGGTCCTCGGCCACGGCGGCCACGGTGCCGCAGCGACCGACGCCGAGGTAGGACAGTTCGTCGGAGAGGGTGATCGCGGCCGGCGCGAGCAGGCGCGCCTCGCGCAGGACGTCGTCGCGCCGCAGCACATCCTGAGTGTCGCCATCGGCGAGCACCTGGCCGTGGGCCATGACCACGGCACGCGGGATGAATTCCGCCACCACGTCCATGTCGTGAGTGATCACGATGATGGTCCGCCCATCCGCCGCCCACGAGGCGAGCAGGCCCATGATCCGCTGCGCTCCGGTCAGGTCCATTCCGGTTGTCGGCTCGTCGATCACTATGGCTGGCGGATCCATGGCGATAATCGAGGCGACCGCCAGCAACTGGCGCTGGCCCCGGCCAAGCACGAACGGATTCAGCTGGCGTGCGGCGGTCAGGCCGACCAGTTCCAGCGCACGATCGGCCAGCGCGGCGGCTTCCGCCTCGGGCAGGCCGAGGTTGTCCGGGCCGAAGCGGACCTCCTTTTCCACCGTGGGCGAGAAGATCTGGTGATCGGGGTTCTGGTAGCAATAGCCCACCTGGCGGGCGAGCTCGGTCAGCGACATTTTCGTAGTCGGCCGGCCGCCTACCGTGACCTGTCCGCGGGTCGGTGCGAGCAGTCCGTTGAAATGCTTGGCCAGCGTCGTCTTTCCTGCGCCGTTCTGGCCCAGCATGGCGACGAATTCCCCGCGGTTGATGGTGAGGTTGATCCCGCGGAGCACGGACTCGCCGGCGGGCGTGTACCGGAATTCCACGTCCCGGACTTCGATGAGCGGCTGGTTCATGCGCTTTCTCCTGCCATGGCCTGGATACGGGAGACGACGGCGGGAAGGCTGAGGCTGACCTCAGACCCGATAGGCAGTCCGGCGGTACGCAACCGCCACTGCAGTTCCGCGGCGGCAGGCGGCCGTTCACCGCCGGTGCGGAGGAAGATCTCGATGTCGGACAAGAGCTCCGCAGGGGTGCCATCGGCGACAACTTGTCCCTGGTCGAGGACGATCAATCGGTCAGCCAGGCTCGCGAGCCGGTCCAGTTCGTGCTCGACCATGATGATGGTCGCGCTAGATTGCCTGCGCAGCCGGTCGACCACCTCGAACACCTCCGCCTTGCCCACCGGGTCGAGCTCAGAGGTCGGCTCGTCCAGCAGGATGAGGTCAGGGTTCATCATCAGCGCCGACGCGATGGCCAGCCGTTGCTTCTGCCCGCCGGACAGGGCGTAGGTATCGCGATCGAGCATGCCGTCCAGGCCGACCTCGGCCAGGACCTCGACGCTGCGGCGGTGTATCTCGGCCGGGTCCACGCCGTAGTTCTCCGGGCCGAACGCAAGGTCCTCGGCCACGGTCATGCCGACGATCTGAGCCTCAGCGTCCTGCAGGACGACGCCCGACTCGCGATCCGGCCATGCCTAGCGTCCCAGCCAGGACTTCCTGCCCGAGTACCTGGACCGTTCCACTGGTCTCCGCGGTCACCGAGCGGGGCACCAGCCCAGCCAGGCAAGCCAGCAGGGTGCTCTTGCCGGCCCCCGAGGGGCCGGTGATGCCGATGAATTCACCTTGTCCCGCACGCAATGTGATGCCGCGCAGTGAGGGCTGGTTAGCGGTGGGATAGGCCAGCCAGAGGTCCCGCACCTCGAACGCAGTGGGCGTCGTCGGACCGTCGGCCGGTGACACCGCACCGTCGGCCGGTGACACCGCACCGTCGGCCGGTGACACCGCACCGTCGGCCGGAGACACCGCACCATTCGCCACCAGGGATGACGTGGGGTCGGTGACCATGGCGGCACGCATCGCCGCGAGGCGACCGGTCACAAACGATCCGGCGCCGAGTGTGTCCCGCCAGTACAGGCCGGCCTGCTTGACGCTTGGGTATAGCGTGTACAGCAGGATCGGCGCCAAGATGGCCGGGGTGATGATCTGGTTGATGACGATCGCGATGGGTACCCCGCTCCAGTCGACCACGGGTGGCAGCACGTGGGTGAAGTCCAGCCATCCCGGCACGACGATCGCGTGCAGCGCGGGCCCGATGATGATGCCGGCGTACAGGCCGATCCAGCTCCGCACGGTCCGCAGCGAGGCATCGTGGCAGAACTTGTACACCATCCACGTGACGAAGGTGGTCCCGAGGCAGCCGGCGACCGAGCCGAGCGTTAGTGACCCGCTGATCGCGTCACCGATGGGCATGGAGAACGTGCACCCGACGGCGCCCGGCAACCCGAACAGCGCCACCAGTACCGGCGCGAGGGCATAGGACGGCTGGATCCCGCCGATGCCCGGGATCAGTTGCAGTTGCAGCGGACGGCCAGCGATGTAGAGCGCCGCGCTGACCGCCACCAGCGCGATCTCGCGCGAGCCCCAGTTCACGCCGTTCCGTTTGATACCGCGCAGTGAGATGGTCCAGCCGCGGAATTCCATCACCCAGATGCCGATCGCGACAATCATGAGGGCAAGGGAAGCATCCACAAAGTCGGTATTGAGTGGGCCTTTGCCGAGGAGATTACCCAAGAAAGATAGAGTCATGGCATGACACTTTCCCCGGGAAAATTATAAATTTTCCAGGTGATTATTACTGGAGAACAGGACGAGTAAGCTCGTCAGCCTCGGCGAACCGCCGTCAGCTCGATCTTTTCGCTGTTGTAATAGTTTTCTGAAAAAAGGACCGGATGCTCGGCGTTCGCCGTTGCGAAATGCAGTTGCCGGAGCACCAGTATGGGCTTGCGATCAGCGAGGCCCAGCCGCCTGCGGAGCACGGTACCAGGCAAATGCGGAAGGATGGAGACTGTCGCCAGCCGGACCGACAGGCCGACTTCGGCCAGCCGTTCGTAGAGCGAGTCGTAGCGGCCGAGGTCGTCGAGCGCGGCCGGATCGGGCAGCACGCGCTCGGGCACCCACTCATCACAGAACATCACAGGATGTTCATCGGCCGTGCGCAATCGCTGGATGTGCACGCACACGGCCGTCGGGGCCAGTCGGAGCCTGGTCGCGACCGGCTCAGTCGGTTTTTTATGGGTTATCTGCAGCTCGGCGACACCAGGCTTCATACCGAGGTTACGGATGCTGTCGCCCGTTCCTACGAGTTTCTCCAGCCCTGTCTGCAGCAACGGCGCCGCGGGCCGGACAAATGTGCCGACTCCCCGCTGTCGTTCCAGCACCAGGTCGGCGACGAGCTCAGCCACCGCGGAACGCAGCGTGGGACGGCTGACGCCGAGTCGCAGGGCGAGCTCCGGCTCGGCTGGCAGCTTCTCCCCAGGGCGCAAGATTCCCTGGGCGATGAGCATACGGAGTCGCTCCGCGGTGCGATCACCGAGAAGTTGCTGCTCGGCATCGCGCTTAACGGCCCAGTCGCTCATCATCACGCTCCTTTGAAAGATGTCTGACATCGTTCCTCTCCGCTCAACCGCATGTCAAGGGCTGTGGAGCGGTTTTTCAACTTAATGAAACTGGAACGAAGCCTTCGACGCGCTCCGCATCCACGCGGCGACAGGCTCGCGGCAAGCTCATCGCCGGCACCGGCGCCCGAGGCCCTGGACGGCCTTGGGCAGGCACTCCTGGGCCGGTCCGAGCTCGAGCCGGACTCCGCTCGCGCTCGGTACCGAGGAATTCGACGATGAACCACACGCTGCAGGGCTCTCAGCCTAACACCTCGTGTGTATGATGTCAGACATCTTTCCAGCGACCTGCCATCGGCCACGTGCGCCGCCGGCTCGAAGCTGGAATCGAGTGCGTATGGAAGGAAGTCGGATGAGCGCGCTCGCAGGGTCGGCCTCGACAGCCGACGTGATAAGGGATGACGCTTCGCTGCGGCGCTTCCTGCAAGGGCTGCCGGGCGTAGATCAGGTCGGGGCCGAAGGCCGGGCGGCGATGCTGGCCACCCGCAGCATCAAGACCACGGCCAAGGCATGGGCCATCGACACCGCGATCGGCATGGTCGACCTGACCACGCTCGAAGGAGCTGATACGCCCGGCAAGGTCCGGTCGCTTTGCGCGAAGGCAGTGCACCCGAACCCGTCGGATCCAGGTGTGCCACCGGTGGCGGCTGTGTGCGTCTACCCTGACCTGGTCGGGACGGCAGTCCAGGCACTGCGCGGCAGCACGGTCGGGGTGGCGAGCGTCGCGACCGCGTTCCCGTCCGGGCGCGCGGCCCTGGAGACCAAGCTCCACGACGTGCGTGACGCGGTCGCCGCCGGGGCCACCGAGATCGACATGGTGATCGACCGCGGTGCCTTCCTGGCCGGGCACTACCTGCAGGTACTCGAGGAGATCACCGCGGTAAGGGCGGCTTGCGGCTCAGCCCACCTCAAGGTGATCCTGGAAACTGGGGAACTGGCGGTGCTGGACAACGTGCGCCGGGCTTCCTGGCTCGCGCTGCTCGCGGGCGCCGACTTCATCAAGACCTCCACCGGCAAGGTGACGCCGGCTGCCACGCCACCAGTGGCGCTGGTGATGCTGCAGGCCGTGCGGGACTTCGCCGATCTCACCGGCCAACTCCGCGGGGTGAAGCTGGCCGGCGGCATCCGCACGTCAAAGGAGGCCGTGCGCTACCTGGTGATGGTCAACGAGGTGGCCGGGGACCGGTGGCTCACGCCGAGCATGTTCAGGTTCGGCGCCTCCAGCCTGCTCAACGACCTGATACTGCAGCGGCAGAAGCTCTCGATCGGCGCCTACAGCGGCCCTGACTACGTGACGGTGGACTGATGCCTACCTTCGAATATGCGCCAGCCCCGGAGTCGCGGGACATCGCGCGGCTCAAGCCGAGCTACAAGATCTTCATCAACGGACAGTTCCGCGACGGAGCCGGCGAGTCGATCAAGACAATCAACCCAGCTGACGAGGAGCCGCTGGCCGAGGTGAGTGAGGCCGCCCCGTCCGATGTCGACGACGCCGTCCGCGCGGCCCGGCGGGCCTATGAGGGTCCCTGGTCGGCCATGCCCGGAGCGGAGCGGGGCAAGTACCTGTACCGCATCGCCCGCGCGATCGCCGAGCGCGGCCGCGAGCTCGCGGTGCTTGAATCGCTGGACAATGGCAAGCCGATCCGCGAGTCGCGCGACGTGGACGTTCCGACGGCGGCCGCGCACTTCTTCTACTACGCCGGATGGGCCGACAAGCTCGGCTATGCGGGCTTCGGGCCCTCACCGCAGCCGCTCGGCGTGGCCGGCCAGGTCATTCCATGGAACTTCCCGCTGCTCATGGCGGCCTGGAAGATCGCGCCCGCATTGGCCACCGGCAACACCGTGGTGCTCAAGCCGGCCGAGACGACGCCGTTGACCGCCCTAGTGCTGGCCGAGATCATCGCCGAGGCCGACCTTCCGCCCGGCGTGGTCAACATCCTGGCCGGCGGGCCGACGATCGGGCAGGCGATCGTCGAGCACCACGGCGTCGACAAGATCGCCTTCACCGGGTCGACCGAGGTCGGCAAGGCTATCCAGCGGACGCTGGCTGGCACGTCCAAGCGCCTGACCCTGGAACTCGGCGGCAAGGCCGCCAACATCGTCTTCGATGACGCGCCCCTGGACCAGGCCGTTGAGGGCATCGTCAACGGCATTTTCTTCAACCAGGGTCAGGTCTGCTGCGCCGGCTCGCGACTGCTCGCCCAGGAATCGATCGCCGATGAGCTGATCGCCAGGCTGCAGCGCCGCCTGACCACCCTGCGGGTCGGCGATCCGCTGGATAAGAACACCGATGTAGGCGCGATCAATTCGGCTGCCCAGCTGGCCAAGATCCGGGAGCTCTCCGACTCGGGTGAGGCCGAGGGGGCGGCTCGCTGGTCCCCGCCGTGCGTGCTGCCCGAGCGTGGCTACTGGTTTCCCCCGACCGTCTTCACCGGGGTGTCGCCGGCACACCGCATCGCCCGGGAGGAGATCTTCGGGCCAGTGCTCGCGGTGCTCACCTTCCGCACGCCGGCCGAAGCGATCGAGAAGGCCAACAACACCCCGTACGGACTCTCAGCCGGGGTCTGGACGGAAAAGGGCGCACGCATCCTGTCCATGGCGGACAAGCTGCGGGCCGGGGTCGTCTGGGCCAACACATTCAACCGGTTCGACCCAGCCGCACCATTCGGGGGCTACAAGGAATCTGGCTTCGGGCGTGAAGGCGGCCGACAAGGACTCGGGGCCTACCTTGCCCACTAAGCGCCGACCGACGAGGACGACTTCCGTGACCGAGCCGACAGCTAGCAACCAGCCAGTAGCCGCGCACCGCGAGCCGGCCGCCAGTCCCGCGCCGACCAGGATCAGGGTCCGCAAGACCTACAAGCTCTACATCGGCGGCGCGTTCCCCCGCTCGGAGTCCGGCCGTTCCTACCCGGTGCACGACACGGACGGAAGCCTGCTCGCGCACGCCGCGCAGGCTTCCCGCAAGGACCTGCGGGACTCGGTAGTTGCCGCCCGCGCGGCGCTGAAAGGCTGGTCTGGGGCCACCGCCTACAATCGCGGGCAGGTGCTCTACCGCGTGGCGGAGATGCTCGACGGCCGACGTGAGCAGTTCGCGAGCGAGGTGGCCGCCGCTGAGGGACTCCAGTCCCGCACCGCGCTGGCGCAGGTTGACGCCGCCATCGACCGCTGGGTGTACTACGCCGGCTGGACCGACAAGTACGCCCAGGTGGCAGGCGCGACCAACCCGGTCTCTGGGCCGTACTTCACATTCTCGCTGCCCGAGCCGACTGGCGTCGTCGGCATCGTGGCGCCGCAGGACTCATCCCTGCTCGGCCTAGTCTCGGCACTGGCACCGGTACTGACGACCGGCAACACAGCGGTGCTGATCGCCGCCCAGGAGCGGCCCTTGCCTGCGGTGTCGTTCAGCGAGGTGCTGGCCACCTCCGACCTGCCCGGAGGGGCGGTCAACCTGCTCACCGGATTCACCGCCGAACTGGCGCCGTGGCTGGCCTCGCACCGTGACGTGAACGCACTCGACCTGACCGGCATCGCCCCCGAGGCTCGCGCCGCGCTGGAAGTGGCTGCGGCCGACAACGTCAAGCGTGTCTACTCGCCCAAGCCGACCGACTGGACCGACGACCCGGGCACTGCTCGGCTGGGCGCCTTCGTCGAGATCAAGACCGTCTGGCACCCGATCGGGACCTGACCTGGGCGTCGGCTAGCAGCCGAGATCATCCGCGCATGGACCCGGTCGGTGCCCGATCCGTGCCTGCGGGACAGCCTGGCCAACGGCCGGTCGGGGACATCGTTCACACATTATTACTTCGAGTAACTATTCAATAGGGTGAACTATGTGCGCACTTGATGGTTGTGCTGGTCCCCGGCACGATGCCGGGGGACCACGATCGGGCTAACGAGGACTGGCTACAGGACGTCCCACTTCCAGGTGGTGCCGTTGCGGACACCGGCCAGCCCATTACCGGTGCAGGAAACACCGCTGATGTACTGGTAGTGGGCGCTCGCGGTCGTCGGCTGGGCCACCTTGAGCATGGTCCAGTGCGCGCCGGCGAACTTCTCCGCCCACGCGTAGTCGCCGGCCGAGTTCTGGTACGAGCCGTCGGCCACACAGTAGTTCGAGGCCGGGCACGAGATGGCGTCGAGGCCGCTTCTCGGCGCCTGCGACGGGGCCCGCGATATCCGCCAGGTGCCGCCACTCCACACCTCGGCGAGCGCGTACACGCGGTTCACGGGAGTGATGGGAGTGTAGGAGCCGACCGCGACGCAATAACTGGCGCTTTGGCACGATATTGAGTCCAGGGTCACCGTCACCACTCCCGCCACGGCGACGGGCTGGCGGCCCACGGTCCATTTGTTGCCGTTGAAGTACTCGGCGAGGGGGTAAGCATGGATTCCGCTCACGTAATCACCGACTGCGACGCAGCCACCGGTCTTGCATGAGACGCTGTTGAGCTCGCCCCTGCTGCCGCCCGGGGGCAGCGGGACCCCGGTGGAGTCCCAGGAGGACCCGTTCCACTTAGCAGCGACCGGGCTAGCCAGAGACGTCTTCGTGCTGCGCACGCCGACTGAGAGGCAGTCTGCGGCGTGGAAGCAAGACGCGTCGCTCAGCTGGGTGTAGTCGGGTACGTAAAAGGAGGACGCGGCGCCGGCGGCGGGGGTCGCCGCGCTCAATCCACCGAGGGCCGGGGTCACCGGGTTCAAGCCACGGACGGCGGGGGTCGCCGGGTTCGCGCCCTGGGTAGCGGGGGTAGTCGCGCTGGCCGGCTGCGCGGCGACCACGGTCGCGAGTACGGCCGCTACCGCGAGCAACCCGGTGGCCAAGAGTGATCTCACTAGTGCTCCTTCTTCACAGAAGGAAACTTTGTCACCACTGATGACGTCCGACTTGCCCCGACGGTTATGTTTTCATGGCAAAAACTTCGTAAGCTCCTCTGAGTCGCCAGTGACCGCTGCTGGGTCCTCCGTCACGCCAGTCCCGCCAGCACCTGGATCAGCGTTATAAACCAGTTACCAACTTCTTGCAACTATCGTCGACATCTTGTCGTCTTTAGTGACGTTCGTTCCGTAAAGGCATGGAACGTCCACAAGAAGGGGCACGGCCATGAAGCACGGGTCATCGAAGTTTAAGTCTGTTGGAATGCTTGGGATTGCTGCGGCGTCCGTTGCGGGGCTTGGGATTGCACCGGCGGCGAACGCCGCCACCCCCGCCACGAGCGCGCGGCAGTGGCACGTGATCAAGTCGGTGAACGAGGGGTCAGGGCAGTTCACTGCGGTTGTGGCGACCGGTCCCGCCAGCGGCTGGGCCTTCGAGTCGTCCCCGATCGGCAAGCCCGTCGCGTACGAGCGCACTGGGGCGACCACCTGGAAGACGGCCTCGTTCCCCGGGCTTAACGGCGAGGAAGTCGTGGCCGCCGAGGCGGACTCGAAGACGGACGTGTGGGCGTTCGCGACCATCCCGGGAAAGAAGACGGTGGTCCTGTCGCTGGTGAAGGGCAAGTGGCTGCAGCGGGAGGTGCTGGCCGGTGACGTCTTCCAGGCGGACGTGGTGGACAGCCGCAACGTGACGTTCTACGTTCCGAAAATGGCGTACCACTTCAACGGCGCTGGCTGGACCAAGACCAGCGACTCCCTCAGCTATGGCGACGCGCTGTCGGCCTCCGACGGGTGGACCTACAACGGCGCAACCGTCACCCACATCCACGGCAAGAGCCACCCCACGTGGAACCTGGCGAGCCTGCTCCCGGCCAAGGCCAAGCTGAACAGCCCGCGCGTGGCCGCCGTCTACGCCGTTTCCGACACCAACGTCTACGCGATCGGCACCAGCGACGCGCAGGACGCTGGCGGCCCAACTGTGGTCCTTCACTACAACGGGAACGTCTGGACCAAGCTCGCCACCGCCTCTGTGGCGGGCAACCCCAGGAGTGTCAGCCCCGACGGCTCGGGTGGCCTGTGGATCCCGGTCTCCTGGGGTGGCGGCGGCACGATCCTGCACTTCTCCGGCGGCAAGCTGACCGTGACCCCGCCCCCGCTGGAGAAGGGCGAGCCCGTCTACGTCGATGAGGTGTCGCAGATCCCCGGCACCGCCGAGGCCCTCGCCATCGCGAGCACGTCCACTGACATCGGCGAGATCCTGCAGTACAGCTAGTTCCGCTTGGACCACGCACCCGATGGCGTGGCTGGTGGCGATAGTGCGCACCGCCGACGCCATCGGGTGCGGCCTACTGGGCGGGGGCGGCCAGAGTGGCCGCCCCCGCCGTCACGTGGTCAGGACAGGGTGTCCTCGACCTTGATGGAGCCGCGCTGAACGACGAAGAGCTGGTTGGTGTTGGTCCCCGGGGTGCTCGCGCACTGCCAGATGGTCGCCCTGTCGCCGTTGTTGCGGGTGTTGCCGATGTCCAGGCACATCGGCCTGGACGTGCCGACGGTGTCCTTGACGATGATCGTGCCGTCCTGGACTATCCAGTTCTGGTTGGTGTTGCCTCCCGGGGTGCTCGCGCACTGCCAGATCGTGACCTTGTCGCCGTTGTTGCGGGTGTTGCCCGCGTCCAGGCACATCGGGGTGGACGTGCCGACGGTGTCCTTGACGACGATCGAGCCGTCTCGGACCACCCAGTTCTGGTTAGTGTTGCCCCCCGGGGTGCTCGCGCACTGCCAGATGATCACGCCGTCGCCGTTGTTGCGGGTGTTGCCCGCGTCCAGGCACATCGGGGTGGCGGCCCCGGTGGCGGGGGTCGCGACGTTGAGGGTGCCGTTCGCGATCGTGTAGTAGGTGCCGCTGCCGGGGTCGGTGTAGCTGAGGGTGCCGCCGCCCTGGGGCAAGGTGGTGCCCGCCGGGGCGCCCGCCGCGACGGCGACCTGCGGCCAGAACCGGAAGTACCCGCCGGACGGCCAGCTGCTGCGGCCCCCGTTGAGGCCGTAGCCCTCGCAGGTCAGCGTCGTGGCGCTGTTGCTGAGCGTGCAGTTGCGCAGGCCCAGGTTGTTGTTCACCCACGTCGTGCCGTCGGAGCTGTACTGGCTCGGGGCGGAGGCCTGCGCGGTGAACGTGGTGGCGCCCGGGGCGGTGAACACCACCTGCACGCCGCTGGCTGGCAGGATGCCGGGGCCGCCGGTGTTCTTGTAGGTCCACGGCACCATCCCGGTTGTCCCCCGGGCGATCGTCACCGTGGTGGGCACGTCCTGCCCGATGAAGGTCACCGCGGCGGCCGTCCCGGCGACCGCTCCCGTCAGCGCCAGCGCCGTGGCCGCGACCCCCGCCACGCGCACTAGGCGCGCCAAGCCCGTCTTCATGAGTTCCCCCGTTCCTAGGCCCCCGCAGTCCGCCGGGCAGCCCGCTTGTCGCGGCCCCGGCAATTCCCGGCGGCCGCCTGCATCACGCGTCGGGGGTACCCCGCTGCCCGCGGCCCGGATGCGGCCGCGGTCCCCTGCCGCGGGCGGCCAGCCCGCGGCAGCAAGCGCAGTACCGGCCCCGCGCTGGGGCCAGCCCGACGGCATCCGATCGTACACTAAGGGAAGTCGGATGATCACTGTGCGTAGTTAATAGCGGTGCGGCTGGCTGGTGACGCGCCTGTGGCACGTTGCTGGCGCGCCGCGGAACTGACGGCGCGCGTTTCGTGACGCACTCGTCAATTCATTGGCAGTCCGCCAGGCCCGTTCGCCGGACTTAGTCAGTTAAACGGTATATAAAGATCGCATGAGTAAACATGCGATGCGAGGGACTCCAGAAGGAGGCCCTGCATGGATGTGATCGAGGCGGTCGGCCTCGGGAAGCGGTACGGCCGGAAGTGGGGCCTGCGGGACTGCACGCTGTCGGTCCCGGCGGGGTGCGTGACCGGTCTCGTCGGCCCGAACGGGTCAGGCAAGACCACCCTGCTCAGCCTGGCGGTCGGCATGATCCGGCCGACCGCCGGCACGGTCCGGGTGGCCGGCGAGACCGCGGGGTCGCTCGCGGCGCGGGACCTGACCGCCTTCGTGGCCCAGGACGCGCCCCTGTACCAGAACCTGCCTGTCCGGGACATGCTCCGGGTCGCCAGGAACCTGAACGTGCGGTGGGACTCCGGCCGGGCCGTCTCCCGGCTGGACGGCCTGGGGATTGCGCTGAAGCAGCGGGTCGGGGCGCTGTCCGGCGGGCAGAAGGCACAGCTCGCGCTCACGATCGCGCTGGCCCGCCGGCCCGAGTTGCTGGTGCTCGACGAGCCGCTCGCCGCCCTGGACCCCCTCGCGCGGGCCGACTTCATGAAGTCGGTACGCGAGGCCGTCGCCGCGGACCAGATCTCGGCGCTGCTGTCCACGCACGTGGTCGCCGAACTGGAGCAGGTCGCCGACTACCTGATCGTCCTCGGGCGCGGCGCGGTGCTGCTGTCCGGCACGACGGCCGAGCTGACCGCCGCCCACGGCGGGCAGAGCCCGGAGCAGGTCATTCTGTCCGCCCTGCGGGAGGACGCGGAGCACGCGCAGGGCCAGGCTCAGGAGGTAGCGAGATGACGGCGGCGGCCATTGCCAGCCGGCGGGAGCGGGCAGCGGCCCGGCCGGTGCCCTGGACCCGGCTGACCTGGGTTGCCTGGCGGCAGCACCGCGCGGCACTGGCCGGCGCGGCGGCGCTCCTGGGGGCGATCTGGGCCTACCTGGCGTACACAGGGTGGGAGATCCACCGTGCCTACGATGCCTACACCGCCTGCGTGCCGGCTTCGATGCGGGTCCAGCCGCGGGGCGGGCAAGTAATGGAGGGGCCGCGAGCCTGCCTCCCGGCCGTCCGCGCCTTCTTTTCCTTTTACGGCAGCGTGCAGGGCCTCCGTGCTGACGTCCGGGCTGAACGCGCAGACGGTTCCGTTCCTGCTGCTGGCCGTCCCAGTGCTGCTCGGCGCCTTCGTGGGCGGGCCGGTGCTGGCCCGCGAACTGGAGTCCGGCACGTTCCGCTTCGCGTGGACGCAGGGCGCGGGCCGGGTGCGCCAGGCGGCAGCCCGGCTGGTGCCGATCGCGGTCGTCCTCACCGCCGCCGCATGCGGCCTCAGCGCGCTGTTCTCCTGGTACATCGGCTCGTTCGTGCAGGCCGGGGTCACCGGCAAGTACCCCATGCAGCTGTTCGGCAACATGGGCACGGACTTCGCGGCATGGACGCTGTTCAGCTTCGCGCTGACCGCGTTCGCCGGGGTGCTGGCGCGCCGGACGGTCCCCGCGATGGCGGCCTCCATCGTCGTCCTCACCACGCTGGACGTCGTCACGATGATGGCGCTGCGCCAGCATTACGCGGCCCCGGTCGTCGTCACCGGCGACGGCCCGACCGGCAACAGCAACTTGCTCCTGGGCAACTGGTTCACGACCACTAGCGGCGTGCCCGTCAGTCAGGACACCGTCCTCAACGCCTTCGCGCGACTCCCGTTCGGAGTCACCCCCAGCACCGCCATGCTGGCCGACCACCACTGGCTCCAGTGGTGGTCGTACCAGCCGGCCAGCCGCTGGTGGCAGTTCCAGCTCACCGAGGGCGGCTGGCTGCTCGCCGCGTCGCTCCTGCTCATCGCCGGGACGGTCCTGCTGATCCGCCGCCGCCCCGCGTGACTCCTGCCCGACCTCCCGAATGCGGTCTCCTGCATCGGACTGACAATAATCTGTTCAACGGTATATAAAGATCGCATGAGTAAACGTGCGATGCAGGAGACCACGTTCCTGATCCTGACCGCGCTGGCCCAGGGGCCGCAGCACGGGTATGGGATCATCCAGGACGTCAGGCGGATCTCAGGGGAGCGAGTCGCGCTGCGGGCCGGGACGCTGTACGGGGCGCTGGAGCGGCTGGACGCGGACGGGCTGATCGCCATGGACCGGGAAGAGGTCGTCGACGGGCGGCTGCGCCGCTACTACCGGCTGACCGACGAGGGGAGCGTCCGCCTCGCAGAGGAGGCCAGGCGCCTGCAGGAGAGCGCGGCCACCGCCCTGCAGCGCCTGGGCGCACTCCGCCCCAGCCTGGCGGGGGGCGCGGCATGAGCGCGGCTGGCGGTTTCCTGACCCCGGGCGCACCGCACGCGGAGCTTGAGCGGCGCTACCGCCGATTGCTTCGCCTGTACCCGCGCGAGTTCCGCGCCAGGCGCACGGACGAGATGATCGGGGTGCTGATGGCAAGCGCGGCCGACGGCCAGGACAGGCCCGCCCGCGGCGACGTCGGCGACATCGTCCGGGGCTCGGCTCTGGCGCGCCTGCGCGGCCCGCGCGGCGGCTGGCCCTTCGCCCTGGCGGCCTTCGCCCTGGTGGCCCCGCTGTTCCTGGTGCTGACGGACATCCTCCAGGTGGCTTTCCCCTACTCGGAAAGCCAGGCAGCCATACAGGGCCGCATCAGCATCCTGGAAGCGCACGGGGTGCCCGCGGCGCACATCCCGCCGTCCGCGCTTGTGCCTGCGCACGTCGGCGGCCCGCAGTTGCTCAGCCAGCCAGCCTTCCTGATCCTGGTGGCCGGCCACCTGATCGTCGCGGCGGCGGTCCTCGCCGGATTGCGCCGCACGGCACTGGCGGCCCTGGTTATCGCGGCGGCGGCCGACTACACGCAGTGGACTGCCTTTCACGTGCTCGTTCCGGGTGCGGGCACGATCGCGTTCCTGACCATCGCGGTCTTCCTGCTTGAGGCGATCGCGCTGGCCGCGGCCGACCCGCGCGCGGCACGCAGCCGAGAAGGCTGGCAGCACGTGTTCCCGGCGCTGGCCCTCGCGGTCGCGGCGCAACTGCTGGCTCTTTCGTTCGATGCCTCCCGGATCGGCGGCGAACTGCACGTGCCATCCGGGAACGCGATCATGGTCATCGGATGCGTGCTGGCTCTGCTCGCCGTGCTCCTGCCGCTGCCCCTTGGCCTTGGCTGGCGCGCGAGCCTGCTGCTCGCCGCCGTCTGCTACCCGCTCGTAATACTGGCCGCCGCCGCCTTCGGCCCATCCTTCGGCCGGCTACCCCAGACCCTAGGAATGGGGCCTATGTCGGCACCGGTAGCGCACACGATCATCGTGACCATCCTGTACCTGCCGCCACTGGTGGTCCTGTGCCGGGCAGTGGCCCAGACCATCCGCACGAAACGCCCCCTCAACAGGGGAGACCTGGCGGCCTAGCCAGGTGTGGCCTGGCCGCAAGCCCAGGCGCTGTGGCCCCCGCGCTTAACGTCCCGCGGCGCACGGGCCCCGGGTTCACCCGGTTCGGCTCGGCTGCCCACCGTTACTCGCTCCGTCCGCCGCTCATCGAGTCCGAGGTCACGCTGCCTGAACCGCGCCGCCCGCCGGCAGCGACTGCCCCGACGATCGTTGCCACGCTGATCGCGATCAGGATCTCTAGCGGGAGAGCCTGAGCGGTGCGGGCCTGCTCGCACTGATCCACTGTTACTACTACGCTGCGGCCAAAGAATGAATTTCCGCAATTAAGCGTTGTCCCGTTGGTCGCATACTCGACAGGAAGAAATCCCAGAATGATTCCGCAGGTAAGCAGGGCGATCCCGAACCACAATACTCCGCGGCGAGTCCCGGTCATAACTTGCCCCATCCATTCGCCCTGAATTCCGGCGGCCCACCGGCCAGATTCTCTTCTCACGCAAGCTGGCTGGTGCCCGCACGACAGCATGCGCGGGCACCAGCCAGCGTACTACCAGTTACCGTGGCATTTGGACCACGCGTCTGGAAAACGGCCAGAGAACAACGAATCCAAATTCTCGCCGCCTGGTCACGCAGGGTGCCTGCCGGACACCCGGCTTCGTGCCGCGAGCCGGTCGAGTCGATGACGCCTCAATCAATTCTCATGATCACGTGTCGTTACCGCTGTTCCCACCCCGCAAACAACATGCGATCATGAAACCAGGCGAGCGTGCAGGCTGGCGGCGCCTGCCCTCGATCGCCCGCGAACCGCGCCCCGCCACTTTGCCGGTCACCCACCGCAACTCCCCGCGGACATCCCGGTCGGCCAATCGCCTTAACCCCCTGGCATCGCGGTGGCGGTGGTGCCATTCGCGGGTACGCGAGCCAGATGCCCGCTAGCCGAGCTCACCCGCTGTTGGCTGCCGTACTAATGCTATTGGGTGCGGCTCGTCTGAAGGGACCGGCTGACCTGCAGAGTTGATGGTCGGGCTGTTGTCGGTGCCTGCTGGCTTCTACTGTTTCGGGCAGGAGCAAGGAGGGCGCTGATGGGGTCGCTGGTTGATGAACTGCAGCGCGCAACGGCGACTTCGAGGAATACTGGCGCTTCCACCTTGCCCGCGAGCACCAGTGGCTTTACCCGGCACGGCGCAGGGCAAGTACGCGCTCCGGGCCTGACCCGCACAGGCGGCACGCACCGTCCGCAGCGACGTCACCGTCGAAGAGGTAATGGCGCTCGCGGCCGGCGCCTTCGCTGCGATCCGCCACGCCGGCGCGGAGGCCAGCCGCCAGCGCTCGGCGCACATCGCCCAGCTCATCCTCGACGGGCTACGGCACCAGCCCCGCTAGACAAGCCAGAACCCAGCCAGGCGCTCCAGATCACAGCCTCACCGGCACCCCTTCACATCCCTCACCCGAAGGGAGCCGCGCCCAATGCTATTTCGTGACGAGCTGCCCGGGCCCGGCTGCCAGGACCGCGACGCGGCCGCGTGCGTGCAGGACGCCGTCAGTGGAGTCCCTGCGGGAGACCCCCGGGTTCAGGGGTGGCGGGCTGGGAGGATTAGTGGGAGGATGCCCGTTAGACGGCGCAGAGTGTACGGATGATCACCAGTGGTGGTTTCCTGTTGCTTTTGCCTGGGCATGGACCCTGCCCCGGTGGTGAGCGTACCTTACAGGCCCGTACGTCTTGCGTGATGATTCCGCGCTGGCCCGCTCCCGGGCGGCTTCGACTCGTCTGGCTTGGCCGTTCCGCCGTGGATCGATGAGCGTGACAGGGCCCCGGCCTGGGGGCTCCGCTGCGGTGGCGCGGTACCTGGAAGGGGAGTCATGGTGTCTATTTCCATCCGTGCCCGAAGGACCGCGGGAAGGGGCCGAAGACGCGGCCGCCTTACTGCCGTGACCGTCTTCGGCGCGCTGGTCGCAGCGGGCCTGCTGGTGCCGGCCACGGCCGCGCATGCGGCGTTCCCGGGCGGCAACGGCCAGATCTACTACATCCAGTCAGGCAACGTGTTCTCGGTCGGCCCCGACGGAACCGGCAACCTCCAGCTCACCACCGACGGCGAGGTGCAAGACGCCGCGGTCATCAACCCGGCCGGCACCAAGGTCGCCTACCTGGACAACACCAGCGGCTCCGACGAGATCTACACGATGAACCCCGACGGCACCGACCAGGCGGAGCTCACCACCGACACCAGCGCCGAGACCGGGGTCCTGGCGTGGTCGCCTGACGGCACCCAGCTGGTCTACGCGCCGGGCGGCACGCTGACGGTCATCAACGCCGACGGCTCCGACCCGGTGTCGCTGGACGTGTCCTACCCGGGGTCGGCAGCCTGGTCCCCAGACGGCACCAAGATCGCCTACACCGACCCCGGCACCGGCAACCTCGACACCATCGACCCTGACGGCACCGGGCAGGCCGTGCTGGCCACCCCCCCGGCCGGCCTGTACGACATCGCGGCCACCTGGTCCCCCGACGGCACCGAGCTCGCCTTCTCCGCCAACGACGAGAACGGCGGCAACGGCCAGATCTACACCGTCCACGCCGACGGCACCGACCAGACCCTCATCCTGGCCAACAGCAACGACGACGAAAGCCCGGTGTGGTCCCCCGACGGCATCGAGATCGCCTTCTACGCCAGCGGCGCCATCGACACGATCAGCCCCGACGGCTCCGGCATAACGCCGGTGGGCGACATCAGCGGCGTCCCCACCGACTGGGCGCCCACACCCGTCGCCGCGCCGGCCGCTACGACGACCTCGGTGGCGTCCTCGGCCAGCCCGTCCGCGTTCGGGCAGGCCGTGTCGTTCACGGCCACCGTGACCGGCGGCGACGGCGGGGGGACCGTGGCCTTCTTCGCGGACGGCTCGGCCACGCCGATCGCCGGCTGCGAGGCGGTGTCCCTGGCTGACCCGCTGGCGTCGTACCAGGCCACCTGCACCACGTCCGACCTTGCGGCGGGCAGCCACGCCATTACCGCCAGCTATAGCGGTGACGCCGGCTCGGCTCCCAGCAGCGGGACCCTGGCCGGCGGCCAGTCCGTCGTCCAGACCAGTACCACCACGGTGTCGTCGTCGGCGAACCCGTCGTCTGATGGCCAGCCGGTGACCTTCACCGCGACCGTCACCGGTGACGGCGGCGGAACAGTAGCGTTCTACGCCGACGGCTCAGCCACCCCGATCACCGGCTGCGCAGCGGTGACCCTCACCGACCCGGCGGCGGAGCCGTGGGACGCCACCTGTACCACCTCCTCCCTGGCGATAGGCACCCACGCCATCACCGCCGCTTACTCCGGCGACACCCAGTACGCTCCCAGCACCGGAACCCTGGTCGGCGGCCAGACAGTGAACCCGGCAGCCACCACCACCACGGTCTCGTCCTCGGCTAACCCCTCGTCCGCAGGACAGCCAGTGACGTTCACCGCGACCGTCACCGGCAACGGCGGCGGAACAGTGACGTTCTACGCCGACGGCTCGGCCACCCCGATCACCGGCTGCGCCGCAGTCGCCCTGGCCGACCCGCCGTCCCTGCCCTTCCAGGCCACCTGCACCACCTCCACCCTGGCGGTCGGCACCCACGCGATCACCGCCGCCTACTCCGGCGACACCCAGTACGCTCCCAGCACCGGAACCCTGGCCGGCGGCCAGACGGTCAACACTGTGGCCACCACCACCACGGTGGCCTCCTCAGCGAACCCGTCGACCGCAGGACAGCCAGTGACGTTCACCGCGACCGTCACCGGCAACGGCGGCGGAACAGTGACGTTCTACGCCGACGGCTCGGCCACCCCGATCACCGGCTGCGCCGCAGTCGCCCTGGCCGACCCGCCGTCCCTGCCCTTCCAGGCCACCTGCACCACCTCCACCCTGGCGGTCGGCACCCACGCGATCACCGCCGCCTACTCCGGCGACACCCAGTACGCTCCCAGCACCGGAACCCTGACCGGCGGCCAGACGGTCAACCCGGCAGCCACCACCACCACGGTGGCCTCCTCAGCGAACCCGTCGACCGCAGGACAGCCGGTGACGTTCACCGCGACCGTCACCGGCAACGGCGGCGGAACAGTGACGTTCTACGCCGACGGCTCGGCCACCCCGATCACCGGCTGCGCCGCAGTCGCCCTGGCCGACCCGCCGTCCCTGCCCTTCCAGGCCACCTGCACCACCTCCACCCTGGCGGTCGGCACCCACGCGATCACCGCCGCCTACTCCGGCGACACCCAGTACGCTCCCAGCACCGGAACCCTGACCGGCGGCCAGACGGTCAACAAGGTGGCCACCGTCATCACCTCGGCCAGCACCCTGCAGATGTTCGCCACCGGCGGCACCGCCACCGTGTCGGCGACGCTGACCGCCGTCGGCGGCACCGCCGTACCCGGCAAGACGGTCACCATCACGTTGGGCAGCGGGCCCACCGCCCAGTCCTGCACCGCCACCACCAGCAGCAGCGGGACAGCGACCTGCACCATTACCCCCGTGGCCGGAACCTCTGGGCCCCTGCCACTGACCGACGCCTTCGCCGGCGACAGCTCCTACCAGCCCGCCACCAACACTCAGCAGGCACTGGTGTTCTCCTACAGCCAGGGCGGGTCGTTCACCGTCGGCAACGGCAGCCAGGCCGGCGCCGTGACGTTCTGGGGCGCCCAGTGGGCCAAGGACAACACCCTGTCCGCCGGCCCGGCCCCATCAGCCTTCAAGGGCTTCGAGAACAGCGCCGCCCAGCCCGCCTGCGGGACCACCTGGAACACCGGCCCGGGCAACAGCCCCACGCCGCCCGCCGGACCATTGCCCGCCTACATGGCCGTCATCGTCACCAGCACCGTAACCACCTCAGGATCAACGATCACCGGCAACACCGTCCACGTCGTCATCGTCAAGACCAGCGCCGGCTACGCACCCGCTCCCGGCTACGCCGGAACCGGCACCGTCGTCGGCACCTACTGCTAGCACCGCACCGCCAGCGGGGGCACGGGACGAGCAGCCCGTGCCCCCGTCGCAGTGCGCCGCCGAGGACCCACTGGCGCACGACCAGGACCTGCACAGGAGCGCTGCCTGCTGTTCGTAGCCTGCGCCCGCGCCCGGGACCACCTGTACGTGTCTACTCCGGGACCCCAAGCCCGTTCCTGGCGTAGCAGTAGCTGGCCAGCCGTGGCCTCCGCACCTGAAGGCCGAGCACGAGCGCCTTGTTGCGCGTCGGAGGCGTCCGTTGCCCGCCCCGCATCCCATGGCGCCGTAAGTCACATCGCAGTGATCCAGCCGCATAGCCCATGGAAGACGTAGCCTGGCAGCGTGAGCTCTCCATCCGCACGCGAGCAACTTGTCGCAACCCTGGAAGAGATAACACAGCTGCATGTCCGGCTTACGCAGGATGCCCGGGACATGGCGGTACCCGTCACCGACATCATGGCGCAGGTAACCGCGATCGAGCGGCTCGATGATCGTCGCGACGAGCTGATCGCCGCGCTGCGCCAGGAGGCAAGCGCTAGGGCGCGGGCCGCGCGCCCGACGACCTCGATTCGCGAGAGCGTGCTCGACGCGCTGGCCGAGCTGGGCTGGCCGCAGAACGCGGGATTCCTGGAGGAGTTCCTGTGGACAACGCGGCACTTGCACGTGGAGAGCCGGGCGTTCGCCCCGCTACGCCGCGACGAGCACCGGGCCTGGGAGCGCGGCAACGGCATCCGCCCTGCCTACATCGCCCCAGCGCTCAACCCGGACGGCACCCCGAACCCCCGCTGGATCACCAGCTCCGCCTGGGACCTGGAACGCCGGGTGGTGGCCTCAGGCACGACCGAGCGGATGCTTGACCTGCAGAAGATCCTGGCCCTCGGCGCGCACGCCGACGAGGAAGACGACGCCCGCCAGCGCCGCCCGGTAGACACGCTCATCGAGCGGTACGCCTCGCAGCTGCTGGAAGCGACGCCGCCACCGACGACGGCAACCGCGCGGGAGTCAGCGAAATGGCGCGCCGAGGTCCTGGGCATGGCACGAAGCCAGGTGGCGGCACTGCGCGAGGACGACGACCAGCACCGCAAGACGGCGGCAGCCGCGCTCGCCGGCCTGCCCGAAAGCGCCAGGGTCTGGGGAGCATCCGCCTAGCCGTTTTCCATGTTGACTTGACATGGATTTTCCATGTAAGTTCTCCATGTAGCCATTTCCGGGCGGGGATCCCTACAGCGGATCTCCCCAGCAGAACCAGCGTCATCGCACGCAGGTGCTAGGCAGCGGCTAACACATGACAGGCGAGACCAGGGAAGTAGCCGACACCATGAACCCTGCTACCACACAATCCGACGCTGATTCGACTGCCCTCAAGCCACATAGCCGGCCAGCCAGGAAACGCGTGATCGCCTCCGTGGCGGTACTCGCCGTCATCGTGGTGGTCGGGGTGTCCTCTTTCGCCGTCGGGCATAACGGCAAGGCCGCCCTGCGTGCGAGCCTCACTCAGGATCGCTCCCAACTCAGCTCAGCTCGGGGACAGCTCAGCGCGCTCCAGACGAAGTACGCCACGACTGCGGGAAAGCTGGACTCTGCCCAGTCCCAGCTCCAGCAGGCCCAGGCCACCGCGCAGCAGGCAACCGCTGCCGCCGAGGCGGCGGCCAAGGCGCAGTACGCGACCAAGATGTCTGCTGTCGGTCAAGAGCAGAAGAACCTGACCAGCGAGGAGAAACAGGTCAAGACGGAACTTGGCCAGATCCAGGCATCAGCCATCAGCGGGTCCGGGGTCTACGTTGTTGGCAGCGACATCAAGTCCGGCGCCTGGCACACCAATGGCGACGGCGGGATGACGGACAACGAATGCTATTACGCCACGCTGTCTGACTCGAACACGAGCGACATCATCGACAACAACGACTTTGACGGCGATGAAACGGTCGACGTCTCGGGCGCGTACGCCCTGCAGATCAGCGGCCCCTGCACGTGGTACCTAGCGAGCTGACTTCAGATCCGGGGCAGTAAGGCCCCGCTGGGGACACCCTTACCGCTCACTCGCAGGGCCAGCCTCACCACCTTGCCGTTCCCGTACGTGGCGGCGATCTGGCACGCCCCGCTGAAGGCACCCCTGGCCTGCGGGGTCAACTCGACCGGCAGCGTGACGATGTCGTCGGGCGAGATCGCCAGGCCCTTGGCCAGCGGCACCGGGGTGCTGAACGGCCTTCCGGGGGCGAGGAACACGCTGACGGTAACCGGGAGGTTCCCGGTGTTGATGATGCGGACGATGTCGGTGACTGACGTGCCGACGGGCACTGCGCCGAACTGAACCTGTGACTGGGACGAGACGAGGACCCCGTTGCCGGGCACGCTGATGCCCGTCAGTGACACCATCACCGTGTGCCCGGCGGAGTCGCCGATAGCGTATGAGCCACGATCCGAACTGGTGGCCCTGGTAGGCGTGTAGGTCACCGCGACGACGACGGCCTCGCCCGCCTGCAGTACCGTGCCCGTCTTCAGGCCGGACATGCTGAACGGGGCGGCGGGTGGCCTGATCGTGGTAATCGTCTCCGGCGTGGTGCCGGTGTTGGTGATGTTGACCTCAAAGGTCTGGGTTCCGCCGGTCGGGACCGGCCCGTTGAACTCGGAATCGGGGATGTTGACCGTCGTCCCGAAGGGCAGGGACGTCGGGTAGGCCGCGAGGCCGGCCTTGGTCCCGGTGCCCGCCAGCGGGATGCTTACCGTCGAGTAGCCCGGGACGTTCGTGTTGATGTCAAGCGATCCGGTGACGGCATCGGCCGTGGTCGGGGTGAACGTGACGGGGACGGTCAGCTGCTGGCCGGCCGTGAGGGCCACCGGGAACTTGGTAACGGCCTTGCCAACCACGGCCGGCGTCCCGAGGGCGAACGGCAAAGGCGAGGCGGTCGAGGAGGCGGAAAGGCCGGTGACCTCGATCGCCTGGGCAGTGGTGACGGTCGCGGTCAGGGTCTTGGCGACATCGCCGACGCCGACGGGCCCGAAGCTGACCTGCCCGCCGGTGAGCGGGAGGGCGTTCGAGACCCCGAAGCCGTACACGGTGTCGCTCCTGGTGCCCACGTACACGTGGCCGCCATCGGTGGCCGGGACACTGAACTTCGCCGCGGTGCCGATGGGGGCGGACCACAGCTCGGTGAGCGTGGCGCTATGCGGTGCCGGCACCGCGTTGAACGCCTCCAGTCGGGCGCCGACGCCGGTTGTTTTGGACGTGTCGACTTCCCAGACGACCGCCGACGCGTTCGCGTTGCCGTCCGAGGTGACGACCGGCGAGCCGGAGGTGAAGCCGAACTTGCCGGGCGAGTTCGCGACGTCCTGGAGCTCGGGGCGCTGGGTGGTGTGCCCGTTGAAATGCAGGACGCGCAGGTAGTCGCTCGACCCTTCACCGTTTCCCGAGTAGTACACGTAGTCCTGGCCGCCGGCCCCGGCGTAGGCGGCCGGGTGGCCCCACTGGCCGCCATAGGGGCCGCCGGTGAACACCGGGTTGTCCGAGCCACCCGGCCCGGTCTCGCGCCCGCCGAGGCTGTCGCGGCTGAGCAGGAAGACCCGGTTGTCCTTGCCGGCCTGGATCAGCAGGTGGGGATAGGTGCTGGTGCCGAACGGAAGCCCGACCGTCCCGCCGGCCCCGAGGTCGCCATCCTCGCGGTCTAGGGTCGGGGCGTTCGCGGGGCTGAAGAAGTCGCTGGCCGTCAGCGCCCCGGTCGAGGCGTTCTGGCTCAGCCGGACCACCGAGTCGCCGAGCTCGCCCGGCGGCCTGTGGCCGGGACCCGGGGGCGGCGAGACGCCGTTGCCGGTCGCCAGGAAGATGCGACCGGACCCGTCGGACATGAGGCCGCCACCGCTCATCCAGATGCCGGACTGGTTGCCCGCGGACCCGGTCTCGTCGGTCCACATGGTCTGCGCGCGGCTGGTGATGTTCACCCCGGAGACGAAGCCGGCGTAGAACCCGTAGTCGCAGTAGGAGGCGAAGCCGAAGTAGAGCCAGCCGTTCATCAGCAGCAGCCCGGTGCGCTGCCGCTCCTGGGAGGCGGCGAAGTCCTCGGTCCTGGCGTTGGCCGGCGGTCCAGAGACTGCAGTCCGCCACTCGACGGCGCCGGTTTGCTCGCTGAGCGCGTACACGTAATAGGCCGGGTGGGGATTGTCTGGATTGCGGCCGGCGATGTCGGCCACCACGTACAACTCGCGGGTAGCGGGGTCATAGACCGGGGTACTCGTGATTCCGATGTCCGGCATGAGGTCCGTGCAGTGGGCCACTGTGTACGACCAAGGGGTGCCCAGGTGGCTGGACCAGATCACCTTGCCGGTCGTCCCGTCAATGCTGTAGACCGTGTTGTTCTCGGTGGCCACGATCACCGAGGTGCCCGGCGCGGTCGTCGCCGTCCTCGGATTATCCACGGCGAGTGGCTGCGCGTAGACCTGCCCGTCGACGTGGGCGGCGAAGAGCCGCCCGAAGTGGCCACCCCGCAGGGCGGCCGGGGACAAACCCGGCTCACTCGGATCCCAGTCGTCGCGAAGCAGGTTCTGGGAGGCAGTGTCCTCGCCTGCAGGCTGCGCCCGCCGTGGCTGCTGCTTCAGCTGCAATTCGTGTTGTTGCGATGCGACCGCAACAACAGCGGTCGCGGAACTGAGCGCGAGCGTCAACGCGGCAATGCAAGCAGCCAGGCGCATACGGCGGCCCCTATGAAGAACTCACGAGATTCCTCATAGGCTGCCACACCAAGGGGCATAAGTGAATGACATTCATGCGAGCCATGACCCTGTTTTCCTTATCGCAATGTTCCGCGACAGTTCCCGCACGTCAGCTAGCAGCCCCTCCGGAGGCCGGCTGAGATCCAGGCGTGGCAGATGACCTCCACGTCGGCTCCCCGCACGACGTGCCGCACCGCTTCCTCGATCCCTGCCGCGTAGATCAGGTGACGGCACCGCCGGCGCAAACCGGCTGCTGCACCCGCGCAGCTTCCGACGGAGGTGGCAGCCGACCCACTGCCCCAGTGGCCGTGGGAAGCCCAGCCAGCACGCCCAGCCAGCACGCGATAAGAAACCCGTCACCCGTAGGCCGCTTCCGAACTCGGTAGCTGCAGTAAGCGGCTAGGCTTCTCATAAGTATAGTTATGATAGGTGAACTTATGAGAGCTGGGTTTGGTGGCGCCGACGGCTTGCCGGATAAGCCACGTGACATGTTCGACCGGGACGTTGAGTGGCTGGAACTCGCTTCGTTTGCCAGCGACGACCGGCCGGGCGCGGTCCTTGGCGTGGTCTCAGGGCGGCGGCGACAGGGCAAGACGTTCCTGCTCCGGGCGCTGTGCGAGGTGACGGGTGGGTTCTATTTCGCGGCCGATGAGGCTACCGACGCGGAGTCGTTGAGCCAGCTCGGGGCGGCCCTCGGCACGCACCTCGGGGTGCCGTCGGCGTTGCGCTTCGGCAGCTGGCACGAGGCGTTCGACGCGCTCTTGGCGCTCGGCAAGGACCGGCCCGTCGCCGTGGTGATCGATGAGTTTCCCTACCTGGCCCGCGCGAATCCGGCGCTGCCGTCCATTTTGCAGAACGCGCTCGCGCCGCGACGACCTGAGCGGGAGGGCAGCCGCACTCGACTGCTGCTGTGCGGCTCGGCCATGACCTTCATGGGCACGCTGCTGGCCGGGAACGCCCCGCTTCGTGGTCGGGCCGGCCTGGAGTTGGTCGTCCCGACGCTGGACTACCAGCTGTCCGCGCAGTTCTGGAACGTCGCTGACCCGACGCTCGCCATCAAGGTGCACGCGATCGTCGGCGGCACCCCCGCTTACCGTCGCGAGTTCGCCCGGGACGACACGCCTGCCAGCCCCGACGATTTTGACGACTGGGTACGGCGGACGGTGCTCAACCCGGCGAGCCCACTGTTCCGGGAGGCCCGGTACCTGCTCGCCACCGAGGCCGAGCTGCGCGACATGGGCCTGTACCACTCGGTACTGTCCGCCATCGCCAGCGGAAACACCACCAGGGGCGGCATTGCCACCTATACCGGCCGCAAGTCAGGCGACCTCGCGCACCCCCTCAACGTCCTGCAGGACTGCGGCCTGGTCCGCCGGCAGGCCGACGCCTTCCGCGATAACCGGGCAACCTACGAGATCGCCGAGCCGCTCATCACCTTCTACCACGCGGTGATGCGCCCGATCTGGTCCGACCTGGCGCACACCAGGAGCGCCGAGCGCCTGTGGGAGCGGAGCAAGCCCCGCTTCACCGCCAGCGTGCTCGGGCCGCACTTCGAGCAGCTGTGCCGCCACTGGGCCAGGTACTTGGCGCCCGAGCAGGTCATCGGCGGCTTCCCATCGCAGGTCGAGTCCGGCACCGTGAACGACCCGGTCGCCAGGACGACGCACCAGGTCGACGTGGCGGCCAGCGGGTACGACGCCGCCGACCGGCAGGCCCTGCTGGCCATCGGCGAGGTCAAGTGGCACGAGACGATGGGCCTGCCACACCTAGAGCGCCTGCGCCACATCCGCGGCCTGCTCGCCGCGCAGGGACGCCACGGCGCGGCATTTGCGCGGCTGCTGTGCTTCAGCGGCGCGGGCTTCACCCCCGACCTCACGGCAGAAGCGGCGAACTCTTCTGACATCCGCCTCCTGACCCCAGCCGACCTCTACGCCGACACCCGCTGGATCACCCAACCGCCCACCAGCGCGCGATAGCGGAGGCTAATGCGAGGCCTGGACGGCGCGCTCGCACCCGGCCTCACCCCTAACCCTTGTCAATGGTATGACCTTATGCCAAAATGGGCAGCTGAGCACGACGGAGCCCAGCTCAGCTCCCCTGAACCTCAGAAGGAGTCCATGTGCGCAAGGACTATCAGCCCGGCGTACAACCACCCAGCCAGAAGTCAGCCTCTGAGCTCGCCGCCTGCAGGGCCTTCAACCGCGAGCGCGCGGCCAGGGCGGAGTCCGGGCAGTAGCTCACGTACCCGAGGGGCTTCCTGGACCTGGCCACGAAGACCCTCGAGTGCACCAGGACCGGCCAATACCCAGCCGCCCAGCCGTGGCGGGACACCATGAAGGCCTGCCGGGAGACCAGTGATGACAGCAGAAGAAGCCAAGGTAAAGCCTGTGTGGGGCTCTGACGTGATGGTGGACGCGATCCGCGGGATGGGGCTGCGGTACCTGAGCCTTAACCCAGGATCGTCCTACCGCGGCCTCCATGACTCCCTTGTGAATTACACGGGTAACGAGATGGAGATGCTCTGCTGCCCGCACGAAAAGATCGCGGTCGGCCTCGCGCACGGGTACGCAAAGGCGTCCGGAGAGCCCATGGGCGTGATCCTGCACAACGTCGTTGGCCTCCTGCACGGCGCGATGGGCATCTATTACGCACACATTGACCGAGTCCCCGTGATGGTCTTCGGCGGCTCCGGTCCCGCCACCCACGACCGGCGCCGACCAAACATCGACTGGGTCCACTCGGCCAACGTCCAGGGCAACGCCGTGCGGGACTTCACGAAGTGGGATCACGCCCCGGTCCATCGAGGATGTGCCGGGGACGCTAGCCCGCGCGTACCGGGTCGCGATGAGTGAGCCGCGGGGACCCGTGTACGTCGCCCTCGACGCGGGCCTGCAGGAAACGCCGCTGGACGAGCCGATCACGCTCCCCGACCTCGGCAGGCTCGACGTCCCGTCTCGAATCGGCCCGGATCCCAGGACCCTGCGGGTGCTCGCAGAGCAGTTGTGCGCCGCCAGGCGGCCGGTCATTGTGGCTGGCTACGTCGGCCGGGACCCCGACGCGTTCGTGCTGCTGACCGAGCTCGCCGAACTGACCGGCGCGGGCGTCATAGACACCGGGATCAGGCTGAACTTCCCCAACCGCCATCCGCTGTGCGTCACGGGGACCGACGCCCTGGAGCGGGCCGACTGCGTCCTGTTCCTTGACGTCAAGGACATGGGGAAACCGACGCAGCGGCTCGACTCCACCAGCCGGACGATCACGTCGCGGCTGGCACCGGGCACGATCGTCCTCGACCTCGGTTTCAACGACCTGACCTTGTCCTCGTGGAGCGAGGATTACGCGGCGCTGGTGGAGACCGACGTCCAGGTGACCGCCGACACGACCGTAGCGTTGCCGCTGCTCCTGGACATGTGCCTCGAGCTCGTGAAGACCGATTCCCCGGAGCGCAAGGGCGAGCGCGATGCCTACCGCGCGGAACTGGGCAGGCTGCACGACGCCCAGTGGTCTGCCTGGCAGGCGACCGCCGCGAGGGAGGCGGCCCTATCACCGGTGGCCACCTCCCGGCTGGCGTCGGAGGTCTGGAGCGTCATCGCCGAGCACGACTGGGTCCTCACCGCCGGGACCGCGGCCGGCTGGGCGCCACGACTGTGGGACTTCGACGCGCCCCACCGGCATCCGGGCGCGTCGCTCGGCACCGCCACCCAGATCGGCATCTCGCTAGGCGTCGCCCTAGCCCACCGCGGTACCGGACGGCTCGTCGTCGACCTGCAGCCCGATGGGGATCTGATGTTCGACGCCGGCGCCCTGTGGGTCGCCTCGTACTACAAGCTGCCGCTGCTCGTGGTGATGTTCAACAACCGCGCGTACTACAACGACTGGGAACACCAGGAAAGACTCGCCCGCCAGCGGTCGACCCCGATTGAGCGGGCATATATAGGGATGGAGATAGACAAACCCGCCCCGGACTTCGCCGCGCTGGCCAGGTCATTCTCCTGGTACGCGGAAGGGCCTATCGACGACCCGGACAAGGTCAGGGAATCCGTGCGCCGCGCCGCTGATCACGTCCTGAGCACGGGAACCCCGGCTCTTGTCGACGTCGTCTGCCGCCACCGCTAACAGCGGTCGCTGAGTCACCGAACTGCTGCGCCATCAAACCGCTAGGCAGCAGCCATTCCAAAACTGATAACGATAGCTCGCCGGTGGGTAAAAGCCGCGTGCAATCTGTCTATGTTAACACTATGTTACATAAATGTTACAAATGAGTCTCTTGTCAATGGTATGACGTTATGCCATAGTGGCCTGATCGGAAACACATTTCCGCAGGTAAGCGGCACAGCGAACGGAATCACGACCCGGGGGGCCATCCCCCAGGGACAGGAGGAGCGGACGTGCGCATGCACTACAGCCAAGGCAGCCTGAATGCACGCAAGGCACCGACCCCAGGACCCGCGGCATGCGGCAGCCCCGCGTACGTCGCCTGGGCCAGGACCAGATCCCGCCAGGCCGGCTTGGCTTCCCTCAAGCGCAGCTGACGAGGTGTGACGCCAATGCCCAGTCAGATGCCCCAGCAGCCCGTGTCCGTCACGGCGCCGCCCGTCAGTGACGACGCGAAGGGTAGCTCGTACGTCAAGGTCACCAACGTCACCAAGTCGTTCAAGTCGTCGGGAAACCGGGAGAAGCGCGTCTGCGAGGACATCTGCCTCGAGGTTCCGGAAGGCAGCTTCACCAGCATCGTCGGCCCCAGTGGCTGCGGGAAGAGCACGCTGCTCAACATGTGCGCCGGACTGGTCCGGCCAGACACCGGGACGATCACCGTCAACGGCACCAGGATCGACGGCCCGCTGCGCGGAGTCGGCTACGTCACCCAGGACGCGAACCTGCTGCCGTGGAAGACGGTCGAGCAGAACGTCGAACTGCCGCTCGTGATCCAGAAGGTGCCCCGGCGGGAGCGGGCGGAGGAAGTGAAGCGCTGGCTGGACCTCGTGGGCCTGTCCGGCTTCGCGAAGCATTACCCGGCCCAGTTGTCTGGCGGCATGCAAAAGCGCACGTCCATGGCCCGCAGCCTCATCTACGCACCGCGGTTCGTCTTGATGGACGAGCCGTTCGGCCCCCTCGACGCGATGACCCGCGTGGTGCTCCAGCAGGAACTGCTCAGCTTGTGGCAGCAACAAGATAGCAGCGTGACGCTGATCTTCGTGACGCACGACCTGCAGGAAGCGATCGCGTTGTCGGACCGGGTCGTGGTGATGTCAAGGCATCCGGGCCGGATCAAGGAAGTCATCGACATCGACATCCCGCGCCCGCGGCGGGTGGCCAGGGTCGCGGAACACCAGCGCTTTGGCGATCTGCACAAGACCCTCTGGAGACTGCTGCGGGACGACCTCGAGCTCGAATAGCGCAGGCCAGCTGAATAGCGCACGCGAAAAATCAGCAGTGGCATGTTATCGCCGCCAATCCGGCAATGGCATGTGACTTGACTTCGGGAGGACAGATGGCGACTGGAACTTCGCCGAAAACCGCTGCCGCCGGCGACCAGGCCGACCTTGTCCTGAGTTCCCAGGTGCGGCGGACACGAACCTGGCGGCCCAATGTAGGGATCGCCCTCCTGCGACTGCTCGTCGTGGTCATCCTCCTTGGTATCTGGCAGCTCATATCGGGACGCCTGATCCCCGACTTCGCCATCAGCAAGCCCACGGAGGTAGCGAGCGCTCTCGTCAGCTACCTCAGGACGGCGTCCGCGTGGCAAGACATTCGGGTCACGCTGGTCGAGCTCCTCCTCGGTTACATCTTCGGCGTCGTCGGGGGCATGGCGATCGGCGTCGTGCTGGCGACCTGGCGCATCGGCGCCCGGATCTTCGAGCCGATGATCACCGCGATCAACGGCATACCGAAGGTCGCCCTCGCGCCGCTTTTCCTGATCATGCTCGGGCTCGGCATCTGGTCGAAAGTGGCGATCGCCGCCATGACGGTATTCTTCGTCATGTTCTACAACATGTATTACGGCGTGCAAAGCCTTAACAGAAACCAGATTAACGTCATCATGCTCATGGGCGGCGGCAAGCTGGACGTATTCCGCTCGGTAATTCTCCCGGGTTCGATGCCGTCCATCATTGCTGGCCTGAAGGCCGGGGTCCCGTTCGCGCTCATCGGCGTGATCGTTGGCGAGTTCATCGCCTCCGACCAGGGCGTCGGGTACTATATAAATACCCAGACGCAGCAATTCAACGCTGGCGGGACATTCGCCGGCATCATCGTCCTCGTGGTTATCACGCTCATCCTTAACGCGCTTGTCAGCGTCGGTGAGCGATTCGCCTTGCGCTGGCGCCAGACCTGACGAGCGCCCGCCAGATTATCGCCACACGAATGAAATCTGCCATTAATATCACCCTCATTTCGCCTCACAGCGGAGAGTAGGAATCAAATGACGCTGCCCACCAGCACCGGCGACCCGGCCATGTCCGATCTCGCCAAGCCGCCGCTGCCCCAGCTGCCGGGCTTTGATTTTCCGGCACCGCGGTACCCGGCGTACCTGCGGCAGGAGCGGACCGATGACATCGAGGCGCTGCTGCCACTGGCGCGGTCGCTGGTCCGGCGCAAGTACGGCCGGATGGCACTGGACGTCGCGGCGGAGGACGAGATCCTGATCATCACCGCGCCGCACCAGAACCCGGTGGTGTTCGAGGTGATGGGCCGGGCACTGCGGGAACTCGGGGTCCGCAAGGTCGACCAGGTCAGCACCGCCGACCTGGGCCTGCCCGTGCAGGAGTACAGCGCCGCCGACGGCTGGCGCGAGATCACCGACCGCCTCAAGCCCATGGTCGAAGAAGGGGTGGAATTCAGCGTCGCGTCCAGCGCGCTCAAGCGCTACCTGGACGACCGCCCCGGGTACACCGCCGTATTCGCCGGGGAAGCCGGGCGCAGGCACTGGAAGCGGGTCGCGAGCGGGAGGCTGCGCAATAACTGGCTCTTCGGCACCTACGAAGACTTCATTTCGCGGGCGAATGCGTTTCCTGATGAGCTGTGGCGGGCGATCGACCTGGCGATCGTGGACGAGTTCGCGAACGCCTCCGCGGTCCGCATCACCAGCCCCGAGGGCACCGACATCTCCTGGGAAGTCACCGAGGAGCAGGCCGCCCTGTGGGTCAAGGGCGCCTTCCAGTCCGGCCACATCATGGCCTCCACCATCCAGGGCATCCGCTTCGGGCACTCCGTCGAGACCTTCATCGAGCAGGCCCGCACCCTGTTCCCCACCCTCAACGGCGTCGTCGCAGGCACCTCCAACCACACCGGCTACTTCCCCCACGTCAGCGTCACCATCGAGGGCGGCATGATCGCCAAGATCGACGGCGGCGGCCGCTACGGCGAGTTGTGGCGCGAGGTCCTCGAGCGCTACCGCGACGTCCAGTACCCCGGCTTCCCCTATAAGGGCTGGCACTACTTCAACGACTCCTCGATCGGCACCAACCCCAAGAGCGCCCGCCAGATCGAGACCCTCTGGAAATACAACGACTCCTGGACCAACCTCCCCGAGCGCGCCCAGGCCGGCGTCATCCACTTCGGCTTCGGCGCCGAGCACTGGGACCAGACCTTCCTGCGCTACGCCAAGGAAAACCACCTCCCCACCATGCACTTCCCCCACGTCCACAACATCTTCGCCACCTACTCCATCAAGCAGCGCGACACCGGCGAGTGGAAGAACATCATCGACAAGGGCCGCCTCACCATCCTCGACGACCCCGCCACGATCCGCCACGCCAACAGCCTCGGCAACACCAGCCTCCTCCAGTACGACTGGATCCCCGCCCTCCCCGGCGTCAACTACCCCGGCGACTACTTCAAGGACTACGCCAACGACCCAGTCGCCTGGATCACCCGGGACCAGCAAGGAGAATTCGCCCAGCCGCCAGCGGGCGCCTGAGAGGACCTGGGCAAAAGCAGCAGGCCACGGAAATAGGTAAGCGACTTCAGTGAAAGGGAACATAAAGATGGCAAGACATGGGTCCAGGAGAGCGGCATTCGCCGTCGTTTCAGTTGCGGCAGGCCTGGCCGCGGTGATTTCCGGCTGTTCTAGCTCGTCCAGCAGCAGCAGCAGTGCCGCCGCCGCCGATACCACCGGGGGCGCGTCCGCAGTGAGCGTTACGCTCGGCAACGCGGCCGCGACCTACGGGGAAGCCGCCTACGTGGTCGCGGACAAGCAGGGCTACTTCACGAAGGACAACGTGACGTCGAAGTCGGTGCTGCTGTCTTCAAGCAGCACCCTGCTGGCCGCCCTAGTCAGCGGCGGCGTCAACTTCGGCGTGACGAACGGTGCCGCCGTGCTCGCCGCGCGGGCGAAGGGCGTGCCGGTGGTGGCCGTGTGCGGGCGCAGTGCCGGGGTGCCCGGGCTGGCGCTCGTGGTCAGTCCCAAGCTGATGAAGAGCCTGAACCTTGTCGCCGGAGACGTGAACGGCGACCTCAAGAAGCTGAAGGGGCAGGTCATCGGAGTGAACAGCCCGACCTCCACGGGCGGGCGCATCCTTGCGGGTCTGGAGCAGGACGCTGGCCTGTCGTCCAACTGGCTGACGGAGACCTCTATCGCGAGCAGCACGATGGTCGCCGCCCTGCAGCACGGTGAGGTCAGCGGGTTCTTCGAGGACATCCCCCTCCCGCAGCAGGCTACTGCCAACGGCAGCGGCGTCACTGTGTTCGACACGGCGCAGGTCCCGGCGCTGGGGAGCATTCAGTACAACGTGATCGCCACGTCCGAGAGCTTCCTGCAGTCCCATCCGCAGGCCGTCAAGCAGTTCCTCACCGGAATCCAGCAGGGCGAGGCAGCCCTGGCCGCCAAGCAGCCGGCCGCGCTGCAGGACCTCGGAAGCATCTACCCCGGGGTAAGCCAGACGGTCGTCCAGAACGCCGCGGAGACTGGGCTCGAGACCAACTGCGCGATGCCGCAGAGCGCGTGGAGCTCGCTGACCTCGATCGCTACGAAGTGGCAGCTCATCCCCGCCTCGACGACGCCCGCGCAGGTAGCGGCCGCCTACAAGTCAGGCCTGTGAGCCAGGCCGGCATGTCTACGCAGCGAGAACGCGTTCCCAGGAGGCGGGCATGAGTCCCATTGGAGAGCAGCTGAGCATGGCGGAACTCGCCAAGCCGCCGCTGCCCCAGCTGCCGGGCTTTGATTTTCCGGCACCGCGGTACCCGGCGTACCTGCGGCAGGAGCGGACCGATGACATCGAGGCGCTGCTGCCACTGGCGCGGTCGCTGGTCCGGCGCAAGTACGGCCGGATGGCACTGGACGTCGCGGCGGAGGACGAGATCCTGATCATCACCGCGCCGCACCAGAACCCGGTGGTGTTCGAGGTGATGGGCCGGGCACTGCGGGAACTCGGGGTCCGCAAGGTCGACCAGGTCAGCACCGCCGACCTGGGCCTGCCCGTGCAGGAGTACAGCGCCGCCGACGGCTGGCGCGAGATCACCGACCGCCTCAAGCCCATGGTCGAAGAAGGCGTCGAGTACAACGCCGCCGCCTCCGCGCTGAAGCGCTACCTGGACGACCGGCCCGGGTATACGGCGGTGTTCGCGGGACAGTCCGGCCGACGGCACTGGAAGCGGGCGGCCAGCGGCCGGATGCGGAACAACTGGCTGTTCGCCACGTACGAGGATTTCATCGGGCGGGCGAATGCGTTTCCTGATGAGCTGTGGCGGGCGATCGACCTGGCGATCGTGGACGAGTTCGCGAACGCCTCCGCGGTCCGCATCACCAGCCCCGAGGGCACCGACATCTCCTGGGAAGTCACCGAGGAGCAGGCCGCCCTGTGGGTCAAGGGCGCCTTCCAGTCCGGCCACATCATGGCCTCCACCATCCAGGGCATCCGCTTCGGGCACTCCGTCGAGACCTTCATCGAGCAGGCCCGCACCCTGTTCCCCACCCTCAACGGCGTCGTCGCAGGCACCTCCAACCACACCGGCTACTTCCCCCACGTCAGCGTCACCATCGAGGGCGGCATGATCGCCAAGATCGACGGCGGCGGCCGCTACGGCGAGTTGTGGCGCGAGGTCCTCGAGCGCTACCGCGACGTCCAGTACCCCGGCTTCCCCTATAAGGGCTGGCACTACTTCAACGACTCCTCGATCGGCACCAACCCCAAGAGCGCCCGCCAGATCGAGACCCTCTGGAAATACAACGACTCCTGGACCAACCTCCCCGAGCGCGCCCAGGCCGGCGTCATCCACTTCGGCTTCGGCGCCGAGCACTGGGACCAGACCTTCCTGCGCTACGCCAAGGAAAACCACCTCCCCACCATGCACTTCCCCCACGTCCACAACATCTTCGCCACCTACTCCATCAAGCAGCGCGACACCGGCGAGTGGAAGAACATCATCGACAAGGGCCGCCTCACCATCCTCGACGACCCCGCCACGATCCGCCACGCCAACAGCCTCGGCGACACCAGCCTCCTCCAGTACGACTGGATCCCCGCCCTCCCCGGCGTCAACTACCCCGGCGACTACTTCAAGGACTACGCCAACGACCCAGTCGCCTGGATCACCCGGGACCAGCAAGGAGAATTCGCATGACGACTACCACCGACAAAGCTGACGCGGTGCTCATCCACGCGACGGAAGAGCCCTTCTACGTCGAGATGCGGAACGAGACCGAGCTTTTCCTCTCGGCGTACGCCGAGAGGCTTCCCGTGCTGCTGAAGGGACCGACTGGATGCGGCAAGACTAGGTTCATCGAGCACATGGCGTGGCGCCTTGGCCAGGTCCCGGGCCAGCCGGCGTCCCCCGGCGCCGGGCTGGTGACGGTCACCTGCCATGACGACCTGACGGCCGGCGACCTCGTCGGCCGGTACATCCTGCGCGACGGCGGCACGGAGTGGATCGACGGCCCGCTGACGACGGCGGTGCGCGAGGGCGGCGTCTGCTACCTGGATGAGGTGGTCGAGGCACGCCGGGACACCATCGTCTCGATCCACGCGCTTACCGACCACCGTCGGCTGCTCCCCATCGAGAAGCTCGGCGTGACGCTGCGCGCGCACGACGACTTCTTCCTCGTCGTGTCCTACAACCCCGGCTACCAGGCGACGTCCAAGGAGTTGAAGCACAGCACCCGGCAGCGCTTCATCGCCATCGACTTCGACTATCCCGTGCCCGAGGTGGAGACGGAGATCATCAGGCACGAGGCGGGCATCGACGGTGCGCTGGCTTCATCCCTCGCCGAGCTTGCCAGGCGACTGCGGACGCTCGATGACATCGGCTTCCTCGAGGGGCCGAGCACCCGGCTGATCATCTACACCGGGCGGCTCATCCGGCAGGGCATCCCGGCGCGCGAGGCGTGCGAGGCCGCGATCGTCCAGGCCGTCACCGATGATCAGGCGATCCAGGAAGGCGTACGGGAGATTGTCGCCAGTGCCTTCGCCGCATAGCAGCTCGCGGCATAACGGTTCACCGCATGGCGGGAAGCACGCGACGCCTGCCGACGGCCCTGCCGTCAAGCTCGCCGACGTCCGCGACGCGCTCGGCGTGCTGTTCTGCGGCCTGTCCGGCGGTCACTGGGCCGAGATCCTCGCCGATGACGACATCGAGCCGGGTCTCATCCCCGCTGACACCCACGACACTATGCGGCTGCCGAGCAGTTGCGCGCGATTCGCCACGACGGCAGACAACCGCGGGTGGTATCAGGTGGCGGTGGCGCACCGGGCGGGTCACTACATATGGTCATCGTTCGACCTGGACATCAAGGCGGTGCTCGAGCGGCTCGGCGTCACGCATGACGACGGCATGGACCTGGTGTCCGGAGCCGACGGGGACTCCATGGGCAACTGGGCGAGCTTCTTCCGCATGTTCCGCAGGATCGAGCTCGCGGGGGCCGTGTTCGGGGCCGTGGAGGACGCCCGCGTGGACAGTCGGCTCCCCGGGCTTGTCCCCGGTTTCGCCCGCTCGCTGCGCCAGGTACTGGCCGGCGAGCTGGCGGCCCGGTCGCCCGTCGAGTCGTTCGGGCCGCGTGACCAGGCGCTGGAGGTCCTGCAGCGGATGAGCGTGGGGTACTCGGGGACGCTGCTCCTTGATCCCGCGGTCAGCGTGGTGACGCGGGCGATCACGGAGCTGCTGCCCGTGGCGGTTTCCGCGTCCGCGACCATCACCGACACGTCGGCGGTGGCGGCGCTCATCTACAGCATGATCGATGAGCTGCCGATCCTGTCCACGGCCGCGCCGGTCAAGACCCGGGTCGAGCCGGCGCTGGTGCTGGCCGGGCCGGTGCCGCTGCCCGACCGCTTCCTCGGCACGTTCGTCCCGGACGTCGACGTGGCACGGCTGGAGGGTGAGGACCGCGTGCGCGTCAACGTGCCGCCGGCCGCCTTCCGTGACATCGTCGGCCTGCGCTTTCGTGGCATCGACCACGGGAGCAGTGGCCTGAAGTCCGAGCTGCTGATCTTCAAGCCCGGTCGGCACGTCGTGGACCGGGATTACCTGGCCCACGATCACGATCATGACCATGACCATGACCACGATCATGACCATGAAGAGCCGGCAGCGGACGGTACCCCCGAGCCCCTGCCGCATGAGCACTACGAGCTCAGCGACGCCTATTACCGGGAACGGACACGTGCCGCGCAGAAGGCGGCTGGCGGTACGTACCTGTACCCGGAATGGGACGCGGTCCAGGGCAGGTACCGGCAGAACTGGGTCACGCTGCGGGAGGAAGTGCCGCATCGTGGCCACAGTGCCGGGGACCTGCTGGCGAGCGTGAGCGCGCTGTCGGGAACCGAGCGTCGCATCAGCCAGGAGCTGGAGCGGATCGCGGACATGGGCCGTGTCCTGGTGCGGCGGGTCCGGGACGGCGACGAGGTGGACATCGACGGGGCGATCGAGGCGCTAGTGGAGCTGCGCGCGGGACACAGCGCCGACCCGCGGCCGTACGCCCGGGTCGACCGGGCGCGCCGGGACGTCGCGGTCGGGATCATCTTGGACCTGAGCTCCTCGACCGCGGAGCGGATCGACGCCTCCTCGGCTGTCCCCGGCAGGCTGAACCGTGACGGCTCGGCCCGCCGGATCATCGACGCCGAACGCGAGGCGGTGGCACTGCTGCTGCGCAGCCTCGCCCGGCTCGGCGACTCCGCAGGAGTGTACGGTTTTTCCGGCTCAGGCAGGAACGACGTCCGGGTGCTGACGGTCAAGGACTTCCGCGAGCAGCTGTCGGTGCGCGCGTTCGAGCGGATGGCCGGGCGCAAGCCGATCCACATGACGCGGCTGGCCCCCGTCATCCGGCACGTCACGCGCAAGCTCAGCGCCGAGGCATCGGAAACGCGGCTGCTGATGGTCGTGACCGACGGGCGCCCGTTCGACCTGGACTACGGGACCGAGTACCCGGATCGCATGATCGAGTACGCCAACCTGGACACCCGCGCGGCCGTCACGGAAGCCCTCGCCAAGGGAATCGAGCCTTTCGTGCTCACGGTGGACGGCGAGGGAAACGAGTACCTCAGCGAGGTCTTCGAGAAGGGCGGCGGCTACGAGGTCGTCGCCGACGTCGAGGACCTGCGCGCGGCGCTGGTCCGTTCCTACGGCCGGGTCCGGCAGGGCGGTCACATCACGCGCCAGGCACGCCGGGGCTACCCGCAAGAAAGCGACTACGCACGAGAAAGTGGGCGAAGCGATGACAAGCACCGCTGAGGTGACGGTGCAGGAACACGTTACAGCCGATCTGTTGGCCTGTCCTCCGGTCCTTCCCGGCATCACCCCCGAGACGGTGGTGCTGATCACCGGCGGCAGCGGCGCCATCGGCGCGCGGACCGCGGCGGTGCTCTCGGCGATCGGGGCGCGGGTCACGATCATGGCCCGCTCGCCGGAGCGGGTCGTCCAGGCCGCCGCCGAGGCTCAGCGCTCCGGGCAGGTGCTTGGCGCGGCCGGCGACATCAGCGTGCCAGCGGACATCACGCGGGTGGTGACGGCGACCGTGCGCGAGTTCGGCCGACTGGACGCGCTCGTCAACCTGGCGGCGGTCGGCGACTCCGGCGGCGCGCTCGCGGACCTCACCCTCGATGAGATCGACACGGTCATCGGCACCAACCTGCGCGGCGCGATGGTGCTGGCTAGGGAGTCCGCCCGGCCGATGCGGGAATCCGGCGGCGGCAGCATCGTCAACGTCGCGTCCGTCGCGGCCCACCGGGTGACCCCGGGCCGCCTCGTCTACGGCCCGAGCAAGGCCGCCCTCATCTACCTCACGCGGCAACTCGCGGCTGAGCTGGGCCCGTACGGGATACGGGCGAACTCGATCAGCCCCGGGCAGACGCCGACGACGCTGCGCAAGTTCAGCGAGCCGCCGGGCGGGGATAACGTCCCGTCGGCGGGCCGTGCCGACCGGCCAACGCAGACCGGGCGGATCCCGCTGGGCCGCCGGGGAACGCTCGACGATTACGTGGGGGCGATCCTGTTCCTCCTGTCCGGGCTTTCGGCGTACGTCACGGGCACCGACCTCCTGGTCGACGGCGGGGCCTCCATCGTTCGCTAGCCGGGGCTGGCGCGGTCACGAGAAGCCACGCACCCGTTCGTGAAAGGCCTTCGATAAAGATCAAAGGCCTTTACTCAAAACGGGTGCGTGGCGACTCTCCCTGGCCCTCAGGATCTGGGGTTTAACTGGCCAGTAAGGCGAATCGGGACACAAGCCGCCGTAGACGAATTCCGCCATCACGATAAGTGCCTCGGCTGAGCGGAATCCGCGTGCGCGGGTGATCAGCGCGTTGAGCTGGGCGTTCGGCGCTTCCGCGCGGCCGTTCGAGGGCCCGTGGTCCAGCGTGTGCCAGATCAGCGGGAGGAAGCGGCGGAGTGCTTTCGCCAGTTTGGCGAATTCCGGGATGCGGGACCGGCCGGCCCAGGAGATGGCCCCGGCGAGCAGGGCCTTCCCCTTGTTGCCCTTTACGTGGAGCGCCTCGCGGAGCTGCTCCTTGATCAGGTAGCCCGCGCAGAGCTGCCTGTTGTCCTTCGCGATGCTGGCCAGGGCGGCGGCGTCCGCGGCAGCCGGGACTCCAGGAAGCACCTCTTCCCGTGCACGTCCAGCGTCCGCCATCGCCGCACGTCGAATTCGACCGGCACGCCCTTGCTGACTGCCCTTGGCCCAGAAGGCCGGGTGGCGATCGGTAGCGTCCCGCAACTCTGCCGAACTCACGTCGTAGCCGGCAACTCCGAGGGCTGCGGCGAGGCCGTCCACGGACAGCGGGGATCGGGATTGAGATCAACCGGACCGCCGCGAGGCACCAGTGCGGGCAGGATCCGGTGCTGGCTGTAGACCTAGTATCCTGCTTTCCATTATATTGGTGGCATGGGTCTCAAAACCATGACCGGGCAGGCGTTCTTCGTGCTCACCGCGCTGGCCGATGGCCCGCGGCACGGGTACGGCATCGTGGGCGAGGTCGCCGAGCTATCGCAGGGCCGGGTGAAGCTGAAGATCGGCAGCCTGTACGGGGTGCTGGACCGGCTCGCCGCCGAGGGGCTGATCGAGGCCGACCGGGAGGAGGCGCACGACGGCCGGCTGCGCCGCTATTACCGGCTGACCCGGGACGGGCGGGGCGCGCTGGCCGCCGAGGCCGAGCTTCGCGCCGCCACTGCCCGGGTGGTGCGGGTGAGGCTGGGCCTGTCGGGTGCGGAGGCGGCCGGGTGAGCGGCGACCTGGACCTGGAACAGCGGTACCGGCGGGTGCTGCGGCTGCTGCCGGGCTACTACCGGCAGCAATGGGAAGAGGACATGCTCGCCGCCTTCCTGGACAGCTGGCTAACCGGCGACCCGGAGGCGGACGCTTACATCATCAAGGCTGCCAGGCCCGGCTGGGCGGAGACCGCCAGCGTGGCCGGCCTGGCCGCCCGGCTGTACCTGGGCGCCGCGGGCACTCCGCGCCGGTACCTCGCCTGGGGCCAGGCCATCCGGCACGCTGTGCTCGCCGTGCTGCTAGTCCAGGCGACCCGGGGCCTTAACGTGCTCGTGTGGACGGCCTGGAGCCGCCATCTGCTCGGCTGGCTCCCCACGCCGCCCGCGAGCATAGCGGCCGGCACCCCTGCCGGCGTCTTGCCGCCCGCGGTGTGGTACCTGGTGGCCTACGCCTGGATCGTGAGCTTCGTGGCGCTGGCCCTCGGGCGTTATTACCGGACTGCCCAGGTCATCGCCGCGCTGGCCATCATCCCCGACCTGATCTCGCTGGTGCAGGGCGACCTCACCCGGGCCTTCCAGGGGCCGTCGCTGGGGCCATGGGCCTTCTGGGTCCTGCTCAACCTCGCCCCGGTCCTGGCAATGACCGCGTTCCACCGGGACGCCCCGCCTGCTCCGCGCTGGCCCTGGCTGCTGGCACTGCCCGCCACCTACCTCCTGGTGGCCGTGCCGCTAACGGCGCTCCAGGCGACCGGCAACTCCGCCTGGGTGCCGGACTTTCCCGGGCTGTACTGCGTCCTGGTCGCCCTCGCCTGCCTGGCGCACGCGCCGAGGGCATGGTCCCGCCAGGCCGCTGGCTCGGGCACATGGTCGCTGACCCTGACGCTGCTGGCCGCCGACGCCGGGACGTACCGGATCTTCTCGATCACCGACTACCTGCACGACCCGCACCTGATCCAGATAAGCCTGGCGGAACTGCTGATCCTGGTCATCGCCGTCGCGCTGGTCGCCCCCGACGCCGCCCGCGCCCAGGCAGCCACGCCCGCGCCGCAGCCGTATCCGCAACTAGGATGAAAAGGGTCCAGGACATGTTGTCGTTCCAGCCCCCGTCGCGCCTGTCGACCGCCGCGGCCAGCGTGCTAGCCGCGGGCCTCATGCTCACGGCTGCCAGCTGCAGCCACCTGACTCCGCTAGGGCCGGCCGCCGATATACCGCAGCCACACCAGCTGCGGTCACCGATCGTGCTGCGAGCCATGCGCGCCCAGAACCTCACGCCAGCCGACGGGTGCCCGGCCGGCTTCACCAAGCTCTCCGCGCCGGGCCAAAGTCCCGGGTGCTACCGCCCGCTCGGCGCGCCGGTGACGATCACCTCCGCAGCGGTCTCCCCAGGCCCCACAGCCGGGCCGGCCAGCCCCGCGGACGCGCCCCCCACCGCGTACGGACTCCTCATCACCGTCCCCGCCGCCGATCGGGCGGAGCTTACCGCGGTCGCCACGCAGGCCTCTGACTACCAGGGCGCCGTCGACATCAGCGTCGCCGGCAAGACCTGGGCACTCCCCACGACGCCAGCGCCAATCACGCATGGCCAGCTCACAATAATGCTGCCCAGCAGGAATCAAGCTCTCCAGCTTCAGCGCATACTGGCCTCGTCTGGCTGAAGGAAATGGTTCCTCATGCGCGCCGCCACCGTAGTCCTGGTACTAACGGCTGCCGCGGTCCTGGTGATCATCTCCCTGATCATCGTGACGCATAGCTAGCCCCGACCTTCCGCGAACCCGACCCGGCCGACGCGCACGACTGGCTCTGCGGTGGGACGCCTGGACACTCGCGCTGGCTCACCGGACGGACGTTGGACGGCCCGGTGGGCGCGTCCGGGATCCTCTGTGGCGCCTCGATTACCCTTTCCAGGGAAAGTTGCATCAGATGCAATTCTGCTCATTTTCAGCTCGGTGGCATGCGCGACAAAGGGACAGCCGGGCAGTGTGTGCAGTTCTGCCGCGGTAGTCAAGGCGAGCGATTCCCTCTGATGGCCAGCCACCAGCGCCCCGCCGTCAAGGCCCTCGCTGGCTAGCGCTCCGACCTGATGAGGCCAGCCTCAGCGGCGAGCGCGTCTACCCGGTCATTGCGCTGAGGACCCGGAGTCGGCAGAGGCGTTCGTCCGGGGAACTACCGGCGGCTGCGCGTCGGCCGCTACCGCGTCCTGTACGTCGTCGAAGACGTCGTCACCATAGTCCGTGTCGACCGCCTGACGTGACTGGCGGAAGAACGGCAAACCGAATCATCGCAGTGAAACTTGGGCCGTGCCGCTCGACGTGAAGTCTGCGATCCCGGGCACGGCGGCAGCGGGTCCTGAGAACAAGTCTGAGCGGTATCACCCTGTCCTGGTCGCTAGCGACCAAGATCTCTAGGGCTTCTTGTCGAGCCGCTCCATGCTCCACAGCGTCTCGCTCAGCGAGAGCCGCGGCACCCCGCCTGCGGCGCGGCGGCGGTCAGCGTCGGCCAGGTTGGCCATGACGTACCCGAGTTGGTCGGCGCTCGCCCATTCCTCCCGGTGGACAACCGTGCCGTCGCTGCGCACGATGACGGCGCAGAACGGCAGTCCCCCGTAGGCCAGGTGAGCGGTTCCGGCCAGGTCGTCGACGGCAACGGTCATCGTCAGGCCGAGATCGCGCTGGAGCATCCTGGCCGCCGTGAGCTTGTCGTCCATGGTCTGGTGGGCCGGGAACCTGCCCTGCGGCAGGTCCTCGCCCGGGTGCACCTCCCGCGTGTAGATGAAGATCATCCGGAAGCCGGGTAGATCGCGCGCGGCCAGCTGCTCGATCTCGGGAAGCTCGCGGACGCACGGCGGCGCGCTGTAGCACCCAAAGATCAGCACCACGTGCCCGTCGCGGAGCAACTCGCTCAGGTCGGCCGCCTGCCCGTCCAGCGTGGGGAGCTTGAAGCCCGGTGCCCGCATCCCCACGCGCAGCGCCTCCCCCGTATACGCGCGGCGGGCGGCCCGGTTGACCTCACGGTAATAGGCGGTGATGTTGTAATGCTCCGCCGCCGGACTGAGCTCCGTTGCCATCAAATGCTCCTAGTGAATCTCGCGCCAGACCTCGAAAGGTCAAACCATATGAACTATAGTCCAATCATCGGCTGGAGCCCAGCGTCGGTCACCGCGAGAGGGTCGGACACATGAATCAGGCATCCCTGGTAAAGCGCACTCTGCAGGAAGGCGGCCCCACCGTCTCGGCCATGGGACTCGGCTGCATGGGCATGTCGAGCGCCTACGGCCCCACCGACCGCCAGGAGTCGATCGCCACGATCAGGAGCGCACTTGAGGTGGGCGTCAACCTCTTCGATACCGCCGACGCGTACGGCGGCGGGCACAACGAGGAGCTCGTGGGCGAGGCGCTGTCGGGCGTCCGGGACCAGGCCGTCATCGCGACCAAGTTCGGCATCGAGGTCTCCGGCGACGGCACCCGCCGGATCAACGGGCGTCCCGAGTACGTGCGGTCATGCGCCGAGGCGTCCCTGCGCCGCCTGGGCACCGACGTGATCGACATCTACTACCAGCACCGCATCGACAAGACCGTGCCGATCGAGGAGACCGTGGGGGCGATGAGCGAGCTGGTCGCCGCCGGCAAGGTGCGCTACCTGGGACTCTCGCAGGCCAGCGCGCGCAGCATAGAGCGCGCCTTTGCCGTCCACCCGATTGCCGTGCTGCAGACTGAGTGGTCGATCTGGACGAGGGACCTTGAGGGTCCGGTGCTCGACACGGCGCGCCGACTCGGGATCGGGATCGTTGCCTACTGCCCGCTGGGCCGCGGGTTCCTCGCCGGAGCCGTCACCGCCCGGGAGACGCTCGCCCCCACCGACGTCCGCCTGAAGTTGCCGCGGTTCTCGGACGAGAACCTGCCGCAGAACGTGGCGACCCTGTCCGCCCTGCAGGATCTCGCGCAGCGCAAGGGCATCACCGTCGCCCAGCTCGCGCTGGCCTGGGTGCTGTCGCGGGGCCCGGACGTCGTGCCCATCCCAGGCACGAAGCGCTCCCGTTACCTGGCCGAGAACGCCGCGGCCACTCGGGTGACGCTGACCAGCGACGAGCTTGCGTTCATCGAGAGCCTGCAGCCCGCCACGTGGGCCGGACAGCGATCCTCGGGGAAGCTGACGCAGGGCTTCGGCGACAGCCCGGAAGCGGCCTGAGGGGGAGCCATGCTGGTACTTGACGAAGCTGACATCGACCGGCTGCTGACCATTGACGACGCGCTGCCCGCGGTGCGCTCGGCGCTGCTCGACGTGTACGAGGGAACCGCCGTCAACCTGCCTAAGCGGCGGGCCACGCTGCAGGGCGAGACGCTGCACTCGATCGGCGCCGTGCTGCGGACGGGCGAGGGCGCGGACAACACGTGGCACGGGGCGACGGTCTATGTCTCTGGGAGCGTCCGCGATCACTGGACGCTGGTCTTCAACGGGAAGGGCCTGGCCGCCGCAGTGGCGGGGAAGCTGCTGAGCCGCCTGCGGACCGGCGCGGCGACCGGCGTGTCCGCCGATGCCCTGGCCGCGCCCGGCCCGGTCACCGTCGCCTGCCTGGGGGCGGGCTATCAGGCGTGGACTCAGGTGGAGGCGGTCTCCCGGGTGCGGCAGATCGGCAAGCTGCTCGTCTGGAGCCGGACCCGGGAGCGGGCGGAGAGCTTCGCGGCCCGGGTGAGCGACCGGCAGGGGCTTGCGGCGACCCCGGTCAGCGACGTCGCCGCCGCTGTGGCGGACGCGGACATCGTCATCGCCATCACCAAGGCACGCGATCCCGTCGTGCTGGGCAGGGACATCCAGCCGGGTGCCCATGTCATCCTTGCCGGCTCCAGCCACGTCGACCGCAGGGAAGCCGACGCCGACCTGTTCGCCCGGGCCTCGGCCGTGTTCACCGACGACCTCGACCTCGCCCGCGCGCACAGCGGAGACCTGATCGCGGCGGTCGAGAGCGGGGCGCTGCGCTGGGCGGACGTCCGCCACCTTGGCGCGGCGCTCAGCGGGCCGGGCGCGGCTTTTCGCAGCGAGACGCCCAACGGGATCTCCGTCTTCTGCAACCACGGCGTCGGCAGCTGGGACCTCGCGCTCGCGATGACCGCCATCAGCCGCGCCAGGTCAAATGGCGCTGGAACCGAGCTGGACCTCGTGTCGGGCTGGTGATCTTGTCACGGCCTGATACGGCAATGGCCGCTAGCCGGGCAGGCGGCAGGCCACCTTCCGGTTCTAGGCACGCCCGCAGGACGCTCGCGGCGGCGCTGACCGTGGGGTAGTCCTCAGCGCTGCCCGGCGTGAACCGGGCGCAGGTCGTCATCGCGGCGGCCCGGGACCGCCGCGATGACGACCTGCGGCACGGCGCTGCATGGCAGGAACATGGACCGTGCGAACCCGCCCCACAGGTGGAACGGTCGCCAAAAGGTCTTATGGTATGACATTTACTCTGGTACCCTGAGGTCATGCCGGACGTAATCCTCAAAGCCGTCACCCGCATGCAGGGCTGCACCGAGGCGATCAAGAACGGGACGGTCACGCCCCGCCATTTCGGCTTGTCCTTCGAAGATGTGCCAGTCCTCATTCAGGCGTTCCGCCGCATGGTCCGCTCGCTGGAGTTCGACGTCAGCGAGATGGCGTTCAGCACCTACCTCTGCGCCAGGGCGCACGGGGTACCGGTTACCGCGCTGCCGGTCTTCCTGGTACGCGGCTTCCACCATGCCGCCATCGTGCGCGCCGCAGCCAGCGCCATCACCGATCCGCGTGAGCTCGAGGGGCGCCGGGTCGGCGTCAACCGCGGCTACACCGTCACCACCGGCGTATGGGCCCGCGGCATCCTGGCCGACCAGTACGGCGTCGACCTGGAGAAGGTCATCTGGGTCCGGTCCGGGGATGAGCACGTGGCCCAGTACCAGCCGCCGTCAAATGTCGTGCCGCTGGAGCCCGGCGGCGACATGGCGGGCCTGGTCGCCGCCGGCGAGCTGGCAGCCGGCATCGGCATCACCGCGGAGGGCCGCGCCGATCTCGCCCCGCTGATACCGGATCCGCAAGAGGCCGGCTACGCCGCGCTCCGGGACCGGGGCTTCTACCCGATCAACCACCTCGTCGTGGTGCGCGACGATATGCTCGCGCGGTACCCGGACCTGGCGGCGGACCTGTTCTTCGCTTATGCCGAGGCCAAGAACCAGTACGTGGCGCGGCTGCGGGCAGGGATAGCCAGCCCCGACGCGAACGACCTCATGTACGGGCGCGTCATGCAGCTGACGGGCACCGATCCCCTGCCGTTCGGGATAGCACCCAACACGCTGATGATCGAGCAGCTCATGGAATACGCGGTCAGCCAGCACATCCTCGACAAGCCCTTCGCGGTGGACGAGGTGTTCGCGGTCGGCACGCACGACCTGACCGCGTGACCGCCGGTCCCCGGCGCTGAAGGACGAACGGATGCGGATCGCCCGCGCGCACAACGACGCGAACGTGCTCGTCATCGGCGCCAAGATCGTCGCACCCGACCTGGCCGCGACGCACGCAGGCATGGCTGGAGACCCCGTTCAAGGGCGGAGTGCACGCCCGCAGGCTAGAGCAGATAGCAGCCCTCGAACGGGGCGAGCCGCTCAGCCTGAGCTGACCGAGTCAAGGAACTCAAGGACTCGGGCCGGGAGCGTCACCTCGTCCTGGGCGCTGACCGGGACGTCCCAGTACTGCGCGCCGGGCAGGCACTCCTGCAGGTAGCGGGCGGCGGACGTCGCGTGCGAGGTGTCCTGCCCGGGCACGATGAGCGCGGGCACGGCGAGCCCCATCAGGTCCTCCGGCTCCGGGCCCGGCACGGTGTCCGTGTCGAACAGTGTCCGCGCCATCGCCGCGACGGTTGCCTCGTACAGTCGCTGATCGCGTGCGGCGTAGGCGACCGCGAAGCTCTCGTCGCGGGCGGCGACGGTGCCCCACAGTCCGACACGCGGATCCTGGCCGAACGCCTGCCCGCTGGAGCGCGCGAGCTCAACCACCCCGGTGCAGCCCATGCTCGGCGACGTACGCCAGGTGACGGGTGAACCGCTCCTGCTGGCGGATCCGGTAACGCGCGCCGCCGGCGGGCGACAGCAGCACCAGGGACGCCGTCGCCCCCGGGTAGCGGGCCGCGAACTCGGCGACGACCGAGCACCCGGCGCACCCGCCCGCGACGTGCGCGCGGGAGATGCCCAGGTAGTCGAGGAGGCCCTTGCCCTGGGCCGCGTAATCCTGCCAGGTGATCCGCTCCACGCGCCCGCCCGACTCGCCGGCCTCACGGCGGTCAAAGGTGATGCACGTGTAGTTCTTCGCCAGCTGCCCGAGAACCCCGGTCTTCTTGTACAGGCCGAGCGTCCGCCAGTTCTCCAGCCGCGCGTCGAACCCTCCGGGAGAGAACATCAGCAGCGGTGGCCCGTCGCCGAGCAACTCGTACCGCGTGGCTAGGCCGGCAATGTCGGCGATGGGCATGGAGTGCTTTCCTTTCAGTGGGCTTCAGTCGATCGGGCGGGAGTGGACGTCACCCTGACAGGGCTGGCCGAGCGCTCGGCCGGCGTGGCGACCTGGTAGTCCCAGGCCGCCACGTCGGCGATCTTGCGTCCGTCCCGCCCGTTCTGCCACTGCCTGTAACACCGACGCGTGCTGGACACCGGGGCGAACGGTCAGCGCGTCCGCGCACCCCTCGACGAAGCTCAGCTCGCGGGGCAAGACCACGGCCGCCGAGCGCACCCGCTGGTGCTCTACGTCGACGCCCGGAGGTCGCGTGCCGTTGTCGCGCAGGGCCTCCACCGCGCTCCAGAGCTTGCGCCGGGCCATGATGATGCCACTGTCGGTGGAGACCAGCCGCTCCTTCGTTCGGTCGACTATCGGGCCCATGCTCTCCTGCAAGGACGCGTCCTGCATGGAGATGCCCTTGATCCCCGAGTAGGTATCGCCGCGCCGCTGGGCCTCCCGGTCCATCATGTAGTCGTTGTCCTTGTTCTGCAGGGGCCGGAACGTCCCGGGGACGAACTCGTTGTGCACGCCCTTGCCGTCCCGCATCGCCTGGATCTCCTCCGGGCGCAGCTCCCGGAGGGGGTGGTAGTCGTAGGTGAACACCCAGCAGTTCTCGTCGTCGATCGGGATCCAGAAGTGGCCGTGGATCGGATGGTCCCCGCGCGGCGGGATCATCGTGAAGCTCGGCATCACCCACGGCGTGATCCGCCAGTAGTAATGCCCCTCTTCGGCGTTGCGCCGGACGCCGATGAACAGGCCGCCATCCGACTCCACCACCTCGAAGAACGGCTTCCTGTCGGCGAGGTTGTACTTATTGCCCTGCGCACCCTTGAAGAGCGGGTCGTTCTTCAGGCCGTCGGCGTGCAGCCAGGAAACGTGACTGGAGTCGATGCCGCCCTCCAGCGCCTGCAGCCAGTTGCACTCCTGCCAGCGCTTGGAGGTGAACGTCTGCCCGGCGGGCACCCGGGCGAACTCCCACTGCGGCAAGTCCGGGGTACTCGCCGGGTCGCCCATGTACGTCCACAGCACGTCGCCGATCTTGACCAGTGGATAGCTCTTCAGCCGTACCTTGCGGCACAGCGCGCTCTCCCGCTCGGCGGGCTCGGACGGGATCTCGACGCACTGGCCGTTCACGTCGTACTTCCACCCGTGGTACGGGCAGCGCAGCCCGGACTCCTCGTTGCGCCCGAACCACAGCGACACGCCGCGATGCGCGCAGAACTCGTCGATCAGCCCGTACCGTCCCTCGGCGTCACGGAAGGCGATGAGCCGCTCCGACAAGAGCTTGACCCGGACCGGCGCGCAGTCGTTGTCCGGAAGTTCTTCCGCCAGCAGCGCTGGGATCCAGTACTGCCGGAACAGGTCGCCCATCGGCGTACCCGGCCCTGTCTGGGTGAGGAGGTCATTGATTTCCGGTTTGAGCATTACCGTCCTGTCTCTCGGCTGTCTCTCGGGAGCCGGCCACGGGCAGTTCAGGAGCCGGCGCGGCCCATGAACAGGCAGGTGAAGAAGGCCCGCCATACGATCTCGACGTCGCTGATCCCCGCCGCGGCGAAGGCCTCCAGGTGGTCGGCCCCGCTCGTGAGCGGATAGTTGTGATGGTGTTTCTCCCGCCCGCTGGCCGGCGGCACGAACTGCTTGCGCACCGCCCGCAGGCGCGCGTCCCAGACGTCGGCGGGGCCGGTGTGGTCGAGGTTGACCAGCCATCCGCCCGGCGCGAGCAGCGCGGCGGCCTGCGCGTAGAAGGCGAGCAGCTCGCCCTTGTCCAGGTGGTGGGCGGCCCGCGAGGTCGTGATCACGTCCACGCCCGCCGGGATCGCGCCACCGGACAGATCGGTCATGTCGAGGATCCGGTACTCGACGCGGTCGCCGAAGCGTCCGAGGTTGACCTGCGCGATGTCGAGCATGGCGTCCGACACGTCGGTCCAGATCCCCCGCGCGGACGGGAACCGGTCGAGGAACACGGCCAGGAAGGCACCCGGGCCGCTGCCGATGTCCACTACGCATTCCGGTGCGGGGTTGTCATGGGCGACGACGGCGGACGCGATCCGGCGCGGGAACTCCAGGATGTCGGCCAGCCCGTCGTTGCTTGCCCAGTCGCGCGCGAAGTCGGCTTCGCGCCAGATTTCCCTGCCGCGCTGGTCCTGCTGCATCAGAGCGTCACTGCCCGGGCCTCGTCGAACTCGGGGGCGTTCTCGAGGAAGGCCACGCGGTCGTAGCCGAGCTGCTTGAAGAGCCGGTTCTGGCCGGACAGCAGCCGCAGCGGCGCGCCGTCCGCGCTGAAGTGCTGCGCGATCGTGTTCTGCGGGACGTAGAGGGTGTCACCCTTGGTGATCTCGTACCGCGTCGGCTCCTTCGCGATCCGCGCGTAGTACTTGTCGTCGAGCTCCGCCTCGACTTCCCAGTGCAGGCTGTAGCCCGACCCCGACAGGACGTACAGCACCTCGTCCGCCATGTGCCAGCGCTTGCCCGACCGGCTGCCCGCTGGGATCTCCAGCTCGAAGACGTCCATGCTGAACGTGCGGGTGTCGGTCGTCTGCGAGGTCAGCTCGCGGACCCTGCCGAGCGGGGTCGTCTGCCACACGGTCTCGGCGGGCTTGACGACCTTCTTGCGCTCGAGGACGCCAGGGGTCCAGATCTGGGACCAGTCCTCGCGGGGGCCGAACTTCTCCGCATCGGCGACCGGCCCGCTCTTGCCCTGCTGGAGCAGCCCGAAGTACATCCACGTGGACTTCGCCTTCATGACGAGGCACGTCGCCTGCTCGTCGTACGGGTTGAAGTGACGGTGAATCGAGTCGGTGTGAACGAGGACGAGGTCGTCCTTGGCCCAGTCGTAGCGCTGCCCGTCGTGGACCTCGTAGCCACGCCCGTCAAGGATGTAGAAGGCGGCCTCGTTCTGGTGGCCATGGCCGCTGTTGGACGACCGGGGCGGCAGCTGGACGAAGTGGACCTGGACCGTCTGCGTGAGGAACGGGTCATCGCCCGGGCCGATCCGCCACCAGGTCTTGGACTTGGTGGGGTCACCGGTGTGACCCACCTTGGCGTCGTCCACGACGACGGAGTCGTCCCGTACCCGCGGCGCCGCCAGCTGAGCCGCGCGGAATTCCTTCAGTCCGTAGTTCTCCGAAGTGATCCCCCGCAGGAAGACCCGTCCGCTCTCTGCCATAGTGACTCCTTTGCCGAAGTTCGGTCTAACTGTTATACCTCTGACGTCAGACGTCAGTCGATAGGCATGCCTGGGACGTGATCAAGATGCGGCTTTCAGATACCAGGGGCGTTCGTGCCGTACAGCGCCACCAGTGGCGTGTCCGCACCGACCGGCCCGAGGCTGGCGCTTCCGCCCGGGCTGCCAACCGGCGCCGCCCGGCCGGGCAGCGACTCCTTGAAGAAGCGCCGGTTGTCTTCGATGTACTCGGCGACCTCGGCGGGCGGCTTGATGTCCGCGAAGATGGCCGACTGCGGGCACGCGGGCTCGCAGGCGCCGCAGTCGATGCACTCGTGCGGGTTGATGTAGAGCTTGCGGGCACCTTCGTAGATGCAGTCGACAGGACACTCCTCGATGCACGATTTGTCCATGACGTCGATGCAGGCGTCAGCGATGAAGAAGGGCATGAGACGGTACCTCGTTCAGACGGCGTTGCCGGTTTCGGTCAGGTCGCTGGAGTGGCCGGGGAAGATGCTCGCCGCCGGATCGAGCGCGGCTACCGCGTTGTTCACCGCGGTAGCCGCCTCCCCGAACCCGACGGCGATGAGCCGCACCTTCCCCGGATAGTTTGTGATGTCGCCCGCGGCGTAGACTCGCGGCAGGCTGGTCGCCATGGTGGTATCGACCGCTATCCGGCGGTCGTCGAGGCGCAGGCCCCACGCCTCGAAAGCGCGGATGTCCGCGGTAAAGCCGAGGGCCGCGATCACCGCCTGTGCCTTGATCCGGCTCGCCGTCTTCGCTTTCTTGTCCCAGACGTCAACCGCCTCTATCCACGACTCGCCTCCTGCCGCGGTCACCTCCGCGTTCGTGACGACGGGCACGCCCAGGTCTCGCACCTGCCGAACGAGCCCTTCGTGCGCCCGGAACGACTCGCGCCGGTGGACCAGCGTCACCGACCGGGCCAGCGACGACAAGGTGAGCGCCCAGTCGAAGGCGCTGTCACCGCCGCCGACGATCACCACGTCCCTGTCCTTGTGCTCCTCCGGTCGCGGCACGAAGTACGCCAGCCCACGGTCCTCAAAGTCCGCGAGCGCGGGCAGCCGTCGCGGCGTGAACCTGCCGATGCCGCCGGTCACGACTACGAACCGGGCACGCAACCGCCGCCCGGACGACGTGGTCACGACCGGCGAGCCGTCGGCGTAGGCGAGCGTGCTCGCCTCCTCGCCCAGCAGGTACCGCGGGCCGTACCTCTGCGCCTGCGCTGCCAGCCCGGCGATGAGCTCACGGCCCTTGACCGCCGGGAATCCGGCGATGTCGTAGAGCATCTTCTCCGGATACATGGCGGCGACCTGACCGCCGATCTCCGGAAGCGAGTCCATGACAGCGACGGACAGGCCGCGAAAGCCCGCGTAGTAGGCGGCGTAGAGCCCCACGGGCCCGGCACCGACGATGAGCACGTCGGCCTCTTCCCGGGTGCACTCGCCTGAGCAGCCAGGGACGGGCAGCGCGTGCGACACAGAAATCACTCCCGTCGATCATCGGACTAATGTCATACCATTATGCATCAAATCGCACGTGCCGACAAGGCCCTCCACGGGACAGAACGCGAACGCACATCGCCGGCCAGCAAGGAATCCGGCCGCCCGTCGCGGGGGCGGCGGGGGGCGGCGGCGGGGGCGATTACCCGTTTCCAGCTGGGCTGGGCAAGCTCCCACTGGCCTGATCTTAAGGCTGACCGTATGCTGGGCTACACGTATAGTGATGACAGTCGGGTCAGCGCTGACGCCTGGGACGTTCGCTAAGGAGCGTGCAGATGACTGCCCCACGGGATGCCCTGCAGACCGCGGATACCGCCCTTCCTCGCGCCGAGGGCAACCTGTTCAGCCGTGTCAGTGTGGGCCGCATCTCTGAGATCATCGTCGAACAGATCCGCCTGCTCATCCAGCAGGGACAGCTCAGGCCTGGCGACAGGCTCCCTCCCGAGCGCGACTTGTGCGAGCGCTTCGGCGTCAGCAGGGTCACGGTGCGCGAAGCCTTGCGCATGCTGGAGTCCAGTGGCCTGGTCGAGATCCGGGTCGGCGCCCGTGGCGGCGCCTTCGTAACCGTGCCGACCAGCGATCGAGTTGGCGAGGGCCTGGCCCAGCTGCTGAGCATGTCCGTGATCAGTGCCGCGGACGTGACAGAGGTCCGGATGGTGCTGGAAGTGGGGATTGTCCCCCTAGTCTGCGAGCGGGCCACCGAGGAGGACCTCGCCGACCTTGAGAAGATCTGCGAACGGTCCGAGAACGCGCTGCGCAGCAACGACTACTCCATGGCCATGTCGCTGGAGTTCCACACCCGCGTCGGGCAGGCGACGCACAACCCCGCGGCCGTCATGCTCATCGAGTCATTCCGCGGCCCGATCCTGATGTCGCTGCAGCAGGCCAAGGATGCCGCGCCCGAGATGGGCGAGGTCGGGACGGAGGAACACGAGCGCTTCATCGACGCGGTCAGGGCACGCGACGTGGACGCGGCCACCCGTATCATGCGCGAGCACCTGGAGCGCACCGCGCACCGCGTCGGTCACTGACAGATTGCGGGGCTGGCTTTGTTCCGCGCCAGGGCAGGTCAGTGGCCTAGCCCCTGGTTCTTGACCTCCTCCGCCTTCACCGCGGCTGCTTCCGGATCCAGATAGCGCCCGCCTGGCGTGACCGGCCTGAAGTCCGCGCCCAGTTCGTACAGCAGCGGGATGGCGGTGGGGATGTTCAGCCCCACGATGTCGCTGTCGCTGATCCCGTCCAGGTGCTTGACCAGGGCCCGCAGCGAGTTCCCGTGCGCCACGACCAGGACGGTGCGACCGGCCGCCAAGTCCGGCACGATCGCGTCGTGCCAGTACGGCAGCAGTCGCGCCACCACGTCGCGCAGGCACTCCGTCCGCGGCCGCAGTTCCGGCGGCAGGCCCGCGTACCGCGGGTCGCCCCGCTGGTCCATCAGGTCGCCCTCGGGGACCGGCGGCGGCGCGACGTCATACGACCGGCGCCACAGCATGAACTGCCTGTCGCCGAACTCCGTGCGCACCTGCGCCCGGTCCCTGCCCTGCAGCGCTCCGTAGTGCCGCTCGTTCAGCCGCCACGACCTGCGCACCGGCAGCCAGCTCAGCCCCGCGGCCTGCAGCGCGATGTTCGCCGTCTGGATGGTACGCGTCAGCACGGACGTGTGCACGACGTCCAGCCGCACCCTGGCGTCGGCGAGCATCCGTCCGGCGGCGGCAGCCTCCTGCCTGCCGCTCGCGGCGAGCGGAACGTCCGCCCAGCCGGCGAACAGGCCCTTCGCGTTCCACTCGCTTTCCGCGTGGCGCAGCAGCACTAGCGTGCCGACGCCAACCCTTTCCGCGCTGGCCTTGCCCACGTCTGCCATCCTTTCCCGCGCTACGCGACAGCCCCGGGGACCTAGTGGCTGAACACCAGCGACTTGATCGTCACCGGCACCGTGCCCGACGGCTGCCTAACCCGCCCGAGGTCGACGTAGTCCAAGTCGCGTAGCAGGACGCCGTCGATGACGACAAGGTCGTTCGCGACTCCCAGCTCGTCATGGAGCAGCAGGCCCAGGGTGCGCGCGATGTCGCCGTCCAGCATCAGGTACAGCGCCGCGCCTGCGGCGATCCGGTCGGCTAGGCCTGACGCCACGGCTTCGGCGAGGGCGCGCACGCGGGCGTACTCGGGCGGCCCCTCCCAGTGCAGCGCCACGACAAGGTCCCCGATCTCGCTGGCGGTGCCGCCAGTGGTGCTGGCGGCTGCGAAGCGGGCGACGTGCGACTTGATCTCCGCGCCGATGACCGCCGCGTCGACGACATCGGGCAACTCGTACTGGGGCCGCGCGACGGGCAGGTTCCGCCGCGGCAGAATCCGCTCTGGCGAGCTTAGGTAGCTGGTAATACCGCTGAGCTGCACCGTGTACTCCGACGCGCCCAGGACCGTGGCCCGTATCCGCGCGTCAGCCGGACGCACCGGGGCGGGTAGCCGCCCGGCCCCGCCGGCCTCGCTGGCCTGGCCGGCCGCACCGCCGGCCCCGGCGGCCTGGCCGGACGCACCGCCGGCCCCGGCGGCCTGGCCGGCCGCACCGCCGGCCCCGGCGGCCTGGCCGGCCGCACCGCCGGCCCCGGCGGCCTGGCCGGACGCCTCGGCGGCCTTGCCCGCCGCGGCGAGAGCCGCGCCGAGATACGCGCCAGGTCCCCGAACGTGCGGGTCTCGGTGCCGTACAGGTACTCGGCCACCCCACCGGAGAAGACCAGGCCGTCGAGGTGGCCCAAGTCCGGCAGCGGGTCGGTCAGCCACAGCGACCGGTCAGCGGACGGGTCGCCGCGCAGCGCGAGAACAAGCTCCTGCGCCATCCGGCCGGCCACCGCGGCAAGCGTCCCGGGCCGGCGGCCGCGCCCAGCTCAAGGGAGATTCCCGCCCGCTCCGCGTGGTAGGCCCCGCCTGGCTCGAGGCGGGTGACGAGGCCGTCCTCGCCGGTCGCGACGAGGCGGCCGCCGACGTGGAGCGCTGCGGTGGCCGTGATCCTGCCGTCGTCCACCAGGGTGAGCTTGGTGGTGCCGCCCCCGATGTCGACGTTGAGCAGCCGGCTGTGGTCACGGCGCGACGCCCGCACCGTGCCCGAGCCGTAGGCCGCCAGCATGGCCTCCATGTGATGGCCGGCCGACGCGCAGACAAGGTCGCCAGCGTGCTCGCTGACCACGCCGGCGATGGCCTCGGCATTGCGCCGTCGCAGCGCCTCGCCGGTCAAGATCACCACGCCGGTGTCGATGTCCTTCGGCGTGACCCCCGCGTCGGCGTACGCCTGATCGAGGATCTTGCCGAGCGCCTCGGCGTCGATGCTCATGCCCTCGGCGAACGGCGTGAAGTGCACCTGGGACTGAAAGTGCAGCTCACGGCGCACGACGACGAACCTGCTCGTCAGGTTCTCGCTCAGGCGGCGCAGGTAGAGCCGCGAGAACGCCACCTGGGTGCCCGAGGAGCCGATGTCCACGCCGACGCTACGCAGCATGACGTTGTCCTGCTGCCACATCGGGTTCTGCGTCAGCGGGACATCGGGCTCATCGTGGTGGTGGTCATCGCCATGGCCGTGCTGGCCGGTCACGGCGTCGGTCATGCGGTTGGCGCGAGCTCGCCGGGCAGCGGGGGCAGGTCGTCAAGCTCAGCGGCGTAGGCGGCGTCCATGTCCGGCACCAGGTTCTTCTTCGCCAGCGCCTCGACGAAGGTCTCGCGCACGACCGGGGACTCGTCGGCGTAGTCGATCTGGTCGCCGCCGACGCGCCTGCTGATCCAGGCCTTCGGCACGCCCTGGGCGTTGCGGATGGAGACCACCTCGTGCTTGAAGGCGAGGTAGCGTGCCGGGGCGTCACCAGTGTTGAAGTGCTGGTGATACCACATGTTCGGCGGGACGATCAGCGTGCCGGGCTTCCACTCATACCGCCGTGGCTCCTCGCCTTCCGGCCACATCAGGCTGAACCCCTCGCCGGACAAGATGATGACGTGCGCCCCCGGACCGTGCCGGTGGCCCTTCTTGTACGTCGCCACGGGGAACTGCGAGATGTGGCTATTCATCGAGCCCTTGGCCATCATGAAGCGGATGTGGCCGCCGCCGGCCCCGCGTTCCTTTGCCTCGTTGAGCGGCAGGTTGACCGCGTCGGCGACGAAGTTCGTCTTGAGCAGCAGGCCCTCGCGCTCGTCCTTGTCGGCGAAGTAGTCCGGCTCGCCGTTGAAGCGTCCCTTGAAGTCGTGCGGGGTGTTGAAGACGAACTCCGGCTCGTCGTACAGGTTGATGATCGGCGGCATGTTCGTCGACGACACGAAGCGCGCGGCGGTCGTGCCGGAGCCGTTGAAGTGCTGGTGCCAGGTGTTGAGCGGGATCGCGAACAGCGAGCCGGGACCCCACTCGAAGGTCACCTTGGCCCCCGCGTCGTTCCAGACCTCGGTCGAGCCGTGCCCGGACAGGACGAGGACCATCTCCTCGAAGAGCTGGCGCTGCGGGGCGAGCTTGCCGGCGGCCGGGATCTCGCAGACGTAACAGTCGTTGGACGTGCGCGAGGCCTCGTGGTTGATGAAGACGCCCCGGCCGCCGCGGCGCTCCCAGGGCTTCAGCTCGACGGTGTTGAGGTCGGGTATGTAGTGGGCGGCGATGATGTCGAGGCCTTCGGCCTCGACCCAGCGCACGTAGGGGGAGTCCTTCTCCCTGGCGAACTTCTTCGCAAGGTTGTCTGAGACAAGGGCGTCGCTGGCCATGAACCCTCCATAAGCTATGTTGGTCCAATGGTAATACCAATGGATTGACGGTTGACGGCCGGCCCTTCCCCGCGACGCGGAACATCAGGGCGTCCCGCGAGTGCCGACGCACCGGCCCGTGCCCCGGACGGACTCCAGCCCCTCGCGCGTCTCTCGTTTTTCAGGCGAGCCGCGCGTCGAGGCGGGGGTAGACGCGGCGGACGTTCGTCTCGTAGATCGCGCGCAGGTCGTCCGCCGGCAGGCCAGCCTTGTCGACATACCGCTTCGTGTCGTCCCAGGGGAAATCGCCGTCCGGGTTGTCGCCCCGCACCGCGCCGAGCATCTCCGAGGCGAACAGGATGTTCTGCGCCGGGATGACGGACGTCAGCAGGTCGATGCCCGGCTGGTGGTAGACGCACGTGTCGAAGAAGACGTTCCCCATCACGTGCGAGTACAGCGGCGGCCGCTTCTCTCGCATGACCAGGCCGTGGTAACGGCCCCAGTGGTACGGGACCGCGCCGCCGCCGTGCGGGATCACGAACCGCAGGCCCGCGAACCGGCCGAACAGGTCGCCCGAGACAAGCTGCATGAACACTGTCGTGTCCGCGTTCAGGTAGTGCGCGCCCAGCGTGTGGACCGCCGGGTTGCACGACCCCGACACGTGGATCATCGCCGGGACGTCTAGCTCTGTCAGCTTCTCGTACAGCGGGTACCAGTACTCGTCCGTCAGCGGCGGCGACGTCCAGTGGCCCCCGGACGGGTCCGGGTTCAGGTTGGCCCCGACGAAGCCCAGCTCCGTGACGCACCGCTCCAGCTCCGCGACGCACTCGTCGAGCGGCTCGCCCGCCACCTGCGGCAACTGGCACGCTCCCGCGTACTGCGCCGGGAACAGCTTCGTCACCCGGTAGACGAGGTCGTTGCTCTCACGCGCCCACGCCACCGCCGCCTCCGGGTCGGTCACGTGGTGCCCCATGCCTGAGGCCCTCGGGGAGAAGATCGTGAAGTCGGTGCCGCGTTCCCTCGCGATCCGCAGCTGGTTGCTCTCGATCGTCTCCCGGATCTGGTCGTCGCTGATCTGCGCCAGCGCCGGCTCCGGCAGCGCGGGGTCCGCCAGCCGGGCGAGTTGCGCGTCCCGGAAGTCCTGCAGCGCCGTCGGGGCGGTCGTGTAGTGGCCGTGACAGTCGATGATCACGCGCCGCTCCCCGCGTCGGTGGCGGACGGGGAGTCCACGTAGCGCAGGCCCTTTTCCGCCAGACGCTCGCGCATGGCGTTCACGTCCAGGCTCAGCTCCCCGGCCGCGTACCGCTTGCGGGACGCCTCTTCCTTCGCCGCCCTCGCCAGGGACGCGTCGAGCACCGACGCGGCCTCAAGGCGCGGCACCACCACGACCCCGTCGTCGTCGGCGACAATCACGTCGCCCGGCGTGACGAGCTGGCCCGCGCACACGAGCGGGACGTTGACATCGCCTAGCGTCTCCTTCACCGTCCCCGCCGCGGACACGCACCGGGACCAGACCGGGAACCCCATCTTGGTCAGCTCCCGGACGTCCCGGCAGCCCGCCTCGATGACCAGGCCGCGCACGCCGCGCGCCTGCAGCGCCGTGGCCAGCAGTTCCCCGAAGTAGCCGTCGTCACACCGCGACGTCGGCGCCACCACGAGGATGTCCCCCTCCTGGCACTGCTCGACGGCCACGTGGAGCATCCAGTTGTCTCCCGGCGGGACGCTGACCGTCACCGCAGTCCCCGAGATCTGGGCACCTGCGTAGATCGGGCTCAGGTACGGCGCCAGCAGGCCCTTGCGCCGCTGCGCCTCGTGCGCGGTGGCGACGCCGAGCTGCTCGAACGCGTCAGCGACCGCCCTGTCGGTGCGCTCGATGTTACGGACGACGATCGCCATGCTCACTCCTGCCAGGGAAGAAGGGACACGTGGATGACGTCCTCATCCTCGCTGCTGCCGCCGATCGCCTTGATCGCCCGGTCCACGTCGGACAGCCCGAACGTGTGGGTGGCCAGCAGGTCAAGCGGGAACCGCCCGGACGCGAGCTGCTTGACGGCCAGCTCGCAGGCGCGGAAGCTATGCCCCCGGGCGCTCTTGATCGTGATCGCCTTCTCCGTCACCTTCTTCACCGGGAAGTCGGGGAAGGCCGCTATCTCACCCTGGATCAGCAGCGTTCCAGCGCGGCGCTTCAGCGCGTCGATGCCGAGCAGCACCGGAGCCGTCCCCGCACCCGACGTGCAGTCCAAGACGATGTCGACGCCCTTGCCGCCGGTGAGGCCCATGATCGCCTCCAGGGGGTCTTCCTTCTGGATGTCGATCACGACGTCGGCGCCCAGCTTGACCGCCATGTCGAGGCGCGCCGCGTCCCGCGTGGTCCCCGTAACGATGATCAGCGAGGCGCCGGCCTGCTTGCACGCGACCGTCTGGGACAGCCCCTGCTGGCCCGGCCCCTGGATGAGCACCGTCGAGTCGTAGCCGACGCCCGCGTCGAACAGCGCCCACTCGATGCCGTTGGACATGGGCGTCGCGAGCCCGGCCAGTTCCGGCGACAGGGTGTCGGGCAGCTTGTGCAAGATCGCGTTCCACGGCAGGTACATGTACTGCGCGAACCCGCCCCACAGGTGGTACGGGTTATCGGAGGTCGTGTACCCGAAGCGCCGCGCGTCCGGGTTCGTCCGCCAGTCAGTCAGCTCGCAGTGCCGGTACTCCCCCGCGCGGCACCAGTCGCACTGGAAGCAGCCGACGTAGTGCTCGACGAAGACCCGGTCACCCTCGCTAACGCCCTGGCGCCCGGCGAACGTCTTGCCCGCCTTCGCGATCACGCCGATGTTCTCGTGTCCCATGATCACCGGGGCGGTGAACGGCGGCTTGGCGTACATCTTCACGTCGGTTCCGCAGATGCCGGCGACCTCGACCTTGAGCAGGGCGCCGTCGTCGGGGATGTCGGGCATCGGGAACTCACGCAGCTCCGTGCGCCCAGGCGCTGTCCTTACGGCTGCGAGCACGCGTTCGGCCATGATGGCGCTCCTCCACTCTCCGGGGGCCGCCCGGCATCACGAATGGTCTTATGGTCTGACAGATTACCATTTTCTACGTTTTGTGCACGGGGCAGCTCGCTCTCGCCGCTGCGACCCGCACTCAGGCAGCCGCCCAGGGGCGAGTCACTGGCCTTCGGCGCAATCAGGCAGGCGGGTCACAGCAGGAACGAGTCGTCCGCCGCGGCCAGGACGATCTCCCCCGCCGCGCGCGGCCGCGACGCCAGGCCCTGCTCGTGGGAGTAGCGGGAGAACGTCTCGAGCACGTGACGGTTGGCCTCGAGGCCGTAGTCCCAGTACCGCGGGCCGAGGACCCTGGTCGTGTCGTCCAGGTGCCTGGCGAGCCAGGGCAGCATGACCTTGAGCGCGTTCCGCTGCGCCAGGTCGGCGTAGGCAATCTCGAGCGCGGCGCCGAACGCCTTCGTCAGCGACCGGGCGATCCACGGGTGCCCTTCGTACAGCGAGCGCCTGATCGCGATCACGTGCATGATCGGGAAGATGCCGGTCTGGCGGTAGTAGTCGATCTCAGCGGCCTGGAAGTCCTCGAACAGCCGCCCGATCTGCGGCAGCGTCCCGAAGCCCGCCGGCTCCCCCGCCGCGTACACCGCGTCGAGCTTCTCCGGCGGCGAGCAGCGCCGACAGCGTCTGGCCGGGGTCGATGGGAGTCACGCTGATCTCCGGTGGCAGGTTCAGCCCGATCTTCTCGAGCCGGCCGGGCTGCTCCATCCCGCCGGTGAAGTAGCGCACCGACTCGGCGGGGACGCCGTGGTGCTCGGCGAGGATGCCGCGCTGCCACACGACCGCGGTCAGCTGGTACTCGGGCACGCCGACGCGCCTGCCGATCAGGTCGGCCGGGGCACTAATGCCGCTTTCCCTGTTCACGTAGATGGACTGATGCCGAAACATTCGTGACGGAAAGACCGGCAGCGCCACGAACGGCGGGTCGTCAGCGTCGAGCGTGAGCAGGTACGACGACAGGCTCATCTCGCTAACGTCGAACTCGCGGTACCGCGCCTGCCGGTAGAACGTCTCCTCCACCGGCAGTGCGAGGATGTTCAGGTCGATGCCCTCGGGCCGGACGCGCCCGTCTTGGATGGCACGAATCCGGTCGTAGCTCTCGCAGGCGAACGTGAGGCTGAGCAGGGTCACGCGGATGCTCCTTCGGAAACGGGGCCTGTGATCCTTCTCGTCAGGACTTGCCGTCGCCCTTGATGTGGCGGCCCGCGCGGGCGTCTTGGATCAGGGCCGTGAACGCGTCATGCATGATCTGGGCGACGTGTGCGTAACTGTCCGGCGTCGTGCCGAGGGTCTTGGCGGCGGAGCCGATCGCCGTCTGCGCAAGCCGCACCCGTCCGTCGAGCCACGGACCGCCGCCCGCGCCGCCGATGACCGGGATGCTGACGGCTGCTGTCACCGCCGGCCCCGCGACCGAGCCGGAGTTCTGGAAGTCCAGCATGGCGGCTCCCGCGTCCTCAAGGCGCTTCGCCTCGGCGATGAGGTCCCCCGTCATGCCCGGCGGCACCTGCGCGCCCGAAGATAGCATCGCCTCGTAGCTGACGCCGTGCCGCAGCGCCGTCTGCGGCGTGATGCCGAGCTGCGCCCAGACCGGGATCCCGGCTCGCGCCACCGCCGTAACCGCCTCGGGGAAGTCGGCGGCTCCGTCGATCTTGACCAGGTCAGCGCCGGCTTCCTTGGCCAGGCGGATGGCGGCGCGGACGGCAGTGGTTATGCCCTCCTGTACGGGACCGAACGGGATGTCGACGCTGACCAGCGCCCTGGTCACGCCGCGGCGAACCGCACGGCACACGATGACCATTTCGTCGAGGGTGACCTCCAGGGGACTTCGGTGGCCCCAGAGGTTGACGCCGACGGAGTCCCCGACGGACACGATGTCGATGCCCGCCCGGTCGGCTATGGTCGCGGCCTGGTAATCCCAGGCGACCACGCCGACGATCTTCTCGCCGTCGCGCTTTTTTTGCTGGAGGGCGGCGATGGTGACTTTGTCGCTCATGTGTTCCTTCAGGTACTCGTCAGACCCGCAGGGCTGATAGGACTTCGCTGAGGTCCGCGACGTTGCGCAGGACCACCAGGACCATCGCGTTCGGGCGCAGGGCGCAGATGATCGCTTCCGATGATGTTGCCTCCCCGGCCTGCTGGCTCGGGACCACGAGGCCGGCGGACATGATGCCGCGCGCCGCGGCGGCGCTGCCGATGAGCGACGCCGCCCCGGCGCTTGCCTCCGATGCATTGCCCTGCGCCGACGCCACCATGACCACCGTGTCGGCGCCGTCCAGTTCCTCGCTGAGCAGCACGGTGCCGCCGGCGCCGGTCGCGTCGCTGCTGCCACGGCCGAACCGCCGCAGCAGCGCGTCGGCTGGCAGCGCGTCGGCCGGCAGCGCCGACTCGAACACCAGGAAGTGGCCGCCGCTCCACGGCTGCTGCGCGAGCTGCCGGATGGTCACCGCCGACTGCCGGTCCAGTGCGATGACCCGTGAGCTGCGGTGAGTAAACTCCGGAGCGTTGATCCGGTAGCGGGTCTCGGCGGCCGTGGTGGCACGGGCGCAACTGCTGAGGAGGGTGGGCTGGCCCTGTGTTGGCTGGCCCTGTGTTGGCTGGCTAAGGAGTTCGTTAGTCTCTCGCTTCAGCATCTTCTTCTTATCCAGCTCTCCTGCGGCTCATCCGGCCTTGCGGCCCAGGAAAAGACAGGTGTCGAACGCCCGCCACGGAACTTTGACACCGGTGATGCCCGCCGCCTTAAATGCGTCCAGGTGGTCCTGAATGCTGGTTAGCGGGTACTTGTGATGGTGCTTGGGCTTGAGGCCGTCGAAGGTGCCAAGCTTCGCGCGGGCCGCGCGCAACCGCTGGTCCCGCACCTCATCGAACCCGGCCGTCGCCAGCGGCCTCACCTGGCTGGCGGGGCCGATGTGGTCCAGGTTGACCAGCCACCCGCCGGGCTTGAGCCTGGCGGCCGCGTCGGCGTAGAAGCGGACCAGGCCCTCGCGGTCCAGCTGGTGGGCCGCCTGGGACGTGGTGATGACGTCCGCGCTGTCCGGGAGGCCGGCGCCGCCGAGGTCGGTCATGTCCGCGAGGTAGTACTCCACGCGGTCGCTGAACGGCGCGAGCTTTTCGCGTGCCAGGCCGTGCATGGCACGCGAGGCGTCGGTCCAGATCCCCTTCGCGTCCGGGAAGTGCTCGAGGAAGACCGCCAGGACGGCACCCGCTCCGGCGGCAACGTCGACAATGGTCTGCGGCGCCGGGGTGTCGGCCGCGATGATGACCGCGGCCAGGTGCCGCGGGAACTCCAGCAGGTCGCGGGAGGAGCCGGACTCCGCCCAGGACTGGGCGAAGGCCTCCTCCCGCCAGGTGGCCGCCGCCTGCTCGCCCTGGACCGTCACGCCTGGTACTCCGGCGCGTTCTCCAGGTACGCCACGCGTCCGCGCTTCGCCATCACGACTCCTTTGCCGTATCGGTCTAACATTTATACCTCTGACCATTATCTGCCGTCGAGGCCGGCCACGCATTTGAGGTGATCACCCAGGCCGGGGGGCTGGGTACGCGGCCAACCGCCAGGCTGAACTCGGAGCCGGCGGCCCAGTACGTCCCCGCCGAGCCGATCGACACGGGCAACCTCGTCACGGCGATGAAGCCACGCAGGACAAGGTCGTCTTCATCGATGGGAGCGGCAGCGGGTGGCCCGCTCGTGACCACCGGCGTCTGCCCTCACCGATACAGTGATTCCGATCATGCTGAGGGAGGACGAGCCCCGTGCTGACTGGGATGCGGCTCACGAACTTCAAGAGCTGGGATGACACTAGACTTGTGCGTCTGGCTCCCCTTACCGTGTTCTTCGGCCGCAACAGCTCCGGCAAGTCCAGCCTTCTGCAGGCGCCCCTGCTGATGAAGCAGACCGCCGAGCCACTCGATCCCAGGCAAGTCCTGGACCTTGGCAGGCACGATGCCTATGCCGACCTCGGCACCTATCGAGACCTGATCCGCGATCACGACACCGAGCTTCTGCTGGAGATGGCCTTCAGTTGGCGGCTCCCGGAGCAGATATCCCTGCCTGACGAGGCCGAGGGGATCAGAATCGATCGGCTCAGCTTCACGACCACGGTCGGTCGCGAGCACCCGAATCGCCAGCTCAGCGAAATGGTGGTCCATCACCTGAGCTACGAACTCGACGACGAGCACCTAGTCGGCATACGTCGCCGCATGGGAGACGACGGTGGGTATGAACTCGATGCACGCGGTTTCGATCCGTGGCTCCGTAGAGACGCCGCCTACAGCCGACCAGAACCCTTCAAGTGCTACAGACTTCCAGATCTGACAGGCCTTGGCTTCCTTGGCCATTACACTCTCGCCGAGTTCTCGCACCAGTTCGAGGAGCTTATGGCGAGGATCTCCTACGTCGGCCCGTTGCGCTCTCGTCCACGACGGTCATACCAGTGGCCAGGAAGCAGCCCGGACTCGGTCGGCCGGGACGGTGAGAACACGGTGGCTGCCCTGCTTGCGCGCAGCGATGGTGACTTCCACTCGAGGATTGGGTACTGGCTCCAGTACATGGGCGTCGTCGATGGCTTCGCGATTGAGGCGGTCGCCGCCGACAGGGACCTCTACGAGCTTAGGGTCACCGCGCCGGGCGGCACGACCCCTGTGTCCCTGATCGATGTCGGCTTCGGCGTCTCCCAGGTACTACCGGTCCTCGTCCAGGTCTTCTACGCGGCAGCGGATTCGTCCGTCATCTTGGAGCAGCCGGAGATGCACCTGCACCCGGCCGCCCAGTCTGCCCTGGGAGACGTTCTCCTAGCCGCCGTCCAGCAGAACAACGTGCAGTTCCTCGTCGAGACCCACAGCGAGCACCTGCTGCATCGCATCCAGCGCAGGATCGCCGAAGAGAGACTGTCTCATGAGGATGTGGCGCTCTACTTCGTAGAGACCACCGACAACAGATCACAGCTCCACGAACTCACCGTGGACACTTACGGCAACATCACCAACTGGCCGCAAGACTTCTTCGGCGACGAGATGGGCGACCTCGCCGAGATGACGAGAGCCGCCGCAAGGCGTCGCCAACGCTCATGAGTGATCCTTCCGCAACGACGAGAAGTTCTTCCGCACCGCGCTCGGCTGCCCTGGCTCCACGATCGCGCAGGGAGTCGACAGCCAGTGGTGGCACCGCCGCCCCGACTTCGAAGCCGCAGGCATCAGGATCCGCTTCCTCTGTCCCGAAGAGAACAACGCTAGACGTGACCGCCATGGCAACTGAGGTGCTTACTCGTCCCAGCACAGGGACTTGAACATCCTGTCAACCTCGCTCAAGAGCAGATGGGCGAGGTTCTCGAACTGCAGCCGGTCGCCGCTCATTGTCGCACCCCAAGGCGATCGAGTTCATCCAGTGCAAGGCCGGCGCGGAGGCCGAGGGTCCCGCTGGGGATGGTGACCGGGCCGGGGTCGTGGCTGGTGCCGGGCAGGATCATGGTGATGCCCGCGTCGGGCGTGATGTCGGTGAGGTAGTGGGCGGCCTTGATCGAGGGATTAGACACCCTTACCGCTCACTCGCAGGGCCAGCCTCACCACCTTGCCGTTCCCGTACGTGGCGGCGATCTGGCACGCCCCGCTGAAGGCACCCCTGGCCTGCGGGGTCAACTCGACCGGCAGCGTGACGATGTCGTCGGGCGAGATCGCCAGGCCCTTGGCCAGCGGCACCGGGGTGCTGAACGGCCTTCCGGGGGCGAGGAACACGCTGACGGTAACCGGGAGGTTCCCGGTGTTGATGATGCGGACGATGTCGGTGACTGACGTGCCGACGGGCACTGCGCCGAACTGAACCTGTGACTGGGACGAGACGAGGACCCCGTTGCCGGGCACGCTGATGCCCGTCAGTGACACCATCACCGTGTGCCCGGCGGAGTCGCCGATAGCGTATGAGCCACGATCCGAACTGGTGGCCCTGGTAGGCGTGTAGGTCACCGCGACGACGACGGCCTCGCCTGCCTGCAGTACCGTGCCCGTCTTCAGGCCGGACATGCTGAACGGGGCGGCGGGTGGCCTGATCGTGGTAATCGTCTCCGGCGTGGTGCCGGTGTTGGTGATGTTGACCTCAAAGGTCTGGGTTCCGCCGGTCGGGACCGGCCCGTTGAACTCTGAATCGGGGATGTTGACCGTCGTCCCGAAGGGCAGGGACGTCGGGTAGGCCGCGAGGCCGGCCTTGGTCCCGGTGCCCGCCAGCGGGATGCTTACCGTCGAGTAGCCCGGGACGTTCGTGTTGATGTCGAGCGATCCGCCGACGCGTTCGCGTTGCCGTCCGAGGTGACGACCGGCGAGCCGGAGGTGAAGCCGAACTTGCCGGGCGAGTTCGCGACGTCCTGGAGCTCGGGGCGCTGGGTGGTGTGCCCGTTGAAATGCAGGACGCGCAGGTAGTCGCTCGACCCTTCACCGTTTCCCGAGTAGTACACGTAGTCCTGGCCGCCGGCCCCGGCGTAGGCGGCCGGGTGGCCCCACTGGCCGCCATAGGGGCCGCCGGTGAACACCGGGTTGTCCGAGCCACCCGGCCCGGTCTCGCGCCCGCCGAGCAGGCCGGCAAGGACAACCGGGTCTTCCTGCTCAGCCGCGACAGCGTAGCGGGGTCATAGACCGGGGTACTCGTGATTCCGATGTCCGGCATGAGGTCCGTGCAGTGGGCCACTGTGTACGACCAAGGGGTGCCCAGGTGGCTGGACCAGATCACCTTGCCGGTCGTCCCGTCAATGCTGTAGACCGTGTTGTTCTCGGTGGCCACGATCACCGAGGTGCCCGGCGCGGTCGTCGCCGTCCTCGGATTATCCACGGCGAGTGGCTGCGCGTAGACCTGCCCGTCGACGTGGGCGGCGAAGAGCCGCCCGAAGTGGCCACCCCGCAGGGCGGCCGGGGACAAACCCGGCTCACTCGGATCCCAGTCGTCGCGAAGCAGGTTCTGGGAGGCAGTGTCCTCGCCTGCAGGCTGCGCCCGCCGTGGCTGCTGCTTCAGCTGCAATTCGTGTTGTTGCGATGCGACCGCAACAACAGCGGTCGCGGAACTGAGCGCGAGCGTCAACGCGGCAATGCAAGCAGCCAGGCGCATACGGCGGCCCCTATGAAGAACTCACGAGATTCCTCATAGGCTGCCACACCAAGGGGCATAAGTGAATGACATTCATGAAATGAATTCAACGGCTTACTCGGGCTTGACTAGTGGCCGGATCGGGCACCGCGCCGGGCCGGCTGCGGCGTTCAACGTCGGCACAGTCATCGGGTGTCTTCGCTCAATCCGGGCTTGTCACACAGGTGCCGGTGACCGTACCGACCCGGGCTGGTTACAGCGGCCCGGTAAAGGTGAGGCTGGTGGTCCCGGTGGCCTGGGCCAGGCCGGTGGTCAGGCAGGCGGCCAGCGCGAGGGGGTCGCGCAGGTTGGCGATGGTGACAGTATCGCCGGTGAAGCGCCCGGTGGTGATGGTGGCGGACAGTCCGGCGGCGCCGCCGAGGCTACCGAGGTTGATCAGGAGGCTGGTGACGGTGGCGTGGCTGTGGCTCGCGCCGGCCCAGTCGATGTCCAGGGTGCCGGTGACGTTCTGCGACGAGGTGCAGGTCAGGTTGCCTTGGAGCTGGTAGGTGAAGGTGCCGGTGGTGGCACCGCCGTCGGTGACCACGCAGGTGGCGATGGTGCCGGTGCCGGTGGAGGTGGAATGCGGTCCGGGGCTGGGCGGCAGCGGTTCGGTGGCGGGCGGGTCGAAGTTGATGGTGACGCTGGCGACACAGGTGCCGTCTACGACGGCGGCGTGCGCGGTCGCGGCACCGTCGACCGGCAGGGCGATGAGCATCAGCAGTGCGGCCAGGCCGGCGCGGGCTGGGGTGCGCGGATAGCGCATTTGATCTCCTTCAGGCGCGGTGGCGACTCCGCCCAGGGGCATTGGCGGGCCGGGCGGAGCAAGGGTCCTGGCGGGGAGTCACTGACAGCTGATGATGAGCGAGGTGAGGATGGTGCAGGTACGCGTCGCGCTGTCGTTGGCGGGGTTAGGGTCGGCCGGAGCGCTGGCGGTGCGGGTGGCTGTGACGGTGTAGGCGTGGTTGAGGGTGAGCAGGCCGACCGGGACGGTGAACCGGTCGGTGACACTCGCCCCCGGCGCCAGGGCCCCCAACGTGCACGTGACGACATTGCCGCTGCTGGTAGCGCAGTCGCTGCTGGTGGCGGTCATCGGGGTAGGCAGCGGCGCGGTGATCGTCGCGGAGGCCAGGGCAGCCGGGCCGAGGTTGGTGACGGTCACGGCGTAGGTGATGTGGCCGCCCAGCAGCCCAGGGTCGCCGTCGGCGGCCAGTGCGACGGACAGGTCCGCGGCCGGCGGCGGGATGATCGTGGTGGTGACGCTGTCACTGCCGTTGCCGCTGCCACTGCTCACCGACACGCTGGCGGTCACGGTACCGGCCGCGGTCGGCAGGACCGTCAAGCTGATCGTGCCGTTGCCCCCCGGGCCGGACTGGCAGGAGGCCTGCTCACCGGACAGCGTGCAGACTTCGGCCCCTGTGCTGGAATAGCCGGTGAAGGTCGCCGGCGCGCCCGACAGGGACACCGTGGCGGTGTAGAAGTCCGCGAAGACGGCGCCGAGGGTGGTGACGTTGTAGGTGTAGGGAGTGTTGACGGTGACCGGGCTGGCCGGCCCGGTGATCTGGACGCTGGCGTCGGCGTGGGCCGGGGCAGCGGCCGGCCAGCGCGCCGGCCACGGCCAGCGCTGCGGCCAGGGCCAGCGCAACGAGTCGTCGGCGCAGCCTGCGGTGCAGGCGGCGAAGGTGATTGGCCGAGGACATCAAGGTCCCCCTCTCAGTCGGCTCCGCCGCAGCTGGACCCGGCGGGTCCCGCTGTCCGCGACGACGTGGCAGTACCGGACGCCCGGGCACCTCAGCGAGCAGATCGCCCCAGTGGCTTCCGCCGCCGGACCTCGGCCACTCGGCGAGATCATCGCAATACCCTAGGTTGTCATGACTCAGCATCGCCCTTTTCCGGTAGCGCCGCAAGATGCCGGGCTCTACGCGGTGGGCTCGATGTTCCATTGGCCGGCGGGCGACGGCGTTATTCCAGGCCAGTGCCTGAGGCCTGTCCCCACCCGGGCAGCGCGCCACGGGGGCTTCAGGTGGTTGAGGGCTGCGGGCAGGCGCTTGACCCCATGGACGGTTAGCGGGATGAGGCCGGGGTCGGCGGGCGGGACCTGGCCCGGTGTGGCCGGAGGCGGGCCTGGGTGTCCGTGCGGTCCCTGAGCTGGGCGGCAATGACGCCGCAGATCGCGAGGGCGGCCATGACTAGGACGATGTGGCGGAGGATCGCGGTGCAGAGGCGTTCCTGGCACTGGTCCAGGCCGAGGTAGTCCTTTCCGAGCTCGAAGCCTTCTCCAGAACAGGGGTTCCACGCTCCACGCCAGGGTCTAAGTGGCGCGGTTACAGATCGTGATGCTGGTCCCCAGTCGCGCTAGGACTGCGGGCGCCACATTGGCGCAGCAACCTTAGACGGCTGTCGCCGTAAATCTGTCTGGCCACGTCGCGCACGGAGGCCAGCAGCTCCTGCGGCAGCTGGTCGAGGTCTAGAGCGTGGCCGATGATCTCAACGTCGGCTCCGCGCACGACGTGACGTACCGCTTCCTCGTTGCCCTTCGCGTAGATCAGGTGGCCGACCTTCAGGCCTAGCACGGTGCAGTAGGCCAGGAGCTGGTACAGGTCGGCGTTCGGGTAGCCGGAGGGTTTTTCGGCCTTGTACTTGGCGTCGGCTACCGCCACCGCGGAGCCGCCGACCTGCCAGATGATGTCCGGCTTCAGCACGACGCGGCCAGCCACGTCCAGGTAGCCACGTGACTGCGCCACCACCCGCCCGCCGTAGGAGCCCTCCAAAGCATCGCGGAGCGCCACGGTCACGAAGTCCTCGAACAGTCTCGGCATGTCCAGCAGGAAGCCGTTCATCGCCACCGACCCAGCGGAGTGCTCGACGGACGTCGCGCGCAGCACCATTTCGGCCAGCCGCAGCGCCACGTGGTACCGCGCGTTAAGCCGGGTCGGCTGCCACGACGGAACCGGGTCGCCGCGCCGGATCGTGGCCACGTCGCCGAACTCCCGCAGCAGCCGCCGCAACCGAACCTGCGTCTCAACCGCCACGCGCGGCACGAGCAGCATCCGCTCGCAGGCCGTCCGCAGGATCTGGTTCTCGGCGATGTCCACCGTGAACTCGTCGTGCTGGATCTCCAGCGGCAGGGGCAGGCCGTGGTGGCGGGCCAGCTGGGCTGACTCCAGCAGCCGCCCGCGCAGCACCAAAGAGCTCTCCTCCACCGAAACGTAGCCCGGCAGCAGCCCCTGCCCGATCGCGTGCGACACCTGCCGCCACAACGCCTCCGCGATCGCGGGCACCAGGTCAGCGGACTCGTCCAGCGGCACGGCCGACGCCTGCCACGCGGCGCCGTGCACCGAGTACCCGAGCAGGAACAGCAGCCGGGCGATCGGGACCTTCGGCCGGACCCGGACCACCACGTCCCCGATGCGCGCCGCGCCCACGCGACCGTTCGGCCCGACGGTCCACCAGCCCGGCCGGTACACGACGGCGCCGCAGTGACCACCCCAGACAAGGCCAGCATGCGGCCCTGGTCGATCGTCAGCGAGACCTCGGCCGGCTGCCCCAGCTCGGTCAGCTCAAGCTCAAGCGAAACGCTGGTCACGGCTGCGGGAAAACTGGTGGCAGCGCGGCGCGCAGGGCGTCCAGGCCGTACCGCGCGGCCAGGTCCGGCTGCCCGTAGAGCAGGTCCGCGAGCAGCGGCATGATCTCGTACTCCCACACCCGTTCCAGCCCGGCGGGACGCGTGTACACCGATTCCCTCATGAGGTAGGAGGGGCCAATGGCGGCCTCGGCGTCGGCGAGACGAGTATTCAGTGCGTCCAGCAGCAGCGCTGACTCGTTCGGCAACTCGCGAGCGGCAAGCCACCGGCCCAGCAGCCCCAGCACCGGCGGCTTGCGCGGGTCCAGCTCGACGAACGCGAACCGCCGCCGCATCGCGGTGTCGATCCGGGCGATGGACCGGTCGGCGGTGTTCATGGTCCCGATGACGAACAGGTTCTCCGGGAGCGTGAACTCCTCCTTCGGCGAGTACTGCAGGCTGATCGCCTCATCCCGGTACTCCAGCAGGAAGTACAGCTCGCCGAAGACCTTGGCCAGGTTCGCCCGGTTGATCTCATCGATGATCAGGATGTACGGCGTCGTCGGGTTGTCCTTGGCCGCCTCAGCGAACAACCGGAACGGCCCGGGCGTCAGCTCAAAGGACAACTGGCCCCCGTCGAAGCCATGCGGCCGGAACCCCTCGAAGAAGTCCTCGTAGGTGTAGGACGGGTGGAACTGCACGAGCTTCACGGCCCCGTCCTCGGTCAGGTGCCGCGCGAGCGCCTTGGCCAGGTACGTCTTCCCGGTCCCCGGCGGCCCGTAGAAAATGAGCTGCCTCCGGTCCCACAGCAGGTCAGCGACCTTCTGCAGCTCGCCCGCATCCATGAGCAGGCCCGTAGCCGCCTCCGCCGTCACAGCCCTGAATGCCAGCGTCCGCTGCGCCTTTTCCTCATTCAGAACGGGCCGTCCCTGATCCTGCACCCTCCCTTGCACAAGCGACGCGAGCTGATCGTAGGCCTCGGTCAGGTCGACCACATGAGCCTGGCTCTGCAGAAGGGCGGGAACAGGCACGGGCAGCCTGTCGGCATCAACCGGCGCCTCCGCGTTGAGCCAGCGGACACCGCGACGCTGATGCTGGCGTCCGGGTCAACGGCTCCGAGTTGCGACGCACTCAGCGAGACGTCCCCTTCCGCCAGCCAGTCCGGCACGAGGTTGAACCCGTCAACGCTGGTCCCGCGTACCATCCACGCCCGCCGCACAGGTGCGGTTATCTCGGCTTCGGACTCGCGGCGCTCATCCAGCCGGCGGTCACCGCGTCCCCCGACTTGAAGTGCAGCACTGCCTGCCAGCGATCGAGCGTCTAGGGCCACAGGGTGCGCAAGTACCGATGCGTAGCGCTCGCGGCATCCGAAGGTAGTGCTGGATGATGAGTTGCTAGGGCAGGGACCAGTGCTGGTTCGCGGTGTTCTTGCAGGTGGCGACGGTGAGCTGGACGCCGTTCGACTTTGAGCTTCCCGGGGTCGGTGAGGCAGAGCTTGCCGCTGTGTGCCGCCAGGACGTACTCGCCGTTGGACTCGTGAGTCCACCGGTCATTCTGCGCCGTGGTGCAGGTGTAAAGGATTACCTTGCTCCCGTTGCCGCCGTCGGACTCGTCGTTGGCGCACTCGCTACTGTGCTTGAGGTAACCGCCGCTGAACGACCAGTTCTGCGCCGCGCCCTTGGTGCAGGACCACAGCTCGACCTTGGCGCCCTTCGCTGAGCTGTCGCCAGTGTCATCAGCGCACTTGCCGTCATAGCCCTTGACCGCGGTCACCTTCGGCGGCAGGGGCGTCGAGGACGAGGCAATGGAGACCTTGATCGATCCGCTGCCGTTCGCCAGCCCTCCGTCCGCTGCCACATCGCAGGAGTCGGGCTGTTTGAACGGGTGCGAGATGGTGCGCGTGACTGGCGTGGTCGCGTCGAACTCGCCGGACGAGCTGGCGGCGGAATCCCCGAGCGAGCAGACCGTCGACCAGTACACGTCGACTTCCTGGTTGGGACTGGCGGTCACGGTGACGGTGATCGTGAGTGGCTTGGTGGCGGTTCCGCTGGCGACGCAGACAGCGAACCCACCCGATGAGTTGCACGAGCCGATCGTTCCCGCGCTGGCCACGGTGACGCTCGCGGCCACACCTCCGATGGCGAGCAAGAAGGTCGCCGCCGCGCTGGCGGCCACCCGACGGAGCTTACGCACGCTAACCATCTCCCCGTATTGCCTGGATTATCCTTATCAAGGGGATACGTTAGCCTGCGACACACTGCGTGTTCACCATGTTGCTTGATGTTGCGCAAGTACAGCCGGGCAATACGTGGTGCCAGCGGAGGCGATGCCTCGCGGCGAGGAAGCCTGCAGCCAGATGGTCGCCGCCATGCACCGGGCGGTCCACCCGGCCAAGCAACCCTCGGCCAGGTCGCCGTCGATGACGGAGCCGATCCTGCTAACGACCTTCACGCTGAACCTGGCCGACGCGATCCAGGCCCAGTTCGGCCTGCTCGCCGACATGGACGACCCGATCACCGCCGCCGACATCCTCGACGATCTCGCTCGCGGTCGGTGCAGGCTGCAGGAGCCCGGCAGGGTCGTTCGGTTGCCTGCTGCGGGTATCCGTGATCCACGCCTGGGTCACCCTCTCGGGGCGCTAGCGCGAACCATCTTCACGATGCGCGAGACGCCAAGTTGGGGTGGGAGAAAATCGTCCCCAGTGGTTCTCGTGACCTCTGACCAGGAAAATTCTGGAGCCAGCGAATCGAGGTCGGTTGATTCTCCTACTGACAGGATGGCTGTCCGAAATGAGAGCTTCGGCATGAGCTTGAGCAGGGATTCCGTGACCGAATGAGGGAGATTTCCGATGAGCACGTCAAATGAGGCGTCTCGGATTATCTCCAGCGCGTCGCCTTGCAGGACCTTTGCATGCGGCACGTTCTGGCGGAGGAATCCGATGAGCCGTGGATCAAGTTCGACGACCGTAAGGCTTTTGGATTCCGGAAGCACTCTCGCGACGGTGCCGATCCCGGCGCCGACCTCTAGCACGTCGTCCGTGGTGCGGATGCCCGTGGCGGTGACCAGCTTCGACAGCTTGCCAGGGGACACTAGGAAGTGCTGTCCGAGCTTCGGGTCTGCGAGGGCAGCTATCTCTTGGTCACTTCGCACACGCTGCATTATACGGGCGCCCCGTCCAGCGCGGCGCTCAGCATCGCCGCTTGCTCCTGGAGAAATGCGGGAACCTTGTCGTGTGCCGCTTGCTGGCGAAGTGCCTTTCGCAGGAGGATTACTGTGCGCGTGGACGCGACTTCCGTTGCGAGTGGGAGCAGTTGCCGGATTGCTTGCTCTGCGGCATCTCCGCCCTGCGCCAGCGCGCGGGCCTTGCGCGTAAGGAACAGCGCCTTAAGCCGGCTGGACAGCTGGTAGCCGCCCTCCAGCACCGAGCGGGCGATCTGGAGCGCTTCCCTCGGCCGCCCCTGCGAGGCAGCATGCATGCTTGAATTCTGGAGCGTCAGGAGCTCAATGTCCCTGTCGCCGGCAAGGCGCGTGAAATACAGCGACTCCTGATTCATCCGCCGGGCAAGGTCGTGCGCCTCGGCATCGTAGGCTAGCCAGCCCACGACCTCGGCCAGCTCCCCGGCAGCCGACTGCAGGTCACGCTCCAGCTTAGGATCGTAGACTCCCGCGCCGAGCTGGTTGTGCAAGGTGCGGAAGAACCTTGCGGACAGCCTGACGAGATCCGCGCCGCCGAACCTGTTGTCAAGCGCGACGATCTCCTGGATATGCCCCCGGACTGACTGGAGGTAATCAGAATTCCCGAACTCTGCGCTAGCGCCGGGAGACGCTCCGAGCAGGCCACCACCGGGTATCTCCCCAGACTCAAGCTGCTCTGCCCGCGCGCTGTGCTCTGCCTGGCTGACGAACTGGGCGAGCTGAGCCTCGGCCCGGTCAGGTGCGCGCTCAAGGGCAGCGACGGTGCGCACCCCCACGCCCAGGTGCTCGGCGAATGACTCGTTAGTCATGCGCAAGGACTTGCGGAGCGCGTCGGCGTGGCCGCCGGTCCACGACTGGATGACCTGCATGCCAGCCCTCACGCGGCCAGCGCGGATGGCGACGGGGTCAGCTGCAAATCGCGGCGCGTCGCGTCCGCAGGCGTCAGCCGCGTGCGGGCGCGCTTCGAGGTCACCCGTGCATCAACGGGACTCACTGTCATTGGCGTGCTGTCCGTTTCCCTTGGTCGCTCGCCAGTCATCCGTCAGTGTGCCCAGTTCATCACATTATGAAGCGAGATGGGTAGAAGACAGTGATGGTCCACCCGTTTAGTCAGATGAGGATAACGTCGCATCGCGTAAATGCACGTCTATAGACATGGAGATACGGGATTGGGTAGGCTGCAGAGGCCGACAGGGTCGTTCGGTCGCCCGCTGCGGGTATCCGTTTCCCGCGACCCTGCCGGCGCAAGGGGCGTCCGAAGCTAAATATTTTGTCAGGGCACAGGAAGAGGACGGCTCCGAGGTCCGCTACCTGCAGCTCGCCCACAACGTCTGGGACCCGCAAAAGCCCAGGTCGACGGCGCAGGTCGTGTACAACTTCGGACGCGAGGACGCCGCGAGGCGCTGCAGCGGCTGGCCGCATCCGTCACGCGGTTCCTCGGCCCCGGTGCCGTGCTGGCGGCCATGACGGAGGGACTGGAGTTCACCGGGTCCAGGCCGCTCGGGGGCACCTGGCCACTGGACGCCCTGTGGTCACGGCTCGGCATCGGCAGCGAGATGCGCCGACTGTCACGCCCGGAGGGCTGCTGCGGACCGGCACGTCGAAGGCGAAGGCCGAGGAGAACCTCGACGGGAAGTACCTGCTCAGGACGGCGGACCCCGAACTGCCCGCGGAAGGCATCGCCCTCGGCTGCAAGCAGCTGCTCGAGGTCGCCTATCGCGCTACATCAGCTGCGGAACCCAGGCTTGTGGCTAGCCGTACGACTTGGCCCACCCGGCTTCGCAGCCCTTGGCGAACTGGGCTTCACCCGACCCGGACGTTGGCACCTGATCGATGATCTGGGTCATGGCCGGCCAGGGCTGCTGGCCGAAGATCGTGTTCGCGCACCACGTCTCGGCGGTCCAGCCTACCGGCGACGTGTCCCCATCAGCGTCGGCCGTGGCCACGTACTTCTCACCGAGCGAGTAGTAGTTGGTCGTGCCGCCCGACGACGAGCCGCAAGCCGAGACGATGACTGCGGCGACGGCTACGACCAACGTAGCGGAGACCGCCTTGTGCACCTTGATGGTGTTGTCCATGTCGACTTCAGGTCTCGCTCTCCCAGTCCGAGGAGATGGCGCTTGAGGAACCACCGCCCGATAGGTCCACATTTAAGAGGAAAATCGCCTCAATTGTCAATTCCGCATCACCAGGAATTTCTGTAACATCATCCTCGGGCGGACAGCTCCGCGTCGACGTCACCGCAAGCAAGAGCGCATCCGCGCCCATGTCCTCCTCTACCGGCTCGCCCGCACCGCCGGGAAAGCCTGCTGCCAGACCCGGCCCGAGCTCCGCCGCCAGCTGGACCGCATCCAGGTCGGCGACTTCATCGGCCCTGCCGGCACGTTCCGCCAGCGCACCGAGATAACGCCAGCGGGGCATTCTCAAAGCCCTGGACATCGCGGCCCCGCCCCGCATCTACCAGCTAAAACCCGCCGTGGAGGAATAGCTCCCCCGGCCCCAAGCCGCCTAGATACACGCCATCTGACCAGCCGACGGCGCGTTTCCGCATGTCAACCCACATTTTCACGGACTAGGCGGCTCCATCACTTGCGGAACCCAGGCTGGAGAACCGTCAACCCGTCACCCGGACATGCGCCCGCACGGCCATGCAAGGTGGCCGTGCGGGCGCTGTTGGCTAGCGGATCGGATGTTAGCCGATGGCCTGGTCTGTGCGGATGGCCGCGGTGAGGCGGCGCCACGCGACCGGGGGCACTCGGAGCACTGGGCCGCAGCCGTGCTGGGTAGTGTCGCGGACTAGGATCGCGCCGGGGATGTGCCCGGCCTCGACGCATTGCAAGCCGCCGTTGCTGCTGTAGCTGGACTTGCGCCAGCTGGGACTTACTTCTGCTGGCTCTGCCAAAACTTGATCGCCTCCGTGATGAGGGTCCGCGACTCCGCGACGGTGCGTGCGTAGCCGTGGATCTCCGCGAATCGGGTGATGACCTTGCTGACCACGGCCGGGTCTTCGGTCACGTAGTCCTCCACGGTCACCAAGCCCACGATATCGAAGATGCCAGGACCGCTCGCGATCTCAAACGCGCCCTCCGCCCCCTGGAAGTACCCCTCATCAGAGATCACCTGGATGACCGCGTTGCGCCTGTGGGACAGTTCCAGCAGGTCGGTCAACTGCTCGATCATGGTCTCGGGAGTGCCGACCTGGAAATACAGGGCGCGCTCGTGGATCAGCGCGGTGACGTGCGCGGGGTCTGGGCCGTCCACTCTGGCCCGCCGCTTCATCCGCAACTCCGTCTGCTCGGCGGCCTCGTCCTCGTCCAGGCCGCCCGCTAGGAACATGGCGTTGGCATACGCGCGGGTCTGCAGAACGCCGGGGAGCATCAGCAGGCAAAAGATGCGAAGGAAGGCAGCCGCCTGCTCCTCCGCGAAGTACTTCTGGAAGAACTCCCTGATAGGGCCCTTGGCCTTGCGGGCGAGTCGCCACATGGTCATGGTGTTCTCGCGGGAGACGCCGGTGACCTTGTACGCGTCGAGCAGTCGGTTGACCTGGTTCTCGTCAGGGACGACGGCGCCGGTCTCCCAGCGTGAGATGGTGTCGTGGCCGTAGTTGAGGCGGGCGGCGGCGGCCTCCTGGGTCGGGATGCCGGCCGCCTCCCGCAGGCGCCCGAGCGCCTCTCCGAAGGCGGCGGCGGGGTCGGACTCTGGATCTCGGCTATTTCTCCTGGGCATAAGGGCCTCCGGGGAGTATCGCTCCGTGTCGCTGCACGCGCTTTACCGGTAGCTTAACCCGCCGGGTGCGTGAGATGGTCCACTACACGGATCACGCATCCAAATTTCGGGCATATCGGGGACCATCCGAGGACTCTAAGCCGGCTTGCGTGACCCTCTATCTGCCATGCCCGCGAGAAGGGACCGCCGTGAATGCCATGATGCCGCGCACCCTAGAGTCAATTCCGGTAGTGCCGCCGAATCCCGCGCAGCCGGACAGCGGCTGGCTGGCCGGCTGGGGCCACCGCGACTTCTTGGAGCTCGGCCCGTACAGCACGGCACCGAAGACGGTGCGCGGGCTGCTGCAGGAACGGCTTCCGGTGTGGGGCCTGGGCCACCTGCTGGAGGCGGCGGAGCTTGTCGGGACCGAGCTGACGACCAACAGCGTCAAGGCGACCTGCGAGTTCATCACCGAGCCGCGGCTGCCGCCGGTGCGGGTGTGGCTGCTCGGCAGCGCCACCCGGATCGCGATCCTGGTCTGGGACGACATCGCCCAGGCCCCGGTGGAGCGCGTCGCGGGCGACTACGACGAGAGCGGCCGCGGGCTGTTCTTCGTCCGGCAGTTCAGCAATGAATGGAACTTCTGGTTCCCGAAGGCCCCGTTCACCGGGAAAGTCACCTGGGCCATCATCGGGCAGTCGTCGTTAGCGAAGAGGGGTTTCAGTCATGCTGCTGGCAACACATTGCGCGTGCGGTTTCAAGCGTCTGGGAGACGAGGAGGTCATAGACCACCTGCTCGCCGTCTTCGAGCCGGAAGACTCGACCGGAACGGACGGCCTGGTCCACCTGGAAATGGCGAACCTGGCCTGCTCGTGCGGATTCCAGACCTTTCACGGCGATGACTTGGACTACCATTTCCTCGTGGTTTTCACGCCCTCCCATCAGGTCGGCTACGACGGCCACCGGCACGAGCCGGTCGCACCGGTCATAGAGTAGTCGACTTAAGGCGGGCAAGCACAGCTACTCACTGACAGAGCATGTGCAGACGAGTGGTTCGGCGGCTGGGGATGCCGTGCCGGCGAGCCCGTCGACGTGCAGGATGGTGCCCTCGGGGAGCGACCGGATGACTGCGGGCATGGCGGTTACGCAGGGGATGCCGAGCTCGCGGGCCACAATGGCGGCGTGCGAGAGCGGGCCGCCGGTGGTGGACAAGATGGCGGCGGGCTTGCGCAGGAGCGCGCGGACGGCCGCTGGCCCGATGTTCTCGCAGACCAGGATGGCTCCCTCGGTACCCGGGCCCGGGTCTTCGCCGCTGACGTGGATGACAGGCCCGGCCGCCTGGCCGGGCGTGCCCGGGATGCCCGCCCAGCCACGGTCCTGGTGCGCGGCGGGCATGAGTGCCGCTGCGGTGACGGGGACGGTAAGGGAACGGGCCTGGAGCAGGTGAGCGCAGCCGTCGGGCGTGATGGCCCACTCGGCATCGATGGCGTCCAGCCCGAGGGCAGCGGCGGCGCGGGCGGCGAGGCCGAGCAGGTCCTGGCACGCCGGCGGGGACAGCAGCGGTGCGCCGGCGGTCGGGCCGGGGAGGTACACGGTCAGCAGCGCATCGCCGGCCGACCGGATCTTCGCTGGCATCGCGGTGCCGCCGGGCACGGGCAGGTACGTCCACTCGCCCGGAGGAAGCCTGTGCTCGCCGGGGCGCGACGGCAGCACTACGTACTCCTGGCCGAGGGGGGACGGCGGGCGGCCCTGCTGGTGCAGCTCGCCGACGCAGGCGCCGTCGGCCAGCGGCCCGGCGAGGCCGTAGACGGCCTGGATGGCCCAGTCGGTTACCGCGCCGTCGCGCAGGCGGGCGGCTATCACGCCTGCCGCGTAGGGTCGCAGCGCGGGCTGGATGATGACCGCCATGCCGGCCTCGGGCGGCAGGCCGTGCGCGACGGCGTAGGCTTCGGCGGCAGCGGAGCGCGCCGAGGCGCGGACCTCGCGGACGGCATGGAGCAGGGCATCCGGCTCGGCCGGGGCGAAGCGGGTTGCGTACACCCCGGCGAAGGAGGCTGCCTGCCCGTCCTCACGGGCGGCGGATGAGCGCACGGCGAGCGCCTGCTCGTGGTGGTGTGCTCTGAACGTCGCGCAGACGGCGGCTGCAAGATCGGGCAGCTGATCGTCGCTGATGCCAGGGGGGATGACGAGCCCTGGCGGGACCGGCAGGCCGGCGCGGGTCATGCGGGCGAGTCCGGAGGCCTTGCCCCCGTACCTGGCGGGATCGGCCGCGCGAGACAGCTCGCCTGCGCTGCTGCACCTGGCAATGCCGGCCAGGCTGCGGTTCGCCGTCGTCGCCGCGCATTCCCCCCGGCCCGCCACAGGTGCTCTCGATGCCTACTCGCCGCAGGTCGCCGCCGCGTTGCGCGACGCGTGCAGGAAGCAGATCCGCGAAGCGGTCCAGCGGATCACCGTTGACGGCGAGGCACTGCTCGCCGCGGGCACTGACCCGCGTGCCGGCGGCTGGAGCGACAGGGCGAACATTCTCTGGGAGATCGACCAGCGCGGCGTCATGACGACGGAGGAACTGGCGTCCGCAGCGGGCCACTCCACTGACTGGGCGAAGAAGCACGCTGGCCCGGCGCTGCACGCGATGCTCTACCCGACGGAGACGGACCTGGCCGCCATGGCGATCTTGTTCGCGCTGGATACCGGCCTCGAACCCGAATCCCTGCGGGGACTGACGGTCGACTGCCGCAAGAACCCGGCGCGCGGATACGTTGAAGCCGAGTATCTCAAGGCCCGCCGTCACGGGCAGGAATGGAACCGGCTGCGTGTCCGCGACGGCAATGCCACCACGCCCGGCGGCCTGCTGAGGCTCGTCCTCCGGCTGACCCGCAGGGCCCGCCGTCACGCCAGCGAGCAGGACAAGACCAGCCTCTGGGTCAGTTACCAGCGAACACCTGCGGGCATCAGGCGGAGCCACCTGTCTCATCAGCGTCATTCCGGCATCGCCACGCTCATCCGCCGGCACGGGATCACGGACCTCGAAGGCCATCCGCTCGTCGTTGACCTGCGGCGGCTTCGCAAGACCTACAAAGCCGAGTTCTACCGCGCCACCGGAGGCAAGCTTCCGCTCCTCGCGCAGGGCCACTCCAAGCAGGTCGCCGCCGCGCACTACGCGGACATCCCGGCCCTCCGGCACGTTCACGAGGGCGCTGTCGCCGACGGCCTGTCGGAGGCGCTGGACGAGGCCCTACAGCTGAAGATCTTGTCCCCGTCCGACGAAGAACTCCTGGCCAGCGACCCGGAGCAGTCGCAGGACCTCGCAGGCATCAAACCGGACAAAGCCGGGCCGCTGCTGGCCGGGGAACTCGACCTGTGGCTGTCTGCCTGCCGGGACTTCACCGCGTCCCCCCACGCGGCCCCTGGCCAACCGTGCCCCGTCCCCTTCTGGAGCTGCCTGGACTGCCCCAACGCGATCATCACCAGCCGGAAGCTCCCCGCGATCCTTGCGTTCCTCAACCACATCGAAAGCCAGCGCGAAGCCATGAGCGCCGACGCCTGGGCGCAGATGCACGCCCGCACCCGCAACCGGATACTCACCCAGATCCTGCCCGCGTTCCCGCCGGACCTCATCACCGAAGCGCGGGCCATCGCCGAGGCCGACGATCCCCTGCGCAACCTGCCGCCACTGCTCGGCGGAATCGGAACCCGCGCATGACCGCCGGCACGGTAAGCGCCGGCACCGCAGCCCCGCTGCGTTCAGCGCACGTACCGGACGACACCCTCGTCCTGACCGGGCTGTCACTGCGGCCCGGAACCGGGCCAGGGCCGCGCTTCCGCGACGACATCTGGGATCTCAGCCCCGCCTGCCACGTCGTCAACGCCCCCCGCGCCGCGTCAACGATCCGGTTCGACAAGATCAGCGACCCCGTCTGGCGGCTGACGGCCAAGGAGTACGCCTACGCCAGGCTGACCCGCCCAGTCGAGGGCAGCAAGAGGAGGCCATCTACGCGGACCCTGGCCAACGAGGTCCGGACTCTAGGCCACTTCTTCACCCACCTGCGCCAGCACCGGCCCGGCATGCACCTGGACGACATCTCCGACGACCAAATCCTCGACGGGTTCATCGGCGAATGCCGCGCGAGCGCACGCTGGCAGGCCCTCGCCCGCGCCCAGCGGGCATGGACGCTGACCCTCCTGCACCGCCTGGGAGACCAGCTCACCCACGACAGGCTCAGCCACGTCCCGTGGCGGGGCCAGAGCCCCCGGCAGGTCGCCGGCCGCCGGGCCGACATAGAGAACGCCACCCCGCGGATCCCGCCCGGCGTGCTCGGACCCTACCTCCGAGGCGCCCTGTTCTACGTCCGCACTGCCGCACCCGACATCCTCGCCGCGACCGCGGAGGCCAGCGACCTGGCAGGCATCCGGCTACAAGGGGCCGGTGAAGGCCCCGGCTACGTCCGGGACCGCCTCGCGGCCTTCATCGAGCAGCGCCGGGCCGAAGGCCGCGGCCTTCCCGCCACCTCGCCATGGGCAGCACGGCACGAGGACAACGGCACCGGCGTCAACGTGACGCTGATCGCCAAAATGATCGGAGTGCCGCGCGAAGGGCTCAGGAAACGGGCATTCCGGGAGATGATCCGGCAGGCAGCCGCCGAAACCGGCACCGAGCCGGGCGGCATGAACACGCCAGTCAGCCAGGACCCGGATACCGGGAAACCCTGGCGTGACCGGTTCTGCCCGAGGTCAGTCACGATCGAACGGACTCGGCTCATGCTCGCCTGCTACGTCGTCATCGCCTACCTATCTGGAATGCGCGACTCCGAATGTCACTCCCTGCGCAAAGGATGCTACTTCCGGGAGCAGTCCGATGACGGCGTCATCACCCGCCATAAGGTCCGCGGGACCGTGTTCAAGGGCAGGAAGCCCACGGGCGAATCCGCGACCTGGGTGGTCATCGAGCCGGTCGCCGAGGCGATCGACGTCCTGGAGCAGATCGCCAGCGGCGACTACCTGTTCACCCGGTCATACGCCTGGCAGAAGGACCCGATGCTCGCGGACGACACCAACAAGGGCCTCAACATTCTCCGTGAGCGGCTGAACCAGGTCCGCCCGCATGACCCCGTGCCCGACGTCGACGGCAAGCCCTGGCGGTTCACAACCCGCCAGTTCAGAAGAACTGTCGCGTGGCATATCGCTCACCAGCCGTTCGGCGTGGTCGCCGGGAAGATCCAGTACAAGCACGCCCAGGTCGCCCTATTTGAGGGCTACGCCGGAAGCTCCGCCTCCGGGTTCCCCGCCGAGATCGAAGACGAGCGCCAGTTCGCGCGGCTGGAAACCTTCCTCGACCGGTACGAAGACTACAAGGCGGGCGCCATCACCACGCCGCGACTCTCCGAGCAGTTCGCCCGCATCCGCGACGAACTCGACGACTTCCCCGGGCGCGTGGCCGATCCCGGCAGGCTTCGCGCGATGCTCTTCAACGCGGCCCGCACCTACTTTCCGGGCATCCTCAACGACTGCTACTTCGACGCGTCGACCGCCCTGTGCATCCGCCACCAGCGCGGCAGCAACGACAAGCTTCCCGGGCAGCCCGTCGTGAACCGCTGCCAGCCCGCGCTGTGCCGCAACTCCTGCGTCACCGAGAAACACGTCCCGGCCATCATGACCGTGATCCGCGGCAACCGTGAACTGCTGTCGGTCCAGAAGCTCTCCCGGCCCCAGCGCACCGCACTCCAGGAGAACATCAACGCGATGGAAGCGATGCTCGCGCCCCTGGACGGCCCAGCGTGAGCGCCGTCAGCCACGAAACCGCGAGCGCCCTCGAAGAAGCCATGCAGCGGCTCCTGGAAGGCCGGCCATCCCGTACCGACGGGGCACTGACCATCGCCAACCTCGCACGCGAGGCGGGCGTCTCCCGCGCGACAGCCAACCGCGCAACCGACATCATCGACCGCTTCCGCGCCCGCCTCGACACGCCGCCCGGAGAAGACCTGCCCGCCACTCGCCGAGACAGGATCCGGACCCTAACCGCGCAGATCGCCGAGATCAAACACCGCGAGCACCAGGAAATCGCGGACCTCCGGGCGACGGTCAGCACCCTTGCCCAGCACGTCCAAGCGCTCACGCTGGAAAACCAGGCACTACGAACCCAGCTTGAGCGGCACGCGGGCGTTACGCGCATGAGCGACAGAACCCGGTAGGAGAACCACGGTAACCGGCCAGCCATCTCCGAGCCGCTGCCGCAGGCAGATATCACGTGAGACCGGTACCGGGTTGATCACACGCTCCGGTACCGGGCCGCATACACGACCCGTTTGCCCTCCTTCGGGGAGGTAAATTCCTATGCCAAGCGTGCCCGCCGGGTTACGCTCTGCTTGAAGAGCTGGACGTGCCCTGGGCGGCGGTGATGAGGCAGATCGGGCTTGGCGCCTACCAGAAACGGTTGTCGCGTGCCGCGCAGACCCTGCTCCAACATCAAGGGTTCGACGGCGGCTGGGGACTGACGCTGACCTCCGTGTCGTCAATCGTGAACACCGCCGAGGCACTGGCGATCCTGCGTGCCGCCGGCATCGGGGGGAAGCCCGTTCGCGATGCGCTGTCGTTTCTCGCCGGCGCTGCCGGGGAGCACTGCCGGCCGCGGCAGAAGGGCGGGCGCGGGGAGAACACCAGGTTCGTTTGCTTCGCACTGAGCGGGCTGCTGAGCTACCCGCAGTTCTTCGCCCAGCCGGGCATCGCGGACGCGGCCGCCTGGTGCGCGGACTGGCTGGAACAGCGCCAGATTGACCAGGGATGGCCGGAAGTCGCGGGAGTCGATGATCCCTCGCTGCACCAGACTGCCCGGGCCGTCATGGCGCTGTCCGGGTTGCGGAAGACCCTGACGGACCTCGGCCCTGGCTTTGTCCTCCCGGGCGGGACGGACGCCAGCGCCCTGCTGGACCGCGTCGAGCCGCTGATCGCGCACGGCGTCCGGGGGCTGCTGTATCACCGCAGGCGCAGCGGGTCGTGGGGCTGGCGGACGTACGTGGACACGGCGCCGAGCCCGAGCAAGACAGCGCTGTGCCTGATGGCTGTCGCCGGGTCGGCCGGGTGCCCAGGAGCGGGTGATCTGCTCGACGCCGCCCGGGATGTTCCCCTGGAGTCCTGCGGCGTGGACGGGGAGGCCGTGATGCGGCGGCCGTCGCAGGTCATCGCGGAGGCGGCAGACTGGCTGCTGCGCAACCACCAGCGGTGGGAAACGTTCGTCGAGGACGACAAGGACGTCCAGGGGACCGCGTGGGAGCACATGGCTTACGGGCTGGGCGTGCAGGCTGTGCTGCGGGCGGGCGGGAACCCGCACGACCAGCGGCTGGCGCGGTCCTGGCGGCTGATGAGTGACCTGTGGGACGACGAGGCGGGCCTGTGGAACGAGCCGGGGCGTCCGGGAAGCGGGCGACGGTCCGCGCCGCGTTCCACACCGTGTGCACGTACGAGGAGGCCCGCGCCCGCGTCGCGCAGCTCGGGATGACCGAGGAGACGACCGGGAGTCCGGTCCCCGGCGCCGGCGACACGGCCCACATGGAGCCGCAGAGCGTGGAGCTGATCGCCGGCCGGCGGGAGCTTAAGGTGAGCACGCGGGAGAGGTCAGCGACCTGCCCGTTGCCCGAGAGGCTGTTCGAGGTCGCGCTCGCGGGCTCGCGGGTCACGCCTTCGGCCCCGGCGGCGTGACGGCGGTGAACTCGCGGGCGCCCCGCAGCCGGGTGGCCAGCAGGCCCGCGGCCCGGGTAACGTCCAGGCGGACGACCGACGGCTTCATCCCGGCTGATGACCTGGTCCCCGCCGGAAGCGCGGCCGGGTCCAGGCCGTCACGGGCGGCGATCAGGCGCCCCAGCTCGTACCGCGACATCGTATCGGCACCTGCGGCGTGCAGCACGCCCGCGATATCCGACGCGCACAGCTCCAGCAGCGCGGCGGCCAGGTCGGCCACGTGCACAGGTGTCTTGACGTCGTCGGTGAACAGCGTCCCGCTGCCGCCGCCTGCGAGGCCGGCGACGAGCCGCTCGGTGGCTGACCGGCCGTCGCCGGTGATCCACGAGGTCCGCACGATGACGGCCTCCGGGCAGCGGGCGGCGACGACCACCTCAGCCGCGGCCTTGGCCGCCCCGTACTCGCTCACCGGCGACGGGTCGCACGACTCGTCGTAGGACTCAAGGTCCCCGCTGAACACCGCGTCGGAACTCACGTGCACTAGCCGGATGCCCGCCCGCGCGCAGCAGGCAGCGAGATGACCAGGGCCAACCGCCGTAGCGGCCCAGCTCCCCTTGCTGTAGGCGGCATTCACCACGGCGTCCGGCCGCACCCGCGCGATAGCCTCGGCCACTGCGCCTGCGTCCCGGACGTCCAGCTGCCGCAGCCCCTGGCGCCGGGCCGAGAACTGCGTCCCGGTGACATCATGCCCGGCCCCGGCTGCCTGCCGCAGCAGCTCGTTGCCGAGGTACCCGCTCGCACCCACGATTAGCGCCCGCACCTGGCCGAGCATACAAACCGCGCCCCCGCCGCGCCCGGGCTCTGCGGTATTCATCCCGCGGCAAGCGGCGGTGAGTAGCATCGGCCGCGTGGGGAAAGCGCTTCTTCCGCATGACGAGTACGTCGCCAGCCTGCCTCGCAAGCGCATGGCCGTGGCTGCACTGATCCGCGACTCCGGCGGCCGTGCCCTCCTGGTCAGCCCGACCTACGAGGACTCCTGGCTCGTCCCCGGAGGCGTCGTCGACGCAGGCGAGTCCCCGCACGCTGCCTGCCGCCGGGAAGTCACGGAGGAAATCGGGCTCAGCCTGCCACCGGGAAGGATACTGGCCGTCGACTGGACGCCCCAGGACCCGAACTGGCCGGAGGGCGTCTTCTTCGTATACGACGGCGGGACGCTGAGCGACGCCGACATCGCCGGCATCACCGTGCAAGACGATGAACTGCACGGGTTCCGGTTCGCGGCTCACGATGAGCTCGCATCGCTGCTGAACCCGCCTCTGGCACGGCGCATCGAATCAGCCTTCCTGGCGCTCAGGACAGGATCGGTCCTGTCGCTGGAAGACGGCAAGCCCGTCAAGTTAGCGGCCCGGACATCATCGCGGCGCAGGGCCCCATCCAGGCCCGGGGTCGGAAGAGCTCGCCCTGCGCGGGGATGTTGCTCTTCGCCAGGCGCCCCGCGATCTTCGCGAGGGCTGCCAGATCGCTGAACTGGGGATGCTCGTCGGCGGCGCGGATGAGCCGGAAGAACACTTCGGCGGTTACCTCGACATCGGCGCCGGCCCGATGGCGGTCCGCCGGCTGCGGGATGGCGAAATGGGCCATCAGGGTGTCGAGCTTGTAGTTGGGCAGGCCCGGGATGACCTGCCGGGCGAGCGGGATCGTGTCGATGAAGTCGATGCGGGCCAGATGCGGGCAGTGCTCGCGCTGGTTGTGAATGAGGCCGGCCTCAGTGGCGGCATGCTGGGCCACCAGCAGGTACGAGGTTCCCGGGGTGAACCGGCGGTCGAGCGCGCCCAGCGCCTCGGCCGGGGACGGGGCCTTGCTCACCTGCTCGGCTGTCAGGCCGGTCTGGGCCGTGTCGGCTGCGGTCACCGGAGCGAACGCGGGCGGCCGTATGAGAGAGGCACTGGCGCCAACCCGCTGCCACGCGCCCTGCTGGTAGCGGAGCGCGAGCACGGCGACCTCGATGGGCTGGGCCGGGTACCCACGCGGAGTCGTTGATTCGAAGTCAATAACTATCCACGTGGTAGCGAGAAAAGCAGGATCGTCGGTGAGGCTGCCCATGTATCCGCCATTCGGGTAGGTACTGCGCTTCCGCCGACCCGCAAAGTGCATGTGCGAGACCAGTCTGACGACGGTCCCGACTCTTCGCGGGACTGTCCAGTCAAGCAGCCACTTCCAGGCCGATGAGACACCCTCCTGCGCGGATAACGAAGTCGATCACGACGTAGGTGGCGGCGAGGAAGGCGGGGTCGTCCATCACGATCCCCATCGTCGCCCCTCCCGGGTGATGATGGCGGCCATCGCTGCGATCTGATCGTCGGTGGCGCGGGCGGTGACGGGCACCGCCAGGAGCCTGCTGGCCAGGTTCTCCGCGTGCGGGCAGGCTGCCAGCTGCAGGCTCCGGCAGGCGGGGTCAGCTGACGGGCGCGGAACCCGAAGCTTCCCGTGCTGTTGGGCACCCCGAGGGCGGCCAGGTGCTCGCAGAGTCCGCGCGGGTCATCCCGGCTGATCCGCCACAGCGCGGCGTACCCGTTGGGCTTCTGGTCGCCTGGGTCCACGCCATAAGCATCGGCATATGCCGCCAGCAGCTCATCAGTTCGCTGTCGCGCTGCCTCGGACCTGGCGCGCGTGTATTCAAGAGACGCGGACATGAGACCAACATAAGCCTTCCAGTGCTTACGTGACTGCGGTGCTGTCCGAGGCTCAGGTGCCTGGCTGGGTCCGGGTTCAGGCTCCCGCTCTTCCGCTGTGCGATCGTAGAGGATCCCGTCGGCAGGATTATCGGAGTCAGACGACCCGGGCAGCCCGTGGCGGCAACTGAACGTCACCTGCGACAACTGGCGCACCGCCGAACGGGCCGCAGTTTCCGTGCTCGGCCCCCTGGTCACCGACGCGGAGAAGCTGGGCGCGATCGCAGGCTGGTGGTTCATCCGGAAGGGCGACACGTGGCGCATCCGGGCACAGTCCCCGGCGGACGGCTTCGTCGAGCAGGCCACCGCCTGCCTGCTGCGCGCTGATGGCGTCACGTCGGTCACCGAGACGATCTACGAACCGGAGACGGCCGCGTTCGGCGGCCCGGAGGCGATGGACGTCGCGCACCGCCTCTTCCATGCCGACAGCCGCTGCCTGCTCGGCCAGATCGCCCAGCCAGGCCGGGAACTTCACCGCGAGCTTCCCCTCGTGCTGGCAAGCCGGATGCTGCGGGCCGCCCGGCAGGAATGGCATGAGCAAGGCGACTGCTGGGCGCGGCTGGCCGGGTACCGCGACGACGGCCTTCGTCCCGGGCCCTGCCCAGCGACGGTCGACTCCGTGCTGACGCTCCTAACGGCCGAGGCCGATGCCCCCGCAAGCCCGCTGCGTGCCCGGCCGGACTGGAGCAGTGCGTTCGAGGACGCCGGCCGGCTGCTAGCCGGGCTGGCCGGCCAGGGCGTCGCGACCCGCGGGCTGCGCGCCGTGCTCGCCCACCATCTGCTGTTCCTGTTCAACCGCCACGGCCTGTCCGCCGCTGACCAGTACCTGCTCGCCTCAGCCGCTGGCCAGGCCATCTTCGGACCTGCCGAAGGCCCGCACGCGGACACGGCGCGCAAGCCCGCTGACACGACTGCCGTCACGGCTAGAGTCGGCTCCGTGACGACGACCGCCAGCCTCAGCGACGAGAACCGGGCCGCGCGGTTGCGGGACGGGCTAGCCGACTACATCAAGAGCTGGGGGACGTTCCAGACCCGGCAGGTCGAGGCAGCGTTCCGCACCGTCTCCCGGCACCTGTTCCTGCCCGGTGCCAGCCTCGACGAAGCCTACGGCCGCGACTCGCCTGGTGAGCCAGCATGGCCGCCCCCACCGTGGCGAGCGACAGTCAGCGCCCCGGCGATCTAGCCGAACGGCGCTTCCCGCTCACCCCGCGCCTCAAGCCAGCCTGCCACCCCCTCACCCAGCGCCTGGACCGCGTCACCTGGCTTGCCGAACAGGCCAGCAGTGCGACCAGCGACGCGACGCTGCGCGCAGCCGAGGCGCACAACCTCGCCGCGCTCATCGCCAGCGACTGCGGCATGCCCGGACTCGCCCGCGACCTGTGCTGGCGCCAGTTCGAGATCTACGCCGCAGCCGGCCCCTACGACACGACCACCGCGAAGCTCGCCCTCCAGCCGCTCATCAACCTCGGCCGCCTCCGCACCCGCGACGACGATGGCAACGGCGGCTACCAGATCGTCAAGTCCCTCTACGACGGGGTGCGATCCTCCCAGGCCGATGCAGCCATCGGCGGCTCCCGCGCTGACCTCGCCGCTCTTGTCGTCCCAGGGGATGACCATAAGGCGATCGTCGCGTGGCTCTGGACCGTCCTGCTCAGCGACGGCCTGCGCGCCTTGTGCCGGGCTGGTGACTGGACCTGCGCCCTGCGGCAGGCACAGCAGCACAATGGCATCGTGCTACGCCTCCTCGACGGCCGCCAGATCGCCGTCCTGGCCCACACGTCCACTAGTCAGCATGACGAAGCCGAGCAGCTCCTCCAGACGACAACGGCCATTGAGCCGTGGGAGCGCGTGGTGGCCGACTGCCTGCGGGTCATCAACCGCGCCACGGGCGGTCCGGCCGGACTGCCCAGCACCGCCAGGCGCCTGACTGACTCGTATCTCGCGCTCAGCGACCCGGGCAACGACATGTTCAGCGCACGCCTCGGCCTGACCGTCGCAGAGCTATCCGACTCCCGCAATGGCCGGCACGCCGTCATCGACAAGGTCGAGCGCATCGCGCTCCAGACCGCCGACGCCTACATCGCGCGAGAAGTCCTCACCAGCCCAGCGACCGACGTCAGGCACGAAGCCGGCGCCACGCTACGCCGCACCGTAGACCAAGCCGGCCTCGGCCACCCGCTGGGGACCACGCAGGTTCGCCAGCTCATGAGCGCCGTCGAATCCGCAGCAACGTCGCTCGCATCCTCACTGGCCTCCGCCTGAGCCTTACCCCAGCGGGCTGCTGGCCGCCGCGCTCCTGATGCCTAGCAGGCAGACGGAACTGGTAATCCCGGCCGCCCCTGACAGGCGACTGCCCAGTCGTGGCCCCGTGACACGCGCGCAGCACCCGGACCGCCTGAGCGCACCACGCGGCAGAGGGGACCGCCGTTCCGCGTACGCAGGCAACCTGCCCGGGACGGTGGTGGTCAGGGACTCCAAGGCTCCAGGCACGGAACCGTGGCGGTTTCACTGCACGCGTGGCGGCGCCTCGTCAGGCAGGCTCGCTAACCGGCCGTGAACCCAGCAGGCAGCAAGCTGACGCACGGCTTTGGATGCCTTCCGGCGAGCCTACCCAAGCGAAAGCGCCGTTCGCTTCACGGGGTGCCTTTCGAGGGCTGTGTTGCTACTGCATGGCCTTCTCTGACGACTTAAGGATTTCCTGTAGGTCGAGGAGGTGCTTTTCAGTGAAGTGGATCTGCACCGGAACGCCGCACAACTCGAGGGCCAGGCTGGTGCCGAAGCCGCCCTCGCGCCTTGTCCGCCATGCGGTGACCTGGTCGAGGATGTCAGGTGCTACAACGCTCCCATACTGGAACTTCGCACGACATGTCGGGCATACGCAGATCACGTTGCCTGGCCGGTCGATCCAGCGACCCTTGGTTCGCGAGATGAGGTGGAGGCCTTCGAAGTAGGGAGTTCCGTCCTTCTGCGGGAAGGTGGCGTCGCAGATCTGGCATTGCCCGGCGTACTGTTCGAATAGAAAGGCGCGGACCGACTCGTCCTTGCCCTCCCAGACCTGGTGTGTTACCTGCCGGATCCGGTCTGTCCTCCCCGGTTCCGCGGTACGGTCGTCCTGGATGGACTCCTGGACCCGGTCGCGACGGCGATCCGGGTTGCCGACTCGCCCCTCGGATCGCGGGTCATCTAGCAGAGTGGCTCCTTGCGGCGGCTTGGCAGGCTGGTCAAACACGTCTGCCAGCTCAGCCGCGTAGTCGACGAGAGCGTCCCCAATAGGGGCGCCAGCCGATTCCCCGATTGGCTCGTCAGCTGTGTCGTGGTGCGCTTCAGCCACGGTGGCCTCGCGCTTAATGCGGGTCCGCTCTGCCAGTTCACGTTGCAGCATGGCGACGAGGTCTGGGTGGTCACTTAGGCCGCGCAGGACCTCAGCCGGTACTCCTAGCTGTCTGCTGGCCTCCTCCACGACAGGCTGTGCCATTCCAAGCGCTACCGCCAGCGCATCGTCACGCTTGTAACCCGCTGGAAGGTCGTCGAGCGTGATCTCGTCGGGACGGTAAAGCCTCCCGTCTGGTCCGGGCAGCCAGGGGAGGTCGGTCGCCAGTACGCCGATGGGGGACCGTAGTTCATTTCTTTCGGCATAGGAAAAATCCATCCGTCCCGACGTCTCAACCACTCCACAGACGAGGTGGCTGTTCGGCGATAGCAGTTCGTTCCAGATGTATTCGGACCTGGCAGCTGTTGGGTGAAGCAGCGCAAACTCAAGGCCCTCGATGTCCGCGTTGGGGTCGAAATTGTCGAGGCCACGTTCGTGATGGCCTTGCATGTCAGCGATCCGGACGTACCCGTGGAAGCCCGCCTTCTGGGCACGAACCGCTGGCCGGTCGCCGACTCTGAGCGATCCTAGCTTGTCCCAGTGGGCTGCGTACCGGGAGGAGAGGAACCAGGTGGCGGGGTTCCCCGCGAAGTAAAGCTCGGTCTCGGGAGTCCGCCAGTGCAGCTTGGACGGGCCAAGCAGGCGCAGGGCGCCGTCTGCTGCGTTTTCCGCAATCAGGAACGTGGTCTTCGCCAACTGCTCAAGCAAGCGTGACTTGCGATCCGCATCAGCCCTGGACAGGGCGCGGACAATCAGCTCGATGTCCGAATCGTGACGCGCGAGGTCCAAGTCGCGGATATCCAGGCCCTCGTACCGTGGCAGCACGATGTTGATGACCTCGGTGACCGCGTCAGGCGCGGTGAAGCCTAGCGACTCAAGGTACTGCCGGGCCGGAGCCGAGGATAGGACACTGCGGCGCACGGTCGGGAACTCCGTTGCGGCCTGACCCGGCAAGTAGGCTGCCGGGAATCCGCTGGCCTTGAAGGGCAGCACGTGGCTGCCATCTTCAAGCCGGATGATCGGCTTGCTACGGGCCTGGCCCGTCCGCTCGTTCGGGAGGCGTGGCTTCCGGGACAGCGCCGGCGTCATATTGAGGAACTCGTAGAGCTGGCTGATCCACTCGTCCGGCTGGCTGGCGAGGAACTCCGCGGTGAGCCTGGTGACGACGCCCTCGGCGGTGATCTCCTCCAATCCTGCCTCGTCGCGCAGGTATTGCCAGAGGGCCGGCGCGCGGTCTGGGGTCAGCGATTCGTGGATGAACCGGAGGGGATCGGGACTTGAGCACAGCTCGGTGAGCGCCTGGGGCGCAAGGAGGGAACGCACTGTGCCGGTTCGGGGGAGCTTCAGCTCGCTTGCCCGCGCGTAGCCGCCCCCCGCGACCGGGATAAGGGACTCGCTGGAGATGGCCGCCTTCACCGTCTTGAAAAGAGGCCAGAACATCGTGCGCTGGAAGTCATCCGGAGTGATCGGCAGTGACTGGAGGACCTCGAGCGTGAGCCGCCCACTGTCCCGAAGCTCACGGAGGACTTCGACAACCAGATTCGCTGTCTCCCTGACAAGGTGCAGGTTCCAGGCGTCGTCTTCGGGGATGTTGTCACGGGCCGGCGTGGTCCGGTATGGGCCTTGGACCAGGAAGCCGAGCCGGGTCTCCTTGGCAGTCGGAAAGAAGGCGACCAGCGGTGATCGCCTGACCCGTACGATATCTTTTTCGGTGCCCTTCTGCTTGCTGTCATGCTCGTAGCAGAAGGCGACCTCCACGTGCTGGTCACGGTGGCTCGCGTCGCTGACATCTCGCTTCCAGATCAGCCAGTAGCTGTCGTTGGCTCCAACGGAAGCACTGTCATAGACGCGAACGAGCTGGCTTGACCGTGTGGGTCCCGTGGCGGCTTCCCGCTCAAGGGTGACGTTCGGAAGCCCTGGTCGCTTGGCGACTATCCGGCGGATGCTCCTGAGGAAAAGCAGCGATCGCGGCGCAACGTTGCCGAGCGCTGCGCTGATCTCGACAAAGGCCTTCGTGGGGGCCATATCATCTCGGTCGAAGGGGAAAACGAAAGTAGTCCCCGCCCTCGCTACCGACCGCCGCACGGTGGCATGCGGCTGGACATAATTGTCGATGCGGAAGCTCTCATTACCGCTGTAGATGTACGGGGTACGCGTGTACGCGTAGACCGACTTGAACCCGATCCCGAACTTGCCGATCTTGGTGAGGTCTTCCCCCTTGGTGCCGTGTGCGACGCCGCAGATCCCGCGAACATTAGCCTCGCTGAATGGGCGGCCATCGTGCAATACCTCGAGCCGGTCCAGGTGCAGGTCAAACGTGAGAGTCGTCGCACCGGTGTCCTCCGCGTTCTGGATCAGCTCGAAGATGAAGTGCGTGCGCTCGTTGTAGAGCGACCCAAGAAGGTCGATATATGCGGTGTCCCAGCCATAGCGGGCAATGTTCTCTCGGCTGATCTGCTCGTAGTCGGTCGTCACCGGATCACCTCTATGATTCCTGCCGCCACCCGCTCGGAGATGACGTCAACCTGCCGTGCCGCCTCAAGGGTGGACTTGCGCCGCGCGAAGTCGTCTTCGACCCGGGCCAGTTCCGACTTCTTCATCCGGATGATCCGAGGGTCTGTCGCCTCCCGGAGATCGCCCTGCAGGCGCCGGACCCGACCATCGTGGAAGCTCTGCAGGCTGGCTAGCTTCCGGCTGACAAGTACCTCATTCGTCTCCGCCAGCCCCCGGGTAAGCTCCCGGCGCTGGACGTCGGAAACAGCATCCAGGCCGCCGAAGGACTCAGCCAGTGCATCGCTGGAAATATCCGTCTGCGCCGTGCGCAACGGGCGCGCGGCAGGCAGCAACGAGAGCAAGACACGGGACAGCTCCGTGGCAACCTCTCCGCTATCCGTGTCCACCGCCAGGCAGACCAGCCGAAGGTCGGGGCGGACAGCCAGTGTCTCCCACACCTCGCAAGTGAACGCATACCGGCCGGGCATCACAAGATCGCTCGTTACCTGCAGCGCGCTGACGAGCTGGGTACCTGAGGCCACCCAGCAGGCGGTCGCGGCCCGCGCTAGCGGGTGTACCGGGGTAATGAACTCCAGTTCGCGGCGCTGCGCCGCCGACTGCTGGTCAAAGGTCAGCAGTATGTCCTCCTGCGCTTCAAGCGCCCGCACGAAGGATGTCGTGAGGCGTCCTGGGCGGCCTGCTTCCTGGACTCGTGACGTCAGTTCTCGTCGGGTGTGCTCGCTGACCCGGAGGCGGTAGATGAGTGGACTGGCGTCCTTGACGAGGGAGCCGCGAATTAGGGGCTGCTTGAGGAAAGCGTCGATGAGGCAGTGGAGGTCCGACTCGTCAACGAAGCGGCCACCGCTCACGACCTCTTCGACCTCGTCCGTGAACGCATCGTCCAGGCCGAGAAGACTCCCGCTCTCCTCGTCAAGCCGCCGCTGCTCCTCCACTCGGCGGATGGCGTTGTCCGAGATCTGCCGCGTCCGTTCCGCTATCTGCTGAGGTGACAGGGAAGGGTCAAGCGCGACGCGGTTAAGGTCCTGCGTGATCTCGCCCAGGACATCCTCAAGGTCACCGACGGAGTCCTGGAAGACGCCCAGCCGTTCGAAGCAACGGTAGAAGACACGCTCGGCGACCGTATCCGGCGTGATGAAGTTGAAGATGAGCACCTTGTCGCTGCGCTGGCCAAAACGATCGATACGACCGATCCGCTGCTCGATCCGCATCGGATTCCACGGGATGTCGTAGTTGACGAGCCGGTCACAGAACTCGTAGTCGAGTCCTTCACAACCGACCTCGGACGAGAGCAGCACGTCGATCGCGTCCAGATCGCCGCGATCGAGCCGGAACCGCCGACGGAGATCCTCCCGTTCCTCGTCGCTGTTGCGCCCGGTGATGACCCCGGTGCGGACATCTGCACGTGTGAGGCGCTGGTGCAGATAGGAGATGGTGTTAAGGAAATAGGAGAAGACGAGGATCTTGCCCGGACTCTCGCTGTCCTCCAGCGTCATCGACACGATCTCGTGAAGTTGGTCGAACTTCGGGTCCTCAGCGGGAAGGGATGCTGCCGCAGCGACGAAGTTACGCGCCGCGGCAAGGACCTCGTCCGGAACGGCACCCCCAGCATCCTCCGCCTCGGGATCATCAGTGACATCGGAGATGGACAGGTCGCCGGACGCGAGGACTCTGTCGACAGTGGCGCTCAAGGCATTGATGGAACTTTCCGCCTGCCGCTCGAGCGTATCGAGGATGAGGCGGACGACCAGAGGATCGTGTTTCTGGAGCAAGACTTCCTCGCGGAAGGCGAGAACGGCATCGTAGAGCTGACGCTGCTCCGGCGTGAACGGCACCGACACCGTCCGCGGCTCGCGGATCGTGAACCGCCCGATGTCGCGGCGACGGGTGCGGTTCATTACGTGAGCCAGCGAGTGCAGTTCCTCCAAGTCCCGGATGCTGCGGACCCGGCCCTCATCGTCGAGGCTGTCGCCACTCATACGAGTCACCACCTGCTGGAATCGCCGGTCCGACCGCAGGACCTTGTTGCCCCAGGTGGTGTCGGCAGCCTCCTGGACTGCGGTCGCAGCAGCAACTAGCCAGTCTTCCCGGCCAGAGGGACCGGCGCGCAGCAGTTTCGTCGCGCTGGTTAGGAACCGGTTTGGCTCGATGACGTCCTCGAAGACCTGCTTGTCCTGGAACAGCTCGGGACGGAGTAGGTGCAGCAGGGTGTATAGGTTATCCCGGTGAACCTGGACCGGAGTGGCTGTCAGCATCAGCACCGCTTCCGCGGTCAGGCACAGGCGCTCGATCAGCTGATGGCCACCACTCCCTGGAGTTCGCAGGTGATGGGCCTCATCAGCGATCACGAGGTCAAACTGCGGGGCCGGGTCGAGTTCGAGAAGGCCACGGTGGCACCGTCGGCCCTCCGTCCCCATCAAGTAGGAACTCATCCGGAACAACTCGTAGTGGACGATGGAGCGCGAGTACTCCTGCGGCCACTCGCCCTCCATGTCGGCTTCGTCCAGGCAGTAGCGCAGAGTATCGGCGGTGAGGATGCGGAAGTCCTCATCGAACCGGCGCATCTCGGCGCGCCACTTGGTGGTCAGTGCCTTCGGGCAGAGGATCAGGACGTTCTGGAGATTCTGCCGAGTTGACAGTTCCTTCAGGATCAACCCGGCCTCGATGGTCTTGCCCACGCCCACGTCATCGGCAACTAGGAGCCGTGGCCGGTCGGCCCGCAGTAGTCGGAGGATCGGCTTGAACTGGAACGGGATGAACTGGATCCGGGCGGACCGGAGCGAGTAGAGATGGTCGGTCTGCGGATTGTTAAGCCTGGTGGCCGTCAGGCGCGCCCGGAACTCGACGGGATCCACGAACTGGCCGTCGGCCAGCGCCTCGGTCCACTCATCACCGTCGCGGCCAGCGACTGGCTGCAGTTGGTCCTCGAAGTAGACCCGACTCCGGTTCGGGGAGTGATAGACGTTGAACCGCCGCCGCCCGCCGATGGCTGGGTACTCGGCGATGATGGGACCCGCACGACTCGCGTCCGCACGTAGCGAGACGATGCTCCCCACGGCAAAGGGGTCGTGCGATAGCTCACTCACCAGTCTTGACTCCCCCAACCAAAAGACGCTTCCTGGCCTGGCGGATGAAATCTTAATGCAAGTCCAGTTAGGGTGCCATCCGATGAATTCGCAACTTTGAGCAACTTTTGGGAATTTGCCGCGCGCGTCACCTCGGCGTGCGCCAGCCCATCAACGTCCACATCGTTATTCCGGTCGAAGAGAAGGCCAGCCAAAGGCGGGTGGCTGAGGCGCCCCGGCTACTGCTCGGGGTGCATCGGCCGGATCGCTACTGCTCGTCGTCTGCGATGTGCAGCTGCCGCTCCAGCGCCTGACGGACCAGGCCCAGAATGTACGGCAGGTCCTCGTGGGCGTTCAGCGTCACTTCCACGTCGCCGCGCCCCCAGTGCCCGACGTTCGTGACGTCCCGGGCACGCCTCTCGGGGTCGCGCAGCTCGCTGAACGGCATGTTCAGGTTGAGGACCAGCCGCTTGCTCTGCGGGATCACGTGGACGAAGTAACCGTCCGCCTTGTAGGTGATGTAGAGCTTGAAGAAGTCCTCGCTGACGCTTGGATCCAGGGCGAGAAGTTCCTTCCGCAACGCATCGAAGAGCGGCTGCATTGGCTGGCCTGGCGAGATGTTCGGGTGATCGTCCAGCGAGTAAGCAGCCCGAGTGGACCGCTTCGCGGGCATGTCTCGGTACCCTGCGAGCGCCGCCTCCGGCAGTACGGGCAGTGTCCACACTTCCACAGCCGTTTGGACCAGATGCAGTGCCCGCTCGGCTATCGCGGACTCATTCCAAGTGGCCAAGGTCCCGAGGCCCTTGTTCAGCCGGAGCGGGGCTCTCACGGAAGCCACCCTCGATGGCCTGTTTCTCGGCAAACGTGCGGTTGCTGTACTCGGAGTTGTAGCCAGTCAGCGTGAGGTTGCCGAGCCTGTGCAGCCAAGTGGAGTGCACTTGCTCCCAGTCGGGTCCCAGCTCGTCTTGCCAGGCTGGGGACTTATCGATGGCCTGCGGCATGATGTGCTCGATCGTGTACTCATCAACCGGAACGACTTCCCTGCGCCCGTGGTTCTCCAGACGCCGCAGCAGGTAAGTGCGCCGCGGAAAGTTGTAGGCGTCCCGCGAGCAGAGGTCGCGCACGAACTCGTCGTTGCGTGGGAAGCGCCGAGTGGAGGTTGATAGCAGCAGGTACGCCGCCGCGCTGTCGAAGCTGCGGTCATCGCGCAAGGCTCGCGTCATGGCTGCGAAGATCCGGCCGTGGGAGTTGGTGGGGAGGCTGCACACGGCCCGGCGAAACAGGTATGACTCCACGAGCCGCACCATGCGGGTCATGTCCTCGACGGAGAGCCGTTCCTGCTTCATGTCGTTGTACAGCTCGAGCAGGAACGGGTAGGCGACATCGACGCGCATCTCGCGCAGGTCGGCGAACACGGCGGCAAGTCTCTTGTCCGGCTCATGCCCGAGTGCCATGGCGCAGTAGTGCTCGGCGTAAGTCTGCAGGTCAGCCAGCAACGCATCGACCCCGTTGGCCGCGACCTGCCCCAGCCGGGCGTACGCCTTGAATGCCTCGTAGACGGCGCCAATCTTGGGAATTTCGCCGGTCTTCATCGTCAGGTAGTCCCGCACGAAGGCGTCGAAGTACGCACTGTACGCCTCCTGCCCGAAGGCCAGCTCCATCGGCCGCCAATGATCGTTGTACAACTGGGTCTGGTGCTTGGGGTCTAGGGCCATCAGGACGAAGTTGCGGATGAGGTCGGCCTGGCTCAAGTCAAGACCCGTGGAGTTCATGGACTCGAAGATGAGCTGCGGGTTGTCCTGGTCCTTGCTTAGCGCGATATCGACCACGAGCAGCTTGCCCAGCCCCAGGCAGAGGGCAGCCAGTGCCTCCTCATTCAAGTCCGAGATCTGCGTGTCGAAGAACTCGAAGTTCTCCCTGACCCGCCGCGACGGGTTCGGCGGTATCGGCTTGTCCTGCGCGATCGCCAGGAGCGTGTCCTTGTCGGTCTGCGTCAGCAGGAGCTTGAAGCCGCCCTCGCCCTCCTCCTCAGGATTGAGGAGGAAATAGTTGCGGATCTTCCGGGCGGAAAACCCCGCGACCGGCTCGCCGTCCAGGTGGCGGGCCAGCGCGGCCAGCAGCAGCGAGACGCTCGTCAGGCGCTGCTGCCCGTCAATGACCAGCAGCGGCGTCGGCCCCATCACCTGGTACAGGCTCTTCTCGATGTACACGATCGAGCCGATGAAATGGGCCGCGATGTCCTCCGACCGCCCCGAGCGCAGGACGTCTTCCCACAGCTGCTCGCACTCACGCAGCGTCCACGAGTAGGTACGCTGGTAGATCGGGATGGTGAGCTGCGGTGATTTCTTCAGGAAGTCCAGCAGCCGTGCCTCAGTAGCCTTCATGCCCCACCCCTGTAGTCAGTCGCGCTAATTCCTCTAGGCAGATTCTGCCACAGAACCGGATCAACCGATCAGGAGCAATCAGGAGCCGAGAAACCCAAGATTCCTGATGGCAGCGGAACCCCATGGCCGACCGGATCGCCACTCCCAGTCGATTGACTGCCACTGAAGTTTCTCGGCGAGCTTCAGTCACATGGTCACACCAGTAATTTAGGTCGCACTACTGCGTACAGATGGGAGAGCTATGGTGAGCCAGGGCAAGCTCGTGCGTGACAGGATTCCCGAGATCATCAAGGCTGAGGGGCTGGAGCCTGTCATCTACACGGCCGACGCCGCCGAATACGGCGCCCGGCTGCGGGACAAGCTCCAGGAGGAAGTGGCGGAGTTCATCGCCTCCGACAACGACCCGGAGGAACTCGCCGACATCCTCGAGGTCCTGTACGCCCTCGCCGAGCAGACGGGCACCAGCCGCGATCAGCTGGAAAAGCTCCGAGCAGCCAAGGCCAACAAGCGCGGCGGCTTCACCGACCGGATTATCTGGACCGGGAACCGTCGGGCCGAACCAGCGGATTGAGGAACGGCCGCCCAGCGGGCAGCTTCCCCTCACGCACGGCCCGCTCCAAGGCATCTGCCTCCGCCTTGTCTCGGCACACGACATACCGGTACGTCAGCTGCTCCCGAACGTAGTCCCTGGTCATCCGATCCAGGAGCAGCTCGCCTCGCCCGATGTCGCGCAGCTGGTCCGGTGTCAGGGTAGGGACGACGAGGCGGTCGCATACGTACACGTTGAACTGGTCCCCGCTTCGCCGGCCAGAGGCATGCGCGTTCAGCCGCGTCGGCAAGTCAGTGCTCATCCCGACGTACACGAAGTCTGCGCTCCGCCAGATGGTGTAGACACCGACCGTCTTGCTGGGCACGTGCCGACGCGCCCAGTCGGCGAACTTGAACTCAGGGCCGTCCTGAAGGTCGTTCACGGCCGGCCCGCCCTCACGAGAACACGTCCTGCACGGCGCGGACGTACTCTGGCCACCCGCCCTTCGACGCGAACGGCCCGAGGGTGATCTCAAGGGTGCGCTTCAGCGGGTGCGGCGAGCTCCTGATCGCCTCGTTGCGCTGCACAAGCCCCCGCAGCTCCGCGGCCGTCGGCAGACGCGCGCTCTTGCCAGCGTTGCAGTCGAAGTGCGCGGGCGCCAGGTTCCACACCTTGTCGAGATCCAGTTCGGGCCACTGGCGCGCAACGGGGAAGCGGTCCATGAGGGCCAGCGGGAACACGTGGTCGATCGCGTCCCGGTCCCCCGGCCAGATGATGTCGCCGCAGGTCAGGCAGCGACCGTGCTGGAAGCCAATAACCGCCTCCTTCACCCCCGCTACAGAACGCCTTCGCCTCCTGTCCGTGAGCCGCCACTCAGCGAAGTCGACCGCCAGCCCTTCCTCCATGACGCTGCGGCCCACCCCGGTGGTGAACGAGGCCTCGACGATGCTCCAGCGCGCGTCCAGCTCACCACGCAGGCTGGCCAGCTGCGGGGACGCCGCGATGCGACGCAGGTCCGGGGAAAGCTGGACCACCCGGTCCCGGCCTCGCCCGCGAAGCGAGTAGAACGTGTGCGGCAGCTGCCCACCGGGGACATTGTGGAACTTGTCCATGACCATGCCAGGGATCGACTTCACGGCGGCCTGCACCAGCCGCTCGGACGGCTGGCCCGCCGCCAGGGACGCCTCGGCATCCTCCTTGGCCACGGCGAGGAAGTCTGTGGCCGCCAGGCTCGTCCGTTCCGAAGCCTGGGGCGAGTCCCCTACCCGGCGGACTATGCCCATCGCGTAAGGAGCCGCGAGCTCCTCCAGGGTGACCGCATCGCGCCCCGAGGCCGCAAGCTCGAGGAGAACGTCCCCCAGCGCGAACTTGTAGGTCCGCGAGTTCGCGCCCATCAGGACGGCCCACCGCCAGGACGCGTGCGCGGACGGCTCAGCCCGGTAGAAGTCCGCCTCGCCCACCGCACCCCACTCACGCGCAGGCAGGCCACCCCGCAACGCCTTGCCCAGCACAAACGACAAGACGCACCAGCGCTTAACCAGCCAAAGAAGAATTCACCGCCGAATAGCGCCAGAGCCTAAGGCCACGCCAGTAGGCCAGCATAGAATCTCCCGACCGTAGACGACCCTTGACGATCTTGATAATGAATAACGAAGCAATCGAGCTGAGCGCGCCATTCGCGAACCAGAAGACCGGCCCAGGAGACGGGAAAGGCCAGGTGGGGGCCTCTGTGCTGGGCAGTGCCGGAGGCTTGCGCTGTATCGGATCCACTAAGCTTGCCACGAAATCCTCCATCGATGGACATTTGCCGACCTGCCGCGTTGGCCTGGCAGCAAACATTTCAGGAATAGCATCATGGGATATCGCCTTAACCCGCCGCCTGGCTGGCCGCCCGTCCCCCGAGACTTCACCCCGCCGCCCGGCTGGCAACCCGATCCATCCTGGCCGCCGGTGCCGCCGGGGTGGCAGCTGTGGGTGGAAGACAGCACGCTGCTACCCATGCGCCCGGTCATCCCTGGCGTCCACTACGCCACCGCTGACATGCCCAAGACGGGCACCAACGGCTGGGCCATCGCCTCGTTCGTGCTCGGCCTCATCTCCGTCTCCGTGCTCAGCATCATCTTCGGCATCGTCGCGCTATCGAAGCTCCGTAACGTGCCACAGCGGGGCAAGGGGCTGGCGATTGCCGGCATCTGCCTGTCCGCGGTCTGGATCGCGGGCGCGATTGGGTTCGTCGTCTATTTCTCCTCGACCGCGGCGCAGCGGTCGAGTACGGGCCAGATCACCCAGAGCGGGCACCTCAGCATCACGGCGCTGCACGCCGGTGACTGTTTCCAGAACGACGCGGGCAACCAGCCCAACGCGGGGACAACGACCCAGATCACGGCCGTCGCCTGCACCAGTCCGCACAACGCCCAGGTGATCGCGCTGCTGCCCGTCTCCGGGTCGGCGTACCCGGGCGCGGCCGCGCTTAAGGCGCAGGCATACCCGGGCTGCAAGGCCAAGGCCGTGGCCGACCTCGACCCCGCGCAGGTCACCTCCTCGATGAACCTGCTCTGGTATTACCCGGAGCAGCAGACCTGGACCGACGGCCAACACTCGATCACCTGCGTCGTGGCGGACTCCAGCCGGGACCTGACGTCCTCCCTGCTGAAGTAACCAGCCTCAGGGGTCGCAAAGGCCGCCGGGACGGTGGCAACGATCAAGAGCAGCGCGCGGGCACTAGCTACGTATAGAGGTAAAGGACCGTGTTGCTGGTGCCGCCGACGGCTGTGATGACGACCTTCACCTTCGCGCCCTTGGTGCCCTTGGGCGTGACCACCGTGAGCGTCCCGGTGCCGGAGACGGTGATGTGGGTTCCTGCCTTGCCGCCGAACGTCACCGACTTCACGCCGACGAAATTAGCGCCCTTGACGGTGACCTTCGTGCCGCCGTTGTGGGTGCCCTTCGCCGGTGAGATAGACGTGATGTGCGGGGTGTCCGCGTAGAGGTAGCTGGCAGCGTTGCTGACGCCGCCAGCAGCAGAGATGACCACCTTGACCGTCGCGCCCTCGGTTCCACTCGGAGCCAGGACGGTGAGTGTTGCGGTGCCGGAGACGGCGATGTGGGTTCCTGCCCTGCCGCCGAAGGTCACCGACTTCACGCCGGTGAAGCTGGCGCCCTTGATCGTGACCTTCGTGCCCCCGCTCCTGGTGCCGTGAGACGGCGAGATCGAGGTGATGTGCGGCGGGGGCGGGTTCCGGTAGGTGTACCGGTCGCCGGTGGCCGCCGCCGTGTACGCGCCGTCCTCGACAGAGACCCGCAGGTCCACGGTCCGGGCTGACTCGGCCGGGAGGGTCACCGTGCAGGCAGTGGTGGTGCAGGACGGGGTGAGGGTCGCCAGGACCGTGGAGCCTGAGTAGACCCGCAGCAGGTCCGCCCCGGCGATCGGCAGGAAGCCGCTGCCGTGCACCGTGACCGTCGCGGTCTTGCCAGCGCTACCGGAACTCGGCACCACGCTGGTGACCTGGCGGGACGTGAGCCTGGTCGCCGTTACCTCGCACATCAGCGCGGTGTAGCCGGGATAGTAGGTGCTGTAGTAGTTCGTCGGGCTGACGCCGAAGGCGATGGGCGCGCCGAGCCCGGAAGCCAGGTCGTAGCCCGTGGTCGCCTGGTAAAGGCCGCCGGTGTAGCCGCCTGGCGTGTAGTCGTTGTTCCCGCTGGTGATGTCCCTGAGGACCTGCGGGTAGGCACCGGAGTAGATGCTGGTCGCATCGGCTGCCGCCACGAAGTAGAGCGCCTGCGGGAACACGCCCGCCGGCCCGGAGCCGTAGGCGGAGCAGTACGGCGAGGCGTCCGTGAGCGCGGCGAGGGCCGCCAGCAGCGGGGACGCCGCGCTGGTGCCGCCCCAGACCTGCCAGCTGCCGTCGTAGTAGATGACGTAGCCGCTCTCGGGGTCGGCGTTGGCCGAGATGTCCGGGGTTTCCCGGACATAGCCCTGCGAGTCCACGCTGTCCGCGCAAACCGGGTAGGTGTCCGTTTCGCCGTCAAAGATGCCGGGGATCGAGGGCTGGTACTGATAGTCGGGCATGCACCAGGCGGTGGACAGGCCGCCACTGCCAGCGCCGTCCGAGATCGCCGATTCGTTCCAGACGACCTCGTTGCCGCTGGAGTCGAACCCGGTACCGCCGACGCTGTCGATGTAGGGCGTGTCAGCGGGGACGCTGATGTTCAGGTCGGCGTCGCTCGCGTCGCCCCTGAGGCAGCCGGACGAGCCGGTGTCACCTGCGGCTGCCAGGATGGTCTGGCCCTGGGCGTCAGCCGCATAGGCCGCGTTCTCGTCCGCCTGCTCCTCCGCCGAGCTGGACAGTTCCTCGCACAGTGCCCACGAGATGGACATCGTCTTCTCGGTGTCGGAGGCCACGAACGCGGTGATGGAGTCAGGGATGCCCACGCTGTCGTTGGGGGCCTGGTAGACGTCGATCGTCGCGTCAGGCGCGAGTCCCGCAGCGACATCAATGTCCAGCGCGGTCTCTTCCGAGGTCGGCGCGCTCCCGGGGCCGCCGTCGACCTCGACGTAGTTCACCGGGGTGGAGATGCCGTAGCAGGACTCATAGGCACGGACGTCGGAGGGCAGGTTCGGCTCGAGCTCCAGCAGCGCGATCTTCTGGCCCTGCCCGAGGTCGCCGAGGCCGTAGAGCTGCGACATCCCGTAATAGCCGGCGAAGACGTCGATCGTGTTGGGCCATGTGTCCGACGCAGCGGAGCACGCCTTCGGGCCTGTCGCGGCGGGCTGTGCCTTGCTCGCCTTCGGCAGGTCAGACAGGCTGGGGCGCTGGGCTGGGCCTGCCGGCGCCCGCTCCAGGGACTGCGGCTGCGCCTGGTACAGGTCATCGAGGCCGAGCACGCCCTGCACGACCGGCGCCACGGACGCGGCGATCTTCGGCGCGGTGTCGTTGGCATAAGCCACTCGCCCGCCCGGCAGCCGGTAGTCGATAAGGCTGACGCCGAAGGCGCGCTCAAGCTGAGCGGCCGTCGCCGTCACCGGGATCATCAGCCGGTCCGAGGTGACGGCGCCGGGAGACAGCCCGGCAGCCTTCAGCGCGTCGGAGACCGCCTGCACCTGGGCGAGCGTCGGGCCGAACAGCGGGCCGAACTGCCCCTTGGCCAGGAAGTGGTGGAAGTACGGCGACTTCCGGTTCGCCAGCCCGTCCAGGTAGGCTGTCAGCGCCGCCTGGTCACGGACCTTGAGCGCGACATCGACGTGGACCTGCTGCGCGGCCGCCACGGCCCCAAGCCGCTCGGCACCCGCCAGGACACGCGGCGCGACACTGGCCGGCAGCGCAACGGGACGCTGCGCCGACGAGCCGGACGACGCCGCTCGCGCCGCGGATGGCACTGCCGCCAGACTGCCGACAAGCACGCCAGTAGCGAGCAGCGAAAAAATTACTGCCCTGTTACGCCTGATATTCACCATTGTCCCCCGCTACAGCCGACATTGGGCTAGTACGAAGCATATATGCCGAGAGCGCTCAGCGAGGGCTACGGCGGCCTCCAGTTGGAGTCTGGGCTGGAGTGACGTTCCGGGGCGTTCGGGAATCTTATGTCGCGAAATGGCCGTCAGCTTGGCCGACGCCCCCTCGGTTCCCTCCAACAGCGGATTCCGACAAATTTCCGACACCGGCAGCCGGGGCGCAAGCAGGTCCAGGGCCAGGACGCATCCAGCAGCCGGGCCAGGCCATCGCACGCAACCGAAACCGCGTGCTCGACTACCTCCCGCTATGAGACCCAAGTCTCAAACGACTTTGGCGATCCCGTGACACCACATCCATGGACATTAACCATAAGATTTCCGCGCAGGCGCTGTTTCGTCGTGTTTGAGTAGGAGAGCAATACCAATGACGCTGTCTCGCCGAAGCATCCTTCAGGTCGGCCTAGCCGCCGCCGGCGTCGCCGCTACCGGGGGGCTGAGCACGGTATTTGCCCCGTCGGCGGCGGCGGCGCCATCGAATATTTCGCCGGCGGGATATACCGTCCCGCTGGCGCCATTGCGGCCGGCCGCGTTCTTGCGCCTGCCACCGGGATCAGTCCAGCCGTCCGGCTGGCTAGCGACGCAACTGGACCTCCAGGCCAACGGGGGGTGCGGCTCTACCCGCAGGTATCGCACTTCCTGGACCTGTCCACGACCGGCTGGATTAATCCATCCCAGGCGAACGGCTGGGAGGAAGTGCCTTACTGGCTTCGCGGGTTCATCCCGCTGGGGCAGATCACTGGCAACAGCTCGCTGCAGGCCACCGCCGATCAGTGGGTTTCCGGCATCGTAGCCACCGCCGCCTCTGATGGTTTCTTCGGGCCCTCGTACCTGCGGACCGAGCTGAACGGCGGGTTTGACCCATGGCCGTTCATGCCCATGCTGCAGGCCCTGCGCTCGGCGTATGAGATCAGCGGAGACTCCGCGATTACCACCGTGATGGCGAACTACCTGGCGTTCCTGGCCCAGCAGCCGACGTCGGTCTACAACAATGGCTGGGGCGCCACCCGCTGGGCATCGATGATCGACGTCATCTACTGGCTGTACAACCTCAACGGCGACTCCAGCCTGCTCGACCTGGTCAAAACCATCCACGCCAACTCCGCAAACTGGGAGAGCGGGCTGCCCACGCTGCACAACGTCAACATCTCCTCGGGGTTCCGCGAGCCCGCCATGTACTCGGTCCTGTCCGGCAACAGTTCCGACCTCGCCGCGACCTACGCCCGCTATAGCGACGTGATGAGCACCTACGGGCAGTTCCCCAGCGGCGGGTTCGCCGGGGACGAGAACGCGCGGCCCGGCTACACCGATCCGCGGCAGGGCTTCGAGACCTGCGGCATCGTGGAGTTCATGGCCAGCCATGAGATCTTGCACCGGATCACCGGGGATCCGGTCTGGGCCGACCGGGTCGAGGAACTGGCCTTCAACAGCCTGCCGGCCGCGCTGGACCCGATGGGCCGGGTGGTCCACTACATCACCAGCCCCAACAGCATTGACCTCGACGACGTCGCCAAGACTCTCGGGCAGTTCGACGACACCTTCGCGTTGCAGGCGTACCTGCCCGGCGTGGACCAGTATCGCTGCTGCCCGCATAACTACGGCATGGGCTGGCCGTACCTGACGGAGGAGATGTGGCTGGCCACCCCGGACGGCGGGCTGTGCGCCGCCATGTACGGCCCGTCGGCGGTGACCGCGAAGGTCACCGGCGGGGTATCGGTGACCATCACCGAGAGCACCGGGTACCCGTTCTCTGACACGGTGACGCTCAGCGTGGCACTGAATTCCCCGACCACCTTCCCGCTGATGCTGCGTATCCCCGGCTGGTGCTCCTCCCCGGCGATATCCGTCAACGGCACGGCCGTAGCCGCCAGCGCGGGACCGGCCTACGCGCGCATCAACCGGACCTGGTCCAACGGTGACCAGGTCACCTTGACAATGCCGATGTCGCCGACGGTGCGCACGTGGAGCACCCAGGAGAACGCCGCGTCGGTGAGCTACGGCGCACTGGAGTTCTCGCTGCAGATCACCGAGAACTGGGTGCAGACCGCCGGCACCACCCAGTGGCCGCAGTTGGAGGTACACGCCGGCTCCCCCTGGAACTACGGGCTCGTGCCCGGGGCGGCTATCGAGGTGGCGACCGGCGGCGACATTAACAACCCGTTCACTCAGGCGAACGCACCGATCGTGCTGACCACCTCCGCGCAGGTGATCCCTGGCTGGCAGGCCGATTCCGAGTCGGTCGTGACCCCCCTGGTGACCGGCCCGATCGCCACCACCACCCCGGTCGAGCAGGTCAGCCTCATCCCGATGGGTGCCGCCCGGCTACGGATCAGCACGTTCCCGCAGACCGGTGGCGCGGCGTCGTGGTCGGCCGGGAACGGGACGTTCCGGATACTCAACCGCAACTCCGGCCTGGTTCTCGGCGTGTCCGGCATGTCCGCCGCCAATTCCGCTCCTGTCGTCCAGTTCGCCGACAACGGCACGGCCGACCACCTGTGGCGGCTGGTAGACGCCGGGGCCGGCAACCTCAAGATCCAGAACGTCAACAGCGGCCTGCTGCTCGGCGTGTCGGACATGTCCACCGCCGAGTCCGCTCCCATCGTCCAGTTCGAGGACAACGGCACGGCCGACCACCTGTGGCGGCTGCTGGACGGCGGGTCCGGGTGGTTCCGGATCAGCAACTGCAACAGCGGGCAAGTGCTCGGCGTTTCGGGCATGTCCACCGCCGATTCCGCTCAGGTGGTGCAGTTCGCTGACACCGGGACCCTCGACCACGACTGGCAGCTCATCCCGGATGGCCAGGTGAAACTGTGCAACCGCAACTCCGGCCTGCTGCTCGGCGTCTCGGACATGTCCACCGCCGATTCCGCACCCATTGTCCAGTTCGCCGACAACGGCACCGCCGACCACCTGTGGGTGTTCGTGCCCAACTCCGATGGCAGCTTCCGCATCAGCAATGTCAACAGCGGGCTAGTGCTCGGCGTCTCGGACATGTCCACCGCCGAATCCGCCCAGGTGGTGCAGTTCGCTGACACCGGGACCCCCGACCACAACTGGATCATCCGCGCCGCGCCCGGGGCCGGGGGGGTGCTGCGCTTCCAGAACGTCAACAGCGGGCTAGTGCTCGGCGTTTCGGGCATGTCCACCGCCGATTCCGCTTCCATTATCCAGTACGCCGACGACGGCACCGCCGACCACCAGTGGCAGGTAGTGGCGGCCACCGGGACCGCGACGTGGCCGGCCTCGATCACGTGGGCGCCGTTCAAGATAGTCAACAAAAACTCGGGCCTGCTCCTCGGTGTCTCCGGCATGTCCATGGCCGACAGCGCTGACGTCGTCCAGTACGAGGACAGCGGCACGGCCGATCACCTGTGGTGGCTGGTAGACGCCGGGTCCGGCAACATCAAGATCCAGAACGTCAACAGCGGCAAGGTACTCGGGGTGCCCGGCATGTCTACCGCCGAATCCGCCCCGATCGTCCAGTTCGCCGACGACGGCACGGCCGACCACCTGTGGCGGTTGCTGCAAGAGGGGACCTATCGGTTCCGGATCAGCAACGTCAACAGCGGGCTAGTGCTCGGCGTGTCGGACATGTCCACCGCCGAATCGGCTCAGGTGGTGCAGTTCGCCGACAACGGCACGGCCGACCACCTGTGGCAACTCGTCCCGTATAACCCGGTGAAAGTGCTCAACCTGAACAGCGACAAGGTGCTCGGGGTGTCCGGCATGTCCACGGCCGACAGCGCTGACGTCGTCCAGTACGACGACGACGGCACGCCCGACCACCTGTGGGTATTCCTGCCCAACGCAGACGGCAGCCTCCGGATCAGGAACAACTACACCGGCAAGGTACTCGCCGTGTCGGGGATGTCCACGGCCGATTCCGCCCCGGTCGTCCAGTACGACGACAACGGGACCCTCGACCACAACTGGATCATGCAAGTCTCGCCCGATGGCGGCGCGGTGATCGAGTTCAAGAACGTCAACAGCGGGCTAGTGCTCGGCGTGTCGGACATGTCCACGGCGGATTCCGCTCAGGTGGTCCAGTTCGATAACAACGGCACCGCCGACCACAACTGGCAGATAATCGCGTAGCGGATGGTCAGGCCGCCAGGCCCAGGCACCGGTCTTGGGCCTGGCGGTTCCACTTGACCACGCACCCGTGCAAGAGCTGCTACCAAAGGTAGAACGTCTGCGAGGGTGACGTGCTGCAGTCACCGAGTTGCAGTTGCGTCCCGTTCGCGGTGTTGTCGCCGGGGTCGGTCAGGCACAGCAGGCCGGCACCCAGGTTCATCAGTACTACGTAGTTCTGTGTCCCTTCCGACACTGTTTGCCAGATCCATACCTGGGTCTTGGAGCCGTCGCAGTTCGCTATCACGACCGGCGTGCCGGCCGTCGTCCCCCCGCCGGCCGTGTCCAGGCACTCGCCGAGCGTTGACAGGGCCCCGCTGGCCGTCATCGCCCAGTGCTGGTCCTGGGCGTAGGGCTGGCAGCCCCACAGGTCCACTGGGGAGCCGTTGCCTCCGGTGTCGTCGCCGAGCACGTCCATGCACTGCCCGCCGGGTGCGGCGACCATGTTGCCGCCGGTGACGGCGAACTCCTGTGCCGTGGTCGCCTCGCCCCCGCCGGCGCTGGTGCTGGCCGTGCAGGGCGAGATCCGCAGCTGGGTGCCGTTAACCTGGCTGGGGTCGGTCAGGCACAGGCCGGACAGCGGGTTCCATAGCTCCCCGTCCTGTTCCTGCGCCCACTGCTGAGTACCTGAGCCGTTGCAGTTATTCAGGTCGGCCAGGGCGCCCTGGGCGGTGCTCTCGCCGACGGTGTCCAGGCACAGGCCCAGCGTCTGGAGTGACCCGTTGTCGTTGTGCAGCCAGTGCTGGTCCTGCGCCTGGGGCTGGCAGGTCCACACGTCCACCGCTGTTCCGGCGGTCCCGGTGTCGTCGCCGAGCACGTCCAGGCACTCGTTCGCGTTGCCGCCTATGGTGACCACGCCCGCGGGCGGGTAGAGGGTGGCGTCGTAGGCCAGCCAGTCCTGGGCCCCGGTGCCGTTGCAGTCCCAGATCTGCAGCTGGGTGCCGTTGGTGGTGTTGCTGCCCGGGTCATCCAGGCACAGCCCCGACTGCGGGTTGACCAGCGACCCGTTGGCCTGCTGGCGCCAGACCTGGCCGCCCACGCCGTCGCAGGTCCACAGCTCCACCTTCGTCCCCTCAGCCGTGCTGTTGCCGTCGATGTCCAGGCACTTGCCGAGCGTCTCCAGCTGCCCGCCCTTGGTCACCGTCCAGTGCTGGTCGACGGCATACGTCTGGCAGCCCCACAGGTCCACCGGCGAGCCATTCCCGCCGGCGTCGTCGCCGAGCACGTCCAGGCACTTGTCGCTGGAGGTGTTGACGATCGGCTGCCCGCCGGTGACGTCGAACAGCTGGGGCGACTCGCCGTTGCAGTACCAGATCTGCAGCTGGGTGCCGTTGGCCTGGTTGCCGCTGGGGTCGTCCAGGCACTGCCCGGACTGGGGGTTGAGCAGCGCGCCGTCCGGCTCGGTCAGCCACTTCTGGCCGCCTTCCCCGTTGCAGGTCTCCACGTCCGCCTTCGAGCCCGGCGCGGTGGCGTTGCCGATGACCGACAGGCACAGGCCGAGGGTCACCAGCGAGTCGTTGTAGGCGTCGTGCAGCCAGTGCTGGTCCTGCGCCTGGGGCTGGCAGTCCCACACGTCGACCGCCGTCCCGGAGGTCCCGGTGTCGTCGCCGAGCACGTCCAGGCACTCGTTGACGTTGCCGCCCACGGTGACCACTCCCGCCGGCGGGTAGAAGTTGGCGTCGTAGGCCATCCACTGCTGCCCCGGCCCGCCTTCGCAGCCCTGGACCTGCAGCTGAGTGCCGTCGGTCGTGTCGTCGCCGGGGTCGGCCAGGCACAGCCCGGACAGCGGGTTGACCAGCGCCCCGCCGGCCTGCTGGCGCCAGACCTGGCCGGCCTCGCCGTCGCAGGCCTCCACGTCCACGTCCGCGTTGGCGGCGGTGCTGTTGCCGACGATGCTCAGGCACATGCCCAGCGTCCCCAGCTGGCCACCGGAAGCTCAGCGTCCAGTGCTGGTCAGCGGCGGTGTCCTGGCAGTCCCAGATGTCCACCGCGGTACCAGAGGTCCCGGTGTCGTCGCCGAGCACGTCCAGGCACTTCCCGCTGGGAGCATTGACCACAGGATTGCCGCCATTGACCGACCAGTCCTGCGCCGCGGCGCCGTTACACGTCCAGATCCGCAACTGAGTACCGTCAGTCAGGTTACCGTCCGGGTCATCCAGGCACTGCCCGGACGGGCGGTTGAACAGCGCCCCGTCCGGTTCCTGGAGCCACTGCTGGCCACCCTCCCCATTACAGGTCTCCACGTCCACCAGCGAGCCGACGGCAGTGGAGTCGCCGACAACCGACAGGCACAAGCCGAGGGTCACCAGCGAGTCATTGGAGGCCTCGTGCGTCCAGTGCTGGTCTACCGCGTAAGACTGGCAGTCCCAGATGTCCACCGCGGTGCCAGAGGTCCCAGTGTCATCGCCGAGCACGTCCAGGCACTTCCCGCTGGCATTCGTCACCGTGTCCGCCACCGGCGCGATGCCACCGGAGTTACCGGCGTAGCCAGCCGAGACGATGCCGGCCTGGACGGCGTCCTCGGTGGCCTGGTCCGGGAAGCCCTGCGTCATCACGCCCTCGAAGAACGAGCCGGTGTCCCAGTTGCTGTTGTCCCCGCCGGTGCCTAGCACGATCCCGCCCTCCAGCGTCATCGGCATGTAGCCGCCGGTTGTTGGCAGGGACCCGTTCCAGTAGGTAGTCAGGCCGCCGGACTGGGCGTTGCCGCCATCGAGCGCGTACGTGTTCGTCCCGTTGTTCTCCAGCATCGCGGTGGCGAAGTCGGCGCTGATCCCGGTATTGGCGAGGTTCGAGCCGTTCGCGCCCTGGAACAGGCCGTTCTCCAAGTCGGCCTCGACCCAGGGGCCGCTTCCCGTGCATGGCCCGATGTAGCACGTCGTGCTGAAGTTGACGGCGTCCATGTGCCCGTTGCCGTTGTCGTTGCTGTTGGCCTCCGCGTTGCCGAAGTCCATGCAGCAGCGGGAGTTGACGTTGGTGCCGGACGCCACCATGTACACGCTCTCGGGATCGTCACCAGTCGCGGTCCCGTGGGCGCTGTTATCCCGGTAGCCGGTCCCCGGGGTGATGTCCAGGCCGTACGCCTCGTGGCCGCCGATCGTGATCGGCAGCGCGCTGGCGATAGCGGGGTTATCCGGAGTGGAGACGGCTTCGCCGCCCGGCGCGACGGTCAGGTCGTTCCACTCCGGCGACTGGTCGTAGATCTTGGTGACGGTGCAGATCGTGTCAGCGCAGAAGGCATCCTGCTCGGCGGCGTTGACGTCGCCGCCCGTCGACAGCAGCCCGATGTCGGCCGTCGTCTTGTCCGAACCGCGCTGCACCTGGTACAGCGGTCCGTCATAGGAGGAGTACAGTGCCCGGTCCATGCTGTAGGCCGCCGTGCACGGCGTACCGTCCGTGCTGTATAGGTCACAGGACCGAGTGCCCGCCGCAGGCCCATCGTAATCGGCCACTGCTATCGGCAGGGAATTTTCCAGTCCGATCCAGATTTCCCCGAACTCTTCCACGGCCGTGCCGGCCGCGGTCCCGGCCCAGGAGGAGATCCCCGGCACATTGTTCACGATCCAGGTACCTAGCCGCCCGGCGGCGGCGGCACCGGCGGTCTTGAAGAACGGGCTGATCCACTTCTCCCATGCGAAGCCGCCGACCGCTCCGCCCACCGTGCTGATTATCAAGTTCGACCAGAACGCCGGACTTGAGAAGTCGTTGTCGAAGTAAGCCTCCAGCATGGCCTTCGTGAAGCCCATCACGGCGCCGCCGAGGGGGGTGCAGATGAGCGGGATCAGGGCAGCGCCGACCCCAGTGGCTGTCAGGACCGCGATGCATGCCCCCCGCAGCCCGTACCCGATCGCAGTGCTGAGCGCCCAGGCGATGAACCCCTGCCACACAGACGCGTTGGCCTCTACTTCCGCGACCGGGATGTCGAAGACCATGCCGGTGCCGTCGGAGGTCATGCTCAGCGTGGGATCGAAATCCGGTGCGGGGTCGGTGTTAGCGACGCCAACGCTAGCGAAATCCCCGGCGTACTCTTGCATCGTCCGCTCGAGCTGCCCGCTCAGGCTGGTGCCCCCCGCATTGACCTGGCTCACGATCTCCTGCAGGTAGGACGGGGCGATGCCCAGGTCCGACGCGCTCAGCGTGATCGTGAAGTCTCCGCCGGGCGCTGACACGGTCGCCTGCGCGGGCACCGCGGCGGCCAGGCCCGCGGCCACCGCCAGCGACACCACCATGATCAGCGTGAGATAGCAGCGCCGAATGAGCCGACGGATGGTGGGCTTTCTTGCCACGGGCATTCTCCGTATCAGGCACGCCGGGTCAGAACACGGCGAGGCGGACTCAAGGACTCGAAAAATTAGTGACAGCACATACTGTTGCCGCGCCCAGGAGGAGATCCGCCCCGTGAACCATGGGTTGACGGGGCCGAATTACCACTGTCCGCCTTGCATTCATTTATACAATTTTGGCACCATTTGCCACCCTGATTAAACAGGTTGGCAGGATGCATGTCAACAAACTTCTGGTGAATCCCATGATGCGGGCTCGCCAACCCGGCACTTTGGTGGTACCGACCGACCAGACGGCGCCGTTGGCACCCACCGAGACGGCGGTCGCGCTTCCCGGCCTGGCCGCGAAGTTCACTGGTGATGGGATCGCTGACACCTGGGTTGAGGCGGAAGAGTAGCCCACGCCGTTCTGGGCCTTGATGACGAAGTAATAAGTCGTCCCGTCAGTCAGGCCCGTGACGGCGTAGGAGGTGCCCGTGATGGCCGTCTTGCTGACCGGCGTGGAGTTCTCCCGGCCAGTCGCGGTCCCAGCGTAGACCCAGTAGCCGGTGATGGAGCTACCGCCGTTGGCGGCCGGGGCCCGCCAGGTGAGCGTGACCTTCGCGTTCCCGGCGGTCGCGGTCACGCTCGTGGGAGCGCCTGGCACCGTGCCGCCTGGGGTCACCGGCCTGGACGCCGCCAAGGCCGGCCCGGTACCGATGGAGTTCGTGGCCGTGACCGTGAACGTGTAGGCCCTGCCACTGGTGAGGCCGGTGACCTTGAGGGGATGGTGATCCCGGTCGCGGTCGCGCCGCCTGGGCTGGCGGTCACCGTGTAGTAGTTGACCGGGTCACCGCCGTCAGAGGCGGGCGGCGTAAAGCTCACCGTCGCGTTGCCCTCGCTGCCAGCTACCGCGGTGACGCCGGTCGGCGCGTCAGGCGCGGTTGCCGGAGTGATGACCGTGATTGTCGCGGTAGTGGTAACGATGGTCCCGCCCGTCGCAGAGCCCAGCCTGAAGGTGAACGTCAGCGGGCTAATCGCATCACAGTTGAGGATCGGCACCCGCACCGTCTGAGTGGTCACGCCAGGCGGGAAGGTAAGCGTCCCGGCCGCGTACAAGTATGCGGAATTAGGGTAGACACCCGCTCCGTTTACGGAGGTGGCCGTCCCGGAAGACGTCGCGTAGCTGACGGTGACCGTTCTCGATCAAGCGGGCACGCACCCGCTTGTCACCATGACCAGCGCCATGGCCGCGTCGGTTTGCAACTTGTAGGCCTCGGGCGCGTTGCGGGCCAAAGCTGTCCGAAATTCCACCATATAAACACTAAGATCAAAAATTCCATGGCGTTTCCGTCTGATTGGCCTTATTCCACTGGTCACCTACGTCTTGTGCACCATGAGCCACATGGCGACCTGGACCGGACAGCCCCGGGTCGGCATCGACCACGCCGTCGCCGCCCACACCTGGTACACCCGCCTGAGCTGCGGGAACGGGCGGTGCAGATGATGTTTGACCTGCGTGCGGAATCGGGGAACGACCGCGGGTCACTCGCCAGAACGGCTTTGCCCTGCTGCGGCGTGCCCGGAGCCGCCTAGACGCGGGGTGGACGGCGTAGTGCTGGTTGAGGCCGGCGCGCCCCGGACCCGGGGGTGTCCGCGACGAACTGGACCTGGTCGCCGCCATTCAGCGCCACTTTCCAGAAGTCGATCGGGCCGCCGCCACCCGCCTCATAGACGCTGTTCGCGACAGTGGGACTCCCGATCGCGTACGAGGTCGCGATCGTGTGGCCGGGGGCCGTCGTCCGCGCGCCCGCCGGGGCTGACGCGTGCGCGGATGCCGCCGATGCGACGCCGGATCGCCCAGGCAGGCCGGGAACTGCAGCGCGAGCCTCCCATCGTGCTGGCAAGCCGGATGCTGCGGGCCACCCGGCAGGAATGGCATGAGCAAGGCGACTGCTGGGCAAGGTAGCCCGGCTAGCCGGGCTACCTGTGATGGTGGAATCGCCCGTCAGAGGCGCCGGTGGCTGGAGCAGGCGCGGGCAGGAGGCTGGGCGGATTATGGGCGCCCACCGGGCTCGGCGCCGCAGCTGGTTACGCCGTACTCAATGTAGAAATAGCCGTAGAGGTTGTCCAGGACGGACCTGCCGGATGTCAGGCAGCGCGATGTGTTCGTATCTTTGGCGTAGACCCATATGATCGAGTTTGAGTTGTCATTGAGCGAGCCCGGGTCGGGATTAGATGCGTAGTCGTCCGAGAATGGCCACCAAGCCCCATTCCACCCGTCGGTAGCGAGTTCTGCGGGACTGCCCCAGGTGACGTAGTTGCCTGTGTAGTTGTCGTTCGGGAAGAGGCACACGGTGCTGCTCGGGCAAGTGAAGTCGGCCTCAGCGGGCGATGCGGTTGCGGCTTGCGCGGATGCTGTGGCGCCACCTGATATGAGGAGTGCGGTCGCTGCGGCGAGCACGGCTGCCCTGCGGCGTGTCAGAAGTTGTTTCATGCGCGGTTTTCCTTTCTTCGGCAACTGTTTCATGCGGCAAGAAAAGACGATACACCTACCAGTGGATGCTTTCACCCGGTTTGCCTCGAATTTCGCCTGGAGGCTCCCGTGGCGGGTTACCGTGGGCGGTCGCGTCATGTGGTTGTCCTGAGGCCCGGCAATACCCAGCCCGGCGCCCCGGAAGTGCCGGGATGACCGCTGCGTTTTTGACGTTATTGCAGGCAGCCGGTTCCTTGCCCTGGGGGTTTGTGGTGATAGGAATGGAATTTTGCGTGCTCGGACCGCTGGTGGTGCAGTACGACGGCTTCGCCCGCTGGCTAGAGCCGGCGCCAAGCCCGAGTTCCTCAGCATCACCAAGCTCAACGCAACAGCCAAGGACCTCGGCCAACGCCGCCCCCTCGCCTCCGACGAGCGCCTCTGCCGACCGCGGGAGGTTCGGTCACTGCTTGTCATGACGATGTCCTGGCCGCTCACGGACAGGACATCTAGAACGGGGGCATCTGGGCGCTGCTCTGCAGCCGGGTCGCACGGACCACGTCAGCGGCGGTATAGGGGGCGCGGAACACGGAGATGACGGCCCACGGCGGGGCCTGCGCGTGGATCGCCGCGGCGAGCGCATGCGCCTCGTCCTGGTTTCGCGCGCCGACAAGCAGGTGCCTCCAGCGCCGCACCGGCGGGTGGCCCTGGGCCTTTAGCCGCCTGGCGAACGAGACGGCGTCGTGGTGCGACGCCAGATTGACGCGGATCTCCCAGGTAGCCGACCCGGTCGTGTCCGCGATGCGGGTATCGGCGGCGACCTCGCGGGCGGAGCCGTGCCTGCGCATGTCCAGCACCAGCGTGAGCCCGGTGTCATCCGGTACTGAGTCAGCCGAGTTGATCCAGCGGTCAGTAGACGGATCCCAGAAATGGGTCACCATACTGGCGCGCAGGCGATGTGCGGCCAGCACGGCGCGGATTACCTCTTCCGCCGCCACGGCACCGTCGCGCGTGCCGGTGCAGAGGTAGAGATGAAGGTCGGTGACCGCGATCGCGACCCGCACGCCAAGCCGTTGCCTGACCTGGGCTTCGACCTCGTGCCCAGACAACTCCCGGGCCGCCCGCTTGGCAGGTGCCGGATCGTCAAAGGTGACCGTTACCCGCCAAGCGTCACTCATGGCAGGAAAAGTAGCAGAAGCTCCAGGCGATAGCCGGCTCCCGTAGCGGCTGCCATCGCCATGACCGTGACCCGTCGCCTCATGGTGGTGACACCTCGCTAGCTGGCCCGAGCGGGGTCCGTTGACCGTGTTGGGCTGACCGCCGGACGTGGGTGCCGGGTTGTTGCCGGAGCAGGCGAGCGGGCCGCCGATCGTGTTCGCCGCGATCAGCGCCGCCAGGGCGGGCGCGAGCAGGTCGCTTCCGCTCGTGACCGGGCCGCTGACGGTGCCGGTCACGAGGACCGACTGGCCGGACTTGATCGTGAGCGCGCCCGTGTTCGTTCCGCTGATCGCAGCCGTGAACATCACGGACTCGATCAGCCCACCCGAGGTGCCGGAACCGAAGTTCGCGTCCCCGGAGTACTGCGCTGTCAGGCTGGCGCTGCCGCCGGGCAGCGCGCTCGTGGTCAGCGACGCGGTGCCGCTGCTGAGCGCTGCAGTGGCCAGCGCGGCGGTCCCGTCGTAGAAGGTGACGGTGCCGGTGGGGGTGCCCGCTCCCTGTCCGGCCAGCGTTACGGTCGCGGTGAAGGTCAGCTTCTGGCCGAACTTCGTTGTGTTCGCCGTGTTCGCCGTGTTCGCCGTGGACTTCAGCGTGACGACGGCCGAGTTGGGCGTGATCGTGAGCGTCCCGGGCTGGTAGGCGATCGTGTACTCAGGCGAGTTGAGACCGCCGGGCGTGACCTGGTAGGCGCCCGGCGCGCTGCTGGCGGTCGCGGTCGTGGTAAACGACAAAGATTGGCCAGCGGATACCTGGGTTTCCGCAATTAACCGGTGATCTATGTGAACTTGTCCATGACCATGCCCAGGATCGACTTCACACTAGCCTGCACCAGTGCGCCCGGTTCTTCGCGTGGGGCCGGGCGCACTCTTTCGGCGGGGGACGCGTCGGAAAACAAGTTACCGATGTCCGATTTAACCCGACGGCCAGGCCGTACCCCGCCCTTCCCTGCCGCCTCGAAGTCATGATCACGTGTCGAAACCGTTGTTATCACACGGAAATTACACGTAACCATGTGATCTGCTGTCTGTGGACTCGGAAATCCAGTAAAACGGACAACGTTCGCCAGGCGGGCATTAGGTCCCTCCTCCCTATACGCGCAGCCGGGGTCTCGTGCAACGCGAGTCCCCCTGATGAACGCCCCAAAGCGGGTGGCCTGGTCAGGCGCGGCGGGTGTGCGCCGCGACGGTCGCCGCCTGCCGGGCCTGGGCGAACTGAGGCAGCTCAGACAGGGCCTTCTTGACGGGAACCTTGCAGAAGTAGCCCGCGCCGAACGCGATGTTCTGGAGCACGTACCAGAATGCCTCGGCCCCGCGCCAGCAGCAGTATCAGCGCCGGCCACAGCGGTCGGCGCGGCCGCGGCAGTCAAGCTGGCCGCGGCATCGGTAGCCTGCGAGGACTTGGACGGGCTTACAGGGACACCCTCTTCAGCAGACGTGCATCCGGAGAACATAGAGGTCGTCTCTAGCACTGAGAGCTGTTAGCGGGATCGCTGCGACGGGTGCAGCCCACCCGTCGCGCTGCACAGATTCAACGCATGAAGCGGGCGTCATCCCAAAAGGATGGCGCCCGCTTCGTTCCTGCGCGGCCCCGGGCGCCACGCTGGTGAAGTGACCACCGGGAAACGGGCCGACCCGCACGTCGGTCTTTCCAGGCCAGACTGGACGGCAATGCCAGAACCGGCAAAGGGAAGAGAGAAAAGGTACGTATTCGGAAATCTTGCGAATCGGCTTGCGTTTGCGCCGGTAAGAACTATCACGCTCATCGCTAGCTATACATTTCCGAATGCTTAAGCAAAAAAAATGATCGGCGCCCCTGTGGCCGCGAATGCCCCCGCGAGCGGCGGCGATCCGCGCGCCACGCAAAGGAATCCAAGCTGGCTACTGAGGCGCACCCGTTCGGCGTGCTAGTCTGCGCATAGATCGCAGTGAAATGAATGCGCATCTAACGTATTCCGGGAGGGTGAACTTATGCGAATCACGCCAATTACCTATTCCGCCGCGGCAATCTTGCTGGGCGCAGGCGCGGCCTTGCTGCCGGCCATGTCAGTGCAGGCCGCAACCCTGGGCACGCTGACGTGCCAGGGCACCGAGTCCATCGCCTACTCGCCGCCGCTGACCCCCGCCCCGCAGGCCACCAAGATCAGCGCGGAGACTACCTTCGGCCCCTGCGTCTCCACGGACCTGTCCATCGATGGCGGAATGGCCCGCGTCCACGCGGTAAGCCCGTCCGCTTCCTGCGACGGGCTTACCGAGGGAACCGTCAAGACGACCATCACCTGGAGCAACGGCAATACCAGCACCTTCTCCGCCACTAGGACCACAGACGACATCAATGGCCAGATCGTCACCACGGACACCGGCGTCATCGCCAGCGGGGAATTCGCGGGGAACAAAGCGACCGAGGTCACCACTCTCCCGGACCTGGACCCGGCTGCGTGCGAGACAACCGGTATAGCCAGCGCCTCGGGCACCGCCACCTTCGAGATCCTGCCAATCTAGAAGTGCGATGAACCCGTCAGATGGGGTATGGCACTGCCCCTTCATGCACGACGGCGCGCTGGACTTCGACCCGTTGCTCCGGCAGCTGCTCACCGAGGCCCCGGTCGCTCGGATCCGCCTGCCGTACGGCGAGGGCGAGGCATGGCTGGTGACCCGGTACTCCGACGTCCGGCGGGTGACGGCCGACCGCCGGTTCAGCCGGTCGGCCGGCATCGGCCGGGACCTGCCCCGCATGACGCCGGAGCCCATCGCCCAGCCGGAACAGATCAACCTCATGGACCCGCCGGCGCACAGCCGTCTGCGCCGGCTTGTCGCGAAGGGCTTCACCAGCGACCGGGTGGAGCAGCTCCGGCTGGCGACGCAGCACACTGCGAGCATGCTCCTGGACGAGATGGCGGCCGCCGGCGCGCCCGCGGACCTGGTGCGCCACCTGTCCGCGCGGCTTCCGCTGATCACCATCTGCGAGCTGCTGGGCGTCCCGGCGCAGGACCGGGCCCGACTGCGCGGCTGGGCGACGACGATGATGAGCACCGGCCTGCGGGACCGCGTGGCGGCCAAGGACGCCAAGCAGGGCCTGCGGGCCTATTTCGTCGACCTGACAGCCCGACGGCGCCACGACCCCGGCACCGATCTGCTCAGTGCCCTGGCGGTGGCCCGCGACGACGGGGAGCTCCTCGACGACCAGGAGCTGGCGGTTATGGGACTCCTGATGCTGGTCAGCGGCCATGACACCAGCGTTGCCCAGATCAGCAACATCGCCTACACCTTGCTGACCCATCCGCGGCAGCTTGCCTGGCTGCGGGCCGACCCGGCCCGGCTCCCGGGCGCCCTCGAGGAACTGCTGCGCTTCATCCCGTTCCGCCAGGGCGTCGGAATTCCTCGGGTAGCCACCGAGGACGTGACGATAGGCGCAGCGACCATCAAGGCAGGAGAAGCGGTGCACGTCTCCTACCTCACCGCGAACCGGGATCCGGCCCAGTGGGAACGGCCCGACGAGCTCGACCTGACCCGCACCGCGGACAGCCACATGACGTTCGGCTACGGCACCCACCACTGCATCGGCGCCAGCCTGGCCACGATGGAGCTCCAGGTCGCCATCGGGACGCTGCTTGACCGGTTCCCGCGATTGCGGCTGGCCGTGCCCGCCGCCAGCGTGCACTGGAACACAGCGTCGATCTGGCGCTACCCGCTGGCCCTGCCGATCGCGTGGTGACAGGCGGCCATGGCAACTTTGTGCAGGCCGGCGGTCGCGGTGCCCGAGTACGTCATCACGCTGGACGAGACGCTGGAACTCGCCCGCAGCCTTCATGCCGGGCACCAGCAGCTCGGCCTGGCGCTACGGCTCATCGAGCATACCGGCGTGCTCACCCGGCACATCGTCCGGCCGATCGGCGAGACGCTGCGCCAGCAGGACTTCGAGCAGCGCAACCTCCTCTACCAGGCGGAGGCCCGGGCGCGCGTGCCCGACGTCATCCGCCAAGCCCTCGACCACGCGGAACTTACGGCCAGGTCCGTCGATCTCATCGTGTACGTCTCCTGCACGGGCTTCACGATGCCGTCGCTGACAGCCTGGATGATCAACTCGCTGGGCTTCCGGCGCGACACCCGTCAGCTGCCGATCGCCCAGCTCGGCTGTGCCGGCGGCGGCGCGGCGATTAACCGGGCGCACGATTTTTGCACGGCGTACCCGCAGGCTAACGCACTGATCGTGGCCTGCGAATTCTGCTCGCTCTGCTACCAGCCAGCCGACCTGGGGGTCGGCTCGCTGCTGTCCAACGGCCTGTTCGGCGACGCGATCGCCGCGGCGGTCGTCCGCGGCGAGGGCGGCGCCGGCATCCGGCTGGAACGCAACGGCTCGCACCTGGTTCCTGGCACCGAGGACTGGATCTCCTACCGTGTGGCCGGCACCGGGTTCCACTTCCAGCTGGACAAGCGCGTGCCGGCCACGATGCCGATGCTGGCGCCGGCACTGCGCTCGCTGGCCGGGCGGCACAGCTGGGACATCTCGGCGCTGGACTTCTACATCGTGCACGCAGGCGGGCCGCGCATCCTGGAAGACCTGTGCAAGTGCCTGTCGCTGACTTCGGACATGTTCCGCTTCAGCCGGGCAACCCTCACCGAACGGGGCAACCTCGCCAGCGCGACGATCTTCGACGCGCTGAGCCGGCTCTTCGACGAAGGCGCCGTGGCCGAGCGCGGTCCCGGCCTGATCGCGGGCTTCGGGCCTGGTATCACAGCCGAGATCACGCTGGGCCGCTGGACGGGCTAGTACGGCCCGCGCGGACGCGGCCACGCACTACGCTATGAGGGTTGGACCGTGGCGGCGATCCGTCTAGTCCATGCTTCTTGTCGAGCGCCTGCGCACGCTGACGGGCCTCCTCATACCGTCCAGCTAGCTCGGCGAGGGCGGCAGTCGTCGGCGATTTGTCGCACTTGAGCAGGTCAGCCGACTTGCGCTGGGCATCGCCGCGATGTATCGCGGCGTTCTGGTCCTGGAAGTGAAGCAGGAACCACAGCTCGATGCACGGGTTGCTGACCGCGACACTGATTCCCGACGAGGCTGCCAGCAGGAGCGCCTGGTCAACGTGGGGATGCTCGTCAATGTCGAACACGCACCAGTACTCATGGTAAGCATCACCGCGCCCTCGCCTGGCTGACCGCCGATCCGCGGCACGTCTAGCGGCGGCAGTCTCGACGAGCTGCAGCGGTGCCCCGTGGAACTCGTCGATGGTGACGATGACGCGTTCACGGTGCATCCGGTACCAGCGCGTCAGGTAGATCGGCTCGGTCTTCTTCCCCTCGGTGAAGACCAGGATCGACCGTCGCTCAGCGGCACTGGAAGCTCCACGCCGTCTAGCTTGTGCCAGCGCTGGCCCGGACAGCGGCTTAGGCGCCTACGGTCCCGTCGACACCTTCACGCAGGAAGTCCGCGTGCCCGTTATGGCGGCCGTACTCCAGGAGCACGTGAACCATCACCATCCGCAGCGACACGTCCTCACCCCATCTTGGCTGATGCCCGGCCAGGTCCAGGGACTCGGCCTCCCGCTCAATGCGGCGCGAGTTCTCGGCCTCCGCCTCCCAGGCCGTGAACGCCTCAGCCCTGGTTGACGCGCTCGCGTCGTACGCCGCCTGGAAGTCGGTCTTCTCGGACCAGACCAGTGGCGCATCGTTGTCCTCGAACACCCGCCGGAACCAGGTACGCTCCACCTCCGCCATGTGCCGCACCAGGCCAAGCAGCGAAAGCGTCGACGGCGGCATCGACCGCTGCCGCAGCTCCGCATCGGTGAGCCCTTCGCACTTCATTGCGAGGGTCGCACGGTGGTAATCGAGGAAGCCCCGCAGCATGTCGCGTTCGCTGCCAAAGCTGGGCGGGCCCATCCGATTGTCGGTCACTGGTCGTCCTCCTCGTCTGTGCCTGTGCTCAGGCCAGAATCTATGCTGTACGCCCTCGCCGAGCCCGCGGGCCACCCGCCAGTAGTTGGAGAAGCGCCGAGCGGCCAAAGCTGAGAAGCGCGACGGCTTCACCGACCGGATCATCTGGGCCGGGAAACGTCCGGCCGACGCAGCTGGCTAATCCTGGCGGATCCCCCGCAAAGCGGCCTGCTGGGCGGCCACCTCCGCCACGACCGCGAGGGCCGCGACCACGATCGCGGCCACGGGCAGGCCGCGATCGATCAGGAAGTGCTCGGTCACGATGGCGGCGAGGCACACCACGACCATCGCGATCCGTACGGGACGGCCCGAGGCGGGATAGCGGAGGTTCCGGAAGCCCACGGCAAGCCGTACCCGGCCAGCGACCGCGCGAGCCGGCCGTGACGCGGCAGCGGAATCCATCTGCGCTCCCGCTTGACCGCGGGACAACCCCTTCTTGTGTGCCGATTGTCCGGGTGCTGAATCCGTCTTATTACGCGCCGTACGGGATGTTGGCTTCCTGTTCGATGTACTGGACGCGCCGGATCCACAGGAACCCGTGGAAGGTGACCGTGCCGTCATGGAAGGTCAGCTGTCCGCGGCGGATGAACCGAGAGATCCCGGACTCCGGGTTCGGGCTTCCGAGACGCACAAGGCCGGGTCCGCGCCGGTAGGCGGCGAGCCGCCGGCCCGGGATATGGAATGGAAGGTCCCGGTAGATGTAGACATTGTCGCCGGTGACGATCACGATGCGATGGAAGTAGAACGACAGCAGGCTGACTGCGAGATCCACAAGTCCGCCGACGGCGGGGATGAACCTGGAGACGTCCTCGGCCACGCCGAAGACAAGCATCGTGAGCAGGTTGTTGAAGGTGAACGCCACGGCGACAGCCTGCTCGTCCAGGTGGGCGCGGCGCGCCACGCGCTGTGCCATCCGCTGGTTGTACCTCGTGACGGTGATCTGACGGGCACTGACGTACGTGCCGCTGCCCGGACCCTGTTCCGGCATCTGTGCTTTCACCGGGCAATCGTATGTCCGCGCGTAGCCGCATAAGACAATTAAACGGGTAACAAGACGTGAAAAGGCCTGTGCTCCCGGGCTCGCGCGTTGGCGTCAGGAACGAAGGGTGCGCAGGCCGGTGCGACTTCGCTGACCAGGATCTCGGGCTGTTCCAAGGCCGCGAAATGCCCGGCTTGTTCTCCCCCGGCCCGTGTCCCGAAACCAGGCCGCCCCGGCCTGGGCAGGCCCAAAGGCAGCAGCACGGGGCCAGCCACCCGCCACCTTCTCCCAGGTGAAGCAGACATACCACGCGCCCCGGAACGGCCCCTGAACAGGGAAAAGATTAAAAGCTAAGCTAACCGTTAGGGCGGTGACGACCCATCAACTGCTATGTGATGATGTGCATGCATATGGTGACAGCCCGGCGGCACCAGGCTAGGGTCGTCTTGACCTGATGGCGTGAGTGGCGCTGCCATCGAAGCGAGCGCGAGGTGGTGTGGTGGCTGGCAGTCGGCTTATCCCGGTCCAGGTAGGCGGTGTTGAGATTGAGGTGGAGGCCGTCGTGGCCACCGGGACGGAGGCCACGTCTGGCGGCCGGGCCTCGAAGGCGGCCAGTGGCGTGCTGGATGCGTTCAGCCGGGCCGAGGAGGCGATCATGGCGGTCGCGAAGTCGACAGCAGAGATGATCGACCGGGCCGGGACGGCTGCGCGGCCGGACCGGGTGGAGGTGGAGTTCGGCCTGAAGTTCTCCGCGTCTGGCGGGGTGATCATGGCGGGAGTGGCCGGGGAGGCGAGCCTGAAGGTGACCCTCAGCTACGATGCCGCGGCGCGGCCCTTGGCAGTGCCCCCTGCCGGGGCGTCTCCCGCTGCGGCGCTGTCGGCGCCAATGCCAAAGGAGGCTGCGGACGTTCCGGCCGGGTCATCATGATAGCCGCCAGGCCGCCGGGTACGCGGGTGCCCGATTACCTAGGGCGTGTGCTGGACGGCCGCGGCAGCCCAGTAGGGACGTGCTTCCAGGTCGCTCCAGGGGTGCTGGTAACGGCCTGGCATGTGCTTGAGCTTGTCGGCGGTGCCGCCGAGGGCACCGGGGTGGGAGTCGACCCGCTGGCCGGCGGGGCGGCGGCCGAAGCGACCGTGGTCCGGCTCGATCAAGACCATGACCTGGCTGTGCTGGCCTGCGACGTGCCCCTGACAGCGTCGGTCGCGGGGCTGGCCGCCACGGGCGTGGTCGAGGCGCGGACGCCGGTGACGGTGACCGGGCACTGCGTGATCGACGACTCTGGCCGAACAGTCCGGTCTCTGACCACGACCGGGCAGTGGGCAGGGCTGGTGGCGTGGGAGGACGCGCCGCCGGCCGGGCGGATGACAGCTGAGGCCCTGATGCCGGGGATGAGCGGTGCGCCGGTCATCCGCGACGGCGACGGCGCGGTCGTGGGGGTCGTCTCGGGCCGGTACAACAGCGCGGACGGCTGGCTGGCCCAGACGGTATGGGTCGCCTGCGCCGAGGACCTGGTGGCCCTGTTGGCCGGGATCGCCGACGTCCCGGTGACAGATGCGCTTCCGCCGGTTCCCGGGGTTCCGGAGGTGCGGTACTCGCTGCCACCAGACGCGGCTGCGTTCACCGGCCGGGACGAAGAACTGGGCCAGGTCACGGCCCTGCTGGAGGGCGCGGCCCTAGCGGGCGGGGTGGTGACGGTCCGGGCGATTGGCGGGATGCCTGGGGTCGGCAAGACCGCCCTGGCCGTCCATGCGGCGCACCTGCTGCGGGACCGGTTTCCCGGCCGGCAACTGTTCATCGACCTGCACGCCCACACTGCGGGCCGGGAGCCGGTCCGGTCCGTGGACGCGCTGGCCGGGCTGCTGTCGGCAACGGGGGTCGACCCGCGGTTTCTGCCGACCGGCCTGGACGGGCGGGCGGCGATGTGGCGGGACAAGATGACCGGGCAGCGGGCACTGCTGGTACTGGACAACGCCGCCAGTACGAGCCAGGTCGCCCCGCTGCTGCCGGGGGACGGGAGCTGCCTGGTACTCGTGACTAGCCGCCGCCACCTGGGCGACCTGCCCGGCGCGGTCACGCCGATACTGCTGGACGTGCTGCCGCCGCAGCAGGCCCAGGAGATGTTCACCCGGCTGGCGCCCCGCGCCGCGGGCAGCCCGGACCAGGTCACGGAGGTGGTCCGGCTGGCGGGGTTCCTGCCGCTGGCGGTCTCCCTGCTGGCCCGCCTGTTCGCCCGGCACCCGGCATGGACGCTGGCCGACCTGGCCGCCGAGATCCGGGAGAGTCTGCTGACCCTGACCGCGGAGAACGACAGCATCGCGGCCGCGTTCGAGGTGTCCTACAGGTACCTGGAACCCGCCAGGCAGCGGCTGTTCTGCCTGCTGGGCCTGCACCCGGGTACCACCTTCGATGCCTATGCCGCCGCCGCGCTGACGGCGACCAGCGTCGGGGAGGCCGCCGGGCTGCTGGACAGGCTGCACGCGGAGGGACTGCTGACCGAGACCGGCCACCGCCGGTACGGCATGCACGACCTGCTGCGCCGCTACGCCCGCAACCGCGGCGCGGTCATCCCCGTCCAAGACGCCCGGCAGGCCCTGGAGCGGCTACTGGATTACTACCAGCACACCGCCGCCCGCGCCGGAGACCGCCTGGCCCGCCAGACCCGCCCTGGCCCCCCGCCCGCCGCCCCGGCCGGGCTGCCCGCTGCCCCGGACCTCGATGACGACAGCCAGGCGCTGGCGTGGGCACGCGCCGACCGCGCCAGCCTGCTCGCCTGCCTCGACTACGCCACCGCCGCCGGCCAGCACACCCGGGTAATCGCCCTCACCGCCGCCCTCGCCGAACTGTTGCGGCGCGACGGGCCCTGGGCCGGTGCCATCACCCGTCACACAGCCGCTATCCAGGCCGCACAGCACATCGGTAACCAGCTCGGCCAGGCCAACGCCCTCACCGACCTCGGGGTCGTGCGGCGACTGACGGCCGACTACCCGGGCGCAGCACACGCACTGCAGCAAGCCCTGGACATCTACCGCGACCTCGGCGACCGTCGAGGCCAGGCCAACGCCCTCACCGACCTCGGGACCGCGCGACGGCTGACGGATGACTACCCGGGCGCGGCACAGGCACTGCAGCAGGCCCTGGACATCTACCGCGACATCGGCAGTCACCTCGGCCAGGCCAACGCCCTGACCGATCTCGGGGTCGTGCGACGGCTGACGGATGACTACCCGGGCGCGGCACACGCACTGCAGCAAGCCCTAGACATCTACCGCGACATCGGCAGTCGGCTCGGCCAGGCCAACGCCCTGACCGATCTCGGGGTCGTGCGACGGCTGACGGATGACTACCCGGGCGCAGCACAGGCACTGCAGCAAGCCCTGGACATCTACCGCGACCTCGGCGACCGTCGAGGCCAGGCCAACGCCCTCAGCGAACTCGGGACCGCGCGGCGGCTGACGGGCGACTACCCGGGCGCGGCGCAGGCACTGCAGCAAGCCCTAGACATCTACCGCGACATCGGCAGTCGGCTCGGCCAGGCCAACGCTCTCAGAGGCATCGGGGTCGTGCGACGGCTGACGGGCGACTGCCCGGGCGCGGCGCAGGCACTGCAGCAAGCCCTAGACATCTACCGCGACATCGGCAGTCGGCTCGGCCAGGCCAACGCCCTCACCGAACTCGGGGTCGTGCGACGGCTGACAGGCGACTACCCGGGCGCGGCACAGGCACTGCAGCAAGCCCTAGACATCTACCGCGACATCGGCGACCGGAGTGGCGAGGCCGAGGCGCTCAAAGGCAGCGGGGTCGTGCGGCGGCTGACGGGCGACTACCCGGGCGCGGCACAGGCACTGCAGCAAGCCCTAGACATCTACCGCGACATCGGCGACCGGGGTAGCGAGGCCGATGTGCTCAATGAGAGAGCAACGTTGCACCGGGTTAACGGTGACCTCGAGCGGTCTGAAGAGTGTCACCAGCAGGCCCTGGAACTGGCCCGCGCCATCGCCAGTTTGTGGGACGAGGCTCACGCGCTGGCCGGCCTGGGCCGGTGCGCCATGGCCAACAGCCATGCCACCGGGGCCACGGTCCTCCTGCAGCAGGCACTGGAGATATTCCAGCGGATCGGCACAGCCGAGACCCACGACGTGCTCGCCGAACTAGACGCCCTCATCACATCGCCACCTGCGCAGTAAACAACAAGGCGGTATCTTGCGCGCCTTCCCGGCCGGAGGCATCGTGTACTAGGGGATTTCCCCGCATCTTGTCCAAGCTGTGAGGAGCTGCCGTGAAACTACAATCTCTGCGTTCGAGCCGTCTGGGTGCTGGCGCCGCCGTGGCGGCGCTAATCGGCGCCGCAGTACTCGTGCCCGCGTCGACGGCCTATGCCTCGGGCTCTGCGGGCATCTCCAACTTCACCTGCAACAGCTGGGGCACCGGTCAGTTCATCTGTACTATCACGATCAGCGGTGGGACGCCGCCCTACACCTCGATCTGGCAGGCCGGAGCGAACGTGACCGGCTTCGGTGCCCAGAGCGAGAGCTACACACTGGGGTACTGCGTGGAGGGCCAGTACGCGGAGGTCAGTGTGATCGTGGACGACTACTCGGGCGCGCCCGCGCAGGCATCCACCGGGTTCACCTGCGAATAACCTGCCAGGCTGTCGACTCACCTGCCGTCGGCCTGGCGCGGAACGCTCCCGTCAGGCCTGCGGCGAAATGGCCACCTTAGAGGGGGGCGTGACGGGGGGCGTCCGGGCCTGACGGGATTCCGCCGTTCCGGCCAGATTCGGTACAGCAGTGACCCCTAGCGGATCCTCCCGTGCGATGATAAATAATAGAATCCGTGAACACCACGAGGGAGCCTTCTGAGTCCCGGTTGCCCCGGGCTTCCCGTCCTCAGTTCCTATCGCTGGTCCTGCCTGTAATCATGATGACAGCGTCGGCTATTTCCGCGGCGAGTCCGGCCTCCGCTGCCGACAGCCTAAGCACCGCTGCCGGCAGGCTAGACGCCACTGCCAGCATCCAGCCCTTTTACCAGGCTATTTCGACTCCCACGTCGGGAGCAGGCTTCTTGACCGGCGTAAGCTGCGCGTCTCCCGGAGACTGCAGTGCGATTGGCTATGTCTTGCCCGCCGACAATGAAGAGCCTCCCACGTATACCGTCGCCGTCTCCGAGTCCAACGGCGTGTGGGGCCATTCGGCCGACCTCAAGGAGGGAGCGAGCCTTGACAAGGCAGGAGATAACTCCCTTTCCTCCCTCTCGTGCTGGAGTCCCGGTGACTGCCTTGCTGTCGGAACCGGCTACGCCTTTAATAGTTACGGGTCCGGTGATCCCGCCCCCATCTACGCGACGAGCACGAACGGCGCCTGGAGCTGAGTAGAGCCCGTCCCGTACACGGAGACCTCCTACGATCCCACGCTGACGCTGAATGGCGTTCAATGCACGGCTGCCAGTGAGTGCGTTGCCGTCGGTGATCTCTCGGACGAGTATTTGCCATATTCGGGCACTTTGGCATCCATCGCATTCTCGGGCGGTTCATGGGGGCGGATCTCGACGGACTCGCTGCCGGCCCAGGACGAAGGGAGCTTCACCAGTGTAAGCTGCGCGGACTCGAAGTGCACGGCTATCGGTGCTTATGGCGATGAAGACGGCCCGGCCAGCTCGTCACGGTCATTTTATGCGCCTGTTACGTCGGCCGGCCTGGGATCTCTGCACCTTTACTCAGGCGCGGGCGTCGAATTCGAGTCGATTAGCTGCACTAGCGATGGTACCTGCACGGCCGCAGGCTATAAGTGCGGCACCGACAGTTGCTATTCGGGTTATTCGACCGAGGTGAAGGGAGTGTTCGGCAGCCTGGTCTCCCTCGGTTCACAATTCGGCGCGGTATCGCTCCCTCCCCTGGTGAGCTGCGCATCGATGGGCAATTGCACATTCGTGCTCAGCGCGGGTAGCGCCTATGACAACCCGGACTACAGCTTCCTCTTCGAAAGCGGTGGCCGACTAGGGGAGCCTGTTTACTCGGAGAGCTACGAGCACCCTCTGGCATTTGACGCTATTAGTTGCGCGGATGACGATGGCGACGACTGCTACGTCGCGGGCAATGCCGATACCGGTAATAAAACAGAGCTAGCCGTTGCCCCGGTAGGACCGATATACACGGCGCTCGGTGATTCATATTCGTCAGGAGAAGGCGCCGGCGAGTACCTCTCTGGCACGAGCGTGGCCGGCAGCAATGAATGCGATCAGTCGGAGGTGGCGTATTCCGAGCTTATCGCGGATAAATATCCGGACTATGGCCAGGAATTCGACTTCGCCGCGTGCAGCGGGGCGATCGTCGCGAACATCTGGGGCATCGGGACCACCGCGAAGCCCGGGACCGTCGGTCTGCCGGGAGCGGGCGAGTGGAACCAGCCGCCGCAACTGAGCCAGGTGACCCCCACCGACAAGTATATTACTATCTCGGTAGGCGGAAATGACGTCGGGTTTGGCGAGCTTGGGGCCGCCTGCGTGCTGGGCAACTGCCAGACTGCGGTCGACCAGATCTTTAACCCGAGGCTTAAGGTCCTCGAAAGCGGGGGGACCGAGGAAATCGATGACGTCAACGGGGTGGTCGAGGACCCAGCGCCCTGCGAGCAAAGCAAGAGCAAGGTCTGCACCCCGGGCACCTACTCCATACCGTGCCCGAGCAGCAAGGACAACTGCACGCCTGGCGTTCCCATTGGCACGGCATACATAGTTCAGGTGCCGAGCCTGACTAAGCTCTACGAGGAGATAGCGGAGCGCGCCCCCCACGCTCAGATACAGGTAGTCCTGTACCCGCCGATACTGCCCACCTCCATCACGGATACGGAGTGCGCCGTTTACGGTAAGACCGTCTTCCTGCCAAAGGCTAGCGTGAGCGCGCTTTCGGGGATCAGGAATGGCCTGAACAACGCCATCATCGCAGCCGTCAAGAACACGCATAATAGCAATATCCACTATGTGAATCCAACTGTGCAGTCATCCCAGTTCAAGGGAAAGTGGCTCTGCAACACGCCAAGTCCCAATCCCAAGAAGCAGCCCTACGCCACGTCGGTTAACTCGGACTTCAACGGCCTGATCCTCAACTGGAAGGAATTCTACAGCCAGAAGCTCAAGGATCCCGGCAGCTTCCATCCCAACGCCAAAGGCCAGGCCGACCTGGCCAGCCTCATTGAGCAGGAGTCAGCCTCATTGAGCGGGAGTCATTAAGGGGCAAGAAGGCCGCGAGCCAGGCTACCGGACGTCCAGTCCCGTCACGGCCCGGCCCGTCACGGCCGGCCGGCCGATGATCATGCGCTGGATCTCGGACGTGCCTCGAACAGTGGCCTGGTGATGACGGACCATCTCATCTCCGTGATAACCCCGGTCTTCAACCCGGTGCCGGAGTACCTGACCGCCGCCTACGAGTCGCTTCGAGACCAGCAGATGTCGCCGGGCTGGCGCTGGGAGTGGATCGTTCAGGAAGATGGCCACACCCGCCAGGCGCAGGACATCCTGCCTGCCGACGACCGGATAGTCTTCGGCCGCGAGCGGCACGGCGGCGTTGCCATCGCCCGGAACCTGGCGCTTGCCGCTGCGCGGGGCGAGCTGGTCAAGAACCTCGACCATGACGACCTGCTGACGCCAGGCGCCCTCGCCCGCGACATCGTCAACCTGAGCAGGTCGCCTGCCTTGCGGTGGGCTACCTCCCGTGCGCTCGACCTGATGCCGGACGGCTCGGCAGTCGGGCTCCCCGGCGACCCGCAGGGGGGCCGGCTCGATCCTGGCCAGGTCTTCGAGCACTGGAGATCACATGACTACCGGCTCCCCGTGCATCCCGCGACGATCTGCATCGAGCGCTCGCTTGCCGTCGTGATCGGCGGATGGATGGCCAGCCCCGGCTCCGATGACACCGGCATGCTCATCGCCGCCAGCCTGCTCAGCCCTGGCTACTTCGAGCCCGAAGCTGGCCTGCTCTACCGCAAGTGGCCCGGGCAGGCGGGCGCCAAGCCGGCGCACCGTGAACCAAGCGAATGGAAGCTGCGCATGCGGCTGATCGAAGAGCGCGGGGAGAGGATGCTGGAACTTGGCCTGACGCTCGGACAGCCGACCACTAACGGGAAACCGGGAAACTGGAGGCAGTAAGCCTCGTCGTTGCCGGGGGGATGCCGCCCACACGGCGTCGAGATACTCCGTCACGACCTCGCCTGCGGACTGGTACATGACTATAGTTTTCAGAAGCATAGTCATGTGACTTGCCTCACTTGGAGGACGCATGGTCGCGAAGCCTGATCACGTCTTTGACCGGGACCGGGAGTGGGCGGGACTCACCCGTTTTGCTGGCAACCCCCACCGTGGCGCCCTTCTCGGCGTAGTTAGCGGGCGCCGGCGCCAGGGGAAGAGCTTCCTCCTGGAGGCGCTCACCTCGGCGACCGGAGGGCTGTACTTCCCGGCACTTGAGGAAACGGAAGCCGTCAGCCTCCGGGCATTCGCAACTGCCCTCGTGCGACAGGGGATCGCGGTGGGAAGGCCCTTGCGGGACTGGGGCGATGCGATCGGGCTGCTGCTGTCCGCGGTGCGCGACGAGCCACGGGTTGTGGTCATCGACGAGTTCCCGTTCCTGGTGAAGGCAAGCCCCTCGCTGCCCTCGCTCATCCAGCGTGAGCTCGGTCCTGGCGGATCAGGACGCGACAGCCTGGCGCGCCTGCTGCTGTGTGGCTCGGCGATGTCGGTGATGGGGCACTTGCTTGCCGGACAGGCACCTCTACGCGGGCGGGCAAGCCTGGAACTGCTTGTCCGGCCCTTCGGCTACCAGGACGCGGCCAGCTTCTGGGGAGCCGAGGACCCGCGCCTCGCGGTGCTGCTGCACTCCGTTGTCGGCGGCACGCCCGCGTACCGCAGGGAGCTCGCTGCCTTCGACGTGCCGGACGGACTGGATGACTTCGACGGGTGGGTCACGCGCACCGTACTGAATCCGCAGTCCCCGCTATTCCGGGAAGCCCGGTACCTGCTGGCGGAAGAGACGGAGATCCGTGACCCGGCGCTCTACCATTCCGTCCTCGGGGCGATCGCCTCGGGCAACCGCACCAACGGGGGAATCGCCAATTTCATCGGCCGGAAGTCAGCCGACCTCACGCATCCGCTGAACGTGCTCGAAGACTGCTCCCTCGTCGTCAGGGAACCGGACATGTTCCGGCGGGGCAGGTTCACCTACCGTGTGGCCGAGCCACTGGTCAACTTCTACGAGGCCATCATGCGTCCTGAATGGTTCCGGCTTGAGGCCGGGCAGGCGGCGGGCGCCTGGCGCGAGCAACGGCCGGACTTTCTGGGCAGGGTAGTCGGGCCGCACTTTGAGTCGATCTGCCGGACCTTCGCCCAGTCGGCTGGCGATGAACTGTTCGGCGTCCCGGTCGGCGAGGTTGGTGCGGGGGTCGTGAACGACCCGGAAACGAGGAGCCAGATAGAGGTCGACGTCGTCGTGTTCGCCCCGGCCGCCCCCGGCCAGTCTCGGCGTATAGTCTCGCTCGGCGAGGTGAAATGGGGAGAAGTCATGGGCCGCAAGCACGTCGACCGGCTGGCGCGTGCCCGTGACCTGCTGTCGGCCAGCTTCGACACCAGCGACTGCGTGCTCGCATGCTACTCAGCCGCCGGGTTCAGCAAGGAACTGCGGGAAGGGCAACAGGCACGCCAGGCCCTGGTCACGCTAGACGACATCTACAGCGCCGGCACCCAGGCATCGAGGTAAACGACCCGCTTCCTCGGCGTACTCCGCGACCGCATCGCCCTCGACCGGGCTGAGCCAGATCCCGGTCCGGGTCGTGCGCCAGATGCCCCTGTCGGCGCCAGCGCGCCTAGCCACACCGACCAAGGCGGCGCGCCGTCGATCACCTCCGCCGGGAACTGGGCGTACCTGCGCATTCCAGACACCAGGTCGGTACACCACACACCAGGCGACGGCGAGGGATCCGCCACCTGCCAGACCCCGTACCGCACATGCTCATGCCGCTCGATCGCCCGAGCCGCAAGCTTCGCAGGCGTCTGCGGGGCCGCGGCGAAGGCCCGGAGCGGGGTATCGGGCCCGCCGTCGTCCTCTTCCGCGTCGCCGGCTTCGCCAGTGAAGGGAAAAAGGACCGCCACCTCGGCCATGAGCGCGTCAGTCGCATCCCGCTCGGCGGGCCGCCAGCGCTCGGTCTTCTGCGCCGCTCGCTCATCGTCGATCCATTTGCCGATGATCGCGCCCCACCGAGTCCGCTTCGTGAACTCATCAACCGCGCGGTCCAGGGCATCGCTGCCTGAGCGGTCACGGTACCTGTCCAGGGCGGTCGTTTCCAGCTCACCGGGCACGGCTTGGACCTGCGCCTTCGCCAGGGCGCTGGCGTAGATGTCGGCCGCCAGCTCGTCGTCGGGATGCTCGCGGAGGTACGGTTCGATCAGCTCGCACGTCTCGCCCGGATGGTCCCGGCCTGTTGCCGAGCGGATCACCTCAAGCCGCCGCCCGGGATCGCGTGAAGCGTCCGTGGGCGAGCAGCTCGCGCACATAGCCGTGCTCGCCATCCTCGTCCCCGGCCAGATGCGCCGCCAGCGCGGCGACCGCGAGCGCGCCGATGCCGGGCGGTTCCGGCGCAGCGCCTTCAAGCAGGAGCCGCGCAGTCTCCGTGACCTCCTTGGCGGGAACGCCCAAGGACATCCGCACGCGAATCATGTCGGCGGCGAGGACCCTATCTGGAAATTCCGCGACGAGAATCCCGGCGATGTCCGCTGGGCTGGCCGACGGGTCCATCAGCTGGTCATAACGTTCGGCTGACTGTCGCTGACGCGCGGCGACGCCGGGCCTGCAGGACATTCAGCTCAGCATCGCTGCCAGCTGGTCGGCGCGTACATCACGCCGGGCGACGGGGAGGCCGGGGCGTGGGTCACCTTCCCGCCACCCGCCGCCCAGGTGTCGGCCTATCTTGACTGGTCAAAGCGCATTCCGGCGGTAGGTGCCCGCATCTCGCCCCGCGAGACCATCAGCATCACCCTCGGGATCGAGCCAACAACCACGACCGGCTCCAGCACCTCCGACGTCGAGGTGCTCTACCACGACGGCGGCAGCCGCTTCGAGCTGCGCACAAACCTCGCCCTAAAATTCAAGGTCCCGCCCGCACGCTGCTCCTGAACAGCAGTGCCCCGGAAGATTGAACTAGGAGACGGGAAAGGCCAGGTGAGGCACCTGGCCTTCCCCGTCTCGCGGCTGTCTGATGGTCGCTATCGGGTGCGGGGATGGGTTCGTGGTGGGCCGAAGGCCTCGGTGAACGCTGTTGGGGCCTCGGGTGGGGTCGTGCTGGTTTCGGGGGCCTTAGGGGCAGGTGGCGGGTGCGGCACGCTTTCGATGGCGGGCGGCGTGCTCGGCAGCGGCTCGGTGTCGGTGGGCACCGAATAGCGGGGGTGCGTGCTGGCGGGTGGCAGGGCGGGAGCGGGCCCGCGCCAGGAGACCTGGTGCGGCCAGGTAGCGGGCTCTGCGCTGGGCAGTGCCAGCATGCCGGGATCGGGTGGCCCGGCGCTGGCGCCGTCCTGGGCGGGGGGCTTGATGTGCAGGTAGGTCACGCCGCCCTGGTAGATGTAGGCGGCCTGGCCGACGTCGAGGCGGCGGATGATGCTGGGGTCGACGACGGGCTGCGGGCGGGTGGTGGACGCGCCGGCGGGCAGCCAGGTGTGCGGTCCGGCCAGCAGTCGGGTGGTCGAGACGGTGACGCGGGTGCCGGCCAGGTCGGCGGCGGGCTCGGGGCGGGGGGTGCGCAGCAGCCAGATGCCGCCTTCGGCGGTGGAGGCGACGCGGTAGCGGTCGTCGTCGGTGTGGCCGAGCCCTTCCCAGGACTGGGCGGTGACCTGGACGGCCAGGCCGAGGGAGCGGGCGCGCTCGTACAGCCGCCAGATGGGCAGGCGGCGGCTGACCGAGGAGAACTCGTCGACCGACAGCAAGATCTCCCGCTGGCTGGACAGGGCGAAGGCGGCGAGCAGGTCGGTCAGGGCGCGGGCCTGGGCCTCGGCGACGGCGGGCTCGGCGGTGCCCTCCAGGGTGCAGTACCAGGCGTCAGCGTCGCCGAAGCTGCCGCCACCGTCCAGCCCTGGCCCCAGCCGCCGCCACAGCGCCCGGAACCGCAGCGCCACGTCGTCGATGCCCTTGCGGCCCGAGCGGGCTGCCGCCGCGGCGGCGGGGTTGCCGGCCGTGGTGTAGGCGGCGGCCAGCCAGCTGGCGTCCAGCCGCGCCAGGAAGTCCGCAGAGCCCGAGGGCGGGCCGGGCGGCGCGCCGACGGCGAGGGCCACGAGGGACTCCATGATGTCGGCGTAGTAGGCGGCGCCGCCGGTGCCGTGCTCGATCAGGTCCAGCAGCGCGGTGACCAGCTGGGCGGGCGGCAGTGCCCACAGCGACAGCGGAGTCGCCGGCCAGGAGGCGACCACAGCCGCCCCGGCGTCGTAAAGGACCTGGCGGGCGCGGGCGTCGACCTGGCGGGAGCTCTCGCCGCCCTTGCAGTCCAGCACGACCAGCAGCGGCAGGCGTGCCTCGCCGCTGTCATGCCGTTGCAGGCCGCCGGCGATGAACGCGGCCCACAGCCGCAGCAGCAGCGTCGTCTTGCCGGTGCCGGTCGAGCCGATGACGACCTGGTGGGAGCGCAGCCGCTCGTACGGGATGACCGTCACCCGCCGGGCCCGGTGGCCCACCGTGCGGATCGTCGCCCCGGCCACCACGGCGCCATCAGGCCGCAGCAGGGGCAGCGGCCACCGCGTGGAGGTGGCGATCGCCCGGGCGGTGCGGGCCTCCCGGGTCCACAGCCGGGCGTCGAACCGGGCCGGGGAGCCGGGGTGCGCCCCGCCGGTGCCGGCCTCCATCCGGAACCGGCGCCGCGCCCAGGCCGTGCCCGCGGCCAGCAGCCCGGCCGGGATGGCCAGCGGGGCGATGATCAGCACGGCGACCGCCAGGTGGCCGTGCGTGGCGTCCAGCTCCATGAGCCGCCAGCCGCGGTAGGGGGCCACGGCCAGCCGCAGCCACCACGGGGCGGGGTCCGGGCCGGGCAGCCCGGCGGGCCGCCAGGTGGCCGCCCCCAGCCAGCCAGCCGCCAGCGGCGAGCACCACGCCGCGGCCAGGTACAGCCGGCGCGGCGGCCACCCCCGCCACCAGGCCAGCGTGTAGGCGACGGCCGCGATCACCGTCGCCGGCGCCGCAACAGCCCGGCAGCGGTCGCAGCCAGGCGCGCCACCGCGAGCCCGGCTTCGGGGCTGCTCGCGCGCCGAGAGGGCTGGCGCCTGTCAGCACCCCAGGTCATGACTGCCACCCCCGCTTCGCGGTGTTCAGCCGCATCGCGGACTCCGGCAGGTCATGGACCTCGATCCGCGCGGCCAGCGGTGAGCCGACCTCGGCGCGGGCGTTAAGGACGGTGCGAACCGCGACCGGCGAGCAGGCATACACCAGCCGCGCGTACCGGGGCGCCACGCCCGCCATGGCGGCCGGGGCCGGGCCGTAGTCAGCGGTCCGGGCCAGGGCCTCGCCCATGATCTGGGCGGTCCGCTCGACGGACTTGCGGGTGAGCTCGACCTCCACCGCCCAGATCTGGCCCGCCCACGGCGAGCCGCTGCCGGCCGGCCAGTGCACCTCCCCGTCCGGCACGTGCGCCGAGCGCGCGGGGAACTCAAGGCCCGACAGGATCGACCGCTCCGCCCGCCACCACGCGCCACCGTCGCGGAACGCGGCCGTCTGCTGGATCGCGAGGCGGACGTCGGTCGCCGCGTGCGTGTGCCGCAGGGTTTGCGTTGCCGGCTTGACCAGCTTTGTCCGCAGCCCGCAGGCATCCAGCCCCTTGCGGGTCGCCCAGGCCCATGGCTCCCCCAGGCTCAGCTCCCCGGTCTCCGCGAAGCCGGCCGCACGCCACCGGGCGACCAGCTCCCGGGCACTGCCGGCAGGCTCTCCCCTGTCGGCGAGCAGGACCGCGAGCTGGTCCAGCTGGACTCCGTACATCTGCGCGACGAAGCCCAGTAGCGCCGCGTCCGGCCCCGTGAGGATTCCCTCCCCGGGCGGCGGGTAGTGGGCGGGGCTGGGCGGGCCGGAGTCCATGGCGTCGTCGAAGGCAGCAGCGCTAGGCATCATCGCCGTCACCCCCCGGCAGTTCCCCGATGGCCCGCCATCCGGCCAGCACCTCGCGAAGGTAAGACAGCGGGTCGTCGTCTCCCCTCGCCTGGGCGGCCAGCGCGGCGCGGATGGCCGAGACCAGGTTCGCCCGGTCCAGGCGGGCCCCGGCCAGCTCGGCGGTCAGCCGCGCGACCACCGACCCCAGTGCGGGCACGTCGGCCAGCGCCCGGTCCACTTGCTGCCAGAAGTCGCCCAGCGACGAGATGGTGGCCGCGAACCCGGCCACCATCTGCCGCGCATGCTCGTTGCGGACGTACACCGCGACCATGTTGATGCCAGCGCCTGGCATCTCCTCGTCATTGCCGGGGGCTACCCAGATTGCCATGAGCGCGTCACTTCCTTCCCCGACGAAGGCGGACCAGGGTCTTATGGGTGCGCCAGGCCCGGCGCCGCAGCCAGTGCGACCGGGCCACGCACTTGCGGCAGCCCGATTCCGTGCAGTGCGGCACGGGACGAGTCCTGCTGCGGGCGCTCACTTGCCGATCTCCCTGCCATCAGTGCGGGCCCCGACCAGGACCCGCCGGGAAAGCGCCCCGCCGCGCTCGCCATGGGCTTCCGACAGCGGCGCCCGGGCGGTCCTGCGCATGCTGATGATGAGCAGGATGAAGGCCCCGAACGCGGCACCGGACAGGAATACGATAATGCCGAAGATAGCGATGACGGAAAGCGCTGGAATCATCGCTTCACCCCTGCGCTGTGAATGTTGTCCCGGATACCGGGCCGAATGTTTTCCATGCCTGCTATTCCACCGGGAATGCGGCTCCTTTCCCATGCATTACCAGTGCACATTCAGTGCAAGACCAGTGCAACAACGATGCAACCTTGGCGCAGTGCACAGCCCCCGCTTTCCCCGCTCTAATTAACGAGCAGTAACCTCGCGGATGCCGGTCGGGAACGGGGCGGATGCTGGTCGGATGCCGGTCGGATGCCGGTCGGATGCCGGTCGGGAACGGGGCGGTCAAGGCCGTAGCAGCGCGGGTAGGCTGGTGGGCGGCTTGGTCCGGGACGCTGACTTGCGTGTCCGCGCCTGGACTCGCAGGCGGGGCTGGACTCGCAGGCGCGGGATTGCCGGCGGCGCCGCCCTGGGCAGACTCACCTGGATATCGACGGGGACGAGGTGCCGGTCGCCACGGAAGATGACCTGAGGCAACATTGTGCTCAGGTACCGGTCTCCCGCCTCAGCGGCCCGGTCAGCCCCGCCCGGCCCGGCAAGCGCGCCAGACAGGAGTTTTTTCAATGATCGCTACCCTCGTGATCTTCCTGCGGGAAGGCATCGAGGCCAGCATGATCGTCGCGATCTTGCTCGCCTACCTTAACCGGATAGGCCAGCGAAAGTACTTCCGCGACGTGTTCATCGGCGTCGGCGCCGCGCTGCTGCTGGCCGCTGGCGGTGGCGTCGCGGCCTACCTGACGATTCGCCAGTACGACGGGTCGCGCGTCCAGACGATCTTCGAGACCGGCACGTACCTGCTCGCCGCCGTGGTGCTGACCTACATGACGTTCTGGATGCAGGAGCACGCCCGCAAGCTGTCTGGTGAGCTCCGTGCTCGCGTGGACGCGGCGATGAGCGGCAAGGCACGGACCGGCCTCGCGCTGCTTGCCTTCCAGGCGGTTGGCCGCGAGGGCCTGGAGACGGTGGTGTTCACCCTCGCGATCATCTTCTCGACGTCCACGCAGGGAGCCCTGCTCGGCGCGGTGATCGGCCTGGCCGGGGCGCTCGCGGTCGCGTTCTTCATCTACCGGCTCGGCAACAAGCTCAACCTGAGCCGCTTCTTCACGGTCATCGGCGCCCTGCTGATGTTCTTCGCCGCCGGACTGCTCGCCGACGCGGTGGAGAACCTGCAGCAACTCGGTTGGGTGAACGTCCTCGCGAGCCCCATGTGGCACACCGCCGCGATCCTCAGCGAGGGCAGCACGCTCGGCGACATCCTGCACACGTTCTTCGGCTACGCCGACAGCCCGACCCCGCTGCAGCTTCTGGTTTACCTTGCCTACCTGGGCACGGTGCTGGCGCTCTTCCTCCGCATGGGCCGGCGCCGCCGCGCCCCCGCCGCGTCGTCGGCGGTCCCGACCCCGGCCGCCTGACCCCGGCGTCAGCGCAGCAGGCCTTCGCCTTCGCGGATCGATCATGTGGCTGAGATTTCTCACCTCAGCCACATGATCCGCCCAGCCGGCCGGCTCGGCGGACTACCTGACGGCCGCCCCGCAGACAGCACGCGATCATGAAATCCGGCGAGCGTGCAGGCTGGCGGCGCCTGCCCTCGATCGCCCGCGAACCGCGCCCCGCCACCCTGGCCTCCGCCGCTCACCTGACCGCGATGTAACCGGGCGCCGGTCCCGTAGGTATTCACGGTGACGGGCCGGAGCAGGCGGCCACAAATCCAGGAACATAGAGAAATAAGGAGCGTGGGCGCAGTTGGACCGTGAGGAGTTCGCCAGCTTCTACGCCGGCGCCTTTCACCGGCTGGTGGGCCAGCTGCATGCCATGACCGGCGACCTTACCGAGGCACAGGACGCGGTGCAGGAGGCCTTCACCCGTGCCTGGGCACGCCGGGGCAAGATCGACAAGCAGCAGGCACCGGAAGCCTGGATCCGGGTCACCGCGTGGCGAATCGCGTCCTCCCGGTGGCGGCGCGCCCGCAACGGCGACCGGCTGATGGCGCTGGCGGCCACGCCCGAGTCCGTCGCCGGGCCGTCACCCGACCGTGTCGCCTTCGCGCAGGCGCTACATCGGATACCACCCGAACAGCGCCGGGCGCTCGTCCTCTATCACGTGTGCGACCTGACGGTGGACCAGATCGCGGCCGAGACCGGCGCGCGGGTCAGCGCGGTCAAGGCCCGGCTGGCTCGCGGACGCGCCGCGCTGGCGCCCCACCTGAGCGAGACCGCCGGGCACTCAACCAGCAACTAACCAGGAGGCGCTAAATGTCCGACCTCACCACCGAACTACGGCAGATGGCCGACGAGGCCCAGCAGGCCAGGCCGCGGGCCGTTGCCGAGATCCTGCAAAACGGAGACCGCAGGCGACGGCGCACGCTTGCCAGGCGGTCAGCGGCAGGACTGTCGGCGGCCGCCGCCGTCGCGGCCGTGGTCGTTACCGTGACCGCGATGCAGCCGGGCGCGCAGGAGGCCCATCCGCCAAGCGCGCAGGCAGCCCGGCAGCAGCCGCAGCGAGCTCACCTGCTGCCGCAGGAGGAGCAGCAGCGAGCTCAGCTGACTGACTGGACTGTAACCAGGAAGGCCGACGGCAACATATCGCTCACCATCCGCAAGCTTGGCGACACGGCCAGCCTGCAGCAGACACTGCGTGCCGATGGTGTCCCGGCCAGCGCACTGATCGAGGGCCAGGCGAACCCGTGCCACGTCTACGGCACGTCCGACATGACGAGCGTGGTGAGTGGCTTCACTGCCACCGAGACGTCGGACTCCGCTGCCATGATCATCCATCCCTCGGCGCTGCCGAGTGGCGTAGGCCTGCAGTTCATCGCCTCGCCTAACTTCGGCGAGCCGGGCCACTCGGGAGACCTCACCGTCCGTCCGGTTGAGGTGAGCTCGGCGTGCACGGGAAGTTAGGCTCCCAGTTACACGCAAGTGCTCACCGGTCTCAGCCGCGACTCGGGCGGAACACGTCTGCGGCCCTGGTACTACAGCAGCGGGCCGCGACCTTTGGTGCGGCATGGCCTGGCGTCCGGCCCGGCGCCACTCACATCCCCGTCCACCGCGCCGGCTTCCAAAGTCGACTGCAGGCGACCGCTCAATTTTTCTCGAAGACTTTTCCGGTCCCGAAGACTTTTCCACGTGATAACGTGGAAAACCTTACCTAACCGGAAAACTCTTCGGGATAATGGCTGCGGGCCGGGACCTGCTACATCTCAGCACTCCGTTGCAGTACTAGGCGGGCCGGGATGCCGGCCTTCCTCTCAGGCCGGTCACGAAGGCCAGCCCGTACAGCACGCCTATCAGGATCAGCAGCACGTGATACCCGGTGATCAGGGACAGGTACTCGAGTGCGCCACCGGCCATCGCCCCAAGAAGGTTGACGGCAAAGGCCGTCCCCGAATTATGCACATCGGAGAAGCGCTGCGCGAACACCAGGTTCGCGAGGAATATCGGCGCGAAGGCCAGCGCGCTACCCGCAAGGAACCGCGCGATCACCGGCAGGGCGAGCAGCGAGTCCTGGGGCACGAGCCAGGCCAGGGCCAGCGACGCGACGAGGACGGCGTACAGCATGGCCGGCCGTGGCAGGCGTACTCGCCTGGCGGTCTCGACCGCGAGGTACACCGCGAGCAGGACCCCGGCAAAGACGAGGGAGTTGACAAACCAGGTGGTGCCGAACAGCAATGCGAACTGCGCGATGTTCTTGGTTTCCAGCAGCATGAAGGCGGCCCCCATGAACGCCAGGTCGATGTAGGACTGCATCCCCTTGAACCGGCCGCCGCCGAGCCGGATGAGCAGCAGCGACCCGACCAGGATCGCCCCGAGCATCCACAAGAAGCTGGCGGGGATGCTGGCGCTCTGCAGGTACGGGAACGGGTGGTCATCGGTCGCCGGCGCAAGACTGGGGCCGTGCCAGTAAGTGGCGCAGCCCGGCACGGGTCCACCCGGGTGAGCGGTGAGGACGGCAAGCACCCTGCCGCCCAGGTACCCCGGCTGGAGCTCGGTACAGGGTGCCTGATGGTAAACGTCCTCAATCGTGGTCGCGTACCTGCTCAGCAGGAATGGCTGGTAATAGTTGTACATCGCGAAAGTGCCGCCAGGCGCGAGATGCGACCTGGCCGCGGCGAGCGACTGCTCGGTCAGCAGGTAGCTTTCCAGCCTGAGGGCGGACTGCCCGGCCAGCGCGGTCATCGAGTCGGGCAGCGCCAGCAAGATCAGGTTGTACCGCTGGTGCGTGTCCTCCAGGAAGGCACGGCCGTCGCCGACGTGCATGCTGACCCTGCCGCTTCGGTAGGGCTGATCCGGATGCGCCTGGCCGACCCGGAGCAGCAGCAGCGGATCGATCTCGACGGCATCAACGTGCCTGGCTCCCTCGGACAGGGCAACCGCGACATCGTTGCCCGTCCCCGCTCCGATGATCAGGACGTTGCCCAGGCTCGCCCGGGTGACGTGCCGGTACGGGTAGAAATAGGAGGGCTCTAGGTCGCGCATCGCCCCGAGCGAGACGGCTGTCTGGTACGGAACGTTATTCGCGCTCACCGAGACCGCGGACTGACCCTCGACGTGCTCATCGCTGATGGACAGCTTGTTGTACGGTGACCACATCTGCCCGGGCGTGAGCGATTCCAGAACCAGCAGCGCGATGATGCCCGCCACCGCCGCGAACTGCCACCACCGGGCCCGGGGCAGCACCAGCACCACCAGGCCGGCGCCAGCGACCACCCCCCAGGCGGCCGGCGGCTGGTCGAGGAAGGACAGCACCGAGAACGCCGCGATCCCGGCTAGGCTGCCCAGGATGTCCAGCCGGTAGGCGTTCAGCGGCCTGAACCTGACGAAGGTCCGCGCGACTGCCTGGCCGAGTCCCGCCATCACGCCCACGACGAGCACGAAGACGATGGTGAGGCTCAACGGCTGCGGAAGCGCGTTCATGTGCCAGCCACGGTACGGGTCAGGCCCGCTGAGCGTCCCCAGCGCCACAGGGAACGCCAGCACGAAACTCACCAGCACTAGCAGCGCCACCGGCGTCCAGCGCACGTAATCGCGCTCGGCGCGAGCGTTAAGGAAGCCGATCCCGATCCCGAGGAAGCTGGCGAGCAGCACGAAGTTCGAGGCCGTGCTCACGAAGACGTTGTTCGCGCCGATCCACCGGATCAGCGCGAGTTCCACGAACAGCATGAGGAAGCTCGCGAACGCAAGCCTGGCCGGGCTCGCGGGCTGTCCCGCGCGCTCATTGTCCGAGGCAGCCAGGACAATGGTAGTGGCTCCCTGGATTTCAGGACTTCCAGTATCCACCTGACATATCGTAACATCGACGGATTTGCCACGGCTGGTGATATACATAGATTTGACACGGCTGGCTGACTGTCCCGCCAGACCAAGCACGCTCCGGACCGGATGAAGTTCCCGCACCCAATGCAATATAGCGACCCGGTAACCAGAGTGCGCTGCCGCCATCGGCATATCAGCGCTGCTCGTAATCGGTCTGCTGGTGCTCTAACGCTTATCGCCCAGTTCACGTCCCCGGAAGTGGGTAATGGAATAACCGGTACCGATATGACGGGCTTGCCGAAGTAAGGCCGCCTTTTGACGCCTCCTGCTAACCACGCGGGAAAGCCTGGCGGCGCGACGGGGCCGCGATGAGACTGCCCTCTCTCCATAGTGGGTCAGGCCGTGCGCCTGATGGCATGATATGTCTGGTTGGGGAACGTGGCCCGGCCCCGGTCCGCGTCCGGCACGACGACGACGGGGAACGGATCATGCGGAACGGCCCGATGCTTTCCTGTGAGGGACTGGCCGAGGAGCCAGCATCGGCGGTCGGGGCCGTGACCGACTGCCTGCCCCCAGCATTCGTGGACTGCCTTCTCGACAGTGCCCTTGAGCCGGTGCTCGACGCCGCGGCCCAGCGAGGCGAGCAGGCCGCGAAGCGGAAGAAGAACGCCGGCGAAGCCACCGAAGTCGCGAAGGCCTTGCTGACGGTGACAGTCTGCGACCCAGCCTGCGGCTCGGGTAGCCTCCTTGTCGCGGCGGCCCGTAGGATCGCGCGGCGGGTGGCGCAGGCCCGTGAGGGGAACCAGTCACCGGACGCGCTGCGGCGCGCGATGCGCGAGGTGGTGGGCAGTTGCGTCTATGGCGTGGACGTAAGCGGCGAGGCGGTGGAGCGGGCGAAGGACCGCCTGCGGATCGCGGCCGACGTCCCGGGGATGACGCCGCCCTTCCTGGACGGTCATGTCAGGCAGGGCAATGCCCTGATCGGTGCGAGCCCGGAACTGATCGAGAGCGGCGTCCCCGACGAGGCGTTCCGGCCGGCCATCGGCGACGACCGCGGACATGCCCGCTCCCTGCGCCGCGCCAACGCCAAGCCGGACCCGGGACAGGCCACCCTGTTCAGCGGGCAGGGCGGCTACGCTCACTCCAACGAGGCACTGGCGAAGTCCCTGGCGAAGCTCGGGCGGCTGCCCGGCGGGGCGCCGGCCGATGACCGCTGCCAGGCGGCCGGGTACCGGAAGTGGCGCGAGTCGGCTGCCTTCCGCGCGAAACGCCTGGTCGCCGATGCATGGTGCGCAGCCTTCGCCTGGTCCAAGACTCCGGACGCACCGCCCGCGATCGTCAACCGGGTCCTGCTGGACCTGCGGGAACGGGAGGCCGAGGGGATCCTCCCCGAAACCCTCGCGGAGATCTGCCGGCTGCGCGGCGAGCACCGGTTCTTCCACTGGCACCTGGAGTTCCCTGACGTCTTCCGGGTTCGCGAGGGCGAGACCCGGTGGCGGGGCGGCTTCAGTTGCGTGCTGTCCGCCCCGCCACGGGAGAAGATCGACCGCCGCGAGGGGAGCACGGTCTTCGGGTTCGCCACCTGTTCGGGTGCGTATCCCGAATGCGCGGCGGGCCTGGCCGAGCCCGGCGTGCCGGCGCTGCGCGCGGACCTGCTTTTCGCGGAGCGCGCTGCGGCGATCCTCGCGCCCCAGGGCCGCGCGGGCTGCGCCGTCGCCCCAGGGACCGCGGCCGCCGCCGGCGCCAGGCACCTGCTCGGCGGCCTCATGCGGCGCGGCGCGCTCGCGTCCCTGTATGACTTCGCCGGTCCCGACGGCCCGCTGTGCCTGCTCACCTTCGCCGGCGGCGCGGCGAGCGCAGGCACGGCCCACGCCGGGGCCGCGAGATTCGCGTTCTGGCTGGACAGCCCGGCCGGACTGGGCGACGACGGCCGGTTGTTCACGCTGACGCCGGGCGAGGTCGCCCTCATCAACCCGAATACCGGCGCGCTGCCGGCCTTCCGCGGCGCCCGGGACGCGGCGCTCGCGGCGGCGATCTACCGCCGCGTGCCGGCCCTGTGGGACGAGACGCGGGCGGGCGGGAACCCGTGGAAGATGAGGCTGGCAACGGCGTTCCCCCGAGCCGCCGCCGGCACTGGGCTGCTGCGCGCTGAGCGGGAACTGCGAGACGAAGGCTGGGAGCTGGCAGGGAGCACCTTTTCCCGCGACGGACAGCGCATGCTCCCGGTCTATGAGCCGCCGATGATAGACCTGTTCGACCACGAAGTCGCGAAGCCAAGGTACTGGATCGCCGAGCACGGCCCGGTCGCCGTCCAGCGTAAAGGCGAGACCGCCGAGCGCCCCGGCGTCGCGGACCGCCTCGCGGAACTTGGCTGGAACTGGGAATGGCTGTGCGCCTGGCGCGCGCCCGTGCATGACCGGACAGCCGTCGCGGTGTTCCTGCCGCGCGCGGCGGCTGCCGGCTCCCTGCCCTTGATGCTGCCGCGCGTCGTCCCGCCGTTCGCCGCGGCCCTGATCGCCGCGCAGAGCTCGCTGGTCTTCGAGTACGTCGCCCGGCAGAAGATCGACGGCCCCGTTGTGCGGGCCACCCACTGGAAGCAGCTTCCCGTGCCGACCCCCGACATGCTGGAGCCGCACCTGCCGTTCATCGTCCCCCGGGTGCTTGAGCTCGTGTACACCTCGTCCGACATGGGCTCGTTCTCCCGGGACCTAGACGATACGGGGGATCCGTTCGCCTGGGACCCTGACCGGCGCGCCAGCCTGCGAGCGGAACTGGACGCGTTTTTCTTCCGGGTGTACGGGATCGACGGCCGCGACGACGTGGAGTACATCATCGACACGCTCCAGGCTGGTGCCGACGGCCTCGAACGGGGCGAGAGCCAGGGCGACGACAGCCGGCGCGCCAGGGAGCTGGCCCTGGCCGCCTACGACCGCATGACCGAAGCCGACGCCACTGGAGCCGAGTACGAGACCCGGATCTTCCCGCCTCCCGGCCAGGGCCCCGCCGGCAGCTCTCCTGACAGCGGCTCCCGCCCCAGCCTGCCAGCCATGACGACAGGCTCGCCTAGCGGGTATGCGAGACTGCTGCGAAAGTGGGGGCATGCGGGTTGGGGTGTTCCTGCTGGCGGCCAGGTTCCCTGGCCAGTCAGATCACGAGGTGCTGACGGCGACGGTGCAGGCGGCGGTCGCGGCCGAGCGGGCGGGCTTTGACGACGTGTGGCTGGCCGAGCATCACTTCATGTCCTACGGCATATGTCCCTCGGCGGTGACGCTGGCCGGGTACGTGCTGGGGCGGACGCGGCGGGTGGAGGTGGGCACGGCGGTCAGCGTGCTGTCGGCGTGGCATCCGGTCGCGCTGGCCGAGCAGGCGGCGCTGCTGGACCAGGTGTCTGCCGGGCGGTTCTGGCTGGGCGTGGGGCGCGGCGGCCCGTGGCTGGAGCTAGAGGTCTTCGGCACTGGGCTGGAGCGCTACGAGCGGGGCTTTGCCGAGGGGCTGGACCTGCTGCTGGCCGCGTTGTCCGGGGACCGGGTCGGCGCGGCGGGCGAGTTCTTCCGATTCCGCGAGGTGCCCGTCGTCCCGCGCCCCCACACCCGGCCGCACCCGCCGGTGGTGGTCGCGGCCACGACGCCGGCCACGGCTGGGCTCGCCGCGACGCGGGGCCTGCCCATGCTGCTTGGGCTGCACGTCGACGACGCGGGCAAGCGCGACATGGTGGACCACTACGCGGCAGCCGCGGCGCGGCGGGGGGCCACGTCGGCCGGCGGGCACGTCGCGGCGGTCGTCGCGCAGGTGGGTGACAGCCGGGCGGAGGCCCGGCGGCTGCTGCTGGCCCAGCTTCCCCGCTGGCTGGGGCCCGGGCTGGCCGGGTACGTTCCCGCGGACGGCCGGGCGCGCCCGGCTCGCGACCCGGACGGCTATGCGGAACTGCTATGCCGCATCCACCCGGTCGGCACCGCCGACGACTGCGTCGAGTCCATGGTCGCGACCACGCGCCGCACTGGGATCGAGCACCTGATCTGCATGGTGGAGGGTAGTGGCGACCTGGCCGCCGTGCGGGAGAACATCGCCCGGCTCGGCGCCGAGGTGCTGCCCCGACTGCCCGGGCGAGGCGGTTGAGGGGCGGTTGAGGGGCGGTGACCACGGGCAGGCATGACGGAGCAGCCGAGAGGGCCTTGCATTAATACATGGCCTGCGCTGCTGGCGGCCAGAGCCCGCCGCTGGCGGCGTCCCTGAGGTCGCCGTCTGGGACTTCACCAGCAACGTTACTGTCCGGAATGCGCGGGGCACAGGCCGGACAGCCCGACCGTGTACCCGGTGAGGGTGAACCCGGCCTCGGCGGCCAGGCACCTGGCCCAGTCCCGGATCTCGGTCCCGTCAACCTCGACGACCTGCCCGCAGGCCCGGCAGGCGAGGTGAAAGGTCGTGCTGCTGGCGCGCAGGCGGTAGCGGCTCTCGCCGCTGGCCGCCTGGATCGTGTCGACGTCGCCGCGCTCGGCCAGCACGTGCAGGTGCCGGTACACCGTCGCGATGCCTACCTGCTGGCCGCCGGCGCGCAGCGCGTCGTGGATGTCCCGCGCGCCGCAGAAGGCGGGCATCCCTGACATGGCCGCGACGATGGCGGCGGCCTGCCTGGTGGAGCGAGACCTTGTCCCGCGCGCTTGCGGCATCCGCGCTCCCGGAGTGTGATTTTTCTGTGGCTTGCCCTACTTAATGGAAATGATTACCATAACGGTGTTCATCTGCCAATCCGCGCGCTGCCCCCGGGCCGCGCGTCCCCCTACAGGGAGTTCACAGGTCATGCGAACCCGCATCAGCGCCCTTGCCGTCGCCCTGCCGCTGGCGACAGCCCTGCTGGCGAGCGCCTGCTCGTCATCGACCTCGACCAGCGGCACGTCAGGCTCGGCCTCCGCTGCGTCGGACACCACCATCACGGCGATCGGCGCCGAGAACGAGTACGCCAGCGTGATCGCGCAGATTGGCGGCAAGTACGTGCACGCCGACGCGATCATGAGCAACCCGAATACCGACCCGCACACGTTCGAGGCCAGCCCGGCCGTCGCCCGGGAGGTCAGCGCCGCCCAGCTAGTCGTGCAAAACGGCGTCGGCTACGACACGTTCATGTCCACGATCGAGAACGCCGACCCGAGCAGCAGCCGCAAGGTCATCAACGTGCAGCAGTTGCTCGGCCTGCCCGACAGCACACCGAACCCGCACCTGTGGTACAAGCCGACCACCATGCCAGCCGTGGCCAACGCCATCGCCACCGACCTCGCGGACCTCGACCCGGCGCACGCGTCGTACTTCAAGGCCAACGCCACCTCGTTCATCGCCAGCCTCAGCGCCTGGAACGCGGCGATCGCGGCCTTCAAGGCGAAGTACCCGAACACCCCGGTGGCGACCACCGAGCCGGTGGCCGACTACATGCTGCAGGCGGCCGGCGCGGACAACCTGACGCCGTTCACGTTCCAGGCCGACATCATGAACGGCGTGGACCCCTCGCCGCAGGACGTGTCGATCGAGCAGTCCCTGTTCAAGGACCACAAGGTCAAGGTATTCGTCTACAACCAGCAGGTCACCGACCCGCTGACCCAGTCGTTCATCGCGGACGCGAAGGCGGCCGGCATCCCGGTGATCGGGGTCTACGAGACCATGCCGACGCCCGGCTACGACTACCAGTCGTGGATGCTCGCCGAGGTCAACGCCCTCGAGAAGGCCGTGGCCGACAAGATCTCGACCCAGCACCTGTGATGACCGTAGAACAAGGTCAGGCAGGGCCGGAACTGCTCAGGCTGGACGGCGTCGGCGTCCGGCTCGGCGGCCGGCAGGTCCTGCATGACGTCTCCTTCGCCGTCCGGGCTGGTGAGTTCACCGGGCTCATCGGGCCGAACGGCGCGGGCAAGACCACCATCTTGAAGGTCATCCTCGGCCTGCAGCCGCCGACGGCCGGGCGGGTCCTGCTCAACGGCAGGCCCCGGCCCCGGCGGGCCGGCGCCCTGATCGGGTACGTGCCGCAGAAGATCGTCGTCGACCAGGACATGCCGCTGCGCGCCCGCGACGCGGTCGCCCTCGGCCTGGACGGGCACAGGCCCGGCCTGCCGCTGCCGTCGCGGGCCCGCCGCGACCGGGTGCAAGAGGCACTGGCGGCAGTCGATGCCGAGCGCTACGCCGACGCCCGCATCGGCGAGCTGTCCGGCGGCGAGCAGCAGCGAGTCCTCATCGCGCACGCCGTGATCAGCCGCCCGCGGCTGCTGCTGCTCGATGAGCCGCTCGCCAACCTGGACCTGCGCAGCGAGCAGGGCATCGTCTCGGTCCTCGGCCGCCTTGCCCGCGAGCAGGACATCGCCGTGCTGATCTCCGCGCACGACATGAACCCGCTGATGCGGGAGACCGACAAGATCGTCTACGTGGCGGCGGGCAAGGCCGCCGCCGGCCGGACCGGCGAGGTCATCCGCCCGGACGTGCTGAGCGCCCTGTACGGCGGCCCGGTCGACGTGCTGCACGTGCACGGCCGGGTCCTGGTGGTCTCCGGCGACGAGCAGCACCCCGCGCACCACCCGCTCGACACGGGCATCGTCACCGGCCTGGCCGGACGAGCCGGAGGCTGAGCCGCTGCCATGAGTCACTTCTTCAGCTACATCGTCGAGCCCGGGTTCGTCAGCAGCCAGCCAGTGCGCACGGCGCTCCTGGTCGGCACGGTCGTCGCGATCACCTCGGGCGTGGTCGGAGTGCTCACCGTCATCCGCGGCCAGTCGTTCGCCGGGCACTCGCTCGGCGACGTGGCGACCACCGGCGGGGCCGGGGCGTTCCTGGTCGGCCTCAACCAGTTCTGGGGATTCCTGATCGCGGGCGTGGTCGCCGCCGCGGTCATGGAGGGGATCGGGGTGCAGCGCCGCCGCGGGCGTGACGTCGCCACCGGCGTGGTGCTCGGCGCCGCGCTCGGCGCCGCCGCGCTCTTCCTCTACCTGGCCACGCAGACCAGCAGCACGACCGGGGCCTCATTCTCGATCCTGTTCGGCTCGATGTTCGTGATCAGCCCGGACACCGTCCCCGCGCTGATCGCCTCGGGCGTCGTCGCCCTGGCAGTCATCGCCGTGCTCTCCCGGGTGCTGCTGATGACCTCGCTGAGCCCGGAGATCGCCGCGGCGCGCGGCGTGCCGGTACGGGTCGTCGGCGCCGCCTACCTCGCCACGCTCGCCGTGGCGGTCTCGCTATCGGCGGTGGCGATCGGCGCGGTGCTGTCGACGGCGCTGCTGATCGGCCCCGCCGCGACCGCGCTGCGGCTGGCCAGGAGCCCGGGCAGGGCGATGGCCGCCGCGGCGGCCATCGGCACGGCCGCGACCTGGATCGGCATCCTGCTCGCCTACGACAGCTACGACTGGCCGCCGTCCCAGCACGGCTGGCCGGTCAGCTTCTTCGTCGTGGCGCTCGTCGTGATCGCCTACCTGCTCAGCTACGCCCGCCGCATCCGCCGCCGGCCCAGAACCGCGAGGAACTCGCCAGCACGCAGGAGGAGGCGCCGGCATGTTCACCGGCCTGATGCTCGACACCTGGATCGCGGCCAGCATCGTGGCCGTGATCGCGGGCGTGACCGGGTTCTTCGCCGTGGTCCGCGGCCAGACGTTCGCCGCCCACGCGATCCCCAACGGCGCGTTCGCCGGCGCGGCCGGCGCGGGCCTGCTCGGGCTCAACGTCATCTGGGGCCTGGCCGTCTTCGCGATCGCCGGAGCGCTCGGCATCGGCGCGCTCGGCAGGCGGGCCAGGCAGGACGTCGTCACCGCGCTCGTCCTCGTGCTCATGCTCGGCCTCGGCGCGCTGTTCCTGAGCTTCAGCACCGAGTACGCGGAGGTGACCTACTCGCTGCTGTTCGGCGAGGTCTACGGCGTCAGCCAGGATGTGCTGGCGCCCATCGCCGGGCTCGGCATCGTCGCCATCGGGCTCATCGCGGTCATGTACCGGCCGCTGCTGCTCGCCTCCGCGATGCCCGAGATCGCCGACGCGGGCGGGGTCAGCACCCGCCGGATGGAGCTGTGCTACCTGCTCGTGATGGCCCTGGCCACCAGCATGACCGTGCCCGTGGTGGGCGCGCTGCTCATGTTCGCGCTGATGATCGGCCCGGCCGCCGCCGCCCGGTCCTTCACCAAGCGGCCCGGCCACGCGATCGCGCTGGCCGTCGCCATCGCCCTGGTCACGGTCTGGATCGGCATCGCCGCCTCCTACCACACCAACTGGCCGCTCGGGTTCTACGTCGGCGTCATCGCCGCCGGCTTCTTCCTGGCCGGCTCCGGCTGGACCGCCATCCGCCGGCGCCGGTCTGCGAGCCAGCCGCAGTCGGCGCTCGCTCCCGTCCTTTAAGCGCTCGCTGCCGCCCTTAAAGAACAAGTCAACTCATGCAGAACGAGCCGTGGGTCCTCTTTCCCGCCGGCCGCCCCGAAGGAGCGGCCGGCGGGCCAACAGGCAAGCACGGCTCGTTCGGGAGGGTGACCCTGAATTTCTGGCTGCTAGCAGTCGACGAGCTCGGGACTCTGGTTGAGCAGCTGGGACCGGGCGGAGGTGAACTCCGCGAGCGCGGCGGCGGCCCCGGGGCGGAAGACGGCGGCCCGGTGGCAGTTCTGGAAGGCGAGCCGGACGTCGTAGTGCCGCTCGACCGCGCCACGCATCGCGTCGCTGGCCATTAGCCGCAGCAACTGGCCGCGCGCCGCGTCGTCGGGCGGGGCCACCTGGTTGTCGGCGAACTGCGCGCCGCCCGCTTCGAGGTCCGCGATCAGCCCGCTGATCACCGACCACGCGTACGGCAGCGAGGCCCGGACGCAGTCGAGGAACGCGGCGTCATCCACTTCGCCCTGCTGTGCCCGCTCAAGCAGGTCCGCCGGAACCGATAGCGACATGGGTGTGTCCCTTCTCTCCGAAGCCGGTCACCAGATCAGTGCCGACTGCGTGCGTACAGCTACTTCCTCCATCCTTACACGAAGATGAAAACCATTCCAGCATGGTTGTCGACGACCGACGCCGCGCTGCTCATCGCCGCAACCATCTGGCTGGTCCACCGCCGCGCCGCCTGACGCACACCAGCCCGCCCGGGCTATACCGGATGGGGCCTAGAGCCGAGAGAGCTGGTGCTGACAGTCCCACCGACCGCCCAGACGTTATCCGGGAAGTGGCCGCGACCCCTGCCAGTCCGGCATTGCTTGACGCGGCCACCAGTGCCGCAGGCGCACAGTCGGAGGGCACCCGGGGCGGGACGCCAGACACAGAAGGGAAACCATCAAGTCACGATCCACCAGCCCGCTACGCGTGGCACCCGATGCAAGGGGGACCCATGACACAACCTCATACGCATAGAAGGGTTTTGATGTCATCACGCCATCGATTTGCCGTACTCGCCGGCGGGGCTTCGTGCGTGGCGGCGCTGGCAGGACTGGTGTTTGCCAGTACGCCGGTTGCGTCCGCGCACCGGCTCAGCGTGGCCGTGACCTCTCAAGCGCCCACGCGAGCACCGGCGCTAATTGGTCAGCGTCCGCCACTCGGGCGCGCGAAGCCGTCGGGGTTGAGGCCGTATCTCGCCCCCGCGAAAACGGATACGGCGTCGCCCTGGACCCCACTGGAGAACCCGCCGCCGTTCGGGACGCCCGGCACGATGCTGCTGGAGAGCGACGGGACGGTGCTCGTTCACAATGAGCCAGACAACCATACTACGGGCGGTACGACCGACTGGTGGAAATTCACACCGGATTCGCATGGCAGCTGGACCCTGGAGCCGAACGGCGAGCTGCTGACAGTCGATGCCTGGGCGCCCGCTGAGACCCAGCTCTACGACCCGCGCACCCAGTCCTGGTCGTTCGCGGGAAGCACGGCCGCGAACGGCAATCCCGTTGATCCGTTCCCGGTGGTCGAGATCGGGCCGCAGGTCGAGATGCCAGGCGGCAATACGTTCGTGGTCGGGGCCGGCTCGAGTGCGCAAGAGGCGCCCACGGCGTGCACCACGGACGCGAAGACGCAGACGGCGCTGTATCAATACCAGCCAGGGACTGCGGGCAGGTGGGCCGCGGGGCCGCAGATCCTGGGCACGAACCTAAAGGTGAGCTCCTCGTGGTCGCGGTCACCATGGCTGCCGCCGCCGAACAGGTCCAGGTACATGCCGCCGAGGTCGTCTTCGGCGGTGACCAGCATGAATGACGCCTTAAGGGGCAGGTCGGCGCTGTAGGTCCACCAGCTAGGCTCGGCAGTCACGTACACCCGCCAGGCTTCCGGCCCGGAGACGAGGCTGTTGACCCGGACCACGGTGTCGCCGACCTGGGGGAGGGCAACACAGAGGTCAAGGTGCTGTGAGGCCCCGTCGGTACGGTCCGCGGCGTCAATCATGGTGGACCAGCCGCGGGGAAGCCCGTCGGCCGGGCCGTGCCCGGTGAGCACGGCGCACAGCCGGTCCAGGTGGGCAGGCAGGTCTCCGGCGGCACCGGGCTCGCCGGACTGCTGGATCTCCGCTGCCCTGGCGAGGGCGGCGGAGCACTGCCGCTCCACCTCATCCTGCCCGGCTCTGGCGAACTGGAGGCCGATAAGCTTCAGTGCCAGCCCCGACAGTTCCCGCACGGCGGGACTGCCCGGCACCGGCGCCAGACGGCTCACGCGCGCCTGCGGGCGCGCGGACAGCACCAGGCGAGCCACTGACCCATCCTGGCTGCGCAGTTCCAGCCAGCCGCGCTCACGAGCGGGAACAGGATCCACTCCAATGCGCAGCGACACCAGCCGGCGCTCCCGGCTGAGGTCCGGGTCGTGCTGTATGTCCTCGACGTGCAGGGCGTATGCCGTTGCCTGGTCGTCGGTGAGCGCCACGGCAGCGATGATCGCCTTGGCGAGGTCCCTTATGGCGTTCGCCCGGGCTTCCCTAACGCTGCTGCTGAGCGGGGGCGGCGGCACGGCGAGCCGGTCCTGGATCTGCCCGGTGGGCATCAGCGTGGCGTTCAGGACGGCATGACCGGGGGCTGCGAGCAGCCCGCCCGGGTACAGCATCCCCGCCGCGGTCTCGACGGGGGAGGCTCCGCCGAACAACCAGCGGCTCCCGGCCCCCTCCCCGCCAGCGGGCAGCCCGGCCAGGCGGCGTTCCACCTCGGCGTGCAGCGCGGGCCAGCTGGCGAAGCCGTACTCGCGGGCCACCGCCAGCTGGGCCGCTGACAGCGATACCCGTTCCGAGACAGCACGGATCCGGGCCAGGGCAGCTGGCTCGCCGGCAGTGGCTGCACGAAGCAGCTCGCGCGCCTGGCGGCGAAGCTGGTCAATGTTGGGGCGGCCAGGAAGCTCGGACACGACGTCTCCTCACGGCCCAGGCTCGCATGTGGGCTCGGTAAGAAGACGATCTTGCCGGAAAGCAGTACTCCGAACAGAGGTGGACTCAGTCCTGCCCGCGAACCCGGCGGCGCCCTCTCACGCCGACAGGGAAAGCCTATAGCGCCCACGCCGGACCGTCCAGGCCCGCGATCCGGCGCCTACGCCGGACCGTCCAGTTCGGTTCGGGCGGTTCGGTTCGGGCGGTTCGGTTCGGACAGCGCGGTGGCGACATCGAGGTCATTTCGGCCATGGTTACTTACTGAGATCGACTGGCCTCTTCGGCGGAGGCGTGCAGCGGCTCGGCCGATGGCTGAAGCCCGGTGCCGACAGCAGGCGGGGCATTGGGATCGGACGGGACCCGGCTGAAGGAGAAGGCCGCCACGGCCGCCAGCAGCGCCGCGAAGATGAACAGAGCCCGGTAGCCGCCTAGGTCCGCGACCACCAGGCCGGCGACGGGTGCGCCGATGACCTGCGGGATGGTGTAGGCGATGTTGAGGATGCCCAGGTCGCGGCCCGCGGTCGACGGGTCGGGCAGGACAGTCAGGGACAGTGCCTGGCTGACCGACATGAAGGCGCCGTAGCCTGCCCCGAGCGCGAACGCGCACACCATGACCAGCGTCCACTCGGTGCGCCCGGCGAGCGCGAGCCCGGTCGCCGCCATCAGCACCGATGCGAGCACGGAGTACCGGCGGTAGCCGCCCGACCGGTCGGCCACGCGGCCGACGGTGACGGTCGCCATGATCGTCGCGATCGTCGCGATCAGGATGAGGATCAGCTGGCCGTGGCCCGGGTTGGGGTACCGGATGTCGTCTTGCAGGTAGTAGTAGATGTAGAGCAGGGCGATGGTCTCGGCCAGCATGATGAGGAACCGGCCGGCCATGACCGACCGGAACCCGCGCCCGCCCAGCAGCGCGCGGAAGGCCGGCAGGCTGCCGGCGATGAGCCCCTGCCGGGGCCGGGCGTCACCCGCGTCCGCGGATCCGCTGCTGACCCGGGGCAGCCGGAGCAGGACGACCACTAGCGGGATCAGGAAGAGCCCGTAGCCGACGGCGACCGATAGCATCCCGGCGGTGGTTGAGGGGAACACCAAGACGACCGTGGCGAGGCCGATGATCAGCCCGAGCGCCTGGGCGACCGAGACCAGCCCCCACACCAGTCCCCAGGACTTCCGGTCGACGCGGTCGACTATGACCGCCGACATTGGCGAGTAGGCGACGTTGATGGCGGCCTGGCAGATCGTCCACCAGATGGCGATGCCGACGATGGAGTGCTGGTAAGCAAGGATCACGTGCCCGAGCGTTCCGGCCACCAGGCCGAAGAGCACCGTGTAAGCCCTGTTGTCGGCCCTGCGCCACCGGTCGCTGAAGTGGCCGGCCACCGGGTTGAGCACCAGCGCGGCGAGCGCGCCGATCCCGGTCACGATGCCGAGCCCGAGCGCCTTGCCCGATGATCCGGCGGCCTGCTCGATCATGCGCGGCAGCAGGTTCTGGATCGGCGCGATGAGCGCCACGTTGCTGCCGAAGTTCGCGAGGAGCAGCGCGATGACGAATAGCCTGTTCAGGCGCGGCGCTGGCAGGTGCCCCGACGCCGGCACCGCACTTTCCGGTGCTGGCACCTGGTCCCTCAATCAATACTGGTCGGTGAACCCGACTTTAGCACCGGTTTCTCAAAGCTTCTGTGAGCACGCGCCGGAACGGGTCGTCCCCCTGACTCCCGGACGGCCCCTCACGCCTGACTTCTGCTTCCGCAACGGGAGCAAGTTGCCGGCCTCCCGCTGGGGCAGGTTTGAACGCCTCAGGGCTGAATGCCCTCCAGGTCCTGCAGGAGGCTAGGGTGCGTCGGCTGCCACCCGAGGGCGTCGCGGGTGCGGGCACTGGAGGCGGGCTGGTCCATCGCGAAGATCGGGCCGAACGGGCCGAAGGTCTCCTGCGGCACGGGTTGCACCGGGTCCGCGAGCAGCGTGGCCAGCCGGGCATCAAGGACTTCCGCACCAGGACAGTCCGGCACGTGCAGGATCTGAAGACTCATCACATGCTCCAGAGTGCCACCCTGGCAGGCTCTTCGCCTCCGGCGGGGACCTCGGGCTCCAGGATGCTTATGTAGCCCCGGCTACATGTCGCCTGAATGCGATGTCATTTGCCGACTCAACCGGGGTATTGCTGCACCACAGCGTTGGTCTCGCCCGCCGTAGGTATCGAAGCCTGTGCGCCTTCGCGCTGGACGGCGATCGACGCTGCGGCGTTGGCGCGTCGCAATGACTCATCCCAGCTAGCGGCACGCGCCAGCTGAGCGCAGAGCACACCGCAGAATGTGTCTCCCGCAGCAGTTGTGTCGATCGCAACCACGGTTCGGCCATCGACGTACTGGCAAGTTCCGTCGCTACTTCGCATGCGGACTCCGTTCGCGCCCATCGTGGTTATTACGACTGGTACGCCGTCCAGCCGATCGGCAAGCATGACGGCTTCTGACTCGTTCACGACGACTACATCCACGTGCGCCAAAAGAGTGTCGGGGAGGTCGCGAGCTGGTGCGGCGTTGAGCACCACTGTTCCGGATGCTGCTGCGGCAGCGTCAACAATCGTTTGCATTGGCAGTTCGAGCTGCAGAAGGACGACCGCTGCCCGCTGGATGAGGAGACGGTCAGCGTCCTGCAGGCCGATTAGGCCGTAGTTGGCGCCGGGCGCGACGATAATGCTGTTCTCCGCGTCGTTACCGACACTCACGATCGCAATGCCGGTCGGGCTCCCGAGGTCGCGGAGCCGCGAGATGTCGACACCTTCATCAGCGAGGTGGCGACGGACGTCCTGACCATCCGAGTCGGTACCAACAGCGCCGACAAAGGAGACGCTTGCGCCGTCTCGGGCGCAAGCGATGGCCTGATTCGCACCTTTCCCACCCATGCCACGAGTCAGTGCCCCGGCGAGAATCGACTCCCCAGGGCGGGGGATATGGTCCACCTTGAGGATTAGATCGACGTTCGCCGATCCGACCACGACCACCATCGCGCTGCTCAGCCCTTGTTCCGACTTACTGTCGTCACGGGAGCATGACACTAGCCGTCCTCCGTCATTTAAATATTTGAGTTTTCGCTGTCAGCGTTCGTCGATATTTTGAGCGAACCGGAATCGGACACGGCCGCTGACCCACAACGTTCGGGATATCTCAAGGAGGTCGCCATCCTTCTGCCGGCTCACTGCGGTCACGACAAACAGCGGCACATCCGTCTCGGTGCTGAGCAACTGGGCATCAGCGACGGTGGCGAGAATCGTCTCCAGCGTGCTATCGACAGCCGTCGGCATGCGGGCGTACTGGTTGTGCAGCGTAGCTGACAGGGACCCGTCCTCGAGGGGCCGGTCGATGAGTCCCGGGGCGACGCCGACGGGGACCCACGATTCCGTGACGCCGATCGGTTGCGAGTCAACATGGTGCAGGCGTTTGAGGAAGAAGGTTTCGGAGGGAATGTCGTCTGGGGTGACGCGGGCTGCAAGGTCGGCCGGCAGCGTAGGCGCGAGATGGGCTTCGAGCAGTTCCGAGGACGACTCGTGCCCTTCTTCGAGGAAGCGCTGACGCCAAGAGGAGCTGAGGCTCAGGTCATGCTGCACCGCCACCTTGCGCGGTACGACGAAGGTTCCGATTCCTTGCCGTCGTTCGATGAGGCCTTCACTCGACAACTGGCCGAGAGCCTGCCGCACCGTCAGGCGGCTCAGCCGAAACGTGTCCGCAAGTTCAGCTTCGGACGGTAGTCGTTCACCGCCCGAGATCTGGCCGGTCTCGATCTGCCTCCGGATGTACTGCGCTGCCTGCGCCCACGCCGGGAGCGGGGATGTCCGGTCAATGTAGGTGGACACGATGGCTCCCTCTTGTCTGACCTACGCGGAACAGAGCCTCAGTACTAGGGGACTCGGCGTTCAACACGGCGGCCGCCAACTCCAACACGATCGTAGCCTTCTGAAGAACTCTTGACAACTAGAGTACCGGACGTATAGACATCCATACCAGCATATGGGTCAGATCGCAGATCAAGGGCCAGGCCATGGACGCCAGTGGAGGCAGCAGATGAGCAGATCGGTTCGACGGCGACTGGTCGTCGCCCTCGCAGCAATCGCGACATTGGTGGTGACCGCGTGTAGCGGAGGAGCGTCCGGTGGGGCAGTCGCGTCCGGCCGCATCAATCTCACGATGTGGTTCTGGGGCGCTCCACCACAGCAGCAGCAGACGATGCAGCAGGTACTGATCAACGGGTTCGACAACTCGCAGAGCAAGTACTCCCTGTCGGTGACGTATAACAACAGTGTCGACACCAACGTCCAGGTGGCGTTGGCTGCCAACAAGGGCCCGGATGTCGTCTACTCCTCGGGTCCCTCGTATGCCGCGGCATACGCATCTGAGGGCAAGCTAGTCAACATGAACTCGTACGCGGAGAAGTACGGGTGGAAGTCGAAGCTGCTCAGCCCGATGTACCAATCGGGGACTATCGGCGGCAAGTTGTATGACCTGCCGAACTCCGTCAGCACCTACGGCGTCTTCTACAACAAGAAGGTGCTTCAGGAACTCGGCGAACCGGTCCCAACGAGCTTCGCGCAACTGGTTGCGATCATGAAAAAGGCCCAGTCCAAGGGCATGTACGCGTCGGTGACGGGAAATCAAGGGTGGAAGCCGGTCAACCTCGACTACGCTTCTATCTTCTTGAACCAGGAAGCTGGGCCTACGGCCGTCTATGACGCGCTTCAGGGCAAGATCCCGTGGACAGCCTCCACGCTGCAGAAGGCTGTTGACGACTCCGCCTCGTTCTACAAGTCGGGATACCTGGGCGGTGAGAACTACAGCAACCTCAACTTTGACCAGTCGATGCAACTGCTGGCGGCCGGAAAGTCCCCGTTCTTCCTCGGCCCTACGCTCGAATTCCAGTTCGCGACGAACTACTTCAACGATGCCTCCGGCAACACCGACAACCTTGGGTTCACCGCGTTCCCGAACATCAACACCAGCTTGCCCTCGCCTATCTGGACGCTTGGGACTACCGCGGCACTGTCGATCAACGCAAACTCCAAATACAAGGATGGCGCGGCCGAGGTTATCAACTACATGATGAGCGAAAAGTTCTTCGTCGCCATGACGAAGACTTGGCCGGGTTACTGGGCCGTTCCGCTCAAGTCAATCGCAGACGTGCAACCAAGCGAGTTTACTGGCCTGTCGCGGACGTTCGTTACGGCAATCCAGCAAATGAATGATTCAGTGAACGCCGGTAACTTCGGGCTGGATATCTCCACGTTCTTCCCGCCAGCTACCCAGACCGCGCTGACCAACATCGACACCGTGTGGCTGAACACGTCATCGGCAGCAAGCTTCTTGAAGACGGTACAGGCAGCCTACGACACGGACAAGTCCAAAGGCCTGCTCGCGCCGGCACCACAGCCCAAGTCATAGCAGTCGGCAAAAAGTGCTGCGCGGCTCGCACCCGAATCGCAGCGAAACGACCTTAATGACGTGGATGCTCGGCCGGTGCCCGGTGCGGCCTAGAGCCGAGCATCCCCGCCATACGAGTTTGGGGTACTAGCATGACCGAGACCGGGGTTACACCCGCCAAGTCAGCAGTCCAAGCTGCAATCAAGAGCGATCGCCGCACATCACGCAAACCACGCCGCGGCTCGCGAGGGCGGCCACGTTCAGGCAAGTACTACCTGATGGTCGCTCCCGCGCTCCTGCTGTCAGGCTTGATAGTGCTTCTGCCTGGAGTGCTGACGGCGATCGCAGCATTCACGAACTGGGACGGCCTCGGCCTGCACGCCAAATGGATCGGGCTGGAGAACTTCCGCCAGATCTTCACCGATCCGGTCTTCCTCGCATCGCTGAGACACACCTTCATCTGGATGGGCCTGTTCCTGACCATCCCCGTAGCCATTGGCCTCGTCGCCGCGATGCTGCTTCTCAAGCGCAAGCGCACGCGAACCGTCTACCAGATTATCTTCCTGATCCCCTATGTGCTCGCGCCGATCACCAATGCCGTCCTGTGGCTGAACATTATCTACAACCCGATCTCCGGGCTCGTCGGCTATGCGAACTCGGAAGGCATGAACCTGCCGTCGCCACTGTCGGATATGCACACGGCGCTCTACGCGGTCGCGGGAGTGGACATGTGGCACTTCTGGGGGTTTCTCACCGTCATTTACCTTGCAGCGCTGCGACAGACGCCACTTGACCAGGTCGAGGCAGCGCTCGTCGAAGGCGCCAACGGCTGGCAGGTCTTCCGGTACGTCTACCTGCCAAGCATCAAGTCGACGCTGAAGTTGATGTGGGTAATGATCATCATCTTCTCGTTCCTGGCGTTCGATTACGTCTACCTGCTTACGCAGGGTGGCCCAGCGCACGCGACTGAGATGCTTAGCACATACGCCTACACGGCCGCATTCTCCGCATTCGAGTTCGGTAAGGCCGCTGCAGTCGGGCTAGTAATGAGCGGGTTCGGACTGGTGAGCGCCTTCCTCTTCGTGTGGCTCAGCCGAAAGGACTACAACCAGTGACAGTGCTTACGTCCCGCGCCAAGGGCGCTGCCAGCCACGCCCTGCTCATTGGCTTTGCCATAACAGCGCTCTTCCCGCTGCTGCTTGTCGGGCTGAACAGCCTGAAGCTTTCCACGCAGATCATCGCTAATCCCCTCTCGCTCCCAACGTCTTTCGCCTGGGGCAACTTCTCGCAGGCCTGGCAGTATGGCCACTTCAGCCACGGCTTCATCAACAGCGTCCTGCTCTCTGGTACCACTATCGTCGTCGTGCTGGTCTGCTCGTCCCTTGCCGGCTACGTACTCGCGGGCAGGAAGCTGCGAACCGGCCCGGCGATAATGATCTACTTCATGGTCTCGATGACAGTGCCCATCCAGCTGTTCCTCTTCCCTCTTTACTTCGCCTTCGCGCACCTGAACCTGCTTGGAAACGTTTTCGCGGTGGGTGTCGTGATCGCCGCGCTCAATATGCCGCTGTCGATTTTCCTCATGCGGACTTTTTTCCTGAACGTACCCCGTGAACTAGAGGAGGCTGCTCTCATGGACGGCGCTTCAACACGGCAAGTCATACTGCGAGTCATGCTGCCAATCGTGTCACCCGGGCTGATCACTGTCGCGATCATTTCCGGCCTGAACGCATGGAATGAGTTCCTCATCAGCTCGACGTTCCTGCAGGGAAACTACACCGCCACCCTTGGTTACCTGTCGATGAACGGTACTTTCAGCACCAATGAGGGCGTCATGATGGCAGGTGCGGTCATTCTCATCATCCCTGTCGTCATCGTGTTCGTCATCCTGCAACGGTACGTCGTCGATGGCCTGGTCTCGGGTGCGGTCAAGGGATGAGCGCCGCACCGCACCTCACAGGTAGTCATCGAGTGCCGGAAGACGCCTACAACGAGCGCACCTATGCCGGAGTACTCGGCAAGATCATCGGCGTCTACTACGGCAGGCCGGTCGAAGGATGGAGCTACCAGCAGCTTCGCGCACGCTTCGGCGAGGTCGACCACTACGTGGCTGAAGAGCTGGCGGCCCCGCTCATCGTTCCGGACGACGATGTTTCCGGCACGTTTGTCTACGCACGTGCCGCATCAGACCATGACGACATCGCAGCCAGCGGGCCACCCGCAGTGGGCCAGACCTGGCTCAACTACACGGTCGAAGGTAAGACCGTGCTGTGGTGGGGCGGGCTGTGCCGCTCCACGGAGCACACCGCCTACCTGCGGCTCAAGCAGGGCATCCAGGCGCCCCGGAGTGGCTCGATCGCGCTCAACGGCCGGTCGATGGCTGAAGGCGTCGGCGCGCAGATCTTCATCGACGGCTGGGGGCTTATGTGCCCAGGCGACCCGCAGCGTGCCGCGCACCTCGCTAGCAACGCCGCACAAGTGAGCCACGACGGCCTCGCTGTATCAGCGGCGGCCTTCCTGGCGTCGATGGAGGCACTTGCCTTCGTCAACTCGGACGTGAACGAGCTCATCGACCAGTGCCTGCCCCTCATCGCCGACCCGCGCCTTACCCGGCTGGTTGAGGACGTCCGCAGCGCGTGTGCCGCATCTACCGACTGGCGCCAGGCACGGGACTGGATCGAGGCGCACCACGGCTACCGGCTCTACCCCGGCAACAGCCCCATCGCGACCAATCACGCCGCGGTCCTTATGGGACTGCTGATGGGCGGAGACGACTTCCATCGCAGCATCCTCATCAGCACGTCGGCCGGCTGGGACACCGACAGCAATACCGGTAACCTCGGCTGCCTCAACGGCATCCGGTTGGGCCTCGCCGGCCTCAACGCCGGAGTAGACCTCCGTAGAGCTGTCGCAGACAGGCTCTATGCCGTCAGCGCCGACGGCGGCGATTGCGTCACCGACGCGGTGCGCGAAACCCGGCGACTCACGCGCAGCCGTGCACGCATCTACGGTCACGCCTGCGCGATGCGGATGCCTCGCTTCCGGTTCGAGTACGCCGGATCGGTACAAGGGTTCATGCCCCACGGCCCTAGTACCCGTCAGGCGCTGACGGGCATCTCCAACGACACCGGCGGTGGCCTTACGGTCTCATACGCGCACCTGGCAACAGGCGCTGTCGCCGCCATATCCACCCCGACGTTCGGCCCGCCTGAACCGACGGGCGCGAATGGCACGAGCTACTTCGACGTCGTCGCCTCACCCACGCTTTATCCCACCCAACTCCTTCGGGCACGCGTGCACGCCAACGATGGTCCCGCGCCGAAGCTGGCATTCTTCATCGAGACCTACGGCGACGACGGCGCAATTCACACTGTTCACGGATCACCGCAGGACCTGCACAGGGGCAGCAACGATCTCCAGTGGCGAGTCCCCGACACGCAGGGTCGCGCGATCTACAAGCTCGGTCTCGAGCTGCAATCGTCACTTCGATGCGATGGCAGCGTCGTCATCGAGTCTATCGACTGGTCCGGCGCGCCAGATGACTACGTGCTAGGGACCGCCTACGAGCTCTCACCGGACCTGACACCGTGGACGACCGAGACGGCGTGGCTGCGCACCTTCGTCAGCTCCGCCAAGAACTTCGCGCCGGACTACACCACGACCTTCTCCATCTCCAACCCCGAGCGCAACGGTGTCGTGACGACCGGAACTCACGACTGGGCTGACTACACCGTCTCGTCGACCATTACCTTCAACCAGCAGGAAGCTGCGGGCCTAGTCGCCAGAGCGGGCGGGCACCGCAGGTACTACGCGGCGGTGCTAAGCCAGGGCAAGGCGCTGATCCTCAAACGCCGCGACGAACTCGAAGAGGTCTTGGCAAGCAGCGAGGTCGACTACCAGATCGACGACGTGCATGAGCTGCAATTCTCGGTCCTTGGGGACCGCCTCGAAATGTGGATCGACGGCCAGGTGCAGGTGCGGGCAACCGACCGGAGCTACCCAAACGGCGGGGCCGGGTTCGTGGTCGACACTGGGGCCATCCTCGCGCGGGCATTCCGCGTCCGCAACCACCGGAGCGCCTCATGAGCACCATTCCAGCTGGCTACGCCGAGAAAACCTATGCAGGCGTCCTCGGGAAGATCATTGGGGTTTACCTCGGCCGCCCCGTCGAAGGATGGCCGTACGCGCAGCTTCGAGCACGCTTCGGAGAGCTCACCTACTACGTCAACCGACAGCTCGCCGAGCCGCTCGTGGTGGCAGACGACGACGTCTCCGGAGCGTTCGCGTTTGGCCGAGCCCTGGAGGACCACGACTACCCACCCGTACTCGCACCCCACCAGGTCGGCGATACCTGGCTGAATTACATCATCGAGAACCGCACCATCTTGTGGTGGGGCGGACTCGGACGGTCCACCGAGCACACCGCTTTCCTGCACCTACGCAACGGCATCCGGGCGCCCCGAACCGGTTCCTTCGAGCTCAATGGGCCTTCCCTTCCTGAACAGGTCGGCGCGCAGATCTTCTCCGACGCCATCGCGATGGCCTACCCGGGCGATCCGGACAGGGCGGCTGCAGCCGTGCGGGCCGCTGCCTCAGTCAGCCACGACGGCGTCGCCCTCGACGCGGCAGCATTCTTCGCAGCGATGCGCGCCTTGGCCTTCGACGTTGCCGATCTCGGCCAGCTCATCGACATCTGCCGTCATCAGGCTCACGATCGCCGTCTCGCAGCCGCCATCGATTACGTCGTTGCCATCTGCGCCAAGGAAGACGACTGGCGCGCAGTACGCGATCACATCGACCAGGAAATCGGCTACGACTCCTTTGACGGCCCATGCCACGTCATCCCCAACCACGCCATGACGCTGGCAGCGCTGCTGCTAGGGGGCGACGACTTCCAGCGCTCCATCATGATTGCCGCGTCAGCCGGCTTTGACACCGACAGCAACGCAGGCGTCGCCGGCTGCGTCAACGGGATCAGGCTCGGTCTCGATGCCCTCACCGCGCAGGTGGACTTCCGTGCTCCGGTCGCGGACAAGATGCTCGTCGTCACTGCCGACGGCGGCTCTTGCGTCACCGACGCCGTGCAAGAAGCGCGCCGCATCGTCCGCGCCGCCGAGCGACTGCGCGGCAATGACGCACAACCCGACGGGCCGCGGTTCACCTTCCAGTACCGGGGCTCTGTGCAAGGCTTCGAGGCCTGCCCCTACGCCCAAGTGCCTTATCCGGCAGCCAGCATCACCAACGCCAATATCGCCGGCGACCGCGCAGCACTCGTCATCCGCTGCAGCGGCGTCGGGCCTGGCATCGAGGCTGCCGCCTCCACGCCTGTCTTCCCTGATCCGGCCGAACGCGCGGACAACTTCTCTACCATCGCCAGCCCCGCGCTCTACCCGGGGCAGTTGGTTCGCCTGACCGCCCACACGACCGCCACCTGTGGTACGGCACCGACGCTGCGGCTGTACGTGCTGCACCAAGACAAGGCGGGTGCAATCGCGCGCACCCCAAGCGAGCCCTTCCCCCTCACAGATCGGCCCACGACGATCAGCTGGCGGGTGCCCGTCGTCGGCGACAGCCCGTTGATCCGCTTCGGGCTCGCCGTCGAATCGGCGCAACGGTTCGACGGCAACGTCAACGTCGCAGCCATTGACTGGCGCGGAGCGCCCGACCACTTCGCCGTCGACGGCGTCCTGCTCAGCTCCATCTGGGACACCCACCCGAAGGCGCTCGACGCATGGGTGTCCTCGGCAGCTAACTTCGAAGCCGACTTCGACCGGACCTTCTCCGTCTCCCACCCGCGGGAGATCGGCCTGGCGACCGTCGGATCCGTTGACTGGGACGACTACGCCGTCTCATCCACGCTGCGCATCAGCCTGCACCGCAGTGCGGGACTTGTCGCGCGCAGTGTCGGGCACCGCCGCTATTATGCGGCGCTCTTCGAAGGCGGAAACTGCGTCCGTCTCGTGAAACAGCGTGACGGGGCGCGGCAGGTACTCGCCGAAGCAGCATTCACTTATCGAAACGACTCGCCGTATGCGTGCGAGCTGGTCTGCACAGGCAACAAGATCATGGTGCGGATCAACGGCGAGCGTGTCGCTGAAGCCACGGATGACGATCACGCCTACAGAAACGGCTCGGCGGGCTTTCTCGTGGACACGGGAACAGTGCTCGCTGACGGATTCGTCATCCGGGCAGCAGCCGCAGGAGCCGCGACATGAGCGACCTGACACCGGGCTACGTCGCCTTCGCGCACCTGATCATCGATGACCTCGAGTTGGCCGACGGCCGCCACATCGATGATCAACTCGGCGGCGCCGGCACCTACGCCGCCCTCGGCGCGTCGCTGGCTGGCGGCCAGCGTGCCGCTCTGACCTGCGGCGTCGGAGCCGATCTCTCGCCACAGCACCGAGCCTGGCTGCGCTCATGGAACATCGACACGGCAGGCCTGGTGACCCGCGGTCCGCACACGCCCCGGTCTCGCATCGTGTACAGCGCGGACGGCACCCGGACGGAGACACCAGTCCACGGGCACGACCATTTCGCAAGCATGGAGCCAGCTGTTGACGATCTGCCTGCGCAGTGGGACCGCATCCAGGGTGTCTACTTCTTTGCCACCGATGACGCGCCCCAATGGGCGGCGCTGCTTGACCGGGTACGCAAGGACTCCGCGGCAGTGCTGTGGGAGATATCCGCCGATTCATGCCACAAGGACAGGCTCGACGCCGTGTCAAGTCGAATGCAGGACGTCGACGTGCTCTCCATCAACCTCGACGAGGCCCGCGCGCTGTGTGACGCGCTCGACCCTCTCGCCTGCCTCACCCGGCTACGGTCCGCCGGCCCGGCCGTCATCGCGCTGCGGGCGGGGTCAGCCGGCTCCCTGATCGCCGCAGGCACCCGAACCCTCCAGGTCGGCGCCGCGCCCGTTGAGCAGGTCGTCGATCCCACCGGCGCCGGGAACTGCTACAGCGGCGCGTTCCTCGCGGCGTGGTGCCAGACGCATGACCCGCAGGAGTCCGCCGCGCTCGCGGCGGCGTCAGCCGCGATGGTCCTTGGCCACTTCGGTGTCCCGCCACCGGCACATGCCGACGCCCAGTCGATGGTGGCAACCCTCGCCGCTCAGGTGGCTGTGCACGACCGCTAGGCCTGTTCTTCCCACGCAACCACACCTTCGATGAGTACGGGGCCCACATGAGCGTCACCGCCCTCCGCGACCAGGTTTTCAGCCTCCCTCAGCTGATTCGTGAAACGACCTGGGAGGTCGAAGACCGGGCACGCAGCGCGCTGACCACACCTGACATCCTCAGCCTCCGGCTTGCGCTGATCACCGGCAGCGGCGACTCGAATATCGCCGCCCGGGCTGCCCAGTTCGCCTGGCAAAAACTCGGCGGAATTCCGACCTTCGCCGATGACGCAATGACAGCAGCCCGCTACCGCCTCGACGGGATCGCCGACGGTCAGCGGTTCCGGCCCCTCGTCGTCGCAGTCTCCAACTCAGGTGAGGTCGCGCGTGTTGTGGAGGCAGCCCAGCGCGCCCGTAGTGACGGCGCCTTCGTGGTAGCGGTGTCTTCAGGTAACGACAATCGCCTCGGGTCGTCCGCAGACAGTGTCCTAGCCGTTGCAGCGCCGCCGTTCGCGTCAGCGCCCGGCGTCAGGTCCTACGCGATGAGCCTGCTCGCCCTGTTCCACATGGCTATCCGCATCGGCGAGGTGCGCGGCCGCTACACGATGGACGAGGCCGGTGAGTTGCGCCGCCAGATCGCAGGCCTGGCGGACGCCATCGAGTCAACACTGGAAGCCAGCGCCTCCGCAGCTGAACGCATCGCCGGGCAATGGCACGAGCACCGCGTGGCCGAGTACCTCGGCTCCGGACCTGGCCGTGCGAGTGCCGCCTACGGCGCTGCGAAGCTTCTTGAAGCGTCAGGAGTGCGTGCCTACGACCAGGACATCGAAGAATTCGTCCATTTGCAGTACTTCGCCGCCGAGACCAATGTCCCATGCATGCTCATCGCCCCCACCAACAGCGCCGCCCGCACCCGCGCCGAGGAGGTAAGCACGCTGCTACGCAATCTCGGACGACCGGTCGTCACCTTGTCCGATACCCCAATGATCGGCGAGCACCTCCCGCATCAGGCCGGCGTCTGTGAGCTGTGGCATCCCATGCTGCACATCGCGCCACTCGCTCTGCTCGCGCACGAATCGATGATCTTGCGCGACGAGCAGCCGGGTCGCGGCGGACGCGGCGGCTGGGCCGACGCCATCGACGGAATGACCACCCGAGCCAGCGCAATCCTGGTCTCCACTACGCAGCACAACTGAGGATCCGATCATGGTCGCTACCTACAAGCTGAGCACCGACGGCAACCGGGCCTTCGACATCACCGACGACATACGCAAGGCAATCGTCGAGAGCGGAGTCGGCGAAGGCATCGCGGTGGTGTCGCTGCCGCACACCACCGCGAGCCTGGGCATCATCTCATTCCCCGATCCGCTGGGGCTGATCGATGTGATGGACGAGGTCGCACGCCTCGTCCCCACCCGCGTCGACTTCAAGCACCAGCACGACACGCCGCAGGACGCCGCGGGCCATGTCAAGTCCACCATTATCGGGACAACCATGTCACTGATCGTCACCAACGGAGGGCCGCTGCTCGGGCACTCCCAAAAGGTCTATTTCATGGAACACGACGGCCCACGGCAGCGGCAGTTTCATGTACAGGTGGTTGGACGGTGAGCCATGAAGCCGGCGAGATCCCTCCCGTCAACCGCAAGCTGCTTGACGCCTACGCATACGCCGCCAACGTTCCCCTGCACGGACTGTACGTTGACGGCAAGCCAGCGCTGAGCGGCATCGAGCCCGATGCTGTCGGCGAGTACGTCATCATTACCGTCCGCGACCCGCTATGCGCCTACGACGCCGATCCCGCCGAACAGATCGCCGGCCACCTCGACGGCGCACGCCCCATCGGTCGCACCGGCATGTTCAGCACCTGGACAGGCACCTACCGCAGCGCCAGCGTCAGCGTCGTCTCCGGCGGATCCGGATCACCCGAAGCTGAACTGATCATGCACGAGCTCCTCCAAAACACCGTCGCCACCACGTATCTGCGTGTCGGCGGATCAGGGGGCATGCACCCGTCCGTCCGTCCGGGCGACCTCGTCATCGCGCGCGGCGTCGTACGCGATGAAGGCATGACAGCTGCCTACGTCGCACCTTCGTGGCCGGCGGCTGCCGACCCCGCAGTGGTGCTGGCACTCAGCCAGGCCGCCCACACGCTCGGCGCCCGGTTCCACGTCGGCCTCACCCGCTCCACCGACAGCGACTTCGTTGCCAGCGGCCGCCCGGGCGTTCACGGGTACCTTCAGCCACGGCATACGACCGTGGTCGACGAATGGGTCCGCGCCGGCGTCCTCAACGGCGACCGCGAGTCCGCTGCCGTCGTCACGCTGGCGTCCTTGTTCGGGAGACGCGGAGGCTCAATCTGCTCAGTGGCCGACAACATCTCCACCGGCGAGGAATTCAGGGCTGGCGCAGGGCATGCGGCTGCGATCGACGTAGCACTCGAGGGAATCGCACTGCTTCACCGTATGGACCGGGCAGCAACCGCCGCCGGGTTGCCCATGTGGCTGCCCAGCGCAGGATTCGCACCAGAAGAGGATGGACTATGACACCCGTACTCATCGACACCGACCCCGGCATCGACGACGCGGTAGCGATCATGTTCGCGCTCAAGGCCGGGCTTGACGTGAAAGCCGTCACTGCGGTCTCGGGCAACCTGCAAGCCGACCGCGCCGGCGTGAACGCCCGCAAAGTGCTCGAGCTCATGGGCGCCACGCACATCCCGGTAGCCCAGGGAATGCAAACCCCCCTTGTCAGGCCCTACCCGAAAGACCCGTTCTCCCACGGCGACGACGGCCTGGCGAACACCCGCCTTCCCAAGCCGGTCACGCCAGTCGATCCGCGCTTCGCGCCGGACCTGATCGTCGATGCTGCCAGCGAGCACGCCGGGGAACTGGTCATCCTGGCGATCGGTCCGCTGACGAACATCGCGCTCGCCCTCATGAAGGATCCGAGCCTGCCCTCCAAGGTCGCGCACGTGTACATGATCGGCGGGGCCTACGGCCTGAACGAGTTCGCCTTTCGCCGGGCGACCGGCGACAACCCGGTCAGCGAATGGAACGTCTACGTCGACCCCGAAGCAGCTCAGCAAGTGCTCGCATCCGGTCTGAACATCACGGCTCTCGGCCTGGAAGTGGGGACGCATCCGGCCCTCAACCTGCGTGAAGAAGACATCGAGCGCCTGAGCAAGTCCGACAGGCCGGAGGCGCGTTTCCTGCTGGACGTTGCCGCTTACGTTCGCGAGCGCGGATTCGATTCCTACTGCGGACTGATCGACTCCATGGCGGTCGCCACAGCCCTTGACCCTTCCATCGTCACGACGCGGCGCCACCGTGTGGCAGTCGAGACCACAGGCACCGTGACGCTCGGACAGACCGTCATCGACGACCGCGAGCACTTCAAATGGGAGCATCTGCCACTGCTGGACATTGCTGCCACCGCCGACCACGGACGCATGCTGACCATGCTCGTCGATGCGCTCACCGCGGACGGCATTACGTCATGACACTCCCCAAAGCCGAACTCCACCTGCACCTGGAAGGCACGCTCGAGCCCGAGACCATCTTCCGGCTCGCCGAGCGGAACCAGATCAAGCTGCCGTATGCAGACGTTAACGAACTCTCCGCCCGCTACGAATTCACCGACCTCCAGTCCTTCCTCGACCTGTACTACGCGAACGTGGCGATCTTGCAGACCGCGGAAGACTTCGCCGACATGACCGAGGCCTACCTCGCTCGCGCCGCCGCGGCAGGTGTCTGTCACGCCGAGGTCTTCCTCGATCCGCAGGCACATCTAGCGCGAGGCGTAGCGCTCGAGACCGTTATGGAAGGCGTGTCGACGGCGCTCCTATCCGCGAGACAGCGACACGACATCAGCACCGGCCTGATCATCGCCATGCTGCGCGACCACAGCGCCGACTCCGCGATGCGGACGTTGGATGCGATTCTCGCACTCGGGACACCTATCATCGGCATCGGCCTCGACTCCGCCGAGGTCGGAAACCCGCCGTCGAAGTTCACTGACGTCTTCGAGAAGGCCCGCGCCGTCGGCCTGCACCTCGTTGCGCACGCGGGTGAAGAGGGACCACCTGACTACATCTGGCAAGCGCTTGACCTGTTGAATGTCGAGCGCATCGATCACGGCGTCCGTTGCTTGGAAGATCACGCGCTCGTCAGCCGACTAGTCAGCGAACGTATCCCGTTGACGGTCTGCCCGCTATCCAACGTGCGGCTCAAGGTGGTCGACGACATGTCGGCTCATCCGCTACCGGAAATGATGCGGCGCGGCCTGCTGGTGACGGTCAACTCAGACGACCCGGCCTACTTCGGTGGCTATATCGACGACAACTATGCAGCGCTGAGCGACACTTTCGGCCTCACTGGCGATGACGCTGCAACGCTGGCCCGGAACTCGATCGCTGCATCGTTCCTCGACGATGCCCGCAAGTCCGATCTGTACGCAAGGATCGCCGACGATGCAGCAGCCGGCGTGCTGGCGTGAGCGCACTCGTCGGCATAAGCGGGGGCCTCAGCATCGACCACCTAGTGCAAGCGCCACAAGGTACCCGGTTCGGCTGCCTCGGCGGACCGGGACTGTACGCGGCTTTGGCCGCGCGCCTGATCAGCGACGTGCGCGTACGCCTTCACGCCGACCTGCCCACGTCCACTACCGACTTCGAAAAGGTATTCACATCGACTGGAGTCGACTGCAGCTACTGCGGTGAAGCCGTCGACGTTCCGCGAGTCTGGATTCTGAATTCGGCACAGGGGCGACGTCTGGTACTGACGGCGCCGCCGCGAGGTCTGGAATTCGATGACTCGGCTGAGCACGATCCGGGCGAGCCGCCGCCACCACCGGCGCAATTTCTCGACGGACTCGACGCCGTGCTTTACAGTTCGCCGTCCACAGTGCCGTCCCACTGGCCCGCCGTCGTGGCGGTTGATCCTGACCAGCGCTACGTCAGAGAGTGTGGCACTGCGTACTGGCAGTCGATCGCTGTCGACGGGGGGGTCCTGTTGCCAAGCCGCGTTCAGCTCGCCGCATTCGGCCACGACGCAATTCAGGCGGCACGGACGCTGTCCGCGGAGATGGGCGTCAGGGTCGTGGCCCGCCTCGATGTCGACGGCATGTTCGCCGTAGAGACGGACGGCCGATCATGGCAGGTATCAGACGAACTGGTGAGGGTTGTCGAGACCACCGGAGCAGGCGACGCAAGCGCAGGAGCGATCGTGGGCGCGCTCGCCATCGGGGCTGACCTCGCGACGGCCGCCGCCTTTGGGGCGAGCGCGGCCCGCATCGTGCTGTCGGACTGGGGTCACATCGCCCTCGAACACGCGGACCCACTCACGGAACCGCTTCCCGGCATTCACATCGAGAGAAGGTCAGCATGAACAACCCGTTGAGCAGGCTCAACGCTCTGGCGTCTGCGCTAGCAAGCGCACCGACCGGACCCACTTTGCCGTCGCGGACATCTCTCGGACGTGCGATGTTCGTCGGATCCGGGGACTCGCTGTCGGCGTGCCTCTTCGCGGAGGCGGCCGGGCACCGTGCACTATCCGCAGGTGACCTGGCATGGGCCGATGACATCCCGCCGCTGTTCGACACCGTTGTCGGTGTCTCGCATTCCGGGCGGACACGTGCCACGGTCAGCGCGCTCGAACGAGCGCACGAGGCAGGACTTCGCACCGTCGCAATCACCGTCGACGGCGACAGTGCCATCGCAGCCGTTGCCGACCGTGCCGTCCTCGTGCCCCATCTGGACCTTGTCGAGAACATCCCCGCAGCTGGTTACGTTTCCCTCGCCCTCGCGGTTTTGGAGCTCGTCGGCGTAAACACCGTCGGGGGCGCGCAGCAGGTCGGCACAAACCTCGCAGTGCTCGCGACCTCGGTCGAGTCCGTTTGGCCCGAGATTCCGCCGACCAGCCCCCAAGGCATTTCCATCCTCACCCTGCCAGACATGCGAAGTGCAGGAGACTTCTGGTCGCTGAAGGCTATTGAGGCCACCGGACTGTGCGTCCGCTCGGCACCTCTCGAAGAAAGCGGCCATGTCGACTTCTTCGTCGGCCCGCAGGCGCACGTGACCATCCAGCTTATCGGCACCTCCGGCCAGGCCCGGCATGCGCGACTCGCGCAGGCACTTGCTAACAACGGTCACGCCGTGGTCAGTATCGACGCCACCCGCGTGCTCAACGAGCCCAACCTTTGGCAGCGACAACTTGCCATGGCAGCGTTCGGCGCCTACTTCGCCGATGACCTGTCCGTGAGATGGGGCCTGACCCCTTTCCGTAACGGCGAAGTGCCGATGGACGCGAGCCACATACAGATCACGACATAGCTGACACGCGACGAGCCACTTCAGGTGGTCGCGCTAATGGACCGCCCCTACGGACTCATCGCGGGAACGGCCACCCGCCGGCCCCGCCTGGCAGAAAGAAGGTATAGCGGACCATGGCGAACGCTGCAGTTACCGTTAACGGGCACAGCACTCCGATCGGGGATATTGCCATCCACGCCAGCGTGCTGGACTGGCTCCGCGGACGTGGCCTGACCGGCTGCAAGGAGGGCTGCGCCGAGGGGGAGTGCGGAGCGTGCTCGGTACTGGTAGCGCGGCCCGGCGTGACTACGCCGACGGAGTGGACCGCGATCAACGCGTGCTTGATGCCGGTCCTGGCACTCGACGGGCAGGAACTCGTGACAGCGGAGGGCCTGGGTGCAGCATCTGAGCTGCATCCAGTGCAGCGTGAAATGGCGATGAGGGGCGGTTCCCAATGCGGATACTGCACCCCAGGGTTCGTCTGCAGCATGGCGGCCGAGTACTACCGGGCAGACCGCACGCCGCCAACTATCATCGACGCGGATCGAGGGCCAGGACATGCCGTCGGCCCGAACGGCTTCGACCTTCATGCGCTGAGCGGGAACCTGTGCCGATGCACGGGCTACCGTCCCATTCGCGATGCCGCCTACGCCTTGGGCGCGCCCTTGGCTGACGACCAATTGACGAAGCGGCGTACCACCTCAGCCCCGACTCCGGTCGCCACCAAGCTGAGCCATGACGGTCGCGAATACGTGCAGGCCGGCAACTTTGGCCGAAGCGCTCCGTGTGAAGCGGGAGCGCCCGGGCGCCGTTGTAGTTGCCGGGTCGACCGACTGGGGCGTCGAGGTCAATCTGCGAGGGTGCCGCGCCGATACCGTTGTTGCGATCGACGGGCTCCCGGAGCTGCGCACTCTCGCCATCGGCGCGAAACAGATCGAAATTGGTGCTGCGCTCACCCTTTCCGAGATCGAACGTGGACTCGGCAGCAAGATACCTTTGCTCGCTCAACTGCTGCCGCAGTTCGCATCCCGGCTGATCCGCAACGCCGCCACGATCGGCGGGAACCTCGGCACCGGTTCGCCCATAGGAGACACGCTGCCCACATTGCTTGCGCTGGACGCAAGCCTGATCCTAGCGAATCCAGAGGGCGATCGCGAGGTCGCGCTGGCCGACTTCTTTTCCGGCTACCGAATGAGTGTGCTTCGACCGGACGAGTTGATCCGCTCAGTGCTTATCCCGTTGCCGCTCGCGCGCCTGACGGGTTTTCACAAGGTAGCCAAGCGGCGCTTCGATGACATCTCCAGCGTGGCTATCGCCATCGCGATCGACGTCGACAACGGGAGCGTCCGCACGGCACGGATCGGGTTGGGCGGTGTCGCGGCCACTGCGATTCGGGCCCGCGACACCGAAGCAGTCCTCGTCGGACGCCCATGGTCGGCATCGACAATCCGGGCCGCCGCCGCCGTACTGCAACACGAGGGCACTCCCATAGATGACTACCGGGCAAGCGCCGCCTACCGCGCGGCGATGCTCGGCCAAAGCCTGCTCAAGTTCTATGCCGATACCTCGGTCCGCGAGGAGGTAGGAGCGTGAGCGCGTTGTCCGACCGGCCAGGCAACCCAACCGTCGGGCAGTCGCTCCCGCATGAGAGCGCCGTGTTGCACGTCACCGGTACCGCCCTATATACCGACGACCTCGTCCAGCGTACAAAGGACGTGCTGCACGCCTATCCGGTGCAGGTTCCGTACGCCCACGCGCGCATCACCGGCCTGCGCACCGAACCTGCGCTTAAGGTGTCAGGTGTCGTGCGCGTCCTCACCGCCGCCGACGTGCCCGGAATCAACGACGCCGGGGTAAAGCAAGACGAGCCTCTCTTTCCCAGCGAGGTCATGTTCTACGGGCACGCTGTCTGCTGGGTGCTGGGCGATACGCTCGAGGCAGCCCGACTCGGCGCCGCGGCCGTCGAGGTGGACGTAGAACCGTTGCCCCCAGTCCTCACTTTGTCCGCCGCGATCGCCGCTGAACACTTCCAGGGCGCGCAGACGCAAATCGCGCGCGGCGACGTTGACGCAGGAATCGCCGGCTCAGCACACATCTTCAGCGGCGAGATCGAGTTCGCCGGTCAGGAGCACTTCTACCTGGAGACACACGCCGCACTCGCCTACATCGATGAAGCGGAGCAGATCTTCATCCAAAGCAGCACCCAGCATCCGTCAGAGACGCAGGAAATCGTCGCCCATGTCCTCGGCCGGCAGAGCCACGAGGTCACTGTTCAATGTCTGCGGATGGGCGGCGGCTTCGGTGGTAAGGAAATGCAGCCACACGGCTTCGCGGCTGTCGCCGCCCTCGGTGCCACCATCACGCAGCGACCGGTCAGGCTGCGGCTCAGCCGCACGCAAGACCTCACAATGACCGGCAAGCGGCACGGGTTTCACGCTAGCTGGCGCGTCGGGTTCGACGACGCAGGGTTGCTGCAGGCGCTCGACGTGACCCTCACTGCTGACGGCGGCTGGAGTCTCGATCTGTCCGAGCCGGTCCTGGCCCGGGCGCTCTGCCACGTCGATAACGCCTACTGGATCCCGAACGTCCGCGCCAACGGGCGTATCGCCAAGACGAACAAGACCTCGCAAACCGCGTTCCGCGGCTTCGGCGGTCCGCAGGGCATGCTCGTGATCGAGGACATCCTCGGCCAGTGTGCGCCTCTGCTTGGCATCGACCCGGCAGATCTCCGCCGCCGCAACTTTTACCGCGCCGCCCAGAGCACGCCGTACGGACAATCGGTCCGCCACCCCGAACGACTGCACACGATCTGGACGCAACTCACGGAGAGCAGTGACTTTTCGCACCGTCAGCGGAGGATCGCTGACTTCAACGCGACCCACGAACACACCAAACGCGCCCTCGCCATGACACCGGTCAAGTTCGGTATCTCGTTCAATCTAACGGCGTTCAATCAAGCCGGTGCCTTGGTGCACGTCTACAAAGATGGCTCGGTCCTCATCAACCACGGCGGCACTGAGATGGGCCAAGGTCTGCACACCAAGATGCTGCAAGTCGCGGCGACGACGCTCGGCATCCCGCTGGGAAGAGTCCGCCTGGCGCCGACACGCACGGACAAGGTGCCAAACACGTCGGCCACCGCTGCCAGTTCAGGCGCCGACCTCAACGGTGGGGCTGTCAAGCACGCCTGCCAGCAAATCACCGAGCGCTTGCTTCGCGTAGCCGGTACGCAACTGAGTGCTAACCCGGCCGACGTGCGCATCGTCGACGGGGTCGCGCGGGCTCCAGGGACCTCTGACGCGCACGTGGAGTGGGATGACCTGGTCCTGATGGCCTATTTCCAGCGCGTTCATCTCTCGGCTGCGGGTTATTACCGGACAGAGGGCGTGCACTGGGATTCCTCGCTGATGCAGGGCTCACCATTCAAGTACTTCTCCTACGGCGCTGCGGCCAGTGAAGTGGAGATTGACGGTTTCACCGGTGCCTACCGAACCCGGCGTGTCGACATCGTCCACGACGTCGGCGACAGCCTCTCACCGCTCATCGACGTGGGGCAGATTGAAGGTGGCTTCGTACAGGGTGCGGGATGGCTCACGCTGGAGGACCTTCGGTGGGACATCAGCGACGGACCAGCACAAGGACGTTTGGCAACCCAATCAGCAAGCACTTACAAGCTACCAAGTTTCTCGGAAATGCCCGAGGTCTTCAACGTCACGCTGATGGAGAACGCCATCGAGGAAGGCGTCGTGTACGGATCCAAGGCGGTTGGAGAGCCGCCACTCATGCTGGCGCTCTCCGTGCGCGAGGCGCTCCGGCAAGCGGCGGCAGCGTTCGGCCCGGCAGGCACCAGCGTCGACCTGGCGTCGCCCGCGACACCGGAGGCTGTCTACTGGGCCATCGAGCACGCCCGGGCAAGCGACAACGACCGCCAGTTCCGCGAGGGACTGCCAAGCAGTGCACCGCTGCAGCCGGGCAGTGATCCGCACTCGCGCCGACCTGAGTCCGAACGCCTTCAACAAGCACACAGGCATGCCTGACATGCACTGGACCGACGCCGTCGTGCGACTGCGTCGAAGTCGAGAACCTGGTGTCCTCGTAACTGTGGCAGCGGTGCGGGGGCACGGTCCGCGAGAGGCCGGCGCAAAGATGACGGTCAACGAACAGTACAGCTGGGGATCAGTCGGCGGGGGGAACGTCGAGGCCGTCGCGATCGACCGGGCACGCGAGTTGCTGGCCGATGCGCGGACCGTTCCAGAGCTAATGACTGTCCCGCTGTCAGAGAAGGCTCCTTTCCAGGGCGCAGTTCAGTGTTGCGGCGGAATCGTTACTCTGTTGTTCGAACCGCTGCCAGTGGTGCCAGCAGTAGCCATTTTCGGCATTGGTCACGTCGGCTTGGAGCTTGTGCGCATCCTGGCGAGGCACGACATCGAGCTGCACCTGATCGATACGCGTTCCGAACAACTAACCCCCGACCGGCTCGCGGTACTCTCGGACGCTGCGGCTAAAGTACACATCCACCATACTCGGTTGCTGCCAGAAACCGTTCTGGGCGAGCTCCCACCGGGAACACATATTTTGATCATGACTCACGACCACGCAGAGGACCTCGCGCTCTGCGACGCCCTACTACACGGCGGCGACTTCGGTTTCATCGGCCTAATCGGGTCCGCAGGCAAGTGGGCGCGATTCCAGCGCAACCTCGCAGAGCTTGGCCACACGCCTGACTCAATCAGCCGTATCACGACGCCTATCGGACTTCCCGAGATCACTGGAAAGAAGCCAGCCACCATCGCCGTCAGCGTCGCCGCGGACCTGATTCGTACGATTGAGCAGGCAAGCCCGCCGTTCCAAAGCATCAAATCGCTACGTGTCGACAGGGAAAAGTTAGGCGATGAGCCATCAAACGGTGATTAGGCGGTGATACCAGCCGCCCAGAGATTGCGGTGCTTGGACCAGGCGGCGTCGCCGAGCGGACCGTCTGGGCTGATCTTGGCGGGCTGCCCGGCGGCATCGACGATGCTGGGCATCGAGACGCCGCCGGGGCCGTCTAACTTGGCGGGCTGGAGCTTGAGGGCGAGCACGGGGCACATGGCGACGGCCTTGCGTGCCTCGCGCTGGAGCCGTATCGGTACCGGGCCGGGGTCCACGATCGGGTACCCCCACTCGTCGGGCTCGATGAGCTCGGGCGCTACCTCGGCGCACATGCCGTGGCCGGTGCAAGCGACTGGGTTGATCCGCAGCCTGAGTGTCATAGCCAGTCCTCGTCGGTGAGCGGTAGCGCATGGGCGGGCGGCAGCGGCAAGACCGGATGGTCGGCGGTCGCTGAGCACCGGCCGTCGGCGTGCCGCCTGAGCTCGGCGCCGAACACTGCTAGCGCGCTGCGGACCAGTCGCACTGTGCCATCGGGGTGGTGGCAGGCTCCGCGGCCGGTCACCAGGCCAGCCCACCGCTCCACTGCCTGCACGGTGCCACGGCGTGGCCGCGGGCTCGCCAGTTCGGCCATCGCCACGGCGATGCGGGGCAGCCCGTTCAGGCACGGGCCGCACTGGCCGGCCGACTCGGCGGCCAGGTAGCGCGTCACCCGCGCCGTCTCGATCAGGCCACAGGCCTGGTGCGGCAGTACGGCGAGCACGCCGGCGCCGAGCGCGGCATGGTGGCGGCTCAGCGCCTGGTTGTCCAGGGTCAGGGTGAGCGCTGTCGTCATCGGCAGCCAGGTGCCGTGGTATCCGCCGATCAGCACGGCCGCGCCGCCCGTGACCACGTCCGCCAGGGGGGTTCCCAGTTCCACCTCGGTGACCAGGCAGCGCCCGTCGGCGTTGACGGTGACCAGGGTCGTGCCGGGATCGGCCGGGGTGCCCTTCTCACGGAACCAGCCGGGGCCGTGGCGGGCTATCAACGCCAGGTGCGCCAGCGTCTCCACGTTCTGCACGAGTGTCGGCGCGCCGTTAACGCCGCGCTCGCTGACCCGCGAGAACGAGAACGTGGGCAGTGCCAGGCCACCGGACACCCGGCTGGCCAGGGCGGTCTCCTGACCCGACAGGAACCGCGGCGGCGCGGTGACGAGCGTTACCGGGATATCGTCCGCGCGCTGGGCGAGGCTCCGCTCGACCCAGTCGGTGTGCCGGGCGTCGGTATACAGGAACGCCTCGGCGGCGCCGACCGCCTGCGCGGCCAGTTGGAGGCCATCCAGGACAAGGTGAGGCGCGTGGTAGAGAAGTGTCGCGTCCTTTGCGCTCGCGGGGCTCACCTTCCGCGCCGTTGGCGACGACAACCTTGCGGCCCCTGGCCTGGGCCACCGCGGCCAGCTTCACATGCGCCGGGAACGCCGCCCCGCCACGCCCGGTCAGGCCGGCCTCCCTGACGGCCCGTATGAGCGCCAGGCCCCGGTATCGGGCATGGCCATTGCGGGTGTAGTGGGCGCGCAGGTCCTCCGTGGCGCCCGGAACGGGCGGCAGCACCCGGGGCGATCCGCCGGCTTGCCGGGACCGCGCCGTCGATGCCTGAGCCAGCGGGCGAGTGCCGCTCATCGCCTTGACTCCCGCGGGATCTGCCCTATCGAGGCTGCCCGCGGTCTGTGTTCCGCTGCAGCCAGCTCAGCGGCGACCCGGCTCGCCCTCGGCGGCCGGCGCGCTACGCTCAGCAGCCGCCAGGTCACCGCCCCGGCGACGATCACCGCGCAGCCGAGCGCGATGTCGAGCAGCGGTCCCTGCCGCAGGTCACCGCTGGCGTACAAGCCGTGCAGGAACGCGACCGGCCAGCACAGGTACGCGATCAGGTGGATGGCACGCCACGCGGTGCGGTTCAGCCGTCCCCTGACCAGGCTGGTCACGATCATCGCCAGGATCATGTCGAAGGCGATGGCACCGAGGCCCAGCCAGAACCGCTCGTACCCGGAGGTAAACGGGATCACGATGGCCAGCGCCGGGATGTCGACGTAGCTGTCGAGGACCGCGGTGAGCACGTGCACGCCGACGAATGCCACGGCCAGCAGCGACAGGTTCCTGTGCAGTTCCGTGACCGCGAACCGGGGCAGGCCGGGCACCTTGGACTGGCGGCTTATCGCGATGCCGATCGCGAATACCACGGTGAGCAGCACCAGCGCGACGACGCCAGTGGCGCGGCTGGCATACCAGAAAACGGTCGAGTTAGTCATGATCACGCATTCCCATGCTTGCCGGGTGTGGCCAGCCGCCCACGGTGAGGACCAGCCCGCGGGCGTCCACGAGCCTGGCCGCCAGGCCATGCCTGGCGAGCCAGGCCGGAGCTTGCCTGCCGCGGATGACGGCGGCAGTGCTGGCGGCGTTGGCATCCGCGCACGTGCCGGCCGTGACCGAGACCGTGCGCCACGTCGCGTCGGCGGGCGATCCGGTACGCGGGTCGAGAATATGGTGCAGCACGCTGCCGCCACGACGCCAGCGCCGCACTGCGGTGCTGGACGTCGCCAGGCCGCCGTCACGGATCGCCACGACCGCGTACGGCCCTTCCGGGTCGTCGTCCGGATCTCCGGTCACGTCCTGGACCCTGATCGTCCAGCCCCCGGCCAGCGGCGGCCGGCCACCGCGATGTCCCCGCCGAGACTGACCAGCACGCCCTGCCCCAGGCTGCCCGCGATCCGCGCGGCGCAGCGGTCAGCCGCCCACGCTTTTGCCGTGGCGCCCAGGTCGATACTGGCTTCCGGCGCCAGGGTGAGCACATGGCCGTCAAGCCGCACACTGCGCCAGCCGGGGATCATCGCGGCGAAGGCCCGCTGTTCCAGGACCGGTCCCTCCGGCGGGACCTGAGCGAAGTCCCGGTCATAGCCGAGCGCGGCCAGGGCGCCCCCCACCGTAGGGTCCACGTCTCCCTCGGTCAGCGCGGCGGCGCGAAGCGCCGCACCGATCGCCTCGGCGAGCAGCGGGCTGATGGTGGCCGGGCGGCCGTCCCTGGGCAGCGAGCTCAGCTCCGAGTCAGGACGGAACCGGCTACACGCCGCGTCGAGCTCCGCGAGATCGGCTTCGAGCATGCGCCGCGCGTCATCGAGCTGCCTGCCCTCCGCCACCACGATGCGCACCTGCGTGCCGAGGGCCCGCCAGCTGGCCGCCTCCCACCGCCGCCGCGGGGCATGCTCCATGATCACCACTGATCAGCCGATCGACGTGCCACCGGACGTGGCGCTGCTGCTCCCCGAGCCCGATGACGGCGGGTTACCGGTGTTAAAACCGCCGGAGCTTCCAGAGCTAGGACCGCTCGGGCTGCTTGAGCCGCTTGAGCCGCTTGAGCCACTTGGGCTGCTTGGGCTGCTTGAGGCATTGGAGCCTGCAGAGGTGCCGGCCGGGCTTCCCGGGTGGATGCTCGGCACGGCCGGCGGGCGCGAAATGCCGGAGCTGGAGTCGGCAGCGTGCCGGGCCGAGCCGGGCAGAACGAGCGTGAAGGCTGCGGTGGCGGCGATCCCGCCTACTCCCACGATGGCCGTCAGCGACCGCACCATCGACCGGCCGCGATCCCTCGCGGCCACGGCCCTGGCAACCCCACTGCGATTCATGGCGACACCCCCGAAACAGCTGGCGGATTCCTCTGGGACAGCGGACAACCGAATAGTTCCGCCGCCCGCAGGACTGGCGGCCTTGAAGCTAGCCGCTGAACATGAAGCTCACGTGAAGCGACCCGGCGGCCGCAAGCACCGCCGGGTGCCGTGACTCCCGGTGATGGCTGTCCCCGGTGGCCGGCGCGGGTAGGTTCGGCAAGTGTGCGGATCTTGGTCGCTGAAGACGACGAGGGGCTGGGCGCGGTGCTGGTGCGCGGCCTGAGTGAGCAGGGCTACGTCGTGGACCTGGTGCCCGACGGCGAGACCGCGGCAACGTACCTGGCGGTCTGCCAGTACGCGGTCGCGGTGGTCGACTGGCGGATGCCGAAGCTGTCCGGCCTGGACCTGGTGGCCCGGATGCGGCGGGAGGGGTCGGCCGTGCCGGTGCTCATGCTGACCGCGCGGGACACGCCCGCGGACCGGATCGCCGGCCTGGACGCGGGGGCCGATGACTACCTGGTCAAGCCATTCGACTTCGGCGAGCTGCTGGCCCGGCTGCGGGCCCTGCAGCGACGCCCGGCCGGCACCCGCCCGCCCGTGCTGGCCCTCGGCCAGCTAGAGCTCAACCCGGCCACGCGCGAGGTCCGGCTCGCCGGCCAGCAGCCCGCCCTGACCGGGACCGAGTTCGGCATCCTGGAGATCTTGCTGCGCCGCTCCCCCGGCGTGGCCGACCGGCGCACGATCGCCCTGCACGCCTGGGAGGACGAGGCCGGCGCGTTCGGCTCCAACACCATCGACGTCCACCTGGCCCGGCTGCGCGCCAAGCTGGCCGGCGCCGGCGTCCGGATCGAGACCGTCCGCGGCGTCGGCTACCGGATCGTCGCGGCGTGAGGATGGGGCACGCGGCCAGGGTCGCCGCCGTGACCACGGCGGCCATCGCGGTCGTCTACGTGGCCTGCGTCACGGTGCTGAGCCTGGTCGTCTCCGCCCACCTGACCACGCAGGCCGACGGCCGGCTTGCCGCCCGCCTGGCCGAGCTGCGACGCGATCCTGACGACATCACCCAGCAGGTAAGCCGTCCCGGCATCGCGTCGGACGGCGATGACGACGACGCCGATGATGATGGCTCGCCGGTCATTGCCTGGCTGGTGAGCGCTGGTGGCCGGGTGGCCGCCAGCACTCCGGGCGCCCCGCCGCTGCCGGCCAGCCTGGCCACCGGCGCCCGGGACGGGCAGACGGTCACCGCGACACTGGCCCAGTCCGGCGCCTTCCGCCTGAGGCTGGCCAGGAACGGCACGGGCTGGCTGGTAGCCGGCCTGAGCCTGACCGGCGACCGGCGGACCGAGAGCCTGCTGGTGACGGCCGAGGTCTCCGCCGGGCCAGTCGTGCTGCTGGCCATGTTCGCCGGCTCCCTGCTGATCGGGCTGCGGGCCCAGGCCCCGGTGGAGCAGTCCCGGCGCCGTCAGCTGGAGTTCACCGCGGACGCATCCCATGAGCTGCGCACCCCGCTGAGCGTGATCCGGGCCGAGACCGACCTGGCCCTGTCCAGCCCGCGCGAAGCGGCCGGCTACCGTGACACGCTGGCAAGGATCCGGGCCGAGAGCGAGCGGCTGCGCCGGCTGGTAGAGGACATGCTCTGGCTGGCGCGGTTCGACTCCCAGCCCCCGCGCCGGGGCGAGGGCCCGGTCGACCTGGCCACCGTGGCCCGCGCCTGCGCTGACCGGTTCCGGTCGGTCGGCCCCGCCATCACTGCGGCCGTCACCGCCGGGCCCGCCCTGGTCAGCGCCCCGCCCGAGTGGATCGACCGGCTGGCCGGGGTACTCATGGACAACGCCTGCCGGCACGCTGGGCCAGGCGGCCAGGTCCGCATCGGGGTCGCCCTGAGCGGAAGCCGGGTCACGCTGACCGTAGAAGACAGCGGACCAGGCATCCCGGCGGACCAGCGCTCCCGGCTGTTCGACCGGTTCTCCCGGGCCACGGAACAGGGATCCGGGGCCGGCCTGGGCCTGGCCATCGGCGACTCGGTGGTCCGGTCCACCGCAGGCCGCTGGGAGGTAGGCGACTCCGCCCTGGGCGGCGCGCGGATGGCGGTGTCCTGGCGACACGCCTAGCCGCACCACCGGGCCTCCGACCTGAGGATGAGCCACGGCGGGCGCTTTTCGTCCTGCAGGATGTCGCACTGCGCGCAGCCGGACGCCTACCTTGGATATCACCGTCGGCCAGTCGCGCCACCGTACCAGGAGGATCATTGCCTGCTCAGCTGCCCCAGCCAGTCGACCGTCTGCTGCGCCTGTTCCGCGTTGACTTCGCGCCCGCGCACCGCCAGCCGTCGGCGGTCAGCGTGCTAGTCGCGACAATCGCCTCCGTCGTAGGCTCGCTCGCCGCTGACGCGCTGCTCGTGGTCATCGGCCAGGCGGTCTTCCCCTCCACCAAGGGCTACGCGCACTTCCAGTTCTCCGACTACTCGAAGCTGACCGTGATCGGGGTCGTGATCGCCTGCGTGGCCTGGCCCGTCGTAACCCGGATCAGCTCCGGCCCCCGCTGGCTGTTCGCGCGCATGGCGGTGGCGGTCACCCTGGTCCTGTGGCTCCCGGACGTCTACATCCTGGTGCTCGGCCAGCCAGCCAAGGCGGTCGCCGTCCTGTTCGTCATGCACCTGGCCATCGCCGTGGTCACCTACAACTGCCTGGTCCACCTCGCCAGGACCAAGACCCCCGCCAGGGACCGGGTACCGGTTCCCGCCGGCAGCCGAAGGTAACGAAATCAGCCACTTCAAGACGGTGGCCTCGTGAGCATCTCCGTGCTGCTGGCCGACGACCAGCCACTGCTGCGCCGGGGGCTGCGCATGATCATCGAGGCCGAAGGCGACCTCACGGTGACCGGGGAAGCCGCGGACGGCGACCAGGCCATCGACTGCGCCCGCCGCAACCCGCCCGACGTCGTGCTGATGGACATCCGGATGCCCGGCACCGACGGCATCGAGGCGACCCGCCGCATCATCGCCGCCAACCCCGCCGTCCGGGTGCTCGTCCTGACTACGTTCGACCTCGACGAGTACGCCCTGGCCGTACTGCGCGCGGGAGCCAGCGGCTTCCTGCTGAAGGACGTGCGCCCCGCCGAGCTCATCACCGCCATCCGCACCGTCGCGGCAGGCGACACGGTCCTGTCCCCCCGGGTCACCCGCCGCCTTGACGGCGAGCAGCAGGCCCAGAACCTCAGCCGAGGCCAGCGGTCCCGGCCCGCGCCCCGGTAGCCCGAGTCCACCGACCTCAGGATGAAGTGGCCAGCGTAGACCTCCGACTTCCGGAGGAGGCCGCCCGCGGGGGAATCAGCTTGCCGGACGACGACACGCCTGCCCGTGGATTTGTACGGTCCAACCATGGACAGGGACTGGAACAGGGACAGGGACAGGGACAGGGACTGGGACCAGGGGAGCTGGCCGGATCCCCGTGGCGGCTACCAGCAGCCACCGCGGCCATACCCGCAGGTCCAGGCACCCCCGCCAGCCCAGCGAGTCGTGCAGCCCCGGCAGGGTCAGCCTGCCCGGCGCTCTGGCGGGGCCGAGGGCAACGAGCGACTGACCGCGATGACCGGGGCGGTGCTGCTGATCGCGCTGGCCGTCGAGGGCTTCACGATCTTGCGGCTCGGCCGCCTGCTCACCCTGCACGTCTTTCTCGGCATGCTGCTGCTTGGCCCGGTCGCCCTTAAGGCGGGGTCGGTGGTCTACCGTTTCGCCCGCTACTACAGCGGGAGCGCCCCGTACCGGCGCCAAGGGCCGCCCGCGCCGCTGCTGCGGGTGCTCGGCCCGGTCATCGTGCTGCTGACGGCGGGCGTCTTTGGGTCCGGCGTCATGCTCGCCGTGGCTGGCCCCGGCAACGGGCCGTGGCTCATGGTGCACCGGCTGTCGTTCATCGCCTGGTTCTGCGTGATGGCCATCCACGTGCTCGCCTACGTGCCGCGCCTGCCCCGGCTGCTTGCCGCCGAGGCGCGTGGCATCTCCCTGACGCAGGAGGGTGGTGCCGGCGGGTACGCGGGAGCCGGGCGGCACGCCCGCCGGGCGATGCAGGTCCTCGGCGGCCGTGGCACCCGGCTGGCGCTGCTGATCGCCTCGCTGCTCGTCGGCCTGGTGATCGCCCTGCTCACCGTGCACCTCGCAGGCCAGTGGCACCCGACCGGCATCCCTGGCCACAAGTTCCGGCACTGACCGGCTCCCGGCGTCAGCCGACGGCCCGCTGGTGAGGGTCATCTGGCGTAGCGGCGGCGGCACTGCAAGATCTGCCATTTCGTAAATGTTATGGATACTGCTGAATTTCCCATGACCCGCTGACAGTTGCGCACCGAAGCTTACAGCCTCCTTAAGAGGCTGATGGTCGGCATGTCGTTTTGGACATTGCTCAGTAGGCTCACGTCCTGCACCCAGAAGTCCCGGCGGGCGGTTATCGCTTTCGCTCACCGGGTTCCACTCACTGGAAAGGACACCAGCATGAAGCTCGCTGACCTGCACGCGCCGCAGGCGCTTTCCGCGCCTATCAGACGGCGCCGCCGCGCGATCGCGATCACCGCCGGGGCACTGATCGTGGCCGCGGCTCTCGCGGTGACCGGCTGCTCCGCTGGCGACCACGCCACCGATAACCTCGCGCTAGCCGGCGCTACCAGCAACTCCGCGAGGTTGAGCAGCAACCTGGCGGGCAGCTACCAGGTCGTCACGCTCAACGACTCGCGTGATCTGACGTTCAACCAGCTGCTAGGCATAAACAACCAGGGCATCATCGCCGGGTACTTCGGCTCCGGCGCCACCGGGCACCCGAACAAGGGATACGCGCTGGTCCCGCCCTTCGCGCAGAGCGACTTCCTCAACGAGAATTTCCCCGGCTCGGCGCAGACCCAGGTCACCGGCCTTAATGACCACGGCGTCACCGTCGGGTTCTGGTCGACGCAGGACACCGCCAGCATGACGAACAACAATTTCGGCTTCTACTGGCTGGACGGCAGATTCCACGACGTCAACTTCCCGGTAGACGACAACGCCCGCCCGCCGGTGAATCAGCTGCTCGGCGTCAACAACAACGGGATCGCGGTCGGCTTCTACACCAATAATGGCGGCCTCAACCGCGGCTACGAGTACGACATATGGACGCACCGGTTCACCCGGGTGGATGTCTCAGGGAACTTCGATGGCACGGCCGGCCCGAGCCTCACCGCCGCCGCCATCAACAACGACGGTGCTGTCGCGGGCTTCTACAACAAGACCTCCACGCTGGTCGACGCATTCCTCAAGCTGCGTTCCGGCCAGTTCATCACGCTGGCATACCCGGGTGCCACGATGACCCAGGCGTTCGGCGTCAACGACTCCGACAAGGTCGTCGGCACCTACACCACCGGGACCGGCAGCGCGGCCGTTACCCACGGCTTCATCTGGCACGCTGGCAAGTACGCCGGCGTGAACATAGGCGGCGCCAGCTCGACGGCGGTCAACGGCATCAACGACGAGGGTGACCTAGTTGGCTTCTACACCGACGCCAAGGGCAACACCGACGGCTTCCTCGCGCTGCCATAGCAAGCACGGTCAGCCCGGCGCTCAGACCACCATGGGGCAGGCCTGGGCGCGGGCGGCGTCAGGGGCAACTAGCGCGACCGCGGCCACCAGGATGAGCAGTTCGGCCAGGCCCACATTGATCAGGTGCGGGTCGTGCAGGTAGTCGGCAAGCGAGAAGATCCGGTACGCCCCGGCGTCGGCGGCCAGCAGGGTCAGGGCCAGCGACCATGTGCCCGATGCGACCGCCTGGCGGGACCTGGCCTTCGGCACGCGCACCAGGCAGGCGAGGCTGACCAGGATGCAGTACAGCCCGGAAAAGTCCGGTATCCAGGCGGGGTTGCCGGTCGCCTGGACCGTCGTCAGCGGAACGGCCACCAGGACGTAGGTCGCGGGCAGCGCCACCAGCCAGGGCCAGCGCGGGGTCGGCGGAGCGTCCCGGTGGAACGCGGTCATGGCCAGGACTGGGGCAAGGTTGATCAGGGCCCAGAAGGCCCACGGCCCCAGGGACGACCCCCGGAAGGCGCCGGTGAGGTCGCCCTGCAGCAGCCAGGCCAGGTCGGGGATGATGGCCAGTGCCGCGATGGCCTGGGCGGTCCGGTGGTGCCCGAGGACCAGCGCCACGAAGCTCACGATCCAGGCCCGCAGCCATTATCCCGTATGGTTTTCCGGTTCGGTAAGGTTTTCCACGTTATAACGTGGAAAAGTCTTCGGGACCGGAAAAAGCTTCGAGATAAATCAAACAGTCGCCAATAGTCGACCCTGGAAGCCGATGCGCGGTGAACGGAATGTGAGCGGCGTAGGGCCGGACGCCAGGCCATGCCGCGCCAGAAATCACGGCTCGCCGTTGCAGTACCAGTCGGCCGAGATGGTCGGCCGGCCGCACCCAGAATCCAGCGAGGCAGCGGTTTTTGGTGACGAGGGAAAACGAGGCATCCGGTGGTAAGCAAGAAGGCAGTCAAGGGCAAGGAAAAGGACGGCAGCGACCCTGGGAATGACGATCGACGCATTACTCGGCCTTTAGCGCTGGTGCGGAAGCGGGATCTGGTCCAGCGCGGCCAGGACCGCGTCGAGTCGGCCGTCGAGCGGCCCGCTCAGTTCAAGCAGTGGGATCTCTCCCCAGGCATCCAGCGGGTCGTCGTGGGCCAGTTCCAGCAGCGCGTCGTTCATCCGCGACCGGAGCCTGGGCATCTGCGCGGCTGGCAGGGCCTGCTCCGCCTGCGGGGTGATCGCCGTGATGACCAGCAGGTCGAGACTCGCGAAAGCCGGCTGGAGCGCTGCGGCACCGGCCTCGCCCGAGGGGTCCGCGCCAGTCGCGGCCATGTAGGCGAGGTAGTCCAGCGGCGTCCGGTCGAACACAACCCGGGCAAGCGGCTGCGAGCTCAGGCTCCGTATCGAGCATGCCAGCATGGCCCGGTAATCCTCCAGCGATGGCGGGAACCCGAACTCGTACCCCTCCTCCTCAAGCAGGTAGTACGGCTCGTCCACCGTCACGTGACCGGGCAGGCGCGCAGACAGCGCCTCGGCCAGCGTCGTCTTCCCGGTCCCGTGCGTCCCTGAGATCCCGATCCTCATCTGGGGCTCCCGCCGTCGTGGAGGCTGCCGCAGCGATTTTAACGGCTGCCCCAGATCCCGCCGACGGCTGCGAAGGTCCCCGCCTGCTGCCAGCGCAGCCGAGAGATGCGGTCTGGTCGCTATCGGCTGTCGTGCTGCGGGACGGCGGCGCCAAGCCGATGCCTGTCCCCCTTCCCGGGAACTGGAGACCGGCACCTTAGCCACGCCCGCCACCCAACAGCCCTGACAATTCCGGAGACTACGCCCCCGAAACCACAATTGGGCAGGGCCCCATACACCGCCTAACCAGGTAAAAAACGGCGACCGGAAAACTCGCTAGCGCTCCCCGACGACCTGCCCTGGCCGCGCTTCTCCCTGCACACAATGAAATGGCCAGACAGCCGCGCCAATGATAGAATAAACATGCGAAATAACCGGCGGGCCACCCCAGTGTCGCGAGCACGGGGGTGGCCCCAGGAAGCACGTCACCTAACATGGAGGCGAAGTGTCCCTTCAGCCCATCTTTCCCCAATTCGCCGCAGCCTGCGCCGAGTTCGTCCGCACCGACGGATTTCCGCGCCCGTTCGCGGCACTTGACTGGTGCCCGCGCTGCGGGCAGCCAGACTGGGCCCACCAGGCCGGCAGCCAAGAGCGCCTGGCACGGCTCCACCACCTGGACCCCGACGACATGTCCGACGCCCTCGCCTACCTCGCCGAGTACAGCCCCGCCACGCTCGACACCATCCTCCAGGTGATCGGGACGCCCACCCCTACCCCGGACAGCGACCTCGACGAGGAGCCATTCTGCGCGACATGCAACGCCCCACTCGGCGTGTTCCCGGCAGACGGCCCGTACTACCGCCACTACCAGCAAGGCAAGGACGGCGACTCCCACAGGTACAGCGTCGACCACCCCACGGTCATCGGCTGGCGGCAGGCAACGAAGCCCTAGCAATCCGGATCCTGCCTCTTGCAATGTGATGCCCTCACGCCCTGCTGAGCGTGAGGGCATCGTGATGCTACGGAGCCAGGGAGGTTGCGACGGCGGCCCTGAAGATCCCGTTGCGCCTGCGGCGAGCAGGCCAGTCGCTTCGATATACCAAAACGGGCATATTTTTCCGGCACATATGATGCATCTGTGATACCTCGCCCTATAGACCTGCTGAACGGTCGGCTAAAGCTCAGGCACCTGGTGCTCGTAACGACCATTGCCGAGCAGGGCGGCGTCCTGCGAGCCGCCGAGCATCTCCACCTGGCGCAGCCAGCCGTTACGCGCGGGCTGCGGGAGGTGGAGGAGATTCTCGGGGTTGAGCTCTTCCAGCGCGGGCCGCGCGGCGTTACCCCCACCCTCTTCGGCGAGGCCTTCATCGACCACGCGCGCGCTGTGCAGGCGGAGCTGCGCCGGGCAGGCGCCCGGATCGCCGGCCTGGCAGGCGGGGAGACCGGAACCGTCACCGTCGGCACCCTCCTGGCCGCCACAAACGTGCTGCTGCCTCGCTCGATCGCCGCGCTCAAGGCCGAGCGCCCGGGCATCACGGTGATCGTCAAAGAGGGCACCTTCGACTCGCTCGTCCCCCGGCTGATCGACGGGGACACCGACCTGATCCTCGGCCGGCTCAACCCAATCGAGGATCGTCCGGGCCTCCACCAGATTCCCCTCTACAACGAACCTACCCTGCTGGTCGCCCGCGCCGGGCATCCCGCCGAGCGGGCCAGCACGCTGACGGAACTGCTCCACTACCCATGGATCCTTCCGCTCGAACAGACCTCCCTGAAGACCGAGCTGAAGCAGGTGTTCCACCGTCAGGGGCTGCCGCTGCCGGAGAACCGGGTCGAATGTACTTCCATCCTGACGGTCCGCTCCCTGCTCCTGGCAACCGACATGATCGCTGCCCTTCCGGCGCTGCTCGTCAGGACCGACGACCGACTCGCGGAGCTGCCCGTGCCGCTCGCGTCCGTACGGCGCTCGGTCGGCGTGACGCTGCCCGAGGCCCGCACTCTCACCCCTGCGGCCGAGACCATGCTCGGTCACCTGCGCCACCAGGCGGAAACACTCCGGGGGGAACTGCCTGCCGATCCCCAACAGGCAAGTCACGACAGCGCCGCCTGCTGATAGACATCAGCTCTGCCGGCCACGCGTCCGGACCAGCGGAATCAGGGTAGGAGGCCAAGGCGACGAGCGGTGACGACCGCTTCGATGCGTGAGTGGCTGCGCAGCTTGCGCATGGCGCTGCGCAGGTAGCTTTTCACGGTTTCCGTTCGCAGGCCGAGGTCGGTGGCCACATGATTGTTGGTCTATCACCTTTATGTAGGTCTGACAGATGACCAACCTGGTTCACACGCCCGCCGGAGTGCTGAGCGGCGTTTCCGCCGGCCCTGTCACGGCGTTTCTCGGCATCCCGTACGGCAGCGCCGAGCGATTCGCCGCGCCACGACCGGCCCCTGCCTGGGAGGGCGTGCGGAACGCCGGCCGTCCGGGGCCGGCGGTCCCGCAGCCCCCCTCCCGGCGCTGTCCACGCTCGCGCTGCTGGGCCATCCCGCCGGTCCCGGCCTCTTCCAGCAGGTCATCCTGCAGAGCACGCCGACTGGGGTCCAGCCGTACAGCCCGCGCGAAGCAGCCAGCATCGGCCGACGTCTGCTGGAGGTTCTCGGCCTGCACCCCGACGAGGCGGAGCAATTGCGGTCCGTGCCGGTTCCCCGGCTGCTGGCCGCCCAGGGAGAACTCGCACGGCGCATGGCCGCGCCGCTCACGGTGACCCCGCCCTTCCAGCTGGTCGCCGACGACGGCGTGCTTGCCGACCTGCTCGCCTACGTCCCCGATCTCATGCCCATGCTGATCGGAGCGACCCGCGACGAGGCCTGGGCGTTCTTCCCCGGCGCCCCGGCGGACCTGACCGGGCGGCTGTTCGGCGACGGCAGCCTGCGGCTAGCCCGGCAGGCCCATCCGGCGTTCGCCTTCCGGTTCGACTGGTCGCCTCCCGGCAGCTCCTTCGGCGCCTGCCACTGCATCGAGCTGCCGTTCGTGTTCGGCGACCTGGACGCCTGGCGTGCATCGCCGATGCTGGCCGGCGCCGACCCCGCCGACCTGCGGCGGCTGACGGAAGAGGTGCAGCGAGCCTGGACGGGCTTCGTCCACAACGGTTCACCCGGCTGGCCATCGTTCCCGCACGTCAGGCACTTTGCCTAGCCACCTTGGTCCTAGCTTCGGGGGTTTCCTCGAAGAGCTCACGGACTGCCAGCTCATCACACGGCAGCCCGCTCTTGCTTGTCGCTCTGGCCCATGGGTCGGCCATCAGGCGCTGTTCGAGTGAAGTGCTCACGTAATTTGCATCTCCTTATCAGATGGGAGCGGAAAGGTGGATTCGAGGCGTCGCGACCGCTTGACTCGCAGCGCGTACCCCCGCACGGACGGCAGCCAACAGCGGAGCGTCATTGGCGATTGCCGCGGCTACCGTGCCGTTGAAGACATCACCTGCTCCTGTCGTGTTCACCGCCACCACCGGCGGGGCGGGACACAGGTGCGCCCCGGATGCGTCGTAGAGCAAAGCGCCCCTAGAGCCCACAGTGACCACGACGCCTCGCAATCCGCCATCGAGCAGTTCGCGGACCTGTGCGGGTACGTTGGTCTCAATGTCGTCGGCGCCGAAGTCGACACCGATCAGTTCTCGGGCTTCGTGCAGATTCGGCGTCAGCACGGTGCTGGGGCCGTACGTCGCCGGGTCGAGAGCGCGAGCGGGTGCTGGGTTCACAACCAATGGCCAACCCTGGCTGGTTGCAATCCTGCAGGCGGCATCGACGACCGGCGAGGGTATTTCGAAGCTGACCAGCACGACAGGTGAGCCGTGCTCCGCAGCGACAGAACCCAGCGCCGCCTCGACGTCCTGCGTAGTGAGCTCAGAGTTCGCGCCGGGAGCAACCACGATCTGGTTGTCTCCCGACGCTTCCTCCACAGCGATCAGTGCGGTTCCGGTCTGCGTCTTTGCGGCTCGTCGCAGCCAACTCACGTCGACTCCAGCCTCACCCAGCGCGCGAAGGGCCCAGGTGCCTTCGGAGTCGTCGCCCACGGCAGCGACTAGAACCGTGTGCTGGCCTGCCTCGTGAGCGGCCAACGCCTGGTTCGCTCCCTTTCCCCCGAGGTCTCGGGACAGCCGGAGGCCGAGTACGGTCTCGCCTCGTTTCGGGAGCCGATCCGCGACAACGGTGAGGTCAACGTTTACGGACCCGACGACGACTACCGGCACTGTCTCTGCTCCGCTCTACGCGACCTGGCTCACCGGGCGGAGCACGATCTCGCCGAGATCAACGTGAGGGGGCAGCGTGATCACGCGCTTTACTACCTCGGCCACCTCGCCAGGCGTTAGCGACGGGACCTCGCGTTGCGGAGGAGTCTAGGTCGCGCTCGGAGCGGTTGTCAAGGCACGTCAGAGCGGTGAAGCGCCACGGCGTTCACGCTGGCCGCGCCAGGTGGAAGGTGCTAGGCGGCTCGCTGGACGCCGCCCTGCTCGGCATCGGTCGTTACGGGCACCAGGTGCCTGAGCTTCAGTCGGCTGTTCAGCAGGTCCAGGGCGAGGCATAACAGATCTGTTATAGCTATGGCCGCTATCAGTATTAGACTCTTATGCCTGGCCCGCTACAGAATGACGATCATGAAGCTGGCGCACTACGTCAACGGTGACTTCACGACGGCGGGACTGGCCTTTCCGCTGCTTTCCCCTGTCGACGGAAGCCAGGTAGGAGACGTACCCGAAGCCCCGCGCGACATCGTCGACGCGGCAGTGCAGGCCGCCAGGGCGGCGCTCGCCGGTCCCTGGGGACGGACGAGCGTCGAGGAGCGGTGCTCGTTCCTACGCCGGATCGCCGACGGCATCGCGGCACGCTTCGACGAGTTCGTCGATGCCGAGGTCGCTGACACCGGCAAGCCGCGCGAGCTAGCGGCCACGGTCGACATCCCGCGCGCGATCGGCAACTTCCGTGCCTATGCCGATATCGCCTACGGCCGCCCGGAACAGGCCTACCCCACTGCCGTCCCCGGATGGAGCGGCGGCGGCCGGGCGCTCAGCTACACCGTCCGCCGCCCGCTTGGCGTCGTGGCGATCATCTCGCCATGGAACCTGCCGCTGCTCCTGCTCACCTGGAAGGTCGCGCCCGCGCTCGCCGCGGGCAACACGGTCGTCGCCAAGCCGTCGGAGGAGACGCCGTCCACCGCGACCCTGCTCGCCGAGGTGATCGACGAGGCGGGGCTGCCCGCCGGCGCCTTCAATCTGGTGCACGGCCATGGCGCAAACGCAGCGGGTGAGCACCTCGCCGCCCACGAGGGCGTCGACGCGATCGCCTTCACCGGCGCGTCCGCCACGGGGGCTGCCATCATGCGCAATGCCGCCGACCACGTCACACCGGTCTCCTTCGAGCTCGGTGGCAAGAATCCCGCCCTGGTCTTCGCGGACGCCGACTTTGCCGAGGCGGTCGAGGGGACCATGCGGTCGAGCTTCACCCACTCGGGTCAGATCTGCCTGTGCACCGAGCGCGTCTACGTGCAGCGGCCCGTCTTCAACGAATTTGTCGGCGCCCTGGCCGAGCGCGCCCGCGCACTCAAGGACTACGGCCCGATGATTTCGGCGGAGCACCGCGACAAGGTGCTGTCCTACTACCGCCTTGCCGTCGAGGAGGGCGCCACGGTGCTCGCCGGGGGTGGGGTGCCGAGCTTCGGCGACGAACGCGACGGCGGGTTCTACGTCGAGCCGACGGTCCTGACCGGGCTGCCCTCGAGCGCCAGAACGGTCCGCGAGGAGATCTTCGGGCCCGTCTGCCACGTGGCGCCCTTCGACGACGAGGACGAGGCCGTCCGGTTGGCCAACGACAGCCGGTACGGCCTGGCCGCTACGGTGTGGACCACCGACCTGTCGCGCGCCCACCGCGTGGCACCACGCGTCGAGGCCGGGATCGTGTGGGTCAACTGCTGGAACCTGCGGGATCTGCGCACCCCCTTCGGGGGAGTGAAGGCGTCCGGCATCGGGCGCGAGGGCGGCGAGTACTCGCTCGACTTCTTCTCAGAGCCCGTCAACATATGCGTCAAGATTTGAGGTCATCCGTGACAGAAAAACACCAGGCCGCCGCGTCGCGGCTGCTGGAGGCCCACGCGTCCGGCCGCCCGTGCGAACCGGTGCGCGACCTGATCGACGTGGACAGCGCCTACGCCGTGCAGAACCTCATGACCGAGCGGTGGCTGTCGCAGGGGCGACGCCTGGCCGGCCGCAAGATCGGGCTGACCAGCGCGGCGGTGCAGCGGCAGTTCGGGGTGGACTCGCCGGACTTCGGCATGCTCTTCGCCGACATGGCCGTGCCAGATGGCGAGGAGATCCCGGCAGGCGCGGTTCTGCAGCCGCGGGTAGAGGCCGAGGTGGCGCTCGTGCTCGAACGCGACCTGGCGCACGAACGGCACACGGTCGCCGACGTGATCCGTGCGACGGCCTTCGCGCTGCCCGCGATCGAGGTGGCGGGCAGCCGCATCCGCGGCTGGGATATCACCCTGGCCGACACCATCGCCGACAACGCCTCGGCGGGCATGTACGTCCTCGGCAACCGCCCGGTGCCGCTGCGCGACGTGGACCTGCGGATGGCCGGGATGGTAATCGAGCGGCGCGGCGAGCAGGTATCGACCGGCATCGGCGCGGCCTGCCTCGGCCACCCCCTCCACGCGGCGGTATGGCTGGCCGACACGCTGGCCAGGCTCGGCCGTCCGCTCCAGGCGGGAGATACCGTGCTGACCGGGGCACTCGGACCGATGATCTCGGTCGAGCCCGGCGACGTGCTCGAAGCGCGCATCGACGGGCTCGGCGACGTGCGCGCCGCGTTCGCCGCCCATGTCGTGCCCGCTCTTGGGGAGAAAGCATGAACCAGCGCCTGAAGTCGTTCGCTGAAACCCTGGACGAGGCGGCCCTGGGCCGCCGCGCGGTCCCCAGGCTCACCGAGGCCGCCGAGCTCGACGTGCCCTCCGCCTACGAGGTGCAGCGGGCGCTGATCGAGCGGCGCCGGGCGCGCGGCGAGTCGCTCATCGGCGTCAAGATGGGGTTCACCAGCCGCGCCAAGATGGTTCAGATGGGCGTGGACGACGTCATCTGGGGCCTGCTCACCGACGCCATGCTGATCGAGTCCCGCCTGGACACCGCCGGCCTGATCCACCCGCGCATCGAGCCGGAGATCGCGTTCCTGCTGGAGCGGCCGGTGCGCACCCCCGCCGACGCGGCCGCGGCCGTCGGCGGGATCGCCGTGGGCTATGAGGTGCTCGACTCCCGTTACGAGGACTTCAGCTTCACCCTGGCGGACGTCGTCGCCGACAACGCCTCGGCCAGCGGCTTCGGCGTGGGTCCCTGGCACGCGCCTAAGGACGTCGGCAACGTGGGCATGCTCCTGGAGATCGACGGCCGCCCCGTCGCGAGCGGCTCGTCGTCGGCCATCCTCGGCGATCCGAAGCGCTCGCTGATCGCCGCCGCCCGCTTGGCTAGCGCCGCCGGGATCGAGTTGCAGCCGGGATGGGTCATCCTCGCGGGCGCCCCCACGGCGGCCGTCCCGCTTCCCGCTGGCGCGCACGTCCGCGTCAGCGCCGCGGGTCTGGGTCACGTGGAGGTGTCCACGCGATGAGCGACGCACTGCTCGTCCCGGGCAAGGCCGCTCCGCGCGGCAGGTTCCCGCACGTGAGGAGGGCAGGTGACTTCGTGTTCGTCTCCGGCACCAGTTCCCGCCGCCCCGACGGCTCCTTCGCCGGGGCCGGTGCGGACGCTATGGGCACGACCAGCCTGGACATCCGCGAGCAGACCAGGGCAGTCATCGAGAACATCCGCGATCTGCTCGCGGCGGCGGGCGCAGCCCTCACGGACGTGGTCAACGTGACCAGCTACCTCGTCAGCATGAACGACTTCGGCGGCTACAACGAGGTCTACGGGGAGTACTTCGACGAGAGCGGTCCCGCCCGCACCACGGTCGCGGTCCATCAGCTGCCGCACCCCCATCTGCTTATCGAGATTTCCTGCATCGCCCACATTCCGCAAAGGAGCGCCCCGTGATCCCTCCCTTGAACCTTCATAAGTGGATTGACGAGCACCGGGACATGCTCAAGCCGCCCGTCGGCAACGTGCAGATCTGGAAGGATGCCGACCTGATGGTCACCATCGTCGGCGGCCCCAACCAGCGCACCGACTTCCACGACGACCCGATCGAGGAGTTCTTCTACCAGCTCAAGGGCGACATGGTGCTGCGCGTCATGGAGGAGGAGGGCCGGCCGCCCGTGGACGTGCAGATCAGGGAGGGCGACGTCTTCCTGCTGCCGCCGCATGTCCGGCACTCCCCGCAGCGACCAGTGCCCGGCTCGATCGGCCTGGTTGTCGAGTATGCCCGCCCGCAGGGTGAACTGGACGCCTTCGAGTGGTACTGCGTGGACTGCCACCGGCGCGTCCACCGCGCCGAGATCCAGCTCCAGTCGATCGTCGAGGATTTGCCCCCCGTCTTCCAGGCGTTCTATGACGGCGACCGCACGTGCCCGCACTGCGGGGCGACGCATCCCGGCAAGGACTGGCCCGAGCACCTGCGGCCGGTGGTCCGGTGACCCGCGCCGCCCAGGTCGTCGACGTCCACGCGCACGTCTTTCCGCGCATCTCCCGTGAGGAGAGCAGGATCCTCGCCGGTGCCGGTGAGCCCTGGTTGCGTGACGGCATGATGATGAGCGGCGAGGACGACTACCGCCCCGTCACCGCCGAGTTGTGGGATGCGGGCGCGCGCCTGGCGGCGATGGACCGGGCCGGCGTCGACGTTCAGGTGGTCTCGTCCACGCCGCTGCTGTTCGGGTACGCGGCCGAGCCGGAACGCGCCGCCGACTGGTGCGAGATGGTCAACGACCGCATTCTCTCCTACTGCGCCCAGGAGTCCTCCCGTCTGCTGCCCCTGTGCCAGGTACCGCTGCAGGACCTGGAGACCGCTTGCGCGGTCGTCACCAAGGCCAAGGCCGCCGGGCACTGGGGTGTGCACATTGGCAATCACGTGGGACCGCGCAACCTAAACGATCCAGCGATCATCGCGTTCCTCACCCACTGCGCCCATGAGGACATGCCGGTGCTTGTCCACCCATGGGACATGTTCGCCGCCGACCGCATGGCGGGGTACATGCTGCCCTGGCTGGTCGGCATGGCGGCGGAGACCCAGCTCAGCATCCTGTCGCTGATGCTGTCCGGCGCCTTCGAGAAGCTGCCCACCTCGCTGCGGCTCTGCTTCTGCCATGGCGGGGGCAGCTTCGCCTTCCTCCTAGGCCGCGCCGACAACGCCTGGCGCAACCGCGACATCGTCAGGAAGGACTCGGCCAAGCCCCCCTCGGCGTACACCGACCGCTTCTACGTGGACTCCGCGGTCTTCGACCCGCGGGCGCTGCGCCTGCTCATCGACGTGATGGGACCCGAGCGGGTCATGCTCGGCACCGACTTTCCCTTCCCGCTCGGCGAGCAGGAGCCAGGCGCCGTCGTCCGCAGCTGCCCAGGCCTTGGCGAGGCCGAACGGACCGCGATCCTCGGCGGCAACGCGAAGAGATTCCTGAGGCTGCCATGACCGCCCGGACCAAGGCCGTCACCGAGCACGGCACCCTCGCGCACACGCCCCTGGGCACGCTGCGCGGCCTGCGCTCCGGCGGAGTCTGCGCGTTCAAGGGCGTACGGTTCGCCGCCCCGGCCCGCCGGTTCGCCGCCCCGTCACCTGCCTTGCCATGGGAGGGGATCGTCGATGCCGTCGCTCCCGGCCCGCCCGCCCCGCAGCGACCGGGGCGGATGGGCTGGGTGCCGGGGCTGGAGATCGACCCGTCGACAGGCCGCGAGGACTGCCTTTACGTAAACATCTGGTCATCCTCGTGCGAGGGACAGCGGCCGGTGCTGGTGTTCCTGCACGGCGGTGCCTTCGTGTTCGGCTCCGGCGCGCAGCCCATGTACGACGGGACCGCGCTCGCCCGCGACCATGGGCTCGTCGTCGTGACTGTCAACTACCGGTTCGGCGCATTCGGGCTCTGGTACGGCGACGCCGTGCCGGCCAACATCACGCTGCTGGACCAGATCGCCGCACTGGAGTGGGTGCGGGACAACATCGCCGCGTTCGGCGGCGATCCAGACGAGGTCACCCTGGCCGGCCACTCGGCAGGTGGCACCAGCGCGCTGGCCCTGATGACCTGCGCGAAGGAGCTCTTCTCGCGCGTCGTGGCCATGAGCCCGGTACCGTACGGCTTCGCCACCCGCGACGAGGCCGCAGCCTGGACCGCCACCGCACGCGGCGCACTCGGGGCAACTGGCGGCGATCCGTTCGGCGCCTCGCTGGAGGATCTGCTGTCCGCCGAGGGCGTCGCCGCAGGGTCCGCGCCGCTGGTGGGCGGGCTGCTGCCGGCCGCGCCCGTGATCGACGGCGACCTACTGGCCGTCCATCCCGTGGATGCGATCCGCTCCGGCGCGGCCGCACCGGTGCCGCTCCTGGTGACGACCGCGGCCGATGAGATGCGGCTGTTCGACGCGATCGGCGGGGCGGGCGCCGACGGGCGGGACGTCTTCGAGCAGCCAGCGGAGGAGATCGTGCGGGCACATCATGCTCCCGCCCGACGACTGGTCTGCACCCACCGCTCGCCCATGAGCCATGGCGGAATCACGCTCGGCGCATGCCATCTCGTGGACGTGCCGCTCTATTTCGGCAGCCACGGCGGCCCCCTCACCGGCTCCGGCCCGGAGGTGGAGGAACTGTCAGGCGTGATGACCGCGCAGTTCGCCCGGTTCTGCCGCGGCGAGGAGGAAACGCAATGAGTGAAGCCAAGGTCGCGCTGCCAACGGCGGCCATCGTCGGACCGGGCAACATCGGGACCGACCTGATGATGAAGCTGCGCCGCAGTGGCCGCATCAACGTGATCGCGATGGTCGGCGTGGACCCGGCGTCCGAGGGCCTGGCCCGGGCGCGCGCGGCGGGAATCGAGGCCTCGGCCGGTGGGGTGGACTGGCTGCTGGCCCAGGACACGCTGCCGGACCTGGTCTTCGAGGCAACCTCGGCCAAGGCGCACCTGGCCAACGCGCCCCGGTACGCGCAGGCGGGCATCCAGGCGGTGGACCTGACCCCGGCAGCGGTCGGCCCGTTCGTCTGCCCCCCGGTCAACATGGACATCCTCACCGGCGCGCCGAACCTGAACATGATCACCTGCGGCGGGCAGGCGACGATCCCCATCGTCCATGCCGTCTCGCAGGTCACGCCGGTGCCCTACGCCGAGATCATCGCCTCCATCGCATCACGGTCGGCCGGCCCTGGGACCCGGGCCAACATCGATGAGTTCACCCAGACCACGGCCGCGGCAATCGCGCAGGTCGGCGGAGCCGACAAGGGAAAGGCCATCATCATCCTCAACCCCGTCGATCCGCCGATGATCATGCGCGACACCGTGTTCTGCGCAATCGGGCCGGATGCGGACCGGGCCGCGATCAGCGAATCAGTCCACCAGATGGCCGAGCGGGTCCGCGGTTACGTCCCCGGCTATACCCTGCGCGCCGACCCGCAGTTCGATGACCCGCGGGAGGCGTGGCACGGCAACGGCCGGGTCGCGGTGTTCCTCGAGGTCCGCGGCAACGGCGACTACCTGCCCGAATGGGCGGGAAACCTGGACATCATGACGGCGGCAGCTGCCCGGGTGGGCGAACTGGTCGCCGGAACGAAGGCGGCGGCGTGATGAATGAGGACCAGATGGCTGACACGGACGGGACGGGCGGAGAGCGGCGCCGGGTACGGATCACCGACTCGACGTTGCGGGACGGATCGCACGCGATGGCCCATCAGTTCACCGAAGGCCAGGTCCGTGCGGTCGTCAGCGCGCTCGACGCGGCCGGGACCGAGGTGATCGAGGTGTCTCACGGCGACGGTCTCGGCGGCTCGTCGTTCAACTATGGCTTTTCCCTCGAGAACGAGATCGACCTCGTGCGCGCCGCTGTCGACGAAGCCACCCGGGCCCGCATCGCGGTGCTCTTGATACCAGGCGTCGGCACGGTAGAAGATCTCCGGGCGGCGTACGGCGCAGGTGCCGCCGTCGCGCGGATCGCCACCCACTGCACCGAGGCCGACGTCTCGATCCAGCACTTCGGGGCCGCCCGTGACCTCGGCATGGAAACCGTTGGCTTCCTCATGCTGGCCCACCGGGTGAGTCCGGACGTGCTAGCGGCTCAGGCACGGATCATGGTTGACGCCGGGGCGCAGTGCGTCTACGTGGTCGACTCGGCCGGCGCGCTCGTTCTTGGCGACGCTCAGGCGCGGGTCAGCGCACTGATGACCGAGATCGGGCACCAGGCGCAGGTCGGATTCCACGGGCACCAGAACCTGTCACTTGGAGTCGCCAACTCCGTGCTGGCGGTCGGCAACGGAGCCACGCAGGTCGATGGCGCCCTGTGCGCGCTCGGCGCGGGGGCCGGCAACGCGCCGACCGAGATCCTCGCCGCCACCTTCGACCGGCTCGGCATCAAGACCGGGCTGGACGTCCGGGCCACCCTGGCCGCAGCCGAGGACGTGGTCAAGCCGTTCCTGCCCCGGTTGCCCTGGGCCGACCGCGCATCCGTGGTGCAAGGCTACGCCGGCGTGTATTCCTCCTTCCTCCTGCACGCCGAACGCGCGGCCCAGCGGTACGGCGTGCCGGCCCACGACATCCTTCAGCGCGTCGGCGAGGCGGGATACGTGGGCGGGCAGGAGGACATGATCATCGATATCGCGCTCCAGCTGGCCGAGGAACGTGACCTGGCCGCAACCGGCGCCCACTGAGGGCGCCGGCCGGGCGGCGAGCCCATGTCCGTCGCCCGGCACAGCCAAAGAATGGCGGGACTGCCACCGCCGCTTAGTCGCCTCGCCGCTGCCGCGTCCGCTCGCTGGCTCTCACGTCGGCGCGGCGGAAGCGGCGGTGTCCGTCGGCTCGGCTACGGCTCTGTGGTGACGCCGCAGTCGTCCCAGACCATCTCATCGATGGGGTAGACGCCGATCTGGCCGGCGATGACCTGGTATTCGTCGGGCGCGGTCCCCTGGCAGTCGTATGTCAGGAGGACGACGTTGTTCGGCTCCGACGTCACCGTGACGGGGATCCAATTGCCGCTACTGGAAATCGGGACGTATTCCCAAATGTAGGGATCCGGCGCGGCGGCCTCGCCCGCACACTGCGGGACGATGTCGATCTTGATCGCGGTGCTGTTGAGCTGCACCGTGTCCATGCTGTACCCCGCGCAGGTGGAGAGCGGCTGCGCTACGGCGGCGTTGGCCGCCATCGGCAGTGCGGCGAGGGCCAACGCGCTGGCACCTACCAAGGCTGTTCTGAGTCTCACGGAGAATGTGCCCTTCATCGGAATCGGGACGCACGGAAAGCGTCATGAGCTCATCCGGGGCGGCGGGCGGCGGCGCCATGTGGGTCGGCGCCGCGTGAACCCGGATCAGTGGATACCGCATCGTGAGAGTAACTTGGGCTACATATCAGTGCAATAGCGGAACTAAAAATGGGCAGATTTTAACTGTATTGTGCAAAAATGCGACCGCGCGGGCAGTGGCTCTGAGCGACGACGGTCGAGGTGTCCGGGTGTCCGGGTGTCCGGGTGACCCCGCCGGGCCTGCGAAAAACCGATGGTGATTACGCAGCCGGCAGCCTAGGGTGTGGAACGTGACGGACGGGATGCAACTGGCGCCCTTCGATGAAGGCCCCTACTACCAGGATCCGCTGGGGTTCTTCGCGCGGCTGCGCGAGTCCCGGCCGGTCGCCCCGGTGTGCATGCCGGATTACGGGCGGGCCTGGATCGTTACCCGCTACGCGGACGTGCGGACGGTCCTGACCGACCCCCGGCTGGCGAAGGACGTCCACCGGTGGCCGGGCGGCGGCCGGTCCCGGCCGAGCGAGGCGACGGGCGTCTACGCGCACATGCTCCACGCCGACCCGCCCGATCACACCCGGCTGCGCCGCCTGGTGCAGAAGGTGTTCACGCCGCGCCGCGCGGCGGCGCTGCGACCGCAGGCTGAGGAGATCGCTGCGGGCCTGCTGGACGAGATGGCGGCGGCACGCCCCTCTCTGTCAGACGTCATCGACCTGCTCGGCGCATACGCCCGCCCACTCCCGGTCGCGGTGCTCTGCGAGCTGCTCGGCATCCCAATGGCGGACCGCGCGTGGATCGCGGCCACCGTGGCCGCCTACGACGAGCGCGCAGAGCACCAGCGCGTGGAACAGGAGCTGGCCACCTACTTCACGGAGCTGATCGCCGCCAAGCGCGCCGAGCCGGCGACGACCTGCTGTCGGCGCTCGTCGTCGCCGCGGACAACGCCGACAACGCCGACAACGACGGCGCCGACGGCGGCGCGGACGGGCTGACCGGCAACGAGCTCGTTTCCACTGTCTTCCTGCTGGTCATGGCGGGCTTCGACACCACCGTCAACCTGATCGCCTCCGGCACCCTGGCGCTGCTGACGCACCCCGAGGAGAAGACCAGGCTGCGGCAGGACCCGTCGCTGCTCCCGGCGGCCGTCGAGGAACTGCTCCGGTTCACGAACCCGGTGAACCACGCGAACGACCGGTTCACCACCGAGGACGTGCTCGTCGGCGACGTCGTGATCCCGGCCGGCGAGTGGGTTTTCCCCGCGACCAGCTCCGCCAACTTCGATCCCGCCCAGTTCCCCGGCCCGGACCGCCTCGACCTCGGCCGCGACACCAGCGGCCACGTCGCCTTCGGCCACGGCATTCACTACTGCCTAGGCGCTCCCCTGGCCCGCATGGAGGGCGAGGTCGCCCTCGGGGCCCTGCTCGCCCGCTTCCCGCGAATCTCGCTCGCGGTCCCCCCGTCGGAACTGCGCTGGCGTCCCGTCAGCCTGATGAACGGCCTGGAGTCCCTCCCCGTCCGCCTCGCCTGACCGGACAATAAGAACCTCAGCCGGGCAGCCGGCAGCGGACCCTGGCCACGCAGACCCGGCGCAAGGCGTCCCCGCCGCGTGCTGGTGTGCCCCCCCACCGTGGAGTCGACCGTTTCGCCCGCCGCCCCGATCAGTGCACTGAGGCGAACGCTCCGATGACGGTGGCGAGGCGGCGAGGCGAGGCGATCATCGTGAGGTGCCTGCCGGGCACGTAGACCGGGCCCGGCGCGCCGATCCGCCGGGCGGTCGCGACCGCGTCGGCGTGGGACATCTGGGGGTCGCTGGCGCCGACGACGACCAGTTTCGGCACGGGGGCCGCCCTGAGCGCGGCGAACTGGGCGCTGCTCATGCTCGTGATCCCGTGGCTCAGCGTGTAGGCGATCTCGGCGCTGAACCCCGGCTGTTCTAGCGGCCACCGCCAGGTGTTGACCGACTGATGGCTGAGCTGCGGGCAGCCTGGCCCGCACTGGGAGTTGTAGAGCGCCCGGATGAGCGAGTCGGAGCTGCAGCCGAGCCGCAAGACGGTGGTCCGAAACGGGTTGATCAGCAGCGTCCCGAGGAACGACGGCCCCCCAAGCGGGGTGGCGTCCCCGTCCAGGAAGATCACCCCGCGCACCGCGTCCGGCGCGCGGACGGCGGCGATGCCCACATCGGCCGCCCCGGCCGAGTGCCCCACGAGGATCGCGGCATCCGGGCCGGAAAGGTGCTCCGCGCGCAGGAACGCGACCACCTGGTCCGCCAGGTGATCCGCGCTGAACGGTGGGCTTGGCGCGCTGTACCCGGTGCCGGTCAGGTCGATGGCGTAGACCCGGTAGTGCTCCGCCGCGAGGGCCGGCCCGAGCGCGTCGAATGTGTCGGCGGTCTCGAACGCACCCGGGATGAGGACGATGGGCGTCCCTGTCGCCCCCCACGCGAGGTACCGGGTGTCGAACCCGCCCGCGTCAGCGAAGCGCAGCCCCGCCGGGCGCGGCGGCGTCCCGTCCGTGGCGATGTTGTAAGAGAAGCTGGCGACCGTCACCGCGACAAGGAACGCCACCACGACGGCGAGCACCCGCCTGACCCAGCGCGGCAGCCGATCCCAGCCCGGCACCGCGCGCGCCCGGGAAGCCGCTCCCTGGTCCGCACCCTGGTCCGCACCCTGGCGACGTCCGCGGACCATCTCCATGACGTGCGATAGGTAATTCTGGCCCATGCAGATGATCTTGCCGGATTCCGGGACGAGGAGTGGACCGAGACGGGCTACGCTTTTCATCCGGCAGGACGTCACGTAGCACGCAGCCGGGACGCCTATCTTGAATACCACTGCCAACTAGCCACGTCACAGTACCGGGAAGATCATTGCCTGCTCAGCTGCCCCAGCCAGTCGACCGTCTGCTGCGCCTGTTCCACGTTGACTTCGCGCCCGCGCACCGCCAGCCGTCGGCGGTCAGCGTGCTAGTCGCGACAATCGCCTCCGTCGTAGGCTCGCTCGCCGCTGACGCGCTGCTCGTGGTCATCGGCCAGGCGGTCTTCCCCTCCACCAAGGGCTACGCGCACTTCCAGTTCTCCGACTACTCGAAGCTGACCGTGATCGGGGTCGTGATCGCCTGCGTGGCCTGGCCCGTCGTGACCCGGATCAGCTCCGGCCCCCGCTGGCTGTTCGCGCGCATGGCGGTGGCGGTCACCCTGGTCCTGTGGCTCCCGGACGTCTACATCCTGGTGCTCGGCCAGCCAGCCAAGGCGGTCGCCGTCCTGTTCGTCATGCACCTGGCCATCGCCGTGGTCACCTACAACTGCCTGGTCCACCTCGCCAGGACCAAGACCCCCGCCAGGGACCGGGTACCGGTTCCCGCCGGCAGCCGAAGGTAACGAAATCAGCCAAGACGTGCGTCCCGCCGAAGCGGCATCCGCGCGCCTGCTGCGGCGTGGCTTCCTGCTGGAGTACGTGACCCTGGGCTGGAACGTGGCCGGGATCTTCGTCCTCGCGTTCGCGGCGGTCGCGGCCCGGTCGGTGGCGCTGGCCGGGTTCGGCCTGGACTCCCTCATCGAGATCGGCGCGTCCACCGTGGTGATCTGGGAGCTTTCTGGCGCGGGCGAGGGCCGGCAGCGGCGGGCCCTGCGGCTGATCGGGTACGCGTTCACCGCCCTGGCCCTGTACCTGCTGGCGCAGTCGACCCTGGCGCTGGCGTCCGGCTACCGCCCAGGGCATTCCCTGGTGGGGATCGCCTGGACCGCGGTAACGGCGGTGGTCATGCTCGCGCTGGCGGCGGGCAAGGCCGCGACCGGGCGGGCGCTGGACAACCCGGTGCTGCGCACCGAGGGCCGGGTGACAGCGATCGACGGCATCTTGGCCATCGCGGTCCTGCTCGGCCTGGTCCTGAACGCGCTGCTGGGCTGGTGGTGGGCCGATCCTGCCGCGGGATACGTGCTGGTGTACTACGCGGCTCGCGAGGTGCGGGAGATCTTCCTGGGCGGACACTGAGGCGCGAGCCGGATACGCCGTACCTGGCGGTAGCCTGTCGGACGTGGAAGGTGCCAGGGTCCGGGGCCTCGACGAGGACTCGTCGGCCTGGCTGCGCCGCCTTGGCGCCGGGGGCGGGGAGCAGCAGGCGGCCGAGCGTGAGCTGCACGCGAGGCTGGTCCGCATCGCGCTGGCCGAAGTCAGGCGCCGGTCGGCCAGCACCCCGGTAAGCGGCCCGGAACTCGATGACGTCGCGCATCAGGCCGCTAGTGACGCCATGCTCGCGATCTTGGCCAAGCTGGGTGGCTTCCGGGGGGAGAGCCGGTTCAGCACCTGGGCGTACCGGTTCGTCATCCTGGAGGTGTCCGCCAAGCTCGGCAGGCACTACTGGCGCAACCCGCCGGTCGCGCTGGACGCCGGGCAGTGGGAGCGGCTTCCCGACCGGCTCGGGATCGACCCGGCCGGGCACGCGGAGTCGGCAGGCATCCTCGCGGAGGTGCGTCGGGTCGTCGACGACGAGCTGACCGCGCACCAGCGGCGGGTCTTCGTCGCGATCGTGGTCGACGCGATACCGCTCGACGCGCTGGCCGCCGAGCTGAGCTTGCCGCGTAACGCTATCTACAAGGTGATCTTCGACGCCCGGCGTAAGATCCGCCGGGCGCTGGCTGCCAGCGGTTACCTGCAAGAGCCGGGCTTGGAGCAGCGATGACAGAGCTGGGCAGGCTGGAACGGTTCCTGCGGACCGACCCGTCTGATGTCGGCTGCGACGAGGCGATGGCCGTCTTGCACATCTACGTCGACCTGGTGGCCACCGGCCAGGACGCGGCCAGGCGCTACCCTGGGGTCACCGCTCACCTGCTGGCCTGCGGCCCGTGCGATGAGGACTTCGCCGGGCTCCTCCAGGCGGTCACCGACGGCTAGGCCGAGGCCGCGGAGTGCTCGCGGACGTAGCGGACGAGGCCTGCGACGTCCTCGGGCAGGAGGCGGCCGATGGCGCCGCTGGAGTACACGCTGACCACGACCTTGCCGGCCGGGTCCAGCACGAAGCCGGTGGACTGCAGGTACAACGGGTCAGGGTTGACGAACGCGCCGGTCAGCTCCGCGACCGCGCGCGCGTCGGCGCCGAACCCGACTGGGAAGGCCAGGTCGTGCCTGGCGATGAGCGCCGCGGTGGTCGCCTCGTCATCAACTGACAGGGCCGCGACGCGGACGCCGGCATCGGCCAAGGTGCCGGCGGCGCGCTGGAAGGCGCGCAGCTGGGCATTGCAGTAGGGGCACCAGGAGCCGCGGTAGAACAGCATGACGCCGAAGTCGCCGCCGAATGCTTCCGGCACTGTCACTGCCTGCCCGCCGGGGAGTGCGAGCCGCAGCTCAGGGAACTTGTCGCCGGAGTTCAGCAGGGGCATGGGAACTCTCCTGTTCGGTTAAGAGCGGACAGGAAGTTAGCGACGCCCACGCACGCGGTCTTACCTCGCTGCCGCGAAGTTACTGGCGAGCACCGGGCGGGCGCTGACGCTGGCCGCGCTGCCACCCAGGTTTCGGACTGCGCCCTACGCTCGGTAAGGCCCGCAGGGCGCCCGGACGCTAACAAGGTGCCCGTCCAGTTCCCGCGAGCGCCCGGATCCGCCGGCGCCCCGGGCGGGCGCACGCTGGGAGGATCATGAACGCTCGGGTTCTCGTTGTTGATGACGACCTGACCATCGCCGAAGTCGTCGGCGACTACTTGCGAGACGCCGGCCTGGAGACGCGGCACGTCGCCGACGGGTCCTCCGCGCTGTCGCTTGCCCGCGACTGGCCGCCCGACCTGGTTGTCCTGGACCTGATGCTGCCTGGCATCGACGGCCTGGAGGTATGCAGGCGGCTGCGGGCCGCCGACGGCAGCCGGCCGCCGGTGCCTGTGATCATGCTCACCGCGCTCGGTGAGGAAGCCGACCGGGTGCTGGGCCTGCAGACCGGTGCCGACGACTACGTGACCAAGCCGTTCAGCCCCCGCGAGCTCGCGTTGCGGGTGCAGGCCGTCCTGCGTCGCGCAGCCGCGACGCAAGCGCCGCCTCCGGAGCCGTTCCTCGCCGGGCGCTTCGAGGTTGACGTTGCGGCGCGGCAGATCCGCCGCGATGGCCGCGACCTGGCCCTGACCGTACGTGAGTTCGACCTGCTCGCCTTCTTCCTGCGCCATCCAGGGCGGGCGTTCACCCGGGCCGAGCTGCTAGAGCAGGTGTGGGGGTGGTCGTACGGCGACCTGTCGACCGTCACCGTGTGCGTGCGCCGGATCCGGGAGAAGACGGAGGACGAGCCAGCCTCCCCCGCGCACCTGCAGACCGTGTGGGGCGTCGGCTACCGGTGGGAGGCGGACCCGCGATGCACCCGCAGGCACAGGTGATCTTGATCGCCGCGGGCTGCACCGGCGCGGTGGGCGTGATCGGGATGGGGGCCATCTGGCTGCTGCGGCGGGCGCCGCTGCGGCTGTCGCTCATGGTGGCCGGCGCCATCACGGTCCTGGCGGTCGTGGCAGGCACGCTGGGCACCGCGAACGCGATGTTCATCTCCCAGCATGACCTGGGCGTCGTCTCGATGGTGTGCGTCGTGGCGGGCGTGGTGGCCATCGCGTTCTCCTGGCTGCTCGGGCGGCAGGTCGAGGCGGGCAGCCTGGCGCTGCGGCAGGCGGCCCGCTCGCTGGGCCAGGAGGGGACCGGGTTCAGCCCGGCGGCCGGGCCGATGGCGGCCGAGCTCGCGGCGCTGTCCCGGGAAGCTCGCGGCCACCGCTCGCAACCTTCAGGAGTCCCGCGAGCGTGAGCGCCGGATTGATCAGTCACGCCGGCAGCTCGTCGCCTGGGTGTCGCACGACCTGCGCGCGCCGCTGGCCGGGCTGCAGGCGATGGCCGAGGCGCTGCAGGACGGCATCGCCCGCGACCCGGCCCGCTACCACCGGCAGATCCACGCCGAGGCTACCCGGCTGTCGGCCATGGTCGATGACTTGTTCGAGCTTTCTCGCATCCAGTCGGGGGCGCTGAGCCTGGCAGTGGACCTGATCGAGGCCGGCGACCTGGTCAGCGACACGGTGGCCAGCATGGAGCCGCTCGCGTGCTCCCGCGGCGTCCGCCTCATGGGCGAGGCCACCGGATCGCTGCTGATCCAGGCTGACGGGCGTGAGCTGTCGCGGGCGCTGGCGAACCTGGTCGCGAACGCCATCCGGCACACCCCGCAGAACGGGAGCGTGCTGGTCGCGGCAGCCGCCGAGGCCGACAGCGTGCTGATGACCGTGGGCGACGGCTGCGGCGGCATCCCGGAGGGCGACCTGGCGTCGGTCTTCGACCTGGCCTGGCGCGGTACCCAGGCCCGGACCCCCGGCGCCGATAGCGGCGCGGGCCTTGGCCTGGCCATCGTGCGCGGCATCGTCGAGGCCCACTACGGCCGGGTGAGCGTCGTCAACGCCGGCGACGGCTGCCGCTTCGAGATCCGGCTGCCCGTGCTGGCACGAGCAGGTGACCGCGGTCCGGCCGACGGCTATGCCGCCGGCCGCCGGGCAACCCAGGTGGCGGAGCTGCCCATCCCTGGTTTGTAATATTCGCTGGCAGGCGGCTACACGCCTAGCGCCGCCAGCCCTGCCACCGCAGGTCGCGAGCCTCGATGCGCAGGCAAGAATGCCTGGCTGGCGGCCATTTCCGGCGATGATCAGGGGAACTTGAGGGGGTGTCGCGGGTCCACCGGGCCAGCGCGACAGGGCAGCAGAAAAACGGACATATCGGGATAAATACCCCACACTTGCCTAGTTGCCGGCGGCTGCCTCCGGCGCGTGTAATACAGATCGTGATCCCCTGGACCTTTTCGGACGACCCTGCGGGCACGCTCACCACGACCGACGCGCACGGTCATCCGGCTGCTGGCAAGCCGTCGGCGTGGCGCCAGCGGCTTGGCGGGGCGGACTCGGCGCGGGCGCTGCGGTGGTCTGCCGCAGTGCTGGGCCTAGCGGGGATCGGCGGCTATCTCGTCCTCGCGCTGCTGCGGCTCGGCTATCCCTTCGCCCTTGAGCTGCTGGAGAGCAACTCGCTGGTCGAGGTCCACCGGATACTCGCGGGCCAGCCGCTGTACGCGGCACCGAGCGTCGGCTACGTGCCGGATGGCTACCCGCCGCTGTACTTCGGCGTCTCGGCTGCGGTAGCCAGCGTGCTCGGCCAGTCATACCTCCCGTTGCGGCTGGTGTCGCTGGTGTCCTCGCTGGCCTGCTTCGCGATCATGGCCAGGCTGGTCCAGCGGGAGACCGGAAGCATCGCCGCGGGCACGGCAGCGGCGGGGCTGCTGGCAGCGACCTACTGCGCCACCAGCACCTGGTTCGACGTCGGCCGGGTTGACTCGCTGTTCCTCGCGCTGAGTGTCGCCGCCCTCTACGCGGCACGGTGGATGCGCCGGCCCAGCGGGGCGATCGTGACTGGCCTGCTGCTCGCGGCCGCGTTCCTCACCAAGCAGACCGGGCTGGCGGAAGGCGTCGCGGTGCTCGCCGCGCTCGCGTGCGGGCCACGCCGGCGGCTCGTCATCCCCGCCGCGCTGGCCTATGCCGCCGTCGTTGGGGCTAGCACGCTGGCACTGGGGCTGGCCAGCCATGGCTGGTATCTCTACTACGTCTTCGAGCAGATGAGCCAGCACGCCCTCAGCTCCGCCGCCGCTGGCCAGTTCTGGACTAGCTACCTGCTGCCCACCCTCGGCATCGCGGTCGCGGCGGTGGCGCTCGGCGCGCGGCGCGTGCCCCTGGTACTGCTCGCTGGCTGCCTGGCGCTGGTGGCGGAGAGCTATGCCGCGCTCGTGCACACCGGAGGCGGCGTCAACGACATGCTGCCCGCCTACCTCGTCGTGGCACTGCTTGCCGGGCTGGCGCTGGCCGGCCACCCAGACCCTGCGCCTGGCAGCAGAGCCGGCCGAGGCGACGCCAGCCGCCTGACCCGGATCGCAAGCTGGCGCCCGGCCAATGCCCGGCGATACGCCACCTGCGTGAGTGCCGTCCTGGTCATCGCGCAGCTGGCAGTGCTGGCGGCCGGCTTCCGCCCGGGCCGGGCCATCCCCGCACAGGCCGACCGCGCCGCGGGCCTGCGCCTGACAACCGGCTTGCGGGCGCTCGGCGGGACGATCGCGATCCCCGCCGACCCGGCCCTGGCGCTCATGGCGGGGCTTCCCGAGGTCGAGGACCAGCTGGCGGCGGTTGACGTCCTGCGCGCGTCGGACCCGGCTGCTAAGTCGGACTTCACGCGCAGTGTGGCGCGCGAGGTGACCACCCAGGGGTTCACCGTGATCATTACCGAGATCAATGGCGACCTGCGGGGCTTTCCCGCTGACCTGCCCCGCTACTACCGCCGCTGCCCGCAGATGCCGCTGGCCGGCATTCAGCCCGCCCCGTTCCGCCGCAGCGCCCGGGTCCAGCCGGTTTCAGTCTGGCTTCCCGTCGGCCACGGGTCATGCGCCGCAGTGGCGCGGGCGCTCGGCGGCTCGCCAGCACGGCCGGGCGCGCAGCGCACATCGGCAGGCTCGTGATGAGCGACACCGGGCAACCACCGGCGAGACCAGCGAACGGGACTGCCGCGCCCGACTCGAAGCCCCCGCGCCGCCATCGCCCCCGATGGCTAGCGATGCCCGGGGAACTGCCCGGCCCGTTTCGCCAGTCCTTGTGGCGCAGCCCGATCCGCGGACCCTGGCTGACCTCGGTGCTCGGCCTGATCCTGCTGGGCGGCATCCCGGTCGTGTTCGTGACCGGGCTGCTGTCCTACGCCGCCTACAACCCGGACCTCAGCCCGGTCAATGACACGACCCCCGGCAAGGGATGGCTCGGCTTCTACCTGTTCTCGTGGCCGACCCGGCCCGAGTGGCTCTACGGGCTGACCCAGGGCACGCACATCACCTTGGGGCTGGTCCTCGTCCCGTTCCTGCTGGCCAAGCTCTGGTCGGTGCTGCCGAGGCTGTTCGAGTGGCCGCCGGTCCGCAGCCCGGCGCACGCGCTGGAACGGCTTTCCCTGTTCCTGCTCGTCGGCGGAGGCGTGTTCGAGTTCGCGACCGGGATCATGAACGTGCAGCAGTGGTACGTGTTCCCCGGGTCCTTCTACACCCTGCACTTTTACGGGGCCTGGGTCTTCACGGCCGCCTTCGTGGTCCACGCTGCCTTGAAGTTCCCCACGGTCGTGCGGGCGCTGCGCCGTCGCGGGCTGCTGCGCGAGTTGCGCGTCAGCACCGCTCGCACGCGACCGGAGCCGCCAGATGCCGGGTTCCTCGTCAGCCCCGCGCCGACGGCACCCACCATTTCCCGGCGCGGCGTGCTGGCCTTCGCCGGTGCCGGATCACTGATCCTGGCGGCGCTGTCGGTGGGCCAGTCGATCGGCGGGCCGCTGCGCCGCACCGCCCTGCTGGCACCGCACGGGCAGGACACCGGCAGCGGGCCCGGCGACTTCCAGATCAACGTGACCGCCGCCGAAGGCGGCATCACGCCCCGCCAGACCGGGGCGGGGTGGCGGCTCGCCCTTGCCAGCGCCGGGGCCACCACCGCCCCGGTCGCCCTGACCAGGGCCGAGTTGCTCGCCCTGCCGCAGCACACCGCGCAGCTATCTATCAACTGCGTGGAGGGCTGGTCCACCGGCGACCAGGAGTGGACCGGAGTCCGGCTGCGCGACCTCGCCCGGCTTGCCGGGACAAGCCGGCCCGCGAGCGTCCTGGTCGAGTCCCTTGAGCGAGGAGGCGCCTTCAGCCGGGTCGTCCTGTCCGCCGGGCAGGTCATGGATCCCGACTCGCTGCTCGCCCTCCGGGTCAACGGTGCGGACCTGTCTGCCGATCACGGGTACCCTGCTCGCGTCATCGTGCCCGCCAGCCCCGGGGTGCACAACACCAAGTGGGTCGCCAGCATGACCTTCACGAGCTGACATGCGTCGCCTGCTGCGCTGGTACGGCGCCAGTCCCCTGCACCTGCTCGTCCTGCTCGGCTGCTTCGCCCTCGCGGGCTACGCCGCCGCCCGGCTGGTGCCCTCCCACCCGGTGGGCGTCGCGGCCTGGTTCCTCGGCGCGGTCATCGGCCACGACCTGCTGCTAATGCCGCTGTACACTCTTGCCGACCGTTCCGCGGCCGCCGTGATCAGGCACCGCGCCCCGCGGCTGCCCGCGATACCGTGGATCAACTACCTGCGGGTGCCCGCCGCGCTGTCCGGCCTTCTGTTCCTCGTGTGGTTTCCGCTGATCCTCCGGCTGCACACCCGATACCAGGCATCGACCACCCTGTCCCCCGACCCGTACCTGTGGCACTGGCTCGCCGTCACGGGCGTCCTGTTCCTCGCCTCCGCCGCCGCGCTCGCGCTGCGGATACGCCGAGCCTTCGCCGAGATCAGCCCTGACGGCCAGTCAGCTACCCTCGGGCAGCCGCAGTTGAAGTCCCGCGAACAGTCGTAGTAGCGGGTCATCGAGGTCAAGGCCGGCCGTATCGGCGGCGCGGCGCAACCGGTAGCGCAAAGTATTGGGGTGCACGTGCAGGGTCGCTGCGGCGGCCTGCACGTCGCCGAGTGCGTCCAGGTAGGCCAGCAGCGAGCGGGCCAATTCCCCACCGGTCTGCGCGTCGTGTGCGCGAAGTGCGCAGAGCCGGGGGTCGCGCAACTGAGGCTGGCCGGCCAGCAACGTGAGTGTTTCGCTGATCAGCACCCGGGAGCGAACCTCGGCTAGAGTCGCGACCTGCGTGTCCGGTTCGTCGGCCAGGGCGTCCAGCACCCTGTCGGCCTCACGCCGAGATGCCGGAACGTGCTCCACGGTGGGCACTATCCGGCCGACGGCGGCCTGCACTCGAAGGCCTAGATGCCGTGCAGCAGCGGCGACCATATCTCTTGTCAGCCCGAACAACGCGGCCTCCGCGGTGGGCCGCAGGTCGGGCAGCAATGCATAGCTTCGGTCGCCAAGCTGAGTGACGATCGCGCTGCGCCGGTAGGCTGCCGCGTGTACCGAGATCACTGCGGCTAGTTCGGCGCGGCGCAATTCGAGCTCGGTCCGGTCCGCTGCCTCAAGCCCGCTGCGGGGCGCGAACACCACGACGGCAACGGGCTTGGCTGGATCGGCGCCCACCTGCCTTGCTACCGATGCCGGGTCGGCGCGGCCGTCCAGAAGGCTGGCAAACAGATTCTCCTGGAACCGGTCACCGGGATCGCGCTGACGTCGCACTAGGTGCAGCGCGGTTACCCTTGCGGCACCAAGGAGTGCACGTTCGGCCCCCTCGGCCAGTGGCGCCGCGCCCTGCTGCACCCAGATCGTGCCCAGCGGGCGACCGCCGGCGTGCACGCCGATGGCTAGCCGGGGACGGATGCCCAGGTCGGGGCGCTCGTCTATCCGCACTACTTCCCCGGTTGCCCGCAACCGCTGGTAGACACCCCACTGACGGAGCATCACCAGATATGGCTCTGGTCCCTGGCGGCCCAGGATGGACAATCGGCGAAGCTCATCGACCTCATCGGTGGACCGCGAGTAGGCCAGCACCCTGTTTGCGGTGTCCTCGATGCTGACGCTGCCACCGGTGAGCGCAGCGATGGTCTGGGCGAGCGTGAACAGGTCGCCGAGTACCTCGCCGGCGTGGGCATCGTCAGCCACCCTGGCCCTGTCCAGCACGCCGCGGACCAGCGCCTCGAACTGTTCCCAGCGCACCTCCGGCCGCACTGCGAGCAGCGCGAGCCCGGCGTCGATCGCGGCGGAGGACAGCGGCTCGACGGCCGTATCCTGGTCCACCTTGACCGCGATCGCGCTGGCGCCCTGGCGGCCGGCGACCCGAATGAGCGGCAAGGCCGCCCGGCCGCGCGCGCCGATCACCAGGGCCAGGTCGCCAGGGCCGAGATCGGGGGCATCGTCTGGTTCGACGATCACCACATCCCGGATCTCCTGTTCCAGCCCGTTGGGCGCGACGCGCAGCTCAACCAGCGGGTCGCCCAAGGCGATAAGCACCTGCCGCAGGCTCGCCATGTCTTATCCATTCTCACAACAAGGTCTGCCAATATTAGTCGATCGGACAAACCGGGGCGGGACCTGTCCGCCTACCGTTTTAGGCATGGATGCCGTGACCAACGTTCCCACCCCGCTCAACGAGCCGACGCTGCACTACGCGGCGGGCAGCCCGGAGCGGTCTGCCGTGCAGGTAGCGCTCGCTGAACTGGCTAAGGAGCCGCACGAGTTCACCGCGACCATCGGCGGTGAGCAGCGCATGGGTGGCGGGACGCGGATGGACGTAGTGCAACCGCACAACCACCACGCGGTGCTGGGCACCCTTGCGGCCGCGACCGCGAATGACGCTCGCGACGCCATTGCCGCGGCGCGGGAGGCGGCGCCGGCCTGGCGAGCGCTGTCCTTCGACGACCGGGCGGCGATCTTGCTGCGCGCGGCCGACCTTCTGACCGGTCCGTGGCGGGCGAGGCTGAATGCCGCGACCATGTTGGGCCAGTCCAAGACGGTGATCCAGGCGGAGGTCGACGCGGCCTGCGAACTGGCCGACTTCTGGCGGTTCAACGTCGGTTTCGGACGCAGGCTGCTCGCCGAGCAGCCGGCCAGCTCGCCCGGCGTGTGGAACCGGATGGACCACCGGCCGCTGGAGGGCTTCGTCTACGCGATCACCCCGTTCAACTTCACCGCGATCGCCGCTAACTTGCCCACTGCACCGGCGCTGCTGGGCAACGTGGTGCTGTGGAAGCCGTCACCGGCGCAGAGTCTTTCCGCGCACCTGACCATGCGGCTGCTTGAGGCGGCCGGCCTGCCGCCAGGGGTGATCAACCTGTTGCCCGGCGACGGCCTCGCCGTCTCCGATGTGGCGCTGGCCTCTCCCGATCTGGCCGGCATCCACTTCACCGGCTCAACCCACACCTTCCGTCACCTGTGGTCCCAGGTCGGTGCGAACCTGTCCACCTACCGCAGTTATCCGCGGATCGTAGGCGAGACCGGGGGGAAGGACTTCGTGCTTGCCCACCCATCGGCCGATGTGGGCGTGCTGGCGACCGCGCTGATCCGCGGCGCCTTCGAGTATCAGGGCCAGAAGTGCTCGGCGGCCTCCCGCGCGTACGTGCCAAGCTCGCTGTGGCGGCGGATGCGGCACGATTTCCTGGCCGAAGTGGAGTCACTGGCGATGGGCGACGTCAGCGACTTCAGCAACTTCATGGGCGCGGTCATCGACCAGCGCGCCTTCGCCAAGCTGGCCGGCGTGCTTGACAGGGCGCGCTCAGACAGCTCGCTGACCATCGCGGCCGGCGGCACGGCCGATGACTCGGAGGGTTACTTCGTCCGGCCAACCGTGCTGCTCGGCACCGATCCGGAGCACGAGGCATTCACCACCGAGTACTTCGGGCCGATCCTCGCCGTGCATGTGTACGAGGACAGCGACTACCCCAAGGTGGTGCGGCAACTGGAAAAGGTCACGCCGTACGGGCTGACCGGCTCCATCATTGCCACCGACCGGGCGGTCATCGCGGCCGCGACGCAGGAACTGCGCTTCGCGGCTGGCAACTTTTACATCAACGACAAGCCGACCGGCGCCGTGGTGGGACAGCAGCCGTTCGGCGGCGGGCGAGCATCTGGCACCAACGACAAGGCGGGCTCGGTGCACAACCTGCTGCGCTGGGTCAGCCCCCGCTCTATCAAGGAGTCCTTCGTCCCGGCCACCAGCTACCGCTACCCGCACCAGGGGTGATATCCATGCTTCGATCCATTCTGCTTGCGGCTGCTCGGTCGGAAGGCGTGCGGACGATAGTGGAGCGCGCCCAGGTGACTCAGCCAGTGGTGCGACGGTTCATCGCCGGCCATGACGTGTCCGCGGCCATCGCCGTGACCGGTGAACTGCTGGCCAGCGGCCGGCTGGTCACCCTGGATTACCTTGGCGAGGACACCACGGACACCGGCCAGGCAGACACCACCGTACGGGCCTATCACGAACTGCTGAAACGCTTGGCGGACAACGGATTGGCGGACCAAGCCGAGGTGTCGGTAAAACTGTCCGCAGTGGGCCAGAAGCTCGGCGAGGACATCGCGCTGGACAACGCGCGGCGGATCGCCGCGCGGGCGCAAGCCGTGGGCGCGACGGTCACCCTGGACATGGAAGACCACACCACCACCGACTCCACCCTCGCCATCCTGCGCGAGCTGAGGCGAGACTTTCCCTGGGCGGGCGTAGCCTTGCAGGCCCACTTGAAGCGCACCGAGGCCGACTGCCGGGACCTGGCCGCGGCCGGGTCCCGGATCCGGCTGTGCAAGGGCGCCTACGCGGAGCCAGCCTCCGTCGCCTACCAGGACAAGTCCGAGGTCGACCGGTCCTACGTGCGCTGCCTGAGGGTGCTCATGGCCGGCGACGGCTACCCGATGGTCGCCTCGCATGATCCGCGACTGATTCCCATCGCGCGCGAACTCGCCAGGGTCGCCGGCCGGACCGACGACTCCTTCGAACATCAGATGCTGTACGGAATCCGGCCCGCGGAGCAGATAAGGCTGGCTGAAGCTGGGCACCGGATGCGGGTGTACGTGCCCTACGGCGACCAGTGGTACGGCTATTTCATGCGCCGACTGGCCGAGCGCCCGGCGAACGTGGCCTTCTTCTTGCGCGCACTAGCTACGTCGACCTGACAAACCCGCGTCGCGGTCTACGACGGTCGCCGGCGCGGAGGATCCGCCGGGTGCCTGGCTCGTACTGGTCAGGCCTCTGCTTGAGCAGTTCCCCGGCGCTGGAATTGCAGGGGGTGACCTGACGTAGGTCATCGACCGGCACCGTAGCCTTATCGATGCCGTCGCCACCAGGGACCGCGCCCATCTCCGTCGCACTCAAAGACCACTCAACCCGAAGACGTTTGCCGATGAGGAAGCATCATGAGCCTGAACGAAGCACCCGCCGCGATCACCGACCCGACCGTGCGCCCGCCGTTCCACCTGGCCATCGCAGTCGATGACCTGGCCGAGGCGGAGAAGTTCTACGGCGGCGTTCTTGGCCTGCCCCGCGGCCGCTCGTCCGACCACTGGATCGACTGGAACCTCGCCGGCCACCAGGTCGTCACCCACCTCGTAGCGGGCGAGCGCCCGGATCGCGCGCGCAACCCCGTCGACGGCCACGACGTACCGGTCCCGCACTTCGGCCTGGTGCTGCCGGTCGGCGACTTCCACCGGCTCGCCGACCGGCTCCGCGAGGCGGGCACCACGTTCGTCATCGAGCCCTACGTCCGGTTCGCCGGCGAGGTCGGCGAGCAGTGGACGATGTTCTTCTACGACCCGGCCGGCAACCCCCTGGAGTTCAAGGCCTTCGCCGACTTGTCCCAGCTCTTCGCCTACTAGCTACTTCGCCCTGAAAAAGTCGTCGGGCTGAGTTCGGGCGGGTGGCGCGGCATCAGGCGATGCGCCAGGCGCAAATGCTTAGAATCTGCGCGAAGCAGCCGTAAACCGAACGAACGTGGCACGGCGGCCGCAATTTCCCGGGATGGCAGCCAGGTCAGGTGAGTGAAGAGGCCAACTGGGGTATATGGAGAAGGTTCTCGAGGTTCGGAAGCCACCGAAATCTAATCTCCAGGGAGGGACCACAATGGAAAGCGCAGAACCAACCTGGCAGCCTCATGAAAGGCACGGTAGCCTTGCTACGCAAAGCGATCTGCCGGACACGGTATTCGCTTTTCCCGAGCAGCGGAAAGAGCCGCTGACCGATGCTACGCACGTGCGGAATTCGGTCGCACGTTTCAATCAGGTTAGCGACGTTTCCGACACCGATCGCGCCCTGGCGTTCGCGAACATCGAGAAGGCCGCACAATACTACAACGTGGATCTTTCCGAGACCAATTGGCGCCAACTCGGCGTTCATCCGCAACTCAACCGCGAGGAGAGCGCGAAAGCGCGCGCGAAAACGCGCATGCGCACGAGCGAGGTCGAGGAAGCGGCAGTCGCGGGCGCGGCCCGGGAGACGCTCGGCATCGCCGAGGAGGCGGCCAAGAATGCCGCGACGACCGGCCGTGAACACGAGGAGAACCAGCCAGATCCACCCCGGCCGCGTGACCACGCCCTGCAACGGGAACTTGCGTCTCTACGCGAGCAGGAGCATGAAGGGCACGAGACGCCAAGGGAGCAACGCCGCGCCGAGCAACTGGAACGTCGACTGCATGTCGACGAGCGCGGAGCCGAGTCGCTCGAGCGCTCGGACCAGGCTCGCGAGGCTGACCAGCAAGACGAGGAGGAGCGCGCCCGGCATCGCCGCTGACCATGTGGGTGGCCGGCGGGACGGCCCCCTGGCTGGGTTTACCTGGTCAGGTTTACCTGGTCAGAGGGCCGTCGTGCGTGCAGTGCGCTGTCTCGCCCAGGCTCAGGTGCCGGCGATCCAGTTCTGGTATCCGTTGGCCGCGGCATAGGGGTTGGATGTGTACATGCTGCCGGCGCTGTTGCCATCCAGGGCCCGGTTGGTGGCGACGTCGATCAGCATCCGGCCTCCGTCGTCTCCGCCGGACAGATTCCAGGCCTGGTACTTGTTGCCGGTTTGGCAGGGGTTGGTGTAAATGTCGCCAGCGGCGTTGCTGTCCAGGCAGCGGCCGGTCGCGTTGTCCATGAACTTCCAGCCGCCCGCGGAGGAGTCGTAGGACTGGACCCACTCCTGGTACTCGCCGCCGTTCGAAGAGTCGGCGTACACGTCCCCGGCGGCGTTGCTGTCCAGGTCCAGGCCGGTCGCGTCGCTCTTCATGGTCATGTAGCCCGGTGCGCCCTCGGTGTACCACTGCCAGTACTGGCCCGGGGCGTAGCCGCAGTCTTCGAGCTCAAGCGCCTGCCCGGCAGCGATGTTGTCGCCGGGGATGGTCAGGCACAGGCTGGTGCCGTTGGCGTCGCTGCCCCCGACGTTGCCGAGTCGGCCGGAGTTGTCGCCCCACCACATCTGGTTGGAGCCGCCGTTGCAGTCCCACAGCTCCAGCTTCGTGCCGGGAGTCCCGCTGCCGTCCGGGTCATCCAGGCACTTGCCGTCGATGACGATCATCCCGGTGTCGTCGGAGGAGTCGCCGGTGATCATCGAGTTGGGGACCCACTTCCACTGCTGTCCGGTGGCCGTGTAGTTGCAGGGCCACAGGTCGGTCTCGTTGCCGTTCGCCGTCCCGGACTCCAGGTCGTCCAGACAGTAGCCGGCGTTCTGCTGCGAGCGCAGCACCAGCGGGGTGCCGGACGGCGTGCGCGCGTTGAACGTCACTATGTGGTCCAGGTGGGTGCACATGCCGAGCTGCGCGCAGGCGTAGGAACGCGTCTGGGTCGTCTCGGTGTACAAGCCGCCGAAGCCCCAGTTCAGCCAGCCGGTGTCGCCCTCGTTGTCGAAGGTGCCCGACCCGCTGAAGATCCACAGCGTGTACCCGGCGTCGGCGACGCCGTGAAACGGGATGGGGAGCGTGAAGACCGGGCCGCTGAAGCTCTCGGTGTAGGGAATGCCCGGGTCTTGGAGGTTGCCGTCGGCGCTGTACCCAGTGTTGGCGAGCATGAAGTTAAACTCGCCGCCGAACTCGCTGAAGACGTCCTGGGTGACGTCCTGCACCCAGGTGGACCGTTCCGCCTGGTCGGCCTGGCTATCGGCCACCAGCGCGGCGATGCAGTACCCGATGGCCGCCACATCGGAGCCGGGGTCCGGCGAGGACGAGCCGGAGTCGACCGGCGCACCGCCGTACGAGCCGCCCGCCAGGCCCTGCGCCATGCTGGAGCACATGCTCGACAAGCTGGAGGCGCTGGCGGGCGATGCGGTGAGGGAACCCGCCACGGCCACGGCCGCGACCAGCGCCACGAGAAACCCTGAGGGTCTCAGCAATCGCATGAAGTATCTTCTCCCAAGGGAAGCGACGAAACGTTGCGCCCATGACTCAAGCACTCCCCCGTCGGCAATCAGGTCCGCCAAACAACCCCCTAACAAGTTCCCGGCAAATCCCTAACAAATGCCGATGCTGCTAGCTGGGTGTAGAGGTAAAGGACCGCGCCCGCTGGACGCGCCGGCGATGGTGATCATCGTGCTCACGTTCGAAACGCTCACGTGAAACGACCGGGCGGTGCCCCGGATAGGAGCCGGCCCGGATGGCCTGGCGCTGCCCCTTGCCGCATCGCGCTACGGGTGACAGTCTGACGCGAAGGAGGAAATACATGACCCATCCCAATGAGGACCTGGTACGGGAGGCCTTCGCGGCGTTCGGGCGCGGAGACATCGACGCCCTGCAACGCCAGTACTTCGATCCGGGCATCCGCTGGCACTTCCCCGGCCGCAGCCCCCTGGCCGGGGACCACGAGGGAGTGGCCCAGGTGGCTGAGAAGCTCGGGCGGCCCGCGCAGCTGTCCGGGGGGACGCACAGCCTCGAGCTGCACGACGTGATCGGCAATGACGACCACGTCGTCGTAATCGCCACGGCTCGTGCCCAGCGGCCCGGCCGCCAGCTGGAAGCCAGCGTCGTCCACGTCTTCCACGTCCGCGACGGCAAGGTGACCGAGGCCTGGACCCACCACGCCGACCTCTACTCCCACGATGAGTTCTGGTCCTAGCCCCGCCCTGAACACCTACCAGGCAGGCGACACAACCGCTCTTCGCCAGCGTTTGATTTATCTCGTAGCGTTTTCCGGTCCCGAAGACTTTTACACGTTATAACGTGGAAAACTTTACCGGACCGGAAAACCTTACGGGATAATGGCCGCGGGCCGGGACCCGCCACATCTCAGCACTCCGTTGTAGTACTAGTGAGCCGAACCCACGCCCCTGCCCCCTTGCTTGGTGCGTCATTTGTACCCTAAGATTATGTCCAGCTTGGGCCTGCGGTGGGCATGAGCCTTGATGTCACGCTATCACCGTCTCGCATCTCCGCTGCGCCGAGGCGGCCGGGTTGGGGGAGCTAATCATGCGCGTGATCAATTATGCGAGAAATAAGGCCCGAATGGCCTTGACGGCAACCCCGGCAGCCGTCGTGCTGGCGGCATCCGCGGTGGCCGGCGTCGGCATCACCGCCGCGCCCGCCATGGCGGCGGCGGCCCCCTACGCGGTGAGCACCATCAACTCCCTGCAGGATCCGGTTGGCGTCGCGGTGGCGCCCAATGGCAAGCGTGCCTACATTCTGGACGGGGATCCGGCCGCCAACGGCGAGGACGCCCTGTTCGCGGTCAGCACGTCCACGAACACCATCGCCGCGACGATCACCAGCCCCGGCTTCACCCAGCCCGTCGCCCTGGCGGTGAACCCTGACGGCTCGTACGCCTACGTCCTCAACGAAGATGGCACGGTATCGGTGGTCAGCACGGCGAGCAACGCCGTGACCGCGACGATCGGCACCGCGAACAGCAGTTCCGCGTCCCAGGCCATCGCGATCAGCCCGGACGGCACGACAGGCTACGTGAGTAAAGGGGGGCTTGGCGTCGTCTCGGTCCTCAACCTCACCAAGGATTCGGTGACCCGCACGATCAGCGTCCCCAGCCCGTCCGCACTCGCCCTCAGCCCGAACGGGAAGGAACTGTACGTATCCACCGCCAGCGCCGAAGGTCCCGGCGTGTCGGTGATTTCCACGGCTACAGATGCGGTCACTGGCAGCATTAGCGGGCTCATTAGTGGCGGCAGCAGCCTTGTCGTCAGCCCGGACGGGTCGAGTCTATACATCATGGAGGGCGCCTACGGCGCGGTCGCCATCGCCAAGACCGCCACCAGTGCTGTCGTTGATACCGTCACTGCATTCGACGAGCCGGACGCGGCTGTATTGAGTCCGAGCGGAAAAAGCCTGTACGTGACCGACGGCTCGTCGGTGGCGATCATGGATACTTCTACGGACGCGGTCACGAATTCGATCGCGATTGGCCAGCCTGCTGTAGGGGCCTCGAGTGGCGTGGCCGCTATAGCGATAACCCCCGATGGCAATTCGGTCTACGTCGCTGGCACCATTAACTACCTGGGCGTGCTGGCCGTGATCAACACCGCTACCGACACCCTTTCCGGAACCGTCCCCATCGTCGGCGAAGATCCGGGCGCTCTGGTCGTCAGCCCTGACGGGGAGAAGGTCTACGTCGCCAACAGGGGCTTCAACCTCGGCGGGACCTTCGGGGACGGCATAACGGTTATCGGCACAGCCACCGAGACAGCAGTGGCGACCATTCCGGCTAGTACTGGATTGCTCGGACCAGGGCCTAACGGCCTCGCGGTCAGCCCAGACGGGAAGACGCTCTACGTGGCGAACGATCCCCCGCTGTTCGGCGATAACACGGTGTCAGTGATCAATACCGCGACTGACGTGGTAACGGGCACCATCACCGTGGGCAGCGACCCGGCAGGAATTACGGTCAGCCCGGACGGGAAGACCGCCTATGTCGCGAACTCCGCAGACGCCACCGTATCGGTGATCGACACGGCGACCAACACGGTGATCAACACCATCAACGTCGTCGGCAGTCCGGACAGCATGGCGGTCAGCCCGGACGACAAGACCCTGTACGTCGGCGGCTCAGGCATATCGGTGATCGACACCACCAGCGACACCGTTACCGCGACGATCCCCGACGCTACCGCTAGCTCCCCGATAGTGCTCAGCCCCGATGGCCAGGCCTTGTACAGCGGCAACGGCGCGGTGATCAGCACCAAGACCGACGCCGTGGCAAGGCAACTACCCATCGGCTGCGGCCTTGGCATGGCCATCAGCCCAGACGGCAAGACACTCTATGTGGCCGCATGCGGCGGTGGGGTGCTGGTAATCGACACGTCCAGCGGCAATGTCACCGCGACCGTCGCCGACCCGAGTTTCAGCCAGAACTACACCTCGAATCCGGACATCATCGCCGTTGCCCCGAACGGGAAGGCCGTGTACCTCGCGGACTCGGACAACGACTCCGTGCACGTGATCACTCTGGTAACCCAGGCGCCGAAGATCACGTCAGGGTCGTCCGCCACGTTCACTGTCGGCGCTAAGGGGACGTTCACTGTGACCGCGACCGGCATCCCGACCCCGGCACTGTCGGAGTCGGGCAGCCTGCCGGGCGGCGTTAGGTTCACTGACAACAAGAACGGAACGGCAACCCTGTCCGGGACGCCGGCGGCGGGGACAGGCAGGGCGTACAAGGTCACGCTCGAGGCGTCCAACGGCGTCGGCACGGCCGCGATGCCGGCGTTCACGCTGACGGTCCGCCAGGCCGCGAAAGTCACCTCGAAGACAGCAGCGACGTTCACGGTGGGCAGGCACGGGTCGTTCGCGATCACGACCACCGGCTATCCCGCCGCTGCCACGGTCACCGAGTCGGGGACACTGCCCAAGGGCGTGACGTTCAAGAACAACAAGAGCGGCACCGCCACGATCTCCGGCACCCCGGCGGCGGGCACCGGCAAGGCGTACGCGATCACGCTCAATGCGAGCAACGGCGTCGGACCGACCGCGTCCCAGGCGTTCAGGCTGATCGTTGACCAGGCACCCAAGATCACCTCTGCCGCCAACGCGACCTTCACTTACCATAAGAAGGGCACGTTCGAGATCAAGACGACCGGCTACCCGGTCACCACGATCACCGAGTCGGGCGCCCTGCCGAAGGGCCTGACGTTCAAGAACGACAAGAACGGAACGGCTACCATCTCGGGCACCCCGACGCTGAACGCGGCCAAGACTTACATGATCACCATCAAGGCCAACAACGGCGTGACCCCGGCCGCGACCATCACCTTCAAGCTCATCCTGCAGAAGTAACCTCGATAGCTGAAGGACGTTTCTCAGCCGTCGGCATTCCAGCCACTCCCGTGACCCCTTTCCCCGAAACCCGCCTGGCCGCGTTCCTCCCGGCACGCAATTCAATGGCCAGACAGGGGGCGGCGAGGCGCGGCGATCCCGCGCTCCGCCCCTGACTGGCCGCAGCTGTGGGCACTGCTGTGCGGCCTGCAACTCATCTCCCCCGTGACCGCTCCCGACAGGCACTTTCCAGACATCAGATTCCCCCCCGAAACGGCCCGTTCCAGTCTCGTCTCCTCCGCCAAGCTGCTCGCCGAGGCTGGGCAGACGCCGAGCGTCGCGATGGCGCAGGACGAGGAAGACTGGCTGCCCGGGCAAGCCCTCGTCGCCCGCGACGCGTACGGCAGCCGGTTCCTTCTCGCAGTGCCGTTCAGTCATGAAGATACGCCGCAGACGCCCGACCACTGGTACGCGTGGGACGTCGACGCATGCTGGCTTACCACGGTAGTGAGCGCCGGGGCGTTCGGGTCCGCCGGGGCCGCGCTGACCGACTGGCGTGCCGCCGTCGGCGCGACGGCCTGCGAAGCCGAGTTCTCGCGGTGCGGGAGAGACCTGGCCCACTGGCTGCTGGACCCGGCCCTTCGCACCGGCCCTCTTGGGGAGATGTTCCAGGGAGGGGAGCCGCACCGCATCGAGATGCTCGGCGAACTCGTCCACGACGACTTCCTCCCCGACGAGGGCAACGCGGTGCTGCGAATGCTGCCCGACTGGGTGCAGTGGTGCATCGACCAGACGGGCCTAGCCGGCGACGCGGCCAGCCACGCCCTGAAAGCCGCCAGCGCCCAGGCCGCAAACCCCCTCACCGAGGACTACACACCCAGCAACAACGACCACGCCCCCTTCCGCCGCCCAGAACTGTTACGGGCACCAGCAAAGCCACATGGCGAGCCGGCTGATGCCGGATTCGTCCGGTTCACCGGAAAGATGCTTGCCGATCCTGGGCTGGGAGAAGCATATGCCGGGGCGGCCGGGGAGCTTGTCGGTGAGCTGGTCGGGGGGCAGGTGTCATTCATGCTCCAGCGTGGCGATTTCCTGATCGTGAACCAGCATCGCTGTGTGCATGGCCGCGAGCCGCTTGGGGCTAATCAGGAGAGCGTTCCGCCTGCGGCTCGCCGCTTGCTGCTTCAGGTGTTCCTCCGTAATGCCGGTACCGGGCTGCTGTCTTCGTGAGCGGGTGGGCGGCTGACTGGGGCGGGGGCTTTGCGCCGGGTTTTGCCGGGAGCGATCCCGCGTGCTCGGGCTGTGGTCGGGGGGTTCGGGGCCTTGGCCCGCAGGGCTAGGGCGGTGTCCCGTATACTCCCGGCGTCAGGCAGCGATCCGAGCGAACGGCAGAACTCTTGAAGATCATCTGCGTTGTGGGGGCTCGCCCCAATTTCATGAAGATCAAGCCGGTTATGGACGCGCTGGAGGCGCGGGGGGTTGAGGTGGTGCTGGTGCATACCGGCCAGCACTACGACGAGGCGATGAATGATGTCTTCTTCCGGGACCTGGGCATCCGGTCGCCGGATCGGTTCCTGGGTGCCGGTTCGGGTACGCATGCTGAGCAGACTGCGCGCGTGATGGTCGCCTTTGAGCCGGTCGTGGCGGAGGTAGCGCCGGACGCTGTGGTGGTGGTCGGGGACGTGACTTCTACCCTGGCGTGCGGGCTGGTCGCGGCTCGGGCGGGTCCCCTGCTGGCGCATGTGGAGGCGGGCCTGCGGAGCCGGGACTGGTCGATGCCGGAGGAGATCAACCGGACGGTGGCGGACCGGCTGTCTGACTACCTTCTAGCGCCGTCCGCCGATGCCGTGGACAACCTGCGGGCCGAGGGCTACCGCGATGACCAGATCCACCTGGTCGGCAACGTGATGATTGACACCCTGCTCGCCAACCGCGAGCGCGCCCTGGCCTCCGGGTCGCTGGAGCGGCTGGGCCTCACTTCCGGCCAATACGGCTTGGTCACCCTGCACCGCCCGGCGAACGTCGATTCCCCGGCTACCCTGGCCCGGCTGGTTGGTGCCCTGGCCAAGATCTCCGAGGAGCTGCCGCTGGTCCTGCCGGTTCACCCGCGCGCTGCGGCCTCCCTGCGTGAGCTGGTCACGACTGACCGTATCCGCCTGATCCCCCCGGCCGGCTACCTGGACTTCGTGGCCCTGGAGGCTGGCGCCCGGATCGCGCTCACTGACAGCGCTGGCGTGCAGGAGGAGACGACCGGGCTTGGCGTGCCCTGCATGACGCTGCGGGACAATACCGAACGTCCGATCACGGTCACTGAGGGCACGAATACCCTGGTCGGCCGCGACCCCGTGCGGATCATCGAGGTTGCACAGCAGATCCTGGCCTCCCCGCCAGCACCGCGCTGCCCGAAGCTGTGGGACGGCCACGCTGGCGAGCGGATTGCCGAGGTGCTAGCGACCGGGGGGACCGCTGAGACGCGACTGAGGCCCACCGACCGGGCCTAGGACGCCTGCTGCCGGGCGGCGCTGCCCCCTGCCCTGTCCCCGCTGGCTTCGTCCTGCCCGTGACATTCGGCCGCGCTGGTCTAGCCGGGGCGGATTGCAGCCGTCTTTTGCCCGCACATGGTTTAGCCCGTGCTTCTTGCTGTCGTCTTCGCCTTGCGCTGGTTTAACGTTCGCTTTTTGCTGGCGTAGTTGCCTCGGGGGTTTCTTTAACCCGTACATTTTGCCGTCGTCTGTACCATCACCTGGTTTTGACTTTGATCTTGACTTTGACTTTCCTTCTCACCACCTTTACTTTTTCTCTAGGGTGGCTGCTGGATTGTAGAGTAGGAAGGTAAGACCCCGTGCTCACGAAGTGGGCATGGGGTCTTACGTTTTGGAACGGAGAGGGGGCAGCCACCCGGCCCCAGCTCACACCGGGTTTTCGGGCACCGTGCGGGGCGCACAGTGCCGCGCTCGCCGTGGGCGTCGCTGTGCGGGCACCCTGGGGGCCTGTCCAGTAGCTGTCATCCCTCGTGAGGACGGTGGTGGTCTTTTTCCCCGGTGAATTCGTAGTGCCCGCGGTGGCCTGGTTTTGGGCACCGCGGGCACCCGCGCGGCGGCGGCCTGCCGGGTGCGGCGAGGGCCGCCGTATTTCTGGGTGCTGGCGCGTAGCGCTCCTTCCGCTGAGCCCCGGAAGTTGCACTCATAGCCCTTGAGGCTGCCCGCGCTGACGTCTAGCCGCGCGGTGTACTGCCTGCGCATGTCGCTGAACTTCATGACCCCCGCGCGGGGGTCGACGAACAGTGCTCCCTGGGTGACCTTCTTGGCAGACAGCTCGGCCTGGAACACCTGGGCCTCGGTCTGGGTCTTGAACGATGCCTCGCGCTGCCGGGAGTTCACTGAGTACCGGACGGTCCACTTGTGCGGGCACTGCTCGACCTGTGCCGGGTCGCACGTGTGCTGACAGCTCCCGCTCGTGCATCCCTTGTTGGACTCGGGCCGGTGGAAAGTGCGATCGCACTTCTTGACAATTGTCGCCTGAATGATCCCCGTAGCCTCTGATGCCGACCTTTTAGGCACGTTACCGACTCCTGACTTCTGCCTGACTCCCAAGTGTATTGGGTGCCTCTGACCTGCGCATATGTCAATTATCGGTGTTTTGAAGACTTTTCCACGTGGGAATGTGGAAAAGTTTACCTAACCGGAAAACTCTTCGGGATCATGGCGGCGGGCCGGGACCCGCTACATCTCAGGACTCCGTTGTAGTACTAGTGCCGCGCTCAGAGCGTCGCACGCGACTCGATTGACTGCTGATGTCATTGGGGCTAGAGCGGTGCATAAAGTAAGCGGCATTGTGCTCCAGCCCCGCTATGAACACGCGATCATGAACCAGGCGAGCGTGCGGGGTGGCGGCGTCTTCCCCCTCGAACTCTGGCCGACCGCGCCTCGCTACCCTGCCGGTCACCCACAGCAACAAGCCGCAGGCATCCCAGCCGGCCAACCCCCTTAACCCCCTGGCATTGCCACTGGAACCGGCCAGCCACTTAAGGCACGGACTTGAAGCGTGAGACAAGAGTTATCCATCACGACCCAATCCTCCTGGACGACCCGTCCTACCTGCGCGGCAAGTTCTCTGAAGGTCGATCTGTAGCCAAACGAGCCAGAGAGTGTAAAGCTAGGCACAAAACGTCAGCCTCAGCGCAGAGGAGGACCAGGGCATGCGAGCAACAGTCGGTGACCGCATCCACATCCGTGGCCGCGTCGTTGGTCACCTGGAGAAGCACGGCGAGATCGTCGAGGTCCGTGGCGACGCGGGCCAGCCGCCATACCTGGTGCTGTTCGGCGACGGGCAGACGCGGCTGCTGTTCCCGGGACCGGACGCGGTAATCGAGCACCCGGCACAGGACAACGACGGCTGAAGAAGCAGGTCAGCGGACGCGTATCCGCGGGCCACTGACTACTGAGCTGGCGGACGTCCGGTCACCGGTCCGGCGGTTCCTCGATGCGCGGTTCAGCAGCGGGCTTCGTGACGTCCAGCGGCGCTATCGTTTGGATACTCCGGGCCTTGTCGTCCCCGCTGCTGACCGGCAGGAGGTCAACCCAGGGACGCTTGGGGGCGCCGCCGACTGGCTCTTGCGGTTCATGCTGCATCCCGCGCCGTCCCTGGAGCTGGCGATCACGGGGGCGGGCTTCTTCGGGCTGCGCTCCGCGATGATGGCCACGCTCGCCGAGATCGCCGGATCACTGGGCATGAGCAGCGTCGCGGCCACGCAGACGACCAGCAGCGGCTTCGAAGGCCCCAGACGCGGCAGTGACACGGACCCCGAGCTCCTAGCCCGGGCGTGCTGGGCCTTGAGCCTGCTGACCGAGGTCTTCCGGGCCGGACCAGTGGCCGCGGCCTCGGGACCGCTCAGCCGGTTCCTGGAACGCCGTGCCTCGGCAGCCGAACTGCTCGCCCTGGCGCCGACGGCCGCGCTTGACCAGCTTGCCGCATTCCGCCACGTCTACGAGACGACGCTGATTCCGGTGCTCGCCATCCGACCGGGCCGCTGGTATCTCGGGCCAACGTTCACCGGCTCGCGGCTAGTGAAGGCCGATGCCGACCTGATCGCGGCCGGGCTGCTCGTCGACCTTAAGACCGCGGCGGCCAGGCCCTCGCTCGGGGTCAAGGAGGCGTTCCAGGTCATCGGGTACGCGCTGCTCGACTTCGACGACGCCTACCGGCTGACCGTTGCGGGGGTCTTCAGCGCCCGGTACGCCTACCTGGCCACCTGGGACCTGCAAGCGCTGCTGACCCGGCTCGCCGGGCATCCCATCAGCCTGGCCGACACCCGCGATGAGTTCCGGCAGCTGCTGCTCACCCACCAAGGCGAGACGGATTGACCTAGCAGCTGCCAACGGGTCCGGCGGCCGGCCCGAAGTCCAGGCTCCTGTCGGGGAGATGGATCCGGCGCGGGGAGGGTTCCGTGGGCGCTAGCCCCCGGAACGGCCGGGTGCTGTATTCTGACGACATGCAGCGGTTTCTACAGACGACGACGCCGGACATCTCCGGCGTCCAGCTGCTGCACTAGCAATCGCTCGGCCCTCCCGGAGTCAGACTCCGGGACTGTGTCGCGGCCGCCTGATTCCTAACGGGCCCCATCTCAGGGAGCACACCCGTGAATCAAGAAGCCAGGCTTGACCACCGCGACATCAACCAGGACCTCCCGGTCTTCGCGACGGACCCACTCGCTGGCGCTGGCCTACCGCTTTGGCTGCCTGATGGTGCGGTGATCCGTGAGGAGCTGCAGCGCCTCGCCAAGGATCTCGCACGCGCCGACGGATGCCAGAGCGTTTACTCCCCTGTACTCGGCAAGCGGGCGTTGTTTGAGCGGTCCGGCCACTGGGCGAAGTTCAGCGACGACATGTTCCCCGTGATGCCCGTGGGGGGTGACGAGCTGGTGCTGCGGCCGGCCAACTGCCCGCACCACGCGCTCATCTATTCCTCGGTGCAGCGGTCCTACCGGGACCTGCCGATCCGGCTCAATGAACTTGCCGCGATGTTCCGGGCTGAGCGGTCCGGTGTGCTGTCCGGCCTGAGCCGGGTCCGGCAGATCAACCTCGACGACACTCACGTGTTCTGCCGCCCTGACCAGGTCGCCGCTGAGGCAGCCCGCGCGCTGCGGTCCGCGCTGCGCGCCCAGGAGATCCTGGGGCTCCCAGTGGAGTACGTACGGCTCTCGCGGCGTGACGAAAGCCCGGCCTACCTGGGTGAGGAAGCGCAGTGGGAAGCCGCCGAGGCGGCGCTTCGGGCAGCCGCCGAGGCCGCCGGCCTCGGTGATCGCGGCCTCAGCCTCCTGGACGCGCCCGGTGAGGCGGCATTCTACGGGCCCAAGCTCGACCTTCAGGTGCGAGACGGACGCGGCCATGAGGAGACCATCGCGACGGTGCAACTGGACTTCAACCAGCCGGAGCGCTTCGACCTGACCTATGACGCCGCCGACGGGTCCAGAGCACGGGTGGTAATGATCCACCGCGGCACCGTCGGCTCCATGGAACGGGTGGTTGCGTCGCTCCTTGAGCATTACCAGGGCCGGCTCCCGCTGTGGCTGGCTCCGGTACATGTATGCGTGCTGCCTATCAGTACCGGCCACGATGTCGCAGCCCGCCGGCTCGTGGATAGCCTGATCGCCGCAGGAATGCGGCCCCGCCTCGAAACGGCCGGGTCGCTGGGCGCCCGGATCCGCTCGGCCCGCCGGCGCCGTGACAACCTCATCGCCGTCATCGGTGACGCAGAGGCCGCCAGCGAAAGTGTTCAGGTCACCGACGTCGTCGGCGGCTTCACGGGCCCAGTCAAGGTCGCTGACTTCCTAGACCTGGTCCGGGACGCCTACGAGAGCCGGGCGCCGCGCCTCACATGGGAGTCAGCGTCATGACTGCCGGGGACGTGCCCGGCAACGCCCGGCGGGTGCCCTGGTTAGCGGGTGGTTCGCCGTTCCTGGATCGGCGTGCCTTTTGACACGCCGCGGCCCGGTGGTACTCAGCGTGATCGCCAAGTACCACCGGGCCGGGTGAACTGTTCCATCAGCCCGCAGTTCATGGGCTGCTTGTGTCATTTTTAAGCGGTACGCCCGCCGGCCGCTATCAGCCGCCTAGTTCCGAGAAGACCTGCTCCGCCACGGACGGCACCACGTCGGAGTCCGTCACGGCCGGCTTCTCGAAGTTCTGCGAGAAGAAGTCGGCTGCCGCGACCGGGTCGGTCTGGCTGTTCAGCTCGTCGACCTGGGCCTGGCCGATCTCGTTGGAGTTGTAGTACAGGACGTCGGCCAGCTGCGTCATCATGTCCACCGAGGGGTTGCCGGTGATGATGTTCGCGTTCGGCGTGGCCGAGCCCAGTGGCGTCCAGCCGATCAGGCCGCCGCCGCCGGAACCTTCCGACTCGGGGTTGCCCCCGGACTCGCCGTCAATGCAGGAGGCGACGCCCGCGGCCGCCGCCGCCGAGTACCCGTTGTCCACCAGGTACTGGCCGATCGCCAGCAGGTAGTTGCCGTCGGCGACGTCTGACTCCACGGCCGAGCTGCCGCCCGATGAGGACAGCGTGCTGCTCCCGCCCTGGGAGGCCGCGGCGGTAGGGGCCGCTGACGGAGCCGACGGGGCCGGGGCCGGGGCCGACGGGGCCGGGGCCGGGGCCGACGGAGCGAACGGGGCCGGGGCCGGGGCCGACGGGGCCGACGCGGACGGGGCCGACGCGGACGGGGCCGACGCGGACGGGGCCGACGCCGACGCCGACGGGTCTGACGTAGACGCGGACGAGGCAGACGGGGCCGACGCCGACGAGGACGACGCCGACGAGGACGACGCCGACGACGCCGACGACGCGGACGGGTCTGACGCGGACAAGGCCGGGGCCGGGGCCGTGGCGGCCTCCTGGCTCGGGGGAATCGTCAGCACCTGGCCCGTGTAGATCAGGTTCGGGTTACTGATCGTGGACTGGTTGGCCTGGTACAGCCCGGGCCAGTACGTGCCGTTGCCGTAGTACCGCAGCGCGATCCCGTACAGCGTGTCGCCATCCTGCACCGTATAGGAACCCGCGGCGGGCTGCACCACGGCGTCGAGGTGAGCCGTGATCGTGTGCGGGCTGGTCTTCGCCGCCGCTGCCGGGTGCGCGGGCGGTGCGGTCATGAGCGCGGGGGCGGCCACCATGGCACCCGAGATCACGACGACCGGGGCTGCCACCCCTGCCCACCGTGTCGCCTTCTGTACTGCCGAGGGCTGCCTGCGCCGCCCTTTTTCGCTCTGCTTGCTGCTCGGGGCTCCTAGCCTCACGAACCTGCCTTAATCCGAATCCGTGCCCAGTTACTCAGCAGCGTGTGCCTGTCGCCGGGCCTGACGTTCTTGCTCATCGAGCAGCATGACAGGACGTTCGGCTCATTGAAGGACAAATCACCCCAAATAGCCCAGTTGGGCTATGTGAGGTCTGGGCACAAAATTCAGACGACTGTTCGATGCGGCAAGGGTTTCCGTGCCACCCGCGCGCGAGGAAGCCTGCCCCGGTATGGCCCATACGGGCGGTACGTGACTAGGGGCCTACCAGGCGAGATGCGCGCTGGTCAGCGCGCTGCCTCAGCCTCGGTCCGCTAGGGCGAAGGCCGGTGGCCCGACTCCCCCGACGGCTGGCGGATCGGGTGCTAGCCGATGGCCTGGCCGGTGCGGATGGCCGCGGTGAGACGGCGCCAGCCGGCCGGGGTCACGTTGAGCACCGGGCCGCGGCCGTGCTGCGTGGTGTCGCGGACGAGGATCGCGCCGCCGGCCTGCCCGGCCTCGACGCACTGCGCGCCGCCATTGCCGCTGTAGCTGGACGTGCGCCAGCCCGGGCTTACTTCTGCTGGCTCTCCCACCACTGCAGGGCCTCCCTGATAAGGGTCCGCGACTCCGCCACGCTGCGGGCGTAGCCGTGGATCTGCTGGAACCGGGCGATGACCTTGCCGACCACGGCCGGCTCGTCGGTCACGTAGTCTTCCACGGTCACCATGTCCACGATATCGAAGATACCGGGGCCGCTCGCGATTTCAAATGGCCCAGCCACTCCCTGGAAATACCCTTCATCGGGGATGACCTGAATGACCACGTTACGCCTACGGGACAACTCCAGCAGGTCCGTTAGCTGCCCGGCCATGGTCTCGGGCGTGCCAACCTGGAAGTACAGGGCGCGCTGGTGGATCAGCGCCGTGATGTGCGCGGCATCGGGGCCATCGACCCTGGCCCGCCGCCTCATCCGCAGCTCGGTCTGCTCGGCGGCCTCATCCTCGTCCAGGCCCTCCGCCAGGAACATAGCGTAGGCGTAATCGCGGGTCTGCAAGCCCCCGGGGATCATTAGCAGGCCCCACATGCGCAGGAACGCCGCCTTCAGCTCCTGCGCGAAGTACTTGGCGAAGAATTCCCTGATCGGTCCCTTGGCCTTGCGGGCAAGCCGCCACATGGCCATCGTGTTCTCCCGGAGCAGGCCACTGACGTGGTACTCGTCGAGCAGCCGGCTGACCTGCCTCTCGTCGGGGACGGACGCGCCGGTCTCCCACCGGGAGCTCGTGTCGTGGCCATAATTGAGGCGGGCGGCCGGCGGCGTCCTGGGTCGCGATGCCCGCGGCCTCCCGCAAGCGGCCGAGAGCCTCCCCGAAAGCGGCGGCGGGATCTTCTGAAGGATCGCGGCTGTTTCGCCTGGGCATAACGACCTCCACAGGGTATCGATCGGTATCGCGGCATGCGTATTGCTGATAGCTTAACCCGACTTTCGCATGGCATGGTCTAAAACACGGATCACGCAGCCAGACATCGGGCATAACGGGTACTTCCCCCAGTTCTCCCGGAGAGATTTGCGTGACCCTCTATTTCATCGCGCCCAGGTTGTGCAGGAGGACCACAGTGAATGCCATGATCTCGCGAACCCTGGAATCCATTCCGGTCGTGCCGCCAAATCCCGCCCATCCGGGCAGCGGCTGGCTGGCGGGCTGGGACCACCGCGACTTCCGGGAGCTCGACTCGGACAACACGGCGCCGAAGACCGTGCGCGAGTTGATCCGGGAGCGACTGCCGGCGTGGGGCCTGGGCCACCTGCAGGAGGCGGCTGAGCTGGTGGCTACCGAACTGACAACCAATTCTGTCCAGGCGACCTGGGAGTTCATCACCGAGCCGCGACTGCCGCCGCTGCGGGTGTGGCTGCTGGGCAGCGCCACTCAGGTCGCCGTTGCGGTCCGCGACGACGTCGCCAAGGCCCCGGTGGAACGCGTCGCGGGCGAGGACGACGAGAGCGGTCGCGGGCTGTTCTTCGTGCGCAAGTTCAGCAATGCGTGGACCTTCTGGTTCCCGGAGGCCCCGTTCACCGGGAAAGTCACCATGGCCGTTATCGGTTAACCGTAGTTGATGATTGTTATTAAGCGAAGACCGCCGATCGGGGACCCTGCAACAGAGCTTAATAACTATCACTGGAAGGGGATAGCAGTCATGCTGGCAATGCGTTGCGCGTGCGGATTCGAGCGTTTGGAAGACGAGCAGCTCATCGATCACCTCCTAGCCGTCTTCGAGCCGGACGACTCCACCGGGACCGACGGCCTAGTCCACCTGGAAATGGCGAAACGGGCCTGCTCCTGCGGCTTCCGGGCAGCTTCTTCTGACGAATTGGACAGCCACTTCCTGTCAGCATTCACCAGTGCCGACCGGCTCGGCCGCGACGGCCGCAAGCACGAGCCGGTCGCACCAGCCGCGCAGTGACGGGACTGCCCGCGCCTGCGGACTACCTGTACGGAGGCCCGACCAGGCGTCGCAGATTCCCCGGGACTGCCCGCGCGTGCGGACTCCCTTGTCGCAGTGCCGGACCGGTCGGCGCGTGAGGGTCAGGGGCGGACGAGGACCTTCAGTGCCTCGCGATCGTTCATGAGGCGGTAGCCCTCCGCGACATCTTCCAGGTCGACGACGCGGTCGAAGACGCGGCCGGGGTGGATCTGCCCGTCCAGGATGTACGGCATGAGGTCCTCCATGTAGGCACGGACGGGGGCGAGGCCGCCGGTGAGGGTGATGTTGTGCACGAACTCGGGGATGCCGAAGGGGACGTCGGGGTGCTGCGGGACTCCGACGCGGCTGATGACGCCGCCAGCACGGACCACACCCATGCCCTGCACCAGCGCTTCCTTGAGGCCGACGCATTCCAGCACCCGCTCGGTGCCGGCGCCCCCGGTCAGCTCCCGGACGGCGGCGACGCCGTCCTCGCCGCGCGCGGCCACTATGTCGGTGGCGCCGAACTCGCGGCCCAAGGCGATGCGCTCGTCGTGGTGGCCCATCAAGATGATCCGCTCGGCGCCCAGCAGCTTCGCCGCGATGACCGCGCACAAGCCGACCGCGCCGTCGCCGATCACGGTCACGGCATCGCCCGCCCGGACCCCGGCGGCATGGGCGGCGTGGTAGCCGGTGCACAGCACGTCGGACAGCGTCAGCAGATCCGGCAGCAGCCCGGAGTCCTCGGTGACGGGGAGCTTGACGAGCGTGCCGTCGGCGTAGGGGACACGGGCGGCCTGGCCCTGGCCGGCACCGACGCCGCCGATGCCCCACGAGCCCCTGTCCGGGCAGGAGGTCTGCAGGCCCCGGCGGCAGTACTCACAGGTGTTGTCGGCGTAAGAGAACGGGACGACGGCCAGGTCGCCAGGCTTAACCCCGGTCACTTCGGACCCGATCTCCTCGACCACGCCGAGAAACTCGTGGCCCATGTGGCGGGGCTGGTCGGTGAGTGGCTTGGACTTGTACGGCCACAGGTCGCTGCCGCAGATGCAGCCGAGCACGATGCGGACCAGCGCGTCGGTGGGCTGCTGGATCTTCGGGTCGTCGACGTCCTCGACCCGTACGTCGCCAGCCTGGTACAGGAGTGTCGCGCGCATGTTCGGGTGTGTCCTCTCGCTGCTGTTTGCTGCTGTCGTGGTGCCCACAGCGGTCACTTATGCATCAATGGTAACTTTCGCCTCAGTGATGTCTTTATCCCAGCACGACGCGACCTTCACGGACACCCCGGTGACCAGTCGGCGGACCGCCCCAAGTCCCGGCAGGTCCCGGCAGGTGCCGGGAGGTGCCGGCGAGGTGCCGGCGAGGTGCCGGCGAGGTGCCGGCGAGGTGCCGGCGAGGTGCCGGCGAGGTGCCGGCGAGGTGCCGGCGAGGTGCCGGCGAGGTTGTCCAGCCACAGGGCGGCGCCGGGGTGATTGGGTCCCAGGCTGTCTCGGTGATGGCCAGCGCCCCTCGCCCTTAGGCGCAGACGCATAAGGGGCGACCTGACGTAGCGCTAAGTAGCTAAATCTCACCGAGTGTCTTATGTCAGAAAATGTACCCCAATATGTCCGTTATGCCATAGTCTGTCACCTTAATCTGGGTGCACTTTCTGACATATGTCGGCCTGTGCCATAAGTCGGGCGGGCGCGCGGCGGCGAGGGGCGGCGGCTCCCACGCGGACGCGCGGCGGCGAGGGGCGGCGGCTCCCACGCGCTAACGGCGGCGAGGGGCGGCGGCTCCCACGCGCTGGCCGCCGTCCCGCCCGTGCCGCGACTCCCCGCATCCCCGGGCACAATGGAGTCTCGCTATCTACTCAGGAGCAGCTGCATCAGATGGACATGACCGGCGGTACTGGACGGCTGCAGGGCAAGCAGGTGCTGGTCACCGGGGGCACGACCGGCGTCGGCTTCGCCATTGCCGAGAGATTCCTGCGGGAGGGCGCGAGGGTGGTGGTGACCGGGCGGAATCAGGAGCTGGGCTTGCGCGCGCAGGCAGCGCTCCGCGCTGTCGGCCAGGCCTGGTTCCTGGCCGCTGACGCTGGCGATCCCGCTGCCGTGGCGCGCTCGGCGGAGCTGGCCGTCGAGCACCTCGGAGCCCCTTGACGTCCTGGTCAACAACGCCGGGATCGGGGTTGAGGCAAGCCTGCTGCGAACGCCCCTGGCGGACTACGACCGGCTGATGGACGTGAACGTGCGGGGCTACTTTCTCTACGCGCGGGCCGCCTATCCGTACCTTGCTCGCCGCCACGGTTGCATGATCCACATCGCATCCGACGCGGGCATCTGGGGCGAGCAGTCCATCGGGCTGTACTCGGTCTCGAAGGCGGCCGTGGTGATGCTGGGGAAGATGCTGGCGCTGGAGGGAGGCCCTGACGGCGTGCGCTCGAATGTGCTCTGCCCAGGAGACACCTGGCCTGGGATGCGGCACATGGCCCCGCCCGGGGAAGAGGGCCGCCCCGAGATCGGCGACTGGCCGATACCGCCGATCGGCCGGATCGGCGAGGCCCGCGACGTTGCCGCCGCGGCGGTCTTCTACGCAAGCGACGAGGCTGAATTCATCACCGGTACGACGCTGCTGGTCGATGGCGGCATGACGGCCGGCTATCACCAGCGCGAGCAGAGCCCATCAGCCGATCCCGCGTCATGACCCACAGCACCGCGCAAGCGGCCCTGGATCGCGGCAGCCGCGTGGTCAATACTTGATCAGGTAAAGCCGAATATCGGCTGAGTGCCGGGTTGTCGTCGCAAGCGGAGGCACCGATGTCCAGACGGAGCATTCGAGTCGCTGCGGTACTCACCTCGGTGGTGACGACCCTCGGGGTCGCGGGGATGATCGCGCCGTCCGCCCTGGCGGGCGGGCAGGGGTCGCCCTCGCCGGCCAAGGGGTCTGCCGGGACGTCAGGCGTCGTGGCGACAGGGCATGAGGCCGCCCCGGCGCTGAGTGGCTCAGCGGTCGCGACCGGGTGCGTGCCGGTGTCATATGGCGCCAACTTCTACGCGCCGGATGCCCCGGACGGGGGCAAGGCCGTGGCCCTGACCTTCGACGACGGCCCCGGTGCCGCCAGCACCCAGGATGTCATCAACGTGCTGCGCAAGTACGAGGTGCCCGCGACGTTCTTCAACATCGGGGTGAACGTGGCGACCTACCCGTCGCTGGTCCGCGAGGAGGCCACCCTCGGCTTCCTGGTCGGAAACCACACGTGGAGCCACCCGGACCTGGAGACGCTGTCCGCCTCCGGGCAGGCGAGCGAGATCGACGAGGCGACCGCCGAACAGGAGGACCTGATCGGATGGGGGCCGTGCGTGTTCCGCCCTCCGTACGGGGACTATGACTCCGCCACGTTGTCGCTGCTGCAGCAGCGTCACATCGCGCTGTGGACGTGGTCGGTCGACACCGAGGACTGGGAGGCCGACGGCTCGTCCTCCTCTTACTGGGTGGACCGGATCATCTCGCTGGCCGAGTCCGAGGGCAGCGCGCTGGACCACCCGGTCATCTTGATGCACAACGCGCCGTCCGGCGATCCGGCGACGGTCGCGGCCCTGCCGACGATCATCACGTACTTCCGCGACCACGGGTACACGTTCGTCAACCTGGAGGGCGACACCGGAACCGGCTACCAGGTGATGTCGGCGGGCGGCGCAGTGAAGGCCTTCGACGCCAAGGCCTACGGGACCGCGGAGGGCAAGCTCGCGAAGGCAGCGACGGCGACTGGCCTGGCATCCGATCTCGACACCGGCGGCTACTGGCTGCTGGCCAGCAACGGGGCGGTGCAGGCCTACCACGCGCCGTCGCTCGGGTCGGCGGCCGGGAAGCTCCCCAAGGGGGTCACGGCGACGGGCATCGCCGCCGACCGGGGCGGCTACCTGGTGGTTGCGTCCAACGGAGGGGTGTACTCGTTCGGAACGACATTTCATGGCTCGGCTCGCGGGAAGCTGCCTGCCGGGGTGCGGGCAGTCGGCATCGCCGCCGACGGCGTCACCGGCGGGTACTGGATCACGGCGTCCGACGGGGGCGTGTACTCGTTCGGCGCGCCCTTCTACGGGTCGCTGAACCGCAAGCTGCACGCGGGCGAGACCGCGACGTCCATCGCGGCCACCGCGCAGGGCGGCTACCTCATCCTCACCTCGGCGGGCCGGGTTGGCACCTTCCACGGAAGGTACTACGGTGCAGCCCCGCCCCGAAGCTGCCCGCCAAGGTCACCGCCGTCGCCATCACGATCGCCCCAGCGACTGGCGGGTACTGGGTCCTGGAGTCAAATGGCACGGTGGCCGCCTTCGGCGCCCCCGGACGGGGATCACTAAAGGTCACCGCGGGACACCGGGTGGCCGCCATCGCCGGCGTCTTAGCGCGGACCCCTTCACGCAGGAATCCATAGCAGCGCCTGCGCGACGATTACCTGCTCGCCGTTGAACGTCAGCGCGGGCCCCGCGTGCAAGCGGTACCCGAGCGCGATCGCCTCGCTGACCCGGCGGCAGAAAGCCGCGTCATCGGGGCCGGTAAGGACTCGGTACACAGGCAGGCCATCCGGCGGCGCACTCATGGGAACAGCATCTCAGACCGTCTCCACTTCCATGTGGGCTAGTTAAGGGAGCTGGCCTTGCGGTCCGGTTGCGGTGCCCTGACAGGTCCCTGCCTGCGGCAGGCGCAGGTGGAAGGCCGCGCCGTGGCCGGGCGCGGTATCGACCGTGACCTCCCCGCCGTGGGCCGCGGCCAGCGACGCCGCGATGGCCAGCCCGAGCCCGGTGCCGCCGCTCGCACGGGTCCTGGCGCCGTCGGTGCGGTAGAACCGCTCGAACACGCGCGATGCCTGCTCGGCTGTCATGCCGGGACCATGGTCGGCGACGGTGAGCTCCGCGTAGCTGGTGCCGCCGACCACGGTCACCGTGACCGGCGATCCGGGCGGGGTGTGCTGGATTGCGTTGCCGATCAGGTTGTCGATGACCTGCCGCAGCCGTTCCTCGTCGCCGTCGACGATCACCGGCTCGACGGCCTCCAGCGTGACCGGCCGCCCCGGAGCCACGATGCGGGCCCGCTGGACGGCCTCGGCCGCGAGGCTGGCCAGGTCCACGGGCCGCCGGTCCAGCGGGCGGCCGGCATCGAACCTGGCCAGCAGCAGCAGGTCGTTCACCAGCCGGCCCATCCGGTCGGCCTCGCGGTCGATCAGGCCCATCAGCCGCAGCAGTTCCTCCCGGCTGGCCGCGTCACCCTGCTGCAGGCCGTACTCGGCCAGCCCGCGCACCGAGGTCAGCGGGGTGCGCAGCTCATGGCTGGCATCGGCGGTGAACCGCCGCATCCGCTCCTGCGATCGCAGGGCGCGACCCTCACCGTCCGCTCGCGCCAGGTACGCGGCCTCGATGCTGGCCAGCATCACGTCCAGGGCCTCGGCCAGCCGCCCGACCTCGGTGTTCCCGGCCGGATGGTCGATGCGCCGGGACAGGTCACCGCGCGCGATCGCCGCAGCCGTCGCCTCGATCCGCGCCAGCGGCGCCAGGCTGGCCCGCACCAGCGGCAGGCCGATGCCGGCCAGCAGGACGACGGCGACGGCCCCGGCCAGCGCGTCAGCCAGCTCTAGGTGGGTGACCGCGGCGTCGAGATCACCGAGACCGTAGGCAGTGACCAGGTGACTCCCGCCGGACTCCGGCTGCACCAGGACGCGCCAGGAGCCCCCTGCCGTGCCGGCGGCCCCAGCGGTGAACGGTGTCCCGGTGTCGCTGAGCTGCGCCGCGGACAGCCGCAATCCGTCGGCCGAGCCCAGCGGCCCGCCCGCTACCCGGACCTGCCCGTCGGCGCCGATCACCTCGATCAGGTACTGCGTAGGCAGTGCCTGAGAACGGCTGCCGCCAACTGGCTGGAGGTGCTGCCGCTCCACGATCTGGCTCGCGATCTTCGCGAAGTCCCGAAGCTGGTAGTCCGATCGGGAAAGCAGGTAACTGTGCAGCAGCGTGGTGCCCAAAAACGCGGTCACCAGGGAGGTCAGGACGACTAGCAGCGCGGCCGCCGCCATTACCCGAGTGCGCAGCGAAGCGCCCCGCACGCCCGCTCGCCGCCGGGCCGAGCTCACGGCCTCGTCCTCACGGGGGCGGGATCCGCAGCACGTAGCCGAAGCCGCGAACCGTATGGATCAGCCTCGGCTGCCCCTGGTCGACCTTACGCCGCAGGTAGCTGAGGCACGGCTCGACCACGCTGCCGTCGCGGGCCGGATCGTAGTCCCAGACCTGGTCCAGTATCTGGCCCTTGCTGACCACCCGCCCGGCGTTCACCATCAGGAACCGCAGCAGCCGGTACTCGGTCGGCGTCAGCGCGACCAGGGCGCCGGCCCGCCTGACCTCGTGCGCGTCCTCGTCGATTTCGAGGTCGGCGACGCGCAGGCGCGATCCGGGAGCATCCGGCCGGGTGCGCTTCAGCACCGCCCGGATGCGGCCGAGCAGCTCGTCCAGGCTGAACGGCTTGGTGACGTAGTCGTCCGCGCCCACGGCGAAGCCCGTGACGCGGTCGGGCACCTCGTCCCGGGCGGTCAGGAAGATCACCGGGACCTCAGCGCCCCCCGAGCGTATCCGGCGCAGCACCTCGAACCCGTCGCCGTCCGGCATCATCACGTCCAGCAGGATCAGGTCCGGCCGGCCCGACGCGGCGGCACGCACCGCCTGGGTGCCGCTCGACGCCGTCATCACCTCAAACCCCGCCATGCGCAGCGATCCCGACAGCAGCTCCAGGATCGTCGCTTCGTCATCCACCACCAGCAACCGCGCCGGCATCGCTGCAGTCTTCATAGCCCAAGGATGCGGATGAAACCTGGCCAGTCGCTGACCGCAGGCCGGAAGTCCGCTCCAGGATCGGTCATGTTCCGCTCGGTGATCACCAGACTCGCGTGATCACCGAGCGCCGGGAGCCAGCTCATCGTGGCGCCGTCCCAGCATTGCTGAGGAAACGCGAAGCGGGCCTGCCGCCTCGAAGAGCAGGATCGCGACGTCGTCGTCGAGCCTGCGCCCCGTGTGGGCGATGAGCCGCTCTAGCAGCTCGTCCGCGGCCACGTTCAGGTCGGTGCGGCCGAGCGTGTCGAGGCAGTCCTCCAGCCGGAAGAACCGGCCGGCCCGGTCGCGGGCCTCGAGCAGGCCGTCGGTGTAGAAGACCAGCCGGTCCCCCGCGCCTACGGAGAACGTGAAGGCCCTCAAGTCGGGGTGCAGTCCCAGCGGCGTCGCGTACGCGGCCGGGCCAGGGCCTGCAGGCTGCCATCCGCCGTCAGCCGCAGGGGCGGCGGGTGCCCGCAAGTGACGAGCTCAAGCCAGCCGCGCGGATCGAACTCGGCGAACACGGCGGTCACGAAGTCCTCGTCCCCGGCGGCACGGGTCACCGACCGGTCGACGACCCGGGCGATCTCAGGCAGCGACAGTCCTGGCTGCGCGCAGGCGTCCCGGAAGCTGGTCATCGCGACGCTAGCAAGGCGTACCGCCGGCAGTCCCTTCCCGCGCGTGTCCCCGATCAGCCAGCGCGGGTGGTCTCCCTCGGAGACGACCTCCAGCACGTCCCCGCCCACTCGCGCCTCTGCCGCGGCCGAGACGTAGCGCGAGGCCAGCCGTCCCGCCGCGACGGTCGCCGGGACCTCGCGCAGCAGAGCGCTCTGCGCCACCCGGGCCACGGCACGGACCTGGCTGAGCCGCCGCTGCGCCACGGTGCGCAGCGCGGAGTTGGCGACCGCGAACGCGGCCAGCAGCACGAGCACGCCCAGGTGCGACGCCATGATGCCCGGCTGGGCCGACTGGTCCAGGATCAGCCCGAGGCCCAGCAGCACCACCCAGCCCGCCAGCACGGCAGTGATCAGCGGGCGCAGCACCAGGGAGGCCAGCAGCGGGCCGACCGCCAGCCACTGGATCGTGAGGGGCCCCTGCCCGTGCGGTACTCCGCCAGGGCCACCGCCGTAATGGCCAGGCCGAGCAGCACGGCGAACAGCCGCTTAACCAGCAGCCTGGCAGATCGGGAAGGCCCCGACGCATGCAGGGGAATGCCGCGTCCAGGACGCAGCAAGGACAGCCACATGTCCCGCCATCCCTCCGTCTTCACACTCACCAGGCCACCCTCCCATCCTCGGCCCTGCCCCGTACTCAGCAGCAATACTGCACGACAGGCCTTAGCACATGCTGAGCACAAGCACTGGGCCAGCTTCAGGACACCTGAGGCCACGCACTCAGAACACAGCGGCGGCTACCCGGCGCCGATGACCTTGAAAGTCCCTGGTCATGGCCGGTTGCGCGGTTCCGAGGCCGAAAAGATGCTGAGGGTTAGCTGGCAGTCGGCGAGCTTGGCTGGCGGCAGCCAACTTCGCGAGATAGCCTCGGTTACTGGCACACGTGATTGAACCCCTCTGTCCAGAGCCGGGCGAGCACGGCGCTCCCGGGGGGACCCGAGAGCCTGCGGGTTCCGTGATGTTCAGGCGAGTAATGCTAGTTAATCCTGGAGGAACTTCGTGGCGCTGACCCAGAGCCGGCTTGTGGCGGGCGTGTGGAGCCGGCTGCGCAGTAAGGTCAACGCGCGCTTCATCCGGTTCATGGGCGTGTCGGCGGTGGCGCTGGCTACCAGCCTTATCGTGCTGGGGGTATGCGACGGCCTGCTGCACTGGACGTCGGTGCCCGCGGCCTTGCTGAGCCAGGTGGGCGGGGCGCTGGTCAGCTACGTGCTGAGCCGGTGGGCCTGGGAGCGCAGGGGCAGGCCGGACCTGCTGCGCGAGACCATCCCGTTCTGGCTCGTCTTCGGCGTGGCAACTGTCATCTCCACGCTCGCCACGAAGCTCGGCTACCGGATGGCCGCGTGGATGCACCTGCACGGCTTCGAGCACGTGCTGGTCGTCGAGGTCGTCTACCTCGCGGCCAACGTCGTCACGTTCCTGATGCGGTTCGTGATCTTCCACTACGTGCTGTTCGCCGATCGCAGGACGGACGCCAGGGCCACCGGGGCCGCTGCCACCGGGGCCGCTGCCACCGGGGCTGACATCCCGGCGGCTGGCACGCCCTCGCAGCGCCGCGCCGAGGCGCTGGAGACCCCCGCAGCGGACGTCACGGTGATGGCCTCCTCCGCCAAGTGACGCCCGCTGTCGGGCGCGGTCGGGCGCTTCGGCGTTAGGCTGCGGGTACCCTCGGTGGCCGGAACGCACCCACGGCCATCGAACGAGTAAGGACAGAAGATGACAGGGTCTGTCAGCTCGCACACCTGGATGATGGCGGCTGCCTACCTCGTGGCAGGAGTCTTCGGCGCCCTCGCGCTTCGGGGCCTGTTCACCCGACTGCACCGCAAGGCGGAGCAGACCCGCTGGCGCGGCGGCGACATCGTGGTGGCGTTCTTGCGCCTGGTCACTCCCTGGTGCGTCGGAGTCGGCTTCACCTGGGCCGCGGTCCTGGCGTTGCCGCTGCGCAGCGGCTACCGCCACGACCTTGACCACGCGCTGCTCGCGGTCATCGTGGTGGTCATCTCCCTGGGCAGCGCGAAGGTGGCCGGGGTGGTCGTGCACGCCGGGGCGACGTCTCACGCGGGCACCTCGGGCTCAGCGACCATCTTCGTGAGCATCACCCGGGTCGTCGTCTGGACAATCGGCGGACTGGTCCTGCTCAACAGCCTTGGCGTGGCCATCACGCCACTGCTCACCGCCTTGGGCGTTGGCGGCCTGGCGGTTGCCCTCGCCCTGCAGGACACGCTGAGCAACCTGTTCGCTGGCGTCCACATCCTCGCCACACGCAAGATACAGCCAGGCGACTTCATCCAGCTCGACAACGGGATGCAGGGGTATGTCGAGGACACGAACTGGCGCAACACGATCATCCGCCAGCTCCCGAACAACATCCTCGTCGTCCCCAATGCCACCGTGGCATCCTCCATCGTCACCAACTACCACCTGCCCGAGCATGAGATGTCCGTGAGCGTCCAGTGCGGCGTCAGCTACGAGAGCGACCTAGAGCACGTCGAGCAGGTCACCATCGAGGTCGGCCGGGAGGTGATGCAGGAAGTCAAGGGCGCCGTCCCCGACCACGAGCCAACCGTCCGGTACAACACGTTCGGCGACTCCAGCATCGACTTCAACGTCGGCCTGCGCGCCACCGACATCAGCGCGCAGGCCCTGATCATCCACGAGTTCATCAAGCGCCTGCACTCCCGCTACCAGAAGGAAGGCATCGAGAACTCGTCCCCGTCTCAGTCGATCGTCTCCACGAGCCCGAAGAGCCCGCACCCGCGACCCTGTTACGGGGGGCGAGCTGCCCCAGCGCGGCCTAGTAGCCGCCGGCGGCTAGCTCCTCAGCCCAGGCGCCGCAGGGGGTCCCGTAGGTGGCGCTGATGTACTCCAGGCCCCACTTGATCTGGGTCGTCGGGTCAGTCAGCCAGTCCGCGCCCACGCTGGCCATCTTGTCGCCGGGGAACGCCTGGGGGATGCCATAGGCGCCGTCCGTTGTGTTCTGCGCGTCCCAGCGCCAGCCGCTTTCCCGCATCCACAGTTGCTCCAGGCAACTCCACTGCGTCGTCTGGTTGAAGCCGAAGCTCGGCAGCATGTCGTAGCCGATCTGCTCGGCCGTGCCCGGGTCCGGCGCCGCGACCTGAGCAACACTCGTGTCCGACGACGAGCTGCTCGCCGCCTGTTGTTGCTGCTGCTGCTGGGCGGCTTCTATGACCGCGTCCGGGTCCACCTTCGCGGGGGCCGCCACCGACGAGAACGTGCCAGCGGCCGCGTCCATCGCGAGCATCTCCTGCCGCTCCTGCTCCAGCGCGGTCAGCTGCTGGCTGTGAGTCAGGCCGCTCAGGGCCGTCGCCATGCCGACCGCACCACTGCCGTTCGGGTTCATCACGTAGGACATGACCGTGACGATGACCACCACGACCGCCGCGATGCCGACCGCCGGGATCATGATCCCGAAGCGCCAGAGCAGGCCCTTCCTTCGCCGCACCGAGTCGCGTGACCCCCCTCGGCGCGACCCCCTGCCGCGCGGCCCCCTGCCCGAGGGCTCTCTGCCGGAGGCTCCCTGCCGGAGGGCTCCCTGCCGGGAGAGTCCGTGCCAGAAGAGTCCGTGAGCGCGGCAGGACCGCCCGGGGTGGCTCCTTCGGTGGCCTCCTCAAGCGAGGCGCTCTGGTTTGGAGACACCGCAGCCCCCTTCTTACCCGCCGCACCCATCCCTGACATCGGACACAATGCCATGACGGCAGCTCACGTGTCCGCAAATTCACAAATAATCCGCTATGAGAACTATCGACCACTCAGGCGTAGATGCAGGTCCAAGGCCTTAGAGCCAGCCCAGGGTGGCTGGCACCATGTAAATGCCGAAGCCGATGACGATCATGCACAGCGTGGTGCAGATGGCGCGGTAGGCGCCGCGCATCCGGTGCTCCGGCGGCAGTGCCTTACGTTCGAGGACGAGCAGGAAGCCCAGCACGACCGGCAGCAGGATGGCATTCATGACCTCCACGTCAACGGCCAGCTTCACCAGGTCGAAGCTGGCCAAGACGATGCCAGCGCCGACGATGTGGGCGAGCGCGTAGGTCATATAGAACTTTGCGTTCTTCCTGTTCAGCCGCTCGTTCAGGCTGTGCCGCCAGCCAAGCACCTCGCCGATGCCCCATGAGCCGGCCAGCGATACCACCAGTGCCGCGACCAGCGCGCCGCCGAGGATCGACGCGCCGACCAGTACCTTGGACACCGTCGAGCCAATGAAAGGCGCCAGCCCGCCGGCTAGCTGGCCAACGGTGTTGAGCGGCGTGTTCGGGTTGACCTTGAAGATGGTCGCGGCGAACGCGACGATCACCACGATCATGATCGCCTGGGTGAGGACGGCCCCGACCGCCGTATCCCGGCGCTCGGCGTTCAGCGCCCTCGGGTGCAGGCCCTTGTCCACGATCGCGCTCTGCTGGTAGAAGATCATCCACGGCATGACGACCGCGCCGACATTGGCCGCCAGCAGGTACACGTAGGAGTGCTGGCCAAGCGGCAGCGTGCCAAGACCGTGCACCAGGCCGTGCACGCTGGGGTGGGTGAAGATCATGGCGGGGATGAAGGCGAGCTCCGCGAGGCCGACCGCGATCCCGATCCGCTCCGCCCTGCGGTAGCTGCCGGTCAAGGCCAGGCCCAGGAGGAAGACCGTGGCCACGGGAACCGTGATCCACGGGGAAATCCCGAACAACTCGCCTACCCCGGCCACGCCGGCGAACTCCGTCAGCAGCGCGCCCACCGACGACAGGAGCAGCGTCCCAGCCGACAGGGCCCCCAGCCGAGCCCGAAATGCTGGCGGATAAGGGCCCCGTGGCCCTTCCCGGTGACGACACCCAGCCGGACCACGATCTCCTGGGTCATGAACAGGATCGGGATGAGCACGATCTGCGGCAAGACCATCGCGTAGCCCCACTGAGCGCCAGACTGCGCCGCGGTGATCAGGCATCCCGCGTCCGTGTCGGCCAGCATCACGATGAGGCCGGGACCCCACACGGCAAGCAGTCCGGCCGCGAACATGCCGCGCCCCCCGCGATTGCGCAAGGCGGTGGTCCCGGCCGGCCCAGGGGTGGCCGGGACCACGCCGTCGCCAGAAGCGACATCGTCCTTCGCGGCAGGCGCGTCTTGCATGGCTGGCAGATCCTCCGGGCGGCGGGGTAAGGTTAGCCTTACCTGACCCCCAGGCTACCCGGATGCTGATGGCGTGCCACTTCGGGGGGCACGCTGGCACGAGAAGGATTCCCGCAGCCGAAGAAGGACCGGCGCTTAACGGCCGGCGTGAGCCTGGTACTCGGCTTGCAGGACGGCCATGAAGTGGAAGTCCTTCCAGCCGTCGGGGTACAGCTGGCGCTCCCTTCGGGTGCCCTCGTGGCGGAAGCCGCAGGCCTCGTAGCAGCGGATGGCGCGCTGGTTGCTGGCCAGCACCTCCAGTTCGACCCGGTGCGCGCCCAGCGTGCCGAATGCCCAGTCAAGCATCAGCCGGGTGGTCTCCCGGCCCAGTCCACGACCGCGCAGGGCGGCGGCGAACAGGCCCACACTGTAAACCCCGTAATGCTGGTCAGCGTCAACATTTAGCTGGGCATGGCCAATGCAGCGCCCGCCATGCTCGACCGACCAGGGATACACGCCCCACTCGGGGTGCGGGGGCCACTGCACGGAGGCCAGCCGCTCCCGCGTGTGGTACTGACGGCCGTCCCACCCCCGCCGCCACGAGGAACCGTAGCCGTCTTCCTCTTCAGGATCGATGGGATGGACGAGCTGGTCGTCGATGTCTGAGTCCCGGGCCGCGCGCAGGAGAACGCGCTCCCCGCGCAGCACTGGGAAGTCCGGCAGCACCAGCGGATCAAGCACGCCTCCAGGCTAGCGCCCAGACCTGGTGAGCCGACGGGGAGATGTGCGCAAAGGTGACCGAAGGAGGGACGTTATGCCAGAAGCAACCTATGCCGCCTTGCTGACCGCCGTCTTGTGTGCCTTTCCGCTGTACCCGCTGCGGGCCATGCCAGCCACAACCGTGACAGCCGCGCCAGCCCCAGCAGCCACTTCGACCCCGGTCCCCACCTCAACCCCGACCACAACCCCCGCTTCCCGCTGCCCGCCGCCAGCCGCCACCTGGACGTCGGCATCCCCCTTTGCGGTCCACCAGATGACCGTCGCGGGGCAGCCCTACATCATCGCCGCGAACGAAGATGACTACGGCAAGGCGGAGATGTCGCAGCTCACCTGGGCGGAGTCGACCGGCGCGTGGGGCGTCTGCGCTGACCAGCCGGGGGTTGGGTGGCCCTACCCGGAACGACGCCGAGATGTCCATTCCGTTGCCGTCACCCCCGCGGTTACCGAGGTACCGCTGCTCGCCGCGGCGAGCAGCGGCGAGCAGCGGTTGCCGCGGCGAGCCGCATCGCTGCGGCAACCACTGTTATGACCGCGAATATAGTCAAGGCCTGTGTCGATGATCGGGGTCCCTAACGGGTTCCTGACGGTCCCGCGCCCAATCTAAGCAGCCTCGAAACAGCCCAGCAACCGTGGCGGTCGTAGGCTCATGGGAGAATCGGGAGCTGGAATGGCGATAGCTATCGGAGTCTGGATCGCGTTCGCAGGCGCGCTGGCGCTGCTGGTCGGAGTGACCGCCTGGCGCCGCGCCCGTGGCCTGCGCAGCAGCGGCGTCAACGTCTGGGCTACCGCCGTGCACCGCCCGGTTCCTGATCATCCCGGCGGCCGGCGCGTCAGCCTTCAGTACACGCTGGCCGATGGCCGCGTGCTGGAGTACCTCGTGCCGCCAACGCGCGCCGCACTCCTGTCGGCGGGCGAGAAAGTCCTCGTCAGGTACGACCCCAAGGACCCGGCAGACGTGCTCGTTTACGGCCGCGACTGCCGCAGGTCGGACCTGGCCTTCATCATCATCGGCCTGGCCTTCATCATCATCGGCTCGGCAATCGCGGCCTTCGCCCCCTGAGCCGAGCCGACGGACCCCAAGCCGAGCCGACGGACCCTGATGGAATCGGGGGCGGATCAGGGTTGGGTCCGGGGTGATGCCCGATGTGGCGCAGGGCCTCCAGGACGCATTCTGGAGGCATGAACGCAACAGCACCTTTGCACCGCGCCACCAACGGGCGCATGGTGACCGGCGTCGCAGCCGGCCTCGCGGACTACCTCGGCGTGGACGTCACGATCGTGCGCATCGCCTTCGTCGTGGCCACCATCCTCGGCGGTGGCCTCGGGATCGCGGCTTACCTGGCCTGCCTGCTGCTGATCCCGGAGCAGGGCCTCCAGCGAGTCGCTCGCCACCTCCCTCATCCACACTGTCACGAGCGGGCGGTGACCGCGATGCCGGCAACCGATCGCCCCCGGCCGACCTGGTTCCGCATGGGCCCTGACCTGAACATGCGAGTGTCCGACGCCGACCGCGCCGAGGTGGCGGACCGCCTCGCCCGGCACTTCGGCGACGGCCGTCTGGACCAGGCCGAGTTCGACGAGCGGGTCACCCGCGCGATGGCGGCCAAGACCGTCGGGGACCTCCAGGGCCTGTTTGACGACCTGCCCGGCGACATCCGGGACGACACCGCCGATGACGCGCGCGACGCCGCCTTCGCTGGTCCCGCAGCGGCACCGGGCATGTCGCCAGCCTTCGGCTGCGCGGCAGCGCGACGGCGCGGGCGCAAGCGGGGGCCGGTCCGCGCCCTGGTGATCGTCATGCTGCTCCTGGTGGCCGCCAACATGGCCTGGCACCTGGCGGGCATGTGGCTCACGCCGATCATGTGGGTCGCAATCATCGCGGCGATCGTTGTGGCCCTGTCCAGGCGCACCCGCCGCTCCGGAGACTAGCCCAGGCAAGCGGCTAGCCACTTGTGAAGCAGCGACGGGCTGCTCCCCCCGGCCGCCCGTTCGTTCACCGACGTCTCGATGCGGGCCAGCATCCCGTTGAGCGCGATGCCGAGCCTGCCCACCTCGCTGCGCCGGTGGCGGGACGACACCCGCGCAGTGAGGTCCCCGGCCGTGATCCGGTCGGCCTGCCCGGCCATCGCCTCAACCGGCCGTAGCCCCCGCCGCAGCACAAGGTAAACCCCCATGCCAACAACAAGCAGAACGAGACCGCCCCCGGCCGCCACAACCATGCCGATGTATGGCGTGGCTGCGGAGTTCTGCCCGGCTACGGGGCTTGCGGCAGGGCCACGCCGGTGAGCTGCTCGGCCTGCGCCCACAGGCGGGCGGCGACGTCGGCGTCTCGCGCCCGGCGGGGCACGCGGGCCGGTCCCGCGGGGCCGGCCAGCTCGAGCAGTCCGTTCGGGCCGTAGTAACCGCCATTGACTGCATCCGGGCTGGTCGCGGCGTACAGCAGGGACTCAACCCCACTGCGGACATGCGGCGCCGGGTGCGGGATGCGGGAGGCCAGGTGCATCATCGTGGGCCTGCCGCCCGGCTGGCGCAGTTCGGCACCGGCGGCGATCAGGTTCGTCCGGGTGTAGCCGGGGTGCGCGGCGTTGCTGACCAGGTGCCAGCTCTGGTCAGCGGCTATTCCGGCCAGCCGCCTGGCGAACATGAGGTCCGCGAGCTTGGAGGCGCCATAAGCAGCCATCGGACGGTACCCGTGCTCGCTTTGCAGGTCGTCGAGTTTGATGCGGCCGGACCACGCCGCCATCGAGCTCATCGTCACGACGCGCGGCGCTGGCGCGGCAAGCAGCAGCGGCAGCAGCCGGAGGGTCAGCACGAAGTGGCCAAGGAAGTTGGTGCCGAACTGCAGCTCAAAACCGTCCACGGTAGTCATCCGTGACGGCACGGCCATTAGCCCGGCGTTATTCAGCAGCAGGTCGACCGGGGTGCCATCCGCGAGCAGCCTCTCGGCGAAGTCCTTGACCGAGGCGAGGCTCGCGAGGTCGACCTGTCCGACTTTCACCGAGGACTGCGGGAACTCTCCGACGATCGCGTCGCGGGCCTGCTCTCCCTTGGCCGCAGAGCGGACCGCGAGCAGTACGTGCGCGCCGACCCCGGCCAGCCGCCGGGCGGCCTCCCTGCCGAGGCCACTGTTGGATCCGGTAATGACGGCCAGTCGGCCGGACTGATCGGAGAGCTTATACATAATCGCATTATGCACGCCCCGAGTGGATATATCTCTCTATGGGACTTCCTGGGGGATGGTGGCCATGGCCTACTGCACAAGCTGCGGCACCTCGCGCACTGTGGGGGCTACGACGTGCTGGAACTGCGGAACGAAATTCAGCCCGCCATCCGACCAGCCACTGTCGGCACCGCCGGTTGAGACGCTGCCACCCTACGACGCCCACCCGGTGTACGAGGAGCCGCAGCCGACAACCTGGGACTACGAACTGCCACCCGATCCTGCCCCCGGTGGTCCGCAACCGGGGGGCTGGGGATACTACGACGAGCCGCAACGGCTGGCGCCGGGAGGCGGGGACGCCTTCTGGGACTCGTTCGCCGGGCCCGCGTCCGACCCGGCGTATGCCCCCACGCTGAGACCTGACCCGACGCCCTTCCCCGCACCGTCCCAGCCTGGGCCATACCCGCCCGTGCCACCCCAGTCACCGCCCTATCCGCCCGTGCCACCTCAGCTCGTGCCACCCCAGTCGCCGCCCTATCCGCCCGTGCCACCTCAGCTCGTGCCACCCCAGTCGCCGCCCTATCCGCCGCAAGCGGTTCAGCCAGCTCCCCGGCAAGCGGCGTCGCACCGGCTCGTCGCGGCTCGCCCGGCCGCCCGGGGATCGTCACGGCCGCGGGGCACCCTCGTGGCGGCGGCCGTGCTGCTCGTCCTTGCCTGCGGCGGTGGCGCATACGCGCTCGTCACGTCGCTGACCGGGCACTCCGCCAGCCGCAGCGGCACGGACGCGGCCGGGTCGGCGACATCAGCCGCCGCGCAGTCCTCGCCGCTGACGCCTTCCGCCTCCCCCACGGGCGCCAGCGCAGTAGCCAGCGCTGCCGCCCCTCCACCAGCGACCTCGGCGCCTTCGGGCACTGTTGCTTCTGCTTCTCCCGCGCAGTCTTCTCCCGCGGGCCCGCCGGCACTGGGCCTTCCGCCACGGGGCCTGCTGGCACGGCCCCGACCACGCCGCCGGCATCCGGCACGACGACCGTCGCCGTCTCGTCCGACGCGCAGGCAGATCCCGCCGAGCCGACGGTGGTCGCTTGGCTCGGCAGCTACTTCACGGCCATCAACACGCACAACTACCAGGCCTACATCAGCCTGCTCAGCTCCCAGGAAGCGGCGGACGAGAGCCAGTCCGACTTCACCTCCGGGTACGGGACCACCACCGACTCGGCGGCGACGCTGACCTCGATCAGCGACCTCAGCGGCGGCGGCGAGGCGGCTACCGTCCGCTTCACCAGCCATCAGTCACCCTCACAAAGTGTCAACGACAGCTCGTGTGACGTCTGGACGATCACGCTCTACCTGGACCCGAGCGGCAGCAGCTATGCCCTCGTCCCGCCGCCAGCCGGCTACCACTCCAGCTACCAGTCCTGCTGATTACTGGCCACCGATGGCCGGGGCAGACGAGGTTGCAGCGCCGCACCCCGCACGGCCTGCCTGTGCTTAAACGCTGGGTCGTGGACCGTCCCCTGAGCCTGTGATGGTCCTTGGCCTTGAGGCGCTCCCCGTCTGGGTGACGTTGCCGGGAGCGCCGGGAACCTTGTCGCGGCCGTCGTCGTGGTGCTGGTCCGGGGGCCACGCCCAGGAGCCGCCGGAAAAGCCCGTGGGGTAGAGGGAAGCCATGCCGCGCTGGCCGCGGGAGTCGTCCAGGTACTTCGAGCAGTACCAGAGCACCCCCGCGGACCCGCCGGGCGCGAGCTTTGACAGCTTCTCAAAGTCGCTCTTGTCCCAGGACGTGGCACCCGGCTTCCACGGGTTGGCGAAGTACCCCCGGCACCACTGCCGCGGCCCGTCCGGGGCGGCATTGGCCGACGGCGCAGGGGCTGGCGTCATCGACTGCCGGATCTGTCGCGCACCGGTCAGGGGAGACCGGGACTCGCGTGCTGACCCGGTCGCCTCCACGCTGGGGGCTGACGCTGATGCCGTGGCCGTCTTCACCGGCGGTGCCCCGATCGCGACGTGGGCGGCATTCTGAATCGGCCCGGGCAAAGATCCCGCGTAAGCGAAGATGCCGAAGATCGCAACGAGCGCCACCGCGGCGACTGTCCCCAGCGCGCGCCGCCGCCGCATCGCTGGCCGGGACAGCCCGGCCGGACGGCCAGCCGGGCGCCCCTCGGGTCGGGCACGGTGCTTGGCCCGTCGCTGCCGGCGCCCCGCCACGTCACGCGGTATCTCCAGCGGCAGCGTGTGCGCCATGCCGCCGGACAGCCCAGCGAGCCCGCCACCAGCACCAGCACCAGCAGCGAGCCCGCCACCAGCACCAGCCAGCCCACCAGCACCAGCCGCCAGCCCGCCACCAGCCAGCCTGTCATCAGCACCAGCGAGGCCGCCACCAGCGAGGCCGGAGATGCCCCTGAAGGCGGCCATCGCCCGTGCCTCGCCCCGCAACTCCGACGCCGACGGCGCGGCTCGCAGCGCGTCTACCGATTCCCGCAGCGGCCGCAGCTCTGGCGAGAGCGAGGTGTGCCGAGGCCAGCCGTCGAGCAAAAGCTCCTCGACTTCCTCGGTCAGCAATACATCCAGGCGCGGGTCGCCGTGCGACCCGGCGCCCGGCAAGCCCCGCGGGAAGCCGTCACGCATCTCATCGTCTGGAACGCCGTACTCGCTCAAAGTGTTACACCTGCTCCCGACAGCAGCGCCGCGAGCCTTTTCAGGCCCCGGTGTGCGGCTACCCTGACCGCGCCCGGCGTGCTGCCGAGCATCCGCGCGACTACCTCGGTCTCCAGGCCGGCGACCACGCGCAGCATTACGACCTCCGCCTGATGATCGGGGAGCCGGGACACCAGGGCGATGGCCCGCTCCGTCGCGATGTTGTCCAGGGCTAGCTGCTCGGCGTCCGCCGTCCGCGGCAACTCGGCGGCGTGAATGTCATCCAGCGGTTCCGACGGGTGCCTGCTGCGGTGCCTGACCTGGTCAAGGGCGCGCCTGCGTGCGGTAGTGAACAGCCAGGCCCGCCAGGCGGTCTCGTCACCGGTGAACTGGGCCAGTCCCCGAAGTACGTGAATCCACGTCTCAGCCGCCACGTCCTCGGCGTGCTCCGGCGTCATGACTCGCAGGTAGCGAACCAATCCCGGGTTCGCGTCCCGCCACAGGGCCGAGAACGCTGCCTCATCGCCCGCCTTGGCCTCCGCCAGCCTGATCGCGAACTCTTCGCCCACCACATCCAGAGTATCGACAGTTAACAGCTGTCTCCGCAGCTAAATCCCCATCATGATCGACATCTGCCCCACATGACTCAGTTCCCTGAAACCTAGACGGGTGATACCACGAATTGACGCAGATACAAGTCACGGAACGTAACCGGACCCCGTGGTCCCGGAAGCGCATCAATATTGATCCCAGTTTCCGGCACGCCAAAGAGCTTGAAGCCGTCAAGGAGCCTCGTGGTCGCGTTCCAGAACGCCCCGGTCCCCGTGTACGTGTCAAGGAACTCCGTGGCCGCCTCCGGGTCGCTAGCCGCGATCCCTGCCGCCAGCCCGGACGTCTCCTCGTTTGCGATCGCTGCAGCGCGGGCGGGGCTGTCCGCCGGGGCGACCGTGACGGTCGCCTCGCGGCCCGCCTCCAGCGCCCACTCGTACCCCAGCCGGTGGTCGTGCGGGGGCAGGGACACCGCGATGCCCAGGGCTTGGAGTTGCTCGGTGACCTGCGGCAGCCACTCGTCCCACAATTGCCTGTCAATCAGCAGCAGATTAAGGCGATTGCACACACCGAGCCTGTCCAGACTGGCTTGGATGAGGGCAGTGGTAAGGGCCCGTTGTGCAGAAGAATGGATATAAAGGACGCCACCACCGTCGGCGTGGGCAAGGGTCCGGACGCCGTGCGCGGCGCCCTCCGCGGCCAGCGCCCGGGTGCTGTCCCCGCTCCCGCGCAAGATGACGAGCGGGATCAGGTCCGGCTCACGGACCAGGGCGTAGGCGGCGGCCTGGCCAGGCACCCGGACAAGCGCGATGGCCTGCGGGCTCAGGCCGGTCTTGGCAAGGGCGGGAGCGATCACTTCGTCGGCCAGCGCTATCGACGACCGCAGCGCGGCACTGCCGGTGCGCAGCACGCCAGCGTTGCGGGACTTGATGAGCTGGGAGGCGACATCGATCGTGACGTTGGGGCGCGCCTCGTAGTTCGCGCCGACGACGCCGACCGGCCGCCGGCGCTCCCGCAGGACCAGGCCGCCGTCCAGATCCCGGATCTTCCGGGTCGCGCTCTCGTGCGGCACCCCGGCCAGGATCTCCAGCTGGCTGGCCATAGCGCTGAGCCTGGCCTCATCGAGCCTGAGGCGGTCCTGCATCGCGGCAGGCAGCCCGCCCGCGACCGCCGCCTGCATGTCGCGGTCGTTAGCCGCCAAGATCACGGGCGCCGCCGCATGGACGGCGGACGCCATCGCTCGCAGTGCCTCATCGATGACGGCGTCTGGTGCGCTGGCGAGGCCCGCCACCGCCGATCGGGCGGCACGGGCAGCGGCCCGCACGGCGTCCGTGGCCTCCGCCGCGGCGTCTACTGTCATGTCCTGGCTCCCGGATGCGAACTGAGGTGGCGCACCCGAGTGTAGCCAGCCGCTATTGACGAGGCCACGCGGATATCTCGCCGCAGCTCGCAATCCGCAATTGTGGGCCGACGACGCTTTCGTGATGCTTTTGTCAGGAAGCGCGGCCCAGCTCCTGGTTGCGGCGGCGGAGGTCGGCGAGGACCTGCACGCCGACCTTGCGGGTCTCGCTGCGGTTGATCATCACCCCGGCGAGAGCCCCAGTGAACAGCGGCGCCAGCGAGAACGCGCTGCGGCGGATCCGGGCGGCGAGCCGCCTGCGCAGCATCCGCGCCAGCGGCGACCCGGCGGCGAGCACGAACCCGCCGGGGATGGTGAAGAACCCACGGCGGTGCGCCCAGGCGGCGAGGTAGGCACGGGCCCGGTCGGTGCCGCTGCCGTCGGCGGGCAGGCCCATGACCTCGTGTAGTTCGGCGACCAGCTTGAGCTGCAACGCCGACCACCGCGAGGGTCTCGGCCAAGACCTCGACGGGGAAAGCAGGCAGGACCGGCAGCGCGGCCCAGGCACCCGTGGCGCCGCCGACGGCCGCCGAGGCCCGTCCCGCGCGGTCCACCAGGAGCTGAGCGATCTCGTCGTCGCTGCGGCCCGGGAACTGCCGCCGCAGGGTTTCCTGGTCCCTGATCCCCAGCCGGGGACCCATCTCCTCGACCTGCCCGGTGAGCCAGGTGACGGCCGACGACATGCCGCGCTGTGCGACCCGGCCGCCGCGTCCCGCCGTGTTGGCCGCGGCCTGCGCGGTGGCCTGCACACCCGTGCCAGCCGAGCTGATCGCCTCCGCTGCCCGCCGCGGTGCCGCCCGGCCGCCACGTCCCGCCGTATTGGCCGCCGCCTGCGCGATGGCCTGCACACCCGTGCCAGCCGAGCTGATCGCCTCCGCTGCCCGCCGCGGTGCCGCCCGGCCGCCACGTCCCGCCGTATTGGCCGCCGCCTGCGCGATGGCCTGCACACCCGTGCCAGCCGAGCTGATCGCCTCCGTTACCCGCTGCGAGGCTCGTGGCCAGCCGCCGGCTGCTGGCCCGGCCGACCGCGACAGCCCGGCCGCGGCGTCAGGCTCGGGCACTGCGTCCGGCTCGGGCACTGCGTCAGGCTCGGGCACTGCGTCCGGCCCGGGCACTGCGTCCGGCCCGAGCATTGCTTCCGCCTCGGGCAGGTCGTCTGCCTCGGACAACTCCGTGGCGAGCCGGGCGGCCTCCGCTGCCGCAGTGTCCCCGTCCTCGCCCGACTCCTTGCGACGCTTGAACATGTCCTGCGCCCTCCCAAGAGGAGATCACTATCCAGAAACCAGGTTCCGGCATTCATGTCATCCCTTACCGGGGAAGACGCGACGAAACGTGCCCAATGGATAACCGTACCGGCGGCCTGCCCGGGCCATCGGAGTGGTAGCGGCTGAGCATCTGGGCGACGAAGTCCGCCGGCACTCCAGCGGGCTCGTGATGGGGGGAACTTCCCTTGGGGATCGCGGTGATCAGCAGCAGGCCCGCCGTCGCGCCCGCCAGCGGGACCGTCAGGGCAGCCGCCGGGTGCAGCCTGACAACCGCGACCACGTGCCGGGCCGCCATCGCGATCCGGTCGGCCATGATCGCCACGGCGAGGTGGGCGGCTGGCAGGCATGGGCCGCAGCCCACCCGCGACTCCTGCCGAAGCCGTCGCAGGACAGCCCTGCGCTGCAACGCTGTCAGCCCTGGCCGCAGGTAGATCGTGGTGCTTGCGCCCGCCGCCTCAGCTCTCGCGTGAAGTCCCGCCGACAGGTCCAGGTACCGGATACGGATCACGATGAAGTCCATTCACGCGTAAGCATGCCCGAACCCGCGCATGGCCCGCACAGGTTGGACTCGCGCCCCCAGAAGCGTTTAGCTCGACAATTTAACGCAACGCGTTGCCACGTGCACACGGAATGAGGCATTCAGCCCGGTTGACCTCACCAAATGACCATCGATGGACAACTTGTCCGCTTCGCGTGGCAGCCGCCGACCGCTGGCCGCAGGCCGCAGGCCGCTGGCCCGGCCATCAATGACTGGCTGTTGGCCATCGGCAACTCGCTGCCGGCCGGTGGCGGCTGGGCTGCGACGGTTCGCAGGAATCCCGATTAGGCTACGTGGGTGATCCCAGCCCAGACCACTGCCAACCAGGCGGCACCACCCGCCGCACTGGCACCTGCCGAGCTGCGGACGCGATGGGCGCTCCTCGTCGCCGTCGCGGGCGGGCTGCTGCTGGCCGCCGCGTTCCCGCCGGCGGGAGTGTGGCCACTAGCCGTCGCCGGTCCGGCGCTGCTCGTGATCGCGCTGTCCGGCCAGAGCCTGCGTGCCTCGTTCGCCGTCGGGCTCGCGTTCGGCGTCGCCTTCTTCTTCCCGCTGCTGGTGTGGATCACCAACGTGGCCTGGTATGCATGGATCGCCTTGGCCATCGCCTCGACGATCATCTTCGGGGTGCTCACGGTCGGCCAGCGACTGCTGCTCCGGCTGCCCGGCTGGCCGCTCGCCGTGGCCGGCTGGTGGGTCGCCGCCGAGGCTGTCAGGGACCGCTGGCCGTGGGGCGGCTTCCCCTGGGGCAGGCTCGGAATGAGCCAGGCGGGGGCGCCGACTCAAGGATGGGCGGCGATCGGCGGAGTGCCACTGCTGTCCTTCATGGTCGCCCTCGTCGGCGCGATGCTCGCCTGGCTGGTCCTCACCGCCTGGCAGGCACACTGGTCCCCCCGCCGCACCGCGCTGGGAGCTGTCGCCTTCGCCGCGACAGCTGGCCTGGTGGCTGCCCCCGCCCTGCTTCAGCTTGACCCGGTGCCCGCCGGCTCCGCGACCGCCGAGGTTGCCGCGATCCAAGGTGACGTGCCCCGGGCGCGCAGCCTGGCCTCGCAGCTCAACGACGAGACGGTCACCCTCAACCACGTCACCGCCACGCAGGCCCTGGCGCGGGAGGTCGCCGCTGGAAAGAAGCCTGCCCCGGACATCGTCATCTGGCCAGAGAACTCCACCGACATCGACCCGACCCTCTACCCCCCGATCTACCAGGAGATCGCCACCGCCGCCGCCACGATCAAAGCGCCGATCCTCGTCGGCGCCGTGCTGCAGAACCCGGTGCGCAATGCCAGCCTCCTGTGGCTGCCAGGCAAGGGGCCAGTGGCCATGTACGTCAAGCAGAAGCTCGTGCCGTTCGGGGAGTACATACCGCTCCGCTCGCTCCTTTCGAAGATCACTTCGCTGACCGCCCTGCAGCCGGTGAACTTCGTCGCTGGGGACAAGACCGTGGTCTTCACCGTCGGCAAGATCCGGCTGGGCGCGATGATCTGCTGGGAGGTGGGCTTCGACTCGATCGCGCAGCAGGAGGTCGCCGCCGGCGCCAACCTCCTGACCATGCCGAGCAACGACGCCACCTACGAGCGCGAGGGCGAGACGACCGGCGAGAGCGGGCAGCAGCTCGCCATGGCACGGATCCGCGCGGTCGAGCATGACCGGTCGGTGGTGGTCGCGAGCACCACCGGATACAGCGCCATCATCGCGCCGGACGGGCACCTGATCGTCCGCAGCGGCATCTGGCAGCAGGCCGAACTGGAGTCCCGCGTACCGCTGGTCACCTACATCACGCTCGCCGACCGCGTCGGACCGTGGCCGGAATACGTTATCGTCGCCGCGACCGCCCTCGGGATCGTTACGGCCGCTGGGCTGCAGCTGGCGGCGTCGCCTGATTTCCCCCGGCCCGGTTTCCCCCAGTCCGGGGGCAGAGCGCGACAAACGCGAATAAACTAAGGGCGCCCTGAGGGCCTGGGGGCATGGCCACGGGGACCACATCCGGGACCCGAGGGAGGATCATTGTGTCCGGCAGCAACTGCGCGCCGTCCAGTCGCACGTACCGGACAGGGCGCTACGCCTTCCTCGCGATCCTCGCCGGCAGTGGCCTGCTCGCGGCCGGCTGCGCCGTCGCCGGGCCGAACGCGGCCCAGCTTAACCCACAGGCGGTCTCCGGCACGCCGGCCGCTAACGCGGGTAAGATCGTCACGTCCCTGCAGATCAGCCCGGCACCGGGGACGACCCAAGCCGGCACCGCCTCGGGCATTACGGTGAAGGCGGTGGACGGGGCCAAGATCACGAACGTGAAGGTCACCACCGCGGGCGACCCAGTCACCGGCTCGCTGAGCGGCACTGACACCACCTGGCACAGCACGTGGACACTGGACACCGACGAGTCGTACACGGTGACCGCCACCGGCACCGACAGCGAGGGCCACCCCGTCACGGCGACCAGCACCTTCCGCACGATGACGCCAGCGCAGACCTTCTCCACCGAGATCTTCGAGGGTGCGGGCGCCACCTACGGGGTGGGCATCCCGATCATGCTGACGTTCACCGAGCCGATCACCAACAAGGCCGCCGTCGAGCGGTCACTGCAGGTCACCACCTCTAAGCCGGTCGTCGGCGCGTGGTACTGGGACGGCAGCGAGGCGGTGGATTTCCGGCCGCGCGACTACTGGCCGCAGGGCACGGCGGTCACCCTCACCGCGCACCTCAATGGCGTGGACGGAGGGGACGGCCGTTACGGGACGCATACCCTGACGCAGTCCTTCGACATCGGCCAGTCAGTCATCGCGGTAGCCAGCACTGTCAGTCACAAGACGCAGGTCTACGTCGGCGGCCAGCTGGCGTACACCTGGCCGATCAGCACCGGCCGCACGACCATGCCCACGCCGGACGGCACCTACCTGACGGTCCAGAAGGGCAATCCCGTCCGGATGATCGGCGGCACCAAGGGCACCCCCAGCTACTACAACGAGCTGGTCAACTGGGCCGTCCGGTTCACCTACAGCGGCGACTACTATCACTCGGCGCCCTGGTCGGTGGTTGACCAGGGCGTCACCAACGTCAGTCACGGCTGCGTTAACCTTCCGCCCGATGACGCTGAGACTTACTACAACCTGGCCATTCCCGGCGACCCGATCACCATCACCGGCAGCCCGAAGGCAGGCGACTGGGACGACGGCTGGACTGAGTGGTTCCTTTCCTGGTCCCAGTATCTGAAGGGCAGCGCCACCGGCATGGCCGTGGAGGCGGGCCCACAGGGCAGCACCTTCGTTCCCCCGTCTTCGCTGCCCGCCGACACGGCAAGCAGCCCGCTGGGAGCCTCTGTCCCCGGCAACTACCTGGTCGGCTAAGCCGGCGGCCTGCTTCAGCGTCGCCCGCTGGCTTTAGCGTCGCCCGCTGGCTTCAGCCCGCTGGCTTCAGCCCGCTGGCTTTAGCGTCGCGCGGGTGCCGCCGGAGTCCTCGTGGCGGCGGGTTGCGAGGGCGACGCCGATGGTGTCGCTGGTGACGGCGTGCTCGCGCTGGTGGTGCCTGATGTTCCCTGGGTGACATGCTCACTGGTAGGGCCGGCGGAAACCGCGAGGATGACGCCAAGGGTCACGCCCAGCGCCACCGGGACCGCTAGTGGTGCTGCCGCCCGGACGGTCGATCGTCGCCGGGAGGCGCGGTGGGGATGGGCACCGCGCGGGCTGAAGCCGCCGACGATGAGCGCCTCGCCCGGTCGCTGGCCATCGGACCCACGGTGCCAGGACCGATGTCGCGAAGCCCCACGCTGAGAGGACCCCCCTTGCGCCGTGACGTGGAGCCGACCGGCCTGGCCCCGGTCCCCGCTGTCGCTAACGTCGCGCATCCGCAACCTCCGCTCCGCCAAGGCTCCCAAGACGGCCAGACTAGCCCGTTACTCCACCGTTATCTACCAGATAGCAAAAGTCGACAGATGCATCACGCACCGGCATGCTCCCAGGCTCCGCATCTTCAGGCTGTGCGAATTCTTACCGCCCATTGCCGCCCTCTTGCTTGCCCTCTCGCTTGCCCTCTCCCCCGCCCTCTTCCGCGCCCTCTCGCTTGCCCTCTCCCCCGCCCTCTCGCTTGCCCTCAGACGGGAAGGGTTTCTCACTAAGAGTGATCGATGACCGCAGAGCGTATTCGCGTGTTTTCAGCTTACGCTCCCACCTTTCATAGGGGACTCACAGCCCGATCTCATCATGCGCTCAGGCTTGCGAATCATGGCAACCAACCGGGCTTGACCATCGTCATATCGATTGAGAGAGCTGTGACCTGAAGTTTCCCAGTTTGATAGGAGTTCGCCTTAGAATCAAGTTGGCTCAACGGCCCACTGTCGATCGCCGTCGTCGCGAGTCCTGCCGTGCCCGGCGTCGACTGCTTCCGCCTAGGACCAGCCACCTCCGCACGTCTCCCAGCAACAGATTGCCACCAAGACATCACCACTAGCACGTCAGCACTAACCCGCGAGGAGAGCACACTGTGTCGTTCCGGCAGTTGATCCGACATCGGGGAATCATGGGGACCGCCAGCGCCGCGGTCGCCGTTGTGATCGCAGGCGGCGCGTTCGCCGCGGTCTCGCACGGGAGCAGCCACCCTTCAGTTGCATCCGGTGCGAACAGTCAAAATGTCTCCGGCGCGAAGAAGCCCGCCCCGGTGAAACCCCTTGCCCCGTTGCAGATCCTGTCTGTCACCCCGTCGAGCAGCACTCAGGGTGTCGACGGGGCCGACCCGATCAAGGTCACCTTTAACGAGAAGCTCGCTGCGAACAGCCCGTTGCCCGCCCTTTCCCCGAAGATCGCGGGCACTTGGTCCATCTCTGGCGACATCGCGACCTTCCAGCCGCAGGTTGGTTACACGGAGGACACGCACGTCACGCTAAGCATCCCCGGCGGGAAATCCGGCATCGAGGCCGCGGGCCTGACGTCGGATGGCATCACGACGGACGCCGCGACGGACGCCGGCCTGCTCGCCAAGTCCGCCGCCTTTTCGTTCACGACCGGGTCCTACTCCACCCTGGGGCTACAGGAACTGCTGACCCAGCTTGGCTACCTGCCACTCACCTTCACCCCGTCGGACCCGACGGTCCCGGCCATCCCGGCTGACGATCCGAGCGCGCTGCTGTCCGCCGCCTACGACCCGCCGGCTGGCACCTTCACCTTCCAGTCCGGCTACCCGTCGGAGCTGACCAACCAGTGGCAGACCGGCAGCAGCAACGAGCTGGACACGGGCGCTGTCATGGCCTTTGAGAGCAACGCCGGCCTCACGATGGACGGCATCGCCGGCCATCAGGTGTGGTCCCACCTGCTCACGGCAGTCGCCAAGGACCAGAAGGACCCGAACGAGTATGCCTACGTGCTGGTCAACCAGAACTCCCCGGAGACGGAGAACGTCTGGCGCGGCGGCAAGCTGATCGAGACCACGCCGGTCAACACCGGGATCCCCGGCCGGGGCACCCAGGACGGCACCTTCCCCATCTACCTGCGCTACCAGACCACCCAGATGACGGGCACCAACCCGGACGGCACCAAGTACGACGACACGGTGCTCTGGGTGTCCTACTTCAACGGCGGCGACGCGCTGCACTACTTCCCGCGCGCTGGCTACGGCTACTACCAGAGCCTCGGCTGCGTGGAGAGCCCGCTCACCCCGGCGGAGTACATCTGGCCGTATACGACCTACGGCACGCTCGTCACGGTCGAGGGCCCGGAGTCATAGTTCGCCCGCTGTCCGCGGCAGCCACTGCCCCGCGCCCCCCGAAGGCACTTCGCCTCCGGGGGGCGCGTCGTTTCTACCCCGCACTTGTACCCGCACTGGCGGTGCCGCACTTGTACCCGCACTGGCGGTGCCGACCAAGAGACCGGGCAAGTGCCGCTGCGGCTCGCGGGTTCCTGGTACGTCGACCAGTTAGCCGGTCCTCGCTAGCCCGGTCCTCGCTAGCCCGGTCTGGGCCAGGACGGTCCGGGCCAGGACGGTCGCGAACTGGGACTGCGGAACGTCGGCGGCTACTTGCATCGCGTCTTGGGCATAGTCCACGTCGGTGAGCTCTGGCATCAGGGCCACCCGGAGTCCGGCGGACCGCAGGCGGACAAGCTGGGCCTGGCCGGTGTCGGGGCGGGACATCGGCACCCCGCGCAGCAGGGACCAGTCGGGGGCACGCAGCCCCAGCAGCCAGAAGCCGCCGTCGGCCGCGGGCCGAGCACCGCGTCCGCCTCCCCCGAGACCAGCGGCACCGCCGCGTCAGTGAGCAAGTCAGGGGTGACCTGCGGGGTGTCCATTCCGATGAGCACCATCGGCATTCCAGCCCCGCCAGCGTAGGCGTCGGTAAAGGCAGCCGCGATTCGCTCGTCCAGCCCACCACCGCGCTGCGGGATCACCTCGAAGCCGGCCGGCAGCCATGGCGGGCTGCTCCCTGGTTCGGCGGCGGTACCCGGCCCGGCAGGTGGAAGGATTGTCCCCTCAGGGGCAGACAGCGCCAGCACTCGGCGGGCGACGGGCGTGGCCGCGACCGCGCCCAGGGTGTCGGCCAGCGCCGCCCGCGCCAGCAGTGCGGCCTCCTGCGGCGAGAACGGGGGCGTCAGCCGGGTCTTCACCTGGCCTGGCACTGGGGCCTTGGCGATGACGATGACCGTGACGGGCAAGTTCTCGCTCATCAGATCGCGCCCACGGGGGGTCGAAGGGGGAGCTCCTCCTCTGGGGTACACAGCGCGTCTGGGGTACACAGCGCGTCTGGGGTACACAGCGCGTCTGGGGTACACAGCGCGAGGACTCGCCGCATGTCGCGGACGGTACGGATGGTGCCGCCCACTGTGCCGGTGACCTTCGACTTGCCGGATCTCGGGTAGTACGGGACCGTAACCTCGGCGATTCGCCAGCCAGCGGTGGCGGCGCGCACGACCATCTCCAGCGGGTACCCGAACCTTCTGTCCCCGATGCCCAGCCCAAGCAGCGCCTCGCGACGGAAGGCCCGCATGGGGCCCAGGTCGTGCAGCGGCACTCCCGCACGGCGGCGGAGCTCGGCCGACAGGACCGCGTTGCCGATCCTGGCGTGCAACGGCCAGGCCCCCGCCCCCTGAGGCGCGCGGCGGCCCAGCATCAGGTCGGCGGTCCCGTCAAGCACGGGTCCCGCGACAGCCGGCAGGTCCAGCGGGTCGAGCGAGCCGTCAGCGTCCATCACGCAGACGATGTCGCTGGTGGTGGCGAGCAGCCCGGCGTGGCAGGCCGCGCCGAAGCCGCGCTGTGGCACGCTGACCACGACCGCGCCATAGCCGGCCGCGATGCCAGCGGACCCGTCGGTGGAGCCGTTGTCGGCCACGACCGGCCGGTACCCAGCCGGGATCCGGGCCAGCAGCCCGGGCAGTGCCGCCGCCTCGTTGAGGCACGGAAGGATCACGTCGACTCGAGGGCGGGAAGTCGATAGGGGCGTCGTCCACCCAGGGGCGTAAGTCATGGCCTCGACCGTAATCGCTGCGTGACCGCCCTAGCCGCGAAATGCCCTTACAGAAGAATGACAACTCGTAGCGGACAGTGCCGGCCGTCGTACCGGATGGCAGGCTTGCGGCATGCGAGTACTCGTGACCGGCGCGGCCGGCTTCATCGGATCCCACGTGCTTGAGGCCCTGGCAGCGGCCGGCCATGAGGTGCGCGGCCTGGACTCCCTGTCCCCGGCCGTGCACAGCGGCGTGCCCGCGTACATCCCGGCGGGGACCGACCTGCGTGTCGCTGACATCCGTGACCGCAGTGCGGTCGAAGAAGCGCTCGATGGCATGGACGCGGTCTGTCATCTCGCCGCGATGGTCGGCCTCGGGGTATCGGTGGCTGACCTTCCGCTGTACGCGGACGTGAACGTGACGGGGACGGCGGTGCTGCTCGCCGCGATGGCCTGCAAGGAAGTGTCGCGACTGGTGCTGTCATCCTCGATGGTCGTCTACGGCGAGGGCGCATACGAGTGCGCACAGCACGGACTGGTCCGGCCACTCCCCCGCTCGGCGGCCGACCTGGACGCTGGCGTCTTCGAGCCGCGCTGCCTGGCGTGCGGCGGGCGGCTGGCGTGGGCCACGGTAAGCGAGGACGCCGTCCTCGACCCTCGCAACGCCTACGCGACGAGCAAGCTGGCACAGGAGCACCTGGCCGCGAACTGGGCCCGGGCGACGGGCGGCGGGGCCGCCGCGCTGCGGTACCACAACGTGTACGGCCCTCGGATGCCACGCGACACTCCCTACTCCGGGGTGGCCGCGATCTTCCGCTCGGCGCTGGAGAACGGGGTAGTGCCGCGAGTCTTCGAGGACGGCGGCCAGCTCAGGGACTTCGTCCACGTCCGCGACGTGGCCGACTGCAACGTGCTGGCGCTGAACGCGCTAGCTCACGGAGACGGCTCCACGCCCCGCCTCCCGGGGGGACACTCCGCTGCCCAGCGGCACCACCTCCAGGTCCCCGGGCACGTACCTTCCGCAGACCTCGCGGCCGCAGGTGGTTCCGTGCCGGCTGGCAGCCCTGAAGGCGTACAACGTCGCGAGCGGGACGCCGCACACGGTCAAAGAGATGGCGGTGGAACTGGCAGTGGCCTTCGGCGGGGGCCTTCAGCCGAAGGTCACTGGCGAGTACCGTCTGGGCGACGTCCGCCACATCGTGGCCTCGCCGCAGGCAGCGGCTCGTGACCTGGGCTTCCAGGCACGGATCGGCTTCGACGAGGGCATGCGGGAGTTCGCGACGGCCATGCTCCGCGCCCCGGCATCAGCCCGCTAGCTCCACCCATGCTCACCCCGGCCGCGACGCGTAGCCTCTTCCGCCCCTTGCAACTCAGCGGTCCCAACACTTGGGCGCATCCGTTTTGACACGCCCACGCCAGCGACCCTGAATCGCTTGAGCTCACCCACGCCAACGACCCAGCACGGAGTTGGCACGGCGCGCCATTCGCGCCGCATAAGCCAGTGCAGCCACGCCAACGAGCCAACTGCGGTCCGACACGAGCACGCCAACGAGCCAACTGCGGTCCGACACGAGCACGCCAACGAGCCAACTGCGGTCCGACACGAGCACGCCAACGAGCTAGCTGCGGTCTGACACGAGCACGCCAACGAGCGGGCTAGGGGGCGTGGACGCTGATGGCTCGGCTGGAGGCGGGGCGGGTGACTGCGGGGGCGCCATTGCGGGCGAGGGGGAGCCTGATGGTGAACTGGCAGCCGGGGCCGGTGTTGTGCACGGTGATCTGGCCGGAGTGGGCGTCGACGATGCCGCGGGCGATGGACAGGCCCAGGCCGGCCCCGCCGCCTTGCGGGTCCGGGGTGCGAGCGCTCTCGCCGCGGAACGCCACGTCGAAGACGCGGGGCAGGTCGCCGTCGGGGATGCCGCCGCACTCATCGGAGACGCTCACGCATGCCAGGCCGGCCTGGATCTCGCCGATGACCTCGATCGTGCCCCGAGGCGGAGTGTGCCGGATCGCGTTGGCGACCAGGTTGCGGACGGCCCGCCCCATCTCGGCGGAGTCGATGAGGACGGGCATGCCGCGCACGGCGGACCCGGCGAGCCGGATGCCCTTGGCCCGTGCCATCGGCTCGGTGGACGCGACCACCTCGGCGACCAGGTCCTCAAGGCCGAGGAGGCGGCGGGACAGGCGCAGCGTTCCGGCATGGATCCTGGACAGCTCAAAGAGGTCATCGATCATCGTGGACAGGCGGTCGGTCTCCCGGCGGATCTGCGAGTGGTAGCGGCTGACCTCGCGCGGATCGGTTACCACCTGGTCCTCCAGGGCCTCCGCCATCGCCCGCAGCCCCGCGAGCGGGGTGCGCAGGTCGTGGCTGACCCACGCGACGAGCTCGCGGCGGCTGGCCTCCAGCGCCTGCTCCCTGGCCCGTGCCCTGCCGAGCCGCTGGTGGGCCTCGCTCAGCCCCCGCGACAGCCCGGCTAGCTCGGCCGGCAGCACACCATCGGGCGGGGTGTAGATGCCGCAGTCACCGACCTGCGCGACGGCGGCCAGCAGCCTCCTGCTGGCACTGGTGAACGTGCGCCCGAGGAAGGCCGCGACCGCCAGGCCCGACAAGCCGGACAGGGCCAGCAGTTCGAGAATCACCTCGCGATCGGTGGAGTCGCCGATCATGAGGACGGCGACGGCAGCGCACACCGACAGCGAGGCAATGACGGTCACGACCACGACGACGCCGAGCAGCATCCCGATCCGGCGGCCGGCCAGCAGCCTGAGCATGGCGATCCCGGCGATCACGGCGACGACCGCGATGGCTGCCGCCGCCATGGAGACGTGCACCAGGTCAGAGGCCGCCACGCCTGGCAGGACGTCAGCTTGGAGGCTCATGACACGGCCTTGAAGTCGCCGGTGGCCGTGCCGCCCTCGGGCTCGTAGCGGTAGCCGACGCCCCAGACCGTCATGATGCGCCTGGGCAGCGTCGGGTCCGGCTCCAGCTTCTCCCGCAGCCGCCTGATGTGCACCGTCACGGTCGAGGTATCGCCGAACGACCAGCTCCAGACCTCACTGAGCAGCTGTTCGCGGGTGAACGCCTTGCGCGGGTTGCGCATCAGGAACACCAGCAGGTCGTACTCGCGCGAGGTGAGCTGGATGAGCCTGACCCCCAGCCGCACCTCGTGCGCCGTCAGGTCAACGGACAGGTCGCCGTCGTGCAGGACTCCACCGTCGGCCTGGGCGGGCAGGCCGGTGCCACGCGCCCGGCGAAGCACCGAGCGGACCCGCATCGCCAGCTCTCGGGGGCTGAACGGCTTGGTCACGTAGTCGTCCGCGCCCGTCTCGAAGCCGGCCAGCCGCTCGCTCTCGTCGCCGAGTGCGGTCAGCATCACGACCGGGATCGGCCAGCGCTCGCGGAGCCGGCGGCATACCTCCAGGCCGTCGATCCCTGGCAGCATGAGGTCAAGGACGACCAGGTCGGGCGGCCGCTCGGCGATCAGGCGCAAGGCCTCATGGCCGTCGCGAGCACACTGGACCGTGTGCCCATCGCGGACTAGGTAGCGCTCCACGACATCGGCAACGGTCGGGTCGTCGTCCACGACAACGATCCGGCCCGGCTGGTCAGGATTTGTCACCACGATGTCCCTACTCGCCGTAATGGACAACACACTCAATGCAAGGCCGCACTGGTTACACGGTACGACCCAGCACCCTTCCTCGGCCAGTGAACCGGACTGATCGGTTAGATCCCTGTAATGTCCGATGACGATTCCCTTAGGCACCTCCAGAACGGGCCGTTCCGCCTCTCGCACCGACAACACTGATGAGGTGATTGGCGAACTGTACGAGCACGCACTCACCGGACGGGCAGAACCGGAGGTCGAGCATGCCGACGGCACCCGGACCCCGCTGCCCGTGGCGAACTGGCTGCGGGCACGCCCCGGCGACACGTCGCTTGTGGAGCGGTGCTCGGCCCGACGCTCGACGTGGGATCCGGGCCCGGGCGGCTGACCGTGGCACTGGCCGAGCGGGGCATCCCCGCCCTCGGCATTGACGTCACCCCGCAGGCGGTGCGCGTCGCCCGGGCGGCGGGCGCGCTGACACTGGTGCGCGACGTGTTCGGGCATGTGCCGGGGACCGGGCGGTGGACGACCGTGGTGCTCGCCGACGGGAACATCGGCATTGGCGGAGACCCAGCGGCGCTCTTGCGGCGGATAGCCGAATTGCTCGGCCCGGTCGGCCAGGCCCTAGTCGAGGTCCAGCCGCCCGGAGCGCCCTTGCGCAGGGAACGAGTCCGGCTGCGGGCCGCGGGAAAGATCGGGGCCTGGTTTCCCTGGGCCTACGTCGGGGCCGACCAGATCGCCGAGGTGGCGGCGACCGCTGGCCTTGCGGCCGGGGAGTCATGGACCGCGCATGGCCGGTGGTTCTCGTCCCTCAATGTCCCAATTGCGATAAGCCGCTGGTAGGCGTCGCGCCGGCGAAATATCATCGCCGGAGTGACCGTGAAATTCCGCTCGGCCTGCCGCTGGAGCGTCCTTCTTGGCTGCCTGCTCATTCTCGGCGGCCTCATAGGGCTGCTCACCCGGTTCAGCGTGTACCAGGGGCATGTCGCGCGGACGGTGCTAGTAGCCGCCGCCTTCGTCGTGTTCGGTGTCGCCGCCGCCGCGGTGCGCAAGGTCGCGCTCAAGGCCGCGGTGTGGCTCATCATCATCGCCGGGATCGCCTTCCAGGCGATCGGCTTCACGGCTCCCCCGTCGCACAGCAGCGACATCTACCGGTACATGTGGGACGGCCAGGTGCAGGCGGCGGGCATCGACCCGTACCTGTACCCGCCGTCGGCCGCCGCGCTCGCCCCGCTGCGCAATGACTACCTGTGGGGCCCGTGGACGGCGACGCCGCCGAAGGACACAGGGCTTCAGTTCTGCCTGACGAGCGCCCCCGCCGCGCCGGGCCCGGCGTTCGACACCGTGGCGGGCTGCTCCCGGATCAACCGGACGACGACGCCGACCATCTACCCGCCGGTCGCCGAGGCCTGGTTCACCGCCGTGTACCTAGTCGCCGGCGACAGCAGTTCCACCCCCATGCAGGTCGCCATGGCGCTGTGCGCCGTGCTCACCACCTTGGTCCTGCTGTGGGGCCTGCGCAAGGTGGGCAGCGACCCGCGACTCGCCGCCCTATGGGCCTGGTGCCCGACGGCGATCTTGGAGGTCGGCAGCGACGGGCACAGCGACGTGCTCGGAACCTTGCTGTGCGCCGTCGCGCTCATCACGGTCGCCACCGCGCGGACCCGGCGCAAGACCCTGCTCGGCGGCGCGCTGATCGGCCTGGCCATGGCCACCAAGCTGACTCCGGCCTTCGTGATACCGGCCACGCTCAAGCGTGGCTGGGCCAGCATCGCGGGCGCGGCCGTGACCGTCACGCTTCTCGTGTACCTCCCGCACGTGATCGCCGTCGGCAGGCACATCATCGGCTTCTTCCCCGGGTACTTGCAGCAGCAGGGCTACTCGAACGGCAGCGGCTACGAGATCATCGCACTGCTCGTACACGGCAAGCTGGCTTCGGTCGTGGCGATCGGCCTGCTAGGCATCGTCGCGCTGGGCGTGCTGCGCTACTCCGACCCGGACCAGCCCTGGCGGGGCGCGGTCGTGATGACCGCCGCCGCGCTTGTCGTCGGCACTCCCGAGTTCGAGTGGTACTCCATGCTCTTGGTGATGCTCGTCGCGCTGGATGGGCGGTGGGAGTGGCTGATCTTGTCCTTCGGTTCCTACCTAGCGGATAACGCCTACATCACGTCGACGACGTACATCACCGACTCGCGCATCTGGGGGTACGGCGGCGGCCTCGTCGTCGTGCTGGTCATCACCTATATCCGGTACCTGCGCGCGCACCGTGACAGCGGCCAGCTGACCGAGGACGCCCCTGTCCGGGGGCCGGTGCCAGCGGCGTCCTGATTCCCGCCGCAGTCCTGCTTAGGAGCAGGGGGCTGCTCGCTCGTGCCGGGGCGAGGGCGCGCCCAGCGCGGCGATCAGGTCATCGAGGGCGTCGAAGTTGTGCGCGCTTACGACGGCGTCGCAGTACGGCCAGGCGGCCGCCATGCCGCCGGCTTCGGGCCGGAACCGCTTGCTCTGCGTCCGGGGGTTGGCCCACACCACCCGGTACGCGAGCCGGTGCAGCCGGGCCATCTGGGCACCCAGCAGGGCTGGGTCGCCCGTCTCCCAGCCATCGGAGATGATCAAGATGACCGAGCCGCGCGCCATGCCACGCACCCCGTAGCGGTCCATGAAGTCGCGTACCGCCGCCCCGATGCGAGTGCCGCCGGCCCAGTCGACAGCCGCCTCGCCCGCCTTGGCCAGCATGGTCTGCGGGGTCGCCGAGGCCAGCGCCGGGGTCAGCCGGGTCAGCCGGGTCGCGAACGAGAACACCTCGGTCCGGGGCCGGGACGCGTCGCGAAGGCCGCGCGCCGTGGCCGTCCGCGACGAGACGTACATGAACTGCAGCAACGCCCGGGCATACGGCTCCATCGACCCGGAAATGTCGCACAGCACGACCAGCCGCCTGCGCCGGGAGCGGACCGCCCGCCGGGCGATCTGCACCGGCTCCCCGCCGGTCCGGCGAGCCTGCCGCAGCGTGCGGCGCATATCCAGGCGAACGCCGTCCTTGCGCGGCCGGTACCTGCGGGTCCGCCGGGGCGGCATCGCGATCACCAGGTCCCGCATCAACGTGGCCAGGGCCTTGAGCTCGTCGGGCGACAGCGAGTTGAAGTCCCGTCCCCGCAGCCGTTCGGCGGCCGACGCCACCCGCCGCACGGCCGGTACCCCGGGCAGGTCTTCGTCACCCGAGTCGGCGCCCTCATCCGAGCCGGGCAAGCCCGCCGGGACCTGCGCCGGCCGCTGGATCGATGGCGTCTGGCCGCAGGCACCTGACGACTGGTCCGCCGGCGCCGCGCTGTCGGTGTCGATCTCCATGCCCGGCGCTGCCGCCAGCACGGCCGGGCGGCGCGCGGTGGGGACGGAGTAGAACAGCTCCGCGAAGACCCGCCCGAACACCTCGATCTGCGTGGGGTCGGCGACCATCGTGGCGAGTGCGCAGGCATGCAGCTCGACCAGTGTCGAGGCCCTCATGACTGTAAGAGCGCGTCCCAGCCGCTCGCACCGGTCCGGCCCAGCCGGCAGCCCGGCCTCCCGCAGCGCGCCCCCGAGCAGGGCAGCCAGCGCCGCGTAGTCAGCCTGCCAGGCAGCGCCGTTCCCAGCCACCGCCGCTCCGTCAGCCGATGTCAGGCCGCCACCCGGTGTCATCACCCACGACCATCACCGACGACCGCAGCGAGCCCGGCATCGCGCACCGCCTGCTCGTCTTCTGGGTACTTCACGACGACGCTCATCGTGCGGTCCGCTGCGTCCGCCGTCAGCCCGTCCGCGCCAATGACGGCCAGCGCTCCGGCCCAGGTGATCGCCTCGGAGATACCCGGCGGCTTGGTGAGATCGAGGCCACGCAGCCGGGAGACTGTGGTCGCGACCTCGCCGGCCAGCGCCTCGGTGGCGGCTGGCACCCGCCGCCGGATGATCGCGGCGACCCGCCCGGCGTCTGGATACCCAATCCAGTGGTACAGGCACCGGCGCTTGAGAGCGTCATGCAGGTCACGGGTCCGGTTCGATGTCAAGATGGCGATCGGCGGGAACGCCGCCCGCCGGGTCCCCAGCTCCGGGATGGTGACGGCCGACTCGGCCAGCAACTCGAAGAGGAAGGCCTCGAACTCGTCATCGGCCCGGTCCACCTCATCGATGAGCAGCACGGCAGGCCGCGGCCCCGGGTGGTCAACCGCTGTCAGCAGCGGGCGGGCCAGCAGGTACTCCTCGCTGAACAGGTCACTGTCGGCCACGTGCTGGCGGCTAGCCTCGGCCAGCCGGATGGCAAGCAGCTGGCGCGGGTAGTTCCACTCGTAGAGCGCCTCGGCGGCCGCGATTCCCTCGTAGCACTGGAGCCGCACCAAGACGGTGTCGAGCGCGGTCGCCAGGGCCTTTGCCGCCTCGGTCTTGCCGACCCCGGGCTCGCCCTCAAGCAGGATCGGCTGCCCCATCCGCACGGCCAGGAACAAGGCGGCAGCGAGCTGATCGCTAGCCAGGTACCCAGTCTTATCCAGGGCCGCCGTCAGCGCGGCCACGTCCGGGAACCGCACGCCGAGGTCGCCGGAGTGTTCGCTGCTCACAAACCCCCAGTCTATCTTCCGGCCCCAGCAGCAGGCCCTCGGTGCCGACGGCTTACCGGCCGCCGATGTCCTCGCTCCACACCTGGGGGAAGCGGACCTGGAACTCCTCCATCACCGCTACGCAGGCCGGGTCGTCGAGCAGCACGACCTCGACGCCGCGGTCGCGCAGGAAGCCGAGGTCGCCCGGGAAAGTCCGGGCCTCACCCACCACCACCCGCGGGATCTGGAAGAGCAAGATGGCGCCGGTGCACATCTGGCAGGGCGACAGTGTCGTGTACAAGGTGGTACCCGCGTAGCCTGGGCGCCGGCCGGCGTTGCGGAGCGCGGAGATCTCGCCATGCGCTACCGGGTCGCCATGCTGCACGCGCTCGTTGTGCCCGGCTGCGATCACCTGACCGCTGGCCGCGAGGACCGCACCGACCGGGACCCCGCCGGCCTGCAGGCTCTCCCGGGCTTGCGCAAGGGCCAGCCCCATCAGCTCACGGTCGGCCTGCTCAGTTGCGCTCATAGCGGACCACGTTACCCGGACGCGGGTGGCGCAGGAGGCGGGACGGGCCGACAGTTGCCTGATACCGTGTCCGTTCGTGGCAGGACGCGGTACCACGGCGACGGCGGCGCTGGAGCGGGCGAAGATCTCGTTCACCGTTCACGAGTATGAGCACGATCCCCGCAGCGACTCCTACGGCATGGAGGCGAGCGCGGCGCTCGGCGTCCCGCCGGAGCGAGTCTTCAAGACCCTGGTCGCGTCAGTGGACGGAAAGTCACTGGCGGTCGGCGTCATCCCGGTGCACCGGCACCTCGACCTCAAGGCCCTCGCCGCGGCGACTGGCGGCAAGAAGGCGGTCATGGCCCAGGTGGCCGACGCCGAGCGGGCCACTGGGTACGTGGCCGGAGGCATCTCCCCTGTGGGCCAGAAGAAGCGGCTCCCCATCGTGGTGGACGCCTCGGCACTGGAGCTTGCCACCATGTTGTGCAGCGGCGGCAGGCGAGGGCTGGAAATCGAGCTCAGTCCCGCCGACCTGGTCCGCGCGACTGGCGCGACGGTCGCTGCGATCGCCGCCGACTAGCGCCACGACAGCTTTGCGCCGGGGACGGCTTTGCGCCGGGGACGCGCCCAGCGGCGCTGGCCGACCCATGAAGGCTACGGATTATGAGGACTCGCGGGCTTCGGCTTTTTTCCCGGTTGCCAGGTCGTCTGGGGTGACGCCATCGGGCACGGAATCGCCCGCGTCGTCAGCGTCCGCCGACTCGACCGTGCCTTGCGGGGTGACCGCCTCATCCGTGACCGCCTCATCCGTGCCTGCCTCATCCGTGCCTGCCGAGGCGGACGGCGCTGCGACGATGGCCTGTCGCTGCGGGCGGCGCTGGATGATGATGAACCAGATGGCGCCAGCGAGGGTGCCGACGATGGCGACGTACATGTTCAGGCGCAGGCCGAAGAAGTATTCCGAGGAGTCGATCCTGATGGTCTCCTCGAAGATCCGGTATCCGGAGTAGCCGGCGACGTAGAGCGCGAACAGGCCCCAGTACTTGATCTTCGCGTGGTGTCCCAGCCAGACCAGGAACGCGGCCAGGGCCAGGTCCCAGATCAGCTCGTAGAGGAACGACGGCTGGAACGTGGCGAACTGCGTGTAGCCGGCCGGCCGGTAGCCGAGCGGGATCTCCAGCCCCCACGGCAGTGTGGTCGGCTTGCCGAAGAGCTCCTTGTTGAAGTAGTTGCCGATACGGCCCACCGCCTGCGCGACGAGCAGCCCCGGGGCGATCGCGTTGGCGAACGGGCCGACGGTCAGGCCCCACTTGCGCAGCCGCCACCCGGCGACCAGTGCCGCCACCGCCACCCCGCCCCAGATGCCCAGGCCACCGGTCCAGACCGCGAACACGCCGTACCACACGTGCGGGATGTCGTCGGGGGTCGTGATGTCGAAGTAGATCCGGCCGCCGATGATCCCGGCGGGCACCACCCACAGCGCGAGGTCGGTGACCACGTCAGGGTTTCCCCCGATCGCGGCCCAGCGCCTGCGGGTGATGAGGATCGCGAAGGTGATCCCGATGATGTAGCCAAGTGCGTAGAAGTGCACCAGCAGCGGCCCGGCGTGGAAGCCGTCGATCGGAGGGCTGGGGATGAACTGCGGGAGGGCGACCGCGGGATGCACCATGACGCCGAGGTTACCCGCCTGGGCCAACCGCCAGGTAGCCGTCGGCGCCAGTCCTGCTGCCGCCTGGCTTCGTCATGCAGCGTCAGCCTCGGCCCGGCGCGCTGTCCGTAGCCGCTCCGACGCCGGATCGTAATGCGACAGTGATCACTATCAAAAGTGCCCCCCAAGAGTCCGAAATGCCTCATACCCTTGCTACGGACAGGCGCCGAATCGTAGCTGTCGGATACCGCTGTGCCTTGTGGCCGACAGTGTGACGGAGGATATGAGGGCGAATCAACGATGACGATGGGTCGGCGGCCCCGTAGGGCCATGCGCGGGCTGCGCCCGGACTCCAATCCGCTCCGGCGGAGGATGGACCGGGCTGAGACGTTCATCATCGGCGGCTTGCTGGTGGTCGCCGTGGCAGTGGCGCCGGTCGCCGCAGTACAGGCGGACCACGTGGCATACACGGACTCGCTGCGGGTGGCCCAGGTCCAGGAGCGGACGGATCACCAGACGATGGCCAAGCTGCTCGCCGCGCCCGCCGCTTCGACGGGGGGATACACGGTGGCCAGCCTGGTCCCGGCGAGAGCCCAGTGGACAACGCCGACCGGGACCAGGCGAACTGGCGACATCCAGGTCCCGGCGTCCAGCGTCAAGGGCCAACGGTACAAGATCTGGATCGACGCCGCCGGCGCTGTGACCAGCCCGCCTGCCACCGAGGCACAGGCAGCCGGTCAGGGCACGTTCGCCGCCATCATGGCCGTCGTCTTGACCCTGGTGACCTGCTTCACCGCGGCGGGGATCACCCGGATGCTCCTGAATCGCCGCAGGCTGGCCGCCTGGGACGCCGCCTGGGCGGTCACTGCCCCGTTGTGGACCCGCCAGAGCTGGTGACGACCGCGGCGGGCCGGCCGGAACGCTGGCCCGCCGCAGCTGGTAACGAGTCCGACGGGCCGGCCGAAAGGCCGCGATTCGGATCGTGCGCCGCCGGGGCATCCGCCACCGTCGCTGCTCCAGGGTCCCGGGACTGGTCCGGCAGGCCGGCGAGCCGGTAGACGTCGGAGCCGTCGACGGTCTCTCGTTCCAGCAGCAGGCTCACCAGTCCATCGAGCTCGGGCCGGTGGGACCGCAGCAGGCCAACCGCGCGATCCTCGGCCTCCCGCAGCAGCCGGGACACCTCATGGTCGACCGCTGCCTGGGTGGTCTCGGAGTACGGCCGGCTGGACATGCCCGGCCCGCCCGAGCCGAGGAAGACGGAACCGCCCTCGGGGTAGCCGACAGGACCGAGCTCCGGCGACAGGCCAAACTCCCGGACCATCTTGGTGGCCAGCTCGGTCGCCCCGGCGAGGTCGTTGCCCGCTCCCGTCGACCCCTGGCCGAGGACCACGAGCTCGGCGGCACGGCCGCCAAGCCTGACGGCGAGTGAGTCCAGCAGGTAGTCCTCGCCGTACATGTGCCGCTCTACCAGCGGCAGCTGCTCGGTGACGCCGAGCGCCTGCCCGGCCGGCAAGATGGTCACCTTGGCCACCGGATCCGCGTTCGGCGACAGCGCCGCGACAAGCGCGTGCCCTGACTCGTGGACGGCCACCGCGTGCTTCTCCTCGGGCAGCAGGACGTTGGAGCCCTCGCGGCGGCCGAGGATGATCCGGTCGCGGGCGTCGTCGAAGTCCCCGCCGGTTAGCACCTCACGGCCCCCACGGACCGCGAAGATCGCGGCCTCGTTGGCCAGGTTGGCAAGGTCAGCACCGGAAAAGCCGGGCGTGCCCCGGGCTACCGTGTCAAGGTTGACATCGTCGGCCAGTCGCTTGCCCCTGGTGTGCACGACGAGGATCGCCGCCCGCTCAGAGACGTTCGGCAGCGGGATCGTGACCTGGCGGTCGAAACGACCGGGACGCAGCAAGGCGGGGTCCAGTACCTCGGGCCGGTTGGTGGCCGCGAGGACAACGATGCCAATCGACGGGTCGAAGCCGTCCATTTCCGCCAGCAACTGGTTCAGGGTCTGCTCGCGCTCATCGTTGGCGACCACAGCCCCCGATCCGGCCCGCCGCTGGCCGATCGCGTCCACCTCGTCAATGAAGATGATCGCCGACCCGCGCTTGCGCGCCTCGGCGAACAGGTCCCGTACCCGGGCCGCGCCCACCCCGACGAACATCTCGACGAAGCTCGACCCTGCCACGGAGAAGAACGGGACCTGCGCCTCGCCCGCCACAGCCCTGGCGAGCAGCGTCTTGCCCGTTCCTGGGGGGCCGACCATCAGGACGCCGTGTGGCACGACCGCCCCGGCCCGCGAGTACCGGTCCGGGCGGCGCAGGAAGTCCACGACCTCACTGATCTCTTCCTTCGCGCCCTCGTACCCTGCGACGTCAGCGAACGTCGTGGACGGGCGCTCCATGTCGAACACCTTGGCCCGGGACCGCCCCACGCCCAGGACGCCCTGAAGCTGCCCGGCCGCGCCTCGCGACAGTCGCCTCCAGAGCCAGATGAAGATCACGATGGGCAGCAGCAGGACCAGCCAGCTCAGCGCCTCCGAGCCGAAGCCCGGCGAGGACGTCGAAAACGAGGTCGTCACGTTCGCCGCTTTCAGTTCGTTCAGCAGCGACTGGGGGACCTGCGTTGGGAGGTTAACGGTGTAGCTGGTCCCGTTGGACAGCGTGCCGGTGCTGCTGCCTCCCGCTTGGGGGATGTCCACGGTCTTGACCTTGTGGGCCGAGACGTCGGACGAGAACTGCGTGTAATTCAGGCTGGTGGACGACCCCGCGTGCACTGGGAGCACCAGCCACAGGACGAACGCGGCGAGAAGCCCGCCGGGCAGCAGCCAGTGCCGCCAGGCCGGCGGCGGCGACGGAGGCGGCTGGCCGCCGGGCGGCCTGTCACTGGATGGCGGAGTCGCGGCCTGCTTGCTCACAGGAATCTCTCTCTCCCCTACGGCAGGGCTTCTAACGAAGCTCCCCACCTTCAACGCCGCGATCCCCACCGAAATTCTTCCCTGTTGTTACCAGTCAACCCGTAAGGAGCCGGGAGAACGAAGCGCTGCGATCACGCGACCGCGGATGGGGACAACCGCCACGGTGCGGAGCTCTTTGACTGGTCTTTCACGCGGGACCGGGGATGCCGTCGTCTTCGTGCTTGTCCAGCAGGGCCGCCGCGCCGCGCACCACGCAGCGCAGCGGGTCATCGACGACCGCGATGCCAATCTCGGTACTCGCCTCCAGCCGGCTGGCTAGCCCGGGCAGCAGCGCCCCGCCGCCGCAGAGCCGGATCTTCCCGCGCACCACCTCCTCGGCGAGACCCGCGGGTATGTCGGAGAGGATCTCACCGACGGTGGTGGCGATGGCCGAGACGACCCGATCCAGCGCGGCCGCTACGAGATCGCCGGGGATCTTTTCCACCCGCGGCGTGCGGCGCGCCGAGTCGATACCGACCACCTCCGCCCAGCCAACGTCGCCCCCGGTCAGTCCCAGGGTCATCTTGAGCTGGCGAGCAGCGCACCTGCTGAGGATGAGGCCCAGGTGCGACCGGACGGCGTTCATGATCGCCTCGTCCATCGCCACACCAGCCATCCGCAGCGACTGCGCCCGGACCACTCGCCAGCCAGCGACGGCCGCGACCTCGGTGGTCCCGCCGCCGACATCGATGACAAACCCGCCCTGTCCCTTGCTCAGGTCCAGGCCCGCGCCAGCGGCGGCGGCCACCGGCTCGTCAACGAACTGCACGGCGTACCGGGGGCGGCTGCCCAGCACGGCCATGATCGCTCGGCGCTCGACCCACGTCGAGTCAGCTGGCACGCAGACGAGGGCGCGCGGGCGCAACGGCCCGCTGCGGCTTCCGGCCTTGCGCAGGAAGGAGTGGAGCATCGCCGCGGTAGCGTCCATGTCGGCGATCACGCCATCACGCAGCGGGTAGATCACCCGGATGTCCTTCGGCTCCTTGTCCGCCAGGACATCGGCGGCGGTGCCTATGGCGACGACTGACCCGGTCGAGGTATCGACAGCGATGGCTGACGGCTCCTCCAAGACGATCCCGCGGCCCGCAACCCAGACGAGCGTGTTGACCGTGCCCAGATCTATCGCAACGCTAGCGCGGATACGCATGTCGCTCTACCTCTGTCCGTTGCGGCATTCCTACGCGCGACTTGCCAGGTTACGAACGCGCCATAACACAATATCCGGAACGCCCAAGTCGAGATCATACGCACCATTCGCCGATGTCAACCAGTTATCAGCAGCTCGACACCGCCCGGAGCAGCCCAGCCAGGCTGGTCTCCATTGCAGGCGCGCGCCGGCGAAGGCCTGCCCGTCAGCGCCAATTCAGTACGCCAGCCAGGAGTTGCGTCCACATCGCGCCCGACAAGATGACCGGATCGCGCCCGACAAGATGACCGGATCGCGCCCGACAAGATGACCGGCCGACGCATCGATTCATCGCGACCGGGTAACCGCAGGGCTAAAGGTCCCGCTTACCGAGGCATCTAGGCCCTGACCGAGGGACGGGCCGACGCGGGACGCTGGACATCAGGCAGGCCGCAAACCCGCGAGGTGAGAACGATGATAAACCGGTGGAAACCGCGAAGCGGCTGGGTCAGCCGCCTCGTCCGGGGACGACTGCTCAACCACAACCAACCGCGAAGCGGCCGGGTCAGCCGCCTCGTCCGGGGACGACGACTCGACCACAACCCGCTGCGCCGCCCCTCGGACCGGGCAGAGACCGTGATCATGGCTGGCCTGCTGGCCGCCTTCCTCACGGGCGCACCATTCGCCGCGATGGTGGGGGGCGCCGTCACGAACGGGTCGGCACGGCAGGCCCAGCAGTCGCAACTGTCCGCCGAGCGCAAGGTGACGGCGACAACGACGCAGGGCGCGCAGGCCCCTACGACCTACGGGCAGGCCTATGTCTCCGTCAGGGCGCGGTGGACGGCACCCGACGGCAAGAGCACGACGGGGCAGATTCCGGTCGTGCTCGGCACCCCCGCCGGGACCCAGGAGCAACTGTGGACGACGTTCAGCGGCCAGATCGCTTCACCGCCGCTGCTAGGCAGCCAGATCGCCGACCTGACGATGCTTGGGCGGGGCGCCTCGGTCGTCGCCTTGCTCCTGGTGCTCGCGGCGGCCCGGGCACTGGCCAGGCATGAGCTGGACAGGCGCCGGCTGGCCGCATGGGGCGCCGACTGGCAAGCCGTCGACTCCTACGGCTCGAAGCGCAGGTAGCAAGACATCGAAGACAACGGGTCCTGGCCCTCCGTCGCCGCCAGCGCGCACGGCGGCCGGCGCGCCTACATCCTGCCGGGCGACTCGGCCGCGATCATGGACGCCGTGGTGATGCTGCACCAGACGACTGACGGGTCGCCACCGCCGCCGGGTCGCCGGGTGGCCGTTTACGGCGGCGGGAACGTAGCGATGGACGGGGCACTGCGCAAGCGTCGCCTCGGCGCGGCCGGCGTCTGCGCGGCCGGGTGCCCCCTGCGGGGCCACTTTCATGACCTGGAGAGCAACTAACGGTGCGTGAGTGACACATCGCACAGTGAAGTTGATGAAAAAACCGCGAACCTTTGGCCGTGCTCTGACGTTTTATTCAGCGAGACACCAGTGGCACCGCAAGGTTGCCGAGGCTCACTGGAGGGGTCGGGCACCGGGCGCCCGCCAGCGACGGGCATAACAGTCCGCCGCAAGGCGTTAAACAGGCAGTGTCCGATTGATCGCCCTAAGACGTAAATATAACGACATGACGATATGCGCCACCAAAGGACAGCGGAACTCACTAACCTAACGGAGGGGTCAACTACATGACTGTTCGCGCAGGCCGCATCGGTGGGACCAAGGCCGCGCCTAACGGGGGAACGGGAGCCATGGGGGCAATCGTGGCGGACCTGGCATGCGCCGGCGAGGGCATGCAGGAGACGCAACTAGAACTTCGGTACCAGCGGACCGCTGATGGGCACGCGCTGGTGACCGCGCACGGCGAGCTGGACATCGCCACCGCCGCAAGGATGGACACCTACCTGCGGGCGGTGCTGGACGCCGAGAAGAAGGGGAAGGTCACGCTGAACCTGGCGAACCTGACGTTCTGCGACGCCGCGGGTCTGGGCGTGCTCGCCAAGGTGGCCGCCTACGCCAAGCGCACGGGCCGCTCGCTGCGGCTGGCAGCGCCTCGCCCCTCGCTCATGCGCATCATGCGGATCACGGGCATGGACGCCGCGTTCCCCGAGATCCGCACCCCGGTGCTGACCATGGTGTCCGGCCCTCGGCAGGCGGTGGCCACCGACTAAGGCCCGCATCCGGCACGTTGTACAATGTCCCGGCTTGGCAGGCCCGAATCCATGCGTTCGCCCATGGTGACCGTGCACAGGGCACGTTAGATTTGGACTGCGCCCGCACAAGAGCGGCAAAGTTGCCAGCGGAGGGACGAGAGACATGACGGAACCTGTCGAAGACGAGCTTGGTCCAGAGGAGACCTCTGAAGCGCTCATCGCCGTGCACTGGCGAGAAGAGAACTATTACCAGCCGCCCGCCGCGTTCATCGCCCAAGCCAATGCGGCTGACCCTGCGATCAGGCAGGAGTTCACCGAGGATAAGTACCCGGAGTGCTTCGACGCGTACGCGGACCTGCTGACCTGGTTTAAGCCCTGGCACACCACGCTGGACACCTCGAACGCGCCGTTCTGGAAGTGGTTCGTTGGCGGCGAGTTGAATGCCTGCTACAACTGCGTCGACCGGCACCTGGCCGACAAGGCCAACAAGGCAGCGCTGATCTGGATCCCTGAGCCGGAGTCCGAGGCGCATGTCGCGATCACCTACCGCGACCTGTACAACCGGGTGAATGAGTTCGCCGCGCTGCTGCGTGACTTCGCCGGCCTGAAGAAGGGCGACCGGGTCACCCTGCACATGCCGATGGTCCCCGAGCTCCCGGTCGCGATGCTGGCCTGCGCACGGCTCGGCGTGATCCACTCCCAGGTGTTCGCCGGGTTCTCCGGGACCGCCGCCGGGCACCGGATCGCCGACTCCGGCAGCAACGTGCTGATCACGATGGACGGCTACTATCGCAGCGGTGACCTGCTTGACCACAAGGTCAAGGCCGACGAGGCCGTGGAGGCCGCTGCCAAGGAGGGCCAGCAGGTCGACAAGGTCCTGGTGTTCCGGCGCTACCCCGGCAAGTACTCCGCCGCCACGCCGATGGCAGAGGGCCGCGACTTCTTCGTCGATGAGCTCCTGCCGCAGTACCAGGGCGTGACGGTCGAGCCGGTCCCGGTAAGGGCCGAGGATCCGCTGTTCCTGATGTACACCAGCGGCACCACCGGCCGTCCCAAGGGCTGCCAGCACTCCACCGGCGGCTACCTGTCGTACGTGGCCGGCACGTCGAAGTACTACCAGGACATCCACCCGGACGACACCTACTGGTGCATGGCCGACATCGGGTGGATCACCGGGCACTCCTACATCGTCTACGGCCCGCTGGCGCTGGGCACGACGAGCGTCCTCTACGAGGGCACCCCGAACTACCCGGACCCGGCCCGCCCGTGGCGCGAGGCGGTCAAGCTCAACGTCAACATCTTCCACACCTCGCCCACCGCGATCCGGATGCTGCGCAAGGTCGGCCCGGACGAGCCGGCCAAGTTCGACTACCACTTCAAGCACATGACCACGGTCGGCGAGCCGATCGAGCCGGAGGTCTGGCGCTGGTACCACGAGACCGTCGGCAAGGGCGAGGCCGTCATCGTGGACACCTGGTGGCAGACAGAAACCGGCGGCTTCCTCGGTTCCACGCTGCCCGGCATCGACCCGATGAAGCCAGGATCGTGCGGTCCGGCCGCGCTCGGCATCTTCCCGGTCATCCTCGACGAGGACGGCAACGAGGTGCCCGCCGGCAGCGGCAAGGCCGGGAACATCTGCATCAAAAACCCGTGGCCGGGCGTCTTCGAGACGATCTGGGGCCAGCCAGAGCGGTTCGTCTCGACGTACTACGCCAAGTACAACAAGGACCCGAAGTCGACCGACTGGCACGACTGGCCGTACTTCGCGGGTGACGGCGCGGTTCAGGCAGCGGACGGATACTTCCGCATCCTGGGCCGGGTCGATGACGTCATCAATGTGGCCGGGCACCGACTGGGCACCAAGGAGCTTGAGTCGGCGGCGCTGACCGTGAACGAGGTCGCCGAGGCCGCGGCGGTCCCAGTCATCGACGACATCCGCGGTCGCGTGGTCGAGATGTACATCGCGCTCAAGCCTGGCTTCGCCGCCTCACCGGAGGTCGAGGCGAAGGTTAAGGCCGCGATCGAGACCGACATCGGCAAGATCGCCCGGCCGAAGAACATCTGGATCGTCCCCGACATGCCCAAGACCCGGTCCGGCAAGATCATGCGCCGCGTGATCGCCGCCGCGTCCAACTTCGCGGACACCGGCGACATCACGACCCTGGCCAACCCGGAGGTCGTGGAGAAGATCCGGCACCAGGTCCAAAGCGCCAAGCTCTCCCGCGGCGAGGCCCCGCGGGCACTCAGCGAGGCGGAACTGGCGGAGATCAGGAACTTCGGCAGCGAGTAACGCGACGCAGTGGCTGCGACGGCCGGGCACCCCATGGGTGCCCGGCCGTCCTGCTAACTTCTCCACACCGCGTCCACACTAATCCACAGGTTTTCCACAAGGTTATCCCCAGCAGTGTCCACAGGTTGCACACAAGTTATCCACAGGGCTGCTGGCGAGGGCATGCCGGAGACCGCCCTGGTCGGACGTGACATCATCGAGGAGATGGCACCGGACACACCAAAAGCAGTAGACGCCCCAGGGGCAGCAGTGGCACCGGAGGCGGCTGCCAGCGTCTACGCACTGCTCGCCGACGGGACGACGGCAGCGATCCGCGCCGTCGCCGCCGGCGACTTCGACGCCATCAGGGCCATGCATGAGGCGATGTCCCCGGCCAACCTGTACATGCGGTTCTTCAGCATGAGCAGGACGGCCGGGGAGCGGGAGGCCAGGCGGGTGACCCGCGAGCCAGGCCCGGACCACGCCGCGCTGCTCGCCCTCGTCGGCGACGCGGTCGCCGGCACCGCCAGCTACGAGGTGGCCAAGGATGAGGCGACCGGCGAGCTGACGGACACCGCGGAGATCGCGTTCGCGGTCGCCGACAGCATGCACCATCGGGGCATCGCGACGCTGCTGCTGGAGCACCTCGTCTCGCTGGCCCGCGCGCAGGGGCTGCACTCGTTCGTCGCCGAGACGCTGTCGGACAACACCTCGATGATCGGGGTGTTCTCCGACGCGGGCCTGCCGGTCAGCAAGGCGAGGGCAGGCGGCGTTGTCACGATCACGATCCCGCTGCCGCCAGCTGACACCGGCACCGGCACCGGCACCGAACTGGACGCCTACCTGGACACGGTCGCCCGGCGTGAGCGGAAGGCGAACGTCGCCAGCCTTCGTCCGCTGTTTGAGCCGGAGTCGGTCGTGGTGATCGGCGCGGGCCGCCGGCACGCGAGCGTTGGTCACTGCGTCATCGACAACATCCTCAAGGGCGGCTTCAGGGGCCGCCTGTACGCGGTCAACCCGAACGCCCAGCAGATCAGCGGCGTGCCAAGCTTCCCGGACGTCGCGCACCTGCCGGAGGTGCCAGACCTCGCGGTGGTCGCGGTGCCGCCGCCGGCTGTCATCGACGTCGCGCAGTCCTGCGGCGTCCTTGGGGTGCGCGCCCTGGTGGTGCTCACCGCCGGCCTGGACACCGCGCAAAGCTCTGCCCTGCTGGCCGCCTGCCGCGGTCACGGGATGCGCCTCATCGGCCCGAACTGCTTTGGCATCGCCGTCCCGGCGACCGGCCTGGACGCGACATTCTCCGCCACCGCGCCGCTGCCTGGGGTGGTAGGCCTGGTCATGCAGTCCGGCGGGCTCGGGTTCGCGATGGTCGATCAGCTATCCCGACTCGGCATCGGGATCTCCTCGTTCGCCTCGGTCGGCAACAAGCTCGACGTATCCAGCAACGACATGCTGATGTGGTGGGAGCAGGACGGCATGACCAAGGTCGCCGTCTTGTACATCGAGTCATTCGGTAACCCGCGCAAGTTCGCCCGTACCGCCCGGCGGGTCAGCGCCAAGATGCCGGTGCTCACCGTGCACGCCGGCCGCAGCGAGGCCGGCCAGCAGGCCGCCGCGTCGCACACCAGGGCGGTCGCCACCCCGCTGGTGACCCGCGAGGCACTGTTCGAGCAGGCCGGGATCATCGCGACGCCGGGCTACGGTGAGCTTGTCGAGGCGACCGCACTGCTGGCGACCCAGCCCATCCCCGGGGGCGCGACCATCGCGATCGTTTCCAACGTCGGCGGCGCCGGGGTGCTCGCCGCCGACGCCTGCCACGACCTGGGCCTCGCGGTGCACCACCCGCGCGGCACCCACCAGGCCGCGCTGCAGGCCCTGGTGCCGGAGGGCAGCGCGGTCAACGGCCCTGTGGACACGACGGCCACGATCAGCCGCCAGGAGTTCCGCCGGGTGCTCGAGCACCTGGCGGCCGCCGACGACGTTGACGCGGTGATCGCGATCGTGCTGCCGACCGCTCCCGCCCCGGACATCGTTACGGGAATCGCCGAGGCCACCGTCTTCAAGCCCCTCGCCGCCGTCGTCCTCAACCAGCCGCAAGCCGTGCGCCTTATCCCACGGCCGAACGAGACCACCCAATCGGCCAACATCCCCGCCTATGTCTACCCGGAGGCGGCCGTCCGGGCACTGGCCCGGGCGGTGCGGCACGGCGAGTGGCGGGCCAGGACGCACCATGAGGTGCCACGGTTCCTCGACATCGAGGGTCGCGACGGGGCCACGGCCCGCACCCCTGCCCCGGTCGAGGAGGCGCGGGCGCTGGTGCGGGCATTCCTCGCCGGCACGCCTGGCGGCGGCTGGCTGTCGCACCCCGATCGGCACGCCCTGCTGCGCGCCTACGGGATCCCGGTCGCGCCCATCGTCACCGTCCACAGCGAGGACGACGCCGCCGCGGCAGCCGCGGCGATACTCGCAGGCGAGGCCGACGTGGTCCCGGGCGAGAAGGGCGCCGCGGTGCCTGGACTGAGCTGGAGCTCCGAGGAACGAGGAGCGGAAGCGAGGGAAGGCACCGCGGCTAAGGCGCCCGCATCGGGGGGTTCCGGGGGGTCGTCCCCCCGGGTAAGCACGTCCCCCCGGATAAGCACAGTACTCAAGGCTGAGGTACCGGACCTGGTGCACAAGTCCGACGCCGGCGCGGTGCTGCTTGACCTGCGCACCGAGGCTGACGTGCGCGACGGCTACCGCAAGCTGGCCGAGCGGTTCGGCCGCAGGCTCGCCGGCGTCGGCGTCCAGCCCATGATCACCGGGGGCGTCGAGGTGATGATAGGCGTGGCGGACGACCAGATGTTCGGCCCGCTGGTGATATTCGGCCTCGGCGGGATCGCCACCGAGGTGCTGGCGGATCACTCGGCGCGCCTGGCCCCGCTGACCGCCGATGACGCGGACGCGCTGATCGACTCAATCCGCTCAGCGCCCCTGCTGCACGGCCACCGTGGTGCCCCCGCCGTTGACCTGCGCTCGCTGCGCGACATCCTCATCCGGGTGTCCCGGCTCGCCGATGACATCCCGGAGATCTGCGAGCTTGACCTCAACCCTGTCATCGCCCGTCCCGACGGCGCGGTCGCGGTGGACGCCCGGATTAGGGTCATCGCGCAGGGACCCAGGGACCCCTTCCTGCGACGGCTGCGGTTATCGTTACGCGTGGTAATTTGATCGTCACTTAGGGAAGGGATCCTTCGTGACCATGACCGAGGCCAGACCGCTGAGCGCCGCTGAGCTCAATGCCATCGACGCCTGGTGGAGGGCAGCTAACTACCTGTCCGTCGGGCAGATCTACCTGCTCGACAACCCGCTGCTGTCGCAGGAGCTGAGGCCGGAGCACATCAAGCCCCGACTGCTCGGCCACTGGGGCACGACCCCCGGCCTGAACCTGGTCTACGCGCACCTGAACCGGGTCATCCGCAACGGCAACCTGAACATGATCTACATCACCGGCCCCGGTCACGGCGGCCCCGGCATCGTGGCGAACACCTACCTTGAGGGCACCTACACCGAGCGGTATCCCTCTATCACCCAGGACGAGGCAGGCATGCGCCGCCTGTTCCGCCAGTTCTCCTTCCCCGGCGGCATCCCATCGCACACGGCGCCGGAGACGCCAGGGTCGATCAACGAGGGCGGCGAGCTCGGCTACTCGCTGGCGCACGCCTTCGGCGCGGCGTTCGACAACCCCGACCTGATCGTCGCGTGCGTGATCGGCGATGGCGAGTCGGAGACGGGGCCGCTGGCCGGGTCATGGCACTCCAACAAGTTCCTCAACCCCGCCACCGACGGGGCCGTGCTGCCGATCCTCCACCTCAACGGGTACAAGATCGCGGGCCCGACGGTCCCCGCCCGCATCCCGGCGGACGAGCTAGTGGCGCTGCTGACCGGCTACGGCTACCACGTGCACGTGGTGGAGGGCGACGAGCCGCGCCTGGTGCACGAGTCGATGGCCGCGGCGCTGGATTCCATCGTGGCCGAGATTCACCAGATCCAGCGAGCAGCCAGGGACAGCGGCTCGACCGAGCGGCCATGCTGGCCAGCGCTGATCCTCAAGACGCCGAAAGGGTGGACCGGCCCGAAGGTCGTGGACGGCAAGCAGGTCGAGGGCACCTGGCGGTCCCACCAGGTGCCGATCACAGGGGTGCGCGACAACCCCGAGCACCTGCGCCAGCTGCAGGAGTGGATGCGCTCCTACCAGCCGTCGCAGCTGTTCGACTCTGCCGGGCGGCTGGTGCCGGAGGTCGCGCGGCTCGCGCCGTGCGCCCACCGCCGGATGAGCGCCAACCCGCACGCCAACGGCGGTGAGCTGCGCCGCGAGCTTGACCTGCCGCAGTTCACCGATTACGCGGTGGACGTTCCGTCACCAGGGGTCGCCAGGGCGGAGAACACTCACGTGCTCGGCAGCTGGATGCGGGACGTCATCAGCCGCAACCCGCGGACGTTCCGGCTGTTCGGCCCGGACGAGACCGCATCCAACCGGCTGGACGCGGTGTTCGGCGTCACCGGCCGGGCCTTCGACGGCGAGATCGCGGCTGGCGACGACCAGCTCACCCACGACGGCCGGGTGATGGAGGTGCTGTCCGAGCACCTGTGCCAGGGCTGGCTGGAGGGTTACCTGCTGACCGGGCGGCACGGCCTGTTCAACTGCTACGAGGCGTTCATCCACATCATCGACTCAATGTTCAACCAGCACGCCAAGTGGCTGAAGACAACCAACCAGATCACGTGGCGGCGGCCAGTGGCCTCGCTGAACTACCTGCTGTCCTCGCTGGTGTGGCACCAGGACCATAACGGGTTCTCGCACCAGGACCCTGGCTTCATCGACCACGTGGTCAACAAGAAGGCCGAGATCATCCGGGTCTACCTGCCGCCGGACGCAAACACGCTGCTGTCAGTGGCGGACCACTGCCTGCGGTCGGTGCAGTGCGTGAACGTCATCGTCGCGGGCAAGCAGCCGCAGCCCCAGTGGCTGTCGATGGACCAGGCGATCATCCACGCCACCCGCGGCGCGGGCATCTGGAACTGGGCGTCATCCGACGGCGACGGCACCGGGACCCCGGACGTCGTGCTGGCCTGCTGTGGCGACACGCCGACGCTGGAGGTCCTCGCGGCGGCGTCGCTGCTGCGGTCACACCTGCCGCGGTTGCGGGTCCGCGTCGTGAACGTGGTCGACCTGATGCGCCTGGAGCCGGAGACCCAGCACCCGCATGGCATGTCGGACGCCGAGTTCGACGCTCTGTTCACCAGCGACAGGCCGGTGATCTTCGCTTACCACGGTTACCCGTGGCTCATCCACCGGCTGATCTACCGGCGCCACGGGCACGACAACTTCCACGTCCGCGGCTACAAGGAAGAGGGCACCACGACCACGCCCTTCGACATGGTGATGCTGAACGACCTGGACCGGTTCCACCTCGTCATGGACGTGATCGACCGGGTTCCCGGGCTGTCGTCGTCGGCGGGCAGCGTCCGGCAGGTGATGCAGGACAAGCGGATCACCTGCCGGGCCTACACCCGCGAGCACGGTGAGGACGCACCGGAGATCACGGGCTGGGCATGGGCGTGACGGGTCCCGGTCGAATCCTCATCGTCAACGCGGGCTCGAGCAGCCTGAAACTCAGCGTGCTCGGCCCCGGCGACGAGGTGATCAAGTCGGCCGAGTTGCCCGCGCTGCACGGATCGGTCTGCGTCGACTCCGCCACCTTGTCCGGCCACCTCGCGGACCTCGGCCCAGTGGACGCGGTTGGCCACCGGATCGTGCACGGCGGGACCGTGTACCGCGGGCCGGTGCTCCTGTCGCCGCAGGTGCGGCGGCAGCTAGCGGCGCTGACCGACCTGGCGCCTCTGCACCAGCCTAAGTCGCTGGCGGCCCTGGACGCGGTGGACGAGGTGCTGCCCGCCGTCCCGGCGGTAGCCTGCTTCGACACCGCGTTCCACACGACGATCCCCGATGCCGCCAGCACGTTCGCGCTGCCGTCACAGTGGCGCGAGCGCTGGACGCTGCGCCGCTTCGGCTTTCACGGCCTGTCTCACTGCTACGTCTCCCGCCGCGCGGCGCAGCTGTGCTTGCCCCGGGGGGACGACCCCCCTGTCGACCCCCCGGCTCAGGGGGGACGCCCCCCTGACACGCCCCCTCCCGGGGGAACCGGCACAAACCGCCGGCCCCGGCCTCTCCCGCCTACCGGGCTGGGGACAACCCCCCTGTCGACCCCCCGGCTCAGGGGGGACGCCCCCCTGACACGCCCCCTCCCGGGGGAACCGGCACAAACCGCCGGCCCCGGGCCTCTCCCGCCTACCGGGCTGGGGACAACCCCCCTGTCGACCCCCCGGCTCAGGGGGGACGCCCCCCTGACACCCCCCCTCCCGGGGGAACCGGCACAAACCGCCGGCCCCGGGCCTCTCCCGCCTACCGGGCTGGGGACAACCCGCTTCGCATCGTCACCTGCCACCTGGGCGCCGGGGCGTCGCTGGCGGCCGTCCGGCAGGGCCGCTGCGTGGACACGACGATGGGGTTCACGCCGCTGGACGGGCTGGTCATGGCGACCAGGTCCGGGGCGGTGGACCCCAGCCTGGTGCTGTGGCTGGAAGAGCACGCGGGCATGCCCTCGGCTGAGGTTTCCGCGGCGCTAGAGTCCCGGTCGGGGCTGCTAGGCCTGACCGGGACGGCGGACATGCGGGAGGTGCTGTCCCGTGCGGCCGCAGGCGACAAGGCGGCGGCCCTCGGCCGTGACGTCTACCTGCACCGGCTGCGCGGGTCCATCGCGGCGATGGCGGCGTCAATGGACGGCCTCGACGCACTGGTGTTCACCGGCGGGGTTGGCGAGCACTCCCCGGAGATCCGCTCCCGCGCCGCCGGCGGGCTGGGGTTCCTGGGCGTCCGCATCGACGAGGCCCGCAACGCTGCCGCCCCGGACGCCGACGACTACGAGATCGGCACGGTCAGCGCGCCAGTGCGGACCTTCGTGATCGCCGCCCGCGAGGACAAGCAGATCGCCGCCGAGGTCCGGTCCATCCTGCCCAGCCGTGCCACATGATCCTGCGGAGTTCGCCACCCCAAAATGGGGGCCGGACTACACAGTTACTTGTAAGTAACCGCGGGAGCGGGCGCCAAGGGGCGAAGCAGTCACCTCATGTCGGCGGGGACGGCGAAGGCTAGCAGCCTCGCCTCACCGGGGCCTGCCAGCGACCAGGGGCCGGAAAGGCCGAGCACGGCGACTGCGGCGGTCGGGAAGGACACGGGCGGCTGGGGCGGCGGCGCGGCGAGGCCGACGGCGAGCTCGGCCAGTCCCGGGTTGTGGCCGACGATGGCCACGGTCGCGATCCCGTCAGGCAGCTCGCGGACCAGCATCAGCAAGCCGAGCACTGTCGCCTCGTACACGCGGGGATCAAGGCGCGCGGCCGGGGGGGCCGGCAGCCCCGCGGCCGCCAGCTCCCAGGTCTGCCGCGCGCGGTGGGCCGTGGAACAGACCACGGCGTCTGCCAGGTAGCCGGATCTTGCCAGCCAGCGGCCCACCAGGGGCGCGTCTCGGCGGCCACGAGTGGCGAGAGGCCGGTCATGATCGGTGACACCCTCCGGCCAGTCTGACTTGGCGTGCCGCAGCAGCACAAGCCGCCGCGGGTAGTCGGCGTCCACGAAGTCCACGTGACAAGGTTGCCACGTCCGATACGCGTTACGGACCAGTCGCCTGAGGTTAACCCGTCCGGTTCGCGATGCCGGGTTGCGATGCCGGGTTGCGATGCCGGGTTGCGATGCCGGGTTGCGATGCCGGGTTGCGATGCCGGGTTGCGGGACGACCAGCATGAAACGTCGTGGAACGTCGGCGATCGTACCCATTTTCACACCTAGAATGGCACGACGGGACTCGGTAACTGTGAGGACGGGGCTACTCTCACCGCATGCAGCGTGTCATCTTGCGAGACGTCGATGTCGTGTCCGTCCAGGACGCGATCGGGGTCGAACGGTACGCAGAAGGCACCAAGGCGGCCCGGCAGCGTGCTGTCATCCAGATGCACTGGAACCCGTCAGAGCAGACGCTGACCGGTACCGTTCGCGACTGGAAGCGCGCGGCGAGCAAGCCAGCCCCTGGCGACGGCCCTGGCGAAGTCCGAACGGTCTCCGCGGAGTTCCGGGCATCAGTGGGATTCCCGCTGCGCTTTCGCGTCGGGTACTGCAGCTGCGCCGAAGGTGACAACTGCCGCCACGTCGCCGCGCTCGTGGTGGCCGCGATCGATGAGTCCGCGGTTCCCGCGCCGCCCGCCGGCCGACCCCGGCGCCACAGTTCACTGCCGTGGGAGGAGTCGCTGAACTCGCTGCTCGACGCGACGCGGTCGGCGGCACTGCCCGGTCTCGACGAGGTTCCCGACGATGCCTCAACCCGGCTAGCGATCGAGCTGAGCCTGATCCGCCAGCCGGACCAGCGGGCCAGCGCCTACCCGGGCAGCCGCTACCTTCCAGGTGCCCGGAAAACCGCACCGGAACCGCCTCGGATGCGCCTGCAGGCACGCATCGTCCAGACCGGCCGCAACGGCGGCTGGATCGCCGGGAACCTGTCCTGGTCCCGGATCGACTACATGACGATCCGGGACGAGTACCCGGCCTCCCACGTGCGGCTGCTGCATGAGCTGTACGCCATCTACCGGGCCGGCACCAACCCGTATCACGACAACGGCTACGGCTACGGCGGGTATGGCCATGACCTGAAGAACATCGACCTGGCCGCGTGCGAGTCACGGCAGCTGTGGAACCTCCTGGACGAGGCGGCCTCGATCGGGCTGCCCCTGGTCTACCCGCGCAAGCTCGGCGAGATCCCCGCTCCCGGCACCGCCAAGCTCTGCCTGGACGTCACGAGCGACGGGACGAGCCTGCTGGTCGCTCCGGTCATCCAGCCTGGCGGCGAACCGCTGCAGGGCTTGAACCCGCAGGCTCTGGTACCACTGCGGTTCGTCGGCTCGGCCGGGCACGGCGTCATCTACACCGACCGGGCGCAGGCCGGGCTCGGCGAGCGCGCCCGGTTCCTGCTGGCCCGCCTCAGCAAGCCGGTCCCGCCGCAGTTGCAGCGGCTGGCCGTGGCCGGCGAGCACTTCTCGGTACCGGAGTCCGACCGGGCCTCGTTCACCTTGCGGTACTACCCCCGGCTGGCCCGGATGGCGACGATGACCTCCTCGGACGGGTCGTTCGCCGCCCCGGAGATCCGCGACCCGACGCTGGTGCTGCACGCGGACTACGCCGACGGCCATGACGTGCAGCTCACCTGGGAGTGGGCCTACGAGGTGGCCGGGCAGGTGCTCCGCGCGCCGCTGCATGGCGCGGTCGCCGCCGACGGCCTGCGCGACCGTGAGGCCGAGCGCCGGGTGCTAGCCAGCCTCACCCTGCCTCCGGCCCTGTCTCCCGACGGGCTGGCAAGCCCCGACCGGCCCGGTCCCGACCGGCCCGGTCCCGCGGCTTCGCGGCTCACCGGGCTGGACACGATGTGGTTCACCACGCAGGCGCTTCCGCTGCTGACCGGGCAACAGGGCCTGACCGTGGAGGTCACCGGCTCTCCCGCCGAGTACCGCGAGGCGAGCGACTCCCTGCGGATCGGGCTGTCCACGCAGGAGCGTGACGGCGACCCGGACTGGTTCGACCTGGGCATCACGATCACCGTAGAGGACCGCGACGTCCCGTTCGCCGACGTGTTCGTGGCGTTGGCCAGCGGCCAGTCGCACTTGCTGCTTGCCGACGGCGCGTACTTCTCGCTGGACAAGCCTGAGCTGGCCAGCCTCAAGTCACTGATCGAGGAGGCCCGGGCGCTGACCGACCGGCCCGAACAGTCCCTGCGGATCAGCCGCTTCCAGGCGGGGCTGTGGGAAGAGCTGGCCGGCCTGGGAGTCATCAGCGGCCAGGCGCGGGCCTGGCAGCGGCAGGTGGAGGGCCTGGTGTCGGCCGAGGCCATCCCCAAGGCTGAGCCGCCGGCGACAGTCCAGGCGCTGCTGCGCCCGTACCAGCTCGAGGGCTTCCAGTGGCTCGCCTTCTTGTGGGAGCACCAGCTCGGCGGCATCCTGGCCGACGACATGGGCCTCGGCAAGACGCTGCAGACCCTGGCGCTGATCAGTCACGCCAGGCAGCAACTATCTGCCGGGCAAGAGTCGGGCGCGGCTGCCACGGATAGTAAAAGGCCTTTTCTTATCGTCGCACCGACCAGCGTGCTGCCGAACTGGGCGGCGGAGGCCGCGCGGTTCACTCCCGACCTGAAAGTGGTCACGCTCGGCGACACGCTCGGCCGCCGCGGTCAGGAACTCAGCGAGGTGATCGCGGGCGCCGACGCGGTGGTGACCTCATACACGCTGCTGCGGCTGGACTTCGACGCCTACGGCTCGGCGCAGTGGTCTGGCCTGATCATGGACGAGGCGCAGTACGTCAAGAACCACCAGTCGAAGGCATACCAGTGCGCGCGCACGCTGCCGGCCCCGTTCAAGGTGGCGATCACCGGCACGCCGATGGAGAACAACCTGACCGAGCTATGGTCGCTGCTGTCCATCACCGCGCCCGGGTTGTTCCCGAGCCCAGACCGGTTCCGCGAGTACTATGCCAAGCCCATTGAGAAGGGCGGCAACGGCGAGCTGCTCGCGCAGCTGCGGCGCCGGATCAAGCCAGTGATCAAGCGGCGGACCAAGGAGCAGGTGGCCGCCGACCTGCCGGAGAAGCAGGAGCAGGTCCTGGACGTGGACCTGCACCCCAAGCATCGCAAGCTGTACCAGACGCACCTGCAGCGGGAGCGGCAGAAGGTCCTCGGGTTGCTGGGGGACGTGGATCGCAACCGCTTCACGATCTTGCGGTCGCTAACCCTTCTGCGCCAACTGTCGCTGCACGCCGGGCTGGTCGACGCGGAGCATTCCGATGTCCCGTCCGCCAAGGTCGACGCGCTCGTCGAGCAGGTGCTGGACGTCGCGGGCGGCGGGCACCGGGCGCTGGTCTTCAGCCAGTTCACCCGATTCCTGCGGATCGCACGGCAGAAGCTGGAAGCGGCCGGGGTCGCGACATGCTATCTGGATGGTTCGACCACTAATCGCGCGGCCGTTCTGGACGAATTCAAGACGGGCACGGCTCCGGCATTCCTCATTTCGCTGAAGGCGGGCGGCTTCGGGCTGAACCTGACTGAGGCGGACTACGTCTTCCTCCTCGACCCGTGGTGGAACCCGGCGACCGAGGCACAGGCCGTCGACCGGGCGCACCGCATTGGCCAGACCAGGAACGTGATGGTCTACCGGCTAATCTCCGCCGGGACGATCGAGGAAAAGGTAATGGCGCTCAAGGCCCGCAAGGCCGAGCTCTTCTCCTCGGTGATCGACAGCGACGGCACGTTCAGCTCAGCCCTAGACGCCGACGACATCCGCGCCTTGTTCGATTAGCACTGCCTCGATTCGCCCAGCTCCACGCCGCCAGCGCCCCCCGCCCCCCGCCGATCGGACTCGCCACCGCCAACGACCCCCGCCCCCCGCCGATCGGACTCGCCGCCGCCAACGACCCCCAGCCGATCGGACTCGCCGCCGCCAACGACCCCCAGCCGATCGGACTCGCCGGCGCCAACGGACCGGCTATGGCGACGCAGGCACGCCAACGGGCCGGCTGGGATAGGACACGACGACGCCAACGAGCCGCCGCGCCGGGGAGGGAAGCGCCGGGGAGGGAGCGCCGGGGAGGGAGCGCCGGGGAGGGAGCGCCGGGGAGGGAGCGCAGACGCGCCAGCGGTCGGGTGGAACGCGCGTGGCCCGCGACACGTCAAGCCGCGGGCCACGCGAAAGGGTCACCGGCGCAACTGGCCGGGTTCGGGGTTGGGGCGCTAGTCCAGGTCGGGGACCAGGGTCGGGGTGGTGCGGGTCAGGGTCTGCTTGCGGAAGAACGCCGGCATGCCGAACCGGACGGCGATGCCCACGATCAGCCCGACCAGGGCCGAGATGAAGAAGATCACGAAGACGCCGCCGACGTGCCAGTGTGGCTCGAACGGCATCGTCCACGTGGTGTAGCTGGTCTGGGTGCCCACGTCCCAGTCGGCCCACACGGACCAGGCGCCCGCCGCGTACATGATCAGCCCGCCAAGCGCTGGCAGGATGCCGCGCATCCACAGGTTCCGCGGGCTCTCGCCGAGGGTCGCGCGGTAGTACCAGGCGCACGCGAAGCCGGTCATGCCGTAGTAGAACGCGATGTACAGGCCGATCGCGGTCACCGCGTCGGGGATCACGTTGCCGCCGGACAGGTAGTTGAACCCGGCGTACAGCACCGCCGAGACCGCGCCCATCGCGATGGTCGAGACGGACGGGGTGAGGTAGCGCGGGTGCATTTTCGCGAACACCGTCGGGATGGCCTTGTAGGCCGCCATCGACAAGGTGGTGCGCGCGGTCGGCAAGATCGTCGTCTGGGTGGAGGCGGCCGCCGAGCTAAGCACCATCAAGATAAGCAGCCGGGAGAAGACCAGCCCGATCCCGGAGGTGCCGAACACCGCGCCGCCGAGCACCGACAGAACGTCGGGATTGTTGCTGTTGCCCAGGCCGATCCCGGTGGTGCCGATGCCGGCGAACGACTGTGCGGCCATGATCACGACGAAATAGGTCACCAGCAAGATCAGGGTCGACAAGACGGCCGCGCGGCCCGGCGTCTTGTCCGGGTTCTTGGTCTCCTCGTTAACCGCGACGGCGGTGTCCCAGCCCCAGTAGATGAAGAGCATGAGGATGATGCCGCCGACGAAACCAGTAAAGCCGTTCTGCAGCGGGTTGAACCACGACAGCGACGGGTGGATCGAGCTCGCTGGGTGGTTGCCTGTGCCGATCCGGATGAACGCAGTCACCGAGAACACCAGCAGCATGACCAACTCGACGCCAAGCAGGACCTGCTGGAATCGAGCGGACACCTCGATGCCCCGGTAGCAGATGTAGGTCATCGCGGCTATCCACAGCAGGCCGACCAGCAGCACCCAGCCCTTGGTCGGGTTGTCGCCGATGCTGGTGTTGCCGAACAGCAGGAACACGTACTGCCCGGCGATCTGAGCCAGGCTGGCCATGCACAGCACGTCGGCTGCGACGATGCCCCAGCCGCCGGCCCACCCGGTCTTCGGGCCGAAGGCCCGACTGCCCCAGGTGAACGTGGTGCCGCAGTCCGGGTCGGCCTTGTTCAGCTCGTTGTAGCCGATCGAGGTGAGCACGATTGGGATGAAGGCGAGCAGCGCGACGATCGGTGCTCCGAGCCCGACCGCGACGACGATGAATCCTAGCGTCGCTGCAAGGCTGTAGGCGGGCGCGGTGGACGCGACGCCCATGACGGTGGTGGAGATGAGTCCGAGTGCTCCGGACTTGAGGCCCTTCTCAACCTGCAGTTCGCCGGATGCAGGCGGTATGTGCTGGGCAGTGGCCATGCGGTCACCCCTCATTCGCGGCGTCCATCGACTGTTTCAGCGCCGAGATCGCCGTTGAGCGCGTGTTTCAGTTGCGCAATGATACCAAGACCACCGAAATCCGCAATAAGTAGCGCAAGATAGTTTCTATGCCTCAGATACGGACAGTTCCCTCCACCAGAACGCGCACGCGCCCCCGTCGCGGCAGCCCGACTCCCGGCGCGGACGTGAAGTCATCATGTGATCACCAAAAGTGATCACACGTATTCCCTAGTATCCCGACCTGTTAACATCCCGATGGCTTCATCAGACAATTCCAAGGTTCGTTCACCGCCCGTACATCAAGTCAGGCTTGCGAAATTCATTAATTGCCGTTCCGTTGCCAGAATTTCAGCGCCCGTCCTGGTAGCGATCGCCAAGAGATAATCTCCCCGACGCTTTTTATTCCCTTGTCCAACAGCCTATTCCCAGGCAGAGTCAGGAACGCGAATACCGCGCGGCCTGCATACCGGGATCGTGCGGAATTTGGAAGCGGGCAGCTACCTGGAGGCAGCGGAATGCCAAAACTCACCAGATTCATGACTACGGTCGCGACCGTAGCGTCCTTGGCCGCGTTCGTGGCCGGGACGGCGGGCGTGGCCTCGGCGGCGCCGACCGCGCCAGCCGCGCCGGCCAAGTCGGCGAAACCAGCCGACCCGCCGAAGGGCGTAGTGCCACAGTCGTATGACGTGGTCGGCGTGGGCTCGAACACCACCGAGTACGTGCTCGACCAGATGTCGGTCAACTACAACGCCACCATCCCGGCCAAGAAGCACAGCGCGACCGACCCGTACTTCTACAGCGACGACGCGCTGCCCGCCGGCGTTGACGTGGCGCCGACGCCTGACCCCTACAAGATCACGCCCAAGGCGGGCTGCGCGTCAATAAGCCGGCCGAACGGCTCCAGCGCTGGCCTTACCGCTCTCGACGCGAACAGCTTCGACGGCAAGACTGGGCACTACTGCATCGACTTCGGCCGCTCGTCCAGCCCCCGCGGCTCCAAGGCCCCGCCGCGCGGCTCGGGCGGTGTCGGGTACGTGGCGTTCGCGCGCGACGCGGTGACCTGGGCAGCCCGCTCGACGGCCCTCAAGGGCGGCACCGACGCTCCCAAGAGCCTCACCACCGCTCAGCTCAAGGGGATCTTCGGCTGCAAGATCACCAACTGGGACCAGGTCGGTGGCAAGAACGCCAAGATCACGGTGTATCTGCCGCAGTCCGGCTCCGGGACCCTGTCCTTCTGGGAAGGGGTCATGGGCATCACCACGCTGGGTAGCTGCGTTAGCCAGGCTCCCGAGGAGAACGAGGGCACGTACTCCGGCTTCAACAGCCCGAACGCGATCTTCATCTTCTCCATCGGCAGCTACCTGGCGCAGGAGTACCGCTCGATGTCCTGCACCGCCAAGGCGCCGGCCAAGGGCCAGAACGAGTTCGGCTGCGACAAGATCGGCGTCCTTGCCCTCGGCGAGATCAACGGCGTCTCCCCGGTGACCTCGGCCACCAAGACGGCGGTTACCAACCCCAAGTTCCCGACCGCCTACTACCGCACGCTTTACAACATCCTGCGTTACACCACGCTCACGAAGGACCACATCTACCAGCGCCTGGAGCCGTTCTTCTCCGCGACTGGCTACCTGTGCACCAACAAGACCGCCAAGGCTGACATCGCGGCCTACGGCTTCATCAACTACGCGGGCTGCGGCAGCATGTCCTAGTCCGCTAGCGCCCTGTACGGGCCCCCTGCCAGTTGGCAGGGGGCCCGCTCGCGTTCGCCTGGTCACGAGACGTAAATCCTAATCAACTAGACCTATTTAGTAGGAAAATTCACCTGCCGTTCATCTATACTTTTCCCACCATATAGGTATGCATCTGAGATTATGAGCCGCCCGGTGCGAGCGTCAGCGGGCGGTCTGGGCGCTGTCCAGGCCGGTTGGAACCAACTGCCTCCGGAAGGAGTGTGCGCATGCACAAGCTGAGAAAGGTGACCGCGGGCCTCGCGACCGCCGCCGCGGCGGCGCTGATCGCGTCGGCGGTGCCGGCACTGACCGCGACGAGCGCCCTGGCCGACCCGATCAACAGCAGCGGGAAGGCGGTGGTCCCACAGTCCTACGACGTCGTCAGCGTCGGCGCCGACACCGATGAGTTCCTGTTCGATCAGCTCTCCGTCGACTACAACGCCACCATCCCGGCCAAGGACCACGGCACGAACGACCCGTACTTCTACTCATGGGACGCCACCGCGCCGGGCACCATCGCCTCCAGTTCGACCATCGCCACTAAGGCGGGCTGCAGCAAAATCCAGCGGCCAAACGGCGGGAACCAGGGGATCAAGACCCTGGACGACAACACCTATGACGGCAAGACCACCCACTACTGCATCGACTTCGCCCGGACGTCCAGCGGCCCGAACGCGAGCTCGCCGCCGTACGGGTCGGGCGGCGACGCCTACATCGCCTACGCCGGCGACGCCGTCACCTACGCCGTCCGCGACACCGGCGCCGCCAAGGGCAAGCCGCAGACCTACGCGCCCAAGAGCCTGACCAAGGCCCAGCTGGCCGCAATCTACGTGTGCCAGGACAAGAACTGGGATGAGGTGGGCGGTGCCGACGAGCCCATTCACGTCTACATCCCGCCGTCCAGCGCCGCCACGACCACCTTCTGGCTGAAGGCGATCGGCATCTCCGGGCCAGGCCCGTGCGTGAACCAGGACCTAGAGCAAAACCAGGGCCTGTCAAAGCAGTTCGATGACCCGTCAGCCATCTTCATCTACTCGGTCGCCGACTGGATCGCCCAGAAGTACCACTCGGCCTCCTCGCCTACCGCGAAGCCGGGCAAGGGGCAAAACGAGTTCGGCTACAACCAGACCGGCTACCTCGGACTCGGCGCGGTCAAGGTCGGCTCCACGGTCTACCAGCCCACCGTCGTCTTGTCCAAGGGCGCGGACCCGACCATCAACAAGGCCTTCGCCGCCACCAAGCTGAACCGCACCATCTACGACGTCGTCCGGTACGACACCAAGACGTCCGACCACATCCTGCCCCGGTTCGAGTCGTTCCTCGGCCGCACGGGATACATCTGCTCCAACAAGACGGCTCTTGCCGCGCTGGCGGACTACGGCTTCCTGCCACTCGCGGCCTGCGGTTCCCCGTCCTAAGTCGCGCCCAGCGTCCAAAATTACCCGGGTTCCGCTGCTGGTCAGCAGCGGAATCCGGGTCATACTTGTCATTAGCCTATTGAGATCGCATAAGTAGGTATTGTTTACCCTCTGTTCATTTTTAGTACTCGATACGTACACCAGCAGGCAGCAGTGTTGACCCGCCCACCGTGGACCATGGATGGGCGTGCATTTCCTGAGAGGAGCGGGGGGATCGTCATGGACTCCGACGCGCGACCCCAGCCGGGCGACCCGGCAGCCAGCGACATCCCGCGCGTAATCGTGGCACGCCCCTCGACGGGCGACCGGATCTTCCGCGGCATCCTGCGTGCCTCGGGCTTGTCGGTGTTCGTAATCACCGGGCTGATCCTTACGTTCTTGATACTGCGGTCGCTGAAGGCGTTCCGGTTCATGGGGCTGGGCTTCCTGACCGCACAGACCTGGATCATGTACGACCCGCAGCACTTCGGCATCGCCGCGATCTTGCCGCTGGGCATCCTCATCGCGCTGATCGCGATGGTCATCGCGGTGCCCACTGGGATCGCCATCGCCTTGTACATCTCTGAGTACGCGCCGGCCCGGCTGCAGCGGTCGCTGATCGCGTTGATCGACCTTATGGCCGCGATCCCAAGCATCATCTTCGGCCTGTGGGGGCTGTACTTCCTCGAGCCGCGCATCCTGGGCTTCGACAGCTGGCTCGGCAGGCACCTCGGCTTTATCCCAGTCTTCCAGTTCACGAAGCAGAACCTGGTCTCGAACTACGCGCAATCGACGTTCATCGCTGGCGTGGTGGTGTCCCTGATGGTGATCCCAATCATTACGTCGCTGTCCCGGCAGGTTTTCTCGCAGGCACCGCAGGGCGAACGGGAGGGCGCTTACGCGCTGGGCTCGACCCGGTGGGGGATGATCCGCGCCGTCGTGCTGCCTTTCGGGCGCGGCGGCATGATTGGCGCGACCATGCTGGGCCTGGGTCGCGCGCTCGGCGAGACCATCGCCGTCACGCTGATCATTACCCCCGTCTATCAGTTCACCGGTCACGTGCTCCAGTCCGGCGGCAACTCGATCGCCGCCACGATCGCGCTCGACTTCAACTCCTTCACCGATCCCAGGTCCATGGGACTGTCCGCCCTGATGGCCGCCGGCCTGGTGCTGTTCGGGATGACCTTGATCGTCAACATGCTGGGCGCGATCGTGATTGGCCGCTCCCGGTCCGGACTTGTGACGGCTGACTGATGGCGACGGACACCACGACCGCGGCAAACGCGGCTACCCAGCCTCCCGCCAGCGCGGCGGGCGACAGGCCGATCCGGCTTGCCGCCGTCACCCTCGAGGACATGCTCACCATGGGCGGCGCCGCCGCCGGGGCGCTCGCCCTCGACTGGGTGCTCTACGAGCGCGCCCTCCCGTTCACCGGGGTGCTGGGCTTCTGGGTTGCCTGGTACGCGCTCTTCCTCCTCTTCTACACCGCCATGGCAGCCTTCCAGTGGGACCGCCTCGCCGTCCGGGACAAGGTCATCAGGATCGGCCTGACCACCGCTGGCATCGTGGCGACGGCGATCGTCATCGACCAGGTCGCCTATACCCTCGTGCGCGGTGCGGCGGCGGTGCGGCACCTGTCGTTCTTCACGGAGTCGATGTCGCTAGCCTCCTCGAGCAGCCCACTGGACGTCGGCGGCATCGCACACGCGGCCGTCGGCACGCTGGAGCAGATCACGCTCGCGACCGTGATGGCGGTACCACTGGGCGTCGCGGCCGCGCTGTACCTCGCCGAGGTGGGCGGCCGGATGGCCCGCCCGGTGCGGATGCTCGTGGACGCGATGACCGCGCTGCCGGACATCATCGCGGGCCTGTTCGTGCTCGCGTTCATCGTCTTGACCCTCGGCGTGCCCAAGAGCGGCTTCGCCGCCGCCCTCGCACTCGCCGTGACCATGCTGCCGATCGTGACCAGGGCCTCGGAGGCCGTCTTGCGGATCGTCCCGGGAACGCTGCGCGAGGCGTCCTACGCGCTCGGCGGCAGCCAGTGGCGGACGGTGCTGCGGGTCGTGCTGCCGACCGCCCGCTCCGGGCTGGCGACCGCTGTGCTGCTCGCCGTGGCCCGCGGCATCGGCGAGACCGCGCCGGTGCTCCTAGTCGCCGGGTACGCGAGCGGCATGAACACCAACCCGTTCGCCAACTGGCAGACGAGCCTGCCGTTGTACACCTTCATCCAGGTCCAGGAACCAGACATGAACGACAAGATCCGCGCCTTCGGCGGCGGCTTCGTCCTGATCGTCTTGGTCCTGATCCTGTTCACCATCGCCCGCCGGCTCGGCGGCAACGCGCCTGGCGAGCTCACCAGGCGGCAGCGGCGCAAGCTCGAACGCGCCGTAAGCGTCGGGAGGACGAGAGCATGAGAAGCAGGCTGCTCGCCCTCGGGGCGACGGCGGGCATCGCGATCATCGTGGCCGTGCCCGGGGCGGCGCAGGCGTCGGGCGCGTCATCCACGTCATCGGCTAGTGCCTCCGCCACCCCATCGCCTACCGCGACGCCCACGGCGACGGCAACGCCCACGCCAACTCCCACGGCGACCAAGAAGCCCCCGCCGAAGCCCAAGAAGCTGCCGGCGAACACCTGGCTCGGGCCACACATGTACAACCCGAACACGGGCAAGGACTTCGCCAGCGCCGCCAGGGTAACGGTCAGCCAGACGACGAACCTGACCAACCAGATGGTCGTGGTCAGCTGGACCGGCTTCACCCCGAGCGACCCGACGACGGACTACGACAACGGGGCGACCGACTACCCGGTCATGGTCGCCGAGTGCCGCGGCACGCACCCGACCAACCCGGACCAGTGCTATGACGCGACGAACGGCGGCACGCCCGCCACCTTCGGCTCCGACGGCCCCGGCAACACGGCATACTCCGCCACGACGGCCAACGGCACCGGCTCGACGGACATGCTGCTGTTCGCGTCCGTGCAGAACCAGTTCCTCGGCTGCGACCCGACGCACCCCTGCTCGCTGGTGGTCGTGCCCTCCCAGGGCGGCAACAGCCTGGGTGATTCCCCGCCGGACTGCAGCGACCACAGCCTGGACTCCGCGTCGGCCGGCGCCGGGCTGGACACCGGCGAGTACGCCTTCTTGCCACTGGCCGGGAAACCCAACGGGTACTGCTCGTGGATCAAGCGGATCATCATCCCGCTGCACTTCGCGCCAACGCCGAACGGGTGCCCGCTGCGCACCGCTGACTTCACGGCGGGCGGCTCGCCCATGCTGTCCGACGCCATGCTCCAGTGGGAGCCGGGCTTCTGCTGGGGCAACAACTCGGTGGAGGTGCAGTACAACTCCTCGCTCAATGAGGACGAGGCCCGGCAGGACTTCCTCAGCGGCATCACCGACGTGGCGTTCACGACGCAGCCGGCCAGCGGGACAGGCACGCATCCCTATACATACGCGCCAGTCGCGGTGTCCGCCGAGTCCGTTGCGTACTGGGTGGACAACCAGAACACCGGACAGCCCTATACCAACTTCAAGCTCGATCCGCGGCTGGTCGCCAAGCTGCTGACGACGTCCTACGACTTCACCAACGAGGCGTGCCCAGGGGCGGCGGGCGGCCCGTTCGGCTGTGACAACGGCGTCGACAACGACCCGACCAACCTCTACTCAGACCCCGAGTTCGAGCGCCTCAACCCGACGGTGAAGCAGAACCCGGCTCAGCCGAGCGGGTACGAGATCCCCACCGTCGTCTCCGGCAACAGCGACATGACGTGGACGATGACGAGCTGGATCGCGGCGAACAAGGACGCGGCCGGCTTCCTGGCCGGCCAGTTCGACCCGTGGGGCAACCATGTCAATACTTACTACCTGGGCGTGCAGTACCCGACCGACGCGTTCTTGACGATGGACCCGTACTTCCCGCTGTCGGTGCTCTACAGCCCGGTTTACCCGCTGGCGACGGTGGCCACGGACCAGGCGGAGAACATCCAGCCAGGCACGCAGGACCAGCGGGACCAGACGACCGGCACCTACGACGCCCTGCCGCCCCAGGTGCCCGGTGACCGGGACCTATGGGCGGTGCTCGACGAGGCGGACGCGGCCCGGTTCCTGTTCCCGACGGCCGCCCTTGAGAACGCGGACGGCAGGTACGTCAAGCCGACCCTGGCGGGCATGGCCGCGGCGGTCAAGGACATGACCGTCAACTCCGATGGCATCACGCGCGCGATGAACTTCGCCTCACGGGACCCGGCCGCGTACCCGCTCACGATGGTGATCTACGCGATGGTGCCGACTGGCGGAGTCTCCGCCACCAAGGCGGCCAAGATCGCCCAGTTCCTCTACGACGTGGCCGACGGGGGCCAGACGACCGGCAACGGGCCCGGTCAGCTCGCGCCGGGCTACCTGCCGCTGCCGCAGTCCCTAAAGAAGCAGACGCTCGCTGCCGCCTACGCGGTGCTGCACCAGACGGGCAACCCCAAGCCGTCCGCGTCGCCATCGGCATCGGCATCGGCATCGGCATCGGCGACGCCAGCGGCGACTGCCTCGGCCACGCCGTCACCGACGGCCTCGCCGACGGTGTCGGCCACCTCGAACGCGCACGCGATCGCGCTCTCGTTCAGCAACCCGGACGGCACGGGCATGTCCTGGGTCGTCCTGGCCCTCCTCATCACGGGGCTGGCCCTTATCCTGGCTGGCCCGGCGGCACTGGTCTGCGGCTCTCCCCGCGCCCGTGCGGCGCTGGCCGGCAGGACCCGCTCGATCCGCTCCCTCACCAAGAGCGGCTCACTCGCCGCCATCGTCCGGCACTTCCCGCGGAGGAACTCATGATCAGGATCGCGCGCCGCGCCTCGGTGTGGGCGACCCTGGTGACAGTCAGCGCTACCCTGGCCGCGCTCGGCGCCGGCCTGCCCGCGATCGCGGCCACGTCCGCCACCTCGGCGGCATCGATCGTGTCCGTCGCCGCAGCGGCCAAGGCCAGCGCCGGGTACGCCAGCACCTATGCCACCTTGTCCGGCTCGGGATCGTCGTGGGCCTCGGTCGCGCTCACGCAGTGGGCCCTGGACCTGCAGCCGAACGGGCTGGCGGTCAACTTCGACCCGGACGGGTCGGCGGCGGGCCGCGGCGACTACATGCAGGGCAGCCAGGTCGACTTCGCGGCCAGCGACCCGCCGTTCCGCAACGGCGCGGACGAGCTCGCCGGGACGGGCACGGAAGATCCCAGCTGGGGGTACTCCTACGTGCCGGACGTGGGCGGCGGGACCGCGTTCATGTACCACATCACGGTGGCCGGCAAGCTGATCACCAACCTGCGGCTGTCCGGCGAGACGCTCATGAAGATCTTCACCGGCCAGATCACCAACTGGGACAACCCGGAGATCACCAAGGACTACGGCGCCCAGCTTCCCAACGAGCCGATCATCCCCGTCGTGCGGTCCGACGGGTCCGGTGCGACGTACTTCCTGACGCGGTGGATGGCGAACGTGTACCCGACGCAGTGGAACGCGTTCTGCCAGCAGGTGCACCCGGGGATCAAGCTGCCCTGCCCGCAGACGGAGTTCTACCCGATCAACTGGGACAACGGCGCTGTGAAGGCGGAGAACGGGTCCAACAACGTCGCCACCTACATCACGTCCAGCTACGGCGAGGGGGCCATCGGCTATGACGAGTACGCCTACGCGCTAAACGCGCACTGGCCGGTCGTCGCGATGGAGAACCCCGCCGGGTACTACGTGCTGCCATCCGCGTCCAACGTCGCGGTCGCGCTGACCCAGGCGCAGATCGACGAGGACTCCAGCAGCCCGAACTTCCTGCAGCAGAACCTGAACAACGTCTACACCTACACCGACCCGCGCAGCTACCCACTGTCCAGCTACAGTTACCTGATCGTACCGAACGGCAAGAATGTCCCGCCGATCTTCACCAGTGCGGTTGGCCGAAGCCTGAGTACCTACATCGACTTCTACTTGTGTCAAGGTCAGCAGCAGGCCGGCGAGCTCGGCTACTCGCCACTGCCAGTCAACCTCGTCCAGGGCGCCTTCGAGCAGGTCAACAAGATCCCCGGGACCGTCGGCGCGCCAAGCTTCGGCGACTACGCCCAGTGCCACAACCCGACGTTCAATGCCCAGGGCCAGGACACCCTGCTCGACACCGCGCCGTACCCGAGCAAGTGCCAGAAGGTCGGCTCGCCGCTGGACTGCGGCACCCCTGGCAGCACAAGTCCCACAGCCAGCGCCAGCGCCGGCACACCGGGGCCGTCGTCCACGACGGGCAGCACCAGCACGCCGGGCGCCGGGACGAGCAACGTGGGCAGCACGTCAGGCACGGGCTCAGGTGGTCCCTCTGGAACCAGCGCGCAAGGCGTCGATATCACAGGAGGAGTGGTAAACGTGCCAAACAGCGGCACGAACGACCTCCTGCTGGCGGTGATCACCGCTTTGGGCGTCCTGCTCGCGGTCGCCGCGCCGCCGTCGGTGGCCGCGTACCTGCGCCGCAGACGGGGCGGCCTGCGGTGACGTTCACCGGGGAGGACGACGTCATCGACACGGCCAGGCAAGTCACGGTCCCAGCCCCCGGCCCAGTCCCAGCCCCCAGCCCGGTCCCAGCCCCCGGCCCGGTCACGGTCCCAGCCCCTGGCCGGACCCCGTTCCTGGCCAGGATCCGCGCCCGGCGCCATGACAGGATCAGGCCGACGGTGACTCCGGTGCCGAGGGCCTCGGACGGCACCGTCCGCTCGGTCGGCGTCGCCATCACCTTGCTGGCGGTGGCGATCCTCGGCTTCATCGGCTACTTGTACGTGCTATCCGGCGCGCAGGAGGCCCGCGCGCAAAGCGCGCTGTACACCAAATTGCAGGACCAGCTCGGCGGGGGCGTCGCTCCGGCCGGGCCGCAGGCGCCGACCGGGCCGGACGGGGCGATGGAGCCGGTGCAGCCGGGCGACCCGATGGCGATCTTGTCCATTCCGTCGATCGCCGTCCGCGACCTGGTGGTCGTCTACGGGACCAGCCCGGAGGATCTGGCCCTCGGCCCGGGCCTCATGCGGGACACGCCGCTGCCCGGCCAGTCCGGCATCTCGGTGATCCTCGGGCGGCGGGCGACGTTCGGCGCCCCGTTCGCCCGGCTGCCGCAACTGCGCACGGGCGCCCAGATCACGGCAGTCACCAGCCAGGGGACCGCCACGTATCAGGTGGTTGGCGTGGCTAGCAGCAGGAAGGCCGTTCCGTTCCGTAGCTATGCCAACCAGCTCCTTCTCGTGACCGCCGACTCCCGGATCGCTCCCGCGCACTACGACGAGGTCGAGGCCAGACTGGTGACGGCAGCGCAGCCTACCCCGAGCGCCTTTCCCGCGATCGGGGCGTCAGAGGTCGCACTTGGCCGCGACGCGAGCGCCCTGATCCCCGCGATGGCCTGGGCGATCGCGCTGGCCGCGGCGGCGGCGCTCGGGACGGTGCTGGCCAGCCGCTGGTCCCGGTGGCCGGCCTGGATCGCGACCATTCCCGTCATCATCGCCGTCTTGTGGAACCTGTACCAGTGCCTGACAGCGCTGCTGCCCAACGTGTACTGAAGGACCTCATGCCATGACCGACATCGCCTTCACCCAGACTCAGCCGCACCAGGCGCCGCTCGTCGGCCTTGAGGCGCGCAACGTCTCGGCCTGGTTCGGCAGCCGCAAGGTGCTCGAGCGGGTCTCGCTGGACATGGCACCAGGCACCGTGACCGCGCTGATCGGCCCGTCCGGCTGCGGCAAGTCGACGTTCCTGCGGATCCTCAACCGCATGCACGAGATGATCAAGGGCGCGCAACTGGCCGGCGAGGTGCTGCTGGCCGGGCAGGACATCTACAACCCGAGCCAGCGCCCGCAGCACGTGCGCCGGCGGATCGGCATGGTCTTCCAGAAGCCGAACCCGTTCCCCACGATGTCGATCTACGACAACGTCATCAGCGGCCTCAAGCTGGCGGGCATCAAGCACTCAGACAAGGACGCACTTGTCGAGTCCTCCCTGCGCCGCGCCGGGCTGTGGAAGGAAGTCAGCAACCGGCTCGGCGCCCCCGGCGGGTCGCTGTCGGGTGGCCAGCAGCAGCGGCTGTGCATCGCCCGGTCGCTGGCGGTCGCCCCGGACGTGCTGCTCATGGACGAGCCGTGCTCGGCTCTTGACCCGACGTCCACCCGCCGGGTTGAGGAGACGATCGCGGAGATCTCCTCGCAGATCACGATCGTCATCGTCACCCACAACATGCAGCAGGCCCAGCGCGTCTCGCAAACCTGCGCGTTCTTCCTCGCGGCCGAGAACAAGCCCGGCGGCATCGTGGAATCCGGCCCCACGGAGCAAATCTTCGACAGCCCCGTCGACCCCCGCACCGCCGACTACGTCCACGGCCGCTTCGGCTGATCGCGGACGCCTTCTCCACCTGTGATACTGGCAGCTTCACGGGCTGAGGTGGAATTCCACCACGGTCGGCCCCGTGGCACTCCGGTCGCGTGCTCCTTGTAAGCACTCGCTTACTGCCGCACATTTAAAGACGTCTCCCGGTTCGCCCCGTCATGGCTTCGGTGAGGCATGGACCGGGAAACGCCCTGCCACCAAACGTCGCGACCGAGCGGCATTAGCACAGGTGATCGAGAGAGATGGACCTGAAACCTGCCGAGATGACCGACAGCGAACTCGCTGCCGCACTGAAGACGGCATCCGGGGAACGCCTAGCCGAGCTGACCAAGGAGCGGGACGAGCGCCTCACGATCCGCGCGAACATCCGCCCCTACGTCCCTGGCCAGGGCCGCCGGGCGAGTACCAGCAGCGAGCCCTGATCACAGCAGGTCAGGTACGCCATGCCACGGCCGACGGCGATCCGCAGCCAGGAGGCCCTCCCACTTTTTCTCGTTCCGTCCGATATGCCCGCCAAGAAGCGGGAAGGTCAGGTGCGCGTAGAATCCTCAGCACTTAGTAATGACAAAAGTGAGAAGGCATTCACCTCATGGCTATCGAGCTTGACAACTCCTTCATGGTTCCCGTGCCGCTGGAGCAGGCGTGGGACGTCCTGCTCGACGTGGAACGTATTGCTCCGTGCATGCCCGGCGCCAGCGTCCTGTCCGTTGACGGCGACTCCATCGAAGGCCAGGTCAAGGTCAAGCTCGGCGCGCTGTCGCTGACCTACAAGGGCACCGCGAAGTTCGTCGAGAAGGACCAGGCGACTTTCACGATCGTGCTGGACGCCGCTGGCAAGGAGACCCGCGGCTCCGGTACCGCGTCGGCGTCGGTGAACGCCGTCCTGAAGTCCGGCGAGGAGCCCGGCACGACGATCGCCACCATCCACACGTCCCTGAACGTCACGGGCAAGCCCGCTCAGTTCGGCCGCTCGCTGCTGCCGGAGATCAGTGGCAAGCTGATCGCCCAGTTCGCGGACAACCTCGCCGCGCTGATTACCGCCGACGGCGCGGCCGGGGCCACCACGGACGGGGCACCGACAGACAACGGCAGCGTTGCCGCGCCGGCCGCTGGTGATCAGGCCGCCGATGATGGCGTGACCGCGCAGGCCCCCGGTGATGGCGTGACCGCCACGACCGGGGCGGCTGCCACCCCCGTCGCGGTGCAGCCGACCACGCCAGCCGTGAAGCCGGCCACGCCTGCCGCCGCGCCCAAGCAGGAAGAGTCGCTGAACGCCTTCAAGTTCGTGGTCGTCCCGATCCTCAAGCGCGTGGTCCCGGTCGCGGCCGTGGGCGCTGGCATCGTCTTGCTCGTCCGGAGGCTGGTGCGCCGCGGCAAGTCATCCTGACGGCTGGTCCCCGGCCTGCCCGCGCCGAACGCGACGGCCGGCATCTACCGGACGATGACCTCGGTGACCGGTAGGCCGGAATCCGCCGGGATGTCGAGCGGTGACGGCTCGAAGCCGGCGGCGACGATGGACGCGCCAAGGGCCGCGACCATCGCGCCGTTGTCGGTGCACAGGCCGGGCCTGGGGACGCGAACCCGGATGCCCACCTTCTCGCACCGGGAGACGGCCATTGCCCGCAGCCGCGAGTTGGCCGCCACGCCACCGCCGATGACCAGGTGATCCACGCCGTGGGCCTGGCACGCCGTGATCGCCTTGCGGGTCAGCACGTCGGCCACGGCCTCCTGGAACGACGCGGCCACGTCGGCGACCGGGACGTCGAGGCCGGCGTCCTGCCGGGCCTCTACCCAGCGGGCCACGGCCGTCTTCAGCCCGGCGAACGAGAAGTCCAGCGTCCCGTCGTGCAGCTTGGCCCTCGGGAACTTGATCGCGTTCGCGTCGCCGCCAGACGCCGCCCGGTCGACTGGCGGGCCGCCGGGGAACGGCAGGCCGAGCACCCGCGCCACCTTGTCGTATGCCTCCCCTGCCGCGTCGTCGATCGTGGCCCCCAGTGGCTCAACCGAGCCGGTCACGTCGGGCACGAGCAGCAGCGACGAGTGCCCGCCTGACACCAGGAGCGCCACGCAGGGCGCGGGCAGCGGCCCGTGCTCAAGCTGGTCCACCGCTACGTGCGCGGCGAGGTGGTTCACCCCGTACAGCGGCTTGCCGAGGGCGTAGGCGTACGCCTTGGCCGCGGCGACCCCGACCAGAAGCGCCCCGGCCAGGCCGGGGCCGGCGGTCACCGCGACCGCGTCGATGTCGGCGGGCTTGACCCCGGCCTTGGCGAACGCGCCCTCGATGACGGGGACCATAGCCTCTAGGTGCGCCCGGCTGGCCACCTCGGGCACCACGCCACCGAACCGCGCGTGCTCGCTCATTGACGACGCCACCTCGTCGGCAAGCAACGTCCGGCCGCGCACGATCCCCGCGCCGGTCTCATCGCATGAGGTCTCGATCCCCAGCACTAGCGGCTCGCCAACAGCGGTCACGATGCCTTCAGGTCCTTTCGCATCACGATCGCGTCCATTCCGGAGGGCTGGTAGTAGCCCCGCCGGACGCCGATCTCCTCGAACCCGCGCCGCCGGTACAGCCCGCGGGCCCGCGGGTTGTCCTTGCGCACCTCCAGGAACACCTGCTCACAGCCCCGCCGCCGGGCCGCGTCGATCAGCGCCCCGAGCAGTGCCGACCCGATCCCCTTGCCCCAGTTCGCCGCCGCGACGGCGATCGTCAGCACGTCCGCGCTGATCCCGTCAGGCACGAACATCAGGCCCGCATACCCGGCGAGGCCGGCGCTAGGGGACTTCCCGCGGTCGCGCTCAAAGTCCAGTGCACCAGAATTCCGAACGTTCCCTCCCTCGGCCACCAGGTAAAGCCTGCTGTCCGGGGGCTGGCTGACCTCGTCGGCGAACATCTGGGGCGTCCAGGCGTCGTCGGGGAACAACTCGTGCTCAAGGGCGAGCACCGCGTCCAGGTCGGACGCCAGCATCGGCCGCAGCCTGGAGGCGACCGAGGCAGCCCGGCTGAAGGACCTGGTCTCGCCGTTCACGCGCGCATCTCCTCCGAGGGCGCGCCCGTCGCCTGCGGAGGGCGTGTCTCGGTGACTCGCTTGGGCGCTCCCGGCTCGCGGGCGTCCGGCCTGCGCAGGTACAGCGGCTCCGGCGGCAGCAGCACCACCCGCCGGGCGACGCCGTCGGGGTAGGCAGCGCCGTCGGGGGCAGCGCCGTTGGGGGCAGCGCCGTCGGAGCCAAGGCCGGCCAGCTCACGGGCCACAACCCGGCACAGGGTCGCCGCTGACGCGTACATCGGGCCGTCGGCGACCGGGAAGAGGTCGGCGTACAGCCGCGTGCCCTCGCCGAACGCCGGCAGGTCCCCGCAGCGCTCGATGTCACCGGGCCGGTCGACGTGAGGCCCGCAGTACCGCCCGGTCTCGTCGTAGCAGGCGTAGTAAACCTCGCGCCGGCGAGCGTCGGTCGCCACCAGGAACCGGGGAGCCGTGACGTCGGCGGCGATGATGTCAAGCGAGCAGACGCCGTGGACGGGGATGGCCAGGGCGGCCCCGAGCACCCGCGCGGTGACGATACCGACGCGCAGGCCGGTGTACGGGCCAGGGCCGACGCCGACGGCGACCTGCGTCAGGTCGCCGCGCTCCGCGCCCGCCTCGGCGAGCACCTGCTCGACGGCGGGCGTGAGCAGTTCGGCATGCCGGTGCTTGTCGATGGTCGTGGCCTCGGCGAGCACCTGGGTGCCGTCGTGCAGCGCCACGGTGACCGCTGGCGTCGCGGTGTCAAGTCCTAGCAGCAGCACGAATAGTGAGGGTACCTTCGTTCGCCGGCGCTAGCGCGCGCTAGGAGTGGAGGTGGGCGACGGCCTCGGTGGCGACCTGCTGGGCCGCGGCTGACAATGTGGACATCGCGACCGGCCCGTAGCTTCCCTTTTTCGTCACCGCGTGGTCGAGGCCGTTCACGACGGCGGTCACGATGACGTTGTGGTAGCGGGCGATGATGGTCGCCTTGTACGTCGTCGTGCCGTTGACGTTGAAGATCTGGGTCGCGCTGAAGGCCGCGGTCCCCAAACCCGCAATGTCGGTGATCGTCGCGGCCGGCTGCCCGCTGCTGGCCGCCGGGGTCTTCATCGTCCGCAGGTCGCTGGCGTACGCGTCGATCGCGGCGAACGTGGCGCTGCCGTCGCTGGTGGCCAGTGCGCTGGGCGAGAAGGCACTGACGTCCACCTCGATCACCCGGTAGGTCGGCGGGCTGTCGAGTGTCCAGGTGCACTGGCTGTCCGCACCGCCATTCAGCGGTGGCGCGGCGATGTCCGGCTGCCCGCCGCTCAGGTACTCGCTGAGGGTGGCCGAGGATACGGCGCTGCAGGCGTCCGGCACCGTCTGGATCTCACCCGGCAGGAACGTCGTGACCAGGGACCCGAAGCCGACCGAACTGGAGCCGCTGCCAGGGCTGAAAAGGAAGTAGGCGACGACCGCGACGGCCACCACGATGACGCCGCCGCCGGTGAGCCACATCAGCTTCCGGCTGCGGCCGCCGCCGCTGCCGTCCTCGGCCCCGCGTCGCTCCCAGCGCCGCGAGAACGCCTCCATCGGGTCGTCGCTGATCTCGTCGAGATCGTCGGCCGCCTGCGACCGCGCCCGGCTGCCCCCGCCCGCCGTCACGCGGGTGGCGGCTTGCTCCTCGCGGTAGGGCTGGCGCGCGTCCGGCGCGGCGGCACTCGGCTGCCCCGCATATGCCTGGCCTGCGTATGACTGACCCGCGTATGACTGACCCGCGTAAGGAACGCTGCCTGCGCCAGGAACACTGTGGCGGCCATGCCGGCCCCGGATCGGCTCCAGGTCGGGGAACTCGCGCTCGTCTTGCGGGATGGCGTCATGGCCGCCAGGGATACCGGGGTTTTCTCCCTCGGGAGACGACTGCCACTGCGAGTCGCTTCCATGTCGTGCTCGGCGGCCTCGCGGCCGGTCAGGGAACGACCCGTGCTGAGTCACGGCATGCCTCCGGAGGGGTTACGCGTAGTGTGCTATGAGTGACGACGCTAGAACGTACAAACCGGAACTTGTACAGGCCGAACTATAGACGATCGATCACGTCGGCGGGGGTCAACTGGGTGTCTCGCCACCGCAGTCCTCTACCGCGTATCCGCACCGTACGCGGCTGGTCACCCTCGATGGAGGAGTCCTCATACCGCTGCGGGAGCGATTGCGCGGCCGGACAGATCGTCACTTCCAGCCGATCGGCGGACAGGCCCTCCGCCAGCCCTTCGCCCCACTCCACGACCGTCACCGACGTGTCGGTGTCGGCGTCAAGGTCGAGGTCGTCCAGTTCAAGGGCGCTGCCCAGCCGGTAAGCGTCCGCGTGGACGAGGGCGGTGCCGCCCGCCAAAGAGGGGTGGACGCGGGCGATGACGAAGGTCGGGGACGTCACCGGCCCGCGCACGCCTAGCCCGTCCCCGATGCCCTTGGTAAGGGTCGTCTTGCCCGCGCCGAGCGGGCCGCCGAGGATGATGAGGTCGCCCGCCCGCAGCAGCCCGGCCAGCTGGCGACCGAGGTCGCGCATCTCCTGGCTCGTCGCGACCGTGACTTCTTCGTTCACCAGCACCGCCCCACGATAGGCCACTTCCTACTAATAGGTCCCTGTCAGCAGTACGTCCGGGGTATCCGGGGGCCGAGCCCGGTGACGATCTCGTAGGAGATCGTGCCAAGCTCATCGCCCCACTCCTGGGCGGTAGCCTCGCCGTCGTCCCCCGGGCCGAACAGTACGACCTCATCTCCCACCGCCACCGGCTCGTCGCCGAAGTCGATGACGAACTGGTCCATGCACACGGTCCCGGCGATAGGCCACCGCCGCCCGTGAGCGAAGGCCAGCCAGCGTCCGCGGGCCGCGCGCGGTATCCCGTCCGCGTAGCCCAGGGGCACTAGGCCGAGCGTGGTCCGCCTAGTGGTGACGTACTGGTGGTTGTAGGAGACCCCGGTACCAGCCGGGACCCGCTTGACCTGCACGAGGCTGGCCCGCAGCGTCATCGCGGGACGCAGCCACGACGGCGGCCCGCCGGGCAGCGTGGACACGCCATAGATGCCGCCGCCGACCCGCACCAGGTCGTAGTGCGACTCGGGCACTGTGATAGCGGCGGCTGTGTTGGCAATATGCCGGACCTCCACGCTGGCACCCGCCTTCTCGGCGGCACCGATCGCCTCGGCGAACGCGGTGAGCTGCGCCGCGATCGACGGGTTCCCCGGATCATCGGAGGAGGCCAAGTGCGACCACAGGCCCACGACCTTCAGCTGCCCGGACTCCTGCGCCCGCAGCGCGGCCTCGACGACCGACAGCCAGTCGGCACCGGTCGCGCCGCCCCGGCTCAGCCCGGTGTCGGCCTTGAGGTGCACCCTGGCGGGCTTCCCGGCGGCCCGGGCCGCCGCCGCGATGCGTGCCAGCACCTGCGTCGAGCCGGCGGCCAGGTCCACGTCGCGCGCGATCGCCGACTCGTGGTCGTCGGACCCGATCGCCATCAGGCACAGCACCGGGGCGTCGATGCCCGCCGCGCGCAGTTCCAGGGCCTCGGCCACGTGAACCACGCCTAGCCAGGCCGCTCCGCCTGCCAGCGCGGCCCGGGCGGCCGGCACGGCCCCGTGTCCGTATCCGCCGGCCTTGACCACGGCCATGACAGCACCCGGCGCCACCCGCTCCCGGACGGCCGCGACGTTCCCGGCGACCGTGTCAAGGTCAACGCGTGCTTCAGCGTGCATAGTCTCTCATCGTACTAATGGGAAATGGGCCCGCCATAACGCCGCTAGGCGCCTGAACGCCAGCGGGATGGCCCGCAGCACGTCCGACGCGCCGATCGGGGCGTCGCCGCCCGCACCGGTAGTGCCGGAGTCACCGCCGGCGGCGATGCGCCCGGCCAGGCCGTGCAGGTAGGCCGCCGTAATGGCCGCCTGGGGCGGCAGCAGGCCCTGGGCGAGCAGCGCGCCGGCCAGGCCGGACAGGACGTCGCCGGACCCCGCCGTGGCCAGCCACGAGGTCCCGGTCGGGTTGACGAGGACTGGCTCTGGCTTGCCCGGCTGCGCGATCACCGTGGTCGACCCCTTGAGCAGCACGCAGGCCCCGAACCTGTTCGCCGCCTGCTGGACGCATGACAGCCGCCGCGCCTCGACGTCCGCCGGGCGCACGCCAAGCAGGCGGCCTAGCTCGCCAGCGTGCGGCGTCAGCAAGGTCGGCGCGTGCCGGGGCAGCAGGTCGGGCCGCTGGGACAGCAGCGTCAGCCCGTCCGCGTCGACCAACACGGGAAGGTCAGTGCGCAGCACTGCCGCCAGGTGCCGCGAGGCGTCGTCCGTCACGCCCATCCCGGGGCCGGCGGCCCAGGCCTGCACCCGGCCGACACCGCCGGGGAACTCCAGGTCGGGGGTGAGCGGCGTGATCACGACCTCGGGCCAGTGCGAGCGCACCACGTTCGCCGCGGCCGGCGCCGTGACCAGCCGGATCATTCCGGCTCCGCCGTGCACGGCGCCGCCCGTCGCCAGCACCGCCGCCCCGGTGTACCGGTCGCTGCCGACGAGCAGGCCGATGACTCCCCGGCGGTACTTGTCCGCCTCGGGCCGGCCGGGGCACGAGCGCGGCGATGTCAGCCAGCGCCGGGGCGGTCACGTCCGGCTGCGCGAGGTGCGGTCGCAGCCCGATGTCGACAAGCTCGACTACCCCCGCGCAGCTGGCTCCGGGGTCGACGAGCAGGCCCGGCTTCAGCGCTCCGAACGTCACGGTCACGTCCGCCGCCACGCACGGGCCATCGACGGCGCCGGTGCTGGCGTCGATACCGCTGGGCAGGTCGACCGCGACAGTGACCCCGGACGAACTGCCGGCGTAGTGGGCGAGCGTCGCGTATGGCTCGCGCAGCCCGCCCTTCCCGCCGATGCCAAGCATCCCGTCCAAGATGAGGTCCGCGTGCCCGATGGCGTGCCGAACGTCATGGTCGCAGGTGACCGCGAGGAACCGGCCGCCCGCCGACTGCAGCGCCGCCCGGCCGCCGAGATGCGCGCGGGACCCGGCCACGATCGCGGTGACCGCCGCTCCCCGGCGGGCCAGCCGCGCGGCAGCGTAGAGCGCGTCACCCCCGTTGTCCCCGGTGCCGGTGAGCACGACGACCTGGCCCCCGTAGACGTGCCCGCCGCCGCGCGCGGTGCGCAGTATCCGCGTGCAGACCGAGGCCAGCCCGGCCGCGGCCCGCTGCATGAGCGTGCCCTCGGGCAGCTCGGCCATCAAGGCGGCCTCCGCCGCCCTGATCTTCTCAACACCATAGGCGTCTCGCACCCCCCTAGTCTGCCCCACCCGGGCTCAACCATCGCTGGCGGGAGTTAAGTCGCCTTCCACGATGGCGATCGCGCTGGCTATGCCGACGCCGTGGCTGAGGGACAGGTAACCAGGCCGCGAGGGACTGGGGCGAGAGTTAGCGTTCGCCAGCGCATCCCATGGCCAGGCGGACGACCCCGGCCAGGTCCTCGGCGACCCGTTCGGCCACACTGGCATCAGAAGCCTCAACCATCACGCGGATCGCCGGCTCGGTCCCGCTCGGGCGCAGCAGGACGCGACCATGGCCAGCGAGTTCGGCCGCCGCGGCCTTGACCGCCGCGTCCACGCTCGGATCCGCCATGGCGCGGCCCTTATCGCCCCGAACGTTCAGGAGTACCTGTGGATACCGGGTCATCATCTTGCCGGCGGCCGACAGCGGCGTGCCGCCGCGGTTGAGCGCCGCGAGCAGGTGCAGTCCGGTCAGGACCCCGTCGCCCGTGGTCGCGTGCCCCATCTGGATGATGTGCCCGGACTGCTCACCGCCCAGGACGTACCCGCCGTCCCGCATCGCCGCGTACACGTGCTTGTCGCCGACCGGGGTCTCGACCACGGTGACGCCCGCGGCCCGCATCGCGTCGTGGAAGCCGAGGTTGGACATCACGGTGACAACGACGGCATCTTTGGCGAGCTTGCCGGATTCCTTGAGGCTGGTCGCGAGGACCGCGAGGATCTGGTCACCGTCAAGCGGCTGTCCGTCGCCATCGACGGCCAGGCAGCGGTCCGCGTCGCCGTCGAAGGCGAGCCCGGCGTCCGCGCCGTGCTCAAGGACCGCGGCGCACAGCACCTCAAGGTGAGTGGATCCGCAGCCCGCGTTGATGTTTTCGCCGTCGGGGGCCGCGCCGATCGTGACGACCTCCGCGCCCGCCCTTCTCAGGGCTCGCGGGGCGATGCTGTAGGCGGCACCGTGCGCGCAGTCCGCGACGACCTTCAGCCCGGCGAGCGGCGGACGGCTGTCGGGCATCGGCGGCAGGGTTGCCAGCAGGTGCTCGACGTAGCGCTCATGCTCTGAGTAGGCGTCGGTGACGCGGCCGAACGCCGCGGGCGCCACGCCCTCGACCGCTGGCTCCCGCAGTCGTGCCTCGATCTCGACCTCGACCTCGTCGGGAAGCTTGACGCCACCCCGGCCGAAGAACTTGATGCCGTTGTCCTGCGACGGGTTGTGGCTGGCCGACAGGACGACGCCGAAGTCGGCGTCGAGCGCTCCGGTGAGGTAGGCGACGCCTGGCGTGGGGATGATCCCGAGCCGAAGCACGTCAACGCCGGAACTCGCCAGCCCCGCGACGACTGCTGCCTCAAGGAAGTCGCCCGAGGCGCGCGAGTCCCTGCCGATGACAGCCAGCCGGCGGGGACCGGTGCTGCCGTGAGTGAGCACCGGAACGGCCGCTAGGGCGAGATCCAACGCCAGTCTGGCTGTCAGATCCCGCCCAGCGACACCACGAACTCCATCGGTACCAAAGAGCCGGCCCATGCCCGCTGCCGTCCGGTTCCTGGCCGCGTTAGCGCTTGGAGTACTGCGGAGCCTTACGGGCCTTCTTCAGACCGTACTTCTTCCGCTCCTTCACCCGCGGGTCACGGGTGAGGAAGCCGGCCTTCTTGAGGGGCGGACGGCTCTCCGGGTCGAGGAGAATGAGAGCCCGCGCGAGGCCTAGGCGCACCGCGCCGGCCTGCCCGCTGACGCCGCCGCCGACGAGGCGCACGATGACGTCGAACTGGCCCTCGGCACCGAGCGTCACGAACGGCTCGTTGAGGATCTGCTGGTGCACCTTGTTCGGGAAGTACACGTCAAGCGTGCGGCCGTTGAGCGTCCACTGGCCGGTGCCGGGAACGATGCGCACCCGGGCGATGGCCTCCTTGCGACGGCCGGTGCCTGACGCGTGACCGGTGATGATCGGCCGACGCTGCACCCGGCTCGCCGGGGTCGCGTCGGTGGACTCAGTCGTGTACTCAGACGGGGCATCCTCTTCCGAGAAGTCCTCCCCCGCCTCCAACGCGTCGTCCAAGTAGTCCGCGTCGTCCACGGACGGTGTCTCGATGCCAGTGGGCTCGGCCACGTTGCTTTTCCTCACGCTTCCTTGCGGCGCTCGCCCGTCCGATATCCTCCGCGCCTGTCTATCGGACAGGCCCTAGAGGCACGGGGGGTTGCACCCCCGGATGATTACTGCGAAATCTGCTGGATCTCGAACGGCTGCGGCTGCTGCGCCTGGTGCGGGTGATCCGGACCCGCGTACACCTTGAGCTTGGTCAGCGACTTACGGCCAAGCGTGTTCTTCGGCAGCATGCCCCTGACTGCCTTCTCCACGGCACGCTCAGGGTGCTTCTCCATGAGCTCGCCGTAGCTCATCGAACGGAGACCGCCCGGGTAGCCGGAGTGCCGGTACGCCCGCTTGTTTTGCAGCTTGGAACCGCTCAGCGAAACCTTGTCGGCGTTGACCACGATCACGAAGTCACCGGTGTCGACGTGCGGGGCGAAGATCGGCTTGTGCTTGCCGCGGAGGAGCACGGCCACCTGGGTGGCCAAGCGTCCAAGCACGACATCGGTGGCGTCAATAACGTGCCACTGACGCGTGATGTCACTGTCTTTCGGACTGAAAGTACGCACAGTAGTTAAGCCTTCACATGTGATCCGTGATCCCGGAGACCTGCTGCCCAGACCCCACCGCTCCTGCTGGAGAGGTCCCGTCGCTCCACCGTCCCCGCGATGCCCGCCGGCTTCGGTATCTGCCTGAAGACCCGATGCCAAATGGGACTCATGCGGATGACGCCCAAGCAGCATACTCTGGAACTGAGTGTACTGCCAAAAGAGAGGTCGCCCGAGGGAGCGGATATGACTTGGAGAAGTCTACCGCACGCGTTACGTCGGGTTCACCGCCCGGCCGCCATGGCCCACCTCCAATGTCTTTCCCGCACGTTCTGGCACGTCAGCCCGCACGCCCCAGCACATCTCAAATGATCACAAGTCGAGATATCTCCGTTACAGTCGCGGAAACTTCCCCGACTACCCTTGCGCGGCAAGCATCGGCGCTAACCTCGATGCATGGCATACCGCGGTGATGACCGCTCTCCGGATCGGGCGGCCTGGGGGGCGCAATCGCCTCGGGAGTCGTCCAGGGAGCATGCGAGCTACGACGGCCCAGGCTACGACGGTGCTGGCTACAACAACAGTGCTGGCTACAACAACAGTGCTGGCTACAACAACAGTGCCGGGTACGACGGCAGTGCCGGGTACGACGACGGTGCCGGGTACAACGACGGCGCCGGATACAACGACGGCGGGCACGACGGCTACGCCCAGGACCCGTACCGGTCCGGCGGGCACTCCACCGATGGTTACACCAGCGGCGGTTACCCGGCAGGCAACTACGCCGGCTACCCGTCGGACGGCCACGCAACCGGCGGCCCCGCGGCGGGAGACTACGGCACCGGTTCCTCGTACGGCACCGCTCCTACGTACAACGCCGCTCCTACGTACAACACGGCCCCGACGCATGACGGATACCAGGATCCCTCGCACGGGGACCCCTCCCCTGACGGTGCCGGGTACGACAGTGCCGGGTACGACACCGGCGCGTACGACACCGGCGCATACGACACCGGCGCATACGACACCGGCTCCTACCGAGGCCGTCACGGCAGCGGCGCTTACCCGGCCGTCGAGCCGGACTCCTTCGACAACGGCAACGACTGGTACGCGCGCAGCGGGCCGATTCCGGCCAGCGGCTTTGAGGACACCTCCTCCCAGCTCGCCATCCGCGAGCCTGTTCGCGATCCGGCTCGCGGCTATCCGCCCAGCCCGACCTGCTGAGTCCCGGCCTTGCCGTCACGACCCAGCAGCCGCGCTACGACGAGAGCAAGTACGTAAGCTACCCCGGCTACGACGGCGTGGACTCCGGCGATCAGGCCTACAACGGCTATGACGACTACGCCAGCGAGACGCGCCTGGACCAGGTGCCAGCCAGCTACGACGGCCCGCGGTCCGCGCGCGGCTACGGGCAGGCACTGCAGGGCGACGACTTCGACGGTGGCTACCGTGGCAGCCGTCCCGGCGCGCATGATGGCGATGACATCCTGACCAATCCAGCCAGGCTCCCCAAGGGACCGAAGGGCACAAAGGCACCCGGTGGCAAGCAGTCACCGAGGCGGCCCCGACGCGTCCTCATGCTGACAATGGTCGTGGTGGTCCTCGTCGCCGCGGTCGGCGCCGGCGGATACTGGTACTGGTCGAAGTCGAAGGCGAACAACGCTGCCGCGCTGGAGGCGTCCGCGCCGTTGCCGACCTCGGCTCCGGCGTCGGCCACGCAGCAATGCGTGCAGCAGTTCGGCGAGTACTGCCACATCGAGATGCGAACCGACGACCCCGCCCCGCTGACGCTGAGCGAGCTGTACCAGCCCGCCGTCTACGAGGAGTCCAACAAGACTGGTTTCGTGCTGGTCGCCGACAAGGTGGAGACGGACTGCGGCAAGGCCGTGTACGGCTCCGAGCTCACCTCGCAGCTGCAGAAGGGCAAGTGCAACCAGGTCCTTCGCGCCAGCTACGTGTCGGACAGCAACACGATGATGGGCACGATCGGCGTCGTTAACCTCAGCACCACGAACCAGGCGCACTACGCGGGACGGATCGTCGGCTCTAACGACTTCATCATGCCCCTCGCCTCGTCCAAGGGCGTGGCCGCCAAGCTCGGGAAGGGCACCGGGGTCGTCCAGGCCGAGTTCAAGGGTCACTACCTGATCTTGACCTGGGCCGAGTTCACGAACCTTGACACGCCGAAAACGCAGGCTCAGACTAGCCAGCTTGAGGCGTTCGAGAACTCGCTGGTAGCCACCACGGCGAACATCTACCTCAGCCAGCTCATGATCAACGGCGACACGGCGTCGGCGACCCCGTCGGCTTCGGCGAAATGACCGGCGCCTGCTCGTTCGGGATCTTTTGACAGCGCGCGGCGGACCTGCCCCTGGCGCTCAGGGAAGCTCGCGCACGCGGCGGGTCTGCGCCTCGCGTGCGGCGAGCTCGGCCGCCGGCGGGTAACGGACTTCCTCCAGGCACAGCCCGTGCGGGGCAACCACCCGCACGCCGGGGTCCCGTGTCCCGGCGGCCAGCACCTGCGCGGGCCACGTGACGCGGCGACTGCCGTCGCCTACGGCAAGCAGCGCGCCCACCAGCGATCGCACCATGTTGTGGCAGAACGCGTCCGCCACCACGCGCGCGGTGGCCACGCCCTCGGCGTCGCGCTGCCAGTCGAGCAGCCGAAGCGCCCGGATCGTCGTCGCGCCCTCACGCTTGCGGCAGAACGCCGCGAAGTCATGCTCGCCGGACAGCAGTGCCGACGCCTCGTTCATCGCGGCCAGGTCCAGCAGGCGGGAGTGCCAGAGCGTGTCGCGGCGCCGCAACGGGTCGGCCAGCGTGGCGTCGTCGCAGACCCGGTAGGAGTAGCGGCGCCACAGGGCGGAAAACCGGGCGTTGAACCCGTCGGGGGCTAGGGCAACGTGGCGGACCCGGACGTCCGGCGGCAACGCGCCAGACAGCCGCCGCAGTGCCACCGCTCCGGCCGCCTGCCACGCGGCCGCCGGGATGTCGGTGTGCACTACCTGGCCCCGTGCGTGCACCCCGGCGTCGGTTCGCCCCGCGACCGTCAGCGCAGGTGACTGCGGCAGCCGCAGCGCGCGGCCGAGTCCCACGGCGAGCACGCCCTCGACCGTGCGCAGGCCGGGCTGGGCCGCCCATCCGGAGAATTCGGTCCCGTCATAGGCCAGGTCTACCCTGAGCCGAACGAGCCCGTCATCTTCTAGCACGGCATCCCCTCAGTCCCTCAGCAGTCCCTCAGCGCAGGCGGAAAACAAGCGTGCCGACCCGCGACATCAGGCTCAGTGGAACCTGGTCGCGTGGCCGGCACGCTCAAACAGCAGGACGGTTAGGCTTCGTCGCCCGTCGCCTCGGCCTCATCGGCCTCAGCCTCGTCGGCACCCTCGGCGTTGGTGACGTCAGCCACCTCGGCCTCAGAGACGTCGACAGCCTCGGCGACAGCCTCCGGGGCCGTGGCGCGGCGGGTGCGGCGACGCTGCTTGCTGGTCGCCTCCTCGGTCACCAGCTCGATAACGGCCATCCGCGCGGCGTCGCCCTTGCGCATGCCGATCTTGGTGATCCGGGTGTAGCCGCCGTCACGCTCGGCGAAGCTCGGCCCTATCTCCGTGAAGAGGGTGTGCACGACGCTCTTGTCCGTGACCACGGTCAGGACTTCGCGGCGGGCGTGCAGGTCACCGCGCTTCGCGAAGGTGATCAGCTTCTCCGCGTACGGGCGCAGCCTGCGTGCCCGAGCCTCGGTGGTCGTGATCTTCCCGTGCTCGAACAGGGCGGTGGCCAGGTTCGCCAGAATGTGCTTCTGGTGAGCCGCGCTTCCACCCAGACGCGCACCCTTGGTTGGCGTCGGCATTGAAACCCTTTCTCTTGCGCCGGTCCCGCGCAGTACCTAGCTAGTACTGCTCGGTCTCGACGTAGCTCTCTTCTTCGTCGCCGGGGTAGTCCACGGCGGTGCTCGGGTCGAACCCAGGCGGGGAGTCCTTCAGCGACAGCCCCATGTCGACGAGCTTCTGCTTGACTTCCTCGATGGACTTCGCGCCGAAGTTGCGGATGTCCAGCAGGTCCTGCTCGCTGCGCCCGACGAGCTCGCCCACGGTGTGGATGCCCTCGCGCTTGAGGCAGTTGTAGGACCGGACGGTGAGGTTGAGGTCCTCGATCGGCAGCGCCAGGTCGGCCGCCAGCGCGGCGTCCGTCGGCGACGGGCCGATGTCGATGCCCTCAGCGTCCACGTTGAGCTCGCGCGCCAGCCCGAACAGCTCGGTCAGCGTCTTGCCCGCGCTCGCGACGGCATCGCGTGGCCGCATGCACGCCTTGGTCTCGACGTCCAGGATGAGCCGGTCGAAGTCGGTCCGCTGCTCGACGCGGGTGGCCTCAACCTTGTAGGTGACGCGCAGCACCGGCGAGTAGATCGAGTCGATCGGAATCCGGCCGATCTCCTGCCCCGGCTGCTTGTTCTGGTTCGCGGAAACGTAGCCGCGACCGCGCTCGACGGTCAGCTCCATCTCCAGCTTGCCCTTGCCGTTGAGCGTCGCGATGTGCAGCTCAGGGTTGTGCACCTCGACGCCCGCCGGCGGGGCGATGTCGGCCGCGGTGACCGCGCCCGGACCCTGCTTGCGCAGGTACATGACCACCGGCTCGTCGTGCTCGGAGGAGACGACGAGCTGCTTGAGGTTCAGGATGAGGTCAGTGACGTCTTCCTTGACCCCGGGCACCGTGGTGAACTCGTGCAGCACGCCCTCGATGCGAATCGAGGTGACCGCCGCCCCCGGGATGGAGGACAGCAGCGTGCGACGGAGCGAGTTCCCGATCGTGTAGCCGAAGCCAGGCTCCAGCGGCTCGATCGTGAACTTCGACCGGTATTCACCGATCTGCTCCTCACCGAGCGATGGGCGCTGTGCAATGAGCATTGACTTTCCTTTCCATGGCGCCCGCTATATGACGCCACCGACAGGAGATGGACGGGACGGCCCCGCCCACCTGTAGGGCTTCGGGTGTCCCAGGGGCAAGCCCCTGGGACTTCCAGGCTTACTTCGAGTAGTACTCGACGATCAGCTGTTCATTGACCTGGGTGTCGATCTGGGCCCGGGCCGGAATCTGGTGCACGAGGATCTTCATCTGGTCGGGCATGACATCCAGCCACGCCGGGACCTGACGCTCGCCGGCCTCGGCGCGCGCGATGATCATCGGGGTGAGCTCGAGCGACTTCTCGGTCACCTCGACGACGTCGTTGTCCTTCACGCGGAAGGACGGGATGTCGACGCGGCGGCCGTTGACCTTGATGTGGCCGTGCCGGACGATCTGGCGGGCCATGTCGCGGCTCTTGGCGAAGCCAGCGCGGTACACCACGTTATCGAGGCGGCTCTCCAGGATCTGGAGCAGGGCCTCGCCGGTCCGGCCGGACTTGCGCGCCGCTTCCTCGTAGTAGCCGGCGAACTGCTTCTCCAGCACGCCGTAGATGCGGCGGGCCTTCTGCTTCTCCCGGATCTGGATCAGGTACTCGCTGTCCTTCTGCCGGTTGCGACCGTGCTCACCCGGCGGGTACGGCCGGATCTCGATCGGGCACTTCGGCGAGTCGCACTTCGCGCCCTTGAGGAACAGCTTGACCTTCTCGCGGCGGCACAGCTTGCAGTCCGCCCCTGTGTAGCGAGCCATCAGTCTCCTTAAGTCTCAGACCCGGCGCCGCTTCGGCGGGCGGCAGCCATTGTGCGGAACCGGGGTCACGTCCTGAATCTGACCCACCTCGAGGCCGGTGGCCTGCAGAGAGCGGATCGCGGTTTCCCGGCCCGAGCCAGGGCCCTTGACGAAGACGTCGACCTTGCGCATCCCGTGCTCCATGGCACGGCGAGCGGCGGCCTCAGCGGCCTGCTGGGCGGCGTACGGGGTGGACTTGCGAGAGCCCTTGAACCCGACCTGCCCGGAGGAGGCCCACGAGATCACGTTCCCGGTCGGGTCGGTGATGGAGACGATGGTGTTGTTGAACGTGGAGCGGATGTGTGCGTGCCCGTGGGCTACGTTCTTCCGCTCCTTGCGGCGCAGCTTCTTGGCTGCGCCCTGCTGAGCACTCTTGCGAGGCGGCATGTGCTTTCTGACTCCTGGAGGTGATCTGATCCGGCTTGCCAGCTCGGCTCAGCCCGGACTACTTCTTCCCGGTCTTCTTCTTGCCGGCGACGGTCTTCTTCTTGCCCTTGCGGGTACGCGCGTTGGTCTGCGTCCGCTGACCGTGGACCGGAAGCCCCCTGCGGTGGCGGATGCCCTGGTAGCAGCCGATCTCGATCTTGCGGCGGATGTCGGCCGCGACCTCACGGCGAAGGTCGCCTTCGACCTGGTAGTGCGAGTCGATCCACTCGCGGAGCTTGACCAGGTCGTCCTCGGCCAGCGCGTGGACTCGGGTGTCGCCGCTGACGCCGGTGCCCTCGATCGTCTCGATGGCGCGGGTACGGCCCATGCCGTAGATGTACGTCAGCGCGATCTCAAGCCGCTTCTCGCGCGGCAGGTCAACGCCGGAAATACGTGCCATTCGGGCAGTACTCCTCATCGGTAGTGGAGGTCCTGCACGCCACTTCCGGGTCCCTGCCCAGGACCCGGCCCCGGCCTCCAACCGGGGGTCGCAGCCTTCCGACTGCCGCGTGACGCGCGTTGTGTTGTAGTAAGCGTTGTGTTGTAGTAAGCGCCGTGTTGCAGTAAGCGCTGTGTTGTAAACGCTGTAGTTGTAAAACGTGCGCTGTGTCGCTCAGGTGCGGGCTGGCGAGCAGCCCGTCGCTGCTTAACCCTGGCGCTGCTTGTGCCGAGGGTCGGTGCAGATCACCATGACGCGGCCGTGGCGACGGATGACCCTGCACTTGCTGCAGATCTTCTTGACGCTCGGCTTGACCTTCACGGCAAACTCTCCTCGTGGCCCGCTTGCGGCGAACCGTTAGCTCCCCCGCCCCCAGGGGCCGGGGACGCTGTTACTTGTACCTGTAGACGATGCGACCGCGGCTGAGGTCGTACGGGCTGAGCTCGACAACCACACGGTCGTCCGGGAGGATTCGGATGTAGTGCATCCGCATCTTCCCGCTGATGTGGGCGAGTACCTTGTGCCCGTTGTCCAGCTCCACCCTGAAGAAAGCGTTCGGCAACGTCTCAACCACCGTGCCTTCGATCTCGATGGCGCCGTCTTTTTTGGGCATATCCTCCGCGCTTCAATCCTGCTTAGTCGGCAACGCCGACGTGGCGAGTAGTCGGTTGGTTCGCATTGGTTGGTATCGCGCCAGCTCAACGCCTGCCCACGGCGAGAAGCCCAGGCAGGCCGTGACACGCTCCCCGGCGTTTCCCGTACCACCAGTGACGCGAGCCACGGGTGATGCGAGCAAATCCGAGAAGGCAGCCGATGGGCCGCAGCCGAGTCTACTCGACCAATCCACGCAACGCGAACTGAGTGCAGCGCGAAGCAGGGAACAAGCGCCTACCGGCACGGTACATCCGCAAACCGACGGGTCCAACGCCCCGTAGCCGCACCTTATTCCTAGCGCCGCCCGGTACGTCCCCGCACTATCAGAGTAACACAGTGACGCGCGTCACATCACTAAGCCGCCGGGACCCGTAACGCCATCTGCCCGCCAAACGCTGTCAGCGCGGAACCCCGCGCACGGAAGCGCGGGGCCTATCTCGGAGGAAAGCATGCGTAAATCGCTGACGTGGGCAGCAGTCGGCACCACCGTCGCCGCCGCCGTGCTGTCGGTAGCGGGCACGGCCAGCGCGAGCACCGCCCCGGCCAAGACTTCCTTGTCCATCGCGGACTCAGCGTCGTCTGTCAAGGCGGGTACCGCGGTGACCATCTCCGGCATCCTGAAGAAGGGCAGCACCGCTCTCGGCCAGGAAGTGGTCTGGCTTGACTCGGTGGGCCCCAGGGGTGTCCCCCACCGTCTCAAGGACAACCCCACCGACGCCAAGACCGGCGAGGTGACCTTCACCATCACCCCGGAGGCCACGACCACCTACGAGCTCTTCTTCCAGGGCGCACGGGGCCTCGCCTCGGCCCACAGCGGCAGGGCCACCGTTAAGGTCGTGAAGCTGCCGACCGCCCTGTCGGTCTCCACCCCGACGACGCCTATCACCATCGGCACCAAGGAGACCTTCACCGGCACGCTGGTCTCCGGCGCCACGCCGCTGGCCAGCAAGGGGGTCGAGCTGTTCACCGTGAACAGCAAGCACAAGTGGGTGCGCGAGGTGGGCCACGGCACCACCTCCGCCACTGGCGCCGTCAGCATCACCACCACCCCGGCCACGGGAACCGACTCCTACGTGCTCGTCTACGGCGGCGACTGGCAGTACGCGGCCTCCGCGAGCGCCGTCGAGACGGTCACGGTCAACAAGATCAAGACGGCGCTGACGCTGTCCTCGTCCGCGGCTACCACCCCGGTCGCCAAGGGCAAGCCGGTCACCCTGACCGCCACCCTGACCGCTGGCTCGACCGACCTGTCGCACCAGACCGTGGTGCTGCAGGTGCTCAGCAAGGGCAAGTGGGTCAACGCCCAGGCGGGCACCGCGAAGACCGGCTCCGCCGGCACGGTCACCTTCACCAAGACTGCGTCAGCCACCACGAGCTACCGCGTTGCCTACTACGGCTCCTCGGTCTACGCGACGGCCTACAGCACCACCGTGGTGGTCACGGTCGGCTAGCACCGAGCTGAGCTAGCGCGCCTCGCCGGCCAGCCAGCCAGGCTGGCCGGCGAGGCGCACCCGAGCGGCTGGCGGGCTCGATCACGATTCGACCGCAAGCCCTCCACGCGTCATGATTTGCCTTTTTTGGGGCGCCTGGATATGGCACCATGCTGGGGCGATGAATAGCGGGGACAGCCTGGATGACGCGCTGGCCCGGGCACGGGCCGGCGACGAGAGTAGCTTCCTTATGCTCTGGACCGACCTGAATCCCCGCCTGCTGCGCTACCTGCGAGTCCTTGGCTGCGACGACGCCGATGACGTCGCCAGCGAGTCCTGGCTGCAGGCGGTCCGGGATCTGGAGCGCTTCCATGGGAGCATGGCCGACGAATTTCGCGCGTGGCTATTCACGATCGCCCGGCACCGGGCCGTCGATGACGCACGGTCCCGCGTCCGCCTCCGCGACCGGCTGATTGCCCCGCTCATGGCCGCCGGGCAGCGCAAGCACGAGGACACCAGTCACTCGGCGGAGGACGAGGTGCTCTACGGACTCTCCACCAGGCAGGCCGTCGCCCTGGTCAAGAATCTCAGCAAGGACCAGGCCGAGGTCGTCGCCCTGCGCGTCATCGCCGGCCTCGACACCGAGGCTGTCGCGGCGATGCTAGGCAAGTCCCCCGGCTCGGTGCGGGTTACCCTGCACCGCGGCCTGAAGGCTCTGGCCAAGGACCCGCGTGTCCGCGCCCTCGCGGGGGTGACCCAGTGAGCACTCCGTACGAGCCCACGCCGCACGACCCTATCCCGGAGATCCCCGGCCTTGGGGACGTCATCCGCGCGCTCGCAGCCGAGGGCGACGCGACCGAACTGACCGGCCGCCAGGCTGCCCTCACCATGTTCCGCGCCGTCCGCGACCAGCCAGGAAGCTTCCCGTCCCCCGGGCTGGGAACGGCTCCTGCTCAGCCGCGGGCGGCTGAGCAGGCACCGGGCCAGCCACTGCCCGCCCGCGACCTCGGGCCGGGCCGTCCTGGTCAGCGCCGTCCACCGCAGCGCCGTCCACCGCAGCGCCGCCGCCTTGCCGCGTTGGCGGCCGCGGCCGCCGTCGTCGTGGCCTGCGCCGGGATGACCGCTGCCGCCTACGCCCAGATCCTGCCCGCCTCCCTGCAAGACATCGCCCACCATGTCCTGGCCCCGATCGGAGTCCCGAGCGCCTCCCACGTGCCCGCCGTGATCGCGACGAGCTCACGTCCTTCAAACCCGGACGTTCCCTCCCCCAGCCCTACCCACCTTCCCTCGTCCGCAACGTCGTGCCCGTGCCCCACGGTTACCCCGAGCGCCCACGTCACGATGCGGCTGCGGGCGGCCAAGGCACGCGTGGCATGGGGTGGCAGGGACACGCTCACCGGCCACGTCGCCAAGAAGGGCAGCGCCGACGCTCAGGTCCGCGTCAAGCTCCTGGAGCAACTGTCGACCAGCCCGGGCACCTGGAAGGTGATCGCGACGGGGCTGACCAACGCAGGCGGCAACGTCACCTTCGTCGCGGCGCGCATCACGGCGAACGCGACGTTCCTCCTGGCGGGCAGCGGCGACCTCGCCAGCCTGGCCAGCCACCAGGTCACCGTCACGGTCACCGTCAATACCGGCGTCACACCGCGCCTCACCGTCCGCCACCCCGCTGCCGACGTCCTCGTGGTGACCGCCCACCCAGCGGCGGCGGGCGACCCGGTGGCCCTGGAGCAACGCCAAGATGGCACCTGGGAGACAGTTGCGACGCGGCAACTGAGCCGCCTACTGCAGGCAACGTTCACGGTCACCTCCGCCGGCACCTACCGGTTCCTGCTGCCCGCGACGCCAACCCACTCCGCCGCAGTAAGCAGGCAGCTGACAATCGCCACCCCGGCCGGCGCCGCCAAGACCACCGTTACCCCGTCCCCAACTCCCCAGCCCACGCCCTCCACAACCTCCCAGGCCACGGCGCCCCCTCGGGCAAAACCAACCCGCCACGTCTTCTAGCGCCCCAAACGAAGATTGTTGGCGGCGATGGCACCTTTGCTGCGGTCAGGGAATGTACGCAACGCTCCACCGCTGTCGCCAGAACAGCAGTGATGGCGCGTTGCACACAAAATGGCCCAGCGGCGATGGAGCGTTGCACACAAAATGGCCCGGCAGCGATGGTACCGACGCATACGCTGGCGGGTGCCTGCATCCTTACGGCATCACCGGCTCACTAGCAGCGGCGGCGCGGCCAGCTCCTGAGTGTCGACCAGCCGCGTGGCTGTGGGTGGGCAGTTCTTGGTTACGCGCGACGGCGCAGGGCTACGGCCCAAGGGATGATGATCAGCAGGAACCAGGGGAGCCAGGCCAGGCCCCCGGCGGCGCCCCAACGATCAGCCAGACGATGACGAGGACCGAACTGGAGCCAGCCCAGCCGACCCACTGGCCCGCCTGGCGGGCGACCGCGCCACTGGGCCGGCGGGCGGGGCCAGGAACCGACGGGTGCCGGCTTCAGGCCGGCGGACGGGAGCCGGTACAGGTCAATGGCGGGCAGGTCGACCACCAGCGCGTCTAGGTCCCCGATGGTCTTGGCCTCATAGGCGGCGTTCAGCCGCTCGTGGAACTCGTCGATGTCCAGCCGGCCCTCGGCGTGGTGCTCGCGCAGCACGTTGACGGTGCGCTCTCGGTCGGCATCGGATGCGCGCAGGCGCGGATCACCCGGCATCGGAGTCTCCGGACGGTGCGGCAGAGGGGAAGTCCCGTCCTGTGGCCAGCAGGCAGGCTCCGCCGTCCTCAGCAGTCAGGACCCAGGGGCCAGCGGGGGTGATGGCCACCGTGTGCTCGAAGTGGGCCGCGCGGGAGGCATCGGCGCTCACGACCGTCCAGCCGTCGGCCAGCTCGATGGTCTGCTCGCCGCCGATCGTGATCATTGGCTCGATGGCGAGCGCCATGCCGGCCTTGATGCGCGGGCCGCGGCCAGGCAGGCCAAAGTTGGGAATCGACGGCTCCATGTGCATCTGCGTGCCGATCCCGTGGCCGGTGTACTCACGGATGATGCCGTAGCTGCCACTGGACACGACGGAGCGCTCGACGGCGCTGGAGATGTCGCTGAGCCGGCTGCCGTCCCGGGCCTGCCTGATGCCCGCCCACAGGGCCGTGCTGCATGCGTCGAGCAGCGCCTGGTCTGTGGGGCTGATCTGCCCGACGGGCACGGTGAGCGCCGCGTCGCCATGCCAGCCGTCCAGGATCGCGCCGCAGTCGATCGAGATGATGTCGCCGTCTCGCAGGCGCTGCCCCGGGTCAGGGATCCCGTGGACGATCTGCTCGTTAACGGACGTGCAGATGTGCGCAGGGTACCCGTGATAGCCCAGGAAGGACGGGACGGCGCCCGCCCCGCGTATTTCCCGCTTGGCGATGTCATCCAGGTCTGCGGTGGTGATCCCGGGCGCGACGGCGTCGGCGAGCACCTTGAGGGTGCGGGCGACCACGGCCCGGCCTCGCGCATGCGGGCGAGCTGATCCGGGGTCTTGATCTGAATGCCCACCTGGCGTCGCAACCGCATGCGCTTCACACCTCCCTCTCGGGGGCTCCAGGGGATGCCCCCTGGGTTAACACCGTCAAGCCTAGTGCTTCAGCGGGTGTAGGACTCCAAGGCGCCTAGCGCCCGGCTGGTGACTTCCTCGACCGGGCCGGTCGCGTCGATGCCTACCAGGACGCTCTCGTCGGCGTAAAACGCGATCAGCGGGGCCGTCTGAGAGGTGTAGACCTCAAGCCGGTGCCGGATGACGTCTTCCTTGTCGTCGTCACGCTGGAAGAGCTCGCCACCGCAGTCGTCGCAGATGCCCTCAGCGGACGGCGGCTCGTACAGCAGGTGCCAGACCCGCTGGCAAACACGGCAGGTACGGCGACCAGACAGGCGGCGGACCACCTCGCCGGAGTCCACCACGAGCTCAAGTACGACCGTGAGCTTCGCGTCCATCTCGGCGAGGAACTTCTTCAGCGTCTCCGCCTGTGGCACGTTGCGCGGGAAGCCGTCGAGGAGGAAGCCGTCGCGCGCGTCCTCCTCAGCCAGCCTGTCGCGGACCATGGCGACGGTGATCTCATCAGGAACGAGATCGCCGCGGTCCATGTACTCCTTGGCCTTGGTGCCAAGCTCCGTCTGCTGGGTGACGTTGTACCGGAAGATGTCACCTGTCGAGATGCGCGGGATCGTGAGCTGAGAAGCGATGAAGTGGGCCTGAGTACCCTTGCCCGCGCCGGGGGGCCCAACGAGTACGACGCGCACTACCGCAGGAAACCTTCGTAATTACGCTGCTGGAGCTGGCTCTCGATCTGCTTGACCGTGTCAAGGCCGACGCCGACCATGATGAGCAGGCTCACGCCGCTGAACGGGAACTGCTGGCCAACGCCGATGAGGGCGAGGGCGACCAGCGGGAACATGGCGACCAGGCCTAGGTACATCGACCCTGGCGCGGTCAGCCTGCTGAGCACGTAGCCGAGATACTCGGCGGTCGGCCGCCCAGGACGGATGCCGGGAATGAACCCGCCGTACTTCTTCATGTTGTCCGCGACCTCGTCCGGATTGAACGTGATCGAGACGTAGAAGTACGTGAACGCGACGGTCAGCAGGAAGAACAGGAGGATGTAGAGCCAACTGGTCGACAGGGTGGCGGTGGTCTCCAGGTGGGACTGGATCCACGTCACCCATCCCTGCGGGTGGCTGGTACTACCGAACAGCGACACCGCGAGTTGCGGGATGTACAGCAGGCTCGAGGCAAAGATGACCGGGATGACGCCGGCCTGGTTGACCTTCATCGGAATGTAGGTCGAGGTGCCGCCATACATCCGGCGGCCGACCATCCTCTTGGCGTACTGCACCGGGATGCGCCGCTGCGCCTGCTCCATGAAGACCACGAACGCCACGATGATCACGATGACGACGAGCGACAGCCCCGCAGTGAAGACGCCCTTGGTCTGCAGGATCGTCAGGAGCTCGCCGGGGATGACAGCGATGACCTGGGTGAAGATCAAGATGGACATGCCGTTGCCGACGCCCCGGTCGGTGACAAGCTCGCCCAGCCACATGATGACGGCGGTGCCGGCGACCATGATGACGACCATGGTCGCGATCCGGAAGATCGAGTCGTTGGGGATGACCGGGTACGAGGTCGAGGAGCAGCTTGTCCCGGGGAACAGCTCGCCGCTGCGGGCAAGCTCGATGTATCCGGTGGACTGCAGGATGCCCAGGCCGATCGTCAGGTACCGGGTGTACTGGGTGATCTTGGTCTGGCCCGCCTGGCCCTCGTTCTTCAGGGTTTCCAGCCGCGGGATCACGACGGTGAGCAGCTGAAGGATGATGCTCGCGGTGATGTAGGGCATGATGCCAAGCGCGAACACCGACAAGTACTTCAGCGCGTTGCCCGACAGCAGGTCAACGATCTGGTAGACACCGGCAATACCGCTCTTCGCCGCCAGGCCAGAGCAGTACGAGACGTTCGCCTCGTTCACGCCCGGTGTGGGCAGCGTCGAGCCGAACCTGAACAGCACCAGAATGCCCAGCGTAAAGAGCAGCTTCTTGCGCAGGTCGGGCGTCCGGAATGCCCGGATGAACGCGGTCAGCATGCGTGATCCCTCTTCATCATTGATACCTGCGTTTGAGCGGCTTGAGTATCCTACCCGCAGGACCCGTTAAACGGCTAGCGCGCCCCTCGCTCGGCATGACTCGAGGGGCGCTCTCACCAACTAGCCAAGAAGGGTAACCGAACCACCAGCAGCCTCGATCTTCGCCTTCGCCGACGCCGAGACCGCATGTGCGCTGATGCGCAGTGCGACGCTCAGGTCGCCGGAGCCGAGGACCTTGACCAACTCGCCACGGCGCACCGCGCCGCTTTCTACCAGGATATCCGGGGTGACGTCGCCGCCAGCCGGGTACAATTCCGCGAGCCTGCCGACGTTCACCACCTGGTAGGTAGTGGTGAAGAGCGCGTTGGAGAAGCCCTTCAGCTTCGGCACCCGGCGGTGCAGCGGCATCTGGCCGCCTTCGAAGCCGAGCGGCACCTGGTAGCGGGCCTTGGTGCCCTTGGTGCCACGCCCGGCGGTCTTGCCCTTCGACGCCTCGCCACGGCCGACTCGCGTCTTGGCCTTGTGGGCACCCGGCGCCGGCTTCAGGTCATGAAGCTTCAGCATGGGATCAGTCCACCTCCTCAACCACGACCAGGTGCCGGACGCGATGGATCATGCCACGGAACTCCGGGCGATCCGGCTTCACGACACTCTGGCCGATGCGGTGCAGGCCCAGCGAGCGCAGCGAGTTGCGCTGGTCGTTGTTCCCGCCAATCTTCGACTTGACCTGGGTCACCTTGAGCTGTGCCATCTGGTTTACCCCCTTGCCTAGGCGCTCGCGCCAGCGGCGGCAGCGGCACGGGCAGCGAGCATCGCCTTCGGCGCGACGTCCTCGATCGGCAGGCCGCGCTTGGCCGCGATCTCCTCCGGACGGCTCAGGTCCTTCAGGGCCGCCACGGTGGCGTGCACGACGTTGATCGGGTTGGACGAGCCGAGCGAGCGAGACAGCACGTCGCTGATCCCCGCGCACTCAAGCACGGCACGCACCGGGCCGCCGGCGATGACACCGGTACCGGGGCTAGCCGGCTTCAGCAGCACGACGCCAGCAGCCGCCTCGCCCTGCACCGTGTGCGGGATCGTGGTGGCGATGCGGGGCACCCGGAAAAAGTGCTTCTTGGCTTCCTCGACGCCCTTGGCGATCGCCGCGGGCACCTCCTTGGCCTTTCCGTAGCCGACACCGACCAGGCCATTGCCGTCGCCCACCACGACGAGCGCGGTGAAGCTGAACCTGCGGCCACCCTTGACGACCTTGGCGACCCGGTTGATGGTCACCACGCGCTCCAGGTAGACCGCCTGCTTCTCGGATGAGTTATCCCGGCCGCGGCGGTCCTCACGGCGCTCGCGCCGCTCACCACCGCCCTGGCCGCCTTGGCCGCCTTGGCCACCGCGACGCGGAGCTCCTGGCATTAGCTGTTCCTCCTTGTTGCGCCCGGCATTACAGGGTCAGCCCGGCTTCGCGCGCGCTGTCCGCGATTGCGGCTACGCGACCGTGGTACTTGAAGCCGCCCCGGTCAAAGACCACAGCGGAGATTCCGGCGCTCTTGGCGCGCTCGGCGAGGAGCGCCCCAACGAGCTTCGCCTTGGCGGTCTTGTCGCCCTCGGCGGTGCGGATGGCCGGGTCCAGGGTCGACGCCGAGGCCAGCGTGCGGCCGATGGTGTCGTCTACGATCTGCGCGAAGATGTGCTTCGCTGACCGGTTCACCACCAGGCGCGGGCGCTCGGTCGAGCCGGTGACCTTCTTGCGGACGCGCAAGTGTCGACGGACGCGGGCGCGGGTGGTCTCCAGGGTGCGCGGCCCCACCCTGCCGGTGGCGTATTCGCGCGATGAGCGCTTGGCGTGAGTGCGTGCCATGACTACTTACCAGCCTTCCCGACCTTGCGGCGGATGACTTCACCCTGGTACCGCACGCCCTTGGCCTTGTAGGGGTCGGGCTTGCGGAGCTTGCGGATCCGGGCCGCGGTCTCGCCTACGAGCTGCTTGTCAATGCCCTCGACCACGAAGCGGGTCGGCGCCTCAACACGGAAAGTGATCCCTTCCGGGGGCTCGACGACCACCGGGTGGCTGAAGCCCAGCGCGAACTCCAGGTTGTTGCCCTTGGCCTGCACGCGGTAGCCAACGCCGACGATCTCCAGCGTCTTGCTGTAGCCCGTGGTGACCCCGGTGACCATGTTGGCGATCAGCGTCCGGGAAAGCCCGTGCAGAGCACGGACGTTCCCCTCATCGCTGGGCCGGGTGAGACGCAAGACTGCGTCCTCCCGCACGAGCTCGATAGGCTCGGCGACGATGTGGCTGAGCTGCCCCTTCGGCCCCTTGACGCTGACGGCCTGGCCGTCGATCGCGATGTCCACTCCGCTGGGGATGGGAATGGGTAGGCGTCCAATACGTGACATCTGGCTACTCTCCCTTCCCGCTACCAGACGTAGGCGAGGACTTCCCCGCCCACGCCGTTCTTCTTGGCCTGCTTGTCGGTCATCAGGCCGGACGACGTCGAGATGATCGCTACGCCGAGCCGCCGAGCACCCGGGGCAGGTTGTCCTTCTTCGCGTACACGCGCAGGCCGGGCTTTGACACCCGCTTGATCCCAGCGATGGAGCGCTCACGGGCATTGCCGTACTTGAGCTGAACCACCAGGTTCTTGCCAACCTCCGCGTCCTCGACACGCCACCCGGCGATGTAGCCCTCCTGCTGGAGGATCTCCGCGATGTGCGACTTGATCTTGGAGTACGGCATGCCCACGGTGTCGTGGTAGGCCGAGTTGGCGTTACGCAGACGGGTCAGCATGTCCGCGATCGGATCGGTCATTGACATGGCCGGTTTGGCCTTTCTCGCCGTGGTTTCCTTTTTGGAGGTTGCCCTCGCTTGGACCTGCGGCGTTTGTTAGTTGGTTACCAGCTGGACTTCGTGATGCCGGGCAGTTCGCCGCGGTGCGCCATCATGCGGAAGCAGATTCGGCACAGGCCGAACTTCCGGTAGACAGCCCGCGGGCGGCCACAGCGGGTGCAGCGCGTGTAGCCCCGCACCTCGAACTTGGGCTTGCGGTTGGCCTTGGCGATAAGTGACTTCTTGGCCACCTGTCACGCCTCCTTGAACGGGAAGCCGAGCTTGCGGAGCAGCAAGCGGCCCTCGGCGTCGGTCTTCGCCGTGGTCACGACGATGATGTCCATGCCGCGCTGCCGGTCCACCCGGTCGGGGTTGATCTCGTGGAACATGACCTGCTCGGTCAGGCCAAAGGAGTAGTTCCCGTGGCCGTCGAACTGCCTGTCCGACAGGCCGCGGAAGTCCCGGATGCGCGGGAGCGCGATCGACAGCAGCCGGTCCAGGAACTCCCACATCCGGTCGCCGCGCAGCGTGACGTGCGCGCCGATCGGCATGCCCTCACGCAGCTTGAACTGGGCGATGGACTTCTTGGCCTTGGCCACCGACGGCTTCTGGCCGGTGATTGAGGTCAGGTCGCGGATAGCCCCGTCGATCAGCTTGCCGTCTCGGGCAGCCTCGCCGACGCCCATGTTGACGACGATCTTGGTCAGCCCGGGGATCTGCATGACGTTCGCGTAGCCGAACTCCTGCCCAAGCGCGTCCCGGACCTCGGTCCGGTAGCGGTCCTTGAGCCGTGGCACGGCCGGTGCCTCGGTCGTCATCAGATTTCCTTCCCGCTCGCGCGCGAGACGCGGACCTTCTTGCCGTCCTCGTTGACCGTGTAACCCACCCGCGTCGGCTTGTGGGTCTCCGGGTCGACGACCTGGACGTTACTCACGTGAATCGGCGCCTCCTGGGTGGTGATGCCGCCTTCCTTGGCACCGCGCACACCCTGGTTGGTCACCTTCTTGTTGATCTTGATCATGTTCACGCCCTCGACCAGGACCTTCTGACGGTCCGGGTAGGCCACGATGACCGTCCCGGTGGCGCCCTTGTCCTTGCCGGTCGTGACCACGACGTGGTCGCCCTTCTTGATCTTCATCACAGCACCTCCGGCGCCAGCGAGATGATCCGCATGAACCGCTTCTCGCGCAGCTCACGCCCAACTGGGCCGAAGATGCGGGTGCCACGCGGGTCCCCGCCGTCCTTGATCAAGACGGCGGCGTTCTCATCGAAGCGGATATAGGAGCCGTCCGCCCGGCGCTTCTCCTTCCGGGTCCGCACCACAACCGCCTTGACGACGTCGCCCTTCTTGACGCCAGCGCCGGGCAGCGCGTCCTTTACGGTCGCCACGATGATGTCACCGATGCCCGCGTATCGTCGGCCACTGCCGCCGAGAACGCGGATGCACAAGATCTCTTTCGCTCCCGTGTTATCGGCGACCTTGAGCCGCGATTCCTGCTGGATCACGTCAACTCCTGCTTCGTCACGCCGGGGGATTGGTCCGGCGGGTTGCTCCTACGAATTACTTAGCCTTCTCCAGGATCTCAGCCACTCGCCACCGCTTGGTGGCCGATAGCGGCCGGGTCTCCATGAGCAGTACACGGTCGCCGACGCCACAGGCGTTCTTCTCGTCGTGCGCCTTGTACTTCTTGGTACGGCGCAAGACCTTGCCGTACTTGGGGTGCTTCACGCGGTCCTCGACAGCGACGACAACGGTCTTGTCCATCTTGTCGCTCACCACGTAGCCCTCGCGGACCTTACGGTACCCGCGGCTCTCAGCGTCGTTATCGGACACTGCCTCGGTGACCTCGGTGTTCTCAGCGCTCACTTCTCAGCCCCCTCCTCGACGTCAGCTGGCGCGGTGTCCTCGACGTCGGTGATGATGCCGAGCTCTCGTTCCCGCATGACCGTGTAGATGCGGGCGATGTCCTTGCGGACGGCACGCAGCCGCCCGTGACTCTCCAGCTGGCCGGTGGCACCCTGGAAGCGGAGGTTGAACAGCTCCTCCTTGGCCTCGGCCAGCTTGCTGCTGCAGCTCCTCCACGCTGGAGACGCGCAGCTCCTCGGCGGTCAAGCCCGTAGCCATCAGGCTTCACCCACCTCTCGCTTAACGATGCGGCACTTCATCGGCAGCTTGTGGATCGCGCGGCGCAGCGCCTCACGGGCAACCTGCTCGCTCGGGTAGGACAGCTCGAACATCACGCGCCCGGGCTTAACGTTGGCGATCCACCACTCCGGCGAGCCCTTACCGGAGCCCATCCGGGTCTCGGCCGGCTTCTTGGTCAGCGGGCGGTCCGGGAAGATGTTGATCCAGACCTTTCCGCCACGGCGGATGTGCCGGGTCATCGCGATACGCGCCGCCTCAATCTGGCGGTTGGTCACGTACGCGTGCTCCACGGCCTGGATGCCGAACTCGCCGAACGTCACCCGGGTCCCGCCGCTGGCAGCGCCGGTCCGGTGCGGGTGGTGCTGCTTTCGGTGCACGACCTTACGAGGGATCAGCATTGGTCACTCCTCCCCTGCGGTGGCCTTGGGCTCCGCCGTGGGGGTGGCAGGGGCGGCTTGGGTAGCCCGCTCCGCGCGGTCGCCACGCCCGTCGGGACGACCGCCCTCCGGACGGTTGCCCCGGCCGCCGCCGCCACCGCGGCGCTTGTCCTGACCTGGCCGGTCCCGGTCGCGGTCCCTGCGCTGGCCCGCGGCACGCAGCGCTGCCTGCGCCGCCTCCCGGCCTGCCCGCGTCGGGGCGGCGTCACCACGGTAGATCCACACCTTCACGCCGATCCGGCCGAAGGTGGTGCGGGCCTCATAAAAGCCGTAATCGATGTCCGCGCGCAGCGTGTGCAGCGGCACCCGTCCCTCGCGGTAGAACTCACTGCGCGACATCTCCGCGCCGCCCAGACGCCCGGCGCACTGCACCCGGATGCCCTTGGCGCCGCCCTTGAGCGCGCTTTGCATGGCCTTGCGCATGGCCCGCCGGAACGACACCCGGCTGGTCAGCTGCTCGGCCACGCCCTGCGCCACCAGCTGGGCGTCCACCTCGGGGTTCTTGACCTCGAGGATGTTCAGCTGGATCTGCTTGCCGGTCAGCTTCTCTAGGTCGGTGCGGATGCGGTCGGCCTCGGCGCCGCGACGGCCGATGACGATGCCCGGCCGCGCGGTGTGGATGTCCACCCGCACACGGTCAGTGGTCCGCTCGATCTCGACCTTGGAGATGCCAGCCCGTTCCATGCCGCGCTGGAGCATCCGGCGGATGGCCACGTCCTCGGCGACGTAGTCCTTGTACTTCTTCTCCGCGTACCACCGGCTCTTGAAGTCGGTGGTGATGCCCAGGCGGAACCCATGCGGGTTAACCTTCTGGCCCACTAGAGGTTCCCTCCCTCGCTGTCGTCGGAGACGATGACCGTGATGTGGCTCGTCCGCTTGTTGATCCGGTAGCCGCGGCCCTGGGCGCGCGGGCGGAAGCGCTTGAGCGTCGGGCCCTCATCGACCCATGCCCTGCGCACCCACAGCAGCCCCCGGCTGTTACGGCCGCCCCCGGCGTCGGCGTTGGCGATCGCGCTGGCAAGCACCTTGCCGACTGGGTCGCTGGCGGCCTGGGGAGCGAACTCTAGCACCGCCTGCGCCTCTTCGGCGGGCAGGCCGCGGATCAGGTCCACCACCCGGCGGGCCTTGCGTGGCGTAACGCGGACATACCGCGCCTTAGCCCTCGCTTCCATCGAAGTTCCTCCAGTTAGCGCCGGCTGCGCCGGTCTTCCTTGACGTGGCTGCGGAAGGTCCGCGTGGGAGCGAACTCGCCGAGCTTGTGGCCAACCATCGACTCCGTGATGAAGACCGGGATGTGCTTGCGGCCGTCGTGCACTGCAATGGTGTGACCTAGCATCGCCGGCACGATCATCGAGCGGCGTGACCAGGTCTTGATGACGGTCTTGGTACCCTTGTCGTTCTGCACGTCCACCTTCTTCAACAGGTGGTCGTCGACGAACGGGCCCTTCTTAAGGCTACGAGGCATCGTCGGTTGCTCCTACCGCTTGTTCTTGCCGCGACCGCGACGGCGGCTGATGAGCCGGTCACTGGGCTTGTTCGGCTTGCGGGTCCGGCCTTCCGGCTTGCCCCACGGGCTGACCGGGTGACGGCCACCCGAGGTCTTGCCCTCACCACCACCGTGCGGGTGGTCGATCGGGTTCATCGCAACGCCACGGACGGTCGGGCGCTTGCCCTTCCAGCGGTTACGGCCGGCCTTGCCGAGCTTGATGTTGCCCTGCTCTGCGTTGCCCACCTCGCCGACGGTCGCGCGACAGTCGACGAGAACCCGCCGGATCTCACCGGATGGCATGCGCAGCGCCGCGTAGGCACCTTCTTTGGCCAGCAACTGCACGCCCGTGCCAGCCGACCGCGCGATCTTCGCGCCGCCGCCTGGGCGGAGCTCGATCGCGTGGACGACCGTACCGGTCGGGATGTTGCGCAGCGGGAGCGCGTTGCCCGGCTTGATGTCAGCGCCCGGCCCGTTCTCCACCTGGTCACCCTGGCGCAGGCCCTGCGGGGCGATGATGTAGCGCTTCTCGCCGTCCGCGTAGTGCAGCAGCGCGATGCGGGAGGTCCGGTTCGGGTCGTACTCGATGTGCGCGACCTTGGCCGGGACGCCGTCCTTGTCGTGCCGCCGGAAGTCGATCAGCCGGTAGGCGCGCTTGTGCCCGCCGCCCTGGTGCCGGGCGGTGACCCGCCCGTGCACGTTCCGGCCGCCCTTGGAGTGCAACGGCACGACCAGTGACTTCTCCGGCTCGCTCCGGGTGATCTCGGAGAAGTCGGAGCCACTGGCGCCGCGCCGACCTGGGGTGGTCGGCTTGTACTTACGGATAGCCACCTTCGTCTCCCTTACCCGACCGGTCCGCCGAAGATGTCGATCCGCTCACCCTCAGCGAGGGTGACGATCGCGCGCTTGGTGTCCGGGCGCTTGCCCCAGCCACGCCGGGTGCGCCGCCGCTTGCCCTGCCGGTTGAGGGTGTTCACGCCGGTCACCTTGACCCGGAACACTTCCTCGACCGCCTGGCGGATCTGTACCTTGTTGGCGTCCGGTGCCACGATGAACGTGTACTTGCCCTCGTCGAGCAGGCCGTAGCTCTTCTCCGACACCACCGGGCGCACCAGAATGTCGCGGGGGTTGTAAATGCGGGTCACTCGGCACCCCTTTCAACGAACGCGTTGAAACCGGCCTGCGTGAAGACCACGTAGTCGCTGTCAAGCACGTCGTAGGTGTTGAGCTGGTCCTGCGCGAGCAGGTGCACGAAGGACACGTTGCGCAGGGACTTCCAGGTCAGCTCGTCCTCGGCCGTCGTGACGACCAGGATGTTGCGGGTCGCCCCCTCGGTGACCGCCGCTAGCACCGCGACCGCGGCCTTGGTGCTCGGCACGTCGCCGGTGACGAGCGTGGTGACCACGTAGACCCGGTCGTTGGCCGCCCGGTCCGACAGCGCGCCGCGCAGCGCGGCGACCTTCATCTTCTTGGGCGTCTTCTGCTCATACGAGCGCGGCTGCGGGCCATGGACGACGCCACCGCCGGTGAACTGAGGCGCACGGGTGGAGCCCTGGCGGGCGCGACCGGTGCCCTTCTGGCGGTACGGCTTCCTGCCACCGCCGCTGACCATCCCGCGGGTCTTCGTCGCGTGGGTGCCCTGCCGGGCCGCCGCACGCTGGGCCACCACGACCTGGTGGATCAGCGGGATGTTTACCTGCACCGCGAAGATCTTGTCCGGCAGCTCAACCGAGTCACCGGTCGCCCCACTCGGGGACTGAACGCTCACGCTCGTCACTTGGCCACCTCCCTAACGGTCGAGCGGACCAGAACGAGGCCGCCGTTCGGTCCCGGGATGGCACCCTTGATCAGCAGCAGGTTCTTGTCGCCGTCCACGGCCTGCACGGTGAGGCCCTGCACGGTGGTCTTGACCGCGCCCATCCGGCCGGCCATCCGCACGCCCTTGAACACGCGGCCCGGGGTGGCGCAAGCGCCAATCGAGCCAGGGGCGCGGTGCTTGCGCTGAGTGCCGTGCGAAGAGCTGAGGCCCTTGAAGCCGTGGCGCTTCATGACACCCGCGAAGCCCTTGCCCTTGGACTTGCCGCTCACGTCGACTATCTGGCCGGCCTCGAAGACGCTGGCCGTGACCTGCTGGCCGAGCGTGTACTCCGAGGCGCCCTCAGTACGGATCTCTGCAAGGTACCGGCGTGGCGTCACCCCGGCCTTCTCGAAGAGGCCGGCCACCGGCTTGGTGACCTTGCGGGGATTGATCTCCCCGTACCCCAGCTGGACAGCGGAGTACCCATCCGCGTCCGGAGTGCGAACGCTGGTAACCACGCAGGGTCCAGCCTGCACCACCGTGACAGGTACCACCTGTCCGGCTTCGTTGAAGACCTGGGTCATGCCAAGCTTGGTGCCCAGGATCCCTGTCATTGCCATGATCAGTGAGTCCTCAGAGCTTGATCTCGATGTAGACGCCGGCCGGGAGGTCAAGGCGCATCAGCGAGTCGACCGTCTTGGGCGTCGGATCGATGATGTCGATCAGCCGCTTGTGCGTCCGCATCTCGAAGTGCTCCCGCGAGTCCTTGTACTTGTGCGGTGAGCGGATGACGCAGTACACGTTCTTCTCGGTAGGCAGCGGCACGGGACCGGCGACGCGCGCGCCAGTGCGGGTCACCGTGTCGACGATCTTCCGCGCCGAGCTGTCGATGACCTCATGGTCATATGCCTTGAGCCGGATGCGGATCTTCTGTCCCGCCATTAGGGCTTCTTCCTCACTTCGTTCCACATGCCGCTGTCTTGGGTTGCCCCCAAGAGGGGCTAGCAGCGCATCGCGGCGACCGGGCCTTGGCGGCCCGGCCGCCGCGATGACGGCTCACTACTTGATGATCTTCGTGACACGACCCGAGGCGACCGTGCGGCCACCCTCGCGGATCGCGAAGCGCAGACTCTCTTCCATGGCGATGGGCTGGATCAGCTCCACCTTCATGTCGGTGCGGTCACCCGGCATCACCATCTCCGTGCCCTCCGGCAGGGTGACCACGCCGGTCACGTCGGTGGTACGGAAGTAGAACTGCGGCCGGTAGTTGTTGAAGAACGGCGTGTGACGGCCGCCCTCCTCCTTGGACAGGACGTAGACCTGGCCCTCGAACTCGGTGTGCGGGGTGTTGGTGCCCGGCTTGATCAGGACCTGGCCACGCTCGACGTCCTCGCGCTTGATGCCGCGAAGCAGCAGGCCGACGTTGTCGCCCGCCTGGCCCTCGTCGAGGATCTTGCGGAACATCTCGACGCCGGTGACCGTCGTGGAGGTCGGCTTCTCCTTGATGCCGATGATGTCGACGACCTCACCGGTCTTGACGATGCCACGCTCGATACGGCCGGTGACGACCGTACCACGACCGGTGATCGAGAACACGTCCTCAACCGGCATCAGGAACGGCTTGTCGATCTCGCGGACCGGCTCGGGGATCGCGTCGTCCACGGCGTTCATCAGCTCGAGAACGGTCTCGCCCCACTTGGCGTCGCCCTGGAGCGCCGGAGCTGCCGCCACGCGGACCACGGGGACGTCGTCGCCCGGGAAGTCGTACTGGCTGAGCAGTTCGCGGACCTCGAGCTCAACAAGCTCGAGGATCTCCTCGTCGTCCACCATGTCGCACTTGTTCAGCGCGACGACGATGTAAGGGACGCCGACCTGGCGGGCCAGCAGCACGTGCTCGCGAGTCTGCGGCATCGGGCCGTCGGTAGCCGCGACCACGAGGATCGCGCCGTCCATCTGGGCGGCACCCGTGATCATGTTCTTGATGTAGTCAGCGTGACCGGGGCAGTCAACATGCGCGTAGTGCCGCTTCTCGGTCTGGTACTCAACGTGCGAGATCGAGATGGTGATGCCACGTTCCTTCTCTTCCTTCGCGTTGTCGATCTGGTCGAACGCGTAGAAGGGGTTGACATCTGGGTACTTGTCGTGCAACACCTTGGTGATCGCCGCGGTCAGAGTGGTCTTGCCGTGGTCGATGTGGCCGATGGTGCCGATGTTGACGTGCGGCTTAGTCCGCTGGAACTTTGCCTTCGCCACTGGTGTCTCCTCGTTGCGATCCGGCCCACCGGCGGTGGGGCTGGACTGTTCTTGCTTGGCTGGCTGGTCGGGTTAAGAGCGAGCTACTCGCACAGAGTTATTCGCCCCGTGCTTTGGCGATGATCTCCTTGGCAATGTTCGGCGGAACCTCGGCGTAGGAGTCGAACTGCATGCTGTAGTTCGCCCGGCCCTGCGTCTTGCTGCGCAGGTCGCCAACGTATCCGAACATCTCCGAGAGCGGCACGAGAGCCTTGACCACGCGGGCCGCTGCTCGTTCCTCCATGGCCTGGATCTGTCCGCGCCGGCTGTTGATGTCGCCGATCACGTCGCCCATGTACTGCTCGGGCGTGAAGACCTCGACGCTCATGACCGGCTCGAGCAGGACCGGGTTCGCCAAGGCCGCAGCCTTCTTGAAGGCCATCGACCCGGCGATCTTGAAGGCGAGCTCCGAGGAGTCCACCTCGTGGTAGGCGCCGTCGAGCAGCGTCACCTTGACATCGACCATCGGGAACCCGGCGAGCACGCCGAACTCCGCGGCCTCCTGGCATCCGGCGTCCACCGACGGGATGTACTCCCGCGGGATGCGGCCACCGGACACCTTGTTCTCGAACTCATAGCCGCCGCCGTCGCCGCCGGTCGGCCCCAGGCTGATGATCACGCGACCGAACTGGCCGGAACCACCCGTCTGCTTCTTGTGCGTGTACTCGACCTTCTCGACCAGGCGCCGGACGGTCTCCCGGTAGGCGACCTGCGGGCGGCCGATGTTCGCCTCGACCTTGAACTCGCGGCGCATGCGGTCCACCAGGATCTCCAGGTGGAGCTCGCCCATGCCCGCGATGATCGTCTGGCCGGTTTCCTCGTCGGTCCGAACCTGGAAGGTCGGGTCCTCCTCGGCTAGCCGCTGGATCGCGGTGCCCAGCTTCTCCTGGTCACTCTTGGTCTTCGGCTCGATCGCCACGTTGATGACGGGCGCCGGGAACGTCATGGACTCCAGGACCACCGGGGCGTCCTGCGCGGACAGCGTGTCGCCGGTCGTGGTGTCCTTCAGGCCCATCACCGCCACGATCGACCCAGCCACCGCGGACGCGCGCTCCTCGCGCTTGTTCGCGTGCATCTGGTAGATCTTGCCGATCCGCTCCTTGCGGCCCTTGATGGAGTTGAGCACCTGGGTGCCGGTCTCCAGGGTGCCGGAGTAGATGCGAATGTAGGTGAGCTTGCCGAGGTGCGGGTCGGACATGATCTTGAACGCCAGCGCCGACAGCGGCTCGCTGGGGTCCGCATGCCGCTCGACGACCTGGTCCTCCTTGCCCACCGCGTGGCCCTTGATGGATGGGACGTCCAGCGGGCGTCGGCAGGTAGGCGACGATCCCGTCGAGCATCGGCTGCACGCCCTTGTTCTTGAAGGCCGTGCCGCACAGCACTGGGGTGATCGCGGAGGCGATCGTCGCCCGCCGGATCCCCGCGACGAGCTGCTCCTCGCTCGGCTCCTCGCCCGCGAGGTACAGCTCCATCATCTCGTCGTCGTTCTCCGCGACGGTCTCCAGCAGCTTGTCGCGCCACTCGCGCGCCGCATCCGCGTGGTCCGCCGGGATATCGACGTCGTCGTACTTGTCGCCCTTGCCCTCGGTGTTCCACTCGTAGGCGCGCATGCGGACGAGGTCGATCACGCCGCGGAAGTCGGCCTCAACGCCCCACGGGAGCTGGATCACGGCCGGCGTCGCGCCGAGGCGGGACACGATCATCTCAACGCACCGGTGGAACTCGGCACCGACGCGGTCCATCTTGTTCACGAAGCAGATGCGCGGCACGTCGTACTTGTCGGCCTGCCGCCAGACCGTCTCGGACTGCGGCTCCACTCCGGCCACGGCGTCGAACACCGCGACGGCACCGTCGAGCACGCGCAGGGACCGCTCCACCTCGACGGTGAAGTCAACGTGCCCCGGCGTGTCGATGATGTTGATCGTGTGGTCACGCCAGCTGCAGGTGGTGGCGGCAGACGTGATCGTAATGCCGCGCTCCTGCTCCTGCTCCATCCAGTCCATGGTGGCGGCGCCATCATGAACCTCACCGATCTTGTAGTTGATTCCGGTGTAGAACAGGATGCGCTCGGTCGTCGTCGTCTTGCCCGCGTCGATGTGCGCCATGATCCCGATATTGCGGACCAGGGCGAGGTCGGTTGCGGTCTGGGTGGCCACGATAAGCGTCCTTCGTTCGTCTCTTTGTTACCAGCGGTAGTGGGCGAAGGCCTTGTTGGACTCCGCCATCTTGTGGGTGTCCTCACGGCGCTTGACGCTTGCGCCAAGGCCGTTGCTGGCGTCGAGCAGCTCGTTCATCAGCCGCTCGGTCATCGTCTTCTCGCGGCGCGCCCTGGCGTAGCTGACAAGCCAGCGCAGCGCCAGCGTGGTCGACCGGGAGGCCCGAACCTCGACCGGGACCTGGTAGGTCGCGCCACCGACACGGCGGCTACGGACCTCAAGGGTGGGCTTGACGTTGTCCAGAGCACGCTTCAACGTCACGACCGGGTCGTTGCCGTTCTTCTCACGGCAGCCCTCAAGCGCGCCGTACACAATGCGCTCGGCAAGCGAGCGCTTGCCCTCCTTGAGGACCTTGTTGGCGAGCGCGGTCACCAGCGGCGAGCCGTAGACCGGATCGGTGACAAGCTGCCGCTTCGTCGCGGGACCCTTACGCGGCATCTCAGCTCTTCTCCTTCTTCGCGCCATACCGGCTACGAGCCTGCTTGCGGTTGCGGACGCCCTGGGTGTCCAGCGAGCCGCGGATAATCTTGTAGCGAACACCGGGCAGGTCGCGGACACGGCCACCGCGAACGAGCACGATGGAGTGCTCCTGCAGGTTGTGACCAACGCCCGGAATGTAGGCGGTGACCTCGATCTGGCTGGTGAGCCGCACGCGGGCGACCTTGCGCAGCGCGGAGTTCGGCTTCTTCGGCGTGGTGGTGTAGACACGCGTGCACACGCCCCGGCGCTGCGGGCTCTGCTTTAGCGCTGGCGTCTTGTTCTTCGACACCTTGTCCTGGCGGCCCTTGCGGACCAGCTGCTGGATCGTGGGCAACCCAGTGCCTTTCCGTCGTTTACCTAATCAATCTGGAATCTCGCCGGTTTCCCGCCGTTACCAGCCGTCTGACCTGTGGTTTTTCCCCGTCCGCCGACCCCCGAGGTCGGGCGTGTCGCCATAGGCCTGCGGCCCGGCGACGATCACGACCTGGGATCAAAGGAAGAGAATCCGCGCCATCAGCCTGACAGCTACCGCGTACCCGGCCTCAAGAGCCAGTCGCCTCACCACACGCCGACACGCAGATACCCGCACGGTCACGGGCACGAATGTTAAAGGTACCACCCGTATGCCCGCCGACCAAATCGTCTGTCTGGTCGCCCGCACGGCTTTCCGGCCTTGAGTCTACCCCCGGGCGGGAGCGCCCGTGACATGAACCGGACCATCCACCACGCACCGCGCTCAGGCATTCTGCTGGGCGCAGTGCCGCCGAAGCGCGGAGTAAGCCGGACTATTTCGGTGCTGCCGGGGACGGGCGCGTTCTGTATGAGTAAAAGGGCAAGGCGGCCGGATCCCCGCCTGGGATCCGGCCGCCTGAGCCACCAAGACCGCGATGCCTACCGGTTGTAGGCGCCGAAGTCGTAGTCCTCCAGCGGAACGGCCTCGCCGGTGCCCTGGCCGAAGGGGTAGCCCTCCGTCTCCTGGTACTGCGCCGCCGGGTAGGCGGCGCCGCGGGCGTCGTCGGTGGGATCGACCCGGATGTTCCGGTATATCTGCATACCAGTGCCGGCCGGGATGAGCTTGCCGATGATCACGTTCTCCTTGAGGCCAAGCAGCGAGTCCGACTTGGCGTGGATCGCCGCGTCGGTCAGCACCCGCGTCGTCTCCTGGAAGGAGGCCGCCGACAGCCACGACTCGGTAGCCAGCGACGCCTTGGTGATGCCCATCAGCACCGGGCGGCCGGAGGCGGGGGTACCGCCGTCGTTGACCACCGCGCGGTTCATGTTCTCGAACTTCGGCCGCTCGACCAGCTCGCCGGGCAGCAGGTCGGTGTCGCCGGACTCCAGGACGTTCACCCGCTTGAGCATCTGGCGGATGATGATCTCGATGTGCTTGTCATGAATCGACACGCCCTGGGAACGGTACACATCCTGGACCTGGGCCACGAGGTGCTGCTGCACCGCGCGGGAGCCCTGGATGCGCAGCACCTCGTGCGGGTTGACCGCGCCAGCGATGAGCTGCTGGCCCACCTTGACGTGGCCACCGTCGGTGATGCCCTCCATCAGCCGGGACCGCATCGGGACCGGGTAGGCGACCTCTTCCGACCCGTCGTCGGGGACGACGATGATCTTGCGGGTCTTCTCCGTCTCCTCGATCTTGACCCGCCCGTCGACCTCACTGATCGGGGCCAGACCCTTGGGGATACGGGCCTCGAACAGCTCGGTGATACGGGGCAGGCCGTGCGTGATGTCGGCACCCGCCACACCACCGGTGTGGAAGGTACGCATCGTCAGCTGGGTACCGGGCTCGCCGATGGACTGCGCGGCGACGATGCCGACGGCCTCGCCCACGTCCACCCGCTTGCCAGCGGCCAGCGAGCGGCCGTAGCACTTGGCGCAGACGCCGATCTTGGCCTCGCAGACCAGGACGTTGTGCACCCGGATCGTTTCGACGCCTGCCTCGACCAGGCCGTCGATGAGCGTCTCCGTGGTGTCGTCGCCCACCTTTGCCAGGATCGTGCCGTCAACCTCGATGTCCTCGGCGATGGTGCGCCCGGTGCCGGTGTTCTCGATGTTGTCCAGCTTGCGCAGGGTGCCGTCCGGACCATGGTCCGCGATCTGCATCGGGAACCGCCGCTCGGTGCCGCAGTCCTCCTCGCGGACGATGACGTCCTGTGCCACGTCGACCAGTCGCCGGGTGAGGTACCCGGAGTCGGCGGTCCGCAGGGCGGTGTCAGCGAGGCCCTTACGGGCACCGTGGGTGGAGATGAAGTACTCAAGCACGGTCAGGCCCTCGCGGAACGAGGACTTGATCGGCCGGGGAATCGTCTCGCCCTTCGGGTTGGAGACCAGGCCGCGCATTCCGGCGATCTGCCGGATCTGCATCGGGTTACCACGGGCACCGGAGTTGACCATCATCCAGACGGGGTTGGTCGCCGGGAATGCCTTCTCCATGTCCTGGGCGACCTCGGCGGTCGCGTGCGTCCAGATCTCGATGAGCTCCTGACGGCGCTCGTCGTCGGTGATCAGGCCGCGCTCGTACTCGCGCTGCACCTTGTCGGCGCGGCGCTCGTAGCCGTCCAGGATGGTCTTCTTGTTCGGCGGGGCCACGACATCCTCGATGCCGATGGTCACGCCGGCCCGGGTCGCCCAGTGGAACCCCGCGTCCTTCAGGTTGTCCAGCGACTGGGCCACCTGAACCTTCGGGTACTGCTCGGCGAGCGCGTTGACGATGACGCTGAGCTGCTTCTTGCTAACGCTGTAGTTGACGAAGGGGAAGTCCTCAGGCAGCGCCTCGTTGAAGATGACGCGACCGATGGTCGTCTCCATCCGCAGCGGCGTGCCCGGCTCCCAGTCCGGCGGGACCGGGTAGTCCCTCGGCGGCACGACCTTGCCCAGCCGGATGCTGATCTTGGCCTGCAGGGCGAGCTCGTTCTTGTCGTAGGCCATCATGGCCTCCGCCAGGTTCACGAACGCCCGGCCCTCGCCAACGACACCGTCGTCCTGCCTGGTCAGGCAGTACAGGCCGATGACCATGTCCTGGGTGGGCATGGTGACCGGCTTGCCGTCGGCGGGCTTGAGGATGTTGTTGGTCGACAGCATCAAGATGCGCGCCTCGGCCTGCGCCTCAGCGGACAGCGGCAGGTGCACCGCCATCTGGTCACCGTCGAAGTCCGCGTTGAACGCGGTGCAGACGAGCGGGTGGATCTGGATGGCCTTGCCCTCGACCAGTTGCGGCTCGAACGCCTGGATGCCGAGGCGGTGCAGCGTCGGCGCCCGGTTCAGCAGCACCGGGTGCTCGGTGATGACCTCCTCAAGCACGTCCCACACCACCGGGCGGGCCCGCTCCACCATGCGCTTGGCTGACTTGATGTTCTGCGCGTGGTTGAGGTCCACCAGCCGCTTCATCACGAACGGCTTGAACAGCTCCAGCGCCATCTGCTTAGGCAGACCGCACTGGTGGAGCTTGAGCTGCGGGCCGACGACGATGACGGAACGGCCGGAGTAGTCGACTCGCTTGCCGAGCAGGTTCTGGCGGAACCGGCCCTGCTTGCCCTTGAGCATGTCGGACAGGCTCTTGAGCGGGCGGTTGCCTGGCCCGGTGACCGGGCGACCGCGGCGGCCGTTGTCGAAGAGGCTGTCGACGGCCTCCTGGAGCATCCGCTTCTCGTTGTTCACGATGATCTCGGGAGCACCGAGGTCAAGGAGCCTCTTGAGGCGGTTGTTCCGGTTGATGACGCGCCGGTACAGGTCGTTCAGGTCCGAGGTAGCGAACCGTCCACCGTCGAGCTGGACCATCGGCCGCAGGTCCGGCGGGATCACCGGAATGCAGTCCAAGACCATGCCCATCGGGCTGTTGCGCGTGTTGAGGAACGCGGAGACGACCTTGAGCCGCTTGAGGGCGCGGGCCTTCTTCTGGCCCTTGCCGCTGCGGATGATCTCGCGCAGGTCCGCCGACTCGGCGTCCAGGTCGAAGGTCGCGAGCCGGTCCTGGATGGCCTGGGCGCCCATGCCACCGCGGAAGTACCGGCCGAACCGGTCCCTCATCTCGCGGTACAGGACCTCGTCGCCCTCCAGGTCCTGGACCTTCAGGCCCTTGAACCGGGACCACACCTCGTCGATCCGGTCAATCTCCTTGGCTGCCCTGTCGCGGATCTGCTTCATCTCGCGGTCCGCGGACTCCCGCAGCTTGCGGCGGACGTCGCTCTTCGCGCCGGACGCCTCAAGCTCGGCCAGGTCGCCCTCGAGCTTCTTCTGCCGGGTCTCGACGTCGTTGTCCCGGCGCTGCTCGAGCTGGGTCCGCTCGACCGTGATCCGCGCCTCCAGGGACGGCAGGTCGCGCTGGCGGGCCTCGTCGTCCACGTACGTGATCATGTACGCGGCGAAGTAGATGACCTTCTCCAGGTCCTTCGGCGCCAGGTCCAGCAGGTAGCCCAGCCGGGACGGCACGCCCTTGAAGTACCAGATGTGGGTCACCGGCGCGGCCAGCTCGATGTGCCCCATCCGCTCACGGCGGACCTTGGCCCGCGTGACCTCGACGCCGCAGCGCTCGCAGATGATGCCCTTGAACCGGACGCGCTTGTACTTACCGCAGTAGCACTCCCAGTCCCGAGTCGGGCCGAAGATCTTCTCGCAGAAGAGCCCGTCCTTCTCCGGCTTGAGGGTGCGGTAGTTGATGGTCTCCGGCTTCTTCACCTCACCGTGGGACCACTGCCTGATGTCCTCGGCGGTGGCCAGCCCGATGCGAAGGTCGTCAAAGAAGTTGACGTCTAGCACTGTGGTTTAACTCCCCCTTCGTGGGCTTGTGAAGGTCAGACCTCTTCGACACTGCTCGGCTCCCGCCGGGACAGGTCGATGCCGAGCTCTTCCGCGGCGCGGAAGACATCCTCGTCGGTATCGCGCATCTCGATCGCGGCACCGTCGCTGGACAGGACCTCCACGTTGAGGCAGAGCGACTGCATTTCCTTGATGAGGACCTTGAAGGACTCGGGAATGCCAGGCTCTGGGACGTTCTCGCCCTTGACGATGGCCTCGTAGACCTTCACGCGGCCGAGCACGTCGTCGGACTTGATCGTGAGCAGCTCCTGTAGGGCGTAGGCAGCGCCGTATGCCTCCAGTGCCCACACCTCCATTTCACCGAAGCGCTGGCCACCGAACTGCGCCTTACCACCGAGCGGCTGCTGGGTGATCATGGAGTACGGGCCAGTGGACCGGGCGTGGATCTTGTCGTCCACGAGGTGCAGGAGCTTGAGGATGTAGATGTAGCCGACCGAGACCGGGTCCCTGAACGGCTCGCCGGTGCGGCCGTCGAACAGCATGGTCTTGCCGCGCGAGCCGATCATCTGGTCGCCGTCGCGGTTCGGCAGCGTGGAGCCGAGAAGGCCAGTGATCTCCTCCTCGTGCGCGCCGTCGAAGACCGGAGTAGCGACGTTGGTGTCGGGCTCGACTCGCGTCAGCGCCGATGGCCCGCAGCCGGCCCTTCCATTCCTCGTCGTCGCCCTCGACCTTCCACCCGGTCTTGGCCACCCACCCGAGGTGGGTTTCCAGTACCTGGCCGACATTCATTCGGCCGGGGACTCCGAGCGGGTTGAGCACGATGTCCACCGGGGTGCCATCGGCGAGGAACGGCATGTCCTCCACGGGCAGGATCTTGGAGATGACGCCCTTGTTACCGTGCCGTCCCGCCAGCTTGTCGCCGTCGGTGATCTTGCGCTTTTGTGCCACGTAGACGCGGACCAGCTCGTTCACGCCGGGCGGAAGCTCGTCGCCGTCCTCGCGGGTGAACACGCGGACGCCGATGACCTTGCCCTCCTCGCCGTGCGGCACCTTGAGGGAGGTGTCCCGGACCTCACGGGCCTTCTCGCCGAAGATCGCGCGCAGCAGCCGCTCCTCCGGGGTCAGCTCGGTCTCGCCCTTGGGAGTGACCTTGCCCACTAGGATGTCGCCGTTGACGACCTCGGCTCCGATGCGGATGATGCCCCGCTCGTCAAGGTCGGCGAGGACCTCGTCGGAGACGTTCGGGATGTCACGGGTGATCTCTTCTGGACCCAGCTTGGTGTCACGGGCGTCGACCTCGTGCTCCTCGATGTGGATCGAGGACAGGACGTCATCCTGGACGAGGCGCTGCGACAAGATGATCGCGTCCTCGTAGTTGTGGCCCTCCCACGGCATGAACGCGACGAGCAGGTTCTTGCCGAGCGCCATCTCGCCCTGGTCGGTGCAGGGGCCGTCGGCCAGCACCTGGCCGGCCTCGACTCGCTGGCCCTCTTCCACGATGGGCTTCTGGTTGAAGCAGGTGCCCTGGTTCGATCGCCGGAACTTCAGCACGTGGTAGGTGTTGCGAGTGCCGTCGTCGTTCATCACGGTGACGAAGTCGGCGCATGACTCCTCCACCACGCCCGCCTTCTCCGCGAGGATGACGTCGCCCGCGTCGGTGGCGGCCCGGTACTCCATGCCGGTGCCGACCAGCGGCGCCTCGGACCTAAGGAGCGGAACGGACTGGCGCTGCATGTTCGATCCCATGAGCGCGCGGTTGGCGTCGTCGTGCTCAAGGAACGGGATCATGGCGGTGGCCACGGACACCATCTGCCGTGCCGACACGTCCACGTAGTCGACCTCATCCGGCGGGATCTGGTCAACCTCGCCGCCCTTGCGGCGAACGAGCACCCGGTCGGTGGCAAACCGGCCGTCCTCGCCGATCGGCGTGTTGGCCTGGGCGATGACGTGACGGTCTTCCTCGTCGGCGGTCAGGTAGTCGACGTCGTCGCTGACGTAGCCGTCAACGACCTTGCGGTATGGCGTCTCGACGAAGCCGAAGGCGTTGACCTGGGCGTAGCTCGACAGGGAGCCGATGAGGCCGATGTTCGGGCCTTCTGGCGTCTCGATCGGGCACATCCGGCCGTAGTGGCTGGGGTGCACGTCACGGACCTCGAACCCGGCCCGCTCACGGGACAGGCCGCCGGGGCCAAGCGCGGACAGGCGGCGCTTGTGCGTCAGGCCGGCCAGCGGGTTGGTCTGGTCCATGAACTGCGACAGCTGGCTGGTGCCGAAGAACTCCTTGATGGAAGCGACGACCGGCCGGATGTTGATCAAGGTCTGCGGCGTGATTGCCTCGACGTCCTGGGTCGTCATCCGCTCCCGTACGACGCGCTCCATGCGGGCCAGCCCCAGCCGGACCTGGTTCTGGATCAGCTCGCCAACCGTGCGGAGCCGCCGGTTGCCGAAGTGGTCGATGTCGTCGGTCTCAACCGGGATGGTGATGCCGCTGGCCCGCTCGAGCTGCTCCTCGCCGGCGTGCAGCTTGACGAGGTACTCGATCGTCGCGACGACGTCTTCCTCAGTGAGGGTTCCCTGCCGGATGGGCTGCTCCAGGCCCAGCTTCCGGTTGACCTTGTAGCGGCCGACCTTGGCCAGGTCATAGCGCTTGGCGTTGAAGTACAGGTTCTCAAGCAGCGCCTGCGCGGACTCACGAGTCGGCGGCTCCCCTGGGCGCAGCTTGCGGTAGATGTCAAGGAGCGCCTCGTCCTGGTTGGCCGTGTGGTCCTTCTCCAGGGTGGCGCGCATGGACTCGTAGTTGCCGAACCGGTCCAGGATCCGCGCGTCGTCCCAGCCGAGGGCCTTCAGCAGCACCGTGACGCTCTGCTTGCGCTTACGGTCAATGCGGACGCCAACGCTGTCGCGCTTGTCGATCTCGAACTCCAGCCAGGCACCCCGGCTCGGGATGACCTTGCAGGAGTAGATGTCCTTGTCGCTGGTCTTGTCGACCTGGCGGTCGAAGTAGACACCTGGAGACCGGACGAGCTGGCTGACCACCACTCGCTCGGTGCCGTTGATGATGAAGGTGCCCTTGCGGGACATGAGCGGGAAGTCGCCCATGAACACCGTCTGGCTCTTGATCTCGCCGGTCGTGTTGTTGATGAACTCCGCCGTCACGAACATCGGGGCGGAGTACGTCATGTCCTTGTCCTTGCACTCCTCAGCGGAGTACTTGGGCGGCTCGAAGCGATGGTCACGGAACGACAGGGACATGGTGCCAGAGAAGTCCTCGATCGGGCTGATCTCCTCGAAAATCTCTTCGAGGCCCGACTGCTCGGCGATGTCCTTACGTCCCGCCTCCTTGGCGGCCTGGATACGTGCCTTCCACTTCTCGTTCCCCAGCAGCCAGTCAAACGACTCGGTCTGCAGGGCCAGCAGATCCGGAACCTTCAGAGGCTCGTTGATCCGCGCGAAGGACACGCGGCGGGGACCAAGATTCGTGGCGGAGGCGCTGCGCGATGCTGCCAACAGGGGTCCTTCCGAACTTGTCGCGGTTGCGATCCGCGCACGCACGCCATCGCCCTGCGGCAGGTGAAACCCCGTGTGAAGACGCTCAGAGATACCGCGGACGTTAGAGTGCAGCGCAAATGGTCAGTGTAGCCAAAGGCTGCACTGCTTGTCAACGGTACGCCAATATGAGGTTCACCCTGTTCCGCAGCATCCCCTGTTCGGGGCGAAACGTCAAGCCGAAACAGCCCGTTCTGGGCAAGTCTGACCGCGTGATCGATGCCACATGTGTGCGGATGTGTAAGGGGTAACGCTGCAGGGTAAGTGATTTATTCCGGCCGTAGGTCTGGTGCGCTAGCCGCACCTGCAGACGGCGATGGGCGCCGCCGGTGACCCGGCGACGCCCGCAGTGCCGCCCAGGGGGCGAACCCCCTGGAACCCTCAGAGGGTCGGTCGTACTTACTTACTTGACCTGAACGGTGGCGCCAGCGCCCTCGAGGGCAGCCTTGGCCTTCTCCGCGGCTTCCTTGTTGACCTTCTCAAGGACGGTCTTCGGCGCGCCGTCAACCAGGTCCTTGGCCTCCTTGAGGCCCAGGCTGGTGAGACCGCGCACCTCCTTGATGACCTGGATCTTCTTGTCGCCAGCGGCCTGCAGGATGACGTCGAACTCGTCCTGCTCCTCGACCACCTCGGCCGGGGCGGCCGGGCCAGCCGGGCCAGCCGCAGCAGCTGCGATGGGGGCGGCGGCCTTGACGTCGAAGGTCTCCTCGAAGGCCTTCACGAACTCGGACAGCTCGAGGAGGGTCATCTCCTTGAACGCCTCGAGCAGTTCAGTGCTGCTGAGCTTCGCCATGATTTTTCTCCCTCTTAGAAAGTTCGTTATTCCGCGGACTCGGCCGCGCTGGTCTCTGCTTCCGGGGCCTGCGCGGCTTCCGGGGCCTGCGCGGCTTCCGGGGCCTGCGCGGGGGCGCCCGCCTCGACCTTGGCGCGCAGGGCGTCCGCGAGCAGCGCCATCTGCGTCGGAAGCGCGTTGAACGTCGCCGCCGCGCCGGCCATCGACGCCTTCATGGCGCCGGCCAGCTTGGCCAGCAGCACCTCGCGCGGCTCCAGGTCAGCGAGCTTGCTGACCTCGGCCGCGGAGAGGGCCTTGCCGTCGAGCACGCCGCCCTTGATCACGAGCAGCGGGTTCGCCTTCGCGAAGTCCAGCAGGCCCTTGGCGGCCTGGGCGACATCCCCGTCGACGAACGCGATCGCGGACGGCCCGGCCAGCAGCGTCTCAAACGTGTCGCCCAGCCCAGCCTCGCGGGCCGCGATCTTGGTGAGCGTGTTCTTCGTCACCGCGAACGTAGCGTTGCCGCGGAGCGAACCGCGCAGCTCAGACAGCTGCGCCACCGTCAGGCCGCGGTACTCGGTGAGCACCGCGCCATTCGACGTTCGGAACTTGTCAGTAAGCTCGGCGACTGCGGTCACCTTCTCAGCCTTAGCCATGAGCCTCCTTCCCTCATGTCGTCCCTGGTGGGTGGAAGTTGCCGCAGTGCCCGTCCGGGGACACCCCCGGACCCCGAGACGACAAACGCCCCGGTGCGCAGGCACACGGGGCGGCTACCACTCCAGCGGAGATGGAACTTGGCTCACATGATCACCTGCGCGGGATGTCCGTCTCCGGAACCTTCGACCAGGTGCGCAGCACCCAGCATCCAGCGGTCTTCGGCAGTTACAGGTTACGCGGTCTTGGGAAACTTTGCCAACACGTATTGACAAGTGGCCGAGCGGGTCGGAAACGAAGGCGCCCCGCAGGTAGTCCTGCGGGGCGCCTTGCAGACCTGTGAGGCGAGGCGGTTACGCGCTCGCGGTCGCGTCCTCGTCCAGGAAGGCGCGGGTCTTGTTCGGGTCGACCGGGATCCCGGGGGCCATCGTGGTAGTGAACGTCACCTTCTTGAGGTAACGGCCCTTGGCGGCGGCCGGCTTGAGCCGGACGACCTCGTCCAGCGCGGCCGCGTAGTTCTCCAGCAGAGCGTTCTTCGAGAACGACGCCTTGCCGATGATGAAGTGGAGGTTTCCGTGCCGGTCGGTGCGGAACTCGATCTTGCCGCCCTTGATCTCAGACACGGCGCGGCCCACGTCCGGGGTAACGGTGCCGGTCTTGGGGTTCGGCATGAGGCCACGCGGGCCGAGCACTCGGCCGAGACGGCCAACCTTGCCCATCAGGTCCGGGGTGGCGACAACCGCGTCGAAGTCGAGGAACCCGCCCTGGATCCGCTCGATCAGGTCGTCGGAGCCAACGTAGTCAGCCCCGGCCGCCGTCGCCTCGGCGGCGCGGTCACCGGTCGCGAAAACCAGGACCCGAGCGGTCTTGCCGGTGCCGTGCGGCAGGTTGACGGTGCCGCGGACCATCTGGTCCTGCTTGCGCGGGTCGACACCGAGCCGGAGGTTCACCTCGACGGTCGGGTCGAACTTGGTCACCGTGGTGTCCTTGGCCAGCTCGACGGCCTCCGCCGGGCTGTACACGGCGTCCTGGTTAATCTTCGCTGCCGCGTCCGCATATGACTTGCTGCGCTTCATGAAACTCTCCCTACATGGAAGTCGTGGTCGTCTGGGCCCGCGCTAGGCCCTGCCACCTACTGGCCCAGGGGGACGACCCCCTGGAACCCCCGATGCGGCCGCCTTGGCGCGCCGTCTTCCTGTTAGCCCAGGGGTGCGACCCCCTGGAACCCCCGATACGGGCGCCTTAGACGCGGCCGCTTCCCTCGCTTCCGCTCCCTCGTTGCTCGGTCGCTCCAGCTCAGTCCAGCGACCGCGGCGCCCTATTAAAACCGGGACGCTAGCCCTCGACCTTGATGCCCATCGAGCGGGCGGTGCCGGCGATGATCTTCTCGGCGGCCTCGATCGAGGTGGCGTTCAGGTCAGGGAGCTTGGTCTCGGCGATGGTGCGCAGCTGCGCACCGGTGATCGTGCCGACCTTGGTCGTGTGCGGCTCCTTGGACCCCTTGTCAACGCCCGCGGCCTTCTTGATCATCTCCGGCGCTGGCGGCGTCTTGGTGATGAAGGTGAAGCTGCGGTCCTCGAAGATCGAGATCTCGACCGGGATGATGTTGCCGGCCTGGGCCTCGGTGGCGGCGTTGTACTGCCGGACGAAGTCCATGATGTTGACACCGTGCGGGCCCAGCGCGGTACCGACGGGCGGGGCCGGGGTGGCCTTGCCGGCGGGCAGCTGGACCTTGACGATGGTCTTGAGCTTCTTTCTTGGCGGCATTGCTACAGTTCCTCTCAGATCTTCGTCACCTGGTCGAAGGAAAGCTCGACGGGCGTCTCCCGGCCGAAGATCGACACGAGAACCTTGAGCTTCTGGGTGACCGAGTTGATCTCGTTGACGGTCGCGGGCAGCGTCGCGAACGGCCCGTCCATAACGGTAACCGACTCGCCGACCTCGTATTCCGGCGTCTTCGTCTTGGCGCTCTCGGCCGGCTTGGTGCCCTCCGCGGCTTCCGGGGCCAGCAGTCCGGCCACCTCGCCCAGCGGCAGCGGGGACGGCCGGTTGGACAGGCCGACAAACCCGGTGACGCCCGGCGTGTTCCTGACCACGGCCCAGGATTCGTCCGTCAACTCCATCCGGACCAGGATGTACCCCGGCAGGACCTTCTCGTTGACGGTCGTCTTCTTACCGCTCTTGATCTCGGTCACCAGATGGGTCGGGACCTCGATCTGAAAGATGTAATCCTCCATGTTGAGCGACATGATGCGGCTTTCCAGGTTGGTCTTCACCCGGTTCTCATAGCCCGCGTACGAGTGGATCACGTACCAGTCGCCGGGCAGCATCCGCAGTTCGCGCTTAAATTCCTCGACGGTGTCCAGCACCTCGACTGCCTCTAGAGCAGCCTCAGGCCCGGCATCATCTCCCGCGGTGCCCGCGGTGTCCGCGTCCGGCACGGTGTCCACATCCGGCACGGTACCCGCGTCTGCCACGGTGTCCGCACCGACCTCATCAAGCTCTTCAGCTGCATCAACCTCGTCGTCCTCAGCGAGGCCGACCACGTCTACAGCATCGTCATCATCATCGAAGCCATCGAGCTCGAGGAGTCTCGTCGGTCACTTCGGCTGCCTCCATCCACTGCGCTGGTAGCCCGGTACTCATCCACGTGCAGCTGGGACTCGGGCACGTGCATCCGCTCTCTTCTGTGTTCGGTGATCATGGTGCCACGAGCGGTACCCATGCGGGTAATCAACGCGCAGCACGCCCGGCACGAGACCGCGGATTCTCCACCTGGCGAGCCAGGTGACGAGGGGAACTCAGCCGAAGATGTAGAACATCAGCCGAGTGAACCCAAAGTCCAGGCTCGTCACGAGGGCGGTCATGATGATCACGAACACGAGCGCCACAGCGGTGTACGTGCCTAGCTCCCGACGGGTCGGCCAGATCACCTTACGGAGTTCCGCCACCACCTGCCGGGTGAAGACGGCTGGTGTCGTCTTCTCGCGCTTGTCGGCACGCCCGGACCCGCTCCGTCGCTCCGCGCTCTGGCCTGTCTGGGTCGCCAATGTCCTCACCTGTGCAGCACTATACGGACTACCTCGCACGGACCTGCTGGACCGCACTGGTCCAGCCGATCAGCACTAGCAGGGCAGGAGGGACTCGAACCCCCAACCGCCGGTTTTGGAGACCGGGACTCTACCAATTGAGCTACTGCCCTACGAGTTGCAATCACTAGAGTGTACCCAGGACGCGACCCTTCCAGCGAACGATACAGCCTGAGGCCCCCTGCGCGCGACCCCGCCCGCGCCACGAGGGATATCAAGGTGACGGTTACGTCACGGTGGTGACACCATAGATCTATGCCAACCACGAGAATATCGGCCCGCGTGTCCGCCATCTCCGAGTCCGCGACGCTAGCCGTAGACGCGAAAGCCAAGGCGCTGAAGGCGGCCGGTCGTCCGGTCATCGGGTTCGGCGCAGGCGAGCCAGACTTCCCCACACCCGGCTACATCGTCGAGGCCGCCCAGCGTGCCGCGGCTGAGCCGAGGTTCCACAAGTACACCCCGGCCGGCGGTCTGCCCGAGCTCAGGCAGGCCATCGCGGACAAGACCCTCCGCGACTCCGGTTACCAGGTGTCCCCTGACCAGGTGCTGGTGACCAACGGCGGCAAGCAGGCTGTGTACCAGACGTTCGCCACGCTCATCGACGAGGGCGATGAGGCGATCGTGCCCGCCCCGTACTGGACCACCTACCCGGAGGCGATCGCGCTCGCTGGCGGCAAGACCGTCCCGGTCGACACCGACGAGACAAGCGGCTACCTCGCGACTGTCGACCAGTTCGAGGCGGCCCGCACGGACAAGACCAAGCTGGTCCTGTTCGTCTCCCCCTCCAATCCGACCGGCGCGGTGTACTCGCCCGAGCAGGTCAAGGCGATCGGCGAGTGGGCCGCCACCCACGGCATCTGGGTCGTGACCGACGAGATCTACGAGCACCTCGTCTACGGGGACGCCAAGTTCTCAAGCATCCCCGTCCAGACGCCCGAGCTCGCCGACCGGACGGTGGTCCTCAATGGCGTGGCGAAGACCTACGCGATGACCGGCTGGCGAGTTGGCTGGATGATCGGCCCGAAGGATGTCATCAAGGCCGCCACCAACCTGCAGAGCCACGCCACCTCAAATGTGGCGAATGTCTCACAGATCGCCGCGCTAGCCGCCGTGTCGGGCGACCTGTCCGCCGTCGAGGAGATGAGGAAGGCGTTCGACCGACGACGCAAGACGATCGTCGGGATGCTCAACGAGATCCCCGGCGTGACCTGCCCCGAGCCGCAGGGCGCGTTCTACGCGTACCCAAGCGTCAAGGGAGCGCTCGGCAAGGAGATCAGGGGCCAGCGCCCGCAGACCTCCTCCGAGCTCGCCACGCTGATCCTTGAGCAGGCCGAGGTCGCAGTCGTCCCGGGCGAGGCGTTTGGCACTCAGGGCTATTTCCGACTGTCGTACGCCATGGCCGACGCCGACATTGAGGAAGGCGTGGGACGTATCGGCAAGCTTCTCTCCGAAGCCGAGTAACTCCGCCACAATAAGCAGATGCTGTGCTCCGCTGGGGGGACGCCCCCCGTGTCGCCCCCCCGGCTCAGGGGTGGTGCCCCCTTGATGCCCCCCTGCCCAGGGGAACCGGCGCAGCCCGCCGGCCCCCGGGCCTTGCCGCCTACCGGGCTGGGGACTACCCCGCACCCCTGGGGAACGGGCAAAAACCGCCCGCCGCTGGGCTTTCCCACCTACCTGGCTGAGGGAAACCTCCCCCAGGGGACGACAGAGCGCTTGCCAGGTCCGATCGCCACGTCCGTAACTTCCGTAACGAGCCATGCCAAGGACCTAGCAGCACTCCCTAAGGCGCACCTGCACCTGCACCTGACAGGCGCGATGCGCCATTCGACGATGGTCGAGCTGGCGGCCAAGCACCGGGTGAGCCTCCCGCCCGCGCTCACCCAGGAGTGGCCACCGCAGTTGTCCACCGCTGACGAGCGTGGCTGGTTCCGCTTCCAGCGGCTGTACGACACCGCCCGGTCGGTGCTCAAGACTCCAGGGGATCTCTTGCGGCTGCTTGGCGAGATCGCCGAGGACGAGGCAGCGGAGGGCTCTGGCTGGCTGGAGCTCCAGGTGGACCCATCGGGCTTCGCCGCCACCTTCGCCGGGATCACGAACTTCACCGAGATCATCCTCGACGCCGCCAGCAAGGCGGAGCGCAGGACCGGCGTCGGGATCGGGATCATCATCGCCGCCAACCGCGTCAGGCACCCGCTTGACGCCCGCATGCTTGCCCGGCTGGCCGCGCAGTTCATGGGCCGGGGCGTCGTCGGCTTCGGCCTGTCTAACGACGAACGACGCGGCCCCGCACAGGACTTCGCGTCGGCGTTCCGCATCGCGCGCCGCGCTGGGCTGCTGCTCGCACCGCACGGGGGTGAGCTCGCCGGACCGCATAGCGTCATGGCCTGCCTGGATGAGCTGCACGCCAACCGGATCGGCCACGGTGTCCGGTCCGTCGAGGACCCCGCCGTCGTAGAGCGACTGGCCAGCCAGAACGTGACGTTGGAGGTCTGCCCGGCCTCCAACGTCTCGCTGGGCGTCGTTTCGTCGGCCGGCGCCGTCCCGGTGCGCACCCTGTTTGAAGCGGGCGTCCCCGTCGCGCTCGGCGCGGACGACCCTCTCCTGTTCGGCCCCCGGCTGGTCAGCCAGTACGCGATCGCCCGCGACATGCACGGCTTCACCGACCCAGAGCTCGCCGCCCTCGCCCGCATGTCCATCCTGGGCTCCGCCGCGCCCGCACAGTTGCGGACCCACCTCCTGGCCGGCGTTGACGAGTGGCTAGCCGCCTGAGTCAGGCACGCCACCGAGTCGGCATCGCTTGGCTCGTTGGCACCAACGCATCGCCTAACACGGCACGCCCGCGCCAGCGAGCCACACGGCACACGACACGCCCGCGCCAGCGAGCCACACGGCACACGACACGCCCGCGCCAGCGAGCCACACGGCACACGACACGCCCGCGCCAGCGAGCCACACGGCACACGACACGCCCGCGCCAGCGAGCCACACGGCACACGACACGCCCGCGCCAGCGAGCCCCACGGCACACGACACGCCCGCGCCAGCGAGCCCCACGGCACACGACACGCCCGCGCCAGCGAGCCCCACGGCACACGACACGCCCGCGCCAGCGAGCCCCACGGCACACGACACGCCCGCGCCAGCGAGGCGTGGTGGCGGAGCTTGGCTAAAGAATGGCGGCGACGAGGATTGGCTCGGGCTCCAGGGTTACGCCGAAGGCCCCGTGAACGCCCCTGACGATCTCGCGGGCCAGCGCCAGCAGGTCACCGGTAGTCGCCGCGCCGCCGTTGACCAGGGCGAGCGTGTGCTTAGAGGAGACGTGCGCGCCGCCGGGGGAACCATATCCCTTGGTGAAGCCGGAACGCTCGATGAGCCAGGCGGCAGGGATCTTGACGAGGTTTTCACCACTGGCCGCGAACCGGGGCACCGGGCCGAGGCCCCGGTCGCTCGCGACCGACTCCACGTGTGCCAGTTGCCCCGCCTCGACGATCGGGTTGGTGAAGAACGATCCCGCACTCCGACTGTCCGGGTCGTCTTGGCTGACGACCATGCCCTTGCGGCCGCGGATCGTCAGGACGGCTTCACGCGCGTCACTACACGACACCCGGTCGCCGATCTCGACGCCAAGCTCGGTGGCCAGTTCCGCGTACTGCACCGGCCGGGACAGCTTCTCGTCGTCCAGCGCGAACGTCACGCCGAGCACAACGTAGCGGGCACCTGCGACGGATGCGACTGGCGTTGCCGGATTGGCCGGAGCGGCTACCGGGAGAGTCGCGCGCTTGAACATGGAGGTGCGGTAGGAGAATTGGCACTTATCGTTCGGAAGCGTGCTTGTAGTCCCTGTCAGGCGGTCGAAGACCCGCACGCTGGCGATGGCCTCGGCCACTTCCTGGCCGTATGCGCCGACGTTCTGGATGGGGGTCGCGCCGGCCCGGCCAGGGATTCCGGACAGGCACTCCAGCCCCGCTAGCCCCTCGGTGACCGTGGCGGCCACGATGTCGTCCCAGTTCTCCCCGGCCGCGACGGTCACCTCGACGCCGCTGCCGGTGCGCGCATAGGCTACGCCACGCGTGCTGACATGGACGACCGTTCCCGGGAAGCCCTCGTCACCGATGACGAGGTTGCTGCCGCCACCGAGGATGAGGACGGGCGTCACTGGCGGTGTCCGCCGTGCGGACTGCCTGGACGAGGCCCTCGTCCGTGGTCGTCGTGACGAATGCCCTCGCCGGGCCACCGAGTCCGAGCGTGGTGTACTGCGCTAGCAGTGTCATGGGGTTATGGCAGGCGGACGACCGCGCGGGAGCGGCTAAGAATCTTGGTGTCCCCGCAGCGGGCTGATAGGTCGACTTCGACCTTGTTGTCGCCTAGCTTCTTGGTGACCCTGCCGCTGACCTCAACGGTCGCACCCTCATCATCGTCGGGAACCGGGACCATCGCGGCGAACCGGACGCTGTGCTCCAGGACGGCACCGGGGTCGCCGTCGGCCCACTCGGTCACGAACTTGCCGGCCTGGGCCATGGTGAGCATGCCGTGGGCGATGACGTTCGGCAGGCCGACCTGCCTGGCGGTGCGCTCGTTCCAGTGGATGATGTTGAAGTCACCCGAGGCGCCGGCGTACTTGACGAGGTTGATGCGCTGGAGCTGATAACTCTTCGGCGGGATCGTGGTGCCGACCTCAACGTCCTCGTAACTTGGCACCGTGCCCCCTGTTTCCTCTACTTGCCGCGCTCGACGATGACGGACTTGGCGGTGCAGACGTGCTCGCCGTCTACCGTGGAGATGTCGGTGACGGTCGTCATCAAGGACATGTCCCCGGCCACGCGGATTGACTCGACGGTGGACGTCGCGACAACCACGTCGCCCGCGTGCAGCGGACGAGCGTGCCTAAAGCTCTGCTCACCGTGCACCACCATGGAGTAGTCCAGCCCGAGTTCAGGGTTCTTCTCGATCACCTTGGCGCTGGCCATGCTGATGATGATCGCGAACGTGGGCGGCGCGATCACGTCCGGGTACCCGGACCTGACGGCGGCCTCCCGGTCCCTGCACAGCGGGCTTGGCTCGCCGATCGCGTCCGCGAACTCGGCGATCTTAACCCGACTGACCTCGTACGGCTGGCCAGGTCCGAAGACCCGGCCAGCGTAGTCCCTGTTAAGCGCCACTGCTGAAGCGCTGCCGAGGCTAGCGAGTCTCGCGGTGCGCCGTGTGGGTGCGGCAGTTCGGACAGTACTTCTTTAGCTCAAGACGATCCGGGTCGTTACGCCGGTTCTTCTTGGTGATGTAGTTGCGGTGCTTGCACTCCTGGCAAGCCAGCGTAACCTTCGGCCGGACATCGGTGGCAGCCACGATGGAGTGCCTTTCTACACGACTGACGACTCAGCGCCGGACGGTTGCCCAGCGCCGCGGACCCGGAAACCCGGGATCCCAGGAAGATATTCCCTAGGGACTCAAATATGCCTGTCGTAGCGGAGACCGGACTTGAACCGGTGACACAGCGATTATGAGCCGCTTGCTCTGCCGACTGAGCTACTCCGCCAGGAGTGACTTAGACAGGTTACCCGATTCTTGGCCGTCGCGTGTCACTGCGCGGTCGTGGCTGCGGGCGACGCGGTCGTGCCTGCGGGCGCGGTGGCGACGGCCAGGACACGGTGGATCAGGTCGAAGTTGTCCAGGGAGCGGGCGGCCTCGTCATGCAGGGACCTGAGCGCTGGGTCGTCGCCCGGGTCGATCGCGGCGGCCTCTTCCCACAGGGCGCGCTCACGATCGCGCCACGACGCCTTATCCTCCACCTGGATGTCGGTGAAGCCCGCGCCGGCTAGCCCGGCGGCGAGGTCAACCCGGCGGAGCCTGGGACTCAGTCGCTGGTCGCCGGCGTCCACCGGTTCCCAGCAGGTAAGTGCGACCCGGCCGCCGGGTCTGCAGACCCGGCGGATCTCCGCGTAGGCGGCTGCTGGCTCACTGGGGAACTGGATCGCGTCGGTGCACAGCACGGCGTCGACACTGGCGTCCGGCAGGCCACAGTCGGCGAGGTCGCCGACCCGGAACTCGGCCTCATCGGCCCACAGCCGTACCGCCTGCTCGCGGGCTTCTCGCACCGCGCGGGCGGAGAAGTCGATGCCCACGACCCTAGCCCCGGCGTCCCTGACGATCAGCAGCCCGTAGGCACCACGCCCGCAGGCTAGGTCGAGCAGCATGCCGCCCGGCTTCAGCCGTAGTTCCCTGGCGATCTCGCCGATGGCCTCGGCAGCCACCACACCTGCCCTGACGTCCTCGGGGAAGCCCATGTGCCGGTTCATGATCTCGGCGACGCCCGGCGCGGCGGCCTGGTCGGCGTACCATCCGTCGAAGTAGGCAGCGGATCGCGGCGCTGGAAGCATGGCCCTAGTATCGCCGACTTGCGGCGGGCACCGTCTCGCTCAAAGCGCCCGTCTAGCTCAAAGCGCCCGTCTCGCTCAAAGCGCCCGTCTAGCTCAACGCGCCCGTCTAGCTCAACGCGCCCGTCTCGTTCGAAGCCCGCCGCCCGTGACGGGCTCAAGTGCCCCGGGGTGGCCGACTCACAAGCTGATCTCGACCTCGATCCGCTTCAGGTTGTGGCGGGCAAGGGCGAGGTTCGCCCTATCGCGGTCGAGGACGAGGTAAAGGAACAGGCCCTGCCCGTTCCTCAGGCTCCGCAGCAGTCGGATGAGATGGTACTGCCGGGTAAGCGTGATGAGAATGTCCTCGATGGTGTCGTCGAGGCGGAGGGCTTCCACGGTCCGCATCTTCGCGCGGATAACTTCGGTATTGCCGGCCGCCGCCACGTCGAGGTCTAGATACTTGCCGCCGCCGCTCGCGCCGAGCGACATGCCGCTTTCCCAGTCCACCAGGGACACGCCAAGAGCGCCATCTATAGCCATGGCTTCCTTCAGGGCGGTTTCAACGTTCATCTAATTCCCCTTCCACTGCCGATGACCCGGTTTCGGACAACGTTATCCAAGCAGGGTCGGCATGTCATGAATATGACGACAAAAGCTATTACAATGAGCACTCGTGATCTCACTACCAGTCATCGCACGGCCGGTGATCTGGGATTATCCAGATGATCGATGAATACTAGCCACAATCGCCACATAATAGTAGCCGCCCGGTAAGGCATTCGCGACCCGCCGGAACCGTACACTTGCCATGATGAATTCGATCGCTCCGAATGAAGCGCGTGTCCGTTTTACAACTTTTGCCTTGATCATGATATATATCGGAAATTCCCGCTTTGCGTAAATTCTGCATTCAGGCATTCGCTCAGCCATTGGGGGTAATCGGTGCTAGCCACGCACGGGGAGCTGCAGACGCAGCGAGTCATGGCAACTGTCGAGGAACTGGGAATGCAGGGCGCTTCAGGTGTCCTTGAGGTCACCGGGACTCCTTCCGGCGCCATCTACCTGGAAGGCGGTCGCATCACCTTCGCCCAGGCATCGTGGGTACCTGGGCTCGCCGCCCGACTGGGTGGCGTCCAGCCGCTCCCGGCCGAGCTCGCGGAACTACTGGCAAGCCGGGGCGGCGAGGACGACGCTGCCGTCGCCGCGCACATCGCCCATCGCGGCTACCTGACGACGGCCCGGCTTCACGACCTCATCGGGTCCATCGCCATCGACGTCGTCTGGGCCCTGACGATCCCGCTGGCCGTGGTCCGCGCCGATGCCGCCGTCCGGTTCGCGGCCACCCGGGCATACTGGCCCGAGACGTTTCCCCGGCTTGACGTCGGCCCGCTACGGGTGGAAGCGATCAGGCGGGCTCAGCGAATGGCACAGTACGACCTGACCCCGACAACTTCCGTCGTGCTGCACTGGCTCAGGCTGCCTGCCGCGGTCCTGACAAGCGAGCAGTGGGCCGTCGCCCGCCACCTCAGTGGCCCGGCGTCGGCTCAGGAACTCGCCCTGCGGTCCGGCACTGCGCTCACGGACACTATGGAATGCCTAGGTGGCCTGATGCAGGCCGGCCTGTGCGGGCCGGTTCGGGTCAGGGGTCAGCGGCGGCTGTCATCTCGGGACCCGAACGCCATGGCACCCGCAGAGCCGATGGAGCGCTACGCGGTGCCGACCACGCCGAACGAGCAGGAGAGGCTGCCACTGGCCGGCGGACCGGTCCAGGCGCCGTCGATGGCGATCTTGCGCCAGGTGCTCGACGGACTGATGAAGCTTAGTTAGCGCGCCTGGTCTGAGCTGGGCTGGACGCTGCGCGGGCGGCGGGCCGGCAGCGGCCCCGCCTCGTTATGGCCCGCCTCCCCTGGGAAGGCGGGCACGGGGGCGGAACCCGCCGACGGCCGCTTGACAGATTGCGTCGAGTACTGCGCGATGCGCTCGATAACAGTGCGGGCCTGGAGGTTCAGCATGGCGACGTTCAGCTCAGCCGTCCCGAGGACCGCCACGATCGCGGCAACGCCGGCCGCGTATACCGCGAGGTACCCCTCGCTCCCGCGCGTGATGACCTCCTTGAGCTGCCCGCACTGCGTGTTCCCAGCCGCCCGGACCGCCACCGCGTGCATGGCGGCCACGAGGGCGGCGATCTGGGTGGGCTCAAGATCGTCGACGTCCTGCGCGAGGAGGAGACCGTCGCTGGACGCGGTGATGGCGCCGCGCACGCCTGGCACGTTCTGCCTGATCAGCTTGAGCTCCCCGCTGATCCGTTCCGAGACCGCCGGTTCTTTAGCCATTGGTGCCCCCTTCGTTGTGTACGGCGCTCATGAACGCCAGGACCCTGCCCTGCCTGCCGGTTGGCGCCGGCGCGTGCCCCGCCGCGGCCAGCAGGCCAAGTTCGATCAGCCGGTAGACCTCGATCGTGGTGGCAAACACGCTCCGGCCCAGTTTCATGGCGACAGCCCGCGGCGTCATGCCGTCACCAGTACCCACGACCAGTGCCCACTGCGGCGGGGACACCTGCAGGCGAGGCCCGGCCAGCGACGCGTTGCGGATGACAGGGGTATCCGGGGTGATGACCGCTGCCAGTTGCCTGAGCACCCGATGGCGGCGCTCGACTTCTGCGAGCAATGCCCCCATTGTGATCGGGTACGGCGCGGCGGAGGCGGGAACATCCGAGTGCCTGAACTTCGCGTAGCGTGACTTGCTCGACAGCAGCTCAGTAACCGCGTCGATAGTCGGCTCAGCGAGCGCGAGCTGTCCCGCAACCCGGTCAATCGACGGTGCTGCGGCCTGGGAGGACGGTGCTGCGGCCTGGAAAGTGGTCTCGCCAGCCGGCGCCGGGCTGGCTTGCGCAAGCGCTAAGCCGAAGGCGGCCAGATCTACCGCGCGATCTACCGCCCGCCGGGGCGAGGTGCGACTGGATTCGGCGTGAACGACTTGACCGTCGCGAAGGATGACGGCTCCCTCACCAAAACCGGACACGGGCAGCATGCCAGTGCTCCCCGCAGCGGCGAGCTTGCGTAGCCGCGTCGCGATCAGGTTCGCGTATCCGTCCACTTCCCTCCCCGGCCAGACCAAGCCTGCCAGCATCCGAGAACGCTTAGGGATCAGGCTCATGAGGTGAGGCTCGCACAGAAATCCCGGATCATGCGATGCGCCATTGCCAGATTCGTTCGCTGACGGTCTGCCATGATGAGCAGGAGGATCTGCGGCTCTTCATTCAGCCCTACCGGACGAACCATGAAGAAGCTGTCACTAAAGGTCACCATCACGTCCTCAAGCCTGTCTCCGGTCGCTAGCCTCCCGCTCAGCAGCGTGAGCACATGGATAATGTCCGCAGCGCCCGCGCCCGCAGACGCCGACGAAGGCGGGGAGATTCCCGGATTCTCCTTCGACGCGAGGACCATGCCAGTAGACGCGTCGATAAGGCAGCCGAGCCGGAAACCGTCAATCGCCGTGACCGGCGCCAGCAATTCGTCGGCCGCGGGCAAGATCATGGGTATTCTCCCCTTCTAATCTTGACACATCCTAATCGGCGCCCAGCCGCGCCCGCAGGCTATTCGAAGGTTATCGAGTCCGGAATGTCGTATTTACCTCAAATGCGTTATTAGTGAAGTCGGCATCGACACGTTCACGTACTTCTCGGACCGCGAAGACTTTTCCGGTCGCGGAGTCTTGACCATCTCGGCTAGCGCGTAGCGGCCGGGCGGCTCCCCGAAAGAGCCACCCGGCCGCTATCGCGCCTTACGCCGCTGCCGCGCGCGCCTTACGCCGCGACGGTTTCCGCGGCTACCGCAGACTCCAGGGCCAGGGCGAGGACGTCGCGGACGTCGCTGACCGGGTGGACGTCCAGCTTGGCGAGCACCTCGGCGGGAACGTCATCGAGGTCCGGCTCGTTGCGCTGCGGGATCAGCACGGTCGTGATCCCGGCCCGGTGCGCGGCGAGCAGCTTCTGCTTCACCCCGCCAATGGGCAGCACCCGTCCGGTGAGAGACACCTCCCCGGTCATCGCCACATCGCTGCGGACTGGCCGGCCGGACAGCAGGGAAGCCAGCGCGGTGGTCATGGTAACCCCGGCCGACGGCCCGTCCTTCGGGACCGCCCCGGCGGGCACGTGGACGTGCACGCCCCGGTCCTTCAGGTCGGTGACCGGCAGCTCCAGCTCCGCGCCATGCGAGCGCAGGTAGGACAGCGCGATCTGGGCAGACTCCTTCATCACGTCACCGAGCTGGCCGGTCAGCGTGACGCCGGTGGCACCGGTCTCCGGGTCGGCCAGCGACGCCTCGATGAAGAGGACGTCGCCGCCAGCGCCGGTGACCGCCAGCCCAGTGGCCACCCCCGGCACTGCAGTGCGCCGCGAGTCGGTCGCCAGTGACGTCTCTGGAGTGAACCTAGGCCGGCCGAGGTAGTCCTTGAGGTTCGCGACCGACACCGTAAGCGGCAGTGTCCGCGGCTCCAGCGCCTCGGCGGCCGCGACTTTCCGCAGCACCCGCGCGATGGCCCGCCCTAGCGATCGCACGCCTGCCTCACGGGTGTACTCGGCCGCGATCAGCCGCAGTGCGGCCTCCTCGATGACGACCTCGTCGGTCGACAGCCCCGCCGCCTCCAGCGACCGGGGCAGCAGGTGGTCGCGGGCGATCGCGACCTTCTCGTCCTCGGTGTAGCCGTCGAGCGTGACCAGCTCCATCCGGTCAAGCAGCGGCCCGGGGATGGAGTCAAGCACGTTGGCCGTGGCCAGGAACACCACGTCGGACAGGTCGAGGTCGACGTCTAGGTAGTGATCGCGGAACGTGTGGTTCTGCGCCGGGTCGAGAACCTCAAGCAGCGCGGACGCCGGGTCGCCCCGGTAGTCGGCGCCGATCTTGTCGACTTCGTCGAGCAGCACGACCGGGTTCATCGTGCCGGCCTCGCGGATGGCCCGGACGATCCGGCCGGGCAGCGCGCCGACGTAGGTGCGCCGGTGGCCGCGGATCTCCGCCTCATCGCGCACGCCGCCGAGCGCGACCCGAACGAACTTGCGGTCCATGGCCCGTGCGACGGACTCCCCGAGCGACGTCTTGCCGACACCGGGCGGTCCGACGAGCGCCAGCACGGCGCCGCTGCGCCGTCCGCCGATGACGCCGAGACCACGGTCGCTACGCCGCTTGCGCACCGCGAGGTACTCGATGATCCGGTCCTTCACGTCAGCAAGGCCGGTGTGGTCTTCGTCCAGGATGCGGCGGGCTCCCGGGATGTCGTAGGCGTCCTCGGTCCGGGTGTTCCACGGGATGCCGAGGATCGTGTCCAGCCAGGTGCGGATCCAGCCGGTCTCCGGCGAGGCGTCCGGCGTCCGCTCCAGCTTGTCGACCTCCGCCAGGGCGGTCTCGCGGACCTTCTCCGGCAGGTCGGCGGCCTCCACGCGGGCACGGTAGTCGTCTTCTTCCGTCCCGGTGCCGCCGCCGGTCAGCTCGCTCAGTTCCTTGCGGACGGCGGCGAGTTGCTGGCGCAGCAGGAACTCCTTCTGCTGCTTGTCCATGCCCTCGGCGACGTCCTTGCGGATGGACTCGGCGACGTCAAGCTCGGCCACGTGCTCGCGCGTCCAGCCGATCGCCTTTTCCAGTCGCTCGGTGACATCCGTGGTCTCCAGCAGCGTGAGCTTTTGCTCGACGGTGAGGTAGCTGGCATACCCGGCCCGGTCGGCCATCGCCGACGGGTCGTCAATCTGCTGGACCATGTCCACGACCTGCCAGGCGCCACGCGTCTGCAGGACCGAGATGACCAGCGACTTGTACTCCTTCGCCAGTTCCTCGGCCTTGGGACCGCGGCCGGTCTCGGCCATGACCGTTCCCTCGACCCACAGCGCCGCGCCCGGCCCGGTGGTCCCGGCGCCGATCCTTACCCGCGAGACGCCGCGCAGTACCGCGCCTGCCTCGCCACCTGGCAGCCGCCCGACCTGGTCAATTACGGCCAGGGTGCCCACTGGCGCCAGGCCTCGCTCCCCCACTCGGGGCACGATCAGCAGCTGGGCCTTTTCTTCCGAACGAATCCCCGGGCCTCTTCCAAGCCCATTGCGGTTGCGGGCGGCCTCAACCGCACCGCGCACCTCGGTGTCGGACAGGGCGATGGGGACCACCATGCCCGGCAGCACCACGTCATCATCGAGTGGCAGCACCGGCAGCGTGAGCGTTTCGCTCATCACGACCCCTTCCAAGAGTTGAGTCTTACCCACTCAAGGATCTAGAGCGACCGGAGATTCCCTCCGGTTGTACGCCCACAGCGATCAGCTCCGCCGCCGTAACGTCCCGGAAGAATGCCCGAGGCCCCCGTGCGATCCGCACGGGGGCCTCGGGGCCGAGCCGGCCAGGGGACGTCAGCTCAGCTTGACATCGTGCTGCCCTGGTCCTGGCCGCAGTTGCTGGGGATGCCACTGGCGGGGGCGCCGGTATCTTCGATCGCTGTCTGCCAGCCCGTGCAGCTTCGCCACTGGTTCCAGGTCATGGCCGAGCCCTGCTGCCAGCCCATGAACTGCCACGGGCCGATGTACTTGTTCGACTCGAAGTGGTTGTTCTGGAAGAAGGCGATGTTGGTGGGCACGATGTTCCCCTCATACGGAGCGTAGGTGCCGTACTCGGAGAACACGCCGTTGTACCCGCAGATGTGCAGGTTCTGCTCGCAGCCCTTGATGTCCATGGGGTTGAACGTGAACGTGTTGTGCTCGACCCTCACGTTCTGCGTCTTCCACCGGCAGTCGCTGAACAGTGGCTCGACCGCGATGGCACTCGCCACAGCGCACGTCGTGAGGTTGGCGACACCCGGATCGACCAGGGTGCAGTCGCTAGTGCTGGTGTTGGCACCGGAACTGCAGAACCGGTTGGAGTTCTCCCAGAGGATCACGCCGCCCCAGTTGTTGACGAAGTTGTTCGCCGCGATCAGCAGCCTGGTGCTGTAGGCGGTCTTGACACGGGTGTCAGACCCGGACTCCGAGATGTAGATGGCGCTCGTCGGGAAGCCCGGGTTAGACGGGCCGCCGGCGACCCCGTTGCCGATGAAGGTGTTCCACTCGATCACGGCGTTGTAGCTGATCTCGTACTGGAGGCCCACTGAGTAGTTGTCGGCGAAGTAGTTGCCCACGAACTCAAAGCCGGCGTTGTTCGTGTCCGCCCAGATGCCGACACTCAGGTTGCTGACGACGTAGTTGTCGGTGAAGGTGACGTCGCTGGCATACCAGAACTTGCCGCCTCCAGTGCAGCCGCAGCCGTTCTTCCTGGCTTCCCAGTTGTAGGTGTCGTTATGGCTGATCTCGGTGCGCGTGATCGTGATGCCGGTCGGCCCGGCTCGCCGGTATAGGCGTTGAAGCCATACTGGCCGTTGTTCTCCAGGCAGTCGTAGGACAGCGTGTTGTGGCTGCCGAGCATCGTTCCGGCACCGCCGTTGGCGTTGATCGTCGAGTGGGTGATGGTCCAGTAGGAGGAGAGGTCCTGGTTGACCACGCCCTCCTGCTGGTTAGCACCGAGGCCGCCGTCGCCGAAGTACTCGATCGTCAGGTACTCGATCGTGATGTGCGTCCCGTTGCCGCCGAAGGCGTAGCTGTTTTGATAGCGGCCGTTGAGGACGGCACCACGGGCGCCGATGAACGTCGAGCCTGAGGCCGGGTCGATCTGGCTGTACTGTCCGGTGCCCAGCGTGTGGGTGCCGGAGACGAACCAGTAGACGGCCTCCCTGCCAAAGTTGAAGTTCTCGTCGTTGCCGGCCGGCACGATGATCGCGCCCTTGGGCGCGGTCTTGTGCGGGTTCCAGATGACCGCCCTGTCGCCGCAGTACGCCGCCGGCGGCCTGGATGGCGCTGACGGGCCGGACGACGTAGCGGCCGCGTCAGCCGCGGAATTACCGCCGAGCTGCACGGTCGAGCCACCGCGGGAGGTGAAGGCGATCATGAACGCCGCCACGAGCGTCCCCGCCGCCACGACCGCGGCAACGCCTGCGAGCACGCGGCCCGTGCGGAACCGCGACCGGCCCCGGGCGCTGCGCGTGGCCCGTGAGCGTGCGTGCCGTCCGCTGCCCCTGCCGTCTTGATAATCGAACTGACTGCCGAAGAAGTCGGCTTGCCTTTCGGCAGGCTCCCGCTCCACCTGAGTCTCCCCCACCGTATATGCCGTAATTGGGACATGACCCATGATGGCCTGATAACGAGACCATATCTCCAGTTTAAGAAAATAGTTATCCCTGATCGCAACTCACCATCACCCGGCATTTACCGCCAGGTATAGCCTCCACTCCGACGACGGAAAAAACCTCCTTGATGCCAGGTCAACGCCCAGGCGACGGTAACGCCAAAGGAGAATGCGCCGGAAGCGCGAGATCTGCTCACCACCGGTGCGGCCATCGCTACCTCGGCTGTTCACCGGGGATTGCGCTGAGCGGCGCGCCCCTGCGCGCCCCTGTCGCTCACGGCAGGGGCGCACGGCCTGCGGACCTGGTCAGGCACGGGCGGGCCGGCGCCGCGGCGTAAGCAGTGCCCAGATGACGATGATGTCAAGGGCAATCATCACGATCGACCAGACCGGCAGGTAGGGGATAGAGACGAAGTTGACGATGGCGCTCACCGAGGCCAGCGCGACACCGACGCCCCTGGCCCAGAACCTGTCCATGAACAAGGCAGCACCAGCCGCGAAGACCGCCACCCCGAGACCAAGGTGGAGCCATCCCCATCCGCTGATCGACAGGTTGTACGCATAATTCGGCAGGGCGACGAAGAACGTGCCCCCAACGAGCGCCGCGAGCCCTTCGAGGAAGTTCCAGGCACCGGACAGCAGCAGCATGACTGCCGCCGCGATCGTGAACCCTATCGCCATTCCGTTCCGCCCACTCGCAGTCCTCGCGGTCCTCGCGGTCCTCGCAGTCCTCGCGGTGTCGTCGTACTGCGGAGCGGGGCGTGGCACGTACTGAGTGCGGGCGTCGCTAGGCGGTGCGGCCGCCTGATTCCCTGTACCGGTGGTCCTGGTCGTCTGATCATGGCTACTGCTGCTCATATGGCAGCCCTCCTTTGTCAGCCGTGGACTTTCCTTCCTACCGACGCTAGTCAGCAGTGAGCGAGACGACCCTCATCCTTTCGGGGTGAACCGGGCGAATCGGCGCCTATGCAGTCACACGCGAGGTTGGGCCAGGGCCATCGGGGCGCTTCATGGCCCCGCGCGCAACACGTTACAGTAACGGGTAGTAACAGGTTGTTGATCGCAAGCCTTGGCGCGGCAGGCCCGCGCCAAGACCCAGGGCGAGCGCACGGATGATGCCGATTACAATGAGTGACTTTCGTGTTACCATGCCACAGCTGCCGCCGAAGTACGTATCCCGCCGTCGACTGGTGGCCGATCTCGACCGGGCGGCGGACCTGCCGTTGACGCTGCTGTGTGCTGGGCCGGGGGCTGGCAAGACGGCGCTGCTTGCCGAGTGGGTGGGGCACGTCAAGACACGCGTGGCCTGGCTCAGCTTGACGGCAGCGGACCGCGACCCTGGGCGATTTTGGCGGCTGATTGAATCCGCGCTGGCCGGCGGCGGCACCGCCGCGGGAGGATCTGACGCGCCCAATGGCCTTGCCGCCAGTAACGGCCCTGACCAGGCACAGTCGCTGCTGCGCCGGTTCGGTGACCCGGCATCCCCGCTGGTCGTCATCGTTGACGACGCGCACGTCCTAGAGCATCGCGATGTACTAGACGGCCTGGACAGGCTGATCCGGAGCGGGCAGCCGGGGCTGCGCCTAGTGCTCGCCGCGCGCAGCGACCCCCCGCTGCCGTTGCACAAGTACCGGCTCGCCGGGCAATTGTTCGAGCTGAGGGCAGCGGACATGGCGATGACGCCAGGTGAGGCACGAGATGTCCTGTCGGCCCACGGGGTGACGCTTGCGAGGCGGGACTTCGATTCGCTCATGGCACGCACCGAAGGCTGGGCCGCGGGGGTGCGGCTGTCCGCTATGCGGATGGGGGGCAGCCAGGACCCGGGCAGCCTTGTCACCCAGGTCGAGATGGGGCCAGGCAGCATCGGCGAGTACCTCACCGATGAGGTCTTGCGATGGCAGCCGGAATCACATCGTCGGCTGCTCGTCGAGACGAGCTTCCTTGACGAGGTGACCGGGCCGCTCGCGGATGCGGTCACCGGCATTCCCGGCTCCGCGGACGTCCTAGCGGACCTGGCCAGGAGTAACTCCTTCGTCATCCCGGTGGACCCGCTGCACACCCGCTTTCGCTACCACCAGCTATTCGGCGAGATCCTCCGGTACCTGCTGCAGCGACGCCCGGAAGAGGAGCTACGTCATCTCAAGCAGCGCGCGGCCGCCTGGTTTGAGGCCAACGACGACCCAGGGAAAGCCATGCACTGGGCGTCGCAGGCCGATGACGGTCCCCAGGTCGCCGCCTTGCTGGCCAGGAGTGGGTTCGCGCACGCGTTCGTCCGCCGGCTTGACCTGTCCGGGCTTGGCCTCCGCGAGCTTGTCCCGACGCCAGGTGCCGCGGAATCGGCCATCGCCAGCTATGCGATACATGCCATTTGCGCCGATCCGGACGCGGCCGAGGTGGGACTGGCGCGCTTGCGGGCCTGGGCTGATGAGGGATCTGTGACCGACCGGGACCTGCTCGTCGCTCGCGACCTTGTCGAGCTCGTCCTTGGGCAGCAGGCATGCGACTGTGATGCCATCGATACCGCGGCGGGCCGGCTCCTCGGCGGATGCGACGACGTCGGCGACGCGAAGCCGTCAGGCGTCCAAGGATTGCGGGCTGCGGTCTTGCTCGCCCAGGCCTGCGCGCACCTGTGGCACGGCACGCACGAGGACGTGGAAACACTCCTGGCCGGGGCCCTCGCCGAAGCGCGGCGTGAGGGCCGCGGCGATCTCGAACTCGAAGCACTCGCCATGATGGCCGTCGCTGACACCTTCTGGTCACGGATTAACCGGGCGGACGAGACGGCGCAGCGGGCTCGCGCCCTAGCCGAGCGAACAGGCCTGCGGACGCCGCCCGCGCTGGACCTCGCGGCCGCCCTGCGCGCACTCGCCTGCGGCGACCTGCGCGGCGGCACCCTCATACTGCAGCGGATCCCGCTGCCCGCGCAGGGCTTCGATCCGGGGCTTGCGGCGGCACTCGCGCTCGGGAAAGCGGGCGTGCTGCTTGCCCACGGCGAGGAGGCCGGGGCACGGGCGATCTTGCACGAGCAGGGTGCCCGCCGGGTCCCGCCGTTGCTTGGCGTCCACCGCGACATTATGCTCGCCGGCCTAGACACCATGCGTGGTCGCCCGCGGTCGGCGATGGCACTACTTGAGAAGTACCAGGGAACTGAATTTGCCGTCCTGACCGCCTCCGCGCGTGCGCGAGCTCTCCTGGCGCAAGGCGATTCGCGCAGCGCGCGCGACTGCGTCCGCACGGTGCTCGCCACCCCCAGCACCCAGACGGGACGCCTCGCCCTCGTCGATGCGATGCTGTGCGACGCGCAGATCACGCTCCAGGAACAAGACGCACCAGGGCAGGCACTGGAGATCCTCATCCGGGCCATCGAGCTGGCCAGGGACGACATCAAGCTGCCCTTCCTGCTAACCGGGGGCTCGTTCGCCATCTTGCTGGGGCGCCATCGCGACGTGGCGCTGCGATGGCCGGTGCCGCTTGGCGATACCGTGCCCGAAACGCCCGAGCTGCCCATGCCAGCGCCGCCACGGGACCTGCCTGACCCGCTCACGCCACGAGAGCTGACCATCTTGCGCTTCCTGGCCACCACTATGTCCACGGCGCAGATAGCAGACGAGCTGTGCCTGTCGGTGAATACGGTCAAGACCCACCTGGCGGCCATCTACCGCAAGCTTCCGGCGAGCAGCCGACGCGAAGCCGTGCTGCGAGCACGCGACCTCGAGCTGATCTAGTGGCTGCCGCGCTCGATGGCGATCACGGCCGTGTACGCGCCAGTGCCACCGTCGGCGCCAATGGGCTTGGCGACCTCAACGCGAGCCCAGCCGACGGGGTAGTCGGCAAGGATGCGCTCGGCGACCCGCTCGACGGCGGTCTCGATCAGCTGGAACTTCCCGTCCCGGACGACGCGCGTGACGGTCGCCGCGACGGCGGAGTAGTCCACGGCGTCCGCCACGTCGTCATTGGCGGCCACCCGCGCCACGTCAACGGCCATGTCGACCGCGAACGTGAGGGTCTGCTCGGTCTCCCGCTCCCAGTCATGCACGCCGATGACCGCGGGAATACGCAGGTCCCGGATCGAAACGGCGTCAGTCGGATTCGCCCCGCTCACGCCGTCCTGCCCGCTCACGCCGTCCTGCCCGCTCGGCTCGCTCACGCGACGAACGGCTCCGCGCCGGTCTCGCTGACCATCGGGCGGCCCGCAACGGCCCAGCCGGTCATGCCGTCAGCGACGTTGATCGCAGTCCAGCCGGCCCCGGTGAGCTGCTGCGCGGCGTAAGCCGAGCGGGCACCGGAGCGGCAGATCACGTACACCTCGCTGTCGCGCGGCAGTTCCCCGGCGCGGCCGCCGAGATCGCCGAGTCGCACGTGGACGGCGCCTGGCGCGTGCCCGGCGGCCCACTCGTCATCCTCGCGCACGTCAAGCAGGAAGGCCCCGTCCGGCAGTTCCGTCGAGAGGACCTCTGGCTGGACGTCGGCGTGCTCCATCAAGTCGTTCTCCTGGTAGTTCGACGCCGGGTGGTGCCGTAACTGTATCGCCTGTGCAATTGCCATGCCGCAACAGGCCGCGCCGAATCCCGCTAGGACCGACGCGCTGCCAGGACGGCGATCGTGGCGGCGGCGAAACCGGCGCCCACCGCTACCTCCATCGGGAAGCGGCCGCGGGCCTCCCGCTGGATTGCGCCATGGAACTTGTCCACGACGCGGGGGAACGGCGAGCGGCCGAAGAACACGCGTGACGGCTTGTCCAGGTCTGGCAGCGCCGCGCCGGCCATGCCGGCGATGACGGCCGACCGTACCCTGGGCGGGGCTACGGCGGCGAGCGTGCCCATGACCGCGAGGCCGACCAGCCCGTCCCGGACGGCTACCCGCATGAAGAGGGAGTTGTCGTCACCCCAGTCACCCCAGTGCGGCACGGCGTCCAGGACGAAGTGCGACGCGATGCCCGCGGCAAAGGCGACCCCGGGGCGGCGCGTGACCGCCCCGATGAGTGCCCCGGACAGGACATGGTTGGTAACGAGCATCGCTATGGCTGCCTCTCCTGGCTAACGTAGCGGTCGCAGGACGTCGGTGCCGACCCAGCCGCGCAGCGGCTCGGGCACCACGACGGATCCGTCAGGGCGCTGGTTCTGCTCGACGATCGCGGGCAGCAGGCGGCTGGTGGCCAGGCCCGACGCGTTCAGGGTGTGAATGTAGGCGGTGGGCTTGCCCTGGCCCTGCCGGTAGCGGATGTTCGCCCGGCGGGCCTGGTAGTCCCCGGCCCACGACGCGGAAGAGACCTCCTTGTAGATCCCCAGGCTCGGGAGCCACACCTCGATGTCGTAGGTCAGCCTCATGCTGGCGCTGGCGTCCCGCGTGCCGAGCAGCGATGTCTGGTAGTGCAGGCCCAGCTTCTCCATCAGCATCTGGGCGCGCCCGACGAGCTCGGCGTGCGCGCTCTCGGCGTCGCCCGGCGTGCAGAACTGGAACATCTCCACCTTGTTGAACTGGTGGCCGCGGATGGTCCCGCGCTCCTCGCTACGGTAGCTGCCGGCCTCACGCCGGTAGCATGGCGTGTAGGCGAACGCCTTGATCGGCAGCGACTCGGCCGGGAGGATCTCGTCCCTGTAGACGTTGAGGATCGCTGTCTCGGCGGTGGGCAGCAGGAAGGACTTGCGGCCGCTGTCGGAGTCCTCCGCGATGTGGTAAACGTCCTCGTGGAACTTCGGGAACTGCCCGGCGGCGTAGCCGTTCTCCTCGGTCAGCATGTGCGGCGGCAGCATGAACGTGTACCCGGCCGCGTAGTGCTCGCGGTTGAAGAAGTCGAGCAGCGCCCACTCAAGCGCGGCCCCCTGCCCGGTGTAGATCCAGTAGCCGCTGCCACCGAGCTTGGTGCCCCGCTGGTAGTCGATCAGCCCGAGCCGGGTGCACAGTTCCACGTGGTCAAGTGGCTTGTCGCCCAGCTCTGGCTTGCTCCCCCAGGTGCGGACGACCTGGTTGACTTCCTTGCCGCCGATCGGGGCCCGGTCGTCTGGCACGTTGGGCAGCTCGCTGAGCAGCCGGTGCAAGGTGGCTTCCGCCTCCGCCTGAGCCGCCTTCATCTCGGCGATCTGGTCACCGAACTTCGCCGTCCGCTGCTGCGCGGCACTGGTGTCGGCTCCGGAGGCCTTCAGCTTGCCGATCTCCTTGCTGGCTCGGTTGCGCTCAGCCTGCGCCGACTCGACCTCGGCCACCAGCTTGCGCCGCAGCGCGTCGGCCTCCAGCAGGGGCGCGAGGTCAACATCGTCGACGCGCTTGAGCAGGGCCGCCCGCACGGATTCGGGATCAGACCTGATCAGTTCAATGTCAAGCATCCGTAGCCTCTTCGAAAGCAGTGGAAGGTGGCAGGCTGCCAGAGACCGCCAGGCACAGAACCTGCGAGACAAGCCTACCGGTCACTGCTCACCGCGGCGCAGCTCCGGGTGGGCTGGCGAGCGAGGCAAGGCGCCACCTCCAGCGCGGCAAGACGCCACCTCCAGCGGCCGGAGGCTGCACGCACCCGCCAAATCGTCGTACGCTGCCACTCGTGGAATTCACAGCTGAGCGTGTCGCCGAGATCGCTGGGCGCCCGGCCGCCAAGCTGACCCGGCGCGATGTCGCACTGGCCCTGCTGCGCTTGCCGGCAGCCGACGTCCTCACGTCGCTGCCAACGCTGCGCCGGGGCATGGTGGCGGCGGAAAACCCGATGTCCGTTCCGTTCTGGGATTCCGCTGAGGCGATCTTGGCGAAGATCACCGATCGGGAGGCGACGCTCGAGGACATGCGCGTCTGGCTGGAGGCGACGGGGACGAGCCCACCCGGGTCATCGGGCTGCACGAGTGGGAGAAGCCCGCCCAGCGCAGCCCGCTGCAGGAGGAGATGCACACCCGGCTGGTCCACTACCTGGAGGACCTGGTGGCGGACGGCGAGATCGACCCCGACAAGCTGGCCCTAGGGATTGCCGAGGCCAGGAAGGACTACGTGGCGCTGCAGGAGCGGTGGATGATGACCCCGCTCATGGACGGCAGGGTCCCGATGTCCGTCCTGCTCGACGAGCAGGACGAGCAGCTTTTCGCCGACTGGGCGGCTACCGCCGCCGTGGCCCTGGAGTCGCTGGACGAACTGCTGGACTCGGCCGCCCCGCGGCCAGTGCCGGCGGGCGAGCTGGCCGCGGCCGCCGCCCGGCTGCGCGGCTACATCGCCGGGCCAGGCTGGCCCGGGCAGATGCTGGTCGCGTTCAGCGGCCTCAGCGACCAGACCCTGCCCGCGGATGACCAGGAGATGTGGCTCACCCTCGCGGCCTCGGTCGCCTCCCCGCAGGGCGACCCCATGTCAGCGGAGGACAAGGAGTTTGCCCGTGCCATGGAGTGGGCTGGCGATGAGGACGACGCCGACGGCGACGACGAGCCCGACGAGCTTTCGGCGGCGATGGCCGCCGTCTGCGCGCTTGAGCACTTCGACTGGCTCGCGGTGATGGACGCCCTGGTCAGCGGCGGGCCGGGCACCGCCGCGTCAGCGGCGGACCTGGCACGCTACGTCCGCGACTACGATCCGCCGCAGGCAACGTCGGACACCGATATCGGCGCCTACGCGAACATGGCCGACGAAGACTATGACGACCTGTCCATCGAGGGACTGTTCTTGCACATCACGGCGATGTGGAGCGTCCTGGGCGCGATCGACTCCGACGACCGGCTGACCGCCCTCGGCTGGTGGGGCCTGCCGGAGGCCATGCGCCGCGCCTGGTCGGAGGGCTAGGCGTCCAAAGCCGGCTAGGCGTCCAGCGCTGGCTTGGCGTCCGCCGTCGGCTTGGCGTCCTGCCGCAGGAGGACCTCGCCGACGACCGCGGCCGGCGCGCCATCGGTGGACTCGAGGTCATCAAGCGACAGCAGGTCCTCCTCCGGCTTCGGGCCGATCTTGCGGAACTGCTTGTTCATCGACTTGAACAGGAACACGAGCGCAAGGCCCAGGGCTGCCACGACGAGGAAGCCGAGCAGGCCCGGTTCCACGTCGTTGACAGTCTGCGTGCTGTTTTGGGTGCTGCTGGCGACGGCAGCGATGGTGCGGAGCATCAGAGTGTCACACTCTCCCGAATACCGGCGAAGAGGTCGTCTTCCGGCAGTTCGGTGTCCACCAGCGACCTGGCTAGATGATAGTCCTCGGTCGGCCAGGCGGTGCGCTGGACGTCCACCGGGCAGGCGAACCAGGAGCTCTCCGGCGCGATCTGGGTGGCGTGCGCGAGGAGGGCCTGGTCACGGACCTCAAGGTAGTCGCCGACCTGGACGCGCGTGGTGATGTCGAGGTTCCGCCAGCCTGCCTCGGCGCGCCTGCGGGCCCGCTCCTCCCATTCCTCGAAGATCTTCGTGTACGGGGACTCCAGGTCCCGCCGCAGCATCTCCTCGTGCAGCGCGACGTACTTAGCCTGGTGGAAGGTCAGGTGGTAGTACATCTTGAGCGGCTGCCATGGCTCGCCGCCAACGCCGGGGTACCGGTCCGGGTCGGCCGCCGCCTCGAACGCCACCACCGAGACGTCGTGCGTCTTGATGTGGTCCGGGTGCGGGTAGCCGCCACTCTCGTCGTAGGTCAGCATCACGTGCGGCCGGAACTCGCGGACCGCCCGCACCAGGGGCGCCGCCGCCTCCTGCATCGGGACAAGGGCGAAGCAGCCCTCCGGCAGCGGCGGCTTGGGATCGCCCTCGGGCAGGCCTGAGTCCACGAAGCCCATGAACGCCTGCCGCACGCCCAGGATCTCGCGGGCGCGGTCCATCTCCTGACGGCGGACAGCGGCCAGGTTGGCGCGCACCTCCGGCCGCTCCATCGCCTTGTTGAGGATGTCGCCGCGCTCGCCGCCGGTCATCGTGCAGACGAGGACCTCGACGCCCTCACGCGCGTACCGGGCCATCGTCGCGGCGCCCTTGCTTGACTCGTCATCCGGGTGCGCATGCACGGCCATCAGCCGGAGTGGCGTCTCCTGTCGTGACAACGTGTTCTCCTCTCGATTTCCCTGTGCAGGAACGACTAGGCGGTTTGAGGGCATTCCCGAGTGGAAAAGCTCACCCGGACACGATGGGACGCCACGCCGCTATCCCGGTGGCAGTTGACTTGGACGCGGCAGTGGCGGACCCTTGTTAGCCTCAAAAGATTACCCCCGGAGACCGGCTGGCTCCCCGGCGAGAGGATCGCAAGTCCTTGCGCCCGGCCTGCCAGCCCGCAGCTGGCCGCGAGGCGGCCAGCGAAGTACTGAGGAGAACCCGTGACCGAGACGCGCGAAGAAGGCGTCACCTGGCTGACCCAGGAGGCGTACGACCGGCTTAAGGCAGAGCTGGACTATCTCTCCGGCCCGGGACGCATCGATATCGCGAAGAAGATCGAGGCGGCCCGCGAAGAGGGAGACCTGCGCGAAAACGGCGGTTACCACGCGGCAAAGGACGAGCAGGGCCAGCGGGAGGGCCGCATCCTCCAGCTGCAGCACATCCTGGAGAACGCGCGCGTAGGCGAGCCGCCACGCACCGATGGCGTCGTCGGCCCCGGCATGACCGTAACGGTCCGTTTCACCGGAGACGACGAGGAAGTGACGTTCCTGCTCGCCTCGCGCGAGGAAAGTGGCGCCCCTATCGACGTGTACTCGCCGAAGTCGCCCCTTGGCTCGGCGATCAGCGGCAAGAAGATCGGCGAGACGGCCAGCTACACGCTGCCCAACGGGCGGTCGGCCTCCGTCGAGATCGTCGAGGCCGTGCCCTACCACGGGGCCTGATAGCGCCGCGGCGCCCGACGGAACGTTTCCGTCGGGCGCCGGCGTTTTCTGTCCTGATCGGGACAGCCCCCGGTAGGGGCGCTAGGCGATCAGCTCCGGCTCGGGAGCCGTCTTCTCCTCGCCCGACGAGCGGCCGCGCAGCGGCACTTCCTTGATGAACAGGGCGAACACGAAGACGAGCAGGCCCGCGGGTATGCCCCAGATGAACACGCTCTCCACACCGTGGGCGATCCCGGCGAACACCACCTCGCGCGCCGCCGGCTTCAGCCCGTCCACCTGCGCCGGGTCAAACGAGCTGCCGGAGATCTGGAGCCCGGCGGCGGCGTGCGCGCTCACCGCCGCGGCCAGCTTGCGGGCGAACAGCGCGCCGAACGCCGCCGCGCCCAGCGAGCCGCCGATCTGCTGGAAGAACATCCGGGCGCTGCTGGCCACGCCCATGTCCCTCAGCTCCACGGAGTTTTGCGAGATGAGCGAGACCAGCTGCATCATCAGGCCCATGCCGAGGCCGAGGACGAGCATGTCGAGCGCGGAGTCCGTGCGCGTGGTGTGGACGCCGACCCGGCTCAGCAGCAACATGCCGGCCGCCATGATCGGCCCGCCGATGATCGGGAGCAGCTTGTACTTGCCGGTCTTGGACACGAGCTGGCCGGCGACGATCGAGGTGACCATCGAGCCGAGCATCATCGGCGTCAGCAGCAGCCCGCTGACGGTCGGGCTGGCGGCCTGGACGGTCTGCTGGTACAGCGGGATGAACGTCAGCACGCCGAACAGGCCGAGGCCGAGGAAGAACGTCATCGACATCGAGAGCGTGAAGTTGCGGATCTTGAAGACGTGCAGCGGCAGCATCGGCTCAGCGGCCCGCTGCTCGACCAGGATGAATCCGGCGATCGCCAAGATGGCGATCGCGACCATGCCCAGAACCTGCCACGATCCCCAGGTGTACTCGGTGCCGCCCCAGGTGGCGACGAGGATGACCGCGGTCGCCACGACGCCGAGCAAGATGCCGCCCGTGTAGTCGACGCGGTGCTCCACCCGCCGCTTGGGCAGGTTCATCACGAAGATCAGGTACAGCAGCGCGGCGCCGCCGACCGGCAGGTTGATGTAGAAGATCCACCGCCACGAGATCGCCTCGGTGATGTAGCCGCCGAGCAGCGGGCCGCCGATCGTGGCGAGCATCATCACGGCCATGAAGTAGCTCATGTACTTGCCGCGCTCGCGGGGCGGCACGATCTCGCCCAGCGTCGCCATGGCCCCCACCATCAGGCCGCCCGCGCCCAGGCCCTGCAGCGCGCGGAAGGTGATCAGCTCTGCCATCGACTGGGACAGCCCGGACAGCGCGGAGCCGACCAGGAACAAGGCGATGGAGAAGATGAAGAGCTTCTTGCGCCCGTACATGTCGCCGAGCTTGCCGTAGAAGGGCGTGGTGACCGTGGACGCCAACGTGTAGGCGGTGACCACCCACGACAGATGCGAGACCCCGCCCAGGTCGCCCACGATCCGGGGCAGCGCGGTGCCGACGATGAGCTGGTCAAGCATGGCCAGCATCATGGCCAGCAGCAGGCCCGGAAGGATGATCATGATCTGCCGGTGGCTCAGGTAGGGCGAACCGCCCGCCTGCCCGCCGTCCAGGACTGGCGTGCCCCCGCCGTCTCCAGCGCCGGCCCCAGTGGCCGCGCTTACCTCGCTCACGCTTGACTCCCCTTCTCACGCCTAGCATCGACAAATGCCTAGTATGGGACAAAACTTACTTGCCGCCCGGCTAGTTTATCTTCCATCGAAAAGGTATGCTCCGTACTTACCGGTCGTCAAGTAAAATCCTCGCCAACACGGTGCGATGAGTACGAAGCAACGCGGAGGGCAGCCCAAGAGCATGGACGCGGAGGTTCCCCCAGGCGGTCACGGAGGCAGGCGCGGCGACACCCGCGCCCGCATCCAGCGCGTCGCGCTGGAACTGTTCGCCGAGCAGGGCTATGAGCGGACGTCGCTGCGCGAGATCGCCGAGCGCCTCAGCGTCACCAAGGCCGCGCTGTACTACCACTTCAAGTCCAAGGAAGACATCGTCCGCAGCTTCACCGAGGACCACTTCGCCCGGCTCGACGCGCTGATCGCCTGGGCGCAGGAGCAGCCGCCTGGACCCGCCACAGGGCGTGAGATCCTGGACCGCTACGTCGCGGTCCTGACTGACGGCAGCGATGTCTTCCGGTTCCTGGAGCAGAACCAGGCCACGCTGCACAGCCACGACTCAGGCAAGCACCGCTTCGAGCAGTTCCGTCCCCGGATCGATAGCCTGGTCGAGCTCATCGCCGGGTCGGACGCCAGCGTCCGGACGCAGGTCCGGACAGCCATGGCCCTGTTCTCCACCAGTGCGTGCTTCGTGTACTTCCGCGGCAAGGACGACCTCGATCCCGACGAGCTCCGCAAGATCGTGCTAGAGATCGCCGACGACCTCATCTAGAAGGATATTGCGTAACCCGCCGCACGCAGCCCCGCCTTGACGTCCTCGCAGTGCTCAGGACCGCGGGTCTCGACCTGCAGCATCACCTCGACCTCGTCGACGAGCAGGCCAGGGGCGAGCCGCTCGTGGTTCACCGCCAAGACGTTGGCTCCCAGGTTCGCGACGTCGCTAAGCAGACCAGCCAGTGACCCCGGCTGGTCAGGCAGCCGGCCCCGGAACGCCAGGTAGCGGCCGGCCGCGGCCAGCCCGTGCCGCAGCAGCTTCGACAGCAGCAGCGGGTCGATATTTCCGCCGGACAGCACGACGACGACCGGCGGCTCGAACTCGGTCGGGTGCTCAAGCAGGGCGGCCACCGCGGCCGCGCCGGCCGCCTCGACTACCTGCTTGGCCCGCTCCAGGCACAGCAGCAGTGCCCGGGACAGCCCCGCCTCGGTCACCTCGATCATTCGGTCCACGTAGGCGGCGAGGATCGCGGCGGGGATGTCGCCGATGCTAGCGACCGCGATGCCGTCGGCCAGCGTGGTGTGCGCCCGGACCGCTGACGCCTCGGCCTGCACGCCCACGATGCTTACCAGGGGGTCCAGGCTCTGGACCGCGACGGCGATGCCCGCCGCGAGCCCGCCCCCGCCGACCGGCACGAGGATGGTCTTGACCTGCTGGCACTGCTCGATGATCTCAAAGCCCAAGGTGCCTTGCCCCGCGACGATGTCGGGGTGGTCGTACGGGTGGATGAAGACCGCGCCGGTCCGCTCGGCGATCCGCAGCGCTTCTTCTAGCGCGTCCTCCACCGAGGCGCCGTGCAAGGTCACGTCCGCCCCGTAGGCCTTCGTCGCCTGGATCTTCGGCAGCGGGGCACGCTCGGGCATGACCACGGTCGCGGTCGTCCCCAGCATCGAGGCGGCCAGCGCCACGCCCTGCGCGTGGTTGCCCGCACTGGCCGCGACAACGCCCCTGGCCCTGTCAGCGTCCGACAGCCGCGCGATCCGGACGTACGCGCCACGCATCTTGAACGACCCGGTCCGCTGCAGGTTCTCCGCCTTCAGGTACACCGGCCCGCCGACCATCTCGGACAGCACTCGCGAGTACAGCACCGGTGTTGGCGAGATCACGTCGCGAAGCGTCTCGCGGGCCGCGAGCACGTCGTCGGAAGTCACTACCAGAGGAATCGTCGTCACGGCTAGACAGTAGGCTCCGAGTGCTTCGAACCCAAACTCAAGCCTGATCTGGCGGGAACGCCTAGTGGCCTTTCGGGAACCCGCAGATGCGAAGATGCCAGTTCGCGACATACTGTCGAAGGGTGCAGCCATATAGCCAGCAGCCCCAGAGCCAGCATCCGCACGCGAGCACGCTCGGCGAGCTGCGCGCGAGCGGCCACGTCTACCGGACTGTCAAGCAGGAGATCAGAGAAAACCTCCTGGCCAGGATGCGGGCAGGCACGAACCGGTTCCCCGGCATCATTGGATTCGACCAGACGGTCCTGCCGCACCTGGAGCGGTCGCTGCTGGCCGGCCACGACGTTATCTTGCTTGGCGAGCGCGGCCAGGGCAAGACGCGGCTCATCCGGACCCTGACCAGCCTGCTCGATGACTGGACCCCAGTGGTCACCGGGTGCGAGATCAACGATCACCCCTACCAGCCGACGTGCGCCCGGTGCCAGCGACTGGCCGCCGAGCTCGGCGACGACCTGCCAGTCAGCTGGCGGCAGCCCGCCGACCGCTACGGTGAGAAGCTCGCCACACCGGACACCAGCGTCGGGGACCTCATCGGCGACATCGACCCGGTCAAGGTCGCCGAGGGACGGACTCTCGGCGACCCGGAGACCATCCACTATGGCCTCGTTCCCCGGACGAACCGGGGAATCTTCTGCCTCAACGAGCTGCCCGACCTGGCCGAGCGCATCCAGGTGGCACTGCTGAACGTCCTGGAGGAGCGCGACATCGGCGTCCGGGGCTACGCGCTGCGGCTGCCGCTCGACATCGTGCTCGTGGCGAGCGCCAACCCCGAGGACTACACGAACCGGGGCCGGATCATCACCCCGCTGAAGGACCGGTTCGGCGCGGAGATCCGCACCCATTACCCGGTATCGCTTGACACCGAGCTCTCCCTGATCACGCAGGAGGCCGAGGTGTCGTGGGGTGGCCGGGACCCTGGTGCCGTGCTGCCCGCGCACATCACGGAGATCATCGCCCGGTTCACCCGGCTGGTCCGCGAGTCCCCAGCGGTGGATGCCCGGTCCGGTGTCTCGGCCCGGTTCGCGATCGCCGCGGCGGAAAGCGCCGCAGCGGCCGCGGTTCGCCGCTCGGCGCTGGCGGCCGAGCCTCGCGACGAGCTGCCAGTGGCCCGGGTCTGCGACCTGCCGCCCATCGTCGCCACGCTGCGCGGGAAGGTGGAGTTCGAAGTCAGCGAGGAGGGCCGCGAGGAGGAGATCCTCGGGCACATGCTGCGCCGGGCGACCGTGGAGACGTTCCGCGCCCGGCTCGGCGGCGCGGACCTATCCGGCCTGCTCGGCAAGTTCACCGACGGCACCACGATCAGCTCCGGCGAGCTGGTCCCGGCAGCCGAGCTGCTGCGGCGGACCGGGGCAGTGCCAGGGCTGGCCAAGATCATGGAACGGCTCGGCATGGAAGGCGGCGAGTCCTTCGGCGATGCCGCCGCGGCGGTGGAGTTCGCGCTGGAGGGGCTCTACTTGCTGCGCCGCCTGTCCAAGGACAGCTCCGACGGGGTATCGGTCTACCGGGAGACGTGAGGCGGTGCCAGGGTGACCCCTGGCACCCGCAGACCACAATCTGCCAAGGCGCAGGAGGCGACAGTGATGGCCAACTACCGGTACGGGCCGTACGACGGCGGGCCTGACCCGCTGGCGTCGCCGTATGACGTGCGCGAGGCACTCGACGAGATGGGTGACTCGATTCTGGGCGGCGGGTCGCCGCTGGACGCGCTGCGGGACCTGCTGCGGCGCGGCTGGGGCGACCGGCGCGGCCTGGATGACCTGCTGCGCCAGGCTCGCGAGCGGCAGCGGGACCTGCGCCGCAGCGGGCGGCTTGACGGCATGCTAGAGCAGGCCCGGGCACTGCTCGACACGGCGATCGGGCAGGAGCGGGCCGAGCTGTTCCCGGATCCGAGCGACGAGGCCAGGATGCGGGAGGCCGACCTAGATAGCCTCCCTAGTGACACCTCCCAGGCCATCCGGCAGCTAGCCGACTACGACTGGCGGTCGCAAGCGGCCCGCGAGTCCTTTGACAAGCTGCGGGACCTGTTGCGCCGGGAGGTGCTCGACAGCCAGTTCCGCGGCATGAAGCAGGCCCTGCGCAGCCCGGACCCAGCCGCCATGCAGCGGGTCAAGGACATGCTGTCGCAGCTGACGCAGATGCTGAACGACGACGCGAGCGGCGACCACACTCGTGATGACTTCGACCGCTTCATGGCCGAGTTCGGTGACATGTTCCCGGAAAATCCCCAGAACCTGGAAGAGCTCGTCGACGCACTCTCGCGCCGGATGATGGCGGCCGAGCGGCTGCTGGCCTCGCTGTCTGATGAGCAGCGCCAGGAGCTGGCCGGCCTGATAGCACAGTCCATGGAGGATGCCGGGCTGGCTGCCGAGATGGCGGCACTGGCCGACGCGCTGCATACCCGCCGACCCGAGCTCGGCAGGCCGCAGCGCGGGGTGCGAATGTCGGGCGACGAGCCGCTCGGCCTGGGCGATGCCACCAGTGCGGTCGCTGAGCTCGCCGACCTCGCGGACCTGGAGAGCGCGCTCGCCCAGGATTACGCTGGCGCCTCGCTCGACGACGTTGATGAGGAGGCCGTTCGCCGGGCGCTGGGCCGGCAGGCGGTCGACGACATCGAGGGGCTGCGCCAGGTCGAGCGCGAACTGGAGCGGCAGGGCTACCTGACCCGCAGCGGCGGCAACCTTGAGCTCACGCCCAAGGCGGTGCGGCGGCTTGGCGACACGGCGCTGCGGCGGGTGTTCGCGGGCTTGAACAGCGGCGGGCGCGATGGTGATCACGACCGGCGCGACGCCGGCCAGGCGGGCGAGCTGACCGGGTCGACGCGGGAGTGGGAGTTCGGCGACGAGCAGCCGATAGACGTCCCTGCCACGGTGCGCTCCGCCCTCCTGCGCGGGGCCGCCACGCAGACGAGGGGCAGGGTGAAGCTCTCCCCGCGCGACTTCCAGGTGGGGGAGACCGAGCGTCGCAGCGCGGCGGCCGTATGCCTGCTTGTTGACCTGTCTTACTCGATGGCGCTACGCGGCACCTGGGCGGTAGCCAAGCAGACCGCCCTAGCGCTGCACGCGCTGCTGCGCAGCAAGTACCCGCAGGACGCCATCCAGGTGGTCGGCTTCTCCGACTACGCGCGGGAACTGCGGGAGACCGAGCTTGCCGGGCTTGGCTGGCACATGGTGCAGGGCACGAACCTGCACCATGCGCTCATGCTGGCCGGCCGGCACCTGGACAAGCACCCTGACCACGAGCCGGTGGTGCTGATCGTGACCGACGGCGAGCCGACGGCGCACCTGCAGCGCAACGGGCAGCCCTTCTTCGACTGGCCACCGTCTCCGGAAACGGTCTCCCTGACGCTGGCCGAGGTCGATAAGATGACTAGGCGTAAGGCCGCGCTCAACATCTTCATGCTGGCCGAGGACGACCGGCTGAGCCGGTTCGTGGACAACGTCGCCAAACGCAACGGGGGCAGGGTGCTGCGAGCGGCGCCGGAGCGGCTCGGCGAGTACGTCGTCAGCGACTTCCTCAGGACCCGGGGCGCACGAGGACGGCGATGAGCTAAGGTTTTGAGTACCGCCTGATTCTTTTGGAGCGTTGCAGTGACTTCTGTGCCCACAAGTGACGACGAGAAGCTCGCGCCAGGCCGGATCGTCGCGACGATAGCCCTGACGCTGCTCGCGCTCGCGTGCTTCGTGTTTACCGCGAGGTACCTGCACGCGCGCCAGCACCACAGCGTGCGCATCGTGGGCAGCTTCCTGCTCGGCCTCGCGTTCGCGATCGGCGCCTGGTTCGCGCTACGTTACCAGTCACTCACCGCCGAGGAAGCCCGGGAGGCGGAGAAGATCGCGGTCGCGCAGGCTGCCACGGAGGCGGCCAGCCGACCTCGAGCAGCAGCCCGCCGCCGTCACCCAGGCCTGAAGCCCGCTTCCGTTCTGCCATCATTTCGCAGCGGGCAGCCGTGAGGCGCGACCTCGGCTCGTGCTGGAGCAGGGCTCGTCAATCGAATCCGTTCACGAAGCCGACGAACAGCCAGGTGCCGTCGGCCGCGTTATAGACGAAGCCGAACAGGTCCGTCTGCCCGGCGCCAGTGCTGAGGCTGGGCTGCGGCAGGTTGGCAGGGAACTCGTAGCCGCTGGCCCAGGTGAGCGTGAAGGGACCGGCGGAACCCTGGGTTACCTGGAAGATGGCCTGCTGCCCGTTCGCCGGGTTGACCGCAGTGCCCATGGTCCGGTTCCCGGCGATGGTCACCCGGAAGTCGTTGCCCAGGGAGGCATCCACCGCGATAGTTGCCGCATCAGTGAGGTTCACCACGGACGGTGCCACGGCCGCCGATTCGACGGTCTCGTCCGGCGCGGCCAGAGCCGGAGAGGCGTCATCGGTGAGCATGGCGCCCACTGTCCCGGCAGCGGCCACGCTGGCAGCCCCCTTGAAGACGTTCCTCCGGCTCAGTACGTAACCTGAGCCCAGCCCGCGCTGGCGTGTCAGGAATTTGCTGCCCATGGCATCTCCTTCTCCCGGCTCAGCTCGCCGGCGTGACCTCAATATCAACCCAGTAGCACTCGCCGTCGGCGGCAGACGCGTAGCTCTGGGGATAAGCCCACGATCCAGGGTTATAGGTGGACTGGCCGGGACTTGTGGCGGCGGACGTTCCTGGCGCGGTGACCGGCCCGGCGGTGATGCCATTAGCGCCGGACCCGGTGTCCCAGTAGCTCGCCGTTGCTTGGTACCACTGCGACCCGCCGCCGTAGTACACAGCCACCTTGTAGTCCCCAGCGGGAAGCGTGACGCCGTTGTAGGCGCAGGCCACCCAGCCAGACCCGGCGCCTCCCGACCAGGTGGGAGAGTTGTTGTCGGCGCCTGGGACCTCGCTCTGCGAGCTGACGTCCCAGATCCCGCACCTGCTTGGCAGCGCGCCCGCGCCGGACGCGGAGTAGAACCAGATGTTGTCCAGCGTGCAGGACTGCGAGAGACGCAACTCCATGGCCAGCGTGTAGCCAGCCGTGTCGGAGTCGATGTTTCCTGGGATCCTCGGGTAACCCGGCCACAGCCGGTAGGAGGTGCCCGCTGGCGCAGACGTGGTGACCTGGACATCCATCCAGAAGTTAGAGGAATTAGTACCGTAGACCGGCGCTGCCGTCGTCGGGTCGGCGGTTGCCGTGCTGAACACCGCCTGAGCTGTATTGAGCCAGGACGGGAGCGTCCCGGAAGGGTCGGAGTACGCGGTCAGCGGACCATTCACGATCCCGCCGCTATAGAGATCGCCGCTGCCGAACTGATTCTCTGTGATGGGGAAATTGCCGGTAAACCCGGTCACGGCCACGTAGGTGGCGCCGATCGCCAGCGGCACCGGCGCCTGGAGCTGCACGTAGTTCCACTGCCCGGCGGTCAGGCTGCCTGAGATGACCGTGCTGTTAGCGATAAGCGACCCGCTATCGGGCGTGTAAAGGCACCAGAGCGCGAATTGCTGCGCGGCCATCGACTGTCCGGACGGGCACACCCACCACCAGTACCCGTCCAGCCAGCAGGCACCGGAGGTGACCCCCGTAACGACGCCACAGACAAATGGCCCGGAATACGAGGCCGGGGTGGCTGGCCCATCGGTTGTGGGGAAAAGCCGGTAGGTGCCCGGCGGAGGCTGGGTGACGGTCGTCGAGGCGAACCCGCTCACGAACGCGGCACACAGCCACTTGCCCTTGCTGGCGTTGTAGATGAAGCCGAGCAGGTCGGTCTGCCCCGCCGTCGTGCTGAGCGTGGGTTGCGGCAAGCCGGCCGAGAATTCGTACCCACTGCTCCACGAGAGCGTGAAGGGGGCGCCCGCGCCCTGAGTCACCTGGCAGGTGATCTTCTGCCCATCGACCGGGTTGGCTGGCGTGCCGACTGTCCGGTTCCCGGCGACGGTCACGCGGAAGTCGTTTCCCAGGGAGGCATCCACCGCGATCGTCGGCCCGTCAACGAGGACGACGACCACCGGCGCCACCGCCCCCTGCTCAACGGTCGTGGACGTCGCCGCGGTGAGCACCGCGCGCTGACTTTCCCCGCCGGCTGTCGAAGGCGACTGGAAAGCCTTGGGTAGCGCAGTCCCCCCGGCCACGCCAGCCGCAGCCGCTCCGACAACGCCAGTGAAAATTCTCCTCCGGCTGAGCGCATCGCCTGAATCTGGCACACGCTTGCCACTGAAGAATCGCCGGTTCATGGTCCCTCCCTCGGAAGGCACGGCGGCACGGGGTTGGTCAGAAATGGACGACCGCGAGGGGCACTGCAAAGACGGCTCCAGAAGACCGCCTCCACAAGCGCCCCCCGCGGTGGAGATTGTGATCAACCCCGGCTCGGCTGGCCTGTTGCAAATTAGACGCCTGTCCGATGAACCCGGTTGACGTCATTATCAAATACTTTCGCCGCATTTCTTCCCACCGGCCAGTCCGCTCCCCATCCAGGATCAGGATTCGGCTAGCTGGTAAGGGGCTCAAGCGCCTGCTTGAGATCCGCGATCAGGTCGCCCGCGTCCTCGATGCCTACCGAGAGCCGGACTAGGTCGGCGGGGACCTCAAGCGCCGACCCGGCGGCGGAGGCGTGCGTCATCCGGGCGGGGTGCTCGATCAGCGACTCGACGCCGCCAAGGGACTCTCCCAGCGTGAACAGCCGGGTCCTGGCGCATACGTCAACAGCGTGCGACTGACCGCCAGCCAGGCGGAACGAGACCATCCCCCCGTAGCCACGCATCTGCTTGGCGGCGACGCCGTGGCTTGGGTGCGATGACAGCCCTGGGTACAGGACCCGCGAGACCGCCGGATGAGCGATGAGCATCTCCGCGACCCGCTCGGCATTGGCGCAGTGCCGGTCCATCCGGACGGCCAGCGTCTTGATGCCCCGCAGCGTCAGCCAGCAGTCGAACGGGCCCGGCACGGCCCCGGTGGCGTTCCGGGTGAACGCCAGTTCCTCCGCCATCTCGGGATCTGTGACGACCACCGCGCCACCCACCACGTCGGAATGGCCGCCAAGGTACTTGGTGGTGGAGTGAACGACGGCGTCGGCCCCCAGTGCCAGCGGGCGCTGCAGGTACGGCGAGGCGAAGGTGTTGTCGGCCACCAGCAGCGCCTGGTGCTCATGGGCCACCGACGCCAGCGCGCGCAGGTCCGGCACGGACAGCAGCGGATTGGTCGGCGACTCGGCCCAGATCAGCCGGGCGGGCCGCCCGGATCGGGAGGCGTCGGCTAGCGCGGCGCCAACCGCGCCAAGGTCGTCCAGCGGCACGGCGTCGTAGCTGATGCCCCAGTGGCGCAGCACCTTGTCGAACAGCCGGAACGTGCCACCGTAGGCGTCGCTGGGGATGAGGACGTGGTCGCCGGGACGGCAGGCGACCCGCAGCAGGCAGTCCTCCGCCGCCATGCCGGACGCGAAGGCGAACGCCCGGGCACCGCTGCCCGCAGCGCCGCCCTCCAGCGCGGCCAAGCACTCTTCCAGCGCGGTCCGCGTCGGATTGGCGGTGCGCGAGTACTCATAGCCGCCCCGCGTCCCGCCGACGCCGTCCTGAGCGAACGTGGAGGTCTGGTAGATCGGCGGGATGACCGCCCCGGTTACCGGGTCAGGCTCTTGCCCAGCGTGAATGGCCAGTGTCTCGAAGCCGAGTCCTGAGCCGATGCTAGATCCAGTCAACAGTTACCCCTTAGCGGCGAAGAAGGCCAGTAGGTCCTGGCGGGTCACGATCTCGGTCGGCTTGCCCTCGACGTGCACCAGGGCGGCACCCGACCGCTCCAGTACGGTGGCGGCGGCCGTCACCGACTCACCGGACCCGATGAGCGGCAGCGGCGGCGACATGTGCTCGGCCACCGGGTCCTGCGGCCGGGCCGGCCGGTGACCAGCGCGTCGAGCAGGTCTCGCTCCGCGACCGATCCCGCCACCTCGGCCGCCATCAGCGGCGGCTCCTGGCGGACGACGGGCAGCTGCGACACCTCGTACTCGCGCAGCAGCGCTACCGCCGCGGCCACCGTCTCCTCGGGATGGACGTGCACCAGGGCCGGCAGCGCCGGGTCCCGGTTCAGCATGGCCAGGACGTCCGCGACCGTGGGCTCGGACGTGGTGCAGGTCAGGAAGCCGTAGTCCTCCATCCACTCGTCGTTGAAGACCTTCGACAGGTACCCGCGCCCGCCGTCGGGCAGCAGTACCACGATGACTGATCCTGGCGGGGCCGCGGCCGCCACCGACAGCCCGGCCACTACCGCCAGCCCGCAAGAGCCGCCCACCAGCAGCGCTTCCTCTCGCGCCAGCCGCCGCGTCATCCGGAACGAGTCGGCATCGGAGACCGCGACCACGTCGTCCACCACGGACCCGTCGTAGGTTGTCGGCCAGATGTCCTCGCCGACCCCCTCGACCAGGTAGGGCCGCCCGGCGCCGCCGGAGTACACCGACCCTTCGGGGTCCGCGCCGATGACGCGCACGCGCCCGTCGGAGACCTCCTTCAGGTACCTGCCGGTGCCTGAGATCGTGCCGCCGGTGCCGATGCCGGCCACGAAGTGCGTTACCCGCCCCTCGGTCTGCGTCCAGATCTCCGGACCGGTTGAGTAGTAGTGCGCCAGCGGGTTCTCCGGGTTGGCGTACTGGTCCGGCTGCCATCCGCCCGGCGTCGTGTGAGCCAGCCGCCGGGCAACGCTGTAGTAGGACTCCGGGTGCTCGGGCGGCACCGCGCCGGGGCAGACCACGACCTGCGCCCCGTAGGCGCGCAGCACGTTGATCTTGTCCTGCGCCACCTTGTCCGGACAGGTGAAGATGCAGCTGTAGCCGCGTTCCTGGGCGACGATCGCCAGCCCCACCCCCGTGTTGCCTGAGGTCGGCTCCACGATCACCCCGCCCGGCCGCAACACCCCCGAGCGCTCGGCTGCCGCCACCATCCGCAGCGCGATCCGGTCCTTCACCGAGCCGCCCGGGTTCAGGTACTCGACCTTTGCGAGAACGTCAGCTTGCTTACCATCGTCGCCCGCGACGACCCCACGCGTCACCGAGCGCAGCCGGATCAGCGGCGTGCCACCCATGACCTCAGTTAGTGAGTCATACACCTGCATGATGTAGACGCTATCGGTCCAGGCTTACGCTGGTGGTATCACCAGCGCAACACGCCAGGAGTAACCCCTCATGCCGGAAGCCGTCATCGTTGCCACCGCTCGCTCCCCCATCGGCCGGGCGTTCAAGGGATCGCTCATATCGAGCCGGCCAGACGACCTGGCCGCGGCGATGGTGGCGGCAGCGCTCGCCAAGGTCCCCGCACTCGACCCGGCCGACATCGATGACCTTATCCTCGGCTGCGGCTTGCCCGGCGGTGAGCAGGGCTTCAACATGGCCCGGGTGGTAGCCGTGCTGCTCGGCTACGACAATGTCCCTGGCACTACCGTCAACCGGTACTGCTCGTCGTCGCTCCAGACGACCCGGATGGCCTTCCACGCGATCAAGGCCGGTGAGGGCGATGTCTTCATCTCGGCCGGCGTGGAATGCGTGTCCCGCACCGTGAATGGCACGAGCGACCCCCGTGAGGCGGTCAATCCGCTCTTCGCCGCCGCGGCGGGGCGCACGGCGGCCACTGCGGCTGACACCGCGGCTGACACCGCGCCGTCCTGGCATGACCCGCGCGAGGACGGCGAGCTTCCCGACGTTTACATCGCGATGGGCCAGACGGCGGAGAACGTGGCGGCGCTGCGTGGCGTCACCCGCGCCGAGCAGGATGCCTTCGGGGTCCGCTCGCAGAACCTCGCGGAGAAAGCCTTGGCCAACGGCTTCTGGCAGCGGGACATCACGCCCGTCACGCTCCCGGACGGCACCGTTGTGTCCGCCGACGACGGGCCGCGGCCGCATGTGACGCTTGAGAAGGTCTCGGCGCTGAAGCCGGTGTTCCGCGAGAACGGGACCGTGACGGCGGGCAATTGCTGCCCGCTGAACGACGGGGCGGCGGCGGTCGTGATCATGAGCGACGCCAAGGCGGCGGAGCTCGGCCTCACGCCGCTGGCCAGGATCGTGTCTACCGGGGTCAGTGGCCTGTCGCCAGAGATCATGGGGCTCGGCCCCGTTGAGGCGTCGCGGCAGGCACTGCGCCGGGCCGGGATGTCCATCTCCGACGTGGACCTGGTGGAGATCAACGAGGCGTTCGCCGCCCAGGTCATCCCCTCTTACACCGACCTCGGCGTCGACCTGGACCGGCTGAACGTGAACGGCGGGGCGATCGCGGTCGGGCACCCGTTCGGGATGACCGGGGCCCGCATCACCTCCACTTTGGTCAACAGCCTGGCCTTCCACGACAAGTCGATCGGGCTGGAGACGATGTGCGTGGGCGGCGGCCAGGGCATGGCGCTGATCATCGAGCGACTGAGCTAGCGCGGCAGCGCTTCGCGCCACCCGAAGGCCACGCTCACCCTGCCGGTTAGTAACGCCTGGCCGAACTAGACATAACAGGATGGTTGCATCCTGGGGGTTGCCAGGCGACCTCGCATGGTGCAGTCTCAAGGGAAAGCGGCTTCCCCTGGAGGTGCTAATGTCGCTGACGCACTCGCCTGACATGCACAAGAGCCTCATCGCGCGCATCCCGTTCCAGACGGGGCGCGAGTTGGCTGAATGGTTCGTCCACCTGGAGTCCGGCCCGCCGTTCCTGCGCCGGGAAGAGCGGGTCAACTGGCTCGCTGACGAGCACGGGATCTGTGACCGCTATGCGGCCGCGATCGTCCACGAGTACGAGATCCGTCGCCGCTTGCGCCTGTTCGGCGGGTAGCGACTGCCCTGCCGGATACCGGGACGACAATTTGCGGAGTCCCACGGCGCCTAACGCCCAGCCCCGCCGATCCGTGCAAATGCAATTGCTATCGACCAGTGCAGCTGCAAATGCGGAATACCCCCGGTCGGACTCGAACCGACACTGGGGACCCTTTTAGGGGGTCGGCCTCTTCCCTTTGGGCTACGGGGGCACACTAAGAGTACTCCGAAATCCCGATTTACCCGGCAAAGAGAATTCAGACTGGCTATGGCTGAGACCCGGCGAACTCGCGGGCACGAACAAGGACAGAATCGGCCATTTCCGGCGTAACGCGACCAGTGAAGGTGTTCTGCTGGCTTGGGTGATAGCAGCCGAGCAGCAGCAACGGCTCTGCGGCGATGGAGGGCGCCGTGAGCACGGCCTCAGCGCCGTGGGCAAACGCGGGACGGGGACGCGGCACCTGCCAGCCGGCGGCTGCCAGCGGCGCCCACAGGGCCCGCCAGGCAAATCCGCCCAGGCAGATGATCACCCGGAGCGCTCCCGCGACCTGCGCGAGCTCGGCGGCAAGCCACGGAGCACAGTGGTCGCGCTCGGCTGGGGTCGGCTTGTTATCCGGTGGGGCGCAGCGGACCGCCGCGGCCATTCGGGTCCCGATCAGCTGCTGGCCGTCCCCCGCGCGGACGCTTGTCGGCAGCGCGGCCAGTCCATGACGGTGCAGCGCCGCGAACAGGAAGTCGCCGCTGCGGTCCCCGGTGAAGATCCGGCCGGTCCGGTTCCCCCCGTGCGCGGCCGGGGCCAGGCCGACGATGAGGATCCGCGGCGCCGGATCGCCCCAGCCGGGTATGGGCCGCCCCCAGTAGCGCTCGCTGGAGAAGGACTTGCGGCGCGTGACGGCGACGTCCTCGCGCCACTGCACGAGGCGCGGGCAGGCCCGGCAGACGGACTGCCGGGCGGTGAGCTCAGCGAGGCTTCCCGCGCTAGCGGCCAGGGCTGCGACGTCGCCGCCATCATGCGCCACTGGAGTTTGCGGCCCGGCGGGATCACCCGGCCATCCCGTCCCCGGCGCCACGCGCGCCTCGCCCGCACTCACGTGGCCACGGACCAGGCGATGCCATCCAGGATGTCATGCTCGCTAACCAGCACCTCGGCAAAGCCGTACTTCGCCATGATCCGGTCGAGAATCAGTGCGCCGGCGCCGATCACGTCCACCCGGCCGGGGTGCATGCCCCCGATCTCCGCCCGCTGCGCCCGCGTCTGCCCGAGCAACTGCAGGCAGATCTCGTGCACCCGGGCGGCGCTGACCCGGCAGTGGTGGATGCGGCGTGAGTCGTACTCCGCCAGCCCGAGCGCGATGGCCGCGACGGTCGTCACCGATCCGGCGAGCCCCACCAGCGTCCTGGACTGCACCGGCGGCTCCCCCGCACCGAAGACGCCGCGTGCCGCGTCGTCAAGGGCCGCGTCAATGTCAGCGGTCGCGGCCGCTACTTGCTCCCGTGTCGGCGGGTCCCCGTGCAGGTGCCGCTCCGTCATCCGGACGCACCCGATGTTGACCGACCGCTCGCCCCGTACTCCCGAGGCGTCGCCGAGCACGAACTCCGTGGAGCCGCCGCCGATGTCGGTAACCAGGTAAGGCGCGTACGCTCCGCCGAGTTCCGCGGTGGCCCCGATAAAGGAAAGCCGCGCCTCCTCCTGACCCGTCACCACCTCCGGAGCAATGCCGAGCACTTCCATGACCTGGCTGGTGAACTCGCGAGAGTTCTGCGCGTCCCGGGTGGCGCTCGTCGCCACCATCCGCACGGCCCGCGTTCGCACGGCCTCGGGCGCCAGCCGGCCAACCATGTCGGCATATTCGCCCAGCGCGCCCATCGTTCGGTCCAAGGCGGCCGGCGCGAGACGACCCGTCCGGTCCACACCCTCGCCGAGCCGCACTATCCGCATTTCCCTGGCTAGGTCAGTGAGGCTGGATCGCCGCGTGTCAATGTCACAGATAAGGAGGCGGATCGAGTTCGTCCCGCAATCAATGGCAGCCACCCTGCGCGTAGTCACGGAGCCTCCTGCCTGTGCACGCAGGGTCCCCTGGACCACCACTGGCCGACGGCTTCGACGGCCTCGCGGCCGAACGGGTTCGCGCCTGGCACTGCGAGCTCGTGCGCTACTAGGGCGTGCAGGCACTTGACCCGCTCGGGCATGCCGCCAGCGCTTTGCGTGCCTGCTGGAAGGCGCTCAAGTCCGGCCTCGTCGGCGGCGGCGTCCCGGCGGCTGAGGTAGTCCTGGTGCGCCCGCTCGTAGGCCGCGCTGGTCGCGTCGTCAGCCAGCCGCCCGGTCATCTCTCGCATCAGGCCGCTGGCCTCCAGGCCGCTGACGGCGGCGGTAGCCCGCGGGCAAGTCAGGTAGTACAGCGTCGGGAACGGGGTACCGTCGGGCAGCCTCGGCGCCGTCTCGACCACGTCCGGCAGCCCGCACGGGCACCGGTGCGCGACTGCCCGCAGGCCTCGCGGCTCGCGGCCCAGCTGGTCAGCGATGGCGGCCGCGTCACCCGGGGCTATTCGGCGAGCTGACGAGGGATCGTGGTCTGCCATCACCGTGGCGACTCCTGGTCTGCCATCTGCACCGACCGCCATAGCTTGGCGTACCAGGGATCTACCGGCGGCTTGGCCGCCACGGCCGGTGACGGCGGCTGGTCGTTGATGACCTCGTAACACTCCTCGTCGGGGAAGCACCAGTGCAGCACGGACTCGGCCCGCTGCTCGATATAGGTCGGCTGTCCCAACTGGCTGGCCTCTTGCTGGAGGGCGTTTACCTGCTCGGACATCGCCTGCCGCTGCGCGAGCAGCTGGTCGATCTGCTGTCGCTGCGCGATGTACTCACGCACCGGGTAGGCCAGGCTAAGCGCGATCGCGCAGATCACCACGGCAAGGACCGCCGCCCGGCCGGTCAGCCGGGTTGACCGCGCGGCGGCCGCGATCGCGGCCGCATGCCCCGCGGGGTTGGGGCCGGGGGATGTCGGGGTGCTGCTACCCCCGGGAAGCGAACCATCTCCCCGGGGGCTAGCCGCGTTGGGCTGCTGTGCCACGATCAGGAGGCGGAGAACCTCGGGAACGCGGACGCGCCCGCGAAGACCGCGGCGTCACCGAGGTGCTCCTCGATGCGCAGCAACTGGTTGTACTTGGCGACCCGCTCACCGCGCGCCGGGGCACCGGTCTTGATCTGCCCCGCGTTGGTCGCCACCGCCAGGTCGGCGATGAACGTGTCGTCGGTCTCGCCAGAGCGGTGGCTGATCATGCACGCGAACCCGGCGCGCTGCGCGAGGCTGACCGCGTCCAGGGTCTCGGTGACCGTCCCGATCTGGTTGACCTTGACCAGCAGCGCGTTCGCTGACTTCTCCGTGATCCCCCGGCGGAGCCGCTCAGGGTTGGTGACGAACAGGTCGTCGCCGACGACCTGCACCCGGCCGCCCACCTCGGCGGTGAGCGCCTGCCACCCGGCCCAGTCCTCCTCCGACAGCGGGTCCTCGATGGAGACCAGCGGGTAGGCGCCGACCCACTCGCCGTACGTCGCGCTCAGCTTCTCGGCGGACAGCTTCTTGCCTTCGAACTGGTAGCTGCCATCGGAGTAAAGCTCGGTCGCCGCCACGTCCAGGGCGAGGGCGATGTCCCGGCCCGGGGTGAAGCCCGCCTTGCCGATAGCCGTCACGATGAAGTCCAGGGCGGACCGGTTGCTGTCTAGGTCCGGCGCGAAGCCGCCCTCGTCGCCGACGCCAGTGGCCAGGCCCTGCTGCTTGAGCACGGACTTGAGCGCGTGGTAGGTCTCAGCGCCCCAGCGCAGTGCCTCGGAATAGGTCGGCGCCCCGATCGGGGCGATCATGAACTCCTGGATGTCGACGTTGTTGTCGGCGTGCGCGCCGCCGTTCAGGATGTTCAGCATGGGAACGGGCAGCACGTGCGCGTTCGGCCCGCCGATGTAGCGGAACAACTGCAGCCCTGCCGAGTCCGCCGCCGCGCGGGCAACGGCCATGGAGACGCCGATGATCGCGTTGGCCCCGATCCGCGACTTGCCAGGCGTGCCGTCGAAGTCGATCAGGGCCTGGTCCACCAGCCGCTGGTCATCGGCCTCATGGCCGAGGATCGCGTCGAGGAACTCGTCGTCGCCGAGGGCGTCGACGGCCCGGGTTACCCCCTTGCCGCCGTACTCGCTGCCCCCGTCACGAAGCTCCACGGCTTCGAACGCACCGGTTGACGCGCCACTGGGCACGCCCGCGCGGCCGTGGGAGCCGTCGTCGAGGACGACCTCCACCTCAAGAGTAGGGTTGCCCCGGGAGTCGAGGATCTGCCTTGCCTGCACCAACTCGATAGATGCCACGTCGTCGGCTCCTTATGTGAAAGCGCCTTAGGTTCGATACAGGAGCCTAATGGAGAGGTCGCCGTCGCCGCGCAGGGGCACGCCGACATGGGACAGGTGTTGCAGAACTCGGGTATCAAGCACGTATCAAGCGCTGTCCCGCCATGTTCTTATCCCTCGTGAAGGTGACTCCCGTCGAGCGCGTAGCAGGCGCGCTGCTATTCCAGCCCACCCCGCACGTGGACGAGCGGGGCTTCTTCTCCCGCACCTTCGACGCCGAGGCCTTCCGCGGCGCGGGCCTCGACCCGGACGGCTTTGCGCAAGACAGCCTGTCCCGGTCTGTCCGGGGTGTCGTGCGTGGCATGCACTGCCGCCGGGGGGCCGGTGAGTCAAAGCTGGTCCGCTGCTCCTACGGTGCCGTCTTCGACGTGATCGTCGACCTTCGGCCGGACTCACCCACGTTCCTCAGCCGGGAGACCTTCGAGCTCAGGGACACCGAGCAGACGTCGCTTTACATCCCGGCCGGCTGCGCCCACGGCTTCCAGGCCCTCACCGGCCCGGCTGACGTGGCGTACCGCATTGACCGGCCGCACGACCCAGCAGAAGACGTCTCCATTGCCTTCGACGACCCGGAACTGGCCATCCCGTGGCCGCTGCCGGTGACCGTGATGTCCGGCCGTGATCGCTCGGCGGAGTCCCTGGCCTCCGCCCTGAAGCTGCTGTCCTCCTGAGGCTGCCGCCGCCGCGACCGGGGTACCTCGGTCGCCCGGTGGGCAGGGTCCGTTTCAAGACCAACCTCACGAAGGGGGCCCGCTGGCGTACCCGAGCCCAACCGATCGGGCTCGCTGGTGCTGGCGAGGTGCTTAAGCTTGCCGTTTAACCTGTAGGGCTTGGCTTGCGCCTGGGTTTTTTATGCTGTCTGGGGTGTTTTGGGCTGTTCTTGCCGACGGGATGGCGCTGGGCCTTGTGCTTGTTGACGGAGCCTTGGGGACGGCCAGGGCCGGGTGCTGAGGGCTTCGCTGCCCTGGCCGGGGTGCCGACGATCGCGCGGGCGCAGCGGAATCCCGCGCGGACCCGGCCCGGGGTGACCGCGGCGGGCGGGAGCGGGGGCTGCCAGGGCAGGCGGGCGGCAGCCAGGGTGCGGGCCAGCCACAGCTGGGCGTAGCAAGCGATGACGAGCCAGGTCCAGCGGTCGGCGGCGGCCGGGTCGCGCAGCAGCGGGCGGCTCCAGCCGAGCTGCTGGCGCAGGAACCGGAACACGTGCTCCAGGTCGAACCTGCGGAAGTAGGCCTGCCACAGCACGGTGACCTCCTGCTCGCCGGCGGCCGGGTCCGACGCCCACAGCCACATCGCGCCCCAGCCCGGCCGGGGCGCGGCGGCGGCCACGTGGATGAGGGTGCCCTCGACGGCCGGCAGGTCGCCCTCGTGGCCCTGCCAGCCGCCGTCCCGGCGCAGCAGCTTCTGGTGCACCCGGTGCCAGGCGGCTACCTCCAGCAGGCCATGGCGCGCCGACTCCCCGGCCGTGGCGACGCACTGCCCGCCCCACGTCGAGGGGTCGGAGCAGCGCAGCGGCGGGCCGTGCCGCCGGCCCCGGCCAGCCGCGCCCCGCAGCCCCCGCGGCCGCGGGGGCGGGGGCGGGGGCGCCCGGTAGAACGCCCGGTTGGACCGGACCCGAACGACCAGCACCACCGGCAGGTCCGCCAGCAGCCACGCCAGCCGGGACGCGTTGTACCCGGAGTCCATGGCGATGATCACCGGCGGGCCCCCCTGCCGCCAGTGCCCCGCCGCCGCCAGCCGGCCCATCACCTCGCGCAGCTGCGCGGCGGTCACCTCCGCCTCGTCGTCATCCGGGCCGATCCGGACCGCGTCCAGCGGCACCGCCCACGACGACCGGCCCGGCCCCAGCGCCGCCACGAACGAGTACGGCCACCCCGGCAGCACCGTCCCCGCGCTCGCGCCCCGGCCGCTCACGTGGCAGAACAGCCGCTCCGGGGACGCCTCCGCGTCCGGCCGCAGCCAGGAGCACACGTCCACCGCCAGCCGGACCCGCCCGTCCGGCCAGGACGGCAGCGGCAGCCCCGCCAGCAGCCACCGCACCCGCCCGAAGTCCACCCGTCCCGCGCTCAGCGCGTCGTACAGCGCGCCATGGCCCCGCCCGAACTCCGGCACCAGCGACAGCCGCGCCAGGTCCGTCACCCGCCCGCCCGCGCACAGCACCGCGTCAGCCAGGCCGAACAGCGCGTCCCGTCGCGACGTCAGGCACCGGTACAGCTCCTGCCGGAACCCCGCCAGCCGTCCGGCCGCCGCCAGCGATTGCGCGGGCACGCCAGGACATGAGAGCGTTGCATTCACGGCCGTTTCCTCTCGCCGCTGCGGATGTGTCGCAACACCCAGCATGAGGGAAACGGCCGCACACGTACAGCAACCAGAACAAAAGACCGACTTTGACGGCTATGCCACGATATGACCCGAAAATAGGTTAAACGACAAGTTAAGGGGGCCCGCTGGCGTACCCGAGCCCCAACCGCTCGGGCTCGCTGGCGTACCCGAGCTCCAACCGGGCGCGCCGTGCGGGGCACTAGCAGGACCGGTTCAGCAGGAGGGCCTTTGCGAGGGCGCCCCAGCCATAGGCGATCTCGTATGGCACCTGGCTCAGCGGTACTGGCGCGGTCATTACGTAGACCGATCCGGTGTAGCAGCGTTCCATCATGATGCGTGCGCGGGTGTCCTGCTCGCTCGATGTCACCAAGACGATCGAGTGCCACCCGTACAGCCGTGCCAGGTGACCGGCGAACTCCGCCTCGCCGCGAGTGTCTCCGGGAATCGGGTCGAAGCAGATGATGGTTACGCCTGTGACCTGCGGCGGGCACGGCCCTCCGTAGCCATGCTGGCCCTGCGAGACGACGAGCACCGGTGCCCGGTGCTCGTCGGCGAGCCGGGTCGCCACCGCGAGGCGGTCGCCCGGTCCGGCCATCATGACGATCGCGTCCACCCGCGAAGGCATCCCGGAGGCTGGCCAGACAAGCACCCGCGCGGTCGCCACCGCCAAGACGGCAACCACCGCCGCGACGCAGACTCCCGCCCGCCACAGCCATCGCCGGCGCACGCCAGTACCGCGAAGCGTCAGCCGACCGCGCCAACGCCGACCGCGTGCCCTGTCACCACGTGCCCTGTCACCGTCGGCAGCGGCCACGCGGTCAGCCAGCCACTGCGTCCGAAACACCATCTTGCCTGCCCCCGGCCGGCCCGTTCCCGGTCATGCTCATCGTCGGCTCTCCGTGTGAGTCCAGTCCGGGTAGGCCGGGGCGAGCTGCGGGCCGCGCCTGGCGGAGCGGCTAGGCGGGCGGATGCGCCTGCTCCCCTGGTCCGCCGACTCAGGATCGGCGACCAGGATTCCGCCGATGTCCCGGCCGTCCGCGGCGGCGGCGGTGGCGATCCGTGCCAGCTGCTCGGCGGTCGCGCCGCCCGCCGAGACCCCGACCAGCGTGCTGCTGGTCGGCATGGTCTTCGGGAGCTGCGCTTGCTTGGCGTCGACCGCGAGCAGGAGCACGACGAGGCGAGCACCGCTGGGCACGGCGAACCGGTCGCCGCCAGCCGCGATCGTCCGCAGGCGAGACCCCCTGCCTGACCCGCCTGCCCAGCCGGCGCAGGCGGTATGCAGCGCGGCGGTCACGTTGCTGTCCTGCTGCGGCCCCATGACCAGGACCGTGGGTATCCCGACGAAGGCGGCGAAGGACGCGAGTTGCGGGGCGAGGGCCAGCGCATCCGGGTCCGTGGTCGCCGACAGCACAGCGACCGAGGCCGGCCCATCGGCACGATCCTGCTCCGCCTGTCCGCCGACGCCGATCTCCTGCAGGACCTGGCGCAGCCGCCACGCGTGCACGGCGGGGGGATCGTAGCCGTCGAGAACCTTGGTCCAGGCCGCCGCGTCGATCGGGTGCTCGACCGGGAGCGCCGCGACTACCGGGACACCAAGCGAGCCGGCGATGTCGTCGAGGGTGCGGAGCCGGCGATCACGCCGCGAGATGACGAGGGCGGCACTGGCGCCGACCAGGAAGCCCAGCACCAGCCCGCCGCCGCCGTACATGCCGTACGTGCTGACGGGCGAGGTCCCTGTCGCGGTGCTCGCCTGCTGGAGCACGTGGGCGGGGACATGCCCGACCGGGCTGTTGGCGGCGCCGATGTAGGCGACGTAGGCGTTGGCGACCGCGTTCGCCTCGCTCTCCGACGCAGCCTTGCTCTTGGCCACGGCGGTGATCGAGATAACACCCGTCGCGGGATTGCCGGCGGTGACCTCATCCTGCAGCTTCGTCAGCGAGACCAAGGGCCGGATGTTGGGCAGCGCGGCATCCAGCACCGGGCTGCTAACCGCGATCACTACCTGGGTGTCCACATCCCCGCCGGTCGTCGACGTGGAGGTGGAGGTGGAAGTAGAGTTGGCAGCGGATGACTCGTCCGGGACGATGACAACGAGCGCCTGGCTCGTGTATGTCGGCCCCTTCACGACTGCATAGCCAACTCCGGCGATGAGCCCCACGACCGTGAGGGCGGACACGAGAAGTTTGTGTCGCCTTACGATCTGGACGGATCGCCGCAGGTTCAGTGGCTGCTGGCTCATCAGCCCTCCGTTGTGGTCCCCGACGCGCGATAAGTGGAAGCGTTAGGCCGTATCCAGTTTACGGCCCGTGCGGGAGGGGTTGAATCGGACGATTGTCGGGATTCGAGAAATTTTAGTCGGGTGATCAGCGGGGACTGCGAAGGACAACCGCCAGATCCCAATATCGTCACGGCAGGAACACGCGTCCCGAGGCCGGCCGAATACCAGCCCAAGATCGGCGTGGTCTCCCCCTTGTGCAGGCTCCACTCGAGAACGGTCGGCAACTCTAGCCGGGCTTCCCCGCGGGTACCGCAATCGTCCCAGCTCAGGGTCGCGACGCCAGCCTCGAGTACGGCGTCCACAGCCGGGCCGAGGTGAAACGCGACCCTCAGGTCATGGCCAGTGGCGTCCAGCACATCAGTGATCTCAAGACTGCGCGCGTGGGAGTCCAGACGCACCGAGCGGCGGTGCTTCGCCGGAGTGCGCAGGTCGCAGTACCCGTCGTGCTCGGCGCTCCAGTCCGTATCCGGTTGCTGCACGGCGAGCTCGCGAGTCCGCGCCTGGCGTGACCACATGAACGCCCCGCTCTGCGTGGACTGATCGCGGCCGCCTATCTCGACGGTATTGTGGCCGAGCGTGGAGCGGAAGTAGGTCCGCCACTCGGGCTCCCCGTGGTAGCAGTACGTGCCCGGGTCGGCGAGAATGTCCACCCCTGCATGGCGAACCTCGAGCGACAGCGCATCGGCGTGTGCGTGCGCGGCGATGGAAAGGAAGCCGTGCGGCCCGCCGTCGCATCGGCACCAGATCTCCGGACCAGCATCAGGGAGGGTCCTGAGCAGGGTTATCCCAGCGTCCGCGAACCGGTTCGGGCGCTGGGAAGCGCCGGCCGGCCACAGCCCGCACGCCGTCAGCAGCACCGCTGGCGGCAGCGACTCCGCCAGCAGTGACGCCAGCAGCAGTGACGCCAGCAGCAGTGGCACCAGCAGCCAGTGCGCTGACGAGGACCCGCCCCACGTCCGCGGGGACGTCGGGCCACCAGTCCAGCGCGCCGAACAGGCCCGAGGCAATGGACAGCAGCGCGGGCCACCGGTTGTGCTCAGGGGCATCGAGAAGGACGACCCGGCCCTCGTCGGAGTCGGCCTGCCGGGGTGGCCGCAGCCGGGAGTCAACCAGGGCCGCCATGCAGTCAGCCATCGAGCACAGCAGCCGCCAGCAGTCGTCGCTGACGGGCATGCCAAACGCGAGAGCCTCGACGGCCGCGAAGATTCCCAGCTCGAACACGAAGCCGTGGTAGTCGGAGGCGAGCTCGCGGTTGATCCCCGAGGGGAACGTGTTGTCCCGGAGCGATTTCTCCAGCACGCCCAGGGCATGCCGCCGCCAGCGAGGGCTCTCGTCGAACCAGGGGAAGGCGCAGCTGGCCGTGAGCAGCCCGGCGGCCTCCGCGATCAGGTGATTGTTGGCCGACGACCCTCGGCTCGCGAACGCCGCCAGGTACTGCTGATGCCAGCGGATCTGGTGCAGCGCGAGGTCGTTGTCCTCGAAAAGGTTCCTGGCCCCCGGCCACTCATCGAGCAGCCGCCGGATCCAGGCGAAGTTCATCAGCCGGACGCCGAGCTCGATGCCACTAGTCCAGTTGACGCCCGACAGAAACGGGTTCTCCCGCCACCAGGCGCGCAACTGGGCGTCGACCCTAGCCGCGTACGCGTCGTCGCGGGTCAGGTACCAGGCCACAGCCATCAGCGTCAGGTGCTGGAGCCGGTTGACTTCCCAGACCTGCTTGATGTTCCCGACATCGTCCTGCGATCGGTGGTTGATGCTGAACGCGTACGCCGATGGGTCCGACCGGCGCCCGGTGGCCGGGTCGCGGAACCAGTCCGGCTCCTTCATGTCGTCGCGGGTAACGCCGAGCATCTCCCACGCGCCGCCCATGATCGCGTCCGCGTCCGCGAGGATCGCGGACCGGGCCGCCGCGGGAACCAGGGATGCCGCGTCCGGCGGGAGCACTGACGTGAAGCGGCCCCTGCCCCCGCGGGGCACGGGCACTGGCGGCAGCGCGTCCAGCCGGCCCGGCCGCACCTGCCGACGTGACCAGGCCTTGCGCAGCGCCTGCTCCTGGACTCGCCAGGCGACCTCGCTAGGCGACATCCTCGCAACCCTGCGTACGTACCAGCCGAGCTTTGAGGGGGAAGCCGACAGGTTCACTGTTCAGTCCAGCAGGCACGGCGCCCTTGCTCGCTCACACTGTCTCCGGCTTGCCGCTGGACAGGCTCTCACCCGCCGCGATCGTGGCCCTGGTCGTGGCGAGCAGCGCGTCGGCAGCGATCGGCATCGGCCCGCCGGTCCGCACCGCCTCGACGAACGCCGCCATCTCGGCGCGCTGGCCCTTGTCCTGGCCACCGCGGGCCTTCGTCGTGGACTTCCCACGGCCGGACCAGACGGTGGCGGTCCGGAAGTTGTCGAGCCGGGCGTTGCGCCCGCCGCCGGCGGCGTCCATCGTCTCCTTCGGGAACCGGCTGTCCCCGCCGGTAAGGTACGCGATGCTGCCAGTCGCCCCGCTGGCGAACCGGAAGGTGGCCTGCACGTCGCCCCTCTCCGGGCCGCGGACGGCGTAGACATCCTCGGGCAGGCTGCCGGTCCACCACACCAGCGTGTCGATGAAGTGGCCACCCTCGCCGACGAACCGCGAGCCCTCGGCCTCCTCGTTGAGATACCAGCTGTCAGCGGCCAGCTTGCCCGCGTTGACCAGGTACCGGGTGTTCGAGGTGGCGGCGGACCCGCCGAAGTCCTTGCGCATCGCGGTGAGCAGCGGCGCGAAGCGCCGGTTGAAGCCGACCATCAGCCTGTCGTTGCCGGTCTTGGTGATCGCCTCGGCGATGGCGTCGGTCTCTTCGCGGGTCAGCGCCAGGGGCTTTTCCACGAAGACCGCCTTGCCGGTCTCCAGCGCCCGGCAGACCAGCTTGGCGTGCGTCGCGTGCCGGGTCACGATGAAGATCGCGTCCAGGCTCTCGTCGTTGAAGATGGCGTCCGTGTCGGTGGATGCGGTGGTGAAGCCGAACTTCTTCTGCGCGTTGACCGCCGACAGCGACTTGGTGGTCGCGACGTGCGCCAGGCTAGCCCCGCTGTTGCTGGCCAGGTGCGGCAGCAGCATGGAGGATGCGTAATTGCCCGCGCCGACGAATCCGATGCGGACTTCCGACTTGTTTTTTCCATTCCGAACGGCCGGCCTCCTCGCTCCTGCCGTCACCATGCTGTTGACCGGCTTCGGTGCGCCCTCGGCTGGCTGTTCGTACTCAAGCAGGACACCGACGGCCTTGATGGTGCCGTCCTTGAGGTCTCCGTAGACCTTGGCCGCCTCTCCGAAAGGGAACACGCCATCGATCAGGCTGGCGACCTCCACCGAGCCCCGCGCCACCAGCTCAAGGAAGGACTCCAGGTTGCGCCGCTCGGTCCAGCGGACGTACCCGACGGGGTAGTCGACCCCCTCAAGCTCGTAGCGGGTGTCGTACCGGCCTGGGCCATAGGACCGGGAGAACCGGACGTCGAGCTCCTTCTCGTAGTAGGCGTTCCACGGCAGGTCGAGCTTCATCTTTCCGATGTCGACGATCCGCGCCCGGTCGCGGGCGAGCTTGACGGCCGCCTCGACCGGGCCATTGGTGCTGCCGCCAGCCGCCAGGAAGATGTGGTCGGCAAGGCGCCCGCTGGTAATCGCCGCCAGCCCGCTTACCAGCGCGTCCAGGTCATCAGGGGAGCCGGCGAGGGCGGCGCCGGCCTTCTCCGCCAGGCGGCACCGTGCCTCAACTGGATCGACGCCAACCGCCTGCACCCCGGCCGCGACCAGCAGCCGGACCACGATCTGCCCGATCAGGCCAAGGCCGATGACGACCGCGGTCTCGCCAAGCTGCGGCTCGGCGCGCCGCACGCCGTGCATGGCGATCGCCGCCACCGTCGCGAACGCGGCGTGCTCCGGCGCGACACCGTCCGGCACCGGGGCGCACAGGTTGACCGGGACGAAGTTGTACTCGGCGTGTAGCGCCTGGTCGTTGCCCGCGCACGCGACAAGCTGGCCGACCTTGAACTCCTCGGCACCCTTGCCTACCTCGGTGACGACGCCACACAGCGAGTAGCCAAGCGGGGTGTAGGAGTCAAGCTTGTTCATCACCTTTTTGTAGGTGGCGGCAACCCCTTGCTGCTGCACTTGGTCAAGGACCTTCTTCACCTGGTCCGGCCGGGCGCGAGCCATGCCAACCATGGACATGCTGGCCTCGTTGACCTTCATCATCTCCGTGCCGGTTGAGATGAGGGAGAACAGGGACCGCACGAGGACACCGCCAGGGCGGCACGTCGGCGCCGGCACGTCGAGCACGGCCAGCTCGCCAGACTTGTAGTTCTGCGCAATCTGCTTCATCAGTTCCCTTAAGTTTCGCGATTGAGCTTAGGCCGCCGCCACCCCAGCGGCGCGTACCTGGCGGTACCACAGCTCCATCGACAGGAGCTGCCAGATCTGCTTGGCGTAGTCCTCGCGACCCGCCTGCTCGTCGGCGATCAGCCGACGCAGCCGGTCCGTCCGGAGCACGCCCAACTGCGTGAGCTCGCCCCCGACGAGCACGTCGTCGATCAGCTCCCTCAGGTCGTTGCGAACCCAGGCCCGCAGCGGGGCACCGAACGAGGCCTTCGGCCGGTGCACGATCTCGTGCGGCAGCCAGTTCTCCGCGGCGTCCTTGAGAGCGGCCTTAGCAATCTTGCGGAGCGGGTTGATCCCGGTCCCGCGGATCTTGTCGCTGCCCTTGATAGAGAACGCGGCCCGCGCGACGATCAGGTCCACGAACGGGGTGCGGACCTCCACCGACGCGGCCATGCTGGCCCGGTCGGTATACGTGAGGTTGAGCCCTGCCATGAAAAGCCGGGTGTCGGCCAGGCACATCCTGTTGATCTCGTCATCGAGGTCGTTGTCATTGTAGATCGCGGCATGCTCGTCAATCACGCTATTCACGCAGGTCGCGAGCTCCGGCCCGACCAAGGCGGTTAGGTCGTCGGCGTCGTACATGGTGTAGCTACGCCGGAACCGGGCCTCTTCGGGCAGTTCCGCGAAGGTCATGAACCGCTTGGCCCACCGGGGGTAGCGCAGCCCCCGGTTCCCGATGGATACCGGCATCGCGTTTACGGCCGCCCGCGCCGGAACCCGCAGGGCCGCGGGCAGGTGCTGGTACTGGCTCGCAGTCAGGCAGGCCACATGCTTGCGGTACCCGCCGAACAGCTCGTCCGCGCCCATCCCGGACAGCAGCACCTTGACGCCGCGCTCGCGGGCCGCCTGGCACATCAGGAAGGTGTTGATAGCCGCCGGGTCGCCGATGGGCTCGTCCAGGTAGTCCACCATCTTGGGCAGCATGTCGACGATGTCCGGGGAGATCTCGATCTCGTGCAGGTTGATGCCGAACTGCCGGGCGACCTTCCGGGCGTAGACCGCGTCGTCCGGCATCGCCTCGAGCTTTTGGTCCTCGGGCCGGAACGTGATCGTGTAGGCGTCCACGCTGGCTGCCTGCTGGTGGGCCAGCACGGTGATGATGCTGGAGTCAAGGCCGCCGGACAAGAAGCTGGACACCGGCACGTCCGCGATCAGGTGCGCGGTGACCGACTCCTCGATGACAGACCGCAGGTCGGCGGCCGGGCCGTCCGCCGCGTCCCTCGCCACGTCCTGGACCCGCCAGTAGGAGTGCTCCTCGTGGCTGCCGTCTGGGCGGAAGCGCGCCCAGCTTCCCGCCGGGAGCTTGGTGACACCCTGGACCGAGCAGCGCTGCTCGGGAACCCAGTAGTAGAGCATCGAGGCAACCATCGCGCCCGGGTCGATCTTCAGCTCCGGGCCGATGGCGGCGATCAGCGCCTTCAGCTCGGAGGCGAACACGATCCCGCTGCCGCGCCGCAGGTACAGCAGCGGCTTGATGCCGAGCGGGTCGCGGGCCAGCACCAGTTCCCCGGTTGTGGTGTCCGCGATCGCGAAGGCGAACATCCCGCGGAACCGGGTGAGGGCCGTCGGCCCCCAGTGCCGCCAGGCCTCGAGGACGACCTCGGTGTCGGAGCTGGTGACGAACGTCGCGCCCGTCCCCTCCAGCTCCTTGCGAAGCTCCCGGTAGTTGTACAGCTCGCCGTTGTACACCAGGGTGAGGTTGCCCTTGAGGAAAGGCTGGTTGGCCGAGGTGGACAGGTCGATGATCGACAGCCGGCGGTGGCCCAGGTGGATGGAGGCGCGCTCGTCCTCATGGCTCCAGATGGCGCCCGAGTCTGGCCCCCGGTGAGCGATCCGCTCGGTCATGACGTCGGCCAGCTTGTGGCCGTCGGCCTGCTGGTAGCACCCGGCGATGCCGCACATGCTTGTTACTTCCCCCTGCTCGCGAGCGGCGCCATACGGTTGTAGACGCCCAGGTACGCGCGTTCCTGATGCGGCCAGGCCAGTTCCTCCTCGACGCGGGCGCGGCCGAGCCCGCCATCCGCTCCCGCAGGCCCGCGTCGTCAATGAGGTCCACGATCGCCTGTGCGTAGTCCCGCACGTCTTGCGCCGCGTTGCCCGTCGGCTTGACATACACGGCGGCGTCAGCGGCCGAGACCCTGGTCTCCCGCAGGTCGAAGGCGACCACTGGCAGCTCGAAGGCCATGTACTCCATCGTCTTGTTCATCGTGGACAGGTCGTTCAGCGGGTTCATCGGGTCCGGTGACAGCCCGATGTCGGCGGTGGACATGACCTTCTTGACGAGGTCATCCGGTGCCCGGCCGGTGAACTCGACGTGCCCCTGCAGCTCCAACTGGTCGCGCAGCGCGACCAGCTCGTCAAAGCAGTCGCCCTTGCCGATCAGCGTGAAGGCGATGTCGTCGCGCTTCAGCTCACCGATGATGACCGCGGCGGCGCGGACCACGATGTCCACCCCGTCCTGCGGGCCCATGACGCCGATGTAGGCGGCAAGGTACTTGCGGCCTCGCTTTTGCGCCTCGTCTGGCTCGCCGCGCCGGAGCTTTGCGGGATCCGGCCCGGTGCGGACGACCGTAACGTCGGCGGGCTGCTTGCCGCTTCTGTCTATGGCGATCTGACGGTACGAATCGTTCGTGGAGATCACGTGGTCGGCGGTGCGGTGCGTGCGGCGTTCCAGGAAGCGCAGCCCCTTGTAGGGCAGCGAGCGGCCGCCGAACCGCGACTCGAACAGCTCCGGGGACAGGTCGTGATGGTCGAAGACGAACCTGCTCCGCTCGGCAGCCTTGAAGAAGGCCGCGAGCGGCCAGAAGATGTCCGGCGGGTTGCACGCCTGGATCACGTCAAACCGGCCCCGCAGCGCCCCGCCCAGCGCTCGCGCCACGAGCGTCTTCCACGCCGTCGCGGCGAACGAGTACGCGTACTCGGCGACGAAGCTCAGCTTGCTGCCACCGGGCGCGTAGGGCTGGTACTTATACAGCTCAACGCCCTCGACAATCTCAAAGGCTGGGTCCCCCTTGCCCTTGGGGCACACCACGGCGACCCGGTAGCCCGCCGCGGTCAGGGCCTGGCACTCGAGCCACACCCTCCGGTCAAAGGGCACTGGTAGATTCTGGACGATGATCAGTACGCGCCGCTTCACTCACATGTGAGTGCCAGCATCCCCGTCCTGATACCGCGCTGGTCACCTTTGTTGGCGCTCCGCCACGCCGGGATGTATCAAGACCGGGTTGCGGCGAATCCTATCGTTAGGTGAGATTACCGTCTCCTCGCCACACAACACGAGACCTTAGGGGTAGCTGATGAGAGTCCTCGTCGCCGGTGATCGCGGATACATCGGGGCCGTCCTCGCACCGTTCCTGCGCAGCGCCGGGCATGAGGTCGATGGCTACGACGTCGGCCTGTACGAGGGCTGCGACCTCGGCCCTGGGCTGCCGGACGCGGGAAAGCGGGCCACGCTGGACATGCGGGACGCGACGCCGGAGCAGCTGTCCGGCTACGACGCGGTGGTATGCCTGGCGGCGCTGTCCAACGACCCGCTCGGCGACCTGAACGCTGGCACGACCCAGTCGGTCAACCTGGACGGGACGCTGCAGCTGGCGCGCGCCGCCAAGCAGGCGGGCGTCGAGCGCTTCTTGTTCTCCTCATCCTGCAGCCTCTACGGGGCCGCCGGCTCCGCACCGGTGGCCGAGGACGCCGAGATGTTCCCGGTCACCCCGTATGGCGAGAGCAAGGTCGCGGCGGAGAAGGAGCTGTCGCTGCTCGCCGACGACAACTTCAGCCCTGCCTACCTGCGCAACGCGACCGCTTACGGGGCCTCCACCCGGCTGCGGCTGGACATCGTGGTGAACAACCTCACCGCTGTCGCCCTTACTACCGGCAAGGTCCACCTGCACAGTGACGGCACGCCGTGGCGGCCGCTCGTGCACATCGAGGACATCAGCCGCGCCTTCCTCGCCATGCTGGAGGCGCCCCGCGCCCTGGTGCACGACCAGGCGTTCAACATCGGCCGGTCCCAGGACGTGGTGCAGATCCGCGATGTCGCCGAGATGGTACGCGAGGCCGTCCCCGGCTCTACGCTGACCTTCGCTGAGGGGCCGGCCCCGACCTGCGGAACTACAAGGTCGACTTCTCCAAGCTCGAGGACACATTCCCCGACCTGAAGCTGCGCTGGTCGGTCAGGGAGGGCATCGGCGAGCTTCTGCAGGCGTACACCGAGCACGGCCTGACCTACGACGACTTCACTTCCTCCACGTACACCCGGCTGCGCCGTATCCGCGAGTTGCTTGACGCTGGGCTCCTGGACGCGATGCTGCGTCGCACGAGCGGCGAGCCGTTTCCAGCCCCCGGCCTCCTCCACCCCGTGCCCGGTGCCTAAGCTCAGCACGATCTGGAGCCAGCTCGCGCGGCGGTTCGGCTGGGGCCTGGCCGACCAGATGATGTCCAGCCTCAGCAACGCCGCGCTGAGCTTCTACGTCGCCCGCGAACTGGGCGCCGCGCAGTACGGCGCGTTCAGCATCGCGTACGTGACCTACGCGTTCGCGCTGAATGCCTCGCGCGGGCTGGCCACCGACCCTCTCATCGTCCGCTACAGCAGCACCGAGCTGCCGAAGTGGCGGCGGGCCGTGGCGAACTCCACCGGGACGGCGGCCCTCGCCGGCCTGCTGACCGGAGTCCTGGTCCTGGCCGTCGCCGTGGGGCTGCGTGGCAGCCTCGGGCTCGCCTTCCTCGGCCTCGGCCTGACCCTGCCCGGCCTGCTGCTGCAAGACAGCTGGCGGTACGCCTTCTTCGCGCTTGGCCAGGGCAGCCAGGCGTTCCTTAACGACACCATCTGGACCGTCTCCATGCTGCCCGTCCTGGTGGCACTGCGCTACGCGCACCAGGCCAACGTGTTCTGGTTCGTCCTGGCATGGGGGGGCTGCGCCTACATCGCGGCGTTCTGCGGGCCGCTGCAGGCCCGGCTGCTGCCGAGGGTGTCGCACTTCTGGCTGTGGGTGCACCTGCATCGCGACCTGTCGGCCCGGTACCTGGCGGAGAACTCGGCGAACAGCGCGGCGAGCCAGATCCGGCTGTATGCCGTCGGGGCGATCGCGGGCCTCAGCTCGGTCGGGGTGGTGCAGGCCGCGAGCCTGCTGATGGGCCCGTTCCTCGTCATCTTCATGGGCATCTCGCTGGTCACGGTGCCGGAGGCCGCTCGCATCCTGCGCAAGTCCCCCAAGCGCTTCGTGTCCTACTGCGTAATCGTCGGTGTAGGGCTGGCCGCCTGCGGGCTGCTGTGGGGTGTCTTCATTTTCATCGCGCTGCCGTACGGCCTTGGCGAGCTGCTGCTCAAGAGCCTGTGGCGGCAGGCCGGCGCGCTGGTCCCCGCCTATACCGTCTGGGTGATGGGTGGCTGCCTCATCGGCGGGGCCACCGCGGGGCTGCGCGCGCTGGGCGTGGCCCGCCGGAGCCTGCGGGCGATGCTCATCTCGTCGGTGATCTTCGTTATCGGCGGCATCGCCGGTGCCTACCTGGGCGGGGCCGCCGGAACGGTGGACGGTGCCGCGGCCTCGACGGTCGCGGGTGCTGGGGTGTGGTGGTGGCAGCTGCGCGTGGCGGTCTCTGAGACGCCCATCTTGTCCAGCCGCGCAGGATCGCCTGGCAAGCCGAGCGGACGGCACCGCCGGCCCGCCCCGGCTCAGTAGCAGACGCGTAGTACAAAAGCTTGCCTCTTAATCGGCAGGCTGCGCGTCGGCTTGCCTATCGCACCGGTCGCCGCGCCTACTGCCGCCGGGAGCAGATAAAGAAGTACTCCACCGCCAGCTTCGGGCCGACGACCGGGATGTTGGCGGTGATGCCCATGTTGACCGCCTGCAGGAGCCTGTGCCCCGGCTGGCCACCATTCCAGTTGTAGGAGGTCGGGAAGGCCCGGTCGATAGTGAAGTGCCGCGCCAGGTCGGCCCGGAAGTCTGCCATCGGCTGGACGTTGCTGAACGCGTCGAACACGTACTTGGCCCGGTGGCCGAAGTTGGTGTAGGTCACGATGAACTTACCGTCGCTGGCCAGCAGGTCAGCGATCTCTGCGAACTTCCGGGACTGCACGTCGGCGAGGTACTCAAACAGGCCCTGCGCCACGATGATGTCGAAGCGCCGGTCGCCGAACTTGATCGGCCCCTTGAGGATGTCGGCCTCCAGCAGGTTGGGCGCCGGGGCCTGGATGGCGATGTCGATCCCGTAGTAGTTGATGGTCGGGCGTAGCACAGCCGCCAGGGTGGCCGGGCCGCAGCCGACGTCGAGCAGGTCCCGCTCGCGGGCCCCAGCAACCTCGTTGACGATCCGGCCGGTCTTGCGCAGCCGGTAGTGCGGCGGGGTGTGCTTCCTGTTCTCCTCGATCCAGAAGTCCCGCTTGTGCGCCTGCGCAACGCTCACGCGGGCGCTGTCACCGGCATGCGCCGAGTTGTCCACCGATGGGTCCTTTTCGTTCTGTAGGAAGATTAGAGTCGGCTCTTCTCACGACCGGCCACGAGGGCGTCGACCTTGATGTCGGGAAGCGGATCGATCGAGACCGGGCCGGACGGCTCGGCATAGCCAGGGCGGGCCCGGCTGGCGAACCAGTCGGCGAGGTGGCGATAGCACGCGCGCCGGTTCGCCGCCGACAGCGGCGCCCGGTGGATGGCGGTAATGTACGCCCACACGTACTCGCCGTAGAGCCGGACGGCCGGGTGTCGCCAGGGGTTGGCCCGCTTGGGGTCCATAATCGCGCACCGCTGCCGCATCGACGCGCCGCCGCTGTGGCCTGGGTGCTCCCGCCGGAAGTACAGCCAGTCTGGCACCTGGTAGAACCTGCCGTGCAGGGCGAGCTCGGCGATGATGGTGTGGTCGGCGTGGTGATAGCTCTCCTTCATGGCGGTGCGGAGCAGCACCTCCTTGCGGACCACCCCGTAGTCATCGTCGCCGCCGCTGTCGAACAGCATGCTCCGGAACCGCTCGGAGGCGCTCTCCGACGAGGTGTTCAGGGGGTACTCGTACGCCGATGTGACCGTGCCCGAGGGGTCGATCCGCGCCGTCCAGGAGTGGGCGAGCACGACGTCCGGGTGCTCATCGAGCGCCGCGACGCACCGCTCCACTAGGTCCCGGGCGTACAGATCGTCATTCGCCGCCCACTTGAACAACTCGCCGCGGGACTTATAGACGACGAAGTTGTGGTTGGGCGACAGGCCGATGTTCACTGGCTGGCGGAAGTACCGGACCCGCGAGTCCTTCTCATACTGACGGCAGATCTCGCCGGTGCCGTCCGTTGAGGCGTTGTCCGAGATCACCAGCTCGAAGTCTGCGTAGGTCTGGCCGAGCAGGGCCTCGATCGACTCCGCGATGAACTTCTGTCCGTTGTACACCGGCAGGCCGATGGAGAGCCGGGGTGTCGCGCTCATCGCGTGCGATCCTTTCGCTGGCTTTACGTCTGCGGATGACCCTCATGGGATCGCCGGACGCCCGGCGGTGATACACCGCCGGGCGCCTTTTGGAAGGGGGTCACTAGCCGCCCAGCGCGACGCTGTCGGCGTAGAGCGCCGCCAGCGCCTGCGGGACCCAGCCGCTGTCCCAGCGGTGCGCCATCTGTGTCGGCGGCTCGATGTCGTACTGGATGCCCGCGGTGGTCAGCTCCGGGGCGTAGTAGTCGTTCACGTTGTAGTCGAAGTAGTAGTAACTCCCGATCCAGATGCGCTTGGCGGTCGTGAACGGGGCCGCGTACTGGTCGACGAACTGCTGCGTGACCGCGTAGTTGTCCAGGTAGTTCTCGTTCGTGCCGTATGCCGTCGCCGGGCTGGCGCCGAGCTGGTCATAGCTCGTCATGCCAGCCGGGAAGTCCCAGGACGCGGCCAGCGTGTACACGCTCGGGTGCTTCAGTATGAGGTCCTGCGCACCCAGACCGGACTTGGAGAAGCCGAGCAGCCAGACCTGCTCGGTACCGGTAGTGGCGAAGTTCGCCTTGATCCACGGCACGAGCTGATCGGTGATGAACGTCTCCATCTGCATCTGCGGGTCGGTAGCGCTGTCGGCATACCACGGGTCGATGGAGAAGGACGGCTCGACGATCGTCAGATCGTACTGGTTGGCCGCGTTCAGCGACTCCAGGACCGACATGGCGTCGCCGTACGTGGTGCCCTCACCCGGCTCGACGGGGAGCGCGATGAGGAAGTTGTGCGCCACCCCGGCAGCGGGGTCGGTCGGCTGCAGGACGCGGACCGGCTCGACCGTGGCGTCGTTGATGATCGGCGAGGTGTAATCGTAGGTCGCCACGCCATTGGAGTCAGTGGACTGATAGGTCGCCGTCATTGAGCCGATGTCGGCCGTGATTTCGCAGCTGACCGCCACGCTGGTCAGGTCGGCCTCGGCTACCGTCCCGGTCCCGCTCGCCACGCTGCACACCTGGCCGGGCGGGCTCAGGTCGACTGTCACGTCGTAGGCCGCGCCCGTGACCAGCTGTGTCGGGAACGTGAAGCTCCCGTTGGCGGCTACCGAGACCGTGTCGGTGCCGTTGTCCAGGAGGGTCACCGTGCCCGTCAGCCCGGACGCCGTGCCGCCCACCGAGTAGGCAGAGCCGCTGGTGCTTCCCCCGTTGTCGGCGCTGCCCTCGTTGCCGGAGCCGGAGGGCTGCGTGCCCGAGCCGCCCGCCCAGGCGGCCGCCTCGGCGGGGCCGTTGGTCATCAGGCCAGGTGCCCCGCCGGCCAGCGTGCTATCGGTCGCGGTGATCACGGCGGTGCCGTTCAGCGTCAGGGACAGGCTGCTGCCGGCCGCTTGCAGCCCGAGGACCGTGCCCGCCGGCAGCGCGCTCACGCTGTAGGCGTTGCCGAGCTCCTCCCAGCTTCCGTCGTCCCGCAGGAACAGCATCAGCTCGGGCGACCCGTTGTTCCAGAAGTAGATGCCGACGTAGGCGCTCTGGCCGGAGTTGGAACCCTGAGCGCGAACCGTCGGGCCGATCCACTCGGTGCCGGTGAGCTGCGTGGAGGACAGCGTCACCTGCGAGTACTGGTCGCTGGTGAACGTGTCCGCCGTCCAGTAGTCGCCCGAGTTCCCTGACAACTGGCCCACCGCGGTGCCGTCGTCGATGGTCAGGCCGCCATCGGTGGTGGGCGTCCAGTTAGAGCTGAGGCTCCCGGTCGGCTCCTGGAAGTTGTCCGAGGCGGACGACGCGCCCGAGGGGGTGGTGGATGATGCGGCACAGGTGACCGCCACGCTGGTGACATTGGCCGCGGCGACCGTTCCCGAGCCGTCGGCCACCGTGCAGGCCTGGCCCGACGGGCTGTCGGTGACCGTCACGCTGTAGTCCGTCCCCGTGGTGAGCGGGGTCGCGAAGGTGAACGCGCCGCTAGCCGACATGCTCATTGCGTCGCTATTGTTGTCCTGCAAGATGACCGTCCCTGACAGCCCGGAGACGGACCCGCCGATCGTGTACATCGTGGCCGAAGTCACCGATGCCGCTCCCGGCATGGTGCCGTCCATGTTCCCGCCCACCCAGTCGGTTACGGCGGCGGTGCCGGTCGCCATGACGCCCGGCGCCCCGCCGGACAGGCTGCTGTCGGTGGCCGTGATCACCGGGACGCCGTTGAGGTACAAGGTCAGCGACGTACCGGCGGCGGCGAGCTCGAGAACCGTCCCGGCGGGCAGCGCGCTGACGCTGTAGGACGAGCCGAGCTGTGTCCAGGAATCGTTCAGGCGCCTGAACACCATCAGCTCGGGAGTGCCGAAGTTCCAGTAATAGAAGCCTGCGTAGTCGCTCGCGCCGCCGGACTGCGACCGGACGGACGGGCCGATCCACCCGCCGCCGGCCGGCTGCGTGGAGGTGAGCACGACCGATGAGAACTGGTCGCTGTTGTAGGACTCCCCGGTGCGGATGTCGCCGACGGTGCCGGAGCTAGTGCCCGCCGCGGCCTGCGCGCTAATCGTCAGGCCACCACTGGTCATGTCCGTCCACCCGGCGCCCAGCGAGCCGTTCGCTCGGACGAAGGTGTCCGGCACTCCGCTGAGGCAAGTGACCGCCACGTTAGTGACGTTGGCGATCCCGACTGTCCCTGACCCGCTCCCCACGGTGCACACCTGGCCAGCCGGGTTGACCGAGACGGTGACGGTGTAGGCCGCGCCCTGCGTTAGTTGCCTGGCGAAGGTGAACGAGCCGCTGGCGGTCACGCTGAGCGTGTCACCGCCGTTGTCCTGCAAGGTCACCGTCCCGTTGAGGCCGGAGACGGTGCCGCCGATGGAGTAGGTGACGTCGCCGCCAGCCCAGGAGGCGGCGTGCGCGGGCCCGTTGGTCATCATGCCGGGAGCGCCCCCGGTCAGCGTGGTATCGGTCGCGGTGATCACGGCGGTCCCGTTGAGCGTCATCGACAGGCTGCTGCCCACGACCTGCAGCCCAAGGACCGTGCCCGCGGGCAGCGCGCTCACGCTGTAGGAATTGCCCAGTTGCGACCAGTCCCCGTTGTGGCGCAGGAAGAGCACCAGCTCGGGGTATCCGCTGTTCCAGTAGTAGATCCCGACGTAGGCACTCTTGCCCGAGTTCGAGGCCTGCACGCGAACCGTCGGGCCGATCCACTCGGTGCCGGCGAGCTGCGCGGAGGACAGGGTCACCTGCGAGTACTGGTCACCCGTGAACGAGCTCGCTGTCCAGTAGTCACCGGAGTTGGCGTTGACGTCCTGGCCGACTGCCTGGTCGCCGGAGATCATCAGGCCGCCGTCGGTGGTGGCCGTCCAGTCAGAAGCTCAGGGGGCCGTCCGCCTCCTGGAAGCTGTCGGAGGCGGACGCCGCAGCCGGGGTAACGTTGGCGCACGTGACGGCGACGCTGGTGACGGTGGACGTCGCGACGGTCCCCGAGCCGCTGGCCACAGTGCAGGACTGCCCGGAGGGGTTGGCGTCGACCGTGACGCCGTAGGTGGTACCCGAGGTGAGCGCGGTCGGGAAGGTAAACGAGCCGTCGGCCGACACGGTCAGTGTGTCCCCGCCGTTGTCTTGCAAGGTCACCGCGGTTCCGGCTGACAAGCCGGACACCGTCCCGCCGATCGAGTACGTGGCGGCCGCGCAGGTGATCGCCACGCTTGTGACGTCGGCTGAGACTGCGCCCGAGCCGCCGGCGACGGTACAGGCCTGGCCGGGCGGGCTGCTGGCCACCGACACGGCGTAGGTGCTGCCGGCAGCGAGCGCGGTGGCGAAGGTGAAGGGCCCGTTAGTGGCAACGCTGAGGGTGTCGCCGCCGTTGTCCTCGAGGGTGACTGTGCCGCCGGACGCCAGTCCGGAGACGGTGCCCGCGATGGTGTAGGTACCCGCGCTTGATCCCGTGCCGTCCCCGCCAGTCCAGGCCGCCGCGTGGGCGGGGCCGTTGGTCATGATGCCCGGCGCGCCTGCGGTCAGCGTGGCGTCGGTTGCCGACACGTCCACGGTCCCGTTCACCGACAGGGACAAGGTGGTGCCCGCGATGCTCAAGCCCAGCACGGTGCCGGCCGACAGCGGGCTGATGGAGAAGGTACTGCCCAGTTGCGACCAGTCACCGTTGTGGCGCAGGAAGAGCACCAACTCGGGCGATCCGCTGTTCCAGTAATAGATCCCGACGTAGGCGCTCTTGCCCGAGTTCGAGGCCTGCCCGTCAACGACCGCGCCGAGCCACTGGGTCCCGGTGAGCTGCGTCGAAGTCAGCGTTACCTGCGAGAACTGGTCACCGCCGAACGTGCTCGCCGTCCATAGGTCGCCGGAGTTGGCGTTGATTTCCTGGCCGACTGCCTGGTCGCCGGAGACCGTTAGGCCGCCGTCGGCGGTGGGCGTCCAGTTGGCGCTCAGGGGGCCGTCGACCTCCTGGAAGCTGTCCGATGCGGTCGCGGCGAAAGCCGCGCCCGGGAAGGCAAACAGGGTTCCCGCGATGACGAGAACACCGAGCAGTACGTAAGGCAGCCGCGATTTCCTGATAAGGGTGCCGACGCGGAACCTCGACATGGCTAGATCCAATCTCCAACGGATTGCCAGACTCACGGCAGCTGCGGGCTCGCCGATTCGCTGGTCCAGCATCCAGAACGCGCTATCACCAAAATAAGGGTGCACATGATTATCCCGTCCGGGACTTCTTCTGTGCAGCAATCCTCGCGAGGGGGAACTAGCTCTCGGTGAGGGCTACCCAGTGTGCAGGCACCTGGAAAAAGCCAGGCCATTCATTTTGCCACCCTCGATGATTGCAATCAGTAACAAGGAGCTCACTTTTGCGTTACGGTTAGCGAACTCTTGCAGATGAGCCGCCAGGCGCGACCAAGTGATTGTCCCTGATATCCGGGAAGAATCCATCATGGACGATATCTGGCAGTTCTCCCTGCTTGTACAGATTCTAGGGCCTCCATCGGGCCCACTGGAAGGGCAGGCAGGGTAATAACCGTGGTAATTACTGGAGATCGTGCGATCACGTACCGTATCCTTCTTATTCCCATCTCCCGGGAGCGGAGCCTCGCTTCCCAGTCAATGCGAAGGGGGACGGACAAGCCCCGGCCGTCCGTCCCCCTTCTCCGGGCACGCTGTGGTAGCTGGTGTCAGGCGTGGTAGGTGCTGCCCGCATCCTGGCCGAATGGTCCGGTGCACGCCCCGCTGTCGTGTTCGCCTGACGAGTCGCACTTGTCGCCGGAGGCGACGCTGCCCGTCCAGTCAGCCCAGCTGACCGGGTTGTCGTTGTTCCCCTGGTTCCAGGCATAGAAGGCTGACGGCCCGTTGTAGACGTTATCCGACCAGATATCGCCCTGGTAGAACGTGAGCTGGCTGGCGATCGCCCAGCCACCCGGCGAGGTGTAGGGGGCTGACACGCTGTACTCGCTGAACATGCCGTTCGCCCCGCAGTCCGGCCACGCCGACGGGACGCAGCCGGGCACGTCGGCCGGCTGGAAGTCGATCGTGTTCCCGGTCACGTGGACGTTCGCGGTCTTCCACAGGCAGCCGTCCCACCAGTCCCTGGCAGGCGACCCGGTGACCTGGCCGACGAAGCTGGCAGTGCTCAGGCGCGCGGTGGGGAGGTTGGCATGGCACGACGCGATCGTGTACGTTCCCTTATCCACCAGCGTGCAGGCATGGTCGAGCCCACTGGAGCAGTGCCGGTCAGAGTTCTGCCACAGGAAGACACCGCCACCGTTGTTGACGAGCGTGTTTCCGCTGATGACCGACTGGCCCCGGTAGGCCGGCTGACCGGAGCAGGAAGGCTCGCCGCAGGCAGGGACCCCGCCTTGCCCTGCCACGCTGCCGCTCTCGCTGACATAGATGGCCGGGGTCGGGAACTTGGAGTTGTCTAGCCCGATTGGCCAGCCGTTATCAGTGAAATAGTTGCCCGTGATGGCGAAGTTGTAGGAGATCTCCTCGATGATCCCCTCGGCGTCGTTGGCCGTGAAGTGGTTCCCGGTGAAGGTCGTGTTGGCGTTGTCAGTATCGACCCAGGCCCCGGGACCCCAGTTGTTGTGGATGTCATTGTCCTTGACCGTGACCCCGTTGGTCTCCCAGAGCTTGAACCCGCCCTGGTTGCCGTCCCCGGTCACGGTCCCGCAGTGGGCATTCCGGTACCGGACGGGCACCGGGTCGTGGTTAGACCAGCCAACGGCCGGGTTGCTGAGCAGGCCCTCGAAGTCGCAGGTGTCGTTGTAGCTGATCTCGTTACCCTCAACGGTGACGTCATACGGGCCGCCGGTCAGCGAGTCACGGCCCCATGTGCCAGTGTCGGATGACTGGAATCCATACTGCCCGTTCAGCGTCATGCAATTGTCCTGAAGGGTGTTCTCCGCCCCGGCGATCACACCAGCGCCCGGCACGTTGAGCGTGATCGTGTCGTGCCTGAGCGTCCAGCCGGTGTTGGAGCTCTGGTTGATCGCCGCCGCGTCGCTCGCCGGCTGGAACTTCTCGATCGTCAGGTACTCGATCGTCACGCCGGGGGTGTTCCCGTTGGAGTAATTCGAGTCGAATGCCGTCTGCAGGCCGGAGTAGTCGCCGGTGACGGTGGTGGCCACCCCATGTGCGAGGCCGCCGACGAACGCGTCCTGCTCGTCCGCCTGGAAGGCACCCAGGTGCGTCCCTGGCAGCAGGTAGTAGACGGTGTTAGGGGCTAGCTGGTAAGCCGGGTAACTCTTGGCGCCAGTGGCGAGCACGTCACCGGAAGTCGCCGAGGGGAAGTCCGAGCCGGCGGTGCCGTACGTCGGCAGCCCGGGCGTGCCGCTGCGGTAGGCACCGGCTGCCCCGTCATAGCTGAACGGCGAGTCGAGAATCGAGTGTCCGCACACCACGCTAAGCGCAGCGGGGACCGCCGCCACGCTGACCGTAGCGGGCAGCAATGGCTGCTGCCCCGTTGACGACGTCGAGGTACATCCCGCGACCATCGCCAGCCCGGCCAGGGCCAGTGCCCACCGGATGCGCCACTGGTTCTTGTCGGCTATCACCTCGGCCATACCTCCCTGCGATTGGCTGCGACCGCCGGACTAGCGACCGCGCTCACCTTGGTGAAGGACGGCTCCTACCCGCAGCCGCGATGGGGTTGGCGATCGCCCACTCGTAGATCTCCACGAGGTGCGACAGGCTCCGCTCGGGGTTGAACTTCTGCTCATAGCTCTCGCGCGCCTGCTTCCCGTAAGCCTCGTACTTCTGCGGCTGGGCGGCGACGTCCGCGATGGCGTCCGCGAGCGCCCCGGCGTCGGACGGCGGGAACAAGGCCCCATCCACCCCGCAGGTGACGAGCTCGATGAACGACCCGTGTCCGGACGCGATGACGGGGGTTCCCGCGGCCATCGCCTCGACGACGACGAGGCCGAATGGCTCCTCCCAGGCGGAGGGCACGATGACAGCGCGGGAGCGGGCCATCAGGTCGGCCACCTCAGCGCCGGGCAGCAGGCCCGCCACCTCGACGGACGGGCGGGTGGCCGCCCAGGCAGCCACCTCCTGGTCCATTGGCCCGGTCCCCGCAATGACTAGCCGCAGGCGCGCGTCGCCTGAGGCAGCCAGGTACTCGTCCCAGGCAGCCATCAGCACGGGCACGCCCTTGTTGACCGCCAGGCGGCCCGCGAAGGCGACCGTGTCCTGCTTAGTCACGACGCGCAAGTCCCGGCGCGGGATCATGTTGTGCCGGACGAACATGCGATCAGCCGGAAGCCCGACGCCCCCGAGCAGGTCCCGCTGGGCGGCAGAGATGAACATATAGGCCGACACCAGCGACCGCCACGCCGCCGCGTGCACGGCAGCGGCCGCCGCGAGTGGCGCGCTGGCGGCCCGCGAGTCCCGGTAGCACCCGTGCACGACGCCCGGCAGTATCCGGCCAGCCAGGCAGTCATGGCAGATCGCGCCATCCCGGAAGAGCTCTCCGGTGATGCAGCCGAGCCGGTAGTTGTGCACGGTGGCCACCAGCGGCACCCCCGCGTGCCGGCACGCGTGCAAGACGGCGGCGGACAGCAGCGGGAATGTGTTGTGCACGTGGACGATGTCCGGCCGCTGCGCCCGCAGTGCGGCCGACAGCTCCCGGTGAACCGAGCCGCTCCAGACGATTCGCGCGGGCAGCAGCGCCTTCTTCGTGGCCGGCCAGCCCTCGATCTCGTCGCTGTCCCGGCTGAAGTGGGTGACCTCATGCCCGGCCGCGGCCAGTGCCGCCGACTCCTGGTCAACGACCCGGCTCTCCCCGCTCGGCCCATTCGAACGCGGACGGTTATGCACGAGCATTATCTTCATGCCGGGCTTCTCTCCCCGAACGTTGGCAGGAGCAGCGAGGCGGCCATCGCGAGCTCGAGCAAGTACGCCGAGGCATCGGACAGGCCCGTCTCCGTGTATGACGTGACGGCCAGGTAGGTGACCATGAACAGGGCGACCGCGGTGGCCGGGCTGCGGGGCCGCAGGTAGCCCGAGACGAAGACGAACAGCAAGCAGATGAGGCAGATGGACACGCCGACCAGGCCAAGGTCGTAGTAGGCGGCCATCCAGTTGCTGTCGATGGGCAGTCCGTTGAACCCCTTGTTGGACAACCCGTAGCCGAAGATGACCTGGAACCGATCGCGCGGCGCGTTCAGCACCTCGTTCCAGACGATGGTGCGGCCGCTCAGGTCGCTCAGCTCGGAGGAACTCTCGCCGCGTTCCAGCCAGGTGGTAAGCACGCCGGAGAAGATGGTGACGCCGACGGATAGCAGGGCGCCGACGTACGCGAACAGCTTCCGGACCCGCGACTGGGTGCCAAACATCCGCACGCCGGCCACGAAGATGCCGGCCAGGAGGGCGATCAGCTCGGTCCTGGTGTGCGTCATGTACAGCGTGACCGCGGCGATCAGCACTCCCGACAGGGTTGCCTTCCGGGACAGCTCGCCGCAAAACCACATCACTACGATCAGGCCGAGGAGCACCGAGGTGTAGTCCGACACCTGCACGGGGGTGATCGGCCAGAACTCCCCCGAGAGCCGGCCCTGCGCCATGGCCCGGGACGGCGACACAACGAGGCCCGCCAGCACCGTCCCCACCACAACCCACAGCGCCCCGATGTGACACCTGACCAGCAGCAGGTCGCGGCGGCCGAACCACGGCGTCAGGAGCCAGAGGGTGGCGACGAACATCGTCAGGCGCACTGTCCGGTAGCAAGTGCTGGTGAAGTGCCCGGACGTGGGGTCGACGTTGGCGATGACCGCCGCGAAGCACAGCAGCAGGAGCAGGCACAGGAAGGCGTTCGGGCGGATGAGCCGCTTGGGGTTTAGCCGCAGCGCCAGCACGAACGCCACCGGCAGCGCTCCCTGCGTGACGCCCTTCCCGACGATCGACGGGATCGAGATGATCAGCGGCAGCTCATTCCAGGTGCCCTTGAAGAACGGGACCACGTTAATGAGCAGCAGCAGCCACACGATGAAGACTTGCCGACGGATGGTTCGCTCGCGTGCCTCCGGCGAGGGCAGCGGCCGCGTACTGGGCCACAGTAGTCGCCTACCTGTATGCGGCTGGTACGCGACGGTGGGGGCGCTCACGAGCTCTAGCTCAGCTCGCCCGCGCCGAGCAGCGGCACGGGATCCCCGATGATCCCCAGGCTCTCATCGGACTTGTCCGCCCCGACCAGCACCGCCCCGGCCAGCGACGTGCCGGACAACCGGACCATCTCGCCGACGGCGTGCAGCCTCGTCCACGACGCAGTGCCAGCCGTCACCACGGCAACCGCGCTGGACGCCCAGGACGGGAGGTGGTCAGCGCCGAGTCCAGGGTCGAGGCTTGCCAGGGTGAGCAGCAGATCCGCTGATCCGCAGGCCGCGATGACCTGGTCGGTGAACTCCGACCGCTGGCCGTCCCCGCGGCCGACTGGGCCGAGCGGGGCGATGTCCACACTGTCCGGCACGGCCAGCACCACTTGGGCGGCGCCCGCGCTCGCCTGCCTGACTCCCGGTCCCTTCACGCCAAGCAGTGCGGCCGCCGGCGCACCCTCACAGATGTCGGCGAGCACGACCCGGCGTCCATCTTGTGCGAAGGACATGGCCAGAGCCACCACGGACAAGGCGGCGATGTTCAGGTCGCCGACTCCGATGACGGCAAGCGCGATTTTCCGCTCGCGCATGGGCATGACACCACGCAGGTGCGTGACAATCCGCTTGACCTCGACATCCCCGGCGGCATCCAGGCCCCGCGTGGTCCTGGGCAGGCGCCCCTTCAGCCGCACGGGACCGACGCTCAGCCGCACTGGGGCACCGAGTGCACGCGCCACGTCATCCCGGCGCCGGAGCCGGTCGGAGATGACGGCGCCGATCGCCGCGATCGCCATTCCGATCACCAGGCCACCGATCAGCCCGTAGGCCGCGAACTCGGCAAGCTTCTTCGTCTTCGACTGCGGCTGCAACGCGGCAGGGTCGAGGACGACGCTCCCCGCGTTGGCCTGGAGCGTGGCGTCACCCGACGCCGTGGAGGCGGCGAGCGTCTGTACGGTCGACAGGTTGCTCTCCTCCTGCAGCAACTGGCCCTGGGCCTGCTTCAGCTTGGCCGACGACGCGCCCTGTGTCGTCAGGGCGGCGACCTTACCTTGCAGGTTCGCTACGGCGTCCCGGTCGGCTGCCGCCTCATTGTCGAGGACGGCGACCTGCTCCTTCTGGACGGCTAGCTCCTGGCTCGCCCGGTACTGCAGGAACGCCTTGGCGATCGCGTTGGCCCGGGCCACCGCCTGCGTGCCCGACGGAGCGCTCGCCTCGATGACCAGGATCCGGTCGGTTACGACGCCCACGACATAGGAGGCGGCGAAGGCGCCCACAGGCCCTGTGTCGCCGAGCATCTTCATGGCGAGCTCGGCCACGGTGTGGCTCTCCGCGATGGTCTGGTTGTCGAAGACGGCGCTCGCCGGGCTCTCGGTCGGGCCGTAGGTGAGCAGGACCGACGTTGATGCCTTGGCCTGGGGAGGGGCCTTGAGGTAGTAGCCGAGGCCGCCGATGAGCCCGACGATGGCCAGGATGCACCACAGCCGCGTGCCGCGCTTGATGGCCGCCCCGATGAATCCGAGGCCGACCAGGCCGGTCGCGATATCGGCGGGCTGCTCCTCCCCGAAGGTGAAGTCGTCAAAGTCGGTAACCCGCCTCGGCCGGCCACGGTTCCCGTTAACGGTGTGCATGACCGTCTGGTCATGGTCGGACATTTATCTACTCTCCGTCGTCACTACGCCGCTGAAGCGGGTCGGCATCCTGTATTCCTCCGGGCGCGCGAGCTGCGGCTCGCGCCCGGTCGTCTCATCTGAACGGGCGGGGTTCGCGACCAGGATCCCCGCGATATCCCGGCCGTCCGCAGCGGCGCTCGCGGAGACTCGCACGAGTTGCTCCGCGGTAACCGCCCCGGCCGTCACCGCCAGCAGCGTCAGGTCAGCGCGCGTCGTCTCGGCCACCCGGGGCAACTGGCCATCGACGACCCCGATGGCCACCGCCAGCGCGCCACCCGGTACGTCCATCCGGGCATTGGTGGCCCGGCTGGTCACCCGCAGGTTCCGCACCGAGGCTGACTCCGCCCCGGCGCGCAGCGCCTCCACCGACTTGGAGGCCGCGGCGATCGACGCGGCCGTCGCGCTGATCGCGAGCGCCTCCGTCAACGGCGCGGGCTTCCGCGGCCTGCCACCAGAGTCGACGCGGCCAAGGTCGGCGCCGCCACCACTGCCGGGGCTACCACTGCCAGGGCCAGCACCGTTAGCGCCCGTGGCCCAAGCACCGGAGTCGGCACCAGCCGGAGCGCCCTGCTGCGGCCCGATCACCAGCGCGGCCTGGACGCCCTGCGCCGCCGCGAATGCCGCGAGCCGGGGACCGAGGGCCAGCGCGGTCTTGTCGGACGCCACGGACAGCACCGTGACCGAGCATCCCTCCGGCCGCAACCCGCCCTGGGCTCCCCGGACGGCGCCGGCGCCGGGGACCAGGTCGCACAGCACCTTCCGCAGTTGCCAAGCGTCGGCGCCCTCGGCCTCGGCGGAGCCCAGCAGCGTCGTCCAGCCGGCCGCGTCCGACGGCGCGCGCGCAGGCAGCGAGGCGATGACCGGCACGCCGATGGCGTCGGCGAGATCGTCGCGCAGCCGCAGCCTCCGGTCATTGCGCCCGATCCCGATGGCGGCGATGACGCCGGCCATGATGCCGAACAGCAGGCCGAGCAGCCCGGCCTCGCCCACCCGGGTGACCCGCGGCTTGACTACCGGCGTGGTCGCGGCCTGGAACACCGCGGCCGGCTCGCGACCGCCCGGGTTGCTCGCCGAGGTAATGTACGCGACGTAGGAGCCGGTGACGGCGTTGGCGGCGGTCCGCACCCAGGCGGCGGACGATCCCTGGAGCTGGATCGAGAGCATCTGCGTCCACGCGCCGGAGGCCTGGACGTGGCCCTGCAGTTCAGCCAGCGACATGCCCAGGTCCGCCCGGTTCAGCGCGCCCGCGAGCACCGGGACACTGTCCACTACGACAGCCTGATAGTCCAGGTTGACGTCTGGCGACAAGACGACGAGGGTGTTGCTGGTGAACGTCTGCGGCTGAAGCATCGTGTGCGCGGCGTTCCCGGCCAGCCCGATGAGCGCGCAGGCACCAAGAAGGACCTTGTGCCGCCACAAGATCCGCCGGGACCCCTTCAGGTCCAGCCTCTGCCTGCTCACAAGGCCTCCGTATCGTACGCCGTGCCTACAGGAGGCCGAGAGCCGCCATGTTGATACGCGATCCGCCAGGCACGCGATGCGCCATACGCGCCCGTATTCCATGATGCGGCCATCGGCACGCTGTTCGCACGGCTGTGGCAGAAAGGTGACCGTACCATGTATCACCCGCGGCCTGCCGCGGGTCTCCTGACACGTACGGGAATATGCGGGGCAAGCAGACGAACTCCTCGGATGGAGAGGCAAACGACAGTGACGGCGCGACCCGCCCGACTGGGGCTCTTCGGCCTTCTTGGCTCGGGCAACTCCGGTAACGACGCATCGATGGAGACAGTGCTCGCCTACTTCCGGGAAGAGCGCCCCGACGTGGTGGTCGATGCCATGAGCGGTGGCCACCCGGCGGTGCTCAAGGCCACGTGGGACCTCGACGCGATCCCGCTCTACTGGTACACGCGCTTCGCGGAGAGGGCCACCAAAATTCCGCAGCCAGTACTCAAGGCCATCGGCAAGGGCCTTGACGTCGCGCGGGTGGCCAACTGGGTCCGCAAGCACGACGCGGTGATCGTGCCCGGTGCCGGCGCGCTGGAGTCGACCCTGCCGCAGAACGCCTGGGGCTTCCCGCTGCAACTGCTGGTGCTCAGCGCCTCAGGCAAGGTCCTGGGCAGCAAGGTCGCATTCGTGAGCGTTGGCGCGGAGATCATCAAGCCGAAGGTGACCCGCTGGCTGTCCGATGCGACTGCCACGCTGGCCGCCTACCGGTCCTACCGCGACCAGAACTCCTGGGAGTCCATGCGCGACCGCGGCCACGATGTCTCCAAGGACCGTGTCTTCCCCGACCTCGTCTTCGGTGTCCCGACCCCGCCCTATGAGCCGGGCGACCCGAAGGTCGTGGGCCTCGGCGTCATGAACTACTTCGGCGGCAACAACGACAAGGACCGCGCGGACGAGATCCACGCCGATTACCTCGCCAAGATGACCGAGTTCGCCACGTGGCTAGTCGACAACGGCTACGAGCTGCGCGTCTTCGGCGGGGACAGCAAGTACGACTGGGACATCGCGCGGCTGATCATGGCCAACGTGCGGGCCGATCGCCCCGAATTGCCGGCCAAGGCGATGATCACCGCGGAAGTCAGCTCCTACGCCGAGCTCATGGAGTTCATGAACGGCTGCGGCACGATCGTCGCGACCCGTTACCACAACGTCATGTGCGCGCTGAAGCTCTGCAAGCCAACCATCTCGCTCGGCTACTCGCGGAAGTTCGCGTCGCTGGTCGGCGAGATGGGTCTCTCGGACTTCAACATGTATGCCGACCGCATTGATGTCGACCGGCTCGCCGAGATGTTCCGCGAGCTCGACAAGCGCCGCGGCGAGGTCACTGACTTCATGATCGAACGCAACGCGGAGAACAAGCGCAGTCTGGCCGAGCAGTTCGCCCTCCTGGGCCAGGTTCTCCTGCCTGGCCCCAAGTAGCCACCGCTCCCACTACCAGGGGGCAGTAAAGGCGCTGCCCCTTGGCCCGGTCACGGGAAGAAGACCAGCGGGATGTTCGGGTACTTGACGGCAGGCGGAGAGGTTATGGTCAGGCCGACGGGGGTGACCTCGACGTCGACCCAGCGGCTCTCCCCGTCGTCGCCCAGCCCCGAGCTCGCGTCGTAGTCCGCCTTGCTGTCCCAGTCGTTCGGGAACGTCGGGACACCCGTGGCGGTGTAGCCTGTGGCATTGGTCACGACGTAGCAGCTGTTCCCATAGGTCGGCCAGTTGAAGGCGTTCACCATGGACGGGGACGACAGCGGCCCGTTCACGAGGCCGTTGGGCGCGGGGCCGACGGTGTTCCCATACCCAGTACCGAAGTAGCCCTTGTTCTCCGCGTAGAAGCCAGCGCCATTGGCGGTGCCGTTGCCGGAGCCGGGGTAGTAGATGGTCACGACGTACTGGCCCATGGGCAGCGTGATGTCCTGGCCGGCGTAGGAGTTGGAGACCCAGCCACTGCCCGCCGCGCCTGACCAATCGGCGGTCAGGTTCGTGCCGTCGACGAGCGTCGGGGTGCTGTAGTCGCTGAGGTCCCAGATCTGCGTGCTGGCCGGCATGTCCGTCGCCCACGAGGGGCTGAAGAACCACACGTTGTTCAGCGTGCACGCCTCGGAGAGCTCGAACTGGGTGCCCATCGTCTGCTGCTGGACGTCGCTGTCCGCCGTGTCGTTGTGGAAAAGCCCGATAAGGCTGGGCCACAGCCGGTACGACCCGGTGTAGTTCGCCGGTGCGGTGTCGCTGACCTGAACGTCTACCCAGAAGTTGGACGAGCCCGACGAGTTGTTGAGGACCATGTGGAGCGACGGGTCGTCGCTTGCGGTGTCGTAGTTGAAGACGCCCTGCGCTAGGCCTCCGCCGATGGCGGGCGCCGGGGCCGTCCCTGCCCCGTCCGAGTAGGCGATCAGCGGCCCGTTGACGATCCCGCCCGGGTAGGCGCCCCCGGGCGTGAACTGCCCGCCGGTGATCGGGAAAGGGCCGGTGAACCCGGTCGTCGCGATGTAGACGGCGGCACCGTCCCCCATCTCGTAGGCCGGGTTGTTGGAGACGCTGAGCGGGATGGGCGTCTCCAGCGGCACGTAGTTCCACCCAGATGTCAGGGTTCCTGAAGTGATCACGCTGCCCGGGATCACGGCGCCGTGCTCCACGTTGTTGTCCACGTCCGAGCTGTAGACCTGCCAGAGCGCGAACTTCTGCGGTGTCGTCGACTGGCCGCCGTCAGGGCACACCCACCACCAGTAACCCTCAAACCAGCTGATGCTAGCGACTCCGAACGTGACACCAGCGATGAAGTTGCCACTGAAGGAATCAGCAGTGGACGGCCCGCTCGTCGTCCCGCTGGAATTGGTAAACAGCCGGTAGCTCGTCATCAGTTGAACCCCACCCGTGCCACATGCGGCGCCAGCCGCATGTGCCCATATTGCCGTAATTCAGCCGTTTGGCAACTATAGCGCTGGAAGTCCTAGGCGCGTCGGGTTACGGCTGGTTCCGTTTACTACCGGATTCCAGCGATTCCAGCGCGCATCCGGTGTCCACAGACTGCTAAGGCGGCACTGCCCTGAAGGCAGCGCCGCCCTTGCCGGGTCGACTATGTCGGCTGGCTACTTCGGCGCCTCGAAGACGAGGACGGCGTCGGCAGGCGGCTCGCCGTAGACCGACCGGACGAAGTCCTCGTCGAATGGGGTCTCGTCCTTAATGCTGACGAAGTCGCGGATGGCGGTGCCGGTGCAATAGGCGTCCGCGAGCGGCGCGGCGCGCCCGGACTGCACGTCGCGCGTGTCGACAGTTCGGAAGTCCACGCTGTACCTGGCCAGGCCCGAGGTGTTGGGGATGGACTTGTGCAGCTGGGCACCGGAGAACAGCAGCACCTGGCCAGGGGCGGGAATCGGGATGACGTCCACGTCCGGCTGGTGGCCGACTGCGCCGGGGCGCGCCTGCTCTTCCTTGCCGACCGACTTGGCGGTGTTGGCCCGCTGGGCGTTGATCCGGTAGTAGTCGAAGCCGGCCGACGAGTTCGGCACCGCACGGGCAAAGCTGGCCAGGTCGAAGCTCATCGCGTTCGTCTCGCGCACCGGGAAGATCGGCAGCCACCAGTTGACCTGCTGCGCGGGTGCGCTGTACCAGACATCCCGGTGCCAGGGGAAGGCGAAGGCGATACCCGTCGTCAGGTGCCCTACCGGAAAGGAGGTGCGCGGCTTGGGCACGTCGTAGTGGGTGAACTCCGGCTCGAACCCGGCCTCGGCGATGATCTCGCGTACCAGGTCACGCGAGCGCTCGGCATGGATCCAGCGGGGCTTCCAAGCGCCAAGGAGCTTGGCCATCTCGGTCGGCTCGATGAACTCGTGCGCGTGCTCTGGGTCGTGCGGAGCGAACAGGGCGGTGAGCTCCTCGCGCATGTAGGTGACGAACTCCTCCAGCGCGCGCAGGTTGGTCATGATGACCAGGTCGCCAGAGTAAATGCGCTGCCGCAGTTCCTCGGCGGAAATGTCCGGATCGGTTAGAAGAGAAGCCATCGGGATACCTCAAGACATGCGATGCAGAAGCGAGGGGCAAACAGTTGCCAGTCAGCCAAGGACCAGCTTGGTGCAGGTGAAGGCCTCGGCGTAGTGTGCCCGGCACTCCATCCCGCGCAGCCGGGCAAGCGCGAGGAAGGTCTCCTCGCCCCACCAGTCACGGCCGTGCTGTGAGGGATAGCATTTGTCCAGCAATTCGACCTTACGCCGCGCGACCTCGTCGGTTAGCGGAACGTAGGTATTGGGCCGGGTCAGGTCCCCGTCCCACTTCGGGATCTCATAGCTCAGGACGACCTGGTCACGGAAGGCCGTCGGCACCAGCCCACCGACCGTCCGGTGATCTTGATGTGCGTCTTCCGGCGACGGCGCGAGGATGACGTCCGGCCTGAATGACCGGGCCACTGCCTCCAGGACCTCCTTGACCTGCCCGTAGACGGCGGGCAGCCGTCCGTCGGGCAGGTCGTGCAGGTCAGCTTGGAGGTCCGCGCCGGGGGTGAAGGCGCGGGCCGCTGCCCGCGCCTCCGCATGCCGCTGCGGCACCCCGGTCATCACCACGTACCTCACGCGCATGCCGGGATGGCGCTCCGCCAGCGACAGCAGCGTGCCTCCCGCCGCGATCTCGATGTCGTCGGGATGCGCGCCGAGCGCGAGCACCGCCAGCGGTGCATCGCCGGACGGGCCCAGCGGCACGGTGATCACTGGGCGTCGGCGGCGGCGTCGGCGGCCACCTCCGCCGTTGACTGGCCACTGCGCTCGGGGTCCCAGACCATCCACGGGCAGTTGCCCCGGTAGTACATCTCCTCCATCTGGGCACGCTCCTTGACCGTATCGGCCGGCGACCAGTAGCCCTTCCACGGATAGGCGATGGCCTTCCGCTGCGGGACCAGGCGCCGCATGATGGCGTCCTCCACGAGGTCCTCGCCCTCGTTTAGGTGGTCGAAGACCTCCGGCCGGATCACGAAGTACCCGCCGTTCTCCCACTGCAGCAGGTCCCGCACCGGCGTCACCCCGGTGATGCGCCCGCCCTCGCTGACCTCCACCACGTGGTGCGACGACTGCGGCTGCACCGCGATCAGGCTCACGACCGCATCGGTCGCCTCGAACCGGGAGACCATGTCCGGCAGCGGCGCGTTGGTGAAGACGTCCGCGTAGTTCGCCAGGAACATCTCCTCGTTCTCGACGAACCGCCTGACCCGGCGCAGTCGCTCGCCGATCGCCGAGTGCAAGCCGGTGTCGACGAAGGTGATCTTCCAGTCCGAGATGTCCGTCTTGAACAGCTCGACCTCGCCACCGCCGTTGAGAACGAAGTCGTTGGACCGCGTCTCGTCATAGGTCAGGAAGAAGTCCTTCACGGCGGAAGCCCCGTACCCGAGGCACAAGATGAACTCCGTGTGCCCGTAGTGCGCGTAGTAGCGCATGACATGCCACATCAGCGGCCGGTCGCCGATCATCGCCATCGGCTTGGGGGCATTCGTCACCCCGTCCCGCATGCGCATGCCGAACCCGCCACAGAACAAGACGACCTTCATGGCCCACTCTCCCCTCAGTAGGAACCGGAAACCCGCTCAGTTTCCGGGTCAGACGACGTCGAGCGCGGGGATCGGGAAGACCAGGCGTCCTCCCCAGGACCGCACGTACTCCAGTTGCCCGCTGATCTCCTCGCGCAGGTTCCACGGCAGCACGAGGACGTAGTCGGGCTTGGCCTCCTCGATCTTCTCCGGCGCGTAGATGGGGATGTGCGTCCCCGGCAGGAACATGCCCTGCTTGTACGGCGACCGGTCGACGGTGTAGGAGAGCAGGTCCGACCGGATCCCGCAGTGGTTCAGCAGCGTGTTCCCCTTGCCGGGTGCCCCGTAGCCGGCCACCGTCTTGCCCTCGGCCGCGGCACCGATCAGGAACGACAGCAGGTCGCTCTTGATCTTGAGCACGTCGCGGGCGAACCCCTCGTGCCCCTCGACGGTGTGCAGGCCGGCGGCCTCCTCAAGGTCAAGCACGGCCTTGACGCGGGCCGACGGCTCGCCCGCGGCCTCGACCGGACGCGCGTGGACCCGCAGCGATCCGCCGTGCGTCGACAACTCATCGACGTCGACGACGCGCAGCCCGGCAGTCTCCAGCGCACGGGAGGAGGTAAGCAGCGACAGGTACGAGAAGTGCTCGTGGTAGATGGTGTCGTACTGGCGCCGCTCGATGAGCCGCAGCAGGTGCGGGAACTCCAGGGTCACCAGGCCGGTGTCCTTAACCAGTGCTCGCAGCCCAGCCGCGAAGCCGCGGATGTCCGGGACGTGCGCGAACACGTTGTTGCCCGCGACCAGGTCTGCCTGACCGTACTCGGCGGCGATCTCCGCCCCGGTCTTTGGCCCCAGGAACTTGACGACCGACCGGATGCCCTTCTCGATCGCCACCTGGGCCACGTTCCCGGCCGGCTCGACTCCGAGGACGGGAATGCCCTCCGCATGGAAGTGCTGGAGCAGGTACCCGTCGTTGCTGGCAACCTCGGTGACCAGGCTGTCGCCGGTGAGGCCGAGCTTCGCCGTCATCTCGTCGGCGTAGCGCTTGGCGTGCGCAACCCATGACGTGGAGTAGGACGAGAAATAGGCGTAATCGGAGAAAATGTGCTCACCCGAGACATACGCGGGAAGCTGGACGAGCAGGCATTCGTCGCACAATAGCACGTGGAGCGGGTAGAAGGTCTCGGGCGCGTCGATGGCGTCCGCCCCGAGATAACTCTCGCATAGCGGCGACATCCCGAGATCCACGAAAGAGTGCGTAAGGTGCGCGCCGCACAGACGGCACGCGTGTCCTGACGACATGTCCCCCCAAACTCCGGCCGGTAAGGTTACTCGGCTGCCAGCGATTTTTCCTTGATGAACAGCTGCACTCAGGTGAGCGGCCACTGAATCCGTTGATACAGTGGATTGCAGTGATTCTTCTTTCATGAGCGTTTTACTGGGGCGGAGACGCAGATGACCGGACACCACTCATGCCGTGCCTGCCGGGGGCAGGACGGCCACATCGTACTAGACCTAGGCAACCAGCCCGCCTGCGACTACTTCCCGACATATGACGATCCAGGGCCCGATCCGGTTTACCCGCTCCAGATGTGGCTTTGCTCGCAGTGCGGCCTAGCGCAGCTACGTGAAGACCCGACGGTGCCTGAGGAGCCCAGGGGCGCCGAGCCCGCGGCCCTCGTGGCCCAGGCCGCCGACGCGGTTTCCAGGGTCGCGGCCGCCGGCCTGCTCCCGCCTGGTGCGCGGGTGGCCGAGTACGGCAGCCCGCACGGCGGTTCCTGGCTGGACATGCTGGCCGAGCGGGGCCTCAAGCCGGTCTCACCCGGCTTTTCCCGGGAGGGTAAAGGGGGGCCGCCCCCCCTAGGGCAGGCAGAGATGGAGGAGGCCGACGTCATCCTCGACTGCTTCGGCCTGATGCACGCGGCCGACCAGGCCGCCGCGATCGCCGAGCGCGCGCAGCGACTCGCCCCTGGCGGGGTGCTGCTGCTGCAGTACCACTCGATCGACACCATCGTCCGGCTCGGCCAGTGGAACGCGCTGCGTCACGGCCACTACGCGTACTACTCAACGACCGCCCTGACGGCGATGCTCGCGGCGGTCGGCCTCAGCCCGCGCACGGCGTGGCGCTTCGACCTGTACGGCGGCACGATCCTGCTCGCTGCCCAGCATGACGCCGACGGGCCGCTAGCCGACAACACCATCGCGGAACTGCTCGCCGAGGAGACCGCCAGCGGGGTCACCACGGACGCCGGCTACCTCTCGCTGCGCCACGACGTCAAGACCCGCGCGGACGCACTGCACGGCTGGCTCACCGGGCTGCGGGAGTCCGGGACGTCCGTCATCGGCTACGGTGCCGCGTCCCGCGCGGTCGCACTGTTGCGCACCGCCGAGGTTGACGCCGACCTGCTGCCTGCTGTTGCGGACGCGTCGCCCGCCAAGCGCGGGACCCGGATGCCCGGCACCTCGATCCCCGTGATCACGCCGACGGACATGATCGAGCGCTCCCCGCGGGCGGTCGCGCTGTTCGTCTCCGACCTGATGACCGAGGTCCGCGCCGCCTACCCGCAGATCGAGGCGAACGACGGCCAGTGGGTAGACGCCGACATACTGCGTTAGCCCCGGGGCTAACGCAGCGCCCTACTTAAACCCGGGGGGATCCCCGGAGACCTCAAAAGCGGCGCGGCCCCTGGGATAGAACCCGGGGGCCGCGCCGGCTTGGTAACTCAGCTGGCTTCTAGCAGCACGCGCAGGCGGGCCAGGCACCGGCCACGGGTCGGGCCAATGCTGCCGATCGGAAGCCCCAGCTCGTCGGAAATCGTGGCGTAGGGCACCGGCGGGTCGGACATGAGCATCTCCATCAGCCGCTGCCAGCGCCCTGGAAGATGCGTCATGGCCTCACGGACGATCGCGCCGCGTTCCTCGGCGAGCAGCGCCTCGTCGATCTCGTGCTCATGCTCGACCGGGCCATCCAGCGTGACGTCCTCATGCGCGAGCACGACCCGCTTGCGCGCCGCGAGGCATCGCAGGCACTCGTTCCGTGCGGTGGCCGCGAGCCACGAGCCGACCCGCTCCGGGTGCTGTAGCCGGTTGATGTGCTCGATCAGCCGCATCCACGTTGTCTGGACGACATCCGCCGCGTCGCTTTCGACGAGCTTGAACTCCCTGGTGATGGACCAGATGAGCCGGTTGTACTGGTCAACCAGCCGCTCCCAGGCATGCTTATCCCCGGACGCTGCCCGCCGGACGAGCCTGGCCACGTCCAGGCTCGCCACGTCCAGGCTCACATTGTCCTCGTCGGTAAGCACTATGTCCCGACTGGCGGCCACTGGCATGGCCGCAAAGGGCTTAGTAGGCACCGGACCCCCCGAGGACCACGGCGACGGTCTTCCACAAGATCAGCAGGTCGAGAGCGAAGGACCAGTTCTCGACGTAGCGCAGGTCCAGCCGGACCGACTCTTCCCAAGACAGCTCCGAGCGGCCGTTAACCTGCCACATCCCGGTCAGGCCCGGCTTCACCACCAGTCTGCGGTGGACGTGGTCGGCGTACTTCGCCGCCTCCGACGGCAGCGCGGGTCTCGGTCCGACCAGCGACATCTCACCCTTGAGCACGTTGATGAGCTGCGGGAGCTCATCGATGGAGTACTTCCGCAGCTTCACGCCGATCGCCGTGATGCGCGGGTCGCGGCGGAGCTTGAACAGCACGCCGTCGTGGTCGTTGACGGGGATCAGCTCCGCGAGCCGTGCCTCCGCATCTACCACCATCGTGCGGAACTTGTAGATCTTGAAGGTGTGCCCGTCCTTGCCGACCCGGGTCTGGGTGAACAGGGCCGGGCCCTTGTCGGTCACCTTGATGGCGACCGCGACGATGACAAGCGCCGGCGACAGCAGGAGCAGCGCCAGGCCGGCCATGAACCGGTCGAATAGGCCCTTGATGATCTGGCGCGCGCCAGACAGCTGGGGGTGGTCGACATGCAGCAGGGTCAGTCCCGCGGTCGGGCGGACCGTGGTACGCGGTCCTGCCACGTCGAGCAGGGCAGGTGCGACGCATAGGTCTGTGCCGGTCTTCTCCAGTTCCCACGCGAGCTGCCGCAGCGTGGCCCCATCGATTTCCGGGCAGGACAGGACCGCGACCGCATCGGCGCCGCTGCGGCGAACCGCCTCAGCGACATCCTGTACGGCGACCCCGCCAAAGACCGGGACGCCGGCCACCTTGTCGACGTTGCTGGACTGCCCGGCGACACAGGTCGCCACCACGCTCAAGCCGTGGTAGCTATCCCGCCGCAGTTCGTTGACCAGGTCCGCCACCGCGGCCTCGTAGCCGACGGCGACGACGCCGGACATGCACTGCCCCATCATGCGCTTGCGGTGCAGGCGCTTGCGCTGGGCATATCGGACAACCAGCGAGATGAGGGTGACACCCGGCATCGTGACGAGCAGGTAGAACCTAGAAAGCTCGGTGTTAATAGCGTAGGAGAACAGAGCCAGCGCGGCGGTGAGGGTCACGCCCGCGTTGAGGATCTTACGGAACTCGTCCGATCCGGTACCGATAAAGCGTGCGTCGTATGCGCCCGACAGTCGCAGGGCAGCTACCCACAGTACCGGCAATGCGAGGCTGAGGATAGCATATTCGCGCGTGATATGGCCAGCGAAACGGAACCCGAGGGCTGTCGTGGAGGTGATGAACCCGATTGCGATATCGGCGAACATCGCCTGGCGGAGGTACCCCTTCGTCCACGCCGATAGCCGCGCCGAGGCCCACGCACCTCGACTCTTACTCACTGTAACAGTAATATTACTCACAGTAGACCGCCCGCCCCTAATTGGCCCGGCCGCCCCGGCAGGCCAACAGTCCCGTCCTAAGTAAAGCAGCATTTCCCGTTAAGAAAGACGCTCATCCCCACTGGGTGGTTCACACGCCCAGCGCGCCTCTTATCCACTCAGATGGTACTCATCCGATTCTGACGGGCGCCTATAACCAGATAACGATGGCGTCTCAGGACCGCCGTCGCTCCCAGTCGCGCACGCTGGCCGCCAGCTCGCGGGCAACGCGCCGCAGCTCAAGCTCGGGGTCCATGCCACGTCGCGTTGTCTCGGCGACCAGGCGGAGCAGTTCCTTGCCGACGCCGCGATCGCGGTCATCGGCGTCTCGATCCTGGGACCCGGCCGTGGCCACCGGGTAGCCGATCCGGGCCGCTCGCCGCAGCACCTGCGCCGCGAGCGACAGCGCCGGCTGGCCGAATACCACGCCGTCGAGCACCGAGGGGGATTGCTCCTCCGGTTGCGGCACCGCGGCCGAGGCCGCCAGCTTCGCGGCCCGCTCGGCCTTCTTGATCTCGTCCCAGTTGCGGATCACGTCGTCAGCAGAGTCCACCGACACGTCCGCGAAGACGTGGGGGTGACGGCGGACGAGCTTGGCGACCAGCGTGTCGGCGACGTCGTCGATCGTGTAGCCGTCCTCGCCCTCGGGTCGGTCGGCGGCGATCCGAGCGTGGAACACCACCTGGAGCAGGACGTCCCCTAGTTCCTCCCGCAGTGCCTGGTGGTCACCGCTTTCCAGGGCGTCAAGCGCCTCGTAGGGCTCTTCCAGTAGGTGCGGCGCGAGCGACTCGTGGGTCTGCCGGCGATCCCACGGGCATGCCAGCCGCAGGGTGTCCATAGTGGTGACCACGTCGAGCAGGTGTGCCCCTGGCAGGTCGCGCGACCCGTGCAGCACCCGGACCTCAGCCTCGGACAGGCCGGCCCCGGCCAGCGCCGCGAGCAGTTCCGCCGAGGGTCCCTCCTCCCCCGCGGGCGCCAGCCAGATGACCGATCCCGCCGGCGAGGCGGCGCGGGCGGCATCCGCCAGCGTCCCCGAGGCATCCGCCACGACCTCCGCAGCGATCCCGGCCTCGGTCAGCGCGGGCACCAGCGGGTGCTCCGCCGACCCGACCAGGACGCGGGACGCGTCGCGCAGCGCGGTCCAGGCCTGCCAGCTCAGCAGCCCCGGTGCCACCCGGGCACTGGTCGCCAGGATCGTCAGCACGCCCACAATGGCGTCGTCCCCAGCCCGGTAGGCAGGAAGGCCCTGGGGCCGGCGGTTTGTGCCGGTTCCCCCGGGCGGGGGGGTGTCAGGGGGGCAGCCCCCCTGAGCCGGGGGGTCGACAGGGGGGTCGTCCCCCCGGGGATAATCAGCACGAGGGGAAGGACGGCGATGCCGTGGCCGCCTTGGCGCCCTCAGGCAGGGACAATAGGTTGGTCGTGGCCGAGACACCGTAAAGGCTGCTGCTGGCGTCGTAGCTCAGCTGCCCGTACTGCGGGTTGATCTGAATGTTCATCGAGTTGGCGGCCTGGCAGTCTGCCTTGGTCAGCTGGTTTACCGCATTGGTCACGGCCGTCTGCGAGGTGGGGAGCTTGCCGCCGTTGTGCTTCTCGATGAAGGCGTACTCCTGGGCCTCCCACTGGCCGAGCGCGTTGACCAGGTTCGGCGGCAGGCCGTTGTCGGCGAGCGTCGCGGTGAGGTTCGTGTAGCTCGTGCCGTTCTCCTGCGCGCCCTCTTCCAGCTGCGTGTTGACCTCCGCGAGCGCCGTATCGATGTCCGTCTGGGTCACGGTGAGAGCGCTCTGCCGGGCCACCTTGTCCCGGATCGCGAACCTGACCAGCCAGGTAAGCACTGCCTGTGGCTGCTGGTCAGCGGGGACCTGGTTCCCGCCATCCTTCGCGACGGCCTGCTGGAGGTTGGAGACGTCAGTGTCTAGCGTGGCGGACGTGATCCGCTGGTTGCCCACGGTCGCCGCAGCCCCCATCTTGACCGGAGAGCAGGCCGCTAGCAGCACGCACACTCCCGCCGCGGCCACACCAGCGGCCAGAAGCGACTTCTTGCCAGGCACAGGCGTTTCCCTTCGCGAGCCGACTTTCACCAAGTCACCAAGCCAACCGAACTAGAGCTAACCAGACTACGTGTTGGACAGTACCGAACTCACAACCTCAGCGCACCACGCGAGCAGCTCAGTGTCGCGCAGTGGCTCACCGCCGAAGCCCGCACCGGAAGCGCGACCCGGGCCAGCGGCACCGGAGCCAACGGCGCCGGTCTTCGGAACCGGCACCAACATGGTACGCACGGTCGGCTTGAGTACTGTCTTGGGGTATAGCCGCTGAAGCCGTACCACTCGGGAGTCGGGCAGCTCAACCGGCGCGAACCGCACATAATTGCCTTGCAGCGTGATGTCGGTGAGCCCGGCAGCCCGCGCCGCGAACCGCAGCCCCGCGACCTGGAGCAGCGTCTCCACCGGCGAAGGCAGCGGCCCGTACCGGTCGACCAGCTCTTCCCGGACCGCGCTGACATCGGCGCGGGAGTCGATCGCCGCGATCGACGTGTACGCCTCAAGCCGCAGCTTCTCGCCGGGCACGTAGTCGTGCGGGATGTGCGCGTTGACCGGTAGTTCCACCCGCACCTCGGCGCGCTCGGCCGGCCCGTCGCCCTTGAGCTCGCGGACGGCCTCGCCGATCATCCGGATGTACAGGTCGAAGCCGACCCCGGCGATGTGCCCGGACTGCTCGCCGCCAAGCAGGTTGCCAGCCCCGCGGATTTCCAGGTCCTTCAGCGCGACATACATGCCGGCCCCGATCTCGGTATGCTGCGCCACCGTGGCCAGCCGCTCATGCGCGGTCTCGGTCAGCGATTTCTCCGGCGGGTACAGGAAGTACGCGTAGGCGCGCTCCCGGCCGCGGCCGACCCGGCCGCGCAGCTGATGCAGCTGGGACAGGCCAGCGGCGTCAGCCCGGTCGACGATCAGCGTGTTGGCGTTCGGGATGTCCAGGCCTGACTCGACGATCGTCGTCGCCACCAGCACGTCAAACGAGCGCTCCCAGAAGTCGATCATGATGCGCTCGAGCTCGTGCTCGTTCATCTGGCCGTGCGCGACCGCGATGCGCGCCTCGGGCACGAGCTCCGCCAAGGTAGCCGCCACCTTGCGAATCGACTGCACCCGGTTGTGCACGAAGAACACCTGGCCGTCACGCAGAAGCTCCCGGCGGATCGCCGCCGCCACCTGCTTGTCGTCATACGGCCCGACGAACGTCAGCACCGGGTGCCGTTCCTCGGGCGGGGTCAAGATCGTGGACATCTCGCGGATCCCGGCGACGCCCATCTCCAGTGTCCGGGGGATCGGGGTCGCGGACATGGCGAGCACGTCGACCTCGGTGCGCAGCCGCTTGAGGTACTCCTTGTGCTCGACGCCGAACCGCTGCTCCTCGTCGATGATGACCAGGCCGAGCTTTGAGAACCGGGTCTCCGCCGAAAGCAGTCGGTGCGTCCCGATCACCAGGTCAACGCTGCCCTCAAATAGCCCGCGCTGGGTCTCCGCGACCTCCTTGTCGGTCTGGAATCGCGACATGGGCCGGACGACGACGGGGAATGGGGCGTATCGTTCGGAAAAAGTATTGAAGTGCTGTTGCGCCAAGATCGTGGTGGGCACGAGGACGGCCACCTGCTTGCCGTCCTGCACTGCCTTGAACGCCGCGCGGACTGCGATCTCCGTCTTGCCGTAGCCGACGTCGCCGCAGATCAGCCGGTCCATCGGAACCGGCTTCTCCATGTCGCCCTTCACCTCGTCGATGGCCGCGAGCTGGTCGGGGGTCTCCACGTACGGGAAGGCGTCCTCCAGCTCCCGCTGCCACGGCGTGTCCGGCCCGAACGCGTACCCTGGCGAGGCCATCCGGGCGGAGTACAGCCGGATCAGCTCAGCGGCGATCTCGCGCACCGCCTTGCGGGCCCGGCTTTTGGTCTTGGCCCAGTCGGCGCCGCCGAGGCGGTGCAGCGCCGGAGCCTCGCCGCCGGTGTACCTGGTGACCTCCTCCAACTGGTCGGTCGGCACGTACAGCCGGTCCGCCGGGTGGCCACGCTTGGCCGGGGCGTACTCGAGCACCAGGTACTCGCGGGTGGCCCCCGCCGCCGTCCGGCTGGTCATCTCCACGAACCGGCCGACCCCATGCTGCTCGTGCACCACGTAGTCGCCCGGCTTGAGCTGCAGCGGGTCCACCCCGCGCCGCCGCCGGGACGGCATCCGCCGGTCGTCCTTGCTTGCCTGACGGCCAGTGCCGCGCGCCACCACGTCACCCTCGGTGATCAGCGCCAGCCGCACCGATGGCCAGCTGAACCCCTGCCGCAGCTGCCCGGTCGCCACGTACGGTACGCCAGGCTCGGGGTTAGCCAGGACGTCACCGAGCCGGGCGCCAAGGCCCTCGCCGCGCAGCATCTCCGCCAGCCGCTGAGCCGGCCCGTGACCCTCGGTCACCAGCACGACCCGCCACCCGTCCGCGAGCCAGGAACGCACGTCCGCGACCATCTGGACCGTATCGCCGCGGTAGGCAGGCGCCGCGCTCGCATTGATTCCGAACGGGCCCATCCCCCTGTCCTCGCCGACCTCGTCAGCGCCCTCGTCCGTTCCGAAGGGGGCCAGTGTCCACCACGGGATGCCGAGCTCGGTCGCTACCTCGCGAATGCGTGCCAGCGGCTGGAACGCCGCGCCGCCTAGGTCGACGGGGGCCTCGCCGCCGGTCGCGGCCGACGCCCAGGACGCCTCGAGGAACTCCTGGCTGGTCGCGACGAGCTCCTCGGCGCGGGTCCGGATCCGTTCCGGGTCGCATGCCAGCACGAGCCGCCGAGCGGCAGGTGGTCGATGAGCAGTTCCATCCGGTCGGCGAGCACTGAGGTGAAGGCCTCCATGCCCTCGACGGTGATCCCGTCGCCCACCTTGCTCAGGATCTCGGAGATGGACGGATGCTGGTCCGCCAGTTCCTTCGCGCGGGACCGGACCGATGGCGTCAGCAGCAATTCCCGGCACGGCGGGGCCCACAACCCCTGTTCCGCGACGCCGGTGCTGCGCTGGTCGGCCACTTTGAAGACGCGGATTTCCTCGACCGTGTCGCCGAAGAACTCGATGCGAAGCGGGTGCTCCTCGGTCGGCGGGAACACGTCAAGCAGCCCGCCACGGACGGCGAGCTCACCTCGCCTGGACACCATCTCGACCCTGGCGTAGCCGATGTCGACCAGCCGGGCGATGACGTCCTCGGGGTCGGCCTCATCCGCGGCCTGCAGCCGCACCGGCTCCAGGTCACCGAGGCCCGCCACGATCGGCTGCAGCATTGCCCGCACCGGGGCGACCACCACGCGCAGTGGTCCCGCGACCTCCTGCGCCGCGCCGGTGCCGCCGGTGGGGTGCGCTAGCCGGCGCAGCACCGCGATCCGCTGCCCGACCGTGTCTGACCGTGGCGACAGCCGCTCGTGCGGCAGCGTCTCCCAGCCGGGGAAGTACCCCACGTGGCGCGGCGGCAGGAACGAGCCGAGCCCGGCCACTAGTTCCTCGGCCTCCCGCGCGGTGGCGGTGACGGCGAGCACGAATCGGCCGTCTTGGCCGCCGCCGTCGGCTAGGACAGCGGCCAGCACGGGCCGCAGAGCCTGCGGGGCGACGATGTCCCGCTCCCCCTGGGGTGCCTCCCCAGCGGGGAGCAGGCCGCGGATAGCGGAATCGTCGGCGACGGTACTGAGGAGTCCGGCGAGGCTCATGCTGTCCCTAGGGAAGAAGAACGACCGGGGCCCGGCCAGCAGAAGGCAGCACAAAGCCCCGCGTGCGCGGCAGGAGGTCCCCCCACCCGCGCGACGTTAACTACTCCAGCTTACGTCCCCGCCCCAGACCCCCGCCCACCCGGACACGGACTGGCACTGGTCGCCGTGGTGGAACGCAAGCACACCGACTTCGCCATCCCCTTCCGTTTGCGTAGTCATTCAACTACGATCCGTAAGCATGTCGACTGTCGAGGGCGGTGTCTCCAAGAGTGGAGCACACCGGAGCGGGGATAGGCGGAGCGGGGATAGGCGGAGCGAGGCTGCCAAGCAGAGGGCACCGGGGCAACAGCCGGACGCGCGGCGGTTCTTCGCCGAGCCGCTGCGTGACTACGTGCTTGCCGAGCCGGGGCGGCCGGTGTGCCTGCTGCAGGCAGGCTGCCTGGCACCGCTGCGCGAGCTTGGCATCGGGGAACTGGCGGAGGCCGGACATGAGGTCGCGGTGTCCGTCGTCGATGCCGACGACCCGCTCGCGCGAGTGGTACTCGACCAGGTCAAGGATGCCTATGACGACGTGATCGTCGGGGACCTGCGGACGGTGCCGCTGCCGCCCCGAGGCTACGACATCGTGTACTGCGGGCACCTGCTTGAACGGCTGCCGCACACCGAGCTGGTGCTAGACCGGCTGGTCAGCGCGCTACGCCCGGGCGGATTGCTGCTCTTGCGGTTCGCCGACAGGGACAGCGCGTGGGCCGCCTTGGACCGCTGGCTGCCGGGAGTCATGCGGGAAGCCATCTGGCGGCGGCTGCACCCGGGGGTACCCGGGCCATTCCCGGCCGTCTACGAGTCGGCGGTCACCGAGCGCGGCATCGCCTCCTACACGCTGATGCGCGGCCTTGTCATCGCCCAGCGATCCGCGGAGCGCACGCTGCCGCGCAGCCCCCGACGGCTATCATCGTCGGTGCGCGTTACCTGCGCGGCCATCGCCCGGCTTTCCCGCGGCCGGTACGACAACAGTCACGATGAGCTGCTCTACGTGATCCGCAAGCCGGAAGATCGTTTCGCCCGCGTCGTCGGAGGCTTACCAAGGTAGCCAGCGGGCACCCGACCCGAGGGGGGCCACATGACGGAGGGCGAGCTTCCAGCGCAGATGGCGCACTGGCCCACCTGGACGCCGGATGAGGCCCAGCTTGGAGAGCTTGAGCTGCTCCTCGCGAGTGCGTTCGCGCCCCAGGCGGGGTACCTGCCTCCCGCCGACGACGACACCGGCTACGGTGGCCCGTGGCCACTGCCGGTCACCTTGTCCGTCCCGGCCGACGTGGTGCCTGGCGATGCCGATCACCTCGTCCTCACCGACCCCGAAGGCTCTCCCCTCGCTGCCATGGAGATCACCGGGCGGGTCGTGGCCGACCCCAGCCCTGGCAACAGCGGCCGCACGGGCTACCGGCTGTCCGGACCAGTGACGTCCCTGCGGGCACCGGAGCACGGGCCGTTCCGCGGCATGCGACGGCTGCCCGCCGACGTCCGCCTGGAACTCGGGGACGTCCCGGTGATCGCGCTGGCCACCAGGGGCCCGCTGACCCAGCGGCACATCGGCCAGCTGCGGCATCTGAAGCCAGCGGGCGGGAAGATCTTGCTGCTCCCCCTGGTCGCCGGCCCCACGCGGGTGGTCGGGCGCCCCGAGGCGCTGGTCCGGGTGGTCCGCGCCGCGGCCAGGCAGCTGGCAGCGGGGACGATCGTGGTTCCGGTGCCGCTCGCGGCCAGGGCCACGCCCGAGGAGGACCTGCTCGCAGCGGCGATCGTGGCCCGGTCATACGGGGCGACTCACTTGTTGCCCGCCGATCCGCTGGGCAAGGCCGGCGGTTCGGGCCGCGGCATCTCGGGGGTGCGGATTCTCACCGAGGGCGAGTGGGCCTACGACCCGCTCGCCGGAGTGTGGCGGCCGCTGTCCCTCATCGAGCCGGGCGCGGAACGCGGCGAGCTGACCGACGGAGAGCTTGGCCGGCTGCTTGACGCCGGGGAGCCGGTGCCGGACTGGCTAGTGTCGGCGCAGGTGGCGGCGGAACTACGGCGGGCCAGGCCGCCGCGGTCAAAGCGGGGCCTGGTGGTGTTCTTGACCGGGCTATCAGGGTCAGGCAAGTCCACGCTCGCCCGCGACCTGCGGGACGCACTGCTCGAGCGGGGCGACCGGAGCATCTCGCTGCTCGACGGCGACCTGGTGCGACGGCTGCTGTCGGCAGGGCTGACGTTCTCGCGGGAGGACCGCGACCTTAACATCGCCCGCATCGGGTATGTGGCCAGCGAGGTGGCCCGGGCCGGGGGCATCGCGATCTGCGCTCCGATCGCGCCCTACGCGTCAGCCCGATCCGGGGTCCGCTCGATGGCAACCGAGGTGGGGGACTTCGTGCTCGTGCACGTGTCCACCCCACTGGAGGTATGCGAGGCTCGCGACCGCAAGGGGCTGTACGCGAAGGCCCGCGCCGGGCTGATCGGCGGCTTCACCGGAATCTCCGACCCCTACGAGGTGCCGACAGACGCGGACCTGCAGGTCGATACCTCCGCGGTCTCACGCCACGAGGCGGTGGACCTGGTGCTCGCGCACCTCATCCGGGGCGGCTGGCTTGAATGAGGCTAAGACGGGGTGACCGTCGAGTCCGGGGTGACCGTCGCGCCGGGGGTGCCGGCGGTGCCCGGGGTGCCGGCGAGGTCGTCGGCGTTGTCGACGTCCTCCGCGGCAGCGCCCTCCTCGAGGCGGGCCTTGAGCTCGGCCGCCTTCGCCTGCGTCCTGATCAGCCGACGGGAGACGGCGGCCGACATGTTATCTCGCTGCTTGGACAGCAGGACATAGCTCGCGAGCCCGCTAATCAGCAGGGCCAGCAAGAACAGCAACAGGCCGCGCGCGTCGGCCAGGTACAGCAGGCCCAACGCGACGGCGAACATCAAGATCCGCGCGCACGTGTAAGCAAGTCCACTTCGCATAGCACTACCCAGTGTAGGACTCGTTTGTCCCGGCCAGCACCCGGGCCAGCAGATTGGGACTGATGTTGCCGCCGGACAAGACAGCGACGACCGGGCGATCGCCACCCAGTTCCAGCGCTGCGGCCACCGCGACAGCGCCACCAGGCTCAGCGACCAGCCGGGCTTCGAAGGCCAGCCTGCGGACGGCGGTGAACATCTGCTCTTCTGTCACCGTCACGATGTCATCGACGAGCGCGCGGATGTGGGCGAACGTAAGGTCGCCCACCTTCTCGACGCGCAGGGCGTCGGCCGCAGTCCGGGCTACGTCGCCAGCCGGCCAGCCAACCGGGCTGCCGCGCCGCAGCGAGTCGCGGGCGTCCGCCGCGAGTTCCGGCTCCACCCCGATGACCTTGGTTCCCGGGAGCAGCGCCTTGACGGCGACGGCGATCCCCGAGATAAGCCCGCCGCCGCTCACGGGAACCAGCACAGCCGCCGGTCCTCCAGCCTCAGGTTCCCCATTGGCCCCATTGGCCCCATTGGCCCCCGCCGAACCGGGTGTCCCTGCCGCCACGCCGACGACATCCTCGGCGATCTCCAGGCCGATCGTGCCCTGCCCGGCGATGACCCTCGGGTCCTCGAAGGGAGGGATCTGCGCGTAGCCCCGTGACTGCTCGATCTCGCGCGCGGCCTTCACCCGCGCGGCCAGCGTCGGCTCGACCCGGATGAGCTCGGCCCCGCAGGCCTCGATGGCATCGGTCTTGACCGCCGGGGCGGTCCTGGGGACGACAATCGCGGCCTTGACGCCGAGCAGTCGGGCGGCGTAGGCGACCGCGTAGCCGTGATTACCGCTGGAATGGGCGACAACGCCGCGCTGGCGCTCGGCCGCTGGCAGCGCGCTGATCGCCGCATAAGCGCCGCGCAGCTTGAACGCACCGGTCGGCTGCAGCGACTCGGGCTTGACCAGCACGTTCGTCCCCGGGAAAGGCACCAGCGGGGTGCGGACAGTGACTCCTGTCAGCCGGCTGGCGGCATCACGCACCTCATCCAGGGCAACAAGTCGGGCCATGATGGATACCCTACCGGCGTGAGTTCACTCCTGAACCGTGGGCGAGTTTCCCGAAATCTAGGCAGAAAGTTACCGTTAGCCGCCAAACTAGGGGCATAACTCCGACCGAGGTTTGAGGAGACAGAACGTGGACGGCAGCAATGAGCGGCTGCTCACCCCAGGCGAAGTAGCCGCCCTGTTTCGGGTGGATCCGAAAACCGTCACCCGGTGGGCAGCATCAGGGCGGATCACCAGCATCCGCACGCCAGGTGGGCACCGTAGGTTCCGAGAGTCAGAGGTGCGCGCGTTGCTACGGGGCGACAGTAATGTTTCACCCGAGGGGCATCCCGCGGCCTCCTGACCGCGCCCCTCAGGCTTCAGGGCCGGACCGCCTAGGCGGGGTCCGGTCCTGACGCTTGATCTGGCCACCGCTGGCGATCGGTCCACTGCGGGTCCCCGACCAGGCGGGCGAACTCCAGGAACTCCTGGCGCAGGGCCTCGTCCCCGGCCTGCCAGGCGGCGCGGCGTTCCTCCATCTCGGCCGCGGTCATCGCCTGCTTGCTGAGCCGGGCGTAGTCGGGGTCGTGGGGGCCGATCTCCACGTAAGCCTCACCGATGATCCGGCCCTCATGCACCGCCGACCGGGGAACCTGCAGGTTCCCGTTGGCTAGCCGTATGACATACATCCCGTGATCACCTAGATACCGTAGCGCCGGTTGAAGTAGAGCATTACCCACAGCGCGTTGCGGGTATTACCGCCGAGCATGTCGACCAGCGCCGGACGCTGTCCCGACGCGATCGCGGCGAACGCGTCGGCGAAGAACTCCTTGCGTCCCAGCCCTCCGCGCTGCCGGTGGAAGTCGCTCACGAGATGCGGCTTGCACTGGTCATAAACCGCCTTGAACTCCGGGGAATCCGATTGCCACTTCCCGGCGGGTGCGTCCAGGTCGTCGAGCGCGTGCCCGACCTCATGGCACATCACGTCTGGCGTTGGTGACAGCCGAGATCCCACTACGAGCTTACGCTCCCCGTACGCGCCCGCGCAGGCATCCCAGGTCGCCCGGCCGGAGGGCAGCGGGACCCCCTTGAGCGCGCCCATGTCGTCGAGGTCGGGAACCCCGCCAGGCCCGACGAAGATGCCGGTGAGGCCGTCGGCCAGTTTCTGCTGCAGGTGCCTGGGCAGCTCGGCGATGCGGTTGATCGCCGTGACCACCTGGGCCGGCAGCACCGCACCCTCCTCCCACTGCCGGTGCAAGATCCGCTCCAGCGGGCCGCAGTTGCGACGGCCGTCCGCCGTGAACGGGTGGCCCACTGCGTGCGCCGCCACCTGCGGCAGCGTGGCCTGGGCTGGTGGCAGCGTCCGCGCCAGTCGAGCCTGCACCTGGTCCTGCCGAGACTGGTCCTGCCGAGACTGGTCCTGCCGAGACTGGTCCTGCGCCTGCGGTCTGTCCGCGTTCTGCCTGCTGGCCCGCCTGACTGGCAGCGGGCCCGTCACGACCTGGTACCACGGCTGCCGAGGCACCTTCCTGGCGGCGGCCGGGGCCTCCACGGGTGCCGCACCGTACTGCGCTTCCGGCTGGTACTGAGCATCCGCCTGCAGGTCCCGTGGGATCTCCCGGATGCGAGCGCGCGCGCCTCCGCCTGAGGAGCCGGACATGGCGCCAACCGACGACCCGATGGGCATGGCGGGTGGCCGTGCCCATGGCAGCGCCTCCGGCGATCGCCCCGGCCCGTCCAGGGGTGGCCGCGGCCCGCCCAGGGGTGGCCGCGGCAGTCCGGCCGGGGGCTGGAACGGGGCATTGGCCTTCGGCTCCCGGGAACCGCGAGGAGCCGCTCCCGGCGTGGCGGCGCGGGATGACGTGTCCATCCGGTGCCTTCCGGCCGGATCGCGCCAGCGAGCGAGCCGACGGAGCCGGTCAATAAGGCCAAGCCGCATTCTGGAAACTCCCTGCTTTAGAGATCAACGCACAGAGTATTCCCAAATGCCCGGCCCGTCATCCAAGGTGACAGACTGCTATCAAAGACACGAGTGCCAAAGGTGGCTATTCCCGATACAGGTCGTGATGGCCGAGGTCACACTTTCGCTATGGTGCCCAGTGGGTTGGGTCTGGGGTCTGGTGTACCCCCGGGAAGATCAGCCCACGCCGGCGTAGGAGTGCATGCCGGTAATGAAGACCTGCACCACCAGCATGTTGGTCGCCAAGGTGGCGAAGCCGAGCAGTTGGATGATGTGCGACTTGGTGCCTCGCCAGCCGGCCGTGGCCCGTGCGTGCAGGTAGCACGCGTACAGCACCCAGGTGACGAACGCCCAGGTCTCGACCGGGTCCCAGCCCCAGTACCGGCCCCAGGCCTGGTCCGCCCAGATCGCGCCGGCGATGACGCCGAACGTCCAGATGGGGAACCCGAAGATCACGGCCCGGTAGGTGAGCTTGTCCAGCTGCTCCGGCGATGGGATCCGGGCGAGCAGCCCGTTGCTCGGATTGCCCTTGCCGGCCGCCACGCGCTTGCGGTAATGCTGCGCGGTGAGGTACAAGATGCCCAGGACGGCCGCGACGAAGAAGATGCCGGTCGACAGCGTCATCGCGGTGACGTGAATCGACAGCCAGTAGGACTGGAGCGCCGGCACTAGCGGCCCGGCCGCCGTGTAGATGAGGGTCTCGGCCAGGCCGAGTGCCACCACGATCGCGCCCATCACGAAGACGCCAATTGCCCAGATCCGGTAGCGGATCATCACGTAGACGAAGAACACCCCCGCGATGCAGGTCAGCGCGGTGATGAACTCGTACATGTTGCCCCAGGGCGCGCGGTGCACCGCCAGGCCGCGGGCCACGACCGCGATCACGTGAGCGGTAACCCCGAGTACGCTGCAGCCCAACGGCGGCGCGCACCCAGTTGCCAGCCTCGTTGATCGCCCGCCAGGCCGATACGCGGGCCGCCGGCAGCGAGTCCGCTGGCATGCTCGCTGGCGCTGGCGCTGGCCTGTCGGAGGCTCCGCCGCCGACGGTCGCCAGTTCCGCCACGCGTTCCTTGACGACGCGGCTCGCGTCGGACCGGCGCGGCCGGCCGAACGCGAAGTCGCCAGCGAACGCGAGAACCGCCAGCGAGTAGATCATCAGCGCGGCGATGAGGAAGTCAGCGCTGACGGTGGCCCATTGATTAGCGGACACGAGCATCACGCTCCGGTTTCTGTCTCGTGTTCCCGAGGGGTAGAAGGAGTCGTCTCCCCGGGAGGTGCAGTCTTGTCCTCATTCGCGGGCTGGTTGCCGTGGGCGGCGCGCAGCTGCGTGACTAGCTCGGCGAACTCGTCCTCGAAGCCGCCGCTTGCGTCGGTCCTGGCGAGCCCGCCGACACTGACGATCGCGCCATCACCGCTTGGCACGGACCGAACGAACACCCGCCGCCGTCGCACCAAGAACGACAGCAGCAAGCCGGCCAGCGCCAGCATGCCGCAGACCAGAGCCGGCACCTGCCCTGGGTCGTATGTAATCGCCAGGCTCACCCACTGCTTGTAGCCGTCGAACGTAATCTTCCCCTCACCATCGGGAAGCGCGTACGACTGGCCGGCCTCCAGCGCGAACGGCTTGGCCGTCAGCTGCTTCATCGCGGACGTGTTCAGCTGGTACACCGATGGCAGCGTGCCGAGGTTGCCCGCGTACGCGATCAGCGACACGACCGGGTCTTGCGCCGCCGGGAAGTTGGACTCCAGGTCACCGCCCACGTCGATCGGGGTTGGCACGAAGACCCCCATGAAGCCCAGCTGTGTCGGCGAGGCTAGGGGGACCTGCACCACGCCGTCGGACAGCAGCGTGCCGGTGTTCTGCGGGATGAATGGGGTCGCCTGGTCGTAGACGACCTTCCCCTTGGCGTCGGTGACCGTGAACTCTGGCGCGTAGCCGTGCCCGATCAGGTAGACCTTCAGCGAGTCGACGCTGAGCGGCTCGTTGATCCGCACGTCATACGGCTTGGCGGCCACGCCGGGAGACGGAGAGTAGTCGATGTTCGCGTCGAACGACGACGGCTCGCCAGCCGACTCGCCCGACGTGTAGTAGCTGGCCGTGAACTTGTTCAGCGTGATCGTGAACGGCGGCAGGTCCGATGCGCTGATCAGCCGGCCAGGGTGCCACTCATCCAGCTGGCTCGCCGTGTCGGTGAAGGAGGTGCCCTCGACCATGAGCCTGTCGGCCTTGTAGCCGAGAAGGCCGCCAGCCGCGATGGAGCACAGCACGCCGAGCAGGGAAAGGTGGAACAGCAGGTTGCCGGCCTCTCGCAGGTATCCCTTCTCCGCTGATATCCAGGAGGTCTTGTCCCCATCCGCAGGTCTACGCAGCCGGAACCGCTTGCCGCCCAGGAAGGCGGCGGCGACGGCCATGGCCTCGTCGGCCGGCAGCGCCACGCTGTAGGAGGCGGAGTGCGGCAGCCGGGACAGGTTCCGGGGAGCACGTGGCGGAGGCGTGCGCGCCGTTCCCGCCAGCCGGAACGTCCGCGGCACCACGCAGCCGACCAGGGACGCGAACAGCAGCAGGTAGATCGCCGCGAACCAGGGCGCCGCGTACACGTTGAACAGCCCCAGGCGGCTGAGCCAGGGCGCGAGGGCCGGGTGCGCGGTGAAGTAGTTCTGCACCGACGCCGGGTCGGTGCCCTCCTGCGGCAGCAGGGATCCCGGGATGGCGCCCAGGGCGAGCAGGAAGAGCAGGACCAGCGCCGTCCGCATGGAGGTGAGCTGCCGCCACGCCCAGCGGGACCAGCCCCAGCTCGCCTGAGGGATCTGTGTCTTGCCGTCACCGCTAGCCAACCCTGGGGTCGCGTCCTCCGGGAACCCCTCGGCAGACGCTTCCGGCGGCACTTGCACATCTGTCATGAGGTCGCCGCCTTGCTGATCATCATGTTGAGGACCGAGTACGTCGCGGTGCCGAAGATCGCGCCCGCCACATGCCCTGTGCTGTCAATCACCAGGGTCGTCGGGGGGGAAGTGATCAGTATCGCACTGCTGACGACCTGGGCGACGGCCCCGCCGGGATCGTTGAGGCTGGGGTAGGTGATGCCAAATTTTTGGTCGTACGCCTCAGCATTGACGGGCATGTCCTGTTCGTCCACGCCGAGGAAGGACACCCCGTCGTTGGAGTACTTCGCGGACAGCGCCGCGAGCGTCGGGCCCTCCGATCGGCACGGGTCGCACCAGGAACCCCAGAAGTTAACAACGACCACTTTGCCGCGATAGGCGGAGAAGCTGAGCGGGGTCCCCGTGAGTGTCGTGCCGGAGAAGTCGGGCACCAGCGCCTGGTGCCCGGGCGCGTAGAGCACGGTACCGGGATTGCCGTCCACGTAGGTCTCGCCACTCGGCGTGCTACTGCCGGAGAACGCCATCGTCAGCCCGCCTGCCAGCAGCACGGCAGCGACGGCCGCCAGGCTGACGGCCACCCGTCGCTTCTTCGTGTTCAGGCGCAGCGGCACGTGCGATCTCCTACAGGGGGTAGTGCATACCTATTGTGCAGCACCCGCGTCATGCAGCTGACGGCGGGGCGGCACCGCGTAAGAAACCCCGGTCAGCGTCCCGCCGTCAAAGCTGAAGCTGGTCACGCTGCCGAGGGCGCACTCCCGGGCGTTCGGGTTGTGCCACAGCCGCTTGTTCTCGGCTGACAGCCGGGTAATCCAGATCGGCAGCTGGTGGCTGACGCACACCGCCTCGTGGCCACGGGCGGCATCGCGCGCCCGTTCCACGACCTGCCAGACGCGGCCCGCGACCTGCTTGTACGGCTCGCCCCACGATGGGGTGAGCGGGTTCCACAGGTACCGCCAGTTAAGCGGGTTGAACGCCAGGCGGGCGAGCGTGATCGTCTTGCCCTCCAGCACGTTCGCCGACTCGATCAGGCCGCGGTCGGTCTGGATGGGCAGCCCCTTGTGCTCGGCAATGGGCTGGGCGGTCTCCTGTGCCCGATCGAGGGGCGACGCGAAAAGAGCCGCCACGTCTCGTTCGGCAAAAAAATCGGCTGCGGCATCCGCCATCAGCCGACCATTCTCGGACAGGTGGAAGTTCGGCAAACGTCCGTACAGGACATGCTGGGGGTTGTGGACTTCCCCGTGCCGCAGCAAGTGAACAACAGTCTTGTCAGCCATAGCCCCGTTAGACTACTCCGCGAGGCCGGCGGTCAGGTGACGTACTGCCAGGGACCCTGCTCGTAGACACGGCCGGTCATGGTCGTCCACCGGGTCCACCCGGGCCGGGGCTTGGTGACCTGCCACTCCTGGGACTGCTTGACACGGTGGCAAGACCTGCTGCAGGCGTGGGCGTTGCAGGCACAGGTCCGGCCGCCCCTGGCGTACGGCTGGGCGTGCTCGAAATCCGACTCGCCGGCGTGCCGGGAGCAGGCGGGGAAGGAGCACTTCCCGTCGCGGACCTGGACTAGGTGTCGCAGCCTGTCGCCGGGCTTGTAGGCATGAGATTCGAACCGGTGGTCACAGTCGTATACCGGGACCGGGTCGATGTCGACCCGGAACGGCAGCGGTGCGCCGGGCAAGGTCAAGATCCAGGACCCGAAGCCGCCGTCGGGCCCTGTCTCGTCCGACGGGGTGACCGTGGCGCGATCCGGGTCGACCGGGATGTCCCTGCCCTTCTTGCCCCGCATGCCCCGGCAGCAGCCATGCCCGACCGCGTAGCCCTGATCGTCGGTGATGGTCAGGCAGAACTGGCTGTCGGCGTGCCGCGCGCCGGCCATCGCCAGGTCGCGGACCAGGCCAGGGTCAAGCGCGCCCAGGCCGTGAGCCTCGCCCGGCCGCCGCGCCAGGCCCAGCAGCGTGAGTAGCGGCAGTGTCAGGTGCCCCCGGACCGGCAGGCTCGTGCTGCCGCCACCCTGCCTCCCGCATTCGGGACAGGTGCCGGGACCACGCCCATGCCTGGCACCGGGCCCACCGCCCCCGCCCCCGCCGGGGCCCCCGCCAACGCCGGCGCCCAGGGAACCGCTTGCCTTGGAGCCGCCTGCCCTGGACCCGCGTACCTCGCCGGACCAACGCGCTAGCCACGTCAGGCTCTCCGCCGGAAGCGTCATGTTCGCCCGAACCGGAAGCCCGGCCACCCCGCCAGCCCCGCCACACACCGCGCAGGAGCCACCGACCCCGCTGCCCAGGCCACTGCCTCCAGACCCACTGCCTCCAGACCCACCGCCTCCAGACCCACCGCCTCCAGACCCACTGCCTCCAGACCCACCGCCTCCAGACCCACCGCCTCCAGACCCACCGCCTCCAGACCCACCGCCTCCGGGACCATCATGCGGACCGTCATCAGGCCCGCTGTCCTGGGGGCCATCGCCATCGGAAGGCCCGTCACCGGCGAATCCGCCATCCGGGTTGCTCGGGCCGCTGCCGTCCGGGTCCGTGCCTGGCTCGCTCTCCGGGCCTGCATCGCATTCTGGGCCTGCATCGCATTTTGGGCCTGCATCGCCTCGGCCTGCATCGTCGTCCTGGTCCTGGCTGGCCTGGGCAGCCCGGCGGGCCTTGGCCTTCTGGCGGGTCTCGCGGAGATCGGCGTCGCGGGCAAGCTTCTCTTCCATCTCGGCCTTGCGCGCCACGTCCTCCTCGTGCGCCCACTGCGCCCGCTGTCCCACCGGCACGCCGTTGACCAGGTCCAGGAACGCCATGACCCGGAGGATGTCCATGGGCCGGCCGATCGGAACGGCCTTGTACTCCAGGGCGCGGGCCTCGATCCGGGCGTTCGCCGCCAGCGCCTCATCGGTGGGCAGGCCGATCCCCTGCAGACCGCACGTCCCGCAACTCTCCCGCCAGAACCTGATTCTCGCGTGCTCTCGCTCGGCTTGCTTCCTGCGCTTCTCAGCCCCGTCGGGGTCCACGGTGATCACCGCGCGCTGCACGAGGCGCTCCAGGTCCGACCAGGTGCGGCACCGCGCCAGCCCGGCCAGGATGATCTCCTCGGCCCGCGCGTAGTAGACCTCGTGATCAAGCACCGACGTCTCATCAGCGATCAGCTTGACACGTGCCGGGTCTAGTCGGCCCTCCGCCAAGGCCTTGCCAACGCCCGGCAGTCGCGCCTCCAGCGTCCACGCCAGGTCCACCAGCTTCCCCGCCGCGACTACCGAGATCCCCAGTGCGGCACCCACCTCGTGATGCAGCCGCGGGTCCCAGCCATCCGGCAGCCCGCCCTCGCCCTCTTGCGGCTCGTAATGCTCGCTCAGCGGGTACCGGCGGATCAGCTCCCGCACCACCGCCAGCTTCTGCGTGAAGCACCAGCTTTCCAGCGACTTCCACGCCCGCCCCACCCCGAGCAGCTCATCGGCCGTGCCCTGCCCAAGCACCTCCGGCCGCGACACATCCCCGGCCTGCAACGCCAGCCACCCCGACGGCGGGGCCTCATCCGCCCACCGCCCCTGCCCGAACAGCTCCAGCCGCGGGTCACGCGCCCCAGGGCCGTCGTCTGCCAGGAACTCAGACCCGATCATCACACCCATCGCGCGCACCTCCCCACGGCCGCTTGATGATGATCACTCTTGAAGAGCTACATCGAATATAACATTGACTAATCGAACACGCAAGCGGACGCGCCAAGCCTGTCAGGCCAGGATCTGGATGTAGCGGCGGCGGTCGCTGATCACGGACTTGAGCTTGGCTAGGTGGCCGTCAACGACGGTCGCGTCTACCCCGCCCAGCTCGGCGGCGCTCGCGATGGCGTCGGCGAGGGCGTCGGCCTCGCCGACGAGGGTCCAGTCGAACTGCAGCAGTTCCTGCAGGCCGACGCCTCGCACCCGGTCCCACACCTTGTCGTTGCCGAGCAGTGGCAGGCCGCGGATCTCGGTCGCCGCGTCGTCGATGGCACGGGCAAGACGGTCGCCACGCCGGATCGGCTCCATTAGCTCCCTTGGCGGAAACGGGTTCTCGCGGGTGGACGGCGGCACCCGCTCAGCCCGCCAGCGGCTGTCCAGTTGCCGCAGCCGCCTGGCGGCATCGCCGAGGCCCTGGCAGGCCCGCTCGCGGACCAGCAGGTCGTCGGCGCGCAGCCTGCCCTTCTCCGTGTAGACGTCCGAGCCGAGCAGGCTGCGCAGCTGGTTCCCGATGCTGTCAGCCAACGTGCGGCATCCCAGGTACGAGTCCCTGGACTGTGGGGACGGCACTGGCCGCCCCGGCTGTTCCGTTCGCGGCGGCCGACGACTGAGGCGAGGCCGGCAACCCGGTGTAGCCGATGTTGAAGGGGGCGCCCACGGCCATGTTGGGCGCGGAGACCAGGCCATGCTCGGCCATCTTCATCGCGACGTAGTACCGGACGGCGTCGAGCTTCCGACAAGCCGAACGCCCGCAGCGAGATCAGCTCGCGCATGCGCTCGTCGCGCGGCCGGATGAGTACCTTGACGTCGTTGAGCATGATCCCGTAGGCGGCCAGGAAGTCCTGCAGGTGACCGCGGACCAGCTCGGTGATCTCGTGGATCTTCTCGTTGACCTGCTCCAGCGGGGTGACCTGGACGAGCTGGTTGACCGACTGCTCGACGACCGGGCCCGCGTAGGCGTTGATCTGCTCGGTGGTCAGCAGGTGCCCCGAGTACGGCATGTGCGTGACGAGCCGCACGGCGTCCTGCGGGGTGTCGACGTGCACGTAGTAGTCGACGTCGTAGACGAGCTCGGCGAGCTCCCGCGACAGCGCGACACCCTTGGCCTTGGCGACGCTCTTGGCCCGCGAGACGAACAGCACCTCGTACTGCCACGGCGACTGCCCGCCGTAGAACGCCTGCTGGATGTTGCCGAGCAGGACCCGCTGCGGCGTCTCCACCGGATACTGCCCGGACTCGTAGACGTTGAGGATCGCCCCGCGCGACTTGAGCACGCAGAAGTGGTTGTTCTCGACAGTCAGCAGGCTGCCGTTCATGATGTCGGGACTCGGATAGTGGTACATGAGCACTCCTGGCCCCATGATCTCGGTCCCGTCCGAGTTGAGCGTGCTGATGACGTTTCGCACTGGCATGGCGACGACCGCCTCCGTCCGTTCCCCGGGCGGACCCGCCCGGCGGCTTCCCTTCATCAATGATGACGCACGGAAGCCGCCGCGAGTTTCCGGAACGTCACACAGCGACGCTTCGGATGCCGAATTACGCGTCAAGGTGCTGCCTCCAGCACCCGGCGTACGTGTCGCCCGCGCTGGCATGCGCGAACTGGCCTTGCGGGCGCTACAGTTCTTCGACCTGCGCCGACGCGTGATAGCCACCGCTACGGCGCCATAGTGACATTGGGATAAGCTGTGGACGGACCACGATTGCCTGGGGGCTGTGCAGCTCTAAAGCGGGCATGGAATACGTGGCCAAGGCGGGATTTTGGATGCGCGACCACGATCAAGGACGTCAGGCACTGCCCGTGCGCCTGACGTCGGCCGAGCGAGAATTCTGCGTTGGGCTGCGACGGCTGGTAGACGCAGCGGGACTGTCGCTTCGCATGCTGGCGGACATGGGGCCATTGGCCGGCTCTCCCGGTCCCGGCGCCGGTGAATCGTCCTCGCGGGCCGAATACACAGCCACTCAATGGCAGAACTGGCTGAACGGCCAGTCGCTTCCGCCGCGCAAGGCGGTCCACATGCTCGCGCAAGCGCTGGCCACGGTCAACATAGACGCCGGGAACCTAGTCGAGTTGTGGGCGCTGGCCTTCATGCCCACTCCGTATCCGCAAGAGCCGGACGGTGCGCTGGCGCGGCCACGGCAACCGCGGATGGACGAGCCGGATGTCCCGCTTACGGTGCTCGGCGGCGAAGTGCCCGACTGCGGCCTTGACCTGCCTGGCAGCGATGACCCAGACAGCACGGCGCGGACGGGGCACTCGAACGCCTACGATCACCTCAGTGACTTGGCGGCGCAGATGTTTCGCCTGCTGAGCGTGCATCCTGGACCGGATGTCAGCCCGCCGGCCGCCGCCAGCCTGGCCGCCGTGCCGGTGGAGGAGGCGCGTAAGGCACTGGACGAACTGGCCAGGGCAGACCTGGCAACAGAGCACCTTCCGGGAAGGTTTGCCTGCCACGATCTGCCTCGCGGCTACGCGACGGAGCAAGCGCGGGCTAGCGAGCCTGCCCAGGAGCAGGACGCGGCACTGGGGCGACTGCTTGACCACTACCTGCGGACCGTGATGACCGCAGTGCCGCTCGCTTACCCGGCCGTGTCGCTTTTCGTCCCCATTCCGGCACCGCGACCTGGCGTGCAGCCAGAGGACTTTGAGTCCGACGACCAAGCGCGGGCCTGGTGCCATGCGGAGTTGCCCGTGCTCCGGTCGCTGCTGACGCGCGCGGCCGAGCGTGACCTGAATGCCTACTGCTGGCAGATCCCCTCGGTGATGTCATCGTTCCTGGCGCGCAGCGCCCTCTTGGATGACTTCATTGCCACCCAGCGCATCGCCCTTGGGGCGGCGCGCAAGCTCGGGGACCCACAGGCCCTGGGGCATGCCCACTTTCACTTCGCGCACGCCTGCGCGCTGCTAGGCGAGGTAGCCGACTCGGACAGGCACTTGCAAGAAGCGCTGGAATGCTTCACCAGGACGGGTGACCAGGCAGCGGCCGCGGCGACGCTTAACGGGATGGCCCAGCTCTTTATGCAGCAGGGCGAGCATCCCAAAGCGCTGGACCGCGAGAAGGAGGCGCTGCGCCTGCGGCTTGCCCTCGGCGACCAGGACGCGATCGCGCACTCGGAGGAGACGATCGCGTCGATCTACTGCCGACTCGGGGAGTACGACGTGGCGCTGCGCCACTGCTACCGCTCGCTGGACCTCAGCCGCGAGGCCGGTGCCCGGCTGCTGGCCGCCGACGCGCTTACCACGCTCGGCTTCGTCTGCCTCGCCGTCGGAGACTCTAAGAGGGCCATTGCCTGCTACATGGAAGTGCTGGCGATCTACCGGCAGTTCGGCGGCGATGCACTCATCGCCGCAGCCCTGACCGGCCTTGGCGACGCGCAGCAGGCCGCCGGCGACCACGATGACGCCAGGGCCAGCTGGCAGCAGGCCCTGGCACTGATGAAGAACCTGCCCAACGCCGATGACCAGTCGGTCCGGGCCAGGCTCGCCCAGCGCCGTTCTGCTGGCTGAGCGCCCACCGATGCGTGCGGGCGCTACTGCGTGAGGGCGCCGGCGGCCGCCCGCGCGGCTCCCGGCAGGGCGGCGGCGATGCGAGACAGCGCGTCGGCGTTGTGCGCCGCTGACACGAACCATGCCTCGAACGCCGATGGCGGCAGGTACACGCCGCCATCGAGCATCGCGTGGAAGAAGGCGGCGTAGGCCGCGGTCGACTGGTCCTTCGCGTCGGCGTAGTTCAGCACCGGCGAAACGCGGCCGATGAAGACGGTGAACAGGCTCCCGGCGGCCGACAAGAAGTGCGGCACGCCCGCCTCGTCCAGCGACGTCGAGACGAGCTTGGAAAGCTCCCCGGCGAAAGAGTCCACCGCGGCGTACACCTGCGGCGTGCACGCGCGCAGCGTGGCCAGTCCGGCGGCCGTCGCGAGGGGATTGCCTGACAGCGTGCCCGCCTGGTAGACCGGCCCGACCGGGGCCAGTCGCTGCATGATCTCCGCGCGCCCGCCGAAGGCGGCGCACGGCAGCCCGCCGCCCATCACCTTGCCGAACGTCACGAGGTCGCCCCGCACGCCGTCGATCCCGTACCAGCCCTGCGACGATACCCGGAACCCGGTCAGCACCTCGTCCATGATCAGCAGCGCCCCGGCTTGCGAGCACAGCGACCGCAGCAGCTCGTTGAACCCCGGCGCGGGCGGCACCACTCCCATGTTCGCCGGGCAGGCCTCGGTGATCACGCAGGCGATCTGTTCGCCGCGAGAGGCGAACAGATCGCGCACCGCCACGGCGTCGTTGTACGGCAGCACCACCGTGTCGGCCGCCGACGCGCCGGTCACGCCGGGGGTGTCTGGCAGGCCTAGCGTGGCTACCCCGGACCCGGCGGCGACCAGCAGCGCGTCCACGTGCCCGTGATAGCAGCCGGCGAACTTGACGACGACCGACCGGCCGGTGAAGCCGCGCGCCAGCCGTAGCGCCGACATCGTCGCCTCGGTCCCGGAGTTGACCAGCCGGACCTGCTCGACGGGCGCTCGCGAGACGATCTCGCAAGCCAGCGCGACCTCGCCCGGCGTAGCCGCCCCGAAGGAGGTCCCGCGCGAGGCGGCCTCGGTGAGGGCTTCGGCGACGGCCGGGTGCCCATGGCCGAGGATCATCGGCCCCCACGAGCAGACGAGGTCCACGTAGGAGTTCCCGTCCACGTCGTACAGGTACGCGCCTGAGCCGCGCTCGATGAACCGCGGCACCCCGCCGACCGGCCCGAACGCCCGGACCGGGGAGTTGACGCCGCCCGGGGTGACGGCAACGGCCTGGGCAAACAGTTCATCGGAGGCGCAGTGGTCAGTCATCGTCTCTAGCAGCCTTCTTCTTCGCAGGCGTCGGCCAGGTACTCAAGCAGTCGCAGGGCGTCGGGAAGCTGATAGCCCGCCGGACCCCGGACCCAGCGTACGTCCTGCCCGGTCCCGTACCGTGAGGGCGGGGCCAGGACATAGCTCTCCCGGCAGTGCCACCGCAGCGACTCGGTCTGCGTGTAGGTATCCGGCGAACTGTCCAGCCCGCAGGACCACCACTCGTCCTCGTCGGCGGGCGCGCCGCGCGAGGCCACGAAGAAGTTCATCCGGTCGGTGCCGACCATCGCCGCCGGCCCGGTCTCCACGTCATCAGCCGCCATCTTGGCCAGTGCGGTCGCGCCGGCCACCGCGGGGACGTCCAGAACGTCGAAAACCCGCCCGGTGACGAGTATCACGTTCGCCTCCGGACGGGTTTCCCACCATTGCCCCACTGTCGAGGAGTCGGTCGTCGCCTGCATCTGCCAGGTCGGCGATACGGGGTGCGCGGCCGGTGCCGGGCATCCCACCCGGTCGCACGAGCAGGCGCGGCCCATCTCGATCGTCCCGTCGATTCCCCGGCTCGGGTGCGCGCCCAGGCACACCGGCCAGCCCATGGCGGCGTACTCTAGCGCCGCCGCTCCCATGTCGGGGGCTTTACGCTCCGCCCGTAGGCGACTCCGTCGTCGCATCAAAGTCACCATCGGCCCCAGCACTCCAGTCCCCACGCTCACGCGTCCCGCACTGCCCCAACCACGCCAGGGAACGCGGAAGCGCTCGCCAGCGTTGAGGGGTTAGGCCGTATCGTACCTTTAGAAAACTTGAATTTTACCCAGAACGTCCAGTGGTGACTCACGCCACGTCCCTATTTCTCAGGTAGGTAGGCCTCAATAGGTAACGTGGTGTTACTGATGCGCGACGCTAAGAGATCGCCAGTTTGCCGGCAACCTCGGTTGCCCAGTAGGTGAGGACGACGCTCGCCCCGGCGCGGCGGATTGCGATAAGCGTCTCCATGATGGCCTTGTCGCGGTCCACCCAGCCGTTGGCCGCCGCCGCCTCGACCATCGCGAACTCGCCGCTGACCTGGTACGCGGCCACTGGCACGGTGACGGAGTCGGCGACCCTGCGGATGACGTCGAGGTAGGACAGCGCCGGCTTGACCATGACCATGTCGGCACCCTCGGCCAGGTCAAGGCCGACTTCCCTGAGAGACTCCGCCGCGTTGGCCGGGTCCTGCTGGTGCGTGGCCCGGTCGCCGAACTTCGGCGCGCCCTCGGCCGCCTCGCGGAACGGGCCGTAGAACGCCGAGGCGTACTTGGCCGAGTAGGCGCAGATCGGGATGCTGGAGTAGCCCGCCTCGTCCAGCGCCTTGCGGATGGCGGCGACCTGGCCATCCATCATCCCGCTCGGCGCGACCATGTGCGCCCCGGCCGCCGCCTGGGCGACGGCGGTGCTCGCGTACCGCTCCAGGGTCGAGTCGTTGTCCACGTACCCGCTGGCGCTCACGATGCCGCAGTGGCCATGGTCGGTGTACTCGCATAGGCACAGGTCGGCCATGATGACGAGCGAGTCGCCGATCTCGGCCCTGATGTCGCGGAGCGCGAGCTGTGAGATGCCGTGCGGATCGTCGGCCTGGCTGCCCTGGTCGTCCTTCTCCTCGGGCACGCCGAAGACGATGATCCCGCCGACCCCGGCCGCGACCGCCTCGGCGGCCGCCTTGCGCAGGCTGTCGCGAGTGTGCTGCAGGACACCGGGCATCGAGCTGATGAGCTGCGGCTCGGTGATCCCTTCCTTGATGAACACAGGAAGGACCAGTTGCTCGGGGCGCAGCGACGTCTCCGCCAGCATGGCACGCAGCGCTGCCGTACCGCGAAGCCGGCGCGGGCGGACCTCGGGGAATCCGGCGCTCATGACTGCCTCCTCTACTTAAGTGCGATCCGGCGGCGGCCGCCGCGGCGCCGCTCACTCGGGCGCTTGAGGGGCTCGCTGGCGGCGATTGCCGCGTCGCGCTGGGCCGCGCCGAACTCGGCGACCGCGTCGACAAGAGCGGTGACCGAAGGCTTGGGCGCGATAACGTCCACGCGCAGCCCGAACTCGGCCGCGGTCTTGGCCGTCTGCGGGCCGATCACGCCAATGATCGTCACCGCGTGCGGCTTGCCCGCGATGCCGACGAGGTTCCGGACGGTGGATGAGGAGGTGAACAGGACGGCGTCGAAGCCGCCGCCCTTGATGGCCTCACGGATCGGAGCCGGCGGCGGCGCCGCGCGAACCGTCCGGTAGGCGGTCACGTCCTCTGGCTCCCAGCCGAGCTCGGTCAACCGGGCCACCAGCGTCTCGGTCGCGATGTCCGCGCGGGGCAGCAGCACCCGGTTGATCGGGTCAAGGACATCGTCGAACGGCGGCCAGGCGTCCGCCAGACCCTCCGCCGACTGCTCCCCGTCGGGGACGAGGTCGGGCCGGATACCGAAGTCGAGCAGCGCCGCCGAGGTCTGCTCGCCTACCGCGGCCACCTTCACTCCCGCGAACGCGCGAGCGTCAAGGCCGTACTCCTCGAGCTTCTCGCGCACCGCCTTGACAGCGTTGGTTGACGTGAACGCGACCCATTGGTACCGGCCGGTGACCAGGCCCTTGACCGCACGCTCCATCTGCTGCGGCGTGCGCGGCGGCTCGACGGCGATCGTCGGCACCTCCTCGGGAACCGCGCCGTACTCCCGGAGCCGGTCGGAGACCACGGACGCCTGCTCGCGGGTGCGCGGGACCAGGACTCGCCAGCCGAATAGCGGCTTGGTCTCAAACCAGGACAGCCGGTTCTTCGGCGCGGCCGCGTCCCCGACGACGGCGATTGCCCCGCCTCGGGTGGTCGCCACGGAAATGCCAGCGGCCTTGAGGTCTGGCCCGATACGGCCGAGCGTGGTCACGACGGTCTGCTGGTCGGTGGTCGTCCCATCCCAGGTGATGGCAAACGGGGTAGAGTCCGGCCAGCCCGCCGCGATCAGCATCTTGCCCAGATCGGCGGGGGCGCCCTCCGCTCCGGTGATCAGCAGCGTGCCCGGGGCATGAGACACCTGGCTTGCCTCGGCCGCGTTGATCACCCGCAGGTCTGCGACACCCCCGCCGGGCAGCGCGATGCCGGCATACGCGGGGATCGCGGTGATCGCCGGGACACCCGGGACGACCTCGAAGCGGACCTTCGCCCTGGCGCACGCGTACGCCTCGCTCGCTCCGCCGTTCAGCAGCGGGTCGCCCTCAAACAGCCGCACGGCGAGCTTGCCGTCCCCGGCCGCCGCGAGCAGCAGCCGCGCGGTTTCTGCCGCGTCGGCCGCAGGCTCGACGACCGTCGTGTCCTCGGCGAGCAGGTGCCCGGTTCGCTCCGCCAGCTCTGTGGTCGCCACGACGAGGTCCGCCGAGCCGAGGAGGCGCACCGCGCGCAGTGTCAGAAGTCCGTCGTCACCCGGGCCGGCGCCCACGAACGCGACCCAGCCGTCCATGTCAGTCATGCGCATCTTCCCTGTTGGTCGTGGCGGTGCCTGCCGTGGCACTGTCCTTGGTGGCACTGTCCTTAGCGGCAGTGTCCTTGATGGCACTGCCGTTGGCAGCAGTGTCCTTAGCAGCAGTGCCCTTGGTGGCACTGCCTGGCGCTCCCACAAGTCGCGCAGCGCCACGTGCCAGCATTCGTCCGGCGAGGTCGCGGCCGAGACCACCTGGGTCGCATACGTCCGCTTCGCCGTGCTCCCGCACTACCGTCATCTCGCTACCTGCGGATACCTCTACTCCCCCAGCCTGCGCCATGCCGAGCACCACGCCGGCAAGCCGCAGGCGGCCGCTGCCGGCCGATGACGGCGACGACACTGTCGCGTAGGCTCCGACGGGAGCGCTGCACCCGGCCTCAAGGGCCGCGAGCAAGCTCCGCTCCGCCGTGACCGCGGCTCGCGTGGTGGGGTGGTCAATCATAGCGAGCAACTCGATGAGCTGGGCATCCGCAGTCCGGCACTCCACTGCCAGGGCACCCTGGCCGGGTGCCGGGAGCATGTCGCCGACCTCGAATACCTCGGTGATCAGCTCGGTAAACCCGATCCGGGCAAGGCCCGCGCAGGCGAGCACCACCGCGTCGAGCTCGCCATCGCGCACCTTGGCAAGCCGGGTATTCGCGTTGCCGCGGATGGGCACGCAGGTCACGTCGCCGCGCAGCAAGGCGATCTGGGCCGCGCGACGCGGCGACCCGGTCCCGATCCGAGCGCCTGCCGGGAGATCGGCGAGCTTGGCACCGTCCCGCCCTACCAGCGCGTCGCGGGGATCGTCGCGCTTCGGCACGGCGGCGAGGGCGATGCCCTCGGGACTCGCGGTCGGCAGGTCCTTCAGCGAGTGCACGGCGAAATCCACCTCACCGCGCAGCAGGCTTTCCCGGAGGCTGCTGACGAAAACGCCGGTGCCGCCGATCTGCGTGAGGTGCTCCTTGCTGACGTCGCCGACCGACGTGATCCCCACGATCTCCACCGGCCGACCGGTACGCTCCGTGATCAGCTGTGCGACGTCTCCGGACTGCGCCACAGCCATCGGACTGCGACGGCTACCCAGCCGCAACGGTTGCAGGGTCACAGGTCCCCCTCCTCATCAGTGCTGTTAAGGGGATCGGCTTCGGCTCGGGTGACCGCCTCGACCGCTCGCGGGTCAAGGTCGAAGAGCACCCGCAACGCATCGGCGTAGTCCTCGCCACCGGGCGCTGATGCTAGTTCCTTTACCCGCACCGTGGGGGCATGCAAAAGCTTGTCTACCACGCGACGTACCGTGCGGGCCATTTCATCGAGGGCGTGGCCACTCAGTCCCTCGTCGCTGAGCCGCCCCTCAAGCCTGGCCAGCTCCGCGTCAACGACCCTCGCTGCCTTCGCCCGCAGCGCGACGACGGTCGGCGTGACCTGGGCCGCACGCACCGCCGACCTGTAAGCGGCGAGCTCTTCCTCGACGATGGTCTTGACGGCGGCAAGGTCGGCCGCACCCACCGCCGCCTGCCCGCCGCCGCTCAGCTGGTCCATCCCGATCACGCTCACGCCTGGCAAAGTGCCGACCGCGGGGTCCACGTCCCTTGGCATGGCCAGGTCAAGCAGGACGAGCGGGCCTGGGGCATGCTGGCCGCGCCGCGCCCGCACGTCGAGTGCGTCCCGCACGATGTCCTCGGTGACGACGATCCCGGCGGCCCCAGTACAAGAGATGACAAGGTCGACGGCGGCGATCTCGCTGGCGAGGTCGGTCAGGTCCGCGACCTCCCCGCCCGCGCTGGCGGCGAGTCGCTCGGCACTCTGACGGGTCCGGTTCGCGACGACGACGCGCGCCGCCCCTTGCCGTGCCGCCGTGGCCACCGCCAGTCCGCTCATGGTGCCCGCACCCACAACGAGCACAGCTACACGCCCGAGGGGGCGACCGGGCTGGGGAAGATCCCCCTGGCCAAGGCGCTCAAGCGCGCGCTCGATGCCGACGCTGACCAGGGACAGGCCCATCCGGTCGATCCCGGTCTCGGCGCGGGCACGCTTCCCGGCTCGCAGCGCCACGCGCCCAAGGTCACGGAGCACCCGGCCCATCGTCTGGGCCTCCTCGGCGACCTTGACGGCCGCCCGGACCTGGCCGATGATCTGGTCCTCGCCGACGACCATCGAGTCAAGTCCGCTGGCCACCGACAAAAGATGCTGCACCGCCCGGTCCTCGTAGTGCACATAGAGGCAGGAGGTCAGCTCCGCCGACGGTATCCCGGAGTACCGGCACAGCAATTCGCAGATCCCGGCGACAGCGCCGTGGAACCTGTCCACATCCGCGTAGACCTCGACCCGGTTACAGGTCGATATGACGAATGTCTCAGCGACGTCGGGCAGCCAGGCGATGTCCGCCAGCAGCTTCTTGAGCGTGTCGCCAGTGAGGCAGGCACGCTCCAGGGTCGCGATCGGGGCGCTCTTGTAGCTCAGCCCGACAACTAGCACGCTCACCGCCTACGCCTCCACCGCGGGTTCAGCTTCCTGCCCGAACCGCTCAGCGACCCGGCGCTGCGCGTGGAAGGCGAGAATCTGTAGTTCAATTGATAGATCGACCTTACGCACGTCGACACCTTGCGGAACGCTCAATACCAGCGGCGCGAAGTTGAGGATGCTCGTGACGCCCGCGGCAACCAGGCGGTCGCACACCCCCTGCGCTGCGGTGGCCGGCGTCGCGATGACGCCGATGGCGACGTTATTGCTGGCTATCACGGACTCGAGCTCGTTCACGTGCCGCACGGCAGCGAAGCCGATCTGGTTGCCGACGAGAGCCGGGTCACTGTCCAGGATGGCGGAAATCCAGAAGCCGCGGGTAGCGAAACCACCATAATTCGCCAGGGCTCGCCCGAGGTTACCGGCACCAACTATCACCACCGACCAGTTCTGCGTCAGGCCGAGCGCTCTGGACACTTGGTAGACAAGATAGTCAACGTCGTACCCAACGCCCCTAATCCCGTACGAGCCGAGATATGAGAGGTCCTTGCGGAGCTTGGCGGAGTTCACCCCGGCGGCCGCCGCGAGCTCCTCGCTCGAGACCGTGCTCGTGCCGCGCTCGGCAAGTGTGTAGAGCGCCCGCAGGTACACCGGGAGCCGTGCCACGGTTGCCTCGGGTATCCCGCTCGGAGACCGGACCGACTCGCCGACCGGCGACTCCGCCGTGCCCGGTGGCGCAACGGCCTGGCTGGGTACCGTGGCATGCGCCTCGGTACGGGGCGGCTTGCCAGGTGGCATCTCAGCGGCATTGGTCATGCGGCGCTCCTGGGGGATGGATCGACGCTGCGGCGGGCGGCGGACTGGAGATCATGATCCGCTGGAGTCGTGGCGTTCTGGGTTTACCTGCATCAACGGTCGGCTTACCGGTCAGGCCCGCCGGTTGATGGCCGCCTCCTACCTTACGTCGTTTGTGAATGCATGCACAAAGTCGCTCTCCGGGAGGGGGTGAGCACGCCATGGACGGCGCAAGAGTCCCGAGCACACCAGGCACACGAGTTCCGGGAGTGACCGCAGAAAGTCACTCCCCAGCTGCGAGGGGGGAGGGTGACCCGAAGTATTTAGTGTGACAAACTACCTGACCCGGTGAGGGCCGAACGCAGCCGGGCTTCGGACACTCGCCAGAAGTCGTGCTGGACGCCATCGACGAGCGTCACCGGGATCTTGTCCCAGTAGTCCACCATGTCCTGCTCGCAGGCCGTGATGTCCCGCTCTTCCCAGGAGACCCCAAGGTCCCCGGCAACGCGGCGGATGATGTCGCGCGCGTCATCACACAGGTGGCAGCCCGGACGGCTGAACAGGGTGATGCGCGCTGCCATCTCAGATATCCCGGTACCGCTGCCCCATGTACTGTGGCTGTCCCCAGTCCTGTGACCTGCGCTCACCGCCGTTGAACGAGCGGTCTGCCGACCAGTCGCCGTCTAGGTCCGCCGAGCGGCCAGCCGCCGGCTCGCCAAGCCAGTCACCGTCGGGCTCCGGTGCCTGCTGTGCCCGGTGCCGCGGACCCGGTCCCTGCGGGGACTGCCCCGCGGGCAACTGGAGCGGCCCCCCGGACTGCGGCGCGGCTCCCTGCAGCGGCGCCACCTTCGCGTACTTGAGCCGCAGGTCAATGATGTTCGTGACGAGGACGCAGGACTTGCGCCCTTCCTCGAATTGCATGATATGCGGCTGCCGCTGGTGGCTCTCGAAAGCAGTGTGGTCGCGGTAAATCTCGTAGATTATCCGCTGCATTGGCGCCTTGGGCACTACATGCATTACGTAAACCAGGGTGTCCGGCTCAGTCAGGTGGACACCCTCGGCGGCCTGCCCCGCGAGCCGGTCAAATTCCGCTACCCGGTCGTCAAGCAGCGTGAATATAGACAGCCGACCATACGGCCGGGTGCCGGTGACACTCGCTGGGACGACACCGGGAGGCGGGGAAGATACCTGGACGGCCGGCGGAGATACCTGGGCGGCAGGCGCAGATGCCTGGGCGGCCGGGGTGAATACGGGAACCGCCATCTCGGATTCGGCCTGGCCCCAGCCTCCGGCGTCGTTCCACTGGCCGCCGCTGTCGCGGCGCTCCAGGTCACGCCGGTCCGGATCACGGCGATCCAGATCGCGGTATTCCAGGTCACGCCGGTCACCACCACGGAAGTCGCCGCCGAAGTCCGGGGCAGCCAGATCCGGGGGACCGAAGTCGCCGCCACGGCCCCCGTAGCCTGGCTGCCCGAAGCCGGCCTCGGGAAAGTCTCGCATGGGCCGCCGGGGGTCACCCTGCCACGCGTCCTGCCGCGGGCCGCCGAAGCCGGGCTCACTGTGACCGGGGCGCACTGTAGCCAGGCCCGCCATGACCGGAGTCACCGAAGCCAGGCTCGCTGTAGCCAGGCCCGCCATGACCGGGGCTGCACTGTAGCCAGGCCCCCCGTGACCGGGCGCACTGTAGCCAGGCCCGCCGTGACCGGGGCGACTGTAGCCAGGCCCGCCATGACCGGAGTCACCGAAACCGGGGCTGACTGTAGCCAGGCCCGCCGTGACCGGGAGCCACTGTAGCCAGGCCCGCCATGACCGGAGTCACCGAAACCGGGCTCACTGTAGCCAGGCCCGCCATGACCGGAGTCACTGTAGCCAGGCTCGCCGAGCGGGCCGTCGCCTCGCCACTGCTGCCCCCACGAGGGGTCACCGAAGCCCTGCCGGCCACCGTCACCGAACCCAGGCCTGCCGGCATCGGCGAAGCCCTGCCGGTCACCGTCACCGAAGCCCTGATCGCCGAAGCCCTGGCGGTTGCCGTTGTTCCCGGCCCACTCGGCGGACTCGTCCCAGTACCCGCTTCCGCGACGGTCGTCGGGTCGCTGGTCACGATGGTCCTCAGGCTGGTCCCGGCGATCGCCGTCCCAGTCGTCGGCACGTTGCCGCTTGCCCCACATATCCGCTCCGCTCTCGGTGAAGGCGATTTCGGTCGGTGCCCCCCCTTGGGCACGAGACAGCCACGGGCCGCGCCCGGCGCGGTCCGTGGACTCGTTGGTTACTTCTTGTTCCTGCGCTGGATGCGCGTCTTCTTCAGCAGCTTGCGATGCTTCTTCTTAGCCATCCGCTTGCGGCGCTTCTTGATGACGGAACCCATCAGGCCCACCTACCCTTCCTGGCACAACGGCTGACGGGCACGCCATCGCGCTCACCGCTAAGGGAGGCTGGGCACACGCCCGAAGTTAGGCAGTCTGCCCTTATACGGACAGACTGCGCGAGCACGGTCGCTCGCGCAGTCTCCTAGCCTACCCTCTACGAGGCAGCGTTGTGCCGTCCAGTACCACAAGTGCCGCCAGGTCCACACCCCCGACGAGCCGCACCCCTGCGTGCCCCACGGCGGCTCCGGTCTCCTCGCCGCTCGGCACGCCGGGCCCGGCCGTCAGCCAGTGCCGACGAAGGCTCCCCGTAGGTACTGGTTAACCGCCTGCTCAGGGACCCGGAATGACCGACCAACCCGGATGGCCTCAAGCTCGCCAGAGTGAACCAGCCGGTAGACCGTCATCTTGGATACCCGCATGATGGTGGCCACTTCCGCGACGGTAAGGAATCTCACGTCGCTAAGGGGGGTTTCGTTTGCCATCATTACCCTCTTCCGCGCGAAGCCGAGCACGCCTGACCGGATTCAGCGCACCAGTCACGTACGTCTCCAGGGTAAGTCCCGCACAGAAAAGAGCAACCCCCCCGAATAGCCTCATTGTTGTTACTCCCCGCCCGGACCTGTCGCGACGGCCTCAGGCATGGCCCAAAGTAATCACCGAAAATTCCGAAAGGGCCACGTCAGGGATGTGGATGTAGTCCGTGTGAGGCAAAAACGGCGTTCCGAGTCCGCATGATGGCCCGGTCGATCGGGTCGTCAGGATCCATGCCGGAACTGAACGGACGGTGCCGCGCGGAGGCGCCATCGGTCATCACCGACGGCGGCCGCTCGCCAGTCAGCCTGCCAGCCTCCTCGCGCCAGGCGGCCGGAACCTCCCGTCCCGGGTCCAACGGCGTGCCCGCCGCGATCGCGAGCAGGTGCGCCCAGGCCCGGGGCACGACCTGGACCAGCGCATAACCGCCGCCGCCGGTCAGCACCCACCGCCCGCCGCACAGTTCATGGGCCAGGTCATGGAGCCAGATGGCCGCCTGGCGCTGCGCGTCCACGCTGACCTCCAGGTGTGCCAGCGGGTCCAGGAAGTGGCTGTCGCAGCCGTGCTGGGTCACCAGGATCTGCGGCTTGAACGCGCGCAGCAACGGTGGGACCACCGCGTCAAACGCCCGCAGCCAGCCCTCGTCAGACGTGCCAGCGGGCAGGGCCACGTTGACAGCATGCCCCAGCCCCGCGCCCGCCCCGGTCTCGCCGGGCAGCCCTGTTCCCGGGAACAGGGTGGCGGGATGCTCGTGCAGGCTGATCGTCAGCACCCGCGGGTCATCGTAGAAGGCGGCCTGCACGCCGTCACCGTGGTGGACGTCGATGTCGACGTAGGCCACGCGGGTCACGCCCGCCGACAGCAGCCACTTGATGGCCACCGCGGGGTCGTTGTAGACGCAAAAGCCGCTCGCTGCCCGGCGCATCGCGTGGTGCAGGCCGCCGGAGATGGATGCCCCGTGGACCGCCTCCCCCGTCCACACCGCGCGGGCCGCCGCCAAGGTGGCGCCGACGATCAGCGCGGACGCCTCGTGCATGCCGGGGAACACCGGGTCGTCTGGCGTGCCGAGGCCGTAGCGGAGCGCCGGGGCGAGCGTCAGGCCGGCCTGCCGGACGGCTTCGATGTACTCGTAGTCGTGGACTGCCGCCAGCTCCACGTCCGTCGCCGGCGCGGGCTGGCGGATCGCAACGCCCGGCGCGGTGAGCACCCCGAGCTGGCGCGCTAGCGAGAAGGTGAGCGCGACCCGGACCGGGTTCATCGGGTGCTCCCGGCCGAAGTCGTACCGCGTCAGCGCCTCGTCCCACAGGACCTGCAGCGAACCGGCCATGCGTTCCTCCCAATACCGCCCAAGCCCGTAATACCCTCACGAGCCGCCCAGCTCCCGTCCCCGGTCCCGTGCCGCCTCGATCGCGGTGAGGAAGGCCGCGCGAACCCGGTGGTTCTCCAGCTCCCTGATGGCTGCGATCGTCGTGCCACCCGGAGATGTCACGGCCTCCCGCAAGATCACCGGGTGCTCCCCTGACTCCCGCAGCATCGTGGCCGCCCCGTACACGGACTGGATGACGAGCTCCAGTGCCGTCTCGCGCGGCACGCCGAGCAGGATCCCGGCGTCCACCATCGACTCGACGAGGTAGTACACGTAGGCGGGGCCACTGCCGGACAGCGCGGTAGCAGCGTCCTGCTGCGATTCCGGGATGACCGCGACCTTGCCGACCGACAGGAACAGCTCCCTGGCACGGGCCAGGTGCTTGTCGCAGGCGTGCGTGCCCGCCGAGATCACCGACATCGCCTCGGCGACAACCGCCGGCGTGTTGGGCATGGCGCGGACCACCGGTACCCCGGGAGGCAGCCGCTGCTCGATGAACGACGTCGTGATGCCCGCGGCGATCGAGATCACCAGCTGCTCCTCGCACACAAATGGCGAGATCTCGGCCAGCGCGCTGGCCATGTCCTGCGGCTTTACCGCGACGATGAGCGTGGCGGCCCGCTCCACGACCTGCGTGTCCGCGACGACGCTGACCCCGTGGGCTTCGCTGACCTGCGCGGCGCGCCCTTCGTGGCGCTCGATGGCCACTACCGACGACGGCGCGTGCCCGGCTCGCAGCAGGCCCGAGAGCAGCGCCTCGCCCATCTTCCCGGCGCCAAGTATGACGATCATGCCCTAGACCGTATCGCGACAGGCCCAGCCAGGACCGTTAATGAGACCTCCGCAGTGAGACACGCGGCGCGGACGGCACCAGCGACCGTGCGACCAGCCCGAGCGACGCCGGCCGCTCGGCCAGACGCCGCACCAGGTACCCGTACCAGTCCCTGCCGTAGGGCACGTAGACCCGCACCCGCGCCCCGGACGCTACGAGCCGCGCCTGCTCATCCGGGCGTATCCCATACAGCATCTGGTACTCGAAGGACCCGTCGGGGCGGGAAAGGCCAAGCGCCGTGGTGATCGCGATCAGCCGGGGGTCGTGCGTCGCGATCATCGGGTAGCCGGACCCGTCCATCAGGATGCGCAGGCACCGGGCGAATGACTTGTCGATGTCGTGCCGGTCCGTGAACGCCTCAGAGACTGGCTCGCTGTAGGCGCCCTTGCACAGCCGGACCCGGGTGCCCGGTGCCTGCAGCGCGCGGGCATCGGTCTCCGTCCGGCGCAGCGCGGCCTGCAGCACGCTGCCGACCTGCGGATACCGCGACCGAAGCGCGCCCGCGATGCGCTGGGCGGCATCCGTCCTGCGGTGGTCCTCCGCGTCGACCGTCACGGTGGTGCCAACGGATGCGGCCTTGGCGGCGATCTGCTCGATGTGCTCCCCGGCGATCCTCTCCCCCAGCGCGGGGTCGCCGAGCAGCAGCCCGACCGCGGTGGGCTTTACTGACACCTCGACCGCGCCGTCAGCGGTGAGCCCGTCCTCACCCAGCTTTTCCAGCAGGGACAGGTACTCGCCTGCCACGCTGGCGGCCTGCGGCGAATCGGCTGTGTCTTCGCCCAGGTAGTCGACCGTCACAAGGACCCGCCGTCGCGCAGCTCATGGGCGACGCGCACCGCGTCGACGATGGTCTCGCCAGCGACGTACCTGGCCACGAGGGCTCGGGTCGCCGACGTGCCGGTCAGCAGCCCGCGTACCTGGTCACTCGATGAAGCAGCCAGCAAGGCCCGGCGCAGCACTCGTCCCCCTAGGTCAGCGCGTCTCATATCAGCTTGCGTGCCGCCGCCGGCGGCTGCGGCACGCTGTCACGGCGAAGGGTAACCTTCACGTTCGCGCCCGCGTCTACCGCGACGATCACCTCTTGACCAGCGGCGACCCCGTCGGCCAGCAGCGTATCTTCCACCGGGACGGTTCGCTTGACCAGCCCGAGGCCGATCGGCCCGAGCTCGTAGTGCAGGGCGGCGGAGCCGACGAAGCCCACCTCGTCTCCCGCTGGACCGCGGGTAATCGCGGACCCGTGCGCCGGCAGCCGGTCCACGCTGCCATCCAGGTGCAGGAAGACCAGCCGACGCGGCGGGTGCCCCAGGTTGTGCACCCTGGCCACCGTTTCCTGTCCCCGGTAGCAGCCCTTGCTCAGGTGCACGGCCGGCTCGATCAGCCCCACCTCGTGTGGCAGCGTCTTGTGGTCGGTGTCCAGCCCCGGCCGGGCGACGCGCGCCGCGATCCGCGCCGCCTCAAGGGCCCACATGCCAGCCACGGCCAGGCCGAGCTTCCCGGGCGCGTCAGCGATGCCGTCTCGCTCGATGATCACATCGCTGCAGAACGGGCCCACCATCATCGCCGCACCCCCCAGGTCACTGCAGGCTCGGGCAACCGCGGACTCGGGTAGTCCGCCGGCGAAGGACGCAACGGCGTAGCGCCGCGTAACGTCCTCGACCTCCACCCGGAGCATGAACCTCATCGAGTCCAGGTAGGCGGCAAGTGCGGCCGCGGTGCCCGGCTCGGCGTGAATCCAGACGCGCGTGCCATCGTCGGCCAGCGTCAGGTGGTGCTCGAGGTGGCCCTGCGGGTTCAGGATGAGCGCCTGCGCGGTTTCCCCAGGCTTGCGTCGCTCTAGGTGCTGGCTGGTCAGACTATGCAGCCAGGTGAGCCGATCCGGCCCGCTGACCGTGACAACGCCACGGTTGGACCGGTCGACCAGCGCGCCGCGGGCCGCCATGACGCGCTGCTCACGCAGCGGGTCGCCGTAGTGCGCGGCCACCCCCTCGTCCGGCCAGGGCGCTTCCACGGCGCCGTCGATGTCAAGCATTAGTACCTCCCGCTCTGCTGACGGCCCCGCCTCCAGGTCGCCGGCTCCGCCGCAAGCTCGCTCAGCCCTGCTTACTCCTGCATTCGGCGCACTGCCCGAAGACGGTCAGGTGCGCCACATCGGTCTCGAAACCCTGCTCTTGGTCCAGCGCCGTGATGAGCGGCTTTATTGCCTCTGGCCGGACCTCGCTCAGCTTGCCACAGCCCTGGCAGACCAGGTGCACGTGATCGCCGTCGGTGGCCAGGTGGTAGGTGGGGGCCCCGTCGCTCAGGTGATGGTGGGTAACCAGTCCGATGTTGTCTAGCAGCTCCAGCGTCCGGTAGATCGTGGACATGTTGACGCCGCGCGCGGTCTGCTGGACGGCTGCGGCGATCTTCTCGGGCGTGGCGTGGTCAAGCCTGCCGATCGCCTCGAGCACGAGCTGCCGCTGCGGGGTGACCCGATAGCCCCGTGCCCTGAGCTGCGCGTCCCAGTCCATACCGATGAGTCTAGGTGCCAAAAAACACCTTGCGCAGATCGAGCGGGGCGGACTAACGTCGGAGGTACGCAGAAGGGAGGTGGTCCGATTTATGCATAGTTCTCGGACATGCGAGGTGGCTGTCAGCTAGCCGCCGCAGCCGCTACTGGTGTGGCGGCCGGCTAATCCAAGGCATGCACCGCCCCCCCGGGTTGATCAGGCTTGTCCACCTGATCCCGCTGCAAGCAGCGGAGTCGCCCGGGGGTTTTACATTCCCGGGTTCTTCCGTGCTCAGTCCGTCCAGGCCCACTGCAGGCGAGCCCACAGGTGGGGCTGCAGCGGCTGGCCCACCGCCGCCATGTCGTAGGCGTAGGCCAGGTCCTTCTCCCCCGCACGCTGGCTGTCCACAAGGCCGTACAGGCGCTTGCCCGCCGCGTAGTCCTTAGCGGTCTCGGTACGGACCACAGCGTCAGTGGCCATCTCGATCCTGGTGCCCGACACCTCGCCCAGGTAGATCTCGGTGATCCCAGTGGGGTGAGTGAGCAGCACCTCGACCTGGCCACCCGGCTGGGGCCGCCAGAAGCCCGTCTCCATCCCAAGCGGACGGCCCTTCACCCGCTGCCCGTTTTCGTCGTGGGAAAGCAGCCAGGACCGGCTGGTGTAGATCAGGAACGGCTTGCCGTTGTGAGTGAACGTGAGCTCGGAGATGAAGTCGAACGCCTCGATCGTCGGGTAGTCGCCCTTCCCGACCCCTTCCCAGCGGCCGAGCAGGAAGCTCAGCGCAGCGAGGTCCGGGTGCTCTTCCGGCAGTTCGCTCGCCAGTTGTTCATCCACCATGTGGCCCTCCCCTGATTACCTTGACTGCCGTGTAGGCGGCGACGACGGCGACCACGGCGTAGGCGGCGATCATGATCGCCGCGCTCAGCATGCCATGCACGATGTCGAGCCTAGTGGACTATGTCATCTCGGCAGCGGGCAATAGAGTGACAGCGTGCTAGCACGTACGCTCGTCGTCAAGGTGACCGCGGGCAAGGATGATCCCGAGCGCTGCAACCAGGCGTTCACTGTAGCGGCGACAGCCGTGGCTAGTGGCATCGGCGTGTCCCTATGGCTGACCGGTGAGGCCGCCTGGTTCGCCCTTCCGGGGCGCGCGCACGAGTTCTCCCTGCCGCAGGCGGCACCACTGGCCGACATGCTGGCTGGAATCCTCGCGGGCGGCACGGTGACGGTGTGCACGCAGTGCGCCGCCCGCCGGGAGATCTCCGCGCTCGACGTGATCGACGGGATCCGCGTCTCGGGCTCGGCCACCTTCGTGGCCGAGATCATGGCGGACGGCGCCCAGGTCGTCGTCTACTGCGCCCTGTTCTGGACCACTGGCACGGCGCTGAGGCGCTCGCGCCGCAGGCGCATCGCGAGCTCCTCGGCCTGCGGCGGGATCGGCGGCAGTTGCTGGCCAAGCGCCCAGGTGAGCAGCAGGTCGGCGAGGCCCGGGTTGCGCACCAGGGCCGGCCCGTGCAGGTAGGTGCCGAGCACCCGGCCGGCATACGCGCCCTCGGTCCCGTCGCCGTTGCCCACGCCTGTCATGACGCGGGCCAGGGGCTTGGCACCCGGTCCCAGCCTGGTGACGCCCTGGTGGTTTTCGAAACCGGTCAGCCGCGGCACGCCCAGTGCCGGGTCGATGTCGGCGAGGATCTCGCCGACGCTGCGGCGCTCGCCGCGGCTGCTGGCGATGTCGAGCAGGCCGAGTCCCGGCAGCAACTGGCCCTCGGCCCCGGCGAATTCGGTGCCGAGGACCTGGTACCCGGCGCACACCGCGAACAGGACCCCGCCGCGGCGGACCGCCTCATGCAGGCCGCCGTCGGCCGCCAGCCTCCGGGTCGCGAGCACCTGCGGCAGGTCCTCGCCACCGCCCATCAGGTAGATGTCACCGTCTGCGGGGACCCGCTGGTCGGAGTTGACCTCCAGCACGTCGACGGGCATGCCGCGCAGTGCCGCACGGCGCTCAAGCACGAGCACATTGCCACGGTCACCGTAGGTGCTCAGCAGGTCCGGGTAGACCCAGACGAGCCGTAGCGGCCGCCAGCCGGGCGTAGGAGAGTTGGCCATACCGTTGCGTCCTATGGGTTCAATTGCGCTCATGTCTTATTCAGCTCGGCCAAGAACGGCGCGGTACTGCTGGAACGCCGTGTAGTTGGCCAGCACCTCAAGCTGCGGCGAGCGAGCCAGGTCAATCGCCTGGTCAATGCTGTCCACTAGGCGGAAGGCGACGTCGTCGGCCTCCAGCCGGACGGCAAGGTCCATCTTGCGCTCACCGCCCACCAGTACGGGGCGGCCGCGCAACCGGCGGTAGTCGACGTCCCACAGCCATGAGGTGTCCCGCCCGTCGGGCACTTGCGCGTTCACCGCGAGCAGCACCGGGACCGGCGCGGGCGCCATCACGTCCAGTGCCTCCAGCCAGCCAGCCGGGTTCTTGGCGAGCAGCAGCCGCAGTTGCGTCCCGCGCCGCCGCACCTGGGTGTACCGGCCGGCCACCGAGGTGACGCCGCGCATCTGGGCGAGCGCGCTGGAGGCGTCAACGCCGAACGCCTCGGCGACCGCGAGCGCGACCACCGCGTTGGACGCGTTGGCCCGCCCAGGCAGCGCTAGCTCCAGTGGCCGCGCGCGGCCTTCAGGATCGATGACCTGGCCGTCCTGCAGCGTCCACCGCACCGGCGGACGCCGGTTAGCGCACTCCCTGCAACTCCAGTCATCACCGCCGCGCGCCAGGTGCGCCCCGCAGTGCGGGCAGCACCAGGAGTCCTCCCGCCACCGCTGCCCGGCGGCCACCCAGGTCACCGCGCTCGCGGAACTAGCCGCCCAGGCGACCAGGGGATCGTCGGCGTTGGCCACCACCAGGGTGCCTGGCGCGGCGGCGAGTGCGTCACGCCAGCGCCTTGCGAGCATCCAGATCTCGGCGGCACGGTCCATCTGGTCCCTGCTCAGGTTCAGCAGGACCACGATCTTCGGCGCGGTGGCCCTGATCATGGCGGGGATGTACTTCTCGTCGGTCTCAAGGACCGCAAGCGGCGCGTCCAGGGCCCGGCTGAGCGCGGACGTCAGCCCGGCCTCCATGTTGGCGCCGTAGATGTTGCTCGCGATCTGCTGGCCGGTAGCTCCCAGCGCGGCCGTGATCAGCCGCGTGGTCGTCGTCTTGCCGTTGGTCCCTGTGACGAGGATCACCTGCCGCCCCACGGCGAGCAGGGACAGCAGATCCGGTTCAAGCCGGAGCCCGATGATGCCGCCGATGACCGAGCCGTCGCCTTTGCCGGCCAGCCTGGATACGGTCGCTGCGGCACCACCGACGGTGGTCGCGAGCCTGGCCCGCATAGGGAGCCGGGGCGCGGGAGTTGACGTGTCCATTGATATTCATTCTGCCAGTTCAACTGAGCGATGGCTGCGCACCACGCGGAATACCGCCGTAGCCGGCGCCACTGGCCCTGACTCCTTACCGCGCCTCGATGACCACCCGGAAGTGCTCGGGCTTCAAGACGACCACGGACAGGCCAACCGGTGACCTGGACTCCGCGTCATCGAACCTGGTCGTCACGGAGATGGCCGACTGGCCCGGTACCAGCCGCAGGCTGCGGGCGACCGAAGACTGCGGCGGCGACAGCTCCAGGTCCACCGCGGCCGGGTAGGAACTCCCGACCGCGACCGCGCCATCGGGCAGCGACTGAAGCGTCCCCTGAAAGGACCCTGCCTCAGCGGCGGACAAAGTCTCCAAGACGGCCTGCGGCAGGTAGGCGACGGAGATCGCCACCGGCGCGCCGGCCGACACCCAGACGCACCGGACGACCTTGACGACGGTCTGCGCCTGCGCGCCGAGGGCCCAGGCGATGTCCTGCGGCGCGTCGCGCTGCGAGACGTGCCGGGCCTGGCAGATGATGTCGGCGCCCATCGGGTCAAGGCGGGTGCGCAGCCCGCCGATCCCCTCCACCGGGATGAGGTACTCGGCCTGGCTGACCCGGTAAAGCTGCCCATCGGGAAGCCTGCGGACCAGGGACCGCCTCATCAGCTCGGTAATGGCCGCGTCAACCTCGGGGACGCTCACGTTGTAGCGGCGCGCGAGGGCACTGCGCCGTGGCAGTCGCCATCCTGGCTCCCGGTGAACGAGGGCGGCGGCGATACGCTCGGCGAGCACGCCAGCGGCGGCCCCGACGTCCACGGCGGTCAGCTGGCCTGAGACGGCCCTAAGCCGGTCGGCCTGGCCGCTTCGCTGCGAGGGCACGTGGCCACTGCTCCCCCCGGAGCCAGCAGTCATCTAGCCACACCTTGCCCTCACGCTCATCCCACGAAGCGGGAGGCAGAATCCCGCGTGTCCTTCCTTATTGATAGCGTTGTTATGTGAATTTAAGGTGAACTGGCAGGAAATTAGGCCTGGCCAGATTGATGCCGCACAGGTAAACCAGGGCATCCGGGCGGCGCCAGATACCCGCCGGATCCCCCAGGAATCAGGCGATGCGACTCTCGGCGCAATCGCGCCCTCCCACATTCACCCGAAGTGGGCCCTATGCTCGTAGTAGAACACGCGGCTAGCGAGGGCCATGGATGAGCTGCTACTTGCTCAACCTGGTGGTTTACCGGGAGGCAAATCAGCCTTCCCGTAGTGAGACGCTCGTCACAGCACACGGGGCGCACTATCGCGGTCGGAACGTGCTGCCCTTTCTCAAAAATGCCGCCAATTCACCATAAGTTAACCTCAAATCCACTCTCTATACCTATTCCGTTCACCCGTGAGCGACACGAGGGACGGCAAACTGTACGGGCGGCTAACGACTTTGCCGCCTGGGCGGCTGGCCATGGGGCAGGACCCTATAGCGAGTGGCAACCAATGACTTAAGAGGAGAAATTCGAAATGCAACTCCGGGGCAGGAAGCAGGCCATCACCGCGGGGGGCGCCGTTGTCGCGGTCGCACTGCTCGCCGCGTGCTCTTCGGGCTCGTCCTCATCTTCATCCACTCCCTCGTCCGCGACCACGACTGGCGGCGCGTCCAGTTCGCCGGCCGCGGCCACGGCCAGCGGCACGATCAACGCCGCCGGCTCGACGTTCCAGACCAACTTCCAGCAGGCCGCCATCACGGCGTTCAAGTCCGTGGACTCGGGCGTGACCGTCAACTACGACTCTGTCGGCTCGGGCACCGGCCGCACGGACCTGTACGGCAACACGGTCCTGATCGCCGGCTCGGACTCGCCCGTCCCGTCCTCTGAGCAGGCGAACCTCAAGGGCCGGGCCATCTTGTACTTCCCGGTCCAGATCGGCCCGATCGCGATCGCCTACAACCTGACTGGCGTCACCGGCCTGAAGCTGGACGCGTCCGTCCTCTCGCAGATCTTCCAGGGCCAGATCACGACCTGGAACAACTCCGCGATCGCCGCGCTCAACCCGGGCGTGACCCTCCCCAGCGAGAAGATCACCCTCGCCGTCCGCTCGGACTCCTCGGGCACGACGGCGAACTTCTCCCAGTACCTCGTGGACGCCGCGGGCAGCGCCTGGAAGCTCGGCACCGCCTCGACGATCAAGTGGCCGTCCACCGCCCGCGCCGGCGACGGCGGCAGCGGCGTGGCCCAGATCGTCAAGTCCACCCCGGGCGCGATCGGCTACGTTGACTTCTCCACCGCCACCGCCTCTGGCCTGACCGCCGCGACCATCAAGAACTCGGCCGGCGACTACGTGGCACCATCGAGCGCGTCGGCGGCCGCGGCCGCCACGCACGACACCCCGGCGTCCAACCTGACCTTCCTCACGGCCGACGAGCCGGGCGCGACGTCGTACCCGATCACCTACCAGTCGTGGGACATCGTGTACAAGAACCAGCCGAACGCGAACGACGTGGCGCTGATCAAGGCCTACCTCGGCTTCCTGCTCAGCTCGCAGGGCCAGGCGCTGCTCACCCCGCTGAACCTCGCGCCGCTGCCTGCGAGCATCGACTCCGCGGCCGTCGCCCAGCTTAACCAGATCACCTCCTGAGCAAATGAGCACCACGGTTCAGGCGGGTCCGGCCTCCTCGGCCTGGCCGCCCACCCGCTGGCGCACCGGCGGCCGCTTGGCGACCGCGGCTTCGCGCTCCTGGCGCTGATCGCCGGACTGCTAGTCCTGGTGATCCTGGTGCTGATCGCCGTCTCGACGGCCCAGCAGTCCACGAGTTGGTTCACCTCGGCCGGCTTCAAGGGGTTCTTCTCCGCCGACTGGGATCAGTCAACCAACAGCTTCGGCCCGATGGCCTTCGTCTACGGCACGGTCATCTCCTCGGTGATCGCGATCATCATCGCGGTCCCCATCAGCCTTGGCATCTCGCTCCTGCTGACTGAAGTCCTCCCGCGCAGGTTCGCGCAGCCCATCGTGTACGTCGTCGACCTGCTGGCCGTGGTGCCGTCGGTGGTGTGGGGCCTGTGGGGAGTCCTGGTGCTCGTCCCGTGGCTGCAGAAGATCTACACGGACATCTCGTCCGGGGTGAACGGCATCCCGGTGCTGGACTCGCTGTTCGGCGGGCCGAACGTCAGCGGCGCGTCGTTCTTCACCGCCGGCATCATCTTGGCGATCATGATCACGCCGATCATCACCTCGCTGTCACGCGAGGTGATCGCGACCGTGCCCACGATCGACAAGGAGGGCGCCTACGCGCTCGGCGCCACCCGCTGGGAGATGATCCGCGGCGCCGTGTGGCCGCACAGCCAGGGCGGCGTGGTCGGCGCGGTCCTGGTGGGCCTGGGCCGGGCGATGGGCGAGACGATCGCGGCGGCACTGGTGATCGGCGCCTCGGCGCAGGTCACGCCGCACCTGTTCTACACCGGCTACTCGATGCCGGCCGTCATCGCGCTGCAGTTCGGTGAGGCCTCCGGCGAGTTCCGCTCCGCCCTGATCGGCATCGGCCTGCTGCTGTTCGCGATCACGCTCATCATCAACCTGTTCGCGCGCGCGATCGTGCAGCGCTCCGCGCGGAAGATGAGGGGGGCCTGATGGCAACCGCTACCGTGACCGCCGGGCAGCAACCCGTACCGGACCTGCGCGAGCCTGGCTGGCGGCGAGCCAAGAACCAGATCATGACGTCCCTGATGGTGGCGGCGCTCATCGTGATCTTGGTGCCGCTCGTCCTGGTGCTGTACCTGGTGATCGACAAGGGCGCCCACGCCATCAGCTGGCAGTTCCTGACCAGCGCCACGATCCCGCCGAACGTCATGCCGCTCGGCTTCGGCGGCATGGGCGCGGCGATCGTCGGGACGCTGGAGATCACCGGCTTCGCCGCGCTCATCGCCATCCCACTGGGCGTGCTCGGCGCGATCTACATCAACGAGTACGGGGGCAAGGGCCTGCTCGCCACGGTCATCGCGTTCATGGCGGACGTCATGACCGGCGTGCCGTCGATCGTGATGGGCCTGTTCATCTACACGATCTGGGTGCTGAACTTCGGGGCCTCGGGACTGGCCGGCTCCTTCGCGCTGGCCTGCCTGATGCTGCCGATCGTCATCCGCTCAAGCTATGAGATGCTCCGCCTGGTGCCCGATAGCCTCCGCCAAGGCAGCTACGCCCTCGGCGCCACCAAGTCGCGGGTGACGCTGACCGTGGTCATCCCGGCCGCGATCGGCGGGATCGTCAGCGGCGCCCTGCTCGCTGTCGCCCGCGCGGCGGGCGAGACGGCACCGGTGCTGTTCACCATCCTCACGGTGGAGTCCACGAACACGAACCTGTTCAGCGGCGCGAACACGACGCTGGCCGCGCAGATCTTCGCGAACGCGACATCACCATACGTCGGTGCCGAGGCCCGGGCATGGGGTGCGGCCCTCACCCTGATTGTCATAGCCTTCGTTTTGATGATCGCTGCCCGAATCGTCACCGCCCGCTTCACCCGACACTCCCGGTAGGAACGTCATGGAACGCCCTGATAACGAGGTCATCGCCAAGCTGGCGGTCCCCGAGACTTCGACCAAGGTGGAGTCCGAGCCGCAGGCGGGAACCGCCGTCTTCGACGTGCGGAACGTCTCCATCTACTACGGCGCGTTCCGCGCCGTCACCGACGTGTCGCTGACCATCCACGAGCACGAGATCACTGCCTTCATCGGCCCCTCCGGGTGCGGCAAGACCACGGTGCTGCGCTCGCTGAACCGGATGAACGACCTGATCCCTGGCGCGCGGGTGGAAGGAAAGATCCGCTACCGGGGAGCCGGCCTTTACGACGCTCAGGCCTCCCCCACGGCTGTCCGGCGACGCATCGGCATGGTCTTCCAGAAGGCAAACCCCTTCCCGAAGTCCATCTACGACAACATCGCCTACGGCCCGCGCATCAACGGCATCCGCGGCAAGGCCAGGCTCGATGAGATCGTCGAGCGCTCGCTGCGCCAGGCGGCCCTGTGGGACGAGGTCAAGGACCGGCTGAACAAGTCCGCCCTGGGCCTGTCAGGCGGCCAGGCACAGCGGCTGTGCATAGCCAGGACGCTGGCCGTTGAGCCGGACGTCGTGCTCATGGACGAGCGCCTGCTCCGCCCTCGACCCGATCGCCACGGGCCGGATCGAGGACCTGATGCAGGAGATCAAGTCCAAGTACACGATCGTCATCGTCACGCACAACATGCAGCAGGCGACCCGGGTCAGTGACCGGACCGCCTTCTTCTCGGTCTTGCGCAGCGAGAAGCCGGGAGCCAGCGACACCCGCACCGGCGTCCTCGTCGAGTACGACCGCACGGCGAACATCTTCGAGAACCCCAAGGACGAGCGCACCCAGGCATACGTCACCGGCCGGATCGGCTAATAGACCCCAAGCCGAACGCAGCGGGGCCGGCCTGTCACCCACAGGCCGGCCCTTGCCACGTCCCCCATCCGTCGCCGGACGCTATCGGCTAGTTTCTGTCACCGGGCGGGGCCCGCGAGGTAGATCACCCGGCGGGCGAGGTTCACCGCGTGCGCGCCGAGGCGCTCATAGCAGCGCGCCACCAGCGTGAACTCCATCGTCGCGCGGGCTGACATGCCACCGGCGGCCAGTTCGGCGAACAGCCGGGCGTGCAGGTCGTCCAGCTCCTTGTCCTGCTCCGCGAGTATCCCGGCCACCGCCGGGTCCCGCTGGTACCAGCAGTCTGACGCCTTGCCCCACATCTGCGTGACAAGGTCACCCATCCGCACCAGGATCTGCTGGCCGCTCGGCGACAGGTCCGCCGGCTTGGCTCTTGGCGCGCTAGCCGCTATCTGCACGATGAGGTCGTGGGTGCGCTCAAGCTCGGGCGTGATCCGCAGCACCGACAGCAAGAAGCGCAGGTCCGAGGCGACCGGTGCCTGCAGCAGGATCTCCCGCTGCACCAGTTCCTCGACCTGCCGGTAGAGCAGGTCGATCTCGCGGTCGCGCTCCATCAAGACGGCGCAGACGTCACCGTCCCCGTTAAGCAGGGCCTGCCGCGCCTGACTGAGGCCCTCTTCGACCATCGCGAGCAGCTGGATGACATCAGCCTCGATGGCCTCTAGCTCCCGCTCGAACTCCCGCCTTGGCTCCGTCACGGGATAAGAGTACGGCGGGCGCCGGTGGAGACCACCGGCGCCCGCCGCATACGGGACTTTGCGGTCGTTAGACGGCGACCTCGACCTTGGTCACCGAGCCGATCGCCGCCGGGACGACGCGCTCCTCGCGCACCCCGCCCGGGGCGAGGACGACCAGCGTCCAGTCGCCGGGCGCGGCGAAGAAGCGGAAGCCGCCGTCCTCGCCAAGGGGCACCTCAGCGACGAACTCGTCGCCAGTGCCGCGCAGCCGGGCATAGCCCGTGCTGGCCGGCACGCCACCCACGGTGACGTGGCCCTCGACGATGGCCTCCTTGCCCGCGGCGTCCGCCGTGACGGTGATCCCGCCGGCCGGTGCTCCGCAGCCGCTCAGATCGCTGCTCAACGTGCCTCTCCCAACTCGATCGGCACGCCAACCAGCGAGCCGTACTCTGTCCAAGAACCGTCGTAGTTCTTGACGTTCGCCTGCCCGAGGATCTCGTGCAGGACGAACCACGTGTGCGCGGAGCGCTCGCCGATACGGCAGTAGGCGATCGTGTCCTTGCCGAAGTCGACGCCAGCCTCCCGGTACAGCTCCTTGAGCTCGTCGTCGGACTTGAACGTACCGTCCTCGTTCGCGGCCTTCGACCACGGGATGCTGCGGGCGGTCGGGACGTGCCCGGCACGCTGCGCCTGCTCCTGCGGCAGGTGGGCCGGGGCGAGCAGCCGGCCGGTGAACTCGTCGGGCGACCGGACGTCGACCAGGTTCTTGGCGCCGATGGAGGCGATGACCTCGTCGCGCAGCGCGCGAATAGCGGAGTCCTGATCGGAGGCGGTGTAGGTGGTGGCGGGGCGGGACGGCACCTCGGTGGCCAGCTCGCGGGAGTCCAGCTCCCACTTCTTGCGGCCGCCGTCGAGCAGCAGCACGTTGTCGTGCCCGTACAGCTTGAAGTACCAGTACGCGTAGGAGGCGAACCAGTTGTTGTTGCCGCCGTACAGCACCACGGTGTCATCGTTGGAGATGCCGCGCTCGGACAGTAGTGCCTCGAAGCCGGCCTTGTCCACGAAGTCGCGGCGGACCGGGTCTTGCAGGTCCTTCTTCCAGTCAATCTTGATCGCTGACGGGATGTGGCCCTTGTCGTACGCGCTGGTGTCCTCGTCAACCTCGACGATGACCACGCCCGGCTCGCCGATCTTGGACTCGACCCAGTCAGCCCCGACTAGGACGTCTGAGCGGCTCATGGTTGGAAACCCTCCTTGGGGTACGACCGACGTCAGGCGGCCGGCCTGATTCGTTGAATGAGAAGGTACATCTGGCAGCCCAGGCAGAGGTCGAACGCCGCGTTCAGGAACGCGGCAGCCAGCGTCAGCGCGGCGAAGACGGTCCCGACAGCAGGCGATACGGCCAGGTAGCCGATCGTCCCGATAGCCGCCATCACCATGCCGATCCCCTGAGCGAACCTGGGCGGCGCCTCGGCCTCAAACTCGACCGGCGGGCGGAGCCGCGGCCGGACCAGGACCTTGTAGACGATTCCGTAAGGCGCGTAGCGCAGGCCAGCTAGCGCCCCGATGGCGAACACCACCGTCTGGGCGAGCAGCAGCCAGCCGCTGCCCGTGACGACCGCGATCGCGACCACGCCTGTCGTGATGGCCGCGCCAAAGCGCGAACCTCGCGGATCGATTTTCATGGTGCTCCCAAGCTGCAGGTGAGGTAAATCTCATGCTCGGCCTGCCCGCAGGGAGAGACGCCACTCTCCGTCAGTGACGGGGCAGGGCCGGCCGCATACAGATCGCGGTCGCCACCCGGCAAAAATCGACAGCACGTCGCTTGGTGAGCATCTGCGCTGTTAGGGACTGCACAAACCAGATGCTATTAGCCGCTGGCCCCGCTGTCACTATCGGGTCTGTCACTATCGGGTCTGTCACTATCAGGCCCCCGCCCCTGCGGCGCCGGGATCGAGGACGCCGCCGACCGCGGCCAGGACGTCGGACTTGCGCGGCTGGCCACTGGCCCTGCTGGCGATCGAGCCGTCCGGGCCGAGCACGAGGACCGTGGGGGTGGCATAGACGTTCAGCCGCCTGGCCAGGTCGAGCCGCGCGGCGGCATCCACCTCCACCAGCGTGACCCCCTGGTTCTCGGCGGCCACCTGGCCGAGCAGGCGCCTGGTGGGCGGGCAGTTGGCGCAGAACTCGGTGGAAAACTGCACCAGAGTCGCCCGCTGGCCCAGCGGGGCACCCAGATCTTCGGCCGTCAGTACAAGGGCCGAGCCTCCTGAACTTGCCCTGGCGCCGGCGCAGCGTCACGCCAACACCCGCGGCAGCCACGAGCACCGCGACAAGGACGATCAACCCACCCATCACGTTCCCCTCAGCGTGCGGTTCGCCGCGCCTATTCCCGCCAGTATTCCCTAGTGCTCCCTCAGTTACCCGGCGTGTAGATCACGCTGGCGTAACGGTAATGTGCTGGCCGCTGGCGAGGGTGATCACGAAGGCCGAGACATTGGACGCGGGCACCGAGGCGGACGCCGGGTACCAGACGGTGCCCTCCGCGGCGTCGGTTTCCCAGCCTCCCACCTGGACGCGGGTACCGTCGCTCTCGACCACCCACATCTGGCAGCGGACGTGCACCGGGATTCCGGTTACCAGCGCGTCCATCTGGATGCCCCAGCCCATGGACTGGTAGGCGACGGTGGCGGTGGCCTGGCCACTGCCGCCATGGACGGTGACCCACGGACCGTTAGGCTGCCCGTTCGGATGCTGGGCCGAGTTCGCCGCAGGGGCAGCGGGCGCGGCCAGCTTCGTGCCGCCGAAGAAGGCAGCGCCGATCAGGATGACGGCAGCCGCTGCGCCTGCCCAGGCCAGCCGTTGCCGCCTGCGGCGGGCGGCCGACAGATCGTGGACTTCTGCGAGCTTCGGGAGCGGGTCCGCTCCGGGATACCGGTGGCCGGCGAACACGTCACCGCCGGAGAACACGTCACCGGAAAAGTCGTCACCGGACAGCAGGCCGTCGGGGAAGTCGTCGCCGGACAGCAGGCCGTCGGCAGACAGCCCCTCGGCGAGGGCGATCGCGTCGGCGGCGGGGACCAGGGAAAGCAGTCGGGGCAGGCCGGCGAACTCGGCCAGCTCGGCCCGGCATGCTTGGCAGGTGGCCAGGTGGGCATCCACGAGCGTGCGCTCGGCCGGGTCGATGGCGCCCAGCACGTAGACACCGAGGGCGACGCGTGCCTCCCGGCAGTCCCAGGTACCAGTCATGAATCCAGCCCCCGTTCCGCGAGGGCCAGCTTCAGCGCCTTCAGCGCGTAGTAGGTCCTCGACTTCACGGTTCCCGCGGGTATCCCGAGGGTAGCGGCCGCCTCGGCGACCGAGCAGCCCCGGTAATAGGTCTCGATGATCACCTTACGGTGATCGGGACGCAGCGACGCGAGGGCCTCGGCCACGGCCCAGGACTCCAGGGTGCGGTCGGCATCGTCGCCGACGGGCAGCGTCTCAAGCGCCGCCTGCCCTACCTCGGGCGGCCGTGACTGCCGCGCCCGGTAGGCGTCCACGGCCAGGTTGCGGGCGACGGCGAAGAGCCACGGCCGCGGCTGCCGGTCGGCCAGCGCCTCCGGGTGCCGCCATGCCCGCACGATCGTCTCTTGCACGAGGTCCTCCGCCCGCTGCCTGTCTCCGCCGGTCAGATGCAGGGCGTACCGGAGCAGGGCGCCGCCATGCTCGGCGTACAGCCTCCTGATAAACGCCTCATCGGCTACGCGCCTGTGGCTGCCCGATGTAGCCGTTCTCGCATCCGGCACACCAGGTAGAACGGAGCGGGCCGCCTGGCGGTTCACCTCTTCAGGGGGATTCTCGGTCACTGCTCGCTGACCACCATGCCTCGCCGACCGCAGCACCGGGTGAGGGCTGACTCGTTTCTACTGGAAGCATACCAAAAGCGACTAAATATGTGCACCCTGTTACCGGCGAGATGAGCCGGGCCACTGGGGTCAGTGATGCGCAAAGGCCATGACGCTACGCCGCTGCCGCAAAACCGAATTTTCTGACCGGCAACTTGCCGGGCCGGACGGGGAAGATCAGTGACATTAGTCGCATTGCGGGAAGGTTTCGCGCGTGTTAGCCGCCCGCAAATGGAGGCAGCACCTCGATCGTCGCGCCCTCCTCCAAGACGGTTTCCTCGTGCGCGCCACGGTGCACCGGCAGCGCGTTGACAAGGAAAGATGACCGCGAGAGCACCTGACGCAACTGGTCTTCCCCGGGCCTGGCGGCAAGCACGTCCGCCAATGCTCCAGCCAGCGTGACCGCCTCGACGGACTCCTGCGCCGTGCCCGCGGCGTCCTTCGCCGCGGCCCAGTACCTGATAGTTACCTTGGCCATGTCAGTTATCCTCAGCTCAACGGGATCCGGGCGATGTTGCCCCCAGGTCCCGTTTGTGTTTATACAGATAATGATGGCGCGTCCTGCGCCACAGTCTGGAGGTGGCAACAGGTGAGCGAGTTGCTGTTGGTAACGAGCGTCCTCGAGCCTTCGGCGGAGGTCCTGCCCGCGCTGGGCCTGCTGCTGCACACTGTCCGGGTGCTGCCCGCGGACGCGTCCGCGCTCGTTGAGGCACCGCCGACTGACCTAGTGCTCGTGGACGCGCGACGCGACCTCGCGCATGCCAAGAGTATCTGTCGGCTACTCCACACGACGGGCCTCGACTGCCCGCTGTTCGCTATCGTCACTGAAGGCGGGCTGGCGGCGGTCAGCGCCGACTGGAACACCGACGACGTAATCCTTGCCACCGCCGGTCCCGCCGAGGTCGAGGCCCGGCTGCGGCTGGCCCTGGGACGGCGCGCGATGCGAGTTGCGGCCGACGCCCCAGACGAGATCCGGTCCGGTGACCTGGCCATCGATGAGGCGACCTACTCCGCCCGGCTGCGCGGCCGGGTGCTTGACCTGACCTTCAAGGAGTTCGAGCTCCTCAAGTTCCTCGCCCAGCACCCAGGGCGCGTCTTCACCCGGGCGCACCTGCTGCAGGAGGTGTGGGGCTACGACTACTTCGGCGGCACCCGGACCGTTGACGTGCACGTCCGGCGGTTGCGCGCCAAGCTCGGCCCTGAGCACGAGGCCCTGATCGGCACCGTGCGGAACGTCGGGTACCGGTTCGTGCCAGTGAAGGGCTCCTCCGAGGACCGCAACCTGCTGGCCAGCGACGCCACCCCCGCCGTTACGGCGGACCGGTGACGCGCGCAGTTCCCCCGAACCCGGCCCCCCCGATCACTGAAGGACCCCTCTCCCCGGCTGCGGCCGCGCTCGTCCTCGGCCTTGCCCAGGCAGCCCGCCAGGCCGACGGCGTCCCCCCTGTCTCGGAGCACACCCTGCTGCACGTCCAGCACCCGGACACGCGGCCAGACGGGCCAGACGGGCCAGACGGCAGCGATGCCACCGGGGCCGCTCGCGACCTGATCGTCGTCAGCGACGGGACCGCCGTCGCGTACGCTCACCTAGACCTCGCCCCCGACCCGGATACCGGCGACCTCAGCGGCGAGCTCGTGGTCCATCCCGCGCATCGTCGGCGTGGGTATGGCAGCGCGCTGGTCGCGGCCTTGCTCTGCGGTCTGCCCGCTGGAACTGCTCATGGCGCGAGCGCTCCCGGGGACTCCCGCGGCGGCGGCATCCGGCTGTGGGCGCATGGCGACCTGCCGTCTGCCGAGGGGTTCGCCGTCGCCAGGGGATTTCGCCGGGCACGGTCCCTGTGGCAGATGCGCAGGCAGCTCGCGGCTGGGCCGCAGCTGCCCGACCCGGTCTTTCCCCCGGGGGTGACGGTGCGGACGTTCGTGCCTGGCAAGGATGAGCAAGCATGGCTGGGCGTGAACGCCAGGGCGTTTGCCCACCATCCGGAGCAGGGCGCGTGGACCGCGGCGGACCTGGACCTCAGGGAGGCCGAGCCGTGGTTCGACCCGCAAGGCTTCTTCCTCGCTGAACGTGACGGCGAGCTCGTCGGGTTCCACTGGACGAAGATCCACTCCCACGGACCCCACGGGGCTGCGGAGGGGGAAGTTTACGTTGTCGGGATTGACCCCGGCCGCCAAGGCGGCGGCCTCGGCCGGGCACTGACCGTCGTGGGCCTGCGGTATCTGCGAGACCGCGGGCTGGGACACGTGATGCTCTACGTCGACGAGGAGAACGCCGCGGCCGTCCGCCTGTACACAGCCCTAGGCTTTAGCCGGTCGAACACCGACGTCATGTACCTGCGGACCCGCTGAGCAGGCCGGCCGTCCGGGCATCAACCACACGCTGGGGCTACTCCTAGGACAGCGTCCAGCTCCTTGCGGGTGAGCGGCCGGTCGCCACTGGCTGCCACGGCGGTAAGCACCTCTGCGTAGAGCTCGATCTCATCGAGGGCGACGCGGTCGTGCAGGCGCAGATCCAGCTGTCTGGGAATCTCGCTCACCTCCGTCGTCGCAGGCCCCTCTCGATCGCCCTCCAGGTTACGTTGCGACACCTTTCCTCCGCATGACCCATCAGGGCCATTCGCTAACCACCCTTACGTACTGTTTTACCCGCCCTTCCGGTTACGATTCCGGAAAGTTCGCGCGAAATGCCGTCGTGATCATGTAGCGAGCACCGGCCCGCCATCCAACGGCCGCCTCATCTAGAGTATGTCACGGAACGCGCACGCGCCATGCCCGATTGAGAACTATCCGGCACCACATGCCCCCCGCGAAAGACTACTTTCAGTAGTCAGCCAAGGGCTTTAGGTCACGCCACGTCCCTCGAAGCGGCTTCCATCGCCGGTCAAGTTGGGATATAACGGGACACTCGGCCGTTTCGGTTGCGGGCAGCACCAGTTCGGGAGAAGAGTTCAGGGGGGACCTGCACTAGACGCCACACTCCCGGCCTGCCAGACCTACAACCCGGACATCATCCCCGCAGACCTTTGGGACCAAAGATTCTCGTGATGCCATGAATGAAAACAGTGACCTCCTGCCGAATCTCCTGCATGAGGAATTCGAGATGCAGATGCGTGGCTACAGCCGTCGCCAGGTGGACGACTTCGTAGCACGCCGCAACGCCGACATCCGGGAACTGGAACAGCGGCTCGCCCGGGCGCTTGACGAGACCGAGCACCTCCGTCGGGAGGTCGCCACCGTGCGCCAGCAGGCGCTGGCCGGGCGCCCCGCGCACGAGGAAGTCAGCGAGCGGATCGCGCAGATCCTGAAGCTCGCCGACGACGAGGCCAGGGCCCAGATGGGCAAGGCCGACGACGACATCGCCAAGCAGCGGACCGAAGCGCAGCAAGAATCCGAGCGAGTCCGCGCAGACGCCCGCGAGCAGGCCGAGCGGATGCTGACGGCGGCTCAAGAGCAGGCGGAGCGGACCATTTCCGCTGCCCGCAGCGAGGCCGACAAGACCCGGACCGCGGCGCGCACCGAGGCCGACCGGCTGACGAGCGAGACGCGCAAGAAGGCCGACACCGCGCTCGCCAACGCCAAGGCCCAGGCGAAGAAGGTGCTCGACGAGGCAACCGCCCGCGCCACGGCCATCCACGACGGGGCCGAGCGCCGGCTGAACATGCTAAGCACCCGGCACACCGAGACCGTCCGCCGGCTCGCGGACATCCTGGACGGCGTGCAGGGCCTTGTCGCCGCGGAGAATGCCCGCATGACGCTCGAGGAAGAGGTCAACGCGCAGACGTCTAAGGCGATCGCCATGGCCGAGGCGGCCGAGCAGGCGGCCAATGCCAACGGCGCGGCCGATTCGCGGGGCGACGACCTCCCTCCTGCCGACCTGGCGCAACTCGCCCCTCCGGCCCCGGAGACGGTCACCAACGGCGCGTCCGCCCCAGGGCGCCACGGACCCGGCCGTCCCGGGCCGTCGCTGCCCGACCCTCCCTCGCTCGGCGGGCCGTCGTTCCCGCCGCCACCGCCGCCGTCACAGTCCATGCCGGGAGGATTCCCGCCACCCCCGCCGCCGCGCACCGGCCCGGGCCTAGGTGGCCTGGCACTGGGCGGCCCGGGCCTGGGCGGCCCGCCGCTCGGTGGCCCGTCACTGCCGGGTCCCGGCATGCCGCCCCCGCCCCCCGGCCTGCAGCGGGAGCGCGACTTTGACCCGCTCCGCGATCCCTTCCCCACGATGGGAACGATCGACCCGGACGAGCCCACCGAGGGCATCCGCCTGATGTAGTTATTGTTGGTATTGGTTTTCTGGGGGGTCTAAGAGTTTCCTGGGGGGTACAAACCAACCCCCCAGACCCCCGCCCGCTCCGGCTGGGCGCCGTATCTTCCGGCTGCGCCGCGCGGGGTCCCTCACGCTTCGCTTCCGGGACCCTGCGGGCTCGCCGGAACGCGCAGGTGCTCGCTCGCAAGCTCGCTGCGCCGCGCGGGAGCTAACCGCCTCAGGCTTGGATCATGTCCAGACGGCGCAGGATGACGCCCTCGCGCAGCGCCCACGGGCAGATCTCGAGTTCGGTGACCTCCATGAGGTCCATCGCTGCGTCCGCCACGATCGCGCCGGCCACCATCTGCGCCGCGCGGCCTTCCGAGACGCCAGGAAGCCTTGATCGTTCGGCACGGTCCATGGCAGCGAGCCGTTCGGCCCAGACGACGACGTCGGTGTGCTTGAGGTAGCGCTTCACGTAGAAGCCCTCGCTCGAGGGCGCCGCACCAGCGATCCTCGCGATCTGGCGAAACGTCTTCGACGTGCCGACGGTGTGATCGGCCGCGCCCTGGCGAAGGAAATCCCCCGCGTGCCGGGCGATCTCGGCACGCACGTGCTTGCGCACCGCGCGCACCTCATCCGGCGGCGGCGGGTCAGCGGTGAACCAGTCGCGAGTGAGCCGCCCCGCGCCCAGCGGAAGCGACACGACCACTTCCGGCTCCTCGTCCTGCCCCGCGGCGACCTCAAGCGAGCCGCCGCCGATGTCGACCACCAGCAGCCTGCCCGTCGACCACCCGAACCACCGCCGCGCCGCCAGGAACGTCAGCCGAGCCTCGTTCTCCCCAGACAAGGCCTTGATCCGGGCGCCGGTTCGCTTTTCGATCCGAGCCAGCACCTCGTCGCCGTTGCTCGCTTCGCGCACCGCCGACGTCGCAAACGCCAGGAACTCCTCGACGCCCTTGTCCTCGGCGATGCGCATCGCCTCGACCGCGACCTCGGTCAGCCTTTCCTCGCCAACCGCCGAGAGCCTGTTGTCCGGCCCCAGGTGGGCGGCGAGCCGCAGGTCCGCCTTGTGCGAGAAGGCTGGCACTGGACGGGCGCCGGGGTGGGCGTCGACCACCAGCATGTGCACCGTGTTCGAGCCGACGTCAAGCACCCCAAGTCGCATGTCAAAGACGCTACCCGGTCGTAATAGCAGTTCACCATCCCCTGAGATACCGTCGTCCCCATGCACAGCACTTCGCCCGGGGAACACTCCCCCGTACCCCACCGCGGAACGCCTGTTGCGGCGACCCCCCAAGCCCCCCGCAATGGCGAGGTCTCCTGGTGGTGGCGGGCACTCGGCGGGTTCCCGGTCCGGCGACCGTCGCTGCCCGGGCCGCAGGAGGCCGACGTGTGCATCGTCGGCGCCGGCTACACCGGCCTGTGGACGGCCTACTACCTAAAGGCGACCCGCCCGGACCTGCGGGTGGTCGTGCTGGAGGCGGCGTTCGCCGGCTTCGGTGCCTCCGGACGGAACGGCGGCTGGGTGACTGCCGAGTCCATCGGCTCACGGGAGCGCTACGCGCGCGGCCCCCGCGGCCTGGCCGGCGTGCGCCACCTGGAGGCAGCGCTACGGTCGACGGTCGACGAGATCGGGCGTGTGTGTGCTGCTGAGTCGATCGACTGCGACTTCGTCAAGGGCGGGCGACTGTCGGTGGCGACCACGACAGCCCAGCTTGCCCGGCTGCGTGCCGCGCTGACGAGCTCCCGCGCCGGGGGCGACGGCGAGGACGTGCTGTCGTTCCTGTCCGGCCCCGAGCTTGCGGCCCGCATCAAGATCGCCGGCGCGCTTGGCGGCCTGTTCGCACCCCACTCGGCCCGGATCCAGCCCGCCTCGCTCGTGGCCGGCCTCGCGGAGGCCGCCGAGCGCCGCGGCGTGATCATCTACGAGGCGACGCCGGTCGCCGCGATCGAGCCGCACGTGGCCCGGACGGTCTTCGGCGACGTGCGCGCCCGGACAGTGCTGCGCTGCACCGAGGGCTTCACCGCCAGGCTGCCTGGCCTGCACCGGGCGCTGCTCCCGATGAACAGCTCCATGGTCGTGACGCAGCCGCTGGACGACGCCGTGTGGCAGGAGATCGGCTGGACCGGGATGGAGACGCTGTCGGACGAGGCGCATGCCTACATCTACGCGCAGCGGACGGCGGATGGCCGGATCGCGATCGGCGGGCGTGGCGTGCCGTACCGGTTCGGTTCAGCGGTCGATGACCGGGGCGAGACCTCCCCGCAGACAGTCGAATCGCTCCGGGCGATCCTGGGCCGCCTGTTCCCGGCCGCCGCCGACGCCCGGCTTGACCACGCTTGGTCAGGCGTGCTCGGCGTTCCCCGCGACTGGTGCGCGGCGGTGAACTATGACGGCGCCACAGGCCTCGGCTGGGCGGGCGGCTACTCCGGCCACGGCGTCCTCGCGGCCAACCTCGCCGGGCGGACGCTGACCGACCTGGTGACCGGCGAGAAGTCGGACCTGACAACGCTGCCCTGGGTGGGGTACCGCAGCCGCACCTGGGAACCCAGCCCGCCCGCTGGGCGGGAGTACACGGACTGTACGCCCTGTACCGCACGGCGGACAGGCTGGAGGCACCCGCAGCCCCAGCCAGCGCCTCCGGCGTGAGCGGCCCGGCGCCGAAACCCGCGCGCGCGACGCTCGCCGCGGCCCTCGGCCGGGTCGGCGACCTCATCTCCGGCATCCCGCACTGACCCGCGCGCGCTCGCAGCCCCGGCGACCTAACGGATAGGTGCACTAGCTTTGCTGGCATGACCGAGGATCAGCCTCCCGCCACGTCCGGTGCCGAGGCCGGCGCGCGTAACGTCAGCCTGGCGCACGTCCTGGCGGGCATCCAGTCGCTGCACGACCGGCTGGACGCCATCGAGGACCGGCCGCGGCCCGCCCGGGAGGCTGGCTCTCCTGCCCGTAGCCAGGTACCCGCGTGGCGCCTGCCGAGCAATGGCGAGGCCCGCTGGCAGGTGGCGCTGTGCACGGCGGCGGCGATCGCCTTGCAGCTGCCGGTGCACGGCCGGCTGTCCCTGGTCCACCCCGACTGGGTCCTGCCGGCGGTACAAGGCCTGCTGCTCGTCGGGCTGGTCGCGGCCAACCCGCACCGCATCAACCGGGAGTCGCGGGCGCTGCGGCTGCTCGCGCTGACCCTGGCCGCGCTGCTGAGCGTCGTCAACGCGTGGGCGGCCGGCGCGCTCGTGTACGAGATCCTGGAGGGCAAGGCACCGGCGACGGCCGGCCCGCTGCTGGCGACCGGCGGCTCGATCTGGCTCACCAACGTGATCGTCTTCGCGCTGTGGTACTGGGAGTTCGACCAGGGCGGCCCGGTCGCCCGCGCCCTAGCGACCAAGGCCCGGTACCCGGACTTCCTGTTCGCGAACATGACCGTCGCCGACGACCCGAACCTGTGCCCGAAGGACTGGAAGCCGGCCTTCAGCGACTACCTCTACCTCTCGTTCACGAACGCGACCGCCTTCAGCCCCACCGACACGATGCCGCTATCGCGGCTGGCCAAGCTCGCGATGACCTTGCAGTCGGTCGTCTCGCTGATCACTGTGGCGCTCGTCGTCGCGCGGGCCGTCAACATCTTCGGGTTATCTTCACGAGCACGTCGAACACCGGCGACCCAGGTAGCGGGCAGCGCCGTCGGTGTCAGAGCCGGCCAGCAGGCCGGCTCTGACACCGAAGCGGTGGCCTCCTTAGCTGTTGTCGACCTCTACGCCGTCGAAGGTCATGTACACGCCGTCGACCTTGGTTAGCACGAGCGTGTGCACCCCGGCCGTCAGGCCTTCCGCCGACCAGGTCACGACGTCCGAATGACGCTGGCCGTCACTGGGCAGGGTGTTGACGGTGACGGGAGCTCCTCCGTCCAGCGCCGCCGAGTAGTCACCCTGGTCGGTGCTCAGCTCCCCGTACACCTTGATGCCGGTGCCCACGAACGTGTACGTGATCGTCGAGCCGTTGTCCGTCGCGTAGTGGATGTCGTCCTGGTAGTCGCCATAGCCCCGGCCGCTCGAGTAGCTGAACCCGGAGTACTGGAAGCCGGAGTCAGTGTCGTTAATGCGGACGGTGGCCGGCGCCGTGCCGACCACGAAGACGGTGGTCGCCGGCAGTGACTCGACGCCGCGCGTGCTCGTCTGGACAGCGCTGAGCGTGTACTGGCCGTCGACGTCCTCCGTCGCGGTGCACGACCACGCCGAGTTCGTGACGGTCACGGTGCACACGGGGGCGTCGCCATCGGTCACCGTGACGGTGTCGCCGCTGACCCCGGAGCCATTGACGGTGAACGTGCTCGCGACTCCGGTCGCCCCCGTCGCTGGCGCGGAGATGGTGGGCGCCGCGACGAGGCCGCCCACGGAAACCTGCGAAGTGTCCGCGCCCGGGGGCAGCGTCGCGATCAGGAACCCTGGGGAGAGCACGTCCACCTTCGGGGACGCCTGGCCGGAGAAGTAGACCGGGGTGCGCGGGGCGAATCCGGCGCCGCCGATCAGCACCCGCATGGTGGTGGTGCCGTTCGAGTACGTCGCCTGGGGCGCCGAGACGTAGTCCGTCTCCAGGTTGGTCGCGTCGGCGAACGCCCGGCCCGACGCGTCCGGGCCGGCGGCTTGCAGCGGCGTCAACTGGAGGTCGTTCGGCCCCGGCGAGGCCGCGATGGTGGTGTTGCTGCCGATCTCGCTGTCGACCGGGGCGGCGCAGGCGTAATCGCCGGCCGGTGCCGAGAAGTAGTTTCCTTCGACAAGGAAATGCCCGGTCGACGAGCAGCCGCCCTGCGCGCTGGCGCCGGTGTTGTGGAATTGCACGTTGCCGACGTAGTGGATCCACTCCGAGCCGGCGTCGTCGTAGAAGGACGCGATGCCGGGGCCCGCGTTGTAGGTGACGTTGCCGATCACCTGCAGGCCGGTCGCCATGGTGGCGTCGGAGTCGATCGTCGTGCCGTCGGCCTCGTACTGGTAGGCGGCCTGGTGGCCCTCCATGTAGATCCCGCCGCCGTCCCCGAGCACCTGCAGGTAGTCGTGGATGAGGTTGTAGCTGATGGTGTTATCGGCGTTGATGTTGAGCGAGTTGTCGGGGCTGGCGGCCGAATCGACGTGTCCCTGGATAACGCCGGCGGTGATGCCGCTGTAGGGCAGGTCGTAGAGCTCGTTGTGAGTGACCACCGTGCCTCGGTTGAACAGGAGCGTGATCCCGCTGGCCGAGGGGTAGTCGGTGCCCACGTGGCTGATGACGTTGTCGGAGATCGTATTGTCGGTGTCGATCTCGTTCGTCCCGATCTTGTCGGCGGCCACGGCCGACGGGTCGGGGGTGCAGTTGTCCTTGATCGTCTGCGCGGTATCCGGGTTCGTGTTCAGGTAGTCCGGGAAGTGCGCCGGGTCGGGGTTGACCGGTGTCGGGTCGGCCGTGCAGCCGAGCAGGATCGCGGTCGACGCGATGTCGGTGAACTCATTGCCCTGGACGAGGTTGTCCGACGAGCCGTAAGCGATGTTCAGGCCTGCCCCGCCGAGTTGGGTGAACGTGTTCCCGGTCAGCGTGATGTGATCGGCGGCGGTGAAGGAGACGTTCGCGTGCGGCTCGGTCAGCAAGCCCCACGGGCAACTGCCGGCCGGACTGGAGAAATTGCACATCCCCTGGTTGTTCGCGCCGGTCATGTGCAGGTTGCTCTGCACGTCGGCGAAGCCGTCCGGCCCGGACGGGGCGTTCCACGTGGCGTAGGAGAACGTGAGCCCGGAGAACGTGAGGTCGTGGACGGGGTGCGCCAGGCTACCCGCGCCCTGAACGAGGGTTTCCAGGCGCGGCAACTCGACGTCGAGGGTGGCCGGGGCGGCCCCGTTCAGCGGGTCGAGGTACAGGGTGTGGCTCGCTTGGTCGAGGAACCACTGGCCCGGATGCAGCAGGCTGCGCGCGTCCTGGATCGTGGTCGGCATCTGCGAGGTGCTCATCGAAGGCAGGCCGCCACTGGCCTGGGCGTAGGCGGCCCGGTTGGTGACATCCGCCCAGCACGGCTCGTCCATCGTCAGTGAGCTGCCGGACAGCGACTGGACCCCGCACTCGGAGTCGGTCCACTGCCCGTTCCCGCCGGGGTAGTAGAACTCAACTTGCTGCAGCTGGGCCGGGGTCAGGGCCGAGAAGAACGCGAGCGCGGCCGGGTCGGCCGACAGGTCGTACCCCGTGGCCGACCCCTTCCAGCCGCCGGCGAAGCCCAACTGGGACGGCGTGGCCTGCGCGACGGGCGCTTCCGTGCCGCTGACGTAGAGCTGACGGCTGGCGCTGGTGGCCGGGACGGATGCTGACCACACGCCCGACGGGGAGGACGCCGTCCAGTCGGTCACGCGGGTCGCGCCAGACAGTACCGGGTGGGCGCCGGGCGCGGCGGTCCACACGACCGGGTGCCCTGGGCTGCCCGAATCGGCCGGCCCGAAATCAAGGGGAGCCGTCAGCTGGTAGGTGCCGTCGTCCAGCACCACCTGCACGTTCTCGGCATGTTCCTTGAGGTCGTGACGTTCGGCCTGCTGGGCCGTGGTGATCGAGCACGGCTGCCCCAGCGAGCACTGGGCGCCTGAGCCGTTCGGGGCCGCGTAAATGAGCTGCGACCCTGCGGCGTTAGCGGAGGCCAAGGGCATAAGGCCGGTCGCGAGAAGCCCCGCTGTGGCTACGGTTCCGGCTGAGAGGAGAACGAGAATTCGACGTCTGAGGGGTGGTGCCACGGGTTTCCTTCGCGAAAGAGGGACCGTCAGGGGGTAAATTCATCGGATCTATATCGACCCATGAAACTCATGAGACTGTAACTCGTGGGAAATGTCCCGTCAACGGCCTGAAGCATCCGATGTATTGCCCGTTCGCGTTGACCTCGATCATCCAGGGTCGGGCGAGTCTAGTTACTGATGGTGCTAATGTCCGTTTTTTATCGCGCCCCGAACGGCGTAGGCACTGGTCAGCGGTGGTGATTCCGCCAGGAGCGACGGACGGCAAACCCGCTGGCCGACCCCAGGTACCCCGGACATACCGGCGTAACGTGCTTGCCATGCTGCTGCCTACCTCACTTGTTGGAAGCTATCCGCAGCCGGAATGGCTGATCGACCGCGCCAAGCTGGCTGGCCGGTTCCCGCCCCGGGTGCGCGCCCGCGAACTGTGGCGGGTTGACACGGACTACCTCGCCGAAGCCCAGGACGATGCGACGCTGCTTGCCATCCGTGCGCAAGAGGAAGCCGGGCTTGACATCCTCACCGATGGTGAGATCCGCCGCGAGAGCTACTCCAACCGCTTCGCTACCGCGCTGGACGGGGTCGACATCGACAACCCGGGGACCGCACTGGACCGTAGTGGCCACCCGAACCCGGTGCCCCGCGTCGTTGGCCCGATCCGCCGGCGGCATGCCGTCGAGACGGCCGACGTGAAGTTCTTGCGCGCGCACACCAGCCAGACGATCAAGATCACGGTGCCTGGCCCGTTCACCATGTCCCAGCAGGCCCAAGATGACCACTACGAAAGCCGGGAGGCACTCGCCTTCGGCTACGCCGAGGCGGTCAACGAGGAGATCCGCGACCTATTCGCCGCCGGCGCCGACATCGTCCAGCTGGACGAGCCGTACCTGCAGGCCCGGACCGCCGATGCCAAGCAGTACGGCGTCAAGGTGATCAACCGCGCGCTTGAGGGCATCACCGGCACAACGGCGCTGCACGTCTGCTTCGGCTACGCCGCCATCATCCACGAGCGCCCAGAGGGGTACTCGGTCCTGCCCGAGCTCGCGGCCTGCGACGTGGATCAGGTGTCGATCGAGACGGCGCAGTCCAACCTGGATGTCTCGGTGCTGACCGCCCTAGACGGCAAGACCGTCATCCTCGGCGTGATCAACCTGAGCGACCCGAACGTCGAGACGGCGCAGACCGTCGCCGCCCGGGTACGCCGTGCGCTGCCCTACGTGCCAGCCGAGCGCATCGTGATCGCCCCCGACTGTGGCATGAAGTACATCCCGCGCGAGACCGCCAACGGCAAGATGAAGGCCATGGCAGACGCGGCAGCCCTGCTACGCGCTGAGCTGAGCTGAGCTGAGCTTCCCGCAGCGCGAACCCCGACGGCCCCGGGCGGGCCGGGAGGCCGCCAGCTAGACCACGTTGTTGCTTGCCGGACGCCGAGCGATCCGCGCGTGGGAAGATACGCCAATGGCGGATCTGTCGTTCGTGTCGCTCTACTCCGGGTGCGGTGGCCTGGACCTGGGGTTCGCGCGGGCGGGCATGCGCCCGGTGTGGGCCAACGACATGGCACCGTGGGCGGTGGAGACGTACAACCGGATCTCCAAGGTCGCCGATCCCGCCTGGGCCGATGCCGCCAGGTGCTTCGAGGGACACAGCGCGATCGCCGGGGATGTCCGCGCCGCCGCCACGGACCTGTCCGAGGGCATGGCCGACCTGTGTGTGGGGGGCCCGCCTTGCCAGGGCTTCAGTGTGGCCGGGCGGATGGACCCTGACGACCCGCGGTCCCGGCACGTGTTCAACTTCCTGGACGTGGTGGGGCGGGTGCGCAGCGGGCCTTCGTCATGGAGAACGTGGCGGCGCTGGCTCGCAACCGGCGGTGGGCGCAGGTCATCGAGCAGCTTGCGGCCACGGCGGCCAGGGACTATGACACCTGCCTGCTCGTCCTCAACGCCTCCCACTGGGGGGTTCCGCAGGCTCGCGAGCGGATGTTCCTCATCGGGCTACCGAGAGGGACCGGCGTGCTGCCGATGCCGCCGGCGCCGACGGCGGGACGGCCACCGAGCGTCGGGTCCGTTCTGGGAAAAATGCCCCGAGCGGGGTCGGCGGGCAACTCATCGCTGTGTACAGCGCGGATCACGATGGCGAAGCTGCCCGTACTTCGGGTGTCGCCGTTCGCGGGCATGCTGTTCAACGGGCAAGGCCGTCCGATCGACCTGGAGCGGCCCGCGCCCACGCTGCCGGCGAGCATGGGCGGCAACCGCACCCCGATTATCGACCTGGACCAGCTGGAGCATGGCGCGACGCCGTGGGTCGTCGGCTACCACCACCGGCTTAGCCGCGATCGGAAGCCGCCGCTGAGCGACCTCCCGCCCGATGCGCGGCTGCGGCGCCTCACGGTCGAGGAGGCCGCCGCCGTCCAGACGTTCCCGGCCGACATGCAGTGGTGCGGCCCCCAGACCGCGCGGTTCCGCCAGGTCGGCAACGCGGTGCCGCCGGTCCTTGCCTGGCACGTGGCAACCGCCGTCCGCGCCGCCCTCGTGTCCTCATGACGCCCGAGGGCGGCACGGAATGCCTACCGGGCCCAGGACGGTAGCCAGGTGCGAGCGGGGTCCGGGCTGGCGCGCCGGCAGGCGAGGAAATCGCGGAGCGCGGCGAGGGCCGGATGCGGGTTGCCGGCGCGCCAGGCCAGCGAGTACGGGTAGACGGGCGCCGGGTCCGTGACGGGGACGCGCCGCAGGTCGTAGTCGGCTGGCCACAGCAGCCGGGTCTGCTCCCCGATGAGGCTGGCCAGGGTCGCAGACTCAGCGAGCACGTCAAGCATCGGGTCCGTACCGAAGTTGGGGCCGCTGGCCTCGATCGTCAGCCCGAACGATCCGGCCAGCTCTTGATAGTAGGCCGCCCACTCCGTGCCAGCGACGATGCCGGGGATCCAGATCTTGTGCCCGGCCAACTGGGCGAGCGCGACCGATTTCGCGTCGGCGAGCGCATGCTCCGGCCCGGTTAGCAACTGGTGTGCCTCGTCAAGGACCCGCAGTGCCTGGACGCCATCGGGCAGTTGTCCGGGCGGCACGGTGATCGCGCGGACGGTCGCGTCGAGCGTGCCGCACAGCACGCCCGCGAGGGCCGCCTCGGTGCTGGTGAGCGTTACGACCTCTATCTCGGCCTCGGGATGCGCGCGGTGGAAGTCACGTAGTGCTGCGGCCGGCCCGATGCGCCGGGAAGCGCCCTGCTGGGTGATTGACAGCTCGTCGGCTGCGGCCTGGAACTGCCCGTAGTCGGCGATGGCGACGAAGGTACGCACCGCGGCCAGGTCCATAGCCCAGATCATAAGAGCGGGCCTCCACGCCTTCCGCCACAACGCACAACGATCTGTTGTGGCGGGTGGCAGTCGCGTTGTTGGCGGGGCCGACGGAACGGACGTTATGGTCCCGGACGTGAAGAGGGCGGCGCTGGGACGGCAATTCGGGTGGCTGTGGGCGGCCTACGCGGTGAGCGCGTACGGGTCTGGGCTGGGGTTCGGCGCGTTCGCGCTTGTCGCGATCCGGGTCCTGCACGCCGGGACCGGACAGGTATCGGCCCTCCTGGCTGTCGGGCTGGCGGTCGGAGCGGTGCTGGCGGTGCCGTCGGGGGCATGGATGGAGTTCCGCCGCAAGCGCCCGGTGATGATCGCGATGGACCTGGCCCGGTTCGTGGCGCTGGCAACCATCCCGGTCGCGTACGCCTTCGGGAGCCTGAGCTTCGCTCAGCTCCTCGTCGTGTCGGTAGTCGTCGCGGCGGCCAAGATCACGTTCGCGGCTGCCAGTGGCGCCCACCTGAAGTCGCTGGTGGCACAGGAGAACCTTCTTGTCGCGAACGCCCGTTTCGAGTCCACGACCTGGACGTCGACCATCCTCGGGCCACCTGTGGGCGGGGCGGCGATCGAAATCTTCGGCCCGGTGACGACCCTGCTCGCCGACGCGGTGAGCTACCTGCTGTCGGCGGCGGGCATCATGATGATCGGCGGTAGGGAACCTGTCCCGGCGCAGGTCGCTGGCTCGTCCCGGATGCGGGCACGGGACTTGCTGGACGGCTGGCGGTACATCCTGGGCAGCCCCGAGCTTCGGCCTCTGTTCTTCAACATGGTGCCGGTCGCTGGCCTGATCCTGGCGACGGAGCCCCCGCTGGCGGTGCTCATGCTGGGCCAACTGAGGTTCGCGCCCTGGCAGTACAGCCTCGCTTTCGCCGCGCCGTGCATCGGCGGGCTGGTCGGCTCACGGCTGGCTCGCCGGATCGTCGCGAGGCTCGGGGAGCGGCGCGTCATGCTGGTCTTTGGCGTACTGCGTGCCTGCTTCCCTGTCGGGCTGGCCTTCATGGGGGCCGGGTACGGCGGGCTAGTGCTGGTCATCGCCCTCGAGCTCGCGCTGATCGCCAGCATGAGCGTTTTCAGCCCGGTCGCGGCCACCTACCGGCTGCGGCAGCTTCCGGTCGACCGGGCCGCGCGAGTCCTGTCGGCGTGGTCGGTAACCAACAACGCGGCGATCGCGGTCCTGACGGCCTTGTTTGGGGTAGTCGCGACGGTGAGCGGTCCCCGCGTCGCGATCGCGATCGCAGGGGCCCTGCTGCTGGCTACGCCGCTGCTGCTGCCCGGCTGGCGAAGGTCACCAGCCGCAGCCCATGCCTGCGTCGCCCCCCACGCGGATACGCTGGCATCGTGACGCCGGAAAAGCTCGCCAACCTCGCGCACCTGCGCCGGGCTCGCGACCTGATGGACCGCGAGTACGCGCGGCCACTCGACGTCGCCTCGATCGCCCGCGCCGCGCTGATGTCGCCCGCGCACTTCTCGCGGCAATTCCGCGAGGCATACGGGGAGACGCCGTACTCCTACCTGATGACGCGGCGGATCGAGCGGGCGAAGGCGCTGCTGCGTCGCGGCGACTTGCCGGTCACCGAGGTCTGCATGGCGGTCGGGTGTACGTCGCTCGGCTCGTTCAGCGCGCGCTTCACTGAGCTGGTGGGCGAGCCGCCGACGGCCTACCGGGCCCGTGACCACAGTGCGCTGGTCAGCGTGCCGGGCTGCGTCGCCAAGGACCTCACCCGGCCGAGCAGGATCTAGGAAGCGCCCGAGACGCTGACTGGGTAACGTTGCGTGCATGGATCTCACCCTTTCCACGTGCTTCATTCAAGTCCACGACCCTGATCTCGCGCTGGCGTTCTACCGCGACACGCTCGGCCTCGAGATGCGTAACGATGTCGCCAACGGTGGCTTCCGCTGGATCACCGTCGGCGCGGCCTCCCAGCCCGGCGTCGGGATCGTCCTCACGAACTACCTGAACGGCAGCCCTACCGACAACGACGAGATCGCCGCCCTCATCGCCAAGGGCGCCCTGAACGGGGTCCACTTCCGCACCGACGACCTTGACGGCGCCTTCGAGAAGGTGCGCGCCTCGGGTGCCGAGATCGTGCAAGAGCCGACCGAGCAGTTCTGGGGCACGAAGGACTTCGCCGTGCGCGACCCCTCCGGCAACATGGTGCGCATCGACCAGCCGCCTGCGGCTTAGCCCTCGCCGAAGTCGTAGCCGCTGCCACGCAGGACCAGGTCGACGAGGTCAAAACGGCGTCACGTAGGCACCGGAGATACCGCCGTCCACGAGGAAGGTCGAGGCGGTGATGAACGAGGAGTCGTCGCTGGCGAGGAACGCGACGGCGGCGGCGATCTCGGGCGGCTCGGCGAACCGCCCCATGGGCACGTGGACGAGCCGGCGCTGAGCACGCTCGGCGTCCTTGGCGAACAGTTCCTGCAGTAGCGGCGTGTTGACCGGTCCGGGGCACAGGGCGTTCACCCTGATGCCCTCCCGCGCGAACTGCACGCCAAGCTCCCGCGACATCGCCAGGACGCCACCCTTGGATGCTGAGTAGGAGATCTGCGAGGTCGCCGCGCCCATCACCGCGACGAACGACGCGGTGTTGATGATCGATCCCCTCCCCTGACGCTGCATGTAGGGGATAACCGCCTTGCAGCACAGGTAGACGGAGGTCAGGTTCACCTCCTGGACTCTGCGCCAGGCGGCCAGGTCAGTGTCCAGGATGGAGTCGTCCTCGGGAGGGGAGATCCCGGCGTTGTTGAAGGCGATGTCGATCGATCCGTACTCGCTGCGGGCGATGGAGAACAGCCGCTCGACGGCGTCGGGGTCCGTCACGTTCGTCGCCACGAAGAGGCCGTCGACCTCGTCCGCGGCGCGCTTGCCGGCGTCCTGGTCGAGGTCCGCGACGACGACCCGGGCTCCCTCGCTCGCCAGGCGCCGCACGCTGGCGAGCCCGATGCCGCTTGCCCCGCCGGTGACAACGGCCACCCGCCCGCTCAGTCTGTCCACGTAGCTCACTCCTCGGTGTGGAACCCAGCCCGTCATATCCGCTCGAAGTACCGGCGCAGCTCCCAGTCGGTCACCGCCCGGCGGTACGCGTCCAGCTCCACCCGCGCCATCGTCGCGTAATGGCCGACCACATCCGTGCCGAACGCGGCGTCCGCCAGCTCCGACGACTCCCACAGTCCCAGCGCCTCGTCCAACGACGCCGGCACCCGCGGCAGCCCGTCCGCGGTGTAGGCGTTCCCGGTCACCGGCGGGGGCAGCGGCGCGACGCCGCGACCCCGGAGAGGGCGGCCGCGACCAGCCCTGCCAGGGCCAGGTAGGGATTGACGTCGCCGCCGGGCACCCGGCACTCCACACGCAGCGACGGCCCGTGCCCAACCAGGCGCAACGCGCAGGTCCGGTTGTCCGGCCCCCATGCGACCGTGGTTGGCGCGAAACTGCCCGAGGCATACCGCTTGTAGGAGTTGATCGTCGGCGCGAGCAGCAGCGTCAGCTCGCGCAGCCCGGCGAGCAGGCCCGCGACCACGGCGGCCCCAGCGGCCGACAGCCCGTACGGGCCGCGCCGGCCATCGAGTTCCTGATGTCCCGCAGCAGCGGCTCGATTCGCCCGGTGCCGAGCACGGAGTAGTCGGCGTTGTACCGGTTCGCGGGGACGAGTGACCCGTAGCCGGAGTCCCAGGCCTGCTCGTAGTTGCCCTCGAAGACGACGAACTCAAGTTCCGTGCCGGCCAGCGCGGTCCAGCCCAGTTCCGCTGCCCGCGCGAGTTGTGCCCGCAGCACCTGGCGGGGCGACACTCGGACGGGACCGCCCGCGACGCCCTGGCCGTCCCCGACGCCCTGGCCGCCCGCCGCACTCAAGGCGCCGTCGAGCTTCGCCACGTCCGCGAGCACCAGGGCGGTGCCTGGCTGCCAGGGGATCACCCGCAGCGTGGCCAGATCGGGGACGAGCACGAAGTCGCCGTACCCGGTCTCCCAGGAGGCGAGCGCGTAGCCGTCCACGGTGTTCATGTCCGTGTCGACGGCGAGCAGGTAGGCGCAGGCCTCGGTGCCCCGCGCCACCACCTCGTCGAGGAAGAACCGGGCGTGGAACCGCTTGCCTTGCAGCCGCCCCTGCATGTCGGTCAGGGCGACGACGACCGTGTCGATCTGGCCGTTGCGGACCGATTCCCGTAGCTCATCGAGCGAAAGCATCAGGCGAGCGACTCCAATTCGGCCTCAATCTCGACCAGTTCCTCGGCCACGCCCTGCACCTTAGTACTGCAACGGCGAGCCGTGATTTCTGGCGCGGCATGGCCTGGCGTCCGGCCCTACGCCGCTCACATCCCCGTTCACCGCGCACCGGTTTTCCACGGTCGACTATTGGCGACTGTTTAATTTGCCTCGAAGCTTTTTCCGGTCCCGAAGACTTTTCCACGTGATAACGTGGAAAAGTTTACCGAGTGGAAGAGGCGGCAGCCCGTCCAATGAGATAATTGACGCATTACGCGCAAAGCGTGTCAAGATCGCAAGTTCAGCCGAGCCGCCAGGCCCTCGCCCGCGACTTCAGGCAGGCTCAGTCCTGATAAATAAGGTGCAACCTCGGGGCGGGGCGTATACGACTGGTACCCATGCCACAACTTGCCGCGCCGACGACCAGGGTCCACGCCTCGTTCTTGGCCGCCATGGACGAGTACATGGCCGAGGGACGAGGCAGCGACGGCGACATGTCCATGCTTGGCCGTGATATCCGCGTGCACGCCGGTCAGTGGACTGATCCCGGGCAGTACATGGCCTACCTCCGCTGGCTGCGCGCGGACGCCCTTGAGGAATCACCGCGCCCGGACGGCCATGTCCCTGCGACGACGCTGTGGTGGGTCGAAGCCGACGAGTACCTGGGAAGGCTGTCGATCCGGCACCGGCTCACGCCCTCCCTGCTGAACCTCGGCGGCCACATTGGCTATGACATCCGGCCCTCGGCGCGGCGGCGCGGGCACGCGACCACCATGTGGCCGCCGCATTTCCCATCGCCCGTGACCTGCACATCGACCCGGCCCTGATCACCTGCGACGAGGGCAACGTCGCCTCGCGCAAGGTGATTGAGGCCAACGGCGGCGTTCTGGAGGACAACCGCGACGGCACGCTTCGCTACTGGACACCCACTTCCACGACCTCGGGGCCACCAGGACGGGCCAGCCACTAAGGCACGGACCTGACGCTCGGGACGCCAACCGATGGCTGTTCATGCCGTCCACCGGCGACATGGGACGATATCGCCAATAATGCGACAACGTTGCACCTAACGGCTATCCCGGCTTCGTTCTCACCCCTGAGGAAGGCTCATGACCATTAGCGACCACACCGTCAGCACCCGCCACCTCGTCGATCCCGAGGTCGCGCCCATGCTCGACACCTACCCGCACTTCGAGTTCGCTGCCGCTACCCTCCCCGCGATCCGGGAGCAGGTGAACACGCCGCAGCCAGGCATGCCCGACCCGGCTGAGCTGTACCCCGACGTCACCCGGACCGAGCGCTTCATCCCGGGCCTCGGCAGCGACCCCGATGTCGGCATCCTGTTCTACGAGCCAGCTGGGCGCGCCACCCCGACCCCCGCCATGGTCTGGATCCACGGTGGCGGCTTCATCGTTGGCCGTGCGGCGAACGACGACCTGATGTGCCGGCGCCTGGCGGCGCAGACCGGTTGCGTCGTCGCCTCGGTGGACTACCGGCTCGCCCCGGAGACGCCGGCGCCAGGCTCGGTGCATGACTGCTACGCCGCGCTGCGCTGGGTGCACGAGAACGCCGAGTCACTCGGGGTGGACACGGCCCGCGTCGCCATCGGCGGCGCGAGTGCCGGCGGCGGCCTAGCGGCCTGCCTGGCCATCCTCGCCCGGGATCGAGGCGAGTTCCCGGTCAGCTTCCAGCTGCTCATCTACCCGATGCTCGATGACCGCACGGCCAGCACCGTGGACGCGGGCCCTATGTCGGAGAGTTCGTCTGGACGCCCGCGGGCAACCGGTTCGGCTGGGCGTCGCTGCTCGGCCGCGAGCCGGGCGGCGAGGACGTCTCGCCGTATGCCAGCGCCGCGCGCGTCGAGTCCGTGGCAGGCCTGCCACGGACCTACATCAGCCTGGGCTCGCTCGACCTGTTCGCCGAGGAGGACGTCGAGTACGCCCGGCGACTGCTGCGCGCCGGCATCCCCACCGAGCTACACGTGTACCCCGGCGGACATCACGGCTTCAGCATGGCCCCCGATGCGCGGATCACCCTCGCCTACTTCCGCGACATGATCAGCGCGCTCGACCGCCACTTCAACGGCTAGCATGCTGGCCTTCTGCCAGGATCACGTGATCTAACCGTTACGCAATTTATCCAACTATGCCTGGGCCAAACGATGTCTAAAGTGTCGCAACCCCACGAACGGGGCACAGTTGGGAAGGATTTGGCTATGAGGCGCAAGTTTTCGAAGAAGGTCACTGGGATGGCGGCGTTGCTGGGTGCTGCCGTGGCGGCTGCCGCGAGCCTTGGCATGGCGCCGGCGGCGAGCGCCGCGACCGGGTCGTCCTGGCAGCATGTCGCTACCCTGCAGGAAGCCGGGAACGCTGAGTTCACCTCGATTGTCATGACGGGCACGAGCACCGGGTACGTGTTCCAGCGCACAGCGGCCGGCCTGCTGCCTATTCACTGTCGGGATCGAAGCTGAAGCAGGTCCCGTTCCAGAGCGATCCGGGCGAGGTCGTTGTGGCCTCCGCAGAGTCCTCGGCGTCCAACGTGTGGGCCTTCGCCTCGCTCCCGGACAGGTACACCGAGGTCATCAGGCTGGTCAATGGCCGCTGGGACCCGGTCAGGACGCTGGGCTACCGGGTCACGCAAGTATCGGTGCGGTCTGCCAAGGACGTGACGGTCTTTGGGCCGTCGGGCACCTACCACTTCAACGGCAGCACGTGGACGCGGCAGGGCGGCGCGGTCAGTGGCGGCTACTCGGTGGCCGGCACGGACGACTGGACCTACGAGGGCACGACCGTAACGCACCTTGTCAACGGCAAGGCGAAGAACTTCAACCTGGTGAAGGACCTCCCCCCGCTGCAGAAGCCGGCCAGCATGAACGACCCGGCCGTGGACGGCGTCATCGCCCTCACGGACCGGAACGTCTACGCGATCGGGTCCGGCAACGCCGAGGACACGGGAGGGCCGACCTGGATCTTGCACTACGACGGCTCCACCTGGAAGAAGGTCGCCAGCTATGGCGAGGGGGCCGAGGGGCAGCCGGTCTCCGACGGCGTGGGCGGCTTCTGGGAGAACGGCTGCGGAAGTGGCGCGTCCTGCGTCCTGCACTACTCAGCCGGCAAGCTCAGTGCGACGGAGCTGCCGCCGAACGGTAGCGCGTCCAACTACATCACCGCGCTGGCCCTCGCGCCTGGCGGCCCGAAGCTGGTGGCAGTCTCGAACACCATGGCGGCCGACGGCCAGCAGAAGTTCTACGGCGAGGTCGAATTCCTCGGCTAACCGCAACGCGGAGCCGGCCAGGCTCCTGACAATGGCCGCGACGGCCCAGCCCGTCACGGCCATTTCGCGTCCGGGCAGGGACGGCGGCTAGCAGATGCGTGGCAGCTGCTCCCCGATGGGCAGGTCGACGACGCGGGTTCCGCCCAGGCCGGTCTTTGCCACGACCAGCCCGCGGTGGCCGGTCACGCACTCGCCGATCACCGCTGACTGGGCGCCTAGGGGGTGCGAGCGCATGGCGGCCAGGATCGCGTCCGCGTCCTCGCGGGCGACGAAGGCGACGAGCTTGCCCTCGTTAGCGACGTACATGGGGTCGAGCCCGAGGAACGCGCACGCGTTGGCGACCACGTCCGGTACGGGGACTGCCCGCTCGATCACCTCCACCCCGACGCGTGCGGCGGCGGCGATCTCGTTGAGCGAGGTGCCCAGGCCACCGCGGGTGGGGTCGCGCAGGACGTGGATGTCCCTGGTCACGCCAAGCATCGTCGCTACCAGGTCGTGGAGGGGGGCGCAGTCGCTCTCGATCTGCGCGCCGAACTCCAGGCCTTCGCGGACGCTCATGACGGCCACGCCGTGCAGCCCGATCGGGCCGCTGACGATGACCACGTCGCCGGGGGCGGCTCGCTGCGGGCGGATGTCGGTGCCGTCGGGCACGAGCCGATTCCCGTGGTGTTGATGTAGACGCCATCGCCGTGACCGGCCTGGACGACCTTCGTGTCGCCGGTGGCTACCCGGACGCCCGCCTGCCGTGCGGCCGCGCCGAGATGCCCCGCGATCGCGGCGATGCAGCCGAGGTCGGTGCCTTCCTCGAGGATGAACCCGGCGGACAGGTAGCGGGGGGCGGCGCCGCTCATGGCGAGGTCGTTGACCGTGCCGTTCACCGCCAGCGTGCCGATGTTGCCGCCGGGGAAGAACAGTGGCTGGACCACGAAGCTGTCAGTGGAGAACGCGATCCGCTGGCCGCCAATGTCAAGGACAGCCGAATCGGCCAGGGCGTCGGACGACTGCCCGGCGAAGGCCGGCAGGAACAGCTGCGTGACCAGCTCGGCGGACATCGCCCCGCCGCCGCCATGGCCCATGACGACGGCCGGGCTGTCGCGCAACGGCAGCGGGCAGGTCCAGCCGGCGAAGTCCGGCGCGGGGATCGTGGCAGGCTCAGCCAACGGGGCTCACCTGCTGCCGCTGCGTCTGGGCCGGCAGCTGGAGCCGCCGGTAGAGGTAGTAGGCCGCGCACGCGCCCTCGCTGGAGACCATGGTGGCTCCCAGCGGGCTGCGTGGCGTGCACTGCTTACCGAACGCCTCGCACTCGTGCGGCTTTAGGAGGCCTTGCAGTACTTCACCGCTGCGGCACAGGGCGGATTCGCTCACCCGCAGGTCCGCGACGTCGAACCGGTGCTCGGCGTCGTAGTCGCGGTACTGCGCGGACAGCCGCCAGCCGCTGCCCGCGATCATCCCGATCCCTCGCCACGACCTGTCAACGACCTCGAAGACGTCGCGCAGCATCGCCAGGGCCGCCGGGTTTCCCTCATCGCGCACAGCACGCGGGTAGGCGTTCTCAACGTCGTGGCGGCCAGCCTCAAGCTGGCGGACGGTGCGGCGGATCCCTTCCAGGATGTCCAGTGGCTCGAAGCCGGTCACCACGATCGGCACCCGGTGGCGGGCGGCGAGCGCGGGGTACTCGCTAGTCCCCATGACCGTGCAGACGTGCCCGGCCGCGAGGAACGCCTGCACCCGGCAGCTGGGCGAGCTCATGATCGCGTCGATGGCGGGGGGTACCCGGACGTGGCTGACCAGCAGGCTGAAGTTGTCGATCCGCAGCTTCTTCGCCTGGTGGACGGTCATCGCGTTCGGCGGCGCGGTGGTCTCGAAGCCGATGCCGAAGAACACCACCTGCCGGCCCGGGTTCTGGCGTGCGATCGTCAGCGCGTCCATCGGCGAGTAGACGACCCGGACGTCGCCGCCGGCGCTCTTCACCCGGAATAGGTCCCGGTCACTGCCTGGCACGCGGAGCATGTCACCGAAGGAGCAGAAGATGACGTCCGGCCGGGAGGCGATCTGGTGCGCCTTGTCGATCGTTTCCAGCGGCGTTACGCACACGGGGCAGCCTGGCCCGTGAATAAGCTCTATCCCCGCTGGCAGCAGCTGGTCGAGGCCGTGCCGGATGATCGAGTGGGTCTGCCCGCCGCAGACCTCCATCATCGCCCACGGACGGGTCACCGTCCGGTGGATGTCATCGAGGATGCGCCTTGCCAACAGCGGGTCGCTGAACTCCTCCAGGTACTTCACGGCCGGTTCTCCTCCATCTTGGTGCCTGCCGACTCCATCGCGGTGCCTGCCGACTCCATCGCGGTGCCTGCCGGCCTCGGCAGGCCGGCGTCGGCGGCGGCGCGACCCCAGTGGTCGCCGAACTCCATGTCGAGCTCGCCCAGTTCCCGAAAGAGCCTGAGCGTCTCCAGTGCTGTCGCCTCGTCGAGTCGCTGGAGGGCGAAGCCCACGTGGACGATCGCGTAGTCGCCGGTCCGCATGTCCGGGACGTACTCCAGGCAGGCTTCCTTGCGCACCCCGCCGAAATCGACGTGCGCCATGCGGGTGCCGTCACGCTCGAAGATGTCGGTGACCCTGCCGGGCACGGCTAGACACATCGCTCCTCCTGCTCAGCTTGCTTGGCTGCTATCGCGACCTGGCCGAGCGCGAGGCCGGCGTCGGTGGGCGGAACGCGGTGGTGACGCAGCACCGTGAACCCCCGGTCGGCCAGTGCGTGCGCGCACCATCGCGACAGCAGCACGTTGACGAACACGCCCCCGGACAAGGTCACCTCGCTGGTGCCGGTGGCCGCGCGGACGCGCTCGGCGATGCCGGCGACCGCGCCGACGACCGCGCGGTGGAACCGGACCGCGATCAGGGGCGCGGACACGCCAGCCAGGACGTCGGCGGCCGCCGAGGCGACCACAGGGGCCGCGTCGATCAGCCACGGCGGGTCCTGCTGGGCACCGACGGCGAAGGCATAGCTGCCGTCGTGGCCGCTTGCCGACCGGGCCAGTGCCTCTAGTTCGGTGGCGGCCTGCGCCTCGTAGCCGACGCGGTGGCACACCCCGGCGATCGAGGAGATCGCGTCGAACAGGCGGCCCATGCTGGATGTCGGCGCGCACCGGATGCCGCCGCCGAGCTGTGCGCCGAGCAGCCGGAAGCTCCTCGCGCGAGCATGCCCGGACGCACGGCAGGTCCGCGTCCCAGGCGACGCCGGCGGCGCGCAGGTGCGACAGTGCCATGCGGCAGGGGTTGCGGACGCCGGCGTCGCCGCCAGGCAGCGGCACATAGCGCAGGTGCGCCGTTCTGATGTAGCTGCCGTAGTCGGCGAGCAGGAACTCTCCGCCCCATACAGCGTCGTCGTCCCCGTACCCGGTGCCATCGAAGGCGACGCCGAGCACGGCCCGGCGGCCATCATGGCCGTGCTCGGCGAGCGTCGACGCTACGTGAGCGTGGTGATGCTGGACCTGGCGCACCGGACGGCCGGCGGCGCGAGTGGCGGCCCACCGGCTCGACCGGTAGCCAGGGTGCCGGTCGGCGGCAAGCGACTCGGGACGGATGCCGGTAAGCGCCTCCAGATGCGCCGCAGCGGCCTCGAACGCCTGCTGCGTGCGGAAGTCTTCCATGTCGCCGATGTGCTGTGACAGCCAGGCACGGCCGGACGCCGCGACGCACAAGGTGTTCTTCAGGTCACCGCCGACCGCGAGCATCGGCGCCACGGTGAACGGCAGGTCGATCGGCAGCGGCGCGTAGCCACGCGAGCGGCGAACGGGAAGCTCGGCTCGGTCGACGATCCGGATGACGGAGTCGTCGCACGGCATCTGGATGGGCCTGTCATGAGCGAGCCAGCCGTCAGCGAGGTCGGCCAGCCGCTGGCGTGCCTCGCCGTCATCGATGGCCAGCGGCTCGCCGCAGCGGTTCCCGCTGGTCATGACCAGCGCCCCCGGGCCCGGCGGGTCGCCGGGCAATCCGAGCAGCAGGTGGTGCAGCGGCGTATAGGCGAGCATGCGCCCGATGTCGGCGACTCGTGGCGCCACTGACGCGGCGAGCAGGCCGGCGCGGGCGAGGTCGCCGACTCGCCGCTTCGCCAAGACGATGGGGCGCTGACGGCCTTGCAGTGCCGCGCGCTCCTCGGCGCTCAGGTAAGCGAGCCTGCTGGCCGTGGGCAGGTCAGCGACCATGACGGCGAATGGCTGGTCCCCCCGGCGCTTGCGCTTGCGCAGCAGGGCGACTGCGGCCTCGTTCGTCGCGTCGCAGGCCAGGTGGTAGCCGCCGAGGCCCTTGACGGCGAGGATGGCGCCGGCCGCGAGGAGCTGGCGCGCGATGGCGAGCGCGTCCTCCCCGACGCCGCCTTGCCCGCCGCAGGTCGCCAGCGACAGCCGCGGGCCGCAGCCGGGGCAGCAGATCGTTTCGGCGTGGAAGCGGCGGTCGCCCGGGTCAGCGTACTCACGGGCGCAGTCAGGGCACATCGCGAAGCCGGCCATGGTGGTCGTCGCCCGGTCGTATGGCAGGTCCGCGATGATGGTGAAACGGGGACCGCAACTGGTGCACGTGATGAGGGGATGGCGGTACCTGCGGTTGGCCGGCTCGGTCAGGTCACGCAGGCAGTCGTCGCAGATCCCGGCGTCCGCCGGTGCCAGGGTCCGGCCAGGTGCAGAGATACCAGGTGCAGGTATAGAGGGCTGGATGCGGAAGTCCCGGTCACCGCGAGCCGGCTCCTGCGACCACGAGACCGAGCTGACGGTGGCGAGCGCGGGGGCCTCCCGCCCGACCCGCGAGCAGAAATCGCCGACGGCGCAGGCATCGCCCTCGACGGCGATGACCACTCCCTGCGCGCAGTTCGCGACCGACCCGCCTAGCCCCAGGCCGCGGGCGAGCGTGTACACGTAGGGCCGGAAACCGACGCCCTGGACGACGCCGGCGACCGCCACCCGCCGCCGTATCCGCCCGCCGGATGGCTCCGGTTCCATCACATGCGTGCGATCTTGATGTACCGGACGAGCGCCGGGTATTCCCTCCAGAACAGTCCTGCCGCTGGCACCGCGAACAGCAGCAACAGCAGCCACAGTCGCTTGCTCTTGGCTGGTCCGTCGTTCCTGGCTCTTACGGTGCGCTGTCGCGTCATTGGTCTCATCCCGGAGGAAGGTTAGGCATAACAGGAAGGATGGCGTCGTGCTTGCTCGGCGCGATGCCGGTCGACCGCCGAGCGTCGGCCGTGCCGTCGCGGTGGTGGCCCGGCTGACGGTCGAACGGCCCCTTGTTGCCCTGGGCCACCCCCTTGGTATGCGATGAGGCATCTGGCTTCACGTCGGGCCTCCCGACGCGGATCTCACCCATGGATTCCCTCCTTCAGTTCGGCGAAGAAAGCCGCGACCTGCGGCCAGACCCGGCTTCCGCCGGACAGTCCCGTCCACTCCCGGCCGACGAGCGCGATCAGGCGGAAGCAGTCGTCGATCGGCACGATCCAGCGTTCTTCCGCCCCCCGGACCGTGTTCACGAGCAGCGCTTCCACTTCCGGCGCGAGGCTGGCGAGCGGCGGGCAGGCCATTAGCTGGGATTGCCACGCGTCTGCGTCGATCGCGAAGGTGGCCGATCCCGCGGGGCTGGGATAGTGAGCGACGACCCCGCCGCCGGAATGCCGCACGAAGTAAGCGAGTCCCACCGGGACGCCGAGAGCCGACGGCGGGGGCCCATCCAGCCGCAGCCGGCGCCCCGGAACTAGCAGGTAGTGCCCCTGGCTGGCCGCGTCGCGCTCGAAGAGCAGCGCGCATGGCCGGCACAGGCACATTAGCCCGGTCTGCCGCGTGTCCAGGGCGTGCTGGTGCCGGCCCGGGATGGGGCAGGCGCACATGTCGCAGCGCTCAAGGCGGCCGGGGTCCTGCACCCCGCGCCTGATGGCCCGCTGCAGGGCAGAGGCGGTCACGCCGGCACCTGCCGGGGCCGCAGTACCGCCTCGACCGGGATCAGTGCAGGCTCCGCAGCCGCGGGCACTGATTCGACTTCGACCGTGGCGAGCTCCGGTGCCGCGGCGAGGACCACCTGCGTGATGGCATGGCGCAGCGTCGCGGCCGCCGACGAGCACCCGTGGACGCGCAGCTCGACGCGGGCGACACCGCCGTCCAGGCCGGCCAGCCGGATGTCAGCGCCCTGCGTCGCGGCGAGCGACCGGATGTCCTCCAGGGCTGCAGCGATCCGCTCCGCGGCCGGAACCGGCGACAGCCCGTGCAAGATGAGCAGGTGAGCGAGCAGTTCGTCGGCCGCGAGATCGGCCGCGGCCTCGGGCAGGGTATCGAGCCGGGTCATGACCCGGGCGAGGGCCTCGCCGTAGATGGCCGTCAGCGTCGCTACCGCCTCAAGCGCCAGTTCGCTGCCCGGCCCGCTTCCCTGCTCGATCTGGCCGAGCAGGCTCTCTAGGCGGGTGAGCCGTTCTTCGACCTCCGGACCGGACAGCCGGGCGCCGCCTCCGCCCGGCTGCTCACCCATGGGTTGCCCCGAACATCGGCGAGTGCACCTTCTTCAGGGTCTGCCCGTTGCCCAGGTACATGTGGACGCCGCAGGGCAGGCACGGGTCGAAGCTGCGCACGGCCCGCATGATGTCGACGCCCTTGAAGTCGTCCTTGCCGTTCTCCTCGAAGATCGGCATGTCCTGCACGGCGTCCTCGTACGGTCCCGGCGTGCCGTAGCTGTCGCGCGGGCTGCCGTTCCAGGGGGTCGGCGGATAGGGATGGTAGTTCGCGATCTTGCCGTCGCGGATGACCATATGGTGGGACAGCACGCCCCGGACCGCTTCATGAAAGCCGCAGCCGATGGCCTCGTCGGGCACCTCGAAGTCGGTGAACACCTTCGTGTCCCCTGAGCGCACGCTGGCCATCGCCTGCTCAAGGAAGTAGACGGCCATCGCCGCCGCGTAGGCCACGAAGTAAACCCGCGCCCGGTCACGCTCGATGGCATTGGACCACTGCGGGATCGTCCACTCAAAGGTCTGCTCGGGAAGCTTCTCGCTCTTGGGCAAGGAGATCTTCACGCTCGACCCGGTCGATTGCACGTAGGGCGTGTTGACCAGCCCGGCCAGCGCCGTCGTGTACAGCCTGGCAAACGGGCCGCCGCCAGTGTCGAGCGCGAGATGGTCGCCGCTGGCCTTGTCGTACCACCGTGGGCTCATCACCCAGCTGTACTTGTCGCTGAAGTCACGCTTGCCTGGGTCTGGCAGCGTCGTCTGGTTCCACGGGTGACGCATGTCGACCGGGTTCCCCAGCGGGTCCTTGGTGACGAACGGCTCCTCGTTGACCCAGTCCCTGTAATAGGAACTGCCGAGCAGGATGCGGATGCCGAGGTTAATGTCCACCAGGTCCGTGGTGAGCAGCTTGCCGTCGACCACCACGCCCGGCGTGACGTACATCGCCCGGCCCCACCTGGTCATGTTCTCGTAGCGGTAGTCGCAGGCCGACGGGTCCTGGAACGAGCCCCAGCAGCCGAGCAGCACGCGGCGGCGGCCGACTTCCTCGTAGCCGGGAAGAGCCTCGTAGAAGAAGTTGAACACGTCGTCGTTGAGCGCTACGGACATCTTGACGAAGTCGAGGATCGAGATCAGCCGGGACAGGTAATCGGTGAACAGCGTCGGGGTCGGCATCGTCGCGACACCGCCCGGGTAGACGGTGGACGGGTGGACATGCCGGCCTTCCATGAGGCAGAACATCTCCCTCGTTACGCGGCTCATCTTCAGCGCGTCCTTGTAGACCTGCCCCTCGAAGGGGTTGAACGCGCGCATGATGTCGGCGATGGTCCGGTAGCCGTGGACGGCGGCGCCGGGTGCCTGCGTGTTCTCGGCCCGGCTCAGCACGCTCGGGTTGGTCTGCTTGACCATCGCCTCGCAGAAGTCGACGAAGACCAGGTTGTCCTGGAACAGGGTGTGGTCGAACAGGTACTCCGCGGCCTCGCCCAGGTTGATGATCCACTCGGCCAGCGGGGGGTTCCGGATGCCGTAGGCCATGTTCTGCGCGTAGACCGAGCAGGTGGTGTGATTGTCCCCGCAGATGCCGCAGATCCGGCTGGTGATGAAGCCGGCGTCACGCGGGTCCTTGCCTTTCATGAACACCGAGTAGCCGCGAAATAGCGACGAGGTGCTGTGGCACTCGGCGACCCGCTTGTTCTTGAAGTCGATCTTCGTGTAGATGCCGAGGTTGCCGATGATCCGGGTGATCGGATCCCAGGCCATCTCGACGAGCTCGCCGGTTCTGTGTGGCGTCGCCGCCCGGCTGGTCTTGGCCATGCGCTTGCTCCTTCGCCATCGCTGCGTGATCGGGGCCTCAGGGCCGGTAGCGCGGGTCGTATCCGCTGGTGAGCTTCGGGCCGTTGTGCCGCCACTTCGGCTCGCGGCTGGCGGTGGCGTTGGTGACTGCGCGCATGCGGCGGATGAACTGCCCGTAGGGCTTGATGAGCATCGAGGACATGCTCCCGCCGGGAGGCATGTCCATGAACGGCATGAACTTGTCGGGAAAGCCGGGCATCGTGCACCCGATGCAGATGCCTCCGACGTTCGGGCACCCGCCGACACCGTTCATCCAGCCGCGCTTGGGAACGTTGCAGTTGACGACCGGCCCCCAGCAGCCGATCTTCACCTGGCACTTCGGCGAGTTGTAATCCCTGGCGAAGTCGGCCTGCTCGTAGTAGGCGGCGCGGTCGCACCCTTCGTGGACGGTCCTGCCGAAGAGCCACTGTGGCCGGCCGAGTGAGTCAAGCGGTGGCGGCGGTGCCGCAGCCCTTCACGTGATAGAGCAGCCAGGTCAGGCTCTCCATGAAGTTCTCCGGCTGGACCGGGCACCCGGGGATGTTCACGACCGGCAGCTTCCCGGCCGACCTGAAGTCCGCGCCGAGATAGTCGCGCAGGCCCATGGATCCCGTGGGATTGCCCGCCATCGCGTGGATCCCGCCGTAGGCCGCGCAGGTCCCGATGGCGACCACGGCCCACGCCTTCGGCGCGAGCTGGTCGATCCACCAGTTCAGCGTCAGGGGCTGCCCGGTGGCCGGGTCATTTCCGAACGAGGTCCAGTAGCCGTCGCCGTTGATGTTCTCGTTGGGGATGGACCCCTCGATGACGAGGACGAACGGGTTGGCCGACTCGCCCCTGGCAGCGGCGCGATACGGGGCGAGGAAGTCCTCCCCGCCCAGGCTCGGCGACAGCACCTTGTTGTGCAGGTTGACCTTGGGCAGCCCCGGGATCAGCCCTAGGACCACATCCTCGATGGACGGCTGCGACGACGCGGTGATCGAGACGGTGTCGCCGTCGCAGCTCATCCCCTCGGAGATCCACAAGATGTCGACCTCGTCAAAGCCGGCGCGCTTGGACGGCTTGCTGGTGCCCGCGGCGGACTCGCTCACGGTCATGTCCGTGCCGCCCTGGTGGCCGCGGCGACCGAGATTGACTCCAGGATCACCTGCTCGCTGCCTGCCATCTCGATGTCTACGCCGCCGCAGCGCGCGCACGCGCTCATGGCGGCCGCGCCGTCGGCTGGTGCGTCGTGGCCGCAGTCCCGGCAGTGCGCGACAAGCGGCTCCATGACGAGGTCCAGCACCGCCCCTTCTACGACGGTGCCCATAGCGGCCACCTCGACGCCCTGCCTGATAACGCCGGGATCGACGAGATGGCCGCCGATCCTGACTCGCATGCCCCGCACCTGGCGGTCTCCAGCGCGACGCGACGCGGCCGCAACGATCCCCTCACACAAGCCAAGTTCGTGCACGTACAGCTCCCGTTTGCTGTGCAGTGTGAGCGATCTAGCACCCATCTAGTTACGCTCCGTATAAGCTTAGCCTTGTTACGTGTGTCCATCGTCACCGACGGTAAACGTCTTAGGAGAAATTTTCTTGCGGGGAAGCCCGCGGTCCTCCGGTCGGAGCAGCCCGCGTCGCCACCAGCTCACGGACGAGCGCAACCGCCGCCGGGACGGCGGCGGTTACCGGAGGCGTCAGGCCGATGCCCTCATCAAGCGCGGCCGGCTGGCAGCCGACCACGTAAACCCTGCCGATAGCGCCGCCGAGATTGTGCAGGGCGGCGAGCACAGCCTCGGGCTGCATCGAGTGCGCGTCCACCGCGGCGCCGGCCCAGCCCGCGAACTGCGCCCGGCGGGAGTAGTCGCTGACGTCGAGCACCGCGAGCGTTCCCGGAGCATCCCCGAGCGGAACGGCATCAATCATCACGAGCGTGTCATAGCGGCCGCCTAGCAGCTCATAGGCCAGATGAACCCCGCGGATACCGAAATCCGCCACGTCCACGCCGGCCGGCAGCGATCCCGGGTCGATCGCCGCGACGGCCTCGACGCCGAAGCCGTCGTCAGCCAGGAAGATGTTGCCGATGCCCGCGACCAGCGTGCGCCCTGTGTCCGGGCCACTCATGACGGCTGCGCGGGCTGTATCTCGTCGGGGCTGAAGTGGAAGAACCGGCCCAGCATCCGTTGCAGATCGGCCGCCGGGTCATCCTCGACGCTGACGGCGACGAACCGGCTGCCGTCAATGTCGGTCAGCACGCCCTCCACGAGGGCGTAACGGCCGGCAAGGAACATGTCGTGCGCGTCGGTCCCGCGCATCCGTGGTCGCAGCCTTACGCGGCTGCCCTTCCCGATCACGATCCCCGCGACAATGATCACCTCACTGCCCGGAGCGGCAGCCTCCTGCATTCCGTCCGCCTCGGACCGGATCGTGCCGTGCAGCCGCGCGAATACGTCTGGCGCGCTGGCCTCCACCCTGTCCAGGATCTGCGCGGCCCGGGGATCGGTCGCACGCGCCTCCCGCTTCTCCGCCTCGGTCAGCGTGAGCGCGCGCAGGGTGAGGATCTCGTCGATCTCGCCGGCGTCGAACAGGTCCCCGGGGCTTTCCGGGGCGACCCGCGGGTAGTCGTAGAGGATGATCGGCGAGGACAGCATCAGGTCCCTGCTGCCCGCCGGTCCGGCAAGCACCGGCAGCGTGTGGATGTTCGAGCACCCCCTGACCGCCGCCCGGGCCACTCCGGCGGATCGAGCAGCGAGACGAAGCTGCCGCCGTCCACGGCGGCGAAGGTGTGCGCCGCCAGCAGTGCCCGCGTCAGCGCCTCATCGCGGGAGGCGCCGGCGGCCACGCCTGCCGAGACGTTCTCGGTCCGCACTCGGATCCGCGTCAGCGGGAACGGCGCCGCGACTTCGGCAGCCGACACCCGGACGGCGATCGTCATCGGTGACCTGCGCCGCACCACCCGCCCGCGCGGCCGGCCAGCCGCGTCACGCAGGTCTTCGACGTGTTCCCACCCCGGTACCTCGACGATGAACTCCCTCGGCGCGCCGCCCTGGGCGGCGACCGGGCAGGCGATGTCGCGTTCCAGCGGCACGGCCTCGTCGAAACTCAGCAGCAGGCGCCCGTCGACTTCCAGTGCCTGCACTGGCGCGAAGCCGCCGCCGCGCGTCAGCTCCTGGACGGTCCGTCGCTGCGCGTGCAGGAAACGCAACCGCAGCGACACCGTGGCCTGCGATCCCCTGGGCTCCAGCAGGCACTCAGTCTGCTGGAACCACGACTCCGCCGACCCCGCCACCCCCTCATCGGGCGGGAGATTGCGCTGCGCCCAAAGACGCGGGGCCAGCACCCCGAACTGCCAGCGCAGGCGGTTCTTCCCAGCTGACTTGCGGTACGGGTAGAGAAGGTAGCCCTCATAGAGGACGGCCTCCGCTACCGCGCTTACCGCGCGGTAGCCATCCGGCATGCGCATCGAGACCCCCCCGTGATTCCTGAGCGTGACGCTACTATCACCGTACGCTTCTACTCCTGGCCACGGGGTCATCCGGGTCAACGACGGGGCGGCTTCCCATCCGGGCTCACCGAGGTGCTGCTGGCGCCGGGAAGCCTCAATCTTCAGGCGAGACTGTGGCCAAGGTGCTCGATGACGAACCTGATCACGACGGAGCCGTCGCCCACCGCCGCCGCGACCCTCTTCGTCGAGCCGCTGCGGATGTCGCCAGCGGCGAACACGCCTGGCTGGCTGGTCTCCAGCAAGTAGGGATCGCGGTTATGCACGGTCCATGATGCCTGGTACCGGGTGTCGGGGCCGAGTCCCGGTCCGGTGACAATGTAGCCGCGTTCGTCCAGGGTGACCGATCCTGCTAGCCAGCCGGTGTGCGGCTCAGCGCCGATCAGGACGAAGAGGGCCGCGGCGGGCAGCGTCTCGCGCTCTTTCGTGGTGATGTCCTCTACTTCGACCCGCTCCAGCCGCTGCGTCCCGCTCACCTCACGGACCACGGTGCGATGGCGGACGTCGATGCCAGGCCGGCCGGCGATGCGCTCAACGAGGTAGTGCGACATGGTCGCGGCGAGATCGCGACCGCGGACCGCGATCGTCACGTGATGCCCGCGGCCCGCCAGCGAGATCGCGGCCTGGCCCGCCGAGTTGCCCCCGCCCACTATCACTACCGGCTCCCCGTGGCGGACCTCATCGTGAGCTGTCAGCGGAGTGTAGAACACGCCGAGGCCGCCGAACTGGTCAATCCCGGTGGCGTCGATCCGGCGGTAGGCAGCCCCGGTCGCGAGGATCACGCTACGGGCAGGCACGACATCGTCGGTGTCCAGGCGAACCAGGTAAGTCTCGCTCTCGCCGGACAGCTCGACGGCACTGGCGGGCAGCACGACCGATGCCCCCAACCGCAGGACCTGAAGGTAGGCTCGCTCAGCGAAGTCACCGCCGCTGACCCCGACCGGAAAGCCAAGGTAGTTCTCGATCCTGGAGGTCGTCCCCATCTGGCCGCCCACCGCCAGCGTTTCCACCAGGGCCACCGACAGGCCCTCCGATGCGCCGTAGACCGCCGCGGCCAGCCCGGCGGGCCCGGCACCGATGATCGCCACGTCATAGGTCATGCCTGGCGCCGGGCTAGTGCCGATGCCGGCGGCCCGGGCCAGCTCAGCATTGGACGGCCTGCTCAGTACCTCGCCTCCGCGCATGACGACGACTGGCAGCTGATCGCGCGAGATATCGTGGCTGGCCAGGACGGCGCCCGCAGCCGGATCAGTGTCGGAGTCCAGCCATACGTGGGGAAGCCGGTTGCGCACGGCAAACTCCAGCACCCTGCTTGTCTGCGGCGCGGACCGCGACCCGACGATCCGCAGCCCGGTGTGACTCTTCACCAGCCACTGGCGCCGCACGAGCAGCGCCTGGACAATCACCTGGCCGAGCTCCTGGTCCTGGCTGATCAGTGGCCGCAGCCGGGCAACCGGCACGATCAGCACCATTCCCGGATCGACGACCACGGCGGAGGTAAACAGCCGCTCCCCGGTCAGCAGAGCTAGTTCAACGGCAAACTCCCCCGGCCCGCGAGTCGCCAGCCGACGCTGGATCCCGGCCTGATGATCCACGATCGCCACCCGGCCCTCCAGGATCACGACGAAGTCGTAACCGGGATCCCCTTCCCGGAACAGCACCTCGCCCGCCGCTGTCGGCCGGACCTCGCCGGCCGCCCGCAGCTGCGAGATCTGCTCTGCGGTTAGCACCGGGTTCGGCTGGGCACCGGCGGGGAAGTCGGCCCCATCCGCCGAGCCCCTGGCGCAGAGGGAGTGAAATCCTTATCTTCTGCCATCGAAACCCCGCGAACCCCCTCGAGCGGTAGCAGGCGCGAAGAGCGTGAGTGCCGTGCACGTTCCCAGCCACATCGTAGGCAGCGTCCATACCCTGGACGAGCGCGCCAAAACGGCAGCCCCAATGCGCAAGACGGCCGGCGACGCGCAACACGCCGCCGGGGCTGCAGGGCCGACCTGACCCGGCGGAAACTCAGGCGACATCTGCACGTCATCTGGGTAAAGTCGTGCTGTGCCAGAGTTGCAGCGCCTGCGAGCCGACCATGCCCTGGCGATCCTCGCCTTCGAGCTGGCAAATCGCGCCTACTTCGCCACCTCTATCTCGGACCGGGGTGACGAGTACTTTGACCGGTTCGCCGAGCTGCACAGCGCCTTGCTGGACGATCAGGAGGCCGGTGACGGCGCCTATCACGTGCTCGTCGCCGAGGATGGCTCGGTCCTGGGCCGGTTCAACCTGTACGACCTCAAGGACGGCACTGCCAAACTCGGCTACCGGGTCGCGCAGCACGTCGCAGGCCGCGGCGTGGCGACCGCGACCGTCCGGGAGCTGTGCGGCCTAGCGGCGGCGCAATACGGGCTGCGCACGCTCAAGGCGGCCACCTCCCGCGAGAACGCCGCGTCACAGAAGGTGCTGGCCAAGGCGGGGTTCGTCCCGGTCGGCCCGGCAGGCCCGGCCGACCTCGGCGGTGAGCAGGGCACCTGGTATCAGCGTGACCTGGTGCAGCCCCTCAGCAGCTCCTTACTGGTTCGTCGACGCCGCGCCCCGGCCCTCTGCGGCGGGCGGGCCCGGACATGACAGCGCCCCCGGGAGCGCGTGCTCGCGAGGGCGTGCCGTCGCTGGTGCGCAGGTCGCCTCACGGCGAAAGGCGCATCATGGCTCCAGCCGGACGGTATTCCATGAAGGCAGTGAGTTAGAGCCCGGGGGACACTAGCGCACCAACGAGAGGTAGAACGCGAGACCGGACAGTACTATTCCAGCCGCGGGAACCACCAGCAGGTAAAGCGCGGGCTGCACGACCGGCACAGTGACCGCCGAGCGCCGCAGCACGACAGCGGACCCGGCCCTGCCGGGGACCCGGCAAGCTTCGACACGGCGCTGGCCGAGCCGGACCGCAGGGTCAGGCAGCTCGCCCCGCGCCTGGCCGCATCCTGAGCAGCACCTGGCGAACTCGGGACCGCCAGAACCGGCCAGCGACTTAAGCACGGACTCGAAGCGCGGATTATCACGCAAGGCGGTCCCGGAGAATGTCGAGTTCGGTGGCGAGGGCAGGGACTACCACGGATTCGCGGCGCTGGCGCTCGGCGGGGGTGAAAGTGCGTGGGGTAATTTCGGCGAGCATGATCAGATACAGATAGCTGCGGTACAGAGCGAGCCTGACCTCGCTGCTGGCGTCGAGCACCACTGGCCCCCCGGCCTGCCGGTATCCGTCGAGGAATGCTCGGTCCTGGCGAATGTCCGACAACAGTGCCAGCGAGACGAAGTCCGCCAGCGGGTCGCCCCAGAAAGCGCGCTCCGCGTCGATTAGCCCGCCGATGTGCGGCGTCCCACTGGTGGAGTCGACAAGGATATTGCCGTCCCACAGGTCGAAGTGGACCAAGACCGGCGTAGTTACCTCATCCAGTGCGTCCGCGTGCGCGGCGGTTAGGTCCCGGATCGCGTCGGAGGGATTCGGCAGTGTCGCCCCGAAGCTTTCCGCGTCGGCGAGAACCGCGTCCAGCATGCTACCGAACGCGGCGCGCCAGGTCGCCGCCAGCGGGCCTAGCGCGTGTGATGGATACCCAAAACTCGTACCAGTGATCGTATGCAGTCCGGCGACCAAGCGGCCGACGTCTGCGCGCAGACGCTGGCGCTGGCTGTCACTCAGCCGATCCTCCACCAAGGGCCAAGGCTGTCCGGGGATCTCGGTCATGAGGAAGAATTCGCCACCATCATGGACCACGGTGGGTACCCCGGCGACACGGCGTCCGGCCGCAAGTGTGTATAGCAGTGTCTCGGTGCGCAGCAGTCCATGTTCGTGGCGGAGCACCGGCATCTCGGGTGGCGGGGCGGCCTTGAGGATCAGCTTTCTCCCGTCGGTCAGCGCCACGCGGTAAACGCTGTTGAACGTGCCGCCGTCCAGCAAAGCCGTGTCGGTCACCTGATCCCAGTTGATGCCCGCGCGAGATAGCATCGCCGCGATCTGGCCAGTACGGAGGGACCGTTGGAACATGTCCTCCATTATGGCGTCGTGATAAAGGTCCGGATGCAAGTGCATACCGCATGGGCACAGATCAGCATGCTCGTCGACCGTACGCTCAGGCCCTATCGCGCCACAGCCTGAGCGCCGCAGGCCGGAACCCGCTACATCTCAGCACTCCGTTGTAGTACTAGTGGCCAATTGCCGTGGCCGGGTGGGCTCGCCGATAGAAGATTGCTTCCGCCTCCCCGCTGAGCCGGACTAGCCGTGGGGTCGGCCGGGATGAGCGGCGCCCGTGAGCGGTGCTGTGCGACCGGGATCTGGCGCCCGACAAGAGATCTAACGAGCATGCCGCGCGGGCGGAAATGGTCGTAAGTCACTGGAAATTTGGTAACTGGATAGGTCGGGCAGGGCTTTCCCTCGTCTTCGGCGTGTTCCCGCTGGCTGTGGCGGGTTCGATGTCCGCCTATTTGCGAGCGGGGCGGAGCCGTGGTGTAGTGCGGCGCATGCCCGAAATGCCCGGCGTTCCCGGTAGTGGTGATGCGGGGCTGCGTGCTGCGAACGCGCGGCTGCGTGAGCTGCTGGCGGAGCGGGACGCGCGGATCCCGGAACGGGATGCGGAGATCAGGCTGCTGCGGGAGCATCTGGCCGGGCTGCAGTCGAAGGTCGCCGACCTAGCCGATCAGGGCCGGACGCACTCACAGAAACCCGGCAGGCCGGATAACCCCGCCGGACACCAAATCGCCGACCAACTCGAGCCAGAATCGGGACCCACCTATCTAGTTACGCAAATTGGAGCAGAAAATGTCGAACCCGCACCAGTATCTGCACCGGGCTGCATCGGCCGTCCCGTATTTCAGCGCCGACGGGGAGACCTATCTGGCACAGACGCAGCTGAAGGCTATCCAGAAGTCACAGCCCCTTCGGGTGCTGTCCGAATCGGACTACGAGTTCTGGCAGACCTACGGCTACATAATCGTTAGGGAAGCGGTACCCGCAGCTGATGCGAAACGGCTACTCGATTTCCTCTGGGACTTTCAGGGCCTTGACCCAGGTCGCCCGGACACCTGGTATGCGGAGCGGATATTCCGGTCAGATCTGGACCGCGAGCTGTACATCTATGGCTTCATGGAGGCATACCACCACCAGTTCCTGTGGGACAACCGCCAGACGCAGCGCGTCTACGACGCGTTCGCCGATGTCTGGGATTGCGAAGAACTATGGGTGACCTTGGACCGGGTCAACCTGAACCCGCCCAACATTAAGAACCGCGATCGCGGCCTCATCGCGCCGACCGAGCGGGGATTCGACATTCAACTTCACTGGGATGTCGACACCACGCTGAGCGTGCTGCCGCAACGAGTCCAGGGGATCATCGTGCTGAACGATACACAGCCCGAGTGCGGTGGTTTCCAGTGCGCACCAAGTTTGTTCCGCGAATTCGACCGGTGGAAGCTCACCCAGCCAGCAGATCGGGATCCCTTCCGGCCGCGGATCGACCGGTCCGAATTCCCGGTGATCCAGCCTCAGCTCAGGGCAGGTGACCTGTTGATGTGGAACGGGTTGCTGGCGCACGGCGTGGCGCCGAATACCTCGAAGGACGGAATCCGGGCGGTCCAGTATCTCGCCATGATGCCCGCCCTGGAGTCACACGCTGAACTGAAGTCGTCGCGGATCGACTCCTGGCGCCATCTAAAGACGCCGGCCTGGCACACCACACTGGTCGGTGACGCGGACAAGCACGAGTCCCTGCGGTACGGTACCGCGACGCTGAGCGACCTAGGCGAGCGATTGCTGGGACTCACATCATGGCAGCAGGAGTCCGGCGGATTGACAGGAGAAGCGGCATGCGCAAAGTCTGCCTGACCCTGCCCACGAACAGGGAATGCGCTGCCACGATCTTCGCGATGGCCGAGGAAGCGGCATACGCCGCTGGGAATTTCGGAGTCGAGGTACACTTCCTGATCCTGGACTCCACCGACCCGGACACGTTCGCCAGCCATGCCGAAGCCGTCGACGCAGTCCGCGGTGCGCCGAATGTGGTCGTCTGGCATCTGAACGAGGCCGCCCAGCGGGTCTTCCTATCCGAAGTCATCGGCCGCTCCGGCATTGACAAGCCCGACCTGATGCTCGATCTCATGCTACCGGCGGAGAACTCGTACGGCGCGTGCACCAATCGCGCATTCCTCCTCGCCCGCGCGCTCGGGTGTGACTCAGTCCATCGCAGGGACTCTGACAGCCGCTATCAAGCCCTGCACGGCGCTCCGGCCTTTCCTATTCACCATGAGCTGATGTCGCTCGGGAAGAAGGCCGCAGAAGCGGCAAACGGCGTGTCCAAGACCGTCCTGGACCCGGCGCAGGCAGGCCAGCCTGTCGTGATGGTGGGCAGTTCCTTCGTTGGCGAGCTGTCTGTGGACATTGGTGAGATCTATGAGCTCAACCCGGATGTCTACTACGAAGTAGTCAGCCTGTGGGCTCCCCGCGACTGGCCAGAAGCGGAAAAGCGAAAGCTGGTCGACGAGTCCTTCAAGGGAGCGGCCGCCACGTTCACCCATGACCGGTCAACGCTCACCATCGTCGATCCCATGACCGTGGACATGCACAACATCGCCTTCTTTCAGGTGCAGGAACAGATTCCCCTGCTGCCCGCGACGAGCACCATCGGCAGCGACTACTTCCTGATTCATGTGGTGTACGACGCAAAGTTGCCCGGCGTCCAGCACAACCGAAACATCGTGAACTTCTATACTCCCGAGCGAAGGACAGAATCAGGATTCGTAGCCTATCAGATGCGATTTGTGAAGTTCTTCTTGTCGATGCTCTACCTCAATTTCATCTATCGGCGGATGGCGGAGGCTAGCCAGGCACTGCTTGACGACCGCCATCACATCCGCGCGTCGATGATCATCGAATATGTCCGAGAAAGCATCGAGCTAGACCCGGAAGAGAACATCGAACGACTGGACATTATCGACCGGGCCTACCGGAAGCTCGGCGGAAAATACGGCGCATTCGCCGATATCGTGCTAGCGCGCAGACGGCAGTTGCTCAATGAAGCCCGGCAGGACATGGAATACTTCGCCCTGCTGATCGGATCGTGGGGGCAGCTGATACGTGCCAGCGAGAACACCAATGTCGTGCAGCCCTAGGGATAGCGAGACAGGCTGGCCATCATGCTCGAGAACCAAAACATTCGCGACGCCCTCGCGCTCCTTTCTGAAGACAAGATCATTTTCGATCTTGCTGGAATAGAAGAACGATACGATTGGCTGACGCGGGAGCTACCCGGCGTCTCCGTCCGATTTGCCACGAAGTCCTGCCCGGTGGACGGAGTGCTCGCGTGCCTGGCGAAAAGGGGCGCTGGATTCGACGCGGCAAGTCCCAATGAGATAATGCAGGCGATCCGCACTGGCGTGCCGATCAGCATGGTCCACTACGGTAACACCATAAAATCTGACCGGAATATTATCCAGGCATACCGTCTCGGTATCAGGGATTTCGCCACCGACAGCGTGGAAGACGTAAAGGCAATCGCAGCCCACGCCCCTGGCGCCCGGATATTCTGCCGACTGGCGAACAGCGGCGACGGGGCGCTCTGGGGGCTAAGCGGTAAATTTGGCTCCTCGCCCAATGACGCGATACTCGTCCTGGAGGCGGCGCGGGCAGTTGGCCTGCACCCGTCCGGCCTTTCTGTTCACGTCGGTTCGCAGCAGATGACGGCAGAAGCCTGGCAAAGCGCCTTCGAAAGCCTTGCTCACGTGATCGCGGCCGCAGGTCAGCGAGGGATCTTCCTTGACTATGTCAATCTCGGCGGCGGCCTGCCCGCACTTGGCTACCTCGACGAGCACGGCCGACCCTTGATCCCGCCGATGGATCAGATATTCGCGACGATCCGGGCCGGAATCGAGCAGCTCAGGCATGTGTCCAAGACTCCTCTGTACTTCATCGTGGAGCCGGGACGCTACCTCATAGCGGACAATGGGGCGATCAGGGCACACGTGTTCAGGTTGTCCGCAAGGCAGCAATCGGACGGCCAACGCCAGTATTGGCTATACCTGAGCTGCGGCAAGTTCAACGGCTTGTACGAAATGGACCAGGTGCGGTACAGGCTGGTGTTTCCGACCCACCAAGGCACCGAGTGCGTTCCGGCGGTCATCGCTGGACCCACCTGCGACAGCGAAGACGCCTACGGTAGGCACCGGAGCCTCGTTCAAGTCCCGCGGGCGGCAGCATCAGGCGATCCGGTCTGGATCCTATCCTGCGGCGCCTACTCCATCAGCTACACAACATTGGGCTTCAATGGATTCAGCCCACTGCCGCACACGCTGATACGCCGCGAACGCGTAGCTGCGGAAAGCCGGGCATGATGGATCCCATCCTACGCATTCGGCATATATCGGACAGCGATTGGGACGGCATCGTTGCGCTGGAATTCAGCGCATACGAAAGCGGCGGGCTCTCAGAAGGACGCGCGGTGCTGAAGTCGAGGGCCGGCGCCTCTCCGGCTACCTGCTTTGTGCTGGAGATCGGGCAGCGGATAGCAGGGTACATGCTTTCGCTGCCCTATCCAGAATTCCAGTATCCAGATCTGACCCGCCCGGAGGAAAGCACCCCTCCATCCTTCCGTTCGCGGAACCTGCATCTGCACGACATCGTCATCGCCGACGCTTTTCGCCGCTGCGGGCTCGGGAATCACCTGGTCCAGCACCTCACGGCGACAGCCAGGTCGAGCAGGTACGAGCGGATCTCTCTGGTTGCCGTGGCAGGCAGCGACACCTTCTGGTCCGCGAACGGCTATCACGCCCATCCCGAACTCGTGCTCCCGAAGTGTTACGGCGCGAACGCGGTCTACATGTCCAAGACGATATAGCGCTAGATAGGACCATGAGTATGCTCCGAATCAGTGATCCATTCCGGCGTGCGCAGACCGCTATTGCCGCGTTGTTCTTTCTTCTTGGATTCCAGTACGCCACATGGGCGTCGCGACTCCCTGCGATCGCAGTACGACTGCACCTCACGACCGTGGGGATCGGCATCTTGCTGCTGGCGTGTGGCGTTGGCGCAGCAGGCTCCTTTCCGCTCGTCGCGTTCCTCATGCGCCGACTAGGTTCCCAGCGCGTCTCGTACTATTCCGCGCTCTTCCTGGGCTTGTGCTTGCCGCTGCTGATCGTCGCACCCAGCTATCCGGTCACTCTTGTGATCATCTGCTGTGACGGCGTCGCCTGCGCCTGCCTGGATGTCGCCATGAACGCGCAGGGAGCAGCACTGGAAGCCAAGTACCAGCGGACCACCATGGGACGGTTGCACGCCACCTTCAGCGCCGGGGCATTGTGCGCCGCACTGCTCGCGTCTGGCGTGAGCAAGCTGACTCCGGCACTGTGGGTGCATTTCTCCATTGCCACTGTGATTGTGGTGCTACTGGTCGTCTACAGCGGGCCTCGGCTGCTGACGGAGAACCTGGAGTCCCCGAAGAAGCAGCGTCAGCGGCTGCCCATGCCGTCCCGGGCCACAGCACTGCTGGGCGTCGCCCTAGCGCTCGCCACAGTGACAGAAGGCGCCATGAACGACTGGTCCGCGCTTTACCTGAAAGATGTCGTCAAAACCACGGCAGCGGTGACGCCCATGGGCATTGCGACCTTCTCGACCGCCATGGTGCTGGCTCGGGTGCTCGCGGACGGGCGGCGCGCCCGGTGGGGCGATAGGCGGATAGTGCTTGCCGGCGGCGTCCTGGCGGCGGCGGGGCTGACACTAGGACTGCTGCTCGGGGGTGTGGTGCCAGCACTGTTCGGATTTGCCTGCGTAGGACTCGGTATCGCGGCGGTGGCACCCTGCATCTACGTGGCCGCCGCGGAACAAGGCCCGAACGCGCTGACCCTGGTCGCGGCCATGGGCGTTACCGGCATGCTGGCCGGGCCACCCGTGATCGGCTCCATCGCCAGCGCCAGCAGCCTCGCGTGGGGCATGGGCGCTGTAGCGCTCTCGGCCATCCTCGTCTCGGCGTGCGCCACCCAGATCCGCTGGCCGGTCCCCTCCAAGGGAAGTGATCACGGCGATCAGGAATCCGAACCCGGCCCGGCACCGGACTCCATCTCGACCGGAGCCGTGCCGGTGCCGGGCAATTCGCTGCCATTATGATGCTCGCGGTCGCGAGAGCTGCTTGGCGGCTGACCTGCCGACTGCGGCCGGCTGGACTAGGTGGCGTCCTGCTGCCCGCCGTGGGCGACTTCCTGCCTCGGTCCGCAGGTGCGGCTTCGCCGAGGAGGGGGCCATGGTGGCTTCAACCGGATCGACGCGTTTCGGCAGCGACCGGGCCAGCCGAAGCGGGGCTCTCAAGCTGGACCGTCTTCGGCCCCCCTGCCCGGCGGTAGCGCCTGGCGAGACCCGCGCCCCCGATCGCGGCCGCGAAGCAGGACGCGCCTCCTACCGCCAGGCCGATGCGCGGGTCCGTCAGGGCGATGATCCAGCCGATCATGGGGCCGCCGACCGGCGTCGTTCCCTGGAAAGCGACTTGCCAGAGCGCGAGCACGCGTCCGCGCATGCTCGGCTCGGAGCTGAGCTGGATCGTGGAGTTGCCGATAGCGATGAAGGAGACGCTCGCCCAGCCGACGAACAGCAGTGCGGCGTAGGCAAGCCCGAGAACGGGTGAGAACGCGCAGGCCAGGATGGCCACCCCGAAGCCGACCGAGGCGAAGATCATCGGCCGGAGCCCGGTTCGGCCCCGCGCGGCGGTGAACAGGCCGCCGATGACCGCGCCGAGTCCCATGGCCGCGGTCATGAAGCCGTAGGCCTCCGCGCCGCCGTGGAACGACCGCTCGGCGAGGACCGGAAGCGAGACAGAGAACTCATAGGCGAGCAGACCGACGAGGGCCATCATCGCGAGCGGGACAGCAATTGTTGGAGTGCGCGCCGCGTAGCGCAGGCCCTCCCGCAGTTGCCCGCTGGCCCGCCCGGACGGCGGGCTCGGCCGCAGGGCGGACCGGTCCATCATCAGCAGGGAGGTGACGACGGCCACGAAGCTCGCCGCGTTCAGAAGGAAGCAGGTCCCGGTGCCAACCGTGGCGATAAGGATGCCACTGATGCCAGGCCCAACTGCGCGGGCCGCGTTCACTGTCACCGAATTCAGCGTGATGGCGTTGCGCAGTTCGTCTTTGCCGACCATCTCCCGGACGAAGGCCTGCCGGGCGGAGTTCTCGAAGGCGTTGTTCAGGCCAAGGATGACGGCCAGCACGCAGATCTCCCAGAAGCGGACCGAGCCGAACACGACGAGCAGTCCGAGCGTCAGGGCCTGGAACCCCATGACGGTCTGCAGCGCGATCATGAGCCGCCGCTTGTCCACCCGGTCGGCGATAACGCCACCGTAAGGACCCAGGAGCAAGACGGGCACCGCCTGCAGCGCCACGGCCAGGCCCAGGTCGGTGCTTGAATGGGTCAGGGTCAGCACGAGCCAGGACTGCGCCGTCATCTGCATCCAGGTGCCGACCAGGGATATCGACTGGCCAGTGAAGTACAGACGGTAGTTCGGTACTCTCAGCGAGGAAAAAGTCTTCCCCCAGAAGGCTCCTGGCCTAATCTTCACGCACCATCCCTACAGCAGTCAACTCATTAGTTAGCGTAGCAAACTATAAGGCATGACTGTTCCCAGGCTCGAACCCCGGCGATGGAGGCCGCCGACGGGCCGGGTGGCCGTGAAGGCCGGCAGCACCGCGCTAAGGGGGCATCGCGCGGGGTTTCCGAGCCGCGCGACGCCCCCCGTGCGGGAGAGTCGGCCGTCCTTGTGAAGCGGGTTCTCAGCTCTGGAAGGTGATGTCGATGTCAGACACCAGGCCTGAACCGTCGGTATCCGGAGACGGCGTGAAGGCCGCCACGCCGGAGCCACTGCAGGGCACCGTGAGCGACGTCGGGATCTCCGCCTTCGTGTCGTAGTAGGTGAGCGTCGCGAAGGTGGGGGTCACCACGACGACCGTCCCCGTCGACCAGATCAGGTTGACGTCGATCTCGGTGCCGTAGTTCCCCGTGTAGCCGTAGGTCGTCGTAACCGGCGGGAAGAACTGGTGCGCCGCCACGTACTGGCCGGCGACCGGGTGGCCGGTCGTCGCCCCACTGGCGCAGGACACCTGGATCGCGTCCACTGCGCTAGCCGAGGTGAGGCCGAAAACCTCTCCGTGGAAGTACTGCTTCGGCCCGACCTGGCCACTATCGGCCATGGCCGGGGCCGCGAGGGCGCCGCCGGCGACCAGCATGACCGCAGACGCGATCGCGATTCGGGAAGCGGTTCTTTTAAACATAAGAACTCCTTTTTGCTGGATCAGGAATCTTTCCCGAGATTCCTCCCAGCACATGGCCGATAGGCGCCTGTTCCATGCACGCCCGATGACAGATTATGGTCCGTTCGGTAACCATTTATCAATGGGGCATCTGTCAGATTTCGAAAAATGATGCCATGTGCGGTATCAAGTGCGATGGTGTGCTTGTTCTAATGCAGAATCCGCTTTAGGAGTCGGCGGACGCGATGGTGTCAGGCGGCCATCACTGACCCCCCATGACCGTGGCCGGGTCGATGCCCGCGGCTGAAAGAACCGCGCGCGCAGCGTTGCGGCCAGGCCACCCGGAAACCGACCCGCCTGGATGCGCGGTGGAGCCGGTCAGGAATAGCCGCTCCAGCGAGGATGCATAGCTCGGCCAGCCCGGAACGTACTCGCCGCTGGGCAGAAGGAATTCTCCTCCGTGGCACGAGCCCCCTATGTTGTGTAGGCTGCGACGCGCGAGGCTGGCGGGCGTCTCGGGAACCACGGCCAGCACATCGGCTTCATCGAGACCGTCGACGTGACGCCCGGCGAGAGCCAGGAGTCGCTCCCCGTAGCGGCTTCCGAAGCTCTCCCACGACTCACCAGTGGCGAGGCTCGGCGGTGCACACGTGAGGATCTTGAAGGTGCCGCCTGGTGCGCGGTCGGGGTCGACCGCGGTGGAGGAAACCATCAGCATCCAGGGATCGTCCATCTCGGGCTCACCGCCGTCGTGCGTCTCGACGCCGTTGGCGCGCCCCTGGCTGACGAGGATGCGCGATACGGCCGAGTCGACCATGACGTGACCACCGTGATCTGCGATGAGCGCGGCTAGAGCTGCTGGCAGGGCACCGGATCCCCCGATCGGCGTCGCCCAGCCGAACTCGAGCCGCCCGTTAGTGATGCTGATGGGGAGGGCACCGGTGCCACTGCAGGTCGGTGGCTGGAAGTTGGCGAAGCCCATCCACAGCAACATGCGGCGCGTGACCTCGTGCTCGAACGCCTTGTGGACCACGTCCCAGGCGCTCTGCCGACGGAGCGCGTCATAGGCGAACGCGCCTTCGTCGTTGCCGACGGACAGGCCCGCGTTCCACCTGCGGTGGGCGAACTTCAGGACCGAGTTCCACTCCTCGACCATCTCGACGAAGCGCGAGGCATCGTGACGCGAGAACCTGGCGATCTCCTGCGCCGTGCCCTCGGTTGACCGGTGCAGGACGATGGAGTCCCCGTCTTCGAGAGGGAGCACCGCTGCAGGTTCGGTATAGACGTAGCGCAGGCCGTACTGCGAGATCAGGCCGAGCTCATCGTCGCGGAGGACAGGATTGGACTGGATCACTGCGTGGGCGCTCGAGCACGAGTCGTGTTGCCACCCCGCCAACGTGAGTTCTTCCGTGGCTGTGTTGCCACCGATGATCAATTTGGCCTCAAGTACGGCGACTTCGAGGCCAGCCTTCGCCAGGTAGCCGGCGGCGATGAGGGCATTGTGGCCCGCGCCGATGACGATGACGTCCACACTCGGGTCGGAATCAGGCATATGTGCTCGTCTCCAGGATCATGACGGAGGGGCCGACGTCCTCGCCGGCGGGGAAGCCAGGTGGCGAGTCGTCAGCGGTATCCACCCGAACAGAAGGCCATTTTTCTCGAAGCTTTTTCCGGTCCCGAAGACTTTTCCACGTGATAATGTGGAAAACCTTACCGAACCGGAAAACCTTACGGGATAATGGGCGCAGGCCGGGACCCGCCACGTCTCAGCACTCCGTTGTAGTCCCAGTGCATCGAAGCGCATCGGCACTGGCCTCGGCCTCGCCGTGGCCACCGCCATAGCGACCAGCCTCGTTGCCCGCGCCGCCGCCCCGCGCTGGGCGCACACCGAGGGCTGACCGTCCTGATCGTCGCCGAGGTCTACCTCGCGGTGATCGGCGGCCTGCTCATCGCCGTCCGCAGCCGGGCCGGCACGGCGCGGCTGCTCGCGTTGCGCCGGCCCCAGGCCCGGCATGCGTGGCCGGCGCTGGCGCTGGCCGTGGCCGCGACCGCCGCCGGGCTGGCCGTCTCCCTGGCGTTCAGCCCGCTCAGCGGCGGCCCGGCGGCCACCCTCCACGCGATCGTCCGAGATGCCAGCGACGAGGCCAGGATGCCCACCGCCACGCCACTGGTGTGGGCGCTCATCCTCATCCGGATCTTGGCGCTGACCGGAACGGCCGAGGAGATGCTGTTTCGTGGCGCGCTCTACGGCTGGCTGCGCAGGCGGTTCTCGGTGCCGGCCACGATCGCTCTCACCACGCAGCCACACCATCGCCACCACGATCGTCATGCACGTGACGGTCGATTTCGCGGCGTTCCTCGCCGCGGTGGTACTGGCTTGACGCCAGGTAGCCGCCGCGACGGGGCCAAAAGTTAGCCTGCAACGCATGGGACTCTCGACGCATAAGCAGGGCATGACAGGCGATCAACACTCCGATGGTGAGCTGCTAGCCCGCCTGCCGCGTCAGCCGGGACTGATGGACGTGCTCTGCGGCCTGTCGGACTCCGACCACGCGAGGCGGGAGGCATCATGCGCCTCTAGACGACCTGCTCTCTTCAGCCAGCCGGGTTCCCGAGATCACGGAGGACGCCTTGAAGAACGGACGCCATGCCCTGAACGCGGCGATCGCCGAGGCGAGCGCGCAGCAGGCGCCCGCCGCAAGGAGGGCGGCGGCCCGCTGGTGGGGCAGCTGGCGCGGGATGACGGTCATCGGGGCGACGGCGGCCGTCGCCGCTGCGGTGGTGGTGGTGGCGGGCGCGGTGATTCTGCCGTTCTCCTCGACCCCGTCGAAGGCGGCCCCGCAGGCGGCCCCGGCCCCGAAGGCGACCGCGAAGGCGAAGCCGACAATCGACCCGGGGGCCGAGGTCACCCTGTCCTCGGTGAGCTACACCATTGACACCGCGACCTCCAGCACTCCTGCCGCCACTGTCCTGGACGCGGCCGCGACCGCGATTGGCAAGCAGGCAGGCACGGTCTCGGAACCGAATGTCGACTGGAGCGAGCCCTACTTCCACACGGTGCAGGTAGCGACCTGTAATGGCGGAACGACGACCACGGACAACGTGTGGCAGACGCGCACCGACGATGGGGTCGGCGAGTCCGACGGCGGGGACTGCAGTGGCCCGGGAGCCGGGGGCATGTACCCGATCACCGCCGGGTTCGCCGACTTCTATGGGCTCGGAAACCAGGCCCTCACGGAGTCGCAAGTGGACCAGCTGCCTACCGACCCGAACAAGCTCTGGCCGTTGCTGGAGGGTTTCGATGGGGACTCCCTCAATTCGGATACCGCGAACCCGCACTCGAACGCCTCCACCTTGTTCCAGAGCATCTGGAACATGATCACCAGCGAGCCGCTGTCTCCGGCGTTCAGTAAGGCGCTCCTAGAGGACGCGGCGAAGATCCCCGGCGTCACGGTTGAGGGCAAGTACGCCGACTCGCTCGGCCGGACTGGAACGGTCCTGCACATCGGCATCTGGACGATGGCCATCGACACCACAACCGGGCAGATCCTGTCGATGACTCAAAACGCCACCCCGGGTGTCCCGATCTGCGGCGGCAAGGCCCCGGCCCATGACCTGTGCCAGCCCGGCGGCAGCTCGACGATTGTGTACGTCAGCGAGCAACTGGTCCCGAGCGTGCCGAAGACGGTGGCCGGCATGATTGCTTACTCCAAGGCCCATGAGCCCAAGGTGTGGGTGACGCCGGCGCCCACACCAAACCTCTGACCGTAGCCTTCGCGGATTGGGGCGACCCCGGTGCCCTAGGGCACCGGGGCCTTCGCGCCGGGTCCCCCCACCAGCGGCCGGGTGGCTCTCCCCCGCTCTCGCTCGCCTGAATGTAATAGCTAGCCGCGTCCTTAGCGGGGCTATAGTCGACCTGGAAGCCGCTCAACACTGATTAAACGCAACAATAAGCTCGTCGCTAGCAACTCGCACCTCAGCTATATCAATGGATGTCGAGAATAGCATCCGAACGTACCTTGACGGCTCAACACTTCAGGCGTATGACAGTAAGAGCTGTCCATGATTGCGTTATTGTTCTCCGCCAAAAATTATTTAGCGGAGAGGAAGCTGATGATTAGGGTGCCCCGCATCCTTATTGTGGTCCCCGGGATCCTGGCGGGAATTTTCGTGCCTTCCCTGATCGTGACCGCGCCCAAGCCCGCGCCGCCGAATACCGTCGGCATGACCAACATGGACTTCACGAAGGACGTAGTGACGCTGCACCGCGGCGAGCAGCTCGTCCTGGTCAACAGCTCGCACAACATCCACGTGGTCGGGCCAGGTCAAAATGGGCAGGTCGTCAGCCCGGTGCGCGGCGAGCCGCTGACCGGCTTCCAGCTATGTTCGAGACAGGCGTACGGCAGTTCCGGCTGGCGCTGGGAATGACTCAGGGGCGGCGGCTTGATCCGCGCAACGTCGTTCGGCTCGTCGATGACATGCTCTCTACCTTCGCCGAGTTCGGCGAGGCGGGTGCGGACGCGGACGCGCTTATCGACGGGCCGATGACCAGTCCCGAGGAGCGGCTAGAAATCGTGAACCGCAGCCTGCGACGTACGGCGCGCAGGCTTGCCGCTCAGTCACCGTTTTACGCACGGCGCTTCACCTCCGCGCATGCCGACCCGGCCAAGCTCGACGTCGCGGGGCTGCGCGCGATCCCGGTCACGGTCAAGGCGGACCTGATCGAACGACCAGGAGATTTCCGCTGCACCGACGTCCCGGCCTACCTGGCCACCCACACCACCGGCACCACTGGGCGCCCCGCTGAGGTGTGGCTGTCGCGCTATGAGATGGAGCTGTGGCCCGCGCTCGGTGCGCTGGCCTCGGTGCTGCGAGGCGAGCTGCGGCCCGGCGATGTCATGCAGCTGAACGTGAGCTCGCGTTCGACCGTGGCCATACAGCTGTCGGCCGCCAGCTGCCGCCTGGTCGGAGCCGGGTGCCGTCCGCTTGGCATCGTTCCTCCGGAGGCAGCGCTGGACGCCCTGGCCAAGGGCGGAGCCACGGTCGCGCTGACCGTCCCCAGCTATCTCGCCGAGCTTGTGACGGCGGCACGGCGCGCCGGCATGGGCGCCGGCATGGGCGCCCGACCCGCCGTAAAGAGCGGATCGAGGCCAAAGTTCAGCAGATCGCGCACTTCGAGCGGCTCGGTCAGGAGCTGACCGGTATCGCCAAGCGCCTGGAACGGGTCACTTTCCCGGGCGGACGGCCATCCGGCGCGGCCTGAGGCTCGCTTTCACTGCCTGCACTGGCGCACGAGAGGTTCTACCGAAATGACATTGCCGCTTCCCGGCCCGCTGGTGTACGGCGTTGACTTCGGAATGTCGACGTCGTCGCTGGCGATTCTCTTCGCCGACGGAACGACACGCCTGGTCTCTGACCCGGCTCTCCGGGTCGGGGCACGTCACGCGGTGCCCACGGCCGTCTGCCTTGACGACTCCGGTGACGAACTGCTCGTCGGCCGGGAGGCAGTCAACGCGAGACTCGAGCGGCAAGATGGCTACCGAGACAATTTCAAGCTCGACGTCGTCGTCGGCGCGCCGCCGGTCGTGCTAGCCGACCGCTCGTTCGAGGTGGTCGAGCTCGTAGCCGCCGTCCTAAGGTTCCTCCGCGATCGGGCGCAGGAGGTTGATCCACGCGATCCGGCCGCCACTGTCATCACCGTTCCGGTGGGTTGGGCCGAAGGCCGACGCAAGATGATCACCCAAGCGGCGGTGACTGCCGGGTTTGCGGCCGACACGCTGTACCTGATCGAAGAGCCCGTGGCGGCGATCGAATACGTCAAATCGCTCGACCTGACGAGGGCCAGAGATACGGTCCTTGTCTACGACCTGGGCGGTGGCACGTTCGACTGCGCCGTGATCGCGCCCGCACGCGGTGACCAGCCCGATATCCGGCTGAAGGACTCCCGGCCCATAGGCGGCCGGAATTTCGACAACCGCCTGCTCGGCGAGCTGGAGAAGAAGTTCCCTGATGAGGTGGGTGCTCTGCGGACCTCAGGTGAACTCGTCCGGCAGATGAGCCTTCTAGACAGCTGCGAATCCCTCAAGCGCCGGCTGTCCGATCAGGAGCAGACACGCGAGGTACTGACCGAGCTCTCCCCAGCGGTGGACGTAACGATCACCCGTCATGACTTCGAGAACCTGATCCGAGACCAGATCGAGGAAACCCTTGCCTGTTGCCAGGCCATGATGGCCGAGGCTAACCTGACCTGGAACGCCATCGACGCCGTCGTGCCGGTGGGAGGCTCGAGCCGGATACCGCTGGTGGAGGAGAAACTCCGGGCGCGGGCTCCGGGCCGGGTGAGAACCACGGAGCACCGTGACACGGCGGTGGCTCGAGGTGCCGCGCTGCTAGCCCGGCAACAGGCCGACCGGATCCAGCCTACAAGCCCGCCGCAGGCCCAGAAACTGACGCCGTCGATGGTCTGGGTGCCGCGCGCCCGCTGGGAAGAACCACCGGTCGTCGGAGGCCGCGTCGAAGATCGGGTCGACCGCGGTCTTCTCCTAGGGGCGTGGGGGACGTTCATCCCCAGCGGCCTCGGCGCCGTCGCCGTGGCCCTGCGCTATTGGCACGGGTCCAGTGGCTGGCTGATCATTGTTATCGCGGCGAGCCTGGTGTCTGGAATCTGGCTAACCGCGTGGCGCGCACGCAATCCCACGTATCTGGCTGTGATAATGACAACTGCCATGTATTTGGTGGCTGTCCTGTTTTTGTGGGCGAGCGTGGTTTACGGGGATCGCTTTTTCGGTGAGCACGGTCCCGGTCCGGTTTCCTTGTTTTGGGACACGATGGTAGTGGGGGGAGTTGCCTTCGTCTCCGCAGTGTTGTTGAACATTGTTGCGACTCAGATCGATCAAGCCCGGACCTCGCGGCGCGCGGTGGACGAAGACGCGACAGTGACCCAGCAGATGCTAGGGCAGCGCTGGTTCGGCGCTACTCAAGCTTCGCCCGACTTCATGGAGCCATTGTTCGCCATGCCCGCGATGCGCGGATTCGAGCTCTCCACCAGCTCAGGATCGGCCTTCAAGTATGGCTCGCGGCCGGGGCACGGGTCCTGCTGGTCGCGATGCTCGGCTCAGCCGACGATCGGCCGGAACTGGAAGCCGCCGCCGCGGCCTGGCGCTTGCGCTTCGAGGCCGACCAGACCACCGTGAAGGTCCTGTTGGTCGTACCAGGCTACGAGCTCCCGCCGCTGCGCTCCGACGAACTGTTCGGGCTGGCGGCGAACATGACGACCACCCTGGCCTTTGTGGACACAGTCGGACACTGGCTGGACTACGACAATCGCGTTGTCCTGCCGACCGTCCGCACTCTGCTGGGCGCAACCTGATCGGCTCAGAGCGACTGCGGGCCGCGGGGCGAGGCTCGTTAGCGGCGTTCCGGGCCGTCACCCGCGGTCTGCTTCACGCCTACCGAGTCGACTGGTCCGTGGGCGTCAGCGCCAGAATTCGGTGAGCTGCCCGGCAAGGGCTCTGCCTTGGTTGTAACCAGTTCGAGCAGCGGCCGGACGCAGCGACAGATCCATCGCACTGGCGCCGAACATGTGCTCGGAGTTGCTGTCCGGGAAGATCGTTTCGACTCTGCTGCCGCGTGCGCGTAGTTCGTCGACCTGTGTTGTGAGATGCATGCCCCAGTTCAGCGGATGCCGTGATCTGCCGCCGAATGGTGACAGCACCAGCACCCGTGCGCATCCGGCTGCCAGATCGGCATTCTCGTTGCGTCGGTAGCCGCCGTTGATGTATCGGTTGCCACCGATGCTGTACGGGGGGATGCCGAAGCCGTTCGAAGTGCTGGCGGCGACGGCGTCCACCAGGTCGACTCCGCTGTGGCGGTCGAACACGACCGGTTCACCGGTGCGGGCATCGACCGCCGGGATGAGCAACGGCCGTTGCGGCCAGTGCTGACTAGGCAGCCGAGCGGCGACGACGGCCCGCCACTGCGCTTGCACAGAACTGTGCGACGCCGCGTCCGTCTCGAGGGCCGCAGCGCCCATTCTGCGGCGCATGTCGGCCGCATCCTCGGCGGCACCGATGATTGCGCTCGTTCTGTCCATATGATCCGACGCCGGCCCAATCGGAGCACGTCCACGGTCGGATCCGACCGGACCGGTCGGTGGCTGGGGCGCAGCGGCAAGGATGCCGGCAAGCAGTTCGGTCGGCGGGGTCCCGCTGGTTATCTGGGCCGCGGCGGTCGATCCGGCCGACGTCCCGATGGTCAGGTCGGCCTCGGTCACATCCAGCCCGCCCTCAAGTAGGCCGGCGATGACGCCGATCTCCCACGCGTTGCCTACCGATCCGGCACCGCCGAGGACCAACGCTCGCTCACCTGCGGCGCGCACCCGCTTTGTGGCGTCAACCTGCGGCTGATCCTGGTCGGACCTCGGCCGGTCGGGGGGCGTCGTCGAGGTGAAGTGCGGAGCTGAAGAAGGTGTTGTGCTCATGGGAGTCGCCTTTCGCGAATTGCCTGTTCGGCGCTCCCGGTGGCGAGTGCGCAATCCGGCGGCTTACCTGAAGGAGATGGGCTCGGGGTTGACGCCCCCGACGGCGGGAGCCATGGTGAAACCGGTTCCGACGTTCTCCATGGCGGAGATCAGGTACCGGGTCTTGCCGGTCCGGACCCCGCCGGGGATCTTGATAACGCATTCGAACGCGCTGTCGCTGGCAACCCAGCGGCAGGCTGCCGTGACGGACTTGATGCCGGGGCCGGAGAGGACGGCCTGGACGTCGTGGCGGGCTGCCAGTGTGGCCGCGATGTTGGCAGCGATCGCATGCCCGACCCCGTCGGTAAACCGGAACTTGGCGGTCACAGTGTGCGCCGTCCTGGCGATGACAGCCCCGGCCGTCGGTCCGATGAACCCGCCGAAGCCATAGACGACCGTGTAGCTGGCGTTCACCGGCACGTGCTGCGCAATCCCCGCCATGCTGACCGCACCCGAGCACGTCGCAGTGAAGCGTCCGACGTTGTTCATGCCGCGGGTGATGGTCACCGCGGCTGGCCTGGCGACGCCCGAGATTTTCTCGATGGTCCGGCAGCCCACGGCCGGAACGTGGCCGAGCACGTACTGGTGCCCGGCCACGACCCCGGTGACCGATACAGCCGGCGCCGTGGTGTCCACCTTCACTGCGAACGAGGCATGTCCGGTATTCCCGGCCAAGTCCGTGCAAGCTGCCGTCAGCGTAACCGGATCTCCGCTGCCGGTCGTGGTGCTGGTGGCCTGGCACTTCGACTGATTGATCTGCCCGTTATCCGCCCACTCCCAGTGGACCGTCACCGGCGAGGTATACCACCCATATGTTCCGAGCCTGCCGCTAGTGACGGCCGGGGTGGCCGAGGGTGGCATGGTGTCGAAAGCGGTGAAGCAGCCGGCCACGTGCTGGCTGGAGTTAGTCCCGTCAGGGCACGTGGTATCGATCCATGAAGCCGCGTTCGTCTGCGCCCCGCTCATGTTCGCGTTGCGAAGGTCGGTATATACGAAGCTGGCGCCAGACAGGTTCGCGTCCGACAAGTCAGCTCCGGACAGGTCAGCCCTGAGCAACTCAGTGGAGTTCAGGTCCTTGTTTGCCAATTCGGCGCCAGCCAGGTTCGCGCCGGACAGGTTCGCGCCCGGCCCGATGAGGTACCCGTGCACCAGCGACCAGGTCGCGGGCAGCAGTGGCACTCCGGTGATCCCGCCGGATGTCACGCTCCAGAACGCGCCGCCATCGGTCAGATAGGAATTGGTCAGATCGGTGCCGTTGAGGTCAGCGCCCGTCAGCGTGACATCGTCGAAGAAGGCCTTCGCCAGGTTGTCGCCACTCAGATTGGCTCCGGTCAGGTTGGCTTCCGTCAGGAAGGCGCCAGTCATGACATCGCCAGCCAGGTCGGCCCCGTCCAGGTCAGCCCCGACCAAGTAGGCGTCAGGCCCTATGAAGTACCCCTGCGTCAGTGCCCAGTCTGGCGGGATGTTCACCGGCCGCCCTATGACGCCTCCGGAGGAGGCATTAGCAAGGTTGACGCCAGACATATCCGCGCCGGAGAAGTTAGCGCCGGCCAGGGTCGCGGTATCCAGGTCGCTGCCGGTCAGGTTCGCGTCACTGAAGTTCACGTTGCTCAGGTTGGCGCAGTTCAGGTTGGTGCCGGAGAGGTCGGCGCCGGAAAGGTTGTCGCCGGACAGCCCCGCGCAGGTCAAGATGGCGCCGGGTCCGATGAGGTGGCCGTTGTAGATCGACCAGTCGGCTGGCAGGGACGGCGTTCCGGTCACCCCCACCGAATCGACCCCGGTGAGAGCGGCACCGCTGAGATTGGCGGCGCCCATGTTGTCATCGAGCAAGTAGGCGTCGGTCAGGCTGGCCCCAGTGAGGTTCGCGCCGGGCATGTAGTCATTGATCAAGGTGCCGTGGCCGAAGTCGGCCCCGCTAAGGTCGCACCCGCTCCAGTTCAGCCCGTCCCAGGGACCGGCAGGGGTAACAGCGCCAGACTGCGGGTTGACCACTGGGCAAGTCGCCGATGCCGTTGCGGCGCCCGCCGGGGCCGTCGCTAGCGCGAGCATCCCTACGGCAAGGCCGAGCGCGGCAGTCACGCCGAGCGCCAGGCTGAACGGGCGACGGGTCTGGATGCTGGATTGCATGGATACTCTCCGGCGAGGCTCCAGGCGACCTCGATCGTGCCACTGCCACGAGGTCCCCGGATTTACCTCTCAGTGAGGTATATCACCGTTGCCGCTGATCGGCGTCACGCGGCGATGGGCGACGCGATGGCCACCTGGATGCGGCAACTGACGGCCTGGACAAGGCGACAGCCCTGGCGCTCGCCCTGGCGCTCGCCCTGGCGCTCGCCCTGGCGCTCGCCCTGGCGCTCGCCCTGGCGCTCGCCCTGGCACTCGCAAGCACCTGCGTGGACCTGCGCGTGACGCAGGTCGCGAGCCAGGCCTGGGGCGTGCATGCGGTCCTGCCCGACGGACTGCTTTCATTATCGGAGATGACAGAGTGAACGGAGATGACACAGTGAACAAAGGTGACAGCGTGACCGCCGACTGGCCGGTGCGTGAAGGCGTGCTCGAACTCGGTGACCTGCCTGCCGAACGGGGCGGGGTAATCCGCGGCGCACGGCTGGCCTGGCAAGCGCACGGCACGCTCAACGCGGCCGGGGACAACGCCATCGTCTACCCGTGCAGCTACACCGCCAGCCACGAGGAACTGTCGTGGCTGATCGGCCCGGACGGGGTGCTCGATCCGTCTCGGTGGTTCATCGTCATCCCGGACATGTTCTCCAACGGGCTGTCCTCGGGTGCCGCCGACACCGGGGACTACCCGGCCCTGGTCACGATGACGGACAACGTGCGGGCCCAGCACGCGCTGCTAACCGGCCACCTCGGCGTAACCAGGGTCGCGTCGGCCTACGGGTTCTCGATGGGGGCCGGGCAGGCCTATCACTGGGCGGCGCTGTACCCCGATCTTGTCGAGCGCGCGATCGTCGTCTGCGGCAGCGCGCGAACCTCGGTACACAACAGGGTGTTCTTGTCCGGGCTGCTGCGCATCCTGGAGGCCGCGCCCGAGTACCAGGGAGACGGGCGGTTCAGCGCGGAGCCGACCGCCGCGCTGCGCGCATTCGGGCACGTCTACGCGGGCTGGGGCCTGAGCCAGGACTTTTACCGCGAGCGCCTCTACGAGACGGCACTCGGCGCACCAGACCTGGCCAGCTTCCTGCGTACCGACTGGGAGGAATCGTTCGGCGCGCACCGGGCCGCGAACCTGTACGCGCAGGCGCTCACCTGGCAGGAGGCGGACATCAGCGCGAACGAGCGATACGGCGGCGACCTGCCGCGGGCGCTCGACGCGATCACCGCCCGTGTGCTCCTCATGCCTAGCGCAACCGACCTGTACTTCCGGGTGGCCGACAACGAGGCGGAACTGCGCCACCTGAGGTCAGCCGAGCTCGCGGTGATCCCAAGCATCTGGGGGCACCGCGCGGGCAACCCCAGGGACATTCCCGCCGACCTCGGCTTCCTGACCAGCCGGGTCCGCGCCTGGCTTGACGCCTGAGCGCATCGGCGAACCGCCGCGGGCCTGCCATGCCCAGTGCATCCCCTGGGTCCCCCGGAACAGGAACGGCAGCGACGAAGCTGGCCGGGCGGCCGCCCGGCTGCGCCAGAGGCCCTTCATGGCGCAGCCCCGCCGAACGGCGTGTCCTCACCGCGGCATGAGCGGACACCTGACGCGCTACTCGCTGATGATCTGCTCTCGCAGGATGTCTGCGTGCCCGCAGTGCTGGGCCAGCTCACGCAGTACGTGGAGGTACACCCAGCGCAGCGGGAGCGGGCCACGCCGGTTGCCGCGGACCATATCGTCCAGCCCCATGGACGAGGTCGCGCGGCGTGAAGCCTCGCATGCCTCGCGGTGTGCCTGCCGGACGGTGGCAATGGGCCAAAGGGGAACTGCACAGCCAGTTCGACCACGACTGTGACGCTGGACGGGATCCAGTGGAGTTCCCTCTCGCCGGTCATCGCAGGGTCCATGTATGCCCTGACCACGTGCGCCCCGGTGGACGGGCTGACCGGAGACATCAGCGTCTACCCGGAGGGGATGTCCGGGGCGGCGACGCAACCGCTGCCCGGCGTCTCGGAACTCGGCGCTAACCCGGCCGAGACCATCTTGTCGTGGCTGAAGTTCCTCGGCCCCAACCCGGCGAACTGGACCAGCCAGCCATTCTCAGGGTAGGCGCGCAAGCCCCTGAACATGGCGGGGCCGGGATGCTGGAGCGCGGAACACTGGTTGTCGGCGTAGATCACCTTCGCCCACAGCGCCGCACGGTCTGCGTTCGGGGCCTGTGGCGGGACTGTCGTGGCACTGTGGCGGGGACGATTTCCGGCATATCGGTCAGGGCGGTGTGGCTGCCCGGGCGACGGCCGTACGGTGGAGTCATGGAGGTCCGGCTGTTCGGCGAGCTCGAAGCGCTGGAGGGTGGCGTGCCGGTGCCGGTTCGCGGCGCCAAGCAGCGGGCTCTGCTGGCCCTGCTGGCGCTGCAAAGGGGGCAGCCGGTCAGCGCCGACCGGCTGATCGACCTGCTGTGGGGTGACGGGCAAGCCGCGAACCCGGCCAATGCCCTGCAGACGCAGATCGGCCAGCTGCGCCGTACCCTCGGGCCGACGGCGATCCTCACCAGCGACGCCGGCTATGCCCTGACCGCCGGACCCGACGAGGTCGACGTCGTCCGCTTCGAGCGGCTGGTCGCGAGGGGACAGCGGCTGGCCGCCGACGGCGAGATGGAGCCGGCGTCGGCTGCTCTGGGTGAGGCCCTCCGCCTGCGGCGCGGCGAGCCGCTGGCCGAGTTCACTTATGCCAGTTTTTTTGATGCCGAACGGGCCCGCCTGGATGAGCTGACTTTGGTGGCGATCGAATCCCGGGCCGGAGCTGACCTGGGCCTGGGGCGCTTGGGCGAGCTGGCAGGCGAGCTGGAGGCGCGGTGCCGGGAACACCCGCTCCGCGAGCGCCTGTGGGAGCTGCTCATCCTCGTCCTGTACCGGAGCGGACGGCAGGCCGAGGCCTTGCGCGCCTACGCAGGAATCCGTGATCGTCTGGTCGACGAGCTGGGCATCGACCCCGGGCAGGCCTTGCGGGAACTCCAGGCCCGCATCCTGGCCCAGGACCCGTCGCTCGGTCCGGCCAGCGCCCCGGCCGGCCCGGCCCCGGCTCAGGTGGTCACCCCGCCGAAGGCAGCTGGCCACCCAGGGGATTTTCTGGTGCCGGCCCCCCTGCTCGAGACAAAGTTGTATGTCCCGAGGTCGCGGCGTGGTCTGGTGCCGCGGCGCCGACTGATCGAGCGGCTGGACCGCGGGACCGAGTCGAAGCTGACGCTCGTCTCCGCACCCGCTGGCTTCGGCAAGACCACGCTGCTCACCGAGTGGCTGGCGGCGGGACCGGCCAGGCCGGCCGGTGAGCGGCTTGTCGCGTGGCTCTCGCTCGATCAGGCCGACAACGATCCCGCATCCTTCTGGACCTATGTGATCGCCGCATTGCGGACGGTGGAATCCGGGGTCGGCGAGAGTGCGCTGGCCTTCCTTCAGGCGTCCCCGCCGTCGCCGATCGAAACGGTGCTCACCGCGCTGCTCAACGATCTGGGCGCCACCGCAGCCGAGATCGTGCTGGTGCTCGACGACTACCACGTCATCGACGCGGGCGACGTGCAGGACGGGATGGCGTTCCTGCTCGACCACCTGCCTCCCGGACTGCACGTGGTGATCGCCAGCCGGGCCGATCCCGGGTTGCCGCTGGCACGATGGCGGGCGCGCGGCGAGCTGGTCGAGGCGCGCGCGGCTGAGCTGCGGTTCACGCCCGATGAGGCGGCGGCGTACCTCAACGAGATGATGGGCCTGCAGCTGACGGCGCGGGACGTGGCCGCGCTGGAGGGACGTACCGAGGGCTGGATCGCCGCGCTGCAGCTGGCGGCGCTGTCGATGCAGGGGCGAGACGACGTGGCCGGCTTCATCGCCGGCTTCGCGGGCGATGATCGTTACGTCGTGGACTACCTGGCTGAGGAGGTGCTGGCGCGTCAGCCAGATCGGGTCCAGGCCTTCTTGCTGCAGACCTGCATCCTGGGCCGGCTGAGTGGTCCGCTGTGCGATGCGGTCACCGGGCAGGGTGGCGGCAAGGCCATGCTGGAGGCGCTGGACCGGGGGAACCTGTTCCTGGTCCCGCTGGATGACCGCCGCCAGTGGTATCGCTACCACCATCTGTTTGCCGACGTGCTGCACGCGCGCCTGCTCGACGAGCAGCCTGACCAGGTACCAGACCTGCATCGGCGGGCCAGCGCGTGGTTCCAGCGCAACGGCGAGCAGTCCGTGGCCATCGGCCACGCGCTGGCCGCCGAAGATTTCCAGCGAGCGGCGGACCTAGTCGAGCTGGCCATTTCCGTCATGAGCCAGACCAGGCAGGAAGCCACGGTGCGTGGCTGGCTCGAGATGATCCCCGAGGACGTGATCCAGGTCAGGCCCGTGCTCAGCGTGGCCATTGCCTGGGTATTGCTGTCTGACGGCGAGTTCGAGGGAGTCGAGGCCCGACTGCGGGACGCCGAGCGGTGGCTGGACGCAACAACAGGTACCTGGGCGGGATTCCCAGCCTCACCGGCAGAGATGGTGGTCGTCAACGAGGAGGAATATCGCCGCCTCCCGGGGACGATCGAGCTGTATCGTGCCGCGCTGGCGCTGGCCCGGGGCGATCCGCTCGGCGCGATCAAGCATGCCCGGCGGACGCTTGACCTTGCGCCCGAGGAAGAGCACCGCACGCGTGCTTCGGCATCGGGACTCATGGCGATCGCGTTCTGGGGGAGCGGGGATCTCCAGGCCGCGCATTCGGCGTGGGCAGAATGCGCGGCGGGACTACGGGGGGCCGGGCACATTGCCGATATCTTCGGCTGCACGATCGGTATGGCGGACATCCAGCTTGCGCAAGGTCGTCTCAGTACGGCAATGCGCACCTACGAGCAGGCCTTGCAGCGTGCGTCTGAGCAGGGCGGGCCGGTCCTGCGGGGAACGGCAGACATGTACGTGGGGATGAGTCAGGTCCATCGCGAGCGCAACGATCTGGCCGCCGCTACGCAGCAGTTGCTGCGCAGCCAGGAGCTGGGTGAGGCCATCGGGCTGCCGCAGAACCGGTATCGCTGGCGGGTCGCGATGTCCCGGATACGCCAGGCGCAAGGGGATCTGGGCGGCGCACTCGAGCTGCTCAACGAGGCGGAGCGCCTGTACATGGGCGACATGTTCCCGAATGTGCGGCCGGTCCCGGCCTTGAAGGCACGGGTCTGGATCGCGCAGGACCGGCTCGGTGAAGCGCTCGGCTGGGCGCGTGAGCAGGGCCTGTCCGTGGACGACGACCTCAGTTACCTACGCGAGTTCGAGCACATCACCCTGGCCAGGATGCTCTTGGCGCGATTCCGGGGTGAGCGGGCCGAGCACTCCGCTCACGAGGCGACACGGCTCCTGGAGCGCCTCCTGCTAGCGGCGGACGAGGGCGGCAGGACGGGACACGTCATCGAGATCCTGGTGCTTCAGGCGCTCGCGCACCAGGCACTCGGGGACATCCCGGCCGCGCTGGCCTGCCTGGAACGGGCGCTGACGCTGGCTGAGCCGGAGGGTTACGTCCGGGTTTTCACAGATGAGGGCCCGCCCATGACTTCCCTGCTCAGAGCGGCCGCGAAACAGGGGACTACCCGGAACTACGCCCGCCGGCTCCTGGCCGCCTTGAGCGAGACCGGGCAGGACAGGCCAATCGGACAGGACCTGATCGACCCGCTGAGCGAACGCGAGCTCGATGTGCTCCGGCTGCTCGGAACCGAGCTGGATGGCCCGGCCATCGCCCGCGAGCTCATGGTGTCGCTGAACACCGTGCGAACTCACACCAAGAACATCTACGCCAAGCTCGCCGTGACCAGCCGCCGGGCCGCGGTCCGCCGGGCCGCGGAACTCGGCTTGCTGCGAACGGGCAACCGGCAACCCTGACCGTCGTTCACGGGCCCAGGCCCGGCCGAGGGTGTCTCCTTCGCCTGACCGCGTGCCCCCTCTGTGTCACCACATCAATCCCCACGTGTGGTGATGCCAGCTCACCACATCGGCTCCTAGCTTTCGATCAGACCTGCGAAGGTTCGCAACGCCGACGGAGATCCGTCTAGGCAAGCGAGAGCAGAAGGAGCACGTGAGCGAAATGTCGACTGGTCACCATGACAACCCAGGACTGTACGAGATCCGCCTCAAGGGGCACCTCGATTCTCGGTGGACCGCCTGGTTCGACGGGCTGACCCTCACCCACGACAGCGACGGCACCACTATCCATGGCCTCGTAGCCGACCAGGCCGCGCTGCATGGCTTGCTCCAGAAAGTGCGCGACCTAGGCCTGCCGCTGGTCTCGGTCACCCAGGTCCAAACCTGACGACCCGACCAGCCCGAGTGCCCGCCAACGAGCCCTCACAACTCATCACTTTAATCAAGGAGATCGACATGGCCGTCACCGCCCAAGCCCCGGCAACGAAAACACCGGCGAAAAGAATCCCGATGACCTCCCTGCGGAAGACCGCGCTCGTCGCGGGCGTCTTCTACCTAATCACCTTCATCTCGATCCCCACCCTCGCCCTCTACGGCCCCGTGAAGAACCACCGGGACTGGATCCTGTCCCCCGGCTCCCACACTGGGGTGCTCGTGGGCGGCTTCCTCGAGGTGATCGTCGCGCTGGCCGGCATCGGCACGGCCGTTACGCTGTACCCGGTGGTCAAGCGGCAGAACGAAGGCTTCGCCCTTGGCTTTGTCACCGCCCGCGTCCTGGAAGCCGCCATGATCTTCACCGGTGTCGTCAGCCTGCTCTCGCTGGTGACCCTGCGACAGGACCTGGGCGGAACGGCCGGAGCCAATGCGGCCTCCCTGGTCACCACCGGCGCGTCGCACGTCGCGATCTACAACTGGACGTTCCTGCTCAGCCAGAGCCTCATGCCGGGCATCAACGCACTGCTGCTGGGCTCCTTGATGTACCGGTCCCGCCTCGTGCCCCGCATCATTCCCGTGATGGGACTCATCGGAGGCCCCCTGCTCGTCATCGCCGTATTCGCGACGCTGTTCGGCCAGCACTCCTCATTGACCGGGCTCGCCGTACTCCCGGTGATCCCGGTGGCTGCCTGGGAGTTCTCGCTGGGCGTGTGGCTGGCCTTCAAGGGCTTCAAGCCCTCCCCGATCACCGCTGAAATGGACGCTGCCAGCACGCCGCCCGCCTACCGCGGCGCAGCCGTCTAACCATCGGCAACACGGCCGGGCCCTCAAGGGGACCCGGCCGCTGAATGTGCAGGCCAGCGGGCCCGGCCGGAGCGGGCGACCAGCCCCGAAGACTCATCGGACACGCCTCACGGGCAAGATGGCGAACGCTCCGACGATGGCGCAGAGTCCGGCGACCATGTACAGCACGCTGTAGCTGCCGCCGCCGCGGCCGATCGCCAGGATGGCCGGCGCGATCGCCGGCGCGATGGAAAAGGGAAGAGCGCCGGCGATGTTGAACACACCGAGATCCTTGGCCGCGTTGCGCTTGTCGGGCAGCACGTCCACTACGAGCGCGAGGTCGACGGCCGCGTACACGCCGAAGCCGAGTCCGCTGATGGCCATGCCGACCAGGAAACCGCTGAAGTGGCTGGCGATGGCTATCACGAACAACGCCAGGCCGTACACGACCGACGCGCCCAGGACGAAGATCTTCCGCCGGCCCGTCCGGTCCGAGAGTTTCCCACCGATGAGGGAAGCGGCGATGAGGACTACGGACTGGGCGAGTGTGCCCAGGAATATCTGCTGCGGCACATCGGCCTTCGCGGTGCCGATCTTGTCCAGCAGGTAGTAGGCCTGGTAGGTAACCAGGAACGCGTAAGCCAGGACGAACATGAAGCGGCTGGCGAAAGCCCAGGAGAAGTCCGGGTTCTTCCGCGGGTTTACGTAGAACGTGCCGTGGCCATTATCCCGTAAGATTTTCCGGTAAACTTTTCCACGTTATCACGTGGAAAAGTCTTCGGGACCGGAAAAAGCTTCGAGATAAATAAAACAGTCGCCAGTGGTCGACCCTGGAAGCCGATGCGCGGTGAACGGGAATGTGAACGGCGTAGAGGACGGGTCGCCGGTGGAGTACACGCTCTGCGCCGGCTGCCAGCCGCTGGCCAGCGTGATCGGCGTCCAAGTGCAGCCAGTCCCGGCGTTCGCGGCGGGCGCTACCGCCGCGATGCCGATAGCGAGGCTGAGAACCGCGTGCTGGACGTACCCGAATCGGCCAGGAGGGTAACCGCTCACTCCTGCACGTGGGCGGGTCAGCGCCATCCTGGAAGCGCTCAAGGCGGCAAAGCACAGTTCCCCGGGCGACGAGAGGATCGCCGTCGTGCCGCTCCAGAACATGGGGCTGAAGTCTTCCCGGCAGCGGTTCGTGGTTGCGACGTGGGAGGCCGAGTTCACCATCGACGACGCGGTGGTCTACGAGTGCCTGGCAGACTTCCCACTTTTCCGAACGGCCCCTTCCCTCGGTCTCAACCTCCACAAGCTCTCGATGCGGCCTTGGGGCAGGCTGGCGCGCAGAAGTGCCGTATTGTCCGCGGGCTTTTTGTGGGGAACGTCAGCGCGGACCCGGGCTTGTGGGGTAGCCCGTTGAATTCCCCGCGCTGTTACGGTCATCACAGGGAACCACGCCCAGCAACGCCAGGATACGGAAAGGAATACTCGTGACACACCCGGTTGTGCACTTCGAGATCATCGGCAAAAACCCGGGCAAGCTCCGGAACTACTTCGTTGAGCTGTTCGGCTGGCAGTTCGACACCAGTTCCCCGGTCGCCGAAGCGGTGTCTGAGCCAGCGGACTACGGCTTCGTTGACCGCATCACGACCCCCGACGGGACAGGCATCCCGGGCGGCATCGGCGGAGGTGCCCGCTACCCGGGCCACGTCATCTTCTACGTCGGCGTGCCCAACGTCGAGGCCGCCCTGGCCGAGGCCGAGCGCCTAGGCGGCAAGCGCCAGATGGGCCCCGAACGGGCACCGACAGGCCTGGTGGTCGGTCACTTCACCGACCCCGAGGGCAACCTGATCGGCGTCGCCGGGACTTCATGAGGCCAACGCACTAAGCGGAATGCCATGTCCCGGCCTGCTCCGTCGCGATGGCAGCCGATCCGGAAGCCGGCCGCGACAGCACCGCGGTGACCGCGTCCCCGGGGCCGGCGGTGAGGTCACTGCCCATGCCTTCCAGGACGCTCCCGGCCGGCAGCGCAACGTCGTGCAGCGCGCCGGTCTTGGTGTCGTACGCCTGAAGGGCGGGGGCGAACAGCCAGCCGATGTACAGTGCGCCGTCCGATGTCATCGTCATGGCCTGGATGTCCTCGAACGCCGCGGCCGTGTCCCCGGGCGGGATGACCGGCAGGTGCCCTGTCTGCGAGGACGCGATAGCCGGGGCGGCCAGGCTCGTCACCGTGACGGCGCCTGAGGCATCGGCTCTTTCGGCGCGTATTCGGCGTATCACAGCTAGAGAAGCCCCATATCAGGCGGGGCTGCCGTAGCGTGCAAGGTAGTGCCAGACACGCTTGAGGTCTTGATCGTCGTATCGGCCGGTGCGCGCTGCGTCGCCGATTATCCGGGGAGTCAGGTATCCGTTGATGGATAGCTGAAGACCCAGTTGCACGTACTCCGGCCCGCGGTACCCAGGGTGAGACTGAAGCTCGCTAACGCTGAGCTGGAAGCCGGAATGCCACTCCACCGGGCAGTCGAGCTGGCACGCCGTTTCCTCAATTCGGGTGTCGCGAAAGCTCGGGTCGAGGACTAGCGCCTCGGCGTCCTCGCCGAGGCGGACCAGGCCGTGAACATGCGCTTCGATGTAGTCGTCCAGGGCGTCGCCGTTGTGGGCCTCGGCCAGTGGGATCAGCGGCATTGCCTCCGCTACCCCGAAGCTAACCGGGTTCAGGTAGCTGTCCGGATAGCAGAACGATGTACGAGCTAGCGTTTCAGGCCGGAGGCGCAGGTAGCAGGAGCCGAACCGCGGCGAGCCACCGCCAGCGCGCCTGCGGAAGTTGAGCGATCCGTACTTGGGGCGCCCGGCCGCCGGAGCGTCATCGTAGGCGGCCCCGAACATGCTGCTCTCCCATTTCCATCTGGCGCCGCCTTCGTAGGCGGTCAGCCCGCCGTTGCTCGTGCCCGTCTCGAACTGGGAGCGATACAGCCCGTCTCGGCGGAGGCTCTCGACTGTGAGCAGGCCCTTGCACAGCCTGTCCGGATGGAAGTTCAGCGTTACCCGCAGATCCGCCGCGACAGGGGCACCGCTGCACCTCAAGGCGACGTGACGCACTGCGCGCCCGGACGCCGAGCCCCTCCAACTCCACTGGCTGCATAGGCCCGAGTATCTAACAACTGCGAGCGGGCGCTCAACCGCGTGCGCAGCGGCCTCCGACTGGCGGCGTCCGGTAGTCGCGTAGGCCATGACCCCCTGCCGGTCAGCGATTGCCAGGCCCTGACGCTGCTCCGGAGGGAATGGCACGCTCCGGAGCGTGCCATTCCACACCCTCCCGTCCGGACCGGAAGCCCGTATCCGCCGGCAGGCCCGTCGGCGAGAGGCCCGCCGGCGGCTGCGTGACTGGAGGTCCTGGGGCGTATTCCTCGCGCTCTTCGTGGCCCTGCAGCTGAGCGACGGGGACGAAGAGTATTGGGTGCGACGATGTCAGTGGTGCGGATCGTAATCGTAGATGTTGAGTTTCGGGCCCGACGGCCACGGGTCAGGGTCCGCCGGGTCGACCGCGAGAATAGCCGGGTCGCCGTCCACGGCGAACAGGCCATGGACCGTCTCGGACGCTCCGGCCGCTGCGGGGCCGTAGTTCGGGTTGATGTTCCGCGCGTCGATCCAGAAGTGGCCGTAATTGCCGTACTGGTCATAGGCATAGACTTGCGTATCGTAATACTGCCACCAGGCCCTCATGGGCCCGTTCGGGAGGTGCCACCACCCGTTCCCGCCGTGGCGGTTGAATGCCCAGGTGCAGCACAGCAGCCGATTCGGGTACTCCTTGTCGTAGACCGCGACCTGGTTCTGCCAGTCGCCGGGGAAGTTGATGATGGTCCGCTGCCCCCTGACATGCGGCTCCTGGTACCAGACGTAGGCACCGTAGAAGTCCCGGTACGAATTGGCGAGCTGCCACCCGATGATCCCATCTTGCCCGACCATGGAACAGTAGCCGACCACCGAGAACGTGATGAAGGAAAAACCGTTCTTCGCGCAAGACAGGTAGTAGTTGTAGACGACAGAGTCGTCGCCGGGGTGTGTCGTGGCCCGCTGGTGATCCCAGTCGATGTCGGCCCGCTTGTACAGGACGCTCTCCAGCGCCCTCACCTGGACCGAACTGTGGAACGTGCCATTGTGCGAGCTGTAGATGGGGTCGCCGGAGGCGGGGCGGACCATGATGCCGATCGCCTTGGTGCGCAGTCGCGTATCGTCGTAGCAGTACACGTAGAACTTGACCTGCGGGGTCTCGCCCTCCTCGAACCCGTCCTCGACCTGGACCTCAGCCTCGCCCTCAGCCCCAAGACCGCCCTCAGCCGTAAGGTCGGCACTCTCGTCGGCATCGGTGGTCAGGGCCACTCCGGGGATCGTGTGGAATTGGTTCGGGGTGTCGGTGTAGCACCAATCCGACCGGCCCCGCCAGTTGAGCGGCCCTTGATTGACGTAGTCAACCAGCCTGGTATTTTCCATCAGGGTCTTCTGGTCGACGCGCACCGGGTTGCCGTTCTCGTCGGTTGGCTGAAGGCTGATGACCACGCCGATCATGTTCCGCGAGTTCCCGTAGATATCACATTGCTGATCGCCACTCTCGATCAGTATCGAAAGCCTCGACACGGATGTCCACATAGCGACTACCTCCCTTGTCATTGCCTTTCACAGCAAATTCTCAGAGCTGATTGACGTATGAGATCGTGGCGTCCAGCCCGAGTATCTGCCGGATCCTGGACTCGTTCCTGCTGTAGCAGAACGCGCCGATGACCTCCCGGTTTCCTTCCAGAATGTTCCGCAGTTCCTGGAAACTCAGCGTGGTAGTGTCCACCACCTGTACCACTGATCTGCTAAGGCTCCTGAACCTCGGCATGTTCAGGATTCTGGTGACCGTTGCCTCATCCTGGCGGAGGAATCTGAGCTCCCCTTGTTCCGATCCTCCCAAGCCGGGTGCCGTGCTGGCCGGACAGGACGGTGACGTTCCGCCCCCGGTCCAGCGCGCGCTCGATGAGCGGCCCGATATGATCGGCGCTGACTAGGTACTTGCTGAGCCATACCCGCCGGCTTCTAATATTGCGAACGAACTTGAAGTGCTGCTCCCTGGCGTAGCGGTGCGCGTTCGAGATCAGCCGGATCGTCGGCGTCCTGGCGCGCCACGCGCTCCCCGCTGCCTGCCTGGCGTCCTCGGCCAGTTCCGGGGCCCGCCGCGCCAGCCGGGACGCGCCCCGGGCTAGCCCGACGGCGGCGTGGGCCAGGCCGGCCAGGCCGGTGCCGAGGGAGACCCAGCCCAGGACCGATGACGCCGTCGGCGACGTCTCCTCCAGCGCGCCGCTGGCGATCGCGGTCACGTCAGAGACGACCCCGAGCGCGCCGACGACCAGCGTCGCGGTCGAGGCCGCGCTCAGCGCCGCCACCAGGCCGCCGGCCGCCACGATCGCCAGGCCGCCGGTCACCACGGTCAGGAGCAGTCCCGCGATGCCCAGCCCGATCCCGAGCCAGGCCATCCAGCTCAGGTGCCCGGACGGGTCGATCCGGTTCACCGGGTCGCCCAGGCAGTAGGCGTAGGGGTTGATCCCGCCCGCGCCGAACGGGCTAAGCGTGTCCGGCGTGGTGAACCGCATCAGCTCGGGCGCGTAGGCCCGCGCGCCGTTGCCGAGGTGGGACCAGCCAAGGGCCGGGTCGGCCCGCTCGCCGTCGTAGCCGGGCACACTGCTGGTGGCGCCGACGGGACGACTGCCGTAGGCGGTGTAGGCGTACTCCTCGGTCTGCTGCCCGGTGCCGGCCGTCAGCACGGTCCCCTTGCCGTCGGTGCCGAGCAGCAGGGTCTGTGCCCCGGGCCTCTCCCGGCGCTGGGCGACGTAGGCCGAGTCGAGCCGTAGCAGGCGGGTCTGCTGGTCGCCGGCGGTCACCGACGCGAGCGACTCCTCCCGGTAGTACAGCACGCTGGTGGCGCCGCCGGCCTCCTGGGTCAGCAGCCGGTCCAGCGGGTCATACCGGTACTGGCTGGCCGGGGTCACCGACTGCAGGCGGCCCAGCAGGTCGTAGCTGAGCGTGTGGCCGGCGTCGTCGGCGATCAGCCGTCCGGCCGCGTCGTAGCGCAGGTCGACGCGGGCCGGGTAGTCCGGGTGGGTATGCCGGATGCCGGTGAGCTGGCACGGGTCGGCGGGGTTCTCGAACAGGTACGCCGCAGTGTCCGAGCCGCTGCGGAAGTCAGTCTGACAGCCGGTGACGTTGCCGTACCGGTCGTACGTGAACCACTGCCGGGTCACCGCGTTACCGTGGATGTCCAGCGGGGGCGAGGCGCCGTCGCAGGCGTAGCCGGTGAGCTGGTCGCGGCTGCCATAGCTGAAGGTCTCCTCGCGCAGGCGGGTGCTGCCGCGCCACAGCGTCCGGCGGCTGAGCTGGTTGTTGCGCTGCCAGTCCTGCGTGAGCGTCCACGCTGCCCCATGGTTGTCGGTGATGGCGCGCCGGACCTCACGGCCGAAGTCGTCCAGGGTCAGGGCCGTGGTCAGCGAGTATCCCGACTGCGGGTCCTGGGCCACCCATCCGACGACCCGGCCGCCGGCGTCGTAGCTCAGCGACGCCTGCATGGCCGGGTCAGTGACCGCCGAGACCCGGCCGTACGGGTCCCGGGCGACCCGCATGGTGGTGCCGTCCACCCCGGTGTAGGTCTGGTCGAGGCCGTTGACCGTGTAGCTCGACCGCGCGGTGCCGTCGGGCAGGCCGCCGATGCTGGTGGTGTCGGTCCGCGGGAGGCCCGAAGGGTAGTAGTCGCGGGCGATAGTAACGCTGCCCTCGCGGGCAGCGGTCAGGGCACCGGAAACCGGGTCGTGCTTGAACTGCTGGGTGAGGGAACCCGCCTGGACCTGGGCCAGGGCATTGTCGAGCTGCGGGATGTACTGGTAGGCGCGCACCTGCTGGTCCGGCTCCGTGACCGACGACGGGACGGGGTCGCCGGGCGCGGCGTAGCGGTAGGCCAGGCTCCGCCCGCCCGAGCGGCTGACGGTCAGCCGGCCCAGGCCGTCGAAGCTCTGCTCGCCGTAGCGCACGTCATCCACGGTGAGGCCGGTGACCAGCGCCTCGGTCGTGAACGGCGCGTAGGCCTGCGCAACCTTGGTGCCGTCCGGCAGCGTGGTCTCCGCGAGCCGGCCGCGCAGGTCGTAGTCGTACTGCGTCACGTTCCCGAGCTCGTCGGTCTCGCGGCGCAGCCGGCCCCAGCCGTCGCGCTCCATCACCTGCTGGCCCGCGGGCGCCCCGTGCCGGTCGAACCGGGCCACCCGCACCAGGTCGCCCCGGGTGTCGACGGTCGTCACCTCGGTGCCCGTGACCGGGACGCCGCCGCCCAGGTGCTGGACCGTGGTCGTCTGCCGGACCGGGTCGGTCCGGGTCAGCACGGCTGCGCCGTCGCTGTAGGTGGTGGCAGCGAGCTGGCTCCAGTCGTCGTAGGAGAAGGCCTGGACCAGTTCGACCTGGCCGCCGCCACGCACGTGGTCCACCGCCGAGATCGACGCCACCCGGCCCTGCTCGTCGTAGCTCAGCGCCTGGGCGGTGTACCAGGCGCCGTCGCCGTCAGTGTCCTTCCGCTCCCGCAGGACCGGGCGACCCGCGCCGTCGAGGCTCTCCCGGAACTGGTTGCCGAGCTCGTCGGTGGTTACCTCGGTGAACGGCGCGGTGCCGCCCAGCGCGTAGGAGCGGGACTCCCTCGCCTGGTGCGGGGTACCGGGATTCGCGGTTTGGGTGAGCAGGCGGCCCAGCCCGTCGTAGGTCATCGCCTCAGTGTTGCCCTGCACGTCGGTGACCGACCGCAGGTGCCCGGTGAACCGCGAGTGGGTCTGCGAGACCGTGGTGGTGAGCTGGTCGTGCGTTGTCAGCGTGCGCCCCTGGATCAGCGCGTCCCCGTCGACCGCGAAGCTGAAGGCGTAGGCCTCGTCATAGGAGGGCCCGGTGGCGCCGCCCGGGTACTCGGTCGTGACCATGCGGGTCAGGCGGCCGAACTCCGCCCCCGCGGTGGCGTAGCTGAGCGCCTCCCGCGTGAGGAGCTGGTTGTCGCCGTACCGCAGCTCCTGCGACTTCAGCACGACCGTGCTCACCCGCGGGTCCGGCGTGCCGACGTAGGCCGTGTACCGGTAGGCCGTCCGGTAGGCTGGCGCGGCAAAGGCGGTGCGCGGCGGCGTCCGGGTGACGCTCGCCAGCAGGCGGGTGAACCCGTTGGGGTCGGGCGGGCAGTCGGTGCCGCTTCCGGTCGCCGGGTAGTACGTCCACTCCATCTGGGTGCCGTCGGGGTCGGTCTGGCCCTGCGGGTTGCCCGCCGCGTCGAAGCTGGTCAGCGTGACCTCGCTGCGCGAGGCGCCCTGCGGGTCGGTCCAGGTGACCGTGCGCTGCCGCGGGAGCTGGAACTGCGGCGGCTGCTGGTCGAACGCCCGCCCGGGCACCGCGTAGTAGTCGGTCTGGTCGAGCCGGACGTGCCCGTTCTGCCTCGACGCCTCGGCCGTCTGCAGGTGGTACTGGTTGTAGGTCCGGGTGATGCCCATGGTCTGGCCCGCGCAGGTCCGCGATTCCGTCGAGCCGTACGAGTAGTCGGTCAGGACCTCGTACAGGTTGTCGCGGTTAGGGTCCCAGGTCACGCCGGAGTGGCCGCCGAGGAAGTTATTGTCAGTGTAGCTGTAGGTGGCCTCAATGGCGGGCTGGCCGCCGCCCGCCTCCTGAACGGTCCGGTACACGTACGGCAGGGCCGGCAGGCCAGCCGAGGCCGGGAACTGGTGCCCCTGGCCGTCGTTGCGGTAATAGGCCGTCTCGGTCATCCCGCCAGGCATGGTCACGCCGCTGATCCACGATCCCCACTCCCCGCGCCTGCCCAGCTCGGTGTACGTGAAGTCCCATTCCAGCGGCGCGTCCGGGCCAAGGCCGAAATGGTGCACGCTCCCGAGCAGGCCATTGCGGAACCAGAACTCGACTTTATAGCCCTCGGGCTGGCCGGGCAGGACGCTGAGGGTGGCCTTAGCGTCGCCGGCGTATTCCACGGCTAGTAGCGTGTCGCTCTCGTCCCTGATCTCCCGCAGCCGCGGCCGCTGACCGGTGAAATCCCACGTGAGGGCCAGGCGGTGGCCGGCTGGCGTGAGCAGGGCGGTCGGCACCTTGAGGCTGAACGCGTTCCGAGGCCCGGTCAGGATCTCGACGTCGCCCGACTTGCGGACGATCCGGTAGAAGTCCTGGTCCTTGGCGACATGGACGGTGTCGAGCCGGTCCTGCCGCAAGACGACTGCGGCGCCGGCCTCATGCACCTTGTACTGCTCGCCGCTGGAAAGGGCCAGCAGGTTACCGTCGGTATCGTAGGTGGTCAGGCCCAATGATATGCCCTGCCCGAATCCTTCATCGGCCCGGTTGAGCGGCGAGTAGCCCATCCGCAACGGCAGTGCCGGACCCAGGTTGCGATTGCCGACCAGGCTGCCCAGCGCTATCTGGACATTGAACAGGCCCGTGCGAGGATCAACGCCGCCGTCCACCGCACTGCCGAAGTTGTTCGCCTGCGTAAAGAATGAGGGCATCGAGCTCATGACGAAGGCTGCCCCGTCGCGGATGCCGCCGAGCACGAGCGGTCCGGCCTAGCGGCAAGATGGCGACCGTGATTGGGATTCATGATTGTTGGTTTCCCCGTCTCCGTAAAACCAATCCTGCCGACACGCCAGGAGCCGGACGAAACCCCTTGTCGCTAGCGCCTTCTGGGGGTCGCCCTCTCGTGCAGAAGGCCCTGCGAGGACCTGTCAACGCCGCGAACCCCCTGGTCAGCGCACCTTTTCCATATGGACTCCAGATAACGCCGAATCGGCGCTGCCGATTCTTGAGCGTCCTTGTCTGAGGGCGCCACGCAGACTGGCCAGTTCTGGACCCAGTTGCCGGCTGGCCAGCCCAGTTGGTGTAGTGCTGCAGTGATGTCTGCCCGCCATGGTCGTGGACCAGCCAGCAGAGCCGGCAGGTGATGCGCTCGGCCAGGTAGCGCTCGCCCAAGACCACGACGCATCGCCGAGCCGTAGGCGGCCGCGGGCGCGCCCACCGCGAGATTCGAGCATGGCCTGCGCGCGGGGGGTGGCGCGGCCCCGGACGGCGGCGACGGCGGCGCTGGCCATGGTCTCGGCATCGCGGGGGCGGCCGTGTTGTAAGCGGCGTTGGCCCAAAAGGCGAGGCAGTTCGCGCCGGGGGCGTCTGGTGTAGCTGCGGTCGCGGATCAGGCTGGCGGTGAGGGCCAGGGCGCTGGCGGTCTCGGTGACGACGGTGCCGCCGTCACGGTGTCAGCTTCTGTTCTGCTGGGTGCACGAGAAAACTTCACTGGCATCGCGATTGACGGCGAACTATGCGCCTGGGATTATCTAAGTAACACGGCTGCATATTAGTAGCTAGCCTGTCGCGAAGTGAGGTACATATGGGCCGGTTGACTACGGCTGGAGCACTTATATCCGTGGCACTGGGATCCGTGCTCGCGCTTCCCGCAGCAGCCCAGGCTGCCACTTCTGCCCCTACTGCAGGACTCGCCGCAGTGGCCGCTTCTGTAGGTCACCATGCGACGGTGCCTGACATCCCGCCCAACGGTCAATGGCAATTCACCGGTCTCACTTACCCGGATACTTCCGCAGGCCTCGCAGCCTGCGAAGCAGAAGGCCGTTACCTTATCGCTACGTATCGTACTACCGACATTACTTATGCGTGCCAGGGCGCATACCAGCTGTGGATTTACTTCGTCTCCGGGGGGATTTAATACCGCTGGGTTCGTGTCCATTCACGGGTGGGTTGATTTAGGCAGGCCTGCGGCCGGGTGCGGGTTCGGCGCGTGCCTATTTCGTGGGAGCCTGCGTGGCGCCTGGTGTCGCGGACGCCTACTACGCCCTGACTGGTCGTCACTTCTATGCAGTTGCCGCCGTTGTTGCTGTAGCTGCTGGTCCGCCATGCAGGACGGGGCAGGCCGGTGGATGGGGCCATGCCGCAGCCACGTCCGCCGCGACGTACGGGCCATCCTCGGTCCATGCCCCGAAGTCGTCGCCGACGACCTGGAGTTGGTCGTTTCGGAGCTCGTCGCCAATGAGCAGGACGGGTGCCGCACGGTCTACCGGACAGCGCGCTGAGCCTCCGGCGGAAGCAGCAGCCTCCGGTAGCCGGTCAGTTCCCTGGCCTGCTGGCGAGGCCACGCCCACCGCACACCTATGGCAGGTGCGGCGGATCGCCCCCCCCTCGACCCGCCCGGCCCCGGTCCAAAGTGGCAGAAATGGTGCCAGTCAGTGCGGGTACAGTAGCACCCCGCACTCCTCCCCGCGCCGCACGACCATCTTCTGGAAACCTGTTGCGGTGATTATTCACTTAGGTGAATTATTAGGACGTTATGCGCAGTATGCCCGAGGCATCGTGGCGTCGCCCACGCGGGCGGCACTCGGGGAGGGCAGCCACGACGTCATGCCGCGCTGGCTCAGCCTGGCGAAGTTGCCGGGCGTTATCACGAGGTTGAGCATGCAAGTCAAGACGCGGCTGGCCGCCGTCCTATCGGTCACTGTTGTCGTCGGCGCGGCAGGCTGGGCGACGGTGGGGCTGGCTGGCCCGGCCGGCGCGACCACTGGGACGTCCGGCGGTACCTGGGGACTGAGCCAGCCCGTCCCGGGCCTTGCGGCACTGACCACGCCCCCGGCCAGCGGGTCCGGTGCCATCAAGGCGATCACCTGCACCGCGCCCGGCGACTGCGTGGCCGTGGGATATGAGGTGTCCGGTTCCGGCAGTGCTGCCACGGACGTCCCGGCCGTGGTGACCGAGACCGCTGGGACATGGGCCAGGCCGCAGCAGATCGGCGGCACCGCCGGCACGAACGCGGAACTGGCCAAGGTCTCCTGTGCGGACGCGGGGGACTGCACGGCCACCGGCGCGTACAACGGCAGCGACGGCCGGGGCCACGCCTTCTACGCCACCGAGACTGCGAGTGCCTGGTCCACGGCGACCCCGGTGAGCGAGGCCGGGCAGCCCACCGGGACCTACAGCGCGATCGCTGGGGTCTCGTGCCCGGCGGCCGGCTACTGCGCCATCGTGGGGAACTACGCGACGTCCAGGACCAGCACGGTCAACGGGACGACGACCACAAGCACCACGGACGTCCCGTTCACCCTGGACGAGGCCCAGGACTCGTGGGGCACCCCGCAGCCGGTGCCCGCGCTGGCCAGCCTGCCGTCGGGCGAAACCTCGGCCGTCCTCCTGGGGGTGTCCTGCGCGGTGCCGGGAGACTGCACCGCCGGCGGCGCGTACCTCCGTGCCAGTAGTGCCGTCAGCACCGCGCAGCCGTTCGTGATCAGCGAGTCTGATGAGCCTGATGGCACCTGGGGTAGCCCTCAGCAGGTGACGGGGCTGTCGTCCGGCGTCATCACCACGATCTCCTGCCCCGGCGCCAGCGACTGCACCGCCGCCGGCTTCTACGACGACTCATCCTCCCGCGCTCAGGCGTTCACGGTCGATGAGCAGCAGGGATCGTGGGGGCCGGCAACCTTGCTCGCCAGCTCGTCGCTGCTTGACGCCTACAGTAACTTGGCGCTCGGCTGCTCGTCCGCAGGCAACTGCGTCCTAGCCGATACGGCGGCCATTCGCATGGATAATGGCGAGTACGCGGGAGCGGTCGCCGACAGCGAGACCAGCAGCGGCCGGTGGGGACCCCTCGCGCCCGTTGCCGGCTTCCCTGACATAACGACCGATCCCGGCATCGACCTTCCCCAGAGCTACCCCACCGGGGTGTCCTGCGCTCCGGGCGGGGACTGCACGATCGTCGGGTACTACGACTCGGGCAAGATGCCGGATTCGATCCAGGGGTTCGCCGTGACCACGAGCGGCGGCGTCGTCGGGAATGAGCAGCCGGTACTGCCCGCGACGGCCGCGGAGCCGCAGGACGCCGACCTGTCCTGCCCGCAGACCGGGTTCTGCACGCTGGCCTACAGCCTGAGCGGCACTCCGGAACTAGTGACCGAGGCGACCGGGGCGACGGTCACCCTCAAGGCATCCGCGCCAAGGATGACCTACGGAAGCGAGCCGGCCGAGACCCTCACCGCCACCGTGAGCGGCGCCGACGGCCGCATGCCGACCGGGACCGTCACGGTCACCAGGCCAAGCGGCACCACGCTCTGCACCATCACCCTCACTGGCGGGACCGGCACCTGCACGCTCCCCACCCCCGGGTTCACCGGCAGCACCCCCCCGTACACCTCCACCTACAACGACGCCTACACGCTGACCGCCATCTACAGCGGCGACCCGGACCACGTCCCGGCCAGCGGGACCACCACCGTGACCGTGGCCCAGGCGGCAACCACGACCGCGCTCTCGGTGACCCCGTTCAAGGTGACATACAGCGGCAAGGGCCTGACCCTGACCTTCGCGGGCAGCGTCACGTCCTTCGCCGGGGCACCCACCGGGACCACGTCCGTCCTCATCAACGGCAGTCAGCGCGGAACCTGCGAGGGCACGGCGCTCAGCGACGGCAAGAACACCTGCACCACCCCGGTCGGAACACTCCCGCCGGGGCGGTACCCGGTCGTTCTTTGGTACAACGGGTCCACCGACTTCGCGACCTCGACGTCAGTGACGCACTACCTGACGGTCTCCCAGGCGAAGACGACGACGACCCTGAGCCTGTCGAAGTCGCCAGTGACCTACGGGCACGAGAACCAGGAGAGGCTGACGGTCTCGGTGAGCCATGCGGGCAGCGTCTACCCGACGGGCCGGGTGACCGTGAAGGCCGGCAGCACCACGCTCTGCACGATCAGCCTCAGCAAGGGCACAGGCAGCTGCACGCTGAGCGCCAGCAAGCTCAAGGCAGGCACCTACCAACTATCAGCCAGCTTCCCCGGCAACAGCGACTACCTCAAGTCCACCTCGTCCAGCAAGACCCTGAAGGTAGCCAAGTAACCTCTAGCATCCGTGCCAGATTGTGCCGGGAGGTGCCGCATTGTCCGTGGGCTTCTTGTGATCGGAGCTATCCAGCCTACGGAACAAGGCAATGGCAGGTGGATCGAGGCTTACCTGTTTCAGGCGCGGCCGGTTCCGGCAGCCACGGGCGCGGGCCAGGCGATGAGCTCGGCCGGGTCGGGCGGTGCGGTGCGGCAGATGACGTAGTAGCGCGGGGTGATGGCCGTGGGGTGGTGGGCGAGGGCGGCCATGCAGCGGGCGTGCGCCTGCTGCGGCGTGCGGACGGCGTCGGTGGCGGCCAGGCAGGCGACCAGCGGGCGCCCGCCGGCTGAGGCGAAGACATGGGCTACCGCGGGTGCGACGGCGTCGTCGGCCAGGCGCTGCACGTCGGCTACGTCGACCCAGCAGTGATCGACCATTATCCGGTCCGGGGCGCTGGCCAGGGGTTCCAGCGCGATGAGCCCGGCCATCTGAACGGCGGCCACGTCACCGTGAGCGGCTGCGACCAGCAGGCGTTCGACGGCCAGCAGCACTGATTCCAGTTCGGTCCGCGGTAGCAGGCCGGTGTCGCCGTTCCACGTGTCCAGCCGCAGGCAGCCGTCGATCTGGTTGAGGCTGAACTGGATCGGATATCCGTTGACCGGCGCCGGGCGCCACCGGATCTCGGTCCGGGCGAGCGCGAGGTCGATCTCCTCGGGCTGGAGACCGACGCCCGCGGTGAGCCCGGACCACGACTCAGGGACGAGGCTGTTGAACATCGGGTGGTAGATCAAGCGCAGGCCCCGTTCGTGCTCGATCAGTTCGGCCATGGCGTCCCGTTTGACCGCGTCGTACCTGCCGTGCCGGCTCGCCTCCATCACCGTGGTCCAGGTGTGGCCGGCCAGCTCGTCGAAACTTTTCCCGCCGATCTCGACGGTAGCGAGGGGGACCATGGCCAGGGGGCCGACGTAGTTCACCAGGTGGCGCTCGAAACGGTTGCTGGACAACACGGGGAACACCAGCTCCTGATAGCCGGCGCGGCGGGCGACCACGGCGCAGATGGCCGCCAGCACGACGCTGGACCGGCTGGTCCTGGTGCGTGCCGCTATCTGCCGCACGGCCATCGCGGCGGCCACCGACGACAGTTCCACCGCCAGCGACTCGCCGCTGGCCCGGGCGCCCGGCAAGGCGTACAGGCAACGGGGGAACCCCCATGACTGCTCCCGCAGGTAGTCCAGTGCCGCGGCGGCCCTGCGTCGCTCGGCCGGCGTCGCCTCTAGCTCGGCCTGGTCCAGGGGCTGGCGGCCGGGCGGGCCGGCCTGCCGTCGCGCGGGATCGCCGAGCAGGCCGGCGAAGTCGCGCTTGAGGATCTCGATCGCGTCGTGGTCCACGGCCATGTGCGAGAACGCGGCGGCGCACGCGATGACCTGATCGCCCGCGCCGGGAGCGGTGGCCACCGCCATGCGCACCGGGCGCCGCGCCGGGTCGGGTGACTCGCGCAGCCACCGGACGAGCGCCTCGCCCACCGCGGGGCGGTCCCGGGGTCCCCACTGTCCCTCGCCGAGCGAGCAGACCTCCAGCAGCTGGACGCCGGACGCCGCCACCCGCTGGCGCGGCTGCTCGCCGGGCACGTAAATGGTGCGCAGGCTCTCGTGCCGCGAGATCAGCGCCGCGGTCGCCCTGGCCACGTCATCGACGGACACCATCGCCGGCACCGTCGCGCCCGGTGCACAGGATCGCGTAGACGTTGTCGGTCTGGCTCAGCCAATGGTAGATGTTGAGCTGGCCCAGGGTGAGCGGTCCCTCGCCGGCCCGTTCCCCGGCGAACTCGACCGGGACCGGCGGAATCGGGGTCAGCCGCAGGCGGTGCCGACGGCGCTGGCCGGTCTCGGTGCCGGTGCTCATCACTGGTCATCCGAACAGCTCGCGCAACGCGCCGGCCAGGCCCGCGGCCGCCGGGGCGGCTCGCCCAGCCAGGCCCGCCGCCTGGATGCCGGGGACATCGTCGTGGTCCACGAGATCTAGCGTCGCCAGCGCCCTGGATGTCATATCGATCTCGCCCAGTTCTCTCATTTCGAAACGGGGACCTGGTTGTCGGCGGCACGGCGCGCGGTACACCCGCACAGGCCGCTGGTAACCGTACATCTGCGGTTGCTGACCTTGCTGTCGAAGACAAGCATACGCCGACGGCCGCGGACAGTCCGGGATGGCTGGTGACCGCGCCCGGCCGCGCGACTGGCCGACGGCCTGCCCGTCAGTGGCCGCACCGCAGTCGCGGGGTGCTTAGCCTGTGCTCATGCTCGTGGTACGACCGGGGAGCGGCCAGTTCCCTGGTCGTGGCTGGCTGGGAGGGCGGCTGCTTGCCAGATCCGGGCGGCCAGCAGGACCATCGCGACCACGAACGGCAGCGCGAGCAGCAGCGCGATGGGTCCCAGCGATGGCAGGCCCTCAGCGATTCCCAGGCCAATTACGAACAGGACAGCGAGCCAGCGCGGGACGCTCTGGCTGCGCCACAGGGCAACCCCCATGACGACGGGCGCGACGAAGTTGCTGACGAAGTAGACGTCGGTGGCCACCTGGGCGGGCACAGAGTGGAAGCTGGTCACCAGGAAGAGCGCGGCGGCCTGCTGCGTCATGTGCGCCGACGCGGCAGCCGCCAGGTTGACCCCGACCAGGACGTTGAGCGTTGCGCCGCCGAAGGCACCCACGCCGCCCAGCAGCGCAGCCACGGTGGCGATTACCCAGCCGCGTCTTCTGACCAGCATCGCGATCACCGCGTACGACACGGCTAGGCCCCCGAGCGCGAGAACGGTCAGCGACCCTGACAGGTACAGCTGAGCTGAGTGGCCGGCCGCGATGGGCAGGACCTTGAACGCGGTAGCCGTGGTGGTGATCACCTGGTCGGTGCCCTTGGGGTTCAGTGCCTCGGCACTGGCGTAGAGCACAGCGGTGACCGGCAGGAAAAAGGCCAGCATCCGCTGACGTGCCCGGGTATCGTCCATTCGCTTCTCCAGTTGCTAGTCCGGCCGGTCGTTTCGGAGGGCAGAGGCTGCCGCGCGGCGCGCTCAGCCAGAGGGCGTAGGGGCCGGGACTGGCTGGAATGCGCGAGCATCAGGTGACGGTCAGCGAAACGAGTGACCTGCATCAATCCGGGCCGCCCGGGTGCCCGTCGGCCGGGGCCAGGACGTCATGACGCGGTGGCGCGGGATCCCGGTGGCCGACGCCCGCTGCGCCTTGCCTGCCTTTGCGGTGCCGTTTGATCCCGCATCGAGGGCAGCACCTGGATCCCCTGCGGGGAGGACCCGGCCTGTCGGGGCCGACGGCAATAATCCAGGATCGGGAGATTCACTCCCTACTCAATTTACGCTGGCAACAGGAAGCCGGCAATAGAATTCTAGAATCATTTTGAGGCCCCGGTCTTGCGGCCCTTGCCGTGCACAGCGATCTCCCGGTGCCACAGGTCGGGGTCACCGTGCTGCGGGTCGTCAGGGTCATAGCGGATCTGCAGGGCGTGATGACCAGGAGTCGCGGGATATCGGGTCTCGCATCACTGGCCCGGAGGTGCCGCTACGACCCGGGCGCTCGCACCCTGCTACCCCGCTGAGGCTCCCGGAGACAGCGACGGCGACGGCGAGTTGCCCGAGTTCACCCCCAAGGCCGGCGTGCCACTCGGCTCACCGGGGATGCTGTAAAGCGCCTTCCACGGCGACCCCGACGCATCCGTCGACTGGGTCGCCGGGGAGACTCCCTGGTTGGCCCACTTGGCCTGATACGGCAGCCCCTGGTAGAGCACATCGTCACCAGCTTGGTACTGGGTGTTCACCGACCACGTCGGGTAGGTGCCCGCCGGCAGGGTGGGAATGTCCGCCCCGTGGTCTCCGGGGAGGACCGGGCCGATCAGTTCCCACGGCGTCTGCCACGCGTACTGCACCTGCTCCGCGGGGTCGTCGCCGGTGTTGTACCACTTGGCCTGGTAGATCTCGCCGTCCTCGACGACCTTGTACCCGATCGGGTAGCTGGCGCTGGCGGACCACTGCGGATACGGCGCGTCGGCCGGGTTGGTGTCGGCCACTGCGGGCTGGACGTTACCGCCGCTGGAAGACATCACCGCGGACCCCTGCAGCTGGCCGAAGACCGACGAGAACTGGAGGGAAGACTGCGCCGTGCCGCTGCACGTGTTGGAGAGCAGCCCAGTCTCCGGGAAGGACGAGCCGCACTGGCTGTCCCTGTTGATGGACCACATGGAGACCCTGCCGAGGTGGTTCGCGGTGGCGAAGCTGACCAGGGTCCGCGCATCGTTGACGGTGAAGTTCTGCCCCTGCATGTCGTTCTGGCCAATCATCACTGTCGCGCCGAGCCGCTGCCAGATCTGCTCCGGGCGCAGGTGGATGCCGTATTGCGGGAACAGGGTTCCGAGCTGCCCGTGAGTGGCGTTCAGCGCGTCCTCCACCGACTGCGCCATCGTGCTTCCCGGACGCGGGGCCGAGCTGAAGTCCATCGTCATGATATTGACGCCGGCCAGGGTGACGTGGTCGCGGAGCATGGAACTGATCACCGACAGTGCGTCGTCCTGCAGCCCGGACGGCTCCACCGGGAGGGTCAGCCACACATGCAGCTTGGGATCCAGACGCTCCAGGGAGGCGATCGCCTGCGCGCGGCGCTCCTCGGCGGCGAAGTTGTCCAGCGCGGACCCCTCGATGTCCAGGTCGATCGTGGTGAGCTGGTAGGCGCTGATCACGGACTGGTAGGCGGAGGTAAGCGCCGCGGCGGTCGGGCAGGCGACATCCAGGCTCGTGTTGGCCTCGCCACCGAACGACACGATGGCCTGTTCCCCCTCCTGCTGCAGCTGTGCGATGCGGGAGCCGATTGCGAGCGCCTGGTTAGCCGCGGCCAGCGTGTAGGCACCGCCCCAGCTCGGGGTGCAGTCCGAGGACGAGGCGGCGACCACGAAGCCGAGGACGCTCTGCCGCGCCGGGTCGTCAGTAGTGCTCTGGAACTGGTAGGTCGGAGTAAGCGTGGCGTCTACGTAGGGCGCGAACCAGGTCTGGTGCGCGACCACGACAGGGGTGAGCAGCCGAGCCTTGACGCCCAGGTATCCCCCGTAGGAAACGCCCGCCAGGACGACGAGAGCGACGAGCACCCGCACCAGGGACAGCCGCCGCGGCGACGGCCCGTCCGGCAGCGAGGCGGCCGAGGCACCCGAGGGCGCAGGCGGCGCCGACGCAGGCGGCGCAGGCGGCGCGGCTTGCACCGGCTGGTACTGAGGTTCGACGTAGTTCGTCTCCAGGACGGCCCGCCAGTCGGTCAGCTGAGGCTGTTCCGCCGGGCGGCGCCGGAAGGCCGGCAGCCAGCGCCCCCGCCCTGGGGACTTGTACAGCAGCGACGTGCCGTGGATCCACAGGTCGACCGTCGAGTTGCGCAAGCCGATGAACGCCTTGACCGCGTAGCACGCCAGGATGACGTTGAGCGCGGCGTAGAACATGTTCTCCGCGAGGTCGTTCACGTACGCGCGGTAGAACGTGAAGCCAGCCAGCGCGATCAGCAGGTAGGGCGCGATCAGCAGGAACGGCGGCACGACGGTGCGGTCGCGGACCTTGGGAGTGCGCGCGAACGGGGCCTTGGACGCGGTGATCCCCTGCACGATGGAGGAGAACGTCCCGGCCAGGTTGACCCCGAGCAGGATCAGGTTGAAGCCATAGATGCGCAGCACGTCCAGCCGCTTGTACCCGCAGTACTTCAGGTCGGTGGCCATGGCCGTGAAGTAGGGCAGGGCGATCAGGCCGAGCAGCGGGCTGATCAGGGTGGCGCTGAACGGGAAGGCGAGCAGTATCAGCAGGCTCGCCGAGCTCCAGGAGATGGAGGCCATGTAGTTCCAGCGCAGGAACAGCTCGCTGAACCGGGTCCGCTTGCCCTGGGAACGGCGGATGCGTGACTGGCGATGCAGCTTGGGCACGATGAGCAGGCCGCCGTTGGCCCAGCGGCGGCGCTGGATGCACAGTGACCCGAAGTCCGGCGGGGTGGCGCTGTAGCTGAGCCGCTCGGGGTAGTTGTACAGTCGCCAGCCGTGGATCCCCATGTCGATGGTCGACTCGGTGTCCTCGATGACCGTGCGGTCCTTGATGTACTGCTTGATCTCCCAGTCGCCGATGTAGGACGTCTCGGCGATGTCGTCCAGCGCCTTCTTGCGGATCACCGCGTTCGCGCCAACCCAGAACGTGGCGTCGTAGTACGTCAGCCCCTGGTGCACGATGTGCTGCAGGTCCGTGGTCGCCCCAGCGATCCGCTCCAGGCGAGTATCCGAGCCGGGAAACGCGCTGTACGGCGTCTGCGCGATGGCCATGTCCTGGTACTCGTGCTGCTCGAGCAGGTGCACGAGCCGCAGGCAGTACTCCGGCAGCAGCACGCTGTCGGCGTCCAGCGTCACCACGTAGTCCGGCTCCGGGATGTGCAGGCCGGTACCTGGCCGGGCGCGGACGAGCGCCATGCCGCCCTCGGTCTGCGCCTCGCGGTAATAGCCCCCCATCAGCCCCATGTAGCTGTTGAGGTTCATGGCCTTGTTCGGCTCGTGCGACAGCGATACATAGCGCTTGCGCTCGAAACTCGTGATCCGGACGCTGAACGTCCACACGAGCCGCCGGTACAGGCGGCGGAACATCTGCGGGTGGAGCACGACGCCCTCGGCGACCGACTCCAGCAGCGCCCGCTCGATCTCCGAGAACGATTCCGCTAGCCGGAGCACGATCTCGTTGACGAAGAAGCTATCTGTGTGGTCGACGACCTCCTGGTGGTCGGCCAGGTCCTCCAGCCAGCTGGCCGCCTGGCCGTAGGCGCTGGCCAGCGCGACCATCGCGTTGCGACCGAGTTGCTCGCCGCGCTCCATGGCCAGCTCGAACGAGTGCATCTCGCCGCCGAACCGGCGGGCCGGCTCGGCGAGCATCTGCTGGAGCTTGCGGGGAAGCGCCCGCGCGGCCTCGAGCTGCGCACGGGCCTGGCTCGTCTTGGGCACGTACGGGTCGTCGATCAGCAGCACCACGCGCTTATCCGGGTACTCCTGCAGCGCGGCCGACAGCAGCGTGGTGCGGATTACCCGCTCATCCTCCTGGTAGGAGGGGATGATCGTCGTCAGCGTCGGCTGCCGCGCGTCGTAGAACTGATCCAGGCTGGCTCGAGTTGCCCGGTGATGCGTGCGCGTCCGGTAGAAGAACCCGAGCCGGCTCAGCAGGTACCCCATCGCGGAAACCGCCAGCAGCGTGACGATCACTAGGTACAGGACCTCTTCGGTCCTGGCGATCGCGGTCTCGTACCCGGGGTGGAAGAAGTCGTCGAAGAACCACGTGACCACGTAAGCCAGCCAGGCGACCACCGTGACGATAATAGCGAGCCGTGCCATCGCGACCCGGCGATCGCTGATCGGCTTGGGAACCATCGGCATCGCCCGGCTGCGCCGGTCGCTGCCCAGCTGCTTGCGCCGCCTGCCGGGCGACTTCCCGGACCGGGGGTCGCCTGGCTCAGGAGGCCGGGGCGACGTGAGCGTGCTTGTCCCGCCGCGCCCTATGACGGCCTCGCCGAACAGGTCGGGAACCGTCAGGTCGCTCCTAAAGAACGGTTGCCCGCTCGAGTCGTCCCGCCGTACCGAAGCCATGAGTTGATCCCTTCCAGGGTCACGCGCGCCTCACTGCGCACCCGTGCTGCCAGTTGGGGCGCACGGAATCCCCCCGAGTGACCCAAAAGTGACGTATGAGGATATTTTAGACATATGGGACGAACGTCAGCCGCACCGCCGGCCATCGGCACCAAGCCACCACAGGTTGACTTGGAGGCCACGCTAGGTACGTGACAGGTCCGCTCAGGGATGACAGCGGGCGGGGCTGGTAGTCGCTATTCGCGAAAGTGACGTGCGGTTCGGCTCCGGCCGGGGACGCTGCGGTCCCGTCGCAGGGCAGCCAGTACGAGCTATAGGTGGCCGGCGAGTAACTTGCTGGCAGGCTGGTCGGGCGGCTGGTGTCTGGTTGTGACGTGGCTGCCAGGCCCTGCTCTGTGAGATGGAGTGGACGCCTAGCGGTCGCCGGGGGCAGGGACCTCCGTTACCTGCGTGAAGGCGGTGGACGCGATGATGGCGCCCTTCGGAGGGTAAGGGATGCGGGCGGGCCGCCGTCGCTTTGGGGCGACGCCGGTGCTGATTGAGCGGAGGCCGGTCACCTGGTAGGTGGCGGGGCTGAGCAGAAGCTGGTTGTAGCCGCCGTCGGCGGAGACGCCGATGACCGGCGCGCCGGCCGCGTCGGTGATGCCCTCCTGGACGGAGATGCCGGGGAGGGCGGCTAGCGCCGAATAGGCGGCGGAGTCACCGGATGGCGGGCCGCCGATGCCGGACTGGGCGTTCCACATGAGCCAGGTGAGGTAGTCGAACTCGGCCCGGGCCTGGGTCGTTGGCTTGCCGCCGCCGAACAGGGCACCCACCGCGCCAACGGCGGACTGCGCGCCCGCGTGCTTGGCGATCACGGCAAGCAGCGCCTGTGGGTTGGCGGGCAGTGAGTCCAGGATGTCCCACGCGATGCTCGGGGAGATGCCGTAGGTGTTCAGCGCCGTCCAGAGGTTGGTACCGGGAGGCGGGAAGCTGGTTCTGTTGGTGTGCACGACGAGCGGCCCGCTGCCGTCGGGACCCTGATAGTAAGCGGTCTGGCCGCCGTCGAACGTGACCCACTCCGGGGGGGAGGTGAAGGCGGCGTGGAACCGGTACCCGGTTTGGATGCTCTCGGAGAAGATCCACTGGCCGGGGGAGGGCTCTCGGGTCTCGGCCTTGGCTGCCACGCGGGCGGCGTCGTGCAGTACCTTCGCGGCGAGCGTCGCCTGCGGCGTGACCTGTGGTGCCCGGGCGACCGCCGTCGGCGCGGTCGGCTTGCCGACACGGCCGGTGTGCGCGGTGAGCGCGGTGAGCGCGCAACCGGCGCCGACCGCGACCGCCGCGACGGTTCCCGCTGCGGCTAGCGCGACCACCGGGCGCCAGCGGAGCAACCGGGCGTTGCTGGCTCGCCGCCGGACGCCTGTTTCCCCGGCCTCCGTCATCGTGGCCGTGAGCAGGCGGTCCCGCCCTGCGGCCAGCCGAGCCCGGGAAGGGAACGGGACGGTGGAGCGGAAAGCGACAAGCCGTTCGGAAGACTCGTCAATTGTATTGCTCATTTAAAGAGTCACCTCACCCCATGGAGAGAAGCTGGATGTTGTCGTCGAGCGCGGCGCGGAGCTTGCTCCGCGCCCGGTTCAGGCGGGAACGGACAGTGCCGACGGGGATGGCGAGGGCGGTTGCCGCCTCGGCGTAGGAGAGGTCCGCCCAGGCGGTAAGCAGCAGCACTTCGCGGTCGCCCGCGGAGAGAGTGGCAAGGGCCCGTGCGAGTTCGGGTGCGGCTGCCGAAGAGTCGACACGGGCCAAGATCCCGTCGTCGGGCGTGACCGCCGACGGGGTGAGCACCGGATCGGTGCCGGTGCGGGCGTAGGCGCGCAGCATGCGCACTTCGGATCGGGTGTGCTTGCCGATCAGGTTCGACGCGATCCCGTATAGCCACGGGCGGGCGTCGCGGGCGGCGGGGTCGAAGCGGGCGCGCTTGCGGAACGCGGCCAGGAAAGTCTCGGCCACGATGTCGTCGGCCGCTCCTTCGCCAAGCCGTCGGGCGACGTACCGGTGCAGTGCCGCTGCGTGCCGGTCGTACAGGACGGCGAACGTCTCGGGGTCACGCGCGGACCGCTCCATGATCGCGGCGTCGTCCAGTGACCCGGGGCTTGGCACTCGTGGGGGTGGTGCGGGCTCCGGCATGCGCGGCTCCGTGGCTGGGTGGGTACTGTCGCCTCCTTATCACCCGATCACGGCCCGCGGGTTCACGCCGCGCGCGCCGAGGACGGTGAACGCCGCTAATGAAGAGTGCGTACTCCGGAACTTTCTCGGGAGCCCCGTCCGCGGCCAGCTGCTCCAGGACAGGGGCAAAGCCGCCGCTGCTCCTCCGTGGCCGTGACGCAGCTTGCGGGCGTGCGCGACCGCGGCTGCGGCACCGAGGTAGCGGCCGCCGTCGGAAAACGAGTCGGCCCTGCGACCCGGCCATGGCGGGCCGTCACTGACAGTGCCACGGGACGGTCCGCCTTCCCCACGAAGGGCAGGCCTGCCGAATACGAGCGGTGGAGCAACCGGGTCGGCATTGCGCGCGCCCGCGCACCGATTGTCCGGTTCGGCGCGCCGCATGCAAGTAGAGATGCACCAGCCGCCCGATCTGCGAGACTAGGAACATGAAGGAGACGCTCGAAGCCGTTACCGCGGAGACTGTCGCCGTGCTCAGGCAGGCGGGAGCTCGTTTCGCGTACCTGCACGGCAGTCGCGCCACCGGTCAGCACCGCGCCAGCTCTGACATAGACGTCGCGGCGTACTTCGGTGGCCGACCGCCGAGTTCTTTCGACGTCCTGCTCCCTCCCGGCGTGGACCTGCTTATCCTCGACGACGCGCCACTTGAGCTGGCCGGGCGAGTGGCGAGCCGACCGACCTCGAAGCAGCCGCCCAGGACGCAATAGACCAGGTCAGCGCCACCGCAAGAGACTCGAAGATAGTCATCGACGCCGACCTGTCACCCAGCCCCGCCCTCGGCGACCGGGTCCTGCTCTAGCGCCTCGCCGCCAACCTCCTCGACAACGCCGCCCGCTACAACGTCACCGGAGGCTCGGTAAGCGTCGTCACGGGCACCGGCGATGGCATGTCGTACATTACCGTGACCAACACCGGACCCCTCGTGCCAGAATCGGTAGTGGAATCCCTGTTCGAGCCGTTCACGCGCCTCGACGGACGAGTCAGCAACCGCCAGGGCGTTGGGCTCGGACTATCCATCGTCACCTCGGTCGTCAACGCCCATCACGGTAACCTCCACGCCGAAGCACTCCCCAATGGAGGAATGACAATATCGGCCCGGCTCCCGAAACCAACGGGGCCACCTGAGCTGAGGCTCCAGTGAGCGTGACCCGAAATTCGCCAGCCGCCTGGCCTCGGCGGCGTGTTCACGGTGAGTCCAAGCGGAAGCACGTAGCCCGTCCGTGGACAATGAGTAAGGCCCGCGTGCCCGGTGGCGGGCGTTGACACTCGACGCAAGCGGGTACCCATGGTCCTGGTGCTCGTCGCCATCCCGCATAGTCCACAACGTCTAGCCGGGCATTCCACCAGCAGTGGTCAGACTGGAGACGCCACCGCCAGGCCGCCGCACGGAAATCCCGCTACGCCCGCCGCCTCGGAGATCACTAGCGCTGTTGCAGTACCAGGCAGTCGCTGCGTGCTGCGTGACTTATTCGGCAGGAGTGGGCGGCGGCTGTGCTGGCGGCGGGGTGCTGAGGAGGAGTGGTATTCGGTGCTGAGCTCGACAGGCCTGCCCAGCATCTGGGGGGAGGACCAGCCGTTGAGCTCCATCAGTATTGTGGCGGTAAGTGCCATATTGTCCGTGGGCTTTTTGTGGGGAACGTCGGCGCGGACCAGGGCTTGTGGAAATTCTGTGGGGACGTGGCTGCGCAGGGAGCCGTGGTCCTGGCGCTAGTGAGCAACTCCCAGCCGGGCGAGGAGAGCGTTGGTAGTTTCGGCGAATGCAGGCAGGTAGGCAGAGCCGTGGGCTGGCTGGCGGTGCTGCATGTCAATGCCTGCGGCCTCAAGATGGCGGGTGAGGCTGTTCATGAGGCTGCGTGCCTGGCTGGCGATCAGGTACTCAGACTCTGAGGTGCTGGCCTTCTCGTCAAGCCATGTGATGATCTCCAGCGCCGCGGGCAGGAGGTGAACCCATGACATGAAGCCCGGCATGTCCGCGGGCCCGGCGATGCCAAGGAGCAGCGCCCATCTTTCCCGGTATGCGGTGAAGTGCCGTTCGTTGCCTGCCCAGGCGGCCTTGATGACCCCGGAGGCCGTCAGGGATGCCAGGACATCGCTGATGTTCCTCTTGGCGAATCCTGCCTCGTCGGCGATCCGGGCGGCGTCGAGTGGCCCGTCCCTGTAGGTGAGCAGCACTCGCATCGTCTCGGATCGTCCGCCCGGCCCGAACAGGTGGCGCAACCGGAAGGACAGGCTCACTGGAAGAGCCGGGTCCGGCGCGCGTGACTTGCCGGTCCTTGCGGCCGGGGGACGGATGAAGCCGTGCCGGGCGAAGGTCGGATCCGGCCGCGAGACGAATGCCAGGACGTCGGGGCTGAAGACCTGCTCCCTGCCCTGGACAAGGTCGGCCTGGTCGCTGGCGGGCAGGTCCGCGGGCGCGGTCTGCCGGGCCCACGCGGCAACGGCAGCGACCAGGCCGGAAGGCAGGGGAAACCTGGCGGCCAGGTTCCGCAGTCGCTGGGTGGACAGGAGCCCGTGATTGAAGGCCATCCAGTCGAGCATCTCATCAAACAGCCGCGGATCGCGGCGGGCGATCCCGATCGTGAAGAGGATGAGAGCCTCCGGATCGGCCGCCCATCGATCGGTTCCCCCGACGGTCGCCGAGACGCCGATCTGCGCCCACTGACGCCAGGTGAAGTCCAGGAGCCCCTGGCTGACCTCGTCCCTAATCTCCGAGATCAGCATTGTCTATCCCCAAGGCACGTAGAGCGTCCACTAGGACCGATCTGTAGCCAGGCGACGGATCTTGCGTTACTGACCAGCGTGCCGCCGCGATGAGCTCGCCCTGAGCTGGGCTCAGCGCCGGAGATCAGCCTCATGGCGCCCTCCGCCCTGGTCAGCCATGGCAAAGAGCTTGAAGTGAACCTGGTCGCACCGGCTGGCGAAGTGGACGACGAGGGCCGTCCCATAGGACCTGGTTACCACCCGGCTCATGAAGGCCCCGGGCAGACCCCATCTGAGCAGGTCCGTCGGCCCGGCGTTCAGCCGATCCTCGGCCAGCCCGAAGTCTGCCGCGACGGCCGCCCGCGCGGCCAGGAGGGCCTGTGGGCAGCGGTTCAGCGAGGCGCAGTTCGCCATTCTCGGCTACCGCGAGGAGATCCACGTCCCTTGTCGCGCGCCTGACGAGGCCGAGGGCGGTCAACGCGGAACCGCCGATGACTACGATCTCCGCGTGACCGCCTAGTGCCTGCAACTGATCGGCCAGCGCGCCGGGCAGCAGGTCGATCGACTCGTCGGTGATCTCCATGTACCGGAGCGTAGCAGACCGGGATGCTGAAGGCCTTCAATCAGGATCTTCAACACCTTCATTCGGGATGCTGAACACCCGGCCCCGGCGCGCCGTGCCGTTAGGGCGCCTGCTGGCTGCGTCGGTCCCGTAGTTCCCGGCGGGAGCTGATGCCGAGCTTGGTGAACACGTTGCGCAGGTGGTATTCCACCGTGTTGACGCTCAGGTAGAGCTGGCCTGCGATCTCGGGGGTGGTCAGGCCCTGCGCCGCGAGGGTGGCGACGTCGTCTTCCCTGCTGGTGAGCTCGTCCGGCCGCCGGGAGGATCGCCGGGAGCGAGGAAGGCCCGCCGAGTGCAGGTCGGCCGCCAGGCGTTCGGTGAACGTTTCCGCCTGCACCGTGGCGAGCAGCTGATGGGCGGCGCGCAGCTGGGTGGTCGCGCCGCCGGTGTCCCCGCTGGCAGCGAGTAGCTGGCCAAGGGTTTGATGCAGCCGCGCCCGGTCGAGGATGGGGTCGTCCGGCCCGGCGAGCGCAACCGCCTCCTGGCCTAGCGTGATCGCCTGCTTATGGTCGCCGCCCTGGGCGGCCAGCACGGCGCGCAGGCCGGTGGTGCGGGCGCGGAAGTCCAGCCGCCGTGCTGTCGTGACGCGTTCCAGCTCGTCGAGCTGGCTGGTCGCCGCGGGCGTCTCGCCGCAGTCCAGGAGCGCCCGGATGAGCCATGGCCACCAGATGATTCCCGAGCCTGCTTCGCGGGCCGGGGCCAGGGCGGCGGCCATCTGCTGGTCGCCGCCGATGCCGGCCAGCGGTGAAAGGTGGGCGACGACCTGGCCTGGCTCATGGCGGGCCAGGGCGCGGATGGCCTCAGTCATGCCGCGCTGCACCAGCGACTCGGGCAGGAGCTGGGCGGCGACGAGGTCACGGACCGCGTCCAGGTGCTGGTCGGCTTCCTGCCAGCTGCCGCGGCTGGCGTGCACCCAGGTGATGGTGGCGTGGGCGTTCCTCTCGACCCACACCTGCGGCTGGTCGAAGACCAGCGATAGCGCGACCCTGGCCTGGGCCAGGGCCTCGTCCCAGGCGCCGGCGTGGAACAGCAGCTGGGAGAGGTAGCCGTGGGCGGCGGCCCGGGACGACAGGTCCCACGGGTGCCGCGCGCCGAGGCGGATGGCGGCGCGCAGGTCTGCTGCCGCGCTACCCAGGCGGCCGGCTTGCAGGCCGAGGATCCCGCGCAGGGCCAGCAGGTTGAGGTCCCCGACGGCTACGAGGTCCGGATCGGCGGGCAGCCGCACGGCAAGGTAGTCAAGGGCCGCGACCGGGCCGTCCGTGCCGCCGCGCCCGGTGGCCGCGCTGAAGGTTGCCATCCGCTCCACGTCCGGCTCCTTCGGCCCGAGCGCCAGCGCCCTGGCCGCCGCGTCCACCGCCTGGCCGAACCGGAAGGTGACGGAGTAAACGAGGGACAGATGGGCCAGCGCCCCGGCGACCGCCTCCCGGTGCAGGTCCTTCTCCCAGCCCGGCAGCTCGCGCCCGGCCCACGCCGCGCTGGCGGCCAGCAGCCGCTCGGCTGCCGGAAGATCGTAGCGGCGCCAGGCCAGCACGCCCAGCACGTAATCGCGCATCGGGCTGGGCTGGCATGCTTCAATCTGGTCCTTCAGGCCGTCGGCCTGGTTCAGCTGCTGGGCCTCGATCAGCAGCCGGGCGGCGCGCAGCAGGCGGCTTTGCGCGTCGTGCCTGCCAGTGCTGAGTCGTGCCGCCCACAGCAGGTAACGGGCGGCGAGGGCGTTACGGTGCCGCTCGGCCTCGACACGGGCAGCCCGGTGGGCTTCGTCCGCCAGGCTGTCATCGGTCCCCTCGGTAGCGGCGACCCGGTGCGCCAGCGACGCATCTCCCTCCAGGGCCAGCCCCGCCATCCGGTGCAGCCGCTGCCGCAGGCTCGGTGCCAGGTCGCCGTACACGGCGGCACGGTACAGGGGGTGGACGAACTCCAGGAACGTCTGCCCGTCATCGACCGCGGCCGTGACGAACCCGGTAGCCAGCAGGCCATCCAGCGCCTCGGCCGACTCCCCCGTCTCCGCCACCTGGGCAGCTAGGGCAAGCGGCACCCGCTGGTTCAGCACCGCCAGCGCCGCCGCCAGCTCCCGCGCCTGGCGAGGCAGCTCTCCCAGCCGGGACGTGGTCGTCGCCGCCAGCGACCGCGGGGCCGGCAGCGGCCCTTGCGCGGCGGCCAACTCCCCGGCAGGCAGCTCGCTCAGCAGCGTCCGGACATACAGCGCGTGACCACCGGTGTGCTGGAAGAGCCGCTCCGCCGCAGACGGCGAGAGATCCACACCGTCACCGGAGGCCATCTCGGCGACATCCGCGACCGACAGCGGTCCCACCGGCACCCGCAGGCAGCGATCCGGGTCGAAGCGCAGCCGCTCCCACCCGTCGGCAGCAGGCGGATCCAAACGGCTGGTCACCAGCAGCGCCACCCGGTCCTCGCCCAGCCGCCGCGCTGCGGTCAGCAGCGCCAGCCGGGACTCGGTGTCGGCCCAGTGCAGGTCCTCCACCACCACCAGCACCGGACGTCCGTCCGGCTGGCCGGACCACTGGCCGATCAGCTCCAGGCCAGCGGGAAACGGGGCCTGCGCGTCGCGCACGCCCAGCTGCGCGACCACGTCGAAGGACATGTCGGACGCCAGCTCATCGGCCTGCGCCCGCACCACCTCAAACTCCCCGGCCAGGACCGCAACGGCGGCCCGCAGCAGCGCCGTCTTGCCCGCGCCGGCCTCCCCCTCGATCCACACCACCTCCGGGCTGCCGCCGCAAGCCTGCCGCGCCCGGGACACGATCGCATCCAGCTCCTCCGAGCGCCCCACCAGAACACCAGCACCAGCCACGCCGCCAAGACCCCGCTTTCCCGCCCAAAGCAGACATCTCTATTCTCGCAGATACCCAGTCATAGGAGCTGACCGGGACTGCTGGGGGCGCCGCTTTCCCGGGTGTCGGGCGGGCTGTCCGCTGACTCATCATCGGGCGGCGGCGGGGAAGCCGGGACGGCATCGCCGTCCCGGACGGCCGCGGCCGGGTGGGGGCGCCCCGGGGACGCGCCGGCCTCTCCCGCTGCTGCGAGCGGAGAGGCCGGCGTGGCTCGCTACCAGGCGCCTGAGGTCCCGTTCATGATGCAGGCGAACATCGAGCAGGAACGGCTCTGCGCGGCGGCGGCGGGGACCACCAGCCTCAGCCCGTACAGGGAGTTGCTGGTGGAGGCGGGCCAGTCGGTGGGGCTCCAGAGCATTGACGTTGAGTCCACGCCCTGGATGTCATTCCCTACGGAGCTGGCGATCAGCGCGTTGTACATGTCCATGCCGTTGCTCACGACGCTGGCCAGGTTAATCAGCGAGTACTGGCCGACCGTGCCCTCCTCGAAGGACAGGTCGTTGCCGTCCGCTGTATCGGAACCACCCGTCCACGCGCCGTCTGAGTCGGCCAAGTCGTGAGTGCTTGCCGGGTCGCCCTCGTTGCCCGCGACGATCCACAGCTGGTTGGTCTGGTTGAGCTCGTTCGGGTCACAGCCGTAGGAGGTGATGGCGCCGCCCTCGGCGATGTCGTTGCCATTGGCGTCCAGGCAGGTGTAGCTGCCGTCGGGGTTGTAGTTGACGATCTTGTAGACCGGCTCCCCGAACAACGGCTGCCAGTCGCTGTTGACGAACGTGTTTCCTGCCGTTACGTCGACCCAGCCGACGCGCTGGAAGCGCCAGGTCTCGCTGGCGTCGCCGGTTGAGTTCTCGGTCGCGACCGGGGTGCCCCAGGCAGTCGAGCCGCCCTGGACGGCCAGGACCTGGCCGGATGTCATGGTCAGCTGGACGGGGTTGCCCATCTGCCCGTTCTGGTCTGGCAGCGCGCCACCGTCGGTTGCGGTGCTGGTGCTGGCGGCGTAGGCGGGCGGGGTGGCCGGCACTGGCGTGCTGAGCAGGTCGACAGTGGCCCCGTTGGGAATGGTGTCGGCGTTCGCCGCCGGGCCGCCCAGCACTGCCCCGGCCAGGGCGAGGCCCGCGACGGCCGCTACGGCGGCCGCCCCCCGCCGGGTCGGGCGCCTGCGCCAGCTCGCGGTCGTGTCCATGATCTGCGGTGTCCTCTCGTGTCGCGGTTCTCGCGGCCTGCCCGCGGTCCCCCGTGGCTCCATCATCGGGCGGCACCCGGCCGCGGCACCCCACGGAAAAACCGTGGGATTCCAGGCGCCTGGAATCCCACGGAGAGTCCGTGGGATTCCAGGCGCGGCACCGGATTCCCCGGGCGGCGGCACGCCGGGGCGTGGTGATTCCCTGCCAGAGGCAACCACGGTCCCCAGCGCACGCGGGCGGGCAGGGACCGGGCGCTGACGCTGGTGACCAGCTGCCGCTCCATGCCCGCGCTGCCCGGCGAGCGTCCCACCTGGTCTTACTCGTCTCGGGCAGCAGGTGGGCGGCGGCGAACCACAGCGCCGCCTCGGCGTAGGTCCGCACCGTCCCGGCCGCCTTGTTCTCGGCCGCCAGGTGCAGCCGGAACGACACCACGTTCGCCGCGAACGGCCCCGCCCGCAGGTCCTTGGGCCGGTGCACGCTCTGCCGCCGCAGGACCGAAGAAGTTCTGTGGGGACGCAGCTGCGCAGGAAACCATGCTCATAGGTGGTCGGGGGGATGACCATGGCATCAACTCCCGCCGCGAACTACGGCAACACCGCAACCAGGAAACACCCTGACGGCAGGCACGCCCCAGCGCCGAGGCAGCCCGCGCCGCCACCGGCGACACCACGCCCGACAGGCCGCCCAGCGAAAACCCACGGAATCTCCGTGGGGCGCCGCACGCCAGGCAGTCCCACACTCATGGGATGGAGCTCATCGTGCGGCTGACCGCACCGCCTAGCGTGCACCTGGAAGGAACCGTCGGACGCGTCGGCTCCTCAGGCAGCCTCCCCTTCTCCGGCGTCATGGAGCTCCTGGCCCGCATCGAGCAACTCGCCGACGACGCCCCGGGCCAGGAGTTACGCAGCGCCTGACTCCCCTGCCCAGGGCATCCCGCGGCAGGGGAGTCAGTGTCTTTGCCCGCACCACGCGAGGGCTGAACTCTGCCTCAGGTGCCAATCGTCACGCACCGCCGCAGGCGATCAAGGTCCCAGCGCTGTCAGCCCCGGTGGGACCCTTCAGGATGCCATGGCGTCTTCCGTTCCGGGAGTGTAGGACTGCGGGGCGTGCGGCACCCCAGGGAGATTCCGCGGGTTTTCGCGGGATGACTGGTGGTGCGGGCATGGCGGCGCGGCGGTGACCTTGCGTCTTTTCCTTGATGGCCGGGCGCGCCTGCGCGTGTGCGCGCGCTGGCTGCGGCGTTCCCGTCCGGAGCGGCGGGCGGGGGTCGGCTGGCTGGCCGACGTGCCGGCCTTGCCGGGCCCGGGAACGGCGGGACGGGCACGGCCGCCAGGTGGTTCCGGGGCCCGCTTCGCTCGCCGGGCGGCCTGGAATCCCACGGATTTTCCGTGGGGCGCTGCGGCCGGGCGCCGCCCGATGATGGAGCCACAGGGGACCGCGGGCAGGCCGCGGGAGCCGCGATGAGAGAGGACACCGCAGATCATGGACACGACCGCGAGCTGGCGCAGGCGCCCGACCCGGCGGGGCGGCGCGCCGCAGCGGCCGTCGCGGGCCTCGCCCTGGCCGGGGCAGTGCTGGGCGCCCCGGCGGCGAACGCCGACACCCTCCCTAACGGGGCAGATGTCACCCTGTTCAGCACGCCAGTGCCGGCCAGCCCGCCCGCCTACGTCGCCATCACCGACCAGTTGACAGACGAGTTGACCGACGGTGGCGCGCTGCCAGACCAGAACGGGCAGATGGGCAACCCCGTCCAGCTGACCATGGCATCCGGGCAGGTCCTGGGCGTCCAGGGTGGCTCGGCCGCCTGGGGCACCCCGGTCGCGAGCGAGAACTCAACCGGCGACGCCAGCGAGACCTGGCGCTTCCAGCGTGTCGGCTGGGTCGACGTAAACTTCGGCGACAACCAACCAGGTGACAACATGGCGGCCGCGGAGCCGGTCTACAAGATCGTCAACTACAACGCCGACGGCAGCCACACCTGCCTGGACGCCGACGGCAACAACATCGCCGAGGGCGGCGCCATCACCTCCTACGGCTGCGACCCGAACGAGTTCAACCAGACCAACCAGCTCTGGATCGTCGCCGGCAACAGGGCCAACCCGTCAGCCGCGCACTACCTGGCCTACGAAAGCAGCGGCACGATTATTACAGGTGGTTCGTACGTGCCGAACGGCAACGACCTCTCCTACGCCGATGGCACGGTAGGCCAGTACTCCCTGATCAACCTGGCCAGCGTCGTGAGCAACGGCATGAACATGTACAACGCGCTGATCGCCAGCTCCGTCGGGGACGACATCCAGGGCGTCGACTCAACGTCAATGCTCTGGAACCCCACCGACTGGCCCGCCTCCACCAGCAACTCCCTGTACGGGTTCAGGCTGGTGGTCCCCCCCGCCGCCGCGAAGACCCCTGCCTGCTCGATGTTCGCCTGCCTCGTGAACCCATACTAGAGAACTACGGTCGGCCCCTGCGACCGGCTATGGCGGGCCGTCACTAACAGTCACCATGAGGCGGTCGCTTCACCGCGAAGGGCGCGCCGATCGTCGACTCGGCGCGGCACATGAACAGCATCCGAGGTCGCGCCACCCGCCGCTTATTGTCCAGCCCTGCGTACTTTTACCTCGCGTTGTCGCTGCGATAACGGCAAGCTAGTAGGAGAGCAACTACGATGAGTATCGGCCATTCCCGCCCTCTTATCAGTAAGACGAAGCGAAAGGGTCACGCATGGACCTCAGCAGGCGTGTACAGGTCTCGGTCTCCCGGTCGATCGCGGCGCCAGCGGCGAAGATCTTCCAGGTGCTGGCCGATCCCGCGAACCATCCGGCGCTGGACGGCTCGGGCATGCTGCGCGCAGCCCCCGGCCAGCCGGCGCCCAGCCGGGCGGGCGATACGTTCCTGACGGCGATGTACCTGCCAGAACTCGGTAACTACCTGATGCTCAACCGGATCACCGCCTTCGAGCAGGACCGGCGGATCGCCTGGGAGCCGACACCGGGTGACGCCGTGGCCTCGCAGAACACCGGGCTGCCGCTTGGCGCGTCACAGGGATACAACTGGAGCTACCAGTTCGAGCCCGACGGTGATGCGACAATCGTCACCGAGCTATTCGACTGCACCGAAGCCGCCCAGAGCATCCGCGACGCCGTGGAGGACGGGCGAAACTGGGTCCCGGCCATGCACCAGACACTTGAACGGCTCGCCGCCATGGTGGAGTAGCCATAATCACCGGACATACGCGCGATTACCCTGGCGTCCGCCTGGCGCTGACCCCGTCTCGCAGGCACCTAACGGCCGCGGCAGGCCGACTGAACTCCAGAACGACCTGATCTGAGCGGCTGACCCGACGACCACCGCTGACCAGATGCTCGGGCGAGTCGGCGGATATCGCGCATCGCGCGCAGCACCTTATGGTCACCATCTGTGACGTGATCCCGGCGCGCTGGCAGATGCTCTTACTCCTGGTGCGCGAGGAACTGCTCCCGGAGTGCGGCTAAGGTGAACAGCCCATCGGGGGTCTCGGCGAGCCACAATGTCCAGCCGTTGGTCGATGCGTTGCCGGCTGCGTCGCTGGCTCCCGACGGGGTGGCCTAGATCTCGTCGGCGTAGGCGATCTTTCCGTCGGGAAGCACGGTGGCAACCGCGTCGAGGTTCCGCTGCACGGGGCGCAGCGTTGTCCCGGCGGGGAGCAGGTCCCCCGCGATCAGGTGGTGGTGTGGTCAGGGGCGGGGTCGAATCGCCGACCTTCCGCTTTTCAGAGGGTCTATCGTAAATGACCCCTGCCCGCACCCTGGGCCAATCCAGCCCTCTGACCTGCATAAAGGCGGGTAGCGGCTTCTGTCGGCTTCCGTTACCACTCTAGCAGCTGTGCCAGATTGTGCCGGGAAGTGCCGGATTGTCCGTGGGCTTTTTGTGGGGGAACGTCAGCGCGGACCCGGACTTGTGGGAATTCTGTGGAGACGCAGCTGCGGGCGGGAGCCACCGCACACCCAGCCGCACCGGGGCGCCGCGCGACCTAGGCGGCCAGGAGGCGTGTGCGTAAATATGTTTTGCTAGCTCGGCTTGAGCGGGCGGTATCGTGCCGCGAACTTGCTTGCGCGGCAGGTTTGGGCGAGGAACCGTCATGCTGCCGGGACGGTCGCGCCGTCCCGGCTTTCTGGTGTGCTGTCAGCGCGTCCGAGCCGTGCGCGCCATGGTTGGGATCACGACGGCCCCGACGGTCAGGTGCATCACGATGAGCCCGGTGACGGCTGAGGTGGTGGTGGCGGCCAGCGGCAGCGCGAGCGACGCGGCCAGCGCCGCCAGCGCGATGGTGGTCCATAGGAGCCGGGCGCGCGGGGTGCGCCGTTCGAGCAGGGTGAGCAGCAGCCAGCCGAGCAGCGAGGCAGCCAGGGCGATGCCGATGACCTGGCCGATCGCGATCGTCTGGGCATGGCCGGCGCCGAAGCGGAAGTTCAGGTGGATGCCCAGCAGGGGGACTTCCACGATCCAGGCGAGGGCAGCGGCCAGTGCGCCGCCCGCGGCGCACAGCGCCCGAGGGCGGCCCTGCTTGATGTGCGGCACGGCGGAGGCGGAGGCTGTGGCGGTGGTGAGCATGTGCGTACTCCCTCATGTGGCTGACGGCGCCTGGTCGCGCCGCTGATCACGAGGCTCTCCCGGGCGGGGGTAATCGGGCATCGTCCTGCGGGCGTCCGGTGGGCTACCGCGCCGGCGGCAGCGGGTACTCCCAGGGCAGTAGCTCGCCCGCCTGCGCAGCGACGATGACGCCGGCCCGCTGCCGGTATACGCTCCGGGTGATGGGCATCAAGAGCGTGGTCAGGCTGCCGCGGCGATGGTTGGGCGCTGCGGGCGTAGCACTGGTGGCCGCACTGGCCGTGTCCGGCGCCTACGCTGAGGCCAACCCGGTGCACCGCTACGGTGGCCTGCACCTGGTCAGCCATCCGCCGCTGGCCGCTTACCTGCTGCTGGCGGTGGCCTCCGTCGCCCTGACCTGGCGCAACAGCCGCCCAGTCGAGGTGTTCGGGCTCACCGTGGGCGGCGCGGCCGGGTGGGCGGCGCTGGGCCAGATCGACGGTGCCGCGCTTGTTCCGGTCATCGTGGGCTTGTACTGGGTCGCGCTGACCCGCGCGCGGCGCATCGCCATTGCCGCCGGGGTCGCGGGGGCGGCGGTTATCTTCGTGACCGAGGGGCTGCTCGGGCCGTTCGGCTGGCTCGGGGCCCGAACGCCACGATGTGGCTGGAGTTGCTCGCAGCCGGTGCGGTTGGCGCGTACGTGGCGGCGCGCCGCCAGTGGCTGGCCGCCGAGTCTGACCGCACGGCACGGGCCGCGCAGGCCCGGGAGGAGGAAACTCGTAGGCGCGTCGACGCCGAGCGAATGCGGATCGCGCGCGAGTTGCACTACGTGGTCGCGCACTCGATGGCGATGATCAACGTCCAGGCCACGGCGGCGGGCATGCAGTTGGCAGCCGATCCGGCGAGCGCGGCCGAGGCGATCCAGGCGATCCGCAGGGCCAGCAAGTCCGGACTGCGCGAGCTGCGGACCATTCTGGAGGTGCTGCGGCAAGCCGACGGCGGGAGTTCGGCGGTGCCGGACCTGCGCGCCATCTCCGCGCTCGTCGAGGCGACCAGCGCCGCCGGCACGCCGACCACGCTGGAGCCGGCCGAGCCGCCAGCCCCGCTGCCGCCGCCGGTCACGCTGGCCGCCTACCGCATCGTGCAGGAGTCGCTCACCAACGTGGTGCGTCACGCTGGCCGCGTCGCCGCGACCGTGGGCCTGCGGCAAGATGGCGGATACCTGTACGTGGACGTGGTCAACGACGGCGGGCCCGCGCCCGCGGCCTTCAGTGACGGGACCGGGGCGGGACTGGCCGGAATGCGAGAGCGGGCGGCCGCACTCGGCGGCACCCTGGACGCCGGGCCGCGTCCCGGCGGTGGGTTCGCCGTCCACGCCCGGCTGCCGGTGGCAGCCGCCGCCCCAGCCCCAGGACCAGACGCCCGCGCCGCGGGCCCGGCAGGCGGTGGAGGCACCGTCCCGGACGGCGGGGCCGCGCGTGCCCGCCCGATCGCGAGCCAGCCGTGATCAGGATCCTGGTCGCCGACGACCAAGCCCTCGTCCGGGCCGGCTTCCGGTTCATCGCCGGCTCGGCGCCCGACATCGAGGTCGTCGGGGAGGCTGCGGACGGGGCGGCCGCGGTCGACCTGGCCCGCTCGCTGCGGGCCGAGGTGGTGCTGATGGACATCCGCATGCCCGGCACCGACGGGCTGCAGGCAACCCGGCAGATCGCCGCCGACCCCGAGCTGAGCGGCGTGCGCGTCATCATCCTCACCACCTTCGAAGCGGACGAGTATGTCTTCGAGGCGATCCGCGCCGGAGCGAGCGGCTTCCTGGTCAAGGACACCGAGCCGGAGGATCTCATCAGCGCCATCCGGGTAGTCGCCCGCGGCGATGCCCTGCTGTCGCCGAGCGTCACCCGGACGCTGATCTCCAGCATCGCCGGGCGCGGTCCGGCCCAGCCAGTCGACGCCTCCGCGCTGTCGGTACTCACCGACCGGGAACGGGAAGTGCTCGCCCGGGTCGCTACGGGCATGAGCAACGACGAGATCGGCGCTGCCCTGTTCATGAGCCCGCTGACCGCCAAGACCCACGTCAACCGGACGATGGCCAAGCTCGGCGCGCGAGACCGGGCCCAGCTGGTCGTGATCGCCTACGAGACCGGCCTGGTCCGGCCGGGCCTGTCCTGAGGCCGCACTAGGCCCCGCGATCCCGGACGGCTGCACAGCATTCTCGTTTCCATACTGTCCTGGAACCGGGCACTATCCCCAGTCGCGACGGCCTGACATCACCACCAGCTCTGTCCTGCAGTTCCTTCCCGCCCTGGCAATTGACAGCACGGCGACCACGCCTAAATGGCTGAGCGCGTAGACCTGCCCGCACCGGGCCGTCCGTCGGTCGATGCCGGGGGCGCGGAGCTGATCGGGCAGATGGCGCGGGAGAATCCGGGGGTGGGGCTTACAAGCGGACCCAGGGCTAGTTGCCCGGCCTTGGCCACCGGGTCGGCGCCTCCACGGTGCGGCGGGTGCTTCGGCGGCTGCGGGTCCCGCCCGCGCCGCAGCGCGGCCATGCGACGTGGCAGCAGTTCCTGCGCGCCCAGGCAGAGACCATGCTGGCCTGTGACCCTATACGACTTCGCCCCACTCGACCTGTTGCTCCGGATGCCAGGCGAGCGGCCAGTCGCCGCCTGATGCGAGAGCGGCACGGCATGCGGCTTACTCGTTGATCACCCTGCGACTACAGGCCGGTCCCGCAAGGTAACGGGCCTGCCTGTCCGGTGCCTTCTGCGTTCCTATACGTACGGGAAGCCTGATCGGCTTGGCGAGGGCGCGCGTCACCTCAATCCGGGGAGCATCGGCCTTCACGGGCCACGATGACACCAGCCGGGACCGGCAAGAACGGCAGGCTCACGATGGCCCTCGCCGATGGCGCCGAGAGCCGATCCCCGACTCTGTCGCGGTCCTCACATTCGACCGTCACGATGCTGGGGCGCCGTTCTGTGCGGCACCGTTGCGCTTCGTCAGGGTGGTGCTCGTGATTGTTGGGTGCATCTAACGGCACTTCGCGGGCAGGGTCCGGACGATAGCGAGAGACCAAGGACGCGTGGCATGGGGCGACCGCAGGATCGACCTACCCGAGTGAACGGCAGGCGGCACCGTCAGGCGTAATGCGCGATTAACTCTTCGGGCCCATGACCCACCCCGTTTCAGCCAGAAAACCAAGGGTCGAACGAATCTGCTGAGCCTCTCGGTACTAGGAGGCTTATTCACGAGCCAGATCCGTTATACAAACTTTACCCCAGCGGCGGCGTGCCTAGATGAAAGATGGCCTATTTCTCGAAAGGATTGGGTTACCACACTCAGTCCAAAGAAGCAGGCCATCGTCATTTATCATACCACGGGTTTCGCTCGCGAAGAGCTGATCGATATCTGCGTACGCATCACTGCCGTTGAACGTGATCCCGATGCCGCAAAGTGGCCGCCATGCCTCGGCCTCTTTAATTCCGTGGTGGCGGCTCTCGCCTACCTGCGACACAATCGCACGCAGGCAGAGATAGGCGAATCGCTCGGCGTCTCCCAGCCCACCATCTGCCGTGCGATCGCGGCGATAACCCCCCTGCTATCCGCAGCACTGGCCGAGCACGTTCCGACCGCCGATGAACTCGACCCAGAAGTCCAGTACATCGTAGACGGAACGCTGCTTCCCTGCTGGTCATGGGCCGGGCACAAGGAACTCTATTCAGGGAAGCACAAGACAACCGGAATGAATGTACAGCTCGCCTGCACGATTTACGGCAAGCTCGCCTGGATCTCTGAACCCCGTCAACGGAAGTCGCCACGATAATCACTGCCTGGGCGAGTCTGACGTGCTGCGCACGCTCGACTACCATCCTTCCTGCCTCATAGTGACCATGACCTTGCAGTGTCATGCAGGGTCTACCAGGGTAATTGATGACTATGCGGGGGCATAGCTTGCTCAGCGTGGCCTTGAACTGGGGAGACTTCCAAGAGCGACCGGGCGCGGTACCTGTGTACATCCAGTTGACGGACTGGCTTGCCGACCGTATCGCTGATGGTTCGCTTGCGGCTGGCACAAAGCTTCCAGCCGAGCGGGACATCGCTGAACTCATCGGCCACAGTCCCGAGACTGTCGCTAAGGCTAGGAGGCTGCTGGTTGAGCGTGGCCTGCTTGAGAGTGCCGTTGGGCGAGGGACGTTCGTACGGAGCCAGTAGAGGACTAGCCACGTGGGCCGTAGACACGCGTAGGGGCGCGAACGCGGGCGAATCAACGACTCCCTCGGCGAGCGACGGCACGTCGCCTAGGACTGCTGTAGGGTGTAGGCGGAACTGTCAAACATCCGCCTACAGGCTGGATGATGAAAGTTTTCGCAGGTCAGAACGTTGTGTGGTCAGGGGCGGGGTCGAACCGCCGACCTTCCGCTTTTCAGAGGGTCTATCGTAAATGACCCCTGCCCGCACTCTGGGCCCAGTCAGCCCTCTGACCTGCATAAAGGCGGGTAGCGGCTTCTGTCGGCTTCCGTTACCACGCTAGCAGCTGTGCCAGATTGTGCCGGGAAGTGCCGGATTGTCCGTGGGCTTTTTGTGGGGGAACGTCAGCGCGGACCCGGACTTGTGGGGATTCCGTGGGGACGCATCTGCGGCAGGAAGCCATGGTGTAGAGGCGCGGAGGCGGATCACGATGGCGGGGCAAGCCGCGCGACATCGGGGACGCAATCCGGGTCGTGCGCGAGGCACGCGGACTAACGCAAGAGAAGGTCGCGACTGCGAACTTCTACGACAGATTCTACCTCAACGGCCTAGAGGCAGGCCGACCCACGATGTACGTCACCCGGTTGCTGCGCACGCTGAAGTCGCTGGACATCACGCTCAGCGTGACCTTCGATGCTGCCGCGCCTGCGGAGAACGGGGATGAGGTGGATGGATAGCAGGCTGGAGGTCCGCCATCGCCAGCGGCTCACCACCCGCCGCGGTATCCACCGTCCCTCGATCACTGCTTGCGCGTCGAACTCGGGAATTTCGAGGCACTGCTGACAGACTTGTCCCATGCCCGACAAGGTGCCCGCGCTCACCGACCCGCCCGAGGGGTACGCCGACTGGCTAGCCGACCTCAAGGACCGCATCCACAGCGCCCAGCAACGGGCCGTCCTAGCGGTTAACATCGAACTGCTTCAACTCTACTGGCAGATCGGCCGGGAGATCCTCGACCGTCAGGCTGAGCAGGGGTGGGGCGGCAAGGTCGTCGAGCGCCTAGCCCATGACCTGCGCGAGGTGTTCCCTGACCTCGGCGGGTTCTCCCGGGCGAACCTGATGTACATGCGCGCGTTCGCCGAGGCGTGGCCAGAGGACGGAATCGTCCAACAGGCTGTTGGACAAATCCCGTGGGGGCACAACGTCGTGCTCCTGACCAAGCTCAAGGACCGCGACACCCGACTGCGGTACGCCGCCGCCACGGTCGAGCACGGCTGGTCGCGCAACATCCTGACCATGCAGATCGAGGCGAAGGCCATCGAACGCCAGGGCAAGGCGGTCACCAACTTCGACCGCACCCTGTCGGCCGCGCAGTCCGACCTCGCCCGCGAGTCACTCAAAGACCCCTACAAGCTCGACTTCCTCGGCCTGGAAGAGGACGCCCGCGCACGCGAGATCGAGCAGGCCCTAGTCGATCACGTCGCCGACTTCCTCCTCGAACTCGGCGCCGGATTCGCGTACGTGGGACGACAGGTCCACCTAGAGGTGGGAGGCGACGATTTCTTCATCGACCTGCTCTTCTACCACCTCAAGCTCCGCGCCTACGTCGTCATCGAGCTCAAGGCAGGCAAGTTCAGCCCCGAGCACGTCGGCCAGCTCGGCTTCTACATGACAGCGATCGATGCGCAAGTCAAGCACGAGCAGGACGCGCCGACCATCGGCCTGATCCTCTGCAAGACCAAGAACCAGATCGTCGCCGAGTACGCGCTGCGAGACAACGCGCGCCCCCTCGGCATCGCCGAGTACCAGCTCGCCCAGTCCCTGCCCGAGCCGCTCCAAACCAACCTGCCTACCATCGAGCAGATCGAACGCGAACTCGCGGACGACCAGGCTCCTGACTAGCCATGGTGCCGCGTTCGCGCCGGCCATCATCGCCGAACGGCTCGACGACATGACCGACGCTATCGGACAACGGGAGCTCGGCCAGGCGGCCCAAGCCTGGGCTCAGGTGCGCACCACGTTGAAGGATATGGCCGAGGCGGCGTCAATCTGGCAGTCCCGCATGGCGTCGGCGCTGGCCGGAGCCCCCGACGCGGATAGGATGAGTCGACTGCGTGAGACCCTCATCGCCTACGTCACTGTCTGGGGCGCTGGCGTCGACACCTATAGCCCGCGTATCAGGGACGCCCTCAGCCGGCTGAGGCAGATCGTCACTGACGACGACTGGCGGGCCATGGCCCTCTCCGGAGTCGACGCGACTGCCGCCGAGGAAACCGTCCAAGCGATCGCGCAGGGCAATCGGGACGCGGCGGACACCCTATCCGTCTGGTTCGGTGAACGGACCGGCCAGGCGCTCCGCCTGCGGCGGCAGGTGCGGGACGCCGTCACTCCCCTGCTGCGCGGGTCGCGGGCGCTGCTCGCCACCGGCGGCCGCGTCACGCGCCGGGCGGAACTGCTACGCCTGGCCGGGGCGGTCGAGTCGGCGGACAGTGACATCGACGCATGGAAGACGTGGTGCGCTGCCACTGGTCTATGGTCCGCCCGGCACGTCTCCGGTGTCCCGGACGAGCCAGAGATGCCGGCCCGGACCTCCTTCTGGACGGCTCCGGCGGCACCGGTGGACGTGAAACTCCGTAATCGCGGCGCCCAGTCGGTAAAAGGGAGGCCCGCTCAGGTCCCGAACCGTCGCGACGCTCGCCGTGCGGCACGCGAGGCCGCCCAGCGGCAGCGGGAACGGGCCGAAATCGCCGAGCGAACCCTGGCGGCGCGTTCCGGTGAGTATCTGGCCGACTGGGCACCGGTCACCAGCGACGAGGAGGCGGCCATCGTCTGGGACCTGCTTACGGCCGTGCTCCGCGCTGCGCCCGGCGACGATGGGACCCGGACAGCTCTCACCGAGGATGACCGGTGGCTCGCAATCGCGTATCCCTCCCCGCCGGAGCACCCATCCGCCGTCCTGAGCCTGCCTGAGGGACACCTCGCCTGCGAAAACTGGCGGATCGAGGTGACCCGGGCATGATGTCCGAGGCGACCGGCCTCACCACGCGCGCGGAAGCCCAGGACACCTTCGTCGCCCTGCTGTCTTCACCATTCGTCTCCGCCCGCGTCGCCCCCGCGCGCTTCACCTCGGTGCTCCAGCACCGTGCCCAGCTAACAGAGTGGACGGGGAGGCTCGCATACCGGCTGGTGATAGCCGGGAGGGTTGCGCGCCTGCACCGGGATCCCGCAGGACCGCAGCGAACCGCCGCTCCCGCGATAGGGGCACCACCGTCCCGCCGGACGCTCACGCTCATGGCCCTGACCGCCGCTGCGTGCGAGGACGCGGATATGACGACGACAGTCCAAGTCCTGTCCGACGAGGTGCGAGCGACCTCCGCCGCTCCCAGTTCCCGCGTCATGCCCTACAACCCGGATCGCCGGACCGAGCGTCAGGCGTTCCTCCGCGGGGTCAATCAGCTGGCCGGGCTGGGCATCCTGCTGCGCCGCACCACAGACGAGGCGCTTCTCCGCCAGTGGGAAGAGGACGGGACGGGAGTCGGCGCCGGATTCGAAGTCGACCGGGACGCTCTGCTCCAGTTCACCGACCCACACACCGTGGCGCTGGCACTCAGGCAACCCGAAGTCGATGAGGGCAACGATGACGGCAACGACGGCCTGAAAAGCACCCTGGGTACGCGAACTGCCACCCGCAGCCAGCGGATGCTCCGCACGCTGGTCGAGGACACCGCGCTGCTCTACGCCGATCTGCACCCGGAGGACGCCGAGTACGCCCGGGGCCAGCGCTCATGGCTCGCCGGGCATGCCTCCGACATGACCGGAGGCACGGTCGAGATCCGCGAGGAGGGCCTGCTGCTGCGCCTGCCGCCGGATCGTCCGGCCAGCGCCGCGGCAACCGTGCCGTTTCCGGCTGCGACGGCCACCCCGTGGTTCGCGCTGAAAATGCTGGAGGCCGTCGTCACCGGCCGCTCCCCTGACGATGACGGGCGGATCCCGCTCACGCCAGACGAAGTCGAGGCAGCCGCCGAGCGGGTCTACACCGACAACTTCGGCGCCCTGACGAACGACCTCAAGAAGTCCCCGCTCGTATGCTCGCGGCCGTCGAGCCAGTGCTAACCGAGGCCGGCCTGGTCCGGGTGAGCGACGCGGGCTGGACCGTGCTTCCCGTCGCGGGCCGCTACCGCGATCCGAAAGCCGTCTGGGAACCCACGCTGGAGGACATGGCTCATGATGACGCTTGAGGAGCTCACGTCGTGGCGCGTCGCGGCCATCGAGGGGAAGCTGCCCGAGCCCGTACGCTCCGGCCGCTGGCAGCCGCTCCGCGCTGGCGTGGTGAACCTGTGGGAATACGACACCGCCGAGGTCTGGTACGCCGACGGCCGGATGCAGCTGCAGGGAGCGAACGAGTCCGGCAAATCAACGCTCATGACGCTGACCACCTGCTCCTCCTCGCGGGCGAGATCACCAGCCACAACATCGACACGCTGGGCCAGAACGACAAGCGCTTCCGCTATTACGTCGAGCCCACCGACCACGCCCTAGACCGGCGGGACGCCAGCGCGCAGAAGAACCGCGGCTGGGCCTGGCTTGAATTCGGCCGGGGCGCCCAAGCCGATCGGGAAGCAGACTTTTTCACCCTCCTGCTCTTCGCCGAGACTCGGCGTGCCGACACAAACATGACGGTGAGCTGGTGCACCCTCAATGGCCAGACCCGCGTCCGCTCCGGCCTCTCGCTGACCACGGCCGGCTTCGTCGCCGATCCCACGCGGTTCAAGGAGATCCCGGGGTTCACGGCCCATCCCACCGGGACCGCCTACCGCGAGGCGATCGCCCGTGTCCTATTCGACACGGATGAGGCGTGGCTGAACCAGCTGAACCGGATTCTCCGCGTCGTCCGCACCCCGCAGATCGGGCACAAGATCGACCTGAAGTTCCTGACGCAAGCGTTCCGCACCGCGCTGCCCCCGATCACGCAGGACGAGGTCAACCAGCTCGCGGACGGCTGGGAACAGCTGCAGCGCCTGCGGGACGAACGCGACGAGGCCGACCAGGCCCTCACCGACTTCAGCCGACGATCCTGGCGCCCCTGGGCAGACACCGTCATCCGGGCCGCAGCCGACCCGGTGGCCTCTGCCGCCAGCGCCCTCACCCGAATCACCCGCGAGGAGAGCGCGGCCCGGGAAACGGTCAAGACACTCACCAAGCAGAAAGACGACCTGGACAATCGGCATTCGGGGGAGGAAGAGGCGCAGCAACTCGCCACCGCCGAGCGCGAGGCACTGCAGGAACAGGACGCGTACAAGGACGCCGTCAGCGCCGTCACCAACGCGCGGCAGCTCGCCGATCGGGCCAGCCAGGCGGAGACAACGGCAAAACGCTCGGAGCAGCGCGCCAGCAAGGCACAGGCCGATGTCCTCCCCGCACAGCAACGGCTAAAAGCAGCAAGCGAAAATCTAGATTCCGCTGAACGCTCCGTGGAGGCCGCGGCTGATGCGGTACATGCTCCCGCCACCACGGCGGGCCTGTCCGACGTTACCGCTCAGCATTTGGCGGAACGCGATACGGCGCGCCTGCGGCAGGCATCCCGGCTGCGGACAGCCGCCGCGCGACGAGCCGACGAGCTGATCGAAGCCCACTCGAAGGCGCTTGGCAAAGCGGACGCCGCGGCAACCGAGGCAGCTAAGGTGCGGAATCGGCTTGGCCAGGCCGAGCAGACGGCCGCCGAGAAGAACGCCGGGGTCGAAGCCGCGATCATGATCACCGCCGATACGCTGTCCACTTGGATCCACGGCGTCGATGAGCGGATTCGCCCGTCCGCCGAGACAGCCGAGAGCTGGACGGCGCTCGTCGCGAGACTGTCCGAGAAGGTGTCACCGTCCCCGGTCCTGGCCATGGCGATCAGCCGAGAGCACCTGATTCCCGTACGACGGCCGCATGAGAAGCGGCAGGCGGAACTGGACAAGGCGCTGAGCGATAACGTCGAGGACCGCAAGAAGCTCCAAGTGCAACTTGACCAGGTCGAGGCGGAACGCGACCCGGTGCCCGGCGACCCGGAATTCTGGGAGCGTCGTCACCGACCAGAGGGAGTGACCGCCGAGGGGACTCCCTTCTGGCGGCTGGTCGAGGTCCTGGATGACGCTCCGGTTGCCATGCTCGAGGCCGCGCTGGACGCGGCTGGCCTGCTGCAGGCCTGGGTCACCCCGGATGGCGTGTACCTGGCCAGTCGGGACGGCGATGAGACGGTCTGGGCACCGAGAGTTGGAGAGGTGCTTGCGGCTGCTTCGCTTCGCGATGTAGTCTGCCCCGCCGGCGACGCTGGGGCACTGGCCGCTGCTGTGGACCGTCTGCTCACCCGTGTCGCATACGGCACGGACGTCTCCGCTCACCCGATAACGGTGAGCCCGGACGGCCGGTGGCGGCACGGGGAACTCACCGGCACGGCGAGTCCCCGCCCGGAAAGCCCGAAGCTACTGGGTGCCGCCGCGCGGGCCGCGGACCGCATCCGCCGCGCCGAGCAGATCCGGAAGCGGATCTCCGACCTGTCCGACGACTACGAGTTGATGTCGCTTGAACTCGATGACGTCGTCGGACTGCTGGGTGCTCTCGACACCGCAAGTGATCACCTGCCGTCGGACTCCGACGTCGTCACCGCGGTGCTGGCCGCGCGCGACGCCGCTAGAAGGGTGACGGATCTTCAAACGGAGGCCGAAGACGCCGACAAGATCGCCGACGCCGCCCAGAGGGCGGCCGATGCGTCCGCCGCGACCGTGGCCGGGCACTGCGACGAGCACGATCTGCCCCGTACGCGCCCCGAGGTGGCTGACGTGCTCACCGCACTGTCCGACTACCTCTCAGCGATCACCGCCCTTGAGGGCAAAATGAGCCTGATCAAACCGCTGAGCACTGCGGCGAAGCAAGCCGAAGAAGCCCTGAACGGGCTGGTGGAAGCAGCCGGGACAGCGGCCGCAGACGCCGAGGAGGACCGGACCACCGCCCGCACGCTCCGGTCCCAGGCAGACGCCGCGGGCAAGGCCTTGTCCAAGGACGCCCAGGAGATCCTGCGGGAAGTCAGCCGCCTCGGTAAGCGGATCAAGGACGCCGGTGACACCCTCAAACAACTGGATATGAACCTCCTCGAGCTGGCCACGAAGCTTGCACGCGCGCAGACGGTCCTAGAGGAAACCGAGGGCAAACGCGAGAGCGCCGAAGCGGACCGTGAAGCCGCGGCGAACCAGTGGTGGGTCTGCGTCGATTCCAGCCTCCCCCGGCTCCGGGGCGTGCCTGAGACCCCAGCCCGGAACGTCACCGCCGCGCTGGAAAACTCCCGGGCCGCGCGAGCGATGATCAGCTCCCGGAACTGGCCCGACTCCGATCAGCAGCACCAGTTCGGGCAGGTAGTCCAGAACCGTTGGGCCGCCATGGTCAGCGACACCAGCGACCTCCGCTCGAAGCTGGAACTGCTCGGGGGCCGCAGTGTGCAGGTCACCTCACCGGGCGACGGCCGCGAGGACTTCCCCGGAAGCCTGCAGCTCATCGTCGACTCGACAGGCACTGCGCTCGCGCCGCCGAGGGCCGCCGAGCGGCTGTCGGCACTCCTGGAGCAGCTCCAGGCGGACTACGACGACGAGTTGACCAAGACGATCGACGAACTCCTCGGCAGCACGTTCATCGAGCATCTGCGCGACCGTCTCGCCGAGGCGGAGCTGCTCCGGGAGGATATCAACAAGAAACTCGCGCAGAACCCGACCGCGATTTCGGGAATCACCCTGCGCTTGCGGCGGATCCCGGTCACCGAGGAACGAGCGGCGAACGACGTGCTGGATACGCTGGAACAGCACTTCGATATGCTCCCGAAGCCTTCTCAGGATCGTATCCGGGCCTTTCTCTCCGAACGGATCACAAGCGCGCAGGAGGCCGCCCGGACTTCGGGCGACCCAAACTGGCGGTCGAGGCTGGCGGAGATCCTCGACTACCGGCGCTGGTTCGAGTTGCGCCTGGAGTACCGGACGCCGCGGTCGGAGTCGGGCGACCGGTCAGGCGGCGGCTGGCACAGCCTGGAGCGCGGCGACCATGGCCTGCTGTCCGGCGGCGCGAAGGTCGTCACCTTGATGCAGCCGTTCATCGCGGCGCTGCACGCTATGTACGACCAGGCGGGCTCCGGTCCCCGCATGCTCTGGCTGGACGAGGCATTCGGTGGCGTGGACGGGACGAACAAGGCAAGCATGTTCCGTCTCCTGACGTCCTGCGACCTGGACTGGCTGATCGCTGGCCCGGGCATCATTGCGAACTCCGCCGCAGTCTCGAAGGCCGCCATCTACGAGGTACGCCGGGCACCGCAGCCGCTGCCGGGCGTGTCGCTGGAACTGGCCGTCTGGGCCGGCAATGAACTCACGCACGTGATGGCACCCGACCCCGCCGACCTGAAGGACTTGGCTGCCCCTGACACCGCGGACGAAGACAACGGCGCCCTGTTTTAAGGTTGCGAACGATGGACGACCGTCTGCTGACCTGGGCACGGCTGCCAGGTCCCCGCAAGGTACTCGCCGCCGCCCGGCGACGCCTGGAGGCCGGACACGGCCTGGGCGGAAGTCCTCTGCGGGTCGATCTCACTCCAGACGAGCGCTCGGAGGTCGGTCGGCTGCTCGGCATGTCCTGGGAACGGTCGGCACGTGCGGTCGGGGCGAAGGCGCTCGCCGTGGCGGTCGAAAACTACGGCGCAACTGTGACCGACCTGCTGGCCCTCACTGGTGATCCGATCCGGGACCTCCGGGCGGCGAAGGAAAGCGCACGGCGGAACGCGGCTGCCGAGCGCGAACGCGCCGCGGCGATACTGCGCGACGTAGGAGTACCCACGACCACCGCCTCAGCCTGGCTTGACCGGCGTGGTCTCCCCGCGGCGGGCAACGGCCAGTTGCTCGACCTCGCCGAGCGATGCGCCAGGTCTGGTCAGCGCTTCCTCAGCTCGAAAGCGGACGGATACTGCTGACCGTACTCGCGGCGACGGCACTGGACGATCCGCATGCACTGGACCGGGGAAGTTCGACCGCCACGGCGGTACTGCGGGTGCTGGGTCACGACCTGCCCGACTCGGCTGAAGCCTGGCGGATGGCATGGGAGGAGCACGGGATCGACTGTGACCCGGTGTCATCTCGGGTCCTCGTCCTCAACCTGCCGCTCGACGGCGACGCGTCATGCGCGCGGCTCGCGCAGGCAGCAGGACCCGAGCCGCTGTGGCTGACGCTCCGCTCCCTCACCGGATCATTCCGGATGGCAGTGCCCGCTTCGGACATGCACGTATGCGAGAACCCCTCAGTGCTCATCGCCGCGGCCGATCAGCCCGGCAAGTCTTCTCGCCCGCTTGTCTGCACAAGCGGGCGTCCCTCAGCCGCCGCGCTCCGCCTGCCCACTGGCCTCGCCGAAGGCGGGACGTCAGTCCACGTCCGCGCCGATGATGACACCACCGGCCAGGCGATAGTCGCGACCGCGCGCAGGGCGATCCCCGACGCGAAACTCTGGCGCTTCGAAGCCCGGCCCCCGGTCTGCCACGCCACGAGGACCAGGACCTGCGCCTCCTCCTGCAGGACCTACGCCGCGACAGCACCTGACACCACCCGGTGAAGGCCGTGTTCATGAGGTATCGTTGGTATCCAGGATAGGTGTTCAGGATATTCATCATAACTTCAGGGGTGCCGAGATGGCGATGGTGAAGACACCAGTCGAGATCGACCAGGAGGCCCTGGCCCTGGCCGCCGAGGTCCTGGGGACCAAGACGAAGAAGGACACGGTCAACGCCGCGCTCCGCGAGGTCGGGCAGCGTCTGGACCGGCTGCGCGCGCTGGCACGCCTGCGCGAGATGGCCGACCAGGGAGACTTCGATGAGTTCATCGGGAACAAGGCCGCCTACCGCCGATGAGCCCTGCCTTGTACCTGGCCGACACCTCCGGACTGTTCCGCCTCCTTCAGGCCAAGACAGGGGAGGCATGGGACGAGCAGCTGGCCGCAGGCGTCATCGCGACCTGCCCGGTAACAGAGCTCGAGTTCCTGTACTCTGCACGCTCCCTGGCTGACCGGCTGGAGAAGCAGCGCCTGTTCCAGCGACTGTTCACCTGGGTACCGATGCCAGATGACGCCTACGAGCGCGCCAGCGAGATTCAGCAACGCCTCACCGAGACGGGCCACCACCGCTCCGCCGGACCGGTGGACCTCCTCATCAGCGTGACCGCTGAACGCCACCGCCTCACGGTCCTCACCGATGACCGCGACTTCCTCACCGTGGCCGCGGTCACCGGGCAGCCGGTTCGCCTGGTCACCGGCACGAGCTGATCGCGCCGTTCACGCCACATGTACCCTCCACTCCGCGCCCCGCGTCCTGCGAGAACCGCGGCTCGGGCATCCGCTCCATGCTTGACTCACTGCTCACCGCCGGGGTGCGCCCGCCCCGGTTCGGGGACCGGATCTCGTCCTTCAGCGTCACCTTCCCCAACCACACCCTCCTTTTCGAGGACACGGTCAGGTGGATCACCGGCCTAGGCGAGCACGGGCTTACCGACAGCCAGTGCGTCGCGCTGGCCATCCTCCGCGAGGAGGAAGCCCTGGACAACCGGGCCTACCGGACCGCGACGAGAGACCCTGTCACGGGCGGAACTGGCAGCACGGACCGGACTCAATGACCAGACGGTCCGGCGCTGGCTGACGATCATGCGCGACGAAGGATCCGTCGAGCTCATCGGCAGCAGCCCGCGCAGTACCAGTGCCCGCTACCGCCGGACCCGCCAAGGCTCACTGTTCCCGCACGGCGACCCCGAAAGAGGCTAGCCGCGCTCGCACATGGGGTCGGCACCCTGCCGCCTGATCAGGCCACTGCCCAGTGCAAGGACAACTCGCAGCCAGACATTCACAGACAGCCCCATGACCTTCCGCTTCCAGGAAGGCAAGCCATCAACGGCCGGGCACTGGCTCGCCTTCTTAACGGCGCCCTGAACTGCCTCAACCGCCACACGAGTCTCGGGAACCCAGCCAGAACGCGCCTTGAAGCAGGCCGGATCGAAGCGAGAGGCCAAGATCCCCACAGTTTCCCACAACTTCAAGCCGACTCCTCAGGTCCTCCGCACAAATTCCGCAGCAAACCCTGCGACGACAAGGCAGTTCAGGGAGGATATTCGAAAACTTTAAAGGGTTGTCAGGGGCGGGGTCGAACCGCCGACCTTCCGCTTTTCAGAGGGTCTATCGTAAATGACCCCGCCTGCACCTGAGGCCCGGTCGGCCTCCTCACCTGCATAAAGGCGGGTAGGGAATTCTTTGACCGTCTGCTTCCACTTTAGCATCCGCGCCAGATTGTGCCGTGAAGTGCCGCCTTGTCCGTGGGCTTTCTGTGGGGGACGCCAGCGCGGAATCGGAGTTGCGGGGATTCTGTGGGACGCAGCTGCGCAGGAAGCCGTGGTCATAGAGGGCGCGGAGGCGGATCACCATGGCCTGCTGCCGAGGCCACGCCCGCCGTGCACCCATGGCTGAGGCTAGCCGGTCGGCCGCCCCTGCGGCCCGCCACGGCGGCCACAAGTCAAGGTCGCCGTGCTGGGGGCCGTCGGGGTCGTACCGGATCAGCAGTCTCGGCAAGGCCTGACTCCCTCAGTCCCAGCCACAAGCCAGGCGCCGAGCGACAGCGGGCGGGGGTGGTTGCGTGGGCGTCCCGCCCACGGCTAGAATCGATCAAAACGATCATCATGATCGCATTGATTGTTCGGGGAGACTCATGGCGGCACCGGCAAGAGACGAGTCACTACAAGACGAAACGTACCTGCCACAGGAGAACACTGCCGAGATCATCGATTTCCTCAGCGCCCTCCGGGATCGAGGCCAGGAGGCCGCTCATCCGCGTCCACGGCTGACGGGCCCGGACGGGCACAGCGTTGAGCTTCCCGAGCCGATGTTCGAGGTGCTCCTCCAAGTCGCGGCGGCCTTGAAGGCCGGCCTGGCCGTAACGGTGGCCCCGCATCACCTGACACTGTCCACCCAGGAAGCGGCAGACCTGCTGCGGATCTCGCGCACGACGCTGGTCAGGCTCCTGGAGGCCGGCGCGATCCCCTTCGAAAAGCCCAGCCGCCACCGAAAGGTCCGGCTCGACGACCTCCTGGAATACCGCAGGCGACAGCGGAGCCAGGCTGAGCTCGCGTTCGCGGACATGGTCGCCGACACCGAGCGACTGGGCCTGTACGACTCCGATCCCGCCGAGGTGAAAGCGGCGCTGAAAGCCGCCCGCCGGAAGACCGAAGACTGACCTGCATGTTCAGCGCGCTGCTCGACACCTGCGTCCTCGTGCCAAGCCGGGCCCGCGACGTCCTGCTCGAGATCGCCAGCACGGGCGCCTACCGGCCGCTGTGGAGCACGGAGATCCTCGCCGAGCTCGACCGCACGCTTCGCCTGCTGCTGGCCAAGCGAGGGCAATCACCGGAGGAAGCCAACGCCTATCTCACCCGCCTTTTCCGGCAGATGGAAACGACGTTCCCTGACGCGCTCGTAGAAGGCTGGGAGCCGCTTGCCCCGACCGTCCAACTGCCCGACCCCGATGACCGGCATGTAGTGGCAGCCGCCCGGGCAGGCCGCGCCGACGTGATCGTCACCGACAACCTCGCGGACTTCCCGACCGAGGCTCTGCCCGCACCGCTGTCCAGGCAATCCCTGGATGACTTCCTGCTCGACACACTCGACCTCCATCCCGCCCAGGTGGTCGCCGCAGTCCGCGCCGTCGCGCGCAGGACTGGAAGGTCAGGAGCGGCGATGACAGCCCACGACATCGCCACCTACCTCCAGGCACACAGCACCCCCGCCTTCGGTGAACGCTTGCTAAGGGAACTTGACCAGCGAGATTCCGCCTAAACTGAATGCCCGCCAAGCTGGGAGAATTAAGAACTGTCCGCGTAAAACCCTGACAATACCGACGCTGATCATCCAGCTCAGCAGTCACGTAAAAGGATTTCAGGTGGGCCTTATGTCGTTTCTTCGTCACCGTCCAGAGGCACCAGATCCTAAGTGGGTGTATCGCTGGAGGCCACGACCTCAGTACATGTATGCGACTTTTATGGTGATCGCCGACCATGGCGACATCGACTCCGGCTTCGCCTCTCCTTCCGATATTCCAGAAGTGGCTGCCTGGCTACAGGCTTGCACATCTTTCAGCGCTGTACATGGATTTGGCGCAACGCGCTGCACCTACATGTTTGCAAGACGATGGGCGAAGGCGGACGCTCGCTTCTTCGCCCATAATCTGCGTGGACTCGGTCGCCGGAATTGGGTCGTTACCGTGAGCCGGTAGCGCACCCGCCCACGAGGTCGTGCCGCTTCGTCCGCGTGTTACTCGGTGGCTGTGCAGGCCTGGTCGAGGATGCCGGCGTACATGTCGAGGGTGATGAGTAGTTGGCGTGCCCGGCCGCGGGACGCGTCGGTGGGGGCAAGCTTCCAGATGAACAGCGCCGTGGTGCAGAAACACGTGCCGCGCGGAGTGCCAGGTCCACTTGCCGTTGCCCTTGGGATCGCGCCAGCTGGCCGCCAGGCAGGCCGGAGCCAGGACGCGGCGGACGAAGTTGGATGCGCCCAGTCCTTGCCTCCGGGAGAGGCCAGCTCGCCAGTCCCGCCCCTATCAGCGACCAGGAAGGTCACTCAGGCGGTGGACTGGGCGTGGCGGGCATGCCCCGCATTCTGGCGTCACCGGAGGTAAACCGTTTCTGCCCAGTCCGGGACGGCCGCTCCCACCCGGTCGCTGTCCTCGCGGTAGCGCGGGCTTGACCCGAAGATGCCCGCGACGACGCGGCAGTCCGGTGCCCTGGTCGGCCAGGGCGTGCCGCCGTCTGTGAGCACGACGGTCGCGTCCGGGCGCGGCGCGGCGGCCATCGCGCGGTCGATGCCCTGACGCAGGTCCGTTCCGCCGCCGCCGGCCAGCGTTATCTCCTCAGCCGAGCAGACCCGCTGGACCGTGTGAACCGCAGCGTCGCAGCTGTAGACGGCGATCCGGTTCCCGTGGATGCCGACCGCACGGCTGATCCCCGCGACCTCGCTCAGCGCGCTGCCGAGGTCTCGGTCACTCACCGAGAGCGAGGTGTCGACGATGACGGCGACCTGCGGCAGCGGGCGGCGGAGGCTGGGCAGGATGACCTGGCCGCCCAGCGACGGGGTGCGCCGGCCTGGGCGCCGGTAGGTGTAGTCGCCCGCTCCGGCGCCCGCGGCGGCCAGGCACGCGCGGAACGCGGCGCCGAGCAGGGCGCGCCAGTCCTCCATCGGCTCGGCGATCCCCTCGGCCCAGCGCTCCCAGCCTGCGGGCACGGTACCCCGGCCGCGCCGGATCGCGTCGCGGACCCGGATGCGGATCGCGGCGGCCTCGTGCTCGCCGAGCGGGTGCGCCCCGTCCTCGCCCAGCTCCCAGTCCGCATAGCCGCCGTGCGCGCCGGAGCCGCAGTCCAGCCAGGCGAGCCAGCCGTCGAGCATCTCCGGTCGCAGCTCCCGGACGTACTGCTCGAACAGGTCACACTTGCCGATGGTCAGGCTTGCCGGCGTCACCGCGTCCTGAGGCTGGCGCGGCGTGAGTTCGCCCGGTTCGATGGCGGTGTCTGCCGCGGCGATGCATTCGAGCAGGTCATCGTTGATCTCAAGGTCCATCGCCAGGTTGAGCCGCAGCTGCTCGCGCCGCGGCCGGGTCGGATCGAGGACCGGCGTGCCAGGGGCGAGACCGTGGCGCAGGCTCCGCTGACGCAGCGCATCAGCCCGGGCGTGGTGGTCGCGCACCAGGTGCGCGACCTCGTGCAGCCATGCGTAGGCCAGGTCGGGCAGGTCATGCAGCGCCACGAAGGCTGGCGACACGTAGCAGCGCCAGTATCGGTCGACGCCCATGGTCGGCACATCGTAGGTGGGGACGATCGACATCGCGTGCAGCGCGGTCGCCAGGTACGGGCACGCGGACACCGCGGCGCGGCGCGCCGCCAGGAGCTTGATCATGTCAATGTCGGCGGCGGCCGTCCCGCGCGCGCCGCTCACTCGCTCCACTTCAGCAACTCCCCGAGCGCGCCGAGCCGGTCGAGCTGCGCGGGCGGCGCCCAGTCCGGGTCGCGTAGCGCGGCCAGGTCCATGGCCTGGGCGACGATCAGGTCCACCGGAACAGACTCGATCAGGCGGGCGACGAACTCCCAGCCCGCCTGCCACCGCGCCTCCGTCCTGTCGCGGCTGATCGCGTCGACAACCGTGGAGAGCGTGGCGTGCACCAGGTCGCCGCGGCTCGGGCAGGCTGACCGCGTTCGGGTCGCTGAGCAGCGCCTCCGGGTCGGGCAGGTCGTGTCGTTCGAGGAAGGCGAACAACTCGAACCCGGCCCCGTCACCGATCGCCCCGCGCACCGCGATCGCGATCGCCTCGGGGGCGGCGTCCGTCGCGTAGCCGAGGGCCAGCAGCCGCAGCGCCATCTCCCAGGTACGCGGCGAGGGCCAGGCCCTGGAGCGGCCCGTGGCGGAGGTCGGCATCTTGTGCGTGTAGTCGGGCCGCACCGTCAGGAACCCGCAGATCACGGCGCGAGCCCGGGCGACGGCTTCCTCGAGGCGCGTGTGGTCCAGGCGAGGCAGCGGAACGCGGGGCCAGGTCCCGCCGAGTCCGCGCACCACCACCGCGGGATCACACACCCAGTCGAGGTGGACGAAGCGGTTGGCGAGCGGCGGCGCGAGCTGCCAGCCGTCGGCGGCGCTGCCCGCCGGGTTGGCTGCGGCCACGATCCGCACGCCGTCCGGCAGGGCGAGGCTCCCGACGCGCCGTTCCAGGACCACGCGGAGCAGCGCGGCCTGCACCGCCGGGGGAGCGGATGACAGCTCGTCGAGGAACAGCAGCGCGTCCCCGGCGCGGCGCAACCGCACCGCCCAGTCCGGCGGAGCCATCGCGACGCCCTGGCCCGCAGGGTCGGGGCCGAGCACCGGCAGCCCGGAGAAGTCCGAGGGCTCGTGGACGCTCGCGATCACGGTCTCCAGCGGCAGATCGAGACCACGGGCGAGCTCGATGAGGGTGGAGGACTTCCCGATGCCCGGCTGACCCCACAGCAGTACCGGCAGGTTCGCCGCCGTCGCCAGAGCAAGCGCCGCGACGGAAGGATCGGAGCCGGGGGCGGTGTCGGCCGCGCGGGTCAGCTCGATAAGGCGGTCGGCGGCCCGCAGCTGCTCGCGGTCGCCGGGGGCCGCGTCAGGCTGGCTGGCAGGCGCGGGGAAGGCAGCCGCATGGGCCGGTGCCAGGTGGACGGGCAAGGTCGTGAGTGTCATGATCACCTGTGTTTCTTGAGTCGGGCCGGTTCCCCCTTTCGGGGTCGGCGGGTATCTCTCTTGCGACGACTCCACTTGTCCGGAAGGGAGGTGGTCCCATAACGCGGATAAGTGACGCGGGCGTCCAGAGGCTCCCGGGCTGGCGGTACGCCGGCCCGGATCATCCGCAGCCACAGCGTGTGCTCACGCAGCACGGCGAGGCGCTCGCCGACGGTGCCGCCGTCGGCGAGGACAAAGTTCCCGGGCGCGGTGCCGCTGTCGGCGTGCGCTTCCAGCAATCGCGCCGCCTCGGCGACGCGGCCGTGGTCAAGGAACCGGGCGACGGCGTCAATGACGTGACGGCCGCTGCCGAGGTGCTGCGCCGCACCGCGGCACGGGTTGACTGACCCGCCCAGCCGCTGCAGCAGCGCCTCGCGCGAGGCGTGGTCGTCATGGTCGATGGGTTGCCAGCGGCCACCGACCCTGGCGACGCGGTGCAGGCCGACGCCGCAGTGCACGAGAACCACGGCGTTCTCTGCGGTGCGGGAACCGGCCGAGTCCGCGTACTGCGCTCCGATCCCCGATTCCGTGCTGTAGCGCCATCCGCTGAGCGCGGCCCGTTCGGCGGTGCCGTCCGCGATCGCGGCACCGACCAGCGGGTGAAGGTCACGGGTTTCGACCAGCCCGAGCCGGAACAGGTCAGCGTCGAGTGGCCGGCTCCAAACGGCATAGGGGATCACCGGAAGCGCGACGCCTCGGGCGCGAACCGAGCGCGGCGCGGCGACCTCGACGGCTGGCGGCCCGTCGCCATTGAACCCCGACAGGACCAGCGCTCCATTGCCGCAGCGGATCACCGCCTCACTGGCGGTTGGCAGCGTGTCGCTGACCCGTTGCGCGAGACCCGGCAGGTTGACCGGAAGCGACGACAGCCACTGTCCCAGGTGCCGCCGCTCCTCGGGGGCCGTGCGCGGGGATCCGAGGGTGACCTCGAATCCGGCAGCGGCCCAGGCCTCAGCCACGCGCCCCTCGTCCTGCTGCCGCAGGATCGCCGCGCCGCCCACGGCGTCACCGTCGCACAGCTCACGGACCCCTGGGGCGCACGCGGCGTCCCAGAACATCCGGTACCGCCGCAAGTCGTAGCGCTCGGCATAGCGTCGGTGCACCGCCTGCAGCACCGCGCTGAGGCCGGCGTCCGCGTCGGCCCGGGAGCCAGAAGAGCTGGTCTCCAGCAAGGTCAATACGATCCGCTCGCCGGCGTCAAGCGCGAAGCCGGGCGTCGCCGCCGCAAGCGTGAGGTCGGTGCCCGCTCCGCCGTAATCGGCCAATGGAATGAGCAAACCCGCCAGTAGCCGCCCCGGCCCGTGCGCGTAACGCGGCAGGTGCCAGCGGAGCAGCTCCGGTGCCAGCGTCTGGAGGTCATCCAAGATCGCACCAGCCGCTACAGCGCCGTAGCGGCGTCGTAGCGTCTCTGGATTGAAGAAAAGTTCGACGTCTGCCGCAGCGCACGCACCTCGCCAGTCGCCAGCCGATCGCCGCTGCGTCGCGGCCTCGATCATTGCCGACGGGACGCCATAGCGCCGGGCTTCGATGCCCGACTGCGCCCTGGAAGCGCCGACGAACGCCGACCACCTCACCATGCCCTGCCCGGTCACCGGGCGGCTTCGGTGTAGGCGGCCTCCACTTCTGTCATCGACATGCGTACTTCTGTTTTCAGCATAGGTATGTGGTGGTCATCGGGGCGATGGACAGACAGATGATGGCATATCGCGCCATCCCCGCGCAAGGGCACCTGGCTGGCATCGCGCCGTCCGACCACCATAGCCGTACACCGCCCGGGTTTCTCGCACTCCCTTGCGCACAGCCAGGTCTGACCAAGACGTCCACTCCCTCCGGCGCTTTTCGCGACGTCATCGGTTGCGTACGTCACGCTCCGAGCGACTTACGCGCTATGACGCCGAGACCGCCTTCACTATCAGTAATTGGCCACGACTGCTCGCGCACGCCACCTCCACGCCTGCCGATTATTTGCGTCCATGTGAGTTCATGGAGCGGCAGCGCGTGGGACGCAGATCTGCCGGTTCTGCTTGGGTCGGCAAACGCGTTAGAAGTGGTTGTGGCAGGCCCCAGGGTGCGTAGTGCGGGTGCCATCCGCCGGGCCGGCTCGGGTTATCCAGCGTCCTCCGCTGTCCTAGCCCCGATGAGGCCGTCCAGGGGGCGGTCGAAGTGCGGGCGCACGTCAGGGTCAGGCGGGGTCCGGCGGGCTGGACTGCGTGACCTCGGCGGCGAACCGGGGAAGCGCCCGGTGGCGAGCAGACCCACCAGTTGCCCCGCCTGCGCTGCGGCCTGCTCTGATCATGAGGCGTAGAGAACTCTGTGATCGCGCACCCCGTGCCGTCCCGACTCAGGGTGCGCAGAAATCTCCTAGGCTACGCCTAGAGATCCTTGGTCGCATCTCAGGGAGAATAGGTGAAAGCCAGACTTGCCGGGCTCGGGCTGCTCGCGGTAGCGGGGACCTTGCTGGCCGCCTGTTCATCATCGACGCAGGCGACATCTAGCACGCCAGCCGTCAGCCCAGGTGCTGGCCTTGCCGCCACCGCCCCTGCCAGCGCCAGCCCGGACTCGGGCGATTGCCTACTCGGTGCTAACGGCGCTGATGTCGAGGTCGGCATCGCCAGCCCGGCGACCTCTTGCTCGCAGTGGATAACCAGTCTCGCGGGGATCGGGCTGGCCTGGAATTTCATCAGCCAGCTGGTCGCGCCCGGACAGCCGGGCACCGCCGACCAGGAGACGATGCAGCAGGCATGCGACCTCACTGACGGCACGCAGGAGCTGTACGTCGAGGATGGGGGCGGGCAGTCCTACGGCAACAGCATCTGCTCCCAGGAAGAGCAGAACGGCTGGACGCCGGAAAGCTCACCCGGTCCACTTGCCACGCAGGCGCAGCAGGCGGCACAGTCGGCGGCGCAGGCATCGGCGGCGGCTTCCTCGGCGGCAGCGCAGGCTTCGGCGTCGGCTGCCCAGGCACAGAATGTCGCCCAGGGGGAGTCGGCCCTGTCGAGCGACATCAGCACGCTGGAAAGCGATGCGAATTCACTGAACACGAGCGACCAGCTCGCCAGCGACGTCAGCCAGATGAAGACTGACTACGGGACGGAGCAGGCGGACTACCAGACCGAGCAGAGCGATTACCAGCAGGGTGGCTGCATCGGGGCAGGTGGTGACGCGGGCTCGGTCGGGGCTGACGCCGGATCTGTGGGTGCCGACCAGGGCAGTCTGAACGCAGACGAGAGCAGCATCCAGATCGACATCTCGGGCCTCCAGAGCGACATCAAGGGCGTCCAGAACGACGTGGCCCAGCTCAGTAGCGACGGCGCGTCCCCGGCCCAGGACCCGTCCAGCGCGCTCGCGGCGGGCAGCAAGGCGATCAGCAACGCGAACGCCGCCATCCAGTGGGCGACCGGGCAGGGCAACACGGTCAACGGCGAGGCACAGCAGCTCGCGACCACGGCGCAGGACTACATGAATCAGCATGGCTGCTAACGTAGGCAAAGCAGGGCGGATAGCCCTACGCAATGCATAACCACCGGGCCCGGGCATGCCATCAGATTCGATCGAGCACATGATCGAAGAACAATGACTACCCGTCGTCGGGCCGAGCTCGCTGGTGCGATCACGCGCGGCCTGGCAACGGCACGCTGATCGACGCTACCGTCTGTGTGGTGCAGGAGCGGGCCACGGACGCGCACAAGGCAGTCCGTTCAGCGCCAGGTGAGCACGCCGTTCAGGCCGTGCTCTCCAGGTCGAAGCTATACCACTTTCTTCCCGCGAAGAAGTGCGCGACCGGGCCACGGCAGTGAACCTGAGCCATCGGCAACGGCGCACCGTCCGGCGCACAGAGGCTGACGCGCCCTGACTCGCGGAATGCCCCGTCCCGGATTGTCCCCGTGATCAGCAGCGACGAGTCGCGGTATGTTCCGATGATGGCGACCTGGTCGCCGCTCGCGATGATTCCTGCAGGTCCTGAAACGCTGCTCGTTGCCGTGACTGTCTCCTGCCGGTCTCGGATCCGGACGACGGGAAAGTCGGTGTACGGGCAGGCAAGTACCTCGCCGGGGGCGACGTTGAGCGCGTAGCAGTCGGCGACGAGCCCTTCTTCGGGGTCAAGCTCCCAGATCTTCTCGAAGCCAGGCGACCAGGCCACGACGCCTCCAGCACCCAAAGGCGCCGGGCCTGGACCGCCCCATCCCATGTTCCCGAAGACGCCCTCGTCGAAGTAGCCAGCCCAGATGGTCCCCCCCGGCGACCTGAAGATGCGCGATGCCATCGCCCAGGCAGCCCCTGCGGAAGATCCGGCCGTCCTGATCGATTGCCAGGGCGTTCAGCTCCGGCCCGGACTCCGTCCAGGTGCAGCGAGCGCCGACGACCACGAACGCCCCGTCCGCCAGCACGTCGACGTGCGGATAAGACACTGGGAGCGCCCTGACCTGCACGACCGTCACCGGGACGACGCCTGAATTGCCGTAGGCAGCGAGGGCCGCCGCTGGCGGCGCACCCGGGGCGCTCCGGGAAAACGATGCCCCGCCTGGCTGCTGCTCATTCCGCGCGTGCAACTCGGCTTCGCCGTCCCTCGACGACCAGACGGCGACGGGGCCGTTAAGGGAGATGCCAGCGGTTACCAGTGAATCGAATCCGGGCGGCGCCTGCAGTTCGCCGTGGAACCGCGCTCGCGGGAAGCGGTCCTTGCCGGCTGCCCGGACAGCCATCACATTCCAGGCAAGTGCAGCAGTGCCTCGGCGATCTCCTGCACGCGGGCCAGGGTAATGCCGCTTCGCTGCTCCACTGCCAGCGGGTGACCGGTCGGCTCAAGCTCGATGAGGGGCCGCTGCCCTACGGCCTGCGCGTGGACGCGGGTCTTCAGGGAGAGCGTCGAGGGCTGGTACAGCGGCAGCTCGGTGGACAGCCAGCCGGTAGAGGGCCGTTCCCGCTCCCGTCCCGCGGTGGTCCACAGCGCCAGGGCGCGGGTGAAGTTCTCGCGGCTCAGCGACACCCACGCGCCCCAGTCGAACTCGGTACCCGGGGCAGCGTCAGTGACCGGGATGACGAGCCGGCCCCGGACGAAGAAGTGCTCACCCTTGATGATGCACTGCTCTTGCCCGAGCGTGCTTGACTCATCCCCGGCCAGCGACGGGCCCCAGTAGGCCGGCGCCTCTGTCCCGTACGACATCGGCGGCCCCTGATGCTCTTCACCGCAGCACCGGCACAAGTAGCTCATCTCACTGGCCACCCGCGCGAGACTATCCGTCCCGCGAGGCGCTACAGACGGCTCGCGCGCCCTGCCCACCAGGACCCAGGCGAGCCGGGACTGCCGGCTCCTTCCGAGTCGCAGGTTCCGCTGTCATCAGCTCCTAGATGGACCCTCTGCTGACCTGGTTGATTCAGGGCGCTGTCGGACCTGCTCTAGTCGTGCTGCCTGTGACCGGGGCAGCTTCGGATCTGACGGGGTCGGCGATGGCGGGTCAAGCGTCCGAGCGCTCGCGCACTTCGGCAGCAGTGGCGCATGAGAAGCCCCCATGCGATCTGTTCTTATTTCAGCAGATATCCCCTCGATTATCAATTCTGCATCACCAGTAATATCCGTTTTAGCGCCTCCTTCTTCTTCTCTGCCGCCTGCGGATCGGCGGGCTTGGCTCGTAGCCGATATCTTCGGTGCCATACGCGTGGGCTGTGCGCGATTCGCTGGCAGCGAGATGGAACCCCCGGCACGTGAAGGAGATCGTGGTGGCCGACCCTGACTTTGATGACCAGCAACGCGGTACTGAAGGATTCCGCCGGGCTATAGGCCAGCTCCCCGCCGGGAAGCAGCCCGCTGCGGCGCGCCTCGCCGACTGGGCGGTCATCATGGAGAAGGAAGGAGTAGTTCGCCTGGAATGGGTGCGGCGCCAGATGCTCGGCATGCTGCAGAAGCTGGCCCTGCCCCTGGACAACCCCCGGGACCGGAACTGCCTGGCCATCTTCACATGCGACGCGGAATCGGTATACCTGCAGCTGTGGCGCAGCATGTTCGAGAGGCATGCTCCCGGATCCGTCGAAAAGTCGAAGCCATCCTGGGCACGCCGATCGGCCAGGGCACCAGGTACCGCGACATCCCAGAAGAGCTACTCGACGCCCTGGCCGATGCCTACCGCGAAACCGCCATGCCATGAGCTTGCCGCGGAGCGCGGCGAGGGTGAAGCGGCCCTCGCGCGCATCCGCGAGCCAGGACGTCCAGCCGGCGGCGCATCCACCGGCGACGCGCATGATGCTCCGGCCCTGAAGGGTAAGGAGCGGTCGATTACGGCTTGCCGCCGGAGCTCGCGCTCATGGCCTCCGGCCGATTCTCCTGGGATCTCCCGGGACGCGTTGCCCGATCATGTCACGCGAGTCCTCACATGCTAACTAACATGCTAACTAACATGTAGTTAGCATGCTGGAAAGGAGTCGAGGGCCGGGATGCTTTACGCCGAGCTAGCCGAGATCATTGCCAACTTGCGGGTACTCGGCACGGACATCGCCGACGTCGAGGTGAAGAACAGCCATGGCGGACTCCCCAAGTCCCTTCGGGAGACGCTGTCAGCATTCTCCAACACCCGTGGCGGAGTCGTCATCCTGGGACTCGACGAGGGCCGCGGGTTCGCGCCCTCCGGCCTCCCGAGCCCGGCCAAGATCGCTGCCGACCTCGGGTCGATGTGCTCCTCGGAGATGGAGCCCCCGCTGCGCCCGCTCGTCGGCATCCACCAGTTCGAGGGCGAGCAGGTGGTGGTCGCCGAGGTCCCTGAGCTTGACCCCGCCCAGAGGCCCTGCTTCTACATCGGCGCGGGGATGACCAAGGGCAGCTTCGTACGGGTCAGCGACGGCGACCGGCGGCTGTCTGCCTACGAGGTCCAGGTGATGCTGTCCTCGCGGGGACAGCCCAGGGACGACGAGCAGGCCGTGCCCGGGACCACGGTCGAGGACCTCGTCCCGGCGAGCGTCGATGCCCTCGTCGCGAGGCTCCGCACCAGCAGGCCGTATGCGTTCAAGGACCTTGACCGCCTCGGCGTCCTGCGCCGGGCCAAGGTCCTCGTGCCCGGCCAGGACGGGACAGACGCCGTCTCACTCGCCGGGCTGCTGGCCCTGGGCTCCTACCCGCAAGAAGGCTTTCCCCAGCTGATGGTCACCTTCGTCCACTACCCCAGCGTCACGGGCAGCCAGTCCGCCTCCGGCGAGCGGTTCCTGGACAACGTCGCCGTCGAAGGCCCGATACCCGTCATGGCCCGTGACACCCTCGCCGCCGTCCGCCGCAACATGTCACGCCGCGCGGTGATAGCAGACGCGGGCCGGCAGGACATCTGGGAGTACCCGCAGACTGCCCTGCGGGAAGCGGTCGTCAACGCCCTGGTCCACCGCGACCTGTCCGGCAGCGCCCGAGGCACCCAGATCCAGGTCGAGATGTACCCGGACCGGCTGGTCATCAAGAACCCGGGCGGACTCTTCGGCCCGGTCACCATCGACAGCCTCGGCGAGGAGGGAATTTCCTCCGCCCGCAACGCCACCCTCATCAAGCTGCTGGAGGACGTGCCACTGCCGGGCGAGACCCGGACCGTCTGCGAGAACCGCGGCTCAGGCATCCGCTCCATGCTCGACTCACTGCTCACCGCCGGGATGAGCCGCCCCAGTTCGAGGACCGGATCTCGTCCTTCACCGTCACCTTCCCCAACCACACCCTCCTTTCCGAGGAGACGGTCAGGTGGATCACCGCCCTGGGCGAACGCGGGCTTACCGACAGCCAGTGCGTCGCGCTGGCCATCCTCCGCGAGGAGGAAGTCCTGGACAACCGCGCCTACCGGACCGCGACGGGCGTCGACTCCCGGGTCGCCACCGCCGAGCTGCAAGACCTCGTCGCCCGCGAGCTCGTCACCCAGACAGGAACCCGCCGATGGGCACAGTACCGGCTGTGCCCGCGGCCCGGCTCCCGCACCAGCGGCACTACGATGCGAGCCAACCGCCGCACCGCGCTACTCGCCGCCCTCGGGGAGAAGACCCTGTCACGGGCGGAACTGGCAGCACGGACCGGACTCAATGACCAGACGGTCCGGCGCTGGCTGACGATCATGCGCGACGAAGGATCCGTCGAGCTCATCGGCAGCAGCCCGCGCAGTACCAGTGCCCGCTACCGCCGGACCCGCCAAGGCTCACTGTTCCCGCACGGCGACCCCGAAAGAGGCTAGCCGCGCTCGCACATGGGGTCGGCACCCTGCCGCCTGACCAGGCCACCGCTCACAGTGCAAGGACAACTGGCAGCCAGACATTCACAGACCGGCCCTGTGACCTTCCGCTTCCAGGAAGGCAGGTCATCAACGGCCGGGCACCAGCTCGCCCTCTTCACGGCACCCTGAACCGCCTCACTCGCCACACGAGTCACGGAAACTCACCCAGAACGCACCCTGAACCACGCCGGATCGAAGCGAGAGGCCAAGATCCCCACAGTTTCCCCACAACTTCAAGCCGACTCCGCAGGCCCTCCGGGCACATTCCGCAGAAAACCCTGCGAGGACAAGGCAGTTCAGGGAGGATATTCGAAAACTTTAAAGGGTGGTCAGGGGCGGGGTCGAACCGCCGACCTTCCGCTTTTCAGAGGGTCTATCGTAAATGACCCTCGCCTGCACCCTAGGCCCAGTCAGCCCTTTCACCTGCACAAAGGCGAATAGTGGCTTCCATCAGCTCCTACTACCACTTTAGCATCCGCGCCAGATTGTGCCGTGAAGTGCCGCCTTGTCCGTGGGCTTTTTGTGGGGGACGCCAGCGCGGACCCGGACTTGTGGGGATTCTGTGGGGACGCGGCTGCCCAGGAAACCGTGGTGGTCCTGGACGGCACCGGGGCGGATGACCGCAGCTTGCCGCCGAGGCCACGCCCGCCGCTTACCGGCCGGCTGGGGTGAACCCATCATCCCCTGCGACCGCGTCATGGCGAGGGACCGGGCTGCTGCCCGGCGATCCGCCGGCCGGGATGCGGGTGATCGTGGCCGGCCGCCCGAATCCCCCGGTCCCTGACGACGTGCCGGACTGGCACCCGCTGCGGCGGCGGCCCGCTCGATCACCGATCAGAAGGGCCAGGCGCTCGTTCTGGCTGAAGTGGCGGAGGCGCTTGCCCGGGTCGGCCAGTGCCAGCAGGCCGCCGCCATGGCCATGCAGGCCGAGGCCGCGGCCCAGAAGATCACCAGCCCGGATAACCAGGTGAGCGCCCTGAGTAATGTCGCGGAGGCGCTCGCGCGGGCCGGTCAGCGCCAGCAGGCTGAGGCCGTGGCTCGCTCGATCACCGACCCGGACTCCCAGGCTCACGCGCTGGCCAAAGTCGCGGCGGCGCTGGCCCAGACCGGGGAGCACGAGCAGGCCACAGCGCTGGTTCCCCGGAACGCCCACCCGTACTCGCAGGCCAGGGCGGTGATTGATGTCGCAGCCGCGCTGATCCGGGCCGGGAAACACCAGCAGGCTGAAACGGTGGCCCGCTCGATCACCGACATGGACTTCGAGGCGATGGTCCTGGCCGAAGTCGCGGTGGCGCTGGCCGGGGCCGGGGAGCACCAGTGGGCTGTCACCATGGCCGCCCAGGCCGAGGCAGCGGTCCATTCGACGACCAGCCCGGAGGCTGAGGGGAGAGTCCTGGCGGAAGTCGCGGTGGCGCTTGCTGGGGCCGGGGAATATGAGCAGGCTGAAGCGCTGGCCCGCTCGATCACTGAACCGGACTACGAGGCGATGGCGCTAGCTGAAGTCGCGGTCGCGCTGGCCAAGGCCGACCAGGGGCGATCCGCGGCACGAGTGACTGCAGCGCTCTGTGCCATGGGGCAGTGGCGAAGCGCACTGCTGCCTGCGCTCCTGCTCGCACCTTCGGCGTCCACGACACTCGCCCACGCCCTAGTTACGGGCTGCTGTCACAGGGCTTAACAGCACAGTCGCCGGTCAGGATTACCTGTTCTGCGCGCCTTCGCTGATAGACGCCCCGGCTACTGTCGCCGCGCATAACGGCGGCTACGGGCGCGCCTCCACCGTCGCTGTCGTGCTAAGTAGTCGCCGGCCGCCACCGGTTGTCAACGTCGGCCGCGGGAGCTATCCCAGAGGAACCTGGACACAGCCGCCGTCTCCGGGCTTTCGAGCAGTAGTCTCCACCACCCTCCACAGATTTCGCACATCCTGGATTTTCTACCATTTTTTCTACCAAGAACGCACTCAGACGCACCCCTGGAAACGCTAAAGTCCTTGTATAACAGGACTTCTAGCAATATCTTACGTAGAAGGTTATTCACGGGCCTTGTTCGTTATGTGAAATTTATGTCTAGCTGCGGCGCGCCTAAATGAAAAGCGACCTGCTTCTGGAGAGGATTGGGTTACCACACTCAATCAACCAGAAACAGGCCGCGCATGTATCATACCACGGGATTCGACAGGGACGAGATAATCGACATCTGCATGCGGGTCGCGTGCACTGATGTGCCTGAGGATCAGAAGAAGTGGCCGCCAAGCCTTGGCCTTCACGACTCCGTTGTAGTGACCTTGACGTACAAGCGCCACAATCGAACCCAGGCGGAAATAGGCGAGTCCTTCGGGGTCTCCCAACCGACCGTTAGCCGTGCCATATCCGTGATAACGCCACTCCTGGCCGAGTGCATGAGGGAATTCGTGCCCACGGCAGACGACCTAGACGAGGACGAGCAGTACATCGTGGACGGAACCCTGCTCCCGTGCTGGTCATGGAAGGCGCACCCGAAGCTGTACTCAGGCAAGCACAAGACCACAGGCGTGAACCTTCAGCTCGCTTGCTCGATTTACGGCCGCCTTTCATGGATCTCGGATCCGGTCAGCGGAAACCGTCACGACAGCTACTGCCTCGGCGATTCCGGGGCGCTGGAGACGGTGGATCCCGGGAACTGGATGGGCGACAAGGGATACGTCGGCAACGACATGATCACCCCGTTCAAGAAGCCGCAGGGTGGCGAGCTTCTCGAATGGCAGAAGGAGTTCAACACTGGCGTCAACAAGCTTCGCTGGAAGATCGAGCAGGTAATCTCCCACTTCAAGAACTGGAGGATAATGAGCACCGACTACCGGCGACCGTTCAAGACCTTCGCCACAACCATCTCGGCGGTCATCGGACTACACTTCTACAGAATGCGCTGAATAACCTTCGTAACAGCAGGACGGAGCTTCCCAAGCTGACAGTGCGGGTTCGATTCCCGTCACCCGCTCCACAACGAAGGCCCAGGTCTGGAGATTTTTCCGAACGCTGGGCCTTGTTCGATTAAGGGGCATCGACAGGTCGTCGTGCCATTAGCGTGCCATTAGACCGTGGTCGGTCGGACTAGCCAACAGGCGAGAGGTTCGACGTCGTCCAGGCCCCCGTGAGTGAGCTGCCTCTCGTACTGGCCGGGGCAGGTCTCGGGCATCCCCGCCTTGTGCCACTTCCAGAGCGCCCGGTCTAGGTCCCGGTGCGTGACGTGAAGGTCCGAAGCGACCTCTCGGAACCGCTCTAGGTAGTTCCAGTAGTCCGGAGCCCGCCCGTCTTGGTTGGCTGCAGTTCGCCGAGTGCTTGGAGCGCTGCGACGGCCCGAACATCCAGTACTGTCTGTGTTTCAGGCTTCCATATCGTGAGGATGGCGCTTGCAACCGGTTGGCCGACTCCAGCGAGGATGCAAAGGACGTGATGACGCATCCAGTCTAGCTGGTCCCTGGTCATGCATCCATGTGAAGCAGTCGCGGGATGCATCATCGAGAGCAGCACACGTTCCCGTGCTGTGGGACTTCTTAGCTCAGTCTTGACATAGCGATGGCTCCAGCAGCGAACGAAGCTGTTGTTCAAATGCATCGTGATCCCTCCCGTCTTTGGGTGTTCCCGCATCGAGGCCGCAGGTCTGGCAAATGAGTTGGAAGCGATCGCATCGGTACAAGGAAGACGCAGGTTCGTGATGCGGCCCTCACGAACCTGCGCCTACCGATCATGGGATGTCAGCCTGCGGGCACCAGTGCCCCGGTGGTGCCGTCGTCCTCGTCGCCTTGGTCCTGCTGGTCCCTGACGTGAGCGTCGATGGCGTCGGTGATGGCCTTGTCCGCGCCGCGCGCCTTGTGCTGGTAGATCATGGCGGCCCGTTCGGAATCGTGGCCCATGCGCGCCATCAGGTCCTTGAGTCCCGCCTTGCTCTCGGCGGCGAACTGGTTGCCCGTGTGGCGAAGATCATGGACGTGCAAGCCGGGCATGCCGATCGCCTCGACCGCGTGCGGCCAGCCCGACAGCCGGTTGAAGTTGCCCCGCCGGATAGGACCGCCCTTGACGCCAGGGAACACAAGCGCGCCCGGTTCGCCCTTGACGTAGATCGCCAGGTGCTGTGTCAGGTCGGGGATGATCGCGGCCGGAATGCCGACGACCCGCCGACCAGCTTCTGACTTGGGCGGACCAAGCAGCATCTCGCCGGTAGAGCGCTCGACGTAGGCCGCCCGAATCCGGACGGTGCCCGCTCTCAGGTCGAGATCGGAGCGCGTGAGCGCGGTTGCCTCTCCCCAGCGAAGGCTAGCGAAGGTGACCAGGAGCACCAGGGCGTGGAACCTGCGGTCATGGATGCAGTCGGCCCGGTTGTCGTCGGCCATCTTCCACAATGCCCGCTCGGCCTGCTGCCTGGTGGCGAACCCTCCCGGCGAGGTCCGGAACTCGCCATTCCTACGGAAGCGGAGCCGGTAGCCGTCCGGGGTTTTGCGCATGTTGCCGACCGGCCGCCGCCCGACTCGCTCGGCTAGGTCGAAGACTTGCTTGACGGTCAGAACCGGGCGTTCTTGGGGGTGCTCGTCACCGCCGCCCTTGATCCGGCACGGATTGCTGCGACCTTGCCGCCGCCCTGCACGTCCGAGGCGAGCGAGACGAGGCACGCCGACACCTCGCCCGCGCTAGGGAACTCGCCCAACTCACCGGGTCGGCCCGCCAGCGTCGTCGAATCAGGGAACTGACCACCCGGATCGGCAAGGCCGCCTAGCTACGGTCCAGAGTGAGCAGCCCCATCAGCGCAACCAGCATGCCCGAGTTCCAGATCTCCCCGGCAGCAATCAGCCCAGGCACCGACGCGAGCGGAACCCACTCCATCCGCTCGACCTCATTGATCTCCGTGGGATCGCCGATCTTCTCGGCATCCCGGCCGACGAAAACGAAGTGCTCGGAGTCGACCATGCCCACCATCGGCTGGAACGTGACCAGGTGCTCTATCCGGCCAACCCGGTAACCAGTCTCCTCCTCTACTTCCCGCGCCCCCGCCTCAGCCGGTTCCTCGCCCTCATCGATGATCCCGCCCGGAAGCTCCCATCCCCACCGGTCCTGCACGAACCGATGACGCCACAGCAACAGTGCTCGATCCTGATCATCGACCAGCACCGTCATAGCCGCCCGGTTCAGCCGAACGACGTGGTGCCAGAACCGCTCACCGTCCGGCAGCTCCACGTCGACCTGGCCCAGCCACACCCACGGGTTGTCGTAGATCACCCGCTCGCCGAACGTCTTCCACCGACTCGCCCCGTCGCTCGCTGCCTCAGTCACACCCCGACGCTAGCGCGTCTCCGGCGTTTGGCGAACCCCAAGCCAATGCCGATCGAGCGGTCCTGTCAGGTGTATCCCCATGCCCCAAGCGCAGCCTGTCAGGTACGTGCGCGCAGAGCCTCTCGGCCCCTCGGCAGGTATAGGCAGGAAACGGGATGGATTAGTGCAGCTTGCCGAGGTTGGACGGACCGAACCCAGTACCCTACACATGGTGACCGCGCGTGCAGCGTCGGTCTGGCGGATGTGGTGTGGTCATCGTTTCGAAGATCACCAATGGCTTACGTGGACAGTGTCTTCCCCCCGAGTTAACCTGAAGGTGAACTACGATACTGAACCGCAGCTACCAGCTCTTCCCTGACCCAAGGGTCCCCGACGGTCGTCCTCACGTTCTACGTGTCTACTGGCTGGTGGTGGGCGAGGCAGTGCCAGCGAGGGAGGAGTACGAGGAAATCCCGAATAAGCCGCAGGTCATGGCGGCCTTCAACGTGATAGATCAGTTGTGCCTACAGAAGTGTCCGATTCCCCCCAGTAAGATGGAATTGTTCACCTGCTCTAACATCAAGCTACTGGAGATAAAGGCGCCTCCGCGCGGGAAGCTTATAACAAGAGCTCTTGCCAATCGGGATCGCGATTGGGACATTTTTATCGCGCTCATACGGGCCAAGAATCTCAAGATCTGCCGGAAGCGTGGAAGGCGACTGCGGCAGACAGAGTGAAGCGAGCCAAGCGAGACGGAGAGTTATTCATGAACACAGATGGCCGTACGCTCCACGGATTCTCGCCAAAGGAGCGGTTGGAGTATGAAACTACGAGTCTTAGGCTGATATTTGCCGCGCATGTCGAGAATTATCTCGGTCACGCAGGACTCCAGGCAAAAGATCTGGCTTCACGTATTGGTAAAAGCCGGGCATGGGTCTCTAAACTTCTAAGCGGTCGCCAGAATGCTACTCTAGACACCCTGGCGGAAGTAGCGCTGGCGCTCGGTGCGCAGTGGCAGGTCTCTTTGGTGGCGGCGAACAGGAACGGGACGCCAGCGCAGAATGATCCAGTTCCACCGGGTTGGGCGCTTCGTGGTCGCTACGGCCAGGTTAATCAGCCTCCAATATTCGTCGGTGAAGGACTAGCCCCTTCTCTCGCGCTATGGCGCTCCGTGTTCATTGTTTCGCTCAACGAAGCCCCTTCTGCCGCCCTCTTTTCGATGCGAGCTATGCACTACTGGAGTGACTCTTTTTCAGGTCAAGGTTCAGAAATAAAACCATCGGAACCAAAGATTCTGCTTGGATCTCGAAACATGGAAGCGGTGGCCCAGTGAGCTTGATACTAGATTGGTTCGGGTTCAGCGAGGGTGCAGGTGTTGACGTGCGCGGGGCGATCACTTTGATCGGATACAGCCCCGACTTCCTCGCCTTCCCAACTCTGCCGGCGGAGACGAACATATTCCTTGTACTTGCCATTAGGGATGATGACGATCCCGAGCCTCTGATAATCGAAGGTAAGGAAGCTCGGATCAGCCTCGAAGTCCGAGGGCCTGATAATTCTGTGCAAACAGGATTGCAGCAGGTCGTGACCCTGGGGTCGCGCCGGTTCTCGCAGGTATCCGCAAATCTTCAGATGGTGCTGCCGGCTCATCTGAAGATTAGCCAATATGGGGAATATGTCGCAGCGATCACCTTTGACATCGACGGCGACAAGATCTCGGCCACGCGCTCGGTCCACGTAATCTCAGGACAGGAGTAGTTTTGAGGTTGCGAGGCTGAAGCAAGCTAGCGACACTCTGTACGGCGAATCCTGGTTATCGCGAGAGTTAGTTGCCGAGTTGAGCCGTATTGGATCAAGGCGACGGCGCTACGCGCCGCCGCGCCGGACGCGTCCGCGACGGGCATGCGGCCTGGCGGTCGGTCCCGCCGCGGCGCGCCCGGGCGCATACGGAACCGTGCCATGTCGCTTAGGAAACCGGCGGAACCGGGTCACCAGATAGGCGGGCGTACATGTACATGTCCCTGCGCGTGCCGCCGACTTCCTGCCAGCTCCGCAGCAGCCCTTCCCGCTGGAATCCGGCTCGCTCCGCAGTCATCACGGATGCCGCGTTCCACGGCTCAACATACAGTTCGAGTCGCGGGACCCGAAGCTCATGAAGCGCCCACAGCGCAAGCGCTTGCAGAGCGCGGGCAGCCGCCCGGCGGCCGCGTGCTGAACGGATGACCCAGTATCCAACGGACGCGCGTCCCTCGCCGAGATCTTTCAGCCATAGCCCGATCTGGCCGACCGCGCGGTCAGCGTCGGCATCAGCAATCGCGAACGAGTACCCGGTTCCCTGCTCGGCGCGGCTCCACTGCCGCTCGATGAAGCGACGACCCTCGTCCTCGGTGAAAGCAGCGGGCACAGTGGTAATCAGGGGAATGTGCGGGTCGCCGGAGGCCTCGCGCACCGCGTCAATGTCAGCGATGGTGAAAGGGCGGAGCCGGAACGGGCCAGCCGCCAAAGTGGGAACGATCAGCGTCGAAGACACGCACAGGAGCATCGCACGCCGACCCGGACCATTGCGAGCAAATAATCTTGCTGCCGCGCCGCTTCCGGTGCTAGCTAGGACGCTGGGCGTCCTGTGCTCCGGGTCGGCTTGCCACCGAGGAAGCGAGTTGCTCGCCGTTGGCGGCCGGGGGCAGCGGCTGAGGTCGAGTCGTCCCCTCGGCGCCCGATTGTCCCGGCCCCGTCCGCAGAGTCAAGGCCGAACCGCACGCGGTCGCTTCGCGAGCCTTGACACGTCGACCGCGGCCAAGGGATCGGCGCCTATCGAGGGGACGGGGGAGGAACAGGGCCAGGCTGGCGGCCTGAGCCGCGGTCCTGGCTGGGTTCACGCGAGGCGGGCCCGACTCGTCGGGTCTACCAGCGACTTGGCTCCCTATAGACGAGGCCGAGCATATCGGCGCCGTCCTTGCTTCCGCCGATCATTTCCGCGATGGTCTTCGGATCGGTGCTTCGCATCGACTCGATGATCTCCGCAGCCACGGATTCAGGGGTCCGCCCTCCAACGTCGACCAAGAGGCCCTCGGAGGGTCGCCACCGTCGGGGAACGGGCGGCCGCCGTCCGGAAGTGGGCCATCCGGGGTCAGGAGGTGTAGCCGCCGTGCGTGCTCGAACAGGGATACCTGGTGGTCGAGCGCACTGCGCTCGGGGACCACGCTCACCGGTTGAAGGGAGTCTCGATTCTCTTCGTCATGGCCGGAACTGTACACGCCCCGCCCTTCCGCTGCCATACCCATCCCGTGCGCCGGGCCAGAGCCAGCACATCAGCGCTCTGTAGTGCCTGAGGAACTCGGTGATCTTCCCGAGGCGGCGCCGGCCTCCTTTTGGGGCCGACGGCCTCAACGTTCCGGCCCAGAAGACGACACGATTTGTGTTGACCAGGGATGACCGTCAGATCGCGTCCCGGCCTCCGCCGCCGGCGGCTGTTTCCATAACACTTTGTGTTGCGGCAAGTTCGGTGGGTCGTTCCCGTCGAGTGTCCAGACGGGGATGTCGCTACCGGGCTCGATCGTGACTTCCTAGGATGCGCAGGTGGGACTCGTAGCCGATGGCGCGTAGCACGTCGTTCTAGGTGGTCTCGTTCGTTGCGCGTGATCGGATGTTCTGCGTAACTTTGGTCAGGCCCGGAGGTTGCGGGTCAAGGTCACCTACGGACGCGACTGTACTCCGACTCCGCTTCGCAGCCGATTCGGATCGCGTGCGGCCCCTTGTCACGCGAAGCCTGGCCCCGCACTGAATGGCCATCCGTGCGCCACGCGGTGCTGGCGCTACATCGACTTGCGAGAAAGTCACGCGCCCGCCCTGGATGACCGTCGCCCGCCTTGAATGACCGTCGAAGGAAAACCTGCTTACCTGGGTAAACGGCTTTACGGCAGGCCGTGGCCGTGATCTCGAGTAGTCCTCCCCTTCTTACCGGAGAGCCAGCCGCCTTTTGCTTCTTACGCGTGCCACAGGGTTAGGGGTATCGTGTCACCAGGAGAGCCATGAGCATGCGGCCAGGGGGTCTTGATGGGCAGGGGACTGTGGGACTTCTTCGTAACCTTCTTCGACGGGGAAGGCATCGCGTTGCTGGGACCCCGACTGTCCGGGAAGACGACGCTCCACAGGTACATCCTCGAAACCGGGGACACGTCGAATATCGAACCCACCCTCGGCCGCGAGAAGACCCAGTGGAATCGAAACAAGGCCCTCGGGCTGCAGCATCAGGAAAGGAACCGATTTTCCTGGTGGCGAGGCAAACTACGGGGACTGGAAGTCGCAGTTCGATAAATCGAAGAGAATTTTCTACCTCTTTGACGCATACCAGGCAAGGACCGATTCTGCATATTCTGCCGTGATCTACCGGGAAGGGAAGATGCTGAAGGATTGGAAAGTCGGCAGCAGGCATGTCGTGATGCTTGGCACGCATGCCGACGACGACCCTAAGGCAGGCGAGCTAGGGCCTGCAAAATACCAGGACCTGATCGCGGACATTGACGAGATAACCATGTTCCGGACGCGTGCCGACGTCAAGGGCATCGCGGTTGGCTCGATGCGCACAAACGAGGAAGCCCTGTCACTGGTGAAACGGGCTCTGGGAAAGTGATCTTCATCCGGAGCCAGGCACTGGACAATATGTCACCGGACCCGTGCGTACTGGACGGAACAGTGCTATATGCCACAGACCAGGCAGCGGCGGGCGCGCTCGGGCTCCTGTCGAAGACGCTGAAACGGGGACGCGCGTCCACGACTGGATCGACCCAGGTGACCGTCGGTCGGGCAGCGACGGTGTTCAAGGTACGAACCGCCGAGCGCGATTCCGGCGGCCGACCCGCGCCTGTCATGGCACTGGTGGACCGCGCGTGGTGGCTTGATGTTGACAGCACCGTCCAGGACATCGTGGCGAGCGCGCAGCTGATCGGCCGGAGCATCGACCCAACAGAACTGGCCGCCGACCTGAACTCGCGGGCCGGCCGGGGAAAAGCGATCCGGAGGCTGCGCTGGGTCCTGACGGCCCCGCGGAGGCTCCTCAGCGTCGCGTGGACATGGCTAAGGAAGCGCTGGCCGCGCGATGGTCAAGACGCGCGATCAACTCGCCAGTCCCGAATCGGACTTCATCGGATCAGGAGGACCCCGTGGGAAGGCTGACCGACCGCGCGCGCGAGCGGCGACGCGTGATACTGGTGCTCACCGAGGATCAGGCACGGGCGGGACGACGCGATAAGCGTCTTGTCGATTATTTCGACGACGAAGAGGCGGCCGTCGTTACGCTTCAGGAGGCGGCGAGCACTGATGATTTCCTCATCAGGCAACTGAGTTCGCAAAATCGGCTCACGGCCGGCGGGCTGCTCATCCAGAGTCCCTACAATCAGATGCAGTACGAGTTTGCGGACTCAGCCGTGACGGAGTTCGCCGTGGCGAAGTTCATGCTCATCACTCAGGTGTGCATGCTCCTTGGTGCCAAGTCGGTGAAGGTTGATAACGTGATCGCCACCACCCGCAACGAGCAGACCTCGCTGGACGCTTCAGCCAAAGTTGTCGGCAGATCTGGCTCGCTGAAGGCAGACTTGGGCCTTGGCAACAAGGTGCGCGAGCGCCTCGAGGTGAGCGACACGTTCCCAGGCGGCCCCGCAGATATCGAGGGTGCCCGGACCCTGCTGGCTTCAGCCGGCCTGACAGGCGACGCCACCCTGGAGTCCCTCATCAACATGCGGTCGGGTGCCAATAGGCTGACCAGGCGGGAGATCAAGCTCAGCCTGACCCAAGAATCGACCTACAACCTGAGCGTCGCGACGAAGTTCTCCCAGCTGATGATGGTCAACGTCAGCAGCAACTTCAAGCGCCAGGTCGCCGAGAACATAGACGTCGTCCTCCAGGCCACTATCATCTTCCCCGCATAGCACCGACGGGGTGAGGTGAAGGCGATCCTGGACACCAGCTTCCGGATGGAGTTCGTCTACGGCCCCGACGGGCAGGCGCTGCGCCTGTCAGGAATCGACCTGCAGGACCGCCAGGCACGCACCCGGCAGATGCTGCGAGCGCTGGCCGAGCCCGAGGCGGAACTGGCCGACCTCGAGGCTACCGACCCCGACCGGTGCCGGATCCTCATCCTCCCCAGCGGCGGGGGCAGGCGTGAGGCGGGCCGGCTTCGCCGGGGAGACGTCGCGTCGTTCGCCGCTACCGGCAGCGAGATCCTGGTGGCCCCGCTGCTGGCCGTCGAGCGCGGCCACAACATCGTGATCTCCGGCGGGAAGGCGGCCATCGGTACCGTCTACTTGCGCGTAGATCGTCATCGTGACCTCAACGTTGGAGGACCCGACGGTTTCCCGCATGATGTGCGGCAGCACCCCTCTCGCCGTCGCGTGAACCTCTATGCGGTGAAGGTCCCGCCGAGGTCGACGCAGAGCTGGTTGCCGCGCCGGTAGTCCAGAAGCCTCTTCCGGTGCATCTGGTGGACGGCGACGCCAGGTGCGACGCCTAGCTGCCTTGCCGTGTCGGCAATCTCGCGATCAAGCGTCAGCCCTTCGAAGGGCTTGATGCCGGACTCGCCGAACAGGATCTCCATCGCGAGCGCGTTGGCTGCCTTCTCAGCGGCGGTGTTGCGCTTCTTCTCAGTGCTGTACTCCAGGTGCATCTCACCCCGGGGATCGTTGAGGATGTGGCCGATCTCACCCCGGGGATCGTTGAGGATGTGGCCGATCTCACCCCGGACTCCTTCAGCGCTGCGCCGCGCGCGCGACGAGCAGTGGGCCGCCGAGGCGGTCATCTGGTCGGGCTGCGCGAAGCTGATCCTGTGGCTCGAGACCTGGCACTGGGCGCGCGTCGGTGTCTACCCGGACGCCGTCCGGGTAGAGGTCGCGCTCGGCGGTATCCGCCAGACGCTTACCGAGATTCCCGCCGAAACGGGCAGCGGCGTCACGCTGGCAATCCGCGCGACGCGCGCCGCGGCGCAGGCCGGCCGCATCTCCAGCCCCCCGGATCGCCTGGCGTTCGGACTTATGGAGGGCAGCATGTTCCGGTCACTCGCCGCGCTCGATGGTCGCTACTTCTCAACCGAGGTCGCCGGCGGCTTTACCGGACGGGTCATCGGCATCGGCGCCGCAGCAGGCGGCGCGATGATCGCACGATTCGCATACGCACCCCTCCACCACAACAAGCCGCCATCGGACCCTGCGACCGCCTGCAAGGCGTTATTTCCGCCGCAGGAGCCTGGTATTCAAACAGATGGGCGAGCCTCATGGAAAAAGGGTGGCGAGCACTGCCAGGCGCCGACTCCGGGGGAAATTCCTGGGTCGATAATTCGTTGGCAGCAGTCAGCAAAGGTCTTGCGCCGCTCACTTGTCGATCACTGCCTCTCCGGTCTTCAGGTCAAAGATGAGCCTAGCTATCCGGTTCCGCAGGTAGTCGCTATCGGGCGATCAGCATCGTGCCTGTCAGGGAGATGCTCCAGACGATCAGGCGATACCCGTTCGGCCTCCAGCCAGTTCCGCACCGCCGCAGCCGCGTCTTCCGCGCCGTAGCCGACCGCGATCCCCAGCCGTGCCGCCACCCCCGCCAGACCGGCCGCCACCGAGGCCCCCCGTCGCCCGCGCTCACCCACGCCACCAGCCGCCAGCCGCCAGCCAGCGGCTACGCACTCCCGCGCGAATCGACTGAAAGCCGTCGACTGGCCGGTGGCCTGGTCTCATGCCGGAAATAGACGCAAGCCGAAGGCCACCAGCCGCGACCAGGCCCGCGCAGGCAATTCCGATTCCGTCCAGGGGCTCAGCCTTCGGGCCCGCTATCCGATGGAGCATCCTTAACCCTCATCCGGCACAGAGCTTAACTTTTTCACGAATAGCGCAAATGGCAACCCGGATCACCGGAAGTGGATGACCTCCGGGTTCGCGGTGCCGCGCACGGCGGGTGCGTTCAGCCAGCCGGTGCCGACGTTCTCCCCCGCCGTCAGGGTGTAGTCCTGCGCGGTGCCCGTCCGGACACCGGACGGGATCCGGATGGCGCAGGTGAAGGCCTGCTGGGTCGCGCTCCAACCGCAGGCGACGGTGACCACTTTGATGCCCGGCCCGCGCAGCGATACCCGGACGTCGTGGGCGGCCGCCAGGGCCTTGCCGGTCAGGGCCGCGATCGGGGCACCGCTGGAGGTCGTCAGCCGGAAGCCGACGGTCATTGTCTTCACCGAGCGCGCGACGGTGCCGCCGGCGACCGGGGAGATGTACCCGTGCAGCCCCGCCACGATGGTGTAACTGACGCTCACCGGGGCCTTCTGCCTGTTCCCGGCCAGGTCGACGGCGCCAGCGCAGGTAGCGGTAAAGCGCCCGAAGCCGTTCTTGCCCGTGGTGGTGACCGTGAGCGTGGCGGGGGTCGCGACCGTGCCGTTATCGGTCGTCGTGCAACCAGCCTTAGGGACCGCACCCGTCACGTACACCTTGCCGCTGGCGACACCGGTCACGCTCACCGCCGGCGGCGTCGTGTCTAGTGGGCCGGGGCAGCCGCCCACGTGCTTGTTGCTGTTCGTGCCGTCCGCGCAGGTGGTGTCGGCCCAGGTCGCCCCGGTAAAGGTCGCCCCCGTGATCGTGGCCCCCTGCAGGCTGGCCGCGGTCAGGTTAGCACTGTCGAGATCCGCGCTCGATAGGTCGGCTGCCGAAAGGACTGTCTCCTCGAGGTTCGCGCCGGACAGGTCCGCGCCGGAAAGGCTCGCCCCGTCCAGGTACGCGTCGAGCAGGTCCGCCCCCGCGAGGTTCAGGCCCTGCAGGCCAGCGCCGGCCAGGTAGGCGCCCGGGCCAGCGAGGTATCCACCAACGAGCTTCCAGTGCGCGGGCAGCTTGGCCGGCCCGCTGGTAATGGACCCCGACTTGACGTTGCTCAGCTCGGCGGTGCTCAGGTCGGCTCCGGACAGATCCGCCGACGTGAGGGTGGCGTCGAGGAAGGAGGCATCACCGGCAACCGCATCGCTGAGGTTCGCGCCGGTCAGGTTCGCCCTCCACAGCTGCGCCTGCGTCAGCGTCGCCCCGGCGAGGTCAGCGCCAGCGAGCTGCGCACTGTTGAATATGGCACCGGTCAGGTTAAGCCCAGAAAAGTCAATGCCGGACAGGTCCTGCCCCGCGAAGCTCGTGTCGGGCCCCACCAGGTAGCCATCCACGAGGGACAGCCCAGCCGGAAGCGAGGCAGGCTGCCCGGTAAGGCCACCGGTGAGAGCCTCGGCAAGGGTCGCGCGCCGCAGGGCAGCGCCGGCCACGTTCGCGTTAGTAAGGGTGGCGCCAGCGAGGTCGATGCCCGCCAGGTCAAGCCCGGACAGGCTCGCCCCGGTCAGGTCCGCATCCGGGCCCATCAGGTACTTGTCGTCGAGGGTGTAGTACTTGGGCAGCGTCGTGGCCGACGACCCGGTAACGCCGCCTGACGCCACCTTCTGGAACGCGTACGTCGACCCGAGATTGACACCAGAGATGTTGGCATCCGCCAGGTTGGCTGAGTAGAGGTACGCCTGGTCCAGGTTCGCGTCGGTCAGGTTCGCCCCGGTCAGGTTGGTGTGCTGGAGCATCGCGTTGAAGAGATCCTGGCCGGACAGGTCGGCGCCGGAGAGGTTCCCGTTCGACAGGTCGGCATTTGGCCCCACGAGGCAGCCGCCGATCGGGTTCCAGTTGGCCGGGAGGCTGGCCGGAGTTCCGGTGACGCCACAGGTCTGCGGCCGGGTGAGGCCGGCGCTCCCCAGCTTGGCCCCCGATACGGTCGCACCCGTGAGCACGGACTCGAGGAAGTCCGCGTCGCCGGCATTCAGGTCCGTGAGGTTGGCCGATGCCAGGGTGGTCAGGTCAAGATACGCGCCATTCAGGCTCGCTCCCTTCAGACTCGCCCCGGTGAAGTTGGCTTCAGTCAGGGGCGTGTCGGTCAGGTTCGCGTTGGCCAGGTCGGCCCCCCCGGTGAAGTTAGTCCCCGCGAGGGTCGCGCCCGCGAGGTCCGCTCCGGTGAGGTTCGCCCCGGCTAGGTCTGCCCAGGCGAGGTTCGCGTTGGCGAGGTCCGCCCGGGCGAGGTCCGCGCCCGCTAGGTCGCAGCCCCACCAGTACACGCCCGGGGCCGGGGCCGGGGTCACCACACCAGTGGCGGAGACCGTGGGGCAGGTTACGGTCGTCGCGTGGGCCGGCCCTCCGGCAGCGACCAGGCCTCCCGCAGCGACCAAGACTCCGCAGGTAATCCCGGTTCTCGCCAAGGCGCTCAGCCTTCGGGCCGAAGCTATCCAGTGAAGCATCCTCAACCTCATCCAGCACATATCTTAACTTCTCCATGAATAACGCAAACGACAACTTACACCCTAAAACACCACACTTACCACCGCAATGTGAGTTGCTGTGCGGCTGGCTTTCGACGGCGCGTTTCCGCGGAAAGGCCGCCGGCGTCGAGGAGGGACCAGTCGACCGAGGACAGGAACGGCAACGGCCTGGTCCTTCATTCAAGATCACGTGTAAAAAATGGGGTGGGAACACCGGCAACAACATGTGATCATGAAAGGCTGCCATCTGGCCGACCTCGTGCGTGCATCCCCAGCGCACCACCGCCAGCCCAGCGCGACCAGCCCGCCTGATATCGCATGACCCGGCGCTGGCAGCTTCACCGATAATCCAGGAGTGCCGGATTGTCCGTGGGCTTTCTGTGGGGGACGCCAGCGCGGACCCGGAGTTGTGGGGATTCTGCGGGGACGGGGCCGCGCAGGAAGCCATGGCCCTAGACGGCGCGGGGGCGGATGACGACGGCCAGCTGCCGAGGCCACACCCGGCGCCGCGCCCATGGCTGAGGCCAGTCGGCCCTGCGACCCGGCCATGGCGGGCCGTCACTGACAGTGCCACGGGACGGTCCGCCTTCCCCACGAAGGGCAGGCCGAGCGCCGAATACGGGCGGTGGAGCAACCGGGTCGGCATTGCGCGTGCCCGCGCACCGATTGTCCGGTTCGGCGCGCCGCGCGCAAGTAGAGATGCACCGGCCGCCCGATCCGCGAGACTAGGAACATGAAGGAGACACTCGAAGCCGTGACCGCGGAGACTGTCGCCGTGCTCAGGCAGGCGGGAGCTCGTTTCGGGTACCTGCACGGCAGTCGCGCCACCGGGCAGCACCGCGTCGACTCAGATATAGACATCGCCGCGGCGCATTCTGAGCCTGCGACCTGTCACGTCCTCTGACGGATGATGAGCAAGGCTGCCGAGTCATCCTGTAGGTGGCCGCCGGCATGGCGCAGCACGTCGTCATAGAGCAGGTCAAGCGCGGTGTCCGGATCTGGTCCTCCCGCCAGTGCGGGCGCACCGCGCTGCACTGGCTGGTAGAAGGCACCGGTGCGGTCGCGAGCCTCGCTGATGCCGTCGGTGTAGAAAAGCACGCGGTCGCCCGGGCCGAGCGGGACCGTGTGCTCCTTGCGGTCGCCGGCCAGCAGGTGGCCCAGGCCGAGTGGCAGGGCGTCCTCCGGGGGCTCGGCCAGCCCGGCCTGCCCGCGGCTGACAAGCAGTGGCGCCGGGTGCCCGCAGTTCAGCAGCCGCATGTCCGTGCCTTCCGCGGGCAGCTCCGCCATGATCGCGGTCACGAACATGTCGCCGGGTGCCTGGCGCCCAAGGCTGCGCTCGACGCGGCAGGCGATGGTCACCAGGTCGGCCGCGTCGTAAGCCGATTCCCGGAACGCCGCCAGCACCACGGCCGCCGTCTGGACCGCCGCCAGGCCCTTTCCCTGCACGTCGCCGACGATCAGCCGCGTTGCTCCCTGCATCGCGACGACATCGTAGAGATCACCGCCGATCCTCGCCGCCGCAGCGGCCGAGATGTACCGCACGCCTATCAGGTCACGGCCCACCCGGCCGGGCACCTGGTGCAGGAGCACCCGCTGGGCGACATCGGCGACGGCCCTGACATTGACCAGTTCCTTCTCCCCGCGCTGCCGCGCCACGCTGGCGATGACGCCGGCCACCGTCACGGCCACGGTCGTCACGAGCGCCACCGGGATACGCGGTGAGAACCAGAGCCCGTCCCACGCGGCGAGCGCCAGGCTCAGGCCCATCGCCAGCACGCCGGTGAGGAAGGTCCGTACCGGGCCCAGCGCAACCGGGGCGAGCGCAGGCCCAAGCGACAGCACCGGCAGCAGGCCTACCTGCGGGCCCGTTGTACGGTCAGCGACGACCACGGCCGCCATCGCGCAGAACGGGAGCGCGACTGCCAGCGCCCTAGGCCTCGCGGGAGCCATCGCTTGCCCGGCGAGTCCACGAATGACCGAGGCGCCGTATCGCGGTAAAGCCGGTCACGGTGCCAGGACACCTCCTCGGTAGCCCACGAGAAAATTTACGTCGCGGTGCGGCAGCCATGGTCTACAGCGTAACGCGATGGTTACACGACGCCAGGAAGCCCCGCTGCCTTCGGAGGCGCTGCGCCTCGCCGAAGTGCTTACTACCCTGGTTCCCGGCGATCCCGCGGCCCGGGGCCTCGCGGCCCTGATCAAGCTGTCGGCGGCACGCGCACCGGCGCGGGCTGACGCGGGCGGCCGCTTCGTCCCGCTCGCCGACCAGGATCCCACGTTGTGGGACCCGCGCCTGATCCGCCGGGCACACGAGCACCTGCGGGCCGCGCGCGCGAGGACAGCTGGGGCGGTTCCAGCTCGAGGCCGCGATCCAGGCACAGCCCTCTCGAAGGCCGGCCATGAGCGCGATCTGAGCTCTGGACTGTCCGGACCCGCCCAGCTGCAGCCACAAAGCCCGCAAATCACGAGCGAGACCCGCTGAGCGTGCCGGTCTCCAGGTCATGAAATCGAAGCTGCCCAACCTACGGCACAAGCCAATGGCTGGTGGATCGAGGCTTACAGGTTTCAGGCGCGGCCGGTGCCGGTAGCCACCGGTGCGGGCCAGGCGGTGAGGTCGGCCCGGTCGGACGGTGCGGTGCGGCAGATGACGTAATAGCGCGGGGTGATGGCCGTGGGGTGGTGGGCGAGGGCGGCCATGCAGCGGGCATGCGCCTGCTCCAGCGCGATGCGCCCGGCCATCTGAACGGCGGCCACGTCACCGTGAGCGGCTGCGACCAGCAGGCGTTCGACGGCCAGCAGCACTGATTCCAGTTCGGTCCGCGGTACCAGGCCGGTGTCGCCGTTCCACGTGTCCAGCCGCAGGCAGCCGTCGATCTGGTTGAGGCGGAACTGGATCGGATTTCCGCTGACCGGCAGCGGGCGCCACCGCAGCTCGGTCCGGGCGAGCGCGAGGTCGATCTCCTCGGGCTGGAACCCGACGCCCGCGGTGAGCCCGGACCACGACTCAGGGACGAGGCTGTTGAACAAGGTGCCGTAGTCGAAGCGCAGGCCCCGCTCGTGCTCGATCAGTTCGGCCATGGCATCCCGTTTGACCGTGTCGTACCTGCCGCGTCGGCTCGCCTCCATCACCGTGGTCCAGGTGTGGCCGGCCAGCTCGTCGAAACTTTTCCCCCCGATCTCGACGGTGGCGATGGCGCTCTGGACCAGACGGCCGCGGATAGCCATCTCCGAGATCGCCGATCGTCAGTTATCAGATCCGGCCGAGTCTTTGCCCCTCGCCCAGGCACTGACCAGAGCTAACTCGATGGTTCGGGGATTCGTCCCAGCAGTCCTGAGGCGGGCGGACCTTGGGCTCACGCGGAGATTGCGTCACGCGACAAAGCATTCGTTCTCGCGCGCCTGGGCCAGCATCCCGGCCGGCCGCCAGGAAGTGCATAACGGCGACTACGCGCGCGCCCCCGCGCGACGAGGGCTGATGACTGAGCGTGAGATCGGCCGCAGGACACATGGGGCGCCGAGCGCCGATTTTGTGCGCACGCTGATTTCGGGAGATTACTTCGGCTGAGCTCGCCGAGCTTGACTCGATCCTGAACCGGCTCGGCCCGGCAGCCAAGGCTGCCACCGGCGCTCACCGTGTCTATTTCCTGGCACTGATGGAGCGCGTGCCGCACTTCTGGAACCTCGGCATGATGGCAGGCACCAGCCCGAGCATCACACCCGCTTAACAGCGAATACGACCGCAAGCCAGGCCGCCCACGAGATGATCACGGGCGGCCCGGCCCGCGCCGCGTTACGCTCCCAGGTCCCTGGCGCGGGCAGGAGGCCCTCAGGCTCGGCAGTCGCGTAGATGGCGAGACTAGAAGTAGCGCGAGGCATGTGCGTAGGCACGTGTCCGGGAGGGACTTAACCTGCGGCGTTGCTCGCCTGGACACACTCCGGGAAGAATAACTGCAGGTCAGAGACCTATCCCGCGTTCGCATAGCGCGTCTCTTCGATAAGCCGGCCGAGCTGCCGGCGCCCGGGCGGCTCCTTGCCACTCGATCGTGACGGTGGCCGCCCGTTTGACGCCTTCGCCGACGACGGGCCGCCCTTGGCCGGCCCGGCCCTGGCTCAGCGGTGCGGGGGCACGTTTCGCCTCGCTGAGCAGGCCAGTCCGGATTCGGGCTTGTATCGGGTCACGCCGGGGAGTGCTGCCTGGCGTGCTTGAGCTCGGCGTCGGCTCCCTCGCTGCCCAGTGCCTCGGCCTGGGCGCGGGTGACCGACTGGATCAGCGCCGCGTACGGGGGCATGACCGCGGCGTGCAGGCCTGCCCACTCCAGGGCGTCCTCGCGGTTCCAGGTGCGCTGCCACTCGGAGATCACGCCCTCGACGTCGGTGATCACCACTCCGGCGCGGGACAGGCGGTCGACGGCGGCCCGCTGGGCGGCCTCGGAGTACGTCCCTGAGGCGTTGATGACCGCGTGCACGGTGTACCCGTCGGCGAGGGCGGAAAGAGCCGGCTCGACCACGCACACGTTGGTGATGATGCCCGCCACGATCACGGTTCGCCGCCCGGTGGCCTGCACCGCGTCGCGGAACCCCTTAACGTCCCAGGCGTTGATCTCACCCTGCCGGGGCACGTAGAGCGCGCCGGGCGCGTTGTCGAACACCTCGGGCAGCAACGGGCCGTTCGGGCCCCCGGGAACGGAGGCCGTGGTGATGACGGGCACGGCTGACAGTGCGGCCGCCCTCGCCAGCGTGGCGAGGTGCGTGCGCAGCTCTGGATGCGAGATGTCCTTCACGACCTGGAGCAGGCCGCTTTGGTGGTCGACAAGGAGCAGGACGCTGTCGGACGGGCTGAGCAGGCCGTTCATTGCTGGCATGGCCTTCCCTTTCGGGCCAAGGGAGCATCGTGCTCCCCGTGTACCTGGGACAACTACGTGGGCGAGCCTGCTGCTTCCCGGTAATTCACGATGAATCTCGAACTGTATGATCGGTAACACCGATTAATTACCGGGAGGCTGGCAGATGGACCTGAAGCAGCTCGAGTTCGCGCTTGCCGTCGTGGAGGAGGGCGGCTTCACCGCCGCCGCGCGCCGCCTGCACACGGTGCAGTCGACGGTGTCGAGCATGGTCAGTGCCCTGGAGCGAGACCTTGGCGTGACGCTGTTCGAGCGGACGACCCGGCAGGTCCGCCTGACCGAGCCGGGCGTGGCCTTCGTCCCCGCGGCGCGGCGCGCCCTGGCCGCGGCCCAGGAGGTACGCACGACGGCGCGGGCAACCGTGCCCGGGCTGCACGGCACGGTGACCGTCGGGACGATGCAGGGCCTGTGGCCCGGACTCCAGCGGGGGATGCTCGCCATGTCCAAGGAGCATCCCGACGTGGTCGTGGAGCTTCGCCAGGCGCCAGCGGCAGTCATGCAGGAAGAAATCCGCAACGGCACGCTCGACCTGGCCGTGGTGGCCCTGACGTCGCAGGAGGAGCGAGGCCTTGCCTCCCGGCTGCTGTGGCAAGAGCCCATGGTGCTCGTCACCGGGCGGGCGGACCCGCTCGCCGGCGACGATCCCGTCCCGCTATCCGCCGTGGCCGGCCTGCCCTTCGTCGACTTCCCGGACGGGTGGGCTGTCCGGCACGAGGTCGACCGGGCGTTCCGGGCCGCCAAGGTGGCCCGGGGCCGCCGGCTCGAGGTCAACGACCTGCTCAGCGCCGCGGACCTGGTCGAGTTCAACCTGGCCGTCTCGATCCTGCCCGGATCTCTCGCCGCGCGGTTCCCGCGACTGCTTGCCCGGCCCATCGCTCGTCATGCACCGCACTGGCGCGTCATGCTGGTCCACCGCCACGGCGGGCTACCTGAACCAGTGCGGACGTTCCTGAACCTCCTGCGCTAAGCGCCAGCCGGCCTGCCCAACCCGCCGGCACAAGGTCCCTCGCTCCGCTGGCAAGCTGGATCGAGTCAATCAGTTATACAGTCATGCCTGTCAGTTAGAGTCGGCCTGGAGCGACGGACGCGGCCGGGTCGGCCAAGATCGATCTCAGCGGCGCTCGACCAAGGACTCGCTGCGCCATTAGTGCCCGTCAGGCGTTGACCCTGTTCGCACCCGATGGCCGCCATCTACGAGATACGCCGGGCACCGCAGCCGCTGCCGGGCGTGTCGCTGGAACTGGCCGTCTGGGCCGGCAATGAACTCACGCACGTGATGGCACCCGACCCCGCCGACCTGAAAGACATGGCTGCCCCTGACACCGCAGACGAAGACAACGACGCCCTGTTTTAAGGTTGCGAACGATGGACGACCGTCTGCTGACCTGGGCGCGGCTGCCAGGTCCCCGCAAGGTACTCGCCGCCGCCCGGCGACGCCTGGAGGCCGACCTGCAGGCGGCGAAGGAAAGCGCACGGCGGAACGCGGCTGCCGAACGCGAACGCGCCGCGGCGGCACTGGGCGACGTGGGAGTACCCACGACCACCGCCTCGGCCTGGCTTGACCGGCGTGGTCTCCCCGCGGCGGGCAATGGCCAGTTGCTCGACCTCGCCGAGCGATGCGCCAGGGTCTGGTCAGCGCTTCCTCAGCTCGAAAGCGGACGGATACTGCTGACCGTACTCGCGGACGGCGACGCGTCATGCGCGCGGCTCGCGCAGGCAGCAGGACCCGAGCCGCTGTGGCTGACGCTCCGCTCCCTCACCGGATCATTCCGGATGGCAGTGCCCGCTTCGGACGTGCACGTATGCGAGAACCCCTCAGTGCTCATCGCCGCGGCCGATCAGCCCGGCAAGTCTTCTCGCCCGCTTGTCTGCACAAGCGGGCGTCCCTCAGCCGCCGCGCTCCGCCTGCCCACTGGCCTCGCCGAAGGGCGTAGTCACGCAGGTACAACAGAACTGGGATGTCGCGTACCTGGCTTTGACGGCCCCTGCGGGAGCGCCTGAGCATGCAGGCCTGCCGGGCCGCGTGCCGCAGCAGGGTGGTCTTGCCGCTGCCGGGACTGCCCACGACAGCTAGGACGACCCGTTCCACGTGGTCTAGGAGGTACGCGAGGGAATGGCGTCGGGTTCGGTCGTCGGCGAGCTCGGGGAGGATGCCGGTCTTAATCTGCTGCGGCGGGCGCGGGACAAGGCTGACGTCCACAAAGACCGCGTCATGCTCCGGCGTGAACGGCCCGACAGTTGCCAAGCCCTTGGTGTCGGTGAACCGCAACCCGTCGAGCACGAGCTGGCGGTACCGCCGCTCGAAGCGCGGCCCCTTGCGCTGCAGGAAGAGGTCGATCCGGTCGGCCAGGCGCCCTTGCCAACGAGCTGAGACATCTCGCGCGATTACGGTAAGGAACCCGCCGATCGCAACTACAGCCTCATACGCCACGCCAATGACGACAGCCAACACCGCGTGGTGGGCAACGAACCGCTGCCCCAACCCCTCCGCCACTACTGGGGGCACCACAAGCGCCACCAGCCAGGCTACGGTCCCTGTCCGCCTTGTCCCGTCCGCCGTCAGCCACGACCTCGCCCATGCAGCTGCCGAACTTTTCACCCTCCGGCTGGTCCAGGGACTCGTTGCTGCAACTGGCCTGCAGCGCGCTGGCCGGCTCGTTGTCCCCGTCGAAGTCCTCGGTGTACTGGCCTGGGGCGAAGCCAGGCACGCCCTGGCTGGCGAAGAACTGGTTGGCGTCGGCCAGCATGGTCGGCGAGGCGTTGTCCAGGACGACGGCGATGGTCGCGCCCTTGCCCGTGTAGCGGCTCGAGGTGATGCCGTAGGCGCTGCGCATCTGGCTGACGGTGTAGCCGCACAACTGGGTGGGCGCGCTGGTGTGCCCGTAGGCGGGCGGGATCGCCACGGTGTGCTGCCCCCAGTAGCGCGAACACTGATACCCGCTGGCCGCATCGGCCGGCTGTGCCGACGGCCTGGCCCGGCTGCCGCCGGCTTGGGTGGTGTCGGTTTTGCCGGCGTTGCTAGGCGCGGTGGGGTTGTTCGTGGAAACGGTGTTGCTTGTGTTGGCTGACGCGAAGTCATCGAAGCCGGTGACCGTGGTGACGTCTCCGCCCAGCGCCGCGGGCACGGAAAATCCGCCGGTCACGCCGTAACTGACCAGGGTAATCGTCTGGCCCGAGGGTAGGGTGAAGGTCGCGGTGTAAGCGGTGATCTGGGTGTCCAGCGCCGCATCCACCTGCGCCACGGTCGCGGTCACCGTGATGTAGTGCTGGTTGGTCGCGGTGATCGTCATGCCTTCGGAGGTCAGCCAGTCGCTGACCGCGCTGACCTGCGCCGGGCTCGGGCCAAATTGCTGCTCGTACTGAGCCGGGGTCAGGTAGTGGGCGTAGGCGGGGTTCCGCGGGTCGGACACGGCCAGCGCGGTAGCCGCCTCCCCCTGCGGGTTGCTTCCGGACAGGTAGACCCGCAACACCATGGTCAGCTGCGGATTGGCCGGGGAAGCGGTGCCGTCGGGCGGGTTCGATCCAAGGTTGGGGTTGGGCAGGGCGACCCGGGCCGGCGTGTCCGCGTTGGCGGACACGGCCAGGGTGCCGTTCAGCATCAGTGCCGAGGCAACCGCGATGACCGCGATCAGGCCCCGGCGGGCACGGGCATGGGCAGCACGTCGCACGGACGTTCTCCACTCTCGCGAGACAAGTCGCGGATCACGCAATATTCCACTTAATGGCTGGCCGACTAGGCCGGAAGTTCAGGCGGGCGGAACGGGAAGGGCCTCGTCCTCACCGAGCAGGACACGCAGGCTGGCCAGCGCGCGCATGCTCTGCGTCTTCACCACACCGGGCGACAGGCCCAGCAGCTCGGCCACCGTCTGGACGCTGTGGTCCTCCCAGTAGCGCAAGACGATGATGGCGCGGTCCCGCGGGCTGAGATGCCCCAGAGCCTCCAGCAGCGTGATGCGCAGCTCCGCAGCGTCGGCCGCCGCAGGACGATCCGGGACCACATCGGTCTGCACCTCTGCCGAGCTCTTGAGCCGCCTGTGATCAAGGTAGGTCCGCAGCAGCACCTGCTTGCAGTACGGGTAGGGGTTATCGTGCTTGATGCGCCGCCATGACAGGTAGACCTTGATCAATGTGGCCTGGGTGAGATCCTGCGCGAGACTCCAGTCCCCGCACAGCCAGAAAGCGGTATCGCACAGCCGGCCTCCCGACTGTTCGACGAAAGCGACGAACTCGCCGTCGTCTGGCACTGTCACCTCCATCAGTACGCCTGCCTTGACCCGGCCCGCGGACGCGGGCCTGCCCCGGAGAACAGGGCAGGCCCGCGTCGTCAGCTTCCCGCCGACGCGCTGGCGGGCTGGACGCCGAAGTGCGTGTTCCCTGGGATGCCGGCGAACCGGCTGTTCGCGTCACGGACAAGGGCGGCATCCATCTGCTTCGCCCCCCAGGCGGGGTTCGCGGCGATCTGCTCTGCCTGGGCAGCGGTGATCGCCATGTGCGCCGGCGGGTTGCTGTGGCCGTTCCAGGCCAGGCAGGTGGCCACTTCGATCTGGACGACGGTGCCGTTGCCATGGTCGACGTCGATCCCCAGCGACTGTATGCAGTTGTCGGAAATCCTGCCGGTCAGCACGGTCGCGCCGCTGGGCAGCGTGCTGCAGGTCCGCGTCATGTCCGAAGGGACCGCGCTGGTGCACGCAGCCGGATTAAGCGATCCCTTCTCTAGGGAGACCCGGATCATCCCGGGCCCGGACGCACCGTCCAGGTAGGTCTGCGCACCGAGACCATAGAAGGCGTAATTGCTCGTCGCCCCGGGAGGCAGCAGCTTCAGCAGCTCGTCCAAAACGGCCGCGGAATCCGTCGGCGCCTTGGGACCCGGCGGCTGCGGAATGTAGCTGGCCGGCGAGCTCGCGGCGGTCAGGATCGCCGGCACGGGGACTGTGTTCGCGCCGCCGACGGGCGCGGTCTGCGTGCCGGGCCGGGTGGGGCTGGCGGACTTCGCCACCGCGCCCCGGTCCGCCGCGACAGGATGGCCACCGGCGATCGTCGGCACCACCGCTACCGCGGCGCCGACGAGGCCGGCCGCCGCGACAACAGCTGACGCGATCTTCGCCGTGCGCGCGCGCCTGGCGCGCCCCCCCTTGGCCAGCACCTCCTGGGCCATGCCGTCAAGCGACGGCCTCGCCTGCGAGGACATCTCATCTCTGAACATGGAATGCAACCTCTCGTCCATCTAGGCCTTCCGTTCCTTGGGAGAGCGCGCGTTCTCTACTGGTATAGACGTGTCTTGCGGGGACGCCGGTAACAGCCATGCCTGACCGCGCTCATGAGGCGATGGCACGACGACCCCGCCACACCCGACCTGCTCCGCGAGCGTGCAGAGTTCCATAACTCTGCAATAGCCTGTGACCTGCGATTTCGCCGATGACTCTTGGCGGTTATGCGGCCCGCTGGTACTCGTGGATCAGGCCGCCGAGAACCTCGTGACGTCGTATCTGAGCCGACGCCACCTCTGTGACCGGCCTCGTGAAGCCGTCGCCTTCGTCGTCCGGTGGCCGCAGGCCCCCGGCCCGGTGGGGCGATGCCCGTTGTAGTGCGCGACGTACTTATCCAGGACGGTCCTCAGATGCCGCGGCCCGGTGATCAGCATCCGGTCGGTGACCTCGGCCCGGACGGTCGGCACCCAGCGCTCCGCGTAGGCAGTCACGCAGTCAAGATCCAGGCTGTCGGGCGCCGGGCCACCGTAGGTTCTGCGGATGGCGAGCGTGTCCTGGTCGTGGGAGACGGACATGAGCCACTCGCCAGACGGACTCACGCTGAGCAGGGCTACGTCATCATCGATGTATTCGACGGCTAGGTTCTCACCGTCCCAGCGGCCCCACCGCACGGGCGCGCCGTCCTGTCCCTCGCCGATGCTCAGCCCCATCTGATTCGGGTCGGTCGTGTGCGGCTGATGATGGCTGCCTTCCGACCCGGCCATGGCGTCTGCTCGCGCGAGTACCCGTCCGTCTGCCGCGCTGAGCACCAGCCACTTCTCGAAGAAGAAGTCCGAATCTGGATTCTCGCCAGGAAGTGGACCCGGAACGTGCGCCCACAGGAGCTTTCCGTCAGACGAGAAGCCGACCGACCCCCTTTTGGGGTAACAGTGATCCGGGCTTTTCGCGAGTTCACGCGCTCTCAGCACTGAGCAGGGCGGCGCCGCGCTGGCCCTCTGCGTCGCTACACGCGACCTTTGATGATGGCGGCGATGAGTTCCTTGCTGCAGCCGACCGCACTGACGAGAGCACTGTAGGACCACCGGTCGGGGTCTTCTTCCCTGGCGCGGCGGATGAACGCGTCTCGCTGCTGCCGGTGGCGCACGCCTTCCGGCGAACTTGTTGGCCGCTGACCAGGATCCGCCGCGCGTTGCCGGGCCGTCACGCCCGCCCCAGAACTCGGCCGCGCGGCGGACCAGGGCAGGCGCAGCCATCAGCGCCGGAACGGCACAGCGCACGCGACAGCTCGGGACAAGCGGCAACCTGCAGCCACGAGCGACCGCAGCCCGGCGGAAGCTCAATACCCCCGCCCGTGCCCCAGAGGGTCCCGCGCCGGCTCACGGCACCGCCTCAGCCGAAACACCGGTCACACCCAACTACTCATCGCGCCATGCAACCGATGCCGAGCAAAGTGGTCAGGTCAAGATCCCCACAATTCCCCACAGTCCTGGGGTAGCTCAGCAGGGAAAAGTTGGTGGTCAGGGGCGGGGTCGAACCGCCGACCTTCCGCTTTTCAGGCGGACGCTCGTACCGACTGAGCTACCTGACCTAAGCGGTCCTGACGGGACTTGAACCCGCGACCTCCACCTTGACAGGGTGGCGAGCACTCCAACTGCTCTACAGGACCATCTGGTGTCGGTGTAGGGCCTGCGCCCATCGACCTCACAGAGCATATCACCGCTCTGGTTGTGCTTGCGGCGTTCCTTCTGCGGGCAAGACGGGCCTGCTCCTGCGGGGCGGCGGGGGGACGGTCTTGGCGGCCAGTGCACGGGCGACGGGGATCGTCACGACGTCGCCAGATGCTTTCCGAACCCCGAACGACACGTCGTCGGCCGTCTCCAGGATGCCCAGGACGTCGGCGACCTCATCGGGCCCGCCGTCGGCCGCTGGACGGCGCCAGCGGACTACGACCCGGCTGCCCACATCTGCGGCACTGATCCGGATCTCCATGCGGAAGTACACCACGCCTCCGAGGGGAAGAAGAGCACGAACTGGAAAGCTGCCCAGGGGTCGCCCTCGGCAGCTGCAAGCTCAGGTCTTGATACCGTAGCCGCCCAGGGACGGCTCGAGCAGGTCAAACGCCCGGCGGGCGGCTTCCGCGAGCAGCTGGCAGATCTCGTCGCGCGACTGGCCGTCCAGGACCCGCTTCATGCCTTCCGCGAACAGTACCCGCAGAACCGACGCGAGTTGGGCCGCCACGATCCGCTGCTGCACGCCGTCCGCGCCGGTCTCGGCGGCGATAGCGTCGCCGAGCGCCTGCTCCCGCAAGTCGGCGATCTCCAGTCCCCGGCTGGCGAGCACGTGGCTGTTTCGGACCATCCGGGCAAACGTCACGGTAGGCACGCCGAGGGTAACGTCCCCGTTCGCGATCCGCTCCGCGTAGTCACGGCGGATCGCGGCGAGCAGGCTCTCGCCGGCCGCGCGCCCGGCAACAGCCTCAGCCAGGCTGTGGATGATCACCTCAGCCCGGTCGAAGACCAGGTCCTCCTTGCGCGGGAAGTAGTTCGTCACGGTCATCTTCGACACCGAGGCCGCATCGGCGACCTGGGAGATCGTCACCTCGTCAAAGCCCTGGGTGGCGAACATCTCCATCGCGATGCCGGAGATGGCCTGCCGGGCCTCCTGCTTCCGGCGCTCCCGCAGTCCTGTGGTCACGCTGTCATGCTAGCACAACATTATGTCGGACCAATATCTATGTTTGACATAAACTTATGTCGAACCTATTGTTTCGTCATGACCACAGTGGAGAAGAGCACCAGATCATGAGCACCGAACCTTCCTCGGCCCCCGACGCTCCCGGCATGCCGTCCTCCGGGCAGGCCCCGGTGGCGGACGGGAACGGCTGGCACGCGGTCGCCATCGTGCTCGTCGGCGCTTTCATGGCGCTGTTGGACACCACGATCGTCAACGTCGCGCTGCCGAGCATCCGCACCGGACTGCACGCCTCCTCGGCCAGCCTGGAATGGATCGTGTCCGGCTACGCGCTCTCCTACGGCCTGGCGCTGGTACCGGGGGGACGGGCCGGCGACCGCTTCGGCTCCAAGCGGTTGTTCCTGATCGGGCTCATCATTTTCACGCTGGCGAGCGTCGGCTGCGGCGTCTCCCAGACTCAGGCTCAGATCGTGGTGGCCCGCATCGTGCAAGGCCTCGGCGCCGGCCTGTTCTATCCGGCGATCAGCGCGACCATCCAGCACGCGTTCACCGGGGCTGCCAGGTCCAAGGCGTTTGGCGTGCTCGGCGCGGTCATCGGGGTCTCCACCGCGATGGGCCCGCTGCTTGGCGGCCTGCTCATCGCCGCCGTCGGAGAAGGCGACGGCTGGCGCTTGGTGTTCGAGGTCAACCTGATCATCGGCGCGATCGCGATCCCGCTGGCTGCCTGGCGCCTGCCTGGCGCGAAAAGCTCCACCCAGCGCGGCTTTGACCCAATTGGCCTCGGCCTGTTCACCGGTGGCCTGCTGCTGCTCCTGGTTCCGCTGGTCCAGGGCCAGGAGAACGGCTGGCCCACCTGGACCTGGATCTGCTTCGGCTGCTGCCTGGTGGTATTCGCGTTGCTGGCCCGCTGGGAACTTGCCGTGGACGCGCGGGACGGCGACCCGCTGCTCAAGCCAGGGCTGATCCGCCAGGCCTCGTTCAGCGCGGGAGCGATCTTCGCGCTCGTGTTCTTCGGCGGCTTCAGCAGCATCTTCTTCACGGTGTCGATCCTGTGGCAGGAAGGACTCGCCCACTCGGCGCTCGTGACGGGCCTGGTGATCGCGCCGTACTCAGTCGGCACCCTGGTCACCGCGGCGAACAGCGACAAGCTGTCTGCCCGGCTGGGCCGGCTCGTCCTGGTGCTGGGCTGCTCGCTACTGCTGATCGGCCTGGCCCTGGTCGTCCTGGTTATACACCTCATGCAGGCGGCCGTGGGCGGCTGGGACCTGACTGGGCCGCTGCTGCTGGCTGGCTGCGGCACTGGCATGACCATCGCACCGAACCAGGATTTCGTCCTCGCTACCGTGCCGTGGCGGGAAGCCGGGACGGCGGCCGGAATCCTCGGCACATCCCAGCGACTCGGCACCGCCATCGGCATCGCCGCCGTCGGCACCGTGCTCTTCGACACGCTGAAGTTCAGGCCAGGACCGCACGCGGTTGCCAGCGCTTACATCCACAGCGCTCAGCTAGCCCTGCTGGCGAATCTCGCATTCGTGTTCGTCGCCCTGGTTCTCGTGCTGGCGCTGCCCCGCGAGATACCCAACCGTTGACTCCCCCGCCTTCATGCCGGCTGGGTAACGGGCATCGCGGCACCGGCGGGCGTGGCCGCGCGCAGGCGGCCACGCCGACCGGGATGGTTCAGAAGTCGTCGTCGAAGGCGACCTCGCCGGTGACGCCGACCTGGTAGGCGGAGACCCGGCGCTCGAAGAAGTTGGACAGCTCCTGGACATCCTGCAGGTCCATGAACGCCAGCGGGTTCCGCGAGCCGTACATCGGGTCGAGGCCGAGCTGGGCGAGCCGCCGGTCCGCGACGTGCTCCAGGTAGGCGCGCATGTCCGCCAGGGACAGGCCCGCCACGCCCTGGTCGAGCAGGTCCGCGGCGAATTGTGCCTCGCACTCGACGGCCTCGGCCAGCATCTCCCGAACCCGCCCGGCCAGCTGCTCGTCGAACAGCTCCGGTTCCTCGCGCCGCACGGCTGCCACGACGTCGAAGGCGAACGCCATGTGCATGGACTCGTCACGGAACACCCAGTTGGTGCCCGAGGCGAGTCCGTTGAGCAGGCCGCGGGAGCGCAGGAAGTAGACGTAGGCGAAGGCCCCGTAGAAGAACAGGCCCTCGATGCAGGCGGCGAAGCAGATCAGGTTGAGCAGGAACGCCCGCCGGTCGGCGGCGGTCCGCAGCTCGCGCAGCTCGAAGAGCGAGTTGATCCACTTGAAGCAGAACTCGGCCTTGCGGGCGATTGAGGGGATGTTCTCCACGGCGGCGAACGCCGCCGCCCGCTCCTTGTCATCGGGCACGTAGGTGTCGAGCAAGGTGAGGTAGAACTGCACGTGGACGGCCTCCTCGAACAGCTGCCTTGACAGGTACAGCCGCCCTTCGGGGGAGTTCACGTGCTGGTACAGGTTGAGGACCAGGTTGTTGGCCACGATCGTGTCGCCGGTCGCGAAGAACGCGACGAGGCGGGACACCAGGTGCCGCTCGGCCGGGGACAGCTTCGGCAAGTCGGCCAGGTCGGAGTGCAGGTCCACCTCCTCGACCGTCCAGGTGTTCTTGACCGCGTCGCGGAACCGGTCGTAGAACTCGGGATAGCGCATCGGCCGCAGCGTGAGGTCCATGCCCGGGTCGAGCAGCATGTGCCCGGTGGCCGTGCCCGGATGCGTCTCGGTCGTGGTGGTCACTGGCATGCCTCGCAGGTCTCTGGGTTCTCAAGGGAGCAAGCCACGGCAGCCTCCGGCGCCATTGCGGGCGCGACGGCGGTGACGGTGGCCTGCGCGATCCGGGTGGCGGGACGAGATCGCAGGTAGTAGGTGGTCTTGAGGCCGCTCTTCCACGCGTGCATGTACATCGACGACAGCTTGCCGATGGTCGGGGCGGCCATGAACAGGTTCAGCGACTGAGACTGGTCGATGAACGGCGCCCGCGCCGCGGCCACGTCGATCAGCGCCCGCTGCGGCAGCTCCCACGCGGTCCGGAACAGGTGCCTGACCTCGTCGGTCAGCGCGGTGACCTGCTGCACCGAGCCTTCGGCCCGCTTGATCGCCTCCCTGACCTGCTGCGTCCACAGCCCGCGCGCCTTCAGCTCGGTCACGAGCGCGGTATTGACCTGGAGGAACTCCCCGGACATGGTCTCCCGCTTGAACAGGTTCGACACCTGCGGCTCGATGCACTCATAGCACCCGGCGATGGACGCGATCGTGGCGGTCGGCGCGATGGCGATCAGCAGGGAGTTACGCAGCCCCGTCTCGGCGATCCGCTGCCGCAGTGCCGCCCACCGCTCGTGCTGCGTGACCTCGGCGCCCCACAGGTCCGGCTGAAGCTGGCCGGCGAAGGCACGGGACCGCTCGAACTCCGGATGCGGGCCATTCTCGACGGCCAGCTCCGCGGAAACCTCGAGCGCGGTCAGGTAGATCTCCTCCGCGATCGCGGTGGACAGTTCCCGCGCCTGCGGCGCGTCGAACGGCAGCCGGAGCGCGAACAACACGTCCTGCAGGCCCATGACGCCAAGGCCGACCGGCCGCCAGCGCGGGTTCGACGCGGCGGCCTGCTCGCTGGGGTAGAAGGTCAGGTCGATGACCCGGTCAAGGAACGGCACCGCGGTGCGCACCGTGTCGCGGAGCCTGGCCCAGTCCACGGTCGCGGCCCCGTCCGCGCCGACGGTGAGGTGACGGGCCAGGTTGACCGAGCCGAGGTTGCACACGGCGGTCTGGTCGTCGCTAGTCACCTCGGTGATCTCGGTGCACAAGTTCGACAGGTGCACAACGTTCCCGGCCTCGGCCGTCTGGTTGCACTTCGCGTTGCAGGCGTCCTTAAAAGTCATCCAGCCGTTGCCGGTCTGCGCCAGCGTGCGCATCATCTTGGCGTACAGGTCTCGCGCCGGGACCTGGCGCACGTACCGGCCTTCTTCCTCGGCCTTCCGGTAGGCGGCGTCGAACTCAGCCCCCCACAGGTCGGTCAGCTCGGGAGCCTGGTCGGGGTCGATCAGCGACCACGGCTGGCTGGCCTCGACCCGGCGCATGAACTCGTCAGGCACCCAGTTGGCCACGTTCAGGTTGTGCGTCCGGCGGGCGTCCTCGCCGGTGTTGTCCCGCAGTTCGAGGAACTCCTCGATGTCCGGGTGCCAGGGCTCCAGGTACACGCAGGCGGCTCCCTTGCGGCGGCCGGCCCTGGTTCACCGCGGCGACCGAGGCGTCCAGCGTCTTGAGGAACGGCACGATCCCGTTGGACGCGCCGTTCGTGCCGCGGATCAGCGCGCCACGCGACCGGACCCGCGACCAGCCAATGCCAATCCCCCCGGAGAACTTGCTCAGCCGGGCGACCTGCGCGTACCGCCGGTAGATCGAGTCCAGGTCATCGCACGGGGAGTCAACCAGGAAGCAGGACGACATCTGCGGGTGGCTGGTCCCCGAATTGAAAAGCGTCGGCGAGCTCGGCAGGTAGGCGAGGCAGGACATCAGCCGGTAGAACCCGATCGCCTCGGCGGGCGTCCGCGACAGTCCGCACGCAACGCGGAGCAGGAAGTACTGCGGCGTCTCGATGACCAGCCGGGTGGCTGGGTGGCGCAGCAGGTACCTGTCATAGACGGTCTTGATGCCGAAGTACTCGAACTCCCAGTCCGCGCTGTGCGCGACCGCGTCGTCGAGCTTGCGGGCGTTGTCCTTGACGAACGCCGCTGTCTGGTCGCCGATCAGCCCATCGGCGTGGCCTAGGCTGACCGCCTGGCTGAACGACGCGATGCCCTGCCCGCGCACTTCCTTGCCGATGTAGCCGGCCAGCAGCCGGGCAGCCAGCCGCGAGTACTGCGGCTCCTCGCCGGTCATCTCCGCCGCCGTCTGGATCGACAGCCGGTCTAGCTCGGCGGTGGTCGCCCCGTCGTACAGGCCGCTGATCGTCTTGGTCGCGACCCGCAGCGGGTCGACCTCATCCAGCCCGTCAGCGCAGCGCTCCACCGCGCGCACGATCTTGTTCACGTCGACCGGCTCGGCGTCCCCGTTCCGCTTGCGGACGCGCATGCGTGCCTGCGGGTGTCCGGCAGGGCCGGAATCAGTGACCGTCATAGCTCTCTCCTCGCGAACTCGTTCCCCAAGGCCCAGGACAGGCGGGCACGCGAGCAGCAAGCGGTCCGCCGCTACGCGGCGAGTCACCCGAGCCCGTCAGCCGTCCCGCGCGGCCGGAGCCGCCGCGCGCCTGATGGCGCACGGCGCGCTGGCAGGTCTTCGGACTCGCGGGCACAGCGCCTGGCTGGCGCCTCCTACTGGCCGTCGCTTCCCAGGCCGGGCCGGCCCAGTGCTGATCCCCGCCGCGCGCTCTCACGCGCATCCGGAGGACGGCTGTCGTTCCCACTCACCGCTGCGGGGCAGTCCCGGACTCACACCGGGTTCCCTCTTACCTCCGCGGACCTGCAGGATCCGCGGAACCAGCTGCGAATGACACCATATATGGGAGTGACACCAATCCCAAGCACCACATGTCGTACCGGCGTGTCGCGAACCCGACCCTGGTGGACTAGGTCGCGGTCAACCCGGCCGACCTGTCAGAACCGCCCGAGGACGCACCAGCGTACAGGCACCGCACGTTGCGCGAGCGACTCAGGAGCAGAGAAGAGGCAGGATGAAGCGGACGGTGATGCCGCCGCCTTCCGCGTGGTGCCCCCAACGGGATTCGAACCCGTGTCGCCGCCTTGAAAGGGCGGTGTCCTAGGCCACTAGACGATGGGGGCCTACATAAAGACGATACCGGTTTCTGGGAACTTCTCGATCCCTACTCCACCCGAATTTGATCACGGTGTGTTACTATGCTTAACTACGGGTAACTTACCTCGGGGAGGGGACCTGAAGCTGGCAGAGGCAGGACGGCACCGGCGCCGTGTCCTGCTAAGGCGGGCTTCCTACGCTGACGTGCTCAGGGTTAGGGAGTTCCGATGGCTATGGATCGCCCAGGTCCAGTCGTACATCGGCGACCAGTTCGCCCAGGTGGCCATCGCGATCCTGGTCTATCACCGGACCGGGTCGCCGTTCCTCACGGCGCTCGCGTACGCCCTGACCTACCTGCCGCCGATCATCGGCGGACCGCTGCTATCAGGCCTGGCCGACATCCTGCCACGGCGCGAGGTGATGATCACCTGCGACCTCATCCGGGCAGTCACCGTCGGGCTGATGGCAGCGCCAGGCATGCCGTTCTGGGGGCTGTGCGTCCTGCTGTTTTGCACCGTGCTGGCCGGCGCGCCGTTCTCGGCGGCGCGGACGGCACTGCTGCCGGACATCCTCGACGGTGACTGCATGGCAGTCGGATCAGCGCTGGGCAACATCACCCACCAGGCGAGCCAGATCCTCGGCTTCGTGACCGGGGCCGCAGTTGTCGCCGTCCTCCAGGCGAGGTCGACCCTTGCGATTGACGCCGTTACGTTCTGTATAAGTGCCCTAATTATCAGGTCGGCGGCACGGCGCCGGCCCGCGCCGCGGCCAGGGGCGGGGCGGCACGCGACGGCGTGGTCGGTGACCGGCAACGGCGTCCGCGTCGTGTTCCGCAACCAGGTGCTCCGCACGCTCCTGCTATTCGGCTGGCTGGCCGGGTTCTACGTCGTCCCCGAGGGCCTCGCCGTGCCGTACGCGCGGGACCTGGGCGGGTCGGCGCTGACCGTCGGGCTCCTGATGGCGGCCATCCCCCTTGGGACGGTCCTCGGCGGGATCTTCCTGGAGCGGCTGGGGTCGCTGGGGCAGGCGCGGATGCTGGGCTGGCTGGCCATGGGGTCGTGCGCGCCACTCGTCGGCTGCGTCTGGAATCCGCCGCTGTGGGTCGTCCTCATGCTGTGGGTGCTCGCTGGGATCGGCGGCGCCTTCCAGTTGGCCGCCGCCCCCGCGTTCGTCGCGGCGCTCGATGTCGGCAGCCGGGCAAGCGCGTTCGGCGTCGCCCAATCCGGGCTGTACGCGGTACAGGGCCTCGGCGTCCTCGGCGGCGGCGGGATCGCCGAGCTCGTGGGCGTCCCATTCGCCGTCAGCGTGGCCGGGCTGCTGGGCCTGTGCACCGCCACCAGGCTCGCTGTGAGCTGGTCGCGGCTGCGGTTACCGTTACTTCTGCCTGGTCTTGTTGATGAGCGACTCCACGATCGACTGTTCCTCGCCCTCTTCGGGGAGGATGGCCCAGGCGAGCAGGTAGAGCAGCAGGCCAAGGCCGTAGAAGATGGTGAACACGCCGAACAGGAGCCGGACGAGGTTAACGTCGATCTTGAAGTACGCGGCGAGGGCTGCGCAGACGCCGGCGACCATCCGCCCGTCCTTCGGACGGATCAGCCGACTGCCCCCGCCGTTGCTGTGGTTCTCACTCATGGCGTTGATCATGCCCACCCGCGCGGCGCCCTGTCATCGGGATTCACCCCTGTTTGTACCCTGAGTTGTATCCCGCGTTCCTCGCAGAGCCGCCCGGTGCGCGATACTGGAGTGTCAGCGCGGCCGCGAACTCGGTACGCTTCGGTAGGAGCGCACGCCGGGGCCCGGTAGCCGCTCTGAGGGGTGCTAGCTCAATGGCAGAGCATCGGACTTTTAATCCGTTGGTTCAGGGTTCGAGCCCCTGGCGCCCCACCCTTTGTGAACTGGCGGTTCTTGGCTTCCCTTCACCTTCGCGACTCGGTTCGTGGGACGAGTCGTGGGACGAGTGGCTGTTTTCGCCGTACCATTGACTCATGGCGGCTACCCCGAGTGGTCACATCGAGCAACTTCCAAGCGGGTCGTTCCGGGTCGACGTATACGGCGGAATCGACCCGATCACCAAGCAGCGCATCCGGTTCCGCAAGACGGTCAAGTCCGAGATCGCCGCGCAGATCGCCCTGGGCAAGCTCCTCGAGCAGGTACTGGCCGGCAAGGAGCCCGAGTCCGGCGCGACCGTGACGCAGCTCCTCGACGCCTACGGCCAGGTCGCCGAGTGGGACGTGTCGACCCGCGAGTCGTTCGAGGGATACATCCGCCGGACCATCAAGCCGGGCCTCGGCCACCTGCAGGTCCGCAAGGTACGCGGGCCGATCCTGGACATGCTCTACGCCAGGCTGAAGAAGTGCGGCGACCTGGCCTGCAACGGCAAGCCGTTCACCGAGCACCACAACGTCCCCGACCTGCGGCCCTCCCCCAATGACAAGCGGCAGCCGTGGGAGCAGGTCGCCGACCACCTGCGCCTCGCGATCGAGTCCGGGGTCCTGCCGCCCGGATCAGCGCTGCCCTCAGTGCGGGAGCTGTCCGAGCTCCAGGGAATCCGCCGGTCGACGGCGCAGCACGCGTTCACGGCGCTCGCCGACGAGGGGCTGGTCATCATCCGGCAGGGGCGCACCGCCCTCGTCGCCGGGGAGCCTTCCTCCTCTTCAGAGCCGGGGCTTCGGCAGTGGCGGCCAGGCCGCGGGCATGACTGCACCCTGGCCGGGTGCCAGCGGCACGCCTGCCGGCCGATGAAGCCCGCGACGATCCGGCAGATCCACAGCATCCTGTCCGGCGCGTTCCAGGCCGCCGAGCGCTGGAGCTGGGTCGACGGGAACCCGGCCGACTCCGCCAAGCCGCCCACGGTCACTTCTGCCAAGAAGCCAGCAACGTCGCCTGAGGAGGTCGCTGCCGTCATCGCCCAGGCCCGCGCTGCCGAGCGGTTGCTGCTCGCGCTGTACATCTGGCTCGCGGCGATCACCGGCGCCCGCCGCGGCGAGCTCTGCGCGGTCCAGCTCTGCGACTTGGACCTCGAGCACGGGACCATGCACGTCGCCTTCAACTACCTGGTCAAGGGCGGACAGAAGGTACGCAAGGACACGAAGACCCACCAGGACCGGTGGATCGCACTGGACCCGGTCAGCTGCGCGTTCATCCGCGAGGCAGTCTCGGTCATCGACTCCCGGCTCGCCTCGGTCGGGCTGGAGCTAGCCAAGGACGCCTACCTGTTCTCGAACGACCCGATGCACGCGGTCCCGTGGAACCCGGACTGGGTCTCCCACCAGGTCGCCGACCTGGCCGATGAGGCCGGCGTCGACCTGAACATCAAGAAGCTGCGCCACTACACCGCCAGCCAGTTGCTGGCGGCGCGGTTTGACCTGCAGAACACGGCGGCGCGACTGGGACACGGTGGGGGCGGGGCAACCACGCTGAAGCACTACGCTGACCCGATCTCCGAGGTCGACCGGCGACAGGCCGCTTACCTGGCGGAGCTGACGGGCTCGGCGACTCCTACGATCCCGGCGAACTGACACGATTTCAAGAGCATGCCGACCGTGGTCAGCTCGAGCATCGGATTAAAAGTCAGTTCACCGCCCGTCACTTTGCAGGCCCCTGACTTGCGGTGCCGCCCACCCAACTGCCTTCGGCGGGACCTGCTTCGGCACGTATTCGGCATGGAGGCTGTTCGGGACGCCCGGAATGGGCTGTTCTGACCGCGCTGGACCGACCGCTGGACAGATGCTTCGATCGTGTCGGTGGCTGCATAGAGGAGAACGGGCGGCGGGCAGGGCCTTGTCGTCCAGCCGGTAGGCGTTCACACATACCAGCGGCCCCACCCCCCTCAGCTCAGTGGCAGGAGCGCGTCGCCTCGGCGGGTTCCTCATCTGCGGCGTGGACCTCCGGGCGGCGGCTGGGCCAGGAAGGCAGGTCTCGGTCAGTGAGGGTCGGCCTTTCTTTCAAACCAGGCGATATCGATTGCAACGAACCCGTGACTGTATGAACTGGCGCAACGGTCGGCCAAGGTAGTGGAATCTACATGCGTGGCGTAGGTCACGGCTGCCGGGGAGGGATGGCGCGATGGGCGCTGGGACGCGGTCGCTGGTGGCGGTGCTGGGCGCGCTGATCGCGTTCTTCGGCTGCTGGGGCGGACTCGCTGCTGGGCATGTACTGGACACCGCGACGGAGATCGGGATCGCAGCGGTGCCGTTTGCAGTGGTGCTGACGATACTGGGGGTGTGGGCGAGGCGGACGGCGCCACGACGGGCGGTGTCTGCGCTAGGGCGACCACGGACAACGCTCGGTCCGGGGGGGGCCGCGCTAGGGCGACCACGGACAACGCGCGGTCCGGCGAGGTCCGCGCCAGAGCGATCAGCGGATCGTGACCTCCCCGACGTCCCGTTTGAGGTGCGCGATTTCGGGGGCCGCCAAGGCTATGGGCAGCCCCTAGCGGGTCGCGACCTCTCCCCCAACGTCCCGGTTGAGGTGCGCGATTTCCGGGGTTCCCGTGGCCATGGCGCTGCGGAGCCTGACGAGCATGAGTCCCGGCCGCGGTACCTGACGGGCCTGTTGCCGGAGCGTGCCCCCGCCGGCGCGCGGATCGCCCTGCTCGTCAAGGTCACCCTGGCAGCCCCGCGGCGGGCTTCGGCCGTGATGGATGCCTTTCCCGTCGGCCCGTCTGGGACCACGGTGACGATCACCGTGTCGGCGCCTGGCCTGATCCCTGTGGGAGACCTGGAGCAGGATCTCACCGTGCCGCCCAGCGCGGACTCCCGGCCGGTCAGGTTCGGGTTCATCGCCGGCCCTGCGGGGCTGCACCTAGTGGAGGTCCGGGCGTTCATCGGCGGGACGTGCCTCGGCGAGCTGACGCTTCAGATCTCGGTCGAGCCTGGGGCTGCCCTGGAGGAAGGCAGCCCGCGGTTCGCGCTCATGGCCGGACTCGCGGCCGAGCCGGGTGAGGTTACCCTGCAGGTCAGCCGTACAGCTCAGGACGGGTACAGCTTCCAGCTGCTCAGCGAGGCGCTCTACCCGATGGTGTCGATCGACCGGCTGGCCGGGGACCCGGCTACGGTGGTCGGGCAGATGGTCGCCGAGCTGCGCGCGATGTCGAAAGGCCAGTCGCCGTTCAGGGACCCGGCACTTGTCCGCAAGAGGCTGATGAACCTGGGTGCCGCCTTGTGGGCCGACGTAGTGCCCGTCGTGATCCGCGAGCAGTTCTGGGCGCAGCGCGACAGGATCAGGCTGTTCACGATCGCCAGCGACATAGACACCGTGCCGTGGGAGCTCCTCTACCCCGTGGACCTGGACAACGAGAACGGCTTCCTCGTCGAGCAGTTCCCCGTCGTCCGCCGTGTCTACGGCCAGGGCCGGGCGCGCGCCCTGCGGCTGGACAATGGGGCCGGCTTCATCGTCCCGCCTAAGTCCCCGGCCAACGCGATGGAGGAGGTGGACGCCGTGCGCGGCATCCTCCCGGCGGGGGTCGTCCACCGGGGTACGGAGGCCGGCCTCGCCGCAGTCCATGAGCTGCTCGAGGCCGTGCCGAGCGTGCTCCACTTCGCCGGCCACAACGCATTCACGGAGGAGGCCGGATCGCTGATCAGCCTGGACGGCGGCCCGCTGCGGCCAGGCGACCTCTCCTACGCCAAGCAGAAGCGCGCCTTCGAGGCCGTCAGCCCGCTGGTGTTCCTAAACGGCTGCCGGACGGCGGGGGAGATCCCCGGATTCACCCAGATGAACGGCTGGGCCGAGGGGTTCATGGGGGCTGGAGCGGGCGCGTTCATCGGCTCGCTGTGGGCAGTCCGGTCGAGCTCGGCGCGGATGTTCGCCGAGGAACTCTACCGCGCGCTCATCCGCGACCGGCAGCCCCTGGGCGCCGCGTCACTGCAGGCCAGGCAGGCGATCGCGGCGGACGAGGGCGACCCGACATGGCTGGCCTACACCGTCTACGGGAACCCGTCGGCGTCGTTCGAGAACAGGCCGGATCCCCAGCTCAAGCGGGATCACTGGCTCTAGGAGCAGCACGTGAAAGTAACAGCGGACGGCGTCCCCGTCCAGGACGTCATCGCCGCGGTCAAGCTCGCCATCAAGGAGGCGAACGTCTCAGCGGCGGACGAGGGCCGCGACCTGCGGGTCGGCTCGGTCAACCTTGTCCTCCACGCGCTCGCCACCCGGAATGCCGGCGGCGGCCTGAGCTTCACGGTCCCGTTCATCGGGATGCCGGTCAGGTTCGGCGCCAAGGTCACCAGGAGCGACACCCACGATATCGAGATCAACCTCGCCCCGCCCCCGCAGGAGTCCGGAGAAGAGGTACGCGAGGCTTCCCTGGACCAAGCCCTCGTGGACAGCATCGAGACCATCCGCGCCGTCCTGGCCACCGCAGCCGGCGGCGACGACCCGTTCATCTTGAACGACGCGAAGATCACCCTGTCGTTCGCCGTCACAGAGGAAGGGGAGATCTCGATCGGCATCGACGGGAGCATGAGCGACGAGGTAACCCACTCCCTCGTCCTCGCCCTAGTCCCGGCCTAGCGACCAAGAACGCGCCGATAACCAAACCAGGGGAGCGCAGCAGGTTTCAACTGGACGTTCAGGGGACCAGTGGTCCCGCACGCGAATCATGTCGTCCCAGCGTGCGCGGATCGTCTCCATCAGCCTGGAACCATGACCGGCGTACTTCGGCACGTATTCGGCACATCTATCTCTTACGCACCATAGTTTCACTGTCGCATCTCTGTCCCCATACGTACCTCTATCCTGGGTGGACGTTCAACTGTCAATCCCGTCGCAGTACGCTGGTAGTATCTTTTCGACTGTTATCGTTTCTTCCCTGGGGAAACGGTCTAGAGCTGAACAAATAACCTATTGAGGCCTATAGGGGGCCTCAAGTCAGAATGGAGCCTCGATGGCAGATCCTCGCACCTTCATTAGCTTTGATTTTGATCATGATGAAACATCAAAGAATCTTTTCGTAGGGCAAGGCAAAAATGATTCGCCAACTCCGTTTACGGTAGAGGATTGGTCGTCCAAATCGGCCCTCCCTGAAAGTCAATGGGAGGATCTTATCAAAAAGAAACTGAATCAGTGCCATCTTATGATCGTCCTTGTCGGACGTTACATGGGAAGTGCGTCAGGAGTCCGCAAGGAGATTAAGTTCGCAGGTGGATGTAATGTGCCGTATTTCGGCGTATACGTGGACGGTGCAGATTCATCATCGACACTTCCGACCGGCCTTGCGAGGAACCGAGTCGTGCCATGGACCTGGGCTAATGTGGCTGCGGGCATTGATCAAATGATGGGGGAAGGTAAGAATGCCCACTGAACGCCGTCGAGCCCTGGTCGTCGGAATAGACGCTTATTCCGGTGCTCCGCTCGCGGGATGCGTTAACGATGCTAATGCGATTGCAGAGCTATTGCGAGCCAATGAAAATGGCTCACCAAACTTTGCAGTTAGAAGCATGACCCAGCCGCCGCATGTAGTTACGAGAGTATCGCTGAGGCAGGCCCTGGATCGACTATTCAGCAGTAGCGATGAAGCAGATGTCGCACTCTTGTATTTCTCTGGTCATGGGACAGAAAATAATCTGGGTGGATTCATTGTGACATCGGATGCACGAGCTTACGACGAGGGCGTTTCGCTCGTAGACATTCTTTCGATGGCAAACAGATCGAAAGCGCGAGAATGCGTGATTATTCTAGATTCGTGCCATAGCGGACATTTGGGGACGATACCAGCGCTAGACAATGAGAGAGCTCACTTGCGGGAGGGTGTATCGATCCTTACCGCTGCGCGCGCAGCCCAGGCCGCCGTGGAGGTGAATGGCCGCGGAGTCTTTTCCGAGCTAGTCTGCGGCGCACTCGAGGGTGGAGCGGCAGATGTCCTAGGGAATACGACGGTGGCAGGCGTGTATGCGTACGTGGATCAGGCGCTAGGCCCGTGGGACCAGCGTCCTCTCTTCCGAGCTAGCCTATCAAAGCTGATCTCGCTTCGCGATAATCGGCCTGCGGTCCCTCTGGAGATCTTGCGACGACTACCCGAATGGTTTCCCACGGCTGATCACATATTTCCTCTTGATCCTTCATATGAGCCTGATGCTGAGCCTGGCAATCCAGAACACGAAAAGATCTTTGGTTACCTTCAGCGGTCCAGGGCAGCCAAGTTGCTGGATCCGGTAGGCGAAGAGCACATGTACTTCGCAGCGATGAATAAGACTGGTTGCCAGCTTACTCCACTTGGCAAACATTATTGGAGGCTTGCGCAAGGAGGCCGTATATGATCTGGTTGTACGACCAAGTGATCGGGTTTAGTGGTCATCAAAGTCTTTCACCAGAAACGCGCAGGACTGTAAGGATCGAGATTGAACGTACGCTTTCACAATGGGATAATATTTTGGCCGTCACTTCTTTGGCTTCCGGCGGTGATCAAATATTTGCGGAATGCGCCCTGTCCCTCAATAAGCAATTGATGGTCATTATTCCCTGTAGTGACTATGAAACCACCTTCGTTAATGCTGAAGATCTTACCGCATATCGGAAATTTCTGGACTCGGCCGTACGTGTAGTTCAGCTCTCTTTTTCTGGGCCTAGCGAAGAAGCCTATTGGGCTGCGGGTAAGCGGGTCGTGGATGTAACAGACATGCTTGTGGCAGTCTGGGATGGGCTTCCTGCAGGAGGGCTAGGCGGTACGGCTGATGTCGTGCATTACGCCGAGAACTGTCACAAGAGGGTAGTGCGCATTTGGCCTCAAGGTGCAAGCCGTGAATAACGTCCGCGCGGGATGCGGGGCGGCAGCGTGAGCGTAGGCCAGGCCGCCGAGTCAGCGGCGCGAGCGGCCCGGAGGGCCGCCGAATGGGCCACCTTCTCAGCCTTGGCGGCATCCCACCCGTCCGCAGCAAGCTCCCGTGCGACCAGCTCTCGGCTCGCGTACACGTTCCGGTCCAAGAGATCGAACACCTCGGCCGCGCCGACCAGCGGTCGGCCTGCCCTATCCAGTCGCCTTTGGCGCGGCCTGCATCGGTGCGTACCCGGCGCGAGACGCGTTCGGGATGCCAGAAACGGGCCGCTCTGGCCGCCTGGCCCTGCCACGCTGCGCCGTGCGTCCTGGGACGCTCCGGGGCCTCCCATGAGTGCTCGCCGGACGGACGGGGCTAATCGCGTAGGCATCGGCAACGCTGTCCGGGACTGAAGCGACGGCCGAGCTGAGCCTCGCAGCAGCGTCTCGGGCGGCGGTGGCTTGCAGCAGCCGTTCCTGGGCTGCCCGGAGTTCGGCAAGGGCCTGGGCTAGGTCGATGAGGGCTAGGAGAAGAGCGCGGTACACGTAGCTAGGCGGGATGCCATGGCGGCGGCTGGCCGCGAGGACCCGGGCCGCCGTGCGCAGCATCCTGCCGTTGCCCGACGCTGGCGGGATGCGCCGCCATGGCTCACGCGCGGCCCGGCTCATGCCGTCCGCTGCCTTGCGCAGCTCGGGATTGCGGGTCACGTCGGCCGCCGCTGTGAGCAGGTCAGCGGCTGCCCGCGCAGTGTCGGCCGCGCCTGGCTCGCCCGCCTTGATCGCCTCGGCTGCGTGGCGGGCGGCATCGGCGGCCTGGGCGTATACCTCGGCTGCCCGCGCCCGGCTGGCCTGGCCCTGACTGCCAGGGGCGGCCCCGTCCCACCGGGTGCGCAGCTTGGGCAGGGTCAGATCGGGAGCGAGCTTGCCGCCGCCGTACCAGACCTGGCCGCCGCTAGCGTTGAGGTCACCGGGCAGGCCCACGGCGTAGCCGGTGACCTCGCCGGGATTCACGGTGCTGTGCCGGAGCCGGAGCTGGACGCCGCGGGCCTGCAGCGCGGCGAGGAACTCCGCCTCGCTGCCCGCCACCGCAGCGGCGGCCTGGACCGCGCGGCGCAGCGCCGTCCGGGACGGTTCCCGCTTCCCCGAGCGGCGGGCCTTTTCCTGCTCGGCCCGGGTGGGCCGCTTGTCGGCGCTGCCGTCGGTGCAGCCCGTGACCCGCAGCCCGTACTTCTGCTCGACCGCGCGCATCGCGGCGCCGAGCCGGATGTACTCGCGGTCAAGCTTCGGCCGGCGTCCATCCTGCCGGGCGAGGGTCGCCACGATGTGGATGTGGTTGTCGCCGTGGTGGACGGCGACCCAGCGCACTCCCTCGCCCTCGTGCCCGCGCACCGACAGGCCGAGCCGGTGCATGACCTCGCGGGAGATGTCGAGGCACTGCCCGTCGGTCAGGTCGGGGTCACCGGGCGCGGCCCGGACGACGCAGTGCCAGACTGGCTGCCTTGGCCTGCGGTCGGCGTCCAGCATGTACAGAGGGTTCTCCAGCATGCTGGCCAGGGGCCCGAAGTTCCGTTTCCCGTTCTCGCTGACAGGCGGCTCGACGCTGGCAGGGTGCCGCCAGCTCCCGACGACGTGCGGGCTGACGTGCCTGCTGTCCTCCCCCGTCTTGTACAGGTAGCGCAGCACGCCCTGGACCCGCTTGCCCCGCGGCAGGACGCGCCCGATCACATCCGCCCCCGGATGTGCGCAATGAGCCGCTCTGCCTGGTCGGCGATCTCGCCTACCTGGCTGGCACTCCTCGCGAGCCGCGGCTCGGCCTGGCCAGTCGCGTTCACCCTCGCGACCGCCTGGTTGAGGTTGGTTCCGGCCTTGCTCAGCTGATAGGACAGCCTCATCAGCTCGGCGATGAGCTCCCGCTGGTACTGCGTGAGCGCCATCAGCTCGTGCCGGGCGGCACCGGTCGCGGTCATCCCGACCCACGCCGACCCCGCCATGCCGGCCCGCCTCGCCGAGGCGCGCACCTCGGCCTTCTCCTGCTCCGAGAACCTGACGGCCATCACCTGGTCGCGAACCTCGGCCCCCTGGTGCCGTCGGCTCGCGCCTGGAAGTCGGGACATGCGGCGATCCACTTCTCCACCCCTGCCACCGCCGCCCCGACGTACTTCCACGTTACGTCAGCCCGCGCCCGGGCTGACCAGCTAAGTAATACTTAGCGCCATCTTGCTCCCCGCCCCCGGGTCTCCGGCTCTCCTGCCCAGGCGGATCGGGGAGGTTGCTGTCTCCGCACGCCACGCGGAACGGCAGGCGGCATGTACCGGTTCACTTGCCGCTGAAATAGGGTGACAAGGAATGACAAGGAGGAATATTACGACCTCCGGGTCCCCACCCTTTGACGAGCAAGGACACCCCCGACTGATGGCAGTGACCCAGCAGGAGATCGAGAACCGGCTGTGGGACGCCGCTGACGAGCTGCGCGTGGCGATGCCCGAAGCGCAGTACTCCTCGGTCGTCTTCCCGCTGATGTTCTGGAAGTACCTGTCGGATACCTGGGAGCACCAGCACCAGGAGTTCCTGGACGACAACGAGGGCCTGGACGGCCTTTCTGCCGAGGAAGCCCGCGAGATCGAGTACCGCGACTACCAGTCGTTCGAGATCCCGTTCATCCACCCCGGTACCGTCAAGGGGCGCCGCGCCTCCTGGTCGTCCATCCTCGCCACCATCACCCAGCCCGGCCTCGGCCAGCGGGTCCGCGCCTCCCTGCAGGCCATCGAGACGGCCAACCCTGACAAGTTCTCCCGCCTGTTCGGGTCCATGACCTGGACCTCCGAAGAGGTGCTGTCGGGGGAGGTGCTGGCGGCGGTCATGCAGGCGATGGACCGCACCCCGAAGATGCACGAGGGCAACATGTCCCACGACGTGCTCGGCGCGGCCTACGAGTACCTGCTGAAGCGATTCTCCGACGGGTCCGGCACCCGCGCCGGCCAGTTCTTCACCCCGCGCGAGGTCGTCGAGCTGATCGTCGAAGTCCTGGACCCCAAGGGCTTCGAGTCCGTGTACGACCCTACTTGCGGGTCCGGCGGCATGCTCATCGCGTCGGCGAACTTGCTGAAAGCGCGTGGCGGCCGCGGGTACACCCTGTCCCTGTACGGGCAGGAGGCCGTAGCGGACACCGCGGGTGTGGCACGCATGAACCTCTTCATGCACAACCTCACCCAGTTCCAGGTCGAGGTCGGCGACACCCTGAAGGACCCGCGCTTCAAGAAGCCGGACGGGTCCATCGCACAGTTCGATGTGATCGTCGCTAACCCTCCCTACAGCCTGAAATGGAAGCCCTGGACCAAGGACCCGCGCGTCATCGGCGGGGTCGCTCCGCAGTCGTCGGCCGACTGGGCGTTCGTCCAGCACATGATCGCGTCGATGGACCCGAAGAAGGGACGCGCCGGAGTCGTCCTACCCCACGGCGTTCTCTTCCGAAGCGGACAGGAAGCAGCCATCCGCCGGCGCGTCCTGGACGACGACCTGCTCGAAGCGGTCATCGGCCTGCCTCGCAACCTCTTCTACAGCACCAGCATCCCCACGGCGATCCTGGTGTTCCGTGTATCCGGCACCAAGGCTCCGGAGCGGCAGGACGGCGTACTGTTCATCGACGCCTCCAAGCGGTTCATCAAGGCCAAGAAGCGTAACATCCTCACCGACGCCGACATCGCAGACACGGTGGCCGCCTATCACCTGGCCTTCGACGCTGATAGCAACCCGGCAGACCCGGATGGTGACGGCGGCCTCGCCGCACGCTTCGTCCCCACCACGGAGATCGTGGCGAACGGGTACGACCTCAGCATCAGCCGCTACATCAAGCAGGCCGCCGCTGAGACAGAAGACCTCGGCACCCTGATCGACGCCTACAACCTCGCCCGAGCAGAGCGTCAGAAGACCGAGCAGCGGATGCTCGATGTGCTCACCGCTGCCGGGATCGAGGGCTTCGATGAGTAACGCCTGGCCGCATGTCGCGCTGACCGAACTAGTCGCCCAGTGTCGGGATGCCGTGAAGATCGAGAGCGATGTCGACTATCGGCTTCTGGGCGTGCGCTGGTGGGGCGAGGGGGCATTCCATCGAGAAACGGTCACGCGCAAGACGTCCAAGGCCACGACCGTCTACAAGGTTGTGCCCGGGCAGTTCATCTACAACCGGCTCTTCGCAGGCAAGGGGGCGTTCGGACTGGTTTTTCCTGAGTTCGCTGGCGCCTTCGTCTCGAACGAGTTCCCGCTGTTCGACACGGATACTGAACGGCTTTCGGCCGAGTACCTGTACCTCTACTTCCAGCAGAGGCCAGTCTGGGACTACGTAGAGGCCGCCTCGACCGGCACGACTGCCAGCCGGAACAGGTGGAAGGAAAGCCAGTTCCTCGCACAGCGCATCCCGCTCCCTCCACTGCCAGTGCAGACGCGGATCGTCGGGGTCACCGGCGCAGTAGACGACCTGGTCACCGTACTCGATGCCGAGGCCGCCGCACTGGAAGGCATGTACCTGGCAGCGACGTCCCTGCTCTGGCTCACCTCTCAGGGTGATGAGGCCGAGTCCAGGTCCTTCGGCGACGTGATGCACCTCGACGTCGTTCGGACGCCAATGGTAGCTGGGACTCTCTACCAACTTGCCGGAGTGCTCAATGCTGGCAAGGGACTCGTAGACAAGGAGGCGTTGGACGGAGCAGATACCGAGTACGCCGCGATGAACGTCCTTCGGGAGAACCAGGTGGTGATGCGGAAGCTGACTGCTTGGGAGGGGCCGATCACGGTGGTTCCTGCCGGTTTCGACGGCTTTGTGGCAAGCAACGAGTTCCCGACCTTCACCCTTTCCAGAGACATCGCCCCAGAGTGGATGAGGCACGTCTGCCGGACACCTCGGCTGTGGGCCGAGATGCAGAACAGGGTCGTCGGGACCGTGCAGCGCCGGAAGCGACTCAATCCCGACCAGCTCCTGTCGGTGGCGCTTCCCGTCCCGTCACGACCTGATCAGGAGCAGACGGCGGAAGCCCTGGATGCGATCGAGGGGCAAATCGCTGTGATCCGTGCCGAGGCCACCAGGCTCCGACAGGCTCGTGCAGGGCTGCTGGCGCGCTTGTTGGACCGGACCATCGAGATTCAGTCTGCCGAGTTGGAGTTCTGAGCCGTGGCGAAGGGCATTCGGGAGCGCGAGTTCCAGAACCTGATGATCCAGTGGTCCCTCCCCATGGGCTGGGGCTTCACAGCGGGCAGGTCGCTGCCGCGTGAGACGACGCAGACGGTGGTCGTCAACCAGCTGCGGGATGCCATCATCCGGCTCAACCCAAAGGTGATCAGCGGGTTCGACGTGGACGTGGTGGTCGATGAGATCGTTGCCACTGTCAACGCCGTCGAAGGCGGGCTGGTGCGGGCCAACGAGCAGGTGCTGCGCCTGCTGCGAGGGCGTAAGGAGTTCCGGGACGCCGACGGCGTGTGGCATGCCCTGAGGATCATCGACTTCGAGCACCCGACCATCGGCAACACGCTGGTCGTGTCCGACGAGGTGACCATCACCGTCCCCGGCAAGACCTCCCGCCGGTTCGACCTCGTGTACTGGGTCAACGGGCTACCTCTGGTCGTGGTCGAGGTGAAGTCCCCGACCGCGCAGTCCGGGTGGGCGGACGCCGCCCGCGAGATCAACGACGTGTACGCCACCGAGTACCCCTGGTTCTTTACCCCCAACGTCTTCGCCGTCGCCTCCAACGGGCTGAAGCTGCGGTTCGGTGCCGCCGGCGCGCCCACGAACCTGTGGCAGCCGTTCCGGTCCACCGCCGACGACGAGAACCTGTCAGGGCAGGCCGACGTGCACCGCTCCGTCGAGCTGCTGATGAACCCCGCGACGATCCTGGACATGCTCGCCAACTTCGCCCTCTTCGACACCTCCGGGGGCGGGGCGGACATGAAGTACCTGCCGCGCTACCCGCAGATGGAAGCCGCGCACCTGATCCACGAGCGGATCCTGGCGGGCGGGTCCAAGGGCCTGGTCTGGCACCACCAGGGGTCCGGGAAGACGCTGCTGATGGTGTTCGCCGCCTCGCTGCTGCTGGCCGACACCCGCACCGAGTCGCCCACGATCATCCTGCTCTCGGACCGGGCCCAGCTCGTCCGGCAGACCTCCGGGGTATTCACCTCCACGATGGGGGACGCCTACTTCCACCAGCCCGCCACCAGCCAAGAGCTGCGTTCCCTGCTGGCCGGCGACGTGCGCGGCGTCATCTCCACGACCGTCCACAAGTTCGCCGACTCGGGCAAGAACCTGTCAGCCCGGGGCAACATCATCGTGCTAGTCGACGAGGCGCACCGCACCCAGTCCGACAGGTCGGAGTCCCTGGCCGGGCAGATGCGCGCAGCGCTGCCGCATGCGAAGTTCTTCGGCATGACCGGCACCCCCGTCAGCAACCTTGCCACCGATACCTTCGCCCTGTTCGGCGAGGAGACCGACCCGGGCAGGGTGCTGCACCGGTACTCGGTGTCCCGGTCCCTGCTGGACGAGGCGACCGTCCCGGTCATGCTGGACCCGCACCCGGTCGCCTTCGAGATAAACGACCAGGCGCTGCAGGCTGAGTTCGACCAGTTCGCCGACGAATTCGACCTCGACGACCCGGACCGTGAGGCCCTGTCCCGCAAGTTCGGGCGCCTCACCTCGGTGTTCGCCAACCCCGAACGCATTCACGCGGTCTGCCAGGACATCGTGGACCACTACCTGGCCGGCGCCTACCGCAACGGCCTCAAGGCCCAGGTCGTCGCCTACAACCGCGAGCTGGCCGTGGCGTACACGGACAAGATCAACGAGCTGCTGGCCGGCTTCGAGGCGGCTCAGGTGCTCGCCGAGGTCGGGAAGCATGACCGGATCACCGCTGAGGTGAACATCTCCATCTCGGACTCCAAGGACGAAGACCCCGCCATGCGGCCGTTCCACCTCTCGGAGGCCAAGGAGGAGGAGCAGAAGCGGCGGTTCCTCACCTCGGACGACCCGCTGTGCTTCCTGGTGGTCACCGCGAAGCTGATGACCGGGTTCGACGCCCCCAACGAGGCCGTCCTCTACCTGGACAAGCCACTGAAAGCCCACACCTTGTTCCAGACGATCACCCGCCCGAACCGCACCTGGGTGTCCCCGGCCGGGTACGTGAAGACCACCGGCGTGATCGTGGACTACATCGGCTTGGCCGAAGAGGTCCAGCGGGCCGTCGCCGACCCCACCTCTGAGGGGGCCGGCAAGGGCGGCGGGTTCGTCACCGACCTGTCCGAGCTGGTCGCCGAGTTCCGCACCACCTTCGCCCGCATCGAAGACCTCCTCGCGGACGTGGACGGCCTGGACCTCACGGTCGCCGGATACGAGTCCGTGCGAGCCATTAACGCCTTCCTGGACGCCAACCCCGGCGCCGCCGAGGTGTTCACCAGGGACTACCGGCTCCTGGCCCGCCTGTACCCGCTCATCAGCACCGACAAGCGGGTCGCCAAGTACCGGGACGGCTTCGGGCTGTTCGGGTCCGTGTACACGACCCTGTTCAAGAAGTCCTCCGACGAGGAGAGGAAGGAACGGCTGGGCGAGCTGGGGCCGATGGTCCTGGAGATCATCAATGCCCACGTCCACTCCTTCTCCGTGGTCGCCTCGCAGGAGGAAGCCCTCGTCCTGGATGCCCAGGGCATCGCAATCCTCAAGGAGCTGCTGGCCCTGGTCCGCCCCAAGCTTGCCGAAGACGGCAACGACGGGCAGGACAAGACGCCGCCGTCCGCGACGGAGATCCTGGACCACATCAAGGCCGCCCTCGAAAAGGGCATCGAACCGGGGTCCGCGAAGTACACCGCCCTCGCGGAGCGGATCAGGCTGCTACGGGACCGGATCATCCAGAACGCCCAGGACGCCCTGGAGTTCCTGTCCGAAGCACTCCGGGTCGCCCGGGCAATCGTGAACGCCGAGAAACACCCCGACGAAACCGTCGTCGTGCTGAACGACGACCACGTGGGCGTCCTGTCGCGGATCATCCACGACCACGCACCGTCCGGCCTCACAGTCACGGAGAGGAACCTGGCCGAGGAGATCGACCAGGTGGTCACCCACACCCTCACCCGCTCATGGGACAACGCCGACGCTCGCAACCGAGGCGCCCGCAAAGCCACCGCCGCGGTCTTCCGCCGGTACAAGTTGAAGCCGGTGGGGGAGCCGTACGACTCCACCGTCGCCTACATCGAAGCCCACTACCTCGTCGACTGACGAATGCAGGAAGACCCGGCAAACCTGTGGCGGGTTGCCGGGCCTCGTCGCGTTGCTCGGGTCCCTGCTCGCGGCTGGTCGGTCTGATCTCAGTTCGTGCTGGTTCAGGCGCCTTCGGCGCTCATCATAGAGCGGACCGCAGGACATGATCATTGACAATCACAGTAGGGAAAAGAAGAGGTGACACCACGGCTCCTCGACAGCCAAGACCAGAGGCCCGCCAGCCAGCAGAAATGTCAGGCCGCTACAGGCGGCGTCGTATCGGGCAACGAATCCTGAGACAGGACATCAGCGGCCCTTTCCTGCTTCCACGCGACCCTGGCATACGGCCCCATCACGAACAGTGCCCGTTCGATGTCGTCAGACCGCCTGCCCAGGTCATGCGCCCACATGGTCGCAATATCAACGTAGCGGGCATAGAGGTCGGCGACCTTACGGATGTCCCACGACCCACGTGCCCAGGAGCCATCGACAGCCCAGAAGCCCCACGCCGAACGCCCGTCCGCTATCAAGGGGCCAGTGCCCTTCTCTCGGTCGTAGCCCGCGAAGTACGCAACCTTGCTCCCGAAGGCTGCACCGAGTCCGGTGAGCTTCGCCGACCCTCCAGCAGAGAACGCTTGCCAGGCGGCGCTAGGAGGCACGCAGAGTCGTAGCTGCTCTACGGCCCGAGTGATCCCGTCATCGCTGTTTCTGGCAAGAACCTGTAGTGCACGGTGAGGACCGTATCCCGTAGGTCCGTAACCCCACGCCATAACCGCTAGGAGCAAGCTCTTTGAGTCGCTGCTTGCGAAGACGTGGCTGCGGGTGATCTGGCATCGCCCCGCATCGCTCTCTGTTACTCGATCGGCAAGCGCGTCTATCAATGCCGGATCCTCGCCGCGGCCTGTGAAAGCGTCTCGCCACACCTTGGCATTCCAGTCCACGCCATGATCATCCGTCGAACAGGGGAAGCCGTCCAACACGTCCAGCAGCATCTTGCGAAGCATCTCGGGCGGCACATCCTGCTCATCTATCCGCAGCCGGATAACTCTCTTCAGATCCTCACACCACATCGCCGTTTCGCCCTCCAAATCGCGATCCCTCCTGAGCTTAAGCGCTTGAGTCTCGGATGCCCGCTACCGCAAACGGTAGTCGGCCACTGAGGAGATCCGCACCCACATGCACGCCTGCTCTACAGTCAGCCACCCGGCCCGGCTGCTGCACGTCGCCGACATGACCTCTACCCGCCAGAAAGCTGTCTGGTTCTGGGGACAGAATGGGGACGGGCAGACTCGTGGAGGCGCGGTCAGGCGATCCGATGCCACCCGGTCCGAACTGGTCATATACCCGCAAAGTGCCTCTCTGTACATCACCGTTCGGGACAAAAAGGTTGCTTCTTCCAAATCAAGTCACTACCACTCATCCACGTAGACCGTCATGCTCGGCACGTCCCTCAGAATGGCTTGTGGCCGGTGCGGCGGGGGTCGCAATCGCGGCACGCGTAACTGCCTGCCGGATGCGGGCCTGGGCTGGTAGCGATCTTCCGGCTGCCGCGCCAGTAGGCGGCCCGGCGTGGCTGCCACGGCTCGGGCATGCGGGTCTCGTCGCTGGCGATCACCTTCTGCGGGCACGCGGCGCACTTGCGGTAGGCGAGCTTCTCGTTGACTATCCACGTGTCCGGCTCGCCGACGGGGCCAGCGGGCACGAGCGTGACGCGCGGCGTGAACGGGGACTCGCGGGCCGGGTCGAGGCGATCGGAGACGACACAGCCAGGGCCATACACCTTCCCGTCGCCAGCGGCGAGCCAGTCCCGCTCCCACGGCCCCAGCTCCCGGCCGTGATACCGCCCGCCCTCGGCGATGAGGGCGACCCGCATCGGCTCGTCCAGCTGGACGCCGGTCAGGCCGAGCGTGACCAGGCTGCCAGATATGGGGCAAAGGTAGCGGCCCCTGGCCTGGCCTGCCGTGTGCGCGCGCATCCGGCCGCCGCACTTGGGACACGCACTGAGCCGGGCGCCGCGGTGGTTGTCGCTGGCCTCGCCGTGCCCGCACGCGGAGCACGTCGCTGTCATCCCCATCTCAGTCGTCCTCCAGGGCGCTCTCGGTCAGCCATCGCGTGTCCCCTTCCTGCGCAACGCGTCGGCCGTCGAGGGGATACCGCTTACCAACGCCGTCTCCCCTGTCTTCCGGCCGCCTTGATCCGTTCCTCGGACTCCGCGCAGTCCCCTGCCTTCCAGAAGCCGCCCGGCATGAAGAACGCGACATAGCGGTGCCGGTTGGCGGTGTACGCGTAGATGCCGGGGAATCGCCTTGCCTCGGCCATCAGCGGCCCCGCCTCGTCCTCGTAGCCTTGGGCGTGCAGGTAGGCGCGGGCCTGGGCTTCCGTCAGCTGCTCGCTGCCGTATGCCGTGTGCGGGTACGTCGGGATAGTCCCGGTGCGCCCCGCCTGCCGGATCGGAGCCGCCGGAGTCGTCGTTCGGGATCATGGCTCCTCCAGGGTGATCTCCAGGTCCACGACCTGGCCGTCGATGATGATGTGCGCGTCGGCGACGAGGCCGGGTGAGCAGGGGCAGAGGGTGCAGCCCGCGTACGGGTCCGGGGCCCAGGTGCTGGGGGCCATGCCCTCGTTGCAGGCGAGGATGTCAGGCAGCACGAGGACGAGCAGGGCGTACATGGCGTCGGCCTCAGCCTTGGCGAGGACCGGCGTTCCCTCGATGTCGTCATCGAGGATGAAGGTCGCTGTGGATCCGCCGACGGGGCCGTAGGGCGCGTGCCAGTCGCGGGGCCAGAACGTGACGTTGACCGGCCCGCGCTTGGTCGTGACGGTGATCTCCGTGGGGGTGGCCTGGATGTTGGCCGGGATCGCGTCCAGATGACGCACGGCCGATTCGCTCGCGGACCGGATGGTGAGCTTGGCGGCCCTGCGTGGGCTGGTCAGTTGCGCGGTGTCCGGCACAGGCTCTCCGGTCATCATCCGGCCCACTTGGCATCATAGGCCGCACTGCTGGCAAGGAGCGCGGCCAGCCACCGTGGCAGTGGCGCTATGGGGATGTCGCGGCGGATCTGGTACGGGATGCCTTCGACGGCAGACCCGGGGCCGACGAGGTAGCCGCCGGTGCGGCGGCCGGGTGCGCGGACGTCGATGCCGGGCCACCGGGCACCGCTGGCGACCGGGTCGGCTGGCGCGAGGAAGTACAGGTGCATCCCGCCGTGCGGTGTGGAGACTGACAGCGTCGATGGCCAGGGGCGGCGCGCCCGGGCGCATAGCGTGGCGAGCACTGCCACCCCGTCCGGGCCGCCGTGCTGGTCCAGGTCCAGGGCGACGACCCCAGAGGCGCGGCAGCCCACGCCGATGTTCCCGGCTGCGGCCATGGCCGCCACTCGTTCTGGGTCCGTGCTGCACTCAGCGTGCCAGCCCGGGGCTGGGATCCGCTCGCCAGGCGGCAGCGGGAACAGGGCCAGTCCCCGCGCCGCTGCCGCTAGCGCCTCGGCTACTCGTAGCATGCGCACTCGTCGTAGGGGCTGCTGTCAGGTCCGCCGGCGCCGCACTCCGGGCACCCGTCGTCGGTGTCGTCATCGTCGTCGTCGTTCCACTCCTGGTGCCGCCAGCCGGTGCACTGGTACTCGCAGCCGCATCCCTTGGTGCACTCCGGGCAGACCATGCCGTAGGTCCAGCCGCAGTCCTCGCACATCACCTGGTTCTCGGGGGCGTCGTACCACGCCTCGGCCTCGGCGTAGGTCCAGTCGTTCTCCTCGGCGATCTCGCGGATTACCTGGACGTCGTGCAGGGCCTGCTCGCGGTCGCTTCCGGTGCTGGCCGTCCGCGCGCGGACGGCGGCCTCCAGCTCTTCGGAACTGGCTGGCACGGTCGTGGGCGCGTCTTTCCAGCCGCCCGGGTCGAATGAGGGCATTGCTTTTTCCTTTCCCTTGTGCTTGCCGTGGATGGGGTTATGCAGGGCCGTCGAGTCTCAGGCCAGGCGCTTCCCGCGGGAGGTCCGTCTCGTCGCTGCCGGTGCTGGCTTGGGCGGAGCGGGCCCGGGTGGCACGGAGCTCGGCGAGCTGCGCCGCCGCAAGGTCGGTCCCGGTGAGCTTCCGGGACGTGCCCGTGACGTGGTGCCCCGCGACCTGCTCGATCGCTCGGCGGGCTTCCTCGGGTGGCCGGGAGGGATCACGGCTGTGGGCGAGGGCCGTGTCCGTGGTCTTGCCGTCGGCGATCGACTTGATCAGGGCCTTCAGCGCGGCCTGGTAGGCGCCAGGGTTGTCGTCGATCTCAGCGGACCTCGGGGCCGGGCTGGGGACCTGGGCAAGGCGATCAGCGCGCATTCGCTTGACGCGGGCCCGGACGTCGGCGGGCATCAGCCACTCTCGGGAGTCGCGGAAGTAGGCGATGACCGCGGCCTGGGCATCGTTCAGGGCGATGTCGCCGAGCATCGCGTGCCACAAGGTGACGTCGGTCTCGCCGACCGTGCGGTGGTCGATCGCGGCGACGGTCCGCAGCAGCTGAAGCGTTTCCTTCGGGGTCACGTGATGTCCTGTTCGTGATGGCTTGCCTCGGGGTCTCGGGCGCTGTCTGTGACCCAGTCCGCCGGGATGGTGATGACCGTCCCGGCGGGGACCGTCACGCGGTCGCTGGCCGACCCGGTGCCGAACATGCGCTGCTCGAGGTCGTCGATCTCGGCCATCCGCCGGTCTGCGGCGGACGGCCGAGGGGTGGCCGGGTGTGTACCGTGGGCGCGCCCGGCGGCGAACCCAGCGGCGGTGGCGATCCACTTCTGCCATTCGGCCGCCCAGTTCGCACGCCTGCTGGCCCGAGCCTGGTGGTGCAGCCGGAACCGGGTCGTCTCGCTGTGTGCGTCGATGCCGGGATGGGTGGCGGCGGCCCAGCGCAGCAGCGAGTCCGTCGGCCTCCAGCCGTCCGGCAGCGGCTCGGAGGCCGGCCGGGATGGCTTCCTGGCAGGCCTGGCGGGCACGCCGGGACCACGGCGCCAGTGCGGCAGCACGGCGGGCAGCCGGCCGGGCGCGACCGTGTCCGGGTCGCGGGCCAGGGCCAGCATCACCTCGCGGACGAACTCCGGCGGGTAGGAGCGGGTCACCGGGTGCGCCAGTGCACGGGCGACATCGAGCGCCGTCCAACCGCTGCGGATCGCGAGGACCTCCCCGACGAACGCGTCAGCGCCTGGGTCGCTGGGGTCCAAGCAGCCGGGCGCCTGGAACTCGCGGCCTGGGCCGGAGGCAGGCACCGTGGGGGCGGCGGCCGTGCCGCCGGGAGCCTCAGCCTCGTGACTGGCAGTGCTTCCCGTGGCCGGGGGGACTACAGGGGGGTTATTCCCCCCTAGTGACTTCTCTGTATTAGTAATGGCGCCGGGTTTTCCGGCGCCGGTTTCACCGGAACCGGCCGCACCGGCGCCGGAAAATCGTGTTCCGGTCTGACCAGCGGGAACGTCTTCGCCCTGAGAAGGTGCCGGGTTGCCGTCCGGCGAGGGCGGCTCGCCGGCCCGGCCGAGGTCGTCGAACCCGTCCGGCTCGAGGGAGCCGTCCTTGCGCTGGACGAGGAACGACCCGTCGGGCTGCTGGATGACGGGGACCGGCCCGCCGTACTCGGCGTACTGCTGCGCCCACTCCGGTACCGGCTCCTCCGATATGGCGGTGCCCATGCTGAACCGGCCGCTGCGGAGCCGCCGTCGCTCGATCCGGTAGTAGCCGAGGGCGCCCAGCTCGCGGAACGCGGACTGCACAGCGGCCTTGCCGTCCTTGCCGCGCTCCGCGGCGATGGCCGCTGACCGCAGGTCCCAGCCCGGCGGCCTGTTCAGCGCCCAGACCAGCAGGCCGAGGGCCTTGAACGACAGCCGCGGGTCGTTGACCGTGACGGCCGGGACGTTGACGTACTGCCGCCGCCGGACGCGCAGTCCCTCAGTCATGCTTGACTGGATCCTTCCGGGTCGCGCTGGCGCTGGCGCCAGCTGGTTCTTCGCTCGCTGTGACGGTCGGGTAGGCACCGGCTAGCGGTCCTCCCCGGCAAGCTCGGGAGGCGCGCCGTCCCAGCCGAAGATGAGGCTGGCCAGGTCGCTGCCGAGCGCGGCGAGGGCGGCCGGGTCACCGGCCGCCAGGCCAGCGGCGAGGTTGCTTGCCGCTTGGTCGGCGTCGCTGACTTCGTGGTAGGAGAAGCCAGGGAGCGGGTCGGTGTCCTCGAACCAGAGCACCGCCCGGTCGGCCTGCCGGGCCGCGCGGCTGCCGGGTCCGCGTACACGGCGAACAGCGGGTTCACGTAGACCCCGAGCCCGCCGCCGTCGAGGTCGCAGGCGGCGACCTGCAGCGTGATCCTGGCCAGCGGGGCGTCGGCCCGGCAGAACACGGCATCGAAGGACGTCCCCGAGCGGTGCATGCCGGTGCCGTCGGGCTGCCAGACGCCCGTGCTGATGTCGTTCATACGCCGCACCCGCGGGAGCAATTCATGATGGACGCGCGTCCTTCCTGGTTGCGGAGAGGGGTGCCGGGGCGCGGCGTGGCTGGTATCCGTGGCCGCGCCCCGGCCTGGCGGGCGGTCAGGTCCAGGTGTCGTCCGGGACCCGGGTCACTTCGTGCCGCCGGGAGCCCTTGGAGGACTGCTTGGCTTCTTCGTGGCGCTTGATCGCCTCATCGGCGGCGGCGACCAGCGCTGGCGAGGACCGCTCCACGCGCGGCTGGACGATGGTCGTCGGCGGTACTCGCTGGCCTTCGGCGTGCCTACCCACGGCGGACCGTCCTGAGGGGGCCGCGTCGGGATGAGCACGGGCAGGCCAGTGTCCTTGCCCTGGCCGCTGGTGTTGCTGGTGGCTGGCTTGTCGGCCATGATCGGTAGTGCCTTCCTTCCTGTCGGGTTGTGAAAGGCAGCCCCGGGGCGGCTTGCCTGGCAGCGTCCGCCGTCCTGGGGCCACCTGGGTTACCTGCGGTGCGTGCTGGTCCCGCAGGTGGCGAACCCCGCCGTCGGGGGTGCCCTCGGCTGGCCGGGTTGCGTGGTCGGGACACCGACTCCCGGCAGTTGGCCGGTCACGATGTGGCCCTGTCCGCGGTTCGGGCCGGTGAGCGCCGGGCCGCGCCCCTGGGGGTATCCGCCGGGTCGTCGATGTCGTCCCATGCCCAGCCGGAGACCCAGCCCTCGGCAGCGGCCAGGTTCCTGGCGCGGGTCACCGCGACCCGCTGGTAGCGGGTGTCCTGCGGCGGGGCGAGGGGAAGCAGCCGGTCGTAGGCGCCAGTGACCTTCCGGGCGATGGTGTGCTGGACCCGGCCGCTGGCGCGGCCAGCGCGGATCTCCCGCAGCCAGCCCAGGTCGGTGCCGGCCTCGCTGGCGATGAGCTTCAGGGGCCAGCCGACGTAGGCGAGGGCCTGGAGCCGGCGCATGCTGCCCGTCGCGTCGACCCATCCGATGGTGGGGGCTGAGTCCGGGGTGACGGCGCGGATCTTCGCGGCGGTCGCGATCTTTACGCGGCCCGTGCTGTTGAGGATCGCCGAGACGGTGGGCCTGGCAAGGCCAGCGCACTCGGCGAACTGGGCGATGCTCATCCCGGTCTGGCCGAGCACGACGTTGATGTAGTCGCGGACCGGCCCGGCAGGCTCGTCGGGCTTCCAGCGGCCCTGGGCCATGAGCAGGTTGCGCCGCTTCTCGTAAGCGATCCGGGCTGGCGTCCGGGGCGGGCGCGGAGCCGGAAGCGCGGTCGTAGTGGTCACGCTGCGCCCTCCTGCGGGGTCACCCATGGTCCGCTCCCCTCCCCCGGGTCGCGGCCTGTGCGTGCTGCTGGCGGTAGGCGTCGTTCGCGGCGGTCACGGCCACGTCGTAGGCACCGGAGAGGCGGAGGAACTCCTGCCCCTGGGTGCCGGCCGTCGCGGCCAGCAGCGGGCGGGCCTCTGCCCGCGCGGCCTCCCAGGCGCGGGCGGCGTCGCGGAGCCGTTCCCACCACGGCCCGTCGAGCAGGTGGGGCCGCAGCGCGGCTCTGGCCTCATCGAGGGTGTCGTAGCCGCGGACGTGGTCCTCGTGGCCCGGCCACACGTGGCAGGCGGCAGTGGCTAGTGCGCCCTGGACGTCGACCCGCCGGTCGCTCATGATCCACGCGCACTGGAACCCGACCGCGGGCAGCGGCTTGCCCCGGCCAGGCCGACCGCGCCAGTCCGGGTCGCCGGGGAAGTCCCCGGCCGACCGGTACAGGCGGACCTGCCCGTCGCGCGTGATGCTAGTGACCTGCCCGACCTTGAACTGGTCGTCTTCCCGGGACTCGCCGCCCTGGCGGGAGTCGTGGTGGCGCAGGTGGATGACGACCAGGTCACCGCGGCGGGCGACTGCCCGGTCGCCGGCCCGCGCCTGTACGGCGCGCGGGTCGACTGGGCTGATGGTGCTGACGCGGGTTGACAGGGACATGCGGTCACGCTCCCGATTCCTGGAGCGCGGCGGCCAGCGCGGTCGTGGCCCGGTCCGCCACCTCGTCGTACAGGTCGAGCAGGCCGGTGAACTCGCCGGCGTACCCGGCGATATCGGCCCGCTGCCGGGTGAGCATCGCACGGCGAGCGTGGCGAGGGTCATCCCGTACCGGGCGAGGTCGGCGCCGCCGGACAGGACGTGCAGCAGCTTGGGCGCGATCTTGTCGGCCGCGCGAGTGAAACGGGCCTCGGGGTCGGTCTGCGCCTCGTACCGGGCGATCATCGACGGCAGCCACGCCAGCGACTGGCCGAAGTCAGCCTGCCAGCGGGCCGCCGCCGCGCGCTCCCGGGCTGCCTTCTCGGCCTGGCCCTGGCTGGTGATCATCAGGGTGGGCGTGTCGCCGGCGAACACCTCGACCGCGTCGTGCACCAGCGCGTACGCGGCGACCAGGTGCGGGTCCAGGCCCGGCTCGGTGAGTGCGGCCAGCGCGGGGGCTAGCCAGCCCAGCATCACCGTGTGGTCGCTGTCGGACTCGGGGGTGCCGTCCGGGTGCGTGCAGGCGGTCCGGTCGATCCTGCCGAACGCCAGCGCCAGCCCGGCCAGCCTGATGGCGGCGTCCGCGACCTCCTCGCGGCCGATGGCTTGCGGGGCGGCCATCATTACGGCCGCTGGGGCGCGGCTGACGCCGACGGCGGCCCGGTCAGTTGCGGTCATGATCTGGTTCTCCATGTGGTTCAGGCGGTGAGGCCAAGCTCGGCGGCGCAGACGTTGCAGGCGCCGAGGCGGGCGGAGGGGACGTAGCCGCGGTTGATCCCGCACTTGGGGCAGGTCTGCCGGGCGGCGAGCGCGGCTTGCAGGGCGGCGGCGCGGGCCTTCGACACCTCGATGCGGGGCCGGGCCAGGCCGATGGCGAACAGGGACGCGTACCGGTAGCCGTCGATCCTTGGGCGGCCGCCACGGCGCGAGGGCCACAGCAGCAGCGCCTGGACGCCCTGCCGTCCGGGCCGCAGGCCCATCGCGCGCAGCTGCGAGCGGGTGGCCAGCCAGTCGGGCGCGCCCCGCCACGGGTAGACCGGCGGGTCCGCATCCGGGTCGGCGATGACCATGCGGCGGCGCCTCACCGGGCGGTCCCGGCGGTGGCGCGGCCCGCGACGGCTGCCTCGAGCCGGTGGTAGGCGGCGATCACCTCGCCGCTCATCAGGCCGGCGACAGGCCTTGCCCGGGGGCCGCCGAGGCTGGTGGCGCGGAGGCTGGCCTGGACGTGGTGCAGCACCAGCGCGAGGTCACCGACGTCGACGCCGACGGCGTGGCTGGCGCGCGGGACCGGGGCCAGCCGCTCGGCCTCCAGGGAGGCGAGCCGGTCATCCAGCGCCGCGGCGCCCGCCAGCGTCGCCGTCCCGGCTGTCGGGGCGGTCACCGGGCGCCTGCCGCCTGCCCGCCGCGGGGGGCGAGCACGGCCAGGTACCCGCCGTCCGCCGCCAGGACGTACTCGCTGCGGCACCCGGCGGCGGCAAGGGCAGCCTGGCAGCGGGCCAGCCCTGCCCCCGCCCGTGGCCGACAGGCCTGCGGGAACCCCGCCTCGCGCCAGGTGACTGCGACCCGGTCAGGGCCGAGGGCGCGGAGCGGGACCGCGAGGAACCCGGCAGCGCCCAGGACGCCGCCAGGGCCCGCGGCTGCCTCGGGGATCCCTGCCGCGGCGAGCGCCCGCCGCGCCGTCGCGGCGAGGTCGCCGAGGACGTCGGCTGCCCCGCTGACCGGGTTCATCGGCTGCCCGCAGGTGTAACACGGGCCTGGTGAGGACGACATGGTCCCGCAGCTCGCGCACGAGTACGCGGGGCCGGCGACTGGGACTGACGACTGGAGAGGAGCGTGGAGAGGTGGCATGATCGGGTTCGCCTTTCTCGTGAGGAAGGTGGGCTGCCTGGCCGGATCCTTGGCCGGGAAGGCCGGGCAGCCCGTGCACAGCTGGGTGACAGCTCCGGGAGCGGGGACGGTGCTAGTCCTCCTCCGGGCGGGTGATCGTGATGACCGGCTCGCCGTCGTCGCCGGGTCCTAGCCAGGCCACGGCCCGGCGGGCAGGGGGTGGGGCGTCATGCCAGGGCGAGGCACCCGGTAGACGGTGAACGGGACCGGCCCGGGTCCTTCCGGGCGGATCCGGTCGAGCTCACGGCCGGCCATCCAGGCGACATCCCAGAGGCGGCCGTCCTCGTCCTGGACGGTGCCCTTGCGGGCGTTGTCGGTGGCGTCCCAGGCGACGCAGTCGTCCCAGGCCGCCCTGGTGATCGCGACCGGGCAGCGGAACCGGGCGTTTCCGGCGACGTCGGCGGAGACGGCGCGGAGGGTGCCGTCGGCGAGCGCGTCGGCTCGCGTGTAGCCGTCGATGAGGTCCCATCCGGCCATCGGGTCGCCGGGCGGCTCAGGGTGCGTCATCGGGGGTGTGTCCTTTCCTTGTTCCGGGGCGTCCCGGGGTGAGAGCCGGGCTACCAGCGGGGGCGGTAGGTGCGGCCGTTGGCGGTGATGGAGCCGCTGCCGGAGACCTTCGGGTCGACGGTGCCGCCGACGGTGGCGGCGTGGACCTGGCCGCTGCCGGAGACGCGCAGCCGGGCATCTCCGGTGGTGACGCCCTGGTGGCGGACGCTGCCGGACCCGGAGACCGAGGCGCGCAGCTGCGTGCTGGTGCCGCCGCCGATGGCGACGCTGCCGGACCCGGAGACCTTCGCGGTGACGCTGCCGCAGGCCTCGCCGATGCGGAAGCTCCCGGACCCGGAGACCTCCATGTCGGCGTCCCCCGCGACCGCGCCGATCAGCGCGCTGCCGGATCCGGACAGGTCCCCGGTGAGCGACGCGACGCTGCCGGTGGCGACGAGCTCGGCGAGGAAGGACGGGCTGAAGTCGAGGCTCCCGTCGAGGTCGGCGGTGATTCCGATCGTGCCCAGCAGGTCGCTGACCCGGACGCTGGTGGCGGCCGGGACGGCTAGCACGAGCCGGATGTAGCGGCTGAGGTCGACCTCGCGGCCCTCGATGATGACGGCGTGGCCGCTGCCGCCGGACGAGCTGTAGCTGACGCTGCCACCGGAGATGACCGTGACGCCGGACCCGAAGAACGTGCCGCCGAACGAGCTGTGGCCGCTGCCGGGCTTGAAGGGGATGCCGCCCTCGATCCGGAGTGCCCCGCCCTCGTTCTGGGCGGTGAGGGCGGCCAGCATCTCGGGGTCGCCATCGACGCCGATGAGGGTGGCGCGGTCGGCGGGCATGGGGACGATGGCGACCTGGGCGAGCATCCGCCCGAGGATGACCGTCCCGGACTGGCCGATCCGGTACTGCCGCTGCCACTGCCCTTGCCCGGTGGGCAGGTTGCTGATGTCGGCTAGCGCGTGGCCCGCTGACATGAATCGCTCGACTTCCGTGGTCATGAGGTCTGATTCCTTTTCAGTGAGATGAGGTCGATCGCGTCGCGGGGATTGGCGGTCAGCGGTCCCCTGGCCTTCCAGGCGGCGCTAGTACCAGTTGGGGACGTGGGACGTCTCGAACTGCCAGGCGCCGCAGGGGGTGCCGTAGCGTCCGGCGATGTAGTCCAGGCCCCACCGGATCTGGGTGGCGGCGCTGGCCTGCCAGTCGGGGCCGCCGCCCTGGGCGGGGTCGGCGAGCTTGCTGGCCGGCAGGGCCTGCGGGATGCCGTAGGCGCCGGATGTCGGGTTGACGACCGTGGGACTCCAGGTGCCGGCGGACTCCTCGGTCCACAGGTGGTCCAGGCAGGCCTGCTGGGTCGCGTCCCAGCCGCGGGCGGCGGCCATCTGGTTCGCCAGCTGCTCGTTGGCCGGCATGCCGCCGGTGACGACGGTGAGGACCGTCCCGCCGCCGCTGGCGTGGTGCCCGCCGGCCGCGTGACTGACGGGCACGTAGCCGGCGGCGGCGAGCACGGCGAACGTGCCCAGCGTGGCCTTGGTGCGGAGCTTCATCGCGGGGCGCTCCGGGGTTCCTAGGCCGCGCGCCGGGGCAGTGCCGGGCGGACGGTCGCCAGCGGCTGCCACGGGGCCTGGCCGAGGACCGTGGCCGCGTCCGCGAGGCGGTCGACCGCGTCGGGGTGGGCGAGGTCCCCGCCGTCGCAGTCGTCGGGGCTGGTGGCCTGCAGGAGGTTCAGGTGCAGGTCGGTGAACAGGACGGTGAACTCGGCGGGGCCGTTCGCGACGGCCAGGTCCAGCCACCGGTCCCGGTTCCATCCCTGGTTCGCTGCCGGGTCGGGGTACTCCGGGACGAAGCCGCGCATCGCGCAGGCGAGTAGGTTCAGGTACCCGGCCGTCTCGGTCCAGGCCAGGTGCTGTTCGTAGTCGCCGTCCTCCAGGGCCCGGCGGCCGCGCTGGTGGCCTCGCCGGTCATCTGGTCCAGGACCTGGGCGGCGATCTCCCGGTCGCGGGCGCCGGACAGGAGGACCAGGCAGTCGCCGTACGCGGCGGGCCAGTACGGGACCTCCGGGCTGGCCTCGGGGGGCATGGTCGTGGTATCGGTGGTTGTGGTGGTCACTGGCGTTGTCCTTTCTGGTTGGTTGCGCCGGTGCGTTCCTGCCAGCCGGGAGATTGCAGCTCCCGGTGGCGGGGTGCCTGGCCTGCCGACGGGGATTGCAGCCCCGCCGGCAGGCTCTTCAGGTCAGGTCAGGTCCGCCCAGGGGCGGGCGTAGCCGATGACGGTGTCGGGGCCGGTGCCGTCCCCCGGGGGCGGAGCCGGCCGGGGCTGCCAGTTGGACCCGCCGGGCGTGGGCGTGGACCTTGTGCAGGACGAACGTGGTGTAGCCAAGGACCCCGATGACGCCGATGGTCATGGACATCGCCATCCACGGGAACAGTGACACGGTCATCTGGTCATCACCTCTCTTTCTGCGGGCGGGATGGGGTGGTCACTTGCGCCAGCCTCTCGGCGCGGCGGTGATCGCGTCGTGCAGGTCGCGGGCGGCGGGCAGGATGTCGTCGGGGACGGCGTCCTGGTGCTCGCACGTCATCCACAGCGCCAGCTTCCGCAGGTGGTAGTCGGCGTCGTCGGTGGCGGCGGCCAGCCAGGCCCGCCATGCGGCGGCGACGGCGTAGACGCGGGCGCGGGCGTTGAACAGCGGGTTGCCGCGGGCTTCCAGGCGCAGGTAGCGGGCGGCGAGCGCGATCGTGGCGGCCTGCGCCGCGTACCGCCGGTCGGCAACTGGCAGCTCCGGGTCGATCCCGCTGACGCCCTTCCACCAGGGGTCGGCATGCACGCAGGCCACGGGGGCGTGCGGCACAGGGTGCGGCGGCATGGTCACCTGGTCCTCCGTAGTGGTGACGGGGGTGAGTGCGGTGGTCATCGCTGGCGCGCCTCCTGCCCGGTGATGAGCTCCAGGACGTCGCCAAGGTCGTCCTCGCGCAGGAGGACGTCGCGGGCCTTGCTGCCCTCGGCGGGGCCGACGACGCCGAGGCTCTCCAGGGCGTCCATGAGGCGGCCGGCCTTGGCGAACCCGACGCGGAGCTTGCGCTGCAGCATGGACGTGGACCCGAACTGGGCGGAGATGACCAGCTCGGCGGCGGCAGCGAGGAGCTCCCGCTCGTCGTCGTCCACCACGTCCGTCCCGCCACCGGCGGCAACCCCGTCGTCTGCTGGCTTGCCGGCTACCACGGGGGCCACGGTGGCGTAGTCGGCGGGGCCATGGGCCTTGACCTGCGCGACGACCCTGGTGATCTCGGCCTCCGACACGAACGCGTTCTGCAGCCGGACCGGGCGGGACGCACCCATCGGCAGGTACAGGCAGTCGCCCTGCCCGGTCAGCTTCTCCGCGCCCGGCTGGTCGAGGATGACCCGCGAGTCCCCGAGGCTCGAGGTGGCGAACGCCAGCCGCGACGGCACGTTCGCCTTGATCAGCCCGGTGACGACGTCCACCGACGGCCGCTGGGTGGCGAGCACCAGGTGGATCCCGGCGGCGCGCGCCAGCTGGGTGATCCGGACGATGGAGTCCTCGACGTCGCGGGGGGCGACCATCATCAGGTCGGCGAGCTCGTCGACGATCGCGACCAGGTACGGGTACGGCTCGTACACCCGCTGTGACCCCGGCGGCGGCACCAGCTTCCCGGCCCGCACCGCCGCGTTGAAGTCGTCGACGTGCCGGAATCCCGCCGCCGCCAGGTCGTCGTACCGGCGCTCCATCTCCCCGACGACCCATTCGAGAGCCTCGGCGGCCTTCTTCGCGCTGGTGATGATCGGGGTGAGCAGGTGCGCCACGCCCTCGTAGGCCTGCAGCTCGACCCGCTTGGGGTCGATGAGGATCATCCGGACCTCATCCGGCGTGGTGCGGGTCAGCAGGGAGATGATCAGCCCATTGAGGCAGGACTCTTGCCGGACCCGGTCGCGCCGGCCACCAGGACGTGGGGCATCTTGGCGAGGTTCGCCAGGACCGTGCGGCCCTCGACGTCCTTGCCGAGCCCGACGGTCATCGGGTGATGGTCGGCGAGCGCCTCGGGCGACTGGAGGACCTCGCCCAGCAGGACCATGTCCCGCCTGGCGTTGGGGATCTCGACGCCAATCGCGGACCGGCCCGGGACGGGTGTCAGGATGCGGACGTCGGCCGACCCGACGGCGTAGCCGAGGGTCTTGGCCAAAGCGGTGACCTTCTCCACCTTCACGCCGTCGCCGAGCTCGATCTCGTAGCGGGTGACCTGCGGTCCCCGGGTCGCCGCGGTAACCCGGGCGTCGACCTTGAACTTGTCCAGGACGCCCTGCAGCTTGCCGGCCACGATGGAGGTCTGGGTGGCGGCCTCGCCGTCCTCCGGCTCGGCAGGGCCGGGATCGGCAGCAGGCAGGCCGGCGAGGGCGCCCGGCCCCGGCGGCGTGTACGCGACTGCCGGGACCTGGGCGCGAGCATCAGCAGCAGGCCGCCCGGCTAGCGCGGGCGCAGGCTGCCCGGCTGGCAGGGGCTGCCCTGCGGCCGGGATGACCTGGCCGGCCACAAGGGCCGGGCGTGGCGCAGGGCCCGAAGCCCCGGGCAGGACAGTCACAGGTTCCGAGGCTGGGTGGTAGGCACGCCAGGTGCGGGCCGCTGCGATGAAGCCGCCGGCCGTGACGTAGGCGGCCTGCATGGCGCCGGCCACGCCGACCGGCGTGATGAGCACCGCGGCCACCAGCCAGGCCACTGCCGCCACCGCCACCATGATCACGGCCCGGCCGTCGGCGCGGGACCTGCCGCGCGCTGCCCGGATGATCATGAAGATGGTGATGGCAGCGGCCGGCACGCTGACGGCGGCGAGACGCCCGGCGGGGTGGCGTATGGCCAGGTGGGTGGCGAGCGCGTAGGCGTCGCCGGCGGCGAGCAGCAGCCACGGGGCTGCTGCTCGCCAGCCGTCAGCAGACAGCAGCGGCGCGCCGTCGGGCCCGGGCGCCGGCGGCGGGCCTTCCGGCCCGCCGCTTCCCGTCCCGGGGATGTCGCCTGCGATGGTCACAGGGAGTCTCCCGCCGTGATCGGCCGGGTGCTGCCGCCCCGGGCCCGCTGCGGTGCGCCTGGCCCGGCCGGCCTTGCGGTAGCCGCGCAGGAACACGACCGCCGCGGCGGCCAGGACGACCAGGGCGATGATGAGCGCCCACCGGCCGCCGGCGGTCGACGCCGCGGCGACCGCCTGGTGGTGGCCCCCGGCGGGTGCCAGGGCGGTGCCGCTGACCACGCCGCCGGTCGCGTGGCCAGCGCTGGTCAACGCCTGGCCGGCGCTGCGGGTGATCTGGTGCCACCCGCCGATCGCCAGGGCCATGGTCACGGCGAAGATCACGCTGACCGCGATCGACCCGTGGTGGTGGTGGCCCTTGCCCCGGACGGTCGTCAGGAACCCGAAGAACCCGGTGACCGCGAGCAGGGCCGCGAGGACGACCAGGCCCGGCCCGGTGCCGGTGACCTGCCACAGCACGGCCAGGCTCGGCGCGAACGCGATCATGCCGCAGAACGCGGCCAGCCCGAAGATGCTTGCGGCGATGCGCTCGCACAGCACCTTCTTGCTGCCCCGGCCGCTGCTCCCGGGGGCGGCGCTGACGTGGTTCCGCATCGTGAAGACCAGGGCGCCGATGACGGTGACGAGCACCGCGACCCCGGCCATTGCTCCGTTCATGCTTCCTTTTTCCTTTCTCCTTTTCCGGCCCTCACGCGAAGGCGAGGAATATGACGGCCAGCGCAACGGCGACGGCAATGCCCGTGGCAATGCGGGCGAACCGGTCGCCAGACCAGTCGACCCGCGTTCCCGCGAAGATGAGGGCGGCGCCGATCACGGTGAGGGCCTTCCCGGTGAGCTTCGCCGGGCCAGTGACCACCAGGTGGCCGGCCACGAATGCCCGCCCGGCCCACAGGCCTTCCGGCCGGACCGGGTGACCGGTGACGTGCTGCCAGTGCTGGCGCATCGTCTCCGGGCTCGGGCTGGCGAGCTCGGCGAGGAGTCCGCCGGGGCCGCCGCCCATCAGGTCGCTGCCGGCCAGGGCCTCCAGGTGCCCGCGCAGGCGCAGGCCTGGCCAGGTGACGGAGGCGGCCTCGCGGTCGTCAGGCTCGCCGTCGGCTGCCGCCGTCCAGTTGCTGGTGCCGATCCAGTCGAGCGAGGCCCGTCCGTCGCCCGTTTCCCCGTCGGCGGCGTCCTCGTCGTCGCCCGGGGCAACAGCAGGGGCAACGGCCGGGGAAACGAGCCAGGAAACGTCAGGGGCAACGGCCGGGGAAACTTCGGGGGAAACGACCTGGGCAACAGCCTGAGGGGAAACGGCGTACCCGTCGCCGTCCCAGTCGGTCTCCTCGTACGGCATAGCGCTCATCGGTGGTCCTCCTGTCCAAGACGGCGGGTCAGGGTCCGGAACGTCGCGGTGACGGGACCGAGCGGCGCCCACCCGTCGGGGTTGAGCCGCCAGTTCTTGCGGTCCCGGAACCAGGAATGAGGCTGCTCGCGACGCTCGATCGCGGCGGCCACGGCGTCGATCACGTGTATGAGCGCCCAGCACCAGCCAGCGGCCTCAGGCCCGTCCCGGTGGCTGGCCTGGCGCAGCACGCTGGTCAGGTACTCGAAGGCCAGGCGGAGGGCCTTGAACGGGTCATCCTTGGCCTGGTTGATCCGCGCGGCGTTCACGGCCCCTCTCGGGGTCCTCCCCTGCAAGACCACACTCGGGGAAGGGGTATAATCACGCGCCCCCGTCGCATGCGTGCCCGTTGCGCGAGGCTGCGGCCCTGTTTCGAGTGCGCCTGGCCCCACAGGGGAGGGGCGACCGGGACGGGCCGGGAAGCCTGCCCCAGTCACGTTCTGGTCACGGGTTCCGGTCATGGCAGCGTCACCGCGCCCCGTCGGCGGACGCCGCGGCAGCGCCGTCGAGGCGGGCCTTGACATCGGCGATGATCGGGGCGACCCGGGCGGTCTTGCCGCCGTACTTGTCGGTGTAGGCGCGGACGGTCAGGACCTTGCCCTCCGCCGCGAGCTCGTCGGCCAGGGCCTCGGCGAGCATCCGGATCTCATCGTCGGTGGCGGCCGGGCGGCGCATCGGGGAGACCGACGCCAGGGCGCCCGGGTCCTCCCCTGCGCCTGCTTCCCCGCCCGCCGAAGAGCCGGGCGGGAGGGCCGGCACAGGGGGCGTGCTCCCCGCCGTGAGTGCCACCGCGTTTCCCCCGGCAGCACCCGGGGCGTTGCCTGCCGCGTTTCCCGGGGTGATCACGAGGCTGTTTCCCCGCAGCGTTTCCCGGGCGGCGGGGCGGGCGTACCGGGCTGCGGCCGACGCGACGGCGGCGCGCCGCTGCCGCTCGGCCTCCCCGGCCTGCCACACGGCGAGGGCCGTCTTGCGGCTTCGGGCGAGCATCAGCACGCCGAGGAACGTCATCGCGGTCGCGTCGACCCCGACGCTGACGCCCAGCGCAGGCTCAAGGCCCATCACGGCCTTGAGGGTCTTAGTGCCTGCAGTCGCCGACACGTACATCAGGACGCCGGTCAGGACGAACAGCCATCCCTTCACCCAGTTGCCGGTCGGGATGGTGGCGGCCACGTGGGAGATGAACGCGCACAACAGGGGGACGGCGACGCCGATCATCACCGCGATCTGCTCCGGCAGGAGCTTGTCGCCGGTGGCCGGGCGGGTGTCGTGGTACACGTTCAGGGTGATCGACACGATCGCCGCGAGGACGATGGCGGCATAGGCGAAGAAGATAACGCTTCCCTCCACCAGCTGCGGTGGCACGTCATCCTCGCGCATCGCGTTGTCAGTCAATCCGGGCTTCCTTTTCTCTTGGAAAGGACGAAACGAAAACGGCAGTCTTTATTCAGGGCAGACAATGTGGCGGACGGGCTGCCTGCTGGCGGGCACTCCCCTTCCTCGGGGGCGCCCGCCAGCACGGCGCGGTCAGGCCCGGCCCACGCCCCGGTGGCGGCCGGCCAACTTCACCAGGACCGCGATCCCGGCGACGATCGCGGTGATCGCCGCGAACGTGGTGTTGTTCGGGTTGTGCGTCACCTCGCCGATCCCGACCGACAGGTACAGGGCAGCGATCAGGTACAGCGGGATGGCCACAGCGACCAGGACGGCCTTGAGGATGGGGTTCATTGCGGTTGTGCTCCTTCCGAAGAGCGGACAGTGCGGTTTCTTGCAGTGACGTGCCTGGCAGCGCTGCCAGGTCAGGTGGTCCTCGTAGCGCGGCGGATCACCGACCGCACCCTGCCAGCGATGGTGAGGATGAGGGCGAGGATGACGACCACCGCGGCGATCGCGCCGGGGCGGGTCGCGCTGCCGGCGGGGTCGGGGTGGGAGGTGAACGCGCTGATGAACGCGTGGATCGCCTTCGGCGACTGCTCCAGGGCGGACAGCACGTCACCGAGGTAGCGGGTGGCGTAGGCCTCCCAGGCGGGGCTAGGGGTGGTGGTCATCGCTGCCTCCAGCGAGGGTTGCGGCAGGCGAGAAGGGAGACCGCGACGGCGGTCACGACGGTGACGGTGATCGCCACGGCGCACGCGGCGAGACTGGTCATGGCCGCGCCCTGCTCATCGCGAGCACGGCAGCCGCCAGGTCACTGGCGTGGCGCTGCGCTGGCGGCCGGGACGCGGTGGCCTCGGCGTCCGCCAGGTCGTCCAGGACCGAGGCGGCCAGCTCGCCGAACCGCTGGGCCGCGTGCGCGAACGCCTGCCGGTACGCCCCGGCGCGCTCAGCCCGGATCGGCGACGTGAACAGCACGAGCCACGCGATGGTCTCCGGGGTCAGCGGTGCCGCGTCACGCGGGTCGTAGCCGAGGGTGCCCAGCAGGGTCATCGGCAACGTCCCGTCCAGCTGGCCGACCGCCAGCCATCCCTCGGCGAGGGCGGCGATCTCGGCGAGCTGCCCCGACATCAGGTACTCGCCGGACTCCCCAGCCGGGCAGGCGGCGGCACGCTGGGCGTAGGTCTCCGCGAGCTGGGCCATCAGCCCGGAACGCTGTGCTGGCGTGGTCACCGTGCGGGCCAGCTCATCGAGGATGACCTTGGCCTGCTCGTCCTGGTCCAGCTTGACCACCGGCCATGCGCCGGTGCGGGTGCGGAACCGCATCAGACCCACCTCCTTTCCATGCTCGTTCGGGTGACTGCCGCCGGGGTTAGCGGTGCAAGAGGCGGCCCGCGCTGCGCGCCAGCCGCCTCTTGGGCTGGGCCGACCCGTCCCGGAGCGGGGTCGCGAGGCGGGCCGGGTCTGGCTCTCCTCCGGCCGCCCCGAGGACGACAGCCGGAGGAGAGGCTTGCGGTGGGACGAGGCCTGGCAGTTCCAGGCCGCATTCAAGGGCAGTGCGGCAGGCGGCGCCGACGATCCTTGCCGCCTCGTCAGGACCCAGGTCGTCGCCCATGGCGTAGGCACAGGCGTCGCGGAGGAAGCGCAGGGCAACCGACTGCTGGCCGCTCACCGCCACCACGTTCCTTCCGGACACGCGACGTAGCGGACAGGCTTGCGGGCGGCGGCCAGCCTCAGCCACCAGGCACGGCCTGTCGCCCGGCGGGGCCGGGGCAGGTTGCGGGCCGGAAGGCTTGGCGCAGGGCCGATGCCCGGCAGCGAGACTGCGAGTGCCATGACTAGGCCTCCAGCGCTTCGAGCACGGGGGTGACGACATCGTTCATCGCGGTGACGAGGACGGAGATCACGCCGCCCGCGAGCGCGGCCGCCTCGTCCGGTCCGGACGGTGCCGGCGGAAGATCGACCTCCAGCGGGAACTCAACCTTGATGGAGGCCAGCAGGTACCGGTCCTCGATCATGCCGTCGTCTGCCAGGTCGTAGTACCGCTCCGTGTCGAGGTACCGCTCGACCGGCCAGTTCCGCCAGGGTCGGCCGAGCTTCCAGTCCCCCGATGCCGCCAGCGGCGCCGGCCACGGGGCGACCAGTTCGGCGCGCCCCACGAGAGAGACGCGCGCCTGTGTCTGACTGGCAAGCGAGGCGGCCCGCACGCGGGGATGGCGGTGGAGGTAGGGCGGCGACATGACCGGTGGGCTGGCTGTCTCCCACGCGGCGACCGCGAACCACTGCGCGCGTGCCCGGTCCTCATCGTCAAGGAAGGTTCCGTCCCAGCACGCGGTGACCGGGGAGGACCGCAGGATGTACGTGCCGAAGCGGGTCACGCCGTTGCTGGCGTGCTCCCGGTCGTACTCGCGGTCAACCCGGAACGCGGCGTTGTCCGCCCAGCTCATCGCGTCACCGCCGCGAGCTCGGACAGGCCCTGCGTCTGCGGGGCGATCGAGGCCTGCCACCGGTCGGCGTACTCCCGCAGCGATGGGATCGACTTCCCAGACGCCAGGTCCGCGAGCATGCGGAGCACGAACGCCTTCGGGACCTGGACCATCCGCTGGTGGGCACCCTCCCGGGCTGTGACCGACGGAAGGTCTCCCGCCGCGATCATCCGGTCGACGGTGTTCCTCGACCACCCGGTCAGCTCGCTGACCTGCCCCGGCTTCAGCAAAGGCGGCAGGTCCGGACGGGTGTCGTCCACTGCGGGCTGCTGCGTGGCCAGTACCTCGGCCAGCAGCGCGCGCAGCATCGCCTGCAGCAGGCCCTGCTGCCCAGGCTCGTCACCTGCGGGCATGCCACGGCCAGCGCTACTCTGTTGCTGCATCGAAACTCCTTCGATGACTAGGGGTCCCGGTGGTGCCTGGTTGGCGCTAGATCACCACCGGGGCCTTGCTGCTTTCCTGACAGCCTGGAGTACGTCTCCCGGACTGCACAGGGTTCACAAACGGCCCGAAGTTTCTCAAACCTCCCTAGCCTTGCCAGCTGACTGGCTGAGTCGGCTAGCTTGCCATGTGTACGCTGAGACTAGTCGCGACTAGTCTCAGCGTCGAGACTGGCGCCGACTCGCGCGGCAACGGCGGAGGGCCACCGCTGGCCGGAGCGGCCACCGCGAGCTTTCTCTTAAGAGAATGCTGCACGCCAGGACAGTTGTCAATCTCTTAGGAGAAATAGGGAAGTAGGGATCCCTGGCAGTTCCCATGGGGGCTCATGCGCCTGGAGGGAACTCACGTCGCGCAGCCGGCCTGATGACGGGTACTCTCTTAGGAGAATGACCAGCCCTTGATGGTTGGCATCGACTCGGCCGTTAGGGGACTGTCGCGTTGCCTCCCAGGAACTCGCGCTATCCGGAGATCGCTGCCCGACTAAGGCAGCGCGTCCTGGCCAGCGAGTGGACTCCAGGCAGCACGCTGCCGACGCTGGATCAGCTCGCGGCCGAGTACGGCGCCGACAAGAACACGATCTCCCGGGCAATCAACGAGATCCTGGAACCTGAGGGCCTAGTCTGGGCTGTGCCCAAGCGTGGGACGATCGTCCGGCACGGCATGGCCCGACCGCACCGGTTGCGCGGCAACCTGGTGAAGAGGAACGTCGCCACCGACGGCCCGGGCTATAGCTGGCCTTCGGCATCGGGACAGGAGGTCTGGAAGCACCACGTCCCGCCGACGGCCAAGTCAGAGAGTCTCGAAGACCCGCGCCTTGCCCGGCTTCTGAGGGTGGACGTGGGGAGCGAGATCCTGGTCAGGCACCGGGTGACGGGGCCAGAAGCAGAGCCGCCCTTCCAGATCAGCAACTCCTGGATACACCCCCGTGCCGCCGGCATTCCGGGCGTGGCCGGGGTCGCGCCAGGCCCCATATCGGACTGGGTCTACCGCATCGAGAAGGCTGGCCATGGCCCCCTGTCATGGATGGAGTACCACCGCGCCAGGCTGCCCACCAAGGCTGAGGCGACCGAACTGCAGATCCCGGTCACTATGCCCGTGATGGAGATCGTCCGGGTCGGCCGTTCTGCTCTCGACGGGGATCCGGTAGAGGTCACCGAGTACGTGATCCCGAGTGACCGTGTCGAGACGGTCCACGAGCTGCACCGCGACGAGTCGGCCGCGTGGCCCTGGCCGGAAGACCAGAGCGACGAGCCTGCGGACTAGCTCGCGTCCGCCAGGCTCGTCGCAGCCCCGAGCATCACTGGGGAACCGGCCCGCTCCTGCCAGGTGCCATCGGGCAGGTCAACGGCGATCACCGTGACGTTGTCCGGTGCACCGGCCTCGTGGGTCTCCCGAATCAGCGCCTCCACGGCCTGGTCGAGGTTGCCGATGCCAGTGAGCACCTCCCGGATCCTGTCCGCGCTGAGCACACCGCTGAGCCCGTCCGAGCAGATCAGGTACCGGTCGCCTGGAAGCGCCGTGCGGGGAGTGAGATCAGGTGACCAGCCAGGCCGCCTGTCGAGGAAGCGCACAAGGTACTCGCCGATCTCTGGCGGCATGGGATTGGCCACGAGCTTGGACGTGACATGATCCTCGGTAAGCTGCCGCAGGATACCTGCCCGCAGGCGGTAAGCCCGCGAGTCACCGATGTTCCCGACGACCAGGTTACTTCCCGACCAGAACATCGCCGTCAGCGTGGACCCCATGCTGGCCAGGCCTGGCTCCGCCTGGACCCTCGCGGCTAGGCGGTCATTCGCCTCTCGGACTGCAGCCCCCAAGGTCGCAGTCATCAGCGCCGGGTCGCCAGAAGCAACGTCGAAGCTACGGATGGCGTCAATTACCGTAGCGCTGGCAATGTCCCCGCCGACGTGCCCACCCATGCCGTCCGCCACTGCACACAGCCAGCGGCCGACGTACGCCGAGTCCTCGTTCCGTTGCCGGACAAGGCCCATGCTCGTGGCGTACGCGACTTGCATCGACATGGCCGCTCAACTCCTTCGGGTTAGCCGGCATTGTCAGTACCCAGTGTTGCTGGACTCAGCCACTGCCGAGGCTCCGAAGCAAGTCGCTAACCATGGCCACCGCTTCCTCGCCAACCAGGGCGGCTTCCATGCACCGGTCGAAGGCGGAGCGGTAAGTGGCAAGATCACGCTCTTCACGGAGATGCTGCTCACGCGTCATGGTCTCGACTAGGACGTAGGGGTCGTCGGGGATTTCGTAGATGGTGAAGCCGTTCGTGTACAGCACGGGGGCCTGGATGCGGAAGGGCAGCACGCGAATGTCGACGTTCGGCGCGTCCGCTACGCGCAAGATGCGGTCGTACTGGGCGGCCATCATCTCCGGCGGACCCGGGCGCCAGCGCAGCGCGCCCTCGGTGAGGATGAACTCGAAGCGCTTGCCCGGCGCGTATAGCGCGTCCTGCCGTTGCATCCGGACGTTGACGGCCGCGGCTACGTCCTCTTCGCTGGCAGCACGCAGCATGGTGATCACGTCCTGGGCATAGGCAGAGGTCTGCAGAAGGCCGGGGATAACGGCCGGCTGGAAGACGCGAACGACCGACGCCGTCGACTCGGCGACCCCGGCTTCCTCACTGCGAGCGGCGAGCGTCCCACGGCGCCCGGTCCACTGTCGGGTCTCGGTTGCCACGGACACGAGCAGTGCCGCCAGTTCCGGTCCCCGTTCGGGGTGTCCGGCCGCAGTAGCCCACGCTTCGACATCTTGCGGGGACGGCACCGTGCGGCCGTTCTCAATCTTGGACACCTTGCCCTGCGACCAGCCGAACGGCTCCCCAAAATGCTCAGCCGACAGCCCGGTGCCCAACCTGAGCTCCCGCAGCGCAGCGGCCAGTCGACGGCGCTCAGCGCTGGGGTGCTCTCTTGGCATCATCGGGCGGGTTCGCCTTTCAACGTGGACCGGAAGTGATCTTCCGATCGATGCTAGTCCTTGTAGTCGCGGACTCCTATCTCACATGGGCGACTAGTCTGGTCAAAGTCTTCCCTAATCGCCCTTCGCGCGTTAGCGTAGGGATCAGAGCACAGAGAGCCACTACGTGAGGGCGCCGTGGGCCACTGAGGGGCACCGACATGACCGAGCGATCACCGGCCGACTTCTCCACAAACTTCCCGAAGTTGTTCAAACACTCCGCATTCCGGCTCGAGTTGCTCGACCGCTACGTCGCCGCGAACGAGCACGATCCGTTCACGCGATTCCTCACGAGTCGCCCCCAGGACCCGGCCTGGCGGGAACCTTGGAAGCAGCTCGTCAGGGCGGCCATCCGCGAAGGAAAGCAGATGCGCCGGGTCCACGTCGTCGACGAGCAGCTGAGCGACTACCTCCAGTTTCTGCTGACGTGCGCCTACCCAGCCAACGTGGACGCCGGCGAGGACGTCCGGATCCTCGTGCGCAGCGAGGCGCCCACCCTGCAGCTACCAGATCACGACTACTGGCTATTCGACGACCGCGAGGCCGCTGTCTTGTCCTACGACGCGGACGGCAACTGGCTCGACGTGAGCCTGACCAGCGATCCCACGCCCGTGGCGAGCTACTGCCAAGCCCGGGACCTGGCCCTAGAGCATTCAGTCCCACTCATGGACTACCTCGGATCCATCGGACTCAAGGAGGCAGTATGAACCGCAAGGCCCTCGACACCGCGACGTTCCGCAAGGCCACCGGCAGCGGCGACGTCGGCTGCGTGGAGGTCGCCATCACCGAAGGCGTGATCGGCCTCCGCGACTCCAAGGACCACAGCCGCGGCCCCGTACTCGCCTTCACCGAGCACGAGTGGGCCTGCTTCATCGAGGGCGCCAAGAACGGCGAGTTCGACCTGCCCAAGTAAACCCAGACGGGTGCAACCTCGTCCCAGGGATGACCGGCTGCCCGTCGGTCCACTGGCGCGAGGACGGACAGCCGAGCGCGCTCAGCCTTCCGGATTACGATTACTGGCTCTTCGACTCCCGCGACCTGTGGATCATGCAGTACGACGGGGATGGCAGGTTCCTGTACGCCGAGCAGGCGGACGACCCTGTCCAGATCATCGAGTACAACTACTGGCGCGACAAGGCACTGCACCCGGCCGTGTCTTCTCCAGACTGGGCACTTACAGTGCCTACCAGGGCAACCCGAATTTCTGCCACACGCGCTTGCATGGCTTGTCGTCCATGCTGGGTGTAGAGCAGAGCACCGCTCCCAGCGGGAATGTGGTGCTTGCCGCGTGATCGCCGATCTTGTAGTCGATCTGCCATCCGGTCGTGGCCGCGTCGGTGCCGGGCGGCACGCTCAGTTCCAGGGCCAGCTCATCGCCCTGGCCGGAGTCGCTGGCACCGCACGTCGCATCAACGGTCCGGTCCGCGGGGAAGCCGTTGGCTCGCAGGGTTCCATAGCCCTGGCCCAGCTGCTCGCCGCCGGTCAGGATGGGGTTGGGTCGCGTCGCGTAATCGAGGACCTCGATGGTGCCGACCGGGTGAATAGGCCGGACCGCGGTGATGACGGCCCGGCCCGGCCCGGTGAGGCAGAGCAGCATTCCGCCGAAGATCGCGTGGTGGGCAGCACTCACTGCTGGCGAGCCGCCTGTGCTCGGGTTGGGATTCCCTGTGCTCAGGCTCGGTCCTGACCACCCTCCGCCGCTGCACGCAGCCGCGAGCATTACCAAGAACCCCGTAACGGTCAGCCGGACGGCACGCCGCCCCATGCCAGTCAGTATCGGTCCGCTTCGAGAATAGAGGACTTGAGAGGACCATCTGGGTTGTTCCCGCAGATCTCCCCAGCCTTGTTGAAGTGGAAGTCAAGCTCAACGCTGGTGCCGAATCCGGCTTGAGCCGAAACGCTGACCGGGCCAATGCTCATGCCGCCCTCTATGGTGGCGGATTTCGCGCTTCCGGTCGACCAGTCAGTGCCAGCGGGGTGACCATCGCAGTGAAACTGCCACGTAATCGGCACTTGGCTGCCGTCATTAGTAAGGAGGTCGTAAAAGCTGTACGGCCGAAGCTCGAAGAGGTTCCAGCAGTTATACCAGTACTTGCGGTAGTTGACACGGTTGTAGATCGTATGCGGAACCGAGTATGTTACCGAGACGCTGTGCGTCGACGAGTCGGAGATTGACGCCGTTCCGTCAGCCTCCCATTTAACCCCTTTAGCGTCTCCCTCTTCGGTGACACCAAGTGTGTCCGTGGTTGACGAGTTGGTTCCCTCGGTGACTGTCTCTGGAATGTTTCCTCCGAAGGTTTCTGTGGTATTGAAGTGCTCGGTCCTGTTGCGGTAGGTAGCCACCGTCAAGACGCCGCAGGGAGTGTCCGGGGTTGCATCCGGGCTGGCGGCGAAGTCCGTGGCCTTCCGTAGTTGCTCGAAGGCCGCGGTTGGTGGCGCCGGAGTGATCGGGATCCGTGACGCGACTGCCGGTGAAGCGCCCACCACCGCCGCTGCGGCAGGCAGTGTTGCCAGGCGCGTGGCGAAGTTGAACGACAGTGAAGGCACCGAATCCGAGCCGCCCTCCACTCTCCAGGTGGCGCCCGCAGGCATGACGCTGTAGTCCGCCACCGCAGTCTCGCCTCCAGACACCGCGATCACCTGCAGATTTACGTACCCATCCGGCCCGTTCGTCGTCATAAGGTTCGCAGGCCGGGCAGTCACCGCATACTGTCCGTGCGCGTTGGTCCGAGCGTAGCCGACGAGGGTGAGGGGGATCGTCACTCCGGCCGGCTGGCTGATCAGCTCGGACTGGTCTGGCGAGGCGAACACGTAGACCTCTCCGTTGCGGTCGGCCTGCCCGTGAGTGGTCGTGATAACCCCGGATGCGATCGCATCCACAGTAGGTGGCGGCGCCGACGATGGTGAGGCGCTCGCGGGGGGCGCCTGACACAGCAGGCCAAGGCAGGCAATAACCGTGAGACCTGCGGCGTTACGAATTGCTGATGATTTCATCTCGCTTCCCCTAATCCCCGTGAAGCGCAGATCTCCGCTAGAGAAAGTAAGGTCAGATCTGCGGCACTGTCAGGTTTGCACCCAAGGTAACCGATGTCAAGCATTATTGGACTTTTCCATTTCGATTCCGGTTGCGCCTCGCCTGTCTGCACAGCGCGGTGGTCGTGACACGCTTCCTGGTGCGCTGATGGACTCCAGCGGGGCTTGAGGATGGTGCGCCAGTCTTAGCCTCAATCCACCGGCGTTTTAGTTCTGGTTAGGTCTTGCGTTTTAACCGAATTTTCCCGATTGGGCGGATATGGGATGTTTGGCACCGTAAGTCCTGTATCGGGCGCTGCTGGCTTTATGGGCGCATAATGGCTGATGGCAGCGCGTAAACGCCGCTGCATATTCGGTGTTAGGGAACGTTACCCGGAGAGAGGACAGCGGCCGTATGTACCAGTGTCAGTAGGCCGCCGGCCTAGCTGACAATGCGGGCCTAGGCGAACCTGGCGCCTTCACCCGGATGGCATCACGCATGATCACCGCCGCAGCGGACGAGGATCCGGGCCTGTCATGAATATCCTCAGGCGAGCCGGTCCACCCTGATGACCGTGACCAGGTCTCCTTCGACTATGTACATCACGCGGTAGGCGCCGACGCGCAAGCGCCGGTAGTCTCCGCGGACGAAGGCCCGCGGCGGTGCCGGGTCATCGATGAGGGCGGCGACCGCCTCGTTGATCGCGTGCATGCCCGGCTGGTCGGTGATGAACCGCCCGGCGGACTCCAGCGCCGCCGGGGTCCACTCGATCCTCACGAGCGGTCAAGGAGCTGCGCCATCGCCTCTTCGTGCGTCATGACCCCCGGGCGCCCGGCGACAACCCACTCGTCATACTCGGCCAGGATCGCGTCCGCCTCTGCCTCTTCGAGCGCCTGGGGGGTTGCGTGGCTCTCGAGGGCCTTCAGCCGCCGGTACTCATCGATGGGGACCACGATGGCGGTCTCGCCGCCCATCCGGATGACGCTGTGGCCGTCCTGCTCAGGCTGCTGCGCGCTCATGGCTTCACGGTACCGCCCTCCATCGCCACCACCTGGCAGACTTGCCGGAACCATCCCTTTCGCGTGTCATGGCGACGAGGCGAAGGCGCACGGTCAGGCCTGCAGAAGCTGGGGTCCGGCGCCTCATGCCTGTAGTGCATCAAACAGCCCATTACCGTTAGCGGTCTTCGGCAGCTGCCGGGCTCGCGCGTACAGTTCGTCCCGGATCAGTGACGGCGGGCTGAACCCGTCAGCACGGGGGATCAGGAACTGCCCGGCGGCCTGCTTCCTCCTGTCCGTTCCGCGGTCTGCACGCCACATCCCGCCGCCTCGCGGTCGCAGGGCCTAGCATGGGCTTGTGAGCGCGCTACCCGCCGAACCGGCACGCGATGACCCGCTTGACCCGCAGCGGATCCTCGGCGAGCTGCCCGTGGCAGAGCGCGGCACGTTCCTGGCCCAATACCGACGTGCTGTCGACGGAGCACGGGACCCAGCGGACTGGGGCGAACTACGGCGCGTCCTGCGGCTGTGGTCGCTGCGGGCTGTCGCGGCCTCCCAGCCTGGCTTCCAGGAGGCGCGGGACGCTGCCCGCGCAGGAACTGACGGAGGCATGCTCCTAGACGACGCGATCCGGTTGCGCCGCGAGAGCCGGTGAGCTACCGCCCCTGGCTGGAGGTGAGCGCCCTCCGCCAGATGGGCAGGCTGCCCGATGAGGCACTCTACGTCCTGGTCGAGCGCATGGACCGGATCCGCCTGGACCCCTACGACCGCATACTCAGCATGCCCGTCTCTGACAGCAGCCCAGCCGAGCGGATGGCCGAACTCGGCGACGGCGGCTTCATCGAGTTCATCGTCGATTAGGCCAGCGGCCTGGTCCGCGTGTACTCCCTGGTCTGGCTCGGCTGAGGAAACCCCGGCGGGCGCACAGACCTCATATCTCTCTGGGAAGGCCTCCGCGATGAACGATCGGACTAGCCCGCAAGAGACGCAGCCACCTGATGTCCGCTGGTACCCGAGCCAGTCCGTGCGCGTCGAGGCGGGAGACGCCGACGGTCCTCGGTGCCAGCGCGGCGTGGTGGGGAACAGGTTCAATTCGCTACAGTGCTTCTGTGCGCTATCCGACCTGCGAGCGCCGAGGTGCTGCCCCGAACCCCAGGTAGCGCTCGCACGCAGGTCAAGCCAAATATTTCGCTACTTGATACGTATAAAGTGTTAGAGAAATTGGCGCATTGAAGCCATCGCTCGCGAAGTCGCGCATTTTCGCAGCTCAATGAGCCAAAAATCGCCGAGCTGTTCACCGACTCTCCTGGAGTCGGCCTCATTGCGGCTGCATGGCCAGGGCCTCGCGGATGATGTCGCGCGAGGTTCACCGACTCTCCTGGAGTCGGCCTCATTGCGGCTTGGTTTTGTTCATGAGTTTTGGGATCTGGCCCCAATTTCGTGAAGGTTGCGGCAGCGGTTATTTCTGGGCGGTGAGCAGGACGCGCTTGCGGAGCAGGGGCAGTCCGGCTCGGCCGAACATCTGGCGCTTGATCATCTTTAAAGTTACGTGGAATCCGGCGGGTAGCCTTCCTCGCTGGTACGTTCACGGGACTTGGGGATAGCTTGAGCGGGTCGATGGTGCTGTCGGAGAAGTGGCCTGTGCTGGGCAGGCACGAGCAGGCGCTGGCGTGGCTGCAGGTGTGGGCGGACCTGGGGCGGGCGCCGAGGACGATCGATGCCTACGGGCGCGGGCTGTCGGAGTTCCTGCTGGTGTGCGAGCGGCAGGGCGTCGATCCGGTGGAGGCGAGCAGGGCCGATGTCGCCGTGTTCGTGCGGGAGCTGACGTCGCGGCCGAGCCTGCGGGGCGCGAACGTGGTGGCGATCGACTCGGGGTCTGGGCTGGCGAATGCGACGATCCAGCAGCGACTGGTGCCGGTGCGGCTGTTCTACGACTTCCTGATGGAGGAGGGGCTTCGCCAGTCGAACCCGGTAGGCCGGGGCCGCTATACCCCTGGGCGCCGGGCCGGAGCTGGCGTGCAGCGTGGCCTGGTGCCGCGACTTACGAAGCTGCCATGGATTCCCGGTGAGGAGGAGTGGCTTCGGCTGCTGGAGGCGGCCCGCGGCGAGCCGGTCCGGAACCGGGTGATGCTGGCCCTGGCCTACGATGCGGCGCTGCGCCGGGAGGAGCTGTGCTCGCTGCGTACCGACGATATCGATCCTGGCCGCCGCATGCTGCGGATCCGGGCGGAGACGACGAAGAACCGGCTGGAGCGGATGGTGCCGTACTCGGCCTCGACGGGGGCGCTCCTGCAGGAGTACCTCGTTCACCGGGCGGGGATCAGCCGGGCGAGGGGGCCGCTGTTCCTGTCGGAGTCGCGGCGCAACCACGCGCAGCCGCTGACCCTGTGGACCTGGTCGAAGGTGGTCCGGCGGATCGCGGTGGACTCCGGCGTCGAGCGGTTCTCGACGCACACAACCAGGCACCTGTGCCTGACGGACCTGGCCAGGATGGGCTGGGAGGTGCACGCGATCGCCGCGTTCGCCGGGCACAGGCATACGGACTCGACGCTGCGGTATATCCACCTGTCGGGCCGGGACCTGGCCGACAAGCTCGCCCGCGGCATGGAGCACGTCCACGCCTGGCGGGTCCAGGCGCTGGCAGGCATGGCGGAGGGCAAGTGATGCCCGTTCTTTCCCCGGCTGGCGAGCCGGAGCGGCCTGGCCGCTGGCGGTGGCCGGTCGATCCGGCCCGCTACGACATCACGCCCGCGCTCCGGGACGCCGAGAGGGACGGCATCATCGAGCTTGGCGCCAGCGGGCTGCGCCGCCTGGCCCGGCATGATCCTGCGGCCCGGGGATGGAGGCAGGTCCGGCGGCTGCTGAGGCCGCTTGACGATGCCAGCGCCGCCCTGCAGGTGCAGCTCACCCATCACCGCCGCCGGGCGATGCTGGACGCAACTGCCGTCGTGCTGCTGAGGTGCGCCGAGACTGGCCGGTCCTACTGGTCCTGGGACGAGGAGGAGTGGGCTGGCCTCCTCGGGCAGGACCAGCAGGGCTTCCGCAAGGCGGCTTCCGGCTGGGCCGATGATGCCGTTCGCCCGTATCTCGCCGCGCACGCCTTCCTGCTCGCCGGCTTCACCGCCTTCTACCGGCTGGGCAGCTTCAGCCGCCTGACCCTGGCCCGGAACGTCTTCGGCCGCGACCGCGTGGATGTCGAGATCGCGCGCATCCGCGCGGTCCTGGCCGGGTGGGGCTACCAGCTCGGCCGCGACGACGACCCGATGCTGCCGATGGTCGCCTGCCAGATGCTCCTGCTCAACCGCAGCCCGCACCTGGAGGACCTGGGCACCGGGCTGTTCGAGCAGGCCCGCCGCGGCCGGCTCCTGCCCGCAGCCAGGGGAAACACGCTGCACGCCATGCAGCGCGCCGTCGCCGAGCTGGGCTTCTGCGACCCGCCGCAGCGGCTGACGGGCCGCCACTCGCCTAGAGCAACCGGAGGCTCGCCCGCGTGGGCGCAATGGGTGGAGCGCTGGCACGATACATCCACGCTCTCGCCCCGCGCCCGTGGAAACGTCCGGACCACGCTGCTGAAGGCAGGCCGGTGGATCGAGGCCGAGCATCCGCAGGCCGCTGACCCTGCCGGCTGGACCAGGCAGACCTGCGCCGCCTGGGTCGCGGAGGTCGACCGGATGCAGGTCGGCGACTTCGCCCAGCGCACCGCCGGGCTGGGAGACCGGGCGGGCAAGCCGCTGGAGGCGTCGACCAAGGCCGGGCACATCGCAGCGCTCCGCACGTTCTTCGGCGACCTGCACGAGTGGGAGTGGCTGCCGCGGCGGTTTGATCCCCAGCGCGCCCTGGGCACCCCGGGCAGCATCGCGGGCCTCGTCGGCCCGAACCCGCGGGTGATCGCCGACGAGGTCTGGGCGAAGCTCATGTGGGCCGGGCTGAACCTCGCCGAGGCCGACCTCCCGCAGTCCCAGGCCGGGAGGTTCTACCCGCTGGAGCTGGTCCGCGCCATCACGATGGCCTGGCTATTCTCCGGCCAGCGCAGCGACGAGATCGCCCGACTGCGGGTGGGCTGCATCCGCTGGCAGCACGACGGGGGTGCCATCCCCGGCGACTCCCGGCAGGTCCTGGCCCGGGAGGCGGTCTGCCTGCTGGACGTCCCCACCCACAAGACCGGGACCGCGTTCACCAAGCCCGTCGACCCGGTCCTCGGCCAGGCCATCGACATCTGGCAGGCCCTGCGCCCGGCCCAGCCGAAGCTCACCGACCGCCGCACCGGCGAGCGGGCCGACATGCTGTTCGCCGTCCGGGCGCGGAAGGTCTCCACGTCCTACATCAACAACACGGTCATCCCGCTGCTCTGCCGCAAGGCTGGCGTCCCGGCCGCCGACGTCCGTGGGAACATCACCAGCCACCGGGCCAGATCGACCATCGCCAGCCAGCTCTACAACGCCAAGGAGCCGATGACCCTGTTCGAGCTGCAGGCCTGGCTCGGCCACCGCTCCCCGCAGTCCACCCAGTTCTACGCGAAGATCAGCCCCGCCACCCTGACCCGCGCCTACGACGACGCCGGGTACTTCTCCCGCAACGTCCGCACCATCGAGGTCCTCGTCGACCGCGACGCCATCACCTCCGGCGCCGCAGCGGCCGGCGACCCCTGGCAGCACTACGACCTCGGCCACGGCTACTGCGCCTACACGTTCTTCGAGCAGTGCCAGCACCGCATGGCCTGCGCCAAGTGCGACTTCTACACGCCCAAGGACTCCTCTAAGGCCCAGCTGCTGGAGGCCAAGGACAACCTCCAGCGCATGCTCGCGGCCATCCCGCTCACCGACGACGAGCGCGGCGCCGTCGATGACGGCCAGGCCGTCCTCGACAAGCTCCTGGAACGCCTCGCGGACGTCCCCACCCCAGCTGGCCCAACACCCCGCCAGATCGGCGCCCCAGCGCAGGCAACGCTGCTGCCGGTCATCGAGGTCAGCAAGAAGCCCAGGTAATCAGGCTCGGGCCTTGCGGCCCAGCGGGTGCCGGACAAAACCGGGAACCGCCTCGCCGATGCTGTTCTCGTCAAGGCCGTTGGCAACATGGAATCGGCCGCTGCCGAAGGTGAACTCCACAGCGACGGAACCGTTCGCCAGGTCGTGACCTGGCGAACGCCACTCCAGCAGGGCAACCTCGCGAAGCTCCTGGACGACGAACCTGCCGATCCGGTCGTCAGCGAAGGACCACTCAGGCGTCAGCCCCAGCCCGTCCCATCCCGTGACCACTGCTGAGGTGTCGATCGTGTTCCAGCCGATCGACAGCTCATCGAGCTTCCAGTGGCAGAGTTCCACCTGCACGCCGTCGAAGTCGAGGACAACCGGGCAGTCCGCGAACCACTCCCCGCTCTCGGCAAAGCGCACGAGCGCATTCGCGGTCAAGCGGCGCCCGCCCAGCGCCGCCAGCTGAGTTCCATGCTCCTCCCGGATCGCGTCGATCCCCACCAGGAACGCCGGGTCAAAGCCGGAGATGCCCATCCTCACGACAGGATTCTCGCGATCTCACCGTGAGAACGCCAGTCAGTTCCGGCTGCCTGAAAGGACTTGACAAACTGATTCCACAGAATGATGTGGTTGACGCGTCCCTCGACGGGGCCGGAGTTCCAGGGCATGGTCAGGCCGCTGGTGACGGCGTCGAGGTCTTGCTCGAGTCCCTTGGCGAAGGAGGAGATGCCTGGCAGGCCGGCGTCGCGGGCGCCGGCGATCGATTGCGGGAGATCCTGGCCGGTGAGCTGGGTGATCATGACGGCGAACGCGCGGACCTGCTCAGAGGCTGCCTGCAGCTCGGGGCAGCGGTCCAGCACGGCCTTGAGCCGGGGCCGGTCGTCGTCGGTGAGGGAGTCGGGGTGGCGGGTGAGCCAGCCGGTGACGTCCCGGACGGTCGGCGGTGCCTGCGGCAGCGACTCCCTGGCGGGCTGGTGCTTGCTGAGGTAGTCGCGGACGACGGGGTAGCTGCCCGTGTAGCCAAGCTCCCTGATCTCGCGGAAGAGCCGGGTCATGCTGCCGTGCCCCTGGCCGGCGTGCTGGTCTAGGTAGGGCTTGAACGGGTCCAGCTTGCTGGGGCGGGGTGCCTGCCAGCGGCCGTCGGCGAGCTCCTGCCAGGTGGCGGCGCGGGCGTAGCGCTGGACGGTGTGCAGTCCCCAGCCCGGGTGGCGGGCGATCTCCCGCAGGCCGCGCCCCTGGTCCAGCAGCTCGTGCACGGTCGCGTGGTGCCGGCGGGCGCGGTCGGCGTACTTCCCGGCCGGGTCCGGCGCGGCGTGCGCCGGCCGCGGCCGGCATCAGCTCCGCGCCAGCGGCGGGCACGGGATCGGGCTCGGCGAGGCAGGAGCGGTGGGCGGCGACGCACTTCTCGACGGCCTTGGCGAGGTTCTGCCACAGGTGGAACCGGTCGGCGACCTGGATCGCGTCCGGCGCCCCGGCGGTGGCGCCGCTGGCGTAGGCGCCGGCCCGGTCCCGGCAGATGACCTGCACGCCGGGATGGGCGGCCAGCCAGTCCGCGAGCGGCTGGGCGTCGCGGCCTTCCAGCAGGTCAAGCGGGGCGCCGGTCTGGCAGTCGATGATGACGGTGCCGTAGTTCTGCCCGCGCCTGATGGCGAAGTCGTCCACCCCGACGACCCGCGGTTCGGGCGCCACCGGGTCCGGGGCGGCCATGACGAGCCGCAGCAGCACCTGCCGGCTCGCCGGCGCGCCCACGATCGCGGCGAGCCGGGATGCCGCCCGGCCGGCCAGCGCGACCGCGATGTCCCGCAGCACGCCCGCCAGCAGGGCGGTCTTCCGCGCGTACCGGGTGGTCAGGCCCGTGACCTGCTCGGCGAACGTCTTGCGCTTGCATTCCGGCCAGGCGCAGAAGAACCGGCGGGCGGTCAGCCGGATCATCACCCGGCGCCCGCCGATGGCGGCATCGGCCAGCCGCCTTGAGTAGCGGCTGTGCACCCGGCCCGACTCCATGCCGCACGCCGGGCACGCCGCCGCGCCCGCCCGCGCCCTGGCCAGCACGCACACCAGCCCGGCCGCCACCACGACCCCCTCGACGACCACCCCGGCCAGGTGCGGCAGGAGGATTCCCAGCTCAACGGCACCCGGGCATGACAAGTACCCGTCATCTTGCGACAATGACACTCGGACTCCTGGAAGAACGGCAGGCTTAGACAACCGCTGGACTACCAGGAGTCCCTTCACTTCACATGGCAAACACGCCGATCACGCGCAACCCCGAACGGCCTCCCCCTGCCATGGAGCTCTGGAGCCGTCGAGGGAAACGTCAGCCGCCTCAAGACGCGGAAGGCAAGTGCACGGCCACGCCAGCTTCGAGCTCCTCCGCCAGCGAGTGCTCCTCGTGACCTGATCAGGCCGGGCCGAGACGATCACGAAATTGGGGCCAGATCCCAGGTCACACGAACAAAACCAGCGGCTCGTAGCTGAACCACTGGTTCAGCTTCTCCTGGGCGGTTCACCGACTCTGCTGAAGTTGAGGTGCCTCATCGCGGTCGGCAGGGTGCCCTGCGCCGATGCATGACGATGCGCCAAGGTCGGGCCTCACTGCGTCGGCATGACTGTCACCTTCACGGGCGCGAGGACGCCTGCGAACTTGTCGGCGTCGGGGAGCTTCTCGCGTTCCGCGGCGTAGACGGCGAAGACGCCGAGCGGTCCCCAGCCGGTGGAGCGGACGGCTGGGGCTTCGCTGACTGGCTTGAGGATGGGGTGCTCCAGAAGTGCTTGGACGGCGTGCGTGTCGAGTGGCTGCTGCCAAAGCGGCCAGATCATGAAGAACCGCTGGCCGATGTGGTGCCAGAGTGTGGCAGCCGGGTGCTGGCCGTCTCCGGTCAGGCGCAGCAGTGGGAGGGCCATCGTGGCGAGCCAGGTCGCGCCGGGTACTCCGCGCTCGGCTGCCTTCGCACCTCGGGGGTCATCGACCGGGGAGTTGAGGACGCGGTGGTCGAGGTACTCGCCTGTGACTCCTTCCACGCGTCGCCAGTTGGATAGCGCCTCGCGGATCAGCCCGGGCTGGCTTCGCACCAGATCGTGGGACTTACCGAAAAAGGTCCGGACGCTTTGCTTGGCGCGAGGGGCCGCGAATGGCGTGAGGGCAGCACGACCCGCGTTGTCTACGGCGAGGTCGGTGAACAGGTGGGGCAGCCACTGGCCGGTGGCCTGCGGGTCGATGCGACTCAGGTCTGCGGCGAGGCCCCGGTACCTGTCGCGTGGCTGCCGCATCGGGTCCGGTCCTGCACTTGGGCGCAGCGGGAACCCGGGGGCCGTGCCGACGATCACGGCGTCCTTGTCGGTGGCCGCGATGATGTCTGCTAGCTCCTGCTCGATGGCGTCGAGGGTCGGGCGGGGCGAGTGGATGACGGCCGTCCCGGTGGTGGTCGTGAAGGAAAGGCAGGTTGCCCCCGGCTGGCGGTCGCTGAGGAGGCTGAGCAGGCCGAGGGCGGCGAGGAAGCCGAGCGCGTCCTGCCCAGTCAGTGCAGGTACGTCAACGTGATGGATCACCATGAGTCCTCCGGTAGATCGTCCGGGCGGGCTGAGCACCAGATGTCGGCGAGGCGGACGATGGCTTCGAGGAGGGCGAGTCCCCAGCGGCCATACTGCTCGCACAGTCGGGCGAAGCGCGCAGGACCGTCCCAGTCCACCGTCTGGTCAGAGTCGAGCACAACGTCCTTGCGGCCGACTACGCGACGGGGCGCCGGGTCGACGATGGGCGGCAGGAGCGGCCGGGCGAAGCCGTGGTGGCTCGCGATGAGGTGGACGATGAGGTCCAGGTCCGGTTCCCCGTCGATGAGCTCCGCGGCGAAGCGTGCGGAGAGGGCCTCGTGGCGCATGCCCGCCGGGTAGCCAGACAGCCGCCAGGCACGGCGGAACGCGGCCCGGTCCGCCGGGTCCATCCCGGACTTGGCCAGCGGCTCTGTCGTGGCCGCGTGCAGCCACTTGTCGCCGCCGTGCAGCATGAGCTGGAAGCGAGCGTCCCGCTTGCCCTCGTCGTGATGGTCGGCCGCCAGCTCGGCCGCCCGGATGACGTCCTTGGGCAGGCCGAGGTTGCTGGCGAACTGGCGTGCCCGGGCGCGCACGGCCGCCTGGTGGTCTGCCAGCGACATTGGCTGGGCGGCGGGATTCGCTGACGTACCGGCTGCGGTCGTGTCTGTGCTCCAGCCAACGCCTCGGTCGCTGAGCAGTACCACCGGACCGGAGCGTGCCAGCTGCCCGGCCACGGCCAGGCGGCCCAGGACTCGCTCATGGGGCAGTGGCTCGCGGCGGCCGCCGACTGGCTGCCCGGCGAGCATCTGACTGAGCCTGAGCCGGTACCGGCGGACGACTGGCGCGTCCTCATCCAAGTCAGCGGTGACCTGGGCGACGAGCTGCCCGATAGGCTCGGCCAGGTCCGGCGCGTGACACTTGATCGCGTCCACAAGCGTCTGGCCGATCCGGATGGCCGCGGGGACGCGGCGGTTCCCGCCCGCTAGGTCGGCGACGTCAGTCACGTCAGACGCCGAGGCCGGGTCCCACCCGAAGCGGTCGCAGCCGCCCCAGGAGACAGGGACGATGATCAGGTCACCAGCCTGGACTTGACCGGAGAAGACGGCCTCGCCGCCATCGGGGCCGCCGACCCTGAGCGCCATGCCCTCAGGGCCGGCTTTAGGAGCCACGTCCACGTCGCTACCGGGAGCCTGTGACTCGGCATCGCTAAGCAGGGAGTCCGATTCGGCCGTCCCGGGGCGAGAGCCGGCTCCCGGGCGGCTGGCGAGCCAGCGCCGGATGGTGCTAATGGGCAGTTCGAGTGCCTCGCTGGCGCTGGGCGGGAACAGCTCGACGCGATCGCGCCACTGGAGGGGATCGTCCCCGTGCAGGTCTGCCCGCCACACGAGCGAGGCTGTTGGCTCGCCCGTCTCGATGCCGTGCAGGTACGGTGCGACCGGGACGTCGGGACATGGGGCGGGCGAGGTCCTGGCCCAGGCGTCCAGGGTGTCGGCCCACACCAGCGGGGCGTAGGGGCGGGCCCCCTGCATGGCCGGCAGGTCGCTGGCCGGGACGCGATCGAGGTGCCGGCGCAACTGGGCGGGCGATGCGCCCGCGCCTCCCTTAAGGGCCGCCGCGTGCTTGCCTGCCTTGAGCTCCGTTGTTCCGGGCAGGCTCTTCAGCCACTCCCAGGTGCGCACTCTCGCCTCCCCGTAGACGCGGTCCTCGAGTGCGTCCGAGTGCACGATGATCACCGGCGCGCCGTCCCGGTCGCCGCGCCGGTTGACCCGGCCGAGGCGCTGGATGAGCGCGGGCAGCGCGGCTGACTCGGTGACCATGCCATCGAGGTCGATGTCCGCGCCGACCTCGATCGTCTGGGTCGCCACGACGTACAGCGCCTGGCCCGGGTCCCGGACGGCGCCCGCGCGGATGCGGGGAAGCCACCCGGCCAGCAGGTAGTCACGGTCCACCGGGCGGATCCGGCCGGTCAGCAGGACGCATTGCGCTGGATCGGAGACTACGGCCTGCAGGCGGCCGAAGACGGCACGGGCCATGGCCACGGTGTTGGCGACGACGCCGGTCACGCGGCCGGGGCCGCCGATCTCGGTAGCCTGCTGCGCCGTGGCGGCCGCCACGTTATCCCGGCTGACGGCCTTGGCACCGGGGACGCTGAGCAGGTGCAGCCGCTTGGGAGCGTTCAGCCGCTTGCTGGCGAGCGGGTGCCGCTCGTCAGCGGCGCTGATGCGGTACGTGGCCGGGTCTTGCTCACCGGGGCTGGCGGACATCGCGACAACGAGGGGGACGCGGCGGGTGCCTGCTGGCTCGAGCTGGGCGATGTCGCCGAGCGTGGACAGGAAGGGGTCTGACAGGTGGGCCTCGTCCACGATGATCAGGCTGTCGGTGCCGACCAGGGCCGCGTCGATCGGGCGGAGCTGCTCGCCGACGCCGTATCCGCGGAACAGCAGCCGGCTGCCGACCTGGTCGACCGTCCCGGTGATGATCGCGTGCCGGTCGGGGCGCTCCAGCCACAGCCACGACCAGTCGACGCCGCCGCGCATCCGGGTCACGTCGAGCACCGGGCCCTCGTCGTCACCTGGCATGGCCAGGCGGGCTGCGACGGCGTGGCAGACGCTCCCGGGCAGCGCGCTGGCGAGTGCCTCCTGGATGCGAGACGCGTGCTCGTAGGCCTGGTCCACGATCAGGCGGCGGTCCACGACCAGGAAGATCCGCCGCCGGGCCTGGGCGGCGGCCATCGCGCTGGCGAAGACGGCGACGTCGAGGATGGCCGTCTTGCCCAGTCCCGTTGGCACGTCGATCAGCGAAGGCCAGCCATCGTCCAGAACACGGGTGAGGCGCCTCCTGCCAGGGAAACGGGTCCGTGCCGTGGATTTCGTGGAAGAAGCCGGTGAACTGCTCCCGTCCAGGTGCCGCGACCCGCTCGGTGACCTCGGCCGTCATCGCACTGCCTCCTCTTTCTCCGCCTCGGCACGCGGGCGGCCCGGTGACCTCGCAGGCAGGAACAGGCCGACGCCGAGGTACCTCATGGATCCCGCCAGAACGGGACCGGCCACCGGTACTGGAAAGGTGACTCGCGCGTGCACCAGATGGCGGTGCGCACGGTTGCGCGGGAGGGTCTCCGGCCGTGGCTGCCAGACCCCGCCCCGGACAAGCGGAGCCGGGGACACCTCGACCTCAGCGGGCCGCGGGTAGCCCGCGATGACCAGGGACCGCGCGACCTCGCTCGCCTCGCTCCGCTGGCCGCGGTGCAGGTGGCCATCGAGCATCACCGGGGTCGCCGTGACCCACTCGCGGGAGCCGGCACCCGGCTGGCCTCCCCAGTGCTCCGGGTGCAGGCCCGCGCGATCTGCGGCCCCGTATGCCAGCCTGAGTGTCCGGCCGCCTGGCAGGCGGAAGCTCGGTTAGCGGGATGACGGCCTTCAGCAGCGCGACCAGGTCCGTTCGGGGCAGGTCGCCCGGGATGGCCAGGGCTAGGCCGAGCACGTGGCCATCGGCGTGATCATGACCAACATCGGGCAGCGCAAGGTAGCCCACGTGCCGGTTGTCCGGTGCACCATGCCCGCTGACCTGGGCAGGGACCGGATCAGGAACCACGGACAGGACCGCCCGGCGTAGCGTGCTCGTCAGCATGGCAACCTGGCCGCCGCTGATCTGGACCACCGGGCGCTGAAGTCCCCACACGAGCAGGTCCTCGAATGGGCCTTGGATAGGGCCACGGCCCGTGCCGTGGTCAGCCGACTCGTCCGCGGGGGCGGTAGCCTCGTGCCGCCTGACCGCGTAGGGCACCGTTCGTGCCACCTCCCATGCGCGGCGGCCGTCGCGGTAGGCGTCCTGCAACTCGCCGACGTACCCGGCGTACGGAACGCGGACCAGCATGACCGCACGCTCCCCGCCAAGTTTTGCTGGCTCGTAGGCGACGTGGCCCCTGAGGGGGGCATGGCCGCCGTCCGAGACGGTCACCTCGGCGAGGCTCGTCGATCGCCCCACGTAGGGGACCAGGCGGGCCAGATCATGGAGCTGGGCCAGGATCTGGCCGGGCGGGCTAGCCTCCGGCCAGGTCACGGCGAACGACTCCGCGGCCGGGATGCTGGAGGCACGGATTCGCTTTCCGTTGTCCCGGCCGGGCCAGGTCATGCTCCCGCCGCCGTCCTTGTCCGTAGCGTTCTTGACGACATAGCTGACTGCCCGGCTGCGCCGCGCCTGACCCGGAGGGTCGGCCCAGATCTCAGGGGCTGGCAGGGCTTCCAGCCATCGCAGTGCCGACCAGGCGGGGTCGTCGTCCCCGTGGCAGGAGGCGGCGAGCGCGCAGAAGACACGCGCGGGATGCGGCGGCCACTCTGGGTCGCTGACCCGGTCGCCGGCCGCGTCGTACCGGCCGTGGCGCAGGCGCACGATGATGGAGAGGGGCATCTTCTCAGCCCTAGTCGTCCTGCGCGCCGCTGGTGAGGGCGAACTTGATGGCCGCCGCGAGGCCGCTGCCGGGCTGCAGGATGATCGTGTCGTCCTGCATGGGGATCCCCGCTGCGGCGGCGCGATCGCGGAGCTCATGGAAGGCGGCCAGTGCATCCCCGGCAGTGACGTCGAGCTCATCGATCGCCCCGCCCGGAAGCTCAAGCCCGACTGTCTCCGTCACTCGTGCCAGGTCGCAGCCGGAGCGCAGCCATACCGACGGCCGCCCGAAGGCGAGCCGGTCCCCGGCCAGGGCGAGCGCGGCCAGCGCCGCGCGGGCGAGGACGGCTGCCTCTCTCGGGGCGTCGCCGAACTTCAGGCGCTCCAGGCCAGCCAGGGAGATCGAGGCGGTGCGGCGGACCTCGGACACGGTGACCCCGCCAGGGGTGGGGTTGGGCGCGATGTGCCCGTGGCCGATCTCGCTGAGCTTGGTGCCCTTGGCCTTGGTCCCCTCTGAGATGAACTGCCAGCCGTTTTCTGCCTTAGCGGTGTCGTCCACCCGGCCGGTCAGGTTGACCGGGTCTATCCGGCCGCCCATGCGGCGTCCGGGAACCGGGTCCAGGCCGAACATCTCGGCGGCGTAGAGCCGGGCGAACTTCGGCCACCGGCCCTTGCGGTGGGAGTCCCACGCGCCGAACAGCAGCGAGCACGGCTCCCGCTCGAACAGCGGCCGGACGTCGCTCACGGTTGCGGACCGCAGCCGCTTGCCAACCTCACTGTGGTCGAACCGGACGCCCTCGACCAGGCTGTCGCGGATGTAGGCGTCCGCGTATCGGTGCGGGAAGTCCAGCGACGTTAGCCGGATGCCGTCAGCGTGCAGCTCGAACATCGGCAAGCGCAGCGTCTCATCGTCGTGAGCGTCGCGCAAGGCTTCCTCGATCCGGTTCGCCTGCGAGGGCGCCTGGTCGATGACCACGGTCCTCCGCTGCTCTCCGTCCATCAGTCGGGGTGACATGAGGTACTTCGCGTTCGGGTCGCGCTCGTTCTCGCCCACCGGGTAGGTCGGCGGCTGGACGGTTCGCCCCGTCCCTCCCGTCGGCTGGTACGTCGCGGTGATCACGATCGCGGTGTGCTCCCGAGACGGCGAAGCCGCCGCCACCAGCCGGTCTGCCAGGTTGTCTGCCATTACTCCCCCTTCGTTGCGTCTTAGGCGGACCCAGTATTGCGCGGGGGTATGACATTCGAGCCTGCTACGACAGTCATCTATTTAGACGGGTCGACCGTGAACTGCATTGCCGCTGGCCACGACGGAAGTTGCGCCAGATTGCGATTTCCGGCTCCAGGATTATGTGCGCTAAACGGCCAGCGGCCTGTACTGGGTAGTCTTACGCCAGAGTGGCGAGGCGATCATCCGTCCATGCCCAAGTCGTTCCCACCCGCCGGTCCCGCTCAGCCCCGGCACGTTACCACTGCACAGCCGACTCTGGACCCTCAGCAAGAAAGGCTAGTGCACGTTCGTAGTCGTGTGCGCCGGGATTGGGGCACCAGGGACTGCAGATCCCGGTGCCGACGAGGAGCCGTGCTATTCGCTAGAGTGCTCCCAGGCCCGTCAGGCTTGCGAGCGCTGAGGTGCTGCCCCGAACCCCGGGAGCCGCTCGCACGCAGGTCAGGCCAATTGTTTCGCTACTTGATACGTAGATAGCGTGTAGAAGTTGGCGAGGCGGAAGAAGTTGGCGAGGCGGAAGCCGCCGCTCGCGAAACCGCGCGTTTCAGCAGCTCAGCCACCCCAAAATCGCCGAGCTGTTCACCGGCCCTCCAAGGGTCGGCCTCATTGCGGCAAGCCATGGCTAGCTAAGTACCTGCGGGGCGTCCTGGTTCACCGGCCCTCCAAGGGTCGGCCTCATTGCGGCCCTCCGTGCCCGTTCCCGGTGGACTATTCGGGGCCGGTTCACCGGCCCTCCAAGGGTCGGCCTCATTGCGGCCCCAGTGCCCCGGCGATGACGCGCTGGCTCGCCGGAGTTCACCGGCCCTCCAAGGGTCGGCCTCATTGCGGCACCTTCCCGGCCTGGATGTCCGCCCAGTCCTCAGGGTTCACCGGCCCTCCAAGGGTCGGCCTCATTGCGGCTGCAACGTGGCTTCCTGGAGCGTGGCCGTCACCTGGTTAACCGGCCCTCCAAGGGTCGGCCTCATTGCGGCTTCGACTCTAGCTCGAGCATGAGCTTCGCCTGAATTTCGTTCACCGGCCCTCCAAGGGTCGGCCTCATTGCGGCACCGCGCTCTACCAGGGGCGCCCTTCGCCCGACCAGTTCACCGGCCATCCAAGGGTCGGCCTCATTGCGGCGGCGGAACTCGCACCTACCACCGGCTCGCCTGCGGGTTCACCGGCCCTCCAAGGGTCGGCCTCATTGCGGCTTCCCGCAGGCGCTGGCGTTCTTCCATGATGTCGCGTTCACCGGCCCTCCAGGGGTCGGCCTCATTGCGGCTCCTACGTCATACTGACGGAGCATTTTTCAGGAGCAAATTCACCGACTCACCATGAGTCGGCCTCATTCTAGTGACGCGGCAACCGACAGAAACCTCCGTCATGATCGGATTTCTCAGGGAGGTTCTGGCGGCTCTAAACCGGGCACCATAATCAACTTCTGTCTACATAACAATCCTTCTATAGCCTTGCGGACACGCCCGACGCAAGGGCATTGACAGCCATCGTTGCCCAGGCGGGTGTCTCTCTACGCCTCATGCGACTGGCGCCGCGAACGCCCAGTTGCAGCCTTTCTGGATTCTTTCTCTCGCCGAGGATCATCCGAGTACATTATCCTACGTAATAATAACAAAGTGTTGGTGTGAGTTCCGCGCGAGGGCCGGGAACCTGTCCGACCGCAGGATCGCGGCCGGCGCCGCGCAGCGTGCGAGCGCGCCGGTGATCCACGGTGCAGTCCGCAGCGACGTCCTCCCGGCGCGGGAGGAGATCGTCGATGCCATCGTCCAGGGCTGCGGCGGCATCGACGAGGACCGTCAGCGGTTCGCGACGGCCTGGAGGCAGCTCGCCATGCGGCTGACGGCCGACGGCGACCTCGCCCAAGTCGTCCCCCTCCGCGACGCGCCGGCTGAGCCGCGCCGAATTCGGAACCCGCGTAGCGGGCGTCCCCAGGACGCCGCGCCCGTCCCGTGAACCCTCTTCCAGACGGGCGTCAACCATAGGTTTTGCCGGAAAGGGCTGCTTGGCATGTCTCACAGGCGGGGAGGCCCGCTCGCGCAGGTCGAAGCGGGCGTGGCTGACAACACCGTGCTGCTGTCGTCGCTGCTGCAAAAGTGCATCGTGCTCGGCGGTGACGCCGGGTCGGAGAAGCTGCGGGACTGGGCACGGCGGGAGCTGAACGGGTACCGCGGACCCGGGGAGGAAGTGCCGACCTACCGGCACGTTCCCGCGCCCCTGATGGCCGAGATCACCAGCCGGGCCGGGTACGGCATCACCCTGCGGATTCCAGAGTCTGCATTCCCCGGCCAGGTCCGCGACATCATCCACGAGAAGCTCGACCTAAAGGACGCGATCGTGACCATGGGCGTCGGCGAGCTCGAGGCAATGGCCAGCGAGCACACAGGTGTCCACACCATCAGCCCAGGCTGGGGCGACTTCATCGCGGACAAGCTCAACACGATCTCCGTGGCCCCGGACAGCCATGTCGCCAGGGTGTACTGGGCGGTACCCAATTCGGCGCTCCGCGGCCTCCTCACCCGCATCCGGGCGGCCCTTGCCGACCTGGTGGCCGAGCTGTCACGCCTGACGCCAGAGGATCAGCAGGTGCCACCCAAGCTGGCCGCCGACCAGGCGATCCAGTTCGTGATCAACGGGAACGGGACCTCGATCCACTACAGCCCGCAGAGCACCGCCGGCGGCGGCACGAACCTCACCATCAGCGGACCAGCGGCCGGCCCGACGACCGTGGCCGGCGCGCACGACGGCCACGCCGTGAAGGCCGACCGCGATGCCCTCACGACGGGCCGGGACGTCGCCGTGCCCCCCGTCGGGGACCCCCCATCCGAGGAAAGCTGGTGGACGCGCCTGCGGAAGCGGGGCGTGGTCGTCACCCTCGCCACCATCATCGGAGCGATCGCCGTTGTCATCGGCACCGCAGTCGCCATCTTCACGTGGCTCGGCTGGACTCCGTAGACAGGAGCCTCTGCCCCTTAGGAAGCTTGGGTGATCCTAGCCCCCTTGCACCGTCACCGGATCATCGATGCGCTCCGCGACGCCGACCTCGCAAGGTACCGGCGGTCGCCGTAGAGCCGACGAGCGCGCGGCTCCCGGCGGTGAATATCGCCGGGAGCCGCCCGGCGTTGTCGGGGGCCGTCCCGGGCGCGGTCGATCATCGCGCCGGGCTCGAACCCGAGTCGGCCAGGACGCCCGATCCTCCCAGTCGGTTACGTAAATTCCAAGTCAAAAGTGCTGGTAGATGATGGTGCTCTTCTGAAGAGCAGGCGGCGACCCGCGTTGGGATCGGGAACCCGTCGTTTCATCAGCACCGAAGGCCACGCCAGTCGATCGAGAACTCCGGCGACACCGCAGCGACGGATCTCTAAAATCGGCGCATGCGGATTACGTCTCTGTCTGGCATGGGCCTGCTTTCCTTCGACCACTTCTTCCTCCCCCTGAGCAAGCGGGTCACCTTCGTGGTTGGACCGAACGGCGCAGGGAAGAGCAACACGGCCCGTCTGCTGACGGTCACCCAACGGGCTATCGAAGGCGGGGATGGTGGTGCTGGCGACGTAGGCCGACAGTTGGCGTCCTTCCTTGCGGCACGTCATTTCGGATCTGCATCGCAGGCAGTCGAGGTCCGCGTCGGGCTGGAGCTGACTGACGAGACAGAACGGGCGCTAATCGTCGAGTTCCTCAGGGCGCTCGTCAGCGGCGCCCTTTACCGCGAAGCGGATGCCCACGACGCTATGAACATTGACTCGTGGGTGGATGCCGAGATCACCGAGGACAAGCTGCTGCCGCTCATGGCCGGTGAGGTTGTCACTAGTCACCCTGGGACAGAAGATGGTCGGTGGCAGTGCGCCTACGAGTTCGCCGCGCCCGGCTTCGATGGGACCGTCCACAGGTACCAGTGGATACTGCTCGGCTTGCAGGCCGGGAGCATCATCGACGCAGATGCCCCCTATCCCACGCGGGGAAGCGGCATCGCCACTCGGCTCGCGGGTGAGCCTCCAACAGCCAGCTCACTGGGCACTTTCCGGCTTCTCAGCCTGCTGCCGCATCCTGATCTTCGCGTAGTCAACTGCTCCTTCGAGCTCGACTCGGCTCCGACGGATGCCCAGCGGCGTTTTGCGGAGCTGGCCAGGCTGCCCTTGGTCAATGCCGACGGTCGCCGCATGGTGAACCTGGCCACCGTGCTGCGGATACTCTTCCGGCGAGCTCTGGTGCATACAAGCGACCAGCGACTGCTTCCTGGCAGCGGGACCAGTTGGTCGTTGTCCGGGCTAGCCCTGGTCGATGGGGCCGAGGGGCGGCTACCTCATCTCCTGCTCCTGCTCAAGAACGGCGCACCAGCCGAACGGGCTGGTATCAGCGAATCCGGGAACTGTTCACGGAGTTCACGCAAGGGCGAGGCTGTGAGGTTCGCTTGATGCAGGTCCCGCAGGCCGGACAAGGCGGGCAACCTGGTTCCACGACCGACGTACCAGCCGTGTTCGTCACCATCAACGCCTGTGGCGCGGCTGATCCCTTGGCACCCGAGGTCCCGATCGAGTTCGCTGGCGCCGGCGCTTGGGAGGCCCTCGTCCTAGCGTCGGTCCTCTCTGAGTCGGCGGCCTCGGTCCTGGTCCTGGACGAGCCAGCCGTCGCGCTGCACCCAAGCCTCCAACGCCAACTCGGCGCGCACCTGCTCGGGACGACCGCCCAACTCCTGGTGATCACGCACTCTGCAGAACTCCTGCCTCTCGCGGACGCAGCCGATGTTCAGCTAGTCCGGGTCGACCGCGACGATAAGAACGCGTCGAGCGCTCGGGCACTGGACGAGGCGTGCCGAGTGAAGCTGACCAAGAAGTTGCAGGCGAAGGGCAATGAGCGGCTTCCCTTCGCCTGGCGGGCAATCCTCTGCGAGGGCGAAGACGACGTAGCGGCGATCATCACGTTCACCGAACGCATGAAGATCGACCTAAGGCGGCGCAATATCATGGTCGTGGACAGCGGCGGCCGGGGCAGCATCCCCGACTACGTATGGTTCTGCGCCGAACTGGGCCTGAAGTACATTGCCGTCATGGACGGAGATGCCAACACTCCCGACGCACAACGAAGCGCACAGGCCGTGCGCGACGCGGTCGTCAGGCAGCTGGGCGGCGAACTAATCGAGTTCCCTGTGGACCTCGAGACGACTTTCGGCGTTACCAAGCCGCCACGGGGGCAGGCGTCTCAAGTGCCTGACGCGATCCGCAAGCTAGCCTTCTCTAACGACACGCCAGACAAGGATGCAGACCATCCCGAGATCGTCACCTTGGCGGAGGCGATCAAGCACCTAATGTTGTAACGGAGCGTGACGGATGAACCAGCAAGGCCTCCGGTCCCGCAGAATGGCGGACCCAATATTGCGCAGGGGAACGACATTCCGAGCCTGCCGCGTGTGGGCGCCTGTCCTCGGAACGCCCGGTGCCTCTGAGTGGGGAATGCTCAATGCGGGCAGCCACTCCCCGCTCGCAGCCGACCACGTCGAGACGGCGGCAGCAGCGGAGCATGGACTTTATGGTCCCGCACGCTGATCGGCCTCGAAAGTCTGCCCGACACGGCTGCCGGGGGTGCTGACGTAGTGTAGGATCTGTCGCCCTACTCGCTAGAGTGTTCCGTGGGTGCCCGGCTTGCGAGCGCTGAGGTGCTGCCCCAAACCCCGGGAACCGCTCGCACGCAGGTCAAGCCAGTTGTTTCGCTACTTGATACGTAGATAGCGCGTAGAAGCTGGCGAGGCGGAAGCCCCCGCTTGCGAAACCGCACGTTTCAGCAGCTCAGCGACCCCAAATCGCGGAGCGGTTCACCGACCCTCCAAAGGTCGGCCTCATTGCGGCACGCAGGATGAAGGCCAAGAGATCGTCGACCGGTCGCGTTCACCGACCCTCCAGGGGTCGGCCTCATTGCGGCACGACCGGCATGTACCTGTGGCTAGAGGGCGTCGGGGTTCACCGACTCTCCAAGGGGCGGCCTCATCATGGCGTGGTCAACGACGCGGTGGACGCGTGGACGGCGACGGTTCACGGCCCCCAAAGGGCCGGTCTCATTACGGTGGCAGCGGGCAGAAATACACTGGCCCGGCCTTATCTGTTTACCGACTCACCGCGAATCGGCATCGCAGAGGGATCACTCACAACGAACGTCACACCGAGGGCGGACAACCTCTATTCACTATCAGCGGAGCTGGGTCATGCGGCCCGCCACTAGACACGCGATTCACACTATTGCCCTCGTCTTAAAATAGCAGCGAATTCTAGCATATAACGCTTCCCGGACGCCGTGTTCCATGCCATAATTAATGCCATGGAGACGATAACCGGGCAGTATCGAGTTTTCGGTGTCGGCTATGAGGGCACCGAAATAGATGCGTTCATTACTAGCCTGCTGGTGACTGGCACCCGGGTTCTGGCCGACGTGCGGCTCAATCCCGTGTCGCGAAAGCCGGGTTTCAGCAAGCGGCTCCTGGCTGCGTCCCTAGCCGATGCTGGGATCGAGTACTGGCATGTCCCGGAGCTGGGGAACCCGAAGTGGAACCGTGCTGGCTTCGGCGGCTCGCGGCTCGAAGTTGCTGGGGGCACGGCGCCTGTACGCGGGCATGATCGCGGGGGAATCGGCGCAGGCGCGGCTGGATGCGATCGCGGCGGCGGCGCGGGACGGGGTGGTGGCGCTGATGTGCTTTGAGGCCAGCCAGGAGGCGTGCCACCGGTACGTAGTGCTGCAGGAGCTGCAGCACCGCCTGGAGCTGGCAAGCGCCGGTCGCGCAGAAGGCTAGCGGCGTCCGTCACGGGGAGGGTAGAACGCGCCGAGGACCATGAAGCCCTGGGGCCGCTTTTGCTGGTTGCCGACGAAGAAGGCCAGGTCGTTGGTCGGGGCGCAGATCTCGTCAAGGAACCTCTTCCGGAGGGCGGCGCTTGCCTCCGCGTCACCTAGGCGGCTGAGGTTGCGCTGCAGGGTTACCCACTCCCAGTCGTAGATGCCCTGCCGATGCCCGCCACAGCCTGGCGCCTGGCAGACGTACCGGTACCAGCCGCGGAACCGCGGTGCCTCCAGGTCCGTCTTCGGCCGTCGGCTCATTCCGGGGAATTCGATCTGGTTCATGTACGCGTCGATCTTGCCTTGCTCGTCGGCGGTCCACGGGCCGTGCAACTCGATGTCCATGCCGGTCACCTCGCGGGGCCGGATCGCGGCAAGGGACTTAGCCGACCCTCGCAGGCGGGCAGCCTCGATCAGGCCACACATGCTTCCCTCGACGTACTCGTCGATGAACTGCCGCCGCCGCTCCCAGGGCGGAAGGTGCCCCTCATTCCTGATGGTGTCCACCTGGGGCCGCCAGCTCTCGGCGCGCGGGTCGCCCGGGCTGGGCCTGGCCATCAGCGTCACGATGTCGTACTTCCGGAAGTTGTCGTCCCTCTCAAGCTCACGGGAGTTGACCGGGTACAGCCGCACCCACCCGGCCGCGTCCAGGTCAAGCCTCAGGCCGGCGACGCACACCGTCTCGCCGTACGTCGCTGACGGGTTGGGCGCGGCCTTGACCGTGATGAGGACCCTCATACGCACCGGGCGGCCATCGACGGGCTTCGCCGGCACCACGCCCGGATCCGGGCCAAATAGGGACGCCTGAATAGCTACCGGGTGATTACGATCCGAACCCACATACTCGTAGTAACCTCCGATGACGAACCCGTCAACAGGCTCTAGGTTGTCCGGTCCCCTGACCGATTGCAGGGCGTCACGACAGACGGTGCGCGATCACGTTCTCGTGGGACCGTCATGGGACGGGTCGTGGGACGAGAAGCCCGCGCAACCCAGGGATATAGGGGACAACCGGGACAGCCTCAGGGACGAAAGCCCAGGTAGCAGCCTCAGCCAGAACCAACAGCGCACTTTTAATCCGTTGGTTCAGGGTTCGAGCCCCACTGCCCTTAAGTTCCGGGACTTCTGTAGTCCGGTGGGCCTGTTTGTCGGTTTTCCGTAACGGGTGGTCACGATGCGGATTCGAGGCGGGGAAGTGCCGGAAAGGGAACGAGGCCCCTGGTAGGACGTGTGGTGTCTAGTCATACGCCTGCCTGCTGGAGCCTCGTTGTCTGCGTATTCTGCCATGCCTGCCGTCGTGCTGCCCGCTGTTCCGGCCGGGCCCGGGCCTGAGGGGGGGCTGGCTGCCAGGGTGGCGGCGGGGCCGGGGTTGTGGGAGGACGAGGAGTGGCTGTCTGAGCTGCGGCGGGACGGGATGGTCTCGGAGCTGCTGGCCGGCGGGGTGCTCGCGCGCGCGGCGGCTGAGGGCGGTCACGGGTGCCGGATCGAGCGGGCGCTGACGGCGGTGATGATCCTGCTGTGCCTGGTCACCGGGGCGCTGTTCGCGTCGCAGTCGTATGCGATGGTGCTGGCCAGGGCCTTCGCGATGCCGGGCGCGCGGGTGCGGCCGGGCACCCCGGTGCCGACCCCGCCGGCGCTGTCGCAGGCCCGCGCCCGGCTCGGCGAGCAGCCGGCCCGGCTCGCGTTCGAGCTGGACGCCGCGCGGGACGACGTGCCGCTGTGCGAGGGCGGCGCCCTCTTCGGCCTTGAGCTGGTCATCTTCGACGGGACCACCCTGGACCTGCACGCCTGCCCGGAGCTGGCGGCGGAGTTCGGCGTGCCCGAGGGCGGCACCCGCCCGCAGCTGCGGGTGACCGCGCTGCTGCAGGCCGGCACCATGCGGTGGCGGGCCGCCGCCGTCGGCGGATACCACGACGGGGAGAACGCCCTGGCGGACCAGCCGGAGGGCGCGCTGCGCCCGGGCCAGCTGTCCCTGGCCGACCGCGGCTTCTTCTCCATGGACCGGTGGATCCGGTTCTCCGCCACCGGGGCGCACCTGCTGTGGCGGGCCAAGAACGGCGCGAGGTCCGTCCCCTTCCGGCACCTGCGCACCCTGAAGGACGGCTCGGAGCTCGTCCTGCTCCGCGAGAGCGCCGGCATGCTGGGGAAACGGCGCCGCGACGCCGGCGACCGGGCGCTCCCCAGGCACCCGGACACCGTCGCCCGGCTGGTCTGCTTCACCATCCTGACCACCACCCGCAGCGGCCGGACGAAGAAGGCCGAGGTCCGCGTCCTGACCACGCTCCTGGACCCGGATGCGTTCCCCGCCCGGGAGATCGCGGCCGGCTACGCGAGGCGCTGGCAGGTGGAAACCGCGTTCTTGCACCTCAAGCGCACCATCCGCGGCGCCGGGCGGGAACTGCGCGGCCAGTCCCCGGGAGCTCGCCCGCCAGGAAGCCTGGGCGCTGCTCCTCGCCCACAACATGATCGCTGCCATGGCCGCCCGCGCAGCGCACGCGGCCGGGACCGGCATCGCCGCCGTCTCCCTCGCCGCCGTCCTCGCCCTCGTCCGCGACCACGTCACCGCCGACACATGCTGCCCCCACTGCGGAAAGCGCCCCTCCGGCACCGGCGACCCGCTCGCGCCCCTCACCACAGCCATCGCCGCCCAGCCACTGAACAGGGAAAACAGGAAACGGACATCCGGAAGGACCAAGGCCGAGCGCAGGAAATGGCCAACCGAGGAAGCCACCTACGACCTCACGATAACCCCGTCAAACCTCCCACCAGCGGACACAAGTCCGAGAACTTAAGGGCAGTGGGGTTCGAGCCCCTGGCGCCCCACCCTTTGTTCGAATCATGCAAAGTGTCCCTGACCTGCGGTGGCGCTAGGTTCAGGGGCACTCTACCGAGCGTTTAGCTATGCAGTTGCGCGCAGCCAAAAGCGGGTTTCTGCGGGTGGCCGTGCCGAATACGTGGCGAAGTCCTGGGCACCGGCGGGATGACCGTGCCGGTCAGGACCTCGCCGGTGGCCAGGCCGTAGCGGTCGCGGGTCGACAGGGCGCCCATCGGCTGGAACGCGACCCGCACTCAAATCCGGGGAGGCGGACTAATACCGCTGCGCATACCAGGTCGGTGACTCGCCGAACATGCTCTTGAAGTCGCGGATGAAATGGCCCTGGTCGGCGTAGCCGAGGTCCGCCGCCAGCACAGCCCAGTCGATCGCCCCGCCAGCTGCCATGCGTGCGGTCACCTCGTGCAGGCGGTAGCGGCGGATCACCCACTTGGGCCCGATGCCGACGTACTCCGCGAACAGCCGTTGCAGCCCCCGCATGCTCAGCCCCAGCTCGCCGGCGAGGCGTTCGACCCTGGTCACGGCCTTGTCCCGAGCGATCAGCTCGACCGCGGCCACCGCCTGGCGCACCCAAGGGTCGTCGTCCGGCAGGTGTTTCAGCAGGAACGCATCCACGGTCGGCACGTCGAGCGTCGTGGGCAGGTCCGGGCCGAACACCTCGGTCGCCGGGACGACTCGGTCGGTGATCGTCGAGACGGAGGCGCCGAGGAACGGGCGGAAGCAGCCCGGCCGGAACGCGACGCCGAAGACGTGGCCGCGGCCCTCGAGAACCTTGACCTGGTAGCCGCTGCACACGCCGTTGACGTCCGCGCGGCCGCCGCCGAACGACAGGTGCACGTTCGGGTGCGGCACGATCTTCTGCCGGTCGGGCTCGGCGTAGTCCCAGCGAGCCTCCCAGTACCGCTCCACCCATGGCGCGAGCGCCTGCGACGGGCCGTGGAACGCGTGGCGCTGATACCTGGTCCACGCACTCCGCAGCTCACGAACGTCCCGCCCCACACGGCAGAGTGTATGTCGCCTTTGTTCAATACCCCTCCGGCCCGCGCCACCTAGCGTTGCCGTCATGTCATACCTTTCCAACGCGGCCGAGGCCATGGCCGCAGTCGCCCGAACCATCACCGACGACCAGCTCGCCAACAAGACTCCGTGCACGGAGTACGACGTGCGGGCACTGGTCAACCACCTCCTGTTCTGGGGCCGTCGCTCGCCGGCGCCGGCCGCAAGGAGTCTGTTCCGCAGCCGGCGGCCACCGAGTCCGATGTGGACCTGGCGGCCGGCGACTGGCGCGGGCGGCTGCTCGCCCTGCTGGACGACATCACGTCGTCGTGGGCGCCGCCGAGCGCCTGGGAGGGCGAGACGAGCATGGGGACGCCGCACACGCTGCCCGCGCCCGTCATGGGCGACATGATCGTCGGCGAGATGGCCGTGCACGGCTGGGACCTGGCGGTCGCGACCGGGCAGCGGCTGGAACTGCCCGCCGACCTGCTGGCGCATCTGCACGACACGGTGTTCGCCGGCGTGGAGCAGGGGCGGGAGATGGGTATGTACGGACCGGAGGTCGCGGTGCCGGCCGACGCACCCACCTTGGACCGCATCCTCGGCCTGACCGGCCGTGATCCCGCCTGGGCGTAGTCTCCGACTGGTGCGGCGCCCTGGGGGCGGCTGGCAGCGGATGCGGGACGAAGGCGTCGGCGACGTCATCAAGCGCCGTGAAGCCTGGCTGGACCAGAACGCCGCAACGCTGACCGCCGCCCTCACCGCACCCGCGAACACGAGCAGCGCACCCTGCTGCTGGCCTGGAGCCAGGACATCACCCCGCAGCGCTGGCTGTGGACCAAGTTCGCGCTGCTCGGCGTCCTGACCGCAGCGGCGGCAGCGGCGGTGTCCGCCGCTGCCGGGCGCCTGGCCCACGTGGTGAGCATCGCGACCGGGAAGAGCTTGTTCTCCCTGCTTTCCGGCGCCGGCTTCCTGGTCACCGGCATACTGCCGCTGGCGCTGCAGACCGTGGCGTGGCTCGCCGTCGGTGCGGCAACCAGGACTTCACCTCCCGGCTGGGCGCCAACATCCTGGTCGTCCACTAGGGCATGGACACGATCTACGACGCGTCTGGCCACGTCATGAACGGTGCCGCCGTGCAGTCGCTGTGCCCGTCAGGGAACAGCGACTGCCGGGCGCAACACCACCTTATAGAAGCCCTGCGCTATCAGCCAGGGAGCCGGATTCCCGACTTCCACCTCATCCTGGCCTGCGGCTATTTCGCCCTCGGCGCGATCGCCGTCGCCGTCGTGTGGTGGCTGGTCCGGCGCACCAGCCTGAGCGCTGGCTAACGAACCCAAACCTTGATCCCAGCCCCGAGTCCGGCAATCGAGCTCGCCTGGCATAGCGCAGTAGCTTGAGGACCAAGGAACCGCCACCTGCCGGAAGCCCTCAGAGCTGCGAAGGCGAATACGACACAGTTTGATCCGACAGTGCACCAGTAAAGCATCTGGCGCGTTCCAGGCCGCCGAGCGCTGGGGCTGGGTCGACGGAAACCCTGCCGACTCCGCCAAGCCGCCCTTGCCCTGACATGGCATCGTACGGCGATGGCTGGCGCGGGGCGCTGCTTTTCGCGCCCGTGAGTGCGGCGGCACGTGTCCCGCATGGGTATATAGGCATCGCAAGCCCCGTGTGAAGGCTGGTTCGTTGTGCGGTGGCAGACAGCAGGGTCATCATAGGAGAGAGTCACCAGAGATGGACGGCATAGGCAACTGGCGGAAGTCCAGCCACAGCACGGGCAACGGCGGGGAGTGCGTGGAGGTCGCGTCGGCTGACGGCGTGGTCATCCGGGACACTACCGACCGGGGCGGCTTCACGCTCAGCGTGAGCACTGGCGCGTGGGCAACGTTCCTCACAGCGCTGCGCTAGCAGCCCGGCACGCAGCCCGCCCCTAGGGGCGGGCTTCGTCGTAGGGAATCGTCACCCTCTGTCCCTGAACCCTCGCAACCGTGCTCAGCCCAGGTGAGCACCTCAGCTAAGCATCCGCTCTAACCAGGAGCCAGCGAGCGCGTCGCGTGGTCGGTCGCCCGGCGGTCCGGCGCAGCGCCAGGCCTTCCGCAAGCCCGTGCGGTGTAGCTGCTCAGCCGGTACCGGGCGCGGCGCGGCGGAGCTGCACGGGCCGCCCACCCGGTCAGCCCGGCCGGCAGCCGTGGCTCACCGCCGAAGAAACCCCGCTGGCTGGCCTCCGCAGCCGACCAGATCGCCAGCAGCGATACCGGCCGCCACAGCCGTACCCGCTCGCGGTCTACCGGCAGCACCCGCCGGTACCCGGTCAGGTAAGCCCGCTCCAGCGTGCGCCGCAGCACCCGCATGAGCACCCGGTCCGCCGGCCGCGGCGCCGCTACCGCCGCGATCTCGAACCACAGCAGTGTCCACGAAATGTCGCCGTGCCGGTCGCCGACGCCGGCGTTCGTCCAGTCGATGACGTGCAGCGCCAAGCCGCCCGGTACCGCCAGCACGTTGAGCGGGTGAAAGTCGCCGTGGCACAGCACCGGGTCAGTGACTTCCAGCCGGTCCCGGACAAGCTCTATGTTCTGCAGCGAGGCGGCCAGTTCCCCCGAGCCACCAGATTCCGTCAGGCGCCTGGCCAGTCGCGGCCCGGTTTTATCCGGCGCCTTCCCCTGGACAGGCGTCCGCAGGCGAGCTGCCGAGCCGGTGCAATTCCGCGTGCGCGGCGCCCATCTGGACCATCAATTCCGGGATCCCCCACGGCCTGCCGCGCACGGCCACAATGCCCAGCGGCACCCCGGGCGCCCCGCGCCATCACCTGGACAGGCGACGGCAGCGCCTCGCCCGGAGCCAGCACCGTCAGCACCTCCCGGTGCGGGGTCCTCCCGGGCGGCGGGCGCCCAAGACTGGACCGCGCTCTCCCGGCCCCTTCAGCGCCGGCAACTTCATTTCGGCCTGCATGCTGGGCGTAGGCCCTGCCTCTCTCATCGGATACGCGCTGTGGGCTTCGCGCAACGAAAAGCTCGGCGACCCCAATACCGCATTCGCAAATGTGTCGGCGCTCTTGTTCGCAGCGGTCATCGGTTTGCTCGGCCCGGTGTTTTACTGGCTCACAACCGGAGCGTGGCGCGCCACCCGGGAGCCGGTTCGTTCACCGCGAACCGCTCCGGAAACTGAAAGTTGAAGTGAATCAAAAATTTGCAAGGCTGGCGTCGCGGTCGCGAAGTTTTGCGGCTAACGATATATTCGAATCAACATCAATACAGGCAATTGCCTGCGATGGGTGTCCCTCTCCAATTCAACTTCAAGGAGTTTGTGATTTTGAAATCGCCATCAACGATTCTGCTGGCCGTTACAATCATCCCGGTTTCTGCAGTCCTGCTCTCATTCATGCCACTTTCCAAAGCCCAACAACCAGCATCGTCTCCATCGCCTGAGGCAATCACATACCCCGCGCCTACAAATCTGCGGGTTCTTCCCAAAGACCTTACCGGCGCCCAGGTGCGCGACATCATGGAAGGTTGGGAAAACGATCTGGGTGCCGAATGCAGCACCTGCCACGTGCGCAATCCCAACGATCTTGGCCCTAACGGGCGGCCGCGTTTCAATTACGCCGACGACTCAAAAGAAGAGAAGAGAACTGCGCGCGTGATGTACGGGATGGTGGATACCATCAATACAAACTTTGTGTCGAAGGTGCCAAACTCCGGCGTTGCCGTAAGCTGCGGAACCTGTCATCGCGGTCACTTGAGCCCGGAGCCTTATAACGGCGACGATGCCGAGAAGCCGGCAGGTCCAACGTCTGCGCATTGAAAGCGCGGTATAAGGACGGCATAAAGACTCTACGTAGTTTCGAGGTTTCGTGTTACGCTCTGCTCAAGTGACTATGCGGCGCACAAGAACGCAAACCTCAATCAAGGTGCAATTGCGCATCAACCATATGGATGTGTGCTGCGGGCCGCCGTCTGTCTTCCTTCCCTGCCTTATCTGAAACGCCGTAAGTACCAGACGTTGCACAAAATGTAAGTGCAAACAGAGCCGTTTGTTTCAAACGGCTCAAGGCATTCCTTCTCTCATCCACATCGAACCGGAAGAATCAGGGTCAGCCTGAGCGGGAGCCTCTCTCTATAAATGGGGCGGCATACAGGCCCGGGGCACACCATTCTGGTAACGATTTCACTATGAGAGCGGTCGGAAGCGGAGGATGACATGTTGATGGAGCCAAGTGTGCTTTGTAGCGAGGTTCTACCCGGCGGCGGTACCTGGTCGCATGTATTGAAGCGCGGCACGGCGTTGCGCATTACCGATATTGAAGGCGGCGCAAACGTTGCGGCATACTTCCTCAACTTCGAACTTCCTGCAGAACGGTTTAATCTTCCCGACACGTTGAAAGCGCAACATACAGCGCGTTTGACCAAGGGGCATGTTTTGTATTCCGACATGGGGCGCATTCTTTGCTCCATCACCGAAGACACAGTAGGCTGGCACGACCCGCTGGCGGGATTGTCGAACTCGTCGCAGGTGGAAAAAAAGTATGGAAAGGCGACCTATCAGCAGGCACGCAACGACTGGCATCAGAATGCCCGCGAATCAATGTCAATCGAATTGGGAAAATATGGGCTTGGCGCACGCGACCTGCATGCGACGGTGAATCTGTTCAGCAAGGTAACAGTCGACAACGAAGGAAACATGCAGTATCACGCCAATAACTCGCAGGCAGGAAGTTATGTAGAGTTGCGCGCGGAAATGAATGTTTTGGTCCTGCTGAATTGCACGCAGCATCCACTGGAACCGGGCGGGACCTACGCTCCGAAGCCGGTAACCCTGAGTATTTCGCGCGTTCCCGCGCCGCGCACCGACGACCCCTGCCGCATGTTGTGCCGTGAAAACGCGCGCGGCTTTTTGCTTACCGAATTCTACTTTTTGTAATCCCCGCTCGAGAGGAAATGGAACGTGGCGACCATCAATTTGCAGATAAGTTCGTTGCGGCCGGAGACGGCGCTGAAGAGCTTTATCGTTGATGCCGGGGAGCCGTTTTTGCATGAGATTGGGCGTGGTCAGATTGTTCGAATCGTCGATCTTGAAGGCAACCAGGCAGTGGACACCTTGTTTTACAACGCGCACGATTTCCTTGATCGCTACAGCGCGCAGGACACGATTCGCGATCAGGAAAATATTTATCTCACCACCGGTACCCGGCTCATTTCGACCGAAGGAAATGTTCTGCTGACGATTATTGCCGATACTTGCGGCCGCCATGACACGCTGGGCGGCGCCTGCGCGGCAGAAAGCAACATGGTGCGTTACGCAATTGAGAAGCGCAGCATGCATGCATGCAGGCAGAGTTTTCTCAAAGGCATTCAGAGCTGGAAAAACGGCCTGGAAAAGCGCGACATCACTAGCAACATCAACTTCTTTATGAACGTTCCGGTCACGCCGGATGGCCAACTCACCTTTGAGGACGGTGTTTCAGATGCGGGCAAGTATGTGGAGTTGCGCGCCGAGATGGACGTGTTGATGGTGATAAGCAACTGCCCCCAGCTCAATAACCCCTGCAACGCCTACAACCCCACACCGGTACAAATTCTTATCTGGAACGAGAATGTTCTCTAAGGTCCTGGTGGCCAATCGCGGTGCCATCGCATGCCGCATTCTGCGCACGTTGAAACGAATGGGCATTCGCTCCGTGGCCGTTTACTCTGAGGCCGATCGCGAGGCCCGCCACGTGCTTGAGGCCGATGAGGCGGTGCTGCTGGGGCCGGGACCGGCGGCAGAGAGCTATCTGCTGATCGATCGTGTATTGTTGGCCGCTAAAGAAACTGGCGCAGAAGCAATTCATCCCGGCTATGGTTTTTTGAGTGAGAATCTGGAATTCGCCCGCGAGTGCAACCGGCAGGGAGTAGTATTCATCGGGCCTCGGACAGAACAGATTGAAGCCTTCGCGTTGAAGCATACCGCGCGGGCCATTGCCGAACGGTGCGGAGTTCCTTTACTGCCCGGCACCGGAATTCTAGGTGATGTTGCGGAAGCGATGGAGCGGGCCGATGCCTTGGGCTATCCAGTGATGCTAAAGAGTTCGGCTGGAGGCGGCGGAATTGGAATGCGGGTTTGCTCTGTCCCCGATGAACTCAAAAATGCGTACGAATCGGTCGTCCGGCTCAGTCGCAACAGCTTTCGCAACGGCAGCGTGTACCTTGAAAAGTTTGTCGCCCGAGCCAAGCATGTTGAGGCGCAGATATTCGGCGATGGCAAGGGCGGCGTACTGGTGCTCGGGCTTCGCGACTGCTCGGCACAGCGTCGCCATCAAAAGGTGATTGAGGAAACACCTGTCCCCGGGCTTGATTCGTCGCTTGAACAAGCAATTGTTGGCTCGGCCCAGTTGCTGGGAAAGGCTGTTAACTACGCGTCAGCCGGTACGGTCGAGTTTCTTTACGACATCGATTCCGGTGCCTACTACTTTCTTGAAGTAAATACACGCCTGCAGGTAGAGCATGGAGTCACAGAGCAGGTGACCGGTGTTGACCTCGTTGAAATGATGATTCGCGAAGCTGCGCAGCAATTGGCGCCGATCGATTCATTTCATCTTGTGCCCAAAGGCTGCTCTATCGAGGCACGCGTCTACGCTGAAGATCCAGCCAGGAACTTCCAACCCGCGCCGGGAAAGTTGTCGCAGGTGCAGTTTCCTGATTCGAAAACTGCCCGCGTTGAAACCTGGGCCGAAAATGGAACTGAGATTACGCCGTTTTACGATCCAATGATCGCCAAGATCATTGTTACGGGCGTCGATCGGAATGATGCCGTGACGCGCCTGCGAGCGGCCCTTGACGCTACATCTCTTCACGGAACGGAAACAAATCTCCGCTATCTGCGGGCAGTTGCCGAATCGGGGTCTTTGCATCCGGTGCAATGACCACGTCCTTCCTTGGCGGATTCAACGTGGGGCGCCGCGCCTTCGAAGTTCTGGCCGGCGGAACGCAGACAACTATTCAGGATTATCCGGGCCGGTTGGGCTACTGGAACGTTGGTGTGCCCCCGTCCGGGCCTATGGACACCTTCGCGTTCCGCCTTGCGAATCGATTGGTCGGAAATCCAGAAGGTGCTCCGGCAATCGAAATGACGACGCTCGGCGCAACCTTTCGATTCGATGCCGCGAACACTATCGCCCTCACCGGTGCGGATATGGGTGCGACAGTCGACGGCAAACCCGTGCCTCGATGGAGAGCTTTCAGCATCGAGTCAGGAAGCACCTTGAAGCTTGGCGCAGTCAAGAATGGCGGTGCGCGCACATATCTCGCGGTTGCCGGTGGAATCGATGTTCCGCAGTTCCTGGGAAGCAGTGCGACGTTTATGCTGGGTGGTTTCGGCGGTCACGCTGGCCGCTCGCTGCGCGCCGGCGATGTTATGCACTTCAATCCGTCGTCAGATGGGCAAGGTTCCGCGCTTGCACTCGACGAGGATATGCAACCAAAGTACACGCGAGAGTGGGAGATTCGAGTTCTTTATGGCCCGCACGGCGAGCCCGAGTTTTTCACTCCGTCTGACATCGAAATGATCTTTTCGACGGACTGGCGCGTCCACTACCAATCTGATCGAACCGGCGTGCGGTTGGTGGGACCCAAGCCGGAATGGGCGCGCAAAGATGGCGGCGAGGCCGGCCTGCATCCCTCGAACATTCATGACAATGCTTACGCCATCGGTTCAATCGACTTCACTGGCGATATGCCCATCCTGCTTGGCCCCGATGGACCCAGCCTGGGTGGATTTGTTTGTCCGGCTGTCGTTGTTGAGGCGGAGAGATGGAAGCTCGGCCAGTTGAAAGCCGGTGACGTTGTTCGCTTTCGGCGCATCACTCTTGCTCAGGCCGAAGTGCTCGAAGCGACGCTCGAACGTGTCATTTCAACGCTGGAAGGTCGAGGTCTCAAATCGCCTGCCGAACCGCAAACGGAACCCGAGCCCGCAATTCTGCAAGCCAACAATTCGCGCCAGCCCGCCACTGTTTATCGTGCCGACGGAGATAAATACCTTCTCGTCGAATATGGCCCGCGTGTGCTGAAGCTCAGCTTGCGTTTTCGCGCTCACCTGCTCGAAGAGAAACTTCGTGCGTCATCTCTGCCCGGCATTATCGATATCACTCCCGGCGTGCGCAGCCTGCAGATTCACTATGATAACCGCAGGCTAAGGCGCGAAGAATTGCTTGCGGCACTCGACGCCTTCGATTCGGAACTGCCTGAGCATAATCGGATCGCAGTGCCTTCGCGCACCGTGCATCTGCCGCTATCGTGGAACGATCCTGCCACCCAGCTGGCGCAGGCAAAATACATGCAGGCTGTGAGACCTGACGCGCCATGGTGCCCCGACAATATCGAGTTCATCCGGAGAATTAATGGCCTCAAAAGTGTCGATGAAGTTTACCGGATCCTTCACGAGGCTAGTTACCTGGTCCTGGGGCTCGGCGATGTGTATCTCGGCGCTCCAGTTGCTACGCCCACCGATCCGCGGCATCGGCTGGTGACCACAAAATACAATCCTGCGCGAACCTGGACTCCTGAAAACGCCGTTGGCATCGGCGGAGCTTACATGTGTGTCTACGGAATGGAGGGGCCGGGCGGATATCAACTGGTGGGCCGCACCGTTCAGGTATGGAACACAAACCGCGTCACAAATACGTTCATTGACGGCACTCCGTGGGCGCTTCGTTTCTTCGATCAGATCCGATTTTACCCAGTTACGACTGGAGAACTCGCGAAACTCAGGCGAGACATTCTCCATGGCGCTTTCAATCCCCGCATTGAGCCGGGCGAGTTTAACCTTGCCCACCACGAGGAGTTTCTCAAGTCCATTGAGCCGGGCGCGGCGGCATTCAAAGAGCGGCAGAGGAGCGCATTCGATGAAGAGCGTGAGCGTTGGCGTGTCAACGGCCAGCTAGAGGCAGCGTCAGTACTGGTAGATATGCCCGAGCCGGAGACGGCCGTGCGTGATGTTCCCGAAGGGTGCGAGGCGGTGCTGGCGCCCATGACCGCAAGCGTATTTCAGGTTGTCGCGCAACCGGGGCAGCGCGTCGCCGCTGGCGAAAAGTTGCTGGTTCTCGACGCGATGAAGATCGAGATGATAATTTCTGCACCCTCAGGTGGCGTCGTGCGCGAACTGCTGTGCCAGCCCGGGCAAATGGTTAATGCTGGCCAGCAACTCGCAATTTTGGTCGTCGCATAGCATTTCCTGATGCGGATTTCATGAGGTTTGCTTTAGCAATGAAGTTGGGGGCAAATCCCGGTTAAGAGAGGGAAGGGCAAAGACGGATGGACATTGCCACGCTCGAGGGTGCGTACCACGATGGAGCGATGACGCCGACCGCTGTTATTGCAGGCATCTACGATGAGATTGCCCGCACCGGCGAGCGGCCCATCTGGATCTCGCTTGTGGATCGCGATGCGAATTTGCGCCGCGCGCAAGCCCTCGAGGCTGAGCCTGCATCGCGCGCCTTGCCGCTCTACGGAATTCCGTTCGCCGTAAAAGATAACTTCGATGTTACGGGGATGCAAACCACCGCTGCATGCCCCGCTTTCTCACGCACCGCAACTGAAAGCGCCACCGTGATTCGGCGTTTGCTTGCCGCCGGCGCCATTCTTATCGGAAAAACCAACATGGATCAGTTTGCGACCGGGTTGGTAGGTACGCGCACTCCTTACGGTGCTTGCTCGAGCGTTTTCGATTCGCGCTACATTTCCGGCGGGTCAAGCTCCGGCTCTGCGGTTGCCGTGGCCAACGGCTCAGTAAGTTTTTCGCTGGGCAGCGACACTGCCGGCTCAGGTCGCGTGCCTGCAGCGTTCAATCAGCTTGTGGGCATGAAACCCACACGAGGCTGGCTGAGCACCATGGGGCTGTTGCCTGCCTGTCGTACGCTCGACTGCGTTTCAATTTTTGCCGAGACCTGCGTGGACGCCGCGCGGGTCTTTGCAGTTGCGCGTGGTTTCGATGCGGCAGACGCGTATTCCCGCACTCCCGGCCCATGTCAAGGCTCAGCACCCTGGAGCGGATCTCCGGCCTTCAGTTTTGGAATTCCGACGCTCAGCAGTCTTGAGTTTTTCGGCGATCGAGATGCAGCAGAGTGCTATCGAGACGCTGTGGCCAATCTCACTGAACTCGGCGGCACTGCGGTTGAATTCGACTACCCGCCGTTTCTCAAGGCTGCAAATCTGCTTTACAAAGGCCCATGGGTAGCAGAACGCCTGGCAGCGCTGCGGAGTTTTCTCGCAGCCAATCCGGAAACCGTCGATCCCACGGTTGAATCCATTATCCGCGGTGCAGAAAAGTTCAGCGCGGCCGACTTCTTCGATGCAGCATACATCCTCCGCGGTCTTGAAAACGAATGTGTCGCGGTTTGGGACAAGGCAGATTTCCTGATGCTGCCAACGGCGCCCACGCAATACACCATTGACCAGGTGGAGGCAGCGCCTGTAGAACTCAACTCGAATCTTGGCTACTACACAAATTTTGTGAATCTGCTCGACCTGGCCGCAGTCGCGATTCCAGCCGGATTCAAAACCAATGGCCTGCCGTTTGGGGTTTCGCTGATTGGCAAAGCCTTTACCGATGAAGGCCTGCTGCAAATTGCCGACCGGCTGCATCGCAAGCTTGCAATCAAACTCGGCGGTTCAAACCGCAAGCTGAGCGCAACGCCCAGAATTGCCTCGCCCGATGCGCCTCCCGGTTGCATTCCGATTGCGGTCGTTGGCGCACACCTGGCTGGGCAGCCCCTCAATTGGCAACTCACGCAGCGCAAGGCGCGGCTGCTTGCGCGCACGCGAACTGATGGCGATTACCGGCTTTATGCCTTGGCGAATACCAGCCCACCAAAGCCGGGCCTGGTGTATACGCCGGGATTGAATGGCGCGGGAATTGAAGTTGAAGTGTGGGCGATGCCTGAAGAGACAGTGGGCGGATTTCTAAACGCGATTCCGCCGCCGCTCGTTTTGGGTACTGTCCGGCTGGCAGACGGTTCGGCGGTAAAAGGATTTCTATGCGAGCCGGCAGGAATTGAAGGCGCGCATGAGATCACCAATTTTGGCGGATGGAGAAGGTTTGTTGCGCAAAGGAGTAATTGAGCTGAGGCTCACTTGGGGCTTCGGGCCAGCCGCAGCCGGAACGAGACAGCCTTAGTCGTCGTCATCATCGTCTCCGCCCGCGGCCGGTTTGTCGCCCGCAGTTTGCTTTTTGAGTTTGCCCGCAAGAGCGTCTTCGATAGTTACGTGGAATTCAATGTCGGCGGGGTCTACATCGAGTTCATAACGAGCCAGGGGATGGCCCTCTCGGTCGACCAGGAATTTGGTGAAGTTCCAATGAAGGTCTCCGCCGCCCGGGCCTTGTTTCGGGTCGCACAGGAACTGGTAGAGAGGAATCTCGTTCACGCCAGTGAGTATTGCGCTCGCAAAAACAGGGAACTCGGCGTGGGCTGTTTCACTGTAGTACTTGCGCATTGCCGCGGGATCTTTCAGCTCTTCGCCTCCGAAGTCGGCGGAAGGGATGCCGATGATCTGCAGGCCCTGCGACCATAGGTTTTCTGCAAATCGTTGAGAGCTGCGATCTGGCTGCTGTAAATTGACTGGCTGGCCAGATTCACAATCAGCAGAAGTTTTCCCTTGTAGGCGGAAAGAGACACAGTCTTTCCACTCTGATCGACCAGGGAAAAGTCGTACACGGTTCGTTTGGGCTCTTTCTTCTCTTGCGTGAGCGCGGGTTTGAAGCTGAAAGAAGCTGCGACAAGCGCGAGGGCAAGGAAACTGCAAGTCGTCATGGATCGAGTGGGGGCAGAGGAACGCAATGAGAATGACATCGTTAATTGCATTTTGCCATTGCCGGCGGTCCAGTGCACCACGAATCGGTCACGCCAAATTCTTTTTTCTACGCGGGATTCGAAATGTTTCTGGCGGCGGCCCAGCCTGCCGGCGCGGGCTAAGCTTATACATCGAATTCCATGAGCCCAGCCTTCAACGAAAAATCACCTTATCACCGGCTTGAGTTTTCTGGCCAATGGCCATTGCGAGCCGCTTGGGATCGGATGTGCTGTATGGACTTTGAACAATTGAGAACTTTTCTCCAGGTATCCAGGCTTAAGAGCTTTTCTCGCGCTGCCGAGAAGCTGGGAATGACCCAGCCGGCGATTTCAGCCCAGATTCGGTCGCTCGAGAAAGAAGTGGGGGCGCGGCTCTTCGATCGCGATGGCGGCAAGGTGACGTTCACCGCGGCGGGCAGGCTGTTTGAGCCTTTTGCCGAGCACTGTCTGCAATGCCAGAGCCACATTGTGGTTGCGGTGAACGAGCTCTACCGCTCGGCGCGCGGCGAGGTGTCGGTGAGCGCCAGCGAGGCGACCAGCCTGTACGTTCTGCCGCCGGTGCTGGCGCAGTACAAGAGACACTACACGCGCGTGAACCTGAACATTGTTCGCGCGGAGCATCTGCGATCGCTGGAGTCGGTGCTGAACCGCGAGCGTGGATTTCGCCGTGGTGTCCATGCCGGTGAAGGATCCCCGGCTGATGGTGCACGTGGTTCATCGCGACGATATCGTGCTGGCCGTGTCGCCGACGCATCCGCTGGCGCGGCGCGAGGTGGTCAAGCTCGACGAAATGCTGCAGTATCCGCTGCTGCTGCTAAAGCAGGGCAGGCAGCGCACGCTGATCAACAACTTCTTTGACACGTTTGATGCTCATCCGCGCATTGCCATGGAGCTGGATTCGAGCGAACTGCTCAAGCGCCTGATCTGCGCCGAACTGGGCATGGGTTTCTTGCCCCGCGCCAACGTTCTGGATGACGTTCACGCAGGCTTGCTGAAGATCGCCAACCTCGAAGGCATGCGAATTCACCGCGAATTGGCGCTGATCTTCCGCAAAGACCGAACGCTTACCCACGCGGCTCAGGCATTTCTGGAAATTGCCACGGGCGGTTCCACTTTGGCCACTTATCCGCCAGTTCGAATGGCGCGCCCAGCGCGCGCAAGCCGTTAAACGCTATTCCTGATTCTCCCGGGAGGTTTCTCGATGACTCGACTTCGATCGGAGCGATTCGATTTGCTGTTGCCCTTAACTGTAGTGCTTTTCTCACTGCGCATTCACAACTCTGCGCAGCCAGGAAGCGGGCACCAAGCCCCATTTTCCGCCCAAGACCGGCGTGAAGACCCCGGCGTTCAGCACGACATCAACGAACTTAAGCCGATCGCGACATTTCCGGTCGCGGGTCATCCCGATTGGATGGCTGTGGCCGAAGGCGGCGTGTGGGTTACAAGCTCCAGCGCCAATCACGTCGTGTGGCTCGATGCGACGACCAACCAGCCGGGAACAATCGTCACCGTGGCAAGCCCTGCGCGGGGCTGGCAATCGCCTTTGGCAGCCTCTGGATTCCGAGCTGCGGCGACCACACCGTGGTCCGCGTCGACGCAAAGACCGGCGCCTTGCAGGCCACGATTCCGGCCGGCCCTGCTGACTCAGAAGGAGGAATTGCCGCCAGCCCTGACAGCATCTGGATCGTCACCTCAAAGGCCGGCGACCTGGTGCGCATCGATCCCGTGAAGAATGCGGTATCTGCAACCGTTCGCATTGCCGCCAGGCTCGTTCAACCCGCTTTTCGCCGGCGACTCAATCTGGGTCAGCTCCAATCAGGGCGGAACGCTGATTCGGGTCGATCCAGCGACAAATTCCGTGGAAAGCCAAACACCCGTCGGTCCAATGCCGCGATTTCTCACTGCCGGCGCCGGGTCAATCTGGGTTCTGAATCAGGGCGACGGCACAATAGCGCGAGTCGATGAGGTTACCGGCAAGCGAACGGCGCTCATCGCCGCCGGGATTCCGGGTTTCGGCGGAGAAATCGCCTTTGGCAGCGGCGCGGTCTGGGCTACGGTTTTCGATTTTCCCATCACGCGCGTCGATGCCTCAACCGAATACCGTCACCGGCCAGTGGCACGGCGCGGGCGGCGACAGCATTCGCTGCGGTCTCGGCTCCGTCTGGCTCAGCAGCTACACCGGGGCCAAGGTCACGCGGCTGCCGGCCGCCAGCTCAATAGCCTAAAAACGATTGCACAACGTGTTAACAATCTAAGCTCAAAGTTGATTGACTTGTCTACTCATTTGCCGCTCAGTCGGAATCGCAAAGCAAGCGACGATTAAGTTCCGCTGGAATGGCAATTTCTCTTCAAATCGCCACTGTTTCCGCACCGAATCGACAATGCGTTATGGGCCGTATAAATAACTTGAATGCCACCGAAATCCTTATGCGGCAGGGGTAAAGTTTATCTAAGCGATAGGCGTCTACCTCCTGCCCGCAAACCAAACTCAAGTCAACCTCAAAGGCGGAAGGAATTTGCATAGGATTCTTTCACACAGGGGGACTCTATTCTGCGGAACCTGTCGCCGCGGTGGCGTTGCTGATTGCGGCTTGCCCAGCCGGCGCAGGCCGCTGCGCCGACGTTTCACCGTCGGCTGGTCGGTGTATGCCGGCTGGAACCCCTATTACTACATGGCTCGTCCGGGCATTCTGAAGAAATGGGCGGACAAGTACGGCGTCGACATCAAGGTGCAGCGGTTCGACTACGCCGCCTCGCTGGATGCCTTCGTCTCCAAGAATATCGACGCCTGCACCATGACCAACATGGAGGCGCTCGACATGCCCGCCGCCGCGGGCGTTGACTCGACCTCCATCATCATCGGCGACTACTCGAACGGCAACGACGCGGTGCTGGCGCGCAACAATCTCACCCTGGCGCAGCTGCCCGGCCAGCCAATTCTGCTGGTGCAGAAGACGGTCTCCGAGTACCTGCTGGAGCGCGCAATGGTGCTGAACGGCCTCGGCGGCGAATTGACCGCATCTCAAGCTGGTCAACACCAGCGACTCCGACATCGTCGGCGCATTCATAGGCGACAAACGCAACCAGGTTGCTGTCACCTGGAAGCCGCTGGTCTCCGCAGATTCTCGATCAGGACACGGGCGTGCGCGAGCTTTTGATTCCTCGAAGATTCCCGGCGAGATTCTCGATCTGCTGGTGGTCCGCACGGATGTGCTGAATCGCTCCGATGGCTCCGGCGTGCGCTTTGCCAAGGCGATCACCGGCGCATGGTACGAAACCATGGCGCAACTGACTGGCAGCGGGCCCATGGCCGCGCGCGATCAAAGGCAGCGCATCAGCCAGCGACGACACCGTTCAATCGTACAAAGATCAGCTGCGCACAACCTACCTGTTCTCGACTCCGCAGGCGGCCACCCAGTTTGCCACCAACGCGGCATTTCAAGCAAAAGATGGACCTGGTCCGGCAGTTCTGCTTCCATCACGATCTGCTCGGCGAGAACGCGCGGTCGGTGGACGACGTGGCGATTCTCTATCCCGATGGCAGCCATCCAGGGCGAACGCAGTCGTGTGCGCCTGCGCATGGACGCCACTTACATGAAGATGGCCGCGCAAGGGAGGCTCTGAGCATGAAGATCCTCTTCCGGCCAATCGGATCTCGTCGGCATTCAGGTGCGACCGTCGCGGCTGTGGACGCAATCGCTCAGCTGGGTGCTGTTTGTCGTGGGCATCGTGCTTGTATGTGCACCTGGCGATAGTGCGCCACCAAGAGAATCCCGACGATCGCGTGGCGCCGACAGCGCGCCAGCTTTGCAACGGCATGAAGACTGCGGCGCTGCAGCCTGCCGAAGAAGACGATCCGCTGGACCCGGGTGCGACGCTGTGGCAGCAGTTCGAGCGAGCATGCTGTGGAAAGATACCATGGCCAGCTCCCGGCGGTTCCTGATCGCGCTGGCGCTGCTGATTCCCGCAATTCTGCTCGGCCTGCACATGGCCATCTTCCCCTATTTCGGCGCAGTGTTCCAGCGCTTTGTTCTGTTCTTCGACAAGATCGTTGCGCTTTCGCTGTTGCCGATTCTCTTCATCGCCTTCGGCATCGAGGAGTGGTCGAAGATCATGCTGATGGTCATCGGCGTTGCCCCCACGCTGATTCTCGACACTTTCAACATTGCGCGCGGCGTGCCTCGCGAGCAGATAGTGAAAGCATTCACGCTCAAGTCCACCAACCTCGATGTCGCTTATCGCGTGGTGCTCAAGCAGGTTTTACCGCAAATCATCAACAGCGTGCGTCTGAACCTGAAGCCGTTGGCGCTGTTTCTTTTCGCCGGCGAAATGATCGCCTCGACCGACGGTCTGGCCTACCGCATTGCCATCATGCGCCGCCACATGGGCATGGACATCATTTTGCCTTACGTACTGTGGGTGGCCTTGCTGCTGTTCATCGTCGACGCGATTCTGCGCATCGTAAACCGGAGACTGCACCCGTGGTATCAGCCGCTTTGAAACTCGAAGCTGTCCCGGCTGTCCGCTCCGGGCTGCTGCACCTGTGCCGGCGCGGACTGAGATCGCGTTGCGCGATGTGACAGTTGCATATCCCGCCGGCAGCGAAGGCGTCAAGACGGTGCTATCGGGCATCAATCTCGAAATTACGGCAGGCGAGTTTGTTGCGGTTCTGGGTGAAACCGGCTGCGGAAAAAGCACGCTGCTGCGCCTGATCCTGGGTCAGGAGTTTCCAACCACCGGAACGGTAGAGGTCGACTCCAAGCCGGTCAAAAAAATCGATTCACGCTGCGGCTACGTGCCGCAAAAATACTCGCTCTTTCCAGATCGAACGGTTCTAGGCAACGTGATGTACGGGCCAGAGAATGCCTATAGCCGCGTGCTGGGCCGCTTTCGTCCATCGTATTTCCGCTTCAAAAAAGCCCTTGAGAAAGAAGCGCGTGGCTATCTTGAAAGAATGGGCTTGCGCGCGCAGGACCTGCGCAAATATCCTCATCAACTATCCGGCGGAATGCAGCAACGTGTTGCGATTGCCCAGGCCCTGCTGATGCGGCCGCCAGTTTTGCTTATGGACGAAGCTTTCAGCGCCCTCGATCCTTCTACGCGATCGAGCCTTCAGGAGCAGCTGCACGGCGATTTGGCTCGAGTCGCGGCCAACTATTGTTTTTGTCACGCACAACACCCAGGAAGCGCTACACTTGGCACCCGGCTTATCCTGCTTGACCGCCATCATGAAGAGCATGCACACGCGCAACAATGTGCTACTCGATATGAAAATTCCTACCGCTCGGCTACCTTTTGCCGAGCGCCAGCACAGCTCTGAGTTCAATGAGTCTGCACGAATACGTGAAGCAGCTTGCGTACAAGTCCTCGTCGATGCATCGCGACGGGGACTTGTCGACAGTCTCCCAATACGGAAGGCAGTTTGTGATGAAACGGTTTACGATTTTGGCGTGTGTCTGCGGCTTTGCCGTGAGCATGGCCATTATTCCCGGGAACGATGTAAGCGCTTCAGGTGCAGCACCCGCGCCCGATCCGGCATCGCAGCAGTTCTACACTACGCGCGTAGTAGACATACTTCAGAACAACTGCATGGATTGCCACGATGAAACAGCAAAAGGCGGCCTTCGCCTCGATTCTTATGCCGGCATTAAAAAGGGTGGAGAAGACGGCGCGGTGATCGTTCCCGGCGACCCAGACGCCAGCATGTTGATTCAGGCCATTCGCCGCCAGGGCGACCTGAAGATGCCGCCCAAGAAAGTTCTCGACCCCGCAGCTGTTACTGATCTGGTCGCATGGGTCAAGGCGGGTGCGGTGGGTTCCGATCCCGCAACTGGCGCTGCAGCGCAGCCCTCAGCATCGCCGGCACCCGCTGCCTCCACCACCAGCACGGCCTCAATTCAGCCCGTATCTGCAATCACGGTAGACGCAGACTTCTTTGAGAACAAGGTGCGCCCCATCTTCGCCAACAGTTGCTACGATTGTCACGACGAAACCGCCAAGGGCGGACTGCGCCTCGACACCAAAGCGGGATTTGAAAAGGGCGGCAAGAACGGAGCAGAGGTGATCGCCGGAGATCCCGAAAAGAGTCGCTTGATTCAGGCAGTGGAACAGACCGGCGAACTCAAAATGCCGAAGGGCAGTGGCAAGCTTAAGCCTGAAGACATTGCTGCGCTGGTAGCGTGGGTGAAGGCGGGCGCAAACTGGCCTGCCAGCGCATCGGCTCCGCTCGACACCACGGCAACCACAGGCGTCATTACTGAAAGCAGCGCGAGTTCTGGTCCTTCCAGCCTCTCAAAACTCCTCCCGTCCCTGCGATTGATGACAAGCGCTACGAGCATTGGGCGCGCACTCCAATCGATCACTTCATCCTGGCCAATCTTCATTCGGCGGGCCTCACTCCGGCGCAGCAGGCCGATCGCCGCACCCTCATTCGCCGCGCCACGTACGATCTCACCGGCCTTCCGCCCACCCAGGCTGACGTCGAGGCATTCGTCAACGATCGCTCGGGCAACGCGTGGGAAAAGGTTGTCGATCGGCTGCTTGCTTCTCCGCGATACGGCGAGCGCTGGATGGTTTGCCGTATCGGCCCGAGGTCGTGCTGTCGGCGATCCGCATGGGAACGCGACCCGAGCCAGGCAAGCCATTAGCGGTTATCGGCGTTATCGATGGGGAAAATGAACTGCTTGGCTCTGTCGGGCTGTTCCTCGGCCCAGCGGCGTGGTTCGTCGATGATATCTGGTGGCTGTTCGAGAAGTGGCTCTACGTCAGGGCGACTGATCCAGACCGCGCGCGGCACAGCGACGCGCTGTTCGCTTTCGCGGCATGGGCGCGAGACAAGATGCGCGCCGATATCGGGCCGGGTTACCCTTTCCCGATCGAAGTGGTGATGAGCTGGACTGGATCGGACCGCCATGAGGCCAAAGATCGACTGTGGAGCCGTTACGGCAAAAAAGTCGGATCTAGTTTCGTTTTGAAGTGATGCCTCGGGGCGCCTCCGTCGCGACCTAGCCATTGTCGCACCATAGATGTACAGTGCCGGCATGTTGAACCTCTCCTGAGGGCGAGTCATGTCGTGCGGCGGCGGATCGGGTTCTTCGGGAACCAACACGGTCGTCCAAAATTCCCAGCCGCCCGCACAGGTTATGCAGGCGTACCAGAAATCTTACAAACTCCGCTTTCTCTCAGGCGGGCCAGCCGCTGCAACAGTACGCAGGCCCGATGGTTGCCGGCTTCACGCCGCAGCAAACGCAGGCGTTCGGAACGATCCAGAACGCGCAAGGCATGGCGACGCCGTACATCAATGCGGCATCTCAGGAATTCGGGCAGGCCACGACGCCGTTCAACCAGACCGTCGGCTCTTATGAGAGTCCATACACCGGCGCGGTCACCAATTCTCTGCAGGGGCTGTTCAACCAGCAAAACGCCCAGCAGATGGCGCAGATGCAGGGCAACGCAACGTCTGCGGGGGCTTACGGCGGCGACCGGGAAGGTGTTGCGCAGGCGCTTACGGCGCAGCAGCAGAACCTCTCTGAAGCGCCGACACTGGCGAACGTCGAACAGGGGGGATACCAGACGGCGCTCGGCGCGGCCGAAGCTCAGGGCTGGCTCGGCGAGCAGGGGGCCTTTGGTCTCGGCAACCTCGGGACCGAGGCGCAAAACTCCGCATTGACCGGCGCGTCAGCCGAACTTCAGGCTGGCGGCGCTCAGCAGCAGTTGGCGCAAGAACAACTCAATATCCCCTACGAGCAATTTCAATCGGCGCAAGCCTATCCCTGGCAGGTGCTTGGCCAGTTGTCGCCGATCGTATCTGGGATCGGGAGCGCGTCAGGCGGAACCGGTTCGACGAGCTATCCGAGCCCAAGCATGGTTTCCCAACTCGGCGGTCTCGGGATCGCCGGTCTTGGCACCTACGGATTGCTGAATTCTACCGGGGCACTGAGCGGGCTAGAGGGGCTGTTTGGTGGTGGCGCAGCGGCAGCGACGGATGCGGCGACGCTTGGCGCCGGGACGGTTGGCGCCGGTGTTGCCGCCTCTGATCTCGGGGGGCTTGCGGCCGCCGCCGCGCCCTTTGGCTTTGAGCGCGGCGGCCGCGTCGGTTTCCAGAACGGCGGCGGCATTGGCGGATCTTCTGATGGATCTGGGGTGGCGGCGTCTTCGGTGACGCCCGGCACGCAGCCATCGACGTTGCCGACCGTGCCGGCGATCAACCTCGATTATCTGGCTCATCCCGGTCCCGCTGTGAAAGGCGCGGGTCCGCCGCGGCCTCCACAGGGCAGCCCGGATCAATATCAGGGGATGAGCCCGACCCAGGAACTGGAGATGTTCTCCGGTCTTAACAAGATGGCGAGCCAGAGCGGCATCGGTTCCGGTTCGGCCTTTGGTGGTCGAGCCGGTTTGCAGGATGGCGGCGAGGCCCCGCTGAATGCGGCGCAGACGACAGGAGCGGCGCTCGGCAGCCTGCCGCCGAATATGCAAGGGTATGTCCAGCAGCTCCAGAACATGCCTATGGATCAGTTGCAGGCGATGTCGGTGCGGATGCCGCCGAGTTCGCCTTATGGGCAGATTATCCAGCGAGTGCTGAATGCGCGGCGCATGACTCCGAGCGCGACCCCTAACCAAGTGTCGAGCGCGTCTGGCGTGCCGATAGGCACCGGGATCGGGCAAGTGCCGGGGATCGGTGGCCAGCAACAGGCCCCGATGGGGGCAACAACAATGCAGGGACAGAACCAAGGCGGCAATCCGCAGCAGCAGGGCTATGCTGCCGGCGGAGGCCCGGTGATCGAGGATGAACCGGATATGGACGCACATCCCATTGTCGATCACAGCGGCAATACTGTAAAAATCCGCTATCCGAGCGAAGGTAAGGTTCTCGACCTCGGCATTCCGTCAATGCCGGGCCGTCGGGCTTTGGCTGCCGGAGGAGCCAGCGGTCCCACCGTAATTGGCTCCGGGGCATCGAACGCCCAGCCGTTCTTTTCTAGCCTGCCGAGCGCCAACGGGATTGGAGTGCCGCAGCTTTCAATGGATGCCTTCGCGGCCCCAGGTGGCCCAGGCGCGATGTCCCCAACCGCCGGAGGCGGCCTCGGTAACTGGTTCAACCCGATGCCGCAGTACCAGCCGCCTGGGTTCACCGGAAATTCCTGGCCGTCTATCACGCCGTCGACGCCGGGGATTTCCGCGCTAGAAGGCACGTTTGCGCCAGCGCCAGCGCCAGCGGGCACCTCAGCCCCATCTTCGGCGGCTTCGGCGCCATCTCCATCAGGAGGGTTGGTAATATCTGACGTGCCGCTGACGCCCTACAACACCCCCTATGACATGCAAAGCAATTATGCTCTGATGCAGTCAAATGCAGGAACTGCCGGTGGCGGCAAGCGCGGCGGTCGCATGCGGCTGCAAGAGGGCGGCGATGCCGGCGTTCCAGGCGTGGTCATTGACCCGGACAGTCCGCTCGTGACGGGCGCCGCGCCGACAGATGCGGGGCCGCCGCCGGCTTCAGATGCCGGCAGCGGTGGCTCGGGAATGCGCTCCGGCTTGGAACCTCCGCCCGCATCGGCATCCGAAACGGATCTGTACGGGCCATCTATCGGCAGCGGCGGGATCGGAGCGTCGCCATCGCGTCCTCCGGCCCCACAAGCGGCATTGCCGAGCGCCGCAGACACCGGCGTTGACCCGGCGGTGCAGAATTATCTGTTGACCCATGTTGCGCCCGGTGAATTGCGCGGCAACCCGTATGCGCTATACGGGGGAGGCACTTTCTCGGACACCTCGGAGCATCCCGCCGATGCTGGCTGGAAGGGTGGTATCGCACCCGACGGGCAACGAACTTATGCCGCTGGGCTTTTTCAGGACCAGTCTGATACTTGGCATCGGATTTAGCTCGCGACCGGCGTACCGGATTTTTCGCCGGCATCTCAGATCAAGGGGAATGCGTGGCTGGCGCAGAGCACATATCACGCGGCGACGGGCCGGGATCTGGGAGCGGATCTGCGCGCCGGCAAGGTGACTCAGGTTGATCAGGTTCTATCGTCGCAATGGCCTTCGCTAGCGAAGGGGACGCGTCGCCCAAGCAGTCCTAGTGGCATTGGCGCGACAAGCCCCGGCGGCGGGATCGGGGAGCCGGCGCCAGCGCCAATGATGCAGCTGACTGACCAAGCGGCACCCGGCTCTGGCGGAGGCTCTGATTTTGCTAGGGCGCTGGATCGCATTTCGAGCGAGAGTGCTCAGGCGCCTTCAGGCAATTACGGTGCTTCACCGTGGATGATCCCGATCGCTATCGGGGCCGGGATGATGTCTGGGCGCAGCCCACAAGCGCTTGTCAATGTTGGCCAGGGGCTGACGGCTGGCGTCAAGGAAGCGGCGGAACAGGCGCAGCAGATTCCAGAAAATCAATTGCGTGGAGCCCAGGCGCGCGCGGCGACGATCCGCAATGAGCTGTTGCCGTATCAGATGGAGGCGCTTTCTGGTGCTGCCGGTTCAGGCTCGCCGATGGGCGCCGGCGCCAGTCAAGCGCAACCTGCTGGCGCTCCGGCTGTGACCGCGCCGGGGCGGCGGTGGTCAGCGGCCCGACTGGGCTGCCAACGCCAGCGAACCTAGGGCTAGATCCCAAGTTTGCTCAACTGGATGGACAATACAAAACGATCGGCAGCGAAATAGACCAATTGCAACGGCTGATTTCGCTATATCCCGACAAAGCGCCGGAACTGACGGCGACACTCGCGAGCCAGATGGACAATTATACCAAGCTGATGCTTGGTGATCCGCGGATGCAGGCGCAAGCAGAGGCGCTAAAGGGATGGGCATCCGTCGCTCCGGCAGGGGCAAAGGCCGGTGCCGAGAAGGCTGCCAACTTCCCTATACGCCATGGAGTGTGTATCCAGGCGGTCTGCACGGCGTCGGCAATCAGGTGCAGGTGGCCGCCCCAGTCGTGCGAAACGTCACAAACCCGATAACAGGTCAGCCGTCAGAGCAATACGTGACGCCGCCCCTGCCGGTGATCCAAGGCGTAGGAAATGGCGCTACGGGCGCTCCGAATGCCACGGGAACGCCAGCGTCGGCGACACCGGCGGCGACGCCACCAGGGGCTGCGTCACCACCGGCGGGGGGGCCGGTCGGAGAAGCGTGGCCCACCGGGCTTTCGCCTATAGTGAAAGAGCAGATCGGGATCGAGCAGAAGGGAATCGAGAAAGCCAAGGAGGACTTTGCTTCGGCCCAAAATGTGCAGCAGCGCCTCGGGATGATGGATCACGCCATCGACACACTGAACCAGAGCGGGTGGTCGTCGACTGGGTCAGGCGCAAACATGCGGATCGCCGCCGCCAAAAATATCAATTCGTTCTTTACTTCGCTCGGCGGCAAGCCGCTGTTTGACCCGAACAAGGTGGCTTCCTGGGAAGACCTGAATAAGGAGACGACGCGCGCTGGGTTTGAACTGGCGCGCAGCCTTGGCAGCCGCGAGGCCATGATGATCGTGCAAAGCGCGACGGCTGCCGTTCCGAACGCACAGAACACGGCGATGGGTGCAAAGCTTGTCTCTTCGAGTCTCGAACGAAGCGGCCCAGCGGCAAGTCGATTATTACCAATACCTAAACAAATGGGGGCAACAGAACGGCGGCCGGCTCAATGGTTCGGACATCGCATTCAACCAGCAGCACCCGGTACAAGGCTATGTTAATGCGGCCATCGTGAAGGCGCTTCCTCAACCGGCATTGGGCGCTCTCAGAAATGATCCTAGCCTGGCTCAGCAGTTCGATGCAAAGTACGGTCCCGGACTGTCGGATTTTGTGCTTCATGGTCAGCCTTGATGGCGAATTTTTTCGACCAGTTTGACGCGCCGGCGTCGCCACAGCCAAGCCCGCCAACGCCGAGCGATGCCGCGCAGCAGCAGCCGGGCATCTCGGTTTCTCAGGCGCCGCAATCGGACGGCGGCAATTATTTCGATCGCTACGATGCGCCGGCGCCAGCAGCGGGGCCTGAGCGGTCGGCGACGGTGGGATCAATGGCAGCGAATGTCGGGGCTGGCGTCGACACGTCGTTGATCGCGGGGACTCTCGGCGCCGTTACAGGGATGCCGACCGAGTTGGCAAATGCGATTGTTCATAATCCGCTCGATCCGAAGTGGAAGATGTTTGAGAACCCGCTGCCGGCAGAGTGGTGGAACAAGCAACTCGCTAAGATTGGGGTCGGCGAGGAAGCGCTGCCGGCGCCGACAGCGGCGGAAAAATATGCTCGGGCTGCCGGCGAAACGACGGGGGATATCCTGTCGACGCTCTTGCCGGCAAAAGCCGAGCTGGCAACAGCCGAGGCTGCCGGTAGGGCGGCGGCACCGGCAGCTGAAGTGCTCGGGGCTGGTTCGGTCCCGAGCAATGTCGCGCTGGGATTGGCCGCCGGAGCTGGCGGTCAGGCTGGGGCCGATGTCGCGCCGCCGGGATACGAACGCCTCGGCAGCGAAATATGGATCGCTCGGGGTGGGGGCTGCCGGCGCTGGGGCCGGGGAAATGGCGGCGGCAACCGGTCGGGGCGCAGCGCATCTTTATTCTGGCATTCCTCCTTTGATGCCGGCTTCGCGCGAAGCGGCGGCCGGTGCCGGCGCGGCTAGCGCATTTCGCGGCGCGGCGGGAGAGGGCGCCGGCGGTTTGGAGCAGGAGATCGAGGCGGCACTCCCGACGAATGAGTTGGTTCCTGGGTCAACGAGAACCACCGCTGAGATTTTCTGAACAATCCAGGGCTGCTTTCGGCGCAGCGGGTGCGCGAACGAATTGGCGAGGCGCAGATACCGGAGCAAGGTAATCAGACTATTGGGCAGGCCCTCCAACAGCAGCGCGCCACAAATACCCAGGCACGAATGGGCGCGCTCGAAGGCATGGCTCCGGCCGGCACCGGAGCCGAGGCCGCTCAGGGCGCCCTGCAGAGCCGGTTAGCCGCCATCGATCAAATTGGGGATAGCGCCGCGGCGGCGGCGAGCTCCGAAGCGGCAAATCGGGCGGCGGCAATCACGCCGCAGATGACGCCGGAAGAGCAGGGCGCGGCGGCCAGCGCTGCGGTCGAGGCCCAACGCGCGCCAGTCGCCACCGCTTTGGCGCAGGCATCTGACCAGGCGCGTTCCGCCGCCGATCAATCGATGGGAGAATTTGGGGAGCCGAAGCGCTTGCTCCAGAAAACCGTGCCGCGGCGCTGTCGGCTTATGGGGCGCAGATGCGTGACCCCGTGGCCGCAGCATCTGCCGCCGAGCGGGGCCACCTGACCGATCTCCGCGCCGCGATCGATCCGACCGGGCAGATGGGGATGCGGCCCGACGCGATCAAATCAGCCCTCGGCGAGATCGAGCAGACCTTCGCTCCGAGCCGTGGGCTATTCAGCGGGGTCGAGAACAGCCTGTACGGACAGGTACGGGATTTTGGCGATTTGATCCCGATCGAGACGGCGTTTGGCTTGAGGCCGATATCAACAGCAGGCTTCGACGTCCGGATCTTGAGCCGCGAGAACAATTAAGACTCTGGTATTTTGAAGCGGGGGATCGACCAAGCGCTGTCAGACGCGACCACGGATATCGGAACCGGCGAAGCGGCTGGAGTTATTCATCAGGGGATGCCGCCAATCGAGGCCCGGATGTCTGGCGTCGGTCAACCGCAGACCGGAAGTTCCGTATTTACGCCAGCTGGCCGTCAAATTGGCGTCCGCTACGCCGTGCGTGACCTGGCCGCACCTGATGCGCCGATTGCCTCTCATACGGTGGATGGCGAACCGAACCCGGAATATCCGGCGGCGCTACAGCCCAGGGACCGGTCACGTCAGGCGAGTACGATCCAGATCAGACAAATGGCGCCACGCCTCCAGCCGGAGCGGCTGGGAGCATCAGCATCTCCGCAGGAAGGGGCGCCGATTGTCGGGCCGGATCAGGCCGTAGAAAGCGGCAACGGCCGCCTACTGGCGATCCGCCATGCCTATGACCAAAACATGCCGAGCGCCCAAGCGTACCGCGCGTGGCTCGAACAGCAGGGGTATTCTACGGAAGGGATGGCGCAACCTGCGTTGATCAGAGAACGCACTACGCCGTTATCTGATCAAGACAGGCTTTCGTTTGCGCGTGAATCCAACATTTCGGCGACGGCCGGAATGTCGGCGACCGAACAAGCAAAACTTGACGCCGGGAAACTGTCCCGGCGATTCTCGACCAATATGCGGGCGGGGACATTACCCGTGCTGCGAACCGCGATTTCGCGCGCGCCTTTGTCCGCTCGGTGGCGTCCCCTGGAGAAGAGAACCAGCTTTTTCTACCTGATGGGTCTCTTTCAGTCCAAGGCGCGTCGCGGAATCGGAATGCGTTGCTACAACGCGCCTATGGCGATTCCGGGCTCGTCGGGTCGCTGGCCGAGGCTGGCGATGACGACCTGAAGAGCTTCGGCGGCGCGATGCAGGATGCGGCAGGGGAAATGAGCCGCCTCCGTAGCGCGATCGAGGGCGGCGCCGTTACCCCGGATCGGGATCTGGCTCCTGCGCTCGTCGACGCGGCTCGCCTCGTGAAGATGGCGCGCGAACGGGGGCGTCCCCTCTTTGAAATTATCGCGCAACAGGACGCCTTCAATCCCATCTCAGAGGAGACAGAGAACATTCTGCGGGCTGCTTACGGCGATAATTTCCGGGGGCGCGTCTCCCGAGTGAAGCTTGCTTCGGTTTTGGCGTATTATGCCGAGGAGACGGAGCGCCTCGGGCAGGCGCATGATCTCTTTGGGGAGCAACCCGACACAAGGCAATTGTTACAGGCGGGAGCATCGAATTATGAGCGAAACCGCGGCGCCGCCGCGTCTATCAGGAAACCTGTCACGACTTCATTTGCTGGGACGGGCATTGGAGAAGGCGGGCCTGAAGCACAGCGACCTGAGCTTGGTGAGGCAGGGGCGCAACCTCCAGCGTCGGGACCAGGACGAGCCGCGCCCACAATTGCCGGAGTCCCTCGCCGAACCAGAACTAACCCCACTCACGCCCGAGGCGCAACAACGCTTCGCCGATTGGAACAAGCGGTATGCCGAGTGGGTCGCGCCTATCGTGGCGAGACTCCGGGTAAGCTGCACGCCGTCGGCAAGATGCTGCAAAAGGGGGCGCTTATGATTCCTACCGTCTTACCGACGGCGAAGTGCCTTGGCTTTTTCTGAACGGCGGCAAGACCGAAGCCGATGCGGTTGGACGATTCTTAAGCGCGGCCCCTCCCGAGGCTCATGCGGCGCTTGATGATGCAATGGGATTTTCGCTCCGCCGCGCGGCTCAGAAGCCGGACGGCACGCTTGATCTGGCAAAATATCGGAAATGGACAGATACCCACGCCGGAGCACTGTCGGCGCGTCCTGACTTGGCATCGAAATTCGATAATGCGGCATCGGCGCAGCGGCAACTCGATGAGATCAATCAGTCGCTTGCTGATCATGAGGCGTCTCACCCGCTAAATCCGGGTTGGGGCGAAGCCGGGGTGCTGCCGAGGTTTTGGAAGCCGGGGCCGCAGGGCGGCGAATTGATGCGGCGCTATCTTGCTATTACCGGAAACCGCCCGGATGCTGTAGATGCGGCTATTGATTATGCGGCGTGGTCGTTTGCTAATCGAGCGATCCAAAACGGGAAGGTCGTGCCGGGCGCGGCCGATGTATGGCTCAAGCAGCATGCGCCGGCGCTTGACGCGGTGCCTGGCCTGCGAGACCGTTTCGCTAACGCCGTAGACGCGCAGCGGACGCTTGAACAGGTCATCGCGCAGCATCAGGTGGCGCGCGACGACTTCACGAGATCGGTTGCCGGGGTGTTTTTGCAAGATGATCCAGAGCGGGCGGTAACGCGCCTATTCTCTGGCGCCGATCGCGGACAGAAAGCCAGTGCCCTTATGGGCCTGTTGCAGGGCAATCCTGCCGCTATCGAGGGCGTCCAGCGGGGCGTGATCGACATGATCCGGCGGCGATTTGAGGGATCAGCTACGCCTGGAACAGATGTCGGCGGCTTGATGCCGACGCGGTTTGGGGATTTCGTTGATGAGAATAAGAGCGTCTTGCGTTCTCTTTTCCCCGGTCGCGCTCAGGTGTTCGACGCCATCGCTCGCGATCTCGAAAGCTCTACGCGGGCCGGGGCGGCAAAGGCGCCAGGCGGATCGGACACGGCCGAGATTTTGTCACGGGCTGCCGCAAGTGGCGCTGGGCCTAGCGCTCACGCGCCGCAAGGCATTCCAACATTGCTGGCGGCGCTTCTCGGCGAACGCGTCGGAGAACATTTGGCCGGGCATGCGTTGCTCGGCCCTGCTGGGGCAATCCTGGGGCCGGTAGCCGCTATGGCCACGCGAGGCGCGCGAAATGCCCTGAGGATGCGACAAGAGGCCATCTTCGACCAGATGCTGCTTGATCCGCAAACCGCGTCAGACGTGCTAAGGGCAAATCCTGGCCGTTCTGCGGTAGTGCGTCCGGATATTTTGAACCGTCTAAGCGGTCGAATTGTGCAACAGGCGCTAGCTTCTGCGCGGGGCTCGCCAACGCCCTAACGGCGGTTTCATTTCACATAGTTTTCCGGTAATATCCTGCCGTCTCCAGCGCGGGAGGGTATCTGCGTGGCGAAATTCGGTTGGGCGATAGGGGCGCTCGTTGCGCTTGCCGCTCTTCTTGGTGCTGCGCCTAGCGGCTGGGCTCAGTCTGGCCAGACGTTCCCGCAATTCATTCTCGGGTCGCCCAACGCCACGACTCCGTGCGGCGTCGGAGACATGGTGCCGGTGATTCAGGGGGGCGGGACGCGGAAGATCCCGTGCTCGCTTTTCGTTCCTGGCATCTCCGGGCCGGGCAGCACGACCGTCGGATACGTGCCGCAATGGGGCACGGCCACGGGCAGCGCATTGACCGCCGGCCTCCCGGTGGGGCAAACCGGCGTATCAACCATCGTCGAAACCAACAGCGGCGGCTTTATCGCCAACTCGCTGATTTCCGGCCTGACGAACTCTTCGCTGGCGAACGGCGTTGCGGTGGCCAATCTCGGCTTCACGCCGCTTAATCCAGCCAACAACCTCTCGGAGCTTACCAGCGCATCGACCGCACGCACCAACCTCGGCCTAGGAAACCTGGCTGTGCTGTCCGCGCCATTACCGTATTCCGACTTGCCGTCGTTGTCGGCAAATCAGGTTTTGGGCGCGCTGACCGCAACGACGCCAAGCGGTATCAGCTTTCCTTCCTGTTCGAGCGCCAATCAAGCGATCAACTGGACCTCGGGCACGGGGCCGGGCTGCATAACGATAAGCGTATCTTCCCCGGCCGGCGCCACAAACTCACTACAATATAACGCCGGCAGCGGCAGTTTCGGTGGTCTTTCCTCGCTCGGCACCGCGACGACCGTGCTGCACGGCAATGCCGCTGGGCTGCCGACGTTCGGGCCAGTCAGCCTCGTCACCGACATCACCGGTAATCTTGGTGTCGCCAATCTCAATTCGGGGACCGGCGCGTCTTCGTCGACGTTCTGGCGCGGCGACGGGACCTGGGCAACGCCTAGCGGCACCGGCACGGTTACCAACATCGCGACGAGCGCGCCGCTGTCAGGCGGCCCGATAACCACGACAGGAACACTGTCGCTTACCGGGCCGTCGGATCTCACGACCTTTACAGCCGGCACAGTGCCGATGGGGGCTGGGACCTCGCCGTTTGTGGTGAGCGAAATCACCGATGTTGCATCCGGCGGCGTCACCATCGGTTCGCCGACTGGCGGCCAAAAGGGCGCCGGCACGATCAACATGACCGGCTGCTTCATCAACAACGTGCCGTGCGCTGCTGGCAGTTCGACGGCTTTCTCGCCGATCACTGGCGGCACGAATGCTTCTGCGGCGATGGTTGTCGGGACCGGGGCTTCGCTCGGGGTGTCCGGCTCCGGCACGATCGCCGCGACATCGATGCCGGCGAGTGGGCTGACAGGAACGCTGTTGGCTGCTCAATTCCCCGCCTTGACCGGGGACGTGACGACGGCAGCTGGGTCGCTGGCAACCACCTTAGCGACGGTAAATTCAAATGTCGGAACCTTCGCGTCAGAGACCGTGAATGGTAAAGGGCTGGTGACCGCGGCCGGCAATCTCACCGGCGACGTGACGACGAGCGGAGCGGCGACGACCCTGGCCACAGTCAACAGCAACGTCGGCTCGTTCACGAACGCCAATATCACGGTCAATGGCAAGGGGCTGATCACTGCGGCGTCGAGCGGATCTGGCGGTTCTGGCACCGTGACTAGCGTTGCCTTGACCGCGCCGACCTGGTTGACGGTCGGCGGCTCGCCAATCACCACTTCTGGCACACTCGCGCTCACGGGAACCAGCAAGTCGGCGAACCTATTCCTGGCCTCACCAAATGGCTCGTCTGGCGCGATGACACCACGCGCGATCGTGCTAGCCGATCTGCCGACGCTGTCGGCAAACACGGTCCTCGGCGCTCTAACGGCAACGACACCGAGCGGGCTAGCGCTGCCGTCCTGCATCGATACGGCGGGCAACCATCTCAACTATACGACTGGGACTGGCTTTTCCTGTGGTACGACGAGTAGTAGTGGTTCACCTGCTTTCAATGCGATAACTAGTGGCACCAATTCCACAGCCGCGATGGTGATCGGAACTGGAGCATCACTCACCACATCAGGATCTGGCATTCTCCAGGCAACTTCTGTTCCTGTGAGTGGGCTGACGGGGCTCGGCACCGGCGTTGCAACAGCGCTTGCTAGCGCCGTTAATGGCTCCGGCGCGATTTCTCTTTCGACATCTCCGACGTTTGTGACCCCTGCGCTTGGTACGCCATCTGCAGCTGTCCTGACGAATGCGACGGGATTACCGATTTCGACAGGCGTCAGTGAACTCGGAACAGGAGTCGCAACTGCCCTTGCGGTAGCGCCAGGAACCACAGGATCGTTCTCAACTCAAGACGGCGCGATTGTTACGGGAAACTGCTTGAAATGGGGGCCAGGTGTCCAGGATGCTGGCGCTGCTTGTGGCAGTGGAGGTTCTGTCAGCATCACTGCGGCGACACCGAACGTCGTTGTGACACCTTCGCCGATTACCGGCACCGGCACGATTGGCCTTACCCAGCCGACCACGGATCAGTCCGGGGCTGGAACCGCGATAGTCACCGGCTACAATACCGATTGGGTCTATGTCGGCAATTTCACTTATACCTTGGCGCAAGCCGGCACGACCGGGTTTGCCAGTGGTTGGGGAACCTGCTTACTGAACACCGGATCGAGCGGTAACGCGACTATAAATGCGACAACCTCAATTTTTAAGGGCGCTGGCAATACGACCGCGCTGACGCTGGCTCCTGGTGCATGGGCCTGCCCGACCAGCGACGGGACCAACTACGCCACTCTTGCTAGTGTCGGCAGCAGCGGCACCGTAACCAGTGTCGGGCTGACCGTTCCGGGCAGCAGCATCCTCGGCGTGACTGGATCGCCGGTGACGACTTCCGGCAATCTCGGCCTGACCACGACTGGCACCAAGGGCGGCATTCCGTGGTTCTCATCGACTTCGGCGCTGAGTTCGAGCGCATTACTTGCGCCCGGCAATTTGATGGTCGGTGGCGGATGCCGGAACTCCGCCAGCCACGAACCCAGATTGGTCATTCTCCTCGAATGTCCTGGTTGGCAACTTCAACATCACGGCGGTTCCGTCGCCGGATACGTTGGTCAGCAACGGTGCGATCATCGCCGGAGCGGATGGAACGAATTCCGGCCTTGGCCTGATCGGCACAAACGGCGCGCAAGGTATCATCCAAGACATCACCTATGGCGGCACCCTGGCCTCGCCGACGGCGCTTGGAACCAGCGTCAACATCGGCAGCATGAACGCGAACGGCTACGACGGGACATCCGTCACGACGACCGCCCCGGTCGGGATCCAGTTCCAGACCTGCTCCGGTGCGGCTTGGTCGCATAGCGTCAATACCTGCACGCTCATCGGGTTCAACACGACAGCATCGGGGTCCGTAACTCCCGGGACCAATGCTGCCCTAGGAAGCGATGGATCGTTTATTGTCGCTGCCTCCGCTGGCGCGGTGACGAGCCCCGGTGCTCATGGGCTTTATGTCTCGGGTCCGACCTCCTTGACCCAGGGCTATTCGGCATCGAGCGCCCTCTGATCGACGCGACCTCGCTTGCAACCAATGCCGCGCTGTCGAATAGCTTCACAATCACACTCACCACGAACGGCCCGTATACCTTGGCCAACCCGACCAACCTTCCTTCGGTTGGTGGGCCGCCTATCAATTATACGATCACCGAGGACGCGACCGGCGGTCGCACGATCGGGACTTACGGGAGTGAGTTCAATTTTCCCGGCGGCACGCCGATCCTGAAACCGCGGCGAACGCGATCAACAACATCAGCTGCCTTGCCAAGGACGCGACGCACCTAAATTGCTATGGCGGCGTCGCCTCGGGCGCGCAGTTGCTCGGCACGAGGACCAATGACAATGCGACAGCGGGGAACGTCGGCGAGGAGATGACTTCCTCGGTTGTGGTCGGCTCGGCGGTATCGCTGACGACAGCGACACCTGCGAATGTGACGAGCATCAGCCTGACTGCCGGGGATTGGGATGTGTGCGGGGCGACGGTACTGTTTAACGCCGGCGCATCGACGGTGACGACCTCGGAAATCGCCGGGATCAGCACCACCTCGGCGACGCTTCCGACCGCGCCGGATGGCGGCTATACGGTGGATCAGGGCATCTCGATCACCGGCAACACGCTGCCGAGCCTGACCCTCGGCTGCAAGCGAGAAAGCCTGGCTTCGACCACGACCGTCTATCTCGTAGCGCAGGCGGCATTCACGGTCTCGACGAACACGGCTTACGGCAAGCTCCGGGCGCGGAGGATGCGATGAGCCGGTGGCTTTGGGCTGGCCTCGCGCTGCTGCTGGCCTGCTCCGCGCCAGCCTCGGCGCAGTTCTGGCCGGTCGCACCGAGTGGACAGGCCGGGCGCGGCGGCGCAGCGCCATCGAACTTCTCCAATTTCGCGGTTGGGGAAGCCTACACGAACGAGGGCATCGCATCGAACTACGCGACCGGATCTGGATATCTCAATGATTAAGCGGTTTCTGCTGGCGGCTTCGTTTCTGCTCGGCCTGACCCTGCCGGCCTTCGCCGCCAATTGGTATGTCTGCTCGACCTGCTACACGGCGGTCCCGCAGTGGGCGGCGACGACGGCCTACAACAGCTCGACTCCGAGCCTCGTTCGGCAACTTGCCGCGCCAGCCGTGAACAGCGAGCGGGTGTTTCGAGAGACCGTCTCGACCTGTACCTCAGGCTCAACCGAACCGACCTGGATACTGACGGCCGGCGGCGTCACGGCGAGCGACGGAACCTGTTCCTGGACCGAAGCGACAGGAGTGCAGGCTTATCAACATATCGGCTCGACTACGACATGGACGGCCCCGGCGGCGCGCTATAATGATCTCTCGCCGCTCGGTGCGAGCAAGATCAATCGTGGCGATACAGTCTATTGCTCTAACTCCCATGCCGAGACGCAATCGACGAATTTTTCGCTGACATTGCCGGGACAGGCATCGCCGTTGGCGACTTCGCTGATCAGCGTCAATCCGGCGAACGGCAATATCCCGCCGATCGGAACGGATATAACGTCGGGATGCAGCCTGACCTCGACTGGCGACACGACTTTTACGATCACAGGCGCCGGTGGCTATTTCAACGGGATCAGCTTCACCGGAGCTTCCGGCGGTTCGGCTACAACGGATTATTTTGAGTTTTCGCCGGGAACAAGCGCCGGCTTAGCGAAAATGATGTTCGTCAACAGTTCTTTCAATACCGCTTCCACCGGAGCTAGCACGCAAGCCTTCGAATGCATAGCGGGTGGCGCGCTGTCTTTCAGCAATACGACATTCACCTTCGGCAATACGGGCGACAACTTTTCGACCATCTACGGCGGCTGCTACGTAGATTGGACAAACACGGCAAACGCTATCGGTGGGACGGCGCCGACCTCAGTCTTCAATTTGAATATCGTATTCGGCGGCCTCGGTCTAACTGTGCACGGCGTCGATCTTAGTGCTTTGACGACAGGCCATTTCTTGGTGACTCCGGGAGCTGGTCTTGCGGCTGGCGTGCCGAACGTGCAGGTCTACAATAACAAATACGGCTCCGGCGGATTGGCGTTCGATACTTCAGGCACCTATAATGCCGAGGCTACGCAGTTCCGCTGGAATTTCGACGGCACCGGCTACACGGTCCCGAGCACGACAGGATTGCTGACGACAAGCACGGCGACTTATCGCAGTGGCGGCAACACGACCTTTGGGACGCCAACGAGTTGGTCAATGGTCTCGACGGCACAGGCGTCGTTTCTGATCCCAGAAGTCAGCGCGCCGATCCGGGCCTACAGCTCTTTCACATCCGGCACGCATACGGCCACGATCTACTTCGTATCCTCGGCGACCCAGAACAACAATCAGGTCTGGGCGCAATGCGAATACATCGGGAGCGGATACCCGCCCTCGACGACCGTCAACGATGCGATGGCGACCCCGCTTTCAACTCCCGCAGCGCAGCCGACAGACATATCGACTTGGACCTCGCCGCCATCGACCCCTGCCTATCAGAAGCTGACAGTGACCTATTCGCCAACCGCTGTTGGGCTGATCAGCTGCAAAGTCTACAACGGCGCCGCGAGCACGACGATCTACGTCGATCCGGCGCTGAACCTATCGATGCTCGATCCAGCCAACGACGAATTTGCAGACGCCGCATGAAGATCGACCGCCCAATCTGTCCCGAAGGTTTCGGCGAGCCCTATGTGCGACCGGAGCCGGAAACGCCCATGCAGGCCACAGAGAGTGTGCTGGGTGACCTGGTTCGCGGCGATGGCCATCCGAACCTATACGCCCCGGCACAGCGCCTGACGCGCGGCGGGCGCGGCCGGACGATGACCCGGCGTGGCGTCTTCACGATGGCGCTCGGTGCGTTCGCGGCGCTTGGCAACGCTATCCCGGCGATGGCCTTTTTCCGTGGAGGCGGTGGCTCAGGCGGCGGCGGTGGGCTGACGCTGCTGACCACCTATACCTTGCAGAATCCAGGCGGCACGGAAACGAACGTCCAGTTGAGGTTTGGGCAAGCCTTCAAGCGCGGCGATGTCGCGACGACGGGCTTTACCTTTGTGCTGAAAGATGATCTCGGCAACACGCTGCCGATGCAATACGACGAGCGCTCCGATTTCAACGGTCAATCCGGTGCGACTGACGGCGCATGGATTAGGCATGTCGTCTTCTCGACGATCATTCCGACCTTCGGTTCTGCACGCACGATCTCGATCTACAAGCAGGCCGGGACGTACAGCCCTGGAACGCCGGTATCGATCAGCGCGATCACGGCGCAAAACTTGGTGGTCAAGTTTGGCAGCGCGACCTGGCCGACGAGCGATTGCAATAACGCGGTGATCGGCTCCGGCCAGCATCAATTCGTCGTCAACACCTATGCCGGGATCACCTTCGGTCCGAACGGCAGTGGAACCGGGATTCCAGGCGGCATCCGTCAGGTTTCATCTGGTGCGGTGCAATCGACATGGATTGTCGCCGGCGCGCTGACCGATGTTACCGGGGGAGCGCCGTTCAAAAATCTGTACGAAGAGTTTTATGCCGTAGCCTGGGCGAACGGCCGCATCGAGTTCATGCCGAAGCTCGGCAACCCGTGGTTTACCGTAACGAGTCCGACCCCGAGCCTGTATTGGGGCGACCACTCGATTTATTCCGGCGCCACGCTATTGCGGAGTTGGACTCAGAATTTCCCGATCACCTCGGCTGATGTCAATCCCGCTGACCTGACCTTGATCGCTGCCACCGGAGCGGCAGGCAGCGCTACCGGCACCACCAGCTTTACTGACATGACCCTCCCGAATGTTCCCACCCTGGGGTTTCAGTATGGCTACGTCGGCATGCAGATTTTCATCGAGCCAGGCAGCGCTCTGACGAGCGGCAATTACACGATTATGAGCGCGCCGACGCCGCAAACCTGTACGCTGGACAGGTCACCGGGGACAGGGAGTGGAGCAAGCTGGCGCATCGGTGGCGGCTCCGTCTCCAATGCCGGAGCTGCTCTGCAAGAGGGTGAGCCGATCGTCTTTACGCAAGGCGGTGGAGCGACGCTGCCGACAGGTCTCACGGCCGGACAACTCAATTTTGCGGCAATTAACCCAAGCGCCGGTGTCACCGGGATCTTCCCTTGTCAAACCCCCGAGGCTTATCATGTGACAGCCAGCGGTGGTCAAGGGTTTAATACGATCAGCAGCGCCGGAACCGGCACGAATACGATGACGCGGACCTGCACCGTGAACAACTGGCAGGGCAGCTATTTGCCGGCCGACGACAACGGCAATGCCTGGTTTTTGCCGGCGCGGACTGCAACTCCATACCCGAATCTGACGGCATCCGAAAAGCTTTATTGGATGCAAACTGGCATGGTGCCGCCATACAATTTGACACCGCCACCTGGCACCGGAGTGTTCTTCAACAATTACTGGACCGACGCTTCTAACCAAGGCTGCGGACCATATTATCGCCCCAACTCCCTCGGAATACAGCCGACTGGGATCAGCCAGGGCGGAGTCCATATCGGCATCGGAGTTCTGGTCGGACCCTTCGGCCAATTGGTGGATGAACTCGACTGTCGCAAATTGGGACCAGATCCGCGCGATGGCGCTTTCGCACGCCACCATGCCGATGATGAATATGCTGAATATAGCGACTGGCTACATCCCAGCCGGCGACAACGGACCAGACCAATTAGGAACATCTTATCCTGGTCTCGGAGCTCCATTCCCACTATATTGCATGTATTATAATAACAACGCAACGCAGAATTTTGCGTTACCACAATATCCTGCATTGCCCTTTGGCAATAATTATGAGCTTTACTTTAGTTTTTGGATGGGGGTTGGAGCCAGCGCCGCCTTGGAAGGGGGCGTAACTGACCATCAACCAGAATTTGGTATGATCCCGCAATATTTGATGGAGGGTCAGCCTTGGATGCTCGACGAGATATATCGTGATGGTAATTACGGGGTGTTTGGTTATCCCAAGTTTCCGTATGACGGAATTACAAACGGGACGATGACTATCCCAGGCGCGACCCCTCCGAAGCAATATGCGAAGTTTTGCTGGGCCGGCCAGGCGCCACGGTCGTTTGCTTGGGGGATGCGGTCTCCGATTTATTCATCCGTCGTCGGCGCGAATAGTCGTCCTGAGCAGAATTATTGGTGGAGTATAGTCGGGCAAAACATCAGAAGCATGTATCTCATCGATACCGTCTGGTACGCGTCCTCGCCCGGCTTTGGAGCGATGGGCATGATGTCCACTACGGGTTATGATTCCACCTTCATGGACCTTTATGCCGGGCAAGTAACCAACGTCATGTATGGACTAATCCATCAAGATTGGGGGGCAATCTTACCCGGCGCAACTACTTTGTGGGCAGCAAACCGTTGCATTCGACTGATGACCGGGCTGGTCACGAATTGGGGGATTTCGCCTTTCTGGGCTGGCCTGGAGCGGGTTTGGGATCAGATACCGTGGACATCAACTCCCACGGGGAATCAGGGGGCATCGTGGGCGACCAGCTTGGCGAACATTGGCACGTGCGCTGGGGTACCGTCGATTGATGTCCCTGGGGTCGCATGCGACGCGACCGGCCTGTTCACCATGACCGCGTGGAATGGCGGCCCGGCTTACTCGCCTACTGTCGTTGATTACAACACTTTTTATTACCAAAACGGAGATCAATGGATTCCATCTAGTGCTAATGCGGTTGCTTTGTTTGGAACGGCCCCGCTTTATATTGTTAGTTTCACCGGGTACATATCGTCGTCCGTCGCGCCGACGTTTAGGCTCTCGGCAACGTCCGGCGGCAGTCCCATTGTCCCATCGGCAGCGGGCACTGATCTGGAGTTTGCCCCTCGCCCCTTGTATAATCCGGCGCCACCCGAAATAGCTTATGGTCCCAACAACAACCAAAACCCAAACGGCTACCAAGCTGAATACATTGCTGTTTTTGCGGGTGGCTTGGCTGCCGGATTGACTGAGCCCGGCATCGCCGCGGCCTTTACTCAGGCATCATCACGATTTCTGCCGAATGGAACTTTTACTAGTTACGGCCGTAGTTCGGTGCCGTGGTGCGAATGGTACATGGACAGCACAATCAGGGTGTCTTGATGGCCTCTCCGCACGCCACCATCGAAGAGATCGCCGCAGCCCGGCGCGCGCTGTTCCCGGCCGACGAGCCGTGGGAGGCGAAGGCCGGCGTCTCCGATCTGACCGGCAGCATAACCCGGCATTGCGGGATCTGCCCGCACCAGCCGGGCGAAAACTGCCACCTGACCTGTTTCAAGGTCCGCGCGGATGCTGCTGATGACGGAGTTGCTGTGTCAATGCGGCTCCGGCTCGGCAGCCGCGAGGGCGTCTTTCTGAGGACAAAATGACCACCTGGACCGATACGATCATCGACCTATCGCACTGGCAGGCTCCTGTTGATTTCGGAGCGGTCAGGACTGGCGGCATCGTGGCGGTGATCCTCAAGGCAACGCAGGGGTCGGGATGGATCGACAACACATTTGTTGCACGCGTCGATGGCTGCGCTGATGCTGGGTTGCTGGTCGGGGCTTATCACTTCGCAGATGCAACCAATCCGTCTGGCCAGGCCAATCTTTTCCTGTCGGTTGCCGGGATCGCTGCCGGTGCTGGCCATCGACATCGAGCCAAATGGCCTCGGCGATACCGTTTCGGTTCCACAGGCTGCCGAGATTGCGGCTCGGGTCGCGATGGCGAAAGGGCGAGCGCCACTGATTTACATCGGGCGGTATGGACCGAGCGGCATCGGGGTGGGGTTGCCGAACTCGGTGCTTTCCAATTGCCCGCTCTGGCTGCCGGAGTACGGCGATACTCCAGTATCGCCATTGGATTGGAATGCTCCGCTGCTGTGGCAATATACGGATAGCGGTGCCGTTGCTGGCATCGGCTCGCCTTGCGACCGGAGCCGATTCGCCGGAACGCCCACGGAACTGAAAGCATGGTGGACTGGATGAGCGGACAATCGAAGCGGTACAAGCGCGAGCGGATCGAAGTCTTGCTTGCCTATCAGCGAGAGACGCGTCGGGTGATCGCGCGGCTGTTGCAGATCGCCGGGATAGCTGTGGTTCTCTCGGGCTGCGCCTCGGGCGTGCAGTTCGTTGCCGGCGACGCGACGACGGCGGCGGCCGTAGCGACTGCGGCGGGGCTCTCCAGCGATGCGCAATGCTGGTCAAGCTACGCGGCCATCGCGAATGTGCTGGGGCCGCCAGCGCCCGCCGCAGCGCCGCCCGTGGGCATCCTGACAACCGTCGAGGCCAAGCGCGCGATCCAGGCGACGATGGGGAGCCCGGTCTGCCTGCCGATCACCACGCAGATCCTTGGCGAGGTGCTGAAATTCAGCTCACCGCAGGGTGCCGGGCTGGCGACTATCCTGGGCTTTTGAATTGAGGCCAATAGGGATTCCTGGCCTCCACCGTCGCAATGTCTTGTCAACGCACATTAACCAAAACGGACATGCCCAACGTGGTGACGATGCGAAGGATCTTCTCTTTGCTCGCGGAACGGCGGCTTATCGGGTCGGACCTCGTGATCGTGCTTGCGATCGTGATGCACCTCTACGACGCGGCGATCATGCTCTTTTCCCGTGCGGCGGATGGGACGATCGCAATGGCGGCGTTGCTGACGGTATTCCGCCGGCAATGGCTGGTCTCGGGCCTCCTGACTGTCTGCGCTGTATCGGCGGCGTTTGGTCACTGGCAGCCCGGCCTGTCGCCGCAGGGCCGCATGGCCGCGCCTTATCGGGCAACAGACCCTCCTGATTATCCCGGCGCTCGGGAGCGATTTATGCCATCCTGCATGGAGCTTATGCCGATGGCGTTCCGCGACCCTGGGAATTTATTTCAGTCGACCAATTCGTCACCATCGGCGCGGCGATCATCTATACCGCCGCGATCACTGCGCGGTGCCGGCCTTGAAGGATGACGGGCCGATCTGGCTCGGGGTACTGATCGCGCTCGGCGCGTTCGCGCTGTCCGCGGCGACTCTGTGGAACAGCTCGCGCCGGACAACGGTAGCGATGCTGTCCGAACAGATCGCGCAGCTGCGGGCGGAAGTCGTGGCCCTGCGGCAGCACTGCCTGGATTGCGATTCCAAGGTCTCTCAGCTGCGCGAGGAAAACCAATGGCTGATGCGGCAGCTCCGGCTATCGGACCGGCACCGCCGCATCGAAGAGGATGATTCCATAAGCCAAACCGAGGCCGACATCCAGTCCTGGATACAGACCGGCGTCGGGGTTATCACCGCGATGGGCGTGCTCTATTCGATCCACCAGGGCATGCGTACTCGCCGGGCAGCGCATCAGGCTGTGGCCGCAATTCAAACGGTTGCTGAGAATGTCGATCGCGTCGAGAAGGCCACCAATTCGATGATGGCGTCAGCGCAGAAGCTGGCGCTGGAAAAGGCCGACGCCGATGCGGCTGGCGCGAAAGAAGTGGGGATTGCGATCGGCAAAGCCGCTGCCAGCGACAACACCTAGCTAGGAGGTTGAGATGTACTTGATCCTGATCGTCGCGCTGCTGCTGATCCTGTTCGGCGGCGGCTTCGGTTACTACCATGGCGGCTATTACAATGGCGGCCCGGTCTATGCCGGCGGCGGCTTGCTCGGCCTGGTCGTGATCGTCATCTTGATTGTCTGGCTTCTGCGCGGCGGAGGACTCTGAAATGGTTCAGCCACCTAGTTCAAAGATTACGGCGAGTATGGTCGCCGGGGCGTTGACGGTTATCATTGTGGCGGAGGCGCAGCGGCGCGGCTATCCGATCGACGGCACGGAAGGGGGCTTCGATCTCCGTTGTGCTCTCGGCAATAGCGGGGTACTTGATGCCACACTCTCAGGCGCAGGCTCCAGGCTCACCTGCGGCAAAGGAGCAGCCTGAGAGAGCTAGGCTATCGGACGCTGGCTCCGCAGGGAGCGGCACCAGTAGTACAACATTCAGCTCCGTCGCCTCCTCTAAGTCCTGTAGTGGTAAATCCTCAAGCTCCTCCAAGCCATCCCTGAAGAAAGAACTCGTTCGATGCCTCGAATAAATGATCCTGATATCCTGGTGATTTGGCGTGATCTCCAGGAGCTGCTGAAGAATGACGCCAAGATCCTGGCCGTGCTTTGTCGATTAGAGAGTGAGACAAACCCGGTTCTGCCTTATCCAACCTCTCTTAAATTCAAGGATATGAAAACAATGGCTTTTGTGACTGCGATTAGCCCGATTGCTAATGTGCTGACCGAGGTTCAGGTGTTCGATCAGAACGGCAATGCTCTGGCTCAGAACACTATCACTTGGGCGGCTCCGATTGGCGAGGCTGCTGTCTCTGACATGACGAATCTGGCCACTTCCAACTCGGATGGGCTTGGCTTCGACTTCATGCAGAGTGCGACCGCGCCGACGGAGACTTTTACAGTGTTGGCGACGTGGACTGATCCGACGGGTGTGGCGCCTCCTGTGACCGCCACGCTGACGATCAATCTGACTGGTGTGGTTGCCCCGCCGCCGCCCCCGACGGCTCTTGCAGTTCCAGGTCCTCAAAGGAACCTGATCTCGGTCCTCAAAGGAACCTGATCTCGAACTGAGTAGGACATTGATGAACGGCTTTCTGGCTGGAAGGCTTGGAAGCCGTTCGTCCCACGTTTTGACGGTCAAATCTTGCCATGCTTGTTGACGCCAACTTCCCCGCTCCGCTAGCTTGCTTGTTCGAGCCGCGCCGCTATAAAATCCTCTACGGAGGACGCGGCGCGGGGCGGAGCTGGGGAGTTGCGCGAGCCTTGCTGATCCAGGGGACAGAAAAGCCGCTCCGAAATCTGTGTGTCCGGGAGTTGCAGAACTCAATCGACGAATCTGTGCATCGGCTGGCTGTCCGACCAAGTCTCTGCCTTGAATATGGCTGACTTCTATGATGTTCAGCGGACTCACATTTATGGGAAGAATGGGACCAGCTTCTCCTACGAAGGTATCAAAAACAACACGAATAAGATCAAGAGCTATGAAGGTGTTGATCGTTGTTGGGTCGAGGAGGCAAACAAGGTTAGTCGACTGAAGTTGGGGCACCCTGATTCCGACTATTCGGAAAGAAGACTCCGAAGATCTGGATGACCTTCAATCCCGAACTTGATACTGACTACACTTATGTCAGGTTTGTGAGGGAAGCTGATCCGGGTCAAATGTCTGTCATCAAGATGACTTGGCGCGATAATCCGTGGTTTCCAGAAGTCTTGAAGCTGGAAATGGAGGCGGACAAGAAGCGGGATTACGATCATTACTTGAATATCTGGGAAGGCCATTGCCTCCAGATGCTGGAAGGGGCGATCTACGCGAGGGAGCTTCGGAAGGCACAAGAAGAGGGTCGGATCTGTACGGTACCTTATTCGAGAGAGGCGCCGGTTGACACTTTCTGGGATCTTGGCCGCGCCGATCAGACGGCGATTTGGTTTGCTCAACGAGTCGGGATGCAATATCGGATTTTGGCGTACTATGTCAACTCGATGTTTGACATTACCCACTATTTGCAGGAATGCCAACGACGCGGTTACGTCTATGGGACCATGTTCTTGCCGCATGATGCGAAAGCAAAACAGCTTGGAACGAAGCGGACTATCGAGGAGACGATCAGGCAGCACGGCTTCCGAACTGTTGTGGTTCCGAGGATAAGCCGACCGGACGGGATCAATGCGGCGCGGATGATATTTCCGAATTGCTGGTTCGACTCTGATGAATGCGCAGATGGGCTTGATGCGCTTCGACACTATCGGTATAGGGTTGTCGATGGACAACTCTCGAACGAACCGCTGCATGATTGGGCTTCAGATGGTGCTGACGCCTTTCGGACAATGGCAGTCGCACTTAAGGAACGCCCAACCAAGATTGATGTTGGCCAGAGGCTGCGGGACGCTGCGGATGCTGTCTTGAAACGGCGCGGCGCGGACTCTTCCGGCACTCGGCGTAGTGCCGGAACCAGACTTAGGTTGGATGAGATAAGAAGATGCAGTCTTCAAGTGATTTGAGCGTTCTCGAGACGATGACGACAGTCAGAACTCTGACTGGCGATCCGTTGATTGAAGAAGCTCGGATGCAATTTGACCGCTGCATTGAGTGGGAATCTACTTACCGCAAAAAGTTCCTGGAAGACATCAAATTTGCGAATGCTGACTCGTATAACGGCTACCAATGGCCTGACGACATCCGTCACACTCGGGATCTTTCGGACCGGCCGTGCTTGACGCTGAATATTGTGAGACAGCACAATTTGATGATCTCGAATGAGGCTAGTCGGAATAAGGTCAACGCGAAGATTCTTGGAATGGGGAATGGCGCGACTCAAGAGAGCGCCAATGTTGTCAAAGCAATCATAAAGCATATTGAACATATTTCGGGGGCTCAGAAAAGCGCGTACAAGATTGGCAGGCGGTATCAGATTGACGGGGGAATTGGCTGGTGGAGGATTATAACTGACTTCGAGTCAAATGATACCTTCAATCAAGAGATCTATATTAGGCCGATCAACGATCCGCTCGCTGTCTATATGGACCCGGACATTCAGGAGCCGGATGGGAGCGATGCGAAGTTTGCCTTCCTGTTCGACTTCCTGCCAGATGACGAGGTAAGGAAGCTGGTTCCGAATTGGTCTGTGGACGGGCCGCCGAAGACACCACTTGGATTGGCCTCTGGCAAGTCCTTTTGGATCGAAAAAGACCATACGATGGTCTGTGAGTGGTTTCGGAAAGTACCACACGAAGACCGGCTTATTTCGTTTGTTGGAGATAAGGGAGTTCGTGTTGAGATCAGGGAATCGAAGCTACCGGCGAACGCGGTCCGAGAGTTGCTGAAACGAGACGATACCATCACGAGACGAGTGGTGGATTGGAAGATCGAGTGGAAGCTCATTATTGGGGAACAGATCGTCGAAGAGACTGATTGGCCGGGCAAGTATATTCCGTTGATTCGAAATGTTGGAGAAGAATATGTCATCGAGGGTATCTTGGACCGGAAGGGCCATACCCAAGCGATGCAAGATGCGCAGAGAATGTACAATTATAACGCTAGCGGGCAAGTCGAGTTCGGAGCCCTTCAATCGAAAACTCCGTGGCTTGCACCAGCGAAAGCTATCGAAGAACAAGAAAGTATGTGGAACACCGCAAATACTGAAAATCACTCCGTGCTGATCTGGAACCATGTTTCGGACGACGGCAGCGACGTGCCAATTCCGCCTCCGATCCGCGTCGATCCACCGACGGTGAGTCCACTGTATGAAAGCGGAATGCAGACTGCGATGCAACAGATGATGATGGTGAGTGGACAATGGCAGAACCAGATGGGGATGATGGGGAATGAGAGGACGGGGACGGCGATCCAAGAGAGGATGGATCAAGGTGATACTGCGACGTTCCACTTCCAAGACAATTACGAGACGGCCCTGGTCTTTACCTATAAGCAAATCATTGATCTGTTTCCGAAAATATACGATACGAAGCGAGTCAAGCATATCTTGAATGATGACGGGGTCGAGATGGACGTGATGCTTGATCCCGGATCGAGGCAGGCGTACACGGAAAGACTGAACCATAATAATGTCGTGATTGAAAGAGTCTTCAATCCACAGCTCGGACAATACGATATCTTGTCGGATATTGGGCCGAGTTCGGCGACGCGGCGACAAGAGTCGGTCGATGCGCTGACTTTGATCTTGACGCAAGCGCCGGGCCTGACGGGGATTATTGGGGATTTGTTGCTGAAGTCGATGGACTTCGAGGAAGCACAAGAGGCGGCGCTTCGATTGAAGAGGATGGTCCCGCCGATCGCCCTTGGCGAAGGGCCAAGCCAACAAGAGCAACAATTGCAACAGCAGGTCGGGCAGCTGACAACTACGCTTTCGGAGGCGATGCAGAGGCACGGCAAGGACTCGCTGAAGCTGGTCGGCAAAGACCAGATGCGAGATATTGATGCTTACAAGGCTGAGACGGATCGGATTAAAGCTCTCGCGCCGATGCTACCGACAGACCAAGCTGGTCTGCAACAATTGATTGAACAGTTGGTTGGGGATGCGCTGAAGACACATTTGACTCCGATCATCGAGGCGAATATGGGTGGGATTGGAGATCAGGCAGAGCAAGATCCGCAACAACAGCAGTCTGGAGAGTCTGGCGGGCAAGGAGGTCCTGGCTTCCCAGGAGCACAGCAAGCGCCAGACGGAGAGTACTATATTCTCGATCCAACCAGGAAGACGAGATATCTGAGGGTTGGGCCATTGGCGCAAGAGAGGAAGGCAACCAATGCATTGATCTGACAGGAAATTCATCTTCTTTACGCACCAGATTGAGAAAAAGTACGAGAGTGGCGGACAGGAATATCTGTCAGCAACAAGTTGATGCCGAAAGTCAAGTTTTGATCCGTCAGCTTACAATCCTGTTTCGACGTGCGAAGGATATGATGCAATTCGAAAGTTGGGCAGATGTAGGCCAGTTTGGAATTGACCCAACTAATCCGACAGGAAGCTGTTGACGCATCTGGTAAGTATTTAAGTGAACTATTGGCAAGAAGGTTCTTTGCAAGATGCTTAATCCACCTCGGTGGTGGTTTGTCTGGTTATCAACACGAAGCGGCACGCAGGAAATAAATATGCTAATGCACTGTTGTCATGGATTTCTTGCCAGTAGCAACGCCAAAGTAACTCAACATTTGTGCGACGATTATGCCCCGGCTAGTACCGTGGCAAGGCGACCCGACTAGCCTGTAACGCACCTTCTGTTCAAGCTCCACAGGACGCGGGGCGAAATCCGTTGGCGTCGATGATGCTGATGCAAGTGCTGCAAGCTCAGATGGCCGGGACGCACAAGTTTACTCCAGTCAACTATGATCCGTGGAAAGTGGCGGGTCAGCAGAGTCCGTTTGAAGGAGCTATGTAATGCAAAAGATGGCACACAAGATGGTGGCGGAGACGGCGAAGGGAATTGCCGGTAACCTCTATGAGACGTTGATGGGGCAAGACGAATATTGGAAGGCTTGGCAGAAGCAGAATCCAGACTGTTCAAGAAAAGAACTGGAAAGGCGTTTCATTGAAAAGAATTGGGCGAAATGTCTTGATTCGGCGCGAGCCACGTTAGTTGGTCTGTTACGTGGCCCATTGCCGGATCACTTGAAGGAAGAGATAATTGATGCTCTCTGTAAGGATGCATCTTTGCCCGGCCGCCGCGCCGGTACGGCTTATTTGAGGACGCTCAATTGATGGCTGACGAGCCTCAAGATCCAACACCAGAACCAACGCCAGAACCAGTCGAACCTGTACCGACTCCTGCACCGGAGCCAACAGAATCTGATGCTGATCCAGCTCCGGAGCCGGTCGAGACGAAGCCGGTACCGAAAACGGACTGGAAAGACCGTCGGATTGCTCAGCAAGGGGAGAGGCTGAGGAATCTGCAAAGGGAGATCGAGGAGCTGAAGTCTGGCGGTGGAAAGCCTCTCGATCCGAATGCCGATTTCGAGCGGCGTGTTCAAGAGGCTGCCTACCAGCAGGCGCAAGGAATCGCTGCCCAGCAAGCCTTCAACGCTCGTGTCAACGATGCTTACCAAGCTGGACTTAAGACGTTCGGGGATTTCGATCAGAAGGTTGCCGCACTGAAAGGGGTTGTTGATTGGAGCGATCCAGCACAGCAGCAAGCCTATAATCAATTCTTGATCGCCTCGCTTGAGACTGGAGAAGCTCCGCGCCTGATCCACGCGCTTGGAAGTGATCCGAGTGAGGCGAGTCGAGTACTGGCGTTGCCGGCGGTCAGAATGGCTATCGAGCTGGCCAAGATGGCCTCTGTCGAGTCGACGCAAGTCTCTGGGGCTCCGAAGCCAATTATTCCGATCACTCAGACGGCTTCAAATCGGACGCAGATTAAGCCGGACGATCCTGACCGGGCAGACCAGCTTTCGACACAGGAATGGATACGGCGCAGGAACGAACAAGAGGCTGCGCTGCATCGGACGAGATTTGGTCGCTGAGGCGGCTTCAGTTCAAGGCCCTGTCTGGCCTTGCTTGAGTCCAGGATGCTCTCTCATCCTGCTTTGAGCCTTCGCCCTCCCAATGGCGATGATCTTCCAGTCTTCTGTACGGCCTCGCTGGAAGGCCATCATTTCATCAGTGGAGCGTAACGTTGGCTAACCAACTTTTAACCATCAATATGATCACGCGAGAGGCGGTGCGGCTGTGGAAAAACAGCAACGCCTTTTTACAGAACGTCGATATGCAGTACGACGACAGCTTTGCTGTGAGTGGAGCTAAGATTGGGTCGTCGCTGCGAATCCGCCTGCCGAACGATTTCGTGGTGACGACCGGGCCGGCACTTGATGTGCAGGATACCTCGGAACAATCGACTACGCTGGTTCTGGCCACCCAGAAGCACGTCGATGTTGCCTATTCGTTGACTGATCGGACCTTGAGCTTGGACGACTATAGTCGGCGCGTGTTGGCTCCGATGGTCAACAACTTAGCTGGTCAGGTTGCTGTTGACATCATGAGCGGCTCGGAAGGTGGCATCTGTAATATTGTTGCCAACCAAGACACGGGCTACAACATCCTCGCGCCGATCCAATCTACTTATCTCCGGGCCGGCGCGGTGCTTCGGAATAACTCGTCGCCGGTCGCGAACTGGAAGATCGTCAATTCGCCGGATACCGAGGCGAGTGTTGTTGGGTCGCTGAGTGGGCTGTTGAATCCTCAGCCGGAGATCAGTCGGCAGTACGTGACTGGTCGGATGTACGACGCGCTCGGCTTTATCTGGATGGCGGACCAGACGGTCATTACCCATACGGATGGGGCACTGGCGCAAGGCTCCGCGACGGTCAACGGGGGTGGCCAGACCGGACTGCTGTTGACCGTGAACGCGCTGGCTGCCGGTCTTAACATCGGCGATATCATTACGATCGGTGGAGTCCATGCTGTCAACCGGATTACGAAACAGTCTTACGGAAGGCTGCGGCAGTTTGCGGTGACGGCAAACGTAGTCGCTGGTGCTACGACAATCCCGATCTATCCGGCGCTGATTCCCGGAGTCAACAACCAGGCTGTCCAATATCAAACGGTCGATGTCAGTCCCAGCAATGGGGCCGCGGTGAATCCGGCGTTGAATTTGGTTGCTTCGACTCAGTACACGAAGAACTTCGCCTATGCGCCGGAAGCAGTCACGCTGGCGACCGCTGACATGGAGATGCCACGGAACGTTCACGAAGCGGCGCGGGAAGAGTTCGACGGGATCTCGATGCGGATGGTCACAGATTACTTCATTGGGACGGACCAGCTGATCACTCGACTGGACGTTCTCTATGGGTATCTGTGGCTTCGTCCGGAGTGGGCGGTCATCGTGGCTGATCAGGTTTATCAGTGACGGTAGCTAGGATGAACTGGAAGCAGAAGCTGGTTGCGGAGTGGACTAACAATCCACAGAGGCAGCATCTTGCGAACGCTGCAATCCGTGATCTTGAAGATGCCATCCAAAGATTGGCTGGAATGGGCTGTGTTCTTCACGTCGAGGAAGGACCAGCCGCGCCGCCGTTGGAGTGGCCGAGACTGGTCTTTCATATCAGGCAAGGACAAAGGGAAGTTCGTTGTCAGGCCGATTTGGACGAGCTTGGCGAGGACTGGTATGAAAGCATGGAAGAGGCTCGGCAGGCTGCTGGAATGACGAAGCAATGGCAGCGCGGTGGGGTCTTTACGAAAAGCCTGCCAGCGCCGATTGGAGCCTCGATAGCAGAATTCGTTCCGCCCTCGCCTGTATTGCCTGTTGAACCAGTTCGGAGTCGCCGGAGTCGGGTCAATGGACTCCAACCTGCAAAGTATCCTGTTCCAGCGCTAGTGATGCCTGGGACTCATTGAGAGATAACCGAGATGGCAAAGAAAAATCGCTATACCGTGTTCGATCTGATGGACGATAGAGGCGTCTTTGAGAAGAACTCGGCGAACGCGTGCTCTCCGCTCTATGGAGGGCCACTGCAATATCCGAAGATGTTGTATCATCCGAAAGGAGAGACTCGGGTGACACAGAAAGCGGAGACGCTGGTAACTCCGTACGGGCCGAAGGAAGTTGGAGAGCAGAGGGAGTTGGTTAGTCGAGTCGTGCAGGATTCGGAAGAGGAAGAAGTGCTCCGCGCCGAGGGATGGCATGACCATCCTGCAAAGGCGATCGCCGCGTCCGGCCAGACTCCGCCCGCGGTTGGTGTGGTGAACTCGAAGGATCTGGAGAACGAGAAGCTTCGTCAGCAGATCGCCGAGATGGAAAAGCAGTTAGCTGCTTTCAATAGCGGAAAGAAGGTAGCAGCGGCCGCTTGAGATGAACCTCGATCCGCTTGAGACTTCTGTCGGCGATCTCTGCGAAGCGGCGCTTCGCGAGAGCGGCGCGTTCGGTCAAGGCCAAACGCCAACTGCGATGGATCTCAATAAGGCTTGGTCGAGAATGCAGTGGATGCTCCAGCAATGGGAGCGGAAGCGGTGGTTAGTCTTTCACCTGGTCAATCTCAGCGTTATTTCGACTGGACAAATCTTCTATACTGTCGGTCCCGGCGGCGACATTGACACCGGGGCGGGCTCGGTCAGGCCAGCGAAAGTCGAGAGTGCTTTCGTTAGGCAGTTGCAACAGCCTGGTGTTCAGTCGGAAGGGGCTCCTCCGAACAACGTCGATTACGTCTTGGAATTGCTGCAGTCTCGGGAAGACTACGACAAAATCACCTTGAAGACACTGCAAGCCGGCCCGGGTGAGGCACTCTTTCTGGACTCCGCGTGGCCGCTTGCCTTTCTCTACGTTTGGCCGGTTCCGCAAGCCAGCATCTATGAGATCCACATCTCTATCAAAGAGCAGCTTCCGGTTGCTTTCGCAACCGCGTCCGATACGTTTGTGCTGCCGTTTGAGTACTACGCGGCGATTCTCTACAATCTTGCAATGCGGCTTCGCATTCCGTACCAGATTGCTTCGTTCCCAGGCGACTACTTGCCGGGAATGGCGAAAGAAAGCTTGAATGTGCTGCGAGGACCCAACACCCAGATTGCAAAGCTGCGGATGCCAGCGACGATCCGGCGGCGCGGCCTCTACAATATCTTCTCCGATCGACCGTACTAGTGAAAGGAATCTAGCAAATGACTATCGGTCCTGCGGCCCCGAATCCTTCTGGCATTCCTGGCTTTAACTGTGTTCAGGGTATCACGGCGCACGCCGGAGGCGGTCAGGCAAATGCTACTCCGCTGCCCGCGTGGCTTAATGAAGTCTCTGTGGTGGCGACAGCAAATGACTCGGTGATGCTCCCGCCAGGTTATGCTGGTGCAGCTGTCACCATTATCAACGATGGCGTTGCTTCGATGCAGGTCTTCGGCTATCTTCCGGCGAGCGGCGCGGGCGATACCATTGCTGCTCACGGGTCAGCGACACAAGTTGCTACTGGAACTGGTGTTGCACAGGGAGCCGGTACCATTGCGACTTACTTCTGTTTCAGTGGCGAGAATGGCAACACCAACAACACCAATGCAGCGCTCTGGAAGCAGTTCCTGACCGCCTAGAGGAGAGTCGTGATGGCTCAAGCTGTCAGTGATCTGTTTAAGTCGTTTGCTCAGGTGCTGGGACCGAATCCGACCGTGACTGGGACGGATTTGGTTCAATTAGTGAAGCAGTTGTTCAGTGTTTCGGCTGGCCTCACTGCCCACGCGGGAGGGACGCAAGCGGCTGGTCTCCAGTTGTCTGCGGCGATCAATGAGCTGGCTGTTGTGGCGACCGCGGCGGATTCGGTCTTGCTACCAGTCGGACTTCCTGGTCAGATTACCATCATCATCAACGATGGTGCTGCGTCAGCTCAAGTCTTCGGAGTGGCCGCGAATCCACAGAATGGTGGAGTCGGTGATACGATTGCTGCTCACGGTGCGGTAACGCAGACGGCGACAGCAACTGGCGTTGCTCAAGCCTCTGCAGCGGTCGGGATCTACTACTGCTTCGCGCTAGGGAAGTGGAAGCAAACTCTTCTGACCTAGTAAGGATCTCCTGGGATGGCTGACACGAAGAAGAGTGGTTCTTTTGATGGCAAGTCGAATAAGCTCGGTCATGGTGGAAGAGCAGCGCAGCTGAAAGCAAAAGGCGTGCCAGGTGGTGTTATTGGTGATCTCGCGCGGAAGAAAGACGCTGCGCCGGGCGAGAAAAACTATCACGGTGGCAAGAAGAAGTAGCAAGGCGAGGCTGTGGCTCGGATCGCGCTGATCGGGGGATCATACTCGACGCGGAGCATAATTGCTTCTGCGCAGCGCTGTGTGAATTTGTTTCCAGAGGTTAATCCGAGGGAATCTGCTCTGGTTCCAATGACCCATTACCAGCGGTACGGGCTGGTGCCGAAGCTGGTAGTGGGGGATGGACCGATTCGACAGCTGTATCGGCCCTCAACGGGAGTTGGGGGCTATGTTGTTTCAGGGAATCAAGTTTTTCAAATTGACCAGAACTGGAATCCAACACTTCTCGGTACAATCACTCTGGGCGGACCAATCCTTGCAGCTTTATTGACAACGGCATTCAGCTGATGCTGGTCGATGGAAGTCCGAATGGATGGACAGCGAACTTGATCGGCACGGCGAACTTTCAACAGATCGTAGATTCGACTGGGATCTTTAACGGGGCAACCCGCCTCGATTACATTGATACTTTCGTGTTGTGGAATATTATCGGCACAAACCAGTTCGGCTCGACATTGTCGAATCAGATCCAACCGTTTGATCCACTTTATTTCGCTGCCAAGACCGACTATCCTGACCTTCTCCAGACCTTAATTGTCAACAGACATGAGATTCTACTACTCGGACAGTTGAAGTCTGAGGCGTGGTATGACGCAGGAAATCCACTGTTTCCGTTTGCGGAGTTGCCTGGCGCTTACGTCGAACACGGGATCGGCGCGCCATACTCGGTTTGCAGTCAAGACATCTCGGTGTATTGGATAGCGCAAAATCTTCAAGGTACTGGAATGGTGATGCGCTATCGCGGCTACACGACTAGTAGAGTGTCGAATCACGCGGTCGAGTATGCCATTCGTCAAATGCACCTTTCGGTTGGGATCGACGACGCTATAGGCTACACGTATCAGATTGATGGGCATGTTTTTGTTGTTTTCCAGTTTCCAAAGGGAAATCAGACTTGGGTCTTCGACGAGGCGGTTGGAGACCCGATGCTGGCTTGGCACCAGGAAGCCTGGACAGATCCCAGCGATGGAAGTCTGAATCGGCATCGGGGGAATTGTGCGGCTTTCATCAACGATACCAACGTTGTTGGGGACTGGCAAAACGGAACAATCTACGAGACCAGTCCGGATGCCTATACTGATACGGTCAATGGAAACAAAGGACCAATTACGTTCGTGAGAACTTTTCCTCATATTGGTGCTGGAGTTGGATCGACTGGCCAGATCATCGACTACGACGGTCGCCGAATCACCTTCAATGCTTTCATGGCTGACTTTGAGGCGGGAGCTTCTGGCTTGCAAGGAGCTGAGCAGGATATCTTCTTGAGATGGTCTGACGATCGTGGAAGAACGTGGGGAAATCCGATTCGTCAGACTGCTGGCGCCGCAGGCCAGTTCGATGGACAGCCCGCGTGGCGCGATCTCGGAACGGCGCGGTACAGGGTTTTTGAACTGCAATATTCGATCGATGGTCCGGCGGCGCTGAATGGTGCTTGGGTGTTCGATAGAGTTTCGGGGACTTGAACAATGGCTTACGGAAACCCGACGCAGCATCAAAATTATCAGAATTTTCCCAAAATCGACACGCCGATTGCAGATCCAATTACTGGCACGATCAACGAAGCTTGGCTCCGGTTGTTGATGACTCTCTGGACAAAGGTTGGTGGCAGTTCTTCTCAGTTACCATACGTACAATATCTTACTGTCGAGACGGATGTGAACAATAATCCGACCGGGCAGTATAATATTGTGAGTCCTCAGAGCGGGCAGAGTGGTGGAACTATAGTTACAGCTGGGTCGGTTTCAGCAGATCAGATGGTCTTGGAAGTCCTCTCCTTGCTTCCTCCACCGACTCAGATGTCGACGACGGTAATAGAAACTGTTGATCCGTTGGCAGCCGTTTATACGATGACTCCGGCTGACCAAGGGCAGCCTCAGATGATCCCTGTTGTGCCAGCCGACCAGCTTCGGATAAATCCGATTGTTAATTTGGCTTTGGAGCTTGGGTTGTGACAATCGCGCCAGCAGACTTGTTTGGGCCATCTGTAGTTGGGACAACTCCGGCCGCGCTCTATACAGTGCCAGCTAGTACAACTGTGACGATCAATCAGAGTCGTCTTCAACAATGTCTCGGGCAGCGCGGTTGGCTTGACAGTCTGGGTAGTTCGGACTGGGGGATCAGTGCTGGCTGGAAATTTGATGATTGGCTCGAACGGGGCAGGTCTTTCGATCTCAGCTGGTCCGAGTGAACCGTATGTAGCGAATGCTCTTGCTTCTCTTGTGCTGAACGCGGGTGACGCAATTTGGGCTCAAGCCAGCGTAGCTACTGCCCTGAATGGGCTTGGAAGCGGATGGACTCAGTAAGATGACGATCGTTGTTGGACTTGAAAGTTGGAATAAGCTCTGGCCAGAATGCAGAGGTTTGATGCACGAACATTGGAAAGAGGTCAGAGAAAATCGAGCGAAGCTACCGTTTGAAGTGGACTGGGAAACAGCGGCGCGGCTTGAAGAAGCGGGATTAATGTTTTGCTGTTCTGCCAGAGACGACGAGACGGGGGAGTTGGTTGGCTACTTGATCTGGTTTGTTACGGCAAGTATGGAGTCGAAAGGGAATTTGCTTGGAACGCTGGGGCCATTTTTCGTCCTTCCTTCTCATGAAGGGATTGGACAGAAGCTTTGGAATACTGGAATAAAGAGGCTTCGAGAGTATGGAGCCAAGACGGCTTACGTTCATTACAGTTCGTTCGGAAGAAGGTCTGGAAGAGCCAAGAAATTCTTCGAGTACGTCGGGGGCAAACCATACGAAGTTAAGTATGAGATAGTGCTGGGAGACCAAAATGTGTGATCCAGCTACAGCCATTCTCGGTGCGGGCGCGATCGGTGGGATTAGCAGCCTGATAGGCGGAGCAAATTCGGCGAGTGCCGCGACTAACGCGGCACAAATCCAAGCACAAGCAGCAACGCAGGCGTCACAACTCCAATATCAAGCAGAACAGCAAGCGTTGGGATTCCAACAACAACAGTATCAGACAACTCAGCAGAATCTCGCGCCGTATATGGCGGCGGGCGGCGCGGGACTGTCGGATCTTCTTGCCAGCACGGGTAGCTTGGCTGGACAAGTGCAAGGGGCGGTGCAACCGATTACACCTATAACGTCTGCATTGACCGGACCGCCACCAAACAACATGGCGCTGCTGGCACAGACTCCTGGCTATCAGTTCACGTTGCAACAAGGTCTCCAAGCGACTCAAAACAGCTACGCTGCACAAGGTCTTGGTACGAGCGGAGCAGCCTTAAAGGGAGCAGCTAACTACTCGGAGGGTCTTGCTTCGACGACCTACGAACAGCAATACCAAAATTGGCTTAACCAGAACTTGTTGCAGACTCAGACTCTACAGGCTCAAAATCAGCAGCAGCAAGCGCAGTCGGGACTGTTGATGCAGCAGCCGCAGACTGTCTACAACATGCTTGCCGGCTTGACGCAGACGGGAGCGCAGGCTGCGCTCGGACAGGGCCAGATCGGAACTCAGCTGGCGAGTGGAATGGGCCAGACCGCGCAGACTGGAGCTACCGCGATTGGGCAAGGCATTACCGGGGCGGCCGCAGCCAGCGCAGCCGGTACGGTGGGAAGTGCGAATGCAATCAACAGTGCCCTTTCGGGGATAGGTGGAGCAGGCTCTAATACTGCACTGCTTCTTGCACTGAATCAGGCAGGACTATTTGGGGGCGGTGCGGCTACTAGTAGCGGTGCTTTGGATCAGAACTTCTCAGGTTAAGGAAAGCGAGATGCCACCGACCTCGACCTCGAATCCAGCTGCTTCGATGGTCTATCAGACCCACGACGTTCTCCGTGCCCACTACGACAAACTGATGGAGTCGAGGGAACTGCTCGATCATGTCCGCATCGAGTTGGATGGACTGAAGAAGCTTGGCGATTCGGTTTCGCTGGACGATGTTATGAAGGCGTCTGGTAGGCTAGTCGGACACGGCTTCGGCGCGGCCAATATGGCGGAGCTTCTGACTTCGTTGCCACAAGGCTCCGGCGGTGCGCCACTGGCGGCTTGGATTGCTGAGCACGACGCGGATGTGACGGGGCGGGAAGCTCAGATGGATAAGATTCAGAATGGTCTTGGTCATCATCTGGCGGTGGCGGCGATGCGGGGGCTGGCGATGCACCATCTCGAATCGACTGCGGGGCCGCAACAGCCGACAAGTCCGCTTTCTGGAGCTGGTGCGGGGAGCGATCAGCCGATCCAGAGCGGCGGACTTGCTATCTCTCAGACTAGCCCGACTATGGGAACGGCGTGATGGCAGATCCCTTTAATCCAGACCCTTCTATTCCACTCCAAAGCGGGGGCTGGTCTTCAGCAAACTGCGAACCCGATGATGGGGAATCCGGTCAGCACTATGACCGGGTTTGCACAAGTCCAGAATTTGCTTAATCAGAATCGGCTGTTCCAGCAGACCTTTGCTGCTCGTCAACGGCTCGGCGAGATCATGGCGCAGTCGCCCGACCTCGATACTGCAATGGCAACAGCTAGCCGCGATCCAATAGCGGGTCCGTTTGCTCCAGAGGTTATGAACTCTGTGAGGCAGATGGATTTTACGATGCTGCAGATGCAAGGAGAACAGCAGAAGCAGGCGCAGAGTGGAATGGAGGGAGTCTTCAAAGCGCTGCCTGCGATCTATTCAAATCCGACAAATCAGCAATGGCAGACCTCTATGCAAGCAGCGCTGGCTCCGCTGAGTCCGACAGCGCAGCAAAGGGTGGCGCCGTATATAGAATCGCTGCGGCAAGGTCTGATGGACAATTTGCCGGCTGATTCTCAGGCGGCCGCGCCGATGCTACGACAGCGACTCAATGCTATGATGTTGTCAAGCAACATCACACCGGAGATGTTGAGGCAGACGACTGGGCAGGTTGCGCCGCAGTTTCAGACCGTGCAGGGGGCGCAAGGGCAACAGATACCGGGGGTTGTATCGGGGACGGGACAATTCAACCCACTTTCCGGGCCCCCGATGGCCGGTGCGGCCGGCCCGATGTCCGGTACGGCACCGACCGGGACCACCAATACCGCGCCTTCCCTATTGGCCGGATCGCCCGGCACACTTATCGGCCCGACCACGACCGCGTCCGCCGAAATGGCTGCAACGGGCAAAGCTGGTGGCGACATTAACACTGAAATGGCTAACCGCGCTGAGCAGCTTCCCGGCGCTATCAAACGTCTTGATATTATGTCTGGCACACTTGGTCAATTTCAAGCCGGTGGCGGTGCAGATTTCAGAGCCCAGCTAGGAAAAAGTCTTCAAGCCCTCCGGGACGCGGGCGTTCCTGGTATTTCTGATGATACTATCAATCAGGTGGCAAATTCGAGTTTGCCAGCGACACAGTTGTTCAATGCAGAAGTCAAGCCGCTAGTGATAAGTCAGCTGAAAGAGGCGGCGCAAGGAACTGGTCGTGTGATGCGATCGGAAGTGGATGCTTTTCTCGGAATGATGGACGGAACAAATGATCCGAGAGCGCTTACAAGTTTGCTGAATCAAGCTAGATATTCGTTGCAAGTTGGTTACGATCAGAGTCAGAAGTTTACAGCTTTCAAACAAGCTCTTCGAAGCGGAGATCCGTCGGTTAGAGGACTTGATATGGCCGACTTCTACGGATGGTACAACAAACAGATGCAGCCGCAACAGCTTCCCGGAACAACTGGAGGCGGGATGCAGCTGGGACCGACTCCAGCTAGTAATGTGCTGGGAACGACTCCAACATCAAAAGTGACCGGACCACTTGCCCCACCACAGGTGACAGGAAGTCGGCCTCCTCTCAATAGCTTTGTTCGATAGGAGCCTGGAATGCCCTTCGATGTACAGGCCGCGCTGGCAGCCGGTTACTCACAAGATGAGATCAACTCGTTCTTGCAACAGAAGCAGATGACCGGAGCGATGCGGTATCCAGCGATGGCTGGCAGTGAAGCACTTTCAGGGTTGGAAAGTTGGAAGTCATTACCAGCTGCTGGAATAAATTGGCTGACAAGCAAAATTGCACCGTCATTTCCGCAAGTTCCTGATATTCATCAATATACTGACCAGCTTGGGCTGACAAACAATATTTCGCTGATTCCTGGAATGGGGCCGTATCCAGAAGCGGAACGGGTTGGCGCTGGAGCAATGCGAGGGGTTGGTGCTTCATCGCCTGCGCTGGCGATGGGGCCGCCTGGACTTCTCGCGTTGGGAGCTGGCGCAGCGGGTGGCGCGATTGGACAACTTGTCGGAGACGCTTCTGGCAGCCCCTTGATGGGAGCGATTGCGGGCGGCGGAGTTGGGTTGCTCGGCGGGGGTGGAGCTAGCTTGTTTCGTGAAGGTGATCTGAGCGTTCCAGAACAGCTTTCTAATGTCAAGCAAGCTATTGGGGCACCGAATGCTGATATCTACACGGCGGGAAGACAGTTGCAGAATGACTTGGCGCAGCAGCAATGGCTCGGGGCAGGTGGCTTTGGAAGTGGGACAGCGCTGCCACAAGCTACGGTCAATTCGATCTTGAAAGCAAAGCCGATGCAAGCGGCTAATATGGTACTGAAAGATCCTGATACTCTCTCGACACTGCGAAGTGAGATGCCAGATACCGTGGATCAATTGGCAGGAGGAATGATCTGGCAGAATCCGATGCAGTGGAATCGGATGCCATCAAAAGGACAAGATGCACTGCTGCCAAATGAAGATCATCAGCAGATGCTAGAAGATGCACTGTCTACAAAGAAGACAGCTGCGGGAGCCGGAAGTGGTGTTGCTGAGCCGTTGGCGGCTACGTTGGCTGGTGGGATTATGGGGGCTGGACTTTCTCATTTCTTGCATCTGCCGTTCGGCGAGTATATGGGAGGGGAAATTGGATCTGCACTTGCTCTAGGCGCGGATACGTTGAGAAGTCGGGCTGTAGCGGCGGCTATTGTGAATCCCTGGGTGAGAGGAGCGACCGCGGCGGGTACGTTGGGTGGAATAGCCGGAAGCCAGCAGCCTCCGCTTTCCATGCCGCCGAGCAATCCTTAGAGTGACATAGACTACGAGTAGGATGGGAATAGCAATCGGGGCGTTGAGGGCTAGGAGAAGTAGGATGAAAAGGCAGAAGAGCAAATACAGGAACATTGTCGTGGTCCTTGTGGGCGCGGCGGTTATATGGGGATGCGGTGCGGAGAAGTCAAGTCTTGCTCAAGGACAAAATCCAACCAGTGCACCGATCGTACAGACCGTCCCAGCGACGCGGACGACTGCTGGAAGTAATGCGTCTGGAACCATAACTGCGACGGGGACATTCCAGAAGGTCTTTGGGGCAAGTCCAGTTCGGACGGGCTGTCTTATTGAAAATAACGGGGCTGCGTCGATGTGGGTCAGTGAGGGGGTGCCAGTTGCGACTCCACCGACTGAAGCAAAGTCTCAAGTTCTGGCTGCGGGGGCATCCTTTTCGTGCGAGAGAAATGGCGGGTCGGTGCTGACTGGAGAAATTGATATTACGGGGACTGCAACGCAGGTGTTTTATGCGGTGCAATATTAAGAAGAAGGCGGTTGGAGCCAAGAGATTTTGCTTTATTTACGTGCAACGTCAAGCTGGCGCGCCGAGTCATGGCGACCAGCCGTAAGTTGCGCCGGACCAGCCAGCCGATGCTTTGACGATCTGCGTCCATAGCCGGCAGTCGATCAGATGCATGCCCGGCGGCGGCGCGAACGGAGCCCAGGGGCAGCGCTGCGCCAGCAATGCGGAGGGCGGCGTCGGGTTGGAGTCCGAAACGTAGTCGTACCAGCCGATCGGCCCGTAGCCCTCGGCGTTGACCTGCATCTCGGCGCTGACGGCCTGAGCGATATCGCCGCTGCCGATGACGCCAACTGGAAAGGCGAAATGCTGCGACACGATCAAGGCCAGGGTGCGTGTTTCCTGCTGACCGTAGACCAGGAACGGCACCGCCCAAAGACCGCCGGTCCATTGGTTGTAGGATGACCCGATGGCGGCGCAGGTGCTTGGATCAAAGGTGGCGCTGATCCGATCGGTCTCGCCGGACCATCCGGTTGTATTGATGCCGTCGCCCATGTTCATCATGACCCAGCCGGAGCCGGGCACGGCGGAGCAGAAGAATTGCAGTGCGCCGGGCGGGTCGGAGCCGTCGTGTGTGGCCTCGATCCAGACGGTGGCCCCGTCATTGATCAGAATATCGCCGCCGTCGCCGTTGGTCGGGTTGTAGGCTTGAACGGCGCAAAAGACAACGCATGATCCATCTCGCCGCCGTCACGAGACAGGTAGGAGTCCAGGCACTGATAATAGCTTGTGGCCTGGATGCCGCCCCAATCGCAGCGCCGCCAATTCACGACCATATCGAAGGTGCGCGGCTGCGGGTCGGAGCAGGTCGCCGGATTGGTATTGCTGGGATCTTCGCCGCAGCGGAATTCATTGTAGAACGCGCCGAGATTGGCATCCGCGCTGCCGGGGCTCATGAATGGAATCTGCCAGGTCCGGGGCATCGCCGGGCTTTGCTGCGCCTGCGCAGCTATTGAGAAGGTAACCAAAGCTGCCAGCAAAATGATGGAAATCATCCTCAACGCGATCACGGCTTTGTCTCCTTTTCATGCTGGCGCACCCAGAAGGCATTGCGTGCCCGACTGCGCCCATTCATTAACTGTGAAGATCGGCCAGTTCGGATCGTCCGAGTGGTCATGGGCAAAAACCTGCAACCGAACGACTTCTTTTTCGCAAAGCCAAATGAGCCGCGATATCGTGTCCCGGCCGAGCCTTACGGTGCGGAGTTCTGTCATTCGTCGCCCCCCGATTCAGCTTCGCGCGCAATCTCCGCGTCGATTAGAGCGCCGATTTGTCCTTCGGCCGGTTCCCAATTGCAGGCCGCATAAAGATCGTAAAGTTCCGTTCCGCTGATCACGGTTTGCTTCAAGAGCCACCGATACCGTGCTGCGTCGCGGAGTTGATCTTCGCCCAGAGCCGTAGACATCGCGAGCGTGCAGTCGTTGGCGATCCCGACCTCATGCAGCCACACTTCGATCCGGTCGAAGGCATCGCGAGCCTTGGCTGCGTCGGCGAAGTCAAGGGTGATTGTGGTGTCGGCGCTCTCGCTCGGCTCAGTCATGGCTCGATCCCCATTTCTAGAAGTTCTCGCATCAGCGCTTCGGCTTCTAATTTGGCCCCGCCTAGAGTCATTCCCCATTTGCCAGGAAGCCGCTCGCCGTTGCGTTTAACCTGGAAAATCCAAGTCCGAGGCTCGGAATCTCGATCCGCGCGATCTCCATCCCGGTCGGCGGCAGCCAGAGCACGCCGGGCGATTTGATTTCCCAGACCGGATCAGTCATGCCGTCACCCTCCGCCGCCTGCGTCCGATTAAACCGAAAACGATCATCGGCACCGCGAGCGCGGCCAGCGTCGAAGGTTCGCGAACCGAAGTCGTCGGCACCGGCGGATCAAGCGGCGGACCCCAGTGGATCTCGCCCTCGCCGACGTAGGACTCGGCCGCGATGCCCTCGATTGGGGCGGTGTTGACCAGCGCATCGGCGTAGGGTGCCAGGATGTAGCCGGCGAAAGCTTGCTCGATCGTCACGCTGGTTGCGCTCGGGAAATTCCAGATGGCATCGCCGGTGAGGTAGTTGTTGGCGTCGGTCCAGCTGGTTCCGGTGACGTTGACGATATCGCCGGCCGTCAGCCCCGTGATCGGCTTCGTGATCGCTGAGGCGGCGACATCGAACACGGCATCGGCCGGGCCGCTGAAGACGCCCGTCGCCGGGTTGTAGCTGCCGGTTGCCGGCATCGCGGCTAGGGCGGCGGAATAGGCATCGAGCGTCGCCGTGATCTGCGCGATGGTCTCCGGGAACACGTAGCCGGTGGTCGGCGTCGTGGCGAGGAATGAGCCGAGATCGCTGCCGCCGATATCGACGGACTGATGCGCACCTTCGACCGAGACGCCGGTGTGGTTTCCGTAGATGTTGATCTCGGCATAGCCCGGCAGCGTGACCGGGATATTCGCGGTATCGAGGATGTTCGACCCGCCGCCGAGGTTGCCGCCGACGAGGACCGGGCCGACGATTTCGGATGTAGTCGTGGCATTGCCGAGCACGATGGCGTCAAAGCCGGTGATCAGCTGTTGTGCCGTCAGGGGCGCGGCGCCAGCGGCGGCAGACCATAGAGCCAGCGCGGCGGTTGTGGTGAGTAGGACGTGCTTCATTTCTTCCCTCCTGCGGTGGGGGCGACCGACATCGGGCCTTTTGGCACGCCAACGCCGGTGCCGTAAGATGGCGGATGCCGTGCTGGGATCTCAGGTTTTGCCGGCGGCGGCGTCAGGTTCGCCTGCCGGTAGGTCATCAGCGCCTGCGCCAGCGCTTGGTAGTCGTTGACGACCTGCTGCCACGCCACGTCTTTCTGTGATGGTGTTGGGGTCTGGGCGACAGCGGTGATGGCAGTTGCGCCGGACAGGGTTAGGCCGAGAAGGACGGAATAACGGAATTTCATTTGGAAGGCTCCTTTGGTTCGGATGAGGAAGGATCGTCCCACGTTTTGATCGTCAAATTCCCATCTCTGTCAAGAATTTCATTCTGTCTTCTGACTCGCCGTCGTGCTTCCTTTAGGCTGATACCAAGCGCTTCGGCGTAACGTTCAAGTTGTTCAGCTGCGTTTATTTTGGCCACCCTGGGATTTCTTTATATGACATGAATGCTTGAGCTGGTTCAAGACTATACAGCTTTTTGCCTCGCAAGATTGCCCACATTATTTCTTCTAGTTGTGCTCTCCCCGATATAGCCGTCTTTGTTTATAACAAAGATGGCATCGCTTTCCTCTATCTTGGCTAGGTGGGCTAGATCGAGCTGTTCTTTTTGTGCTGTTGTGTACCAGCTTTTTGAGCCCTCGACACTCGGAAATGTCATAAGACTATAACTGATATGGCCCATCAAGCCTAGTCTTTTGTTCCATTCGTGCCATTCTGGCTCGAAACGAGCGCTGCCGCAGATAGTAAATTTCATTTCGGGTCACTCCATTCCATGCAGTTTGAAAGATCGTGTAGGAAGCGAAGAGCCATTACATTTTACGTCGTCATCATTTTCCTCCTGCGACTTGCCACGGTAAATTTGTTCTTGTAAAGATTCTGCTGATCGCTTCCAATGCTTTAGAAGTCTTTTTGCCACTTCAAGTTCTTTTTGTAACTCTTCATTTTTTTGGCGAACAGCCCAAATAGTCCACATCTGATCTTGACAACGAAATAATTTATCTCCAGGAACTAGACCACATGGGAGTAAGTTAGGACCATTGTCATCTCCAGCTTCTGTCTCTCTTTCCAGTAATGAACGTCCTCTGTCTTCAAATTTTGGATTTCCTGTAAGCCAATCTATAAAGGATTTCATTATTCCATTCCATGAAGGTGTTTGGGGCGAGGAATCCAGGCGTCCTGGGTTCCAGCGACTTCGTGCGATCACGTCCATCCCCTCGGCGAGCTCAAGGACGTGGGGGATCTTTTCGGAGGGAAGTCTGATGCCGAGGAATTTTTTCAGATCTTTTGTTTGGAGAGGCTTTTGTTTGTTCTTGCTCCAGAAGGATTGGACGAAGTACCACAGCTCCTCGATGACTTGAGCGTCGCTCTTGCCGACCATCGCCCGGAATATGTCAGGCATGATCGCCTCGGTCTCGAAAAGCCAATGGAAAGCCCGCTTCGCATCGACGAGATCGATGTGGGAATGGCCACTCCTGGAGACGGCGCTGACCAGGGCAAGTTTGATGACTAGATGACTTCGAGAGGCGTTGTAGTAGGCGAGCTTGGAATGAGTCGGCTTCGGCTCCTGACCGCCCAGGTGCCATTCACGGATTAGTTTCATTGCTTCTGGAGACCAGCTGGCTTCGCCGTAGAGGCCGGAGATTGTCGAGAGACGGGACAAGAGGAGTTTGTGAAGAGTAGATTGGTCGGGGGTCTCAAGGAAGATGTCCTTGAGAGGAGCTTCCTGCGAGTAGACCATTATGATGCGACGAATGAGACCAGTGTTCCAGGCCTCGTCGGGGAAGTGGGCGGTGAAGTAGGCGGGGGTAGCGCCAGCAAGAATATTCAAAGTTGGATTGACAATTGTTATGTCTTTGGCTGGACCATGCCGTCTCGTCTCACGGTGTGAAGGTTTGTTATTCCAAAGATCGTTCAAGATAGAGATGAAGGAGGAGTCGTAAGATGGGAGGAGAACCTCGAACTCTTCCGGAGCAGCGAGGAGACTATGATAGGTGACTAGGCCGGACGGAGTAATCCTGGAACATTTTGCTGCGAGGAGATCGTCAATTAAAGAAGCTCTGGTGACAGAGTCTGGAGCAACATGGAAAGCGGGGCGGTCTGATCCAGGCTCGATTGTGTCGAGCCAGAGATCTTTGATAGTTTGGATTATGTATTTGCCGGAGCCCGGCGGGGCAACGAATACAACGTAGAGGTTGGGGTAGGCGAGACGGTCACCGACTCGAATCCAGACACGGCGTTCAAGGGCACCAGCAATGCAAGAGATTGCTGCCCATCGGCGGTGAAGGTCAGTCGAAAGAGCGCCCTCGGTGAAGGACATGAAGTCAGTCACGAAATCGGTCCAATCAGAGAGGCCATTTCCCTTTGCCACACTAGTTGGCTTCCTTCTCGACAGAAATTTAATTATGTGAAGAAAGAAGCTGATAGCTTGGGCGTTTTCGGAGATCCCTTTTCTGCGCGTTCCATTTGATGAAGTCCTCCAGGATTGAGCCGACCTTTGACGGGGTCGTCGTTGTAATTGCCCCAATTCCAGCCGATCTTGGCTTCCCACGGCACGTTGTAAAGACGGCCGTTTGGGGCGACGAGGGGAAGCCGAAGAAGCTCCAGGGCTTGCTCCAGGATGGCGTTCTCGTCGTCGGTTTCGCGATACTGGAAGGTGATGGAATCGTAGGTCTGCGCGAGAAGCTGGACTTGCGGCATATGCTTCCAGACGCGCCACAGACAGAGATTAGTGCGGTCTGCAGTTGTGGATTGTGGTAGGTCTGCGATTGCTTCTCGCAGAGTCGTGTCGTCGTCGGGACGGCCGAAGAAGTGGCGTTCCCGACCGAACGGGGTCGTCAAGAGGTGTGTTGTTTGAAGCTGCTCTGCGGTCCATTGCCACCATCGGGGAATGCAGGGATAGGCTGCGGAGGGGCCACGACAATACCGGCTTTGAAAATCTTCCATTATCTTAAGCGGGAGTTTGAGGGCACGGGAGGCGGTCCAGGCGGTGCCCATGTAGTTTGAAAGATGAGATCCTCGCTTTGCCATGTCGCGGTAAGTGAAGTCGCGGTAGAAGATGGTATCAGCGATCTTACGATTGTATAGTTTGTTGTCAGTCCAGCCCAGCTCAGGCCATATCCTAGTTGCGTTGGTTGTGTGAAGGTCGCCGGACTCGCAAGCATCCAGAAAGGTCCAATCGTCAAAGAGGCAGCCGCAGAAGAAGCCAACGTCTCTCGCCTCGACTTGTTCCGCGTCGATTACAGCGATTTTGTAGCCTGGATCGGAAACGAAGACATATCGTAGGCTTGGAGCAATATTTTGAGCGTTCCCTCCGGTCCCGAAAGCGTTTGACGAACTACTGGGTCGTCCGGTCTCAGTTCCTGCGATATTATAACTCGTCCGGAATCTTCCGTCAGCGTCAATTTCAGTGTCGAAGACTTCCTGTTGCTTAGATAGATCACGGATAGTGAGGATACAGGCGATGAAAGGTCGAGCGTAGAGATATCTGTCATAGAGTTTCTCCAGAGCTTCGCGGTTCATAGAGAGCTTGCGAATGCCTTTTTGAGATTGCCATAGCTCCGGAAGCTTCATTGTACCGTAGAAGAAGTCTTGAAGCTGTTTTGAGGATCGGGCATTCAGGGATTTGGACCATAGCGCGAAGGAGAGCTGGTTCAGGATTTGTTGGAGGTGGAGGATTTGTTTTTCAAGGCCAGCCGAGGCTTCTCGCCGCGCTTGCTGATCAATGGCGAAGCCGCGAAGCATCAAGTCGAGATAGGGTGCTTGCAGGGCACGCTTCGAACGAGTAGATCCGCGCCGCGTTCGGTCTTCCTGCAAGAAGGGGCTCCTCGGCGTGACGGATTTCGACGGTCAAGCAATTGTCGAGACCGCAGTAGACTTGATGCTGGACATCAGCAGCCAAAGGGAGGTCGGGACGGAGGTCAGCGGTCTGGACGATTGGCATGGCGACCGCGCGGTTTTGGAATTTCCAGATCTTTGAACCATTGATCCATTATGATAGTCCAGCTGCGCATCGTGACTTGCGTGGACAACGTGGAGTGTGATGGCCGATCCTGATGCCGCGCCGGTAGGCTTTCATATACCTGCGCATGTAGAGGTTGTTGATCTTCAATGGTTTTTGTATGACATTGTCTAGTCCCTTCACCTGAGCGTTTGGTGTTACGTCCCATTTCGGTAATTTTTGAAGCCTTTCTTCGATCTTTTCACAGAAGTCTTCAGAGAGAGTTGCAAGTATTGTGCAAGATCGTTTTTGTCACTCTCGGTGGTTCCGTTGAGATTGAAGAAAGACGATGCTCTGCTAGTTCATAACATTCAGGTCGTAGGCCATTTTGGTCCGTTTTGATCATCCATAGAGCGCTGACGGATTGAATTTTGTGAGCAATTCAAGGGAACAGGCAATTTCAAGAATGGAAAATTTCCTTTTTCAACTTTTTACATTGATCTAAGACTGCGCAGTTCGAGAGGGCGACTCCTGAAATCTTCAAGGTCATTGTTGCCGCATTGATCCCGCCGTTAAAAAAGTGACGTTGCATTAATTAGAAGATTTTCGTTTTCTGGAACTGGTACTTCATATTATCTTACTTACAATTGCATCAGCGACTGCTTTACTTGGGCCATCTGGTAGCCAAGACGAGGAGTAGTCAGAGATAAGCGACCAAATCCTGTTCCTGTGGGCTTGCCATCCAGCGACGAAGATGTTGTATTCATCTTGGGTCATTTTGGCTCGTCTGAAATGGCATCGTTGACCAGTGTCATCAAGGAGGTTGGTAGCCGCAGGTGCAGTAGAAGGAAGAGAGTCTCGTTGTTGATCAGATGTACGGGCATATTTTTTGTTGCTTTCAACATCGACCAGGACCGTCTAGGCAGAATTTGTAGCAGGAGTGAGATCGTTTGAAGTTCGTTACTCATCTCTCTTCTCCGAGTCATTCTTGTGGCGACGCATCAGCTTCCAGCTGGACTCATCCGTGTAAATTGAGCCGAGGAAGCCGAGGCTTTTTTGCATTTCTGGAAACAAGCTGTGATGGGCGAGCATGGTATCTTCTAGGACTGCCCGCGGCGCCGCGCCCATGCGGAGCCAGTATTGAAGATCGTACATTCCATTTTGGAAAAGCTTCGGAATTGGGCTGGCGAGGAGACGGAAACAGCAGTTCCAGAAGTGGAGTTCTTCATTGTGGCCCCAATAGGAAGGACGGGGTTGGCCGTCTCGATGCGGCCAAATATAGCGATAGGACTTCTCCGATCTTGACGCGGTGTGGGCCGACCATGCAGACGATTCCATTGGAAGGACTCGTTGCAAAGCCAACCGTGTCGATCAGTCCGGCGGTCGTCTCAAGGTCGTTCGCGAGCCATTGAGGAGGTTGAGCGAGAGTTTGCTCAGTCCAGTCCGACCATTCCTCGATTGTGGGACTGACAAGGATCTCCCGGCGCGGGCGACGAATCTCTGGGAAGCTGGACTCCCGGAAAGCCTTCATCAGATCGGCGACTACGATCGGCCGCCACGACCATTGGTAGAGGACTCCGGCAGGGTGATAGGTCGGGAGGATCTTCTGGTTCAACAAACCAAAGCTGTTGCTGGAAGTTGCAGTCCCACGGATACTGCTGATGTTGGTTGTTCTGAGAAGAGCCCAACAAGCAGTGTTGCCCATCGCTACGACTAGGTTCGGCTTGCTTTCGATGATTTCTTCGTTGAGACGATCGAGTTCTGGAAAGAACTCCGGTCGGAGATACTTAGCTTGTTTGATAGCGGGAAGGTCGTAGCTGGAAGGAAGATCTTTCTTTTGGGACACAGAGGGCCTCGATCTTGTTGTCTGGCGGTCGAAAATTGAAGACGTTGGTAAAGGAGATAGAGGCTGCTTCGAGCCAAGCGTCACGGTGGCCGGTCCAAGCTAGGTCGTATTTGTGAAGGTCACAGACTCGACTGTGCTCGGCCGGCAAGAGGTCTGGAATGGCCTCGCCAAGCATTCGCCAGAGTTCCTTGCCTGATTCGCCTGCGAAGGGTTTACGGATCTTGGCTTCTTGTTCGCCCCAAGCTTCCCCGATCAAGAGCATCTTGGGGCGGTGTGGTCCGCTCCACGCAGAGAATGGAGGCAGCACAGACATTAAGCAAGCTCCCGGAGAGTCCGGGAGTCCTTGAGGGCTTTCCGGGCCGTTTCGCAATATTCAAAGTCGGACTCGAGACCGACGACGGCTTGCGCCTGAAGGCTCTCCGCGGCGCGTAGTGCAGATCCAGAACCGCATGTTGGATCGAGGAGGCGGGTATTTTCGTCTACTAGCATCGAAAAGAAATGACGCAATACAGATTCTGGCTTGCAGCTGGGATGCAGCCGAGGATCGGACTGAGCTGAGTAGGCATCTGCTTTGACTTGAACGAGGGGGCGGCTTCCGAGGCTTCCGAGCAAGGCTGTCTCGTAGATGTGGCGGGGAGAATGACGGTAGTCAGCGGCGATCCCGGCGTTGTCGGATTTTATCCAAATCAAAGGAAAGACGGTCCAAGTTAGTTGAGGGCAGAGCGCTTTGAAGATGGAAAAGGTTTTTTCTTTGAGCTTGTCGGAATACCAAAACATGATATGGGAGCTGACTGACATTATCTTGGAAAGATTGAGACAGAGGCAGTCGAGCAGATCGAGGTAGGTTTTTTCGGAGTCTTCGTAGATAGAAGGGTGAGCGGCGCGGCCTTGTTGGCCTGAAAAAGGGTTGATGCCGTAGGGGAAGTCGCAATGGAGAAAATTGAATTTTGGGCCGCTGTAGGCTGGAGCCCATTCCAAGAAATTCTCATGCAAGATAGTTTCAGCGAGGGAGGGCTAGACGGTTTAAATTGGACTATCGTTGAAGGCGAGAGGGCTTCGGCTTCTTCTGGAGTCGGAAGGGTGAGAAGCTGTTCGAGGGCATTGCCGAGACGGCGTTGCTCCTGGCGGTCGATGACGTTGTAAGCTTCTCGAACCGTGCCCGCCCCGATGACGCGGGCATTGCCGGCTCCCATCTCGCCGGCCACTTTCAGGTAGAGTGAGATGGTTCCACCCGTCAGGGAACAGGCCGATGCGGTCTCAGCGGCGGTCCAGTCTGGATCGAGCGAAAGATAAAGGTGGTGGATTTTGTAAACAGCGCGGACGAGGTCGGGCCATTCCAAGTCGGTTCGTTTGATGTTTTCTTCGAGCTCGATCAGTTGGGCCTCAACCGGGGATAGTTGGTCGAAGCGGCGGACTGGAATTGTGGTCCATCCTAGGGCGCGGCAGGCTTCAAGGCGGCGTTCGCCGGCGACCAGCAACAGTCCTAGAACGTCATCTTCTCGAACGACCGGCGCGTTGATGAGGCCGACTTTACTGATACTGCGTTGAAGATCGGCTGTGTCGAGGGTGCTTCGTTGACGGTCTGACCGAATGACAACGATGGAGTCGATCGAGACGTGTTCTAGCTGGTCTGAGATGGGCATCAAACTGAGAACTCCAAGGTAAAAGAGATTGCCAGGGGAGGCTTTTGCAGGATGCCTCCCCTGGCGAGCCGATCACGAGAAGGAGGCTCTTCTCTACCGGCGGACGGGGTTTTTCAGCTAATGCGGCTTTGGACACTCGCCGTCTTGTCCTTCCAATTGAAGCTAGCTTCGATTGGAACCGAAGACGCGACCGACCTGATTGCCGATCTCGTTAGTGCGTTGATTCAGGTATTGCTGGATTTCGAACTTCACTTGCTGACCTGGCAGCTGGGAGATCAATTCTTCGTAGTTGCGGCCATCTGGTTCCAGGCCACACGATTTCAAGAACTCGTCAAAGTAGTACCATGACTGGTGCGTGAAGTCGACGGGCGTAGCGAAGTCGGTCCGAAATTGCTTTTTGGACAGGTCGATTGGAGTTGAAGCTCCGTTGCCATCCTCGATGACGCGTTCCTGGGGAGGAACGGAGTTCCGGCCATCCCAGCGGTGTGATGTTGATGCGGACCGCAGGGACGGGGTCTGGTGAGATGCTGGGTCGATTGATCTCCTCGAACGAGTAGGATCGGATGATTCCAGGGTAGAGGTCTGCAGGGAGTGCTTTGGGTTTAGGAGAAAGCCCAGCTGGGCGTTGATAGAGGTGAGAGAAGTCAGGCATGATAAGGTTCCTTTGGAAGAGAAGATTTAGTTAGGTCGAGTTAGGTTGGTTTGGTTTGCTGTCCTCCATCTGCTGTTGCTCGAATGTCTCGGAAGTACTCCGCTAGCCCCGTTTCAAGCGAGTACTCTCGTGGGACTCGAAGGGGCGCGGTGTTGATTAGCTCGACGTTCTCGTCGTTGTTGGTGATGATAGTCCGTTTGACAGACGGCTCGTTGCCGACTGACTTGGCGCGGATTGCATGAGAGAAGTATTGGGTGATTGTTGGGGATATCATCGCGCGGCCGAAGACTTGAGGGAAGCCTTTGGCGGTTCTGGTCATGGTAGTCTGCCGGCCGCCGCCAGTTGGCTCTTCCATGAATACGATATGGCAGATCAGGATGACGTTGCACTTAATTTCGCTGGACTTCAAAAGTTGCAAGAAGTCGCCGATTAGCCGATAGGCGGCAGCGTAATCGTTTGTGCTGGAGGCGCCTGCGGCCGGGCCGGTCTCGAGGCGGCCGTTTAAGGAGAGCTGGAAGTTCATTGCGGCTTCACAAAGACGGCTGAAAGAGTCGATGACGAGAATGTCGGTAGGAAGCCACTTTGAGAGGTTGCCGGGCTTGTCGTCGCCATCACGCCAGTCGTTTAAGAGCTGATTTATCTTTTGCCAACTATCGCCGCGTGGCACGGCTTTGACGCCGCGGATGTTGAAAGACTCCGTGCAAGTGACGAAGGAAATTCGGCTGGCTGTTGTCTTGGCCTGTTCAGCTGTCCATAAGCCGGGGCGTTCTCGAAGGTAGATCGAACGGGGGTTGAAAAGGTAGTCTCGGATGATCTCGGCTTTATTGTCGAGGTCGAGGATTCTAACATTGTAGCCCGCAGCGGCGAGGGAGACGAGGGAGCCGGTCTTGCCTGCCCCGGAATGACCAAGGTATATCAGTTTAGTGGAAGGGGAGGCGGGGTAGTCGAGGAAGGAGGGCATCTTGTCAAATGTCCCCTCGGGTTTGAAGTGGGTCCCAGACTCTGACGGTGGAACATTCCGTGCAACATTTCTTGAGCAGCTTCTGGAGTCTTCTGGCTGCAAACCCCACGGAAGTCGCAGCCGCCGTAGAGGTCGCAAGAGGTTTCGCGTTGAGGCCAGTAATCCTCGATAGCGCAATGCTCCATTTCGCGGACTGTGAAGGAGAAGCCGCGAAGCCAATCTTCCAGCTGGTAGTCTGATCGTGTGACGAAGCCACGCTGGAAACGACTGGTAGTCGCGATGGTCTGGCAACCGTCTACGATCAGGCCGGCGGTTGGAGTTTTGTAGACGATACGGCCGCCGAGAATGTAGATGGTGAATTGGTTAAAGGGCGTGAACTTGGCGAACCATTCTTAAGACAAGCCGTACTGAGTTGACTTGAAGTCAACCACGTATGGGGTGTCTTGGAATAGGCCGAGGCGATCGAGATGGCCGCAGATCAAGATGGGCTCGGCGGTCGAGATTGTCTTGAGGTCGGAATCAAAGCGGAATGAAAGCTCGACGGCTGGTTTGCCATTTGCAAGAACAATCGTCTGGATTGGGTCGTTGGGACCGAACTGATCGAGGTAGAAGATCATACTGCGAAGCAACGTGAATCTGTTCTTGGCAGAATGGTCGGACTGCCACGGCGCCCCGTTGCGCCAAGTTGCCTTCAACAAGAACAGGACCGCGCCGCGGAGAGCTTCTTCGTGGTCAGCCCCCGTGGTAAGGTAATGATGGTAGTGCTCGATTGTCGAATGTGCTAAGATGCCCCAGGTTAGGTGGACGGATTCAAGACGTGGAGCCCATCCCTCGAATATTGAGAGTTGATAATATCTGGGGCATTTCTTGAACGCGCCGAGCGAGGTGGAGTCGATAGCGAGTTGCAGCGAGGGAAGCTGGGTTGAGAAGGAAGAGTTGGGCGAGTTGGGCGAGTTGGGCGAGTTGGGCTGGGCTGGCATTGCAGGAGATCCCTTCCTTGGGCTATTCCTCGTTCTCACGATGGTTATACTTGGCGCGGAAGAAGGCTAAGGCGTCTCGGCGCTCTTGCGACCAGGGAGTTCCTACCAGAACATCTATGATTTCGATGATGCGGGCGGAAGAGGCGCGGTAGCCGTTTTCGTGCTCGATGGTGTCGCCCCATAGACGGACGGAACCGATTGCGAATTCAGTAGAGGAATGTTCGATTGCACCCAGCAAGGTTTTGTAGGCGTACACTCCCATCTGAGCTTGCACATCGCCTTCCATGATCTGGTTTGGGAGCCAGATTTTGTTGGTTGCAGTCGAGATCAAGTAGGAATCTTTGATGCGCCAGACGCGGTATGCGGTTAGGTCGAGGAGTTGAGGGTCGAGTTGCTCGACTTGAAAGGAAGGGGAAGGAGGAGGGTTCAAGAACCCAATCTGGGGGTTCAAGAACCCAATCTGGAACTGTCTTATTATTTCTTGCTGGTGGGGGTTCAAGAACCCAATCTGGGACTGTCTTATTATTTCTTGCCGTTGCGTCGTGCAAGAAAGAGCTTCGAGAGCTGTTTGATGAATAGCACCACAAAATTGACACATCATCACGCCGGTTCCTTGACTGGAATTGGCAGTCGCGGAGGAGGGGCTTGCTGTGGCTCCTTGGTCGGCGGAATTGGTTCCTTGAGAGGGATCACCGTATATCGTTTGATTGGCTTGCCGATTTCCATCTTGATACTCCTTGAGGGTGGCTTGAAGTAGCGGGCACGGGGTTTGCATTTTCCAGATGAATCGGTTAATGTTGGCCCATTCATAGCAACCTTTGGCTTTGGGATAGTACATTTCGAGACTCTATCGTCCCATATTTGTTTGTTGAAGATGCAGTCACGACATTTGAATCGTGCAATATTGCCGAACATGGTGGCTAAATTCCGAAATCTGTCGGGTTGATCGGCGCGGTAGGCTTCGCCACTCGAACTGACCTCGGCTTAACGCCAGCAGCCTCTGCCGCCTCAAGTCTGGTCCGAAGCTTTCGGATCTCCGCTATAACTTGGTCGAGATGTTGCTGCTGGTAGGACTCCGGGTCACGGGCCATCAAGTCCTGGAGGGAGTCGAGGCTTGCTTCGGCGAGGGCATCAGAGGTTGGGATGGTGCCGATTGAAGTCATGGCTAAACTTCCTCGTTCTCGCGGACAGAATGGAATTGGTCGATCTTCTCAGCTTGTTTGGCTTTCAAGAACTCGACGCGCTGGTGAATAATTTCACGGAGGGCTCGTCCGACTCCGATTGGATGAGGAGAGGATATGCCGTACCAGCGCTCGATAAAGTCCCAGTCCTCGTCATAGACGAATATGTGTCGGCGGGACTGAGGAAGGCGAGCTTTTTTGGACATTTCTAAGTTAGTCTTTCTTCTGGACTGGATGACAAACCACTAGTTCGTTCTTGTTCAAGAGGCGGATCTGGAGGACAGCCAAGGTCGGGTCGGCTGCTTTGACCCGTGCTTGGTAGAGAGCCATTCGGGCTTTGGCAGAGTCGGGTGACCAGCAGAGGAGACCGATCGGCTCTGCTAAGGCATTGTAGAGGATGGAAGTAAAGAGGCGTTGGGCTGGGGACACGGCAAGGTCAAGGAAGAGAGTCGAGGCGGTCGGCGACCATTGCAGGTTGCACATCATCCCACGAGGCTGTATTGTATATTGTTTTATCATAGAATGTAGAATATATGTCAGGTTCACTTAGATCAAAATAATCTGCTAGAAACATCATAGAAGATTTTAACCGGTCAGGTTCATTGCAAAACAAGGCTCCCTTAATAGAGTTAAGTAGGATTTCGTTGCTTTTATCTAAAATGAAAGCAACTCCAAGAGCGCAACCAACAGAGCCACATACATTTTGATTGTAAGTTACTGCGAAGTTCCATCTGAAGTTGGGTTCTGGTGAAAGCGTATCAAGGGTACGAAGGGCATCAATCAGGCGAAGGCGGTTACGGTTCATCTGGACTGTTCCTTTGGGAAGGTCAGATTCCTAGCTGGAGTGGATCGATTGCAGACCGCCGCGCGAGGATGCGCCGGCAAGCTTCAACCTCGACGGTTGGGTCGTCTTCGGACTGAGATAGTTCGGCGGCAACGATCTCCCGTTCTTGCTGGAGGACGCTCTTTCGTGGCCGAGACGGCACAGGATCAAACTTGTATTGTTCGACGTATCGGCTGGCACGGTGCTGAAGGGAGGAAAGCTGTTCGGGCGACAAGATTTCGTCTTTTGACGAAAGCTGGGAGATCCAATCAGACAGTCTCATCCTTGTAAGGTCGAGAAGGAGATTATTGAGGGCAGCGGCCTCGCCGTCTGATAAGGGGTGGCCGGCTGAAAAGGGGGCAGGGAGGTTGAACTGGTAGAGGGAGACGATGCAGGTGGGCATGGAAGGGCTCCGGTGGAATGGGAATTGTAATGGGAAGGGAAGTGTGGGTCAACCAAGAAAAGGGATGGGTAGGTTTGATGGTCAAATCGTGGGACAATCCTTCCTAGTCGTCGTGCCGCCTCGGTTCCCCGTTCTCGTCGAGGCTGTTGATGGCTTTGATGATTTGCAGCAAGAGAGCAAGGAGGGTTATCATATCCCGAACTCCTCCGCGTCGATCGGTTTGCCGACGACAGCACTTAGAACTTGGTCGATCTGGAGAGGCGGTGGGGTCTGCCCGGAAGGAACTGTGTTGAATTTTTCCAAGACAAACGCCTCCGGGCTCAGGAGCCAATCCAGTATGGCCTCTTGCAGCCGTGCATGGTCTGGCAAGACGAGGGTCTTCCAACTGGAATTGACCATGATCTGGAGTTCCCAGCGTCCACACGGTAGAGGGCGGATGCAGAGGCGGGGAAGGGCGACCCGTGGGGCGGTGAGCCAGCTTGGAAGGCCACTAGCAAGCCGGGGACGGTCGGGATGGAGGTAGTTCATTTTTCAATGGACCTTCTCAAGAGTCGATTGTTCCACAGTGTGATAGTAGCTAGAATTATTTAGGATGATGCAGATCACCTCGTTGATAGAAAGAAAGCATTGAAGCGGTCGCTTAGAGAGGGTGGGATGCAGCTAAGATGGCCGCGGTGACGTTTGAGATGATGTCGAGGGCTTCAAGGGGTTTGCATTCGTCGTAGAGGATGCGGAGGATTTTGTTGACAACGACAAGTGAGATGAGCTGAGTTGTCTTCGACTTGGATTGGGCTGGTCATGATTGGGCTTCTTTCCTGTTAGCGGAAGTCTGTGAGATTCAAGTTCAGAAGAGTATGTCTCGTCCGAGTCTCAGCCACGTAGAGAAGGTTGTGCTCTTGTTGAAGCTGGATTGGATCTTTGAGAGCCCATTTGGAGGGGATTCTCCAAGGGTCGAGATGGACGACGAGGTCGAATTCGAGACCTTTGGCGCGATGAATCGACGAAAGGGTGACGACCCCGCTGGTTCGAGAGAAAAGGAGGTCAAGGGCGGTGCGGAGTTCGCCGGCGGTCTTTGGAGAAGAGCCTTCGACGACGGCAAAGAGGCCTTGGGCTTGATCGGAGATTCGTTCGGCTTTTGTTGGGTTGTCGTTTGCGAGGGCAAGCTTCCGGTGATGATCTTCCCACGCCAAGATCTGGGCGATGTGAGTAGTGATGGGCGTGGAGTCGTCGGGGGCGAGCTTTTTGGAAAGGGTCTGGAGACCCTTTCCAATGTCTCGTCCGAGCATGATACAGCCGATGTTGCGGCGGAGCAGTTTGAAGGCGAGGGATAGGAGGGGCGCGTTGTTGCGGCACAAGATGGCCAAGGATGGACCGCTCCCGACGAAGAAAGAGGAAGGGAGGTCGGAGAAGGCTGATTTGAGGTTATCGAAGGTCCAGAAAGGGAGATCGTCTTGACCGCGCCCGCCTTCGGCGGGCTGGTAGGTCTCGATGTTGCCGATGAAGCCGTCGAGGACTCCGTCCCAGGCAGTGTAGCCGGGGGCGTGTTGCTGTTGACGTTCGACGACGCGGCGCGGGCAGCGGAATGTGACGGTGAGGGCTTGGTCAAGCCAATTTGAAGAGAGGCGTCGCATGGTGTCCATCGAGGACGAATCTGCGCCCCGGAAGGCGTAGATGGCCTGACGGGAATCGCCGACTGCAACGAGACGGCCGCCGGGGCGGAGCGTGAGAGAAAGCATTTGATGGTTTAAAGGGGAAAGGTCTTGAGATTCGTCAACGAAAACGGTAGGGAACTGGGGCCAGAAGCCACCGAGAATGACGGGACAATAGATCTGGTCGTCAAAGGAAATTTGGCCGAGCTTGGCTAGGCGGTTTGACTCGACGAGGACTGCGTGGGCTATGTCGTAGTGGAACTCGAATTCGTCTAGGCTTAGGTCGGTTAGGGAGAGACCAGTTTTCTTTGGAGTCGGCTAGAAGAGGCTGGCCTTCGTCTTGAGGGCTGATTCCGGCGAGTTGTGCGGCTTTGACGAGGCAGAGGATGTCTGCCCATTGTGGGCTGGTGAGGTCGATTTTGAAGTCTCTGGCGGTCTGGGTGACGAGTTTACCGAGTTTGCGGTCGTCGATTTTGATGGTGGAAGGCATATTAGGACGGCGGGACCAGGCGGCATGGCCGAGGCTATTGAGGGTTTTTGTGGTGAAGTTCGGAAGGAAGACGTGGCCTGATGTCATCGGCGATCTTCTTATTGAAAGCGAGAGCGAGTGCTGGGACACGGATGCCGGGCGCGGCGAGCTGGAGAGTGGTTGTCTTGGCGGTGCCGGCGTAGGCTAAGATCATGAGGCTGGAAGGGCTGGTTCGGATTGATTGGACGATTGAGAGTTGTTCGGGTGTGGGCTGCATCGGGGAGGGTTCCTTTATTTGGAGAGGAGTATAATGAATGCTAGGATTCCGATTATTGGAAAACTTATCCAGATTGGGCACAGACCTAAAAATGAAATTATTGGGCAAAATCCTAATTTATATCTGGCGTAAAGATATTCTGTTTTGAAATATGAGACTATTTTTGACATTTCAGGTGTCTCCATATAGTAAAGAGGGTGAGGGCTGTCAGAAAGATCCAAAGGCTTGACGGTTCGGGGACAGCGTTGAGGCTGGTCTGGCATGGACCGGCTAAGCAAAGGGCGTTTCCGATTATCACGGGTGGTCCAGGGCGTGCTGCTGTGATGGATGGCCACCATGAGTAGATGACTGGTGGGATCACGAAGGCGGGCGTTGCGATGCAAGTCCAGACCCAAGCGCCTCGACGGTGCGAGTGGAGACGAGACGAAGCAGAGTGCAGAATAGGATAGCGGTGATGAGAACCCGATTAGCATGGTGGCGACGAACTCGAAGATGTTCCAAAACATGGCGTGGTCTCCAAAGCCAGAAGAGTTCATTTTTTTCTCCTGTTTTGCCGTAATGTGTTTCTTAAGTGTTCAAGCTTCTTTTTCTACCATGTTGATCGATTCAGCTCCTTCTCGCTGTAAGGGCAACGCCCCATGCCTCCTGGTAGAGCTGCATCCGCAGCCTCATCGCATTGTGGATATTGGCACGGCAATTTTCGGACGCCGCACGGGCAGATACAGCTGGCGGTCCGGCGCGATGGCGGGCGCGCGGTCATTCGGCTCCTTTGCTTGTTCTGCCGCAATGGCGCGGTCGAAGGCGGCTATAACCTTAGCATGCGTGCGTTCGGGCGCATCGTTCCAGGACACAATTTCATGCCCGTTGCCGATCGCACATTTTAGCGCCTTCAGCGCGGACCTTGCAGGCATCGCGCTCATAAGCGATATCGATTCCCAGGTATCCGGTACCTTCAATTCGTTGGCCGCCAGTGCCGATCCTAGCCTCGCTAAGAGGGGCAACCATTATGGCGTCCAAGGCGCACCAACATCCGGGCTTCCGTCCCTTTACCCATCTCTCGGCGTATTGATCAGCGCTCGCGCGACAATCAGGATTTCAGGCTTTCACTGCACGGCTCCTTTTCGGAAATATCGGCCCGCAGCGCGCATGGCTGCTTTCCTCGAATAACGTCCACCGTAAGGTTTTGTAGTTGGTTCATCTAGCCATTCAAATTTTATTTGACATATTGGCATGCCGCTTGTTAAATGGATTATTTCTGATCCATGCATAGTAGCTTCCAATGTTAAACTTTCTCCCTTGAAATCCTGGATCTACATGAGTACTTCTGGAATACAAGACCGCATCTTGCCCATGTACTTTTATCTTGAATAGTAGCACAAATATCCCATGGAAGTTCAATAGATTCGATTGTTGAAAGAAGATTAAAGGAGCCTGGAATAATTTCTATATCTTGAGCTACACGTAAATCATATGAACATGGGCCAAGTCCATATGTCATACCATTCTATGATAGGTGCGTTCTTCTATAGGTGATACTGGACTTATGTATTTTATTGATTGATAGGATAAAACGCCTGATGGCCTAAAGAAAAGTAAAACGGCTCTTCCTACGCCACTGTAACAATGCGTTTTTGTTGAGATTCATGGTTTTCGATCCCTCACTCCCGGTTGAAAGGGAGACGAGGGGGCTCCCGTCGGGTGCGAAGGTGAGTGAGCTGGTGTGATTAGGGGATGTTGCGAGAATTTCGAGGACTTGGATGTTAGAAAGATAGGACGGGTTAGAAAGAGCTTTTGTGTTGGTTGAGGCTGGGATGAAGCCGAGCATCCAAAGATGATCTGGTTCCTCTAGGTCTTCTGGGCTGATGCCGTAGCCGAGGAGGTCGACTTTTTCAGACTCGGTCCAGGCTATTTTGTTGGAGGAAGCCAACAAAATCTCGATGGCGTTGGAGTCGTAGGGGTTGTCGGGTGTTGGAGAGAGGATGAGAGGGGTTCCGACGGGGAGTTTTGTTAAGAGGAGCTTGGCTGGGGGATGGAAGTGAGTACCGACGATTGGGGTTAGGAAGGTGGGCATCGAGGTTTCCTTTGCTGGATTAGATTAGATTAAGCCACTGGACTCCAGGGACTTTCATGTCGATTAGGATGGCTGCTACGTCTTGAGCAAACTCTGCCAGCACCTTATCAGCAGCAGCAGAAGCAGCAGCAGCATGAAGCAGCAGCAGAGCAGCAGCAGAAGAAGCAGCAGCAGCAGAAGCAGCAGAAGCAGCAGCAGCAGCAGCAGCATAAGCAGCAGCAGCAGAAGCAGCAGCAGAAGCAGCAGCAGCAGCAGCAGCAGCAGCAGAAGCAGCAGCAGCACAGCAGCAGCAGCAGCAGCAGCAGAGCAGCAGAACAGCAGCAGCAGTAGCAGAAGCAGCACAGAAGCAGCAGTACAAGTATCTGCTAAATTAGCCGCCTGCTCACAAGCATCAGCCTCTACTTCTAGATTCACCTTGCGCAGTATAGGTGGCAGATATTTGTTGACAACAAGCATCGCTACCCGCTTAACAAATTCAACTTCATCCAGATTTTCCTTGGAACCGAGTTGCAACAATGCCAACTCACGTAACCCTTTAGCTCGCGCTTGGTTACATGACCAGTCTAAATCGTTGAGGCGAATTTTTAAGGCACGGAGAGAAGGTGCAACACAGTCTGGCTCGTCTCCGTGAGGGAGGCCGAGTGCAAAACAGACTGCTGCTTCGACGCACATCTGTCCTGGAATGGACTCTCCGATTCCTTTGGTGAGACCTGCGTCTACGGTGTTGAGGACTTTCTGTGCGATTTCTCGGGTGATTTGGGTCATTAAGTTGGTTCCTTGTGTTGTTGGTAGTCGGGGCAATTGCCCTGGCTCACTTTTTAAGAAGGCTGGTAGGTGATGGATTTGTGGGTACTGGTGAGTCATGGCTGATATTCCTTTTTCAAGGGTAGGTTAGTCGGCTTGGCTAGATGCCGAAATCGTCGGGATTGATAGGAGGAGCCCAGGTGGCCAAGGTTTGGACTGTCCGGGGGTCGAGGCGGCGCTTTTTGGCCTTTTTGGTTTGCTGGATTGTCGTCTTAGAAGACTGACATATGTTGTTGGAATGACGGAGGCCAAGGTTGCAGAAGGGGCAACCGTCTACGGTCTCGGAGTGGTTGATGGTGTGGTGAAGCTGCTGGGAGGTGGGGAAGCCCGCGGAGCCAATTTTGATGGAGCCGCGGGCTTGGGCGAAGAGAAGACGGCGGAGGGACTCGAGAATGTCGGAGGGGCGGCCGTCGAGCGGTAGGACGCGGCGGGCTCCGTTTGGGCCGGGCAGCTCGGCTTGTAGGGTGCCGGCTGGGGAGAGGGTTAGGATTAGCTGGGGTTGGGGCATAATGCTATCTCTTCAGCTGGGCGCGCAGTGGATCGTCGCTGTAGGTGTGAATGTGATTACAATATTTGCATTTTCGTACCACAGTTGATTAGGAATCTCTTGCAATCAAAACGTGGGTTTTCCTCTTGGAAATCCTTTGCTAGCTTGGCAAGTGATATGTCTAGGACTTCTAAGACTGTTGAGCCGACTGGTTTGACTCGTTGACGTTGTGCATTTATGGTTTGAGCGTGCCAGTTGTAGTGAGCGTTTGCTGAAGAGTGCCATTGACTTCCTCCTGGGTGGTTCAATTGGGGATTGTAGGGGATGGGACGAAGGTTGTCAATATGATTTTTTGGATGGTCGGGCATGCGTTGGGTGCATATCACACGCAAAGGATGTTGAATGCTGTCAGATTCCAGTCTCTATTACATCAATGTTTTGTTTCACGTGGTCTGCCCAATCAAACCAGTGTAAGGTGGTGGTTTGATTTGGCGTGGTGGTTTGATTTGGCGTGGTGGAGTCCCAGATGAACCATGCAAAGCAAGTGTTTGATGGGGCTTCCGGTCCGGTCCAGCCGTGACGGTGCATCATTGGAAGCCGACGGGAACTGACATGGACGCGAACGGGCGGGTTGGAACGAAATAGAGGGAGACGGCTGGTGGATTCTAGAAAGTTGGTTCGTAGAAGGAAAGCGGAATAGGGAACTTCGTCTATGGCTTTTCTAATGAATTGTTCGGCGAGGCGGTATGGTGGGTTCGTGATGATTAGTCCAAAAGGCTTTGCTTCAAAAGGTCCAAAAGGATTTGCTCCAAAAGGTGATGTTCTGAGATAGTCGAGGCCAGAACAGACGTTGGGATTACCGTAGTCGGCTATGTCTGAAGAGAAGACAGTTAGGTTGTGGGATTCTAGGATTTTGGAAATTGCGCCGTTACCAGCTGCCGGTTCCCAGACCAGGCCTGATGGGATGGTTTCGATAGCGAGAAGAGAAAGGGTTGCGCAGGCTGGTGTGAAGTAGGCGTCTAGGCCGCGGTCTGGAAGGGAATGACTGGATTGGATTAGCATTGGTTGGATTCCTTGTCTTGGTTGGATTGTCTTGCTTGTCTTGGTTGTCTTGGTCGTGGAGAAGCTGTTTGGCGAAGTCGTCGTCTTCCGCGTCGAAACGGGCGACGGCTTCGGAGACGGACTCGGGGGCGTCTGGATCGTCCGAGGGCTCGAAGGAAGAGCCCTCGGCGATGGCGGCTAAGATGTGGTCTGGAAGGTTGCGGAATTGGGAATGGGTTGGCGAGGGCTTGGGGTTTTGGTGGCGTGAAGCCGTAGAGGTTGGTTGTTTGGTATGGAAAATCGTTGGTAGGTCTGGGCTGGATCCCGGCCGCGCGGCGGGACGCGGCTTGCTGGTTGGCGACGCGGGAATTGCGGCGATGATTGCGGGCGAAATGGTAGTGCTCAAGAGCGATTGTTGATGGAGAGGCAGACGGGCGGGACAACAGGCTTCGGGTGGATGCCATTGCTTCGAGGTATTGGAAGGCGGCGGCTGGGGTTGTTTTGGATTGGGAAATGTCGTCTGCCAGAGTTCGGATGGAGTCTAAGATTGTTTCGAGGGCGGACTTGTAGTCGTTTGCGGCGTTTATAAGGGCGATCATGCGGGACTGGGTTATTGGCATTGGAGGGGCTCCGGTGGGTGCGGGGGGGGATGCGGGTGCGGGTGGTGCGGGCGGTAGGGGATGTGTTGGGGGATAATAAAGTGGGTTATATGGGGGGTCAACAACACCCGTCAATATGAAGGGGTACCCTTGTGGGGTGTGGGACGACGGGTGCTCTTTTTCTGAGTCTTTTTTAAAAAAAAAAATTTTAGAAAAAAGCAAGAGAAATTGCGAAAGGAGCAACGGCGGAGAGGTGGGGTCTGGTGTTGACGGGTGTTGTTGACTACCAATATCGCTCATAATGTTGATTTGAATTACCGTTTGATGGGACGAAATAAGAAATTTGACCCAGCCAAGACTACCAATCTACCGAGTTTGGATGAGAAAATCGCAACGGACTGAAGGGGAAATCGCAACGGACTGGGTCGACTTTGACGGTCAAAAGGTGGGACGATGGGGGATTTTTAATACATGGTGGTGATGTATTAAAGAACAAACAGGGACATTAAAGAAAGCCTTGATGGGGTGCGCCCGCGAAAAAGTTGGAAATAGGTGAAAAAAGTTCTTGACCTTCCCGCTGCGCCGATCTATATTGGGGATGTTGAAAGGCAATGACGCCCAACACGGAAATGGAGATGAAGATGGCAACTTTGAAGTACGGTGAAGACTTTTCGGTCGAAACCGATGCGATCCCGGACGCGATCAAAATCGCGTTGATGCAACGGACTTTCGCGCACAAGATGGGGAACGAAGTCAGTGCGGCCGTCGTGTCCCGCGTGCGGACTGCGCTAGGAACACCCGACGCCACAAAGGATGCAGTGGAAGCGTGGCGTGCGGCGAACGCGCCGCAAGTGGCGGCTTGGGAACGCGAGCTCCGAGCCGGTATCGTCCAGTCGATCCTTGACGGTACGATGGGAGTGCGGGAAGGCGGACCGCGCAAAGATCCCGTCGAGGCAAAGTTCGAAATGCTCGTCGTACAGTACATTCGAAGCGTTCTCAAAAGCTCAGGCAAGAAACTGCCGAAGGATGACGAGACGATCCTCGACCTCGGCAATGGCGTGACTCGGACCCGGAGTCAGATGATTGCCAACGCCAAGGCGAGTCAGGGCGACCGGCTGCGGCGCGAAGCGGAAAAGATGGTTCGGGAAGAGCAGCGCCTTGCGGAACGCGCCGAGAAGGAAGCGGCAAAGCCGGAAATGAACGCGGAAGCGCTCGGCATCTAGTCGCAAGAAAGGTCTTGACAACGCCACCATTTGGGATATAATGGTGGCGTTGACTTCAAGGAGGCCACCCGGAGAAAGGAAAGTAAAGACCAAGTAAAGCTGAAGTAAAAGAGAATTCCCCAGCAAGTAACCGGGGGGCTGGCCAAGTAGAGATCCTACTCGGGCGGCCTTCGGCGGTCCCTAATTGATGCGAGACGTAAAAACACTATGGCCACGCTCTCTTCTCTCCCCCAAACATTTCAATTGATTCCAGCAGCCCAAGGGCTTTCTTTAAGTCATCCAAGACCACTCCCCAATGCCGTGTCTTGAATGCCCCTCTTTCACACGATCGCGCCGCCCCTCCGTTGGGCTTACTCCGTTCCGGCCCGCGCGGGCGCGGCGGCGCGGCCATTCACGGCAGAAGCCGCAGGGCTTTCTCTCGAACGCCGTCTCCACGATCTGACCGGGGCGCGGTCGGAATGGTTCAAGTTCTGTGACGCTTCGGGCATTCACCACTGTCAGATTGACGGCCTCCTTGCTTTTCAAGAAAAAGATTATCTTGTTCGAGTGCAAGCTTCGTTGGCACTCTTACGTTAAGGGACAAATCTTTAAGCTGCTGAAGCCAGTTGTCGAAGCGGCTTACTTGTCGAAGCTGGTCTGTCCGGTTGTGGTGCTCCAGAACAGCTCTTTCCTTCCGCGCGCTTTGAATGAAATCTTAGAAGCTGCCCGGCCCGACAAAATTGTCCGATGGAGCCTCGGACAACCCTGATCGGCCCATTCTTTCCAAGCCGTCTCTCTCACCCCCCTATCACGCACCGTTGCCTTTTAATAAGATGGCGGCGCGGCAATCTGTCTTTCCTCCCCCCCCCCGAGACTGATTCGCCGCACCCGAGTAATCGCAGTGTGGAGCAATCTTGGTGGCTGGCCTCGACGACCTCCCCGACGATCTACTCGAAATAGGCGATGCGCGCGGTCCACGGCAGCGGACTGCCCCGCCGAAGGTGGAGGTCATCCGTTCGTTGGGCGCGGATGACCTCCACCTCCTCACTACACCCCTTCCCGAGGCAGCGCCAGCAAAGCCTCTCAGCCGCCTCAAGCATTCCCACCACGAAGCTGCTCGCCTCATGGCAATCGGAACGCCCGACGTAGAGATCTCACTCTACACAGGCTACAGTAACGCATATCTGTCTACACTTCGAAGCAGCGATCCGGCCTTTCGAGAACTGCTTTCACATTACGCCGATCATCAAGAACAAAAACACGTTGATGTCGTTGAGAGGATGCGACAGCTTCGGTCTAAACTCCCTCGAAGAACTCCAAGATCGTCTCAACTCCGACCCGGATGGGTGGTCTCGCCGAGAGCTGATGGAATTGGCCGATCTGATGCTGCTGAAGCCGATTCAAGCCACCAGATCGGTCGGAGCAGGAGGAAATGGTCCTGCAAGCCCTGTGCAGATCGCAGTCAACTTTGTGACCGCGCCGGACAGCACGAAAACGATCGAACATCAACCGAGCGAGCCCAACAAATGATCCGCCGCATTGACGGCCTCAAGAAGAGCTGAGCTTCTCTCAGAGCGTCCTTCCGTTATTCCAGTTGGTCGTCCGCGCGGCTCCAAAGCAGCCGGTCTCCGCTACGAGCACGCCTTCGGTGCAGCGCTCCCCCAGCTGAAGCACGGCCCCTGGTTTTCCTTTCAAGACAATGCCGGCTTCGGCTACTGTCAGCCCGACTTCCTGTTGGAACGGACCAATTCCGTCGTCCTGTTCGAGTGCAAACTAAGCTTAGTTGCCGAAGCCTTCGAGCAGCTTTTTGGCCTATACAAGCCGGTTGTCGAAAGAGCGCTGGGAAAAGAAGCCTTCGGAATTGTAGTGACGAAACATCTGAGACCGAGCGGCGGGCTAGCGATCTGTAGCCGCCTCGAAGATGCTCTCTACCAAGCCGTGCTGAAGAAGCCAACCGTACTGCATTGGCTTGGTGTCCCGGCTCAACTGAAGGCAGCTTAACTATGACAACTGAAATGAAACCTATGTCTGGTGCAAGAGGAGCGTTTGACAACATGAGCAGCGTTGGAGACGAGACCAAGGCGAACCTGCCCGGCGCGATGAAGCCGACTTCTGGAACTGGCGGTGGCAAAGCTGGCTATGGCCGGAACGCCGCACCAAACCAGAAACACTCTCCGGGAACGGCCGCGGGTGAAAGCCAGCTTATCCGGCGCGGTCGGAGAGCTTCACAAACAGCACCCCCATCCCTACACTGATCACGGCCCGTTTCGGACCCACACTCCGCAGCCTGACGGTGACGGAGCTAAGAAATAATTCATGCCTAGCAAGATTGCATTTCTAACCAAGGAAATCTCGCCACATCTTCTCTGTGCTCATATTGCTGACACTGAAAATCTTGAAATGGTTGTCGCAGTGGTACGGATTGATGGGCATTGGAGAACAACATGGAGTAATGGTGGTGATACTGCTAGTTTATCGATGGCTGCTCTCAAACTGATGGCAGATATACAAGATAAGATGCACGGTATGGATTTAACTTGGTCGCCACCAGAGAAGGAATCTGCTTGATGACTCGACCGAACTCCAATCCGAATCGGCTCGATGATACTGGTCGGGCAAAACGCCTGAACTCTCCGCCCCCGCTCGCGACCGATTACCGATATGGAATGGAGTTCGGCCGCTCCAGTCCCGGTTGGGACGGTGGCGGGGGCGGGCATTCTCCAGACCGCCTCGCACCTAACAGTGGTGTCATTTTGAATGGATTGTCCGGTGCAATCCAGTACTTGAAGCGCTGCTAGCTGTAATGGCTTCTTCTGCTGGCTTGCTAATCTCAAATGCTGAACAGCAATTCCTGGATAACAACGGGACCCCGATAGCAGGTGGTTTCGTCTATATGTACGTGCCGGGTACGACTACTCCAAGCTCGACTTGGAATGATCCACTTCTGACTGTTCTTAATACCAATCCAATTCTGCTAGATCAAGGCGGCCGGGCGATTATTTGGGGTCAGCCCGGTAATTCATATCGTCAGCTCGTGACCGATATGAACGGCAACTTGATCTGGGATCAAGTCACGTCAATTCCAAATGATCAGAACTTTCCTGATCCGGTAGCTGGTGACGTCATCTATGGAGTTGGAACAAGTTGGGAAGCTGAAAACCTTTCGACGTTGGTAGGGCAACTGTTGCCTGGCATCCAAGCCGTCAATGTTGTTGTAAATATTGCAGCACTGCGAAGCGCAACATCGACTTCATTGACTTACGCCCCAACTTGGGTGGAAGGTTATTCGACTGTAAATGATGGTGGTGAGGGACTCTTCCAACCGTCTAGTTCATTTGCCGATAACGGAGGCACCATTATTGTCGATGCTTCAAGTCGTACCTGGGTACGAGCAACACGTCTTGCAGAGCCGACAAATGTTGCATGGTTCGGTGGCATCAGTAGTAACAATGATGTCACTGCAGCGATCCAATCAGCGATAAATGCCGCGGGAGCTGGCAGGTTGGTGGACCAATTTTCTTTCCTCCTGGTTTTTTCAATATTTCGAGCACGCTCAACATCACTAATCCAAATACGATTCTGCTTGGTTCTGGTAAAAGAAATACAATTCTTAATTGGACTCCTGCCAGCGGAACAGTAGTCTCTTTTAATGGAAGCTCGTTGATCGGTTGTGGCATTAAAGATTTGACAATTGCGCCGGCAGTCAATCAAAGTAGTGGAACACTGCTGTGCTGAGTGGAATGTTTGAGTTCAGTGCACAAGATATCTATCTTGGAAGTCCTTCAGCAGAATCATTTTCATTGCTGTCAGCAAACGGCACTGAAATTTTTCTTGAAAACATTGAAGGCGGTCATGCGAATGGTATTGGAATTTCGTTGTCTGGAGGGAACGATTATTATTTGAGAAATTGTGCTCTTAATCTGAATGGCACTGCAGGAACTCCAATTTCTGTCTCTTCTCTACCAAATGGTGCTCTTTGGATTACTGACTGCACTTTCTTGAATGGAGACTTCTCCATTTTTGCAAATGTCTCTTACGCTACGCTGAAAGGAGTTTACTTGACTCCGCACAAAGTGCAGTACAATTTAACAGCTGTTCACAGCTTCATTTAGAGAGCTGTGAGTTCGCAAATCGCCCCGGTATGGGGGCAACATTTGTAGGATGTGCTGACTTTACTGTCTCTGGCTGCATGTTTGAAAATAATGGTGATACTGCAATCGAGATCGGTGTAAATTGCTACAACTTCTCTATTCATGACAATACCTTAGCCGATAATAGTATTGTAAATAGTGTGAATGGAAATGGTATCGCTGTTGACGGAACCTGTACTGAATTTCACAATCCATGACAATATAATTGCCAATATTTCGACTGGACAAATCAAATATGGTATTTTGTTGTCTGCTGACTTTGGCTAGGCCAAGCTAAGATCGTCAAAGACAATATCTTAATTGGGGCACAGACAGCTGGTATAATAAATAGTCTTACAACTACCTCACAGCTGGTAAGAGATAACTATCCTGGACAAGCCGAAAGTGACTTTACAATTGATGTAACGACCGCGGGGCCGACCGGCTCTGCACTGCACGGTCTTCCTGGTACTCCTCAGTCTGTTCATGCTACACCGGGCGCAGATTGGGGTGCTGGTGAGCGGTGGTGGGTTGCGTCAAGTTACTTCGACGACTGTCACTATTGAAATGTCGGCTACGCCAGCTGGAATAGTTCCATTCTATGTCCATGCAACATTGTTTTGACGAGAAAAAACAGAAATGAAAATAGTCTTTGCTCGACGAGAAATGAAAATAGTCTTTGCTCTTTTTATTTTGTTGCTGATGCCATCTCTAGTTTGGGCTCAGCAAATTCCGAGCAAGTGTGTGACGACGGTAGCAGCTGGTGGGACGGGGGATGCAATCCAACTACCGCAGTTGCCGTGTTGGCCAACCACGACGATGGTGGTTCTTCAGATCAACGCGCCGAACTTGACTAGCACCCCGACCATCTCGGTTAACGGGAGCACACCGATCAGGGTAGTCAATTTCGACGGCACTCCTCTGACACCTGACGTGTTTTTGCCTGGCCAATACAGAATTTTGACCTATAACGGCTCAAATTGGCTTGTAATGACCGCCGGCGCGGAGAACGGTCTTCCCTATACTGGCACGGTGGTTTATAACGGGCCACTCGACGGAGTGACTCCAGCTGACTCGGCGATTGTCGCCGCGATTGCATCGGTTCCGCCTGGCGGAACGTTAGTGATGCCTCCAGGCCAACCGCTGCTGACTTCGGCAACGCAAATTCCACTCAATAATATCACAATTCAATGTCAAGCGACTCCAAACGCTTCGAATGCTCCTCTTTCTGGATCAGGAAAAATCGGCACTTATGGTACGACATTTCTTCTGACCAGCACTAGCGGAATTTCTGTCTTCGGACTCAAGGCCGGCGTCACGGTTTCTGGTTGCAATTTCTATTGGCCCAACCAGAACGGTGTTGCTGTCAATCCAATCGTATACCCGCCGCTGTTTTCGGAAGTCCCCGGAAACCCACCAGAAAATATCCATCTCGAAAACATCCATGTCATAAATGCGTACGATTTCTGGGATCAAAACAACATCAACGATACATATGGAAATATTCGTTTGCTAAATTCAGACGTGTACGCAATTCATAATGTTTGGCAGCTTGGCAACGTTCAAGAGACGCTGGTAGTCGATAACGTGGTCAGCAACCCATCGCTGTTTTATGATGGCGCGGTCTCTTCCCCGGCCAATCTGAGGAATTGGACCAAATTGCACGGGCGATGGCTGCATGTCTTTGGCAATGGCGGTCCGGTGATCGGTTCGACCTTAGGTGTCGGAGGCATACATACTGGCCAGTTGACCGTCGTTGATTATGCGATCGGCGTCTATGTCGATCCGACCGGGTGGCTCGACAAATCCTCGTTCGGCCCAAACACGACCTTTGATAGCGACGAACAGGTGCTTCTCGTCGGGCCGAATGGTGGCGGCATTAGCCGGGTCACGTTCGGCGGCCGATATTATGCCTTCGACACCCAGGGCGGCACCAGTAACGGAGGGGCGTTTGTCATCAATAATCCGGCCCACGTGGACGGCAGCGAAGACGTTTCTATAACTGGCACGCTGGCTGGCGGAAACGGCAGCTTCTTTACCTGCATCGGTACAAACATGAATGTAATTAATATTCATGACACCCAGATACAGAACTATGGAGAGAGCACGACGACCGGCCCATACTACGGCGTTTATGTGAATTGCCCGAACGCTTACGTTACCATCAACGGAAATACCATGTTCCCCGGAGTGGTCGGGTCAAACCTGGGGATAGCCATTTTGGCCGCGCATTCTGCTGTGATCGGGAACAACTCAATCCTCTCGGCATTCGACGCCATGCATCTTTCCAGGCTTTACGGGTCAGGCCGCGGTCACTGGGAACATCGCGACCAACTCGCAGGACACCTATTCGGTGCCCTCGACCTTCGGTCAGAACGTTGCCTTCGGGGTCAATAGCTTCGACAAGGTGAATCCGGCCTTGGGGCAATTCAAGACGCCGCTTCCCGGGTCTTGTGCTGGCCTGCCGCCGGGGACATGGTGGAGCAACACTCTTGTTGTAAGTGTCTGTCCGTGACGAAGCTGGTCAAAATTTGTTTGTTGCTATTGCTGATGGCGGGTTCCGCGTTTGCCCAACAACAGCCCTATCCGCTTAAGCCTTTTCAATGCTCGACTGGTCAATGGGTCTACGGATTCAATCCTGCAACGCATGGCCTGCCGGGCTGGTTCTGCAGGAAAGTCTACCCGCCGATCGGCGGAATCGGAGGCTCTTTCTCGTGCGTTTGGCAAGTCACGGTGATGAATGGAATCATAACTAACGCTCAGACAGGGCCATGCTAATCAGGAATTGGGCTAAGATAGTTGGACTTATCGGCGCTTTGGTTGTCTCGTGGCCAGCTTTGCCCACAAGGCTACCCGCTCGTTCCGTTCCAGTGCCCACTGGCCAATCAGTTTTCTCATTCAATCCCAACTTCGGTTCGACTGGATGGATGTGCCAACAGACGCCTGGAAGCAGTTCTGTTAACGGAGTCTTCACTTGCCCGAGCCTGACGCTGCAGAACGGTGTTGTAGTAAGCGCGGCGAACGGAACCTGCGGCTCGATTGATCAAAACGTACTTGGGACCGGCACTAGTATAACAGCTTGTCTCGGAACTGGAACTGGACCGAACGCTTGTCTAGGAACTGGCTCATGAAATTCAAACTATTCAAGCTCAGTCTGGTGCTGGGGCTGGGACTGCTTTCCAGTTCCACGTGGGCGCAAGTAACGGTGCAGGCGCCGAATGCGCTCGGAAATGCTGGGGCTTGGAACAGTTCAACGCAGATCATCGTTTGTCCAGCAAGAGTGGAGGCTGCGATCTTACCGGGTCGAAGCCACTCCAGTTGGGAACGGGAGCTCCAGCTTTCCGCGTTCGTGAATAGCGCGCTGCCTCCGATCAATCTTGCGGTCGGGGGAAGCGGCGGGGTAACGGGGCTGTTGCCGGCCTCTAACTTGGCTACGGGGGTGGCGGCCTCCAATCTCGGCTTCACTCCACTGAATCCGGCAAACAACCTTTCCGACCTTGCTAGCGTTATCGACCGCACGGACTAATCTCGGACTCGGTAGCTTAGCTCTTCTATCGACGCCCCTTCCTTATGCAGATCTTGCCGGCTCTTTCAGCAAACCAACTTCTCGGTGCCTTGACCGCGACGACCCCAAGTGGCCTTAGCGTGCCGTCTTGCTCTGGGTCGACGAATGCCCTCACTTGGGCATCTGGCGTCGGCTTCGGATGCAACACGATAGCCGGGGGTGGCACTGGCACGGTTACCAACATCGCGACGAGCGCACCGCTGTCGGGCGGCCCGATAACCACGACGGGAACACTGTCGCTTACCGGCCCGTCGGATCTCACAACCTTTACGGCCGGCACAGTGCCGATGGGGGCCGGGACCTCGCCGTTTGTGGCGAGCGAAATCACCGATGTTGCATCCGGCGGCGTCACGATCGGTTCGCCGACTGGCGGCCAAAAGGGCGCCGGCACGATCAACATGACCGGCTGCTTCATCAACAACGTGCCGTGCGCTGCTGGCAGTTCGACGGCTTTCAGCGCCATCACTGGCGGCACGAATGCTTCTGCGGCGATGGTTGTCGGGACCGGGGCTTCGCTCGGGGTGTCCGGCTCCGGCACGATCGCGGCCACATCGATGCCGACGAGTGGGCTGACAGGAACGCTGTTGGCTGCTCAATTCCCCGCCTTGACCGGGGACGTGACGACGGTAGCTGGGTCGCTGGCAACCACCTTAGCGACGGTTAATTCAAACATCGGAACCTTCGCGTCAGAGACCGTGAATGGTAAAGGGCTGGTGACGGCCGCAGGGAATTTGAGCGGAGATTTGACGACCTCCGGGGCCGTGGCGACCCTCGCCACAGTCAACAGCAACGTCGGCTCGTTCACGAACGCTAATATCACGGTCAATGGCAAGGGGCTGATCACTGCGGCGTCGAGCGGATCTGGCGGTTCTGGCACCGTGACTAGCGTTGCCTTGACCGCGCCGACCTGGTTGACGGTCGGCGGCTCGCCAATCACCACTTCTGGCACACTCGCGCTCACGGGAACCAGCGAGTCGGCGAACCTATTCCTGGCCTCACCAAATGGCTCGTCTGGCGCGATGACACCACGCGCGATCGTGCTAGCCGATCTGCCGACGCTGTCGGCAAACACGGTCCTCGGCGCTTTGACGGCAACGACACCGAGTGGGCTAGCGCTGCCGTCCTGCATCGATACGGCGGGCAACCATCTCAACTATACGACTGGGACTGGCTTTTCCTGTGGTACGACGAGTAGTAGTGGTTCACCTGCTTTCAATGCGATAACTAGTGGCACCAATTCCACAGCCGCGATGGTGATCGGAACTGGAGCATCACTCACCACATCAGGATCTGGCATTCTCCAGGCAACTTCTGTTCCTGTGAGTGGGCTGACGGGGCTCGGCACCGGCGTTCACCGCAACTGCCCTTGCGGTAGCACCAGGAACCACAGGATCGTTCTCAACTCAAGACGGCGCGATTGTTACGGGAAACTGCTTGAAATGGGGGCCAGGTTCCAGGATGCTGGCGCTGCTTGTGGCAGTGGAGGTTCTGTCAGCATCACTGCGGCGACACCGAACGTCGTTGTGACACCTTCGCCGATTACCGGCACCGGCACGATTGGCCTTACCCAGCCGACCACGGATCAGTCCGGGGCTGGGACCGCGATAGTCACCGGCTACAATACCGATTGGGTCTATGTCGGCAATTTCACTTATACCTTGGCGCAAGCCGGCACGACCGGGTTTGCCAGTGGTTGGGGAACCTGCTTACTGAACACCGGATCGAGCGGTAACGCGACTATAAATGCGACAACCTCAATTTTTAAGGGCGCTGGCAATACGACCGCGCTGACGCTGGCTCCTGGTGCATGGGCCTGCCCGACCAGCGACGGGACCAACTACGCCACTCTTGCTAGTGTCGGCAGCAGCGGCACCGTAACCAGCGTCGGGCTGACCGTTCCGGGCAGCAGCATCCTCGGTGTGACTGGATCGCCGGTGACGACTTCCGGCAATCTCGGCCTGACCACGACTGGCACCAACGGCGGCATTCCGTAGTTCTCATCGACTTCGGCGCTGAGTTCGAGCGCGTTACTTGCGGCCGGCAATTTGATGGTCGGCGGCGGATGCCGGAACTGCGCCAGCCACGAACCCAGATTGGTCATTCTCCACGAATGTCCTGGTTGGCAACTTCAACATCACGGCGGTTCCGTCGCCGGCTACGTTGGTCAGCAACGGCGCGATCATCGCCGGAGCGGATGGAACGAATTCCGGCCTCGGCCTGATCGGCACAAACGGCGCGCAAGGTGTCGTGCAAGACATCGCATACGGCGGCACGCTGGCCTCGCCGACGGCACTTGGAACCAGCGTCAACATCGGCGCGATAGATGCAAATGGCTACGACGGGACATCGGTAACGACGACCGCCCCGGTTGGGATTCAGTTCCAGACCTGCTCCGGCGCGGCTTGGTCGCATAGCGTCAATACCTGCACGCTCATCGGGTTCAACACGACAGCATCGGGGTCCGTAACTCCAGGGACCAATGCTGCCCTAGGAAGCGATGGATCGTTTATTGTCGCTGCCTCCGCTGGCGCGGTGACGAGTCCCGGTGCTCATGGGCTGTATGTCTCGGGTCCGACCTCAATTACCCAGGGCTATTCGGTTCCGAGCGCCCTCACCGATGGCGCGACGATCGCAGTCAACGCAGCGCTGAGCAACAACTTCACCGTCACCATCGCGGGCAACCGGACGCTCTCGAATCCGACCAATCTTGTCGCCGGCCAGATCCTAAATTTCCAGATCACGCAGGACGCGACCGGCAACCGGACCTTGGCTTTCGGCGCCAACTACAACGGCGCGATCAGCCTCAATCCGGCGGCGAATGCCATTACTCATGTTCTCCTGCTATGCCTCATCTTCATCATCGCTGCAATGCGCCGGCGGTGCTCCGGCGGGCGTTACGGCATCGAATTGCTCGAGCGGAGCGTCGCCCGCCGTCTGCGGCTCGGCGCGGGCCGGCAGCGTCGCCGTGCCGACCGGGGCGACGCCCACTCTCGTCATCAACAGCACGGCAGTCACCGCGAACAGCGAGATCCTCCTGAATGTCGATGAGAGCGCGACGATCGCCGGCACGACCTGCAACACCACCTTGGCGACGCTGGTCAACCCGGTGGTCACCGCGCGATCGGCGGGCACAAGCTTCACAATTCAGATGAACTCGACCTTGGCGGCAAATCCGGCCTGCGTCGATTACCAGATCGTGAATTAAGGGCGCTCAGATGCGGATTAGCGTAATGCGCACCATTGGCGTGCTGGCCTTGGCCGCCATGCTCTTCGCTTCGGTGAGTGCGCTAGCTCAGTTCGGTGGCCTTCTCGGCACCAGCAGGCCAACGCCAGCGATTTCTCCGCCATCAACCTTCTCCAATTTCGCGGTTGGCGAAGCCTACATGAACGAGGGCATCGCATCGAATTATGCGACCGGATCGGGGTATCTCAATGATTAAGCGGTTTCTGCTGGCGGCTTCGTTTCTGCTCGGCCTGACCCTGCCGGCCTTCGCCGCCAATTGGTATGTCTGCTCGACCTGCTACACGGCGGTCCCGCAGTGGGCGGCGACGACGGCCTATAACAGCTCGACGCCGAGCCTCGTTCGGCAACTTGCCGCGCCAGCCGTGAACAGCGAGCGGGTGTTTCGCGAGAACGTCTCGACCTGTACTTCAGGTTCGACTGAACCGACCTGGATACTGACGGCCGGCGGCGTCACGGCGAGCGACGGAACCTGTTCCTGGACCGAAGCGACAGGGGTGCCGGCTTATCAACATATCGGCTCGACCACGACATGGACGGCCCCGGCGGCGCGCTACAATGATCTCTCGTCGCTCGGTACGAGCAAGATCAATCGTGGCGATACAGTCTATTGCTCTAACTCCCATGCCGAGACGCAATCGACGAATTTTTCGCTGACATTGCCGGGACAGGCATCGCCGTTGGCGACTTCGCTGATCAGCGTCAATCCGGCAAACGGCAATATCCCGCCGATCGGAACGGATATAACGTCGGGATGCAGCCTGACCTCGACTGGCGACACGACTTTTACGATCGCAGGCGCCGGTGGCTATTTCAACGGGATCAGCTTCACCGGAGCTTCCGGCGGTTCGGCTACAACGGATTATTTTGAGTTTTCGCCGGGAACAAGCGCCGGTTTAGCGAAAATGATGTTTGTCAACAGTTCTTTCAATACCGCTTCCACCGGAGCTAGCACGCAAGCCTTCGAATGCATAGCGGGTGGCGCGCTGTCTTTCAGCAATACGACATTCACCTTCGGAAACACCGGCGACAACTTTTCGACCATTTACGGCGGCTGCTACGTCGACTGGACAAACACGGCAAACGCTATCGGTGGGACGGCGCCGACCTCAGTCTTCAATTTGAATATCGGATTCGGCGGCCTCGGTCTAACTGTGCATGGTGTCGATCTTAGTGCTTTGACGACAGGCCATTTCTTGGTGACTCCGGGAGCTGGTCTTGCGGCTGGCGTGCCGAACGTGCAGGTCTACAATAACAAATACGGCTCCGGCGGATTGGCGTTCGATACTTCAGGCACAGATAATGCCGAGGCTACTCAGTTCCGCTGGAATTTCGACGGCACCGGCTACACGGTCCCGAGCACGACAGGATTGCTGACGACAAGCACGGCGACTTATCGCAGTGGCGGCAACACGACCTTTGGGACGCCAACGAGTTGGTCAATGGTCTCGACGGCACAGGCGTCGTTTCTGATCCCAGAAGTCAGCGCGCCGATCCGGGCCTACAGCTCTTTCACATCCGGCACGCATACGGCCACGATCTACTTCGTATCCTCGGCGACCCAGAACAACAATCAGGTCTGGGCGCAATGCGAATACATCGGGAGCGGATACCCGCCCTCGACGACCGTCAACGATGCGATGGCGACCCCGCTTTCGACTCCCGCAGCGCAGCCGACAGACACATCGACCTGGACCTCGCCGCCATCGACCCCTGCCTATCAGAAGCTGACAGTGACCTATTCGCCAACCGCTGTTGGGCTGATCAGCTGCAAAGTCTACAACGGCGCCGCGAGCACGACGATCTACGTCGATCCGGTGCTGAACCTATCGATGCTCGATCCAGCCAACGACGAATTTGCAGACGCCGCATGAAGATCGACCGCCCAATCTGTCCCGAAGGTTTCGGCGAGCCCTATGTGCGACCGGAGCCGGAAACGCCCGTGCAGGCCACAGAGAGCGTGCTGGGTGACCTGGTTCGCGGCGATGGCCATCCGAACCTATACGCCCCGGCACAGCGCCTGACGCGCGGCGGTCGCGGCCGGACGATGACCCGGCGTGGCGTCTTCACGATGGCGCTCGGTGCGTTCGCGGCGCTTGGCAACGCTATCCCGGCGATGGCCTTTTTCCGTGGAGGCGGTGGCTCAGGCGGCGGCGGTGGGCTGACGCTGCTGACCACCTATACCTTGCAGAATCCAGGCGGCACGGAAACGAACGTCCAGCTGAGGTTTGGGCAAGCCTTCAAGCGCGGCGATGTCGCGACGACGGGCTTTACCTTTGTGCTGAAAGATGATCTCGGCAACACGCTGCCGATGCAATACGACGAGCGCTCCGATTTCAACGGTCAATCCGGTGCGACTGACGGCGCATGGATTAGGCATGTCGTCTTCTCGACGATCATTCCGACCTTCGGTTCTGCACGCACGATCTCGATCTACAAGCAGGCCGGGACGTACAGCCCTGGAACGCCGGTATCGATGAGCGCGATAACGGCGCAAAACTTGGTGGTCAAGTTTGGCAGCGCGACCTGGCCGACGAGCGATTGCAATAACGCGGTGATCGGCTCCGGCCAGCATCAATTCGTCGTCAACACCTATGCCGGGATCACCTTCGGTCCGAACGGCAGTGGAACCGGGATTCCAGGCGGCATCCGTCAGGTTTCATCTGGTGCGGTGCAATCGACATGGATTGTCGCCGGCGCGCTGACCGATGTTACCGGGGGAGCGCCGTTCAAAAATCTGTACGAAGAGTTTTATGCCGTAGCCTGGGCGAACGGCCGCATCGAGTTCATGCCGAAGCTCGGCAACCCGTGGTTTACCGTGACGAGTCCGACCCCGAGCCTGTATTGGGGCGACCACTCGATTTATTCCGGCGCCACGCTATTGCGGAGTTGGACTCAGAATTTCCCGATCACCGCGGCTGATGTCAATCCCGCTGACCTGACCTTGATCGCTGCCACCGGAGCGGCAGGCAGCGCTACCGGCACCACCAGCTTTACTGACATGACCCTCCCGAATGTTCCCACCCTGGGGTTTCAGTATGGCTACGTCGGCATGCAGATTTTCATCGAGCCAGGCAGCGCTCTGACGAGCGGCAATTACACGATTATGAGCGCGCCGACGCCGCAAACCTGTACGCTGGATAGGTCACCGGGGACAGGGAGTGGAGCAAGCTGGCGCATCGGCGGCGGCTCCGTCTCCAATGCCGGAGCTGCTCTGCAAGAGGGTGAGCCGATCGTCTTTACGCAAGGCGGTGGAGCGACGCTGCCGACAGGTCTCACAGCCGGACAACTCAATTTTGCGGCAGTTAACCCAAGCGCCGGTGTCACCGGGATCTTCCCTTGTCAAACCCCCGTGGCTTATCATGTGACAGCCAGCGGTGGTCAAGGGTTTAATACGATCAGCAGCGCCGGAACCGGCACGAATACGATGACGCGGACCTGCACCGTGAACAACTGGCAGGGCAGCTATTTGCCGGCCGACGACAACGGCAATGCCTGGTTTTTGCCGGCGCGGACCGCAACTCCATACCCGAATCTGACGGCATCCGAAAAGCTTTATTGGATGCAAACTGGCATGGTGCCGCCATACAATTTGACACCGCCACCTGGCACCGGAGTATTCTTCAACAATTACTGGACCGACGCTTCTAACCAAGGCTGCGGACCATATTATCGCCCCAACTCCCTCGGAATACAGCCGACTGGGATCAGCCAGGGCGGAGTCCATATCGGCATCGGAGTCTGGTCGGACCCTTCGGCCAATTGGTGGATGAACTCGACTGTCGCAAATTGGGACCAGATCCGCGCGATGGCGCTTTCGCACGCCACCATGCCGATGATGAATATGCTGAATATAGCGACTGGCTACATCCCAGCCGGCGACAACGGACCAGACCAATTAGGAACATCTTATCCTGGTCTCGGAGCTCCATTCCCACTATATTGCATGTATTATAATAACAACGCAACGCAGAATTTTGCGTTACCACAATATCCTGCATTGCCCTTTGGCAATAATTATGAGCTTTACTTTAGTTTTTGGATGGGGGTTGGAGCCAGCGCCGCCTTGGAAGGGGGCGTAACTGACCATCAACCAGAATTTGGTATGATCCCGCAATATTTGATGGAGGGTCAGCCTTGGATGCTCGACGAGATATATCGTGATGGTAATTACGGGGTGTTTGGTTATCCCAAGTTTCCGTATGACGGAATTACAAACGGGACGATGACTATCCCAGGCGCGACCCCTCCGAAGCAATATGCGAAGTTTTGCTGGGCCGGCCAGGCGCCACGGTCGTTTGCTTGGGGGATGCGGTCTCCGATTTATTCATCCGTCGTCGGCGCGAATAGTCGTCCTGAGCAGAATTATTGGTGGAGTATAGTCGGGCAAAACATCAGAAGCATGTATCTCATCGATACCGTCTGGTACGCGTCCTCGCCCGGCTTTGGAGCGATGGGCATGATGTCCACTACGGGTTATGATTCCACCTTCATGGACCTTTATGCCGGGCAAGTAACCAACGTCATGTATGGACTAATCCATCAAGATTGGGGGGCAATCTTACCCGGCGCAACTACTTTGTGGGCAGCCAACCGTTGCATTCGACTGATGACCGGGCTGGTCACGAATTGGGGGATTTCGCCTTTCTGGGCTGGTCTGGAGCGGGTTTGGGATCAGATACCGTGGACATCAACTCCCACGGGGAATCAGGGGGCATCGTGGGCGACCAGCTTGGCGAACATTGGCACGTGCGCTGGGGTACCGTCGATTGATGTCCCTGGGGTCACATGCGACGCGACCGGCCTGTTCACCATGACCGCGTGGAATGGCGGCCCGGCTTACTCGCCTACTGTCGTTGATTACAACACTTTTTATTACCAAAACGGAGATCAATGGATTCCATCTAGTGCTAATGCGGTTGCTTTGTTTGGAACGGCCCCGCTTTATATTGTTAGTTTCACCGGGTACATATCGTCGTCCGTCGCGCCGACGTTTAGGCTCTCGGCAACGTCCGGCGGCAGTCCCATTGTCCCATCGGCAGCGGGCACCGATCTGGAGTTTGCCCCTCGCCCCTTGTATAATCCGGCGCCACCCGAAATAGCTTATGGTCCCAACAACAATCAAAACCCAAACGGCTACCAAGCTGAATACATTGCTGTTTTTGCGGGTGGCTTGGCTGCCGGATTGACTGAGCCCGGCATCGCCGCGGCCTTTACTCAGGCATCATCACGATTTCTGCCGAATGGAACTTTTACTAGTTACGGCCGTAGTTCGGTGCCGTGGTGCGAATGGTACATGGACAGCACAATCAGGGTGTCTTGATGGCCTCTCCGCACGCCACTCATCGAAGAGATCGCCGCAGCCCGGCGCGCGCTGTTCCCGGCCGACGAGCCGTGGGAGGCGAAGGCCGGCGTCTCCGATCTGACCGGCAGCATCACCCGGCATTGCGGGATCTGCCCGCACCAGCCGGGCGAAAACTGTCACCTGACCTGTTTCAAGGTCCGCGCGGATGCTGCTGATGACGGAGTTGCTGTGTCAATGCGGCTCCGGCTCGGCAGCCGCGAGGGCGTCTTTCTGAGGACAAAATGACCACCTGGACTGATACGATCATCGACCTATCGCACTGGCAGGCTCCTGTTGATTTCGGAGCGGTCAGGACTGGCGGCATCGTGGCGGTGATCCTCAAGGCAACGCAGGGGTCGGGATGGATCGACAACACATTTGTTGCACGCTCGATGGCTGCGCTGAATGCTGGGTTGCTGGTCGGGGCTTATCACTTCGCAGATGCAACCAATCCGTCTGGCCAGGCCAACCTTTTCCTGTCGGTTGCCGGGATGCTGCCGGTGCTGGCCATCGACATCGAGCCAAATGGCCTCGGGGATACCGTTTCGGTTCCACAGGCTGCCGAGATTGCGGCTCGGGTCGCGATGGCGAAAGGGCGCCCCCCCCCCCCCCCCCCCCCCCCCCCCCCCCCCCAAAAGATTGCGGCTCGGGTCGCGATGGCGAAAGGGCAGACGCCACTGGTTTACATCGGGCTGGCAGACTGTCGATTCTGTTCCAGGATATTCCGCTGAGCCGTTCACCCAAAAATCTAAGATCTGTTTATCTAGAACCTTGAACAGTCTACCGAGACTTTGAAGCCCTCTGTCAGAGGTGCGAGTCAGCATTCACCCATATTTTCAGCTGAATTCATGACAACACTTTCTGAGGAAGAGCGACGCCATGAGACGACACAGCATCGGGCTACATGCGTTGCAGAGAAAGACAACAAAATAAAGGTAAGAAACTATCCATACATGAGAATCCTTGGGTCTTCGTTTTCGAACCGTTCTTCCGGAGGAGAATCAAACATGATGATGGCACATGGTTTATCGCGAAGGAGGGTAAGTCCTCGCTCAGTCAAAGACAACAGATACAAGGTTCGCTGAATTGATAACGTTTCGGATTGACTGAGCTGTAGCTTTTGAGAAAGATCCTTTATTTCATAAAACCCAAGCTCCTGGGCCAGCATTATAGCCTCCCTGAGAAGAAACCAGTTTGAACTCTTTGAAATTCTACCTCAGCCACAGAGAGGAAAAGAGACGTTTGAACGGTAAAAATAGATGCGCTTTCGATATACTCGAAGGTGGAACGAAGTTGCATGCATTTCTTTATGAAGCGCTGTGCTCTCCTCTTCCTTGGTTCCTGGGTGGTGAATTTGATCTGGGATATGCAAGGCAGAAAGAGCACAGATAGATAGTACTAAGCAAGTTTGGTGATGATCTAGTTGTTCAGGGTGATCCAAAGCTTCTCGTAGAAACGTCTCGTCCATAATCGGCCAAATAGGGTACAGGTTATTGACAAATTGATCAATATCCTGAGATAGAGTTGGCAGATTAGACATGATGGCAGCGGCTCGATCTGGATGCGTTGCGCTGTTTGTTGGACTTCCATCGGGCGTGGAGACTCTTCGTGGAACTCGAGGTGGGACCGAGAAGTACTCATCGAGACCACAGAGAGAGAGTTCATCCGTATTGAAATGTCTTAGTCCAGGTCCAGGGCTTTGAGGTGTATAGGACTGCTGTACCTGTGTTGCCTTACGTGGCACTCGATCTTCGCTCAACGATTGTTCTGGGTCTGTTCTCAATCGGGAAATCACGGCTCCCGATCCTTTCTTCCTTCCTGGTCGCTGTCGGACAACCTCACGTGTGCACTGCAGGTTGATATCATAACATCGATTGCAGCGAGGAGGAGTCTTGTCGCATCGGACTCTCCTCAAAGCATTGATCGCATGGATACACCCGGGATGACTTCTGAGGCCGACTACTCATGGTTGCGGAAACTATCTTCCGAATGAATGGAAAGAAGCATTCGAAGAAGACTCGACGTGAGGAGTGATGCTTCAGAATGTGGGATCCGTCATGATGGCGCTGGAACCTAACTTCATGCATAACGAAAACAATTCATCCACAGGACCTCCGTTGCTTGCATAGTGGGACGCATGAAGATACGATCCTCGTTAGCGTTGTTCGCATACATCAACTAGAAAGGATTTCATCTGTTGACCTTATGTGCCGAGGTGCTTTATACTTATCCAGGAAGGTGGTATTATTACCCCGCATTGTGGCTTTTGCCGGCACGATTCATCTCACAGCGGTTACGAGTAGTAAGATGACTGTCTGCATGGTATTCCCTTCATGTTTTATGGCACTGCATCCTTTACATGAGGTTTTGTAAGCTAGGAACCAATTGGGCTTCTTAAGGCCACCTGATATATGACACTGGATTTCTATTGGCCTCCTAAAGTTATTCACATAATTCTTGTATATATAGTGGGTGAGTCTTTTTGTATTTAGTTTGTTGGCTTCGGCCCGAAGCAGGTAGGGCGAGGCCGCAATTTGGGAGGTTTCAAATGGGGCAAAGTGCCTGTTCCGCTCTAGGGCATCTGAATTTTCCGTTCAGCTAGACTGGAATCGTCAGCTCTATTCGGCCTTCAAGATCGGAGTGTAGGCTGGGAACGAATGCGACATACGCATGCCACGGAAGCGAGCCGACTATGATAACGGCGTGGATGAAGTTCCATTCCACTTTCAATTTTTAACACGGTGAAGCACAACATGTTTTTTCCTCGGCATACCTTAACGGATATTTTGATCGGACGCACTATCGCGTGAATTTAAGATAGTCCAACGAGCTGGAAGTTAGTTGTAGTTGCAGAGTCGACGTGTTCATCATCTAGGAGACAGCAAAGGATGAAACAAACATTCCGGAGATGAGGAAGTAACAGGAATGTGGCTCATGCTAGAGATCACTGTACTTCCAGCTCACTTCTGAATGGTAACGGAAAATGTGCTAGCCGTTATACCAATCAATGAAAGCCGCTGAAGCGTGGGGCTACTTGGGACGACAAATCGAAGGTCCGATTGTCCTACTGCCGCTAGAATACAAGGCTTAACAGCATTTGTATGCTGTCATCTGCCCTCACAGAGAGGCGTAAAATTAGTAGTATTTACCGTGACTGTGTCTTCTACTGTGCTCAGTTCTTATGGTAGACCGGAGAGTCTGAGGAGCAAGCCTGTGCTGAGATCAGATGCTGTATAGACATGGAAATATAATACGGGACTACTCGACCCAGCAGCAAGAAAGTTATGATGCCAGAAGGTGGCTCTGTGCGATGGCTCCGTTAGTCGGGTAAGATTACATTGTACTCGTAGTTGTGGAACGGTCTTCGTAAGCCTTGATAAATGCACGAAGTATTTGCTAGTAACCTGTGCGGTCGTAATCCTCCGGGTAAGCTACAATTGGCATTCCAACAATAAGACCGGACCATGAGATTCCCGTGTAATGAGTCTCACCAGCATCATTCCGGGTTTGCAGCTTAATGAAATCTGGTTACTTCGACAGGACCAGGTTTAATACAGTAAATCCAGTTATGTCAAAAGAAAAGAAGAGCTTAAAGATCATTGCCTACGCATAGTTGAAGAGTGCTGTAAAAGCGGCTGTAGCTCAGGAATGGTATCGACATTCAAATTCAACGCATACGGAACGAGACTAGAGTTCGGTGGTATTAGGGTCATATGTCAACACCTAGAGCTATTGAATCTTTAATGTTCTGCTGATAGGGGGGCATTCGAGATAGTGCTTATCAAATATTGGAAGAACACTAGTTCCCTGCTGTTCCTGCAGATATGGGCCCTGAGGAAGTAGATGTGGTATTGCTCGTCTTACAACGCAAAGCCGTGATAGGTATAGCCAG
>CAVTRT010000004.1:0-323482 GCA_963737285.1 uncultured Actinomycetota bacterium
CCGTCACAGGCCACGGGGCGGCTGCCTTCCGCTGGGCGGTCAGTCGTGCGCCGCTCTGTCCTCCCTTGCGCAACCGGGCGGCACTGCCCCGCTAGCCTGGAAGTTCCTGTCTCCCGGGCAGGGCGGATCCCCTTACTGCGCGCCTTCACGATACGTACCGAGATACACCAGGGGCTTCCTCATCGGCGGTTCAGGCGCGGCCGGAGCCGCTTCAACATCCACGCCTCGTAACCAGGACGGCCATCCCCGGCACCTCGCACGCGCTGTCAATCGGCGGGGCGGCCTGCTGCTTCTTGACGGCGCCTCACCTGGCCGGCCCGCCGACTCTGATATGCCCACCTGTCATCGGCAGGGATTCACAGCCGCGTCGTCCCGTCGCGGCCCGCCAGTGGCCAGCACCCGATTGCCGAATTTCGTGCTCGCGGGAAGGATATCGTTGACGAGCCACCTGCTGTGTCACCCGGGAGAGCACACCCAGGCGGATACATGCTGGACATACCAGAAATAGCGCCCCGGCCTTCGGGTCGCCCCCTTTGACGAGCAAGGACACCCCCGACTGATGGCAGTGACCCAGCAGGAGATCGAGAGCCGGCTATGGGATGCCGCCGATGAGCTGCGCGTCGCGATGCCCGAAGCGCAGTACTCCTCGGTCATCTTCCCGTTGATGTTCTGGAAGTACCTGTCGGACACGTGGGAGCACCAGCACCAGGAGTTCCTGGCGGAGAACGAGGGCCTGAGCGACCTGTCCGCCGAGGAGGCCCACGAGATCGAGTACCGCGACTACCAGTCGTTCGAGATTCCGTTCATCTACCCCGGGACCATCGAGCAGCGCCGCGCCTCCTGGTCGTCCATCCTGGCCACGGTCACCCAGGCGGGCCTCGGCCAGCGGGTCCGCGCCTCCCTGCAGGCCATCGAGACGGCCAACCCCGACAAGTTCTCCCGCCTGTTCGGGTCCATGACCTGGACCTCCGAGGCGGTGCTGTCGGGGGACGTCCTGGCGGCGGTCATGCAGGCGATGGACCGCACGCCGAAGATGCACGAGGGCAATATGTCCCACGACGTGCTCGGCGGAGCCTACGAGTATCTGCTCAAGCGGTTCTCCGACGGCTCCGGCACTCGGGCCGGCCAGTTCTTCACCCCGCGCGAGGTCGTCGAACTGATCGTCGAGGTCCTGGACCCCAAGAACTTCGAGTCGGTGTACGACCCGACCTGCGGCTCCGGCGGCATGCTCATCGCGTCGGCGAATCTGCTGAAGACACGCGGCGACCGCGGCTACACGCTGTCAGCCTGCATGGGCAGGAGGCCGTGATGGACACCGCGGGTGTCGCCCGTATGAACCTGTTCATGCATAATCTGACGGACTTCCGCGTCGAGATCGGCGACACCCTGAAGGAACCGCGCTTCAAGAAGCCGGACGGCTCCATGGCGACCTTCGACGTGATCGTCGCGAACCCGCCCTACTCCCTCAAGTGGAAGCCCTGGGTCGAAGACCGGCGCGCCTTCGGCGGCGTCGCGCCCCAGACCTCAGCGGACTGGGCCTTCGTTCAGCACATGATCGCCAGCATGGACCCGAAGAAGGGCCGGGCCGGCGTCGTCCTGCCCCACGGCGTCCTGTTCCGCGGCGGTCAGGAGGCAGCCATCCGCCAGCGCGTCCTGGACGACGACCTCCTGGAAGCCGTGATCGGCCTGCCGGCGAACCTCTTCTACTCGACATCCATCCCGACCTGCATCCTGGTGTTCCGTGCTCACGGGACAAAGGCCGAAGGGCGCCGGGACGGAGTCCTGTTCATCGACGCCTCCAGGCGGTTCACCAAGGCCAAGAACCGCAACATCCTCACCAAGACCGACATCGCCGACGTCGTGACGGCCTATCACGCGCGCTTCGGCTCCGACGCCGACCCCGGCCAATGGCGATGGTCTGCTCGCGGCGCGCTTCGTCCCCGCCACGGAGATCGCCCTGAACGGATACGACCTGAGCATCGGCAGGTATATCAAGCTGGCCGCCGCCGAAGCAGAGGACCTGGGAACTCTCATCGACGCCTACAACCTCGCGCGCGCCGGGCGGCAAACCGCCGAGGCACACATGCTCGGCGTGCTCGCCTCCGCCGGGATCGAGGGCTTCGATGAATGATCAGTGGGTCGAGACGACGCTCGGCGACTCGTTCCGCTCCATCCAGCGGGGCAGGGCTCCTCGGTACACCGACGAAGGTCGCCTGGTCTTCAACCAGAGGTGCGTCCGCGACGAGAATCGGATCGAGCCGTCCTTCGCGCGGCGAACCGACCGATCTCAGACGCTGCCCGAATACGCCAGACTGCGGCCCGGAGACGTGCTCATCAACTCCACCGGGCGCGGCAGCCTCGGCCGGGCGGCGGAACTGCGCGAGCTACCCGAGCCGGCCACGGCCGACTCCCACATCACGATTCTGCGCCCCCGCCGGGAGCAGTACGCGCCGGGGTTCGGCGGCCTGCTCCTTTCGACACTCCAGACAGAGTTCGAGTCTCTGCAGACAGGAAGCACCAACCAGACCGAACTGTCCGCCCAGAGCATCGCATCGGTATCCGTCGTCCTTCCGCCGATGCGGACTCAGGAGCGAATCGTTGACCTGATCGGCGCGGTCGACGAGCAGACCGCCGCACTCGATGCCGAGGCTGCGGCACTGGATTCGGTATATCGGGCGGCCTCGTCGATGCTCTGGCGCTCGGCGCAGGGCGGCGAGGCCAAGCCCCGGCTGCTCAGCGACGTGATGCATCTGGAGATCGCGCGGACTCCGATGAAGACGGGGCAGACCTATCGCCTCGCGGGGGTGCTCAACTCCGGAAAGGGCCTGGTCGACAGGGGTCTGTTCGACGGCGCGGACACCGAGTATGCCGCGATGAACGTGCTTCGAGAGAATCAGGTGGTGATGCGCAAGCTCACGGCCTGGGAAGGGCCGATCTCGCTGGTTCCTCCCGAGTACGACGGCTTCGTGGCAAGCAACGAGTTCCCGACCTTCACCCTGGCCGGCGATGTCGCGCCGGGCTGGATGAAGCACGTCTGCAGGACGCCCCGGCTCTGGGCGGAAATGCAAAACAGGGTCGTCGGGACCGTGCAGCGCCGCAAGCGGCTCAATCCCGACCAACTGCTGTCGGTGGCACTGCCTGTCCCGCCACGGGAACAGCAGGAGCGGGCGGCCGCAGCCCTCGATGCCGTGGAGCGCCAGGTCGCCGCGATCCGCGCCGAGGCCGCCCGGCTGCATGAGGTCCGAGCCAGGGTGCTCGCAGGCCTGCTCGACCGCACCCTCGAGATCAAGCCGGTCGAACAGGAGGCCTGAGCGTGGCGAAGGGCGTTCGGGAGCGCGAGTTCCAGAACCTGATGATCCAGTGGTCCCTGCCGATGGGCTGGAGCTACACCGCGGGCAGAGCACTGCCGCGGGAGAAGACCCAGACGGTGCTCGCCGGCCACCTGCGCGATGCTGTCGTCCGGCTCAACCCCGGCGTGATCGCGCGGTTCGACGTGGACGCTGTGGTCCAGGAGATCACCTCCGCTGTCAACGTCGTCGACGGCGGACTGGTACGGGCCAACGAGAAGGTTCTTCACCTGCTGCGCGGGCATAGGGAGTTCCGGGACGCCGACGGTGTGTGGCACGCGCTGAAGGTAGTCGACTTCGAGCAGCCGGCCGCCAACACGCTGGTGGTGTCGGACGAGGTGACCATCACCGTCCCGGGCAAGACCTCCCGACGGTTCGACCTGGTGTACTGGGTCAACGGGCTGCCGCTGGTCGTGGTCGAGGTGAAGTCCCCGACTGCGAAGTCCGGGTGGGTCAACGCCGCTCACGAGATCAACGACGTCTACGCCGCCGAGTACCCTTGGTTCTTCACCCCCAACGTGTTCGCGCGTCGCCTCCGACGGGCTGAAGCTGCGGTTCGGCGCCGTCGGCGCGCCCACGAATCTGTGGCAGCCGTTCCGGTCCACCGCCGACGACGAGAACCTGTCCGGGCAGGCCGACGTGCAGCGCTCCGTCGAGCTGCTGATGGACCCGGCCACGGTCCTGGATATCCTCGCGAACTTCGTGCTCTTCGATACCTCCGGGAGGCGGCGGCGGACAAGAAGTACCTGCCCCGCTATCCGCAGATGGAGGCCGCGCATCTGATCCACGAGCGGGTCCTGACAGGGCGGGTCGAAGGGCCTGGTCTGGCACCACCAGGGGTCCGGCAAGACGCTGCTGATGGTGTTCGCCGCCTCGCTGCTGCTGAACGACACCCGCACCGAGTCGCCCACGATCATCCTGCTGTCAGACCGGACCCAGCTGGTGCGGCAGACCTCCGGGACGTTCACCTCCGCAATGGGGCGACGCCTACTTCCACCAGCCCGCCACCAGCAAGCAGCTGCGCGCCCTGCTGGCCGAGGACGTGCGCGGCGTCATCTCCACGACCATCCACAAGTTCGCCGACGCCGGTAAGAACCTGTCGGGCCGGGACAACATCATCGTGCTGGTCGACGAGGCGCACCGCACCCAGTCCTCCAGGTCGGAGTCCCTGGCCGGGCAGATGCGCGCGCGCGCTGCCGCACGCGAAGTTCTTCGGTATGACCGGCACCCCCGTCCGGAACCTGGCCACCGACACCTTCGCCCTGTTCGGCGAGGAGAGCGACCCGGGCAGGGTGCTGCACCGGTACTCGGTGTCCCGGTCCCTGCTGGACGAGGCGACCGTCCCGGTCATGCTGGACCCGCACCCGGTCGTCTTCGAGATGGACGACCAGGCGCTGCAGGCCGAGTTCGACCAGTTCGCCGACGACTTCGACCTCGATGACCCCGACCGCGAGGCGCTGTCCCGCAAGTTCGGGCGCCTCACCTCGGTGTTCGCCAACCCGGACCGCGTCCACGCGGTCTGCCAGGACATCGTGGACCACTACCTGGCCGGCGCCTACCGCAACGGCCTCAAGGCCCAGGTCGTCGCCTTCAACCGCGAGCTGGCCGTGGCGTACACGGACACGATCAACGAGCTGCTGGCCGGCTTCGAGGCGTCCCAGGCGCTCGCCGAGGTCGGCAGGCACGAGCGGATCACCGCCGAGGTGAACATCTCCGTCTCGGACTCCAAGGACGAGGACCCCGCCATGCGGCCGTACCGGCTCTCGGAGGCCGAGGAGGAGGAGCAGAAGCGGCGGTTCCTCACCCCGGACGACCCGCTGTGCTTCCTGGTGGTGACCGCGAAGCTGATGACCGGGTTCGACGCCCCCAACGAGGGCGTCCTCTACCTGGACAAGCCGCTGAAGGCCCACACCCTGTTCCAGACGATCACCCGCCCGAACCGCACCTGGGTGTCCCCGACCGGGTTCGTCAAGACCTGCGGCGTGGTCGTGGACTACATCGGCCTGGCCGAGGAGGTCCAGCGCGCCGTCACCGACCCCACCGCGCAGGGCACCGGCAAGGGCGGCGGGTTCGTCACCGACCTATCCGATGCTGGTCGCCGAGTTCCGCGCCACCTTCGCCCGCGTCGAGGACCTCCTCGCGGAGGTCGACGGCCTGGATCTCACGGTCCACGGATACGAGTCCGTGCGGGCCATCAACGCCTTCCTGGACGCCGACCCCGCCGCCGCGGAGGCGTTCGCCAGGGACTACCGGCTGCTGGCCCGCCTGTACCCGCTCATCAGCACCGACAAGCGGGTCGCCAAGTACCGCGACGGCTTCGGGCTGTTCGGATCGGTGTACACGACCCTCTTCAAGAAGTCCTCCGACGAGGAGAGGCAAGGAACGGCTGGCGCGAGCTGGGCCCGATGGTCCTGGAGATCATCAATGCCCACGTCCACTCCTTCACCGCCGTCGCCGCCCAGGAAGAGCCCCTCGTCCTGGACGCCCAGGGCATCGCGATCCTGAAGGAACTGCTGGCCCTCGTGCGCCCCAGGGCCGACCAGGACGACGGCGAGGACGCAGGCGCCGCCGTCCGCGGCGGAGATCCTGGACGCACATCAAGGCCGCCCTCGACAAGGGCGTCGAACCGGGATCGGCGAAGTACACCGCCCTCGCCGAGCGGATACGGCTGCTGCGGGACCGGATCATCCAGAACGCCCAGGACGCCCTCGACTTCCTGGCCGAAGCGCTCCGGGTCGCCCGCGCCGTCGTCGACGCCGCAGAAGCACCCCGACGAAGCCGTCGTCGTGCTGGACGACGACCACGTCGGCGTACTGTCCCGGATCATCCGCGACCACGCGCCGGCCGGCCTCACGATCACGGAGCGGAACCTGGCCGAGGAGATCGACCAGGTCGTCACCCGCACCCTTGCCCGGTCATGGGACAACGCCGACGCCCGCAGCCGAGGCGTCCGCCGCGCCACCGCCGCGGTCTTCCGCCGGTACAGCTCAAGCCGGTAGGCGAGCCGTACGACTCCACCGTCGCCTACATCGAAGCCCACTACCTCGTCGACTGACGAACGCACAAAGGCCCGCAATACCTTGGTGGCGGCCCGGCAGCGAGGACATCGGGCGCCCCGGGGAGGGCGCTACCGCCTGCGGTGTCGGCTTCAGGCAAGCAGGACGCCCGGCATGCGGCATTGCAGGCCCAGGCTCGGGCCGGAGCGGCGCGCAGGCGGGCGCGGCGGGAAGGCCGCGCCCGGCGGCACCGCAGGCCGGCCGGGCGCAGGCAGAGCCAGGTACACGTGCAGACGGCGCGGCCGGGGCGGCATCGGTTGCCGTCCCGGCCGCGCCGTTCGCGCGGGCCGCGCGTTACGCGGCGCTGGCCGCGGCCTCCGCGCTGGTGCCGGGGTCGCCGGCCGCGTCCGGGGCGGGGCGTGGGGCGGCGGGGGCGAGCCGGTAGGTGCGGGGCTTGTCGGTGACCATCTGCGCGGTGCCGAGGCTGGCCAGCTTGTCCAGGGCGTTGGCGACCGCGCCGGCCGACCGGGTGAGCACCTTGCCGACCTGGTGCGGGGTGAAGGCGGTGTCGGGGAACTTGCGCAGGTGCTCCTCGACCAGGTCGCGCAGCGCGCCGGGCCGGGTCGCGGGGGCGCGCCGGCCGCTGGCGGCGGCCTTGATCGCCCGCCGCCCCTGGGCGGCCTGGTCCCGGGCGGCGTCCAGGGCGGCCAGGGCGGCGTCCAGGTTCCCGGCCGCGAGGGCCTTCCCGGCCTCGTCGGCGGCCTGGGCGATGGCCAGCGACGTTCCCGGCCGCCTCGGCGGTGACGGCCGGGTCCGGCCCCGGCGCGGTGCCGGCTTCCGCCTGCTGGTCCTCGGCGGTGCCGTCAGCGGGGGCCGGGGCGGGCTGGCCGGCGTCGGCCGTGCCGGCGGCTCGGCGGCGGGCTGCCCGGCGTCGGCGGTGCTGCCCGCGCCGGGGGCCTCGGCGGGCGGGGCCTCGTCGGCCGGGGCTGCCGGGGCGGCGGGCGTCCAGGTGTCGGCGATGCCGGGCCTGCTGCCCTTGACGCGGGTGGCGGTGCCGTTCTTCTCGTGCGCGAGCAGGGCCTGCCGGGCGGCGGCGGTGCTGATCCCGGCGCGGGCGGCGATCACCGCGACGGCCGCCCCGGCGGGCTCGGCCGACAGCGCGGCCAGGACGGCCGCTGCGGGGCTGTCGCCCGCCGCCGGGGCAACGGGCGCGGGGGCCGGGGCCGTCGCGGTGTCGGCGGCGCTGCGGGCCGCGTGCGGGGCGGGGGCGGGGGTGTTGGTGCGTGCCATGATGGTGACTCCGTTTCTATTCTCCGGCGCTATTCCGGTTTTCGATTTGACTGCGCCGGTGTTTTCTGGACGACAATTGCTCTGGTCCGGACGTGAAGTCAAGCGGCTCCGCGACAATTCCAGATGCCGTTTTCCGCCCGGCCCGGCGGGCACGGAAATATGTCGTCTCCCTGTCCTCACCTGGCATGACAACTCGCGCCAGCGACTTGGCCGGCGGTTTCCCGGGCGGCAGCCGGACCGCATTCTGGCTTTCGGCCGGGTGCCGCGACTTTTCCGCGCCCGTCGCCTTTTCTTTTCCGGGCGTTTATCCCGGTGCCGCGATCTGGTGCGCGCGTGGCCTTTCCCCGGGCGGGAGGCTGCCCGTGCCGGGAGGCGGGCTGGGCCGCCTCCCGGGGCGGGCGGTCAGGCGGTGCGGGCGCTGGCGGCGACCGCGCGGGCGACCGCCGCGCTGGTGGCGGCGGGGTCGGCGAGGATGACGACCCGCGCGCCGGTCATCGTGTTCGCGGTGTCGCTGGGGGCGATCCAGATGACCAGGCAGCCCGAGGCGGCCAGGCGGGTGATGAGCTTCTGCCCGTCGGCGTGCTGGGTGCCCTTGTACCGGCCGTCGGAGACGATCACCAGGATGCGGGTGGCTGCCGGGCCGGGCGAGGCCGAGCGCGCCGTCGAGGGCGCTGACGGCGCGGGTGAAGTCCTCGTACTTGCCGGCGGCGCTGAACTCGGCGACCTGGGCGGGGACCGCCCCGGGGTAGGTGACCGGGCGGACGTGCCGCCCGTAGGTGACGGTCGCGGTGCGGGCGGCGGGCAGGCTCGCGGTCGCGCGGGCCAGTATCCAGGCGGTCGAGGCGACCGGCCCGGTGAAGCCGCTCATCGAGCCGGACACGTCGCAGGCGACCCCGACCGCGAGGGGCGGGGCGGGCACCCGGCGGCGCTCGACCCGGGTGAAGGGCTTCGCGGTGGGCATGGCCCCGGCGGCGCGCTGCGCGTCGGCGGCCATCGCGTGCCGCATCCGGAGCCGGCCGGGCGGGGTCGCCGAGCTGATGACGGTCTCGGCGCGGCCCCCGGCGCTGGCCTCGCGCAGCGCGCGGGCCAGCCGCCTGGCGGCGGCCTGCTCGTCCGGCGGTGGGCTCGCGGGTGATGCCCGTGGTGCCGCCGGACCCGTCGCCGGGGTCGCGGGCGAAGACCCGGGAGGCGGCGTCGCCGGCCGGCGCGGCGGGCCTTGTTCTCGGCCTCGCGGGCCTCGGCCGCCCCGGGCGGGAACGGGGGCGGCGGCGCGAACTCGGCCCTGGAGGCGTCCTCGACCCGGGCGGTCGCCTCGCCGACCGCCGCGGCGACCGGCGACGGCGGCCCGCCCGCCTCGGAGGGGTCGGCCTTGGGGGCGGGCTGGTCGGGGGCGACGCCGAGGATGCGGCACCAGCGGCGGCCGAGCCGCACCATGCCCCTCGCGTCGTCGTCGCGGGTGCGGTGGGCCTCGCGCCACACCTGGCGGAGCTGGCCCAGCTTCTCCTCGCCGATCGACGGCGGCGACCGCCCTGGCGACCGGCTCGGCCTCGGCCGTCTCGAGGATGCCGGCGTCTTCCCGGGCGAGGATCAGCGCGGCGGCCGACCCGGCCTCGGCCGCGCTGGCGGGCGGGGCAGCGGCGGCGGCGAAGTCGCCGATCACGATCTGGCAGGTGCAGGCGCGCAGCCAGGCCCGGTCGGCCGGGCGGCGGGTCGACCTGGCGGGCCTCGATCCGGGACTCCTCCAGCGCGGTCGCCGCCGCCGACCAGGCGGCGTCCGTGCCCTTGGGGGCGCGCCAGCGGGAGTGGGCGGCGTGCGCGCACTCGTGCACGGTCGCGCCCCACAGGGCGGGGTAGCGCTCGCGGTCGGCCGGGTTGGCCGGGTCGGCGGTGGCCGGGTCGACGGGCAGGTGGTCGGCGTTGACCTCGATCTCGGCGCTGGCCGGGAGGAAGCAGGCCGGGGCACCCCGGCCCGCGCCGGGGGCGACGGTGACGGTCAGGTCGGCGCGGCCGGCGACCGGGGCGACCTGCGCGGTCATCTTGGCGGAGAAGGCCAGCCAGGCGGCGGCGGGGCGGGGGCGGGAGGCGGGGGCGGGGGCGGGCGGGGTCGCGCTCATCACGGCGCTCCTTCCAGGGCAGGCGGGGGCGGGGTTAGATCTGGCGGCCGAGGGCGAGCGGGGCGACCGTCTTGCCGAAGGTCTTGGCGAGGGTGCCGGCGACCACGTCGCGGTCCTCGGCCGGGGCGACCCCGGCGAGGTTGGCCAGGGCGGTGTCCAGGCCGAAGATCCTGGTGACCTTGGCGAAGGCGAGCAGCTCGCGGAGCTGGGGTGCCCAGCCGGTCTCGCCGTTGGCCTGCCGGGTCGCCAGGTTGCGGGCGGCGGTGATCGCGCGGGAGTCGATGCCCAGCGACCGGGCCAGGTCGTAGTCGGTCGCGACCTCGAACTGGAAGGTGAAGCGGCTGGACAGGGCCTCGGTCAGGACCGCGCCGTGAACTCCCGGGTTATGGCCGGCTACCACGTAGAAGCCGTCGGCGGCGGTGATCGTCTCGCCCTTGTGGGCCTTGACGATCACCTCGCGCCGGCCGTCCATCGCGGGGTAGCAGACCGCCAGCACCGCCGGGCAGATCAGGGTGGCGTCGTCGATGAACAGGACCCGGCCCTCCTGCATCGCCCTGATCAGCGGCCCGTAGATGAACTCGTACGTGCCGTCGGGCTTCTGGGTGTACTCGCCGACGAAGTCGCCGACCGTGGTGTCGCCGTCGCCGGCGACGGTGATCAGGTCGGGGAAGGCCGCCTCGACCAGGCTCGTCTTGCCCGTGCCGGGCGGCCCGGACAGCAGGGCGGGCACTCCTTCGGCGCGCAGCGTGCGCAGCGCCTCGACGTCGGCCATGCCCGGCCAGCACGCGCGGGCCGGTAGACCTGCCCGCCCGGGCGGGTGACCGGGCCGGGCGCGGCCTTCGGGGCGGGAGCCTTCGGCGCGGCCGGCGGCGCTGGCGGGGCGGCCGGCTTCGGCGCGGCCGGCGGGGCGGGCGGCGCGGGCGCGGGGCGGCGCTTGGGCGGGGAGGGGGCCTTGGGGGTGATGGCGGCGGCTGCGGCGGCGGTCGCGGCGTTGGCCTCGTAGCGGACGGGCTTGCCGGCGATGCGGGCGGCCTCGGCCCGGTCGGCGAGGGTGGTCAGCGCGTTGCCGACCGCGCCGGCCGAGCGGCCGAGGTCTTTGGCGATCTCGCCGACCGTGTGCGGGCCGGGGCGGGCGGCGAGCCACTCGGCAACCTGGCGGCGAAGCTGGCCGTTGCCGAGCCGGCCCTTCGGGGCCGGGGCGGGAATAGCGGGGGCGGTCATCGGGAATACCTCCGGGAAAAGCGAGGGCGGGAATTGCGGGCGGGCGCGCGCTTCGCCATGACCCAGGCTATTAATTACCGGGGAATTTCCCCCGGAATTTCCGGGTACACAACGACGCTATCTCGCCTTTTCCGAGGCAGTCAACGCCTTTCCGCCTCGAAATAGCCAATTCCCGCGCCAATTTCCGCGCATTCCGTCACTCACCGCCGCCTGAATTGATTACTGTCCGCCCTCGCGCCTTTCCGCCGCCGCCGGCCGCCTTTCCCGCGCCTGCCCTCGCCGCCCGCCAGCCTCCTCGCGCGCCTGCCCTCACCTGGCCGTACGACCTCGCGGGGCCGGGCGGGCACGGGCCTGCGGGCACGGACCAGGGGGTGAGTAGCTGTCAGTGAACGGATACAGGGCCACGGACAGGAGGCCGGGAATTAACGTACGTCACGCATCTGCGGCCCGCCACGGATGATTGTTTTATAAGCTTTACGCTTATATGAGTCTGGGAGTGCACAGGAAGGTTTATTATCGCCGTGTCCTGCACGTCCGTTACTGAAAGGGGGCTCCGCTGTCGGCAGGTACCCGTATTGGAGTACGTATTAGCTGGCGGTGCGGCATGGGCGACAGGTTCGCGAACCCGGCTAAACGGTCTGCTAATTCTGCTGACCGTCCCGGGCCCTGTCCCGGGCACCCGGCCGGAGGCCCTCCGCGCCGGCAGCGGGCGCAGGCCGGGCGGGCGGGTGCTGGCCGCGAGCGGGCTGGCCCGTGGCCGGCGAGCCCGTCCCGGTAGGTTGCCACGCCTTCGCGGTGCCTGTCGAGCCGCCGCCCGCGCCACGGCGCGCCCGCCGGGCAGCGCTCCCTCGCGAGCACACCGCGCCGGCAGCCGACGTACCCTCCGCGGACCAGTGCCGCCAGCGCGGCACCTCCCGGCAAGAGCCGGAACCGGCGTCCGCGCGCAAGGCACAGACGCCCCCAGGCCCGCGTGTCTGCGTGAAGGCGGGAACGGTTAGCAGACCATCGCGGTGCAGCGGCCGGGCACGGCCAGGACTAGCGAAAAGCGCCCATACGTACATCGGAGGTATAAGAAAGGTTCAAAAAGGTATACGCCAGGTACATCAACCTCCCGTAACAGACGAGATCCCCTGCCCCTCTGGCACCTGATCTGGGGCAGAAAATGAAAAAAGCCCCCTGAAACCCGATTTCTGTAGATGAGGGGAGTTCCGCCCCGGGCCGGCCGAAGCGAGGCGGTCTCACAGCCGGCGGCACGGTGGCCGCTGGGCCGTGCGTTCAGGAGGCGACCAGGCGTGAAGGACTCAGCATCCGCCGACGCGGCCCCGCCGCCCCGGCATAGCAGCAACGGCGCAAGGCCGGACCCGGTCGGGTACGGCCTGCCCAGCCATACCCGACGGGCCGAGCGGGCAGGCGGCTCGTGAGCGCGGGCCGCCGTCTGCTCGCAGTCGCCGACGCCCTGCCCGTCACCGTGCTCGCGGCCATCGCCGGGGCCGGGTCGTTCACCCATATCCGCGACACCGCAGCCCAGCACGGCCAGACCGGGCCTATGTCCTGGGCCGTGGCTATCTGCATAGACCTCACCTGTGTGATCGCGGCCCGGGAACGACAGCGCGACCAGCGCCTCGGCGTCACCACCCGGCGGCTGTCGTGGCCTGCCGTCGTGCTCGCGGGCGGGGTGGGGCTGAGCCTGGCGGCCAACCTCGCCCAGGCCCAGCCGGACGCCTGGGGCCGGATCACGGCCGCCGTCCCGTCAGTCGCGTTCCTGGTCGCGGTCTCCATGATCGAGCGCCGCGCCGCCCGCCGCCCACGGGCCGCCGCCGTCCCCGGCCAGGACGGCGGCGCCAGCCACCCCGTCCTGGGGCGGGGACGGCCGTCCCCGCCCCAGGACGAAGAGGACGAAGCCCTCCTAATCGCAGCCCTCCGCGCCGCCGCACGAGCACCAGGACCAGCACGGCCAGCCCATCACCCGCGACGCGCTCCGCGCCCGCCTCGGCGTCTCCACCCAGGCCGCCTCCGACCTGCTGCGCCAGCTCCGCGCCACCCAGGAAATCGTGCCACCCGGAGTCTCCCGCATCGACCCCGCACGACGCGGGCTGAAATCGAGCAGCCGTAATGCCGCCGATCCCCGGACCGGCCCGCGACAGACCGCACCCCGGCCGACACCGGACAGGACGAGGCCGCCGAGGCCCGTCCCCGTGGCAAGGACGGCCGTCCCCTTCACGGGGACGGCCAGGACGGCGGTCCCTGCGGCAGCGCGCCGCACCACCGCGAATCTCCACGCTGACCACGGCCAGCCAGTCACCCGGGACGCCAAGCACCCCTTGACCAGTCGCCGGGATGCCACTGCCGAAGCCGACGGCGCGGGCGGCCCCGGCCCCGGCAGGACCCGCTCTGTCGGCCGGGGCGGCTACCTGATCGGCCGGGCCAGCGCCTGGCACCCTGTTACTCCGGGGAGTATCAGGCCCGATCAGCCGCTCGGCAGGCCAGGCGCACCGGCCTGGTTTCCCCGAGACTGGCCGGACGACCGTGTACCTCTCGTATACCTGGTGTCGACCTGCCGTGTACCTGGGATGCACGTGCGCCAGGTATAAAACTGCTCTGACCGGCAAGAACGAGCCGCTCCCGAAGGAGCGGCGTGGCCCCGTCTTCAGCGCTGAGCAGCATCGGGTGCGCCGGGCGAGGTGAGCCGACGCGACCGCAGCATCAGCGCCGGGAGCAGGTCAAGATCTGTCGCCAAGGCGGCTTCCATCGCCTCTTCGATCTTGTTGAGGTACTCCCACCAGTGCTGGTCGGCTGAGCGGAACGCCACGAGGAGGTAACCCGTGATGACGAAGGAAAGCGTGGCAGCGTCCTCGATCGGGGAGAGCACCGCGTTAAGCGGTTCGCCTCGGAGCGCGACCCGCTTCACGTAAGCGTAGGAATCCTCTGCCTTGAGGCCGAACGCCCGCGCGTTGTCCGACTGCGTCGTCCTCTCCGCGATCCGGCGGAGATTGTCCTCATCCGGCCACTGTCTTCCGCATGCGTTAATCGCCACATAGCCCGCCACGAACGCGCATAGGTTCATGCAGGAGGCGATCTGCTCATCAGTGAGGCGCAGCACGCCCTCGCGCATCTCCTCGAACTCGTTACGGAGCGCGTGACCGAGCGCGTCCCGGAACGGCTTCTCGACGTCAGCGCTTATCCGGGGAATCGTCATGCTTCCTCTTCCATCCTTCCCGCAAGGTCGGCACGAGCGCCCCGACAAGCGTCGGCACTCCCACAACTATGTCGTCTACGACACGGGACACGCCCGGCGCGAACTGATCAAGGAGAGCCATCCCCACCGTAGTGCCAACCGCACCGTACAACGCGTATTTCGCATTCGACCACAGACCCGGCCTGTCATCTTGGCGCTCGGCCGCCTCCGCGTTGTCTTGGTCTACGGGCAGGCCACCCGCGCGGGGCTGGTCTGCTTCACCTCCGGTGCCTGCCGGCGCATCAGAGACGGGCCCCCAGAGGTCCTTGAGCGCCTGAAGCTCGGTTTTCAGGTCTTTAAGGCTGGCCTCGTACTCGGCTTTCAGCTCTTTCAGCCCAGCATCTGGGGCGGCGTCCGGGCCGGCGTGGGCGTCACCAGGCTGTGCTGCCTGCCTGGTGAGGGCATCGGCCTGCCCGGCCTGTGCTGTCTCATCTGGCCGTTCCCCGGTGCCGGTCTCAGCCGCGCTGCCCGTGCCTGGCCCGGCGGGGGGCGACTCGGCAGCTGTGACGCTGCCAGCCTCGTGTCCGGGAGCGGCTGCGGCACTGGGGCCGGGAGCCTCGGCAGGCGGATCGCCGGGATTCCAGGTGGCGGCCGGCGCCTCATCGGCGGCGGCCTGGTCCTGGTCCCCTTGGCCGCTGTCCAGGGCGTCGCCCTCAGCGGTGAGGGCGTCAAGGTCCCCGTCGTACCCGGCGCCCAGGTCGGCCTCGTCGTAGTTCCAGGGTTATCGCCCCAGGTCGCGGCGCGGGAGTCCTGCCGGGCGGGGAGCTGGTCTTCGCCGTCGAGCGCGTCCAGGTCCCCGTCGTACTCGGCCGCCCAGGTCGGTCCTCGTCGTACTCGGGGCTGTCGCCCCAGGTGGCGGCGCGGGAGTCCTGCCGGGCGGGGAGCTGGTCTTCGGCTGCGAGCGCGGCGGCGTCCCCGTCGTACCCGGCGCCCAGGTCGGTCTCGTCGTACCCGGGGCTGTCGCCGGCCTCCTGCGGGGCGGCTGCCGGCGTCTGCGGTCTCGGTGCCGTAGTGCGTCTCAGTCATCGGCGGCCTGTTTCGGTGGTGGCCTGGCTGCGGGGCGGGGAGCGGCGCAGCAGGGCGCGGGGCCACGGCGACCTGGCGAACGCGGTCAGCATCTCGGCGAGCTGGGCGGGCCAGCCGGGGTCATCGGCGCGGCAGCCGACGGCCTGCTCGATCGCGGGGCGGGGGCGGGTGCCCCAGATGACGGTGGCGACGGCCCGGGTGTCGCGCTGGTCGCGGGCAGCCCAGCGGGCCACCGCGCGGGCCTGCTGGGCGGCGGTGCGGCCGGGGACCGGCTGGCCGTAGGCGCGCTCCCACTCGCCGCTGCGCGGGTGCCGCCCCGCGCCGCGGGGCGGCGGTCCGCAGCGCGTCGCGGACCAGCGCCCACCGGTACGGCGGCGCGAGGTACTGCGGTTCCTCCGCCGCGCACCCTGGCGTGCCGTCGGCTGACGGCCTGCCGCATCGACGGCCGCCACGTGGCCGGCGAGCGCGGCGGGGCTGACCCGGGCGGCTGATCGCCGGGACGCGGGCGGCGACCGCCGCGTCGGCGGCGTGGGAGAGGGCGCAGTCCCGCAGCCGGCCGTCCATCGCGCGCAGGCTGGCGGTGAACGCCGGGGCGGGGCGGGGCATGTCCCAGCCGGTCAGGTGCGCGACCACGGACAGCTCGGCCCACAGGGTGATCCGCGGGTCGGTGACGGCGGCGCGCTGCGCGGCGCGCATCTGGCCCAGCGTGCACGGCCCGGCCTGGCAGTCGGGGCCGCAGCGTGGCGCTGCGCCGGGCGATCACCGGCGCCGGCGGAGGCGGTGACGGCCGGGCGCGGCGGCCTCGCGGGCGGTGCCGTCGGGCATCCGGGCCAGCAGCGGGTAGTCCATCCCGTCGGCGTGCACCGCGGCCTCACCGGGCGGGAGGGTGACCAGGTACTCCGACTGGGCGGCGGTGAGGTTCATGGTCGCGCCGACCGCGTCGCGGTCATCGGCGGCCGGGAGCCGGTGGACGATCTTGACGGCGGTGTTCTTGATCGACGTCGGGGATCAGCTTGGCGGGGATCTGCTCGGCGATGACCAGGCCCTCGCCGTAGGCGCGGACCTCGGCCAGCAGGTCGGCGAACATCTCGACGGCCTGGGCGGCCGGGCCGTTGCCGGTGCCGGGCGGGGGCTGGCGCAGCAGCCGGTGGGCTTCCTCGATCACGGTCAGGTGCCGCAGCCCGGCGCGCTGGCGGGGCCTTCCGCGCGGTGCCGCAGCCGCAGGTGCTCGGTCAGCCGGATCAGCACCGCGCCCATCAGGAACGCCTTGTCGCGGTCGTCGCCGGCGTCCTCGATCTCCAGCACCACGTTGCCGTCCAGCAGCGCGCGCGAAGTCGAGGGGGTGGCCGCCGTCGAGGAACCGGCCGGCGGTGCCCATCCGCAGGCGACCCGATCCGGACGGTGACGAACCCGCGCACGTTGTCGGCGACCTCCCGGCCGTAGCCGATCTCGCTGACCACCGCCATCGCGGTCGGCCTGCAAGTCCTCCAGCCCCGGGTAGGCGGGCTGCACGCCGGGCGTGGCGGGCTGCCCGGTGACCAGGTCCCACCCGGCCTGCTCGTAGCAGCGGGTCAGGGCGGCGGACAGGACCTGCGGGAACGGCTCGTCGGCCTGGAACGCGGCCAGGAACAGGGCGCGCAGCAGGTCCGCGTGGGCCTGCAGCGGGAACCGGGACCCGCCGGGGCCGGGGGCGGGCTCCAGCGGGTTGATCCCGGCCGCCGGCTGGCCCAGGTCGCCGGGCCGGATCGCGATCACCCGGGTGCCGGGCAGGCGGGCGGCCATCAGCCGGTACTCGGCCTTGGCCGGCTCCACCACCAGCCACGGGATGCCCGCCCCGGTGGCCTGCTCCAGCAGGTTCCGGACGGTCTGGGACTTGCCCGACCCGGTCGCCCCGCACACGAACACGTGCCGGTTCAGCGACGCGGCGGCACCGCCAGGTCACCGCACGGGACCCGGTTCCAGTCCAGCACCTCCCCCAGCCGCACCGTGCCGCCTGCCCGCGCCCGGCAGCCGTGCCGGAGGCGGTCTCGGGGGTCAGGTCGAACTGCGGGCGCAGCACCATCCGCAGGCCGGGCACCTCCCGCGCCGGGCACCCGGGCCAGCGCGGCGACCAGCGCGGTGGAGCCGTAGAACGGGGCGGCCGGCTGCGGCGCCGGCCACCGCGCCTCCGCCGACGCCGGTGGCTGGCGCTGGGGCGCGGCCTGGTAGGGGCTCATCGCGGCGGTGCGCTGCCGGCCGTCGGCGAGCGCCCACTGCAGCTCGGGCTCGTCCAGCAGCGACCGCCGGGCGGGACGGCCGCCGTCGCGGTCGCGCCCGGGGGGCGCGGCGGCGGGCCGGGCGGGCAGCAGCGCGTACGGCAGGCCCGCCAGGTCCGTCGAGGCGCGCAGCAGCCCGGCGACCTGCGCCGGCCTGCTCCGGGGTGGCGGCCCCGGCCAGCAGGTGCACCCGCCACAGCCCGGTGGAGGCGGCCTGCCGCAGCTCCGCGTGCCGGGCGGCGGCGCGGCGCTCGGCGAGCTTGGCGCGGGGGCTGTCGGAGCGCTGCGCCTCCAGCTGCGCCAGCGCCACCTGGCTGGTCAGCTCCTCCACCGTGCCCTCATCGGCCGGCTCGGCCAGCAGCAGCCACCCGAACGGCCCCAGCCACGCCGACAGCAGCCCGTCCTCCAGCGACGGCCGCCCGCCCTGCCCGGCCGGCGGCAGCCCCGGCGCGTCCTGGTCGGCGAGCAGCACGTCGCAGACCCCGGCCAGCTGCGTCCAGCACGGGAGCGCCGCCAGCAGCCGGGCAGCCTGCGCCGCCGGGCAGCGGCAGCCCCCGCGCGCCCGCGGGCAAGGTGAGCACGTCCTGCCCGTCATCGCTGGCCGCGGCCAGGGCCGGCCCGGCGGTGATCACCCGCACCGGGCCGCCAGCCCGCTCCCGCACCCAGGCGACGGCGACCGGGGCGGACCGGCACCACGCCGACACCAGCTCCGCCGCCCGCTGCGCCGCCCCGTCACCGGGAGGCCTGCCATCAGGCCGCGCCTCGTCACGGCGCTGCGGGGGGCGGGGTACCTGGGTCAGCTGCCAGGCGGGCAGCGCCGACAGGACCTGCCATGGCTGCTGTCCCGGAACCATCCCGCCCCTCGCCTCAGCCGGCCTGGCAACGCTGTTGCCCTCACGCTAACAATTACGGCTCCGCGGCGGAAGCGGTTCACTGCAAAAAGTAACAGAACGGGTCATCTCGTGGCATCATCGGATCCACGGGGAGCCACGGCCAGGCGACGATCACGGCGACAGGCGAAGGGGACCACGCCGTCATGACGATGCAGCCCGCCGGCCTCCAGGACGGGATCACCGGGGCCGAGCGCCTGCTGTTCACCCGCGGGCCGCGGCTCGGCTGGGTGTTCCGCGACCGGCGGCAGGCCATCGCCCCCTACGCCGAGCCGGAGCCAGACCCGCAGGCGACTCGCCGGGCAGCTCACGGCCCGCCGGGAGCGGGCGAGCGGGCCTGGCGGTTCTCGCTGCGCTGGGTCGCCCGGCCGCTGCTGCCGCTGGCCGTGGTGCTGTACGCGGCGGGGGCGCTCGCCCGGGACGCGACCCACCGCGCGCACCCCGGGACGCTGGCCTGGCTGCCGTTCGCGCTGGCCGCCGCCGGGGTGGCGTGGCCGGCGTGGTGCCTGGCGCGGCTGGTCCTGGCCCGGCGCGCCGACCCGGCCCGGGTGCACCAGGCGGCGCTGGACGGCTGGCGGCAGCGGGCCGGCCGGGCACGAGCAGGCCGAGCTCGCCCGCCTCGGCGGGGTCCCGGAGTGGGCCAGCGCCTGCTCCCCTGCCCGGCGCACCGACGTCTACGGCGGCACCCTGGGCGGCTGGCAGTCGCTGCTGGCCGTGCACGGCGCCTCGGTCCTGGCCGTGCAGCCGCTGCTGGTCGCCGACTTCTCCGGCCAGCTCGCCAGCAGCGAGCTGACCGACCTCGCCCGCCGCCACGGCGTCCCGGCCGCCGTCTACCTCGCTGCCCGCCGCCCTGGCCGCCTCCGGGATCCTGGCCGGGCTGACCCCGGCGCAGTTCGCCAGCGCGCTCGCCGAGGCGATCCACGCCGGGACCCCCGGCGCGGCGGGCCGCGCCGAGCGGGCCGTCGACGTGCGCGTGGTCGAGCAGCTCGCTGCCGCGCTCGGGCGGCGAGCCTGACGCCGGCCCGGCTGGCCGCCGCCGTGCAGGCCGCCCTCGGCCAGCCCGTCCCCGCGCGGCCTGCTCACCCCGGCCGAGGCCGAGCTGATCGGCGGCGGACCTGTTCGGCGACGCCTACCGCGCCCAGGTCGGCCCCAGCCTGGTCCGCCTGGACGCGTTCGTGTCCGACCTCGCCCGCCACGCCGGGGCCGGGGCGCCGCAGCCGGCCCGGCCCGCCTGGTACACCTGCCTGGCGCTGGAACCCGGAGCGCGCAGCGCCAGCGCCGAGCTGCTCACCGCCCTGACCGTCCAGTGGCTCACCGTCGCCGTCACCCGGAGCACCGCGACCGCCCCGGCAGTCATCATCGCCGGGGCCGACGAGATCACCCGCGGCCACCTGGAGGCCCTGGCCGACGCGTGCGAGCGGCGCGGCGTGCCGCTGACCCTGCTGTTCCGGCACCTGCGCGACGACGCCACCGCGCTGATCGGCGGCGCGTCAGCCACCGCGTTCATGCGGCTCGGCAACCACCACGAGGCCGAGCAGGCCGCCTCGTTCATCGGCCGCCACCACAAGTTCACCGTCTCCGGCTGGACCGCCACCCAGGGCGGCGAGCACAGCACCGCCAGCACCAGCGGCTACTCCCACGGCACCAGCCAGTCGCCGCGGCACCAGCCGCCACCCGGGATGGAGCGGCGACGGGCTGTGGGACCAGACAGCCTCCGGCGGGCACACCCGCTCCCGCGACCACGGGCGCAGCCAGGAATGGTCACAGTCCGACACCGCCTCCGACGGGAGCGAGCTGGAGCAGCGCGCAGAGCACCCAGCGGGTCTACGAGTACGCCGTCGAGCCCGCCGTCCTGCAGAACCTGCCCGGCAACGCCCTGCTGCTCCCGGCACGCGGCACCGCCGGCGCCGGCCTGCTGGCCGTCGAGTGCGACCCGCAGATCATCACCCTGCCCGGCGCCGCCGCCAGCCTGGCCCCGCCCGGCGATCCCGCCATCACGCGCCCGGCGGCCGAGCCGACGCTGGCCCGAGCTGGCCCCGCCGCGCCACCAGCCGGCCCAGCCAGCTGTGGCGCGGCCTCCCGCCGGCGCGCGCCCGCGCGGCCCCCGCAGCGGCCCGCACCGCGCTGGCCCCGGCCGCGCGGCTGACCCGGCCCGGCCAGCGGCGAGCGCTCGCGGGCGGATGAGGAGCCTCCCGGCCAGCGGTCACGGCGGGGCCAGCTGCGCGTCCACGCTCCGCATCCGGCCTGCCAGGTCCGCCGCCGTCGCCGCGTGCACCCAGACCATCGGCAGGTCCGGGCCGGGAGCCCGCGCCGACGCCGGGCGGACCGCGGTCCACTGGCGGCCCCCGTGCGGCAGCCACACCGCCCACGCCGGGAACTCGCGGTACAAGGCGATGACCTGGCTGACGGCCTCCTGGCCTCGGTGTCAAGCCCGGCCAGCGCCTCCAGCAGCTGCGGCGAGATCCCGTGCTCGTCACCCTGCCCGGCAGGAGCGCTATCGGATTCCACGGCACCTTTTCCCTTCATCCATGCCCGAAGGCGCTGACATCGCGGCTCAAAGCCTGGCCAGGGCGGCCCTGACCCGCCGCAGTATCTCCGGGTCAGCCGGCACTCGCTGCCTGGTGGCCACCCGGGCCGGCTGCGGCCTGAGCGGCAGCGCCAGGCCGGGTGCGCTCACCGGGACAGGGGCCGGCTCGCAGGCGGCCTCGGGCTGGCACGCCGCGCTGCCGCGCGATGCGGGGCTGGTCATGGCGGGTGATGCTCCTTCCCAGGGACGGTCCGGGCCGTGCGGATAACGCGACATAGTGCGGGCCGCCACTGGCTTCGAGGACGCCCTGAGCCGCCAGGAACACCCTGGCCCGCTGGTAGGTGCGCCCGCTCGCCTCGATGCCGAAGAACCCGTCATCCGGCAGCACGGTCCCGCGCTCCTTGCCCGCCGCCCACTCAGCGACCGCAGCCGCTATCAGCTTGTACGGGTGCCCGCTGCCCTTCCACGCCCGGATCTGGTCCTCGGTGGCCTTCGGCTCCCCCAGGGCCGCCATCAGCGCCTCGCCGTGGCAAGCACCCGGTAGGCCCGCTGGCGCAGCTCGTTCATGTAGGCGTCATGGGCAGCCCACAGGAGGCAGCGCTCGACCGACCCCACAGGCATGCACACCGCCGCGAACATGGCCCTGGCGGCACGTTCCAGCAGTTCCCACTCGCTCATGTCTTGCGGCTTCATGCCGCCGCCCGCAGGAACGCCCGGACGATCTTTCCGCCCTGAACCGGGTACCAGTCCAGGGATGCCGAGATGCGGCCGACCATCATCAGGCCGCGCCCGGACTCGTCCTCAGCCGTGGCGGCCGTCCGCACCGGGGGATCAGCGAACTGATCCCAGACGCTGATCAGGAGCACCGTCCGGTCCGAGAACAACCCGAACTGCAGGACCGGGAGGCGGTCGCTGACGTAGACCGGCCTGCCGGTCACCGGGTCATGCGCCCGCTTCACGACGTTCGTCACGAGTTCGGACGCGATCAGCTCGCCGTCCTCGATCAGCTCGGGCAGGCCCCATTCCTTGAGCGTGTCCCGAAGGTGCATCCGCGCTGTCCGGGGAGCGGTGGCAAGGGCACCCATCGGCGGCAGCACGGAGGACAGCGGCCAACTCGGTCGCGGGGGTCGGGTCATCTGCGGTCCAGACATGACACTCACGGGCGCTCCATGCGGCGAACGCGACGGATGAACGAGCCCGAAGCCTCCTTCGAAGGGTGGGGCCGACTGGCTGAGGGCTGACCGCTTGCATCGAGGCTGGCTCCGGACCCGTGCCAGGACCTCGGCCGCGTCGTCGCGGGCACGGCGTCGGCCCCCTCAGCCAGCCGGGGCGCCCGCCAGGGCTGGCACCGGCCGGACGCCGGCAGCCTGCCGTTAGCCGCTGGCCGGCTTACCTGGCCGCAGCCGTGGCGGCAGGAAGCCGCGACGACATGCCCGCCCGGCCGTTGCCGGTTGATGCAGTTCCTCATCATGCATTCTCCTGCCTGACTGACGCGTTCAGGCTGCCTGCCCTTGTCGTCGCTGGCATGCTCGTTGACTAGCATGTACCCGCAAGCTCTGAACATGCAAGTTCCATTTCTGCATTTTGCAAGTATGGAGAGAAGATGCCAGCAACGCCGAGTCCCACCGCCCGTGCCCGCCGGCTGCGTTACGAGCTGCGCCGCCTGCGCGAAGAGGCCGGGCTGACCCACAGCGAAGTCGCCCAGCGCCTGGAATGGTCGCCGTCCAAGCTCAGCCGGATCGAGACAGGCCAGTCCCGCGTCAATACCGGCGACGTGGCCGACCTGCTGGGCGTCTACGGCGTCAGCGACGAGAGCAGCCGCGAGGCCCTCATCCAGCTCGCCCGCGAAGCCCGCAGGCGCGGCTGGTGGACCCGCTACACCGACGTGCTCGGCAGCGGAACCTACATCGGCCTGGAAGCCGAGGCGTCAGCCATCCACACCTTCGAGTCGCAGTTCGTCCCGGGACTGCTCCAGACCGAGGACTACGCCCGTGCCGTCATCAGCGACGGCCAGGTACGCCCCGATCCGGAAGACGTCGAGCGCCGGGTCACTGCACGAATGGCCCGCCAGGAGCTGTTCACCCGGCCCGAGCCACCCGAACTCTGGGCCGTGCTCGACGAATCGGTGATCCTGCGGCCGGTCGGCGGCCCGGCCGTCATGCGTGACCAGTTGCGGCACCTCATCGAGGTCAGCACGCGCCCGAACGCCACGGTGACCCTTCAGATCCTCCCGCTGTCGACCGGCGCGCACCCCGGCATGAACGGCCCGTTCGTCATCCTGCGCTTCCAGAACCCCAAAGACCCGCCCATGGTCCACCTGGAGACCGCAACCGACGGCCTTTATTTGGAAGAACCCCCGGACGTCGAACGATATACCCTGAGATTCAACCACCTCGTCGCGCGGGCACTCGGACCCAACGAGTCCCGGGCCATGATCGCCGGTCTAGCGGAACGAATGGCTTGATCAGCGCGACGAACGACCTGCAGGAGGTGCAGGATGGCCCCCAGCACAGGTCCGATCGACCTCTCCGGTGCCGCATGGCGCAAGAGCACGCGGAGTTCATCCCAAGGCCAGAACTGCGTCGAGGTAGCAGCCGGCCTTCCCGGGATCGTCGCAGTCCGCGACTCCAAGCACCCAGCCGGGCCGCCACTCATTATGACTCCCCGTAACTGGATCGCCTTCATCCGCACGGTGAAGGCGGGCAGCTCCTCCGAGCCGGCGCAAGGAACGACGCTCTAGCCGCGTTCACGCCATCGGCGCCGGGTCAACCGCAGGTACAGGCAAGACCCATCTCAGGTCTGCCACCGGGCTGGGCTAGCCATGCCGCAGCTCGAATCAGGTCGCCGCCTGCGCACACGGTAGGCGACGGTGCGCCCATCTTCATCGGCGAGGCGCGGCACCCGGTTCTTCTTGCTTTCGGGTCAGGTCAGCGATGCGGCGCTCCGTCGCCTTGACCGCCTTGGACTGCTTGTCACGCTTCATGCGCGCCTCCGCTAGCTCAGCAGCAAGGCGCTCTCGGGCAACTCGCCCGCTCTTATCATCCGCCGGACCTACGCGCCGAGCCGTAACTACGCCACGGCGTCTCGCGCAGACCGGGCAGTTGGTGACGGCTATGCCGCAACGGTCCCCATTGTCACGATGCTGGGTATGGCGGACAACGTGATCGCAGGTAAGCGTCAGTTCCCAGGCGTCAAGGTCGTCGGCACGGGCATGGGCGCGGGCGGAAGAAAGGATCTGAGCGACCTGCTCGACCTGCCGGTCAGTCAGCGGTGGCATCGGGCAGCAGTAAAGGCAATGGGTGGCCCGGTGGCCGCTCATGCTCCACCTGCCTGCCCGGCAGCCGGCGTGCCGTTCGCGGAAAGCAGTGTCCGCCTGGTCGTACGCAGCCCGCTGTTCCGGGGTGAGCTTGAGCAGCGGAGGCCAGTCGCCCATGCCATCAAGCACAGGCTGGCCGCACCCCCGGCACGGCTCACCTGCTTCTATCTCGGCCCAGGTCATGTAGGTACCTTCACGCTGCCACTGCTGGCGCCGGTCCTCTGTGCGCCGGTCGTCTTCCTCTGCCGCCTCTGCCGCCCGGCGTGCCCGCAAGAGCGCCTTCTGCTCCCGCTGCTCGTCGGTCATCATCCGAGCCATGGGCTGCCTCCCCCGACCTACACCACACTCGTCACCGTTACGCTCAGTTTGCCTTCTGTGACTGATCCGTTGTGGTAGAACGCTGCACATGCCGCGCCGCCAGCCGCTATCCGACCGCCACGTCAGCGTCCTGCGGTGGATTTCCGACGGCTGCCCGGACCGCGAGTGGCCCGATGAGAGCCACAAGCTCTCGCGCGCGGCTCGAGTCCCGCGGACTTGCCCGCGTCCGCCGCAAGGCCAAGCTCTGGCACGCCGTCCTCACCGAGGACGGGCAGCACTACCTCGACCACGGCCGTTATCCCGAGCCGCAGCTGCCCGAACCGGAACTCCTCCAGAACCCTGCCGGGCCTGGCCAGGCAACCGGGCGGGCGGCGGCGATGACTGCCCGGCTTGCCGTCCGGCAAGCCATCTCCAGCCAGGACCGCCGTTCCCTCAGCGCCGCCCGCGCTCGCATCACCCGCCAGGCAGCGCACCCGTCACTGCTGAAGGACATCCCCATGCGATACAAGGTCGTCGTCAGCCGCGTGCAGACCGCCGAACGCCACGTGCGGGCGATCAGCGAGGAAGAAGCAATCCGAAAGGTCCAGGAGGAACTTGAGCGGCCCTACGGCTTCCTCGGCGGCTGGCACACGATCGGCACCGACATGGAACATCGTCTCCATCGAGAGCGTCCTGGACGACCGCGCCCCCGCCCCGGTCAGCAAAGACGGCAGCCTCCTGCTGTCGGTCAAGGCAGCAGCCAGCCACCTCGGCCTGACAACATCCGTGCTCTACGAACTGATCAACCGCGGAGAGATCGCCCACGTCATGATCGGCTCCCGCCGCTACGTCAGCCGCGACCAGATCAACGCCTTCATCGAAGCCAACACGCATACCGGATACCAGCCCAGACGGTGAAACCAAGCCCACGCCGGCACCAGAACGGCACCTGGCCGTCGATCACCTCACACGACGATGACAGCCGCCCGGCAGGCAACCGGGGAGGTCAGCCGCATCGCAGTGCCTCGAACCAGGTCGTCGCGTGGTCACCGCCCCGCTCGTAGCCCCACCTGTCGGCCAGCTCCTCCACCAGCCGCAGCCCCCGGCTGCCCTCAGCGCCGTCGTCCGCGGGGCGCAGCACGGGGACGCTGTCCGTCTTGCGGTCGGTGACCTCGACCCGCACGCCAGCATCCCAGACCACGACGGTGACCGTGACCGTCTCCCCCGGCACGGCCGAGCCGCTGTGGCGCACGCTGTTGGTCGCCAGCTCGCTGGCCAGGAGAACCGCGACCGCCTCGCACGGGTGCGACGGGCCGAGCCGGCGGGCCACGAACGCACGGGCCTCCCGCACCTGATCGGGCCGGCCCGCGAACGTCGCGCTCTCCCTAACCGCCGCCCCAGCCATCGCGCACCGCCCTTCCCCGGCCGCCGGCCCTCGGGAAGACCCCCGGGGCAGCAACCAGAACCAGGGAGATGCACGCTCGACTCAACCGCGAACGTCAAGCCGGAACGCACCCCGCCCGGTAGCGCGCCGGCGAGCCCCTGCGGCATCGCTCAAGCAACCCCGCCGCCCGCCAACCCCGTCGTGGTGACAGAATGCGATCAGACATGTGCCTGGCGTTCACGCGCAGGGGGCACAGACACGCCATTGAGTCGCAGATCCACGCAAACAAACCCCCGCCGGGATCACGGCGGGTAGCCGCCACCAGCCGGCTGCCGGCGCCGCTCTGGCCGACCGAGGGGGATGATACGGACGGATCACGCGGCAGATGACGGCGGATCACCGGAAGGGGCGGGGCCAGGCCACGACCCCTGTGACGGCCCGGCCCCGCCGGCGGACCCCGAAGCCCGGCCCTACGTGATTATCGCGGCCCAGGACTTCAGGCTCCCTGAAGTGCTCAGGCACATCGAAGCCGGGAGGATCGTGCGCGTCGTTCCCGGGATCAGCGCCCCCGCGCCAGCCGCTGACCCTGACAGCCCGAGTCCGGGCACCAGGGCAAGGCCGAAGAAACGCAGTTCCTGAGCCAGGAGCAGGGCACCCGGGCACAGCCGGCCGCCCTGCCGCCTCGCCTGGCGGCGGGGAATCGCACGGCCCGCTAGATGTTGAACGTCAAGCCTGAACGCACCCGCCCGATAGCGCACCTGCGGGCCATGCGCGGGCCAGATCCGGGCGAGCAGCGTCCACACGCACCGCTCCCTGGCCGTAATTCCCGTCCGCTATGTGTCCGTGGACACCGCAACACAACGCCCTACAGCGCTACAAGGTGACACCTACTGGGACACAGACGAAATGGCCCGCTAACGCGCATAAACGCAGCTAGCGGGCCATCTTCGCAGGTTGTGGCAGGTGCAAGGTTCGAACTTGCGTAGGCTGAGCCGACGGTTTTACAGACCGCTCCCTTTGGCCACTCGGGCAACCTGCCTCCGTCTGTCGCGTACGACGGACGTGATGAGGATAGCGGACAACTCGCATGCTCGCGACTCGGCGGTGCACCAGGAAGCCTCAGCTCGCCCCGGCCCCGCAACCTCAGCGGGGATAGCCTGCCAGGGCTTCGAGGCGGCGGACCCGCTCCCCCGTGGGCGGGTGGGTCAGGAACAGGCGGCCGTACCCGTCGTCGGGGAACGGGTGCGCGATCATCAGGTGGCCAGATGCCGCCAGGGAACCAGACGGTGGCAATGGCAACGAAGCCGTGCACACATCGATCTTCCGCAGCGCGCTTGCGAGGGCCATCGGGTCGCCGGTCATCAGTGCCCCGGAGGCGTCCGCCCCGTACTCCCGCGACACTGGGGCCGTGAACCGCAGCGCGACGGCTGCCAGTGGGCGCAGCCCTGCCAGGGACAGCAGCGCCGCGAAGCCCGCCGACCACGAGGACACCACGATGTCCCGCCGCGACACGTGCGCGAGCTCGTGCGCGAGGACGGCCCGTAGCTCCGCCGCCGTGAGCGAGCGCAGCAACCCTTCCGTGCAGCACAAAGACACGCAGCGAGCTCTCCTGCCCACCGCAAGGACATTAGGCTGCAGCGCCGGCGAGATGTAGACCCGCGGTACCGGCAGCCTGGCGCAGGTGCTCAGCTCCAGCACCATCCGGTAGAGGTCCGGCCGCTCCACCTCGCCAGCCGCGCGGGCTCGCAGGGCAGTGAGGACGGTCCGTTCGGAAAAAAGAAAGACGGTGAGGGCGCATCCCACCGCGAGGGCGGCGGCGGCGGCAACCCCAAGCGGGCCCGCGACGGCGAAGGCGACGGCGAGCACGGGCGTGCACACGAGCGCGGCCAGGGCAGCGGTCCGCAGCCAGTGACCGAATAGCCGTCGAGCGTGCACGGCTCCTCCCTCACATGCGCCGCGTTGCCAGTCACTAGGTCAGTTGCCAGTCACTAGGTCAACGGTCACGCACGGGCGGCGAGTTCCCTGCAGGCGTAGGCAGCTCGGGAACATATGGGGCGGAGAACGCCGTTACCCTAGTCTGGGGCGGCACGTTGCGGGCGGGATGTGCAACGTGGCGCGTCCCACACTGCTCGGCCTGCGCTCAGGTTTCCCTGACACCGTAGACTTAAACACGCTTTAATACGCACCCTGCTCGTAGGGTGGTGCCGGCTGTGATGCCCGGCGTGCGGAGGAGGGTTTGCGCTGTGACCAAGCAGGTCCAGGAGCTTGACCACGTTATCATCCGGTTTGCAGGTGACTCCGGCGATGGCATGCAACTCGCTGGCGACCGGTTCACCCAAGAGACGGCAGTCTTCGGGAACGACCTGTCGACGCTGCCAAACTTCCCCGCCGAGATCCGCGCCCCCGCCGGCACGCTGCCGGGCGTCAGTAGCTTTCAGCTGCACTTCGCGGACCATGACATCCTCACGCCCGGTGACGCGCCCGACGTGCTGGTGGCCATGAACCCGGCGGCCCTGAAGGCCAACTTGAAGGACCTTCCCCGCGGCGCGGACCTGATCGTCAACACCGATGAGTTCACCAAGCGGAACCTGCAGAAGGTCGGCTACCAGTCCAGCCCGCTGGAGACCGGCGAGCTGAGCGCGTGGCACGTCCACGCCGTGCCACTGACGTCGCTGACCGTGAAGTCCCTTGAGGACCAGGACGTCAGCCGCAAGGACGCCGAGCGGGCGAAGAACATGTTCGCGCTCGGCATGCTGTCGTGGCTGTACGGGCGGCCCGCCGAGGGCACGCTGAACTTCCTTGAGCAGAAGTTCGGCAAGAAGCCCGAGATCTACAAGGCGAACGTGACGGCGTTCCAGGCGGGCTGGAACTTTGGCGAGACGACCGAGGCGTTCTCGGTCAGGTATGAGGTCAAGCCGGCCGCGCTGAAGCCCGGCCGGTACCGGAACATCACCGGCAACACCGCGCTCGCCTACGGCCTCATCGCCGCCGGCCAGCTGTCGAAGCTGCCGTTGTTCCTCGGCTCGTACCCGATCACCCCGGCCTCCGACATCCTGCACGAGCTGGCCAAGCACAAGAAGTTCGGCGTGCGGACCTTCCAGGCCGAAGACGAGATCAGCGCGGTCGGCTCGGCACTCGGCGCGGCCTTCGGCGGCGCGCTGGCCGTGACCACCAGCTCCGGCCCCGGCATCATCTTGAAGATGGAGACGGTGGGCCTCGCGGTCGCCACCGAACTGCCGTTGCTCATCGTCGACGTGCAGCGCGCCGGGCCCTCGACCGGCATGCCTACCAAGACCGAGCAGGCGGACCTGCTGCTGGCCCTGTACGGGCGCAACGGCGAGTCGCCGGTTCCGGTCGTCGCCGCCGCGTCGCCGTCAGACTGCTTCAACGCCGCCATCGAGGCCGCGCGAATCGCGGTCGCCTACCGGACGCCGGTCATCTTGCTGTCGGACGGGTACCTGGCCAACGGCTCAGAGCCGTGGAACATCCCGGACCTTGCGTCGCTGCCCGACATCAGCGCCGGGTTCGCGTTCGCCTCGGCGCAGACCCACGTCGATGGCGATGGCGAGTTCCGGCCGTTCAAGCGGGACCCGCAGACGCTGGCGCGGCCGTGGGCCATCCCCGGCACGCCGGGCCTGGAGCACCGCATCGGCGGCATCGAGAAGGCCGATGGCAGCGGGGCGATCTCCTACGACCCAGACAACCACGACTTGATGGTCCGCACCCGGCAGGCAAAGATTGACGGCATCACGATCCCGGATCTTCAGGTCGATGACCCGTCCGGCGACGCTAAGGTCCTGGTCCTCGGGTGGGGCTCGACCTACGGTTCGATCGGTGCGGCCGTGCGCCGGTCCCGGAAGGCAGGCCTGGGCGTCGCGCAGGCTCACCTGCGTCACCTGAACCCGTTCCCGGCCAATCTCGGCGAGGTGCTGCACCACTACGACAAGGTGCTGGTGCCGGAGATCAACCTCGGCCAGCTCGCGCTGCTGCTGCGCGGCAAGTTCCTGGTGGACGTCATCTCCTACAACCGGGTCCGTGGCCTTCCGTTCCAGGCCGCCGAGCTCGCGAGCGTGATTGAGGAAGTGATCGCAAATGCCTAACACGATTCCGAACGGGAACGGCCACCGTCTCGCATCCCTGGAACTGGTCCCGCGCGCCACTGGCCTTGCGGCCAAGGACTTCAAGTCTGACCAGGAAGTGCGCTGGTGCCCCGGCTGCGGTGACTACGCGATCCTGGCGGCGTTCCAGTCGTTCCTGCCGACGTTGGAGGTGCCGCGGGAGAACATCGTCGTGGTCTCCGGCATTGGCTGCTCCTCCCGGCTGCCGTACTACGTCAACAGCTACGGGATGCACTCGATCCACGGGCGTGCCCCGGCGATCGCGACCGGCGTGGCCGCCTCGCGCCCTGACCTGTCGGTGTGGGTCATCACCGGTGACGGCGACGCGCTGTCGATCGGCGGCAACCACCTGATCCACGCGCTACGCCGTAATGTCAACGTCAAGATCCTGCTGTTCAACAACCGGATCTACGGGCTGACCAAGGGGCAGTACTCGCCAACGTCCGAGCAGGGCAAGATCACGAAGTCCACGCCGTTCGGGTCGCTGGACCACCCGTTCAGCCCGGTCTCACTGGCGCTGGGCGCGGAGGCCTCGTTTGTCGCCCGCTCGGTCGACTCCGACCGCAAGCACCTGCAGTCGGTGCTGACGGCGGCGGCGGACCACAAGGGCACGGCGTTCATCGAGATCTTCCAGAATTGCCCGATCTTCAATGACGACGCGTTCGCCCCGATCAAGGAGCCGTCCGCGCCCGGCCTGATCCGGCTGGAGCACGGCTCGCCGATTCGCTTCGGCCCAGGCGGCTCTAAGGGGCTGGTGTTCGGCCCGTACGGGGCGCTGCAGGAAGTCGACGCTTCCGCGGTTCCCGCCGATTCGCTCGTCGTGCACGACGCCACCCGGACGGACCCGTCGTACGCGTTCGCGCTGTCCCGGCTGGACAGCGGCGACTTCTCGCACACCCCGATCGGCGTGTTCCGCTCGGTCGACCGACCGTCCTACGACTCGCTAATGGCTGCCCAACTGGAGCAGGCTCAGGCGGGCGGCAAGGGCGACCTGGCCAAGCTCCTGGCCGGCAACGACACCTGGGAAGTCGGGTAACCGCGTCCCGCTCTCGCGAAAGCGAAAAGGCCGCCGGCCGCTGTCAGGGCACCCTGACAGCGGCCGGCGGCCTTCTTGTACCCCGCCCCGCCTAGCCCGCGATGTCCTCCCCGCCGGGTGCCGGTGCGTGGGCCGGCTGGTACCCGCGCCTCGTCGGCCGCACCTCGATGCGGCCATTGCGCATCGTGCCGAGCCGCTGCGCCCGGCGGGCCACCGAAGAGTCGTGCGTCACCATCACCATCGTCAGGCCAAGCTCGCCCCACAGCCGCTCAAGGAGCGACATGATCTCGTCGCGCGTGCCTTCGTCGAGGTTGCCGGTTGGCTCGTCGGCGAGCAGCACGCCAGGGCGCTTGACCAGCGCTCTGGCGATGGCGACGCGCTGTTGCTGGCCGCCGGACAGCTCCGACGGCAGGTGACCGGTCCGTTCGGCTAGCCCGACATCAGCCAGTGCCTGCCTCGCCCGCTCCCTGCGCTCTGCGGTGGGCACCTTGAGCGGGACGAGCGCGGTCTCCACGTTCTCCTGGGCGGACAGCGTGGGGATGAGGTTGAAGGTCTGGAAGACGAAACCGATCGAGGCCGCGCGGACATCGGTAAGCGGGCCCTCGCTGAGCCTTGCCAGGTTGCGCCCGGCGAGCTCGACAACGCCCTTGGTGGGCCTGTCGAGGCCGCCGAGGATCTGCAGCAGCGTTGACTTGCCATGGCCGGTCGGGCCCTGGATGGCCAGCCAGTCGCCGTCCTCGATGGACAGGTCCACGCCCTGGAGCGCGTGCACCGTGCTGCGGCCTTTGGGATAGTCCCTGGTAACGCCGGTGAGCTTATACATGAACGTCCTTTCTAGGCGCGGGGCGCTGCTAAGCAAGCCGGGACAGTGCCGCCGCCGGGCGGAGCCGGGCCGCTCGCCAGCCGCCGAGCAGGCCGGCGAGGAGGCCGCCGACGATCGCGAGGACGACGGCGAGGCCCACGGCGCCCAGCGTCACCGGGGCGGTCAGGTGGACGGAGACGGTGTGCGCGGCGGAGGCCGCCGCGTGGCCGAACCCGCCGGGCCTGGCTCCCTGGCTGGCGCCGGTGCTCGTGGTTGCGGTCAGCGGGGGCGCGACAGCCCCGATGATGGCCGAGGCACCGTAGCCGATGGCTACTCCGGCCACGCCTCCGATGACCCCGATGACCAGGGACTCGCCCATGACCTGCCAGATGATCCGCCGGCTCTTCCAGCCGATGGCCTTGAGCGTGCCGAACTCACGGACCCGGCGGGTGACCGCGGACATCGTGAGGATGCTCGCCATGAAGAAGGCCGCCGCGAGCACCGCGACCGCGAGCCACTTGCCGAGGCTATTGGCGAGCGTGGACGCGCTCGACAGCGATCCGGTCACCTCGCTTGCGAGGTCGCTCGACGTGGTGACGGTTGCGGCCGGCAGCGACTTGGAGATCTCGCTCGACACCGCGTTGATGTCCGCCGCGCTCTTGGCCGACACGTAGATCGTGTTGACCTCGTTTGGCATGTTGGCCAGGGACTGGGCTCGCGCCAGCGGAATGTAGACATCCGCGTCGGTGGTGCCCTGGGCGGCCTGGACAATGCCCACTACGGTGAAGGACTTGCCGGCGACCGTGATCGTCGACCCGGTCTTGAGGTTCTGCGACTTGGCATAGTTCGAGTCGACCACGGCAACGTTATCGTCGGCCTCGGCCGTCGTAATGGCGTGGCCGGAGGTGATCGTGCCGGAGCTGAGCGGGCCGAGCGAGTCGTTGGACGGGTCCACTCCCGAGACGCTGAAGGAGTTCGTGTTGAACGCCCCGTTCTGGACGCCGCCCCCGCCCCCGCCCCCGCCCCCGCCTTGGCCGCCGGCGCCGCCAGGTCCGCCGCTTTGCGAGAACGTCCCTGACAGGTCCACGTCGTTCAATGACAGCGAGCCGACCGAGGCTGTGACGTCCTTCAGGCCAGACACCGTGGTGACGGCGGACGACTTGATCGTGCCGAATCCGCCACCCGCCAAGATGTTCCTGTTGACGCTCGTGCCCTTCTGGCCCGAGTCGGTGCCCTGGAAGTTGAAGCGCTGCCCGCCGCCGGAGCCAGCCGTCGGGGCCTGCGTGACGGTTACGTCGGTCCCCACGCCGTATAGCGACTTCAGCACGGTGCCCTGAGTGGCGGAGACGCCGTTGGATGCCGCCATCACCGTGATGACAAGGCCGACGCCCAGGGCGAGTCCGAGCGCGATGAATATCGACTGGCGCATCCTGCGGCGCAGCTCGCGTAGCAAGTAGGTAAAGAACATTGCAGGGTTCCTCTCGGTTAGACCACTTAGCCAGCCGACCCGTTATGCGAGCCGGGTGATCCGCCGCAGGCCTGCATGGCCGCACGGAACGAGGACGCGCCCGAGCCGGTGGGCCGCGGATGCGGGCTTCCCCCGCTGTTCCCGCCCCCGCCGCCGCCGCCGAACCCGCCCTGCGGCGCGGTCACGCCATGCTCCTGGAGGCACTTTTGGAAGGAGGAGCTCTGTGATGTCCCCGAGGTTGAGCTGGAGCTCGTCGAGCCGCCGCCGCAGGCCGCGACGGACAAGACGGTGGCCAGCGCGACCGCGCTAAGCGCGACTGGCCTTACGGCCCTCGGGCTGTACCTGCCATCCGCTGCGTTCAACAGACGGATCAAGTGATTCCTCCTGACTGCTCGCGGGCGGCGCGTGCCGCGTCCTCCCGGGCAGGACCTGATGTCCCGCCACATGCAGTCAAGGGGGGGTGCCTTGCGATCTCGTTGGGGTTGCCGCACGGATCTGTCAGCGGTCCGTGAAAGGAAGCCGCAGGTCCGGATTGCCCGTAAGTCGTCTCCGGGCGCGAGCAGAAGGCTCACCGAGAAGGTAGAAGCCTGGCGCCGAGAAATACGGTCACCAGGGACGTCGCCGCCACTAGGAGCGCGGCGGGGTCAGGGCGCAGGGATCCGCAGGAAGAACCGACACCACGGATGGCGTGAATGAGCCGCGGTTCGCGCCGGTCAACCGCTCAGACGCTGCGGCCCTGAGCGCCTCGGCAGCTGACTTCCCGGCGGCGCCCACGATTCCTTCACGGCGCAGCCTCCCGGTCGGGAGCCTGCGCCGTATGCCTAGCCTCGCAGCGGGTCAGTCGGCCTTGATGAGGCCAACCGGGCAGCTCACGCCGGTGCTGTGGTCCGGGCAGTAGCCGTGCGGAACCTTGTGCAGGTACTGCTGGTGGTAGTCCTCGGCGGAGAGATACGAGCCAGTGCGCTACCTGCACTTTTTTCTATAAATGCTGTCTGAGCTGTGTTTTTAATTCCCTGTACTTCCCGCTGAATCTCGCGGGTTCCCTGTTTCATGTGCCCTCGTTGTGCCCTGTTCGCGCGGCCGGGGCACATGAGTCATGGCGCTTTACGCGCCTGCCGCTCACCTGAACCGCAGGTCTGAGATGCCACGGAACCTGATGCCACTGCCGTATTCGTCCGCGAGTGCAGTAGAGAGCGCGTCGGCGGCTTCCTTGCGCGCTTCCACCCATCCGCCTCCCGGGCCGCGTCCGGCTAGCCCTTCGAGCCGTTGCGCCGTGCGTACCGCGTCACGCACGGCGGTTAGGTCCATCGGGTTCAGGCGGACGGTTCGCTGTCCGTCGCGTCCGTTGTTGGCGTACTCCCCGGCCCATTCGACCTTCGCGGTTACGGTGATGCGCGCGGTTACCTCACTGCTGCCAGCGCCGCCGCCAGCTTCGTACTCCTCGAACGCTTCGCTTAGCGCGTCGTACAGCTCGTCTATCTCGACGTCGTTGTACTCCGTTGGATTCCCGCTCATCGCGTCTCTTCTCCCTTGTTCTTCTGTCGCGCGTGCCAGGCGGCGTAGCGCTTCAGTGCGTCGATCACTACGGCGCTCACGCTGCGCTCCTGCTCGCTGGCAATCTCGGCGATCCGCCCCCACAGGGTGTCGTCCACGCGGACGTGCCGGATGGGCGTTTCTCCGGTCTTCGGTCGCGGCACTGCTGCTCCTTGGCGTTGCTGTGTCCACGAGATCATATCGGCCCCCTAGCCGCCTAGCTTGTTTCTGTGTACACAAAATGATACCGTATCTGTGTACACAGAAACAAGCGGGCCGCCGCTACCCAGCACGGCAGCGACGGCCCTAGGAACCCCAACCGATCTGACCGATTGGAGCAACCCACCGATGAACGTAACCCACAACCCGCCTGGAAACGACCTGAGCGCGGACATTGCCCGGCTGCTCGACGAGCGATACGAGGTCAAGTTCTCGACGCTGCCCGCGCTGTTCCCCGGCTACGTGGTCGAGCTGACCGGCCCGCTCGGGAGCACATGGCTCGGCGGTGGCGAGACCCCGGCCGCCGCTCTCCGCTCACAGTGGCCGCTCGGCGACGACACGACCGACGCCGACCCGGACGCCGACGAAGCCGCCGTGCTCGACGGCCCGGAACCGACCTGCGCCGTGTGCGGCGGGCCGGTCGGGATCTTCGACAGCAGCGCCGGGCAGTGGGAGCACTTCCGGATCGTGCGGCACGTGGTCGAGACCTTCGACGCCGGGCACGCCCCGCAGGTCGCCGACGCCCGGCGGGCGGTGCCTGATGCGAGCCGCCCTGGTCATCCTCGCCCTGGCGCTCGCCGTGCTGCACCCGTGGCTGGTGCTTGCCGTCGAGCTGGCCGCGCTCGCCGCCCTGGCCGTCATCATCGCCCGCGCGGCGGAATGGCGGCCCGGCCCGATCGTCACATGGAGGCACCAGTGACCAGCAGCAGGCCGCGCGCGCGGCGCTCCCAGCAGGCCGAGCCGGTACCCGGCGTCGTCAAGGTCCGCCTACGCGGCGACACGTTTGCTGCGGACGTGCTCGCGGAGATCCTGCGCACGCATCCGGCCGTGGAGATCCTGACCGGCCCCGACCGGTACGACAACGGCCGGCAGTACCTCGCGGTGCGGGTGCAGTCCCGCCGAGGTCCTGGCCGCTGCCAGCGCCCTGCGGCTACGGCGGGTCCAGTGCCCGGCCACGATGGACGCCGGCATGCCGGAAGGCCCGGAGCGGTGCCAGCGGGACTTGCACTCCGACAACCGGCACGAGAACGAAAACCTTGAGTGGTGGGACGAAGACGAGAGCGACGGAGGCATCCTGTGAAGCGCGACCACAAGGCCGGGCGGGCATGGCCCGCGCCGCTGGCCGAACTCGGTTACCGGCGGTGGCGCAAGCGCCAGCAGGCCGCCGACCGGGGCAGCACCGCCCCGAAGCCTGTACCGGCCCCCGGAGCACCTGAGGGCATCCTGCGGGCCGCCTACCTCGCCGCGCTGTGGGCTATCGCCGTGGTGATCATCGCCGCGTGCGGCGCGTCGTTCGCCGAGAGCTACAGGGGCTTGTGGGTGTGGGCGCTTCACCACGGGCTTGCCGGGTTCTGGGCGGCAGCGTTCCCGTTGCAGGTCGATAGCTTCATTGGGGTTGGCGAGCTGGTGCTGTTCGTCGCGATGGTCGGCCGGTGGACCTTGCGGCAGCGGGCCGGGGCGTGGGTGGTGGCCCTGCTCGGCCTGGCCGTGTCGGTCGCGGGGAACATGGGGCACGTGGCCGCCCATGATGCGCAGTCACGCGGAACGGCAGCGGTGCCGCCGGTCGCCGCGTTCGCCGCGCTGTGGCTGGGCCTGAGCGTGCTCAAGCGCGTGCTGTCCAGCCGGACCCCCGCAGCAGGCCGCCGGGCAGGCTGGCGCGTGCTGCCAGAAGTCCCGGCCGACGCCGAGAGTCGCGGCGCTGATCGCGCATGCGCGCTACGACGGGGCCGGGAACGCGCTGTCTGGTCGCCAGCTTGAGACGCGCTTTGGGCTGACCCGCGAGCAGGTGACCAGAGTGCGCGAGCGAGTCGCTAGTCGAGGCGAATGGCCACGAGCTCGGGGACGACCAGGACGACGAAGCGGCATAGATTAGCCCCCTGGGCCGGGGGCGCACTCGACGAGAGCAGTTCCCCGGCCCAGGGTTTCCCACCGAAGTGGAGGAGCAATCGTGTCAGAAGTTTCCCTGGACGGGGAGGCGGACGGCGACGACGACGCCATAGAGGGCGAGGTACGTGCCGTTCCCTGGCGTCATGATCGCCCCGGTCAAGGCCGCAGCGCGGCCAGCCCGGCGAGCTGGAAGGCGATCGTGCCGGAGCACCTGCGCACCCGGGCGGGACATCGAGAAGGCCGCCCGCTGGCACTGGCGCCGCGCCCGGCATCACGCGCTGTACCACGGCGTCCGCTTGCCCGGCCGGCGTCCCGGTCACCGTCGGGTGGGCGGGCGTCGGCGCTGACCCGGATCGCGTTTGCACAGCTGGGCTGGTGGTGGGTGGCGGAGCAGACCTACCTGCGGCACCAGGCGATCGCCGACGGGGACGCCGGAGAAGTGGCTGGCGCTGCACAAGCACGTCCGGGAGGTCCGGACTGGTCCGCGGCTTCATCCTGCTCGGCGAGGTCGGTCGGCCTGGTCAGCGCGGCTGCGTGCATCGTCAGCTCGTACTCGCCGCTGCTGTGGATCCCGGTTGGCGCTGGCCGGCATGCCGGTGCTCGCCATGGATCGGCCGGCCGGACGAGCAAGCCGATCGTGACCAGCGCCGTTGTCCCGGTCGCCGTCGAGCGGCTGACTGTCGAGCTGATCGTCCGCGCGCTCGGGGTGCTCGGCATCGCCGAGATGAACAAGGCGCTGCGGGAGAGCGACGACCAGCGCCATCGTGACCATTGACGGGCCGATGCGGGACGGCCCCGGCTGGCTGTGGCGGGGCGACCTGCCGCACGGCGTGACCGCCGGCCAGGTCGGCGAGAAGCGGGAGGAGCTCGCGTCCGGCCTGCGGCGCCCGATCGGCTGCGTGTGGCCGGAGACGGACCACAAGCGGCACCCCGGGGCGCTGAACCTGTACGTCGGCGACGAGGACATGACCCAGGCCGAGCAGCCGCCCTGGCCGCTCGCCAAGCGCGGCAGGGTCGACCTGTTCGAGCCGACAGTGTTCGCCTACGACCCGCGCGGCCGGGCCGGTCACCGTGATGCCTGATGTTCGCGTCTCGTCATCATCGGCGCAATCCCCCGGATGGGAAAGACGTTCCTCCTGCGGCTGCTGCTGCTCATCTGCGCCCTGGACGTGCGGTGCGAGATCCACGCCTACGACCTGAAGGGCACCGGCGACCTGGCGCCCGCTGCGGCCCGTGGCGCACGCGCTACCGGGCCGGGGACGAAGACGAGGACATCGAGTACCTGCTGGCCGACATGCGGGAGCTGGAGGCCGAGCTGCGCCGCCGCACGAAGATGATCCGCGACATCGCCGAGCAGCGACCCGGCGCGCTGCCCCGAGAACAAGGTCACGCCCGAGCTGGCCAGCGACCCGAGCCTCGGCCTGCACCCGATCGCCATCGCGATCGACGAGTGCCAGAAGGGCTTTGAGCACCCGCTGCACGGCGAAGGTCATAGAGGCGATCTGCGAGGACCTGGTCAGGCGCGGCCCGGCGGTCGGGATGCTGATCCTGCTCGCCACCCAGCGGCCGGACGCGGAGTCGATCCCGACCGGCATCTCGCGCGAACGCCGTGCTGCGGTTGTGCCTCAAGGTCATGGGCCAGGTCGAGAACGACATGGTGCTGGGGACGTCCGCGCACAACGCACGGCATCCGGGCGACGATGTTCAGCTTCGACGACAAGGGCGTCTGCTACTTCGGCGGCGAGGGGCAGCGGCCCCGGATCATGCGCGCCCAGAACATCGACGGGCCCGCGGCGAGGCTGATCGCCGCCCGCGCCCGCGTGATGCGGCGAGGCGGGCGGGCCGGGTCACCGGGTACGCGCTCGGCGAGGACCTGGACCGGCGAGGCCCGCTCGTTCGCGGCCGACGTGCTGATGGTCTTCGGCGACGCGACAAGAACCTGTGGTGCGAGACGATCGCCGACCGGCTTGCGCGGGGCGTTCGGCGGCCGCGTACGACGGACATCACGAAGGATGCCGTGGGCGAGCCAGCTCCGCGCCCTGGGCGTCGAGGTCGAAGAACGTCCGCGAGACCGGGCAGGGAGCCCCGGCGGGATGCACGCGGGGGGCCGTCGAGGCGCGCGGTGATGGCCGTAGCGGTGACCCCTGGGATGCGTAGCGCGTGGCGCTACACGCGCTGAACCTGGCGGGAACGGCGGAGCGTCGCTACAGCCGCTACACGCCGGATGCCGCGTGACCTGCGGTGTTTCGGCTGTAGCGGCTTCCTGGCGGCGCGTGATCCGCGCGGGAATCAGGCCCCATGAGGGGGAGTACGGATGGGCTGGAGGCCGCGACTGCAACGTGGTGTGCGGACGGTGCGGGAAGCCGCGCGGGCCGTCACGCACGTCTGCGTCTCGGCAACAGCAGGCGGCAAGCCGTCGATCAAGCCGAGGCTGTCTTCGGGGAAGTGCCCGACAGTGCCGGCAAGCGCGTTCGGCGCGAACCGCGCTCCTCCACGTCTGCAGCAAGCCAGTCCGACTTCAAGAAGCGCAAGCGCCGAGCACGAGAAGCGGGAACGGGAAAGGCGCGAGAAGGCCCGCAAGGAGCGGCCAAAGCACGACTACACGGAGTGCAGCGACGGCGAGTGCAAGCGCTTCCTGTGCGTGGCGTACAAGTCCGGCCGTGCGCTGGGCGACATGGAAGGCTACGCGCGCGGGTGGGACCACGGGATACGAACGCGGGGTCGAGGACGGCCCGCGCGACCACAAGTAAGGGAGTCAACGTCATGGACCACGTTCTAGTAATCCTCGGGCTGCTGCTGCTCTGGGCACTGTTCCTGCTCGTCTCCCCTACGAGGGCATGCGGCTCGTGCGATCGCCATCGTGGCCCGTGCCCCCGTTGCAAGGGCACAGGACGGAGGTTCCGGCCCGGCGCTCGGCTCGTCCACCGTGGCGCGGTGCAGGCGCACAAGCAACGCCGCCGCGGGTAGCAGTCCCAGACATGACTAGACCCCCGGTAGAACGCCTACCGGGGGTCCCTTGCTTTGTCGGGGTCTAGTGCTTGATCGACTTCACGAGCCGTGACCAGTCCGCAGAGCTGACCCGCAGTACCGGCCCCGTGCCGTTGTCCTTCGTGTCCCGCACCGCGACGTGCCCGGGGACGGTGCCGACCTCTATGCACTGTCCGCCGCTGCCGCCGCTGTATGAGGACTTCCGCCAGTTCTCGCTAGTCAAGGTCTCTCCTGATCTGTCGCATCAGCGCTACCGTATCCCGTGGCGACAGTGCAGCCGCACGGAGCATCGCAACAACTGTAGTCAGGTCGGACACCTCCGACTGATCTTCGATGATCCTTGCGCCCCCGAAGCACTCGGAGTAGGCAACCGGGTGCTGACCGGCGCGTTCGTAGACGTACAGCAGACCCTCAACGCCCGCGTGATCGTTCGCGCTGTAGGGCAAGACCTGTAGCACGATGCCCGGTTCTTCTGCGGCCTTGACGAGCCGGTCAATCTGGGCGCCCATGACTTCGGGTCCCCCGATGACTTGCCGGGTGACTCCCTCACCGATGACGTACCAGACCTTCAGGGGCTTCGTCTTGGTGAGGATGCCCTGACGGTGAATCTGTGCCCGCACGGTGCGCTCAATCGACTCTTCGTCGTCGTGGGGCTTCCGGGCGCGAACTAGAGCACGCGCGTAGTCCTCAGTCTGTAGGAGGCCGGGCACGGCGCCAAGCTCCCATCCCGTGATACCGGTCGCCTCACGCTCTATGGGAACGATCGGCGCGAACCATGTCGGGAACGCTTCGCGTTGCAGGTCTTCCAGAGCCGCACGAACGTCCCCGGAGCCGCGAATACCGCGTCACTGCGCTTGGCGAAGTCTTCGCTAGCGCCACGGTCACCACGCTCTATGTCGGAGATGAACGAGCCACTGTAGCCAAGCATCTCCGCTAGCTTCGCCTGAGTCCAACCCTTGGCTAGCCGGTGCGCCTTCAGTTCCGCACCGAATCTCGGCCGTCCGCCGGACTCCACCCCGTTCACGCTGCCTCCGCCTGGTCTCCGCTGGACTATGCCCAGGCATGCCCGGGTCGCGCAATCACACAGCGCTTTCGTTGTCAATACCCACGGTACGCCGCGCGTAGCACGATGGACAGACGTTCCCCCGTTCGCGCACCGTCCTGTAGAGCGGGGGAACGCCACACCCCGTACGACGCGACCCAGGAAGACCGATGGGCACTGAAGACCTTCGAGAAGCACGCGACAACGCAGAGATCTTGATCTCCGAGAAGTACCGCAAGTACCTGTTCCTGTCTGGCCGCCTGCTGCCTGTGCTCGCGGGCCGGTTCCGCGACGACATGACGGAAGCTCTCGGGATGGAACTCCCCGCTATCCCGAGACGCGACGGACGGGTCAGGCCCGCAAGCCTCAGCGACCTGACAAGTGCCGAGTTCGAGGAACTGCGCGGTGCGGTAGCGGACCTCGTGGCACGATCTACGAAACTCATGGAAGACCCTGTGTTGCCGGGCCTGCTGCGGGACTTCCTGAATAAGCTCAGCGCCAAGCATGCCGAACGGGAAGCCATTGCCGAAGACATCACCACGAAGGCGAAGGCGAAGGCATCGTGAGCGTTCCCGTCACGGATCAACAGCTTGAGTCGTGGCGCTTGAGTGGGCACACTTACAAGCGTATTGCCGTTTTGATCGTAGAGTGGGCACGGGAACAGGAACGTGGTACTGCCCTGCCAGACGATGAGTTCTTCGGCGAACAACTCGACCGCGTGTGCAGCGCAAGCACGTACAAGCGCGCGAAGATCCTTCTCACGACTCGGGGGGTCCTCTACACCAACAATGGGCCATACATGGTTGCGTGATCCGTCAGACTCGCTAGGAGGCACGTGATGTCCGAGATCCAGATCGACTGCCCATCGTCAGTGAATCTCACGGGAGCCGAAAACGCGTGGCTGGACTCGGTACCCAACGCAGCGCACGACGTGCCCGGCCACGTCTGGTGCGAGCTTGAGGCCAAGCATCCGGGGCGGCATGTCGGCCTGGCCCAGGCCGAAGACACCGGGGATGACCGCCTACAGGTCAATTACTGGGCCTGGTGGGACGACTCCGGCATGCATGAGATCAGCACTGCTGATGGTTGCGATGCGGCTAGCTACGACGAGGACCCGGAGGGCCAGCTCTGCCTGCTGCCTTCCGGCCACGTCGGAAGACATAGCTTCTAGCCTCTAGGGAAGGGGGCAAGTTCCTGGCGCGTATCCTGCCGTATCTCCCCGCCGGGTACATGTCCGGGTCGCTGGCCTGTGGCTTCGCGTCGGTGTATCCCGTGTAGCCGCCACTTGCGCCCCCCTAATGCCAGGACATCCCACCGATACGCGGCTACCGTGTGGTATCCCACGCGGTTTCGGCAGGGGACTAGCTACTCATGCACGGAGCGGAAAGTGAACAGTGACAAGCCGACCTATGTACCGGGACCCGGCCGGGCCGGGGCGCTGGCCCGGCTAGCTCGCGAGGACTGGTCAGAGATGACCGCCGCCGCGAACGCAAGCCCGAACCACCCCGGCAGCACGGAAACGTGGATGCGCCAGGCGCGCGAGCAGGACCCGGACGCCAGCGGCGAGGATATCGCGCGGATAGCCGCCAGGCTGCGCGCCAATCATTACCGGGCGCTTGGTGGCCGGTCGGCGCAGTCCCGCCGGGACGCCAGGGGGCAGGACATGATGGCCGCCGCGAACGCAAGCCCGATGCATCCGAACTCTCCGGAGCGCTGGCCAGCACTCGCCAGGCAGCAGCACCCGGCCGCCAGCGAGGAAGAGATCACGCGGATAGCCGCCGACCTGCGCGCCGCGCACTACCGCCGCATCTGGGAAACCCGCCGCGCCAACGACGCCGCTCTCATGCGCGCGGCAGCACGCCATGCCGTCGACCAGGCCCCGCCGCTCATTCCCGGCTCGCCCCAGTGGCGAGCGCTTGCGGCGACCTGGGCCAGCATCCCGGACATCACCCCGGCTGTCGCAACCGAAGTGGCGCATGACCGCGCAAGCCTCTGACGAGGAGACGCGGGGCCGGTGCGTCAACACCGGGGCCGCACTGGTCTCCCTGTCAGGGGACCAACCTCAACTCACAAGAGGCAAGCCGACCCAGCCACTACGCCACGGGCGCCGCGGAACGCTCAGCCCGAACCACGTCGGCAGCATGGAACGGTGGATGCGCCAGGCCCGCGCCCAACAGCCCGGACTCGATGACGGCCAGGCCGCCCAGCTTGCCGGGCAGTTGCGCGCCAAGTTCTTCCGCCAGGCATCGGCCGCCGGGGTCGCCGCCCGGAAACGAGAGCCGGCAGCGCGCCCGCAACCGTGCCCGGAAGTGATCGCCATGCAGTGTGACTGCGGCATGCAGTGGGACGTGACGGCCAGGCCGGACGGCACGATGCCGGTCAATGTCCGATGCCGCAAGAGCCGGGGCGGGTGCGGCAAGCAACACTATGTCCCCCGTGGCGGCGGGCAATGACCCAGGCACTAGCGCGGCCCGATGGCCAGTAGGAATACCACCATGAACAATGCATATCCCCCAGGTCGCGTGCTGCCCGGAGCAGTGGCCCGCCTGCTAAGCGAGGACTGGCACGAGATGACCAGGGCGGCGAACGAGTCGCCGCAGCACCCCGCCAATCTCGCCCGCTGGATTCGCAAGGCGCAAGAACAGAACCCGGCACTCGACGACGACGAGGCCGTGCGCGTCGCGCGGCACCTCAAGGACAGGTTCTACCGGGACTTGTCGGCCGCCGGAGTCGCCGCCCGCCAGGCCGCCGGGAAGCCGGGCAACGACGCCGCCAGCGGCAACCACGAGGGATAGGCCCCGCGTCGCTGGCGCCCGCAACACCAGACCACCCGCCGGGCAGGTGGCTATCGTGGTGATCCGCGACCCCATTCCCGCTATCCCCCGGTGGGGTACTTGTGTGAAGATTGTTACCAGGAATGCCTGAGGGACCGTAGCGGCCATCGTGAAAAGGGATATGTTAAGGGGGAAACGCAGCCCCGGTCCTCTCGCCATCGGGGGCGCGCTGGTCTCCCTATCAAGCGGTATCCGCCGCGTATACCCGTGTACGTATACGCGGCAGATACGCCTGGGGGGCTGGCCAGCAGAAACGCGCTTGTGTATCCCGTATCCCCCGGCGCCCCGGAAGGTACTTCGGCATTCCTTCCGGGGCTTTTGCCGTCTCTAGCTGGCGGGCTAGCAGGCCAGGACGGGCGTGGGGTTGCCTGGCTGGCTGTCGGCGTAGATCCACTGGCGTGGCTCGACGGACCTGGCTAGCTGCGTCCATTCCTTGCCGGAGTGGCCGAGCAGGGCGGCCCCGGCCTTCGCGGCGTCGAGTCCGGTCGTTGAGCTGACCCAGGTCATCCCGCCTGCGCGCGGCCGGAGACATAGCCTGTTTCCGTGGCGGCCAGGACCACGAGCACGCTAGCGGAGCGGCCCAGGTTCATCACGCTGTCAATACGCTCGCTTAGCTTGAGCTGGCGGCACATCTCGCGAACGTCGTCGAGCACGAGCACGCAATGGCCTTCGGCCGCCGCGGTGTTGAGGGCCTGGCCGAAGCGGCGCCCCGTGTAGTCGCGGTCGGGCGACCGGTGAGCCGGTACCACCGTTTGTAGGGGCCGCCGCCGTTCTGTCCGTCGTAGCTGAACATCGGGTTTAGCCGGGTGATGGGCTTGCCCCACTGGTGCGGGTCGCCTTCGGGGCCGTCCCATACGGGGTCGGGGTGCGGCTTGGGATCGAGGATAAGAGCGCGCTCGTGCGGGCACAGGCCGAGCAGTGCCTTGATGAGCGTTGTCTTGCCGCTGCCGGTCTGCCCGAGACGAGGTGGTGCGGCGCGGTGCCAAGACCCCAGACGCCGACACCCGTTGTAGCACGCGCTCTAGCGGCACGCTTGGAAGCATGGTCATCAGATCCCCCTAGCCCGGTTGGTCTCGGCGATTGTCTGCGTGAGCAGGTAGTAGTGAGGGCTGCATGCCCAGCCCCCCATCTGGTTCGGAGGGCCGACATGGTGTGTGGTCTCGGGGCTGCCGCAGCGGTTGCCGCTCTGGTTGACGATCTGGCAGCCATCCCATTCCGGCAGAGGCATCATCCGCAGGCCGTTGACAGCCAGGGCCTCCACCCACGTCATCTCCTGTGGCTGCGCCCGGTGCTGCTGCTCGGCGACGCTGGCCGGGGCGGCGAGCACCACCGCGGTTCCTTGGGCGTCGTCTTCGTCGAACTCACCGTCTTCGTCGTCGTCTGCGAAGTCGTCGTCTTCCTCGTCCGCGAAGTCGTCGTCTTCGTCGTCATCTCCGGTGGTGATGGCGGCGGGCTTGCCTTGCCACCAGTGGTGACGGCGGATCGCCCCGGCCTTCCGGTCGGCGTCGAACTCGGCGGCCAGCTCGGCGAGCCGCGCGGCATTACGGGCGGTCTTTGCCTTGCCGATCTCCTCCTCATACCAGCCGAGCAGGTCACCGCTCGCGGGGTGAATCCTCGGGTCGTCGGCTAGCTCCCGGACGCGGCGGAGGAACTCTCCGGCCAGGATCACGGTCTTCTTCGCGTTGTCGTCGCGCTCCCGCTGGCTGCGTGCCTCTCGCGTGCTCCCGGTACCACGCTCGTACGGGGCCGTCACGCCGCGCGGCGTGACGAAACCGCACGACTCGCACTCGCGGACGGTCCCGCGCGGCGACGCCGCGAGCTTGCCCGCCCCGCACTGCGGGCACTGCTGAGCGACCCAGCGGGCTAGCCGGGACTGTGACGGCGGGTCCCACGCCGCGGCCACGGCGGCGGCAGGCCCGGCCGCCATCGGGACGCCAGCCGCCTGCTGGGGCACCTTGACGACCCGGCCGCATCCGCCCCGGTACTGCGCGCACCGGGTCGTCTTCGGCCGTGTCCCGTCCGGCTTCGGCTGCACTTCCCAGGAAAGCGAGCACGACGGGCACCGCACCGTTACCGGGCCGGACGCCACGATGCCCCCTGTTCCCGTGATTCCGATTGTCGCGTCAATGGTTTCAGGCCGTCGCGGTGCCATCGTGCCTCACTGCCTCCCTGCCACGGCGAAGCCGCTCGGCTGCCGCCTGGCGCTGGTCGTCGGTCATCTCCCGGCGGGGCCGGGCCGACCGGAACGACACCAGCTCTGCCGGGATCGTGAACCGCGCCCATGGGCTGCCATCGTGGCTTCCCTCCCCGGCCAGCACCGCCGCCGGGTTGTTCTTCAGGCGCGTGATCATCCGCCGCTGCGCGGTGTAGACGTGCGCCAGGCCGTCCCCGTCGCTCATGCTCACGACCGTCTCCCGCTCATGATCTGTGAGGCTCATTCACTCGTATCCCTTCGGCTGTATTCATCGTGGCTATCCGGTAGCTTCCGCGCGTAGCCTTTCTCCGTATCGCGGTGAGCATGGCTACGAGGAATAACCCCCCTACGCGCGCGCGGAGTCGGGCAATTTGCCGACTTAATTTAAGCGACTCAGCGTGTCATTCCCCATGTCCATTAGCGTTGCTAGCTCAGCCTCGATCAGCCCGGACGCGAGATCACGCGGACGCCATATTCCCCAGTCCTGCCGCGCAGCGAGTAGCGCATACTTCCACGTGGTCTGCTCCGGGCGAAGATTCTCCCAATCAGACTTTAGCTCCCGGTAGGCGACGCCGCTGCGGCCGACTAGCACCAGGTCGGGGAAGCCCGGCACCGAACGGCGGGCATTGTAGGCGTGGAAGTACCGCACGCCGAGCACCTTGCACAACCCTGGCTGCTGCTTGGTACCGGACGTAACCGCAATGAGCAATTCGTCTTCAGTCACTTCAAACCATTCCCTTCCAACGATTTCAGCAACTCGGCCTTCTGGCCGAGCATGGTCAATATCAGCGACGCGATAGCCTCGCCGAACGTCCCCCGCCCGTCCGGGGATGCGTGGTCCTGGCCGTCGGCGACCAGTTCGGCCGGGACGAGGTAGGGACGAGGTGGGACGAGGGACGAGGTTAGGAGTCGGCGGGGCGTGGCGGTCAGGCGCTCGGGGCCGGTCCGCCAGATGCAGGCTTGCGCGTGCTTCCCGTCTGTCGCGTGTGCCTCGGTTGGCGAACCTGTCCGGGCCGCGTATCCCGCTGAGCTCTTCGGCAGCATGGGGCGGCGGGGGTGCGGCCCGTAGCACACTGACCGCTGATTTTTTTCCATGCGCGCGCTAGTCATCCACCGCATCCACCGCATCCACCGCAAACGCCTTTTGACCTGGGAAAACTTTTGCGGTGGGTTGCGGTGGGTTGCGGTGGATAGGTCGTCGTAAGAGGATTCCTGCGGTGGATGATCCACCGCACCTGCGGTGGATCGAGCAGCACTCTCGACGCCCTGTTTCCGCAGGTGAAAGGCAGTGCTGCGGTGGATGCGGTGGTTGCGGTGGGTTGTTTTGCCCTTACATGTATGCGCGTTCATTCTGACGACCGGTCTTCGACTCGCCACATGCGGTTCTTGGTGTGCGGATCGCGCTCGCTTCGGAGGACATACGTACCGCGATGGCGGCCGATCTGGCCTGTGAGTCGCTTGCCCAGCGCCACGAGGGTGAGGGGATATCCACGGTGGTCGGTGGGGAACAGTCCCTTCCACCGGTTGGTCCCGTCTGGCAGGACGTCGGCGGACAGCCTGACCTCGTTGCTAGTGCGCCACTCGTTCCCGAACAGGTCGCGCCACTGTGCGAGGAACGCCGTCCACGTCGCCTCTTCCTCGTCAATTTCCCGCACGGTCTCCGCATTGGACAGGAACCCGGGAATTTCGTGATGCTCCAGGAAACCGCCGAGCGCCTCGGCCCACGGGGTGAACTGGCGCATGGTGATTCCCTTTTTGCGAGGAGCGCCGTTCCGGGTCCAGTCGAGCACGAGAATCAGGAGGTGGCGCAGAATTGTCCGCTGGTTAGCCGGGTTGAGAATCCACTGATCAAGGTTCGGGATCTTGAATCCCGTCCTGTTCTCCGGGTTCGGCATGTTCGGGTCCAGGCCGATGAGCACGGACCTCGTGCGCATATCGCCGCCGAGCTGTAGGTTATTTCCCGTGGCTGTCCATACGCGATCGTTGGCGAACGCCGCCGTGGAGTTCTTCCCGAGTAGCCGGTCAGTCCACGTCCGCTCGGTGATCAGGTGCGCGAGCACCGCCGATTCGATGATGCTGCCTTCGGCGAGGTTATCGAAGATGATTGTCCCGGCCGGGTCGGCGAGAACTGACGTGATCGACTTGCGCAGCTCCTCGTCTGAGTGCGTCCAGGTAAGCACCCGCTGGCCGTATAGCATCCCGAGACCGCATGTCAGGATGGTCTTTCCGGAACCCGGCATCGTGGACGTGACCAGGCCGAACGGGACAAGTGTCCGCAGGTACCGCTGAAGGATGGGCGTTACCTGAAACGCTACGTAATTCGCCTTGTCCGCCTTGCCCGCCCAGATGAAGTCCCCGAGGAAGCAGTCAAGGATGAACGTCCGCGCTTCCTCCACCTGACTGGCCGTAGGTGCTTCTGGCACCGGGTCAAGCTGCACCTTGCTGGCGAGGTAGAGTCCGGTGGCCGGGTCGTATCCCGGTTCCTGTAGCAGCGTCCCGTTCCGGCGCAGTACCGGGGCGCCGACGATTCCGGCGAGGGGCCGTAGCTGCGGCCATTCCTTCGGCGCGAGCGCAGCGGCGAGTGCTGCGTTAGGCGGGGTGATCTCTTCCTCGTAGGATTCCGGCCCGTCCTTGCCCTTGCGGGAGCGGATTCGGTGGGTATAGGTGTGCGCGGCGAGCAGGTGCGCCAGTTCCGGCGGCCCGACCGTAGTGGAGGCAACGGGAAGCGGGGAGTCATCATCGCCGCTTTCCGCGGTTGCGGTTCCTGAAACGCTTTCGACATGGACGACCCGACCGCTGCTGACGTACGTGCCGGGAATCTGGCCGCTGTCGAGGGCGTCCCTCACGGACCGGATCGTGTCCGGGCCGTTCCCCACTTCGATCCGTGCCCGCCGGTGCCCCGGTGCGTCGCCCCGTGCGTCTTCCGCGTTCATGACGCCTTCCTAAGCGTGCGGCGGAACGCGGACGTGATAGTCCGCCGCGCTTCGCCGTCGTTGAGCCCGGCCCGCCCTGCGGCAACGACGAGGGAGTCGGATACCTGGTCTTCGCTGAGTTCTCCCGCTGCGATCATCTCGGCGGCTCGGCACGCGGCCCAGTGGAGGACGTTGTTTCGCTCCCCCGGCTGCGCGCTGGTCACGGCTACGAGCAAGGCGTCGTGCCGCGACGCCACACGGCCGGTTCCCCCCGTCCCGGCCCGCACGGCTGCGATCCGACGTGGCGGGTCGAGCAGGTCGGCTATCCACTGCGGCAGCGGCCCCGGGTCGCTATCGTCGGCCACCTGGTAGGGCCGTCCGCCGAGCACTGAGCCGGGGCCGAGCACATACCCGCCGTTGCCGTCGCCACCGCCCCGCACGTCGATCAGCGGGCCGAGTGGCCGGTTCCCGATGGACCGCCCCGCCGGGGCGACGTAGTACAGGTGACGGCCGCCGCTTGGCGTGTCCACCGTGAACGTGTGCGGCCACTCCGCCCCGGCCCGGTCGGCCAGCTCCGCCAGCACGTCAGCGCCATCCCGGACGCCGGGAACGTCCCTCCACGCCTCCGGGAACTCGTAACCCGGCTTCGGCTGGTCAAGGTCAACGACCACCAGGCCGCTAGGCTTCGCTGCAACCCCGAAGTTCTCCCCCGGCTGCCAGCGTGCCCGCGCAAGCCGGTTAGGGTCGGCACACGCAGCCTGCGGCCACGACAGGCCGGAACGCGGTTCCTTCCCATCCGGACGGGTGGGGAACACGAACCATCCGCGTTCAGCGGCAGCTAGAGCCGCACGCCGCACCGACCCATCCACGGCAGCATCCCGCGCCATCACGCCACCCGCCTAGGGTCGGCCGCCCACACGTCCAGGCCGAGACGCCGCATTCGGGCGACGTACTGCGGCGGGACGGATGCCGGGGAACCAAACTCGTTGAGATGCCTGACCGCCTCCACCAGGCTGTCAAACTCACGCTGCCTCTTCGTGGCACGTGACCAGGTCTCACGCTCGCGTGCTACCGTGAGCCTTACAACGTGGTCATCACTCTCGACGGGGTGGCGATCGTACCGGCCGGGTTCCTCTGCCAAGGGACCCGGCCGCTTGTCGTTTGCGGTCACCTAGGCCGCCTCGCTTCCCTGCTCGCGGCTAGTCAGCCAACTCTCTACGTCAGAGAGGCGGTAGCGAACACGGCCGCCCGCCTTTACGTACTTCGGCCCGGTCGCCTGGCTACGCCAGTTCGCGAGCGTCTTCACGGCTACGCCGATGGACTCGGATAGCTCTTGCGAAGACATGAGGGGCTGCTGACGGATGGTCACAGGATCACCGCCGCGCCGCTGGCCGCCAGTCCCAGCATCTTTAGGAGGCTGGCAGTCGGAACGATCCGCCGCCGCCCCAACTGCAACGTTGGGATCTCTCCGCGCTTGGCAGCGGCGTAGGCGGCCGGCCGCGACAAACCCAAGATCAGCCCTGCTTCCGGCACGGACAGGGTTGGCGTGTCGCGCGGGTCGGGGATACGAGTGTGAGCAGTCATCACAAATCCTCTCTGTTCTGTGCTTAGGTAACATACCACGAGACTGTGTTGTTCCCGCACGAACGGAGATGTTATTGTGAGTTCATGACACAAGAAGAGTGGGCAACCGAGCTTGCCCAGGCCATCGCGGGCGAGGTCCGCCGACACAGGCTCGCCCGCAAGATGAGCGCGCAGCAGCTCGCCGACCGCTGCGCCGCGCTAGGCATGGAGATCCCGCGCTCAGTGCTCGCGAACCTAGAGAACGGTCGACGGCCAACGGTGAGCGTCGCCGAACTCCTGATCCTGGCCGCAGCCCTGGAGGTTCCGCCCGTTACGCTGATAGCCCCGTTGGGGCAGGCACCGGAGACACAAATCCTTCCGAATCGCGAGCTGACAACGTGGGATGCCGTCTTGTGGATGTCGGGAGAAACTCGGCTACCCGACGACGCAACCGATAAAGAGACCGAATGGATTAGCGACACTGATATTGATTCGCCAATCCCGCTATACCACGAGCACGATGGTCTAGTGTCTCAACTCAAGGCAACCGATAGGTTCTTCGGCGATGATCTCGTCCTTGAAACCACCGACGGCAGAGTCCTTGAGCGCGCGAGTTACCGAAACCGTGCCGAGGTCGAGCTTCAGGATCTTCGCGCGCTCATGAGGCAACGCGGACTGCTCCCGCCCCCGTTGCCCCCTGAACTTGCAGACATCGATACGGAAAAGCGCGCTCCAATTCGGACGCCTCGGCGAACCCCGGGAAAGGCTGACTGATGGCGGTTGATGATCGCTGGCACAAGAAAAAGCCTGTCCCTGGCGATGTCGCCTGCAAATGCGGCACCGCTAAGCGTCAGCTGTATCCGTCCGCCGAGCACAGGAAAGGCGATCGCTGGCAGGTTCGCTGGCGTGACGAGAACAAGAAACAGCGCAGTAAGAACTTTGCCAAGAAAGAGGGCAAGGACCCCGATATTCACGCTGACGCCTTTGACGCGCAAATACAGGTTTCTCTCGATACTGACACCTACGTTGACTCGGCCAGTGGCGAGACCACGTTCGAGGAGTATGCAGAGAGCTGGCGGAAGGCTCGCACCCATGGCGAGACCACGGGCATCAACGTAGAGCTCCAGTTCCGCCTGCACGTCTACAGCGACCCGGACAATCCCGGCCGCAGCAGGCGCGGCGGCCCGGCGCTCGGACATCACAAGCTACGTGACCTGGCAAAGCGTCCGAGCCTCTCTCAACAGTGGATAGCTGGCATGGCGCTCGGCGACTCCACCAAGGTCAAGGTGATCGACCGCGTCTCCGAGGTCTTTGCCGCCGCGGTTGATGACGGCTTGATCGGGCGCAACCCGTTGCACGCCAAGTCCGTCAGCAGGCCGGACCCGGACAAACACGAAGCGATCCCGCTCACGCTCGACGAGGTTGACGTGCTGGCGCTGGCGCTGGCGCACATGCCCGGCTGCCCGGAAGACTGCAAGCAGTGCGGCCCGTCGAGGTTTGACATCCTGCCCTATCTCGGCGCGGCCACGGGTATGCGCCAGGGCGAGCTGTTCGCGCTTGATGTCGACAAGGATCTCGACTTCCTGCGGCGCGTGATCCACGTCCGCCGCCAGGTGAAGATCATCAGGGGCAAGCTTGTCTTCGCCCCGTTGAAGAACGACAAGATCCACGACGTGCCGATGTCCGAAGACGCGTCGCTGCTCCTGGCGAAGTACATCCACACGTGGCCGCCAGAGAGCGTCACGTTGCCGTGGATCGAAGCAACGGGCAACCCGGTCACGTACCGGCTGCTGCTGTCGCGCGGGCCGGGGCTGCCGATGCACCGCAAGATGACCAACGACCGGTGGAAAGCAGCGCTGACGCGGGTCGGCATCGTCGCTGACAGGTATCACATGATGCACGTGCTGCGGCACACGTTCGCGAGCATGTGCTTGTCACAGGGCATCAGCGTCCGGGCGGTCGCGGAAGCGATGGGCGATACCGAAGCCACGGTTCAGGCGACATACAGTCACCTGATGCCCGACGACACCGCCCGCATGCGTAAGGCGATCGGCCGGTTCTTCACCCGACCTGCGGGGGATGACGAGAAAGCGTCAGGTGACCGTGATGTGCCCTGAAAGTGCCCTTGGATCGCCCGTATGCCTAGCCTCGCAGCGGGTCAGTCGGCCTTGATGAGGCCAACCGGGCAGCTCACGCCGGTGCTGTGGTCCGGGCAGTAGCCGTGCGGAACCTTGTGCAGGTACTGCTGGTGGTAGTCCTCGGCGAAGTAGAAGTCGCTGGCCGGGACGATCTGCGTGGTGATCTCGCCGTAGCCGGCCTGGCTGAGCCGCTTCTGGAAGTCCTGCGCCGACTCCTGCGCCGACTCCTTCTGAGCGTCACTCTTGTAGAAGATCGCGGAACGGTACTGAGTGCCAGCGTCGTTGCCCTGGCGCATGCCCTGGGTCGGGTCGTGTGACTCCCAGAAGACCTTCAGGAGCTGCCGGTAGCTGACCTTGGCCGGGTCAAACACGACGCGGACGGTCTCAGCGTGGCCGGTCTCGCCCGTGCAGGTCTCCTCGTAGGTCGGGTTAGGCGTGTAGCCGCCCTCGTAGCCGACCGACGTGGACACGACGCCGGGCACCTGCCAGAAAGTCCGCTCCTCGCCCCAGAAGCACCCTAGGGCGAACTCGGCGACCTCTGTGCCCTCCGGGTACGGCCCCTCGAGCGGCGTGCCCAGCACCTCATGGCGAGCCGGCACCGGCATCTTGCTGTCCCGTCCCGGCAGCGCGTTCTCGGCACTGACCATGGACGCCTTCCGGAAACCGAAAATGCTCATGCCAACCTCCCTGTTGCTTCCACGCTAGTCAACCATGGGGCGATCCCGGGTGTTCCGGGCCCTCCGGCATGGCTAAAGTCCTGCCCCAGCAGACGCCGTTACAGGCACCACCACCCAAGGTTCATTCCCAGTTGAGCACCGGACCGACTCGCCGGCGCAGTCGAGCCTCCGCCCCAACTGACTCGCCGGCGCAGTCGAGCTCCGCCCCAACTGACTCGCCGGCGCAGTCGAGCTCGCCCCAACTGACTCGCCGGCGCAGTCGAGCTCGCCCCAACTGACTCGCCGGCGCAGTCGCATGCCCTTATCTGGCTCGATGCCGCCAACGAGCCGGCTCACCCACGACTCGATGGTGCCAACGAGCCCCATCTAAGCGCAAAGCGGCAAAGCGGCAAAGCGGCAAAGCGGCAAAGCGGCAAAGAACACCACAAAAGGGCATCAACGCCAGCTGTCAGCCTACGCGGGTGATGACGAAGTCGCAGAGGGACTCGAAGGCGGCACGTGCGGGGACATCCGGGAGGCCGAGCACGATACGCAGTGCCTCGTCGATCCAGCTGCGAACCGTATCCCGGGCCTGCTCCATGGAGGTGGACTTGCGCAGCAGGCTCAGTGCCTCAGCGTGCAGCGCGGGATCGGTCAACTCCTCCAGCGACAGGAGTTCACGCAGCCGCACGTCTTCAGCAGACGAGGACGTCGATTGCAGCGCGTAGAGCACCGGCAGCGTCCGGACACCCTGCTTGAGGTCGGTCCCCTCCGCCTTGCCGGATTCCTCCGGTGAGGAGGCCAGGTCTATCACGTCGTCCGACAGCTGCCACGCGACGCCGATCCGCATGCACGCGTCCGCGATCTGCTCGACGAGATCGGACGGGCCCCGGCGAACATCGCGCCGAACCGACCCGACGTCGCGATCAGCGACCCCGTCTTGTCCTCGATGACCTGCATGTAGTGCGCCAGCGGATCGCCGCCCGGCTGGACGCCCACGGTCTCGGCGAGCTGCCCGTCCACTAGGCGGGCGAACGTCTCCGCCTGGATACGGACGGCCTCAGTGCCGAGGTCCGACAAGATCCGCGAGGCACGCGCGAACAGGTAGTCGCCCGCCAAGATTGCCACCGAGTTGCCGAACACCGAGTTGGCCGATGCCTGGCCGCGCCGCATGTCGGCCTCATCCATGACATCGTCGTGGAACAGCGTAGCCAGGTGGGTGAGCTCGATCGCCACGGCGGCGGGTACGATGCGCTTGTCGCGGCAGTCGCCGAACCGGGCCGCCAGCAGCACCAGCATGGCCCGGAACCGCTTACCTCCGGCCTCCATCATGTGCCGGGAGATCTCGGTGAACGTCTCGTCGCCACCGAACGAGGTCTCGCGCAGCGCGGCCTCCACCACGGCCAGGTCGTCGGCTATCTCCGTGGTGAGGGCCTCGTCGGCGAACGCGACGGGAACAGCGATGATCACGAAAGCTCCATGTAGTCGGGGCGTAGGAACATCCCAGCATAACGCCGCGCTCTTCCAGACGGACGATGCACCATACCCCCCAACAGGCAAGTGCCTCCCACCCTTGCACCGCAAGGAAGGAGGCACAAGCCATGCATAACGGAACCGGTACCGGTTCTACCGTACGAACAACTGATTCGCGGCGTGGTTCGCCAGGGACAGCACCGGGCCGGGAACGATGCCGAGGACCACGGTCGCGAGCGCCCCGATGGCCACCGCCGTGCCGGTGAAGACACTTGGCACGGCGACTTCCGGGCCGTCTTCGACGGGGTCGCTGAAGAACATCAACACGATGACCCGGACGTAGAAGAACGCGGCGATCGCCGACGACAGAACGCCCACGATGACCAGCGGCAATGCGCCACCGCTGATCGCCGCCGAGAAGACCGCGAACTTTCCGATGAACCCACTGGTCAGCGGGATACCGGCGAATCCGAGCAGGAACAGGGCGAAGATCCCGGCGACCAGCGGGGACCGCTTGCCCAGCCCTGCCCAGCGGGACAGGTGCAACGCCTCGCCACCAGGGTCGCGGACCAGCGTAATGACCGCGAACGCGCCGATCGTGGTGATGCCGTAGGAGGCCAGGTAGAACAGCGAGCTGGACAGGCCCTGGACCGAAGCAGCCACGAGCGCGGTCAAGACGAAGCCCGCGTGAGCGATCGAGGAGTAGGCCAGCAGCCGCTTCACGTCCGTCTGGGTGATGGCGATGATCGCGCCCGCGACCATCGTGAGGATCGCCACCGCCCACAGGGCGGGCCGCCAGTCCCAGGTGAGCGTGCCGAACGCCACATAGAACACCCGCAGCAGCGCGCCGAACGCCGACACCACCGTGCAGGAGGCCATAAGCGCGGTCACGGGCGTCGGGGCGCCCCCGTAGACGTCCGGCTTCCAGTTGTGGAACGGCACTGCACCGACCTTGAACAGCAGGCCAAGGCCGGTCAGCGCGATCCCCGCGTACAGCAGCGTGTCACTGCCGGTGTTGCTCGTCGCGGCTGACGCGATCGAGGCCAGTGAAACCGACCCAGAGAAGCCATACAGCATCGCGATGCCGAACAGGAAGAAGGCCGAGGAGAACGAGCCAAGCAGGAAGTACTTGACCGCCGCCTCGTGCGACAGCAGCCGGCGCCGCCGGGCCAGGCCGCACAGCAGGTACAGCGGCAGGGACAGCACCTCAAGCGCGACGAACATCGTCAGCAGGTCGTTTGAGGCCGGGAACAGCAGCATGCCGCCGACCGCGAACAGCACCAGTGGGTATACCTCGGTGTGCACGAGACCGGCCAGCAGGCCCTCGCGCTCCTCCGGCGAGCCGGGGACAGCGGCGGCCTGCCCGGCGAAGACCGATACGTCCTGCGAGGAGTCGGCGATCAGCATCACCGAGACGAAGGCCAGCACGAGGATCGTGCCCTGGATGAACAGCGTCGGCCGGTCCACGCCGACCGCGCCCATCGCGGCCACGTGCCCCGGCGAGCCCTTCGCGAACAGCGACGAGGACGTAGCGATCACGCAGGTCCAGACGAACGCGGCGGCCAGGCTGGCGAAGGTGATCACCAGGTGAACGGGGCGCCGGGCCGACCTCGGCACGAACGCCTCGACGAGCACTCCGACCACCGCCGCGAGGAAGACCACCAGCATCGGCGCGAGCTGGCTGTACTCGATGCTCGGCGCCGGGATCATCCCCGGTGTCGTAGCAGCAGAGCTAGCGAGAGCGAGGCTCACGGCTGCACTCCATTCTGGACGGCCGCCGGGTGCGCCGGCACCGGGTCAGTGACGTGAATCTGCGACATCGTGGCCTGCACCGCCGGGTCGATGACGTCAAGCACCGGCTTGGGGTACACGCCCATGGCGATGATCAGCGCGATCAGCGGGACGACGGCCAGCAGTTCGCGCGGCTTGAGGTCCCTGCCCGTCAGGTCGGCGGCCACTGCCTCCGGTGTCGGGCCGTTCATTGTGCGCTGATACATCCACAGGATGTAGATAGCGGCGAGGACGATGCCCGCGGTCGCGAACACCGCCGGCACCTTGTACCGGTCAAACGTGCCGACCAGCACCAGGAACTCGCTGACGAAGGTGGACAGACCCGGCAGCGAAAGCCCGGCCAGGCCAGAGATCAGGAACAGGCCAGCGAAGATGGGCATGATCTTCTGCACGCCGCCGTAGTCCTCGATCCGGTCCGAGCCGCGGCGCGCGATCAGGAACCCGCCGAGCAGGAACAGTGCTCCGGTAGCGAACCCGTGGTTGACCATGTACAGCGTCGCCCCGGCCTGGCCTTGGGATGTCATCGCGAAGATGCCCAGCACGATGAAGCCGAAGTGGGACACCGACGTGTAGCCGATGAGCCGCTTGAGCGAGGTCTGGCCGATCGCCACGATCGCCCCGTACAGGACGCTGATCACCGCCAGGACGAGGATCACGTCGGTGAAGTAGTGCGCCGCCGCCGGGAACAGCTCCAGGCAGTAGCGCAGCATGCCGAACGTCCCGACCTTGTCCATCACGCCGAGCATCAGCACCGCGGTGCCGGGCTGGGCGGACGCGGTGGCGTCCGGCAGCCAGGTGTGGAACGGCCACAGCGGCGCCTTGATCGCGAAGGCGATGAAGAAGCCGAGGAACAGCCACTTCTGCGTCGTCGGGGACAGCGACACCCGCAGCAGGGACGACAGCAGGAAGGAGCCGTGGTGGCCGGTGGCGGCCGACTGCTCGGAGTACACGAACAGCGCGATGACCGCGGCCAGCATCAGCAGGCCGCCCAGCAGGCTGTAGAGCAGGAACTTGACGGCCGCGTACTGCCGGGAGCCGACCCCGAAGGACCCGATCAGGAAGTACATCGGGATGAGCATGGCCTCGAAAAGCACGTAGAACAGGAAGACGTCGGTCGCCGCGAACACCCCGATGGTCATGGTCTCCAAGACCATCATCAGCGCGAAGTAATGCTTGACCGGCTTGCCGAGCTTGTCGACATCGTTCCAGGAGGCGAGGATCACCAGCGGCTGCAGCACCACGGTCATCCCGATGAGGACCAGCGCGATGCCGTCAACCCCGAGTGCGTAGTGCACCCCGAACTGCGGGATCCAGGAGTACTGCTCAACGAACTGGAAGGTCGGGCCCGACGTGTTGAAGCGGGTCGCCATCACGATGAACCAGACGAGCGTTACGACAGAGAAAACCAGTGCCAGGATCTTAGCCAGCCGGTTCCGTGCTGCCACATCGTCCGGGGCGCTGTCCGGGGGCATCGACGGCAGGAGCGCGAGGACGATCGCGCCCAGCAGCGGGATGCCGCCCGCGACGGACAGCCAGGGAAAGCCGTTCATTTACAGCCTCACCACCAGTAGGCCGGCTACCAGGAGCACGGCGCCGATGAGCATGGACAGCGCGTAAGAGCGCACGTAACCGGTCTGCACCTTCCGGACGCGTCCGGAGGTGCCGCCGATCGTCGCGGCGATCGTGTTCACCAGGCCATCGATCCCCCGGTTGTCGAAAAAAACCGAGAGCCGGGTCAGCCACTGGCCAGGCCGCATGAGCACGGACTCGTTGAAGGCGTTGCCGCCCAGTTCAGCGCGCGCGGCCCTAGTGAAGATCGACCCGCGTGGGGCTTTCGCCGGGACCGGCACTCGCCCGTACATGTACCAGGCGGTCCCGATGCCGAGTACCGCGAGCACGAGGGCAATGATGCCTGGCGTTGTGAAGATGCCGTGCGACGACGGCGGGGTGCCGACCACCGGGGCCAGGAAGGACTCGAACCGCCCGTCGATGATCAAGAAGGCGCCGGCGCCGACGGACCCGATCGCCAGCAAGACCATCGGGACGACCATCACCCACGGCGACTCATGCGGGTGCGGCACGTGCTCGTGCGGCTCCGGCTGCGGCTCCCCGCTGCGCGGCTCGTCACCGCCTACCACTCCCTGCTCTTTCCAGCGCGCCGTTCCGGACCAGGTCATCAGCATCACCCGCGTCATGTAGAACGCGGTGATGCCGGCGCCGAGGATCGCGCACGCGGCGAGGATGTAGCCGGAGGTGCCACCCTTGTCCCAGGCTGCGTCGATGATGCCGTCCTTGGTGAAGAACCCGGAGAACGGCGGGATGCCGATGATCGCCAGGTACCCGAGCCCGAACGTCGCGAAGGTCCACGGCAGGAACTTGCGTAGCGCGCCGTACCGGCGCATGTCGACTTCCTCATCCATACCGTGCATGACCGACCCGGCGCCGAGGAACAGCCCGGCCTTGAAGAAGCCGTGCGCCAGCAGGTGCGCGATCGCGAACACGTACCCGGCAGGGCCTAGGCCAGCGCCCAGGGTCATGTAGCCGATCTGCGACATCGTGGACCCGGCGAGGGCCTTCTTGATGTCGTCCTTCGCGCACCCGATGATCGCGCCGGCCAGCAGCGTGACCGCGCCGACGACGGTGACCGCGAGCTGGGCGGTGGGCGAGTCGTTGAAGATCGGGTTGGACCGGACGATCAGGTAGACGCCGGCGGTGACCATCGTGGCCGCGTGGATCAGCGCAGATACCGGCGTCGGGCCCTCCATGGCGTCAAGCAGCCAGGACTGCAGCGGCACCTGGGCGGACTTGCCGCAGGCCCCGAGCAAGAGCAGAAGGCCCAGCGCCGTAGTCACGCCCGTGCCACCGGAGTGCGCCGAGGCGAAGACCTGGGTGAAGTTGAACGACCTGAACTCGGCGAACATGACCATGATCGCCAGCGACAGGCCGACGTCGCCGACGCGGTTGGCGATGAACGCCTTCTTTGCCGCGACCGGCGGGTTCGGCTTGAACTGCCAGAACCCGATCAGCAGGTAGGACGCGAGACCCACGCCCTCCCACCCGGCGTACAGGCTGAGGTAGTTGTCCGACAAGACCAGCAGCAGCATCGCGGCGATGAACAGGTTCAGGTAGCTGAAGAACCGCCGCCGCTCGGCGTCGTGCGCCATGTAGCCGATCGAGTAGATGTGGATCAGCGACCCCACCCCGGTGATCAGCAAGACGAAGCTGATCGACAGCGGGTCGAGCAGGATCCCGATGTTCGCCTGGAACCCGGCGACCGGGATCCAGGAGAACATGTGCAGGTCCCGGCTTCGGTCCGCCGCGCTGTAGCCCACCAGGGTGAAGAACGCGATCACGCCGTAGACGAACGACGCCAGCGACATCAAGACAGCGAGCAGGTGTCCCCACTTGTCGGTGCGCCGCCCGCCGATGAGCAGTACCGCGGCGCCAAAGACGGGGAACGCCAGCAGCAGCCACGAGGCGCGAAGCACGCCGGTAGCAGCAAGCGTCGTCATCGCAACAGTCCCCTTAGTACTTGAGAAGGTTCGCGTCGTCCACCGAGGCGGACCTGCGAGCGCGGTAGATGGCCATCAAGATCGCGAGGCCCACCACGACCTCGGCTGCGGCGACGACCATCACGAAGAAGGCCACCACCTGCCCGTTCAGGTTCCCGTGCATCCGCGAGAACGCGACGAACGACAGGTTGCAGGCATTGAGCATCAACTCGACGCACATGAAGATGACGATGGCGTTGCGGCGCACGAGCACGCCAATCGCACCGATCGCGAACAGCACGACCGACAGGAAAATGTAGTGCGCCGGGCGCACGCCTGCTCACCTCCGAAGGTTGCGGCTTCGATCGCCCGCTCCGCGTCCAGGTCCTGCGCCACGCGGGCTTGCGGGTCCGGGCGCAGGTCCCGCTGGACGACCGCCTTGGATACAGAACGTTCCGTGGTGCTGCCGTCCGGCAGGAGCGCGGGCATGTCCACCGCGTCGTGCAGGGCGTAGACGCCAGGCGGCGGCTCCGGCATCACGTGGCCGCTGGCCACCCGGCGCTTGGAGATGTCCCGCTGCGTCAGCTTCGGTGAGGTGCGCTCACGGTGGGCGAGGACCATAGCGCCGAGCGCGGCGGTGATCAGCAGCGCGGAAGTGATTTCAAACGGGAACACGTAGGTGGTGAAGATCAGCCGGGCGAGGCCGGTCAGGTTGCCGTTGCCGAAGCTGGAGCTTGGCTTGGGGGCCGTGCCGATCGCCGCGTGCCCGATGCCGATGATCAGCAGCGCCACCAGGCCGACCCCGGCCAGGCCGGCGAACAGCCGCTGGCCCTTGATCGTCTCGACGAGCGAGTCGGCGGAACTGACGCCGATCAGCATCATGACGAACAAGAACAGCATCAGCACCGCGCCGGTGTAGACGATGATCTGGACGAACGCCAGGAACGGCGCGCCGTTCATCGCGTACATGACGGCTAGCGAGAGCATCACGACGGCGAGCAGCAGCGCGCAGTGCACGGCCTGCCGGACGCAGATCATCGTGATCGCCGCACCGACCGACGCCACGGCGAGGATCCAGAACAAGGCGACGCTGTAATCCGCGTCGAGGTTAGTGCCGCCGCCGGCGGCTAGCACATGGTTCACTTCCGCCCCTCGGTCTGATTGCCGACCACCCCGGCACCGCCCAGGCGGTAGTACGCCTTTTCTTCGGCACCGAGCCGCATCGGGTGCGGTGGCGCCTCCATGCCCGTCTGGAGCGGAAGGAGCAGCTGCTCTTTCGTCCAGATCAGGCTCTCGCGGCTGTCGTCGGCGATCTCGAACTCGTTGGTCATCGTGAGCGCCCGGGTGGGGCACGCCTCGATGCACAGACCGCACAGGATGCAGCGCAGGTAGTTGATCTGGTAGACGTGGCCGTAGCGCTCACCCGGGGAGTAGCGCTCCTCGTCGGTGTTGTCCCGCCCCTCCACGTAGATCGCGTCGGCGGGACACGCCCAGGCGCACAGCTCGCACCCGATGCACTTCTCCAGGCCGTCCGGCCAGCGGTTGAGCTGGTGGTGACCGTGGAACCGGGGCGCGGTTGGTCGCTTCTCCTCCGGGTACATCACGGTGTCGACCTTCCGGAACATCTCGCGGAAGGTGACTCCGAACCCCTTAACGGGGTTGAGGAAGTCAAGCACCGGTGACCTCCTTGGCAGTGGTTGCCGAAGAAACTGAACCGGCTAGGGGGTCCAGCTCAAGTCCGTGGTAGTGCGGCAGGTCCATCGGCGGGACCGGGAAGCCCTCGACCTCCGGCAGGCCGTCCTCGCCAATCGGCGCGGGCGGTTCGGGCTCCAGCTCAGTGGCCCTGCGGACGGACGCGTTGTCCCAGATCGTCACCAGGATGACGATCAGGACGAGGACGAGGCCCGCACAGGCGTACACGACCGGCGAGTGACTGTCGTTGCGCCAGGCGCGGATCGTGGCGATCAGCAGGATCCAGACGATGGACAGCGGGATGAGGACCTTCCAGCCCAGCGCCATCAGCTGGTCATACCGGGTGCGGGGTAGCGTGCCGCGCAGCCAGACATAGCCGAACAGCAAGATGAAGACCTTGATCACGAACCACAGGACCGGCCACCAGCCGCTGTTGCTCCCCGGCCAGATCGTGGACAGCGGCCAGGGAGCCCGCCAGCCGCCGAGGAACAACGTGGTGGCCAGTGCCGAGACGGTCGTCATGTTGATGTACTCCGCCAGGAAGAACATGGCGAACTTCATCGACGAGTACTCGGTCATGTGCCCGGCGACGATCTCGCCCTCGCCTTCGGGCAGGTCGAACGGGATCCGGTTCGTCTCGCCGACCATCGTGACGATGTAGATGATGAACGAGACGGGCAGCAGCCAGAAATACCAGTAATGCTGCTGCGCGGACACGATCGCGGTCGTGGACAGCGATCCGGCGTAGAGGAAGACCGCCACGAACGACAGGCTCATGGCGATCTCGTAGCTGATCACCTGGGCGGTCGAGCGGAGCGCTCCCAGCAGGGAGTACGGGCCGCGCGACGCCCACCCGGCGAGCACGATGCCGTAGACGCCGACCGAGCTCATCGCCAGCACCAGCAGCACCGCTACCGGCAGGTCCGCGACCTGCAAGTCCGTCCAGTGGTGGAAGATCGAGACCCGAGGCCCCCACGGGATGATCGCGAAGCTGATGAACGCCGGCGCGGCCGTGAGCATCGGCGCGATGACGAAGACCAGCTTGTCGACCCCGGTGGGGACGATGTCCTCCTTCAGCGGCAGCTTGAGCGCGTCGGCGATTGGCTGCAGCAGGCCCCAGGCCCGGCCCGGTTCGGGCCTGGCCGGTTCTGCATCCGGCCGATGACCCGCCGCTCGAACCAGATCATGAAGATCGTGGTGAGCAGCAGGAAGACGAAGACGATCCCGACCTTGAGCAGCACCAGCCACCAGATGAGCTGGTTGAAGTCACTCAGCGTCGGATCGGCCGCGGCGAGCGCGTGGCTCATTATTCGGGCCTCCTCAGGGTCACCCGGCTGCCGTGGCCCGCTACCAGATCAGCGCGGACCGCGCTGCCGGTGCTGTTGGCCGGCAGCCAGACTACGCCGTCCGCCATCTCCGTCACGGCGACGGGGACGGTTACCGATCCCGTCGCCGACGCGACGGTCACCTTGTCGCCATCGGCGACGCCAGCGGCCACCGCGGTGGCCGCTGACAGCCGCGCCACGACCGGGCGTGCGGTGCCGGCCAGGTACGGCTCGCCATCCTGCAGCCGCCCGTTGTCGAGCAGCTGATGCCAGGTCGCCAGCCGGACGGTCTCCGCATCCCGCGCTGTCGTACCGGTCGGCGGCAGTACGGCCGGGGCCAGTGGGCGCTCGGCTTTCCAGGTACCGAGGGCGGCGAGCTCGCCGCGGGCCGCGACTGCGTCCGGCAGGCCGAGGTGCACATCCATCTCGTCGGCGAGCAGGGACAGGACGTGCAGGTCGTCGCGCACGCCGGGAACCCGCAGGGCCGCGGTGAACGTGCCGCCTCGGCCCTCCCAGTTCACGAACGTGCCCGGCTTCTCCGCGACCGCCGCGACCGGGAACACCACGTCCGCGCGGTCGGTCACCGCGCTGGCCCGCAGTTCCAGGCTGACGATGAACGGCGTTGCCTCCAGCGCGCGCAGTGCCGCGGCAGGGTCCGGCAGGTCGCCGGGATCGACGCCGGCGATGACTAGCGCCCCGATCTCGCCGCGCTCGGCGGCGGCCAGGATGCCGGCCGTATCCCGTCCGGGTGTCGTGGGCAGCGAGGCCTTGTTCCAGGCCCGGGCGACCTCGGCCCGTGCCTGCGGGCTGATGACCGGGCGGCCCACTGGCAGCAGGCTAGGCAGCGCGCCCGCCTCGATGGCGCCACGCTCGCCAGCGCGCCGGGGCACCCAGGCGAGCTTCGCGCCGGTCGCGTCGGCAAGTCGCGCGACCGCGGCCAGCGCCCCGGGGACCTCGGCGAGCCGCTCGCCCGCCAGGATCACCGAGCCAGGCTGGCCAAGTACCGCGGCGGCCGTCGCATACTCCCCGCCACCGGCGGCGATGGCCGTCAGGACAGCGGGTCGGTGCCTGGGACGGTGGGAAGGAGGGTGCCGTTGACCTTTGCCAGGCCGGGCGAGGCGAGGGCGGCGACGGAGTACACAGTCACTTTGCCCTTGCGGGCCGCCTTGCGCAGTCGCAGGAACACGATGGGGGACTCGTCCTCCGGCTCCAAGCCGGCCAGCAGCACCGCCGGGGCCGCCTCCAGGTCCGCGTACGTGACGACGATGCCCCGGCCCGCCACCTTGGCCGCGAGGAACTGCTCCTCCTCGGCCGAGTGCGGGCGAGCCCGCATGTCGATGTCGTTGGTGTCAAGGGCAACCCGCGCGAACTTGGCGTACGCGTAGGAGTCCTCCAGGGTGAGGCGGCCGCCGGTGAGGATGGCGGCCCCGAGGCCGTCGCGTGCCTCAAGCAGGCCGCGGGCGGCGGCCGGCGAAGGCGGCCGGCCAGGACGCGGGGCGCAGCACCCCGTCCTGGCCGCGGACCATGGGCGTGGTCAGCCGGTCAGGCTGGGTGGCGTACTGGAAGGCCCAGCGGCCCTTGTCGCAGTTCCACTCCTCGTTGACCTCCATGGCGTCGCCGGCCATCCGGCGCATCACGGCGCCGCGCCGGTGGTCGGTGCGCTGCCGGCAGCCGGAGGCGCAGTGCTCGCACACGCTGGGGGTGGAGACCAGGTCGAACGGGCGGGACTTAAAGCGGTAGGAAGCACCCGTCAGTGCTCCCACCGGGCAGACCTGGACCGTGTTTCCGGAGAAGTAGGAGTTGAACGGCTTACCCTCGGCGGTGCCGATGAACTGCCGCGGGCCGCGCTCGATGAAGTCGATGAAGCCGTCGCCGGCGATCTCCTCGCTGGTCCGCACGCACCGGGTGCAGGAGATGCAGCGCTCCCGGTCGAGCAGCACCTGGGTGGAGATCGGCACAGGCTTGTCGAACTCGCGCTTGGCCTCGGTGAACCGCGTCTCGCCCTGGCCGTTAGACATCGCCTGGTTCTGCAGCGGGCACTCGCCGCCCTTGTCGCACATCGGGCAGTCGAGCGGGTGGTTGATGAGCAGGAACTCCATCACGCCGTGCTGCGCCTTGTCGGCGACGGCGGAGGTGAGCTGCGTCTTGACCACCATGCCCTCGGTGCAGGTGGTGGTGCAGGAGGCAAGCGGCTTGCGCTGCCCCTCGACCTCCACCAGGCACTGACGGCAGGCGCCGATGGGGTCAAGCAGCGGGTGATCGCAGAACCGCGGGATCTGGATGCCTAGCAGCTCAGCCGCCCGGATGACCAGGGTGCCCTTCGGGACGGAGATCTGGAAGCCGTCGATCGTGACGGTGACAGTGTCGGTAGTGGTCTGCACGGTCATCGGTTAGTTACCTGCCCATGCGGTCGAGGCCTTCGGGTCGAACCAGCAGCCGCCGTTCTTCTGATGCGCCATGATCTCGTCGCGGAAGTGCAAGATCGCGGACATGATCGGGGCGGGCGCGGCGTCGCCGAGCGCGCAGAACGAGCGGCCCACGATGTTGTTGCCTATGTCGTTGAGCTTGTCGAGGTCTTCCTCGGTGCCCTGGCCGTTTTCCAGCCGCTGGATCATCCGGGTCATCCAGTAGGTGCCCTCCCGGCACGGCGTGCACTTGCCGCACGATTCGTGCTGGTAGAACTCCGTCCAGCGCAGCGCCGCCCGCAGCACGCACGTGGTGTCGTCGAAGATCTGCAGCGCCCGGGTACCGAGCATCGACCCGGCCGCGCCGATTCCCTCGAAGTCCAGCGGCACGTCCAGGTGCTCGTGGGTCAAGATCGGCGTGGATGACCCACCGGGAGTCCAGAACTTCAGCGGGTGGTCCGGCCGGAGCATGCCGCCCGCCAGCTCGATCAGCTTGCGCAGCGTAATGCCGAGCGGTGCCTCGTACTGACCGGGGTTCTTGACGTGCCCGGACAGCGAGAAGATGCCGTAACCCTTGGACTTCTCGGTGCCAAGGCCAGAGAACCAGCTCGGCCCGTTGTTGATGATCGACGGCACGCTGGAGACCGACTCGACGTTGTTGATGACCGTCGGGCAGGCGTACAGGCCTTCCACGGCGGGGAACGGCGGCCGGTTACGCGGCAGGCCGCGGTATCCCTCCAGCGAGGTCAGCAGCGCGGTTTCCTCGCCGCAGATGTAGGCACCCGCTCCGGCGTGCACCACCACGTCGAGGTCGAAGCCGCTGCCGAGGATGTTCTTGCCGAGGTAGCCCGCCTCGTAGGCCTCCGCGACCGCGAGCTGCAGCCGCCGGATGACGTGCAGCACCTCGCCCCGCACGTAGATGAACGCGTGGCTGGCCCTGATGGCGTAGCACGTGATGATGATGCCCTCGATCAGCACGTGCGGGTCGGCCATCATCAGCGGGATGTCCTTGCACGTTCCCGGCTCGGACTCGTCGGCGTTGACCGTGAGGTAGTGTGGCTTACCGTCGTTTTGCGGGATGAAGGACCACTTCATGCCGGTCGGGAAGCCCGCGCCGCCACGGCCGCGCAGGACCGAGTCCTTCACCACGGCGATGACGTCGTCCGGCCGCATGGCGAGTGCCCTGCGGATCGCCGCGTATCCGCCGGTCCGCTCATAGCCGGCCCGGGTGAACGAGTCCGGCTGGTCCCAGTTGGCTGTTAGGACGGGGGTCAAAGTGTCGGTCATGATTGCGGTGCCTTCCAGCCGTTGGCCTTCGCGAGCTTCAGCCCGACAAGGCTGGCCGGGCCGGCTGACGGGCCCTCGGCGGCCTGGCCGTCGCCGAACCCGGCGAGGATGCGGTTGGCCTGCTTCCAGTTGCACAACCGGGCCGGCCCGCGGGTCGGCGTGACGTTCTCGCCCGCGCGCAGGTCGTCGACGAGCTTCTTGGCGCCTTCCGGGGTCTGGTTGTCGAAGAACTCCCAGTTGACCATGAGCACCGGCGCGTAGTCGCAGGCCGCGTTGCACTCCAGCCGCTCTAGGGCGACCTTGCCGTCCGGCGACTTGATGTCGTGGTGGGTGTGGTCCTCGCCGGGGTCCGCTCCCAGATGCTCGGCCAGCTCCGCGTAGATCTGGTCGCCGCCCATAATGGCGCAGGTCGTGTTGATGCAGACCCCCACCTGGTACTCGGCGGCTGGCTCGTGCTTGTACATGGTGTAGAAGGTGGCGACGCCGCGTACCTCGGTCTCGGTGATCCCGAGCACCTGCGCGCAGAACGCGATTCCCTCGGGAGAGACGTACCCCTCCTGCGACTGCACCAGGTACAGCAGCGGCAGCAGCGCGGATCGCGCCTTCGGGTACCTACCGGTAATCTCGGCGGCGTCCGCCTTGAGCCGGGTCAGCGTTTCCTCACTGAACGGCATTACCTGTCCACGCCTCCAATCACCGGGTCGATGGACGCGATCGCGGGGATCACGTCCGCGAGGTTGCCGCCCTCGCACAGCACAGCCACCGCCTGCATGTGGTGGAACGAGGGGTCGCGCAGGTGCGCGCGGTACGGCCGGGTGCCGCCGTCGCTGACCACGTGGCAGGCGATCTCGCCCTTGGGCGACTCGACCGGCACGTATGCCTGCCCGGCCGGGACCCGGAAGCCCTCGGTCACCAGCTTGAAATGGTGGATGAGTGCCTCCATGGACTGGCCCATGATGTGCGCGATGTGCTCAGGCGACGGGCCCATGCCATCCGGGCCGAGCGACAGCCGGGCCGGCCAGCCGATCTTGGCGTCCTGGATGAGCCACGGGTCATTCCCCGACCCGTCGCGGGCGGCGAGCCGGTCGACGCACTGCGCGACGATCCTCAGCGACTCATCGACCTCCGCCATCCGCACCTGGTACCGGCCGTAGGTGTCGCAGCTGTCGACGGTTGGCACGTTGAAGTCGAAGGTTTCATAGTCGAGGTACGGCTGGGACTTGCGCAGGTCCCACGGCAGCCCAGTGGCCCGCAGTATCGGGCCGGTCACCCCGAGGGCCATGCAGCCCTGCAGGTCCAGGTAGGCGATGCCCTTGGTTCGTGCCTTGAATACCGGGTTGGCGTCGATCAGCGTGTGCAGGTCCTTGACCCACTTGGGCGCCTTCTTGAGGAACCCGCGGATGGCCTCCAGGTGGCCCTGCGTCAGGTCCTGCGCGACGCCGCCGGGGCGTATGAACGCGTGGTTCATCCGCAGGCCGGTGATCAGCTCGAACAGGTCCAGGATGTTCTCGCGCATCCGCAGGCCCTGCAGGAAGATCGTGGTCGCGCCGAGTTCCATGCCGAACGGCCCGATGCCGCCAAGGTGAGAGGAGATCCGGTTCAGCTCAAGGAGCAGTACCCTGATGAGCTTGGCCCGCTCGGGGATCTTGTCCTCGATGCCGAGCAGTCGCTCCACCGACAGGCAGTAGGCGATCTCGTTGTACAGCGGCATCAGGTAGTCGGCCCGCGTGATGAACGTGGTGCCCTGCGTCCAGGTGCGGTACTCCATCGACTTTTCGATGCCGGTGTGCAGGTAGCCGATCGAGGCGCGCGCCTCGGTGACGGTCTCGCCCTCCAGCGTCAGCACCAGCCGGAGCACGCCGTGCGTCGACGGGTGCTGCGGCCCCATGTTGACGACGATCTGCTCGCCAGCCGAGGAGCGCTCCTGGTCGCTGACGATGGAGTCCCAGTCCTCGCCCGCGACGTCGTAGACGCGCCCAGTCGTCGCGTCCTCGTCCGTCGCGGCACCAGTCACGTGAGCAGTGGTCATGAGTAGTACGACCTTCTCTCGTCCGGCGGCGGCACCTTGGTGCCGCGGTACTCGACGGGGATACCGCCGAGGGGGTAGTCCTTCCGCTGGGGGTGGCCCAGCCAGTCGTCGGGCATCTCGATGCGGGTGAGCGCCGGGTGCCCGTCGAAGATGATGCCGAAGAAGTCCCAGGTCTCCCGCTCGTGCCAGTTGGCCGCGGGGTAGGTGGAACACACCGACGGGATGTGCGGGTCCGCGTCGGGCGCGCGCACCTCCAGCCGGATCCGCCGGTTGTGCGTGATCGAGACCAGGTGGTACACGGCGGACAGCTCGCGGCCGGGCGCATCGGGGTAGTGCACACCGGAGACACCGGAGAAGATCTCAAAGCGCAGGGCCGGGTCGTGCAGGAGCCTGTCGACGACAACGGGCAGCTGCTCCCGCCGGATGAAGAAGGTCAGCTCGCGGTTCTCTACCACGACTCGCTCGACCGCCTCATCGAAGCGGAGCCCGTCAGCTTCCAGAGCGGTTGACAGCGCGTCGGCGACGGTGTCGAAGTACCCGCCGTACGGGGGCGCGGACGAGCCCGGCATGGCCTTTTGCACTTGCAGGCGCCCGTAGCCGGAGGTGTCGGGGGTGCCGCGCACGCCGAACATCCCGATCTTCGCGACCGACGTCAGGCGTTCCTCGCCCAGATTGGCGGGAAGAGCGCCATTCGCCTCCGACGGTGGCTCCGACGGTGTCGTCACAGTATCCCCCGCTCGCTCACAGTTCACTCCCCACGTCGGACGCACCGGCCGTGACGTGCAGCGGAAGCATGTTCAGGCGGGCCCGCTCATGCTCGGTGATCTCCGCGTCGCGGTGTGGTCCAAGCTTCATGTTGAGGATCTTGTCGTGCAGCTTGAAGATCGCGTCGAGCAGCATCTCCGGCCGCGGTGGGCATCCGGGGAGGTAGATGTCGACCGGGACGACGTGATCGACCCCCTGCACTATCGCGTAGTTGTTGAACATGCCTCCGGAGGAGGCGCAGACGCCCATGGATATGACCCACTTGGGCTCGGGCATCTGGTCGTAGATCTGCCGCAGTACCGGGGCCATCTTCTGGCTTACCCGCCCGGCCACGATCATCAGGTCAGCCTCGCGGGGCGTAGAGCCCGTCTTCTCCATGCCGAACCGGGCCATGTCGTGCCGGGGGCCACCGGTCTGCATCATCTCGATCGCGCAGCAGGCCAGGCCGAACGTCGCCGGCCACACTGAGCGCGCCCGTGCCCAGCCGGCCAGCTTCTCGACCGATGTGAGCAGGACCCCCGCGGGGAGCTTTTCTTCAATGCCCATCGCTGCTAATCCCATTCCAGGCCGCCGCGCCGCCAGACGTAGGCGTACGCGATCAGCACGGTGAGTACAAAGGTGACCATCTCGACCAGGCCGAAGGGTCCGAGCTTGTTGAAGCTCACCGCCCACGGGTAAAGGAAAACGATCTCGATGTCGAAGACGATGAACAGCATCGCGGTCAGGTAGTACTTGACCGGGATCTTGCCCCCGCCGAGCGGCATCGGGGTGGGCTCGATGCCGCACTCGTAGGCTTCCAGCTTGGCCTTGTTCCACCGCTTGGGGCCCATGAAGGTGCCCGCCGAGACGGAGACGACGGCGAAGCCGAGAGCGAGCACGGCGAGAACGAGGATCGGTACGTAGAGCCTCACCGTTTTCCGCCCCCTTCCTGTGGTGTCCAGAAGATCCTAGGCAGCATCACTTTCACCCTCTCACCGGGGGTTGGGCGCGAGCCGGGTCAGGGCGCTGATCACCCGGTCCGAGGCGTCGCCACCACGCGGCTCGGACAGGTTGGCCAGCAGCTTAAGCGCGAACCGCATGAGCGCCGGGCGGTTCATGCCCCGCGCCGTCGCGTACCGCATGAGCTGCGGCCTGCCAATGAGGTGGACGAACATCCGGCCCAGTGCGTAGTACCCGCCGTAGGCGTCGCGCAGGACATCGGGGTAAGTGGCCAGGACCCGCTCCACCTCGGTGGCCGTCGGCCGGCCCAGCGCCTGGGCGATGACCCGTGCGAGGACCTCGCCCGACTCCATCGCGTAGGCGATGCCCTCGCCATTAAACGGGTTGACCATGCCGGCGGCGTCGCCCGCGAGCAGCAGCCCCTTGTAGTAGGCGGGAGTCCGGTTGAAGCCCATCGGCAGCGCCGCGCCGCGCACCGGCTCGGTGCGATTCTCCTCGACGTAGCCCCACTCCTGCGGCATGGCCTTCAGCCAGCGCCCGAGGAGGGCGCGATAGTCAGTGTTGCCGAATGCCTTCGAGGTGTTCAGCAGGCCGAGGCCGACGTTGGAGGTGCCGTCGCCCATGCCGAAGATCCAGCCGTAACCGGGCAGCAGCTTGTCGCCGTCCCACAGGTCCAGCCAGGACTCCAGGTAGTCGTCCTCGTGGCGGGGTGAGGTGTAGTACGTGCGTACGGCAACCCCAAGCGGTCGGTCGTCACGCTTGTGCAGCCCCATCGCGACTGCTAGTCGCGAGGAGTTCCCATCGGCCGCCACCACCACCCGGGCACGGTAGATCCTCGTGGCGCCCTCGGACTTCGCGCTCACGCCGACGATCTTGCCGGTGCGGTCATCCAGCACCGGGGCGGTCACGGTGGCTTCTTCGAGCAGCTTCGCGCCGACGGCCTGGGCGCGACGGGCAAGGGTCTCGTCGAAGTCCGCACGCGGGCGGACCAGACCGTATCCGGGGAAGGCGTCCAGGTCCGGCCAGTCGAGCTCCAGCCGCATGCCAGCGCCGATGACCCGCAGCCCCTTGTTGCGCAGCCAGCCCGCCTCAGGGCTGATGTCCACGCCCATCGAGATGAGGGCCTTGACGGCGCGCGGGGTTAGCCCGTCACCGCAAACCTTCTCCCGAGGGAACCGCGCCTTCTCAAGCAGTAGGACGTTCACCCCGGCTTGCGCCAGGTAGTAGGCCGTGGTCGCCCCGGACGGCCCGGCGCCAACGACGATGACGTCGGCGTCGTCAGCTGGCGTGCCTTGGATGCTCACGTGTCAGATCCTGAGGGTTACTTGTGAAGCGCTTCACAAAATCTTTGCCATTAGTTTAACCCTTGACGCTTCGTGCCAGTTCAGCCGACCCGCCGTTTAGCAGCCCGAACGTTACAAGAGCGTCCGGACCTTGCGACCGACATGGATGGCCACGATGCCGAGGGTGATGTTGCGCCACCTGACCGAGGACCAGCCTGCCGCCCGGATGATCTCGGCCAGCTCCCGCTGCGCCGGCCAGTCGGTGATCGACTCAGCCAAGTACTCGTACGCCACGGGATTGCGGGCCACTCGCCGGGCGACCGCGGGCAGGACTTCGGTCAGGTAGCGCCGGTAAAGCATATCGACGGGGGGGACGGTGATCCTGCTGAACTCGCATACCACGAGTCGCCCGCCGGGTCGGGTAACCCGGTACATCTCCTCCAGTGCGGCCTGCGTCTCATGCACGTTACGCAATCCGAATGAAATCGTTACTGCGTCAAAGGAATCGTCCTTAAACGGCAACCGCATTGCGTCACCGGCTGCGAACGCGACGTGATCGGTGGCGGGGCTTGCCCCACCAGGGACGGCCCCTGTCCGCCTTCCCGAGCGGAGCAGCCCCCGTGCCCTGCCCGCCTGCAGCATGCCGAGCGAGAAGTCGCAGGCCACGCAGTCCGCGCCGGAGGCCGCGAAGGTCATCGTCGACGTCCCGGTCCCCGCCGCCAGGTCGAGCACCCGCTCGCCCGGTAGTCCCCCGAGAATGCGCTTCACCGTCCGCCGCCACAGCCGGACCTGCCCCATCGAAAGGATGTCGTTCATCAGGTCATACCGCCCGGCCAGGGCGTCGAACATGGCCGCCACCTCGGCGGGCCTCTTGTCAAGGTCAGCGCGCGTCATGCGCCCAACCTACTGCCAAGGCACCCGGGTCCAGGCCCAGGCAGCCAGTGCGCGCTGCGAGGCCTACTGCCGGGGGGCTGGATCAGGTTCCGGACGCGAGCGGAAGCGCGGCACCATGCTTCGCTTAGCACCAACCCAGGCGGCCGATAGGGAGTACTCCCCCTCCTTCCTCCTTGCCTCCGCGATGTCCGCCACGGTCCACCCCGCCCTCCGCCATTCCTCCGTCTTCCGGTCCAAGTCCGCCGTTTCCGCGATCCCGAGCGCCATGATCGGCTCAGACCCGTCCGGACGGTTGAACCGAAGGGCGGCCCATCTGATCATGTCCACGAGCTCCTTCGGCTCGCACCCGGCAGCCCTCAGCGCCCTTACGAGCTGGACGACTTGCCTGTCGCCGCGTGGCCGACGGGTGAGCCAGTCCCCGGCGATCCGAAGCACCGCGGGCAGGCAGCGACGTGCGGCTGCCGCGGTAATCAGCGCGGTCATGTCCTCGATTCGGTAGTGCTCACTTACCTGACGTGCCGCCTCGTCACGCACCGTGCCGAGCCACCAGCCCTTGCCGTCCCTGACCGTGCGAATTAGCTCGGCGAGTAGCTCCGGCTGGTGCTGTGCCACGACTTGCGCGATGACGTGATTGGCACGCGACGTCCCTAGCTTGTCATTGGGGTGCTTAAGGAACCACAAGACGATCCCGCCGAGGTCCTCACCCTTATCCTGGCCCTTGTCCTCGTCAGCGGCGCGCTGCGGCGCGATCTCGGCCACCTTCGCACGGAACTGGTCCGCTAGGACATGCGACGTGCCCATCAGGTCATTGTCGACCATGATCAGGTCCTGGGATGGCCATGTCGCCACCGTCTGGAAGATGATGTCCCGCTGCCGGTCAAGGCGAGGTTCCATGGCGAACCTGACCGCTGCGGCCGGCTTGGGCTTGCGCAAGACGACCGGCAGCAGTGCGCCCGCCTGCTCGCGGTTCTCGTCGCAAAACCTGAGGACCATCTCGGTGTTGTCGCCGGCGGCGCTTTCTGAGATCTTGTCAGCGATTCGCTCGACCGCGTCATGGAGCCCGTGTTCCCTGAAGACGAACGCCAGTGCGTAGAGCCGGTACTGCTGGCTTGTCGCCGCGAACTTCGCGATGACCGACGCCTCGACATCGTTCACCAGGTCAGTGCGTCCTGCCCGTTGCAGAGACTCCACCACGCCGGCCACGCGGTCCACGAGGTCCACGAGGTCCCCGGCATCGGCGTCCCCCGAGTCCCCATCCGGCGGATCGATATCCTGGCCGGCCACCATCGCGTCGATGACCGACCTGACGCTCTGGTCATCGCGGAAGTCAGCGAGACTCAGCAGGAAAGGGCCAAGGTCGGTAACCCGCGCCAGCGATGGCATCGCGGCCAGCAGGCCATCGAGTGGCTCACTCGCTCCCATGCCGCGAAGATGCAAGATCACTTGCGCAGCCTTCTGTGGCGCAACGTCCGCGCACAGCCGGCCGACAGCGATCTCCAGCACCCTGGCAGCGCTATCTGCCCGCAGTTCGGCGAGCATCGCGGCGATGTCACCTGAACGTCTGCGGAGCACCACCTTGCGCAGGAACTCCGTCGACTCCGGGAGCGCGAGCGCTACCGCGGCGATCTCGTCAGGCGACCGCTCGGTCGCCGAGTCGAGCACCACGTCCGCGCTGAAGTCGGCCTGGAAGTCGCGGACCATCTCGGCGACCTCCCTTGGAACCCGGTACAGCGCGGCGTACTCGGTCATGTAGAGCACGCTCACATTGCCCTGCCAGGCAACGGACGACTCGGCCCTGACGGCGCGCACCTGTTCGCTAAGCCGGGCCACCGGGCCGGTGACGGCGACCTGGGCCTGCAGTCGCCACTCCGGCGGAACCGTGCTGATCAGCCGCCGGACATCGCGATCTTCTGACAGGCTCATCGCGTGTGGCCGTTCGCGTCGTCATCGGGCAGTGTGTCATCGGGCAGTGTGTCATCGGGCAGTGTGTCATCGGGCAGTGTGTCATCGGGCACCGCGTCATCCCTCACCACGGCGATCGCGCCAGGCAACGCATCACTCCCGACGATCAGGTCCGCCATGGTCTCGGCGCTCTGCCCGCAGTCGCATCTGGTCCCCAGCATCGATAGGTACACGGCCCGTGCCACGAGGCCACCGCGTCTGCGGCGGCCAAGTGATTCGACGACTAGCCGCTCGTCCATCCGGAGGCTAATTCCGTCCCGCTGGCCAATTCCGTGTAGCTTGTGCGCGAGCAGGGCGATCTCGGCCGGCGAGCGCGCGGTGCAGAATCTGTCGTAGACGGTCTCACTGCCACCACCGACCCCGTTCTGCTCCAGTTTCTCCAGGAGCTCGGCGACCCGCTCGACGGGCACGTCCTCGCTCTCGCAGAACTCCGCAACCAAATTAGTCAGCCGGATGAACTGCTCCTGCTCCTGCTGTCCCTGCCGTCGCATGTCGTCGAGGGCCTGGGTCGCATTGAAGCACTCCTCGGCGGTCAGCAAACGTCCCCGCCGAGACAGCTCGGCACCTGCTGCAGGCTCCGCCGGCTCAAAGAGGTTGTTCATGCATAGTGGAATGTCTACCGCTCCCTGTGTCTTCATGTAGGGAACAGGGATCATCCGTTCAATTCTTCGCGTCTCCATGATGCGGCGCTTAGCATCCGAGAAGACGTGCTTGTCCAAGAGCATCTCCGGCATGTCCGGCACGCCCTCCTCGATGGTGTCGATCAGCGCACCAAGAAAGGCCGTGTGCCCAGTCTCCTGCTGCCTTCCGCCGTCCGGGCCTAGCCGCGGCCAGTGCGGCCAGGCCTCCCTGGAGTCCCTGGTCGCGGCGAGCAAGGTGATCCTGGGGTCGATCAGCCCGAACGATTCGGCCGACGCGCCGGACGTGGCGGCCCTCCCGGACCCCATCGCCAGACTGTGGGAGAAGCAGGCGTCGATGATGAGCAGGATGTGCTCCATCCGCCGCGCGGCGAGCTTGAGCACCCGGGCGATCTCATCAAAATGCCAGTGCGTGCCGGGAATGTCGAACCGCGACGTGCTCATCGCCAGGTGCAAGCCGGGCGGCCCCAGATCCGGGTCGAAGCGCCTGCCATGCGTGCTGATGCATACCAGGAGCGACCGAACGTCTTCCTGATCGGCGGCCTCCTCAAGCGCGACGCGCGCGTCGTCCGCGGATACCGCGTCGTCAGCCTCAGGGATGAAGCGGACCCGCTCGGGCGGCAGCCGCCACATGTTGCCGTCTTGATCGGTCAGGAGCTGATATAGCCTGCCCGCGCTGCGACGACAGCTGGCCAACGGCAGGTAATTGTCTTGGTCGCGGAATCTTTCAACTCCGATCAGCAGCGCGTAGGACTCCCCTGGCCTAGGAAGCCCGGCCACTGCCACGCTCCACCGGGTTCAGCGTGACGATCAGCTCGTATGGCTTCCCGTCGATCTCGACGACGGCCTGCGCGGTCACAGGCTTAGCGTGCTTGCCCCGGTTGCTGATCCACCGCCTGACATGATCATAAATCTCAAGCAGTGCATTGGCCGATTCCAGGGCGAGCTCGATGCTGTCGGCGACTCCCTGCCCTTCGGACGGGGACGGCGGGAGCACCTTCCAGGGAAGGTCGGGATTAGCCGATGCCAGCCAGCCGCGCAACGCGACGGAGCTCCCCTCAAGATCATTGTCTACAGAAAAGACGAGTGTCCTGACTTCCACCACAAGCCCCCAAGATACTCACGTTGCCGGGCCTCAAGCCGCGTCCCCGAACAGAGCATAACCCTTCATAACCCGCATCTGAGGGTACATCTTCTATTATTGCCTGACATATAAACCGATACAGGCACGCTACGGCAGTCCCGGGCGGCCGGCCAGCCCGCTGGCGGGCAGTCGCGCACCCCACTGGCGGGCAGTCACGCACCCCACTGGCGGGCAGTGTGCCACCGCTGTCGTACGGGCGACAGCTATGCCACGTTGCACGCACAATGGCGCGACACCAGTGGCGCCATCGCTGTTGGGATCTAGAGCCGCATTGCGATCTACAGCAGGTCTGGTCGCTTCCAGGATTCGCCCAGGACGTGCTCGGCGAGGAAGGCGTGCACCGTGGCGTACCAGGCCTTGATGTTGCCAGGCGACAAGACCCAGTGGTTCTCGTCCGGGAAGTACAGGAACTTGGCGGTCTTGCCATGCCGCTGCAGGTCCCACCACAGGCGCAGGGCCTCGCCGATGGGGACCCGGTAGTCGTGGTCGCCATGGATCACTAGCATCGGCGTGGTGATCGCGGCCACGTGCCGGTGCGGTGAGTTGGCGAGCAGTACGTCGGCGTCGGCGAACTCGGGGAAGAAGCTCATGGGTGCGTCCGTGGTGGCCATCATCTGTTCCATTGCCCACAGTGAGGCGTGGCTCACGATGGCCTTGAACCGGCCGGTGTGCCCGGCGATCCAGTTGGCCATGTAGCCGCCGTACGAGCCGCCCATCATCGCGGTGCGCGTCTCGTCGATGTCGTCGCGGGCCACGGCGGCGTCGGCGATCGCCATCAGGTCGGCGAAGGGACGCGGCCCCCAGTTGCCGTAGCCGCGCTTGATGAAGTCCAGGCCGTACCCGCTGGACAGCGCGGGATCGGGCATGAGGACGGCGTAGCCACGCGCCGCCATCAGCCACGCGTTCCACCGCCACTGCCAGGAGTTCCAACTGCTGCGCGGCCCGCCGTGGACGAACAGCACCAGCGGTGCCGGGTCAGTCCCCGCAGGAAGGACGAGCCAGCCGCGGATCGGGTGGCCGTCATCGGCCAAGGCGGTGATCTCCGTTAGCCGCCCCGGCACGGCTGGCCGCTGCCCCGGCGCGTCAAGCCGGTCGAACTCGCCGGTGGCGAGGCTGACCCGCACCGGTGTGGGCGGCTCCTCGACCGTGTCGCGAAGCGCATAGGCCGTCACGCCGTCCGGGGACACGCTCAGCTCGCCGTAATGCCCGTCGTCCGGGGTAAGCCGGGACACTTCCCGGGTCGCGACGTCAACCCGGAACGCGGGCCGCCGCCCGCCGTCGTCGGCGACGAAGTAGACCATGCCGCCCGCTGGGTCCCAGACGGGGCCGCCGGGCCGCCGGTCGAAGCCCGGCAGCAGGTCACGCGGCTCCGCGTCGCCGGTCAGGTCGACGAGCATCAGCGTGTGGTCTCCGGGGCCGCCGACGGTGTCGTGGTTGGCGCGGACGCACGCAAGGGACTGTCCGTCGGGCGCGAAGGCCGGGCTGTCGAAGTCCGCCTCCGGGTCTGACAGCAAGATCCTCTTCTTGCCTGTCGCGACCTCGATCGCGACGAGGTCGCTGCGGTACTGGTCGCCCTCCCACCAGTACCAGTTCGTGGCCACCCATGCCCCGTCCGGACTGACGGCAAAGGTGTGCTCGATGAAGGAGTGCGCGACGTCCGGTGTCAGGTCCCGCGCTCCCGCGCTCCCGCGAGCTGCGGCGGCCCCCAAAGGCTCAGCGTCTCCCGCGCTCCCGCCATCGCCGTAGGATCCGGCCTCGCCAATCGCGAACAGGCGGGTGTCCGCCGGCCCGAGGTCACAATCCCAGAACCGAACGATCGCCGACTCGTGCAGCACCGCGCTGACCCCGTCCTTCACGCGCGCTTCGCGTAGCCGCGCGTCGGCCTCGGCGGTACCGGTCCCGTCAGCACTCGCGACGCCATCCGCCCGGGTTCCGTCAAGCACAGGCGAGGCGACGACGATCCCCTCGGTCCCGACGCCCCCGGAGCCGGCCTGGACCCCGCAGATGCCGCCAGGAAGGGTGGCGATCAGCTGTGCCTCGCCGCCATCGGGTGGCAGCAGCCATAGCGCCGCCTTCGCGTCCGCGTCCTTGCCCGTCTTGCCGGGATCCGGCCGCCCGGACAGGAACAGCAGCGACCCGTCGGCCAGGAAGCGCGGGCTGCTCTCCCCTTCCGCCGACCAGGTGAGCCGCCGCGCGGGACCACCGCTGGCGTCAATCCGCCAGATGCTCGTGGTGAACTTCTTGCGGTCGGCGGCGAGCGCCTGCACGCTCGCCGCTAGCCAGGTTCCGTCCGGGGCCAGCCGCAGGCCGGCCATGCGGGGAAGGTTGATGTAGGCGTCTAGGTCGTGGAACGCGGTCAGTTCGCCAGTCGGCTCATCAGTTGGCACAAAGGCGACTCTAGTGCGCCTCTGTGATCATGACAGTGCCGACCGTCGCATTCGTCGCCTCATCGATAAGGATCAAGCCGCCGGTCTGCCGGTTGCGGGCGTACGGATCGGCGAAGACGGGCTGCGTGAGGCGCAGCCGGATACGCCCGATCTCGTTGAGGCCCAGTTGCGTCGCCGACTCGTCGCGGTGCAGCGTGTTGACGTCGATCCGGTAGTGCAGGTCGGTGACGATGCCCTTGACGGTGCGCGTGGTGTGCTTGACGACGAGCCGGGAACGCGGCATCAGCGGCTTGTCCGCGGTCATCCAGCAGACCATGCCCTCAATGTCCTGGGCGGCGGCTGGCCGGTTGTGGCGACGGCAGATCAGGTCGCCGCGCGAGATGTCCACGTCGTCGTCGAGCAGCAGCGTCACTGACATGGGCGGGAACGCCTCGGTCACTGCCCTGCCAGCGACCTCGATGGCCTTGATCTTGGTCTCGAACCCGGATGGCATGTGCAGCACCTCGTCGCCCGGCTTGAGCACGCCGCCGGCGACCTGCCCGGCGTAGCCCCGGTAATCGTGCAGCTGCGGGTCGGTGGACTTGTGCGGGCGGATCACGTACTGCACCGGGAACCGTACGTCGATGAGGTTCCGGTCCGACGCGATGTGCACGTGCTCCAGGTGATGCAGTAGCGATGGCCCGTCATACCACGGCGTGTTCGCCGACCGCTCCACGACGTTGTCGCCGTTCAGTGCCGACATCGGGATGAAGGTGAGGTCGCCGATCTCCAGCTTGGTGGCGAACCGGGAGAACTCGGCGCAGATCTCGTCGAACACCTCCCGGCTGTAGTCGACCAGGTCCATCTTGTTGACCGCGAGGACCAGGTGCGGCACCCGCAGGAGCGTGGTCAGGAAGGCGTGCCGTCGGGACTGCTCGGTCAGCCCGTTGCGGGCGTCGACGAGGATGATGGCAAGGTCCGCGGTGGACGCGCCGGTCACCATGTTCCTGGTGTACTGGATGTGCCCAGGGGTGTCGGCGATGATGAACTTGCGCCGCGGCGTCGCGAAGTACCGGTAGGCGACGTCGATCGTGATGCCCTGCTCGCGCTCGGCGCGCAGGCCATCGGTCAGCAGCGCCAGGTTGGTGGTCTCCTCGCCGCGGTCCCTGGAGGTGCGCTCGACGGCCTCAAGCTGGTCGGTGAAGATCGACTTCGAGTCGTACAGCAGCCGCCCGATCAGCGTGGACTTGCCGTCGTCGACCGATCCGGCGGTAGCGAAGCGCAATATGTCCATGCGGGGGGCCGCGGGGGGTCGTCCCCCCGCACTGTCAGCAGGGTCCATGCGGGGGGCCGCGGGGGGTCGTCCCCCCGCACTGTCAGCAGGGTCCATGCGGGGGGTATGGGGGGTAGCCCACCCAGCAGATGCTGTCATTGTCAGAAGTACCCCTCGCGCTTGCGGTCTTCCATCGCTGCCTCACTGGCCCGGTCGTCGGCGCGAGTCTGCCCGCGCTCGGTGATCCGGGTTGCCGCGACCTCGGCGATCACCTCGGCCACCGTCAGCGCTTGAGAAGCGACGGCGCCGGTGCAGGTCATGTCGCCAACCGTACGGTAGCGGACGGTCGTGGTGAAAAGTGGCTCGTCCTCGCCACGGGTGACGTACTGGTTGTCGGCGAGCAGGATGCCGTCACGCTCGAAGACCTGCCGCTCGTGCGCGAAGTAGATCGACGGGATCTGCAGCTCCTCGCGCTCGATGTAGGCCCAGATGTCCAGCTCGGTCCAGTTGGACAGCGGGAACACCCGCAGGTGCTCACCGCGCCGGATCCGCGTGTTGTACAAGCTCCACAGCTCAGGCCGCTGGTTCTTCGGGTCCCACTGGCCGAACTCGTCGCGGAACGAGAACACCCGCTCCTTCGCCCTGGCCTTTTCCTCATCCCGGCGCGCGCCGCCGAACAGCGCGTCGTACCGGTACTCCTCGATCGTGTCAAGCAACGTCACGGTCTGCAGCCGGTTCCGGCTCGCCCACCGGCCGGTCTCCTCCACCGCCTTGCCCTCATCGATGGACCGCTGCACCGAGCCGACCACCAGCCGGACGCCAAGCTCCGCGGCCCGCAGGTCGCGGAACTCGAGCACCTCAGGGAAGTTGTGCCCGGTGTCGATGTGGACCACGGGGAACGGGATGTGCGCCGGGCGGAACGCCCGCTCCGCCAGTGCGAGCATGACGATCGAGTCCTTGCCGCCGGAGAACAGCAGCGCGGGATGCTCGAACTCGGCCGCCACCTCCCGGAAGACATGGATCGACTCGGCTTCGAGCACGTCCAGCTGGGACAGTAGGTAATCAGTTGGCATGCGTGACTTCCCGGATCGCTTCGAGGAGCAGGCCAGCTATAGCCGGCCGACATACTAGGATATCCGGAAGAAACGGGTCGTCCCTGTTGTACAACACGTCGCTCCCGTCGATGCGCGAGACGTGGAACCCGGCGGCCAAGGCAACGGCCACCGGCGCGGCGGTGTCCCACTCATAGAACCCGCCTGCGTGCAGGTAGGCGTCCGTCTCGCCGGACACCACGGTGGCGACCTTTGCCCCGGCGGACCCGCACGTCACGAGCTGCGCCCCGATCCGTGTGGCGACATCCCTGACCAGCGCAGGTGCCCGGCTCTCGCTCACCACGATGCGCAGCGGCGAATGCCCCTCCCCGGGCAACAGGCCGGGCTCTGGGGTAGACAGGACACGTCCTTGCGCGGGCAGTGCGACCGCGCCCGCTGCGAGTCGGCCGACGCCATCGGGCCCCGCAGGCTCCCCCTGCGTTTCGCGAACCCACAGCGCAACGTGCACGGCCCAGTCCGAGCGTCCCCCGATCCCGAACTCCCGCGTGCCGTCCAGTGGGTCCACGATCCACACCCGGTCGGCGGTCAGCCGCCCCTTGTCGTCGACGCCCTCTTCCGACAGCACAACGTCGGCGGGACGCTCGGCCGCGAGCCGCGCCATCAGCAGCTCATGGGACTGCCGGTCGCCGGCCTTCCTCAGCACGTCGGGGTCACCTCCGGTCGTGGAGGCCTCCGCCCGCAGTCCGAGGAGTAGCCGCCCGGCTTCATCCGCGAGGTCACGCGCGAGCATATGGTCGTCTAGCGTCAACATCGACTCCCTTCGCACATGGTAACCTCGTTCTCTGTAATTGAAAATGCGGTTCAATGCCGTAGGGGCACGGACATTCAATTGACAACCGCTGACAGCCCTGCCGTAATCCCTGCGTCCAACCCCAACTGGCCTCAGGCCCCCCCCGCCTGCGAGCCGTCTGCCCGATGCAGGCAACTTCCAGCCCGGATCGTTACGGAGTTGCATGGAACTCGTTCTGGGCCGCGACCAGGCCCAGGGAGATCAGGGCCTCGACGGCGTCCGCGCAGCGGTCGACCTCAAGCTGCAGGTTCTTGCGCTCGGCCGCGCCGAACTCCTTCAGCACGTACCCGGCCGGGTCCATTCGGCCCGGCGGACGGCCGATACCGAAGCGGACGCGGTAGTAGTCACGGGTGCCCAAGGCCGCGGTGATGGAACGCAGCCCGTTGTGGCCATTGTCGCCACCGCCAAGCTTCAGGCGCACATTCCCGAACGGCACGTCCAGCTCGTCATGCACGACGACCATCCGCTCAGCGGGCACCTTGTAGAAGGCTGCCAGCGCGCCGACCGGGCCGCCGGACAAGTTCATGTACGACCGGGGCCGGGCAACCGTTACCAGTTGCCCGGCCAGTCGGCCCTCAGCTATGTCGCAGCGGGTACGGTGCGCCTTGAACCTGGCGCCTATCCGCTCGGCGAGCAGCGCGATCACCATGTGCCCGGCGTTGTGCCGGGTATTGGCGTACTCCGGCCCAGGGTTCCCGAGGCCGACGATAATCCAGCGGTCGTCCATTGCCGCGCAACGCTCCGCGTTACAAGTCGGTAGCGTTACAGAACTGAAGGCGACGCCCTACTCGGCTGCTGCCTCGGCCTCCGCCTCGGCCGGGGCCTCCTCGGCCTCGCCCTCGGCAGCCTCGCCCTCGGCAGCCTCCGCGGCTTCTTCCGCGCGCGCCTGGGTGGTGGCGTCGAGCACGTGCAGGACCAGTGCCTCCGGGTCGGTCTGCAGGATCGCGCCAGTTGGCAGGGCGAGGTCCCTGGCGTGGACCGCCGTGCCGACCTCAAGGCCCTCGACGTCCACGTCGATGCCATCCGGGATGTGCGTCGCCTCGGCCTCGATGGAGATCGTGACAAGCTGCTGGTCGAGCAGGCCACCAGAGAACACCTCACCAGAGATCCGGATCGGGATCTCGACGGTGACCTTCTCGCCGCTTCGCACCACGACGAGGTCGACGTGCTCGATGCGGTCCTTCAGCGGGTCCCGCTGAATGGCCTTCGGCAGTGCGAGCTCGGCGCTGCCCAGGCCCTCTAGGCGCAGCAGTGCGTTGGGGGTCTTGAGCGCGAGCATCAGCTCATGCTGGGGCAGGCTCAGGTGACGGGTGTCCGCGCCGTGCCCATAGATGATGGCGGGCACGCGACCCGCCCGGCGGGTACGGCGGGCAGCGCCCTTCCCGAACTCTGTACGGAGTTCGGCCTGAATACGGACCTCGGACACGGTTCGTCACTCCTCGTTAAGCCTCTTGTCTAGAACGCCACGAAGTTTAGTCCACAAACGACGTGGGCGCGGACCGCTGCGATCCGCGCCCACGTCCAGCGTCGCCAAGCGAGACTCAGGACCCGTTGCCCTCATCGTCCTCGGGCACCATCGTGTCCTCCGGCACCATCGTGTCCTCGGGCACCATCGTGTCCTCGGGCACCATCGTGTCCTCCGGCACCATCGTGTCCTCCGGCACCATCGTGTCCTCCGGCTCGATGTCGGTCATTTCCCCATCCTTTCGCACCCATTTAATACATTCTCTTGCAGATCAGAGCGTAGTGACCATATCACCGCTATTCCCGAGGTGTCCGCACCCGCCGGGACAGGTTGGGTTAAGAAGAATGCCGACATCAGGGGAGATCTGTCAGGGCCGTCTCTACCTCAATGGCCTCGGGCTCCCTGCCAACCTGGCGGAATATCGCCAGGGCCGCCTCCCACGACTCGCGCGCGAGCGCGAACTCGCCGGCCGCGCGGTACGCCCGCCCGAGGTAACGGTAGGTGGTGGCCTTGCCGTTCATGTCCCCGGTCCGCTCGTGCAGCCTCAGCGCGTCGCGCAGGCTGGCGATCGCCTCGGGCAGGCGGCCCAGTTCCACGTAGACGCGGCCGAGGTTGTGCAGGGAAAATGCCTGCCCATACGGGTTCGCGGAGTCATCGCGCGTCTGCCGGAAGCAGTCTGCGGCCTCATCCAGCCGCCCCAGGTCCAGGTAGACCTCGCCAAGGTTGTTCAGGGCCACGGTAGTCAGGAACCGGTTGCCAGCCTCCTGTGCCGCCGCCAGGGCGACCTGGTATGGATCAATGGCCTCGGCCGGCCCGGTGAGCTTGAGGTGCGCGTCCGCGAGGGAGATGGCGGTCTGTGCCGCACCAGGCGGGTCGCCGAGCTCATGACGGATGGCGAGCGCTTGATTCAGGTGGCCAAAGGCCTCGGGATCCCGCAGCCGGGCCAGCGCGAAACCGAGGTTGTTGCGCGCCCAGCCCTCACCGGGCCGATTCCCCGCCAGCACTGCGCTTTCGACCGCCACCCGGTGGGTGGCGATGGCGTCGGCCCAGTTGTCGCGCCGGTTGAAGATCGGGAATAGCCCGGCGGGCAGCCGCCAGGCGACATCATGCAGGCTCGCTTGCGCCGCCTGCCGGGTAGCGACGACGATGTTCTCGCGCTCGCTGTCGTACCAGTCGAGGGCCTCTTCGCTGGTCTCAAACCACCGAGGCGCCACCTCGGACTGCGCCTGGAGTGGCAGGTGATATCTATGCGGCGCGACCACGTGCGCGGCACCGTCCGCAGTGTGCAGGTACCAGCGCAGCAGCCGCTCTGCGGCGGCAGCGCGCTCCTCCTGCGATTCATCTGCCCGGGCCCGTTCTGTCGCGTAGACCCTCAGCAGGTCATGAAAGCGGTACCAGTCCGGCTCTGGCGACTCCAGCAGGTGCGCGTCGACCAGTCCCTCCAGCGCGTACTCGACCACATCGGTGTTGTCGCGCGACGCCCCGATCAGCGCGGCCGCTGCCTGCAGGCTGATCCATTGCCCCTGCCAGATGCCAAGCAACCGAAACAGCCGGGCCGGGTCAATCGCGCCGGCGGCTCGCGGGTCCCCCCCGGGTGTTAGCCGCAGGCTGTCGTAGCTCACCTGGAAGCTCGCGCGCACGGCGAGGTCCCCGACCTTGAGCTCGTCCAGGCGGCGGCGCTCGTCCCGGAGCCGGCGTGCCATCGTGGCGATCGGCCAGTGGCTGCGCGCCGCCAGTCGCGCGGCGCAGATCCTGATCGCGAGCGGCAGCCCCGCACAGGCCTCCAGCACCTCGGCGGTCGCCTCCGGCTCGGCCACGACACGCTCGTCGCCGAGGATCCGGGTGAACAGCGCGAGCGCCTCGTCGTCCTCGAGCACGTTCAGGTCGATGTACCGGGTACTGGCCAGGTCCGCTGTGCGGTTGCGGGTGGTCACCAGCACCGCGCACGACGCGCTGCCCGGCAGCAGCGGCCTTACCTGGGCGGCGTCCCGGGCGTTGTCAAGCACGATCAGCACCCGCCGCCCGGTCAGCAGGGTCCGGTACAGCGCCGCGCGCTCCTCATCCCCGGCCAGGACCTTGTCGACGTCCTGGCCCAGGTCCCGCAGGAACCGGGCCAGGACGTCGCCAGGGCGCAGCGGCTGCGCGGTCGCCCCGAGCAGGTCCATGTACAGTTGCCCGTCCGGGAACTGGTCCCGGATCTTGTGCGCGGCATGGATGGCGAGCGTGGTCTTGCCCAGGCCCCCGGCACCCGCGACGAAGGCGATGGGGAATGCTCCCGGGCTCGCGACGGCGGTCCCACTCGTCAGCATGTCGCACAGGTGCCGCACCTGCACGTCGCGCCCGGTGAAGTCGCCGATGTCGGCGGGCAACTGCGTGGGGCGCGACATGGAAGGATCCGGCGGCGGCACCGGCAGGGCCTGCGCCATGCCGGTGCCGGTGGCAATGCGGGACTCGGTGTAGCTGCCCATCGCGATCGTGCCAGGAAGCTCCCCGGCTGGGATGGGATCGTCATCCCTGCCCTGTCCCGCATCCGGCACGCGATCCGCGTCGGCGGGAACGCGGCTGGGAGCGGCATCGTCCGCCGAGGCCTGCGCCGCGTCCGCCGCGAGCAATTGCGCATAAAACCGCCGCAGGTCCGCCCCGGGATCCACGCCCAGTTGATCGGAGATCGCCGCACGCGCCCGGCCATAGGTCTCCAGGGCCTCGGCCCGTCGGCCGGCTCCGTCCAGGGCGCGCATGAGATGCAGCCACGCTCCTTCCCGCAGCGGGTGCTGGCCAACCAGTCCGCGCAGTTCCGTGACGACCTCGTCGTGCCGATCGCATGCGACGGCCGCCTGCGCCCACAGTTCGGTGGCGGCTAGGCGATGCTCGGTCGCCCGTTCGGAATAGGAGTAGATAAGGGTGGTCGGCGGGACATTGGCCAGGAAGGACCCGCGCCACAAGCCCAGGCCAGCCGACAGCAGGGCTGCGGCCCGCACTGGGTCGCCGTCATCCAGCGCCTGGCGCCCGTCCCCCACAAGCGAGTCGAACCGGCCGAGGTCGGTGTCACCATCGGCGAGGTTCAGGACGTACCCCGGCGACCGGTAGGCCAGCAGCTGCCCGTCATTGTCCCCCAGCAGTCGGCGCAGCCGCAGCACGTAGATGCTGATGAGGTTCTTGGCCCTGGCCGGCTGGCCATCGCCCCAGAGCTCATCGACGAGGATTTCTGTCGAGACGATCTGGTTGGCCCGCAGGAGCAGGCAAGCAAGCAACGAGCGCCACTTCTCAGCGGTGATCGGCTGCCACTTGCCGTCGGTCCAGACCTCTAGGGGGCCAAGGATGCGAAAGCGCATCAGGACGGGGTTCCTCTAAGGCGTGGCGGTCGTTAGTACGTCAACTAAACCACGAGGAGGACGTGCCGTAAATCCGGATTGGCATCATGTGGCCGAGTCGTACCCAAAGGTTCACGAACCCTGACGGTCACGGTGCCGCTTAACCGCCGGCCGGTCCCTGAGCCGCCGATTAAGCCGCCGCCCGGACCGGCCCGTCCCGGCTCAATCGACACTCAATCGGCGTCTGGCAAGCTGTGGCTTGGGTTCGAGAAGACGAGCGGCCCGTAGCACGACCGCGGACGGGGCGGCCGTGCTACGGGTACCGCGCAGAGGGTCCCGGCATGTGTCGGACGGTCAGGCGGGGGCACCGTCCGGCATGATCCGGTAGGTGAGCTGGCCATCGGGAGCGGGTGGGCGCCCCGGTGGCCGAAGCGCCCGTCCCGCTGATCCGGGGAATAGCGGGACGGGATCCCTTCTAGCTCTGCCCGTCGAACAGGCTGGTGACCGAGCCGTCGCTGAAGACCTCGTTGATGGCGCGAGCCAGGAGTGGGGCAATCGACAGCACCGTGAGCTTGTCGAACTGCTTGTCCTGCGAGATCGGCAGCGTGTTGGTGATGACCACCTCGCTGATCCGGGAATTCTTCAGGTGGTCCACTGCCGGGCCGGACAGCACCCCGTGGGTGGCCGCGACGATGACCTTGTCGGCTCCCTGCTCGAACAGGGCCTCGGCCGCCTTCGTAATCGTTCCGCCCGTGTCGATCATGTCGTCCACGAGGATGCAGGTGCGGCCGCGGACCTGTCCGACGACCTCGAACACCTTGACCTGGTTAGCGACTTGTGGGTCGCGGCGCTTGTGGATGATCGCCAGCGGGGTGCCCAGCCGGTCGGTCCACCGCTCACAGACCCGGACCCGGCCCGCGTCCGGCGCGACGACGGTCACGTTGTCCACGTCCAGCTTGGCGGCCAGGTAGTCGGCGAGGATCGGCAACGCGAATAGATGGTCGACCGGACCGTCGAAGAAGCCCTGGATCTGCGCCGTATGCAGGTCAACGGCCATCAGCCGGTCAGCGCCCGCAGCCGCGAAAAGATCCGCGACCAGCCGCGCCGAGATCGGTTCCCGGCCCGCGCTCTTCTTGTCCTGCCGCGCGTAGCCGAAGAACGGCATCACGACCGTGATCCGCTTAGCCGACGCCCGCTTCAGCGCGTCGACCATGATCAGGTGCTCCATGATCCACTGGTTGATTGGGGCCGTGTGGCTCTGCAACACAAAGGCGTCGCAGCCGCGCACCGACTCCAGGAACCGCACCATGATCTCCCCGTTGGCGAAGTCATACAGTCGCGCCGGGGTCGGCTCAATGCCCATGCAGTACGCGACCTCATCAAGGAGCTGCGGGTACGCCCGCCCCCCGAGCAGCATGAGCTTCTTCTGGTTGGGTGCCGTCTGGCCGGACACTTACGTCACTCTCCCTGCTGTTCCTGCTGTCCCTGTTTTTCATGACGAACCCGCCCGGCTGCCGCAGCCGACCGGGACCCGCCGCGATTGCGCAGCACCCACTCGTCGGAGTTGTGCTGCCGTCCCCGCGCTATTGCGAGGTCCCCGGCCTCAACATCCTCGCTGATCGCGGACCCGGCGGCAGTGTAGGCACCGTCATGCACCGTGACTGGGGCGATCAGCACGGTGTTGCTGCCGACAAAGGCATTCTCTCCCACGGTGGTGGGCCACTTGTGCTGCCCGTCGTAGTTGGCGAAGATCGTGCCCGCGCCGATGTTGGCCCCGGCGCCGATGGTCGCGTCGCCGACGTACGTCAGGTGCGGCACCTTCGCCCCGGTGCCGACGGTCGATTTCTTCAGCTCCACGTGGCAGCCGATGTGGGCGCTGTCCCCGATGACCGTCTCGGGGCGCAGGTAGACATTGGGGCCGAGGGTCGCCTCGGCCCCAATGCTCGCCTTGCGGCTGACGACGTTGAGGAGCTGCAGCGTCCGCACCGACCGCGGTGTCCTCAAGGACGCAGTTGGGGCCGATCAGCGCGCCCTCTCCGATGCTAGTGTTGCCGGTCAGCGCAGTGTTGGGGCGGATCTCGGCGTCCTGGCCGATCGTGACCGTGACATCGACCCACGTAGTAGCCGGATCGACGACGGTGACCCCGTTGAGCATGTGCTGCCTCAGCAGCCGGTCGTTCAGCTCCCGGCGCGCGGCGGCGAGCTGCACCCGGTCGTTGACGCCGTGGATCTCAGCGGCATCGCCGGCCACGACGCTGCCGATCGGGTGACCATCGCCGCGCAGGATGTCCACCACATCGGTCAGGTACTCCTGGCTCTGCGCGTTGTTGGTGGCGACCCGCTTGATGGCGTCTGCCAGCAGCTCACCCTCGAAGGCATAGCACCCGGAGTTGATCTCCTGGATGAACAGTTCCTCAGGCGCAGCGTCGGCGTGCTCGACTATCCTCATGAAGGCACCCGAATGGTCACGGACAATCCGTCCGTAACCGCTCGGATCGGCGACCTTCGCGGTCAGCACGGTCACGGCGTTGCCGTCAGCCTGGTGCACGCGCGCTAGGTCCTTCAGGGTCTGGCTGCGCAGCAATGGCATGTCTGCGTAGGTAACGACGACAACGCCGTTGATGACACCTGCGGCCTCGCTCACCGTGCGAACCGCATGCCCGGTGCCCAGTTGCTGTTCCTGGACGACGACAGTGGCATCCGGCGCCAGCCGGGCCACCTCGGGCGCTACCTGGTCGCGACCATGGCCAACCACGACGACGAGCCGTTCGGGTTCAAGATCACGGGCGGCTGCCAGTGCGTGCCCGAGCATGCTGCGCCCGCACAGGGCGTGCAGCACCTTTGGGGTACGCGACTTCATGCGCTTGCCCTCGCCAGCGGCGAGGATGATGACAGCGGCCGGGCGACTTTCGCTCACGCGCAAGGGTCTCCTCGGATATCGCGCCAACGCATCCCGAGAGTATTCCCAGGACTGCGGAGGGGGAGGGCACAGATGTATTCGCCCACCCTTAACTCGCAGGATACCTACCCGCGCTACCCCGCCCTGCACCCCGATAGAACTTTGGGCGCAGGGCGGGATCCCGCCAAGGTCAGCTCTTCTTAGCCCGCCCGGTGGACCGCGCGGCCTGACCATCGCGGACCATGTCCGGGATCACCAGTTCGCTCGGCTCGCCGGCTGCCGACAGCTCGGCCGCCGCCAGCTCAGACCCTAGGGACTCGTGCTCCTGCTGCCGCTTCGGCTTGCCGGTCATCGCCGAGAAGATCGCGCCCAGGACGCAAGCCCCCAGCGCGAAGCCGAACGCCACGCCCAAGCCGTCGTGGAACGGCGACGAGATCAGGTCCGGGAAGAACTTCCGGCCGGTCAGGAAGGCGGCGTGCGCCGCGGGCATGTGTGCCACCACCGGGCCGAGCAGTTCCTGCATCGGGTTGTAGCCAAGGAACGAGGCGAACAGCACCCCGATCGGCGGCAGGCTCGAGACCTGGGATGCAGATGCCGCCGGAACGCCCTGCGCGGTCAGCCCGCTATACATGGCGTGCGGCAAGGTGCCCGCCAGGCCGGTCACCATCAGCGAGAAGAAGACGCCGATCGAGAGCACCGACGCCGCGTTCATGAACGTCGCGATCACGCCGCCCGCCGCGCCCCGGGCGTCGGCCGGGACCGAGTTCATCATCTCGGCCCGGTTCGGCGCGGAGAACAGGCCAGCGCCGAAGCCGTTGAGGCCAATCAGGAGCGCGAACACGTAATAGGGGAAGTTGACTGGCAAGATGATCAGGCCCACGAAGGCCGCGGCGCTCAGCAGCGGGCCTCCCACGGTGAACCCCTTGGCGCCCAGCCGGTCAGACAAGATCCCGGACAGCGGCGCGGAGACCAGCACGGCCGCCGTCATGGGCACCAGGTAGATTCCCGCCCACAGCGGGGTCTGGCTGTAGCTGTAGCCGTGCAGCGGCAGCCAGATGCCCTGCAGCCAGATGATCAGCATGAACTGCATGCCACCGCGACTCATCGCCAGCAGCAGGTTCGCGAGGTTGCCAAAGGCGAACGCCCGGATCTTGAACAGCGAGATCCGGAACAGCGGCTCGGCCACCTTCATCTCGACGAAGACGAACACGATCAGCAAGATCACGCCGCCGATCATGGCCGCCAGGACCCACGGGTCGGTCCAGCCCATCGCGCTGGTGCCGTATGGCTGCAGGCCGTAAGTGATGGCGACCAGGATCGCCACCAGGCCGACCCCGAACAAGATGTTGCCCCACCAGTCCATCCGCGACCGCTTGCGTACGCCGGTGTCGTGCAGCATGAAGTAGGCCCACAAGGTGCCGAAGACTCCGACCGGCGCGGACACTAGGAAGACAAGGTGCCAGTTCACCGGCCCGAGCAGGCCGCCGAGGATGAGGCCGATGAACGATCCGGCGACGGCGGCGATCGAGTTGAGGCCAAGGGCCATGCCGCGCTCGTTGACCGGGAACGCGTCGGTGATTATGGCGGTCGAGTTCGCGAACAGGAACGCGCCGCCGATGCCCTGCACGACGCGCCAGAGGATGAGCCACAGCGCGGCGCCTCCGCCGTGCATGTAGGTGAGCGTCAGCGCGATCGACGCGACGCTGAAGACCGCGAACCCCATGTTGTACATGCGGACGCGCCCGTACATGTCACCTAGGCGGCCGAACGAGGTGACAAGCACCGCACCGACCACCAGGAACCCCATGAACATCCACAGCAGGTAGCTCGTGTTCCCCGGGCCGAGGGGATTCAAGTTGATGCCGTGGAAGATGTCGGGCAGCGAGATCAACACGATTGACTGGTTGATCATCACCATCAGCACGCCGAGCGTGGTGTTGGACAGGGCTATCCACTTGTACTTCGGCCCTAGCACGCGCGTCGGCTTGCCCGCCGCCCCCGCTGTTGATGCCGATTCAGAAGAGGCCGTCATGAGTGGATCGCCCCCAGCTCCTTAGGTTGCGCCGATAACTTGCTTCGCCTCAACTAACCATAACCCACCCTTCAGGAAGCGTCATATTGAGGGTCCCTCCGGTTACATCCGGGAAATATCCTCCCAAGGACTCACCTGCATACCTCTCGCCTCGCGGACGATGTATGCAGTTGCCCGGGAGCACAGATGAGGCACGGCACGGCCGACCCTGTCAGGATTGACTCGGCGCAGGCGGGGGCCGCACCGCGACACCGAGAGCGCGCCGCCAGACGAAGGGGCGCGCCGCCAGGCCGGGGGCGCGCCGCCAGACGAAGTGGGCGCGCCGCGAGACCGAGGGCTGGGGCACCGGCGCGAGTTCTGTTAGGTGACGGGCGACCGTCAGTACATGACCAAGCGGCAGTCTAAATTAATTTCGAGCAAAATTGCTCCCGGGGAAGGATTCGAACCCTCGTTCTACGGACCAAAACCGCATGTCCTGCCGATTGGACGACCCGGGATCGCTTATGGGCGGCACTACTCTACCGGGAGACGGGGAGTCGCCGTGGTCCGCAGCGCCAGACGCCGAAGGCGCCAGGACGCGGGAGTCCGGCGATTCAGGGCCACCGCGCGGGGCACTGAAGTGTCTAACAGATCAGCACACCCACGCCCAAGATCACGCCTGCACCATCTCTGACGTGCATGTCAGGGTCAACGCGACCCCTGCAGCCGTCTCAAATAGCGAGATGCTACTCCGCGTGTATCCAACGTTTCACCTAGCGATTTGCGGAAATTCACTTTGGAGGCTTGCGTAACCTACGGTCTCGTAGGCTACGGTTACGTAAGCGTACAAGGCGCCGCCCGGCGGCCTGACGACAAGGAGCACCATGCCCACAACTCCGGACGCCTCCCTAGACTCACCGATCACGCTTACTCAGGAACCGGCGCAGCCGCGGCCCGTGCGGCCCACCGTGCGACCGGATTTCGAGGATGCGAAGGCCACCTGGGCGCAGCAAGCCATCCTCGCAGCCTTCGTGGTCATACCGTTCCTCGCGGTACTCGCCGCCATCCCGGTGGCCTGGGGCTGGGGCCTCGTCAGCTGGCACGACGCCGTCATCTTCGCTGTCTTCTACCTGGTCTCGGGCCTAGGCGTCACCGTCGGGTACCACCGCTACTTCACGCACAGCTCCTTCAAGGCGAACAAGCCGCTGCGGGTCGCGATGGCGATCGCGGGCAGCCTCGCGGTCGAGGGACCGGTCATCACCTGGGTGAGCGACCACCGCCGACACCACAAGTACTCCGACAAAGAGGGCGACCCGCATTCCCCGTGGCGGTACGGGACGGACTGGAAGGCCCTGGTCAAGGGGCTGTCCTTCGCGCACGTCGGCTGGCTGTTCGACCCGAACAAGACCTCGCAGGAGAAGTTCTCCCCCGACCTGCTCGCCGACAGCGCCATCCGCAAGACCGACAACTTGTTCGGCGCCTGGGTAGCGATATCGATGCTGGGCCCGGCGTTCATCGGCGGCCTGTGGGGAATGTCCTGGCAGGGCGCGCTCACCGCGTTCTTCTGGGCGACCCTTATCCGAATCTGCCTGCTGCATCACGTGACCTGGTCGATCAACTCGGTCTGCCACGTGTGGGGCAACGAGGACTTCACCGCGCGGGACAAGTCGCGAAACGTGCCGTGGCTGGCCATCTTGTCGTTCGGCGAGTCGTGGCACAACCTGCACCACGCCGATCCGACCTGCGCCCGGCATGGCGCGCTGCGCGGCCAGATCGACTCCAGTGCCCGCACCATCTGGGCTTTCGAGAAGCTCGGCTGGGCCTGGGATGTGCGCTGGCCGGATGCTGAGCGACTGGCGACCAAGCGCCCCGCGAACGCGACCCGCGTCCTTGGTTCCATGACCAGGCAGTCCATGACCAGGCGCAGCGGCACGGCAAAAGACGATAAATCGATAAAGGCCGCGCGCCAGACTGACAAGCAGGCGGCATAGCAGACATGATGAACCGGTGACAGAATCCCCCGCTAGATCCAGCAAGAAACGCATGACTGGGAAGGAGCGTCGGCAGCAACTGCTCAACATCGGACGGAAGCTGTTCGCCGAGCGGGGGTTCGAGGGCACCTCTATCGAGGAAATCGCCGCGCAGGCGGGTGTCTCCAAGCCGGTCGTCTACGAGCACTTCGGCGGCAAGGAAGGGCTATACGCCGTTGTCGTCGACCGGGAAGTCGAGAGGCTGCTGATGACCGCGACCTCCTTGCTTGACGGCAGCCACTCACGGGAGAAGTTCGAGCAGGCCGCCGTTGGGCTACTGCGCTACATCGATGAGAACGCCGACGGCTTCCGCATCCTGGTACGCGACTCGACCCCGGGGGCCGGCGGAGGCACGTACGGCACGCTGCTGTCGGACATCGCCGGCCAGGTCGAGTACATCATGGCCGAGTTCCTGCAGTCCCGCGGCAAGGATCCGAAGCTGGCACCCATGTACTCGCAGATGATGGTCGGCATGGTCGCCTTCACCGGCCAGTGGTGGCTGGACGCGCGGAAGCCCAAGCTGGAGCAGGTGGCCGCGAACCTGATCGACCTCGCCTGGGCCGGCCTCGGTGGCCTTGGCCCCAACCTCAAGGCCACCGCGGCCATGGATTAAAGTCAGCCAGCGTGGACCGCGCCCATGGCGACCGAGGCGGCATGGGCGGGGGCTGGCGCGGTCGGCAGGCCTGCCGCAGCCCACGCCGCAAAACCGCCGATGACGTCGGTGGAGCGAGACAGGCCGAGGTCCAGCAGGGCGGCGGCGGCCAGGCTTGAGGTGTAGCCCTCCTGGCACAAGACGATGATCCGGTGGTCATACCCGGTCACCCAGGGCAGCCGCGCGGAACTGGCCGGGTCGAGCCGCCATTCCAGGTGGTTCCGCTCGATGATCCACGATCGGGGAATCTCGCCGTCGACGCCGCGCTGCGATGCCGGCCGGATGTCAACCAGCACCGCACCTTCTGACACGGCGGCGCCCGACACCGCACCTTCTGACACGGCACCGCCCGACACTGCGGCGAACGCCTCGGCCGGCGTAAGCCGGACGAGCCGGTTGCGCGCAGCCGCGAGTATCTCCTCGATCGACCGCGCGCCGGACGGCCGCCCGGAGACTGGCTGCCCGGAGACTGGCTGGCCGGAGACTGGCTGGCCGGGCAAGCCAGCAGGCCGCTCCAGCCCAGGGGTCCACTTCCCGTCCACTAGGCTCACCAGTCGTCCTGGTTCTCGGTCGCTGCGGCCACCAGCCCACCGGGCGTTAGGTCGTAGCGGGTCATCTTCGACAGCGGCGGCGAGTAGGCGTGGATGCTCACCGCCACGGAGTCCTTGGAGGAGTTCCGCACGTCGTGAATGTAGTGCGGGCCGAACGCCCGTACCACTGTCTGCGTCACCGGCAGCACCGTCGCGGTGGTCTCCAGCCGGGGCCCTGGCTTGCGGGGGTACGCCCCCGCGACGCCCCCCGATACGACGCACTCGTCCAGTGCGCCCCACACGACGCTGAACGCGCCGTTGGCCCTGCCGTGATCGTGGAACCCGGTCGACTGCCCCGGCAGCCAGCTGATCAGCCAGATCTCGTAACAGCCATCCACGTGGATCTGCTCGTACCAGCGTCCCTCGGGGTCCAGCCGGACCCGGGACACCCACTCCGCCGGACGGCCGGCGAGCCGCCGCACCTCGGCGGCCAGTTGCTCCTGTGATAGGAGCTGGCTAACGTTACTTGGCTGCACGCTAGGACAGCCTGCCAGAGTTTTCCTACAAAAGCAATTGGAATTGCAGATTAGTTGCAGCGGGCGACTGTGAAGACCCGGCGGAAGGGGAAGATGGTGCCGAACGGACCCGCCGCATATGCCCTGCGAAGCCGCTCCGCGTAGTCGGCGACGAAGCTCGAGGCCTGCTCGGAGTCCAGCAGGGCGAGCACCGGCCGCAGCGTCGTTCCCTTCATCCACTCCAGGACCGCGTCCTCGCCGGGCAGGATGTGGTAGTACGTGGTCTCCCACGCGTCGATGGTGCACCCGGCCCGGGCGAGCAGGTCCACGTAGTCCCTGGGGTCCCCCGCCTGCCGGTTCAGCTCCGCGTCGGCAAGCAGCGTCCGCCAGCGCGGCGATGCCGCCAGTTCCCTCACGATCACATGGCTGGGCGAGGAGAAGTTCCCGGGCAACTGGAAGGCCAGCCAGCCGCCCGGGGCGAGCATGTCCGCCCAGCTCACGACTAGGTCGTGGTGGTCCGGCACCCACTGGAGCACGGCGTTGCAGGTGATCACGTCCGGCTGGGTGTCGGGTTGCCAGTCCCGCACGTCACCGAGCCGGAATGAGACCAAGGACCCTTCCGGCAGCGCCGAGGCCGCCGCGATCATCTCCTGCGAGCTGTCCACGCCGACGACCGTGGCCTGCGGCCAGCGCCGCGCCAGCAGGGCGGTCAGGTTGCCCGGCCCGCAGCCGAGGTCCACGACGTTCGACGGCGCGTCCGCTGCGATCCTCGCGATCAGGTCAAGGAACGGCCTGCCCCGCTCGTCGCCATACCGCAGGTACTGTGTCGCGTTCCACATGCGCTACGAGCCTCCAGAACCCTTCCTTCGAGTATCTCGATATCAAGGCAATTCTATTTCGTCAAGCATCTTGACGTCAAGAGATATGCTGTTATCCATGGGACAGTCTGATGAGGTCGATGATCTGGTCGCACAGTGGCAGGCACAGCGCCCGGATCTCGACGTGGGTCCCATGCACGTGCTCAGCCGTGTCACGCGACTGGCGCGGCACCTGGACATCGCGCGGCGCAGTGCGTTCACCAGCCACGGTCTTGAGACGTGGGAGTTCGATGTGCTGTCCGCGTTGCGCCGGGTCGGGCCGCCGTTCCAGCTCACCCCAGGCGCGCTGCTGCGTGCGACCCTGGTGACCTCCGGCACCATGACCAACCGGATCGACCGGCTCACCGAGGCGGGCCTGGTGCACCGTGAGCCCGACCCTCGCGACCGCCGCGGCGTCCTTGTGACCCTCACCGACGCTGGCAAGGCCCGGGTCGATGCCGCCCTTGAGGACCTGTTGCGCAGCGAGCGCATGCTGCTGGCTGGCCTGGACCCAGGGCAACGCGAGTCGCTGTCCGGCTTGCTCAGGATGCTTCTGGCACCGCTGGATGCCCCGACTCGTGCAGACTGAGCGCGGGGTCTGGGGAGCTGGTTTGTATCCCCAGAAAATTCACCCCAGCTCGGTGGCGACCTCAAGCCAGCGCTCCTCCAGGGTGGACTTCTCGTCCTGGACGCAGCGCAGCGTCTCGCCTAGCTCCGTGAGCTTCTGGTAATTCGTCGCGTTGGCCGCTAGCTGCTCGTGCAGCTCATTTTCCCTGGCGGACAGCTTGTCGATCTGGCGCTCAAGACGCGCCAGGTCCTTCTTCGCAACCCGCTCCTGCGCTGCCGACATCGACCGGGCCGCCCCCGCTCCGGCCGGTGGCGCGCAGGCCGCGGCGACTGATGCCGAGGCGGCCCTCGCGCTGGCGGCGGCTGCCGCCAGCGCGGCCCGCCGGGCGCGGGACCGCTCAAGGTACTCATCCACGCCGCCGCCGAGAAACGCGATCTTGGCGTCGCCAAGCAGTGCGACCACGTGGTCGCAGACGCGCTCAAGGAAGTACCGGTCGTGGCTAACCACCACCAGAGTGCCTGGCCAGCCGTCGAGGATGTCCTCGAACTCGGTCAGCATGTCGATGTCGAGGTCGTTGGTCGGCTCGTCAAGGAGCAGCACGTTCGGCTCGTCCATCAGCAGTCGCAGCATCTGCAGCCGACGGCGCTCGCCACCCGACAGCTCGCCGACCGGCGTCCACTGCCGGTCGCCCATGAACCCGAGCCGCTCAAGCAACTGACCGGCGGTCAGCTCCCGCTTGCCGACCATGATCCGCATCCGGACTTCCTCGACGGACTCCCGCACCCGCTTGGCGGGGTCCAGCTCCAGCAGTTCCTGGGACAGGTGCCCCACGCGGATCGTCTTGCCGCGCACCACGGTGCCGTCGATCTTGACGTCCGATGGCGACGGCGAGGCCAGCGTCCGCAGCAGCGTCGTCTTGCCCGCACCGTTGACGCCAACGATGCCGATCCGGTCGCCAGGACCGATCCGCCAGGTCACATTGTCCAGCAGCGACCGGCCGGCGACTGACAGCGAGACGCCCTCCAGCTCAAGCACGGTCTTGCCCAGCCGTGCAGTCGCCATCTTGGTCAGCTCGGCGCTCTCCCGGGCCGGCGGCTCGGCGGCGATGAGGGCGCTGGCGGCCTCGACCCGGAACTTCGGCTTGGTGCTGCGCGCCTGCGGCCCGCGCCGCAGCCAGGCCAGCTCCTTGCGTGCCAGGTTGCTGCGGCGCTGCTCGTCTGCCTCGGCGGTACGGGCACGTTCGGCCTGGGCAAGGACGTAGGCGGAGTAGCCGCCCTCATGCGGGTACACCTGCCCGCCGTCCACCTCCCACATTTGCTCGCACACGGTGTCGAGCAGCCACCGGTCGTGGCTCACTACGACAAGGGCAGTGCCCCGGTCGCGCAGATACTGGCTGACCCAGTCGATCGCCTCGATGTCCAGGTGGTTGGTCGGCTCGTCGAGCAGCAGCACGTCCTGCTCAGCAACCAGCAGGGACGCCAGCGCGATCCGCCGCCGCTCGCCGCCGGACATCCGGCTCACGTCCGCGCTGAGGTCAAGCCCGGCAAGCAGTTCTCCCGCTACGATGCGGGCCCGAGCATCCCGTTCCCACGCCCCGCCCTCGGTCAAGTCGCCGAAGGCTATCTCGCCGACTGTGCCAGACAGCGTGTCCGCCTGCCGCAAGTACCCGATCCGGAGCCCGGACGTCCGTGCGACCCGGCCGGAATCAGGCTCGGCGACCCCGGCCAGGATGGCGAGCAGGGTGGACTTGCCCGCGCCGTTGCGGCCGACGACGCCAATCCGGTCCTTGTCGCCGATCCCGAGGGAGACGCCGTCGAGCAGCACGTGCGGGCCGTAGGCCTTGGCAGCCTTCTCCAGGCTGATCAAGTTCACCATCGAGACTCCTCAGACTCCGCGCGCAACAACAGTGGCACCCGGGACCGGCCCGGTGGCGGTCGTGACCGTTCGGCAGGCACCCGCCGCCGACAGCCGGGCCGCCAGGTCGCTGGCGTGCTCCGCGTCGCGGGCAAGAAAAAAGCAGGTCGGTCCCGACCCGGAGACCAGTGCGCGCAGTGCCCCAACCGCGCGGCCCACCTCCAGGGTGTCGCGCAGCGCGGGGAACAAGCTGAGGGCCGGGGCCTGCAGGTCGTTGCTGAGCGCGGCGCCCAGCCGTCGCGCGTCGCCCGCCCGCAGCGCGCTCATGAGCTCCTCGCTCAGCTGCGGATCGGGGACCGCCTCATCGCGGCGTTGCTGGTCCAGCGTCTTGTAGACCAGCGGGGTGGACAAGTGCCCGTCGGCGTAGCCGAGCACCCAGTGATAGCTACCACTCGCGCCCCGCGCCGGCGCCGCCGGGACCACGGACAGCTGCTCGCCCCGCCCCCGGCCGACCGCGGTCCCGCCAAGCAGCGCGAACGGCACGTCGCTGCCGATCCGGGCGGCGACCTGCGACAGCTCCCGCGCGGGCAGTCGGGTCCCCCACAGGGCGTCGCACGCGACGATGGCGGCCGCGGCGTCGGCGCTACCGCCCGCCATCCCGGCAGCGACCGGGATCCGCTTGCTGATCTCCACGCGAACAGGGCCGTTTGGCGCTGCAGTTCCGTGGGCCCCGATAGCCTCTCGCGCCTCGAATTTCTTACCCGCCTCGATTTTCTCACGCGCCTCGATTTTCTCACGCAGCGCGCGCACCGCGCGCAACGCGAGGTTGTCGGAGTCGGCGGGCACCTGCGCCGCGCCTTCACCGGCCACGAGCACGCTGTCGCGCTCGGCGGGGGTGACGGTGACCTCGTCGAACAGGGAGACGGCATGGAACACCGTCACCAAGCCGTGGTAGCCGTCCGGGCGGGGCGGTCCTACCGTCAGCTGGAGGTTGATCTTGGCGGGCACCCGCACGGTCACGCTGGTCACGATCCAGGAAGCCTATCGTCAGGGGTGGGCGCATCATCAGGGGCGTGCTCGGCGCTGCGGGCAACCGAAGCAGCCTCGGCGGCCAAGGCGATGCGGGCGAAATCCGCGATCCCGAGGGATTCTCCACGCGCCCCCGGGTCAACCCCGGCGGCCCGCAGCACCCGCTCTGCCTCGGCAGGCGACCCGGCCCAGGTGGCGAGCGCCGCGCGCAGCGTCTTGCGCCGCTGCCCGAAGGCGGCGTCAATGACCCGGAAGACGTCCTCACGACGGGCACCGGCCACGCCAGGCCTACCAGCCGCGCCAGTTTCATGCCGGGTGAAGGAGACGAGCTTGGAGTCTACGTTGGGCACCGGCCAAAAGACGCTGCGCGGCACCGTCCCGGCCGACCTCGCGGTGGCGTACCAGGCCAGCTTCGCCGACGGCACGCCATAGACCCGGCTGCCGGGACCGGCGCACATCCGGTCCGCGACCTCCGCCTGCACCATGATGACCCCGCGCTGGATGCACGGGACGGTGGCCAGCAGGTGCAGCACCACGGGCACCGCCACGTTGTAGGGCAAGTTGGCGGCCAGCATCGTAGGAGAGCGACCGGCAAGGCCGGTGACCTCGAGCGCGTCGGCCTCCACCACCTCAACCAGGCCGGCGACCCCGGGCGCGCGATCTGCGATCGTCTTCGGAAGCTGCGACGCAAGGAGCGGGTCGATCTCCACGGCGACAACGCGTGCCCCGGACGGGGCGGCAGCCTCGAGCAGCGCGAGCGTCAGCGACCCCAGCCCCGGCCCTACTTCCAAGACCACGTCTTGTGCCGACAATGGCCCGGCGAGCGCGGCGATCTGCCGGACGCTGCCCGGCTCGACGACGAAGTTCTGCCCAAGCTTCTTGGTCGGCCGCACGCCGAGCCGGCTGGCGAGTGTCCGGATGTCCCCCGCTCCGAGCAGCCTGACGGTGTTACCCGCTGCGCTGCGGGGCGCCTCGAAGACGTCGCCTTCCCGGCCTGCCGTCACCAGCGGAAGACCCGGGACCCGGTGGCCTGCAGCTGCGCGCAGAAATCCGCCACCGCGATGCCCTTCAGGCCTGCGATGAAGCGAATCGTGTGCGCGGTCATCGCCGGGGAGTTCGGCTTGCCCCGGTGCGGGACCGGCGTGAGGTAGGGCGCGTCCGTCTCGCACAAGATCAGCGATGCCGGAGCGGCCACGGCCGCCTCCTGCAAGGAGACGGCGTTCTTGAACGTCACGTTGCCGGCGAAGCTCATGATGTAGCCCGCCTCAGCGCACCGAGCGGCCATCGCGGCGTCGCCAGAAAAGCAGTGGAAGATCACCGAGTCCGGTGGCCAGGGCCCGGTCTCCTCCAGGATCGAAAGCACGTCGGCGTGCGCGTCCCGGTCGTGGATCATCAGCGCCTTGCCGGTCTGCAGGGCAAGCTCGATGTGGGCGCGGAACCACCACTGCTGGACTTCCGGCGGCGCGTGGTCCCGGTAGTAGTCCAGCCCCGTCTCGCCGATCGCGACTACGCCAGGCGACGCGGCAAGGCTGGCGAGCTCTGCCGCGACCGCGGCCCGGTCGCCATCCACCTCCAGGGTCGAATTGGGGTGAATCGCCACCGCGGCGTACACGCAGGGGTATTCCTGGGCGCACGCGACGCCCCACCGCGACGACGGCAGGTCGCACCCGGCGTTGACCACTCGGTGAATGCCGGCGGCACGCGCGTGGGCGAGCACGCCGTCTACCGGCAGTCCCACGATGTCCATGTGCGTATGACTGTCGAACGCGCCCGGCTCCGGGAGCGGATCGTCACCAGAGCCGGGCTTCGCCTCGGGAGTCACCATGGCCCGTCCTGTTGCTTGATGAGTCACTCGCTGAGCCGACCGAGTTCCTCATCGATGACGGACGGGTCCAGCTTCGTGAACAAGGGCGTGGGGGTTGACAGTGGCGTGCCGACAGCGATCGGCTGCGACTGCCACTGCGGCGAGTCGTCGTACGAGCCGGTGATGACCTGGTACGACGGGCCGCCTTCCTCATCCACCGTCTCCAGCCGTGGCATCCCCGCCCAGGAGGAGCCGGTCCCGGCGAGCATCTCGTGGACGGCCTGCGACGAGCGCGGCAGGAACGGCGTGAGCAGCGTCTTCGCGTCGTCGATCACCTGAAGGGTGACATGCAGGACCGTCTTCATCCGCTCCGGGTCAGCCTGGCGCAGTTTCCACGGCTCCTGCTCGGAAAAGTACTTGTTCGCCTCGGCGATGGTCCGCATCGCCTCGGTGATGGCGAACTTGAACCGGGCACGGGACAAGTGCTCGCCGACGACGCCGAACGACGCCTTCGAGTGAGCAAGAAGCGTGTGGTCGGTGTCGGTCAGGTCACCGGCGGCGGGGATCGAGCCGACGTTCTTCGCCGCGAACGACACGCAGCGGTTGACCAGGTTGCCCCAGGTCGCGACGAGCTCGTCGTTGTTGCGCCGGACGAACTCCGACCAGGTGAAGTCGGTGTCCTGGTTCTCCGGCCCGGCGATCGCGACGTAGTACCGCAACGCATCCACGTCGTACCTGGCCAGGAAGTCGCGAACGTAGATGACGACCTGGCGGGAGGAGGAGAACTTCTTTCCTTCCATCGTCAGGTACTCGCTGGAGACGACCTCGGACGGCAGGTTCAGCTTGCCCAGCGGCCCCGGCGAGCCCCCGCGTGAGCCGTGCCCCTGGTAGCCGAACAGCATTGCCGGCCAGATCTCGGAGTGGAAGACAATGTTGTCCTTGCCCATGAAGTAGTACGCCTCGGCGTCCGGCTCATTCCACCAGGCCCGCCAGGCGTCCGGGTCGCCGGATCGCCGCGCCCACTCCACGGACGCCGACAGGTACCCGATCACCGCGTCGAACCAGACGTATATCCGCTTGTCTGGCCGGTCACGCCAGCCGTCAAGCGGCACCGGGACGCCCCAGTCAAGGTCACGTGTGATCGCCCGCGGCTGCAGGTCATTCAGCAGGTTCAGCGAGAACTTCAGCACGTTCGGCCGCCACTGCCCTGACTTGGACTGCAGCCACGACCCGAGCGCCTCGGTGAACGCGGGCAGGTCGAGGAAGTAGTGCTCTTGCTCCACGAACAGCGGCGTCTCGCCGTTGATCCGCGACCTGGGGTTGATCAGGTCGGTCGGGTCGAGCTGGTTACCGCAGTTGTCGCACTGGTCGCCTCGGGCGCTCGGGAAGCCGCAGATCGGGCAGGTGCCCTCGATGTACCGGTCCGGCAGCGTGCGCCCGGTAGACGGGGAGATCGCCCCGAGCGTGGTCTTAGGGAAGATGTACCCGTTCTTCAGCAGGGTCGTGAAGATCTCCTGGACGACGGCGTAGTGGTTGAGCGTCGTTGTCCGGGTGAACAGGTCGTAGCTCATTCCCAAGTTGACCAGGTCGTTCGCGATGACGCCGTTGTACCGGTCGGCCAGCTCGCGGGCGGTCACGCCCTCCTTGTCCGCCTGCACCTGGATCGGCGTGCCATGCTCGTCGGTGCCCGAGACCATCAGCACCTTGTTGCCCGCCATCCGCTGGTACCTGCTGAACATGTCGCTGGGCAAGGCAAAGCCCGAGACGTGTCCGATGTGCCGCGGACCGTTGGCGTACGGCCAGGCGGGCGCGGTCAGGATGTGCTTTGCGGATGACATGCTTTCAGCCTAACGGGCAGTCGCCGATTCCTCGGTGTCATTAATCTCGACCGGACCGCTCGCCGACGTGTGCCTGGTCTGCTTGATGCCCAGGATGGACAGGAAGAACGTGCCGAGGATGAGCTGGCAGCTCAGGACCAGCGCGGTCGCCGACGGGATCATCAGCCGCAGCTCGTGTTCGTAGTTCAGGTTATGGAAGCCGCTGCCGCTCCAGTAGACGAGCGAGAAGACGACGCCGACGAGGCCAGCGATGCCGAGGGCGAGGCCAAGCAGCAGGCCGCGCTCCAGCGACAGGCGCCCGAGGAACTGCTGCACCTTCGGCTCCTTGGGCAAGAATCCCTCTGACCCGGCGTAGACCCGGGTAAACAGCCAGAACAGTACGCCCTGGAAGCCGATCACGACCGCCGCGCTCGCCACGACCAGCGTGTCCACGTCGAAGGTGACATTGCCGATGGTGACCGGTCCGGCCGCCACGATCGCGCCCGCGCCGATGCCGAGCACGAACAGCAGCACGCCGGGCAGCAGGAACAGCCAGCGCGGGCTGAACAGCAGCAGGAAGCGCAGGTGCCGCCAGCCGTCGCGCCACGAGCGCAGGTGCGGCGGCCGGGACCGGCCGTCCTTCGCCAGCGTGGCGGGCACCTCACTGATGTCCTGGCCCCACAGTGTGGCCTTGACGACCATCTCGCTGGCGAACTCCATGCCGGTGGCCTGGAGGTTCAGCCGGAGCGCGCTTTCGCGGTTGAAGCCGCGCAGGCCGCAGTGGAAGTCGCCGATCGCGCTCGGGAAGAACAGGCGACCGACGAAGGAAAGCACGGGATTACCCAGGTACTTGTGCAATGGGGGCATGGCGCCCGGCTCGATGCCGCCCTTGAACCGGTTGCCCATGACGAGCTCCTTGCCCGCCCGCAACTCGGTGACGAACGGCATGAGGCCGGTGAAGTCGTAGCTGTCGTCCGCGTCGCCCATGATCACGTACTTGCCCTGAGCGGCTGTGATGCCCCCGATGAGGGCGTTGCCGTACCCCTTGTCCTTGATGGGCACGACCCGGGCGCCGGCGTCGGTCGCGAGTTGCTGGCTGCCATCAGTGCTGCCGTTGTCGGCGACGAGTACCTCGCCGTCGACACCGGACTCGGCAAGGAAGCCAACGGCCTTGCGGACGCAGGACGCCACCGTCTCAGCCTCGTTGAGACACGGCATGAGAATGGTTAGCTCCACATCTGCTCCCTGCTATGCTCTGCTCTGCGCCAACTGGCCTAACCAGTTGCTTTAACTTCTAACCAGTCATCATGACTGGGGGGTATCGGTCTACCCCCTGCCGAGCCACCTACTACCGTGGAGGGCGGCATCTGGACCAGCGGATGCGGCACCGGCACAAGGAGGATACGGGCTTGAGGGTACTGCCTGCGCGGATTCGGCGCGTGGTGGCGAGCAATAAGTTGTTCGTGGCGGTCCTCGTCCCCGCCTTCCTGCTACGTGTCGATGCTGAATTGGGCTACCGCTGGTGGGCCTACTTCAACGATTCGTTCGACTACATCTCGACGGCCGCCACCGGGATCATGGACCCGACGCGTACATCTGGGTACTCGATCTTCCTGCGGGTGCTGATGCCGCTGCACAGCTTCGGCCTCGTCACCGTCTTGCAGCACGCGATGGGCCTGGCCGTGGGCGTAATGATCTACGCGCTGGCCAGGCGACGGTTCGGCGCGCCGACCTGGCTAGCCGTCCTGGCGACGCTGCCGGTCCTGTACGACGGGTTCGAGATCCAGCTTGAGCACCTGATCTTGTCGGACACGCTGTTCCTGTTCATCGCGATGCTGGCGATGACGCTGCTGCTTTGGACTCCGCGGATCTCCTGGTGGAAGTGCGCGATAGTCGGGCTACTCATCGGCTTGTCCGCCGTTGTCCGGTCCACCGGCCTGCCGCTCATCCCGGTATTCGCGCTGTACCTGATCATCGCCCTGGTCCCGGCCGCTTGGCGGAACTGGCGGAACTGGCGGAACTGGCGACCACTGGTGGCCGGGCTGGCCGCCTTCGGCGTGCTGGCCGCCGCTCCGAACCTGGGCTACATGGCGCTATACGACCACCAGCATGGCCAGTTCGCGGAGAACACCTCGACCGGCGTCTTCCTCTACTCGCGGGTGATGACATTCGCCGAGTGCTCCAAGATGTCCCTGACGCCTGACCTGCTGGCCCTGTGCACCACGGTCCCGCCCGACCAGCGGCCGATCGCGCAGGCCTACATCTGGACCCCGGCCAGCCCGCTGGACCGGTTCCCGCCGACCAAGTTCAGCGCGCTGCCCAACAGCCTGGCTCAGCAGTTCGCCATCAAGGCGATCGAGGCACAGCCGCTGGCTTACACGCAGACGGTCTTCGACGACACGTGGCGAGCGTTCGACTGGCCCAGGACGGTCTTCCCCAACGCGGCGACCTACGACGAGTACCTGTTCGGGTACCACTCGCTGGCGATCCCGGCGTCGCCGATCTATGGCTACCCGTCGACCGCCGCCTACTACGAGCAGGGCAACCCGAATACCCAGATCGTCAGCCCGTTCGCCGGCATCATCCGGGTGTACCAGCGCTACGTCTGGCTGCCCGGCACGGTGTACGGGCTGATCCTGGCGGCCGGCCTGATCGCGCTCATCTGGCGCTGGCGGCGCGGCGGCCGGGACGCGTTCCTCCCCTGGCTGTCCTCGCTGGCGCTGATCGTGGTGCCAGCCGCCACGGCGGAGTTCGACTACCGCTACGTCACCACCGCCGTCCCCTTCGGCTGCCTGGCCCTAGCGCTAGCCCTCGGGACCTTGCGCCGTAGCGGCACCCGTCTCACCATCCCGGCGGAATCAGCCGTCGAGGCCGAGGCTATCAGGGCTGTCACCAGCGATCCCGACGCCGCGACGGCTGGCGCGCTCGGCGAACCGGGCGGCGCGGCGGGCCTCTCGCGCGGCGTCACGGGCGGCAGCTTTGGCGGCCGCAAGGCCAATGCCGCCCACGACAAGGGTGATCTCGCCCCGTACGCCACCCGACGCCTTCTGGTCCGGCCCTTCCGGGTCCGCCCACTGCGCTAGCTCGGCCAACGTCCCGCGAACGACCTCCTCGTGCACCTTGGTGAGCTCCCCTGCAGATGACCGCGGGACGCTGCGTTCCGTGTGATTGGGTGAGCTCTTTCAGCGTCAGGTGCAGGCGCCTGGGGGACTCGAAAAAGACCTGCGTGCGAGGGTCGCAGGCGAGCTCGGCGAAACGCGCCTGGCGCTCGCCCGGCTTGCGCGGCGGAAATCCCTCGAAGCAGAACCTGTCGGTCGGCAGCCCGGACACCGCAAGCGCGGTGGTCAGGGCCGACGGGCCGGGAATCGCGGTGACAGCGATCCCGGCCGCCACGGCCGCGGTGACAACCCGGTAGCCGGGATCGCTTACCCCGGGCATCCCCGCGTCAGTCACGACAAGCACGTCCTTGCCAGCCTGAAGCTCGGCTACCAGCTCCTCGGCGCGACGGACCTCGACCACGTCGTAGTAGGACACGACGCGGCCGGTGATCGCCACGCCAAGGTCGGCGGCAAGCCGACGGACCCGGCGGGTGTCCTCGGCCGCCACCACGTCGGCCCGTGCCAGCTCAGCGACTAGCCTGGCGGAGGCGTCCTCCGGGCGGCCGATCGGCACCGCCGCCAGAATCAGTGTGCCCGAGATACCGCCCTGCGCACCGTGTCCGCTCCCCATGCCGGCTTCCCTCCACATACGATGACGTTTGATGACCGCGACCAACGCCGGCGACCCGGCCATGGACCCCGGCGACTCCCGTCCCGACGCCACGGGTCCCGACATTCTGGACACCGCAACCGTGCGAGTGACCCACCCCGGCCCTACGGAGCGCCCGCGCACCGTCAGTGACGCTGCCGGCGCTGAGCATGAAGGGCACAGCGGCGCGGACAGCGGCGAGGCCGGTCTCGACCAGGCTGACCCTAACCGCGCTGGCACCCAGGAGCGGATCGCGGCCATTCGCGACCGGCTGATATCCCCAATGCCAACCGACAGGCTCTGGGGCTGGATCGGCCCGCTGCTGGTCACCGCGTTCGCAGGAGTCTTGCGCTTCTACAGACTATCGGCGCCGCACGCGGTCATCTTCGACGAGACCTACTACATCAAGGACGCCTGGTCGATCCTGAAGCACGGGGTCGAGTGGAACCCGGTAGCCAACCCGCCTGGCTACCCGTCTGGCCAGAACTACGCGAACAACCTGCTGCTATCGGGGAACCCCCACATCTTCGCGTCGTGCTCTGGCTATAGCTGTGGCGAGTACGTGGTGCAGCCTGAGGTCGGCAAGTACCTGATCGCGATCGGCGAGGCGATCTTCGGGCTGCACCCGTTCGGCTACCGGGTGGCCTCGGCGGTCTTCGGAACGCTGGCGATCCTGCTCATGTGCCGGATCGCCCGCCGACTGACCCGCTCGACGCTGCTGGGCTGCATCGCGGGCCTGCTGCTGTCGCTCGACGGCATGGAGTTCGTGCTCAGCCGCACCGGCATCCTCGACATCTTCTTGATGTTCTTCGTGCTCGCGGCTTTCGGCGCGATGCTGATCGACCGGGACGTGTCCCGGGCCCGCCTGGCGGAGGCCGTCGTGATGCGCCCCGAGGATGAGGCGGGCCCCGGCTGGGCATCAGGAAGTGGCGGGTAGCGGCCGGCCTGCTGATCGGCCTGGCCTGTGCCGTCAAGCAGGACGCGGTCTGGTACATCCCCGCGTTCATCGGCCTGTCGATCGCGTGGGACGTCGGCGCGCGCCGGGCCGCCGGGCTGCGGGCACCCTGGCGCGGCGGGCTCGTCCGCGATGGCAAGTGGCTGCCGGTGACGCTTGTGGTGATCCCGTTCGTCACCTACGTGGCAACGTGGACGAACTGGCTCGTCACCAACACCGGCTACTACCGGAACTACGGCATCACGCACGGGGTGACCACTCCGGTCATCTCGGCGCTTTACTCGCTGTTCGAGTACCACGTGGCGATGGTCCAGTTCGGCGTCACGCTGCATGTGCCGCACCCGTATGAGTCCCAGCCGTGGGGCTGGATCGTGATGAGCCGCCCGGTGGCGTTCTTCTACCAGGGCTACACCAACGCCGCGGGCACCCACCCCTGCCCCACGACGGGCTGTCCTGCCGGGCCGTCGTGGTCCGCGGAAGTCCTCCCGCTGGGCAACCCGGCGATCTGGTGGGTGTCGATCCCGGCCATGCTGTTCTGCCTCGGCTGGTGGCTGACCCGCCGCGACTGGCGGGCCGGCTCGTCGCTGCTAGGCATCGTCGCCGGCTGGTTCCCCTGGTTCCTGTTCCTCGAGCGGACCAAGTTCAGCTACTACGCGCTGGAGTTCCTGCCGTTCCTGGTGCTGTGCATCACGCTCTGCCTAGGGCTGATCATCGGGCCTGCGCGCGCGAGCCTGCCGCGCCGGGCCATTGGGGCCGCTATCGCCGGGACGTACGTACTCGCGGTGCTGATCTTGTTCTGGTACTTCTATCCGATCCTGGCGGGGCAGGTGATCCCGTACTCGTCGTGGTTCGCCCACATGTGGTACCGGGGCTGGATCTAGCAGGTGGTCCGGGCACAGTGAGACCGGCGGTCACGCAGGGTGGAGGACACGCACTTGCGGGACGGCTGCCCTCCTGATAACTTACTCAGATCCTCGCGAGCAAGATCACCGTGGAGTCGCGATGCCTCCTCCACATGTGGTACCGCAGCCGGATCTGACCCGGATCTCGCTGCTCTTAGGAGCAGGACCCGCGGGAAGCAGCCCACTGAACACGAGCTGGCCCAACCATCGCGCATCGCGATATATCTCGTTGTGATTTAGCTCACAGACTGGACTGTTGGCGGGCTTCCGTGCGTCTATATGAGTAGGAATGACTACCTCCGGAGCCACCAGATGATCCCGCACCAGAACGACGAAGGCACCAGCGACACTGGGGCCATCAACATGGACTCCCGCGGCATGGATCAAGACCCCCTGGACGCCGCGACCCCTGACGCCGCGACCCCTGACGCCGCGACCCCTGACGCCGCGACCCCTGACGCCGCGACCCCTGGCGCCGCGACCGCCCGCGGCGGCCCGCAGACAGCGGAGAGCCGTGCTCAGTTTGAGCGGGATGTCGTGCCGCAACTGAATCAGTTGTATCCCGCGGCGCTCCGGATGACCCGCAACCCCACGGACGCTGAGGACCTGGTCCAGGAGACCTCAGCCAAGGCGTACGCGGCGTACCACCAGTTCCGCCCCGGAACCAACCTGCGGGCCTGGCTGAACCGGATCTTGACAACGACGTTCATAAATGCCTACCGCAAGCGGCGTCGTGAGCCGCAGCAGGCGCTCGGCGGCGACCTGCAGGAGTGGCAGATGTCCGCGGACCGCCTCGCGCCGCCAGTGCCGTCTGCGGAGGCCGAGGCGCTGGACCGGACCACCGACTCGGACCTGCTGCGCGCATTGCGCGACTTGCCCAACGAGTTCCGCACGGCGGTCTACCTAGCCGATGTCGAGGGCTACCCCTACCGGGAGATCGCCGAGATCATGGGCACCCCAGTCGGCACGGTCATGTCCCGGCTGCACCGTGGCCGCCGCAAGATCCGCGAGCAGCTCATCGCAGGCGGCACCCTGCCCTCGGCCTTCACGGAGACCAGCGCCTAGTCCAGCTCATCGCTGGGGTGACGCGGCGCCAGGCGCGGCTGGGCCGCTCCTGGCGGGGCAGGCTGAGCCGGTGGCAACTGCCGCGAGGAGTGCGGCAGACGAGGTTGCTGCGCTGCTTGCTGCTGAGGCGGCTGCTGAGGCGCTGGCCCCGGAGCAGGCTCAAAACGCGGCTGCTGAGGCGCTGGACCCGGAGCAGGCTCAAAACGCGGCTGCTGAGGCGCTGGCCCCGGAGCAGGCTCAAAACGCGGCTGCTGAGGCGCTGGCCCCGGCTGGTCAGCATCAACGCCCGGCTGATCCGGTCGCGCTTGCGGTCCCCGAGGCGGCGAGACCGTGGCGGCATCTCGCCCGGCCGGGAGCTGAAGGCGGCCAGACTGCCCGGCGGGCCGCGACGCCTGCCAGCCGAGCGCGACAGGGTCAAAGACACGCTCGACGTAGATCTGGTGCCACAGCGAGAACACCATTAGTACCCATACCTGCCGCCACGGCACCTCAGGGTCGTCAGCCCGGAACCGCCGCAGCACATCGAGCACCGCGCGCTTGTCGAGCCAGTCCTCAGTTCGCGCCTCCCGGATGACCTGCTCGGCGAAGCCGGACAGCTCACCGCGGAACCAGTGCCCGATGGGCACAGGAAAGCCGCGCTTAGCCCGCTCAACGGCGTCGAAGGGCAGTAGCGTGCCCACCGCCTCGCGCAGCGCGAACTTCGTGGTGGTGGCCGCGGTCTTCTCCGCGCGCGACAGCCGGGCGGCGACAGTCATCACCTCACGGTCCAGGAACGGCGTCCGCACTTGCAGGCCATGCGCCATCGACGCCCGGTCCGCCTTGACCAGGACGTCTCCCGGAAGCCAGGTGTTGATGTCGATGAACTGCATGGTGGCCACGTCGTCAAGACCCGCCTCGGCGGCCTGGTCATACAGTGGGTCGGTGACGTCGTAGGCACTGCCGCCTCCGTACCGGGTGAGCAGGTGCACGTCCTCCGCACCGAACACGCTGGCATTGCCGATGTACCTGCCACGCAGCGGCGTCGCCATCCGCTCAAGCAGCCCCTTGCCGCGCGTGCCTGGCGGCACCCGCGCCGCGAGCGCGGCCACCGAGCTGCGTCCCGCTGACGGAAGGCGGGTGGCCGCTCGCACCACTCCTGGCTGGTAGTAGATGCCGTACCCGCCAAACAGCTCGTCCGCTCCCTCACCCGACAGGGCGACCGTGACGTGCTTGCGGGCCTCGCGTGAGACGAACCACAGTGGTATCGCGGTGGCGTCGGCCATCGGGTCATCCAGCTGCCAGATGATCTGCGGCAGCCGGGCGGCGAACTCCGCGGCGGTGATCACGTACGGCATGTTCGGGAGCCCCAGCAGCCGGGCGGTCTCAGCGGCCTCTTCAAGCTCGCTGTAGCCCGGCTGGGCGAATGAGGCCGTGAACGTCGGCAGCCCGGGACTGGTCTGCGCCGCGATGGCGCACAGGGCCGCCGAGTCGACCCCGCCGGACAAGAACGCGCCCACCGGCACGTCGCCGCGCAGGTGAACGCCCACCGAGTCGCGCAAGGCCGCCAGGATGCGCTCGGGGGTGTCCGACGACGGGGACTTCTCCGGACGGAGCATCGGCCGCCAGTAGCGGAAGACGTCAACCGGGCCGCCGGCCCGCGCGATCAGGAAGTGCCCCGGCGGCAGCGCCCTGGCGGGCGGGGCCATCGTCAGCGGCGGCGGGACGTACTGGAACGACAGGTACCGGCGCAGCGCGTTCGGGTCGATGACGGGCACCTCGCCCGGACCGGCGAGGGCCTTTCGTTCGGAAGCAAATCGGAATTGGGTGCCGTTCTCGGCATGGGTGTAGTAAAGCGGCTTGATGCCGAACGGGTCGCGGGCGCAGAACAGCTCGCGGTTGCGGGTGTCCCAGATGGCGAACGCGAACATGCCGCGCAGCCGCCGCAGGAAGTCCTTCCCCTCGAAGGCGAAGGTCTCCAGGATGAGCTCGGAGTCCGAGCCGCCACGCGGCGTGACGCCGCGCTCGTGCAGCCGGGCGGCGAGCTCTTCCGCGTTGTAGATCTGCCCGTCATAGACCATCCAGTAGCGCCCGTCAGCGGAGCGCATCGGCTGATGGCCGCCCGGACCCAGGTCGATAACGGCGAGCCGCCGCGCGGCTAGCGCGGCGTAGGCATCCGAGAACGCGCCCTCGTCATCAGGCCCTCGATGCGCCATCCGGCGCGCGGCGCGACTCGCCCACTCCGCGTCTGGCTTAGTCCCCTCTGCCAGTGCGAGACATCCAGCGATCCCCGACATGTAACCCCTAGGCCACAGCCTACCGGGCCTCGCCCAAGCTCACTTGGGCTGGAAGCGAACGCCGCCGTCGAAACGGATGACCTCCGCGTTCATGTAGTCGTTTTCGACAAGCGACTTCACCAGGTGCCCGAACTCCTCCGGCCGTCCCATCCGCTTAGGGAACACGATCGGCTCGGCCAGCTTGGCCAGCATCGCCTCCGCCGCTTCCCCGCCGCCGGCGATGCCCTTGTAGATCGGGGTGTGGATAATGCCCGGGCAGATCGCGAGAACCCGCACGCCGATGACCGACAGGTCGCGCGCGGCCGGGACGGTCATGCCGATGATGCCGCCCTTCGACGCCGAGTAGGCGATCTGGCCGGTCTGGCCCTCGATCCCGGCGACCGACGACGTGTTGATGACCACGCCACGCTGCCCGTCGGCGTCCGCCGGCTCGGTCTTGGCCATCGCGGCAGCCGCGATGCGCAGCACGTTGAAGGTGCCGACCAGGTTGATCCCGATGACCCGGTTGAAGGCCGCCAGGTCGTGCGGCGACCCGTCCCGGTTGACCGTGCGGGAGGCGAACCCGATGCCGGCGCAGCTCACCGCGACCCGCAGTGGCCTGCCAGAGCTCACGGCAGCGGCAACCGCGTCCGTGACCTGGTTCTCGTCGGTGACGTCGGTGTGCACGAACTGCCCGCCGATGCTCGCCGCGACTTCCTTGCCTGCCTCATCGCTGCGATCGGCCACGAGAACGTAGGCCCCGGCCTGCGCCAGCACCCGTGCCGTCGCCTCCCCGAGGCCACTCGCCGCGCCCGTGACGATGGCGGATGTACCGTTCAACTCCATGAACGTAGCGTACTTTGCCAACACCCCGGCCGCGTAGCCACTCTCCGGCCTAGCCGGGGCCGCCCCCAGCCCCTCCGCTCTGAGCAACCTGGCTGTATTCGCCGTCTTTCGCATGTGAATTCTCAGTGAAACATGGACGTCATTTTTCATGGCCCGACAATGCATAGCGACACGGCCCGCCGACTGATACGCTGAGCCACCCCTTGGCGAAGACCCGCCGGGGTCACCGCCACTGTTACCAGGAATTCCGGGCCAATGAACACACCTCAGCGTTTCGTGACCCTCAGCAAGTACCCGCCGTACCGCTCAGGGCACGCCAAGCAAGCTCTGTGGAACAACCGTGCCCTCGCGGCGCTTACCGGCCGCGAGCAGCATCAGGTCACCTATTGTGGCACGCCCGTCGACCCGGCAGATGAGGCCGGGCCAGGCGTTGCGGTGCACCACGTCCGGCAGGTCAGGCAAAATCCCCGTAACACCGACGGCCACCTCGCGCGGGCCATTTCCGCTGAACTCTACCGAGTTGCCGCGGCTAACGACGTCGATGCCATATTGACGTATTACATCGACCCGCACGCCGCTATCGCAAACCGGGTCGCGGACGCCCTCCGGCAGGTCGGTAAGCGCCCGATAGTGATCCACAGCATCGAGGGCACCGACCTGGTCGACTCAATGTGCGAGCACGTCGGGGACGGTCTTGCCAGCGTCCTCATCGGCGACGTGCTGCGGGCCGACGTCGTGTGCACGGTGTCGCATTACGTCGCCAGCCGGTTTCTGGCGACCGTCGAGGAGGTCGCCGGCCCGTCCATGCCCGCCTCTCTCGCCGACACCATCCAGATCCGGTACCCCGGCCTGCCGCCGGCCGCGTTCGACGCGCCGTCCGCCGACGTCCTGAGGGCGTTCCGCGCGGACCACGGATTGCGCCCGGACTCGGTACTGGTCTCGACTTTTGGTCGTCTGGAGCCAGAGAAGGGCCTGGAGACCATTATCGGCCTGGCCGAGATGGCGCTGCAGCAAGCCCCGGAACTCGAGTTCGCCATCGGCGGTGCCGGCTCCCTCGCCGAGAGCCTGCTGCGCGACACCGCGCACCTGCCGAACCTTAAGGTCCTCGCCGGCATCGACTATGAGACGGCGCAGTGCCTGCGCGCGGCGTCGGCAGCTGGCGTCTTCCCCACCAAGGTCATCCAGGGGTTTGTCGAGACCTTCTGCATCTCGGCACTGGAGTATGAGGCTCTCGGCGTCCCGATCCTGGCCACCGCGGTCGGCGGCGTGCCGGAGGCCACGCCGGGCGAGGCGGCCCTCGTCCCGCCCGACAGTCCCCTGGGCCTGTGGTGGAACCGGCTGACCGAGCTCCTTGCCTGCCGGACTGCGCACGCCGCGACCGCCCGCGAGTTCGCCAGGAACTTCACTAGCGCCCGCAGCGCTGCCCGGATCCTCGACATCGCCGCGCTCGGCTCCGCGCGCCGCGCCGCCCCCATGAAAGCCTTCTGACGCACCGCGCCGTGCCCGGTCCGGCACCCTTCCACCGCTGACCCGGCCCGGCTCACCCGTCGGCACTCTCGCGATCATCGTCCCGGTCCAGCCTTACCCTTGGATAATGGCACCGTAGGCTACGGACATAGGGGGCGAGAATCGGAGCAGTGGGGCATAGCGAACCGCCGACCGCGCCCGTTGGCCACCAGCCGGTAGCCGAAGCCACGGTCATCGCCCCTCTCGCGCCAACCGAGCCGGTGATCGCTGTCGATGCCATGGGCGGCGACTACGCGCCCGACGAGATCGTCGCGGGCGCGCTCGCCGCCCAGCGGGAGCACGGCGTAACGACCCTGCTGACCGGGCCGCCTGCCCAGTTGCGACCGGTGATCGCTCGCCTCGGGGCCGGCTCGGAGCTGCGCGTGGTGCCCGCCGAGGATGTGGTCGGGATGGACGAGGGCGCGCTCGCCGGCTTCCGGCGGCCTCGTTCGAGCATCGCGGTGGCCTGCCAGCTCGTCCGGCGCGGCCAGGCCAACGCGGTCGTATCGGCGGGATCGACCGGCGCGATCGTGGCCAGTGCGCGTCACCGGCTGCTGCCGCTGCCCGGCGTCCCGCGCCCGGGCCTTGCCGTCGTGCTCCCCACCCATCCGCACCCGACTGTCCTCATTGACGCGGGTGCGACCGCCGATCCGAAGCCGGAAATGCTCGTGCAGTTCGGCCAGCTCGGCGTCGCCTACGCGCAGATCGCCCTGGGCATCGCCACGCCCAGGGTCGGCCTGCTCACCATCGGCGCGGAACCCGGCAAGGGCAATGTGCTTACCCGCCGGGCACACGAGCTGCTGGTCTCCGAGCCGCTGCCCGGGACGCTGCCGCTGCACTTCGCGGGCAACATCGAGGGCGGCGACCTGATGGCTGGCGCAGTCGACGTGATCGTCACCGACGGCTTCACCGGCAATGTGGCACTCAAGACCCTGGAAGGCGCACTGCGGTTCGCCACGGGCGAGCTGCGGACGGCCCTGACCTCGACCAGGACCGCGCGCATGGGGGCCATGCTGCAGCGCCGCGGCCTACGTGAGATGCGGGAACGCCTCGACGCGGAGAGCTATGGCGGTGCCGCGCTGCTCGGCCTAGGCGGCACGGTCATCGTGGCCCACGGCGCCTCGACCGCACGGGCAGTGAGCGCTGCCTGCGCCCTGGCCGCGGACCTGACGAGAGGCAACATTACCGAAAAGGTCCGCCAGCGCCTGGGCGGGACGGCAGACCGCCGCCCAGCCCACTTCCTGCGCCGGGACCGGTAGAACGCCAGCCGCCCAGCGCCGGGTCCCGGCCCAGCCGACGAGCGCCCCGCAGCATTCGCTTCATCTTTCGATTATTCCGGCTTGTTATCGCGCGCACGTTCGAGTAGACTTGTAGCAAGCTAAGTAGCAGGAGCCTCGGGGGAGGTGATCGCGATGCCGGTCGTAGCACAGCCGACAAGCACTGATGAGGCGCTGACGATGCTGCACGCGTCGCTGGATCACCTCACCGGTTGCGTGGACTGGAAGGCCCTGGGGGCGGCTGCCCAGGCCGAGGCGCTGCGGTCGCTCCAGGCGGCGCAGTCGAAGTGGGCGGTAGCACACGCAGAGGCCCTATTTGCCCTAGACGCCTGCGGTGGCTACTCCATTGAAGGCCACCCAACGGTACAGACGTGGCTGCGGCACTCCTGCCGGATGACAAAGAAGGCGGCGGCCGACCTGTGGAAGTCTGGGGCGTGCATGCTCAAGCCCCACTGGCTGCTGCGCGACGCGATGGCCGCCGGGGAGATCTCCGAATCGTGGGCGCGACAGTTCGCGAAGTGGAATGACAGGCTGCCGGACGAGGAGAAGGCCAAGGCCGACCAGATCCTGCTCGACGCCGCGCGCGACGGCTTGTCCCTGGACCCGGACATCGCGCGCATCGCGGAGGCGATCTTCGAGGCCGTGATGGGGCAACGGCCAGATCCTGACCCCGGCGGCGACGGGTTCAAGGACCGGGACGTCCGGATGGGCACGACTCTTGGCGGCGCGGGGAAGCTCAGCGGCGACCTGTCGGCGCCCTGCGCAGCGCTGCTGGCGAAGGTGTTCGAGGCGTTCGGCAAGCCTGTGGACCGCGATGACATCCGCAGCCAGGGCCAGCGCAACCACGATGCCCTCGAAACAGCGCTGCGACTGGGCCTTGGCGTGCCGGATGTGCCCGGCTCCGGCGGGATGAAGACCCGAGCGATGGTGATCGTCACCCTCGCGGACCTGCTCATGATGGACGGCGCGTCGGTCCTCGTCGATGAGTGGCTCGCCGCCCAGGACGTCAGGCTTCGCAACTCCTGGCTCACCGCCAAGGCGGGCGAGACCGGCTGGCTGACCGGCGCGCAGGCGCAAGCGGCCGCCTGCGCCGCCCACGTCACCCCGGTCGTGACTGGCACCCCGGACTGGGACGTCATCGCCGACATGGCCGACGTCTTTCTTGACGCCCACGGCATCGGCGGGCATGGACTTGGGCCACGCGGGCCGCTGTCGCCCGAGGCCAGGCTTGCCCTGGAGCGCACCCTGCTGGCTATGGCCGTCAACGCCGTGTCCGGACCCGAGGGCCTCGCCGGGTTCCTCCGCGCCAGGCTGCTCGCCAGGCCCTTCAATGCCGCGAGCCTCCCGCTCGACATTGGCGACACCGACCAGATCCCGGACCACCTGCGCCGCGCGGTCATCATGCGCGACAAGCACTGCCAGTGGCCCGGTGGCTGCGACCGTCCCGCGAGCCAGTGCGAGCCTCACCACCTGCGGCCCCGCCACGGCGGCGGCGAGACCTCCCTGCAGAATTTGAAGGCCTTCTGCCACATTCACCACCACGTCTACATCCACCGGCTCGGCTGGAAGATCATCCCCCATCCCGACGGCACCATCACCGGTATCTCGCCTCACGGCAAGGTCATCCACAGCCACGGGCCTTGCCCCGGCCAGCCCACGGCACACGACCCGCGGGGCCAGGCCATCGACCAGCAAGGCCAGGGGCCACCACCCAGCCGCCCCGGCTAGCCAGCCGGCCGACCTGAAATTCGTTCGGACGCTCGTTGGCCGGCCGATAGGCTTGATCGCATGGCAGATCCTCAGCAGGTCCTTGGCGCGCGGGTGCGCGATGCCCTCGGCGCGGCGTTTGGCGCCGACTATGCCGACACGGACCCGGTGATCCGCCCGTCGTCGTTCGCCGACTTCCAGTCCAACGCGGCGCTGCCGCTCGCCCAGAAGCTGGGCAAGGAGCAAGGCAAGAAGCTCGCGCCGCGGGATGTCGCCAGCGGCATCCTCGCCCACCTGGACGTGGCCGACATCAGCGAGGATCCCCTCGTCAGCGGGCCGGGGTTCATTAACTTCAAGCTCAAGGATGAGTGGATCGCGGCCGAGGCGACCCGCGTCGGCACCGATCCCCGGCTAGGCGTCCCAGCCGTGGCGAGCCCGCAGACGGTGATCGTCGAGTACTCCTCGCCCAACATCGCCAAGGAAATGCACGTCGGGCACCTGCGGACGACCATCGTTGGCGACGCGATCGCCCGCGTGCTTGAGTTCGCCGGGCACAACGTCATCAGGGACAACCACGTCGGCGACTGGGGCACTCAGTTCGGGATGCTGATCGAGTACCTCTTCGAGATCGGAGAGGATGCTCCCGAGGCACAGTTGCTGCGGACCGACCCGAACACGTTCTACCAGTCGGCCCGGGTCAAGTTCGACTCCGACCCGGACTTCAAGGAGCGCGCCCAAAAGCGGGTCGTGAAGCTGCAGTCCGGCGATGACCCGGTCACGCAGCGGCTGTGGGACGAGATGATGGAACTGTCCAGGCAGTACCTGAACGACGTCTACGGCCTGCTCAAAGTCACCTTGACCGACGACGACATCAGGGGCGAGTCGTTCTACAACGATCTGCTGCCCGGCGTCATTGACGACCTGCTGGCCAGCGGCCTGGCGGTCGAGAGCGACGGAGCGCCTCGTCGTGTTTCCGCCGGGGTTCACCGGGCGGGACGACGCCCCGCTGCCGGTGATCGTCCGCAAGCGGGACGGCGGCTACAACTACTCCACAACGGACCTGGCGACAATCCGGTACCGGGTAGACAAGGTCAATTGCGACCGGGCGATCTACGTCGTCGGCTCGGATCAGACGCTGCACTTCCGGATGGTCTTCGCGGTCGCCCGGCTGGCGGGATGGCTGCCCGCGGACGCCCGGTACGAGCACGCCCAGATCGGCATGGTCCAGGGGGCCGACGGTGGCAGGCTGCGAACCCGGACGGGCGACACCATCAAGCTCGGCGACCTGCTGACCGAGGGCATTGAGCAGGCCCGCGCGGTGCTCGACGAGATCGAGGGCATGGACCAGGCCACCAAGAACGAGATCGCCCAGGACGTCGGCATCGGCGCGATCAAGTACGCCGACCTGTCCACCTCGCGGGACAGCGCCTACATCTTCGACTGGGAGAAGATGCTCGCACTGCGCGGCAATACCGGCCCGTACCTGCAGTACGCCACCGCCCGGATCAGGTCGATCTTCCGGCGGGCAAATCTTGACCCTGCCCAGCCGCATGACCCGGCCGGCACCCAGGCGGCCATCCGGATCACGGAGCAGGCCGAGCGGGACCTCGCGCTGCAACTGCTCGGCTTTGGCGCGGCCGTCGAACAGGTTGCCGACACCGCCGAACCGCACCGGTTGTGCTCCTACGTCTTCGAGACCGCGAGCCTGTTCACCACGTTCTACGAGCAGTGCCCGATCCTCAAGGACGGCGTTGACGATGCCACCAGGGACGCCCGCCTCACCCTGTGCGCCGCCACCCTGAGGGTCCTCACCACCAGCCTGGGCCTCCTCGGGGTTCCCCTCCCCGACCGCATGTAGGCCACCGGCCGGGACGGCGGGCCAGGGACGGCGGGCCAGGGACGGCGGGCCAGGGACGGCGGGCCAGGGATCGCGCGACTGCTGACAGGTTCTAGCCAGGTTCGGGGGGTCGACCGGTCGGGGTCGCGCATATAGCGTGGTTACTGGTGAGTACCTGCTCGCGGCACCATGGCATCGGCCCAAGGCGGTCAGGTCAGGTACCACGTTCGCCGATGCAAGCGGACGAGGATCGCAACCAGCGATAGGAGCAGAGCAGGTGGCTGAGGCATACATCGTTAGCGCGGTGCGGACTCCGGTGGGCAGGCGAGGCGGCGGGCTATCCGGAGTGCACCCGGCCGAGCTTGGTGCGCACGTGCTGCGGTCGGTTGTGGAGCGCTCCGGGATCGATCCCGCGGCCGTTGATGACGTGATCATGGGCTGCGTCTCGCAGGTTGGCCCGCAGTCCGGTGACATCGCGCGGACCGCGTGGCTGTCGGCCGGCCTGCCGGAGAACGTGCCGGGCGTCACGATCGACAGACAGTGCGGGTCGTCGCAGCAGGCCGTGCACTTCGCCGCCCAGGGGGTGCTGTCGGGCACCCAGGACCTAGTGATCGCGGCCGGCGTGGAAAACATGTCCACGATCCCAATCGGGGCGTCGATCTACCTGGGCGTCCAGGCAGGCCAGCCGATGCCCTACGGTCAGGGCTGGGTCGACCGGTACGGGGACCAGGAAATCTCCCAGTTCCGCGGCGCGCAGTTGATGGCGGAGAAGTGGGGCCTCAAGCGGCTCGACCTAGAGGAGTTCTCACTGGCCAGCCACCAGCGGGCGGTCAAGGCGCTCGACGCGGGCTACTTCGACAGCCAGATTGCCCCGCTAAACGACGTCACGGCCGACGAGGGCCCGCGCCGCGACACGTCCCTGGAGAAGATGGCCACGCTCAAGCCGCTGCGCGAGGGCTGGGACATCACCGCCGCCGTCGCGAGCCAGATCTCCGACGGGGCCGCCGCCGTGCTCATCGCATCGGAAGCGGCGGTGCAGCAGCATGGCCTGACCCCGCTGGCACGGATCCACACTCTCGCGGTGACCGGCTCCGACCCGGTGTTCATGCTGACCGGGCCGATCCCGGCAACCCAGAAGGTCCTGGCGAAGTCGGGCCTGACGATCGAGGACATCGACGTGACCGAGATCAACGAGGCGTTCGCCCCTGTTGTCCTCGCCTGGGCCGCTGACACCGGCGCGTCACTGGAGAAAGTCAACCCCAACGGCGGTGCGATCGCGCTCGGCCACCCGCTCGGGGCTACCGGCGCGGTGCTGACGACGAAGCTGGTCTACGAGCTGCAGCGCACCGGCGGGCGATACGGCCTGCAGACCATGTGCGAGGGCGGCGGCCAGGCTAACGCCACCATTATCGAGCGCGTGTAGGCCCTCCGGGTGAGGGCCCATCGTTGTCAACGACTTCGAGAGTGCCGCGCCCGGCGGCCGCGAGCCGCTCGTTTCCCGCTCCCGTAAGCACCACGTTCGACAGATAACCATTCCCGAACGCACCCGCCGCCGGTTGCGAAGCACGCAAGTGCGGTGGCAAGGTGGGGCAGACGTTAGGGCATCGTTGTCGTATGCTCAATGTAGGACGGGTTCGCTTCACGGCGTGACCCCAAGGTAACCCGGAGGCGGCGGCAGGCATGGACTACAGCGGCCTGATCCTGGCGGCTTTCATCGGCCTTGGCATCGCATGGCTTTGGCAGCGCGGGCGCAAGAAGATGAACTTCCCGGTCAAGGGCAAGCACTGGTGGGCGGTGGTCGTCATCGTCGTCGTCCTACTGTGCCTGTTCTACGGCGGCAGCCACACCCCGCACACCAACGTTCCGTAACGGGCGGACAGGCTGGCTCACGGCTCATTGCCTTCAAGGGGAACCTCGAACCAGACGGCCTTGCCCTCGGGCGTCGGGCGGGATCCCCATCGGGTGGCCAGTTGCTCCACCAAGTACAGTCCACGGCCGCCCTCGTCGGTCGCCCCGGCGCTGCGGATCCGGGGCAGCCGCAGATCCGGGTCGAAGACCTCTATCCACGCGGACTCAGCACCGCGCCGCAGCCGGACGCGGAACTCGCGCGGTTCCTCTCCCGCATGCGCAGGCATTCCCTCAAGCCCCGACCCGCCGTGTTCTCCTCCGGCGGCCATCATCTGCAGCAGGGCGCCACGGTTGCGACTGGTGGTCTGCGCCGCATGCAGCACCGCGTTGGTAACGACCTCGGAGACCAGCAGGCAGGCGAGGTCAGCCTGGTCGGGGTCCATGTTCCAGGATGCGAAAGTCGTCTGCGCCATGCGGCGAGCCTCAGAGACCATGATCGGCTGGGCCGGGAAGACCCGGTCCCGCATGGCGAGGTCGAGCGGCGAGGACCGCATGACCAGGATCGCCATGTCGTCGTCGATGTCGCCGGGTACCGCGTTCTGCGCGGTGAGCGCGATCGTGTCGGCCACGCCCATCCCGAGCGGTTGCTTCAGCGCGGCGGGTCCCGTGACTGACAGCACGGCCTCCCGCAGCATGTCGGTGGCCTCTGCCTCCGTGTAGTGGCCAGACCCGTCCGGGTGCATGCGCCGGTCGGTAAGCCCGTCTGTGTAGAGCAGGAGGGCGCAGCCGGGGGGCAGCGTGAACGTCTGGTCCTTGTAGGTTGGCAGCCCCCGGATTCCCCGGCCGCGGACACCGAGCAGCACGCCCTTGTGCCGGATGTCCAGCGGCGCCACCGAGCGGCCGGTGGCCAGCAGCGGCGCGGCGTGCCCAGCGCAGGACAAGGTGACCTGCCGCGACCATGCGTCATAGATCATGTAGATGCAGCTGACGGTGGGCGGCTCGCCGCTCGCGCTGCGCGGGGCGGTGGACCGGCACCATTCATCTAGCTTGCGCATGACGTCGGCGGGCGAGTGCTCGTCCTGTGCGTGAGCACGCAGCGTGGCCCGGATTTGCCCCATGATGGCGGCAGCCCGCGCTCCTCGGCCCTCCACGTCGCCGATGACGATGCCGACCCGGCCAGCCGCCAGCGGGATGATGTCGTACCAGTCGCCGCCGACCTGAGTCTGGATGCCCTGCCCGGCCGCGGCAAGCGGCTTGGCGGGAACGTAGCGGAACGCGACCTCAAGCCCGTCCAGGTCAGGGACCTGCTGCGGGAGCAGGCTTTCCTGGAAGGCGAGGGCGGTAGTGCGCTCGGCCTCGAACAAAATGGCGTTGTCGATCGCCACCGCGACCCGGCCTGCGATCGCGCCAATCAGGTCCCGGTCGGACAGGTCGTAGTGCGGGTCGTGCCGGTTGGTGAGCCGCGACAGGGCCAGCGACATGACGCCGAGGAGCTCGCCCCGCGCGTACAGCGGAGCGGCGAGCACCGAGGTCAGCCCGGCATCGTCGGAGGCGGCCATCGACTGCTTGCTCGGCGCTGGGTAGGACTCGGCCTGCAGGTCGGGTACGACGATGGTCTCCAGCCGGGACATGGCCTGCTCGCAGAAGTGCCCCGGCGGGTAGTTCACCTGGGCACCGACCTCTGTCCAGGTACCGGGCGCTGGCTTCCAGTCGGCGGCGTTGGCCTGTGCCGTGCGGATGAGCTTGTCCCCCCGCAGCAGGTCGATGAAGCAGTGGTCGGCGAAGTGCGGGATGAGGATCTGCGCGACGTGGCGCAGCGTGGTCCCCAGTTCCAGGGAGCCAGACAGCCGCTCTCCGATGCGCTCAAGCAGCCGAAGCCGGTCCTGCTCGCGCTGGGCATAGTGCCGCGATGTCTGGCTGATCACCAAGACGATGCCATCGATGTCCCCCGACTGGGCGCGCAGCGGGACGGCCACCGTCCGCACGAACGCCGGCCCTGCCTCGCCAGGAACCGACGTGGGGACCGCCCCCGGCGCCGAGTCTGCGGTCCCGGTGAAGGTTCCCTCCCAGGTGAGGCCGCGAAGCACCTGCCGGGTCATGTCCTCGGCCTTCGGCAGGTCACAGTCCAGGATGGACCCGAGCTTGGCCAGCGGCTGCTCGGCCAGCGCGGCGGCATCACCGGACAGCCGTAGCAGCCGGATCGCGTGCTCGTTGACGAACAGCACGCGGCCAAGCCGGTTTGTCACGAGGACGCCGATCTCTGCCTGGCTCAAGACCAGGTCAGCAGGCAAGTACGGGTCAATCGCGCTCTCATCCCAGCGCGTCACTGCCACGTCCCGTCACTACCACGCCCGTTCACTGTCGTGCCTTGCCAACTACGACGCCCGTCACTGCCTCACTCCGGTCACTGCGGTGGTCCTAGCTACTCCCGAGAAACGAATACATGCGAGGCGACCTGGGACTCAAGATCGGTCGTCACGTCCGTGCCTCCGCTGGCACTGGTCACGCGGACACCCCCCTTGACAGATCCGAGCAAAACCTCGCGTCCCGGTTGTATCCCGGCAGCTTTGAGTTTAAGCATCAAAACGAGGTCACTCTGGATTTGCTCGCTGATCCGCGATACCACGACCGGCACGCGAGCATCTGCAGCAGCCTGCGCGGCGTCCGTCATGGCCTGATCCTGCCCGGCGTCGCTGGCCCCCTCGGCCGAGGGGGCCAGCAGCTCGTCGATCCCAGGGATGACATTGCCGTGCGGGCACCGCTCCGGCCGGCCGAGCATCTCAAACAACCGCCGCTCCACGCTGTCGGAGATCACGTGCTCCCACCGGCACGCCTCGATGTGTACCTCTTCCCACGGCAGCTTGATGATGTCAACGAGCAGGCATTCCGCCAGCCGATGCTTGCGCATGACGCGGGTGGCCAGCGCCCTCCCTGTCTCGCTGAGCGCTAGGTGCCGGTCGCCGCTCACGTGCAGCAGCCCGTCACGCTCCATCCGGGCCACCGTCTGGCTGACCGTGGGGCCGGTCTGCGAGAGCCGCTCGGCGATCCGCGCCCGCAGCGGGACGATGCCCTCCTCTTCAAGCTCGAACACCGTGCGGAGGTACATCTCCGTCGTGTCGATAAGCCCATGGGCAGTCACTGCAACCACTCCTCCTTGAGGTAAGGCTACGCGCCCGTGCAAGCACGCCAAGGAAGCCACTGCTACGCCGTGGATAACTACCTAGTCACGCCGACCCTTGCCAGCCGGCCCTAAGCTCACGGCGAAAGCCGCTCGATCTCCCATTCATCGCCGGCTCGCACGTACCGGAGGCGGTCATGCAGCCGGCTGCGCCCCGACTGCCAGAACTCCACGGTGTCCGGCGTGATCAGGTAGCCGCCCCAGAAGTCTGGCATCGGCACCTGGGTCCCTTCCGGCCAGCGTCGCTCCAGTTCCGCGACCCGCTCATCCAGGTCAGCGCGGGAAGACAGCGCCGTCGACTGCCGGCTCGCCCAGGCCGCGATCTGCGAGCGCCGGGCGCGGGAGTGGAAGTACGGCTCGCTTTCCTCCATCGACAATTGACGGGCCTTCCCCTCAACGGTCACCTGCCGGCCCAGGGCGTACCAGGGGAAGACGGTGCAGCAGCGGGGGTCGTCCGCAAGGTCGCGGCCCTTGCGGGACGTCCGGTTGCTGTAGAAGGTGAACCCGTTTTCGTCGTGTTCCTTCAGCAGCACGGTTCGCCCGTGCGGCCGGTCGCCGAGCGTCACCAGGACCATCGCGTTGGTGCTCGGCCAGGCCGGCGGCGACCGCTTCGGCGAACCACTTGGCGAACTGGGTCATCGGATCAGGATCGAGGTCAGTAACGTCCACAGGGGTTACCCTAGTCCCGTGACCAGCATCGTCATCCCCGACCACCTCAAGCCGGCCGATGGCCGGTTCGGCAGCGGCCCGAGTAAGGTCCCCGCCCGAACCGCCGCGGTGCTCGCCGGAGCTCCAGAGCTTGGCACCTCGCACCGCCAGGCGCCCGTGCGGGCCCTCGTCCACCGGATTCGCGAGGGTCTGGCTAGCCTTTTTTCCTTGCCGAACGGATACGTCGTCACTCTCTCCAACGGAGGGACCACGGCGTTCTGGGACGCGGCCGCGCACGGGCTTATTCGCGACAAGTCACAGCACCTGGCATTCGGGGAGTTTTCCGCGAAGTTCGCCTCGGTCACCACTCGTGCCCCGTGGCTGTCCGCGCCGACGGTCCTGACGTCTGAGCCGGGAACACACCCGCTACCCAAGGCGGAGGACGGCATCGACGTGTACGCCCTCACGCACAACGAGACCTCCACTGGCGTGTGCATGCCCATCCGCCGCCCGGCCGGCTCCGACCCGGACTCGCTGGTGGTGGTCGACGCCACCAGCGCGGCTGGGGCAGTCCCGGTGGACCCGACCGAGTTCGACGTGTACTACTTCGCCCCGCAGAAGGTCTTCGGGGCCGACGGCGGGCTGTGGCTGGCGCTGCTTTCGCCCGCCGCCCAAGAGCGGATCGAGGAGATAGCCGCGTGCGGTCGGTACATCCCCGACTTCCTCAGCCTCAAGGCCGCCGTGGACAACTCGGCCAAGGACCAGACCTACAACACGCCGGCAGTGTCGACCCTGGTGCTGCTGGCCGAGCAAGTTGACTGGATACTCGCCAGCGGCGGCCTGACGTGGTGCGCCGACAGGACTGGCCGCAGCGCCAGGAATCTTTATGAATGGGCCGAGAAGTCACCGTACGCGACGCCGTTCGTGGCGAACCCGGCGCAGCGGTCGCCTGTCGTGGGCACGATCGACTTCACTGACGCGGTGAGCGCAGACGCAGTGGCCCGCGTGCTGCGCGAGAACGGGATAGTGGACACCGACTCCTACCGCAAGCTGGGCCGCAACCAGTTGCGGATCGGCATGTACCCGGCTGTGGACCCCGAGGACGTGGCAGCGTTGACCGAGTGCGTCGACTACGCCGTGCAGCGACTGGTGTTAACACGGCGCCTACCGGACGATAGCCCCGACTATCACGACGAGGACAAGCAGCGCGAGGACTGTGGGCAGCAGCCACCAGGGGGCGGGATTCACGGACTTAGCCTAATCGGGGGTGCGGCATGAGACTGTTCGTCGCGCTCGCTCCCCCGCCTGCCGTCGTCGCGGACCTGGATGCGGCCTGCGCCCCGTTCCGTCCCATGCGCGATGACCTGCGGTGGACGTCTACCGAGGCGTGGCACGTCACGCTGGCCTTCCTTGGCGAGGTGGGCGAGGCTAGCCTGGACCGGCTGCTGCCGAGGCTGGAACGGGGAGCGAGGAGGCACGGAGCACTGCGCCTGTCGATGCGTGGTGCGGGTGCCTTTCCCTCGCCGGGCCGGGCCAACGTGCTGTGGAGCGGGCTAGCGGGGGACCGCAAGGCGCTGGGTGACCTGGCTGACACGGTCACCGCCGCCGCGCGCCGGGCGGGCAGTCCGTCGCCGGACGTCAGCGCGCGGTTCCGGCCCCACCTGACGCTGGCCCGCTGTCGCGCGCCCGTCAACGTGGCCCAGATTGTGGCCGACCTCGAGGGCTATGGGGGGCCGTCGTGGCGGGCGGAGGAGATCTACCTGATCCGCAGCCGCCCTAACGACGTGCCGCGCTTCGAGACCTTGGGCACATACAAGTTGCTCAGAAACAGGCCTATCGGAGGTGCTTCACCGCATGGCGTAGTTTCTGATCCATAAAGCCTGGCTGAGCTTCTCCAGGATCGGCGCGGCCGCGCGGAGAATCACGACCTCTTCGGCGGACAGCTCCTCCATGCGCTGCGCGAGCCAGGCTTCCTTACGCCGCCGAACCCGGTCCACGAGCGACCGTCCCTCATCGGTAACGGTGAGGATGACCTGCCGACGGTCGGTTGGGTGGGCGGATCGCCGCACCAGGCCGCGCTCCTCAAGGACCGCGATCACCCGGGTCATCGAGGGCGGCTGCACCTTCTCATAGTCGGCCAGCTCCCCAGGAGTCATCGCCTCATGCCGTTCAAGCACCGAAAGGGCAGCGAGCTGAATATCAGACAGGGCCGGCTCAGGCCCGGCGACTCCGATGCGCTGCTCTACACGCAACCGCCGGGCAAGCCGGCTGATCGAGATCCGCATCGCGATCGCTAGACCAGCGTCAGATCGTGTACCCACCTGCGACATTTTCCAAGTACACCATGCCTGAGGGGCCACATAAGGCCGTGTGCAACAAAGATACAGTCACGCGTGGCGTAGTTCATGCGCGTGTTTGCCCGGCGAGGGCATCGGGTGGCGACGCGACGCTGGAGGCCTATTAGCCTAATGAGGTGACCGGAGACCCGCAGGCGAGTTCGACGCCCGAGAAGTCTGTCCGGCGTCTTGCCCCGCCCCGGGAGGCAAACGACAAGCTGGTAACCGGCACGATCACGATCGGCTGGGCGATCGCCTTCATCGCCATGCTCGTCGTGGCGATCATTCCCGGCGTCCTTCCCAGCAGCCAGCGGTGGTGGGTGTGGACGTGCGCGATCGGAGTCGCGATGGGCCTGTTCGGCCTCTGGTACGTGCCCATCCTGAAGCGTCGCCGGGCCGCTGCCGCCGCCCGCCTCGCTCAGGCTCCTGACTCGGGGAAGGACTCTCTGGACAGCGGCTCGAACACGGTCTCCTCGACGGACACGCCGGGCAGGTCAACGAGGTCGTAGCCAAACTCGTCGATCACCGGGGCGAGGACCTGCGCCGCGGCACCGGCCACGATCGCCTCCGAGTGCGCGCCACAGCCGTGGTCGGCGGACACCACCCGGCCGTCGTCGGGCGCGTAAGCGTTGCCGCAGGCTCCGAAGAGGCGGCCTAGGCCGCCGCTCAGAGGCACGTAGAACCCACAGCTCAGGCAGTGCGCCGGGGCGGCGTGCGACAGCGGAGTCCGCGGTCCGTGGTCACTGTCGTACCACCGCTCGGCAGTGTCATCGCGGCCGAGGGCGGACAGGGTACGCACGCGGCCGGGTGCCGGGAAGCTCCGATGGCTCAGCCGGGCCGGCGCCTCCCAGGTTCTCGGAATCCGTCCGCGGACTGAACCAGTCGATGACCGCGTCATCCCCGTCGAGTGTGATGAATGACACAAGGCGCTCATCGTCGGCACTGGTGGGCAGCAGGTCGCCAATGCCAACGTCGCCGGGGCGCAGCCGGTCCTGCCAGGGCACCCATGCCGGGGCGAGCAGCGCGTCCGGGCCCGGCAGGAGCTCCGTCTCATCGACGGTGATGACCTTGGACCGGGGCGCGCGAGTCACTGTCACGGCCCACTGCCAGCCGACGTAGCCGTGGTCGAGGCAAGCGAAGAAGTGCGTGACGACACGATCTCCTGCGGCCTCGACCCGCAGGTGGTTCCCGACAAGTTCCGGGCGTACCCGGACTGCCCCGCCGAGGCCCCCGTTCCCTGGTATCGAGTCGTCAGGGGTGGTCAGCGCCTCACGGGCCAGGTCAACGGCCTGCGCGCAGAGCTGATCTGGCTCCTTGCTCCGGCTGCGGACGGTGCTCACGACTGCCAATTCTCGCTCCTGTAGGCGGGACTCCCCGCTGCTTTCCCGAGGGACGACCACCCGTCCCCGGGCCTGCCCGACGACGGAGCTTTCCCGGGGCCGCCCTGGCCCCCGACGAGTTCATCGGACAGGCAAGTCCAGCAGTCCAGGTTATCGCCGCCAGGCTCGTAGCAGGGCCGCAGAGCAAGGATACTAGTTGGGTGCGGATGTCCGAAGCGCTGAGGTGGCCTGGTGCCGCGGTGCGCGCGGCGGCGCGCGCGACAGGGAAGACGGCGCGCGCGACCGGTCGCGCGGCCGGCACCGCGAGGCGGGGCTCGGCCGGGCTGCCCAGTTCGTGCACCGCGTCACCGGGGCGTCCGGTGCCGGGCGAACCGGGCTCGGCGCGCTCGTGGAGCTGCACGGCGGCCGCCAGCATAGCCGACGCCTTTGTCGCGGTCTCCCTGGCCGGGACGATCTTTTTCAGCACGAACATCGACCAGGCCCGTGGCCGGGTCGCACTGTTCCTGCTGGTGACCATGGCACCGTTCGCGGTGTTCACCCCGGTCATCGGCCCCGCTTTGGACCGCATGCAGCAGGGGCGCAAGTTCCTGCTTGCCGGGACGCTGATCGCTAGGGGGCTGCTGTGCTGGGGGATGTCAGCCGCGATCAACAACCCGGTCACGCTACTGCCAGCGGCCTTCGGCATCCTGGTGCTGCAGAAGTGCTACGGAGTGGTCCGCGCGTCGGTCGCGCCTCGCCTGCTGCCCGCCGAGATGAGCCTGGTCAAGGCCAATGCGCGGTCGGCCCTTATCACGCTGGTCGCGTCCACCGTGGCGGCGCCGACGGCGGTCGCCATCGTGTGGACGCTGGGTGCCGCCTGGCTGCTGCGCATCGCGACGATCCTCTATCTTCTGTTCGTTCCGCTGGCGATGCGCCTGCCCGACCATGTCGACGTGCCCGTCGTTCGCGACGAGTACATGTCGCCGGATGCCACGCCCGATCAAGACGACGTGCCGACTGTCGTGTTCGAGCTTCCCTTCGTCTCCCGGCGGGGACCGAACGACACACTGGTCCTTGACGCAGGAGGCTCAGCAGCCGGTCCGGCCGCGGCCCGCACGGCCGACCGCCGCCGGCTGCGGGCATTGCGGACCCTAGGCAGCGTGGGCCCCGTGGTCGCGGAGGCGATGCGCGGCAACGCCGTGCTGCGCGCCCTATCCGGCTACATGATCTTCTTCCTAGCGTTCCTGCTGCGCAGTGAGCACTTCAGCGGCGTGTCGCCAAACGTGGCGCTGGGCGCGATGGTCGCCGCAGCCGCGGCAGGCGGCCTCACGGCGATGGGGATCGGCTCCATGGTCGGTTCGCGCGCCCCCCAGTTCCTGATGTACACCATGCTGGTGGTGGCCACCGTGGTAACCGGGGGATGCGCGTGGTTCTTCGGTTTCGGTGCCGCGCTCATCGTGGCGTTCGTGGCCGCGCTCGGCACTGGCCTCGCGAAGCTAGCCCAGGACGCGATCGTGCAGAACGAGATCAGCGAGGACGTCCGCTCGTCGGCATTCGCGGTATCGGAGACCTTGCACCAGATGTCGTGGGTCCTTGGCGGTCTGGCTGGCCTGGCCGTGTCCATCCTGGACAACGGCCAGGCCGGCCTGGGGATCGTGACGGGACTCCTCGCGGCGGCCATTGTGTACATGGTCATCGCGCGCAGAAACCGCGACCGCCCCGCACGACAGTCGTCTCCGAGCGCGGCGAACCCGCGCGCGGCATAGCGCGAGCGCCACGCCAGCACTGCGCGAGCGCCACGCTGGCAGTGCGCGAGCGCCACGCTGGCAGTGCGCGGCGTTGCGATAGCAGCGCGTGTGCGACGCCGCGCGCTCAGGGCTCGATGTCCTCCGCCACGCGGCGCAGCAGGGTGGCTACCTGCTTGGCCTCCTTAGCGTCAGGGTGCCTGCCCCGGCGGTAGGCGTCTGAGAGGCCGTCGAGGAACTTGACGAGATCCTCCAGGATCGGGATCATCTCGTCGGGCTTCTTGCGGTCGCGCTTGGCGATGTTCGCCGAGACGCTCGGCGGCGCCTCCAGAAGCCGGACCTGGAGCGCCTGCGGGCCTCTACGGCCGTCGACGATTCCGAACTCGACTCGCTGCCCCGGCTTGAGCTCGGGCGTCCCGGCTGGCAAGGCGGATGAATGCACGAAAACCTCTGCCCCGTCATCGCGGGTAAGGAAGCCGAACCCCTTCTCGGGGTTGAACCACTTGACCTTGCCGGTAGGCACGAGCAAGACCTCACGTCAAAGATAGGAAACTGGCATCCTGCCGTCCTGGCGACCGGCCGGATGCGATGGCTGCCCTCTAGGCTATCGGTACCGCGCGGTGAATGGCAGCAGGGTTATTTCCTCGATGAGTGAACGGGCGCTGACGGTGATGCGACGGGGTCACGGCCTCGCACGTTCGGATGGTGCTGGGACGGGATCGCGTGCGAGGCCGTGAGCTTATCGTCGGCCGTCGACCCCCCGGTTCTCGATCGTAATATCTGTATACCCAGGGAGGACGGCCCAAACCCCACGATAGCCAGGCCACAGGGCCGGCCCGCGGCGCGCAGTGACTCCAGGGACCAAGCCTCACCGGAAAGCGCAGCGGCCCGGGGCAAGCCCCGGGCCGCTGCAACTACCGTTGTGCAGTGCTGGTCTTAGAGACCGTGCTGGACGTCAGAAGTCCATCTCGCCGCCGCCGGGTGCGGCGGGGGCGGCGGCCTTCTCCGGCTTCTCCGCGATGACTGCCTCGGTGGTGAGGAACAGCGCGGCAATGGACGCGGCGTTCTGCAGAGCGGAACGCGTGACCTTCGCCGGGTCGATGATGCCGGCCGCGATCAGGTCGACGTACTCGCCGGTGGCGGCGTTGAGGCCCTCACCCGACGGGAGCGACTTGACCTTCTCGATCACGACGCCGCCCTCAAGGCCGGCGTTGAACGCGATCTGCTTCAGTGGGGCCTCGACGGCAACGCGCACGATCTGCGCGCCGGTCGCCTCGTCGCCCACCAGGTCCAGCTTGTCGAAGGCGGTCCGGCTCGCCTGCAGCAGCGCGACGCCACCACCGGCAACGACGCCCTCCTCGACTGCGGCCTTGGCGTTGCGCACCGCGTCCTCGATGCGGTGCTTGCGCTCCTTCAGCTCGACCTCGGTCGCCGCGCCCGCCTTGATGACGGCCACGCCGCCAGCCAGCTTGGCCAGCCGCTCCTGCAGCTTCTCGCGGTCGTAGTCGGAGTCGGTGTTGTCGATCTCGGTACGGATCTGGTTGACCCGGCCCGCGATCTGGTCCGCGTCGCCAGCGCCGTCGACGATCGTGGTCTCGTCCTTGGTCACGACGACCTTACGCGCCCGGCCGAGCACGTCGATGTCGGCGTTGTCTAGCTTGAGGCCGACTTCCTCGCTGATGACCTGGCCACCGGTGAGGATGGCGATGTCACCAAGCATGGCCTTGCGGCGGTCGCCAAAGCCAGGGGCCTTCACGGCGACGGACCGGAACAGGCCGCGCATCTTGTTGACGACCAGGGTGGCCAGCGCCTCGCCCTCGACGTCCTCGGCGATGATGACCAGCGGCTTGCCCGACTGCACGACCTTGTCGAGCAGCGGGAGCAGGTCCTTGTTCGCCGAGATCTTGGAGTTGACCACGAGGAGGTAGGGGTCCTCGAGGACCGCCTCCAGGCGCTCCGGGTCGGTGACGAAGTACGGCGCGATGTAACCCTTGTCGAAGCGCATGCCCTCGGTGAGCTCAAGCTCGAGGCCGAAGGTGTTGGACTCCTCGACAGTGATGACGCCTTCCTTGCCGACCTTGTCCATGGCCTCGGCGATCATCTCGCCGATTGCCGTGTCGCCGGCCGAGATGGACGCGGTGGAGGCGATCTGCTCCTTGGTCTCCACGTCCTTGGCGAGCTTGGACAGTTCCTCGCTCACCGCCTCGACCGCCGCCTCGATGCCGCGCTTGAGCGCCATCGGGTTAGCGCCGGCCGCCACGTTGCGCAGGCCCTCGCGGACCAGCGCCTGGGCCAGCACGGTCGCCGTCGTCGTGCCGTCGCCGGCGACGTCGTCGGTCTTCTTCGCTACTTCCTTGACTAGCTCGGCGCCGATCTTCTCCCACGGGTCCTCGAGCTCGATCTCCTTGGCGATGGACACGCCATCGTTGGTGATCGTGGGGGCGCCCCACTTTTTCTCGAGAACGACGTTCCGGCCCTTCGGGCCGAGGGTGACCTTAACGGCGTCGGCAAGCTGGTTCATGCCGCGCTCGAGGCCGCGCCTGGCTTCCTCGTCGAACGCGATCAACTTCGCTGCCATTGGCTCCAGTCCTCCGTACGGTACGTTTGGACCGGTCGACGCCCGCGACGGACGGCATGCCAGGGAGCAGTCCCATCCTGCTACCGGGCCATGCCTCGTCGCCCGATCCCGCCGTATGGCTGTCACTCTCCTGAAGAGAGTGCCAACGCCATGTTTAGCACTCTCATGGGGAGAGTGCAAACGCCCAGCGTCTCGCCTGCCCGCCTGCCAGCGGATTCGCCCGGTAAAGCCCTGCGCGCCCGCTTGCGATCGCTACCCCTCGGGCGGGCATCGCGAGGCACGGGGGCATGCTGCCACGGGTCCTGGTCGGCTCGCTGCGCTGGCCTTCCCGAGCTCGCATCGGCTTCGGAAAGTCGCGCCCAAAGGGCCACAGCACTGCCGGCCAATTGCTACCTTTCGGGACTGTGAAAGCACTGGTCCTAGCAGGAGGCGCCGGCACGCGGCTGCGGCCGATCACCCACACCTCTGCCAAGCAGCTCGTCCCGGTCGCCAACAAGCCGGTCCTCTTCTACGGCCTGGAGGCGATCAAGGACGCCGGGATCACCGATGTCGGGATCGTTGTCGGAGACACCGCGGCGGAGATCGCGGCCGCGGTCGGCGACGGCTCGGCTTTCGGGATCAACGCCACGTACATCCGCCAGGATGCGCCGCTCGGCCTGGCCCACGCCGTCCTGGTGGCCAGGGACTTCCTTGGCGACGAGGACTTCGTCATGTACCTCGGCGACAACTTCATCGTCGGCGGCATCAATGACCTGGTCGATGAGTTCGCCAAGTCCGAGCCGCACGCCCAGATCATGCTTACCCAGGTGTCGGACCCACGCGCCTTCGGCGTTGCCGAGCTGGACGAGGCCGGGCAGGTGGTCGGGCTGGAGGAGAAGCCGAAGCAGCCAAAGAGCAACCTGGCCCTCGTCGGCGTCTACATGTTCACCCCGGCGATCCACGCGGCGGTCGACAGCCTGCGGCCGTCGTGGCGTGGCGAGCTGGAGATCACCGAGGCGATCCAGTGGCTGATCGAGAACGGCAAGACCGTGCGGTCCACCACGATCACGGGCTACTGGAAGGACACCGGGAACATCTCCGACATGCTGGAGGTCAACCGGCTGGTTCTTGAGTCGGTCGAGCCGCGGCTGCTCGGCACGGTCGATGAGGACTGCGAGATCATCGGACGGGTCGCCGTCGAGGCAGGTGCCCAGGTGAGCGGGTCGCGGATCGTCGGCCCCGCCATCATCGGGTCGGGCACGAGGGTCACCGGCAGCTATATCGGCCCGTTCACGGCGGTCGGGGACGAGTGCGTGATCGACGACAGCGAGATCGAGTACTCCATCGTGCTTCGCGGTGCCTCCATCCGGGGCGTGCGGCGGATCGAGGCCTCCATCATCGGGCGCCAAGCGGAGGTCACCCCCGCTCCCCGGGTGCCCAAGGCGCACCGTCTTGTCCTCGGTGATCACAGCAAGGTACAGATCTCCTCATGAGCGGATGGCTGGTTACCGGCGCGGCCGGGATGCTCGGGCGGGACCTGACCGCCCTGCTGGCCGAGCGCGGCGAGCAGGTCACCGGCCTGGGCCGCAGCGACCTCGACATCACGGACCCGGATGCCGTCGCGGCCACGCTGGACAAACATCAGCCGTCGGTCGTCGTCAACTGCGCGGCCTGGACGGCGGTCGACGACGCCGAGACGCACGCCAGCGATGCGCTGCGGGTCAACGGCGATGGCCCCGCCAATCTCGCCGCTGCCTGCGCGCGGCTCGGCGCAGTCCTGATCCAGCCGTCAACCGATTACGTCTTCGACGGCCAGGCGACCCGTCCCTACCGGGAAAACGACACAGCCCAGCCACGTAGCAGCTACGGGCGGACCAAGCTGGCCGGCGAGCGGGCCGTGCTTGAGACCCTGCCGGACTCCGGCTACGTGCTGCGGACGGCCTGGCTGTATGGCCAGCATGGCCCGAACTTCGTGGCCACGATGCTCCGCCTCGCCCGCACGGGGAACCCGGTGACCGTCGTCAACGACCAGGCTGGGCAGCCCACGTGGACGGCGGACCTGGCCGCGCAGGCGGTCACGCTGGTGGCCGCGGGTGCCCCCGCCGGGATCTACCACGCGACGAGCTCCGGCCAGACCACCTGGTTCGGCCTGGCCCAGGAGGTCTTCGACCTGTATGCCGCCAGCTCGGGACAAGGCGCCGGCCGGGAGCTTGTGCGGCCCACGACCAGTGCCGCTTACGCCCGCACCGCGACCAAGCAGATCGCCCCAAGGCCGGCCTACAGCGTGCTTGGCCACGACGCATGGGCCAAGGCGGGGATTACCCCGATCGGCCACTGGCGCGACTCGCTGCTGCGCGCCTACCCGGCTATCGAGGCATCGGCCCTATAGGCCCGCCATCCCGGCCCGGTTAGCCCTTTGCGCGAAGCACGTCCATGTGGGCGAGGCAGTCCTCATAGCGCGGCAACTTCCCCGCGTCGAGAGCCTCGCGCAGCGACGGGGCGCCGGAGTCCTTAGCCGATAGGACCGGGGAACCGCCCATCTCGCTCAGCGGCCACTCGATGCCAAGGGCAGGATCCAGCGGGTTGATGCCATGCTCGCGGCCGGGTGCGTAGCCGGTTGAGCACAAGTAGAGCACGGTCGCGTCGTCGGTCAGCGCCACAAAGCCGTGCCCGAGGCCCTCACCAATGAACAGCGACCCGCGATTCGCCTCGTCGAGCCGGACGGCCTCCCACGTGCCGAATGTGGGTGATCCCACCCTGATGTCCACGACGACATCAAGGATCGCGCCACGCGCGCAACTCACGTACTTGCCCTGCCCGGGGGGAACATCTGCGTAATGAATCCCCCGGATGACTCCGCGCCTGGAAACCGAGCAGTTAACCTGCGCGACATCCAGCCGGTACCCGAGGGCGGCGGCGAACTCCTCGCCGCGAAAAGCCTCAAGGAAGGTACCCCGGTCATCAGGAAACTGGCGCGGCGTATAGCTCCACGCGCCCTCGATCTTGAGCGATTCCACCGGCGCATCCTAGCGCCAAACGCAGCCGACCCGGTCCTCTCTCACAGCCGAAGCCCCGGGAGAGGCACCGGGCTGGCGCACTGCGTGAGCTCTTAGTGGACGACGATGACCTTCTCGGCCTGCTGCCCCCGGTCGCTCTGCGTGATCTCGAACTCGACCCGCTGACCCTCTTCGAGGGTGCGGTAACCGTCCGACTGGATCGCTGAGAAGTGGACGAAAACGTCCCTGCCACCGTCTACGGCGATAAAGCCGTACCCCTTGTCTGGGTTGAACCACTTGACGGTGCCCTGAGCCATTCCAAACAACTCCCTAACTGCTGCTCGGGCCTCGGGTCCCGCCCTTGCAACCGCGGAACCCGTGTCGATCGTCGACCTCTGAGCCGTGCAGCGCACGCTCTCGCGCTCACACTCGCCTTGCCGGCGGCGACCGGAAACGACCTTACCGTGTGCGGACCGTTCTTGATGCCAGATACTAGGCAATCACGCCCACACCGGCTGCATTGGGATACTTCGGTATCACCAAGCGAGAGCGATCCAGGCGGCATTCCGCCGCCTGGATCGTCTCGATTACCGAGCCTTCAGGAAATCAGGAAGCCGCCCCGGTGCGCGATCCATGCGCGGCCTCGAATGCCTCCAGGGTGGGCGCGATGGCGGACGGAACGTTCACCACGGAGCCCACGGCGTCCAGCGTCTTCAGACCGTCTCCGGAGTTGATGATCACCGTCTCCGCGTCTGGGTCGAGCTGCCCGCTAGCCAGGAGCTTGCGTAGCACCCCGACCGTCACGCCCCCCGCCGTCTCCGCGAAGATTCCCTGTGTACGGGCGAGCAGCTGGATCGAGTCCACGACCTCGGCGTCCGACACGTCAGCGACCGCGCCGCCGGTCCGCCGCACCACGTCGAGCACGTACGGCCCGTCGGCCGGGTTGCCGATGGCCAGCGACTTGGCGATCGTGTCCGGACGCACCGGCTTGACCACGTCCCAGCCGTTGGCGTACGCCTGCGACACCGGCGAGCAGCCGGTGGCCTGCGCGCCGAACACCGTCCAGGGGGTCCGCTCGACAAGCCCGAGGGAGGCGAACTCGGAGAAGCCCTTGTCGATCTTCACCAGCTGGGCACCGGACGCGATCGGGACCACGATCTGCTGGGGGATGCGCCAGCCCAGCTGCTCGGCGATCTCGAAGCCGAGGGTCTTGGAGCCCTCCGCGTAATAGGGCCGCACGTTCACGTTGACGAACGCCCAGTCGTCGTACTCCCCGGCTAGCTCCGAGGCGAGCCTGTTCACGTCGTCGTAGTTGCCGTCTACGGTGACGAACGTGCCGCCGTACACCGCGGTGGTGACGATCTTCTGGTACTCGAGGTTGGCGGGCACCAGGACGACCGAGCGAATGCCAACCCTGGCGGCCGCAGCAGCGACCGCGTTGGCGAGGTTCCCGGTCGAGGGGCAGGCCAGGACCTTGAAGCCCATCTCCTGGGCGGCAGCCAGAGCCACCGCGACCACGCGGTCCTTGAACGAGTGCGTGGGGTTGCCCGTGTCGTCCTTGATCCACAGCCGCCGCATCCCGAGCTCGCGGGCCAGGCCATCGGCACGCACGAGCCTGGTGAACCCCGGCTCAGTAGTCGGGCGCGACGCGATGTCGGCGGGGACCGGCAGCAGCGGCGCGTAGCGCCAGATGTTCAGCGGACCGGACTCGATGTCGGCCCTGCTCAGCCGCGGAAGTTCATATTTGACCTCGAGCGGCCCGAAACATATCTCACATGCGTAGTACGGGCCGAGCGGCGTGGTACTGCCGCACTCGCGGCAGGTCAGCGCAACAGCGTTCCCGAGCTTGAGCGTCATGGGGCAAGGCCTCTCTCTGCCATCTTTCCCAACGACCACCTTGGTCGCGGGCCGGAGTTGGCACCAGCCACGCACGATAACCTCGCCACACTAAGGATGTGCAGGTCAGCGGTAGTACCGCGAACCGCTGCGAAGCTGGGCCAGCGGCCAGCAAGCAGGGTCGTGCGTCGGTTGCCGGGGCTTCATAGGGCCGATCCCTCCACCCCTCTGGATGAGCGATATTCAGTTGTTCGAAACAAGTGTAGCCGACGCGCGTTCACCCGGGCCGCCCCCCGGTTCGTGGACATCGTTACTAAACTGCGTGTATATGAGTAGTCACCCGCGCCATCCAGTCCTCGTGGCGTCGAACCGGGGGCCGGTCTCGTTCGGCATCGGCGACGACGGAACCCTGACCGCCCGCCGGGGCGGCGGCGGGATGGTCTCCGGCCTGTCCTCCGCCCTCGCCGCCAACGCCACCAGCAGCGCCCCTAATGCTCGCAGTGCCTATAGCACCGGGGAAACCGCGCTGTGGGTCTGCACCGCCATGAGCGACGCCGACCGGGCCGCCGCGCGGCACGGGGTCGTGGCCGCTGGCGAGTCTCCCGGTGACGTGCCCGTCCTGATGCTCGACATCCCCTCGGCCACCTTCGAGGCCGCCTACAACGGGATCGCGAACTCGGTGCTGTGGTTCGTCCACCACCTGCTGTACGACACGCCGAACCAGCCGCACTTCGGCCCCCAGTTCCGCGCGGACTGGGGCGTCTACGCCGACTACAACGCGGCGTTCGCCACCGCCCTGGTCCAGCAGGCCAGTCAGGACAGCAAGATCCTCATCCAGGACTATCACCTGGCGCTCGCTCCGAGGCAAGTGCGGGACCTGCGGCCGCAGGCCCGGATCGCGCACTTCTCGCACACCCCGTGGGCGCCCCCGGCTTACTTTCGCATGCTCCCTGACGACATTGCCACCTCACTCCTTGACGGGATGCTCGGCGCTGACCACCTGGGCTTCCTCGCGGGCCGCTGGGCCGACGCGTTCCTCGCCTGCTGCGCCGAGATCCTCGGCGCAGAAGTAAGCGACCGGCTCGTCACCTATCGCGGCCGCGCCACTACCGTCGCCGTTCACCCGCTCGGCGTTGACGTCGAGTCACTGCGGGAGCGGGCCAGCCGCGACGACGTGCAGTCTCACAAGAGAACGCTACGCGCGCAGGCCGGCGACCGCCAGCTCATCGTGAGGGTCGACCGGACCGAGCTGTCCAAGAACATCGTGCGGGGCCTGGCTGCCTTCCGCGAGCTGCTCGCCAGCCGGCCGCAATGGCGGGGCCGGGTCAGCCACCTCGCTTGCGCCTACCCGTCGCGCTCGGCGATCCCTGAGTACCAGGCCTATACCGACAAGGTCCGGCAGACCGCGCAGGAGATCAACGCGGAGTTCGCCACGCCGGGCTGGGAGCCGGTGGTCCTCGAGGTCAAGGACGACTACCCGCGGTCACTAGCAGCCTGCGCCGTTGCCGACGTGCTGCTCATCAACCCAATCCGGGACGGGATGAACCTCGTCGCCGAGGAGGGCCCGATCCTGAGCGAGCGCGGCTGCGCGCTCGTCTTGTCCCGCGAGGCAGGCGCCGCCTCCCTCATCGGGGACGAGGCGCTCCTGGTCAACCCCTACGACGTGAGTGCCACGGCCACGGCCTTGCACGAAGCCCTTTCCATGCCCGCCGCCGAACGCCGCCGACGCTCTGCCGCAATCGCCTCCGCCGCATCCGGGGCCGCGCCGGCCAAGTGGCTGGTCGCCCAGCTAGAAGGACTTGGCTAGCCCGCTGGCCTGCGAGCACGGCGGCAGCGAAGTCAACGACCGACAAGGACAGCGGTTGATCATTATACCGTCGGGGGAGGCTGAATTTCGCCTGGGGTCCTTGTCGGATTCGGTGAGTTCGGCGCGTGGCCACCAGCGCACCGCGGCAAAGTGTAACCTAGAGCATCACCACCGTACGTTCGACGCGAACTAGGGCAAAAGCCTGGACTGACCGTCGCCGAACGCGACCTCGGGTGAGCGGTTACCGGCTCGCTCGCGGACAACTCTAAGTTTGAGCGATCACACTGTACCGATGGGTTTCTCTGTTGAGCGTAGCTGGTGCGATCGCCGTAACAACCGTGAGGCACGTCGATGAGCGTTAGTTCCCGGACACCGGACACCGGCCAGTCGGCCGCCGGAACCGGCTCCGTGGCGCCCCGGGCGGGTGACCACGACCCGGCGGGACTGCTGCTGGCCCGGCTCAGCGTGGCTCCCACGCTGGTCGCGACGGCGTTCCTGCTCGTCGGCTTCCCGCTGCTTGTCCTCGGCTGGTTCCGTCCAGTCCCGGTGATCGCGCTGACCGTGGTGATGGCGGCGCTGCTCGTCCCGCTCGGCCTAGCCCGGCTGCCCGGGCTCCGGCCGGGAGCGACGGCCGCGGCGGACCTTCGGCTGTGGGCCCAGCCCGGCGGTCCGGCCGGCGGGCCTGACTCGCGGCGCACGCCGTGGTGGACAGTGGCCGCCGTGCTGGTGATCGCGGCCGGGTTCTTCGCCTTCCAGGCTGCCTACCACTCGCAGTTCCTCATCATCAGCCGCGACCCTGGCTCGTACATGCAGTTCGCGACCTGGCTCGCCGGACACGGGAAGCTGCCGATCTCGATCAGCCTCCCGGCGTTCGGCGGCGCGAAGGGCATCACCTTCGGGGGCTTCGCCATGTACCAGGTGGGCAACACGGTTGTCCCGCAGTTCATGGCCGGGCTGCCGATGTCGCTGGCGGTGGGCTTCTGGCTTGGTGGTGTCAACGGGGCGCTGCTGCTCGCGCCGCTCTTCGGGGCCGTGGCGGTTGTCGTCTTCGGCGGCCTGGTCGCGCGCCTGGTCGGGGCGCGCTGGGCGCCGCTCGCCGCGCTGGTCATCGCGATCTCCGAGCCGCTGATGTTCACCAGCCGGTCGACCTACAGCGAGCCGCTGGCGCTCATCGTGTTCCTTGGCGGCCTGTCCCTGGTCATCGACTCGCTGCGGACCGGGCCGGGCACTGCGGTGGTGGCCACGGTCGCCGGTCCCCTCAGCCAGTTGCGGGCGCGCGTGGCGCGGTGGGAAAGTGCCCGGGTGCTGGCGCTGCTTGGCGGCCTGGGACTTGGCATCTCACTGCTGGTGCGCATCGACTCTCCGGCCGACGTGCTGCCGATCATCCCGTACCTCGGGCTGCTGCTGCTGCGCCGCCAGCGGCAGGCCATGCCGATCATCATCGGCATGGCGATCGGCTGGGTGTGGGGCTGGTACGACGCGATCTTCGTGAGCTACCCGTACGTGTTCTACAAGCCACCTGCAGGGAACAGGGCGTCCTCGATCCCGATGATCGAGATCATCGGGGCCGCCCTCGTCGTGACGGTGGCCGGGGGCCTGTGGCTGCGCTGGCGGATGCGCGCCACGGGGGCCTTGCCGCAGGTCGGCGAGCACTGGTGGCTGCCTCGCTGGCTGCCGGCGTTTCTGGTGATCCTCCCGTTCATCGTGCTTGCGGGGTTCGGGCCCGGTCGCACTTCCAGCCTGATTACGTTAAGGACGACTACGTCCAGCTGACCCTGCACTGGGTGTACTGGTACCTGGGCGGTCCTGCGATCGCGCTAGCTGGCGTCGGGGCGGCCGCCCTGTCTTATGGGTGCCTGCGCGGCCGGTACCCATCCTGGGCGCTGCCGCTGATGATGTTCAGCTGGGCCATCGTGCTGTTCCTCTACCGGCCGGGTATCACTCCTGACCAGCCGTGGGCCAGCCGCCGCCTGGTGCCGATGGTACTGCCGGGCTTCATCCTTCTCGCGGTGTGGGCACTGGCGTGGGCCTGCGGCAAGATCCGTCGCGGCGAGGTGCCGTGGGCATCCCGGGTAGCCATCCTCGCCAGCTGGCTGACCGGAAGCCGCCGCAGGCTGACCGCCGCTGGGGTAGCCTCGATTTGCGCCTTGCTGCTCTTGGTCCCGACCGCCCTGGGCGCGCGCGGGACCGCGTTCAAGCAGACGTACACGGGCGAGGTCGCGGCTGTCTACGGACTCTGCGATCAGATCCCCAGCGATGCGTCGGTGGTCATCGTCGACGGGCCGCTGGCCGACCGGATGGCCGAGGTCGTCCGGGGCATGTGCGACGTGCCCGTTGCCCGGTTCCCCGACAACACGAATGTGTACCAGGACCCAGCCGCTCCGACGACGCTGGTGGCGAACGCCATCACCAGCATCGAGCGCATCGGGCGGCAGCCAGTGCTGCTCGCCGGAAACACGAATGAGCTGGCCCCCTTCGCGAGCGAGGGAACCGTGACACACGCTATGAACATGAAGTCAACGATGGATGGCAAGTACTTGCTGACCAAGCCCTACAACATCGCTGAAGAAAAACTAAGTATCTGGATGTGGGAGCCACCCGATGAGCACTGGATTTGACGCACCGGGCATGAGCAGCCCCGTGACCACGTTCGCCGGACAGGGGCTGGCGCCGCTTGGCCAGACCCCGATGGGCGAGCCGAATGGCCGACCGACCGTTTCCATCGTGCTCCCGTGCTACAACGAAGAGGGTCACGTGATCGCCGAGGTCGAGCGGATCTCCGCGGCGATGGACGCGAGCGGCTACAACTACGAGCTGCTCTGCGTCGATGACTGCTCAACCGATTCGACGCTCGCCAGGCTGAACGATGTCGCCCTCCGCTTCCCCCGGATGACCGTCGTCCCGTTCCTGCGCAACGGCGGCTCCGGCACGGTGCGCCGGATCGGGACGCAGCGCTCGCGTGGCGACATCGTCGTGTGGACCGACGCGGACATGACCTACCCGAACGAGCGGATCCCCGAGCTCGTCGAGCTACTTGAAAAGGACCTGAAGATCGATCAGGTCGTCGGCGCCCGGACCACCGAGCAGGGCACGCACAAGTTCGCCCGGGTGCCCGCCAAGTGGACGATCCGCAAGATCGCCGAGATCCTCACCGGCACGAAGATCCCGGACCTCAACTCGGGGCTGCGCGCCTTCCGCCGGGAAGTCTCCCTCCCCTACCTGCGGTTGCTGCCTCCCGGCTTCTCCTGCGTGACCACGATCACGGTCTCGTTCCTGTCTAACCAGCACCCCGTGTACTACATGCCGATCGACTACTACAAGCGAGCCGGCAAGTCGAAGTTCAAGTTCTTCAAGGACGCGTACCGGTACATCCTGCAGGTGCTGCGGATGGTCATGTACTTCAACCCGCTCAAGGTCCTCATGCCGCTGGCACTGACCCTGCTCGGCATCGGCATCGTGAAGTGCGTCTTCGACGTGGTCGATCACCCCTTCAAGATCGCGATCGACACGGTCCTAGTCTTCGTCACAGGGCTGATCATCGCCTCAATGGCCCTCCTAGCGGACCTCATCGTCCGCTCTAGAGGCGACGTATAACTGTGCACCCCCAGGGAAAACAGTCCCGGTAGCCAGGAAGCCCCAGGGTCCTCGGCCAGCCCCAGCAGGCGGAAGGCCAGGACCCGGCACCCCAGCCCGGTAGGCGGGAAGCCCCAGGGGCCCGAAGGCTAGGACCCGGCACCCCAGCCCGGTAGGCGGGAAGCCCCAGGGGCCCGAAGGCTAGGACCCGGCACCCCAGCCCGGTAGGCGGGAAGCCCCAGGGGCCCGAAGGCTAGGACCCGGCACCCCAGCCCGGTAGGCGGGAAGCCCCAGGGGCCCGGCGGTCTTTGCCGGGTTCCCCTGGGAAGGGGGTCATAGGGGGTCTCCCCCTATGCCGGGGGGTCGACAGGGGGGTCGCCCCCCGGGGAAATAGCTCGCCCCCCGGGGAAATGCTGCTTAGACCGTGATCTTTTCTACCAGCGGGGCTACGACCTGCGCGGGTGCGAACTGCTTCTCGGCTAGCGCCCGAGCGCCGGCTCGCAGCTCAGCCAGCTTGTCCCGGTCGGCCGCGAGCTCGCTCAATGCGTCGGCTAGCGCGTCGGCGTCTCCCGGTGCCACCAGGATGGCTCCCTCGCCAAAGACGCGCCGCTGCGGCGCCGTGTCCGAGGTGACGATCGCGCACCCGGCGGCCGCCCCCTGGAAGACCTTGTTCGGCACGACCCGGCGCGCCTTCTCCCCGGTACCGAAGATGCCCAGGCAGACATCATGCTCGGCAACGAGTGCGGGCAACTCGGCCGCCGGCACCCAGTCCAGCCAGCGCACTGCCGCATTGGCCGCCGCCGCGGACTTCGTCTCGGCCTCGTCCTGGCCACGCCCTATCATCGTGATCTCGATGTTCGCGCCGGCGAGCTTCCCCAATGCCGAGCCGATCATCGGGGTTCCCTGCAGCGGGGTATACAGCCCGTAGAAGACCACCCGCAGCGGTCCGTCCCCGCCGGGGGCGGGGACGCTGTCGGGGGACTCCGGGGGGTTGTTGTCGCCCCGGGCCTGCACGACAACGGCCAGCCCGGCGTCGTACCACGCCGCGGGGGCACCCACAGGAACCACGACGCCGCGGCCACGGTGCCGCTCGGGAAGGGTAGCGAGATGCTCATCGGTGTCCACCACAATCACGTCGGCTGCGCCAAGCGCGCCCGCGTCAATCATCCGCAGCAGGGCCTGGCGCGGCCCGCCGTCCAGGCGGCGGTCCTTGCCTGTGTCGCTGGCGTTGATGAGGTGGTCCAGCACGATGGGGATCCGCCTGCGGCGCAGCAGCCCGCGGACCCGGAACACGAACCGGGCGAGGTGAACATCGAAGTGCCCGAGGTACCCGACCACGACCACGTCCGGGGCGGGCATCTGGAAGGCCCGCGTGGCCAGCGTCGTCCACCGGCCGGCCAGCCTGCCGATCATCGTCGGGATGCCGATCCACGGCTTGGCCAGCAGGTTCACCCGGTCCGCTGTGGACAGTCCGAGCGGGGCGTTGCACTCCGCGACTTCGAGTCCCTGGGCGATGAGTCCCTCGGCGATGGTGAGGATCCGGGGATGCATGGCCGTGTCATAGGTGCCGAACAACATGATGCGCATGATGTCTCGCAGCCTAGCGCCCGGCGGCCCGTCAGGAGGGACCTCAGCCCGGTAGGCGCCAGCGCCCGCAGGCCGGCGGGTCTTGCCTGTTCCCCCCGGCAGACAGGTGTCAGGGGCGTCTCATTAGCCGAGGGGCCGACAGGTAGCGTCCCCCTGGCAGACGAGAGAGTTGTCACATCGCAGACACAATCACCCGTTTTTGCCCTGCCTGCGGCTAGCTCCTGGCACGATCGAGGTAGGCGGAGCATGGTCAGAATGCCGACTTTGCGATCACGACCGCGCGGAGCCGCCTACAATTATCGCTGTTCCATACCCGGTTCGTGGCAATATTCAGGGTTCGACACCAACCGATGGATCACAGCTAGAAAGCACTGTTCGCAGAAACCGAGGACTGATACATGCGCGTCACCGCCATCGGCATCGGCTACCTGGGCCTGACGCACGCCGTCTGCATGGCCGACCTGGGCCACCAGGTCCTCGCCATCGATGTCGACGTGGAGAAGGTCGAGAAGGCATCGCGAGGGGAGACCCCCTTCTTCGAGCCTGGGCTGGAACCGCTGCTGCGCAAGAACCTCGACGCAGGTCGGCTGCGCTTCACCACATCTTTCCAGGAGATCGGCGACTTCGGTGAGGTTCACTTCCTCTGCGTAGGCACGCCGCAAAAGCCAGGCGAGACGGCCGCCGACCTAAGCTACGTGTATGGCGCCATCGACGCGCTCGCGCCGCACCTGATGCAGGAGTGCCTGATCGTCGGGAAGTCAACGGTTCCCGTGGGCACGGCCCGCGACCTGCTGAACCGCGTCCAGGCGAAGGCCCCGGCCGGCGATGCGGTGAACCTGCTGTGGAACCCTGAGTTCCTCCGCGAGGGCTACGCCGTCCAGGACACCCTGACCCCGGATCGCTTCGTGTTCGGCGTGACCAGCGACGAGGCCGGCGCTACGGCGGACGCGACCATCCGCGAGGTCTACGCCACGCCGCTGAACTCGGGTATCCCCGGCATTACCATGGACCTGGAGACGGCCGAGCTGGTCAAGGTGTCGGCGAACTCCTTCCTGGCGACCAAGATCTCGTTCATCAACGCGATGGCCGAGATGTGCGAGGCGTCCGGCGCCGACGTGATCGCGCTCGCCAACGCGATCGGCATGGACGAGCGGATCGGCCGCAAGTTCCTGTCGCCCGGCCTCGGCTTCGGCGGCGGCTGCCTGCCGAAGGACATCCGCGCGTTCCGCACCACCGCCGACAGCAAGGGCATCGACTCGATCGTGCGCCTGCTCACCACCGTCGATGACATCAACCTCGGCCGCCGCGACCGGGTGACCACACTGGCCCGCGAGGCCGTCGGCGGCGACCTAGTGGGCAAGAAGATCGCCGTCTTGGGCATCGCGTTCAAGCCCAACACCGACGACCTGCGTGACTCCCCGAGCCTCGACATCTGCAAGCGGCTCGCCACCGAGGGCGCGATCGTGTCCGTGCACGACCCGGTGGCCAACGCGAACGCCGCCCGCAACTACCCCGACTTCCATTACGCCGACTCGGTACACGAGGCGCTGGCGGAGGCCGAGGTCGTGCTGCACCTCACCGAGTGGGCCGAATTCCGGGCCATCGACCCGGTTGTGGTGGCCGAGGTCGTGGCGCAGAAGATCCTCATCGACGCTCGCTCCGCGCTAGACGCCGACTCCTGGCACGCCGCAGGCTGGACTGTCTACCGCCCCGGCCAGCCCGCCAAGCTGGCCTAGCAGAGCTGGCCTAGCAGAGCTGGCCTAGCAGAGGCTGTCGGCTAGTGCGGTCAGCAGCGCGACGACGCCAGCGGGGCCGTTGACCACCAGGTCGGCGGCCTCCGCGACTTCCGGCACCTCTGGGCTGGCACTGGCCACCGCGCAGCCTTGGAGGGTTCCCGCCGCCCGCTGGGCATCGATCTCCGCGAACACTGACAGGTCACCGAGGTCATCTCCGCAGAACAGGACGCAGCGAGTCTCCCGCTCGGCCGCGAGCGCTCGCAGTGCCGCGCCCTTGTCGATGGCTGCCGGGCGCAACTCCAAGACGAAGCGGCCCGGTTCGAGAGCCAGGCCGGCCCGTTCTGAAAGGTCGAAAAGAGGATCCCGGAGGGCGGCGAGCACACCCTGGGGGTCGGCGGCCCGGCGGGTATGGACGGCGAGGGCCGTCCCCTTGTCCTCGATGCTGGTGCCTTCGGGCGCGCCAGCCGACTCGAGCACGCTCGGCAGCAGCCGTCGTGCCGTCTCCACCCCCGCGGGCACTGGCGCGGCGGTCATTCGCCCAGCTTGCCAGCGTTCGGCTCCGTAATGGCCTAGGACGATCAAGCCGGGTACCGCGGCCAAGCCACCGAGCGCGATCGCGTCGGCAGCGGGGCGCCCGGTGATGATCGCCACCGTCCCCACGACCGCGGCGAGCCGCGACAGGGCCTTGGCCGCCCCGGGGTAGGCACGGGCGTCGGCAGGATCTTCGACGATCGGCGACAGGGTCCCGTCGAAGTCGGAGGCGATCAGCGCTCCGCCTGGATCGGCAAGGATCGCGTCAAGCCCGGCTTGTCCGGCCCGCGTCCGCGCGCTAGGCAATGTCACGCTTCACCCCTCCAAGAAGCGCATGTGACTGTGATCCAGGCAAGACGAGGAGGGCTGCGGCTATGGACGAGTAACTCACTTCATGCCCTGCTGTGGGGAGCGCAAGGCGGCGCGGCGGGCGCGTAGCGCGCGCAGGCGCTTGACCAGGGATGGGTCGAACTGGAGCGCTTCGGGCTTGTCGATGAGCTCGTTGAGCACCTGGTAATACCGCGTCGCCGACATACCCAGCGTCTGCGCGATGCCCAGCTCCTTCGCTCCCGCCGAGCGCCACGTCCCCCGCTCGAAAGCCAGCACCCGCCTGTCGCGATCGGACAAGGCTGGCATCGGTTCACCTCCAGGTGGGGCACGCTCGCGGGCCGACTCCTCCCAGTGTCTCACGTGCCCAGATTCAAGCTAAACGGTAACCGTCACGCGCAGATAACGTCTCAGGGCACATACAGCGTGTCGCGTGTCGTTGACGGCAAGCGCGTGACACCATGGGATAACTCCGCCCTCCCTACGCCCCGGAGGGGTCCCTGAGCACCGTGCCCATGCGACTGACCAGCGGCATCAGGCCGCTCGCCGCGGCCATCATGTCGGGCTGCCTGCTAGCCGCCGTGGGCGGCACCGCCGCAGCGGGCACCTCCGCAGCGGGCACCGCCGCGGCCGGCACCACGTGGGCCGTCGCGATGCCCGCCGCCCAGGCCCCGGATCTCGCGGCGCAATGGTGGCTGACCACCCTTGACGTTCCGCAGGCCTGGCACAGTCCACAGGGCGGGCGATCGTCTGCTAGCCTGCCCGGCGCAGGCGTGACGATCGCGGTGCTGTCCACCGGCGTTGACCCGTCGCATCCTGACCTCGCCGGGGACGTGACCACGGGACCTGACCTCAGCCACTCGGGGGCCGGTCCAGGCGACCCCTACTGGGGCGTTGAGGGGACTGCGGTCGCGAGCTTGATCGCCGGCCACGGGCACGGTACCCGCGACCCTGAGGGCACCGGATCGCAGGGCATCACCGGCGTCGCGCCTGGTGCGCGGATCCTGTCACTGCGAGTCACCCTGGAGTTCAACGACCCCCGCAACGCCGACGCTGGGATCACGCGCGGACTGCCCGACGCGATCGCCGCCGGGATCAGGTACGCAGTCAGCCACGGAGCCTCCGTGATCGCACTGCCACTTGATCCTGGCACGCTGGGGCCATTGATGACAGGTGATCCCACCGCGGCCGGAGGCAGCCCGGCCGAGCGTGCCGCCGTCATGGCGGCCCTGGCGGCCGACGTGGTCTTGGTCGCCCCGGCTGGCGACAACGCCGCGAGCACCGGCACCGTGAACTACCCGGCCGCCTACCCCGGCGTGATCGCGGTGGGCGCGACCGACCGCAGCGGTTCCCTTGAGTCATTCTCCAGCACTCGGTCCTTCGTGGCGCTGACCGCACCGGGCGCTGGCCTGACGGTTGCCGCGCCTGATGGTGGCTACAACGCGATCAAGACCACCGACATGTCCGCCGCCCTGACGGCGGGCGTCGCGGCGCTGATCCGCGCCCGCTACCCTCGGCTGTCGGCAGCCCAGGTGACGCGGGCGATCGAGCATGGCACCACGCCGGAAGCGGCCGGAAGCCAGGCGGCCGGGACCGGGACTGGTGCGCTGAACGCCATGCGGGCGATGCGGCAGGCGGCGGTCATCGCGGCGACACTGCCGCCTGTCGCCTCGCCAACACCAGCGGCCGTGCAACGGGCCGTGCGGCGCCACTCACCCGCCAGGGCGCTGCCCACCGCCCAGGTGACGACCACGCAGTCCAACGTCGGCGGCGAGGTCCGCTCGGCCCTGCGGGACGTGGCGTTCGGCGCGGGCATCCTCATCGCGCTCCTCGTCGCCCTGCTGGTGCTTGCCAAGGCCAGGCGACGGCGGGCACGGGCACTGCGGCTTCGGCAGGCCCTGGCAGGGCCGCAGCCAGCAGCGCAGACGCCCCCGAAGGCGCCCGGTGGCCGTCTTGCGATCACTAGCGGCTTCCAGGCTCTGGCCAGCCACGGGACGCACGCGGCCGGACGCGTGCGAAGCTTCTCCGGCACCCCCGCGGCCGGCCGCCAGCCCGCCGCCGACGATCGCCAGGCACCCGGCACGCCAGTTACGGGCGGTACCTGGCCGGGTGGGCCTGTCATGGCCGGCGCCGCTGCCAGGCCCCGCTCGCGCACGTCCCCGCTGACGCGTACCGGCTCCCTGGGACCGATAGGCCGCCCGGCGATCCGTCCGGACCGGCCCTACGACTCGGTGCCGTGGAGAGCCGGCCCAGATGCCGATGTCCACTTCATCGGCTCCCCCCACGACCAGTGGTCGCTGCCACGCCCGCCGTGGGAGCAGTCCTGCGATCCACTGGCGGCCGCCCCGGTCGCACCCGATGACCCGGCCTGGCGGGAGCCCCACACTGGCCCGATGTACGTCTGGAACCCGGCCACCAACTCCGGCCCGATCCCCATCGCTGACGAGGACTAGACTCCGGAGTCGCTGAAGGGTCACTCACCCGGGTAGCGCAGGCCGATCTGCTCGCGGATCGCGTCCAGCGTCGCCATGATGGCGACCGTCTCCTGCGGCGGGAGGATGTCGCTCGCGATCCGGCCGTCGCTGATCAGCCGCTCTGCCTCCGCCGCCTGGAACTGCATGCCCCGGCCCTCGACGGGCGGGCGGACGTCCTCGATCAGCGTGCCGTCCGCGTCGTAGACGCGCAGGCCGGTTGCCGCGTACCAGACGCTGTCGATCTCGATGCGGCCGCCGGTGCCGAGGACGACCGCCGCGTTCGGTCCCCGCGTGGTGCTGGCGGAGTACGTCGTGGCGATCTGCCCGCCCGGGTAGCGGAACATGGTGGCCACCTGGGCGTCGGCGCCGGTCTCCCTGAGCGTGGCGACGGCCTGGATCGACTGCGGCGTGCCGAACAGGTCAGATGCGAAGGAGACCGGGTAGACGCCGAGGTCGAGTAGCGCCCCGCCACCGAGCTCTAGGGCGTTGAGCCGGTGCCCGGGATCGTCGGGCAGCTGCTGGGTGTGATCGGCGCTCATGGAGCGCAGCTCGCCGATCGTCCCGGCGGCCACGATCTCCCTGAGCCGGACCATGTGGGGGAGCCAGCGGGTCCACATTGCCTCAAGGACTAGCAGGCCGCTGTCGGCGGCGTGCGTCACGAGCTGCTGCGCCTGTGTCGCGTTGAGCGTGAATGGCTTCTCTACCAGGACGTGCTTGCCCGCCTCCAGCGCGAGCCTGGCGTTCGGGTAATGGAACGGGTGCGGTGTCGCCACGTAGACGAGGTCAACCGAGGAGTCGGCTACCAGCGACTCGTAGCTCGCATGCGCCGCTGGCAGCTCGAAGAGCGCAGCGAACTGCTCCGCGTTCTCGCGAGTGCGCGACCCGACCGCCGCCACCGTGTGGCCGGCCAGCAGCAGGTCTCGAGTGAACTGCCGGGCGATGCCGCCCGTGCCCAGGATTCCCCACCGCGCCGCCGGCCGGGCCATGCTCTCCACCACTACGCGCTCCTTGTCTTGGGCGGACGGATCGTCTTGGGCGGACGGATTGTCTTGGCGAGGGCACCAGGCGCCCGTCCGGGTAATGACCGCGACAATTATCCCAGACGGCGCGCATCGCCCAGCCACTGCTCGAATTCCGCTGCCACGATCCGCTCGTCATGGACTCCGGACGCCGCGGCGGAGGCGAGCCAGACAATAGGCGGCCCATGATCTCCGGCTCCAGCAGGCCGGGCAGCCTGGCTGAGTCCCGCCGCGATGGCAGCCGGCCGTCCTCGGCAGGAAGGATGCTGTGCCGGGTCGTTCACCTGCCGGGGAGGAGCCATTCGGCCGCTGGCTGGGCAGGCCGGTGGTGCGGCCTGCCCAAGCGGCAGTGCAGTGCGATGGCCGCGCTTGACACGGCGGCCCAGCCGCACCATACGGATGCGAACCCGGAGGCGGTGAGGCGGGCGATGATGACGACGGCGATGAGGTTGGCGATGCCGAAGATGACGACGTGGCGGTAGCCCGACAGCAGGAGCGGCCCGCATACCGCCAGCATGTACAGGGCGGTGATCAGCAGGCCGTCATGCAGCCGGACGCTGTAGGCCAGGTGATAGGGGGCGAGCCGCACCCCGACCGGGCCGCGGGCCATCGCGGCAAGCAGGACCGCGGCGGTCACGGCGCCGGTCACCGCGAACGGCACCATCATCAGCTTCCGCCTCCTCGTCGGCTCCAGGGCGATAACGGCCAGGGGAACCAGCATGGGCAGCACGACCAAGGCGATCACCAGGTAGGCCCACAGCGCGAGATGACCGGCCTCCCGCGGCACGTGGCCCTGGAGCCACAGCCAGACGAGCGCCTCGATGAGCTGGTGGGCGCCCAGCAGCAGCGGAAGCCACGCGAGCGCGATCAGCTCACGGCGCTGGCGGACATGACGGACGGCGTCAACGCCGATCGCGATGATCACCACGCCGCCCGCGAGGTCAGCTTGCGGGGAGAAGCACATGCGGGATCCTCCGGCCGTTGCCCGGCGGCTGACCAGGACCGGCGCCGGGATGGCTGCTGCCCGCCACCTCGCTGGGCAGGGGCCGGCCAGGTTCATCATGGCACCCGCAGCATGGCACCGCAGCCCGACCTGGCGCAAACCGGCGCGCTTTAAGCGCCGCGCCAAGGATGGTGGCCATCCACCCAGTCCGCCGGAAGTACACGCGATAAGCGCCGGGGGCATCGACTAGACCGTCAGCTAGCCATCTTTCACGGGTTTGGGTGACATCTTTCATATTGACCATTATGGCCGGCTCTGGCGCTATGCAGGCAGGACGCTTTTGCCTGGTATCTTCCCGGCCCGTATAACTCCCGCGTTGCCACGCGGGGGGTGCCCGCGAGTCTCTTGCGGAACGACGATATTGTTTTGCGCAGCGGCTCCATAAGAATCGCGCTCTGCCCTGCGCAGTGCGAGGGCCTGCCGGTAATGCGCGCATTGATGGCATTAATCTGCTCGCGTCAGTTATCAGTTAATACTGTGTCAGGGGGGTACCAGTGACAACGCTTCGCCAGGCGCCGGCCACGGGCGCGACGACACGCACGGAGCGCAAGGGATCGATCCTGGCCAGCTGGCTGTCTTCCACGGACCACAAGATCATCGGGCACATGTACCTGATCACGTCGTTCGTGTTTTTCGCGCTCGCGGGGATCATGGCGATGCTGATCCGCATCCAGCTGCTGGGCCCGAACAACTCCATCTTCTCCGACATGCAGTACAACGAGCTGTTCACCATCCACGGCACGATCATGCTGCTGCTGTTCGCCACCCCGCTGTTCGTCGGGTTCGCGAACGAGCTGGTGCCGCTGCAGATCGGCGCGCCCGACGTCGCGTTCCCCCGGCTCAACCTGGTGAGCTACTACCTGTTCACCTTCGGCGCCCTCATAATCTTCATGGGCTTCCTGACGCCGGATGGCGCGGCCGACTTCGGCTGGTACGCCTACTCGCCGCTGACCAGCACCACGTACTCCCCGGGCATCGGCGGTGACCTGTGGGTCATGGGGCTGGCGCTGTCCGGCTTCGGCACGATTTTCGGCGCCGTCAACTTCATCACGACGATCTTCTGCATGCGCGCGCCCGGCATGACGATGTTCCGCATGCCGATCTTCACCTGGAACGCGCTGCTCACCTCGATGCTGATCCTGCTGGCGTTCCCGGCGTTCGCCGGGGCGCTGCTGGTGCTGGAGATCGACCGCCGCCTGGGCGCCCAGGTCTTCTCGGCCAACAGCGGCGGGGCGGTGTTGTGGGAGAACTTGTTCTGGTGGTTCGGCCACCCCGAGGTGTACATCCTGGCGCTGCCGTTCTTCGGCATCGCGACCGAGATCCTCCCGGTGTTCAGCCGCAAGCCGCTGTTCGGCTACAAGACGCTGATCGCCGCCACGATCTCCATCGCGGGCCTGTCGATGACGGTGTGGGCGCACCACATGTTCACCACCGGCGCGGTGCTGCTCCCGTTCTTCTCGTTCATGACGTTCCTGATCGCGATCCCCACGGGCGTGAAGTTCTTCAACTGGGCGGGCACGATGTGGCGCGGCCAGATCACGTTCGAGCCGCCCATGCTGTACACGATCGGCTTCCTGATCGTGTTCCTGTTCGGCGGCATCACCGGCATCATCCTGGCGTCGCCGCCGATGGACTTCGCGGTCTCCGACTCCTACTTCGTCGTGGCCCACTTCCACTACGTGCTGGCCGGCACCGTGCTGTTCGAGATGTTCTCCGGTTTCTACTTCTGGTGGCCGAAGTGGACCGGCAAGATGCTCAACTCCAGGCTGGGCAAGATCCAGTTCTGGTTCCTGTTCATCGGGTTCAACATGACGTTCCTGGTACAGCACTGGGCGGGCGTGCAGGGCCAGGTGCGCCGGACGGCGAACTACCCGTTCCTGCCGGGCGACGTGACCACGCTCAACATCATCTCAACGGTCGGCTCCTGGCTGCTGGCCATCTCGGTGCTCATGTTCATCTGGAACGTGTACGGAACCGCACGGTTCGGCGTCAAGGTCACTGAGGAAGACCCGTGGGGCTTTGCCTCCTCGCTGGAATGGGCGACCTCCTGCCCGCCGCCGAGGCATAACTTCTACCGCATCCCGCGCATCCGCTCCGAGCGCCCGGCGTTCGACCTGCACTACCCGCACATCGTCAGCGGTCGCGGGTCATCCGGCATCAAGCAGACCATCCCGCTGCTCAGCAACCGCGAATCCCGGCGAAAGTTACGCCTGGACGGCAGCGCGCTCGGCTCGCCGGGGTCCCGGCGAGCCGAGCGCGGAAGTCAGCGAGCTGGCCTCGTCAGCGATCAGCTCGACACCGTCCCAGACCAGCAGCAGCGCGCTGACCGTGTGCTGCCGAACTCGGTGCCGAACTCGTCCACCTCGGGGTCGCCGGCCAGCAATCTTTCCAGAAACGCGGCGACCATGTCCTGTTCCCACTGCTCGAGGTAGTAGCGGGGCAGCAGTCTCTACGCCGGGCACCACCTGGCCAGCAATCCGGGCAGCCGCCAGGCTCATCCCGGGACTCCAAACACGAGGTCGCGGCCCGCTGCTGTAGCACTAGGCGGCCAGGCAGCCGCCTCCTGGCGTGAGTGCCCCGCCGAGCGACGGAAGCCGACCGCCGCCTTCGTTGTGCACGTCACCTACTGAGACTCAATGGACTGCTGGTGACAGCGGGAGAGCGGAGGTAAGCGGCATTGTGCTCCCGCTCCGCTATGTACACGCGATCCTGGCCAGGCCCAGCCTTAGAAGAACCGCCAGGCGCCTTTCAGGGCCACCATTTCCAGCGTGTACGCGTCCCACGCAGAACTCCCGCGAGTCCGGGTCGCGACTGCATCTCCACAATAACCCAACGTGGACAAGATAACACATTAAGGCACAAAATGGCCAGAATGCTAAACTGGTGCCGGTAACCCACGGAAGGCCTTTATGCAGGTTAAACGAGCTATCGGATCCAAGGGTTCAGTCAGGGCCATTTAATGATGCACGAGGAGACAACTATGAAGATCGCCGATTCCGTCGCGCTCGTCACTGGCGCCAACCGTGGCATCGGCCTTCACTTCGCGCAGCAACTGCTGCAGCGAGGCGCGAGGAAGGTCTACGCGACCGCGCGCAGGCCCGAGCTCGTCACCATTCCCGGCGTCCAGGTGCTGCGGCTCGACATCACCGACCCCGCGTCGGTGGCCGCCGCGGCGGCCACCGCTGAAGACGTCACCCTGCTGATCAACAACGCCGGCGTCGCCACCTTCCAGAACCTGGTCACAGGAGACATCGCCAAGATCCGGCTGGAGATGGAGACGCACTACTTCGGCACGCTCAACATGGTCCGGGCGTTCGCTCCCGTCCTGGCCCGCAACAACGGCGGATCGATCCTTAACGTCATGTCGGTGCTGTCATGGCTGTCCCCCGACGGGGCCACCTCCTACAGTGCGGCGAAGGCGGCCGAGTGGAGCCTCACCAACGGCATCCGCCTGGAACTGGCAAGCCAGGGAACCACCGTCACCGGCCTGCACCTAGGCGCCACCGACACCGACATGATGGCCGACTTTGACATCGAGAAGAATGACCCCGCCGACATCGTGCGCACCGCACTCGACGGCCTGGAGGCCGGCGCGATCGAGATCCTCGCCGACGAGAGCACCGTCCAGGTCAAGGCAGCCCTGTCCGCCGACCCTAGCGTGCTCTACCCGCAGGCTGTCCCCGCCCCGTGAGCAACGCATGCGCAGAAGCGAACCAGCCAAGGTGGCGTGGCCGGCAATGTAGAAGGTGCCCGCACACCGGGCCGCGGCGATTATTCAGGAGTACAGATTCCGATTATCCGCAGCGGAGGAAGCGCCATGGGGCAGCTCACCGACGTATTCACCGACATAGTCGCCGAGGGCGAGGCCCTCGACAAGATCGTGGCTAGCCTTGACGCCTCGCGATGGGCGCTGCAGACGGCGGCGCCGGGCTGGACCGTCAAGCACCAGATCGCCCACATGGCGTCGGTCTTCCGCATAGCTGGGCTGGCAGCATCCGACCCTGGCCTGTTCGTGAAAATGACCGCCGGCGCCGAGAAGGACTTCGACGCGGCAGTGTCCGAAATGCTCAAGCCGTACCTGGCCGCCTCGACCGATGACCTTTTCGCCCGGTGGCGCGCGGAACGGGACGCCGCCGTAACGGCACTCGCCGCCCTGCCGCCCGACCAGCTGGTGCCCTGGGTGGCCAGGCAGCTTCCCGCCGGGGTCCTCGCCTGCGCCGGGATGATGGAGCTGTTCGCGCACGGGCAGGACATCGCCGACGCGGTGGGCGTCCAGCGTGAGCACACCGACAGGATCGGCCACCTGGCCTGGTTCGCCACCCGGAACCGCGACTTCGGCTACCAGGTACGCGGCCTCACCCCGCCCGAGGCTCCATTCAGGTACGAGCTCACCGCCCCCTCAGGGGCGATATGGGAATTCGGGCCAGCCGACGCGGAGCAGCGGATAACTGGCCCGGCGCTCAACTTCTGCCTCCTGGTCACCAGGCGCAGGCACCGTGACGACCTGGCCGTGCGGGCGACCGGGGCCGACGCCGACCGGTGGCTGGACATCGCCCAGGCCTACCGCGGCTCCCCCGGCGCGGGGCGCCAGGCCGGCCAGTTCCGCGCCCTGACTTCCACCTGAGCACATCGCGAGGGACCCGCATCTCAGCCGATGCGGGTCCCTCGCGGTAATGGCCGGCCGCGCGTGGCGGCCGGCCTTTGGGTTTCAAGGGCAAGAGCGCCTGTCCTGGGATATTACGGGTCACCACCCCCCGGCATCCGTGGCTGGCCGTGCGGGCACCGCCGCCCCCGGTGTAAAGAGGGCGCCCGGCCCCGGCCGTGCCTCACGCGTGCGAAACCTGGAAACCCCGCTCGGGCCCGCGCTGCCTTTGCGCGCGGATCGAGACGCTCCCGCTGCCGGCCGACGCCAGCGAGGCGCTGGGCGACTACGTGCAGCACGCCAGGCCCCGATGCACGGGACCCGCTGCTCGCTCGCCGGGCATCGTCACAACGCGGTGGGGCGCCCGCAGGTCCCTTGACCCTGCGGGCACCCCACAGTCTTGGTAACGCGCCGTCGTTACAGGTACATCGTGTTCGGCGGCTGCCCGCACAGAATCCGGCCGTAGAGCTCGGTGTTCGTCGATGCGTGCATCATCGCGTGCTGGCTCAGCGCGTGCAGGTCGCGCGCCATGCGCTGGACGGGGGCCGAAGTATAGATGGACGAGCCGCCGCTCTCGTTGTTGAGCATCTCGGCCGTCTCCTTCGCCAGCTGGAACACCCGGCCGAGATAGGCACGGGAGCGGGCTCGTTCCTCCGGGCTCCAGCTCTCGCCGGCCGCGCACTTGCTGTCGGCGAGGACGGCGAGCCGCCTTGCGTGCGACTCTGCTTCCTCGATCCTCATGGCGGCCTCGCCCATCAGCAGGTGAATGACGGGCGCTTCCCTGCGGCTGCCGTAATCGGTGTATGTCACCTTATGGTCGAGGTCGGCCGTGAAGGCATCCCAGGCGGCCTTCACCAGGCCAATCGCGGTGCCGGTGAATGAGGTGCAGCCCGTGACCATCATGGGGCTGCGGTAAACGGGCGACTGCGGGTTCAGCTCCGAGGCCGACTGGCCCTGCAGGACCGCGACCAAGGGGACGACACGCTCCCCCGGGATGAACACGTCGGCGGCGACGGTGGTCACGCTCCCGGTCCCGCGCAGGCCCGTCGTGTGCCAGTCGTCCTCGATCGAAAGCTGCGACAGCGGGACGAGCGCCATGACCGGCCACTGCGACGACCCGTCGGGGGTCGGCGCCATGGCGAGGGCGACCTGCCACTGGCTGTGCAGCGCCCCGCTGACGAACCGCCAGCGGCCGTTGAGCACCACACCGTCCCCGGACGGCACGGCGGTTCCGGTGGGGCTGAGCACGCTGCAGAACCGGTTGGCGGACGAGAACACCTCGTCCTGGACGTGATCGGGGAAATGGCCGGCCAGCCAGGCGGACATCGACCACACCGCCACGTTCCAGGCAGCCGACCCGTCGCCCATCCCGATCTGGCTGATCACATCCAGCAGGGTGCCCGCATCGCTCTCGTAGCCACCGTAGCGGGCGGGGAAGCGCATCCGGAGCATGCCGGCCTCGGTGAGTGCGTCCAGGGACTCGTCGTGGATGCGGCGGTTGCTCTCGGTCCACTGCGCGTGCGACCGCAGGACCGGGATGATCTCGGCGGCGCGGCGGGCTAGTTCCGTCCCCGTGGTTACCTGTGTTGTCAGCAAGACTGCGCTCCTTGAGATGTCGCCCTGCTTCGGTTCGCAGGGGCTGAGGCGGATCGAAGTGTTGCGCTGCCGGAAAGCTTGGTCATGACGCCCGGGCCGGGCGCAGGACACGCAAGACGATGGCAGGACGCATCAGAGCCTGCGGCGGATCGATCAATCCCGCCGCGCGCAGAAAGGCGTTGGACAGAACGCCGTCCCCCACGGCCGCCGATTGCAGCCGGGGAATGTAGAAGTTTCCCATCCGGACCTTCATCGTCCGCCGCCCCCGGACGCCGGGGAAACCGAGGTCGCCGCCGACCGCCATGTCCCAAGGCGCGTCGATCGCCGCGGACAGGTCACGGAAGAACTCCCTCGGCCTCGGGGGGCATCCCAGCTCCAGGTGCTGGCGCAGCACCGTCGCCTGCACGGCGGCGGCGGTCATGCCCTGGGCGTAGATCGGGTTGAAGACGCATGCGGCGTCGCCCATGACGAGCAGGCCGTCGGGGAGCCGGGCGACCTGCTCGTAGCGATGCCGCACGTTTGCCGGAAAGCGCATCGACATAGGCTTGTCGATCATCGTGGCGTTCTCGACCGCGGCGATGATCTCCGGCACTGGCAGCGAACGGGCGAACTCCAGGAAGCCCGCCGGGTCCGTCGGCGGGGCGTCACCTAGCAGGCCGTACAGCGACAGCGAATACCGGTCGCGCAACCGGGCCAGTGTCCCGCCGCGCGCCTGCGCCGGGCTCGCCACGCAGACCAGGCCAACGCCGTCTCCGATCGGGTCGACGGGCAGCGGCGAGCGAAAATCGACGGTCGTGTAGGTCAGATCGATCTTGACCTGCTCCTCGGGAACGGCCGGGTAGCCGAACTCGCGCAGCCAGCGCGGGGTGCGCGAGCCACGACCGCTCGCGTCGATCACCAGGTCCGCAGGGAGCACCCGCTCATCTCCGGCCCCCGCGGCCGACGCAGCGATGCGGACGCCGGTGATCGCGGAGCGATCCGGCGAGATCGTCAGCCCGATGATGTCCGACCGCTCGATGATCCGCACGTTCGACAGGTTCCTGACCCGCTCGCGTATCCGCTCTTCCAGCAGCGAGCCGCTCGGCCGACACGCAGGTCAGCCCGGTCTGCGTCTTCTGGATCATCCGGCCCTTGAAGTACCAGCTCAGACCAGTGCCGAAGTCGCAGATGGGCACCCCGGCCTCACCCAGCTCCTTGGTGAGGCCGGGGAAGAGCTTCTTCGAGCACCTGCTGGCCGCGGGCGAGCAGGCCATGGATGTGGCGGCTCTGCGGTACGGTGCGGCGCGGGCCGCCCGTCTCGGCCAGCGCATCCCGGTCGACCAGCGTCACTTCCTGGTAGGTGTCGGCCAGCAGGCGGGCGGCGAGCAGCCCCGCCACGCTCGCGCCGAGCACCACAGCCCTATTACCGATATGGGTATTCACGGTCCTCTCCTACGCCTCGCGTCTGGTGTGACGGCTGCCGCCGTCACGTTTCTGGCTGGCGGTCATCACTAGTTGGCCGGGTCACGCGGGCAGTTCTGGTACACCGCCAGCTGCCACTGGCCGTGGCGCCTGACAAGAATCCAGGAAGCGCGGATGGCGTTTTCCGCGGACAGCTCGGTCGCGCCGGGCGCCAGCACGCCGCCCTCGGTCAGCAGCGCGACGGCGTCGGAGCCGAGCGGCTTGATGTCGAGGGGCGATCCCGTCACGGTGGTGCCCTTGTATGGTCCCGCATACGCGCCGGTCATGAACTCGCGAATTTCATCACGGCCCTTCTTGTAGACGCCTGGAAGGATGAGCGCCCCGTCCTCGGTGAATAGTCCGGCGAAGGCATCGGCGTCGTGCGTTGCCCATGCCTCGACCATGCGAGCGGTAACAGCGACGATCTTCTGTTGATCTGCGCCAGACGCGCTTGCGGTGCCCGGTCCTGAAGTACTGGTAGCCATGATCCCTCTTCCGTACTGGCTCTCACCAATTACCCCGGAGCTTTTATTAGCATCCGTATTTAATACAAGGATGCATTCCCATGGCTCGTCCCGCTACTCGTAAAGTGCCGATACACGGCCCTTCGTAAGCGCCCAGAAAGACCGTCGGCCAGATGCACATGGCGGCCGATCCGCCTGGCCTCCGTCAGTATGTCGTCGCCCCACCGTTCCCACAGGCCGGCCAGGCGCGAGGTGATGATGACCGTGTCCACCGCACCGGCGGGCAGGGGCGTCCGAAGGCCCATGGCGTGGTAGCCGCCGTGCCGGCCGTCGGCCACCGCCTTGTCGACCAGTGCCTTGTCGAAGTCCATCACGATGGCGGGCGGGAGGTCCGGAGGAATGTCGCCCCCGGCGCCGAGCACGGCGATCTTGTCCTGCGCGGAAATACGCCGCACGGCGCTGGCCAGTTCGGCGGACACACTCGTGTCGCGCGCGCGCTCCTGCCACGTGCGCAGTTCCCGGTAGTCGTCCTCCCAGGTCCACAGCAGGTGCTTGACGGTCAGCGCCCAGCCGATCTCGATCAGGGGTTCGCGGTGCATGGCCAGGAAGTGGCCCATCTGCCTGGCGAGCTGCTCCCGCCGATCATACTGATCTCGCTCGTGCGGCATATCCACCACCCATGCGTCAAAAGACAGCTCGAATTGAAGGCCGCGCAGGAATAGTTTGTATCCCAGCTCGAGGTCTTCCGCGCCCCAGCCGTCGAACCGTTCGCTGAACCCGCCGACCGCCCAGAAATCATCCCGGCGTACCGAGCAGTTGATGGTGAAGAAAAGCTGCCAGGGTGAATACCGCTTGCCGAGGTCGAATTCGACCTTCTCAAGCATTTCATGCCTGATGTCGCAGAAATCTGGATGGTTCACGTACTGCGCAACTGCACCCTCCGGGCCCAGTCGGCGCACCACCTCATTGATCCAGGACACTTCCTTTTCCGGATTGTACCCGTACGCGTACCCGATGACGGCCCGGCGTACGGCCTCGTCACTGTGCCTCGCGAGGTGAGAACTGAGGAAGTCCGGGCCGAACAGCGGTCCGGTGTCCAGGAAGACGAGCAGCGGGGCGCTGGCCAGCCGCGCCCCGGCGTTGCGGGCGGCGCCGGCGCGGAACCCCAGGTCTTCCTGGAAGTGGTATTTCATACGAAGCCTGCCGGAGAACGATTCAACTACGGCTCCGGTGGCATCCGACGAGCCGTCATCGGCAACAATCACCTCGAACTCGCTCGCCGGCAGCCGTTGCAGGGTCAGGTGCTCAAGCGCGTTGCGCAGCATCTCACACCGGTTATACGTGGGTATAACCACCGACACCCGGGGAGGATTCTCATCCAGACTCACGGTCATTCACCTCTCGATCATCGCAGCTAGCCCGGCGGAAAAGGACTCCCAGACCCATGAGATGTCAGCCGCGCGGCCGGCGCATCTCCTAGGGTGCGCCGGCCGCGAGCGGCCTGCCGCGGCGAACTGGCGGGTCTCAGGGGCGGGACCCTGTCACCGGTAGGCTTCGGCCTGTAGCTCGTAGAGTTCTGAGTAAAGGCCGTCGCTGGCGGCCAGGGTCGCGTGGTCGCCGATCTCCGCGATGCGGCCGTCCCGCATCACGATGATGAGATCGGCCATCCGGACCGTTGAGAAGCGGTGTGACACCAGCAGGGTGATCGCGCCGGTCTGGAGTCCCACGCGCCTGGCTTGCCGGGCGTACTGCTGGAACAGCGCGTGTTCGGCCTCCGGGTCCAGGGCTGACGTCGGCTCGTCAAGGACGAGCAGCAGCGGAGCATCGCGCATCATCGCCCGTCCGAGTGCGAGCTTCTGCCACTGGCCACCGGACAACTCGACGCCGTCGGCGTAGTTCTTGCCGAGCTGGGTGTCGAGGCCATCCTCCACCTGGTCCAGGATGTCGGCCGCTTGCGCCCGTTGCAGCGCCCCGCATACGGCGGGATCGGCGAAGGCCTGCGGCAGGTCGCCTACCCCCACCGTCTGCCGCACCAGGAACTCGTACCGGACGAAGTCCTGGAACCCGGCGGCTATGCGCTGCCGCCAGTCCTCGACCGGCATCCGGCTCAGGTCGGTCCCGTCGATCAGGATCTGGCCCTCGGACGGCTGGTAGAAGCCACACAGCAGCTTGACCAGCGTCGTCTTCCCCGCTCCATTCTCGCCCACGATCGCGACCGTTGCCCCGGCCGGCAGCCGGAGGTCGACATCGCGGAGTACCGGGGCAGCCGTCCCCGGATAGGCGAAGCCCACCCCGCTCATCTCGATTCCCGTGCGCAGCCGCTCCGGGGGGGACGCGACGGCATCCGGCTCGCCGGCCTCGGTCACCGCCGCACGGATCCGCGCGAGCCGACGGTAGGTGCTCGCCATCCGCTGCAGGTCGCGCAGCAGCGTGACCGCCGTGGTGACCTGCTGGTTGACCTGGGCGGCGAGGGCGATCACCAGGACGATGTCGCCGACGCTGCGCTGCGCGGCGATCGCGTCACGGACCACGATGATCACGGCGACGACGTATCCCAGGGCGAAGATGACCTGCCCGGTGGCGCGTATCCAGGCCGCCACCAGATGCGCCCGCCACAGGCCGCGAGTGGCGGCGGCCCACAGCTGCTCGTGACGGCGGCGCAGTTCGTCCTGGAGCCGGAAGACGCGCAACTCGCCGGCAAAGCGAGCGTCGGTCGACAGGCGAAACAGGTTCAGCGCGACGCGGGTCGGCTCCGCAGTCGCGGTCTTCGCGCGGTCGAGCACTCGCTCGGCCCACCGGCCGGTCAGCAGGGGCGGCACCGCGGCCAGCGGCAGCAGGAGCAGGAGCGGGTTCTGCAACGCGAGCAAAATCGCGGTCAGCGCCATGGCCAGGCCGAGTCCCATGCTGCTCAGCAGCGCTTCGAGGCCGACCTCGAAGCGCCGTGTCTCCTGCTGCAGCACGGTCAGCGCGTCCGCGTGCTCGGGCTGCTCCTGGTGCTCGATGCGAGGAGAGCCGTTGGACACCATGATGAGCTGCTCATCGAAGTCGAGCTCGGCCATGTCGGACAGCTCGAAATAGGCGATGTGCGCGAAGTGCGAGAAGGTCAGCGTCGCGATGGCCAGCGCCGCGACGCCCACTCCGGCCAGCGCCGCGCCGGCGGCGTGCCCGGCGACGATCTCATCGGTCATCCGGCCGAGCGCGGCGGCAAGCAGCGGGGCCGCCGCAGCTCCGGCCATCATCAAGACCACCGAGATGACCGTCTTGCGCCGGTCCATCCGCCAGGCGGTGGCCAGCATCTGCCAGGAGCCTGTAAGCAGGTCTTTCACTCCGCCGCCTCCTCAACGAGTTGCTCGGCCTCGCCAAAGCGCTCGGCCTGCAGCCGGAACAACGCGGCATAGCGACCGTCGCGCGCCAGCAACTCGTCATGGCTGCCCTGCTCGGCGACGCGGCCGTACTCCAGCACCACGATCAGGTCCGCATGCCGTACCGTCGAGAACCGGTGCGAGATCAGCAGCGTGGTGGCACCGCGCGTCAGATCAGCGAACTCATCGAAGAACCGCGCCTCGGCTCGCACGTCAAGGCTCGCCGTCGGCTCGTCCAGTACCACGATCGGTGCGCCATGGCGCAGCGCGAACAACGCCCGAGCGAGCCCTATACGCTGCCACTGGCCTCCCGAGAGCTCGGTGCCACCGGTCAGATGCCGTGCCAGCGGGGTATCCAGGCCCAGCGGCAGCCGGTCAAGGGTCTCCGCAAGGTCAACGGCCCTGGCAGCGTCGCGGATCCCGTCCCCGTCACCACGGTGGGCGATCGCGCCGAACGCGATGTTCTCCGCGGCCGACGCCTCATAGCGGGCAAAGTCCTGGAAGATCACGCCAAGCTTGCCGCGCCAGCCCGCAAGGGGATACGAACGAATATCCACGCCGTCGGCTCGCACCGAGCCCTGTACCGGCTCGTACAGCCGGGCGAGCAGCTTGACCAGCGTGGTCTTACCTGCGCCGTTCAGCCCGACGATGGCCGTGCACCGCCCGACCGGGATGGTCAGATCCAGGCCGTCGAGAACGGCCCGCTGCTGGCCCGGATAGCGGAACGTGACTCCGTCGAAGTGGATCGCGTTCACTGGATCGGGCACGTCGCCTGCAGACATGAGAGTGCCCTCCGCCGCATTATCGGCCGCGGACGCGCCGAGGCGCGCGGCGAACCGCTGAACCGCTTCGTGTGCCTTCATCCCGATCGCGGTCGCCAGGTCGGCCTCCGGGTAGAACTCGCCCAGCCGGAGCGCCCCAAGGCTGGCCTGCATGACCAGGACGAACCTGGTCAGTGTCAGGCCGTGTGTCGCGCTCGCGCCGATCACCCCGAACACCACGGCCGCAACAGTAAAGCCCCACAGGCCAAACCAGACGAACGGCCACAGGTAGACGCGCCTGCGCTCGGCCCAGACCGGCGCCAGCACCTGCAGGTACGCGTCCCGCATCGCCTCCCGGAGCCAGCCGACGAGGCCGAACACCCTGATCTCCTTGCCTGCCCCGGTCTGGATGGCGAGCTTGCGCAGGTAGTCACTCTTGCGCTCGCCCGCCACCAGGCTGAAGCGGAGTGCCGCGTACTTGCGCAGTCCGCCTCGCTGGCCGTACCGGAACAACATCACGGCTGCGACCAGCCCCGCTGCGGCCAGCCAGGAGAATGCCGCGCCGACCATGACCGCGTACCCGGTGAGCTGCGTGTACCTGGCGATTAGCGCGAGCAGCCCGGCGCACGCCTGGCCGGGACTCTGCAGGCCGAATTCCAGGGCGCTGGCGGCGCCGCGCAGGTCATCGAGCGCCTGCTGTTCCTCAAGCGGCGCGACGCCCGCGCTTCGCAGGGATGCCGACATCAGCTCGTCGAACTGCCGTCCGTCGACCCGGCGGGCGACGAGCTCGCCCAGGGACGTGCCGAACGGTGCGACGATCTGCTGGCCGACGAACGCCACCGCGGCCACCGCGAACACCGCGAGCAGCGAGGACCATGCGGTGGAGTGCAGGCCGCCCTGAACGGCCGCGGGGACCTTGCCAAGGACGACGCTCGTCGCGCCGACGAACACGACCGGCAGCGCGCCGGCCAGCAGGTAGACCCCGGCGGCTGCCGCTACCAGCCAGGGGCCAGCCTGGGGCACGAGGCGGATGATGTTCCACCTGGCCTCGGCGAGCTCCCGAGGCGTCGCCCGCGGGATCGGCCGGTGCGCATCCGCACGAATCGGCCTCATAGCGCACCTTGCCGCGTTGTCCGGTACTCCGCGCAGGGGGGCAACTCGACGTCCCGGATGAGATCGTTTATATTGAACGGGCTTATGCTTGAATAGCGCATGAGCCGGGTTATCGGAGTGTTGTATTTCTCGGCGATGTACCGGTAATTATCCGCGGCCCCGCTCACGTTATTATCGAATTTTTTTGGATGCGGGCAATGCACGGAGCTCGCCTGCCGGTTCACGGTGATGCGAACACCGTTACGGTGCAGCCTGTAGGCTAGATCAAGGTCCTCCCCGCCCCAGCTTTTGAATTTCTCATCGAACGACCCCGCCGAGCGGATCTGCGCCGTCCCGGCCGATACGTTGCACGTCCAGAATACGATCCACGGGGCGGGCAGGTCGCCGATTTCATCGGTGTACTTGACGTAGAACTCCTCGCGTATGTCGAGCCATCGCCGTTGATCAGCCATTCTCTTGATCGATCCGTCCAGGTCATCGAAGTCGATGGCCCGACTGATGAGTTCGGCGTCTTCGTTATTCTCGTTGAAGCCGTAGACGTAGCCGCAGACAGCGACCGGGCCGGCGGACTCGTGGCTCACGACGTGCGCTCGCAGGCAACCGGAGTGCAGCAGCACCCCGGAGTCGATGAAGACGCAGATGTCCGCCCTAGCGTTCGCAACGCCCACGTTCCGCGCCTTGGCGACGCGCCAACCCTCGTCCTCCTGGAAGAAGTAGCGCAGGTTGAGGCGCTCACGATAGTCGGCAACCATCGCGGCGGTGGAGTCGCTCGACCCGTCGTCCACGACAAGGACCTCGAACTGCTCGGAGGGCAGGGCCTGCCGGGCCAGCGAGTCAAGGGTGCGACGAAGCAAAGGCACCCGGTTGTACGTCGGAATGATGACACTGCACTTCAGCGGATTATCCATGATCCTTCCCGATTATGGCTTCAGTGTCCTGAGCAGTGACCGGGTGCCTGACCGGGCATGTATTTGTCGTGGTGCCGGAGCCAACCGCGCCACTCCGGGCTATCCTGCCTGCCGAGCGGCGTCAGGTCGAGGAAGATGTCGGCGCCGTGCAGCAAGTCGTTGCCAGCCCCGTACGCCGAGTATGTGTGAAACACCGTGTTCCCCTCGCGCAGGAAAACGCTGACGCCGCCTTGCTCGCCGCTTGTTGAGTGCACCTCACCGGCCGCCTCGAGTTCCGCCTTGTCCTTGTAGTCGTATTCGACGGGCGTCACGGATTCGTCGAGCGTGACATGGAAGTCGTAGTTGAAATCACTGCCGAAGGACGAATACCACGGGATGGACCAGCCCATGCGTTCACGGAAAGCCCCGATCTTTGCCTGCGGTGCGCGGGACACCATGACGAGCGAGGTATCGCGCGCGTGCAGATGCTCGAGATGCCCGATGTTGTCGACTAGATACGAGCAGTGCGGGCAGCCTTGCTCCCAGTCCGGCCCGAACATGAAGTGATAGGTAATGAGCTGGCGGCGTCCGGCGAAGAGGTCAAGCAGGCCGGCCCTGCCATCGGGGCCGTCGAAGACGTAGGCCTTCTCGATCTGCACCATGGGCAGGTTGCGCCGGTCGGCGGCCAGCACCGCTAGCATCTCTATGGCCTCTCGTTCCCTGACGCGCAGGGCCTTGCGCTCGCGGAGCCATTCTTCTCGCGGCAGAACACGCGGGAGATTCACCAGGATCGATCCCTCCTTGTACCGGCGGCACCCGGGGTCGGGCGCCTCTCATGAACAAGGTCGGAGCCGACCGTCCGGCCGTGACAGCTTTGTGGACAGGCCACCCGGCTGGTTTCGTGGCGTATTCCGTGCCGACTGCCCGGAGGCTGATATCGTCCAGACGATGTCCGTGAGCGGAAAGAGGCGGAATCATGCGGTACCTGATGCTGGTGTGCGTTAATGAATCCCTCCAGATGACCCCGGAAGAGCATGCGGAACACATGAGGGCCGTTGGCTCCTGGGTTCGCGAGATGGAAGACCGCGGGGTACGCGTGCTTGGCGACCGGTTGCGCCCCGCCGACGACGCGGTCGCCATTCAGGTGCGCGACGGCGAACTCCTGATGTCCGAGGGGCCGTTCGCCGAGGCGAAGGAGCAGATGGGCGGCTTCGACGTGATCGAGTGCGCCGACCAGGACGAGGCGATCGAGGTGGCGTCGCGCCATCCCGGCGCGCAGTACGGCACGATCGAGCTGCGGCCGTTCTGGCCGGAGTGAGGCGAGGCGCGGCCTCAGCCGTCGGCCGCGAGGGCCGCGGCGCGGTCTTCGAGGTAGCGCCGCTCCGGGACACTGGCCGTCTGGCGGGCCGCCTGCTGGTAGCAGGCGCGCGCGGCCGCATGGTCGCCGGCCATTTCCAGCATGTGCGCGCGCACCGCAGCCAGGCGGTGGTACCCGGCCAGCCGGGCGTCCGCCTCCAGGCTGCCGAGCAGGTCGAGTGCGGTCCGCGGGCCGTGCACCATCGCGACCGCCACCGCGCGGTTCAGCGCGACAACGGGGCTCGGCGTGATCCGCTGCAGCAGGTCGTACAGGCCGAGGATCTGCGGCCAGTCCGTGTCCTGCGCGCGCGCCGCCTCAGCGTGCACCGCGGCGATCGCCGCCTGCACGTGGTAGGGACCCACCGGTCCCGCGGAAAGCACGTTGGTCAGCAGCGCGATCCCCTCCCCGATCATCGCCCGGTCCCACCTGCTGCGGTCCTGCGCGTCCAGCGGGATCGGGGTCCCGTCCGGCCGGGTGCGCGCGCCGCGCCGGGCCTCGGTGAGGAGCATCAGCGCCAGCAGCGCGGCGACCTCTCCGTCCTCCGGCCGCAACCGGTGGATCTCGCGGGTCAGCCTGATCGCCTCGGCGGTGAGGTCGGCGCGCCGCACCTGCGGACCTGACGTGGTGGCGTACCCCTCGTTGAAGATCAGGTAAAGCACGTGCAGGACCACCCGCAGCCGGGCGGGCCATTCCTCCCCGGCTGGCAGTTGGAAGGGGGCGCGGCTGGCCTTGATGCGCTGCTTGGCCCGGCTGATCCGCTGCCTCATGGCCGGCTCGGTAGTAAGCCAGGCTCCCGCGATCTGCTCCGTCGTCAGCCCGCCGACCGCGCGCAGCGTCAGGGCGGCCTGCGCGACCGGGGAGAGGGCCGGGTGACAGCACATGAACAGCAGCGTCAGCGTGTCGTCCCGCTCCGGCGCCCGCTCGGCCTCCGGCCCGGGAGTCCACAGCTGATCCACTGGCTCCATGCCCACGCTCGCCGCCTCCCGGCGGCGGCGGGCGAGCTCGCTGCGATAGTGATCCGCCAGCCTGCGTGACGCCACGGTGATCAGCCAGGCCAGGGGCTTATCGGGCACTCCGTCATCGCGCCATTGCACGGCCGCCGCGAGCAAGGCCTCCTGCACCGCGTCCTCGCACTCGCTGAAGTCGCCGAAACGGCGCACGAGCACGCCGAGCACCTTCGGCGCGAGTTCGCGCAGCAGGTCCTCATCGCTGCCATCGGCGTTCATACCCCCATCATGCAACACCAGAGCCGGACCGCCGTCATGCTCGTCGCGTCCGGCACGGCACGGTGAACCGCCGCCCGCTGGCCGCGGAACTCGCAATTTCAAAGAGCCGCAGTGATAGCCGGAGAGTTAACGTAAGGGCAATCAGGTAACCGCCTTCTGATGACGTGATAATCACAGAAATCCTGTCGGCGATCACGACCACACCCTTTCATGGCCTTAGCACTCATTACAAGGAGGCAGTGTTCCATGCCAGAAGCCGTGTGCCCTTGGGTCCTCGATACCGATGGAAAAGACACGCACGGAGAGACGGCCCGGCTTCGTGAGCAGGGCCCGATCGCACGTGTCGAGTTGCCGGGCGGCGTCCTCGCGTGGTCAGTGCACGGTTATGAGATCGCCAAGCAGATCATGAACGACGAGCGATTCTCAAAGGACCCGCGACGGAGCTGGCCCGCGTACATCAACGGGGAGATCTCGCCGGGCTGGCCGCTGATCACGTGGGCCGTCATGGACAACATGGCCACGCACGACGGAGCCGACCATAGCCGCCTGCGCCGGCTGCTGCTGAAGGCCTTTACCACGGGTCGGGTCGAGGCCATGGCACCGCAGCTCAAGACGCTCGTGGCAGACCTGCTCGACCGCATGGAGGCAGCCACCCACCCGATCGTAGACCTGAGGGCAGCCTTCACCCAGGAACTGCCTACCCGGATGATGTGCGATCTCTTCGGCGTGCCCGAGGAGGCCCGGGCCGAGGTGCTCCAGGGCGGCCACGTCAACGTCGATACCCGGATCAGCGAGGAGGTGGCCGAGGCAAACGTCGAGCAGTGGGAGAAGGCGATCGCCGATCTCGTCGAGTACAAGCACCACACGCCAGGCGACGACCTGACCAGCGCGCTGATCGCGGCCAAGGAGGAGGACGGCTCACGGCTGAGCGACAACGAGATGATCGGCACCCTGCACCTGCTGCTCGGCGCGGGCTCGGAGACCCTGGTGAACGGTCTCGGCCACTGCGTCCTAGCCGTGCTGACCGATGCCGAACTGCGCGAGCAGGTGATGGGCGGCTCGATCTGCTGGGACGACGTGTTCGAGGAGGCGCTCCGGGTGGAGTCACCGGTCGCGCACCTGCCGTTCCGTTACGCTACCGAGGACATCGAGATCGACGGAGTGAAGATCGCCAAGGGCGATGTGCTGCTCGTCGACTTCGCCGGCATCGGGCGCGACCCGGCCATCCACGGCGACACCGCTGACATCTTTGACGCCACCCGTCCGGACAAGTCGCATCTCTCCTTCGGGTATGGCCTTCACTACTGCCTCGGCGCCCGGCTGGCCAAGATGGCGGCCATGATTGGCCTTCCCGCGCTGTTCGAACGGTTCCCTGACCTGCAACTGGCGGTTCGCCGGGACGAGCTTCAGCCGCAGGGCAGTTTCGTGGTGAACGGCCACCGCACCATTCCCGTCCGGCTCAGCGCGGTAGCTGCCGGGGTATGAGCGGGCCGGGGCGGGCCTAGCGCATGGCCGAGCCGTGCGCCAGGCCCGCCTTTCCGCTGATCACTCTCGGATCGCCAAGAAGCCAGGATCCAACCGATCACAAGATAGGTGGAACAGATCAGCATGATCATTGAACCCTTTCGCGTCGAGATCCCGCAGGCGGACCTGGACGACCTGGACCGCCGGCTCGCCAGCACCAGGTGGCCGGCCGAACTGCCCGGCGTCGGCTGGAAGCGCGGCGTGCCGCTTGACTACCTCAAGGAACTGACCGAGTACTGGCGCACCGGCTACAGCTGGCGAGCGGCAGAAGCGGAATTGAACATGGTTCCCCAATTCACCACCGAGATCGACGGGACGAACGTGCACTTCGTGCACGTCCGGTCCGCCGAGCCGGACGCCGTGCCCCTGCTCATCACCCATGCCTGGCCTGGCTCCATGGTGGAGTTCCTCGACGTCATCGGCCCGCTCACCAACCCCCGGGCGCACGGCGGCTTGCCGGCCGATGCCTTCCACGTGGTCATCCCGTCCATTCCGGGATTCGGCTTCTCCGGCCCCGTCCCCGAGCCCGGCTGGGGAATCGGCCGGATCGCCGGCGCGTGGGCGGAGCTCATGCGGCGTCTCGGCTATGACCGCTACGTTCCACAAGGCGGGGACATCGGCGCGTGGGTCAGCCAGACCCTGGCCGGCCTGGATGGCGAGCACGTCCTCGGCGTGCACCTGAACTTCCTCATCACCGCGCCGACAGGAGACCCGTCGGACCTTGCGGGCCTGAGCGAGTCCGACCTCGCCCGCCTCGGCCTGCTTGGCACGTTCGCCGACGGCTTGGCCGGCTACATGAAGATCCAGGCCACGCGGCCGCAGACGCTGGCCTACGGGCTGACGGACTCGCCGGTCGGGCAGCTGGCCTGGATCATCGAGAAGTACTGGGAGTGGACCGATTCGGTGAAGGCGCCCGAGGACGCGGTCGACCGCGACCGACTGCTCACCAACGTCATGCTTTACTGGCTAACCGCGACCGCCGGCTCTTCCGGGCAGATCTATTACGAGATGGCCGACATCCTGCCTACCGCGGCGACGCCGCCTCCTCCGCCTCCCCCGCTGCCCACGCCGCTGGGGGTGGCGGTGTTCCCGCACGACCTGGCGCAGCCGGTGCGCCGCCTCGCCGACCGGGCCTTCCCGAACATCGTGCACTGGAGCGAGTTCGACCGCGGCGGTCATTTCGCCGCCATGGAACAGCCCGGACTGTTCGTCGAAGACCTTCGCGCGTTCCGCCGGGCGCTCCTGGCGTGACGGCCTGATCCACGGCCGACCGCGGGCGTGGAAGATGCCCACACGCACGAAATGGCCGGGCGGCGCCTGCCACCCGGCCATTCACGTCAGCTTGTCGGCGAACGCCTCCAGCGTAACCAGATAATGATCGCTCTTTGCCAGGCTAGACAACTCTCCTCCAATCACCAGACTCAACCACCATCACCCTACGACGCGGCACCCCCACCGCACCTTTCTCCCGCCTTGCCGCACCAAAACAGCCACCCGAGTAATACCGCACCGACATTGGGCACCATTGCGGTCCGGGCGGACGCCTGTTCCTTAAGCGCAAGGTCGAATAGGCATAGATTTGAGGAGTGGACGTCGCGAACCACCCGGCGCTAGACGCCTCGGGCACGCTGCGCGCAGCCCCCGACCAGGACCCGGTAGCCGAACATGGCCATGCTCCGGCGGAGATACCGGTATAACGTCATGACCAACGGGCACGCTTCGAAGTGGTGTTCGGCTCATCGAACCTGGCCGGCTTGGCCCTGACGGATGAGGACCGGCAGCACGGCAGGTACACGCTAAGCACGGTGGTGGAGTGCGCGGCGCAGCGCTGTGTCGCCGCCAACCGCTTCACCCCGAACGATCCGGCGCTGATCGCGCACCACATGCGAATCGGCGTTCACGGAACGACCGTGCTCGAATTCGGCCGGCACCTCGTCCCGCCCTGCGACGGGGATAGCTTTAACCCGGCTAGCATGAATCTTTCACTAATGAGTCGTGACGATGTAACTGGAACTAATGCTTCAGCTCCACGCATGCTCGACAGTAGATCTAGGCTTACATGCAACACAAGGACACACATGCACACAGATTCCGAAGAGGCGCGCGTCCAGCTACTCGGGCAATTCTCCGTGCGGTCCGGAAATAAGCTAGCCACGCTGACCGCGAGTAAGCAGCGTAAACTCCTTGCCCCGCTCGCGCTTCCACCATGCATGTGCTCACCACATCCACGCTCGTCGCCGGGCCATGGGCGGACCGCCCCCCGCGCGGCTTCCCCGCCAGACTCCATACGTACGTCTCCCAAGTGCGCGGCAGACCGAGCGGCCGACGCGGCGATGCCCCAAGGCGAGCGGCATCAACTGGGCGATGGAGTGGTAAGTTCACGCAAAAGATGCAAAATCCATGCCCCGATCCCCTACAGTACGTGACGAAAACCACCATCCGAATTGCCTGCGCCCCGGCGGCGCCGAGCACTAACTGAGGGAATTAGTATGGCTCGCTGGCAGGCTCGCGGCCTACAAAATATGCTCGTACCAGTATCGAGCGGAGACACGGGACGCGATTTCATAGCCAGCAGCGGACTCGATGCGACAACGCCGCCGGTCCCGGAAGTCCGATGCAGCCTGAAGCTATCATACACGATTTTGCTGGCGTCGCTCAGCGCCCTGTTCGGACTACAGATTACACTGATCATACAAGCGACAGGGTTGTCGGACTCATTCCAGCTCGCTGGCACTCTGGCGTCGGCCACCACGGCCTTCGCGCTGCAGGTGCGGAATTCCTGTCCAGATGCGCAGCGCTGGCCCGCCCGGGAACGAAGTGCCATGGTCTTGAGCCAGGCGGCTGCCACCTACCTGCCCCTGCTGGCCTTCGGCATCATGTGGACGGGGATGACCGGTTTCCTCGCCGGGTCGGTATTGCTGCTCATACCGGGCTGGAAGGCATGGGTGCCGTTCACCGCCATCGCCTTGAGCATGCTCGCCGCAGCCATCATGACGCGGTCGGGAGCCTATGACATCGCCCTGGCAGTGGCCGGTGACCTAGCCTTTGGCATTGTTGTCTTCGGGCTCTCCCGGCTGGTGCTGCTGATCAGGCCCGCGGACGGCATGCACCAGGAAATCGCCCAGCTAGCCGTCATCAGGGAACGCACGCGCTTCGCCCAGGATCTCCATGACCTTCTGGGCTACAGCCTGTCGGCGATCGCGCTGAAGGCCGAGCTGAGCCGGCGGACCATGGAGACTAAACCGGAGCTGGCCCGTGAGGAACTAGCGGATGTCGTCGTCTTCGCCCGGCAGGCGGTAGCCGACGTGCGCCTGGTGGCGAACGGCTATCGCACCATGTCCCTGGTCGCGGAGGCGGGGTCAGCCGCATCACTCCTGGCCGCCGCCGGGATCATGGCGGACATCGAGATCGACTGCGGTGCCCTTGACGAGAAGGTCGATACCGTGCTCGCGACGGTACTGCGCGAAGCGGTGACGAACATGCTGCGGCACAGCTCCCCGCGGACTTGCCGCCTCGCGGCGAGCCAGGCCGGGGAGTGCGTCACGCTGGTCGTCGCCAATGACGGCGCGCCAAGGTCAGGGGTGCCCTACCGCGATGGTGGCGGGCTGGAAAACCTGGTGGCGCGCCTGGAGGCCGTCGGCGGCACACTGACGGTCGAGTCGCAAAACGACACGTTCGGCCTGCTTGCCGCCGTCCCGCACGCCGCTCGCCGAGCGCCCTGAGGTCCGTTGCCGCCTGCGCAGTTCAGGAGAAGCCGCCAGCCGCCTTACCCCGGATGCTGGGGGAGTTAGCCGCAAAGCGAGTGAGAGGGCGGCGAGCCATGATCGCGAGGGAATCGGCTCAAGGTCGGCTAGGCGCCAGGTTGCAGACCGCACGCAGGAGCACCGCCGCGATGGTGGAGCGGCTGAGCATGCTGGTCGCATGCGAGTCGCCTGCCGGCTCGGTGGCGCATCTAGAGACCTGCGCGGAACTGCTCGCGGGATGGGGGAGCTGATCCTCGGCCGTCCGGTGCAGCGGATGGCCAGGGACGGCCTGCCGCACTTGCTCTGGCCAGCGCCGGACCGCGGGATCTTGCTGCTCGGCCACTTCGACACGGTCTGGCCCGCGGGGACAGTCAGCCAGTGGCCGTTTGCCGTGGCTGACGGGCGGGCGACCGGTCCCGGCGTGTGCGACATGAAGGCCGGGATCGTGCAGATGCTCGCCGCCGTGGACATGCTCCAAGACGCGTCCCGTGTCGGGCTCCTGCTCACCTGCGATGAGGAGAGCGGCTCGGGAACCTCACGAGCACTGATTGAGGAGCAGGCGCGGCGCTGCGCCGCGGTCCTCGTGTGCGAGCCGAGCGCTCCTGACGGGACGCTCAAGATAGCCCGCAAGGGCGGTTCCGCTTATCAGCTCATGATCGGCGGCAAGGCGGCCCACGCGGGCGTGGAGCCGCATCTGGGCGTCAACGCGACAACCGAGCTAGCCCATCAGGTGCTCACGGTGCTGGAACTGGCCGACACGGCGAAGGGCACCAGCGTCACGCCCACGGTCATCAAGGGCGGCACGACGTCGAATACCGTGCCTGAGGAGGCCAGCGTATGCGTCGATGTCAGGGCGTGGACTTCCGCGGAACTCGACCGGGTGGACCAGGCAATCCGGAGCCTGCCCGCATGGCTGTCGGGGGCGAGCCTGGCGATAGGCGGGGGCCTCAACAGGTATCCGATGCCGTCGGAAGTCGCGTTGCCGCTGCTTGAGGCGGCGCGGGCGGCGGCGGTCGACCTCGGCGTCCCGCCGCCAGCGGGCGGGTGGGCACCCGGGGCTTCAGATGGCAACTTCACCGGGGCGCTTGGCATCCCGACCCTGGACGGGCTTGGCGCGGTCGGCGGAGGGTCCCACGCTCGAGGCGAATACGTGGACGTCTCGATGATGCCGGACCGGGCGGCGCTGCTCGCGGGGCTTGTCGAGCGCCTGCTCGACGGTTCCCGCCGTTCCTAGGAGCCGCCAGGCCGGCGATGCCCGCTATCGTGTCGGGATGGGCTCAGTCCCATCCGTCGCCTTCGGAAGGCAAGCAGACAGCTATAAGGCGCTGCGCTCCGGTTCGGCCGCAAGCGCCGCGTACCCGCCTTCGACGATCAGCTGCGCGCTCATGGCATAGAAGGCAGGGTCTTCGGGGGCGACTGTGGCCAGCCCGTCGACGTACCTGTTGTACATGCAGAACGCCGCGGCGATCAGGACCGAGTCGTGGATCTCGGCATCCGTCGCGCCAGCCGCCCTGGCCACTTCCACATGCTGGGGGGTGACCTTCAGGCCACCTTCCCGCACTGCCGCCGCGATCGCTAGCAGCGCCCTCACCTTGTCCGACACCGGCGCGCTCTGGAGGTCAGCTTGTACCTGCTGGACCAGGGCCATGCCCTCCGGTAGTTGCGCCGCCGCGAACTCCCCATGGGACGACGCACAGAAATGGCAGTTGTTCAGCGACGAAACGTAGGCGGCAATCAGCTCCCGCTCGCCCCTGGTCAGGCTGCCAGGCCCGCGAAGCAGTACCTCGGCGAGCTCGGACATCGGCCGGGCAGTTGCCGGGCTGAAGGAAAACAGGCTCATTATGCCTGCTTCATCCGGGTTGAGATTTATATGCGGCATGATGGTGCCTTCCTGTCTGCCGGGTACTTGCCAGATCACACAGGCTCAGCGCCGATGGCGCGATGACTGCCTGCTTGACCGGAAGCGTCGCGTGCTCAAACGCGGCCCTCAGCTGGGCCGCGGCGTGTACTTGATAGCGGAATGGCCCGCCGGTTAGCACGGGTAGCCGCCGTTGGTGCCCGTCGGTGAACGGGATGATGACGCCACCGGGCGCCAGCTCCTTGAGCCCAGCAAGCGGATAGATGCGAAGCTCGGCTTGGACTGCTCCCCATCAGTGACGACAAGGGGCCCGGTCTGCTCGAAGCGGCGGATGGTGTCGCGCACGGCCTGGTATTGAGCGGCGGCAAGCTCCGCATCTCCAATCTCACCGCAGTCGTACGCGGCCATCGCGCTGAGCAGTTCCGGCGGACGGGGAATGCTGCCGATTGGCTCGGTGGGGATCGCCATATTCCAATCCTAGATTGCCAGCCGCAGTTAGATCAATAGCCATTGAAGCACCATTAAGCTAGCCACGCCAGCCCCGGATTTCGGCTCCGGTTCATGACCTGGGGTTTTAACATTTCACATCATTCACCTGCCCGATTTACCCCATGTTCGCCTCCTACTTGCCCTCCGCCCAGTGCGCCGATGAGTGCTGGCGCGTCCAGTTGCCGATGTGCTCGGCGGCCAGTCGGGCCTCAAGCCCGGTGACACGGGGGTCGGCGGCGGTCCGGGCATCGACCTGGCGGGCGAGCACCGCCGCGGCGGCCCCGGACGGCTACCCCACTGGAAGCGAGGACGCGATCGTGCGGGCGACCGCCATGCTCGCCCATGAGGTGAGCACGATGAGCGTCTCGCTCCAGGTGCTCTTGACCTCCCTGATGTCATCCCGGGTGACCTGGTAAGGGGCGAACGCCGCCAGCAGCGCCAGGCGGCCGGCCGGACGATCGGCGGCTGCCAGGCCGACCGCCAACTTCTCGGCCCAGCCCCGGTTCATGTCCGGCGGTCGACCGTCCCAGCCGCGCAGTCGGTCGAGGACCATGTCGCGGACCGGCTCGGGAACGACATCCTGTCCAGCTTTCTCGATGGCCGCGGCCGCCCGCGCGAGTGCTCCCGCGACGTGGGGCTGGCCGGCCGCCCAGGAGAATTCCGCGGGCAGCGGCGCATCGGGCAGCAGGTCAAGCGAGGCGCCGGGAGCAGGCGCGGGCGCGAGCATGGCCGAGGCGAGCATGCCCATCACCCAGCCGCCCATGGGCTTTGGCGTCAGGGGCGGCAGCGGCGACTCGGGCAGGAAGATGGTGACCATGCGGTTCAGGTAATGGAAGGTGACGGCCACCCCCGCGAGCTCGGGAAGGCTGCCGGCTGGCACGGGCACGGGCGCGCCGGGCCTGCCGGCCGACGCCGCCCACACGGCTATGTCCCTGAGCGCGGGATCGGCGATGCCCTCCAGCCGCCCGGCCGCCAGGTCCGCCGGCACGCTCCCGCCGACCAGGCCCCGGACGGCCGCCGAGTGCACCGCGACGCAGTAGGGGCACTCGTTCGCCACCGACACCGCGGCCGCCACCACCTCCTTGTCCTGCCGCGCGGCCGAGCCGGTGGCCAGCAGCGTCTCCCTCAGCATCAGCCAGGCCGCGGCGAGGGCCTGCGGTGCGGGCGAGTGCAGCACCAGCGGCGGGGCGACCAGGCCGAAGTCACGCTCCGCCTGGGCATAGACGCTGGCGACAAGGCCGTCGGCCGCACCAGGCAGGACCGGGGAGACGTACCGGATCTGGCCCAGCGACCTTCGGACCCCGCTGGCCAGCAGGGCGCTGCTCACCGTGCTGCCACGGCCGGCAGCAGCCCGAAGGCTCCGCTGGCCGCCAGGTGGTAGTCCGTGATCGCGCGGCCGGGGCCGCTGCCGACCATAACGACATCGGTTCGTTCCTGGCTTTTCGTTCCGTTCGTCGTATCGCTTGTCATGAGGTGTCTCCTGACGATGTCGTGTCGGGGTGTGCGCGCGCCACGCGAGGTGGCTTCTTCTGTGCTGCCGTTCCGGCTCGATGACGCAAGCGGCATATCGCGATGGCCAGGGGATAATTGCGCGGTGAAATGAGCGCGTACCCGCTGCCGCCAGATCTCGTAAGGCGGCTGCGAGCCGCGGGGAGCCGAGGTCACGGCGGTGTCGTCGGCGATCGCGACGGCCTTGTCGACGCAGGTACCCGTCAGCGCTGAGCAGGCGACGCGGGCATGCTCAGGCACGAGGCCCGCGTACGCGCGCGCCTTGACCGCGAACACGGCGCCGAGGGCCAGTTGCGGCCCGTGCTCGCCCGCCGCGGACCGCAGTGAGGCCAGCCCGCCCGCGTCGCACCCGCCCGCGAAGGTGGCGGCCAGGCCGATCCCGCTCCACAGGTCAGCCTGCCGGTGACTGGCGAACCGCCCGACGGCGGCCGCCACGCACGGTGCCTGGCCGCCGCAGGTGAACCACAGCGCACGGCCGATGCCCTGGTCGACGGCCCGCGGGAAGTAGCCCGGCGACCCGTCCCAGGGGTAGGGCCTCGGCACCCGCTGCGCGTCAACCCAGCGTGGCGTGTCGAAGTACGCCCGGTCAAAGCCGTAGCCATCGACCGCCAGCCAGCTCATCACGGGATAGTAGGGGTCGCCGCTCAGGTCGGGGACGACCTTCTTCCACAGCGGCCTGGGCAGCCTGGCCATCGCGAAGCCCATCCCGATGTAGGCGAGGAAGACGTGCGGCTGCCCCGGGCCGCGCAGCAGGTCCCGGGCGCGGTGCCCGCGCCCGGTCGCGTCCAGGATGGTCAGCGCCATCGTCGCGCCCTCGTAGGCGAAGCCGCGCAACTCGGCGTCCACCAGGTCAAGGCGCCGCTCCACGTCCCACTGGCCGCGCGCGTCTATTCCCCACTCGAAGCCGCAGACGACCGCCTGCGGGATCGCCTCCAGCCGCCGCGTCGCCGCGGACGGGACAGCCGGGAATCCCCGCCTCGCGAACGTGACGTCCGCGAGCTGGGGCGACATCACCAGCCTGCGCAATGAGCCAAGGGCCGTCGGCATTGTTTCCTCCACTGACTAACGCAAGCTGTCACGACCGGTCACGCTGATCATGGCGTGCCGCCCGCCTCATGGTCATCCTCGAGATTGCGGTCGCCGGCGGGCGACGTCATAAAAGTCAAGAGTGAAGTCCCCGGGCGGCGGCAAGTCCTTATCTGATCTTGCAGTCCATACTCCGCAGTACCGGCAGCACCGCCCCAGCGGTGGCATGCAGATGCCTGCGGTGCGCATCGAACGAACCCATGCGCAGGACGATATGACGCGCGCCTGCGCGCACGTACCCGGCGAGCCACTCCGCACATTCGCCTTCCGAGCCGCCGAAGTAAGGCTGCAATTCAGACATCTTCGCCAACGGCAAACCGTAGTAACGGCGGCTGTAGTCATCAAGATCTGCCCACGCTCGCGCCGCGTCGGAATTGACGTTGATCGTCGCGAACAGGCTCGCGGTGACCGAGTCAGGATCGCGGCCGGCCGCGCCCACCGCCGCACGGATGCTCCGCCACGTGCGTGCGTACTGGCCCTGGTCCGGCAGCAACGGCATCCACCCGTCGTAGCCGCCAGCAATCCTCGCGATGACCCGCGGGCTGCCGTTGCCCGCGAGCCAGAAAGCAGGGCCGCCCGGCTGGGCCGGCGGGGGCTGCTGCCGGAGCTCGCCGAGGTCCCAGTACCGTCCTCGCAGATCACCGTCACCGGCGTTCCACGCCCGCTTGAAGAGCGTCACCGCTTCATCGACGCGGCCGGCGCGCTCGCTGTAGGGCATCGAAACAGCCGCGGTCTCCGAGCGGACGGGGAGCGGTGAGCCCGTGCCGATGCCTAGCCGCACCCGCCCCCCGCTGATGTGGTCCAGAGTGGAGATCGCATGGGCGAGGGTGAGCGGCTCGCGAAGCACCGCGATGAGCGCCGCCGTGCCGATCGTCACCCTCTTCGTCACCGCGGCGACCGCCGCCAGCAATGTCAGCGGTTCCAGCCGCGGGCGGGCGATGAAGGAGTCACCCGCCCATACTGAGTCGAATCCGAGTTCCTCGATCTCCTGAGCCAGTTCCAGTAGCGGCACGGAATCATAAGAACCCGCCATAGCCATTTCTCTAGTCGGCAATACAATGCCGACCCGTACTGCAGGCATAACCACATCCACAATTTCTGGCGAGAAGGCGTTGCTTACGGAAGTATTCCTATCTACCGCCGGAGCGCCATCTCCCGGATTGCCGTGCTCTCCGGCCCCGTGACCCGGCGACCGCCGTACGGTCTAGCTCTTTCCCGGAGCGAAGACGCTGAGCGTCTCGGCCAGTCGTTCCAGCTGTGTCATCTGGTCATCCGAGGCCAGGACGAACTGGAAAGAGTTGACCCCAGCGTCGATCAGCTCGCTCAGCCGGGCGGCGCAATCGGCGGCCGAGCCGTGGATCAGCCAGCGGTCCAGCGTGGCGTCGTCGAGCCGCAGTCTGTGATACGCCTCCATGAACTGCTTGCCTTCCCGGCGGGCGACGCCACGGTCATTTCCCACGTAGATATAGGTGTTGAACCGGCGTTCGAAAGTCTGCGCCGCCAGGTCCCGGCCAACAGCTTCTCCCTCAGCCCTGAGCCGGGCCCACAGAACTGCCCATTCCTCGGGCCGGAGAATCCCGGATATCCATCCGTCGCCCAGGCGGGCCACCCGGCCGACAGGGCCGATGACAACGTCGGCTGCATCAGGGCTAACGATGCCGACCGGACTCGCCCCCGCCGTCTCCGGAACGTACGTGCCGCACGCGATGAGTATCGGGACCCCGCCGGGCCGCACGGGCCGGTAGCCGGGGTCGACGTCGGTGAGGTTCCAGAACCGGCCGGGGAAGGTTACCGGGCCACTGCCGCTCCACAGTGCGCGCAAGACGGTGATGGACTCCTCGAATGCCGCCGCTCTTGAGCTGTGCGACAAACCCGCCAGGGAAAGCTCGGCCGCGACCAGCTCACGACCGCCGGAACCCAGTCCGACCCCCAGCGCGGTGCGCCCCCCGCTCAGCGCGTCCAGGGTGGCCCACTCCTGCGCGAGCTGCACAGGAGGGCGCAGGTGGGGCTGCAGGACGCCGGTCGTCAGCTCGATCCGCGTGGTCACCGCCGCCACCGCAGCCAGCGTGGGGATCGGAGCGTAACGAGGCTTGGCGAGCACGCTGTCGCCGACGGAGACAAAATCGAAACACAGTTCCTCCGCGCGGGCCGCCAGCGCCAGCAAAGTGGCCAGCGTATAGCGCTCGCCGACGATGACCGCGCCGCGGTTGTTCAGGAACAAGCCGAACCGGGTCCCGGAAGGCGCACCGCTTATCACCATTACAGTCTCCTCGCATCAGGGCCGCGGAAAGGCCTAGCGGAATGACCCTTGCGACACCGCGGCGGTCAGCCGGCGGTCACCCCGTGACTCGATGCCGAGCAGGCACACCGGCATAATGCATTGCTCATCACACCACCAGCTCTGTCGGGCCCCAGATGTAGCACAGCATGGTGGCACCGTTCGCGGAGCGCACTGAGTGCACGTATCCGTCCGGCTGGCAGCTGAAGTACCCCGGCAGCATCGACCCGTACTCGTCCGTTAGTTCTCCCTCGATCCCGAACACCAGGGATTCGCCGTGATGACGATGCATGGGAACGACCGCGCCTGGATCGAACCGGACAAGCTGCATCGAGCGGCTGGCGGCGCGATCTTCCCAGATCACCTTGCGGCGTACTCCCTCGCCCGATTCGGCCCATTCGATCTGGCCTACGTTGATGGGCCGGGAGGCCGGCTCTCCGTCCGGGCTGTCCGCGGACTCCATGCCGCCCGTGACAACGTTCAAGACGATCGTGCCGCGCTCGATGACCAGGCTGTGCACGCAGCCGGGGGGGCGGTAGCTGGCCTGACCCGCCATGAGGGTGCCGCTCTCGTCTGCGACCTCGCCCTCGATCACGTAGACGAGCTCGTCCCCTAGGTGGCGGTGCAACGGCAGCTCCGCCCCTGGGGCCAGGAGCCCCATATAAGCTCGCCGCTGCGTTGCCGGGTCCGCCCACAGTGGCTTGGCCTTCAGGCCCGGGCCGGCGTCTTCCCAGGCGATGTCATGGACGGGGATGACTCGCGCCACCGCAGCTTCGGAATGAGCTGTCATGATTCTTCCCATTAAGTTCACTGGATGGGGCTGCTGTGGTACGCGCGGATGCGCCATTCCCCGTCCTCCGGGGCGAGCACCCAGGTGCCACGGATGGCACGCTCGGTTGAGACATCCGTTTCGCCCGGCAGGATCACGCCACCCTCGGTGATCACTAGCCCGGTCTCGGCATTGATGTAATCGGTCGAGACCGGGGCGCTGATTACCGTTGTGCCCTTGAGCGGCCCGGAGAAGGCCGCTGACATGTACGACCGGACCTCATCGCGTCCTCGCAGGTAGCTACCGGCGATGACGACCTTGGTGTCCCTGGTAAAGACCTCAGCGAATGCGCTCGCGTCGTGGCTTGCCCAGGCACTGGTAGTGCGTTCCGGAACCTGGCGGAGCACGGATTCGCCAGACACCGCAGAAGTTACTGTGCTACTTGACATATCAGGCACCCACCACAAGTCGATCTGTGCAGCTTCTCTCCATAGAACCGCGACGGCGGTGGCAAGTGCTTATCTGAGCTTGCGGTCCATACTTGAGACCGGGCCGGGTGAAATCCTTCCATGATCGCGTGTTCTTGCCGGTGCTTCCACCCCATTTTTTACACATGATCTATCCTGAAGGCTCGCATGCTGGGGACTGGGTCAGCGATTTACCCTTTTTGCCAGATTTCGCCAGGAAGGCTGCGGCGCGGGCGGGGGGCAGGAGCAGGAGCAGGAGCAGGAGCAGGAGCTGGGGCCGGGGCCGGTGCCGGTGCCGGGGCTGGGGCCGGGGCCGGTGCCGCCAGGCGATAGCAGAGACGGCGTTATGCGCGCGCGGACGAAACTGCCGAGCTGCTAGCCGCGACCGGGTGCTTCCCGATGCATGCCGACTCGACGAAGTTTGTGGCATTAACGAACTTTGAGGTTATGGATCTTAAAAAGAACTATGACCGATTAATTCACTTTACTTGTGACTTTAGTTGCCTTGACCCTGCCTGGTGGGCAGTCGTCGGCCACGGCCGTCGCGCCCGGGTCGCTCTACAACGGGTCCCGGGATCGCCGCTGATGGCGTGATTGAGATGCCAGAGGCATGGGGACCATATCACTGCGAAAATACCGACCGCGCCCGGCCAGATAGGACTACTTCCTGCCTGGGTCGCAAGACGCCGCAAGAGCTAGCAGCAGGCATATGCGAGCTGCCGGCACGTACGTGCTTGCCGTATGCGCGATTTCGGCGGCGATCAACGGAAAGGGGACTCACTGTGCGAGTTTCGTCAGTGGACGGGGCGGGCAGCCCTGCCTTTGCACCCCGAGACAGCCGCCGGGCAGCGAGAATCGCCGTGGCGGCGATAACCGCGAGTATCGTCTTGATGGTCATATGCGGAGTAGTCGGACAAGGCAAGCCGGTGCTGATCTTTACCGCCGCCCCGCCGTGGCCGCCGTGGTTCATTCAGACCCATCTATCTCCGGCGCTGGTACCGATAATGCCCTGGATCGTCGTGCTGTTGAGCGCGACGGGACTGGTGGCGGGCCTGATAGCGATGCGGCAAGGATGGCGGCCTAGCCATAAGCGCCTTATCGCGGGATCGGTCATCGCGGTCCTCGCGCTAATGGTGATCCCTCCCGTGTCTAGCATCGATCCCCAGCAGTACTACACGCCCTACGGGCGAGTCGCCCTTCTCGGGCACAATCCCTACCTAGCCGGGTCAGACAAATGGCTGCCGGCCGGGGATCCAATCAAGAAATTGGTGCACCAGTTCGGTCCCCCGAAGCTCGTTCCGCTCCCGCCCTCAGGATACGGGCCGGCCGCCACCGCGTCCGAGGAGGCCGCGGTCGCCATCGGCGGGGATTCTCCCGCGCGCATCCTTTTCTGGCTAAAGGCGTGGAACGCCGTCGCGTACCTGGCCCTGGTCCTGGTCCTGGACCGGCTCATGCGCTCAGATCCCGCCCGGCGGGCACGCGTGCACCTGCTGTGGTCGGTGAACCCGCTCATGCTGTTCCTCCTCATCGCAGACGGGCACAACGACGTCCTCGGCACGGCACTGGGGGCAACCGCGCTCTTCGCCATGCGGAAGCCGAGGGTGCGCCGCGTCTTCTGCGCTGGCGCGATGCTCATCCTGGCCGCTACCGTCAAGGCCACGTACGTGATGTTCGGAGCTGGCGTGCTGTGGGCCGCACGGCGCAGCCCCCGGGCCCTGGCCACGCTGGCAGCCGGGGCCGTGGCGGTCCTCATCCCCTTCTGCCTCGTCAACGGCTGGTCAACTCTTACAGCCACCACGTTCAGCGTCGTGAGGGGCACGCCGACTGACTTTCTCTGGCATGACCTGGTCCGAGTCGTCGCGCACGGTCACGCCGACGCCATGACGAACGTCGTCGGCCTGCTCGCGTGCGGGGGCCTGGCGCTGGTCCTCTTGTGGCGACTGCCGCAAGGGCCACCAGACCTGCCGGGAGCCCGGGAAGCCCTCGCCCTGATGCTGGCCTTCCTGTTCGCGTCGCCGTACCTGCAAGCGTGGTACGACGCCATGCTCTTCTCTCTGCTCGCAGTGATGGCTGCGAGCAGGCTTGACTGGATAGCGCTGGGGCAAGCTACCGCTTTGAGTATTGAATCTGTGATGTACTTGTATCCCTCGCATCCCACCTTGTGGGCGCTACTCGAGCGATACGGTGAGGATGTGCCGTGCACCCTGGTGCTGGTAGCGAGCGTGACTGCCCTGCTCTGGTTGTGCTGGACCAGGAACTGGCGGCAAATCGCGCCGGATGATCGTCTTCTCGGCACCCCTGTTGTCCCAGAGGAAGTCCCTGTCGTCCCAGAGGAAGACGCCCCTGCTGTCTCAGCGGAAGCCTCTGTTGTCCCAGAGGAAGCTCCTGCCGTCCCAGAGGAAGACGCCCCTGCTGTCTCAGCGGAAGCTGTCCCAGAGGAAGCTGTCCCAGAGGAAGCCCCTGTTGTCCCAGAGGAAGACGCCCCTGTTGTCTCAGAGGAAGGAGTTTGACGAGTCAGGCTGGAAAACACCGCATGCCCCGGTCAACTCGCCGGCGATCATGAATTCCGGCCTGGTGATCGACACCATGGACTGCGTCGAGCAAACGGTGGTTTCAGGCGAGCAGGGTCTTGCCGTAGAAGTCGGTGTCGTCGGTGACGCCGGGCAGGATGAAGAAGTAGCCGCCGCCGAAGGGCTGCACGTAGTCGATCAACGGCTCGCCGATCAGCCTGTTCTGCACGGTCGCGAACTGCCGCTCGACGTCTTGCTGGTAGGCGATGAAGATGTGCCCTGTCTGCAGGTTGCCGTTGACGTCGACGCCCAGGTCGTAGTTGTAGGACCGGCGGATCAGTCGCTGGTCCGCCGTGGCCGCCGTCCGGGGGTTCGCCAGCCGGATGTGCGCGCTCAGCGGGATGACGAGCCCGTCCGGGTCGTCGGCGTAGTCGGGGATGTCGGTCTCGATGCTGCCGTCCAGGGGGGCGCCGGTGTCGCGCCGCCGGCCGAACATCTCTTCCTGCTCGTTGAGCGAGACCCGGTCCCAGAACTCCACGAGCATCCGGATCAGCCGGATCACCTGGTAGGCGCCGCCGACTGCCCAGCTAGGCTCGCCCGTGCCGGGGGTGACCCACACCAGCTGGTTCGCCAGTGTGCCGGTCGGGTTCGCGGTACCGTCCCTGAAGCCCAGCAGGTTCCTGGGCGTCCCCGACGGGCGGGGCGGCGACGCGTAGCCCTCCATCTTCCAGCGGATCTGCACTGACCCGCGGGCCTGCTTCATGATGTAGCGCAGCGCGTGGTGCACCGCGTCCGGGTGATCGGCGCAGACTTGCAGCGACAGGTCGCCGCCGAGCCAGGCTGGCTCCAGGAGGTCGTTCGGGAACGTCGGCATCGCGGTCAGCCTGCGCGGCTTGAGGCCTGCCAGCCCGAACCGGTCATCGAACAGCGAGGCGCCCACGCCCACGGTGACCGTCAGGCCGTCGGCCGGCATCGTCGGGCCGAGCACGTCGCTGTCGGCCGGGGGCTGGCCGACCCCCAGGTACGGCGGGGGACCGCCGATCGCCACGGTCGCCGCCGCGCTGGTGAGCGTGGCCATGAGGCTGGCCAGGCCGGACTTCGTGCTGACGGTGACGTCGAGTGCGGCTACGCAGCAGGCCGCCTGCTTCTCCAGCGGGGCCGGGGTCAAGATTCCCGACTGCCACGCGCCGTAAAAAGGATAGGAACTGCCCGAGACTGGCGCGGCGGTCGCGGCGGATGCCTGCGTCGCGCCGAGGACTGCGGCCCCAGTGGCACCCGCGACGACGGTGCCCGCGGCCCCGGTCGCGGTCCCCTTGAGGAAGTTGCGGCGGCTGACGACGCCGGGCTTGGCATGCTTCACGCTCGTGTCACTTCTACTTCCAGGATGTCGGGCACCGCCGCCAGCGTCTGGAGCACCGCGCCGCGCCGAGTCGATCTTCTCCCGCTGCGCGAGGGTGGCCGCGCTCGGCGGGCAGTGCCCAGGCGCAATCCCCGCACCCCCGCCACCAGCACCGCTACCGCGCCCGCGATAGTCAAGCTGCGGCATCTCACGTTGCCTAGCCTAATGCCGACCCTGTGTAGAGGCTCTGTCCCTCGCCAAGGCGTTCGGATAAATCGCTTTGAAGCCAGCTGCGGTGGACCCGGGGCTGTTTCCAGCGGCCGGATCCACCGCGGCAACCTACGCGCGCCCGCCTCGGAGGGCGGGCGCGCGTGTCAGGCGGTGTAGGTGGCGCCGGCGGTCACGTAGGCACCGTGCCCGGTGGACAGCACCTGGCCGAAGCCGTTGGCGTGGGCGACGGTCTTGACCTTCCCGGGAACGCCGCGGGTCAGAGAATCCACGACTCCGGAGGAGTAACCATTCGAGGCCTGGACCCCGGCACCGGTGATGACGCAGGAGGTGCTCGACGCGCACCCCACGCCGTACAGGTACTCGGTGTCATTGACGATAGTCGTCTGGATCTTGCCGCCCGCGAGCGTGCCGATGATGCCCTGCTCGTGGCTGTTCTCGCCGACGGCAACGCAGTTACCGACGCTGGTGCAGTCGATGCCGCTGACGTACCAGGCGTCCGGGATGGTGATCGAGGTCGTGCTGGGCTGGCCGCTCGCGATCGGGACGATGGACGGGTTGTAGTTCACCAGCCCCACGGCGTAGCACTCGGTAGACGAAGGGCAGGAGATCGCGTTGAGCCACTCGCCGGGGCTGCCCGGCACCTGGACGGGGGCACCGGCCTTCCCGGAAGCGATCGTCGTCACAGCGTCGGCGTCGCTCGCGTTGTCGTAGCCGACCGCGTAGCAGTTGCTAGTGGTCGGGCAGGCGATGCCGTACAGGCCGATGAACGCGGGCAACTCGGTTACCTTCACCGCTTTACCGCCCACGATCGAGACTAGGACCGCCTTGTCAGAATTGAGCGGGCCGAGGCCTACCGCGTAGCACTGCTGGCTGGTCGTGCAGGACACCGACTCCAAGTCCGCCGTGCCCGAGACCACCCGTGCTGGCTGGCCGGGGGCGACCACGACGCCCTCGTCGCTAGCGTTCTGGCCGACCTCAAGGACCTTGCTGCCCATCGAGGCGAGGCCGTTGATCGACAGTGAGCCGCTGACCGCCTTCAGCGCACCCGGGGTGCCCCCGGCGGTGTCCAGAACCGCGCCCACCGAGACCGGCGTGGCCGGACGCGACGAGACCGGACGGCTGGAGACCAGCGCGTTGCCCAGGCTGCCGTTCTTGGCGTTGGCCGCGGTTGCGAGGTAGGACAGGCCGTATGCGTGCTCGACCGAGCGCAGCACGCCAGCGGTGTTAATCGGCGTGCTGATGGCGCCCATGCCCTTGGTGTGCGCGGACACCACGACCATCGGGATCTGGCCGCCGGTGGAGCCGTTGACGCTGTCGTTAGTGTCGTTGTAACCCGTGTCGTACAGGATCACGATCTGGCCACCCTGGCGGTACCAGGAGGTGTCCATGATCTTCGGCAGCTCGCCGCTGAGCCAGCTGTCGCCGGAGGACATCGTGCCGTTGTCGCCGCCGCTGTTCACCAGGTCCGGCACGACCCACTGGAAGTCCGACGCCTTCGGCGAGGACAGGTTCGACAGCAGATGAGAGAAGTTGGTGATGCGCGAGCACTGCTCGCTGAAGTCCTTGAAGTAACGGAATGCGTTGTGCCAGTACGGGTAGTTCCCGCTGCCGTCGCCCTGATAGCAGCCCGCAGTGTCGCCCTGGTAGTACGCGTTCCAGGAGATCCCGGCCTTCTCCAGTTGGGTGACCAGGGTTGGGTTCGTGAAGTTGTTGCAGCCCGCCTGCGTGATGTCGCAGTCCTGGCCCGCAGTGCCGTCATCGGACCCTGACAGGAGCTCCAGGTAGTTCGGCAGGCTCGGGTAGGTCCAGCCGGAGGCGTGCGTGAACGTCGCGTACTCGTGCGCGATCTCGTTCAGGTACGGCGTCGCGGGGGAACCAACGAACTGGCTGTAGTCCGTGTTCTCCATCATGATCGTCATGATGTGCGGCGGCGTGGCCTTCTTGGCCGTCGTCTGTACGGCCGTCTTTGCCGCTACGGCGGCGGACGCGGGGGCCGCGCTCACGATGCCGGTCGTGCCGGCGATGCCGGCGACGCCCGCGAGCAGGCTGACGGTGGCCAGCACGGCCCGGCCGCGTCTGCCGATGTGCATTGTCCTCATTATCGCCCTTCTGTAACGTCTGTAACGGGTTGACCTTACTGAGGCGAGGTGTCCTAGCGGTGACGCGCAGCCTGCCGCCAGGCGACCAAAGGTCTAATTGGCCTCGGGAAAAGCAATGGCCGTCTGGTATATGGGAAAAAAATTACGATGGCGGCGCAGCGACTGGGGCGGATGCCGCCAGCGGTCAGTCGTCACGCTGACCCATTCAGCACGCTGGCAACAACGGCAAGTTCCTGGCGGGCAAGGCGGACATCCGTCACTTTCCGTCGCTCTTCTATGACGGTGTCACAGTGAAGCCATGAGTGCTCCCACACCTCAGAAGTTCACCAGCTGGCCCACGAGAGTTTCGTGAAGGCGGGTGGAGGCGGCATCGGCTGATCTCTACCGTGCGAAGGAAATGGCCAGTCAGCATCGATGAGTGAGGCCGCGACCCATGATCCCTCGCCCCGGAGTCCCGCACGCCACGCGCAACAAGTGCCGGGTGGTAGGCCGTCCGTTCGCCATAGTCGCGGTCACCGCCGCCGTGATCGCCGGAGCGCTGGCACTGGGCCACCCGGCCACCGCCAGCGCATCAGCCCAGCAGGCCGGCAGGCCAGCGAGCGCGGCGGCCAGCACGGGCTACGCCAAGCCTGGCACCAACCTCCTGGTCAACCCGCGGGCCACGGTCGGCGTCGCCTCCGCGCAGGGCTGGGACGCGGTCACGATTCCTGGCTGGCAGGTCCAGGCCGGCCTGCCCACCGTGGTCGGCTACGGCACCTCGGGATTCCCGCGGGCCACCGGGACATGGCCAGCCAGCCGCGGCAAGCTGTTCGTTGGCGGCGCGGGCGGGACCGCAAAGCTCACCCAGGACGTGCCACTCAAGCCCGCACCGTCAGCCGCCGACGCCTTGCACTACACGCTCTCGGCCTGGCTTGGCGGCACGAGCACCAGCGACGCTGAGGTCACCGTCAGCTTCCTCAACGCGAGCGACAAGGTCCAGGGCACGGCCGTGATCGGAGCGGTCGGCAAGCAGGCCCGCTCCGTCCTGGCTAGCCGCACCGCCACCGGCGCGGTCCCGGCGGGCACGACGCACGCCCAGGTCACCATCGTGCTGGCCACGACCCTCACCGACTACAACGGCCCGGACGCGCCGCAGACTGGCTACGACTACGCCGCCGCGGGCGACCTCAGCCTGGCCTTCCGCCAGCCGGTCACCCAGCCCGCCCCGCTGACCCCGCCCGCCGCGAGCGTCCCGCGCTACCAGCACGTCTTCCTCTTCTACTTCGAGAACGAGGACTACAACCAGGTCATCGGCAACCTCAAGCAGGCGCCCTACATGAACAGCCTGCGCTCCCACGGCGCCGTGCTCAGCCAGTTCTACGCGGAGGAGCACCCGAGCGACGCTAACTACCTGTCCGTCGCCGGCGGCAGTACCTTCGGCATCCCGCTCGACGACCCGGAGGAGGAGAACCCGCTCTACACGATCAACGCCCCCAACATCGGCGACCTGGTCGACACGGCCCGCGAGAGCTGGAAGGCCTACCTGCAGAGCGCGAATGGCCCCTGTGACGACACCGTGCACGGGTACTACTGGGACGACGACCAGCCGATGATGTACTTCAAGGATGTCCGCGACCGCCCCAGCTACTGCGCAAGCCACGTCGTCCCGCTCGAGGAGCTCACCTCGGACCTGTCCAGCACCTCGACCACCCCGAACTTCGCCTGGGTATCCCCCGATGACTGCTCCGACGTGGAAGGCTGCGGTATCGCCGCCGGCGACGCGTTCCTCAAGACCGAGCTGACCGCGATCCTCAATTCACCGGCGTGGAAGACGCAGCGCTCTCTCGCGATCATCACGTTCGACGAGGACGGGATGGACTTCCAGCATCCGGCGCAGCGGGTACCGACGATCATCCTCGGCTCGCAAGGCGTCCGCCAGGGCTACACGTCCACCACCCGCTACACCCACTACAGCCTGCTCCGCACGATCGAGGCCGCGCTCGGCCTTGGCACGCTAACCGCCAACGACCGCTACGCCCAGCCTGTTAATGACATTTTCGATACAGAACGGGCTCGCACCTCTGTCTCCACCACGCCCGCCTCATCCGGACCGCTGCCGCCGGTCGTCCCGGCCGCGGTAACCGCGAGGCGAGCGGCCCCGACACCGCCCGCTACGACACCGCCCGCTACGACACCGCCCGCTACGACACTGCCCGCTACGACACCGCCTGCTACGACACTGCCCGCTACGACACCGCCTGCCGACCCGGCGCCCGCCAGTACGACGGCCGATTCCGGCCAGCCCGTCGCCTGGGTGGCGAACTACGGCTCGAACTCGGTCACGCCGGTAAACCTGGCCACTCGAAAGGCGGGAAGCGCGATCCCGGTAGGCAGCGAGCCGCGGGCCGTCGTCGCCACCCCGAACGGCAAGACGGTGTACGTGGCGAACAGTGGCGGCGACACGATCACTCCCATCAGTGCGAGCACCCGCAAGCCCGGCAAGACCATCGTCACGGGTAGCGCCCCGTGGGCTCTCGCGCTGACGCCTGATGGCAAGACGCTCTACGTCGCGAACTCCGGCTCGGGCACGGTCACGCCGGTCGCTGTCGCCACCGGAAAGGCCGGAACCCCCATCCATGTCGGCAAGGACCCCCGGGCGATCACGATCACCCCGGACGGCCGCACCGCCTACGTGCTCAACTGGCTCAGCGGTACCGTCACCCCGATAGCCATCGCGACCGGCACCGCGCTGCCGGCAATCCGCACTGGCGGGTTCCCGCTCGCCGAGACGCTGGCGGCGAATGACAAGACGCTGTACGTCGCCAGCTTCGGCGGCGACACCGTCACCCCGGTCACCGTGGCCACGAACAAGGCCGGCCGGGCTATCGCGGCCGGCTACGCCCCCGACGCCCTCGCCGCGACGGGCGACAGCGTGTACGTCGTGGACGGCAACTCCGACCGCCTCACCCGGCTAGGCGACCCCGCGACGATCCCGGTCGGCTACTCCCCTGACGCGATCGCCATCCACGGCACCACCGCGTACGTGGTCAACACGATCGCCGGCACCGTCACCCCAGTGAACACCAGCACTGGCCGTGCCGCCAGCCCGCTGTCGGTCGGCCTGTACTCCTACCCGACCGCCATTACGCTGGCCGGCCAGACCGCCGTCGTCCTCGACTGCTACGGGGGCCAGGTGTCGCTGTTCAGCACGAGCACCGGCCACGTCTACCCCGCGATAAACGTTGGTAACTTCCCCACCGCGGTGGCCGTCACCGACAGCTGACCGCACCGCACCGCACCGCACGCACGGCCAGCGGCCGACCCGGAGTACGCCGGACCTGGGCGATGACGGCGCCCAGGTCCGATGTCCTGTCGCTGATAAATCGGCCCCGTCTCACTGAATCCGGCCCGTTAGTGCCTCGGTCTCAATTGAAACGGCCCGCCGGCGCGACCGGGTCGCCCTGGGGATGCCGTCCTAGTTGCCCTGCGAGACGACGGCTCCGGACGTAATCCCTGATCGCCGCCTAGGAGGCGCCGACGAGCACGCGGCTGCGGAGGCGGGCGCAGTGCTGGTGAGTGCAAGCGGCAGCGGGCGACGTCGTCCTGGTCGAGTTAGCTGGCCCTTGAGGCTCTCGGCGCTCTTCGCGCCGGGACCACGATGACATCGGCACGGAAGGGGCCCGGGCTGTGGCCGGCTTGCGGGCCAGGGACCTGCCCGAGGCCGTAAGCCTGACCTGCGGCCCTTGCACGCGCGTTCGTCGGGCAACGCGCTGTTGCTGTCGGGTCCGCCTGTCCGCTGCCCAGCTCACGCTGGCTCGCCGATGTCGCGGGTGATCCACCCGGGCGTGTCGAAGCGTACCGGCTGTGCGCCCACTAGCGCTGCGAGGTGATCCTCGATGCCTTCCAGCTCGGTGGCGCCGATCCGCTCCGCCCAGTGGTCACGCAGCTCGTCAAAGATCGCCTCGCCCTGGCGGAGCACGTCGAAGCCGCGCTCGGTCACCCGAAGGCGCTTGCGGCGGGCGTCACGCGGGTCCGGGTCGCGGGCGACGTACCCGCGCTCCTGCAGGACCTCGATGGTCTTCGCGGCCGACTGCTTGGTGATCGACAGGCGCCGGCCTAGCTCTGAGGCGCTGTCGGCTCCGGCGGCGATGGCCCGCATCGCGAAGTCATGAACAGGACGCACGTCCTCGTAGCCGCGATCGGCTAGCTCGGCGGTCGCGGCATCCACGAGCGTGCGGAAGCCCCCGAGCAGCAGCAGCGCGAGATCAGCGCCAGAGCGAGACATGCGAGAAGGATATGACCCTCGACAAAGGACAGACTGACTGTCTATTATTAGACAGTCAGACTGTCGAAATAAGGAGAGAGATATGGCTACCGCACCAGCGAGCCTCACCGTCCCCGAGTTCACCCACCACCGCGCCCACGTCAACGGGACGACCCTGCATTACGCTGCCGCCGGGACCACCGGGTCCCCGGTCCTGCTGGTCCACGGGTTCCCCGAGACCTGGAGGGCCTTCCGCAAGCTCATCCCCCTGCTCGCCGCCAGCCACCAGGTCCTCGCCGTGGACCTGCGCGGCTTCGGTGACTCCGACACCGCGCCAGTCGACTACGACAGCAAGGCCTCGGCCGAGGACCTGCACCAGCTGATCGCGCACCTCGGCCTCGGCCGGGTCCACCTGACCGGGCAGGACATCAGCGGGGCGACGGTCTTCCGGCTGGCCGCCACCCACCCGGAAGACGTGCTCAGCCTCACCGCCATCGAGACGAGCCTGCCTGGCTTCGGCTGGGAGATGCTGGCCGACGTCGCCCGCGGCGCCTGGCACATCGGGGTCCTCGCCGCGCCCGGCATTCCCGAGATGCTCCTGGCCGGCCGCGAGCGCGAGTTCCTCGGGCAGTACGCGTTCCCGTCCATGACCGCCGTCGCGGGCGCGATCACCGATGCCGACATCGACGACTTCGCCCGCACCTACGCACGCCCGGACGGCTGGCGCGGCGCGGCCGGCCTCTACCGGTCGCTGCTTCGGGAAGGACCCGAACTCAAGGCCCTCGCCGAGTCTCCCGGGCTGGCCGTGCCCGTGCTCGCGGTCGGGGCCGACGGCGGCCCATTCACGGCCAGCACCATGTCCCAGGCCGCGTCAGCGGCGGTCAGTTCCGTCCAGCTCAACGGCGTCGGCCACTACGCCGCAATGGAGGCCCCCGAGGAACTAGCAAAGGCCGTCCTCAGCTTCGTCGACGGCATCGACGCCACCTAGGCCACTGGAACCAGGCACCGGCCGCCGGCCGTGAGCCAGCCAGCGCCTCGTTCCAGTCCCAGGTTGCTGCAGGGATGGCGTTGACCGGGAGAACCAGTGTCCCGTGACAGGCATGTCAGCCCGAGAGGGTGCCGCTGACCTGAGCGGGCCTGTACCTGTGACCGTGACCGGTAGCTGGCGGGATTGGAACGCTAGTCAGCGGACGGGGTTTTGCTAGCCGTGCCGCCTGCAGTTGAGAGCTTTCTTTTTAGTTGGCCACTTTTCACGGAACTTGGCCACTCATGGCTCCCGGAGAACCCGGTCAGCCCTAGCAGGTTCCGGTCTCAGCGATAGTGGCCGAGTCTCAGGTTTTCTGTGTTTGCCCGGTGGCTGTCGTGGTCAGACGGCGTCGTCGTGGCCGAGCGAGGACGACAGCTCGCGGTACGCGTCGGCCTGTTCGAGCAGGGTCTTCGCTTTCTGCTCCAGGACGCCGACGGCGTCGGCTCCGGCGGCCCAGCGCAGCGGCGGCTCGTCGGAGCCGACGATCTGGATCAGCGCCTTCGCGAGCTTGGCGGGGTCGCCGCCCTGCAGGCCGTTCATGCCGCTCCACGCAGCCACGGTTTGCTTCGTGCGCTCGATGTAGTCATCGATGCTCGGCTCGGCGTAGCTGGTCGACTCCGGCGTGAGCAGGTCCGTGCGAAAGAACCCCGGAACCACGAGCATCGTGCGGATGCCGTATGGGGCGACCTCCGGGGCCAGTGACTCCATCCAGCCTTCCAGGGCGAACTTCGCCGCCGCGTACGCCGAGGTGAACTCGGCGCCGGTGATGCCGGCGGTCGAGGAGATCGTCACGACCAGCCCGGCACGCTGGGCGCGCATGACGGGCAGCACGGCGCGGGTGACGTTCAGTGGGCCGAACAGGTTGGTCTCGACCTGGGCGCGGAAGTCGTCAGGGGTGATCTCCTCGAAGAACCCGGCGTAGAAGTTGCCCGCGTTGTTGATCAGCACGTCGATGCGGCCGAACCGGCCGACGGCAGCCTGCACAGCGGCCTGGGCGCTGGCGGGGTAGGTCACGTCGAGCTTCACCGTCAGCAAGTCGTCGGTGGCGCCGACAGCCTTCTCGACCTTCTGCGCATCGCGGCCGGTCGCGACGACCGCGTACCCGGCCCTGAGGGCCGCCTTCGCAATGTCTGCGCCCATGCCGCGTCCCGCGCCGGTGATGAGCAGAACCTTCTTCTGTGCCATGTGATCCTCCATCGAGTTGAAACACCGCATCTGCGCTCAGGTCCCACAGTGCCGAAGACCCGGGAGCTGGTGACGAATTCCAGAGAACCAGCTCCCGGGAGTACGAAGAAGACGCTGCTGGAGGGCGTACTGACAGCCCACCACTCGCCGCGCAGATCCGGCCTGGCCCGGGCCTAGCCTGGATGACGTGGACAACCGTGACGAGGTCAAAGCTTTCCTCAGCTCCCGCCGCGCCAAAATCACCCCTGAGCAAGCCGGCCTGCAGCACTTCAGCCGCAATCGCCGCGTGCCGGGGCTGCGCCGCAGCGAGGTCGCCGACCTTGCCGGGGTCAGCGTCGAGTACTACGCCCAGCTCGAACGCGGCAACCTCGCCGGCGCCTCCGACAGCGTCCTGGACGCCCTCGCCCGGGCCCTGCACCTCGACGAAGCCGAGCAGCAGCACCTGGCTGACCTGGCCCGCGCCGCCAGCCCCAGCGCCCGCACCCGCCGTAGACCCCCGGCGCAGCAGGTTCGCCCGAGCGTGACCCGCGTCCTCGACCTGATGGCCGACGTGCCGGCGTTCGTCAGCAACGGCCGCGGCGACGTCCTGGCCGCCAACCCGCTGATGCAGGCCCTGTACGCGCCCATGTTCGACGACCCTGCCCGTCCCGCGAACCACGCCCGGTTCGCGTTCCTCAACGCCCGCGCCCGGGACTTCTGGCGTGACTGGGAGCGGATCGCCACCGACACCGTGGCGATGATGCGCACCGAGGCCGGCCGTGACCCCTACAACAGGGACCTGACCGACCTGGTAGGGGAGTTGTGCACCCGCAGCGAGGACTTCCGGACCCGCTGGGCCGCCCACGACGTACGCCTGCACCGCACCGGCATCAAGCAGTTCCGCCACCCGGTCGTCGGTGACCTCGATCTGAACTTCGAGACCCTGCAGCTGACCGCCGACCCCGGCCTGTCCATGACGCTGCTCAGCACCCCCGCTGAATCGGCTGGCGCCGACGCCCTGCGCCTGCTCGCGAGCTGGGCCGCCACCCACGACCAGAGCCACGCGGCACCCGAGTCCCGGTAAGCGGAAGTCGCGATGCGCATCAGCATCAACCTGCCGGCGATGGCCGCCTAGCCGGCTTGCGGGCGGGTAGGCCGCCGCCGTCGGCCGTGGAACAGCCAGTTCGGTGCCGCCGCGAACGCCACGATGTGGGCGCTGCTGGCCGACTCGCCCGGCGGCGCCGTCCTCGAGTCCACCTGGCCGAGCCGGGAGACCTGGGGCTTCGTCCAGGCCGGGCTCAACGCCGCGCAAGTGGCCGTGCCCCGGCAGATCTGGTGTGAGGTGCCGCTCGCTCTTGCCAGGGAACGGTTTGCCGCGCGCCACCCGGCCCGGCACGCCATCCACGGCGAGCCGCCCGATGAGGAAGAATGGTCAGGGCGCTGGGCACACGCCGCCCCCTTGCCCATCCCCGACACGCTTCGCGTGGACACCACCGGTCACGTGGACCTGGATGCGATCGCCCGCTGGTGCAGGCGTCCACGCTGAACCCGGTCCGCCAACTAGCGTTCCAATCCCCGCCAGCTACCGGTCACGGTCAAGCTTGTCGATCCAAACGTTCCAAACGTCGCTGACGATCCGGTAGCTGTTCGGAAAATATGTCCCTACAGTTCGGCTATGCGGCTAGCCGCGACTTGGTGCCCAGAGCCAGGCAGCGACGATCAGGACCACGATTATTGCCACGACGGTCCACAGCAGCACGCGACGAGCGACTCGGCGCCCGCTTCGTACCCGGGCCGCTCGTCCCGTCACTTCCGGCAGCGTCACTTCCGGCGCTGTGGGGTCCGGCACTGTGGGGTCGCGCCTTCCCTCGTGCGCTCCGACGGCCGTCGTGAACGGCACCGGAACCATGGCGGCGGCCGGGAGGGAGCGGATGCGCGCGGTGTACGCGGCCGCGGCCCACCCGAGCGCCGCGGTCCACAGCGGAAGGCACCACAAGTAGAAGGTCGTGTTGTTGCCGAGGCGGTCGCCGATGTTGCAGCTGCCGGTGCAGCCGGGGTCTCCCGGGCCGCGGGCACCGATCACGACGACGGCGAGGGTCCCGTACAGGAACACGTACAGGGCGGCGCTGAACGCGGCCAGCCGGGCGACGCGCCGTCCGGCCGCAGCGCTGCCGCCCCACAGCGCGCCGGCCACTCCGACCAGTAGCGGTACCACGATCACCTGCACCAGTCCCACCCACTGCGGGGTCACCGAGGTGACGACGTCGTAGAAGGTGTACCCCGGTGCCAGCCATACAAGGGCGGCGAGCAGGCCGCCCAGCAGGCCGGGAAGGGCGACACGGGGACTGCGCAGCAGCACGCTGGCGGCGAGGGCGTAGCCGACCAGCAGGACCAGCGCGACCGCCGCGAACACCCAGCCCCAGGCCAGCAGCCCGTACCGGACGCCCACGAAGGCGTACAGTCCCACGCTGCCGACGGCCACCGCGACCATCGTCCACACCGCTGCGGCAGCCCGCCCCCAGGGCGGCAGCAGCAGCGCAGCGCTCACGCAGCCTGCGGCGAAGCGCCACCGCCGGGCCCGGCCGTCGATATAGCCCAGCTCGCCGAGCATCGCCTGGCCCCATTCTTCCCGCTGCGCGGACAGCAGGCTGACTGCCCACCGCAGCAGCCGCAGCGGCAAGTCATCGCGTGCTGCCGGGTCGGGCGGGGCAACCTGGGCGGGACCCCGGAACCGTATCGCCACCATGCCCAGCAGGCACAGCAGGCAAATGAAAATGGCCATCTACGCCTCATTCCAAAGGATGCGCGGGCTAGGGGCAGCCCGGTCGGCACGGGAGGCACGGGAGGCGGGCAACGCCGTCACGTACTCCCGGCCGGCCAGGGTCAGCCGGTACAGGTGGCGGGGCGGCCGACTTCCCTGGCCGGACTCCCACGACGTCTCCAGCAGGCCGCGGTCGGCGAGCCGGACCAGGATCGGATACAACGATCCGGACTTCAGGTGCACCTCAGTGGCCAGGTCATAGCCATAGCGCCAGCGCGCCGGATCGGCTGCCAGCGCTCGCAGGACGTTGACGGCCTGCGCGGATGGGGGACGGTTACGCTTCACGGAGCTTAACTCTACCCATGTAGCGATAACAGTCAACACCCGCAGGGGCGGGCCGGTGATGACGGGGGCAGAGTCTTGCGCCTGCATGCCGTACAGGATGGAGTCATCGGTGGATATCCCCGCGACCGGCCCTTCCTCCAGCAGCCCAGGAAGCCGACCTGGGCGGGATGTCGCCGCCGGGTGCTCGATGGCGGTCACGCACTCTGTCGACCGTGTTGGCGGCCGTCTTCTTCGTCCACGTCTTGGAGCTGTATGGCGAGGCGTTGGCGACTTCGGCGGTCTGGTCCCACGTGAGGGGGAGCGGATAGCGGTCGTGCCCTTCGAGATAGCGTCTGGCCAGGGCCGTCAGCACGAGTCGCTCTTGCGGGGCGAGTTCGTAGACCACATCGGGGTCCGCGGTGGGGACATCGGCTGTGGCGCGGGCCCATTGATCTTTGCCGCTGACCACGCGGACTTCCACCAGATGTGAACGATGCCTGGACGAGCTGATGATCAGCCGGGTGTACCCGGATTCCATGAGCCTGTCGTGCCCGGTCAGTATGAGGGCACCATCGGGCAGCTCGACCGGCAGCCGTCCTGTGTTGCGCAGCCACCAGCCGCTGTCCTGGCCGGTGCACGTGAATACGCCGTGCTTGCGGCTGACGACGGGGTCGTCGGCCCCGACCGGCACGTGCACTCCCTCGCGGTCCCGCCCGAACAGCAGGGTGTAGCGCCGCGGCGGAACGGCGTAGCCGCCCTCGGCCCCGAGCACGACGATCGTGCCGGGCGGCGCTCCCGGCACCTGGTCAGCCGCGCTTCCGGGCGGTAGCATCTGCGGCGGGAATTGTCCGTTCGGCATCGCTATGTGCCTCCGATCACGTCGGTTAGTCGCAGCGTATGAGCGCGTGATGGGGACCGGTCCTGGCCTGGCCGCGCTATGTGCCGCCCGAAAGCGGTATCGCGGTAGGGGTGCCCATCGACGAGCAGCCAGCCGCGATGCTTCGACCCGGGAGCGTGCGGGCGACAAGAGGCGGGTTCACGGCGGGCGGATCGCGTTCTCATGGCTGCGGGAGCACGCCGAGCAGTGTTGCACCCGAGGTGATTGCTGAGGGGAAGCCGATCGCGAGGCTGGAACCCGACATCACCGCGTATGGCGTGTCCACGTTCATGGTGAGGTTATTGAATGCCGACTCCTCGCCCGCATCCAGCGCCCTGGCGGTGCCGAGGGAGCCGGTGGTGCGGGTCAGGCTCGTCAGGCTCGCGGTGGCAGAGGGCGACTGGTCCGGCGACTGCGCAACACTGCCACCGGGCAGGACGTCGCTGGCATGAGCAGTGGGCAGACTGGTCGGCAGAGCAGATCGCCACCGCCATGGACGCCGGGCGGGTGGTCATCAACCCACTCGTCTACGCGGAGGTCTCCGTCGGCTACCAGACCATCGAGGAACTGGAAGACCTGCTCCCCGCCAGCGACTACGAGCGCGAGCCACTGCCCTACCTCGCCGGCTTCGCCTCTTTATAAGGCTAGCTCCTCTGCGATGACGCTGGCACCAGTCGGCCTTGGGCAATGTGCGGACCACCCGCGCCGGGAGCTGGCAAAATGGGTAGACCTGAGACTCAACCGGGGCGTACAGGACGATCCGGCAGTACGTTCGTCGCATCGGCCGCCAAGCGTAAGTGAGCGTGAGGAGCCATGATGAGCGGGGCGTCCGATGACCTGGTCGGGGCGGTCGTCGCGGTCGGCGGGTTCGTCATCCACCTGTCGACCGTGCTGCGCGCCATCACTCGGCCGAACCGGACGCCGGCCTCGCGGGTGGCCTGGATCGCGGTGATCATGTGCCTGCCGGTCATCGGCGTCGTTGCCTATCTCTTCCTCGGCGAGACCAGCATCGGCCGCGAGCGGGCCCACCGTCTCCGCGACGCGGAGAGTCGCTTGGCGACACCAAGCGGGGCGGGCGCCGAGCCCGGCGATCCGGTCGCCACGACCGTCTCGGACCTGTGCCGCTCGATCAACGGCTTCGGCCCGACGCCGGGCAACCGCATCGTGCTGCTGGGCGACCTGGGCGCCTCGCCGACCGAGCCGACACGCGACTGCGATGCCGCGATGAAGGGGCTGATCGAGGCGTTCGGTGCCGCGACCGAGCACATCCACCTCAGCTTCTACATCTGGCTCGACGACGAAAACGGCGGCCGGGTCGCCGACGCGATCAGCGCGGCAGCGCGCCGGGGCGTGGCCTGCCGGGTCATGGTCGACGCGCTCGGGTCGCGCGACTTCATCCGCGGCCCCCGCTGGCGCCAGTTGCGCGAGGCCGGCGTCCACCTGCTCGCCGCGCTGGAGGACATCCCCCGCCTGGGCCGCTTCGCGGTGGGCCGGGTCGACCTGCGCAACCACCGCAAGCTGGTGGTCATCGACAACCGGATCGCGTTCTGCGGCAGCCAGAACTGCGCCGATCCGCAGTTCCGCGTTAAGGCGAAGTACGCGCCCTGGGTCGACATCCTGCTGCGCTGCGAAGGGCCGGTCGTACGACAGGCACAGCACCTCTTCCTAGCCACCTGGATCGCCGGGACCGGTGAAGACCTCTACGGGCTGCCCGCGGCGGCGCCGGAGCCCGAGCAGCACCACGAGGGCGTGGTCGCCCAGATGTTCGGCACCGGACCGACCACGCCCGGCAACCCGATGTCGGACTCCTTTGTCAGCGCGCTGTACGCCGCCGAGCACGAGCTGATCATCACCACGCCCTACTTCGTGCCCGATGAGGCCCTGCTCCGGGCGCTGTGCGCCGCACCGCGCCGCGGCGTGACCACCACCCTGATCGTGCCCGCACGCAACGACTCCCCGCTCGTCTCCGCCGCCAGCCGCAGCGCCTACCCAGACCTGCTCGCCTGCGGCGTACACCTCTTCGAATACCCGCTGGGCCTGCTGCATACCAAGTCGATCACCCTCGACGCCCGGATCACCCTAGTCGGCTCGGCGAACATGGACCGGCGCAGCCTGGAACTCAACTTCGAGAACAACCTGCTCGTCCTCGACCCCGGTCTCACCGCGACCATCCGTCAACGACAGCTCGGCTACCTCTCCCAGTCGACCGCCGTCGAAGCCGAAACCGTCGCGGCCCGGCCCTTCCGCACCCGACTGATCGGCGACGTGATCGGCATGGCCTCACCACTGCTCTGAACCCGTGGGTGGCGTCCAGGCACTCGGCTGCCGCGATCACTGAGGCATCCGCCGTTACCAGCGGGAAGTCCGCGGCGATGACGATGTCGTCCCGCAGGGCGTACTCGCTGTGCACTGTGGCCGGGCCGTTCACGGCGGCGGCGGCGGAGTGGACAGGGCACCTTCCGTCCCGGCCCCGGCCGGGACGGTACCGGCCGGGGACTGCGGGCGTCGTGGTCCTGGTGCTGCTGCCTCATGTCCTGGCTGCTGCCTGGCTGTCGTCCTGGTGACGGTGGCCGCGGCGGCTAGGCTGCCTTGTTGCCGGAGGCGAGCCGGGTGCCCGGTCGTTCATCATGTCCCGCATGCGGGCTTCTGCGTCCTCGGTGGAGTGGACGTAGATCCGGAGCGTGGTCTCAACGGTGCGGTGTCCCAAGATGGCCTCGATGTTGGCGATGTTTGCGCCGTCGTCAAGGGCCTCAATGGCGAACTGGTGGTGCAGTGAGTAGGTTGTGTAGTCTGTGATCCCCATCGCGGTGGTGAGCGCCTCGAACCTGTAGCGGGCGATCTGGTACCGCAGGTACCGGGTGTCTCTCGGGCCGGGGCGCAGCGGGCCGTCCGCCATGACGACCAGGCCGGGGCATGGTTAGGGGACGCAGAAGTCTCCCGCCGGCGAAGCGGTTATGCACGTGCCCGAGGCGAAGGTCTCGTAGATCCCGAAGGTGTAGGACTCGCCTACCGGGTTCGTCGAGCTTCCTCCGCTCTGGGCCCCGCACATCATCTGCGTGGGCATATAGTCGATCTCTCTTCCGCCAGCCCAGACTCCCCAGCCGTATATATCCTCGCACTCCATGCCCAGCTCGCCTACTGTCGCGACGATCTCGTTGATGGTGTCCCCGTCACCGTAGAACGTGTCGCAAGCGCCGTACGAGGTGCACTGCTGCACCGAGTAATACCCATTGGTGGCGGCATGCGCCGGTGTCGCTCCGGCTCCGGCCGCGAGACCCAGACCCAATGCCACTGCCACTGTTGCGAGCATTGCCGGCTTTGACCTGACTAGTCGCACTTTGACACTCCTTTGTTCGGTACCCGGCCACCACCGTTGGTGGCGGGTTACGTTACGAACGTTAACAGGCTACGAAATATCTGTACAGATACATGCAAGTTATATACAACCTATCGGTAAATTCTGACACGCCTGGGTCAATAGTGCAATCGTTTGCGGCTCGAAAAATGGCCATAAATGACGCTGCTTGCTTGATTTTGTGCCGCATGCTTCATAGAAGCCGCCAGCTTGATGGACGATTTCTGTAGAATTGTGTCCTATTATGTGAAACTCTTGGCATCTCACTCGCGCGCTCAGTTCAGTGCGCGAGAAACCACCTGGCGATCTGTTCTCATTTAAGCTGCTAACGTCACAATTAAAAATTCTGCATCAAGAGTTAATTTCTGTTTCGGTGCCCTCATTCTTCGCCACAATTTTCTTCTTCCCCACGGCTTCCAGCGGGCACCGGGCCAGGCGACCGACGCTGTGGTCGGCACGCGCATCAGCACCAGGGGCACGACGTACGCGCCATCGGTCGCGTCCGGCGCCCGGTCGCTCCTGATCACGAGCGCCACCATCGGGCCGTCGCACCCGAAGGTCACCTACGGCAAGAAGCAGTCCGAAAAGATCTCGGTCAAGGTCAGCTCGCACGGCACGCCGTCCGGGAAGGAGACGGACAAGTCGGGCAGCAAGACGGTCTGCACGATCATGCTGAAGTCCGGCACGGGCTGCATGCACCCTGACCGCCAAGCAGCTCGCGAAGGGCACCTACCACCTGGTGGCCAGCTACCCGGCCACCTTCGGCTTCGTCACGTCGGCCACGCTCACGGTCGTGATCCACATTCGCCTGCGCCCGGACCAGGACCGCATCCTGCTCGGTGACCAGGTGGCCTGCAACCGCCGATCTGCGCAGGCAGTTGCTTTTTCGGCGAACGCCGAAAAAGCGTGACATGATCGGATATCCTGCGTCGTTCTGCCTGCATCAGATCGAGGCGTCAGGCGGAAATGTATTCAGTGGTCAGCCATGAACGACGGTCGCCAGAAGGTCCAGGGCCGCGAAAAGGTGCCACCTACGGTCAACGGCACATGAAGCTTGATCCTAACCCATGTATCAGTATGGTAACGATGTATATTCTCGCCATTTGTCCTATTTAATCATGATAATTCCTGGAAAATCGGGCCAGTGCTGAAGCTTCTTACGCAGATGGGAATCGCATAACCGTCCTCAGTTGCCCCCGTGGCTGGGATTCGGTGCCCCTTGACAGGGAGGGCACGCGCGTTCATGTTAAGGGCTGACCAACGTGTCCGGCTAATGATAGGGGTAAAGGATGCACTGGATAGCCCGTCGGCCGAAGACGACCACACGCCTGCCGCAGGCGGATCTGGCGGGCGTCGATGCCCGCGCTTGTGATGACCTGCGGCCTGACACGGGCGAGTTGCTGGCGGAGGCTGAGCCCTTCATAGCGTTGTTCCATGGCGAGAATCCGGGGGCAGGCACCTTAAGCGCCCGCATGCAGCAGGTCAGCAGCGAGGTGAAAGCGCACGGGACCTACTGGCATACTCCTGAGGAACTCGCGTTCGCCGCCCGTGTCGCATGGCGGAACAGCTCGCGCTGTATCGGCCGGCTGTACTGGCGCACGTTGCGAGTTAGGGACCGGAGGCAGGTGAGCGCCGCGGACCAGATTGCGGCCGAGTGCGCAACGCATCTGCGCGAGGCCACCAATGGCGGAAACATCCGGCCGATGATCACCGTCTTCGCGCCTGATGCCCCCGGGCGGCCAGGCCCGCGCATCCATAATTCGCAGCTGGTCGGTTACGCCGGCCATCAGCCCGGCAGGGCCGTGGTCGGGGATGCGGCGCACCTGGCAATCACCCGCCTGGCCAGCGAGCTCGGCTGGCGGGCCATTGATCCACCTAGCCAGTTCGACCTGCTGCCCCTGATCATCCAGTCGCCGGGATCACCTCTGGCCTGGTTCGAGCTGCCCGCGGACGCGGTGCTAGAGGTCCCGCTCCGCCACCCGAACCTGGCCTGGTTCGGTGATCTGCGGCTCCGCTGGTACGCGGTCCCCGTGATCAGCGGTATGTACCTGGAGGCCGGCGGCATCAGATATCCCGCCGCGCCGTTCAACGGCTGGTACATGTGCACGGAAATCGGCTCCCGTGACCTCGGTGACGAGGCCCGGTACAATCAGCTGCCGGAAATTGCTGCCCGGATGGGCCTGCGAACCGACACCCTCCGGACGCTGTGGAAGGATCGCGCGGTCACTGAGCTGAATGCCGCTGTACTTCATTCCTATGAGAGGTCCGGGGTGAGGATCGCCGACCATCACACCGAGTCGAAGCGCTTCCTGGCTCATGTCGAGAAAGAGCAGGAGCACGGCCGACGCTGCCCGGCCGACTGGTCCTGGATCGTGCCGCCCACAGCTAGCTCGACCACCGCGGTGTTCCACCGCCGCTACGACGATTTCGACGCGTCACCCAGCTTCCGCCATCATGCCGGCTAGCACAGGTGCCGCCCCGGCTCAAGCGTCGGTCCGGAGCTTGCCCGCGAGGAGTGCGTCGTCGAAGTGGATGCGCTCGTTCTTCAGGCCCGCCCGTGCGAGCAGCCGGATGGTTTCGCGCACCATCTCCGGCGGACCCGCGACGTACGCGTCGCAGTAGGTGTGCGGCAGGTAGCGAGCGGCGACCCTGCCGACATTCCCCTGCATCCCGTGGAAGGCGGGGTCGTCAGAGGTCACCGGGATTAGCTCGAACCCATCGTAGGCGTCCTCCAGCCGCCACAGGTCCGGCAGGTCATAGAGTTCGGACCGGTGCCGCGCACCGTAGTACAGGTAAATCCGCCGCCGCACTGTGGCCGACTCGCGCACCGCCTGCTCGATGATCGCCTTGACTGGCGACAGCCCGGTGCCGCCGGCCACGCACAGCAGGTCACGGTCCGCGGCCCGCTCCAGCGTCATCGTGCCCAGAGGCGGGCCCAGCACCAACTGGGAGCCGGGCGAGGTGTGGCGCACCAGCGCGCTGCTCACCCAGCCGCCGGGAACGGCCTTCACATGCAGCATTAATAGGCCATCATCGCGCGGCATGCACGCGATCGAGTACGGCCGCCAGACCCGCGGCCAGCGCGGTGTCTGCACGGTAAGGTGCTGGCCCGCGGTGTACGGCAGCGGCTGATCCGGTGCGATAGTCAGGACGGCGATGCCGTCCGCCCGGTGGTCAACCGTGACTACCTCGGCGGTCCATGAGGCCGGGCTCGCGGCGGAATTCTCCTCGGCCGCCTTGATCATGAGCGATGACCCAGCCAGGTAGACCTGAGTCCAGGCCGCTTCCGCTTCGGTGGTGAAGGCGTCCCGTGCGAATGCCCGCAGCGTCGCGAGCAACGACGCGCCCACCACCTCATACATCTCCGGCTCAACCTGGTATTTGCGATGGTCCCGGCCCAGCTGGGCGAGGTAGGCAGCCATGTCCTCAGGCGCGGACAGGCTCTCCACGATCCGGCCGAGGGCACAGAGCAGCCGGTCACGCTGCGCATCCATGGCAGCCGGGAACAGTTGGCGAAGCCGTGGCTGGCGGACGAACATCTGGCCGTAGAAGAAGCCCACCGCCTTGTCCCCCGCCTCGGCGACGTAACGGAAGGTCTCACGGACCGCGGCGATCGCCGGATCGGGTCCTGCTGCCGCTGGCCCCGAAACGGCATCCTTCTGATCCGGCCCCTGCTCTTCCTGCCCCGCCTTGAATGGCAGAGTCTGAGCAGACTCTGACTCCGGCACGAGCGTCTGCCCCGTCAGCATCTGCCCCCCAGAGGCCTCCTCGTGGAGGGCACCCTCCCTGGGCATGGCAGCCGACGGCCTGCCCGTCTGGTGCGGATTCGCCGCAACTGGATCAGGAACCAGGTCGGGTCCTGGTGCGGGCACGGGCTTGTGCTGGGCATCGGGGGCAACATCCATGGCCCGCAGGCCCATATGCAACCGGGTCAGCGCATCCAGGTCCGTGCTCCATGAGCGCCTTCGCCACCAGGGCATGAAGCCCTTACGACGATTCCGGTCGGCTTCGGTCGCCGTCACGCCCCGACCTGCCGTGCCGCGGCGCAGGCCCGCAGGTGAGTCCGGACATGGCCGGTGTGCTCACCGGGCTGATCGCGGTAGGACATCATTGGTCTCCCATCTCGCTTATCCGCCTTGCTCTCTCCCGGGCAAATACAGCCACGGCTCCCTTCCCGGGCAAATGCAGGCACGCGGGGTATTTGGGTGATTCTATGGCGTGAGATGCCGATTGGTCAGCCGATCAGCGGAATTTCACTCGGCGCAAGTGCGAGTTCGCTGGCCGGCCACGCCCGCCCCAGTACCACATCCTGAGCAGAACATAGCTTTACGGACGAATATATGATTTTGGTGCAAATAACGTGAAGGCAACGTTTCCGGGCGCGTTCCGGGCGCGGCAGCGCCGCCACGGATGACTCGCCGAATTCATTTTTTAGCACTAGACCGATCGAACCCCAGCAGAAGTATTCGCCGAAATCCTGACCAGCAACATTGCTTCCACCGGTTGACACCGCCGGCTGCTGCGCGAATGATCAACGCGAATGATCAATGCTTTCGTGCGCTGCGTTGGCCGCGACATCGAGATAAGGGGAGCGAGCCATGCAAGGTCTATTCTCACGCCGCGGGAGTGACCGCGCGCGACGGCTGCCGCGAGCTGCCGCCATGGCCGTGGCGGGGATCACCGTCGGCGCGGCCATGGTCGTAGGGTCAACGACCGGTTCGGCGACCGGTGCGACGAGCAGCTCGTGCCCCTGGATCGGCTCCACCGCCCCCATCTACCAGCGGGTCGAAGAGGTGATGGCGAACATGACGCTGTCCAATGAGGAGGATCTGGTGTACGGCGGCGCCGGCAGCTATGTGGGCAACATCGAAGCTATACCGTCCTTGTGCATCCCCTCGATCAATCTCCAGGACGGACCCCTGGGCGTGGGCGACCAGCTCCAGGGGGTGACCCAGATGCCCGCAGCAGTGGCGGCCGCCGCCACCTGGGATCCCAGCCTGGAGCAGCAGTACGGGGCGGTGGTCGGCTCGGAGGATCTCGGGAAGGGGGTCAACGTCAACCTGGGGCCGACCATCAACATCGTGCGGGATCCCCGCTGGGGGCGGGCCTTCGAGGCCTTCAGCGAGGACCCCTACCTCACGGGCCAGATGGGAGCGGCGTACATCCAGGGGTTGCAGAGCCAGGGCAGCATCATGGCCCAGGTGAAGCACTACGCCGTCTACAACCAGGAGACCAACCGCAACAACTCCAATGACGACGACGTGGTGACGGAAAGGGCCATGCAGGAGATCTACATGCCCGGCTTCCAGACGGCGGTGAACGCCGGGGCGGACTCCGTCATGTGCGCCTACAGCCAGCCCAACGCCTCACCGGCCTGCCAGCAGGCCTACCAGCTGGGTGGCCTCAACAACCAGTTCGGTTTCCAGGGTTTTGTCACCTCCGACTGGGGTGGGACCCACAGCACGGCCCAGTCCATCGAGGCCGGTGAGGACATGGACATGTCCGGGTCAGCAGGGTGCTGCAAGGACAGCTACTACGGCTCGGACCTTGCCACAGCCATCTCCGACGGCGCGGTGCCGAGGAATTACCTCGACGACGCGGTTGTGAGCATCCTCACCGAAATGTTCGCTTCGGGGGTCATGGACAGCGGCAACACCGGGAACATCAACAACACGGTGAGCACCTCGGCCCATGTCGCCACCTCTCTTCAGGTGGCTGAAGAGGGCACGGTGCTCTTGAAGAACGCCAGCAGCCTCCTTCCTCTCAGCGCCAGTTCGGTGGGCTCGATCGCGGTCATCGGCACCAACGCCAACTCGTCGGTGTCCGACCAGAACTGCGTGTACGGCCAGCAGGCGAATACCTACCCCTACTCGGGCGGGGGCAGCGCCTGTGTCAACGCGTCGGCGGTGCCGGAGACCCCGCTGGCCGCCATCCAGGCGGCGGCGCCAGGGGCGACGGTCACCTACAACGACGGCTCCACCGATTCCACCGCGGTGGCGGCGGCCCAGGCCGCCAAGGTGGCCATCGTCTTCGGCGGCTACGACGAGACCGAGGGCAGCGACATCAGCAGCATCGACCTCGGCAGCACCGAGGACACCCTGATCAGCGACGTGGCCGCAGCCAACCCCCGGACCATCGTGGTGCTCAACGCCGGTTCCGCCGTGACCATGCCATGGTTGTCGTCGGTCGCCGGGGTCGTCGACGCGTGGTACCCCGGCCAGGAGGACGGCCCGGCGCTGGCGAACATCCTGTTCGGCAGCTTCGACCCCTCCGGTCACCTACCGGTCACCTTCCCCGCCAGCCTGTCCCAGGTCCCGGCGTCCACCAGCCAGGAGTGGCCCGGTTCCGGTGGTCAGGTCGCCTACAACGAGGGCATCGACGTCGGCTACCGGTGGTACCAGTCGCATAGCCTGACGCCTCTGTTCCCCTTCGGCTACGGCCTCTCCTACACCACCTTTGCGTTCTCCAACCTCTCGGTCACCGGGTTCAACACTGCCGGGGAGGCGTCGGTCAGCGCCACGGTGACCAACACCGGAAGCGTGGCCGGGGCCGACGTGGCCCAGATGTACATCGGCGACCCCTCGACCACCGGTGAGCCGCCCTGGCAGATGAAGGGGTTCCAGCGGGTCAGCCTCAACCCCGGTGCATCGACCACGGTCACCTTCAGCGTCCCGGTCAAGGACCTCACCTACTGGGCGGGTCCGGGGGCGAACCTCTACCCCTCGGCCTGGTCCGGCCCCGACCCTGACGGAGGCGGGTGGACGGCACCGGCCGGCACCTATGCCGTGGGCGTGGGAGACTCGTCCGCCAACCTGCCGCTCACCGGGTCCCTCAACCTGGCCAGCGCCATCGGTCCCGACACCGTCACCCTCACCAGCCCGGGCAACCAGTCCACCGCTGTCGGTGCCACGGTCAACCTGCAGCTCAGCGCGTCGGACTCGGCCTCGGGCCAGACCCTGATCTACACCGCCACCGGGCTGCCCGGGGGCCTGTACCTGAACCCGTCCACCGGCGACATCACGGGGACGGCTCTGTACCAGGAAAGCAACGTCATCACGGTGACCGCTACCGACACCTACGGGTACCAGGACAGCGTCTCCTTCGATTGGGTCGTCGGTGGCTCGGCCACCAGCTGCGGGGCCTCGGGCACGGGGGAGTCCCAGCTCAACGAGTCGGGCTTCACCGCCAGCTTCAACAGCGCGACTGCCGCCCCAGCCCAGAACGCGATCACCAACGCCGTCGACGACACCAGCGTGACCTACTTCGAAAGCAGGCACAGCCAGGCGGCGGGGGAAACATACGCAGTCAACATGGGCTCGGCGCAGACCTTCAACGAGATCGAGATGGCCTCACCCGAGGTGACCCAGGACTACGCCGGCCCTTATGAAGTACAGGTGTCGAGTAACGGGAGCTCGTGGACGACGGTGGCTACGTGCCAGGGCATAACGACGCCCGATATCGCCAGCTTCCTGTCGCAGACAGCGCAATACGTGCGAGTCGTGCTGACGGGCTCCAACGGTCTCGGGAGCGTGCCGTGGGCGTTCGCCCAGTTCTTGGTTATGAGGTGAGGGGCTAGCACCGACCACGGTGACCCAAGCTTCCTAGCCTCCGATACCGGCGGCATCCGCACGGAATACGGTTTGCAGGGCGCGGTCATCGGCAAGCCGCCAGTCCTGATGGTACGGTGGGTCATGCTGGGCCTGGTCGAACCAGACCAAGCCCAGCAAATGGTAACGCTCGACGCCCTCGAACAACCCGTTCATCTGCGAGACCTTAGCGGAATTAGGCCCGATGGCTGTCTCCGAGATCAGCACCCGCTTACTTGTGAACGATCTTATCTCCTGAATTGTCGTACCGAACACCGAATTGAACGTGTCACTAGGCTGGTAATAGTAACCGTCGATCCCGATCCAGGTCACGTACGAGGCACCTGGCCACCATTGCCGGAGCAGTGCGCCGGACGCATTGATGCTGTTAACTGTCCACACCCAGATTACGTTGTCCGCATGCTCGGCCCGGAAGACGTTGACTACATGGCGCCATGCGGCGACATAGACACTTGGCTCGGTATGGCCGTTTCCCCATCCATACCAGTTGCCGTTCATTTCAGGAGCGAATCCTATGAGCACCGTATGCTGGTAGCCGTGCACGGCACTTGCGAAAGAACGCAGGTACGCGTCGTACTGGCCGTTGGCGAGGCTGGTGAGCGAACGGCCGTTAGGCAGCATCTGGACAAAGGGCATCCCGCCGTTCTGGTAAGCCCACGCGGCCATGTTGACCTGGAATGGGTCGTTCCAGGCGCTGTAATAGAGGCTGATCCGTGCCGGCTGACCGGTTTCTGATGCGAAATTCTGCACAGCGGTATACGAGGCCGTCGCGCCCGGCTCAAAAACTCCGATGTACGGCTTACCGGGGTCAGTGGTTGCCCCAGCAACTCCCCCGGACAAGGCCTTCGCGGCTTCCTCTCCGATCGCTGCCGGTGCCCGGCTCGTATGACCGATCACGTATATACAGGCTCCGGCCAGAAGCAGTGTGACGCTCATGACCCCCGCGAACAACGCCAGGTAGTTGGGCGGCCTACCACGTCGTTTCTGCCCGTTCAGCCGAAGCGGGATCAGCCGCAGGACCGCACCCACAGCGAATATTAGGACAATGACGCGGACGAATTCCCATTCAAGAGAAGTTCCGAGCAGTTCGGTCACGATACGTTTCATGCCTGGGCACTTCGGTTCAAGTGCCCCCACTCGACCTCGCGGCCCCTTACCACGTCAGCGGCCGCTCGGAAGAACACGGCGAGCCTGAAGAGGTCGTAACCCATCTCGGGAAGCGTGAGCATCGACAACACCATCCCCGCCCCGCCGACCTTCCGGACCGTCCATAGCCGTTCGCAGAAGTTGATCGAAAGGATGCCGACCGTCCACACCACGTTGAAGCCCGGGTTGTGGACGATCGCGAAGCCTATGATGATCCAGCAGGCTATGGACAGCAGGAACGCGCCATAGATCGCGCTCTGCTTAACCCAGTATGAGAGCGTAACCCTAGTAAGGCCGTAGGCTCGCAGGTCTTCCAGCGCCCCCTTCTGCCACCGCAATCGCTGACGAAACAAGGCATGCAAGTCCGGCATGACCTCCGTCGTAGTCTCGCATCCCTCACCCGCCACGGTCCGGTACCCGAGCGTCTTCATGGCGAGCGTCATCTCGTTGTCCTCAGTCAACGCGCTGCTGTTGTAGAAGTCGCCGTGTTTACCCGGCAGTGTCCGGCCCCGTTCCCTGGCGACACGCAGCAGCGCCGGAATGCGGAACAAGGTTCCGGTGCCGGACAAGACGGGAGTCTGGCGCTGCCGGTACACCATTCGCGCGTACCGCGTGTATTCGTTCCGCTGGATCTGCCCGATCAGGCCACCACCCGGCTCGCCGAGGAATATACCGCACACGGCACCGATACGCGGATCGTCCTGCAGCAGCTCACAGGCGTACCCGAGCCATTCCTTGTTGAGCCGTGAATCCGCGTCCATAATAAGAGCGAGGTCGTCACTGGTGAACGTCGGCAGGAGCTTGCCAAGCGCCTGGTTCAGCGCGCCCGCCTTCTTGGCGGTGTTCCCGACCGTGGTGAATACCTTCGCGCCCGCCGACGCCGCAACGCCTGCCGTGTCATCGGTGCAGTTGTCACAGACCACGACTACCAGGTCCGGCGGCCGAGACTGCCGGGCGAGAGAACGGACGGTGTCGCCGATCGTTGCCTCTTCATTGTGGGCCGGTAGCACGGCGATCAGCCGGGCTATGCCGCGGGCTTGCCGCCTGCCGCGGTCCGCGCCATGGGAAGCAACCCCCATACCGAACAATTCGTTCAAGGCCGTGAGCTGAACGGCCGTATCCGGCCCGTTGTACGGCTGGGACTGCCGTGAACCGCGAGTCCCCGAGCTCGCATCCCCGTGTACCCCAACCATCCCGGCCTTTCCCCGCCCCTCCTGTCCGATTTGTCTACTTTGTGATGATACATCACATAGGGAACCTGGCTCTGTGCCTTGATGTCGAGGTCGAGGCCGCGAGCGAAGGAGTGCAGGTGGGGCAGGCCGGCGGCGCGTGCGCTGGTGATCCACTGCTGCAGCCTGTCCTCGTTCCGGGTTCGGGTCGGGGTCGGGGTCGGGGTCCAGCATGGCGGCGAAGGAGCGGACAAGACTGGCTAGGGCTTTCATCTCCGCGCAGGCCGAAGAGAGCCGCGTCGCCGTCTCGCGCTGCTGATCAGTCAGGCTGTCCAGCCTGGTGAGCAGGAGCTGGGTCGCTACCGCTGGCCGGACGCAGCGGACCGGACGTCAGCCAACCAAGCATCCGGCTCAGCCAGCCCTCTCGCACGAGGTTGTCGGTATCCTCCCGCACGGGAGGCATGGGAAACCCGTCGGGGCCGAAGGGGCCCGCCTCCTTCTGGACGCGACGTCTGCGCTCGGCCAGATCGCTCGCCAAGCACATGTAGATCACCCGTTCCCGTGAGACACCACCGAGCAAGTGCCGGGACACCCACCCGAGTAGTTCCCTGGGTGTGACCCCGTCCCCGATGCCAGAACGCGCGATCGGGTCGTGCAATCTGTCAAGCGCGCGACGGTGAACACCCGCCACGTCCGCCCGACGCATGCCGAGGATGCGCGCGATATCGTGGGAGCCCAGCAGCCAGCGAAACTCCGCGAGCACAAAAACCTCACGCTCCAACGGGTCGAGCTGCACGAGTGCCAGGTAGACCAGTTCAGCCGTCGAGGCCGCCTTATCGGCCGCCCGGTTACCACTAGGCAGTCTCTTCAGCGTTCCGAGGGTGTCCGGCATGGCGCGAGACGCCGCCGCGCGCATCCGCCGTTGGTACTCACGCCGGGCAAGCGCGAAAAGCCATGCGGGCAGCGATTCCGGATCGCTCAACGAGCCTACGTGACCAAGGGCCACGATAATCGTGTCCGCCAGCGCATGTGTGGCCACGTCCCGATCGCCGAGCATAAGACTCAGATAGTCATATAGTGGCCGGCCCATCTGCTCGAGAACCTGGGCCACGGCCTCCGGATTTCCTCTCCAAAGCCCGTCGGCCAAACCCCAGTAGGAGTCCCCTACCACAACCAGCATCACTCCTCGTATTGACCAGACCACAGTTGGCCGGCCCAAGCTCAGAAGACGAATCACCTGAGCCTGTTGACGTTAGCCGGCGGTTCAGGTGCGGGTGGACCTGGTGGCCAGCAGTTAGGTCCCAGAGAGCACGGCCTGTGCGGTCGGCATCTCTGATCGCGTCCAGGACCCGGCGATGGTGGGCGGATGGCTAGTCACCATGCCGCTGAGCGACCCATCGCCGTGCAGACCAACTCTGCGTGCGGCGCGACGTCGAGCGTGTCGTCCAGAAGACACCACGACAGCTCACCGAAGGCGCCCCGCACGGCGGTGCTGCTGTGGGCGTCGCCTGGGGCTGGCAGCGCGACGCCAGGGTGGACAGCGCCGAGCAGGTCGGCGAACTGGGCGCGGAGCTGCATAGACGGCTCGGCGTCATGGCAGATCGCGTGGACAGCCTTCCCGCCAGCCGACCGGCTGGCCAGGCAGTCGACATCCGGTAAGCCTAGGCCCCAGGCAACTTGACCTGCCAGGCCCACGGCGATGACCTCTCGTGCCGCGACGAGGACAGTCACGGTCAGTCACGATTTTCACTGCGCCTGCTCACGCTGGCGGGCTAGCGACAGCAGGCATGCGCTCGCGAGAAGCCACTGGCCGCCTCGCCCCACGGGGACATGTCTTAACAGGAACCACGGCAGCCCCAGCCAGCTCGACGAGACATTGGACAGGGACACCGCCCAAAGCGGCCATAGCTGCCCGTTTTACCCGAAATGCGCACTTCTCGGACACGAGGACCTCTCCGAGCACCAGAGTCGCTCCGCTGTAGCGTTAGCGCTGGCTGGGACCTCGGCCGACCTCCCGGCGCGCCACGGGGGTTCCGGAGTGACACTCATTCTGACACTCGCGAACGTCAGTTCATCAAACACAAGAACGATAAATATCTATGAGCTTGAGTCCCTTTACGGAATCGAACCGTAGACCTTCTCCTTACCATAGGTAGACGGACGGTTCCGTAGCGGGCCTTATAGCTTCTGAACAGCCAAAACACTAGCTCCTGCTAGCACCGGTCAGCCTGGAACAACCCCCGCGAGCAGCATTTTGCCCCCGGTCTGCCCCCAAGCCAGCAGGCTGAGTGGCATGCCGCGGAAGCCATCACGCCCCGCGCTCCCCGGAGTCCTCGTGCTACTATTACGTGGTAGATGTAATACGGGCTACTGACAGCGGGAGGCCGTCGTGGTCTTGAACAGCAAGGGCCAGCTGACCATCCCGGCGGACCTACGGGCCAAGTTCGGCCTGCACCCTGGGGACGAGGTCGAGGTTATCGAGGTCGGCGGCACTCTCCAGATCGTCCGCGCTGAGGGGGCCGCAAGCAGGGGGCAGCGACTAGTCCGGCGACTGCGCAACACTGCCACCGGGCAGGATGTCGCGGGCATGGGCACTGACCAGATCATGGCCTTGCTGCGTGGCGAGTAGCCCATCGGCAATCCGCCCGGCGACTCTCATCGACTCGTGCGTGCTCCTGGACGTCATCACCGGCGACCAGCAGTGGGCAGACTGGTCGGCAGAGCAGATCGCCACCGCCATGGACGCCGGGCGGGTGGTCATCAACCCACTCGTCTACGCGGAGGTCTCCGTCGGCTACCAGACCATCGAGGAACTGGAAGACCTGCTCCCCGCCAGCGACTACGAGCGCGAGCCACTGCCCTACCTCGCCGGCTTCGCCGCGGGAAAGGCATTCGTCCGCTACCGGCGCGGCGGCGGCGACAAGCGATCACCAATGCCAGACTTCTACATCGGCGCGCACGCCGCCATAGCCGGCTACCGGCTGCTGACCCGCGACGTCCGCCGGTACCGGACGTACTTCCCGACCATCAACATCATCGCCCCGCCACCCCCAGGCGACACCGCCGGATAGACAGCGCGGCCAACGGAGACGCCAAAAGGCCCGCAGCCAGGCAGGACCCAGGCGACGTGGAGTACCTGAACTCGGCGCCACCCGGCTGGCCGTCACCCCCCTGGAGCGCGAAGGCGGCCAGGCCCACTACATCGTCCACGAGCAGCCGCCCGTGCCCCGCGGCTCGCGGCTCGCGGCGTCACTCACCTGGGTCCAGGACCACCTGAAGGACGAACTTACCCTGGAGGCCATCGCCGCCCACGGCGGCATGAGCACCCGCAGCCTCACCCGCCGCTTCCGCGAGCACACCGGCACCACTCCACTGCAATGGCTGCTCCGGGTCCGGGTCAGGCGCGCGCAGTACCTGCTTGAACAGGCCGACGGCCGACCGGGGCAACCGCACCAGCGCTCGCCGTTTCGGCTGAGGTTGCCCGGCTGGCCTGAAGGGGACGGGCCAGCCGGGCAGGTGTTATGCCGTGAGCCGACCGGAGCCGAGTTGGCCGTCACTCGGCTCCGGCTGGCCGACGATCAGCCGGAGCCGATCGTCAGTGAGGCGGTGCTGGAGGTTGCTCCCTTGCTCGTGGTTACGGTGACGGTCGCGGTCGCGGTCGAGCCCGGGACCACGTGCCACGCGCCGGAGCTCGAGGGCGACGGAATGGTGAACGTGATCTGATTATCGCTCCAGCTGTCCAGGCTGAACGTCGCCGTGTCTGGCGGAGCTCCCCAGTTCGTTCCGCCATCGCTAAACGTGATGTAGCTGCTTCCCTGGGTCGCGCCGAAGTTCACCCCGCTGACCGTCACCACCTGCCCGCCGACGCGGTCGACGGCGAGACCGAGGTGATGGTCGGCGTGGTCTGCTGCTGGGTGGTGAGTGTCGCCGGCTGCCCGGTCGCGGCGTCGGTGTACTTGGCCGTGGCGGACAGCGTCGCCGCCTGCGTCTGCCCGGTCCCGGACGACGGGGCCGGTCACCGACCGGGACGCGGTCAGCGAGGAACCGCTGGCCACGCTGGACGCCGTGGTGGCCGTGGTCGGCGTGACCGTCCAGCCGGACGGGGCGTTCAGGTCGAGGCTGCCGGCTGGCTGGGCCCCCGGATAGGAGCCGCGGGCCGGCCCGATGACCACGGCCGAGCCGCCCGGCACCGGCGCGTCGCTGATCGGCGTGTCCGTGTACTGGCCATGTTCGTAGCCGAGTCCGGTGCCGGCGTCGTCGTACATCGTGTACGTGCCGCTCGCCCGGCAAGGACGGGACGGAACGGCCCGCCCGGACCCCGGCATCGCCAGGCGCTGGGCATTCTGGATCGCGGTAGCGGTCCTGTCGCTGCTCAGCGCTGGCGCCAACGGCACCCGGATCTAGGGCATCCCATTTGGTCGGCTCTGCTCGGCGCCGCGTCGGCTTTCCTGTCCCATGTGGAGCGACGTGGCGTGGGCCTGGCTGACCGGGCTCGGCCAGCCAGACCCACGCCGCAAAGGAGGCGACCTTTAAGTGTCGCGCCTGGCGCAGTCCGGTTGTTCGTGGCTGCCAGGGCAGGACGCAGCGACTGCCGCGCTGGCGACTGCCGGCTGCTGCGTGGCAAGGCCCGGGGGCAATATTCCGCCCCCCGCTGCTTGTTGTTCGATCGAACGTTCGTCCGGAACAATCCGTTAAGCTGAGTGAACTGCTCGCCTCCAGGACCGGAACGGTAAGGACTCGTACTCACGCGAAGTGATGACGCTTGCCCCATCACCCGGTCGGCGATGGCCTGCCGTTGGTCTTGTCGTCGAGTCTGCCTTCGCCTGCATCAATCGCATGCCGTCGATCCAGTTCCGGATGCGGTCAATGACAGCGGGGTGGGCAGGCAGGGTACCGACCCGACTGTCTAGGGTGTCAAGGTCGATGAGGCCCGCGCGCACTAGGGCGTAGGCGAACCGGACGTCCTTGTCGTCAAAGCGGACGAGCTTCGCCAGGATGCAGTCATGAGGCTCCAGGCACAGCCCTCTGCCAGGCTCGGTTCCCGCTGCCTCGAAAGTGACAAGGCGATCCCGCCAGCCTTCCGGGAAGACGCCCGTAGTCACGCTGACGCCTTGCGGGTAGTAGCCGAACTCGTCGTGAAACTCCGAGAACTCTCCAAGGTTCACGTCCACCACATCCGCCTTGACTCCATCAGGATCGCCGAAAAAGGCCGTGTCCACTTTCATCGATCCGGTCGCCTCGGGCGGCAGCGCATCTTCGGGATAACTGCCCAGGATGGACTGGCTGCCGATCACAAGGATGTCACGGTCCCCGGAGATCCTAGCCACCGCCCGCAGAACGTGCAAGAGCTGATCGCGCGTCACAGGGCGTGACCTGCCTGCCAGTGCGCGCGGAACGACTCCAGGACCGCCCTGCGCTCATCGGCGGGAAGGATGCCGGTAAACGGGCTGTTCTGCCGCATCTCCGCCGCCTCCTTATTATCTGACACCAGGACACCGAGGACCCGGTCCGGTCCCTCTTCGATGGCGGCCCGCCACAAGCCCAGCCAGTAGGCGGCCATCGTCCCCGCGTGGACGACACTAAACCGCTCCAAGTTCGCGCGGGCCCGGCTCAGAACCGCATCCGGCTCGGTGACCACGTGGCCTGCAATCGCGGCGTGCAGCCATCGGGACTGCTCCTGCTCCCGCGTTAGCGGGCGACTCACCAAGAGGGCCAGCACATCGGACCGCCGGACATGGCGATGTGCCCCGCCGCCACGCACGAACGGCAGCCTCCCCGAGTCACACAAGTCCACGACATGCTGGCGAGAGCAGCCCAGTAGCCGGGCAGCCTCGCCCGTCCGGATCAGATCGCTCATGCCCATGGACCCATGATGCCTCGAAAACACCAAAAACACAACGAGGTAACTGCCTGCAGTCCACGAGCACGATCTTGCGCTCGCCGTCGGCGGCGTCCGGCCTGCAGCAGATGCACTCATGGTGCGTCACGAAACGCGGTCGAAACTGTCAGTAACGGCTGCCACGAGCAGGGCGCAGGGACTGCCGCGCAAGCCAGGTTGGCTGCTGCGTGGCGAGGCCCCGGGCACTTACCCGGCGCGCACCGACCCGATGGAACATTCGACCCGGTCACCATCCATGCGACCTGCACCACCCCGCACTACCGCGATACCCGGCTGTAACCCATCAGACCTTCTCCCCAGCGGGAGAACCATCCGCAGCCAGCGGTACCAAGGCAGGTCCACTGACAGCACTACATCAGGCGACGATAGTCGCAAGACCTAGAGGCAATATTCGGATTTGCCCCCCAATTTGCCCCCCGCGACGCCAAGAGGCCCCTTTCCCGGACCGGGAAAGGGGCCTCTGACCTGCGGAGCCCCTTTACGGAATCGAACCGTAGACCTTCTCCTTACCATGGAGACGCTCTGCCGACTGAGCTAAAGGGGCCTGCAGCGCGGCTCACCGCGTTGCATGAGTGAGCTTACAGCATCTCCCGGGGTGCCCGCGCGTCGATGGCAGGATGCCGTCGACCCAGACCATCCGCGATCGCGCGCAGGCGAGGGAACACTTGTTCGAGGTTGCTGAACTCTCGCGCCGGCCGCGACTTCCGGGCATGCCAGACGTGCCGATCCACTAGCTGAGGGGCCGACACCCAGGCACCCCACCGCGGACGTCGCTCCCTGAGCAGGACCAGGCCATGATGGCGTGGACGTGAAGACGACCTGCGCGCTGAGGAGCAGGACAGGCGCCGTAGTCGAACGAATGATGATTGGTTACATAGGCGGCGGGCCACGCGGCATGACCGTCCCCTGCCGCGGCAGCCACGGGAGGGGACGGTTCTAGCGCGGCCCTAATTCTTGTTCAGCGAGTAGCCGATTGGTGGCACCAGGGCGTACCCGTTGTCCGGGCCCGTCGAGCTGCTGATGAGAATGGCGTTGAGTGCCGCCTCGTAGGAATCGGTCTCGCCGTTGGTGCTGAGACTCGTGCAATTGATCTCGATGTAGTCGCCGACGGCAGCGGTCACGACGGCGTTCACCGAGATCGTTGCCCAGATGGCCTGATTTCCCTGGTTGCTGGCCCGGTAGTCCTGGGTGCCGAAGGTACCCGACGGCGGGTAGCCCACCTGGCAGTCGACCTGGTCATTGGGCTGGATGCCGACCACGACGTCCCCGGTGACGTAGTACGTACCCGCCACCTTGGCCGCTGGCGTGTCGATGATGTCCGTCGACGTGGACGACAACGGAGTCCCATTGTTGTTGAAGGGCACCGTGGCCGTGAGACCGAGCGACTCACCCGCCGGGCCGGTCGCACCTGCGGCGCCCTTCGCACCCGCAGCACCCGCGGCACCCGTGGCGCCCTTCGCACCTGTGGCACCCGTGGCACCCTTCGCACCCGCAGCACCCGTGGCACCCTTCGCACCTGCGGCACCCGTGGCGCCCTTGATTCCCTGCTGGTTCCAGGTGATCTTGGTGTACCCGCTCGGGCATGTGCTGCTGGTCTTGACCCACTCAAGGGACTTCAGGCCAGAGCCGCTGCTCTTGTAGCAGGCACTGATCGTCGCAGGCGCCGAGCTCCTTACCGCCGCGAAGGCGACCCCACCGCCGGCCAGCACCCCGGCTGACACAGTCGCCACGGCCACGATCCCCATTTTCTTGAGCCTCATGATGCGCATTACGGTTACCCCTTCGCTCATGTCGCATTTCTCACGCGACCCAACATTCTCACGAAGGTCCATCCACAGCAAAACGCGGCTATCCACTTTAAGTTCCATAATCCGTCCGTTCCGGCACTCAGGGCAGGTCAGAGCAAGGCGGCGTCCCCGAACGCCAAGGCCCGGTAGGCGTGCGCAAGGGTGCTCAAGGGCGCCCGCCGGGTGGCCCTCTGCCGGGGAGGTGATGGCAGCGGCCCGCCGACCCGAGCCTGCTTCGTGGGCATCACCAGGTGGCAAGACAGAGCGCGCGGCATCTCGGACGTACTAAAGGCCGCGACCGCGGCGGCACTTGAAGTGTCGCCGCGGTCGCGGTTTCTCATCCCTCTCAGCTTGATTTAGCTGAAGAAGCCAGGCTCGGCCAAGTCCGTGTCGTACTGCGAGCCCCAGGCCCACTGCGTGGCGGACGCGCCCGACACCATGTGCGGGGTGCCGGTAGGGTCGGCGATCCAGTACTTGACGTGCGACTGCATCGACGAGGGCAACGTGTCGATCTCGTCGATGACCGCGGCCCAGTCGTTAATGAAGGTGTAGATGATGGCGTCGGAACTCGGGTCGGCAGTCAGCCTCTCCGAGGCCCATGTGGCGGCTTCGGCCGCAGTGGCGTCACCGGGCTCGACATCCAGCGCGTTGGCCTGGGGGTCGCTGCCATTGACGTCAATCCACAGCACATTTCCGTGGCCCGCCACAGACGCGGCCGAGGCCGCGAAGGGACCGTCGGCGTAGGCGGCGATCGGCTGGCCCGTCGGCATTGCCGCGGGCAGGACCGAGTCGTAGAACGTGTACGGCGCAGACGATTGGGATGGCTGGGAAGAACTGCCCGGAGTCGCCGTGGCCGTGGCGCGAGCGGCGGTGCCACTGGATCCACTGGTGGCGCGCCTAGTGCTCGTACCGCTAGAGCCACTGGTGGCCTTCGTTGCGGTGCCACCAGAGTAGCCACTGGTGGCACGGGTGGGGATGCCGCTAGAGCCGCTCGCGGCGGGAGTGGTGGGAGTAGCAGGAGTGGTGGGAGTAGCAGGAGTGGCAGGAGTGGCGGAAGGCTGCACGGTGGCGTGCTTGATGGGGGACCGTGCGGGCGCCTGGCTAGTAGCCGAAGGTGCGGTCGGGCTGTGAGTGCTCAACGAGGCGGCCGCAGGCTGGCCCACCTTCTGCGCCGATGACACGCTGAGCGTGGAGGCCTGGGCGCCATGTGCGTCAGCGGCCAGGCCGGTATCCCCGCCGGCCCATGGCGTGGTTGCGACGACCGCCACTATGGCGCCGACGACAGCGACTCCGGCTAGGCCCGCCGTCCATCGGAAGGGCTTTCGCGCATAGTGATGGGCACTGTGGGACGCGGCGTGACGGGCACGGTAGCTCGGGGCACGCGTCTCGGCACCGCGGGCCTCGCGGAGCAGCGAGGGAGAAGTGTTCTTCTCGTGTGCAGCCAGGAGCAGCGAGGGAGAAGTGTTCTTCTTGTGCGCAGACAAAGGAAGTGAACCCTTGGACAGGGCGCCGAGAGGGGGCGCTCGCTTCCACCCAGGGGCGCTGCCAGCCAGTACGACACATAAGGCTAGGGCAGGGGCGCGGATGTCGACGCGGGTCAGGGCGACATGTTGCGAATGATGGGCAACCATCGCACGCCTGGGTGCTATTTGACACCAGTAAACGACAGATGCTGGAGAGGCGTCCCCTGGATGGCATCAATCGACACGTGACATGGCTCATATCGTCGCTATAGGTAGTTATCTAAACACGTAGCGTCGAGGCAAGCGAGGGCTCCGGTGAATTTTTCCTAAGAACACCAAAGATGGCCGCTCCGAGATCGCATCGGAACCGCCCAATAGGGGAGAATCGTCCAACGTGAGTGGTTGTGCCAGCCGGGGCAGACCAGCAAGGTAAGGCAACCAACAGTACGGGCAGGGTCTTCCATGTGCTTCGCACGCGTACGACCAGTTCGACCAGTTTCACTGAGCCGCATGGTCGGCGGCGTCCTCCTTGCGACAACGACAGGGATCGTGGTGAGTACCGCGCTGGCACCCGCTGGCCTGGCCGCGACCTTCGCGAGCGGGGCTAGCAGCCCCCAGGGAAGCCTGAACGTCAATCCCGTGATCTCGCAGTGCCAGCCGCTGAAGGCGTCAGCGTCGTCCACGCCAACACCCACGCCGACTCCCACGCCGACTTCCACGCCGACTTCCACAAGCACACCCGGCTCCACCGACACACCGACACCAACTGCCACGTCGCCATCCGCTACGGCTACGGCCACGTCACCGGTTGCCTCCACGCCGTCTGCTACAGCCACGGCAGCCGCGAGCGGATCGGCTACGCCCTCGTCCACGGCGGCTGCGCCCTCGTCCACGGCGGGGACGCTGCCCGTGCCTGCGCCCACATCCCCGACTGAGACGCCTGCGATGCTGGATGCTGCCTACGCGGCAGCAGCGTCAAAGACCCGCCTGTGCGTCAGCCTGCAGCGATACCAGGTGAGCGTTGACCGGGGCCACGCCGCGCAGTGGATCGTCAGCGCCTGGACGGAAAATGGCAACGTGCCCGACGCGACCGTCCGTCTTGAGGCCAGCCCGACGAGTCAGGTTCCGGAATTCAGCTTCGGCTGCGGCAGCTACGACAGCAGCGCCTCGTGCAACCTCGGTGCCGTCTACTCAGGATCGACGCCTCGGCAGGTCATCGCCCGCATCACCGTTCCAGCCGCTGACACCACGGTAAGCTCCGTGCAGCTAACCGCGATCGCGAGCTCCGCCAACCTGGTCGAGGAGCCGTCGGTATCCGTCTCGGTCACGGTCGACAAGGCCACCGTGCCTACCTCGTCCAGCCAGGGCACCGGCAGCGACCCGAGCACCTCTTTGTCGCCGCTCCCGGTCGGCAGCCTGCCCGCTGTCGGCAGCAGCGATTCGACATCGAGCCTCAGCCCTGGCGGAAACGCGTCTAGCCTGTTCCCGACCATCAATCCGTCGGCGGTGCCTAGCCCTGGGGCTGCTCTCAACGCTGCGGCGCGACCGGTCGCGGACGCGGTGGCGCTGCCGATCGGTACACCGGTCATCGACGGCCAGCTCGTCGGGCTCGGCGCCCTCGGCGTGGCCTTCCTGCTCGCGGTCACCCGGCTCTCGGTCCGCAGGCGACCGGCCCTGGCAGGAGCGGCCGCAGGGACGACGCCCGCCGCGAGCGCTCCGCCGGCCCCAATTGCCCCCGCCACAACCGAGTCCGCCGCAACCGAGTCCGCCGCAACCGTGCCACCCACCAGGGTCGACTTTGCTATGCAGCCGGAGTCCTTGGCCCTCGACGAGCCGTTCACCGAGTCCGAGCCCCTTACATCTGAGCCGCCCACACGGCCCGATCCGGTCATCTCAGATGTGGATGACGACTAGAACAGGCACGCCCGCCGCGCCTTACCACCGGTAAAGGGCTTACCAAGCCACCGGGTGAAGGGCTTACGGCCATCGACAGGGCGGAGCTTACGGCCGACAAGGGATCCGGCCAGGGATACTCGCGCCTTCTCTGGGCTTGCGGAGCCGCAAGCCCAGAGAAGGCGACTGCCTACTTCGCGACTTGCTCGAAACCGGGGCGTACGTTCAGCATCGTGCTCGCTAGCTGCTGCGTCGTCATGGTTGGCGAGACAAGCGTGCCGAAGCTGTCGTTGTCGAAATAGGCGCACATCGCAACGGTCCCGGACTCGCCTGGGACGCTGGTCGTGGCACAGGCCGCCTCGCCGCCCAGTGAACCGGCGGGCACCACGGTCGCGCCCTTGAAGGATTGCTCGAAGCTGGTTACCGACGCCGCTGGATCGCTGTTGGCGAGGTGGCCGCCGACAAACATGAAGACCTGCTGGCTGCCGCCCGCACCTGGCGTCATGTTGCCCTGCGAGTACACCGCGGACATGATGTCGGAGGCCTGCCCGGAGCTGCCCTTAACGACCTCCTCGCGCAGCTGGTCAACGTTCATCGCCTTCTCCAGGCTCGAGCTCTGCGTGTAGCCGTCGAGCGTGGCTGGCGTAGAGATCGTGTGTGCCGGGCCGCTGGGGCCGCCGAAGGCGAACTTGGTCAAGACGCCGGCGATCGCACCCGCCGCGACAACCACGACGGCACCGAGCGCGATCCACTGGCGGCGGTCGCTGCTGCGCCCACGACGGCGGCCTGCGGCGCGCTGGCTGCCGGTGTCGTACTTGCCCGGCGCGCCGGGTGCCTCCTGCAGGGCGGTCGCGACCGCCCGGGACTGCTCGGGACGGTACCCGATGGAGATCTCTTCGAGGTCCAGGCCCGCGAACGAGTCAAGCGAGGTTTCGTCGGCCCACGTGGTCGGCCGCTCCAGCAGGCCGATCGCGGCGCGCCTGGACGCGGACTCCAGCGTGAGGCCGCTCAGGTTGTCTAGCCGAGTCTCGTCGCCGTAGGCGGGAACGTCGAAGGCGCTGTAGCCCATGTCAAGGCGCGTCTCCGCGGATCGCGCCCCGCTGACGGCGGGCACTGCACCGCCATCGTTTCCTATTACAGAACGGTCCCGGCCGACTCCCGCACCGCCGCCATCGCCTCGCGAGGCACCGCGACCGACGCCGCGACGGCCGCTGTTGCCTGGAAAGAAGCTGTCCAGCCTGGTCTCATCGAAGCGAGAGCCCTCGTAGCGCGAGCCCAGCCCGTCGTAACCGTCCTCGTAGCGCGGGTCGTCGTAGGAGAGGCGCTCGACGCTCGGCTCGTCGTAGCCGAATGACGGGAAGTCCTTGGTCCCGATGATCTCCGAGATGTCGTAGCCCATGCCGTCAACGCCCGGGCGGGACAGGTCCGAGCCGTTGTAGCCGCTGCGATCGTAGTCAGGCGCCTTGTAATCGGAGGCATAGCCGGACGTGCCGTAGTCGGAGGAGTTGTACTCGGAGGCCGGCAGCCCTGAGGGACCGGAGGAGGAACTGCCGTACCCAGCGGCCGGGTACTGCGCGTCGCCGTACCCGGAGTCACCGTATCCGGAGGCCCTGTAGTCGGAAGCCCTGTAGTCGGAAGCACTGTAGTCCGAGGCACTGTAGTCCGAAGCACTGTAGTCCGAGGCACTGTAGCCGGAGGAACCGTACCCCGAGCCGCTGTAGTCGGAAGTGCCGTACTCGGAGGCACTGTAAGACGAGTCGTACGAGGAGGAGTCCCCGTACGAGCCGTACCCGTCGGAGCTGAAGCTGTCGGGCCGGTAGGTGTCCGACTCATATCCGCCGGAAGAGCTTGCGGAGTAGCTGTCCGTCCCGTACCCGCCGAGGACGGGGTAGCCGCCAGATGGGTGGCTCGCCGGCAGATGGGCCACGTTCACGTCATCGTCATAGCGCAGCGGCTGGCTGTAGTCCCACGGCTGGGAGTAGTCGGCAGGCTGCCCGTAGTCAGCGTCGGCATAGTCCGGCGTGGCGGCTGGCAGGGCGTGACGCGAAGTGCGGCCCGAGACCTCAGAATTGCCGTACCCGCTGCTGGGGTCCTGGTATCCGGACTCGACGAAGCCGCGGACCGTCCTCGTGCCCGCTACGCCGGCATCCTGCGACGAGGGACCATCGTACCCAGGACTGCTATAGCCGGGGTCACCGTAGCCGAACGTGTCTGGCGCCGGGCTGGCGTAGCCGCCGTCATTGCTGTAGGTGGCGTACGGGTGCTCGCCATAGTTCTGCGACGCGGGCAGTGCTGGCTGAGGATAGGCCGCCTGCGACGGGTACTGCGGCGTGCCTGGCTGAGCCGGGTAGCCGTAGTCGCCGCCTTGGTGCTCCAGTCCGGAGTAGACGCCAGGCCACGAGATCTCCGGGCCGAACGGCGCCTGCCGCTGGCCCACGGGATGACTACCAGAGTCATCCTGGGAGGACGGCCATCCGCTCCTCATAATCGCGGTCACCTCACGTCTGGGGTACAGAGGGTCGATCTAGGTCACAACATCATCTCGGCAAACATCTGGCTCCGCTACCGGAACCGACATATCAGTGTGATCAAACCAGAGAAAATCCGGTCTAACAGCACCGAACCGGGACATTCCGCCATGTCGTTCCAGTCGCGCGCGGGTCCCAAGGTAGCGCTCGGGCCACCGCTGCGACGGCAACTCGGTTGACTTCGCGGCGCGTTCAAGGTTCAAACACCGGCAAACTCGATCACATGCAGTGCTTTATCTATGACTCACAGTGATGCCATCGGCGGATTCGGACCCGTGAACTCCCCGCCGAGGTACATTCCGGACGGGTCGTCTTCGTCGAGCTCGCCATACACGGCGATGGTCTCGGCCGCGTACACCTCGGCATCGTCTTGCGGCTCGTAGCCGAGCTTCCGTGCTTCCTCTAGGGAAACCCAGCCACCCCGGGTGTTCTTCGACACGCCGAAGATGACTCGGAATCCGGGACTCGGCGCGGTGAGGCACGCCTCGAAGAGCCGGCCCGTGTCATCCGGGGATAGCCAGGTGGCCAGGCTCCGCGTCTGCCGTGGCCTCTCAAAGCAGGACAGGATGCGGACGCAGATGACGTCCATCCCGTGCCGGCGGCTGTACAGCGCGCCCAGTGCCTCTCCGGCGGCCTTAGAGACTCCGTAGTAGGTATCGGGCGCGGGAAAGGCATAGTCGGGGATGGGGTCGGAACCCAGTTGCGCGAACCCCACCGCGTGGTTGGACGAGGCGAAGATCACCCGGCTCACGCCGGCTATGCGGGCTGCTTCAAAGATGGCGTACGTTCCGTTGATGTTGACGTCAAGTATGCGCTCCCAGGGGGCCTCGGCCGGGATCCCGCCCAAGTGGATGACGGCCTCGGCGCCCGTGCAGGCGGCTACCATCGCGTCCAAGTCCGTCACCGACGCGACGATGGCTTCCTCGCCGTCGGTGGCCGTGACCGGCTTGACGTCTACCAGCCGGAGTTGGCGCCCCGGCGCGGCCAGACGGGTCCGGAGCATGGTCCCGATCCGGCCCGCGGCACCTGTGATGACAATAATTGACATGAGGCTCGCCTTCCCTACACAAGGACGTTATGTCCGCATAGTTGATCATGTTCAGGCAAGTACGCGATCCTTGCGGGTGTGATTAGCCCGCACGGTCCCATGGCGACCCGCCGGATGACCGCGCACTGGGTCGTTCTCGCGGCGGCCACGCTGACGACGCTGGTCGCGGCGAGCGTAGCGGCGGCGCTCGCGGTGTTCGCAGGCCAGACCCTGGGACTCGCCGTCCGGCACGACCTTTCCGCCGCGTCTGGCACGGCGATATCGGTGACCGCGCAGGTGAGCGCGCCCAGCCAGGCTACTTCGGACAGCGCCGCGCTGAAGAAGGCCATCGGCGGCGCGATGCCGGGCATCCCGTTCAGCTTCAACCAGGCACTATGGTCTGATCCGCTGGGACTCGTCCCCGGAGCGCTGCCCGCGTCCCCGGCCAGTGCCGGCCGGGGCAACACGCCCACGCTTGAGGCCGCCTCGATGAGCGGGATCACCAGCCACGCGGTGCTCGTATCCGGCACATGGCCTGCCACGACGAGCACCGGCCAGCCCATGCCGACGGCCTTGCCAGCCGCCGCGGCCGCACTGCTGCACGTGTCCGTCGGCGATGTGCTGAAGCTGCGCGACCGGGTCAGCAACGCGGTGGCGAGCTTCAAGATCACCGGGCTTTTCGCGCCGCAGCGGGTGACTGGCCCGGCGGCGGCATACTGGGGCCTGAACGAGCTGCCGGCCAGCGGCGTGTCAACCGCCAGCGGGTTCGCGATCTACGGGCCCCTGGTAGTGGGCCAGGGTGCCATCGGGACGCTGGTCACGGCGAACTCAGGCGCGTGGGTCGCACAGCCCGACACGGCGGCCTTCAGTGGCGGCGACCTCGGCCCGGTCGCGGCCAGCGTCGCTGCTTTGCCGTCTTCGATCTCGAACTCGACCACGATGCCCGGCGCGCAGCTGACCACTAGCCTGCCGACCGTCTTGACAGGGACAGCGAGCAGCCTGACCGTCGCCCGCTCTGCGCTGGCGGTCAGCGGCCTGCAGCTTCTGGTCCTGGCCACCGCCGCGCTGCTGGCGGTCGCCCGGCTGCTGGGGGCCCAGCGGGAGGGGGAGACCGCGCTGCTGGCCGCGCGGGGCGCGACGCGCTGGCAGCTCGCCCGGCTTACGGCGGCTGAGGTCGTCCCGCTCTGCGTTGCCACCTCCGCCGCCGGCGGGGTGGCGGGGATCTGGCTGGCAAGCGTGCTCGCCCGCGAGGGCTCTTTGGCCACGGCGGGCATCCGGGTGCCCAGCGGGCCGGCTACCTGGCTTGACGCGCTCGCGGCGGTGCTCGTCGTCGCGGTGATCGCCATCGGCGCGCTGCTCGCCCCGGTGCTTGGTGCCACTGGCGCCGGCGCCAGTCCCGGTGCCGTCCGTGTGCGGCGCGGCAGGCAGGCCATGGTCGCCGGGGTCTCACGAGCCGGCCTTGATGTCGCCCTCATCGTGCTCGCGGTGCTGGCGGGCTGGCAGCTGCGACGGTACTCGGCGGTCAACGCCGCCGCCGGGATCGACCTTGTACTGACGTTCGCGCCCGCACTCGCGCTGGCCGCCGGGACCGTGGTCACGCTCCGGCTGCTGCCCGTGGCGGCGCGGGCGACGGACCGGCTGGCTGCCGGGGGCAGGGGGCTGGTGGCCTCGCTGGCCGGCTGGCAGTTCAGCAGGCAGCCGCTGCGCCAGGGAGGCGCCGCGCTGCTGATCGTCATGGCGGTCGCCACCGGGACGCTGGCGCTGGCCCAGCATGGCAGCTGGGACCGGTCGGCCTCCGACCAGGCAGCGTTCGCGACCGGCAGCGACGTCCGGGTGGACCTGCCCGTGCAGCTCGCGGCCGGCCAGGCGGGAACGGTGACCGCCGCCCCGGGCGTGACCCACGCGATGGCGGTGTCCGTCGAGTCCGAGGCCGCTCCCGCCGAGGTCCTCGCGCTCAGCGCGCCCCAGGCGCCCCAGGTCGTGCGGCTGCGAAGTGATGAGTCGCCGATGCCGACGGCGAGCCTGTTCGGGGCCATCGCCGGGGCGTCGTCCTCGTCGGGCGGCCTGCCGGGAACGGCGCTGAACGCGAGCCAGGCGGGCACGATCCGGCTCGCCGCCACCCTGGGCGCGGCGGCCGGCGGCACCATGGCTGATAGTCACCTGACCGCCGCGCTTGGCCCGGTGACCGTCACGCTGACCATCCTGGACTCCACCGGGACGGCTTATCAGGTCCAGGCCGGGACGCTCACCGCCGCTGGCCGTCCCCAGGTGCTCACCGCGCGCCTTGGCGGAGCTAGCCTCAGCTCTCCCCTGCGGCTGACCGCGATCACCGCCACGTACACGCTGCCGTTCGCACCGACCTCGGCGGCGGTCCTGACCATCACCGGCGTCTCGCTGGACGGCTGGACGGGGGACGCCAGCTCGCCGGACCTGGCTAGCATCCTGGGCCAGGGGCAGCAGTTCAGCACTCCGGCGGCGGGCGGTCCCTCCCAGCCGAGTTCCAGCTCGTCCCACACAAGCCGCCAGTCCGCGACCTTTACCTTTGTGCCCGGCAACGGGTACACCACCGCGCTCTCCGGCACCACGCAGGAGCCGATCCCCGCGCAGTTGGTGATGCTTCCGCCAGCCGCCAGCGTGGTGGCGATCCCCGTCATCGCCACCAAGTCGTTCATTGCCACGAGCAACGCCGCCATCGGCTCGACCATCCCCGCAACGCTAGACGGGGTCCAGGTCCCGCTGAAGATCGTCGCCGAGGTGACCTCCTTCCCCACTGTCACCGCCACGACCGGCGCCCTCATCGCGGACCTGGGCACCCTGCAGGAGTACGTCACCCGCCAGTCCCTTCCACCGCTTCCTGTCACCGAGTACTGGCTGGCCACCACCGGTCACCAGGTCCCGCCGGGGCTATCGGCAAGCCTGCCGGCCGGGTCCGCCATCACCAGCCAGGCGGCGCTCGACGCGAGCACGACCGGCGACCCGCTGCTTGCCGCGCCGCAGGTGGCACTGCTGGCGATGGCCGCAGCCGCCGTGCTGCTCGCCATCACCGGATTCTGGGTGTCGATCGCGGCGAGCGTGCGCCAGCGTCGCGCCGAGACCGCGCTGCTCGCCGCGCTGGGCGTGACGCCACGGGCGGCGGCCTTGCAACTGTGCCTGGAGAAGCTGATGCTCAGCCTGCCGTCGGCCGCCCTCGGCCTGGTGCTCGGCATCGTCGTCGCCCGGCTGCTTATCCCCGCGGTCACGCTCACCTCGTCAGCGGCTCAGCCGGTACCGTCGGCGATCACGCTGTATGACCTGCCGCAAGCGATCGCGCTGGCGCTGCTGGTGGCCATCTTGCCGACGGCCGCCGGCGCGCTTGCCTTCCTCTGGCGCCCCGACCCAGCCGCCGAGCTACGCGCGGCGGAGGCCGCATGAGCGGGGGACGCAGCATGAGCGGGGGACGCAGCGTGCGGGACATTACACGCAGGATCGTCGGCATGGGGGCCGGGGCCACCCTCGCGCTCGCGGTGGTCACCGGGGGCTGCGTCCTCGCCGCGACCGCTGGCCCTCGGGATGCTCAGGCGACCAGTGCGCGGTCACTGCAGCAGACGGTGGCCCGTGTGTCGCCGGGCAGCACGACGATCACGGCGTCAAGCAGCCTGAACATGGTCACGCAGGACATCGCGTCGGCCCGCCCCGACGCGGCCGTCGGGGACCTCACGCCAGCCGCCCTTGGGGCGGTCACCGCCCAGTTGCACGCCGACTACACCACGGGCGTGCTGCGGATGGCGCCGCTGAGCGAGGACTGGGCGGGCCTGACCTCCGGACTGCGCCCCCTGCTCAGCTCGCTGCCCGCGCTCAAGGGGATACCCGCGAAGCTTGAGATCACCTACCGGTACCCGGAGACGAGCTATCTGCGGGTGGTGTCTGGCACCCTGGCCGGCGGGGTGCCGGCCAGCCAGGAGCTCTTCGAAGCGCCCAGCGGGCCGGTGTCGCAAGTCCTTAAGGTCGTGGTCACGTCGCAGACGGCCTCGGCATTCGGGCTGCACCCGGGCTCTGTGATGCGGGTCAGTAGCCCGCCAAGCCCGGTGACTGGCGACACGTCCGTCATCACGCTGGACGTTACCGGGATCGTCGAGCCGGTCGATCCGGATGGCACGTTCTGGACCGCCGATCCTGTCTCCGCGGCGCCCGAGCTGGAAACGCCGGCTGGTGCCGCCCCCTTCTGGGCGGGCGGCGCATCGCCGACCCAGGCGAGGCCCTCGCCGTCCAGCAGCTCTTCAGCGGGCCGGGCATGACCATCGCGTGGGAGCTCCCCATCAATACGAGCGACCTGGGCGGCCAGGCCGAGGCGCTGCATGACAGGCTGGCCCGTGTCGTCTCAGGGACGCCGACGCTCACCGGCCCGCTGGCGCCGACAGCAGAGGCGCTGACCGTATTCTCGGGCCTGATCGGGCCGCTGGCCGCGTACGTCCAGGCGGAGGACTCGGTGAGCATCCTGCTGTGGATCGTTTACGTGAGCCTGGCGATCGCCGCGATCGTGGTGCTGCTGCTCGCCGCCCGGATGGTCGCCACCCGCCGAGAGGCGGAGCTAGCGGTGAGCAGGGCACGCGGAGCCTCGCTGTGGCAGGTCTTCTCCCTCGCCGCCCTGGGCGCGGCAGTCGCCTGCGTTCCTGCCGCTGCGGTCGCGTGGGTGATTTCCCTTACCCTCATTCCTAACGTCACCTCCCTCGGTCCTGCAGCCTGGTGGCCCGGCCTCGCCGCGCTGCTGGTCGCCATCGCGGGTCCTGGGGCGGTCGCGGCATGGCGGCATAGGCTGCCACGCCGACGGCACGGGTCGAGGCAGGGCTCGCGCGGCGTGCGACGGGGCGTGCGACGGGGCGTGCGGCTGGTCTTCGAGGTGACCGCATGCGCGGCGGCGATCGCGGGACTCGTCATCTTCCGGGACCAGGCACCGCAGCCCGGGCAGGGCATCGACCTGTTTACTAGTGCTGCCCCGGTGCTCGTCGCGATCCCGGCGGTGATCGCGACGACCCGGCTGTATCCCCTGCTGCTGCGCGGCCTGTCCCGGGCATCGGCCCGGCAGCGCGGAATCACCGGGTTCCTCGCCCTCGCGCGGGCTGCGCAGTCCGCGCTCACCCTGGCGTTGCCCGCTGCGACGATCGTCTTGGCGCTCACCGTGGCGTCGTTCACCGGCGTGGTGCGGGACGCCGTGCTGCGCGGCGAGACCCTTGCGTCGTGGCAGGCCACTGGTGCCGACGTGACGATCGCGGCGACCGGGAAGGTGGCCATCTCCACGGGCATCGGTGCCACCGCCGTGCGGACGGCCAGCGAGGTGCCGGGCGTCGCGCACGCCGCGACCGCCACGGTCCTGCCCTGGGCCATCGTCGGCGGCCAGGGGGTGACCGGTGTTGCCGTCGATCCCGCTAGCTACGCCGCGCTGGTCGCCAGCACGCAGGGCTTCCCGAGCGTCAACGCCGCGCTCCTGGCCACCTCGCCGCGATCAGGCGCGACCGTGCCGGTGCTGGCATCGCCGCAGGCGGCCGCCGAGCTCGGCGGCCCGGGATCGGTCACGACGCTGGGCGGGCAGGACGGCATGCAGTCGCTGCGGGCACGGATCGTCGGCGAGGTGTCGTCCACCCCCGCGCTGCCGGGCGGCGGGGCGTTCGTCATCCTGCCGGTGCAGGCGGTCCATGCCGTGGCGGGGACGCCACCGGTCAACTTGATCATGCTCACCGGATCGTCGATCAGCATGACACGCCTGGCCGCCGTGGTGAAGGACTACCTGCCAAGCAGCGTGGCCATCACCACCCGCGCCGCCGCGCTGTCGAGCCTTACCGGAACGCCCCTGCAGCAGGGCACCTTCACCATCTTCACGGTGGCCGTCTGGTTCGCGATCGGCCTCTCACTGGCCGTGCTGCTGCTTGAGCTGGCGTTCGGAGCGGCGGAGCGGCGGCAGACGCTAGCCCGGCTGGCCACGATGGGACTGGCCGAGGGGCAGCGGGTGCGGCTGGTGGTGCTTGAGCTGCTCCCGGCGGTGATCGCGTCAGCGGTGGCAACGGTGGCCTGCGCGCTCGTGCTGCCGCGGGTGCTGGCGCCGGCCATCGACCTGTCGGTGTTCCTGCCCTCGGGCCAGGCGCCGCTGCGGCCGGACGTCACGTCAGTGGCGCTGCCGCTGGCGGGACTCGTGGTGGTGACGGTCCTGGCACTGGCTGTCGAGGTCCGGTCGCAGCGAGGCCGCGGCGTGGCCGCGGCAATGCGTACCTGAGCCAAATCTGGAGGCGATGAATGGAAGAGACGATGCCCGACCGTCGAGGTGGCCGATCGGCTGCCGCGCCCACCCCTGATCCGTTCACCCCCGCCCCCCTTGAACGAGGGCGACCAGTAACAGCGATGATTGACGTCCGTGACGTCACCCGCAGCTACGGCAGCGGCCCGACGGCCACGCACGCGCTGCGCGGTGTCACATTCGCCATCCCCGAGGGGCGACTGGTTGCGCTGCGCGGCCGGTCTGGCTCTGGCAAGACGACGCTGCTCAACATCGTCGGCGGGCTTGACAGCCCGGACGGCGGGACTGTTTACGTCGACGGCCAGGACGTGACGTCGATGGGCGAGCGGGACCGGATGCGGCTGCGCCGCCAGACGGTGGCCTATATCTTCCAGTCGTTCGGGCTGCTGCCCGTGCTGTCGGCGGCCGAGAACGTGGGAGTCCCGCTGCGCATCGCCGGGGCCAAGCCGCGCCAGCGCGAAGAGCGCGTCGCGGCCATGCTGTCCCTCGTGGGCCTGTCTGATCACGTCAGGCAGCGTCCCGGCGAGCTGTCCGGCGGCCAGCAGCAGCGCGTCGCGATCGCTCGCGCCCTGGCCATCCGCCCCCGGCTGCTGCTCGCCGACGAGCCGACCGGCCAACTCGACCAGGAGACCGGCAAGCAGATCATGAGCCTGCTGCGCGAGGTCGTCCGCACCGAGGGCGTGACCGCCCTAGTCGCGACCCACGACCCCGTCCTCATCGGCCTGGCCGACTTGATCCTGAACCTAGAAGACGGCACGATCAAGCCGGGCTAGCGTGCTCGGCGTCCCCCGCCCTCTGCTCGCTCAGAACACCACCACGCTGCGCAGGACGTCGCCGCGCTCCATCTTGGTGAAGGCTTCCTCGACGTCGCCGAGGCCGATCGTCTCGGAGACGAACTTTTCCAGCGGCAGCCTGCCGTCCAGGTGCAGGTCGACGAGCATCGGGAAGTCGCGGCTCGGCAGGCAGTCGCCGTACCAGGAGGACTTGAGAGCGCCACCGCGACCGAACACCTCAAGCAGCGGGAAGCTCAAGCTGCATCTGCGGCGTCGGCACGCCGACTAGGACGACGACGCCTGCCAGGTCGCGGGCAAAGAACGCCTGCTTGTACGTCTCCGGCCGCCCGATCGCCTCGATCACCACGTCGGCCCCGAAGCCGCCGGTCAGTTCCCTGATCGCCTCGACCGGATCGGTGGCGCGCGAGTTGACCACGTGCGTCGCGCCGAAGTCCCGTGCCCACTGGAGCTTCCGGTCATCGACGTCCACCGCGATGATCGTCGCCGCGCCGGCCAGTTGCGCGCCGAGGATCGCCCCGTCGCCGACGCCGCCGCAGCCAATCACCGCGACGCTGTCGCCACGACCGACGCCGCCAGTGTTGATGGACGCGCCGATGCCGGCCATCACCCCGCAGCCGAGCAGGCCGGCTGTCGCTGGCGCGATCGCGGGGTTGACCTTCGTGCACTGCCCCGCCGCGACCAGGGTCTTGCCCGCGAACGCCCCGATGCCCAGGGCTGGGGACAACGGCGTGCCGTCGGCGAGCGTCATCTTCTGCGTGGCGTTGTGCGTGGCGAAGCAGTACCAGGGGCGTCCCCGCTTGCAGGCGCGGCACTGCCCGCAGACCGCGCGCCAGTTGAGGATCACGAAGTCTCCGGGCTCAACCTCGGTCACGTCCGGTCCGACCGCCTCGATGATCCCCGCCGCCTCGTGGCCGAGCAGGTAGGGGAAGTCGTCGCCGATCCCGCCCAGCTTGTAGTGCAGGTCGGTGTGGCACACCCCGCAGGCCTGGACCCGGACCAGTGCCTCGCCCGGCCCCGGATCCGGCACGATCACCTCGGTCACCCGGACCGGCTCGCCCTTGCCGCCAGCTACGATCCCAGCCACGCTACTCGCCACTGCACTGCCCCTTCGACCGCCACAGAACCGACCGTCCACTGCGCCCCATCATCCCCGCTTAGTCGACGAGGGGGAAGCCGACACGTCGGTGAAAGGTCACACCAGCCGGTACTCGCCCCTCGCGACCAGGACGCTGCGGCCGCCGCACAGGACTCGGTCGATCTCCTGCGGCGTACCGTCGACGCGGGCGTACAGGACCGACGGACGGCCGACCTGCTCGCCCTGAAGGATCTCGATCTCCTCGCCGAATGCGATACGGCCGTGCCTGGCCAGGTGCACGGCCAGCGGGCCGGCCGCCGAGCCGGTCGCGGGATCCTCGCTGACGCCGAGCGCGGGAGCGAACATGCGCGTGGTGACGCCGGCCTTCGTCTGGGCGAAGCAGCTCACATTGACCGGGATCGTGGCGAGCTTGTGCACGTCCGGGTGGAGGGCGACGACCGTTGCCTCGTCAGCGAACTCGACGTAGACGTTGACCGGCCCGTTGACGTAGGTCTCCACTGGCAGGCCGCCCTCCCTGGGGGCGGTGCCGAGCGCCGCTAGCAGCTCGTCCGTGCGAGGGAACAGGCCGGCTAGCTTGGGAATGGGCTGGGACATGCGGCCGAAGGTGATCTGCCCTGAGCGCGGGTCGCGGTCCAGCTCCACGGGAACAAGGCCAGCGCCCGTTTGCAGCGTCACGGCGTCCTTGCCAAGCAACTCGCCGAGCACCCAGGCCGAGCCGAGCGTCGGGTGTCCCGCGAACGGCAGCTCGCCGCCTGGGGTGAAGATCCGGACGCGGGCGTCGGCGGTGGCGGGATCGTCCGGCGGCAGGAAGAAGACCGTCTCTGAGAAATTCATCTCGCGGGTCGCCTTCTGCATCAGCTCGGCCGACAGCCCGCGCCCGTCGGGGAAGATGGCGAGCTGGTTGCCCTCCAGCGGCGTACCGGTAAAGACATCCGCGATGAGAAACTCCCGCACGTCTTCCGCCGTGTTACCGGGCTCTGCCGCCCACAGTCTCAGCTCAGGAACTCGCATAGTGCTGAGCCTACCGTCGCGTCTTGCCACCACTGGCGTGCCAATCCCGTTAGATTGGCCCGCGCCCCCCGCGCCCCCCGCGCCCCCCGCGCCCCCCGCGCACAGCCTCAGCCAACCTCAGGCACAGCGATGGCGCCATAGCTGTCACAGGATTCTGTGGGCAATGCTCCATCACTGCTGTCCCAGCGACGGCAATGGACCGTTGCGTACATTCTCGGACCACAGCTATGGCGCCATCGCTGTCGTTTCACCGGTCAGACGGGTCCCGCTTGGCGGCCGCGCCAGGAGACGGCACGGCCCGTGTAGTGGCGACGGGCGGAGTCGGCGGTCATCGCCGCGTACAAGATCGCGATCAATGGCAGGGACGGAGCACGAAGCACCGACAGCCGGTAGAACCGGAGCATGGGGATGTAGCTCCCGGTCATTGCGATCATGCCGGCCAGCCCGGCAAGCCCAGCGAGCGCGGCGGCCGTTCCGTCACCGCAAGCCGCCGCGACGGCCCAGGTCAGCAGCCCGACGGGCGGGGCGGCGTAGAGGAAGGCGAGGCCAAGGATCGTTCCGGCCAATAGCAACGCGGAGTACCTGAGCTGGACATAGGCCGACCGGGCGATCATGTGCCACAGGTCGGCAAGCCGGGGATACGGCCGGACGCTGCGGATCTCGGCGGTGAGGCCGAGCCAGGTGCGGTTGCCGCCACGTTTCAGCAGGGTGCCGAGAGCCACGTCGTCGATGAGCGCCCCGCGAATCGGCCCCAGCCCCCCAGCCTCCTCCAGCGCGGAACGCCGGATCAGCATGCAGCCGCCAGCCCCGGCCGCTACTGGCGACCGGGGATCGTTGACCCGCTTGGGCGGGTAGAGCTGGAAGAAGAAGTACACGAACGCGGGCACCACGACCCGCTCCCAGCCCGTCTGCGCCCGCAGCAAGGCCATCTGCGAGACCAGTGCACGATCATCGGACTCGGCGGCGGCGACCAGGGAGCGCAACGCCCCCGGATCCCAGGCGATGTCGGCGTCGGTGAACAGCACGTACCCGTCAGCCGACGCAGTCGCGTCGAGGCCCTGCTGCATCGCCCACACCTTGCCCGCCCAGCCTTCCGGCCGGGTCCGGCCGGTGGCCACGGCGAGCGGCACGCGGCCCGGCTCGCCAGACTCGGCAATGCCGACTGTGACCGCGCCTGTCCCGTCTGTACTGCCGTCATCGACCAGGGTGACGCTGAACTTCCCCGGGTAGTCCTGGCTGAGCAGCGTGGGCAGCGTCAGCGGGAGCATGTCCGCCTCGTTCCGCGCCGGAACTACGGCTACGACCTCCGGCCAGTCCGTCAGGTCCGGCCGCGCGGGCGGCAAGAGCTGCCTCGTCCGCCAGAACTGCCCGTGGAACAGCACAAGGTACAGCCACGCGACGGCGCTCACAAGGCACACGAATCCCAGTACAACCACACCGGCAGTATGCCTGAGGGGACGACGTCGGCAAGCCGCACTCGTTACGGCACACCGGCGCCATCAAGCCGAAGACATTAAAGCCCGGCGACGCCACCGACTCACAGACGTTGCGGCCCGGCGACGCCACCGACTCACGAACGTTGCGGCCCGGCAACGCCACCGACTCACGAACGTTGCGGCCCGGCAACGCCACCGACTCACGAACGTTGCGGCCCGGCGACGCCACCGACTCACGAACGTTGCGGCCCGGCAACGCCACCGACTCACGAACGTTGCGGCCCGGCGACGCCACCGACTCACGAACGTTGCGGCCCGGCAACGCCACCGAGGCGGCTATGGGGATGCGCCGGCGTCAACGAGCGCAAACGATACGAGCTCAGCCGCGCCAACGAGTCATCTTGGTCAGGAGGACGAGGGCGAGGGCGAACGGGGCTGGGGCGAACGGGGCTGGGGCGAACGGGGCTGGGGCGAACGGGGCTGGGGCGGAACTTCCTCTGTGCTCCGGCGCGCTACCGAGGGACTCGCCAGCCGACCACGTCGCCCGACTGGGTAGCGGGCGGGCCGAGGAGGCTGGTGAGGTACCTCGCCAGCGGGGAAAATGTGCTGGTCACCGCCACTACATCGGTCAGGCCCGACTGCGAGATCCAGGCAGCAGCCTCTTGCCGTGTAGGGGCCTTGGCGCTGGCAGTCACGCCGGCCCCGTCGATGGAGCCGACGCCGTAGCCCAGCCAGCCGGATTCCAGCCAGAGGTAGTCAAGGTAAGACTCTGTGGCGGACGGGCCGTAGCCGCCGATGTACGCCTGCCCGCCCGCGACGGGGCCGATGAAGTACCCGGCCGCCATGTCCGTGGGCAGTCCCGTGTCAGCCTGCCAGCGCATCGGCGTGGTGAACGAGCCGGTGGCCACCGGGACCGTGAGGACTCCCCCGCCGCCTGGCACCCGCAGTGCCGTCAGCACCTGGGTCCAGCCCGCGGGAACGCCCGCAACCGTCGAGGTCGGCAGCGGGGCCGGGAGCATCGGTATCACGGTCACGCAGATGGCTGCCCCGATCGCCAGCCTCGCTAGCAGCCGGCGGCGGGCCGTAACCGCCGGCCCCTCGCTGAGCGCCCGCCACGCCGCGTCGACGGCGACGGCGAGCAAGGCGGCGGCACACCCGTCGGCGACGATCGAGAAACGGTCCACAACGGCGGAACTGGCCAGCGGCAGTCCCTGCAGCCAATACCACGGCAGCTTGAACCACCCGTGGACATGCCCGTCAGCCAGCAGCGTCCCGCCGAGCGAGAAGACCTCAAGGACGAGGAAGGCCACGGTCAGCGCCCGCACCGCCAGCACCCGCCACAGCGCCCCCGCCGCCCATGCGAGGACGACCATCATCGGCCAGCCGAGGTAGCCGAGGTACTCGGCCAGCCCGCCGGCGAACTGGCCGGCGAACGCGGCGCTGCGCGCCGTGTGCACGAGTTGCAGTCGCGACGGCTCGACGAAGCCGTACAGGTCGTTCTTGTAGTAGTCGATCAGGTAAGGGCTGCCATGCTGGGTCAGCGGCCCGGCCAGCTGCGTCCACAGCGGGTACCCTGCGAGCATCACGAACACCCCGGCCGCCATGAGCAAGCCCGATGCCATCCGCAGGGCTTGTTCCCTCGCAGCCGCGGCCGGGAACCCGGCACTGAGGCTCCGGACGCGGCGAGCCCCGCTCACTCCCGCGACCAGCAGCCCGACTCCGACCGCCACTACCGTGTTGAACAGCAGCTCCTCGCAGGTCAGGAGCTGCAACGCGGCCGTTAGCCCGAGGCCCGCACCGGCCCGCAGCGGGCCAGAACGCAGCGCACCGGCCCGCAGCGGGCCAGAACGCAGCGCACCGGCCCGCAGCGGGCCAGCACGCAGCGGGCCAGCACGCAGCGGGCCAGCACGCAGCGGGCCAGCACGCAGCGGGCCAGCACGCGAGCGGTCGGCCTCCTGCGCAACTGGCCGCCCGGTGACCAGTCGCGCCGCGAAGTACGCGATGAGCGGGGGGAAGACGGCGAACTGCAGGTCGTAGTGGCCGATGGCGGACTGCGTCAGCGCGGGCGAGAAGCCGTACGCCAGTCCCCCGGCGACAGCGGCCACGACGCCCACCGACCAGCGCCGCAGCACCCAGTACAGGCTCGTCGCCGACCCTGCGAAGCCGACGGTGAGCAGGACATTGAGGCTGACCTGCGGCCCGAACAGCAGCGTCACCGGAGCCAGGACCACGCCAGGGGCCAGCAGCGACGGGTTCCACATCACGGCGACCCCGGTCGGGGCGTTCATCCCGCTCGTGATGAGGGCCGGCAGATGCCAGTGGGCGATCGCGTCGGCGGCGTAGCGCATCCACCAGGCGGACTGGTCCGGGTCACCGGGGTTGCCAGCGACGATCCGGGACGCCGGGTCCTTCCACAGCAGCGCCGTCACGGCGATCGCGGCGAGCAGGTAGCTCGCCGCGACGAGGGTGAACTCGTGGTGCGCAAGACCGGGCAGGCATCGCCGTCGCCCGGGAGGCTGCCGGGTTTTCGCGCCTGGCCCGTCGAGCCGGGAGGCAGACGCGGACACGCTGTTAGGCTATCTCAGCTGATCTCGCGCATCCTGCCCGTCTCGACCTCGAAGACGAACCCCCTGATGCTGTCCGTATACGGGATGAAGGGGCTGGCCTTCAGCCGGGCGATCGACTGCAGCACGTCGGCGTCGGTGTCGGTGAACGCCTCTATCGCCCACGGCGGGCGGATGCCGGTGTCTGCCTCTATCTCGGCCTTGAGCCCGTCGTCGGTGAACTTCACCATTCCGCAGTCGGTGTGGTGCATAAGGACGATCTCACGGGTGCCAAGCAGCCGCTGGCTGATCACCAGCGAGCGGATGACGTCGTCGGTGACGACTCCGCCGGCGTTGCGGATGACGTGCGCGTCGCCGACCGACAGGCCCAGCGCGCCGTGCACGTCTAGCCGCGCGTCCATGCAGGCGACAACCGTGAGGTGCAGCGCGGGCCGCAGTGGCTTGGGGCCAGGAAATGTGGCCGCGTACTTCTCATTACGGGCTAGCAGTTCATCGATCACACTGTAATTAGATCAAACGATCACCGCTAGGTCCCTCCCAGCCCAGGCATATCGCCGAATGACTTTCGTTGTCAACATCGTCTTGTTTGTTACTTGCATGCCTGCAACCATCGAGTTGGGTTCGAGCGTCTACGGCGTTGGAAGACACCTCAAGAGAGAGGCCGAGAGGTTTCATGAAGACACGCATGCGCGGCAAGGTTGCAGGACTGGCGATAGGGGCGAGCGCGCTGGCCATGGCCGCGGCCATGGCACTACCCGGGGCGTCGGCGAGCGCCACGCCGACGCGCCTGGCGGGATCGGGGAACGCCGCGAAGCCGGGCCGCGTCCCGACGCCTCCCAAGGGATCGGGAGGCGGGTACACGGCCCCGACGCGGGCTCTCCAGTACGGCGACAAGGGTGCCGACGTGACCGCCCTGCAGCACCGCCTCGTCGCGCTCCACTACTGGCCGGGCACGGTCAACGGCGTCTACGACTTCGACACCGAGGAGGCGGTTTACGCCTTCCAGGGCATCAACGGGCTGCCGATCGACGGCGCCGTGGGGGCGAAGACAGGCCAGGCCCTGGAAAACCCGCGCACCTACAAGGCATACGACCCCGGCGTCGGCACCCGGGTTGAGGTTGACATCAAGCCCGCCGTGGAAGTCCTCGTGTTTTACAAGGACAACAAGATCTCGCTAATCAGCCACGTTTCCAGTGGCGGTGGCTACTACTTCTGCAACCCGGGCGGCGGCGGCTGCGGTTACGCCATCACGCCGACCGGCACGTACACGGCCAACATTTTCATGGCCGGCTGGGTCCAGGTGCCGCTGGGCGAGATGTACAACCCCGTGTTCTTCATTGGCACCGACTACGCCATCCACGGCGAGACCTCCGTGCCCGCCTACCCGGCCTCACACGGCTGCGTCCGGATCCCGGACGACATCGCGGTCTGGTTCTACAAGGATCTCGACGTCCGGAACATCGACGGCGGCTCCGGCACCCCGATCTACATCTACAGCTACAGCGAGTAGGCAGCTGCCCGCCTGTCCCACCATGAGCCAGAACGGACCGGACCGCTCCTGCGAGGGAGCGGGCCGGTCCGTTCTGTATGGGGACCCTGCCTAATCTGTCTTACGCGCCTGGATCTGGCGGGACGCGCCGTTCTCGTTAACGTCGCCGTCAGGGTTGATGACGCTCTTGCGGACGGACTCCAAGATGGTCAGGCCCTGGCTGACCAGGCCCGCGGCGATCTCACCGAGGCCATCCGCGCCGTTGAGGACGCTGACGTTCGCGCCCGCCAGGCCGCCCGCCGCCTCCTTGACGATCTGCGGGAGCTGGGTGATGAGCATCTGGTCGAGGGCCACCCGGTTGTTGGACGCGGCAGCGTCGGCGGCGATCCGGGTCCGCTCCGCGTCAGCCTTAGCCAAGATCATCACCTTCTCCGCCTCGGCCTCGGCCGGCCGGATCACCTCGGCGACGAGCTGCTTTTGCCGCAGCTCGGCCTGGCGCGCCGCCAGGTCGGCCTGCGCCGAGAGCACCGCCTGCTGCGCTTCGGCCTGCGCTAGCGGACCCGCCTGGGCCGCCTGGGCCTGCGCCTTGTCGATCTCGGCCTTGTACTGGGCCTGCACGACGGCAGTCTGCCTGGCGAACTCGGCCTGCTTGCGAACCGACGCCTGCTGTGCCTCGGCGGCCGCCTGGTCGGCAGCGGCCTGGGCGATCTTGGCCTGGCGCTGGATGGCCGCGTTGTTCGGCGCGGCCATCGCCGCGATGTACCCGGCCCCCATGTCATCGATGGACTGGATCTGCAGCGAGTCGACGGATAGCCCGATCGTGGCCATCTCCGTCTTCGACCCGTCAAGCACCTCGGTGGCCAGCTTCTGTCGCTCGGTGACGATCTCCTCGACGGTCATCGACCCGATGATGGACCGCAGGTGGCCCGCGAAGATCCGGCCGGTCAGCACCGACATCTGGTCCTGGTCGGACAGGAACCGCTGGCCGGCGCTGACAATGGACTCGGTGTCGTTGCCGACCTTGAACGCGATGACCGCGCGGACATTCAGCGCGATCCCTTGCTTGGTCACGCACTGCTCCGCGACCTCGGCCTCCTGCATGGACAGCGTCAGGTACCGTGCCTTGCGGAACGTGGGCATCACCCACGCGCCGTGGCCGGTTACCACCCGGAAGGGCGCGCCACTTGCCGCGTGGCGACCACCTGAGATCAGCATTGCCTCATCGGGGGCGGGAACTCGATAGCCGAACATGTCTTTACTCTCCTGAAAGCTGCTGGTTCTGCGCTGGACCGTGGAGATGAGGGGCTTCTCCTAGCGGGTCTTCCCACGGGGCGACGTCGACTGTCCGCGTCCCCCGGGAATCGGTCACGAGGACGGTGGCGCCTCTCGGCAAGGGAGCTTCTGACCATGCGATGAAGTGCTCGGAGCCACCACGGACCCTGATCCAGACCTCACCCGGCCCGGCGGGGCCGCGGGTGGCGACCGTGAGGACGCCCACCGCGCCGATGCATGATTCGTCACGCGCCAACGGAGTCACTCTCGCACGAAGAAAGCTGTTACTAACAAGCCTAGTCCCTTTTGCAACGAGGGGCCTTACCCGGAAGTTCCGCTGGCCCGACTGCCGCTGCTGCTGGGCGGTCCCCGCTAGTTGTTCCGGATACGGACCTCGTTCGTTAGGCTAAGGAAATGGCATCTTCCCGGACAGTTCAGGCAGGCGACGGCGCCCCGGCTGCTGGCACTGGACCCGTCGCCTCCCGGCCCGCCCTCGCGATGACAGTGATCATGGCGGGCGTCCTGATGACCGCCGTCGACACGACGATCGTGGTCCTGGCGCTCCCTGAGATACAGGCGAGCCTGCACGTGCCGCTGTCGTCGGTGGTCTGGGTGATCATCAGCTTCCTGCTGGTGATCACCTTGCTGGCCACCCAGGTCGGGCGGCTGGGTGACATGTTCGGGCGGGTGCGGATGTACGAGACCGGGTTCGGCGTCTTCGTACTCGGCTCGCTGCTGTGCGCCCTGGCGTGGGACACCGGGTCGATCATCGCGTTCCGCATCGTGCAGGGCGTCGGCGGCGCGCTCATCATGGCCAACAGCGGCGCGGTCATCGCCGACCTGTTCCCGCGCGAGCGGCGCGGCCGGGCCTACGGGTTCACCGCGCTGGGCTGGACGGTCGGCGCGGTGCTCGGCATCGTCCTTGGCGGACTGATCGTCACCTACCTGTCGTGGCGGTGGATCTTCTGGATCAACGTGCCGACCGGGGTGGTCGCGATCTTCGGAGCCATGCGGGTGCTGCGCGACACTGGCGTGCGGACCCGGCAGCGGCTCGACTACCTCGGGATGGTGACGCTGGGGCTCGGGCTGTTCGGCGTGCTGTGGACAATGACCAAGCTTGCCTCCGAGTCCTTCAACGCCGCCCTGTGGGGGTACCTCATAGGTGGCATCGCGCTGCTCGTGGCGTTCGTGTTCATCGAGGCGCGGGTGGCGGCACCGATGCTGCCGCTGCGGATCTTCCGAGTGCCAACGATGGCGGGGTCGCTGCTCGCCTCGCTGTTTCAAGGGCTTGCCTCGTTCGCCGTGCTGTTCCTCGTGCTCATGTACCTGCAGGGGCCACGCGAGCTGTCGCCGCTGCACGCCTCGCTGCTGCTGGTGCCGGGGTACGTGGTGTCGTCGGTCGTGGGAGTGTACGCGGGACGGCTGGCCGACAGGTTCGGGGCGGTACTGCCGGCCACCTTGGGCCTGGCAGTGCAGGTCGTGTCGCTGATCGGGTATGCGCAGCTGTCGTTGTCCACCCCGTTGTGGGTCGTGGTGCTGCTGGCCCTGCTCAACGGGTGCGGGGCGTCGCTCTTCTTCCCTGCTAACAGCTCGGCCATCATGAAGGCCGCGCCGCCGGACATGTTCGGCATCGCGTCGGGGATGATGCGGACGTTCGCGAACGTCGGCATGGTGTTCTCGTTCGCGGTGGCGATCTTGGTGGCCTCCCGCTCGGTGTCGCGCCAGGTCGCCTTCGCGATCTTCGTGGGCACGACGTCGCTCCACGGCCCGCTGGCTCGTGAGTTCTCCTCCGGGCTGCACGCGGCGTTCTACTTCTCCGTGGCCTTCATGGTGATCGCCGCGATCTTGTCCGCTGTCCGCGGCAAGCCGCAGTCACGGTAGCGGGTGGCCGCTACGCCGCTGGCCCGCTCTCCGCACCCGCCGGGGTGGACGTTTCCGGGCTAATTGCGCGATGATCTATAAGGGACATATTTTTGCGGAAATGTAAGGCGGGTCGCATGCTCCAGGCCTTCGTGTTCGAACGAGTCGGCGTCGTCGTTGGGGACCTGTACTTCCTGGATCCTCAGCCTGCCAAGGGCCAGGAGGGTCCCGAGCACGGCGTCCGGCTTGAGCTCCGGGTCATCGACCGAGGCGATCTTAAGGGGTCCATCTACTCCGCGACGCCCATCGAGGTCGGCCGCCCGATCTGGCGGGTCGACCTGCTGGAGTCCGTGGACGGCAAGCCAGGAAGCTACGACCGGACGCACCACCACCCGGCCTTCTTCGCAAGCACCTGGGATCCCCAGCCTCGCCAGTTCCTGCGCGAGCTGTCGTCGGACCCGCTCGGCTGGCTGGGCGAGCAGCTCGCCGACCTGCCCGGCATCCTCGAGCGCGCCGGGGTGGCGCAGGACGCCGCGGACGCGTCCGACGCGGCGAGCCTGCGGGAGATGGCCCCGGTCATCGTCGCCGTCGCCAAGATGATGCTGGACAAGGTCCGGTCCGGCGAGCTCGGCGTCGCCCCTGCGGAAGATGCCGACAGCATCCGCCACGGCTGGCTTTAGCCGCAACGGCTGGCTTTAGCCGCCACGCCGGGCGGCAGCGAGCACCGCGCGCTTACGCGCCGGCCGCGGGGCGGACGCGGACGAAGTTGATGCCTTGCATCGTCATCGCGATCTCGCCGTCCTGGTTGGTGGCCTCCATGCGGGTCCGGATGATTCCCCGGTCCGGCTTGCTGCGCGACAGCCGTGCCTCCAGGACGGTGCCGCGCACATGCAGGGTGTCGCCGGGCCGGACCGGGCGTGGCCAGCGGATCTCGTCGACGCCCGCCGCTCCGAGTCCGCTTTCCGGGCTGATGAAGCGCTCGACCAACTGGCACATCATCAGGCTCGCCGTCTGCCAGCCGCTCGCGATGATCCCGCCGAACGGCCCCGCCACCGCCGCCTCCGGGTCGATGTGGAACGGCTGCGGATCGTAGCGCCGCGCGAAGTCGAGGATCTCCGCCTCGCCGACGGTGACGCTGCCACAGTCAATGGTGAGGCCCGGGACGTAGTCCTCGAAGTACCTGACGACGCGCTCAGAAACATCTGTCACTAGCCAAGTATCTCATCCGCGGTGCGCGATACCTCCGGAAGGCCCCCGAAAATGCAGTCAGACGATAGCGATCTCATAACGATAGGTGGCCGATTCGTCACATTTGCGCTATCGTCAAGGCGTTTGATCACAGAAGCATCACAGAAAAAACTCGGTTTGCCTGCGGATCAGCTCTCCCCCCTGCCATGCTTCCGGAGATGGCTCGGACGGAACAAATACTGACAAATCACCCGAACGAGCACGCACGGCATTGCAAGGCCCGCCGATAGGCAGTCACGCGTAGGCGGGCGCGGAACCGATCCTGGGGAGACCATGACCGCTGGCAGCAGTGAGCGCCGGACCATGAAGATCAGGCGCAGGGGACGCCACGCGGCCCCGTCGCAGGTTGAGAAGGTCGCGGTGCAGGCCGGAAGGGCCGCTCCTGCGGTGGCCATCGCCGGCGCTCTCGTTGCGGTGCCATCGGCACAGAATGCCTTTGCGGCCACCATTGCCACAGGCCACTCCGTGGCGACCAGTGGTACCTCCACGACGAGCCACGCCGCCACGGGCAGCCGCAGGACCGCGACGCTGGACTCCTCCACCGCGAGCAAGGCAGCGAAATCCGCCGCGAAGCGCATGTACACCGTTCACAGCGGCGACTCGCTGTCGTCGATCGCCGAGCGCTTTTACCACAAGGCCGCCGATTGGCAGTGGCTGTACCACGTGAACGACACGACGATCTCGGACCCGAACGAGATCTACGTGGGCCAGCGCATTTCCGTCCCGCTCGACCCGCCGGCCAACTACACACTGCCGGACTACCAGCCCAAGCACGCCGCGACGACAAGCATCACGGCCAGCGGCAGCCAGTCCCAGGGCAGCGGCGACAGCGCCAGCGGCTCCTCAGGCAGCAACTCCTCCAGCAGCAAGTCCTCGCGTAGTTCGTCGGGCTCGGGAACCACGGTTGACGCCGCAAGCTCCAGCACACGCTCCAGCTACGTCGCCCCGAGCGGCCAGTACAGCTGCTCCTCCCTGGAGAACCTGTGGGATGAGGCCGGCGGCAACCCAGCCGACGCCTTCATGGCCGCCGAGATCGCGATGGCCGAGTCGGGCGGCAACCCGAACGCGATCAGCCCGACCGACGACTACGGCCTGTGGCAGATCAACGCGTCCAACGGCTCGCTCGCCACGCTCGACCCGTACGAGAACGCCAAGTCCGCGATCGCCTTGTCCGACGACGGGGCCAACTGGGGCGCCTGGACCACGTACACGGCAGGCATGTACGAGGGCCGCTGCTGAAAGTCCTCATGGGGGGCCCGCCCTCCCATGGCGGCAGGCGCTAGCGCCGGGACGTTGCCTCCGCGATGCCCCGGCGCGCAAGCTCATCGGCCCGCTCATTGCCAGGGTCGCCGTTGTGGCCCTTGACCCAGGTCCACCGCACCTCGTGCGGGGCCATCGCCGCGACGAGCCGCTGCCATAGATCCACGTTCTTGACTGGCTGCTTGGCCGCGGTCTTCCATCCATTGCGCTGCCAGCCGGGCAGCCACTTGGTGACGCCGTCAAGCACGTACTTGCTGTCGGTGTACATGTGCGTCGGCACCGGCCGGGTAAGCGCCTCCAGCGCCTGGATGGCGGCCATCAGCTCCATCCGGTTGTTCGTGGTGGCCGGGTCGCCGCCGTGTAGTTCCTTCTTGACGTCCCCGTACCGCAGCACCGCCCCCCAGCCGCCAGGTCCCGGGTTTCCGCTGCACGCCCCGTCGGTGTAGATGACCGCCTCTTCCATGCCGGCAAGGGTAGTGCCCGCCGCTCGCACACCGGCCGGCAGTTACCGAGTAGATGAACTGGGGCTGCCCGGTCGTGACCTCGTGCCTGCTGGTGTGCTCTGCTATTACCGTGATCAAAACGCTACCTTCGCCCGGTTCCGACGACCCCACCGACCTTGCACTGCTGGCGGGCCTAACCGTCGTGGACGACGACGATGACGACCCGGTCCTAGTCTGGCCCGACGGGACCCCGGTTGACACGTGGCGGCAGGACTACCCCTACGACGAGAAGATGCACCGGCCTGACTACGAGCGCCTCAAGCGGCTGCTGCAGATCGAGCTCGTCAAGCTGCAGAACTGGGTCAAGAGCACCGGCCAGCGGATCGTCATCGTCTTCGAGGGCCGGGATGCCGCCGGAAAGGGCGGCACGATCAAGCGGTTTACCGAGCACCTGAACCCGCGCGGTGCCACCGTCGTAGCGCTGGAGAAGCCAACCGAGCGGGAGCGGACCCAATGGTACTTCCAGCGCTATGTCGCCCACCTGCCCGCCGCCGGGGAGATCGTGCTCTTCGACCGGTCCTGGTACAACCGGGCCGGCGTGGAGAAGGTCATGGGCTTTTGCACCGATGACGAGTACAAGGAGTTCATGCGTGAGGCACCAGAGTTCGAGCGGATGCTGATGAACTCAGGGCTGCACTTGACGAAGTTCTGGTTCTCGGTGACCCGCAGCGAGCAGCACACGCGGTTCGTCATCCGGCAGGTTGACCCAGTGCGGCAATGGAAGCTCAGCCCCATGGACCTGGAATCGCTCGACAAGTGGGACGCCTACACGGAGGCGAAGGAGGCGATGTTCAACTACACCGACACGCTGCACGCCCCGTGGACAGTCGTCAAGAGCAACGATAAGAAGCGCGGCCGCCTGGAGGCGATGCGGCACATCCTCGAGCAGTTCGACTACCCCGGCAAGGACCCCGAGGTCGTCGGCAAGCCGGACCGCAAGATCATCGGCGCGGCAGCCCCGCTGCGGGAACGGAACATGGTTCACATCTTTCCGGAGCTATGAGACGGTAACTGTATGACACAAAAAGCGGCAGTCTCAGACTTGAGGCAGGGCACGGACACGCTGCGGATCACTCCCCTGGGCCACCCGCCTGCCTGGCTAGGGACGCCCTAAGGCCCGCTGACGGGCCCAAAGGCCCGGGATGGTCACGCCGAACTCGGCGAACAGGTTTCGCAGCAGCGGCAGCGAAATACCGATCACGTTGTTGTGGTCTCCGTCGATCGAGTCCACGAACCAGCCGCCGAGGCCCTCGATGGTGAACGCGCCGGCCATGTTCAGCGGCTCGCCCGTCTGGACGTACGTCGAGATCTCCTCGTCAGTCGGGGTGCCGAACCGCACGGTCGTCGCGGCCACGGCGGCAGCCTGCTTGCCTGAGGAAGCGTCGATCACGCAGTGCCCGGTGTACAGCGTGCCCGAACGCCCGCGCATGTCCTTCCACCGCCCGACCGCGGCTTCAGGCGACGATGGCTTGCCGAGCGCGATCCCGTCCAGGTCGAGCATGGAGTCGCAGCCAATCACGAGGCCGTCGCTCAGGGAGGCCGCTACCACGGCGGCCTTCGCCCCGGCGAGCATGGCCGTGAGCTCGGCCGTGGTATCCGCCGAGTAGGCATCCTCGTCAACGCCGCTGACGATGACCGCGGGCTCTAGGCCAGCCCCCCGCAGGACGGCGAGCCTAGCGGGGGAAGCGGAAGCGAGTACGACGTGCACGCGCAGACTTTACCGTCACCGCGCGGTATATAACTGAACCTATGAGGTTCGGGCTAGTCGGAACGGGTTACTGGGCGCGCGTCACGCACGCCACGGCTATCTCATCTACCCCCGGTGCCACGCTGAGCGCCGTCTGGGGACGCAACCAGCAGGCCGCCAAGGACCTCGCGGGCGAGCATGGCGCCACCGCCTTCGCCGGCCAGGACGCCATTGATGACTTCCTCGACGCCGTCGACGCGGTCGCGTTCTCCGTGCCGCCTTACGTCCAGGCGGCCATCGCGACGCGGGCCGCCCATGCGGGCAAGCACCTACTGCTGGAAAAGCCCCTGGCGCTGTCCGTCGCGGATGCCGACGTCCTAGTCGAGGCGATCGAGGCGGCTGGAGTCGCCTCGATCGTGTTCTTCACGCTGCGGTTCTCCACCGAGATCCGCGGCTGGCTCACCGACGAGAACGCCCGCGGCGGCTGGGCGGGCCGGGGCTGGTCCGGCGGCCACGGTGAGTGGCTAGGCTCCAAAATGACCCCAGAAAGCCCCTTCAATACCCCGTGGCGAAACGAGAAGGGCGGGCTGTGGGACCTCGGCCCCCATGTCCTGTCACTACTGTGGGCGTCCTTGGGGCCGATCACCCGCGTGAGCGCGACTGCCGGCATCGCCGACCTGACGCACATGGTGCTCACTCATGACAGCGGCGCGACCAGCACGGCGACAGTCACGCTGAGCGCACCCCCCGCCGCCGCCGCGGTGGGCCTGTCCGTCTGGGGCGAGGCGGGCCGGTCGATCATGCCGACCGCCCCCTGGGACACCGTCGAGTGCCTGTGCACCGCGGTGACCGAACTCCTCGCGATGGCCGAGTCGGGGCAGGTGTGGCACCCCTGCGACGCCCGCCTCGGCCGCGACATCGTCGGTGTGCTAGCCGCCGCCCAAGATCAGCTAGATCGCTAACGCAGCGCCTACAGCAGGTTGTTCTTGCGGCACCACTCGTCGGGGTCGCTGTCCTCGCTGGCGATGGCGGCCGGCCAGGCGTCCTCGGCCGCGATGGCCTCGGGGACCGAAGGGTAGAGCGAGAAGGCCCGGTCGAGCCCGGTGATGCGGAAAAGGCGGACGATGCGGTCCGGGCTCGCCGCGAGGACAAGAGACCCCTCATTGGTGCGCAGGCGCTTGTGCCCGCCGACGATCGCGCCGAGGCCCGTCGAGTCCAGGAAGTCCACCGCGCGCAGGTCGGCGATCACGTGTGACACCCCGGTGCCGATGAGGCCGAGGATGGTCTCCCGCAACTGCGGTGCCGTGTACACGTCGATCTCACCGGCGACGCGAATGAGCGCGCAGTCGCTGCCGACCGTGATGGTTTCCAGGCTGAGGGGCTGTTGCACGCCGGTCTCCAGCTGTCTGTAAGGGGTTGATCACAAAACTCTGAAAGCTCACGGTAGAGCATTGGACGAGCGTTGTCGAGGGGATCCCCATACTCCCCCAGACTTCTCCCAAGGTTTAGGCTTGCGGCCATGACGAATCTCCCCGAGGAATCGCCCGGTTCCGGCAACATCGTGCCAGCCGAAAACGCCGGTCCAGGGGGCATGCGCGCGTCCGACTCAGACCGCGAGCGCGTCGCGGAGGCACTGCGTGAGGCAGCTGCCGAGGGCCGGCTCAGCCTTGAGGAACTTAACGATCGGCTCGACCAGGTATTCGTCGCTAGGACATACACGGAACTTGCTCAGATTACGGCTGATCTTCCGACGACTGGCGTCAAGCAGGGCGTTGGGCGCGACAGCGGGCACGGATCGTTCGGGATAAATAGGTACGGAGGGGAAGCGTCAGACCACTCCGCAGTGGCTATCCTCGGGGGCTTTAGCCGCAAGGGCAGCTGGGTGGTGCCGCCGGTGATGTCCGCCGTCGCGATCATGGGCGGCGGCGAGCTTGACCTGCGGGAGGCGCGGTTCGCCGAGCGGACGGTGACGATCCACGTGACCGCGATCATGGGCGGCATCGAAATCACCGTGCCTGATGACGCCCGGGTTGAGGTCAACGGCATCGGCATCATGGGCGGCTTCGATCACCGTGCGGCCGGCGAGGGTGGCGCCGACGGCCCGACGATCATCATCGACGGCCTCGCGTTCATGGGCGGCGTTGAGATAAAGCGCAAGCCCCCCAAGCGCGCCAAGCTAGACCGCAGGACGACTCCCGAGCTAGACGGGTAAGCGCCCCGTCCTCATCGTGCCCTTATGCCACAATTATGCCGCAAGTGTGCTCTTTAACCCCCTTTACGGCAAGGACCTGCGTGGATGACTTTTACGGGCTGGACCCGCTCGATCGCTGGCTTAACTCCCGGCAGGGGAAACAGCGCGCCGTCCTGAACTGGTTCCCAGTCTTCATGCTGGCCTTCTATTTCGGCATGCTCGGCTGGTTGACCTGGGTGTTCTTCGGCTCGCCGTCGCTCATCGCGGTGCCGGTTATCGCCCTGGCGGCGGCGGTCGCCGCCGTGCCCCTCAAGCGCCTCGCGCCGGCTATGCACGCGTGGCGTTCCCGGCGGCACCCTGACAAGACCGGCCCGCAGTTCACCTGGCGATGGATGGCCATAGCCATCGCGTTCGCGATCGAGGAAGTGGTCTCGGCCATCGATGAGTCCGTCGGGCAGAGCCTGCCGCATGGTCCTCGGGGAGCGCTCGACTTGCTACAGGGGATCGTGGCGCTGTCGGTCTTTCCCCTGCTCCTTACGATGCATCGCTACACGAGACGCTATACGCGGGCCCGCCTGGAGCGTTCGGCTGGCTCAGCGGCATTTGAGGACCCTTACCGCCACGCCCGCCCACCATGGGAAGCTGGCTCATGATCACGTGCACTAACCGGGACAGCAGCACAATGCCGCTTACCTCCGCTCTCTCGATGTCACCAGCAGTCCATTGAGTCGCAGTAGGTGACGTGCACAACGAAGGCGGCGGCCGGCTTCCGTCGCTCGGCGGGGCAGTCGCCATGAGTGCTGTGGATCGTGCCGCGTTTTGCGGCACGATCCACAGCACTCAGGCCAGGAGGCGGCTGTCCAGCCGCCTAGTGCCGCGCTCAGAGCGTTGCACGCGACTGCGATTGACTGCTGATGTCATTGGGGTTTGAGTGGTGCATAAGGTAAGCGGCATGGCGCTCGGGACCTTCTAGTAAGAGGCACGGCACGAGCGACCCTCGGGGTAGCGTTAAGTAGCTAAAAGCTTACCGGGCGTCTTATGTCAGAAAATGTACCCCATATGTCCGTTACGTCATAGTTTTCCACCCCGATCTTGGATCATTTTCTGACATATGTCGGCCTATGCCATAAACCGGTGCCCGGGGCGCCCGGCGACTGGCCCCCGCAGGCACCTGCCTGGGACCCGCATCACCGGGAGGCCACGGCACGGGCGGACGGCCGCCGGCGCAAGGGGGGCCGCGCCTCGCCCTGTCTGGAGGCACATGCAACTCCCGCGCCCGCGAGCGGCCACGGCGCCCTGATGGGCCACCGGTGACGAAGGGGCGAATGAGGTAAGCGGCATTGGACAGCAGCAACGGCAAATGCACGTGATCATGAGAAATGGGACCGGTGCGAACCCTCAATGCCAGCGCGGGCGTCGCTACCGTGACTAGCGGGCATGCCGTGACACGCCGGGCGAGCGGCTCGGATGGCACGGCAGGCCGCTTAGCGCCAGCCGAGGGCCGGGGCCACGTGCTTGAGGACGCTCTCGATGACGTGGGCGTTGTACTCGACGCCGAGCTGGTTCGGGACCGTCAGCAAGAGCGTGTCGGCCGCCGCGATGGCCTCGTCCTGCCTGAGCTGCTCGATGAGGACGTCTGGCTCGGCGGCATACGAGCGGCCGAAGATGGCCTGTGTCTGCGCGTCGAGGTAGCCGATGTGGTCCTCGTCCTGGCCGCGGCCACCGAAGTACATCCGGTCCCTGTCGTCGGTGATCGGGAAGATGCTGCGGCTGACACTGACGCGGGGTTCCCGCCTGTGCCCGGCCGCCGTCCACGCGTCCCGGAATGCCTGGATGTGCTCCGCCTGCAGGGCATGGAAGGGCACGTTGCCCTCCTTGTCCTTATTGACCAAGGTGGAGCTCTGCAGGTTCATGCCCTGCTCGGCTGCCCACTCGGCGGTCTTGCGGGAGGCGGCGCCCCACCAGATCCGGTCCCTGAGCCCTGGCGAGTGCGGCTCGACGCGCAGCAGGCCAGGCGGGTTGGGGAACATGGGACGGGGATTCGGCTGAGCGAAGCCCTGGCCGTTGAGGACCTCGAGGAAGACCCTGGCATGCTCGCGTGCCATGTCAGCGTCGTCCATGCCCTCGGGTGGCTGGTAGCCGAAGTACCGGAAGCCGTCGATGACCTGCTCGGGCGACCCCCGGCTGATGCCGAGCTGCAGCCGGCCTCCCGAGATGAGGTCAGCGGCGCCGGCGTCTTCCACCGCGTACAGCGGATTCTCATAGCGCATGTCAATGACGGCGGTGCCGATCTCGATGCGCCTGGTGCGCGCGCCGATGGCGGCCAGCAGCGGGAACGGCGAGCCAAGCTGGCTGGCGAAGTGGTGCACCCGGAAGTACGCGCCGTCCGCACCAAGTTCCTCGGCGGCAACGGACAGGTCGATCGACTGCAGCAGCGAGTCAGACGCCGACCGCACCTGCGAGCCAGGGGACGCGGACCAGTGCCCAAACGAGAGGAACCCGATGTGCTTCATGGGTTGCTTGAACGCGACACACCCACGCGGGCATTCCTGACCTCTCCACGATGACCCGCAGGCACTGCCGCTGGACGGCTTCAGCGCGAAGGCCGCCACGTAATCGCTGGCGGCCCGGGTGGCGACGGTGACCCCGACGAGATGCCCGTCGCCGAGCCTTAATTACGGGAACTCGACTGGGTAGGGCTGCGCGTAATCGGCCGAGCGGCTGACCTTCTCCCATTCCGAGGCCTCGGCGATCTGGCGGCGGGAGTAGTCGAGGGCCATGTCGACGGCGGTCACGCCAAGGAGCAGGTGCGATGGCGGGTTGTCGCGCTTGACGGCCTGCACGATGATCTGCGCCGCGCGCACCGGGTCGCCAGCCGGCCCGGCCGGGTTCGCGCGCATGCGGCGGTGCATCGCCCCGATCGTGGCGTCGTATTCGGCCGGGATTTCGTGGGTGGTCATCGACGCCCCTGCCCAGTCGGTGGCGAAGCCGCTCGGCTCGACCACCATGACCTTGATGCCGAAGGGCGCGGTCTCGACGGCGAGGACACGGCTCAGGCCGTCGACCGCGAACTTGGCCGCCTGGTAGCTCGCGATGCCGGGAGACCCGCCGACCCGCCCGCCAACCGAGGAGAACTGCACGATCATGCCACCGCCCTGGACGCGTAGCTGCGGGATGACGGCCTTCGACACGTGATAGACGCCGAAGAAGTTTGTCTCGAACTGAGCGCGGAAATCTTCCTCCTCGCCAGTCTCGATTGGCGCGACGTTCGCGTAGCCGGCGTTGTTAACGACGACATCAAGGCGACCGAAGGTCTCCAGGCCGACCGCGATGGCCGCGTTCACGGCGGCGGGGTCAGTCACGTCGAGCGCGACGGGCAGCACCTGGTTGCCGTATTGCTTGGCGAACTCGGCGAGCTGCTCAGGGCGGCGGGCCGTGGCGACGACGCGGTCGCCCGCATCGAGCACCGCCTGGACGAGGGCACGGCCGAAGCCGCGCGAGGAGCCGGTGATGAACCATGTCTGCTGCATGATTCTTAGTAAAACATAGTTGTGTTATTTACGCAACTGTGTTGCGGTAAAATATGTGGCGTGAGCACCCCTGAGTTCCGGCGCGCGCGCTCAGCCGAGGCCAAGCAGCAGCGCGAGCAGTCCATCCTGGAGGCCGCGATGCGGCTCAGCGTCGCGGAGGGCATCAGGCGGGTCACGCTCACCGACATCGCGCACGCGGTCGGGATGCATAAATCCGCCATGCTCCGCTACTTTGAGACCCGCGAGCAGATCTTCCTCATGCTCACGGCGGCCGGCTGGCGCGACTGGTCGGCGGCACTGCGGCGGGAACTGGGCCAGATGGCCCGGGCGTCGCGCCCGCCTCGGTCGCTCGCGCCTTCGCCGACTCGCTCCTAGCCCGCCCGATGTTCTGCGACCTGCTCGCCCAAGCGCCCCTCAACTTGGAGCGCAACGTTTCGATCGAGTCCGTGCGCGCGTTCAAGCTGGTCACCCTCGACGAAGTCAGCTCCATCAGCACCGAGTTGGGCCGCCTGCTCGGCCTCGCCGAGCAGGCGGCCGTCGATGTCATCGCGACCGCGACCAGCCTCGCGGGCGCCCTTTGGCAGATGGCGACGCCGAGTCCCGAGGTACGGGACCTCTACCACGCCGACCCCCGCCTGGCACACGCCATCGTCGACGTTGGCCCGCGTCTGACCCGCGTGCTGACCGCACTACTGGCGGGACTGGCGACCAGCTAGGCCGTCGGCCTAGAAATCGCCCGGTCCCGTAACGTCAGCGGCCGCCGCTACCCCGCGAGCACGCAGCCGACGAGGGCCGCCATCTCGGCGGGGTCGAGGCTGAGCGCCGCGCCGGTGACCGTGAACTCGGTGCTGATCCGGCCGGGCTCACGCGCCGCCGTCCAGGCGGGCATGCCGATGTTGTGCTTTTCGATGAGGGCGAGGACGCGCTCGTTGACGGTGCCAGCGTCTCCCGCTGCGTACGCCAGGAACTGGCTGGTGTGTGGCACCCCTGGCTGCACGGTGATAGCCGAGGGCAGTTCGGCCGCGAACGCTCGGGCCCACGTCACGGCGTCAGCCAGGACCGGAAGCTGGCTGCGCAGTGCGTGCAGGGCGGAGACCGCAGGAGGGGCCGTTCGGTAAAGCGTGCCACCTAGGCGGTGGCGCCACAGGCGGGCTTCCTTGATGAAGTCGGCCGAGCCGAGCAGGGCCGCACCGGACAGGCCGCCCAGGCCCTTGTAGAACGAGACGTAGAGCGAGTCGGCCAGTGCCGCGATCTCGGCCAGCGGGCGATCGAACCACGGCTGTGACTCCCAGATGCGCGCGCCATCGAAGTGCAGGGCAATATTTCTGGCGCGGCATTTTTCGGAGAGCTCGGCCAAGTCGTCCCAGGTCGGCAGCAGGCAGCCGGCGTCGCGCAGCGGCAACTCGACAAGGACCGCGCTTATTTTGCCGGGGAGTGCCTCGACGTGGCGGGCGGCCGGCGTCTCGAAGCCCCGGGTCAGGAAGACAACCTCAAGGCCGTGCAGAACGCGCGGCCCATCATCTTCGTGAACCAGCAGGTGACTGAGGTCCGGCATCGCCACTCGGCGGCTGGCGGCGCGATCGGCGTGGATCCGCAGCGCCACCTGCTGGGCCATCACGCCGCTGGGGAAGAACGCCGCCGCCTCGACGTCGAATCTTTCCGTCAGCTCTTTCTCGAGCATTTGCACGGCACCGCCCTCCCCGTAGGAGTCCCACTCCCTGATGCCCAGCTCATCGCAGACGCGGGCCAGGTCCGCGAAGACCTGCGCGGGCGAACGGTAGGCGTGCCAGGAGATGGTGGCGGTACAGGCGGTCGCCGCGGCACGGATGCGCTTGGCGAGATCATCGGAAGACATGGTCGCCATCGTAGGGGTAGCCGTTGCCTGGCACCTGCGACGGCCGTGGTGACGCCACAGCGCGGGTAGCGGCCTTGGCCGTTACCCGCGCTAAGTTAGCGTTTAGGTTTTGCTGGCGGCTGGACCGCGCCGGCTAATCGTTGGCGCCGATGACCTGGAAGTCGGAGTTCACGAAGATGTGGTGGGGCCAGTTGACGCCGATGTTGTGGACCTCGTAATCACCGTTGCCGATTGATACGACCCGGTCGACGACGCCACCCGGGTAGACGGCCAGTGCGGCCTCCGTCGCCTGGTCCGCGGTGGTGCCGCTGACGATCGTCCCCGACCCCTGGGAGTAGCCCGCCGGGATCGTGCCTTCCGTCTGAGTGGAGCCCTGCGTGCCCTTGCTGTAAGGGATCGTCTGCCCCCCCGGGGATGTTGCGTTGCTGCTTGGCGGGTTCACGATGACCTGGGTAGCCGTGATGGTCTTGCTATCGGTCGTGCCCAGCACGAGAGCGGTCTCACCGGTAGTGACGGCACTGACTGAGGCCTGGCTGGTGCCCTTCTCGTAAGTGGTGGAGGACGTCTCCTTGATGGTCTCCTGCTGGCTCCCCGAGGTCGTCAGCGTGAAGCCGGTCGTGGACACGCTGCTGACCGTCCCGATCGAGCCGCCCGCGGCCGGCCCGGACCGGGCGTTGGATCCCCCGCCCGATCCGGAACCGCCGGCAAGAGGGTAGCCGCTGCTGTTAGTGCCACTGCTAGTGGTGCTGCTAGTGCCACTGCTAACGCTGCTGCTGGCCGTGCTCGTGGTCCCCGATCCACCGGTGGTGGCAGCGACGATCCCGTAGGAACCGCCCCCGATCACGACTGCCGTGATTCCGACTGCCATGAACCTGTTTCGCTTGCTGGAAAACATTATTTCACTCCAATCGCCGAAGCTCTTAATGAAGATCCTGCCGAAATGCCCTGGAACTTCGGTGGAGGAAAACTGGAAAGACACCGAGAGATCGTGCAGCGTAGGCTGATGCCAAGCTTGAGCAAGCTTTCCGCAAGGGCACGCCAAGGCCACTTGACCGTGAGATCCGCGGAAGGCGATGAGGCCAGCTCTTTTAGGATGGGCAGCCTATTTCGTCGGAGCATTATCTAGAGCTCCAGACAGCCTTAGAAGCTAACCTTGCGATTCTGTTGCGGTCACCTGGAAGGTCTCCGCCTGTGGGAGCCGCAGGTGGAACGCGGCTCCGCGGCCAGGTTGGGTGTCGACGGTGAGCTTCCCCACCGTGAGCGGCTGCCAGCGACGCCGCGATCGCCAGGCCGAGTCCAGCACCGCCACTGGCACGGGCCCGAGCACCGTCGGTCCGATAGAACCGCTCGAACACGCGCGACGCCTGTTCCGGTGTCATGCCCGGCCCTTGGTCGGCAACGGTGAGCCGCCCACTGCCGTGCTGGGCCGTCACGGTCACTGTAACTGGCGATCCGGGCGGGGTGTGCTGGATGGCGTTGCGGAGCAGGTTGTCGATGATCTGGCGCAGTCGCTCGGCGTCGGCGTCCACGATCACCGGTTCGGCCGCCTCGAGCGTGAGCGGCCGTCCGGGGGCCACAATGCGGGCCTGTTGGACGGCCTCGGCCGCGATGCTGGCCAGATCGACCGGCCGACGGTCTAGGGGGCGTCCCGCGTCGAACCTGGCCAGCAGCAGGAGATCGTCCACCAGTCGGCCCATCCGGCCAGCCTCGCGGGCGATTAGGCCCATCAGTCGTTGCAATTCCTCCCGGTCAGCCGCCTTGCCCTGCTGGAGGCCGTACTCGGCGAGCCCGCGAACCGACGTCAGCGGCGTGCGCAGTTCATGGCTGGCGTCAGCGATGAACCGCCGCATCCGCTCCTGCGATCCCTGGGCCCGGGCCTCGCCGTCCGCTCGCGCCAGGTAGGCAGCCTCGATGCTGGCCAGCATCACATCCAGCGCTTCGGCCAGCCGCCCGACCTCGGTGTTCCCGGGCGGATGGTCGATACGCCTGGAGAGGTCACCGCTAGCGATCGCCGCAGCCGTCGACTCGATCCTCTTGAGCGGCGCCAGGCTGGCCCGCGCCAGCGGCAGGCCGACGCCTGCGAGCAGCACGATGGCGGCGCCCCCGGCCACTGCGTCGGCTACCTCCAGGCGGGTGACCGTGCTGTTGAGATCGCTGAGACTGTAGGCGATGACCAGATGACCTCCGCCAGTCAGTTGCTGCACTAGGACGCGCCAGGAGTCTCCCGAGGTGCCGGCGGCCGAAGCGGTGAACGGCGCTGCGGTATCGCTAAGCTGCGCGGCGGACAACTGCGGTCCGTTCGCCGCGCCCAGCGGCCCGCCCGCCATGGTGATCTTCCCGTCGGCGCTGACTTCCTCGACCAGGAACTGCGTGGGCAACGTCTGGGGGCGGCCGTTGCCACCAGGTTGAAGTTGCTGCCGCTGCAGGATGCGGCTCGCGACGGTCACGAAGTCCCGAAGCTGGGTGTCAGACCTGGAAAGCAGGTAGCTGCGCAGCAGCGTGGTGCCGAGAACCGCGCTCACCAGGGAGGTCAGGGTAACCAGCAGCGCGGCCACTGTCATCACCCGGGTGCGCAGCGACGCACCCCGCACGGCCGTCCGCCACCAGCCGGCCCGCACGGTCTTGTCCGCGCGGCCGGATCTCACGGAGGCGGGATCCGCAGCACGTAACCGAAACCACGGACGGTGTGGATCAGCCTCGGTTCCCCCTGGTCGACCTTGCGCCGCAGGTAGCTGAGGACCGGCTCGACCACGCTGGCGTCGCGGTCCGGGTCGTGCTCCCAGACATGGTCAAGGATCTCGTCCTTGCTTACTACCCGTCCGGCGTTCGCCATCAGGAACCGCAACAGCCGGAACTCGGTTGGCGTCAGCGAGATGAGAGCACCGTCCCGCTTGACCTCATGCGCCTCCTCGTCGAGGTCGAGGCCGGCGACGCGCAGCCGCGAACGAGGAGCGTCTAGCCGGGTGCGCTTCAGCACCGCTCGGATGCGGCCGAGCAACTCCTCCAGGTTAAAGGGCTTGGTGACGTAGTCGTCTCCACCCATGGCGAACCCCTTGACGCGATCGGGCACCTCGCCCAGGGCGGTCAGGAAGATCACCGGGACCTCGCTGCCGGCGGAACGTATCCGGCGGAGCGCCTCGAACCCATCGTCGTCCGGCATCATTACGTCGAGCAGGACCAGATCCGGCCGGAACGACGCGGCGGCGCGCACCGCCTCGGCGCCACTCGCCGCTGTCACCACCTCGAACCCCGCCAGGCGCAGCGAGCCCGACAGTAGCTCCGCGATCGTCGCCTCGTCGTCCACGACCAGCAAGCGCGCCGACGCCGTCACGGCTTCCATGGCCACAGGATATAAGCGGGACGTGACCGCTCGCCTACCCTCAGCTGGAAGCCTGTTCATTCGTTCGACCCTCCGCGGCGGCAAGATCATCAGCCTGGCCGTGATCTCCAACCAGCCGTCCCCGTACTGACCGGTCCCGATCAGGAGCAGGTCTCCGGGTTAGAGCACCGCCAGGGCGAGGTGCTCCAGTTGCCTGACGGAACTGGCGCGCTGGCGCCATCGACTCGCGACCCTATTGGCGCGCTGGCGCCAGCGACTCGCGACCCTATAGGCGCGCTGGCGCCATCGACTCGCGACCCTATAGGCACGTCGGCGCCATCGACTCGCGACCCTATAGGCACGTCGGCGCCATCGACTCGCGACCCTATAGGCACGTCGGCGCCATCGACTCGCGACCCTATAGGCGCGCTGGCGCCAGCGACTCGCGACCCTATTGGCACGTCGGCGCCAGCGCGTTGGCACATGGAACGCGTCACCGCCATCGAGCCCGATGGGTAAGAGCGCAGGTGCGCCAACGAGCCGCGCGGGCACTGGAAAAGCGAAGGCCCCCCGCAGCTTCGCGGGGGGCCTTCGGTGCTTCACCAGGAACGGCTAGTTCGAGAACGCCTCGAACTCGGCGATCTGGGGGGCACCCTGGACGGTGTTGTTGCTGATGTCCAGGCGGAGGTAGCTCACCGAGGTGGAGGGGATAGAGATCGTGACGACGTTGTTGCCGTCAGCGTTGTTGGCGCTGAACAGGTAGCTCGCCGACGCGGCCAGGGTGGTCCAGGTCGAGCCGTCGGTGCTGCCATCAACCTCGATGGTCTGGTCGCGGTCGCCCCAGCCCTGCGGGAGCTCCACCACGACCCGGTCGACCGGGGCGGACTCGGCAAGGGCCAGCGTCAGCTGGCCGGTGCTGTTGGCCGCCTGCCAGTAGGTGGCCTGGTTGCCGTCGTTGACGTTGCTCGCCGGGAACCCGGCGAGGGTGTTGTCGGCCGAGGCGGTGGCCGTCAGCGCGAGGTTGCCGGCCGGGTTGTAGACGGCAGCGCTCAGGCTGACCACGTACGGTGCGAACGGGTTACTCGTGGGGTTGGCGCCGAACACCAGGCTGCCCTGGTACTGCTGCACGGCCGTGGGCGTGACGGTGACCGTGGCCGTGCAACTGGCCCCGACGGCGAGCGTCGCCGGGCAGTTGTTGGTCTCATCGAACCCACCGGTCGCGTAGACGCTAGAGATCGGCGCCGGGTCCGGTCCCGGGTTGGTGAGGGTGACCGACTGCGACGGGCTCTGGGTGTTCAGGTTGACCAGGCCGAAGTCCAGCGACGAGGTGGACGTGCTGAGGATGTCGAACGGCGGGAACGTGCACTCCGAGCCGCTCCACCCGGTGTTGCCCGTCCCGTAGGTGGGCGTGATGCCGTAGCCGCAGGCCATCGTCCCGTCTAGACCGACGGTCCCGGTGGAGACCACATTGGAGATCGTGTCGTTCGACCCGGCGGACTGGAGCTGGAACACGAACGAGCCGACGTTGTGAACGACGTTGTCATTGATGTTGACGTTGTCGATCGCGTAGGCGGGCGGGGTGGCGTTGGGGATGTAGTCGCCGACGAAGCCGAACGCGTCGTACGGGCTGTCGAGGATCGTGTTGTGGTCGACGTTGATCGTGCCCGTCATGTCCTCGCCGTCAGAGGCGTAGAACCAGATCGCGCCCACGCCGAACTTCCAGTTCGGGTCGAGGGTGCCGGTGCTGACCAGCGTGTTGTCGGCGATGGTGGTCGTGCCGGCCAGTGGCACGGAGGCGTACCGGTTGCCGACCTGGATGCCGCCACCCTGGGTCATGGTGTCGGCGCCGTAGTCGTGGGTGATGGAGTTGTCGTTACCGCCGTAGATGGCGAAGTTGTTCGCCAGGATGGGCGACACGACGCTGTCGTGCGAGATGACGTCACCGGAGTCGGCGACGCCGTTGGACCACAGCGCGATGCCGTCGTCACCGGTGTTGCGGATGTAGGTGTTGGTGACGGAGGAGTCGGTGATGCCGCCGTCGAAGTTGATCCCGTCGGCGACCGTGTCCTGGATCCGCACGTTGCTGATCTTGAGGTTGCTGAACGGTCCGGTCATCCAAATGCCGGCCTGGACGTGCGAGATCCACACGTTGCTGATGGTGGAGTCCTGCAGCGCGCCGCCGATGCCCATGAAGTCCTCGGAGTCGACCCGGGCGTTGACCTGGCCGAAGATGGCGAAGTTCGACAGGTGCACGTTGGTGCTGGGGGTGGGGGGCATGTTGCCGAAGACACCGACGCCATTGCCGCCCAGCACCGAGTACCACTCGCCCGCGCCGGTCAGCGTCACGTTGTTGACGATCAGGTGCGAGGTGACGGTGTAGTTGCCCGGCGGGATGTAGACCGCCTTGCCTGCTGCGCTACCGGCATTGATCGCGTTCTGAATGGCGGTCGTGGAGTCCGTCTGGCCAGTCGGGTCCGCCCCGTAGGACAGCACCGAGATCGAGCCAGCCGGCTGCGGCGCGGGCGGCGCGACCTCCTGGAAGTCCGCGACGTTGATGGTGACCGGGATCGCCGGGTTGGCGATCTCGAACCGGACGTGCGTCCCGGCCGGCAGGGTCCGGCCGAACATGGTCCGCACATCGTCGTACATGTGGTGACCGCCCAGGGCGGACGGGTCGTTGGTGAACGGGTAGCTCCCGTAGAACCAGTCGTAGACCGAGGACAGGGTCAGGTCATGGCGCTGGTGGCCGTTCACGAACACGCTCAGCGGCGTCGTCAGCCCGGTGCCGTCGGCCGAGTCGGGGATGGAGTAGCGCAGGTCGACCGCGTTCGCCGGCTTGGCGAGGGTGAAGTCGATGTACTGCCCTGCCCCGCTGAGCGTGATCGCGGTCCGCCCCACGGCCTCGGCCGCGAGCGTGTACAGGTTGGTGGACGGCCCGATCTCGGTGCCGTTGGTGTCCGACCCGACAGCGTTGTACTCAGTGAACGGGACAGCGGCGCCCTGGTTGCCGGCGGAGGTTGCCACCACGGGACTGCTGGAAACGGAATCGGACGCGGGAGCGGCGCTAGCCGCCGCTGCCACCCCCACGGAACTTGCCAATGCTACGAGCGTCGCCGCGGCGACGCTACTGGTGAGTCTGCGTGCGAGCACTGCCCACCCCTTCTAGTCAGGACTCAGGTGAGCGCGATGGACCACTGTGTCATGAAGATTCCGCGCTCACCGGCCATCTAACACCGCTACGCCCACTTCTTGCAATGATCCGTCCCTTTTTTGCTAACTATGGCTCCCATCTGTGCGTATTCGACACTATCTGTTGCACATGTTTGTCACGCATACGGCGAACGCCCTGCGCCTGGGCAGCGGCGTTCGAGGGCTGGACGCCAGGGGCCGCGCGCCACCGCGAGGTTGCGCGGGGACCCGGCCGACTGCGGGGCGGCCGGGCGGCGGTGAGAGCCGACCGGGGAAGGCGGGCCCGCGATCAAGGCCGTCACGGTGCCGCATAGGAGGCTCAGGTGGACGGCCGACACCGGGCGCCGCGCCGCGGTCCCTTCGGCATGCCGGTGCCGCTGCAAGGGCGTTCATACAGCAGTTCCCGACAAGCTTTTGACTTTTTCAGAAAAATATCTACTTCAAAGCGAAATTCGGTATCGTCCGTCTACCTGGCTGAATAGACATCCGACGAATCACTGGTTTGTCTTGGCGATACGGCAGGCGCAGACGCGCAGTGTAGACGCGGGGACGACAACGAGGTACAACACGTCCGATGTGTTGGGCTGATGTCGCCTTACACGTATCCGCCTCGCCCCCCGCGGAGGACTCATGTCCGCTCGATGCTCGCTCCCGCATCGCCTCGTCGCGGCGCCCCAGTGGACCGGGGGCAACGCGACCACCACTGCCTCGAACCTGATCGGCAGCGACACGACCGCCACCACGTCGTCCCTGCTGGCCACCCAATCATCTGGTGGAACAGCTACTGGGCGAACACTGGCCTGATCGAGATGAACTCCTCGGACGGCACGGCGCAGTACGTGGAGAACCTGCGCACCCTCTACCTCTACGATGAGGCCGCCTCGATGCACGACTACGAGACCTACACCCCATCCAACGTCACCGACGGCAACACCAGCTCCTACTGGGAGAGCGCCGACGGCGCTGCCCACCCGCAGACCCTCACCGTCAACCTCGGCTCGGTCCAGTCGATCGGCTCGGTCACCCTTGACCTGCCGCCGGCGGCCCGCTTCACCGCAACCGTCCGCGTAGACAGCGCGCTCAGCTAGCCGCCGCTAGCCAGCCAGCGCGTCCGACCATAACGGCTCCGGGACCACTGGTGCCGGAGCCGTTATGTCCCTGGTGCCCATGCATTTCTCCTTGTGGTCCCAGCAGTATTCTGGTGCAGGTTTGCCGAAATATTGCAAAACAGGGCAAGGGTGACGGGGAATGCGTGCTTTGACTGGGCTGGCAACGGTAGCGGCCTCGTTCCTGGTAGTTGGCCTCTCGGCGGCACCAGTGGCCCGCGCGGAGGCGTCGGCCTCGGGCGCCAGTCAGCCGTCGGTCTTGTACGTGGGCATCGACGCTAGCTGGTGCAACAACAATGGCCCCGGGACCGAGGCCGAGCCATTCTGCACCATCCAGGCCGCCGCCAACCAACGTAGTGAACCCGGGCCAGACAGTCGAGATCGGCGAGAATTATCCCGTCGATTACGAGCGGGTCACCAATGGCGCTCTGCGCGCTTCCCGCGCAAGCCGCGTCCGCGCCGCCATGGCATGTGTCGTTCTGCTCCTACTCGCAAGTTCTGCCGGACCCGCAGGTCGGGCTAGCACAGTCGGCTTTCGGGTAGCCGTCATCAGCGAGCCAAAGCCCGCACCAGGCGCCCGCGAATTGCTCCTCGACGTCCTCGCAGACAAGCCATCGGAGGCCTTCCTGTGCTTCCTGTTCTTCGTCCTGCAGGCCGGCTAACTGCCACGCGGCGGCCGCCGAGGCGTTCTAGGCGGGCTGCGATTGGGGTGCACGTCGACTACGGCCGGCCTCGCGGACTTCTACGAGAACGCCTGCGGGTCTGGCCGACACCAGCCGGGCTCCCTTAGCCTGCCAGCGCCGCGATCAGGCCGTAACCGCGATCAGGCCGTAACCGCGTCCCGGTCAGATTCGAGGACCCAGGTTCGCCTGCTGCAGTGCCGCGAGCTGGGCCGCGGTCAGGTGCAGGTTCTTTATTGCCACGATCTGGGCCACGGTCAGGTGCAGGTTCTCTATTGCCGCGATCTGGGCCACGGTCATTTCCGAGATCCGCTCCGCAGTCGCTTTCCGGTAGGCGTGGGCTGCGATCTGGACCGCGCTCAAGTGTGTCTCCGCCAGGAAGTCGATCTGGGTTGCCGTCACCTTCGCCTTGTACAGGGTGGCCACCGTGGCCGTGGTCAGGTGCGCCTTCGCCAGCACCGCCGTCTGGTATGACGTCAGGCTCATCCTCGGCGCGGTCGCCGAGGGCGCGGTGGCCTGCGGCGGCGTGCTCTCGGTGCTCAGCGTCACGCCGAGGCTGGCGGCTGCGGCCACCGCGGCGGTGCCGAGCAGTGCCGCGCCGCCGCGGTGCCACCAGGTGCGCCGGGTACCGCGCGCGCGCAACTCCGCGGCCTGCGCGAGGCGGGCGTTGTCCCTCGCGTGTGCGGTGAGCTGGCTGAACTGCGCGTCAATGGTCTTAGGCATGATTCGATGTCTCCCAGTCGGGTCGGGTGTGATGGAAGTCGAGGTCGGGTCCTGCGCTGTGCCGGGGCACGTCGTCGTCGAACTCCGAGACCAGCGGCGCGAGCGCCTTGCGGCCGCGGGCCAGTCGCGCCTTGACCGTTCCGGTCGGCACGCCGAGCTCCCGGGCGATCTCATCGATCGACAGATCCGCCACGTGGTACAGCACGATCACCTGACGCTGTGCCTTCGGAATCTTCTGCAACGCGCTCGCCAGCGCCAGCCCGTCCGGGGACGGTGCTGGCTGCTCACGGCGCCGGTCCGCGCGGTGATGGGCGGTCAGCCTGTTCTTGGCCTTCCGCCAGGAGTTCACGGCGATCCGGTAGGCGACCGTACGAAGCCACGCCTCCGGATTGTCATAGCCGCTGACCTGCGGCCATCGCTGCCATGCGCGTATGTACGCCTCCTGGACGGCGTCCTCGGCCTCGCTTAGGTCGCCGGTCATCGCGAACACCTGGCCGATGAGCCGGTCCGAGGTCATGGCGAAGAACGCGTCGAAGTCGTCCGTTTCACGCATAGCCACCTCCCATCCTGTACCCGGCGGCCACCGCCGCCACATAGAGCACCGGCCACGCCCCCCGCGCGTTGCATGAAGAAGCGGGAAATCCGGAATTCGCCCGGCACCCTGCTTGACCCCGCGATGAACTGCGCCGCGGTTGACGGAGCCTCCACTGATCCCGGTGCGGGGGAGGTACGGGCGCAGTCCGGTCGACGGGACCACCGACACGGGCGGTGCAAGGGGGAAGACCTGGGCAGGGGCGCGTTCTGACCAGAACCCGCGCGCCTGGGTCGGTTTATGGCACGGGCCGACATAAGCCATTTTGGTGATGATGTGACTACTTAGTGTCGCATTCGATCATTCCCGTTACAGTCGGCCCGCACCCGTGGGCATCCGGCAGCTCCGGGAAGCGCGCTAGCGCCGCCGGGTCCGAAGTGGTTAACGGTCGGTGTCTTTGGGATGGCGCGGAGAGGCGTAGATGAGCCAAACCGTGCGGTTGTCTTCGTCGATGGCGTAGCGGCCCGGCACGCGGCGCACGACGGGTACCGGGATGATCACTGACCAGAGACGGCGGTGCCCGGCCCGCACCGGCAGCCACATGGGCGTCTCCGATATGGCCAGGTTGCGGATCTGCTGCTGGGTAAGGTCAGCGCCCATGCCAGGCCAGATCCGGTAATCGGCCCCTCAGGGTTCCAGCAGGGCGGCGATCATGGCCGCGGCGTGCCAGCGCTCGAACGCGTGGTGGCTCCAGCCGCGCTCCTCCACCAGGCGCCGGTAGTTCGCGGGCTGGATCTGCAGCCATAGTATGTCGGCGGCAGCCTCACGTGGGATGTCACGCCGCAGCGATCCTGTCGCAGTCGCCGCCGCGACGACGCCACGGGCGCATTCCAGCAGCTCCTGCTGGCTTGATTCCAGCAATTGCGCCAGTTCGGGTTCGGTCCCCGCGGCTTGCTCGAGCACAAGCTGCAGCGGCCCGAGCCGCTGTGATATGGCGGCGGTGAAGGCGGCGAACTCCTCGAGCAGCCGGTGCGCGTCAGGGATCGCCAGGAGCTGCCGGAAGCCTTTGTCGTTGGCGGTAAGGCTGCCGCCTGTAGCCGCCCGCTGGCGAGCGAGCGCGAAAAGCTGAGCCTTGCTGCCGACTCCGAAGACGGTCGGGCGTGAGACGCCGGCGCGGGCGGCTACCTGCTCGATCGTGGCGCCTGCGTAGCCCTCGACGAACACCTCCGCAGCGGCCTCCAGCACGGCCTCGCGGGTGCGGCGCGCCGCCTCCTCGCGCAGCGGCGAGCGGTACGTACGCGGAGTCCTTTTGACGCTTGCCATGTAATTTGGCTATACTCCAAATCAAGTCATTTAACCTATGGTTAACCCATTCTAGGAGCAGGAGGCGGACTTGTCGACATCGCAGGTTCTCAAGGAGTGGAAGGTCCTGGGCTTCGGCAAGCACCCGGAGATCGCTGCGGCGGTCGAGGCGGGCCTGCGGAAGGCCGGCCTGGCGGCCACTACCTTTGTCCTCACTGACGACGAGGCCGGTGACGCCCGGCTGATCCATGAGCTGAGCGACGCCGAGTACGACGGCGTGGTGATCGGCAGCTTCATCAGCGGCCAGGATCCTGAGCTTCCGCCGACCGAGCAGACAACCCTCTGGTTCAACCGGGTCCTCAACATCATCCACGCCCACGCGCCGGCCACCAGGATCATCCTGGTCCGCAATCCCGGTGACGCAGTGCCCGCGATCAGGCGCGTGCTCGGGTAAGCCCGGCGGCCGGTGCCGCCGACCGGAGGCGCCGTGTGATCGCGGCCGGACCGGCCAGGCCCGGGTTCGCGACGGCGATCGTGTCGTAGCGACAGCCGTGGTGAGCAGGTCCGACGGCCGGTTCGCCTCGCGACTGCAGCGCGGCCAGCCGGTGCCGCTGGACATGCGGATGTTCGCGCTCCATGCCGGTGACGTGGCGCTCATCGACGAGGCCGGCATGGCCCGCACCTTCCCCTGGACCAGGTCGTGCAGATCGCCGCGTCGCGCGGCGCCGTCCTAGCCAGTTCCATGCCGAACAGTCCTGCTGCCATCCTGCTGCCATGAAGCCAAAAGGCTGGTTCCCCATCCTGGAGAACCAGCCTTTGACCTGCAACTTCCTGGTAGCGGGGGTAGGATTTGAACCTACGACCTCTGGGTTATGAGCCCAGCGAGCTACCGAACTGCTCCACCCCGCGTCGCTAAGATGACTCTATGAGCTCCTGCCAGACAAAGCAAATCGGTCAGGCGCCCGCCGGGGAGGCCATCCACACTGTGTAGGTCAGGGGCCACGGGGCGGCGGGCGGGCCGGTCAGGTCCTGGGCGTCCTGCGTCGTGGACAGGCTCAGCACCTGTCGCGGCACGGCCCCGACCAGGTCGACGGACGCGGACGTGCTGCCCAGCAGCACCGGCCGCCGCCCGGCTCGCTCAATCGCGGTGACAGCCTGCTCTACGCGGGCCGATGAGGCGCTGTCCATGCGCGCGGTTGGCACGTCGCACATGCCGCGCACGACTTGCGTGAACGCCGAAGCCGTCGGGGAATCGACGATGATCACGCTCACCCCCGAGCCGCCGCCGCCGCTACCGTCGCTGCCACTGCCGCCACTGTCACTGCTGATGGCCGCACACAAGCTGGATACCACGGGCTTCTCGTCCTTGTACGTGGCCGTGAGGGCCATCCCGCGCGCAGCTAGGTGCCTGGCCTTCCCTGTACCGACGTAACCGGGATCGAATGTCGTGACGGCCGCTGGGACGACCATAGCCAGCACGGAGCAGGTGACGACCAGTCCCAGGGCCGTCCGCCCCGCCCCCAGCTCGGTGGCGCGTAGCCGCACTCGTGAGCACGCCCACAGGGCCAGGCAGATCAGCCCTGGCAGCACGACTGGCACCAGCCGCCGACTTGCCCAGGGCTGGTCGGGGTAGATCGCCGGGTCCCACAAGACCGCTGCTGTCGACCAGCCGAAGATTACGAGCGGCAGGCCCCAGGACCGCGCCGCGGCTGCCGCGCCTTGCCAGTTCAGCAGGGCGCGCAGGCAACGGCGGGCGAGCAGTGCCGCCCCGCCGCAGGCGAGCAGCACGGCCGGCACCCCGACGTACCAGATCACCCAGTTAAGGCTCTGCTCGTAGTACTGCTGCCGCCCGTTGACGGCCAGTCCGGCCAGCCGCTGCAGCGACGCTATGTACTGGATGTAGTAAGGGTCGGTGGCCCCCCGGGTGACTTGCACTGAGGGGCGGACAGCCAGCCCGATGAGCGCGGCCACCGGGACGAGCACAGCCAGCCCCTCCAGCAGGACCCGGACGAGCCGGACACGATGTGTCGTCCCGGACAGCCCCACCAGGGGCAGTCGCCAGTCCACCACCCGCTCCGCCCAGGTACGCACGGCCGAGAGCGACAGCGGCGCGATCAGCGCGGTCGCCGCCGCGAACCCGGCCACCGCCAGGCCCATATCGTGCAGCTCAGGTCCTAGCGAGGATAGGTATGGGCGGGCCAGTTCGATGCCCTCAAGCACGCTAAGCCCGATGCCGATCAGCAGCCCGGCGGCCATCGGGCCAGCCTGCGGCCGGCGTGCCACGAACATGATCGCCAGGAACGGGAACACCGGCAACAAGATGTTCAGCGACCCGATGTCCGCCAGTAGCGTGAGCCCAAGCGCCAGCCCGCCGAACCCGGCAAGGGTCATCGTCGGCCACGGGACACCCGTGGAACCCCCAGCAGCCCGGGTCCTCGCGCGGTTGGGACTTGTGGGGCGATCGGGACTACTGGGACTGACGCTAGAGCTGATTCCTATCGCAATGATCTTGATATCGCTGTCGGTGTCGGCTAGGACCGGGTTACCGCTGGGACTGGAGCCGCTAGCGCCGGCCGAGAGGCCAGGGTCCGCCGAGAGGCCAGGGTCCGCCGAGAGGTCAAAGTCCGCCGAGAGGTCAAGGTCCGCCGAGAGGCCAGGGTCGGTTTCACCGAGACTGATCAAGTCAACGCAATCGCCGGGATCTACCGGGGTGCCAGTGCCGACCAGGTCACCAGAACGGCTGGGGCTGATCGGAGCGGCCTGGCCGCTCCGGCGACGCCTCACGGCCAGCGAGTCGAGCACGAGGCTTAGCCCGCCGAACAGCAGCACCTGCACCAAAGGCTCGCTCAGCGTCGTACGGCTGACGTACTGCTCGGGAAGCACGACGGCGAGCACCACCGCGGCGGCCGGTGCCCACCGCGGGCCGACGAGCCGACCAGCGAGGCCGGCGAACGACAGGATCGCGCAGCCGCCGAGAACCGGCCCCACCAGGAACGCGCCGCTGACTCCGTGCGCCCAGATCCCGGCGGCCAGTACCAGCGGCAGCCCGGCCATGAACGCGGGTGACAGCGCAGAGCCGTGTGCCAGGAACCCTGGACTGGTAAACCGCAGCCCAGTGGCGGCGATCGCGCTAGGCGCGGAACTTGAAAGGCCGAAGTCGTAGGGGAGAAGGGGGATCCGGGCCGTCCCGTGGTGCGCGATCCAGTACGCGTATTGCACATACTCACCAGCACCAGTGGCCACGATGACCTGCTGCGACCTCTCCAGCATTTGCCACGCGGCAAACCCGACCGCCACCGCGACGGTCAGCAGCACCGTCCACGCGGGCACAGTCGGCCGCCGACCAAGACGGCGGTCACGAGCGCTATCGAGGAGATCATCGACAGTAGTCTCAGCGCCACCATCGGCAGCGCCACCATCGGCAGCGCCACCATCAGCAGCGCCTCCCTCGGCACCCGGGGACTCCTCCGACAACGGTGCCTGCGCCGGCGAGGATGACCCAGCTGGGGACCCGTCCCTGCCTGGCGCGAACTGCGGCCAGCTCATGGGCAGTTGCCGCATCGCGAAATAGCACAGCGCGATCGCGAGTGGCACGAAGATGATGAGCATCGGCACTGGCAGCAGCCGCCCGGCTAGCAGCATCCCGGTTCCCGGCAGCAGCCACGCCACCGCGAGCAGCGCTGGTGCCTGGGTGATCGCGGCGAACATCCAGCCCGCCACCCACGACCACTTCCGATACCATGCGCGCGCCGCCCGGGCCCTTCGCGCACCGAGCGCCAGTGATCCCGCTACCGCCCCGGTGACCACCTGATACCTGGCACTACGGAACAGAACGGGCCGTTCACTCTGCTCTACGACAGCCTTATCCTTCACGGCGCTCCTGCGCGCCCCTGGCAGTCGTGAGTGCACGGACCAACTCTAGACGCCCTAACTGTGTGTCTGCCGCCGCCCTACATCAAGCCGCGCCTAGCCTTTGGCGTGCTTTGGACGCCGCTTCTTCCCCCGCTTCGCCCAATCATGCCTGATTCGCTGGATTTTGTCCGGTCATGACTAGTATGGCCCCCGCTCAGCCCTGGGCGAGGTTCGCCGCCGGGCGGGCATCCTGCTGGCCATCGGCCTCACGGCCGGCGGTGACCGCCAGCAGCCACAGCGCGAGTGTCCCGGGATAGATGAAGTAGCCGAACCTGGTGGACGGCGCGAGCACGAACATCAGCGACATCGCCCAGGCGAGCAGGAACGCCGCACGCGGCATGCTCCTCGGGGGCCGGGTGATCAAGGTCGCGGCAACACCGACCCCGGCCAGCACCAATGCCACGATGACGGCCGTGTGCCCGGCATGCCCTAGGTCTGAGATCAGGTGCCCGGGCAGTGGACTGGCCGCCGCGGAGTGAATTTTATCCAGCCCCAGCGGAAACTCGATCGTGTTAACCACCAGGGCCTTGGGGTGGGCCAGGAACGGCCCCACGCAGACCGCCACCACTGCCACGGCGATCACCGTGAACCGGGTGGCCATCCGCCAGCCGTCCCTGGCGGCGAGCATGACGATCGCGACCGCCAGACCAGGCCACGCGGTGGCCTTCATCCCAGCCGCGATGCCGAGGGCCACGCCCGCCAGCATGATCCGCCCGGTGGGGGCCGTCGCCAGCAGCCCGAAGCCGAGGCACAAGAACGCCACCATCGGCACGTCGGTGCCGCCGACGGCCAGTTCCAGCGCGATCACGGGGCTGGCCACGACAAGGACCGTCCACCGCCAGGTGTCCCGCGCTCCGCCGGCCCGCAGCGCCCAGGCGAAGATGACGAGGAACGCCAGGCCAAACCAGATCCGGGGATCGGTCAGCGCCCCGTCGCCGAACAGCGCGCGGGGCAGCCCGAACAGTGCCATCACCGGAAGGTACGGGTTATACGCATTGGGGTCGGTGGTATTCGCCAGCGATGCCACGCTCGCGTAAGGCGTGCCATGGTGGATCAGCATCACCGCGGAGTCGGCGACCACTTTGACCTCGGGCTGGCTCAGGTGGCGAGCCGCCATCACCGATAGCGGCACGACCAGTGCCCCGAGCAGTGCCGCGATGAGGGCGATGTCGACGCCCCAGCGGCCCGCTCCGCCCCACCGCTTGCCCCGGAGGACCAAAACCGCCAGCGAGGCGGCGCCATACCCGCAGAACCCCATATCGCCCCAGAGGCGGTGCACCGAATCGGTGCTGACGAGGGCGAACACCCCTGCGTAGAGTGCCGAGACGGCGAAGACAACGGCCAGCCAGTAGCCCGGCCAGGTGGCAGGTGACCGCCAGGCGTCACCCATCCGCATGGAACTAAGCCGCAGGGAGCCCAGCCGCTTGACACTGCGCCGCATGGCCCCCCTTCCCGGCTGCCCCCGGTCGATAGTCACCCTCGCGATGTTACTTGGTATGGCGTAGACGGACTCCACAGCCCATATGCGGGATGCCTACAAGTTGTTTCGATAGGAGATGCATTCGGGCAGTTTCGGGGCACAGAATGATCTTTATGGGGAAGGGTCGGTGACGTATGTCACGGATTCTGCGCAGGTGAGGGTCGTGACACCACGAGGCTGGCGTTCGACCAGCCGCCCAGGAAGTCAAGGGCGGCGAGCACCGCGAGGTAGGCCGCAAGCGCCGTGTAGACCAGTGGCGTGATGCCGAGCATCAGGGCGAGGCCCGCCGCGATCATCCGCCCCTCCCAGCCGAGGCCGCGCCAGTCCGCGCGCGGCAGCCGGGACGGCCGCCGGGTCATGAACCAGCTCAGCGGCACCCGGTTCCTGGCCCGGTAGGCCATGTCAAGGTGACGCAGCCCGACGACTGCCACCAGCCCGAACGTCACGTACGCGGGCACCTGTCCGGCGTACCCGGCCGCGGCGAGGAACACGTACTCCCCCGCCTGCAACAGCGGAGGCACTCGCCAGTCCCCGCGCCCGTCGTGCAGGTGCGAGGAGCCGAGCGCGGCGAGCAGCATCGCCTCGGCTGGGGTGAGCACCACGATGCCGGGCAGGTTCCGCAGACCCAGGGCGGCCAGCATGCAGGTGACCAGCAGCCCGACGAGCAGCGGCGTCATGGGCGGCAGTCGCCCCTCGACGAAGCCGCCGATCCATGCCGACAGTGGCCCGTCTCCCCGGTACCCGGCTACGACCGGGGCGCCTGAGGCGCCTGGGCCTTGCCTGCTACTACCGCGCCGGAACAGGGTGTGCAGCAGCCCGAGCAGGCTGCTGGCGATGGCGACGAGGAGCGCCGCGCGGGGGCCGGCCAGCAGCAGGGCAAGGCCGGCCAGCAGCAGCCGGAGGGACCCGAGCCTGGGCAGCCGTGCCGACGGGCCAGCCCCGCACAGGTCGGCCACGTGGTACAGCGCGAGGATGACGGCGGCTATCACGGCGAGCAGCCAGGCCCCGGCAGCCCCGTGGCCGCCGACGCGGTCGATGATCGTGGAGCGCAGCGCTGGCCCCAGCGGTCCAGTGAGGCCATCCCAGGTCGCCCCGCCCGAGTAGGCCAGCCCGGCGTAGACGGCGAGCTCGGCGAGCAGGGAGCAGGCCGCCCGGCCCCACTGCGTAGCGGCGGTGACCCGTGGCCCCGTCATGGCCCTTGCCACCGGCGCGGTGGACACCGATGCCGCGAGGAAGGCGCATCCGATCACCTGCGCCTGGGCCGACAGCGCGGAGAACCAGGCGGCCGCGACGATGCCGAACCCTAGTGAGAACGTGGCCACCGCGATAGGCGCGAGCTGCCGTGCCGCTGCCCACCGGGCGATATCCCCGGTGACGTGGTCGGCTACCCGCGAGGTATCAGGCGTTGACACCGCGCTCACAATCACTGAGGGTACAGGTCTTATCGCTCGCCACCCGGCTCGACACGGATGACGTCCCGGTAAAGTCCGCATGTGACGGTTACACGGATGGTGGCGGTGGTCCTAGGCGGTGGTGCGGGCACCCGGTTCGGTGCCGACCGGCCTAAGCAGCTGCTGACTCTCGACGGCGCGACGCTCGTCGAGCACTGCGTCGCGGCCTTCATCGCGGCCCCCGGGATCGATGAAGTGCTGCTCGTCATGGGGCCGGGCTTCACCCAGGAGGCCGCTTCCCTGGTCGGCGACCAGGTAAGCGCCGTGATCGAGGGCGGGGTCACCCGCGCCGACTCGGTCCGCAACGCGATCAGCCACCTGGCCGCCCGGCATGAGCCAACGACAACCGGCGTCCTGTTTCACGACGCCGCCAGGCCACTGGTCGACCAGCGCGTTATCGCGGACTGCGTCGCGGCGCTACGGGAGCACGACGCGATCGGCACCGCCGTGCCGACGCCGGACACGATCGTGGTCGTCAAGGACGGGGTGATGCACCATGTGCCGCCCCGGGAGACGCTCATGCGCTGCCAGACCCCGCAGGGCTTCCGGCTGTCGCTCATCGCCGTGGCTCACGAGATGGCCGCCAACGATCCTGCCTTCGTCCCGACCGACGACTGCGGCGTGGTCCTGCGCTACCTTCCCGATGTCCCTGTTCACGTCGTCGCGGGCAGCGAGCGCACCATCAAGGTCACCTACCCCGCCGACCTCTCGGTCGCCGAGATCCTGCTAAGAGCTCAGATCGCCGCGTCGGCCCAAGCGTGCGGGGATGATAGCGACACCCTTACTGGCTTACCGCCTGCTTTATGAGGGTTCGCCCAAAGTCCCACATCAGGCCGGATCCCTTGCTCGCGTCCGCCATGACGTCGTCGAGCGCGTCGAGGAACAGCGTGACCTCGGTGTCACCGATCGTCAGCGGCGGGATGAGCTTGATCACTTCCATGTGGTCGCCGGAGACCTGGGTGAGGATCCGGTGTCGCTGGAACAGCGCGACGACGACCATCTGCGCGAACAGCCCGACGCGCGCCTTCTGCAGCATCGCCCACCCGGCGCGTGCCCGCATGCCCGATGGCCGGCCGAACTCGATCCCGATGATCAGGCCAGGGCCGCGCACGTCGGCGATCAGGTCGTACTTCTCCTTCAGCCCCCGCAGCCCGGCGGTCAGCGAGGCGCCGACCCGCGCGGCGTTTTCCACTAGGCCCTCGTCCTCGATGACCGCCAGCGAGGCCAGCCCGGCGGCCATCGCCAGCGGCCCGGCCTTGAACGTCGTCGAGTGGACCATGATCGTGTCCATCGACGAGTACACGGAGCTGAAGATCTTGTCCGTCGTCAGCATCGCCCCGACTGGCACGTACCCGCCTGACAGCGCCTTGGCGACCGTGATGATGTCGGGCGTCACGTCCTGGTGCTGGTAGGCGAAGAACTTCCCCGTTCGCCCGAAGCCCGCCTGCACCTCATCGCAGATCAGCAGCGCACCTTGGGAGTGCAGCAACTCGGCTGCCTGCGCCAGGAAGCCGGGGGGCGGCACCTGCACTCCGTGCCCCTGCACCGGCTCGATGATCATCGCGGCCACGTCGCCGCGCTTGAGCTCGGCCTCCACCGCCGCCAGGTCCCCCAGCGGCACCATCGTGCCGGGCAGTAGCGGCCCGAACCCGCGCCTGAACTCCTGCGAGCCGTTCACCGACAGCGACCCGGCGGTGAGCCCGTGGAACCCGTCGACGGCGTAGATGATCCTGCCCTTGCCGGTGGCGTGCCGCGCGAACTTCAGCGCCGACTCGACCGCCTCGGTGCCGCTGTTGCAGAAGAACACCCGCTCCATGCCCGGGGCCTTCCCCAGCAGCCGCTGTGCGAGCAGCCCGGAGATCGGCTGGCAGTCAAACTGTGTCCAGGCGGCGAAGTCCGCATCCAGGGCGTCGTGCAAGGCCTGCTTGATCACCGGGTGGCTGCGGCCCGCCGCGAAAACGCCGAACCCGGCCAGGAAGTCCGCGTACGCGTTGCCCGCGTCGTCGTACAGGTACGCGCCCTCGCCCCGCACGTAGACCTTGTCGAAGCCAATCGTGTGCAGCGCGCGCGGCATCTGGGGATTCAGGTACTTGCCGTACAGGTCGTACCCCTGCCCGGCGACCGCGTCCAGCTCAGCCTTCAGGTCAAAGCCCATGCTGGGATATTAGTCCCGCTTAAGCCTTCCTAGCTTGCGCGGGCTGGTCAGGAACCCCAGTCCCCACGTCATGTGCATGGTGGCGAGCACCAGCGGCACCCGGGCCCGTACCACGGTCGGGAGCCCCGCCCGAGGAGGATGGCCGCTCCCGTCACGCCGGCCAGGTAGGCGACCGGAACGATAAATCCAACCAGCCCATACAGAACGGGCCGTGGCCCGTCTACTGCCCAATCCGCTAGCCCGGCGATCCCCAGGAGCGTTCCCAGGACAACGGCGGCGGCGGCGGCCGGCGGCGCGAGGTACCGCCTGTTGACCGTCTGCGGGTAGCGCCTGGCAACCACGCGCCGCCACCGGCCATACCGGAAGTGCTGGTGCGCCAGCGTGTACACGGTGGCGCGCGGCCGGTAGGTGACCCGCAGCTCGGGGGTGAACCAGATCAGCCCGCCGTTGTCCCGGATGCGGTAGTTCAGCTCCCAGTCCTCGGCCACGATCATGTTCTCGTCGTACCCGCCGGCCCGCTCGATCGCGTCCCGGCGGTAGACCCCAAGGTAGACGGTGTCGGCGGGGCCCGCGTCGCCGCCGGTGTGGTTCGCGGCGGCGCCCACTCCGATGGGCGAGGTCATGCACCAGGCGACCGCCTTCTGGAACGGGGTGGACCCCTCGGCGGCCATCACCCCGCCGACGTCGGCGGCGCCGGTTTCCACCAGCGTGCGCACCGCAGTGGTGAGATAGCCGTCAGGCAGCATGGCATGCCCGTCAATCCGGGTGATCACGTCGTACCGGGCGGCCTTGATCGCGGCGTTCATGGCGGAGGCGATCTTGCCCGAGGGATTTTGCACGACGGTGACCCGGCAGTCGCGCGCGGCCAGTTGCCAGGCGATCTGCTCGGTGTGGTCCTTGGACGGGCCAACGGCCAGGACGAGCTCGAACCCACCGTCGTACCGCTGAGCGAGCACCCTCGCTACCGAGTCAGCCAGATGCTGCTCCTCGTTCCGGACCGGCATGACCACCGACACGGCAGGCAGCGCGGGGGCAAGTTCATTGGGGAAAACGCCCGTCACGCTAAGAAGTGTATTGGGCGTTTTCCCCAAGTGCCGTGCGCTCTTACAGGCTGGTGTCCTCCAGCAGGTCAGTGACTAGCGCGGCGATCGCGGAGCGCTCGGAGCGGGTGAGCGTGATGTGGGCGAACAGCGGGTGGCCCTTGAGCCTCTCGATGACCGCGATCACGCCATCATGGCGGCCGACCCGCAGGTTGTCGCGCTGGGCGATGTCGTGGGTGAGCACCACGCGAGAGCCGGTGCCGATCCGGGATAGCACGGTGAGCAGGACGCCGCGCTCCAGGGACTGCGCCTCGTCCACAATGACGAAGGCGTCGTGCAGGCTCCGGCCCCGGATATGGGTAAGCGGCAGCACCTCGAGCATGTCGCGGGCGATGAGCTCGTCAATGACATCCTGCGTGGTGATCGCGCCGAGCGTGTCGTAGACGGCCTGCGCCCACGGGTTCATCTTGTCGGCCTCGCTGCCTGGCAGGTAGCCGAGCTCCTGACCGCCGACCGCGTACAGCGGGCGGAAGACGATGACCTTGCGGTGCTGACGGCGCTCCATGACCGCCTCAAGTCCGGCGCACAGCGCGAGCGCCGACTTGCCGGTGCCGGCCCGCCCGCCCATGCTGACGATCCCCACCTCGGCATCAAGCAGCAAGTCGAGCGCGACCCGCTGCTCGGCCGACCGACCGTGCAGGCCGAACGCCTCCCGGTCCCCGCGCACGAGCTGGACCTGCTTGTCCGGGCGAACCCGGCCCAGGGCGCTGGCGCTGCCGGTGGTCAGTACGAGACCGGTGTGGCAGGGGTAGTCGCGGGCCGTGTCCAGGTCCAGGACGCCGTGCTCATACAGCGCCTCGATGTCCTCCTTGCTGACCGAGACCTCAGCCATGCCTGTCCAGCCTGAGTCCACCGGGAGCTCGGCGCGGTATTCCTGTGCTTCCAGGCCGACAGCCGCCGCCTTGACGCGCAGCGGCACGTCCTTGCTGACGAGGACCACGTCGTGGCCCTCGTCCGCCAGGCTGCGCGCCACCGACAAGATCCGGGTGTCGTTGTCCCCCATGCGGAACCCCGCCGGGAGGACTGCCGCGTCGATGTGGTTGAGCTCCACCCGTAGCGTCCCGCCGACAGCTCCTACCGGAAGCTCGGTGTCCAGCCGACCGTACTCGACACGTAGGTCGTCGAGGTGCCGGAGGGCCTGCCGGGCGAAATAGCCCAGCTCGGCATGGTGACGCTTCGCTTCCAGCTCGGTGATGACCACGACTGGGATGACCACGTTATGCTCATCGAATCGTGTGATCGCCGACGGGTCAGACAGCAGGACGCTCGTGTCGAGGACGTAGGTACGCCGGTGGTGCACAGAGTTGGCCACGCAAACTCCCCTGGGCGCACGCTTGGGCCATGCGCCGCGGACAGGACACGCCATCCCCGGCCTACCCGGGAGACATACGTGTCAGATGGACCGGGGCCGACCCCAGTGAGGGCCGCACCGGCCCTCTCACGACGCGTATACGCGTACAGGGGGCCTCCCGTGGCGGAGGAGCCATGGAGCTATCCGCCACTTCGAAGGTACCCGTGATCCAAGCGTTATTAAAGCCTTTATTCGGGTGACTTTTCCCTTGACTAGGCACCGAACCGGCGGTTGCGTTCGGCGTAGGACCGCAGCGCGCGCAGGAAGTCGACCTTACGGAAGGCAGGCCAGTAAGCGTCGCAGAAGTAGAACTCCGAGTGTGTCGACTGCCATAGCAGGAACCCGCCGAGGCGCTGCTCACCGCTGGTGCGGATGACAAGGTCGGGATCGGGCTGGCCGGCGGTGTAGAGGTGCTCAGCGATGAGCTCGACGTCCAGGACCTCGGCCAGTTCCTCGATCGTGGTGCCCCTGCTGGCGTGGTCGTACAGCAGGGACCTGACGGCGTCGGCGATCTCCCGGCGGCCGCCGTAGCAGACGGCGACGTTGACGAGCAGGCCGGGGTTGCCCGCGGTGGCTTCCGCCGCGTTCTTGAGGGTCCGGGCCATGTCGTCAGGCAGCAGGTCGAGTGCGCCCATCGGGTTCACGTGCCAGCCCTTGTCGACCAGGCCAGTCACGGTGTCCTCGATGATCTTCAGCAGGGGGGTGAGCCTTCGGCGGGCCGGTTCAGGTTGTCGGTGGACAGCAGCCAGAGCGTCACGACCTCGACGCCGGACTCCCGGCACCACTGGAGCAGTTCGAAGATCTTGTCCGCGCCCTTGCGGTGCCCCGTGCTGACGTCGGCCAGCCCGGCCATCCGCGCCCACCGGCGGTTGCCGTCGCACATGACGCCGACGTGCTTCGGTATGGCCTTGCCTTGCAGCGAGGCCTCGAGCCTGCGCTCGTACAGCCGGTATGCCAGGTCGCGCAGATCCATGAGCTCCCTTTCGGCGCCCCGCGCCATCCCGTCCGCTAGGGGCGGTGCCGCCACAACGACGGTGCGGGCCAAAGACAGCGCCGCCACTTTGATGTTCCCAAGTCACGGTATCCGACCCGGAGTCAAGTGGGGGGAATCTCAGAAAACGCTAAGAATCCGTTACCGCAGGTCCAGATGCGCCGGGCCCGTGGGAGCGGACTTCCTCGACGTGCCGGAGCGCGGCGCGAAGCTCGCCCAGCCAGGTGTCCGCGTGCTCCCCGGTCAGCCGCACGCACCAGGCAAGGGCATCGCTGCGGCTGCGCGCTACGCCGGCATCCACGAGCGTGTCCAGGACCCGCCGCTCCGGCTGCCGCAGCCGGGTCATCACCGGCACGGACAATGTGGTGAACATCTCACTGGCGGCGCCGCAGGTCACGCCCCAGGCGACCTTGCGACGGAACCGCTGCTCGGCCTCCCGCGCGATCTCGATGCGCCGCTCCCTGGTGTCCTCACGGAACCGCGTCATCCGGCCCTCGGCGGCGGCGGCGCGCTCGGGATCGTCCGCGCCGCCGTGGTCGCCGCCGTCATCGCCGTCGGGCGCGGGCAGCGTCCCCACGACCGTGATCTCCTCGCGGTCCACGACGACCTCAGCCGGCCCGGTGAACCAGTCGTCGGGCAGTCGCCCCGCGAACCATCCGCGAATTTCTTGTTCTGTACTCATGTAATTATAATTACACCGCAAGCAAGCGTGGTCAAGGGTCGCCGCGACCGCCACCGGGTGATTTTGGGGCGGCCGCGGCTACGCGGCGACCTGGGCTACTGGATGGCGACCAGCAGCAGGTCGTAGGGGTCGTTGGTCGGCTTCTTGTCGTTGATGGTCACCTTGGTGCCGGCCTCGGCCGTCACCAAGCCGGTGGCCTGGAGCCACACGGTCGCGCCACCCGGGGCGTTCACCTGGGAGATGACCAGCTGACCGGTCCCGGCCGACCGCGCCTGGTACTTGCGCCAGTCGGCGCCGATGGCGAACACCCAGGCGTTCTTGGCGGGGGTCGTCAGGGTCGCCTCCGGTGCCCCGGACGCGGCCGACACGAACGACTCCGGGCCGACGCCGGCGGCGTTCTTGAACGCCACTGCCATCAGGACCTCGTCGTATCCCTTGATGCCGCCGGTGACCGTGACGGCGGCATCGCTGAGCTTGCCGGACGGCAGCGCCACCCAGACCTCGGTGTCACTGCCGACCGGGTTATCGCGGCTGACCCGGTACCAGGTGAGGCCACCGCCGCTCACGGTGGCGGTCTGCCGGGCGTTCTTCGGCCCGTTCGCCGCGACGAACGCCACGACCAGGTCGCCTGCCACATTGGTAGACACTCGCGCGGTCGCCGCGCTCTTGCTCCACGCCGTGGTCACCGTGTCGATGTACGGCGCGGTGCCGGGCCGCCCGGCGGGCTTCTTCACGGTCAGCACCTCCGAACCGCAGCCGCTCACCGACGCCTGGTCGCGCGCGTCGCCGCTGTAGCTGGCGGTCCAGTAGTAGGTTCCGGCGGGCAGCGTCCGCGCTGGCGATGCCTTGCCCTTCCCCTTGCTGACGGATTCGGTCCCGGCCGTGATGACCAGCGTCGTGCACGCCTTATCGGAGTACACGCGGTAGGTCACCGTCCCGGTCGCCGTCGCGGCGTCCTTTCCGGACAAGGTGGCCGAGTCGGTCGCCGGCTGGCTGGCCGGGACCGTGATCTTCGCGCCGGACTGGCTATCGCCGGACAGCGTGGTGGTGACGGCCGTGGCCGCCGTCGTCTTCGTGACGGTCTCGACCTCGCTGCCGCACTTGCTTACCGCGGCCGCGTTGGTCGCGTCGCCGGTGTAGGACGCCTGCCAGTAGTAGGTGCCCCCGGTGGTGAGCGTCACGATCTGCGATGACGGGAACGTCCCTGGGTTGAGGATCGGCTCGGCCGTCCCGGCGCTCACCGGCGTGGTGCACGACGCGTTGGAGTACACGTTGAAAGTGACGGCGCCGGTCGCCGACGAGGCGGCGTCCCCGCTCGCGGTGACGCTATCGATGACCGCCGTGCCGGCCGGCACCTTGATCGCGTTGCCCGACTGCCCACCGCCGGACAGCGAGGTGGTTATGGTGATGGGCGTCGTGCCTGGCCGGACCGTCTCCACCTCGCCCTTGGGGCCGCAGGTGCTCGACGACCCGGCGCTGCCCGAGTCACCCGAGTACACGGCCTGCCAGTAGTAGGTGCCCGGCGTGCTGAGTGTCACCGCCTGGGATTCGGGCACGTCACCCTCGCTCACGTCCTGCGGTGAGCCGCCGTCGGACAAGATCGCGCAGGCCGCGTCGGAGTACACGTTGTAGGTGATCGTCCCGCTCGCCCTGGCCACGTTTTCCCCGGACAAGGAGGCCTGGTCGAAGACGTCTGACCCGGCGGGCACCGAGATCGAGGTTCCCGTCTGGCCGTCGCCGTAGACCAGTTCGGTGCTCACCGTCGTCGGGGGCACGCCGACGGCCACCGTGTCGGCTGGGTCACCACAAGACGAGGTGATGGCCGCGTTGTGGGCGTCGCCGCTGTACTCGGCCTGCCAGCTGTAGGTGCCCGCGTCTTTCGGCGTGAACGATGGCGAGGTGTACTTGCTATCGCCCTTGACCGTCAAGGCCGGCGACGTGTAGGCCGGGTTCTTGCTGCAGGCCGGGTCGCCCGGCCCGAACAGCCTGAACAGCAGTGAACCGGTCGGGGCGACCGACCCGCCGGACAGCGTGGCCGTGTCGCTGGTCGAGGCGCCGAGCTTGATGCCAGTGGCCGCCGCGGCGGTCCTCATGGTGACCGACGATGGGGGCCCCGCCACGAAGACGCCCTCCGGCTCGTAAAACGTCGTGCGCGACCCGGAGATCACCACGTTCGGTGCGACGTCGCCGGTCGCCCCGGACTTCCATCCCAGGACGGCCGGCCCTACCGCCGCGCTGGCGTCGGTCGTGAAGATGTCTCCGGCGGTGTCCACGGCGAGATCATCGACGTTACCGAAGTCGGTGTTGGATCCGGTGATGTCCGCCACGGGCTTCGCGTTACCCTTGGCGCCCGCCGCGTAGACCGTGACGGAGTCGATCGGGCCGCCAAACCCGCTAGTCACGTAGAGCTTCCCGTCGAAGCCGACGACGACGTCGTCCGGGTACCCGAGGCCAGTGTCCGCCCCGGTGATGGTGTACTCGGGTGCGACGTTGCCGGTGGCCCCCGCCTTGAAGACCTCTACGGCACTGCTTGTCGAGGAGTCGGCGAAGATCGTTCCCTGCGCGTCCGTTCCCACCCCGTCGACGGTATGGAAGCCCGTGCTGGCACCCACGATGTACTCACTCGGGGCCACGTCTCCGCAAGATCCCGGCGGGAAGACCAGGACCGCGCCGCCCTCCCCGTTGGGGTCCTGGATGTCGCCGATGACCAGGGTCCCGTTCGCCTCCAGCGACATGTCGTCGATCTCGTTGAGGTCCGTATCGAGGCCGCCGAGCGTGCAGATGGGCGAGGCGTTCCCGGAGGCACCCGGGGCGTACTCGGTGATGGTGTCGGTACCGTAGTTCGCGGCGAATATATCCCCGGCCGCGTTGACCTTGACGTCCGCAGGCGTGCTCAGGCCAGTGTCATCACCTGAGATCACTCGTTCCGGGGCCACATTCCCTTTCGCTCCCGGTGCGAAAACATCGATCGCGCTGATTCCGGCATCCGACACATAGATCGTTCCCTGCGGGTCAGGACCCGCCGGGGCGGCACTGGCCGACCCCGCGCCGACAGTCGGAATTACGGCTGCTACCAGGAGGAAAGCACCAACGAACCAGCCTCTTCTGCCCCACTTTTTACTCGAATCACATTGACCACGCAACGCGCCCCACCCCGTTCCTTCTGCGCCCCGCTCACGCATCGGCATTTGCGGCCATTCAACCACGAATATCACGCATGCGGGGATCTCGGGCAAGCATCAGCGGAAGGCAAAAAGCACATGCATCACGCGCTATCGAGAGTTATCTAAATTAAATCGACCCGGCTACGGCGGCGGCCTGGGCGGGATTTACCCGGATCGCGCCGGCGAACTCGCTGCCGAAGTCCGCGGGCACTACCTCGACGTCCTCGCCAGGCTGCGGGGCCTGGATCATCCAGCCTTTGCCGAGGTAGATCGCGACGTGCGAGATGTAGTCGGGCGCGCTCGCGTCGGTGTGGTAGAAGAGCAGGTCACCGGGCTGCAACTGGCCTACAGGCACCGCAGGCCCGGTCAGCGCCTGATCGGCCGCGACCCTGGGCATGGTGATTCCGGCCTGCCGGAACGACCACTGGACGAGGCCGGAGCAGTCGAACACGTCCGGCCCGTCGCCGCCCCACACGTACGGCATGCCGCGCCGGCTGATCGCGGCCGCGAGCATCGCGCTGATCGCCGACGACGGGGCGCCGCTCACCGACGACGGCCCAGTGCCCGCCGATCCGCTGCCGGCCGGGGCGGCAGCCGATCCGCCCGTGGTGACCACGTCGACGAGCTTTTGGACGGCGGCTCCCTTGGGGAGCACCGCGGCGATCGCGCTGGCCGCCCCGCTGATGTCGGTACCGCGCAGGGCAATGACGAGCGCGTTGTCGGCGGGCGCGCCGAGCGACCGGGCAACCTGGTGGGAGACGACGGCGTTGACCCCGCCGATGCCGAGTGTGCCGAAGGCCACGACCCGCAGCTTGCTGGCTGTGCGCCCGGCCGCGGTGACCGTTCCGCCCAGCGGCAGCTTGTCAAGCTTGCCCATCGTGTAGGAGACGGCGATGCCGCCGCCGGCGACACCACTCCACAGGGCGTCCGACGCCGCGGTCGGCTTGGCGGCGAACGGGCGGAACCCTGATGAGTCCACGCCGAGCACCGCGGTGTAGGTCCCGTTGATCCGCATCCGCACGGCTTCGACCGGCTCCGCGGCGGCTACGCCGGATACGCGGTCAACGGCGGTAAGGACCGCCTGCGACAGCGAGAACGGCGCGACGACCATCAGGTCCGCCGTCAGGGTCCGCTTCAGCGGCGCGACGGCAGGTGTGCCCGCGGCCATCACGGTCGGGACGGACGACCTCGCGTCCAGCGTGAACGTCATGTTCGGCAGGTAGCTCGCGGCGGCCTTGCCCGTCACCGGCGTCACCGGCGTCAACGCCGCCACGCTGCTTGCCCCGGACGGGGACGTCGCGGGTCCCGCCATCCGGCCCGCCGTCGGGCCGGCAACAGCGGCACTAGGGGCCGGCGAGGGCCCGCCGAGCGCCGCGACGGCAACGCCAGCGACCACGCCAAGCGCCGCGGTCGCCGCGACGCCAGCGGGCAGCATCTTGCGCCACCCACTGCGCCTGATCGCCCGTGTCAGGCGACGAACCTCTCCGCCGGTCAGGTGCACATAAGTAAAGATGCCTCAAAACTCGGTGAGTAGTCCACCCTGAAACAGCATTTTTAGGCCTTTTGTGTAGCCTGTTCATCTCGCGTTCATCGTCAGCGAAAGCTGTTCCCGCAGGTCGGCCGGGGTAGTCGTGGGGAGCAGGCAGGTGAAGCCGCGGCAGACGTACGCGGTCGGCGCCCCGCCGACCGGGTCCCTGCCGGTAAGCAAGGCCACGGTTTCGCCCACCCCGTCCCCTAGCGCCAGAACGCTTCCTCCCCCGGCTCCATGCAAGGCCGTCCGCAGCAAGTCCCCGGTGCGGGGGTCCTCCTGCGACCCGACGATCGCGATCTCGACCGGTCCCGCCGCCATCACCTCCGCTACCGCCAGGCCCATGCCGCACGCGCGGGGGTGCTTGCCCGCGACCGCCGGGAGCACGCCAAGCGCGGCGACGGCCGCGTCCCGGTGCCGGGCGGACCCGGTCAGCGCCGCGTAGGACGCCAGCGCGTCGGCCGCTGCGAACGTCCCCGACGGGGTTGCCCCGTCGAGCGGGTCGGCGGGCCGGAAGATCAGTTTCTCCCCGTCGGCTGGCGCGTCGTAGAAGCCGCCGGACTGGTCGGGAAACTCGGTCAGCACGGTCTCAAGCAGCCTGGCGGCGACCGACGCCCATCGCGGCTGCCCCGTCACCCCGAACAGCGTCAGCAGGCCGGCCGCCACGCAGGCGTAGTCCTCGAGCTGACCGGCGCTCGTGCCGGCCACCCCGTCACGCGAGGTCCGCACTAGCCGGGCTGAGCCGGGCGCCTGCGGCGAGGCGGGCTGGGATGTCGCGGCAGCCGGCGGTGCGAGGTGGACGTTGACGAGCAGTTCGGCCGCGTCCGACGCGGCCGTCACGAACTCGGGGCGGTCGAACAGTATCCCCGCCTCGGCGAGGGCGGCGATCGCCAGGCCGTTCCACGCGGCGACGACCTTGTCGTCCCTGCCGGGCCGGCCCGTCCCTCCCGGATCTCCAGCAAGGTGCCGCGGATCCGGTCGAGCCTGTCAGCGTCTTCGGTGCGGCTGACCGGAGACCGGCGCTGCAGCACCGACGTGCCGTGCTCGAACGTCCCCGTCCCGGTCACGGTGAAGGCGGTGGCGGCGAGCTCCGCGTCCTGCGGCCCGAGTACCTCACGAAGCTGGGCGGGGGTCCAGACGTAGAACGCGCCCTCTTCGGCGTGCCCGGCCCCGTCCTCCTGGGCCCATACCTGCCCGGGCAGGCTGTCCGCGTCGAGGGAGGACGCGAAGCCGCCCTCGCGGGTGCGCAGCTCCCGGAGCATGAAGTCACAGGTCTCCTCGGCGATCCGCCGTCCCAGCTCCGATCCTCCCATCCTCCACCAGTGGGTGTAGACCCGGGCGAGCAGCGCGTTGTCGTACAGCATCTTCTCGAAGTGCGGAACGGTCCAGGTGGCGTCCACGCTGTAGCGGGAGAAGCCGCCGCCGAGCTGGTCGTACATGCCGCCGGAGGCCATCTGCGTGAGGGCGGTGACGGCCATCTCGCGCGCCGCATGGCCGCCGCTGTCACCATCGCCAGCCCGCTCGGCGTGGCGCAGCAGGAATTCCAGCGTCATCGACGGCGGGAACTTGGGCGCCTGGCTGGGACCCCCGGCCGGGCCTCCCGCCGCGTCGAGGGCGGCGACCGCCGCCTGCGTCGCCGCCGTCAGTGACTGCGCAGACAGGCCGCCGGGGCTGCCGAGACTGGCGACGGCGCAGGACTGGGAGGCGAGGATGGCGACGTTCCGTTCCGAATCGGAAATCAGGTGCTCCCGGTCGGTGGCCCAGGCCCGTGCTACGGCCTGCACCAGGCGGGTGAAGTGCGGCTTGGGAAAGTAGGTCCCGCAGTGCAGGGGGTGGCCGTCCGGGGTGGCGAAGATGGTCATAGGCCAGCCGCCCTGGCCAGTCATGGCCTGGGTCGCGGACATGTACACGGCGTCCACGTCGGGGCGTTCCTCGCGGTCGACCTTGATCGCGACGACGTGCTCATTGACAATCGCGGCGACCTGCGGGTCCTCGAACGACTCGTGTGCCATCACGTGGCACCAGTGGCAGGCCGCGTACCCGACCGAGATGAACACCGGCACATCGCGCCGCCTGGCCTCGGCAAAGGCCTCCTCACCCCACGGCCACCAGTCGACCGGGTTGTCCGCGTGCTGGAGAAGGTAAGGACTCGTCGCCGCCTGCAGCCGGTTCGCCATGCCTTCTATTCTGCGGGTCTTGTATTCCGCGTGGCCCCGGGGGGTACGGGGTCGGCCCTCGGATAGGGGAGCGCCGTGCGGGGCGTGCCAGCGGCGTGTGCGCGGCATGCCAGCGGCCTCATCCAGACTGAGGACCATGACAGATCTAGCCATTGAGGCCACCGGGCTTACCAAGTCCTACGGCAAGACAAGGGCGCTGGCAGGAGTAGACCTCGCGGCGCGCAAGGGCAGCGTGCTCGGTGTCCTCGGGCCGAACGGCGCGGGCAAGACCACGGCGGTCCGCATCCTGGCCACGCTGCTGCGCGCGGACTCGGGGACGGCCCTGGTCCACGGGTTCGATGTGCGCACCCAGCCCGACCGGGTGCGTGCCAACATCGGCCTGACCGGCCAGTTCGCCTCAGTAGACGATGACCTCACCGGGACGCAGAATCTGGTCATGATTGGCCAGTTGCTGGACCTTCCGATGAAGGCCGCCAAGGCGCGGGCAGCCGAGTTGCTGGAGTGGTTCGACCTGACCGAGGCCGCGAAGAAGCAGGCGAAGACCTACTCCGGCGGCATGCGACGGCGGCTGGACCTGGCCGCCTCCCTCGTTGGCAGGCCGCCGGTGATCTTCCTTGACGAGCCCACCACCGGCCTGGACCCGGCCAAGCGCGAGGACATGTGGGACGTGATCCGCGGCCTGGTCAGCGACGGCTCGACGGTGCTGCTGACCACGCAGTACCTGGAGGAGGCCGACGCGCTGGCCGACGACATCATCGTGATCGACCACGGTCGCGTTATCGCGTATGACACGCCGCACGGCCTCAAGCGCGCGGTCGGCGGGCAGCGGCTGACCGTCCACCCGATCGACCCGGCCCGGCACGACGACCTGGTGATGGTGCTGTCGCAGATCACGGCGACCGCCGGGCACACCCCGGTGGCGGACGGGCGCGGGTCGGTGACGATCCAGGTCGACAGCGACGACGTGCTACCCGACGTGGTGGCGCGACTGCGCGCGGCCGGCATCACGGTCGATGAGCTTTCCCTGCACCTGCCGAGCCTGGACGAGGTGTTCTTCACGCTGACCGGGACCCGGTCCGGCGAGTCTCACGCCACCGAGGAGGTCCCAGCATGAGCGAGCGCATGAGCGCCATGACCTTGACAAGCACCACGATCAACACGACCCCGAGGAAGCGCTTCAGGGTGCGGCACGCACTGGTGCTCGCCAAGCGCAACATCATCAAGTCGATGCGCACGCCCGAGCAGTTCATGGACGTGACGCTGCAGCCGGTCATCTTCCTGCTGCTGTTCACCTACGTGTTCGGCGGGGCGCTGGCGGGCGGCTCGCAGCACAGCTACCTGGAGTTCCTGCTGCCGGGGATGCTGGCCCAGACGATCGTGATGACCAGCATCACCATCGGGCAGAACCTGCACGCCGACATCGACAAGGGCGTCTTCGACCGGTTCCGGTCGCTGCCAATCGGCCGCGCGGTGCCCCTGGTCGGCGCGGTGCTCGCGGAATTCACCCGCTACGCGATCGTGTGCGTGATCACGATCGCGTTCGGTTACCTCATTGGCTTCCGGATCGCGACGGACCCGCTGAAGCTGCTCGCTGGACTCGGGCTAGCGATCTGCTTCGCGGCGTCGTTCGCGTGGGTCTCGGTGTTCGTCGGCATGACGGTACGCACCGCTGGCGCGGTGCAGGGCATCATGTTCCTGTTCATCTTCCCGTTGTCGTTCGGCAGCAATGCGTTCGTGCGGTCCTCGACGATGCCTGGCTGGCTGCAGGCCTTCGTGAGCGTCAATCCGCTCTCGCACCTGGTGTCCGCCGTGCGCGGGCTGATGCTCGGCGGCCCGGTCGGCCCGCAGGTCGGCTGGACGTTCGCCTGGTGCGCCGGCCTGCTTGTCGTGTTCTTCCCGCTGGCGCTGCGCGCCTACATCCGGCGGGCGTGATCACGGCTTACTACAGGGTGGCCGGGTCGAGGAGCGCGAGCGCCTCGGTCCGGTTCAGCGCCGTTCCGGCGCCGTAGGCCCGGTCGTATCGCCCGGTCGGCGAACAGGCGCACAGCCAGATCCTGAGCCAGCGGCGGCACGACGAGCAGCGACTCACCGGTGATGCCCAGCGGTTCCCGGCTGGTGGCGACGATGCGCAGCCCGGGGCTATGGGCGAGCAGGGTATCCGCCAGGTGCGCACAGGCGTCGATGAGGTGCTCGCAGTTATCGAGCACGAGCAGCGCCCGCGCGTTGGCCAGGCCGTCCAGGAGCCGGGTCTGCGCGTCGCGGCTGCTGACCCGCGCCGGGCCATCCAGCATGATGCGCGTTTCCCGCAGGCCGACGGAGCCGAGCACCGCCGCCGCGACGTCGGCGGCATCGGTGACCGACGCGAGCTCGCCGCCATCGGCTGCGGCGCCCGCAACGAGGCCAGCACCAGCGTTAACGACACCTCCAGCGGCGACCTGGGCGGCAACCTCGCTGGCCAGCCGCGTCTTGCCGGCGCCACCCGGCCCGACCAGCGTGACAAGGCGGTAGGCGGTCAGGGCCTTGCCTACCCGGCCGACCTCGTCCTCCCGCCCGACGAAGCTGGTGAGCTGGGCGCGCAAGTTGGTGCGCCGGCTGGAGTGCCCGTCGTTGCCAGCAGCCCGGTTAACCTCCACCTTCCCGCGCAGGACCTCGAGGTGGACGGCTTGCAGCTGCGCGCCCGGGTCGATGCCAAGCTCCTCGGCGAGGCGGCCGCGCAGGCTCTCGTAGGCGGCCAGTGCCTGCGCCTGGCGGCCGGTGACGGCCAGCGCCCGCATCAGCAGCGAGGCGACCTTCTCGTTCAGCGGACTCCCCGCGGCCAGGGCCTCCAGTTCGGCGACATGCGCGGCGGCCCGTCCCGCTTCCAGTTCACCGGACAGCCAGCCGATGGTGGCGTTCAGCCGCAGGTCGGCCAGCCGCAGGGCGTAGGGCGCGGCGAAATCACCGATGTCGTCCAGGGCGGGGCCGCGCCACAGTGCCAGTGCCTCCTCGACATGGCCGGTGGCGGCCAGTCGCTCGAAGCGGAGCACGTCCACGTCATCGGCACTGACCGCGAGCCGGTACCCGGCGGCTGACTGCTCTACCGTCGCGGGGCCGCCCAGGGCACGGCGGGCCCGGGAGACAAGGGTCTGCAGCGCGTTCGCCAGGTCCGCCGGCGGCTCATCTCCCCAGACCGCCTCAGCCAGCGCGGCCGTGCTCACCGCGCTGGCCGCCCGCGAGCGCCAGCCGGGCGATCAGGTCACGCAGGCGAGTGCCGGCGACGGGAAGACAGTCGCCGGTGTCGCTGCATACCTCGAAAGGGCCAAGGAGCGTTACCCGCACACGTCCATTTTCGCCGGCCAGGCCAGCGCGCGGACCCGTGCTCATCACCAGCCGCGGACTCTGCTCTTCCCGTGCGTCCCGAGCACGGCAGGGCTTTTACGCCGTGCGGGTGCGGGCGCGGGTGCCCCCTAGTTCCCGGGCGGCCAGGCCGATGAGGTAGAACGCGGCTCCGCCGATGCCCACGAAGAAGCCCAGCGGCCAGTTGGTGCGGTAGGACAAGGCGATGGAGAGCCAGGTGATGGCTAGCGCGATCGCTACTGACAGGGCCAGGGCCACGCCTGGGCGGGCGGTGACGCTGCGAGCCGCGGCGGCCGGGCCGATCATCAGGGGAAACATCAGCAGCGCGCCGACGACGGGGACGGTCATCGAGGTAGCAAGGGCCATCACGATCAGGAAGTAGATCTCGGTACCCCGAACCGAGACGCCACGCGCCTCGGCCACCTCGGGCATCGCGGAGGTCAGCATGAGCCTGCGGAACGCCAGGCCAATGGCCACGATCGCGACGAGGCCGATCCCGGCGATCGGCCACACCTCGTCGCTGGCGACTCCCAAGACCTCGCCGAACAGCAGCGAGTAGGCCTGCTCCGCGTACTCGGTGCTCCAGCTGACGAACAGCGCGCCGGCGCCGAGCATCAGCACCAGGGTGAGCGCGGTCACGACGTCGTGCCGCGCCTTGCTGCCTAGCGCCCCGATGCCGAGCGCCCCGGCGATCGCGAAGACGGCAAGGCCCCAGATGACGTTGACGCCGAGGAGGGCGGCGCCTGCGGCACCGGCAAAGGCGCCGTTCGGGATGGCGTGGGCCGCGAACGTCTCACCACGGAGAACGGCGAAAAAGCCGGTGATCCCCGCGATCACGGCGACGATGCTCGCGGCGATCCACGTGTTGGCCATCAGGCCGGTGAACATCATGCTGGAGAACACTCGACACCCTCATGAGGAGAACGTGACGGCAGCGTCTTGCGGGGCCGATGGGCGTAAGACAGCAGGTAGCCGACCAGCACGAGCGCGACGATGAAGAAGCTCACCGGCCATCCGTGATGGTAGGGCCGCCACCAATAGGACTCGTAGGCGAGCCAGACCCCAAGCCAGGTCGCGGCCAGGCCAATGGCGGCCGAGACGGCGACGGCCTTCACCGGGCTGCGGGTGATCCGCAGCGCCGTGGCCGCCGGGCCGACCAGCAGCGCGGTGGAAAGCACCGCCCCGATCGCGATCGCCGACAGGGAGACGGTGACGGCCAGTGCCATGAGGAAGAAGATGCCGGTGAGCCGGACGTTGACGCCGCGTGCCTGTGCCAGGTCGGGAGAGATCGCGGTGAGCAGCAGCCGCCTGCCAAGCAGCGCGATCGCGATCAGGGTGACCACGCCCGCCCCGAGGATCGCCGGCACGGTGCCTGGGCTGACCACGAAGATCGAGCCGAACAGGATCGAGAACGACGCGCCGGTCGTGGATGTCCGCTGGGTACCCAGGTAGAGGAACAGTGCCGCGAAGCCGAGCCCGCCGCCGAGCACCACGCCGGTGGCGACGTCCCGGCCCCGCCTGCGCTGGACGCCGATGACCTCCATGGTGGCCGAGGCGGCGATCCCCGCGATGAGGAACCCCCAGAACTGGCTGACCCCGATAAGGAACGCGGCCGCCCCTCCGGTGGTGGCGATGTCGGCGAGGGCGTGCCCGGCGAACGACTGAGCGCGCAGCACCGAGAACACCCCGATGACGGCGGAGGTGATCGCGGCGATCCCGCCGATCAGCAGTGCGACCAGGACAGGCCCGCTAGTCACCGGCCACCACCACGACCCGGCCGCGGACCCGCAGCACGTCGACCGGGTGCCCGTACAGCCGGGTAAGCCCCTCGGAGGTGACTACCTCGTCGGTGCTGCCGGAGGCGACCTTGCCGTTCGCGACGTAGATGATCCGGTCCATGACCGGCAGCAGCGGGTTCATGTCGTGCGCCGACAAGAGGATGGCGATGTCGTGCTCGCGGACGAGCTTGCCGAGCAGCGCCACGATCTCCTGCTCGCTCTTGAGGTCCAGATTCGCCAGCGGCTCGTCGAGCAGCAGTAGCTGCGGGCGGCTGACCAGGGCGTGCGCGATCAGTACCCGCTGCTGCTGGCCACCGGACAGCTCGCCGACCCGGGCGTCCGCGAAGTCGTTGGCCCCGACGTCAAGCAGAGCCTGCTCGATCTTCTCCTTGCGGCTCTTGGACGGCAAGGAGAACCCGAGCTTGTGCCCGTCCATCCCGAGTGACACCACGTCGCGGGCCCGCAGCGGGATGTCGGAGTCGATGACGATCTTCTGCGGAACGTAGCCGACGGTCGTCTGGTGCTTGATCACCCGGCCAGCCGAGGTCGGCCGCAGGCCGAGGATGAGCTTGAGCAAGGTGGTCTTGCCCGCGCCGTTGGGCCCGATGATGGCGGCGAACTCGCCCTTGCGGACGCTGAAGCTGACGTCGCTCAGGATCTGTCGGCCACCTAGGTGTATCCCGACGCCGTCGAGCTGGAGAAGGGACTCGGTACTCACAGGTGCTCCGTTGACGTTCCGGCTGTTATCGCGTTCTTGAGGGCGTCCGACTCGGCGAGCATCCAGGACTGGTAGTCGAAGCCGGGTTGCGGCATCGTCTCGTAGACCCCCACGACCGGGATGCCACTCGCCTTGGCGAGGGCAATCAGGGACTGCGTGAGCGGGTCGGTGACCTGGACGTTGTAGACGAAGGCCTTAACCTTCCGGTCGGCTAGCAGTTCCCGTTCGGTCGCGATGTCCTGTGGCGATGGGTCCACCCCGTTCATGACGTCGGCCTGCAGCCCCCACGGCGTCGCGTTGACCGCGCCGGCCGCCTGCAGGAGGTAGTCGGCCACCGGCTCGGTCGTCGCCACCGGGGTGCCCTTGTCGTCGCTCTTGAGCGTGGCGAGGGCGTCGTACCAGGGACTGAGGCTCTGAATGAACTTGCTGGCGTTGGCTCGGTAGTAAGCCGCGTGCGCGGGGTCGATCGCGGCGAGATCGGCTGCGATGGCCGTTGCCACTGCGGGCATCGTCGTCGGCGAGTACCACAGGTGCGGGTTGGGCGTGCTGTCGGGCAGGTGCAGGAGCTGCTGGACGGTGATGACCTCGCGGCTCCGGCTCGGGCTTGCGGCCTCGATGCTGTTCATGAAGGAGTCGTAGCCAAGGCCGTTCTGGACGACCAGCCTGGCGTCCCCGACCGTGCGCGCGACCTGCGGGGACGCCTCGAAAGTGTGCGGGTCGGTGTTAGGGTTGCTCAGCAGCGAGGTCACGAAGACGTACTGGCCCCCGACCTGCGCTATGACGTTCCCGTACTCATTCTCCGCCGCGACGGCGTGGATGATGGTGGGGCTCGCCGTTACGGCTTCGCTACTTGGGGTGCTAGTAATGCCCGTGCCGCCGCCGACTGCTGCGGTGCCGGTCGCGCCGGTCGCGCCGGTCGCGCCGGCCGTGATGCCGAGGACGACCGTGACCCCGAGCGCCAGGGCGATCGCCGCGCCGAGGATGCCGACCGGCTGTACTGCCTTCATACCTTAATGATAATCGTTTTTATTACCAGTAGGTCGCGTTTCGATCTAAGTCGCGTTTGACCTAAGGAGTCATGGTCATCACACGACACGGCCGGCTGAACGTCGGAGGGACACGAGCGGATGTGCGGCGGGTGCAACCAGAATGACAGCAGACCAGCAGCCCCGGGGTACCCGGGTCCGGGGGACGAAGCAGGCGTCGGCGGTGGCAAGCGCGCTGGCTAGCCTGCCCGGGTTCTGCAGCGCGCAGGAGATCCACGCTGAGCTTCGCCGCCGTGGCGAGACCGTCGGCCTCACTACGGTCTACCGCCACCTGCAGGTGCTCAGCGAGAACGGCGACATCGACACGATTCGCGACCCCTCCGGGGAGATCCTCTACCGGCAGTGCACGACCACCGTGCACCACCATCACCTGACCTGCCGCGCCTGTGGCCGCAGCGTCGAGGTCGAGGGTCGCGACGTCGAGCAGTGGGCCGAGAAGGTAGCCGCCGCGGCGGGCTTCACCTCGGTCGACCACACGGTGGAGCTCTTCGGCCTGTGCCCCGAGCACTCGGGCTAGGCGGCTGAGCACTCGGGTTAGGCGCTGAGCACTCGGGTTAGGCGCTGAGTACTCGGGGTTAGGCGCTGAGCCGCGAGGCCTCACGCTGGGCGGCCCAAGGCTGTTGGCCAGGCTCTGCGCCCTAGGCGGCGCGCATCCCCGGCAGATCAGGCCGTACGGGTAGTCTCTCGGCTTCCTGGTCGGCTAATCTCTTGGCTTCTTGGTCGCCGCCGCTATCTCGGCCTTGCGGTCAGACGCGTACATGTGGACGTACTCCTGGCCAGACATCTCGCGGACCGCGGCCATCACCCGGTCGGCGACCTCGCGGCGGGCCCTCGCCGGGGCAACGCCAGCAAGGTCCTCGAACGTCATCGGCTTGCCGAACCTGATCTCGATCTTCGCCGGGCGCAGGTACGACGTGCCCGGCGGCATCATCTTCCGCGTGCCGACCATGGCGGTGGGGACGACCGGAGCACCGGAATTCAGCGCGAGGTAGCCCAGACCCGACCTGCCACGGTAGAGCTTGCCGTCCGGGGAACGGGTGCCCTCCGGGTAGAAGCCGAATAGCTCGCCCCTGGCCAGGATCTCCAGCGCGGAATCGAGAGTCTCCTGGGCGGCGCGGGCGCCACCCCGGTTGATCGACAACTGGTTGGTTGACCGCAGGTAAGCCGCCCAGAGCCGGCCAATCGGCCCTTCGCGCTGAAATACTCGGCCTTGGCCGGGAACACCACCGGTCGGGGCACCATGAACGGCAGGTACACCGAGTCGATGATCGACAGGTGGTTGGATGCCAGGATCGCTGCACCGGTCTCGGGAACGTTCTCCAGGCCGACCGCCGAGGGGCGGCCCATCGCGTGCAGGAACGGCCCAGCCACGACACGGGAAAGCTGGTATTGCAAGCCGCTACCCTCCGCCTAACCTTAGGTTCTACCGTTGGGGCGCTAACAAGATAGCTTGCCCTGGCGGCATCGGGCGAAACAGCCGCCAGCGAGCGGGCTTCCAGCCAGTCGTCAGCCGGAGCAGATGTTCTGGTTCGCGGTGCGGGCCTGGAGCGACAACCCAGGCGATGGAGTAGGCGTCGTGCCTGAGGTGGCCGAGGCGCTTGCCGCCAGGCTTTCGGCGGCGGTGGGACTGGCCGACGAGGTTGCGCTGGGGTCCGCGGCCGACTTCGCGTGTGCCGCCCCGGCGCTCCCGCCGAGAATGCTCGCCACCGGCGCGCTGCTCGCTATCTGAAGGGACGGCTGCGGCGACGTGCCGAACAGCGTGGAGCTCGCCGGCACGTCATCGTTGAACGAGGTGAAGATCTCATCGTCTTCTGGCTGCGTCCATAGCACGTTCGCGGTGTCGGATGCAACGACCTCGCTGCGCGGGTAGTTCGGCAAGGTGAAGAAGGCGATGTCCTTCGTCGGGATGCCGCGCAGGCTCTGCCACAGGTTGTACAGCCCGGTGATGCCGCCCAGCTGGCTGTCGACAGTCAGTGACTTGGTCGCCGCGTCCAGGAACCGGTAGATCGCCAGCGGGTTGTAGAACTTGCTCTGCACCTGATTGACCAGCGAGGACATGAACGCCTGCTGGCGGCCGATGCGCTCCAGGTCGCTGCCGTCGCCAAGGGTGTACCGGGCGCGCACGTAGCCCAGTGCCTGCGCCGGGGTGAGCAGGTGGTGCCCGGCCGGAAGGACCAGCCCGGACAGCGGGTCGTCGATCGGCGTCGTGTTGCACTCAGGCACCCCGCCGATTGCCGCGACCATGTCCTCGAAGCCGGTGAAGTTGACCACGATGAAGTGGTTGATGTCGATCCCGGTGTCCTGCTCCAGGGTCTTGACGGAACAGGCCACGCCGAGCTTGGTGCTGTTCCCGTCGAGGTTCCCAATCGCGAACGCCTCGTTGATCTTGAACTGGGTAGGCGACGACATCTGCCCGTTGCCCATCTCACAGGCCGGTATGTCCACCCACGAGTCGCGCGGAACCGACATCACCTCGGCCCACTTCCGGTCGGCCGGGATGTGGATGATCATCATCGTGTCTGACTGGTCCGTGATCAGGCCGCTGCCGAAGGCGGCGCTGAGGCCATCGCGCGAGTCTGACCCCATCACGAGGATGTTCTCCGCTTGCGGGTGCGTGTCCACCGGCTGGTCTCCGAGCAGGCTGGTGATGTTGTCCTGCTGGATGTTGGCGTTGAAGTGGCTCAACAGCGCGTAGCCCGCCACGGCGACCCCCGCCAGCAGGACCGCCATGCCAGTGGACATTGACAGAAAAAAAATCCTTCGCCGCTTGCGCCCCATATGTCCGAACTTCCCGCGCGGCCCTCAGTCAAGCCAGAAATGAAGTTAAAACTTCCTGAGAACCCGTTCCGCCCGCCAGTTCCTGGCGGGTGCCTGCTCCCCGACGCCGGCACCTGTGGGGCGTTCAGCCTCCCGGGACCGGAATTTGTGGCGATCCATAGCGTGAGCACCCCCGCCCGTCTTCGCCCCGGCGGAAGACAAGCGCCCTGACTGCCATCGACGGGGGGCCGCTCACCCGCCGCGTCGACCCGGCGGGAGTCGAGCCCCGCGTCAGCACTTTCGAAAAGCGCCGCCCTAGCCGTTGGGCCATGGGTCGCGTGTCGCTGGCGCTTGGAGCTTCTGGTGCGGCATGGCCTGGCGTCCGGCCCGGCGCCACTCGCATCCCCGTCCACCGCGCATCGGCTTCCACCGTCGACTGCAGGCGACCGCGCAATTTGTCTCGAATCTTTTCCCGGTCCCGAAGACTTTTCCACGTGATAACGTGGAAAAGTTTACCTAACCGGAGAACTCTTCGGGATAATGGCTGCGGGCCGGGACCCGCTACATCTCAGCACTCCGTTGTAGTACTAATACCGCGCTCAGAGCGTCGCTGGGTCACGACGCCACTGGATCCGCGCCAGATGTGAACGACTGTCCGCCGAGGCGACCTGGCTGACCAAGGTGACCTGCGCCTACGCTACGTCCCGCATGCGTACCAGCTAGTCACCCACCGCAGGTAGTTCGGATTCCTTTATTCCGAACGGTCCGGCGCACCTCCCCTCCCCGCCCTTCTCCGTCTTGCCGGGCCGTGGGGGGGACCCATGCTCATCGCGAAACGTCAGGTGGCTCAGAAGAAAACGCAAGCTCCGTCACGACACTCTATGGGGGGCCTCCGGGCCCGCGAAACAGCGCCTAGACCAATCTTGGAATAACCATGTCTTTTTCGAGGTCACGCCATTGGCTGAGATGGCTCATCGGGTCCGTTGTCGTCATCGCCGTGCTAGCGGTGGCTGGGCCGTTCGTCTACATCCACTTCTTCAACGGCAGCACGCCGAGCGGGCTGTCACTGTCGTCGGCTGGCGACGCCACGTGCGCATCGAGCAGTTCGAGCGGCGGCACGGCCAGCGGATCGGTAGCGGGCACCTGGGCTGCCTGCGCCGGATCCAGCGTCGAATACCGGGTCGGCGAGGTACTGCTTGGGCAGAACGCCACGGCCGTCGGCCGCACTTCGTCGGTCTCAGGGCACTTGGTGATCAACGGCACCACCCTCACCGCAGCGTCTTTCAGCGTTCCTATGGACACCATCCACAGCGATAAGAGCCAGCGTGACGCCCAATTCGACGGCCGGATCATGGACGTGGCCCAGTACCCCACGGGGACCTTCACGCTGACCTCACCGATCAGCCTGGCACCGCTGCCCGCACAAGGCGTGATAAAGGACTACAGCGCGCACGGCGACCTAACGCTGCGCGGCACAACTCGCCCGGTCACGTTCACTCTCACCGCCGAGCGCAAGGGCGCGCAGATCGACGTGGCCGGCAGCATCACGGTGGTCTTCGCGGACTGGAACATCCAGAACCCGAGCGTGGGCGGCTTCGTCACCACCCAGAACCAGGGTCAACTCCAGTTCCTTCTGCTCTTCGACAAGTCATGAATGGCGGCACTATCCCACACAGTCCTGGGTAAGAGCGGTACCTGGCCTGGCGGCGCTCGCCATGGTGGTGTGGCTACTTTGTGGTTTCAGGCGCGGCCGGTGCCGGTGGCCAGCGGGGCGGGCCAGGCGGTGGGGTCGGTTGGGTCGGATGGTGCGGTGGGGCAGATGACGTAGTGGCGGGGGGTGATGGCGGTGGGGTGGTGTGCGAGGGCGGTCATGCAGCGGGCGTGCGCCTGCTGCGGCGTGCGGACGGCGTCGGTGGCGGCCAGATGGGCGACTAGGGGGTAGCCGTCGGCCGTGGCGAAGACGCGGGCGACGGCGGGCGCGACGGCCTCGTCGACGAGGCGCTGCACGTCGGCTACGTCGACCCAGCAGTGGTCGATGTGTATCCGGTCTGTGGTGCCGGCGATGGGCTCCAGCCCGATGACCTCAGGCATCCGGCTGCTGGTCACGTCGCCGTGGGCGGCGGCCGCTAGCAGGCGTTCGGCGGCCAGCAGCAGCGACTCCAGCTCGGCCCGTGGCATCAGGCCGGTGTCGCCGCTCCAGGCGTCCAGCCGCAGGCAGCCGTCGACCTGGTTCAGCGTGAACCGGATCAGCGCTTTGCCGTCCGGCATCGGGTGCCACCGCAGCTCGGTCCGGTCGAGCGCGACGTCGATCTCCTCAGGCTGGAACCCGACGCCCGCGGTCAGCCCGGACCACGACTCAGAGACCAGGCTGTTGAACAACGGGTCGAGGTTCAGGTAAAGGCCTCGCTCGTGCTCGATCAGTTCGTCCATGGCATCCCGCTTGGCCGCGTCGTACCTGGCGAGCCGGTTCGCCTCCATCGCCGTGGTCCAGGTGTGACCGGCCAGCTCGTCGAAGCTTCTTTCGCCGATCTCGACGGTGGCGATGGCGCCCTGGGCCAGGGAGCCGACGTAGCTCACCAGATGGCGCTCGAAACGGTTGCTGGACACTAGCGGGAGCACCAGTTCCGGATAGCGGGCGCGGCGGGCGACCACGGCGCAAATGGCCGCCAGCACGATGCTGGACCGGCTGGTCCGGGTGCGCGCCGCCACCCGCCGCACCGCCATCGCGGCGGCCACCGACGACAGCTCCACCGCCAGCGACTCGCCGCTGGACCGGGCGCCCGGCAAGGCGTACAGGCAGCGGGGCATCCGCCGCGACTGCTCCGCCACGTAGGCCAGTGCCGCCTCGGCCTTGAATCGCTCGGCCGGCGTTGCCTCCAGCTCGGCCTGGTCCAGCGGCTGGTGGCCGGGCCGGCCTGCCTGCCGCCGAGCGGGATCGCCGAGCAGGCCGGCGAAGTCGCGCTTGAGGACCTCGATTGAGCCTTGGTCCATGGCCACGTGAGTGAACCCGGCAGCGCACGCGATGACCCGATCACCCGGGCCGGGAGCGATGGCCACCGCAATGCGCACCGGGCGCCGCGCCGGGTCAGGTGACCCGCGCAGCCACCGGATGAGCGCCTCGGCCACCGCGGGGCGGTCGTGCGGTCCCCACTGTCCCTCGCCGAGCGAGCAGGCCTCCAGCATCTGGACGCCGGACGCCGCGACCCGCTGGCGCGGCTGCTCGCCGGGCACGTAGGTGGTGCGCAGGGACTCGTGCCGCGCGATCAGCACCGCGACCGCCTCGGCCACGTCATTGACGGACACCACCGCCGGCACCGGGAGCTCGACGAACAGGATCGCGTTGGTGTGGTCAGGGGTCGAGCTCGTCCACGTGTAGGCGTCCAGCTGGCCTAGGGTGAGTGGTCCCTCGCCGGCCCGCCCCCCGGTGAACTCGACCGGGATCGACGGCATCGGGGTCAGCTGCAGGCGGTGGCGGCGACGCTGGCCGGCTTCGGTATCGGTGCTCATCGCTGGTCAGCCGATCAGGTTGCGGCAGTCCGGCGTCGATCGCGGCCAGGGGCCGCACGTCGTCGAGCCGACATCGAGGGTCGCACCAGCCATTACGTCATCCTATGGACTATCCAGACCGCCGTCCATATCCACGGTCGTTCCAACATCGTTTACGCTTTTGAATCACGATTCGTAGCGGGGCGTGTTCCTGGCCGCCGGGGTCGGCCGCCGTTTGCCGCCTTCGCCGGTCTGAGCGGCGACGGGCCGCCCTTGGCCGGGCCGGCCCTGGCTCAGCGGGGCGGAGGGCACGTTTCGCCTCGCTGAGCCGGCCAGCCCGGATCCGGGCGTGTGTACCGGATCACGCCGGGGAGTGCTGCCTGGCGTGCTTGAGCTCGGCGTCGGCTCCCTCGCTGCCTAGTGCCTCGGCCTGGGCGCGGGTGACCGACTGGATCAGCGCCGCGTACGGGGGCATGACTGCGGCGTGCAGGCCTGCCCACTCCAGGGCGTCCTCGCGGTGTGGAGGAGGGCGGCTTCACCGCCGCCGCGCGCCGCCTGCACATGGTGCAGTCGACGGTGTCGAGCATGGTCAGTGCCCTGGAGCGAGACCTCGGCGTGACGCTGTTCGAGCGGACGGCCCTGACGTCGCAGGAGGAGCAGGGGCTGGCCTCCCGGCTGCTGTGGCAGGAGCCCATGGTGCTCGTCACCGGGCGGGCGGACCCACTGCCCGGCGACGACCCCGTCCCGCTATCCGCCGTGGCCGGCCTGCCCTTCGTCGACTTCCCGCAGGGGTGGGCTGTCCGGCGCGAGGTCGACCGGGCGTTCCGGGCCGCCAAGGTGGCCCGGGGCCGCCGGCTCGAGGTCAATGACCTGCTCAGCGCCGCGGACCTGGTCGAGTTCAACCTGGCCGTCTCGATCCTGCCCGGATCTCTCGCCGCGCGGTTCCTGCGGCTGCTTGCCCGGCCCATCGCTCGTCATGCGCCGCACTGGCGCGTCATGCTGGTCCACCGCCACGGCGGGCTACCTGAACCAGTGCGGACGTTCCTGAACCTTTTGCGCTAAGCGCCAGCCGGCCTGCTCAACCCGCCGCCAGAAGGTCCCTCGCTCCTCTGGCGAGCAGGATCAATGGCATGAGCCGCCCTACCGTCCAGTGCCCGCGCTGCGCCAGCCAGGAGACCGAGCAACCGGCGGAATCACCCATCCCTGGCGCGTGGACGGTCAGGATGTGCCAGCAGCTCGCGACCCGGGCCCCCAAGGTCACCAGCGTCTCGCCGAGCGCGGGCAAGGCGAACGCGACGGCCAAGGTCACGATCAACGGCTCGGGATTCATCGCGGTCGCGGGCGCGGACAAGGTCCGCGTGCAGTCCGGATCGGCGGTGCTGGCCACGCTGGGCGCGTCCTGCTCCGCGACCGCCTGCACGGTGACCCTGCCCAAGGAGAGCGCGCGCACCGTTGACCTGCGGGTCTCCGTGCTCGGCAGCGCGTACACGGGCGCGGTGGCGGCCGACCGCTACACGTACGCGAGCGCGCCGCGCATCTCCTCGATCTCGCCGGCCGATGGCACCCACAACGGCGGCACGAAGGTGACGATCAAGGGCAGCAACTTCATCGGCGTCAGGTCGGTGACGTTCAACGGCAAGGCGGGCACCAAGCTCGCGGTGTCCGGCACCAGCGCGATCACCGTCCTCGCGCCGAAGGGCACGGCGGGCACCCGGATCAAGGTGGTCGTCAACGCCGCCGGGGGCGCCAGCAACTACGTCCTCTACCTGTACACCTGATCTCCTATTGACCACAACGGGCCGTGGCTGCTGTCGCGACAGCAGGCACGGCCCGTTCTGCATGGGAATATGGCGTACGTACGGTAGCGCCGATCCGCGGCCAACCTCCGGGAGGGTCGCGGCCCTGATGCAAAGCACGGCCTTCGACTCGGCGGAAGCCGAAGGGTCTAGTGACTGCCTGCTGGCCCACTGGCGGGGGCTAGTGTGCTGAAGGGGAGTGGGCTGGGTGACGTTCCGGAGGCCAGCCGGAGGCTGGGGCGGCGTGGCGTGCCTCTTGTGGGGGACACCAGCGCGGACCCGGGCTTGTGGGGATTCTGTGGGGATGCGGCCGCCGACTGCGCCTACGGCGACCAGGACGGCTTCCGCTCGGAGCTGTCCGAGGCCGGGCTGCCGTTCGTGATGGCGCTCAAGCCGCACCGGGGCACCTGGGCCTACGGCCCTAACGCTCATACCCCGGTGGACGCGGCCCGGCAGCTGGCCTGGGGCGGGCCGGACGAGCCTGGCGACTGCCGGCGGTCCGGCCGGCACGATGCCAGCTGCGGGTAGGCATGGGCAGGCTCATGCGTAGACAAGCAGGAAGTCTGCAGTGCCCGTCCCGCCGCCCGTTAGGCCAGGATCGCTGTTCAGGACATAGAAGCCGCCCCCGCTCCTCGGCGTCACGACCAGCATCTGATCCGCCTTGTTCTTTGCCGCCGCAGGAACGTATTCCCCCAAGGCCCTGAAGAGGTTCTCTTTCAATTCAGACGTTGAGAATATGACTGCCCGGTAGTGTCGAGTGGCTGGCTTTCCTTTCTCGTCGAGGCCCTCTACAGGAACAATCTGTGCCGGCCATTTTTTGCGGTCGCTGGTGATTTTATGATCATTTTCGAGCGTGTTGAGCTGGTGCTGTACTCTTGAAAGGATGCCGGCCATGTGAATATGCAGCTGATCCTGCTGCCGCTCATGCACTGAGTTAATCCCCAGTCCGATGCTGGGGTATTTTACCGGGGCTGCCCCGCCTGGCTGAGCCTGCTCCCATGCATCGTACCAGTAGCCTTTGTACGCCGTAGACCCCCAGATAAACGGGCACTCGATGCCAGAAATTCGGCAAGAGGGAACCAGCAGGAAATCGTGGTCCGCCCCGGGAGCGCCGCGCAGGATGACATAGTTGGCAGTGGTCAGCAGGCTGGTATCAGGGGGCGGCGACGGCTTCGTTCCCTCGGCGACCTGAACCTCATCCCAAAGGTAAAACCTGCCACCTGTGTCCTTGGGATTACCGCAGAGGGCGGAAGCGGAAGGGGGTGGGCATGGGGCTGCGCCTCCCGGCCCCGGCCCGCACCACGGGGAGCGCGTCGCCGCGGCCGGGTCCTTGCCTGCCCCGGTCCCCGCCAGGAGCGCGGCCGTGCCGGCGGCACCGGAGAGCCTGACGAACTGGCGCCGGGGCAGTCCGCCGGCCTTCTCGCTAGCCTTCTCGTTCCCGCTCATGAAGCTACCCCCGATGTGATCTTCTCGTTTCTTTCACGGAACTACCCTGGACTGACATCACGCGACGATATCGCGTGACTACGTAGCGTGCGCATCCTGGGGTGGCCTCAGTTCCCGGGCCGTGACCGGGATGGCGGGTACCGTCCTGGCCGGAGGTGCCCGCAAGGACGGCGCGAACGGTGCTGCCGCAGGCTCGTGGCAGGGCTGCAGCCAGGGCGGCTGCCCGCCGGACGGGAGAGCAGAACTAGGCTTCCGTCGCCGTCGAGCGCGCACGGCAGCGAAGCAGCCATGGCTGGTCCCGGAAGAAGCTGGCAAAGCCACCGCCCCCAGGTGAGGTGGGTAGAGGTGCGCCGACGGCGGGATCATAGGTAACCTGCGGCCGTCCGCCCCGCGCCCACGGCGGCAACCTGCAAAGGATTCCCGCCGTAGAGAAACGACGAGTCGCCGGAACGCGCCCACTCGCAGCAGAGGCCATGCGGCGCCCCAGAAAATGCGCGCAAGCCAACCGTTCTGCACGCCCATCTGACGAACCCACCACCACGAACGATGCGCGTGAGTCGGCATCCGTGCCGGATCGTGCCAGGAAGTGCAGTATTGTCCGTGGGCTTTTTGTGGGGGACGTCAGCATGGACCCGGGCTTGTGGGGATTCTGCGGGGAGGCGGCTGCGCAGGAATCCGTGGCCTAGACAACCAGGGGCGGATGACCATGGCTGGCCGCCGACGCCACGCCCGCCGCGTACCGGCCGGCTGAGGCTAGCCCGTCAGCCCCGCAACCCTGTCTTGGCGAGGCCATCACTAGTAGTGACCGCGAAGTGTGGCCACCTTCTCAGCGACGGGCACGCCGATCGCCGACCGGTACTTATGGAGAATGCGATGTCCGTCATCGAGTAGCTGTGCTGAACGTCCGGTCATGCGAGCGTGTCGCGGCGGCTGCTAAGGGTCCTGCGGGCCAGTCTCCGGTAAACGGCTTGCTTACGATCGTTCCGCTCTTGCCGTGCTGGTGTCCGAGGGTGGCGCACCATCTGCCCGGGGGCGGCGGGCGCAGTGGTTGCAGACACCAGCGGGGCATTGAGGCGCCCGGATGGGATAACGGATCCTGGGTATCCCTGCAGGCCGGTGTCCTGGCTAAATTTCTTTTGCATGATGGGAACCGGACTCGGCCGGCGCAGCACCACTGACCAGACCTTGCGGTGCGTGGCAGGGCGGCCGGAACGGCCACGTCAACCGGGCGCGAGTCCTTGGCCTCGCGCGCTCGGCGACAGTGAACTGGTGCCGCACCATCAAGATCTCGACGTCCCCAGCAGCGATACCGCACGAGAGACAATCAGGAAGATCAGCCTCAAGCCCACAAGCCGAAGATCATCCCACCCCTTGCCCAACCTTCCAGTCGCGACAGACACGGGATGAAACCGACCCGCGCCCCTCAGGGCATCTGCCCAAGTGGCGTAGGTTTTCGGCACCCACAAGTTGCGGAAGGCGGCGTCGTGGTGGCGAGAGGTCCGCCAGGCATCCAGCAGCTGGGGCAGCGTCCGGCCTTTGCGCAGGAGGAGAGTCTGGCAGCCTTCCAGCTCTTCCAGGTCCGTGAGGTGAGCGGCTGCACGGTGCCGTCCGGCCGGCGCCTTTCTGCGGTCAGCTGCTCGTTGATATAGCGGATTGTCGCCGGGTTTACCAGGAATTGGCCGCTGATGCCCCGGATAGTGTCAGAAAGCCTGACACTCTCGCGTACTCATCCGCGGACCCGCCGAACGAACCCGGGCCATCACCCTCCTGTCGAGCACTTGCCACACCAGCCTCCAGGCACCCAGAGATGCCCCGGCAACCGCGCCGCTGGGATGCATCTTGACATCTCAATAGATAACCGGTATCCAGATACCTAACGGCTAACCGTTAGGGAAGACCGATGCAGCAGGGAACCGTGCTGGCGAAGGTGTACGAGCTGATCACGGCCGCAACGGCAGGCAGGCGAGCCCGTGATGCGACACCACCCGATATGCCATCGTCAGCATCGCCCGCACACCGACCTTTAGGGAAAGGACGGCCGGAGATGAGGCAGATCCACACGCGTAAGCGCCGCCTCGGCTTGCGCGACGCCGGAAGCTGTTGCGCCGACTGGAGGACACGCGACGCGCCGAGATGGCTGTGCCACGCGACTCCGATGCGCGACGGGGTGCTCGCCGACGGCAGCGGGCGCAACCTCGCCGGAGCGAAGGAGCTGTCATGGGCGTAATGAGCAAGGCGCTGCTTGCCTACCGCCTCGCGGTGCGCGACATTCGGCAGCACGCGGCCCAGGCCATCCTCCTAGTGATCGCGATCACCGCGGCAGCCGCCACGCTCACGATGGCGCTAGCCGTGAACGGCGTGACCAGCGACCCATACTCCACGACGCAGGCAGCGACGAAGGGGGCCGACGTGGTGGCCTACCTGACATCCGCCTCGCAGGCCAGGACGCTGGTGCACGCTTCCGGGGTGAGCAGCTCCAGCGGACCCTATCCGGTTGCCTCGGCCGCTCTGGCGTTCGAGGGCCGCACCGCGGCGGTGCTTGCCGAGGGGCGCAGCCAGACGCCGGCCGCTGTCGACCAGCCTGATGTGACGGCCGGGAGCTGGGTGCGGCCGGGAGGCGTGGTGCTGGAGCGGACCTTCGCCGAGGCGCTCGGCGCCGGGGTCGGCGACGTGGTGACCCTGGGCAGCCAGCGCTTCACCGTTGCCGGCATCGCGGTGACTGCGGCGCAGCCGCCTTACCCCAACCTTTGCTACGGCCTTACCATCCCGGGTCCGGGCAATTCCGCCAACGCATGCCCGCCATGGTTCAAACTCGACGCGGCTAACACGCGGGACAGCGGAGTGATCTGGATGACCGAGGCCAACGCGCTCGGGCTGACATCAAAGGCGAATCCGCTGACCACCTACGTACTCAACCTGAAGATCAGCAACCCAGTTGACGCGCAGTCGTTCGCTGACCAGCATTACGATTTCAGTGCCGCTCTCAGTCCGAATTTCGCCGGCCCGACGTTCTCGACCTGGGAGGCGATCTCGGCCGCGGACGCGGTGTTCGCCCAGGCTGGCGCGCAAGGGGTGCTCGAACCGGGCGCACTCTTGCTGGCGCTGCTCGCGATCGCGAGTGTCACTGTTCTCGTCGGGCGACGCCTGTCGGAGTACGCGCGCCGTGTCGGGCTGCTGAAGGCAGTTGGCGGGACGCCGGGCTTCGTGGCGGCGATGTTCCTCGTGGAAAACCTCGTCCTGGCGCTTTTCGCGGCGGCGGCCGGGCTGGCGGCCGGGTGGCTCGCGGCGCCGCTGCTCACCAACCCTGGCGCCGCCCTGATCGGATCTGCGGGCGCGCCATCGCTGACGGCCGCTACCGCGGCCGAGGTCGTGGGCGTGGCGCTCGTCGTGACACTCGCGGCAACGCTCGTTCCTGCCTTCCGCGCCGCGCGCACCAGCACCATCAACGCTATCAACGACGTCGCACGCCCGCCGAAACGCCGGAGCGCGCTCATCACGATCTCCTCCAGACTGCCCGTCCCGGCGCTGTTCGGGCTCCGGCTCGCGGCCCGACGACCCCGCCGCGCGCTGCTGTCCGCGGCGAACGTCGCGGTCACGGTCATGGGCCTCGTGGCAGTGCTGTCCTTCCACGCCGACGTCGACAGCAAGCTCGGCGCAGCATCATCGCTGACCGCCGGCGGCCTGGCTGACCCCATCGTTATCCGAGACGAGCAGATGCTCGCGGTCATCACGGTCATGCTCGTCATCCTCGCGGCACTCAACGCGATCTTCACCACGTGGGCAACCGTCACCGACGCGCGACGCGCCTCGGCACTCATGCGCGCGCTCGGCGCACGGGCCAGCCAGGTCAGCTCCGGACTGGTCGTTACCCAAGTGCTCTCGGCACTACTAGGTGCCATCGTCGGCATCCCGCTCGGCTTTGTCCTGTTCCGTCTCACGGTCAAGGGGGGAACCCTGGCACCCGCCGGCTGGCTTGCCGGCACGGTACTCGGGGCTCTCCTCGTGATAGCCGGCCTCACCCTCATCCCGGCGCGGGTAGGGGCTCGTCAGCCAGCCGCCGAGGTCCTCCAATCCGAGGCGGCCTGACAAGTGACGGCAATCCGCCGTTGATGAGTCCGCCCATAATCTGAGCGTCGTCCAGCCCTCCTGCCTATGACATACCGGCTGGGCGACGCTCACCGCAGGCGGCCGCCTCAGCTGTCGCGGGCGATGATCGAGCGGGCGGTCACGGCCGCGGTCCGCTCCGATGGGGCCCGCTGATGCCGTCGCGAGATTGCCCGACCCCCAGGCGGGGGTGCGTCACAGTCCGCAGAAGAGGTCGTCCTCACGGTGCTGGGCCAGGGATGCTGGCCGTGGCGTGCCGGGTCCGGCGAGCAGCTGGTACTGCTCGATGCCCAGTGCCCGTACTCCGGGCAGGCCGGAAGCGTGGAAGAACTGCCCTTCGACCATGATCTGCGTGGCGTGCGCGGCCAGCGCGACCAGCTTGGCATCGAGGTAGGCTGTCGCGTCGATCTCCGTGGTCACCTGATCATCCGGCAGCCCGACCCTTAGCTGGTCCGCCGATGGGAGGGTCTTGCCCGCCGACCAGGGCGTCTCCCTCATGGCCGCGGCCAGGACGGACCTGGACATCGTCACGGCATAGAACTTGGCCGACCTGGTCTCGCAGGCCAGCTGGTAGGCACGCCAGGCCACCTCATGTGCCTGCTCATGATCGGGATGCCCGTAGAAGCCGTCGGTGCCGTAGGTAACGATCACCTGCGGCTTGACCTCGCGGAGTACCTTGGCCAGCTCACGGGCGGCCTCATCGACATCCGCGTGCCGGAAGCAGCCCGCATCGGCAGCGCCTGGCCTCCTGTCCGCACCTGAATCACGCCACCGGCCAGGACCCCCTAGGAACCTGTGGTCGCTCACCCCGAGCGCGGCGCACGCCGCCTCCAGCTCCTTTACCCGCAGCTCCGCGAGCTCATCCTCGTTCTCCACCGGACCATACGCCAGCCGGTTGGCCCCACGCTCGCCCTTTGTGCAGGTAACCAGCGTAACCCGGGCGCCCTCGGCCGCATACCTAGCCATAGTCGCACCGGTGAAGATCGACTCATCGTCAGGGTGTGCATGCACAAGCAGCAAGCCAGGAGACTCATCCACCGCGCTCATCCGCCGTAACCTCTCACTTGCCGTCACCCGGAACCTCGCCGAAAGGAAAAACGCTACCATCAGCGGCTTCGCATTTACGACCGTGCATGCGCTTCAAGCTAATAAAGGAAAGGTCGAGGCTCAGCCGGTGTACCGTATTCAACTGATGCAACGAAACAGTTGAACGCTTCGTCGTGTCGTCGTTCTGCCGCCCGGACTTGAGAGCAAATATCCCTGACTGTGAGCCGCGAGTCCGCTGAGGCTGGCCTCACAGCTACCCCAAGGCTGGCCAGCATGCCATGGACGATGCCCAGCCCGGGCTACTAGCTTTACTGATATTGCATTCGGCCTCTTCTGAGGCGGATTTCAGGAGCTCCATGGGGGACTCAGTGAGAATAGTCCATGTGGTCATTACGGGCAGACGCGAGTTCCTAGGGGGCGACCGGCACGTGATGAACCTCGCCGTCGCGCAGAAAGCACGCGGACTCAACCCGATGCTGATGACAGATACTCCGGGAATTCTGGCCGAAGCTCTCCGCAGCAGAGGCATACCAGTCGTCGTAATGCAAGGCGTTGACCGCGAAGCCCAGTTCCCGGCAAAGGAAATCATGCAGGATCTGATCGCTCAGATCAGGAACTTTGGCGCGCAACTGATCCACTGTCACGACCTGAGTGGCGCCAAGCTCGCAATTCCCGCAGCCAATCAGGGCAAGATTCCCTGTGTATTTACGGTGCATGTAAGCGCCGGGCGGGTACTCCTGTCATCTTATGAAATAGCGAAGCGCATGGGCCTGGAATTCTCCATGATAGCCGTCAGCAGGAGAGAATTTGACTTCCTGCGAAAGAACGGCATCACCGAAAGTGATCTATATTACGTTCCAAACGGCACGAGGATATTCCGGGCCCACGAGGCGCGCGAACCACATCGCCCGGATCTGATGCTGGCCTCGAGCCTGACAATTGATAAAGGGGTAGATATCGCCATCCTGGCGATGGTCGAGCTTCGGCGTCGGCTCGGCCCGGACTGTCCAACTCTCAATGTCTACGGCGAAAACCCTTCAGGCAAATACTTCTACGACATGGTGCACGCACTTGGCCTGAATGACATAGTGCGGCTCCATGGCTTCAAGCTCGACATCATCGAGCATTCCGCAAATTCGGCCATTCTCGTCATGCCCTCACGCAAGGAAACCGGGCCTCTTGTCGTCCAGGAGGCCATGAGTCGCGGGATGCCCATCGTCGCCACGGATGTCGGCGACGTTCCTGAGATGCTCCCCGACCAGCGATACGGCCGGGTCGTCCGCCCTAACTCTATAATGGCACTCGCCGACGGCATCGAGTCACTCCTCAAAGATATCATTGACGGGCACTTCAACCCTTCTCTTGTGATCGAAAGGCATCGGTCACGTTACACAGTCGAGAAAATGGCCGAAAATGTCGAAGCCGTATACAAGCAGATACTTGTCAATAATACGCCCTGTTAGAGAGCCATCAGTGGAGAGCCAATGAGAATCATTCATGTGATCGACAGCAGCGAATCTAGCTTCTCGGCTAATGAAAGGCAAGCGCTAGCCCTGGTCATCGCGCAGAAAAAACACGGCCTCAGCCCCATCATAATAACCGGAGGCGAGGGGCCCTCACCCAGGCCTGCCGTGACCAGCATATCCCGGCCCTAGTCGAGCAGGGCCTCAGGCCAGTGGAGCTGGAGCCCGCCGTGGAAGAGGCAGTTCAGGGCCTGATCGGCCAGTACCAGAGCTTCGATGCACACGTCATCCACTGCCACCACCTCGCCACGGCAATGCAGGCAATCACGGCAGCCAACCGGACCAGCATCCCATGCATACTCACCATCTATGACGATGAGGCAGTCAGCAGTAAACCCCACCTCGACATGATCAGCCGGGCCGGGCTGAAGTTCGCCGCGATAGCCCTTTGGCAAAGCAACCACGAACTCCTAAAGAAGTACGGCGTGCCGGAGACTAGCCTGCACTACATCCCGAATGGCACCCAAGCCCCTCTCGCCGGCCCCCGCTCTCAGGACTCGGGAAGACCGTACCACCCTAGCCTGATACTGGCCGGGAGCCTGACATTCCGGAAAGGGGCAGACGTCGCCATCCTGGCCATGGCTGAGCTCCGCCGTCGACTCGGTGCCGACTGCCCTGCCCTCACCGTCTACGGCGACGGCAATCAGGCCGACTACCTGAAGGAAATGACCGACGTCACCGACCTCGCAGATGTCATCCGGTTCGCCGGCCCTCAGCACGACCCCCTGCAGCATTGCGCCGACACAGACATCCTGATCATGCCCTCCCGCGTTGAAGCCGGGCCGCCGATCATCCAGGAAGCCATGAATCGTGGCATGCCAGTCGTTTCCACTGACGTCGGCGAGGTCACCCAGATGCTCCCCGACCACCGGTACGGACGCGTCGTCCCTGCAGGTTCTATCGCCGCGCTCGCCGACGCGCTCCAGTCACTCCTGTCAGACATCGCATCTGGCCAGTTCGATCCCCAGCTGCCCATCGACAGGCATCACTCGCACTACTCCCTAGAGACAATGGCCGACCGCATGGAAACGGTCTACAAGCAGCTCCAGCCCCCTGCGGCGGGCGATGAGGGTGTCGCGGACGCCGCGGTGTCGCGGGGCAGCGATGACCGGCCGGCAGAATGAATAGTTTTCGCCCGCAGTCGCGTTGTCAAGCAGGGTCTTGGCGGTCCTGCTGCACCTAGACTGGCACCCGGCCCATAATCCCGTGCGTAACCAGTGCCTGTTGACGGCTGGCTGCAGGCCCGTCGCTTCACTTCCCACTGAGCACTTTCTCGAAGCCGCGCTCCCAGGCCTCATACCTAGTCCTGACATCCCGGATTGATGTCAGGCGAGCCATCCCGTAGATGACGACCTTGTTTAGCATTGAATACGGGAATGGCAATGGCCTCAGGACGTCTAGCAAGAGTACCACCCGCACCTCCGACGTCTTGTTCCAGGCCTCGTGCCGGTAGGTATCGTCGAAGAAGAATCCGGTGCCCTCGGACCAGTTCACCACTTTGTCGCCCACTCGGATGCCGCAGGCTGAGCCGTCCTTAGGGACTTTGAGGGCGAGATGATACCTCACCACCCCCCGGTAATATCCGCGATGTGCCCTTATATGCTTGTTAGGGGCGAGGATTGAGAAGAATGCCGTCGTGATCCCGGGAATCCCGTCCAACAGCTCCGCAGTCTTCGGGCAGCGCCGACAATTTCCCTCAAACCTTTCTCCGAACACGGAGAAGATAAAGGTCTTCCATTTGTCATCCTGCGTCAGACCGTATTGGTCAGTGGCGATATCCTGGATATTCGGCAGTGCGTCATAATGCGCTATCATGGCGTCAAGCTCACCACGTATCTGCTGCCAGTTGCGCTCCATGGTCTCGGCCCACGGAAAATCTTCTGACGCCACCAGTGACCCTGTGCCAACTTTCGAGTGCACGGGAATTCGCTTTTCCAGCCAAATAGTCAGGCGAGACAAGGCTTTCTGCAACGTCAGCCTCATCGGTTCCGTTGCCAACCTGCCGAGTGATTTCCGGGAGCTCTCCTCCGCCTTTTCCAACGATGAGGCCACGCCTGCTCCTAGTTCCGTTAGACTACATAGCGATAAATCGGCAGCGTGTTGCACTAGAGGCAGGTTGACATTTCCCCAACCGGGCCATATTCCGCTTACCAGATCTGCGTATAATCAACTGTGTTATAGCCTATTACCCAGGACTTAGCTGGCGCAAGGGACAGTCTCGGAGCATTAGGCCGTACGCTGAATCGTCACCCACCCAGGCAACTGTCTCTAGCCTGCGGCGAACTAGCCTGTATGGCGGCGCCCGGTGGCGGCGCGATGAGGAGGCCAGCGAGTATGTCCTGGTCGCGGACCGGTGGCACACCTGCTTCTACGACCTGTCCGAGGATCAGGGGCTGCTCGGCCAGGTGGAGGGCAGGACCGCCGATGACGCGGCGTACTGGCTGGCCGGCACCAGCTCGCGGTGAAGACAGCCGGCGACGTGCCCAGGCGCGCGATCCGTAAGCCCTACGGCCGCCGCAGCCAGTCCGGCGACCCCGAGTACGGCGTCAAGCACCCCTGGAAAAGAACCTGGAGAGCCTGTCACCGGAACAATTCGAGAAAATCATCGAGACCCTCGACTCGACTGCGGAAGGACAGCAGGCCGCCCTGGCCTGGATCGGGAAGGAGGAACTCCGCCGGGCACTGAACGCCCGCGCCCGCGTCACCGGCTCTTCGCCCTCTACGACTGGTGCGCGCAAAACGAGCAGGTCACCGAGCTGGCCACACTCGCCCGCACGATCTCCCGCCGGGAAGACGAGATCGTCACCGCCATCCTCACCGGGGTGACGAACACCCGCTCCGAAAGCTTCAACCGCATCGTCAGGCTCGAAGCCCGCCACGCCCACGGCTTCCGCAAACCAGCGACGCCGCGTCCGCACCGCCTGCACCCGCGGAACCAGAGAAAAACCTCGTGACCACCCACAGCCACGCCACGACCAGTAACCAGGCGGAAGCACGACCCCGGTTAACTTTGAAGAGCCGACAATCCACGCGGCTGGCCCGTTCAACTGCCGTCCGGTTTCGGTTGAGCATCGCCAATGCTCCCGGGCTCGTCATTGTAGTTCGGATCCGACGCCAAGTGCCTGCCAGCCGAGATGCGCGTCATCACTGATGCAGAGACCGGCACCAGCCAAGTTGGTCCCTGCGAACTGCACATTGCGCCCTGCAGACGGCCCGGGCATCCTCACGCTATTCCTTATACATACTATTCACGCGATAATGCGTGACATACCTTAAAGTACCGTAAGACTGTATTTGCGGTAGTCATCTCCCTGTTTGGGGCGTCGCGGCAACGGAGGATCCAAGGTGTCAGAAGAGAACAAGGCGAGCACTTACGTTCGACTGCTAAATATGCTGGAAGAGCACGGCATTAATTACCGCGTAATCGATCATCCAGCGGAGGGGCGCACCAGCTTGGCCAGTGCCATGCGCGGCCATCCGCTGTCACAGGCGGCGAAGTGCATGGTTGTTGAAGTTCGAGTGGAGCGTTACGCCCTATGCGTCATCCCGGGCGACGCCAAGGTTGACTTCGGCGCAGTCTGCAAGCTTTACGGCGGAACGCGGGCAAGGCTAGCGCCACAGGAAACGGCAGAACGCCTCACCTATTGCGAGCGCGGAACTATCGTACCTTTTTCATTTCGCCCTGATGAGCTTGAGCTTGTCGCCGACCCATCGCTGTTCGGGCAGGAGCAGCTATATTTCAATGCGGCCAGGCTGGATCGTTCGCTTGGCATTTGCCCCGACGATCTCCTGCGCGCAGCGAGACCGCGCCTAGCGAAGATCGCCGAACATGAACAGTTATAATGCAGCCGGGCATATAGCGGGCTCGCGGCCCTGCCGGGGTGATGACCTTCTGGTCATCACCCCGGCAGGGCCGCGGTTCGTGTAACCGACGCGCCCTGGCGCGCCGGGTGGCCCAGGGGAATCTCACCCCTGGGCTCCCACAGAACGGAGCGTGAAAGTCTCCCATCACTCCGCTCGTCTCATACCTGACCTGCTGAGAACTCGGTCATCCAGGCCCAGTGGGCGAACATGCGTGGCTGCCTTGCGGTCAGCTCCTTCCACCATCTGCGGGCTTTCCTGAATGGCCGTAGCCGCTTGTACTTCCGTCGTGCCCAGCGCATCAGGTAGGTGTTGATGCGCCGTAGCAGGCGGTCCAGCGCGGTCCTGTAGTACCTGCCGTAGTAGGTCGTCCACCTCTGACGACGGGGTTGACCCAGTCGGCGATGTCCTCTAGTTCAGTGCCGCTGCGCAGGTGGATGAGCCAGGAGCGGACTTCCTCGCTCATTCGCTTGAGGGCGTCCTTGCTGACTGCGGGCAGGAACGAGGTGAACATGCTGGTCTCGTTCCTGGCCGCTGCCTTCCTGGCGCGGAACGTGTAGCCGAGGAAGGTGAATGACGTCTCCGCGCAACTGGCGCGGCGGCGGCTGCCGTCCTTGCAGTACACGATCCTGGTCTTGTCACGCGGCGATGCCGGTCTTTGCCCTGGTGAGGGCTGGGTCGACGAGTTTGATGGTGGCGGGAGCGTCGTGCCTGGTGCCGTGCTGGCCGGATTTCTTGACCTTGTAGGAGTTGTGCCGGACGCGCTTGACGACGCGGGGATAGGAGCGCTCGCGCCGCTTGCTCGGGTGCCGGGGGCCGGCGATCTCGGCGATGGCACGTTCGAGGGAACGCTGCTGATCAGGGGGGACCGGGCTGGCGGCCTGGGCGGCGGAGGAATCGCGGTACCTCGATCACGGGGAGCGGGAGAAGGTGATCGGGCAGGAGGGGCGGGAGCTGCAGCGGCGGCTGCTGCAGGCCACGTTCGACGTCGACTCGGCGCGCGAGGAGCGTGCTGAGGGGGTCACGAGCGCTGCCGGGATCGGTCACGGCATCGTCGAGGCCGGGCACGGACGGGGCGTGGCCAGCGTGTTCGGGCCGGTCCGGGTCACCCGGATGGCCTACCGCAACCGCCGCGAGCCGAACCTGTACCCCGCCGGCGCCCGGCAGGTGCTGCCCGGCGACCCGTACTCTCTGGGGATGCGGGCCCTGGCGGCCTTCCACCTGGCCACGGGCGGGTTCGGGCAGGCCCAGGAGGTCATCGAGGCCCGGACAGGGGTCACGGTCGGCCGCGCCCAGCTCGCCGGCCTCGCGGAAGACCTCGCCGCCTGGACCGGCGACTTCTACGAGGAGCGCGCCCGCGACGCGGAAGAAGAGGAGCAGCCGGACAGCGACGTGATCATGATGCAGGCCGACTGCAAGGGCATCGCCATGCGCCCGGAGCACCGCAAGAACGCGGGGAAGGAGGACGGCACGCGGCCCGGGATCAAGAAGATGGCCGAGATCGTCGCGGTTGCCGACTTCACCCCCGCCGTCCGCGAGCCGGGGGACATCGCCGCCCCGCCTGCCCGCCGCCAGGCCCGTCCCGGCCCGAAGGCCCGGGATAAATGGGTATCGGCGTCGGTGACCGAGAGCATCGAGGACATGATCGCGGCCGCGTTCGACGAGGCCGACCGCCGCGACCCGCAGCGGGTCCGCCAGCGGGTCTTCCTCGCCGACGGGAACAAGCAGCAGATCACCGCCATCGAGGCCCAGGCGGCCGGGCGCGGCCTCAAGGTGCCCGTCCTGATCGATTACATCCACGTGTCCGGATACCTCGGCAAGGCCTCCGCGGCGCTGCACCCGGACGACCCCGTCGCCGCCGGCCAGTGGGCCGACGGGCAGCTGCTCCGCGTCCTGCACGGCCGCGCGAAGGCCGTCGCCGCCACCCTCGCCTCCGTCGCCGCGAAGGCCCGCGCCAACCCCCGCACCCGCCACCTCGACCTCAGTGACATGGACCGGGCCGTCACCTACCTGGAGAACAACCACAAGCACATGCGCTATGACAAGGCACTGGCCAGCGGATGGCCCATCGCGACCGGCATGATCGAGGGCTCCTGCAGATTCGTCATCGAAGACCGCTTCGGAATTACAGGCGCGAGATGGTCTCCGGACGGCGCCGAGGTCATCCTCAAGATCCGCGCCGTTGTCGTCAACGGCGACCTGGACGACTACCTGAACTACTACAAGGAACGCTACCGCAGCGAGCACCACCTCGCCCGCTACGACGAGGACACCATCGACCGCCTCAACCTCGCCGCATGACCGAAACGTCAAAAAATGAGGGAACCTCCTAGAAAGACGCACCCGATGCGGACGGCCCGCTTGAACTTCACCCTGTCAGGATCGATGCCGGCCGCGGTCGCGGCGGTGCAGATCAGCGCGCTGGTCGCGTAGAGCGTGAGCAGGTAGCCCCAGATCTCCTGCTTCGAGGTCCTCCCCGGCCCGGGCCGCCTCGATGATCTTCGCCCGTGCGGTGCCCCTGACCTTCGGGCTCACCACGACGGACCGGCAGGAGCCGTCTGTGAGGAACTCCAGCGGCTCCAGGATCAGGTCCGATTTCACCCGCCGCAGCAGCGCGGCCCCGGTATCGGCGGCGGTGCACCAGTCGGCCCAGTTATAGAAGTTCCGGTCCGCGATCAACAGCCAGTCCTCCTCCAGCCGGGGGTAGCGCCCCGGCAAGGGACTGCTCGCCGCTGCCCTTGAACGTGCACGGGCCGATCGCGGCCAGCACCGGAGCGTGCGATGCGCACTCGCCAATCGTCACGGCCCTGGCCTTGGGAAACGCCGCCTGCCCGCCATCCGGGGCGCCCGGGTAGCCGAACTCGGCGGCGTTCGCCGCACTGTCCGGGACGTCCCATTCCAGGCCGTCAATGCTCATCTTCCGCCAGTTCCCCAGGAACGCCCCGGGCGTGTCCAGCGTGGCGACCGGGGCCGCGACCAGCTCGAACGTCCCCCTTCACCGGCTCATAGCCGAGTCGCTGCCGGGCCTGGGTGAGCCCCGCCCGTCGTCACTAGGGCCTGGTCGCCGCCGAAGCCGCCCCAGTCCGCCAGGGACTCGGTGATCTTCGCCCAGACTTCCTCGTAATCCTCCTCGGCCCACAGCGCCAGTCCCATGACGAAATACACCATGACCTGCGGCGGGAGCTTCCCGCCCTTCCGCCTTGCCGTCTTCCCGGCAGCCGCAGCACCCCCGCCGGCAACTGGGACTCCCACAACGACGGCTGATCGCCTACGGTACGGAACATGGTGACCTCGATCCCTTCTAGTCCAAGGGGTCGAGGTCATCGTCCCTCACCAGGCGCCATCCGTCACGCCCCAGGGTTTTTCAGGTCGAAGTAGCTAAGTGGCATTGCGCCCTGGCGTCACCATACCGCCTGACCAGCAGGCACGACACTCGCCTCCGCCGAAAAGCGCGGCGGAGGCAGGAATCGGCGCTGCTCTCAACTCTCTAGCCCCAGCAGCGTCGACACGGCGGCCCACACCCGCCCCAGCATTTCGGGTTGCGTCAATTCGGTATGCGTACAGGACATGCGGCACTCCGATATCTCTCCCGAGACATAGGGAATCCACCTTGCGATAGCAGCAGCAGATTGCTCCTCCGGCCTCTCGTTCACTGCGACAACTACCACAATGTCTCCATCGAACCTCCGGAACTCATGATTCCTCTTGATGGCCCCATTATTAGCATGAATCAGATTATAGGTCCTGAGTTCCTCGTCGGATATCCCGGCTAGTTTAGCGAGTCCTTGTGGGGTGTCCGTCGGTTCGGGGAGCGCGGGAGCCAGCCCAGATTCCCCCTGCCCAGTTTCCGCCCCAGGGCGGTCCTGTGGATAAGTATCCATTATTATCAGCGCGCCCACTTGCTCGCCAGCAGCTTGCAGCTGCACAGCGACCTCGTGTGCCACAGCTCCCCCGAAGGACCATCCCAGCAGGTAATACGGACCATTCTCTTGTACGGAGCGGATCTGCTCGATGTAGTCCGCCGCCATTTCTCGGACGGAGCTAGCTAGCTGGCTCGTGCCGTCATAGCCACGGGCCTGCAGGCCATATAGGGGGTAGGCCGCCGGAACATAGCGGGCCAGTGGCATGTAACACCAGCTCACTCCTCCTGCGGGATGCATGCAGAAGAAGGGCGGTTTGCTGCCCTGACCACGGATGGTAAGCAGGACGCCGAGCGCGTCCTGCATGGATGACAGACTGAGCCGGTTTATGCGCCCAGCCACGGTCGGGGCTCCGATGAAGGTCCGCACGGGAACAGCTGCCCCTAGCGCGCGCAGGCGACCCACAAATTGCATGGCCAGCAGCGAATTTCCGCCGAGCTCAAAGAAGTTGTCGTTGACCCCCACCCGCTCCAAGCCCAAGACCTCCGCGAACGCCTGGCACATCGCATCCGTGAAATCCGTGGGGGGCTCTTCGGTCCCCATCGCCGCCGTCCTGTACTCGGGGGCGGGCAGGGCCTTGCGGTTGATCTTGCCGTTGAGGGTTAGCGGCAGCTCTGCCAGGACGGTGATGGTGGCGGGCAGCATGTAGTCCGGCAGCCGGCTGGCCGCGTAGTCCCGCACCGCCGCCAGCGTCCCGGCCGCATCTGCGTCACCATCGTCCATGTGCCCGGCCTCGCTGTCGGCGTCGGCGGCGGGGACGATGTAGGCGGCCAGCCGCCTGTCGCCCGGGGAGTCCTCCCGCACCGCCACCACGGCCTGCCCCACCGCGGGATGCGCCGCCAGGACCGCCTCCACCTCGCCCGGCTCGATCCGGTAGCCGCGGATCTTCACCTGGTCATCAGCCCGGCCCGCGAACTCCAGCTCCCCGCCCCCGGTCCACCGCGCCAGGTCCCCCGTCCGGTACATCCGCTCCCCCGCCACGCTGAACGGGCACGCGGTGAACCGCTCCCCGGTCAGGGCAGGACGGCCCAGGTACCCCCGCGCCAGCTGCGCCCCGGCGATGTACAGCTCGCCAGTCACCCCCGCCGGGACCGGCTCCAGCCACTGGTCCAGCACGTACAGCCGGGTGTTGGGAGCCGGCCTGCCAATCGGGACCCGGCCCGCCGCCAGGCCAGCCGGGTCCAGCCGGGTCGCGACCGCCCCGATCGTGGTCTCGGTCGGCCCGTAGTGGTTGACCACCGCCCGGTCCGCCGCGACCGCCGCCAGATCCCTGGCCAGCCCGGCCCGCACCGGCTCCCCGCCCAGCACCAGGGTCCGCGCCGGGACCAGCCCGGCCAGCGTCCCCCCGGCGCGCAGCGCGGCCAGGTGGGAGGGCACCACCTTCAGGTAGTCAATGCCGCGCCCGGCCACGTACCCCGCGACCGCGCCAGGATCAGTGGCCACGTCCCGGCCCAGGACGTGCAGCACCCCGCCGGTGGCCAGGCTCGCGAAGATCAGCGTGTTCCCGAAGTCGGTGACCGCGCCCTGCAGCAGCGCGTACCGGCCCCCCGGCGCGCCCACCTGCACCCGGGCCGGCATGTGGGCCACGTAGTTCACCAGCCCGCCCTGGGTCACCCCCACCCCCTTCGGCGTCCCGGTCGACCCCGACGTGTAGATCACGTACGCCAGCTGCCCCGCCCGCACCGGGGCCACCGCCACCCCCGGCACCGCCGGCCAGGACAGCTCGTCATCCAGCCACACCACCCCCCCGGCCAGCCCCCCGCCCAGCTCCCCGGCCAGGCCCGCGCCATCCCGACGGCAGGCCACCAGCACCCTGGCCCCGCTGTCGGCCAGCATGAACCCCGCCCGCCCAGCCGGGTACCCCGGGTCCAGCGGCAGGTACGCCGCCCCCGCCAGCCACGCCCCCACGATCGCGGTCACCATCTCGATCCCGCGCTCCAGGCACAATCCCACCACCACGTCCGGCCCCGCGCCCCGCCCCCGCAGGTACCCCGCCAGCCGCCCCGCCCGCGCCACCAGCTCCCCGAACGTCACATGCTCATCCCCGCACGCCACCGCCACCCCATCCGGGCACTCCCCCGCCCGCGCCACCACCAGATCCCCCACCGACCCCGCCGGCACCCCCGCCACCGTGTCATTCCACCCCGACACCACCCGCTCCCGCTCCGCCGCACCCAGCACCGGCACCCGGTACAACGGGGTAGCGGGAGCCTGCTCAAGAGCCGTGACCAGACCCTCCAGCGCGGTCACCAGCAGGGCGCACACCTGCCCCGGCTCCGCCGGCGCCACCGCATTAGCAGCGATCATGAACGTGGTTCCGGTGTCGTCCACCGACACGGTGAGCGGATAGTTAGTACCGGACCTGGTGTTCAGGGTCCGGATGCTCGTTGTGGAATCAGCTTGCGGGACCCGGCCTGGGGTCTGGGTGGCCTGGGGCTGGCTGTGCCGGTAGTTGAACAGGGAGGTGAACAGGGGGGCGGGTGGTGCCACGCCGCTGGCCTGCTGGGCCAGGGCCAGGGGGGCATGCTCGTGGACCAGCAGCCGGGCCAGCTGGGCCTGCAGCCCGGCCACCGCCCCGGCGGCCCCGTCCGGCCCGACCCTGACCCGGACCGGCAGCGTGTTCATGAACGGCCCCGCCGCCCGGTCCGCGCCCGCCCCGGCGTTCATCCGGCCGAACAGCACCGTGCCGAACACCACGTCATCACGCCCGGCCAGCGTCGCCAGCACCCGCGCCCACGCCAGGTGGAACAGCGTCGCCGCCGACACCCCCGCCACCCGGGCCTGCCCCCGCACCCGGCCGGCAAGCCCGTCACCCACCCGCAGCGCGGCACGAACCGCGCCACTGCCATCCCCGTGCGTGTCCAGCAGCCCGTACGGGGCCGTCGGCTCCGACACGTCCCCCAGCAGCCCGGCGAAGAACCGCTCGTGCTCAGCCCGCGGCACCCCCAGCCGGGCATGCGCCACGAAGTCCCGGAACGGCAGCGCCGCCGGCAGCCGGTCCCCCTCCCCGGCCAGGATCGCCCGCACCTCCCCCAGCACCACGTCCATCCCGGTATGGTCCAGCAGCAGGTGATGGATCTGCACCAGCGCCAGCCACCCCTGCCCCGGCCCCGCCGCCACGTACGCCCGCAGCAGCGGCGCCCGCCCCAGGTCCATCCACGGCGCAGCCGCCCCCAGCAGCTCCCCCACCGCCGCCGCGACCGCCTCCGGCCCCCCGTCCCCGGCAGCGGCCTCCAGGACCAGCTCCGTCACCGGCAGCACCGCCCGCCGCCACACCACCTGCACCGGCTCGGGCAGCCCCTGCCACGCCACCGCCGTACGGAAGATGTCATGCCGGTCCACCACCCGCTGCAACGCCCCCAGGAACTCATCCACCCGCCCCCGGCCGTCAAACCCCAGCACATAAGCCTGCAGGTACACATCGCCGCCATCACCCCCGCCCGCCATCAGGTGGTGGAAGAACATCCCCTCCTGCAGCGGCGCCAGCGGGTACACGTCAGCCACGTTCCCCGCGCCGCCATCGACGCCAGCCACGATCGCGGCGACCTGCTCTTCGGTCAGCGTCACCAGGGGCAGCATCCCCGGCGTGATCGCCTGCGCGCCCGCCGGGATCAGCCTCGGCGGCACCTCCACCGCCGCCTGCCCGGCAGCCGCGGCCAGCCCGGCCGGGGTCGGCGCCTCGAACAGCGCCCGCACCGACACCGGCACCCCCCGCTCCCGCAGCAGGCCCCATAGTGACACCGCCAGCAGCGAGTGCCCGCCCAGCGTGAAGAAGTTATCCTCGGCCCCGACCCGGTCCAGCCCCAGCACCTCAGCGAACGCCAAGCACACGATCTCCTCCCGCAACGTCGCCGGTCCCCGGCTCCCTTCCGTCGCGTGCTCGGGAGCGGGCAGCGCCTTGCGGTCGACCTTGCCGTTGGGGGTCAGCGGCAGCCCTGCCAGCACGGTCACCGTGGCGGGCAGCATGTAGTCCGGCAGCCGGCCCGCCGCGTAGTCCCGCACCGCCGCCGCCAGGGCCCCGCTGTCCGGGACGCCACCGTCGCCGCCCGCGCCGCCAGCCGGGACGACGTAGGCGGCCAGCCGCCTGTCGCCCGGGGAGTCCTCCCGCACCGCCACCACAGCCTGCCCCACCGCGGGATGCGCCGCCAGGACCGCCTCCACCTCGCCCGGCTCGATCCGGTAGCCGCGGATCTTCACCTGGTCATCAGCCCGGCCCGCGAACACCAGCTCCCCGCCCCCGGTCCACCGCGCCAGGTCCCCCGTCCGGTACATCCGCTCCCCCGCCACGCTGAACGGGCACGCGGTGAACCGCTCCCCGGTCAGGGCAGGACGGCCCAGGTACCCCCGCGCCAGCTGCGCCCCGGCGATGTACAGCTCGCCAGTCACCCCCGCCGGGACCGGCTCCAGCCACTGGTCCAGCACGTACACCCGGGTGTTGGGAGCCGGCCTGCCAATCGGGACCCGGCCCGCCGCCAGGCCAGCCGGGTCCAGCCGGGTCGCGACCGCCCCGATCGTGGTCTCGGTCGGCCCGTAGTGGTTGACCACCGCCCGGTCCGCCGCGACCGCCGCCAGATCCCTGGCCAGCCCGGCCCGCACCGGCTCCCCGCCCAGCACCAGGGTCCGCGCCGGGACCAGCCCGGCCAGCGTCCCCCCGGCGCGCAGCGCGGCCAGGTGGGAGGGCACCACCTTCAGGTAGTCAATGCCGCGCCCGGCCACGTACCCCGCGACCGCGCCAGGATCAGTGGCCACGTCCCGGCCCAGGACGTGCAGCACCCCGCCGGTGGCCAGGCTCGCGAAGATCAGCGTGTTCCCGAAGTCGGTGACCGCGCCCTGCAGCA